>NZ_AP043678.1:0-4145753 GCF_055389595.1 Cellulomonas sp. GTC20042 | reverse complement strand
GATCACGGCGTTCGTGGGTGTCACGTCGCTGGTCCGGAGCGCCTCTGTCCACAGGCTGTCGGGCCTGTGTCCACGGGGTGGGGAGAAGTCGCCCGGGGACGTGTCGGGGGTCGATGCTAGTGCGCGGCCTCCCCCGGCGGGAGTGGGTCGCCGTGATTCCACGGAGGGCCGCCCATACCGCGCCCTCGCGGGCTCGTCGAGGCGACGCGCGGACGCGGTTTGACCCACGGGCGTCGAGGACGTAGCGTTGAACAGCCTTCCTGATGGCTCCTGCTGGCGTGCCCCGACGTCGGCCTCGTCTGGCGACGTGGGTACCGGAGCAGTCGAGCACGGGCACCTTGACCTGACCTTCGGGCGTACACCGCGCCCGGGCACTGAAGTACTTGGAGACCATCGTGAGCAAGCGCACCTTCCAGCCGAACAACCGGCGACGGGCGAAGACCCACGGCTTCCGCCTGCGTATGCGGACCCGTGCGGGCCGCGCGATCCTCGCCGCTCGTCGGCGCAAGGGTCGCGCCGAGCTGTCGGCCTGACGCCACCCTCGCGGTGCTGCCCGCCGCGCACCGGATGCGACGGCCCGCTCAGTTCGAGCAGGCCGTGCGGACCGGCGCGCGTGGTGGCCGCAGCACTCTCGTGGTGCACCTCGTGACGCGAACCGACCCCGGACCCGGTCCGGTGGTCGGTTTCGTCGTGTCCAAGGCCGTCGGCAACGCCGTCACGCGCAACCGCGTCAAGCGACGGCTGCGTGCGCTCACCGCGGAGCGGATCTCCGGCCTCCCCGAGGACGCGGGCATCGTCGTGCGGGCTCTGGCGCCCGCGGCCGACGTCGACTACGCGACGCTGGCCCACGACCTCGACGGTGCGCTGCGCACCGCGTCCCGCCGCCAGGCCGAGCGCGTGGGCGCCGGGAGCCGGTCATGACCCGCGTGCTGCGGGCCGTCGCCCACACCCCGCGTCGCCTGCTCGTGCTGGCCGTCCGCGGCTACCAGCGGTTCATCTCGCCGATGACCCCTCCGACCTGCCGGTTCTACCCGTCGTGCTCCAGCTACGCGGTGACGGCGCTCGAACGGCACGGTGCCTTCCGGGGCACCTGGCTCGCCGTGTGGCGCGTGCTCCGCTGCAACCCGTGGAACCCCGGAGGCGTCGACGACGTTCCTCCCGCGGGGCAGCGACACCGGCACCCGCACGGCGCGGTCACCACCGCGCACTGACCATCTCTCCAGGAGACCCTCTTCATGAACTGGTTCGACGGCCTGCTGTACCCGATCATGGTCGTGGTCGCCTGGATCATGGTCCAGTTCCACTCGTTCTTCGACTGGATCGGGCTCGACCCCGCCGGCGGCCTCGCCTGGGGCCTGTCCATCGTCGGCCTCGTGATCGTGATGCGGATCATCCTGATCCCGCTGTTCTTCAAGCAGATCAAGGCGTCGCGCGGCATGCAGCTGCTCGCGCCGGAGATGCAGAAGATCCAGAAGAAGTACAAGGGCAAGACCGACCCGGCGTCCCGCGAGGCCATGAGCCGCGAGACGATGGAGCTCTATCGGAAGCACGGGACGAACCCCTTCTCGTCCTGCCTGCCGATCCTGGCGCAGTCGCCGATCTTCTTCGCCCTGTTCCGGGTGCTGAACTCGCTGCCGGCGCTGTCGAACGGCACGTACCCGCGGACGAACCTCGGCCCGCTCACGCAGCAGCTCGCGGCCCAGGCGGAGAGCGCCACCATCTTCGGCGCCCCGCTGTCCGGCACCTTCATGACGGCATCGACCTTCGGTGACGGCTCGCAGGCGCTGCACATCCGGATCGTCACCATCGTGCTCGTCATCGCGATGTCGGTGACCACCTTCACCACCCAGCGTCAGCTGACGATGAAGAACATGCCGCCGGCCGCCCTCCAGGGCCCCATGGCGCAGCAGCAGAAGATGCTGATGTACGTCTTCCCGCTGATCTTCGCCTTCTCCGGCGTGAACTTCCCGATCGGTGTCCTCATCTACTGGACCACCACGAACCTGTGGACGATGGGCCAGCAGTTCTACACGATCCGCCGCATGCCGGCACCGGGCTCGCAGGCCGAGGCCGCGATGAAGGCGCGCAAGGCGAAGAAGGCCGCGGCGCACGGTGGTGGCGTCGGCATCGAGGAGGCGCTGGACGCACCCGGCATCGAGGAGGCCCGCGGCGGGCAGCGTCAGCAGCCGGTGCGCAAGGACCGCGCGCGCAAGCCGCGTCCGGCGGGGACCACCCCGGGCGCTGGTGGGTCGGCGTCCTCTGGTGAGTCGGCGGCCGCGGCGGGTTCGGCGAAGGCGTCCGGCGCGAAGCCCGCGGGCGCGACCTCCGGCGGCGCGAAGGCGTCGGGCACGGGCAAGGCGTCGTCGGGCACGACCTCCGGCGGGACGAAGGCCTCGGGCGGCGCGAAGGCGTCGGGCACGGGCAAGGCGAGCGGCACGGCGGGCAAGGCCGGTAGCTCCGGCACCGCGAAGCGCCCGGCCTCCGGCAGCGGGTCCGGCACGGCGAAGAAGAAGCCGGCGACCCCCAGCAGCGACTCGACGAAGGCCGACGGCTCGGCCGCGGACGAGTGAGCATCGACGCGCCGGGTGCGCGTGAGACGTCTGACACCAAGGAGCCAGAGATGACCACACCCACGGATGAGGCCGCCGAGGCCGCCGGTCCGACCCGCCTCGAGGAGGAGGGCGAGATCGCCGCGGACTACCTCGAGGAGCTGCTGGACATCGCCGACCTCGACGGCGACATCGACATCGACGTCGACCACGGGCGGGCTGCCGTCGAGATCGTCGCGGACGGCGAGACCAACGCGCGTGCGCTGCGCCGGCTCGTCGGCAAGGACGGCGAGGTGCTGGACGCGCTCCAGGAGCTGACCCGTCTCGCCGTGCAGGCGAAGACCGGGGACCGCAGCCGCCTCATGCTCGACGTCGCCGGGTTCCGGGCCGAGCGCAAGGCCGAGCTCGTCACCGTGGCCGAGGGTGCGATCGCCCGGGTGCGCGAGTCGGGTGCCGACCTCTCGCTCGAGCCGATGAACCCGTTCGAGCGCAAGGTCGTGCACGACGCTGTCGCGGCGGCCGGGCTGACGTCCGACTCCGAGGGTGTCGAGCCCTCGCGGTACGTGGTGATCCGCGCAGCGAGCTGACATCGGCGTTCTGCTGACGCCAACGAGAGGCCGGCCCCGTCGGGGCCGGCCTCTCGTGCTGTTCCAGAGGTCACTGAGAATCGGCCTGGACGAGGTAGTTTCCGGGCGAAGCAGTGGCGGAATGTACGCGGGGTGCGTGTTCGAGCCATTCTCGATCCGAGGGTCGCCAGGCGCCGCTCATCGGGCACGATGGCGAACACGAGCCAGCATCCCACGGCAGGGGAGTGTGCAGCGATGTCCAAGTACCTGATCTCGTTCCCGAGCGGAGAGATGGACGTCCACTCCGACGCCGACCTCCAGGCCGCCGGCGTCGACTCCCACCGCGTCGTCGCCGAGGCGAAGGCCGCCGGGGTGTGGGTGTTCGGTGGCGGCATCGACGAGTCGGTCCCACCGGTGCGCGTCGACCGTGACGGTGTCGTCACCCCTGGCACCTACCCGCAGACTGCACGGATCGAGGGCGGGTACTCGGTGATCGAGGTACCCACGCGAGATGACGCGCTGCTCTGGGCGGCACGGTTCGCCGCGGCGTGCCGGTGCCCGCAGGAGGTTCGCGTGTTCGGGGACGACCCGGAGAGCTGAGCCGCAGGCTGTCTCGCGCGGGCTGGCTCTCGGGGGCCGTGGGCGAGCGGGGCGGACCGCGGTGTCGGTGCGGGACGCGCGTGGCGCGGGCCGGGGAGCGCGTGCGGGGCGGAGCCGGTGAGCGCGTGCGGGGCGGGGCCGGGGAGCGAGTGCGGGGCGGGGCCGGGAGTGCGTGCGGGGCGGGCCGGGCAGCGCGTGCGGGTCGCGGTCGCGCACATGCAGGTTCGGCGCACGCCCTGCGTCGGCGGTGTGGGCGGCGCGCTGTGGTGCCGTCCGGCGCCGAGACCGGCGGGAGCACTGCGGCAGAGTGGCGGACCGGGTTTCGGGCTGCGTGGTGCGTGCGAGGCCCGACCGGTTCCGCGTGGCAGGGACATGCATCGCCGTGGACGAGTACATGCCCACGCTGGTGCGTGCATCGAAGGCCGCGGCGTGCGGGTTCGCGCCTGTCGGCGCAGTCGATGTGCTGTGGCCGGTGGGCGGGGCGGGATCGCGCGACGGGGTGTGAGGTCGGCTCGGAGCGCGCGGGTGTCTGGGCCCGGGTGCGATCCGCCGGCGGGTGGGATCGCGCGCGAGAGGTCCGGTCGGCGTCGTTCCCATCGGCTCATGCGGTGGATCGGACACGGTGGACGTTGATGAACGGATCGGTCCTGGGTATGGCGCGCGGCGCCGCGTGTTTCACGTGGAACGCCTACTCCGTCGGGTCGATGAAGTGGCGGCTCGCCTCGGACGCAGCCGCCAGGGGCCGCTGGACGGCCCTCACCGCGGTCGTGACGGCGCGGCGGCTCAGCAGCGGGGAAGCGGGACGCTCGTTCTCGGCTCGACGGGTGCCTGAGGATCGACGGACCCGTGTGGGTGGGGCCGCCGTCCAGCCTGCGCGCGCGGCCCTCGAGGTGGGCGCGACGGAGTGATCGGCTCGGGGCGCCCGCTGATCCGGGGGCAGCGTGGCAATGCAGACGATCAGCGGTCGAGCCGCTGTCATGGTGGGGCGCTCGGGCTGTGGAGATGACCCGGTGGCCGGCCGTGGGCCGTGCCTGCGGACGCTGGATGTGCGGCGAGGTCCGGTGCCTGCGGTCGGGCTCGGAGGTGACGGTCGTCGGTGGGGGATCGACGATGGGTCGGTGGGGGCCGAGACGACAACGGCTGCGTTTCACGTGGCACAGGATCCGCGGCTGATACCCCAGGGAGTTCCGGTCCCGGTTCCACGTGGAACCGGGACACGGGTGGGCGTTCAGCGGTTCGCGGCGCACGAGGCTCCAGCGCGTTGCCGCAGTGGGGCTTCGGCGCGTCGCGCGCGTCGTCGAGGCGGTGTCGGAACGCGGGGCTCGGGCCTGGTCGGCGCTGAGAGAACGCGGCGTGGGGCGTCTGGCTCTCCACGGGTGGCTGGGCGCGTCGCGCGGGATGGAGCCCGTGCGGTCCCGCTGATCGCACGAGCGCACGATCCACGGGCTACGCGCGCGGGGGGGCGCAGACGGAGGATGGCCCCGCGGCGCCGTACGGGAAGCATGGAGCGGTTCCGGAGCGCGCTGGCGTCGTGGTGCTCCGACCGCCGCGTGCTTTGCGGTCGCTTCGCCGGGCGACGATGCGCACCCCGGCGGAGACAGCAGATGTCGAGTGCGCCAGCTGCGCGATCACGGCCTGGGAGAAGAGGAGCGCTCGACGGCTTCGGACTCGGACGCCCGCGAGGCGGTGGAGTCGGCTTGACCGAGCGGACTCACGGCTCGCGGTTCGCACGACGTGCCGGCGGACTGTCGGACCACACGGCCCCGGTACCCGGGGGCATCGTCCGTTCCTCGCGCGTCGGGGCAGCGGACGCATCCGTGGGAGCCATGGGACCGGCGTGAGCAGCCGGCGTCTCAGCAAGTCGGGCGAACGGGCGGTGACGTTCCACGTGAAACAGGGTCGTGGTCCGTCCGGCTGGTCGCCGGCTATGACACCGCGGCCGTCGACGCGGAGCCGCGCGGGGGTGGCGACGTCGCTTCGTCGTACGGGCACTCAGTCGCACGGTTCCACGTGAAACAGGCCGCGCAGCCTCGTCTCACGCGACCAGGTGTCACCGGGGCCTCCGTCGTGGGCCCGCCGACGACCCGCTGGGCGCACGCCCGCCGAATCGTGCCGAGCGCGACCGTTCCACGTGAAACGGGCCGGGCGCACCTGGTGACCGGCCGAGCCAGCGCCCGACCTCGCCTGCACGGGGCGCCGATCTCGCCGATGCCCCAGGTGCCCGCCCGGCCTCCAGGGCGCGAGTCGCACCGTTCCACGTGAAACGCGATCGAACGCCGGCCCACGCACGTCGTCGTGTCGTGCGTACGCGGTACCGTAGGCAGAGCAGCCAGCAGACCGGGCCCCGACCGCGGGACGGGGTGCTGGATCCACGCCACCACGACCTGATCGAGGACATCCGTGCGACCTGACGACCAGCCGCCGCAGGGTGGCGCGTCCGTCGAGGCCGAGGTCGATCCGCTCGCCGGTGACCAGCGCCTTGCTGACCTGTTCGGTGCCGCGTGGCCGGCGGTCGAGGGCTTCCACGGGCTGCTGACGCGCGAGGGCGTGCTACGCGGTCTCGTCGGGCCCCGCGAGGTGTCGCGGCTGTGGGAGCGCCACCTGGTGAACTCCGCGGCGGTGGTGCCGTTCCTGCCCGAGCGCGGGACGATCGTGGACGTCGGCAGCGGCGCCGGACTGCCCGGCATCGTGATCGCGGCGATGCGTCCGGAGGCGCATGTCGTGCTGCTGGAGCCGATGGAGCGCCGGACCGACTGGCTCGCCGAGGTCGCCGACCGGCTCGCGCTGGGCAACGTCGAGGTGCTGCGCGGACGTGCGGAGGACCAGGATCTGGCTGCCGACGCGGTGACCGCTCGGGCCGTGGCCGCCCTGGACAAGCTCTACGGCTGGACCCTGCCGCTCCTGCGACCCGGCGGGACGCTGGTCGCGCTCAAGGGCGGCCGGGCGCAGGAGGAGATCGAGATCGGCGCTGCGACCGCTGCCCAGCTCGGCGGGGGAGTGGCGACCCTGCGGACCGCGCCGACCTTGCCTGGACTGGAGCCGACCTCCGTCGTGCTGGTGAGCAAGGAGCGCGACGTCCCGCGGGCCGGCAAGAACCGTGTTCCACGTGAAACAGCCTCTCGCCGCACGCGCGCCGGTGGCTCGACGAAGGGACGGCGTCGGTGACGACCAACCCGCACACCAGCAGCACCGAGGACGCACGTCGTGCCGCCCTGGTGGAGAGCCTGCCGAACGCCGACGACGACACGCCCCTGATGGCGGAGCTCCGGATGGACGCCCGCCGGCGGATCGAGCTGCGCGGGCGCGCCTTCCCGCGTCCGGACCGCACGCGGGTGATCACGGTCGCGAACCAGAAGGGTGGCGTCGGCAAGACCACCACCACGGTCAACCTGGCGGCGGCTCTGGCCCAGTCGGGCCTCAGCGTGCTGGTGATCGACAACGACCCGCAGGGCAACGCCTCGACCGCGCTGGGGATCGACCACCACGCCGGGGTCTCGTCCGTGTACGACGTGCTGGTCGACGGCGCGCCGCTGGCCGACTCGGTGCACCCGTGCCCGGACGTGCCGAACCTCTGGTGCGTGCCCGCGACGATCGACCTGTCCGGCGCCGAGATCGAGCTCGTGTCGCTGGTGGCCCGGGAGATGCGGCTGCGGCAGGCGCTGACGACGTACCTGGAGCAGCGGGAGGCCGCGGGGGAGCCGCGGATCGACTACGTGCTGGTCGACTGCCCGCCGAGCCTCGGCCTGCTGACCGTGAACGCGTTCGTGGTCGCGGACGAGGTGCTGATCCCGATCCAGTGCGAGTACTACGCGCTGGAGGGCCTGAGCCAGCTGCTCAAGTCGATCGAGCTGATCCAGGCGCACCTCAACCCCGGTCTGCACGTCTCCACGATCCTGCTGACCATGTACGACTCCCGCACGAACCTCGCGCAGCAGGTCGCGCAGGAGGTCCGGGAGCACTTCCCCGCGCAGACGCTGCGCACGACGGTGCCGCGGTCGGTGCGCGTCTCCGAGGCGCCGTCGTACGGGCAGACCGTGCTGACGTACGATCCGGGCTCCAGCGGCGCGCTCGCGTACCTGGAGGCCGCCAAGGAGCTCGCCGAGCGTGGCGCCACCGCCATCCGGCACGAGGAGGACAAGTGAGCGAGAAGCGCCGTGGGCTCGGACGTGGGCTCGGTGCCCTGATCCCCACCGGTCTGGAGACCCGCCCCGCCTCCGAGGGCGCACGCCCGGTGGACGTGTTCTTCCCGGACCGCTCGCAGGAAGTCACCGTGGACGAGGTCCTGGACAAGCCTCTGACCAGCACAGATGCCGCGGAGGCTCCCGAGGTCGTCGCTGACGACGCCCCGCCGGCGCGCCCGGCGCGGGTCACCGACCCCGACGGCCTGGTGCCGGTGCCCGGGGCGTCGTTCGCCGAGCTGCCGGTGGAGCGGATCCGCCCGAACCCGCGTCAGCCGCGCACGGTCTTCGACGAGGACGCGCTGGACGAGCTGATCGGCTCGATCCAGGAGGTCGGCGTCCTCCAGCCCGTGGTCGTCCGGCAGGTCGAGGACGGCTACGAGCTGATCATGGGGGAGCGGCGCTGGCGGGCCACGCAGGCCGCCGGCCTGACGACGATCCCCGCGATCGTCCGGCAGACCGAGGAGCAGGACCTGCTGCGCGACGCGCTGCTGGAGAACCTGCACCGCTCGCAGCTCAACCCGCTGGAGGAGGCCGCTGCCTACCAGCAGCTGCTGGACGACTTCGGCTGCACGCACGACGAGCTGGCGACCCGGATCCACCGGTCCCGCCCGCAGATCTCGAACACGCTGCGCCTGCTCCGGCTGCCCCCGCTGGTGCAGCGCCGGGTGGCAGCGGGCGTGCTGTCGGCCGGCCACGCGCGTGCTCTGCTCGGCCTGGCCGACGGTGCCGCGATCGAGCGGCTGGCGCAGCGGATCGTCGCGGAGGGGCTGTCGGTCCGCGCGGTCGAGGAGATCGTGGCGCTCGGCGGTGAGGGCGGGGCCGGTCGCACGACCCGTCGACCGCGTGCCGGCCTGCGGAACGAGGCGCTGGACGACCTCGCCGGCCGCCTGTCCGACCGCTTCGAGACCCGCGTGAAGGTCGACCTGGGCAAGTCGCGCGGCAAGCTGACCGTGGAGTTCGCGTCCGTGCAGGACCTCAACCGGATCCTGGCGACGCTGGCCCCCGAGGACCCGGGCATCCTGCGCGGCTGAGACAGGCAGGACAACGCTCGCGAGTTCGGTGGTTCCTGCGAAAAAGAGGCCTCCGAACCACCGAACTCGGCCCGAACCACCGAACTCGGCGGCTGTCAGGAACGCGGAGTGCAGCCTCAGGCTTCGCGGAGGGCGCTCTCGACGAGGCGGCGGTAGAGGGCGGGCAGCTCGTGGCCGCCGGCTTCTGCGGCCTGCGGGAACAGCGAGGTCTCGGTCATCCCCGGGGCCACGTTCACCTCGAGGAACCAGGGCTCGCCGTCGGCGTCGATGATGAGGTCGGTGCGCGACAGATGCCGCAGGCCCAGGGCACGATGCGCGGCGATGGCGGTCTCGGCGGCGCGGGCCGCGAGGTCGTCGGACAGCCGCGCGGGGGCGAAGTACTCGGTGCGCCCCGGGTTGTAGCGGGCGTCGTAGTCGTAGGGGCCGTCGGTGACCACCTCGACCCCGGGCAGCGCGACCGCCTCGCCGTCGATCTCCACCACGCCGACCGCGACCTCGGTGCCCTCCACCGCACGCTCGATGAGGGCGGTGTCCCCGTAGGCGAAGCAGGCGACCATCGCGCCGGGCAGATCTTCCGCGGTGCGGACGAGGGTGACCCCGAGCGCCGATCCGCCCCGGGACGGCTTCACGACCAGCGGCAGCCCGAGGCGGGCGACCACCGCGTCCATCACCCGGCCGGCGCCGAGCTCACGGAACAGGCTCTGCGGCAGGGTGACGAACGCGGGGGTGGCGATGCCGGCACGGGTGACCGTGGTCTTCGCGATCGGCTTGCTCCAGGCGATGCGGCTGGCGCGCGGGCCGGTGCCGAGGCAGGGCAGCCCCAGCAGCTCGACGATGTCCCGCACGGACCCGTCCTCGCCGGAGGCCCCGTGCAGCAGCGGCCACACCAAGTCCGGGCGGGTCTGGGTCAGCGCGGGGACGAGGTCGGCGTCGACATCGTGCACCGAGACGTCCACGCCCGCAGTGCGCAGGGCCTCCGCCACCCGCCGGCCGGACCGGATCGACACGTCACGCTCGTGGGAGAGCCCTCCCGCCAGGACGACGACGCGCGGGGTGGACGGGACGGTGTCGTGCGGCACGGGGGCTGGCCTTCCGGGGCGTGAGGTGCGGTCGTCGGGTGGTCGCGTACCGGGGGCACGCGGAGGGATCAGGCGAGGTCGGGAGCGGGGGACTGCACGTCGTCACCGCCGCGACCGCCGCCGGTGCCGAACAGCGAGACCAGCTCGCTCTCGCCGGAGACGACCCCGGCCAGCCGGCGCACGCCCTCGCGGATGCGCTCGGGGGTCGGGAAGCAGAACGAGAGCCGCATGTGGTCGGCGCCCTGACCGTCCGCGTAGAACGCGGTGCCGGGCACGTAGGCGACGCGGGCGGTCACGGCGCGCGGCAGCATGGCCTTGGCGTCCAGCCCGTCGGGCAGCCTGACCCAGGTGTAGAAGCCGCCGTCGGGCACGGTCCACGAGGCGTCGGGCAGGTGCTCGGCGAGGGCGCCGATCATGGCGTCGCGACGCTCGCGGTACACCTCGCGGAAGGCCTTGACCTGGCCCTTCCAGTCGCAGGTGGACAGGTAGCCGCTGATCGCGAGCTGCGAGGCGTTGGACGGGCAGAGGATCGCGGACTCGCTGGCCAGCACGAGCTTCTCGCGGACGGCGTGCGGCGCGACCGCCCAGCCGACGCGGTAGCCGGGGGCGAAGGTCTTCGAGAAGGAGCCGAGGTAGATCACGCCCTCGTCGTCCATCGAGCGCATGGCGGGCAGCGGGTCGCCCTCGAAGCCGAGCAGGCCGTAGGGGTTGTCCTCCAGCACCAGCACGCCGTACCGCCGGGCGATCTCCAGGATGCGCGGGCGGCGCTCGGCGGACAGCGTCACGCCGGCGGGGTTGTGGAAGTTCGGGACCGTGTACAGCAGCTTGACGCGGCGCCCCTGACGCCGGAGGTCGGCGAGCGTCGCCTCCAGGGCCTCCGGCACGAGCCCGTCGGCGTCCAGCGGCACGTGCACCACGTCGGCCTGGTACGCGCGGAACACGCCGAGCGCGCCCACGTAGGACGGGGCCTCCGCGACCACGACGTCGCCCGGGTCGATGAACAGGCGGGTGACCAGGTCGAGCGCCTGCTGCGAGCCCGTGGTCACGACGACGTCGTCCGGGTGCGCGTGGATGCCCTCGAGGCGCATCACCTCGAGGATCTGCTCGCGCAGCGTCTCGTCGCCCTGACCCGAGCCGTACTGCAGCGCGGTGGTGCCCCGGGTCGCGACGATGCGCTGGGCGAGCTCGCCGAGCACGTCGAGCGGCAGCACGTCGAGGTTGGGCATGCCGCCGGCGAGCGAGACGACCTCGGGCCGGTTGGCGACGGCGAAGAGCGCGCGGATCTCCGAGGCGCGCATGCCGTGCGTGCGGTCGGCGTAGGAACCGAGCCAGCGGTCGAGCCGCGTGCCGGCGGCCGGGGTCGGGAGGGGGCCCGACGTGGCTTCGCCGGTGCGCGGATCAGTGGTCATCCCCCGAGTGTCGCACGTCACCGGCGGGCGTCCCGGGAGGGGTCACGCAGCGAGCACCGGGCGGGTCGTGCCCGGTCCGGCGGGGTCGGCCTCGGCCGTCGGGGCGTCAGAGATCCGCGGCGTCGGCGAGCGCGGCGTCGATCTCCGCGACGTACCCGAGCTTCTCCCGCGCACCCGGCACCGCGCGCACCAGCTCTCCCTGCGCGAAGACGTACAGGGTGGGGATGCTGACGATCCCGTACCGGGCGGGGACCTCGGGGTTCTGGTCCGTGTCGAGCGCCACGAACCGCAGCCGCCCGGCGTAGACGTCGGCGAGCTCGGCCAGCACCGGCGCGACCAACCGGCAGGGGGCGCACCACGGCGCCCAGAAGTCGACGGCGACCGGCAGCGGCGAGCGGAGGACCTCCGGGTCGAAGGTCGCGTCCGTCACCGCCGCCGGCGCCGTGGGCATGTCGGTCTCAGGACCTCACCGGGACGCGGCGGCGGTGTCGGCACCCTGGGCCGCGAGCACGTCGGCCTCGTCCACCGTGCTCGCCTCGACGGCCGCCGGGATCTCGGACGGGGACGCCGGGTCGACGTCGGCCAGCGCCGCCAGGAAGTGCTGGGCGTCCAGCGCGGCGGAGCAGCCGGAGCCGGCCGCGGTGATCGCCTGGCGGTAGGTGTGGTCCACGGCGTCGCCGCAGGCGAACACGCCCGGCAGGCTGGTGCGGGTGGAGCGGCCCTCGACGACGATGTAGCCGCCTGCGTCCAGGTCCACCTGACCGACCAGCAGGTCGGTGCGCGGCACGTGGCCGATCGCCACGAACAGGCCACCGGCGGCGACCTCACGGGTGGCGCCGGTGACGGTGTCGCGCAGGGTGACGCCGCTGACCTTGTTCTCGCCGTGGATCCCGACGACCTCGCTGTTCCAGGCGAACTGGATCTTCGGGTCGTTGTGGGCGCGGTCGGCCATGATCTTGGACGCCCGCAGCTCGTCGCGGCGGTGCACGATCGTCACGGTCTTGCCGAATCGGGTGAGGAAGGTGGCCTCCGCGACCGCGGAGTCGCCACCGCCGACGACCAGGATGTCCTGGTCCTTGAAGAAGAACCCGTCGCAGGTCGCGCACCAGGACACGCCACGGCCGGACAGCCGCTTCTCGTCCTCGATGCCGAGCTCGCGGTAGGCGGACCCGGTCGCGAGGATCACCGCGCGGGCGCGCACGGTCACGCCGCCGCCGGTGACGACGGTCTTGATCGGGCCGGCCAGGTCGAGCTCGGTGGCGTCGTCCCACAGCACCTCGGCGCCGAAGCGCTCGGCCTGCTCGCGCATGGCCTCCATGAGGTCCGGGCCCATGATGCCGGTGGGGAAGCCGGGGAAGTTCTCGACCTCGGTGGTGTTCATCAGGGCACCGCCGGCGGTCACGGAACCGGCCACCACGAAGGGCTGGAGCCCGGCGCGCGCGGCGTAGATCGCTGCGGTGTACCCGGCAGGTCCGGATCCGACGATGACGATGTCGCGGACGGGGGACTCGGTCACGATGGTTCCTCTGGGTCGGGAGCAGATCGGCTGTCGGGAGAACAGATCGTAGGCGACGTCTGTTCCGCCGGCGGGGTGGACCTCAGGAGACCGTCAGGCCGCTGATCTCGATGCGGTTCGCGCCGTCGGCGGTCTGGGACAGCGAGGTGAACCACAGCACGATCGACTGCGTCTCGGTGGGCTGCGCGAGGGTGAGCACGGTCTGGCCGTTCATCGCGCCGGAGGCCAGCACGTCACCCGTGGTCGGGTTCGCCGCGTCGGTCGCCCGCACCTCGACGTTGCCGCCGGTGCCATTGACGTCGAGCGTGATCGAGGTGACCGTCGCGGGCTGCGCCAGGGTGATCACCAGACCGACGCCCGGCTTGAACCCGGCGAAGTCCGGACGGTTGTACGTGTGCGTGTACCAGGCGGTGGCCGGGTCGCCGTCGGTGATCCGGCCGACCAGCTCCTCGTGCTCGCCGTCGCCGTCGGAGGGGTCCACCGAGTTCACGGCGGCGATCTGCGGCGGGACCGTCGCGGCGGGTGCCTCGCCACCGGGCGCCTCGGTCTGCTCGGCGGAAGGCTGCGTCGCGACGACGGCCGGGGTGGTCGCGGTGTCCGACGCCGAGTCACGCCACGGGGCCAGGACGTTGCCGATCGCGATCACGACGACCACGACGACCGCCAGGGCCACGACGCCGAGCACCCAGCGGGTCGGGTCCAGCCGGCGCTGACCGCCGCTGCGGCGCGGGGCCTCGCCGTCGAAGGGCAGCTCCCAGGGCGCGGCCTGGGCCGGGGCGGGCTGCGGCGCGGGGGTCGGTCGCCCGGTGGCCGGGGGCACGGTCGGCGGCGCGGCGGGCTGCTGCACGGTCTGCGGCGGGATCGCCTGGGCGGCGGCGGGTGCGGCCACCGGCGGGACGGTCGGGGGCACCGCGGGGGCTGCCGGCGTGGCGCGCGTCGAGGTGCGGACCGGTGCCGCGGGCGTGGCAGCGGCGGGCGGGAAGGAGGCGGGGGCGGGCGTCGCCGGCGGCGGGGTGCCCGGTCGGCGACTGCCTGGTCCGTCGTCCTTGCCGAACGCTGATCGCACCGACTGCCGCGCGGGGGTGGACGGGGCGGTCGTGGACCGGTCGGTGGTGCCCTCGTCGTCGGGGGTCGGGGTGCTGCGGGGAGAGTCGGTCATCGGGTCGCTTCCCGTCGGAGGGTCGGTCGGGGGCGCCTGCTCGGCGCGCGCGGGCTCGGCGGTGGACCGCGTGGGCGGCGTCGCGGGAGCGGCGTCGGGCTCGGGGGCGTCGGGGGTCGGCGTGGCCGTGGGTGCCGGGGTGGTGGGTGCCGTCGACGACGCGGCGATCGGTGCCGCCGGTGCTGCGGGCGCCGACGGCACCGGTGTCGTCGGGGTCGCGACGGGCGGCACTGCTGGCTCCGGCGTCGCGACATCGGACGCGGTGCCGGGTACCGCCTCGGGCAGCGTGGCGGTGGTGGGACCGGTGACCGGAGTGATCTGCGCGGTCGTCCGGGTGGTGTCGCCCGCGGGTGCCGGGTCCGCGGCGGCCGTCGGTGTCGGCTCGTCCGTGGGCGCCGGGTCCTCGGGGCGCGAGGCCGGGGCTTCGGCGGGCGTCGGCGGCGTGGTCGGGTCGGTCGTGGGCTCCACGCGCGGGGTGCCGACCGGTGCGGTGCGCGCGGCGACCGGCGTCCGGGTGGGTCGCGTGGGACGGGCGGGGGTGGACGCGGTGGCACCTGACGCCGCCGCCGATCCGATCCCTGCGGCGGCAGCACCGGCGGCGCCCGAGGCCGCATCCGCGATGCCGGAGGCGGCAGCTCCGAGCGCGGTGACCCCGGCGGCCCCCGCGGCGCCGGCACCGGCAGCAGCGCCCGCGGAACTCCCCTCGGTGCCCCCCGTGCTCGTGCCGGGGCCACCCACCGGCGTCCACCGACCCGCGTCGGGGCCACCCACCGGCGTCCACCGACCCGCGTCGGCCGCCTGGAAGATCGCATCCGCCCGCACCGCCCGCCAGGGCTCCAGCTCGCGGACGAGCTCGCCAGGGGAGTGCGGACCGTCGTCGTGCGGGCCGAGGGTGACGGTGCAGAGCGTGTCGAGGTCGGCGGGCAGCCCGGGGACGATCTCCGCGGGGGGCACGGGGGCGCCGTCCGCCTCGGGGGCGAGCGGCAGGCCGGTGTCGAGGTCGGCGAGCGGGCTGGACGTGGGCGTGGTGGCGCGGGGCGCGGCGGTCCACTCGGCGAAGGAGGGCAGGTCGCCGGCGGTGGTCTCGGCGCCGGGGGCGACCGGCCAGCGTCCGGTGAGGGCGGTGTAGAGCAGGCGGACCAGGCCGACGGTGTCGGTGCGGCTGGTGGCGTGGGCGCCGCCGCCGGTGGTGCCGAGCAGCTCGCCGTCCACGGCCAGCCCGTCGAGCACGACGCGCCCGGCGGAGGTGATCCGGATCGCGGCGGGGCGCAGCGCCAGGTGGTGCACGCCACGGCGTCGGGCGGCCTCCAGGGCGCCGGCGGCCTCGCCGACGACGGCGCGTGCCTGGTCGGGGCTCAGCGGTGCGGTGGCGACCAGGGAGGCGAGGGTGCGGCCCTCGGCGGGCTCGGTGACGACGTAGCCGGTGCCGTCCACGGTGCCGACGTCGAGGATCCGGGCGAGCCGCGCGTCGACCACCAGGGCGGCACGTCGGGCCCCGTCCACGGCGGCGCCGGTGCGCGGGCCGGCGAGCAGGGTGAGGGTGACGCGGCGCGCGAGGATCTGGTCGGTGGCGTCCCACCGCTCGGACCCGGGGAGGTCGGCGGGTCGGTGCTCGTCCAGCCGGTAGCGGCCGGCCACCGTCTGCCCGGGGCGCCACGCGGGGTGGGCGTCACGGCGCACGTCGTCGCCGGGGCGGTCCTCCACCAGGTCCTCCTCCGTCCGGTCGTCGGGCCGCCGCGTCGCGCGTGGCCGGTCCTGCGGGTGCGTCGCGGCCGTCGGGGCCGCTCGGCCTGCCGTTCATGCTAGACGGGCCGTCGCCCGGCGGTCGGTCCCCGGTGCGGCGATCCGCCGCCGGACCGCGCGATCCGCGGCCGCTCGACCGGGGCCCGGCCTCAGCGCCGCCGCAGCCGCCGCAGCACCGGCTTCACCATGGCGTCGAGCTCGCGGACCCGCAGCAGCGCCAGCCCGCCGACGTAGACCAGGCACATGACCACCGTGGCGACCACGCACAGCGCCAGCGCCGAGGTGAAGCCCTCCGGCGTGCCCATGAGCACCCGGACGCCGACGCCCGCAGCCCCCGCGAGCAGACCCGCGACGACGGCGCGCACGTGCAGCCGCATCACTCGCGGACCGTCCGTGCCGTGCAGCCGACGGGAGACCATGACCAGGGCGACCACGGCGCCGACCCAGTACGAGAGCGCCATCGAGGCGCAGGCGGCCACCACCCACCAGGCGGGGTCGAGGAGAGCGCGCCCGAGCAGCGTGCCGGCCACCACGACGACGGCCATCACCACCTGGATCGGGAACATCGACTTCGCGTCCTCGTAGGCGTAGTAGATCCGCTGGCAGAGCGACCAGATGCCGAAGGGCACCAGCCCGAGCATGAGCGCGATGATCGACAGGCCGAGCGCGTCGATCGCGTCCGAGCCCGCGCTGGGGAACAGCAGGCGGCCCAGCGGGGTGGCGAGCACGGAGATGCCGACGGTGGCGAGCACGGTGAACACGCCGACGGTGCGCAGGCCGAGCGAGAGGTCCGCGCGGACGCCGGGGGTGTCGTGCGCGGCGGCCCGCCCGGACAGCCGGGTGAACAGCGCGGTGGCCAGCGACACGGTGACCAGCGAGTGCGGCAGCATGAAGATCAGGAACGCCCGGTCGTACACGGCGTTGCCGGCGAGGTCGCCGCCGGCGGAGGAGGCGACGACGCTGACCGCCCACACGCCGACCTGGCCGACCAGCAGGCCCGCGAAGGTCCACGAGGCGACGCGTCCGGCGCTGCCGAGGCCGGAGCCGCGGATCCCCCAGCGCGGCCGGTAGCGGAAGCCGCTGCGGTGCAGGGGGATGATCAGTACCAGCGCCTGCACGACGATGCCGAGGGTCGCCGCCCCGCCGAGGAGCGCGATCCGGCCGGCGGACCAGTCGCTGATCGACGCGGCCTCGTCGTAGGGGCCGTAGAGCTGCACGAACAGCCAGAGCCCGGCGATGAACACGATGTTGTTCACCACGGGCGCCCACATGTAGGGGCCGAAGCTGCCCCGCGCGTTGAGCACCTGCCCGAGCAGCGAGTACAGGCCGTAGAAGAAGATCTGCGGCACGCACCACAGCGCCAGGCTGGTGGCGAGGTCGGTGACCCGCGGGTCGGGGAAGTCGGAGTACAGCCGCACGAACAGCGGGGCGGCAGCGGTGAGCACCAGGGTCAGCCCGGCCAGCAGCGTGATGCCGACCGTGAGCAGCTTGTCGACGTAGACCTGCCCGTCGGGCCGGCGGTAGGCGCGGACGACCTGCGGCACCAGCACCGCGTTGAGCACGCCGCCGGCGATCAGCAGGTAGAGCGTGTTCGGCAGCTTGTTGGCGACGGAGAACGCGTCGGCGCTGGACCCGACGATGCCGATCGCCCAGCCCAGGGTGGCGGTGTTCAGCACGCCGAGCACGCGGGAGGCCGCAGTGCCGGAGGCCATCACCAGCGAGGAGCGTCCGAGCGCGACCGTGGGGGCGGCGCCGGGCGCCGGGGTGGACGGGGTGGTCACGCGGGGTCCTGTCGCTCGTCCGGGGAGGTGTCGGTGCTGGCGCCGTCGGCGACCTTGGCGCCGCGGCGTGCGGTCTGGCCGCGCCGGACGGTGCGCCAGATGCCGAACGCGAGGCCGAGGCCGAGCAGCACGCTGACGACCACCAGGCCGACGTTCTCGATGGTGGGGGCGACGCGGGCGTCGAACGTGACCGGCGTGGCCAGCACGCGGTTGCTCTCCGAGAGCAGGCTGACCTCGACGGTCACGTCGCAGTTGGCGGTCGCGCGCAGGGTGAGGACCACGCTGGTCTCGTCGTTCGCGGCGACCGGCACCAGCGAGGAGCGGGCGGTCTCCAGGCAGCCCTTCTGCGGGCGCAGCTCGACGCGCACGGTCGCGTCCTGGTCGAGCTCGTTGACCACGGCGACGCTGATCTGGGCCGAGGAGGAGATCACGGTGAACTGCCCGTTGAGCAGCACCGACAGCCCGGTCTGCCGCTGGTTGGACTCGGCGATGGCGTTGTTCACCGCGAGGCTGCGACCGTCCGGGTCCGCACGCCAGGCCACCGACAGCGGCGAGACGAGGTCACCGGCGAGCCCGGCGAGCAGGCGGTCCGGGTCCTCGACCACGCCCGCGAAGGCGGTGGCTCCGTTCCACGAGTTCGACAGGGCGTCCACCCAGGCGGGGGTGAGCTCGGTGCCGTCGCGCTCGCTGTCCGGCAGGGTGATCCGCGGGGCGTCGCCGGTGAGCATCTCGGCGACGGTGGTGGTGTCGACCCACGGCGCCTCGCTCAGGGCGGCGAGCTGCGCCTGCACCAGGGCGGTGGCGGGCTCCCACGCGCGGGGCATGGTGGCGAGCACCGTGGTGGAGGCGGCGTCGTCGGAGCGCGCGAGCACGGCGGTCTCGGCGAGCACCCGCTGGGCGGCGGTGGCCGGGGTCATGTCCGCCTGCACGGAGGACGGCTCGCCGAGCAGCGCGCTGAGGGTCGCGTCCGGGACCAGGGCGGTCAGCTCGCCGCCGGAGGTGCTGACGGTGGCCGGCCCGGAGGTCTCCGCCGCGGCGGACCCGGTGATCAGCGGGGCCCCGTCCCCGGAGGAGGCGGCGAGCGCGGCGGTGACGTCGTCCGGCACGGGATCGGCGGACCAGAGCACCGGCGCCGCGTCGTCCCACAGCGCGCTGGTCTCGTCGGAGCCGGTCACCCCGGCGGCGATCTGGAGCAGATCCGGTGCAGAGGGGTCGTCGGAGCGGCCCGCGTGCGCGATGGCCGACAGATCCGGGTCGGCCCACGGCAGCCGGAGGATCTCGTGGTCGTCCGAGGCGTCCACCAGGGCGCTCAGCCAGGACTGCGCGGACCGCGAGCCGGTGGCGGCCCGCTCCACGAGCGCCGGGTCGACCGCCCACGACACCACGGGGTACGCCGCGGTGGCCTGGAGCAGCCGGCTGAGCCGTCCGCCGCTCGCGGTCATCGCGGTCAGCGGGTCGGCCGTGTCGTCGGTGGCGCCGGGGTCCGTGCCGGTGGTCGCGTCGTCGGTGGCCGCACCGTCGCCGGAGGCCTCGGCGGCCTGCTCGGCGAGCGCCCGGGCGGCGGGGTCGTCGGCGGGCCCGACCACCGGCGCCACGATGCCGATCCGCGCGGAGGTCGCCTCGTCGTCGGAGGCCCAGACCAGGAACGTGCGCTCGACGCCGACCCGGCGGGTGCCGTCGCCGACGTCGATCGTGACGCCGCGCGGGCCCCAGGCGTCGGCGGTGCGGGACAGCCCGATCGAGTCCGCCTCGACGGTGATCACGACGGTGGTGCTCGCCCCGGGCTCGAGCGGCGCGTCCAGGCGGACCGTGGCGGCCACGTCGCCGATCGGGGACCCGGTGCCGCTGCCCGCCCAGGAGGAGATCTGCTCGGCGGAGGACATCCGGTACCGGTAGATCCGCACCGAGGCGCGCGGCTGCTCGATCGTGGTGGCGCCGTCGTTGGTCAGCGTGGCGGTCACGGTGAGGTCGTCGCCGGGCAGCAGCACCTGCGGGCTCATCGAGGTCACGGACACGGAGACCGGCAGCTCGTCGGTGGACGGCGCCTGCGGGGCGGTGGGTGCGGCGGTCAGGTCGGTCGAGCCCACCGCGGGCAGCGCCCCGCCGGCCGTCAGCGCGGTCACCACGAGCGCGCCCGCGAGGATCCCTCGCAGCCGCCGTGGGCCGTGCGCCGTCCCGCGCAGCCTCATGCCCCGCCGACGAGCACCGCGTGCGCGGCCTCGGCCAGTCGTCGTTCGTTCGGGTACGCCAGACGGGCGGGCAGCGCCTCGACGGCGACCCACGCGACGTCCTCGGCCTCGCCGTCGGGGTCGCCCTCGACGGTGAGCTCCCCGCCGACGGCCCCGAGCAGGTAGTGGTGGACGACCTTGTGCACCCGGCGGTCGTCGCCGGTGAACCAGTAGTCGATCACGCCGAGCCGGCGCACGATCTGCCCGAGGATGCCGGTCTCCTCGGCGATCTCGCGCACGGCCGCCTGCTCCGGCGTCTCCTCGCCCTCCAGATGACCCTTGGGCAGGCACCACTCCAGCCGGCCCGCGCGGTTGCGGCGCGCGATCACCGCGGCGACGTGCGTGCCGCCCTCCTGGCGCACCACGAGACCGCCCGCGGACGTCTCCTCGACGACCGGGAGCGTGGCGGCCCGGGCACGGCTCGACCGGGGGTCGATCCGCAGCGCGTGGCCGCCCGGCGGGGCGGGGACGCCCTCGGGTGGCAGGGCGCGCGCGGGCTCGGGCATGCGGCCACTGTAACGACTCGCCTCGTGCGCCCGGCCGTCCTTGTGCCCCTGGACGTGTGCCCGAGATGTGGAGGTCTGCGTCACCGGCCCGTGATCACGCCGCTCGCGCCGCCGGTCGGCCCGCGCATCTGGCAGGCTTGGGCGTCGTGTCCGACGACTTCGCCGCCCTGCAGCGCCGCGCCCTCGCGGTGATCACCGAGATGGCCCCGGCCGCCCTGGAGCTCGGTGAGCTGTTCCGCGCCGCCGGGCACGAGCTGGCCCTGGTCGGCGGCCCGGTGCGCGACGCGTTCCTGGGCCGCCCGAGCCACGACCTCGACTTCACCACCTCGGCCACGCCGGACGAGTCCGAGGCGATCCTGGCGGCCTGGGGCGACGCGCACTGGGACATCGGCCGCGCCTTCGGCACCATCGGCGCCCAGCGGCACGGCCGAGGCACCGGCGCCGACGTGGTGGTCGAGGTCACGACCTATCGCACCGACGCCTACGACCCCACCTCCCGCAAGCCCGAGGTGGCCTTCGGCGACACCCTGGAGGGCGACCTGTCCCGCCGGGACTTCACCGTGAACTCCATGGCGATCCGGCTGCCGGACCTCACGTTCGTGGACCCGTTCGACGGGCTGTCCGACCTCGCCGCCGGCGTGCTGCGCACCCCGGTCGACCCCGCGCAGTCCTTCGACGACGACCCGCTGCGCATGATGCGGGCGGCCCGGTTCGCGGCGCAGATCGGCTTCACGGTGGACGACGCGGCGCTCGCGGCCGCCACGGCGATGGCCGACCGGATCACGATCGTGTCCGCCGAGCGGGTGCGCGACGAGCTGGTGAAGCTGCTGATGTCGGCGGAGCCGAAGCCGGGCCTGCGCGTGCTGGTGGACACCGGCCTGGCCCAGCACGTGCTGCCCGAGCTGCCGGCGCTGCGCCTGGAGATCGACGAGCACCACCGGCACAAGGACGTCTACGAGCACTCGCTGACCGTGCTGGACAAGGCGATCGCGCTGGAGACCGGCCCCGGGGGCGCGGTGCCCGGCCCTGACCTGGTGCTGCGGCTCGCGGCGCTGCTCCACGACATCGGCAAGCCGGCCACCCGCCGGTTCGAGGGCGGCGGCGGCGTCAGCTTCCACCACCACGAGGTCGTCGGCGCCAAGCTGGTCGCCCGCCGGCTCAAGGCGCTGCACTTCGACAAGGCCACCGTGAAGGACGTCGCCCGGCTGACCGAGCTGCACCTGCGGTTCCACGGCTACGGCGACGGGGAGTGGACCGACTCGGCGGTGCGCCGCTACGTGGCCGACGCCGGCCCGCTGCTGGAGCGGCTGCACCGGCTGACCCGCTCGGACTGCACCACCCGGAACCAGCGCAAGGCGCGCCGCCTGTCCGAGGCCTACGACGACCTGGAGCGGCGGATCGAGCGGCTCCAGCAGGAGGAGGAGCTGGCCGCGATCCGGCCGGACCTGGACGGCACGCAGATCATGGAGATCCTGGGCATCGGCCCGGGGCGCGAGGTCGGCGCGGCGTACAAGTTCCTGCTCGAGGAGCGGATGGAGCACGGGCCGCAGGGCGAGGAGGCCGCGCGGGCGGCGCTGCTCGCCTGGTGGGCGGACCGCTCGGCCTGACGCGGCCGGCGGCGCCCGGTGCGCGCGCCGCGTCAGGCGGTGGCGGGCACCGGTGCCGGCTCGGTGGCCCGGCCGCGGTACACCAGCGCCGTGGCCAGGTACGCGACCGTGAGCAGGGCGAACACCCCGCGCGACCACCCGGTGTCCGGCAGCGCCACCGCCGCCAGCGCCGCCGCGCCCACGAAGGCCGCGTTGTAGAGCACGTCGTACAGTGCGAACGCCCGGCCGCGGAACTCGTCGGCGGTGTCCCGCTGCACGATCGTGTCCACGGCGATCTTGGCGCCCTGCGCCGCCAGGCCCAGCACGAAGGAGCCGACCAGCACCGCCGGCCGCGCGACCGTCACCACCAGCAGCGCCTGCGTGGCGGCCGCCATCAGCAGGCAGGTCACGATCCAGCCGTGCGGGCCGATCACCGCCGCCGCCAGGGGAGTCACCACGATCGCGAGCGCGAAGCCGACGCCGAGGGCCGCGCCGATCGTGCCGAAGGTGATCAGCCCCGCGCGGGCGTCGGCGGGGTCGGACAGCAGGTTGCGCGCGGTCAGGATGCTGGCGATGAACACCGCCCCGTACAGGAACCGGTGCACGGCCATCACGACGAGCGCCCGGCCCGGCGTGCCCCGGCGCACCAGGTAGCGCGCGCCGTCCACGAGCCCGCGACCCAGCACGCCGAGCGCCTGGCGCAGCTCGGCGGCGGCCGCTCGGGTGTCCGGGCCCAGCCGGTCCCGGTCGATCCGGGTCGCCGCGAAGGCCGCCGTGGTCATGAGCACCGCCGCGACCACCAGCGACGCCGCGTCCTTCGGCCGCCCGTCGGGCAGCACCAGCCCGAGCAGCAGGCCGATCCCCAGGCCGATGCCGTTCGAGATCGTGCCGAGAGTCGGGGTGATCGAGTTCGCGGTGAGCAGCAGCGGGCCGTCCACCACGCGCGGCAGCGAAGCCGACAGCGCGGAGAGCAGGAACCGGTTGACCGAGAGGATCACCAGCGCCAGCACGTAGATCGCCGGGGTGACCCCGGTGGTCAGCATGAGCAGCGCGGTCACCAGCGTGAGACCGGTGCGCACCAGGTTGCCGACCAGCAGCACCTGCCGACGGCGCCAGCGGTCGAGCAGCACCCCCGCCCACGGGCCGACCAGGGTGAACGGCAGCAGCAGCACCGCGAACGCCGCGGCGACCCCGGTGGCGGTGGTGGCGTTCTCCGGGGAGAAGAAGAACAGCGTCGCCAGCCCCGCCTGGAACAGCCCGTCGGAGCACTGGCTGATCAGACGGACGGTCAGCAGGCGCCGGAAGTCCGTCAGGGGCCACAGCCGCTTGAGATCGTCCACCACCTGCACCGGATCAGGCTAACGGCGGGCTGCCTAGACTCGGGACCATGACGCTGCCTGCGACCTTCGCCCTCCCCGACGGCTGGCGGACCTACCCGCGCGAGATCATCGAGCGGGCCCCGGGGATCGAGGTGCTGGCGGCGCGGGACACCCCGGACGCCGGCTTCACCGCCAACCTGACGGTCGGCGTGCAGGACTCCGCCGGGCCGGGGCAGGTCGCCGCCCTCGGCGCCGAGGCGCTGCGGCACTTCGAGACCACCGAGCGCGACGTCGTGCTGCGCCGGCGCGAGCTCCTCGGTGACGACCCGGACGCCGGCCTGGTGCAGGAGATCGAGCTGACCACCGATCTCGGCGAGGTCGCGGTGCGGCTGGTGCAGACGCAGGCGTTCCTGCCCGCCACCGACCCCGCCCGGCCCGGCGCGGCGCTGGTGCGCACGTTCACCTGCACGGCCACCGCGGAGCAGGCGGGGGCGCTCGCGGACGAGGTGGCCGCGCTGGTGCAGGCGCTGCGCGAGGACGTCGACGCGGTCGGGTGACGCGATCGGGTGGTGCGGGGCTCTGACCTGCACGGTCGCCACGGCCGTCTTGCTAGCCTGTCGCAGACCGACGAGCAGGGGGTGCACGTGGCAGGCGGTTCGATCGACGTCGACCCGGACGAGCTGGACCAGGCGGGCAACGCCGTGTCCGGTGTCGTGGACGACCACGACCCCACCGAGCTCGCCCTCGGTGCCGCGGACTTCGGCCATGACGGGTTGAAAGCTGCCGCCGCGACCTTCGGCACCCAGACCGTCCTCGCGATCGGCCAGCTCACCACCACCCTGGACGTGCTCGCCGTCGAGCTCTCCACCCAGGCGGAGGCGTACCGCGCCGCCGACGAGCAGGCGAACAGCACGTTCACCGGCCTCGGGTCCAGCCTCGTCCCGACGCCCAGCCCGTCACCGGGTCCCGCGCCGACGCCGCCGGGGACGCACTGATGGCCGCGCTGGGCAGCAGCACCGATCCCACCGCGCTGGTCCCGGGCGACCCGTCCGCGGTCCGGGCCGAGGCCGACCTGATCCGCACGTTGGCCGACGACCTCGACGACGCCGCCGACGACCTCGCCGCCGTCCGCGTGCCGAGCTGGGCGGGCTCCGCCGCCGACGCGTTCTGGGACGTGATGTCGGAGCAGCCGCGGTCCTGGCGGGTGACCGTCGACGCGCTGGGTGACGCGGCCACGCAGCTCGAGGGCTACGCCGACGTGCTGTCCGCGGCGCAGTCGAGCGCCGCCGACGCGATCGACCGGTGGGCCGAGGGGGAGCGCGCCACCACGGCCGCGATCACCACGTACAACGCGCAGGTCGCGGTGCACAACACCGCCCTGCGCACCTGGATGGCGAACGGCACCGGTCCCCGGCCGTCCGCGCCCGCCCCGTACTCCGACCCCGGCGCGGACGACCGCGCGGAGGCGCTCGCGATCCTGGACCAGGCGCGAGCCTCGGTGCGGGACGCCGGTGACCGGGCGGCGTCCTCCCTCGGCAGCATCGTCATCAGCGACCGCGCCGTGGTCAGCACGCACTCGGGGACCGATGTCGGCGTCGTCGAGGGCGACGTCTCGGGCACGCTGCTCAAGATCGACCCGGAGACCGGCGAGCGCAAGATCGGGCTGGTCACCGCGTCCGGGGCGCTCAAGTGGTTCACCGCCGGTGCGGGGGCCGAGGCCCGGTACGGCTCGTGGTACGCCAAGGCCGACGCCGAGTTCGTCGCCGGCGCGCTGGAGGGCAAGGCCTCTGCGGGCGTCAAGGACGGCACGCTCCGTCTCGACGCCTCGGCGTCCGCGATCGTCGTCGGCGGCTCTGCCAGCGCATCGGCGGGCGGCAAGTACGGTCACGTCGGCGCCGAGGCGGAGGCCTTCGTCGGCGGCTACGCCGAGGCCTCGGTGGTGATCGGTGCCGAGGGTGTCAGCGGCCGTGCGGGCGCCTTCGCCGGTGCCAAGGTCGAGGGCAGCGTCGAGGCGGAGGTCGCCGGGGTGGGCGCCAAGGCCACGGCCGAGGGCTGGGCCGGCTGGGGCGTCGAGGCGAACTTCGGCGTGACCCAGGGGGACGACGGCACCTGGACCCTCGGCGGGAAGGCCGGGGCGGCCTTCGGCTTCGGGGGCAGCGTCGGCTTCGAGGTCACCATCGACCCGGGCGCCGTCGGGGACGCCCTCTCCGATGCCGGAGACTGGCTGGGCTCGTTGTTCTAGCCCGCGGCCCACGACAGACCAGGACGACACACCGAGGAGATCATGGCCACCGAACCCCGCTTCACGTTCCGCCTGCCGGCCGGGTGGGAGGCGCGCCCGAGCACCGCCGCTCCGGTGGCCGGCGTGGACTTCGCGGCGCTCTACGCGATCCCCGACCAGGGCTTCACCCCGAACATCACGGTCGCCGCCCAGCACGTGGCGCCGGGCACGGATGTCGCGCAGCTCGCCGACCAGACGGTCGCCCACCTGCGACGCAGCCACCCCGACCTGCAGGAGGTGCGTCGTGCGCCGCTCGGCACGGCGGCCGCTCCGGGTGTCGGTCAGGAGGTGCGGTTCAGCGTCACGCTCGCCGACCAGCCCGTCGAACTGACCCAGGTGCACGTGGTCGTCGCCGCCGGCCCGCTGGACGCGCCGGAGGGGCAGATCGTGCTCAAGACCGCGTTCACCGCGACGACGCGGCAGGCTCCGTCGCTGATCCCGGCGTTCCAGCAGTTCGTCGCGAGCCTCGCGGTCATGGCCGAGGAGGCCTGAGCGGTCAGCTGATGCTGCCGGTGACCGTCCCCCAGATCATCAGCCCGATCACGACGACGGCCCCGACGCCCGCCAGCACCGCGAAGAGCACCCCGACCTTCGCTGGCGTGTTCCACCGCTCCGACCAGCCCAGGGCCTTCGCGGGCTCACGGACCAGCTTCTGGCCCTCGGAGGCGTCGAAGACGTAGTCGACCACCAGCTCCGGCTTCTTCGTCTCGGCATCGACGCCGAACGTCTTCTCGAACGAGACCTCGCGGATCACCCGTCCGGTGGTCCGTCGTGCCTCGCCGGAGGCGACGAGGCGCGGCATCCCCGCCCCGGGGGAGACGCCGGCCTCCCAGCGCACGTCGAAGAGGTCGTCGGTCATCACGAACTTCTTGCGGGCCTCGTCCAGCGTCACCCGGTGCTGGACCACGCGCTTGCGGCCCGCCGTGCCCAGCAGGCCGTACCAGCGCGCGTTCGCGAGCTCGATGCGCAGGTCGAACCCGTCCTCGGTCTCGACCATCTCGTACGGGGTGTCGGCCACCCGCGCCGCGACCGCCTGCCGGAGGGCGTACGCCTCCGCGCCGAGGGTCACTGCTCGCCGCCGGAGAGCGGGCCGTCGTCCACCAGGACGGAGAAGTCGACGTCCTTGCCGTCCACGGCGGTCACCGTGACGGTGACGCCGTACTCCACGCCCGCGTCGGTGAGCACGCAGCGGATCTGGGCGTCGATCTCGGCGTCGAGGTCCTCGGGGCACTCGACCTTCTCCGGCGGGACGCCGACGGACTCGCCCAGGCTGTCGCTGACCTGCTGGGCGACCTCCTCGGCGTCGACCTGCGCGGTGCCGACCGACACCGATGCCGAGCAGCCGGCGAGGCCGGCCAGGACGAGTGCTGCGGCCACGATCGAGGCCCCCGGTGACGTGCGCATGCGGCTGATCGTCCCACAGCACCTGTGCGGTCCGTCGGCGTCCGGGCAGGTGGCGGGCACGACGAGGCCCCGCCCACCGCACGGGTGGACGGGGCCTCGGTCGCAGCTCAGGCGATCAGCGGATCAGCGCTCGATCTCGCCGCGGATGAACTTCTCGACGAGCTCGCGGCCCAGACGGTCCTCGTTCTGGACCGGCGGGGACTTCATGAAGTACGTCGAGGCCGACAGGATCGGGCCACCGATGCCGCGGTCCTTGGCGATCTTCGCGGCGCGCACGGCGTCGATGATGATGCCGGCCGAGTTCGGGGAGTCCCAGACCTCGAGCTTGTACTCGAGGTTCAGCGGCACCTCGCCGAAGGCGCGACCCTCGAGGCGCACGTACGCCCACTTGCGGTCGTCGAGCCAGGCGACGTAGTCCGAGGGGCCGATGTGGACGTTGCGGTCGTCCTTCTTGCCGGCCAGCGGCCCGTCCTCGAGGTTCGAGGTGACGGCCTGCGTCTTGGAGATCTTCTTGGACTCCAGGCGCTCGCGCTCGAGCATGTTCTTGAAGTCCATGTTGCCGCCGACGTTCAGCTGGTACGTGCGGTCCAGGATCACGCCGCGGTCCTCGAACAGGCGGGCCAGCACGCGGTGCGTGATGGTGGCGCCGACCTGCGACTTGATGTCGTCGCCGACGATCGGGACGCCCGCGTCCTCGAACTTCTTGGCCCACACCGGGTCGGAGGCGATGAACACCGGCAGCGCGTTGACGAAGCCGACGCCCGCGTCGATCGCGGCCTGCGCGTAGAACTTGTCGGCCTCCTCGGAGCCCACCGGCAGGTAGGACACCAGGACGTCGACCTTGGCGTCCTTGAGGGCCTGCACGACGTCGACCGGCTCGGCGTCGGACTCCTCGATCGTCTGCGCGTAGTACTTGCCCACGCCGTCGAGGGTCGGGCCGCGCTGGACGGTCACGCCGAGCGGCGGGACGTCGGCGATCTTGATGGTGTTGTTCTCGGAGGCGACGATGGCCTCGGAGAGGTCGAAGCCGACCTTCTTCGCGTCCACGTCGAACGCGAGCACGAACTCGAGGTCGCTCACGTGGTAGTCGCCGAACTGCACGTGCATCAGGCCGGGGACCTTGCTGCTCGGGTCGGCGTCGGCGTAGTAGTGCACGCCCTGGACCAACGACGAGGCGCAGTTGCCGACGCCGGCGATGGCTACGCGGATGGCGGTCATCCTCGCTCCTTCTCAGGTGGTTGTGCCGCGACGATGTGGTCATCCTCGACAGCGTGGCTGCGGGCGCCGGCCGGACGGCCGTCCCCGCCGGGGCGAGCGCCGCGGTTGCTGCGCTCGTGGTCGATCAGTCCGTCGAGCCAGCGGACCTCGCGCTCGACCTGCTCGAGCCCGTGACGCTGGAGCTCGAGGGTGTACTCGTCCATCCGGACGCGGGTGCGGTTGACGGACTCGGTGATGATCTCCAGCCGCTCGGCCATCCGGGTGCGGCGACCCTCGAGGATCCGCAGCCGGGTGTCGGCGTCGGTCTGCCCGAAGAACGCGAAGCGGAAGCCGAAGTTCTCGTCCTCCCAGGCGGCGGGGCCGGAGGAGGCCAGCACGTGCTGGAACTGCTCCTTGCCCTCCGCGGTGAGCTGGTAGACGATCCGGGCGCGCTTGCCGGACAGGCCGTGCGCCGGCGCCTCCAGCGGGTCGGAGCCGGTGATCCAGCCCCGGGCGACCAGCGCCTTGAGGCACGGGTACAGGGAGCCGTAGGACAGCGCGCGGAACGAGCCGAGCAGCAGGTTGAGCCGCTTGCGGAGCTCGTAGCCGTGCATGGGGGAGTCGTGCAGCAGGCCGAGGATGGCGGACTCCAGCACGTCGGACCGACCGCGCACCGTCACCTCCCGCTGGCTGCGTCCCCCGTCGTGCCACGCCGAGAGATCCATCTGATGTATCGAGTTGATACATCGAGGAGGGTAGGACGAACCGGACGTCCGCGGCAACAGTCTGGTGCGGTCATGTCGCGGGGACGGGGGAAGGCCCGTGGTGATCGCGTGAAAGCACGCTGTGGTGCACGGGGTTCACGGGTGGCTCCTCCATACTGAACCGGGCCCGGGCGGCGGCATGCCCCGGGTCCCGGACGGCCGAGAGGCGGCGTGCGAACGCCCCCACGGCCACCGGCAGCCCGCAGGAAGGCGATGTGGTGGCAGGTTCCAACCGACGGTCGACGCGACCG
The DNA here is from genome assembly GCF_055389595.1 of Cellulomonas sp. GTC20042. NCBI lineage: Bacteria > Bacillati > Actinomycetota > Actinomycetes > Micrococcales > Cellulomonadaceae > Cellulomonas > Cellulomonas sp. GTC20042. The sequence goes on along the minus strand of NZ_AP043678.1, from coordinate 4,116,603 downwards.
GCGTCCCGGGGTGGCTCCCGCGCAGCAGCGCCCACGGGCGGGCGTCGTCGCCTGATCGACTACCCGCGCCGCGGCTACACCGGCGTGCGCCGGTGGCTGCCGTCCTGGCGGTTCGTGGTCGGCTCCTTCATCTCCTTCGTGTTCCTCTGCCTCGGCGTCGTCGTCGCCGCCTACGCGCTGGTCCAGGTGCCCGATCCCAACGCCGAGGTGAAGTCGCAGACCTCCACCGTCTACTTCTCCGACGGCTCCACCGTGCTCGGCACCTTCCCCGGGCCCAAGCGCACGATCGTCGACTACGAGACGCTGCCGCAGTACGTCGGGCAGGCGGTCGTCTCCGCGGAGGACCGCACGTTCTTCGAGAACCAGGGCATCTCGATCACCGGCATGGGCCGCGCGTTCCTCAACAACATCACCGGCGGCGAGACCCAGGGCGGTTCCACGCTGACCCAGCAGTACGTCGAGCGCTACTACGTCGGCACGACCACCACCTCCTACCTGGGCAAGGCCAAGGAGGCGCTGCTCGCGATCAAGATCGCGCAGACCGAGACCAAGGAGCAGATCCTCGGCCGGTACCTCAACACGATCTACTTCGGGCGCGACTCCTACGGCATCGAGGCCGCCTCGATGGCGTACTTCGGCATCCCCTCCGCGCAGCTCACCGTCGCGCAGGCCGCGCTGCTGGCCGGGATCATCCCCTCGCCGAACAACTGGGACCCCGCGGTCAGCCCGGAGAAGGCCCAGCAGCGCTGGGAGTACGTGCTGGACGGCATGGTCCGCGACGGCTTCCTCACCCAGGCCGACCGCGACGCGCAGGTGTTCCCGCCGGTCATCGCCTACGAGCGCGGCCAGACCTACGAGGGCACCAACGGCTACCTGCTCCAGATGGTCAACGCCGAGCTCACCGCCACCGGCACGATCACGGACGACATGGTCAAGTACGGCGGCATGAAGATCGTCACCTCGATCGACAAGAGCGCGCAGGACGCCGCGGTCGCCCAGGTGGGCGAGCTCTGGGCCGGCAACCTGTCCGACGGCGCGGTGCCCGCCGGCAACATGAAGGTCGGCCTGGTGTCGATCGACCCCGCCACCGGCGGCATCGTCTCGCTGTACGGCGGCCCCAACTTCCTCACCGAGGAGTTCAACCGGGTGACCCAGGACAAGATCCAGGCCGGGTCGACCTTCAAGCCGTTCACGCTGATCTCCGCGCTGCAGGAGGGCATCCCGCTCACCACGACCTACTCCGGCAAGTCTCCGCAGACCCTCGACGGGTGGGACTCGACGGGCAAGGCCGTGACCAACTTCGACGGGGAGAGCTTCGGCCGGATCAACCTGGTCGAGGCCACCGCCCAGTCGGTCAACACGGTGTACGCCCAGCTCAACCTGGAGGTCGGGCCGGAGACCACCGCCGCCGTGGCCGCCCAGGCCGGCGTCACCACGCCCGTCGGCACCAACCCCGCCAACGTGCTCGGCAGCGACGTGGTGCACCCGCTCGACATGGCCAGCGCCTACGCGACGATCGCCGCGCAGGGCGTCTACCACAAGCCGTTCATCGTGGCCCAGGCCACCTACGACGACGGCTCGGTGGCCTACACCGGCGAGACCCCGGGCGAGCAGCGCTTCGACTCGGCGGTGATCGCCGACGCCACCTACGCCATGCAGCAGGTGGTGCAGGACGGGTCCGGCAAGCAGTGGATCAAGCCGCTGGGCCGTCCGATCGCCGGCAAGACCGGCACCTCGACCGACAACAAGTCGGCCTGGTTCGTGGGCTTCACCCCGCAGGTCGCCACCGCCGTCGCGTTCAGCGCCGTCGGCGAGAACGGTTCCGACCAGGTGACGATCACGCCCTGGGGCGAGAACGCGCGCGGCCGGGCGATCACGGAGATCACCGGCGCCACCTGGCCGGCGGCGCTCTGGGCCTCGTACATGAAGGACGTGTTCGCGCTGCCGCAGTACGCCGAGGTCGTGGACTTCCCGCCCCGCGCGAACGTCGGCGCGACCTCGGCCCCGACCGCGACGTCCACGCCGCAGCCCGAGGTGACCCAGGCGCCGGTCGAGCCCGAGCAGCCGACGCAGGTGGCGGTGCCGTCCGGCCTGGAGGGCAAGCTCCAGGGCGACGCCCAGGCGGCCGTGGTCAACGCGGGGCTGGTGCCGACGATCGTGACGAAGTCGGACTCGTCGGTGGCAAAGGATGCGGTGATCTCGGTCAGTCCGGGCGGCGGCACGATGGTCGCGCCGGGGTCGTCCGTGACGATCACCGTGTCGACCGGACCGGCCGTGGTCCAGACACCCGCACCAGGGACCGGGGAAGGTGCGGGGGTGGGGCAGGGTGGCTCCGACCCCGGGACCGGCGCCGGATCCGGGGGCTGACCGAACCGTCCTCCGGGGACCGGGTGACCGGGTAGACTCGGGGGCTGCTGTGCCTGGACGCCCGCCGCCGATCGGTGGGACTGCCGGCACGGCGACGCATGAACACCCTCCTGCCACGGAACGACCGTGGCCGCCGAGACCAGAGGAGGTGGGTATGAGCCTGCGTCAGTACGAGATGATGATCATCCTCGACCCCGACATCGAGGAGCGCACCGTCGCTCCGTCGCTCGACAAGTACCTGTCGGTCGTCAAGACCGACGGTGGCACCGTCGACAAGGTCGACATCTGGGGCCGTCGTCGCCTGGCCTACGACATCAAGAAGAAGTCCGAGGGCATCTACGCCGTCGTCGACTTCTCCTCGACGTCGGACACCGCCAAGGAGCTCGACCGTCAGCTGGGCCTCAACGAGGCCGTCCTGCGCACGAAGGTCCTCCGCACGGACGCCTGAGTGTCGCACCGCGCGCGTACCGTGCGGGTCCACCGAACTCACGACTGGAACGAGGAGCAGGCATGGCTGGTGACACCACCATCACGGTGATCGGGAACCTGACCGCCGACCCGGAGCTGCGGTTCACGCCGTCCGGGGCAGCGGTCGCGAACTTCACCGTGGCGTCCACGCCGCGCACGTTCGACCGCCAGAGCAACGAGTGGAAGGACGGCGACACGCTGTTCCTCCGCTGCTCGATCTGGCGGGAGGCGGCGGAGAACGTCGCCGAGTCGCTGACCAAGGGCACCCGCGTGATCGTGTCGGGTCGTCTCGTCCAGCGGTCCTACGAGACCCGCGAGGGCGAGAAGCGCACCGTCTACGAGCTGCAGGTCGACGAGGTCGGCCCGTCGCTCCGCTACGCGTCGGCCAAGGTCACCCGGACCCAGCGTCAGGGTGGCGGCGGCTTCAACGGCGGTGGCGGCGGTGGCTTCAACGGCGGCGGTGGGGGCGGCGGCTTCAACGGTGGTGGCGGCCAGCAGGACGACCCGTGGGCGACGCCCGCGGGTGGTGCCGGCGGCTACTCCGACGAGCCCCCGTTCTGATCGACGCCTGATCCACGCCGCAGCCTGACCGGCCCGCCCGGTCGCGCGCACGAAGAACATCCCATCCCGGGGTACGGCAACGCCCCGGGCTCCATGACTTGCACGAAGGAGCACCACGATGGCCAAGGCCGTTGTCCGCAAGCCCAAGAAGAAGCTGAACCCGCTCAAGGCCGCCAAGATCGAGACGGTCGACTACAAGGACACCGCCCTGCTGCGGAAGTTCATCTCCGACCGCGGGAAGATCCGCGCGCGTCGCGTCACCGGCGTGACCGTCCAGGAGCAGCGCGCGATCGCGCGGGCCGTGAAGAACGCCCGCGAGATGGCGCTGCTGCCGTACTCGTCGTCGGCGCGCTGAGAAGGAGCACCATCATGGCCAAGCTGATCCTGACCCACGAGGTCACCGGTCTCGGCGCTCCTGGCGACGTCGTCGAGGTCAAGGACGGGTACGCCCGTAACTACCTGGTCCCGCGGAGCCTCGCGACCCCGTGGACCAAGGGTGCCGAGAAGGAGATCACCCAGATCCGCCGTGCCCGCAAGGTGCGCGAGATCGAGACCCTCGACGAGGCGCGCGCCGTGCGTGACTCGCTCCAGGGCAACCCGGTGACCGTCTCCGCGAAGGCCGGCGAGTCCGGTCGTCTGTTCGGTGCCATCACCACCGCCGAGATCGCCGACGCCGTCAAGGCGGCCGGTGGCCCCTCGGTGGACCGCCGCAAGATCGAGGTCGCCCAGCCGATCAAGGCGACCGGCGAGTACGAGGTGCAGGTCCGCCTGCACGCCGAGGTCTCCGCGAAGCTGACCGTCAAGGTCGTCGCGGCCTGATCTGACGCCTCGCGTCCACGACGCCCCCGCCCGGTCCGCCGGTGCGGGGGCGTCGTCGTCCCTGCGGCGGGTGGGTGACCTGGCGTGCGCGGGCACCGTGCAGCGGCCGGCGACCCTCTACGGTCGAGGGCATGGACGAGCGCACCCCCGCCGACGGACCCGACACGCCGGCCGAGGCCACCGACGGCTGGATCGAGGCGGTTGGCCCGGACCCCGAGATGTACCCGCACCGTGACCGTCGGCTGGAGGAGTGGGGCCGGCGCAACGGTCAGCCCTACGCCGCGTACCACGACGCGCAGGCTGACAACCGTCGACCGCCGCTGCCGAGCAGCCGCGCGCTGGTGCTCGGCCTGTGGGCGGCGGGCTGCCTGTGCTGGGCGGTCGCGGTGGGCAGCATCGTTCTCGGATCGTTCAGCGAGCTGCTGGTGTTCGGCGGGATCGGCGTCGGGGTGATGTTCCTGCTGGCGGCCCAGGTCGACCTGCGGACGCTGCGCAAGCACTCCTACGCCGACGGCGGCACCCTGCTCCGTCCGGGCCGCGGCTGACCTCCGCGGCGGACCCGCGGGCGGGCGCGGTCAGGCGCCGGTGACCATCCAGCGGTCGGTGCGGGCGCGCAGGCCTGTGGTGAGGGCGCGGGCGAGCATGAACACCCCGGCGAACGCGGCCCACAGCCACGCCAGCCCGCGCCAGTCCTGCGGCGCCCACGCGTGCACCGCGAGCGCGAACGGCAGGTAGGCGACCAGGGTCAGCATGCCGGCGCCGGCCAGGAACCGTCCGTCCCCGGCCCCGATCAGCACGCCGTCGAGCACGAACACCCAGCCGGCCATCGGCAGGGTGATCCCGACGACGACCAGCGTGACCGTGATCGCGTGCCGCACGTCCGGGTCGGTGGTGAAGGCGGTGGACAGCCACCAGCCGGTCGCGGCACCGAGCACACCGAGCACCGCCCCCGCGCCGACGCCCCAGGTGAGCGTGCGGCGCAGCAGCGCGCGGACCAGCGGCCGGTCACCGGCGCCGAGGGCGTGGCCGATCAGCGCCTGCGCGGCGATGGCGAGCGCGTCGAGCGCGAAGGCCGCGAAGCCCCACAGCGCGTTGACCACCTGGTGCGCGGCCAGCGGCACCGGCCCCAGCGCGGTCGCGACCCACACGGTCACCAGGATCGCGATCCGCAGCGAGAGCGTGCGGACCAGCAGCGGGGTACCGGTGCGCACCCCGGCGAGGATCCCGCCCGGCCCGGGGCGCAGCGAGGCACCTGCGGCGCGGGCGCCCCGGACGACCACGACGACGAGCACGGCGCCCATGGCGAGCTGGGTGATCGCCGTCCCCAGCCCGGAGCCGGTGATCCCCAGGTGCAGGCCGTGCACCAGCAGCAGGTTGAGCACACCGTTCATCACGGCCCCGGCCCCGGCGACCACCAGGGGCGTGCGGGTGTCCTGGAGACCGCGCAGGGCACCGGTGGCGGCGAGCACGAGCAGCATGCCGGGCAGCCCGGGGGCCGAGGCGCGCAGGTAGGCGGTGGCGTGCTCGGCGACCTGCCCGTCGGCACCCAGCGCCGCGACCGCCCACGGGGCCACCAGCAGCGCCACGGCAGCCAGCAGCACGCCGAGGCCTGCGCCGAGCCACAGCCCGTCCACGCCCACCTGGAGCGCCCCGGCACGGTCCCCGGCGCCGAGCCGTCGGGCGACGACCGCGGTGGTCGCGTACGCCAGGAACACGCACAGCCCCACGACCGTGACCAGCAGGGTCGAGGCCAGCGACAGGCCGGCCAGCTCGGTGGTCCCCAGGCGTCCGACGATCACCGAGTCGACGAGCACGAACAGCGGTTCGGCGATCAGCGCACCGAGCGCGGGGACGGCCAGCGCGAGGATCTGACGGTCGACGGTGGACGACGGACGTCCAAAGGGTGAAATCCGAGCCAACTTCTTCCCGTCCACATCCGGTGCATGGTGTTCCTGCGGGTGAGAGCACCCTGGTGGGAGGCTTGCACGGTTTCCTCCACAGGACTGTCCACGAGTTGTGGACAGACGCCCCCTTGTTGTCCACAGCCTTCCACAGGGTCGTCAACACCCCCTGTGCACGTCTCGCTTGCTGGGCTCGCCGGGAGGCACCTACCCTCGCGACGGCGCCCGGGTCCATCGGCCTGCGGCGTGGCCGCAGCACAGTGTCAGACCCCGGCGGTAGAACCGGGTGAGGCAGCGGCAGCGGGAGCACGAGAGAGCGGGCGGACGGCGTGACGATCGAGGACCTCGAGTACGGGATGCCCCAGGACCAGGGGTCGTCCCCTGCGTTCGACCGGCGCCCCCCGCAGGACCTCGACGCCGAGCAGAGCGTGCTCGGCGGCATGATGATCTCGAAGGACGCCATCGCCGACGTCGTCGAGCAGATCCGTGGCAGCGACTTCTACAAGCCCGCGCACGAGGCGATCTACGACGCCGTGATCGACCTGTACGGCCGCGGCGAGCCCGCCGACGCCGTCACCGTCGCCGACGAGCTCACCAAGCGCGGCGACATCGGCCGGATCGGCGGCGTGCCCTACCTGCACACCCTGATCTCCATGGTGCCCACCGCCGCCAACGCCGGGTTCTACGCCCGGATCGTGCGCGAGCGCGCCGTGCTGCGCCGCCTGGTCGAGGCCGGCACCCGGATCGTCCAGCTCGGCTACGCCACCGACGGCGGCGACGTCGACGACATCGTCAACAACGCCCAGGCCGAGGTCTACGCGGTCACCGAGCGGCGCACCACCGAGGACTACCACCGGCTCGGCGAGGTCGTCGCCGGCACCCTGGACGAGATCGAGTCCGCCGGGCACCGCGGCGAGGGCATGGTCGGCGTCCCCACCGGCTTCGCCGACCTCGACCGGCTCACCAACGGCCTGCACCCCGGGCAGATGATCGTCATCGCCGCCCGCCCGGCGATCGGCAAGTCGACACTCGCCCTCGACTTCGCCCGCGCCGCGTCGATCAAGCACCACCAGGCGTCCGTCGTGTTCTCGCTCGAGATGAGCCGCTCGGAGATCACCATGCGTCTGCTGTCCGCCGAGGCCCGCGTGCCGCTGCAGAAGATGCGCAACGGCTCCATGGGCGACGACGACTGGCAGAAGCTCGCGCAGATCCAGGGCAAGCTCACCGAGGCGCCGCTCTACATCGACGACTCGCCCAACATGTCGCTGATGGAGATCCGCGCGAAGTGCCGTCGGCTCAAGCAGAAGCACGACCTCAAGCTCGTCATCATCGACTACCTCCAGCTGATGTCCTCCGGCAAGCGCGTCGAGTCCCGCCAGCAGGAGGTCTCCGAGTTCTCCCGTGCGCTCAAGCTGCTCGCCAAGGAGCTCGAGGTCCCCGTGATCGCGCTCAGCCAGCTGAACCGTGGCCCCGAGCAGCGCACCGACAAGAAGCCCGCCATGAGCGACCTGCGTGAGTCCGGGTCGATCGAGCAGGACGCCGACATGGTGATCCTGCTGCACCGCGAGGACGCCTACGAGCGCGAGTCGCCCCGCGCCGGCGAGGCGGACCTGATTGTCGCGAAGCACCGCAACGGGCCCACGGACGTGATCACGGTGGCGTTCCAGGGGCACTACTCGCGGTTCGTGGACATGCAGGCCTGAGCGGGTCGCTCAGCCCCTCGGCGCCGCCGCGGTGCTCCCGCGCACCACGAACTCCACCGGCGGCAGCCGGACGTCCTCGGGCTCGCGCCCCTCGACCACGGCGACGAGGGTGCGCGCGCACGCCCGCCCCCACTCGATGACCTCCTGCCGGACGGTGGTCAGCGGCGGGACGACGTAGGTCGCGAGGGGCACGTCGTCGAAGCCGACGACGGACAGGTCGCGAGGGACGTGCAGCCCGCGGTCGGTGGCGGCGGAGATGCCGGCGATGGCCATCAGGTCGTTGCCGTAGACGATGGCGGTCGGCGGGTGCGGCAGGTCGAGCAGCTCGTGGGTGGCCCGGGCACCGGCGCCGCCGGTGAAGTCGGCGTCGACGACGAGGTCCGGGACGAGGCCGAGCTCGGTCATCTCGTCGTGCCAGGCGCGACGGCGCAGGTCGGAGTGGATGTAGCCGGTGGTGCCGGCGACGTGGGCGATGCGCCGGTGGCCGAGGGAGTACAGGTGCCGCACGGCGCGTCGGACGCCGGCCTCGTCGTCCACGCCGATCGGGTCGGGGTGGCCGGGGACGGGTGCGGCGGGCCCGACCAGCACGTAGGGCATGCCGAGGCGGTCGAGCTCTCCGGGGCGCTCGTCGTCGGCGCGCAGGTCGGTCAGGAAGACGCCGTCGACGCGCGACTCCCGGGCGAACTGGTGGTACGCGTCGTGCTCGGTCTGCTCGCCGTCGACGACCTGGAGCACGAGGGCGTAGCCGTGGGTGGTGAGGCCGCTCTCGACGCCCGCGACGAACTGCGGGAAGAACGGGTCGGTGCTGAGCAGCTCGGCCTCGCGGCGGATGACGAGGCCGAGCGCCTGGGCGCGGCTGCGGGACAGGGCGCGGGCGCGGGAGTCGGGCCGCCAGTCGAGGTCCTGCGCGGCCTGGAGGATGCGCTCGCGCGCCGCCTCGCTGACGCCGGAACGACCGTTGAAGACGAAGGAGACGGCGCTCTTGGAGACCTGCGCCCGCTCGGCGACGTCGCCGATGGTGGCGCGCCGTCCCGCGGCCCGTGGCTTGCGCTCGCGGGTGGCGGGTGCGGCCGGTCCGGTGGCGGTGTCCTGGGCGGGTGCGGCATCCACCCGGTCATCGTAGCGCAGGCACTAAACCATTTTAGTGCTCTCGCTCGCTCGACTTCCCCGTGATCGAGCGCGAACAGGGAGTGGTTGACCAACTCGACACAAACCGGTTTACTAGCGCCGTCCGGTCATGGTGGACCGGCGTCCGGGCCGCTCTGAGGCGTCCCGGATCTCGTGGGACGCAGCGTCCCGGGAAGTGAGGATCGCGCGATGAGGCGTGGCGCACGGATGACGGTGCTGACGGCGGCCGCGGCGGTGGTGGTGCTCCCGCTGACGGCCTGCGGGTCGGGCGGCGGGGAGGCCGCCGGGACGGGATCGACCACGGGCACCGGCCCGATCGAGATCTGGTACTCGACGAACGAGCAGGAGATCGCCTGGGGCGAGCAGGTGGTCGAGGCGTGGAACGCCGACCACCCCGACGAGCAGGTGACGGCGCAGGCGATCCCGGCGGGCAGCTCCTCGGAGGACGTGATCTCGGCGTCGATCACGGCCGGCAACACCCCCTGCCTGGTGTTCAACACCGCCCCGGCCGCGGTGCCGGCGTTCCAGAAGCAGGGCGGCCTGGTGAACCTCTCGACGACCTTCGAGGACGCCGAGGACTACATCACCGGGCGCTCGGGCGCGGCCGCGGACGGGTTCCGCAGCGCCGACGGGGACCTGTACCAGATGCCCTGGAAGACCAACCCGTTCATGCTCTACTACAACAAGACCGTGTTCGAGGCCGCAGGCCTGGACCCGGAGAACCCGCAGCTGTCGACCTACGACGACCTGCTGGCCGCCGCGAAGGCGATCAAGGACTCCGGGGCCGCGGACTTCGCGATCTACCCGCCGGCCACCGCGGACTACACGAACGTCAACTTCGACTTCTACCCGTTCTTCCTGGCCAACTCGGGCGGCACGCAGCTGATCGAGGACGGGGAGGCCGCGTTCACCAGCGACGCCGGCATCGAGACGCTCGAGCTGTGGCAGACCCTCTACGCCGAGGGCTACGCCTCCGCCGAGGCGTACAGCGGCGACATGTGGGCGGGGCCGTTCGCGGACGGGGTCGCGGCCATGGGCATCGCCGGGCCGTGGGGTGCCGGGCAGTTCGACGGGAAGGTCGAGTACGGCACGGTGCCGATCCCGACCGCCGCCGGCACCGCCGCCGACGAGACCTCGACCTTCGCGGACTCCAAGAACGTCGGCCTGTACTCCTCGTGCCAGAACCAGCAGACGGCCTGGGAGTTCCTCAAGTTCGCCACCGACGACGAGAACGACCTCGCGCTGCTCGAGACCACCGGCCAGTTCCCGACCCGGACCGACGTGCCGGAGCTCGCGGCGGACTTCCTGGCGGAGAAGCCGTTCTTCGAGCAGTTCGCCGCAGCGGTCCCGCTCGCGGTGGACGTGCCGACCGTCGGCGGGCTCGCCGAGAAGATGCAGGTGTTCCGGGATGCCTGGGGCCAGACGGTCCAGTCCGGCTCGGGCGATCTGACGAGCGCCTTCGGCACGGCCGCGACCACGATCGACGGACTGGCCGGCTGACGAGATGACCACCCTCCGCGACGAGGGCCTGCGTGCCCCGGGGCGGGCCACGGACGACCGTGACCCGCGCCGGGGCGGGCGGCGGCCCGCGCCCCGAGGTCGGCGCCTGCAGCGCTGGCTCGGCGAGCACCCCCTCGGGGCCCTGCTCAGCGCCCCGTACACGGCGTTCGTCGTCGTGGTGTTCCTGATCCCGTTCGGGTTCGGCGTGTGGATGTCGGTGCACGACTTCTTCTTCACCGCCCCGGGCGTCCAGGTGCCGCACCCGTTCGTCGGCCTGGACAACTTCCGGCAGGTGCTCGCCGACCCGGCCGTGCGCCAGGCGTTCGGGAACCTGCTGGTGTTCCTGGTGATCAACGTGCCGCTCACCGTCGTGCTCGGTCTGCTGCTGTCCACCGGCCTGGACGCGGTGGTGCGGTGGAAGGGCTTCTTCCGGGTCTCGTACTACGTCCCCTACGTCACGGCGTCGGTGGCCACCCTCGCCGCGTGGATCTTCCTGTTCAGCGGGAACGGCGTGGTGAACCAGGTGCTCGGCGATCTGGCCCCCGACCCGACCTGGCTGGCGAACCAGGGGCTGATCATGCCGCTGATCGCGGTCTACGTGACCTGGAAGAACCTCGGCTTCTACGTGCTGCTCTACCTGGCCGGGCTGCAGAACGTCCCGCGCGAGCTGCACGAGGCGGCGGAGATGGACGGTGCCGGCGCGTGGCGCAGGTTCCGGACGGTGACGCTGCCCGGCGTGCGCCCGGTGACGTCGCTGGTGGTGCTGCTGTCGATCATCACCACCGGGCAGATCTTCACCGAGCCGTACCTGCTGACCGGCGGCGGCCCGAACGGCGCGTCGATGACGCCGGCGCTGCTCATGTACCAGAAGGGGATCCAGCAGGGGCAGCCGGACGTCGCGGCGGCGATCGGGATGATCCTGGTGATCGCCGTGATGCTGCTGTCGCTGGCCTCCCGCCGCCTGACGGAGAGGAAGGGCTGATGTCCGTCACCACCGCGCACACCGAGCACGACCAGAAGGACCGCGGCCGCCGCAGGCTCCTGATCGTCGCCCGCTTCGCCGTGCTGCTCGTCGGGGCGTTCCTGGCGCTCGTGCCGTTCTACTCGATGGTGATCGGCGCGCTGCAGAAGGACCGCGACACCAGCCTGGTCGGCATGCTGCCGCTGCCGGGCAACCTGACGCTGGACAACTTCGCCGGGGTCAACGACTCGATCGACCTGGCGCGGTCCCTGCTGAACTCGCTGATCATGACCGCCGGCGTGGTGGGCTGCACGCTGGTGCTCGGCCTGCTGGTCGGCTACGCGCTGTCGGTGCTGTCGTTCCGCGGGCAGGGCCTGGTGTTCGCCCTGGTGCTGCTGGTGCAGGCGATCCCGTTCCAGCTGCTCATGGTGCCGCTGTACGTGATGGTCGTGCGGTACTTCGGCCTGGCCGACAGCTACCTCGGGATGATCCTGCCGTTCGCGGTGAACTCGGTGGCCGTGCTGATCTTCCGGCAGTACTTCTCGCAGATCCCCCGGGACGTGTTCGACGCCGCCCGGATCGACGGGGCCGGTGAGCTGCGCATCCTGCGGTCGGTGGCCGTGCCGCTGGTCCGCCCGGCGATCCTCACCGCGATGCTCGTGACGTTCATCGGCCCGTGGAACGAGTTCCTCTGGCCGTTCCTGGTCACCAAGGACGCATCGATGCAGCCGCTGGCGGTGAGCCTGGCGAACTTCTCGCAGGCGAACTCGACCTTCCAGGCCAACCCGATGGGCGCCGTGCTCGCCGGGGCCTGCGTGCTCGCGATCCCCGCGGTCGTGCTGTTCCTGCTGTTCCAGCGGCACTTCACGTCCGCCAACCTCGGCTCGGCCATCAAGGGCTGACCGCTCCACCCGCACCACCTCCACGGCAGGCCGGCGCCTTCGGCGTGCCCGAACCCAGGCAGGGGAAGAACCACGTGACCCACCAGACCGCATCCGTCGCGGCGACCGTCCCGTACGTGCTGCGCCGCCACGGCATGCTCATGACGCCGGAGCCCGGCAACCCGCTCGAGGTCGAGGGGGTGCTCAACCCCGGGCTCGCCTGGGGGCCGGACGGGGAGCTGTACGTGTACCCCCGGCTGGTCGCGGCCGGCAACGTGTCGCGGATCGGCCGGGCACGGGTGGTGGTCGAGGACGGCGTGCCGGTGGGCGTCAAACGGCTCGGCGTGGTGCTGGCCCCGGACGAGAACTGGGAGCACGGCGCGCAGAACGCCGGGGTCGAGGACCCGCGGATCACCTACGTCGAGCCGCTGGGGCTGCACGTGATGACGTACGTCGCGTACGGGCCGCTGGGGCCCCGGCCTGCGCTCGCGGTCTCGCAGGACACCGTGACCTGGCGACGGCTGGGTCCGCTGCGGTTCGCGTACCAGCCCGAGCTGCGCACCGACCTCAACCTGTTCCCGAACAAGGACATCGTGTTCTTCCCCGAGCTCGTGCCCGGCCCCGACGGCCGGCCGGCGCTCGCGCTGCTGCACCGGCCGATGTGGGACCTGGACTGGCTGCGTCCGGGGGAGGGCGCGGTGCCGCCGGCGGGGGTCGAGGACGCCCGGCCGTCGATCTGGATCGGCTACGTGGACCCGGAGGCGGTGCGGCGCGACCTGTCGGCGCTGACCTGCGTGGAGCGCTCGGAGATGATCGCCGCCCCGCAGATGCCCTACGAGGAGTCGAAGATCGGCGGTGGTCCGGCCCCGCTCCGGGTGCCCGAGGGGTGGCTGGTGCTGCACCACGGCGTCACCGGCGCGACGAACTCCGGCTTCGAGCTGTCCTACGGCTCGCGGTACACCGCCGGCGCGATGCTGCTGGACGCGCAGGACCCGCGCCGGGTGCTGGCCCGCACGGCCGAGCCGCTGATGGTGCCGGAGACCGAGGAGGAGCTGCAAGGGACGCTCGGCAACGTGGTGTTCCCGACCGCGACGGCCGAGATCGGCGGGCGGCAGTTCGTGCTGTACGGCATGGCGGACTCCCGGATCGGCGTCGCCGAGCTGGTGCGCGACGATGGTTGAGGTGGCTGCCGCCGCAGGGCGGGGGCGCTGAGGTGCACCGGCTCGCCAACCCGGTGCGGCGCTACGACTGGGGATCGACCACGCTGATCCAGCAGCTGCTCGGCCTGCCCGTGGACGGACGCCCGGTGGCGGAGGTGTGGATCGGGGCCCACCCGGACGACCCCTCGGTCACCGACGGCCCGGGACGGCGGGTGCCGCTGGACCTCCTGGTGGCCGCCCACCCGGAGGAGGTGCTCGGTCGGCGGGTGCTGGAGCGGTTCGGGCCCCGGCTGCCGTACCTCGCCAAGGTGCTGGCCGCCGCCCACGCCCTGTCGATCCAGGTGCACCCCACCACCGCCCAGGCGCAGGCGGGCTTCGCCGACGAAGAGCGACGCGGGATCGCCCGGACCGACCCGGCGCGGACCTACCGCGACCGCTCGCACAAGCCCGAGGTCGTCTACGCGCTGACCCGGTTCGAGCTGCTGAGCGGGCTGCGCGAGCCGGAGCAGTCCGCCAAGCTCGTGGACGAGCTGGACGTGCGTGCCCTCGACCCCCTGGCGGCGCTGCTGCGTGGCGGCGGCTCTCCGCACCGCGAGGCACTCGCGTGGTTGCTGGCCCGGCGCGGGCGGGCGACGTGGACCGAGCAGGTCGCCGAGGCGGCGCAGGACGGCACGGGTGCCCGGCCGGAGCTCGAGGTGGTCCGTGACCTCGCGGTGCGGTTCCCCGGCGACCCGGCGCTGGTGGCGCCGCTGCTGCTCAACTACGAGCGGCTGGAGCCGGGCCAGGCCCTGTGCACCGCCGCCGGCACGCTGCACGCCTACCTGCGCGGGATGGCGGTCGAGGTGATGGCCGCCTCCGACAACGTGCTGCGCGCGGGTCTGACCGGCAAGCACGTCGACGCCGAGCAGGTGCTCGCGATCACGGACTTCACGCCGCGGCTCACCGGGTTCCTGCGGCAGGTCCGCGTGGCGCCCGGCGTCGTGGACGTGGTCCCGCCCGTGCCGGACTTCGTGCTGCGGGTGGTGACCCCACGCGCCGGCGACCGGCTCGTGGGTCTCGAGGACGGCCCGCGGGTCGTCCTGTGCACCGAGGGGGAGGTGCGCGCGGAGGCCGGGGACGTCGAGCGGCTCGCGCCGGGCGAGGCGGTCCTCGTCCCGGACGCGGACGGGCCGCTGGTCGTCACCGGCAGCGGCACGGCCGTGATCGTCGGCGTGCCGCGCAGTGCGTTCCACGACCAGTGAGAGCAAAGGAGCTCGACGTGAGACACCTCAGAGCATGGATCGCGGTCGCCCTGGCCCTGGTGCTGGGCGGTGCCGGGCTGTCCGCAGCACCCCGGTCCGAGGCGGCCACCCCGGAGCAGGACGTGGCCACGATCGTCTCCCGGCTGCAGGAGTACTACCTGGGCCAGGGGGACGAGATCATCCTGGCCAACGGGATCTACCTGGCCCGCACCTCGCAGGCGCGCGAGTACGCGACGTCGCTGCGCGCGGACGGGTCCTGGGCCGACGTCGACTACGCCGACCGCACCAGCTCGGCCAACGGCTCGGTCTGGTCCGCCTACGGGGCGCTGTACCGGATGCTCGCGATGGCCCAGGCGTACCGGGACCCCGCCGCGGACGGCTACCAGGACCCCGCGCTGGTCGCCGCCGTCGGGCGCGCGCTGACCTACTGGGACGTCGCCGACCCGGGCAACACCAACTGGTGGGAGACGGAGATCGGCGAGTCCATGGCGATGGGCCGGATCTCGGTGTTCCTCGGCGACGTGCTGGAGCCGGCCGCGCTCGACATCGCGCTGGAGCACAACACCGGCAAGCTCGACCCGGCGGGCGCCAACGGCGCGTGGCGGACCACCAACTACCTGTTCGAGGCGATCGCCACGGTCGACCTGGACAAGATCCGCACCGGCTTCGACACGATGGTGCAGACCGTCGCGGTGGACGACTCCGGGACCGTGCAGGAGGCGGTGCAGCCCGACGCGAGCTTCTGGGCGCACGGCGCCCAGCTCTACAGCGAGGGCTACGGCATGGCGCTGTTCACCAACGTGGCGCTGTGGGCCGACGTCGCCCGCGGCACCAGCCTGGCGTTCAGCCGGCAGCACCTGGACACGATCGCGTTCTACATCGTCAGCGGCACCCGGTGGATGATCCGTGGCGACGTCGGCCTGATGTACCTGAACTACCGGCAGCCCAAGACGGTCGACGGCGTCACCAGCCAGGCCGCGGAGTTCCTGGAGCCGCTGACCCGGATGGCCCGCACCGACCCGCTCTACGCCACGGCGTACCAGGCGATGATCGCGAACATCCGGGGCGAGACCCGCACCAACGGCGTCACCGGCGACCGGTACTTCTGGCGGTCCGAGCTGTCGTCGCACCTGCGTGAGGACTACGGGATCATCACCCGGCTGAACTCCAGCCGGACCGTGGGCAGCGAGTACCGCTCGACGTTCCGGCCCTCCGTGGGCAACGAGATCGTGTGGAACTCCGCGGGTGCCACGGCGATCCAGGTGAACAACCGTGAGTACCTCGACCTCGGCCCGGCCTTCGACTGGTTCCACTACCCCGGCGTCACCGCTCCGTACGTCAAGGAGCAGACCCGTGGGTCCACCGGCAACGGCGGCAGCTTCACCGGCGGTGTCTCCGACGGCACCTACGGCGCGAACGTCTACACGCTGGACCGCGCGGCGACCAGCGGCAAGAAGAGCTACTTCTCCTTCGACGACGAGATGGTGGCCCTCGGCGCCGGCATCACGTCCACCTCTGCCGCCGCCGTGCACACGACGATCAACCAGGCGGTGGCCAAGGACAACGCCTCGGTCGGCGGCAGCCCGGTGACGGCAGGGACGGCCGCGCGACCGGTGACCGACGCGACCTGGGCCTACAACGACGAGGTCGGCTACGTGTTCCCGGCCGGCGGGCCGGTCACGGTGCAGCGGACCGCGCAGACCGGCAGCTGGATCGGCGAGGACCCGGTGAGCGCCGACACCTTCACGCTGTACGTCGACCACGGAGTGCAGCCGACCGACGCGGGCTACGAGTACGTCGTGCTTCCGGCCGCCACCCCGGCCGAGGTCGCGGCCTACGCCGCCGCGCCGGCCGTGCAGGTGCTGCGCAACGACACCGCCGTGCAGGCGGTGCGGCACCCGGGCCTGCAGCGCACGATGGCGGTGTTCCACCAGGCCGGCACGCTCGACCTGGGCGACGGCCGCACCCTGGAGGCGAGCCGGCCCGCGCTGGTGATGATCGACGAGTCCGGCGCGGTGCCGGTGGCCAGCGTGGCGAACCCCGGCACCCCGGGCCTGGTGGTCCGGGTGGCCCTGTCCGGCCCCGACGGGTCGGCGAGCGGGGTCTTCGCCCTCGGGTCCGGTGCGACGCTCGGCAAGACGGTCACCGCACCGCTGGTGGCGGGCCAGGGGCCGGCCTCGGCGCTGACCGCGAGCAGCTCCGCCACCGGTCACGGCCCGGCGCTGGCCGGGGACGGCGACGAGACCACCGGGTGGCGCTCCGACGGCGACGGCACCCAGTGGCTGACCCGGCAGCTCGACCACGCCTCCGTCGTCAGCGGCGTCACGATCGCCTGGGGCGGGGCCCATGCCCGCCGGTTCCTCGTGCAGACCTCGGCGGACGGCAGCGCGTGGACCGACCAGAGGTACGTCCAGGACGGCGACGGCACGCGCACCACCCTGCGGATCGCGCCGACGTCCGCCGGCTTCGTCCGGGTGCTGCTGCTCGAGAGCGCGGGCGGCGCGGGTTACGAGGTGCGCGAGCTCGCGGTGGACGCCAGCGTGAACCTGGCGCTCGGCGCCCCTGTCACGGTCTCGGGCACGTCCTCCGGGGCGGCCGGGAGCATCACCGACGGCAACATGGCCACCCGGTGGAGCGGCAACCTGTCCGACACCGCGTGGGCGCAGGTCGACCTCGGATCGGTGCAGCCGGTCCGGTCCGTCCGGCTCTGGTGGGAGGCGTCCTACGCCCGGCAGTACACGATCCAGGTCTCGGACGACGGGAGCACCTGGCGCCAGGCGTACGCCACCCCGGCGGCGGGCAGCGACGGCGGTCAGGACCTGCTCGCCGTGGACGTGCAGGCCCGCTACCTGCGGGTGCAGACCGTCCAGCGCAGCACCACCCAGTACGGGGTGTCGCTCTGGGAGGTCGAGGTGTTCGCCGACGACGCCCTGGTGACCGCGCCGACCGTGCCCGCCGGCCGCGAGAACCTCGCGCTCGGCCGGCCGACCACCGCGGACTCGGCATACAACGCGACGCTCGCGGCGGGCAACGCCACCGACGGCAACGCGACGACGCGGTGGGCCTCGCTGCGCGAGAACGCGCCCTACGTGACCGAGCGCTGGCTCCAGGTGGACCTGGAGGCGCCGCGCACCGTGAACCAGGTGGTGCTGACCTGGGAGTCGGCCACCTCGAACGACTTCCGGGTGGAGGGCTCCGTCGACGGCTCCACCTGGCAGACGCTCGCGCGGGTGCAGAAGACCTCGGCCGAGCTCACCAGCACGGTGGACTTCGTCGACACGGAGGTGCGTCATCTGCGGGTGATCGGCCTGCCGGCGACCAAGTACGGTCTGTCGCTCTTCGAGCTCGAGGTCTACGGCGGCTACAAGCTGGCCTGCGAGGCTCCGAGCGTGCCGGTCGCGCAGGGCGGCACCGCGGTGCTGGCGGCGACGATCACCCCCTACGAGGCGGACGACGTGATCACGGCGACCTCCGTGGACGGCACGGTCGCGACCGTCACCGCCGCGCCACGGCTCGGGGCGGAGGGCAGGATCGAGGTCGACCTCGCCGGCGGCACCTCCGGGACGACCGCGGTGCTGCTCACCCACGCCAAGGGTGACGAGCTGCTGTGGTGCGGGGTGAGCATCGCGGTCCGCGCGGACGACCTCGCCGCTCTGGTGACCCGCGCCGAGGCGCTGGACAGCACGCGGTACACCCCGGCGAGCTGGGCACCGGTGCTGCCGGCGCTCGAGACCGCCAAGGCCCGGCTCGGGTCCGCCACGGCGACCCAGACGGAGATCGACGACAGCGTCGCCGTGCTGGGTGCGGCGCTCGCCGGCCTGGTGGAGGCGACGGTGCCGGACATGGTGGCACCGGTGGTCTCCGCCACCGTCGTGGGCCGGGTCGTGACGATCACCGCCACCGACGAGGGCGGCTCCGGGGTGGCGTCGGTCGAGCACCGGATCGGTGACGGCCCCTGGTCGGTCACGGCCGGTCCGGTCACCGTGCCGGGCGAGGACGCGGTGACCGTGCGGTTCCGGGCCACCGACGGGGCGGGCAACGTCTCGGCGGTCGGCTCGGTGCAGGTCGCGGCGAGCGGCGGCGGGACCCCGTCACCGCAGCCGACCGACTCCACGGCGCCAGGAGGTCCCACGGAGCCGGGGCCGACGATGAGGGCGGCCACCACGACCGTGCGCCCCGGGGACCGCGTGACGGTGACCCTGACCGGCATGCCCGGCGCGGAGGTCGAGATCGGCGTGGCCTCGGCGTACCGCCGGCTGGCGACCGTCCCGGTGGTGGATGGCACCGCGCAGGTGACGGTGACGATCCCGCGGGACCTGACCGCCGGCACCCACCACCTGCAGGCGCGGGACGCCGTCGGGCGGGTGCTCGCCGAGCTGCCGATCACGGTGACCGCGGCGGAGGGGTCGCTGGCCCGGACCGGTGCCGAGGTGGGCGGGCTGCTCGCGCTCGGGATCGGGCTGCTGGCCGTCGGGCTGGTGCTGGTGCGCTCGCGGCGCGCGCGGGAGCGGCTCGCGCGGCCGTAGCCGACGGGGTCGGGAGCCGTGGCGGCGGCTCCCGGCCCTGGCCGATGTCGATCGCTTGCCCGACACCGCTGCCGATGTCGTCGCGGGGATGACTCGCTCGTCCCGCCTGCCGATCGGGGTGCTGAGACGGCGACGCGCCTTTCGACGCTCAGGTCCGGGCGAAGGCGGCGCAGGTGCCGATCGTCCCGGCGTTGCCGCCCAGGACCGCCGCGGCGCAGGCCAGGCAGCCCGTCCCGGCGGTCACGGCGCAGGCCACGGCACATGCCGCGCTGAGCAGGGACAGCGTGGCCCACATGATCCCCACCTTGTCGAGGCAGTTCTTGAACTTGCTGAAGCTCCAGCCGGCGGACCGGATCGTCGCGCCGTCACCGTCTGCGGTGTCCGAGTTCGACACGACGACCTCCTTGATCTGGAGCCCGTCCTGCCACATCGTCATGCCGGCGTGATCGACATCGATCATCGCCGAGGCCATCTCGATGACCGTCATCCCGTCGTCGGTCGCCATGAAAACGACCTTGGAGGTGAGCGGGAGATCCGTGCCGAGCAGCGGGACGGTCACGGTCTCGGCGGCGTCGACGTCCTGTGCGACCGCGTTCGCCCAGTCGAGCTCGAGGCCGCTGACCGGGCTGTACCCGTAGCGCTGGGCGAGTGCGACCCGCGCGTCCTCGGTCGCGTCGGTGACCTCGCCGACCGTCGAAGCCTTCTCGACGACCGACTCGAGCTTCGCGTCGCTCGTGAGAGCGTCCGACTCGACGGCCTGGGGTTCCTGGGACGAGATGTTCAGGGCGGCTCGCGGCCCGATCGGTGCCGACTTCGCCTGGGAGACGGCGGCCTCGAATCTTGCCGAGCTGCTTCCCCAGTGCACGGCTCCGAGTGATCCGGCGACGAGCGTGGCGGTCAGCACGAGGACAGTCGCACGACCCGTGCGGCGACTCCCGTGCCATGCGGAGACGACGCCCGCCGCAGCGAGGACGACGCCGAGGGCGAAGAACACCACCGACCAGCGCGGTACGGCGAGTCCTCCGGTGATCGCCGCAGTCGTCGCGAGCAGCAGCGCTGCCGTGCGGACCCGGCTGACGGGCTTCGGCGTGGCGTTCTGGCGCATCGGTGCTCCCTCGATCAGGTGGCCATCCGGCGTGCTGACCACCGCGTCGTCGCATTCACCCGTACGGGTGAACGTGTGGTCCGACCGACGGTAGAGCGCGCACGACCGTGGACCCGGGACCGTCGACCCTGGCGCACCTCGCGGGACCTCCTCAGCAGGCGGTCGACGCCGCCGTCAGCATGATCACGGCCACAGACCGCGCGCGGTCAGCCACTCCTCGAGCAGCCCGAGGTAGAGCTGCTGCCCCACCGGGCTCGCGTCGAAGACGTGCTCCGCGTACGGCACGGTCACCGCGGTCCCGTCGCCGGCCACATCGTCGACCCGGTGGGCGAGCGCGCGGGCGGGGGCGCCCGGCACCAGGTGGTCGCTGCCGGCGCTGATCACCAGCGTGGGCGGCGCGTCCGCGGTGAGGTCGGTGGCGGGGGTGATCGCCCGGTATCGCCCTGGGAGGTCCTGCGGCGAGCCGCCGGTGTACGCGCCCGCCATGGTCCGGGCGGTGCGTCCGAGCAGCAGGTCACCGTTCTCGTAGAACGACGCGGGGTCCGCCACGGGGTACACGGTGGCGACGGCGGCGACGGTCGGCAGGGTGCCGCCGCAGGGGTCGAGGTGCTGCTGCGTCCACGCGAGCCCGCACGCGAGCCGGTCGACGGTGCTGTCCCAGAGGTGGTGGTCGGCGTCGGACAGCGGGTAGCCGAGGCTGAGCACCAGCCAGCCCTGGTCGGCCAGCCAGCGCTTCTCGGCACTGTTGTCCGTGGGTGATCCGCTGATCCAGCCGCCGCCGTGCACGAAGACCGCGACGGGTGCGTCGTCGGCGTCGGCGGGTTCCCAGATCGCGACGGACGCCTGGGCGCTGCCGGGGTCGTAGCGCTCCTCGCGGTCGGGCGCCGACGCCGGCAGGGCGGCGCCGAACGGGGAGACGGTGATCCCGTGGTCGCTGCCGAAGGCCACCAGGTGCAGGGTGGCGATCCCCGCGCCGAGCAGCGACAGGGCGGCGATCGACGCCACGACGACCCGGCCCCAGGTCCGCCGCCGGGCCAGCAGCACGATGCCGAGGGCCAGCAGGAGCAGCGCGGCGACGGCGACCCATGCGGCGCGCATCCCGAGCACGGAGCCGGCCGGACCGAGGACCGGGATCGTGGGGACGTGCATCCCGAGCACGATCGCGCCGAGGAGCGTCACCGGGACGGCCAGGAGAACCAACGGCAGCCGTCGGGCCGGCCGGACCCGTGCCGCCGGGCGGTCGCTGCCGCGCGTGGTCGTCATGCGGACAGGATGTCCCCGGAGCGCACGGCGCGCCGATCGATCAAAGGCGACCAACCGGTAGGTTTTGAGATGTACGGTCGTACGTACCGCCGGGCGGCGGCTTTGCGAGCGAAGGAGCGGCAACGGATCAGCGTGAGCACGAGGTCCGTCGGCGGATGGACGCCCAGGAGCTGTACACGGACACCGGCCCCGGGCTGGAGGTGCTGACCGAGCAGCGCATCCGCGGCAAGGAGCTCGCCCGCGAGTACAACGACCTGCCGGTGCGGGACGCCGCGGGGCGTCGCCGGGTGCTGGAGGAGACGTTCGGTGCGCTCGGTCCGCAGGTCTGGGTGGAGCCGCCGCTGCACGTGGCCTATGGCGTCCACACGCGGATCGGCGAGTTCGTCTACGCGAACACCGGCCTCACGATCGTGGACGACAGCCCGGTGACCATCGGGGACCGCGTGATGTTCGGCCCGCACGTGACGATCGCGACCGCCGGCCACCCGGTGCACCCCGGCGCACGGCTCGACGGCCGGCAGTTCTCCGCGCCGGTGGTGATCGAGGACGATGTGTGGGTCGGCGCTCACGTGGTGATCATGCCGGGCGTGACCATCGGCCACGGGTCGGTGATCGCGGCGGGGGCAGTCGTCACCGCGAACGTGCCGCCGATGGTCGTCGCCGGCGGGGTGCCCGCGAAGGTCCTGCGCCCGATCACCGACGCCGACCGCGAGTGGTCCTACCGCGCGCCGCGCGACCTGCCGGACGCCGACCGGTGACCGACCTCGGCGCGGTCCTCTGGGACCTGGACGGGGTGCTGGCCGACACCGAGACGCTGCTGTTCGAGGCCGAGCGCACCGCGTTCGCGCACTACGGCGCCGACCTCACGCCCGAGATCAAGCGCCCGTTCATCGGGCTCGGCGGGTACGAGGTGCTCGGCCGGATCGCGGAGGCGCTCGGGGTCGAGGCCGACCAGGAGGACCTGGGCCGGCGCAAGATCGCCGCGTACGCCGCAGGCCTGCCGACGCTGCGCGGCTTCGGCCCGACCGCCACGATGGTGCGCGGGCTGGCGGCCGCCGGGATCCCGCAGGCCGTCGCCTCCGGGTCGCCGGCCGACGCCATCGCCGCCGCGCTGCGCGTGGTCGGCCTCGCCGACGTGCTCACCGTGCAGGTCTCCGTGCAGGAGGTCGGTGCCGGCAAGCCCGCCCCGGACGTGTTCCTGGAGGCCGCCCGGCGGCTGGGCGTCGATCCCGCGCGCTGCCTGGTGGTGGAGGACGCCGTGCCCGGGGTGCTCGCGGCACGCGCCGCCGGGATGCGCTGCCTGGCGATCCCGACGGTCACCGACCCGCTGGACGAGCGGTTCGAGCAGGCCGACCTGCTGGTGCGTGGCGGGATGGCGGCGGCGGACGGGGAGGCGCTGCTGGCGTGGGCGCTGCGTGGGGCGGAGCGCGAGGGCGGGTGACCTACTCTCACGTCTACTCTCACACCTGCTTTCTAGTAGGTGTGAGAGTAGACGTGAGAGCACGGGTCACGTCAGGCGCCAGGTCGCCCGAGGGTCCTTCGGGGACTGTCCCTCCCAGACCACGAGCCCGGCCTCCTGCAACCGTTGCAGGTGGCGGAGCGCTGTGGGGCGGGTGACTCCGAGCAGGTCCACGACGTGCCCCGTGCCGAGCGGGCGCCCCGCGCGACGCAGGGCGTCGACGACGTTCAGCGCACCGGGCGGGAGGTTGTCCCGGATCTCCGCCGGCAGTGCGTCCGAGAAGAACAGCGTCAGCTGCACCGAGGCGGCGGTCTGGGTGTAGAGCGGATCGGTCAACCCGCGGACGCGCATCTCGGTGAAGATCCGGCGGATGCCCTCGCCGAGCTCCTGGGCGATTCCGAGGTCGGAGCACACCCGAGCGATCCGCGGGTTGCGCGCGTAGCGGCTGATCTCGGTCGGCCGGGTCGGATCGACGAGACCGGGGAAGCGGCCCGGGCTGGCGATCTCGATCCGGTTGGGGAAGATCTCGACGCGGACGTGATCGCCGGCCATGCTGTACGACCGGTGCAGGACCGCGTTGACCAGTCCCTCCAGCCAGGCGTCGCGCGGGATCACCGGGACCGGTTCGAAGCGACCGCTCGCACCTAGCGCGCGTCGGATCGGCAACAGCTGCTCGATCGCCTGCGCCGCACGATGGATCTGCTCGGGGATCGATCCCTCGCACCGGAGGTCACCCGAGGCGTCGAGGGTGAGCCCGGCGCCTGTGCCCCGCTCGACGTCGCGATACCGGAGCACGCGGACGTGGGCGTTCGGGAAGAGATCCTGCGGGCGGTCCGCGAACAGCAGGTAGGCGGCCACGGTGAGCCGGTCGTCGCGGGTGAGCAGGCCGCGTGCCCGCAGCATGTCGAGCGTCGAGGCGGAGCCGATCGCCGCTCGGTAGGCCTCGGCCTGATCGGGGTCCAGATCGTCGATCGCCGGGTCGACGGGGGTGCCGTCGTACGGGCTCCCGCCGCGGTCGTACTCGAGCTCTTGCCGCTGCGCGAACCCGAGCCGGCGGGACTCGTCACCGACGCGCAGGTAGCAGTCGCCGGCGACCGTCTGGTGCACGCGATCACCTGGGTCGACCCGGAGCACCAGCAGGTCCTTCCCGGACGAGACCGGCCGCACCTCAGCGCGGGCGCGGACGGTCGGCTGCGTGAAGTCCCGCGCAGCCTGCATCAGGTCGTTCAGGTGCGTTCGCATCACACCTTCGATCGCCCCCGAGTGGATGCCGATCACGACGCAGCCGCCTTCGGCGTTCGCGAACGCGACGAGGGGCACGGCCAGATCGCGCGCCGACACGCGGCCCGACTTGCGCTCGAACCACTGGCTCTCCGGCATCTGGGCGAGCGCGGCGGCAGACTCGTCGGCGGGGAGCGAGAGGGCGTGGTCCACCTCGGCGGCGTACATGAAACTACTCTAACAATTTGAGAGTAGGTGCGAGTAGGTTCCATCTCGCCGCCCCGCGCCTACGCTGGCGGCATGACCGCGCTGCACGACCGGACCGCCGTCGACCTGCGGGAGGACCTGCGCTCCGGCGCCGTCGGCCCCGCCGACCTCACCGAGCACTACCTGCGCCGGATCGCCGAGCGCGACGCGGACCTCGGGGCCTTCGTGACGGTCACCCCGGACCTCGCGCGTGCACGAGCGGCGGAGGTCGACCCGACGGTCGGGGTGCTGGGCGGGCTGCCGATCGCGGACAAGGACCTCACCGATCGTGCGGGGGTGCCGACGGGCTTCGGCTCGCGGGCGTTCGCGGGGGAGCACCGGTACGTGCCGGAGGTGAGCAGCGACGTCACGCAGGTGCTGGACGCGGCGGGGGCGGTGTCGCTGGGCAAGACGGCGGCGCCGGAGCTCGGGTTCCCGTCGTACACGGAGACGCTGGTGGGCCCGCCGGCGCGCACGCCGTGGGACCGGACGCGCGGAGCGGGCGGGTCGAGCGGCGGGGCCGCGGTGGCGGTGGCGGCGGGGATGCTGCCGGTGGCTCCGGGGTCGGACGGCGGCGGGTCGATCCGGATCCCGGCGGCCGCCTGCGGGCTGGTGGGGCTGAAGCCGACGCGCGGGCTGCTGCCGGCCGGCGGGGGCGTGGAGTCGCTGGGCGGGCTGGTGGTGCACGGGCCGCTCGCCCGGACGGCCGCCGACGCGGCGCTGCTGCTGGAGGCGCTGCTGCCCCGGGACGCCGACGGGTCGGTGCCGCACCCGCGGACGCTGCGGACGGCCGCCGAGCCGGCGGGGGCGTACCTGGCGGCGGCGCAGCGGGTGGAGACGGGGCGGTTGCGGATCGGGGTGAGCACGTTCAGCGCGTGGGAGCCCGCGTACGAGATCGTGCTGGGCGCCGACGCGCGGGACGCGCTGGAGGTGGCGACGCGGACGCTGGACGGGCTGGGTCACGGCGTCGAGGACGCGCCGCGCTGGGAGCCGGACCCGACGTACGCGCCGGCTTTCCGCACGCTGTGGATGGCCGGCGCGGCGGCGGTGCCGATCGACGACCCGGAGCGGTTCGCGCTGCTGGAGCCGCTGACCCGCTGGTTGGTGGAGACCGGGCGGCGGGTGCCGGTGCGTCAGGTGGTGGAGGCCCTGGGGGCGCTCGCGGCCTTCGAGCGGACGCTGGTCGCACGGGTGGGCGCTTATGACGCGGTGCTGCTGCCGGGCATGGCGATGACCCCGCGCCCGCTCGGCTGGTACGACGCCGAGGATCCGGAGCGGAACTTCGCGCAGCAGTGCCAATACACGCCGTACACGTCGATGATCAATGTGGCCGGCCTGCCGGCGGTCGCCGTGCCGGTGCACTGGACCGCCCCGACGCCGACCGCTCCGGCGGGGCTGCCGATGGGGGTGCAGATCGTGGGCCGTCCCGGCGGGGAGGCGACGCTGCTGGCGCTCGCGGCCCAGCTCGAGGACCGGCTGCACTGGGAGCGCCGCCGCCCGCCGGTGTGGTGACCGCCGATCAGCAGCCCGCGGAGTCGTAGCCGCAGAGCAGGTCCCACGCCGCCTGCGTGTGGGCGGTGACGGACTCGCGTGCGACGCCGATCGTGCTCTCGCCGCCCTGCAGGCCGACCAGCGTGAGCGCGGTGCCGCGCCGGGTGAGCGCCAGGTAGGAGCCCAGCGCGCCGTCGTCCACGGTGCCCTCGGCGGAGGAGCCGTAGTAGTCGGTCGCCAGGCCGAGGCCCTGCGCGCCGACGGCCAGCGGCTCCACGACGTAGGTGGTCTCGGTGCCGGGCGCCGCGGTGCACTGCGCCAGCACGGCGGCGACCCGGTCGGCCTCGGCGACGGCGGCGTCCGCGTCGGTGAACAGCGCCACCTGCTGCACACCCACCTGCGCCTCCTCCTGGCCGTCACCGATCGTCACGGTGCGCATGGCGGCAGCGGTCGAGGCGATCCCGGCGGCGCAGGACTCGGGGAGCAGCCAGTCGGTGATGCCCTCGGACTCCTGCCGCGTCCCGGTGATCGGGGACCACGCGGCGTCGGCGAGGAGCACCTCGGCGGGCACGGTGCTCGGCGCGCTCGGGGCCGAGGTCGTGGGGTCGGGCGCGGGGGTGGTCGGCTCGGCGACCGGTGGGGCGGTGGTGGTCGCGGGGTCGTCGGACCCGCCTGCGCCGCACCCGGCCAGGGCCAGCACGCAGACGGCGGTGGAGATCAGTCGCGTCGTGGTCGCCATGCTCTCCACCCTCGCAGCGGGTGGTGCGGGGTGCAGCGCGGCCGGAGACCGTCGAGTCGCAGGCAGCGGGCCCGCGGCAGGCTCAGACGAAGCGCGCGAGCACCGCGGCGGGCATCACGACGGAGGGCTGCGCGGGGTTGATCACGACGCCCGCGAAGCCGTCCTCGGCGACGATCCGGGCGACGTGCTCCATGTCGGTGCCACGCACCGGACCGCCCGGGCTCCACGCCCACAGCTCGGCGGGGGAGGAGCCGACGACCGCGTAGACCGCGCCGTCCGGGCCGCGGGTGGTGGCGAGGGTGGCGATCTCGGTGCCGTCCTCGGTGGTGGCGGCGGTGGGGATCACGTACAGCGTCGACGCGGCGAGCAGGGCGAACAGGTCCGGGGTCGCCATGGTGCGCTCGACCAGCGCGGTGCTCAGCGGGGCCCGGGCGGCAGGGTCATCGGTGAGGTGCTGGCCGATCTCCGGGGCGTAGGCGATGAACGCGCCGTCGATCACGATCCCCTCGTGCTCACGGGCGGCCCGCGCCAGCACGGCGGAGGCGGGCTCCACCAGCGACTGCCCGGGCTCGCCGCGCAGGCGGGACAGTGCGTCGTGGCCGGTGAACGCGAGCAGCAGGTGCTTGCCGGCGTTGTCGGTGGTCCCGTTGATCCGCAGGGTGCTGCCCGGCTGGAGGACGCCGTCCTGGCTGGTCAGCGTCGACCCGGTGACGTCGAGCAGCAGGTCACCGGCCAGGGTGCGCCGCAGCACGTCGGCGAAGGTGCGCGCGTCCTTCTGCTCCGCCCAGACGGCGAGCGCCTCGCGGACCCGGTCGTGCCTGACCCCCGGCCCGGCCTCCGGCGCGGGCTGCGTGGGCTGCGGCTTGTCCTTGCTGAACCACCCCATGCCCACCACCCTAGGCGCGATCAGATCGTGACGGTCCCGTCGACGCAGGTCACCGCCGCGCCGCCGACCCACACCGTGCCGTCGTCGTCCCGCTCGACAGTGATCCGCCCCGCGCGGTCCACCGCGGTCCCCTGGGAGGCGAGGTAGCGGGCGGGGGCGCGGCCGGTGCCGGTGAGCCACTGGCCGACCACGGCGTTGAGGCTGCCGGTGACCGGGTCCTCCGGCACGCCGATCCCCGGGGCGAAGGCCCGCAGCTCGAACGCCGCCGCGGAGCCCTCGGGGTACGGACCGACGACGCCGAGGTGCAGGTCGCCGAACAGCGTCCAGTCCGGCCGCAGCGCCAGCACCCGCTCCGCGGAGTCGAGCAGCAGCACGTGCCAGCGCGGGCCGTTGTCGATGAACCGGTGGTCGAGCAGCGCGTCCTCGGGCAGGTGCAGGGCAGCCACCGCCTGGCGCAGCACCCCGTCCGGCACGGGGGTCTCGGTCAGCGGCGCCGGTGCGGCGAACCGCAGGCCCGCCCCGTCGGTGCGCAGCGGCACCAGGCCCACGCCGCACTGCTGCACCACCTGCCCGGCACGCGCGGGGGCGCCGCCGGCCGCCAGCCAGGCGTGGCAGGAGCCGATCGTGGGGTGCCCGGCGAACGGCAGCTCGCCGCCGGGCGTGAAGATCCGCAGCCGGTAGTCGGCGGCCGGGTCGGTGGCGCGCAGCAGGAAGGTCGTCTCGGACAGGTTCGTCCAGCGGGCGAAGGCGGCCATCTGCGCGTCGGTGAGGTCGTCGGCGCCGTGCACCACCGCGACCGGGTTGCCGAGGTACGGCACGGCGGTGAACACGTCGACCTGGGAGAAGCGGTGCGCGGAGGTCATGATGATCACGGTAGGCCCGGTCCGATCGGGTGGGCGATGGTCCGTACATCCGGAGAACGGCCCGAACGTCGCGCGCCGTCGTGGCAGGATTCCTTCATGCCATCGATCGCCGTGCGCGTTCCCGAGTCCGACGTCGCGGATCTGCGGGAGCTCGTCGAGGCGGTCGGCGCGCAGGTCGAGCCGCAGACCGCGCACCCGTTCGATGGAGAGACGGTGGTCCAGGTGATTATCGCTCTCGGGGCCGGAGCCTTTCCGTTCTTCAAGACCTGGGTCGCTCACCGCACCGCCCAGCGCAAGCGGTTCAGCGTGGTGCACGACGGAATCGAGCTGAAGGGTTACTCCGCCGCGGAGTCGCAGCGGATCCTGGCCGCCCTGACTGCGGCGGTCTCCGACGAAACGCCTGATCAGGAGCACTGACCATCCGTGCGGACCTGCCGGTCTACTACGGCAGCGACTGCTTCGATCGGGTTCTCGAGCCGCAACGGACACGCTACGCAGCTCTGACGACCTTGCTGTGGTCGGGGATCGGGCGCGGCAGCTCCGCACCACCGCCGACGGTGCACGTCGTGCACTCGCCGGTGGCCCGGCCGATGTCCGTGCGCGCCGCGGGGAGCGATCATCTGGTGTTCGACCAGTACCTGGGCCAGATGTTCAGCCGTCTCACCCGGATCGAGCTGTGCGACGCACCGTCCTCGGTCGTCGACTCGTACCTCTTCCGGCTCTACGGCCAGAGACTTCTCGTGGCCGGTGAGTTCCGTGCGGCCGCCGCCTTCGCGCTCGCCTCGCTATCGACGCCGGCCGCCGAGCGTGAGTCTGCGTTGCGGGAAGCCCCCGATCGCATGCAGCTCCGTAGCCGCATGACCTCGGTCCAGGAGGCGTTCGCGATCGCGCACGAGCTCGTCCACCTGGCACTCCTGGACGACCGGGTGCACGCCGCGCTGAGCGACTTCTTCGGCGAGGTCGTCGATCAGGCGATCATCCAGCGCGCGAAGGCCGACGGCGCCCGCTCCGTCGACGGCGGCATGTCGCTGTTCCACGAACAGCATCTTGCCGACGTCCGGGGGCTCTACGAACGCCGTGGCTGGGACACCGCAGGCCTCGTCCCGCCGGACGACCCCGATGCATACTTCGCCGACGCGCCGCGCCTCGACCTCACCGAGCTCTTCGCGCGCGAGGACGTCCGCCTCGAGGGCATGTGTGATCTCTTCGGCGCTATCGCCGTGGCGGAGGCCATGACCGACGTGGGCCTGCCGCGCGTCGAGATCATGGCCACCACGACGCTCGCGCTCCAGCATCTTCGACTGGTCCAGCTGCTTGACGGCTTTGTCGACGCCGACGCTCCGCCCAGCCGTCTCGATGACGACAGCCTCCAGTCGATCGCTCGCGTGTCGCTCCTCCGGGCGGGCCTGGGCCTCGTGAGCGAGCTGGGACTGCTCGCGCCCGGAGCCGATGGCTCGACGGGTGAGACGCCGATGCTCCTCCACGGCGCGGCCGTCCGACTCAACCGGATGCACAGCACTGTCGTGCTCGACAACCTGCTGCTCGGGCTTGATCTTCGCGCCACCCGCGCCGATCTGCTCGCGGAGGAGTCGCTCGCCGGCACGATCGATGCGATCGCCGTGGATCTCCCGACGCTGAGGTCGCTCCTCGGATTCCGGCCGTCCGTGCGATGACCGCACCGCGCCGCTCCCGTCCCGGACGAACCTGTGCCCGGGACGGGACCGCCCCCGACCTCAGTCCGCGATGAACGCGAGGATGTCCTGGATCAGCGCCTCCTGGTACGCGCCGGAGATGCCGTGCGGGGCACCCGGGTAGACCTTGAGGGTGCCGAGCTTGACCAGGTCGATCGACTTGTAGGCGGCGTCGGTGATCGGGACGATCTGGTCGTCGTCGCCGTGCGCGATCAGGATCGGCACGTCGAGGGCCTTCAGGTCCTCGGTGAAGTCGGTCTCGGAGAAGACCTTCACGCAGTCGTAGGCGGCCTGGAGCTCGGCGAGCATCGACTGCCGCCAGAAGTCGTCCCGCAGGCCCTGGCTGATCGTGGAACCCTCGCGGTTCGCGCCGAAGAACGCGACCGACAGCTCCTGGTAGAACTGCGAGCGGTCGCGCAGCACGCCCTCGCGGATGCCGTCGAACGCCTCGATCGGGGTGCCCTCGGGGTTGGTCTCGGACTTGAGCATGATCGGCGGGACCGCCCCCGCGGTGACGACCTTGGTGACCCGGCCCTTGCCGTGCTGCGCCGCGTAGCGGACCACCTCGCCACCGCCGGTGGAGTGGCCGACCACGGTGAGGTCGGTGAGGTCGAGCTGCTCGACCAGCGAGGCGAGGTCGCGGGCGTAGGTGTCCATGTCGTTGCCGCCGCTGGTGCGCCCGGAGCGGCCGTGGCCGCGGCGGTCGTGCGCGATGGCGCGGTAGCCGTGGTCGGCCAGGACCTTGAGCTCGTAGGCCCAGGCCTCGGAGCTGAGCGGCCAGCCGTGGCTGAGCAGGACCGGCCGGCCGGTGCCGTAGTCCTGGTAGAAGATCTCGGCGCCGTCGGGCGTGCTGACGTAGGGCATGACGTTCTCCTTCTGCCGGGGTGCCGGACCGATCGGATCCCGGGTCTTGCCCGGAATGTCCGTCCCCGTGACGATTGGACTGCGCGACGCGGCGTGACCACCAGGAAGAAGTCCGGCAGAACTGCGACGCCGGGGGGCGAGAGGGACGGGCGTGAGCGAGCCGCTGGGCGATCTGCTGCGACGGCACCGGCAGGACGCGGACCTGACGATCGAGGCGCTGGCCGCGGCCTCCGGCGTGAGCGACCGGGGGATCGGCGACATCGAGCGCGGGGTGAGCCGTGGACCCCAGCGGCGGACGGTGCAGGCGCTCGCGGACGCGCTCGGGCTGGACGTGACCGATCGGGAGGCCCTGCTGCGCGCGGCCCGCGACGGCCGACGACGCGGCGGCCCGCACGTCGCGGAGCCGCCGGCGCACGCGCTGCCGCTGCCGCGGGCGGTGCCCGACTTCACCGGGCGGGCAGCCGAGCGGTCGGCGCTGACCCGGGTGCTGGCCGGGGCGCGCGCCGGGGAGGGGTCGCCGGTGGCGGTGGTCGCCGGGGCACCCGGTCTGGGCAAGACGACGCTGGCGGTGCAGGTGGCGCTCGACCTGCGCGACAGGTTCCCCGAGCAGGTGTTCCTGGACCTGCGCGGCGCGGACTCCGAACCGGTGCCGCCGGAGGTGGCGGTGCGCCGGGTGGTGGACGCGCTGGCGGCCGGCGGGGCACCGGCGGGGCTCGCCCCGGCCACCGAGCACCTGCGCGGGCTGCTGGCCGGACGGCGGGTGCTGCTGGTGCTGGACAACGCGGCCGGTGAGGAGCAGGTGCGCGCGCTGCTGCCGGCGCAGGGACCGGCGGCCGTGCTGGTGACCAGCCGACGGCGGCTGGCGGGTCTGGACGGGGTGCACCGCGAGGTGCTGGGGCGGCTGGACCCGGCGGACTCGATCGCCCTGCTCGGCCGGATCGTGCCGGACCGGGGGGACGCGGGGGGCCTGGTGACGCTGGCCCGGCTGTGCGACGACGTGCCGCTGGCGCTGCGGATCGCCGGCAACCGGCTGGCGGCGCGGGCGGGCTGGCCGATCACCGGGCTGGTGCAGCGGATGGAGGTGGAGGACCGGCGGCTCGACTCGCTGGCCGCCGGCGACCTGCGGGTGAAGGCGGTGTTCACCTCGTCCTACGAGCAGCTCGGCCCCGGCGCGCAGCGGCTGTTCCGACGGCTGGCGCTGCTGGACGGGCCGACGACCGGACCGGCGCTCGCGGCCGTGCTGGTGGGGGAGCCGCCGGCGCGCACGGAGGACCTGCTGGACGAGCTGACCGACCTGAGCCTGGTGCAGCACCTGCCCGGCGACCGCTACCAGCAGCACGACCTGCTGCGGCTGTTCGCGCGCTACGAGCTCGACCACCAGGAGGACCCGGCGACCCTGGCGGCGGTGCGCGCGGCGGCGGACGGCTGGCTGCTGGCCACGACGGTGCGGGCGGGGCGCTGGTTCGAGCCGGAGCACGTGGCGGGCGCCGACGGGGACGCCGACCTGCCGGACGCCGGCGCCGCCCGGGCGTGGTTGCAGGCGGAGGCGACGGGGTGGCTCGCGGCGCTGCGCCGGGCGGACCCCCGCCGGACCACCGAGGTCGCCGACGCCCTGCACTGGTTCTCCGACCTGTGGCCGACCTGGGGGCACTGGCCGGAGGTGTTCGCCCGCTCGGCCGCCGCGGCCACCGCGCTCGGTGACGACCGGCTGGTGGCGGTGCACGAGGGCTACCTGGCGTGGGCGGAGGCCGAGTGCCTGGGCGAGATGCCGCGCGCCCGGGACACGGCCTGCCGCGCGCTGGCCGCCGCCGAGCGGGCCGGTGACCTCGCGCAGCAGGGGTGGGCGCTCAGCTACCGGTCGTGGATCGTGTCACGGCTCGGCGACCTGGACGCGGCCGTGCGTGACGCCCGGGCGGCGGCGGACCGGTTCCTGGCGGTGGACGACCGGGAGGGGGCACCGCAGGCGCTGCTCGCGCTGGCCGGGGCGCAGGTGCGGCTGGGCCGGCACGCCGACGGCGAGGCGACCGCGCGCGAGGTGATCGCCCTGGTGGAGGACCCGCGCACCCGGCCGCGCGCGCAGGTGGCCGACTTCACGCTGACCAGCGCGCACGGGTACCTGACCGGGGCGCTGGTCCGGGCCGGGCGGTGGACGGAGGCGCTGGCGGCGGCCTCGGTGACGCTCGACCTGGCGGTGCCGCTCGGCGTGCCCCGGATGATCGCGGCGGGCTACGAGAACCGGGGGCTGGCGCGCGAGGCGCTCGGCGATCCCGGTGCGGCGGCCGAGGACCTGCGGGCGGCGCTGACGGTCCGCCGCGAGATGGGTGACCCGGTGCACGTCGAGCGGGTGACGGCGGCGCTGGCCCGCGTGACGCAGACCGCAGCTCCGGCGGAGGTCCTGGCCGTGCAGGACTAGTGTGCGGAGGCATGTCGACGGTGCGTCTCGGAGTCCTCGGTGCTGCCCGCATCCTGCACGACGCGGTGGCGGTGCCCGCCGCATCGGTCCCGGAGGTCGAGGTGACGGCCATCGCCGCCCGCGACCGGGAGCGCGCCGCCGTCACGGCCGAGCGCGAGGGCATCCCCCGGGTGCTCGACTCCTACGACGCCCTGCTCGCCGACCCGGAGATCGACGCGGTCTACGTCCCGACCCCGGCGGCGCTGCACGGGGTGTGGGTGCGCCGGGCGCTCGCCGCAGGCAAGCACGTGCTGTGCGAGAAGCCGTTCACCGCCGACGCCGCCGAGGCGGAGGAGATCCACGCGCTCGCGCAGGCCGGTGACCGGGTGGTGATGGAGGCGTTCCACTCCCAGCACCACCCCTCCTGGGCACGGGTGCGCGCTCTGCTGGACGAGGGCGCGATCGGTGACGTGCTGTCCGCGGAGGCCGACTTCTGCGTGAGCATCCCCGACCGCACGGACATCCGCTGGCAGGAGGGCATGGCCGGCGGGGCGCTGATGGACCTCGGCGTGTACCCGCTGCGGTTCCTGACCGCGCTGCTCGGCGTGGGGACCGTGCGGTCGGCGCAGGCGGTGGACGAGAACGGCGTGGACGCCGAGATCACCGTGCAGCTGGACCTGCCGGGCGGGGTGGACGGCACGCTGCGGGCCAGCATGGTCGAGACCGGCCCCGAGCGGAGCTCCGGGCGGATCGAGGGCACGCGCGGGTCGATCACGCTGCACTCGGCCTACCTGCCGCAGCACGGCGGGCGGCTCGTGGTGGACCGTGACGGTGCGGTGACCGAGGAGGCCGTCGACCCGACCGCCTCGTACGTGTTCATGCTGCGGGCGTTCGCCGACGCGGTGCTGCGCGGGGCGGACCCCGTCTCCGGCACCGGCGCGGCGGTGGACGCGATGCGCCTGGTCGACGCGTCCTACCGCGCCGCGGGCATGCGCCCTCGCACCCCCGCCCCGCTCACGCGCTGAGCCGCGTGCGCGCGCTGAGCGCTGTGCTGCTGCCTCCGGACCGCGCCGAGTTGTCAACTCTTGTCGCTTGAGCGGCCCGCGAAGCGACGAAAGCTGACAACTCGGCGTACGTGAGCGGGTGCGCGCGCGGGGCGCGGGAACGAGAACGCGTGCGGGTCAGATCGTGACGACGATCTTGCCTCTCGTGTGGCCCTGCTCGAGGGTGCGGAACGCGTCGGCGGCGTGGTCGAGGTCGAAGGTCTCGGCGATCTCGACCCGCACCGCCCCCTGCGCGACCAGGTCGGCCAGCTCGGCGAGGTCGGCGGGGTCGGGGCGGACCCACACGTACTGACCACCGAGCTCGGTGCGTGCACGGGCGTCGGTGATCGACACGATCGTCCCGCCGTCGACCAGCAGGTCCGGGGCGGTGTCGATCGCCTGACCGCCGACGTAGTCGAGGATCACGTCGACGCCCTCGGGCGCGAGCGCGCGGACGGCGTCGACCAGGCCGTCGCCGTAGGCCACCGGCTCGGCGCCGAGCGAGCGCAGGTAGTCGTGGTTGCGGGCGGAGGCGGTGCCGATCACCCGGGCACCGGCGCGCACGGCGAGCTGGACGGCGATCGAGCCGACCCCGCCGGCGGCGGCGTGCACGAGCACGGTGGACCCGGCGCCGAGGCCGGAGCGGCGGACGGTCTGGAGCGCGGTGAGCCCGGCGAGCGGCAGCGCAGCGGCCTGCTCGAACGTCAGGCCGGCGGGCTTCTTCGCGGCGGTGCGCACCGGCACGGACACGTACTCGGCGAGGGTGCCGTCGGTGACGGTGTCCTTGCGGGCGTAGGCGAGGATCTCGTCGCCCTCGGCGAGCTCGGGGGTGTCCAGCCCGGCCTTGACCACGACGCCCGCGACGTCCCACGCGGGGACGGCGGGCAGGGTGGTGTCGATCAGGCCCTGGAGGTACCCCTCGCGGACTTTGTAGTCGACGGGGTTGAGCCCGACGGCGACCACCTTGACCAGGACGCTGTCCGGTCCGATGTGCGGCTCCGGCCGGTCGTCGACGACCCGCAGGACGTCCGCTCCGCCGAACTGGCTGTACTCGACTGCCTTCATACCTGGTGCGAACGAGCCCCGGTCCGCGCGCATTCCGCGCCCGGCCCCGCGCACCGTCAGGAGGTCTCGCGGACGACCAGCGTCGGCACCACCGGTCCGGCGGGGCGCTGCCGCACGTGCCCGGGCAGCAGCCGTTCCAGCAGCGCCTCGGCGAGCTCGGCGGCCAGGTGGTCGACGTGGATGTCGACCGAGGTGAGCGGCGGGATCGAGAAGGGCGAGAGGAGCTGGTTGTCCACGCCGATCAGGGCCAGGTCGTCGGGGGCGCGCAGGCCGAGGCGGGCCATCGCGGCGAGCAGCGTGAACGCCACCTCGTCGTTGAAGGCGCAGACGGCGGTGACCGGGTCGGGCCCGGCGCACCAGGCGGTGACGGCCTCGACGGCGGCGTCGATCTGCGGCGGCACGGGCAGCACCACCGGCTCGGGCAACCCGGCCCCGGCACACTCCAGACGTACCCCGGCGAGGCGTGGCTCGTGGAACATCCGCACCCGCTCGTCCGGCAGGGAGGCGTAGCCGAGGCGCTGGTGCCCGCGGCTGCGCAGGTGCTCGACCTGGCGCCGGCCGATCGCGGTCTGCGCGGAGCCGATGGTGCCGGGGCCCTCGTCGTCGCCGCGCACCGCGACGACCGGGATGCCCGCGGCGGCCAGGCCGTGCTCCTCGCCGGGGCCGAGCACCATCACGTCGACCAGCGCCGCCGGCAGCAGCTCGTGCCAGAGGCGGTCGAGGTCCTGCCCGTGCCGGTGCCGGCGGTAGACGACGGTGTAGCCGTGCGGGTCGAGGGCGTCGGTGAGCGCGTCGATCAGCTGGGCGATCGAGGGGCCGATCGGGGCGTCCGGCAGCACGAGCAGGACGGTGCGGCTGGTGCCGCTGCGCAGGGCGCGCGCTGCCGCCGAGGGGCGGTAGCCGAGGTGCTGCACGGCGTCGAGCACGCGGGTGCGGGTGGCGTCCGGGATCGTCTGGTTGGGTGTGTTGTTGATGACGTAGGACACGGTGCTGGCCGAGACGCCGGCGTGCAGGGCGACGTCCTTGGCTGTGACCCGCCGACCGCTCGTCACCCGTGACGCTCCTTCGCGCGGCAGCCGCCCTGGCCCCCGCTGCCGCACAGAGTAGACGCCCGCGCGCCGAACGCGCCCGCCTGCCGCAACCGGCCCGCGCGAGGCGCCTCAGCCGAGCCGCGTCCGCGCCGCCTCGATCACGGCGAGCACCGCCACCGTCTCGTCCAGCGTGTGCACCGGGGACTCGACGCGGCCCTCGCCGACGTAGGACGCGAAGGCGGTGGCCTCGTCGCTGAGCGCGTCGTAGTGGTCGTCGAAGCGCTCGTCCTGCCAGGTCGCGGAGGTCTCGCCGCCGATGGCTCCCAGGGTCAGCGTGACGCCGGAGGGGGCGAAGAAGGGCGCGTGCAGGTCGATCCGCCCCAGCGCGCCGACGACGGTCGCCCGCACCGGCAGCGAGGACACGATCGAGGTGGCCACCTGGCCGACCGCCCCGCCGTCCGTGCCGAGCAGCAGGGACGCGCGGGCGTCGACGCCGGTGGGTGTGAGGGTGCCGACGGCCTCGACCCGGGTGATCGGGCCGAGCACGGAGGACGCGAAGGAGACCGGGTACACGCCGGCGTCGAGCAGCGCGCCGCCGCCGAGCGCCGGGTCCCACAGCCGGCCGGCGGGGTCGTACCCGGCGACGAAGCCGAAGTCGGCGATCACGGTGTGCACCTCGCCCACGGCGCCGTCGGCGAGCAGCCGGCGGACGATGTCGGACTGCGGCAGGTAGCGCGTCCACATCGCCTCCATGGCGAGCAGACCGGCGGCGCGGGCGGCGTCGGCGACCCGCTGCGCGTCGGCCGCGGTGGTGGCGAGCGGCTTCTCGACCAGCACGTGCTTGCCGGCGGCGAGGGCGGCCAGCGCGATCTCGGCGTGGCTGGTGTGCGGGGTTCCGACGTAGACGGCGTCGATCTCGGGGTCGGCGAGCAGCGCGTCCAGGGTGGGGTGCACCACGGGGACGCCGAGGTCGGCCGCGACGGCGGCGGTGCGCTGCGGGTCGCGGGCGCTGATCGCGCGGATCTGCTGGGTGCTGCGGCGCTGCGCGGCACCGACGAACGCACCGACGATCCGGCCGGCGCCGACGACGCCCCAGCGCAGCGCGGGGACGGTGGCGGGGTCGATCGTGCGGGGCTGGGGCAGGGTGGGGCTCACGGTTCCGCTCCGGTGTCAGGGCTGGTCAGACGGGTGGATCAGGGTTCAGGCTGCCAGGTGCTCGCGCAGCGCGTCGACCACGAGCGCGTGGTCCTCGGCGCTGGTGAGGCCGGAGACGGTGGCCACCGCCACCACCCCGGCGCCGCGCACGACCACCGGGACGGCACCGCCGGCGAGCACGTAGGTGCGGCTGTCCAGCCAGCCCTCATCGGGGGTGGCCCCGGCGGCGGCGAACCGCTGGGCGAGCAGCCAGGTGCTGGACTCGAAGCGGAACGCGGTGGCGGCCTTGCGCTCGATCCACCGGTCGTTGTCCGCGGTGGCGCCGGGCAGGGCGGCGTGGAACAGGATCTGCGTGGGGCGGCGGACGTCCACCGCGACGCCGAGGTCGCGCTGCTGGGCGACCCGCACGATGGTGCTGCCGATGGCCCAGGCGTCGGCGGCGGTGAAGGAGCCCAGCACGAGCGCGGCGGCCTCGGCCTCCAGCGCGGCGACCGTGTCGCGCGCGGGCGCGTCCGCGGTCACAGCGTCCACCCCGCGGGGAGCAGCGGCGCGGGGGTGCAGGTGCTGGTCACGTCGACCGGCTGCCCGGTCTCGGCCGCGCGCAGCGTGCTGAGCATGACGTCGAGCACGTGGTACGCCAGGCGGGCGTCGGCGCGGTGCGGCTCGCCGGCGGCGACGGCGCGGGCCAGGTCGACGATCCCGGAGCCGCGGCCCGGGCCGCCGGTGCGCGGGTCGGCGGGGACGGTCTCGGTGGAGCCGTCGATGGTGCGGGCGTGCACGACGGTGTCGCCGTCGAACATGTTGGGGTCGGGCAGGCGCAGCGCGCCCTCGGTGCCGGTGATCTCGATCTCGGTGGTGATCACCGGGGCGTCGAAGGACGCGGAGAGGTCGGCGACCGCGCCGGAGGCGAAGGTGTACAGCGCGAGCACGTGCGTCGGCACCTCGACCGGGATCGGCTGCCCGGCGCGCGGCCCGGCGTGCACGGTGCGGGTGTCCCGGGCGCGGTCGGTCACGGCGGTGACCCGCACGATCGGCCCGAGCGCCTGCACCAGCGCGGTGAGGTAGTACGGGCCGACGTCGAGCAGCGGGCCGCCGCCGCGGGCGAAGAAGAACGCGGGGTTCGGGTGCCAGAAGTCGGGCCCGGCGTACTGGAAGCGCGCGTGCGCGGACCGGGGCTCCCCGATCCGGCCCTCGGCGAGCAGGCGCAGCGCGGTCTGGAGGCCGGGGCCGAGGAAGGTGTCCGGGGCGCAGCCGAGGCGGACCCCCTGGGCGTCGGCCAGGTCGAGCAGCTCGCGGGCCTCGTCATCGTCCACGGACAGCGGCTTCTCGCTCCACACGTGCCGTCCGGCGGCGAGCGCGGCGCGGCTGATCGCGTGGTGCGCCTGCGGCGGGGTCAGGTTGACCACCAGGTCGACGCTCGCGTCGGCGAGCAGGTCGTCCAGGGTGCCGTGCCCGGGGATGCCGTGCTCGCGGGCCTTCGCTGCCACCTGCGCGGTGTCGACCCCGGCGAGGAAGCGCACCTCGACCTCGTCGCTCGCGGCGAAGGTGGCGAGGTACTGGGGCAGGATGTCGCCGGCTCCGACGATGCCGAGCCCCAGCGGGGCGGTCTGGCGGGACGTCATGGCAGGGCCCTCCGATCTCGCGACCGCCGTCGGCCGCGCGGCCAGACAGTAAACGGCTGTTCGCACTTCGTGCAAGACGCGCTCGCCGCGCGCGGACCGTGGCTCCGTGCGACCTTTCCTGGTGCACCTGCGGTGCGCTGGTGTCGATCAGCGCT
This sequence comes from Cellulomonas sp. GTC20042, assembly GCF_055389595.1. Lineage (NCBI taxonomy): Bacteria > Bacillati > Actinomycetota > Actinomycetes > Micrococcales > Cellulomonadaceae > Cellulomonas > Cellulomonas sp. GTC20042. The sequence continues at coordinate 4,077,096 of NZ_AP043678.1, read as the reverse complement.
CTGACCTGCAACGACGCAGGCAGTGCGTCCCGAGACGGGTGCTGTCGTCACGCGGAGGTCGCCCGGGGGCCCGGGTGAAGTCGCCCGGATCGCCGAGTCGAGACCAAGTCGTGACATATCTAGTCTTCCCCTGTTAACTACCGACCAGTAGGTTGCTGATTCGTCACAGTGGACGGCACTGAGGCACGACCCGACAGCCACGCGTCGTCGACGACGCGAGCCGGGTCAGCACCACATCAAGGGAGATGATGGAGATGCGACGACGCATGCTCGTCGCCGGAATCGCAGCCGTGGCCCTCGCGCTCGCGGCCTGCTCCGGCGGATCTGACGGTTCTGACGGCACGGGATCGGGCGACCAGTCCTCGCTGAGCATCGGTGGGACGGCCTACCCCACCTCGCTCGGCCTGGAGGGTCGCTCGACCGCCCAGCAGGGCCTGTACTTCGGCGCGGTGTACGACTCGCTGCTGCGCCAGGCCGACGACGGCAGCCTGGCCCCCGGCCTGGTCACCGAGTGGGCCTACGACGACGCCCGCACCACGCTCAGCCTGACGCTGCGCGACGACGTCACCTTCAGCGACGGCAGCGCCTTCGACGGCGAGACCGTGGTGGCGAACCTCAAGGCGTTCCAGACGTCCTCCACCCCGGACCAGGCGAACGCGCAGTACATCGCGGACGTGGTGGCCGACGACGCCACCCACGTGACGATCACGCTCTCCGCCCCCGACCCGATGCTGCTGCGCTGGTTCACCGGCACGATGGGCTGGATCCAGTCGGTCGACTCGCTGGACGACCCGGCCTCGGCCACCGCGCCGGTCGGCTCCGGCCCCTACGTGCTGGACACCTCCGCGACCGTGGTCGGCTCCAAGTACGTCTACACGAAGAACCCGGACTACTGGGACGACTCCTTCGAGCGCTGGGACACCCTGACGCTCAACGTGTACGACAGCCAGACCGCGCTGCTCAACGCGCTCCAGGGCGGCCAGCTCGACGCCGCGTCCTACGGTGACGCCACCACGATCGACCAGGTCACCAACGCCGGCTACACCGCGGCGACCTCGGAGCAGGTCTGGTTCGGCATGATCATGTACGACCGCGACGGCACCATCGACCCCGCCCTCGGCGACGTCCGGGTGCGCCAGGCGATCAACTACGCGATCGACCGCGAGACCATGCTCGCCACGCTGCAGAACAGCCTCGGCACCGTCACCTCGCAGGCCTTCGGCCCGGGGGCCAGCGGCTACGTCGAGGACCTGGACTCGTACTACACGTACGACCCGGAGAAGGCCAAGGACCTGCTCGCCGAGGCGGGCTACGCCGACGGCATCACGCTGAACATGCCGACCGCCGCCGGGGTCAACCCGGACGTGTTCACCAGCATCCAGCAGCAGCTCGCCGACATCGGCATCACCGTCACCTACACCGACGCCGGGTCGAACTTCGTCACCGACCTGCTCGCCGGCAAGTACACCTCGTCCTGGATGCAGCTGACCTCGGCGATCGACTGGCAGTTCACCACCCTGGCCGTGGCGCCGAAGGCGGTGTTCAACCCGTTCGGCAACGAGACCCCGGAGGTCGACGCGCTGCTGGCGACCATCCAGACCGGCACCGACGACGAGGCCACCGCGGCCGCGCAGGAGCTCAACCAGTACCTGGTCGAGAACGCCTGGTTCGCGCCCTTCTACCGGATCCAGTCGCTGTACGTGCACAAGGACGACGTGTCGATCCACATGCCGATCGACACCGACATCCCGTACATCTACCAGATCCAGCCCGCGTCCTGACCGGCAGGCGCGCCCCGGGGACACCACGTCCCCGGGGCGCGCCCCGCCCCACGCGGAGAACGGAGTACCCGTGCTGACCTTCCTGGTCCGCCGGATCCTGTCGGGTCTGGCCATGCTGTTCGTCATCAGCACCGTCGCCTTCATGCTGGTGTACCTGGCGGGGGCGGACATCGCCCGTCGCCTCCTCGGCCAGTCCGCGAGCCCGGAGGCCGTCGCGCAGCGCGCCTCGGAGCTCGGCCTCGACCGGCCGCTGCCGGAGCGCTACCTGTCCTGGCTGGGCGATGCCGTGCGCGGCGACCTCGGCACGTCCTGGTTCAACGGCTCGCCGGTGACCCAGCTCGTCTCGGCGCGTCTCGGCGTGACGCTGTCGCTGGTGATCATCTCGGTCGCCATCTCCGCGCTGCTGGCCACGGCCGTCGGCGTGTGGGCGGCCTACCGCGGCGGGTGGGTGGACCGCACCCTCCAGGTCGTGTCGCTGGTCGGCGCGGCCGTCCCCAACTACCTGATCGCACTGGGCCTGGTCGTGCTGTTCGCGATCAACCTCGCGATCTTCGCCCCCACCGGCTACACCCGGCCCGGCGACTCGCTCAGCGGGTGGGCGATGACGATCACGCTGCCGGTCGCGGCTCTCACCATCGGCGCGGTGGCGGGCGTGGCGCAGCAGGTGCGCGGATCGATGATCGACTCGCTGCGGCAGGACTACGTGCGCACCCTGCGCAGCCGTGGCCTGCCGGAGCGCCGGATCGTGCTGCGGCACGCGCTGCGCAACGCCGGCGGCCCCGCGCTGTCCGTGCTCGCGCTGCTGTTCGTCGGCCTGCTGGGCGGCGCGGTGGTGATCGAGCAGGTGTTCGCGCTGCCGGGCCTGGGCTCGCTGTCCGTCAGCAGCACCACCAACGGCGACATCCCGGTGATCATGGGCGTGGTCGTCGTGGTCGCCATCATCGTCCTGGTCGTGAACCTGGTGATCGACATCGCCCAGGGCTGGCTCAACCCGAAGGCGAGGCTCCAGTGAGCGAGATGATCGCCGGCACCGCCGCCGGCACCACGGTCGACGCGGCCCAGCCCGTCACCTCCCCGTTCCGGCGTCTGCTCAAGGACCCGGTCGGCGCGACCGCGCTGGTCGTGCTCGCGGTGGTGGTGCTCGCCTCCGCGCTGGCCCCGCTGCTGACCTCTTCCGGCCCGAACGCCGGCGCCCTCAAGGACGCGCTGCTGCCCCCGGGCGGCGAGCACCTGCTCGGCACCGACGGCGCAGGGCGCGACGTGTGGGCGCGGCTGCTGTACGGCGGCCGGTTCAGCCTGGGCGGCGCGGTCGTGGCCGTGGTGGTCGCGGTCGGCATCGGCGCGCTGAGCGGCCTGGTCGCCGGCTACTTCGGCAAGTGGTTCGACGGGCTGGCGTCCTGGGCGGCGTCGATCCTGATGGCCCTGCCCGGCATGGTCGTGCTGCTGGCCGCCCGCGCGGTGGTCGGCCCCTCGGCCTGGTGGGCGATGACGATCTTCGGCGTGCTGCTGTCGGCCTCGGTGTTCCGGCTGGTCCGCGGCACGGTGCAGGCGGTGCGCGGCGAGCTGTACGTGGACGCCGCGCGGGTGTCCGGCCTGTCCGACCTGCGGATCATCTTCCGGCACGTGCTGCGGGTGGTCCGGGCGCCCCTGATCATCCAGGTCGCGTCGATCGCCTCGGTGGCCATCGCCATCCAGGCCGGTCTGGAGTTCATCGGCCTCGGCGACCAGACGATCCCGAGCTGGGGCTCGATGCTCAACGCGGGCTTCGCCAAGATCTACTCCGAGCCGCTGCTGGTGCTGTGGCCCAGCCTGGCGATCTCGGCGGTCTGCCTGGCGCTCACCCTGATCGCCAACGCGCTGCGCGACGCGCTGGAGGGCACCGGGGCCGCGCGCCCCCGCACCCCGGCCCGTCGGGCGGAGGACGACACCGATGCTCCCGCGGCGCTCGCGGCGGGTGGTGCCGCCACGGCCGGCCTGCCCACCGCCGACGGCTCCGCCGACGAGGACCTGATCCTCCAGGTGCAGCGGCTCCGGATCGGCTACACCCAGGGCGATCGGGTCAAGGAGGTTGTGCACGGCGTCAGCTTCGACGTGCGGCGCGGCGAGGTGCTCGGCCTGATCGGCGAGTCCGGCTCCGGCAAGACCCAGACCGCCTTCGGCATCATGCGGCTGCTCCCGGTGGGCGGCGGCATCACCGGGGGGCGCGTGCTGTGGCACGGTGCCGACCTCGCGACGACGCCCGGGCGGGAGATGTCCCGGCTGCGCGGGCGGCGGATCGCCTACGTGCCGCAGGAGCCGATGAGCAACCTGGACCCGACCTTCACGATCGGCACGCAGCTGATCGAGCCGCTGCGCCACCACCTCGGCCTGAGCCGGGGTGCGGCCCGGGCACGCTCGCTGGAGCTGCTGGAGCGGGTGGGGATCGCCGACCCGGTGCGGGCGCTCAAGTCCTACCCGCACGAGCTGTCCGGCGGCATGGCGCAGCGCGTGCTGATCGCCGGGGCGATCTCCTGCGAGCCGGAGCTGCTGATCGCGGACGAGCCGACCACCGCCCTGGACGTCACCGTGCAGGCCGAGGTGCTGGACCTGCTGCGCTCGCTCCAGGCCGACATGGGCATGGGCGTGCTGCTGGTGACGCACAACTTCGGGGTGATCGCCGATCTGTGCGACCGCGTCGCGGTGATGAAGGACGGCCTGATCGTCGAGACCGGTGAGGTCCGCAGCATCTTCGCGGCCCCGCAGCACGAGTACACCCGGATGCTCTTCGGCGCGATCCTCTCCGAGGACGGCATCCGGGCGCCCTACCAGTCCGGACGCGTGGAGGCAGACCGATGAGCAGCGACGTGGCACCCCTGCTGGACGTGCGGGGGCTGGTGGTCGAGTACCCCCGGCGCGGGCAGTCCCCGGTCCGGGTGCTCAAGGGCGTCGACCTGGACATCCGCCCCGGCGAGTGCGTCGGCCTGGTCGGCGAGTCCGGGTCCGGCAAGACGACGCTGGGCCGGGCGATCCTCGGGCTGGCGCCGGTGACGGCCGGCTCGATCACCTTCGACGGGAAGGACATCGCGCGGGCGTCCCGCACGGAGCGGCGCCGGCTCGGCAGCGACGTGCAGGTGGTGTTCCAGGACCCGTACACCTCGCTCAACCCGTCCATGACGATCGGCGACATCCTGGCCGAGCCGTTGCAGGCGCGGGACGTGCCCAAGGCGCAGGCCCGGGCACGGATCGCCGAGCTGCTGGACCAGGTGCGGCTGCCGGCGGACTCCCTCGGGCGGCGCCCGCGCGAGTTCTCCGGCGGCCAGCGGCAGCGGGTGGCCATCGCCCGGGCGCTCGCGCTGCGCCCTCGCCTGGTGATCTGCGACGAGCCGGTGTCCGCCCTCGACCTGTCCACGCAGGCGCGGGTGCTCGACCTGTTCAACGAGATCCAGGAGGAGACCGGGGTCTCCTACCTGTTCATCACGCACGACCTGACCGTGGTGCGGCACGTGAGCCACCGGGTCGCCGTGATGTACCGGGGCGACATCGTGGAGCGGGGCGAGACGGCCGCGGTGACCTCCAGCCCGGAGCACGCGTACACGCAGCGGCTCTGGATGGCCTCGCCGGTGCCGGACCCGGTGGCCCAGGCGCAGCGGCGGGCCGACCGGCGACGGCTGGTGGCGGCGCAGGCCGCGGCCGACGAGCAGGCCGGGGCGGTCGCGTGACACGGCCGGGCCCGGGGACGATTCCCGCGTCCCCGGGCCCGGCGCTGTTCAGCTGTGGTGCGGTGTCAGCGCACCGACCTGATGCGGGTGATGAAGAAGGCGCCGAGCAGCGCGGCCACGATCGAGACCGGGAACACCAGGCCGTAGCCACCGGTGGCGACCACGAGGGCGGAGGTGATCAGCGGGCCGACGGTCTGGCCGGCGGTGGTCGACAGGTTGAGGATGCCGAGGTCCTTGCCGGCCTCCTCCTCGTTCGGGAGCACGTCGACGTTCAGCGCCTGGTCCACGGAGGTGTACACGCCGTAGCCGAAGCCGGCGATGCCCGCGAACAGGAACATGCCCATCGGGGTCGGCCACACCCACGGCATCGCGATGCCGACGGCGAAGAGCACCGAGGACGCGATCACGGGCAGCTTGCGGCGACCGATCTTGTCCGAGATCGGGCCGGAGAGCACCGAGCCGACCAGCGACACGACCAGCAGGATCACCGACATGGTGGCGATCGTCTTCGCGGACTCGGTGGTCGACTGCCCGACGTGGTCGCGGACGATGTAGAGCTGGTACGCCATGATCATCTGGTAGCTGACCAGCATGAACAGGCGGCTCGCGAAGGCGAGGTAGAAGTCCGGGGCCTTGCGCGGCGGGCGGAACGACTTCAGCAGCTCGAGCAGGCCGCCCTCGGCCGGGGGCAGCTCGGAGGCAGGGGTCTCGCGCGGCCAGACGATCAGCGCGATCACGGCGGAGCCGGCCATGAGGATGCCGCCCAGCAGGAAGCCGGGGAAGGTGTTGACGATGAACGCGGCGCCGATCAGCGAGCCGAGCGGGGCGCCCGCGGCGAGCCCGCCGCCGTAGAACGCGGACATGGTGCCGCGCAGCTTGGCCGGCACGCGGTCGGCCAGCACGGCGACCGCCGGGGCCAGCATCATGTTGAGGCCGACCATGCAGAGGCAGTAGACGACGGTGATCGCGGTGGGGTCGTTCAGCACGCCGATCGCGAACAGGGTCACGCCGCCGAGCAGACCGCCGCCGAGGATGAACGGGGCACGGCGGCCGAACCGGCTGCGCGAGCGGTCGGACAGGTTGCCGAACACCAGGTTCGACACCAGCGAGACGATCGCGGTGATCGCGCTGATCGAGCCGAGCAGGGTCTCCGGCGAGGAGACGCCGATGTCGAGCAGCCGCTGCGGCAGCAGCACCGCGGCGACGATCTGGAGGCCGATGATCCAGAGCAGGCCGTAGACGAAGAACCCGCCGCCGAAGCGCAGGGTGCGCGCCCGGTCGAAGGGGGCTCCGGTGTCCGGAGCGAGGCCGTCCGCCGGGCGGGACGGCTCGGTGTCCTCGGGGGTGAGGGCTGCGGGGGTCGCCATGAGTACCTTCTTCGGGCCATGGGAGTCGGTTGAGCTCCACGTCGAGCGCCACGACGCAGCTACGCGTCGCACCGTTACCTACCGCCTGGTAGGTAGTGCGAAAATACGACCGCTCGGTCGGGAAGTCAATCGAGCCATGGGACGACCGACGGGCGCCCTCCCGCCGGGGGAGGACGCCCGTCGTGGCCGGGGGTGAGGAGCTCAGGCAGGGACCAGGCCCCGCACGTGCACCGGCGTCTCGAACCAGACCGTCTTGCCGACGCCCGGGTGCAGGTCGATGCCCCAGCGCAGCGCCAGCGCGTCCACGATCCGCATCCCGTTGCCGCCGGGCCGCCCGGTGCGCACCGGACGCACCACGGGCAGCGTCGGGTCCGGGTCGGTCACCTCGACGCGCAGGCAGTCGTCGTGCTGCTCCGCGCACACGGCGATCCGCCGGTCACCACGGGTGTGCACCACGGCGTTCGTCAGCACCTCGCTGGTCAGCAGCTCCAGCCGGCGCGCGGCCTCGTCGTCCGCGTGCGCGCGCAACGCCTGACCGACCGCCCAGCGCCGACCCAGGGCGACCGAGCGGGTCGCCGGTTCCAGCACGAGGTGCTGCCCTGTCCTGGTGGTCATCGATCCGCCTCCGCCCGCCGTGCTCCTGGCCGCAGCCGGTCCACGCGCCGGGTGCGGGGGACCGGGACCGGTCCACCGACCGATCGCGTCCAGGGTGCGCCCGGGCGACGCGACGCGCATCCGGACGGGGGTGTCCGGCGGGCGGGCCGTGGGGGCGGTGACCAGCGGCGGGGGCACGTCCTCACAGGTGGGAGCCGACTTTCTGTGGCGGACCTGTCGATCACCTGTCAATCGGGCTCCGGCGCTGATCAGCGCCTCACGCCGACCGATCAGGGGGTCGTGCGACGGACGGTCCGCCGCATCCCGCACCCCGGAGGTCTGCATGAGCATCGACGCGATCGGCTCGTCCTCGTTCCTCACCGCGCTCAGCCGCACCAGCAGCACCAGCAGCACCAGCACGCTCGCCTCGGCGCTGGCCTCGGCCACCGCGTCGTCCGTCTCGACCACGTCCGGCGCGTCCGGCACCGCCACCCACCGCGTGCCCGGCCACATCCAGGCCGCCTCGGAGGTCCTCGGCCTGTCCACCGACGACATCATGGAGGCGCTGCAGAACGGCTCCTCGCTGTCCGACCTCGCCGAGGAGCAGGGCGTCAGCCGGGACGACCTGGTCTCCGCGCTGGTCGAGGCCGCGCCCAGCGACATGCAGGCGATGGGCGACATCGAGGGCATGGTGTCCTCGCTGGTCGACCAGGCCGGCATGCCCGGTCCGGCCGGCCCGCCGCCGAGCGGCTCCTCCGGCGTCTGGGGCGAGACCCTCACCAGCGACCAGCAGGAGACGATCGACTCGCTGTCCAGCCTGCTCGGCACCGACTCGACCACGCTGCTCGACCAGCTCTACAGCGGCTCCTCGCTGTCCGACCTGCTGTCCGACGCCGGCGTCTCGCTGGAGGACCTGGCGGACGTGGTCCAGGACGGGCTGTTCATCGACGCCTCCGCCTGATCGCCCTCGCCGCGCACGTCGGGCTCGGGCGGCGGCACCACCCGCACCCGGACGATCCGCCGGCCGTCCACCGCGATCACCTCGACCCGGTGGCCCTCGACCGGCACCACGTCCCCGGTGCGGCCCAGCCGCCCGAGCCGGGCGATCAGGTAGCCCGCGACCGTCTCGTACGGGCCGTCCTCCAGGGTGATCCCGGTGCGCTCGGTGAACTCCTCGATCGTCAGGCCCGCGTCGTACGTGCCCGGCTCGCCGTCGGTGGTCTCCGGGCCGGAGGAGCCGGCCACGTCGTACTCGTCGCGGATGTCGCCGACCAGCTCCTCGACCAGGTCCTCCAGGGTCACGATCCCGTCGGTGCCGCCGTACTCGTCCACCACCACGGCGATGTGCACGCCCTCCCGGCGCATCCGGGACAGCGAGGGCAGCAGCTTGTTCGTGCCGGGCAGGGCGACGATCTCGCGCATGACGTCCCGCACCCGGGTCGTGCTCGCGTCGTGGATCCCTATCAGCTCGCGGATGTGCAGGAAGCCCAGCACGTCGTCGAAGTCCTCGCCGGTCACCGGGTAGCGGGACCACGGCTGGTCGCGCACCGCGTCCAGCGCCTGCGCCAGCGTCAGGTCGGCCGCCACGAACCGCACCTCGCCGCGCGGGCGCATCACCTCCGCCACCGTGCGGTCGGTCGCCTCGAACACGTCCCCGAGGATCCGCCGCTCGTCCTCCGGCAGCCCCTCGTGCGCGATCACCAGGTCGCGCAGCTCCGCCTCGGACATCTCCTCCGAGGTGGCCTGCGGGTCGCCGCCGAGCAGCCGGACCAGCAGGTTCGTCGAGCGGGACAGCAGCCAGATCACCGGGCGCATCAGCGTCGCGAACCGGTCCAGCGGCGGGGCCACCGCCAGCGCCACCCGTGCGCTGCTCTGGAGCGCGAACCGCTTGGGCACCAGCTCGCCCAGCACCAGCGACAGGTAGGCGATCACCAGGGTCAGCAGCACCAGCGCGATCGTGCCGGCCATCCCCTCCGAGACGCCCAGCCCCTCGATCACCGGTGCGAAGTCCGGGGCGATCGTGGACGCGCCGTACGCGGCGGAGAAGAACCCGGCCACGGTCACGCCGATCTGCACGGCGGCCAGGAACCGGTTGGGGTCGCGCGCCACCGCGGCGACCCGGGCACCGCGGGCGCTCTGGCGCTCCAGGCGGTTGATCTGGCTCTCGCGCAGCGACACCAGCGCGATCTCCGTGCCGGCGAACACCCCGCCGACCAGGATGAAGAGCAGGACGAGGCCGATGTTGGCCCAGGTCTCGGAGTCCATCAGCGGCGGGCCTCCCGTCGGTGCGCGGCACGTGGCGGCGCGGGACGGGTGCGGGCTCGCCGCACGGTACTGCCGGAGGGTGGGCCGGGGTCGTGGGCTTGTGCCATCTCCTCATCGTCGGTGGGGCGGGCAGGACCGTCAACCGCACGGACCTTCACAGGATCCGGCGTGATCTGGCCCGCATTCGGCCTGTTCGTGGGGGTGCACGTCCCTAGGCTGACCCCGGTCGGGGCCATCGGTGGTCCCGGGGATCGGGGGCGTCGGGGTGGTCGCGGTGGGTGCGCGTGCGGTTGCGGGCTCGGGTGCAGGTGCGGGCTCGGACAGGTGGGTCGGGTCGGTGCGGGGCCGGGGCGCGGGGCCGGGACGACGGCGCGGCGCGGTGGCGCTGCTCGCCCTGGGGGCGCTGGTGCTGCCGCTGGCGGCCTGCTCCTCCGGCGGCGACGAGGACCAGGCGCTCGCGGACGCGCTGGCGACGGCGATCAGCACCGGCGACTTCTCGGACGTGGCGCTGACCGGTGCCACCACCGCCGAGGCCGCCGACCTGCGCGAGGCCGTGTACGCCGGTCTGGACCCGTGGCAGCCGGAGGTCGTCGCCGGTGACGTCGAGCACGGGGACGACGACACGGCCGGCACCGCCGAGCTGACCTTCACCTGGGACGTCGGCGGCGCCGGCGCCTGGACCTACACCACCCGCGCGTCGCTGTCGGAGGGCGACGACGGCTGGACGGCGGCGTGGTCGCCGTTCCTGCTGGCGCCGGACCTCACCGCGGGGGAGACCCTGCAGGTGCGTCGGGTGCAGGCCGAGCGCGCCCAGGTGCTCGGCGCCGGGGACGTGCCGATCGTGGAGAACCGGCCGGTGCACCGGATCGGCATCGACAAGACGCGGGTGTCCGCCGCCGAGTGGGACGGTGCCGCGCGGGCGCTGGCGACGGCGCTCGAGATGAACCCGGACGACTACGCGGCGAAGGTGGCCGCCGCGGGCGAGAAGGCCTTCGTCGAGGCGATCACCGTCCGTGACGCCGACCCCTCCTACGACGTCGCCGCCCTCGGGGCCATGCCGGGTGTGAACGCGCTGGCCGACGAGCTGCCGCTGGCGCCGGACCGGCTGTTCGCGCGGCCGGTGCTCGGCACCGTCGGGGACGCCACCGCCGAGATCGTCGAGGAGTCCGAGGGAGCTGTCGTCGCCGGCGACCGCACCGGGCTCAGCGGGCTGCAGAAGCAGTACGACGCGCAGCTGCGCGGGACGCCGGGCTTCACGATCGTCGCGACCACCGGCGACGCCAGCCAGCGCGAGCTGTTCCACGTGGAACCACAGGTCGGCACGCCGCTGCGCACCACGATCGACCCGGCCGTGCAGCAGGCCGCCGAGGCGCAGGTCGCGACGATCACCGACCGCGCGTCGGCGGTGGTGGCGATCCGCCCGTCCACCGGTGAGGTGCTGGCGGCGGCCAGCGGGGCGGGTGGCGGCGGCACGTCCACCGCGACGCTCGGGCTGTACCCGCCGGGGTCGACGTTCAAGGTGGTGACCTCCCTCGCGCTGCTGCGCGCCGGCCTGACCCCGGACAGCACGGTCACCTGCCCGCCGACCGCCACCGTCGACGGCCGCGAGTTCCAGAACGTGCCCGGCTACCCGACGAACCGCCTGGGCGACATCACGCTGCGCACCGCCCTGGCGAACTCCTGCAACACCGCCTTCCTCACCGCGGCCGACCTCGCCCCGCAGTCCGCGCTGGTCACCGCCGCCGAGGCGCTCGGCCTGGGCCAGGAGGTCGACCTCGGTTTCAGCGCGGCGCTGGGCACGGTGCCCGCCGACGCCACCGGCACCGACCACGCCGCGTCGATGATCGGCCAGGGCCGGGTGCAGGCCACCCCGCTCGGCATGGCGACCGTGGCCGCCTCGGTGGTCGCCGGCACCCGGGTCACCCCGCACCTGGTGGTCCGGGACGACCTGGCGGCAGCCGCCGCACCCGCGCAGCCGCTCACCGAGGCAGAGGCCGAGGCGCTGCGGTCGATGATGCGCGCGGTGGTGACCGAGGGCGGGTCGACCTTCCTGCAGGACGTGCCCGGTGCCGAGGTGATCGCGAAGTCCGGCACCGCTCAGTTCGGCGCCGACGACGCCCTGCAGAACCACACGTGGATGATCGCCGCCCAGGGTGATCTGGCGGTGGCGGTGTTCGTGGAGACCGGCGAGTCCGGCACCGGCACCGCGGGGCCGTTGCTGGAGGGGTTCCTGCGTGCGGTGAACGGGTGATCCGCGCGCGGGCGCTCGTGTGACCTGCGACGGAGCGCGGGTGATCCCCGCGGCAGCAGATCCGCGTGATCATCGGCGACCAGCGGGACGGCGCTGTCCGATTTGGCACGAGTGGGTGAAATGCGCCGTTCGGGGTGACGAGTTCACCCGCTGCTCTTCCGCGCGGGGCCCGGCAGTCCTACAGTCACCTTTTGTCAGCGACAAGAGCAAACCCTCCGCGAGGAGGGGACGCAAAGCCACGGGACCCCCGCAGGTCAGCCGGGCTGCCGAACGAAGGAACACCCATGGAACAGCGCGGCTTCTTCGAGCCGGCCGATCGGGACCTCTCCGGTTCCGACCTGCGCCCCGACACCACCCGCGCGGCCTCGCGCCTCACCACCTGGTCCCGCATCGCGGCCGGCTACGCCGCGCGCCTCGACCTGGTGCCGGCGCAGCGGGAGTGCACCTCCGCGTCCTGAGCCGTCCGCACGACCCCGAGCACCGACGAGGTCGGTGGTTCGTGCCCGATCACGGGCGCGCGAACCACCGACCTCGTGCCGTTCCACCGACCTCGTGGAATGCGGGTGCGGGGTGCGGAGGCGCTAGAGCTCGCCGACCTTGCGGAGGTAGCGCATGGACGCCCAGCCGATCGGGATGCGCAGCCAGTAGGTGAGCACCCGGAACAGCACCGCCACCGACGTCGCCACACCGGGGTTCACGCCGATCACGGTCAGCGCACCGGCCAGGGCGATCTCGACCGTGCCGATGCCGCCGGGGGTCGGGGCGATCGACCCGGCGGTGTTGCCCGCCAGGAACACGATCGCCGCCTGCACCAGCGACACCTCCTGGCCGAACGCCCGCAGGCACACCTCGAAGGCCATCACGTAGCCGAAGGTCGTCAGCACGTTCCCGGCGATGCCGAACGCCAGCCGGCGCGGCTGCCCGACCACCTCGATCAGCCGGGGCCAGGTCTGCTGCAACGTCGGCAGCGTCTTCGCCGCCACCCAGGCGCGGATCTTCGGCACCAGCAGCAGCCCGACGAGCAGCGCCACGAGCGCGCCGACCACGATGACCACCGTCGGCGAGATCGTGAACCGCTCGAGCTGGTTGGTGCCGGACGCGACCGACAGCACCAGCAGCATCAGCACCGTCGCGACGAACTGGGTCACCTGCACCAGCGCCACGGTCGCGGTGGCCAGCGACGTCGACGCCCCGCGGCGGGTCAGCAGCCGCAGGTTCAGCGCCGCCGGACCGATCCCCGCCGGCGCGGCCAGCGCCACGAACGTCGCCGCCGACTGCGCCAGGGTCGCCCGCCACAGCGAGATCTTCACCGGCGCGAACGCCACCAGGGTCAGCGCGGCACCCACCAGCGTGGACATGCCGAAGGCGAAGGCCAGCACGCTCAGCCGCCAGTCGGTGTCCTGCAGCGCGTCCAGGATCGTCTGCAGGTTGATCGAGGTCAGCAGCACGATCACCGCGGCCACGGTCAGCAGGATCGTCAGCAGGGTGCGCGCGCCGAACCGGACCAGCTGCGTCGGCTCGACGTCGGCCTCCGGCAGGCGGGCGACCAGCGCCTTGCGCAGCTCGGCCAGCACCTCCTTGTGCGCGCGCAGCTCCTCACGGGTGCGCCGGGGCAGCGTGATCGTCTGGAGCAGCGGGCCGATCGTCACGATGTCGTTGTCCGGCAGCACCGCGACCGCCGACTCGAGCGCCCGCGCCGGGCCGACCCGCAGCGCCAGCAGGGCCACCATCTGCGTACGGTCCATCCGCCGGGCCAGGTCGGAGGAGGCGACGTCGCCCTGCTCCCAGCCGACCAGCCACACCACCGGCCGGGGCCCGTTGCGGTCGATCAGGATCACGTCGCTGGTCAGCGCGCGGTGCGCCAGCCCGCCCTCGTGCGCGACGCCGAGCTGCGCCCAGATCTCCCGCAGCACGTCGTCGTCGATGTCCGCCGGCTCCAGGTCCGCCAGCGGCACCGCGTCCGGCACCCGCTCCTGGATCAGCAGCATCGAGCTCTCCGACTCGGCGATGCCGAGCAGCCGCGGCGTGCGGACCCCCACCGCCGACGCCGTGGACGACAGCAGCGCGGCCCGCTCGGCGGCCTGCCGCAGCGACACCACCGACCGGCCGTCGATCCCGCGCAGCCGCAGCGACCGCCACAGCCGGCTCAGCATGCCGACAACCTGCCGGTCGCCGTCCAGCACCACCACGTCGAGCCGCTCGCCGCGCTCGGTGGTCATCTCGTACACCCGGTGGTCGGAGAACCGTGCGATGGCCCGTGCCGCCGGGGTGCCCGGCGCGTCCGGGCCCTCGGCGCCGGCGTCGCCGTGCTCCTCGTCCGGCACGCGCACCAGCGACACCGGCCGGTAGCCCGCGCGCCGGATGCCCGCCACCAGGCTCGTGCCGTACGCGCGCTCCGTGCGCACGCCGGACAGGTAGCGCACCGCCTGGCCGGTCGCCCGCCCCAGCAGCAGCGCCACCGCGACGCCGGGCAGCGAGACGCCGGCGGTGATCACCATGATCCCCACCGCGATCCACACCAGGTTCCACGACCACGCCACCGTGCGGCGCCGGGTGCGCGGGCCGGTGGTGGTCAGCAGGGCGGCGATCAGGGCGATGTACCCGGGCAGCGTCACCGTCAGCTCACCGGCCAGGCGCACCGACAGGCCGTCGACCAGCTGCTCCGAGCCGAGCGTCCGCACCAGCCAGGCCACCGCTGCGGTCACCAGCACGGCCGCCACCGCCGCCACCGAGGCCTCGACCATCTGCCGGCCGAGCCGTCGCACCGCCAGCTCGATCAGCACGGCCGCCGGCACGATGAAGGTCACGATGCTCTCCAGCAGCGCGACCGGCACGATCAGGATGTCCCGCAGCAGCGAGGCGAAGCCCTGCACGTCTTCCGCGACACCGGTGGTGGTGTTCTGCGCGTAGGTGGCCAGCACCATCACGGCGACGACGCCGAGCAGCGTGATCACCACGCCCAGCAGGTCGCTCGGGTGGTGCACACGCGACTCGGGCGTGTCGACCACCTTCACCGAGCACGCGTCCGCCCGGCTCACGACGGCGCGCGACGGCCCGTCCGGACGGTCGGCGGCCGCCGGCGCGTCGGTGGAGGCGTCGGGCATGGTCGCGAGTCTAGGCAGCGCCCGGTCGCCCGACCGGCCCATCCGGGGGTCGCGGGGACGATTCCGTCCTCGGGGATGACGTCGGCGGGCGCCGGCTCCGCCTCGAGGATGAGCCCCGCTACCGCACCCGGCGCGCGTGCGCGCGCTCGGTCTCGTCCGGTGTGCCGAGCGTGCACGAACGCACCCTTCGTGCGGCGTGAAGCCTGCTTTCGTGCACTCTCGATGCGCTGCCGGACCTGCGGGTCTAGGGTCGGCCGCGGGACCGACCGACGACCAGGGGAGGCGCTGTGGTGCAGGACGCGGAGGGTCGGATCGCGGAGGTGCTGCGCGCGCTGTGGTGGCTGCCGGTGCTGCGCGGGGTGCTGCTGCTGGTGCTCGGCCTGCTCATGCTGGTCGAACCGCTCGGCACCCTGGTCGCGCTGGTCTGGGTGTTCGGCGTGTTCGCCGTGGTGGACGGGATCCTGGTGCTGGTGCAGGCCCTCGGCGCGCGCGGGCGTCCCGGGTTCGGCTGGTGGCTCGCGGAGGCGGCTGTCGGCATCGGGTTCGGTGCGATCATCATGCTCTGGCCCGGCGCCACCGCGCTGGTGCTCTACTACCTGCTGGCGCTCTGGGTGCTCGTGCTGGGCGTGACCGCGGTGGTCGTCGCCGTCGTGCAGTACCGGGCGCGGGACCTCGCCTGGGCCGGGACCCTGGTGTTCGGGCTGATCGGCTTCCTGTTCGGACTGCTGCTGGCGATCCGTCCCGAGGGCACCGTCGACGTGATCGTCACCGTGTTCGGGCTGTTCGCCTTCGTCGCCGGGGTGGTGCTGGTGGTCGCCGGGTTCGTCACGCGGTCGTTCGCGCGGCAGCTCGAGGCGGCACGCGCGGTCGCGCCGGGGCCGGCCGCGGCGGGGGCGGGTGCGGGTGGGACGAGCGCGGCGGGGGCGGGTGCGGGCGGGACGAGTGCGGCGGGGGCACCGCGGCCCGGCGCGCCGGGAGCGAGCCCGCGCGGCCCGAGCGCACCGAGCGCACCTAGCGCACCGAGCGCACCGGGGACGCCGCCGGTCAGGTGATCCCGAGCGCGGCGCGCCACTCCGCCGGGATCAGCGCGTAGCCGACGAAGGCGACCACGTCGAGCACGGTGTGCGCCACCACCAGCGGCATCACGCGTCCGCGCCGCCGGTAGTACTCGGCGAACACCAGCCCCATCACCACGTTCCCGAAGAACGGCCCGATCCCCTGGTACAGGTGGTACGAGCCGCGCAGCACCGCGCTGGTCACCAGGATCGCCGGGGTGCGCCAGCGCAGCTCGCGCAGCCGCTCCATCAGGTAGCCGACGACGACCACCTCTTCCAGCAGCGCGTTCTGCAGCGCCGCCAGGATGAGCACCGGCACGGTCCACCACGCGCCGGTCAGTGCGGAGGCCTGGACCTCGACGGTGATCCCGATCGCGCGCCCGATCGCGTACAGCGCCAGGCCCGGCAGCCCGATCAGCGCGGCCAGGCCCACGCCGATCCCCAGGTCGCGCCCCGGACGTGCCCGGTCCAGACCGATCCGCCGGACCGCCGACCGCCCGTTGGCCGACAGCAGGTACAGCGCCAGCGCCACCGGCACGAGCGCGAAGCCGATCTGGAGCAGCTGGTACACCAGGTCGAGGTACGGGCGCGCCGAGCGGCTCGCGTTGAGCGTCGTGGACTGCTGCGCCAGCGGAGTGCCCTCGGTCAGCCGCGCGACGATGTTGACCAGCGCGTACACCCCGGACTTCCCGAGGGACAGCCCCAGCACGATCCAGATCTCCACGGTGAGCCGACGGCGCCAGGCGCGGTCGGACACGGGCGGCGCTCCCGCCGGACGCACATCGGTCACGCCGCCAGCGTAGGTGCGGGGGCTGAGCGTTGCCCGAAGACTGCCTGCGGGTTCGCCCGACGTCGGCGCGGTCGGGGAGCGCTCGATCGGGGGTAGCGGGTTCACATGTCCGCAAAGTAGTTTGCAACGCAAAGTTGATCGTGCGGACGAGGAGCGACGGATGAGCAGGCCGCAGGACGAGCGTGCGGGTGGGCCGGCGGGGTCGCCGGACCTGGCCGAGCCCGAGCTCGACGCCGCGGCGGCCCAGGCGATCATCGCCGCGCAGCGGGCCCGCACCCGGGACACCGTAACCGCCGACGGCCGCCTGATCTTCCTGGCCTGGGCTGCCGCCTGGATCCTCGGCTACGGCGTCATGTGGTGGACCGCGCGCGACGGCGGCCTCCCGCCGTGGTGGGCCGGGGCGATCTTCGCCCTGCTGATCGCGGGCGGCGTGGTCACCACGATCGTGCACACGCTGCGCCGGTCGCGCGGGATCGTCGGCCCGTCCCGCGCCGTGGGGGCGATGTACGGCTGGTCCTGGATGGTGGCCTTCGTCGCCGGTCAGGCGATGGTCGGGGCGCTCGGTCGCGCCGGCGTCTCCACCGAGATCGTGCTGGTCGCCGCGAACGGGGTGTCGGCGCTGATCGTCGGGATCCTCTACATGGCCGGTGGTGCGCTGTGGAACGACCGCGCGCAGTTCGCGCTGGGCGTGTGGATGGCGCTGGTGGCCGGGGTCGCCACCTTCGCGGGCCTGCCCGGCACCTACCTGGTGATGGGGATCGCCGGCGGTGGCGGCTTCCTGGTCGGCGCCGCGATCGACCACCTGTCCCGTCGGCGCCCGGGCGCGCAGCGCCGGAGGTTCGGGTGAGCGACGACCTCGACCCGGTGATCCACGCGCAGTCCCGCCTGCGGGTGGTCGCCACCCTCGCCGCCCTGCCGACCGGCGACAGCCTGACGTTCCCCCGGTTGCAGCAGGTGCTCCAGATGACCGCCGGCAACCTGTCCACCCACCTGCGCAAGCTCGAGGAAGCGGAGTACGTCACCGTGCAGAAGACCTTCGAGGGCCGCACGCCCGCCACCTATGTCGCTCTGTCCGGCACCGGCCGCGCCGCGTTCGAGCGGTACTCCCGACAGGTCACCGAGCTGCTCGGGGGGCTGCGATGACCGCCCCGCTGATCGAGGTCGACCACGTCACCCGCCGGTTCGGTGCCGTCACCGCCCTGGACGACGTCTCGCTGACCGTCGGCGCGGGGGAGATGCTGGGCCTGCTCGGCCCGAACGGCGCCGGCAAGACCACCCTGCTCAGCCTGGTCAGCGGCCTGCGCCGCCCCGACGCCGGCACTGTGCGGCTGTGCGGGCTGGACCCGCGCCGGCCCGCCGCCCGCGTCGCCCTCGGCACCACCCCGCAGGACACCGGCCTGCCCGAGACCCTGACCGTCGGGGAGGTCGTGGACTTCGTCGGCGGCCACTACCCGGCGCCCATGCCACGCGCCGAGGCGCTGGAGCGGTTCGGTCTCGCCGATCTCGTCCGGCGGCAGACCGGCGGGCTGTCCGGCGGGCAGAAGCGCCGGCTCGCCGTCGCTCTCGCCCTGGTCGGGCGGCCCCGCGTGGTGCTGCTGGACGAGCCCACCACCGGCCTGGACGTCGAGGCGCGGCACGTGCTGTGGCAGGCGCTGCGCGACTACCAGCACGAGGGGTCGACCGTCGTCGTCACCAGCCACTACCTGGAGGAGATCGAGGCGCTGGCGCGTCGGGTGGTGGTGATCGGCGGTGGGCGCGTGCTGGTCGACGACGACCTGCCGGCGGTGCTGTCGCTCGCCGCTGCGCGCCGGGTGCTCATCACCGTCCCGCCCGAGGTCGAGGCGACGATCGCCGCCCTGCCGGGCGTGCAGGACGCCCGCCGCGAGGGGGACCGCACGCAGCTGCTCACCGCCGACGCCGACGCCCTGGTGCGCGAGCTCGTGCGCCGCGACGTGCCGTTCCGCGACCTGGAGGTGCGCGGGGCGTCGCTGGAGGAAGCGTTCCTCTCCCTGACCGTCCCCACCGTCGCGGAGGAGACCCGATGAGCACCGCCACCCCCGCCGCCGTCCCGCGCGGCTGGTTCGCGCTGACCCTCCTGCACACCCGGTTCCAGCTGCTCGAGACCGTGCGCGTCCCGATCGCCCTGATCGGCAACCTGCTGTTCCCCGGGCTCGCGATGCTGTTCTTCGTCGTGCCGATCGGTGCGGTCGCGTCCGACCCCACCGCATCCGTCGCCTCGGTGGCCCAGCTCGGCACCTTCGCCGTCATGTCGGCCTGCCTGTTCACGCTCGGCGCCGGTGTGGCCGAGGACCGCGCGCTGGCCTTCGACCCGTACGTGCGCACCCTGCCCGCCGACGCCGGGCCGCGCCTCGCCGGGCGGATCGTCGTCGCCGTGGTCTTCTGCCTCACCGCGCAGATCCCGGTCATCGGGCTCGCCACGTTCCTCACCGAGGCCTCCGTCACGCCCGCGCAGCTGTTCGGCGGCATCGGCATGATCCCGGTGGTCGCGGTGCCGTTCACCCTGCTCGGCCTCGCGATCGGCTACACGCTCAGCGCCAAGGCGGCCATCGCCGTCACGCAGGCCACCCTGTTCCCGCTCGCCTTCGCCGGCGGCCTGTTCGCGCCGCCGGAGATCTTCCCCGCCTGGCTCGACGGCCTGTCGCAGGCGCTGCCCTCGCGCGCAGCCCGTGACCTCGTGGTGCAGGTGACCACCGGCGTCGAGGGCGGCGCGTCGGCGCCGTACGTGCTCGCGACGTGGACGGTGCTGTTCGGGGTGCTCGCGGTGGTGGCCTACCGGCGGGACGAGGGGCGCCGGTTCCACTGAGCCGGCGGGCTCAGGCGGGCGCGGTCGCGCGGGCGGCGTCCAGCAGCGCGTCCATCGCCCGCTCCGCGCGCACGCGGTTGCTCGCGGACACCGGGGTCGCCGAGTAGCCGGCGGTCGTCTTCATCCCGAGCAGCACGCGCAGGTGCCGGGCCTGTGCGGCGTCCGCGCGGGCGAGCAGCGTGACGGCGTCGTCGTGGTTGCCGCTGCTGGCGTGCTCGCCCAGGCGGCCGGCGCAGATCACGTCGGCGGCGGCGATGCCGGAGTGCACCGCGAGCGTGACGAACGCGTCGGCGACGTCGGACGCCTCCTCGGCGAGCGCCAGGACGTCTCGCGCCGCGTCAGCGAACTGCCGTGCCTTCGCCATCCGCCCGGCGCGGGTCGCCGCGTCGGCTCGTGTCGTGCGCATCGGACTCCTTCGGCTCGCCGGACGTGCCGACGACGGCGGCGCGGAACCATGCGGGGGACCCGTGGACGGTCAGGCCCTCCCGGAGGATCGAGCCGAGCACCGGATCCGCCGCGACGTCCATCAGCTCGTCCTCGGCCAGCACGAGCGTACGTGCGTCGTTGCCGGTCCAGGCCGTGACCGCGTGCTCCAGTGCGTGGACCTGCTCGTCCCAGATCGCGTCCGATCCGGCTCCCGCGGCGCGCACCAGGAACAGGTCGATGTCGGACGTGACGGCCGCGACGCCGCGCGCCCAGGACCCGAAGATCGCGGCGTAGACCGGCGGCTGCGCCCACCCGGCGACGGTCTCGGACAGTCGGCGACGCAGGGTCGCGGCCTGGTCGGCGAGCGCGATGATCGCGGGAGCGGCCAGGTGGTCGCGGTTCAGCGCGTACAGCACGCCGCGGCCGGCCGGGGTCGCGGTGACGACGCCCTGGCGGTGCAGCCGCCTGAGCACCTTGCGGATGCCCTCCACCGAGACGTCCGGGATCAGGCGGTGGATCTGCCCGGTGGTGAACGCGGTGTCGGCCAGCGCGAGCCGCATCAGCACGTCGCCGTCCAGGGTGGGCGTGACGACGCCGAGGGGGTGTGCGACGTCCATCCGACCTCCCGCGCGGTCCTGCTGCGACGCGTACTATTGTTCGCTCATCGGTACTATTGTACGCAAGAGCGCACGATAGTACAGATAGATGGCGGCCAGGCTCCGGGCGCAGACGCGCGAAACCCCGGGCCCTGTCGTCCGGCAGGAGATCCCGGGGTTCACTTCCAGCCGCTCCGCGGATGGGCTGGCTTCGATTCGACCGTACTGCGTATCTCCCGCAGCGGACGACGCGCTCAGACCCCCGCGCGCTCCAGCGCCGCGACCGCCTGCGCGACGACCTCCGGGTCGGTCACCGTGTGCCCGGTGTCCCCGCCGCCGCCCGGACCGCCGTCGCCGGTGACCGTGCGCGAGGCGGACAGGTGCACGGCGTCGACCCCGGCGGCGACCAGCGAGGAGATGTCGGGCGGGCGCACGCCGCCGCCGGCCATGATCTGCACGGCCCCGGCGGAGTGGGCGACCATCGCGGCGAGCAGTCGGACGCCGTCGATGCTGCGCGCGGCACCGCCGGAGGTGAGCACGCGGGCGACCCCGGCGGCGGTGAGGGTGTCGAGGGCGGCGAACGGGTCCTCGATCGCGTCGATCGCGCGGTGGAAGGTCACCTCGTGGCCGTCGGCGGCGAGCACCAGCGCGCGCAGGGCGACGGTGTCGATCGTGCCGTCCTCGGTGAGGGCGCCGACCACGACGCCGTCGGCCCCGGCGGCGAGCACGGCACGCACGTCGCGGACCTGCACGTCGGTCTCGGCGGCGTCGTAGACGAAGGAGCCCGGTCGCGGGCGGATCAGCACGTGCACCTCGGGGGCGTGGTCGCCGCGGCGGAGCAGGTGGTCGCGGGCGGCGAGGACGGCGGAGACGAGGCCGGCGCTCGGGGTGATCCCGCCGGTGGCGGCGAGGGCGGTGCACAGCTCGACCCGACGGGCCCCCGCTCCGGCGGCGACGTGGAACCCGGCGGGGTCCTGCACGGCGATCTCCAGGACGGGACGGGGTGCTGCCACCGGTTCTCCTTCGCTCGGGCGGCCCGATCCGACCGCATACCGAACCGTAGCGTCCGGCACCCACACGGGCCCGGGTCGAACAACCTATGGACCGACCGGCCGGGCGCGCCGCGGGGCCGGTGGCGGACGGATCCGCGAGCCGGCCCCGTGGGCGGCGGACGTCAGGCGAACCGGCGCAGCCGCAGCGAGTTCGACACGACGAGCACGGAGGAGAACGCCATGGCGGCCCCCGCGATCATCGGGTTGAGCAGGCCGAGCGCCGCGAGCGGGATCGCCGCGACGTTGTACGCGAACGCCCAGAACAGGTTCTGCTTGATCACCCGCAGGGTGCGCCGGGACAGCCGGATCGCCTGGGCGGCGGAGCGCAGGTCACCGCGGACCAGCGTCACGTCGGCGGCCTCGATGGCCACATCGGTGCCGGTGCCCATCGCGAGCCCGAGGTCGGCGGTGGCCAGCGCCACGGCGTCGTTCACGCCGTCGCCGACCATCGCGACCCGGGCGCCCTCGCGCTGGAGCCGCTGCACGACCTCGACCTTGTCGGCGGGCAGCACCTGGGCGATCACGTCGCGCTCGGCGATGCCGACCTCGCGGGCCACCGCACGGGCCGCGCCGGCGTTGTCGCCGGTCAGCAGCACCGGGCGCAGGCCGAGGGTGCGCAGGTCGTCGATCGCCTGGCGCGAGGTCGCCTTGAGCGGGTCGCGCAGCACGAGCACGCCCCGGTCGGCGCCGTCCCAGGCGACCATCACGGCGGTGGCGCCGTCGACCTCGGCGGCGGCGAACCGCTGCGCGAGGTCGTCGTCGGCGGTGACGCCCTGCTCGGCCAGCCAGGACGGCCGTCCGACCAGCACGCGTCGCCCGAGCCCGAGCCCGGCGTGCGCGGTGCGGACCACGCCGCTGACCCCGGTGCCCGCGGTGGCGGTGAAGTCGTGCACCTGGTCGGCGCCGATCGCGACCCCGTCGCCACCGGTCCCGGTCGTGCCGGTCCCGCGCGCGGCGGCCAGCGCCTCGGCGGCCTCGGCCACGGCACGGGCGATCGGGTGCTCGGCCAGCGCCTCGACGGCACCGGCGTAGCGCAGCACCTCGTCGGCGGCCTCGGCCGGGGCGCCGGCCGGCACCAGCACGTCCACCAGGGACATGCGCCCCTCGGTGACCGTGCCGGTCTTGTCCAGCACGACGGTGTCGACGGTCCGGGTCTGCTCCAGCGTCTCCGGTCCCTTGATCAGCACACCGAGCTGCGCACCGCGACCGGTGCCGACCAGCAGGGCGGTCGGGGTGGCCAGGCCGAGGGCGCAGGGGCAGGCGATGATCAGCACCGCGACCGCGGCGGTGAACGCCGCCTGCACCGAGCCGCCGGTGAGCAGCCAGGTGACCAGGGTGATCACGGCCAGCACCAGCACCACCGGCACGAACACCGCGGAGATCCGGTCGGCCAGCCGCTGCACGGGGGCCTTGCCGGTCTGCGCGGCGGCGACCAGCCGGCCGATCTGCGCCAGACGCGTCTCGTCGCCGACCCGTGTCGCGCGCACCACCAGGTGCCCGCCGGCGTTGATCGTGGCGCCGGTGACCTCGTCGCCGGGACCGACGTCCACCGGGACCGGCTCGCCGGTCAGCAGGCTGGTGTCGACAGCGCTCGTGCCGCGCACCACGATCCCGTCGGTGGCGATCTTCTCGCCCGGGCGCACGGCGAACTCGTCGCCCGCGCCGAGCCGGGAGATCGGCACCCGCTGCTCGGTCTGCCGCCCGTCCGGGCCGGTGACCAGCAGCGCCACGTCCTTCGCGCCCAGGTCGAGCAGCGCGCGCAGGGCGTCGCCCGCACGGCGGCGGGACCGGTGCTCGGCGTACCGGCCGGCCAGCAGGAAGGTGGTGACGACCGCGGCGACCTCGAAGTACAGCTCCGGCATCGCCATCCCGCCGTGGCTGTCGGCCGCGGGCCACAGCGAGGGGGTCATGGTCATGCCGAGCTCGCCGGCGCCGCCGAGCAGCAGCGCCCACAGCGACCAGCCGGTCGCCGCGATGATGCCGATCGACACCAGCGTGTCCATGGTCGAGGCGCCGTGCCGGGCGGCGCGCGCGGCGGCACGGTGGAACGGCCACGCCGCCCAGGTCGCGACCGGCAGCGCGAGCACCGCCACCAGCCACTGCCAGCCGGTGAACTGGAGCGGCGGGATCATCGACAGCAGCAGCACGGGGACGGACAGCACGGTCGCCACCCGCAGCCGGCGGCGCAGGTCGGTGCCGCGCGCGTCGGTGGGGGCCGAGGTGTCCTCGTCGGGGTCCATCTCGTGCCCGGGGGCCATGCTGTGCCCGGACAGGGCGTGCTCGACCGGGTCCATCCCGGCGTGGGCGGAGTGGTCCGCGTGGTCGGCGTGCGCCGCGTGGTCCGCAGGCGCGGGCGATCCGTGGTCGTGCGCGTGCTCGTGCCCGGCGTGGTCGTGCTCCGGCGCGGCGGCGGCCGTGACCAGCGACCGCTCGCGCATCACGGTGGCGTCGTAACCGGCCTTGCGCACCGCCTCCACCACCGCGTCGGCGTCCGGCGTGGTGCCGTCCTCGGCGGGGGAGATCTCGACGTGGGCGGTCTCCAGCGCCAGGTTCACGGTCGCGCGGGCGCCCGGCACCCGGTTGATCCGCTTCTCGACGCGCGCCACGCAGGACGCGCAGGTCATCCCCTGGACGGCCAGGTCGATCGTGGCGACGGGGGTGGTGAGGTGCGGGTGCTCCTCGGCTGTCACAGCAGCGATCCCTTCGGGGTGACGGCGTAGCCCGCCTCCTCGACGGCGGCGGCGATGGCGGCGTCGTCCAGCGGGGCCTCGGACACGACGGTGACGGGCGACGATCCGCCCGCGACGAGCTGGATCTGCACGTCCCGCACGCCGGCCAGGCCGGTGAGCTCCTCGGTGACGTGGTTGACGCAGTGGCCGCAGGTCATGCCGTCGACGGAGAACGTGGTGGTCTGGCTCATGGTGGTTCCTCTCGGATGGGGTGGTGGAAGGGGCGTCAGGAGCGGACGAGCCGGGCGATGGCGTCGGAGGCCTCACGGACCTTCTCGGCGCCGGCCTCGGGCGACTGACGGGCGGCGTCCACGACGCAGTGGCCGAGGTGGTCCTCGACCAGGCCGATGCTGACGGCCTGGAGCGCCTTCGTCACGGCGGCGACCTGCGTGAGGATGTCGATGCAGTAGACGTCCTCGTCGATCATCCGCGCGATGCCGCGCACCTGACCCTCGATGCGGCGCATCCGCTTGAGGTAGTCGTCCTTGTCGCTGGTGTAGCCGTGCACGTCAGCCTCCGCTCGCCCGAACCCTCCTGACCCTCCAACCGTATACCCCCCCTGGGTATTCCGTGCGCGGACAGCAGCACGAGGTCGGTGGTTCGCGCGTGATCGTGCGGTGCGGAACCGCCGACCTCGTGCAGAACCACCGACCTCGCGGGGTGGGGCTGGGGTGGGTTGGTTGGACTCTCAGGTGGTGAGGGTGCGCCAGGACTCGCGGCGTCGCTGCTGCTCTTCCGGGTCGGGGACGGGGAGGGAGGCCAGCAGGCGTTGGGTGTAGTCCTGCTCCGGGGCGCCGAGGACCTGCGCGCCGGTGCCCTCCTCGACGAGCCGGCCGTGGTGCAGCACCGCGATCCGGTCGGCGAGCAGGTCGACGACGGCGAGGTCGTGGCTGATGAACAGGCACGCGAACCCGAGCCGTTCCTGCAGCTCGGAGAACAGCTCCAGCACCCGCGCCTGCACCGAGACGTCGAGGGCCGAGGTCGGCTCGTCGGCGATCAGCAGCTCGGGGTCCAGGGCCAGCGCCCGGGCCAGCGACGCGCGCTGGCGCTGCCCGCCGGACAGCTCGTGCGGGAACCGGTCGCCGTAGGACGCCGGCAGCTGCACGGACTCCAGCAGGGCGTCGACCTTCTCGCGGGCCTCCGCGGCGTCCCGGGCGCGGCCGTGCACGACCAGCGGCTCGGCGACGCACTGCGCGATCGTGAGCAGCGGGTTGAAGGAGGTCGCCGGGTCCTGGAACACGAAGCCGATCCGGTGGCGCAGCGGGCGGACCTGCCGCTCGCGCGCCCCGTTCAGCTCGAGGCCCAGCACGTTGAGCGAGCCGCCGGTGACCGTGGTCAGCCCGGCGATGGCCCGGCCGATCGTGGTCTTGCCGGAGCCGGACTCGCCGACCAGGCCGAGCACCTCGCCCGGACGGATCGCCAGGTCGACGCCCTGCACGGCCCGGAAGCCGGGGGTGCGGAAGCGTCCGGGGTAGGTGATCTCCAGGCCCTTCGCCTCGACCACCGGCGGCGCGGACGCCCAGTCGGCAGGCCGAGCCGCCGCCCGCGCGGTGGCGTGCGTGCCGCCCTGCCCGATGCGCGGCACCGCGTCCAGCAGCGCCCGGGTGTACGGGTGCTCCGGTGCGCGGAACAGCTGCCGGGCGGGTGCCTGCTCGACGATCTCGCCCTGGTACATCACCGCGACCCGGTCGGCCAGGTCGGCGACCACGCCCATGTTGTGCGTGATCAGCACGATCGCGGTGCCGAACTCGTCGCGGCAGCGGCGCAGCAGGTCGAGGATCTCGGCCTGCACGGTCACGTCGAGGGCCGTGGTCGGCTCGTCGGCCACGATCACGCCGGGGTCGAGCACCAGCGCCTGCGCGATCACGATGCGCTGCTTCTGCCCGCCGGAGAACTGGTGCGGGTAGTGGTCGATCCGGTGCTCGGGATCGGGGATGCCGACCCGGCGCAGGATGTCGATCGCCTTCGTGCGGGCCTCGGCGCGGGAGTACCGGCCGTGGGCGCGCAGCCCCTCGATGATCTGCCAGCCGACCGTGTACACCGGGTTGAGCGCGGTGGACGGCTCCTGGAACACCATCGCGGCGTCCCGCCCGCGCACCTGGCGCAGCGTGCGGCGGCCCTCGGCGGACCGGCCGAGCGAGGCGACGTCCTGCGAGCTCGCCCCGTCCTTCGAGGTCAGCACGACGGCGCCGCGGGTGGTGGCGGTGGACGGCAGCAGCCCGAGGATCGTCTTGGCGGTGACGGTCTTGCCGGAGCCGGACTCGCCGACCACGGCCAGCACCTCGCCGGCGCGCACGCTGAGCGAGACGCCGTCCACGGCGCGCACGGAGCCCGCGTCGGTGGCGAAGGAGACCGACAGGTCGGCGATGTCGACGACGGTGCCGCGCTCGCGGGCGTCGGTGGTGGTGGTCATCGTCCCTCCCCGGGTCCGGCCTCGAGATCGGCGATCCCACCGGGAGCGGTGAGCGCCCCGCCGGGGACCACGGAGGTCGCCGCGACGTCGCCGGTCACGTCCGCGGAGGCGCGCCGGGTGCGCAGCCGCGGGTCGGCCAGGTCGTTCAGGCTCTCGCCGACCAGGGTCATGCCGAGCACGACGAGCACGATGGCGACGCCGGGGAACACCGAGGTCCACCAGATGCCGCTGGTGACGTCCGCGATCGAGCGGTTGAGGTCGTAGCCCCACTCGGCGGCCGCCGTCGGCTCGATGCCGAAGCCGAGGAAGCCGAGACCGGCCAGCGTGAGGATCGCCTCGGAGGCGTTGAGCGTGATGATCAGCGGCAGGGTGCGGGTGGCGTTGCGCAGCACGTGCCGGAACATGATCCGCCAGTTGCTGGCGCCGATCACCCGCGCGGACTCCACGAAGGCCTCGGCCTTGATCCGCACGGTCTCGGCGCGGATCACCCGGAAGTACTGCGGGGTGAACACCACCGTGATCGACAGCGCCGCCGCGAGCACGCCGCCGATCATCGAGGACTGCCCGCCGCTGATCACGATCGCGAGCACGATCGCCAGCAGCAGGGACGGGAACGCGTAGACGGCGTCGGCGATCACCACGAGCACCCGGTCCAGCCAGCCGCCGAAGTAGCCGGAGACCAGGCCGAGCAGCACGCCGACCACCAGCGAGGCCGCCACGGCGATCACGATGACGAGCAGGGCGGTGCGCGAGCCCCAGATCACGCGGGACAGCACGTCGTAGCCGCCGACGGTGGTGCCGAGCCAGTGCTCGGCCGAGGGTGGCTGCTGGGCGCCGAACGGGCCCTCGGGGTTGCGCAGCTGGGCGTAGCCGTAGGGCGCCAGCAGCGGGGCGACGAGCGCGGACACCAGGAAGATCGCGGTCAGCACCAGGCCGACGATCAGCATGCCGCGCTGGAGGCCGACGCTCTGCCGCAGCTGGTGCACGACGGGCAGCCGGCGCCAGATCGTGCGCAGCCGGCCCGGGGCGGGCGCGGTGGGGGCAGCGGTGGTCATCTCAGTACCTCACCCTCGGGTCGATCAGGGCGGCGATCACGTCCACCAGGAAGTTCGTCACCGCGACGATCACCGCGAGCATCACGACGATGCCCTGCACGGCCACGAAGTCGCGGGCCTGCAGGTACTCGGAGAGCTGGAAGCCGAGACCGCGCCACTCGAAGGTCGTCTCGGTGAGCACCGCGCCGACCAGCAGCATCGCGACCTGCATGCCGACGACGGTGACGATCGGGATCAGCGCGGGCTTGTAGGCGTGCTTGCGTAGCAGCCGGGACTCGCGCACCCCGCGGGATCGGGCGGCGTCGACGTAGCCGCTCTGGAGGGTGCCGATCACGTTGGTGCGGACCAGCCGCAGGAAAACCCCGGCGGTGAGCAGGCCGAGCGCGATGGCGGGCAGCACGGCGTGCTGGAGCACGTCGACCACGACGTCCGGGTCACCGGTGCGGATCGCGTCGATCAGGAAGATGCCGGTGGGGTCGTCCAGCCGGCGCATGGCGATCTCGGAGCGGGTCGAGGCGCGGCCGGCGACCGGCAGCCAGTCGAGCTGCACGGCGAACACCAGCTTGAGCAGCAGGCCGGCGAAGAACACCGGCGTGGCGTAGCAGGCGATGGCGAACACGCGCAGCAGGGCGTCCGGCACGCGGTCGCGGAAGTACGCGGCGACCAGGCCGAGCGGGATGCCCACGATGAAGGCGACGATCAGCGCGTAGACCGCGAGCTCGAGGGTGGCGGCGCCGAAGGTGGTGAGCACCTCGGTCACCGGGCGGCTGTCGCTCAGCGTGGTGCCGAAGTCGCCGCGCAGCAGGTTGCCGAGGTACTCCCAGTACTGGGTGAGGACCGGCCGGTCGTAGCCCGCGGCGTGGATCCGCTCGGCGAGCTGGTCGGCGGGGAGGCGGCCGCCGAGGGCCGCGGTGATCGGGTCGCCGGTGGTCCGCATCAGCACGAACACGGTGGTGACCAGGATGAAGACGGTGGGGATGATCAGCAGGAAGCGGACCAGCAGGTAGCGGCCCAGCCCTCCTCCGGATCGTCGCGCGGACCTGGCGGCCGGCGCCGGGGCGTCGGTCACCGCGTCGTCGCTGGTGGTGGTGGAGGTCATGGGTTCCCGGTTCTCGCGGACACGTCCGGCGCGGGCCGCCCGTCCGCAGGGGAGGGGCGACCCGCGCCGGTCAGCGCGTGGTGATCAGCCGATGGACAGCGCGCCGTAGCGGAACTTGAAGGAGGCGTCGAGGGTGTCCTCGGCCCCGTTCACGTCCGCCCCGACCACCGCGACCTGCGCACCCTGGAGGTACGGGACGGTCGAGAGGTCGGCGGCCACGGCGTCCTGGATCTGCCCGATCAGGGCGGTCCGCTCGTCGGCGTCGGCGGTCACGGCCTGCTGGAGGATCAGGTCGTTCACCGTCGGGTTGTCGTAGTGGTTGCCGAGGAAGTTGTCCGTCAGGAAGAACGGCGTCAGGTAGTTGTCGGCGTCCGAGTAGTCCGGGAACCAGCCGAGCTGGTAGGCCGGGTAGACGTCGGCGGTCCGGTCCTTGGCGTACTGCACCCACTCGGTCGTCTGGAGGCTGACCGTGAACAGGCCGGACTGCTCCAGCTGGTCCTTGATCAGCGCGTACTCCTCGCCGGAGGACGGGCCGTAGTGGTCGTTGCTGTACTGCAGGTTGAGCGCGACCGGGGTGGTGACACCGGCGGCCTCCAGCGTGGCAGCGGCCTTGTCGGCGTCCGGGCCGCCGTCGCCGTCGCCGTACAGGCCCTTGAGCGCCTCGTTGGCGCCGGTCAGGCCGTCCGGGACGTAGGAGTACAGGGGCGTGTAGGTGCCCTTGTAGACCTGGTCGGCGATCTCCTCGCGGTCGATCAGGTCGGCGACGGCCTGGCGGACGGCCAGCGCCTTGGCGGCGTCGGCCTCCGGCGTGGTCGCGCCGTACGGCTGGGTGTCGAAGTTGAAGACGACGTAGCGGATCTCGCCGCCGGGGCCGTCCACGACCTTGACCTTGTCGTCGCCGCGCAGGTCGTCGATGTCGGTCGCCGACAGGCTGCGGAACGCGACGTCGATGTTGCCCTGCTGGATCTCGAGCTTCAGGTTCGAGGCGTCGGCGTAGTACTGCACGTCGACGTGCTCGTTCTTCGGCGCGCCGAGCAGGCCCTGGTAGTCCGGGTTGGCGTCGTACGACAGCAGGTTGTTCTGGTCGTAGTCGGTCAGCACGTACGGGCCGGCGAAGGCGTTGCCGGCGACGATGTCGTCGTCCGAGGTGAGCGAGTCGGGCGAGAACACGTCCTCGTCCACGATCGGGCCGGCCGGGCTGGACAGGATCTGCGGGAACACCTGGTCGTTCTCCGACTTCAGGTGGAAGACGACGGTGAGGTCGTCCGGCGCCTCGACGCTGTCCAGGTTGTAGAGCAGCGAGCCGGGGCCGTTGCCCTCGTCGGCACCGTTCTCGAAGATCGTCAGCTGGCGGTCGAAGGTGAACTTGACGTCGGAGGACGTCAGGTCGTTCCCGTTCGCGAAGGTCAGGCCCTCCTTCAGCGTCACCGTGTACTCGGTGGGCGAGGTGAACTCGGCCGACTCGGCGATGTCCGGCTCGACGTCCGGGCTGCCGTAGGGCGTGTTCAGCAGGAACGGGTAGACCTGGTTCATCACCGCGAAGGAGCCGTTGTCGTACGAGCCGGCCGGGTCGATCGTGGTGATCTTGTCGGTGGTGCCGATCAGCAGCGAGCTGCCGCTCTCGGAGCCGCCGCCGGTCTCGTCGTCGTCGCTGGACCCGCCGGCGCACGCGGTGAGGACGAGCGCTGCGGTGACGAGCCCGGCGCCGGTGGCGAACGCGCGCCGTCGGCCTGCGGAGAGTGTGGACATCCGTGTTCCTCATTCCGTGTCGTTCCCCTGCCACCGGTCGAGGTGGACGGAACCGTCTCGGCGGGTGGACGTGCGAAGGGGAATGCATAGCACATGCGTGTTGCACGCACAGGTTCAGTTCATGTGCCGGATATGTCCGACCTGATCACCCGGCATCCCTGATGTATCAGCGAAATGCCGTCCGAGGGGTGGATCGATCGTCCCGATCGGTGGGATCACGACGCCGGCAGGTACGCGTTCGGACCGGCCGCCGACGAGCCGAAGGCCAGCCACGCGGTGCGCCCCGCCGGCAGCGACCCGATCCGCAGCGCCGTCACCCCGAGCTCACCGGCGTCGAGGGTCGTCACCGGGCGCGGAGCGGGGCTCGCGACGTCCGCCTGCACGTTGACCTGTGCGGACACCGCCGTCGGCAGGGCCGTGAGCAGCGCCTGGAGGGTGGTCTGCGCGGTGGTGCCGGGCGAGAGCGCGGTGGCGGCCACCGGGAAATTCAGCTTGCCGGCGGTGCCCTCGGTCTGGCCGTCCCGCCAGCCTGCGGCGTCATTGACGTTCTGCTGGATGTTGACGCTCGAGGTGCCGACGCCGGGCCCGTTGTCGGTGCCACCGAAGATCCACTCGGTGTCGGTCCAGGCCGCGAGGGTGACCGCGGCACCGATGCCGAGCACCCCCATCGCGGCGAGGATCGCGCGCAGGCGTCCACGCGGCTTGCGCCGACGGACGCGGCGCACCTCGGACTCCTCGAGGATGACGGACGTCTCCTGTGCGGTCATGGCTTTCCCCGGTCACCATGGCAACGCCCCCTGCGCCGTCGAGCCCCGGACGGCTGCACGACCCTCCGGAGCGCGTCACAGAGCCCCTGCTCGCTGTGACACTGCCGCCAGGATGGGCAGTGAATGGCGTGCCCGCAACCCCGATCGAGATACTGGGCGGAATGTCCGGCGTGGTGTCCGAATTGCGGGGTATTGCTGCGCTGAACGGGGGATATCGGGCATGTCCGCGGGTCGGCAGAACGGCCGCACGAAAGGGGCCGGGACATCACCCGGACGGGTGACCGGGCGACGTCGCAGGTGAGGGCGCGATCAGGCCGGGGGACGGGCCTCCGCGGCCGCCCGCGCCGCCGCGGGGAGCGCCGTCAGCACGCGACCGACCGCCTCCTCGTCGTGCGCGGCGGACAGGAACCACGCCTCGAAGGCCGACGGCGGCGCGTAGACGCCCTGCGCGAGCAGGCTGTGGAAGAACGCCGGGTAGCGCCAGTGCTCGGAGGCCAGCATCCCCGCGTAGTCGCGGGCGCCCGCGTCGGTGCCGAGCACGGTGCTGAACAGGTTGCCCGCCACCTGCACCGCGTGCGGCAGCCCCACGGCGTCGAAGGCCGCGTGCACGGCGGTGCGCACCGCCAGCGAGGCCGCGTCCACCCGCGCGTAGACCTCGGCGTCCGCCAGCCGCAGCGTCGCCAGGCCGGCCGCCGTCGCCACCGGGTTCCCGGAGAGCGTGCCCGCCTGGTAGACCGGACCCAGCGGGGCGAGCAGGTCCATCAGCTCGGCGCGCCCGCCGAGCGCGGCCACCGGCAGGCCGCCGCCGATCACCTTGCCGAAGGTCAGCAGGTCCGGCGTCCAGCCCTCCTGCCGCGCCTCCAGCCCCCACCAGCCCGCCGGGCCGACCCGGAACCCGGTCAGCACCTCGTCCTGGATGAGCAGCGCGCCGTGCGCGTGCGCGATCCGGGCCAGGGCCGCGTTGAACCCCGGCTCAGGCGTCACCACGCCCATGTTCGCCGGCGCGGCCTCGGTGATCACCGCGGCGATCGACGGCCCGTGCTCGGCGAAGGCCGCCTCGACGGCGGGCAGGTCGTGGTACGGCAGCACGATCGTCTCGGCGGCGCTGGCCGCGGTGACCCCGGCCGACCCGGGCAGCGCCAGCGTGGCGACACCCGATCCGGCCGCCGCCAGCAGCCCGTCCACGTGCCCGTGGTAGCAGCCGGCGAACTTGATGATCCGGTCGCGACCCGTGGCGCCGCGGGCCAGCCGCACCGCCGTCATGGTCGCCTCGGTGCCGGTGGAGACGAACCGCAGGCGCTCCACCACGGGCACGCGCCGCTGCACGGCCTCGGCCAGGTCGATCTCCGCGCCGGTCGGCGCCCCGAACGACAGCCCGCGCGCGGCGGCCTCCTGCACGGCGGCGACCACCTCGGGGTGCGCGTGGCCGAGCAGCGCCGGACCCCACGAGCCCACCAGGTCGACGTACTCGGTGCCCTCGGCGTCGGTCACGTAGGCGCCGCGCGCCGAGGCGAGGAACCGCGGGGTGCCACCCACCGAGCCGTAGGCGCGCACCGGGCTGCTCACCCCGCCGGGGATGATCCCGCGCGCACGGTCGAACAGGGCGTCGTTGCTGGTCATCTCGGTCATCTCCACTCCTCGCGCAGCCAGCACGCGAGCTCCACGGCCCAGTAGGTCAGCACCTGGTCGGCGCCCGCACGGCGGATGCCGAGCACGGACTCGGTGATCGCGCGCCGCCGGTCGATCCACCCGTTCGCGGCGGCCGCCTCGACCATCGCGTACTCGCCGGACACCTGGTACGCCGCCACCGGCACGGTGCTCACGGCGGCGACGTCGGCCAGCACGTCCAGGTAGGCGCCGGCCGGCTTGACCATGACGACGTCCGCGCCCTCGGCGATGTCCAGCGCCACCTCGTGCCGGGCCTCGCGGCGGTTGGCCGGGTCCATCTGGTACGTCCGGCGGTCGCCCTCGAGCGTCGACTCCACCGCGTCGCGGAACGGCCCGTAGAGCACCGAGGCGTACTTGGCGGCGTAGGCCAGCACGGCCACGTCCTGCCGGCCGGCGGCGTCCAGCGCGTCCCGCACCACGCCGACCTGGCCGTCCATCATGCCGCTGGGCGCGACCATGTGGGCGCCGTGCTCCGCCTGCACCAGCGCCATGTCGACGTACCGGAGCAGGGTCGCGTCGTTGTCCACGGTGCCGTCGGCGGTGAGCACCCCGCAGTGTCCGTGATCGGTGAACTCGTCCAGGCAGAGGTCCGCCTGGATCACCAGCGCGTCGCCGACCTCGGACCGCACGTCCGCGAGCGCCAGGTTGAGGATGCCCTCGGGGTCGGTGGCGCCGGAGCCGGTCGCGTCCCGCACCAGCGGCACGCCGAACAGGTTGACCCCGCTGATCCCGGCCGCGGCGGCCTCGGCGACCGCACGGCGCAGCGAGTCGCGGGTGTGCTGCACCACGCCCGGCATGGAGGCGATCGGCTGCGGCTCGGTCAGGCCCTCCTTGACGAACACCGGCAGCACCAGGTCGGCCGGGTGCAGGCGGGTCTGGCTGACGGACCGGCGCAGGGCGGCGGTGGCGCGCAGGCGGCGCGGACGGACGCGGCCGATCGCCGGCTGCTCGGGGGTGGGGGTCATGCGGGCTCTCCGTCGGGTGCGGGGCTGGGGTCGGGGGCCGGGTCGGTGGTCTCGGCGATCACGGCGACTGCCTGCGCGAGCGCGGCGACCAGGCCGGCGGGCGTCTGGTCCTCGGCGACGGCGTGCACCGGCAGGCCCGCGCGCAGCGCCTCGGCGGTGGTGGCGGCGCCGATGCAGCAGACCAGGGTGCCGGGCGGGGGAGCGCCGAGCATGGTGACCAGGTTGCGGGCGGTGCTGCCCGAGGTCAGCAGCACGGCGCCGATCGACCCGTCCTGCCAGGCGGCGACGGTCTCCGGCTCCGGGGCCGGACCGGGGACGGTGCGGTAGGCGGTGACCACGTCGACCTCCCAGCCGTGGGCGCGCAGCCCGTCGGCCAGGGTGTCCGAGGCCAGGTCGCCCAGCGGCAGCAGCACGCGGCGGGCGTCCTCGTCGGCGGAGTCCACCGGGGGCCAGGCGGCCAGCAGGGCGGCGGCCGACGACCGGCCGCGCGGCACCAGGCCGACCTCGACCCCGGCCTCCCGCAGCGCACGGGCGGTCGAGCCGCCGACCGCCGCCACCGTCGTCGCGGACAGCACCTCGGCGAGCACCTGGTCGGTCTCGTCCGCCCGGTCCACCAGCACGGGCACGGCGGCGGCGCTGGTCACGGCCACCCACGCGTAGTAGCCGGACTCGACGGCCAGCAGCACGTCGTCCAGCTCGGTCGGGTCCTCCGGGGGCACCGTCTGGATCAGCGGCACCACCACCGGCTCGGCACCGGCGGCGTGCAGGGCGATGGCCAGCGGATCGGGCCCGTCGGTGGCGCGGGGGACCAGCACGCGCAGCCCGGCGAGCGGGGCGGCGGTGGCGGCCTGCTCGGCGGCGGTCACGCGGTGGCCCCGAGGCCGGCCAGGTCGGCGGCCCCGTCCACCAGCAGCGCCTCGGCGACCTCGGTGCCCAGCGTCACTGCTCCGGCGGCGTCCGGCAGCTCGATCGAGGTGCTGCGCCGCAGCTGCGACGACCCGTCCGTGCGCAGCACCACCGCCGTCAGGTGCAGGCGGCCGTCCGCGATCCGCGCGTGCGCGCCCACCGGGGCCGCGCAGCCTGCCTCCAGCCGGGCCAGCAGCGCCCGCTCGGCCAGCACCGCCAGCCGGCTCGGCAGGTCGTCCAGCGCCGCCAGCGCGGTCGCGAGCGGTCCGTCGCCGGTGGCGTCGGCGGTGCGCACCTCGACCGCCAGCGCACCCTGCGCGGGTGCCGGGGTCATCACGTCGATCGGCAGCGCGTCGGTCACCGCGTCCAGCCGGTCCAACCGGGCCAGGCCCGCACGGGCCAGCACCACGGCGTCCAGGTCGTCCTCGATCCGGCGCAGGCGGGTGTCCACGTTGCCGCGGATGTCTACCACCCGCAGGTCCGGGCGGGCGGCCAGCAGCTGCGCGGCGCGGCGCGGCGACCCGGTGCCGACCGAGGCACCCTCCGGCAGCGTGGTCAGCGTGGCGCCGTCCCGGGCGCACAGCGCGTCGCGCGGGTCCTCGCGGGTCGGCACCGCCGCCACCACCAGACCCTCGGCGGGGGCGGTCGGCAGGTCCTTGAACGAGTGCACCGCCACGTCGCACCGGCCGTCGAGCAGGGCGTCCCGCAGCGCCGCCACGAACACGCCGGTGCCGCCGAGCGACGCCAGCGATCCGGTCAGCCGGTCGCCGTCGGTGCGCACCCGCACCAGGTCCGGGTCACCGGCCCCGAGCCGTGCCAGGGCGTCCGCCACGTGGCCTGTCTGGGTGAGCGCCAGGGCGCTGGCACGCGTGCCGACACGGAGCAGGGGCATGGGGCCAGTCTCGCCTCAGGCGGTGCCCGATGTCGAAAGCGTGCCAGTCTCCAGCAGGGTCGCCGCCGTCGCCCGCGCGTCCGGCACCACCGAGGCCAGCCCGTTGCCGGCCACCCACGCGCCGGCCACCGCCAGCCCCGGCACCTGGCGCACCGCGGCGCGCACCTGCTCGACGGTCCGGCGGTGCTCCGCGCTCGGCACCGGCAGGCTCTGCGACCAGGTCACCCGGGACGACGCCCGCACCTGACCGGCGCACAGCTCCACCCCGAGGATCGCCGAGGCGTCCTCCAGCGCGAGCGCGGTGAGCGCGGCGAGATCGGTGGGGACCGGCGACCCGGTCGTGGGGGATCCGGGGGCAGGGGAGGCGGCGCGGCCGTAGGACAGCCGGACCACGTGCCGGCCCGGCCCGGCGTCGCGCGCCAGCCAGCCCCACTTCGCCGTCGCGTGCGTCAGCGCCTTCGCACGCACCTCGGTCACCTCGCGCGCCACCAGCACCCCCGTGCCGCGCGGGGCGGCGTCCAGCTCCGGGGCGTCCAGCACCAGCGTCGCGAGCACGATGTCCGCACCCGGGTCCGTGCGCAGGCCCGCGAGGTCCGGCACCACCCCGGCCAGCAGGTCGACCGCCCGGGGCGTGGCCACCACCAGGCGCCGTCCGTGCACCACCTCCGAGCCCGTCGCGTCCGGCACCGGCCGTGCGTCGCCCGACCCCAGCCCCGGACGGCGCGCGTCCGGCTCCACGCGCACCGCGAAGGTGTCCGCCCCCGTGTCCACGCCGACCACCCGGGTCCCGCAGCGCAGCACGCCGCCGTGCCGCTCCAGGTCTGCCACCAGGGCGTCCACCAGCACGTGCAGCCCGCCGTCGAAGCCGCCGACCGCCGCGCCCGCCGGCGCCAGCGCCCGCACCGACGCCACCGCCCCGGCCAGCGAGCCGTCCCGGCGCAGCGCCGCCAGCAGCCCCGGCGCCACCACGTCCGCCGCGATGTCGTCCGGCTCCGCCGCGTGCACCCCGGCGACCACCGGCCGCACCAGCCGGTCCAGCACCCGGCGGCCCATCCGGGCCCGCACCAGCGCGCCCAGGGTCGTCACCTCACCGACCGGCCGCACCCCGACCGACGCCGGCAGCACCCGGTCCAGCGCCGCACGCAGCGCCCCGGTCCAGCCGAGCGTGCGTCGCACGTCCGCCGCCAGCGGCTGCGAGGGGATGCCCAGCAGGCCGGTGCGCGGCAGCGGCCCGGCACCGTGCGGCAGCCGCACCCACGACCCGCGCGGCTCCGGCGCCACCACCCGGTCCGACAGCCCCAGCTCGGCGGCCAGCGCCGCCACCACCCCGCCGCGCGTCGCGAAGGACTCCGCCCCCGCGTCCAGCCGCAGGCCGTCCAGCTCGTGCCGGCCGACCACGCCGCCAGGGGAGGTCCACGCCTCGACCACCAGCGTCCGCAGGCCCGCCGTCGCCAGGTCGCGCGCGGCCACCAGACCGGCGATCCCGCCGCCGACCACGACGGCGTCCCAGACCTCGGCGTCGGTCATGGCTGCTCCTCCTGGTCGGTCGGGCTGATCGGCCCGTGTGCGTGCCCTACTGTGCCGCGTCCCGGCCTGCGGCGGGACCCGTTCCACCGGGCGAACTCGTGCGCGGGTCGCGCCTCAGATCGCGTGGACCAGGGCGACCACGCGGGTCAGCACCTCGGGATCGGTGGTCGGGGGCACGCCGTGGCCGAGGTTGACCACGTGGCCCGGCGCCGCAGCGCCGCGGGCGATCACGTCGCGCACGTGCGCCTCCAGCACCGGCCAGGGGGCGGCGAGCAGGGCGGGGTCGATGTTGCCCTGCACCGGCGTGCGGCCGCCGAGCCGGCGGGAGGCCTCGTCCAGCGGCACCCGGTCGTCCACGCCGACCACGTCGGCACCCGCGTCGCGCATCGCCGCCAGCAGCTCGCCGGTGCCGGTGCCGAAGTGCACGCGCGGCACGCCGAGATCGCCGATCCGGGACAGCGCCCGGGTCGAGGCCGGGGCCACGCGCGCGGTGTAGTCCGCGAGCGAGAGCGACCCCGCCCAGGAGTCGAACAGCTGGGCCGCGCTGGCGCCGGCGAGCACCTGCGCGCGCAGGAACGTCCCGGTGACGTCGGCGGCCCAGGTGGTCAGCGCCCGCCAGGCGTCCGGGTCGGCGTGCATCAGCGTGCGGGCGGCCAGGTGGTCGCGGGACGGGCGCCCCTCGACCAGGTAGGCGGCCAGCGTGAACGGCGCCCCCGCGAAGCCGATCAGCGGGGTCGACCCCAGCGCGGCGGTGGTCAGCCGGACCGCCTCGGTCACCGGCGCCAGCACCTCGGGGGTCAGCGCCTCGACGGGGCACTCGGCCAGCAGCCGCTCCACGTCGGCGGCGGTGCGCACCGCGGAGCCCATCACCGGGCCGACCCCGGGCTGGATGTCGACGTCCACGCCCGCGAGCCGCAGCGGGATCACGATGTCGGAGAAGAAGATCGCCGCGTCCACGTCGTGCCGGCGCACCGGCTGGAGCGTGATCTCCGAGGCGAGGTCCGGCGTCAGGCAGGCGTCCAGCATCGCGGTGCCCGCACGCGCGGCGCGGTACTCGGGCAGCGAGCGCCCCGCCTGCCGCATGAACCACACGGGCCGGCGGCTCGGCGTGCGCCCCCGGTAGGCGTCGACCAGCGGCGCGTGCGCGGTCCGGCCGTCGGCGAGCGGGTGGTCGGCGGGCAGGCCGGTGCCGTCCGGGTGCGAGGGCACCGGGGCGGGGGCGGCGGTCTCGGGACGTGACGGAGTCGACATCCCAGTGATTGTGCCTGGTCTTCCCTGGAGTGATTCAATCGAGCACGTGGTGCTGATGTCGTTGGTGGCGAGCCATCACGACCTCGACCTGTCCGTGCTGGAGCGGCTGTCCGCCGACTCGCGCGCCGTCGGCCGGGAGATCGTGAGCGGCTCTGCCGCCGTCTCCGGAGCCGTCGTCCTGGCGACCTGCAACCGCTTCGAGCTGTACCTGGACGTCGCCGACGCGGCCGATGCCGACACCGCCCGCGCCTGCGCCGCCTCCGCCGTCGCTGCCCGATCGGGCTACGCCGCCGACCGGGTGCGCTCCGCGCTGGCCCCCGCCACCGGACCCCACGTGGTCGAGCACCTGTTCGCCGTCGCCTCCGGGCTGGAGTCGATGGTGGTGGGGGAGCGGGAGATCGCCGGCCAGGTGCGTCGCGCGCTGACCGCCGCCCGCCGTGACGGCACCACCACCTCCGACCTCGAGAGCGTGTTCCAGGCCGCCTCCCGCACCTCGCGCGCCGTCGGCTCGCGCACCGGGCTCGGCGCCGCCGGGCGCTCCGTGGTGGGCGTCGCGCTGGACCTGGTCGAGGAGGGCCTGCCCGACTGGTCGTCAGTGCGTTGCCTGCTGATCGGCACCGGCTCCTACGCGGGCGCCTCGCTCGCCGCCCTCAAGGCCCGGGGCTGCGGCGAGATCGTCGTCTACTCCGCCAGCGGCCGTGCCGGGCAGTTCGCCGCCCAGCGCGGGGTCACCGCCGCCACCGCCGACCTGGAGGCCAGCCTCGCCGGGGTCGACCTGGTGGTCGCCTGCTCGGGGGCCAGCGGTGCGGTGCTCGACGCCGGGGCGCTCGCCCGAGCCCGCGCCGACGGGCACCACCGCCCGCTGGCGGTCGTCGACCTCGCGCTCCAGCACGACGTGGACCCGGCCGTCACCGACCTGCCCGGCGTGCGGCTGGTCAGCCTGTCCACCGTCGCCGACCGCGCCCCCGACGGGCACTCCGCCACCGTCGCCGAGGCGCGCACGATCGTCGCCGACCAGGCCGGCACCTACGAGCAGGACCGTCGCACCCGTGAGTGGGACCCGCCGGTGGTCGCCGAGCGCCGCCGCGTGCTGGAGGACCTCGCGCTGGCCGCCGCCGACCTGGACGAGCCCGCCGCGCGCACCCTGCGCCGGACGGTCCGCTCCGCCCTGCACGCCCCCACCGTCCGCGCCCGCGCCGCGGCCCGCGACGGCGACGCCGCCGCCTACGCGTCCGCCCTCGCAGACCTCGCAGCCGTCCGCATCCCCCAGCCCACCCACTAGCTCCCTCGCCCTGCACCCCCGCACCCCGCTCGTGAGTTCGGTGGTTCGGGCCGAGTTCGGTGGTTCCGGGCACGATTTCTCGCACGAACCACCGAACTCGATCGGTGACGGTCAGTCCAGGAAGCGCACCAGGTCGGCAGCCAGGCCCGTGTAGCCGGCCGGGGTGAGCGCCTGCAGGCGCTGGGCCACGTCGGCGGGCAGGCCCAGGCCGGCGATGAACTCGCGCATGTCGTCGGCGGTCAGCCGGCGCCCCCGGGTCAGCTCCTTGAGCCGCTCGTACGGGTTCTCCATGCCGGTCACGCCCGCCACCGAGGCCGCGCGCATCGCCGACTGCACCGGCTCGCCCAGCACCTCCCAGTTCTGGTCGAGCTCGCGCGCCAGCAGGTCGCGGTCCACCGACAGCGCCGCCAGCCCGCGTCGCACGTTGTCGATCGCCAGCAGGGAGTGCCCGAACGCCGGACCGATGTTCCGCTGCGTGGTCGAGTCGGTCAGGTCGCGCTGCAACCGGCTCGTCACCAGCGTCGCGGCCAGGGTGTCCAGCAGCGCGCTCGACAGCTCGAGGTTCGCCTCGGCGTTCTCGAACCGGATCGGGTTCACCTTGTGCGGCATCGTCGAGGAGCCGGTCGCCCCCGCCACCGGGATCTGGATGAACACCCCGCGCGAGATGTACGTCCACACGTCGGTCGCCAGGTTGTGCAGCACCCGGTTGAACCGCGCCACGTCCGCGTACAGCTCGGCCTGCCAGTCGTGCGACTCGATCTGCGTGGTCAGCGGGTTCCACGTCAGGCCCAGGTGCTCCACGAACGTGCGGCTCACCTCCGGCCAGTCCACCCCCGGCACCGCCACCGTGTGCGCACCGTAGGTGCCGGTCGCCCCGTTCAGCTTGCCCAGGAACTCCGCCCCGGCGATCCGCCGCAGCTGCCGCCGCAGCCGGTGCGCCAGCACGGCGACCTCCTTGCCGAGCGTCGTCGGTGTCGCCGGCTGCCCGTGGGTCAGCGCCAGCATCGGCACGTCGGCCAGGTCGTGCGCCATCGCCACCAGATCGGCCACCAGGCCCTCGGCCGCCGGCAGCCACACCTGCTGCACCGCCCCGCGCACCATCAGCGCGTAGGACAGGTTGTTCACGTCCTCGCTCGTGCACGCGAAGTGCACCAGCTCGCTCACCGCCGGCAGCACCGTGCCCGCGCCCAGCACCGACGGCGCCGCCGCGATCGTGTCCTTCAGGAAGTACTCCACGGCCTTCACGTCGTGCACCGTGGTCCGCTCGATCTCGGCCAGCGCGGCGACATCCTCGGCACCGAAGCCGCTCACCACCGACCGCAGGTACGCCACCTCGGCCTCCGACAGCACCGGGGCACCCGGCACCACCTGCTGCGCGGTCAGGTGGATCAGCCACTCCACCTCGACGTGCACGCGCTCGCGGTTCAGCGCCGCCTCCGACAGGTGGTCCACCAGCGGGGCCACCGACCGGCGGTAGCGCCCGTCCAGCGGGCCCAGGGCGATCGGCGGGGTCACGTCGGCCAGCGACGCACGGACGGCGGGCGAGGAGTCCTGCTCGGGCATGGGTCGCATCCTTCCACGGGCGGCACGGGGCGGTCGCACACGGGCCGGTGAGTGGTGAGCAGGTGGCGTTACCCATCCAGCGCGTCCCCGGGCGCTGCCACTACTCAGATCCGGCCCTCGGAGCACTCATCTTTCGCTGTGCGTCGCCTGAGTAGCGCGGCCATCGCCTGACGCTGACCTGCACCGCTGCGCGGACGCGCCGGTGCGAGACGACAGGGGGCGCGGGTGCGCAGGAACGGTGTCAGGTCGGTGGCGGGGCTGCTCGTCGCCGTGGTGTGGATGGCGGTCGGGGCGCCGGTCGCGCTCGCGGGCCCGCCCGACGTCCGGTGCGACCCGGGTGACCGGTCGTGCGACCTGGACGTCGACCGCATCCCCGACGCCGTGGAGCAGGCCGTCTGCGGATCGGCGACGTGCGCGACCGGCGCCGAGGACGCCGACGCCGACGGGTTGCCCGACTGGGTCGAGCAGGTCGCCTCCGGCAGCACGACCGCCGTGCGTCCGGACGCCGACCGTGACCGGGACGGGATGCCGGACGTCGCGGAGCGCCTGACCTGCGGCAGCAGCACCTGCGCCACCGGCCGGGAGGACGTCGACGCCGACGGGGTCCGTGACTGGGCCGAGGTGGTGATCTGCGGGGACACCACCTGCGCCACCGGCACCGAGGACCTCGACGCCGACGGCGTGCCCGACCACCAGCAGCTCCAGGCGTGCGTGGTCTACGACCGGCGCTCGTGGCGCGACCTCGCGACGACGGGGTGGGCGCCCTGGGCTCTGGCGACCGTCGCGGCCACGCTGCTCGGCACCGGCGGCTGGCTGGTCCGCCGCGTGCAGGTGGTGCGATCGGCCCGGGCAGCCGTAGCGGCGCAGGCGGCCGCTGACGAGCCCGGGTCCGAGGCGTGAGGGGCCGCTGCCGCTCCGTCGTCGCCGGGCTGCTCGCCCTGGTGCTGACGACCGGGCTCGCCGGGACCGCGACGGCGGACGAGCGCGCGGTCCTGCTCAGCACGGACGAGGTGCTGGAGATCGCCGAGGCGCTCGCGGCCGAGGTCGAGCAGGACGATCTCACGGACCCGGAGCCGGCCGTGGCGCCTCCCGTCGCGGCGGACTCCGTGCCCGCCGACGACCCGGTCGCCACCACGCTCTCCGCGCTCACGGCACCGGCACGCGCGCTCGCGCAGCAGGCCGCCGATCCCGACGGCACCGTCGCCGCGGGCCGGAGCACGACCGTCGCCGCCGCGGACCTCGGGATCGAGGTGACGTTCTCCGGCCACGAGGTGACCGAGGACCTGGCGGTGCGGATCGACGACCTGCCCGGCGCCGTCCCGGCCACGGTCACCGCCGCTCGCGCCGGCACGGGGCTGCCGGCCGGTGCCCGGGTGCTGGTGGAGCCCTTCGAGGTGACCGCGCGAGCCCCCGACGGCACCGCGCGCACGAGCTTCCCGACCCGATCGACCACGATCCCCCGTGACGGCGAGGACCAGCCGGAGACGGACGAGGTCGTGGATCCCGGTGTCGTGCTGCACGTGCCGGTGGACCCGCACCGGAGCGCGGCGGTGGACGCCGGCACCGTCCGGCTCTACACCCGGGAGACCTCCGACGAGGCGTGGACGGCCGTCGCCTCCTACCTCGACGCGGCGACCGGCGTGCTCTACGGCGAGCTGGACCACCTCTCGCAGTTCGTCGTCATCGGGACGCCCGCCGACCCGGACCCCACCCCGCGCATCGTGCTCGACCCCGACAACGACATCGCGCACACCGTCTCGCCCTCCGGCCGGGTGACCGAGCTGCCGTTCAGCATCGCGTTGGCCACGCAGACCGCGGCGCGGTTCGCGGCCGCCTGCCGCGCGGACGTGCTGGTCACCCGGGTCGACCCCGGGCAGACCGTGCTGTCCCAGCGGGTACGTGCCGGCATGGCGGCGGCCTTCGGACCCGACCTGACCGTGACCCTGGCGTTCGACGCGGCGGCCGGCCACCCCTGGGGCACCGCGACCTCCGGCGGATCCAAGGTCTACCCCGGCGACGGGGCGTCGGCGCTCGCTGCCGCGACCTCCCTCGAGGCCGAGCTGCCGGGGTACACCGGACGCCCGTCCCGGATCGTCGGCTCCACGCTGCTGCCCTACGACGACCTCCGCGCGCTGCCGGGCGCGGTGGTGCACCTGGAGACGCTGTATCTCGACCACAACTTCGACTGGCCGGTGATCCAGGACGGCATGCCGCACGTCGCCGACGGCGTCTTCACCGGGCTCGGCACCTACCTGGAGACCCAGGGCTTCGACTGCACCGATCCGTCGCTCGGCGGCTGGCCGGCGCGCCCGTCGGCCGACGACCTGGCGCGGTGGCGGCAGCTCGGCCACCAGAACCACCAGGCCTACGGCGCCGACCCCGTCTCGTTCTCCACCGGCAACCTGGTCGAGGACGAGCCGCTGCTCACGCTGACCGGCCCGGCCGGCTCTGCGCTGGACGTCGCCCTGACCTACAACGCGCAGGACGGTCGGCCGAGCCGGGTCGGCGCCGGCTGGACGTTCGGGCTCGGTGCCCGTGCGCAGCGGTTCGCCGACGGCGGGGTGCTCGTGGTCCGGGGCGACGGGGCGTCGTTCCTCTACGAGCCGGACGGGGTGGGCGGCTTCGTCGCCGACGCCGGCAACCCCGCGATCCTGCGCGATCTCGGCGACGGCCGGCTGGAGCAGACCGACCCCGACGGCACGCGCCGCGTGTTCGACGCCTCGGACCTCGAGGGCATCGGCGAGCTGGTGCAGATCGTCGACCGGGCGGGCGCGACGACCACGCTGACCTACGGCGAG
The DNA here is from genome assembly GCF_055389595.1 of Cellulomonas sp. GTC20042. Lineage (NCBI taxonomy): Bacteria > Bacillati > Actinomycetota > Actinomycetes > Micrococcales > Cellulomonadaceae > Cellulomonas > Cellulomonas sp. GTC20042. Next base: position 4,032,629 of record NZ_AP043678.1, on the reverse strand, counting down.
CCGGACGGGGACGACGCGTTCCTGCCGCTGACCGCGATCACCGATCCCGCCGGCCAGGTGATCCAGGTGCAGCCCGACGGTGCAGGCCGGATCGGCGCCTTCGTGCTGCCGGACGGCCGGACCTGGTCGCTGGGGTACGACGCTGCCGGCGACCTGGTGGCGATCACCGGGCCCGACGGGCGCGTGCGCTCCTTCGCCTACGACGCGGCGCACCGGATGACGGCGGCGACCGACGCCTCGGGCGTCACCTACCTGCGCAACGCCTACGACGCCGAGGGACGGGTGGTCGAGCAGTGGGACGCTGAGGGCACGCGTCGGACCTGGGCCTTCACCGACGCCCCGGACGCGGACGGGCTGCGCGCGGTGGTCTACACCGACAACGAGGGGCGTCCGGCCACATACCGCTTCGACGGGCGCTCACGGGTGGTCGAGGTCGTCGACACCCTGGGCCGCACCGAGCGGTTCGCGTACGACGCCGCGGACCGGGTGGTGCAGTTCACCGACGCCGCCGGCGGGGTCACCGCCTACGGGTACGACGGCGCCGGGAACCTCACCACCGAGACCGCGCCGGACGGCACGACGGTGCGCCGCACCTACGACTCCCTCGGTGCGCTCACCTCGCTCACCGATCAGGGCGGCGAGGACGGTGCGGATCGCACGACCACCTGGGCGTACGACGCGCTGGGTCGCCTGATCGCGGTGACCCACCCCGACGGCACCGTGGGTCGCACCGAGTACGACGACGCCGGCAACATCCGCGCCGAGACCGACCCCTCCGGTGGCGTCACCCGGTACGAGCACGACGCCCGAGGCAACCGCATCGCCACGACCGACCCGCTCGGCGCCCGGAGCACGGCGACCTACGACGCGACGAACCGGCTCACCTCCACCACGGACGCGACCGGCGCCACCACCGCCTCCGTCTGGGACGCCGGCGACCGGCTGGTGCAGCAGGTCGACCCGCTCGGTGGCGTGACCCGGATCGAGCACGACGACCTCGACCACCCGGTGCGGATCACCGATCCCGCCGGGGCCGTCACCACGATCACCTGGGACGACCTGTTCCGCATCACCGCGGTCACCGACCCGACCGGTGCGGTCACCCGGTACGGGTACTCCACCGAGGACGCGCTGCTCACGGTGACCGATCCGCTGGGTGCGGTCACCACCTACGAGCGTGACGCCGCCGACCAGGTCACCGCCGTGATCGACCCGCTCGGCGGGCGGTGGGAGAGCACCTACGACCTGCTCGGGAACCTGCTGACCAGCAGCACGCCCTCCGGCGCGCTCACCACGTACGGCTACGACGCGGTGGGACGACAGGTCTCCCAGACGGATGCCACGGGTGCGACGCGAGCGGTGGTGCGTGATGCCGTCGGACGGGTCGTCGCCGAGGTCGACCCGTACGGCGCCACCACCCGGTACACCTACGACCTGCTGGACCGGGTGGTGGGTGCGGTCGACGCCGTCGGCGAGTCGGAGAACTACCGCTACGACGCCGCCGGGCGGCTGGTGCAGACCGTCGATCGCCGGGGTCAGGTCTGGCGTTCCGAGATCGATCTGGCGGGCCGGGTGGGCGCCACCACGGATCCGCTCGGCGCCGTCACCCGCTACGGCTACGACCTCGCCGGACGGCTCACCTCCGTCACCGACGCCCTCGGCGCGACGACGGGGTACGCGTACGACGCCGCGGGACGGCTCGTCTCGACCACCGACCCGCTCGGCGGGACCCGCACGACCGGCTACGACGACGCCGGTCGGGAGGTCGCACGCACCGACGCCACCGGGGCGACCACGCAGCAGTCGTACGACCTCGCCGGGCGGCTGCTCGCCGTCACCGACGCGCTGGGTGCGGTGACCCGCTACGAGTACGACGCGGCCGGCCGGCAGATCGCGACGGTCGACGCCTCGGGCACCCGCAGCACCTACGCCCACGACCTCGCGGGCCAGCTCGTGGAGGTCGTGGAGGCGGCGTCCTCGGGCGCCGACGTCGAAGCCGTCGACCCGGTCACCACGCGGTACGCCTATGACCCCGACGGCAACCTCGCCGCGATCACCGACGGCCGGGGCGGCACCACGTCGTTCACGTACGACGCGCTCGGCCGCGTGCTCACCGAGACCGACGCCACCGGCCGGACCTGGACCTCCGAGCACGACCTCGGCGGCAGGCTCACCGCGCAGGTCGACGGGCGCGGGCAGCGCACCACCTACCGCTACGACGAGCGCGGCGACCTGGTCGAGACCTCGCCGCTCGGCGGCACGCCGACGACCTTCACCTACGACGCGGCGCAGCAGCCGATCGCCATGACCGACGGGCTCGGTGCGACCGCCTGGGCCTACGACGAGGCCGGACGCCTGATCCGGCAGATCGACACCCAGGGACGATCGCTCGACTACGGCTACGACGCGGTCGGTCAGGTGGTGTCCCTGACGCTGCCCGACGACCGGATCATCGCGTCCACCTTCGACGCCGCGGGCCGGACGACCGCGCAGCACACCCCCTGGGGCAGCCTCGTCCACACCTGGGACGCCGAGAACCGGCTGACCGCCACCGCGCGCACCGAGGCCGACGGATCGCCCGGCATCACGACGACCGCGGCCTACGACGCGGTGGGGCGGCCGGTGTCGATCGCGCACCTCACGCCGGACGTCAGCGGGGTGGCGTCACCTGCCAGGGAACCCGGTGCGTCGTCACCGACCCTGCTGCCGTGGCGTGCCGTGCTCCCCGAGAACGCCCCGGAGGCACCGACCGCCGCCGCCGGTGCCTCCTCCGGGGTCGGCTGCTCGACGGCCGCGACCTACCTCACGGGACGGACCACCCCCGCGGCCGGCGACGCACCCCGCTGCACCGCCGCCGCCGACTACCTGAGCGCCCGCACGATCCCCGTGCCGACCCCGGTCGCCACCGCGGGCGACGGCCTGCGCCTCGACTACGCCTACGACGCCTCCGGGAACGTCACCACGCGCACCCGCACCGTCGGTCACGTCGCGCCCGCCGGCCTCGACATCACCGAGCCGGAAGGACCCGGCGCAGTCGAGCGGACCGCGTCGACCTACGACGCCCTGTCCCGCCTGCGCAGCAGCACCGCGACCGACGGGACCGCCGCGGAGTACACCTACGACGCCACCGGCAACCTCACGTCCTGGACGTCGACCGGTGCCGACCACGACGTCACCTGGCGGTCCACCCTCGACGCCGCGAACCACCTGATCGCGGCCGAGGTCACCGACGGGACGCTGAGCGCGCAGATCGCCTACACGCTCGACGGCAACGGCTCCCGGATCACCGCGACCGCCACCGGCGACACCCTGCTCACCCGCACGCTCACCATGCGGGCCGAGTACGGCGCGGACGGCAGGCTCGCCTCCCGCACCGCCGGCGGCGCCACCACCACCTACCGCTACGACGGTCTCGGTCGCGCCGTCTCGACCAGCACCACCGAGAGCACCGGCACCGTCACCGCCACCTGGACCTTCGACGGCCTCGACCCCGTCGCGGCGCGGACGTCGGACGGTGCCGAGGTGGCCCTGGTCCGCGACACCCTCGGCACCGTGGCCCTCCAGGCCGACGACCGCCTGCGCGGCACGACCGACGGGGCCGTGCGGTGGGGTCTCGTCGACGCCCTCGGCTCCGTGGTCGCCCAGGCGTCCGCCGCCTCCGGCGCCGCGTCGATCACCCAGCTCGCGACCTACGACGACTACGGCACCGCCGACCAGCAGACCTCCGGCTGGGCGTCCGTCGCCGGCTACTCCGGCCAGATGACCGACCTCGCCACCGGCGGGGCCCGCTACCACCAGCGGATGTACGACCCGCTGTCGGGGACGTGGACCTCACCGGACGCCTGGCGCGGGCTGCTCATCGCGCCGCTGACGCTCAACCGGTTCGCGTTCGTGCTCGGCGACCCGGTGTCGATGGTGGACCTGCTCGGGTACGCGGGGCACCCGCTGATCGACGGGGCGTGGGGGTCACCGGGGGCGGCGCGGGCGTCGGCCACGGCGCGCCAGCGCGTGGCTGACTACAACGCTCGCGTGTGGGATCGCGTCCCTCAGCTGCGGCCGTGGTCGGACCCGGGGCTTCCGCACTCCCAGTACTCGGCGAACGGGCCGTACGGGAAGGGGACGGGGACCAAGGCGGCGGTGCCGATCCGGCCGGAGGCGCGTGGGCCGCAGGCAAGCCCGACCCTGCGCCATGACCCATCGCTGTGGGACGACATCGGTCTCACGTGGTCGAACGCATGGCGGGGAGCGTGGGACTGGACGGTCGAGCACAAAGCAGCGATCGGGAACGGCGTCGTCATCGTCGCGGGCGTCGGCGCATTCGGTGCCTGTCTCATCGTGACTGCCGGCACGTGCATGTTTCTGGGTGCGGGCGTGGCGGTCCTCGGGTTCGGCAACAACATGCTCCTCCAAGGCAAGAACTTCGAAGAGTCCATCAAGGCCCTCGTTGTCAACCTGATCATCGTCGGGATTTCTGGAGGAATAGGAAAGGGTATCGAGATCTTTAGTCCGGCGGCACCTTTGAATCTGGTCGAGAGTGGAATGTTGAATGGAACTCTCGGGTTGCCGGGATTCACCTGCACAGTGGCTCAGGCCTGCTGAGGATGGAGATGAAATTGCCCCCGCTCACCTTCAGGTTCTCGCGCGCGGCCCGAGTCTCTGCCTGGGTTATAGGCCCCATTGGCGTGATCGGGCTCGCGGCGACACCTGCGCCCGCGGGGTACTCGTGGCTTCTAGCATTCGTGGTCGTTCTCTACTGGGTCTTGATTGCCGGCACGGCTCTGCTGCCCAGGATCGTCGTGACGGAGGAGGGCATCGTCGGAGATTCGCTCCTTCGACGCTGGCAGATCCCCTGGCGGTACGTGGCTCGGGTGCACGGGCGGATGTCGATCCTGGTCGAGCTGGTCGATGGCCGGATGATCCTGATGCCTGCGGTTCAGCGGGCCAATGCGTCACTGATCTTCAAGCAGGAGTCGGTGGTCGACCGAGTCGCCGCGCAGATGGAGGAGGCGCGCACGCGGTGGCAGCCGGTCGCCGACGACCGGATGCTGCTGCACCGATGGCCGACCCTGCTCACCCGGGACGCCGTGCTGATCGTCTACCTGCCGCTGGTGCTCGCGCTGATCCTGCGTCTGGTCGTGCCGTGGACGTGAGTCAGTCGGTCGGCGAGCCCGTCGTGCACCTGCGGCCCCGACGCGACCTGCTGCTCCTGCTTGCGCTGGAGGTGGTCGTGTTCGTGACTCTCGCGCGCGTGCCCTTCGATGGCTCGCGCACGGCGGTCGTCACGGTCGTCTGCTGCGTGGTCCTCTGGGCGGTTCCCGTGGTGAGCGTCTTCCTGCCGAAGGTCACGCTGGCGTTCGAGGCGTTGTTCGTCGATGGCGCTGTGCACGGCTGGACGATCCCGTGGTCCGAGGTCGCTTCGGTGCGTCGGGACCGGGCCGTCATCGTCGGCCTGCATGACGGCCGGGAGATCGCGGTCACCGTGACCCGTGGCGCATCGAGACTGGCGACGCAGGTCGAGGGTGAGATCCGGGCACGTCTCGTCCCTGCGACCGGTGCCACCTCGAGTGCCGTGGTGCGCCACCGCTGGACGCCGCTCACCCTCCGGGCGTTGTACTTCGGCTATCTGCCGATGATCAATGTGATCGTGCTGCGGGCGGTGGCCGGATGACTCAGCCGTTCACCCGTGAAGGCGACCTGGTGTCCGACGCCGCGCTCGTCGGAGTGATCGTGCTGCCGGCTCTGGTCGCCTGCGCGAGCGTCGCCCTGCCGCGATGGCTGTTCGTGCTGTGGGCCGTGCTCCCGATCGTGTACGCGCAGGTCCCGTTCCTCTTCGCGCGATGGCGGGGTCGCCTGGTCCGCGCTCCGGATCCCTCCCTGCGCGCGGTGCTCACGCTCGTCCGGTACTGCGTCGGCGCGGTGCTCGCGGTCTTCGTGCTGGCCGTGGGCCTGGCGGGCGAGCCGTACATCGTCGGGGCGATCGCCATCCCGACGGCAAACCTGATCGCGTTCGCGTGGGGCTGGTCCCTGATCGCGGTCGAGACGCTTCTCGGGCGCCGTCCGCGAGCAACGTCGCAGGACTCGGACGAGCTCCTGCCCTGGTCGACGAAGGAGTCTGCATGACCACCCTGATCGAGATCGCGATCGGCATCGCCCTGCTGGGCGCGGCCGCCGCGTTCGTCCTGTGCCGGAGCACCGTGCGGCGGGGTTTCGTCTGGCTGATGCAGGCGGCGACCGGCTGGACGGAGAAGGAGCTCGGGATCTGGCCAGCCATGTTCGTGTACTGGTCGGCGGGCATCGTCGCGGCCGTTGGGGTGCTCTGCGTCGGCGGCGGGATGAGCGCATGATCACGCCGCGCACCTACCGTTGGGCGGAGGTCTATCCGCCGTCGCGGTTCATGGGCTTCGCCGTCGTCGTCGGCATGTCGTTCGTCCTCACGAGCAACGTCAGCGAGTGGTTCCTGGTCCCGATGGCGCTGCTCGCCGCCGCAGGGATGCGCGACCTGTCGCGCGTCGCCGAGCACGAGGCGCTGGGCGGGCCGGTGGTCCGGGTGCTGCGCGGCTGCCGCCGGCGCGGCTGGGCAGGGGTGCTGGTGCTCGTCGTGCTGCTCGCGCTGGCGGTCGCGGGTGCGGTGCTCGGTCAGCCGGTGACGTTCAGCGCGGGCTACGTGATCTGGGCGCTGCTGTCGGTGTCGTGCATCCCGATCGCCCAGTACGCGTTGGGTCGGGCGCGCGGGCGGATCGAGGCACCCACGGAGCCGGGGCGACGCCGGGGTCCACGCCCCTGAGCGGCGGGTCGCGCACAGCGCTTTCCGCCCGCCCGCCGGCGATCCCTCACACCCCCGCCACGCCTGCCGATGGGGAGGCCACTCGACATGGGGGAGCCCGTCGCGCGCCGGTGCCGGTGCGGGCGGGGCGAGGGGGGATCAGGCATGGTCATGCTGCGATCGCGGCGGTCTGCCGCGCTGGCGGAGGACGTCGCGGGCACGGATGTCGCCCGGGAGCTGCGCGCGCTGGACGAGGTGGTCCGGACGCTGGGGCGATTGACGGCGACGAACGCGGTGAGCGAGGTGCTGGAGTCGATCCGCACCGGGCTGCACTACGAGTACGGGTCGGCGTGGGAGGTGAGTCCCGACGGGCGCGAGCTGGTGTTCGTGTCGCAGGCGGGGCACCTCTCGGACGAGCTGACGCGGATGTCGCCGACGCACCGGATGCCGCCGGGTGTGGGGCTGTGCGGGATGGCGTGGCAGTCGGACGGGGTGATCCCGGTCGCGGACCTCCAGCAGCACGCGGCGAACTGCGAGCGCGGCGAGGTGTTCCTGCGGGCGGGCGCGCGCGGGGCGATGACGCTGCCGCTGTGGCGGGAGGGCAAGGTCGTCGCGGTGCTCGACCTGCTGTCGGACCAGCCGCGCTCGGAGGGGCCGGAGCAGGTGGCGGTGCTGGACATCCTGGCGCGCACGGTGTCGCAGGCGATCGAGGCGCGGATCGCGTCCGAGGAGGTCGCGCAGGTGGCCCGGGACCAGAAGGCCGTCACGACGTCGGTGGCGAAGGTCGGTGCGTGCACGGACGAGGAGACCGCGCTGCGGACCGCGCTGGAGACGGTGCGTCAGGAGTTCGGCTGGGAGTACGGCTCGTACTGGGCCGTCGACCCGCAGTCCCGGACGCTGCGGTTCCAGGTGGAGTCCGGCACGGCGGGTGCGGAGTTCCGGCAGGTGACCCTGGCGGCGTCGTTCGCGGAGGGTGTCGGGCTGGCGGGCCGGGCGTGGCGGGCGCGGGACCTGGTGTTCGTGCGCGACCTCGGCGAGCTGTCCGACTGCGTGCGGGCGCCGGCGGCGCAGCGCGCGGGGGTCCGGTCCGGGGTGTGCCTGCCGGTGATCGTGGGCGACGAGGTGCTCGGCACGATGGACTTCTTCACCACCGAGACGATCGAGCTGAGCGAGAGCCGACGAGGGTCGCTGCGGAACGTGGCCCGGCTGGTGTCGCAGCGGCTGGACATCCTGCGTGCGACCACGCGGGACCGGGCGGCGTCGGAGGCGCTGCTGGGCAGCGTCGAGCGGTTGTCGCGCAGCGCGTCGGAGGCGATGGCGGTGGCGGAGGCCGCCGTGACGCAGACCGCGGCGATGGCCGGCGAGGTGCGCACGCTGGAGGAGTCCTCCGCGGCTGTCGGCGACGTGATCCGGGTGATCTCCTCGATCGCGGACCAGACCAATCTGCTGGCGCTGAACGCGACGATCGAGGCTGCCCGCGCGGGGCAGGCCGGTCGCGGGTTCGCCGTGGTGGCGACCGAGGTGAAGGACCTCGCGGGCGGCACGTCGGCGGCGACCTCGCGGGTGGAGCAGCAGGTGGCCGACATCCAGTCGAACACCGCCGCGGTGTCCCGGGGGATCGAGTCGGTCAGCTCGACGATCCGCCGGATGGACGAGGTGCAGGCGCAGATCGGCGAGGTGCTGGACGAGCAGCGCGAGATGGCCCGGCAGTTCCGCACCGCCTGACCGCGCTCGCGCGCCCGGCGCGTCCGGGCATGGTCCACCGACCGGTGACGGACCCGCATCCATCACCGGTCGGTGGGGTTCTGGTGTCAGCGACGCATGCTCAGTGCAGCCTCACCGCCTGCACGCGGCGCATCAGCAGGCCGAGGCCGATCAGGGCCAGGGCCGCCAGGGCGGTCAGGGCGGCGGGGCCGCCGGTCGGGGCCAGCGCGGCCGGCAGGCCGAGCACCGTGCTCGCGGAGCCGTCGAGGTCCGCCGCGGCCAGCACGTCGGACAGGTAGACGGTCGCCGCGACGGTGGTCGTCGTGCCCGGGTCGGTGCCGGTACCCGGGTCGGTCCCGGGATCCGTGCCGGGGTCGGTGCCCGGGTCCGTACCGGGGTCGGTCCCCGGATCGGTGCCAGGGTCCGTGCCCGGATCCGTGGTGCCGGTGGTGGTGGCGTCGCCGATCACACCGAGCGCCAGGTCACCGATCGTGATCGGCACCTCGATCGGCAGGGCGATGCCGAGGTCCGCGAGCAGACCGCCGCCGTCACCTCCGCCGATCACGGCGAGCGGACCGTCGGAGCCGGAGGTGCCGGTGCCGCCGGTCACGGCCGCGTCGCCGAGCAGGCCGACCGCGAGGTCGCCGACGGTCACCGGGATGCCGATCGGGGCGGCCACGCCGAGCCCGCCCAGGATGCCCTCGGAGCCCTCGCCACCCACCACCGCGGTCGGGCCGTCGGTGCCGGCCGCCGGCGTGCTGCCGGTGCCGTTCGTGACCGACGAGTCGCCGATGAGGCCGAGGGAGACGTCGCCGATGGTGATCGGGACGCTGATCGGGGCAGCGACGCCGGTGCCGCCGAGGATGCCCTCGGAGTCGCCGGAGCCGACCTCGGCGGTCGGGGCGCCCGTGCCGGACGCGGTACCGGTGCCGCCGGTGACCGACGAGTCGCCGATGAGGCCGAGGGAGACGTCCCCGATGGTGATCGGGACGCTGATCGGGGCGGCCACGCCGGTGCCGCCGAGGACGCCGTCGGAGTCGCCGCCGTCGACGACCGCGGTCGGGGCGTCGGAGCCCGCCGGCGCAGTGCCGGTGCCGGACCCGCCGGCGACGGACGAGTCGCCGATCAGGCCGAGCGAGACGTCGCCGATCGTGATCGGCACGCTGATCGGCGCAGCGACGCCGGTGCCCGCGAGCGGACCCTGCGCGTCGCCGGAGCCCACCTCGGCGGTCGGGGCGGTGCCCGTGCCGGCCGGGGTCGCAGCCCCGGAGCCGGCGACCGAGGAGTCGCCCAGCAGGCCGAGCGAGACGTCGCCGACGGTGATCGGGACGCTGATCGGTGCGGCCGCGCCGAGCCCGCCGAGGAGGCCCGCGGAGTCGCCGGAGCCGACCGTGGCGGTGGGAGCGGTGCCCGAGCCGGAGCCCGCCGGGGCGGTGCCGCCGGTGGTGGACGCGTCGCCGAGCAGGCCCAGGGCCACGTCGCCGACGGTCACCGGGACCGACACGGGTGCGGCCACGGAGGCGCCGGAGGCGGTGCCCTCGGAGGTGCCCCGGTCGACCGTCGCGGCGGGCGCGTCCGCCGGGGCCGACGCCGGGGCGCCGCCGGTGGTGGACGCGTCGCCGAGCAGGCCGACGGCCACGTCGCCGACGGTCACCGGGACCGACACGGGTGCGGCGACGGAGGCCCCGGACGCGATGCCGGAGGAGTCGTCGCCGGTGACCGTGGCGGTCGGGGCGGAGGTCGTGACGGGGGCCGCAGCGGGTGCGGCGGGGGTGGTGGTCGCGTCGCCGAGCAGCCCGGCGGTCAGACCGCCCAGGTTCACGGAGACGTCCACGGGTGCCTGGATGCCCAGGCCGGACAGCAGGCCGTCGTCGTCGGCGGCGTGGGCTGCTGCGGCACCGGCGACGACGAGGCCGCCGGCGACGAGCGCGCTCTGGAGCGCTCGCCTCAGGTGTGTGTTCATGGTGGTTCCCCTGCGGATGAGTCGGGTGCGCCGAGGTCGGCGCGGTGGCCGTGGGTGCCGGACGGGTGGACCGTCCGTGGGCGCCGGGGCCGGACTCAGGCAGGGGAGACGGGGATCTCGCGGAAGCGGAGCGGCAGCTCGACGCGACCACGGGCCGCGGCGAGAAGGCGGGTGGAGCCGACCGTGAGGGCGGTCAGCGCGACGACGGCGAGCACGTCCTGGCCGCTCGCGCCGCGGTGCCCGGAGCCGGCACCGGTCGTCCCGGTGGAGGCGGGCGCCTGGTCGGCGGGCGGGGTGCGGTGCTGGTCGCCACCGGCGGCGGTGAGGGCCGCGCGGTCGTCGGACGGGGTGCTCGCGAGGACGCCCGAGCCGTGGGCCGTGCGGGCGGCACCGGCGGCAGCGGACCCGGCCGCGGCGGTGCCGGGCAGGTCGACGCCCCCGCTGCCGACCGGCCCAGCAGCTACCGCGAGCACGCCGGGTGCGCCAGGGGTCCCGGGAGCGCCGGGGACGAGCGGGGTCAGCGGCAGCACGCCGCCGACGGTCGGCAGCACGGCGTCCACCACCGGGTCGATCAGGTCGCCGACGGGGGTGCCGCCGACGGATCCGAGCACCGGGTCCAGCACCTCGTCGACGAGCGGCGTGGTGATCGGGGTCAGGGCCGGGGCGAGCGCGTCGACCAGCGGGCCGAGCACGGGGTCGAGGGCGCCGAGCACCGGGCCCAGCACGTCGCCGGTGACCGGGTCGACCAGGCCGCCGGTGATCGGGTCGAGCACCGGGCGCAGCGGCTCGGTGAGCCCCGCGACCGGTCCCAGCACGCCACCGGCGAGGCCGTCGACCAGCGGGCGCAGCGCCTGGGCCAGCGGGCGCACCACGTGCTCGCCGAGCGGCGTGGTCACCGGTGCCAGCGTGTGCCCGACGGCGCCGACCACCGGCGCGGCGGCCTGGGTGACCGGCGCGACGGCCTGGGCCACCGGGGTCACCACCTGCTGCACGACGGGCGTGGTGACCTGCGCGATCGGGGTGCTCACGGGCGGTGCCGCGGGGGTGGCCGGAGCCGGGGTCGCGGGTGCCGCCGGAGCGGCGGGTGCCGGGGCGGGCGTGGCGGGCGGCGGCGGGGCCGCGGCCTGGACGACGGGCGCGACGACCTGCGTCACCACCGGTTCGACCACGTGCTCCGCGACCGGCTTCACCACGGCGCCGAGCAGGTCGCCGACGCCACCGAGCAGACCCCCGGACGCGCCGGGAGGCGGGGTGTCGGACGCGCTCGCGGCGGGGGCCAAGGCCACCATCGCGGCGCCGGCGAGGGTCAGTCCGCCGACGGCGAGCAGACCGCGCCGCAGCCACCGGGTCGCGCTGCTGCGCTCCCCGGGTGCGCGCACGGCGTGCTCCCGCATGGCGACTCCCCCTGAGTCTCCGGACCGGCCACGGATGTGAGCCGGACCACATCGACGCTAGGTCGGGGTCTCGGGGGTCGCAACAGATCGCGGACCGGCCGTTGCGCCGACCGGGTGACCCCGTGCGCCCTCACCTGCGCGCCCGCGGCCGCACTTCTCACCCGCCGCGCAGCGGCTCGTGGTGTGTGCGCGGGGTCAGTCGCGGCTGCGGGGGATCGCGACCGACAGCGCGAAGGACACCACCGACACGATCAGCGCCCCGATGATCGCGGAGCCGAACCCGTCGATCCGCAGGCCCCAGGAGGTCTGCTCGGTGATCCACGCGGTGAGCAGCAGCATCAGCGCGTTGACGACCAGCGTGAACAGGCCGAGCGTGAGGATGTACAGCGGGATCGACAGCACCTGCACGATCGGCTTGACGATCGCGTTCACGATGCCGAACACCAGCGCGACCAGCAGGATCACGCCGATCTCACCGCCGGTGGAGTCCGCGCCGACGATCGAGATCCCGGAGAGCAGGATCTCGGCCAGCCACAGGGCGACACCGCTGATCAGCACGCGCAGCACGAACCTCATGCGTCGATCCTGCCATCACCTGCCCACGCAGTCCCGCGATCCCGGCGATCCGTCCGGGATGCACGCCGCGTCCACGCTGCGACCACCCCGCAGACCGCACCGCCGCGCGGTGGCATCCTGACCGCGTGAAGCACGTGCCCCTGCGCCCCGCTGTCGCCGCCCTGCCCGCCTACGTGCCGGGCGCCCGCGTCCCGGTCGGGGCCGCCGCGTTCAAGCTGTCCTCCAACGAGAACCCGAACCCGCCGCTGCCCTCGGTGGTCGCGGCGATCGCGGACGGGGCCGTGGACGTCAACCGCTACCCGGACATGTACGCGACCGAGCTGACCGAGGCGGTGGCCGCGCACCTGGGCGTGCGGCCGGAGCAGGTGGTCGCCGGCTGCGGGTCGGTGGCGGTGCTCGGGCACATCCTGTCGGCGTTCTGCGACGCGGGCGACGAGGTGGTGCACCCCTGGCGGTCCTTCGAGGCGTACCCGATCTCGGTGGCGCTCGCGGGCGCGGTGCCCGTGCCGGTGCCGGTGGCGGCGGACGGCCGGCTGGACCTGGTGGCGCTGGCGGCGGCGATCACCCCGCGCACCCGCGTCGTGCTGGTCTGCACGCCGAACAACCCGACCGGTCCGGCCGTGCACGCCGACGAGCTGGAGACGTTCCTGGCCGCGGTGCCGCGCGACGTGCTGGTGGTGCTGGACGAGGCCTACGTCGAGTTCGTGCGGGACCCGCAGGCGCCGGACGGGCTGACGGTGCTGGCCGCGCACCCGAACGTGGTGCTGCTGCGCACGTTCTCCAAGGCGTACGGCCTGGCGGGCCTGCGGGTGGGCTTCGCGGTGGCGAGCGCTCGGCTGGCCTCCGGGATCCGCGCCGCGTCCACGCCGTTCGGGGTGTCGCACCTCGCGCAGCTCGCCGGGGTGGCCTCGCTGCGCGCGCAGGACGAACTGATGGTGCGGGTCGAGGGGATCGTGCGCGAGCGCGCCCGGATGCTCGACGGGCTGCGGGCGCTGGGCTGGGAGGTGCCGGACAGCCAGGCGAACTTCGTCTGGCTGGGGATCGGCGACCAGACCGCGCGGTTCGCGCAGCGGGCCACCGAGGCGGGCGTGCTGGTGCGGCCGTTCGCCGGGGACGGCGTGCGGATCAGCGTCGGCGAGGCCGAGGCCACGGACGTGGTGCTCGAGGTCGCGTCCCGCCGCTGAGGGTCCGTCACCCTATGCTCGTCACCGGACGACGAGAGGTGGGCCCGTGACCGACCCTGCGAGCGGCTCTGCGCCCGCACGCCCGAGCACCTCGGGCAGCTCCACCACGCGGTCCGGCCCGGCGATCGATCCCGGCGATCCCGCCGACGGCGACCTGATCACCCTGCTGCTCGTCGAGGACGACGACGGCGACGCGCTGCTGGTGTCCGAGCACCTGGAGGACGCCGGGCTGGCGGTGCGGCTGCTGCGCGCCCGCACGGTGGACGAGGCGGTGGACCGGCTCGACGTGGACTGCGTGCTGCTCGACCTGGGCCTGCCGGACGCGGTGGGGCTGGACGCGCTGCAACGGCTGCTCGCCGCCGGGGCGCCCGCCGTGGTGGTGCTGACCGGTCGCACCGACGGCGACACCGGCCTGCTGGCGGTGGCGGCCGGGGCGCAGGACTACCTGGTCAAGGGCGAGGTCGACGGCGCGCTGCTCGGCCGGTCGGTGCGCTACGCCGTGCAGCGGCGCCAGCTGCAGGACGCCGACCAGGCGCTGTGGCGCAGCCGGGTGCGCGCCGAGGAGAACGCCCGGCTGGAGCGCGCCCTGCTGCCGCGCCCGTCCGTGCAGGACGCGCGGATGGAGGTGCGGGTCGGCTACCGCGCGGGCCGGGACGGCGTGCTCGGTGGCGACTTCTACGACGTGGTCGAGCGGCCGGACGGATCGGTGCTCGCGATCGTCGGCGACGTCTGCGGCCACGGCCCGGACGAGGCGGCCCTGGGCGCCGTGCTGCGCACCGCGTGGCGGACCCTGGTGCTGGCGGGCACGCCGGTGCCGGACCTGCTGCCGCTGGTGGAGCGGGTGCTGATCTCGGAGCGGAGCCGCGAGGAGGTGTTCACCACCATGTCGATGGTGGAGGTCGCCCCGGAGCGCGTCGTCGCGGACCTCTACCTCGCCGGGCACCCGGTGCCGCTGCTGCTCGGCGACGGCGCGGACCGCCCGTCGACGCTGCTGCCGACCGACGGGCGGGGCCGTGCGCTGGGCATCCCGGTGAGCGGCACCTGGTTGCCGCGACGGCTCGACCTGGGTCCGGCCTGGCGGCTGATGATGTACACGGACGGTGTGCTGGAGGCGACGATCGCCGGCACCTCGGACCGGGTCGGCAAGGAGGGCCTGCTGGCGGTGACCGACCGGGCGCTCGCCCACGGACCCGCGGACGTGGGCGCGAGCGTGCTGCGCGAGGTCCGACGGCAGCACGGCGGCGAGCTGGTGGACGACACCGCGCTCGTGGTGCTCGGCTGGGACGGGCGCGCGTGACGACCGAAGGCACCCCGGCGCCGACCGGCCCCCAGCGACCGCGCCGGCACTTCACGCTGCGCCGCCGGCTCGGCCTCGCGCTGACCGCCGGTGGCGTGGCGCTCGGGCTGGTGGTCGCCGGCTCGGGTGTCGCGCTGTGGCGGATGCTCGACCGGCAGCAGGCCGTCACCGGCACGTACTTCACCGTGATCACCGAGGCCGAGGCGGCGTACACGCGGCTGGTGGACGCCGAGACCGCCGTGCGCGGCTTCGCGCTCACCGGGTCGCCGACCTCGCTGGAGCCGTACACCCGCGCGATGGACGTGACGTCCTCGCTGGCCGCGGTCGCCGATCGCGCCGACCCGCAGGGCACCCCGACCGAGGTGCAGGCCGCCGCCGCCGACGCGGTGGCCGCCGCCGATCGCTGGGACACCGAGTTCGCCCGCCCGACGATCGCGGCCGTGACCGCCGAGGGCCCGGCCGCCGTGTCCCCCGAGCAGATCGAGCAGGGGCAGGCGCTGTTCGACCAGACCCGCGGCGCCGTCGAGACCTACCTCGACCTGCTGCGCGACCGCCGGCTCGCCGCCGTGGGCGAGCTGGACACGTGGACCCGGCTGGTCGTCGCGTCGGTGCTGGTGCTGGTGCTCGCCGCGATCGTCGGCGGCGCGCTGCTGTGGCAGTCGCTGCGCCGCTGGATCGCCGCGCCGCTGGAGGCGCTGGCCGAGGACACCCGCGCGGTCTCCGACGGCGACCTGCACCACGTCGTGCACGCGACCGGCCCGGGGGAGATCGCCGACGTCGCCGAGGACGTCGAGCGGATGCGCACCGCGCTGGTGGTGCAGCTCGGCGAGATCGAGCGTGGCGCCGCCGAGGTGGCCGACGCCCACGACCGGCTGACCGAGCAGGCCGAGGAGCTGCGCCGGTCCAACCGCGACCTGGAGCAGTTCGCCTACGTCGCCTCGCACGACCTCCAGGAGCCGCTGCGCAAGGTCGCCTCGTTCACCCAGCTCCTGCAGAAGCGCTACGGCGGCCAGCTCGACGACCGTGCGGACCAGTACATCGGCTTCGCGGTGGACGGTGCCAAGCGCATGCAGCAGCTGATCCAGGACCTGCTCGGCTTCTCCCGGGTGGGCCGGGTCGGCGGCGAGCTCGCGGACGTGCCGCTGGACGACGTGCTCGCCGCGGCGCTGGACAACCTGGAGCACCTGGTCGCCGACTCCGGTGCCGTGATCACCCACGACCCGCTGCCGGTGGTGCGCGGCGAGCGCCCGCTGCTGACCCAGCTGCTGCAGAACCTGATCGGCAACGCGGTGAAGTTCCGCGACCCGGACCGCGCGCCGACCGTCCACCTGAGCGCCCGGCAGGTGGGAGACTCGTGGCAGCTCGAGTGCCGGGACAACGGGATCGGCATCGACCCGCGCTATGCCGAGCGTGTGTTCGTGATCTTCCAGCGGTTGCACCCGAAGGACGTCTACGAGGGCACGGGCATCGGCCTGGCGCTGTGCAAGAAGATCGTCGAGTACCACGGCGGTCGCATCTGGCTCGGGGAGCACGAGGGGCCCGGCACCAGCATCTGCTGGACCCTGCCGGCCGCCGCGGGCGACCCCACCGACGACTCGGAGTGATCGTGGCGCGTACGTCCAAGGTGATCGACGTCCTGCTGGTCGAGGACGACCCCGGTGACGTCCTGATGACCCGGGAGGCGTTCGAGGACAACAAGGTCGCCAACCGGCTGTCCGTGGTGTCGGACGGCGTGAGCGCGCTGGAGTTCCTGCGCAAGGAGGGCGAGCACGCCGACGCCCCCACGCCGGACCTGATCCTGCTCGACCTCAACCTGCCGCGGATGGACGGGCGCGAGGTGCTGGAGGCGCTCAAGGGCGACGACGCGCTGCGCTCGATCCCGGTGGTCGTGCTCACCACCTCGGAGGCCGAGGAGGACGTGGTCCGCTCGTACTCGCTGCACGCGAACGCCTACGTGACCAAGCCGGTGGACTTCGACCGGTTCATCGAGGTGGTCCGGCAGATCGACGAGTTCTTCGTCGAGGTCGTGCGGCTGCCGCAGCGCTGAGCGGGACGCGCCCCTCGTCGACCTAGGGTGGGTGGATCAGCGGATCGGACGGATCGAAGAGATCTAAAAATCCAAAAGATCCAAACCCATCAAAAAGGGGGACGACGTGGCGCCCAACCCGTTCAAGCCGTCCTCGGGTGCGACGCCCCCACGACTGGTCGGACGCGGCGACGTGCTCGACGAGTTCCGCGAGTCCCTGGACGACGGCCCGGGATCTCCGGGGCGGCTGACCGTCTTCACCGGTGCGCGCGGTGTCGGCAAGACGGTGATGCTCACCGAGGTCGCCGACGTGGCGCTGGCGCAGGGCTGGGTCTCGATCGCGGAGACCGCGACCGTCGGCCTGATCGACCGGCTCCGGCTCGCGACGACACGACTGATCGACTCGCTCGGGGACGGGGGCCCGGTCGGCCGCCGGATCACCGGGTTCACGCTCCCGGTCGTCGGCGGCGGGCTGACCTTCGCGCAGGCGCCCGCCGTGGCGGTCGAGTGGCGGGACGACCTGGGCTCCCTGCTCGACGCGCTGGAGCAGCGGGGGTCCGGTCTGCTGGTGACGATCGACGAGGTCCACCACGCCGCGCGCGACGACCTGCGCGCGCTGGCGGCCACGTTCCAGCACCTGGTCCGGGAGGACCGTGAGGTCGCGATCGCCTTCGCGGGGCTCCCGGCGTCGATCTCCGACCTGCTCAACGACGACGTCCTGACCTTCCTGCGCCGCGCCACGCCGGTCCGGCTCGAAGACGTCCCGCTGGACGAGGTGCGTCTGGCGCTCCGCACCACGATCGAGGAGAGCGGACGTGAGATCGCCGAACCGGCGCTGGTCGCGGCGGCGGAGGCGACCGGCGGCTACCCGTTCATGATCCAGCTCGTCGGCTACCACGTGTGGCGCAGGGCCGACGGGACGATGATCGACGATGCCGCGGTGGAGGCGGGGATCGCGGCGGCGCGCAGACGGCTCGGATCGACGGTGCACGCCACCGCGCTCGCGGACCTGTCGGACGTGGACCGCGGCTACCTGCTCGCGATGGCCGTCGACGAGGGCGCGTCCCGCACGGGCGAGATCGCTCAGCGCCTGCAGGTGTCCGACTCCTACGCCTCGACCTACCGGGCGCGCCTGATCGACGCCGGGGTGATCGAGCGTGTCGGGCACGGGTACGTCGACTTCGCGATCCCCTACCTGCGCGAGTACCTGCGGGAGCACGCCGCCGGGATCGAGACCGCGCGGCGGCTGCGCTGATCAGCCGGGCCTAGCGGTACCCGTCCCACACCGGTGACGGGAACAGCACCCGCTCGAACCGCGCCCACTCGTCGCGCAGGTCGACGGCGGGCCGGCGGAACAGGCGGACCTGGATGCCGTCCATCGCCTCGATGACCATCTCGACCAGGTCGCGCTGGCCGGAGAACGGCCCGACCTCGGGCGGCATGCGCCACGGGGTGTCCTGGTAGTACTCCCAGACCTGGTCCGGCCGGTCGGCGAAGTAGTCGTGCGCGGGGTGGCCCTCGGAGGCGGCCTCGGTGCCGAGCACCATGTAGAGCTTGATCAGCTCGGGCCGGGAGGCGTTGATGCCGACCAGGTACCGGCAGTACGCCGGGAACGAGGGGCCGTCGGGGTGCTGGGAGCCGGGCTCGCCGCTGGCGAGGAAGTCCTCGGGGGTGCCGCGCCGGTCGTAGCGCTGGGCGATCAGCAGCTCGAGCAGGCCCTCCTTGCTGCCGATGTGGTGCAGCAGCCCGGCCTGGGTGATCCCGACCTCGTCGGCGACCGCCTGCAAGGAGATCCCGTAGAACCCGTGCTGGGCGACCAGACGCGTCGCGGCGTCGAGGATCTGCGCCATGCGCTGCTCCGGGTTCAGCCGCACCCGGCGGCGGCCCGGACCCGGACCGTCCTGCGTCGTCACACCTGTCTCCCCTCGACGGGTGCGAGGGTACCCCGCGGTGGATGCGCTCCCGCGCCGATCCTGCGCGTGGGGCGGCCGGGTGCGCCGAGGTTGCACGGATGCGGCCTTCGCGGAGCGGGAAGCCTGCTTTCGTGCAACCTCGGCGGGGTACGCCGGGTCAGCCCTCGAGGACGACGAGGTCCCAGGGAGCGATCGTGAGGGAGTCGCCCTCGGCGACCGGGGCGCCGTCGGCGAGCACGGAGGCGCCGGCGACCGGGCTGGGCAGCGTGACCGGCTCGGCGGAGTAGTTGAGCAGGTAGGTCAGCGCGTTGCCGCGGGCGTTGGTGCCCCGGCGGACGGTGACCGTGCCGGCGAGGTCCTGCGGCCACGCCCACAGCCCGGCGTCACGGACGGCCAGCGCCAGCACGTCGCGCACCAGGTCCGCCGACGTCATGGTGCCGAGGTGGGTGGCGGTGCCGCCGCCCGCCGAGCGGTGCCGGGTGATCGCGGCGTACTCGCCCCACGCGGTGTGGTCGTAGGAGGCCAGCACCTCGGCGCCCTCGGTGCGCAGCAGCTCCATCACGGTCCGCGCGGCACGGTCCCCGGCGGGCGTGGCGGCCGCGGCCAGGTCGCCGTGCAGGGTCAGACCGGCGCCGTCCGGCACGGTGAACTGGTTGTAGGTCAGGCCCAGGGTCCCGGTCAGCGCGTGCGGGGCGCGGTCGTGCCACACCTCGACGTTCTCGTCGGCGACACCGGTGCGGAAGGTCGTCACCAGGTGCCCGCCCGCCTCGACGTAGGCCGCCAGGCGCTCCAGGGTGCTGCCCGGCGCGGAGTACATCGCCGGCACGACCAGCAGGTCGTAGCCGCCGAGGTCCTCGGTGGACGGCGAGACGAAGTCGACCTCGACGTTCAGCTCGAACAGCGCGTCGTAGACCCAGCGCAGCACGTCGTTGTAGCCGAGGGAGCTGCCGAAGGCGCCGTCGATGAACCCGGTCTCCAGCGTGAACCACTGCAGGGCGGTCAGCGCCGCGTTGCTCACCATGATCGCGGCGCGGTTCTGCTTGCGCAGGTGGATCAGCGATCCGCCGACCCGCGCGATCTCGCCGCCGAAGACGCCGGCCTCCTCGTAGGTCGGGTTGCTCTCGAGGTCGTGGCTGAGCAGGCCCTTCCAGTAGGTCTCGAAGGAGTGGTGGATCGAGTGCCAGTGCCAGTACATGACGCCGTCGGCGCCGCTGGCCAGGTGGCTGTACGCCTGGAGGCGGAGCTGGCCGGGGTAGGGCAGCCAGGCGAGCTGGCCCTGCGCCTGCGTCTCCAGCACGAGGTAGTTCGCCCCGCCCTTGACCGAGCGCATCATGTCGCCGCCGAAGGCGATCTCCTTGCCGGTGAGCCGGGACTGCGTGGGGTGGTAGATGTCCACGCCCGCGACGTCCACCACGGCGGCGGTCTCGAAGTGGTCGACCGACGGCTGCAGTCCGTACGACCAGCCCGGGCCCCAGTCGAAGTCGAAGTTCTGCGTGACGAACTGGTCGGGGCGGGCGTACTCGCGCACGATCCCGGCCTGCCAGCCGAGGAACTCGGTCACCAGGGCGCGCCGGAACGCGTCGAAGGCCGATCCGAGCGACCCGTTGATCGTGCCGCGCACGTCGGGGAAGTCCTCCCAGGCGTCCACCCGGTTCGACCAGTAGTCCAGCCCGAACGCGCGGTTCATCGCGGCGAGGTCGCCGTCGAAGCGCTCGCGCAGGTGGGTCACGAAGGCGCGCTGCACGTCGCGGGAGGCGGAGTCGTAGTACTTGGTCTCGTTGTCGATCTGGAAGCCGATCACGGCCGGTCGGTGCGCGGTGCGCTCCATCAGGCGGCGGATCACGCGCTCGCCGTAGAACCGGTAGGCCGGGTTGACGATGTCCATGATCTGCCGGGCCCCGTAGCGCCCCTCGCCGCGGGAGGTCTCGGCCAGCACGTCCGGGTGGCGGGCGACCAGCCAGGCCGGGACCGCGTAGGTGGGCGTGCCGACGATGACCTTGATCCCGGCGGCCTCGAAGGCGTCCAGCGCGCGGTCGACGTGCGTGAAGTCGAAGACGCCGGGCTGCGGCTCGAGGGTGCTCCAGGTCGACTCGGCGATCCGGACGACGTTGATGTGCGCCGCCTGCATCATCGCGACGTCCTGGTCGATCCGGTCGGTCGGCAGGTACTCGTCGTAGTACGCGGCCCCGAACAGCAGCTCGTCCACCGTGGTCACCCTTCGTCGCGCGAGGTCGCGGCCGGTGCCTCCTCGCACGTCCCGCGCCCGGACCCGCCCTCGGGCCCAGCACGCACTCTACCTACTAGTTAGTAGGTAGCCCAGCCCGGCCGCCGTGCGGGGGTTGTCGGGAAGCGACAACGGGGGAGCGCCCGTCTTGACGGGGCCCCGGGGGACGGACCTACGGTTGCGTAGCCTACGCTGGCGTAGGTTCGACAGCGGTCCCGCCCCCGGGGCCGCCCCCGCAGGCGAAGGAGAACCGCGTGAGCTCCAGCGGTCCGCTGACCGACGACGGGCTGGTCCAGCTGCTCACCCCCACCGGTGAGCGCATCGACCACCCCGACTACGCACCCCGGGTGGCCCACCTGGACGCCGACGCCCTGCGCGGTCTGTACCGCGACATGGTGCTCGTGCGCCGGTTCGACACCGAGGCCACCGCGCTCCAGCGTCAGGGCGAGCTCGCCCTCTGGGCGCAGAGCCTGGGCCAGGAGGCCGCGCAGGTCGGCTCCGGCCGCGCGCTGGCCCCGCAGGACTACGTCTTCCCGTCCTACCGCGAGCACGGCGTCGCGCACACCCGCGGCGTCGACCTCACCGACGTGCTGCGGCTGTTCCGCGGCGTCGACCACGGCGGCTGGGACCCGACCGCGCACAACTTCCACCTGTACACGCTGGTGATCGGCTCGCACACCCTGCACGCCACCGGCTACGCGATGGGCGTCCAGCGCGACCACGCCGTCGGCACCGGTGACCCGGCCCGCGACACCGCCGTGGTCACCTACTTCGGCGACGGCGCGACCGCGCAGGGCGATGTCAACGAGGCCCTCGTCTTCGCCGCCGTGAACAACGCCCCGCTGGTGCTGTTCTGCCAGAACAACCAGTGGGCGATCTCCGAGCCCACCACCCGGCAGGCCCGCGTCCCGCTGGCCGATCGCGGCCCCGGCTTCGGCGTGCCCAGCGTGCGGGTGGACGGCAACGACGTGCTGGCCTGCTACGCGGTCACCGCCGAGGCCGTCGAGCGTGCGCGGTCCGGCGGCGGCCCGACCTTCATCGAGGCGTTCACGTACCGGATGGGAGCGCACACCACCTCCGACGACCCGACCCGCTACCGGTCGGCCGCCGAGGAGGACTACTGGCGCCAGCGCGACCCGATCGACCGGCTCGCCGCGCACCTGACCGCCACCGGCGAGCTGTCCGAGGCCTTCACCGCCGAGGTCGCCGCGGAGGCCGACGCCCTGGGCGAGCGGGTCCGCACCGCCGCCCGCGCGCTGGGACGCCCGGAGACGAGCACCATGTTCGAGCACGTGTACGCGACCCCGCACTCCGTGGTGGACGCCGAGCGCGCCTGGTTCGCCGACTACGAGTCCTCGTTCGTCGGAGGGGAGCACTGATGGCCCAGCGCCTCACGTTCGGCAAGGCGATCAACCTCGGCCTGCGCGCCGCCCTGGAGCACGACCCCAAGGTCATGCTGATGGGCGAGGACATCGGCGCCCTCGGCGGCGTGTTCCGGGTGACCGACGGGCTCGCCAAGGACTTCGGCACCGAGCGCGTCGTCGACACCCCGCTCGCCGAGTCCGGGATCGTCGGCACCGCGATCGGCCTCGCGCTGCGCGGCTACCGCCCGGTGTGCGAGATCCAGTTCGACGGGTTCATCTTCCCGGCGTTCGACCAGATCACCACCCAGCTCGCCAAGATGCACTACCGCTCGCGCGGGCGGCTCAACCTGCCCGTCGTGATCCGGGTGCCGTTCGGCGGCGGGATCGGGGCGGTCGAGCACCACAGCGAGTCGCCCGAGGTGCTGTTCGCGCACACCGCCGGCCTGCGCGTGGTCAGCCCGTCCGACCCGGCCGAGGCGTACACGATGATCCAGCAGGCCGTCGCCTCGCCGGACCCGGTGATGTTCTTCGAGCCCAAGGGCCGGTACTGGGACAAGGGCGAGGTCGACCTGGAGGCCGACGCCCTCGCCGCCCCGTCCACCCTGGACGGCGCCCGCGTGCTGCGCCCCGGCACCGACGTCACGCTCGTCGCGCACGGCCCGACCGTCGCCACCGCGCTCAAGGTCGCCGAGGCGGCCGCCGGCGAGGGCCGCAGCATCGAGGTCGTCGACCTGCGCACGATCTCCCCGCTGGACACCGCCACGATCGCCGCCTCCGTGCGCCGCACCGGCCGCTGCGTGGTCGTGCACGAGGCCCCCGTGCTCTACGGCACCGGCGCCGAGGTGGCCGCCCGGATCACCGAGGAGTGCTTCTACCACCTGGAGGCACCGGTGCTGCGGGTCGGCGGGTTCCACACCCCGTACCCCGTCGCCAAGCTCGAGCACGAGTACCTGCCCGGTCTGGACCGCGTCCTCGACGCCGTCGACCGCGTGCTCGCGCACTGACACCTCCCGCCCCGCAGACCGCACCACCGAGGAGCACCGCGTGCCGTCCTACCAGCAGTTCCGCCTCCCCGACGCGGGCGAGGGCCTGACCGAGGCCGAGATCGCCGCCTGGCACGTCGCCGTGGGTGACACGGTCACGATCAACCAGACGATCGTGGAGATCGAGACCGCCAAGTCGCTGGTGGACCTGCCCAGCCCCTACGCCGGCGTGGTCACCGAGCTGCTGGTACCCGAGGGCGAGACCGTCGAGGTCGGCACGCCGATCATCGTGATCGACACGGATCCGGACGGGCCGGCGGCGCCGGTGGACGGGACGGGGTCCGAGCCTGCTGCGGCTGCTGCGGCGCCCGCCGAGGCACCGGTCGCGTCGGGCGTGTCCGGGGCGTCGGCGGAGGAGCCGGGCGGGGGTGCGGTGCTGGTCGGCTACGGCACCGCCGCCGCGCCGAGCCGTCGTCGTGCGCGCACCGTGTCCGCGGAGGGCGACCCGGCTGTGGGCGCGCCGGTTGCGCCCGCACCTGCTCGCCCCGTCGCCCCGGTCGCAGCCGCCGCGCCCGCGCCCGCTGCCCCGTCGGCCGGCACGCGGGCGCTCGCCAAGCCGCCGGTGCGCAAGCTCGCCCGCGACCTCGGCGTCGACCTCGACTCCGTGCAGCCCACCGGCCCCGGCGGCATCGTCACCCGCGAGGACGTGCTCGCCCACCAGGCCGGCGCCGAGGCACGCACCCTCGCCACCTACCCCGGCGACGACCAGCCGTGGCTCGCCTCCGGCACCGTCTCGCCCGACGGCCGCCAGACCCGCGTCCCGGTGAAGTCCGTGCGCAAGCGCACCGCCGAGGCCATGGTCGCCTCCGCGTTCACCGCCCCGCACGTCACCGTGTTCCACACCGTCGACGTCACCCGCACCATGCGCCTGGTCGCCAAGCTGCGCGAGGACCGCGAGTTCGCCGACGTGCGGGTCACCCCGCTGCTGATCGCCGCCAAGGCGCTGCTGCTCGCCGTCCGCCGGCACCCGGACGTCAACGCGTCCTGGGACGAGGCCGCGCAGGAGATCGTCTACAAGCACTACGTGAACCTGGGCATCGCCGCCGCCACCCCGCGCGGTCTGGTCGTGCCCAACATCAAGGACGCGCACCGCCTCGGCCTGCACGACCTCGCCCTCGGCCTGGCCGACCTCACCGCCACCGCGCGCTCCGGCAAGGTCACCCCGCGCGACATGGCCGACGGCACCATCACGATCACCAACGTCGGCGTCTTCGGCATCGACACCGGCACCCCGATCCTCAACCCCGGCGAGGCCGCGATCCTCGCGTTCGGGGCGATCCGGGAGCAGCCGTGGGTGCACAAGGGCAAGATCAAGGTCCGGCACGTCACCCAGCTCGCCCTGAGCGTCGACCACCGGCTCGTGGACGGCGAGCTCGGCTCCCGGGTGCTCGCCGACGTCGCCGCGATCCTCGCCGACCCCGCGCAGGCGCTCGTCTGGGGGTGAGCGCGCCGGCGGGCGCAGGTTCGTCCGCCGCCCGCCCGGACCGGGCGCTAGCCTCGGGCGGGTGAGCAGCTTCTTCGACGACCCGGACGCCGCCATCGCGCGCGTCGAGGCGGAGATCCGCGCCGCGCAGGAGCGCGCCGAGCGGGCCGGACAGGTCAAGGAACGGCTCGACCGGGTGCGCGGTCAGGCACGCTCCCGTCGCGGCGAGGTCACCGTGGCCGCCGATCCCGCCGGTCGGCTGCTCGACGTGGACATCGCCGAGGACGGGATGCGGCTCGGCGCCCGCGACCTCGGGCGGCTGATCGTGGAGACCGCGCAGGCCGCGAGCCGGGACGCCGGGCGGCAGGCGTTGGCGATCACCGCCGAGGCCTTCGGTGAGGAGTCCCCGGTCACCGAGCACCTGCGCGGCGAGCTGGTCGAGCGGTTGCGCTGATGGCCTCGCACGACGGCTTCGAGATCGACAGCGAGGTGCTGCGGCGACATTCCGCGCGCGTCGACCAGGTGGCCGGCGACATCGGCACCGCGCAGCAGGCCGCCGCGTCCACCGACCTGAACGGCGGCGCCTTCGGCATCCTCTGCGGGTTCCTGCCCGGGATCGTCTCCGGCACCGACACTGCCGCCCGTGACGCCATCGCCGCCGTGCACGAGGCCGCTGAGCAGACCGTCACCGGCCTGCGCGCCATGGCCGCCGCCTACGACGACACCGACCAGCGCGTCGAGGAGCGCATGCGCCGGATCGCCCGGGTGCTCGACCGGTGAGCGCCAACCCGCTGGTCGCCGACGCCGTCGACACCTCCACCGCCTTCGGCGGCGCCGGCCTGCTCGAGTCGGTGTCCGACCTGTCGTCCTCGCTGCGGTCCGGGAACTGGCTCGCGAGCGGCCTGTCCGGCGTGGGCGTCGCCCTCGACACCGCCGCCGCCGTCACCGACCCGCTGGGATCGCTGATCGCCGCCGGCCTCGGCTGGCTGATGGAGCACCTGGAACCGCTCAAGGGCTGGCTGAACGACCTGACCGGCGACGCCGGGGCCGTGCTCGGCCACGCCGCCACCTGGGAGAACGTCGCCGGGGCGATGACCGGCGCCGGCGACGAGCTCGACCGGATCGTCCGCGCCGACCTGGAGGCGATGTCCGGAGCGGCCATCACCTCCTACGCCGCCTACGCGAACGGCCTGGCCGACCGGGTGCGCGCCGCCGGCGACTCCGCCTCCGCCATGGGCTCCGCCCTGCGCACCTGCTCCACCGTCGTGCAGGTCGTGCACGACCTGGTCCGCGACACCCTCGCGCAGCTCGTCGGCTCGATCATCTCCTGGGCGGCGGAGGTCGTCTTCACCCTCGGGCTGGCGACCCCGGTCGTCGTCACGCAGGTCGCGACGCGCGTCTCCTCCCTCGCCACCCGCATCGGCCGGTCCGTGATCGACGTGCTCACCTCGGCGCGGTCGCTGAAGAACCTGCTGGAGGCCATGCGCGACGCGCTCGCGCGGCTGGCGTCCGGGGTGCGCGGGCGGCTGCCGGGGTCGGGCGCGGCGGGGTCGGGCGCGGCGGAGGCGGCGGGGGACGCGGCGCGGGCGGTGCCGACCAGCATTCGCGACTGGGGCGTCGCGTTCTTCAGCGACACCAACCTCCGGTTCTACCTGCGCGATAACGCCCGGTTGGGTACACCGTCGAGTCCGTTCTTCCACATGTCGCTCGACGACGCGGCACGGCTGCGCACTCCGGACGACGTGCTCCGGCAGACCGGGCACGCTCCGAGCATCGAGAGCGAGTACTTGGCTGCCGCGCGGGAGGGCCGCGCACCGGAGATCTACGGGATCGCGTTCCCTCGTGACGGCTTCGCGCCCAGAGCCCCCGACGCTGTCGACGCCGGCGGCTGGCCGCACTACATGCCTGGGGGTCACACCGCGGTCCGGACGGCGGACGCACCGGGGAGGCCCGGCACCGGAGGATTCCTCGTCAACGAGACACGGGAGTACGTGCTCGACGGTGCGCCGCCGGTGCCGGACGGCAGCGTGCTGTTCCAGCTGATGCAGGACGGCTCGTGGCGGCCCATGCGGAGGTTCCCATGATCGAGAGCCCTGCCGGTTGCGAGTTCTGCGAGGCGCTCGCGTATACCGGCCGGCACGAGCCGTACCTCGTGGTCGACCTGGACGAGCAGCTCCGGCTCTGGCTGTGCTCCCGCTGCGGCACGCTGTGGCGCGAGACGTTGAGCCTGGTGCTCGTGACCGACCCTTCGCTCGCCGACGACCTGATCCCGAACTGGCGCGAGCGCGCGCGGTGGGCGGTCGAGACGCCGGTGCCCTCGCTGGTCGAGCTCGGCGCGAACGGGGAGGTGGACCCGAGTGAGGTGGCTGTCGCGCTGCTGCACCACGAGGTGATCGTCGCCGCGGACGCGCCGCCGGGGGTGGCGTACTCCACCACCGACGCCGCGCACCTCGACTGCCACGACGACGAGGCGCTGCACCGGGAGTCCGTGGCCAGGTGGGCGGCGCGGAACAGGGGGAGCGCGCTGGTGCTCGATCCGGCTGGGCCCTGGCGGTTCGACCTGCCTCCAGCGGCATCCCGCGACCTGGTCGCGGATGCCAGCGCCACTGTGACGGAAGCTGACCGCAGAAGAGATGAGGAGACTGACGCATGACCGAGCAGGCGCCTGACGGGTCTGGGCTGGACGCGATCATCGAGCGTGCGATGGCCGGCGCCCAGGAGGACGTGATCGGCGCGTTCCTGGGTGCCGATCTGGTGGTGCCGAGCGGTGCGCCGGTCGGCGAGGGCTTCGCCGGGTTCGTGCCGGTGCTGTACGACCGCGAGGGTGTGCAGATGCTCGCGGTGTTCACGACCTTCGACCGGGCACGTGAGGTGACGCACCTGGCTCCCTACGCGATCACGCTGCGTGGGTCGGCGTTGCTGGCGATGATGCCGGAGGGGTCCGGTGTGGTGGTGAACCCGGGGCACCGGGTGGGGTTCGAGATGTCGCCGGACGGGGTGCGGCAGGCGCGAGCGCGGTGAGTGGGGGGTGACGCCTGGGACGGCTCCTGGGACCGCGTGCCCGGCGGCGAGGCCCCCGGCACGACGACCCGGAAGGCCGGCGCGGGTCACCGCCGCCCCGCTCAGCCGTCTCGGTGGGCGGCGACGTCGGCGGGAAGCCTCCCGCCGGCCACTACCGGCTCGTTGGGAACGAGGTGCAGCCATGACCCACGAGGACCCCGATCCGAGGCCCGATCCCAAGAAGCACCACTCGTCGGAGACCGAAGGAATGACGGACGAGGAGTTTCTCGCGTTCCATCGCGCGATGATGGCGCGCGCCGAGGACGAGGCGACGGCGCGTCGTGGTCGACCCTTGCAGCCGGGCGACATCGGCATCGCGAAGTGCCGCGATCCGATGATCACCTACCTGATGCGGCAGAAGCCCGACGGCTCCTGGGAGCGCGTCCCCGACGACGAGGTCCCCCGCTACGACGATCGCGAGGAGCGACGACGATGAGCAGCCCGGTGAGCGACTTCCTGGACGCGCTGGCCAAGTTGCCCGCGTTCAACGGCATCACGTTCCGTGGGCTCGGTCCGGGTGACGAGGTGCCGCCCCCGCTGGGCGTGGTGACCGGTGTCCTCGCGTCCTCGCGCGATCCCCGGGTGGCGAGCGAGAACTTCTCAGCGCCGCTGCTCGTGCTGCTCAACCGCACCGGACGCAGCATCGCGGCGTTCTCGGCGCAGCCGGACGAGCACGAGGTCGTCGTGCGGCCGGGCACGCTCTGGCAGCGCCTGATCGACGTCTCGATCCCCGCGCTGCCGACGCCGGTGATGGTGCTGGAGGAGCTGGACATGTCGCAGACCACCCCGCGCCCGACGGAGTGGGGCGACACTCTCGCCGAGCTGTCCAGCCGGGTCACGCGGCTGGTCGAGCAGGCGCTCGGATCGCCGACCCGCGTGGTGGCGGTACCGGGGAAGTTCGCCGGGCCGTGGCCGGCGCAGGTGCCGCAGCAGCCGTGACGGCGGTGGAGGCCGAGCGATGACCGAGCAGATGACCGACGGGCTGGACGCGATCATCGAGCGGCCGCGCAGAGGAGCGACCAGGTGAGCGCTCGGCCGGACGGGTGCCCGTGGTGCGAGAGCGAGCGCGCCGTCGTGCCGGTCGGTCCGCAGGAGGCCGACCGGCTGCTCCCGCAGTGGCGTGACCAGGAGCGGTGGATCGTGTGCACCCCGCTGCCCGGGGTCCTGGAAGCGGCAGCGGCGGGCACCGTCGACCCGGGCCTGGTCGCGGTGGCGCTGATGCACCACGACGTGCTCGTCGGGCCGGGCACACCGCGCGGCGTCGGGTACAGCACCCCGGCGACGGCGGCGCTGGACGGGCTCGATCCCGACACCCTGCGCGCGGTGCGGGTCGCCGGGTGGATGAACCGCGTTCCCGCGGCGGTCGTCGACCCGGCCGGACCGCACACCTGCGTCATGACCTTCTGGCAGCAGTGGCACCTCGACCACGCCGACGGGCGTCCCGATCTGCGCGGGTGACCGCCGCCGCTCCGCTCAGCCGTCCAGGCGGGCGGCGACGTCGGCGGGGAAGCCACCGGTGGCGATCGGCCCCCAGCGGGTCGGCGTGACGCGGATCAGCGACTTGCCCTGGATGCGCATGGCGGCGCGGTACTCGTCCCAGTCGGGGTGCTCGCCGGCGATGCAGCGGTAGTAGTCGACCAGGGCGTCCTCGGCCTCGGGCATGTGCAGCACCTCGGCGTCGCCGTCGACCTGCACCCAGGCGTCGTTCCACTCGTCGGAGAGCACGACGACGGACACGTGCGGGTCGCGCTCGGCGTTCACGGTCTTGGCACGTCCGGGGTAGGTGGAGACGACGATCCGCCCCTGGTCGTCCACGCCCCCGCTGACCGGCGAGACCTGGGGACGGCCGTCGCGGCGGGTGGTGACGAGCAGCAGGTGGTGCCGCGGGCGGACGAAGTCGAGCAGCGTGGGCAGGTCGACGGTGCGGGTGGTCGCGACGGTTCGGGCCATGCCCCTGACCCTAGGCGCGGGGTCGGGCGCGCGCGGGTCAGCCGCACCGCTCCCGCAGCCACGCGAGCGCGCGGTCGGGCGCCTCGGCGGCACCGGTGACCTCGTCGGGCTCGATCGGGCGGTCGCCGTACAGGGTGCCGTCGCGGCCCCGGGTCTCACCCACGGTCAGCACGAGCGTCGATCCGCTGTAGAGCGTGAAGGACTGGTTGACGCTGGCGTACCCGGCGGTGGGCTCGCCGAACGACCGCACGTCGTCGAGACCGCGGAACGCGATCGCGACCTGCTCGCCGGAGCTGCCGGTCCCGGAGTCGGTCAGCACCGCCACCGGCACGCCCAGCGTGGTCGATCCGGCCGAGGTGCTGATCGGGGTGCCACCGCCGGACACCGCTCCGTCGGTCAGCCGTACGGGGGTGGAGCGGCCGTCGACCACGAACGTCGTGAGGTCGCCGTCGGGCAGCAGCGGGCTCAGCCCGGCGAGCATCGGGCCCATGTCCCCGCCGCCGTTGCCCCGCAGGTCGACGACGACCCCGCACGCCCCGGAGGTCACCAGTCCGTCGGCGAGGGTGTCCGCGTACGCCTGGGCGGCCTGCGCGTCCCCGGTGAACTCGGGGACCAGCGCGGTCGCGATCTGCCGGTCGACGGTCACCGACGGCGCGGGCTCCGGATCGGTGCCGGCCCCGGTGCCGGGAGCGGTGAGGATCGCCGAGTGGTGGCCGCCGGCGACGGCGACCGCGTCGGCCAGGGCGGCGTCGGCCGCCGCGAAGGAGCCGGCCGAGTCGAGCGCCTGCTGCGCCGCCCGCCGCGCGTCCGCCCACTCCGGTCCCTCGGCGTACAGGCCACGGTCCAGCAGCCGCAGCGTCTCGTTCCCGTAGCGCTCCGGGGTCGGCGGCACGATCCAGATGCCCAGGCGGGGCCCGAACGCCCACAGACCGGCGATCACGCCCACGACGGCGCACCCGACGACCGCGCCGGTCACCGCCAGCACCGGGTGCTTCTTCCTGCTCACTGTCGACTCCTCCTCGGGGTTCGTTGCTCCCCTCAGATTCGTCCCATGGCTCCCTGCGGCACATCAGGCCGCAGGCGGAGCGGTGCCCGGTGCTGGTGGTCCCGGGGCACGACGGGGCGGCGGACCTCAGTCGGACGGCGGGGGCTTGGGCGGCGCCCAGGCGTCGTCGGGCTGCAGGTCCTGGTAGCCGTTCTCCTCCTGGTCCCCGCCGAGCGACGCGATGAGCGCGCGCAGCGTCGGGTCCTCCTCGCCGTACCGGCGGCGCCAGCGGGGCAGCAGGCCGAGGGCGACGGCGTAGGGGTGCAGGGCGGTGCCGTCGCCGCGCCGTTCGTCGAACCGGAGGTGGTCCTGGACGCCGAGCACGTGGTCGCGCAGGGCAGCCCCCCGATCGGTGAGCGGACGTGCGGTGGTGCGGCGCCGGCCGGCGGCGGGCAACGCGACGGTGAGCGCGACGACGCCGAGCGCGAGCGCCACGAACCGGGTGCGCTCGTCCTGGACGGCCAGCGGGATCGACGCGGCGAGCAGGGCGACGATCGCGAGGCGGAGCGCCCAGACGCCCCGCCGTGGGGAGGGCCGGTACCGCCAGCCCCGGTCGGTGGCGACCTCGGCGACGGCGGCGTGCACCCGGCGCACCCGGGCGGCGGTTCCCCGGTCCTGCGGGTCGAGCCGGGTGCGTGACCCGGTGCGCGGCTCGCCGTTCAGCAGGGCGAACAGGAAGTCGCGCTCCAGCGCGTCGAGCCGGGTCGCGTCCGCCACCTCGATCGTGCCCGGAGCCGACGGATCCAGGCGCAGCACCCCGCGGTGCACCAGCGCGGCGAGCTGTGCGGTGCCGCTGCGCTGCCGCCATCCGGCCACCTCCGCGGCGACCAGCAGGGTCTCCGTCGGCGGGTCGAGCCTCCGGGTCGGCCGCACCGGGGTGCGCGGGTCGGCGGGCGGGGCGGTGAGCACCATCAGGCCGATCGTGGTGGCGACGCCGAGCGCGAGGAGCAGCAGCGCGAGCGGGAGCAGGTCCGGGTGGTCGGTCGGGCTCATCGACGCCAGCGGATCATGCGCGGGTGAACGCCGGGTGACGCGCGGCGGCCGCCCCGCGTCAGCGCGCCGTGGGCGTCACCCCGAGCAGCGTCGCGGTGAGCGGGGCCAGCGAGAGCAGCGCGGCCTGGTCGAGGTCGACCCACACGGCCTCGGCGATCTCGGCGGTGGCGGCCACGTCGGTGACCCCGTCGACGGCGAACACCTCGGCGTGCAGCAGGTGGCCGGGCTCGTTGGCGGCGACGGTCTCGTGGTGGCCGAGGTCGCGCACCTGCTCGGCGTGCACGGTGACGCCGAGCTCCTCGCCGATCTCCCGGATGACCGCGTCGCGCGGGTGCTCACCGGGCTCGATCTTGCCGCCGGCCTGCATGAACGCCGTGGTCCCGCGCTTGCGCACCAGCAGGTGCCGTCCGTCCGGGTCGGTGATGAGGGCGGCGGAGACACGGATGACGGGCGGGGCGGCGGGGTCGGTCACGCGATCATCCTGCCTCCTCGCTCCGACACCCCGCGGCGGCCGCTCGCCGTGCGCGCCGGGGGATCGGTGACGCGGACCCACCCGTCGCCGTGGAGCACCAGGTGCTCGAGCAGGCGGACGCCGCACAGCGCTCCGGCGGCGTCGAGCGCGCGCCCGAGGGCGTGGTCGGCCGGGTGGACGGTGACGTCGTCGGCGTCCAGGTCGTGCATCACCACCGGGGCGCCCGCCGGTTCGCCCTCGCGTCCGGCCGCGACCGCGTGCCGGTGCGCCAGCGCCACGGTCACCCCGCCGCGTCGCAGCACCTCGGCGAGCACCGGGCGCACCGGCGGCGGCCGGTCGTGCGCACCGACCGGCAGCACGAGGGCGTCCACCAGTCGGCAGGCGCGATCACCGATCACCACGGCGACCCGGTGGTCGTCCGGACCGAGCAGCGGCCCCGCGATCCGGGCGACGTCGGCCGGGGTGCGCACGGTCTCGCGCCGGTCGGTGGAGGTGCCGAACCGGCGGGCGAGGGCGAGCGCGGCGACGACCCGGGTGGCCTTGGCGTCGCCCACCCCGACGGTGTCGCGCAGGTCGTCCGGCAGCGCGTGGGACAGACCGGGCAGCCCGCCGTGCGCGTCGAGCAGGTCGCGCGCGAGGTCGACCGCCCCACGGCCGCGGCGTCCGGAGCCGAGCAGCAGGGCGACGAGCTCGGCGTCGGAGAGCGCGTCGGGGCCCAGGCGGAGCAGCCGTTCGCGCGGCCGGTCGGCGGGGTCGAGGTCCGCGAGCAGGGTGGTCACGGGTCGACGGTAGGCACGGCGAGCACCCGCTCGACCGTCGTCCACAGGCCGGATCTCGACGATGGGCCTGTGGACGGCTCGACGCCCGCTCGTGGAGCGGCACCGCCGGCCGACGGGATCCGGGTGATCCTCGCCACCTCGCGCGCGGGGCGGGGGTGGTGCGGGTGATGATGGGCCGGTGATCTCGCAGCCCACGCCCGACCGCCGTCCGTCCGCCACCCGCCCGAGCGCCCGGGCCGGTGCCCGCGTCGCCGTCGCCCCGCGGTCCGCGGCCCCCGCCGCCCGACTGCTCGCGGTGCTGGCGGCGGCGCTGCTGGCGCTCGCGGCGATCGTCCTCACAGCGCCGCACGCCTCCGCGCACAACAGCCTCCAGGGCACCGACCCGGCGGACGGCTCCACCGTCGCGACCGCGCCGGAGCGGGTGACGCTCACCTTCGACGAGGCGGCGCAGGCCCTCGGCACCGAGATCGTGGTGCTGGCCCCGGACGGCTCGACGGTCAGCGACGGCGCCGCCGAGCTCGGCGACGTGACCGTGAGCCAGGCGCTCGCCGGCACGCTGCCCGCCGGCACCTACACGGTGCAGTGGCGCGTCACCTCCGTGGACGGCCACCCGATCTCCGGCACCTTCACCTTCACCGCCTCGGCCGACATCACGATCGGCCAGGCGAACCCGGGCGCCCCGGCGACCCCGGACGCCGGCATGGCCACCGAGGAGCCCGAGCCGACCGTGACCCCCGAGGTCACCACCCTGTCGCCGGCGAGCCCGGAGGCGAGCCCGAGCACCGTCGCCGAGGAGACCGCGCAGGACGAGGACTCCGGGCTGGCGGCGGGCGCGATCGTCGCGATCGTGGTCGCGGTGCTGGCCGCCGGTGCCGTCGCGGTGTTCGTGGTGCGTGAGCGCCGACGTGCGGGGGACCGGACGGAGGACTGATGGCGGCAGGCACCCCGACGGCGACGGAGCCGGTCGGCGCGACCGGCGCGACCGCCGGCGTGGTGCGGATCGGCGCGCTGGCGCTGCTCGCGCTCGCGGCGGTGCTGGCCGGGGTGTCGTTCACCGGTGCGTCCGACGCCGAGGTGCTGCGCGATCCGGGGGCCCTGGTCCGCTGGGGTCTGCCGATCGCGTCGACCGCCTCCGAGATCGCCGCCTCCGCGACCCTCGGCGGTCTGCTGCTGCTCGCGGGGATCCTGGTGCGGCGCAGCCCCGACCGTGCGGGCGTGATCCGGGCGGCGTCGGGCGTGACCGCGCTGGCGTCGGCGGTGTGGACGCTGTCCGCGGTCGCCGAGCTGGTGCTGACCTACGCGAACGTGGCGGGTCTGTCGCTGTCGGACCCGGCGTTCGGCGGTGAGCTCGGGCAGTTCGTCACCCGGTTCGAGCTCGGCAGGGTGCTGCTGGTCCAGGTGATCGCGGCGGCGGTGGTCACGGCGGTGGCGCTGCTGGTGAACGGTCCGCTCGCCGCGGCGTGGACCTCGCTGCTGGTGGTCGTCGCGCTGTGGCAGAACGCGCAGACCGGCCACGCCGCCGGTGCCGCGAGCCATGATCTGGCGTCGATCTCGATGTTCCTGCACCTCGTGGGCGCGGCGGTGTGGATCGGCACGCTGGTCGCGCTGTCGCCGCTGGCGCACCGGCTCGGTGCGGACCTGGCACCGGCGGTGGCACGGTTCTCGGTGGTGGCGGGCTGGTGCTTCGCGCTGGTCGCGGTGTCCGGGGCGGTCAACTCGATCATCCGGATCGGCACCTGGTCCGACCTCGGCACCCGCTACGGGGTGCTGCTGCTGGTGAAGATCGCCCTGTTCGGGGTGCTCGGCCTGCTGGGTCTGGCGCACCGGCGCGGCGTGGTTCGACGGCTCGGCGCGGGGACCACGCGGGCGCGCGCGACCGGGCTGTTCTGGCGGCTGGTCGCGGTGGAGCTCGCGGTGATGGGCGCGGTGTCCGGGGTGGCGGTGGCGCTGGGGTCCTCCGCGCCGCCGGTGCCGGACGACCCGATCACCGATCCGACGCCGGCCGAGATCGTCACCGGTCACGCGCTGCCGCCGGAGCCGACCGCACTGCGTTGGATCACCGAGTGGCGGTGGGACGTGCTGTGGGCGTGCGCCGCCGTCGCGGGGCTGATCGTGTACCTGCGCTGGGTGCTGCGGCTGCGTCGGCGCGGCGACACCTGGCCCTGGGCGCGCACCGCGTCCTGGACCGCCGGGATGGTGCTGTTCTTCTGGACGACCTCCGGCGGCGCCGCGATGTACGGGCACGTGCTGTTCAGCGCGCACATGGTGCAGCACATGCTGCTGGCGATGGTGGCGCCGATCTTCCTCGCGCTGTCCGCGCCGGTGACCCTGGCCCTGCGCGCGCTGCCCGCCCGCTCGTCGGCCGGGGCGCGGGGCGGGGCGGACGCCGACCTGTCGCGCGGGCCCCGGGAGTGGCTGCTCGCGCTGGTGCACAGCCGGTGGGGGCGGTTCTTCGCGCACCCGGTGGTGGCGGCGGTGAACTTCGCCGGGTCGATGATCGTCTTCTACTGGACCGACGTGTTCTCGTGGGCGCTGACCTCGGGCTTCGGCCACGTCGTGATGGTCGTGCACTTCTCGCTGGCCGGGTACCTGTTCGTCAACGGGCTGGTGGGGATCGACCCCGGGCCGACCCGGCTGCCCTACCCGCAGCGGCTGCTGCTGCTGTTCGCGACCATGGCGTTCCACGCGTTCTTCGGGATCGCGCTGGTCACCGGCGAGGTGCTGCTGGTGCCGGACTGGTTCGGGCTGCTCGGTCGCGAGTGGGGACCGTCGGCGATCGTGGACCAGCAGCGCGGCGGGGGCGTCGCCTGGGGGATCGGCGAGCTGCCGACGCTGGCGCTGGCGATCGCGGTGGCGTTCTCCTGGGCGCGCGACGACGAGCGGACCGCACGCCGGCGCGACCGCCGCGTGGCCCGTGAGGGCGATCTGGAGATGGACGAGTACAACGAGATGCTCGCCCGCCTGGCCGCCCGCGACGGCTCCGCCCCGCGCGACTGAGACCCACGCGCGGCCTGCGCTCGCCCGGGCGCGCGTCTCCGTCCGCCGAGTTGTCAGAACTTGTCGCTTCGGGGGGCTCTGAAGCGACACAAGATGACAACTCGGCGAGGGATCACGCGGGTCAGGCGAGGGATCACGCGGGTCAGGCGAGGGATCACGCGGGTCGAGCGTGGGACGGCGCGGGGCGCGTGCGGAAACGCGCGGGACCTGCACGAGCCGCGCGTGATAGGACGGCAGGGTGACCTCTGAGCCGACGCCGGCCGAGCCGGCCCCCGCGACCCCGTTCCACGACCTCGACGCCTACGTCGCGCTGCCGCGGCTGTCGGGGCTGACCCTCTCGCCCGACGGCACCCGCCTGGTGACCTCCGTCGCGACCCTGGACGAGAAGCGCACCCGTTACGTCTCGGCGCTCTGGGAGGTGGACCCGACCGGTGCCGCCCCCGCCCGGCGCCTGACCCGCTCGACGAAGGGGGAGCGCGGCGCGCGCTTCACCTCGGCCGGCGACCTGCTGTTCGTCTCGGCGCGCCTCGACCCGGACGCGAGCGGCTCCGACGACGACACCCCCGCGGCGCTGTGGCTGCTGCCGGCCGACGGTGCGGAGGCCCGGGTGGTCGCCCGCCGCAAGGCTGGGATCGACGGTGCCGCGGTGGCTGCCGAGGCGCCGGTCGCGGTGCTGACCTCGGACGTGCTGCCGCGCGCCACGGACGACGCGGAGGACGAGCGGCTGATCGGGGTGCGCGCGGACGCGAAGGTCGCGGCGATCCTGCACGACGCGTACCCGGTGCGGTTCTGGGACCACGACCTCGGGCCGGCGGTGCCGCACCTGTTCGCCGCTGATCTGGCCGCGGTGGCGACCACCCCGGCCGCGGGGGAGAAGGCCCCGGCGCTGGACCTGCGCGACCTGACCCCGGCCCCCGGCGGCGCCCTGCGCGAGCAGGACCCGGCCGTCACGCCGGACGGCAGCACGGTGGTCGTCGCCTGGACGCTGCCGGGTGCGCGCGGATCGCTGCGGAACACGCTGGTCGCGATCGACGTCGCCTCGGGTGCGCGTACGGTGCTGGTGGACGACCCGGGCGCCGACGTCTACTCGCCGGTGGTCTCGCCGGACGGCCGCCAGGTCGCCTACGTGCGCGAGACGCTGAGCACCCCGACGCAGGCTCCGCGCGAGGAGCTGTGGGTGGTGGGGATCGACGGATCGGCCGCCCGCCGGGTGGCGGAGGCGTGGGACCGTTGGCCGCACGAGGTGGTCTGGACGCGGGACGGCACCGGCCTGCTGGTGGCGGCGGACGACCTCGGCCGGGGTCCGGTCTTCCACGTCGACCTCGGCACGGACGCGGTCACCCGGGTCACCGCGGACGACGCCGTGATCAGCGACCTGAACGTCAGCCCGGACGGGGCCACGCTCTACGCGCTCGCCACCTCCTACGCCGCCCCGGCGCACCCGGTGCGGTTCGACCTGGCGACGGCGCTGGCCTCCGGCGAGCCGGTCGCCGCGCAGGCGCTGCTCTCCCCGGTGCCGCTGCCGACGCTGCCCGGCACGCTGACCGAGGTGCACACCACCGGCGAGGACGGCTCGGCGGTGCGGTCCTGGCTGGTGCTGCCCGAGGGCGCCTCGGCCGACGCGCCGGCACCGCTGCTGCTGTGGATCCACGGCGGGCCGCTCGGCTCGTGGAACGCCTGGTCGTGGCGGTGGAACCCGTGGATCCTCGCGGCGCGCGGCTACGCGGTGCTGCTGCCGGACCCGGCCCTGTCCACCGGCTACGGGCAGGACTTCGTCCAGCGGGGCTGGGGTGCGTGGGGTGCGGCGCCGTACACGGACCTGATGGCGGCGACCGATGCCACGATCGCCCGGGACGACATCGACGCGACGCGCACGGGTGCGATGGGCGGATCCTTCGGCGGCTACATGGCGAACTGGGTGGCCGGGCACACCGACCGGTTCCGGGCGATCGTCACGCACGCGAGCCTGTGGGCGCTGGACCAGTTCGGGCCGACCACCGACGACTCCTTCTACTGGGAGCGGGAGATGACGGCCGAGATGGCGCTGGCCAACTCCCCGCACCTGTCGGTGGAGAAGATCGTGACCCCGATGCTGGTCGTGCACGGCGACAAGGACTACCGGGTGCCGATCGGCGAGGGCCTGCGGCTCTGGTATGAGCTGCTGTCCCGCTCCGGCCTGCCGGCGGACGAGCAGGGCCGCACCCCGCACCGGTTCCTCTACTTCCCCGATGAGAACCACTGGGTGCTGACGCCGCAGCACGCGAAGGTCTGGTACCAGGTGGTCGAGGGGTTCCTGGCCGAGCACGTGCTCGGGCTGCCGGAGGGCGAGCGTCCCGCGCTGCCGGAGGTGCTCGGCTGACGCCGACCGCCCGCTGACGCCAGGAGGGGCTGATCAACCCAACGGTTGATCAGCCCCTCGGTTGTGCAACGCTCGCGTTGCGGGTGCGGTCAGTATCGCGAGTACTCGTACCGCACGTCGTCGCCGTCCACGATGATCGTCCCGTACATCTCGATGTCCACGGTCTCCGAGTACGGCTCGCCGACCGCGTGCGACCACGTCTCCTCGGCGTAGGTGCCGGTGAGCGTGGCCGACCCCGGCGTCACCGTGTCGAGGACGTACTCGCCCTCCTCCCACGAGTAGTCCAGGTTCAGCTCGACCACCGGTGCGGAGTCGAGGGTCCAGGCCACGCCCGCCAGGTCGTAGTAGACCCAGGACTCGTTCGGGCAGTCCGCCGGCTCCGTCTCGGTCGAGGCGATGCAGGTGGCGAGGTACTCGGACACCAGGCGGTCGACCTCGGTCTCGAGCTCGTCGCTCGGGGTCGCCGCGGGGGTCTCCGCCTCGGCCCAGCCCGTGCCGCGCACGGTCACCGAGGTCTCGCTCGAGTCCAGCCAGCGCGACTCGGCACCGGTGAGCGTGTAGGTGCCGGGCAGGGCGGCCAGCGTCCAGCCGTCCGCGAGCACCACGTCGACCCCGTTCACGGTCAGTGTGTCGCCACCGGCGCTGTCCGACAGGGTGATCGTGCCGATCGAGTTGCCCCGCAGCTGCCACTCGTCGAACAGCACGGCGGTCGATCCGGTGCGACGCGCGAACAGCGTCTCGGTGACCGTCGCGCCCCGCTGCTGGTACTCCACGGTCAGCACCGCCGAGTCGCCGGAGCGCTCGACGTCCACCACCCGGCCGTCGGTCGGGCGATCCGTCGCCGCCGCGTAGATCTCGTCGGTGAGCAGCGCCTCGTCCATCTCGAGCGTGTCGACCGAGCCGATCTCGAGCGCGGTGGAGGCGTCACCCGCCTCCAGGGCGTCCAGGTAGTCCTGCGCGACCTGCTCGGGACCGAACACGCGCTGGTTGATCTGCGACACGGCGATGGCGCCGCCGACACCGAGCACCACCAGCGCGGCGACCCCGATCCCGCCGACCAGCACCCAGCGGCGCGCCGTCGGGCTGAGCGGCGCGGCCACCGGGATCCCGGGCTGCGCCGGGGCCGACCCGTCGGTCGTGGGCGCGCCGGGCACCCCCGCAGCGGCGGGAGCAGCAGCGCTCCGGTACAGCGCCTGCTGGCGCGCCTCCGGGAGCAGCCGGATCAGGAAGGGCACGACGTAGCGCGCGACGGCCTCGACGCCGACCGCCCACACGGCCAGGCTGAGGAACCACCACGGCGCGATGCCGATCCAGCCGCTCGTCGAGCCGCCGACGCCGCCCAGGCTGATCCCGCCGGAGACGACCACACCGCTGAACAGCGTCAGCAGACCGGCGACCACCGCGAACACCAGCGGCGTGATCCACGCGCGTCCCCACCCCGCGCCGGGGCGACGGATCGCGAGCACCAGGCCGGACGCCAGCGTGGCGACCAGCGCCAGCAAGAGCAGCAGGGCGATCGCCCACCCCGGCACCCCGGAGCCGAACAGCGTCTGCACCTCGGAGCTCGAGTCGCCGAAGGAGCTGCCGCCGGCGGCGGAGATCCCGCCACCCATCACGATCGCGACCGCCCACACCAGCACGTTGAGCACCAGCGCGGGGACGCCGAGCAGCACGTCGGCGGACTCGACGGCGATCCACACCAGGCCGACCACCAGCAGCACCACAGCCGGCAGGCCGAGCAGCGTCGACACCGAGGCCAGCGCGGCACGGATCTCGCCGGTGGGACGGACCCGCAGGCCGAACCGGTGCGGGTGCACCGACCCGCGACGGCCGAGCAGGTCGCCGAGCACCGACGCGACGCCGCCGACCAGGAACGCCCCGAGCACCAGGGCGAAGCCGAAGGCGCCGAGTCGGATCTCCTGATCGGGCACCGACACGCGCAGCACCGCCGCGAGGATCGACCCGCCGACCGTCAGCACACCACCGGTGAGCGCGGCGGTGATCCACCGGTCACGCGGCAGCGTGCCCTCGGCGGCCGGCAGGCGATTGGCCTTCCGCTCCAGGGTGGCCACCACGACCACGCCGGCCAGCAGCGCGAGCAGCAGCGTCAGCGGGACCACGTGCAGTGACGCGTCGAAGGACGAGTCGACGAACATCGACGACTCGGTGTAGCTGACCGAGGCGGAACCGAGCAGGCTCATCGAGACCAGCAGCACCGGCAGGGACACCACGGCGCCGAGCGGCATCTCGTCGGTGAAGCCGATCAGCAGCACGGTCTGCACGAACGCGAGCACCAGCGCGGCCAGGTAGCCGGCGCCGGCGCGGCGGGCGGCGGAGGCGAGCAGCGCCGGGAACGGGACGGGCATCTTGGGCGCGGCGGGGACGGGGGCGGCGCCGGCCCACGCGGGCTGCCCGGGCTGACCGGGCGCGGGGCCGTACTGGACGGGCGCGGGGCCGACGGGCTGGCCCGGAGCGGTCTGGCCGGGCGCGGGGTAGGTCGGTGCGGGGTAGGCGGGCGCGGCGGGGGGCTGCGCGGACACCTGGACCGGGGCGGGGTAGCCCCCTGCCGGCTGCACGGGCTGACCCGGCTGCACGGGCTGAGTCGGCTGGGCCGCCTGGCCGGGAGCGATCGGCGGGACCGGCTGACCGGGCGGGATCGGCTGCGGGTAGCCCGCGGGCTGACCCGGTGCCGGGTACGTCACCGGCGGGGCGGCGACCGGCGGTGCGGCGACCGGCGGGGCGGACGGAGCGACCGGCGACGTGGCCGGCGGGACGGGTGCGACCGGCGGCTGCGCGCCCTCCGGCGCGGGCACCGCAGGCACCCCGCGCACCGGCGTGCTGTCGTCCGCGGCGGCGGGGACGGCGGCCCCGCCCTGCGGTGGCGTCACGGGCGGGGGCGTCGGGTCCCCCGGCTGCGGAGAGGGGTCGGGCGCGGGCATGGTCTGCTCCTCCAGGATCACGGCGTCGGGACCGGCGTCGTCAGCCCTGCCCCGGGCGGACCGTATCGCAGTTCCCAGCGGACGTTCAGGATGATCCACCCCTGACGGGTGACGTCCCACGGCGCGCGGAGGGCGTCGCGCCCGGCGTCGTGTTGACTGTCCCCGTGACCGCGAGCAGCACCCGACTCCCCAAGGTCCGCGCCTCCGAGCTGATCGGCCGCGGCTGGCTCAAC
Source organism: Cellulomonas sp. GTC20042 (assembly GCF_055389595.1). Taxonomy (NCBI): domain Bacteria; kingdom Bacillati; phylum Actinomycetota; class Actinomycetes; order Micrococcales; family Cellulomonadaceae; genus Cellulomonas; species Cellulomonas sp. GTC20042. The sequence continues at coordinate 3,990,928 of NZ_AP043678.1, read as the reverse complement.
ACCGGTGGCCGCGAGGTGACCCTGGCCGACCTGCGCGGCAAGGTCGTCCTGCTCGACTTCTGGACGTTCTGCTGCATCAACTGCCTGCACGTGCTGGACGAGCTGCGCGAGATCGAGGCGCAGCACCGCGACGTGCTGGTCGTGGTCGGCGTGCACTCGCCGAAGTTCGTGCACGAGGCGGACCCGGTCGCGCTGGCCGCCGCCGTGGAACGGTACGAGGTGCACCACCCGGTGCTGGACGACCCGGAGCTCGTCACCTGGTCGGCGTACGCCGCACGCGCCTGGCCGACGCTGGTGGTGATCGACCCCGAGGGCTACGTGGTCGCGCAGATGGCGGGCGAGGGGCACCGGAGCAACGTCGAGACGCTGGTGCGCGAGCTGGTCGCCGAGCACGAGGCGAAGGGTACGCTGCACCGCGGCGACGGTCCCTACGTGCCGCCGGAGCCGGTGGCGGGCACGCTGCGCTTCCCGGCCAAGGCGGTCGCCCTGCCCGACGGCACCGTGCTGGTCGCGGACGCCGGGCACCACGGGCTCGCGGTGCTGGCGGCGGACGGCGAGACGCTGGTCCGGCGGATCGGCAGCGGCGAGCGCGGGCTGGTCGACGGCGGTCCGGAGCAGGCCCGGTTCAGCGAGCCCAACGGGCTGACCCTGCTGCCGGCCGAGATCGCCGAGCGGGTCGGCTACGACGTGCTCGTGGCGGACACCGTGAACCACGCGCTGCGCGGGGTCCGTCTCGCCGACGGCACGGTGACCACGGTGGCAGGCACCGGCGAGCAGTACCTGGTGGGCGACCCGACCGTCCCGGCGCCGCTGCCCGGCCGCCCGGACCTGTGGCGGGTCGACGGGGCGCCGCGCCCGGCGCGCGAGGTGCCGCTGTCCTCCCCGTGGGACGTCGTCTGGTCGGAGCGCACCGGCACCGCCGTGGTCGCGATGGCCGGCGACCACCAGATCTGGGCGTTCGACCCGGTGCGCGGCGCGATCGAGCCCGTGGCCGGCACGATGAACGAGGGCCTGGTGGACGGCGACCCGGCGGAGGCGTGGTTCGCGCAGACCTCCGGGCTGGCGGTCGCCGCCGACGGACGGATCTGGCTGGCCGACTCCGAGGTCTCGGCGCTGCGGTATCTCGACGTGCCGGAGGCGGGCGCGGCGACCCCGACGGTCGCGCTGCCGGGGCTGACCGCGCTGCCCGGGCTGATGGTCGCCGCCCCCGTCGAGGCCGTGGCCGAGGCCGTCGCCGCGCGCCCCTCCGGACCGGCCGACGCCTTCGGGCGCGGCACGGGCGTCGGCACCGCCGTCGGGGCGGGGCTGTTCGACTTCGGCCACCGCGACGGCGCCGCCGACCAGGCGCTGCTCCAGCACCCGCTCGGCGTGGCGGTGCTGCCGGACGGATCGGTGGTCGTCGCCGACACCTACAACGGTGCGGTCCGCCGCTGGTCGCCCGGCGTGCCCGGCACCGACGGTCCGGGCGAGGTGAGCACGCTAGCCACCGGGCTCGCGGAGCCGAGCGGGATCGTCGTGCTGACCGAGGGCGAGGGCGTGACGCTGCTGGTCGTGGAGTCGGCCGCGCACCGGCTGACCCGGATCGCGCTGCCGGCGACCCTCGCAGGGGAGCTCCTGGACTCCGGCGCGCACCGCACCCAGCGGCCGGTCACCGAGATCGCATCCGGCGACCTCACCCTCGACGTCGTCTTCACCCCCGCCGCGGGGCAGAAGTACGACGACCGCTTCGGCCCGTCCACGATGCTGCGGGTGTCCGCGACCCCGGCCGAGCTGCTGCTCGACGGCGCGGGCGACGACGTGCCGCTGACCCGCGTGCTGCGGATCAACCCGGAGGTCGCCGAGGGCGTGCTGCACGTGACCGCCCGCGCGGCCAGCTGCGACGCGGACCCGGCGATCGAGTACCCAGCCTGCCACCTGAACTCGCAGGACTGGGGCGTGCCGGTGCGGGTGGTCGCCGAGGCGCCGACGACGCTCACCCTGCCGCTGCACGGCTGAGCCCAGCGGCGCGCGGGCCGCGCGGCCGGCGCCGCGGTCAGTCCGCGCCGGTGACCGCGAGCGCGAGCAGCGTGTCCAGCGTGGTCTCCACCGTGCGGTCGTCCGCCGGCAGCGTCGTCTCCAGCGTGACGAACCAGGGCGCGCGGTGCAGCAGCACCGGCCGGATGCCGCTGACGTGCAGCGAGGGGGTGCCGCCCCGGGCGACCACCGCGGTCGAGGTCCCGACGTCGCCGCCTGCCCCCGGATCGCCGGCCGGCACGTCGCGGGCGACCGTCCAGCCCGACCCGCCCATGGCCTCCGTGGTGGCCGAGGCCACCGCGCACAGCCGGCTCAGCACGCCCGGGCCGGTGCCGGACAACGCGGTCACCGCGGCGCCGACGGTGCGGCCGAGCACGGCCCCGGGGTCGTCGGCACGGTACTGCCGGGCACGGGCCGCCGCGTGGCTGCGCTTGGCGTGGTACTGCGCGGCGTCCGCCCGGCGGAACAGCGAGCGGGGCGTCGTCACGGCGCCCAGCGACCCGCGCGCGGAGGACGCGATGCCGTAGGACAGCGAGGCGCCGTGCGGCAGCGGCTGGTCACCGACGGTCGACTCCATCACCTGCACCACCGTCGATCGCGGGATGCCGCTGGTGACGATGCAGAACTCGTCGCCGCCGATCCGGGCCGCCGTCGATCCCGGGAGCCCGGAGGACGCGCGGCGCAGCACCCCGGCCACCGCGCGCAGCAGGTCGTCGCCGGCGTCGTGGCCCAGGTCGTCGTTCACCCGCTTGAGGCCGTCGACGTCGCACATGACGATGCAGGTCTCGTCGCCGGAGTCGATCGCGGCCTGCGCGGCCTCGTCGGCCACCCGGCGGGTGCTCAGCCCGGTCAGCGGGTCGTCGGAGACGAGGTGCCGCACCTGCTCGGCCAGGTCCAGCCGGGCGATGTGCGCGCCGACCAGCGCACCCAGCACCTCGGCGCGGGCGGCGTCGTCGGCACGGAACGGCTCGGTCCCCTCGTCGCGCACCGCGACCAGCACGCCCCACAGCGCACCGTTGACGAGCACCGGGGCGGCCAGCCGCGGGTGCGGGTCGTCCGGGGTGACCGGGCCGGACCGCCACGTCTCGCGGTGCCGGAGCAGCCCGCGCAGCACGTCGCCGTCGGCCAGCACGGCCCCGGCGGCAGCCTCCTCCTCGGCGGGGTCCGCGGCCACCGGGTGCCACTCGTCCTGCTCCACCTGGACCAGGCCCCCGACGGCGGAGCCCAGCACGTCGCGCGCGGCGACCACCCCGGTCTCGTACACCTCGGGGAGGGTGGTGCAGGCGCCGAGCCGGTGGGCCAGCAGCGCGAGGTGGCGGGCGTCGTCGCCGCCGGAGCGGGTCTCGCTCGAGCGGGCCGGCGGCCGTGGGACGTCGGTCATCCGCTCATCATCGGTCACGGCAGGCCCCGTCACACGCGGTATGGGTCCGGACGGGCGGGCGGCTCGCCCACGCGGGTGAACCCGGTGCGGGTGAATCCTCGCGCGGGTCGTCGACGGATCAGGCGAGCGCGGGCTCGGCCTCCTCGGCGCGCTCGGTGGTGATCCGGTCGCCGGTGCCGACCGCGCGCAGCACGAACACCACCGTCGACTCGATCGCACGGTCCCGGTCCGGGCCCGCCTCCGGCAGGTTGCGGTTGCTCAGGCACGCGTTGACCAGCGACACCGTGGTCGCGATGTCCTGCTCCGGGAACGCCCCGGACTCGATGCCCGCCGCGAGGATCTGCCGCAGCAGGTTCTCCACCATGACCGCGTGCTCGCGCACCCGCTGCTGCGTCCCGCGCGAGAGCACCGAGCGCAGGTCGGGGCCGGAGGCCAGGTGGTAGTCCCGCTTGAGCCGGCACTGCGCGCGGATGTACGCGCTGAGCTGCTCGGTCGGGTCCTGCACGTCGGCGAGCTCGGTCTGCAAGGCGGCCACGTACTGCGCGGTCTCGTGCATCATGAAGCCGAGGAGCATCGACTCCTTGTCGGCGAAGTGGTTGTAGACCGCCGTGCGGCCGACACCGGCCTGCGAGGCGATGTCCGCCAGCGTGATCGCGTCGAACCCGCGCTCGGCCATCAGCGTGGACAGCGCGGTGAACAGCTTGAGGCGGGTCTGCTCGCGGTGCTCGTGCAGGGATCCGCCGATGATCTTCGGCATGCTGACATTCTCGCACGTTGTGTCATCACCCCGGCAGTCCCTGCCCGAGGTGGCCGGATCAGGCGGCGGGGTGGCGCTCCGCGAGCGCGGCGAACAGCGCCCTGTTGTGGCGGAACGCGGCGCGGGCCTCCTCGACCACGCGCTCGCGGGCGGCGTCGTCCAGCGGGAGCGCGTCGATCCGCTCGCGGTACAGGTCCTTGAACGGCTTGGGCTTGGGGATCGCCGGGAACGCGTAGAAGCCGACGCCCTCGTCCGGCACGCCGTAGTGGCGCTGCACCATCCGCCCGATCACCTGCCCGCCGGACAGGTCGCCGAGGTAGCGGGTGTACGCGTGGGCGACGTAGCGGCCGGTGTCGGTGCCACCGGAGCGGATGCGCTCGGCGTAGGCGAGCGTGGCGGGCAGCGGGCTGATCGCGGCCGACGGACCGAGCAGGTGCGTCAGGTCAGCGTCGAGGGCGGGTCCGCGCAGCAGCTCGTCGAAGACGACGCTGGCGCCGTCCGGGGTCCGGCGCACCTGCTCGCCGACCTCCTCCAGCGCGGCGTAGACGGTGCGGAGCTGCGCGGCGAGATCGGCGTAGGCCTGCACGGTGAGGCGCCCGGCGAGCAGGTCCTCCACGAAGGTCGATCCCTCGGCGGCCTCGTGCTCGTCGCGGGTGCCGGTGCGCAGCAGGACGGAGAGCGGGGCGGGAGCGACGGTGCTCGGGGCGGTGTGCGCGGTCATCGGGGCTCCTGGCGGTCGTCGTGATGAGGTGACGTCGTGTCAGAAAGTACCCGACGAACTTAGGATTGCCTATCCTTTGGATCGAAGATCTCGCCGCCCGGGATCTTCACCCTGCGCGATCCGCGCCGTCGTTCCTACACTGACCGCACGACGACGAGGTCGAGGTGCGCGATGCCGACGGACGAGACCGCTGTGGCATGGCCCCGGGGGAGCGATCCCGGGACCCTGCTGGCCCGCACGCGCGCCGCGCACGAACGCTTCCTCACCACCGGCGTCATGACCGCGGCCGTGCGCGGGGTGGTCGCCGAGTCGTGGCGGCGCAGCGTCGGCCTGGGCGTCGACCCGGAGCGCCCGCGCCCTCAGGTGCACGTCACCGACGCCGACCTGCGCTCCTACCGGCGCGAGCACCCGCTGTGGACCGCGCTGCCGGTGGTCCGCACGCTGCTGCTGGACGACGCGGTGGCCGAGGGCTTCCTGGTGGCGATCACCGATGCCGACGGCCTGCTGCTGTGGATCGGCGGCGACGCCCGGGTGCGGCGCGCGGTGGACCGGGTCGGCTTCGTCGAGGGCGCCGGCTGGGGCGAGGCGGCCGCCGGCACCAACGCCCCCGGCACCGCCCTCGCCACCGGTCACGACGTGCAGGTCTACGCCGCCGAGCACTTCACCCGGACCGTCCAGCCGTGGTCGTGCTCGGCCGTGCTGCTGCGCGATCCCGTCGGCCGGGTGCTCGGTGCGCTCGACGTGACCGGCGACGACGCGGCGGCCTCCCCGTTGATGCTCTCCCTGGTGCGCGCCACCGCCACCGCCGTCGAGCTCGACCTGCGCGCCCGCGCCGCCGACGGGTACGGACGGACCGCCGGGCTCGACCTGCCCGGGCACGGACGGCCTGCGGGGCGGAGTGCCGTGGCGTCGCGCGGACTGCACCCGGGCGCGGGGATCGCGGAGCGACGCGGCCTGGCAGGTGCCGCTGCGCCGATCGATCCGCCGCCCCCCGTGGACCCGGCGGCGCCCGGATCGCGCGCCGCTGATCCGGGAGCCCGATCCCGGCTGCGGGTGCTCGGCCCCGGCGACCCCGAGCTGCACCCCGCCGACGGCGCACCCCCGCGCACGCTCCCGCTGCGGCACGCCGAGCTGCTGCTGCTCCTGCACGCCCACCCCGCCGGGCTGCACGCCGACGAGCTCGGAGCGCTGCTGCACCCCGCCGGCCTGAGCGACGTCACCGTCCGTGCCGAGATGTCCCGCCTGCGCCGGGTCGCCGGACCGCTGCTCGACGCGTCCCGGCCGTACCGGCTCACCGCGCCGCTGGGCACCGACGCCGAACGGGTCCGCGACCGCCTCGCCGTCGGCGACGTGCTCGGCGCGCTGCTCGCCTACCCGGGTCCGGTGCTGCCGCGCTCCCGGGCGCCCGGTGTCGAGCAGGTGCGGGACGCGCTGGTCGCCGACCTGCGCGCCGGGGTGCTCGCCAGCCGCGACCTGCTGGTGATCGAGACCTGGGTGGACCGCCCCGACGGCGCCGACGACTGGCAGGCGTGGGACCGGCTCGTGCAGCTCAGCGTGCCCGGGTCGGCCACCGCCGCGCGGGCGCGGTCCCGGCTCGACCTGCTCGTGCGCCGGCTCGGCGCGGGGCCGGCGACGCACCCCTGGGCGTGATCGCGGGGCGCGGCTGCGGGCATGGATCGTGGATCCGGCTCGCCCCGTGCCTCGGCGCCCGGCCCGGCGACCTGCGGTGCAACCCCGATGCAACCGTCCGCGACCTACCGTCGCCAGCACGGTGCCCCGCAACGACGCGGAGCCCCCGGTCGTCGCCGCCGGAACCGGCGCGGCCGGCACACCTGCACGGAGGGTGACGACATGACCGTCTACGCAGCCCCGGGGACGCCCGGCAGCCCGGCCACCTACCGGGAGCGCTACGACCACTGGATCGGCGGGGAGTACGTGGCCCCCGCGGCCGGACGCTACTTCGAGAACCCGTCCCCGGTGACCGGCCGGACCTTCACCGAGGTCGCGCGCGGTGACGCCGCCGACATCGACCGCGCCCTGGACGCCGCCCACGGCGCCGCCCGCACCTGGGGCAAGACCACCGCCACCGAGCGCGCGGTGATCCTCAACAAGATCGCCGACCGCATGGAGCAGAACCTCGAGATGCTCGCGGTCGCGGAGACCTGGGAGAACGGCAAGCCGATCCGCGAGTGCCTGGCCGCCGACATGCCGCTCGCCGTCGACCACTTCCGCTACTTCGCCGGTGCCGTCCGCGCGCAGGAGGGGTCCATCTCCGAGATCGACCAGGACACCATCGCGTACCACTTCCACGAGCCGCTGGGGGTGGTCGGCCAGATCATCCCGTGGAACTTCCCGATCCTCATGGCCGTCTGGAAGCTCGCCCCGGCGCTCGCCGCCGGCAACACCGTCGTGATCAAGCCCGCCGAGCAGACCCCCACGTCGATCCTCGTGCTCATGGAGCTGATCGCGGACCTGCTCCCGCCGGGCGTCGTCAACGTGGTCAACGGCTTCGGCGTCGAGGCCGGGAAGCCGCTCGCGTCCAGCCCACGGATCCGCAAGATCGCGTTCACCGGCGAGACCACCACCGGCCGGCTGATCATGCAGTACGCCAGCCAGAACATCATCCCGGTCACCCTGGAGCTCGGCGGCAAGAGCCCCAACATCTTCTTCGAGGACGTCGCCCGGGCCAAGGACGACTACTACGACAAGGCCCTCGAGGGCTTCACCATGTTCGCGCTCAACCAGGGGGAGGTCTGCACCTGTCCCTCCCGGGCGCTGATCCAGGAGTCGATCTACGACGGCTTCCTCGCCGACGCCATCGCCCGCACTGAGGCGGTCAAGCAGGGCAACCCGCTCGACACCGACACGATGATCGGCGCGCAGGCCTCCAACGACCAGCTCGAGAAGATCCTGTCCTACATCGAGATCGGCAAGGCCGAGGGCGCCAAGGTGCTCACCGGTGGCGAGCGCGCGCACCTCGACGGCGACCTCGCGGGCGGGTACTACGTCACGCCGACGATCTTCGAGGGCAAGAACTCCATGCGGATCTTCCAGGAGGAGATCTTCGGGCCGGTCGTCGCGGTGACCTCGTTCTCCGACTACTCCGACGCCATCCACACCGCCAACGACACTCTGTACGGGCTCGGCGCCGGCGTCTGGTCCCGTGAGGCGGCCACCGCCTACCGGGCCGGGCGCGACATCGAGGCCGGCCGGGTGTGGACGAACTGCTACCACGCCTACCCCGCGGCGGCGGCGTTCGGCGGGTACAAGGGCTCCGGCGTCGGGCGCGAGAACCACAAGATGATGCTCGACCACTACCAGCAGACGAAGAACCTGCTGGTGTCGTACTCCGGGCAGAAGCTCGGGTTCTTCTGATCGGTGTCGCACGCCGGTGCTCGACCCCGGCCGGCCGTGGTCGCCCTCGCGGGCGGGCCGGTCGGCCGGGGCGGGGTCGGCGGGAGAACCGTCGGGCGGAACGTGGCGTGCGGGCGTCGGCGAGCGGCGGCGAGTGACCTGCGGGCGTCGGCGACCGGCGGCGAGTGACCTGCGGACGTCGGCGAGCGGACGGGTGCCGTGCGACCCGGGGGAACGTGGGCCGCGTGCGTGGTGATCGAGCAGGGTGATCGAGCGGGGCGACGGGCGCAGGCCCGCGGCCGACGGTGGGCACGTGGAGAAGCGACAGGAGGGCTGACCGATGGACGATCGCACGCAGCGTGACGACTCGGAGGTCGCTGCGTGGGCGGCCTCGACCGTGGGGACGCGCGTCGTCCCCATCCCCGCACCCGCCCCACCTGGGGACGGCGGAGCGTCTGCCGCTCCTGGGGACGGCGGAGCGTCTGCCGCACCTGGGGACGGCGGCGCGGTTGTTGCTCCTGGGGACGGCGGGACGTCCGGAGCCGCGTCGCCGGCACGGGTGGACGTCACCCCGGCGGCCGCCGATCTGCTGCGGCGGCTGCGCGACCAGCACGGCGACCTGATGTTCCACCAGTCCGGAGGGTGCTGCGACGGCTCCTCGCCCATGTGCTACCCGCTGGGGGACTTCCTCACCGGTGACGCCGACGTCCACCTCGGCGACCTGCACGTTCCCGGCGCGCCCGTGGACGCGAGCGCTGCTCGCCCTGGGGACGCGAGTGCCGATCCCCCGAGGGACCCGATCACTCATCACCCTGGGGGCGAAGGCCCCGCCGACTCTCAGGACGAGGGTCGTCCTCAGGGTGACGGTGGGGACGACGCGCGGTTCACCGTGCCGGTGTGGATGAGCCGGAGCCAGTTCGCGTACTGGCAGCACACGCACCTGACGATCGACGTCGTGCCGGGACGAGGCGCGGGCTTCTCGTTGGAGGCCCCCGAGGGTGTGCGGTTCCTCATCCGCTCGCGTCTGTTCACCGACGCGGAGTGGGCGGCGCTGACCCCGGTCGCCTGAAGCGCGCGGACTCTGCGCCCGGCCGACTCCCGTGCGGGCGGTGCATCCGATGGCGCGTGCCGCGACCGGGCGTCGCGCAGGCCGTGCCCTGGTCGCGAGGTCGGCGCGGCCCTGGATGTGCGGCGCGTCGAACGGCGTGCACGCCGTGCTGCGTGCGAGGCGTGGGCGGCGAGCAGATCTGCGCTCTCGGCGGACGCACAGGCCGGGCACGCCCCGGACGCCGGGCGCGCGGGTTAGCGTGCTCGGGTGAACCCTGACGACAGCGGCACCGCCGAGCCCACGGGCTCCGCCGACGCCGACCCCGCGGAACCCGACCCGACCCACGCCGACGCCTACGTCCCCGGTCAGCCGGACGACAAGGACTGGACCTGGGTGCTGCGCGAGCGCTGCCCCGAGTGCGGGTTCGCCGGCACCGACGTCGACGCCCGGGACGTGGCCGGCACGATCCACGACCTCGTCCCGCGGTGGCGTGCCGCGCTCAACCGCCTCGACGCCCGGGAGCGCCCGGCCTCGACGGTGTGGTCCGCGCTGGAGTACGGCGCCCACGTGCGCGACGTGCACCGCGTCTTCGTGCAGCGGCTCGACCTGATGCTCACGCAGGACGACCCGCAGTTCGCCAACTGGGACCAGGACGCGACGGCGCTCGCGGAGCGCTACGACCTCCAGGACCCGGGGCGGGTGGCCGACGAGCTGGCCGACGCCGCCGCGGCGCTCGCGGAGAAGTTCGCCGCTGTCGGCCCCGAGCAGTGGGGGCGGACCGGCCGCCGATCCAACGGCTCCGAGTTCACCGTGACCACGCTGGCGCAGTACTTCCTGCACGACGTGGTGCACCACCTGCACGACGTGCACGCCTGACCGGACCCGGTCGGCCTGCACCGACCCGGGCGCTGTGCGTGGACCGGGCGCTGTGCGTGGACCAGGCCGGTCTGCGTGGACCAGGCCGGTCTGCGTGGACCCGGCGACCTGTCCGGACCCGGTCGCGTCGACCGGTGCCACGGGCGCCCCGGCGAAGACACGGCGAGGCCCCTCGGACGCTTACTCCGAGGGGCCTCGATCCGTGGACGACCCTAGGCCGGTCCGATGACCGCGCCGCGCAGGCGCGCCGACACGGCGCGGTCACAACGGTCCGCATGTCGGCTCGTCCTCCACAGATTTTGTCCACAGGCCTGTGGAGGGCGCCCTCCCGCGCAGGTGAACTTGTGGACAACTTGTGCATGCCGCGGTGGACGAAAATCCGTCGGCGAACCCCCTTGTGGTGGGTCTGACCAGGGGACTAGAACTTCCCTACGACCTCGACCGGTCACCCGGTCCACCGCAGGAAAACCCGCTCGTCGGGCGTCCACGGAGGGCCAGGACGGCGGGACGGGGACGTGGTCGGACGGAGCAGGACGGACCATCTCGGCGGGGCGACCCGACGGGCCGCGGATGACGACGCGGCGGTCCGCACCGGACCGGACGACCAGATCGTGACCGCCCGCCCACGGCGCGCCCCTCGGGGAGAGCCGGGTGTCGGACGGTGCCGCACCGTCAGCGCGGTGTCCGGCAGGGGCTCACGCTCCTGACCAGGGACGACGATCACGGGAAGGCCCCTCGGACGCTTACTCCGAGGGGCCTTCTCCGCGTCGCGGCACGGTGCAGGGTCGCGCGTCCCCGTCGATGGTGGTCCGGGGCTCCGGGCTCCGGGTGCCCGCGCGGTCCTCCGCTCCCGCAGGCGTCCGGGCCGCCGGCTGCTGGCTGCACCGTCGGGACCGTCCGGCTCGCTGCGTCCTGTGCGCGGGACGCCTCCGCGCGGGCTGCGGCTGCCGGCCCGCGCGCGTGCGGCTGGCACACCCGTGCAGGCGGGGCATCATCGGCTCGTGCCCGCGGCGGGCGACATCGTCCACACTGGCGCATCAGGTCGGCCGCTGTGCGCATCGAGGTCGGCGACCGGTGGACGTCTTCCCGCTCGCGTCCCGCCCCCTCCGGCCGCGCAGAGCGCTGTGCGATCACCCCTGTGGACGCAGCGCGCCACCGTCCCCACCCTTTTGGGTGATATGTCCGGTTGTTTCCACAGAAGTTCTCCACACCCTGTGGGTGCTGGTCACCGCCGTGCGGCGCGCACCGTGATCACCTGTGGACGACGTGTGCACGGGGACGTGGACAAGCGCGCTGATCGGATGGTCCCCAGGTGCCGGCACGTGGCCTCGGCATCGATCGGCGCCGGATCGACCGGCGACCCCGAGCCGCACATCCACCGCCGCGGCGCCGCACGGACGCACCTCGACGGCCACCGCCGGTCGCGCCCTGCCCGACGCATCCACCGGGCGCGGGTCCATCGACGCCCCGGGTCCCGCCCGCCGTTATGCGTCGATCGGGTGCACGTCCATCGACACCCCCCGGGTCTCGCCCGCCGTTATGCGTCGATCGGGTGCACGTCCATCGACACCCCCCGGGTCTCGCCCGCCGTTATGCGTCGATCGGGTGCACGTCCATCGACACCCCCCCCGGGACCCGCCCGCCGTTACGCGTCGATCGGGTGCAGGTCCACCGACACCTCCGGCCGCGCCCCGCCGCCCTCGGTGAAGATCACCCCGCGCAGCGGCGGCACGTCGCCGTAGTCCCGCCCCCAGCCGAGCACCACGTACCGGTCGCCCACGAACGCGTCGTTGGTCGGGTCGACCTCGACCCAGCCGGCACCGGGCACCCAGGCGGACACCCACGCGTGCGAGGCGTCGGCCCCGCGGATCTTGGGTCGTCCGGGCGGCGGCAGCGTCTCCAGGTACCCGCTGGCGTACCGCGCGGGCAGCCCGTGGGCGCGCAGCGCGGCGATCATCAGGTGCGCGAAGTCCTGGCAGACCCCGGTGCGGGCGTCCAGCAGCTCGGCCTGGGTGGTGCTGATCGTGGTGGACCCGGACCGGTAGGTCATCTCGGTACGGATGCGGTGCGCGAGGTCGGCGAGCACGACGCCGATCGGCCGGCCCGGCGTGAACGAGGGCGCCGCCCAGGCACGGACGGCGTCGGAGGGCACCACGTGCCGCGAGGGCAGCACGACCTCGCGGGCGTCGAGGGCGCTCACACCGTCGGTGCCGGTGGCCCCGTCGCGGACCATCTGCGCGACGGCCTCCCAGGCGAGCGCAGGCAGCCGCTCCGGTGCTGCCTGCTCGCGGGTGATCGTGAGCGTGGAGGACGCGGTGACGGTGAGCCGGGTGTGCGGGGTGGTGACGGCGAAGTAGGTGGAGGTGCTGCCGAAGTAGTCGGTGTGCCGGGCGTGGTCGGCGGGGGTCGGGTCGATCACGACCTCGGCGCGCTCGAGCCGCTGGTCGGGCAGGTCGCGGGGGAGCAGCACGGCCCGCCCGTAGGAGGTGGTGACCGGCTCGGGATAGTCGTAGGTGGTGCGGTGCACCAGCTCGTACCGGCGCGGGCTCATGCGGCACCTCCGTCGGCGGTCTGCGGCGAGACGCCGACGCCCCACTCCTCGTCCACCTGCCGGGCGGGTGCCGGGTGCGCGAGGTGCACGCGGGCGATCTCGTCGGCCACCGCGCGCAGCCGCCAGCCGAGGGAGTCCAGCACCTCGGCGAGCCGCAGGCGCTGCCCGTCGGGACTCGCGGCCGACACCGCCACCGGGTCGAGCTCGTCGAGCAGGTCGTCGACGTCGGCGAGCAGCCGGTCGCGCTGATCGGTGGATCCGGCGGGGGTCGGCACCTGCGCCAGGTCCTCGCGCAGCCGGTCGACCTGGTACGTGAGCGAGCGGGGGTTGGTGCCGTCGAGCAGCAGCAGGTCGAGGACGTCGGGCACGGCGGGGTCGGTGCGGTACCGGCGCCGGTGGGTGACGGCGGACTCGTGCATGAGCAGCACGGACTCCAGCACCAGCGACTCCACCGGCGCGGGCTGCTGCTCGGCCGTGGTCGCGGCGATCGTGGTGACCAGGGCCTGCGCCCGCTCCAGCCGGCGCCCGGCGTCGAGCAGCCGCCAGCCGGCGTCCCGCACCAGGCTCTCGGCCTCGATCCCGGCGACCGCGAGCAGCGCCTCCAGCATCCGGTCGAGGGCGGCGCGCAGGTCGGTGGAGCGTGCGGCGGGGGCCCGGCGCTGCGCGGCGAGGGTGCGCGCCATGCTCGCCAGCGGCAGCCAGACGTCGGCGGACATCTGGTCACGGACGGCGGCCTGCGCCTCGGCGAGGTGCCGCACCGCCCACGCGACCGAGCCGGGGCGTCGGCGGTCCACCAGCAGGTCGCGCAGGTCGGGCCGCTCGTCGGTGCCCTCGGGGGTGATCACGGATCCGTCCGGCCGTCGTGCCCCGGCCGCGTCCAGCAGCACGGCGAGCGCCCGGCCGCCCGGGCTCGCGGGGCGGCGGTGGTGGTCGTCCCAGCGATCGGCGAGCGCGCGCAGCGCCCGCACGGTGCCGTCGGCGCGCTCGGCGTAGCGGCCCATCCAGAACAGGCTCTCGGCGGATCGCGGCGACAGGCCGGACACGCCCGCGTGCGCCCGCCGGTGGCCGCCGGCCCGCACGGCCGCCGCGGGTGCGCCCGTGTCCTCCGCGGCGGCCGGGTCGACCTCGCCGGCGAGCACCCAGACGTCGCGCGCGACCGCCCCGGCGGCGCTGGAGACCACGGTGTCGCCCTCGGGCACCAGCCGCGCGAGACCGCCGGCCATCACGCGGTACCCGTCCGGCGCCGCGACCGCGAAGGTCCGCAGCACGGCGGACCGTGAACGGTCGGCGCCCTCGGCGAACCCGCCCACCGGCTCCTGGCCGACCCATCCTGCGGGGTTGGCGGTGATCCGGGCGGCCAGGTCGGCGCGCTGCTCGGCGGTCAGGGTCCACCCGAGCACCGGTCCCACGTCGCGCCGACGCACGACGGGCTTGAGCACCAGCCGGTCCAGGTGCGCGAGCACGTGCGCCAGCCCGGCAGGTCGGCCGCACCAGGTGGTCGGCGCCTGGGGGAGCAGCAGATCGGTGCCGAGCACGGTCCGCGCCAGCGCCGGCAGGTGGGCCAGCAGCGCGGCGTTCTCCAGCACGGCGGAGCCCAGGGGGTTCACCACGCTGACCGTCCCGGCCTGCACGGCGCGCACCAGGCCCGGCACGCCGAGCCGGCTGTCCGCGCGCAGGTCGAGCGGGTCGCACCACTCGGCGTCGATCCGGCGCAGGATCACGTCCACCGGCGTCAGTGCACCGAGCCCGCGCAGCCACACCCGGCCCTCGCGGACCACCAGGTCGCTGCCCTCGACCAGCGGCAGGCCGAGCACGGATGCGAGGTAGGCCTGGTCGAAGGCGGTCTCGGAGAACGCGCCGGAGGTGAGCAGCACGACCTGCGGCCCGCCGTCCTCCTCGGGGACCGTCGCGGGGGAGGGCCCCGGTGCCGCCCGGTGCAGGGCCTGGCGCAGCGCGTGGAAGAACGGGCCGATCCGCTGGATCGGCGTCTGGCGGTACACCTCGGCGAGCACCTGCGCGACGACGCGGCGGTCCTCCATCGCGTAGCCCGCGCCGGAGGGCGCCTGCGTCCGGTCGGAGACCGCAGCCCAGGTCCCGTCGGGCCTGCGGCACAGGTCCGTGGCGGTGAGCAGCAGGTCGTGCCCGCCCGGCAGGCGCACCGCGTCCACGGCGCGCAGGAACCCGGGGTGGCCGAGCACGATCTCCGGCGGCAGCACGTCGTCCCGCAGCAGCCGGCGCGGGCCGTAGAGATCCCGCAGCACGGCGTCGAGCAGCTCGGCGCGCTGGGCGACGGCGGCCTCCAGCGGGGCCCAGTCGGTCTCGTCCAGCACCACCGGCACCGGGTCGAGCCGCCACGCGTCCGGTCCGGCCTCCTCGTCGTCCTCGGGGGAGCCGTAGGTGACGCCGTGGTCGGCCAGCAGCCGCTCGGCGGCCTCGCGCACCGCGGCCAGGCGCGCGACGTGTTCGGGGCCGTCGCCGGTGACCAGCCCGACGCCACCGGTGGACAGCACGTCCGTCATGCGCAGCCCTCCGCAGCGGGACCGGTCGAGCGCGGCGGGGCCGCCGGCGCCGGACCAGTGTCGCAGGCAGCGCGTCCGAGGCGGAGGGGCGTGGCGTCGGCGTGGCGTGGCGTGACCGCTCAGCGTGCGTCGAGCCGCACCACGATCCCCGCGACCAGCGCGTCCGCGCACGCCTCGGCGAGGTCGAGGCCCGCCTCGTCCGTGGACCCGATCCGCAGCTCCACGGCGTCCAGGGAGTCGTCGGGGAACACCGTGTACAGCACCTCCTCGCGCGCGGGCCCGAGCAGCGTGGCGGCGGTCGGCAGCCCGGTCGGTCCGGCGGGCCTGCCGGCGGGCAGCGTCCGTCGGGTGCGCACCGCGGGCAGCCCGGCCATCACCGCGATCGAGGTGCCGTGGTAGCGGATGTGGCCCCGGCCCGCGCCGTAGGCGACCGCGCGCCGGGTCCGCTGCAGGTGGTCGCCGACCGGGTCGGTCGTCGGCTGCGTCCCGGCGAGGTGCTCCACGACCACCGTCGCCAGCACGGCACGACCGGTGCCGGACCGACCGGGGGCCCACGCGCCGACGGCGGCGTACTGGACCCCGGGCAGCAGCGACCGCTCGACGTCGTGCAGCTCGCGCTCGCCGCGTGCGTGGTCCGACCCGGTGGCCCCGATCGCGGTCAGCAGCCGGGCGATCGCCTCCGGCCCGCCGCCGGGTGCCCACGGCAGCCAGTCCTCGGGCAGCGTCACGTCCACGCGGGTGATGTGCCGGTGCACCTCGTCCTCCGTCCCCCTCGTCCACGGGGCGATGAGCCCGTGACCAGGGGCGTCGCGTCCCTGGGCTTCGGACGCTAGACCGGCGGACGGGTCGGTGCGGGGCCGCGTAGGGGAAACCACTCATGCCGAGGGATAGCCCTGTCGGCGGGTCGGCGGTGCGCCCGGTGTTCAATCTCGGGCGGCGTTCACGTTTTCTGAACACGGGGCGAGACTGAACAGCGCCCCGATCGCCCCCACGCACGACGAAGGCCCCGGTCCGTGGGGACCAGGGCCTCGTGCTGGAGCGGATGACGGGAATCGAACCCGCGCTATCAGCTTGGGAAGCTGAAGTTCTACCATTGAACTACATCCGCACGCATCGACCAGGGGCCGATGACACCCGCAGGCACCGACCGTCGGTCAGTGACGCCCGTCCAGTATACCGGCTCCCGCCGCGGTGTCCGCCAGATCAGGCCTCCACGCGCACCGTGAACGTCCCGGACGTGGACTCGCCGGGTTCGAGCACCAGCACACCGGTCCCGGGCACCCCCGCCTCGTGCAGCGCGAATCCGCCGTTGACGTGCGTCACCGGCTCGACGGCGAGGTAGGGCCGGCGGCGCGGGGCGTAGACGACGGCGTGCGAGTACACCGGGTCGGCGGTGATCGTGACGGTGGCCTCGGGATAGGTGATCCGCGCCAGCAGCTCGGGGTCCAGGTCGGTGAGGACGTCGTCGACGAAGGCGGTGCCGACCGGGCGCGCGGTGCGGTAGTCGGCGCGGGCGGGCACGTCGCCGGCGGGGCCGGTGGCGATGGCCCGGTCGAGGGCGTAGCCGCGGGCGGCGGGGACGTGCAGCAGCGGGCCCTCCTCGCTGGTGGGGGCGGCCAGGAACCGGCGGAAGTACGGGTGGTGGCCGAAGCCCGCGGGGAACGGCTCGTGGTCGGCGTTCTCGACGGTGGTCCGCACGTGCAGGGCGGGGCCGTCCAGCGTGTACTCGACCCGGGAGCGGAACCGCCACGGGAAGTTGACGCCGACCAGCGCGGCGGAGTCCAGGTCGAGCGCGACGCGGTCGACGCCGTGGTCGGTGATCCGCCACGGGTACAGCGCGCCGGCGCCGTGGATCGCGGTGCCGTCCTCGGCGGTCCGGGCGAGCTGCCAGGTGCGGCCGCGGAACGGCAGCACGCCGTCGCGGACCCGGTTGGACCAGGGGACCAGCGGGAAGGACGCGCAGTGCGCCCACGAGGTGCGCAGGTCGGGGCGGGTGGGGCGGAGCAGGTCCACCCAGCCGGCCGAGGTGCGGATCCGCCCGGCAGCGATCGAGGCGCCGGTGCCGGGCAGCACGTCGAGCTGCCAGGCGTCCGAGCGCAGGGTGACGACCTCGCCCGCACCGGCGGACCCCGTGGTGGGGCGCCGGTGCGGGCTCGGGATCGTCATGCGGTCGGTGCTCAGACCGTCACCTCGACGCGCACGGTGCTGCCGGCGGGGGCGTAGGGCACCGTCGTGCCCTCGACCGGGGTGCCGTCGACCACGAGGGACGCGCGGGCGCCGGCGTCGCCGGTGCGGGTCACGGTGATCTCGTAACGGGCGCCGCGCGCGGTGCGGGTGACCGAGAACGACGGGACGTCCGGGCCGATCTGCGGGTCGACGACCAGGCCGTCGTAGCCGGGGCGCACGCCGAGCAGGTACTGCGAGACGGCCACGAAGTTCCACGCGGCGGTGCCGGTCAGCCAGGAGTTCTTGGCCTCGCCGTGCCGGACGGCCTCCTTGCCCGCGATCATCTGCGCGTACACGTACGGCTCGAGCCGGTGCACGTCGGAGATCTCCTCGCGGTACGCCGGGGTGATCCGCTTGTAGTAGTCGAACGCGCGCTCACCGCGGCCGACGACGGTCTCGGCGATGATCACCCACGGGTTGTTGTGGCAGAAGATGCCGCCGTTCTCCTTGTAGCCCGGGGGATACGTGGAGACCTCGCCGAGCTCGATCTGGTAGCTGGTGTACGCCGGGGACTGGAGCACCATGCCGTGCGGGGTGGCGAGGTGCTCGCGGGTGGAGTCCAGCGCGCGCACCGCGACCGAGGCGGGGTTGGCCGGGTCCTGCTCGTCGACGCCGATGCCCGCCATGACGGCGAAGCCCTGCGGCTCGATCCAGATCTTGCCCTCGGGCTTGGCGTCGGTGCCGACCGGGTTGCCGTAGAAGTCGTACGCCCGCAGGAACCACTCGCCGTCCCAGCCGTGCTCGAGCACGGTGGCGCGCATCTGCTCGATCGCGGCACGGGCGTTCGCGGCGACCTCGGTCAGCCCGCGGCGCTCGGCCAGCTCGACGTACTCGGGGCCGATGAACACGAACATCGCGGCGATGAACACCGACTCCGCGACGCCGCCGGCCTGGTTCTCGGTGGTCTGGAAGGACTCGCCGGGCTCGGTGGAGAAGCAGTTGAGGTTGAGGCAGTCGTTCCAGTCGGCGCGACCGATCAGGGGCAGGCCGTGCGGGCCCTGGTTGTTCACGGTGAAGTCGAAGGACCGGGTCAGGTGCTCGAACAGCGGGACCTCGGAGCCGGGCTCGTTGTCGAAGGGCACCGGCTCGTCGAGGATCGACCAGTCGCCGGTCTCCTTGAGGTAGGCGGCCACGCCGAGGATCAGCCACAGCGGGTCGTCGTTGAAGCCGGAGCCGATGTCGTTGTTCCCGCGCTTCGTCAGCGGCTGGTACTGGTGGTAGGCCGAGCCGTCGGGGAACTGCGTCGAGGCGATGTCGATGATGCGCTCGCGCGCCCGCTCCGGCACCAGGTGCACGAAGCCGAGCAGGTCCTGGTTGGAGTCGCGGAAGCCCATGCCGCGCCCGATGCCGGTCTCGAAGTACGAGGCCGAGCGGGACATGTTGAACGTGACCATGCACTGGTACTGGTTCCAGATGTTGACCATCCGGTCGAGCTTCGGGTCGGTGCTGGTGACCGAGTAGGTCGACAGCAGTCCGGTCCAGTGCGCCCGCAGCGCCTCGAAGGCGGCGAGGGTCTGCTCGGTGGTGGCGAAGCGCGACAGCAGGGCATGGGCCTTCTCGCGGTTGACCTTCTGCATCGGCAGCTCGCCGTCGGCGGCCGGGGCCCACTTGGTGTCGTGCTCGTTCTCCACGTAGCCGAGCACGTAGGTCAGCGCGGTGCTCTCGCCCGGCGCCAGCGTGATCTCGACCTGGTGCGAGCCGATCGGGTACCAGCCCGACGCGATCGAGCCGGTGGCCTTGCCGGTGCGCGGCACGGCGGCCTCGCCCAGGCTGTTCCACGGTCCGACGAAGGTGTCGCGGTCGGTGTCGAAGCCGGCGGCGCGGGTGTTCACGCCGTAGACGGCGTAGTGGTCGCGGCGCTCGCGGTACTCGGTCTTGTGGTAGATCGCGGAGCCGTGCGGGCCGTCCTGCTCGACCTCGACCTCGGCCAGCGAGAGGTTGCGCTGGTAGTTGGTCTGGTCGTCCTGGGCGTTCCACAGGCAGAACTCGACGAAGGAGAACAGGCTGACCGTCTTGGCGGCGGCGCTGGTGTTCGTCAGCGTGACGTGCTGCACCTCGGCGGTCTCGCCGAGCGGCACGAAGAACAGGGTGTCGACCTTGAGGCCGCCGCGCTCGCCGGTGATCCGGGAGTAGCCGAGGCCGTGACGCGCCTCGAAGTGGTCGAGGTCGGCCTTGACCGGCAGCCAGCCCGGGGTCCAGACGTCGCCGCCGTCGTTGACGTAGAAGTAGCGGCCGCCGTCGTCGGTGGGGATGTTGTTGTAGCGGTACCGGGTCAGGCGCCGCATCTTGGCGTCCCGGTAGAAGGAGTACCCGCCCGCGGTGTGCGAGATCAGCGAGAAGAACTCCTCGGAGCCGAGGTAGTTGATCCACGGGTAGGGCGTGTGCGGCGTCGTGATGACGTACTCGCGTGCCTCGTCGTCGAAGTGGCCGTACCGCATCGTTGCGCCTCTCAGGTCTCGGGTGGAACGGGCGCGGGAGCGCTCCCACGCCTGCCGGGGGAAAGCATAGCGGTCGATCGAAGCGCTTCCGCCAGGCAGGGGTCCCGGGTGCGCGGAGGTGCTGGTCGGGGACGTGCGCGGTCCTGGAGGCGTGTCATCCGGGTGAAAACCGGGGCGGATCACAGGTGGGACCTAGGTCCCGGCTCAGGTGGGGAGGGTCGCGCGCCGACAGGACAGGGGTGAAGTCACGTCTGCGTGCCGCCCTGACCGCCCTCGCCGTGCTGCTCGCCACGGTCGGGATCGCCGCGCCCGCGCAGGCCGCCGAGTTCACCGGGACGGCGGTGATCACCAGCGCGGGCTCCGTCCCGCACGGGTCGGCGACGGCGCGCATGGAGGTCGACTTCTCCGGGCTGTCGCCGGCCGTGGTCGGTCTGGACGGCGCCCTCCACGTGGTGCACCAGCAGCCGGTGGCCGGCGGCGCGATCACCACCCGCAGCGGCAGCATGACCTTCTCGGTCAGCCAGGCCACCCAGACCGGGTACGTCGAGATCGACCTCTCGGACAGCGACGGCGGGATCTACCTGTTCCCCCAGCTCGCCGTGGTCGGGGCGGGTGGCGAGAAGTACGTCGTCTCCGGGCAGATCCGTGTGGACGCGGGCACCCTGACCGCGTCCGCCGGCACGATCCCCGCCTCCGGCACCGCACGCGTCGGTCAGACCCTCACGGTGGACGCCGGCACGTCGTTCTGGACCCCCGCCGCCACCGCCGTGAGCGTCGCCTGGTACGACGTGAACGGCGGCGCGCCTCTCGGCACCGGCTCCACCTACACGCTCACCGCCGCCGACCAGGGTCGGGTGCTGTACGCCGAGGCCACCGCCACCCGCGCCGGCTACGCGTCGAACGCCGTCGCCTCCGCCTGGTTCGGCGCCGTCGGCCCCGGCCTGCTCACGATCGACCAGACCCCCACGATCGGCGGGCTGCGCGTCGGCGTCCCCACCACCGCGACCGCCCCGACGTTCACCCCGACGCCGGACAGCGTCACCTACCAGTGGCACCTCGGCGACGGCACCCCGATCACCGGCGCGACCACCGCGACGTTCACCCCCGGCCCCGAGCACGTCGGCACGACGCCCTACCTGGTCGCCACCGCGCACCTCGCCGGCTACGAGGACCTCGACGCGCAGTCGAACGTGCCGGGTCTGGTCGCCCGCGCCGAGGTCGCCGTCGACCAGATGCCCACGCTGCCGTCGAGCGCCCGGATCGGCACCCCGCTCTCCGTGACCACGCCGACCTTCACCCCCGCGCCGGACGCGATCTCCTACCAGTGGTACCGCACGCCGGGCACCGCGATCCCCGGGGCCACCGGCACCACCTACACGCCCACGGTCGCCGATGCGGGCAGCCAGCTCTACGTGGTGCTCAGCACCACCGGCGCCGCGACCGAGCCGTTCCAGGTGCAGTCCACGATGACCGGCGCGGTCGCGCTGCGATCCTTCACCAGCACGCCGACGCCGACGGTGAGCGGCCTCGGCCTGCTCGGCACCCTGCTCGGGGTGGACGTGCACGCCGCCGACTGGGCGCCCACCGCGACCTCCTTCACCTACCAGTGGTACCGCTCCAGCGGTGCGACCACCCTCGGCACGGCCGTGCCGGGCGCCACCGCCGCCACCTACGCACCGACCGCCGCCGACGCGGGCTCCTGGTTCTACGTCGAGGTCACCGCGCACGCCGCCGGGTACCAGTCGTACGTGATCGGTTCCGCGCCCACCCGCACGGTGGTGCTGCCGTGGGGCACGCCGACCGACGGCAGCACGCAGGTGGAGACCACCCAGGGCGGCCGGCTGCGGGTGACCCTGCACGGGCTGGTCCCGGGCGTCGAGCACGAGGTCGAGCTGCACTCCGACCCGGTCGCGCTCGGCACCGTGGTCCCCGCCGCCGACGGCACCGCCGTGCTGGACGTCGCGCTGCCGGCCGGCGTGCCCGCCGGGGCGCACAACCTGGTGGTGCTGCGCGGCGGGGTCGAGGTGCTGCGCGTGCCGGTGACCGTGGCCGCCGCGGTCGCCGCCGCCACGCCCGCTGCCCCCGCGGCGTCCCCGGCCCTCGCCGCCACCGGCTCCGACGCCGCGGTGCCGACCGCTGGTGCCGGACTCCTGATGCTGCTCGGCGCGGTGCTGGTCACCGTCACCCGTCGTCGGCGGGACGCGCGCCCCTGAGCCGGCGCGCCGGTGCCGGACGACCCTGAACCGTCCGGCACCGGCGTCGCCCCTCGGGCCGGTCGGGCGCGCGGGCGCAGAGCCGCACGCCGATCGCCACGCGCCCACCACGCACCGGGCTCGGAACGGCGCCGGACAGGCACTACCGTGGCTCCGTGCTGCTCTCCGACCGTGACATCTCCGCCGAGCTCGAGCAGGGACGTGTCGTCCTCGACCCGTACGACCCGCAGATGCTCCAGCCGTCCAGCATCGACGTGCGGCTGGACCGGTTCTTCCGGCTGTTCGACAACCACCGGTACGCGGTGATCGACCCCTCCACCGAGCAGCCGGACCTCACCCGCCTGGTCGAGGTGGAGCCGGACGAGCCCTTCGTGCTGCACCCCGGCGAGTTCGTGCTCGGCTCGACCTTCGAGAACGTCACGCTGCCGGACGACGTCGCGGCCCGCCTGGAGGGCAAGTCCTCCCTCGGCCGGCTCGGCCTGCTGACGCACTCCACCGCCGGGTTCATCGACCCCGGGTTCAACGGGCACGTCACGCTGGAGCTGTCCAACGTGGCCACGCTGCCGATCACGCTGTGGCCGGGGATGAAGATCGGCCAGATGTGCTTCTTCCGGCTGTCCTCGCCGGCGATGCACCCCTACGGCTCCGGTGCCACCGGCTCGCGGTACCAGGGCCAGCGCGGCCCGACGGCGTCGCGCTCCTGGCAGAACTTCCACCGCACCCAGGTCTGACCCGCGCCGTGCTGCTGCCGCCGCTGCCCGAGGCCGCCGGTCGCCACCTGCTGGTGCTCCCGGACGGGATCGGGCCGGACGAGGTCGAGGTGCTGGCGCTCAGCCGGTTCCCGTCGACCCGCTGGGAGCAGCCGTCGCGCGTGCCCACCGGACGGCGGGCCACCGGTGCCGCGCGCGGATCGGCGCCGGTCGCCTCGGCGGGGGTGCTGCGGATCGGTCGGCTGTCCACGCTGACCGGCCCCTACGCGCTGGACCCCGCCCGCGCCGCGCGGCTCGGCCTGCCCGCCGGGTCGACCGTGGCGTTCGCCGTCGACTGCCCGCGCGAGCGTGCCGTGGTGCCCCGGTTCGGCGGCGACCGGGAAGGCCTGCGTCGCGCGTTCCCCGACGCCGACCCGGTGCGCGAGGAGGGCCGGGTGGTGCAGTGGCTGGTCGCCGCGGCACGTCGGCTCGGTGGGGCGGTGCGCACCGACGGCGGCGTCGTGCTGGAGCCCGAGATGGACGCCGCGCTGGACCTCGCGGTGCTCACCGACCGCTGGGCCGAGCCGGTGACCGTGCTGACCGCCGCACGCCGGGCGGCCCCGCACGCACGGATCGACGGACCGGGCGACGCGGCGGTGCATCCGTCGGAGCGCACCGGGGAGGCCCTGGCCGCGCGCCCGGTTCCCGGGATCGGGGTGCAGGACGCCGAGGAGCGCCGCCGGCTGCACGCCGAGGCCGACGCCTTCGACGCGCACATGCGCGCGCACCCGCCGGCCGCCGAGTCCTTCGGGGTGCTGGTCGACCTGGGCCTGGACGGGATCGTCACCGTGGAGGTCGCCGTCGAGCACGAGGTGCCGACGGTGCTCGCCGGCCTGCCGTGGACGCAGGGTGAGGTGGTCGGCTACCAGGTGCGCTGGGAGGCCCCCGACGTCGAGCAGCTGGAGACCGAGCGCCCGTCGCTGCCGCACCGGGTGGCGCGGGGGCGTGCCGCGCGGGTGGTGCGCGGGATCGCGCGTGCGATCCAGGCGGAGGTGGGCGGCGAGGTGGCCGACGCCGCGGGCTTCCTGGTGGACCCCGCGCAGCTCTGAGCGCGGGGTGCGCGTGCGCCCGGGACCCCTCCTGCTCGCCCGCCCGCTCACGAGGTCGGTGGTTCCGGCGCGTTCATGCGGTGCGGAACCACCGACCTCGTGCCGAACCACCGACCTCGTGGGGGTGCGCGGGTGGGGCTACTGGGGGGTGCGGGTGCGGGCTCGGGTGAGGGCCTTCATGGCTTCGACCAGGAGGAAGACCACGATCGCCAGGCCGAGGGTGAGGGACCACTCGCGCAGGCCGATGGGGGCGGAGTCGAACCAGTCGTGCATGAAGGGGACGTAGGTGAACACGAGCTGGAGCGCGATCAGGGCCAGCGCCGCGATCCACACCACGCGGTTCCCGCGCAGCACGCGGGGTGTCAGGCTGGACTCGCCGAGGAACCGGCAGTTGAACAGGTAGGCGAGCTGCCCGAGGGCCAGCATCGTGACCGCGGTGGTCTGGGCGACGTCGGTGGCGGTGCCGCGCGAGCGCTCGATCTGGAACACCAGCAGGGTCGCACCACCGATCAGCAGGGACGCGACGACCACGTGCAGCAGGGATTCCCGTGAGATCACCGAGCCACCGGTCCTGCGCGGCGGCCGTGACATCACCCCGGCCTCGGCGGGCTCGTAGGCGAGCGCGAGCGACAGCGTGACGGCGGTGACCAGGTTGACCCAGAGGATCTGCACCGGCGCCAGCGGCAGGGTCAGGCCGGCGAGCACCGCGACCAGCACCACCAGCGACTGCGCGCCGTTGGTCGGCAGCAGGAACACGACGGACTTGCGGATGTTGTCGTAGATCCGCCGCCCTTCCTCGACCGCGCGCTCGATCGAGGCGAAGTTGTCGTCGGCGAGGACGATCTCGGCGGCCTCCTTGGTGGCCTCGGTGCCCTTGATCCCCATGGCGATGCCGACGTCGGCGCGGGTGAGCGCCGGGGCGTCGTTCACGCCGTCGCCGGTCATCGCGACGACCTCGCCGTGCGACTGGAGCGCGCGGACGATCCGGATCTTGTGCTCGGGGCTGGTGCGCGCGTAGACGTCCACCTCGCGCACGCGGGTCTTCAGCTGCTCCTGGGTCATCGCCTCCAGGTCGGCCCCGGTGAGCGCCTGCACCTCGCCCTCCTTCGGGGCGATGCCGAGCTCGCGAGCGATGGCGGTGGCGGTGCCGGCGTGGTCGCCGGTGATCATCTTGACCCGGATGCCCGCGCGGTGGCAGTCCGCGATGGCCTGCACGGCCTCCGGTCGCGGCGGGTCCACGATGCCGACGATCCCGAGGAAGGTCAGCCCGTCGGCCACGTCCTCGTCGGTGAGGGTGTCGGCGTCGTCGTCGGCGGGGCGCTCGGCGGCGGCCAGCGTGCGCAGCCCCTGCCCGCCGAGCTCGTCGATCACGCCCTCCCACAGGTCGCGGTCCAGCGGCACGAGGGTGCCGTCGGGGCCGTGCTGGGTGGTGCAGCGGTTCAGCAGCCGGTCCGGGGCGCCCACCGCGCGCACCCGCCGCTCGCCGGAGACCAGCCGGTCCAGCGTCGCCATGTACTTGGTGGCGGACTCGAAGGGCAGCACCGCGATCCGCTCGACGTCGTCGGTGTCGACGCCGGCCTTGAGCGCGAGCGTGGCGACCGCGCCCTCGGTGGGCTGGCCGACGACCTTCCAGTGCCCGGCCTCGTCCTGCACGATCCGCGCGTCGTTGCACGCGGCGGCGGCGCGGACGAAGGCGTCCAGGTCGGGGTGCGCCACCAGCGGCGCCTCGGCCTCGTCGCGGGTGACCACCCGGCCCTCGGGGGCGTAGCCCAGACCCTCCACGCCGTAGCGGCCGCGCGAGGTGACGACCGTGCGGGCGGTCATCTCGTTCTTGGTGAGCGTGCCGGTCTTGTCCGAGCAGATCGTGGTGACCGAGCCCAGCGCCTCGACGGCGGTGAGCTTGCGGGTGATCGCGTTGCGCCGGGCCATCTGCTGCACGCCCAGCGCCAGCGTGACCGTGACCAGCGCGGGCAGGCCCTCGGGCACGGCGGCCACCGCGAAGCCGATCGCGGCGGACACCAGGTCCGGCAGGGCGAAGTCGTGGATGACCCGGCCGATCACCAGCATCAGCGCGGCCATGCCGAGGATGCCCAGCGACAGCGCCTTGCCGAAGGCGGCGAGCTGCCGGGACAGCGGCGTGTCCAGGTGGTCGACCTCGGCGATCATCGTCTGGATCCGGCCGATCTCGGTGCCCGCGCCGGTGGCGGTGACCACGCCGACGCCCGTGCCGACCGCGACCAGGGTGCCGGAGTAGAGCATCGACGTGCGGTCGCCGATCCCCGCGTCGGCGGCGACGGCGTCGACCTGCTTGCTGGCGGCGACGGACTCGCCGGTGAGCGCGGCCTCCTCGACCTGGAGGTTGGTGGACTCGATCAGCCGCAGGTCGGCCGGCACGCGATCACCGGAGCGCACCCGCACCACGTCGCCCGGCACCAGGGTCTCGGCGTCGACCACCTGCCACTCGCCATCCCGGCGCACCTGCGCGTCCAGCGAGAGCATCGTGCGGATCCCGTCCAGCGCGCGCTCGGCCTGCCCCTCCTGCAGGAACCCGACCGCGGCGTTGATCACCGCCACCGCAAGGATCACCGTGAAGTCGACCCAGTCGCCCAGGATCGCCTTGAGCACGGCGGAGGCGAGCAGGATGTAGATCAGGATGTCGTCGAAGTGCCCGAGCAGGCGGCGCAGCGCGCTCGGGCGGGGCGGGGTCGGCAGCCGGTTGGGACCGTGCTCGGCGAGCCGGGCCGTCGCGGCGGTCGCGTCCAGGCCGGTGCCGTCGACGCCGAGCCGGTCGAGGACGGCGTCGGGCGCGAGCGCGTGGAAGGCGGGTGTCCCCTCGGCGCCGGTATCGGGGACCGCGGGAGATGCGGGTGCGGGCGAGGTCGTCATGTCACCACCTGACTGATCGGCTTCAGCAGCATCCTCACACGCGCCGGACGCCGGATCGAGGGACCTGCGGGCATGACCGGTGCCGATCGCCCGGACCCGGCAGGGATGTCGGTGGTCGGTCCTAGCCTCACCGCCATGACCAGCGACATCGCCGTCCCCGTCCTCGACCCCTCCGACGTCTCCGCGCTGCTGCGCGCCGCGCTGGACGGCACCCGCCTGCCCGGGGGTGCGGTCGCCGTGGCCCCGACCGGGGGAGCACCGGTGGTCGCGACCGCCGGGACCGCCGACGCCTCGACCGGGCAGGGGCTGCGCGAGGACGCGGTGCTCGCGGGCTGCTCGGCGGCGAAGACGGTGACCGCGGTGGCGGTGCTGCGCCTGGCCGCGCAGGGCGTGCTCGACCTGGACGCCGACGTGCGGACCTGGGGGATCGACCTGCCGCGCGGGCCGCGTGCCGGTGACGCGCCGGTGACCCTCCGGCTGCTGCTTGCGCACCGCGCGGGCGTGCGGGACCCCGCGGGCTCCTTCGCACCCCTCGGCGCCGGTGACCCGCCGAGCGCCGCAGCGATCCTGGCCGGCACCACCCCGGCGCACCGCGGACCGGTCACCGTGGCCCTGCCGCCCGGTGGGGCGTTCGACTACTCCGACGCCGGCTACGCGGTGGTCGAGGCGGTGCTGGAGCAGGTGACCGGGCTCGATGTCGCCGCGGTGGTGCACGCGCAGGTGGCCGAGCCGCTCGGGCTGCGCGCGCTGGCGCTGTGGGACGGGGTGGACCGGCCCGGCACGCCCCGGGCGCTCGCGGAGGTGCTCGATCGGATCGGGGCGGCAGCGGTGCAGAGCCACGGCACCGACGGCGCGGTGCTGCCCGCCGGGCGCGCGCACTACCCCGGTCGCACCGGCTCCTGCCTGTGGACCACCGCCGGTGATCTCGCGCTGCTGATGGCCGACCTCGGTCCCGCGCTGCGCGGCGAGCCGGGGTCGGTGCTGCTCGCCCCCGCCGAGGGCCGGGCGATGGTCGACGGCGGGGAGCAGGGCGTCGGGCTCGGGCTGTTCCTGCTCGGCGACGACCCCGCCGACGGGGTGCTCACCCAGGGCTGGGGCGTCGGTGCGCAGTGCCAGGCGCGCGCCTACCCCGGCGGCGCGGTGGTGGCGATGGTGGCCGGCAACCCGGGGGCGTCGCAGACCGAGTCGGGGGTGGGGCTGCTCGCGCGGCGGCTGGCGGTGGCCGCGGGCTGGGCGGAGCCGGTGCCCGTCGGCTGAGCGGGCGGCGGGCACGTGCCGGGCGAGGGGCGCGCCAGGCTGCACGGTTCTGCCCGGGTCCGCGCCGCCCGGGTGCCCGCCCCCGCTACCGCCCGCGCTGCTTGAGCCGCACGTGCGGCAGCACCGGTGCCGGCAGCGCGGGCCCCGGGTACCCCTCGACCTGCCCGAGCCTTGCCACCCCCGCCGGGTCTCCGGTGAGCGAGCGCTGCCACAGGTCACGCGCCTCGACCACCTCCTCGTGCGTGCGCGCGACGAAGTTCCACCACATGAGGATCCGCTCGCCGAACGGTGCCCCGCCGATCAGCACCGCCCGCACCGGTGCGTCCCCGGCGCGGATCTCCAGCACGTCGCGGCCCGGCGCCAGGTACCCGAGCCAGGCCGGCGGCACCGGCCTGCCCGCGACCGTCGCCTCGCCCGCGTCGACCAGCACGCCGTGCTCGAACGCCGGGTCCACCGGCAGCCGCAGCACGCCGCCCGCCGGCAGGTCGATCTGCGCACCGACCAGCGGCGAGTACGCCCGCGCCGGGGAGACCGCGCCCGCCAGCCCGCCGAGGAACACCTGCACCCGCGCGCCGTCCACCTCGACCACCGGCAGGTCCGTGACGTGCTCGTAGTCGCGGGGGCCGTGCCGACGGTCCTCGGGCAGCGCGGTCCACAGCTGCACGCCGTGCAGCACGCTCTGGTCGGCGAACCGGCGGGGCGTGCCCTCCTCGGAGTGGCTGATCCCGCGGCCGGCGGTCATCAGGCTCAGGTCGCCGGGGCCGACGTCCGCCACCGAGCCCAGCGCGTCCTGGTGCAGCACCCGCCCGCGGAACAGCCAGGTCACCGTCTGCAGCCCGGTGTGCGGGTGCGGGGGCACGTCCATCCCGCCGGAGACCGCGACGTCGTCCGGTCCGTAGTGGTCGGCGAAGCAGAACGGGCCGATCATCGAGCGCTGCGTCGAGGGGATCGTGCGGCGCACGGTCATCGCGCGCAGCCCGCCGAGCGGGACGTCCCGGGGCGCGATCAGCTCCACGCCGTCGTCCGCGGCACCGGCACGGCCCGCGGCGCACTCCTGCTCGATCGGCCGGACGTCGAGGTTGGTCACCGGGCCAGCGTAGGTCGGCATGGCCGCGCGGCGCGGGTGACGGCCTGCGCCGAGGTTTTACGTGGAGTTCACCCGCCGGGGGTGCGCCGATCGGGGGAACTGCACAGACTGGCTGTCCGGAACGATCGATGGGGGGCGAGTCATGGAGATGGGTACCTACGACCAGGAGTCGACCGAGACGGACCGCGAGGCCGTCACCTGGACCACCGTGAGCAACCCACGGCGGGTCCGCATCTGAGCAGCGGGTACGGGGCCGGCACGGGACGTCCGTGCCGGCCCCGACCTGTGCCCGGCGCGTCGTGCGGGCGCGGGTACCGAGCACGACGGCGCAGGTCAACCACCCGGAGGTCCCTTCCCTGACGGCGACCGGGCTGGCAGGCTGCCCAGGTCGCAGGTGAGGCGGGTCGACGGGGCAGGGGGACGGGGCGCGTGAGATCGAGCCGGCTGGTGCTGCGCCGTGCGCGCTCCCAGACCGGGCTCCTCGCGCTGGTGGCCCTGCTCGCGGCCCTGGTCACCGCCACGCTGGTGGTGGCGCTCGGCTACGCGGGCCTGGCGGCGCAGGACGGGGTGACCGCCGCGCTGCGGGACGCCGGACCGCGCTCCGCGGCCGTGCAGGTGCACACCCGTCTCTCCGAGGACCCGCAGGCGCAGCAGGACGCCGCCGCCGAGGTGATCGGCGACTCCGTGGGAGCGCTGCCGGTGGCGGTGCTGCACAGCGCGCGCTCGCTGACGCTGGCCGCGACGGCCCCCGACGACGGGGGGACCGTCGGTGCGGTGCAGGTCGGTGCGGACGACACCCTGGCCGAGCACGCCGAGATCACCGACGGCACCTGGCCGGCGACGGGGTCGACCGCGGACGGCGTCCCGGTGGCGGTGCAGGCCGACGCCGCGGACGTGCTGGGCCTCGCGGTCGGCGACCGGCTGGTGCTGACCTCGGACGACAGCCGGGCGGAGCCGCTGACCGTGCAGGTGGCCGCGCTGTGGCGGGCCACGGACGCCGACGACCCGCGCTGGTTCGCCGATCCGCTGGTCGCCGCCGGGACCGACGGCACCGTCGCCGGCCCGCTGATCCTGCCCACCGACGAGCTCGCCGCGGTGCCCGGCCTGGTGCTGGTCCGCTGGACGCTGGTGCCCGACCCGGAGCGCATGACTCCCGGAGACCTGGCGGGGCTGCGCGCCGGGCTGGACGGTCTGGGTCGTCGGCTGCTGGACGACGACGCGGTGGACCGGCAGGGCGTGGAGGTGTCCGGCGACCTCGCCGCGACGGCCGCGCGGGTGGACGGCGTGCTGGCGGCGGTGCGCGGGGTCTCGGCGGCGGCCGCCGCGCTCGCGGTGCTGGTCGGGCTGGTGGTGCTGGCCCAGCTCGCCCGGCTGCTGGTCGAGGTGCGCGGTCCGGAGACGGTGCTGCTGCGCTCGCGCGGTCTGACCACCGCGCGGCTGGCCCGGTGGTCCGCGGTCGAGGGGCTGGTGGTGCTCGGCGCCGGTGCCGTGGTCGGCGGGGCGCTCGCCGGTGCGGGGCTGCGGGTGGTCGGCGTCGTCCCGTGGTCGACGCTGCTCGGCTGCGTGCTGGCGACCGCCCTCGGCGGCACGCTGCTGCTCACGGCCCTGGCGGCGCTCCGCGCGAACCGTGCGCTGCGGGTGGGCCGGCCGGACCTGCGCCGGTCGGGGGTGCTCGGCGGTCTGGTGCTGGTCGTCGCGGTCACAGCGGTGGCGGTGTGGCGGCTGCGCGACCTCGGCTCCCCGGTGGTCACCGGTGCCGACGGCCGCTCCACGACGGACCTGCTGGCCGTGCTCGCGGTGCCGCTGGCGCTGGTGCTGGTCGCGCTGCTCGCGGCCGTGCTGCTCGGCCCGGTGGTCCGCGCCGGGGAGTCCCGTGCCGCGCGCCGGCCCGGGCTGGGGGCCGCGCTGGTCACCCGGCAGATCGTGCGTCGACCGGCGGCCTTCGCCGCGACCGCCGTGCTGTGCGCGCTCACCGTCGGCACCTCCGTGCTGGTCGCCGGGTACGCCGGGTCCTGGCAGGCGCAGGTCGCCGCCACCCGGGAGGCCGTGGTCGGCGCGGACCTGCGGGTGGACCTCGGCACCGGGACGGCCGACCCGCTGACGCTCGTGGCGGGGGCGCCCGGCGTCCGGCAGGCCGTGATCGGCCGCACCGGCACTCTCGCCCTCGGCGGCACCGACGGCACGCTGGTCGCGCTGCCCGCCGACGGCCTCGCCGACCTGCTGCTCGTCCCCGCGGGGCAGAGCGCCGACGCGCCCGCGGTGATCGGCGACGAGGCGAGCTCCGGCCGCCTGCCCGCGCTGGCCACCGAGCGGCTGCTCGCCGACGCCGGCCTGGTGGTCGGCGACGAGGCCACGCTGCGCACCGGCGGGCAGGACCTGCGGGTGACGATCGCCGGGAGCGTGCCGGTGGTGCCCGGAGCCGCCGATCCCTCTGCCCTGCTGGTCGACCTGTCCCGGGTGGACGAGACCACCGCCGCCGCGATCGGCCCGGCCGAGATCTGGGCGAGCACCACCGGTGACCGCGCGCAGGCCGGTCGGGCGGTCGCCCGTGCGCTGGCCGAGGGCGGCACGGACGCCGAGGTCACCACCGCCGAGCCGGTGCCCGCGCCGCTGTCCGCACCCGCCGTCGTGGTGTTCTGGATCGTCGCGGTGAGCACGCTCGTGCTGGCCGTCGGTGGGACGGCCGCCGCGGCACGGGCCCTCGGGCGCGAGCGCGAGGGCGAGGCCGGGGTGCTGCGCGGGCTCGGCGTCGGCGCAGGCGAGCAGGCCCGGCTGCGCGCCGCGGAGCTGCGGCGCACGCTGCTGGTCGCCGCGGTCACGGGTGTCCTCGGCGGGGTGCTGGTCGCCGTGGTCGGTGCCCGCACACTGGTGCGCGCCACGGCCGGGTCGGTGGACGGGGTGAGCGTGGCCGGACCGTTGGCGGTGCACCCGGTCGGGATCGTGCTGCTGCTCGGCGGCACCGCCGTGCTGCTCACGCTCGTGGTGCTGGACGCGGCGCGGCGGGTGCGGCGCGAGGCGGCGACGGCCCGGGTGCGGCAGGAGGCGGAGCAGTGAGCGCGCGCGTCGGCTGGGGTCTGCTGCTGCGTCGCCAGCTCCGCTCCGAGCGCGGCAGCCTGCTGGTGATCGCGCTGACGACGCTGCTGGTGACCGTGGCGCTGACGATCTGGCCGCGCGCGGTGGACCGGATGGTCGGCGACGACCTGACCGACCGGGTGGCCGCGCAGAGCGACGTCGCGCGCGACGTGACCTACCCGCGGGACTTCACCTGGTTTCCCGACGCCCTCCAGGAGGACGGCCCGTCCGCCTGGGACTTCTATGCGGAGACGTTGGAGACGTCGCGGACCGAGATCGCCGGTCCGACGCTGCGCGGGGTGATGGGTGCGGGCCAGCAGGTCGCGATCCGCTCCGAGCTGCCGGTGCCCACCGGTGAGCGCCGGCCGGACATCACCGCCATGGGCCTGACCGTGCTGGTCGCCGCCGACATCGACGACCGCGTGCGAGTGGTCGAGGGCCGGGCGCCGGCGCCGGTGGACCGGGAGGAGCTGCTCGCGCCGGACCGGTCGATCGCGATGCCGGCCACCATCGAGATCATGCTCTCGGTCGACACCGCCGAGGAGATGGGCTGGCAGATCGGCGAGAGCCGCTCGGCGCGGGAGGCCTCGCTGGAGGCGGACTTCGTGCTGGTCGGCACCTTCGAGGGCGTCGACGCGCAGGACGGCTACTGGGGCCACCTGCCGTCCACCCTGCAGCCGTGGGTCGAGACCGACGACAACCGGGGCTGGACCGTGCACGGCGTCGCCTACGCCGACCTCGGCACGCTGCCCGCGCTGGCCGCGCCGATGGGCGTGCAGCTCCGCCTCTGGTTCCCGGTGGACGCCGCGGCGGTGGGCCGGGCGGATCGCGCTGCGCTGGCCGCCGACCTGGAGCGGATGCGCACCCTGGACGGCGCGCGCAGCGGCACCACCGACATCGTGCGCGACACCGCCACCCGCGAGTCCACGATCGGCACCGTCGGCGGCGTGCTCGCCGTCGGTGCGGCCGGGACCGCCGTGGGCGTGCTGTGGCTGGCCGCCGGCATGGCCGTCGCCCGCCGCCGCTCCGCGCTGGTGCTGCTGCGGGCGCGTGGCGCCTCGGAGGTGCGGGTGCGCGGTCTGCTCGCCGTGCAGGGTCTGGCGTCCGCGCTGCCCGCCGGCGTGCTGGGCACCGTGCTCGGCGTGCTGCTGGTCCCCGGGCGGGTGGACCCGGGCGACCTGCTGCTGCCGGTCGCCGCGACGCTGCTGCCCGCGCTGCTGCTCGCGCTCGCCCCCGGTGGCACCGCCCCGGCGGGGCGCCGGGAGGCCCGCAGCGTGCTCGGCCCCTGGCGCTGGGTGGTCGAGGTGCTGGTTCTCGCCGCCGCCGCGCTGTCCGTGGTGACCCTGGCCCGGCGCGGCACCACCGGATCCGTCGGCGACCCGCTGGTGGTCGCCCTGCCGGTGCTGCTCGGACTGGCCGTCGGCGTGCTGGTGCTCCGGGCCTACCCGTGGCCGCTGCGCGCGGCCGTGCTCGCCGCCCGGCGCCGGCGCGGGCTCGGCGTGTTCCTCGGCGTGGCGCAGGCCGCGCGGGCGCCGGCCGCCGGCATGGTGCCGGTGGTCGCGCTGGTGATGGGCGTGGCCAGCGTGATCCTGTCCGGCGCGACGATCTCCACCCTGCACGACGCCGCCGTGCAGGGGGCGGTACGCGCGATCGGTGCGGATCTCAGCCTGGACCGGGTCGCCGCCTCCACCACGGCCGGCGTCGGGATCACCGACGAGGAGATCGACGCCGCCCGGCAGGTCGACGGGGTCGCTGCCGTCGCGGCGGTCGGTGACGGCGGACGTCGCGCCTACGCCTCCGGGCGCACCAGCGACGGCGCCGAGGTGGTGGTGGTCGACGCGGCCGCGCTGCGCGAGGTCCAGGACGGCCTGGACGGCGTCGCCGCGCTGCCGGACGCGCTCGCGGGCGATGACGGCGAGCCCGCCGTCGTGGTGTCCGACGGGTTGGACCTCGATCTCGACCTGCCGCTGGTCGCCAAGGTCGGCGCGGACCTGACCGAGGTCCCGCTGGACCCCGTCGCCGCGCTGGACCGGGTGCCCGGCGTCGCCACCGGCCAGTCGTGGATCCTGGTGGACCGGGACGCCTGGCAGCGGGCGAGCGGGCTCACCCCCGACGTCGACCGCCTGCTGGTCCGGCTCACCCCCGGTGCCGACGCCGCGTCCGTCGCCGACGCCCTGGAGGACGTCGTCTCCGGGGTGCGGGCCACCACCCTCGTCGCGGAGCAGGCGGAGGTCACCGAGGCCACGCTGGTCGCCGGGATGCGCACGCTGGTCGTCGCGGTCGCCGGGCTGAGCGTGCTGCTGTGCGCCGCGGTGCTCGGCCTGCTGCTGCTCGCCGGCGCCCCGGCGCGCGGACGGATGACGGCGCTGCTGGTCACGCTCGGTGCGCCCCGGGGCGTGCGGCGTCTGCTGGTGCTCGGCGAGGCCGCCGCCCCGCTGCTCGCCGCGGGCGTCGGCGGGCTGCTCGCCGGGTCGGCGCTGCCGGCGCTGGTGCTCGGCGCCACGGATCTGCGGTTGTTCACGGGGGCGGCGGCCGACCCGGCCGTCACCCTGGACCCGGCGCTCGCAGCGGGGATGCTGGTGGTGGGTCTGCTGGTGGTGCTCGCCGGGGTGGCGCTCGCGGTGCGGGCCGCCCGGCGGGTCGATCCGACCGGTGTGCTGCGGGAGGGAGAGGGAGCATGAGCGAGCCCGACATCTGGTGCGAGGACCTGGTGCGCATCTTCACCACCGAGGGGGTGGAGGTGCAGGCGCTGCAGGGGCTCAGCCTGCGCGTCGAGCAGGGCGACCTGGTGGCGGTGGTCGGTGCGTCCGGCTCCGGCAAGTCCACGCTGCTGACCATCCTGTCCGGGCTGGACCGTCCGACGGCCGGCTCCGCGCGGGTGGCCGGGTCCGACCTGCTCACCATGAGCCCGCGCGAGCGGCGGGTCTACCGGCGGGACGTCGTCGGCTTCGTCTGGCAGCAGACCGGGCGCAACCTGCTGCCGTACCTGACCGCCGAGGAGAACGTCGCCCTGCCGATGGTCGTCGCCGGCCGGCCCGCCCGCGCCGGGCGCACCGCCCGCGCCCGCGAGCTGCTGGACGTCATGGGCGTCGCCGACTGCGCCGACCGCCTGCCCCGGCAGATGTCCGGCGGCGAGCAGCAGCGCGTCGCCATCGCCACCGCCGTCGCCGGCGGCCCCCGGGTGCTGCTGGCCGACGAGCCCACCGGCGAGCTGGACGAGGCGACCTCCTCCGACGTG
This sequence comes from Cellulomonas sp. GTC20042, assembly GCF_055389595.1. NCBI lineage: Bacteria > Bacillati > Actinomycetota > Actinomycetes > Micrococcales > Cellulomonadaceae > Cellulomonas > Cellulomonas sp. GTC20042. The sequence continues at coordinate 3,955,493 of NZ_AP043678.1, read as the reverse complement.
CTGGAGGCCATGCGCCACGTCAACGAGACCCTGGGCGTCACCACCCTGATCGTCACGCACGACCCGCTGGTCTCCGAGCACGTGCGGCGCACCGTGCAGATCCGTGACGGCCGCACCTCCACCGAGACCCTGCGCCGCACCGCCGTGGACGAGCACGGCCGCGAGCACCTGCTGGCCGAGGAGTTCGCCGTGATCGACCGTGTGGGACGGCTGCAGCTGCCCCGCGAGTTCGTGGAGCGCCTCGACCTGCGCGACCGGGTGCGCCTCGGGCTGGAGCCGGACCACGTGAGCGTGTGGCCGGGCTCCGACCGCGCCGCGACGCCGACCGAGGAGGACCCGGCATGACCGACACCCTGCGGGCCGCCGGGCTCGCGCACACCTACGGCTCCGGGGCCACCGCCGTGCGCGCGCTGCGCGGGATCGACCTGGAGGTCCGCCCCGGCGAGCTGGTCGTCGTGCGCGGCCGGTCCGGCTCCGGCAAGTCGACGCTGCTGCACGCCCTCGGCGGCCTGGAGCGACCCACCGCCGGCACCGTGCACCTGGGCGACCTGGAGCTCACCGGTCTGGACGAGGACGCCCTGCTCCGGCTGCGGCGCGAGCGGATCGCCTACGTGTTCCAGTCCTTCGGGCTGGTGCCGGTGCTGTCGGCGGCCGAGAACGTCGAGGTGCCGCTGCGCCTGCTGCGGGTGGACCCGGCGGAGCGCGACGAGCGCGTCGCGACCGCGCTGGCCGCCGTCGGGCTGACCCAGCACGCCCGGCAGCGTCCCGGCGAGCTGTCCGGCGGGCAGCAGCAGCGCGTCGCCATCGCCCGCGCGCTGGTCGCCGAGCCCGCGGTGCTGCTCGCGGACGAGCCCACCGGCCAGCTCGACAGCGAGAACGCGATGGCCATGCTCGAGCTGCTGGCGGCGCTGGTGCACGAGCGCGGCGTGGCCGCCGTCGTCACCACGCACGACCCGCTGATCGCCGCCCGCGCCGACCGGGTGCTCCAGATGCACTCCGGCACGCTGGTCGCGGAGCCCGCGCCTACTCACTGAGTACCTAGGGCGCGACTACCTAGATCTCACGAAGTGCGGGCATCGACTACGCATTTCCACGGTGCGCACCCCACAGATCCACGGGTGCGGGCGTCTAGGTACCGCCCGGGCGGCTTCTGATGGACCGGCCGACGCACGCGATCAGCGCGCCGTCGGCCCCGTCCCTCGGAGGCCCCCATGTCCGTCCTGACCGTGCTCCTGGTGCTCTCGCTCGGCCTCGCCGTCGTCGGCGTCGTGGCGCTGGTCCGGACAGGGCGCCCCGCCCGGGGCTGATCGACCGGCCCGGGCCCACCCTCGGACCCGGGGCACGCAGCGACCAGTGTGAGGAGCTCAACGATGAATTCCACCCGATCCGCTGTCTTCGTCCGCGTCGCAGTCGCCGTGATGCCGGCTGGAGGTGTCGGAGCCGCTCAGGCCGGTGCGGCACCCGAGGCGAACGCGGTCGTCTCGTGCCGGTACAGCGACCTGACCTCGACCAAGGTCAAGAACGTCAGCTGCGCCCGGGGCGCGTACGCGTCGCTCAGTCGGGCGAACAGCCAGCCAGGCGTCGCGAGCGCCGGGGGCACCCGACAGGGAGCATGGGCGACCAAGGGCAACTGGTCGAAGAACACCAGCGGCGTGTGCCACGCGTTCCCGACGATGAAGTGGGGCTGAGTGCGCCACCGTCGGAGCCTCGGGGGTCGAGGCGTCCTCGCCATCCTCGGCGCGCTGGGGCTCCTGGTCGGCTGCACGCCCGCGGACGACGCGAGAACCCCGCCGGGAGAGTTCGTCGGCCCCTGGGCAACCGTCTTCGCCGAGTACGACGCGCTCACCGACGTGGAGTTCGGTCACGCCGCCTTCGCCGACAGCAGGCTGACCGATGCCGAGGTGCAGGAGGGTCGGGCGCTGATCGACGCGTGCTACGCGAACCTCGGCTACGCGGTCGAGTACGACGTGTACGGCTACGAGACCGTGACGAGCCTGGACGGAGGCGACGACGAGCTCGGCGTGATGAACGTCTGCGCGTTCGCCGACGGCGGCGTCGTGGCGCTCCACGACCAGATCCGGCTCAACCCGCGGAACGAGGACCCGATGGTGCTCGCCGCGAGCTGCATGGTCGCGGAGGGTCTGGCCGAACCGGGTTTCACGGCGGCCGATCTCGAGGCCGCCTTCGACACCGAGACGGTGCCCGGGTGGGGGACACCCGTGGCTACCGCGTGCCTGCGGGATCCGCTCGGACTGGCGGTGCACTGACCGGCGGGCCTGCCGGCACGTGTCCCGGGGCCGATCCCGCGCCGACCGGCCCGGCTCAGTCCCGCACGGTCCGCAGCCGCGCCAGCACCGTCCGCGCGTCGTCCAGCGCCGTCGGGTCCTCGACCCCGGTGACCGCGTTGTAGTACATCCCGTCGCCGACCAGCTGCACCACGTGCGCGAGCGCCGGGTCGCCCAGCTCCTCCAGCAGCGCCGCGTACCAGCCGGCGCGCAGCTCGTCGAGCACCGCCGAGGCCGCCTCGCTCTCGTCCGACAGGCGTGCCGCCGCCACCAGGGCGCGGTCCAGCGGGCCGCCGGAGTTCTCCGAGCCCTTCAGGTAGAACTCGCTGGCCCCCTCGGGCGCCGAGCGCATCGCGGCGACGTCCGCGACCCCGTAGGCGGCCAGCCGTGCCCGCTGGCCCTCGACCAGCGCCGCCTTGCTCGGGAAGTGGTAGAGCAGCCCGCCCTTGGACACCTCGGCGGCGGCCGCCACGGCGTCGAGGGTGGCGGCGCGGGGCCCGTGCGCGATCAGCAGACCCTCGAAGGCGTCGAGGATCCGGTCTCGGGTCTCGGACATGGGAATGACCGTACCGGCGTCGGCGCTATACCGTCCAGACGGTACAGTAGCCGTCGATCATCCCGTCGAACGAGGTCCCGCCATGTCGTCCCTCGACGCGCAGCCGCGCGCCGTCCGTCCCGCCCCCACCGCCCCGCTGCTGCTCCGCGGCCGACCGGTCCGCCCGTGGGCGGTGCTCGCCGTCCTGATGCTGCCGGTGCTGCTGATCTCGGTGGACAACACCGTGCTCAGCTTCGCGCTGCCCGCGGTGAGCACAGCGCTCGGCCCCACCGGCTCGCAGCTGCTGTGGATCGTCGACGCCTACCCGCTGGTGCTGGCCGGCCTGCTCGTCCCCATGGGTGCCCTGGGCGACCGCCTCGGCCGCCGCCGGCTGCTGCTGATCGGCGCCACCGGCTTCGCCGCCGTCTCGCTGCTCGCCGCCTGGGCCACCACGCCGAGCATGCTGATCGCCGCCCGCGCCCTGCTCGGGTTCTTCGGCGCGACGCTCATGCCGTCCACGCTCTCGCTGATCCGCAACGTCTTCCTCGACCGCGCGCAGCGCCGCCTCGCCATCGCGATCTGGGCGTCCGCCTTCGCCGGCGGTGCCGCGCTGGGCCCGATCGTCGGCGGGATCCTGCTCACCCACTTCTGGTGGGGGTCGGTGTTCCTGCTCAACGTGCCGGTGCTGCTCCTGCTGCTGCCGCTCGCCCTGCTGCTCGTCCCCGAGTCGAAGGACCCGGCGCCCGGCCCGGTCGACGTGCCGAGCATCGTGCTGTCCCTGGCCACGATGCTGCCGCTGGTGCACGCGATCATCTCGATCGGCGAGCACGGGATCACGCCGACGACGCTCGCCGGGGTGCTGGTCGGCCTGGTGGCGGGCTGGGCGTTCGTGCGCCGGCAGCGCCGCCTCGCCGTCCCGATGCTCGACGTCGCGCTGTTCCGCCGCGCCACGTTCTCCGGCGCGGTGAGCGCCAACCTGCTGTCGGTGCTCGGCTTCTCCGGCCTGCTGGTGATCGTGTCGCAGTTCCTCCAGCTCGTCGCCGGGCTGAGCCCGATGGACGCCGGCCTGATCCTGCTGCCGGGGCTGGTCGCCTCGGTGCTCGCCGGGCTGCTGGCGGTGCGCCTGGTGCGGTTCGTCCGGCCCGGCATCCTGATCGGCACCAGCTTCCTGCTGTCCGCCGCCGGGTACGCGCTGGCCGCCTTCGTCGGCGACGTGCCCACCGCCGCCGGGATCGCCGTGGCGTTCGCGGTGATGTCCGTCGGCTCCGGCCTGGCCGAGACCCTGACCAACGACCAGATCACCACCGCCGTCCCGCCGGAGAAGGCCGGTGCCGCCTCGGCGATCTCCGAGACCGCCTACGAGCTCGGCACCACGATCGGCGTCGCCCTGCTCGGCAGCGTGCTCAACGCGACCTACCGCGCCCGCGTGGTGCTGCCCGACGGCCTGACCGCCGACCAGGCGCACGCGGCGGGGGAGACACTCGGCGGGGCCGTGGACGTCGGCGGTGACGCCCTGCTCGAGTCCGCGCGGCTCGCCTTCGACGCCGGCATGCAGCACGCCGCCGCCGTGGGCGTGGTGGTCGCGATCGGCGCCGCGGTGGTCTCCTTCGTCACCCTGCGGCGCGCGACGGCGCTCTGACGCGGACGCTGCGGCCGTGACGCCCGGGACCGGCATCGTGCCGGCCCCGGGCGTCGTCGTGCGCACGATCAGCAGCGGTCCCACGAAGTGCAGCCCGGCAGCAGCTGCGGCTGCACCGGCAGCACGTCCGCCGGCCCCTGCTCGAGGAACGTCGAGCGGTACGTGACGTCGTCGGTCACGATCTCCCGCTCCAGCAGCGTGCCGTCCGTGGTGTCCACCACCAGCCGCCGGGTCTCGACCTCGCCGCCCGGGTAGGTGATCCGCTGCTCGATCGCCGTGCCCGGCCGCCCGGTGGCGTCGGTGACCTCGCCGACCAGCCGCACGTCCTCGATCTGCGACGCGACCTGCCACAGCGCCTGGCGCAGCGCGGGCGACGCCGGGCTCTCCACCAGCAGGTCGGTCACGGTGCCGAACAGCACGTCGTCCTCGGTACGCGAGGTGTCCGACGGCGTGGCGAGCAGCCGCTCGCGCAGCGCCGTCGGATCGGTGGGCAGCGCGTCCAGGCCCGCCCAGTCCACGGTGGAGTCGCCGAGCGAGAACAGCGCCGCGCCGACCCCGACCGGGTCCGCCGAGACGCCCTCGTCCAGGATCAGGCCGGGAGCGGTCCGCGCCGCCCACGACTCGCGTCGGTGCTCGGTGCCGTCCAGCCCACCGCCCTCCTGCGCGTACAGCGAGACGCTGTGCCAGTACGGTGCCGTCCCCGTCGTCGTGTCCGGCTGCGCGCCCGCGGCCACCCCGGCGTCCACCAGCACCTCCGCGGCCTGCGCCGAGGGGGTGCCCGACCACGGCACCAGCGTCACGGCCAGCGCCACCGTCGCCGCCGCGCCCACCAGCGACAGGCCCACCCGGCGCCGGCGGGCACGCCTGCGGTGCAGCAGCACCACGGTCTGCGCGGAGCCCACCCGCTCGTCGAGCAGCCGGCGTCCGGCGTCCAGCACGCGGGGGTCCGGGTCGGTGGTGCGGGCGGTGTCGGTCAGCAGCATGTCGAGGCTCATCGGGGGATCTCCTGCCCGGTCGGTGCGAGTGAGGCGAGTGCGGCCTGCGCGCGGCTCCGCGCACGGTGCAGGCGGCTACGGGCCGCGACGGCGCTGATGCCCAGCACCTCGGCGGCCTCGGTGGGGGTGAGCCCGTCCCAGGCGACGAGCAGGACCATCTGCCGGTCCTCCGCGCTCAGCGACCCGAGGGCGGCGCGCAACTCCCCGCGACGAGCCACCGCGTCGACCCGGTCGTCCACGGCGTCCCAGTCGATGTCGTCGGCGCGCTCGCCCACGTCCACCGACGGCAGGCCCGCCGCCCGGCGGCGCAGGAACGACCGGACCACGTTGGCGGCGATGCCGTACAGCCAGGGCAGCGCCGACCCGCTCGGGTGCGGCTGCACCCGCAGGCGCGCCTCCACCGCCGCGACGAACACGTCGCCCAGCAGGTCGTCCGCCGGCCCCGTGCCGACCCGCCGGCTCAGGTACCGGTGGACCGCGACGGCATGTCTCTCGTACAGGGTCCCGAGGATCTCGGGATGGGTCCGGGCGCGGGCCAGCAGGTCGGCGTCGCTCTGTGCGTGCTCCATGCCCCTCCTATGCCCGGTGCGGGCACAGCGTTGCAGAGGCGGGGTCCGGGGGTGCGGTGGTGCGTCGTCAGAGCAGGGTCTGCGGCGTGGAACGGACCAGCGCCCACAGCGTCAGCATCGTCACCCCGGCGGCGAGGGCAGCACCGGTGATGTCCGCCAGGTACAGCCGCAGACCCGCGGTCAGCACGATCAGCGTCAGCGCCGCGTGCAGCGACGACCGGGCACGCTCCGGCCAGTGCGGCGTCATGACGTGCGCCGCGAGATCGAGCCCGTGCACCACCGGGTAGGTCAGGAGCAGGATCAGAGCACGCCATCCGCTCCCCGGAGCTGCATCGCCGAGAACCGGCAGAAGGCGAACCACACCGACACCGAGCGCCATCAGTGCGGCACACGCCACCATCGTGCGGACGGTGTCCACGGCGCGCTCCCGCCGGGTCGGGGTGCGGTGCACATACCGCTGGCCCGACGGGAGCGACGGACCCGTCGTCAGCGGAGCACCAGCCAGGAGCTGCACCCGAACGGCTCGAGCGCGACGGGGCCGGAGCCGAGGAGTGCGGTCAGGATCTGGATCATGGGGTCCTCTCACGAAGGCGTCGTGCCCGTTGCACGACGCAGGGAACCGTCCTACCAGCGCGGGACCCTGCTGCCGTCGCTGACCTGCGCTTTTCGCAGGCGGTCTCGATCCCGGCACCCGGCGTGCCCCACCACGTCGCAGACGCGGGGTTCGGGGCGCGCGACTGCGAGCGCAGGCTTGTCCTGGACGCGGCCGGCGCGCGGCTAACGTCGATGTGGACAGCCGTCGAGGACGCCCGGCGAGGAGCCTGCCGATGCACGAGATCCAGCCCGCCTACTACGTCCCGTGCCTGACGGACGAGCGGGGACGGACGCGGCTGGTGCTGCGACGGACGGCCGACGGCCGGATCGCGCTGCTCGTCTACTCGGCTCTCGACCGGTTGCGCGCGGGCGCGGGCGACGTGCCGTGGGCGCTGCTCACGCTCGCTGATCTCGAGCACGTGAAGGGCGAGTCCCCGTACGACGTGATCTACCAGGACCTCCGGATCCCCGACGAGCAGCGCGAGGTGATCGGATGAGCACCCACCTGGAGGTCACCTACGCGGGGATCAGCGACATCGCGACCCGTTTCGCGACCTCAGCGGCTGATCTCGGTGCGTGGAGCAGGCGCGCTCCCGTCGTCCCCGCCTCGGGTGCGGGTGCTCGCCAGGCGGCGACGATCACGGAGCATCTCGAGACGCAGATCGCGCATCTGACCCGCACGATCGCGTCGGCCTCCGAGGCGCTCGACGACACCCGCGCCGCCTACGAGGCGGTGGACGAGCGGTCCCGATCGCGCGGGACCGGGCTCATGGCGCCCCGATGAGCGATCTCGACACCACGCTCGACGCGGACGTCGCGGGGATCCGGGCGCTCGCCTCCTGGTTGCGCGACGGAGCGGGTGACAGCGTCGCCGCGACGGCGCACGCGGTCGCCCGTGCGCGCGAGGACGACGGCGACTGGTCCGGCGAGGCCGCGTCGGCGTTCCGTGATCGCATGCGGTCGGTTCTCGCCACCGCGTACGACTCCGCCGACGCGCTGGCCGATGCCGCGGCGGGTCTGGATCGCTTCGCGGACACCCTCGACTGCCTCCGGTCCCGGGTCGGTGCCCTCCGGGCGGACGCCGCGGCAGGCGGGCTGATGATCACGGCCTCCGCTGTGCTGCGGCCGGCCGCGGCGGGCCCGCCCGTGCCGCAGGTCGCGCCGTTCGCCGCCCCTGCCCAGGTCGCCGCCCAGCGACAGGCGATCGCGGCGCGCGCGCTGGCCGTGAACCGGTGCTCCGCGTTCGACCGGGCGGTGGCTGACATGCAGTCGGTCAGAGCGGACCTGGACGCGGCGGAGATCGACCTGGACCGGGTGACCGCATCGGTGCACACGCTCCCGGTGCCGGCGCTCGACTTCGTCACCGGGGCGGGCATCGGGACGACGTTCGACCGGGCCGTCGAGGCGATGCGTGGCCGTGCGGATCGTCTGATCGAGGATGCGCAGCGGGCAGTCGGCCGGACCGAGACGCCTGGTGCGGCGGGCTTCCCCGGGCAGTTCTACGACGACCTCGACCGGGCCGGTGCGGCGAAGGCGCAGGCCGCCGGGGTGAGCGAGGACGCAGCGCGCCTCGCACGCGCGGGAAGGGCGGGCGGATGGGTCGTCGGCGGCGCGCTGACGGGGGTGTCGATCTACCAGGACGTCCAGGACGGAGAGTCCACCGGTCAGGCGCTGGCGTCGAACGCCGGCGGGTTCGCCGCCTCCGTTGCTGCCGGCGCGGGCGTGGGCTTCGTCATCGGCACGGTCGTCCCCGGGCCGGGGAACGTCATCGGTGGTGTCGTCGGCGCGGCGGTCGGTGGAGCGATCGGCATCTGCACCTCGGGCATGATCGACGGATGGTGGGAGAGCGGCGGCGACCTCGGTGAGGCGTTCCGGAACGGCTGGGACGACCTGATGGACACCGGTGCAGCGATCTGGGACCTCGAGGTGCAGTGGCTCGAATTCGAGCGTGATGTCGCGAAGAGCGTGATCAGCGCCCCGGTGGACGCCTGGAGGTCGATCTTCGGATGACCGATGAACCCTCGTCCCCCTCCGAGGAGGTCGAGCCGTCCGACACCGAGCTAGACATCGCGGTGCGTCGACGGCGGCGCCGCGAGGTCCCCGCGTGCGTCGCCCTCGGCGTGTTGGCGGCTGCGCTCGTCGTCGCCGGGACGACGGCGCGGATCATGGGTGCGGTCGTCTTCGGCTGCTGGATCGCCGGGCTCGTCGTGCTCGCCGTCCGAGGACGTCGTCTGCGTGCTCGCGGAGAGTCGGGCCAGGGACCACGCGGCCGGATCGAGGCCGCCTCGCTGGACGGGATCCCTGCGACGGTGCTGCGCGAGCATCCCGCCTTCGCGGTGCACTCGGCGGTGGGCCTCGCGTACGTCGGGTCGTTGTTCCTGCTGCCGTTGCTGGCGTGGAGCGACCTGGCCATCGGCCAGCGGCTCGCGCTGGCTCTGCTCGGCACCGCGTTCTTCCTCGCGGCCAGGCGTCGAGTCCGCTGGGCGCGGCAGGCGGGGGTGTGGCTCACGGAGAACGAGGTGGTGGTCCAGGGCTGGGGGCAGACCCGGCGGGTGCGGTGGTCCGACGTGGGGCTGATCGCTCCGGGCACCTTCGCGCTCTTCCCGCTGGTCCACCTGATGTCGCGGCACGAGTCGGGCGTGCAGGTCCGGGGTCGGTCGCGGCTGCTCCCGGGCATGGAGGCTCCCGGATACATCGCCGTCCCCACGTCGTTCTCGGCGCTCGACGCCGGGCTGACGGCGCAGGTGCTGGTGCACCTCGTGCGGAGCACCGAGACGTCGATCCTCGGCACCCGCGCAGGCCCGGACCTGGTCCGCGCGATCGTCGCCGGCTGACGCGCGACCCCCGATCAGCGTCCCGCGCGCACCCGGTCCAGCAGCAGCACCGCGATGTCCGCCACCTCGGGCACGCCGACCCGCTCCCGCGCGAACCCGGGCTCCGCCGCGGCCGCCGCCACCCCGTCGGTGAGCATGACCGTGCAGTACGGGCAGGCGGTGGCGATCACGTCGGCGCCGGTGCCGATGGCCTCCTGGGCGCGGGCGGTGCCGATCCGCTCGCCGATCGACTCCTCCATCCACATGCGGGCACCGCCGGCGCCGCAGCAGAACGAGCGCTCGCGGGTGCGGGGCATCTCGACCAGGGTGACGCCGGGGATCGCGCCGAGCAGCTCGCGGGGCGGGGTGTAGACCTCGTTGTGCCGGCCGAGGTAGCAGGGGTCGTGGTAGGTGACGGTGCCGGCGGCGTCCTCGGCGGCCTCGGGCTCGGCGGGCACCAGGCGGCCGTCGGCGACCAGGCGGTCGAGCAGCTCGGTGTGGTGCACGACGTCGTACCGCCCGCCGAGCTGCGGGTATTCGCGGCCGATCGTGGTGAAGCAGTGGGCGCAGGTGACGACGATCCGCTGCGCGCGGACGGCGTTCAGGGTCTCGACGTTGGCGGAGGCGAGCATCTGGAACAGCACCTCGTTGCCGGCGCGGCGCGCGGGGTCGCCGGTGCAGCCCTCGCCGTCGCCGAGGACGGCGAAGGTGACGCCCGCGGTGTGCAGCAGCTCGGCGACGGCCCGGGTGGTGCGCCTGGCGCGCTCCTCGTAGGCGCCGGCGCAGCCGACCCAGAACAGGTAGTCGACCTCGGTGGCGTCCTCGACGTCGGCGCCGAGCACGGGGACGTCGAAGTCGAGGTCCTTGGCCCAGTCGAGGCGCTGGCGGGCAGGCATGCCCCACGGGTTGCCGCGCCGCTCGAGCTTGGTGAAGGTGCCGCCGAGCTCGGCGGGGAAGGCCGACTCCATCAGGGTCTGGTACCGGCGGATGTCCACGATGGTGTCGACGTGCTCGATGTCGACCGGGCACTGCTGCACGCAGGCGCCGCAGGTGGTGCACGCCCACAGGGCGTCGGCGTCGATGATCCCGGAGGCGACCAGGTCGACGTCGACGTGGCCCGATCCGCCCGCGGCTCCCGCGGTCAGGTACGGCGCGGTGGCGGCGGCGTGGTCGCGCAGCGCGAGGGTCAGCAGCTTCGGCGACAGCGGCTTGCCGGTGGCCCAGGCGGGGCACTGCTCCTGGCAGCGCCCGCACTCGGTGCAGGTGGTGACGTCGAGCAGCTGCTTCCAGGTGAGGTCCTCGACCGCCTTCACGCCGAGGCGCGCGTCGTCCGGCAGGTCCTCCAGGGCGGCGACGTCGAGGTCCCGGTCGCCCACCCGCACGGGCTGCAACGGCCCCAGGGCGATCTCGCCGTCGGGGGAGCGCTGGGCGTAGACGTTGACCACGGCGAGGAACCGGTGCCAGGCGATGCCCATGGTGGGCTGCAGGCCGACGACCACGAACCAGGACATCGACACGACGATCTTGACCGTGGCGCACACCGTGATCGCGGCCTCCAGCGTCGCCACCGAGGCGCCGGACCACAGCCCGCCGATCCAGGCGGTGAGCGGGAAGTGCCAGAGCGTCGCGATCGAGGCCCCGTCCCGCACGGCCAGCTGGTGCTCCAGCCCGCGCAGCAGCAGCACGGCCAGCACGACCAGCAGCACGGTCGCCTCGACGACGACGGCCTGCCCGGTGCTCGACCCGAAGAAGCGGGACCGGCGGCGCTCGCCCTCGGGCGCCGAGCGGCGCGGGGTGGTCTGGGCGCGCACCACGATCAGCGCGAGGATCCCGGCGAGCGACAGCCAGGCGATCGACTCGGTGATCCACTCCCACGGCACCAGGTGCCCGATCAGCGGCAGCGAGAAGCGAGGGTCGGCCACCTGCACGTAGCCGCCGACCAGCGTGAAGAACAGGATCGGGAACGAGACCATCACCGTCCAGTGCGCGATCTTCACCACCGGCTTGTGCTGGAACCGGCCGTGGCCGACCATCTCCCGCAGCACGAGCAGGGTGCGCCGGACGACGGGACGGGAGCGGCCGGGGGCGGGGCGGCCCATCCGGATCGTGCGGGTGAGACGCAGCGCGCCGCGGGTGAAGACGGCGACGCCGACCACGGTCGCCACCGCGACCACGACGAGGCAGGTCACCCGCAGCGCATCCACTCCTCAACGCTAGCCGCCCGCGCGGCGGGACCGGTGCGGGCCGCCCCTCGATCGGGTGGGACGTGGCCGGTGTCACGGCCCGCTGTGGACATCGCTTGATAGACTCGTGGCAATCCCTCGACCGTGGTGGACGTCCGACGTCTGCCGTGCGTCGTCGTACCCCCTGACAACACCAGACCCGCCGACAGCCCTGTGCCTCGGCGACCGTCGCGCACGTCGTGCCCGCAGGTCGCCGCCGTGGGACCGTGGGCGCGACCCGACCGACCGACCACCCGCCCACGACAGGACGGAGCGGACGTGCTGCAGCTTCTTGCGGTCCACCTGGCCGCCGCCCTGGTCGCCCCTGCCCTCGTCGCACGGATCGGCCGCAAGGCGTTCTGGGTGCTCGCCCTCGCCCCCGCCTCGGCGACGGTGTGGGCGCTCACCCTCACCGGTGAGGTGATGCGCGGGGACGGTCCCACGCAGCACGTCTCCTGGATCCCGGCCCTCGGCCTCGACCTGACCTTCCGGCTGGACACGCTGTCCTGGCTGATGACGCTGCTGGTCGGCGGGGTGGGCACGGTCGTGCTGCTCTACTGCTCGGCGTACTTCAAGGCGAACGCCAGCGGCCTCGGCCGGTTCTCCGGCGTGCTGACCGCCTTCGCGGGCACGATGCTCGGCCTGGTCACCGCGGACGACACGCTGCTGCTGTTCGTGTTCTGGGAGCTGACGACGGTCTTCTCCTACCTGCTGATCGGCCACTACCACGAGCGCAAGGCGAGCCGTCGTGCCGCCATGCAGGCGATCGTGGTCACCACCGCCGGCGGACTGACCATGCTGGTCGGGGTGATCCTGCTCGGCGAGGCCGCCGGCACCTACCGGCTGTCCGAGACGCTCGCGAACCCCCCGCACGGCACCGCCGTCACCGCCGCGGTGGTCTGCCTGCTGATCGGTGCCGCGAGCAAGTCCGCGCTGATCCCGATGCACTTCTGGCTGCCGGCCGCGATGGCCGCGCCGACCCCGGTGAGCGCCTACCTGCACGCCGCGGCGATGGTGAAGGCCGGCGTGTACCTGGTCGCGCGGTTCGCCCCGGCGTACTCCGACCTCACCGCCTGGCGGGCGATCGTCGTGGTGCTCGGCTGCGGCACGCTGCTGCTCGGCGGGTACCGCGCGCTGCGCCAGCACGACCTCAAGCTGATCCTCGCCTTCGGCACGGTGAGCCAGCTCGGGCTGATCGTGCTGCTGGTCGGCTTCGGCACCCGGTCGGCGGCGCTCGCGGGCCTGGCGATGCTCGGGGCGCACGCGATGTTCAAAGCCGCGCTGTTCCTGGTGGTCGGCGTGGTGGACGCCGCGACCGGCACCCGTGACCTGCGGCGGCTGTCCGGCGTGGGCCGCGCGCTGCCGCTGACCGCGCTGGCCGGCGGGCTCGCGACGCTGTCGATGATCGGCGTGCCGCCGTTCGCGGGCTACGTCGCCAAGGAGGCGGCGCTGGAGGCCTTCGGCCACGAGGGCGGCTGGCTGGGGACCGTGGTGCTGGTCTCGGTGGCCGTCGGCTCGGCGCTCACCGTGGCCTACGGGCTGCGGCTGTGGTGGGGCGCGTTCGGCACCAAGCCGGTGCTGTCGCCCGCCGCCGTCCGCGCGCTGAGCGTGAAGGACCCCAAGGAGGAGGCGCACGCCGCGCCGAAAGACCCCGCCACCTGCGAGGACGACGAGCGCGCGATCCCGGCGCCGATCGGCAGGCCCTCGCTGCTGCTGGTCTGGCCCGCGCTGCTGCTCGCGGTGCTCGGCCTCGCGGTGGCGCTGGTGCCGCACCTCGGCGAGCAGCTGCTCGCGCCGCACGCCGACACCTACCCGCTGGGCGACGCCGGCCACCTGCTGCTGTGGGGCGGGTTCACGCCGACGCTGGCGATCACCGTCGCCGTGCTCGCGTCCGGCGCGCTGCTGTTCGCCGCCCGGGGGGTCGTCGAGCAGGTGCAGGCCGCGCTGCCGCACCCGCCGGAGGCCGACCGGCTCTACCGCAAGCTCATGCGCAAGCTGGACGACCTCGCCGCCGACGTCACCGCGCTGACCCAGCGTGGATCGCTGCCGTTCTACCTGGGCGGGATCCTGGTGACGTTCGTGCTGAGCGTCGGGCTGCCGCTGCTCACCCTGACCTCGCTGCCCGAGCGCACCCGTGCCTGGGACCACCCGGCCCAGCTGGTCGTCGCGGTGTTCATCGCGGTCGCCGCGATCCTGGTCGCCCGCGCGCGCCGCCGGCTCAAGGCCGTGATCCTGCTCGGCGTGTCCGGCTACGGCGTCGCCGCGCTGTTCCTGCTGCACGGCGCTCCGGACCTCGCGCTGACCCAGGTGCTGGTCGAGACGGTGACCCTGGTGGTCTTCGTGCTGGTGATGCGCCGGCTGCCCCCGTACTTCTCGGACCGCCCGCTGGTCGGCTCGCGCTGGGTGCGGCTCGGGATCGGCCTCGCGGTCGGCCTGACCGTCGGCGGGCTGGCGCTGGTGGTGCCGGGTGCGCGCATCCACGAGCCGGTGTCGGTCGACTTCGCCTCCGAGGCGGTGAACTTCGGCGGCGGCCACAACATCGTCAACGTCACGCTGGTGGACATCCGCGCCTGGGACACCATGGGCGAGATCTCGGTGCTGCTGGTCGCGGCCACCGGCGTCGCCTCGCTGGTCTTCCTGCGCAAGCGCTCCGGGGCGATCTTCCGCGCCGGCGAGGCCCCCGCGGACCGGCAGGTGTGGGGCGGCACGGAGGCGGACCCGATGGCGGCGATCCGCCGGCCGGTCACCGAGCGCGCCACCTACACCGCCCGTGAGTGGCTGCGGGCGGGGCGCACCCTGGCTCCCCAACGCCGCTCGGTGGTGTTCGAGGTCGTGGTGCGCCTGCTGTTCCACACCCTGATCGTCTACTCGCTGTTCCTGCTGTTCAGCGGGCACAACGCCCCCGGCGGCGGCTTCGCGGCCGGCCTGGTCACCGGGATCGCGCTGATCGTGCGCTACCTGGCCGGCGGGCGGTACGAGCTCGGCGAGGCGGCCCCGGTGCAGCCCGGTCTGCTGCTCGGCAGCGGCCTGTTCCTGTCCGCGGGCGTCGGCCTGGGCGCGCTGCTCGCCGGCGGTTCGGTGCTCCAGTCCTGGATCATCAAGTTCAGCCTGCCGCTGCTCGGCGACATCAAGCTCGTGACGTCCCTGTTCTTCGACGTGGGCGTCTACCTGGTGGTGGTCGGCCTGGTGCTGGACATCCTGCGCACCCTCGGTGCCGAGATCGACCGGCAGGCCGAGCAGGACGGCGATCCCACCGGTCTGTCCGAGGCGGTGGGCGGTGACGCCGACCCCGGCGAGGAGATCCGCATGCACCCCGCCGCCGCGGGCCACCTGCCCGACGCCGCCGCGCACGCCGCGCCGACCGCCGCACCGCGCGCCGAGGAGGGCCGCCCGTGATCGACATGAGCCCGAACCTGGTGCTGGTCGGCGTGATCGTCGTCCTGGTGACCGCCGGGGTGTACCTGCTGCTGGAGCGCAGCCTGTCCCGCGTGCTTCTCGGGGTGATCCTGATCGGCAACGGCGCCAACCTGCTGTTCCTGGTCGCCGGGGGAGCGGCCGGGCGGCCCCCGATCGTCGGGCTGGAGCCCGAGGGGCCGATGAGCGACCCGCTGCCGCAGGCCATGGTGCTCACCGCGATCGTGATCACCCTCGGCATGACCGCGTTCCTGCTCGCGATGGCCTACCGGTCCTGGCAGCTGCACCGGCACGACGAGGTGCAGGACGACGTCGAGGACCGCCGCATCGCCCGCCTCGCCGCCCGCGACGAGCGCGCCACCGAGGACGACGACACCGAGGACAGCGACACCACCCTCGACGAGGAGGCCGCGGAGACCCGCGACGAGACCGACGAGGGCGAGGCCGCCGTGGCCGAGGCCGCGACCCCCGGCCAGGAGGAGAGCCGATGACCGACTACTCCTGGCTGGTCCCGCTGCCCGTGGTGGTGCCGCTGTTCGGCGCCGGTCTGGCGCTGGCGATGTACCGCAAGCCGAAGGTGCAGCGCTGGGTCAGCGTGATCGCGCTGTCGATCGTGCTGATCGTGGCCGCGACCCTGCTGGTGCAGGCGGACGACGGCCCGCTGGTGGTCGACGTCGGCAACTGGGCGGCGCCGGTGGGCATCGACCTGGTGGCCGACCGGCTGTCCGCGCTGATGCTCACCGTGTCGGCGGCGGTCACCCTGTGCGTGCAGCTCTACTCGCTGGCGCAGGGCGAGGCCGACGGCGACGAGTCCGCGCCGGTGTCGATCTACCACCCGACCTACCTGATCCTGGCCGCCGGCGTCGCGAACGCGTTCCTGTCCGGCGACCTGTTCAACATCTACGTCGGCTTCGAGATCCTGCTGGCCGCCTCCTACGTGCTGCTGACCCTCGGCGGCACCGGCGAGCGCATCCGGGCCGGCAGCATCTACGTGGTCGTGGCGCTGCTGTCCTCCGTGCTGTTCCTGATCGCCATCGCCATGGTCTACGCGGCCACCGGCACGGTGAACCTGGCGCAGCTCGCCGAGCGGCTGCCGGAGATCGACCCCGACGTGCGGCTGCTGCTCCAGGTGATGCTGCTGCTGGCGTTCGGGATCAAGGCGGCGATCTTCCCGCTGTCCGCCTGGCTGCCCGACTCGTACCCGACCGCGCCCGCGCCGGTCACGGCGGTGTTCGCCGGGCTGCTCACCAAGGTCGGCGTCTACGCGATCATCCGCACCCAGTCGCTGCTGTTCCCCGAGGGCCGGGTGGACGACGTGCTGATGTGGGCGGCCCTGGCGACCATGCTGGTCGGCATCCTCGGCGCCGTCGCGCAGGACGACCTGAAACGTCTGCTGTCCTTCACACTGGTCAGCCACATCGGTTACATGATCTTCGGCATCGCGCTCGCCTCCCAGGCGGGGTGGGCCGCGTCGATCTACTACGTGGCGCACCACATCACCGTGCAGACCGCGCTGTTCCTGGTGGCGGGGCTGATCGAACGCCGGGGCGGCAGCACGTCGTTGGACTCCCTCGGCGGTCTGGCGAAGATCGCGCCGGTGCTGGCCGTGCTGTTCTTCATCCCCGCGATGAACCTCGCGGGCATCCCACCGCTGTCCGGGTTCCTCGGCAAGGTCGGGCTGATGCAGGCCGGTGTCGCCGCCGGGACCCCGCTGGCGCTCACGCTGGTGATCGGTGGCGTCGTGACCTCGCTGCTCACCCTGTACGCGCTGATCAAGGCGTGGAACAAGGCGTTCTGGCAGACCCCGCCGGTGCCGCTGCCGGACACGAAGCTGCCCGCCGGGATGACCGTGCCCGCCGCCGCGCTGGTGGTGCTGGGTGTCGCGCTGACCCTCGGCGCCGGTCCGCTGTACTCCTACGCCGAGCGGGCCGCCGCCGCGCTGACCGAGCGCACGCCGTACATCGACGCGGTGCTGCCGCGCGACGGTCGCGGTGAGGGCGACTCCGTGGACGCCGCCCGCGAGGCGGAGGCCGAGGAGGCCGCGGACGCGGCGGCGAGCCAGGCGGCGACCGCCGTGCCCACCGCCGTGCCGACCGCCGTCGCGGTCACCGACGAACCGACCACCACCGAGGGGAGCGCGCCGTGAGCCTCCACCCGCGCCGACGGTCCCTGGCCGTCCAGTGGCCGACGATGCTGTGGCTGGTCGTCGTCTGGGTGCTGCTCTGGGGCGACTTCACCGTCGGCAACCTGCTCGCCGGCATCGTCGTCGCCGTGGCCGTCACCGGCGCGCTGCGGATGACCCCGATCGACTTCCACGGCCGGCTGCGCCCCTGGGGGCTGATCGTCCTGGTCACCCGGTTCGCCTGGGACCTGGTGCGCGCCTCGGTCGAGGTGTCCTGGGTGGCGCTGCGCCCCCGGCACACCCCGCACGGCGCCGTGATCGGCGTCCAGCTGCGCAACCACTCCGACCTGTACCTCACCATGACCGCCGAGCTGTGCTCCCTGGTCCCCGGGTCGCTGGTGGTCGAGGCGCACCGGCTGACCGGCATGCTCTACCTGCACGTGCTGGACGTCGATCAGTCCGGCGGCGTGGAGAGCGCGCGCCAGGCGGTGCTCGACCAGGAGGAGCGGGTGCTGCGCGCCTTCGCCTCGGACGCCGAGCTGCGCGAGGCCGGGCTCGCCGTGCACCCGCGCCGCCCGGAGAAGGAGGTGGCCGCATGACCGTCGTCGTGATCGTCTGCGCCGTGCTGCTGGCCGTCGCCGGTGCGCTCGCCCTGATCCGTGCCGAGCGCGGCCCGTCCATGCTCGACCGCACCATCGCCCTGGACATCGTGGTGACCGTCGTGGTCGCCGCCGTCGCCCTCTACGCCTCCGTCGAGCGCCGCACCGACGTGGTGCCGATCCTCGTCGTGCTGTCGCTGGTCGGCTTCGTCGGCTCGGTGACGATCGCCCGCTTCGCCTCCGTCGAGCCCGAGGGCGAGGGCCGGGTGCGCACCCGCGAGGAGATCGCCGAGGAGGAGGCCGAGCGCATCCGCGCCGAGGAGGAGGCCGAGGCCGAGCGTCGCGCCCGCCGCGCCCGCGAGGCCGAGACCCCCACGCCGGACACCACGCCGGTCGGCCGGACCACCGACACCGAGGGAGGCACCCGATGAGCTGGGACTGGGACGCCGTCGCGGACGTCGTGGCCGCGGTCTGCCTGATCGGCGGCGCGCTGCTCGCCTTCGCCGCCGGGGTGGGCGTGCTGCGCTTCCCCGACCTGCTGTCGCGCATGCACGCCGGCACCAAGCCGCAGGTGCTCGGCCTGATCCTCGTGCTGATCGGCCTCTCGCTGCGGCTGCGCTCCGGCTCCGCCGTGTGGGCGCTGGTGCTGGTCGCCCTGTTCCAGATGCTCACCGCGCCGGTCGCCGCGCACCTGGTCGGCCGCGCCGGCTACCGCACCGGCAAGGTCCGGCGCGACCTGCTGGTGGTGGACGAGCTGACCGAGGCGCAGGAGCGGGCGGAGCAGCGCACCGGTGGTGGGGCTGCTGCTGAAGGGGACGACGAGGGTGGGACGCCGGATCGGCGGTGAGCGGGCCTACCGGGCGGGGTCGAAGGGTGCCACCTCGTCGTACTCCAGCAGTCCCGCTTCGAGGACGTGCTGCCTGAAGCCACCCTTCTCGAAGTCGAAGAAGTACTCGGTCGCCAGGAGATCATCCGCCACTGACTCGACCATCTCGAACGTGAGTCGACCGGCTCGGATGGCCTCACAGAGCAAGGGCAGTGTTGCCGTGACGTCGAGACGATCTTGTTTGGCGATCTTTCGGGCGCCACCGTCGTCGAGCACGAGCTGGCATCCGTAGACCTTTCCCATGGCCAGGACGCCGCATTCGCCAATATTCCTGCCCCCAGCTACGAGGAGGTTTTCGTACTCAGCGAACTGCTGGACGTACTCCAGGTCACTCGACGTGTGCACCGTGATCCAGTCCTGATCGAGTGCCAGCGCGATCGCCGGCTCGTAGGACACGGCCACCTCGAGTTCCCGTCGTACAGAATCCGGTATGTAAACCGCCTCGGTCCGGCAAGGAACTTGAGAACGCTCAGCCACCCGCTCGCGGCGAAGTGACGCAGCGGGCCGGTGTCGAACACTAGCGCGTTGTGCGGCACGCTCATGAGACGAACTCCCAGATCTCGTCCGGGTGGCGCCGGTGCACGGTGGGAAGGTCGTCGTCCTCGAATGTCCCTTGGAGCAGATCCAGCGCTCGTTCCCGGCTGATCCGGTGGCCCTCCACAAGGCGCAGCACGGCACGGGCGAACTCCCGGGGCACCGTCGTGCCCTGCATCTCTTCGAGCGGCACCAGCAGATCGAGATCCACGATGTCTGCCTGCTTCGTGATCCATCCTCGAATCTCGGACGACTGCGCGCCGTCGATGAGATTGAGTTCGCGCAATCGGGTGGCCAAGGTCGCCATGTCCACTCGGTATTCGCTGGCGAGCCGGATCGCCGCGCTCCGGTCGCCGATGCGCTCGACGTCGTGTCGCCACCGATGGATCAGTGCGGTGCTGGGGAGCAGCAGCGCGCGAGCGAAGCGATCGAGACTCGACTCGACCGGTCCGACATCGTTTGCTCGACCGGCGACGCGCCAGTCGACGGAGTACTCGTCCGCCGACAGGTAGTGACCGAGTTCGTGCGCCAGGGCGAGGCGCCGTCGCCCGACCTTCATATGGCTGTTGACCAGGCTCACCCCGCCGCGACGGAGCAGGACCGTTCCTGCGTCCGCAGTGTCCTTGCCGATGTCCCGCGAAAACGTGAGCAGTCCGACCGCGGTGACGGCCTCGGAGAGCACGGTGATCGGATCCGTTGCGCTGACCTCCATCAGTGAACGCGCCCGAGCCGCGAAAGGCTCTGCGTCGGAGGCGTTCGCGAGCGAGGCGAAGAACTCGTGATCTTCGGGGGTGAGGTCCCCGGATCGGATCGCGGTCAGCGACTCGACCAGTTCGACCTCGCCGGCGAGGTGCGCGAGGAGTGCGTCGATCTGCGACTCAGCGGTGTCGAGCCCTTCGCTCGACCGGTGCGAGACGATTGCCGGGACAGGATCGTGAAAGAACGTCGACATGCGAACGCCCAGCACGTCGGCGATGTCGGCGAGCTCCAGGGCCGAGACCTTGCGCGCCCCGGATTCGATCTTGTTGATCGGGGTGCGCTCGAGCCCGATGGCCCGGCCGAGCTCCTCTTGACTCAGGCCCGCACGCAGCCGTGTCGCCTTGATGCGCTCACCCAGCGCCCGCACGTCGGTCTCTGCCATGTGTGCGATTATCGCACTAGAAGCCACGCTGGGTGCGAGTCCCCCACGTCCTGCTCAGCGGCGGAACAGCCCCGCCCAGAGGAAGTCCTCCCCGAACACCCCGCCGGCCGCACCCTCGTCGTCGGCCCCTGCCGACGCACCCGCACCCGCCGTCCCCGGCCGCATCCGCCGCAGCGCGACCTCGGTCAGCCAGTCGAACGACCGGCGCAGGTCGTCGTCGGTGTACGCGATCCCGCCGCCGAGGTGCCCCTGCCGGTACAGGTCGAGGTCCGGGGCGTCGCTGCCGCTCATCTCGCCGCCGTCGGCCGCGAAGCACGCGATCCCGAAGCGTCCGCCGGGGCGCAGGGTGCGTTCCAGCAGCCGGCGGTAGGAGATCCGCCGGTGCGGGGGCAGGTGGTGGAAGCAGCCGCTGTCGTAGACCAGGTCGTAGGGCTCGGCCGACGGTTCCCAGGCGAAGATGTCGGTGCGGATGAAGGTGACGTCGACCCCGGCTGCGGCGGCGCGCTCGCGCCCCCAGGTCACCGCGGTCTCCGAGAGGTCGAGGGCGTCGACGTGGGCGCCCTGCTGGGCGAGCCAGACGGCGTTCCGGCCCGGGCCGCAGCCGAGCTCGAGCACCCGTGCGCCGGGTCCGAGCGGCAGCGTGCCGTCGGCGACCCACTGCGCGAGGCTCTCGTCGGGGGCCCAGCGGAAGAACGGGATCGGGCGGTCGCGGTCGGTGTAGAACGCGTCCCAGAAGTCGGCGCCGCCGCGCTCGGACCAGCGGTCCATCCGCTCGTCGAACAGGGTGTCGAGGAGGTCCAGGACGTCATCGACGGTGTGCACGGAACGACCCGTGCCGGAGGGGGAGATCACTGCGCTGACCTGCGCTTTCGTCCGTCGCGGATGTGGTCTCCATCCTATCGGCGGACCCCTTCCGGACGGGGGTCGTCAGGCCCTGGCGGCCGGCCCCGATCGGGTGATCAGCGCGGCGGGAGCGCCCTGCCGTCGTTGACCCGCTTGGCGAACTTCGCGGTGCCCCGGGTGGCGAGCACGCGGGACAGCGCGACGACCGCACCGGTGATCGCGGCGGCCAGCACGACCTCGCCCAGACGCGAGTCCTCGTCGTCCTCCGGCTTCGGCGGCTGGTGGCCGACGGCCGCCTTCCACGCGGCGCCGACGGCCTTCTGCGCGGCCCAGGCGACGGCGCCGGCCACGATCAGGCCGGTGACCTTGGCGAGGGTGGACTGGGTCTGCTCGTCGTCGGTCACGGGACCTCCTGGTACGGGTGCGGGTGCCGGGCGTCCGGCCTGCTGCGTCCCACGCTAGCGCCGTCCGGACGGGCGCGCGGCCCCGCCACCGGCCCGGTGTACGCTCGCCGGTGAACGACAGGGGAGCGTCCCGGGTCTCCTCACCCCTCGTGGGTGCGGGTCCCGACCGGCGCTGAGAGTGCGGACGGACCGCAGACCCTCGAACCTGATCCGGCTAGCACCGGCGTAGGGAGTCGGGAATCTCAGCCATCCTCGCGGTCGTCGACGTGCCGCGTGACGGCCGCCGGCCCCGCGTGGTGGCCCCCTCCTGCACCTGAGGAGGACACATGACGCGCTCACGCGCGAACCGCAGCACCCGCACGACCGCCGGCGCGGCGCTGGTCGCGACCGTCCTGGCCCTGACCGCCTGCTCGGTCACCGGCTCGGGCGACGACGACGCCGCGTCCGGCGACGGCAGCACGGGCAGCGGCGGCACGATCACGCTGGTCACGCACGACTCGTTCCACCTGGGCGACGGGCTGCTCGAGCAGTTCGAGCAGGAGACCGGGCTGACCGTGCAGCAGGTGGCGCCCGGCGACGGCGGCGCGCTGGTCAACCAGCTGGTGCTCACCAAGGACACCCCGCTGGGCGACGTGGTTTACGGGATCGACAACACCTTCGCCTCCCGCGCGATCAGCGAGGGCGTGCTGGAGCCGTACACCTCGACGGTGCCGGCGGCCGCGGACGCCGAGCAGTACGCGGTGGACGACTCGGGCTCGCTGACCGCGATCGACCTGGGCGACGTCTGCCTCAACGTGGACCACGCCTGGTTCACCGCGAACGGCGTGCCGGAGCCGACCTCCCTGGAGGACCTGACCCAGCCGGCGTACCGCGACCTCACCGTGGTCACGAACGCCGCGACCTCCTCCCCGGGGCTGGCGTTCCTGCTGGCGACGGTCGGCGCCTTCGGCGAGGACGGCTGGCAGGACTACTGGACGGCGTTGCAGGCCAACGGGCTCAAGGTCGTCGAGGGCTGGTCGGACGCGTACTACACGGACTTCTCCGGCGGCGGTGGCGGCGGCTCGCGCCCGATCGCGCTGTCCTACGCCTCCTCCCCGCCGGAGACGATCCCCGAGGGCGGCACCGAGCCGACCACCGGCGCGCTGCTCAACACCTGCTTCCGTC
Source organism: Cellulomonas sp. GTC20042 (assembly GCF_055389595.1). Classification (NCBI taxonomy): domain Bacteria; kingdom Bacillati; phylum Actinomycetota; class Actinomycetes; order Micrococcales; family Cellulomonadaceae; genus Cellulomonas; species Cellulomonas sp. GTC20042. The sequence continues at coordinate 3,932,734 of NZ_AP043678.1, read as the reverse complement.
AGGTCGAGTACGCCGGGGTGATCGCCGGGACCGCCAACCCGCAGGGCGCGCAGCAGCTGATCGACTTCCTGCTGTCCGACGCGGTGCAGGCCGACATCCCGGGCTCGATGTACATGTACCCGGTGAGCACCACGGTCGACCTGCCGGAGGCGTGGGCGCAGTGGGCGCCGCTGGCCACCGAGCCGTTCACCGTGCCCTCGGCGGACATCGACGAGCACCGCGACGAGTGGGTCCGCGCCTGGACCGACCTGGTCACGTCCTGATCCGATCATGACCACCCTCGTGCGACCGATCCCGACCGGCACTCGCCGCCGGTCGGGATCGGTCGTGCACGCCGGCCTGTGGACCGTCGCGGTCGCCGTGCCGCTGGTGTTCCTCGGGGTGTTCTTCGTCTGGCCGGTGCTCACGCTGGTCGCCCGCGGGTTCGTCGCGGACGGCGCGCTGGACCTGTCCGGCTTCGGGGAGGTGTTCGCCCGGCCGCGCACCTGGCGGATCATCGGGCTCACCCTCGCGCAGGCGTCGATCGGCACGGTGCTGTCGGTGCTGCTGGGCGTGCCGGGCGCCTACGTGCTCTACCGCTGCCGGTTCCCCGGGCGTGCGGCGCTGCGGGCGTTCGTGGCCGTGCCGTTCGTGCTGCCGACCGTGGTGGTGGGCGTGGCGTTCCGGGCGCTGCTGCGCGACAACGGGCCGCTGGGCCTCCTGCACCTGGACGGCACCTTCACCGCGATCGTCGCCGCGCTGGTGTTCTTCAACTACTCCGTGGTGGTGCGCACCGTGGGCGCCGTGTGGGAGCGGCTCGACCCCCGCCCCGAGCAGGCCGCCCGGTCCCTCGGCGCCTCGCCCGCCCGCGCGTTCCGCACCGTCACGCTGCCCGCGCTGGCCCCGGCGATCGCCTCGGCGGCCTCGCTGGTCTTCCTGTTCTGCGCGACCGCCTTCGGCACCGTGCTGGTGCTCGGCGGGATGCGCTTCGGCACCGTCGAGACCGAGATCTGGATCCAGACCACCCAGTTCCTCGACCTGCGCGCCGCCGCGGTGCTGTCGGTGGTGCAGGTGGTCGTGGTGGTCGCGGCGCTCACCGTCGCCGCCCGCGCGCGCAGCCGCCGGGAACGGGCGCTGTCGCTCGCCGGCCCCGCCGCCGCCCCGACGCGCCGCCCGCACCCGCTGCCCGCTCTTGTCACCGCGGTCACGCTGCTGCTGATCGCCCTGCCGCTCGGCACGCTCGTGGTCGGATCGCTGCGCGTCGGCGACGGCTGGGGGCTGGACCACTACCGGGCGCTCGGCACCACCGGCGGCCGCAACGCGCTGACCGTCACGGTGTGGGAGGCGCTGGGCAACTCGCTGCGGATCGCGGTGGACGCCACGATCCTCGCGCTGGTGGTCGGAGTGCTCGTGTCGCTGGTGGTGTCCCGTCGGCCCCGGCGACCGGTGGCCCGGCGCGCGGTCGGGGCGCTGGACGCCGTGTTCATGCTGCCGCTGGGCGTCTCGGCGGTGACCGTCGGCTTCGGCTTCCTGCTCACCATGGGCCACCCGTTCGGCATCCGGACCGATCTGCGCAGCAGCGGCGTGCTGGTGCCGATCGCGCAGGCCGTCGTCGCGGTGCCGCTGGTGGTGCGGACCCTGCTGCCGGTGCTGCGGGCGGTCGACCCCCGGCTGCGCGAGGCCGCCGGCACCCTCGGCGCGGGACCCGGCCGGGTGCTCGCCACCGTCGACCTGCCGCTCGCCGCCCGCGCGGTCGGGCTGGCCACCGGCTTCGCCTTCGCGGTGTCGCTCGGCGAGTTCGGCGCCACCGCGTTCCTGGCCCGGCCGGACATGCCGACGCTGCCCGTGGTGATCTACCGGCTGATCGGGCTGCCCGGGCCGGACAACTACGGCATGGCGCTCGCCGCGGGCGTCGTGCTGGCCACCCTGTCGGCCGGGGTGATGGCGCTCGCGGAACGGCTGCGTGCCGGCACGTCAGGAGGAGAGCTGTGAACGGACGGACGCGTGCGACGGTCGACGGCGTGCCGCGACCCGGGGCCAGCCCGGTCGAGGACGTGGGCGCCGTGCCCGCCGCCGGGACGATCGTCGGACCCGCCGCCGGGCTGACGGTGCGTGACCTGGTGGTCCGCTACCCGGGCGCGCGCGACGTCGCTCCCGTCACCGCCGTCGACCGGGTGGATCTCGACGTCCCCGCCGGTCAGGTGCTGGCGCTGCTCGGCCCCTCCGGCTGCGGCAAGTCCTCGCTGCTGCGCGCGGTCGCGGGGCTGGAGCCGCCCACCGCCGGATCGGTGCGCTGGGACGGCACCGACCTGCGCGGGCTGCCGGTGCACCGGCGCGGCTTCGGGCTGGTGTTCCAGGACGGTCAGCTGTTCCCGCACCGGGACGTCGCCGGGAACGTCGGCTACGGGCTGCCGGGTGCCGGACGCGCCGTGCGGGACGCCCGGGTGGCCGAGCTGCTGGACCTGGTGGGCCTGCCCGGGTACCAGCACCGCGAGGTCGCGACCCTGTCCGGCGGCGAGCGGCAGCGCGTCGCCCTGGCCCGCTCGCTGGCGCCGCGCCCCCGGCTGCTGCTGCTGGACGAGCCGCTGTCCGCGCTGGACCGGTCGCTGCGCGAGCGGCTGGCCGACGACCTGCGCAGCGTCCTCGTCGCCACCGGCACGACCGCGCTGCTGGTCACGCACGACCAGGACGAGGCGTTCACCGTCGCCGACCGGGTGGCGGTGATGGACGCCGGGCGCCTGCTCCAGGTGGCCGACCCGGAGACCCTGTGGCGGCGGCCGGCCGACCGGGACGTCGCGGAGTTCCTCGGCTACCGGACCTTCCTGCGCGCGATCGGCCCGCGCTCCGGCGCGCTGCTCGGCGTCGCCCCCGGCGGCTGGCGGGTGCTGGCGCCGGGGGAGCGCGCGCCCGAGGGGGGCGTGGTGCGCGAGGCCGAGGTGATCGCCCGGCGCACCCGGCGCGGACGGATGGAGGTCGTCGCCGACCTGGACCTGGTGGTCGGTCACGACCCGGTGCCGACCGATCCCGCCGTCGGCGGCACCGTCACCGCCGCGCTGGCGCCCTCGTCGGCGGCCGACCCGCTGCCGGAGCCGGGGGAGCGGGTGCGGCTGGTCGCCGACGAGGGCGCGGTCGCGACGATCGGCTGATCGCGGCGGCGGACCGTGTCAGAGCCGCAGCTGCCACTCCCCGGAGCCGCCCGCCGGGTGGAAGCCGAGCTCGACGTTGATCGCCAGCATCGGCGCGTTCTCCTCGGCGTTCCAGGTGCCGATCCGGCGCGCGCCGGGCTGCACGGCGGCCAGCTCGGCGAGGTTGGCCGTCTTCACCAGCATGCCGAGCCGGTGACCGCGGTGCTCCTTCAGCACGAGGGTGTCGTCCTGGTGCACGAACTCCTCGGTGTCCGAGCGACTGACCAGTGCGGTGAACGCCGCCAGGGTGCCGGTCGGCACGTGCTGCGCCGCCACCACCCGGTAGGTCATCCCGCGCTCGACGAAGGTCCGCTCCGCGGCACGGATGCGCTCCGCGTCCCACACGTCCTCGCGCAGGTCGAGCCCGCCGGAGGGCGCGTCGGTGCTCATCCGGGTCTGCAGCAGCGCGAACTGGTCGACCAGGTCCTCCGGGCAGGTGCCCACCCAGGTCAGCAGCCGGTAGTCCGGGCCGGCGGCGGCCTGCGCGCGCTCGCGGTGCCCGGCCAGCACGGCGGGATCCATCGGCACGTCCAGCACCGACCGGCGGGCCACCTGCTCCAGGTCCCAGCCGCGCTCGACCGCGAAGCGCACACCGGCGTCGTCGCGGGCCACTCGGCCGGACCCGGTGGACGGCACCAGCGTGCTGGCGCCCTCCGGCGGCTCGACGCGCTGCACCGTGTATGTGTTCAGCATCGAGCGCCCGTGCTCCCGTGCCTGCTCGACCGCGATCTCGTGCAGCGCGGAGCCGATCCCCCGGCCCCGGTGCTCCGGGCGGACGTCGAGCTGGATCAGGCCGGTGTGGGTGTTGTCCTGCCGGGGCAGGTTGACCGCCAGGTACCCCAGCACCCGGTCCGGGTCCGCCGGGCCGTCCTCGACCGGGGCGTCCAGGGCCACCCAGCGCAGCTTGAGGTCGTAGGTCTGGTGCCGCAGGCCGGCCAGCAGCTCGACCGGGTTCCGGCTCTCGTCGAGCACGCCCCAGCCGTCGAGCAGCACCGCGTTCGCGGCGTCGCACAGGCCGTGCAGCAGCCAGGCGTCCGGTGCGCCGAGGGAGTCGGGCACGGGCATCGGGACGATCACGAAGGACATGCCGACCATGCTGGCGGCTCGGCGGCGCCCTGGGCGACGGGTTTTGGGTGCCGCCCCGGTACGGTCTGCTCCATGCTGCTGGAGATCATCGGATGGATCGGGTCCGCCCTCGTCGTCGTGTCCCTGATGCAGGCACGCGTGCTGCGGTTCCGGGTGCTCAACCTGGTGGGCTCGCTGATCGCCACCGGGTACAACGCCTGGGTCGGCATCTGGCCGTTCGCGGTGATGAACGGCGTGATCGCGATCATCGACATCTACTGGCTGTGGCGGCTGCTGCGCGAGCGGCACGACGAGCAGGCGTACGAGGTGGTCGAGGTCGGCGCCGACGACCACTACCTGCGGCACGTGCTCGGTGTGCACGCCTCCGACATCGCGCGGTACTACCCGTCGTTCGGTGCGGGCGGCGGGGCCCCGGCCGGTGATCGCTGGGCGTTCCTGGTGCTGCGCGGGGACGAGACCGTCGGTGTGGTGCAGGTGCGCGACGAGGGTGCGGGTGTCGGCGAGGTCGAGCTCGACTACGTGACCCCGCGGTTCCGCGACTTCACGCCCGGCGAGTTCGTGTACCGGCGCAGCGGGGCGCTCGCCGGCACCGGGCTCAGCGCGCTCGTCGTCGCCGCCGACGCGCGGGAGTCGCACGACTACCTGGCGCGGGTCGGCTTCGCCGAGGTCGACGGCCGGTGGCGTCGTGCCCTGGAGCCCGCCGCCTGATCTTTTCGTAGCGTCGATCCGGGAATGCCGATCGACCTGCGGATGTGTCGCCCGCCCGGCGGCGACCGATGCGATCCGCGCCACACCCCCTGACATCCGTCGATCGCCGTGCCTAGACTGAGTTCGGACAGCCGAACTTGGAGGTGTGGTGACCACCACAAAGCAGCAGCACAGGCCGACCGCCCGTGCGGGACGGCGGGTGCTCCCGCTGATGGGACCGGCGTTCGTCGCCGCCATCGCCTACGTGGACCCCGGCAACGTCGCCGCGAACCTGACCGCCGGTGCGCGGTACGGGTACCTGCTGCTCTGGGTGCTGGTGGCGGCCAACGTGATGGCCGTGCTGGTGCAGTACCAGTCCGCCAAGCTCGGCATCGTCACCGGCGACTCCCTGCCCGGTGTGCTCGGTCAGCGGCTGCGGCGCGGACCCCGGCTGGCGTACTGGGCGCAGGCCGAGATCGTCGCCGCCGCCACCGACATCGCCGAGGTGGTCGGCGGTGCCATCGCCCTGCACCTGCTGTTCGGCCTGCCGCTCGTGGTGGGCGGTGCCATCGTCGGCGTCGTCTCGATGCTGCTGCTCGCCACCCAGAACCGCTACGGCCAGCGCCGGTTCGAAGCCGTGGTCACCGCCCTGCTGCTGGTGATCGTGGTCGGCTTCCTCGCCGGTCTGGTGCTCGGTCCGCCCGATCCCGGCGAGATGCTCGCCGGTCTGGCCCCGCGGTTCGCCGGCACCGACTCGGTGCTGCTCGCCGCCTCCATGCTCGGTGCGACCGTGATGCCGCACGCGATCTACGTGCACTCCGCGCTGAGCCGGGACCGCTTCGGCCGCGACCTGGACGACGGCCTGCGCGGCCGCCTGCTGCGGGCCACCCGGTGGGACGTGGGTGCCGCCCTCGCCCTGGCCGGCGCGGTGAACATCGGCCTGCTGCTGCTCGCCGCCGCGAACCTGCGCGGGGTCGAGGGCACCGACACCATCGAGGGCGCGCACGCCGCGATCTCCACCGCGCTGGGCACCGGTGTCGGCCTGGTGTTCGCGATCGGCCTGCTCGCCTCGGGCCTCGCCTCGACCTCCGTCGGCTGCTACGCCGGTGCCGCCGTGATGGAGGGGCTGATCCACCGTCGCATCCCGCTGCTGCTGCGGCGGGCGATCACCCTCGTCCCCGCGCTCGCGCTGCTGGCCGTGGGCGCCGACCCGACGTGGACCCTGGTGGTGAGCCAGGTGGTGCTGAGCTTCGGCATCCCGTTCGCGGTGATCCCGCTGGTGCGGCTCAACCGGGACCGCCGGCTGATGGGCCGCTTCGCCAACGGCCCGCGGCTGCACGCGGTGCTCGTGGTGGTCGTGGCCCTCGTGGTCGCGCTCAACCTCGCCCTGCTGGTGCTGCTGGCCGCCGGCGCGTGATTCCGTAGTCCCGTTACGGAAACCTGCGGCGTGAGATGCCGAGGGGGCCGTAGCTGTCGCTTCAGCACGCCGGGAAGCGACAACTGCTGCCCTCTCGGTGAGCGGGTGGGGGATCGCGGGTCGCGCAGCATGCTGCCCGGGCTGGCTTCGGGTAGTCGTAGTCGCGGTACGAAAAGGCTCGCGCTCGGCGGGGTCTGCGCGCGCCTGGGCTCCCCGCCCGAGCCGGCTCGCCCACACTCCACGCACCGCCCCGGGTGCTCGCGCCTCGCCGAGGTCCAGAAGCTGGTGGCTTCGGGGCGTGATCGCCGCGAAGCTCTGGACGCTCGGCGGCGATCGGGCGTGTGTGGAGGGGCAGAATCCAGAGTCGGGCTCTGGAATGGTTTTCGGAGCGCTGCTACGGTCAACCCCGTGACCAGTGCCCTCGAGCCCGTGATCGCGCCCTCGCCCGACGCGCCCCGCGCCACCGCCGCGCAGGTCCGCCGCCGCCCCGCCACCGACGGTCGCACCCGCCGCGCCGTCGCCACCCGCGCCAAGATCGCCGCCGCCGCGACCACGCTGTTCGTCGAGCAGGGCTACGCCACCACCACGATCGCCGCCGTCGCCCGGGCCGCGGGGGTCGGCGTGCAGACCGTCTACTACTCCTACGCGTCCAAGGCCGAGATCCTGGTCGGTGCGATCGAGCACGCGATCGACGGCGCCGACGCCCGAGACGGCGCCCGCCCCGACCCGACGGAGCAGCCCTGGGTGCAGACCGCGCTCGCCGCCGAGGACCCGGCGCGCCGGCTGTTCCTGCACGTGCGCGGCGCCGCCGACCTGATGGGTCGCGCCGGACCCCTGCTCGACGTCGTGCGCGTGGTGGCTGCCGGGGAGCCGCTGGTGCAGGCGGCCTGGCAGGAGCAGGAGGACCGTCGACGTGCCGCGCACCGCGCCCTGATCGCGTCGTACCCCGAGGACGGCGGGCACCGGGACGTCGAGCAGGCCGTGGACGTCGCCGCGCTCACGCTCGGGCCGGAGGCGTGGGACGCGCTGGTGCGGCGGGGCGGCTGGAGCGGGCTGGCGTGGACGCGCTGGGCGCACCGCACGCTGCTGGCCGAGCTGATGCCCTCGCGGTGGGACCCGGCGGCCTGATCGTCAGCCCGCGGTGACGGCTCGGATCGGTCGGGCGGGCACACCCGCGACGATCGTCCGCGCCGGCACGTCCCGGGTCACCACGGCGCCGGCGCCCACGATCGCCCCGTCGCCGATCGTCACGCCCGGCACCACCGTGACCGCCGCCCCGAGCCACACGTCCTGACCGATGGTCACCGGTGCGGGGACCATGTCGCCGCGTCGTGCCGGGTCCTCGGCGTGGTTCAGCGTGACGATCGTGCAGCCGTGGCCGATCAGGGTGCGGTCCCCGATCGTCAGCCCGCCGGCGTCCTGGAACCGGCAGCCCATGTTCACGAACACGCCCCGTCCCAGGTGCAGGTTCTTGCCGAACTCGCAGTGGAACGGCGGGAACAGGGCCACGGTCCCGTCCACCGGGCGGCCGGTCAGGCGCGAGAGCAGCGCGCGCACCTCGGCGGGCTCGCGGTAGCCGGTGTTGAGGTCGGCGAGCACCCGCAGCGCGTCCTGCGCCGCCTCGTGCATCACGGCGTGCTGCGCGGACCCGGCCTCGATCGTGCGGCCCTGCGCCACGTGGGCGAGGAAGGCGTCGAGCGCGCTCATGCCTGCACCGCGGTCTCGGCCGCCCAGGAGGCGAGCAGCCGCAGCCGTTCTGCCGACTCCGAGCCCGGTTCCGCCGTGTAGACCATCAGCACCTGCCCGGGCTCCGCGGTGATCGCCAGCTCCTCGTAGGCCAGCACGAGCTCACCCGCGACGGGGTGGTGGAACCGCTTGGTGCCGGCCCCGTGCTGCCGCACGTCGTGCGCGCCCCACAGCCGACGGAACACCTCGCTGCGGGTAGACAGCTCGCCCACCAGCGACTGCAAGCCGGTGTCGTGCGGGTCGCGACCGGCCTCGGCGCGCATGATCGCGACGCACATCTCGGCGAACAGGTCCCAGTCCGGGTAGAACTCGCGGGAGGCCGGGTCGAGGAACTGGAACCGCGCGAGGTTCGGCGTACGGCCGCCGTCGCCGAGCAGCGGCGAGTAGAACGCGCGCCCGAGCGTGTTCGTCGCCAGCATGTCCTGCCGCTGGTCGCGCACGAAGGCCACCCCGTCGGTGATCGCGGCCAGCGCCCACTCCAGGCTGGGTCGCGGGGCGGCGGGCCGAGCGACCCGGCGGCGGGCGCGTCCGGAGGTCGGCACCCCGTCGGCGGCACGGGCGAGGTCGAGCAGGTGGGCGTGCTCGGTGTCGTCGAGCCGCAGCGCCCGTGCCACCGCGTCCAGCACGGCCGCAGAGGCCCCGCCGATCGCCCCGCGCTCGAGCTTGGCGTAGTACTCGACGCTCACGCCGGCCAGCGCGGCGACCTCGCTGCGGCGCAGCCCGGGCACGCGCCGGTTGCCCCCGCCGATCACGCCGGCCGCCTCCGGGCTGACCTTGGCGCGACGCGTCATGAGGAACTCGCGCACGTCCGCTCGGTTGTCCATGGCCGGCAGGGTAGGTCGGCGTGCGTCCGGCAGGGAGAGCCTGCGAGTACACCCCGGAGTCATCCGGCGGCGACGGGCGCGAGCAGCGCCGGGCCGTCGGCGCTCGGGCTGCCCGGCTCGGTGGGGTACGTGGTGGACGAGAAGTGCGGGTCGCCCGGCAGGGCGAAGCGCGACGCGACCGCGCCCCGGTGCTCCGTGCCGGGAGCGTCCGGGGCGCGGCCTGTCGCGTCCGGTCGGGGGTCAGCCCGGCCGGGCCGCTGTCGTGATCCCCGTCGCCAGCACCGCGCTCGTGCGATTGACGAGCGTGCCGTCGCCGATCTGACCGCTGCTGTTCTCACCCCACGCAGCCACGACACCACCCGACGCCGCCGAGTGCATCGCGCCGGCCGCGACCGCGTCGGCCCCGGTCACGCCCGCGACGCGCACGGCCTGAAGGCGGTTCGTCGCCGTGCCGTCGCCGAGCTGGCCGCGTGCGTTGCTGCCCGTCGCCCAGACGGTTCCGTCGCGCAGCAGGATCACCGAGAAGTCGCTCCCGGCGGCGACCGCAGCCGCGCCGGTCACACCGGTGCGGACCGGGGTGGGGCGCTGGGTGCTCGTGCCGTCGCCGAGCTGCCCGGCGTAGTTGTCGCCCCAGCCGAGCACATCGCCGGCCGAGTCGACCACGAGGGTGTGCACACCGGCGGCCGCGATGGTGACGACGTCCGACAACCCGGGGACGACCTGCGCGTTCGCCCGGCTGTTCGTGCGCTGCCCGTCGCCGAGCTGTCCCGAGTACCCGGCGCCCCAGGTGAGCACGGTGCCGTCGTGGCGCAGCGCGACCGAGTGGTAGAGCCCGCCGGCGACCGCGACGACCTGCGTCGTGCCCTCGACCTGCGCGGGTGCGACGACTCGGGCCGTCGAGGTGCTGCCGGCCTGCCCGAACGTGTTGTCGCCCCAGGCCCAGACCGACCCGTCGACCGCGACCGCCAGCGAGTGGAACCGGCCTGCGGCGATCGCCGTCACCGGCGGCAGCCCGCTGATCTGTGCCGGCGTGGTCCGTGCCCGGGTCGTGCCGTCGCCGAGCTGACCCTGGGAGTTGTCGCCCCAGGCCCAGACCGACCCGTCCGCCCGCAGAGCGAGCGAGAACATCCCGCCGGCGGCGACCGCCCTCACGTCGGTGAGGCCGGGCACGGTCACCGGCGTCGACGACGAGGTCGTGCCCCCGGTCCCGAGCTGGCCGTTCCCGCCGCCGCCCCAGGTCTGGACCGTGCCGTCCTCCTGGAGCGAGAGCGTGTGCGAGTCACCCGCTGCGACCGCGGTCGTGACGGCGAGCCTCAGGTCCACCTGCTGCGCGCACGTGGCAGTGTTCCCGGATCCGTCGACAGCGGTCCACGTGACGGTGGTCCGCCCGAGCGCGAAGGTCGCGGGTGCGTCGTTCCGCACGACCGGTGCGCTGTCGACGACGTCGGTGCCCACCCCCGTGCCCAGATCGGGGACCGGCGTGAAGACTGCCGTCACGTCGGCCGGGCAGGTCAGCACGGGTGCGGTCGTGTCGATGATCGTCACCTCCTGGGTGGCCGACGTCGCGTTCCCCGCAGCATCGGTGGCCGTCCAGGTGACGGTCGTGGTCCCGAGCGGCAGGACCACCGGGGCGTCCGACACGAGTGTCACGTCGCCCGCCGTCTCGTCCTGGGCGGTGACGCCGGGCAGCACCCCGCTCCACCCGCCGGGCGTGTTGCCCTCGAGGTGCGCCGGCACCGTCGTCACGACGGGGGGAGTGGTGTCCGTACCTCCGCAGTGCAGCACGAGGTCGAGATCGGTGACCGGCGGCGGGATGGTGAGGACCGCGCTGGTCGCCAGGGGTTCGCCGCTGGGGTCGGTGCAGCCGTCCTTCTGCGCCGTCAGGCGGTAGAAACCGGCCACGACGTCCCAGCCGTACCGGCCGTCAGCGCCCGTCGTCATCGGGTTGCTGCGGTTCGCCGGGGACATCAGGTCGCTGCCGTCCGGCACGACGGTGAACTCGCCCTCGGGATCGTCGCTCCGCTCGAGCGTCACCGTCGCCCCCTCGACAGGTCGGCCCGCCTCGTCGATCACACGTCCGGACGGATCGATGTAGACGTCGAAGACGATGTCGCGCGTCGCGCCCGAGGCGCATTCGAGCGTGATCCGGACCTGCGCCGACCCCAGGTGCGGGTACAGCGCCGGGATCGTGGCCTCGAACCGTGCGGTGCCCACCCCGCGTACCGGTCCGGAAGCCAGGACGGTCCCGCTCTCGCCGACGACCTCGAACGTGCCGGAGCCGTCAGGGCAGCCCGTGAAGCTCACGGTGACCTCCTCGCGCCAGTTGAGCATCGGCATGTCGCCGCTGCCGACGACCGGGGAGACCGTCACGCCGTTCGGGACGGGCACGAGCGTCGAGAGCTCGATCGTGACGTCGACCTGCTCGCCGTCGGGAACCGTGACCTGCATCGTGCGCGCTCGTCCGGAGACGCCCGCCGGCGGGTAGGCGGTGACGTCGTACGTGCCCGCGGGGATGCCGAGCGCGGCGAACGACCCGTCGCTCCCGGACCTCGTCTGGAACACGCAGCGGCCACCGTCGTGCGGGCACACCTGGACCGGAGCGCCCGCCGCGATCCGGCCGACGCTCGTCACCTCGCCGACCACACCCGTCGACGAGCTGCCCGCGTCCCCGTTGCGGACGGGGAACACGTAGCGTCCCGGAGTCGCCAGACCGACGTTCGAGTGGGAGACGAGCGCGTGCGCACCGCCGTCGGTGAGCGCACGTGAATCGAGAGAGCCCGGGAGCTGGAAGAACGCCTGCGCGTCACCGGTGCCGGCAGAGTAGCCGGCCGCGACGGGGGTGCCCCCGAAGCCACCGGTGCCACCGGACGCGTCGCCGGTCTCCCACTGCACCGAGCCGTAGTTGAAGACGATGTCGAAGTCCCCGGCACCGAGGTCCGAACGGTCGACGAGGAGGAGCTGCGCCGACGAGAGCTTGTCGTAGTGCGAGGAGAAGTAGCCGACGTTGATCCAGTTGACGCAGAACGCCTGACGTCCGTTGAAGGTCGTCGTTCCGTAGCTGTAGGTGACCGGTGCTGAGCCCGAGCCACGCGTGTCGATGTCCGCGAGGAACGGCGCGATGATCGGTGGTGTGCTCGCCGTGATCTGGAACGGCGTGTAGGTGCTCATCGGGCTGCGGAACGTCACGTTGCCGTTGTTGTTGACGTACAGGTACGTGTAGGTCGTGCCGAAGTAGTTGACCGGGAACGGCAGGTCGACCGCACCGCTCGACCCGTCGTCGTTCGCCGGCAGCGTCACGGCGGTGCAACCCTCCGCCGTCACCAGCGCGCTCGACGCGAAGGTGTACGCGGTCGCGCACCCCCAGAACGGACCTGTCGCGGGACCGTCGGACTGGGTGCCGACGATCCGCACGTACACGATGCTTCCGTGGCCGAGCGCGATGTCCTGCCACTGCCTGCCGGTCGGGCTCCAGGACGTGCCGGTGACCGTCGCGGACGTGAAGAACGGCTCGGCGGACGGCCCTTCAGAGAACTCCACGGTGAACCGGTCGTTCGCGAAGCTGCCCTTGTTGCCGGCCGACCAGGTCACCGTCGGAGGGTGGGAGACGTCTGCGGCCGGGACCGTCACGTTGTACGGGGCGATCTCGGCGGCGGCCTGGAGGCAGCCGAGCTCGTTGGACTGGCTCTTCGTGAGACGGGCCCGCGCGGTCTGCAGGAAGTCGCTGAGCCGTTCCGCGTCGGACGCCTCCAGCAGCTGCGTGATGCGCAGCGGGCCGAGAGCGACCGAGTCCTGATAGGCGAAGCCGGAGTCGCCGTCGCGCTGGAGGTTGAACAGCACTGCGGCGACGGCGGACTCGTTGTCCTCACCTCGCCCGCTCGTGCCGTCGAGGAACGACGAGAAGCTCGGGTCGTTGCCGTCGGCGTCGCTCGCGACCGCCCCGGTCGAGGTTCGCTTGACGTCGTCGTAGGAGCCGTTCCCGACACCGGAGATCATCGGGTGTGCCGCGTACTTCCCGGCACTGATCGCGAAGTAGTCGCCGTAGCCCTCCGAGAGCGCGAGCTGTCCGCCGGTGTCCTTGCCCAGCCCGGGCTCGTCGCGGCAGACCGCCGAGGCGAGGTTGTCGCCGAAGCAGTGCTTGCCGCCCGGAAGGGCCGTCAGGTCGTGGTGGTTGTCGAACCAGTGCCCGTACTCGTGGTTGACGACGTCCCAGGCGCTCCACTCCCACTCGCCCAGGTGAAGGCCGTCGTCGTTCTGGTACGCGCGGCTGTCCTCGTCGATCGGGTACTCGACCCGCACGGCGGGCACGTCGCCCCCGGCCTGCTCCCCGTAGAGGTACGCGCTCCACAGCGCGTCGTGGATCGCGAAGGCGGTCTCGTCGACCCCGTTGTGCCCGATCGTGAGGTTGACGGTCCGGCTGGATCCTGCGCCGATCCCGGCATCGACCCGCACGGACTGCTCGTAGTCGCGGAACCCCGACCAGAACCCCGGGTCGAAGCCGACGTGCCCGGCGTCGCTCGATGCCACGAAGTCGACCACCAGCGTGTCCGTCACCGCGTGGTCGAAGTGCACCTCGTAGTTGCCGTCGTCGTCGGTCGTCGTGGTCGTGACGCCGAAGAACGGCTCGGTGACCTCGACCGTGATGTGTCGGGCAGGGTGCACGCCGCCGTTCCAGTCCGTCCACCGGACGCGACCGCGCAGCACGGCGTCGCCCGAGGCGGCCGCTGCGACGGACTCGGTGACGGCGGAGGCCGGCGCGACGAACAGCTCATCGAGCGCCGCGTCACGTGTCGACGCGGTGGCGTTGTCGGCCTCGATCGCGTTCGCCTGCGCGGCGATCGACGTCCCTCCGCTGACCAGACCGTCGTCGGTGGGCGCCAACCACAGCGACGCCGACCGTGACGCGGTCGTGCCGTCGTCCTGGCGGGTGGCGGTCAGGGAGACCGCGCCGGACGGCTCGTCGCCGACGAGCAGGGGCACCGCGACCTCGGCGACCCCGCTCGCGTCGGTCGTCACCGACAACCCCGGGGTGCCGGGCGCGACCTCGCCCTGGCCCATCAGTGCGACGTCGTACTCCGCGCTCGGAGGGCCGGTGAGCGTGAACACCGCCGTGTCCGGCAGGTACTCGGAGGTGATCCGCAGGGCCTCGTCCTCCGTCCGTCGCGGCTCCGAGGTGTCGGGCACCTCCGAGGCGGGGTCGGACGTGGCGGTCTGAGGCGTCGCCGGGTTCGTCGCGCCGGTCCCGGCGGACGCTGCGGTGGCTGGTGCCGTCAGCCCGACCGCCAGGAGCGTTCCGGCCGCCAGGACGGCGACCGCTCTGCTGGCGTGGTGCGCGATCCTCATGGCGGTTCCCCTTGTCCGTCGTCTGGGCAGACGCAACGTAGGAGTCCGCGCGCCGGCGCGTGCGCACTTCGGAGCCATGCCATCCGAACGGCGGTCTCCGGGGTGGTCCGGGTACACCGTTCGAGCGAACCGCCCGGATCGCCGGGTGGGTGCACGGCGCGCGTGCCATCGTTGCCGCGTGCTCTCCCGTCGGCCTCTCGTCGTGGTGGCTTCGGCCGTGATCGCCCTGGCCGCGCTCGCCGCGTGCGGCGACGCGCCCGTGGTGCCGCCGCACACGCCCTCCGCGTCGACTGCGGCGTGCAACCACCCGGGCCGGACGGACTCCGAGCCCGCCCTCGGCGCCGGCTTCGACTACGACGAGGAGCACCACGGCTTCGACGAGGCGGTGCCGGTGACGCTGTGCCTGAACAACTCGGGCGGTCCGACGCTGCGCTTCTCGGGGGACACGCCGGGCATGGTCGTGGAGCCCGCGCTCCAGGAGGGCGAGGGTCCGCTGTTCCAGCTCACGGTCACGGTGTCGGCCGGCTCCACCGCAGCGCTGCTGGTGGAGACCCTGGACGCGCAGGGTGAGGTCGGCGGCCGGTTCACCGGTCCCCGGGTCGTGACCGACGCGAACGGCTGGTCGTTCCAGCCCTGGGGCAGCACGGCCGGCTGAGGCCGGTCGACGGCGCCCGGCGCGGGCCGGCCCGCATGGTCGCGTCCCGGGAACAATCCCCCTCTCTCGAGAGTTGAGCCAGGCAGACTCAAGTCTGGCGTCGCGAAGTTGCCAACGCCGATCGACCGTCGCAGACTTGAGCGCAGCAGGCTCAAGGCGCTGACCCGCCGCCCCCGGCGGAGGCGCCCCACGGACGCAGCAGCACCACGAAGGAAGAGGGAACGGACATGGCACGAGCAGTCGGCATCGACCTGGGCACCACCAACTCGGTGGTCGCGGTCCTCGAGGGCGGCGAGCCCACGGTCATCGCCAACGCGGAGGGCTCGCGGACGACCCCCTCGGTCGTCGCGTTCTCCAAGACCGGTGAGGTCCTGGTCGGCGAGGTGGCCAAGCGCCAGGCGGTCACGAACGTCGACCGCACCATCGCCTCGGTCAAGCGCCACATGGGCACGGACTGGACCACCGAGATCGACGACAAGAAGTACACCGCGCAGGAGATCTCCGCGCGGGTGCTCGGCAAGCTCAAGCGTGACGCCGAGGAGTACCTGGGCGAGCCGGTCACCGACGCGGTGATCACGGTCCCGGCGTACTTCAACGACGCCGAGCGCCAGGCGACCAAGGACGCCGGCCAGATCGCCGGCCTCAACGTCCTGCGCATCGTCAACGAGCCCACCGCGGCGGCCCTGGCCTACGGCCTGGAGAAGGGCAAGGAGGACGAGCTGATCCTCGTCTTCGACCTCGGTGGCGGCACGTTCGACGTCTCCCTGCTCGAGGTGGGCAAGGACGACGACTTCTCCACGATCGAGGTCCGCGCGACCTCCGGCGACAACCGCCTCGGCGGCGACGACTGGGACAACCGGATCGTCGAGTGGCTGGTCGGCCAGGTGAAGAACTCCACCGGCGTCGACCTGTCCAAGGACAAGATCGCCGTGCAGCGTCTGCGCGAGGCGGCGGAGCAGGCCAAGAAGGAGCTGTCCTCCGCGACCAGCACCAACATCTCGCTGCAGTACCTCTCGATGAGCGAGAACGGCCCGATCCACCTGGACGAGAAGTTGACCCGCGCGCAGTTCCAGCAGATGACCGCGGACCTGCTCGAGCGCACCAAGGCGCCGTTCCAGGCCGTGATCCGCGACGCCGGCATCTCGGTGTCGGACATCGACCACATCGTGCTGGTCGGCGGCTCGACCCGCATGCCCGCGGTGACCGAGGTCGTCAAGGAGCTCACCGGCGGCCGCGAGCCCAACAAGGGCGTGAACCCGGACGAGGTCGTGGCCGTGGGTGCCGCGCTCCAGGCCGGCGTGATCAAGGGCGACCGCAAGGACGTCCTGCTGATCGACGTGACCCCGCTGAGCCTCGGCATCGAGACCAAGGGCGGGGTGATGACCAAGCTCATCGAGCGCAACACGGCCATCCCGACCAAGCGCTCGGAGATCTTCTCCACCGCCGAGGACAACCAGCCGTCGGTGCTGATCCAGGTGTTCCAGGGCGAGCGCGAGTTCGCCCGCGACAACAAGCCGCTGGGCACCTTCGAGCTGACCGGCATCGCGCCGGCGCCGCGCGGCGTCCCGCAGATCGAGGTCACCTTCGACATCGACGCGAACGGCATCGTGCACGTGTCCGCCAAGGACCGCGGCACCGGCAAGGAGCAGTCGATGACGATCTCCGGCGGCTCCGGCCTGCCGAAGGACGAGATCGACCGCATGGTCAAGGAGGCCGAGTCGCACGCCGCCGAGGACAAGAAGCGTCGTGAGGAGGCGGAGACCCGTAACGGGGCCGAGCAGCTCGTCTACTCCATGGAGAAGCAGCTGACCGACAACGACGACAAGCTGCCCGAGGACGTCAAGACCGAGGTCCGCTCGGCCGTCGACGACCTGAAGAAGGCGCTGGAGGGCGAGGACCTCGCGGAGGTCACCGCCAAGCAGACCGCCCTGGTCACTGTCGGCCAGAAGATCGGCGAGGCGCTGTACTCGGCGAACCAGGCGGCGGAGCAGGCTCCCGAGGGCGCGCCGGCCGGCGACACCTCGGCTGCCGATGACGACGTGGTCGACGCGGAGATCGTCGACGACGAGGGTGACACGAAGTGACGGACGACCGCACGCCGTCCTCGGGGTCGGGTCAGCCCGACCCCGAGGAGGGTCCCCGCGTGACCGACAAGCGGCGGATCGACCCGGAGACCGGCCGGCTCCGGGAGCCGACGCCCGAGGAGCAGATCCTCGCCGAGGCCGAGCAGGTGGCCGGTGCCGCCGAGGAGGCCGTGGTGCTGGAGGGGCTGGTCGAGGCGCAGAAGCTGGCGGCCGAGCGGCTGGACGAGCTCCAGCGCCGGAACGCCGACTACTACAACCTCGAGCAGCAGTACTCCGCCTACGTGAAGCGGTCCAAGACCGAGGCCCTGGCCGCCCGTGACCAGGGGGTCGCGGCGGTCGCCGAGGCGCTGATCAGCGTGCTCGACGACATCGCCCTGGCCCGCCAGCACGGCGACCTGGTCGGCCCGTTCGCGTCGATCGCCGAGAAGCTGGAGAGCAGCCTCGGGCGGTTCGGCATCGAGTCCTACGGCGCGGCGGGTGAGGTCTTCGACCCCACCGTGCACGAGGCGCTGATGCACGGGCACTCGGCCGACGTGACCGAGCCGACGGTGCAGCAGGTGCTGCAGCCCGGCTACCGGATGGGCGAGCGCATCATCCGCGCCGCCCGGGTGGCGGTCGTCGACCCGCAGGCGTGACCACGAGGATGATCCCGGTCGGCCCGGCCGCAGCGCTCAGCGCGGCCGGGCCGCGACCGATCCAGGACGGAAGGAGGCGTTGATGAGCGGACAGGACTGGCTGGAGAAGGACTTCTACGCCGTGCTCGGCGTCTCCAAGGACGCCGACGCCACCGCGATCAAGAAGTCGTACCGCAAGCTCGCCCGCACCATGCACCCGGACCACAACCCGGGCGACGCGGCCGCCGAGGCGAAGTTCAAGGAGGTCGGCGAGGCCTACGCGGTGCTCTCCGACCCCGAGCAACGGGCGCAGTACGACCAGCTGCGCGCGATGGCCGGCGGTGCGCGCTTCCGCGCAGGCAGCGGCAGCCCCGCGGGCAACGGCGGCGCCGGCTTCGAGGACCTGTTCGGCGGCATGTTCGCCGGTCAGCAGGGCGCGGGCCGGGTGCGCTTCCCCCAGGGCGGCGGCGCCGGTGCGCCGACCGGTGGCGGTGGCGGCGGCGGGTTCGAGGACCTGCTCGGCGGGCTGTTCGGCGGTGGCGGCGGTGGCGGTTTCGGCCAGTCGCGCGGCCGGCGGGGCGCCGACCTGTCGGCGGTGACCACGCTGCCGTTCCGGCAGGCCGTCGAGGGCTCGACCGTGGCGCTCGGCGTCGAGGGGCGGACCGTCAAGGCCCGCATCCCCGCGGGTGTGCGCGACGGCCAGAAGATCCGGCTGCGCGGCAAGGGCCGTCCCGGCGAGGGCGGTGGCGCCGCCGGCGACCTCGAGGTGACCGTCCGCGTCACCCCGCACCCGGTGTTCACGCTGGACGGCAACAACCTGCGCCTGACCCTGCCGGTGGCCTTCGACGAGGCCGCCCTGGGTGCCGAGGTGCAGGTGCCGACGCTGGACGGCTCGACCGTCCGGCTCAAGATCCCGGCGGGCACGCCCTCGGGCCGCACCATGCGGGTCAAGGGCCGGGGCATCACCACCCCCACCGGCACCGGCGACCTGCTGGTGACCGTGCAGGTGGTCGTCCCGCAGCGGCTCAGCCCGGCGGCGAAGGAGGCCGTGCAGGCCTTCGGCATCGCGACGTCCGGCGAGGACCCGCGCGCCGACCTGCTGGCCCGCGCGAAGGAGTGACGCGCACCCGCCGGGTGCACGAGGGTTCGGGTCGAGGGGCGGCACGGTCCGCCCGGGCAGGAGGAGGTGGCCTCGCATGGCGCAGGAGGACGCGCAGATCTACGTGATCTCGGTCGCTGCCGATCTCGCCGGCATGCACCCGCAGACCCTGCGGCAGTACGACCGGCTCGGCCTGGTGTCCCCGGGCCGGGCCCGTGGTCGCGGCCGCCGCTACTCGCTGCGGGACATCGCCACGCTGCGCGAGGTGCAGCGCCTCTCCCACGAGGAGGGGATCAACCTCGCCGGCATCAAGCGGATCCTCGACCTGGAGGCCGAGGTCGACCGGCTGACCCGCCAGGTCGAGTACCTGCGCGCGTTCGTGGAGCCCGGTCGCCGGGTGTTCACCGCGCACCCCTCCGGCGACGTGGTCGCCATGGGGTCGACCGGTCGCAGCCAGCGCCGCCGCGTGCCGGTGGACGAGGCCGACCGCCGCGCCGGCGCGCTGGTGCTCTGGCGGCCGCTGAGCCGCTGACCGCGCGGGCGGGCTCTCTCGCGGCCCTCCCGCTCTCGCCGAGACTGCACGACATGCCGTCTCGTCCGCGAGGCACGCGGCGTGTCGTGCAGTCTCGGCGTGCGTGCGTGCGTGCGGACGGGCGTGGGAGAGCGCGCGCGGTGCGCGAGCCGCAGGTCAGCGGTGGTGCCGCTCAGCGGTGGTGCGGGGGGACCTCGTACAGCACGTGCTCGCTGTGCTGGAGCACGTTCGTGACCAGGGCGGCGAGGTGCTCGTCCGGCTGCCCGTAGTAGACGGTGGTCCCCTCGCGGCGGGTGCTGACGAGTCGCCCCGCGCGCAGCTTCGCGAGGTGCTGCGACACCGCCGGGCCGGGCCGGTCCACCGCCTCGGCGATGGCGGTCACCGACATCTCGGTGCCGTCGAGCATCGCGAGGATCGCCAGGCGCGTGCGGTCCGCGAGCAGGCGCAGCACCTCGACGGCATGGTCCAGGTCGGCGTCGGGGGGCGTGGTGCGCTGCGTGGTGGCCACGATCGCCATGATCCCATCCCCGGCGCGGTCGGGGCGCTCGGGCGCCGCGTGGCACAGCACCGGGATCACCCGGCGTCCTCCGCCGTCGCGTTGGGGGCGGCGGCGCTGGGGACGGCCGCGCTGGGGACGGCGGCGGTGCCCGCGGTCGTCCCCAGGGCGTCGCGCCGACCGGCCACGGCGCCGTCCTCCCCGCGCGGCCACAGCACCGCCGCCGTCACGCCGGCCGCCGCGGCCACCCCGGCCAGCGTGACCGCCGTGCCGGACAGCCCCAGCGCGCCGGACGCGCCGAGCCACCCCGCCAGCGGGTAGGTGATCAGCCAGCACGCGTGCGACAGCGAGAACTGCGCCGCGAACACCGCCGCCAGGTCCGGATGCGGCACGCTGCGCCGCACGATCCGTCCCACCGGCGTCTCCACCGCCGACCACCCCAGGCCCACGACCACCCACAGCGCCCCGAGCGCGAGCAGCCCCGCGGTGCAGGTCACCCGCAGCGCCAGCGGCACCAGCGCGGTCGCCACCACCAGCAGCACGGCGCCGCCGAGCATCAGCCGCCGCTCCGGCGCCCGGCGCAGCAGCCGGGGGAGCAGCAGCGCCGCCGTCATCGACCCCGCACCGTTCGCGGCGAGCAGCAGCGCCACCGTGCCGTCGCCCCGGTCGAAGGCGTCCCGCACGATCACCACCGTCTGCACCAGCACGAACGCCCCGGCGGCGGCCACCGTGAGGTTGAGCGCGAGCACCGGTCGCAGCGACCGGGTGCGGACCATCAGCAGCACCCCGTGCCGGGCGCGCTCCCCGAACGCGGTGGTCGGGGCCTCCCCGTCGTCCCCACGCGGGGGCAGCACCGTGGTGAGGACCAGCGCCGCCGACCCGGCGAAGCCGATCGCGGTCCCCAGGAACAGCGCCGACGAGGGGATCACCAGCAGCAGCGCGGCGGCGAGCACGGGCGAGAGCACCGCCTCCAGGTCGTAGGCGAGCCGGGACAGCGAGAGAGCGGCGGTGTAGTCGTCCTCGTCGGGCAGCGCGTCCGGGATCACCGACTGGAAGGTCGGCGTGAACGTGGCCGACGCCGCCTGGAGCACGAAGACCAGCACGTACACCTGCCACACCTCGCCGGCGAACGGCAGGCCGAGCGCGACGACCAGGCGCAGCACGTCGGCGCCGACCATCACCGCCCGGCGGGGCAGCCGGGCCACCGCGGCGGCGGCCAGCGGCGCGACCACCACGTAGGCGACCATCTTCACGGCGAGCGCGGTGCCGAGCACCCCGCCCGCGTCGGGGCCGGCCAGGTCGTATGCGAGCAGGCCGAGGGCGACGGTGGCGAGGCCGGTGCCCGCGAGAGCGACGACCTGCGCGAGGAACAACCGGCGGTACACGGGGTGGGCGAGAGCACGGAGCACCCGACGAGCATGCTGCACACCTGCGTGCCTACGCAAGTATGCGGATCTACCCGCGCGCAAGCCCGCGCCCGGCCCCCGCGCCCGCGTGGCGCGCGACTGCTTGCGTCGTCCGAAGGGCGCGATGGCATGCCGGCCCCCGCGCCCGCGTGGCACGCCGAGCGGGAAGCTCCCCGTCGCCTCGACCGGACATCGACCGCCGGGAGCTCCCTTCTCGGTGCGCGGAGGCCGCACGGGCCGGGTCTGGATAGGCCGAAGGTCGGGGCCCGCCCGTCCGATCGACCCGGCGCGACACGCCGAACGGATGCGACACGCCGGGACTTGTAGGACCTAGGTCACCCCCTCTCGGGTGACCTCGCGAGTTGTCCACCTGTGGACGACGGTGGGGGTCACGACCGCTGACCTGGGGACGACCTGTGGACGACGGTGCACGTCGCAGGCCTGACCGGCGCGTCCCCAGCGCTCGGGGTGTGTGTCGGTGGTCGGTCGTAGCCTGTGGACGAATTGCGACATCGACAGTCGTCCACAGGGTGTGGAAACAACAGGGGTGTAACACCAGGGGTTGTGGTCGGTGGCGATGTCGGACCCCAGGTGTAGTGTTCTGACTCGTTGCTCGGCGGAGCTTCCCAGGCCCTCGGAAGGGGGCCCGCGGAACCCGCAGGAACGTCGGACGGGCAGCCGATCAGCGACACAGCCACAGCAGTGCGGGGCGGGCGTCAGTGCACGTACCAGCGAGCAGAGACCGGGGAGACACGATGACCATCACCGTCTACAGCAAGCCGTCGTGCGTCCAGTGCACCGCCACCTACCGGGCGCTGGACAAGGCCGGCCTGCAGTACGAGGTCGTGGACATCACCGAGGACGCCGACGCGCGTGACTACGTGATGTCGCTCGGCCACCTCCAGGCCCCCGTCGTCGTGGCGGACGGCCAGCACTGGTCGGGCTACCGCCCGGACCAGATCAAGGCGATCGTCGACCGCGCCGCGGTCACCGTCGCCTGACACCTGCGACCCCCGCC
Source organism: Cellulomonas sp. GTC20042 (assembly GCF_055389595.1). Classification (NCBI taxonomy): domain Bacteria; kingdom Bacillati; phylum Actinomycetota; class Actinomycetes; order Micrococcales; family Cellulomonadaceae; genus Cellulomonas; species Cellulomonas sp. GTC20042. The sequence goes on along the minus strand of NZ_AP043678.1, from coordinate 3,910,566 downwards.
CCTGACCGGGGTCGGCACGCAGGCACCACGCACGCACACGATCCACCGGGGCGAGGGGGGATCGAGCGATGAGCTCACTGGTCTACTTCTCCAGCGTCTCGGAGAACACCCGTCGCTTCGTCGAGAAGCTCGGGATCGAGGCCTCCCGGATCCCGCTCCGCCCCTCGGAGCCGTTCCTCCACGTGCAGGACCCCTACGTCTTGGTGGTCCCCACGTACGGAGGCGGCAACGAGGGCGGCGCGGTGCCCCGGCAGGTCGTCAAGTTCCTCAACGACGAGGGCAACCGTTCCCTGGTCCGCGGCGTGATCGCGGCGGGGAACACCAACTTCGGCAGCGCGTACTGCATCGCCGGTGACATCGTCGCCGCGAAGTGCAAGGTCCCGTACCTGTACGCCTTCGAGCTCATGGGAACGACCGAGGACGTGGAACGCGTCCGAGAGGGATGGGGACGATTTTGGCAGCGACACTCACCGACGCCGGCCTGACGGACGCGACCGAGGTCGTCACCATCACGCCGGAGATGGACTACCACTCGCTCAACGCGATGCTGAACCTCTACGGCGCGAACGGCGAGATCCAGTTCGACAAGGACCGGGAGGCGGCACGGCAGTACTTCCTGCAGCACGTCAACCAGAACACGGTCTTCTTCCACGACCTGGACGAGAAGCTCGACTACCTGGTCGAGAACCACTACTACGAGCCCGAGGTGCTGGCGCAGTACGACCGCGCGTTCATCAAGCGGCTCTACCAGCACGCCTACTCGAAGAAGTTCCGCTTCCAGACCTTCCTCGGCGCGTTCAAGTACTACACCTCGTACACGCTGAAGACCTTCGACGGGAAGCGCTACCTCGAGCGCTTCGAGGACCGCGTCGCGATGGTCTCCCTGGCGCTGGCCGCCGGCGACGAGGACTTCGCGCTGGCGCTGGTGGACGAGATCATCTCCGGCCGCTTCCAGCCGGCGACCCCGACGTTCCTCAACCTCGGCAAGGCGCAGCGCGGCGAGCCCGTGTCCTGCTTCCTGCTGCGCATCGAGGACAACATGGAGTCGATCGCGCGCGGCATCAACTCCGCCCTCCAGCTGTCCAAGCGCGGCGGCGGCGTGGCCCTGCTGCTCTCGAACATCCGCGAGCACGGCGCGCCGATCAAGCACATCGAGAACCAGTCCTCCGGGGTCATCCCCGTGATGAAGCTGCTCGAGGACTCCTTCTCCTACGCCAACCAGCTCGGTGCCCGTCAGGGCGCGGGTGCGGTCTACCTGCACGCGCACCACCCGGACATCATGCGGTTCCTCGACACCAAGCGGGAGAACGCGGACGAGAAGATCCGCATCAAGACCCTCTCGCTCGGCGTCGTGATCCCGGACATCACCTTCGAGCTCGCCAAGAACAACGAGGAGATGTACCTGTTCTCCCCGTACGACGTCGAGCGCGTCTACGGCGTGCCCTTCGCCGACATCAACGTGTCGGAGAAGTACCGCGAGATGGTCGACAACGGCGAGATCCGCAAGAAGAAGATCAACGCCCGCGACTTCTTCCAGACGCTCGCCGAGCTGCAGTTCGAGTCCGGCTACCCGTACATCCTGTTCGAGGACACGGCCAACAAGGCCAACCCGATCAAGGGCAAGATCACGCACTCGAACCTCTGCTCGGAGATCCTCCAGGTGTCGACCCCGTCGACCTTCAACGAGGACCTCTCCTACGCCGAGGTCGGTCGCGACATCTCGTGCAACCTCGGCTCGATGAACATCGCGCTGGCGATGGACTCGCCGGACTTCGGCCAGTCGGTCGAGACCGCGATCCGCGCGCTGACCGCCGTCTCCGACCAGACCGACATCGAGTCCGTCCCGTCGGTGAAGAAGGCCAACCGTGGCGGTCACGCGATCGGCCTCGGGCAGATGAACCTGCACGGGTACCTGGCGCGCGAGCGGATCTTCTACGGGTCCGAGGAGGGCCTGGACTTCACCAACATCTACTTCTACACGGTGGCGTTCCACGCGATCCGTGCGTCGAACCTGCTGGCGAAGGAGCGCGGCCAGGCGTTCCTCGGCTTCGAGGACTCCACCTACGCGTCGGGCGCGTACTTCGAGAAGTACGTCTCGCAGGTGTGGGAGCCGAAGACCGCCCGCGTCGCCGCGCTGTTCGCCGAGGCCGGCGTGCACATCCCGACGCAGGAGGACTGGAAGGCGCTGGCCGAGTCGGTGCGCGAGCACGGGCTCTACAACCAGAACCTCCAGGCCGTCCCGCCGACGGGCTCGATCTCGTACATCAACAACTCGACGTCCTCGATCCACCCGATCGTGTCGAAGATCGAGATCCGCAAGGAGGGCAAGCTCGGTCGCGTGTACTACCCGGCGCCCTTCATGACGAACGACAACCTGGAGTACTACCAGGACGCGTACGAGATCGGCTACGAGAAGATCGTCGACACCTACGCCGAGGCCACGCAGCACGTGGACCAGGGCCTGTCGCTGACGCTGTTCTTCAAGGACACCGCCACCACGCGCGACATCAACAAGGCCCAGATCTACGCCTGGCGCAAGGGCATCAAGACGCTCTACTACATCCGCCTGCGGCAGATGGCGCTCGAGGGCACCGAGGTCGAGGGCTGCGTGTCCTGCATGCTCTGACCCGGGCAGGATGGGACCAGACGCACGGCAGGGCACGGTAGGGCTCGACGACGAATGAGGAAGCAGAGATGGCGGAGAAGCTGAAGCTGATCGACCGCGTCCAGGCGATCAACTGGAACAGGCTCGAGGACGAGAAGGACCTCGAGGTCTGGGACCGGCTCACGGGCAACTTCTGGCTGCCGGAGAAGGTGCCGCTGTCCAACGACATCCAGTCGTGGGCGACGCTCACCGAGACCGAGAAGCAGATGACCACCCGGGTGTTCACCGGCCTCACGCTGCTCGACACCATCCAGGGCACCGTCGGTGCCGTGAGCCTGATCCCGGACTCGATCACCGCGCACGAGGAGGCGGTGTACACCAACATCGCCTTCATGGAGTCGGTGCACGCCCGCTCCTACTCGTCGATCTTCTCGACGCTGATCTCCAGCCGGGAGATCGACGAGGCGTTCCGCTGGTCGGAGGAGAACCCCAACCTCCAGCGCAAGGCCGAGATCGTCCTCAACTACTACCGGGGCGACGACCCGCTCAAGCGCAAGGTCGCCTCGACCATGCTCGAGTCGTTCCTGTTCTACTCGGGCTTCTACGCGCCGATGTACTGGTCCTCGCGGGCGAAGCTCACGAACACGGCCGACCTGATCCGCCTCATCATCCGCGACGAGGCCGTGCACGGGTACTACATCGGCTACAAGTTCCAGAAGGGGCTGGAGAAGCTCACCGAGGCCGAGCGTCAGGACCTCAAGGACTACACCTTCGAGCTGCTCTTCGAGCTGTACGACAACGAGGTGGAGTACACCCAGGACCTCTACGACCCCCTGGGCCTGACCGAGGACGTCAAGAAGTTCCTGCGCTACAACGCCAACAAGGCCCTGATGAACCTGGGCTACGAGGCGCTGTTCCCCAAGGACGAGACCGACGTGAACGCCGCGATCCTCGCCGCGCTCTCGCCGAACGCCGACGAGAACCACGACTTCTTCTCCGGGTCGGGCTCCTCGTACGTCATCGGCAAGGCCGTCAACACCGAGGACGAGGACTGGGACTTCTGATCCCGACCTGATCCACGCTCCACGACGCCCCGTCCGGCACCCGCCGGGCGGGGCGTCGTCGTGCCCGGGCCGATGATCAGGACGCGTCCACCCGAATGATTGACACCCGATCGGGTGGCTCGCTACGGTGCGTGAATCGATTCAACGTCGAACCGAGCACACCGAGAGGCACCGATGCCGCGCTACTGCTTCGTCTCGCAGGTCGACCCTGCGCACCTCGGCCGCTACCGCGAGCGGCACGCCGCCGTGTGGCCGGAGATGCTCGCCGCGCTGCGTGACGCCGGCTGGCGGGAGTACTCGCTGTTCCTGTCCGAGACCGGGCTGCTGGTCGGGGTGTTCGAGGCCGACGACAAGGACCTCGCGCAGGCGCGGATGGCCGCGACCGCGGTGAACGCCCGCTGGCAGGCCGAGATGGCCGCCCTGTTCGCCGGCGACGGCGCCCCGGACGAGGGCTTCGCCTACCTCCCCGAGATCTTCCGTCTGGAGCACCAGCTCCTCGCCGCCGGCCTGCCCGCGCGCCGCGCCTGATCCCCCCGCCTGTCAGCCACGCCACCCACCACCCGAGAGGGACGCCGATGTCCGAACCCACCCGCACCGGCCTGCACGGCTACCGCGCCACCGTCGCGGTCGCCATGTCCAACTACATCGAGGCCGGATCGATCATCGCCCTGGCGACCAGCCTGTCCCTCTGGCAGGACCGGTTCGGGCTGAGCAACCTGGCGATCGGCCTGGCGGCGGCGCTGAGCGCGAACGCCTTCGGGGCGGCGGTCGGCGCCATGATCGGCGGACCGCTCGGCGACCGCTACGGGCGCAAGTTCATCTACACCTACGACCTGGTGCTCTACATGGTCGGCACCGCGTTCGTGGTGGTCGCCGGGCAGACCTGGATGCTGTTCACCGGGATCGTGCTCACCGGCATCGCCGTCGGCGCGGGCGTGCCGGTGGCATGGACCTACATCGCCGAGGAGGCCCCCGACGACCAGCGCGCCCGGCATGTCGGCACCGGCCAGCTCGCCTGGTCGCTCGGCCCGTTCATCGGCTTCGCGCTGTCCACGGCGCTGGTGCCGCTGGGCCTGCTGGGCAGCCGGATCGTGTTCGCGCACCTGTTCGTGATCGCCTTCATCACCTGGTGGGTGCGCCGTGGGCTGGGGGAGTCGGACGTGTGGAAGGAGTCGAACGCCAAGCAGCGCCAGCTCGGGAGCCGGCGGCGCGGGTTCCGCGAGCTGCTCTCGCTCCGGCAGAACGTGCGGGCGCTGCTGTTCCTGGTCGGCGTCTACACGCTGTGGAACCTGGTCGCCGGGCAGGCGGGCATCTTCATGCCGCGCGTCTACGAGACCGCGGGCGTCGAGAGCGCCGTCGGGCAGAACCTGTTGCAGGTGCTGGTGTGGGGTCTGACCGCCGCCGCGACGTTCTGGGGCTTCATGCGGTACGGCGACCGGGTGTCCCGGCGGGTGCTGTACGGGATCGGTGCGGCCCTCGGCGTCGCGGCCTGGATGATCCTCGCGTTCGTGCCGCACGTGACGATGCCGCTGCTGATCGCCTTCGCGGTGCTCTGGGGCGTGAGCGCCGGCATCGGGGCGCAGGCGTTCTACGCGCTGTGGACCGCCGAGCTGTTCGCCACCGCCTACCGGGCCTCCGCGCAGGGTCTGCTGTTCTTCACCGCCCGGATCGCGGTCGGCCTGCTCAGCTACCTGTTCCCGACGCTGCTGGCCGATCGGGGCGTGCCGTTCGTCGGCGTGATCATGATCGTCTGCCTGGCCGGGTCGCTGCTGGTGGGTGTGATCTGGGCGCCGGACACCGCCGGCCGCAGCCTCAAGGAGATCGAGGTCGAGCGCTACGGCGCCGATCTGGACGAGGTGGCCGAACCGGAGCCACTGCCGGTCGGTCGCTGACGGCGACGCGCCGAGGGCGAAAGCTCGTCCGACCGCTGACCTGCGGGGACGTGAGTGAGCCAGGCCTTCCTTTCTATACAGCCCCGTCGAGGCGGTCCTACCGTCGGACGAACAGCACGACCGACGCCCCTCGATCGACCCCGCAGGAGGACCCCATGAGCACCCTCGCAGAGCTGCCCGCCGTCTCCGAGTGTTCGGTGGCCGGCTGCTCCTACAACCACGAGCACGCCTGCGGCGCGGCGGCGATCACCATCGGTGGCGTCAGCGGCGACGCCCAGTGCGCGACGTTCATCCCGCTCAGCGTCAAGGGCGGCCTGGACAAGGTCGTCTCGCACGTCGGCGCCTGCCAGCGCGCGGACTGCTCCCACAACGAGCACCTGACCTGCGGCGCCGAGACGGTCCGCATCGGTGCCGGTCACGACCTGGCGGACTGCCTCACCTACGCCAAGGCCTGAGGGTCCGCGTCGGCCGCAGAGCCCCCCACGCTGCCGCGGCCGCGCACCCGCTCCTCACGACGGCCCCCGTCCCCCTCGCCCGGGGGCGGGGGCCGTCGTCGCGTCGTCGACCCCTCAGGCGTCGACGCGCAGGTGGTCCAGCGCGGAGCCGGTCGTCGTCGGCACGAACTCCGTGACCGAGTACGTGACCACGCCGCCGATCATCAGCGGGTCCTCGGCGAGGATCGCGTCGATCGCCGACCGCTCGCCCTGCGCCAGCACGACCCCGCCGGTGCGCGGCTCCTTGCGCCCCGACGCCAGGAACGTGCCGGCGGCGTAGTGCTGCGCGAGCCAGTCGCGGTGCGCGGGCAGCAGGGCGTCGACCTGCGCAAGATCGGCGGTGTAGTGCAGGTCGAGGACGAAGAGGTGCGGCATGGCTCGACGGTAGCGGTGGGGTCAGGTCGCGCGGGCGCGCCGGAGGGGCGCGTCGTGCCGAGCATGTCGTGGGGCGGGTCGGGCGGCGCGCGCGAGCCCGCGCTCAGTCGGCGCGCTCGGTGGCGGCGGCGACCGCGGCGGCCACCGGCACCGGCCCCTCGGCGAGGGTCAGCGTGAGCCCCGCCGTGCCGGGCTCGTCGATCAGCGCGAGCAGCACCGTCGCCACGTCGTCGCGGGTGACCCGGCCGTGCGGGACGTCGGGGCCGAGCCGCACGTGGCCTGTGCCGGCGTCGTCGGTGAGCCCGCCGGGTCGCAGGATCGTCCAGTCCAGGTCGCGCGGTCGCAGGTCGTCCTCGGCGGCGGTCTTCGCGCGCAGGTAGTCGGCGAACACCGGGTCGGTGCCCGCCGGCGGCTCCGCACCCGCGCCGATCGACGACACCAGCAGGTAGCGCCGGACCCCCGCGCGCTCGGCGGCGTCGGCGAGCAGCACGGCGGCGCCGCGGTCGACGGTGTCCTTGCGGGCGCTGCCGCTGCCCGGGCCCGCGCCGGCCGCGAACACCACGGCGTCCGCGTCGGCCAGGTGCGCCGCGAGGTCGGCAGGATCGGCCGCCTCCAGGTCGAGCACCACCGCCTGCGCGCCGTCCGCCTCGACGTCGGCCACGTGGTCCGGGTTCCGCACCACCGCGACGGGCACGTCGCCCCGCGCGTGCAGCAGCCTGCTCAGACGTCGGGCGATCTGGCCGTGCCCACCGGCGATGACGATCCGCATCCACCCACCGTAAGCCGCCCCGCCCGCACCTGCCCCCCCGCGTGCCCCCGTGCCCGTGCCCGTCCGCACCGCACGCTCGCTACGCGCGCCTTCCCCTGCGCCACCCGTGCCGAACCATCGCCGAGTTGTCATCTCTTGTCGCTTCCCGGCGGCGCGAAGCGACAAGAGATGACAACTCGGCGGGCGTGGAGGGACACGCAGGGTGCGCGGACGAGGCAAGGTGCGCGGACGGGCGCAGACGCGCGCGAGTGCAGGAAAGGGCGCACGCACGCGGGCGCAGACGCGCGCGAGTGCAGGAAAGGGCGCACGCCCGCGGGCGCAGACGCGCGCGCGGGTCAGGCGGTCTGGGCGGTCGGGGGCTCGGTCGGGTCGGCAGCGGGCGCGGGCGCGCCGGCCTCGAGCGGGGCGAGGTGGGAAAGCCGGTCGCGGAGGTCGCGGACGTCGTCGGTGCCGGTGCCGGGCACCAGCGAGAGCGCCGTGTACGTCTCGGCGGTGGGCAGCAGGTCGCGGGCGAGGTCGCGCAGGGACTCGGCGACCTCGGCCAGCTCGGCGACCTGCCCGGTGGCGTCGTCCCCGTTCAGCCCGACGTACAGCACGAAGCCGGCGCGCCCGGGACCGCCGGGTGCGGGCCGCGCGGGTGCGGGCGGGAGGGCTGCGGTGAGACGGCGACGAGGTGCCACGGGAGGCTCCGATGCGTGGGGTGGCCTTGCACCACGGGGGTGGGGCCGAGGAGGACGACGGGGTCGGCGGGGGTGGGCGCGTGCGTTGGTGCACGGGGCGAGCGCGGGGCGCTCAGCGCGGACGGGCAGGAGCCGTCAGGACCAACAACGCCACAGATGCCGGGGATACGCGCGGTCGACGACGGGCGCCGGTACGGCGCTGCGCATTCGTCGACGGGTGATCACGGGTCGATGGTGACAGCCCGCGGCGGCGGGCTCCAAGAGTTTGCCCGCCCGGTCCCACGGGCTGAGACGCGCCGAGGTCGCCCCCGGCGTGCTGCCGCTCGGCTCAGACCACGCCGTAGAGGCGGTCGCCGGCGTCGCCGAGGCCCGGCACGATGTACGCCTTCTCGTTCAGGCGCTCGTCCACCGCGGCCACCACGATCGTGACGTCGCCACGGTCGCCGACGGCGTCCTCGACGACCTTGAGGCCCTCGGGGGCGGCGAGCAGGCACACGGCGGTGACGTCGCGCGCGCCGCGGGCGAACAGGTAGTCGATCGCCGCGACCAGGGTGCCGCCGGTGGCGAGCATCGGGTCGACCAGGAAGCACTGCCGACCGGTGAGGTCCTCGGGCAGGCGGTTGGCGTAGGTGATCGCCTCGAGGGTCTCCTCGTCGCGCTGCATGCCCAGGAACCCGACCTCGGCGGTCGGCATCAGGCGGGTCATGCCGTCGAGCATGCCGAGGCCGGCGCGCAGGATCGGCACCACCAGCGGCAGCGGCTCGGCGATCTTCACGCCGGTGGTCGGCGCGACCGGGGTCTGGATGTCGACCGGCTCGGTGCGCACGTCACGGGTCGCCTCGTAGGCGAGCAGGGTGACGAGCTCGTCGACCAGCTTGCGGAACGTCGGCGACGAGGTGTCCTTGTTGCGGAGGACCGTCAGCTTGTGGGCGACGAGCGGGTGGTCGGCGACGTGCAGGCGCATGGGCTCAACCTACCGTGCGCGCGGCCCTCGCTGGGCCGTCCGGGTGCTTCCACCCACCCCCGCCCGCGTGGTTGGGCCGTTCGTCCCAGGCCCCTGCCGCCGCCCGGAAGCACGATGTGCAGGTGCGGCGACGGCGCCGCGAGCCCCCCTGGCCGCGCCGTCGCCGCCTCCATGCCCACCCCTCGCCGGGTGCGTCGCACGGAGGCGGCCCGAGGGCCCCCGCTGATGACCCCGCGGCCACAGAAACAGCCTCTGACCTGCGAAATCATCCACACGAACCTCTCAGTTCGTCGTCGGACCGGTCGAACCTTCCTGAGTACCCCCTCTTGAGGAAGGCCTCACCGTGGATCGTCCCGCCTCCACCCCCCTGCGCAGCTCGCTCGCGACCAAGATGGTCGGCGCCGTCGCGATCGCCGTGGTCGCCGGCAGCGCCGCCGGCGTCGTCGGCGTGCAGGCGGTGTCCGCCTCCGGGGCGTCGCTGACCGAGCTGCGCGACACCCAGGTCCGTCTGGTGCAGGGTGCCGGCGAGCTCCAGTCCGGGATCAAGGGCGCGGTCATGTACAACACCGCGCTCACCCTCGGGCCGGAGGTCAACCCGACCGCCGCGCAGGACCGGGACGCCGAGATCGCCGCCGCCGACGCGGCGCTGGCCGAGATCCAGGGGCTCGACCTGTCCGACGCGCAGCAGCCGGTCGTCGACGAGGTCGCGACCCAGTGGGACGTGGTCCGGGAGATCGTGCAGAGCGACCTGTCCACCACGCCGGTGAGCGAGATCGCCGCGATCACCGACCGGTACAAGGAGGCGAACGTCGCGCTGACCGCGGCTCTGGACTCCCTGCTGACCGACTCCTACGCCACGATCGACGCGGACATCGCCGACGCGTCGACCACCGCGACCCGCACCACCGTCGTGATCGTCGTGCTGCTCGCCCTCGGCGCGGTGGTGTCGCTCGGCCTGGGCCTCACGCTGGGGCGGAGGGTCCGGCGCCGGCTCGCGGCGGTCGGCGAGGTCGTGGACGCCATCGCGGCGCGCGACCTGACCCGGTCCGCCGCGCTGCGCGGGTCCGACGAGCTGGTCCGGCTCGGGGCCTCCCTCGACGTCGCGCAGCAGGCGGTGCGCGAGACGCTGTCCGGCGTGGTCGGATCCTCGGACTCGGTGACCTCGTCGGTGCAGCTGCTCGCCGGGGCGTCGGCGCAGGTCGGCTCGTCCTCGGAGGAGAGCAGCAGCCAGGCGGGCGTCGCGGCGGCCGCTGCCGAGCAGGTCTCGCGCAACGTGCAGGCGGTCGCGGCGGGCGCCGAGCAGATGGGTGCGAGCATCCGGGAGATCGCGCAGAACGCCAACGAGGCCGCCAAGGTCGCCGCGCAGGCCACCGAGGTCGCCGGGTCCGCCAACGACACCGTCGCGCAGCTCGGCACCAGCAGCACCGAGATCGGCAACGTGATCAAGGTGATCACCACGATCGCCGAGCAGACCAACCTGCTGGCCCTCAACGCGACGATCGAGGCGGCGCGGGCCGGGGACGCCGGCAAGGGGTTCGCCGTGGTCGCGGGCGAGGTCAAGGAGCTGGCGCAGGAGACCGCCAAGGCCACCGAGGACATCGCCCGGCGCGTCGAGGCGATCCAGCAGGACAGCGAGCAGGCGGTGTCCGCGATCGGGGAGATCGCCCACATCATCGCCAGCATCAACGACTACCAGATGGCCATCGCCTCGGCCGTCGAGGAGCAGACCGCGACCACCACCGAGATGAGCCGGGGTGTGTCCGAGGCCGCCGCCGGGTCGGGGGAGATCGCCGCGCACCTCGCCTCGCTCGCCGCGACCACGGTGGCCGCCAGCGAGGTCGCCGGTCAGGTGGACGTGCAGGTGCACGACCTGTCGGCGGTCTCCACCGATCTGCGGACCCGGGTGCGCGCCTTCACGTTCTGATCGAACCGGCGCAGGTGCGGGAGGATGGCGGGGTGTTCGCGCGTCCCGACGACCTGACCGCCATGGGCCTGGCCCTGACCGAGGCGGCGGGCTGCGCCGTGACCGGGGACGTGCCGGTCGGCGCGGTGGTGCTCGGCCCGGACGGGGCCGTCGTCGGCGCGGGTCGCAACCGGCGGGAGGCCGACGCCGATCCCACCGCGCATGCCGAGGTGCTCGCGCTGCGGGCCGCCTCGGTGGCGCTCGGCCGGTGGCGGCTGGACGACTGCACGCTGGTCGTCACCCTGGAACCATGCCTGATGTGCGCGGGCGCGACCGTGCTCGCCCGGATCCCCCGGCTGGTGCTGGGCGCGTGGGACCCCAAGGCGGGCGCCTGCGGCTCGCAGTGGGACGTGGTGCGCGACTCGCGGCTCAACCACCGGGTCGAGGTGGTCGGCGGCGTGCGCGAGGACGAGTGCGCGACCGTGCTGCGGGAGTTCTTCGCCCAGCACCGGGGCTGAGGGCGCGCGGCTCCGGCTACAGCCGCTCGGCCAGCGCGGTCAGCGTCTCGGTGGTGCCCGCGTCCAGGGTCAGCGTCGCCAGCGGGTCGCCCCGGGTGGCGCCGCGGTTCACGATCACGATCGGCATGCCCGCCGCCGACGCGTGCCGCACGAACCGCAGCCCCGACTGCACGGTCAGCGACGATCCCGCCACCAGCAGTGCCTCCGCCTCGTCCACCAGCGCGTACGCCTCGGCGACGCGGGGCGCGGGCACCGTCTCGCCGAAGTAGACGATCTCCGGCTTGAGCATCCCGCCGCACGGGCCGTCGCCGCCGTCCGGGTCCGGCTGCCAGCAGTCCGCCACCACGAAGTGCGACGTCTGCTCGATCACCGCGTCCGCGTCCGGCGCGATCTCCACGTCGCCCACCGCCCCGACGGACTCGACGAAGCCGGGGTTCAGCGCCTCCAGCCGGTCGGCGAGCTCCTGCCGGGACACCACCACGCCGCAGCGCAGGCAGATCACCCGGTCGTACCGCCCGTGCAGGTCGATCACCCGGCGCGAGCCCGCCTGCTCGTGCAGCAGGTCCACGTTCTGCGTGATCAGCCCGACCACCACACCGTGCGCCTCCAGCGACGCCAGCGCCCGGTGCCCCGCGTTCGGCTCCGTGCGGTGCACGTACCGCCAGCCCACGTGGTTGCGCGCCCAGTAGTGCCGGCGGAACGCCTCGTCGCCCACGAACTGCTGGTAGGTCATCGGCGTGCGCGGCGGCGAGTCCGGCCCCCGGTAGTCCGGGATCCCCGAGTCCGTCGACAGCCCCGCGCCGGTCAGCACCGCCACCCGCCGGCCGCGCAGCAGGTCCACCACCTCGTCCAGGGTGCCGGGGTTCGGGCGGATCGGGGAGGGGGTGCGGGGCAGGGCGGTCACCTGGCCACGGTACGTCCGGCTCGGCGTGCGAGGTGGGGTGGGTACGCGCAGGGCGTAGCCGCCGTTCGCCGGTGGGCGGGTCGGATGGGCCGCTAGCCTGCGGGAGTGCTGTTGATCAGGTGGTCGCGTCTGCTCGTGCGGGGTCTGCCCCTGGCGCTGTTCTTCACCCTCGGGATGGTCGGACCGCTGCCGATCGTGCTGGCCTTCGTGCAGCCGGGCTACGAGGTCGCCGGCATGCTCGTCGCGCTGGTCCCGGCGGCGGTGCTCGTGCGCTCGGTCGGTGCGGTCCGGGCCGCGACCACCCGACTGGTCGAGCGGCTGGTCGCACCGACGGACGATGCGGTGCTCGCGGTGCACCGCGAGGCGCAGCGGGCCGGGGTCCGGATGCCGACGATCGTCGTCGCCCGTGCCGAGCTGTCCCGGCCCTTGGCGTTGCGCGGGCTGCGGTGGTCCTTCGTGCTGGCCGCGCCGCGACACCTCGCCGACCCCGGGGCGCTGGTCGATGCGGTGCAGCACGACCGGCGGTGGGGCGACGACCTGATCTCGGTCTGGCTGCCCACCGTCGCCGCGATGCACGCCGCGTGGGGCTCGACGCTGCGCTACTGCACCACGGCGGTCCGACGGGGTCCGATGTCGGCGCGTGACCGGATGGTGCTGTTCCCGTCCGTGGTTTTCACACCGGTGGTCGTGGTGTGGTGGGCGCTGTCCTGGGTGGCCGTGCAGGTCGCCGTGCTCGTCACCCCACGCCGTCTGGTCGACGGCTGCCTGGAGTTGCTCGGCACCACGCGCTGGGTGCAGCCGAGGCCGACCGAGGACCTGGTCGAGCTCGGGACCGGGCCGCGGGTCGGGCAGCGGGTGGTCTTCGGGCGCACCGCGGTGAGCACCGCCGACGAACCTCCGGTGCTGCGGACCTGGTGGCGCACGCCCCGGGCGCTCGCCGGCGTCCAGTACGACGCACTGTTGGACGGCCTCGCCAGCACGCTGGTGGGCGTGCTCCTGGTCGGCCTGGCGACCTTCTCGGGCTTCGGGCAGCTCGCCGCGCAGCGCGTCGTCTGGCCCTGGGAGGAGCCGGCGCAGCGGGCGACGGTGACGTCGGTCGAGGTCGTGGACGAGGGCGGGGCGCTCGACCGGATCGGTCTCGAGGTCGGTGTCGCCATGATCCCGACCGTCCGGCTGGACGACGGTCGGGAGATCACCCTGCCCGAGGGGCGGAACCGGCTGGAGCCGGGGGAGCAGATCGTCGTCGTGCCGCACCCCGACGGATCCCGCGCACGTTCCACGACCCAGGACGCCACGCCCGCGATCTCCGTGATGGGCCTGCTCTGGGTCGGGGCCGCGATCGGGATGCTGCGGGTCTCGAACGGGCTGATCGGCCTCGGCCTGCAGCGGCGGCTGGCCCAGATCGACCACGAGCAGCGGGTGCTCACCGGTCGGCGGCACCGTCGTCGCGCGCCGAAGGACTTCCTCGGTCTGGACGCGTTCCGGACCGAAGGCCCCTGACCGGCCGATCAGGGCCGGGCGTCGCCCCCGGGAGGACCGTCCGTCGCACGGAGCCGGGCCAGCGTCGCGCGGATCTGGTCCGCCGCCTCCTGCGTGCGTCGGAAAGCGCTGGCGGCGCTCCGCGGATCGATCGGGTCGCCGTCCAGCACGGCCCGGTCGACCTCGTCGCTCAGCCGTGACATGCGTTCGAGCGCGGTGTCCATCACCCGCCGGGCCTCCGGCGACTCGTCCGCGCCGGTCATGATCGCGGCCAGCGACGTGCGGCGTGCGTCGATCCGCTGCTGGAGCACCTGCCAGTCGGCACCGAGCTCACCGCGTCTCGCGGCGGTCGCCCGACGTCGCTCCTCGTCCTCGCGCTCGCGGCCCATCGCCAGTCGTTCCGCCTCGATCTCTGCGGTCGCGGCCTGAGCGGACGCGGTGGCCTCGCGGATCTCGGCCAGCAGCGCGCGGATCTCCGGCGCGGGCATCAGGACACCCCGAAGGCGGTCGAGGCGGCCCGGTCTCCGGCATCCACCGTGCGCAGGTTGTTCACCGTCGTCACCGACTTCATCATCAACGTGATCGCGTAGGCCATCCGGTCGATGGCGATCACCACCTCACGGAAGTTCTCGATCGCGTCCAGCACCTTCTGGATCAGCCGGTAGCCGCGCTCGAACTTGACCAGCAGCATCGACCCGCTGATCGCCCCGTCGATCGCCCCCACCACCCAGCCGGCGATCGGGATGGACGCCTCGACCAGAGCCCGGGTCAGGTAGTCGCCGAGGAACCCGAGGATCCCCGCGATGCTCTCCGCCGTGGCCTTGCACAGGTCGAGCAGCGCCGAGGTCACCTCGCCCATCGAGCTGCACCCGTCGGCGTAGTCCGTGAAGGTGTCCCCGATCTCCCGGGCACGGGCGGCGAACGCCTCGGCAGCCTCGCCGGTCCAGCCGGCGAGGACGTCCTGCGCTGTCGCGCCGAAGTTCGCGCCCACCGCGGCGCTGGCGTCGGCGGCGTGGTGCCAGGCCTGCGCGCCCTTCTCCAGCCCGGTCCAGTCGCCCGCCAGGGGCTCGACCAGCTCGGCGATGGCCGACCGGTGGATGACCTGCTCGAGCAGCCAGTCCAGGCCGCCGAGCAGCGGTCCGGCTTTCCAACGGAGCGACTCCGCGAAGTTCTCTGCGGCACCGGTCGGGGCGACCAGGGACGCCTGCGGGTCGTAGACCTCGGAGATCGTCATGGGGTCACCGAGCCCATGCGTAGGACTCGGTGTTGTCCTCGCCGCGGCCGACGCCGGTCACCGCGTCCAGCCGGGTGGTGGCTGCCTGCGTCCCCTCGATGGCGTTCCAGGCGCTGCGCACCTGGGTCACGGTGGAGTACACCAGGGTGCCGCTCTGCACCGCGCGGACCGTGGTGCTCGGCGTCGTGACGTCGCCGCCGTTCGTCGTGCGGGAGCCGGTCTGGTGACCGTGCTCGTACGCCGACTCGTAGGCGTTCTTCCGGTTGGCCACGTACCGCTCGTGGAGCGTCTCGGTCGCCATCGGGGTGCCGAACTTCCGGTCGACGAAGTCCCAGACCTTCTCGATGCCGGGCTTCATCAGCAGCTGGTCGGCGGGGTAGCGGAGCGCGAAGCTGCTCAGCACGGTCGACGGGGGCTTGTTGATCCAGTTCGCGCTCCTGGACGCCAGGGTCCGGGAGCCGTCGACGACCGGGCGCGCGTCGCCCGGGGTGAGCCGCGACCACGGCGATACACCCGGGTCCAGCTCCCAGCCCGCGCCGGTGCCGGTCGCTCCTGCGCCGAGCCGAGGTGCGGTCGGCTCGGAGAACGCCGGCAGGTCGATCCCCAGGTCCGCACCGTTGCGCCGCAGCCGGTCCACGGCGGCGCGATCGGCGTCCAGGTAGGCGGTGCGGGTCTCGGCGGCGCGGTCGGCGACGGCGTCGCTGATCGTCACACCCTGGGTGAAGCCCTGGATCGCGGCATTCCGGCCCTCGTCGTACTTCGGCTTGAGGCACAGCATCACGAGCCCGCCGACGTCGTTCAGCGTGGTGTGGGCGTCGAGGTAGTCACGGATCGCTCGCAGGTGGTCGGCCTGCCGTTCGGCGAGCTGGCGCACCAGGTCCAGCGTGCCCGTGTCGACCTCGAAACCCGATGCCATCAGCCCTCGTTCCCCTGCCGTCCCCCTGCGCTGCTGCTTGCTGGGAGTCACCCTAGTGAAGCCTGGGCGCCTCGTGGAGCGCAGACGCCTGATCGGGGGACGGCCGGGGCGTCCGGAGCACGCCGCCCCATCCGGTAGAGTCTGACGCCGAGGTAGCGTGTCCGAGCGGCCTAAGGAGCACGCCTCGAAAGCGTGTGTGGGTGAAAGTCCACCGTGGGTTCAAATCCCACCGCTACCGCGTGTGCGAGACCCCCGTCGGTGATCCGGCGGGGGTCTCGTCGTCTTCCAGGGCAGGGCCGAGGCGCGGCGAGGTGGTCCGACGGCGACGGCGGTGCCCGACTACCCCGCCCCCCGCGCCCGGGATACCCTCCTGCGGTGACGTCACCGGGGGATCAGTTGCACCCGGAGGACTCCCGTCAGGCCGGACGCCCCCGGGCGCAGGACGTCGAGGAGCGGGCTCTGCGAGCCACGCTGGAGGAGTTCGGCGAGAAGGGCTGGACGGGTCTGACGATCGCCGGGGTCGCGTCGCGTGCCCGGATCGGGAAGTCGTCGATCTACCTGCGCTGGTCCGACAAGGCGGCGCTGCTCGCGGACGCGCTGCGCGGGGTGCAGGCGGGGTCGCTGTTCCCGGACGTCGCGCCTCCCGCGGGGGAGGGCCCTGACCCGGACCCGGGCGAGGACGCAGATGCGGACGCGACCGTGCCGGGTGACGCCGCCGGGAGCACGGCCAGCACCGCGCTGTCGCTGCGCGACTTCCTCGTCCAGCACGCCCGTCGCCGTGCGGACCTCTACCTCGGTCCCGACGGGCTGGCGATGCTCCGGCTGTACGTCGAGGCGCGGGCGTTCCCGGAGCCGCTGGCGGAGGTGCGGCACGAGGCGATCACCCGGTTCGTGCTGAGCGAGCGGCACCGGGTGGAGCGGGCGGTGGAGCGCGGCGAGCTGCCCTCGGGGGCGTCGGCGGTGCACCTGCTGGACGCGATCGAGGGATCGGTGCTGATGCACGTGCTGGTGACGCCCCCGCACCTGATCGACCGGGTGCGGCGCACGCTGCCGGAGTACATCGAGCGGATGGTCGACCAGCAGCTGGCGGCGGCGACCCGACCGGGGGCCTGAGCGCGTCCTGCCGGGGGCGGGGACGACGCAGGCGCCCGATGCACAGGGCACCGGACGCCTGCGACCAGGACGGGTCTCAGCCCTCCCGGAACTGCACCCCGAAACCGCCGCGCGGGTAGCGCCAGGTCAGCGCGCCCGGAGACGCGACCGCCAGGCAGGTGCCGCACTCCAGGCAGGCGGCGTGCTCGACGTCGATCTGCCCGTCGCGCTCGGAGTACACCCCGGCGGGGCACACGGCGATGATCCGCGCACCGGTGCCGGTGGTGCGGCAGAGCTCCTGGTCGACGACGATGTGGGACTCCTCCTCGTCGACCTCGTACCTGTTCGCCCCGAGCCGCTCGGGGACCGATGGTGCCTTCACAGTGCGCGCACCCCCGCCCATCCGTCGCTGAGCACCTGCCGGATCCCGAGCCCGGACCGCCCGAGGGCCGTCCGCGCGACCGCCGCGAGGTGCTTGCGCGGCGTGGTGTCGAGACTGAACACGTCGTGGAACAGGTCGGCGGCGAGCTCGCCGTACGCCCCGTACATGCGGGGGCGCTCGAGGAACTTCGGTGCCCGCGCGTAGGTGCGCAGGTCCTGCCCGACGAAGCCCTCGTCGATCCGCCGTCGGTAGCCGGCGAGGCCGGTCGCGGTGACGTCGCCGGCGGCGACGGCCTCCACGATCGCGTCGCCGGCGGCGATCCCCGAGCCGATGGCGAGGTCCATGCCCCGCACCGTGAGCCCGGAGTTGATCGTCAGCCCGGCGGCGTCACCGACGACGACCAGGCCGTCGGTGGCGAGGGTGCCGAGCATGGCGAGCCCGCCCTCGGCGACGAGGTGCGAGCCGTACTCGACGATCTCCCCGTCCCGGAGCAGCGGCGCGAGGCCGGGGTGCTCCAGCAGGTGGTCGAAGATCCCGGTGGCGGTGTACCCGGAGGCGACGAGGTCGTCCAGCCGGAGCACGACGCCGACGGACAGCGAGTCGGTGTTGGTGTAGAGGAACGCCCCGCCGCCGACGCCGCGGGTGCAGTCCCCGACCAGTGCGTGCGCGGCCCCCTGGTCGCCGGTGAGGCCGAACCGGTCCTCGATGACGCCGCGGGGCAGCCGCACGACCGCCTTCACGCCGACGGCGAGGTGGTTCAGCGGCTCGGCGGGCCGCAGACCCGCCTCGCGCGCCAGGAAGGAGTTGACCCCGTCTGCGGCGACGACCACGCGGGCGCGCAGCTCGTCCTCGCCGGCGCGGACGCCGACCACCCGGATCCCGCCGGGCGCCGACGGTGCCGGCTCGGTGAGCAGGGCGTCGACGCGGACGCCGGGCATCAGGTACGCGCCGGCCTCCTCGGCGCGCTCCGCGAGCCACGGGTCGAACTTGGCCCGCAGCACCGTGACCGCGTTCACCGGCCCCTCCGGCGCGGCGAGCCGCTGCGAGGTGTAGTCGAGCGACACCGCCGAGTCGGGGGTGAGGAAGGTGGTGACGTGCCGGGTGATCCGGCGCTCGACGGGGGCCTGGTCGGCGAACCCCGGGAAGACCTGGTCGAGGACGCGCCCGTACAGGACGCCGCCGGACAGGTTCTTCGTGCCCGGCGCCTCGCCGCGCTCGATCAGCGCGACCGAGAGCCCGGCGCTCGCGAGGCGGTGGGCGGTGACGGAGCCCGCGGGCCCGGCACCGACCACCACGACGTCGAAATCCGGCTCGGAGGGTTCGGCGGACATCGGGATCAGGCCTCCAGCGCCGCGGCCAGGGCCGGCAGCACCTCGTACAGGTCACCGACGACGCCGAGGTCGCACTGCGCGAAGATCGGCGCGTCGGCGTCGGAGTTGATCGCCACGACCACCTTGGCGCCGGCGACGCCGACCATGTGCTGCACCTGGCCGGAGATCCCGGCGGCGACGTACAGGTCCGGGGCGACGTGCTGGCCGGAGATGCCGATGTAGCGGTCCTTGGTCAGCCAGTCGTGGCCCTCGGCCAGCGGCCGGGAGCAGGCGACCTCGCCGCCGAGCGCCGCGGCGAGACGCTCGACCAGGGCCAGGTCCTCGCGGGCCTTGAGGCCGCGACCGATGCCGACGACGACCCGGGCGCCGCCCAGGTCGACCGACTCGCGGCCGGAGGGCCGCTCCTCGCGGACCCGCACGGCGGCGGAGGGCTCGGCCGGGGCCTCGGTGACGGCCACCGGGGCCGCGACCGTGGCCTGGCCGCCGGCCGGGACGGTGACGACCGCCGGGCCGCCGGTGACGCGCTCGGTGCGGGACGCGATCCCGCCGTGCACGTCACGGCCGACGACCACGGCATCCGCCTCGAGGGCGACCGACGTGGCGCCGGCCAGCACGGGGGCGCCGCACCGGGCGGCGACCGCGCCGGCGAGGGCCCGTCCACCGTCCCGGGTGGCCGCGACGACCAGCCGGGGTGCTGCCGCGGCGACGATCTCCGCGACCGGGGCGGCCCAGGCCTCGACGGGGACGTCGGCCGCGGGCTCGCCGAGCCAGCGGACCTCGTCCACGCCGGAGGTGGCGACCTGCTCCGCGACGGCCCGCGGACCGACGACGACGGCGGTGACCGTCCCCTCGCCGGCGGCGGCCCGGGCGAGGGCGACCGGCCCCGCGACGGCGGCGTCGCCGTCCACCAGCACCAGGGTGCTCTCGTTCATGTTCGTGCTCCTTCTCAACGCTGGCGGGTGACGGCGCCGGCGGCGCGCAGGGCGTCGACCAGCTCGGCGGCGGCCGCGGTGGGGTCGGCGGTGGTGATGACGTGCCGGCCGCGGGCGCTCGGCGCGGGGCGGGCGGTGCCGACGACCTCGGAGGTGACGACCGTGGCGGGGACGCCGAGGTCGGCGAGCGCGAGGACGTCGGTCGGCTTCTTGGCGGCGCCGAGGATGTCCTTCATGCCCGGGACGCGCGGGACCGCGGCGTCGGCGGTGACCGCGAGGACCGCGGGACCGGTGACGTCCAGCACCTGCACGCCGTGGTCGGTGGTGCGCTCGACCACGAGGCCCGCGCCGCCGGCCTGCACGTCGGCGACGCCGGCGATGCCGGGCCAGCCGAGGTGCCCGGCCAGGGTGAGCGGGACCTGGCGGTCGCCGTTGTCCACGGACTCCGGCCCGGCGAGGACCAGGTCGACGTCGCCGAGGCTGCGCACCGCGGCGGCCAGGACCGCAGCGGTGCCGGTGGAGCCCAGGCCGGCCAGCGCGTCGTCGGCGACGAGCACGAGCCGGTCCGCGCCGCGCGACAGCGCGGACTTGCGGGCGAGCGGGCTGTCGGACGCGGCGGCGCCGACGGACAGGGCGACGACCTCGCCGCCGGTGGCGTCCGCGAGCCGCCGGGCGACCTCGAAGGCCACCGGGTCGTGCTCGCTGACGGCGCCCTTGGCACGGCTCCAGTCGACGGTGCCGTCGGGGCGGACCTCGGCGTCCTGGGGGTTCGGCGCCCACTTGTAGGCGACCACGATCTTCATGGGGGTACTCCTCCGGCTGGGGATGCTGACGGGTGCGGGGCGCGGGGCGCTCAGCTGTGGTCCTTGACGATCTGCCGGCCGGCGATGTGCACCATGATCTCGTCGGTGCCGCCGCCGAACCGGTGGCCGCGGATGTCCCGCCACAGCCGCGAGACCCGGGTGCCGACCGTCACGCCGACGCCGCCGAAGATCTGCATGGCCTCGTCGGCGACCTCGAAGGCGGCCATCGCGGAGTACCGCTTGCACAGCGCGCCCTGGCTCTTGAGCGGCACGCCCTGGTCGAGCATCCAGGCGGTCCGCAGCACGAAGTTGCGCATGTTCTCGACCTTGATCGCCATGTCGGTGAGCTTCTGCTGGATCAGCTGGAACTGGCCGATCGGCTTGCCGAACTGCACGCGCTGCGCGGCATAGGTGGCGGCGTCCTCGTAGGCGCACTCGGCCAGGCCCCAGCACTGGGAGGCGATGACGAGGCGCTCCATCTCGAAGTTGCGCATGAGCTGCTTGAAGCCGGCGCCCTTGACGCCGACCAGGCAGGACTCCGGCAGCGTGACGTCATCCAGGAAGATCTCGCAGGAGTCCGAGATGTGCCAGACGATCTTCTCCAGGCGGTTCGTGGTCACGCCCGGCGCGTCCATCGGGACCAGGTACATCGAGATCGCCTCGCGCGGGTTCTCCACCGCGGGGTCCTTCGCCATCAGCAGCAGGTACCGGGACTGCAGGGCGTTGGTGATCAGCGTCTTGGTGCCGTTGAAGGTCACCTGGCCGTCGTGGTGCACCGCGGTGCAGGCCATCGCCGCGTTGTCGGAGCCGGCGCCCGGCTCGGTGAAGCCGAGGGCGAAGGGCACGTCGCCGGAGGCCAGCAGGCCGAGGATCTCCTGCTTCTGCTCCTCGGAGCCGAACTCGAGGATGTCCATCGCCTGGAGCAGCTCGAGGCCGTAGCCGTTGTTCAGGCCCTGCCGCGCCACCCGGGCGGCGAGCAGCACCAGGGTGGTCGCGTCGACCGGGGTGCCGCCGTACTCCTCGGGGAAGCCGAGGGAGGCGAAGCCGGCCTCGTGCAACGCCCGACGGAAGGTCGTCGGGGGCTGGTGGGTCGCGTCGAGCTCCGCGATGTACGACTCGGGGCACTCGCGAGCGAGCAGGTCGTCGAGGCTCGAGAGCAGGAGCTCCTGCTCGTCCGTCAGGCCGAAGTCCATGGTGCTGCACCCTCCAGGTGGTGGCGCCGGCGCGTCGTCGCGTCGGGGTCGGGGCGGGCTCAGGTGCCGCGCCTCACCCATCGTGAGGCGGGCGGCGGCGGCCGTCCGGGGACGATGGTCCCAATTACCGACTCTCAGAGTCCGAAATGCTCTGCACGTTGCCGATGACGACGAAGGAGTCTGCTCGTGGCCCAGATCATCACTGCCGAGGAAGCCGCCGCCCTGATCCCCGACGGTGCCACCGTCGCGCTGTCCGGCTTCGGTCTGTCCTGCGTGAACGAGGAGACGATGCGTGCCGTCGAGGCGCGCTTCCTCCAGACCGGCGCGCCGTCCGCGCTGCACGTCGTGCACGCCAGCGCGGTCGGGAACCGCCGGGACAAGGGCATGAGCCACTGGGGCCACCGCGGGCTGGTGAAGCGGTGGATGGGCGGCATCGCGATCGCCTCTCCGGCGTTCGCCCAGCTGATCTCCGAGGACGCCGTCGAGGCCTACAACCTGCCGCAGGGCGTCATCACCCAGCTCTACCGCGAGATCGCCGCGCACCGACCCGGGGTGATCACCAAGGTCGGGATCGGCACGTTCGTGGACCCGCGCGTCGAGGGTGCCCGGATGTCGCCGAGCGCCACCGAGGACTACGTGCAGGTGATCGAGCTCGCGGGCGAGGAGTGGCTGTTCTACCCCGCCTTCCCGATCCAGGTCGGCCTGATCCGCGGCACCGTCGCCGACACCCACGGCAACCTCACGCTGTCGAAGGAGGGCCTCAAGATGGAGGTGCTCCCGATCGCGCAGGCGGTGCGCAACTCCGGCGGCATCGTGATCGCGCAGGTCGAGCAGGTCGCCGAGGCCGGCTCCCTCGACCCGAACGACGTCAAGGTGCCGGGCCTCCTGGTGGACTACGTCGTGGTGTCCGAGCCGGAGAACCACTTCCAGACCGAGAACACCCACTACAACCCGTCGTTCTCGGGGCAGCTGCGGGCGCCGCTGGGCAGCGTGGAGTCGATCCCGCTCGGTGAGCGCAAGGTGATCGCCCGGCGCGCAGCCATGGAGCTGCGACGCGGCGCCGTGCTGAACCTGGGCGTCGGCATCCCCTGCGACGTCGGCACGGTCGCGGCCGAGGAAGGGGTCAGCGACCTGATCATCGGCACCACCGAGGCGGGCGCCGTCGGCGGCGTGCCGGCCGGGCTGAAGGACTTCGGTCACGCCTGGAACCCCGAGGCGCTGGTGGACCACCACGCCCAGTTCGACTTCTACGACGGCGGCGGTCTCGACGTCGCCGTGCTCGGCCTGGCGCAGACCGACGCGCACGGCAACGTCAACGTCTCCCGGTTCGGCTCGCGGGTCGCCGGCTGCGGCGGGTTCATCAACATCTCCCAGTCCGCCAAGACGCTGGTCTTCGCCGGCACGTTCACCGCCGGCGGCCTGCAGACCGAGATCGTGGACGGCGCGCTGCGGATCGTCACCGAGGGCCGCGCCCGCAAGTTCCTGGCCGATGTCGAGCAGATCACCTACGCCGGCTCCTTCGCCGCGCGCTCCGGGCAGCGCGTGCTCTACGTGACCGAGCGCGCCGTGCTGGAGCTGCGCGAGGGCCGGATGACCGTCGTCGAGATCGCCCCCGGCGTCGACCTGCAGCGTGACGTGCTGGACCAGATGGACTTCGTGCCCGACGTGGCCGAGGACCTGCGGACGATGCCCGTCGGGCTGTTCTCCGAGAAGTGGGGCGGGCTGGCCGAGCTGGTCGGCTGAGCACCGCCTCCTGCACCACCCGCACCACGGTTCTGCCCCCTGCTCCTCTCCCTCGCCGGAAAGGCACCACCGCCATGACCTCGACGACGTCGTCGACCCCGATCAACCGCTGGGCCGTGCTCTGGTCCTCGGTCGCCGTGCTGATGTGCACGGGCGCCATCTACGCGTTCTCCGTGCTCGCCGGGCCGCTGTCCGCCGCGCACGGCTGGACCATGCCCCAGGTGATGATGGCCTTCACCATCAACGCCGCCGTCGGGCCGATCCCGATGATCCTCGGCGGCATCCTCACCGACCGCGGCTGGACCCGCTGGCTCGTGCTCGTCGGCGGCCTGATGTTCGCCGCCGGCTTCGCGCTGACCGGCGTCGCGAGCTCGCTGACCGCGCTGTACCTGTCCTACGGCCTGCTCGCCGGGCTGGGCCAGGGCCTGGCGTACTCCGGCTGCCTGGGCAACACCATGAAGCTGTTCCCGGACCGCCGGGGCATGGCCGCCGGCCTGATCACCGGTGGCATGGGTGCCGCCTCGGTGATCGCCGCACCGCTGGGCAACGCGATCATCGCCGGCCCGGGCGTGCGCTCCGCGTTCGTGTGGATGGGCTGCGCCTACGCCGTCGTGATCGTGCTGGCCTCGTTCTTCCTGCGCGCCGCCCCCGTGGGCTACGTCCCCGCGGGCTGGACTCCGCCGGCCGGGCGCCCGCCGATCGCGGTGACCTGGCGCGGCACGCTGGCGACCCCGGCGTTCTGGATGATTTTCGTGATGATGGCCTTCGGGGCGTTCTCCGGTCTGATGATCGCGTCCAACGCCTCGCCGATCGGCCAGAGCATGTTCGGTCTCACGGCGGCCTCCGCCGCGGTGCTGGTGTCCGTGTACTCCGCCTGCAACGCGCTGGGCCGGGTGCTCTGGGGCGCGGTGTCCGACCGTCTGGGCTACACCACGGCGCTGACGATCATCTACGGCGTGGTCGCCCTGGCCCTGCTGGTGCTGGTGACGGTGTCCTCGACCGTCGGCTTCGCGATCGGGATCATCGGCCTCGGCCTGTGCTTCGGCGGGGTCATGGGCGTGTTCCCCGCCCTGACGATGACGAACTTCGGGCCGCGCTACCAGGGCATCAACTACGCCATGGTGTTCGTCGCGTACTCGGTCTCGGCGTTCTTCGCCCCCCGGCTCGCGTCGGGCATGGCGGCGGACGCGGACGGCGACTTCACCGTGCCGTTCGTCATCGCGATCGTGCTCGCGCTGGTCGGCGTCGGTCTCGCGACGGTGTTCCGTCGCGTGCAGCGTGCGCATCTCGACAGGCTCGCTGCTGCCGCCCCCGCCCCCGTGGCGGTCGCAGCACCCGCCCAGGCACGCTGAGCACATGACCGGCCGGCCCTCTTCCCGGGGCCGGTCGGTCGGTGCCCCTCGACCGCCGGAGCCACCGATGCAGCCGCCGTACCTCCCGGACCTGAGTGCCGCCGCCGTGCTCGCGCAGGCCGCGCGGCAGGACCCCGCCGCACCCAGCCTCGTCTACGGCGACACGGTGACCAGCGCCGCGACCCTCGTCGGACAGGTCGGGGCCCTCGCCGGCGCCCTCGCGTCAGCGGGGGTGCGGCCCGGTGACCGGGTGGTGCACCTCGGGCGCAACAGCACCGCCGTGCTGGTGGCCGTCCTGGCCTGCGGCCGGCTGCGCGCCGTCGCCGTGCCGCTCGGCTTCCGGGCCTCCGACGCGGAGATCGCGGCGCTGCTCGGCCGCACCGAGCCCGCCGTCGTCGTCGCCGAGCCCGGGCACGTGCGGGCCGTCGAGGCCTGGCGGCCGACAGCCCCCGGCGCAGCGCTGCTCGTCGAGCTGGACGACGACCGGCTCGCGGGGCCGCCGGTCGGGGCAGCGGGCTGGGTGGCCTGGTCGACCCTGCTCGCCGACGGCGCCCACGGTCCGGGGCTGCCGGCGTCGGCGCGGGCGTACCCCGACGACCCCGCGCTCATCCTGTTCACCTCCGGGTCCTCCGGCGTGCCCAAGGGGGTCGTGCTCAGCCACGCCAACCTGTGGTGGAGCGCGTCGGGCGCGAGCGCCGCTCTCGACACCGGGCGGGACGCCACGACCCTGGCCGTCGCGCCGCTGTCGCACATCGGCGGCCTCAACGGGCTGGCCCTGCCGACGTTGGCGGCCGGAGGCACCGTCGTGGTCCGGCGGGCCTTCGACCCGGACGCGGTGCTCGAGGACATCGAGCGACTGCGGATCACCTCGCTGTTCGGGGTGCCGGCGATGTATGCCGCGCTCGCCCGCTCGCCCAGGTTCACGCGGACCGACCTCAGCAGCCTGCGCACCGCGCTGGTGGCCGGGGCGCCGTCCGGGGAGCGGATGCTGCGCACGTACCTGGACCGTGGGGTGCCGCTCCAGCAGTCCTGGGGCATGACCGAGACCGCACCGGCCGGCACCTGCGTGCCGCGCGCCCAGGTCGCCGGACGCGGAGGCACCGTCGGGCACCCGCTCGCGCACGTCGCACTGCGCCTGGTCGACGTCGCCACCGGCGCGGACGTCACGGAGCCCGGCGAGCCGGGCGAGATCTGGGTGTCCGGACCGCAGGTCACCGCCGGCTACTGGCGCGACCCCGAGGCCACGGCCCTCGCGTTCCCCGAGCCCGGCTGGCTGCGCACCGGGGATGTCGCCGTGCGGTACGCCGACGGCTGCTACCAGGTGTGCGGGCGGATCGGCGACGTGATCAACACCGGTGGGGAGAAGGTGCACCCCGCGGAGGTCGAGGCCGCCGTCGACGGCTGCCCCGGTGTGGCGCAGTGCGCCGTGGTCGGTCTGCCCGACGAGACCTGGGGCGAGGTCGTCACCGCACTGGTCGTGCCCGCCGACGGCGCGGGGCCGACGCTCGAGGCCGTGCGGGCGCACGCCGCCCGGACGATCGGGCGGTACAAGCTGCCCCGACGACTGGTGCTGGTGCCGGCGATCCCGGCGACCCCGTCCGGGAAGGTCGACCGCGCCGCCGCCCGCCGGCTCGTGGGTCCCGCCGCCGACCGGCGCGAGATCAGTCGATCGTGACCACCCCGCGCTGCACCGCCCGCGCCAGCCGCCGCGGCACCTCGACCACGCGCCCGTCCGGCGTGCGCACCGGCACCAGGTCGACCGGCGTGGCCTTCCACCGCGAGCGCCGTGCGCGGGTGTTCGAGCGCGACATCTTCCGCTTGGGGACGGCCATCAGCCCTGCCTGCCCTTCCACCGCGGGTTCTTCTTGTTGATGACGAAGGTCGTGCCGTGGCGGCGCACGACGATCGACCCGTCCTTCTTCTTCAGGGACGCCAGGGAGGCGCGGACCTTCATCGGTTCTCCTCGGGGGTGGCTGCTTCGGCGAGGCCGTAGCGCCGGCGGAACTTCTCGACGCGGCCGGCGGTGTCGAGCACGCGGGACCTGCCGGTGTAGAACGGGTGCGAGGCCGAGGACACGTCGACGTCGATCACCGGGTAGGTGCGGCCGTCGGTCCACTCGATGGTCTTCTCCGACGTGACCGTGGATCGGGTCAGGAAGGCGAAGTCGGCGGAGATGTCGCGGAACACGACGGGGTGGTAGTCGGGGTGGATGCCCTGCTTCATGGTCGTTTCCTCACCAGCTCGACTTCGTGACACCGGGCAGCTCGCCGCGGTGGGCCATCTGACGCATCCGGACGCGGGACAGGCCGAACTTGCCGACGTAGCCACGGGGGCGGCCGTCGGCGACGTCGCGGTTGCGGACGCGGGTGGGGGAGGCGTCGCGGGGGAGCGCCTGGAGAGCGGTGCGGGCGGCGACGCGCTCGGCCTCGCTCACGTGCGGGTTCACCGCGGCGGCCTTGAGCTCGAGGCGGCGCTCGGCGTACCGGGCGACGACCTCCGTGCGCTGCTCGTTCTTGGCGATCGCGGACCTCTTGGCCATGTCAGCGCTCCTCCTTGAAGTCGACGTGGCGGCGGACCACGGGGTCGTACTTCTTCAGCACGAGCCGGTCGGGGTCGTTGCGGCGGTTCTTGCGGGTGACGTAGGTGAACCCGGTGCCGGCGGTGGAGCGCAGCTTGATCACCGGGCGGACGTCGACGGCGCGGGCCATCAGACCTTCTCCCCGCGGGCGAGGATCCGGGCGACGACGACCTCGATGCCGAGCTTGTCGATGGTCTTGATGCCCCGGGCGGAGACGGTGAGCGTGACGTGACGGCCGAGCGAGGGCACCCAGTAGCGCTTCTTCTGGATGTTGGGGTCGAAGCGGCGCTTGGTGCGCCGGTGGGAGTGGGAGATCGCGTGGCCGAAGCCGGGCGACGTCCCGAGGACCTGGCAGTGAGCGGACATGGCGCCCACCATAAGTAATGAGAACGACTATCAGCAACACGCTACAGTGACGCCATGACCCGACCCCTGCGCCCGCGCAAGCCCCTGATCGTGCTCGCGACCGTCGACCCGGTGCTCCGGGACGCGGTCGTCTTCGCCGGTGTCGTGGACCATCCGCGCACCGTCGTGCTGCGGCACGACATCGTGGACGGGCCGGACGGCGGCGGCATCCGCCGCGTCGTGGTGGACGCGACCGGCGTGGTGGAGGACGTGCTGGTGCCGCTGGAGCACGCCTGCCTGAGCTGCGCGGTGCGCGAGGACGCGGTGCCCACGCTGGAGCGGCTGGCGCGCGACCCGCGCTGGGACGCGGTGCTGCTGGCCCTGCCGGTCTCCGCGGAGTCGCTGCCGGTGACGCGGGCGCTCGGCTGGGGCACCCGGCGCGGCGGGAGCCTGCGCAGCCTGCGCCTGGCCGGGGTGGTCGCGGCGGTGGAGCGGGACACGGTCGAGGACGACCTGCTGGGCGACGACCTGCTCGCCGAGCGCGGGCTGGCGCTCACCGAGGACGACCGGCGCTCGGTCGGCGAGGCGCTCGCGGCCCAGCTCGGGCACGCCGACGTGGTGCTCGTCGCCACGGACGGCCCCGCCGACGACCACGACGCCCGGGTGGCCTCCGACCTGATCGACCACGTGCGCGCCGCCGACGGGCTGCGGGTGGACGGGCTGTACGCGCTGGACCTGCCGGCGCTGCTCGCCGCCGAGCACGACCTGCGCGCCGGTGACCGTCGGCTGGACCCGCTGCACGCGGCCCCGGTGCCGGACGCCCCGACGCGCAGCGGCGTGTGGACGCTCGTGCTGGCCTCCGACCGGCCGCTGCACCCGGAGCGGCTGGTGTCCGAGATCGCGCGGCTCGGCGACGGGCGGCTGCGCAGCCGGGGGCACTTCTGGGTGCCGAGCCGACCCGACTCGGTGTGCGTGTGGGACGGTGCCGGCGGTCAGCTCGCGATCGGGGCGCTCGGCCGGTGGGGTGCGCGCACGCCCGGGACGCGGCTGGTGATCACGGGGGTGGAGGACGTGCGGGCCGAGCTGGTCGACGCCTTCGAGGGCGTGCTGATGACCGCGGCGGAGTACGCGGACGGGCTGCACCCGTGGCTCGGGCGGGCGGACGTGCTGGAGCCGTGGCTGGGCGACCGGGTGTGATCCACGGGTGTGACGCAGCAGGCAGGTGATCCGGGCCCTCGTCCCCAGAAGTCATGGGACGACCGGAGGATGATGGACGGCATGGTGAAGGTCCGCACCCGTCCGGAGCACCCGGCGACCGGTGCCGCGCTCGCGGTGGTCGGTGGCTTCCTCGACGCGTACACCTACGTCGCGCACCAGGGCGTGTTCGCCAACGCGCAGACCGGCAACGTGGTGTTCGTCGCGATCGACCTCGCGCAGGGGCGCTGGGCAGCCGCCGTCCGCTACCTGCCGATCATCGCGGCCTTCGTGGTCGGGCTGGTGGTCGCCGAGGTGATCGCCGCGCACCGGCACCGCCGGCTGCTGAGCGACCCGACCCGCGTGGTGCTGGTCGCGGAGATCTTGGTGCTCGCCGCGGTCGCCGCCGTGCCGACGGCCACCCCGCACCTGGTGGCCACGCTGTCGGTCGCCTTCGTCGCCGCGCTCCAGGTCACGACGTTCCGGCTGGTCCGCGAGACGTCCTACAGCACGACGATGACCACCGGGAACCTGCGCTCGCTGGTCACGGCGACCTACGAGTGGCTGTCCGGCTACGACCGCGGCCAGCGCACGGTGGCCGCGCGGCTGGCGCTGATCGTGCTGTCGTTCACCGCCGGGGCGGCCCTCGGCGCGCTGGTCAGCCGGCCGGAGGTGCTGGGCACGCATGCGCCGGTCGTCGTGGTCGCGATCCTGCTGGTGGTGCTGGCCTCGATCGAGACGCACACCCGGCGCACCCGTCGGGGTGCGGTCCTGGCGGTCTCGGTGGGGTCAGACCGCGAGCTCGTCCCCGTCGGCGACTGACGGCAGCAGGCCGGTGACGGGCGAACGGTCGGTCACGCAGTAGGACAGCCCGGCCGGGTCGGTGAGCACGGTCCACCGCTCGTGGCGGCGCAGCACCCGCGCCCCGGCGTCCTCGTGCTCGGCCACCACCAGGTCGCGCCGCGGCCCGGCCGCGAGGTCGAGGTGCGCGCGTACCCGCTCGCCGGGGTCGTCGGCGCCGAGCCGGTGCAGCAGCAGCCGCAGCGGGATCCCGTCCGGTCGCACGAGCGGGTCGAGCACGGCACCGCCGCCGGCGGCCCACCCGGTGAGCGTCGTCCAGAACGCGCGCTCGGCGCCGATCAGCGGGGCGGGCACGTCGATCGCGACCTGGTCGACCAGCGACACCCCGCCGCGCGGGCCGGTCACCGGCGCCGGGCGCACCGGGTCGGGGGTGCGGGCCACCACCAGGCAGAACGTCAGGCCGCCCGGCGAACGGAGCACCGCGTGGCCGGCCTGCGAGACGAGCGAGGCGCCGAGCGCCACCGCGCGCCCGACCTCGGCGTCGAGGTCGTCGACGTGCAGGTCCAGGTGCACCCGGGGCCCCTCGTCCAGCCGCTGCACCCGGAGGAAGGCCTCGCCGTCGGCGGGCAGCAGCGTGGCGAACTGCTCGCGGTCGCCCCGCGGCGCGGACGGGGTGCTGCCGGTCGCGGTCGACCAGAACCGGGTGCCGACGGCGTGCACGGCGGGCGGCAGGTCGAGGAACGCGGTGGTCCAGCGGATGGCCATGGGCCGACGTTAGCGGCGCGCAAGTCCCTGTGGGTGGACTGAGAACCGTGGCAGGATGCTGGCGTGACCTCCCACTTCGTCGTCCCGGGCCGCCGCGCGGCCGTGGGCGGGTGGTGACGGTGCTGGTCGAGTCCCTCGTCGGCGTGCTGGTCGAGATGACCCTGTCGCTGGTGTCCCGGCTGGCGTTCGGCCGGGACGCGGTGGCGCAGCTGACCGACGGCCTCACCTGGTCCGCGCTGGCGCTGCCGGGCGCGGTGCTGCTGCTCCTCGCGCTGGTCGCCGGCGCGTGGATCGCGTTCTGGGACGACTGATCCCCGCTCTAGCTCCTTGACGGGGCGGTCGCGCTGCGCCATTGTGTCAATGTGATGACACAAGAGCACATCCTGGGTCGACCGTGGCAGGCGGCCCGCCGGCACGCCGCCGTCTGCATCGCGCTCGCCTGGTGCGCCTTCGTCGTCGCCCCCGCGCTGCTGCTGCCCCGCATCCGCCTCGCCGGGCCCGCGCAGGGCGTGGTCGTCGGGCTGGTGCCGGCGCTCGCCGGTGCCGCGTTCCTGCTGGTGCTGGCGATCGGCGAGGTCACCTGGCCGCGACCCAGCGGCGACGTGCGCCGCGCCCCGCTGACCCGCCGGGGGCCGGCCGACGTCGCCCCGCGCGCCGCCCGCCGCAGCGCCTGGATCGTGTACGGCGTGCTCGCGGTGCTGCTGCTGTCCACCGGCCTCACCGCCGCGGGCGACGGCCGCTCGGTCGCCTACCGGTACGCGGTCGACATGTCCGGCGCCTCGGGGCCCTACCCCGGCTGGTACTTCGGCGTGCCGCTGCTGACCGGCTGCCTGGTGGTGCTGCGCGGCGGTGAGGTGCTGCTCCGGCTGATCGCCCGGCGCCCCGTCGTCTCCGGCGCGAGCACGGAGCACGACCTCGCGCTGCGCCGGGCCTCGGCGAGCCGGGTGCTCGCCGGGGTGCACACCGCCCTGCTCGGCACACTGGCGGGGGTGCTGCTGGTCACCGGGAGCGCGCTGCACAGCCTCGGCGCCCGGGGCAGCCTGGTCGAGGTGCCCTGGCTGGCCACGCTCGGCACCGTCGCCGGGGTCGCCGCCGCCGTGGTCGGACTGGTCGCGCTCGGCGCCGGGGTGCTGCTGACCCTGCGCTCGGACGCGGTGCCCGCGACGGCGCCGGTGGTCGCATGACCGCCCTGCTCGAGGTGGACGTCACCTCCGGCGTCCCGGTCTACGAGCAGATC
Source organism: Cellulomonas sp. GTC20042 (assembly GCF_055389595.1). Classification (NCBI taxonomy): domain Bacteria; kingdom Bacillati; phylum Actinomycetota; class Actinomycetes; order Micrococcales; family Cellulomonadaceae; genus Cellulomonas; species Cellulomonas sp. GTC20042. Next base: position 3,879,021 of record NZ_AP043678.1, on the reverse strand, counting down.
CGCGCGCAGGTCGTCGCGCACGTCGCCGCCGGACGGCTCGCCGCCGGCGACCGGCTGCCGACCGTGCGCGCCCTCGCCGTCGACCTCGGGATCGCCCCCGGCACGGTCGCCCGCGCCTACCGCGAGCTGGAGACCGCCGGGGCCGTCAGCAGCCGTCGACGGCTGGGCACGGTCGTCACCGGGCAGGGAGCGATCGAGGCCGGACCGCGCATGGCGGCTCGCGCCTACGTGCGCACCGCCCGCGCCGCCGGGCTCACCGACGACCAGGTGCTCGACCTGGTGCGCGGGGCGCTGCACGACGGCTGATCCCGCCGTACCGGTGCCTGGGTGCTGACACCCCCGGGGCCCCGCTTCACCCCGCCGATCCCTCACGTCGTCCCCGCACCCGCCGACTGTCACCGGAGCAGGGGGGGACACTGCGGAAGGCCTCGCCATGCCCCTCGTCACCCCGCGCCGGCGCGCCGCTGCTCGCCTCCGTCGAGTCGCTGCGCGCGATCCTCGACAGCGTCGAGGCCAACGTCTTCGTGTCCGATCTCGACCTCCAGCTCGTCTACGCCAACCGCCGCGCGCTCGCCACGGCGGCGACGATCGAGCCCGCGCTGAAGGCGTCCTTCGGCACCGGCGTCGCGGACCTGCTGCTCGGGTCGATCCACCGCTTCCACAAGGACCCGGCGCGCGTCGAGCGGATCCTGCGCGACCCGCGCTCCTTCCCGCACCGGGCGACCTTCGCCTTCGGGGAGGTCAGCCTGGCGACGAACATCAACGCCGTCATCGGCGACGACGGGGCGATCCGGGGCTACTGCGTGGCGTGGGAGGACATCAGCGCCCAGCAGCAGATCGAGGTGACCGCACGCCGCGTGGCCGACGAGCTCGGCGAGGCCAGCACCCGGCTGCGCGGCGTCACCACCGACCTCGGCGACCAGGCACGCTCCACCGCGACGCAGGCGCAGACCGCCGCCGCGGCCACCGAGCAGATGAGCGCCTCCGTGCAGGAGATCGCCACCAACGCCAGCAACGCCGCCGGGCTCGCGGGCCGGGCCGTCACCGCGGTCGGCGACGCCACCGAGCGGCTGGACGCCCTCGGCGGGTCCAGCCAGGAGATCGGCGGGGTGGTGCGCCTGATCACCTCGATCGCGGAGCAGACCAACCTGCTCGCCCTGAACGCGACCATCGAGGCGGCCCGTGCCGGGGAGGCCGGCAAGGGCTTCGCCGTGGTCGCCGGCGAGGTCAAGGAGCTCGCCCGGGAGACCGCCGCCGCCACCCAGCGGGTGACCGAGCTGATCGCGGCGCTCCAGTCGGACAGCGACCGCGCCTCGCACGCCGTCGCCGGGATCACCGACCTGGTGCAGCGGATCAGCGACGCGCAGACCTCGATCGCCGGGGCCGTCGAGCAGCAGTCCGCCACCACCAACGAGATCAGCCGCAGCGTCGCCGAGGCCGCCCGCACCGCCGAGCAGACCCTGCACGACGCCGCCGCGGTGGGCGAGGGGGCCGAGCAGGTCGCCGCGACCTCGGAGCAGATGCGCGCGATGGTGCAGGACCACTGAGCCGGCGCCGGCACGTCGCACCTCGCGCCTAGCCTGGGCGCATGCCCGAGGGTCACACCGTCCACCGCATCGCCCGCCAGCTCGCCCGCGACTACGTCGGCCGCCGGGTGGCGGTCTCCTCCCCGCAGGGGCGGTTCGCCGCCGGGGCCGCGCTGCTCGACGGGCGGGAGCTGCTGACCTCCGCCGCTGTCGGCAAGCAGCTGTTCCTCGGCTTCGAGGGCGGCCACGTGCTGCGGGTGCACCTCGGGCTCTACGGTGCGTGGGACTTCCACGGGCTGGTGTCGCCGCTGGTCGACGGCGGCGAGGCGGTCGGCAGCATGGGCGCGCCCCGGGTGCGCCGGTCGGTGCGGATGGGCGAGGACGAGCGGGAGACCGCCGACGGGCCGGAGCCGGTGTTCCCGCCGGAGCCGGTGGGTCAGGTGCGGGTGCGGCTCGCCACCGAGGTCACCGTGGCGGACCTGCGCGGGCCGACGGCCTGCGAGGTGCTGGACCCGGCGGCGACGGCGGCGGTGCTGGCGCGGCTCGGGCCGGACCCGGCGGCTGAGGACGACGTGCGGGCGCTGGTCGCCGGGGGCGTCCCGGCCGACGCCGGCGCACCCGGCTCGGCCGTCGCGCCGAGCGCCGCGGACGTGGTGGTGCAGCGGATCACCTCGCGGGCGACGCCGGTGGGACGGCTGCTGATGGACCAGGAGGTGGTCGCCGGGATCGGCAACATCTACCGCGCCGAGCTGTTGTTCCGCGCCCGCCTCGACCCGCACACCCCGGGCCGCCGGGTGCCGGCCGAGGTCGCCCGCGCGCTGTGGGACGACTGGGCGGTGCTGCTGGCGGACGGCATCCGCACCGGCGTCATGCTGACCCGGGAGGACCTGGACGCGGAGGGCCGCGCCCGCGCGCTGGTCGACCGGACCGAGCGGCACTGGGTGTACGGGCGCGCGGGGGAGCCGTGCCGGGTGTGCGGCACCTCGGTGCTCGTGGAGGAGATGGCCACGCGCAAGCTGTACTGGTGCCCGGTCTGCCAGGTGTGAGCGCCGGTCAGGCGGGCGGCAGCGGCACCGGCTCCGGCGCCGCGTCCAGCGCCGCCCACGCGGACGCCCGCCAGCGTCCGGCGTTGTCCACCACCAGGCACAGCTCGTTGCCCTCCGGGTCGGCGAGCACCACGTAGCCGTCGCCCTCGGGGCCCAGCTCCGGCTCGCTGATCCGCAGTGCGCCGGCCGCGACCGCCCGCGCGGTCCACGCGGCGGCGTCGTCCACCTGCACGTCGAGGTGCAGGCGGTTCTTCGGCGAGGACTTGGGCTCGGGCACCTGCTGGAACGCGATCAGCACCGGGTCGGCGTCCACCACCGCCCATCCGGGGTGCAGCAGCGCCCAGCGCGACTCCAGCAGGCCGGCCCAGAACCGCGCGAGGGCGGCGGGGTCGGCGCAGTCCAGCACGATCTCCTGCACCACGGGTCTCATGCCCCCGACCGTAGCGCCGGGGTCCGACAGCGCCGGTGTGCGACGGCGCTGCTGGTCAGAGGTCGAAGTCCGCCACGATCAACGGGTCCGGCACCCGCTCGCCCACCGGCACCTCGGCGTCGAGCACGTTGCCCCGGGTGGCCAGCGGGCAGGCCCATGCCGGGTCGTAGGCGCAGGACGGGTTGTAGGCGAAGTTGAGGTCGACCACCAGCCCGCCGTCGGGCGCGCGCCCGTGGTCGGCGCCCTTGATCGTGTCGAGCACGTAGCGCCCGCCGCCGTAGGTCGAGCGCCCGGAGGTGGCGTCCTTGACCGGCACGAAGATCCCGCCGCCGTAGGTGCGCAGCGCCCAGACGGTGAGCGAGCCGAGGTCGTCGAGCTCCAGGCGGCCGACCCGGTCGAAGGGCACCAGGCCGTCGGTGCCGGTGGCGACCTCGAGCCGCTGCGGGGAGGTGGCGCGCACCCGGACCTCGAAGCGGTAGGCAGGGTCGTAGGGGGCGACGTCGAGGCCGGTGAACACGGCCTTGGCGGCCGGGCGCAGCGGGGAGGCCGCGTGCCCGGCGAACAGCTCGTCGCGGCGGTCCACCCACTCGCGGTGCGCGGCGGCGGGGTCGGTGGCAGCGATCCGCCGGACATCGGCGTACACCTGGGCGACGCGGCGCCGCCAGTCGGCCACCGCGAGCGCGTCGAAGACCTGACCGAGCTGCGTCACCATGCCTCCACCGTCTCATGCCCGGCGGGAGGACGGCGTGGACGAACGGCCGGGGCGCGGCCTGTCGGACCGGCGTGAAAGGCTGGCGGCATGGACTTGAGGATCTTCACCGAGCCGCAGATGGGCGCGACGTACTCCGACCTGCTCGCCGTGGCCAAGGCGTCCGAGGACCTGGGCTTCGACGCCTTCTTCCGCTCCGACCACTACCTGACGATGGGCGGCGACGGCCTGCCCGGCCCCACCGACGCCTGGACGACGCTGGCCGGCCTCGCCCGCGAGACCAGCACGATCCGCCTGGGCACCCTGGTGACGTCGGCGACGTTCCGGCACCCCGGCGTGCTGGCGATCCAGGTGGCGCAGGTGGACGAGATGTCCGGCGGGCGGGTCGAGCTCGGCCTGGGTGCCGGCTGGTTCGCCGAGGAGCACGCCGCCTACGGCATCCCGTTCCCGGCCAAGCGCTTCGGCCTGCTCACCGAGCAGCTCGAGGTCGTCACCGGTCTGTGGGGCACGCCGGTGGGCGAGCGCTTCTCCTACGCGGGCGAGCACTACACGCTCGAGAACAGCCCGGCCCTGCCCAAGCCGGTGCAGCAGTCCCCGCTGGACCCGTCCCGCGCGGGCGTCCCGGTGATCGTCGGCGGTCTCGGCCCGAGGCGCACCCCCGCGCTGGCCGCCCGGTTCGCCGCCGAGTTCAACCTGTCCTTCCCGCCGCTGGCCGAGATCGGGCCGAAGCTGGAGACGGTGCGCGAGGCCTGCCGGACCATCGGCCGCGACCCCGAGACGCTCACCCTGTCCACCGCCCTGGTGATGGTCGCGGGCCGCGACGACGCCGAGGTGGACCGTCGGGCCGCGGCGATCGGCCGTGACCCGAAGGAGGTCCGCGAGGTCGGCATCGCCGGCACGCCGACCGCGATCGTGGACCGGCTGGGCGCGCTCGCCGAGCTCGGCATCCAGCGCGTCTACCTCCAGGTGCTCGACCTGCACGACCTGGACCACCTGGAGCTGGTGGCCTCCGAGGTCATGCCGCAGCTGGGCTGATCTCCGTCGTGGTCCGCGGCCGCTGCGTGCGCGCCATGCGGAGCAGGTCGCGGGCCACGACCACCAGCAGCACCACCAGCAGCACGTTGCGTGCCACCAGCACCAGCGAGGGGCCGACCACGCCGGCGGTGATCGCCGAGTAGGTCATCGGGAACACCACCTGGGTCAGGCCGCCGATCACCAGCACCAGGACGGCGGTCCACCGCCAGGGCCGTAGCCCGCCGGCACCCGGCCGGGCCAGGCCGACGGCCACCGGACCGGCCAGCCAGCCGATGAACTGCGGCGAGCCGACCTTGTTGGTGACGATCAGCAGCACGGCCATCAGCAGCGCGCCGCGGGCGAGGAACGCCGGCACGTCGAGGTCGGCGCCCGCGCGGTGCCGGACCAGCAGCAGCAGACCGGTGGCGGCGGCGAGGGCGACCGGCAGGGCCAGCCCGAGCAGCGAGGCGACGGTGGCGGTGCCGGGCCCGGCGATCTCCCAGGTGATGATCTCCTGGTTCAGGGTGATCGTGACCCCGGGGTCGACCAGCCCGCGCAGCACCCACGGCGTCGCGCCGACCGACTCGAGCTGGAGACCGCGGTCGCCCTGCGCGAGCAGGAAGCTCAGCAGGTGCTCCGCCCCGCCGCCCACGGTCACCACCCCGGCCACCACGACGCACACCGCGGCGGCGGGCAGCACCAGGTCGCGCCACGGCCGGCGGACCACCATCACCAGCGGCAGCAGCAGCGCGCCCGGTGCCACCTTGATCCACGCGCCGACGGTCAGCAGCGCGGAGGCCACCGCGGGCCGGCGCAGCGCGAGCGTCAGCGCGATCACCACGATCGGCGCCACCACGGCGTCCAGCCGACCGATCGCGATCGGCCCGAGCAGGGCGATGAACAGCAGCCACCACCAGGCGCCGACCGCCGGGTCGGTGCGGGCGCCCTCGTCGCGTCGGCCCGAGCGCAGCAGCACGCCGATCGCCGCCGCGTTCAGCCCGGCGATCAGCACGGTCCACGCCAGCGCGTAGGGCTGGGTGCCGACGGCGTCGACCAGCGCGGGCAGCAGCATCGGCAGCACCGCCCCGGCGGGGTACACCCAGTCGCCGTCGAGCACCGGCCACACGCCCTGGTGCAGGCCCTGCCACATCCACCAGCGGTACAGGTCGAGGTCCCAGAACGCCTGGGTGGGGATGAGCACGGTGCCCACCAGGGCGATCCAGCCGTGCACCAGCGCGAACGCCACCCAGAGGGCCGTGCGCGACCGGATGAGTCGAACGGTGTCCAGGGCGGGCCTCCGGGGTCGGTGCGGGCGCGGCTCACCCTACGCGGCGAGTCCGTGCGCGGAGGGGTCCCGACGGCGCCCGGCCCCCGGCCGATACCCTGCGGGGCGGGTCGGCGCGGCACGCACGTCGCGCGGCCCGGTCCCGGGCGCGGCGCCCGGGCGGCGAGCGAGGAGAGCGGGGACGCGTGAGCGCGATCGGGTGGCGGGTGCACGGCGACGGCCGACGGGTGGAGCCGGGGGCGGTGGTCGCACCGGACGAGCGGCTGAGCTGGCCCCGCACCATCGGCATCGGCATGCAGCACGTGGTGGCGATGTTCGGCGCGACCTTCCTGGTCCCGCTGCTGACCGGGTTCTCCCCGGCGACGACGCTGCTGTTCTCCGCGATCGGCACGGTGCTGTTCCTGATCGTCACCGGGAACAAGCTGCCGAGCTACCTCGGCTCCTCCTTCGCGTTCATCGCGCCGATCTCGGCGGCCACCGCGTCGGGCGGGCAGTCCGCGGCGGTCGGCGGCGTGCTGATCACCGGTGTGCTGCTCGCGGTGATCGGCCTGGTGGTGCACCTGGCGGGCCCGCGCTGGATCGACGTGGTGATGCCGCCGGTGGTCACCGGCACGATCGTCGCGCTGATCGGCTTCAACCTGGCGCCGACCGCGTGGGGCACCTGCCAGCCGGACGGCACGTGCAGCGGCTTCCGCGCCGCACCGGTGACCGCGATCGTGACCCTGCTGGCGATCGTGCTGGTGGCGGTGCTGTTCCGCGGCATCCTCGGCCGGCTGTCGATCCTGGTCGGCGTGCTGATCGGCTACGTGGTCGCCACGATCCGCGGCGAGGTCGACTTCACCGCCGTCGAGCAGGCCGCCTGGTTCGGCCTGCCGGACTTCGTGACCCCGACCTTCGAGCCCCGGCTGCTCGGGCTGTTCCTGCCGGTGGTGTTCGTGCTGGTGGCCGAGAACGTCGGGCACGTGAAGTCGGTCGCGGCGATGACCGGCAAGGACCTGGACCACCTGACCGGCCGCGCGCTGCTGGCCGACGGCCTGGCGACCACCCTCGCGGGCGTCGGCGGCGGCTCCGGCACCACCACCTACGCCGAGAACATCGGTGTGATGGCGGCGACCAAGGTCTACTCCACCGCGGCGTACTGGGTGGCGGCGGCGACCGCCCTGGTGCTCAGCCTGTCCCCGAAGTTCGGCGAGGTGATCAACACGATCCCGGCCGGCGTGCTCGGCGGGGCGACCACCGTGCTCTACGGGATGATCGGCGTGCTCGGCGCCCGGATCTGGGTGCAGAACAAGGTCGACTTCTCGAACCCGGTGAACCTCACCACCGCGGCGGTGGCCCTGGTGGTCGGCATCGCGAACTACACCTGGACCGCCGGCGACGTCACCTTCGAGGGCATCGCGCTCGGCTCGGCGGCGGCGATCGGCGTCTACCACCTGATGCGCGCGGTGGCCCGCTGGCGCGGCACCACCCAGGAGCCCGCCTCGCCCGCCTCGGTGCCCGGCGGCACCGAGCTGGAGCGCTGAGGCACGCAGGCGCACATCGGGCCCGTCCTCCTGCACGGAGGGCGGGCCCGATCGCTGCGTGGAGGGTCTCAGCCCTCGGCGGCCTCGCCCTCGGCCGGCGGCGCCTCGGTCTCCGTGGTCGCCGGCGCGGTGGTCGGCACGGGCATCGCGATCGGGGTGACCTGGTCCAGCGGGACGCAGCCCGCGGGCACCGCGAACGGCTGGTCGGCGACGAGGGTGACGTCCGCCGCGGCGACCAGTGCGTTGTAGGTGGCGCCGACCACCAGGTCCACGCTCGCGTCGGCGCGGTCGTCGAGCACCAGCAGGGGACTGTCGAGCTGCGCGGCCAGCGTGTACGCCGCGGCGACGCCCTGGGTGCCGAACTGGATCAGCGCGGTGCCCTCGTACCGGGCGTAGCCCTGCGCGGTCGCGTTGCCCTGGGTGCTGATCGCGAAGCCGCGGGACGCCAGCGCCGAGGCGGTGTCCCCGGCCAGCCCGACCCGGGTGGTGCCGTTGTACACGTTCACCGCGACCTGGCCGTAGGGCACCGGCGTGGCACCCTCCGGCGGGCACGGGGAGTCGGCGGCGGCCAGGCCGGTCGGCGCCGGCGAGGAGAAGCCGCGGGCCAGGAACGGCAGCTCGAGGTTGCCGGTGTACACAGCGGCGGCACCGAGGCCGGCCACGCCGAGACCGGCGAGCAGGACGCCGAAGATCACGGCCTGCCGCTCGTGGACGTGCCGGCGGCGACGCTGACGGGCGAGGTCGGGGGCGGGGCGCTCAGAGGACATCGGACTCGATCACGAGGACGCGGGCGTGCAGGACGGGGCGCTGCTGGAGGGCGGCGCGCACGGCACGGTGCAGCCCGTCCTCCAGGTACATCACGCCGTGCCACTGCACGACGTGGGCGAACAGGTCGCCGTAGAACGTCGAGTCCTCGGACAGCAGGTTGTCCAGGTTCAACGTGCGCTTGGTGGTGACGAGCTCGTCCAGGCGGACCTGGCGCGGCGGCACCTCGGCCCACTGCTTGGGCGTGACGAGGCCGTGATCGGGATAGGGCCTGCCCTCGCCCACCGACTTGAAGATCACCCTGGGGAGTGTAGGTGAGGCCGGGCCCCCTCGGGGGCAATGGCTCGCGGGCCGAGCGGTCGGACCCCGATCCGGGGTGACGTCCCCCGGACGGATGTGTCACGCTCGGCCGTGGGCCGCCCGATTTGTCCCTCTTGGGCCCGGTCCGGTGCCCGGGTGGGTGAACTTCCTCCCGGAGGTCGTGGAGGCGGTCGGTCCGGTCGATGAGATGAGCACGGGCGGGTCGCCGCCCGGTCGGTCACGCACCGGGTGAGCCGAGGGGAGAGGGCATGCCGCAGGAAGCACGGCTGCGCGCCCGACGACGGGTGCGCAGGATCGTCGCGGTCACCGTGCCGGTCGGTCTCGTGCTCTCGGTGGCCGCCGCCGCCCTCACCGCCCACTCCGAGCGCGACCGCCTGGTCAGCGCGACCCGGTGGCAGCTCGCGGTCACCGCGGAGGCGGTGTCCTCCCGGCTCGACGTGCAGGGCGAGCTCACCCAGCTCTCCGCCGTGATGCTCACCCCGGCACCCGGCGTCGCACCCGAGCAGTCGCTGGCCATGTGGCAGACGCACATGCAGCTGCTCGGCGTGCGGGACGGCGCCGGGGCGGGCTACGCCGTCTCCTGGGTGCGCGCCGCGCAGGACGCCGAGGCACGCCGGGGCGCGGTGGTGCTCGGGGCGCCGGGCGACCCCACGACCGCCACCGTCGAGTCGGTGGTGCGGCACGCCGACCCCTCGCTGGTCGACGCGCTCGCCGCCGGGGACGACGGGGGCGAGGCAGCCGAGGTGCTCGCCGACGCCCTGTCGACGGCCCGGGACGCCGGATCGCTGGTGATGTCCGCGCCCTACGTGCCCGGCGACGACGACGCGAGCAGCCCCGAGGCGGCCGTGGTCGTGCCGGTGTTCGACAGCACGATCTCCCCGACCTCGGTGGCCGCCCGGCGGGACCGGATCATCGGCTGGGCGGTGACCACGTTCCGGGTGGGGCCGCTGCTCGACCGGGTGGACGCCCCCGCGGACGCCACGCTGGTGCAGGACTCCGGCGCGTCGCTCGGCACCGTGGTCGGGTCCCGGTCGACCGGCGTCACGCCCAGCGGCACGGGCCTGGTCGAGCAGGTCGACCTGCCGGTGGGCGGGCGCACCTGGACGCTGACGGTCGAGCGCTCCGACGCCCCCGGTCCCCTGCCCTGGCTGGTGCTGGGCTCCGGCCTGGTGCTGACGGCGCTGGTCGGCGGGCTGCTGGCCTCCCGGGCGATCGCCGAGGTGCGCGCGCTCCAGCTGGCCTCGGACCGCACGCACGACCTCGCGACCCGCTCCCGCGAGCTGGAGTCGATCACCCGGAACACCCCGGACGCCCTCGCGCGCGTCGACGCCGACGGGCGCCTGGCCTTCGCCAACGAGGCGCTGCGCCGCGCGGCCGGCCTGCCGGAGGACGCGATCGGCCGACGCACCACCGAGCTGTCCGCCTACTCCCCGGTGATGCACGCCGTGCGGGCGCTGTCGAACCACATGCTCGCGATCGGCTCCGAGCCGGGCGTCGACCCGCAGAACGACCCGCGCCGGCTGATCCGGATGTCCGCGCAGTCCAACGGCCACTGGTACGACGTGCGCGCCGTCGCCGAGCTGGACGAGGACCGCATCACCGAGTCGGTGCTCGTGGTGGCCCGCGACATCACCCGGTTCCGCGACGCCCAGGACCGGCTGACCCACGCCGCCACCCACGACCCGCTCACCGGCCTGGCCAACCGCGACGTCGCCCGCGAGCGGGGGATCGCCGCGCTGACCACCTCGCGCGCCGGGACCGCGCTGCTGCTGCTCGACCTCGACCGGTTCAAGCTGGTGAACGACTCCTACGGGCACGCCGTCGGCGACCAGCTGCTCCAGCTCGCGGCGACCCGGGTCGGCGCGGACCTGCCCGAGCGGGCCACCGCCGCCCGGCTCGGCGGCGACGAGTTCGTGGTGCTGCTGCCGGACGTGCGGCCCGCGGCGGCCGAGCGGGTGGCGGCCCGGCTGGTCGAGGCGTTCGGGCAGCCGTTCTCGGTGAACTCCGAGGAGTTCGCCGTCGGGTGCAGCGTCGGCGTGGTGCACGCGGAGCCCGGGTCGATGCCGTGGGACGAGCTGCTGCGCTGCGCCGACGTCGCGATGTACCGGGCCAAGGACGTCGGCGGCGGGGCGCACCGCTGGTACGAGGACACCGAGGCGGACCGGGCGCGGCAGCGGCTGACCATGGCCGCCGACCTGCGCCGCGCGGTGGACGAGGGCGAGATGTACCTGGTCTACCAGCCGGAGATCGACCTGGTCAGCGGACGGGTGGTCGGCGTCGAGGCGCTGATGCGCTGGGCGAGCCGCAGCCGGGGGCCGGTGTCGCCGGCGGAGTTCATCCCGGTCGCCGAGGAGACCGGGCTGATCACCGCTCTCGGGGCGTGGGCGTTGCACCGCGCCGTCGCCGACATCACCGCGCACAACCGGCTCACCGGCTCCGACCTGCGGGTCTGGGTGAACGTCTCGCCGCGGCAGTTCGCCGGGCAGTCCGACCGGCCGGACCTGGTGACCACCGTGGTCGACGTGCTGGCCCGGATGGACGCGCCCCCTCGCTGGCTCGGGATCGAGGTCACCGAGAGCGCCCTGGCCGACGACGCCCGCGCGGTGCCGATGCTGCGCGCGCTCGACGAGCTCGGCGTCGGCGTCGCGATCGACGACTTCGGCACCGGCTACTCCTCGCTGTCCCGGCTGCACGACTACCCGGTGACGCTGCTCAAGATCGACCGGTCCTTCGTGCAGGGGCTCGGCGACCCCGACGTGTCCGGCCCCCGGGCCGCCGGCGTGATCGAGGCGATCGTGGCCCTCGGGCGGTCGCTCGGCGCGCACGTGATCGCCGAGGGTGTCGAGGACGAGATGCGGTTCGTGCAGCTGCGGGCGCTCGGGTGCGGGTACGCGCAGGGCTACCTGTTCGGTCGGCCGACGGCCTTCGCCGACGCGGTCCAGGTCGACCCCCTGGCACCCCGGCGGGCGGTGGACGGGGCACCCCAGCAGCGCGTCTGACCGGCGGATCAGCGCACAGGATCTGCACAGATCCATGTGAGTGGAATCACTCGAATCGGCCCGAACAGCTGCGGGATTCCCGTACCTTCGCTGCGAAGAGCGCCGACGACGGCGCGTCGACCGACCGCAGGGGAGTGCTCACCATGACCGCGATCACCACCGTCCGACGGGCCGCCGTGCTGGCCTGTGCCGCCGCCCTGGCCCTCACCGGGTGCTCGGGCGACGACGGCGGGGGCGGGTCGGAGGGCAAGGGTTCCGGGTCCGCGTTCGAGTACACGCCGGGCCCGCTGGACGAGTACCTGGCGCGGATCTACGGCTACTCCCTCGAGCAGGACGAGCAGAGCATGGACGACGCGCAGGCGGAGTCCGACCGGCAGAACCGCGAGGTCGAGGAGCTGGTCGCGGCCTGCATGGGTGAGCAGGGCTTCGACTACACGCCCAACGACAGCAACGGCGGCACCGTGTTCTCGAGCGACGACCTCGACGTCGAGTGGGGCTCCATGGAGTTCGCCGAGCAGTACGGCTACGGGATCAGCACCGACCCCTGGGGCATGGAGGACCTGCCGGAGCCCGACCAGGAGTACGTCGACCCGAACCAGGAGTACCTGGAGTCGATGTCCGAGAGCGAGCAGCAGGCCTACTCCGACGCGCTCTGGGGCCCGCCGCAGGAGGACCCCGCGGGCGCCGAGGACGAGAACGTCGCCGTCGAGTACGACTGGACCACGGCCGGCTGCTACGGCGAGGCGCAGCACGAGGTCTATGACATGGGCGCGACCTCCACGCCGGACGAGTTCTCCGCCCTCGAGGACGAGATCAACGCCCGCTGGGAGCAGGCTGCCGCCGACCCGAAGATCGCCGAGCTCGACGCCGCCTGGGCGAGCTGCATGGCCGACGCCGGCTTCAGCGACGTGACCACGGTGAACGAGGTGCAGAACGCGCTGTACGAGGAGTGGAACGAGCTCCAGGGCTACGGCCCCGAGTACGAGGCGCTGATCGAGAGCTGGGACTGGGAGGCGAACCCCGAGGGCCCGGCGCAGCCGGAGAAGGACCAGGCCGCCGTCTCGGCGTTCACCGCCAAGGAGATCAAGCAGGCCGTCGCCGACCGGGGCTGCCAGGACTCCACGAAGTACCAGGAGAAGGCGCTCGAGATCGACCACGCCAGCCAGCAGGAGTTCGTGGACCAGCACCGCGACGAGCTCGAGGCCTGGGCCACCGCCGCCGCAGAGGCGCGCGGCGAGTGAGCGTCGTGCCGACGGAGGAGCCGGGGCAGGAGCTCGAGCCGGCAGCGGTCGCGCCCGTGAGCTCGTGGCGGACCGGCAACCGCGCGATCGTGGTGCTCGCCCTGGTCGCGGTGGTCGGGCTGGTGGTGGGCCTCGTGCTCAGCCGGTTCGTGGTGAACCCCGCCGAGGCGGCCGCCCGCACCGCCCCGCCGGAGGCCGGCCCGATCACCGTCCCGGTGGAGAGCCGTGAGCTGAGCAACACGGTGACGATCCGCGGCGACGTGGTCTACGACGACGCGGTGGACATGCGGATCGAGACCTCCGACCTCGGCCAGCGCGCCGTGGTCACCGGTCAGGTGCCCGAGGTCGGGGCCACCCTGGACGCCGGGTCGGTGGCGCTCGAGGTCGCCGGACGCCCGGTGATCGTGCTGCCCGGCGGTCTGCCCACCTACCGCACCCTGCGCTCCGGGGTGTCCGGGCCGGACGTCGTCCAGCTCAAGCAGGCGCTCGGTGCCCTCGGCATCGCCGCCGGGGACCCGGCCTCCGACGTGTACGACGCGGCGACCGCCGCCGGGGTGCGCGCGCTCTACCAGCGCGTGGGCTACCCGGCGCCGACGGCCAGCGACGAGCAGGAGGAGGCGGTGCGGTCGGCGGAGCTGAACGTGCGGTCCGCGCAGACCGCGGTGACCGACGCGCAGACCGCGCTCAGCCGTGCGGCGTCCGGGACGACGGCTGGATCGCAGATCCTCAAGGCGGACCAGGCGGTGAACGCGGCCGTGCGCGCGCGGGACGCCGCCCGGCAGACGGTCGACGAGACCCGCGCGGCGTGCGCTGCGGGCACCGCGGGCGATGCGGACTGCTCGGCCGCCGGTGACCGGGACCGGCAGAACGCGCTGGCGGATGCCGAGGACGCTCTGGCGTTCGCCCAGGCCGAGCGAGGTGAGATCGGCGGCGCCCCGGACACCAGCGGCGAGCGTGCCTCGCTCACCGCGGCCCAGCAGATGCTCACGGACGCGAAGGCCGACCTGGCCGACGCGCAGGCCGAGACCATGACCGCGCTGCCCGCGTCCGAGGTGGTCTTCCTCGACACGGTCCCGCGCCGGGTGGACTCGGTGGGCGTGAAGCGCGGCGGCACCGTGGACGGGTCGGTGATGAGCGTCTCCGGCGCGACCCTCCAGGTGGTCGCGAGCGCCTCGCGCACCGACGCCGCGCTGCTGACCGTCGGGGCGACCGGCACGATCCCGGTCGGCGACGTGGAGGTCCCGGTCACCGTCACCGAGATCACCGCGGGCTCCTCGGGCTCCGGCTCCGGGTCGGGATCGGGCGGCGAGGGCGACGGCGGGTCCGGCGACAGCGGCCGGTCCACGATCACCTTCCGCCCCGAGGGGCTGACCCCGGAGCAGATCGCGACGCTCCAGGGCACCAACGTCCGGGTGTCCGTCCCGGTGTCCAGCACCGGCGGCGCGGTGCTCGCGGTCCCGCTGGCGGCGATCACCGCCGGGCCCGGTGGCGAGTCCCGGGTCGAGCTGATGACCGACGGCACCAGCACGCTGGTCGAGGTCACCACCGGCCTGGCCGCGGGCGGCTACGTCGAGGTCACCGGCGTGGACCACGAGCTGCACGAGGACGACCTGGTCGTGGTGGGCACCAGCGGCGGCGACGACCCGGAGGCCACCGCGGAGCCCGACGCCGAGGACGACGCGTGACGGCGACCGACCTGCTCACCGAGCTCCTGCCGGTCGAGGACGCGGCGCCGGTCATCGAGCTGCGCGGGCTGACCCGGTCGTTCCCCGGTGACCCGCCGGTGACCGCGCTGCACCCGAGCGACCTGCGGGTGGCCGCCGGGGACTACCTGTCGATCATCGGGCCGTCCGGCTCGGGCAAGTCGACGCTGCTGCACCTGCTCGGCCTGCTCGACCGGCCCACCGGCGGCGAGTACCTGCTCGACGGGGTGCCCACGGGAACGGCGTCGGAGGCGGAGCGGTCGGCGCTGCGTGGCGGGCGGATCGGCTTCGTGTTCCAGTCGTTCCACCTGCTGCCGCACCGCACGGTGCTCGACAACGTGCTGCTCGCGACGCTCTACAGCGGCGTGCCCCGGGCGGAGCGACGGCAGCGGGCGCTCGCGGCGCTGGACCGGGTGGGGCTGAGCCACCGCCTCGGGTTCCTGCCGACGGTGCTGTCCGGCGGCGAGCGGCAGCGGGTCGCGGTGGCCCGGGCCGTCGTCACCCAGCCGCACGTGCTGCTCGCCGACGAGCCCACCGGCAACCTCGACACGACGAGCAGCGCGGCGGTGATGGACCTGTTCGACGAGCTGCACGCCGAGGGGCTGACCCTGGTCGTGATCACGCACGACGCCTCGGTGTCCGCGCGGGCGCAGCGGCGGGTGCGGATCGCCGACGGCACGCTGACCGAGGTGGCCTGATGCGCGCCGCGACCCGGACGGAACGCCCGCAGCGGGCCGGGCGGGGCGAGCGGGGCGATGGGGCCGAGCGAGGTGTGCGGGCCGAGCGCGCTCCGCGCGGTGACCGCTTCGGCCTGCGGGACCTGGCCGTCGAGTCCACCTTCGGCATCGGCGCCCGCCCGGGCCGGCTGTTCCTCACCATCCTCGGCACGGTGCTCGGCATCGCCTCCGTGGTGGTGACGGTCGGCCTGGCGCAGACCGCGGCCGGGCAGATCGCCGCGCAGTTCGACGCGGTGGCCGCCACGCAGGCGGTCGCCTCCCCGTCGACCACCCGGACCGCCAGCGGCGAGCAGCGCGCGACGGCGGCGCTGCCCTGGGACGCCGACGCGCGTGCCGCCCGGCTCGCGGGTGTCGAGGACGCCGGGCTGGTCGCCACGGTGGACGTCGACGGCGCCACCGTGACCGCGGCCGGCGTGAACGACCCCTCGCAGCCCGACCCCGTCTCGCCCCCGGTGCTCGCCGGCACCGGCGGTCTGCTCGACGCGGTGCGCGGGCGGGTGGTCACCGGCCGGTTCTTCGACTCCGGCCACGACGAGCGCGCCGACCGGGTGGTGGTGCTCGGAGCACGCGCCGCCGAGCGGCTCGGCATCAGCCGGGTGGACCGTCAGCCGTCGATCTTCATCGGCGAGCGCTCGTACACGGTGATCGGGATCGTCGACGGGGTGAAGCGCCGCTCCGACCTGCTGGACGCGGTGGTGCTGCCGATGGGCACCGCCCGCGCCGACTTCGGGCTGGCCGCGCCGGAGGAGCTGCACCTGCGGATCGCCGTCGGCGCGGGGCCGGTGGTCGCCGAGCAGGTGCCGGTGGCGCTGTCGCCGAACTCGCCGGAGACGGTCCGGGTGCAGGTGCCGCCCAGCCGGTCCGCCGTGCAGGAGAGCGTGCAGGCCGACATCAGCACGATCTTCCTCGCGCTCGGCGGGGTGGCCCTGCTGATCGGCGGCCTCGGCATCGCGAACGTGACGCTGCTGTCGGTGATGGAACGGGTCGGCGAGATCGGCCTGCGCCGCGCGCTCGGGGCCCGGCGGCGGGACATCGGCGCGCAGTTCATGCTCGAGTCGGTGGTGGTCGGCCTGCTCGGCGGCATGATCGGCGCCGCGCTCGGGGTGGCGGTGGTGGTGATCGTGTCGGCCGCCCAGTCCTGGACGCCGATCCTCGACCTGGCCGTCGTGGGCGCTGCGGCGGTCGGCGGCGGGCTGATCGGTCTGCTGGCCGGCATCTACCCGGCGCTCAAGGCGGCGTCGATCGAGCCGATCGCGGCGCTGCGCGGGGGGATCTGACCCGGACGCGGCCGGTCCGGACCACGACGGGCGCCGACCCCCCGTGCGGGAGGGGCGGCGCCCGTCGTGGCGCTGCGCCCGGGCGTGCGCCCGGGTGGGGATGCTGCGGTCAGGCCGTCGGCGCGGGGGCGGTCCCGGCGCCGGTAGCGGGGCTGGCGTCGGCAGCGGGACGGGTCGCGTCCGTGACCGTGGTCGCCGGGGCGCCGGTGTCCGCACCGGCGGCCGCACCGCGACGCGGCGGCAGGAAGAACGCGACCACCACCGCGCCGACCAGGGCGATGCCCGCCGGCAGCAGCAGGGCCTGCGCCATCGCGTCCGAGAACCCGGGGGTGATCGCGTCCGGCAGCCGGCCCGCGGCCTCGGCAGCGGCGGTGGAGCCGGCGGCCCCGGCCCCGAGCTCGGCGGTCAGCCGGGCCTGGATCAGCGCGGCGATGGCGGCGCTGCCCAGCACGGAGCCGATCTGCCGGGTGGTGTTGAACACGCCCGAGCCGGCGCCCGCCTGCTGCGGCGGCAGGTTGCGGGTGGCGGTGGACGAGATCGGCGACCACAGGCAGGCGTTGGCGACACCGAGCAGCGCGCTCGGCAGCAGCAGGCGGGCCCAGCGGTCGGTGCCGGGCTCCAGCCACAGCGAGAACCACACCAGCGCGAGCGCCATCAGCAGCATGCCGGCCAGGGCGATGGTGCGCGGGTTCGCGGTGTCGACACGGCGGCCGATCACCGGGGACAGCGCCATGGTCATCACGGCCATCGGCACCAGCATCAGCGCGGAACGGGTCGGCGAGAACCCGAGCACGAGCTGGTAGTAGAACACCAGCGGCAGCGACAGCGAGGTCACCGCGAAGCCGAGCGTGCTGATCGCCCCGTTGGCCAGCGCGAAGTTGCGGTCACGGAACAGGCCGAGCGGCAGCAGCGGCTCCCCGCGGGTGCGGGACTGGTGCACGACGAACAGCACCAGCACCACCACGCCGGCGCCGACCACGCCCCAGACCGGCAGCCAGCCGCCGATCAGGCCCCAGTCGTAGCCCTGCCCCTCCTGGATGCCGAACACCAGCAGGAACATGCCGAGCGCGCTGAGCACCACGCCGACCACGTCGAACCGGTGGGCGTGGGTGGGCAGCGTCGGCACCAGCCGCACCGCGAGCACGAACGCCACGACGCCGACCGGCACGTTGACGAAGAAGATCCACTCCCAGCCGAGGCCGTCCACCAGCACGCCGCCGAGGATCGGGCCGACCAGGGTCGCGACACCGGCGACCGCGCCCCACAGGCTCATCGCCTTGCCGCGCGAGTCCGGCGGGAACATCCGGGTGATCACGGCCATGGTCTGCGGGGTCATCAGCGCGGCACCGAGGCCCTGGAACGCGCGGGCGGCGATCAGCGCGCCGATCGACCCGGACAGCCCGCAGGCGGCCGACGCGATCGTGAACAGGGCGAGTCCGGCCAGGTACACCGGCTTGGGACCGAAGCGGTCACCGAGCCGACCGGTGACCAGCAGCGGGGCGGCGTAGGTGAGCAGGTAGGCGCTGGTCACCCAGATGACCGCGTCGATGTCGGTGTGCAGGCCCTGCATGATCGCGGGGTTGGCGACGGACACGATGGTCGTGTCGACCAGGATCATGAAGAAGCCGACGACCAGCGCCCAGAGGGCAGGCCAGGGTCGGGGGTGCGGGGTCATGGGTGTCTTCTCTCGGAAGGACGGACGGGCGTGCGGGGCGGCGCGGCGGCGGGGCCGGGGCGCCGGGGGTCACCAGGCGATGTCGCCGGACTCGATGCCCTCGACGAAGGTCGTGATCCAGCGCTGCTCGGTCTCGTACACGGCGATCTGGTAGGTCAGGTCCACCCAGTAGCGGACCGGCAGGTCCTTGGCCTCGACGGCGGCGACCCCGTCGCGCAGGACGGCGAGCTCGTCGTCCAGGCGAGCGAGGCGGTCGCGGAGCAGGCCGATCACCGTCGCGCGGGGGAGGTTGTGGGCCTCGGCGAGCGCGAGCGGCAGGCGGGGGAACTCGTTGACGGGTGCGGAGATCATCGCGGCGAGCTCGGTGCTCAGCGCCTCGGCCCCGGCGGGGGTCAGGGCGTAGGTGGTGCGCTCGGGACGGTTGCCGGACCGCTCGACCCCGGCGGGCTCGGCGAGCCCGTCACGGACCAGGCGGTCGACGGTGTGGTACAGCGAGCCGGGCCGGACCTTGACCAGCCGGTCGGTGGCGCGCTGCATCAGGATCTGGAGCATCTCGTAGGGGTGCATCGACCGTTCGGCGAGCAGCGCGAGGATCGCGACGCCCATCGGTGTCACAGCGGCCATCAGATGCTCCTTCTCGAATACTCCGCGTGGAACATACCACCAGGGTCAGCGATGATCACGGGGGAAGAACGGGTGATCTGTGCCACGCGGAGCGCGGGACCGGCGCGCAGGGCGCTGATCAGCGCGGGCACCCGACCGGCGCGCGGGCACCCCGCCGGGCTGCCTCAGCCCTCGGCCAGCGCCGCGTCCCAGAGCGCGTCGTCCAGGTAGGTCGGCAGCGACACGACCAGGTGGTGCGGCACCACGCGCTCGCAGAAGCCGAGCGCCAGCGGCAGCACGTCGACCCGGAGCAGCCCGGCGCCCTCGCCGGTGGTGGTGCGGTCCAGCGCCCGTGCCCCGGCCACGCCGCGATCGGCGCCGATCTCCGCGGAGATCGTGTCCCGCACCCGGGTCGACCACGCGGTCAGCGCCCCCATGTCGAGGCCGGTGGTCCCGTAGACGTCGGTCCACAGCCGGGGGCTGCCCAGCACCGGGCGCCGGGGCGAGGCGGCGGCCTCCGTCCACACCCCGCGCCACAGCGAGACCAGCGAGGGGTCGTCCGGGCGGATCGAGGTGCCGGGCTCCGGGGGCGGCTCGGCAGGCGGGATGTCGTCCCGCACGTCCAGACCCCATGCCTCGCGCACGAACACGAGCTGGACGAACGTGCGCGGCACGTCGAATGCGATCACCTGGTTGCCCCCTGCCCCTCACGGGCATCCTGGCAGGTCGCAGGCGTGCGGGGGGAGGGTTCTGGCACCCGTCTCGCGGCGGGTCCGATCGGGTCAGCGACCGCGCCGACGCCCTCCGCCGGACCGCCGGCCGGAGCCCCCGCCGGATCCCTGCGCGCGGCGGTCACCCGGCGGGCGCGCCGTCCGGCGGCCCGAGGCCCCGCGCTCGGTCCCGCCGCGTCCGGCGGAGCCACGGGCCGGTGCAGCGCGACCCGCGTCCTCGGCGGGGGCTGTCCCGCGGGCGGCACCGGCGGTCCCCCGTGACGAGTTCACGGTGCGCCCGCGCACGATGCCGATCATCTCCTCGACCAGCGGATCGCCGTCGTGCTCGCGCAGCCAGGCCAGCGCCACCTGCGAGGTGGGCGCCGCCGTGAGCGGGCGGTAGGTGAGGTCGCGACGGTGGTGCAGCCGGGCCAGCGACTGCGGCACGACCAGCAGCCCCACCCCGGCAGCCACCAGCTCGATCGCGTCGGCGGTGGTCTCCGGCGTCGGCAGGGCAGACACCTCGCCGGGGCGGTCCGGCCACGGCAGCACGTCGTCCGCCGGCACGAGCAGCGTCTCCTCCGCCAGGTCGCCGGGTGCGATCTCGTCCAGCGCGGTGAGCAGGTGGTCCTTCGGGAGCACCACCACGGAGGTCTCGACGTAGAGCGGGATCGCGGACAGCACGTCGCGATCGACCGGCAGCCGGAGCAGCGCGGCATCGGCACGGCCCTCGGCCAGCGTGGCGTGCTGCTCGGCCACCTCGGCGTGCACCAGGTCGAGCCGCACGTCGGGCAGCCGCTGCGCCCAGGTGCGCAGCCAGGACGCCGGGATCACGCCCGGCACCACCAGCAGCCGGAACGTCTCGGCGGGGGTCGCGGGCTGCTCGGGCATCGCGCCAGCCTATCCGCGCCCGACCGGGCCGGGCCCGCGCGGGCTCCCGGGCGAATAGCATGCGACCCGGCGCAAGGAGGACGCATGGTGACGATCGGCGACGTGGCCCGTGCCGCGGGCGTCTCGCGTAGCACGGCCTCGTACGCGCTGTCCGGCAAGCGGTCGATCTCCGAGGAGGTCCGGCGCCGGGTCGACGCGGCGGTGGCGGACCTCGGGTACACCCCGAACGCCGGCGCCCGGGCGCTGGCCACCTCGCAGACCCACGTGATCGGGCTGCTGGTGCAGTTCCTGGAGGACGAGTTCGCCCCGGCGATGCTCCAGTACATGCTCGGCGTCGCGGACGTCGCGCGGGAGGCCGGCTACGACATCCTCATGGTCGGGGACGCCGACGGGGCCCGTGCCCTCAAGCGGATCACCGACTCGCGGATGGTCGACGGCGTCGTGCTGCTCAACGTGGCCGACGAGGACGACCGGCTGCCCGTGCTGCGTGCGGCGTCCCAGCCCGGGGCGCTGGTCGGGCTGCCCGCCGACGGCACCGGCCTGGACGTGGTCGACCTCGACTTCGCCGAGGCGGGGCGCCTGATGGTCGACCACCTGGTCCACCGGGGGCACACCGAGGCGATCCTGGTCTCGCAGCCGGAGCACGTGGTGGAGCGCGGCGGGGCCTACGTGTGGCGGCTGCGCGACGCCGCCCTCGCCGAGGCCCGGGCGCGCGGGCTGACCCTGCACGCCGTCTACGGGGAGTCCCGCCAGCCTGCGGTCGGCGCGCTGCTGCACGACCTGCTCGACCGGTACCCCGGCGCGACCGCGCTGCTCGCGCACAACGAGGCGGTCGCCGCCGCGCTGCCCTCCGTGCTGCACGCCCGCGGGGTGCGCGTGCCGGAGGACCTGTCCGTGATCGGCCAGTACTCCGATGAGTTCGCGCGCACGTTCTCGCTGCCGTACTCCTCGATCGAGAGCGCGCCGGACCTGCTGGGCCGGATGGCGGTCCGGCAGCTGGTCCGCCGGATCGAGCAGCCCGACGCGCACGAGCCGCACGTGGTGCGCTTCGTCTCGCCGGTGCTGGTCGACCGCGGGTCCACGGGGGCGCCGCGCGGGCGGTGACACGCACCGCCGCTTGACGCGCCGCGGCCGGGCCGCCGGGGGCGTGCACCCCCGACGACCCGGCCGCGTGCCGGACCCGGGCGTCAGCCCATCGCGCGGTCGGCGATCGGACTGACGGCGATCCGATCGATCACCGGCGCGTGCTGCGAGCGCAGCAGCACGTCGGGGAAGGTGTCCGAGATCAGGGTCTCGCCGTCGAAGGAGGGCAGCTCCTCGGCCGAGAAGGTCACGGTGTTGTGGCCCTTCTTCAGGGTGAGCGGGACGGTCAGCTCCCAGAACACGTTCTGGTGGAAGGTGTGCGGGAACAGCGTGCGGACGGGGTCGCCGCCGTTGACGCTGATGTCCGCGTGCCGGGGCAGGGGGTCCGGGTTGTCGTGGGTGGCGGGGGACTGCTCCGGGTTGGAGTAGCGGACCACCACCGCGTAGGTGCCGGCCTCGGCGCGGTGACGTCGAAGGTGAGGGTGCTGTCGTCGCCGGGCTCCCCACCGACACCGGTGACGTCGTAGCCGCCGGAGGTGGAGAACTTCGCGACGTCGGCGGGGGAGCCCTCCGGCCCGTTCTTCGAGTACCCAGAACCTGAGTAGGTGGCGTCCTCGGCCTCGTAGGTGGCGGACCACAGGGTCGGCGTGGCGGTGGTGACGGTGCCGCGCCCGCCGGGGGTCAGCACGATCTCGGCGACCACGGCGGGCTCGGCGGAGTCGCCGATCTGGCCGGTCCACGCGATCTCCCGCACGGTGGCGTGCACGGTGGAGCCGAAGACGTCGGCGGGCACGTCGTCCACCTGCACCCAGGCCGGGCCGTCGGCGCCGCCGAGGATCACCCGGGACTGCCGCAGGTCCTCGTCGAGGGTGGCGACGCCCTGGAGCGTGTACGACTCGCCCGGGGAGGGCGGGTCGACGGTGACGGTGTGGCCGGTCATCGAGCCGTAGGCGTTGTACAGCCCCCACTGGCCGTTGCCGCGGTTGGCCTGCACGGCGGAGTCGGACAGGTTGCCGTCGATGTTCCAGTAGGCGATGTCGCTCCTTCGCTCTCGGTCCTGCATGGTGGGTGCCCCGATCGTTCGAACCGATTCGACGCGCCGGATGCAGGCTCCGCGGGGTGTCGGCAGGGGAGCGGGCGCGCGGGCAGCACGGCGGGACGCCGCGCGGTGCGACGCGGGCCGGGCGCGGGCGGGTCGGGTCGACGGGTCGTCGGGCGGTCGGGCCGCTCGTGGAGCGGGGCTCGGGGCCGAGGTGCCGGGGCGCCGACAGCCCGGGCCCACGTCCGCGGGGTCCGGAGACCGACGGGCCGGCCGTGCCGGCGACGCCGGGTCGGCACGTCGTCGTGCACCGCCCCCGCGCCCCGACCAGGCGAATCGGTTCGCCGGTGAGTGCACCTGTGAACCTCGGGTGAGGCCGCTGAGGCGTCAAGAGATCGGTGGTGGGCGATCGAGATCGAGTGCGGTGGCGACGGGCTCGGATCGCACATCGCCACAGGTCAGAGCGATCAACCAGGTCCTCGACCCTTCAGCTCGCGGAGGTGCACCCGCGAACCAGCGGCACGCACCTGCTTGCGCGCACCCCGCGACGGGCGCTAGCGTGCGAACCGGTTCGACGATGACCGGCACGTTCGACGAGGAACAGGAGGGGCGCGATGGCCACGATCGGCGACGTCGCCCGCAGCGCGGGGGTCTCGCGCAGCACCGCCTCCTACGCGCTGTCCGGCAAGCGCCCGATCTCCCCGGAGGTCCGCGCCCGCGTCGAGGCCGCCGTCCGCAGCCTCGGGTACACGCCCAACGCCGGCGCCCGGGCGCTGGCCACCGCGCAGACCCGGGTGATCGGCTTGCTCGCCGAGTTCCTGGAGGACGAGTTCGCCCCCGCGATGCTCCAGTACATGACCGGTGTCTCGGACACCGCCCGCGGGCTCGGCTACGACATCCTGCTGGTCACCGAGGCCGACGGCGCCCGCGCGCTGCGTCGGATCACCGACTCGCGGATGGTCGACGGGGTCGTGCTGCTGAACGTGGCGCACGACGACGTCCGGCTGCCGGTGCTGCGCGGGGCCGAGCAGCCCGGCGCGCTGGTGGGCCTGCCCGCCGACTGCTCCGGGCTGGACGTCTTCGACCTCGACTTCGCGGAGGCGGGCCGGCTGATGGTCGACCACCTGGCGCGGCTCGGCCACCGCGAGGCGATCCTGGTCTCGCAGCCGGAGCACGTGGTCGAGCGCGGCGGCGCCTACGTCTGGCGCCTGCGCGACGCGGCCGCCGCCGACGCCGCCCGGCGCGGGATCCGCCTGCACACCGCCTTCGGCTCCGCCCGCCAGCCCGCGATCGGGCGCGAGCTGACCGCGCTGCTCGACGCGCACCCGCAGGCCACCGCCGTGCTGCTGAACAACGAGGCCGCCGCCGCCGCGCTGCCCTCGATCCTCGCCGCCCGGGGGCTGAGCGCCCCGGCGGACCTCTCGGTGATCGGCCGGTACTCGGACGACTTCGCCACCACCTTCTCGCTGCCGTTCACCTCGATCGACAGCGCGCCCGACCGCCTCGGACGCATGGCGGTGCGCCAGCTCGTGCGGCGCATCGAGTCCGTCGACGGCCGGGAAGATCCGCACGTGGTCCGGTTCGTCTCGCCGGAGCTCGTGGACAGGGGGAGCACCGCACCACCGCGCCCGTCGGGCCGGTAAGAGGCACGAGGCACACCGGCCGCGCCCCCTCGCGGCCGTCATCACGATTCAAGGAGGAACACAGTGATGCGGAAGACCACGACGCGCACCCTCGCGGTGGCGGGCGTGACGGCGCTGGCCGTCGCCGGCCTGACCGCGTGCTCGTCCGGGGACTCGTCCGGCGAGGCGAGCTCCGGCGGCGGCACGTACACCTGGTGGGACCCGTACCCCCAGCACGACGCCTCGTCCGACTGGACGCAGCGGGTCGAGGCCTGCGGCGAGGAGGCCGGGGTCACCGTCGAGCGCACCGCGTACGACACGACCGCGCTGACCAACCAGGCGCTGCTGTCCGCGCAGGAGGGCACCTCGCCCGACGTGATCCTGCTGGACAACCCGGCCGTGTCCACGCTGGCCGACACCGGCATGCTCACCACCACCGAGGACCTCGGCCTCGACACCTCGGCGATCGACGCGAACCTGCTCGCCGCCGGCCAGATCGGCGACGACACCTTCGGCATCCCGGTCGGCGCCAACACCCTGGCCCTCTGGTACAACCAGGACGTCCTGGACGCGGCGGGCGTCGACCCGGCCTCGATCACCGACTGGGCGAGCCTCACCGACGCGCTGGCGAAGATCACCGCAGCCGGCCACAAGGGCATCACCTTCGCCGGCATCGGCACCGAGGAGGGCTCCTTCCAGTTCCTGCCCTGGTTCTGGGGCGCCGGCGCCGACCTGCGCGACCTCGACTCGGACGAGGCCGTCGACGCGCTGACCCTGTGGACCGACTGGGTGCAGCAGGGCTACGCGCCGAACTCGGTGATCTCCAACTCGCAGAACACCACCTGGGAGGAGTTCCTCACCGGTGACTTCGGCTTCGGCCTGAACGGCACGTGGCAGATCAACAGCGCCGCCGAGGCCGACTTCCCGACCGGCGTGATCCAGGTGCCCGGCGAGGACGGCGGCGTCGCCCCGACCCCGACCGGTGGCGAGTTCCTCACCGTGCCGGTGCAGAAGGACGAGGCCCGGTACGACACCACGAAGAAGATCGTCGAGTGCATGACGACGACCGAGGGCTTCGTCGAGACCGGCAACACCTTCGCCTACTACATCCCGCCGACCGCGGAGGGCCAGGAGCAGATCGTCGCCGACAACCCGGACATCGACCTCGCGCCGTGGGTCGCCGCGGTGAACAGCGCCAAGGGCCGGACCAGCGACGACCTGGGCACCGACTACCCGCTGATCTCCGAGCCGCTGTGGACCGCGGTGCAGGAGGCGCTGTCCGGTGCGGCCACCCCGGCCGACGCGCTCGCCAAGGCCCAGAAGGCCGCCGAGGCGGAGATCGGCTGACCTGAGATGACCACGCAGACCTCCACGGGTCGCGGTCGCGTCCGCCCGGGGCGTGGGACGGTGGCCACGGCTGCCGCCCCGCGCCCCCGGCGGGAGGTGTCCCGCTCCCGATCGACCCGCTGGGCGGCCGTGGGCTTCGCCGCCCCGCTGCTGGTGTACCTGCTCGCGTTCTACGCGTTCCCGCTCTACCGCAACATCGAGCTCAGCCTGCACGACTACAACCTGCGGGCCTTCGTGCAGGGCGACGCCGAGTTCGTCGGCCTGGCGAACTACGCCGACATCATCGCCTCGGACACCTTCGTCCCCGCGCTGCGGAACACCGTGATGTTCGTGCTGGTCTCGATCGTCTTCCAGTACACGATCGGCCTGGCGCTGGCGGTGTTCTTCCGGCAGAGCTTCCGGCTGTCGGGGGTGCTGCGCGCGCTGTTCCTGGTGCCGTGGCTGCTGCCGCTGATCGTCTCGGCCTCCACCTGGTCGTGGATGCTCAACAGCGACAACGGCATCGTCAACGCGTTCCTGCAGGCCTTCGGGATCGGGCAGATCAACTGGCTGACCTCGCCGGGCATGGCGCTGGTGTCGGTGACGATCGCGAACATCTGGCTCGGCATCCCGTTCAACCTGGTGATCCTCTACTCGGGGCTGCAGAACATCCCGGGCGACCTGTACGAGGCGGCCTCGCTGGACGGCGCGACCGGCTGGCAGCAGTTCCGCCGGATCACCTTCCCGCTGCTGCGACCGGTCTCCGCGATCACGATCCTGCTCGGTCTGATCTACACGCTGAAGGTCGTCGACATCATCTGGGTGATGACCACCGGTGGCCCCGGCGACGCGTCCACGACGCTGGCGATCTGGTCCTACCGCGAGGCCTTCGGCACCGGTCAGCCCGACTTCTCGCCGGCCGCGGCGGTGGGCAACCTGCTCATCCTGATCGCGCTCGCGTTCGGCTTCGCCTACCTGCACCTCCAGCGCCGACAGGAGCAGTCATGACCACGCGCCGCACCTGGTGGAAGACCGCCCTCGGCGTCGTCCTGACCGCGTTGATGCTGTTCCCGGTCTACTGGATGGTCAACGTCTCGCTGACCCGCACCCGGGACATGCGATCCGACCCGCCGCACTGGTTCCCCTGGTCTCCGACCGTCGACGGCTACGCGCGGGTGTTCTCCGACCAGCTGCCGAACCTCGGCACCAGCCTGCTGATCGGCCTGGGCACGGTGCTGCTGACCCTGGTGGTGGCCGCACCCGCCGCCTACGCGCTGGCGCAGCTGCACCTGCGCGGGTCCGGGGTGCTGAACTTCGTGCTGCTGGTCGCGCAGATGATCCCCGGTGTGATCATGGCGATGGGCTTCTACGCGATCTACATCCGGCTCGGCTGGCTGAACACGATCGGGGGGCTGATCGTCGCCGACTCCACGGTGGCGGTGCCCTTCGCGGTGCTGCTGCTGACCACCTTCATGGCGGGCATCCCCAAGGAACTGCTCCAGGCCGCGACGGTGGACGGCGCCGGGACCATCCGCACCTTCGCCTCGATCGTGCTGCCGATGAGCCGCAACTCGCTGATCACGTCCGCGCTGTTCGCGTTCCTGTGGTCCTGGTCGGACTTCATCTTCGCGTCCACGCTGAACCGCAACGGCGACCTGATCCCGATCACCCTGGGCATCTACCGGTACATCGGCAACAACACCACCGAGTGGAACGCGATCATGGCGACCGCCGTGGTGGCCTCGATCCCCGCCGCGATCCTGCTGGTCGTCGCGCAGAAGTACGTCGCCGCCGGTGTCACCGCCGGTGCCGTCAAGGACTGATCCCCTTCTCCTCTCCCTGCGGGGCGCGCGGCGCGCGACCCCGTCCTCGCGCAACCCTGGAGCGATCCCGATGGTCACCTTCCACCCGTCCGACTCCGCGCTGGAGGTGCGGCACCGCCACGAGGTGCTGCGCGTCGAGGCGTGGGGCACGGACAGCGTCCGCGTGCGGGCGGCCCAGCACCGGCTGCCGGCCGAGAGCGTCGGCGCGCTGGAGCCGGTCGCCCCGGCCGGCCCGGTGCCGACGATCACCGTGCAGGACGACAGCCACGCCACGCTGGTGCACGGCGAGGTGACCGTCGAGGTCGCGTTCGACCGGGGGGCCGCGTACCCGGAGCCGCTGCTGACCTTCCGGCGGACATCCACGGGGGCCGAGCTGCTGGCCGAGCAGCGCGAGCACTTCTGGATGCCCGCCGCGCGGTACTACCAGGGCAACCGCTCCGGCGCGTACGAAATCCACCAGGAGTTCGCCGCCTACCCCGGCGAGCGGCTGTACGGCCTCGGTCAGCGCACCCACGGGCGGCTGGACCTCAAGGGGCTGTCGCTCGACCTGGTGCAGCGCAACGCCGAGGTCAACATCCCGTTCCTGCTGTCCGACCGCGGCTACGGCCTGCTGTGGAACGTGCCGGCGCTGGGACGCGTGGAGCTGAGCGAGAACGGCACGCGCTGGCAGGTCGGGCAGGCGCGGGAGATCGACTACTGGTTCACCGCCGCACCGACCCCCGCCGCGATCCTCGCCCGCTACGCCGACGCCACCGGTCACAGCCCGGACCTGCCGGAGTGGGCCTCCGGGTTCTGGCAGTGCAAGCTGCGCTACCTCGATCAAGAAGAGCTGCTGGGCGTCGCGCGCGAGCACAAGCGCCGCGGCCTGCCGATGAGCGTCATCGTCACCGACTACTTCCACTGGTCCGCGATGGGCGACTACCGCTTCGACGCCGCCGAGTGGCCCGACCCGCAGGCCATGGTCGACGAGCTGCACGAGATGGGCATCGAGCTCATGGTGTCGATCTGGCCGACCGTGTCCCCGCTGTCGGAGAACTTCGCCGACTACCGCGACCAGGGGCTGCTGGTCGGCTCCGACCAGGGCGTCGAGTTCCACCAGACCATCCAGGACAAGCGCATGGAGACCCCCATGCCGGTGGCGTTCTACGACCCCACCAACCCGCGCACCCGCCAGTACGTGTGGGACCTGGTGAAGCAGAACTACCTCGACCTCGGCATCAAGGTCTTCTGGCTGGACGCCTCCGAGCCCGAGCTCAACCCGGCCACCCCCGCGAACCTCAGCCTCTGGGCCGGCCCCGGCGCCGAGGTCGCGAACATCTACCCCCGCGACAACGCCCGCCTCTACGCCGAGGGCATGGCCGCCGCCGGGCAGGAGCCGAC
This sequence comes from Cellulomonas sp. GTC20042, assembly GCF_055389595.1. Classification (NCBI taxonomy): domain Bacteria; kingdom Bacillati; phylum Actinomycetota; class Actinomycetes; order Micrococcales; family Cellulomonadaceae; genus Cellulomonas; species Cellulomonas sp. GTC20042. Next base: position 3,850,293 of record NZ_AP043678.1, on the reverse strand, counting down.
CGTGCTGCTCTGCCGCTCCGCCTGGGCCGGCGCGCAGAAGTACGGCGCCGCGGTGTGGTCCGGCGACATCCCCGCCACCTGGCTCTCGCTGCGCCAGCAGATCCGCGCCGGCCTGAACGTCGCCATCTCCGGCATCCCGTGGTGGACGACCGACATCGGCGGGTTCCACGGCGGCGACCACCGCGACCCGGCGTACCAGGAGCTGATGATCCGCTGGTTCCAGTACGGCGTGTTCTGCCCGCTGTTCCGGCTGCACGGCGACCGCGAGCCGCGCACGCCCACGTCCTCGGCACAGACCGGCGGGCCGAACGAGGTGTGGTCCTTCGGCGACCAGGCGACCGCGATCATCACCGACCTGCTGCACCTGCGCGAGCGGATCCGGCCGTACATCCACGAGCAGATGCGCCTGGCCGCGCGGGACGGGCTGCCGCCGATGCGCCCGCTGTTCGTCGACCACCCCGACGACCCCGGCGCGTGGGCGGTCGAGGACGAGTTCCTGTTCGGGCCGGACATCCTGGTCGCCCCGGTGGCGGAGCCCGGTCGGCGCTTGCGGCCGGTGTACCTGCCCGCGGGTGCGCGCTGGGTGGACGCCGCCACCGGCGAGGTGCACGAGGGCGGGGTCACGATCGAGGCCGAGGCGCCGATCGAGCGGATCCCGGTGTTCCTGCGCGAGGGGTCGACGGTGCCGGTGGGCGCCGAGGCCGGTGCGGGGGTGCGCGCATGACCACGACCGTGGGCACCGACCCGACCGGCGGGCGGCCCGTCGTCCCGGCGGTCTCGGAGCGTCGACCGCTCGGCCTGCACGAGATCGCGCTGACCGGCGGCTTCTGGGGCACCCTCCAGGACACCAACGCGGCCGCCACGCTCGCGCACTGCGAGCAGTGGATGGAACGCCTCGGCTGGATCGCGTCCTTCGACCGGGTCGCCGCCGGCACGATCGGCCCGGACCGCCCGGGCTGGCCGTTCGCCGACTCCGAGGTCTACAAGCTGATGGAGGCGCTGGCCTGGGAGCACGGCCGCACCGGCGACCCCGTGCCGGACGCGGCCCTGCGCCGGCTCACCGCCCGGGTCGCCGCCGCCCAGGACGACGACGGCTACCTCAACACCTGCTTCGGCCACGGCGCGCAGCGCCCCCGCTGGTCCGACCTGGAGGAGGGCCACGAGCTGTACTGCGTCGGCCACCTGCTCCAGGCCGCCGTCGCACGGGTGCGGACCGTGGGGGAGGACCTGCTGGTGCAGGTCGCCCGGCGCGCCGCCGACCAGGTGTGCGCCGAGTTCGGCCCGGACGGGCGGGACGGGATCTGCGGGCACCCGGAGATCGAGGTCGGCCTCGCGGAGCTCGGGCGCGCGCTGGACGAGCCGCGCTACCTCGAGCAGGCCGCGCTGTTCGTCGAGCGGCGCGGGCACGGACGCCTCGGCCCGCACCCGTTCGGCGCCGGCTACTTCCAGGACGACGTGCCGGTGCGGGACACCACCGTCTGGCACGGGCACGCCGTCCGCGCGCTCTACCTGGCCGCCGCCGCGGTGGACGTCGCCGTGGACACCCCCGACGCCGACCTGCTGACCGCGCTGGAGGGGCAGTGGGAGACGACGGTCGCGCGGCGCACCTACCTCACCGGCGGGATGGGCTCGCAGCACCAGGACGAGGGCTTCGGCGACGACTGGGCGCTGCCGCCGGACCGCGCCTACTGCGAGACCTGCGCCGGGATCGCGTCGACCATGGTCTCCTGGCGGCTGTACCTCGCCACCGGGGACCCCCGGTACGCCGACCTGATGGAGCGCACGTTCTACAACGTCGTCGCGACCTCCCCGCGGTCGGACGGGCGCGCGTTCTTCTACGCCAACCCGCTGCACCAGCGCGCCGCCGCCTCGGCCGCCGTCGAGGACGAGGTCAACGCCCGCGCCGAGGGCGGCCTGCGCGCCCCCTGGTTCGACGTCTCGTGCTGCCCGACCAACGTCGCCCGCACCCTCGCCACCTGGCAGTCCTACGCCGCGGTGGTCGAGGACGACGGGGTGACCCTGCTCCAGCACGCCCCGCTCGCCGTGCGCGCGAGGCTGGCCGACGGCGCGCGGTTCGACCTCGACGTGGAGACCGCGTACCCGTCCGACGGGGTGGTGACCGTGCGGGTGGTCGCGGCGCCGGAGCGCCCGGTGCGGCTCGCGCTGCGGGTGCCCGCGTGGGCGGCGGGCGCGACGCTGGACGTGCCCGGGGCGGGCGGGGCCGGTGCGGACGCGGCCGACGGCTCGGGTGCGGCGGGTCCGGACGATGCCGGGTCGGACGGGACGCCGGGCTCGGACGACGGCGGGCCGCGCGCGGTCGATCCCGGGATCGTGGTGCTGCGCCGGCGGTTCCGCCCCGGTGACGAGGTGCACCTGGTGCTGCCGGTCGCACCCCGGCTGACCTGGCCGGACGCGCGGATCGACGCGGTGCGCGGCTGCGTGGCCGTGGAGCGCGGGCCGGTCGTCCTCTGCCTGGAGTCGCCGGACCTGCCGGCGGGCGTACCGATCGAGGACGTGCGGATCGACCCCGCGGTCCCGCCGCGCGACGAGCCCGGGACCGACGCGGTGCTGCTGCGCGGATCCGTGCGCCCCGGCGCCGACCCGGCCGGTCTGCCCTACGCGCCCACCCCCGACCCCGCGGACCCCGCGACCCCGCTCGACCTGCGCCTGGTCCCGTACCACCGCTGGGCCGAGCGCGGCCCCTCCACCATGCGCATCTGGCTCCCCCGCGCGTAGGGCCCGGGACCGGAGGTGGGTGGAGCGGGGGTGTGCCCGTGCACGAGGGCGCGGGTGCGCGGGCGGAGGCGGGAGCAGGGGGCCGCGCGGGTCCGTATCCTGGGGCGGTGAACTCGGAGACCCCGGCGCGCCGTGAGCGGCAGAGCCAGACGATGAAGCCCGCCACCGCGGCGGCGAAGCTGGGCGTCTACCTGCCCGCGACCCCGGAGGAGTTCCAGTCCGCACCGGTGTCCCGCGAGCAGCTGGACGAGATGCAGCGCACGCCCCCGGCCTGGCTGCTCGACCTGCGCAAGAACGGCCCGCACCCCCGTCAGGTGGTCGCCGCGCGCCTGCGGATCTCGACCTCGGGGCTGGCCCGCGCCGGGCTGACCGACCCGCTGACCACCGAGCAGATCGACGCGATCATCGCCGAGGCCCCGGAGTGGCTGCACCGCGAGCGCGCGACGCAGGCCGAGGTGAAGCGTGAGGAGCAGCGGCTGCGCGAGCGCGACGCCGAGCGGTCCCGCCAGCAGGGCTGACCCCCCAGCACGACGCAGGCCCCGCCCCCGACCGCGATCGGTCAGGGACGGGGCCTGTGCTCTGCGCAGCAGGGGCCGCGTCAGCGGCGCACGAGGTTCGCGCCGTCGGTGCGGATCACGTCGGCGTACCAGCCGAAGGACTTCTTCTTGTACCGGGCCAGCGTGCCCGTGCCGTCGTCGTTCCGGTCGACGTACACGAAGCCGTAGCGCTTGCTCAGCTGTGCGGTGGACGCCGACACCAGGTCGATGCAGCCCCAGGTGGTGTAGCCGAGCACCTGCACACCGTCCTCCAGCGCCTCGCCGACCTGCACCAGGTGGTCGTTGAGGTAGTCGATCCGGTAGTCGTCGAGCACGGTCTTCTCGCCGTCCACCTCGACCAGCACGTCCTTGGCGCCCAGGCCGTTCTCCACGATGAACAGCGGCTTGCCCCAGCGGTCCCAGAACTGGTTCATCACGATCCGCAGGCCCACCGGGTCGATCTGCCAGCCCCACTCGGAGGCCTCCAGCGTCGGGTTCGGCACGCCGCCCATGATGTTGCCCTTGCCGGCGACCTTGAGGGCGGGGTCGGCGGTCTCGCAGCTGCTCATGTAGTACGAGAACGAGACGAAGTCGACGGTGTTCTTCAGGGTCTCGCGGTCGGCGTCGGTGATGTGCAGCGTGACGCCCTGCTCGCGCAGGTGGCGCAGCAGGTAGCCGGGGTACTCGCCGCGGCAGTGGAGGTCGCCGAACGCCTGGTTCAGGTGGTCGGAGGCCAGCACGGCGAGCGCGTCGGCGGGGGCCGGGGTCAGCGGGTAGGTCGGGATCGCGATGAGCATGCAGCCGACCTGGGCGGCGGGGTCGATCTCGTGGATGATCTTCGTCGCCGAGGCGCTGGCGACCATCTCGTGGTGCACGGCCTGGTAGAGGTCGGACTGCGACAGCTGGTCCTTGGGCGTCAGGATGCCGCCGGACATGAAGGGCGCGTGCAGCACCGAGTTGATCTCGTTGAAGGTCAGCCAGTACTTCACTCGGCCGCGGAACCGGGTGACCAGGGTGGTGACGTAGCGCTCGTACAGCGCGATCATCTCGCGGGAGACCCAGCCGTCGTACTTCTTCGCCAGGGCCAGCGGGGTCTCGTAGTGGGAGATCGTCACCAGCGGCTCGATGCCGTGCTTCTCGCACTCGTCGATCACGCGCGAGTAGAAGTCCAGGCCCTCCTCGTTGGGCTCGGCGTCCTCGCCGTTCGGGAAGATCCGCGACCACGCGATCGAGAACCGGTAGGTGCGGAAGCCCATCTCGCCGAACAGCGCGATGTCCTCGGCGTAGCGGTGGTAGTGGTCGATGCCCGCGAGCTTGAGGTTGTCCGGGGTCGGCTCCTCGGTGACCGGGCCGAAGATGCCCTGCGGCATGACGTCCTGGATCGACAGGCCCTTGCCGCCCTGGTCGTAGGCGCCCTCGCACTGGTTCGCGGCGGTGGCGCCGCCCCAGAGGAACGTCGGGGGGAAGGGGGTGGTGCTGGTGCTCACGGCGGGTGGCCTCTCTGTCGGCAGGTGTCAGCGTTGACGGCGACGGCCGGGTCGGTCGGCGCCCTGGCGGTGGTGGTGCGTGGTGCGGGGCAGGCGTCAGACCGCGGCGGGTGCATCCAGGTCGGTGGCGAGCACGGCGGCCAGGTCGTCCAGCACGGTGCCGTCCGGGGAGCTCAGCACGACGGTCTCGCCGTGCTTGAGGCCGAGGCCCATGACCATGAGGACGCTCGCGGCGTCGACGGCGGGGCCGTCCTCGCGGGCAATCGTGACCGGGACGCCGGTGGCACCGGCCGACTTGGCGAACAGCCCGGCGGGGCGGGCGTGCAGGCCCGAGGCGGTGGCGATCGTGACGTGGCGCTGGAAGAGGGGCACTGGCTGACACTCCGTCGTCGTCGTTCGTGCGCGTCCCGGGGGTCCCGGGGCAACAAAAAAGACCTGTGCAGGGCACAGCCGTCGGGCCGTGCTGCAACAGGTCATGCCTGATCGAATCAGTAACAATCCTCGTTCAGTCGGCACTGTTGTACGTGCAGTCGGCGCTCGGAGTCAAGGCGGCGTCGGTGATTTCCGTGGGCGAAGCCGTCCGGGTGGTCGGTGTTCGCGGGGGTCGGTGCGGGCAGACCTGCAGGCTGCCGCCGTGGGAGCGCGGCCGCAGGCCTCGTGCGGTGATCACGGTGGATCCGGGCGGCGCGGTCCCTGCCTTGACAAGTCGCCGAGGGCCGCTCTAGCGTCGCGCCGGTCGCCGCTGGTGCGGTGGCCCACGCAGATCTGGGATTGTTACTGCCCGTCAGGCAAAACCCGAGATGCGACTCGTCGACCTGCATGAGGTCTGCGCGTCGTGGTCTCGGGTTTTTTTGTGCCTGAATGCAGTCCCGGTGGCGCGTGGACCCCTGATTCGAGGAGGAATCGTGGCATCCGCCAGCAAGTACCAGACGATCGCCGACGACGTCCTGCGGGGCGTCGGCGGCCGGGAGAACGTCGCGTCGGTGACGCACTGCGCGACCCGTCTGCGCTTCCAGCTCCGTGACCGCGCCAAGGCCGACAAGGCCGCCGTCGAGGGCACCGCCGGTGTCATCACGGTCGTCGAGGCCGGCGGACAGTTCCAGGTCGTCATCGGCAACACCGTGCCGAACGTCTACGAGGCGCTGACCGAGCAGGGCGTGGGCGCCGGCGACGGCTCCGAGAAGTCCTCCGGCGGCTTCCTCGCCCGCGCGATCGACCTGATCACCAGCATCTTCACCCCGTTCCTCTGGGTGCTCGCCGGCACCGGCCTGCTCAAGGCGCTGCTGGCCGTGGTGGTGAAGATCGAGGGCGACTTCGCGGCGACCTCCACCTACGCGATCCTGTTCTCCGCCGCCGACGCGGTGATCCAGTTCCTGCCGATCATGCTGGCGATCACCTCGGCGAAGAAGTTCCGCGCGAACGTCTACACCTCGGTCGCCATCGCCTGCGCGCTGATCTACACCGCCACGATGCCGGTGATCGCGGGCGCCGACGGCGTGCAGCTCACGCTCAAGGGCTTCGCGGACGCCGGGAACGACGTCACCTTCGCCGGCATCCCGGTCGTGATGATCAGCTACCTGTCGGCGGTGATCCCGACGATCCTCGCGGTCTACGTGCAGGGTCATCTGGAGCGGGTGCTGGCGAAGGTCCTGCCGGACGCGCTGCGCAACTTCCTCACCCCGCTGGTGGTCGTCGCGCTGATCGTCCCGGCGACGCTGCTGGCGATCGGCCCGGTCTCCGACCTGGTGGGCACCGGCCTGTCCGACGCGGTCACCTGGGTGTGGAACCTGAGCCCGGTGGTCGGCGGTGCGCTGATGGGCGGCTTCTGGCAGGTCTTCGTGATCTTCGGCGTGCACTGGGGTTTCGTGCCGGTCATGCTCCAGGACCTCACCGAGCAGGGCTACTCGCTGCTCAACGGCCCGCTGTTCTCCGCGGTGCTCGCCCAGGCCGCCGCGACCTTCGCCGTGCTGCTCAAGACCCGCAACCGTGCGCTCAAGCAGGTGGCCGGCCCGGCCGCCGTCTCCGGCTTCCTCGCCGGCGTGACCGAGCCCGCGATCTACGGCGTGACCCTGCGGCTGAAGAAGCCGTTCATCTACGCCTGCATCGGTGGTGCCGTCGGTGGTGCCATCGCCGCCGCGGGTGGCTCGGCCGCCGAGGGCTTCGTGCTCCCCGGCGCGATCACGCTGACCGCCGCGATGAACATCGGCTCCTTCACGATGCAGCTGATCGGCGTCGGCCTCGCGATGGCGATCGCCTTCACGCTGACGATGGTGCTCGGCTTCCAGGACATCCCGGAGCAGCCCGCCGAGGCGAAGGACGCCGCCACCCCGGCGCCCGAGGCCGCGGCTCCTGCGGCCGGTGGCGGGACGGACGGCACCGCGCTCTCGACCGGCGCCGGCGGCACCGCGACGCTCACCGCCACCCGCGTGCTCGAGGTGCACGCCCCGGTGGTCGGCTCGGTGGTCGCGCTGTCGAGCGTCGGTGACGCGGTGTTCTCCTCCGGCGCCCTCGGCTCCGGCGTCGGCATCGTCCCCACCAGCGGCACCGTGGTCTCGCCGGTGGACGGCGTGCTCGCCACGGTCATGCCGCACGCCTACGGCCTGCGCACGGACGACGGGGTCGAGGTGCTGGTGCACGTCGGCATCGACACGGTGAAGATGGACGGCGCCGGCTTCACCTCGGCGGTGGCCGTCGGTGACCGCGTGGTGGCCGGTGCGCCCCTGGCGACGGTCGACCTGGACCAGGTCCGCGCGGCCGGCTTCGACCCGACGACGGTCGTGCTGGTGACGAGCGCGGGCCACGACCAGGTGGTGCCCGCCGCGCCGGGTGCGGTCGACGCGGGCGACGTGGTGATCTCGGTCGTGGCGTGACCGCCCGCGCAGGGCGCACCATCATCTGAAGGAGACAGGAAGGTCCCGCGGCGGCGCCGCCTCCGCCACGGGACAGCAGTGAACGCGTCGGTGCTCCGGGACCACCCCGGAGCACCGACGCACACGGGCACCGGAGCCCGGACGACCCAGGGAGCGCACGTGCGGGTGGCCAAGGTCTACAACAACAACGTCCTCCTCGCGGTGGACGAGCAGGGCCAGGACGTGGTCCTGATGGGCAAGGGGCTGGGGTTCCAGGCCAAGCGGGGCGACCCCGTGCGCGAGGAGGTCGTCGAGCGGCGGTTCGTCGCGGGCGGGTCGGCCACGCCGGAGCGGATCGCGGCGCTGGTCGAGGCGATCCCGACCGCGGAGATCGACCTGACGCAGCGGATCGTGGACGCGGCGCGCGCCGAGCTCGGCCCGCACGTCTCCGGCCACGTGGTGATGCCGCTGGCCGACCACATCTCGTTCGCGCTGCGCCGGGCACGGGACGGGCTGACGATCTCCTACCCGCTCCAGTGGGAGGTGCAGCACCTGTACCCGCGCGAGGTCGCGTTCGCCCGCACGGCGCTGCGCACGATCGCGCAGGAGACCGGCGTCGAGCTGCCCGCGCTGGAGGCGGTGCCGCTGGCCCTGCACTTCGTGAACGCGCAGTTCGGCGCGGGCGACCTGAGCCGCACGATGGAGATGACCGAGGTGCTGGCGGCGGTGCTCGGCGCGGTGCGCGAGGAGTACGGGATCGAGATCGACGAGGACTCGCTCGACGTCGCCCGGTTCGTCACCCACCTGCGCTACCTGCTGGTGCGGCAGCAGCGGGACGCCCCGCTGCCGGACATGCAGGGCATGCTGCACGACGCGGTGCGGGTGCAGCACCCGCGGGCGTTCGCGAGCGCGCAGTCGATCACCGGTCTGCTCGAGCAGCAGTTCGGCTACCGGGTCGGCGGTGACGAGGTGCTGTACCTCGCGCTGCACGTCGCCCGGCTGACCGGGGCCATGGCATGAGCGACGACGCGGAGCTGGCGCGGGCGGTGCTGCCGCTGGTCGGCGGGGCGGGCAACGTCCTGGAGGTCACGGCGTGCTGGTCGCGCCTGCGGCTGGTGCTGCGGGACTGGTCGCTGGCCGACGAGCCGGGCCTGGGCGCGCTGCCCGGGGTGGGCATGGTGGTGACCCAGGCGGGCCAGCTCCAGGTGGTGCTCGGCGCGCGGGCGATCCCGGTGTCGCGCGAGGTCCGGGCGCTGGTCCCGGAGCGCTGACCGGGGCCGGTCCCGCTCAGCAGATCGGGTGGCCTGTCCGGTTTCGTGCCGGTTCCACCTTGTCACTCAGAACTCCCTCACTTAGGTTAGGCACTCCTTCGTTCCAGGGAGTTCTTCGTGCCGCACGTCCGCGTCGTCGGAGCCGCCCGCGCCCTCGTCGCCGCTGCTCTCGTCGCCCTGCTCGCCGCCTGCACCGGTCTGGCCGGCGCGAGCACCACCGGTCCCGCCGCCGCCGGCGACCGTCCGCCGCTCGACGAGATCGCCACCGCCGCCGACCCGCGCGCCGTGGTCGGGGAGCGCACCGCGGTCTCGGTCGCCACCCCGGTCGAGCCGATCGCGCAGGACCCGTCGCCCACGCTGCCCGCCACGGTCACCGACGCGCAGGGCACCGAGGTCACCGTCACCGACACCAGCCGCATCCTCGCGCTGGACCTGTACGGGTCGACCTCCCGGATCGTCTTCGAGCTCGGCCTCGGCGACTCCGTGGTCGGTCGCGACGTGTCCTCCGACTACCCCGAGATCACCGACGAGCCGCTGGTCACCACCAACGGGCACGAGCTCAACGGCGAGGCGATCCTCGAGCTCGCGCCCACGCTGATCATCACCGACACCTCCCTCGGACCGTGGGACACCGTGCTCCAGATGCGCGACGCCGGGATCCCGGTGGTGGTGGTCGACTCGCACCGCACGCTGGAGGGCGTCGGCACGCTGATCGACCAGGTCGCCGCCGCCGTCGGGCTGCCGGAGCAGGGCGCCGCCCTGGCCGCGCGCACCCAGGAGCAGATCGACGCGACCACCGCGCAGATCGCCGCGCTCGCCCCCGCCGACCCGGCCGACCGGCTGCGGGTGGTGTTCCTCTACCTGCGCGGGCAGTCCGGCGTCTACTACATGTTCGGCACCGGCTCCGGCGCGGACTCGCTGATCACTGCGCTCGGCGGGGTGGACGTCGCCACCGAGATCGGCTGGGAGGGCATGCGGCCGATCACCGACGAGGGCCTGATCTCCGCGCAGCCCGACCTGGTGCTGGTGATGACCAAGGGCCTGGAGTCGGTGGGCGGCGTCGACGGGCTGCTGGAGCAGCTGCCCGCGGTGGCGCAGACCCCGGCCGGCGAGCACCGCCGCGTGGTCGACATGGCCGACACGCAGATCCTCAGCTTCGGGCCGACCTCGGCGCAGACCCTCGACGCGCTGGCGCGGGCGTTCTACGCGGAGGAGGGGTGACGGCGACGGCGGTCCGGGACGCCCCGCGCCCGGACGACACCGCCGCCGACGCCCCCGCGCTGCCCGCTGCGCGCCCGTCGCGGGTGGTGCCGGTGACGATCGCCCTGGTGCTCGCGCTGCTGACGCTGGCCGTGGTGGCCGCCGGCACCGGGCAGCTGCACGTGCCCCCGGCCGAGGTGCTGGGATCGGTGCTGCACCGGCTCGGCCTGGACGTCGGCCCGCTGCCCAGCCACCCGAACGGCGACGCGGCCCTGTGGACGATCCGGTTCCCGCGGGTGGTGATGGCGGCGCTGGTCGGCGCCGCGCTGGCCACCGCCGGGGCCGTGATGCAGGGCGTGTTCGGCAACCCGCTCGCGGAGCCCGGCGTGGTCGGCGTCTCCGCCGGGGCGGCGGTGGCGGCCTGCACCGGGATCGTGCTCGGGCTGACGTTCTTCGGCGCGTTCACCACCGCCTTCCTGGCCTTCGCCGGCGGGCTGGCGACCACGCTGCTGGTGTACCTGCTGGCACGGTCGAACGGGCGGACCGAGGTGGTGACGCTGGTGCTGACCGGTGTCGCGGTGAACGCGGTGTGCGGCGCCGGGATCGCCTTCCTCACCTTCCTCGGCGACACCCAGGAGCGCGAGCAGATCGTGTTCTGGCAGCTCGGCAGCCTGAACGGCACCCGCTGGCAGTACGTCGCCGTGGTGGCGCCGCTGGTCGCGGTCGGGATCCTCGGTGCGGTGCTGCTGGCCCGGCGGCTGGACCTGCTGGCGCTCGGCGAGCGGGCCGCCCGGCACGTCGGCGTGGACGTGGAGCGGCTGCGGATCGTCGCGGTGGTGGTGGTCGCGCTGCTCACCGCCGGGGCGGTGGCGTTCTGCGGGATCATCTCGTTCGTCGGGCTGGTGGTGCCGCACCTGGTGCGGATGGCCCTCGGCCCCGGCCACCGGGTGCTGGTCCCGCTCAGCGCGCTCGGCGGGGCGGTGCTGGTGCTCGCCGCCGACCTGGTGGCGCGCACCGCGGTGGCCTACGCAGACCTGCCGATCGGCATGCTGACCGCGCTGGTCGGCGGGCCGTTCTTCTTCTGGCTGATCCGGCGCACCCGGCGCTCGGCGGGAGGCTGGGCGTGAGCGCCGCGGTGGTCGCGCGGGGCCTCGGCTTCACGATCGACGGGGCGACGCTGCTCGACGGCGTGGACCTGGACGTGCGGGCCGGCGAGCTGCTGGCGGTGGTCGGGCCGAACGGTGCCGGCAAGTCGACGCTGCTCGGCCTGCTCGCCGGGGACCTCGCACCGACCGCCGGGTCCGTGCGGTACCTCGGGTCGGATGCCGACGCGCACCGGCAGCGGCCCGGCGACCTGGCGCGCACCCGCGCGGTGCTGCTCCAGGAGCACCGGCTGAGCTTCCCGTTCCCGGCGGTGGACGTGGTGCGGATGGGGCGGGCGCCCTGGCGCGGGACCGACGCCGAGGACGAGGACGAGGCGGTCGTCGCCGACGCGTTGGCCGAGGCCGAGGTGCGGCACCTGGCCGCCCGCCGGTTCCCGACGCTGTCCGGCGGGGAGAAGGCGCGCGTCGCGTTCGCCCGGGCGCGCGCCCAGCGCACCGCCGTGCTGCTGCTGGACGAGCCGACCGCCGCGCTGGACATCCGGCACCAGGAGCTCGTGCTCGACCGGGCGCAGGACCGGGCACGTGCGGGCGACGCCGTGGTGGCGGTGCTGCACGACCTGACCCTGGCCGCCGCCTGCGCGGACCGGGTGCTGGTGCTCGCCGACGGACGGGTGGCCGGGATCGGCACCCCGTCCGAGGTGCTGCGCCCCGAGCTGCTGTCGACGGTCTACCGGCACCCCGTCGAGGTGCTCACCCACCCGCGCACCGGCGCGCTGCTCGTGCTGCCCGACCGTGCCTCTGGACCGCCGCAGATGGCATCGTGCTCGTGGACGACCCGCAGCACCTGGACGAAGGACAGCCCGCATGACTGATCGGCACGGAGCGCAGCGACCCGGAGGGGCGGCCGCGCAGCGACCCGCGGAGGCCGCGGCGCGTGAGGGTGCCGGCCACCCCGGCGGTCGGCCGGGCGCGGGCCATCCCGGCCGTCCCACCGGCCCCGTCGGCCCGCCCGTCGTCCCCACCCCGCCGCTGCCGCGCCGGGTGGACTGGCAGCCCGCCGCGCTGACCTGGGTGGTCGCGGCCGCGAGCACCACCGCGTACCTGACCCTCGGCTCGGTGATCGACGGGGCCCGCACCGGCACCGGCCCGTCCGCCACCGCGATCGTGGTGCTGGTGGTCGCGCTGCTGGCCCTCGCCGCCGCCGCCTACGCCGGACCGCGCACCAGTCTCGGCGCGGTCGCCCCGCGCGAGGGAGTGCGCCGCGACGTGCTGCTCGACCAGATGTTCCGGCTCGGCGTCGCGTTCCGCACGCAGGAGTCCTCCGGACGGTTCGTCTCCACCGCCACCGACGGCGTGGAGCGTGCCGCGGGCTTCGAGGCGACGTTCCGCCGGCCGATCCTCGCGTCGATGACGGTCCCGGTGATCGCCCTGCTCGGCATCGGCCTGGCCGTGGACTGGGTGGTCGCCGGCTGGCTGGCGCTGGCGATCCCGGCGATCCCGCTGCTGGTCGGCGGGTTCCAGCGGGCGTTCCGCGGCGTGTCGGGGCGGTACCGGATGACCTCGCGCCGGTTCGCCGCCCAGTACCTCGACGCGATCCAGGGGCTGCCGACCGCCACCGCCTTCGGGCGGGCGCAGGTCAAGGGTCTCGAGCTGGCCCGCAGCGCCGAGCACCTGCGCCGGATGGTGATGAGCCTGCTCGCGCGCAACCAGGTGGTGCTGCTGGTGATCGACTCGTCGTTCTCGCTGGCCATGGTCACCGCCGCCGCCGCGCTGGCGGCCGTCCGGCTCGGCGACGGGGCGATCACCGCCGGTCAGGCGATCACGGTGGTGCTGGTCTCGACCGTGCTGCTGGAGCCGCTGGACCGGGTCGGGCAGTTCTTCTACGTCGGCATGGGCGGGCGTGCCGCGGTGCGGGAGATCGACACCGTGCTCGCGCAGCCCGCCGCGGTGGCCGATGCGCCGGGCGTGCGGGTGCCGGCTGCCGGCGCGGCGTCCGAGGAGGCGCTGGCGCTGACCGACGTCACCTTCGCCTACCCGGGTGGTCGGCCGGTGCTCGACGGGGTGTCGTTCACCGTCCCGCGCGGGGGCCGGGTCGCCCTGATCGGCCCGTCCGGATCGGGCAAGTCGACGGTCGCCGCCCTGGTCCAGGCCCACCTGCGTCCGGCCTCGGGCAGCGTGCGGGTGGCCGGGCACGACGCCACCACCGTGCCGGTGGACTGGCTGCGCGCGCAGACCGCCGTGGTCGCGCAGACCACCTACCTGTTCACCGGCACCCTCGCCGACAACCTGCGGCTGGCCGCGCCGGACGCCGACGACGAGCGGCTGTGGGACGTGCTCGCGCAGGCCAACCTCGCCGACGACGTGCGCCGGTTCCCGGACCGGCTCGCCACCCGCGTGGGGGAGCGCGGGCTGTCGCTGTCCGGCGGGCAGGCGCAGCGGGTCGCGGTGGCACGCGCGCTGCTCAAGGACGCGCCGATCCTGGTGCTCGACGAGCCGACCAGCCAGGTCGACGCCGCCTCCGAGGCCGCGCTGGTCGACGCCCTGGACCGCGCCGGCGAGGGCCGGACCGTGCTGATCGTCGCGCACCGCCTCAGCACCGTGCGCGGCGCCGACCAGGTGCTGGTGCTCGCCGAGGGGCGGATCGTGGAGCAGGGACCGCCGGACGCGCTCGGCAGCATCGACTCGTACTACGCCCGCGCGCTGGACCTGTCCGGCGTGGGCGCACCGACCACGGAGGACGCCCGGTGACCGCCGCCCCGACCGCGAGCCCGGCGGTGACGTCCGCCGCGCCCACCGCGCTGTCCCGCGCCGAGGTCTCCCGCCGGCTGGTGCGCTTCGGCCGCCCGGTGCTGCCGCCGCTCGCCGCCTCGCTGGTGTGCCGGGTGGTCGGTCAGCTGCTCGGCATCGCGCTGCTCGCGGTCGCCGCGTGGGGGATCACCCGTGTCGCCACGGACCCCGACGCCGCGATCGCCCCCGTGGTGTGGACCCTGGTCGTGCTGTCGCTGGTCAAGGGCGTGCTGCGCTACCTGGAGCAGTTCACCGGGCACGCCGTCGCGTTCCGAGCGCTGGCGATGCTGCGCGTCGACTTCTACGACCGGCTCGCCCCGCAGGCGCCGGCCGGCGTGCTGTCCCGGCGCACCGGCGACCTGGTCGCCCGCGCCACCAAGGACGTCGACCGGGTCGAGGTGTTCTTCGCGCACACGCTGGTGCCGGCGGTGAGCGCCGTCGTCGTGCCGGTGGTGGTGCTGGCGACTCTGGCCGTCGCCGGGGACCCGGTGCTCGCGCTGGTGCTGCTGCCGTTCCTCGTGCTGGCCGGTGCGGTCGTGCCCGCGTGGGGCCGCGAGCCCAGCGCCCGTGCCGCCGCCCGGGTGCGCGCGGCCCGGGGTCGCACCGCGCAGATCGTCACCGAGTCCCTGCAGGGCGTGCGCGAGGTGCTGGCCTTCGGGGCTGCCGGACGCCGCCGCGCCGCCGCCCGCGCCGCCGCCGAGGAGGTCGGTGCCGGCCTCGACGTGCTGGCCGTCTGGACCGCCCGCCGCCGCGCCGCGAACGCCGTGCTCATGGTCGCCGCCGTCGCCGCGGTCGCGCTGGTCGGCTCGGCCCGGGTCGCCTCCGGCGCGCTCGACTGGTCCGCCTACGCGGTGGCCGTCGTGGTCGCGCTCGCGGTGTTCACGCCGGTGCTCGCCGTCGAGGACGTCGCGCCGGACCTGGAGCAGGCCTTCGCCGCCGCGCGTCGGGTGTGGCGGATCACCGACGCGCCGCCCGCCACCAACGACCCCGCGCAGCCGGTGCCCGTGCCGGCCGGTGCGCTGGACATCCGGTTCGAGGGCGTCACCTTCGGCTACCCGGTCGAGCAGATCGATCCCGACGTCGAGGACCCGGGCGCTGATCGCGCGGGCACGCCCGCCGAGGCCCGGCCGGTGCTGGTGGAGGCGCACCTGCACGTGCCCGCCGGCACCACCACGGCGGTGGTCGGACCGTCCGGCTCCGGCAAGTCCACGCTGGTCAACCTGCTGACCCGCGCCTGGGACCCCGACTCCGGACGGGTGCTGCTCGGCGGGGTCGACGTGCGGGACCTCACGCTCGCCGACCTGCGTCGCACCGTCGCCGTGGTCGGCCAGAGCACGTACCTGTTCAACGACACCCTGGCCGCCAACCTGCGGCTCGCCGCGCCCGACGCCACCGACGAGCAGCTCGCGGAGGCCTGCCGCCGGGCCGCCCTGCACGACACGATCCTGGCGATGCCCGACGGCTACCAGACCCGCGTCGGCGAGATGGGCGAGCGGCTGTCCGGCGGGCAGCGCCAGCGCGTCGCCATCGCCCGCGCGCTGCTGCTGGACGCCCCGGTGCTCGTGCTCGACGAGGCCACCAGCCAGCTCGACGTCGCCACCGAGCACGAGATCCAGGGCGCGCTGGCCGAGGTCTGCCGGGGCAGGACCGTGCTGGTGATCGCGCACCGCCCCGGCGCGGTCCGCTCCGCCGACCGGGTCGTCCGCATCGACACGCTCAGCTCCTGACGGCGTGCCCGCGCGCCCGCCGTGCCCGCGCGCCCGCGCCGCGCCGCGCCGAGGTTGCACGAATGCAGGCTTCAGCGCGCGGGAAGCAGGCATTCGCGCAAGCTCGGCGTCGGGAGGTGTGCGTGGGGGCGCGGGTCAGGAGGTGCGGACGGCGATCACGTCGTGGATCGTGCGGCCGGCGTCGATCCCGCGGCGCTCGAAACGGGTGACCGGGCGGGACGCCGGGCGCGGGGCGTACCCTCCGGAGGGGTTGGTCAGACCGGGGTCGGCGGCGACCACCTCGAGCATCTGCTCGGCGTAGGGCTCCCAGTCGGTCGCGCAGTGCAGGGTGCCGCCGAGGACGAGCCGGCTGCGCAGCAGGGCGACGTGCGGGCCGGCGACGATCCGGCGCTTGTGGTGGCGGGCCTTCGGCCAGGGGTCGGGGAAGTACACGTGCACCGCGTCCAGCGATCCCTCGGCGATCGTGCGGCGGACCAGGTCGAGGGCGTCGCCGTAGGCCACCCGCACGGTGGTCAGCCCGTGGTCCTCCACCAGGGCGAGCAGGTTGGCGATGCCGGGCAGGTGCGCCTCGACGGCGAGGTAGTCGCGACCGGGGTCGGCGGCGGCCATGGCGACGGTGGCGTCCCCCATGCCGGAACCGATCTCGAGCACCAGCGGGGCGGTGCGGCCGAACAGCCGGACCGCGTCGAGGTGGCCGGTGGCGTCGACCGGGGCGAGCCCGAGGTCCGGGTCGTGCACGGAGAAGCCGAGCAGCGGGAACAGGCGGGCCAGCGCGTCGGTGCGGCGCTCGCCGAGGGTCGCCCGGCGCGGGTGGAAGGTGCGGACCGGTTCGCCGGCGCTCTGCGCGGGATGACGGAACGCGTCGCCGGGCCGGTCGGTCGGCACGGGCTGCGGGTCGTCGGGCGCGGGCACCCGGCGAGCCTACTGGCGTCGACCGCTGGTCCGGCTCGCTGCCCCGGCCGCACGCCGGACGGTCACGTCCGACCCGCCCGTCCGCTCCCGGTGACCGGCCTCAGTCGCCGAGGAACATCCCGCCGACGATCGACCAGAACACCCACACGTCGCCCATGTCGTAGGTCTCGGGCTCGCCGGAGCCGCCGAGGAACGGGTAGGGCACCGGCATGTACACCTGGTTCTCCGCGGGGTCGCCGATCCGGGCGCGCACCCGCTCGACGAGCCATGGCTGGAGCACGTAGTCGCAGAACCCCTCGTCGTCGAGCACCTGCGCGCGGAAGTCGGCGGTGGACGCGAACGAGCCGTAGCTCTTGAGCCCGTCGGCCAGCGGGTGCAGCACGGCGTGCTCACCGGTCTCGGTGTTCACGAGGAACCCGTGACCGAGCAGCGACCAGCCGACCACGTGGGTGTACTGCTCGTGCAGGCGCGGCCAGGTGTCGAGCGCGGTGATCGGGGCGGGCTCGGCGAGCATCCGGTAGGGCGCGAGCGGGACCTCGGTGGCGTCGTCGGCCCGCGTGCGCGAGCGGCGGAACAGCGGCGTCATGCGGACCACGCTAGGGGAAATGTCCGAGGACGTCCCGGTCAGGACACCGGCGGGCTGCTCGGGTCGTCGGTGGACATCAGCCAGAACCGCTCGCCGAACGGTCCGGTGATCCCGGCCATCCGCCCGTAGGGGCTGTCCTGCGCGGGGTGCGCGACCGTGCCGCCGAGCCGCTCCGCCTCGGCCGCGGTGGCGTCGGTGTCCCGCACGGCGAAGTACACCTCCCACGCCCCCACGGCAGCGGAGGACCCGCCGATCCCGCCGACCTGGTGCCCGTCGAGGTCGAGGGTGGCGTAGTCGAAGCCGGGGCCGCTCATGTCGCTGATCGTGTACGGGAACAGGGCGCCGTAGAACTGCTTGGCGGGCCCGAACGCGGGGGACAGGTGCTCGTTCCAGATCATCGCGCCGGGCTCGTTCACCAGCGCGGCGCCGTGGTGGCTGCCGGCCTGCCAGAGCGCGACCACCGCACCGGTCGGGTCGAGCACCACGGCCATCGTGCCGAAGTCCATCACCGGCATCGGCGCGACGACCACCTGCCCGCCCGCTGCGGCGGCCCGGTCGGCGGCAGCGGCGGCGTCGGAGGTGGCGAGGTGCGTCAGCCAGGCGGTCGGGGCGCCCTCGGCCCCCGGCGGCACCGGGCCGATCGCGGCCACCGCCCGCCCGCCGACCAGCGCGGTCGAGTAGTGCCCGGCCTCGGCGGGGCCGATGTCGAACTCCCAGCCGAGCAGCGATCGGTAGAACCGTCGCGCGGTCTCCAGGTCGGGGACGGCGAGGTCGGCCCAGGCGGGCGTGCCGTCGGGCCAGGTCGTCTCGTGCACGCTCATGGGGTCCCCCTCGTCGACGCTGCCGTGGACGTCCATCAGACCACCGCGCACCCACACCCACCAGACCCGGCCGCCGCCCGGTGCGACCCCGCACGCAGCACGGCCCCGGCAGGACCGGCGTGCCCTCCGCACGCCACCCCCGCCGGGGCCGCTCGTCGCCCGGGTGCCGGCCACCGCGTCCTCCCCCTCGTGGGACGCGCCGGCCGGCACCCGGCCCTCGTGGACGTCAGGCCGCGGTGCGCCCGAGCCCGGCGAACTCCCACCCCGCGTCGCGCCAGCGGCCCGGGTCGAGCTTGCCCCGGGCGTCGATCACCCGCGGGGCGTTGGTCAGCCCGGCCAGCCGGTCCGGGTCGGCGGTGACGAACTGGTCCCACTCGGTGAGCACCAGCACCACGTCGGTGCCCTCGACCGCCTCGTCCACCGAGGTGGCGTAGGACAGCGTCGGGAACGAGCGGCGTGCGGTGTCGCCGGCCTCGGGGTCGTAGACGGTGACCTGGGCGCCGCGCAGGTGCAGGGCCGCCGCGACGTTCAGCGCCGGCGAGTCCCGCACGTCGTCGGTGTGCGGCTTGAACGCCGCGCCCAGCACGCCGATCCGGTGGTTGAGCACCGAGCCGCCGCAGGCCTTGACCGTCATGTCGAGCACGCGCTCGCGCTGACCCATGTTGATCTCGTCGACCTGCTGGAGCAGCGCCGACGCCCGGTAGGCGCCGAGCTCGTTCGCCCGGTGCATCAGGGCGCGGATGTCCTTGGGCAGGCAGCCGCCGCCGAAGCCGAGGCCGGCGTCGAGGAACTGCCGGCCGATCCGCGCGTCGTGGCCCAGGGCGTCGGCGAGCACGGTGACGTCCGCGTCGGCGGCCTCGCACACCGAGGCGATCGCGTTGATGAACGAGATCTTGGTGGCGAGGAACGCGTTGGCGCTGACCTTGACCAGCTCGGCGGTCGGCAGGTCGGTGACGACGACCGGGGTGCCCTCGGCGATCGGCCCCGCGTAGACCTCACGCAGCGTCGCCTCGGCCCGCGGGCTGGTCCCACCGATCACGATGCGGTCGGGGTGCAGCGTGTCCTCCACGGCCTTTCCCTCCCGCAGGAACTCCGGGTTCCACACCAGCTCGACCCGCACGCCGGCGGGGGCGTGCTCGGCCACCAGCGTGCGCAGCCGCGCGGCGGTGCCGACCGGGACGGTGGACTTGCCGACGATCAGCGCGTCCTTGGTGAGGTTCTGCGCGATCGTGGTCGCGGCGGACTCCACGTAGGCGAGGTTCGCGGCGTGCGAGGTCTTCATCTGCGGGGTGCCGACGCAGATGAAGTGCACGTCGCCCCAGGCCGCCGCGGCGGCGAGATCGGTGGTGAACCGCAGCCGGCCGGTGTCCAGGTGCTTCTCGAGCAGCGGGTCGAGCCCGGGCTCGTAGAACGGGACCTTGCCGGCGGACAGCGCCTCGACCTTGCCGAGGTCGGTGTCGGCGCCCAGCACCTCGAAGCCGAGCTCGGCCATGGCGACGGCGTGGGTGGCGCCGAGGTAGCCGGTGCCGAAGACGCTGATCCGGATCGGGGCGACGGGTGCGGGGCCGAGGTCGAGATCGGTCTCGTCGAGGGGGAGTCCGGCGGCGGAGAGATCGTCCGCGGACAGGAACGCGTCGTTCATCGTGGTCTCCTCGGGTGTGCGGCGGGGTGCGGGGTGCTGCCTGGTGGCGCCGGGTCGGCGCTGGCGCCGGCTCATGACGTCGGGCTCGGGGTCGGCGTGGGCGTCGGGGTCGTGGACGGCGACGCGCTCGGGGTGGGCGTCGGGGTCGGGCTGGCCGAGGGCGACGGCGAGGCCGTCGGTTCCGGGGAGGCCGTGGCGGTGGCCGTGGCGGTCGGCGCCGCGGTGGCCGCCGCGAAGGGGGCGAGCGTCGGCGCGTTGGCGTTCGGGGTGCCGCCGAAGTTCCGCGCCGGGTCGGCGATCCCCTGGCGGAACGCCTCCAAGGTGTTCGCTCGGGAGGTCACGCGCCAGTCGTTCGTGGCGAGCTCGCCGGACACGTAGGTGGAGACGGCCAGGTTGAACCAGGCGAAGCCGATCACGTCGTCGTTGACCCCGGGGTCGAAGCCCTGGAAGAACGACGTGATCCACGCGGGCTTGGTGCCGCCGGTCTCGGAGGCGCCGACCTCGGCCAGCAGGATCTTCTTGTCGGTGATCGCCCGGAGCTGGTCCAGCGTGCGGTCGTAGGTGTACGAGAACGTGCTGTTGTTGTCGGTCTTGTACGGCGGGCGCTGGTAGCCGGAGACGCCCACCCAGTCGACGTAGGCGTCGCCCGGGTACAGGCCCTGCAGGGTCTCGATCCCCTGGAGCGCCGAGGGCAGGTTGTTGATGATGTTCGGCGACCACACCCAGATCACGTACTGGTTGGCGCCCTGCGCCTCGAAGATGTCGTGCACGTGCTGCCACATCTTCACGTAGTCGCCGGGGCTGTTGCCGTTGATCGACGCGCCGGACCCGGTCTGCTCGGACCACGGGTACCAGATGCTGTTCATCTCGTGGTCGAGGCGGATCGCCAGCGGCAGGCCGGTGGCGACGACGTCCTGCGCGTACTTCGTCAGGTAGGCGTCGAAGTCGCCCGCGATGATCCGCGGCAGCGAGTACTCCGGCTCGTCCACCACGTCGTTGGCCGAGCCGATCGGCCGGGACTCCCAGGTCAGCATCGGCATCAGCCCGCGCTCCCAGGCCCGGGTGACGGCGTTGGCGCGGAAGTCCTCGTCCCAGCCGCCGAAGTAGCCGACCATGCTCTGGCTGCGGCCCACCGAGGACGCCGCGGCGTCGAAGGTCGCCCAGTTGAACGGCGCCTGCTCGGTGTACATCCCGAAGTACCGCTGCGCGGGGTCGAGCAGCGTCGCCTTGGCGGGTGCGGTCGGCTTCACGGCGGGCGCGGCGGCCCCGGCACCCGCACCGGCGGCGGGCCGGCTCGCGTTGGCCGGCGAGTCCCCGGAGGACGACTTCTTCGACCCGGAGGACGACGACCCGGACCGGCTGGACGATCCGGAGCCCGACCCGGCGGCGGCGGATCCGCCGTCGGCGGCCTCGGCCTCGCGCTGGGCCTGCGCCTCGGCACGGGCCTGCTCGCCCTTCTCCCGGGCGGCCTGCTCGTCGGAGAGCACGTCGCGCAGCGAGTCGGCCTGCGCGCGGCTGGTCTGGAGCTGCTCGGCCAGCCGCTGGTTCTCGGCGGCGAGCTCGGCCTCGCGGGCGGTAGGTCCGGCGGGCTCGCCGGTGACCAGCGAGGACACCCCGGGCAGGTTCCAGACCACGAGGGTGATCGCGAGCAGCGCCGCGACGATCGACACGGTGGCGACCCGGGCCTTCACGGTCATCCGGCCCATGGTCGGCGCCCACCAGGCACGGCCGGTGCTGGACGTGAGCTTGATCGGTGCGTCAGACATAGAGCAACGCCTCCAGCGCGAACAGGATCACGGCGATCCCGTAGGGGATGGCCGCGAGCGGGTTGAGCCGGCGGCGGGACCGGGGGGCAGGGGCGGCGGCGGCACGGACGGCTCGTCGGCCCTCGGGGGCGGTGGCGGTCGCCGGGGCGAGCCCGGCAGCAGCGGCGGGGGCGGTGACGCGCACCGTGCCGTCCGGGCCGACCTCGGTGGTGCTGGGGGCGCCGACCGTCACCGGCTCGCCCTCCGGCCCGTGGTCACGCTGCACCGGCAGCGAGCCGACGCCGTCGCCCCGGTCCACCACGTCCACCGGCGCGGGCCGGCTCATCAGGTCGAGCTCGGTGAGCAGCGAGGGGTCGCCGCTCGACGGCTGCTCGGGCTCGGTGCCCGGGTCGCCGCCCGCGTAGGCGCCGGCACGGGTGCCCCAGCCGGAGGCGTGCGCCATCCGCAGGAACCCGAGCAGCCGCACCGGCATCAGGAAGAATGTCGAGACGATGATGTAGACCGGCAGCCGGAAGAAGTCGCTGGGCACCTCCTGCAGGTGCCGGATCTGCCGGATCGCCATGCTGAGCACCGAGGAGGTGATCATCAGTGCGATCACCCAGAACCAGCCGGCCTGCGCGCCGTAGGAGTCGAGCATCGCCTGGTAGAGGTTCACGCCGGTGCCGCTCAGCGAGCGGTAGATCCAGCCGGCGATCGTCCCGACCAGAAGGAACGGCAGGATGATGTCGGTCAGGAAGAACACCGCCAGGATCGGCGCGTGCCCGAGCATCCAGGGCAGCATCCGCAGGGTGTTGTACTGGCTGCCGCGCGCCCAGCGGAGCTGCTGCTTGAACAGCTTCTTCACCTGCAGAGGGGCGTCGGTGTAGACCAGGCTCGTGTGCTGGTAGACGGTCCGGTAGCCCTGCTTGAGCGTGAGGTTGGTCAGGGTGCGGTCGTCGGAGACCTCGAGGAACACCCCCATGAACCGCTGGGTCATGAAGTCGTCCATGACGTCGATCAGGATGTGCCGGCGGAAGGCGATCGTGCGGCCGGGCAGGCAGCCCACCTGGCCGAGCACCGACTGCGCGGGCATCGAGTAGAGCGAGCGGGAGTTCTCCAGCCAGTCGGCCCAGCGGGTGATCCAGGAGCGGGTCGGCTCGAGGATGCGCTGCCGGGTGGTGACCCCGCCGATCGAGGAGTCGGCGAAGGGCTTGAGCAGCTCGGGCAGCGTGCCGGGCGTCCACACGGTGTCGGAGTCGAGCAGCACGGTGATGTCGTAGCGGGACATCTCGGTGCCGATCTTGACCGCGTTGCGCTTGCCGGGGATCGGGGTGTGCACCCAGCGGACCAGCGGGGCGAACTCGTCGCAGACCGCCTCCAGGCCGGGGTTCGGCTTGCCGTTGATCACCACGATCACCTCGTCCGGCCGCTGCTCGGTGACGCGGGTCAGCACGTCGCGGAACAGGTCGAGCGGCTCGTCCACCACGGGGACGATCACGCTGGTGGTCTCGTGGTGCTCGGCGGTCCACGGGCGGTAGCGCCGGGACAGCACGACCTTGAGGATCCAGAGCGCCCAGACGAGGGCGGAGAAGACGGCGAACAGGTAGAGCTCGGCCTGGTGCTCGAGCATGTGCCGGATCTGCAGGATGAAGATGAACATCGCTCACCTCGGCGCGGTCGGGGTTCGGAGCCGGCGGCGACGGTGACGCGGCGGGTGCAGGGGGTGCGGACGCCGAGGGGGGTCCGGGTCGAGGTCGGGTCGGCGGGTTCGCGCCGGCGGGGTCGCCGGTGGTGGCCGATCGCTGTGACTGGGGTGCTGCGGTGGCGGGTCGGGTTCACCCGTTCGGAGGGGCGATCTCTCGGTCTGATCGGTCGATCGCTGTGACTCGGTGCGGTGCTCGCTGGGAGTGGACCCAAGAGTGTTGGACCGGTCGGCGACGACGCAAACCCGGACCCCGATTCCGGGTGATTTTGTGACCTACCTCACTCTTGACCTGTCCGGTTTGCGGGAGTTTGTGCTGATCAGAAGTCCACAGTTCGGACAAGCCGGGAGGTTTCCGGCGCGTGTCGGTGCGGTGAAGACCGGTCGCGCCCGAGCCTCGTGCGAGGGTGTCGGCAGGGGTTCGCGGATTGTGACAGCGGGGTCGTCGACCCGTGACTGGAACGCGCTCCATCGTTGTGACCGGCTGTCATGACCTTTGACCCGTCAGGCGCATCGACCGCTGGTGAGGGCGCCGACCGCGCGCCCCCGCTCGACGGACAGACTTGAGCGGAATACGCTCAACTCTGTCGAGGTTGGACCAGAGGCCGGTGGCGGATCCCACCGGTCCCGAGACCACGAGTGCACGACCGACCGGAGGGGACGTTGGACGCGAAGTTCACCACCAAGTCGCAGGACGCGATCGGCGACGCCATCCAGCAGGCGACGGCCGCCGGCAACCCGCAGCTCGAGCCTGCGCACCTGCTGAACGCGCTGCTCGCCCAGGAGGGCGGTGTCGCGAACGGCCTGCTCGATGCGGTCGGCGCGGACCGGGTCGCCCTCGGGCGCGCGGTGCGTGCCGTGCTGGTGGGGCTGCCCACCGCCAGCGGGTCGAGCGTCAGCCAGCCCACCCCGTCGCGGGCCACCGCGACCGTCATCGACGCGGCCTCCTCCGAGGCGCGCGCCCTCGGGGACGACTACGTCTCCACCGAGCACCTGCTGCTCGGGATCGCCGCAGGTCAGACCGGTGTCGCCGATGCCCTGCGCGCCCAGGGCGCCTCCCGGGACGCGCTGGCCGCCGCCCTGCCGACCGTGCGCGGGAGCGCGCGCGTCACCAGCCCGAACCCGGAGGGCACCTACAAGGCGCTGGAGCAGTACGGCGTCGACCTCACCCGCCGCGCAGCCGAGGGTCGCCTCGACCCGGTGATCGGCCGCGACGCCGAGATCCGCCGCGTGATCCAGGTGCTGTCCCGCCGCACCAAGAACAACCCGGTGCTGATCGGCGAGCCCGGCGTCGGCAAGACCGCCGTCGTCGAGGGCCTCGCCCAGCGCATCGTGGCCGGTGACGTGCCGGAGTCCCTGCGCGGCAAGCGGCTGATCTCGCTCGACCTGGCCGCCATGGTCGCCGGGGCGAAGTACCGCGGCGAGTTCGAGGAGCGCCTCAAGGCCGTGCTGGCGGAGATCACCTCCTCCGACGGCGAGGTCGTCACCTTCATCGACGAGCTGCACACCGTCGTCGGCGCGGGCGCCGGCGGCGAGGGCGCGATGGACGCGGGCAACATGCTCAAGCCCATGCTGGCCCGCGGCGAGCTGCGCCTGGTCGGTGCCACCACGCTGGACGAGTACCGGGAGCGGATCGAGAAGGACCCCGCCCTGGAGCGCCGGTTCCAGCAGGTCTTCGTCGGCGAGCCCTCGGTCGAGGACACCGTCGCGATCCTGCGCGGGCTCAAGGAGCGGTACGAGGCGCACCACAAGGTGACGATCGCCGACGCGGCCCTGGTCGCCGCCGCCGCGCTCTCCGACCGGTACATCACCGGCCGCCAGCTGCCCGACAAGGCGATCGACCTGGTCGACGAGGCGGCCTCCCGGCTGCGGATGGAGCTCGACTCCTCCCCGATCGAGATCGACGAGCTCCAGCGCGCCGTGACCCGGCTGGAGATGGAGGAGGTCGTGCTGTCCGAGGCCGACGACCCCGCCTCCGCCGAGCGGCTGGAGAAGCTGCGCGCCGACCTGGCCGACCGCCGCGAGGAGCTGGCCGGGCTGACCGCGCGCTGGGAGAAGGAGAAGGCCGGGCACAACCTGGTCGGTGACCTCAAGGCGCGCCTGGACGAGCTGCGCTCCACCGCCGACCGGCTGCTGCGCGAGGGCGACCTCGCCGGTGCCGCGCGCCTCCAGTACGGCGAGATCCCGGCGGTCGAGAAGGAGATCGCGGCCGCCGAGTCCGCCGAGCAGGCCGAGGAGGTCGTGACCCCGGCGGCCCCGATGATCGCCGACAAGGTCGGTCCGGACGAGATCGCCGAGGTGGTCGCTGCGTGGACCGGCATCCCCGCCGGCCGGCTGCTGGAGGGCGAGACCGCCAAGCTGCTGCGGATGGAGGACGTGATCGGCGAACGGCTGATCGGCCAGCGCGCCGCCGTCGCCACCGTGTCCGACGCCGTGCGCCGCTCGCGCGCCGGGATCGCCGACCCCGACCGCCCCACCGGCTCGTTCCTGTTCCTCGGCCCCACCGGCGTCGGCAAGACCGAGCTCGCCAAGGCGCTCGCGGACTTCCTGTTCGACGACGAGCGCGCCATGGTGCGGATCGACATGTCCGAGTACTCCGAGCGGCACGCCGTCGCGCGGCTGATCGGCGCCCCTCCCGGCTACGTCGGCTACGAGGAGGGCGGCCAGCTCACCGAGGCCGTCCGCCGCCGTCCCTACTCCGTGCTGCTGCTGGACGAGGTCGAGAAGGCCCACCCCGAGGTCTTCGACATCCTGCTCCAGGTGCTCGACGACGGTCGGCTCACCGACGGGCAGGGCCGCACGGTCGACTTCCGGAACGTCATCCTCATCCTCACCTCGAACCTCGGCTCGCAGTTCCTGGTGGACCCGGTGCTGGACGAGGCTGCGAAGCGTGAGGCCGTGATGTCCGAGGTCAGGCAGGCGTTCAAGCCGGAGTTCCTCAACCGGCTGGACGACACGGTGCTGTTCGACCCGCTCTCGCTGGATGAGCTCACCCGGATCGTCGACATCCAGGTCGGCCAGCTGTCCGCCCGGGTGCGCGACCGCCGGCTCACGCTGGACGTCACCCCGGCCGCCCGCGAGTGGCTGGCGATCGAGGGCTTCGACCCGGCGTACGGCGCCCGCCCGCTGCGCCGGCTCGTGCAGCGCGAGATCGGTGACCGCCTGGCCAGGATGATCCTCTCCGGCGAGGTGCACGACGGCGACACCGTCCGCGCCGACCGCGAGCCCGAGGCCCAGCACCTCACGCTCACCCGCGCCTGAGGGCCGGCCCCTCGTCGAGATCGCAGTAGATGCTCCTTCCCGCGCCGGGAAGCGACATCTGCTGCGATCTCGACCTTGCTGTGCGGGTTCGGTGAAGGTGGGGCGGGGGTCCGGGCGGGCGCAGGCCGCGCGCAGGTGGCCGGCACGCGCGCGTGCGAGGATCGATCGCGATGAGAACGATCCTCGCCCTCACCGCCCCGGCCGCCGCCGCGTCCGCTGACCCCGAGCTCACCGGCCTCGCCGGCTGGGTGGTCGACGTCGTGGACGCCCTCGGCCCGATCGGCGTCGGCCTGCTGGTCGCGCTGGAGAACCTGTTCCCGCCGATCCCCTCCGAGGTCGTGCTGCCGGTCGCCGGCTACGTCGCCAGCCAGGGCCGGATGTCGCTGGCGTGGGCGATCGTGGGCGCGACGCTGGGGGCGGTGCTCGGCGCGTGGCTGCTGTACCTGATCGGTGCCGGCCTCGGTCGCGAGCGGATCCGCCGGTGGCTGGAGAAGATCCCGCTGATGGAGGTCGAGGACCTCGATCGTGCCGAGGCGTGGTTCGTCCGGCACGGCGGCACGGCGGTGCTGATCGGGCGCTGCGTGCCGGTGGTGCGCAGCCTGATCTCGATCCCGGCGGGCATCGAGCGCATGCCGATGGGGCGCTTCCTGCTCTACACGACGCTCGGCAGCGCGGTCTGGAACAGCGCCCTGGTGGTCGCCGGCTACGTGCTCGGCGCGCAGTGGGAGGACGTCGGGCACTACTCCGACTACCTGAACTACGCGGTGTACGCGGCGATCGTGGTGGTCGTCGTGCACTTCGTCTGGACGCGCCTGCGCCGTCGGCGTCGCACGGCCTGAGGCGCGGGCGCGCCGCCGGGCGTCACGCGAACAGCGCGCCGACCTCCGTGCTGAACAGGTCGGCGCCCTTGATCCGGCTGGTCTCCTCCGGCCCGAGGATCCGGTGCTCCCCGTGCTCGTCGGCGACCTGCGAGGCGCCGCCGGTGCGACCCAGCGGCAGCACGATCCGCTCCGGCGCCGGGGCGTAGGTGCGGGTGGCGGGCTCGCCGGCGATCAGCGCGCGGATGTTCGCGGCGACGACGTCGGCGTGGTCCCGGGCGGCCGAGGCGCGCTTGGACTCGGGCACGTCGGTGAGGTCGCCCACCGCGAACACCGCGGGGTGGCCGGTGACGGCGAGCGTGGGGTCGACCCGCACCTCGCCCAGGCCGTTGCGCACCCCCGCGAGGTCGCCGGCCAGGTAGTCGCCGGCGGGCAGGTTGCCGTAGCAGCGGAACCACATCTGCGCCTCGATGCGCACGCCGGCCTCGGTGTCGACCACGAAGGGTTCGTAGACGCCGACGTCGGAGGGCGGCAGGTAGCCGAGCCGTGAGCCGAGCACGAAGTCGACCTTCCGGTCGGCCAGCTGCTCGCGGATCGAGCTGCGCAGCTCGGGCAGGTAGTCGCCGGAGGACAGCGCGTCGTCCTCCTGGTCGACCAGGGTGATCGCCAGGTCGGGGTAGGCGTCCAGCAGCTCGCCGACCAGCTCGAGGCCGACTGCCCCGGCGCCGACGACGAGCACCCGCTCGGCCTGCGCCAGGCCCTCGCGCATCCGGGCCAGCCGGGCGCGGGCGACGTGGGTCTCGCTCTCGATGAACTTGGCGGGGAACGGGTAGGCGGTGCCGGTGGCGAGCACCAGGTAGTCGGCGTCCAGCGCCTGCCCGTCGTCCAGGCGGACCCCGGTGGAGGTGGCGCGCTCGACGCGCTGCCGCACCACGGAGCCGTGCGTCAGCAGCCGGTCGTAGCCGAAGAAGACGCGGTCCTCCCACTCCGGGTCCACGGCCGCGCGCAGGGCGGCGGAGGCGTGCACGAACGCGTCCTTGGGCTCGACCAGGACGACCTCGGCCACGTCGTCGAGCAGGGAGGCCACCCGGGACCCGCCGTACCCGCCGCCGACGACGACCACCCGCGGTGCTGCCATGGTGCTGACCTCCTCGTACGCCCGGTCGCGCCCCTCGCGCCCGTGGCCACCAGGGTCTCATCCGGTCGTCCCGCACAGGTGGGACGACCGGCCCGCGCGGACGTGAGCCCGGACACGCCGTCATGCGTTCGGCCCCGCCGACCGCTGGTGCGGGCGACGGGGCCGAACGGTCTGCGGGACGGATCAGGCGGCGGCCTGCGCCACCATGGCCTCCAGCTCGGCGGTGTCGAAGCCGGCCATGCCGAAGCCGGCCAGCACGCGCATCGGCATCTCGCCCATCATCGGCACCATCATCGGGTCGAGCTCGACGCCGTCCAGGCGGGCCTGCACGATCGGTGCGCCGACCGGGTGCGCCAGCCACTCGGTGAGGGTGTCGGCCGCCGACAGCGTGCCCCACAGCGGCTCGCCGGTGACGGCGACCTCGGCGGTGCCCCGGATGTCGCGGGAGGACGCGCCGACCTCGATCACCGTGCGGCCGCCGCCGACCACCCACCGGCGCAGGCCGGGGTGCCAGTAGGACAGGTCGCGGGCGTCGAGGCGGAAGGTCAGCGTGCGGTGCTCGCCGGGCGCGAGGTCGACCTTCGCGAACGCCTTGAGCTCGTGCACCGGGCGCAGCACGGCGGCCTCCGGATCGCCCACGTAGACCTGCACCACCTCGGCGCCGCGCACGGCGCCGGTGTTGGTGATCGTCGCGGTGACCTCGACCGCCGAGGTCGGGCCCTCGCCGGTGACGGTCGCGGTGACGTCGGAGTAGCCGAAGGTCGTGTAGGTCAGGCCGTGGCCGAAGGGGTAGGCGACGTCGACCAGGCGGGTGTCGTACCAGCGGTAGCCGATCAGCACCCCCTCGCCGTAGCGGACGGTGCCGTTGTCGCCGGGGAAGTTGCCGAATGCCGGGGTGTCCTGCACGCGGTGCGGGATCGTCTCGGCGAGGCGGCCGGAGGGGCTGCGGGTGCCGAGCAGCAGGTCCGCGACCGCGGAGCCGCCGGCCTGACCGCCGAGCCAGGTCTCCAGCACGGCCGGGGTGGCGTCCTGCCAGCCGACCGACACGGCCGAGCCGTTGGCGAGCACGACGACGACGCGGGGGTTCACCGCGGCGACCGCCTCGATCAGCGCGCGCTGGTTGGCGGGCAGGTCGAGGTGCGTGCGGTCGTAGCCCTCGGACTCGTCGGGGGCGGGCAGGCCGAGGAACAGCAGCACGGTCCCGGCGCCCCGGGCGACCTCGACGGCCTCCGCGAGCAGCGCGGCGTCATCGGCGTCCTGCGAGCCCTCGACGCCGGCCACCGAGAAGCCGGCGGCGAACGGCAGGTCGGTGCCGGTGGCGGTGCGCAGCGCGGTCAGGGCGTCGTCCAGGCGGGTCGGGTTCACCTGCGAGGAGCCGGCGCCCTGGTAGCGCGGGGTGCGGGCGAACTCGCCGATCACCACGGCCGAGGCGGCATCGGTCAGCGGCAGCAGGGGGGCGCCGTCGACCGGGTCGTTCTTCAGCAGCACCGAGCCGTCGGCGGCGGCCTCGCGGGCCAGCGCGTGGTGGGCGTCCACGTCGATCGTGCCCGGCTCGGCCAGGCCCGGCAGCGCCTGCGCGACCATCCGCAGCACGCGGCGCACCGCGATGTCGAGCAGGGACTCGTCCAGCTCGCCGTTCTTGACGGCGTCGACCACGAGCGCGTCGGTGCGACCGCCGGTGGCGGGCATCTCCAGGTCCAGGCCGGCGGCGACGGCGGAGACGCGATCGACCACGGCGCCCCAGTCGGAGACGACCAGGCCCTCGAAGCCCCACTCGTCGCGCAGCACCTCGGTCAGCAGCCAGTGGTCCTGCGAGGCGTAGGTGCCGTTGATCTTGTTGTACGAGCACATGACCGTCCACGGCTGCGCGCGCGTGACGACGCGCTCGAAGGCCGGCAGGTAGATCTCGCGCAGGGTGCGCTCGTCCACCTCGGCGGAGACGCGCATGCGGTCGGTCTCCTGGTTGTTCGCGGCGTAGTGCTTGAGCGAGGTGCCGACGCCCTCGGACTGGATGCCCTGCACCAGCGCGGTCGCCAGGTCGCCGGCCAGCGCCGGGTCCTCGGAGAAGTACTCGAAGTTGCGCCCGCACAGCGGGGAGCGCTTCATGTTCACGCCGGGGCCGAGCAGCACCGCGACGTCGTTGCCGCGGGTCTCCCGGCCGAGCGCCGCGCCCACGCGGTGCAGCAGGTCGGCGTCCCAGGTGGAGGCCAGCGCGGCGGCGGGCGGGAAGCAGGTGGCGGGCACCGAGGCGCCCAGGCCGAGGTGGTCGGCGCTGGTGTCCTGCTTGCGCAGGCCGTGCGGGCCGTCGGTCACCATCACGGCGGGCACGCCGAGGCGCTCCACCGGCTCGGTGTGCCAGAAGTCGGAGCCGGACGTCAGGGCGGCCTTCTCCTCCAGGGTGAGCTCGGCCAGGACACGCTCGACGTCGAAGACGTGGGACATGGGGGCACCTCCTCGTGCGGTGGATCTGTGGTGGACCCGACTATAACCCTGATCCCGACCATGTGGTCGGGTTTTCCTGCCCGGGAACGCGCGCGCTGTGAGACGCTGTGCGCCAGTCGCCGACGAGGGCGAGAAGGGGAGGCCGACATGAGCGTCGACGTCGAGCGCGGGTACGCCAAGGGGCGGGCCAAGCGCCGGGAGATCATCGACCAGGCCATGACGATGTTCGGCGAGGCCGGCTACCGCGGGGCGTCCCTGCGCGAGATCGCCGCCCGGTGCGGGCTGTCGCACCCCGGACTGCTGCACCACTTCCCGACCAAGGAGTCGCTGCTGCTGGCCGTGCTGGCGCAGCGCGACGAGGCCGACACCGCCTGGCTCGGGCTGAGCGACAGCCACGGGATCGCCGCCCTGCGCCGCCTGGTGGAGCTCGGCGTGCTCAACAGCAACCGCCGGGGGATCGTCGAGCTGTTCGCCGTGCTCTCCGCGGAGGCCACCGCCGCCGACCACCCCGCGCACGACTTCTTCGTCGAGCGCTACCGCACCTCGGTGGACATGATCGTGCAGGCCTACCGCGAGGCGCAGCAGGACGGGCAGCTCCGCGAGGGAGTCGACCCGGACGCCGCCGGACGGCAGCTGGTCGCGGTGATGGACGGCTTGCAGGTGCAGTGGCTGCTGGACGGCGCGACCGACATGGGCGCGCTGCTGCGGGCCCACGTGCAGGGGCAGCTCACCGTCGACCTGTAGGGGCCGCTCAGCCCAGCATCGACCCCGTGACCGGCGCCGGGTGGACGGCCAGGCAGAGCCCCGTGCGGTCGCCGCCCGCCCAGGACCTCTCGGTCGGCGCCCACGCGACCAGCCGCAGGCCGTCCGCGCGCTCCTGGTCGGTGAGCGAGCACGCCGCCGAGGTGCGGTCCAGCGCCGCCTCGGCACCCGGCCAGGTGCGGTCGTCGAAGGTGTACTCGGTGATCACCTGCGCCAGGTGGTCCTGCGCGCAGGGCACCACCCGCACCCGGTCCACCTCGGCGCCCGTGGGCAGCTCGGCCACGCACGACCCGGTGACCAGCTGCACGGCGTGCGCGTCCCGGGCGTCGGTGATCTCGGCCGGCAGCGGACGCGTCGCGATCGAGGTCGCCACCAGCACCGTCACCACGGCCGCCCACGCCAGGGTGCCGAGCACGCCCAGCACCGTCCCCGCGATCGCCAGCCCTCGGCCCCGCCGGTCCGACCGGCGCAGCCGCACCAGAGCGACGACCCCGAGCACCAGCGCGACCGGGCCGAGGCCCACCACCCCGGTGACCAGCGCGGCCACCGCCACCGGCTCCACCCGCGGACGCGGCGGCTGCCACCCCGGCGCGTAGTACGCCTCCTGCGGGTAGCCGTACGGGTCGGCGGCGCTCACCTCAGATGTCCACCGCGGCGCCGACGGTCATGTTCCCGCCGACCACCGACCCGGTGACCCACTCCGACGTCACCAGCAGGCAGTACGCGGTGCGCCCGCCGGCGTCCCACTGGTCCGGGTGCGGGGTGAACACGGTCAGGTAGCCGGTCTCCTCGACCGGACCGCCGAGCAGGGCGACAGCCTGGTCCTCGCAGGCGTAGTACGCCGCGTCGAACGCCGGGTCGGTCACGGTCAGGTCGACGGACACCGGCGCGGTCAGCTCGACCGTGGACAGCACCTCGGCGCCGTGCGTCGCGGCGCAGTCGATCACCTCGGCGTCCGACATGTCGTACTCCCACGGCACGTCCGCGAGGCACTGGCCGGGAGTCAGCGCGATCGTCAGCGCGTAGGGCGGGAGCACGGTGTCCGACGTGCTGCCGTCGGCGGCGTCGGTGTCGTCGCTCGGCGCCCAGGTCTCGGTGCTGGTGCTGCCCTGGTCGCGGGACCCCTGCGCGTTCAGCGACAGCGGGATCACCACCGCGAACACCACCATCAGCACCATGAACGCGGTGATCACGCCACCGACCACGACACCGGCGATCGCCATGCCACGACCCTGGTCGCCCGAGCGGCGGATCCGGCGCAGCGCCGCGATCCCCAGCCCGAGGCCCACCGGCGCCGCCAGCGTCACCAGGAAGGAGGCGAGGCTGGTGACCAGCGAGGCGGTGGCCAGCGGCTCGGTGCGCGGCGGCTGCTGACCCCACGGGCCGCCGTAGCCCGCCGGGGCGCCGGGGTAGCAGGCGGGGGCGCCGGGGTAGCCGCCTGCCGGGTAGCCGCCGCCGGGGTAGCCCGCGCCGACCGGGGGAGCGCCGTAGGGGGTGGCCGGCGGGGCGCCGTAGGGGTTCGCGGTCGGCAGGCCTGTGGACGCTGCGCCGACGGGTGCACCGTAGGGCGAGGCGGGTGCCGTGCCGGAGGGCGAGACCTCGGTCGGCGCGCCGTAGGGCGACGGGGGCGTGGCGCCGAACGGCGTGGCCGGGGCGGCACCGCCGGGCGGAGGACCGTACGGCGATCCCGAGGCGGGCGCCGCCGTGCCCTGCTCCCAGGACGGGCGCGCCTCGTACCCGGAGGGCGCGGGCGCCTGCGGGTACCCGGTCGCCGAGCCCGCGCCCCAGCTGCCGCCGAACCGCTCGCCGGTCCCCGGGTCGCCGGCACCCCGGCCGTCGGCACCCCGGGCGTCGGCACCGCTCGGTGCGGCGTACGGGTCGGGCCGGTCGTCGTCCTGGCCGGGGCCGGGACCCCAGATCGGCGTGCTCATGCGCAGAACCTAGCCCAGCGTGGCCGTGCCGGTCGTCCCTCCGGTCGGGTGGTGCTCAGGCGGCGTCCGCGATCTCCAGCACCACCGGCACGTGGTCGGAGGCGCCCTTGCCCTTGCGCTCGTCCCGCACGATCGCCGCGCCGGTCACCCGGGCCGCCAGCGCGGGGGAGGCGTAGGTGAAGTCGATCCGCATGCCCTGGTTCTTCGGGAAGCGCAGCTGCTGGTAGTCCCAGTACGTGTAGGTGTGCTCGGCGGGCAGGTGCGCGCGGGAGACCTCGGTGTACCCGGCGGCGGCGAAGGCGGTGAACGCGTCCCGCTCGGCGGGGGTCACGTGCGTGCGCCCGGCGAAGAAGTCGATGTCCCACACGTCGGTGTCCAGGGGCGCGACGTTCCAGTCGCCGACCAGCGCCAGCGGCAGCGCCGGGTCGCCGGTGCCGTCCGCGATCCAGCCGGCCGCCTCGGTGCGCAGCGCCTCCAGCCAGCGCAGCTTGTAGTCGAGGTGCGGGTCGCCGATCTCCCGGCCGTTCGGCACGTACAGGCTCCAGACCCGCACGCCGCCGCAGGACGCGCCCAGCGCGCGGGCCTCGGTCACCGGCTCCTCGCCCCACCCCGGCTGCCCGGCGAACGCGTGCTCGACGTCGGTGATCCCCACCCGCGAGGCGATGGCCACCCCGTTCCACTGGCTGAACCCGCTGGTGACGACCTCGTAGCCCGCCGCCTCGAAGGCCTCGCGCGGGAACTGCTCGTCCTTGCACTTGGTCTCCTGCATGGCGAGCACGTCGGTGCCGGACCGCTGGAGGAAGTCGACCACCCGGTCGACGCGGGCCCGGATCGAGTTGACGTTCCACGTGGCGAGGCGCATGCCCGGCACGCTACCCGCCCCCACCCACCTCCCCGCCCCGCACCTGTCCGCACCCACCCCTCCCCACCCACCCCTCCATCCCGCGAGGTCGGTGGTTCTGCGGCCCGCGCGGCGTGTCGTGCAGGCGTGTCCTGCACGAACCACCGACCTCGACGCAGGGGGAGCGGGACAGAGTGTGGCGGGCTCCGTAGGGTGGCGGCATGGGAACCGCACTCGTCACGGGGGCCAGCGCCGGTCTGGGGCTGGAGTTCGCCTGGCAGCTCGCCACCGCACGGCACGACGTCGTCCTGGTCGCCCGGGACGGTGAGCGCCTGGAACGCCTCGCCGCGCAGCTGCGCGCCGCCGCGGGCGTGCACGCCGAGGTGATCGCCGCCGACCTGACCGACCGCGCCGACACCGAGCGGGTGGCCGAGCGGCTGCGCGCCACCGGGCGTCCGGTGGGCCTGCTGGTGAACAACGCCGGCCTCGGCCTCGGGCAGCGCTTCGTCGGCGGCGACCTGGCCCGCGAGGAGGCCGCCCTCGACCTGATGGTCCGCACCGTGCTCGTGCTGTCGCACGCCGCCGCCGGCGCCATGGTCGAGCGGGGTCGCGGCGCGATCCTCAACGTCGCCTCGGTGGCCGCGCTCATGGCCTCGGGCACCTACTCCGCGCACAAGGCGTGGGTGCGGTCCTTCACCGAGGGGCTCGCGGTCGAGCTGCACGGCACCGGCGTCACCGCGACCGCCCTCAACCCCGGGCTGACCCACACCGAGTTCCACGAGCGCGCCGGCCTGACCGGGGAGCAGGGCCTGCCCGAGATCGTCTGGCTGAGCGCCGACCGGGTGGTCGCGCAGGCGCTCGCGGACGTGCGGCGCGGGGCGGTGCTGTCCACGCCGAGCCTGCGCTACCAGGCGGCCTCCGGTCTGCTGCGCGTGCTGCCGCGTGCGGCGGTGCGGGGGATCGCGGCGAGCCGTGCCACCGGCCGCCCCTCGCTCGACGACTGACGCCCGGGGCACTGGCGCGCTCGCTACCCTGGCTGGCGTGATGAGCACCCCGATGTCCCCCACCCCGCGCGAGCAGCTGCGTGACCTGATCGTCGAGCTCGCCGTGGTCCGCGGCGCCGTGACGCTGTCCTCCGGGCGGCAGGCCGACTACTACGTGGACCTGCGCCGCGTCACCCTGCACCACCGCGCGGCCCCGCTGATCGGGCACGTGCTGCTGGACCGGCTGGAGGAGGTCGGGCTCGGCACCGCCGAGATCGAGGCCGTCGGCGGGCTCACCCTCGGCGCCGACCCGGTCGCCACCGCGCTGCTGCACGCCGCCGCGTCCCGCGGCCAGGACCTCGACGCGTTCGTGGTCCGCAAGGAGGCGAAGGCGCACGGCATGCAGCGCCGGATCGAGGGCCCGGACATCGCCGGTCGCCCGGTCGTCGTGCTGGAGGACACCTCCACCACCGGCGGCTCGCCGATCCAGGCGGTGCAGGCCGCCCGCGAGGCCGGTGCCGACGTGCGTGGTGTCGCCGTGATCGTGGACCGCGACACCGGCGCCCGCGAGAGGATCGAGGCGCTCGGCGTGCCGTACCACTTCCTGTTCGGCCTGTCCGACCTCGGTCTCGCCTGAGCGCCGACGGCCTCCGATGACCACCCCCGGCGGTCCGCCGCGTCCTCCGCTGAACCCCGG
Source organism: Cellulomonas sp. GTC20042 (assembly GCF_055389595.1). Classification (NCBI taxonomy): domain Bacteria; kingdom Bacillati; phylum Actinomycetota; class Actinomycetes; order Micrococcales; family Cellulomonadaceae; genus Cellulomonas; species Cellulomonas sp. GTC20042. The sequence goes on along the minus strand of NZ_AP043678.1, from coordinate 3,814,316 downwards.
CGTGCTCGCGGTGGGCGGCGGGGTCGTGCTCGTCGTCGTGATCGGCGCCGTCATGGTCGGCGGCCGCGGGGACGGCAGCGGCGGCTCGCTGCTGCCGTGGGTGCTCGTCCCGCTGCTGCTGGTCGGCGGCCTGGTCGCGGAGACGTACGCGACCCGTCGGCGGCACGAGCGCAACCGTGCCTGGGCGGCATCGCAGGGCTGGACCTACCAGGCCGCCGACGCCACGCTCGCCCACCGCTGGAACGGCGAGCCCTTCGGGGAGGGTCGTTCCCGGAACGCGACCGAGGTGCTGCGCGGGGTTCTCCGCGGTCACCCCGTCACGTCCTTCACCTACCGGTGGACCACCGGCTCCGGCAAGAACCGCACCACCCACACCCGGCACGTCGTCGCGCTCGACCTGCCGGCGTCGCTGCCCACGCTCCAGCTCACCCCGGAGCACCTCGGCACCGCCGTCGCCCGGTTCTTCGGCGGCCAGGACATCCGGTTCGAGCACGAGGAGTTCAACGCCGAGTGGCGGGTGGAGGCCACCGACCTGCGGTTCGCCCACGGCGTCGTGCACCCCCGCCTGATGGAGGCGCTGATGCGCCACCCCGCCCGCGGCACGTCGATGCGGGTCGGCGGGGCGTCGGTGCTCTCCTGGTCCTACGGGCGCACCGACCTGACGCAGGTGATCGAGCGGGCGGCGGTGCTGTGCACGGTGGTCGACGCGATCCCGCGGCACGTCTGGCAGGACCACGGCTGGGACCCCGAGGAGCCGGTGGTGCGGTGAGCGAGGCGGGCAGGGGGCGGCACACGGCGACGGGACCCGCCGAGCCCGGTCGGCGACTCCGGCGGTGGCAGCGACCGACCTGGCCGGAGCTGCTGACGATCCTCGGCGTGGTGGTCGCATGCCTGGTCCTGCTGGTCGCGATCGGGGCGTCGATCGCGGGGGAGCGGCCGATCGCCCTGCCGTCGTGGGCGGTCCTCGTCGCGGCCATGGTCGCGCTGGTGCGGCATGACCGACGGGTCGCGGCCGCCCGGCGTCGTCGTCTCGACCTGCTCGCGGCCTGGGCGATGGCGCACGGCTGGACACTGCGTCAGGTCGACCCACGGCTGGAGAACCGGTGGTACGGACCGCCCTTCGACCTCGCCGGGCGTCGGCACGTCACGGAGGCGCTGCACGGGCGCATCGACGGGCGGGCGGTGGTCTCGTTCGTCTACGCCGCGGAGGGCCCGGGCACGCAGCCCCTGCTGCACCACGTCGTCGCGGTCGACCTGCCGGCGGCGCTGCCCGATCTCGGCCTGCTGCTGGAGACGACCGCCTCGGGCGTGGCGGACGCGGTGGGCGTGCGGGACCTCCAGGTCGAGTCCGCCGCCTTCGACCGGGCCCGCCGCATCGTGTCCGACGACCCCCGCTACGCGCACGCCGTGCTCGGCCCGCGCACCATGGACCTGCTGCTCACCGGCCCGCTCCGCGACCGCCCGGTGCGGATCGAGGGCTCCGCCGTGCTCACGTGGAGCCCCGGACCGACCGATGTCGACCAGGTGATCCCGCTCGTCGACGCCCTGACGGCCCTGGCCGGATCGATCCCCGGGCACGTGCTCGCCGACCACGGCCGACGTCCGGGGCCGGAGCAGGACACCGCCGCCTGGGTGCGGTCGTGAGCAGCGCGCCCCCGCTGCGGACCCGGAGCCGCCGGGACCGCTGGGGCGGGCACGCCGAGACGGTTGGGGTGGAGCGTGCCGTGCCTCGCTGGCGGAAGGTCGCCGCCGTGCTCTCCGCCGTCGGTGTCGGCTCCCTGTTCTCCCGCGGCCAGGAGGTGTTCCCGCTGGCGGTGATGCTGACGGCCCTGACCGCGGAGAGCCGGTGAGGACACGTTCCCGGGCGGGCGACGAGGGCGAGGGCCGGCGCGTCCGGCGCGTCCTCGGCGTCGCGCTGATCGTGCTCGGTTACGGGTCGCTCGTGCTCGGGGCGCTCTGCGGGGTGCTCGCGGTGCTCCTGGCCGGACTGGTCATGCTGGCCGCCGGGATGCTGCTCGTGCCGCGGCGCACGGGTCAGCGGGGGCGCAGCAGCCGGACGTACCGCGCGCTGACGGCGTGGGCGCAGGCCGAGGGCTGGCGCTACGCGGGGCAGGACCCGGCGCTGACGACCCGCTGGCACGGGGCGCCGTTCGACGCCGGAGGTGCGTACCGCGCGATCGACGTGCTCTCCCACGAGGCCGACGGGCGCCTGACCTGCTCGTGCACCGTGCGTCGGAGCCTGGAGGGCGTCACCCGGCCGACCCGGACCTTCATGCACCTGGTCGCGCTCCAGACCCCGGCACGGCTGCCGGACCTCCGGCTGCGCCCGCACGCGGAGGACGCGACGCGCGACCTGCGCGCGCAGGACGTCGTCACCGAGTCGCCGGAGTTCAACGCGGAGTGGCGGGTGCAGGGATCGGACCTGCGCGCGGTGCACGGCGTGCTGCACCCCGCCACCCTGGAACGGCTGATGGCGGACGACCTGCGCGGCGCGAACCTGCGCACCGAGGGCGACTGGCTGCTGGTGTGGTGGCCCGGGCCGACCGACCCCGACCTGGTCGCGCAGCGGGTCGCCGCGGTGCTCGACCTGGCACGACGGATCCCGCGTCACGTCTGGCAGGACCAGGGCTGGGACCCGATCAGCCGCCGGCCGGTGCCCGCCGACCGATACGATCCGATGACCGCCGGACCGACCGAGGAGCAGCTGTGAGCGGATTGATCATCGCCGTCATCGTCGTCGCGGCGGTCGTCGTCATCGTCCTGCTGTGGGCGGTGGCGCAGTACAACGGCTTCGTCCGGCTGCGGAACCTGGTGCAGGAGTCCTGGCGGCAGATCGACGTCGAGCTGCACCGCCGGCACGACCTGATCCCGAACCTGATCGAGACCGTCAAGGGCTACGCGGCGCACGAGCGTGGCGTGTTCGAGGCCGTCACCGCGGCCCGCTCCGCCGCAGCCGGACCCAGCACGGGCCCCGCGCAGCAGGCCGAGCAGGAGAACGTGCTCACCCAGGCGCTCGGCCGGCTGTTCGCCGTCGCCGAGGCGTACCCGGCGCTGCGTGCCTCGGAGAACTTCCAGCAGCTCCAGGCCGAGCTCACCAACACCGAGGACCGGATCGCCGCCGGGCGCCGGTTCTACAACGCGAACGTGCGCGAGCTGAACACCAAGGTCGAGTCGTTCCCGGCCAACGTGATCGCGTCGATGTTCAGCTTCACCCGCGCCGAGTACTTCGAGGCCGAGGACCCGGCCGTGCGCGCGGCGCCGCGGGTCGACTTCGGCAGCTGAGCGGGCGGCGGGTCAGACCGCCAGCAGCGTCCCCACGGTGACGGCCACGGTCGCCACCACCTCCCCGGCACCGATCACCGCCGGCCGCACCCGCCCGCGCCTCGGCAGCAGCACCGCCCGGGCGAGCAGCCCGGCCGCGACGACCACGAGCACGGCACCGCCGACCGGCCGCTCCCACCCGCCCACGGCTGCCGCCACCGCCGCGAGCAGCAGCACCGCGTGGTACCCGACGGACACCGCCAGCGTCCGGCGCTCGCCGCGCTCGCGGATCATCGACTTCACGTAGGGCACCGTGCCGACCAGGTACGCGCCGAGCACCAGGGTCGCCGCCCACGCGGCGGGCTCGTCGGCGCCGGGCGGCACGATCCCGGCGGGCGCCGGTGCGGTGAGGCCCGCGGCGACCACCGTCATCAGGCAGGCCGCCGCGATCGTCACCAGGTCGTTGCCCCAGGACCGGTCCTGCCGTCGGGCGGCGTACCGGAGGCTCACCGCGAGCAGCACGGCGAAGACCGGGGCCCAGCGCAGCAGCGCGGGGTGGGTGGCCAGCAGCGGGAGCCCGAGCACGGCGGTGGCGACGGCGTGGCCGATCACCGGCGGGCGGTAGCGGGGCTTGCGGCCGGAGCGGAGCCACTGTGTCGTGGCGAAGTAGGTGCAGTACGCCGCGGTCCACGCGAGCAGGAGCAGCAGGTGCCACGGCTGCGGCCCGGCGACGAGCGCACCGACGACGGTGGGCGCGAGGACCATCGCCCAGGCGCCGTGCTGGTTCGGCACCCAGCCCCGGGGGATCCGGCGACGGCGTGCGGCGGGGCGGGCGTCGAGGGTCACGACCCCCATCCTGGCGGGTCGGACCTGCGCGGTGGCCGGTGGTCCGTGCGGAAATCACGCAGATCGCGTCGGCCGGGTCGTCCGAGCCCTTAGCGTGCCCGGGTCGGTCCTGGTGACCGGCGGGCAGCCGGTCGCGCGCACGCGGCAGCACGGCGCTCTCGTCGGCGAAGGAGATGCACGATGGCGGACCGCGACCCGGCACGTCCCGAGCAGGTCGTCGGGTGGGGCCTCTCCGGCTCGACCAGCAGCCAGGTCCCCAAGGTGTGGAAGCCCGTTCCTGATCCTCGGGACGGTGTGCTCGGACGCGAACCCGACGCCGGTGAGTGTCGCTTCTGCGGCTGCGTGCCGGCCGCTCAGGTCGACATGCAGAGCATGTCCAGCGTCCTGGTCTTCTTCACGATCCGTACCTGCAGTGGGTGGATGTGCCGATCCTGCGCCGAGGTCGCGCGTGCCGATGCGGACGCCCGGACGATGGCCTGGGGATGGTGGGGGTTCGGGGCGATCGCGATCTGGATGCTGCCGCTGGTCAATCGGGTGCGCATCCGACGGATGCGGCTGCTGGACATCCCGAGGCCGACCCCCGGCGTCGTCGCGCAGCGGGGGTTGTCGTCCTCGACGCCGACGCCGTGGTTCCGACGTCGTGGTCCGTTGATCGCCGCCGGCGTCGGCGGCGCGATCTGGTTCCCGGTCGTCGGGGTCGTCCTCGCCGGGATGACGGGGCTGCTCGGATGACCGGGCGCGACGTGGGAGCTGCTGCGTCGCCGCCAGGTCGTCTGCCGATCCGCCGCCCGACCCTGCGGACCGCCCTCGTCCTGCGGCTGTTCTTCTGGTCGGGGATGCTCATGAGCACCTGGATGCTCGCGACGCAGAGCCTGGTCGTGCTCGGCTATCCGACATCGCGGATCCAGGTGCCCTTGGTGTGGGTCCTCGCCGTGGGGTGGTGGGGGACCTACCTCGCAGCGTTCGCCGACGACCGTTCGGTCCGTGCCGACGCGAGCGGAGTGCACCTGCGGCGAGGTCGCGTGCGCACCGACATCCCGTGGTCGGTGATCGAGTCGTTCGATCACACCGTCACACACCTCGTCGTCACGACGCGCGGGGGTGCCCGCCTCCGCTTCCGCCTCCTGGACGATCGGGCTCGGGCCGTGCACGGCGTCAGCACCACGCCGATCGCTGCGCTCGCGGCACACCTCCAGGCAGCCCTCCGGGTCGGGTCGATCGACCGGCACGGGTCGACGTCGACCACCACAGCGCGCGGCTTCTCCGCAGGTCAGCGTGTCGAGCTGGTCGTTCTCGGCTGGGTCCTCCTGGCCCTTGCCGTCGCCCGGACGGTCGGGCTCGTCGGCTGAGTCAGCCCGCCTCGGGCCCGGCAGTCCCCACGCGCTCGATCAGGTCCGCCACCGAGTCCACCACGTGCGTGGGCCGGAACGGGAAGCGCCCGATGTCGTCCGGCCGGGTGGAGCCGGTGAGCACGAGGAACGTGCGCAGGCCCGCCTCGATGCCGGCGACCACGTCGGTGTCCATCCGGTCGCCGATCATGGCGGTGGTCTCGGAGTGCGCGTCGATCCGGTTGAGCGCGGAGCGGATCATCATCGGGTTGGGCTTGCCGACGAAGTAGGGCTGCCGGCCGGTGGCGGCGGTGATCATCGCGGCGACGGCGCCGGTGGCGGGCAGGTCGCCCTCCTGGCTGGGGCCGGTGACGTCGGGGTTGGTGGCGATGAAGCGCGCACCGCCCTGGATCAGCCGGATCGCGCGGGTGATCGCCTCGAAGGAGTACGTGCGGGTCTCGCCGAGCACCACGAAGTCGGGGTCCGCCGAGGTCAGCGTGTAGCCGGCCTCGTACAGGGCGGTGGTCAGCCCGGCCTCGCCGATCACGTAGGCGGAGCCGTTCGGCTCCTGGTCGGTGAGGAACTGCGCGGTGGCCAGCGCCGACGTCCACAGGGACGCCTCGTCCACGTCGATCCCCGAGCCGGCGAGGCGGGCACGCAGGTCGCGCGGCGTGAAGATCGAGTTGTTCGTGAGGATCAGGAACGGGTGGCCGCCGTCGCGCAGCGCCCGGACGAACTCGGGGGCGCCGGGCACGGCCACGCCCTCGTGCACCAGGACGCCGTCCATGTCGGACAGCCAGGAGCTGATCGGTCGGGCGGTCACTGCTCGAAGGCCTTGCGCTCGACCTCGGCGCGCTCGGTGGCTTCCTCCGGCGCGACCCCGCGCTTGGCGTCGCGGCGGGCGCGCAGCACCTCGATCGCCATCGGCACCACGGAGATCAGCACGATCAGGACCAGCAGCGCCTCGATGTTCTCCTTGACGAAGGAGATGTTGCCCAGCGCGTAACCGAGCAGCGTGACGCCGACGCCCCAGAGCGCGGCACCGATCACGTTGAAGGACACGAAGTGCCGGTAGCTCATCTTGCCGACGCCCGCGGCGACCGGGGCGTAGGTGCGCACGATCGGCACGAAGCGGGCGATGATGATCGTGCGGCCGCCGTACTTGTCGAAGTACTTGTACGTCTCGTCGATGTACTTCTGCTTGAAGATCCGCGAGTCCGGCCGCGCGAACAGCTTGCGCCCGCCCTTGGCGCCGATCAGGTACGCCAGCTGGTCGCCGAGGAACGCCGCCGCGAAGATCAGCACGCACAGCAGCCAGAGCGGGAAGTCCAGCTTCTGCTGCGCGACCAGCGCACCGGCGGTGAACAGCAGCGAGTCGCCGGGCAGCAGCGGGAACAGCAGACCGGTCTCGATGAAGACGACCACCACGATGCCGATCAGCGCGTACGTGCCGAAGGACTGGATCAGGTGGTCGGCGTTGAGCCAGTCGGGGCCGAGCGCGGGCATCGGACCGGCGGCGTGCAGGGTGGCCGCCAACGCGGTCGACAGAAGCATGGTTCCCAGCGTACGGCGGCGGGTGGGGCGGCCCGTGCCGCCCGGTGTGCAGACACTGTGCGAGTTCCGGCCTGCCAGGATGAACCCCGTGACCCAGACGACGGACGGCACGATCGGCACGCCCCTGACCCCCGGCGCCACCCGCGCCCTGCTGCTCGGATCCGGCGAGCTCGGCAAGGAGGTCGCGATCGAGCTCCAGCGCCTCGGCGTCGAGGTGGTGGCGGTGGACCGGTACCCGGACGCCCCGGCGATGCAGGTGGCGCACCGCTCGCACGTGGTGGACATGCTCGACCCGGTGGCGCTGCGCGCGGTGCTGGACGCCGAGCAGCCGCACGTGGTGGTGCCGGAGATCGAGGCGATCGCCACGCAGGTGCTGGCCGACGTGGAGGAGACCGGGGTGCGCGTGGTCCCGACGGCGCGGGCGACCCGGCTCACGATGGACCGCGAGGGGATCCGCCGGCTGGCCGCCGAGGACCTGGGCCTGCCGACCTCGCCGTACCGCTTCGTCGACTCGCTGGCCGACCTGCGCGCCGCGATCGTCGAGGTCGGGCTGCCGTGCGTGGTGAAGCCGGTGATGTCCTCCTCCGGCAAGGGGCAGTCGGTGATCCGGACCGACGCCGACGTCGAGACGGCGTGGACGGCCGCGCAGACCGGCGGACGGGCCACCGCCGAGGACGGCGCCGCGGTGCGGGTGATCGTCGAGGGCTTCGTGCGGTTCGACTCCGAGATCACGCTGCTGACCGTCCGTCACGCCGGCGGCACCACGTTCTGCGAGCCCGTCGGCCACGTGCAGGTGGACGGCGACTACCGCGAGTCCTGGCAGCCCGCCGCCCTGCCCGCCGCCGCGCTCGCCGAGGCGCAGCACGTCGCCGCGACCGTCACCGAGGCCCTCGGCGGCTGGGGCGTGTTCGGCGTCGAGCTGTTCGTGGTCGGGGAGCACGTGCTGTTCTCCGAGGTCTCCCCACGCCCGCACGACACCGGCCTGGTCACGCTGGCCTCGCAGGACCTGTCGGAGTTCGCCCTGCACGCCCGCGCCGTCCTCGGGCTGCCGGTGCCGGAGATCGCCGTGCTCGGCCCCGCCGCGTCGGTGGCGGTGCTCGCCGAGGGCACCGGCGTGCCGCGGTTCGCCGGGGTGGACGCGGCGCTCGCGGTGCCGACCGCGCAGGTCCGGCTGTTCGGCAAGCCGTCGGTGGCCGGCCGGCGCCGGGTCGCGGTGACCGTGGCGCGCGGCGGCGACGTGGCCGAGGCCCTGGACCGGGCGCGTGCTGCCGCAGACGCGCTGACCGTCACGCTGGACTGAGGCCCCTGGTGGACGCCGACGACCCGCGCGACCCCGAGGAGGTCGGCGTCGGCCCCTGGCCCGGCGGCCCCGACGCCTGGCCGACCGATCCGCGCTACGACCCCGACCTGCTCGCCCACGGCGACCGGCGCAACGTCGTCGACGCCTACCGGTACTGGACCGTCGAGGCGATCGTCGCCGACCTCGACACCCACCGGCACCCGTTCCACGTCGCGATCGAGAACTGGTCGCACGACCTCAACATCGGCTCGGTGGTCCGCACCGCCAACGCCTTCAACGCCGCCGGCGTGCACGTGGTCGGCCGCCGCCGGTGGAACCGCCGCGGGGCGATGGTCACCGACCGCTACCTGCACGTGCACCACCACCCCGACGTCGACCACCTGCTCGCCTGGGCGGCCGCCGAGGGGCTGCCGGTGCTCGGGATCGACAACGTGCCCGGCTCGGTGCCGATCGAGGGGCGGGCGCTGCCGCGCGCCTGCGTGCTGCTGTTCGGGCAGGAGTCCGCGGGGCTGTCCGACGAGGCGCGGGCGGGGTCGGACGTCGTCCTGCACATCACCCAGCACGGGTCGACCCGGTCGATCAACGCGGGGGCCGCGGCGGCGATCGCGATGCACGCGTGGATGACGCAGCACGCGGGCTGACCTGCTGCTGAGGGTGGCTCTCGACCTGTCGGGGCCGAGACCTGCGTGCTGGTACGCACGCGCGTCTGCGTGGAACCACGCACGACGGCAGATCGAGGCGACCAGCGGGGCCGATGATCCGGTGCGCGGCTGGACCGCCGTCGCCCGAGATCACTGCGAGAGGACGAGAGATGCCCACCTGGCCCCGGACGACCCGCGGTGACGTCGCATGAGCGAGCCGGGCTGGGCCGTCTTCTCCGTGGTCGGCTTCGTCGCCCTCGTAGCCCCGCTGGCGCGGCTCGTGGGAGCGCGGCGACGCGACGAGTCCGCGCCGGAGCGTGCAGTCGGCAGCGGATCGAGCGGGGGATCGACGGACCGCTGGCCGGCGGCCTTCGCGCTGGTCCTCGGGGTCTTCGCCGTGACGTCCCTCCTGCGGAACCTGGGTGACGTCGACTGGCGCGCCCTGGCCCCGATCGTCATCGCGGCAGTCGTCGCGATGACCGTCGAGGCGCTCGGCGGCGGGCGAGCGGGCCGGTTCGCCTGGGCCTACGCGGTCCTCGCCGGTGTCGCGGCCGGCCTGTTCCTCTCGTCCTGAGACGTGGCCGCTCCCGCGCCGGCGCCACGGTGGAGACGTCCGCGAGATCAGTGCGATCTCCGGCGCCGTCCGGTGCGTCGGCCTGAGCCGGATGCATCCCGCCAACGGGTGGTTCTTGCCGGATCGCGCGGGTCTCGTCCCCGAGGGCGAGGGCCCCGCCGCCCACCTGAGAGGCCGCTGAGAGCCGTTGGTGCGGCTTCCCCCGGGCGGGAGATGCTGCTCGCGGAGGGGGTGGTGCGGTGATCATCGTCCGGGAGTTCAGCAGCCTGCTGGTGAAGCACAGCGAGTTCGACTGCGGCGAGCCGCTGCTCGACGGCTGGCTCACCTCGCAGGCGTCCCAGCAGCACCGGCGGAACAACGCCCGGACCATGATCGCCGCCGACGAGGCCGAGGTCAGGGTGGCCGGCTACTTCACGAGCCTGGCCTACGAGCTGCAGCCGGACGAGGCGGTCGCCGTCGACGGGAGGGCGCATCGATATCCCGTGCCCGCGGTGCTGCTGGCTCGGCTGGCAGTCGACAGGCGATACCAGGGCCAGGGGCTCGGACGCCTGCTGCTGGTGGATGCGCTGCAACGGTTCGACCGTGCGTCGCGTGACATCGGGTTCGAGGTGGTCGTCGTGGATGCGTTGCACGAGGACGCGGCGTGCTTCTACCTCAAGTACGGGTTCCGGCGGTTCGCGCACCACGACCTCCGGCTGTTCCTCACCACCAAGGACCTCCAGGCGACGTTCTCCGCCGAATCGGCTTGATCTGTACATACGGTGTGCGTACGATCGGTCCGAAACAAGCGTGGGGGACCGTCTCCCACCGCCGCCCAGAGGGGATGTCATGACCGCCCAGACCGCCGCGACCGCAGCAGCAGACCGCTCGGCGCGCCTCAACATGCGTCTCGCGCCCGACGCGCTCGATCTCATCCGTTCCGCAGCGCGCGCGCAGCAGCAGGACGTGACCTCGTTCGTGCTCGGGGCGGCGCTGGAGCGTGCGCGGCTCGTGCTGATGGAGGAGCGCGTCATGCTGCTCAGCGCCCGCGAGGTCGAGCAGGTCGACGAGGCCCTCGACCGGGAGGCCCGTGTCGTGCCCGAGCTGGCGGCGCTGGTCCGCGAGGTCAGGGCCGCGCGTGCCGCCACGTCGACCGCCGCACGCGGGTGAGCGACCCCACCGTGCCGCCCGCCGGCTGGACCGAGCACCGCCGGCCCGAGGACCGCGAGCTGTTGGGCTGGATCCGCCCCGACGGCGACGAGGTCGTCGCGGTGGACCGGCTGGGGCGGGACGTCACCGGCCCGGTGGACTGGCCGGCGGCGGAGGAGGCGCTGGAGGAGCGCGGCCTGCGCTGGCTCGCGGACCTGTGGCAGCTCACCGACGTGCACGGGACGGTGCACCGGGTGCGGTTCGCCGAGGTGAGCGCGGAGCGCGTGGTCGTGGTCGCCGACCGGCTCGGTGCGGTCGACCCGACGGCGCCGCGCTGGGTGCTGCCGTTCCCTGCGCCCGACTCGCTGCGCCCGTTCGAGGGCGACCCGCACGTGCTGGACGGGCCGACGCCGGGCGTCTGATCTCGCCCGCGCCGGCACCGTCCCGCACTCCCGGGCACGAACGTCCCGACCACCCACTCCCGCCGACGTGCCAGACTTGGTGCGATAGCGAACCCCCCTCTGACACAGGAGCTGCTGCGATGCCCATCGCGACCCCCGAGGTGTACGCCGAGATGATCGACCGGGCGAAGGCGGGCAAGTTCGCCTACCCGGCCGTGAACATCACCTCCTCCCAGACCATCACCGCCGCGCTGCAGGGCTTCGCCGAGGCGGAGTCGGACGGCATCCTCCAGGTGTCGGTCGGTGGCGCGGAGTACGCGTCCGGCTCGACGATCAAGGACCGCGTCGCCGGCACCCGCGCCCTCGCCGCGTACGCCGCCGAGGTCGCGAAGAGCTACGGCATCACCGTGGCCCTGCACACCGACCACTGCGTGAAGAAGAACCTGGACTCCTGGGTCCGTCCGCTCCTGGCCCTGGAGGCCGAGGAGGTCAAGGCCGGCAAGAACCCGACCTTCCAGTCGCACATGTTCGACGGCTCGGACATCCCGCTGGACGAGAACCTGGTCATCGCGGCGGAGCTCCTGGAGCTCTCGCAGGCGGCCCGCACGATCCTCGAGATCGAGGTCGGCGTCGTCGGTGGCGAGGAGGACGGCCACGAGGCCGCGATCAACGACAAGCTGTACACCACCGCCGAGGACGGCCTGGCCACCATCAAGGCCCTGGGCGCCGGCGAGAAGGGCCGCTACCTGACGGCCCTCACCTTCGGCAACGTGCACGGCGTGTACAAGCCGGGTGCGGTCAAGCTGCGTCCGTCGATCCTCGCGGAGATCCAGAAGGCCGTCGGCGCCGAGATCGGCAAGACCGACCCGTTCGACCTGGTCTTCCACGGTGGCTCCGGCTCCACCGCCGCCGAGATCGCCGAGGCGGTCGACAACGGCGTCATCAAGATGAACATCGACACCGACACCCAGTACGCGTTCACGCGTCCCGTGGTCGGCCACATGTTCGCCAACTACGACGGCGTCCTGAAGGTCGACGGCGAGGTCGGCAACAAGAAGGCCTACGACCCGCGCGCCTGGGGCAAGCTGGCCGAGGCCGGCATGGCCGCCCGCATTGTCGAGGCCGCGCAGCAGCTGCGCTCGGCGGGCAACAAGCTCTCCTGACCTGAGGGTCACGGAAGCGACGGAGGCCCGGTCACCCTTCGCGGGTGGCCGGGCCTCCGTGCGTCTGCGTGGCGATCGGGATCAGGCGGGAGCGTCGTCCACGACGTCCAGCAGCTCGCCGATCCGGGTGACGTCGAGCAGGAACCGCACGGTCGGCGGCACGTGCAGCAGCCGGACGCGGTGCGGGGTGCGGGTCGCCAGGCGGGCGAGGAACGCGACGCCGGAGGAGTCCATGAAGGTGACGTGGTGGACGTCGACCTCGATCGGCGCGCCGGCCTGCTCGGCGTCGGCGGTGGCCTCGGCCAGGTCCGCGCCCAGGTCGGCGTCGATCTCGCCGGACAGGACGATGCGGGTCCGGTCCGGGGAGAGGATCACGTGCACCGAGCCCGGCTCGCCGGGCGCGTCGAGGGGCGCGGGCACGGTCGTCACCGGTGGGTCCTGCGGGTTCCCGCCCCCGGCGAGCCCGCCCGGCGGCGTGCTGTTACCGTCGCGCACGATGCTCCTTCCGTCCGCCGACGGCTGATGACCGTCGCCGGGTGATCGGCATGTCCCGGTGGTGGCTTCGCCGGACCTGCTGGGAACGCTAGACGATCGGAGGTGGTGGTGGTCAACTCTCCGGCCGACGACCGTGCCGAGGAGACGCTGGAGGTCGTGCGTCAGGTGGCCGCCCATGTGGGCGGGATGCCGGTGGTGATCGCGGACGCCGGCCTCCCGGACTGGCCCGTCGTGTGGGTGAACCGGGCGTTCACCGAGGTCACGGGTCTGACGGCGGAGGACGTGGTCGGTCCCGCCGCGGGGCTGGTCGCGCTGGCCTCCGACGACGCCTCCGGTCTGCGGCTGCTCAGCGACGCGGTGGAGGCCCAGCGCGCCACCTCGGCGCTGCTGCGGGTGCGGCGGACCGGCGACGACTGGTTCTGGGCGCGGACGATCGTGGTGCCGCTGCTGACCGACGACGGCGACGTGACGCACTGGATCGGCGCGATGGTGGACGTGTCGGCGGAGGTGCACCAGGACGCGGCGCGGGCCGCCGAGGTGGAGGTGGTGCGCCGGAAGTCCGCCGCGCTGGCGCTGATCGCCGCGGTGTCCGACCTGATCATGGACCTGGACGACCCCACGACGCTGCGGGCGATCTCCGAGCTGTTGAGCCGTGAGGTGGTCGCCTGGGCCGGGTTCTACGTGGAGGACGACGGGCTGCACGCCGCCGACGGGGTGGACGGGTCGCGCAGCCCGCGCAGCCGCCGCCCGGGGTCGACGGTGCCGCCGGTGTTCCTCAGCCGTCGCGCCCGCCGCCCCGACCCCGACCGGCCGGACCCGGTGCGCGAGCTGCTGGACGGCGCGGCGACCGGTGCGCGGGGGCTCGCGCTGGACGACGGGCTGCCGGTGCACACCGCCTCGGGCTGGCTGGCCGCCGAGGTCGCGGAACGGATCGGCGAGGTGCTGCCGGGCGTCGACCAGGTGCAGGTGCTCCCGGTGCCCGGTCGGCACCAGGTGCTCGGGGTGCTGGTGGTGGTGCCGCGCGACGCCCGGACCGGACTGGACGAGGAGACCCGCACGGTGCTCCAGCTGACCGCGCGCCGGGTGGGCCTCGCGATGGAGAACGTGCGGCTGTACGCGCGGGAGCACCGGGTGGCCGAGACGCTGCAACGGGCGATGCTGCCGGAGCAGGCGGAGGTCGACGGGCTGGACGTGTGGTCGTACTACGCGCCGAACGTGGTCTACGCGCAGGTCGGCGGGGACTGGTACGACGTGGTGCAGATCGCGCCGGACGTGGTGGGCGTGGTGATCGGCGACGTGGTCGGTCACGACGTGGAGGCCGCCGCGGCGATGGGGCAGCTGCGGTCGGTGGTGCGCGCCTACACCTTCGAGGTGACCGAGCCCGGGCGGGTGCTGGAACGGGTGGACCAGCTGATCGGCGGGATGCGGATCCCCCGGTCGGCGGGCCTGGTGCTGACGACGCTGACCCGGGAGCACGGCGAGGACGGGCCGCGCTGGCGGCTGGCGTACTCCCGGGCGGGCCACCTGCCGGCGCTGCTGGTGCGGGACGGCGTGGTGCGGCTGCTGAACGACGCGGGCGGGGCGCTGATCGGCTTCGGCTCGGCGCACCGGCAGACCGCGCACGAGGATCTGGAGCCCGGTGACGTGCTGGTGTTCTACACCGACGGCCTGATCGAGCGCCGGGACCGTGCGCTGCCGGACGGGGCGGCCGCGCTGGAACGGGTCGCCGCGGCGGCGAGCGCGATGGACGCCGCCGGGATCGGCGAGGAGCTGCTGGCGCGCCTGGCCGACAGCCCGGAGGACGACGTGGCGGTGGTGGTGGTCCGTGTGCCGGACCAGGCGGACACCTCGGGCCACGGCGGCGGGGTGCGCAGCCGGCGCTGGCAGCTGCCGGGCGAGCCCGCGTCGATCGGTCGCGCCCGGCACGCGGTGCTGCGCACCTGCCACGCGTGGGAGATGGACGACGCCGCGAACGCCGAGCTGGTGGTCTCCGAGCTGGTCGCGAACGCGGTGCTGCACGGCTGGGGACGGGTGACCCTGCGGCTGCACGACACCGGCGAGGGGCTGCGGATCGAGGTCGAGGACTCCAACCCCACGCCGCCGGTGGCCACCGAGGGGCACCCCGGGCGGATCGGCGGCTTCGGCATGCGGATCGTGGAGCGGCTCGCCGACTGGGGCTGGCGGCCCTCGCGCACCGGCAAGGTGGTGTGGGCGCGGCTGCGGCCCGCGGAGGAGGACGGGGCGACGCCGGCCTGATCGCGGGCGCCCGGCCGCGCCCCGCGTCAGGCCGGGGTGCCGGCGGTGCCCGCGCCGATCGCGGAGATCTCGTCCTCGGCGCAGCGGTGCTCGGTGTCGATCCGGAACAGCTCGAGCGCGCCGCAGACCTCCAGCACGAACAGGTCGCGGGGGTCGGCGCCGCGCAGCACTGTCGCGCCGGCGCGCTTGCGGCTGGCATCGGCCAGCGAGATCAGGAACGCCGCGCCGGTGGAGTCCATGAACGTCACGCCGCACATGTCGATCACCAGCAGCTGCCGCCGCAGACCCACCACGCGGGCGGCGATCTCCGGGAACTGGTCGCGCTCGGCGAGGTCGAGGTCACCGGTGATCGCGAGCGTGGTGGTGGCGGCAGAGGTGGCGATCTCGATCATGGATGTCCTCCGGCGGCACGAGGGGGGATGCGGCGGCACGGCCGGACCGACTGTAACCACGGCTCCGCCGACCCGCATGCGCAACGGCGCGGGGCTCCGCCGGTCGGGGGACGGTGCGAGACTCGTCCCCATGACCGGAGCGAACCTGCTGGAGCCCGAGCCGACCCTGCTGCCCGAGGGGGCCGACGCCGACGCGCGCGCGGTGCTGGACGCGGGCGGCGACCCGCGCGACGCCGCCCGTCAGGTGCCGACGTCCTCGCTGGCCTGGGCGCTGCTGGCCGAGCGGGCGCTGGCGGACGAGGGCGACCCCGTCGCCGCCTACGCCTACGCGCGGACCGGCTACCACCGTGGGCTGGACGCGCTGCGCCGCGCGGGCTGGCGCGGGCGGGGCCCGATCCCGGTGGACCACGGGCCGAACCAGGGCTTCCTGCGCGCGCTGCTGGCGCTGGCGGAGGCCGCCGAGGCGATCGAGGAGGACGAGGAGGCGGAGCGCTGCGCGCAGTTCCTGGTCGACTCCGGCACCTCGGCCGTGCAGGTCGCCGCGCTCCGCTGAGCGGCCGAGGAGGGGCGTGATCGCGCGGCTCCGGTAACCTTCCGGAGGTGCTGGAGGACCTGCCGCCGGCATCCGACCCCGCTGCGGACGTGCACGACGTGCCTGTCCGCTGCCGCGGAGGTCGCCCGCCGGCAGGGTGGAAGTGGTGATCACATGCCGGCCGTGGTGGTGCTCGGGACCCAGTGGGGCGACGAGGGCAAGGGCAAGGCGACCGACCAGCTCGGGTCGCGGATCGACTACGTCGTGAAGTTCAACGGCGGCAACAACGCGGGCCACACCGTCGTCATCAACGGCGAGAAGTACGCGCTGCACCTGCTGCCCTCGGGCATCCTGTCGCCGGGCGTGGTCCCGGTGATCGGCAACGGCGTGGTCGTCGACCTCGAGGTGCTGTTCCAGGAGATCGACGCGCTGGAGGCCCGTGGGCTGAGCGCCGAGCGGCTGCTGGTGTCCTCCGCCGCCCACGTGATCGCCCCGTACCACCGCACGATCGACAAGGTCACCGAGCGGTTCCTCGGCAAGCGGAAGATCGGCACCACCGGTCGCGGCATCGGCCCCGCCTACGCCGACAAGATCAACCGGGTCGGCATCCGGATCCAGGACCTGTTCGACGAGAAGATCCTGCGGCAGAAGGTCGAGGGCTCCCTCGACCAGAAGAACCACCTGCTGGTGAAGGTCTACAACCGCCGCGCGATCACGGTCGACGAGACGATCGAGGACCTGCTGGGCTTCGCCGACCGGGTGCGCCCCTACGTCGCGGACACCCCGCTGGTGCTCAACCGCGCGCTGGACGAGGGCAAGACCCTGGTGTTCGAGGCCGGTCAGGCGACCATGCTGGACATCGACCACGGCACCTACCCGTTCGTCACCTCCTCCTCGGCGACCGCGGGCGGCGCGTGCACCGGCTCCGGCGTCGGCCCGACCCGGATCGACCGTGTGGTGGGCGTCGCCAAGGCGTACACCACCCGCGTCGGCGAGGGGCCGTACCCGACCGAGCTGTTCGACGCCGACGGCGAGTGGCTGCGGCAGACCGGTGGCGAGTTCGGCACGACGACCGGACGCCCGCGCCGCACCGGCTGGTACGACTCGGTGGTCGCGCGGTACTCGACCCGGATCAACGGGCTGACCGACATCGTGCTGACCAAGCTCGACGTGCTCACCGGCCGCGACAAGATCCCCGTGGCGGTGGCCTACGACGTGGACGGCCGGCGCTTCGACGAGATGCCGGACGACCAGAGCGACTTCCACCACGCGAAGCCGATCTACGAGTACCTGGACGGCTGGACCGAGGACATCTCCGGTGCGCGCGAGTTCGACGACCTGCCGGTCGCCGCGCAGCGGTACCTCGAGCGCCTGGAGGAGCTGTCCGGCACGCAGATCTCCGCGATCGGCGTCGGCCCCGGGCGCGAGGCCACGGTCGTCAAGCACGACCTGCTGGGCTGAGCCCGCGCGGGTCGTCGACCTTGCACGAAAGCCGCCTTCCCGGCGTGGGAAGGCGGCTTTCGTGCAACCTCGGTGCGGTGAGGGGGGCTCTACCCGGGTACGGACGCCTCGGCGGCGGTGACGTGGCGCTGCCGGACGACGAGCAGCGGGTAGATCATCGCGACCACCGCGACCGCCGCCGCGCCCCACAGCGTGACGCGCAGCCCCCAGGCCTCCGCGGCGACGCCGGCGAGCAGCGCACCGACCGGCATGAGGCCGTACGACAGGGTGCGGCCTGCGCCGCCGACCCGTCCGAGCATCCCGGGCGCGACCAGCCGCTGACGCATGGACTGGGAGAGCACGTTGCCCAGGGTGGTCAGCAGGCCGACCAGGAAGAACGCGATGCCGGTGGCCAGGGCGGTGGGCCAGAGCACCGGCACCACCAGCAGCACGGACATCGTCAGCCAGGACCCGAGCATGAGCCGGACCTCGCCGACCACCCGGTGCAGCGGCTCCACCACCACCGAGCCGAGCACCGCGCCGACGGCCATGGCCACGCCGATCAGCGGGTACTGGGTCGGCGTGAGGCCGATCGCCGATCCCTCGCCCACCGCCCACAGCACGAAGACCGCGGTGTAGCCGGTGAAGCACATGTTGGACACGCTGCCGGTGATCAGCAGCGGGCGGAGCACGGGGCTGCGGGCCAGGAAGGACACGCCCTCGCGCACCTCGGCGAGCGTGCGCCGGACCTCGTGGGCGGCGGCGGCCGGGAGCCCGGTGCGCGCGGGGGCCGCCGGGGCGTCGGCGGGTGCGGTGCCGACGGCAGCGGCGTGGCGGTAGCGGCCGGGGACGCCGACGACCAGCACCAGCGCCGCCGCGACCGCGAGCCCGGCGGGCACCCCGAACGCCCAGGCGGCGCCGATGCCGACCACCACGCCGCCGATCGGGCCACCGAGGAAGGAGCCCGCGACGTGCTGGGCGGCCATCACCCGGCCGTTGGCGGTGTGCAGGCGCGAGCGGGGGACGAGGTCGGGCACCAGGGCGCTCTCGGCGAGGTCGGCGATCACGTCGGTCACCCCGTAGACGAGCACGACCACGAGCAGCGTTGTCATGGACATCCGGTCGGTCAGCACCAGCGCGGCGGCGCCGACGAGCAGCACGGCGCGGGCGGCGAGCGCGACGATCTGGGTGCGGCGCCGGTCGGCGCGGTCGACCAGCACCCCGGCGGCCAGGCCGAGCACGAGGCAGGGCAGCCAGGCGGCGGCGGACAGCAGCGAGATCTGGCCGGGGGAGCGGGTGAGGCTGAGCGCGTAGAGCGGCACGGCGGCCTGCACGACGCCGTCGGCGAGGTTGGCGAGGGTGGTGGAGGTGAGCAGGTGGCGGAAGCGGGGTCCGAGCGGCTCGCGCGGCTGGTCGGGCGCGGGCGCGGCGGGGTCCTCGGTGGTGGCGGTGGCGGGCACGGGTAACCTCGTCCTGGTTGAAGAGGAAGTTATGCAAAGAAGACTCTGCAAAGGTATCTCTGCACATGGATGACGTCAACGAGCCCGCGTCGCTGCCCCGTGGTCCGGCGGCCCTCAAGGCCTTCGCGCACCCGCTGCGGATGGCGATCTACGACTACCTGACCGCCGAGGGGTCGGCGACGGCCACCCAGGTCGGACGGCACCTCGGCGAGAGCAGCGGCCAGACCTCGTACCACCTGCGCCAGCTCGCCAAGCACGGGATCGTCGAGGACGACCCCACGCACACCGGAGGGCGCGAGCGCTGGTGGCGGCCGGTGTCCGTACGCTTCGAGGCCGAGGACATGTTCGACGGGCCGGACGGCACCGCCACCGCGGTCGCCGTGGTGCAGGGGCTGCTCGCCGATCGCGCCCGGGTGCTCACCGAGTGGTCGCAGAACCCCGGCACCGATCCCGCCTGGCGGCGCGCCAGCACGATCTCGCGAGGCACCGAGGAGCTGACGCCGGACGAGGCGCGCGAGCTGATCGAGGCGTTGGAGACCCTGGTGCACGAGCACCTCGGCCGGGCCAAGGAGCGTCGGCTGGGCGGGGGCACCGACGGGAGGCGGACAGTGCGGGTGTACGTGGACGTGCTGCCGCTGCCGGACGCGCCGGTCCACGCCTCGGCGCCCCCGGACGCGGCGCCGGACGCTCGGTAGGGTCGGCCCCGTGAAGATCCTCGTCGTCGGGACCGGCGCCCGCGAGCACGCCCTCACCCTCGCCCTCTCCCAGGACCCGGCCGTCACCGAGCTGCACGCCGCACCGGGCAACCCCGGCATCGGCGCCCTGGCCACGCTGCACGCGGTGGACCAGCTCGACGGCGCGGCGGTCGCGGCCCTCGCGCAGGACCTCGGCGCGGACCTGGTGGTCGTCGGCCCCGAGGCGCCGCTGGTCGCCGGGGTGTCGGACGCGGTGCGCGCCGTGGGGATCCCGGTGTTCGGGCCCAGCGCGGAGGCCGCCCGGCTGGAGGGGTCGAAGGCCTTCGCCAAGGAGGTGATGGCCGCCGCCGGCGTGCCGACCGCCGAGCCGCGCGTGGTCACCGACCCCGCCGAGGCCGGTGCCGCGCTCGACGCGTTCGGCGCGCCCTACGTGGTGAAGGACGACGGGCTCGCCGCCGGCAAGGGCGTCGTCGTCACCGAGGACCGGGACGTCGCGCTCGCGCACGCGCTGGGCTGCCTGGCCAAGGACGGCGGACGCGTGGTGGTCGAGGACTACCTGGACGGGCCCGAGGTCTCGCTGTTCGTGCTGAGCGACGGGACGCACGTGGTCCCGCTGGTGCCCGCGCAGGACTTCAAGCGGGTCGGCGACGACGACACCGGCCCGAACACCGGCGGGATGGGCGCGTACACGCCGCTGCCCTGGGCGCCGGAGGGGCTGGTCGAGGACGTCGTCGCGCGCGTCGCGCAGCCCACCGTGGACGAGATGCGCCGCCGGGGAACGCCCTTCGTCGGGGTGCTCTACTGCGGGCTCGCGCTGACCTCCGCCGGGCTGCGCGTCGTCGAGTTCAACGCGCGCTTCGGCGACCCGGAGACGCAGGTGGTGCTGGCGCGGCTGGCGACGCCGCTGGCCGGGGTGCTGCTCGCGGCGGCCACCGGCGGGATCGCCGACCTGCCGCCGCTGGACTGGCGCGACGAGGCGGCGGTGACCGTCGTCATCGCGTCCGCGGGGTACCCGGAGCAGCCGGTCACCGGCGACGCGATCACCGGGCTGGACGCCGCGGGGGCGCTGGACCGGGTGCACGTGCTGCACGCCGGCACGGCGGCCGGCGCCGACGGCGGGGTGGTCTCCGCCGGGGGCCGCGTGCTGTCCGTGGTCGGCACCGGGGTCGATCTGGCCGCCGCCCGCGAGCGCGCCTACGCCGGGGTGGCCGCGATCGACCTGCCCGGGTCCCACCACCGCACCGACATCGCCGCCCGCGCCGCCCGCTGAGCCCGCGCGCCGCCCGCTGAGCCCGTGCGCCGCGCGCGCCCTGCGCACGGGCGGGACCTGCGCCGAGTTGTCATCTCTTGTCGCATCCGAGGCTCGTGAAGCGACGAAAGATGACAACTCGGCGAGGCGAGTGGGTCCGGGTGCGCGCGGGCGCGTGGGTCAGAGCAGGGTGCTGAGGCCGACCAGGAGGACGGCGAGGCCGAGGGTCATCGAGACCGCGACCAGCACGATGTGCACGGTGAGGAACCGCGTGGCCCGGCCGTCGGCGTCCTTCGCGCGGGGGTCGCGGGCGATGCGACGCAGGAACGGCGGCCAGATGGCGAGGTTCCAGACACCGGCGATCAGCAGCAGCACGGACATCGCGGGGGAGAGCTCCATGGCGAGCAGTATCACCGAGCGCCCCGCGCGAGGGTGCCGGTGCCCACGGATCCCTGCGCGCCGCCGCGACCGGACGCCCGGACCGGCCGCCCGTCCACCTGCGGCAGGATGGGCGCCATGACGCACGCCCCCGCGCTGACCGGCTGGACGCACACCTACTCCGGCAAGGTCCGCGACCTGTACGTGCCGGACACGACGACGTCCGAGGGCGAGGCGGTCACCCGGGCGCACGGCGACGTGGTGCTGGTGGTGGCGAGCGACCGGGTGTCGGCCTACGACCACGTGCTCAGCCCGGGGATCCCGGACAAGGGCGTGGTGCTGACCCGGCTGAGCCTGTGGTGGTTCGACCAGCTGGCCGACCTGGTGCCGAACCACGTGGTGAGCGCGGAGGCGCCGGAGGTCCCGGCGCAGGTGCTGGGTCGCGCGATGGTGTGCCGGCGGCTCGAGATGTTCCCGGTGGAGTGCGTGGCGCGCGGATACCTGACCGGCTCGGGGCTGGCGGAGTACCGGGCCGGCGGCGAGGTCACCGGGATCCCGCTGCCAGCGGGGCTGGAGGACGGATCGCGGCTGCCGGAGCCGATCTTCACGCCCGCGACCAAGGCGGAGGTCGGCGAGCACGACGAGAACGTGAGCATCGACGTGGTCGCGGCCACGCTCGGCCGGGAGCGCGCCGAGGAGCTGCGCGACCTGACGCTGGCGGTCTACGCGCGTGCCGAGCAGATCGCGCGGGAGCGGGGCGTGATCCTCGCGGACACCAAGCTCGAGTTCGGGGTCGACCCGACGACCGGCGCGGTCACCCTGGGCGACGAGGTGCTGACGCCGGACTCCTCGCGGTTCTGGCCGGCGGACCAGTGGCAGCCGGGGCGGGCGCAGCCGAGCTTCGACAAGCAGTTCGTGCGGGACTGGCTGACCTCGGTGGGATCCGGCTGGGACCGGGCGTCCGACGCCCCGCCGCCGGCGCTCCCGGACGAGGTCGTGCAGCGCACCCGCACCCGCTACCTGGAGGCCTACCAGCGGCTGACCGGAACCGTGCTCGACCTGTGACCTTCCGGGGTGATCCTGCGGTGCGAGGCTAGGTTAGCCTTGCCTCATCGAGGCGGCGCCCCTGTCGGCCTGCCGCCCAGGATCCCCTCGAACGGAGCACCCGTGCACGCACGCACGTCCCTCTCCCGGCGCCGGCTGACCGCGGCCGCCGCCGTGGTCGCCGTCGCCCTCCCGCTCGCCGCGTGCAGCAGCAGCGGTGACGACTCCGCCGATGCCGGCAGCACCGACGAGACCACCGCCGCCGACGCGGCCTTCCCGGTCACGATCGAGTCCGCGCTGGGCGAGGCGACCATCGAGGCGAAGCCGGAGCGCGTCGTGACGCTCGGCTGGGGCGCCTCGGACATCGCGTTCTCGCTCGGCACCACGCCGGTCGGCATCGAGACCGACGCCTGGGCCGGTGACGAGGACGGCTACCAGCCCTGGTTCCGCGAGGCCGTCGAGGCCGCCGGCGAGGAGCTGCCCGAGGTCATCACCATGTACCCGGAGCTCGACGTCGAGGCGATCGTCGCCCTGGAGCCCGACCTGATCCTGGCGCCGCAGTCCGGCCTGGAGCAGGACGTCTACGACCAGCTGTCCGAGTTCGCGCCGGTCGTGGCGTACCCGGGCCAGCCGTGGGCCACCTCGGTCGAGGACCAGATCACCATCGCCGCGCAGGCGCTGGGCGTGCCGGACAAGGGCGAGGAGCTGATCACCGAGCAGCAGGCCGCGATCGACGCCGCCGCCGCCGAGCACCCCGAGTTCGCGGGCGTCACCTTCGCCTACGTGTACGGCGGCACCGAGCCGGGCACCCTCGCGGTGTACCAGCCGGGCGACACCCGCGTGGCGCTGCTGACCGGCCTGGGCCTGGAGCTCGCGCCCTCGGTCGCCTCGATGCAGCCGGACGACGGCCAGTTCCTCACCACGCTCGGACTGGAGAACGCCGACCAGCTGAACGACGTGGACGTGCTGTTCACCTGGTTCAACGACACCGACGAGCAGGCCGCCACCGAGGCGCAGCCGCTGTGGCAGCAGATGCCGGCCTTCGCGTCGGGCGCCTACCTGCCGATGATCGACCGCCAGCTCGGCATGGCCGTGACCGTCGCCGACCCGCTGAGCATCCCGTGGGCGCTGGACGCCTACGTCCCGCAGATCGCCGACGTGGTGGCCAAGGTCTCCTGACGGCTCGACCCGCTGCACGACAGGCGGCACCATCGTCACCGTGACCGACCCGCGAGCCCCGCACGCCCCCACCGGCCTGCGGGGCTCGCGGTCGCGCGCCTGGCTGCTGGCGGCCGGGCTGCTGGTCGCCCTCGCGCTGCTGGTGCTGGCCTGCGGGCTGAGCGTGGCGATCGGCGTGAAGTCGGTGCCGCTGGACGAGGTCTGGTCGGCGTGGTTGCACCCGGACGACTCCTACGTGTCCGCCGTGGTGCAGTCCCGGCTCGGGCGCACCGGGCTCGGCCTGCTCGCGGGCTCGGCGCTCGCGGTGTCCGGCGCGGTGATCCAGGGGCTGACCCGCAACCCGCTGGGCGATCCCGGTCTGCTCGGCGTGAACGCCGGAGCGTCGGCGTCGGTCGTGATCATCACGGCGACGGTCGGGGCCGGTGCGGGGCGCTCGGTGTGGGCGGCGGTGCCCGGTGCGCTGCTGGCGGCGGTGGCGGTGTACCTGATCGGCGCCGGCGGCTCGGGCCGGCGGGCGACGCCGGTGCGCCTGGTGCTCGCCGGGGCGGCGATGTCCGCGGTGCTGGCCGCGCTGGTGCAGGCGGTGGCGCTCGGGCAGCCGCAGGTGTTCACCACCTACCGGTTCTGGGTGGTCGGCTCGCTGGCCGGTCGCCCCGAGGGCACCGTCGAGCGGGTGTGGCCCTTCGTGCTGGTCGGGCTGCTGGTGGCGCTGCTGCTGGCCCGCAGCCTGAACGCGCTGGCGCTCGGCGAGGAGACCGCGACGGCGCTCGGCCTGCGCTCGGGCCGGGTGCGGGTGCTCGGGATCGGCGCGTCCACGCTGCTGGCGGCGGCGGCCGTGGCGGCGGTGGGGCCGGTGGCCTTCGTCGGGCTGGCGGTGCCGCACGTGGTGCGGGCGTTCACCGGATCCGATCACCGCTGGCTGCTGCCGTACTGCGCCGTGCTCGGCCCGGTGCTGCTGCTCGGCGCCGACGTGGTCGGCCGGGTGATCGCGCGACCGGGCGAGCTGATGGTCGGCGTGGTGACCGCGTTCGTCGGGGCGCCGTTCCTCATCGCGGCCGTGCGGCGGGGGAGGGCGGGGCTGTGAGCGCCGACGTGACCCGGGCCGTGGCCGCCCCGACCGGGTCGTTGTTCCACGTGAATCGTCGGGCGGTGCTGGTCTGCGTCGCCATGCTGCTGGCCGTGCTGGTGCTCGGCGTGCTCACGATCGTCGCGGGCAAGGGCGGCATCCCGCTCGCCGACCTGCCCGCCGTGATCGCCGGCGAGGGCTCGCGGGTGCAGGAGTGGATCCTGATGACCAACCGGCTGCCCCGGCTGCTGGTGGCGGTCGGCGCGGGGGCGGCGTTCGCGGTCCCCGGATCGATCTTCCAGAGCGTCACCCGCAACCCGCTGGGCAGCCCGGACGTGATCGGTCTCGGCAGCGGTGCCGCCGCCGGTGCCGCCCTGGCCGCGCTGGTGTGGCCCGGGGTCGTGCCGGTGCCGGTCGGCGCGCTGATCGGCTGCGGGATCGCGGTCTCGGCGGTGCTGCTCGGCGCCGGGCGGGGCACGCGGGCGCCGTTCCGGATGGTGGTGGTGGGCATCGCCGTCGGCGCGATGGCGCTGGCCGTGGTGCAGCTGGTGCTCACGAAGACCAACGAGCAGGAGGCGCAGCAGCTCGCGGTGTGGATCAACGGCAGCCTCCAGTCCCGCCGATGGAGCGACGTCGTGACGATCGCGGTGGCCCTGCTGGTGCTGCTGCCCGCCGCGCTCGCGCTGTCCGGGCGGCTGCAGGTGGTCGAGATGGGCGACGACGCGGCGACCGGCCTCGGCGTCGCCCCCGCCGCCACCCGCCGCTGGGCGATCCTGGTCGGCGTCGCGCTCACCGCCGCCGCGGTCTCGGTGGCCGGGCCGGTGGCGTTCGTCGCGTTGACCGCCCCGCAGATCGCCCGCCGGCTCACCCGGTCCACCGGCCCCGGGATGGTCGCCGCCGCGTGCACCGGCGCGGTGGTGCTGGTCGGCGCCGACCTGCTGGCGCAGCACGCGCCCTGGGGCGTGCAGTACCCGGTCGGCGTGCTGACCGCCGCTCTCGGAGGCGTCTACCTCGCGGTGCTGCTGCTGCGCGAATGGAGGAAGGCATGACCGGATCGCCGCTCGCGGCCGAGGGGCTGACCCTGGCCTACGACCACCTGGTCGTCGCCGAGGACCTCAGCGTCGCGGTGCCGCGCGGGTCGTTCACCGTGATCATCGGGCCCAACGGCTGCGGCAAGTCGACGCTGCTGCGCGCGCTGGCCCGCACCCTCAAGCCCCGGGCGGGTCGTGTGCTGCTGGACGGCGAGCCGATGGACCGGCTGCGCACCCGTGCCATCGCCCGCCGGCTCGCGCTGCTGCCGCAGAGCCCGATCACGCCCGAGGCGATCACCGTCGGCGACCTGGTGGCCCGCGGACGCTTCCCGCACCAGGGCGTGCTGCGGCAGTGGACCGCGGCCGACGCCCGCGCCGTCGCCGAGGCGATGGACGCCACCGAGGTCGCCGACCTGCGCGACCGCTACGTCTCCGAGCTGTCCGGCGGCCAGCGGCAGCGCGTCTGGCTCGCGATGGCCCTGGCGCAGCAGACCGACCTGCTGCTGCTGGACGAGCCGACGACCTTCCTCGACATCGCCCACCAGTTCGAGGTGATGGACCTGTGCGCCCGGCTGCACGAGGACGGCCGCACCCTGGTCGCCGTGCTGCACGACCTCAACCAGGCGGCCCGCTACGGCACCCACCTGGTCGCGATGCGCGAGGGGCGGGTGGTCGCCCAGGGCACGCCGGCCGAGGTGGTCACCGCCGACCTGGTGCGCGAGGTGTTCGGGCTGGCCTGCCGCGTCGTGCCCGACCCGGAGACCGGGACGCCGATGGTGGTGCCGACCCGGCGCGGGGCGCACGTGCGGCACGGGAGCGACGGGGACTGAGGTCGGGCGTTCGCCGGGAGTCGTCCCCGGTGAACGTCACCGATGCGGACCTGGCCAGGGACCTTCGCCCTGGTTCACCCGAATGGCGGCATCGATCCTCGATGTCTGCCCGCTCGTTCGCCCGTCCGTGTGACGACGAATCGTCGACCGTGCGCTGATCGAGAGACCTGACGATCCCTCGAGGTGCCCCGATGCTGACACCCACGGCTGCCGCGCCCGCGCGGTCTGCCCGCTCCGCTCGCCGGGCGCGAGCACGGGCGGCGATCTGCGCGGGCGTCGTCCTGCTGACCATCGCCGCGGGGACGGTGGCAGCGGCTCCCGCGGACGGCGGCACCGGTGCGGATCGTGCTGCGGGTGCCCTCGCGCGGATGGCCGGAGGAGCCCGGACCCCGTCGGCGGCCGGCGGACAGGTCGTGTCGCTCGCGGGCACCGGTCTGGTGGATCGCGGCGGGTGGGCGGACGTGGACGGCGACGGTATCGCCGACCGGGTCGAGGAGGCTCTCTGCGGGGCGGCGACCTGTGCGGTCCCCTGGGCCGACATCGATGGCGACGGGGTGCCCGACGCGACAGACGTCCTGGTCTGCGGTCAGGCCGGGTGCGTGGACACGCGCCGGGATGCCGACGCCGACCGGATCCCTGACTTCGTCGGCGTGCTGCTGTGCGGCGGCGACGGCTGCCCGGGCGGGACGCTGCGCGCGGACGTCGACGGCGACGGCGTGGAGAACTGGGTCGAGGCGCTGATCGTCGGGAACGCCGTGGACGCGACCGGGCGCGAGGACCTGGACGGCGATGGCATCGCGGACGTCGCCGCGCTCATGGAATGCCTGCGGCTCGTGGGCCGACTGGCGACCACCGGTGCCGAGTCGCGGTGGCTGCTGGTCGCAGCCTGCGCGCTCGGCGGGACCGGTCTGGTGCTGCTCGGGTGGCGTGCTCTGCGCACGGGGCGCGTGGCGACGGCGACGGGAGCGGCGGCGTGAACGCGGGTCGTGGTGGGGTGCTGTCCGGCGCGGCCAGGTGGGCGGTCTCGCGGTGGGCGGGTCGTGGACTGGTCGCGGCAGGTGTGGCGAGCGCGCTGGTGGCCGTGATGCTCGTTCCCGCGGAGCCGTCGTCGGCGCACGAGCCGGCCGACGTCGCGTCGCAGGTGCTCGCGTGGGCTCGGGCGAACGCGGCGGCGGCCGTGGACCCCGCAGATCCCGCACCTGCGGCGTCGACCGATGCTGAGGCGGAGGAGCAGGTCGAGGCCCCGGTCTGGGCCACCGGTGCCGTCGCCCCGGAGCAGGGTGGCCACGTGTCCGGCGATGCCGTCTCGGTGGAGTTCTCGGGACACGACCTGGACGAGCCGGTCGAGGTCACCGTGACCGGCCTGGAGGTGCGCTCTGCCGCGACGGCGGTCGACGGGCAGAGCACGGTGGTGCTGGCACCGGGCTTCGACGTCTCCGCGCGCACGGCCGACGGGGAGAAGGTGACGTCGTTCCCGGACGACACCGGGGGGCCCGAGCCGAGTCGTCAGACCTCGGCGGCAGAACCGGCCGATCCCTCGCACCTCGAGGTGGCGCAGGCGGACGACGGGTCGATGCTGATCGGCGGCCTGCCGGTCGGGCAGGCCGCCCACCCCGAGGCCGTTGACCTCGACGCCGAGCTCGGCGAGTCGATGGCCGGAGACGAGGAGGTGGGGGTGGTCCCGGGCGTGCGGATCGAGGTCCAGGTCGACCCGGCCGCGCTGGAGGGGATCCGCGCGGGGTCGGTGCGGTTGGTGACTCGGGAGACGGACGCCGATGCCTGGTCGGTCGTCCCGTCGTACCTGGATGCGGACCGCTCGGTGGTGGTCGGAGTCCTGGACCACCTGTCGCAGTTCGTGGTGATCGGCGGCAAGGACACCGGCGATCCGCGTCCCCGGGTCGTGCTGGACCCGGACAACGACCGCGCGTTCGCGAACAGCCCCGGCCCCCGGGTCACCGAGGTCGGCTACAACGTGGACCTGGCGAACCAGGTCGCCGCCCGGCTCACTCAGGTCTGCAATGCCGATGTCGTCGTCACCCGGACGACCCCGATCCAGGAGCTCGGGCGGGATGTCCGCGCGGGCATGGCGTCCGCGCACGCCCCGGACCTCACCGTGACCTTCGGATTCAACGCCAACGACGGCGCCGCGTGGGGGAACATCGGCAACGGTGGCTCCGAGGTCTACTCCCGAGGCGGGGCGCTGGACGAGCAGGCGCGCGCCGGCGTGCTGGACGTCCTCCCCGTGTACACCGGTCGTCCGGCGAACCCGAAGTCACGGGCGAACCTGACCTACCCGGAGTACGCGGGCCTGCCGGGAGCGGTGATCCACCTCGAGACGCTGTTCCTGGACCACAACTTCGACCGCCCGGTGATCGACCACGGGTTCTCCTTCGTCGTCGACGGTGTCTTCACCTCGCTGGGGCTCCAGCTGGAGGCCCAGGGCTTCGACTGCTCGGACCCGGACCGTGGTGGCGGCTGGCCGTCCCCACCGTCGGCTGCACAGGTGGCCGCGTGGATGCAGCTCGGGTTCCGGAACTACGCCTCCTACGGCGGCGACCCGGTGAACCTCGCGACCGGGAACCTCGTCGAGCTGGAGGACCTGTTCCAGGTGACCGGCCCGGGCGGTTCGGACACGCAGGTCGCGCTGGTCTACAACTCGCAGGACGGTCGGGCGAGCCGGTTCGGTGCCGGGTGGACCTCGGATCTGACCACCCGGGCGCAGCGGTTCGCCGACGGCTCGGTGATGGTGGTGCGGGGTGACGGCGCCTCGTTCGCGTTCGCGCCGGACGGGGTGGGTGGGTACACGGCCGACGCCAGTGCCGGTGCCACGCTGGCCGAGGCCGGCGGCGGGCAGCTGCTCGTCACGGTGGACGACGGGACCCGCTGGCGGTTCGACGCCTCGCACCCCGAGGGCGTCGGTGACGTGATCGAGCGGGTGGACGCGACCGGAGCGGTCACCCGGTACGAGTACGGGACCCTCGACGGCGACCCGATGTTCCGGCCTCTGATCGGCGTCGTGCTCCCTGGTGAGCAGCGCATCGCCGTCACCTCCGACGCGCGCGGGATCGTCACCGCGCTGACCGCCCCCGACGGCCGGACCTGGCACCTCGGGTACGACGAAGCGCTCGACCTGCGCACGCTCACCCTGCCCGACGGACGAGTACGGGCCTTCGACTACGACGGCGCGCACCGGCTCACCACCGCACGCGACGCAACCGGGGCCGTGTTCCTGACCAACGTCTACGACGACGCCGGCCGGGTCGTGACCCAGGGCGACGGCGTCGGGGGGACGCGCACGTTCGCCTACCGGACCGGCGGGGTGGACTACACCGATGCCGCGGGGTCGGTGTGGACCTACGAGGTCGACGCCCGGTCCCGGGTCACCGCCGTCACCGACCCGCTCGGGCAGGTCACCCGGTCCGAGTACGACGAGCTGGACACCCCGACGGCCGTGGTCACCGCCGGCGGGGCACGCACCGGGTACACCCTCGACGCCCGTGGACGCACCACGTCGATCGACGCTCCGGGCGGGGGTCGGACCGACCTCGTGCTGGACGATCTCGGACGGATCGTGGAGGTCGTCGAGGCGGGTGCCGGCTTCGGCACCACGCTGACGACGAGCGTCGAGCGGGATGCCGCCGGCCGGCCGACCCGGGTACAGCAACCCGGCGGGGCCGTGGAGGTCACCGAGTACGACGCAGCCGGTAACCCGGTGGTGGTCGTCGACGCCGTGGGCGAGCGGTGGACCGCGGAGTTCGACGGGCACGGCAATCAGGTCTCGGCCACGGATCCGCTCGGGCGGGTCACCGCGTTCGCGTACGACTCCGGCAACCGCCTGACGTCCCGGACCCGGCCGTCCGGCGCGACGTCGACATTCGACTACGACACCGCGGGGCGTCTGGTCTCGGAGACGGACCCGAACGGTGGGGTGACCTCGTGGACCTACGACGCGAACGACAATCTCACCTCGATCACCGATCCGACCGGAGCGGTGATCCGCCAGGAGTGGGACTCCGCTCGACGCCTGACCGCGGTCACGGATCCGAACGGCGAGGTCACCCGCTACGCCTACAACGGCGAGGACGCCCAGGTCTCCCAGTCCGACGCGACCGGGGCCGTCACGACGTCCACGCTGGACGCCGCGCACCGCACCACGGCGATCACCGATCCGAACGGCGGACTCTGGCAGCGGACGCTGGATGCCGAGGGCCGGGTGGTCGCCCAGACCGACCCTGCCGGCGGAGTCAGCACCTGGGAGTACGACCAGGCGGGCCGGGTGATCACCGAGACCGATCCGGACGGCGTGGTGACGGGGTACGCGTACGGACCGGGCGGCCACCTGCTCGAGACCCGCGACTCGGCGGGTGGGACCACGACGTTCACCTACGACGACGCCGGCCGGCTCAGCACCGAGGCCGGACCGGGCGGGACGCTGGGGTACGCGTACGACGCGCTCGGGCGGATCGTGACGGTCACGGACCAGGCCGGCGGCACCACCACGGCGGAGTACGACGCGGCGGGGCAGCTGGTCTCCGAGACCGACCGCACGGGTGCGACGACGACGTTCGAGTACGACGTCGACGGCAACCAGACCGCGCAGGTCGACGCCGACGGCGTGCGCGAGACCTGGACCGTGGACGCGGCCGGGCAGGTCACCGCCGTCGGCGTCGAGAGCGGCGCGGCCTGGGCATACACCTACGACGGCGCGGGACGGGTGCTGACCGAGACCGACCGGATCGGCGGCGCGACCACCTACGCCTACGACGCGGCCGGGCACGTCGTGCAGATCACCGACCCGACCGGCGCGGTGACCGGGTTCGGGTATGACTCCGCGGGACGGCAGACCTCCGCGACCGACCCGATCGGGGTGGTCACGGCGTATGACTACGACGCGGCGGGTCAGCTGGTCCGGGTCGTGCAGAACGCCACGGACTCCGGGACGGCCGGGGTCGATGAGAACGTCGCGACGGAGTACGAGTACACGGCGGTCGGGCACCTGGCCCGGGTCACCGGACCGACCGGTGCCGTCACCGAGTACACGTACACGGCCGGCGGGCGCGTCGCCTCCGAGACCGACCCGCTGGGCAGCGTCTGGACGTATGGCTACGACGACGCCGGTCGGCTCGCCGGCGAGCGTGATCCCGATGCGCGGACCACGTCGTACACCTACGACGACGCGGGGCGGCTGCAGACGGTCGGCTATGCCCAGCCCGCCGCCGAGCCGGTGACCATCGAGCTGACCTACGACGCGACCGGGAACCTGATCACGATGACCGACCCGTCGGGGGCGACGGGCTGGACCTACGACGCCGAGGGGCGCCAGACCGCGCAGCGCACCGTCGCCGGAACCCTGACCACCGCGTACAGCGCGGCCGGACGCCGGACCGGCCAGACCGCTGCGGACCGGACGGTCAGCACCTGGGCCTACGATGCCGCCGGGCGCGTCGTGGAGCAGGGCACCGACGCCGGGGTGATGACCTACTCCTACGACGACGCAGACCAGGTCACGGCGATCACGCGGGTGAACGCCGACGGCACCCCCGGACCGCTGAGCGAGCTCGTGTACGACCCCGCTGGGCGCACCACCGCGGTCCGGCATCGGGTCACCGAGGTCCCCGCGGTCGCGGCGCCGGTCGCGGGTGACGTCGCGCTCACCTGCGGCACCTGCCTGCCGGGGGCGGACTACCTCGCCGGGCGGACGCTGCCGGGTGCAGGCACCGACGGGTCGGGCGTGTGGGACATCGCCATCGACCAGACGTACACGCCGACCGGGCAGGTCGCCTCACGCACCCGCTCGGACACCGGCGGGCGGAGCCTGGTCGAGGAGTTCACCTACGACCCGCTCGGACGGTTGTCCGGCGGCACGTCCGCCGAGCCTGCGCCCGCTCCCGCCTCGGCCGACGCCGACCGCGATGAGCCGCTCTCGCGGCTCGCGTACACGTACGACGCCTCGGGCAGCCGCACGTCCGCGACGCTCACCGAGCCCGACGGGACGGTGCGCAGCACGACCGCGGACTTCGACGCCGCGAACCGGCTGACCCGCACCACCGCGGGCACGACGACCGACACCGGGATCGCCGCCTCGACGCTCGCCGTACCCGGGCTCGGCGAGGTGGGTGCGACCCGGACGGTGACCGAGTACCGGTACGACGACGCCGGCAACCGGACCGCGCAGAGCACCACCCAGGCGAGCGGTGCCGGGGCGACCGTGCGCGAGTACACCTACGGCGCCGACGGCAGGCTGGCGACGATCACCGACCCCGAGCGGACCGTCGCGCTCACCCGTGACGGGCTCGGTCGGACCGCGACCACGACCACGACGACCCAGTTCGTCTCGCACACGGCGACCGCCACCTGGGACGGCCTGACCGAGGTCGCGACCTCCGACGACGTCTTCGGGACCACGACATACGCCCGGGACGCGACCGGTGCGGTGGCTGTGCAGTCCTCCGCCCGCACCGCGACCATCGCAGCCACGAGCGGGGTCGGCAACAACGACCCCACGGTGCTGCCGGGCGGTGTCACCTCCGGCGCGGTC
Source organism: Cellulomonas sp. GTC20042 (assembly GCF_055389595.1). Taxonomy (NCBI): domain Bacteria; kingdom Bacillati; phylum Actinomycetota; class Actinomycetes; order Micrococcales; family Cellulomonadaceae; genus Cellulomonas; species Cellulomonas sp. GTC20042. The sequence continues at coordinate 3,781,535 of NZ_AP043678.1, read as the reverse complement.
TGGCAGCTCACCGACGCGCTGGGCTCCGTGATCGCCCAGGCCTCGGGCGACACGATCACCCAGGTCGCCTCGTACGACCCCTGGGGCGTCGCCGACGTCGCCACCGCCGGGTGGGACGCCGATCACGGCTACACGTCCCAGGCGACCGACCTCGGGCTCGGCGCGGTGCTGTTCCACGCCCGCACCTACGACCCGGCCACCGGGGTCTTCACCACCCAGGACGCGTGGGACGGCCTGCTGACCCGGCCCGGCACTCTCAACGCGTACGCCTACGTGCTCGCCGACCCGCTGAGCACCGTCGACGTGCTCGGGTACTGGCCGGGCTGGCTGGATGACGCCGTCGACTGGACCAAGGACAACTGGCGCACCGTCGCCGGGGCCGCCGCTGCGGTCGTCGTCGTCGCGGGGGTCGTCGCGTGCGCGGCGGCCACAGCCGGCGTGTGCGGGGCCGCTGCTGCGGGACTCGCGACCGCGATGGGCGGGTCGGCTGCGCTGACCACGGTCACCGTCGGTGCCGTCGCGGGCGGCGGAGCGGCAGCGGCGAATTACGCCTTCACCGGCGACGACGGGCAGGGGCACTACTCGTGGAACGGCGGGTACCGCAGCGTCGCGGGGGGAACGCTCGCCGGGGGTGCGACCAGCGGCGTCGGGTTCGGCATCACGCAGGGGCTGCGGTCGATCGGCAACCGGATCACGGTGGCGCACGCGACGCGCCCGGCGGCCACGAACCTTCAGCAGGTGGCGCCATCGGCGATCCAGAACAACCGCGTCCAAGGGAATGCTGCGCGGGATCGTGCCCACGCGATGATGGGCGGGCGAATCGAGCAATACCAGGCCACCTCGCTCGGTGGCCGGTTTTACGACATCATGCGCTCAGGTCAGGCGTTCGAGATCAAGACCGGGCGTATTTCGCTGAGTTCGAGCATCAGGCAGCAAGTCATGAAGGACGCATTTTCTATCAGGACCGGTCAGGTGCAGTCGGTGACGTGGGTCTTCTTTCGCAGTGCGCAGACCGGTAAGATTGGACCGACGGCACCGCTGCAGAATCTGCTCCGGAGTAGTGGCATCGGCGTCGTCGTGCGTGGAAGTGCTCGAAGTGCGTGAACCGTGAGAAGAGGTGAAGTGCGTGAGTGGCGGGCTGCACTTTCCGGAGTACGAGATGTACGAGCCGGAGTTTGGTTTGGTTCGCCATAGTCTGACTCCTGCGCGAGCGCGCCGGGCCTTTGCGGGTGATTTGGAGTCCAAAGAACATCGGCTGTCGGTCCTCGCGAGCTACGCTGGCGCGTTCGGTGTGAAGTTGGGCTATGATGATGCTGATATCGAACAAATGCGTGAATGGCTTTCTGGGGTCGTGACCCTCGACAAGAGTGTGGATCTCGCGGCGGCGACCACCGGTCCGCCGGAGCTGAACACCGAACCGATCCTGCTCGATCCGACGTCCCTATCTCTCGCATGGGATTTTGGTCTGCTCCTCGGAGAGGCGATAATTCGCCGGCACGCGTCGTTGGGCTGGGAGTTGGGTCGAGGGTCGCGTCGATACGTCAACTTTCAGCGCCCTGCCGTTGGCCACTATGTCCACCAGAACGGGTATGTCCACCAGTGGACGGTCATGTGGAGAGCCCAGTCTTCTCTGGAGGGTGCTGCTGTCGGTGCGCCCGACGAAGCGCTGTTGCGCTTCGTCAACTACTTCCCGAGCGCGGGTGAGTAGAGCTCGTGCCGCGTGCGGGGTCGCCAGTCGGGTTGTCTTTGGTGCGCCGAGAGGTCGCCCATGGCGCTCTCTCGTGTTGAAGACATCCTGGACCGTCCAACGGGAATCGCATGTAAGGCCGCGAAGGGGAGTCAAAATGTGGCAAGCGAGGATCTTGTCGTGATGGTCGCCAATAGCCGAGGGCACGTGGTCACGGCCATGGTGGTGCGGTAGCCATGGATAGGATCAGGCGAGCCGCGAGGGTAATCCTTGACGGCGATCAGTCCATGACTGCCGCAGGTGTTCTTGAAGGTGCCATCATTGAGTCCAGCGAAGAGGTCGACGCGAATCTCATCGACGCACTCAGCATGTACTCACCGTTTGAAGGATTCCCTTATGTTGACTATGAGGAATTGTGCCGAGTGATTCGGCACGCCGTCTTCGATGGCGGAGGCTGAGCGTGTTTCGAGCGACGAAGTCGCGACCACTCATCTGGATGGGCTGCGTGCGCGGATGTCGCGAAGGGAACGAATGCACCACGGATCATCGGCGGACGATTCTATAGTTGGCACGCGCTCGACAGCATGAATATTCGTGGAATAGCTCGTATTCCCCGCGCGTGCGGCCTGATCAGACGGCCCGACGACGCCCCGCCTCACGCCGGCGCGAGCACCACCACGGGCTCGGACGTCGGCTGCTCCGACCCGCCCTCCGGCTCGACGGTCAGCGCCAGCGCGTCGCCGGTGCGGAACTCGTCGGTGCTGATCTGCACCACCCCACCGGTGACGTCGGAGGTGGGGCCGGCCAGCGGCTCGCCGTCGCGCATGACCCAGAGCTGGTAGACGCGGTCCGCGCCGGGGTCGGCGGCACCGGTGACGGTGACCAGGCCGGCGTCGGCGGTGACCACGGCGACGGCCTCGCCGCCGCTGGTGAGGGTGCCGGTGGCGACCTGCGCGCCCGGGGAGGCGAGCAGGGTGGCGATGCGGTCGGTGCGGGCCTCGGCCTCGGCGGCGCGGCGGCCCTGCTGCCAGGCGACCGTGGACGGCAGGGCGATGGCGACGACGGCGACCAGGGCGGTGAGCACCAGGCGGGCGCGTCCGGGGCGGCGGGCACCGGTGGACCGGCCGGGGCCGGTGGCGGAGCGCGGGCCGGCGGGCGGCCGGGTGCGGGTGGTGCCGGGGTCGGCGGGACGGGTCGGGGGGACGTGCGTGCTCGCGGGGGTCGCGGGCACGGCACCCGCGTCGGCCTGCGCCGTGCGCGCCACGGCGGCCAGCGTCGCGGCACGCACCTCCTCGGGCGCGTCCACCGCCACCGCGGCGCCGAGCAGCCCGGCGGTCTCGCGCAGCCCGCGGGCCTCGCGGTCGGCGTCGGGGTCGCGGACGATCAGGTCCTCGACGGCGGCGCGCTCGGTGTCGTCCACGGCGTCCAGCGCCCAGGCGCCGAGCAGCTCGCGGGTGGCGCCGTCGTCGGCGTGCCGCTCGCCGGGTCGCGGGCTCATGCCGCAACCCCCAGGCAGTCGCGCAGCCGGGTCAGCCCGTCGCGGATGCGGCTCTTGACGGTGGGCAGCGGGGCGTCGAGGTGGTCGGCGACCTCGCGGTAAGAGCGGCCGTCGTAGTAGGCGAGCGTCACGGACTCGCGCTGGGTGTCGGTGAGCCCGTCCAGGCAGTGCCGGACGCGCTCGGCCTCGAGGGTCTGCTCGACCTGCTCGGCGACCTCGTCGAACGGGCGGGCGAAGTCGGTGTCCAGCACGCGCTGGTCGCGGTCGCGCTGCGCCTGCACGGCGCGGACGCGGTCGATCGCACGGCGGTGCGCCATGGTGACGACCCAGGCGCGCGCGGTGCCGCGGCGCGGGTCGAACTGGGGTGCGGTGCGCCAGACCTCCACCATGACCTCCTGGGTGACCTCGGCTGCGTGGTCCGGGTCGCGGAGCACGCGGAGCGCCGTGCCGTGCACGGCGGGGGACAGCGCGTCGTACAGCTCGGCGAAGGCCTCCTGGTCGCCCTGCGCCACACGGGCGAGGGCGTCGTCGGCCGCCGGCAGGGCCGGTGACGTGCGGTGGTCAGGGGAGGTCACCTGCGACAGTGTGCCGCAGGCGACCTCCCCCGGCCTCTCCTGCGGCCGTCGTGCAGGGGCCTGCACGACGGCCGAGAGGGTGGCGCCGGTCCCGGCGGGGGACGGGACCGGCGCGTGGCTGGGCGCCGGGGAGCGCTCAGCGGACGAGGGCCGCGGCGAGCGAGTCGATCGCCCCGGCGAGGGTGGAGATGTGCATGGCGAGCCCGGCGGCGATGTCGTCGGCCGGCAGGGCGCCGCCGCTCACCTCGTCGAAGAACGCACCGGCCTGCGGGCAGTAGCCGTCGAGGTCGACGATCGCCTGCTCCTTGGCCGCCTCGTCGCCGGTGGCGTCCGCCACCGCGTAGTCGACGAAGAAGCCGATGTGCTCGCGCCACAGGTCGAGGAAGGCCGCACCGTTGTCGGCACCGGCCAGGGAGGCCACCGCGTCGGACAGGCCGACGGAGTTGGCGTCGAGGGTGGCGGCCGCCGCGGTGAAGGCCGGGGACTCGACACCGCCCTCGGAGGTGTACGCGGCGAACACCGCGTAGGAGGCCAGGTAGACGTGCTCCTGGAGCAGCGCGGTCAGCCCGGAGCGCAGCGTGGACGCGTCGTCGGACGGGTCGCCCTCCAGGCCGGCGGCGGTGGCGAGCCCGCCCGCGATGGTGGCGGCGTCCTCACCCGCGTGGTCGGCGGCGGTCTTCAGCGCGTCGGAGGCGGTGGGGTCACCGGCAGACAGGGCGTCGATCGCGGCGGAGAGCGTGCTGACGTGCATGGTGAGCGCCTGCGTCACCGCGTCGGCGGGCAGGTTGCCGTCGCTGATCTGCTCGAAGAACGCACCGGCGTCGACCGTGTACTGCGCCAGCGCCGCCTGCGCGGCCATGGCGCCGGCGGTGTCGCCGCCCTTGACCGCCACGGCGTAGTCGACGAAGTTGCCGATGTGGGCGCTCCACAGCGCGGCGAACGCGGTGCGCTGCTCGTCGCCGGCGATCGAGCCGATCACGTCGGCCAGGTCGGAGGTGTTGGCGTCGAGCTGAGCGGCGGCGGCGGTGAACTCGGCGGAGTCGGCGCCGGCGACGTAGGCGGTGGCCACGCCGATGCCGGCCAGGTACACGTGCTCCTGGAGCAGGGCGGTCAGCGTCGCGCGCAGGTCGGCGGCGGGGGAGTCGACCTCGCCGGCGGTGCCGGTGGCCTCGGCCAGGCCGGTGGCCAACGTGAGGGCGGTCTCGGGCATGTGAGCGGCGGCGGTGCGCGCGTCGGCGAACGGGTCGCCCGTGCTGACGGGTGCCACGGAGACGGGCTCGGAGCCCATGTCGTGGTCCATCGACATCGAGGACGAGGGGGTGGAGGTCGCGGTGTCGTCGCTGCTGCTGCACGCGGCCAGGGTCAGGCTCAGGGTCAGGCCCGTGGCCATCAGGGCCACGGCGTAGGTGCGGGTGGTGCGTCGCATGATCGCTCCAGGTGCCTCGGTGAGCTTGTCACCGCAGGTTCGGAGCGGGGGCGCGGCCGGATGGGTCCGGCGGCGGGATCAGCGGGTGCGGGCCTGCGCCAGGCGTGCGACCTGCGCGTCGAGCTCACGCTCGGGGGCGGGGCCGCCGACGAAGCAGCGGCACGGGCCGTCGCGGTGCACGAGCCCGGCGTTCGGGCGGGCGACGCAGGGGACGGGCGCGGTGCGGGTGGGCATGGCGGGTACCTCCTCGGACCGCGGTGCCGCCGGTCGCTCGGGGGAGCGGGGCAGACGCCGCGGTGGTGCGGTGCCGGTGCGCTGCCCGTCGCGCCGGCGTGGTGCGGTCCTCATCGGACGATGCCACGCAGAACTGCGCCGACCCTGCGCCCGAGGGCCCAGGAACCGGGTGAAAACCGTCCGCGTGGTCGGATTCGCCCCGGATCGTACCCCGCGGATCAGGACGCCAGCCGTGCCTCGCGTCGTGCCGCCTGCTCCGCCGGGTCCGGCACCGGGGCCGCCGCCAGCAGCCGCCGCGTGTAGTCGTCGGTCGGCATGGACAGCACCTGCGAGCGCTCGCCGAGCTCGACCAGCCGGCCCTGGTGCATCACGGCCACCCGGTCGGCGAGCTCGTCCACCACGGCGAGATCGTGGCTGATGAACAGGCAGGCGAATCGCAGGCGCTGCTGGATCTCCCGGAACACCTCGAGCACGGTGGCCTGCACGGACACGTCGAGGGCGGAGGTGGGCTCGTCGGCGATCAGCAGCTCGGGGTCCAGGCTGATCGCGCGGGCGATCGACACTCGCTGGCGCTGCCCGCCGGACAGCTCGTGCGGGTAGCGGGACGCCCAGGCGGCCGGCAGCTCGACGCTGTCCAGCAGCTCGGCGGTGCGTCGGGCCAGGGCCTCGCCGCGCAGCCCGGCGTGCACCCGCAGCGGCTCGGCCACCGACTCGCCGATCGTGTAGCGCGGGTTGAGCGAGGCGGCGGGGTTCTGGAAGACGACGCCGATCCGGGTGCGGGCGGCCCGCACGGCGCGCGGGGTGTCGGTGCCGAGGCGGGTGCCGACCACCTCGACTGTGCCGGAGGTCAGCGGGGCCAGCCCGAGCGCGCACCGGCCGAGCGTCGACTTGCCGGAGCCGGACTCGCCGACCAGCGCGACCATCTCGCCCGGCTGCACGCGCAGGGTGACGCCGTCGACGGCCCGCACCACGCGGCCGCGCCGGCCCCGGTACTCGACCACCAGGTCCTCGACGTTCAGGGCGGGGCGCTCGCGGACGTCGGCGGCCGAGGGGCGCTCGGGGGCGCCGATCCGCGGCACGGCGGCGAGCAGGGTGCGGGTGTAGTCGGCCTCGGGGGCGCCGAACAGGGCGGAGACCTCGGCGGTCTCGACCACCACGCCGTCGCGCATGACCACCACCCGGTCGGCCAGGTCGGCGACCACGCCCATGTCGTGCGTGATCAGCACGATCGACGCCCGGGTGCGCTCTCGCAGCCGCCGCAGCACGTCCAGCACCTCCTGCTGCACCGTCACGTCCAGCGCGGTGGTGGGCTCGTCGGCGATCAGCACCTCGGGGTCGCACGCCAGCGCCATCGCGATCATCACGCGCTGCGCCTGCCCGCCGGACAGCTGGTGCGGGTAGAAGCCGAGGCGCTCCTCCGGGTCGGGCAGCTCGACCATCCGGAGCAGCTCGACCGCCCGCTCGCGGCGCTCGGCGCGGGACAGGTCGGGCAGGTGCCGGCGCAGCATCTCGCGCAGCTGGTAGCCGATGGTGAACACCGGGTCGAGCGAGCCGGAGGGGTCCTGGAAGATCATCGCGACCCGGCGGCCGCGCACGTCGGACAGCGCGCGGTCGGACAGGCCGACCAGGTCCGTCGCGGTGGCGTCCGGGCCGGATGCGGCACCCGGTCGGGGTGCCAGCACGGCGCTGCCGGAGACGCCGGCGTTGCCGGGCAGCAGGCCCATGACCGCCAGCGAGGACACGCTCTTGCCGGAGCCGGACTCGCCGACCACGGCCAGCACCTCGCCGGGCAGCAGGTCGAAGGAGATCCCGCGCACCGCGGGCACGTCGGGGGCCCGTCCGCGATCGACCTGGAACGTGACGGTCAGGTCGCGGACGCGCAGCACCGGAGCGGGGGCAGAGGTCACGGGTCACTCCTGTCGGTGGGCGCCTCGGCCTGCGCCTCGGCGTCGTGGGCGTCGCGGTAGACCTGCCAGTCCGCGAGCATCTTGCGGTGGTAGCCGGACAGCCACTCCATGTAGTGCTGGGCATTGGCGAGGCGGCGGCGGGGCCCGGTGGCGTCCGGGGCGGTGGCGGCGACGCCGTCCTCGATCACCCGGCCCAGCCGCGAGAGGTAGAACCGCTCGCCGGCCAGGAACGACCCCCACACGTCGTCCTCGGCGCGGAAGTAGTGGTTCCGGTCGCCGGGCACGACGTGCCGCTTGATGAACCCGACCTCGACCAGCCGGCGGGTCGCCCCGGACACCGCCCCGGCGCTCGCCTTGAGCAGCACGGCGATCTGCTGGGAGGACAGGTACGGCCGGTCCACGATCATCAGCAGCCCGACGATCCGCCCTTCCATCCGGGGGCTGTGCGAGGCCTCCCAGGTGAGGGCGAACTCCTCGACGAACTGGGCCGCGGCGGGGCTCAGGTCGGGGGCGGGGGAGGTGGCGTCGTCGCTCATGCGCTCACCCTAGGGAGGCGCCGGCGGCGCGGTGACGGGTCAGGGCCGAGCGGGTGCGGCGGAACTCGGCGATCGGCCAGGAGGTCATCGGCGCACCGATCGAGCGGATCGACCCGTCGGCGGTGCGCGCGATCCGGATCAGCTCGCCGGAGGGGCCGAAGCCGGGCCCGGCGTGCACCTGGAGGGCGTCGCGTCCGGCGATGGTCAGCTCCTCGTAGGCGGCGACCGGGTCCGGCGCGGCGGGGCGCAGCATGACGAGCCGGCCGCCGAGGTCGACCAGGTCGGTGACGCCCCACAGGTTCGCGAAGCGCCCGGTGTAGGCGTCGATCGGCAGCGCGTCCGCGGGGGCCTCGGCGGCCTCCGGAGCACGAAGCGCCAGGTCGATCAGCTTGATCAGCCCCACCGCGATCGGGTCGGCCGGCCCGTCGATCGCGTTGGTGAGCACGCTGACCACCAGCTTGCCCACCGGGTCGACGTAGGTGCGGGTGATGTGCCCCGGGTAGCCGCCGGAGTGGCCGACCACGTCCCGCTCCCCGAAGGTGTGCAGGTCCATGCCGACGCCGTAGCGGCCGATCTCGGTGCCGTAGGCGGTGACCACCGACTCCTGCCGCTGGATCAGCCGCTTGGACGCGTCGGACAGCAGGCGGGTGTCGCCGTGGAAGTGCGCGGAGCCGTAGGTGGTCATCTCGCGCGCGGTGGAGAAGAAGCCGGTGGCGCTGGCCATCGCGGCGGTGTCCACGTGCTCGATGCGCTCGCGGCGGTCCTCGCCGTCCAGCAGGCCGGTGTGCCCTGCCGCGTACTCGGCGGCCCGGGCGGGCACGTACTCGGCGCCGGTGCGGGTCAGGCCCAGCGGCTCGACCACGGCGGCGTGCAGGTGCTCGGCGTAGGAGGTGCCGGTGACCTGCTCGATCACCAGCCCGAGCAGCGAGTAGCCGACGTTCGAGTACTTGAAGTGCTCGTTCGCCCCGTAGACCTCGCCGTCGCGCAGCACGTCGGCCAGCAGCGCCTCCCGGTCCGGGAACGGGCCGTCCAGCTGCCAGAAGTCGGCGTGCACGCCGTCGCGGATCACGCCGGCCTGGTGGCCCAGCAGCTCACGGATCGTCCGTGAGGCCAGCGGGTGGTCCGCGATCTCCGGCACGAAAGAGCCCACCGGGTCGTCCAGCCGCAGCCGTCCCGCCTCGACCAGCTGGAGCACCGCGGTCGCCGTGAACGTCTTGGAGTGCGAGGCGATCCGGAACAGGTGATCGGTGCGCAGCGGCTCGCCGGTGGTGACGTCGGCGGTGCCCCAGGCGTGGTCGAGCACCACCTCGTCGCCGGAGCGGATCGCCACCTGCACGCCGGTGGCGCGGCGGTGGGCGGCCTGGAAGTCCACCCAGGACGCCAGGTACGGCGCGATCGAGCGGATGGTGGCGGTGGTGCGGTCGGTCACGAGCGGGGCTCCTCGCAGGTCGAACGGGTTCAGCGGGACTTCGGATCGAGCACGTCGCGCAGGACGTCGCCCAGGGTGATCATGGCGAGCACCGTCACGGTGAGGAAGATGCTCGGGAACAGCAGCATGTGCGGGCTGGTCTGGAAGTACGTCTGCGCGCTGGACAGCTGCAGGCCCCACGAGATCGACGGCGCCCGCAGCCCGAGGCCGAGGAAGGTCAGCGTGGACTCCGAGACGATCACCCCGCCGACCATCGTCGTCGCCACCGCCAGCACCGGGCCGATCGCGTTCGGCAGCACGTACCGCGCGATGATCCGCCGGTCGCGCAGGCCCATCGAGCGGGCGGCCTCCACGTAGGGGGCGTCGCGCACCGCGCGCACCGACCCGCGCACCAGCCGGGCCATGGTCGGCCAGGAGAACAGCGCCAGCACCAGGGCCACCGTGACGGCGGAGCGGGTGCCGATCGAGGTGAGCACCACCACGGCGCCGAGCAGGAACGGGAAGCCGAGGAACACGTCGGTCAGCCGGGCGATCAGCCGGTCCGCGATGCCGCCGTAGAAGCCGGCCATGGTGCCGAGCAGCAGCGCCACCACCAGGGCGATGGCGGTGCACAGCAGGCCGACGGTCAGCGAGGCGCGGGTGCCGTAGACGACGTTCGCGTAGACGTCGCAGCCCTGCACGTCGGTGCCGAACACGTGGTCCCCGCCCGGGGGCAGCGCGCTCGCGGTCAGGTCGCAGGCGCGCGGGTCGGGCTGGCCGAACCAGCCGGCGAACCAGGACGGCACCAGGGCGATCAGCGCGAGCAGCGCCAGCACGGCGGCGCACACCCAGAACAGCGCCCGGCGGCGCAGCGTGCGCCACACCCCGCGCGGTGCCGCCCCGGTGGTGGCGGGTGCGTCCTCGACCAGGGTCGCGGCGATCGTCTCACTCATGGCGGATCCTCGGGTCGAGCGCGGACGAGAGCAGGTCCACCAGCAGGTTGCTCAGCAGGAAGATGATGATCAGCGCCGTGGAGACGCCGACCACGGTCGGGCCCTCGTGGGTGCGGATCGCCTGGAACAGCAGCTGGCCGACGCCGGGCAGGTTGAACACGCCCTCGACCACGACGGTCCCGCCGAGCAGGTAGCCCAGGTCGATCGCGAGGAAGGTCAGCACCGGGATCGCCGAGTTGCGCAGCACGTGCACGCCGACCACCTGGCGCTCCCGCAGACCCTTGGCGCGCAGGGCGCGGACCGCGTCGGAGCGCAGGGTGTCGACCACGCTGCCGCGCATCAGCCGGGTCACCGAGGCCAGGCCGAAGATCGCGACCACCGTGGCGGGCAGCAGGTACGAGGTGGGCCAGCCGTCGGTGGTGCCGGCGACCGGGAACCAGCCGAGCCGCACGCCGAGCACGAGCTGTGCGGAGACGGCCACCACGAACACCGGGATGCTGGTGGCGAGGATCGTGCCCGCCAGCACGAGCTTGTCGGCGGCCTTCCCGCTGCGCAGACCCGCCCACAGGCCGAGCAGCACGCCGAGCACGACCTCGATGCCCCAGGCGGTGAGCGCCAGGGTGATCGTGATCGGCCAGCGCGAGGCCATCCGGTCGGCCACCGACTGCCCCTGGAACGTGCTGCCGAGGTCCCCGGTGAACAGCCCGCCCAGGTAGCGCAGGTACTGCTGGATCACCGGCTCGTCCAGGTGGTAGCGCGAGCGCAGCTCGGCCACCACGTTGGCGGGCAGCGGGCGGTCGCCGCCGAGCGCCGCGATCGGGTCGCCGGGCAGCGCGAAGACCATCAGGTAGATGATCAGCGTGACGCCGACGAAGACCAGCGCCAGCTCGGCGCCGCGGCGGATCAGGTAGCGGCTCATCTCTCGACCGCCGGTCCCAGCGTGCCGTCGCGCAGGCCGATCAGCCGGGACATCGCCAGCGTCGCGCCATACTGCACGCCGACCAGCCGGTGCACGTCGAGCACCTGGAGCCCCTCGGCGCCGGCGCGGGCCTCAGCGGCCCACTCCGCGTAGAGGGCGGCGGCCCGGCGGTGCACCCGGCGGACCCGCGCGGTGGCGATGCCGGCCACGACCTCGGCGTCCAGCGCGCGCAGCAGCATCCCGCCGTAGCGCAGCCGGAAGCAGCGCACGACGTCCTGGTTGCTGAACACCTCGGCCACCGTGGCGATCCGGTCGCCCTCCGGGGTGCCGGCGATCTGCCCGGCGCGCAGCACCTCGGCCTCGCCGTGGCCCGCCATCGACGGCACGAAGGCCTCGGTGGCGCGCAGGAACGGGCTGCGGATCGTCAGGTCCGGGCGGGCCTCGTCCAGCAGGCCGGACAGCGCCTCGGCCATCGCGATCACCCCGGCGCCGCGCTCGCGGACCACCTGCGCGTAGGGGGTGCCCGACGGCGACTGGTCCTCGGCGGCCGGGTGCGACCAGTACGGCAGCTCGGCGATCAGCGACACCGTGCCGTGCCGGCGGGCGTACTCCGCGGAGCCCTCGCCGCCGACCATCGACGCGGCGTCCAGCCCCAGGCCGTCCAGGTAGTCGTAGTCGTCGCGGGTGGACCCGGCGCGGAACACCGCCGGCGCCAGGCGCACCAGGTGCGGGGCCTCCGGCTCGCCGGTGTCCAGCGGCAGGCCCACGGCCGGCGGCACCGCGTGCAGCGCCTCGACCGCCCCGGGCACGTCCTCGGAGAGGTAGTAGTAGACGCCGCCCAGCTCGGCGTTGTGCAGCGAGACCATCAGATCGGGCTGCACCTCGTCGATCACCCGCATCAGCGCCTGCGTCTCCGGGATCACCGCGTCGAAGTAGGCGTCCTTGTGCGCGAAGGGGAAGGTCCACTCCACCTGCTCGATGCCGGCGGGGCGGTAGAACCGGCGGGCGTAGGCGATCCGGTCGGCGGGGTCGGCGAACCAGTCCTCGTTCAGCCGGGTGCCGTCGGGGTCGATGCACGGCACCAGGTGCCAGGTGGCGTTGGACTCCGCGCGCAGCGCCGGGTCCCGGACCAGCTCGCTCGCCAGGTGCTGGAGGGTCCGGAAGCCGATCGGCTCGTTGGGGTGCACGCCCGCGAACAGCAGGTGCTGCCGGGGGCCGTCGCCGATCGACACCATGCCGATCGGCTCGCCCAGGCGGGAGGTGCCGATCCGTCGGGCGCGGACCAGGTCGGGGTGGGCGGCGGCGAGATCGTCGAACCAGGCGACCAGCTCGTCGACCGTCGGGAAGCCGTCCACCGGGGGGACCCGGCGGGCCCGGTCCAGGACGTCGGTGACGTCGAGGGCCGGACCCGTCGGGGTGAGGTGCTGCTGGCTCACGCGCCCTCCGCCAGGACGACCGCGCCGTAGGTCGGGTTGCCGACAGCCGAGGTGGGCAGATCGGCGATCCGGGACGAGGTGACGTAGGAGTAGGTCTCGAAGAACAGCGGCGGGGCCGGGAAGTCCTGCATGATCCGCTCCTGCACCGCGGCGTAGGCCGCAGCGGCGTCGTCGGAGTCCACCTGCGCGTCGGCGGTCGCGATCAGCGCGGCGACCTCCGGCTCGTAGTACGGGATGCAGTTGGCGCAGCCGCCGCCGTCCACGTAGAACGCGCGCAGGGTGTTCTGCTGGCTCGGGTACAGCGCACCCCAGCGGGAGAAGAACGGTCCGGTGACGTCGCCGGCGAGACGCGTCTCGTAGAACTCCGACCAGTCGGCGGACGGGGTGGCGACGGCCTCGACACCCAGGTTCTGCCGCAGCTGGTTGGCGATGGCCGTGTACAGCTCGTCCAGGCCGATGCCGCCGGGGTAGTAGATGTCGATCGTGCCGTCGAAGCCGCCGGCCTCGTCCAGCAGCGCCTTGGCGGCGGTGGGGTCGTACTCGCACAGGTCGCCGCAGATGCCCTCCGGCGTGCCCGCCTCGACCGCCGGGGTCAGCGCCGTGGCCGGGGTGTAGGTGCCGCCGTAGACGACGTCGGAGATGGTCTCCCGGTCGATCGCCATCGAGATCGCCTGCCGGACGCGGATGTCCTGGTAGCGCGGGTCGGACAGCGGCAGGCCGAGGTAGGAGATGCCCGGCGCCTCGAAGGAGTACAGCGTGTCCGGGAAGTCCGTGGCGGCCTGCGGCAGACGCGCGGCGGGCACCCCGGCGATGTCGATGTTGCCGGCCTGCACGTCGGTGTAGGCGGTGGTCTGGTCGGTGTACGGCACGAAGCTGATCTGGTCCACCGTCGGCGCGGGGCCGGCGTAGTCCGGGTAGGCCTCGACCACCAGGGTCTCGTTCTCGACGTAGTCGCCGACCACCTGGAACGCGCCGTTGCCGATCGGGTGCGTGTTGTAGGCGTCGAAGTCGGCGAAGGCGGACTCGGGCATCGGGTACATCGCCGTCTGGCCCTGGCTGAGCTGCATCGGGAACTGCCCGTCGGGGCCGGACAGCTCGACCGTGAAGGTCAGGTCGTCGACCACGGCGAGGCCGGACATCTCGGTGGTGGTCGGCTCGCCCTCGGCGGGGTTGAGGTCGCCGTAGCCGACGACGTTCGCCAGCTGACCGGTGTTCTCGAAGGCGTTCGGGCCGTAGGCCACCGCGTTCCACGAGTCCACGTAGGACTGCGCGGTCACGGGGGTGCCGTCCTGGAAGGTCCAGCCGTCCTTGAGGGTGATCGTCCAGGTGGTCGCGTCGTCGGACTCGACCGACTCGGCGGCGAGCATCGTGACCTCGCCGGCGTCGTCCACCCAGGTCAGGGAGGACCACACGGCCATGTTGAGGTCGTAGGCCACGGTCTGCCGGCCGGGGATCAGGATCTGCGGGTCGGTCACCGCGACGCTGATCGCGGCGAGGCCGCCGCCGTCGGAGGTGGTCGCGTCGTCGTCGCTGCCGCCGCTGCCGCACGCGGACAGGGCGAGGGTCAGCACGAGCGCGCCGGCGGCGAGCCGGAGTCGCGTCGAGGTCATGGGTCCTCCACTCAGGGGGTGGTGCAGGTCGGGAGTGCCGGGCGTGCCGGGGCCGGGACGGGCCGACGGCGGGGTGTCGCTGGCGGGACGGCGCGGTCGTGGCCGGGCCGCGGCTCGCGGGCGGGGCCGCAACGGTGCGCAAGGGGGAGGTGCGACGACGGGTGTGCTCGGCAGGCTGCGGGCGGGGGTGGTGCCCGGGGCGTGCGGTGCTCGGCAGGTCGGCGCCCGGGGGAGCGGCGACCGGTCGGCCCGGCGTGCACCCATAGGACGACCCGGCGCCCGGCCAGGTCAATAGCCTGACTGCTGAAAGTTCAGCAGGAAATGAATCTTTTACCTGACGGTCACACGTCCGGGGTGCTGCGGCGACGGTGCCCGGTGGTTCGATGGGCCGGTGATCCACACGACCGACTACGTGCTGACCGACGAGTCACGGGTGCGCGCCCTGGTGCGGGAGCACGGCTGGGCCACCCTCGTCTCGGTGACCGACGACGGTCCCGTCGTCTCGCACGTGCCGATCCTGCTCGACGAGACCACCGCAGGGGAAGAGGTGCCGACGGATCGGGAGCCGCGGCCCCGGCGCGACCGGCACGGCCTGCCCGACCGGTTCACCGTCCCCGCCGCCCCCTTCGAGGTGCTCACCCACCTGGGCCGCCCGGACGACCTGCTGCACCAGATCGGCTCCGGCCGCGAGGCGCTGCTGGTGGTCGAGGGCCCCTACGGCTACGTCTCGCCCGGCTGGTACGGCTACGCGCCTGCCGTGCCGACCTGGAACTACGTCGCCGTGCACCTGTACGGCACCGTCGAGGCGATGGACCCCGAGGAGTCCTACGCGGTGATGGCCGCCACGGTCGACCACTACGAGGCGCCGATGCCCGACCCGGTGCGGATGCCCGACCCCGAGGTCGCCGGGTACGCCCGCCGGATCGCCCCCGGCGCGGTCGGCCTGCGGTTCCGGGTGGACCGCTGGCAGGGCAAGGCCAAGCTCAGCCAGGACAAGCCCCGCGCGGTCGCCGAGCGGGTCGCCCGCGCGCTGGACGACGACCCCCACTACGCCCAGCCCGCGCTCGCCGCCGAGATGCGCGCCGAGCTGGACCGTCGGCCCGACTGGGCCTGACCGGCGCCCGGGTCTGGACGCCCGGGCCGGGCGAGGGCCACCCTGACCTGCATCGTCACCTCATGAACGGAGCCGCCGTGCGCACCGCGCCCCTCGTCCTGACCCGAGCCCGCCTGGTCGGGGCCGCCCGCACCGTGGACGTGCTGCTGCGCGACGGCCGGGTGCACGCGGTGGGACCGGGGGTCGCGCGGACCGCCGGTGCCGGCGTCGAGCAGGTCGACCTCGAGGGGCGCACCGTGATCCCCGGGCTGTGGGACGCGCACGTGCACCTCACGCAGTGGGCGCTCGCCCGGCAGCGGCTCGACGTGTCGTCTGCGGGATCGGCCGCCGAGGCGGTGCGCCTGGTGCTCGACCGGCTGGCCGCCCGCCCGCTCGCCCCCGGTGCCGCCCTGGTCGGCTACGGATTCCGCGACGGCCTGTGGCCCGACGTGCCCACCGCCGCCCTGCTGGACGCCGCCGTCGGCGACACCCCGGTGATCCTGGTGTCCGGCGACCTGCACTGCGCCTGGTTCAGCACCGCCGGCCTGCGGTACGCCGGGGTGCCCGCACACCCGACCGGGCTGCTGCGCGAGGCCGAGTGGCTGCCGCTGACCGCCGTGGTGGACCACGTGGCCGACGAGGTCGCCGACGGGTGGGTCGCCGAGGCCGCGCAGGCCGCCGCCGCACGCGGGGTGGTCGGCGTGCTCGACCTGGAGATCACCGAGAACCTCACCCCGTGGCGCCGCCGGATCGCCGCCGGCTTCGACGCGCTGCGCATCCGCGCGGGGGTCTGGGAGCCGTACCTGGACAAGGTCTTCGCCGAGGACCTGCGCACCGGCGACGTGCTGGTCGGCACGCACGGGCTGCTGGAGCAGGGGCCGCTCAAGGTGGTGACCGACGGCTCGCTCAACACCCGCACCGCCTACTGCCACGACCCGTACCCCGGCATGACCGGCTCCGGAGCGCACGGCGTGCTCTCCGTACCGCCGGAGCACCTGGTCCCGCTGATGACCCACGCCCACCGCAAGGGCCTGCGCTGCGCGATCCACGCGATCGGCGACCACGCCAACACCCTCGCGCTCGACGCCTTCGAGGCCAGCGGCGCGCAGGGCACCATCGAGCACGCCCAGCTGCTCACCGACCAGGACGTCGCCCGCTTCGCCGCCCTCGGCGTCACCGCCTCCGTGCAGCCCGAGCACGCCATGGACGACCGCGACGTGGCCGACCGGCACTGGGCCGGCCGCACCGACCGCGCCTTCCCCTACGCGTCCCTGGCCGCCGCCGGGGTGCGCCTGGTGCTCGGCTCGGACGCCCCGGTGGCACCGCTGGACCCCTGGGTGGCGATCGACGCCGGCGTGACCCGCGTGCGCGACGGGCGCGAGGCCTGGCACCCCGAGCAGCGCCTCGACCTGCTCACCGCCCTGCGCGCCTCCACCGACGGCCAGCCGCTCACCCTCGCCGTGGGCGCCCCCGCCGACCTCGCCGTCCTCGACGCCGACCCCCTCACCACCACGGCCCCCCTGCGCGAGATGCCCGTGGCCGCCACCCTCCTCGCCGCCCGCTGGACCCACCGAACCATCTGACCCCAGAACTGACCCCTCCCTCCCTCCCCGCTTCCCCCTTCCCCGCGAGGTCGGTGGTTCTGCACGAGGTCGGTGGTGCTGCGCCGCATGAACGCGCACGAACCACCGACCTCGTGAGCCGTGCCCGTCCCGGCGAACCCTGGCGGCCCTGACCGATCCGCGCCCGGGACCACACTGGCGGTCCCGCCCTGCTGACCGGTGTCCGAGGGGTGGACGTGCAGGTCACCCGTCCGGAGGCGCCCGAGCGGCGGCGGTCGCGACCCGTCCGGGTGTCCACGGGCTGGTCCTGGGTGGTACCACCCAGCGAACACCCCCCGACCAGCCCTGACGCTCGTACCGTCCCGTCATCTATGACTGATGACCTCGCCGTCCGCGTGGAGCGCGGCATCGCCGGGCACACCACCCTCGGCTACCACCCCCGCGACGGACGCCCCGTCGCGTGCTGGATCGTCCACCCCACCGCGCACGGTCCCGGCGCCCGCGCGCGCCTCGACCGGTTCACCGCCGCCCTCGGGCTCGCGCAGCACACCGCTGCGACCCTCACCGACGTCGCGCCCTACCGGGCCACCGTCACCGCCGCCGGCGGCTGGGCGACCCTCTGGGTCGAGGACGAGACCGAGGTGGTCTCCCCGCACGACGACCACTGGCTCGCGGCGCTGCTCGCCCGGGGCTGGGCGATGGTGGTCGTCGGCTACTCGACGCGCCTGGCGGAGGCGGACAACTCCACGATCGAGGGCTACCTCACCAGCGGCCGGTCGGCGCACGTCGGCATCGTGCGGGTCCCCTGAGAGCGGTCCGGGCCGGGCGTCGGAGGGGGCCGGACTTGTCGGTAGGCTGAGCCCATCCCCACCGCCGCGAACCAGGGAGCACCCCCGTGGGACGAGTCGTCGTCGATGTGATGCCCAAGCCGGAGATCCTCGATCCGCAGGGCAAGGCCGTGGCCGGGGCGCTGCCCCGTCTCGGGTTCGGGCAGTTCACCTCCGTCCGCCAGGGCAAGCGCTTCGAGCTCGAGGTCGACGGGCCGGTGACCGCCGAGGTGCTGGCCGCCGCCGCCGAGGCCGCCGTGCAGGTGCTCTCGAACCCGGTGATCGAGGACGTCGTGCGCGTCGCCGAGGACACCGCCGTCGCGGACCCCGCCTGATGACGCGCATCGGGGTCGTCACCTTCCCCGGCACGCTGGACGACCGGGACGCCGCGCGCGCGGTGCGCCTGGCCGGTGCCGAGCCGGTCGCGCTGTGGCACGCCGACGCCGACCTGCACGGGGTGGACGCCGTCGTGCTGCCGGGCGGCTTCTCCTACGGCGACTACCTGCGCGCCGGGGCGATCAGCCGGTTCGCGCCCGTGATGGGCGAGGTCGTCGAGGCCGCGGGCAAGGGTCTGCCGGTGCTCGGCATCTGCAACGGCTTCCAGATCCTCACCGAGGCGCACCTGCTGCCCGGGTCGATGATCAAGAACGACCACCTGCACTTCGTCTGCCGCGAGCAGGAGCTGCGGGTGGAGAACGCCGGCACCGCCTGGACCCGCGACTACACCGTGGGCGAGAGCATCACGATCCCGCTGAAGAACCAGGACGGCCAGTACGTCGCCGACGAGCGCACGCTGGACGAGCTGGAGGGCGAGGGCCGGGTGGTCTTCCGCTACCAGGGCTGGAACCCGAACGGCTCGCGCCGCGGGATCGCCGGGATCACCAACGCCGCGGGCAACGTGGTCGGCCTCATGCCGCACCCCGAGCACGCCGTCGAGGCGGGCTTCGGCCCGGACGGCGCGCAGGGCCCGCGGACCGGCACGGACGGGCTGCGCTTCTTCACCTCGGTGATGCGCGCGCTGGTGTCCTGACCGGCGCCGCCGACCTCGTCGAGGTCGCGTGGGAGCACCCGGACGCCCGGATGCTCCGCGAGGCCCAGCAGGTCGAGCTGCGCGCCCGCTACGGCGACGACGGCACCCCCGAGCCGCCGCTCGCGCAGGTGCTGACCACGCTGCTGGTGCGGGTGGACGGCGTTCCGGTCGCCTGCGGGTCGCTGCGGGACGTCGCCGCCGAGCAGGGCGCGGGCGTCGCGGAGGTCAAGCGGGTGTTCGTCGCCCCCGGCCACCGCGGCACCGGCCTGGCGCGCACGGTCATGCACGCCCTGCACGAGGGCGCCCGCACGCGAGGGCTGCGCCGGCTGGTGCTGGAGACCGGGTTGCAGCAGCCGGAGGCGATCGGGCTGTACCTGTCGCTCGGCTACGCCTCGGTGCCGAACTACGGCGAGTGGGCGGGCGTCACCGACTCCCGCTGCTTCGCGCTCGACCTCGTGACGGCGCCGGCACCCGCCGCGCCCGCGCCCGCGCGTGACCCGCGGCCGGTCGAGATCGCCCTCGTGCCCTTCGCCGATCCCGAGGCGGCCGCGCTGCGGACCCGGATGTACACCGAGGCGCTCGACCTGTACCCCGAGGTGCACGCGGCCGTCGAGACCCGTGGCGGCTTCGCGGTGGTGGACGCGGCCCTCGGCCCGGGGATGCTCGCCACGGCGCTCGCCCGGGTCGACGGTCGTGCGGTGGGCTGCGCGAGCCTGGGCCGCCCGCACGGGCTGAGCACCGGCGACCCGGCCCGCACCGGCGAGCTGCGCCGCGTCTACGCCGCCGGCGAGGTGCGCCGCCTGGGGGTGGCGTCCGCGCTGGTCCGCGCGTTGGAGGACCACGCCGTCACGCTCGGGCTGGACACCGT
This sequence comes from Cellulomonas sp. GTC20042, assembly GCF_055389595.1. Classification (NCBI taxonomy): domain Bacteria; kingdom Bacillati; phylum Actinomycetota; class Actinomycetes; order Micrococcales; family Cellulomonadaceae; genus Cellulomonas; species Cellulomonas sp. GTC20042. The sequence goes on along the minus strand of NZ_AP043678.1, from coordinate 3,761,966 downwards.
CGTGCTGGAGACCGGCATCCGGCAGCCCGCCGCCGTCGCCCTGTACCGGTCCCTCGGCTACCGCCCGGTCCTGCCCTTCGGCGACTGGCGCGGCGACCCGCTGGGCCTCTACCTCGGCCGGGACCTCGCCGTCCGCTGAGACGGATTTCACCCACGAGTCGCCCGTGCGGGGGACGTCCGCGCGCCACTCTGGTGACGAACCCGCCCCGATGCCCGCACCACGGGCACCCAGGACGAGGGGAGGAAGAGTGCCGTACGGGGATCTGCCGCGGATCAACGCGCTCGACGGGGTCACGCTGGCGCGGGTGCGGATCGTCGTGATGCACTCGCCGCGGACCGTCGAGCTGCCGCCCTCCGACGCCGGACCGGGCGAGCGGGCGTCGATGTGGGCGGTCACCCTGACCGACATCCAGGGCACCGCCCTCGGGCGCGAGCACGTCACCGTGCCGGACTTCCCCACGCCGCTGGGCGAGATCGTGCGGCTGCACCTCGATCTGGTCGGGCTGCGCGTCGAGGGCCACTGGGTCACCGACCTGGGGCACGACGACCTGCCCCGGCACGCCGCCCGCGTGGTCCGCACCGAGGACCGCTGACCTGGTGCGCCGGGTACCGGGGTGCGTGTCTCTCACCTGGTGGACGGTCGCTGGTGGCGGCCGCGCGCCGGCGGCTAGGGTGCTCGCGTGTTCCTGAGCCGGGTCTGTTGTCGCTGAGCTGACGACCTCGCGCGCCTGCGGCCGGACGGCCCTCGCCGCGCACCCGCTCCACCTCCGAGGAACTCCTGCCATGGCTCAGCCCGTGCTGGACCGCGTGCCCGCGGTCGCCACCCGTCACGTCCCCGCCGCCCCGCACCGCGTCGTGCGCGCTGCCGTCGTCCGCCCCGCCCCCGTGCCGCGCCCGGTCGCGCCGGTCGCCGAGGCCCCGTCCGCACCGTCCACCGCGCGTCCGGTGCCCGCCGCCGACCTGCCGGTCGCCCGCACCGCCACCGTCCACGTGCGCACCCCCGACTACGGCGTGCGCACCGTCGAGTTCCGCCCCGGCTCCGAGTCGGCCGTCACGCTCGCCGCCGCCCGCGCCGACGTGATCCGGCTGGGCTTCTCCGTGGTGGTGCCCTCGGTCGGCGCGCTGGCCCGCGTGGTCGCCCTGGTCGAGGAGGAGATCCTCGCCGCCGGCCGTGATCGCGCCGAGGTGCGGGTGCTGCTCGACGTGGACGTGGTGCTCGCCGCCGACGAGCGCACCGCCCGCCGCAAGCGCTCGCACCTCGAGTACCTGGACGCCCTCGCGGGCCTGTCCTGGTCGCCGGCCGCGACGCGGGTGGTCACCACCCCCGACCGGCTGGCCGCGGAGGTGCACGAGCTCGCCGAGCGCACCGGGGTCGACGGGGTGGTGCTGCACCCGCTCGCCGGCGGGGACGAGGCCGACGCGCGGGTGCGGGCGCTGGTGGCCTGAGAGCTGCCGGTGCGCGGCGGCCCGCCGGGGGACGGGCGCCGCGCACCGGTCGGACGCGTCAGCCCGCCGCGGCGGCCCCCGCCGCGAACGCCCGGTCCAGGTCCTCCAGCAGGTCCGCCGGGTCCTCCAGGCCGACCGACAGCCGCACCGTGGACTCCGCGATCCCCACCGCCGCGCGCCCGGCTGGCCCGAGCTTGCGGTGCGTGGTGGTGGCGGGGTGCGTGACCAGGGACTTCGCGTCGCCGAGGTTGTTCGAGATGTCGATCACCCGCAGCGCGTCGAGCACGGCGAACGTGCGGCGCTTGTCCTCCTCGGGGGTGGAGCCCTCCGGCGTGGCGAGCGTGAGGGTGACGACGGTGCCGCCGCCGGTCTGCTGCGCGAGCGCGAGCGCGTGCTGCGGGTGCGAGGGCAGGTACGGGTAGCGGACCGCCGCCACCGCGGGGTGCTGCTCGAGGCGGGTCGCGACGGCCAGCGCCGAGGCGGTCTGGTGCCGGACGCGCAGCGACAGCGTCTCCAGGCCCTTGAGCAGCACCCAGGCGTTGAACGCCGACAGCGAGGGGCCGGTGTTGCGGATCAGGGTCTGCACCGGCCCGTGCACGAAGGCGTCGGTGCCGAGGATCGCCCCGCCGAGCACACGGCCCTGCCCGTCGATGTGCTTGGTCGCGGAGTACACGACCACGTCGGCGCCGTGCTCCAGCGGACGGGAGAGCACCGGGGTCGCGAAGACGTTGTCCACCACGACGACGGCCCCGGCGGCGTGCGCGAGCCGGCTGACCGTGGCGATGTCGACCAGGTCCTGCATGGGGTTGGACGGCGTCTCGAAGAAGACCACGTCGGCCGGGGTCGACAGGGCCTCCTCCCACTGCGACGGCACATGGCCGTCCACGTGGTCGGTGCGGACGCCCCAGCGCGCGAGGATCTCGTCGAAGATCACGATCGACGAGCCGAACAGCGCCCGCGCCGCGACCACGCGTGAGCCCTGACCCACCAGCGCGGCGAGGGCGGTGAACACCGCGGACATGCCGGAGGCGGTGGCGTAGCAGGCCTCGGCGCCCTCCAGCAGGCGGAGCCGCTCCTCGAAGGTGGACACCGTCGGGTTCCCGTAGCGGGAGTACAGGAACCTGTCGGCCTCGCCCGCGAACGCCGCCTCGGCCTCCGCCGCGTGGTCGTAGACGTAGCCCTGGGTGAGGAACAGCGCCTCGGAGGTCTCCTGGAACGGCGTGCGGACCTGCCCGCCGCGCACGGCGAGGGTGTCCGGGCGCAGGCCGCCCGGCAGCCGGTGGTCGTCCCAGTCGGCCGGACCGGCGACCCGGGCGTCCGCGCCGCTCACGCCTCCCGCCAGGGCAGGCCGTCCGCGCGCCAGCCCACGTGACCACGTCGACCGTCCGGGCCGACGTCACCCTCGAAACCGGTGAGCACGTTGTACGAGGGGCCGATCCCCGCGGCGGTCGCCGTGGTCGCCGCCGCCACCGAGCGCACGCCCGAGCGGCAGAGGAACACCACCGGCCGGTCGCTGCCGGGGCCGGCGCCCAGCGCGGCGAGCGCGTCCAGGAAGGCCGGGTTGCGGCGGCCGAAGCCGTCCACCCACTCCACGAACGCGGCACGGTCGTCGCCGGGCAGGTCACCCGCGTCCGGCACGCCGATCGTCTGCCACTCGCCCTCGGTCCGGACGTCGACCAGCAGCGCGGTCGGGTCCTCGGCCAGCAGGTCCCACGCCTCCTGCGGGGTCAGGTCGCCCGCGTACCCGGCGCTCACAGCGGCCTCACGGTGCCGGTGGCGGACGCGGGCAGGACCACGGCCTGCGCGACGATCACGCGCTCGCCGTCGAAGGTCGCCGCCGGTCCGCCGTACAGCTCGTAGCCCTCGTCCAGCGCGGCGCTGACGCGGGCGCAGAAGGCGTGGTCGTCCGGTCCGGTGAGCAGCCGGTAGCGCAGCCGCTCGTCGGTGGGGGTGCTGGTCATGTCGTCCTCTCCTCCATCGGATCTGGCGGAAGCACCCGGCGCCGGGCCGTGCTCGGTGAGGAGCGCGGGTCCCGCGGGTTGCTGCGGCGTCGACGAGCCAGATCTCTCGGCCGCTCTGGATGGTGCGGCGATGCTACGACATCCCCGCTGGTGGATCGACGGGCGTCCCGGCTCGCGGACGGGTGTTGACACCCCGCGCGGGGTCGTCGCATCGTGGGGGCAGGTCATGAGTGCCAGCGCGTAGCCCCGGCTTGCTGGTCGGCAACCCTCCCTCCGCGGCGGGGTGCCCCGGGTGACGACCTGGCCGTCCGCCGTTCGGTGGCCGGCAAGCGCGGGGTCGCCCGGTCCATCGGGCACCCCTTGTCAGCACAGGGGATCCATCATGTCCACGCTCGCCCCCGCCTGCGTCCCGCAGGCCGCCGTCCGCACCGCCACCCGCCCGGCCGGTCCCGTCGCCCTGCTGCCGGTGGTCGGCGCCGACACCACCGTGCCGCTGGTCGACGGCAGCAGCCGCACCTACGCCAACCTCGACGTCGCCGCCTCCGCGCCCGCCCTGCGCCGGGTGGCCGACCGGGTGACCGAGGTGCTGCCGCTCTACGCCTCCGTGCACCGCGGCGCCGGGTACCTGTCGCAGGTGTCCACCGCGCTCTACGAGGCCTCCCGCCGCACGGTGGCCGCCTTCGTCGGTGCCCGTGAGGACGACGTCGCCGTGATCGTCCGGAACACCACCGACGCGGTGAACCTGCTGGCCGGCTGCGTGCCCGCGGGCGGACGGGTGCTGGTGCTGGACGTCGAGCACCACGCCAACCTGCTGCCCTGGGTGCGCTCGACCGAGGGCACCGATCGCCGGGCCACCGTGCTCGCCGCCGCGCCGACCGTCGCCGGCACCCTGGACGCGCTGCGCACCGAGCTCGCCCGCACCCCGTACGCGCTGCTCGCGATCACCGGCGCCTCCAACGTCACCGGTGAGGCGCTGCCGGTCGACGCCGTGGTGCGGATCGCGCACGCCGCGGGCTGCCGGGTGCTGGTCGACGGCGCGCAGCTGGTCCCGCACCGCGGCTTCTCGCTCGCGGCGACCGACGCCGACTACGTCGCGTTCTCCGGGCACAAGGCCTACGCCCCGTTCGGTGCGGGCGCCCTGGTCGGCCGGCGGGACTGGCTGGACGCCGGCACCCCGTACCTGGCCGGTGGCGGCGCCGTGCGCGACGTCCGCACCGACCGCACGCTCTGGCAGCCCGCGCCCGCGCGCCACGAGGCCGGCTCCCCGAACGTGCTCGGCGCCGTCGCCCTCGCCGAGGCGTGCGACGCGCTGGCCGCCCTGCCCGCCGGAGCGCTGGAGGCCCACGAGCAGACCCTGCGCGACCGGCTGCTCGACGGCCTGGCGACCGTGCCCGGTGTGCGCGTGCTGCGGCTGTGGCCCGACTCCGCGGACCCGGTGGGCGTCGTCTCCTTCACCGTCGGCGAGCACGACCCCGGCCTGGTCGCCGCGGTGCTGTCCGCCGAGCACGGCATCGGCGTGCGGGACGGCCGGTTCTGCGCGCACCCGCTGCTCGCGCACCTCGGCGTCACCGGCGGGGCGGTCCGCGCCTCGATCGGCGTCGGCACCGACGCGGAGCAGGTGGACCGCCTGGTCGACGCCCTCACCGCCTTCGTCGCGGACGGCCCCCGGGCGCGCTACGAGGTGGTGGACGGCTGCTGGGCGGTGGCCGACGACACCCGCCCGCTGCCGACGGTCGCCGGGATCGACACCATCGCGGCCACCGCGGCGGCGGCCTGCGGGCCGGCGGTGGACTGACCCCGCACGTGCCCGGGCGTGCGTCGGCCGGGTCGGGTCAGGAGCGGGAGCGCCAGGCCCGGCGCGCCAGCGTGAAGCCGACCACGCTCGCGGCTGCGCACAGCACTGCCGCCGGCACCGACTCGTGCTCGGCGAGCAGCGAGATCGCCACGACCACCAGCAGCGCCGAGAGCACCAGCCAGACGGCGGTGACCTGCCGTGCCCCCGGGCGCGGGGTGCGCCGGATCTGCTCGGGCGCGGTGCCGGTGGTGTCGCTCACGGTGGCCTGACCTCCTCGGGTGCGGCCGCCGGCTGCGGTGCCACGGCTCGCTCGCCACCCTGCCACAGGTGGGGCGGGGCGCGGTGGGACGATCGGCCGACCGATCGGTCCTGCAACACTGCACAGCCGTGTGTAGTGTTGCAGGATGGTGATCGAGCAGACCGTCCGCATGCCCGTCTCCGTGGCCGCCCGCAAGGGGGTGTCTGCGGTCGCGGCGGCAGCTGCCGACCGCCGGGTGGTCCTCACCAGCCTCGGTCGCCCGGTGGCCGTGGTGGACTCTGCGGCGCGCACCGACGAGACCGCGCGGCTGCTCCGCGAGATGGAGCGTGAGGTGATCGACGGCTTCGCCACCGCCGCGCTGGTCGCCGGGCCGACTCGCTCGCTCGCCGACGTCTGCGCCCGGCTCGGCCTCGACCCGGACGCGGTGCGGGCGCGTGCCGAGGCCCTCGCCGCCGGGGCGTCGCACGGGCCCGCCGCATGAGAGCAGGCGGCCGGTTGCCCGGTGACCAGGCGGAGATCGTCTACTCCGACGTGTTCGTGGAGCAGCTCGCCGCGCTGCCGGAGCAGGACCGGGTCGAGGTGCTGGCGGCGACCGTCGCGCTCTGCGCCGAGCCGGCGGGCACGCACGCGCTCGGCACCCGGTCGGGATCACGCGCGCTGGTCGGCTGGAACACCCTCGCGGTGCTGCGGCGCGAGCAGCGGGTGGTCTACCGCGTCGACGAGGCCGGGGCGAGCATCGCCGTCCTCTGCCTCGGGCCGCGCCGGGACGGCGAGGTGTACGACACCGCGGTCGCGCTGATCTGGTCCGGCCTGCTCACCGAGGAGCAGGTGACCCAGGTGTGGGACGCCCTCGCGTTCTTCGAGGTGCTGGCCGAGGATCTCGGCCTCGACGGCTGGGACTACCGACCGGAGCCTGCCCCCGAGGGCATGCGGCGCGCCGCCGTCGCCGCCGGCCTGCTCGAGGAGACGCTCGCCGCCCTGCTCGCCTCGGACGAGATCACCGCCGCGCTGGAGCACGGCTGGGGGCCGGAGGGCGCCGACCCGGACCGGGCCCTGCGCGCCGCGATGCACCGGGCGCGCGGGGGCGGCGGCTTCGACTCCGCCGCGTGGACCGAACGGGCCGAGGGGGCGCAGGCCCGCGGGATCGTGCTGTCCCGCGCCGACCCCCGGTGCGAGGTGCTGCTGCCCCGCGCCCTGGCGATCTGCATCCGGCGTGCCGACCACCCCGGGCCGCACCGGGCACGGCCCTGACCGGCCTCACCGCACGGTCAGCCCCAGGTGCTCGGCCAGCGCCCCGGCCAGGTCCAGCAGCTGCTGCTCGCTGATCGTGGCGCCCTTCAGCCCGGCGGTGCCGTCGATCCCGCGCAGGTCCGCCCCGCGCAGGTCGACGTCGCGCAGCTGGGCACGGGTGACGTCGAGGCGGCCGACCCGGCAGTCGGTGAGCGTGACGCGCGCCGCCCGGGCGCCGGCGAGGTCGAGGTCGCCGATCGTCACGCCGATCATCCGGACCTCGTGCAGGCGGGTGTCGCGCAGGTTGAGGTAGTCGATCTTGCCGCCCTCGATCGTCACGCGGTCCCAGGTGGAGCCGTAGGCCTCGACGGCGCCGAGCCGGTCGTCGCGCAGGGTGACGTCCTGCCAGCGGGCGGAGCGGGCGCGCAGCACCCCGGCGCGGCAGTCGGCGACGGTGGTGTCCACGACGTGCGCGTGGTCGAGGCCGGTGCCGTCCAGGTCGCAGCCGCGCAGCAGGCACTCGATCAGCCGCGCGGACCCGGCGTCGTCGCCGGTCAGGTCCAGACCGTCGAGCAGCAGGCGGTCGTAGTCGCCCTCGGGCTCCAGCCGTCCGGTCCAGCGGTCCAGGGCGTCCTCGGGGGGTGTGGTGCTCATGCCGGTCAGCCTGCCACCCGCCACCGACGCCGACGTGCCACCATCGGCGGGTGCAGCACGACATCACCCTGAGCGGTCACGGAGTCCGGCTGGTCCCGCTGGCGGAGGAGCACGCGGCGGCGCTCGCGGCCTTCACCGACGACGCGCTGTGGCGGGGGATGAGCCAGCCGACGCCGCAGGGCGAGGCGGGGATGCGCGAGGTGGTGGCCGCCGCGCACGCCGCGCCGGGACGGTACGCCTTCGCGGTGCTGGACGCCGAGGGCGCGGTGGTCGGCAGCACGTCCTTCTACGACCACGAGCCCCGGCAGCAGCGCGTCGAGATCGGCTTCACGTTCACCGACCGGCGGGTGTGGGGCACGCACGTGAACCCGGCCTGCAAGCACCTGCTGCTGCGGCACGCCTTCGAGGAGTGGGGCATGCAGCGGGTCGCGCTGCGGGCCGACGCGCGCAACACCCGGTCGATCGGCGCGATCCTGCGGCTGGGTGCCACCGCCGAGGGCGTGCTGCGCAGCCACCGGGTCGCCCCCGACGGCAGCCGGGGCGACACCGCGTACTTCTCGGTGCTGGCCGACGAGTGGCCCCGCGTCCGCGACGGCCTGCTGGTCCGGTTGGGCGCGGACTGAGCGCTCAGTCCGCGGGGACCGTGCGGGTCGAGGCCCAGGCGCGCAGCCGGGCGACCGGCTCGGCCATCACCGCCGACAGCGGCCGGGTCGCGCGGACCTCCGCGAGCACGTCCACCAGCCCGGGCGGCCGGTCGCCGTCGTGCGCGGCGTAGGTGGCGGAGACGACCGCCTGCTCGATCTCGGCGCCGGAGAACCCGTCGGTGGCGAGCACGACGTCCGGCACGAGGGCCGGGTCGAGCAGCACCCCGCGTCGCCCGGCGTGGATCCGCAGGATCTCCGCCCGCACCGCCGGTGCCGGCAGATCCACGAAGAAGATCTCGTCGAAGCGGCCCTTGCGCACCAGCTCCGGCGGCAGCGCCGAGATGTCGTTGGCGGTCGCGACCACCAGCACGGTCGCGTGCGGCTCGGCGAGCCAGGTCAGCAGCGTGCCGAGCAGCCGGCGTCCGGGACCCGCGTCGTCCGAGCCGGAGGCGACGGCCTTCTCGATCTCGTCGATCCACAGCACGCACGGCGCCATCGCCTCCGCGGTGCTCAGACTGTCGCGCAGCCGGCGCTCGGACTCGCCGACGTACTTGTCGTGCGTGGCGGCCAGGTCGAGGCGCAGCAGCGGGACGCCGAGCACGTGGGCGGCGGCCTTGGCGACCACGCTCTTGCCGCAGCCCTGCACGCCGAGCATGAGCAGGCCGCGCGGCGGGTCGAGGTGTGGGGCGCTGCCGTCGAAGGCCGGTGCCCGGCGGGACAGCCACTGCTTGAGGCGGCCCATCCCGGCGACCTGGTCCAGCGGCACGGTGTCGAGCTCGTAGGACAGCACGCCGTCCTTGGCGAGCAGCGCGTGCTTGGCGCGGGTGACGGCGGGGACGTCGCTCGGCAGCAGCGCACCGTCGTCGAACACCGCCGCCCGGGCCAGCCGCTCGGCGTCCGACAGGGACAGCCCGGCCAGGTTCTCCACCAGCAGGTCGGCGGCGCGGGCGTCCACCTGGGCGGCCCGTCCGGTCTCGGTCAGCCACTCGTGCACCACCCGGTCCACCAGCGCCCGGCGCTCCGCGCGGTCCGGGAACGCCACCGGGTAGCGCGCGGCCAGGTGCTCCAGCTCGTCCGGGAGGTCGACGGCGTGGCTGACCAGCACCAGCGTGCGCCGGGTCGGTGCCAGGGCGATGTCCTTGACCAGCCGCACGGTCACCGGGTCGTCCAGGTAGGGGTGCAGGTCGAGCAGCACGTAGATCCCGGGCAGCCCGCCCTCCAGGATCCCGCGCAGCAGGTCGACCGGTGCGGCTGAGGTGCGCTGCGAGGTGCCGAGGTCGATGTCGCGACGCCGCAGGCCCTCGGTGACCTTCCAGGTGAACACCGGGGCGCCGTCGCCGTCCGGGTAGAGCACGGGGCCGCCGAACGGGGACGGCGGGGTCGCGCGGGCGGCGGGACGCGCCGCCAGCACCAGGTCGACCGCCCGCGCCTCGTCGGTGGTCTCCAGCACCACCAGCGGCACCCGGCTGCGCAGCAGCGTCGCGAGGTCCTGCGCGGTGGTCACCCGCCGCAACCTACCGGGCGCCGGTGAGCAGGGTGGGGTGGGCCGGGCGGGGACCACCCGGTCGGGTCAGCGCGGTCGCACCGACCCCGTGACGTGCACCTTCCCCCGCATCGCGTCCCACAGCGCGAGGTCGAAGCCGTCGTCGGCCCGTGCCACCCGCGCCACCGGCCGCGACGGCAGCAGCACCGGTGCGGCGAACTCGACCTGCCAGGTGAACGCGTCGCCCCGCGCAGCCCCGACCCCGGCGAGCAGACGGGCGGCGGTGTGCATGCCGTGCGCGATGGCCCGGGGGAAGCCGAACGCCCTGGCGGAGAGCGCGGACAGGTGGATCGGGTTCACGTCGCCGGAGACCGCGGCGTACCGGCGGCCGGTGCCGGCGTCGAGGTGCCAGCCGGCGGTGGGGACGAGCGCGGCGGGATCGATCCGCGGGCCCCGGTCGGAGGACGCGGCGGGGTCGGCGCCGATCCCGGGGGCGAGGTAGGTCGACACCCCGCGCCAGGCGACCTCGCCCTCGGCGCGCACCTCGGCGACCAGCTCGAAGCGGGTGCCCCGGGGGTGCGGGCGCAGGTCACGGGTCCAGGTGCGCACGTCCAGCGCCTCACCCAGGCGCAGCGGCCGGACCTGCTCGACGCGGTTGGCCAGGTGCACGACGCCGAGGGCGGGGACCGGAAAGTCGGCCCGGGTCATCAGCGCGATCCCGAGCGGGAAGGTCAGCACGTGCACGAACCCGGCGGGCAGCACATCGGTGCCGGGCTCGCCGAGCAGGTGCTGGTAGGCGGTGAGCCGGGCGGGATCGGGGCGCAGCCCGCGCAGCAGGTAGGTGACCTCGGGCAGCGCCGCCGGGCCGTCGGGGTGTCCGCGCCGCAGCACCCGGCCTGCCGCCGCACCGGCCCCGGACGCCGCCGTGCGCGCGTACAGCCCTCCGAGCGCGGGGGAGGCGTCGAGCAGCACCTCCACCCGGTCGGCGACGGCGGTCATCGGCCCACCATCGCCTGGCCGCACACCCGCAGCACCTGCCCGGTGATCCCGCCGGCGGCCGGCGACGCGAGGAAGGCCACCGCCTCGGCCACGTCCACCGGCAGGCCGCCCTGCTGCAAGGACGACAGCCGCCGCGCCACCTGCCGGGTCAGCGCCGGCATCCGCGCGGTCATCTCGGTCTCGATGAACCCGGGGGCCACCGCGTTGGCGGTGCCGCCGAAGGCCGCGAGCAGCGGTGCGGTGGCGCGGACCATGCCGATCACCCCGCCCTTGGACGCGCCGTAGTTCGTCTGCCCGCGGTTGCCGGCGATCCCGGAGGTCGAGGCGAGCGCGACGATCCGGGGGGCGTCGGTGAAGTCGCCGGAGGTGAGCAGCGCCTCGTTGATCCGCAGCTGGGCGGCGATGTTCACCGCGATCACCGACTGCCAGCGATCGGGGGTCATGTTGGCGAGCAGCTTGTCCCGGGTGATCCCGGCGTTGTGCACCACGACGTCCAGGTGGCCGTGCCGGGCGAGCACGTGCTCGAGGATCCGATCCCCGGCGTCCGGCGCGGTCACGTCGACCTGGAGCGCCGTGCCGTGCACCCGGTTGGCCACCGCGGTCAGCGCCTCCCCGGCGGCGGGCACGTCCACCGCGACCACGGTGGCGCCGTCCCGGGCCAGGGTCTCGGCGATGGCCTCGCCGATCCCGCGTGCGGCACCGGTGACCACGGCCACCCGGCCGGTGAGGGGCTGGTCCCAGTCCTCCGGCAGCGTGCCGGCGGCGGAGTCCACCGGGAGCAGCTGGCCGTCCACGTAGGCGGAGCGCGCGGAGAGCAGGAAGCGCAGGGAGCCGAGCACCGCCGGAGCGGTCACCGGCACGCCGTCCGCGACCACGACACCGTTGCCGGTGGCGCCGTGCCGCAGCTCCTTGGCGAGCGAGCGCAGCATCCCGTCCACGCCCTGCCGGGCGGCGGCGAGCGCGGGGGCGTCGTCGGCGGAGGCGGGCCGGGAGACGGTGACCACCCGGCCGCCGGGGGCCAGCGCGCGCAGGGTAGGCGCGAGGGCGAGCACCGGGCCGGCGAGGTCGTCGGGGTGCGTCACCTCGGTCAGCGCGAGCACGACGGCGGCGAAGCGGGTGCCCTCGTCGGCGTGCCGACGGACGTCCAGGTCCCAGCCCTTGCGCTCGGGCGAGGTGCCGGACAGGTGCTGGGCCAGCGCGTCGGCGTCGGCGCCGTGCCCGATCACCAGCACCGGGCCGTCGAGCAGCGGATCGCCCGGGTGGTGGCGGTGCAGGCGCGACGGCCGGGGCAGCCCGAGCCGCTTGGCGATCTGCGCGGTGACCCCGCCGTTGACCAGGTCGAGGTACGTGTCGGTCATGCCGCCTCCAGGATCGCGGCGACGCCGAGGCCCCCGGCGGCGCAGACGGACACCAGCGCACGGACCGGACGGTCCTCGCCGGCGGCCAGCAGCTCGGCACGACGCCGGTGCAGCTGCTTGGCGATGGTCGCGACGATCCGCCCGCCGGTGGCGGCGAACGGGTGGCCGGCGGCGAGCGAGGAGCCGAGCACGTTGAGGCGCTCGCGGTCGACGGTGCCCAGCGCGTCGTCCAGGCCGAGCCGCTCGACGCAGAACTCCTTGTCCTCCCACGCCGCCAGGTGGCTGAGCACGGTGGCGGCGAAGGCCTCGTGGATCTCCACGTAGTCCAGGTCGCCGAGCGCGAGGCCCTGCCGGGCGAGCAGCCGGGGCACCGCGAACGCGGGCGCCATCAGCAGCCCGTCCTCGCCGTGCACGAAGTCCACCGCGGCGGTCTCGGCGTCCACCACCGACGCCCACGGGGTCAGGCCGTGCTCGGCGGCCCACTCCGGCGACCCGAGCAGCACCGTCGAGGCGCCGTCGGTGAGCGGGGTGGAGTTGCCGGCGGTCATGGTCGCCGGGGTGCCGAGGCGGGTGCCGAACACCGGCTTGAGCGTGGCGAGCTTCTCGATCGAGGTGTCCGCACGGAGGTTGGCGTCGCGGGTCAGCCCCCGGTAGCCGGTGACCAGGTCGTCGAAGAACCCGCTGTCCCACGCCGCCGCGAGCCGCTGGTGGCTGGCGAGCGCGATCTCGTCCTGCGCCTGCCGGGTGATCCCCCACTGCGCGGTGGTGAGCGCCTGGTGCTCGCCCATCGACAGACCGGTGCGCGGCTCGTCGGTGCGCGGGGTGGCCGGGGCCAGGTCGCCGGGTCGGAACCGGGTGGCGGCCTTGAGCCGCTGCGGGACGGTCCTCGCGCTCGACAGGGCGATGAGGGTGCGGCGCAGGCCCTCGCTGACCGCGATCGGCACGTCGGAGGCGGTGTCCACCCCGCCGGCGATCCCGGACTCGACCTGGCCGAGCCGGATCTTGTTCGCGACCGAGACCACCGCCTCGAGCCCGGTCGCGCAGGCCTGCTGGAGGTCGTAGGCGGGGGTCTGCGCGGACAGCGGCGAGCCGAGCACGGCCTCGCGGGTGAGGTTGAAGTCGCGGCTGTGCTTGAGCACCGCGCCCGCGACGACCTCGCCCAGGCGCTCGCCCTGGAGGCCGTGCCGGGCGACCAGGCCGTCGAGGGCGGCGGTGAGCATGTCCTCGTTGCCGGAGCGGGCGTAGGCACCGCCGGCCCGGGCGAACGGGATCCGGTTGCCGCCCAGCACGTACGCGCGCCGGGTCTCGGGGGTGGGGGTCGTCATCAGGTCCTCCGCATCGTCGTCGATGGGTGATCGGCTGTTGATCGTTCGGCGGATCGATCTGGGACCAAAGCCCCTTGATCCGATGTCCGAAACTCACAGTACCTGATACCGTCGGTTCTGTGAGCCCGATCACACGGGGTCCGTCGACGGCGACGGACGTGCCCTTCGCGGCGGCCGACGACGGCCCGGCGGATCAGGTCGTCATGCCTGTCGAGGACGGGCGCTCGACCCGGTGGGACGACCACCGCGAGGCCCGGCGCGCCGAGCTGGTGCAGGTGGCCCGTCGGTTGGTGCACCACGTCGGCCCGGACGTCTCCATGGACGACATCGCCGCCGCCGGCGGCACCTCCAAGTCGATCGTCTACCGGTACTTCACCGACAAGCAGGGGCTCCAGGTCGCGGTCGCCGAGGCCGTCGTCGCCGACATCCGGGACGCGCTCGCGGACGCCGCCGACGCCGCCGCCACCCCGCGCGAGGCGCTGCGCCGGATGGTCTCCACCTACCTGGCGATGATCGACTCCTCGCCGCACGTCTACACCTTCGTCACCCGCGACGGCTCGGTGGCGCACCTGGTCGGGTCGATCACCGGGCTGCTCGCCGACCCATTCGCCCGCGAGGTCGCCGATCCCGGCGCCGAGGCCGTGGCGCGCGCCCAGGTGTGGGCCGCCGGCGCGGTCGGCTTCGTGCGCGGGGCGGGGGAGCGCTGGCTCGCCGACCGGGGTGACGCCGCCGAGGCCGGTCGGGAGGCGGACCGCGAGGCCGTCGCCGCGCAGATCGCCGCCTGGTTGTGGGCCGGTCCGATCGGCGTGCTCGGCCGCGAACGCTCGGCCTCGTCCACCCCGCCCGCACCCGGGCACCACCGCACGTCCCGCGTCGACGACGACGCACCGACACCAGGGGAGCAGCCATGACCGCCACCACCGATCGTCCGGACAGCCCCTCGCCCCGCCCGGCGCCGCGATCCAGCCGGCACCCGGGCGCCGCCCCGCAGCGGGTCGCCGGGCGCGGGCACCCGGCATCGCCGCAGGTCGCAGCCGCCGACGTCCGGGTGGACGTGCCCGCGCTGACCGACGCCCTGCTCGGCCGGTACGCCGACCTGCGCCGGGGCGCGCGCGGCGTCGCCGGTGATCCCCGCTTCCAGCGGATTGAGGGCCTGCCGCCCGCCGAGCACCGCACCCGTGTGCTGGAGCAGCTGCGCGCGCTGGCCGCCGAGGCCGACGTGCTGCGCGCCTTCCCCACCCGGCTCGGTGGTGCGGACGACCACGGCGGCAGCCTCGCGCGCTTCGAGGAGCTGGTCGCCGCCGACCCGTCGTTGCAGATCAAGGCCGGCGTGCAGTGGGGGCTGTTCGCCTCCGCGATCCTGCACCTCGGCACCGAGGGCCACCACGACCGCCTGCTGCCCGACGCGATGTCCGTCGCCGTGCCCGGGGCGTTCGCCATGACCGAGACCGGCCACGGCTCCGACGTCGCCAGCGTCGCCACCACCGCCACCTACGACCCGGCCACCGAGGAGTTCGTGATCCACACGCCGTACCGGGCGGCGTGGAAGGACTACCTGGGCAACGCCGGCGAGCACGCCACCGCCGCGGTGGTCTTCGCCCAGCTGATCAGCCAGGGGCCCGCCGACCCCGACCCGGTGAACCACGGCGTGCACGCCTTCTACGTGCTGGTCCGCGACCCGGCCACCGGCGAGTTCCTGCCCGGCGTCGGCGGCGAGGACGACGGCCTCAAGGGCGGCCTGAACGGCATCGACAACGGGCGGCTCTGGTTCGACCACGTGCGCGTCCCGCGCGCCGACCTGCTGAACCGCTACGGCGACGTCGCCGCCGACGGCACCTACACCTCGCCGATCGCCAGCCCCGGCCGCCGGTTCTTCACCATGCTCGGCACCCTCGTGCAGGGCCGGGTGTCGCTGGACGGCGCCGCCGTCAACGCCGCCCGGATCGGCCTGGCCATCGCGGTCACCTACGGCAACCAGCGCCGCCAGTTCACCGCCGCCTCGCCCACCGAGGAGGTCGTGCTGCTCGACTACGGCGAGCACCGGCGCCGGCTGCTGCCCCTGCTCGCCGAGACCTACGCCGCCGGCTTCGCGCACGAGCACCTGCTCAGCGCCTTCGACGACGTCTTCTCCGGGCGCACCGACACCCCCGAGGCCCGCGAGGAGCTCGAGACCCTGGCCGCCGCGCTCAAGCCGACGTCCACCTGGCACGCGCTCACCACGCTCCAGACCGCCCGCGAGGCCTGCGGCGGCGCCGGCTTCCTCACCGCCAACCGGCTCACCTCCCTGCGCGCCGACCTCGACGTCTACGTGACCTTCGAGGGCGACAACACCGTGCTCTACCAGCTCGTCGGCAAGCGGCTGCTCACCCGCTACGGCCAGTCCGTCGGCGGCGACCCCGCCGTGATCGCCCGCCTGGTCGCCGGCCGCGCCGCGGACGCCGCACTGCACCGCATGCCGTTGGCCCGCGCCGTGCAGACCCTGGTCGACGCCGGCGACGCCCGCCGGTCCGCCGGCCAGCTGCGCGAGACCGACACCCAGCGCTCCCTGCTCGCCGACCGGGTCTCCACCATGGTCGCCGAGCTCGCCCAGGCGCTCCGTCCCGCCCGGCGAGCCGCCCCCGAGGAGGCCGCCGCGCTCTTCGACGCCCACCAGCACGAGCTGATCGAGGCCGCCCGCGCGCACGCCGAGCTGCTCCAGTGGGAGGCCTTCACCCGCGGCCTGGACACCGTCACCGACCCCGGCACCCGCCAGGTGCTCACCTGGCTCCGCGACCTGTTCGGGCTGACCCTGGTCGAGCGGCATCTCGCCTGGTACCTGGTCAACGGCCGGCTGTCCGCCGGGCGCGCCCGCACCGTCACCTCGTACATCGAGCGCCTGCTGACCCGGCTGCGCCCGCACGCGCAGGACCTCGTCGACGCCTTCGGCCACGGGCCCGAGCACCTGCGTGCCGAGATCGCCTCCGGCGCGGAGGCCGCCCGGCAGGACGAGGCGCGCGAGCACCGGCGGGCGGACCGGGCGTCGGGGCGTGAGGCGGTGCCGGAGAAGAAGCCGGGGCGGTCCGATAGGTGACGCCGACGGTGCTATTGATAGGTAGCATTGATGGCATGTCCCGATCTCGCGACCAGATTCTCGACCAGGCGGATGACTTCGCCGACCGCTTCGAGTCCTACGAACCCACGGAGGCGGACCTCGCAACGGTCGCTCCGACGACGACGGCGGCCCGGCAGCGGTACGGGGCTCGCGTCGCGCACTGACCTCCCGGTCAGGCACGGCACGTCCGCTCGCCGGCTGGGACGTCCTGGCGTCCGCCCTCGTCAGGGGTCCAGGATCGTCCCATGACCTCGCCTGTCATCGGTTCCCGCGTCGTCGTCCTGCACGGCTACCAGGCGTCCCCGGACGCGCACTGGTTCGACTGGCTGGCGGCCGACCTGGCCCGTGACGGCGTGCCGGTGCACGTACCCGCGCTGCCGTCGCCGCACGGGCCGGTGCTCGCCCACTGGGTCGCCGCGGCGCGCGCCGCGATCGGCACGCCGGACGAGCGCACGGTGGTGGTGGGGCACAGCCTCGGCTGCATCACCGCCCTGCACGCCCTCTCGGTGACCCCGGGGGACTGGCGGCTGGGCGGGCTGGTGCTGGCCGCCGGCTTCGACGCGGAGCCGCGTGCCGTCCCCGAGGTCGCGGAGTTCACCGTCACCTCCCCGGACCACGCCCGGGTGGTCGCCGCGACCGCGCACCGGCACGTGATCGGCTCCGACGACGACCCCGTGGTGGAGCCCGCGCTGACCCGTGCGCTCGCCGTACGGCTGGACGCGACCTTCGACGAGGTCCCCGGCGGCGGGCACCTGCTCGGCAGGGACGGCTTCACCACCCTGCCGGTGCTGCGCGACCGGGTGCGCGCCGCGCTGGGGCTGCCCGTCGCTCGCTGACCCCTCGCGCAGGGCAGGATCGTCCCCATGACCACTGCTCTGGAGCGCGTGCACGCCCGGGTCGGGGACGTCGGCGCCGACGGCGCCCCGCTGCCGCTGCTGACCCTGGCCGAGTTCTTCGACGGGAACGACGAGCCGGGATCGATCCTGGGCAATGTCGTGCTGAGCGACGCCGGCGAGGACGAGGACGACGCCCCGACCCCGCAGCAGGTCCGGGCGGTGCTGACCGCGATCGCCGAGCGTCCCGAGGTGGCCGACGTGCGCGTGGTGGTGACCGAGGCGGACGACCCGGACTGGTGGCCGTTCGCGGACCGCGTGCTGGTGGTGACCTCGGCCGACCCGGAGGCGGTGCGCGGCTGGTTCCCCGCGGACTACGCGCCGGACGAGGTGTTCCCGCACGCCGACGAGGTCAGCCCCCGACCGGTCGAGCCGTACGAGGTCCCAGCGGGTCACGCGGCCGTGGTCTGCTGGTGGGACTGACCCGCGCCCGCGTCAGGAGGAGGACGCCATCACGGCCACGAGGGCGTCCGCGACCTCCTGCGGTGTCAGAGCGGCGAACTCCTCCTCGCTGAGCGAGTTGATCTCGTAGCTGACGATCGCATCGGCCTGCTCGTCGTGGTAGATCGCCTGGTACATGCCCTGCGGGTTCGTCGGGTACCACCGGGTGAGCACCAGCAGGTCGAGCTGCCCGGACGTGACCTCCTCGACCGTGTTGTCCTGCACGCCCGTGCTCCGCTGGCTGCGGAACTGCTCGACGGTCTGCTCGGCGTCCGCCGGGGAGGCCGCCCGCAGCAGCTGCAGGTGGCCCGAGTACGAGTCGCGCTTCCAGATGTTGCAGATGTAGCGGTACCCGTCCGGGTCGTCGCCGTAGCCGCCCCAGCCGGTGTCGGTCGGCTCGGCCCCACCCCCGAGCAGGTCGGGTGTCTCGTCGCCGAGCAGGCACTCGCCGCGGGACAGCACGGGGACGTCCCCGCCGTAGCCGCTCGACGAGGGCCAGCCCTCCTGCGTCGCGGTGAGCCAGGTCTCCGGGATCCCGGTGACGTCCGCCGGGTCGCCACCACCGGTGGGGGAGCACGAGGTGAGGAGCACGGTCAGGCCGGCGGTGATGAGGGCTGTCGCCCTGGTGGCAGCTCGCATGGCCGCCAGCCTAGGGGCCCGCTGTGCGTCGGGCGCGTCCTACGCCTCCGGCAGGCGCGGGACCGCGCTGAGCAGGCGGCGCGTGTAGGGGTCGGCCGGGGCGCCGAGCACGCGATCGGTCGGCCCCTGCTCGACCACCCGGCCGTGGTGCAGCACGACGGTGTCCGCGCAGAGCTGCCCGACGATGCCGATGTCGTGGCTGACCAGCACCAGCGTCAGCCCCTGCTCGACGGACAGGGTGCGCAGCAGCTCGACCACCTGCGCGCGCACGGACACGTCGAGGGCGGACACCGGCTCGTCGGCGACCAGCACGGACGGTGACGGTGCCAGCGCCCGGGCGATGGCGATCCGCTGCCGCTGACCGCCGGAGAACTGCGCGGGGTAGCGGCCGGCCATGTCGGGGTCGAGGCCGACGGCGGCCAGCACCTCGGTGACGCGGGCGCGGTGGTCGCCGGGCACCCGCAGCGAGCGCAGCGGCTCGCCGACGATCGCGCCGACGCGCATCCGGGGGTCGAGGGAGGAGCGCGGGTCCTGGAACACGATCTGCACGTCGGAGCGCAGCCGGCGCAGCAGCGCGCGGTCCCGGCGGTCGAGCGGCTGGTCGCGGTAGGTGACCGTGCCGGTGGTGGGGGAGTCGAGGCCGAGCAGCAGGCGCAGCAGCGTCGACTTGCCGGAGCCGGACTCGCCGACGATGCCGAGGCTGCGGCCCGCCTCGACGCGCAGGTCCACGCCGTCGAGCGCGCGGGTGGCGCCGAAGGTCCGGGTGACGCCGTCGAGGGCGAGGATCGCGGGGCCGGTCACCGGGCACCTCCGGCAGGGTCGGTGGGATCGGTCGCCCCGTCGGTGGCACCGGGGGTGGTCACGGCGCGCGCGGCCGCCACGAGCTCGCGGGTGTACGCGGCCTCGCCACCGGCCAGCGCGTCGGCGACGGTGGTGCTCTCGACCACCCGGCCGTCCCGCATGACGACCAGGTCGCGGGCCACCCGCGCGATCACGGGCAGGTCGTGCGACACCAGCACCAGCGCGACGCCGGTGCGGTCCACCAGGTCGTCCAGCAGGTCCAGAACCTCGGCCTGCACGGTGACGTCGAGGGCGGTGGTGGGCTCGTCGGCCAGCAGCACCCGGGGCTCGCAGGCGAGCGCCATGGCGAGGGCGACGCGCTGGCGCTGCCCGCCGGACAGCTGCCACGGGTAGGAGCCCAGGATCCGCTCGGTGTCGTCCAGCCGGACCAGCCGGGCGAGCCGGGCGGTCTCCTCGCGGGCCGCCGACCCGCGCAGCCCGCGGTGCAGGCGCAGCGGACCGGCGATCTGCCGGCCGACGGTCATCAGCGGGTCGAGGGCGGTCAGCGGCTCCTGGAACACCATGGCGATCTCGGCGCCGCGCACCCGGTCGAGCCGGCGCCCGCGCAGGGTGAGCAGGTCGGTGCCGTCCAGCAGCACCTGCCCGGTCGCGCGCATGCCCTCGGGCAGCAGGCCGAGCACGGCAGCGGCGGTCAGCGACTTGCCGGAGCCGGACTCGCCGACCACGCCGAGCCGCCCGCCGGGCGCGAGCGACCAGGACACCCCGTCGAGCAGGGTGCGGCCGGTCGAGGTGGTGACAGTGAGGTCGCGGACCTCGAGGAGGGGCGCGGTCGTCGTCCCGGCGGCGGTGCGGGCCGTCTCGGGTGAGTTCATCGGTCGCCTCGCAGGTTCGGGTCGGTGCGCTCGCGGATGCCGTCGCCGAGCAGGTTGAGCCCGAGCACGGCGATCACGATCGCGACGCCGGGCAGGATCGCGCCCCACGGCTGGACGAGCATCGTGGACTGCGCCTCGTGCAGCAGACGGCCCCAGGAGGCGTTGGGCGGCGGGGCGCCGAGCCCCAGGTAGGACAGCGAGGCCTCGGCGAGCACCGCGCCGCCGCCGAGCAGCATCAGCTGGACCAGCAGGGTCGGTGCGACGTTCGGCACCACGTGCCGGGTGATCGTGCCCCACCAGCCGGTGCCGGAGGCGTGCCCGGCGGTGACGTAGTCCTCGCGCAGCACCCGGGCGACGTTGACCCGGGTCACCCGGGCGATCACGGCGGAGCCGGAGATCCCGATCGCCCAGATCGCCGAGGACAGCGACGCCCCGCGCACGGTGACGATCAGCATGGCCAGCAGCAGGGTCGGGAAGGCGATCAGCAGGTCGACGGCGGACAGCAGCGTGACGTCGACCCAGCGCCGGGTGGCGCCGGCGAGCACCCCGATCACCACGCCGAGGATCCCGGCGACCAGCATCGAGGCCACCGCGACGACCACCGCGTTGCCGGCGCCGGTCATCAGCTGGCTGAGCAGGTCGCGGCCGAGGCGGTCGGTGCCGCCCCAGTGCGCGGCGCTCGGTCCGGCCAGCCGGTCGCCGGTGCCGGTGTCGTCCAGCGCGTAGGGGGTCCAGACCAGCGACACCAGGCCGACCAGCACGACGATGCCGACCAGCACCGCGCCGACCACCAGCGAAGGCGGCAGCCCGCCCCGCCGACGCCGCCCCGGCGCGACCGGGGGCGCCTCCGCCAGATCCAGCGCACCGGCGCTCATGCGGTCACCTCCGTCCGCAGCCGCAGCCGCGGGTCGATCACCCGCTGCAACCCGTCCACCAGCGCGTTCGTCACCAGGACGACCGCGGTGAGCAGCAGCACCAGCGCCTGCACCACCGGCAGGTCGCGGGACTTCACCGAGTCGAGCAGCAGCGTGCCCAGGCCGGGCAGCGCGAAGACGTTCTCGATCACCACGGCGCCGAGCAGCGAGGTCGCGAGCTCGATGCCGAGGATCGACACCACGGGCACGGCGGCGTTGCGCAGGCCGTGCCGGGCCAGGGCGTGCCAGCGGCCGTAGCCGAGGGCGCGCGCGGTGCGCAGGTGGTCCTGGCCGAGCACGTCGAGGGTGGCGGAGCGGATGTACCGCACCATCACCGCCGACATCGCCACCGCGACGGTCACCACCGGCAGCACCAGTGAGCGGACCGCGGCGGCCGGGTCGTCCCAGCCGGTCCGCGGGAACCCGCCCGCCGGCAGCACCTTCGCCTGGAGCGCGAACACCAGCACCAGCAGCACGCCGACCCAGAACACCGGGACGGCCACGCCGAGCTGGGACACCGCCGAGACGGCCACGCCGACCGGCCCGCGGCGGTGCACGGCGGCGATCACGCCGAGCGGCACCGACACCAGCACGGCCAGCACGAAGGCGGCCAGGCTGAGCGGCACCGTGATCGGCAGCTTCTGCGTGATGAGGTCCGCCACGGGGAGCCTCGACACGAACGACGTGCCGAGGTCCCCGTGGAGGAGCGCGGTCACCCACTGCACGTACTGGGTCACGACCGGCTGGTCGGTCCCCAGCTCGCTGCGGAGCTGGTCGAGCTGGTCCGTGGTGGTGCCCACGCCGAGCGTCGCGCCCGCGGCGTCGCCCGGCAGCAGCCGGAGGACGACGAAGACGACGATGCTCGCGAGCACCAGCGAGACCAGCAGCGAGCCGATCCGCAGCAGCAGGTGACGCACGGTTCTCAGGACTCCCGGACGATGTCGGCGACGTAGAAGGACTCGGTCACCTGGTCCACCGGGAAGCCGGTGATGCCCGCGCGGGCGACGCGGATCTGCGGGTCGAGGTACAGCCAGGCGGAGGCCGCCTCCTCGCCGATCGTCTCGTTGACCTGGGTCAGCAGGTCGACCTGCTCGGCCTCGGTGGTCGCCTCGTCGGCCTGCGTGACCCACTCCTGCACCTGGGCGTTGTCGTAGCCCCAGTAGAAGTCCGGGTTGGCGTACCAGAGCACGTCGCGCGGGTTCACGTGGCCCATGAGCGTGGTCTGGAAGTCGTGGTCCGTGTAGACCTTCTGGTACCAGGTGGCGTCGTCGATCGGGTTCGGGGTGAGCGTCACGCCGACCGCCGCGAGGTTCTTGGTGAGCAGCGCGAGGATCGCCTCGGTGGTGTCGTCCGGGATGTAGTCGACCGAGATCGTCAGGTCGGTCACGCCGGCCTCGGCGAGCAGCGCCTCGGCGGCGTCGGGGTCGTAGGCGTGCACGTCGGCCTGGTCGACGAACCACGGGTCCGTCGGCGGGACCATCGAGCCGATCACCTGGCCGTAGCCGTCCCACACCGCCGAGAGGATCGCCTCGCGGTCGATCGCCTTGTACAGCGCCTGGCGCACGCGGACGTCGGAGAACGGCGCCTCACGATCGTTGAACGCCCAGATCTGCTTGGTGGTCGAGGTGCCCTCGGAGATCGTGAAGTCCGGGTTGTCCTGGAACTGCACGAGCTGGTCCGGGGAGTCCTCGGCGATCACCAGGTCCAGGTCGCCGGTGAGCAGCGCGTTGTTCAGCGCGGTGGTGTCCTGGAAGAACCGGAACGTCACGCCGGCGTTCTTGGCGGGCTCGCCCCAGTAGTCGTCGAACTTCTCGATCGTCAGGTGGTCGCCCTGCACCCACTCGACGAACCGGTAGGGGCCGGTGCCGTTGTCGGTGGTGAGCTCGGTGTCGCCGTCCTTCACGATCGTCACCGAGGCCAGGTAGAACGTCAGGCCCTGCGAGCGGCGGGACAGGTCGAGCTCGACGGTGGCGTCGTCCACGGCGGTGGCCTGCTGGATCACCAGCAGGTCGCTCTTGCGGGCGCTCTTCGACTCCGGCGCGATGGCCTGGCTGATGCTCCACACCACGTCGTCCGCGGTCAGCGGCGTGCCGTCGTGGAACACCACGTCCGGCTGGAGGTGGAACGTGTAGGTCAGGCCGTCCTCGGACACGTCCCAGGACTCGGCCAGCGTCGGGATGACCGAGCCGTCGACGTCCACCGAGGTCAGGCCCTCGAAGACGTTGCGGGTCATGGTCTGCGAGACGCCGGAGGAGCCGCCGACGTTGCGGACCAGGCCGGTGGGCTCGTTGGTGGAGCCGATCACGATCTCGGCGGAGGCGTCGGCGGTGCCGGTGGAGCCGTCGGCGGTGCTCGAGCCGGAGCCGGAGCCGCAGGCGGCGAGGGCCAGGGCGGCGACGACGGCCAGGGCTGCGCCGAGGGAGGCGCGGGAGCGGCGGGATCTCACGGGAGGTGTCCTTCCGGGGGAGGGGTGGAGCAGGGGGCACGGACGGTCGCGGACGCACCGTCGGCAGGGCGCGACGGCGGCGTGGGTGCGACGGGGTGCACGTGGGCCCGGGTGCGGGCGGGACGTGCGGGGTGCAGTCGGTCAGAGCGTGGGGCGTCGGCTCAGGTGCTGCTTGGCCGTGCGGGGCACGGCGGGAGTCAGGACCGGGACGCGAGGCGCCGGAGGGCGACCAGGCTCAGCGACAACAGCACGCGGCGGCCGACAGGGGTCGACAGTCGCGGGTGCGGGCACGGAGGGTGGTCTGGCGCATGATGTTGAAGACTGTATCAGTGGCTGTCCGACCCGCGGACGTGCCGTCCGTCACGCGGACGGGTTGCAGCGCGCCGACAGCGTCGCGAGCAGGCCGACGTCCGGCCGCCACGGCTCCAGGTTCCAGGTGTCCTTGTCCGGGGCGCCGATCGTGTGGCACGTGAGCTGGTCGTGCACCGCCTGCGTCGCGGCGTCCGGGGCGATCGCGGTGAGCTGCACCCACAGCCCCTCGTCCACCGCCAGGCCGCCGGACCGCGCCCAGGTGCTCGGCTCGACCATCAGGCTCAGCCCGCCCTCGTCGCCCCGCTCGGCCCAGGTCGCGTCGCGCACCGCCACCGTGGCCAGGGTGACCGCCGCCGACGCCCCGGTCTGCCCCGTCCACTCGATCGACCCGTCGGCCTGCACCGCCGCGGCCGGGGCGGTGACGTTCGCGGTGCGCACGGTGGTGATCCCGGCGGCGAACACCCCGTCCCGGCGCAGCACCACGGAGCCGTCCGCCAGCGCCGTGGCCGTGGTCCCGGCGGGCGGGGTGATCGTGAGCGCGGTGCCGTCGGCGCCGACGGTGACGTCCAGGGTGGTGGCGCCGTCCTCGTCGGCGGTCGGCGTGGGCACGGGTGCGCCGGCGGGGACGGACCAGGTGACGGTGAGGTCGCCGACGGTCAACGGCTGGGCGGCGACCGGGGCGGGGGTGCCCGGGGCAGCGGTCGTGGTCGCGGCGGTGGGCGTGGGTGCCGGCGCAGGATCGGGCCCGAGGATCCCGCAGCCCGCCACGAGCACGACGACGCCCGCCGCCAGCACTCCTCGACCACCCGTCCGCACGTCGCCCACGGCCCCGAGGATAGGAGGCGCCCCGCGCACGAGTAGCCTGGTCCCCGTCCTCCGACGCCCGTCCTCTGCCCGGTCGCGCCACGCCACCGGGCCACCAGCCCGAGGGAATCGATGACCAGCGCCACCGCCTCGCAGCACCCTGCCGAGCCCACCCCCGCCGGTCACGTGGCCGACACCGTGGAGCACGCCGCCAGCACCCCCGACCTCGAGCAGCCGTTCGCGGAGCTCGGTCTCAAGCCGGACGAGTACCAGCGGATCCGGGACATCCTCGGCCGCCGGCCCACCGCCGCCGAGCTCGCCATGTACTCGGTGATGTGGTCCGAGCACTGCTCGTACAAGTCGTCCAAGGTGCACCTGAAGAAGTTCGGCGAGCGCGTCACGCCGGAGATGAACGAGCACCTGCTGGTCGGGATCGGCGAGAACGCCGGCGTGGTGGACATCGGTGACGGCTGGGCGGTGACCTTCAAGGTCGAGTCGCACAACCACCCGTCCTACGTGGAGCCGTACCAGGGCGCCGCGACCGGCGTCGGCGGGATCGTCCGTGACATCATCTCGATGGGCGCCCGCCCGGTGGCCGTGATGGACCAGCTGCGCTTCGGCGCGGTCGACAACCCGGACACCGCCCGCGTCGTGCACGGCGTGGTGGCCGGCGTCGGCGGCTACGGCAACAGCCTCGGCCTGCCGAACATCGGCGGCGAGCTCGTCTTCGACGCCTCCTACCAGGGCAACCCGCTGGTCAACGCGCTCTGCCTCGGTGTGCTGCGGCACGAGGACATCCACCTGGCCAACGCCTCGGGCGTCGGCAACAAGGTCGTGCTCTTCGGTGCTCGCACCGGCGGCGACGGCATCGGCGGGGCCTCGATCCTCGCCTCGGAGACCTTCGACGACACCAAGCCGTCCAAGCGGCCCAGCGTGCAGGTCGGCGACCCCTTCATGGAGAAGGTGCTGATCGAGTGCTGCCTGGAGCTCTACGCCGCCCGCGTGGTGGAGGGCATCCAGGACCTCGGCGCCGCCGGCATCTCCTGCGCGACCAGCGAGCTCGCCTCGAACGGCGACGGCGGCATGCACGTCGACCTGGAGGCCGTGCTGCTGCGCGACCCCACCCTGACCGCCGGCGAGATCCTCATGTCGGAGTCGCAGGAGCGGATGATGGCGGTCGTCACGCCGGAGAAGCTCGACGCCTTCCTCGCGATCACCAGCAAGTGGGACGTCGAGACCGCGGTGATCGGCGAGGTGACCGGCACCGGCCGCCTGACGATCGACCACCACGGCCACCGGATCGTGGACGTCGACCCGAAGACCGTCGCGCACGAGGGCCCGGTCTACGACCGCCCGTACTCGCGGCCGGAGTGGCAGGACGGACTGGTCGCCGACTCGCTGAGCACCCCGGAGGGCGCGAGCCGCTACGCCCGCCCCGGCACCCCGGCGGAGATCCGCGCCGCCGTGCTCGCCCTGCTCGCGTCGCCGAACCTCGCCTCGAAGGCGTGGGTGACCGACCAGTACGACCGCTTCGTGCAGGGCAACACCGCCCTCGCGCAGCCGGACGACTCCGGCGTGATCCGGGTGGACGAGCAGACCGGCCTCGGCGTGGCCCTGGCCACCGACGCCAACGGCCGCTACACCAAGCTGGACCCGTACACCGGCGCCCAGCTCGCGCTCGCCGAGGCGTACCGGAACGTGGCCGCCACCGGCGCCCGCCCGCTCGCCGTCACCGACTGCCTGAACTTCGGCAGCCCGGAGGACCCGGCCTCCATGTGGCAGCTGGTGCAGGCGATCGAGGGGCTGGCCGACGGCTGCCGCACCCTGTCGGTGCCGGTCACCGGCGGCAACGTCTCGCTGTACAACGGCACCGGCGAGCCCGGCAAGATCGACTCGGCGATCCACCCGACCCCGGTGGTCGGCGTGCTCGGCGTGATCGACGACGTCGCCGAGGCGACGCCCTCCGGCTGGACCACCGCGGGCCAGACGGTCTACCTGCTCGGCACCACCCGCCCGGAGCTGGACGGCTCCGCGTGGGCGGACGTCGTGCACGCGCACCTCGGCGGCACCCCGCCGCAGGTCGACCTGGCCGCCGAGCGCCGGCTGGCGGAGGTGCTGGTCAAGGCGTCCCGCGACGACCTGGTCGACGCCGCGCACGACCTGTCCGAGGGCGGCCTGGCGCAGGCGCTGGTCGAGTCCAGCCTGCGCTACGGCGTCGGCGTGCAGGTCGACCTGGCCGCCCTGTGCGCCCGGGACGGCGTGACCGAGTTCGAGGCGCTGTTCTCCGAGTCCACCGCCCGCGCGCTGGTCGCGGTGCCGCGCAGCGAGGCCGTGCGCTTCGCGGACCTGTGCACCGCGCAGGGCGTCCCGGCGCTGGCGATCGGCCAGACCGCGGAGACCTGCGCCCCCGGCGCCGGCGCCCCCACCGCCGACCTGCCGGACGACCACGTGCACGCCCCGGCGGTCGAGGTCGCCGGGCTGTTCACGCTGTCGCTGGCCGAGGCCCGCCTCGCGCACGAGAGCACGCTGCCGGGCATCTTCGGCTGATCGCGCACCGACGGGCGGGGACCACCACGGTCCCCGCCCGTCGTCGTTCCCGGAGAAATCTGTCGGTCGACCGACCGATTCCTGGACAGCGCGCGGGCGGGCGCCGATCCGTGCCTAGGGTGGCGGGCGACCTGCCCACCGTTGATCAGGGAGCCCGATCGTGCACCACCTGCTCGTCCCCGTCGTCGACGACGTCCTGCGGCGCAACCCCGGTGAGACCGAGTTCCACCAGGCCGTGCACGAGGTGGTCGCCTCGCTCGGCCCGGTGATGGACGCCCACCCGGAGTACGCCGAGGCGGCCGTGCTCGAGCGGCTGTGCGAGCCGGAGCGGCAGATCATCTTCCGTGTGCCGTGGGTGGACGACGCCGGGCGCACGCACGTGAACCGGGGCTTCCGGGTGGAGTACTCCAGCGTGCTCGGCCCCTACAAGGGCGGCCTGCGGTTCCACCCCTCGGTGTACCTGGGGATCGTCAAGTTCCTCGGCTTCGAGCAGATCTTCAAGAACGCGCTGACCGGCCTGCCGATCGGCGGCGGCAAGGGCGGCGCCGACTTCGACCCGCGCGGGCGCTCCGACGCCGAGGTCATGCGGTTCTGCCAGTCGTTCATGACCGAGCTGGCCCGGCACATCGGCGAGCACACCGACGTCCCCGCCGGCGACATCGGCGTCGGCGGCCGGGAGATCGGCTACCTGTTCGGGCAGTACAAGCGGATCACCAACCGCTACGAGTCCGGCGCGCTCACCGGCAAGGGGATCGGCTGGGGCGGGTCGCTGGTGCGCACCGAGGCCACCGGCTACGGCACGGTGCTGTTCGCCCAGGAGATGTTGCGCACCCGGGGGCGCTCGATGGAGGGGCTGCGCGTCGTGGTCTCCGGCGCGGGCAACGTCGCGATCCACGCCGTCGAGAAGGCCCAGCAGCTCGGCGCCCACGTGGTCGCCTGCTCCGACTCGCGCGGTGCCGTCGTGGACGAGAAGGGGCTCGACCTCGACCTGCTCAAGCAGGTGAGGCTGACCGAGCGCCTGCCGGTCGAGGCCTACGCCGAGCGGCGGGGCAGCGCCCGGTACGCCACCGGCGCGCGGGTGTGGGACGTGCCCGCCGAGGTCGCCCTGCCCTGCGCCACCCAGAACGAGCTCGACGGGGACGACGCCCGCGCCCTGGTGGCGAACGGCGTGGTCGCGGTCGCCGAGGGCGCCAACATGCCCACCACCCCCGAGGCGGTGCAGGTGCTGCGCTCCGGCGGGGTGCTGTTCGGCCCCGGCAAGGCGGCGAACGCGGGCGGCGTGGCGACCTCCGCGCTGGAGATGCAGCAGAACGCCTCGCGCGACGCGTGGACCTTCGAGCACACCGAGCAGCGGCTGGCCGAGATCATGCGCGGCATCCACGACCGCTGCGCCTCGACCGCCGCCGAGTACGGCGCCGAGGGCGACTACGTGGTGGGCGCCAACATCGCCGGGTTCACCCGGGTGGCTGACGCGATGCTCGCGCTCGGGGTGATCTGATGGCCGCAGCCCTACCCTGTGCGCGAGCGGGGGCGCGGGCCCGCCGCCGGGAGAGGACCTGATGAACCGCGAACGGCGGGCCTCGCTCACCCTGGTGGGCACCCTGTTCGGCGCCATGCTCCTGATCACGGCGGTGCTGTGGCTGGTGCTCGGCCGGGGCTCCGACGGCGCCGACCGGGCCGCGCCCACGGCGTCCCCGAGCCCGACCGCGTCGGCCGCCGTGACCGGGGACCTCGACCCGCTCGTCGCGTGCACCGCGGACTTCACCGTCACCGGCGAGTGGCCGCAGGGCTTCGGCGCCCAGCTCGTCGTCACCAGCACAGCCGGCACGGGTGAGCACTGGCAGATCACCTTCGACCTGTCCGAGGGCGCCCACGTGACCGAGCTGTGGCCGGTGACCCTGCTGCACGACGGCGCCGACGGGGCCCCGGTGCAGGTCACCGCGCCCGACTGGGACCTCGACCTCGCGGCCAGCGAGTCCGTGACCATCGGCTTCAACGGCGCGCGCGGCGACGCCACCCCGCAGGTCGACGCGGTGACCCTGGACGGCGACGTCTGCGGCGAGCCCGTCGAGGCGCCGGTGGCCGCCCCCGTCGCTCCGGGCGACGGCGACGGCACGTTCTACGTCGACACCACCGGCCAGGCCGTCGACGCGGCGGCGAGCGCCACCGGGGAGGACCGGATCGCCGCGCAGCGGATCGCCGGCACCGCGCAGGCGCTCTGGATCACCGGCACCGACCCCGCCGCCGCCCGCGCCCAGGCCGCCGACTACACCGCCCGTGCCGCCGCCGCCGGGCAGACCGGCGTGATCACCGTGTACGGGATCCCCGGGCGCGACTGCGGTCAGCACTCCGCCGGCGGCGCCGCGCAGGACGCCTACCTGGCCTGGGTGGGCCAGATCGCCGACGGGATCACCGGGGAGCCCTGGGTCGTGCTGGAGCCCGACGCGCTGGCCCAGCTCGGCGACTGCGACGGCCAGGGCGACCGTGCGGGGCTGCTGCGCCAGGCCGCCGCCCTGCTCGACGCCGCCGGGGCGCACGTCTACCTCGACGCCGGGCACGCCGCCTGGCTGTCCGCCGACGAGGCCGCGCGCCGGATCCAGCAGATCGGCACCGAGCACCTCGCCGGCTTCGCCCTCAACGTGTCGAACTACCGCACCACCGCCGACTCCCGCGCCTACGGCGAGCAGATCAGCGCCGCGACCGGCGGGCTCCGCTACGTGATCGACACCTCCCGCAACGGCAACGGCCCCTCCGGCAGCGAGTGGTGCAACCCGCGGGGCCGCGCCCTCGGCGACGCCCCCACCCTGGTCGCCGACGGCACCGCGCTGGACGCCCTGCTCTGGGTCAAGCGCCCCGGCGAGTCCGACGGCACCTGCAACGGCGGCCCGGCGGCCGGGACGTGGTGGCCGGAGATCGCCCGCGAGCTCGCCGCGAACGCGGGCTGAGGCCGCGCGCCCGGGTGGTGGGCCCGGGGATCGGCCTCGGCGACCCCGCCGGAGCGCACCGCGCCGCGCCTGTCAGGCGGACAATGGATCCATGCCTCCCCGTCGCCGCACCGACCCCGCCGTGGGCCGCGCCGCCGTCACCACCTGGCGCACCGCCCCCGCCGACGTCGCCGCCCGCCGCACCGCGGTCCGGTTCACCCTGGAGGAGCTCGCCGACGTCGCCCCCGGCCACACCGTCGAGGTCCGCGTCCCGCCGGACGGTGCCGTGCAGGCGATCGAGGGCCCCCGCCACACCCGCGGCACCCCGCCCAACGTCGTCGAGACCGACCCGCAGACCTGGCTCGGCCTGGTCACCGGCGGGGTCGACTGGCACGAGGCCGTCGCCGACGGGCGGGTGCGCGCCTCGGGGGAGCGGGCCGACATCTCGGCGTGGCTGCCGTTGCAGGCCACGCGGCAGCGGGGCTGAGGGCGCCTCCAGCCGGCCGGAACAGGGTCTCCAGGCCCAGAGAAGGCCGGAATCACGCACCACGCAAATCGTCGAGGGTCGTCTCGGAACTGGCCTAGCGTCGATGCATGGCCTTCTCTCAGGCGGGACACCGCAACGGTGCAGGTTTCTCTCAGGCGCGCGCGATCAGCCTTCTCCTCGCGCTGCTGCTGGCTGTGGTCATGGTGCCGCTCGGCGGACCCGTGCCCGAAGCCGCTGCCGCTGCTCCTATCGCCGCGGGCGAGCGGCCGCTGATCCGTTCGTTCACGGCGAGCCGCGACCAGGTCACGCCGACGAACCCGAACCTCCACCTCGACGCGCGGTTCACAGCGAGCGTGGACGGACGCAGCTACTACGCGTCCGTGTACGAGGAGACGACAGGGACCCGCGTCGCGGAGTGCACCGGCACCCGATGCACGCCGCGTGTCACCGTCCCGGCGCTCGGCACCAGCAGGTTCACCGCCTACATCAGCGAGAGCGCGCCACCCGAGCAGGGCGTGCCCCATGACATCGTCGCCGTGTCGCGCTGGATCGAGGTCGCGAGCGTGCACACCGGGTTCGAGTTCCGGTCTGCCTCGACGTCACGGGAGCGGGTGTCTGCGGTCAACCCGTTCGCCTACCTCGATCTCCGGCTCGTCGAGCCGCTGCCGTCGGGGTATGTGCTGTCGGTCTTCGACACGACCGGGGTGCGGGTGTCGACCACCACCTACGGCCGGCGGGCGACTCCTCGAGTCGAGGTGCCAGCCGGGACGGCGCGGACGTTCCGGGCGTTCGTCACCGCCGGAGAGCCTGCTGACGGAACGGTGCCCGAGGACGCGCTGGCGACGTCCGCGGAGATCACCGTGCGCAACGACCTGGTCCCGGATGTCGCCTTCCGGTCGATCACCGCGTCTCGCGATCACGTCACGCCGGACAGCCCCTGGGTGCAGGTCGACGTGCGCATGGTGGAGCCGGTGAAGAGCCCCTACGTGCTCTCGCTGTTCGACGATGCCGGAAACCGGATCAGCTGGTCCGGCGGCGGCCAGTCTCTCAACCCACGCATCGACATGAGCACGGGCGGGTCGCGCACGTTCCGTGCGTACGTCACCGAAGGGACCCCGCCGGACGGGGCGATCCCGGCGGACGCGTTGGCGGTGTCCGCCCCGGTCACCGTGGACCGGGTGCACGCGGAGTTCGAGATCCGGTCGATGTCGGTGACCCGTTCGCAGGTCACGTCGAACAACCCGTTCGCGTACGTCGATGTCCGCCTCACCGAGCCAGTGGTGCGTCCGTATGTGCTCTCGGTGTTCGACGACCGGGGTGAGCGGGTCGGAAGCACCTGGGGCAGCCAACGCCTCACTCCGATGGTCAGTGTCGAGCCGGGGCAGACCCGGGTGTTCCGGGCCTACGTCACGGAGGGGATCCCCGACTCTGGAGTGCTGCCGGCCGATGCGGTGCTGGTGTCCGCGCCCGTGTCGGTGACGGGCGTCGCCCAGGGAGCGCTGACGGGTGAGCCACGCTTCGACTCCCTCTCCGTCTCCGAGCCCGTGGTGAACGCGAACGACACCCAGGCGTGGGTGTACGCGTCGCTCGACAGGGTCGGGTCCGCGCGGTACGTGGCGTTCTACGACCAGGACGGGCGGCTCGTCGCGTCCTGCGGTGGCTCGCGGTACTACTCCGTCGGACAACAGGGTTCCTGCAACGCCTCGGTGCAGGTGGCTGCTGGGCAGTCGCGGACCTTCACCGCCTACGTCACCACGTCCGCACCGCCGACGGTCGGCCCGCCGACGGCCGAGAACGTGCTCGACACCGCGGGCCCCGTCACGGTCCGAGGCGAGGGGCTCGACCCGAGGGTGTCCCTGCTCGAGCCGTTGGTGCTCTCCGAGACGGTGGTGCACGCGAACGATCCTCGCGCGGAGCTCTACATCGCCGCAGATCGGATCGGCACGTCCTACTACATCGCGGTCTACGACCAGGACCAGGCCCGGGTGGCGTGGTGCGGTGGCCCGAGGGACTGGTGGCTCACCGACTACGGCAGCTGCACGTCCTCGCTGCGTGCGGCACCGGGAGAGTCCAGGACGTTCACCGCGTACGCGACGACGACCATGCCCCCGGTGTCGGGTGCTCCCGATGCGGCCGACGTCATCGACTCGACCGACCAGGTGACGCTCCGAGGCGAGGGCTTCGACCCGCGGGTCACGTTCCTGGAGTCGATGACCGTGTCCGAGCCGGTCGTCAACGCGCCCGAGTCGCAGGCCTGGCTGTACGTGGCGGCGGACCGGCTCACCGCAGCGGACGTGGTATCGGTCTACGACGAGACGGGCGTCCGGATCGGAGAGTGCTGGAACGACTACGGTCTGGGTGGTTACCGTGATCGTGGCGACCTCCGGAAGTCCGGAGCGTGCAACGTGAGCGTCGCGGTCTCGCCGGGGGAAGCCCGGACCTACACGGCGTTCGCCACGAAGTCGCGGCAACGTGCCGACACACCTCCAGATCCGGCCGACGTGCTCGACTCGATCGGGCCCGTGACGGTGCGGGGCGACGTTCCCGACCCGCGGGTGACCTTCTTCGAGTCGATGACGGTCTCGGAGCCGGTGGTGACCCAGGACGACCCGCAGGCATGGCTGTACCTGGCGACCGACAGGCCAACGGTGCTGGACGTGGTGTCGGTCTACGACGCGGCCGGCGCCCTGGCTGGGCGGTGTGACGTCGGGCGAACCACCAGCCGCGACCGAGGTGACCTGCGTGAGCACGGACTGTGCAACATCAGCGTGCTCGTCCCGCCGGGTGAGACGCGCACCTACACCGCCTACGCGAGCAAGAGCATGCCTCCGGGTGACGATCTTCCCGGGCCGAGCGAGATCATCGACTCCATCGGCCCGGTCAGCATCTCCAACACCGGCCTGCCCACGACTCCACCGGCCTCCTCCACGCAGGGTGGATCGAACCCCTCGCAGTCGTGCGCGCAGCGGTGCCACGGTGATCCGGTCAACTCCGTGACGGGCGAGTTCTGGGAGTCGCTCACGGACCTCGCCGTCAACCCGGACACCGTCGGCCCGACGCTCGAGGCGAAGCGCTCGTACGGGTCGTCACGCGCGGCGGTGGCAGGAGCGCTCGGCTACGGCTGGCGCTTCGGATGGGAGATGAGCCTGTCCGGCCACGTCGGCGTCTCGCTCGCCGAGAGCCCGGTCCTGGGCGTGCAGCAGGAGAACGGCAGCCAGCTCGGATTCGTGCGTCAGACCGACGGCAGCTATCAGGCCGCCGACTTCGTGCTCGCTGATCTGGTCGCGACCGCCGACGGCTTCGAGCTCACGCGTCGGACGTCTGGAGAGGTGTTCGACTTCGACCTGACGGGACAGCTGATCGCCGTGCGTGACCGCAATGGGACCGCGCTCGGCCTGACCTACGACGAGCAGGACGGCCGGCTCCGTCGAGTGTCCGGGCGTGCTGGAGCGCTCGACCTCAGCTGGGACGGCAACCGTGTCGCGCGAATCGTGGACGATGCGGGGCGTGCGGTCGCCTACGGCTACTCGTCGCAGGGCGACCTCGTGCAGGTGACCGCGGCGGACGGCTCGGTGACCTCCTACGTCTACGACGCGTCGCACCGCATCGTGTCGATGACCAACGCGCTCGGCGGAATGACGAGCCAGACGTACGACGGCTACGGCAAGGTCACGAGCCAGACCGATCCGGCGGGAGGCGTGCTGACGTTCGCCTACGCGACCGGCAGTACCACGGTCACGAAGCCGGATGGTGCCGTGACCCGCGAGCTGCACCGGGACGGTCAGGTGTACCAGGAGACGACCTGGTCTCCGCGTGGCGCCACAACCTCCTACACCTACGACGCGACGAACCAGGTGGAGTCGCTCAAGGACCCCCTCGGCAACACCTGGCGGTACACGTACGACGACCGTGGCAACCGCACCTCGGAGACGGACCCGCTCGGGCAGACAAGGACCGCCGAGTACGACGCGGCGGATAACCTCGTCGCCCAGACGACCGCGGAGGGCGAGACGACGCGGTTCATCTACGACGACCGGAGCAACCTCCTCGCGGTCACCGCACCGGACGGTGCCGTGACACGGTGGACATACACCCCGGACGGTTCGATCGAGACGGTGACCGACCCCGTGGGTCACGTCACCCGTTACGGCTACGACGCCCGAGGACGCCGGGACGTCGAGCACCTGCCGGACAGCGGTCGCTCGCAGCGCTCGTTCGACGCGGCAGGCAACGTGACCGCGCTGGTCGAGCCGGCACCCGGTGGATCGGGGTCGACGTCGGTGACGACGACCTGGACCTACGACGCCGCCGGTCGCCCGACCTCGACCACCGATGCCCTCGGCGAGACCGCCACGACGACATATGACCCTGCCGGAAACCCGGTTCAGGTCGAAGCCGTGGACGGGCGCGTGACGAGCGCCGAGTACGACACCTCCGGCCGACTCGTCGCGACGATCGACCCGTCGGGAGGGACGACGCGCTACGCCTACGACGCCGGCGGACGCGTCGCATCGACGGTCGACCCGCTGGGCGGGACGACCCGGTACACCTACGACGCCACCGGTGCGCTCGCGGCCGTCGTCGACGCCGAGGGGCGCGAGACCCGGTACACCTACGACCTGGCTGGCCGCAGGACCTCCACCGTGGCCCCGTCCGGCGCGGTCACCCGGTACGGCTACGACGCCGCCGGCCGGCAGACGTCGGTCGTCGATCCGCTCGGCAAGGTCGCATCCACCCGCTACGACGCGAACGGACGACCGGTGGGCGTCACGGACGCCGACGGTCGATCGGTCACCACGTCCTACGACGCCGCGGGCCGGGTCGTCGAAGTCCAGCGAGGCGACGGCACCTCCCTCGGGTGGGCGTACGACGCCGCGGGTCGTCAGACCTCCTACACGGACGCGGCCGGCGCTGTCACCGCCTACGAGTACGACGGTGCGGGCCAGGTGGTCGCGAGAACGGATCCCGCGGGGACGGTGACTCGATTCGGTCACGACCTCGCAGGTGGCCTCACGCAGGTCGAGCACCCGGACGGTGCGGTGACGGCGTACCGGTACGACGCCGTGGCCCGTGTGACCCTCGTCGACCACCCGACCGGGACGGCCGACGTCGCCTACACCTATGACGCGGCCGGCCGCCGCACCTCGTTGTCGGACGGGTCTGGGAGAACCACCTACACCTACGACGAGGCGGGCCGTCCGGCCTCGACCACGACGCCCGCGGGCAAGGTCAGTCGCTCGTGGGACCTCGCGGGGCGCCTCACCGGGCTCACCTATCCGGACGGAAGCGTCGTCACCCGCGAGTACGACGCGACCGGACTGCTCACCTCGGTCACGGACAGCGACGGAGGTGTCTACGGCTTCACCTGGACCGCCGACGGCGATCTGGACACGACCTCGTACCCGAACGGCGTCACCACCGACACGGCCTACGACGGCGCCGGGCGGATCGCGGCGATGTCGACGACGGGCCAGTCGGGTGCTGAGCTGCTCGACCTCGCGTACGACTACACCGATGCCGGCCTGCTGTCCTCGGCGACGACAGAGCGCGCAGCAGGGATCGCACCCACGACCTCGGAGTACACCTGGGACCAGGTGTCCCGCGTCGACTCGGTGTCCGGCACGGGTGCGGGCGACGTCGGCTTCACCGCGGGTGGCGACGTCGCGACGCTCCCGGACGGGACCGCACTCGCCTACGACGTGGCGGGTCGGCCGAGCCGCAGCACCGCCGACGACGGGAGCGTGATGGACTTCGGCTATGACGCCCGGGGCAACCGGGTGTCCGAGTCCAGCAGTTCCGGGTCACGCACCTTCGTGTTCGACGGCGCCGATCGGCTCAGCGCTCTGCGTGATGCCGGCGGTACGTGGAGCTACACCTACGACGGTGACGGCCTGCGGACCTCGGCCAGGCTCGTCGGGTCGGACGGGTCCTCGGCGGAACAGACCTTCGTCTGGGACACCGCCAGGTCGGTGCCGACGCTGCTCGCCGACGGCGCGCATCGCTACGTCTACGGTGTCGGCTCGGCACCGCTCTCGCAGCGAGACGACGACGGCACGGTGCACTACCTGCACGGCGACGCGTTGGGGTCCGTGCGATCGGTGACCGATGCGATCGGGACGGTCGTGGCAGGGTCGGACTACTCGGTGTACGGGTCGCCGACGGAGGTCGCGGGGCTCGTCCCCGTGCTGGAGGTCACCGCCTTCGGCTTCGCGGGGGAGTACACCGACCCGACCGGTCTGGTGTACCTGCGTGCGCGGTACTACGACCCGGCGACGGCGCAGTTCGTGTCGGTCGACCCGCTGCGTGACGGGACGTTGCTGCTGTACGGGTACACCGCAGGGAATCCGTTGCAGTTCGTCGACCCGCTGGGGCTGGACTGGTTGCAGGACTCCAGCGACTGGTTGGCAGGTTTCGGAGACACCGTCACGTTCGGCGGGACGAAGGCGATCCGTGACCTGATCAACTACGAGATGGGTTTTGACGACGCAGTGGACTACGACAGCACCATGTACGGAGGTGGGTCCGTTGGTGGAGCGTTTGCCTCCCTTATCACGTTGCCTTACGGGACGACGGTGGGAGGGAAGATATCGATCATTGCGCCTGATCTGTACCACGCCTATCGGGGTAGCGCTGGTGTCGGCCGGGCGTATAGTGCCGCGGTCACTGCCGGAGCGGCAAACGGTGCTTACCGAGACTTCGCCGCAGGTGACGTGGCAAGTGGGATAGCCAGCGTGACGGGAGTTATCCCGGGTGCGGGTCAGCTCGCCAGTTGGGCCGGCCGGACGTCGGCCGTGCGGGCGGCGGCGGGAAGTGCGATCACGCGTACCGGCACATGGTGGAGCAAAGCGGGCCGGTGGTCGAACCGGGGCGAAATCGGGCTTTCGTTCGCGGGGCCGGCGTTCATTTTCGTGGCAGCGTCGGTTGGCTGCGATGACTGAGCGACGAGGTCGCACGGTTCGCTGGCTCTACGTCGTCGTCGCCGCGGCGGGCTGGTGGGTGCAGGGTATCCAGCCGGTTGGAGAGTCGAGGTGGGAGCTCGCCTGTCGGCTGTACGACCGTGCCTACGGCACCCCGCCAGACATGTCCGCACGCAACGGGAACTCGTCGGTGCTCTCCTTTGCGGGCGTCCTTGCCGCGATGGTCCTCGGTCTCGGAGGCATGGTGATCGCCGGTCTCACGCACCAGCGATGGCTTCTGGAGTTGTCACATGTCGTGTCGATCGTCTGCCTGTCGTGGGCTGCTGTCGCGGGAACGCGGGCGATGTTCGAGGAGCGGGATCGCCGCCGGTGGGAACGTGCGGGAAGACCGGTCGACTGGGTGGCGTCGAAGTTCGTCGTCCCGGGTGATCGCGACCTGGTCTACTGGGCACTCCTCTCGGGCGTCGTGCTCGTTCTCCTGAACGGATGACCGACGTGTCGGATGAGCTGTCGCCGGCAGGTGCGGGTGGGTGCGGGTGACCGTGGTGATGGGTCTTGCCGGATGGTTCGCCCTGGCGGTGGAGCTTGAATGCCGGAAGATCAGGAGGCTGTGGTGGGTGGGTGCAGCGATCGCGCTGATCGGTGGCCTCGCCGGGCTGATCCTCGGTGCCGAGCTGCCCGCCGCGGACTCGGCCTGCTCGTGGTGCTCATCACCCTGACAGCCCTGATCCGGTATCTGCGGCCGGAGGACCTCGAGGTCCCGTCTTCGCGCACGACACCGGATCCGTCGCTTGAGGGCGCACCCCGGCACAGTGCTGCGGGGATGAGCCCCGCCCGGAAGCGGAGTCTCGAGATCCACGCCTGCACCTTGCTGGCCTCGGCGCTCCTCGTGATCGACTTCATCGTGCGCGCCGTTCTGGGCAGTGGAGCCTGATGCCGCGGCGCGATCCCTACCTCGCCAGCACCACCACGTCGCCGCGCACCCCGGCCAGCCGCCCCGCGCTCGCCTCGGCCAGCACGGCGTCCAGGGCGTCCAGCCCCGACGGCGGCACCAGCAGCGTGACCCGCGCCTCGGCGGCGTAGGCGACGTCCTGCACCACGGCGTCGTGGCCCACGCACCACTCGCGCAGCACGCCCTGCACCCGGCCGGCATCGGTGTGCGGCACGTCGACGGTGACGGTGACCGCGGCGGTGCGCCGGACCAGGGTCGCGCGGTCGAGCACCTCGGAGGTGGCGGAGGAGTAGGCGCGCACCAGGCCGCCCGCGCCGAGCTTCACACCGCCGAAGTACCGGGTGACCACGACGACCAGGTCGGTCAGCGCGCGGCGGCGCAGCACCTCGAGCATGGGGATGCCGGCGGTGCCGGAGGGCTCGCCGTCGTCGGAGGAGCGCTGCTGGTCGGCGTGGGTGCCGACGACCAGCGCGACGCAGTGGTGGCGGGCGTCCCAGTGCTCCTTGCGGACCGCGGCGATCACGGCGTCCGCCTCGGCGACGGTGCTCACGGGCACGGCCCGCGCGAGGAACCGGGACTTCTTCTCCACCAGCTCGTGCTCGACGGCCGCGGCGATCGTGGACGGATACGTCTCCACCCCACCAGCACCCACCCCCGCACCCTACCCATCCCCCACCTGCCCACCCCCCGCAGCCTCCAGACCCCCACGAGGTCGGTGGTTCCGCACCAGGTCGGTGGTTCTGCACCGCGTGTTCGCGCAGGAACCACCGACCTCGTCGCGCGGCGGGGACCGCTTAGGATCTGCGGGTGGCCGAGGGGACGAGGGACGAGGACGTGACCGGCGAGGTGCCCGGCGCCGACGAGTCGGCGGTCGACGCCCCGCCGGCGCCGACGCAGCCGGACGAGCCCGCGGAGCCCGACGCGCTGCCCTCCGAGGACGAGATCGCCGCCACCGCGCAGGACGCCTACGTGCGCCGCGCCCCGAAGATCGGCGCGTTCCTCACGGTCGGTGCGCTGATCGGTGCGCTGGTCGGCCTGGTGGCGGCGCTGGTCGCGGGCCCGGGCAGCCCGATCCGCCCGGACGGCTCGGCGTTCATCAGCGTGCTCGACGGGCAGGGGTCGGTGCGGCTGCTCATGGCCCTGACCGGCGCGGCGGTCGGCGCGCTGGTCGGCGGCGGGCTCGCGGCACGGGCGGACCGGCGCAGCGTGCGCGGGCGCCCGCAGCAGCCGACGGCCCCGCGACCCGCGCGATCGGGCAGGCGTCGCCCGCGCGGCTGACCCCGCAGCACCCCCGGTCGGCGCCCACCCACCGGACGCCCCGCCCACGCACCGGACGACCGCCCGTCCACCGGGTGACCCGGCTCGGCGCTCGCAGTCGCGTGTGTCACCATGGTCGCGTGGCCCCCCGCGGAGACGGACTGCTCAACCACGACCTCTTGCCGAACGAGAAGGGCCCCCAGGACGCATGCGGTGTCTTCGGGGTCTGGGCTCCCGGCGAGGAGGTCGCCAAGCTCACCTACTTCGGTCTGTACGCGTTGCAGCACCGCGGGCAGGAGTCCGCGGGCATCGCGACGTCGAACG
Organism: Cellulomonas sp. GTC20042; assembly: GCF_055389595.1. Taxonomy (NCBI): domain Bacteria; kingdom Bacillati; phylum Actinomycetota; class Actinomycetes; order Micrococcales; family Cellulomonadaceae; genus Cellulomonas; species Cellulomonas sp. GTC20042. The sequence continues at coordinate 3,722,191 of NZ_AP043678.1, read as the reverse complement.
GCGAACAGCTCCTGGTCTACAAGGACATGGGTCTGGTCTCGCAGGTCTTCGACGAGACCGCGCTGAACGCCCTGCACGGGCACATCGCCGTGGGGCACGCCCGGTACTCGACCACCGGTGGCAGCACCTGGGAGAACGCGCAGCCGACCCTCGGCCCGACGGCCGGCGGCACGGTGGCGCTCGCCCACAACGGCAACCTGACGAACACCGCCGAGCTGGTCGACCTGGTGGCCGAGCGCTACGGCAGCCAGCGGCGCGGCGAGCTCGCCCGGGGCAACACCACGGACACGGCGCTGGTGACGGCCCTGTTCGCCGGCGACCCGGACCACACGCTCGAGGCCACCGCCATGGAGGTGCTGCCGCGCCTGCGCGGGGCGTTCTCGCTGGTGTGGATGGACGAGCACACGCTGTACGCGGCGCGTGACCCGCAGGGTGTCCGCCCGCTGGTGCTCGGCCGGCTGGAGCGCGGCTGGGTGGTCGCGAGCGAGACCCCGGCGCTGGACATCGTCGGTGCGTCCTTCGTGCGGGAGATCGAGCCGGGCGAGCTGGTGGCGATCGACGCCGACGGCCTGCGCACGCGCCGGTTCACCGAGAAGCAGCAGCGCGCCGGGTGCGTGTTCGAGTACGTGTACCTGGCCCGCCCGGACACGACGATCTCCGGTCGCTCCGTGCACGCCGCCCGCGTGGAGATGGGTCGCCGGCTGGCGAAGGAGCACCCGGTCGAGGCCGATCTGGTGATCCCGGTGCCGGAGTCCGGCACGCCGGCCGCCGTCGGCTACGCGCAGGCCTCGGGCATCCCGTTCGGGCAGGGTCTGACCAAGAACGCCTACGTGGGCCGCACCTTCATCCAGCCCTCGCAGACGCTGCGCCAGCTCGGCATCCGGCTCAAGCTCAACCCGCTGCGCGAGGTGATCCGGGGCAAGCGGCTGGTGGTCGTGGACGACTCGATCGTGCGCGGCAACACCCAGCGCGCCCTGGTGCGGATGCTGCGGGAGGCCGGCGCTGCCGAGGTGCACGTGCGGATCAGCAGCCCGCCGGTGAAGTGGCCCTGCTTCTACGGGATCGACTTCGCGTCCCGCGCGGAGCTGATCGCCAACGGCCTGGCCGTCGAGGAGATCGGGGCCTCGCTGGGCGCCGACTCGCTGGGCTACATCTTGATGGACGCCATGATCGAGGCGACCGAGCAGCCCGCCGCGCAGCTGTGCACGGCGTGCTTCACCGGCAAGTACCCGATCGAGCTGCCGCCTGCCGACCGGCTGGGCAAGCACCTGCTGGAGCAGAGCGAGCTGCCCCTCGGGGCACCGGAGGACGGGTTGACGACCGTGGTACCTGGATCCGGCGGCGCGAACGCGCTGGAGCACCCGTGAGCGCCCCGACGCCGGGTGGCGTCACCTACGCCGCGGCCGGGGTGGACACCGAGGCCGGTGACCGCGCGGTCGAGCTGATGAAGGACGCGGTGCGGGCGACGCACGGGCCGCAGGTGCTGGGCGGGGTCGGCGGCTTCGCCGGGCTGTTCGACGCCTCGGCGCTGACCGGCTACCGCAAGCCGCTGCTGGCGACCTCCACCGACGGGGTCGGCACCAAGGTCGCCATCGCGCAGGCGATGGACGTGCACGACACGATCGGCTTCGACCTGGTCGGCATGGTCGTGGACGACATCGTCGTGGTCGGCGCGAAGCCGCTGTTCATGACGGACTACATCGCCTGCGGTCGGGTGGTGCCGGAGCGGATCGCCGACGTGGTGCGCGGGATCGCCGCCGCCTGCTCGGTGGCCGGCACGGCGCTGGTCGGCGGGGAGACCGCCGAGCACCCCGGCCTGCTGGGACCGGACGAGTACGACGTCGCGGGCGCGGCCACCGGTGTGGTCGAGGCCGACGGGCTGCTCGGGCCGGAGCGGGTGCGCGCCGGCGACGTGCTGGTGGCGCTCGGGTCGAGCGGCCTGCACTCCAACGGCTACTCGCTGGTGCGCCGCGTGGTCGAGGTGGCCGGCTGGTCGCTGGACCGCGACGTGCCGGAGCTCGGCCGCGCGCTCGGTGCCGAGCTGCTGGAGCCGACCCGCGTCTACGCCTCCGACTGCCTGGCGCTGGTCGCGGCCGCCGGCGGCGGGGTGCACGCCTTCAGCCACGTGACCGGTGGCGGGCTGGCGGCGAACGTCGCGCGGGTGCTCCCCGCGGGACTGGTCGCGCACGTGGATCGCGCGGGCTGGACGCTGCCGCCGGTGTTCTCGCTGGTGCAGGGGCTCGGCGGGGTGCCGTGGCACGACCTGGAGCGCACGCTGAACCTCGGCGTCGGCATGGTCGCGATCGTCGATCCGGAGCACGCCGACGCGGTCACCGCGCACGCCCGTGCGCTGGGGATGCCGGCGTGGGTGCTCGGCGAGGTCGCCACGATCGACGCCGCGACGCTGGAGCGCGGGGCGGACGACCCGGACCTGGTGGCGGGGACCAAGGGCGTGCAGGGCGGCGCCGTGCGCCTGACCGGGGCGTACCGGACGGTCTGACCGCCGGGGTCGGCGGACGGGCCGTCACGGCCTGGTCCGGTGCGTCCCTGGTCGCGACGGGCCGGGCGGCCGCCGGACCTGGCGACCACGGGCCGCGCCGGCGCTGACCAGTCGGCCACGAGCCGGGCGGTCGGGTGCGGCTGCGTGGTGGACGCCGCACGGACGCGTCCGTGCCGGCCGCCTGCTGTCGAGCCGTCGGCGCGCACGACAGCGATCGACGGCGCGCGTCCCTGGCGCTCACCGCGACGACGCAGGCCCGGACCGTGACGCCGTCGGGGTACGACGACGCCGGGTCAGGGCCTGCGGTGCGGTGCCGCTGTCAGCACGGGGCGCCGATGGCGGCCGCGGTGCTGCTGCGGTGTGGGCGGGTCGACCGTGGTCGCCCACCGCCCGGCGGATTCAGCGCTCGTCCGCCCAGCGAGAGTAGTCGTCGCCCTCGTCCTCGGACTCCGGTCGGCTCTCCGTGACGACATCACCGTGACGCGCGTTGAGCTCCTGCTCGAGCGACCGGTAGTTGGTGTCAGGGCTGAAGTACTTCAGCTCCCGCGCCACCTTCGTCTGCTTAGCCTTCTGACGGCCGCGGCCCATGGCGTCGACCCCCTCTAACGTGGAAGCGGGGCGGCTCCGTGCTCACACGTGCGGCCCCGGGGTGCTGAATCGTCTGTTCGGTCGTAACGGTACATGGTCTGCCCGCATTCCGACCACTCGCGCCCGGGCTGCGAGACGCGCGGGACGGGGCCGGCCGACCGGCTCGTGGCGGCGTCCGGGCCGCAGCGACCTCGCTCGTCACCTCCGTGCTCCGCGCGGCGCGTGCGCGGGGCACGGAGCAGGTGCGCGGTGTCGCGCGGACGGGTGGATCGCCGTCCGATCGTGTGATCGTCACCACACCCATCCGCGCTGGTGAGCGCGGTGGCCGTTCGACCTTCCTTGGATCCCGGTCGGTATCCGCGACGGCCCTGCGATCCGCAGGAACGTCGGGCGCAGCGGCCCGAGGCGCTGGTCGGGGCGGTGCGCGGACGGGGTGCCGCAGGACCCCGGATCGCCGTTCCGGCCGCTCGGGGAGCGGGGTCGGTGACACCCGGTTGGAGCAACCGTCGACGGGCAGTCATGTCCGGTACGACCTAGAGTGTCCGCATCGGTCCGAGATGTCCGAGATGGGACGTTGGTACCAGTTGTGTGGAGTCCGCCCGTGACACCGTGGTCACGCGGGGGCGCGAAGGGGGTAGCGCGATGAGGTCCTTCTCACATCGGCAGAGGACGTAGGTCCCGATGACGAGTGACGACCGGCCTGATGTCACCAGCGCGGTGGGTGCGACTCGCGAGGAGTCACGCCACCCCCGTCCGGACAGCACCTCGGAGGTAGAAATGTCCGTCCCGCACACCGAGAACGAGGTCCTCCTCACGCCCTCGGAGGTCGCCACCCTGTTCCGGGTCGACCCCAAGACCGTGACCCGCTGGGCCAAGTCGGGCAAGCTCTCCTCGATCCGCACGCTCGGCGGCCACCGCCGCTACCGCGAGACCGAGGTCCGCGACCTGCTCGGCGGCACCCTGCCCGACCAGCGCGACACCGGGGTCTGAGCCGACCCGTTCGTCGAGGCGGACCCGCCGCCCGACAGTGATGCAGGGCCCAGGGGCGCGACCCGGCGCTCGCTCGGCCCGAGCGGTGGTCGTCGGCGGCCACCGCGCTCGCCGCGATGTCCGAGAACCGCCAGAATCGAGCGGTGCGCGCGCGGCAGGCTGATCCGGTGACCACCACCGTCGATCCCGCCGCGCCCGACACCACCGCCCCGGACGACGCCGACTGGCCCGACCCCGCCGTCGCCTACCGCGCGGTCAGCGGCCGCGACCCGCGCTTCGACGGGCGCCTGTACCTCGGCGTGACCTCGACCGGGGTGTACTGCCGCCCGTCCTGCCCCGCCCGCACCCCGCGCCCGGAGAACTGCCGGTACTACCGCTCGGCCGCCGCTGCGGTGGCCGCCGGGTTCCGGGCGTGCCGCCGCTGCCGCCCGGACTCGCTGCCGGGCAGCCGGGAGTGGGACGCGCGGGCCGATCTCGCCGCCCGCGCGCTGCGGGCGATCACGCAGGGCGTGGTGGACGAGGTGGGTGTCGACGGCCTGGCGGAGCGGCTGCACGTGAGCGCGCGTCAGCTGCAACGCGTGGTGGTGGCCGAGGTGGGCGCCGGGCCGGCGCAGCTGGCACGGTCACGGCGGGCGCAGCTGGCGCGGCACCTGATCGACGAGACGACGCTGCCGATGGCGGACGTGGCCTTCGCGGCCGGCTTCGCGAGCGTCCGGCAGTTCAACGACGTGATGCGCGCGGCCTTCGGCGCCCCGCCGCGCGACCTGCGCCGCGCCCGCCGCACGCCCGCGCCCGCGGCCGACGCCGGCGAGCGCACGCCGGTGGAGCCCGCGGGCCTGAGCCTGCACCTGCGGCACCGCGGACCCTTCGACGCGGAGGCGTGGTTCGCGCACGTCGGACGGCGCGCGGTGCCCGGGATGGAGGTGGCCGAGCGCGGGCGTGACCTGCGGGTGACGCGTCTGGTGCCGGCGGTGAACGGGCCGGCGCGGGTGACGGTGCGGCTGGACCCGGCCGGACGGCGGGTGGACGTCGACCTGGACCTGGCGTCGCTCGCGGACCTGGCCCGGACCGTGGCGGCGGTGCGGCGGTGGCTGGATCTCGACGCGGATCCCGCGCTGGTCGCGGCGGCGCTGGGCGACGACCCTGCCCTGGCGCCGCTCGTGGCCGCACGCCCGGGGCTGCGGGTGCCGGGCACGGTGGACGGCTACGAGCTGGCCGTGCGGGCGGTGCTCGGGCAGCAGGTGTCGACGGCGGCGGCGCGCACCTTTGCGGAGCGGCTGGTGGCGGCGCACGGCGCGCCGGGCCCCGGCGGGCTGCGGTCGTTCCCCCGGCCGGATGAGGTGCTGGCGGCGGGCCCGGACGGGCTGCGGGCGATCGGGCTGACCGGCGGGCGCACGCGCACGGTGCTCGCCGTGGCGGCGGCGGTCGCGGACGGGCTGGTGCTCGATCCGTCGGCGGACCGCGCGGCGGCCCGTGCGACGCTGCTCGCCCTGCCGGGCGTGGGCCCGTGGACCGCGGAGTACGTGGCGCTGCGGGCGCTGGCCGACCCGGACGCGTTCCCCGACGGCGACCTGGTGCTCCGCCGCGAGGTGGGGCTGCTGGACGCGGGGGAGACGCCGGACGCGCGCGCGGTGCGGGCCCGGGCGGCGGCGTGGCGGCCCTGGCGGGGCTACGCCGCGCAGCACCTGTGGACCGCCGCCGGCGACCGCTGACGGCGGCCGCGTCCAGCACGATGTCCGAGGACCGCCAGAACGAGCACCGCGCCCGGCGCATGATGGAGCCATGACGACCACCACCGCACCGCGCACCCCCGCCCCCGCGGCCCCGGGCGGGGCCGTGCCGACCGCCGCGACCCCGGCGGCCCCGCTGCTCGTCGCCACGCTCCCCACCCCCGCGGGCGGCCTGACGGTGGTGCTGACCCCGGAGGGCGTCGTGCGCGCGGCGGGCTTCGCCGACGCCGAGCACATGATCGGGCGGCTGGCGCCGGACCTGGCGGCACGCGGCACCCGCACGGTGGACGCGGCGAGCCTGCGGGCGGCCGGGCCCGGCCCGGCGCTGGTCGCCGACGCCGTGCAGCAGTACGCCGAGGGCGACCTGACCGCGCTGGACGCGGTGCCGGTGGAGCAGCCCGGCGGGCCGTTCCAGCAGCGCGCCTGGCAGGCGATGCGGGCGATCGCCCCGGGGGAGACGCTGACCTACTCGGAGCTCGCGGCGGAGTCGGGCAACCCGGCGGCGGTGCGCGCGGCGGGGTCGGCGTGCGCGCGCAACCTGATCGCGCCCTTCGTGCCCTGCCACCGGGTGCTGCGCACGGACGGCACGCTGGGTGGCTACTACTACGGGCTCGACGTGAAGCGGTCCCTGCTGGCGCACGAGCGTTCGCAGGGCTGAGCCGGGCGCCTCAGCGGCGGCGGACCAGCAGCACCACGGCGAGGGCCACCGCGCCGACGCCGACGGCGAGCACCACGCGGGAGCGGGCACGCTTCGCGGGATCGGCGGCGGGGTCGGTGCCGACGGCGTCCCGGACCAGCTTCTTGGCGTTCTCCGCGGCGTCGGCGGCCTGCCGGCGGGGGTCGAGGCGGGCGGCGAGCTCGTCGGCGGTCCCGGCGAGCGCCGCGCGGGTCAGCAGGATCTCGGCCTCGAGCTCGGCGATCGTGGGCTTCGGCGCGTCGGTCATCGGTGCAGCCCTTCCTTGACGGAGCGGGTCAGGGTCTCGGCGTCCTCGCGCAGCCCGGCGACGGCCTTCTCCGGTGCCGGCGGCGTGCTCTGCTGGAGCTTCTTGATCCCGACCAGCACCAGCACGGCGATGATCACCAGCAGCACCACCAGCACGATCAGCGCCGCCAGCCAGGGCGCGAGCACCTCGGCCAGCGCGAGGATCACGGTGGTGATCGCGACCGCGAAGGCGAAGAACCCGAGGAACGCCGCACCTGCGAGCAGCCCGGCACCGATGCCGGCGGCCTTGGCCTTCGCGGCGAGCTCGGCCTTCGCCAGGTCGATCTCGGCCCGCACCAGGCGGGCGCCCTGCTCGCTCAGCCGGCTGATCAGCTGGCCGATCGACTGCTCCGGACCGGAGCCGCCGTTCGTTGTCGTGGTCATCCCTGCTCCTCACGTCGCGTCGAGCGATCCGCCCAGTCTGGCCCGTCCTGGCCGTCCGCGCAGGTCGCCCCGCCGCCGGATCCTCGCGCGGTCAGTCCGCCCAGGGGTGCACGAGCTCCTCGGCGTCCGGCGCGACGGGCGGGTCGGCGGGGGCGACGCGCACCGGCGCGGGCAGGTGGTGCCGGCCCCAGGCGGCGGCCGCGGCGGCGCCGAGGATCAGCACGACCGCGACGATCACGGCGGCGAGCCACAGCTCCACGGCCTTGGCCAGCGCCACGACCACGGCGACCACCAGCAGCGCGAGCCCGAAGACGGTGGCGAGGGCGGCGACCGCGAAGGCGATGGCGCTCGGGCGCACCTGCACGGCGCGGGCGCGCACCGACCGGTTCACCGCGTCGATCTCGTGCTGGATCGACGCCCGGACCTTGTCTTCGACGTGCTCGATGCGCTCACGGGTGCGGTCCGCCAGCGGCTCGGTGAGCCGGCTGAACAGCCCGGGACGTCGAGCGCCGTCGCCCTGCTTGGTCGTCACGGATGCCTCCTGGTGCCTCGGTGCAGGTCGAGCCTACCGAGACACGCACGTAGCGCCCACCGGGTCTCGGGCGGCCTGCCGCAGGCTAGATTCACCCGTGTGGAGGAGCCGGAGCGGGAAGTGCGCGACCTGCGCGTCGCGATCGTCGAGGACGAGTCGCTGATGCGCTCGGTGCTCACCGACATCCTGGGCTCCGAGTCGGGGATCACGGTGGTGCACGCCCTCGCGGGCTTCGAGAGCGCGCGTGCCACGATCACCCCCGGCAGCGTCGACCTGGTGCTGGCGGACGTCGACCTGGGCGACGGCAACGGGGTCGCGCTCGCCGTGCAGCTGCAGCGGTCGGACCCGCACCTCGCGGTGCTGCTGCTGTCGAGCCACGACGTGATGGACCTGGTGCTGTCGGTCCGGACGCGGGGGTCACGGCCGTGGTCCTACCTGTCCAAGCGCTCCTCCCTGGACCGGGAGACCCTGCTCCGTGCGGTCGTGGCGACAGCGCAGGGCCAGGTGGTGCTGGACCCGAGCCTGGTGCGGCGTTCGGAGCCGACGCAGGACAGCCCGCTCGGGTCGCTGACCGAGGCGCAGCTCGGCGTGCTCCGGCTGACCTCCGAGGGCTTCTCGAACCAGACGATCGGTGAGCTGCTCGGCGTCTCGTCGCGCTCGGTGGAGAACCACCTGAGCGCGATCTACCGCCAGCTGGGCGTGAGCGCGACCGAGACGAACCCGCGGGTGACCGCGGTGCTGGCGTTCCTGCAGCAGTCCAGCCGTTACTAGGAGGTGTCGTGCCCGGGACGAGCCTGACCCCGCGGCGCGAGCGCCAGGTGCTCGCGCGCGTCTCCGGCCTGCTGGTGCTGCTGGCGGCGGTCGCCGCGGTGAGCCAGTGGGCGTCCTGGGGCCCGGGTGGTGACCCGCATGCGCCGGACGGCCCGGACGAGGCGCTCTGGGTGTTCCTGGTGACGCTGGCGCCCGGGTGGCTGGCGGTGGCGGTGGTGGCGTGGTTGCGGCCGACGGACCGTGGCTGGGGCGTCCGGTGGGCGGTGGTGATCGGCACGGCCGCGCTGACCTCGTGGCTGCGGCTGGCCGTGCTGGTGCTGTCCGGCCACCACGCGCCGGCCACCGGGATCCTGCTGATCGAGTACGCCTTCGCGATCGTCACGACGTCCGGGGCTCTGGTCGGCGGGCTCTGGTACCTGGACGCCCGGGAGCGGGTGGCCGCGCAGGTGCGCCTCCGGGCGGCGCAGGAGGTGCGGGCCGCACGGGCGCTGGCCGACCTGGAGCGCGAGGAGCTGCGGGTGCGCCGGCAGGTGTCGGGTCAGCTGCACGGCGCGGTGCAGCAGCGCCTGGTGATGATCGGCGCCCAGCTGGACGACCTGGCGGCGCAGGTCGGCACCGCGACGGCGGACGGGTCGGTGGACGCCGCGGCCCGGCTGCGTGCGCTGGCCGGCGAGGTGGACGAGCTGCGCGAGGAGGAGGTGCGCCGGATCAGCCACGCGCTGTTCCCGGTCGGCACCGACATCGGGGCGTTCCTGGCGGCGCAGGTGATGCTCCAGCGGCTGCCGGGGAACATCCGCACGGAGGTCACCACCGGGCCGGGCGGCGGGGTGCTGGCCGATCCGGTGGACAGCACCATGCCGGTGCAGGACCGGCTGGTGGTCGTCGCGGTGATCGAGGAGGCGGTGACCAACGCGGTGCGGCACGGCGGTGCTCGCCGGGTGCGGGTGCACGGCGACTCCGCCGCGGGCGCGGTCCCGGGATCGGTGGTGGCCGAGGTGACCGTGGACGACGACGGCTCGGGGCCGCCGGAGGACGTGGTGCTCAGCGGGCTGGCGCGGCTGCGGGACCGGGTCGAGCGGCACGGCGGCACGCTGACCCTCGGGCACGGGCCGCTGGGCGGTGCCCGCGTGGTGCTGCGGCTGCCTGTCGGCACCGGGCCGGTCGAGCCCTGACGCACGTCACGGCCGACCGCAGGGGTGCGGCCGGCCGTGGCTCTGCGTCAGCCGCCGAGCAGGTCGGCGAAGGACGGCGCGGTGGCGAACGGGTCCGTCACGCCGCGGGTGCCGCGTGCGGCGATCGTCGCGGCGAGCTCCTCGCCGGCCCGGTGGATCCGGGACGGCAGGGCGGTGGGCTCGGCGGTGGTGGCGCCGGTGGCCCAGTCGTCCGTGGCGGCGAACACCGAGGTGGTCGCCACGTCGGCCCGCAGGTAGGTGAACAGCGGGCGCACCGAGTACTCCAGCGCGAGCGAGTGCCGCGCGGTGCCGCCGGTCGCGCCGAGCAGCACCGGCTGCCCGACCAACGCGTCCTTGTCGAGGATGTCGACGAAGGACTTGAACAGCCCGGAATACGTGGTGGTGAACAGCGGCGTGACGGCGATCAGGCCGTCGGCCGTGGTGACCGCCTCGAGCACCTCGGCCAGCGCGGGGCTGGGGACGCCGGTCAGCATCGCGTTGACCACGTCGTGCGCCAGGTCGCGCAGCTCGACGGTGCGGACCTCGGCGGTGACGCCCTGCGCAGCGAGCCCGGTGACGGTCGCCTCGGCGAGGCGGTCGGCGAGCAGGCGGGTGGCGGAGGGCTGGCCGAGGCCGGCGGAGAGGGCGACGATCGTGCGGTCGCTCATGATGCGGCTCCTCGTTCGATCAGTGGTCGTGGGTGGATCGTGTCACAGGCCGAACGCCGCACCGGGGCGGGCGGCGGGGGTGACCGCGTCGGCTGCCGCCACGTCGTCCTCGGCGGTCTTGCCGGTCCAGTGGTCCGCGGCGGCGACGGCCTGCTCGTGCACGGTGCCGGCCGCGCGGGCGGCGGCGACGCGCTGGGCGTGGCTCGGCGGGTCGGAGGGCACGTCGGCCGGGCGGTCGGACTCCATCTCCTTGCGGAGCACCGGGACGACCTCGCCGCCCAGGATGTCCAGCTGCTCGAAGACCGTCTTCAGCGGCAGGCCCGCGTGGTCGATCAGGAACATCTGGCGCTGGTAGTGGCCGACGTCGTGCCGCATGGCGGCGTAGCGGTCGATCACCTGCTGCGGGGAGCCCACGGTGAGCGGGGTCTGGTCCGCGAAGTCCTCCAGCGTCGGCCCGTGCCCGTACACCGGTGCGTTGTCGAAGTACGGCCGGAACTCGCGCACGGCGTCCTGCGAGTTCTTGCGCATGAACACCTGGCCGCCGAGCCCGACGATCGCCTGGTCCGCGCGCCCGTGCCCGTAGTGCTCGAAGCGCTGGCGGTAGTAGCGGACCATCTGCCGGGTGTGGCTCATCGGCCAGAAGATGTTGTTGTGGAAGAAGCCGTCGCCGTAGAACGCGGCCTGCTCGGCGATCTCGGGGCTGCGGATCGAGCCGTGCCAGACGAACGGCGGCACGCCGTCCAGCGGGCGCGGGGTGGAGGTGAAGCCCTGCAACGGGGTGCGGAACTTGCCCTCCCAGTCCACGACGTCCTCGGTCCACAGGCGGCGCAGCAGGGCGTAGTTCTCGATCGCGAGCGGGATGCCCTGGCGGATGTCCTGGCCGAACCAGGGGTAGACCGGGCCGGTGTTGCCGCGGCCGAGCATGAGGTCCATCCGGCCGTCCGAGATCACCTGGAGCATCGCGTACTCCTCGGCCAGGCGGACCGGGTCGTTGGTGGTGATCAGCGTGGTCGCGGTGGACAGCGTGATCGTCTTGGTGCGGGCGGCCAGGTAGCCGAGCATCGTGGTCGGCGAGGAGGCGACGAACGGCGGGTTGTGGTGCTCGCCGGTGGCGAAGACGTCCAGCCCGACCTCCTCCGCGTGCTCGGCGATGGCGAGGATCGAGCGGACGCGCTCGGTGTCGTCGGGGGTCCGACCGGTGGTGGGGTCAGGCGTGATGTCGCTGACCGTGAACACTCCGAACTGCATCTCGCACTCTCCCAAGTCGATGCGTTTGCATGTACTTGCGCCCCAACCTGAGCGGCGCGACGGATATTCCACGGTGCTGCCCGGTGCGCGGTGTGACGTGCCGCACGTCGGGACCCAGGTCCTCGAAGGATCGACGGACGGTGGCCGATCGGTCGGGTCGCGGGCGTGCCGAGGCCGGTGCCGACGCCCACCCGCGGACCCGTTCGTCAGGGGGACCCTCCGATGCTCGTACCGCCCCGTCGTGCCCGCACCCGGGCCGCCGTCCTGCTCCTGTCCGCCGCGCTGGCGCTGGGGGTCGCCGCCCCGGGCGTGGCCGCCGCCGCCGACCCGCCGCCCACCCCCGGCTTCCGGCTGGGCGCGCACGTCGACCGGGGCGCCGCCGCGAGCGCCTCCGCGGCGGTGGCCGGCTTCGAGGACGCCCTCGGCCGTCGCCTGGACGTGCACCGCTGGTACAGCCATTGGGACGACGTGCAGCCGGTGGCGCCGGTGGTCGAGTCGGTGCAGCGGGGTCGGATGCCGCTGCTGTCGATCTGGCCGAGGCGCCTCGACGGCTCCGTGGTGACCTGGGCGCAGATCGCCTCCGGGATCGTGGACGCCGACATCCGCCGCCAGGCCGCCGGGATCGCGACGCTGGGGGTGCCGGTCTACCTGACGCTGCACCACGAGCCGGACCTCGCGCAGGGCTGGGGCACCCCCGCCGAGTACCGGGCCGCCTGGCGGCACTACGTGGAGGTGTTCCGCGCCGTCGGCGTGCCGGACGTGCGGTGGACCTGGGTGGTCACGCCGGGCAGCTTCGGCTCGGCGCCGTCGACCGCCGGGGCGGCGGCGTTCTACCCCGGGGACGACGTGGTCGACCGGGTGGGGCTGGACGCCGACAACTGGTACGGCTGCGCCCCCGGCAAGCCCGCGTCGTGGCGTCCGTTGTCCGAGGTGGTGGGGCCGTTCCGTCGGTGGGCCGCCGAGCGGGGGAAGATCCCGCTGCTGGCCGAGGTCGGCACCGCCGCCGATCCCGCCGACCCCGGTCGTGCGGGGGCGTGGTGGGCCGAGGCCGTCGGCTACCTCGGCGGCTGGGACGGGCTGGACGTGGTGTCGACCTTCGAGGGCACCGGGACCTGCGCGTGGGCGGTCGCCGGGACGCCGGCCACCCGCACGGCGCTCGCGGCGGCCGTGGGGGCCCCGGTGGCGCACGCGGTGCCCAGCGCCTCGGTGCGGGTCGACGTGACCGTGGGTGCGGCGCCGCTCGCGGTGCGGCTGGACCTGGGCCGGAGCACCGGCGGCGGGTCGGCGACCGGGCAGGGCGTGGTCGCGTGGACGCTCGACCTCGGCGACGGCACGGTGCGCACCGGTGCCGGGCAGCCGGGGGTCCTCGCGCACACCTTCGGCGCGGGGGAGCGCACCGTCCGGCTCACCGTGACCGACGCGGCGGGACGGACCGCGGTGGACTCCGTGCAGGTCGTCACGGCGGCACCGGCCACGGTCACCGGGGCGGAGCGGGACGTCACCAGCACCACGGCGGCGCTGCGGGTGTGGGTGGACCCGCACGGGGTGGTCGGCCGGCTGCGGATCACCTGGGCTGCCGAGGGTGGTGCCGAGGGCGGCGCGGTGGAGCGGGACGTGCCCGCCGGCACCTCCGCGCAGGCCTTCGTGCAGGACCTCACCGGCCTGACCCCGGGCACCCGGTACGTGTGGACCGCCACGGTCACCACGGCGGCGGGCAGCAGCGCGCTCACCCGCACGGTCGACACCCCGGGACCGCCGACGGTGCGGGCGCTCGCGGCCACCGGCGTCGGGCGGACCGGTGCGACGGTGCCGCTGCGGGTGCACCCGCACTCGCTGGCGCGCTGGGCACCGTGACCGGCCCCGAGCAGGCGCTCACCACCGCTCCCTGAGCGGGTGCCGAGCCCGCCCGCCGAGCGGGACGCCCTGTCCAGGGTCGTCCCTCGTTCGGAGCAGCGCCGGGGCCCCTCGCGCACCTCGTGATCAATTCGTGACCTTGAGATCGGACCCCGCGGTGACCTGTCCGGACGCTTTCACCCGGTCGGCTTCACCCGCCGGAGACGTCCGGGTTTGGCGCGCTTTGCAGTCGTCGCACGACCGGGTGACGACAGGGGACGGGTGGCGGGCCCGGGGCGCAGGCGTTGAGATGCGTGCCAACGAGCAAGGTCCGTAGCGATCACAGTCGCTTCGCAGGGGGTACGGAACATGTCGGGTGCAGTCAGTCATGCCCGGAAGGCGGTCGCCGCGCTGATCGCGGCGGTCCTCGCACTGGGGGCGGTGGTGCTCACACCACGGCCTGCCGCGGCGGCGCCAGGTGATGCCAGCGCCACCGGTGTGTCCATCGCGCTCAACGCGGGTGTGACCATCCCCGGCGTGATCAACCTGCCGCTGGTCGGCCTGACCGCCGTGGTCGGCTCCGCCACCGCGCCCGCGGGCGGGGGCACCAGCCAGACCGGGCTGCTGAGCGCAGCGCTGAGCGGGCTGGGCGTCGGGTCCACCGGCAGCGTCACCGACGTGACGGCCACCCGGACCACCGCGCAGTCCTCGGCCACCTCCGAGATCGCCGGCGTCAACATCAACGTGCTCGGCATCTCCGCGGTGAGCACCGGGGCGGTCACCGCCAGCGCGGTCTGCTCCGCCGGTGCCAGTGCCACCGCCGACGCGCAGGTCGTCGGGCTCAGCCTGCTCGGCCAGGCGGTCACGCTGGACGCGACCACCCCCACGGTCAGCGCGAACGCCGGGGTCAGTGTCGTCGGCCTGGTCGGCGCGCAGCTGCACGCCACCGCCCGCCGGGTGGTCTCCACCACCGCCACCACCGCCTCCGCCTCCGCGGTGCTGGTGGACCTCAGCCTCACCGCGACCGTCCCGCTGGTCGGTACCGCGGTCAACGTGAACCTCGGCACGATCTCCCTGGCGCAGGCCTCCTGCCAGGCACCCAGCGCGAGCACCACCTCGATGGCGCCCGCCACCGGCCCCACCGGCGGCGGCACCACCGTCACGGTCACCGGCGACGGCCTGCAGAACACCACCGGCGTCACCTTCGGCGGCGTCGCCGCGACGTCGTTCTCGGTCAACCCGGCCGGCACCACCCTGACCGCGGTCTCCCCGGCGAGCGAGACCGCCGGCGGCGTCCCGGTCGTGCTGGCGCGACCCACCGGCAACCTCACCGCCGGCACCTTCACCTACGTCGCCCCGACGATCACCGGGGTCAACCCACCGCAGGGCACCACCGCCGGCGGCACCGCGATCACGATCACCGGCACCGGCCTGTCCGGCGCCACGGCGGTCACGATCGGCGGCACGCCCGCGACCAGCGTGGTCGCGGTGAGCAGCACCACGGTCACCGCCACCACCGGCGCGCACGTCGCCGGCACCGTCCCGGTGGTCGTCACCCTGCCCGGCGCCGATGCCACCGCCGCCACGGGGTACACCTACGTCACGCCGACCTCGCCGACCGTCACCGCGATGAGCCCGACCTCCGGCCCGGCCGCCGGCGGCACCGCGGTCACGCTCACCGGCACCAACCTCGCCACCGCCACCGCGGTCTCCTTCGGCGGCACGAACGGCACGATCACCGCGCAGACCGCCACCAGCCTGACCGTCACCACCCCGGCGCACGCCGTCGGCCCGGTCACCGTCACGGTCACGAACCCGAGCGGCAGCGGGCAGGCCGCCTCGCCGTTCACCTTCACCGACGACGGCTCGGGCGCGACCTTCGGCACGTTCAGCCCGACGACGGTCCCGACCTCCGGCGGCACCCTGACCATCCCGGGCACCGGCCTCGGCGGGGCCACCGGCGTGACGATCGGCGGCTCGCCGGTCACCGTCACCTCGGTCACCGCCACCGCGATCACCGTCACCGTGCCTCCCTCGGAGACGGCGGGCGCCCGCCCGGTCGTCGTGCAGTTCCCCGCCGGCACCCGCGCCCCGGGGAGCATGACCTACGTCGCCCCCACGATCACCGGCGTCAGCCCGGCCACCGGCCCCGCGGCCGGCGGCACCGTGGTCACCGTGACCGGCACCGGCCTCACGCCGACCACCGCGGTCACCTTCGGCGGCGTCCCGGGGACGGTCACCGCCTCCTCCGCGACCAGCCTCACCGTCACCGCCCCGGCGCACGCGCCCGGCGCGGTGGCCGTGGTCGCCGTGATGGCCGGCGCCGACGCCACCTCGGCCGGCAACGCCTTCACCTACCTCGACGACGGCAGCTCCGCCGTGGTCGCCACCGTCACCCCCGCCACCAGCCCGACCGGTGGCGGCGGCACGATCACCGTCACCGGCACCGGCCTCGCCGGGGCCTCCGGGCTCCAGGTCGGCGGCGTGGCGGTCGGGTCGTTCAGCGCGACCGCCACCACGATCACCGGCACGATCCCCGCCTCCGAGACCGCCGGTGCCGTGCCCGTCACGCTGACCTTCCCGGCCGGCAGCACCGTGACGATCGGCTCGCTGACCTACGTGGCGCCGACGATCACCGCGATCACCCCGGCGCAGGGCCTGATCAACACCGCCAGCACCGCGGTCACGATCACCGGCACCGGGTTCACCGGGGCCACCGGTGTGACGTTCGGCGGGGTCGCCGCCACCGGCGTCACCGTGGTCAGCAGCACCTCGATCACCGCGACCGCGCCCTCGCGGGCCCTGGTCGGAGCGGTCGACGTGGTCGTGACGCTCCCGGGCGCCGACGCCACCGCCGTCGGCGGCTTCGCCTACATCGCCCCGGGCGCCGCCACGATCACCGGCGTGACCCCGTCCTCCGGCAGCGTCCAGGGCGGCGATTCCGTGGTGGTCTCCGGCACCGGCCTGGACACCGTCGGCGTCGCGGGCATCACCTTCGGCGGCGTGCCCGGCACGGTCACCGCCACCTCGCCCACCTCGGCCACGGTCACCACCCCGGCGCACGCGGTCGGCCCGGTGACGGTCGGGGTGACGAACGGCAGCGGCACGACCTCGCTGCTCCCCAACGGCTACACCTACCTGGCGGACGGCGTCGGCTCCTCGGTCGCGTCGGTCGCCCCGGCCGCCCTGCCCACCGCGGGCGGGCAGATCGTGCTCACCGGCGTGGGGCTGTCCGGCGCGACCCGCGTGGACGTCGGCCCGCTCGTGGCGACCGTCGTCAGCATCAGCCCGGACGGCACCACGCTGACGGCCACCGTGCCGCCGAGCGAGACCGCCACCAGCTACCCGTTGACCGTGGTGTTCCCGCTGGGCACCACCGCCGCCGGCACCCTGGCCCTCACCGCGCCGACGCTGACCGGGATCACCCCGCCGTCCGGCTCGATCGCCGGCGGCACCCTGGTCACGCTGACCGGCACCGACCTCGCGACCGCCACACGCGTGACCTTCGGCGGCGTCGAGGGCACCGACCTGCTCGCCACCGGCCCCGGCACGCTCACCGTGCGCACCCCGGCGCACGCCGCCGGTCCCGTCACGGTGCTGGTCGAGCTGCCCGGCGTCGACCCGACCACGCTGACCTACACCTACCTGGACGACGCCTCCGGCTCCACGGCCACCGGCGTCAGCCCGACCACGCTGCCCACCTCGGGCGGCACGGTCACCGTGACCGGCACCGCGCTCGCCGGCGCCACCGGCATCACCGTCGGCGGCGTCCCGGTCACCGGCTTCGTCGGAGGCGCGACCTCGATCAGCGGCACCGTCCCGCCGAGCGAGACCGCCGGCACGCTCCTGCCGGTGCGGGTGGTGTTCCCCGGCGGCTCGATCGCGGCCACCGGCACCGTCAGCCTGGTCGCCCCGACGCTGACCGCCGTGTCGCCGATCTCCGGCGTGATCGGCGGCGGCACCACCCTGACGTTGACCGGCACCGGCCTGGCGGCCGCCACCGACGTGGTCGTCGGCGGGACCACCGTGCCCGTCGTCACCCGCACCGCGACCAGCGTCACCGCCGTCGCCCCGGCGCACGCCGCCGGGCTGGTGGACGTGAGCGTCGTGATCCCCGGCGCCGACGCCGCGCTGGTCGGCGCCTACACCTACCTGGACGACGGCTCCGGCGCCTCGGTCGCCGGGCTGACGCCCACCACGGTCCCGACCACCGGCGGCACGCAGATCACCATCACCGGCACCGGCCTGGCGTCCGTGCAGGGCGTGACCGTCGGCGGCGTCGCCGCGACCTCGGTCGTCGCCGCCGCGGGCACCGTCACCGCCGTGGTCCCGCCGGCCGAGACCGGTGGCGGCGCGACCGTCACGCTGTGGTTCCCGGCGGGCACCGTCGTCGCGGGCTCGGTCACCTACGTGGCCCCGACCCTGACCGCCGTCACGCCGGCCACCGGCCCCGCGGGCGGCGCGCAGTCCGTGACCCTGACCGGCACCGGCTTCTCCGGCGTCTCGCAGGTGCTGATCGGCGGGGCCCCGGCCACGGTCACCGCGCAGACGGCGACCAGCGTCACCGCCACCACCACGGCGCACGCGCCCGGCCTGGTGGACGTGGTCGCGGTGCAGACCGGCGCGGACGCGGTGCTCGTCGGCGGGTACACCTACCTCGACGACGGCTCCGCCGCCACGATCACCGGCCTCGCGCCGCTGACCAGCCCCACCGCGGGTGGCGGCACGCTGACCATCTCCGGCTCCGGCCTGGCCGGCGTCACCGGTGTGACGATCGGCGGTGCCCCGGTCACCGTGACCGGCGTGGCCGCGGGCGGGGTCACCGTGACGATCCCGCCCTCGGAGACCGCGGGCGGCCAGCCGGTCGTGCTCCAGTTCGCCGCCGGGATCCGCGCGGCGGGCACGCTCACCTACGTGGCCTCCACGGTGACCTCCGTGTCGCCGGCCACCGGTCCGCAGTCCGGCGGCACCGGGGTCACGATCACCGGCACCAACCTGGGCGCCGTCACGCAGGTGCTCTTCGACGGGGTCCCGGGCACCGGGGTCGTCGCGACCGCGGGCACCGTCACCGTCAGCACCGTGGCGCACGTGCCCGGCCCGGTCACCGTGACGCTGGTCCAGCCCGGCGCCGACGTGGTGCGTCCGAACGCCTTCACCTTCCTGGTGGACGGCAGCGGCGCCGTGATCGCCTCGGTCACCCCGGCCACCGCCCCGCTCGCGGGCGACGTGCCGGGCTCGATCACCGGCACCGGTCTGGCCGCCGCCACCGGTGTCACCATCGGCGGCGTCCCGGTCGCCGACCTGGTGGTCGCCCCGAGCGGCACCTCGATCACGTTCACCGTGCCCCCGGGCACGGCGGTCGGCCCCGCGCCGGTGGTCGTCACGATGCCGGGTGGCACGATCGCCGCCGGCACCCTCACCTACCTGGACGACGGCTCGCAGTCCACCGTCGGCAGCACCAGCCCCGGCACCAGCCCGACCGCGGGCGGCGGCACGCTGACCGTCACCGGCACCGGCCTGGGCAACGTCACCGGCGTCAGCATCGGCGGCACCGTCGTCACCCCGACGTCGGTCACCGCCACCACCGTCACCGCCACGATCCCGGCCACCGAGACCGCGGGCACCGTGCCCGTCGTGCTCCAGCTGCCGGCCGGCACCCTGGCGGCGGGCACGCTGACCTACCAGGCGCCGACGATCACCTCGCTCACCCCGTCCTCGGGCGTCGCGGCGGGCGGCACCTCGGTCACCGTCGCGGGCACCGGCCTGCTGGGCGTCACCGCGGTCAGCCTCGGCGGCGTCCCGGTGGCCTCGTTCACCGCGGCCCCCGACGGCACCTCGATCACGCTGACCACCGCACCGCACGCGGCCGGCCCCGCCACCCTGGCGGTCCAGCTGCCCGGCGCGGACGCCGTGCTCGCCAACGCCTTCACCTTCCTGGAGGACGGCTCCGGCGCGACGGTCAGCAACCTCACGCCGGCCACCGCGCCGACGGCGGGCGGGGTCCCGGTCACCGTCACCGGCACCGGCCTGGCCGGCGCCACCGGCCTGACCGTCGGCGGCGTGGCCGTCACCGGCTTCTCCGCCGCACCTGACGGCACGACGGTCACCGGCACGGTGCCCGCCTCGGCGGCCGCCGGACCGGCCACGGTCACGGTGATCTTCCCGGCCGGCACGCTGGTGGTCGGCCCGATCACCTACGTGGCACCGACGCTGACCTCGGTCAGCCCGGTGCAGGGCCCCACGGGCGGCGGCACGCTCGTCACGTTGACCGGCACCGGCCTGGCTGGCGCGACCTCGGTGACCTTCGGCGGCACGCCGGGCGTCGGCCTGGTCGTCGCCCCGGACGGCCTGTCCGCCACGGTCACCACCGCGGCGCACGCAGCCGGCACGGTGGACGTCGAGGTCGTGCTGCCCGGTCTGGACGCGACGCTCACCGGCGGGTTCACCTTCCAGGCAGACGGTACCGGCGCGTCGGTCTCGGGCATCGACCCGACGACCAGCCCGCTCGCGGGCGGGGACGTCATGACCATCACCGGTACCGGTCTGCTCGGCGCCACCAGCGTCACCATCGGCGGCCAGACCGTCCCGATCGGGGTTCCCGGCGCCACCGAGATCCAGGTGACGATCCCGGCGACGACGATGCCGGGCACCGTCGCCGTCGTGGTCGACTTCCCCGCCGGCACCGTGCTCGCGGGCGGCCTGACCTACGTCGCCCCGACCGTCACCGGCGTCTCCCCGGCGACCGGTCCGCAGTCCGGCGGCACCACCGTCACGCTCACCGGCACCGGGCTGGCCGGCACCACCGGTGTCACCGTCGGCGGCCTGCCCGCCGCCTTCACGCCGACCGCGGGCGGGCTGGAGATCACCACTCCGCCGCACGCCCCCGGCGTGGTGGACGTCGTCGTCACGGTCGGCTCCTCCTCGGTGACCCTGACCGGCGCGTTCACCTACCTGGCGGACGGCACCGGCGTGGTGCTGCCGACCACGGTCACCCCGGCGACCTCCCCGCTGATCGGCGGCGGTCCCGGCACGATCGCCGGTGCCGGCCTGACCGGTGCGGTCGGTGTCACCGTCGGCGGCGTCACCGCGACCGTCGGCAGCGTCAGCGACACGCTGATCACCTTCACCGTGCCGACCGGCACCGCCCCGGGTGACGCCACCGTCCAGGTGTCGTTCCCGCTCGGCACGCCGGTGACCGTCGGCACGATCCGGTACCTGGACGACGGCTCCGCCTCCACCGTGAGCGGCATCTCGCCGGTCAGCGTGCCGACCGCGGGGGGGCACGGTCACGATCACCGGCACCGGCCTGGCCGGCGTCACCGGCGTCGACGTGGGCGGCGTGCTGGTCACGCCGAGCACCACGCCGACCGCCACCTCGGTCACGATCGTCGCGCCGGCCACCGAGACGCCGGGCCCGGTCACCCTGACCCTCCAGCTCGAGGCCGGGTCGGTCGTGGTCACCCCGCAGCTGACCTACCGGGCGTCCACCGTCACGGACGTCTCCCCGGTCAGCGGACCGCAGAGCGGCGGCACGCCGGTGACCTTCACCGGCACCGACCTCGACGCCGTCACGCAGGTGACCTTCGGCGGCGTGCCGGCGATCATGGTCGGCACCCCCACGGCGACCACCGTCACCGTGCTCGCCCCGAGCCACGCACCCGGCGCGGTCACCGTGGTCCTGGCGCAGCCCGGCGCGGACGTCCGGCTGATCGGTGGCTACACCTACCTGGCCGACGGCACCGCGGCGAACCCCACCGGGGTCACCCCGGCGACCTCCGGCCTGGCGGGCGGCGTCCCCGGCACGATCAGCGGGACCGGCCTGACCGGCGCCGTCGGCGTGACCGTGGGCGGCACCACCGCCACCCTCGGCACCGTGACGGCCACGCAGATCACCTTCACGGTCCCGTCGTCCGCCACCGCGGGCCCGGCCACCGTGCAGATCGTCTACCCGACCGGCACCCCGGTCACCGTCCCGGGCGGCATCACCTACCTGGACGACGGCACCGATGCCACCGTCACCAGCGTGACGCCGGGAACCAGCCCGACCTCGGGCGGCGGCACGCTGACCATCGTCGGCACCAACCTGGGCACCGCCACCGGCATCACCGTCGGCGGCACCCCGGTCACCGGCTTCGTCCCGGGCAGCACGACGATCACCGGCACCATCCCGCCGGCCGCGGCGGGCGGCTCCGTGCCCGTCGTGATCGTCTTCCCGGACGGCGAGGTGGACGCGGGCGACCTGGTCTACTCCGCCCCGCTGATCAGCGGGATCACCCCGGCGCAGGGCACGGTCCTGGGCGGCACCGTCGTGACGATCCTCGGCTCCGGCCTCACCGGCGCCACCGCCGTCACCTTCGGCGGCGTCCCCGGCACGGCGATCACCCCGGTCACGGGCGGCTTCGAGGTCACCACCCCGGCGCACGGCCCCGGCCTGGTGGACGTCGTGGTCGAGCTGCCGGGCGCGGACGCGGTCGTCACCGACGGCTTCGGCTACGTGCCGGTCGGCGGTCCGTTCGTGGCGAGCCTGAGCCCGACCTCCGGCCCGACCGGCGGCGGCACCACCGTCACGATCACCGGCACCGGCCTGGCGACCACCACCGAGGTCACCCTCGGCGACATGCCGGCCGAGATCGTCGGCATCCCGACCGCCACGCAGGTGGTCGTCGAGACCCCGGCGCACACCGCCGGCACCGTGCCGGTCGCGGTGACCAGCTCCGCCGGCACCGGCAGCCTGCCGGGCGCCTTCACCTACGTGGCCCCCGGCGGTGCCCCGGTGCTCCGGATCGCCTGGGCGGCACCCCGCACCGGCCCGACCAGCGGCGGCCAGACCGTCGTGGTCGCCGGCACCGGCTTCGTCGCCGGCAGCACCGGGGTGAGCTTCGACGGGATCCCGGCCGACTCGGTCACCGTGCTCTCCAGCACCGCGCTGCTCGCGGTCACCCCGCCGCACGCGGAGGGCGTGGTCCCGATGATGGTGTGGACCGACGGGGTGGACGCCCAGATGATGACCTACGTCTACGACGACACGGCGGTGGCCGTCCCCGCACCGCCCACCGTCTCCGGCGTGGACCCGGCGGCGCTAGCCTCCGCCGGCGGCACCACGGTCACCGTCACCGGCAGCGGGTTCGTCCCGGGCAGCACCTCGGTGTTCGTCTGCGGCGTGGTGCTCGACCCGGCCGAGGTCGCCGTGGCCGCCGGCGGCGGGTCGCTGACCTTCGTCGCCCCGGCCTGCGACCCCGGCGAGACCTCGCTGCTGGTCATCACCCCCGGCGGCTCCGCCTCGATCCCGGTGACGTACTTCGCGTCGGCGGTGCTCGCGGCGGGCGAGCTGATCGATGACGTCGCCGCCGCGGCGTCCGGGGTGCTCGCGGCCACCGGTACCGACGCCGCCCGGGTGGCGCCCTGGTGGGCGCTGGCCCTGGTGGTCTGGGGCGCCGGCCTGCTGGCGGTCCGCACCGCGGTGGTGCGGCGTCGTCGCCGGACCGTCGGCGCCACCTGGCGCTGACGTCACGACCCTCGGCCCCGCCGCTCTCTCGTCCCGGGAGCGGCGGGGCCGAGCCACGTCCGGGACCGGCCGGCCGACCGCCGGGTCTCAGCGGGTGCTCAGGATCGGCGTGCGCCCGCCGATGGGGACGGGGACAGGGAGGGGAACCGTCACGTGGGTGTCACCGGGATCGCGGGGATCGAGCAGCGCATCGCTGCCATCCAGGCGCAGATCGGCTCGTTCACGGGCCCGGCGTCGGCGACCTCGACCAGCGGCACGCAGTTCGCCGACGCCCTCGCGCTGGCGGTGGGCTCCTCGTCCGCGTCGACCACCTCGGGCTCGACCGCGGTGAACGCCGACGGCGTGCCGGTCGCGCTCGCCGCCTACGGCAACGGCAAGGTCCCCGCCTCCGCGCTCGCCGAGGTCGGCAGCACCGGTCACCGGCTGTGGGCGCCCGCCGCGGAGTCGCTGGAGCGGCTGATCGCCGACGCGGCCAAGGACGGCGTCACCATCGGGATCACCGACTCCTACCGCTCCTACGAGTCGCAGGTCGACGTCGCCGAGCGCAAGGGCCTGTACTCGCAGGGCGGTCTCGCGGCGGTGCCCGGCACCTCCGACCACGGCTGGGGCATGGCCGTCGACCTCAAGCTGGACGACGCCGCGCAGTCCTGGATGCGGACCAACGCCGGCCGCTACGGCTTCGCCGAGGACACCCCGCGCGAGCCCTGGCACTGGGCCTACCAGGTCTGACCTCCGCGGCGCCGAGTGCCTCAGCCGAGGATGGCCTTGGTGACGGCGACCTGCTCGGTGAGGACGCCGCCGATGGTGTTCTGGGTCTCGTTGATCCGCTCCACGACGGTGCCGATCTCCGCCAGCGAGCGGATCACGCCCTCCACCTGGTTCTGGATCGCGCGGACCTTGTCGCTGACCTGCGTGGTCGCAGCGGCCGTCTCGTTGGCGAGCTCCTTGACCTCGTGCGCGACGACCGCGAACCCGCGCCCCGCCTCGCCGGCCCGCGCCGCCTCGATGGTGGCGTTCAGCGCCAGCAGGTTGGTCTGCGCGGCGATCTGCTGGATCACCGTGACCACCTGGTTGATCTCGGTGCTGGACGCGCCGAGGTCCGCGACCTCCTGGTTGGCGTCCTGGGTGAGCCGCTGACCGTCGTTCGCCACCGTGGTCGCCGCCAGCACGTTGCGCTCGACCTCCTGGATCGAGGTGACCAGCTCCTGCCCGGCGGTGAGCAGCCGCTGCGCCGCCGCGTCGCGCTCCAGCGCCTGACCGAGCAGGTAGGCGGTGTTGCGCAGCGCGTCGGCCCGGCCGTCGGACAGCGTGAGCGTCGTCGTGGCGAAGAAGTCCATCGTGCCGACGATCTCCCCGGCGACCACGATCGGCAGGCACACCCCGGACTGCACCCCGGCGCGACGGGCGGCGGGCGCGCGCACGCAGTCGGTGAGGTCGGCGAGGTCCGGCACGAAGTACAGGTCGCGGGCCCGCCAGGCGCGTCCGGCCAGGCCGACGCCCTCGGTGAAGGACGCCGTGCGGGTCACCTCGCGGAACTCGGCACCGGCGTCGCCGGACTCCTGCACGAAGTGCAGCGCACGATCGGTCGGGTCGACCTCCCAGTAGGAGGCGTAGGCCCAGCCGAAGCCGTCGCGGATGGTGTCCAGCGCACGGGTCAGCGCGACCTCGCGGCTGGTGGCGTCGTTGATCTCGCGGATCACCCGGTTCACCGCGTCGATGTCCTCACCGGCGGCCGCCTGGCGCTCGGCGGCGGCGACCCGCTCGATCGCCTGCGAGACCAGCACCCCGATGCTGCGCAGGGTGTCGAGCCGCTGCGGCGAGGGGTCGAGCGTCTCGGTGCTGAAGAAGTCCATCGTGCCGGTGACGACGCCGTCCTCGGTCAGCGGGAAGCAGATGCCGGAGTGCACGCCGACCCGCTGCGCCACGGGTGCGCGCACGCAGTCGGACAGGTCGCCGAGGTCCGCCACGAACACCAGGTCACGGGCCCGCCAGGCGCGTCCGGCCAGGCCGACACCCTCGCGGAAGGACGCGGTGCGGGTCACCTCGGCGAACTCCGGGCCGGCGTCGCCGGACTCCTGCACCACGTGCAGGGCCTGGTCCGCGGGGTCGATCCGCCAGTAGGAGCCGTACGCCCAGCCGAAGCGCTCGCGGACCACCTCGAGGGCCCGGTGCACGGCGTCCCGCGTGGTGGTGGCAGAGGCCAGCGCCCGCACGACGGCGGTGACGGCCTCGACGTCGGCGCGGGACTCGGCGAGCGCGGTGCCGACGGTGGCGTCGGCGGACGTGCGGTGACGTGCGAACACGGGGGACTCCTCAGGACGATCCGACTGCATGCACCCCCGCGCGTCCGTCCCATCGGCCGGGTCGGACGCGCGCTGAGCCGCAGGTGCGGGCGAAACGGGAGCAATCACCCATCCGGCCGTCCCGGCACCGTCCGTGCAGGTCAGCCCGCCGCGAGCAGGTCGTCCAGCCGCTGGTAGCCCTCGACCACGCCCTGCTCCATGCCGTCGGCGAGCATCGCGTCCCGCCCGGCGAAGGAGTCGAACAGCGACGATCCGTGCAGCAGCGTCCGCCCGTCGCCGACGTCCTCCAGCACGACGCGGTCCAGCACGACGTCGTCCGGACGGCCGTCCCAGGTGAAGGTCTGCACCAGCAGCGCGCCGGGCCGCAGCTCGTGGAAGGAGCCGAAGAACCCGTAGCGCTCGCCGGGCTCGCCGTGCGAGGTGTACGCCCAGCTGCCGCCGGTGCGGGCGTCCCAGCGCTCGATCACGGTGCGCAACCGGGAGGGGCCGAGCCAGCGGACGACGAGGTCGGGCTCGACGTGCGCGCGGTAGACCGCCGCCGGCGGGGCGGCGAACGCGCGGGTGGTGCGGATGATCGGCAGGTCCGGGTCGGCGTCGATCCGGGTGCCCTCGGTGCTGGTCATGCGCTGTCTCCCTCCGGTCGGTACGCGCGGGACGTCAGGTCCCACGGCTCGAAGACCCGGTCGGCGCCGGCGGGTCGGCGCTGCCAGCCGGCGCGGGCGGAGGGCTCGGCGGCGCGCTCCTCCTGCTCGGCGAGCAGCACGTCCTCCAGGCGCCGGTAGCGGAGCTCGGCCTCACGGCGGTAGCGCTCGATCCACATGGTCATCAGGTCGAAGACCTCCGCCTCCAGGTGCACCGGTCGGCGCTGCGCCTCGCGGGTGCGGGTGACCAGCCCGGCGTCCTCGAGCACCTTGAGGTGCTTGGACACCGCCTGCACGGTCACGTCGTAGGGGGCGGCCAGCTCGCCGACGGTGGCATCGCCCGAGGCCAGCCGCGTGACGATGTCGCGGCGGATCGGGTCGGCCAGGGCGGAGAACACCTGGGACAGCGGGTCGGCGGGCACCGGGACCTCCCTCTCAACCTTGTGGTTGCGAACCACGGTGCCACTGCCGGGGCGGGTCGTCAACCGCTGGGTTGCGGACTGTTCCGGGGTGGTCGCGGGCGCGCGCGGCGGCTAGCGTGCGGCTCCCGGCATCGCCCGATCGCCGGTGCCGGTCCCCGGTCCCGCCAGGAGTCGCCCATGTCCTTCCAGGCCTACCTCGACGCCGTCGAGGACAAGACCGGGCTCACGCCCCGCCAGATCGTCGAGCAGGCGCACGCCCGGGGCTTCGGCCCGGACACCCAGGCCACGCCGATCCTCGCCTGGCTGGCGGAGGACTTCGGGCTCGGCCGGGGCCACGGCATGGCGATGGTGCACGTCATCACGAAGGGCCCGCAGATCAGCGCGAAGCACGTCGGCAGCACCGGCACGCACCGCGACGAGTCCGACACCCTCTGGCTCGACGGGAAGGCCACCCGGCCCTCGGCCTGAACGGGCGCCCGGGCGCCGCTGCACGGATGTGCGGGATCCCGACGCGCCGGGGCCGCGACGTGGTCGTGTCAGAGGTCGTGCGTACCGTCGGCGGCATGGAGATCACCCGGCACACGTGCCTCTGGTTCGACGACGCGGACGGCGACGAGCTGCTCTGCGCCTGCGGGTCGCGCGCGGTCGCGGAGATCGACGCCGAGACGGGGGAGACCGTGCTGGTCGTCCTCGCCGACGCGCCGGTCCGCGTGCTCGCCGCCATCGCCTGACGGTCCGCCCCACCGGCGCCGACCGCGGGTGTAGGTTGCCCGCATGACCTGCACCCCGCTCCGCGCGTGGTGGCTGCTGCCCTCGGCAGCGTAGGTCGCGACACCCGTCCGCCGTGCTGCTCACGCAGCGCGGTCGGTCCGAGGCTCCGTGGGTGGCACCCGCCCCGCAGGAGACCTCCATGAGCACCACCGTCCCCTCCTCCCTCGACATCGCCGCCGCGCGCACCCGTGAGCGTGCCGAGGAGGTCGAGCGCCGCCTGGCCACCGATCCCGCCGGCGTGCGGATCCTCACCGGCGAGCGCCCCACCGGCCCGCTGCACCTGGGCCACTACTTCGGCACCGTCGCCAACCGGGTGCGCCTGCAACGGCTCGGCGCCGAGGTGCTGCTGGTGCTGGCCGACTACCAGGTGATCACCGACCGCGACGTCGCCGGGGACATCCGCGGCGCCGTGCACGAGATCGTCCTGGACTACCTCGCCGCCGGCATCGACCCCGAGGCCACCACGGTCTTCGTGCACTCGGCGGTCCCCGCGCTCAACCAGCTCATGCTGCCGTTCCTCAGCCTGGTCACCGTGGCCGAGCTCGACCGCAACCCCACGGTGAAGTCCGAGCTCGCCGCCTCCGGTGGGCGGGCGCTGTCCGGGCTGCTGCTCACCTACCCGGTGCACCAGGCCGCCGACATCCTGTTCTGCCGCGCGTCCCTGGTGCCGGTCGGCAAGGACCAGCTGCCGCACATCGAGATGACCCGCACGATCGCCCGCCGGTTCAACCAGCGCTACGCCGCCGCCGAGCCGCTGTTCCCGGAGCCGGACGCGCTGCTGTCCGAGGCGCCCACCGTGCTCGGCACCGACGGCGCCAAGATGAGCAAGAGCGCCGGCAACGCCATCGCCCTGCGTGCCACCGCCGACGAGACCGCCCGCCTGCTGCGCGGCGCCCGCACCGACTCCGAGCGGCTGATCACCTACGAGCCCGAGCGGCGCCCCGAGGTCGCCAACCTGCTGCTGCTCGCGAGCCTGTGCCTGGACGAGCCGCCGGAGCAGATCGCGGACCGGATCGGCGACGCCGGCTCCGGGCGCCTCAAGCAGGTGGTCACCGAGGCGCTGGTCGACCATCTCGCTCCGCTGCGCGCCCGTCGCGCCGAGCTCGCCCGGGACTGCGGCGTGGTGCACGAC
This sequence comes from Cellulomonas sp. GTC20042, assembly GCF_055389595.1. Classification (NCBI taxonomy): domain Bacteria; kingdom Bacillati; phylum Actinomycetota; class Actinomycetes; order Micrococcales; family Cellulomonadaceae; genus Cellulomonas; species Cellulomonas sp. GTC20042. Next base: position 3,694,019 of record NZ_AP043678.1, on the reverse strand, counting down.
GTGCTGCGCGCCGGGAACGAGCGGGCGAACCGGATCGCGGAGGAGACCCTCGACGCGGTGCGGCGGGCGATGGGGACCTGGGTCTGAGACGACGTCGGCCCGGGGACCGCGCGGGTCCCCGGGCCGACGTCGATCGGTGACCGGTCAGCGCGCGGCGAGCGCCGGCTCGCGCGCGCCGTCGGCGTCCGGTGCGTCCGCGTCGTCGTCACGCACCCCGCGGAACGGTGCCAGGATCGTCGGCCAGAGCTGGCGACGGTGCAGCACCAGCACCACCAGGGCGATCCCCAGGTAGATGCCGGACAGCACGAACCGCGCGGTGGTGCTCACCAGCGGCAGCTGGATCGCGAACAGGCCGAGCAGCGTCCAGGCCGACCAGCGGTGGAACCGCAGCGAGATCAGGATCGCGACGCCCATCAGGGTCTGCGTCGCGGTGAGCAGCATCTCCTCGACCTGCCGGGTGTCGAGCGCCAGGCTCGCCGATCCGCCTCCGGCCAGGTACGCGATCGGCAGGGAGCCGACCAGCAGGGTCCACTGGTTGATCTTCGAGGAGATCAGCGTCGCGATGGCCGCCGTGCCCTTGCCGCGCGCCGCGAACAGGATCGCCACGATGAACTCGGGTGCCTCCGAGGCCAGCGGGGCCAGCCACTGCACCAGCAGGAACTGGTCGATCCCGAGCGCGGTGCCCGAGTCGACCAGCGACTCCGCGAACGGCTCCGCGCTCGCCAGGATCACCCCGGCGGCCACCACGAACGCCAGGATCACGGTCGTCCGGCGCGCACGCCGGGGCAGGGCGCCGATCGCGGCAGCGGTACCGATCAGGTCCGGCTCCTCCGCCTCGCCGCGGGTCAGCCGCCAGGTGTAGAACGCGAACCAGGCGATCAGCGCCAGGCCGAACACCAGGTGGATGTGCCCGGTCGCCGGGATCACGAACGCCGCGATGCCGGCCACCAGCAGGAAGCCGAGCTCCAGGCGGTTGCCCGGCTCCAGCGCCAGGGCGGTGACCGGCTTGCCGGTGGTCCGCTTCGCGACGGCCAGCGCCACCAGCACCACCAGCGGCCAGCCGAGCCCGAGCAGCAACCGGTTGGACCCGGTCATGTTCGCCGCCGCGTACTGCACGTAGGCGGGGTCGTGGCCGGCCGTGTACGCGTAGTACAGGTCGACCGCGTACTCCGGCAGGACCGCCACCAGCGCGAGCACGGCGATGGCCAGACCGCCGGACACGTCCACCTGCGCGGCCTCGGCCGCCCAGGCGAGCAGGAAGCTCGCGGCCACCACGGCGACGCCGTACACGGCGAGCTGGAGCAGGGGGGCGGTGTGGGCGCCGGACAGCCGCAGCACCAGCGCCGGCAGGACGAGGACCAGGGTGATCAGCCCGGAGCGGGCGAGGATCGTCCTCCCCGGCGGGCGCACGGGGGAGAGCAGGTCGGACATGAGGCACCTCTCGGACAGGTGCCGGCCGAGGGCGCGAGGGGTCGCGACGTCCGGCCAGCACGCACGTTGCTGGCCGGAGGTCTCGTCCACCCGCCTGCGCGGGCGCGGTGGCCGGGCGCTCGGCGCCAGTGTGTCGACCATCGCTGCTGGCCACGGGCCAGCCGGACTACTCCCCTCCGATGACGACCACCGTAGGGAATGTCACGGGGTGCGATCAAGGAATAGCGGTGTGAGAACGGTCTCGGAACTTTGTCCGACGCATTCTCCGAATTCTTCCGGCCGAGCGTCCGCGTCGCCGGGTCCGGGTGGGCGAACTCCGCCGCGCGGGTACCCGGGGTCGATCCGTGGGGTCGGTCCGGGCGGTCAGTTCACCGGGACGGTGCGCCGCTCCGGCGTGAAGGCGTACAGCGCGCCGTCCGCGGCGGTCACCCACCAGCGCCCGCACATCATCGTCGCGTCCTGCTCGACCTCGACCGGCCACCAGTCCGCGCGCAGCGTCGACACCGTGCGGAAGTCCGTGGGGTCCGCCTCCGGGTCCTCGGGGTGCGGCGCGCGCGGGTTCTCCGCGGTCACCGCCGTGCAGGTCGCCGGCAGGTCGGTCAGGTCCGCGCGCATCGTGAGGATCTGCTCGTCCCCGCCCGGCCGCGCCAGCGCCCGGACACCCTCCGCGTCGTCCGGCACCCAGTCCGGCAGCCCGTGCGCCCGCTTGCCCGCCGCCCCGGAGTCGAACGCCGCCGTGCGGTCGTTGCCACCGCCGGTCCGGTCGCCGAGCGCCCCGGCGATCCCCGAGCACGCCGTGAGCGACAGCGTCACCGCGGCCGCTAGCGCCAGCACGCCCAGCATCCGGCGCTCCGGGGTGCCCTGCGGGGTGGTGGTCAGTGGCAGGTCGTGGTCCATGTCCTCGACGCTACGGAGCGCGGTCGGGCCGGCACATCGGCCCGCGGGCAGATCCCGGGGCCGGCGCGGGTCCGCCTGCGGGATGACCCCGACCCCGCCGCCGGGTGGGGCCCGGTGGCGCGGTCGGTGGCAAGGGCGGCGATCAGACAGTCACGGCCCGTCCCTGCCCCGGTCGCCCTGCGGACCCGTGACCGGTGGACCGGCGGGCGGTGCGGGTGCGGCCGCGGCCGGATCGGTCGGCGGGCCCGACGACGGGGCGATCGTCACCAGCGAGCCCTGGGTGGCCACCCCGGTCGGCGTCTGCGTCGCCACCGACCCGGCCGGCACCGCCGAGGGCACCGGCGGGCCGATCCGCACCGTGAACCCGGCCCCGTCCAGCGCCGCGGTCGCCGCCGCCACGTCCAGGCCGACCACCGAGGGCACCGGCACCTGCTTGCCGAACACCTCGTCGTTGCCCGGTGGGGCGAACGCCGGCACCGCCACGCCCTCCAGCGTGCGCGTCATGAAGCCCTTCCAGATCGGCACCGCCACCGACGAGCCGAAGACGTTGCGGATGAACCGCCCGTTGATCACCACGTCCTGCATCGGGATCATCCGGTCCGCGTAGCCCACCCACACCGCCGTCGAGCGCAGCGGCGTGTACCCGACGAACCAGGTGTGCTCGTTGTGCGTCGTCGTGCCGGTCTTGCCCGCCGCGGCGAACGGCGGGGCGGCGGTGTCCGCGGTCCCCTGCCACACCTGGCTCAGCGCGAAGGTCACCGCGTTCGCGACCCGCGGCTCCACCCCGGCGGTGCAGGACGTCACCGGCACCGGCAGCGGGTTGCCGTCGGTGTCCGTCACCGCCGAGATCGCGACCGGGGTGCAGGTGGTGCCGCCGTTCGCGAACGCCGCGAAGGCCGACGCCATCGACAGCGGCGAGATCGAGTTCGTGCCCAGCACGTTCGCGGGCAACGGGTCCGGCGCGCCCTCACCGGCGACCCCGCCGGCCTTGTGGATCCCCAGGCGCGCGGCCGTGTCCATGATCCCGCACAGGTCCAGCTGCGAGGCCATCGCGATGTACCCCGAGTTCACCGACCCGCGCGTGGCGTCCAGCACGCTCAGCATCCCGCCGGAGCGCGGCCCCTCCGCGTTCGCGAACTTGTACTCCGTGCTGCGCGGCGTCAGCGTCGTGCACGGCGCCCGGAACTCCCCGAAGGTGTACGAGAACCGCGTCGCGTTCACCACCTCGTTGAGGTTGTGGCCCTCCTGCAACCACTCCGCCAGCGTGAACGGCTTGAACGTCGACCCCGGCGGGAACCCGCTCGCCCCGCCGTAGGCGAAGTCCGCGCTGTAGTTCACCGCCGTCTCACGCTCGCCGTGCTGCTCGGTGTTGTTGTACCCGCGGTTCTGCGCCATCGACGTGATCCGGCCCGTGCCCGGCTCCACCGTCACCAGCGCGGTCGCCACCCCCGTCGGGTCGTCCACCGGGATGCCGGCCTTCACCTCCGCGTCCGCGATCGCCTGCTCCCGCGGGTCCAGGGTCGTCGTGATCGTCAGCCCGCCCCGGTACAGCCGGTCCACCCGCGCCTCGGTCGTCTCGCCGAACGCCGGGTCCGAGCGGATCACCTTCGTCACGTAGTCGCAGAAGTACCCCGACCCGGGCACCGCCGACCCCGCCGCCATGCACCCGATCACCGGCTCGTGCGGCACCAGCGTCGCGGCCAGCGGCGTCGCCAGCCCGGCCGCCAGCTCCTCCGCCGTCAGGTAGCCCTGTTCGTGCATCAGCCGCAGCACCCGGTCCCGCCGCTCCTGGGCGATCTCCGGGTTGCGCAGCGGGTCGTACCGCGTCGGGCTCTGCGTGATCCCCGCGATCGTCGCCGCCTGCACCGCATTCAGGTTCACCGCCGACGTGCTGAAGTACCGCTGCGCCGCCGCCTCCACGCCGTACGTGTTCACCCCGAACTGCGCGATGTTCAGGTACGCCTCGAGGATCTGGTCCTTCGTCAGCGTCTTCTCCAGCGAGATCGCCAGCTTGGCCTCCCGCAGCTTGCGCAGGTACCCGTCCGCCCCGTCCGCCTCCCGCGCCGCCTCCGCGCCCGCCAGGTCACCCGCCCGCACGGCCGTCTCGATCAGCACGTTCTTCACGTACTGCTGCGTCAGCGTCGACGCCCCCTCCGTCCGTCCCGGGTTCGTCAGGTTCCGCACCGCCGCACGGATCATCCCGGTCGGATCGATCCCGCCGTGCTGGTAGAACCGCCGGTCCTCCGTCGCCACCACCGCGTCCTGCATGGGGCGCGACACCTGCTCCAGCGAGACGACCACCCGGTTCTCCGCCCAGAACGTCGCCAGCACCGTCGTGCCGTCCGCCGCCAGCATCACCGAGCGCTCCGACAGCGGCGCCGTCACCAGCTCCGTCGGCAGGTCGTCGAACGCCTCGACCGCCATGTCCGTCGTCCCGTTCGCCACCGCCACCGTCGGCAGCACCAGCGCCGCCGACAGCAGGCCGCCCAGGCCGGAGACCAGCACGAACGCGACCATGAGGGCCACGGTCTGCACGATCGTCAAGCGTCGCCGGCTCTGGCGTGCGGGTCTCGCCATGCCGACACGCTAGGGCAGGTGAGCGCCGCGCGCGTGGGATCGGGGGCGGTGGACCCGGCGGATCCGGGCTGGTGGACCCGGTGGATCGGGGACCGCGGGCCTGGCGTATCGGGGACGGCGGTCCTGGCGTATCGGGACGGCGGGCCCGGTGGATCGGGGGCGTGCAGCCGCGGACCGGGGAACCGGACATCTCGGACGCTCGTTGATCCAGGTGCACCGATCTCCACCGACGAGAGGTGAGGACCATGGGATTCCTGGACCGACTGCTGGGACGCGAGGACGACCCTCGCCGGCACGACGCGCGACGCGGACCGGCCCCGGTGAACGACCCGTACCCCGCGCCCGCCACGCCCGGCCCCGGTGCCGCGCGCAGCGACGACGAGATCGCGATCGACCGCTACCGCTACCTGCTCCGCACCGCCCCGCCGCAGGCCGTCGAGCAGGCCCACGCCGAGGCGTTCGCCCGGCTCACCCCCGAGCAGCGCCGCCAGGTGCTCACCGACGTCGGCGCCCAGATGCCGCCCGCCGAGCGCGCCACCTCCGACGACCCCCGGGCGCTCGCCCGCATGGCCACCCGCGCGGAGATGCGGGAGCCCGGCACGCTCGAGCGGACGTTCGCCGGGCGGGGGAGCGGGGTCGGGGCCGGTGCTGGGATCGGGCTCGGCGGGGTGATCGCGGGCAGCCTGCTCGCGAGCGTCGCCGGGGCGTTCATCGGCACGGCCGTCGCCGGTGCGCTGCTCGACGCCGGGGACGGCGGCGGGGCCGACACCGCGGGTGGTGCCGGTGCCGAGGGCGATGCGAGCGGCGCCGGTGACGCGAGCGGCGCGGACGGGTCCGCGGACGCGGGCGCGTCGACCGCCGACAGCGGGACGTCGGCCGACGCGGGGTGGGGCGACACCTCGGCGGACTCCGGCGGCGACTGGGGCGGCGACGTATTCGGTGGCTTCGGCGGGGACTCTGGGGGAGGCTTCGGGGGTGACTTCGGCGGCGACTTCTGACCCTGGCGGCCCGGCTGCGGCGAGGCTGTCGGGTGGCCCTACCCCTGCGGCGCCGCCCGGTGGCTCGGACCCTGGCGGACGCCCCGACGGTTCGACCCCGGTCAAGCCGCCCGGTGACCCGCGACGGTTCCTGGTGCGCGGGCGCCTGGAGTCGCTGCCGCGACGGCGGGCGGACCGTGACCAGGTGCTCCGATGGGTCGCCCAGCAGGTGCTCCCGCTCGAGGAGCCGGTTCCCGAGCGCGCGCTGACCGGACGTCTCGCCGATCTCGCCCGCGACCCCGTCGGCCTCCGGCGCGAGCTGGTGGACGCGGGCCTGGTCACCCGCACCCGAGACGGCGCCGAGTACTGGCGCACCCGCGTGACGGAGTTCGACCCGGTCTGACAGGGTCGCCTGTCGCCCCCCCGGGTGCCCCGAACAGCCCCGATCACGCCGGTCAGCCCGCGTCACCGGTCCCCGGCGTGAGCCGGACGCGCTCACCCCGCTCCGACACCGAGTGGTTGTGCCGGAACACGTCCTCCGGGTCGTAGCGCCGCTTGAGGTCCCGCAGCCGCGCGAGCCCGCGCACCCCGAACACCTCGGGCAGCCGTTCCGGTCGAGGATCGGTCTCGAAGCTGCTGTAGATGCCGGTGAAGTGCTCGGCCATCGCGTCCCAGATCGCATCGAGGCGGCGACGGCTGGACCCGAAGGTGACGACGCTGAACTGCGCGGACCGGTGGGGGTACGCGGTCGCGTCCTCCGGGACGTCGCCGACGGCGCCCCCGGCCGCACGGATCTGGAAGAAGTAGGTCTCGCCGCTGCGGATCAGCCGGGCGAACTCCTCGGCGAGCGCGGGGGTGATGTGCTCCACCATCGCGGAGCGTGTGACGGGCTCGCCCTCCCCGGAGTGCGCGGCGTCGGGCAGGGTGACCACCGCCGGGTACGGGACGACCTGCACGGCCTGCTGGAGCAGCGGCCCCAGGGAGGCGAACGGCTGGAGCCGGTCGATGATCGTGTCCGGGTCGTCCGAGTCGACCATCGCCATCATCTGCGCGACCACCTGACCACCCCGCGGGCGGCCGAGGATGAGGAACGGTGTCAGGTCGCGGGGCGCTGCCTCGGTGAGCGCGCCGAACCGGTGGAGGAACTCGGCGGTGTCGGTGGCGTCGAAGACGAGCTGGGCGAAGCCGACGTCGCCCACCTCGTCGGCCTCGAGCTCGAAGGAGGTGACGATCCCGAGGTTGCCGCCGGCCCCGCGCACACCCCAGAACAGGTCGGCGTTCTCCTGCTCGTCGGCACGCACCACGGAGCCGTCGGCGAGCACGACCTCGACGGCGCGGACGTGGTCGAGCGTCAGGCCGTGCTCCCGGACCAGGAACCCGATGCCGCCGGCCGTCGCGAGACCGCCGACGCCGACGCCGCCGTAGTCGCCGGAGGTGATCGCCCAGCCGTAGGGATGCAGGGCCTGCGCGACCTCGCCCCACCGGGCACCGGCCTGCACACGCACCCGGCGCCGGGCGGTGTCGACCACCTCGATCGCGTTCATCCGGCCGAGGTCGATCACGATGCCGCCGTCGTTGGTGGACCGGCCGCTGATGCCGTGGCCGCCGGACCGGATCGCGAGCGGCACGTCCTGGGTCCGCGCCCAGGCGAGGGCGTGCACGACCTCGGAGGTGCTCCCGGGTCGGAGCACGAGGCCCGGCCGGCCGCCGCGCATGTAGGTCGAGCGGACGTGCGCGTACGCGGGGTCGCCGGGTTCGACGGCGTCGTCGCGCAGCACGGCCGGGATGGCGTCGTAGTCGATGCGGGGGCGTCGTGCCGCTCGGACCGCCGCGCTGCGCACCGTGCCGACCACGGTGCCCCGGGTGGTGCGCTCGGCCGCGACGGCGGCGCGGAGAGGAGCGGCGATCTCGGCGGCGAACCACGCGGCGTCGTCGCCGTCCACGTCGGTGAGGACGATCGTGCCGGCACCGCCGTCGACGACCGCACGGGTCAGCAGGTCGACCGCTCGCGATCCCGCGGCGCGGACGAGGGCGGGGTCGACGCTCAGGAGCATCCGCACCTCGCGCGGGTCGCGCTCGGCCGCCGACGCGGCGGCGTCCAGCGCCTGACGGTGCTCCCGGAGCGCGATGAGCACCGTGTCGTCCAGGGTGGGTCCCGGAGCGCCGAGCACCCTGCTCTCGTCTCCGGGGACGGCGAGCACCCCGCCTCCGTTCACGGGGACGCCGGGCGATCCGCCGTCGACCCTGGGGACCGCAGCCGCTCCGCCGTCGAGCCCGTGGACCGCAGCCGCTCCGCCGTCGACCACGGGGACCGCAGCCGCTCCGCCGTCGACCCCGGGGACGCCGACCGCTCCGCCCCCACTGCGGGCGACGGTGAGCCACCAGCCGTCGGCGACCCGCGCGGCGAGGTCGCGTTCGGCATCGCCCGACCCGGAGAGCCAGAGCGGGACCGGGTGCGCCGGTGCGGGCCCGCGCTCGGCACCCGGGACCCGGTGGTGCGCGCCCGCGAACCGCAGCGGTGTCGGGTCGGCGGCGTCCCACATGCCGCGCACGACGGCGACGGCCTCCTCGGTCGCGGCGACGTCGTCCGGCTCCTGCCCGGCGCCGGCGGTCGACGCGGCGAGGCCGAGCGCCAGCCGTCCACCGGTGAGGTGGTCCAGGCCCGCGGCGGCACGGGCGAGCACCGTCGGCGGGTGCCCGGCGAGGTCGAGGCCGGCCGTGGCCACCTGCGCGGTGCTGGTGCGCGCCGCGACGTAGCTGAGCAGCGTCCACGCATCGAGCGAGTCCGGTCCGGCGGCGGTGCCGTCGTCGGGGACGACGAGCAGGTCGTACCCCAGCGTCTCGGCTGCCTCGGCATCCTCCGGCGTGCGGACGTGCAGCCCGATGTGCAGCGGGTGGCCGTGGTCCACGGGGTCTCCTTCGTGTGTGCGTCGGTGCGTCGAGGCTGGTGGCGTCGCTGATCGCTGGTCGTTGGTCAGCCGCGTTCGGTCGCGACGAGGTCGCGCAGCGCGGGGCCGACCTCCTGGCCGAAGGTGGCGAGCGTCGTGGGGTCGTCGCTGCCGAGGATGAACCCGCTGATCCCGTGCTGGAGCGCGAGGACGGCCAGCTGCTCGGCCCACTGCTCGGGAGGCCCGACCAGCAGTCGCTCGGACCGCTGGGCCCCGAGCTGGCCGTTGACGTTGAGCAGGCGCCGGACGGCGCGCGGGTCACGACCCGCCTCCTCGGCGGCCTCGTCGATGATCGCGTTGCCGCGGTCGAGGTCGTCCAGGCTGGACAGGTAGCCGAGGGACGGCAGCCAGCCGTCGGCGGTCCGGCCGGTCAGCCTCAGCATCCGCGGCTTGTACGCGCCGAGCCAGATACCGATCGGGTGCGCCGGTGCCGGTCCGCGCTTGGCGCCGTGCACCTGGTAGTGCTCCCCGTCGACCTCGAAGAACGAGCGGTCCTCGGTGGCCCAGACGCCGCGGATCACCTCGATCGCCTCGGTGAGGGCGTCGACGCCCTGGCCGGCGGTGAGCCGTCGACCACCCATGGCCTCGATCGCGTCCCAGAACGCACCCGAGCCCAGGCCGAGCTCGACGCGTCCTCCGCTGAGGCGGTCCAGGCTCGCGGCGGCGCGGGCCAGGACGGCGGGCGGTCGCAGGGGGAGGTTCGTGACGTTGGCGGCGAGGCGGACGCGCTCGGTGCGGGCGGCGACCCAGGCCAGCAGCGTCCAGGTGTCGAGGAACGACGGCTGGTAGGGGTGGTCCTGGAACGTGACGAGGTCCAGCCCCGACTCCTCCGAGAGCTGCGCCAGCGCCACGACGCGGTCCGGCGCGGCCGCGCTCGGCGTGATGAACGACCCCAGCAGCAGGTCGTGACCGTAGTCCGTCACCTCGTGCCCTCCCTCGTGATCCGTTGCTGCACCGATCGTATGTCGTGCAGATGATTGTGACAACCGCGCATCTCGACGTAGGATTCCCGTGATGGCTGCGACGACGGACGACCTGGAGCACGAGCCCGACGCCGACCTGGGATGGTCGCTCGGGGTGCTGCTGCGTGCCTACCAGGCGGCGCTCGGCACGGCGCTGGGTGATCTGCCGCACGGCTACCGGGGCTACCAGGTGCTGCGCGAGGTCGTGCGGGGCGACCAGCCCAGCCAGCTCGCCCTCGCGGGTCACCTGGGGATCGACCGCACGGTGATGACCTACCTGGTCGACGACCTGGTCGAGGCCGGGCTGGTCGAGCGGCGGCTGAACGAGACCGATCGACGGCAGCGCCGGGTGGTCGCGACCGAGCGCGGTCAGGACCGGCTGACCGACCTGGAGCGCCGGGTGGGTGCGGCGGAGGACGAGGTCCTCGCACCACTCGCGGGCGTCGAGCGCGAGCTGTTCGGCGTGCTCGCACGGCGCGCGGCGTGCGGCTCGCGGGAGATCGGTGCGGAGCGGGACGCGTGCGAGGTCGTGGACGAGGCGGTCGCGCGGGTCGACGCGTCGGAGGTGCGCTCGGCAGGACGGCGGCGCCGCGCCACGCCGTCGGCCTGACGTCCCTCGGCCCGGGCCTGCCCGCGCGGCCCTGCTGGCGCGATCTGTCGTCTCACGCGTTCTCGGCTCGACCCTCCGGTCTGGACGGACTGTCGCACCGTGCCGTGGGCCGACGGGGCTGTCATGCGCCGCTGACCCTCGCCCGACCGCACGCCAGGGCCCTGCCACCTCCGCTCCGACCGCCGCCGGGCGCCCGGTGTGCCTAGGCTGGGCGCACGACGCCGCCGGTCCCGGCGCGCGCGCCGGCCCCGGAAGGAAGTCGCACGGTGGAGATCGCAGTCCAGCGCATCGCGGGGCCGGTGGTGGTCGTCAGGCCGCGTGGCAGGTTCACGATGGGCGCGGCCCCGGCGTTCACGGCGCAGGTCGCCGAGCTGGTCGCCGCCGGGCGGACCCGGATCGTGGTGGACCTGGAGGAGACGACGTTCCTCGACTCGTCCGGCCTGGGCGCCCTGGTCGGTGCGCTGCGCGCGACGCGTGAGGCCGAGGGCAACCTGACGATCGCCCGGCCGACGGCGCAGGTGCTGGACGTGCTGACGCTGACGACCATGGTGCGGGTGCTCCCGCCGCACGACAGCGTGGCCGAGGCGTTCACCGCCGTCACGACCTGATCGCTGGGCAGCGGTGCTCACCCGGCCCGGCGGCGCCGACCGGGTGAGCGTGCGAGCAACGGCCGCTCGTCCCGGGCGCGAGCGCCGAGTCGCCGTTATCGTGAGGGCCGTCCTGGGCGCCAGACGCCCGCCACGTCGGGTCAGCAACGGGGTCAGGAGAGGTCCATGGCAGCCGGCACGGTCACCGAGCACATCGCTCTGGTCGCCGATGCCCGCTCGGTGCGGACCGCCCGGCACTGGGCTCTCCAGCTCGCGCGCGTGCACGGCGTGGACGAGCAGGCGTGCTCGACCGTCGAGCTGCTGACCAGCGAGCTCGCGACCAACGCGGTGCGGCACACGGTCGACAGCGAGGCGATGACCGTCTCGGTGCACGTGACGCCGGACCGGTTCGTGGTGGCGGTGCGCGACGACGACCCGATGCCGCCGACGCTCCGGCACCCACCGGCCGGCGCCCCGGGTGGTCGTGGTGTGGAGCTGGTGGACCGGCTGGCGTCCGAGTGGGGTGTCGAGGACGACGGACCGGACGGCAAGCGGGTGTGGTTCGCGGTGCCGCGTGCGGCCGATCGGGTGACGGACGGGGCGGATCCAGGCCCCAGCAGGGACGCGATCGTCAGTCGGTCCTGAGGGCGGCGCGCCCGCCGGTCCGCATGTCCCCGGCAACGAAGAAGCCCCGCATCGCTTCTGCGACACGGGGCTTCGTGAGTGGCTCCGACCGGCGTCGATCCGGTGACCTTTCGATTTTCAGTCGAACGCTCTACCAACTGAGCTACAGAGCCTCGGACGACGACGCCGGCCCTTGCGGACCGGCGTAATCGAGCGACCCCGACGGGACTTGAACCCGCGACCTCCGCCGTGACAGGGCGGCGCGCTAACCAACTGCGCTACGGGGCCTCGTTGTGTTGAGACCATTATTCCACATGCACTGCTCGTACCCCCAACGGGATTCGAACCCGTGCTACCGCCGTGAAAGGGCGGGGTCCTGGGCCGCTAGACGATGGGGGCTCATTCGCCCCTGACGTCGAGGCGTCTTCAGACCGGTGACGATCATACGGGTAGGAACGCCGATCGCCAAAGTCGGCCAGGATGGGCCCGTGGTGGACATGTCGCGCAGCGAGTTCGAGGACGCCGTGCGAGACGGTCTGGACCTGGTCCCGGCCGACCTCGCGGCGCAGATGGACAACGTGGTGGTGCTGGTCGAGGACGAGCCCCCGCCGGACGATCCCGACCTGCTCGGCCTGTACGAGGGGGTGCCGCTGACCGAGCGCGACGGGTTCTGGGCGGCGGGGTCGCTGCCGGACCGGATCACGATCTTCCGGCTGCCGACGCTGGCGATCTGCGCGGACCGGGCGGAGGTCGTCGAGGAGGTCGCGATCACGGTGGTGCACGAGATCGCCCACCACTTCGGCATCGACGACGCGCGCCTGCACGAGCTCGGCTGGTCCTGATCGACGGGGCACGATGGGACCACTCGCGCACGCCCGAACCGGAGCCCCGATGACCGACGCCCCCGCCCTCCACGACCACGCCGGCGCCCCCGCGCACGCCCACCAGGACGTCGTGCGCGTGCTGCACGCGCTGGCGGACCCCACCCGGCTGACCCTGGTGCACCTGCTCGCTGACGCGCCGCGGCGCGTGGTCGACCTGACCGGGGTGCTGGGCCTGGCGCAGTCCACGGTGTCCGCCCACCTGGCGACGCTGCGGGCGGCCGGGCTGGTGGTGGCCTCGCCGGAGGGTCGGGCGACCCGGTACGCGCTGGCCGACCAGGAGCTGGACGAGCTGCTGGGGGCCGCGGAGCGGGTGGTCGAGCGCACCCGCGCGCACCGTGACGGACCGGAGGCCTAGCCTGGCCGGGTGATCCCCGACGCGACGCCCGCCCCTGCTTCGACCACCGGCCGCCGTCCGACCCGGCTGGGCGTGGTGATCCTGCCTCAGCAGCGCTGGGCGCAGGCGCAGCACACGTGGCGCCGCGCTGAGGAGTACGGCTTCGACCACGCGTGGACCTACGACCACCTGGCGTGGCGGTCGCTGGCGGACGAGCCGTGGTTCGCGACGGTGCCGCTGCTGGCGGCGGCCGCGGCGGTGACCTCCACGATCGGCCTCGGCACGTGGGTGGCGTCGCCGAACTTCCGGCACCCGGTGCCCTTCGCCAAGGACGTCATGGGCCTGGACGACATCTCCGGCGGGCGGTTCGTGCTCGGGATCGGGGCCGGCGGCGAGGGCTTCGACGCGGGGGTGCTGGGCGCGGCACCGACGCGCGGGGAGCGCACGCGCCGGTTCGAGGAGTTCGTCGAGGTGCTGGACCGGTTGCTCACCCAGCCGGTGACGGAGCACGAGGGCGCGTTCTACCAGGCGCACGGCGCGCGGATGATCCCGGGGACGATCGCGCGGCCCCGCACGCCCTTCGTGGTGGCGGCCAACGGTCCGCGGACGATGGCCCTGGCGGCGCGGTACGGGCAGGGCTGGGTGACCTACGGCCCGACGTTCGAGCCGGGCGAGGGCGACTCGCCGCTGGCGGCGCAGGAGGCGTGGTGGCAGGGGCTCGCGGCGATGGTGGAGCGGCTGCGCGAGGTCAGCGAGCCGTTCGGGCGGGTGCCGGACATGTACCTGAACCTCGACGGGGCGCCGCTGTACTCGCTGGGATCGGCGGACCTGCTGGTCGAGGGCGTGGAGCGCGCGGCTGCCCTGGGCTTCTCCGACGTGGTCGTGCACTGGCCCCGTGAGCAGGGGATCTACGCGGGCACGGAGGCGGTCATGGAGGAGGCGCTGTCCCGGCTCCCGAGGTGAGCATCCGCAGCACGAGGTCGGTGGTTCGCGCGTGAGAATCAGGCGCAGAACCACCGACCTCGTGCAGCACCACCGACCTCGTCGGAAGGGGTCCCGGGGGAGCAGCCGGGTCAGAAGTTCTGGCGGGCTTCCCAGGCGGACTGGACCATCTCGGTCAGGGTGTGACGCATGACCCAGTCGAGGTCGCGGGCGGCGGCCTCGCCGGAGGCGACGATGCGCGCAGGGTCGCCCGGGCGGCGCGGGGCGATCTCCGGCTCGAAGGGGATGCCGGTGCCCTGGGCCATGGCGGTCATGATCTCCCGCACGGAGACGCCGTCGCCGGAGCCGAGGTTGTAGACGCGCTCGAGCGGCTTGCCCTCGGTGAGCGCGCGGGCGGCGGCGACGTGCGACGTGGCGAGGTCGGCGACGTGCACGTAGTCGCGCACGCAGGTGCCGTCGGGGGTGGCGTAGTCGGTGCCGTTGATCCGCGGGGTGCGACCCTCGGCGAGCGCGTCGAGCACCAGCGGGAACAGGTTGTGCGGGCTGGTGTCGGACAGCTCGGGGGTGCCGGAGCCGACGACGTTGAAGTAGCGCAGCGAGGTGTGGTGCAGCTCGGTCGCCCGCGCCTGGTCGCGCAGCAGCCACTCGCCGATCAGCTTGGACTCGCCGTAGGGCGACTCGGGGGCGGTGGGGGTCTGCTCGGTGACCAGGTCGACGTCGGGGGTGCCGTAGACGGCGGCGCTGGAGGAGAACACGATCCGGTCGACCCCGGCGTCCGCCATCGCGGCGAGCAGGTGGGCGGTGCCGGTGACGTTCTGCTCGTAGGTGTGCAGCGGGCGCTGCACCGAGACGCCGGCGTACTTGAAGCCGGCCAGGTGCACGACGCCGGACACCTGGTGGGTGCGCAGCGCGTCGGCGACGAGCGCGGTGTCGAGGATCGATCCCTCGATCAGCGGGACGTCCTGCGGGACGAACTGCCGGTGCCCCGACGAGAGGTCGTCGAGGACGACGGCGGGGATGCCGACCTCCCCGAACGCCCGCACGACGTGCGATCCGATGTAGCCAGCGCCTCCGGTCACCATCCATGTCATGCCCCCAGGGTAGCGCCGGATCGCGCTCGGGTGTGAGTGTTTCTGCGCGAACATGGCGGTTTCTGTTCGATCATGGGCGGCGTCGGCGATCTGTCGCTCGATCAAGTCGTGCGAACTCGTGCGTGACGGCGCCCGCTGCGGCAGAGTGCGGGCAGGCGCGCCGCCCCGGTCGCGCATCCGGAAATCCTCAGTATGCTGAGGATCTCGCCCAGATCCGGGCTCGGACCAGGGAGGCCACGTGCGCAGTGCCCGCCGTCGCGCCGACGGGGACGCCGATCTGCTGGAGGCCCCCGTCCGCCGTCACCCCGCACCCGCGCCGGCCGAGACGCGTGCGCCGGGCCAGGTCGCCGGCTGGGTGGATCGGGCGCTGGTCGAGGTCAGAGACCTGCTGCGCCGGGACGTCGAGGCCCGCACCGCCCGCGCGGGCGCGCTCGCCCAGGTGCACGCGACGCTGTGGACCGCCGTCGGTGACCAGGTCGGCGGCCGGCTGATGCGCCCCCGGCTCGCCCTCGCCGCCTACCACGGGCTCGGCGGCACCGACGTGGCGGCGGTCGCCCCGGTCGCCGCCGCGCAGGAGATGCTGCACACCGCGATGCTCGTGCACGACGACCTGCTCGACCACGACGAGGCGCGGCGCGGACGGCCGAACGTCACCGGTGCCGCCCGCCGTCGCCTGACCGAGCGCGGGGTGGCCGGCAAGCCGGCGGAGGACCAGGTGCTCGCCGCCGGGGTGCTCGGCGGGGACGTCGCGCTGGCCGCCGCCTTCGACCTGGTGGCCTCCGCGCCGGTGGACGCCGAGGTGCGGGTGCGGGCGATCCGGGCGCTGGCCGCCGCGATCGACACCACCGTGGCCGGCGAGCTGCTGGACATGACCGGCGAGCTGTACGGCCCGACCGAGGTGGACGCGCTGCGTGTGGCCGAGCTGAAGACCGCCGTGTACTCGTGCTGCGGGCCGCTGGCCGCCGGGGCGCTGCTCGCCGGCGCCGAGCCCGCGGTGCTCGGGGTGCTCGACCGGTTCGGCACCGCCTTCGGCACCGCGTTCCAGCTGCTCGACGACGAGCTCGGCGTCTTCGGCGATCCCGAGGTCACCGGCAAGTCCGTGCTGTCCGACCTGCGCGAGGGCAAGCGCACCGAGCTGCTGCGGCTCACCTACCTGCGCGCGGACGGCGCGCAGCGCTCGGTGCTGGACACGCTGGTGGGACGTGCCGACCTGGACCCGACCGGCGCGGAGGTGGTGCGCGGCCTGATCGAGGGGTCCGGCGCCCTGCACGAGGCCCGCCTGGTGCGGCACGCCGCGATGGACACCGCCCGGGACGTCGCCCGCGAGGGGCTGCCGGAGCCGCTGGCGGTCTACCTGTGCGCGCTGGTCGACCTGCTGGACACCACGGGTCGCGCGTGACCGCTCCCGATCCCCGGTCCGCAGCCGCCGCGCTGTACGACCGCACCGCCGCCCGCGCCGCCCGCACGGTGCTCGCCGGGTACTCGACGTCCTTCGGCCTGGGCACGCGGCTGCTCGGCGCCCGGGCGCGCCGGGACATCGAGGCGGTGTACGCGCTGGTCCGGATCGCCGACGAGGTGGTGGACACCCGCGGCGGCGCCGACGCGGGGGCGCTGCTGGACGAGCTGGAGCAGCAGACCGCCCGGGCTCTGGTCACCGGGTACTCGACCAACCTGGTGGTGCACGCCTTCGCCCGCACGGCCCGTCGGGTGGGCATCGGGCACGCCGAGATCGACCCGTTCTTCGCCTCGATGCGCGCCGACCTCACGGTGACCGTGCACGACGAGGACTCCTACCGGCGGTACGTGCACGGCTCGGCGGAGGTGGTCGGGCTGATGTGCCTGGCGGTGTTCCTCGACGCGGACCGCCGGCCGGGCGGGCCGCGCCGGGTGCCGTCCGCCGCCACCCGCGAGGGCGCGCTGGCGCTGGGAGCCGCGTTCCAGAAGATCAACTTCCTGCGGGACCTGGGCGCCGATGCCGGTGACCTGGGACGCAGCTATTTCCCGGGCGTCGGACCGGACGGCCCCACCGAGGCGCAGCTGCGTGCCATCCTGGCCGAGATCGGCGACGACCTGGCCCGGGCGCGGGCGGCGCTGCCGGCGCTCCCCGGCCGGGCGCGCGCGGCGGTGGCGGCCACGCTCGCGCTGTACGACCGGCTGCTCGCCGACCTCGCGGCGACCCCGCCGGAGCAGATCGTGGCCCGGCGCGCGCGGGTCGGCGACGCGCGCAAGGTGGCGGTGGTCGGGTCGGCGGTGGCCGGGGTGGCGGTCGATGCCGCGCGGGCCCGGTGGCGCGGGCGGACCGGGACGAGCAGGCGGAGCGACGACGGAGGTGGCAGGTGACCGGGCGGGTGGTCGTGGTCGGCGGCGGGATCGGCGGGCTGGCGGCCGCGGCGCTGCTGGCCCGGGGCGGTGCGCAGGTGACGCTGCTGGAGCGGCACGAGCGGGTCGGCGGGCGCACCGGGATCCGGGAGCAGGACGGCTTCCGCTTCGACACCGGACCGTCCTGGTACTTCATGCCGGAGGTGTTCGCGCACTTCTTCGCGCTGCTCGGCGAGCGGGTCGAGGACCACGTGGACCTGGTGCGGCTCGACCCCGCCTACCGGCTGTTCGCGGAGCCCGACCTGCCCGGGGCCGTCGCGGAGCCCTTCGACGTGGTGGCCGACCCGGAGACGAACTGGGCGACCTTCGAGCGGATGGAGCCGGGTGCCGGCGAGGCCCTGCGCCGCTACACGCAGGACTCGTCGGAGGCGTACCGGACCGCGCTGGACCACTTCCTCTACACGACCTTCGCCCGCCCCGACCGCGCGGTCAGCGGTGACGTCGTCCGGCGTGCGGGCACCCTCGCCGGGCTGCTGACGCAGACGCTCGCGCAGAAGGTCGCCCGCACCACCGACCACCCGGTGCTGCGCCAGGTGCTCGGCTACCACGCGGTGTTCCTCGGCTCGTCGCCGTACCGGGTGCCCGCGCTGTACTCGCTGATGAGCCACCTCGACCTGGTGGACGGCGTGCAGTACCCGCGCGGCGGCATGTACACGGTGATCGAGGCGATCGAGCGGCTGGCCGTCGCCGCCGGGGTGCAGATCCGCACCGGGGCCGACGTCACCGCGATCGAGGTGGACCCCACGACCGCGGACATGCGGCACCCGCGCCGCACCGGGATCGCCCGGGGTGTGCGCCTGGCCGACGGCGAGGTCGTGCCCGCCGACGTGGTGGTCTCCGGCGCCGACCTGTTCCACACCGAGACCGCCCTGCTCGCCGAGCAGCACCGCACGCTGCCCGAGCCCTGGTGGGAGGACCGCGGCCCGGGGATCTCCTCGCTGCTGGTGATGGCCGGCGTGCGCGGGGCGCTGCCCGAGCTGGCGCACCACTCGCTGTTCTTCACCCGCGACTGGCCGGGCAACTTCGACGCGATCCTCGGGGCGGGACGATCGACCCCGCCGCAGGAGCTGCGCATCCCCGGCGAGGCGTCGCTGTACGTCGCGCGCACCACCGCCACCGATCCGACCGCTGCCCCGCCCGGGCACGAGAACCTGTTCCTGCTGGTGCCGTTCCCCGCCGACCCGACGATCGGCGCCGGCCCCGACGGACGCGCCGAGCTCGACCGGCACGCCGACCGCTACCTCGACCAGGTGGGCCGGTGGGCCGGCATCCCCGACCTGCGGGCCCGCGTCGTCACCCGGCACGTGGTGGGCCCGGCGGACTTCGCCCGCGACTTCTCCGCCTGGCGCGGCACCGCCCTCGGCATGGAGCACACCCTGGCGCAGAGCGCGATGTTCCGGCCCGGCGACCGCTCGCCGCGGGTGCCCAACCTGCTGCACGTCGGCGCGGGCACCGTGCCCGGGGTTGGGCTGCCGATGTGCCTGATCAGCGCGGAGCTGGTCGCCAAGCGCCTGCTCGGCGAGACCTCGTCGCGACCGCTGCCGACGCCGCTGCGCCCGGGGTACCTCACGGCGTCCCGCCCGCGCGGGGTGTGGGTGGAGGCCGGTGGCCCGGTGACCGTCCCGTGAGCGGGTTCGTCTACCTCGGCGCACTGCTGGTCTCGCTCGGCGGGCTCGCGCTGATCGACCGGCGGTTCCGGCTGGCGTTCTGGGCGCACCCGCGCCGGACCGCGCTCACGCTGGCGATCGGGGTGGTCGGCTTCCTGCTGTGGGACGTCGCCGGGCTGCTGCTCGGGATCTTCTCGCGCGGGGAGAGCCCGCACATGACCGGGCTGCTGATCGCCCCGGAGCTGCCGGTGGAGGAGGCGGTGTTCCTCACCCTGCTCTGCTACGTCGCGCTGCTGGCCTGGCGCTGGTTCGACCGGCAGTCGGCGCTGCGGCAGCGGCGCGCCGCGGAGCGCGCCGAGCACCCGGAGGGCCGGCCGTGACGAACATCGTGCTCAACGTGATCGTGCTGGTGGTGCTGCTCGCGGTCTGCTTCCCGGTGCTGCGTCGGCTGCGCACGGGGGCGATCGTGTGGACCGCGTTCCACCTGTGCCTGCTCACGATGGTCTTCGACACCGCCATGATCGCCGCCGACCTGTACGTCTTCGACGAGGACAAGATCCTCGGGATCTACCTGTGGGGGGCCCCGCTCGAGGACTTCGCCTACGCGATCGCCGCCGCGCTCGCCATGCCGGTGGTGTGGACGGTGCTCGGTGCGCGCGAGGCGCGTCGGGGTGCTGGGGGTGCCGCGTGAAGCAGGTGCTCGCGGCGTCGCGGCCGTTCTCCTGGATCAACACCGCCTACCCCTTCGCCGCCGGGTACCTGATGGCCACCGGCGGGCGGGTCGACCTGACCTTCGTGATCGGCACGATCTTCTTCCTGATCCCGTACAACCTGCTGATGTACGGCGTGAACGACGTGTTCGACTACGCCTCCGACCTGCGCAACCCGCGCAAGGGCGGGATCGAGGGGGCGCTCGCGGACCCCGCCGTCGCGCGGGTGGTGCACCGGCGGATCCTCTGGTCGGCCGGGCTGTCGACACTGCCGTTCGTGCTCTGGCTGCTGGCCGTCGGCTCGCCCGCCGCCGGGGCGACGCTGCTGCTGGTGGTGTTCCTGGTGATCGCGTACTCGGCGCCGGTGCTGCGGTTCAAGGAGCGGCCGGTGCTGGACTCGGCGACCTCCGCGATGCACTTCGTCGGGCCGCTGCTGTACGCGCTGGTGCTGGTCGGGGCCGATCTGGGATCGCAGCAGGTGTGGCCGGTGCTGGTGGCGTTCGTCGCGTGGGGGATGGCCTCGCACGCGTTCGGGGCGGTGCAGGACGTGCGGGCGGACCGCGAGGGCGGGATCGCCTCGGTGGCCACGGTGCTCGGCGCGCACGCCACCGTGGTCGCCGCCACGATCGGGTACCTGATCGCCGCCGCGGTGCTGACCGTGCTGCCCTGGCCGGGGTGGCTGGCCGCGCTGCTGCCGCTGCCCTACGTGATCAGCACGGCCGTGCACTGGTCGGTGCGCGACGAGGACTGCGAGCGGGCGAACGCGGGTTGGCGGCGGTTCCTCTGGCTCAACCTGGTGACCGGGTTCCTGGTGACCATGCTGCTGATCGCCACCGCGCTTACCTGAGCGGGCGCGTCCGCGCCGAGATTGCACGAATGCCTGCTTCGATCGCGCTGAAGCCTGCGTTCGTGCAATCTCGGCGTCCGCGCAGGCGCGCGGGTCAGCCCGCGAGCGGGCCGGACGTCTCGGGCAGGTCGGCGTCCGCGTCGAACGCGGGGGAGTGCAGCAGCGTGATCGTCGCCCAGCCCCGCGCGAGCAGACCCGCGTCGGTGTCGGCGTCCTGGGTGGCCGACGGCTCCTGGTAGGTCAGCATGAGGTTGCCGTGCTCGACCTCGTGGATCCGCGCCTGCACCGCGCCGAACGGGGCCAGCGGGGCCTTGCGCAGCCCGCGCACCTCGGCCGGCGGCCGGTCCGGCACATTGAGGTTCACCACGCGGTCGCGGGTCTCCGGCTGATCGACCAGCCAGTCCAGCACGTGCGCCGTGTACACCTCCGCGGTCGCCCAGTGCTGCGGGCGGGCGTCGGCCAGCGAGACCGCCAGCCCACGGATCCCGTGCGTCGCCGCCGAGAACGCCGCCCCCACGGTGCCCGAGTGCAGCACCGCGTGCCCGGTGTTCGCCCCGCGGTTCACCCCGGACAGCAGCACGTCCGGCGTCGGCCCGAACCCGCCGTGCGCGGCCACGAACGCGATCAGCCCGGGAGCCGCGCGCACCGCGTAGGACGGCACCCCGGCGGGCAGGTCGGGGGCGTCCTGCCGCTCGACCACCAGCCGGCCGTCCAGCTCGGCACCCAGCAGCGACGCGCTCGCCCCGGACGAGTCCCGCGCGGGCGCCGCGACCACCACCTCCGCGCCCTGGGCGAGCGCCGCGCGGACCAGCACCGCCAGCCCGGGGGACTCGATCCCGTCGTCGTTGGTGACCAGGACGCGCATCACGTGCTCCTTCCGCCCGGCGGGACCTCCCGCACGGTGACCTGCTCGGCGAACCGTTCGATCTGCTCGCGGTGACCGGTGCCCAGACCGCGCCGCGTCACATTCAGGGCGCCCGCGGCGGCGCCGAGCCGGGCCGCCTCGGTGATCGCGAGCCCGCGCCCGACCGCCACGGTGATCCCGGCGGTCATCGAGTCGCCCGCGCCACGGTGGTCCACGGTGGTGACCGACGGGGCGACCACCTCGTGCTCGCCGTCGGCGGTGACCAGCAACGCCGGGTCGGCAGCGCGCGAGACCACCATCGTGCCGACGCCGACCCACGGGGCGTCCGGGGCCGGCTCGCCGTCGGGGGCTGATCCCGGGCCAGGGCCGCCGCGCAGCAGCGCCCGGGCACCGTCCCGCAGCGCCGTCACGGAGTCGTCCGTGGCGAGCCCCGCCTCCACCATCTCCTCGTGCGACATCTTCAGCACGCCGACACCCGCCCGCGCCGCCTCCCGGGCCGCCGCGCCGGACAGGTCGGCCACCGTGATCACCCCGGCCGCGCGCAGGTCGCCGATCAGCCGCCCGAAGAACGACGCCGGCAGCAGCGGGGTCGGGTACGCACCGGTGATCACGCAGACGTCCGCGTCCAGCGCCTCCACCAGCACCGTGCCGTACAGGTCGTCCAGCTCGTGCCGGTCGAGCTTCGCCGGCGGCATGAACGCCAGCTCGTCCCGCTCCCCGCCCCGCCGGTCGTGCAGGTAGGCGCCGTTCCCGCCGACGTACTGCACCCGCCGCACCCGCAGGTTCTCCACCTCGGCGAGGTGGCCGAGCACGGTCCCGGTCTCCCCGCCGAACGGTCCGCAGACCACGACGTCGGCCCCCAGCGAGTACGCCATCCGCGCGACCCACAGCCCCTGACCGCCGGGGTGCACATGCAGCTCGGGCGCGGCGGCGTCGGAGCCGTTCTCCAGCGTGACCGTGAGGATCGGCGTCGGTGCGAGCACGCACACGCGCGGGGTTCTGCTGGTCGGCACGGGAGCACCTCCGGGTCGATCGACGTGCGCCCATGCTCACCCGCGCCCCGCCTCCGCGCACCCGCACGCCTCCCTGCCCGCGCCCCGCGCCCCGCGCTCCCGGGCGCCCCTCCCGCCGAGTTGTCATCTTTCGTCGCTTCCGCAGCCTCCGAAGCGACAAGTGATGACAACTCGGCGAGGGAAGGGCGAGCGTGGGCGCGCACGGGCGTGTCCGGTTCGTCCTCGTGTGGGGGAATTGCGCAGGGGGTGCGCGTGGGGTGGTCGGCTGAGCGGGGCGATGGTTGGGTGGGCCGGTGATCGGAGCAGAAGAGGTCAGCACGGCCCAGAAGATCCTCGTCCCCGTCGGCTCGGTGGTGGGCGCGGTGCTGGTCGCCCTGCTGCTGGCGGTGGTGATCGGTGCGCTGGTGCGCTCGATCGCCCGGCGGTCGGCGGTGGCGGCGGACCTGGCCCGGCGGGCGAAGCGTCCGCTGCGCGCGGTGCTGGTGGTGATCGCGGTCTGGGTGGCGCTGCTGATCTCGGTGCCGGACGCCACCTGGGACGGCAACGGGTGGATGAGCGCGCTGGA
Source organism: Cellulomonas sp. GTC20042 (assembly GCF_055389595.1). Taxonomy (NCBI): domain Bacteria; kingdom Bacillati; phylum Actinomycetota; class Actinomycetes; order Micrococcales; family Cellulomonadaceae; genus Cellulomonas; species Cellulomonas sp. GTC20042. The sequence goes on along the minus strand of NZ_AP043678.1, from coordinate 3,671,169 downwards.
GCACGTGCTGCTGATCGCCCTGATCGCCGCCGCGACCTGGCTGGTCGGCACGCTGGCGTTCGTCGTCGAGGACGTCGCACTGGCCCGGTACCGGGTGGACGTCAAGGACAACCGGCACGCCCGCCGGGTGCGCACGCAGGTCCAGCTGCTGCGCCGGATCACCGTCGCCGTGCTGGTGGTGGTGGCCGTCGCCGCGGTGCTGCTGACCTTCCCGGGCGTGAGCGCCTTCGGGGCCAGCCTGCTGGCGTCCGCCGGTGTGCTGTCGATCGTCGCCGGCCTCGCCGCGCAGTCCTCGCTGGCCAACGTGTTCGCCGGGCTGCAGCTCGCGTTCACCGACGCGATCCGGGTGGACGACGTCGTGATCGTCGAGGAGGAGTGGGGGCGGATCGAGGAGATCACCCTGACCTACGTCGTCGTGCACGTCTGGGACGACCGCCGGCTGATCCTGCCCTCGACGTACTTCACGCAGACGCCCTTCGAGAACTGGACCCGGCGCGCGGCCGAGCTGCTCGGCACCGTGGAGCTCGACGTCGACTGGCAGGTGCCGGTGGACGCCATGCGCGGCGAGCTCAACCGGCTGCTCGCCGAGACCGACCTGTGGGACCACCGGGTCGGGATCCTCCAGGTGACCGACGCGGTCGGCGGCAGCGTGCGGCTGCGCGCGCTGGCGAGCGCCGTGGACGCGCCGACCCTGTTCGACCTGCGCTGCTACCTGCGCGAGGGGCTGGTCGCCTGGTTGCAGCAGACCGCGCCGCAGGGGCTCCCGCGCACCCGCGTCGAGACCTCCGAGGCCCGCGCGCTGCCCGAGACCCCTGCGCTGCCGACGCTCAGCGCCCCGACCTCCGGCGCGCACGCGGCGGTCCCGGCGGACGGGGTCACCGGGCAGCAGGACGCGCGGCTGTTCACCGGCAGCGTCGAGGCGATGGAGCGCTCGAAGTCGTTCACCGGGCCCGGGCAGGACGTGATCGACGAGCGCGAGGAGCACGCCGCCGGCGCCCGCGACCCCGAGCCCGACGAGCCGCCGCGTGCCCCGCGCAGCACCGAGCCGCGCAGCGCGTCGATCCCGGCGGGGGTGATCGGCAGCGTCCCCGCCCCGACCGGTGCGGTCGTCGCGCCGGCGTCGGCGTCGGCGTCGGGCGAGGTCGTGGCTGCGGAGGGTGCCGCCACCGACGTGCCGGAGGCCGCGCCGGCGTCCGAGACCCCCGCCGATCGTCCCGACCGGTCGCCCGCGCAGGCGCCGGAGCCCGAGACGCCCGCGGCCCCCGGTCGCCGCGTCTCGTCCACCCCCGGCACCGACACCGCGACCGGCCAGACGCCCGCCGTGCCGACCACCCCGACGAGCGCCCCGCCCGGCCCGGCGCCGATCACCGTGCCCGGTCGCGGCGTGGACGCCCCGGAGCCGCTCGCGCTGCCCGGCGAGCAGCCGCCGTTCGCCGACACCCAGCGGCTGCGCACCGACGACCTCGCCGCGGGCGCGCCGGTCGGTGCCGAGACCGGCGGCACGATGGTGCTGCCGCCCGTGCCCGGAGCACCGACGTCGACCCCGACGCCGCCCGCCCCGGCGACCGAGGCGATCGCGACCGCGCCCGACGCCGACGAGGACGCACCCGATCCGGCCGCCCCGCCCACCCGCCGGTCGGTCCGCGACGAGAGCCGCGACCTCGACCGCTGACCGGCGCCACGCTTCCCGGGGGCGGAGGGTGCGGGAGGATCGCGCTGCTGTCCACCGGGCTCCGCCGATCGGACGGCACCGGTCTTGCTGCGCGGACACCGGGTTGCGACCGGCACGAGACTCGCGGACGGTGGAGGGGTCCGACGGTCCCGACGCGTCGGGATCCTCACCGGCAACGAGAGGAGCACCTGTGCTCACCTTGACCGAGAACGCCAGCACCGCCGTCCGTGACCTCACCACCCGCGCCGGGCTGCCCGAGTCGGGCGGTCTGCGCATCGCGGAGTCCCCGCAGAACGGCAGCTTCGAGCTGGCCCTGGTCCCGGAGGCTGCTCCGGGTGATGACGTGGTGGCCGCCGACGGCGCGACCGTGTTCGTGTCCTCCGGCACGACGGCCGCCCTGGCCGACCTCCAGCTCGACGCCGACCCCACGGTCACCGGCGGTCCGGGCTTCACGCTCACGCCGCAGGGCTGAGCCTCCCGCACGATCCGGTCGAGGGCCGGGCGTCCCGCACGGGGTGCCCGGCCCTCGCGCTGCCCGACGACCTGCGCGACCGCACCCCTCGTCGCGGCGCCCGCGCCCGTGGCACGCTGACCCCCGTGACCGTCTTCCGCCGCCGCCCGCGCGTGCTCGCCGACCTGACCGGCGGGTTCCTCGCGCTGGAGGCGCGCGCGTTGCAGACCTCCGTCGTCGAGGCGCTCACCGGCATCGAGCGTGCGGCGGGGCGGCCGGTGCCGGTCGAGCTGACCGTCGAGCCCGGGCGGGGCGAGCGCGTGGTGGTGCACTGCCGGAACCTGGTGGTCGGCTTCGTGCCGGAGGACCGGGCGCCGGCGCTCGCGGAGCAGGTCGTGCTCGCCGGACGGGCCCGGGTGGTCGTGCCCGGCGTGCTCTTCCCGGACGGTGCGCTCTGGCGGGTGTGGGTCGGCGCTGCGCCGGCCGACGGCCTGCCGGTGGGGGAGGAGGGCGCCGATCGGCTGCCCGCGCCGGAGGCCACCGTGCTCGGGATCCCGCTGCGTCGGTCCGCCAGCCCGGACTGAGCGGCGCGCCGGCCGGCGTGCTCAGGCGGGGGCCACCGCGTTCGCCCGGATCACGTCCTGGTAGAACCGGAACGAGTCCTTCGGCGTGCGCTCCTGGGTGTCGAAGTCGACCCCGACGATCCCCCAGCGCTGGTCGTAGCCCTCGCCCCACTCGAAGTTGTCCAGGAACGACCACACGTAGTGCGCCTCCAGCGGCACACCGGCCTCGATCGCCCGTGCGGCCTGCTGGAAGTGCGTGCGCAGGTAGTCGGTGCGGTACGGGTCGTCCGTAGTCAGCGCCTCGGTCTCGTCGGGGATCCCGTTCTCGGTGATCACGAGGGGGATCGCCGGGTAGTCGTCGCGCAGCCGGACCAGCAGGTCGTACAGGCCCTCCGGCCAGATCTGCTGCCAGGACGCGTTCGACGTCGGGTGGATGCCGACCTGCGTGCCCTCCCGCGTCACCCCGGTCACGCCGTAGTACTGGATCGCCAGCAGGTCGCACGGCTCGCTGATCGTCGCGAGGTCCCCGTCCAGCACCTTCGCGCGGAACAGCGAGGGCTCCGCGGGCATCTGGCCGCCGAGCAGCCCGATCGCGTCCTCCGGGTAGGTGCCGAGCAGCACGGGATCGAGGAACAGCCGGTTCTCCGCGCCGTCGACCCGGACCGCGGCCTCCTCGGCGCCGTCGAGGGGATACACAGGCAGCAGGTTCAGCGCGATCCCGATCCGCCCGTCGGCGCCGCTCGCGCGGAACCGCTGCACCGCGAGCCCGTGCGCCAGCAGCTGGTGGTGCACTGCCGTCACGGCGGTCTGCGCGCTGTGCAGGCCGGGGGCGTGGGCGCCGTGCCAGTGGCCGACGTAGGCGTGGGTCTTCGGCTCGTTGATCGTGAACCAGTCCGCCCCCGCGTCGCCGAGGGCGTCCGCCATGATCTCGGCGTAGTCCGCGAACCGTGCGGCGGTGTCCCGCTCCGCCCACCCGCCGACGTCCTGGAGCGCCTGCGGCAGGTCCCAGTGGAACAGGGTGATCGCCGGGCGGATCCCCGCGTCGAGCAGCCCGTCGACGAACCGCTTGTACCAGTCGAGGCCGGCCTGGTTCACCGCCCCGCTGCCCGTCGGCTGGATCCGCGGCCAGGACACCGAGAACCGGTACGCGCCGATCCCGAGCTCGGACATCAGCGTGATGTCCTCCTGCCAGCGCCGGTACACGTCCGCGCCCGGGTCGCCGGTGGCGCCGCTGCGGACCTTGCCCGGGGTGGCGCAGAACGTGTCCCACACCGAGGGCCCGCGACCGTCGACCGTGGTCGACCCCTCCACCTGGAACGCCGAGGTCGCCGTGCCCCAGGTGTAGCCGGTGGGGAACGTCATCGGCGTGCTCGGCGGCGTCCACGTGCCGGGGGCGGCGCTGGTGCTCGGCGCGGCGGGGGTGCCGCCGTCGGTGCAGCCGCTCAGCAGCAGGGCGCCGGCCGCCGCGCCGCCGAGGGCGAGCAGGGACCGGCGGTCGATCGTGGGGCCGTCCGGCAGACGCAGCAGGCCGGGGTGGGACGGACGGGACATCGGACGCTCTCCTTCGAGGTCGGATGCGTGTGGGAGCGCTCCCGCACGGGTGGCTCACAGGGTAGCCAGCGGGCGGGGTCGGGCGTGGGCGGTTCGGTGGCTCGTCCGGGGTGCGCGGGTGGTGGGGTGCGCGGCGAGGGAGGCGGGTGGGACGTGGGTCCTGCGCGGGAGTGCGTCCGGCCTCCCGCGCGCCGGCGGGAGGGCTACGGTGCTGCCGTGTCCCACGACGACGACGCCGAGCGGAGAGCGTGGGACGCCGCGCTCGACCGGTACCGGGGCCTGGCCGTCGACGTCGGCCGTTTCAACGTCGACCTGCTCGAGTGGCTGCGGCCGTCCTGGCAGACCCGCGTCCGGCCCGACACCTCGATGTTCACCGTCATGTTCACCCGCCACGGCCAGACCGGGTACCAGTACGACGAGCGGGTCGAGGTGCTGCGCGACGCGCCGGACCGTGTGCGTGTCACCTTCGTCCGGCAGGTACCTCGTCGCGGGGAGCACCGACCCGTCGGTCCCGTCGTGGTGGCCGGCGACTTCGCGCGCCCCGAGAACGCCGGTGCCGTGGTCGAGAGCTTCCTGATGCAGCTGGCCGGGGACTAGGCCCGACCCTCCTCGGCCGTCGCCGTGAATCAGCGGATCTCCCCGCGCTCGTCCACGGTCACCCGTTCCTGCCGGAACCCCAGCCGCGCGATCACCCGCAGCGAGGGCGCGTTCGTCGCCCGGATCGTCGACCAGACCCGCGTGCGCCCGGTGCGCCACGTCGCGTCCAGCAGCGCCCGTGCACCCTCCGTCGCATACCCCTGCCCCCACGCCTCCGGCAGCAGCTCGTAGGCGATCTCCGGCTCCGCGAGCGTCGTGCGGCCCACCACCACAGCGCAGTAGCCCAGCGGCGCCCCGCCGTCCCGCGCCCGCAGCACCCGGGCGCCGATCCCGTGCTCCGCGACCACCGCCTGCATCGCGCGCACCCGCTCCTCGGCCTGCGGCACGGTCACCGTCCCCGCGCCGCGCTCCGTGAACAGCCGTGCCAGCCAGCCGGCGTCGTCCAGGGCCTCCGGCGTCAGCACCAGGCGCTCGGTGTCGATCCGCGTCGCGATCGGGGCGAACGTGGTCATCCCTCGGCCTGGCCGAGCTCCTCGAACAGGGTGATCTCCAGTCCCGCCGGCCCGTGCAGCCGCGAGTTCAGCGACCGCCACGGCGTCTCGCGCGGAGCCGCCACCAGGTCGGCGCCCGCGTCCACCAGATCGGCGGTGGCCCGCTCGCCGTCGTCCACCTCGAACGCCACCCGCAGGCGAGCGCTCGGCCGGCCCTCCGCCTCGATCCCGTCGATCATCCGCACCTGCGCCGGGTTCGCGATCTCCAGCGTCGCCGACCCCGCCTCCAGGATGACCACGCGCGCGTCGCCCTCGCCCTCGAACGCCGCGCGCTCCGGCAGCCCGAGCGCGTCCCGGTAGAACGCGAGCGCGGCCTCGAAGTCCTCGGCCTGCACGACCAGCCGCAGCTGCTTCACGCGTGGGGGCGTGGGGGTGGTGTCCGTCATCGGGCCACGGTACGGCGGGGGTGGGACAGCGGGTGGCGACACGGGTGGCAGGATCCGACCATGTGGCACCGACGTCGACCCGCGGATCCCGTCCGGCTCGCCGATGACGTGGTGCGACGCCTCGACCAGAGCCTCACCGGACGGAGCCACGACGGCGTGCGGGTCGCCGCGCTGCTCCACTACGGCGCCGTCGAGATCGACCCTCGGCACCTCGTCGTGTGGCTGCTGCTCGACGGTCGGCCCGCCGACGACCTGCCGGAGTGGCTGACGATCGACCCCGCCGACATGTCCGGGACGGCATCCGTGGACCCCTCGTGGCTGCTCGCGCTGCGCGCCGAGGTGTGCGACGCGTTCCGGGCGGTCGGGTGGCCGGACCCGGACGCGATCCGCGTGCTGGTGGACAGCGCGGACCGGGTGGAGGACCGCGGCGGGTGGAGCTACTTCCGGGGGTGAGCTCCGTCGGGCCTGCTGTGCTGGCAGGATCCGAGCGTGCTCGTCCTCCTGCGCCTGCTGTTCTCCAGCCACGCGCGCCGCGCCTCGTCCGCGATGCGGGTCGTCCGTCGGCGTCTGGAGGGCCGCACCCACGACGGCGTCCGCGTGGCGGCGGCCTTCCACTACGGCGCCGTCGGCATCGACCCGACGGCCCTCGTCGTGTGGCTGCTGCTCGACGGTCGGCCCGTGGACGAGCTGCCGGAGTGGCTCGACCCCCGCTCCGCGTCGTCGGCGGACCTGCGCTCGGTCGACCACTCCTGGCTGCTCGCGCTGCGCGCGGAGGTGTGCGACGCGTTCCAGGCGGTCGGCTGGCCGGACGCGCACGCGATCGACGTGCTGGTGGACAGCGACGAGCGCGCGCGGGCCGGCGGTGGGTGGGACTACTTCCGGTGAGCGTGGCGGGCGCCCTGCTCACAGCCCGGTCGTGCTCACCCCGTACTCCGCCTGCTCCGGTGTGAACCCCTCGAACTCGAGCTGATCGATCAGGCCGGAACGCGAGAACGCCATGAAGCTGAGGTAGTTCGCCGCGGACTCCGCCGCCTGGACGTTCCAGTCGACCCCGCCCTCGGCCTCCAGCCGAGCGATGGCGAACTCCGCGTCGGCGGTGACGTACCCCTCGAACTCGAGCTGATCGATCAGGCCGGAACGCGAGAACGCGGTGTAGTCGAGGTAGCTGGTCGCGGTGCGGTACGCGTTCTGCTGGGCGACCGAGCCGACACGCGCGGCCTCGGCGGCTGCCGCTGCGGCGTCGGCTGCCTCCTGCGCGACGCGCTGCTCCTCGGCGACACGTGCCTCTTCCGCCTTGCGCGCCTCTTCGGCGGCGTCGTCCTCCTGCTTCTTGCGCTCCGCCTCCTCCTCCGCGGCGACCTCGGCGGCAGACTTCGTCTTCGCGGTCGTCACGGGGGCGGCCTGGGTCTCGGACGCGGCGGAGTCCGCCGGTTCGTCGGCACCCGCGCCGTTGATGGCCGCGATGACGATGAGCACGAAGATCGCGCCCGGGATGATGACGCGCTTCTTCTTGTACCAGGGGCGCGGAGGACGAGCCGGGTCAGGAGCGGCGGGAGGCATGCCGTACGGCGCAGGAGGGGGGCCGCCATATGCCGGAGGGCCGTAGGCCGTCGGCTGCCCGACCGGCGGGTACGCCGCGGTCGGCGGGGGGACGGGCGGATAGGGCTGCTGCTGCGGGCCAGGCGGCGAGTAGGGGCCGGGCCGCTGCTGCGGGTCGGGGAAGGGCTGGGTCATCGTCGCTCCCTCTGCGCGGATGCCACCCGAGCCGTCCACACACTCCGGCTCGATCTGACGCCAGTGTGGCCGGGCGCGCGCGGCGATGTGGGCGAACGGTGAGCCGAGTGCGGGTGAACCGATGGAGCGGGTGCAGGGACCCAGTCGACGGTTCCGGCGACGTCGCTGCGGATGCGGAGACGGGTGGGCCCCGTGGGGATCGAACCCACAACCCGCGGATTAAAAGTCCGCTGCTCTGCCAGTTGAGCTAGAGGCCCGCGCCCGCCACGCGAGCACGCACGCGACGGACGACGACACCGAAGGTACTGCCTCGGCGCACCCGCCGGACACGTCCGCCGCCCCCGATCCCCCCGCACGCCCCCATGCGCGGTACCGTGTGCCCTGCACCTGCGGTGGCCCCACCCCGCAGGAGCCGCACGGCACCGAGACCGCGCCCCGCCCCCCGGCGGGCCCGCCGGAGCCCGAGCCTCGCCGGCCGCCTCGCACGTCCCGTGCCCGGCCGCTCGCGTCGTGGGCGTCTTCGCGACGTCCGGGGCGTGAGGCCGCCGGGTGGCGACGTGATCGGTCGCCGCAACCCAGCCGGGCGGCGGCACCGCGCGAGCACAGGTGGGCACGGCCGGCCCCGCCGCGAGGGGCCGGACGGATCTGCGCCGCCTGCCCGGGGCGGGCGGACGAAGGAGGAGATGTGGCACGACCTGGCCGGCGTCGACCCGAGGGCGGGCGCCCGGACACCGGTGCGTCGCGTCGTCGCGCCCCGCGCGCGAACGAGCAGGGGATGATCCCGGTGCTGGCAGGGCTGGCCCGCGAGATCGAGAACGCGGTGCAGAAGCAGCCGACGCGTCCGGCGGTGCGGACGAAGTTCCAGGTGGTGGCGCTGCTGGCGCGCGAGGAGCGGGCCCGGGTCAAGGCAGACGCCACGATGAGCGAGGCGCGCCGGACGGAGCAGCTCAAGCGGCTGGACGGGGTGGCGGCGATGCTGGTGCGGATCGCCGCGCGGGACACGTCGCTGCTGGCGCTGATCGACGACGCGCGGGTGTCCGAGGCGGGGCGCGCGTACAAGGCGACGGTGATGCGCGCGGGCGGGCTGGAGCCGCCGCCGGAGCCGGAGCCGGTGGAGCCGACTTCGCCGCCGCCGGGCGCCGACCGGCAGGTGGTGCCGCAGTCGGTGCGCTCGCACCAGCTGGCGAACCCGTTCCTGGCGCCCGACTTCGCGGCGGCCGCGGCGCGGGCGGTCACCCGCCCCCGGCGGCTGGCCGGCTGGGAGCTGCTGGAGCCGCTGTTCCGGTCGTTCGAGCAGGCGTCCCCGGGTGCACCCGCGTGCATGCCGCTGCCGGAGGCGGGGCCGACGCCGGCGCCGCGCGGGCGTGAGCTGATGCGGCACCAGGCGCAGGTGGTGACGGCGGCGGCGCGCGGCCACCGCACGTTCCTGCTGGCGGACGAGCCGGGTCTGGGCAAGACGGCGCAGGCGCTGCTGGCGGCGGAGGCGACGGGCTCGTACCCGCTGCTGGTGGTGGTGCCGAACGTGGTGAAGACGAACTGGGCGCACGAGGTCGGCCTGTGGGCGCCGCACCGCCGGGCCACGGTGGTGCACGGCGACGGCGAGAAGGTCGACGGCTTCGCGGACGTGATCATCGTGAACTACGAGATCCTGGACCGGCACGTCGGCTGGCTCGGCACGCTCGGGTTCCGCGGCATGGTGGTCGACGAGGCGCACTTCATCAAGAACCGGCGCTCGCAGCGCTCGCAGCACGTGCTGGAGATCGCGGACCGGATCCGGGCGCGCACGGCGGCGCCGCTGATGATGGCCCTGACCGGCACGCCGCTGATCAACGACATCGAGGACTTCCGGGCGATCTGGCAGCTGCTGGGCTGGATCGACGAGAAGACGCCGCTCGGTCCGCTGCTGACGGCCCTGGAGGACACCGGGCTCACCCCGGCCGACCCGGGGTTCTCCTCGGCGGCGCGCTTCGCGGTGGTGGACATGGGGATCGTGCGCCGCCGCAAGGTGGACGTGGTGGCGGACATCCCGGCGCGCCGGGTCGCGGACCTGCTGGTGGAGCTGGACGGTGCGGTCGGCCGCTCGGTGCGTGCCGCGGAGGCCGCGCTGGCGGAGCTGCTGGTGGGTCGCTACCGGACCGCCGTGGCGATGCACCCGGACGGCGCCGGCCTGGACGGGATCGATCACGCGCTGGTCCGCCGGGTGGCGGCGGCGGAGCTGAAGGACGCGAGCGCGCAGTCCGGCGGCGAGAACGTGTTCTCGATGGTGCGCCGGATCGGTCAGGCCAAGGCGGGCCTGGCGGCCGACTACGCGGCGCAGCTCGCCCGCAACGTCGGCAAGGTGGTGTTCTTCGCCAAGCACGTCGACGTGATGGACGAGGCCGAGCGGACGTTCGCAGACCGCGGCATCCGCTACGCGTCGATCCGTGGCGACCAGACGCCCCGGGTGCGCGAGAAGAACGTGAAGGCGTTCGTCGAGGACCCCGAGGTGCAGATCGTGGTCTGCTCGCTGACGGCCGCGGGCGTGGGGCTGAACCTCCAGGTGGCGTCGAACCTGGTGCTGGCGGAGCTGTCCTGGACAGATGCCGAGCAGACGCAGGCGATCGACCGGATCCATCGGATCGGCCAGTCGGAGCCGGTCACCGCGTGGCGGGTGATCGCGGCGCAGACCATCGACGCGACGATCGCCGGGCTGATCGACAGCAAGTCGGGGCTGGCGGCACGGGCGCTCGACGGGGCCTCCGAGGACGAGGTGCTCTCGTCGGCGGACGTGCAGCTGGAGGCCCTGGTGGCGCTGCTGACCGCGGCGCTGCGCGGAGGCGCCGTCGCCTGACCCCCGCTCCTGCCGATCGCCGGCCGCGCCGTCCGCAGATCGTCGGATCGTCCATGCACCCACCGAGATCCCCCATGGCTTCCTGTCGCGTCACCGTTAACGTTGCGGTAGCCGATCAGGCGCCCTACGAGGATGTCGGGAGTGTCGATGAAGACGTTGAGGACGACGACGGCCGCTGTGGCGGCCGGCACGCTGGTGGCCGTGCTGGGGGCCTGCGGCTCCGGCGACAGCGGTGGTGGATCGTCGGATCCTGCTGACGGGCCGGTCGAGATCACCTACATGGGGTGGGTGCCGAAGGCCGAGGACGTGGTGGACGCCTGGAACGAGGCGCACCCGGACGTGCAAGTCGTGTACTCGCCGGTGGCGAACGGCCAGGAGGCGTACCCGAAGATCCGCTCGTCGGTGCAGGCGGGTGACGGGGGCTGCCTGGCGCAGCTGACCTACGACCAGGTGTCGTCCTTCGTGGCCGACGGGATGCTGATGGACGTCAGCGACTACGTGGGCGACGCCGAGGGCACGTTCCTGGACTGGACCTGGTCGCAGGTGAGCCCGGGCGGCGCGACGTACGCGATCCCGCAGGACACCGGCCCGATGGCGATGTACTACCGCGCCGACCTGTTCGAGCAGTTCGGCATCGAGGTGCCGACCACCTGGGACGAGTTCGCGGCGGCGGCGAAGACCGTGCACGCGGCGGACCCGTCGAAGACGCTGACCTACCTGGCCACGGACGACTCGAGCACGGTGGCGGCCTACGCCTGGCAGCGCGGGGCGCAGTGGTTCGCGATCGACGGCGAGCAGTGGAAGGTCGGCATCGACGACGACGCCAGCCTCGAGGCGGCGGAGTACTGGCAGGGGCTGCTGGACTCCGGTGACATCGCGACGACGAAGCGCTGGGACCCCGGCTTCTACGCGGAGCTCAACCAGGACAAGTACCTCGCGATGATCGGGGCGGCCTGGAACACGGCGCTGATCGAGGCGAACGTGGCGGACTCGGCCGGCCAGTGGCGCGTGGCGCCGATGCCGACGGTGGACGGCTCGGACGTGACCGCGAACTCGGGCGGCTCCGCGGTGGCGGTGCTCAAGGGCTGCGAGAACCCGGAGCAGGCCGTGGAGTTCGCGACCTGGCTGAACTCCTCGGAGGAGAGCCTGGACGTGCTGGCGGCCTCGGACGGCGGCGGCCTGTACCCGGCGGCGATCGAGGCGCTGGACTTCGACGTGGTCAACCAGCCGCTGGACTTCTTCGGCGGCCAGAACGTGTCGGAGGTCTTCGCGGAGTCGGCGAAGAAGGTGAACACCGACTGGGCGTGGGGTCCGACCTACTCGACGACGGACACCGGCCTGACCGACGGGCTGGCGTCCGTGGCCACCGGGGCGAGCACGCTGCCCGCGGTGCTGACCGACCTGCAGACCGCCACGCAGACGGCGATGAAGGACCGCGGCATCGCGGTGGCCGACTGACCATGGCCGTCACCGCTGTCGCGCCGCGCGCGGCCTCCTCCCCGGGGGCCGCGCGCGGCGGCGTGCGCCGGTCGTGGCCGGCGATCGTCACGCTCATCGCGCCGTTCGTGCTGCTGTTCCTGTTCGTGTACGTCACACCGATCGTCTACTCGGTGGTGCAGAGCTTCTTCTCGCTGAAGACCTCGGCGCTGGGCTTCGGCGAGCCGCAGACGGTGTTCGTCGGGCTGGACAACTACACCAAGGCGCTGGAGAGCGGGGCGTTCTGGTCCGCCCTCGGGCGCATCCTGCTGTTCGGGGTCGTGCAGGTGCCAGTGATGCTCGGCATCGGTCTGGGCCTGGCGCTGCTGCTGGACTCGGCCGCCGCCCGCTGGGTGAGCCTGTACCGGATCCTCTACTTCCTGCCCTACGCGATCCCGGGCGTGATCGCCGCGGTGCTCTGGGCCTACCTGTACTCGCCGACGCTGAGCCCGTTCGTGGCGGCGGGGGACGTGATCGGCGTCGACGTGGACTTCCTGGGCCCGCGCGTCGTGCTGTGGTCGATGGCGAACATCACCACCTGGGCGTTCACCGGCTACAACATGCTGATCATGCTGTCCGCGCTCCAGGCGATCCCGCGCGAGCAGTTCGAGGCGGCGCGGATCGACGGGGCGTCGGAGTGGCGGATCGCCCGGGTGATCAAGACCCCGCAGATCCGTCCTGCGCTGGTGCTGACCGGGATCAACTCGATCATCGGCACCCTCCAGCTGTTCAACGAGCCGCAGGTGATGCGGGTGATCGCCGACGCCGTGAACAGCGAGTACGTGCCGACGATGCTCGCGATGGGCGCGGCGTTCGTGAAGAACGACTTCGGCTACGCCTCGGCGGTGTCGGTGCTGCTGGCGCTGATCGCCGGTGTGCTGTCGGTCCTGTACTACCGCCTGGCGATGAGGAAGGAGCAGTGATGGCGACGACCACCCGCGATCCGGAGGTGGCCGTCGCCGCCCCGTCGCCCCGCACCCGCCGGCGCCCTCGGCGCCCGGACGGCGAGCTCCAGGTCAGCCGGTCGACCGCCTGGGCGACCATGGGCGTGCTGACCCTCGCCGCGGTGTACTTCCTGATCCCGGTGTGGTGGCTGCTGGTCTCCTCGACCAAGAGCAACAGCGGGCTGTTCAGCTCCAACGGCTTCGCCTTCGCCGACAGCATGGACCTGGTCGCGAACGTCACCGACGTGGTGACCCGGCAGGACGGGCTGTTCGGGCGCTGGCTGCTGAACTCGATCATGTACGCCGGCATCGGCGGCGTGCTGGCGACGCTGCTCGGCGTCTCCTGCGGGTACGCGCTGGCCAAGTACCAGTTCCGCGGCCGGGGGATCCTGTTCGGCGGGATCATCGCCGGCGTGCTGATCCCGAGCGCGCTGCTCACGGTGCCGCTGTACCTGGTGTTCGCCAAGCTCGGCCTGGTCAACACGGTGTGGGCGGTGCTGATCCCGGCGGTGGTGAACCCGTTCGCGGTGTACCTGGGCCGGATCTACGCGGCGGCGTCCATGCCGGACGAGCTGATGGAGGCGGCGCGGCTGGACGGTGCGGGCGAGCTGCGGATCTACTGGACGATCGCGCTGCGGCTGATGTCGCCGGCGCTGGTGACGGTGCTGCTGTTCAGCTTCGTGTCGATCTGGAACAACTTCTTCCTGCCGCTGATCATGCTGTCCGACCAGAACCTGTACCCGGTGACCCTGGGCATCTACAACTGGTACACGCAGACCCGGCAGGCCAACTACAACGTGGTGATCACCGGGTCGCTGCTGTCGGTGATCCCGCTGGTGGTGGCGTTCCTGTCCTTGCAGCGGTTCTGGCGCTCCGGCCTGACGGCGGGGGCGGTCAAGTCCTGAGCACGTGGGCCTCGGCCCGGCACGGCCTCACCCCTTGCGCTGCGCGCGGTACGTCGTGGGGTTGAGGCCGTGCAGCCGTCGGAACTGCCGGGAGAAGTACAGCGGGTCGTCGTAGCCGACCAGCCGGGCGACCTCGCCGACGGTCAGGCTGGTGGTGTCGAGCAGCGACCGGGCCCGGGCCATCTTGAGGGCGATGTGGTACGCCGTGATCCCGCCGCCGGTGGCGTGCCGGAACAGCGCGGACAGGTGCGAGGGCGACAGGTCCACCAGCGCGGCCAGGTCGGCGACCCGCACGCTGGAGTCGATCCGCTCGCGCAGGTAGCGGATCGCGCGCTCCACCGGGGTGCCGGTCTCGGGCAGCACCCGGTCGACGGCGATCTGCGCGACCAGGTGCCAGGCGATGCCGGTGGCGGCCAGCAGGTGCGCGGGGGTCTGACCCTGCTCCAGGGTCGAGACGAGCTCGTCGAACTGCGCGGTGACCCGGTCGAGGGAGCGCAGGGAGATCGGCGCGACGTGGTCGGAGCCCAGCACGTCGACCACGTCCCGCAGATCGCTGCCCGTGAGGTGGCACCACCAGATCGTCCATGGGTGCTCCCGTGAGGACCCGTAGGAGTGCGGGGTGCGCGCCGGGATCAGCACGCAGGTGGACGGGTGCACCACCACCTGCTCGCCGGCCACCTCGACCCAGCCGGAGCCGCGCACGCACAGCATGAGGATCGCCTCGTCGGCACCGTTCCTGCGCTGGCGAAGGTGCCCGTCGGCCTCCGGGAACCACCCGGCGTCGGTCACCACCAGCCGGCGCGTCACGGCGCGCGAGGCGGCGGCCTGGACCGCGGGCCTGGGCACCACGCACAGCCGCTGGTCGGCGAAGCCCTCCCGGCGAGGCGTCGTCATCGTCGCTCCCATCGTTTCGTCCATGCAGAACGTGGTTCCGACCCTATGGCACCCCCGGTCGCCGCGCCTAGCGTCGAGGCATGATCGCGACGACGCCCCGGATCGAGCTGCCCGAGCCCCCGCAGGACCTCCGGCTCCTGCTCGATCAGGGCGGGGTGGCCTGCTGGGAGCAGGACGTCGAGATCGCCACCTACGAGCCCGGCGAGCCGGACGCGTTCCCGATGTTCTTCGACCAGCGCGTCTACCAGGGCTCCGACGGCCGCTCCTACCCGCTGCCCTTCGTGGACTCGATCGCCCGCCGGCCGGTGCTGCGCCCGTGGCGCGCGATCCACCTGGAGAACGCGTGGATCCGGCTGATGCTGCTGCCCGATCTCGGCGGGCGGATCCACATCGGCTACGACAAGACCCGCGGCTACGACTTCTTCTACCGGAACAACGTGATCAAGCCGGCGCTGGTCGGCCTGGGCGGACCCTGGGTGTCCGGCGGCGTCGAGCTGAACTGGCCGCAGCACCACCGGCCCGGCACCTACCTGCCGGTCGAGGTCGAGATCGAGCGCGCCGAGGACGGCAGCGTGACGGTCTGGCACTCCGACCTGGACCCGATGCAGCGGATGCGTGGCACCCACGGCATCCGGCTGCGCCCGGACGAGGCGACCGTCGAGCTGACCGCCCGCCTGCACAACCGCACCACCGAGCCGCAGACGTTCCTGTGGTGGGCGAACGTGGCTGCCGCGGTGCACGAGGACTACCAGTCGTTCTTCCCGACCGACGTGCGGCACGTGGCCGACCACGCCCGCCGTGCGATCACCGCGTTCCCCGCCGCCGACCGGCCGTACTACGGCGTCGACTACCCGGCGCTGGCCGCCGAGCACCCCGGCGCCGACCGGCTGGACCGCTACACGAACATCCCCGTGCCGACCTCATACATGATCACCGACACCGCGGACGAGTTCTTCGGCGGCTACGACCACCGGGCCGGCGCGGGCTTCGTGCACTGGGCGGAGCGCGGGATCGCCCCCGGCAAGAAGCAGTGGACGTGGGGCGACGGCGAGATCGGCCGCGCCTGGGACCGTCAGCTGACCGACGGCGACGGCCCGTACATCGAGCTGATGGCCGGCGTGTTCACTGACAACCAGCCGGACTTCTCCTATCTGGCGCCGGGGGAGACCCGCACGTTCTCGCAGTTCTGGTACCCGGTGCAGGACGTCGGCGTGGTGCACCAGGCCACCCGCGAGGCGGCGCTGTCGGTGCAGGTGGCCGACGGGTCGGCCCGGGTGGGGCTCGCGGTGGTGCGTCCGGTGACCGCCACCGTGCGGGTGCTGGCCGACGACGTGCTGCTGCACGAGGCGGTCGTGGGTGCGGCGCCCGGTGCGCCCGCGATGATCGAGCTTGCGGCGGGGCCCGCGCGGTCCCGGGACGACCTGGTCGTCACCGTCACCACCGACGACGGACCGCTGGTCGACTGGCGGGCGCACCCCACGCCGGCCGCCGAGCCGTGGCGGGCCACCGCCCCCGCACCCGCCGCCGAGATCGGCTCGGTGGACGAGCTGCTGCTCACCGCCCAGCACCTGGTGCAGTACCGGCACCCCTCGCGCTCCCCGCGCCCCTACCTGGAGCGGGTGCTGGAGATCGACCCGGAGGACTCCCGCGCGCACCTGGCGCTGGCGGAGCTCGAGCACGGCGTCGGCCGCTACCCGGAGGCGCTGGCGCACCTGGACGCGGCGGCGGCCCGGATCACCCGGCGCAACCTCAACCCGCGCACCGGTGAGCTGCACCACCGGCGCGCGCTGGTGCTGGAGCGGCTCGGCCGGGACGACGAGGCGCTGGCGTCCTTCGTCAAGGCGACCTGGGACGAGGCCTTCGCGCTGCCCGGACGTCTCGGCGCGGCCCGGGTGCACCTGCGCGCCGGTCACCCGGAGCGGGCGCTGACCGAGGTGGACCGCGCGCTGGTGGCCGATCCCACCAGCCCCACCGCCCGTGCCGTCCGCGTGCTGGCACTGCGCCGGTTGGGTCGCCCGGCCGAGGCCGCCGCCGCGCTCACGGCCGCGCTCGCCGCCGACCCGCTGGACCCGCTGCTGCGCGCGGTCGACGGCACGCTCGGCACCGCCGACCCGACGGTGCACCTGACGATCGCGCACGAGCTCGCGCACCTCGGCGAGCGGGACCTCGCGCTGGCCTGCGCCGACCGCGCCGCCGCGCTGGGTCCCACGGTCTTCGGGAACGCCGGCCCGGTCGCGCACTACCTGCGCGCCACGCTGCTGGACGGCGCCGACGCGGCCGCGGCGCGGGAGGTCGCGCGCACGACCGACCGGCACCTCGCGTTCCCGGCCGGGCTGGACGACCACGACGTGCTGGTCCGGGCGCTCGCGGCCGACCCCGCCGACGCGGTGGCCCTCGGCCTGCTGGGCAGCCTGCTGCTCGGTGCCCGCCGGGGTGCCGACGCCCGCACCGTGCTGGTCGCCGCGGTCGCCGCCGGCAGCACCGACCCGGTGGTGCTGCGCAACGCCGCCCTCGCCACCGTGAACACCACCGGCGACCTGGCCGCTGCCGACGCGCTCCTCGGTGCGGCGATCGAGCACGGGGGCCCGCGCCCCCGGCTGGTGTTCGAGCGCGACCAGCTCGCCCGGCTGCGCGACGTCGGCAGCGCCGAGCGGCTGGCCGCGCTGGAGACCTCCGGCTGCGACCTCGCCGAGCGGGACGACCTGACGATCGCCCACCTCGGGCTGCTGCTGGACGTCGGCCGGGTGGATGAGGCGCTGGCCGTGCTCACCACCCGCGAGTTCCAGCCCTTCGAGGGCGGGGAGGGCCGGGTGATCGCCGCCTACGACCGCGCCTGCGTGGCCCGGGCCGCCGCGCTGCTCGGCACCGACCCGCTCGCCGCCGCCGCGCTGCTGGACACCGCCACCCCGCTCAACCTCGGCGAGGGCCGCCACCCGGCCGACCCGTGCGCGGAGCGGCTGGTCGCAGCCGGTGACGCGTACGCTGCCGCCGGGGACGCGGGTACGGCCACGCAGCGGTGGCGGAGCGCGCGCGACGGCGGCGGGGCGCTCGCGGTCGCCCCCCGACCGGCCCGCGCCGACGACTACTGGGTGGGCGTCGCGCACCACCGCCTCGGCGAGACCGACGCGGCCGAGCAGGTGTGGAAGGCGATGGAGCAGACCGCGGACGACCTGGAGCGCGCGCCGATGGCGCCGGACTACTTCGCGACCTCGCTGCCGGAGCTGCTGCTGTTCACCGTGGAGGACCGGGCGGGACGGGCGCGCGACGTCGCCGGGCTGCGGGCGGCGGCGGCGCGCGGGCGCGGGTTGACGGGGACCGGTCTGTGACGACCTCCACCACGTCGGCCCGCCCGCCGGGCGTCCCCGCCCACCTGCCGGACCGCCTGACGATCAGCCTGTGGGACTTCTCCTGGTACCTGCTCGCCGGGCCGGGGGAGCCCTACGCCGACCTGGACCGCGCCCTCGACGAGACCGCCGACCGCGGGTACACGACGGTGCGGATCTGCGCGGCGCCGCTGCTGCTGTTCGGCGGTCTGGGCCTGGACGACCTCGCCGACGACCTGCCGGTCGAGGGGATGGGCCGACGCGCCGACGGCACCCCCTTCGGCACCGGCACCCGCTGGTACGCGGTGCCGGGCGGTCACCGGGTGGCGCTGCGGACGCGGTTCTTCGCGCTGCTGCGCGGGCTGGCCGCGCGGAGGATGACCGTGGTGCTCGCCTCGTGGGAGCACCAGCAGTCCCCGGCCTTCGCCGCCGACGAGCGGTGGTTCTGGGCGATCGACGCGATCCCGACCGACCGGCGGCCCGCCGCGCTGGCGACCGCCTGGTGCGCGCTGCTCGACGCGGTGGCCGACGCGGGCCTGTCGCAGGTGGTCGCGCTGGTCGAGCTGCACAACGAGGTCGACTTCTCGCTGCTGCCGGCGCTGGACCACCCCGCCACCGTCGAGGCGGTCGCCGCGATCCGGCAGCGGCACCCCGGCCACCTGGTGACCGCGAGCCTGGGCAAGCCGCCGCACCTGGACATGGGGGCCGTGCCCGACGGGCTGTCCGCCGGGCAGTTCCACGTGTACGCCTACGGGGTGCTCGACCGGTTGCAGCAGCAGATCGACATCCGCGCCACCGGCACCGAGGACTTCCCGAACGCCGCGCTGCGCGCCCTGCAACGCCTCGGCAGCCCCACCTGGGCGGAGTACGGGCGCCCGGCGGCGTGGAAGCTCGCGGCCACCGTGGTCACCGACCAGATGCTCTACGGCTACGACACGATCGACCCCGACGCCTGGGACGCCTGGCTCTACGAGCGCTACGGGGCCTTCCACGAGGTCATGCACCGCGAGGTCGAGTCCCGGGTCGTCGCGGTCGCCGCCTGGGGCCGCCGGCAGCAGGTGCCCGTGGTGATCGGCGAGGGCTGGGTCGGCTACACGCCGCTGCACGGCACCTTCGAGGAGGGGCCGATCGGCCGCCGGATCGCCGAGACCGGCATCCGCACCGCCGCGCGCGAGGGGATCTGGGGGATCACCCCGTGCTCGAACGCCGCACCGCACCACCCGCTGTGGCAGGACGCCGCCTGGCAGCGATCGATCACCGAGGAGTTCCGTCGTGCCTGACCTGGTCGTCCGCCACCGCCCCTGGGCCGCACCCGCCACCGTCCCCGCGATGGCCGCCGCGCCGGACGCCGACCCGCGCCTCGGGATCACCTCGCGCGCGCTGAGCCGCGACGGCGTCGGCTGGGTGCCGGTGTCGGGGGAGATCCACTACGCCCGGGTGCCGCGCGCCCGCTGGCGGGAGCGGCTGCTGCTCATGCGCTCCGGCGGCGTCGACGTGGTCTCCACCTACCTGTTCTGGATCCACCACCAGCCCACGTCGGCCGCGCCGCGCTTCGACGGCGACCTGGACGTGGCGGCCTTCGTACGGCTGTGCGCGGAGGTCGGGCTGCCGGTGGTGCTGCGGATCGGCCCCTGGTGCCACGGGGAGGTGCGCAACGGCGGGCTGCCCGACCGGGTGCAGCAGGCACCGGTGGCGCACCGCACCGACGACCCCGGCTACCTGGACCTGGTGCGCCCGTGGTTCGCGGCGATCGGCGAGCAGCTCGCCGGGCTGTGCGGCCCGGACGGCCCGGTGATCGGCATCCAGGTCGAGAACGAGCTGTACGACCAGCCCGGCCACCTGCGCACGCTCAAGCGGATGGCACGGGAGGTCGGCCTGCGCGCCCCGCTGTGGACCGCGACCGCCTGGGGCGGCGCCGACCTGCCCGCCGAGGAGGTGTTCCCGCTGTACTCCGGGTACGGCGACGGGTTCTGGGTGGACGCCCGCGCACCCTGGGACACCACCTTCCGTGCGCACTTCTTCCCCAGCCACGAGTGGGACGACCCGGGGGTCGGCGCGGACGTGCGCGGCACCGCGGCCGCCGACGTCACCGTGCGCCCGCGCGACGAGACCTTCCCGCCGGCCACCTGCGAGCTCGGCGGCGGCATGGCGACCACCTACCACCGCCGCCCGGTGCCCACCGGTGACGACATCGCCGCCGTGGGCCACGCCAAGATCGCCAGCGGATCGGCCTGGCAGGGCTACTACATGTACGCCGGCGGCACGAACCCCGGCCCCGACCTCCAGGAGTCGCACGCCACCGGGTACCCGAACGACCTGCCCCGGTTCGACTACGACTTCCACGCCGCGATCGGCAGCGCCGGCCAGACCGGCCCCAGCCACGCGCCGCTGCGCCGGCAGCACGCCTTCCTGCGCGCCTTCGGGCCCGCGCTGACCGACATGCCGTCGACGTTGCCCGAGGTGCTGCCCACCGGGGTCGAGGACGTCAGCACCCTGCGCTGGGCGCTGCGCAGCGACGGGCGGTCCGGGTTCGTCTTCCTCTGCCGGCACCAGCCGCACGTGCCGCTGCCCGACCTGCACGGGGTGCGCCTCGACCTCGACCTGCCCGGCGGGCGGACCACGATCGGCCCGGTGGACCTGCCGGGCGGCACGCTCGCGCGCTGGCCGTTCGGGCTGGTGCTCGGCGGCGGCGCGGGCGGTGTCGAGGTGCGGTCCGCCACCGGATCCGCGCTGACGCTGCTCGACCCGACCACGCTGGTGCTGGTGGCCGAGCGGGGGATCGACGTGGACGTGCGGCTGGACGCCCATGCCGTCGTGCGCGGTGACGGGGTGCGCGCGGTGGAGCCCGGGCTGCACCGGGTCGGCTGGCGCGCCGGCGGCACCCTGCACGTCGAGGTCGACGGGGCGCGGGCCACGATCGTGGTGGTCGCCGCCGGGGACTCCGACCGGGTGTGGGTGCTCGACACCGCCGCCGGCCGGGTGCTGGCGCTCGCGGACGAGCCGCTGTGGGTCGAGGACGGGACGGTGGTGGCGCGCGCTGCTGCGCGGCCCGAGGTGTGGGTGCGGACGGGCGGTGCGGGCGCGCCGGGCGCCGGTTCGGGCGCGTTGGGCGACGGCTGGCGTCCCGCCGAGGTGCGGGCCGTCGGGTCGCCCCGCCCGCCGCGCGCCGTGGAGCACCGCCTGGTCCGGCCGGCCGGTGCCGTCCCCGCGGGCTACGGCACCGCGCAGGGCCGCGCGTCGGCGCCGGGGCAGGAGACGATCGCCGCGCACGCCGCCCGCTGGGACCTGCACGACGTCGGCACCGCCTCCGCGGACCCGGACCGCCGCCTGCTCACGATCTCCTGGGCGGGCGACGTCGCCGAGCTGCTGGTGGACGGGCGCGTGGTCGCCGACCGGTTCTGGGACGGCACGCCCTGGCTGCTCGACCTGGACACGATCCCCGGCGCAGAGGGCGGACGGGTGTCGGTGCGCGTGCTGCCGCTGCACCCGGCCGCCGAGGTGTGGCTGCCCGCCGAAGCGGTGGACCGGCGTCGCTCGCAGCCCGGTGCGCTGTGCGCGCTGGACGCGGTGACGCTGGCCCGCAGCACGACGTGGTCCGTGGACGCGTGGTCGGTGGATGCCTGAGCCGGGATCGGTGGACCACCCCTGCGTGGACCTGCGCTCCGCCGACGGCCGGGTGCGGGCCTCGGTCGACCTGACCGGCGGCGGGCTGCGCCTGCTGCACGTCGCCGGGACGCCGCTGGTGGAGGAGCACCCTGCCGGGTCACCGGTGCCCGGCGCCAGCGGGGCCGTGCTGTTCCCCTGGCCGAACCGGGTGCGCGACGGCCGCTGGTCCGCCGACGGCGTGGAGCACCGGCTGACGCTCACCGAGCCGGGTCGGCGCACCGCCAACCACGGGCTCGTCACGGGTCGGCGGTTCGCTGTGGTCGATCGGTCCCCGGACGCCGTGACCGTCCGGGTCGAGGTGCACGACGAGCCGGGCTACCCGTTCCACCTGCGGCTCGACCTGACCTACCGGCTGCTCCCGGACGGGATCGCCGTGACCGCGCGGGTCAGCACCCTGGACGACCGGACCGCGCCCTGCGCGC
Organism: Cellulomonas sp. GTC20042; assembly: GCF_055389595.1. Taxonomy (NCBI): domain Bacteria; kingdom Bacillati; phylum Actinomycetota; class Actinomycetes; order Micrococcales; family Cellulomonadaceae; genus Cellulomonas; species Cellulomonas sp. GTC20042. The sequence continues at coordinate 3,649,204 of NZ_AP043678.1, read as the reverse complement.
TCGGCTTCCACCCCTACCCGCGGGTCGGCGCGCACCCGACGGACGCCCTGGTGCTCGAGGTGGACGTCGACCGGGCGGTCGAGGTGGACGACCGGCTGCTGCCGGTGGCGGTGCACCCGGTGGCACAGGGGCGGCGTGCGCTCGCGCTCGCGGGGAGCGAGCTCAACGACTGCTGGCGCAGCGTCCCCGGCGCCGACGGCAGCCACGCGCACCGGCTGACCGGCCCGGACGGCTCCGGCGTGGTGCTGCGCACCGAGGCCGACCTGCACTGGGTGCAGGTCTACACCTGCCCTGACCTCGCGGGTCCGGACGGTCCGCGCCGCGCGGTCGCGATCGAGCCGATGTCGGCCCCGCCGGACGCGCTGCGCTCCGGCACCGACCTGCGGCACGTCGCACCGGGGGAGCCGTGGGTCACCGGGTGGTCGCTGCGGGTCGCCCCCTGATCCCACCTCCGTGGTTTCCTCCATCTCCCGCCCGGGATCTGCCATGGGAGCGGCTCCCACCGCCCGGTTGGCTGGTCGACGAGACACCGAGGTCTCGCCCGAAGGGAGACGGACGACGATGACCACCACCCGGCCCCGCAGAGCGCCCGCCACGCTGCTGGCCCTGCTCCTCACGGCGCTGCTGCTGCCGTGGGCGACCACCGCGGCCACGGCTGCGCCGACCACCACGACCACCACCGTCCAGCACACCGACGTCACCACCACCCGGGGCACCCCGTGGCAGACCTACTACGAGGGTGACGAGTGGGCGAGCAACGCCCGCGTGCACTGGGGCAACGACGGTGACTTCTTCGAGATCCCGTTCGAGGGCGACGCGTTCCGGCTGTACGGCAGCACCCGCACCACCAACGGCACCGCCGAGGTCTACGTGGACGACGTGCTGATCGGCACGGTCGACTACCACGGCGCCAACTCCAACAACGTCATCGAGCTGTTCAGCCACGGCGGCCTGACCCCCGGCGCGCACACCCTGCGCGTCGTGGCGGTCGGCTGGGTGAACCACGCCCGCGCCGAGTTCGACAGCACCGCGACGGCGCCGGCCGGCGGGTCGTTGCAGGACGCGGTCGACGCCGCCTCCACGCTGACCGAGGCCGACCACACGGCCGGGTCCTGGGCGGTGCTGGCCGATGCGCTCGCGGACGCCCGCGCCGTGCTCGCCGACACTGCTGCCGACGAGGCCGCGCACGCCGCCGCCCGGGACGCGCTGACCGCCGCGAGCGACGCGCTGGTGCTGGTCCGCGGCCTGCGCGAGGCCGTCGAGGACTACACCTCCCGGGTGCCGAGCGGATACACCGCCGACTCCTGGCAGCCCTTCGCCGCCGCCCTCACCGGTGCCGCCACCGTGCTCGCCGACCCGGACGCGACGGCCTCCGAGGTCGCCGCCGCGAAGACCGGCCTGCAGCAGGCCGCCGCCGGCCTGGTCACCCTCAGCACCGGCACCCTGGGCACGATCCAGAACAACACCTTCTGGCACGACACCGCCGGCGACCCGATCTACTCGCAGGGCGGCGGCATCTTCCGCTTCGGCGACGTCTGGTACTGGTACGGCGTGCGCTACGACGGCGCCGAGCTCTACTACGACTCCCCGTCCCGGGCGTACACGAACAACGTCAACTTCGTGTCGATCACCGCGTACTCCTCCACCGACCTGGTCGCGTGGACCTTCGAGAACGACATCGCCACCACCGCCACCCCGGTGGACATCCCCGCGAGCGAGGACGTGAACGGCGACTACTTCTCCCGGATGCAGACCCTCGGCGACGCCACCTGGATCGGCCGGCTCGGCGTGGTCTACAACGAGACCACCGGGAAGTACGTGCTGCTCACCCAGTTCGAGAACGCCGACCCGGCACGCGTCACCAACGCGGGCACCCTGTTCCTGCAGGGCGACTCGCCCACCGGCGACTTCGCGTACGCCGCGCTCCAGACCCACATCCCCGGCGTCTACGAGAACCCGAACAAGCCCGGCTGGAACCAGGGCACCGGCGACCAGACCGTGTTCACCGACGACGACGGCTCCGACTACCTGGTCTTCTCCTACCGGGACGGGCGCAGCCGCACCTACGTGGCCCGGATCTCCGACACCGACTCCCTGAGCGTCGAGCAGGCCGTCGAGGTCTACCGGGGATCCGGTCGCGAGGGCAACGCCATGTTCAAGTTGGGTGGCCGCTACTACATCGCGTCCTCCGACCTGCACGGCTGGAACACCTCGCAGACCTACCTGGTCGAGTCCACCACCGACGACATCCAGGGCACCTACTCCGCCATGTACGTGCTGCCCGGCACCGAGCGCGACTACAGCCACGTCACCCAGAGCGGCTTCTTCGTCACCGTGCCCGGCACCGTCACCGAGACCGTGGTCTACGCCGGCGACCGATGGGCCGACTTCGCGTGGAACGGCCTCGGCTACAACCAGTGGCTGCCGATCACCGCCACGCAGGACGGCCCGCTGTTCCACTCGGTCAGCCAGTGGAGCCTGAACGCGATCACCGGGGAGTGGCAGGTCGGCGCGGGCAACAACTACGTGCTCAACCCGGACTTCGCGGCCGACCGGATCGCGGTCACCACCCTCACCGGGTGGACCAACCGGGTCGACGCCGGCTCCGCCGCGATGGTCAGCAACCCCTCACCCGGCGCCGACCAGAGCCGGTTCGCGCTGCGCCTCGGCGCGGCCGCCACCTACTCCGGCGGTGTCGAGCAGACCGTGGACCTGCCGGACGGCACCTACTCCTTCGCGCTGAAGGTGAGCACCGCCGGCGGCCTGGACCACGCCCGGGTGCGGGTCACCCCCGCGACCGGGGAGCCCGCCGTGCTGGACCTGAACACCGCCACGACCGGATGGCAGACCGCGACGCTCGACGACGTCGTGCTCACCGGCGGCAGCGCCACCATCGCGGTCGAGGCGGCCGGCCCCGGCGGCACCGCGCTCACCGTCGACGGCCTCTCGCTGGTCCGCACCGGCGACGTGCCCGCCCCCGCCTGGTCGGCCTCCGCCACCTACACGGCCGGCGACGTCGTGCAGCACGCGGGCTCCCGGTGGACGGCGACCTGGTGGACCTCCGGCCAGCAGCCCGGCGACCCCACCGGCCCCTGGCAGCAGCTCGTCACCGACGCCGCCGGTGACACCGTGTGGACCGCCTCGCGGATCTTCGTCGCCGGGGACGAGGTCGTGCACGACGGCACCCGCTACCGGGCCGCCTGGTGGACCCGCGCGCAGCAGCCCGGTGACGCCGCCGGACCGTGGACGGCGGTGGGCTGACCCCTGCGCGCACCGGGAGGACCGCCCGCCCGCCGATGCCGACCCCCGGCGCCGGCGGGCGTTCCCGGTCGCTGACGCACGATCCGTCCGTGCAGAGCGATGCGATCGACGTAGTGTCGGCAGATGACGCTCGAGGACCGGTCGCCGATCCGCGACCTGCCGAGCCTGCCGTGGACCGGCAGGCAGCTCCGGCGGCTCGGTGCGTCGATCCGGGACGGCACCGCGACACCGCAGCCCGGACCCACCTACGAGCACGTCATCCTCTGGCACGACGAGCTGGCTGCGGCCGTGCAGGAGGCGATCCGCTCGCTCGACCGGGAGAGCCTGCTGGTCGGAAGGCCTGCCCCGGTGATCTCCTCTCGCGCCAAGACCCTGGACACGCTCCGGGACAAGCTGCGGCGCGGTCGAGGCACACCGCTGAACAACACCCAGGACGTCGCGGGCGTGCGGTTCGAGTGCGAGATGTCGCTGAAGGAGCAACAGATCGTCGCCCAGGCGATCGCCGCAGCGTTCGACCACCCCGCTGAGGCGATCCACGACCTCCGCGCGAAGCCGAGCGCCGGCTACCGCGCCGTACACGTCTGGCTGCGGCTCGGGCGCGGTCGCGTCGAGGTCCAGGTCCGGACGCATCTCCAGGGCGCCTGGGCCAACGCCTACGAGGCGCTCGCCGACCGGTTGGGTCGGGGGGATCCGTTATGGCGAGCCGCCACGCGCGGACACCCGCGAGATGCGTGCGGTCGTCGAGAGCCTTCAATCTCTCTCCCTCGCGCAGATCGCCGAGATCGAGCGTCTGCGGCAGGTGGTCAGCGACGCGAGCGTGGCGCTGGACTGTCGGGAGGCGTTGCTCGATCCCCCATCGATCGCGAGCGATGACGCCCGGCTCGACGCGCTGCGCGAGCAGTGGTCCGAGCTGCGTACGGCAGAGGTCAAGGTCGTCAGGATGCTGGGTGAGGTCGAGGCCGTTGTCCGAACCTCGCCGGAGTCGACGAGGTAAGGTGCCGCCATGCCCGGCTTCGTGATCCAGTACAACCGTCGTACCGGCGCGTCCGAGGTCACCACGTTCGACGGTGAGGGTGGCCATCGCGAAGCTCTGAAGATGCGCCTGCGCCTCGAGGCCGAGCGTGTGGACGACGAGGTGGAGATCGTCTCGGTCGTCAGCGACTCGCTGGACACCGTCCGACGGACGCACTCGCGCTACTTCCGCGCGGAGCTCGCCGACGCGAGCTGATCGCGCCGGTACTCCCGAGGCCGCCCGTCGCGCCCGAGGCCTACCCTCGGCAGCGTGACCGACCCCGCCGCGGCCCGCGCGGAGACCGAGCGCTACCACCGTGCGCTCTACGCCCGCCGACCCGACGCGGCCGACCCCGCCGACGCCTGGCGCACCCGCCCGTCCCCGCACGTGCTGCGCGCGGTCGCCGCCGTGCCGGACCTGCGGGTGGCCGTCGACCTGGGCTGCGGTGAGGGCCGGCACGCCGTGCCGATCGCGCTGGCGGCGCCCGGGGCGCGGGTGCTCGGTGTCGACCTGCTGCCCGAGGCGCTGCGCGCCCTGCGGGAGGGGTCCACCGAGGCCGGCGTCGCCGACCGCGTGGCCGCCGTGCGCGCCGACCTCGCCCACCTGCGTCTCGCCCCGTGCAGCGCCGACCTGGTGCTCGCCTGCTCCGCGCTGGAGCACGTGCCGACGGTCGAGGCGTTCCGCACCGCGCTCGCCCGGTGCGCCGAGGCGGTGCGCGCGCCCGGGGTGGCGTGCCTGCTGGTGCTCGCCGACCGGTGCGAAGTGCTGGACGACGGCACGGAGCGTCCGGCGCTGATCGAGGCGCCGCTCACCGCCGACGACGTGCAGCAGGCGGTGGCCGCGACGTTCACCGGGTGGTCGGTGGTGGAGCACAGCGCCGGGCCGCAGCACGCCCGCGAGGTGCGCGGCGGGGAGCCGTACACGCTCGTCGGGACGATGCTGCGGTGGACGCTGCGGCGGCCGGCGGGGTGAGCCCTACTCGCCCTGGAAGGTGAACGCGGTGTGCGGTCCGACCGGGAAGACCTCGAGGCCCTTGAACGGTGCGTCCGGTAGCACGAGCAGGGTGCGTCGCTCCCCGGTGCGCGAGTCGACGGCGACGATCATCGGGTCCGCACCGTCGGGGAACTCGCTGAGCAGGAACGCGTCACCACGGGTGCCGATCGTCTCGACCCAGGACGCCGGGCCGGTGCTGAGCGGATCCAGACCGTCTGCGGTCGACCGGAACCAGGACGAGCCCGTGGCCCAGTGCCCGTAGTCGCCGACGACGGTCTGCCCGTGGATCCGCCAGACCGCTCCGGCGGTCAGTGGATCCGTGAACCCGGCGATGCGCGTGGGCGCTCCGCCGCCGAGGGGGACCGTCCAGAACTCCGAGACCGACTGGGCGTAGAAGACGTCCTCGGTGCCGCCCGGGGCGCACTCGACGACGGCGGTCCGTGCGTCGGCCCAGGTCCACGGTCGGCATGCGAGCGGTCGGTCGGGGTAGGGCAGGTCGAGCGCGAGCGTGCTCCCGTCGACCGATGACAGCGCCTGCGTGCCCGTGAGGGCGTCCTCGACGAGGACGGCGTCGCCGGCTGGGCCCACGAACACCTGGTCGTGGTCGGCGTCAGCTAGCGTGGTGAGCACGGTGACCGTCCGTCCGTGCTGGTCGAGGCGCTGGAACACCAGGTTCGAACCCTCGTAGTGGTACTCGACCAGGTCGCCGTCGCTGCCGGGCAGAAACTGCAGGTTCCCGGCGGCAGGCACAGTCGCTCGAATGCCGGTCTGCAGGTCGACGACGAAGCGTTCCATGTCATGGCCGAGCACGACCAGTCCGGTCCCGGGGTACCAGTCCAGGACCCGGCCGCCCGCGAGGTCGTCCGGGAACGGCACGACGTAGACCACGCCGTCGGGCGCGAGCAGGTAGGTCTGCCGGGGCACGATCTCGGTGCCCGACTCGTCGAGGCCGGTGTACTCCAGCATCAGCCACGTCGCGTCCGTCCGCGCGAACGTCCTCTCCGGCATCGGCACCGCGTCGGTCAGGTACGCGGTCGGCGCCACCACCGGCGCCTCCGGCGTCGACGTCGGCGCGGGTGCGACCGTCACAGACGGCGACGGCGACGGCCCGGCGGGCAGCGGCGGCTCCGGCCGTTCCAGCGCGTGCACCCCGAGGGCGATCCCGCCCAGCACCAGCACCGACGCGATCCCGACCCCGGCACCGCGCACCGCGCGACGTCGGCCGATCCGGCGGGCGAGGGCGTGGGTCTCGGTGGTGGTGTCCGGGGCTGCCGCCTCGGCGGCGCGGCGCTCGGCGTCCAGGAACCCGTGCATGACGTCGGACAGGTTCTGCTCCATCATCGCTCCCCTCCCAGACCGGTGACGTGCACCGTCTCGACCGTCGTGTCGTCCTCGGGGCCGGTCACGCGCAGCGTGGTGCGCAGGGTGCGGGTGGCGTCGGACAGGTAGCGCTTCACGGAGCCGTCGCTGATGCCGAGGCTCGCGGCGATCTCCGCGACCGGCAGGTCGTCGATGTAGCGGAGCACGGCGCAGGCGCGCTCGCGGGGCGGCAGGGCGGCGAGCGCCTGGCCGACGTCCACGGCGGCGGTGGCGGCGTGCTCGGCGGAGGGCACGGTGGCCGCGGGCCGGAGCAGGTGCTCCTTGGTCCGCCAGGCCCGACGCGTGCGCGTCTGGTCCAGGAAGATCGTGCGGATCGCCTGCCGGACGTAGCCCTCGGCGGAGTGCACGTCCTCGATGCGGCGCGGTCGGCTGAACACCTTGACCACGGCCTCGTGGACCAGGTCCTCGGCCTCGCCGCGGTCCGCGGTGAACAGCCGCGCGTACGCGACGAGCGCGGACCGTCTCTCCTGGACCATCTGGTCCAGGGTGTCTCTCCAGTGCGCCACCGGCGCCGTCCCTTCCCTCGTGCCGACCCCCTGCCACCACAACGGAGGCAGGGGGTCGAACGTTGGGTCAGGCCTGCCCGGGGACGTGCCGGGTCACTCCGCGGCGTCGACCGCCGGTGCGGGGACGGCGGTCGCGGCGACCGGTGCGGACGGCTTCGCGCCGCCGAGCCCGCGGACCAGGTCGCGCAGGTCGATCCCGGTCTGCGCCTTGAGCAGGGTGGCGAGCTCCTGCACACCGGTGGCGACCTGGCCGGTCACCCGGGACGCGCCGTCCTTGTCGATCACGGTGATGCCGTCGATCGAGCCGAGGGCGTCGGCGTAGGGCTGGGCGAGCTTGGGCAGGGCGTCCAGCACCATCTGGAGCCGCGCGGACTCGGGGAACGCCTGGTACGCGTCGGACTCCGCCTTGATCGCGGCGGCGCGCGCCTGGCCCTGGGCCTGCTCGGCGGCGGCCTGCGCCTCACCACGGGCCTGGATGCCGTCGGCCTCGGCCTTGGCGAGCGCGAGGGCGCCCTCGGCGCGGCGCTGCTGCTCGACCAGGGCCGCCTCGGCGCGCGAGCGGGCTGCGGAGGCCTCGGCCTCGGCCTGCGCGGTGGTGCGCTGCGCCTCGGCCTCCGCCTTGCGGATCGCGGTGGTCTTGGCGGCCTCCGCCTCCTGCTCGGCGGCGTACTTGCGGGCGTCGGTCTCCTGCGCGGCCTCGTACTTGCGGGCCTCGGCGGGCTTGCGGACCTCGGTCTGGAGCTCCTGCTCGCGCAGGGCGGCGCGGCGCTGGGCGACCAGCTCCTGCTGCTCGAGCACGGCCTGCTGCGCCTCGGCCTCGGCGCGCTCGCGGGCGGCCTCCGCCTCGGCCTGCGCCTGCGCGGTCTCCTGGGCGATCTGGGCGTTGCGCAGCGCGAGCGCCTTGTTCGACTCGGCGATCTGCACGGCGGCCTCGTTGGAGCGTTCGGTGCTCTCCTGCTGGGCCTGGGCCTCGGCGATCAGGGCGTCGCGGGCGACGGCGGCGGCGCGCGGGCGGCCGAGGTTGCGGATGTAGTCGCCGCCGTCCTCGACGGTCTGGATCTCGAAGTTCTCCAGCACCAGCCCGCGCTCGGAGAGCATCGGCACCGCGATGTCCTTGACCTCCTTGGAGAAGTCCTGCCGCTCGTACAGGATCGACTCGACGGTGAGCGTGCCCGCGATCGTGCGGAGCACACCGACCAGGACCTCGCTGGTCTGCTGCTCGATCACCTGCTCCTGCCCGCGGCCGGCGAACCGCTGGGCGGCGGCGCGGACCATGCGCTCGGTGCCGCCGACCTTGACCACCGCGATCGAGCGCAGCGTGACGCCGACGCCGCTCTTGGTGGTGGCGTCCTCGGCGGTGACCGGGAAGCTCTGCGAGGCGAGCGACAGCCGCGCGACCTGCTCGAACACCGGCTTGACGAAGGTGCCGCCGCCGATCACGACGCGCTGGCCGGACAGGTCGGTGCTCTCCTCGCCGGTCTCGGGGTTGATCACCGCGACGCCGCGCTTGCGGCCGGTGATGATCAGCGCCTCGTCGGGGGTGGCGATCTTGAACCGCACCTTCGCGTAGATCGCGGCGACGATCGCCAGCGCGATCACGACGACGACGGCCACGACGACGACCAGGGCGGTGCCGGCGATCTCGATCACGGTGCTCCTCGCATCGGGGACGACGCCGAGGTCGGCTGTGCGGCCCCCCGGCGCAGGTCGGGAGTGTCCGACCTGCTCGGCACTGTAGAGCAGGTCGGGGGGTCGGTCGGGCCGTTCCTGCGGTACGGGCACCCCTGCGGCGACAGGTTGTGCGCAAGATCCGACAGATTGTGCGCTACGTATCAGTAGCATCGTCTCCACGTGATGACCTGCCGGTACCCGGCGGGCACGGACGCCCGGCGGCGGTCACCGTGAGGAGAGTCGATGAGGACGAGGACGCAGGGGCGTGGCCCCTCGAGGAGCGCGATCGGGACGGCGGTCGCCCTGACGGGCTGCCTCGTGGCCGGTCTGGCCGGGTGCGCCGACCCGGGCGAGGACGAGGCCGACGGCACCCGGTACACCACCCGCGAGGTGGACGACGGCACGACCACGGTGATCCGGGTGGAGAACCCGGGCGGCGGGCGGACGCTGTCGTACAGCCCGGACAGCGGCGTCGATCTGATCGAGGTCGCGGACGGGGACCTCACCTTCGCCATGAAGGACATGGACGGCGACGGCGAGCTCGACCCGTGGGAGGACTGGCGGCTCTCCGCTGCGGAGCGCGCCGCCGACCTCGCGCCGCAGCTGTCCACCGAGCAGATCGCCGGGCTGATGCTGTTCAGCTCGCACGAGCGGGCGCCGGGCGACGGGCTGACCGACGCGCAGCGCACCTACCTGTCCGAGGACCGGGTGCGCAACGTGCTGAACGCCGGCCCGTCGGACGTCGAGGCGAACGTGACCTGGGTGAACGAGATGCAGGCCTACGTCGAGGGACTGGCCGCCGAGGGCGAGCCCTACGTCCCGGTCAACTACTCCTCCGACCCACGCTCCACCCCGAAGGCGGGCGACGCGTTCGTCGCGGCCGGCGACACGATCTCGCAGTGGCCGTCCAGCCTGGGCCTGGCGGCCACCGGTGACGTCGCGGTCACCGCGCAGTTCGCCGAGATGACCTCGGCGGAGTACCGGGCGCTGGGGATCAGCACCGCGCTCAGCCCGCAGATCGACCTGGCGACCGAGCCGCGCTGGCTGCGGGTCAACGGCACGTTCGGCGAGGACACCGCGCAGGCGACCGCCCACGCCGAGGCCTATGTGGACGGGTTCCAGCAGACCGCGGGCGCCGAGGACGGCTGGGGCGCGGAGTCGGTCGCCGCGATGATCAAGCACTTCCCCGGCGACGGCATGGGCGAGGGTGGTCGCGAGTCCCACTCGGACGCCGGCAAGTACGCCGTCTACCCGGGCGGGAACCTCGAGGAGCACCTGGTGCCCTTCCTGGCGAACCTGGACGCCGCCTCGGTGATGGCCTCGTACTCGGTCGGCCTGGACGGCGACGGCCAGGCGCTGTTCGACGAGCGGATCGCCACCGCCTACGACGCCGGGAAGATCGACATCCTGCGCGAGGACAACGGCTACGACGGCGTGATCGTCACCGACTGGACCGTCACGATGGTGGACGGCGAGCCGGAGGCGGTCGTCGGCGGGCGGGCCTGGGGCGCCGAGCACCTGAGCACGGACGAGCGGCACTACGCGATCCTGCGCACCGGCGTCGACATGTTCGGCGGCAACAACGCCGTCGGCCCGGTGCTCGCGGCGCACGCGCTGTGGCAGGCGGACTTCGAGGACGGCCTGCTGGACGTCGACGCGGACACCCGCTTCCAGCAGTCGGCCGCCCGCATCCTCACGATGCTGTTCCAGCCCGGCCTGTACGACGACCCCTACCTCGACCTCGCCGAGTCCCAGAAGATCGTCGGCAGCGCCGAGCGCGTCGAGGCCGGCACCGCCGCACAGCTCGACTCGATCGTCATGCTGAAGAACGCCGACGGCACGGTCGCGGAGCACGAGGTCGCCGACTGGTCGGACGCCACGGTCTACGTGCCCCGCTCGTACTCCACCGGTTTCGACGGGGTGTTCGGTCCTGCCGAGTACGCCGAGGGCGAGACCCTGGACGTCGAGATGCTCGCCGAGCACGTCGGCACCGTCGTCACCGACGAGGCCGTGCTCGACGCGGACGGTCACGTGGTGTCGTACGCCGCGCCCGACCTGAGCGACGTCGACCTGGTGCTGGTGGGCATGCGCAGCCCGGACAACGGCACCAACTTCACCTCGGCGGGCGAGGACCCGGACACCGGCGCCTTCTACCCGCTGTCGCTCCAGTACCGCCCGTACACCGCGGACGGGCCGCACGTGCGGGCGACGTCGATCTCCGGCGACCTGCTGCCGGACGGCACCCGGGAGAACCGCTCCTACCTCGGCGCGACCTCGCGGATCGCCAACGAGGCCGACCTGGACGCCTTCGAGCGGGCGGTCGCGGCCGTCGCGGCGAGCGGGCGGGACATCCCCGTGCTCGCCCTGCTCAAGGCCGCCAACCCGGTGGTGCCCGCGGAGTTCGAGGCGGCGGCGGACGCCGTGCTGGTCAGCTTCGGCACCAGCGACGAGGCGCTCGTGCAGGTCGCGCTCGGGCTGCACGAGCCGCAGGGCCGGCTGCCGATCACCTTCCCGGCGTCGATGGACGCGGTGGAGGCACAGCTCGAGGACGTCGGTGGCGACACCGCGCCCTACGTGGACTCGGCGGGCAGCACCTACGCCCTCGGGTTCGGACTGGGCTGGGAGGGCCCGGTCGGATGACCGGTCGTGGGCGTGCGTCCGCCCCCCTGGCGCGCGCCCACGGCCTTCTCACCGGCGATCGGCACCGACGTCGACCGTTGCGCACCATCGACCCCCACCGGAGGATCACCATGCACACCCGCACCGCCCGTCCGCTGCTCGCCGCGATCGTCGGCCTGACCGTCGCCGCCCTGACCGCCTGCGGCTCCGGCGGGTCCACCGATGACACCGACACCGGCACCACCGGCTCCGGATCGGGCGGCTCGTCCGACGCCGCCGTCGAGACCGATCTGCGCGACGCCGCCGGGGCGGTGGACGAGGCGATGGCCGACTACCCGAACGCCGCCACGGTGGTGCTCTCGCCCACGGCCAGCGAGCGCTCCTTCGTCTACGGCTCCGTCGAGGTCCCGTTCACGCCCTCGGACGCCACCGAGGACCTCACCTCCTCGGTGACCGTCAGCGAGGGGAAGTACCGGATCAGCGGCACCTCCGCCGACTCGGGCACCACGTACACGATCGACCAGGACGGCGAGATCAGCGAGGAGTCCTGACCGCACCCCGCCCCTGACCCCACCGAGGGGTGCCGATCGGTCGCGGCGCCCCTCGGTGGTCTCTGCCGACCTGGCAGAACGCCCCCGCTGGCCCCGGTCGCCCCGCTAGCGTGAGCCGCGTCCGACGCACCGCGCCGGGCCGATGGCGACGGGGAGGTCCGATGGCGGAGCAGGACGACCGACGCGGGTTCTGGTCGCGGGTGCGTGGCGGGCTGCGCCGGGTCTGGGAGGCGTTCGACCTGCTCGACGGCCTGGTGACCCTCGGTCGTGGGCTGGTGCTGGTCGTCCGGGTGATCACCTGGCCGTTCCGGATCCTCAGCCGGCTGTTCGGCGATCTCTTCTGAGGCCCCGGCCGCCCCGCACGGGCACACTGGGTCGGTGACCGCTCGTCGTCTCGTCGTGCACGGCCGTGTCCAGGGCGTCGGCTACCGCGCCTCGCTGCGCGCGGAGGCGCTGCGGCTCGGGCTGGACGGGTGGGTGCGCAACCGCGAGGACGGCACCGTCGAGGCGGTCGTCGCCGGGTCGGCGGAGGGCGTCGACGCGCTGCTCGCCTGGGCGCGCACCGGCCCCCGGTTCGCCCGGGTCACCGCCGTGGACGTCCACGCCGTCGACCCCGCCGAGGAGCCCGCACCGGGTAGCGGCCTGCGCGTCACCGGCTGACACCCCGCTCGACCGGGGGATCGCCCGAACGGCGCATCCGTGGGTGAAAACGGGGCAAACCGGGCACACGGTCGACCGTCGAGGGCCACACTCGGCCGCGTGACGACCTCCCGCCGCCGCCAGCTCGTGATGCTGGCCGCCGCCTGGCCCGGACTGACCCCGAGCACGCGCGCGCGGGTGCTCCGAGCCGCCGGCGCACAGGTCGGCGCACGGGTCGAGGTCAGCCCCGGCTTCACCTTCGGCGGCATCGGCGCGCTCACGATCGACGACGACGTCTTCCTCAACCACGATGTCTACGTCGACACCGAGGCGCCGGTGCGGATCGGCGCCCGCACCCTGATCGGCGACCACGTCCGCCTGGTCACCGGCACGCACGACATCGGCGGCCCCGACCGGCGCGGCGGCACCCTGCGCAGCGCACCGGTCACCGTCGAGGAGGGCTGCTGGCTCGGCTCCGGGGTGACCGTGCTGCCCGGGGTCACCATCGGCCACGGCTGCGTGATCGGCGCCGGGTCGGTCGTCACCCGCGACTGCGCGCCCGACGGGCTGTACGTCGGCGTCCCCGCGCGCCGGGTGCGGGACCTGGGCGTGGGAGAGCCTGGCCCGGGGCTGGATCGCGCATCGACCGGTGCGTCGGTGGCGGTCGGGCTCGACCTGCGCGCACCGCTCGCGACCTGATCGGCGGGTCCGGGTCGAAATCTCCTGTCACGCGGGGTCGGTGCGATCCGCTCGGCTAGGCTCCCCGGGACCGAAGGGGGAGACGTGGTCGACGACCTGCCGCCGGTGGGCCGCCGGGTGCTGCGGCTCGCGGTCCCCGAGCGGACCCGCGCGGGCACGACGGGGCAGCAGGCCGGGCTGGTCGCCCTGCTCGTGCTGGTGCTCGCCCTCGTCGCCGGAGGGATCGTCGTCCTGATCGGCTCGGGCGGGTTCACCGGACTCGTGGTGGGCGGCACGGCAGCCGTGCTCGTCGGATCGGGCGCGACGTTCGTCGGCGTGCTGCTGCTCCGCCCCCGGGCCGGTCGGATCGAGGTGGAGACCGCGGAGGGGCGGCTGTGGCTGCCTCCGGTGCGCCCGATCGGCCTCCTGACGCTCCTCGCGCTCGTCGCCGCTGCGGCGATGGGACCGGCGGTCCTGCTGGGGCTCGTGGTCGACGGCGGGCTGCGTCTTCCCGCGCTCGCCTCGGTCGGGGCGCTCGTGGTGTCGGCAGGGATCGTGCCGGTGCTGGTCGCCGCCTTGCGCGGGGCGTGGGTCCTGCCACGGGTGGGCCTCGGCCCGGAGGACGTCCTGCGTGCGTCGGGGAAGGGCGTGCAGTCAGTCCCCTGGCAGGACGTCGTCGCGATCGACCTCGTCCACGACCCGGCTCCGAGGGTGCTGATCACTTCCCGCGAGGTCGTGCCGACCCGGTACCTGTCGCGGCCGTCCGGCCGTGACCGCCCGGCGGCGGGACCGCGCACCCGCCCCGACCAGCTGCCGATCCCGGTCCGGCTCCACGGCTCCGATCCCGAGCTGGTCGCGCGGCTGCTGCGGCACTACGCGCGCCACCCCGCCGACCGGCACGAGCTCGGGACGGGCGCGGCGGAGGACCGGCTCGCCCAGGGGCGGCTGACGGACTGACCCCGCAGGACCGGTGGCGGTGTGGGTGGGCGCGTCTACCGTCGGTCGCATGGACATCGTGCTGATCCCCGGGTTCTGGCTCCCGGCGTCCTCCTGGGCGCCCGTCACCGAGGCGCTGCGCGCCGCCGGTCACACCCCGCACCCCGTGACGCCGCTGGGTACGGGCGGGTCGGCGGACGAGGTCGCCTCGATCACCCTGGCCGACCAGGCCGCCGCGGTGGCGGAGACGATCGACGCCCTGGAGGGGCCGGTGGTGGTGGTCGGCCACTCGGGCGGCGGGGCGGTGGCGCACGCCGTCGCGGACGCGCGGCCGGAGCGGGTGGCGCGGGTGGTGTACGTGGACAGCGGGCCGCTCGGCGAGGGCGGCGTGGTGAACGACGAGCTGCCGGTCGAGGACGGCGTGGTGCCGATGCCGGAGCGCGGCCTGTTCGAGGACGAGGAGCTCGCCGGGCTCTCCGAGGAGCTGTGGGAGCGGCTGCGCGCGGACTCGCTGTCGGTGCCGCCGCTGGTCGCGGCCGGCCCGCAGCACCTGCACGACGAGCGGCGCTACGCGGTGCCGGTCACGATCATCACCTCGACCATGCCGGAGGCGGTGCTGCGCGACCTCATCGCCAAGGAGCACCCGTACGTCGCCGAGCTGGCGCGGATCGGGCAGGTGGACTACGTCGAGATCCCGACCGGGCACTGGCCGCAGTACAGCCGCCCGGACGACCTGGCCGCCGCGGTGGTGCGGGCGGTGGACGCCACGGTCGTGTGACCCGGGTGGTGCGGACGGTGCATGACGTGCCGTCCGCCGCTGGTTACCATGGCGGCCGCGTCGTGGGGCCCCGGGGGCACGCCCCGCCGTGCGGCCCCACGAACGAGGAGCCGTCCTCCGGTGCCCGGACCGTCCGCCGCACCGAGGTCGGCCGGCACGGAGAGCCACGTGATCAGGATCGGGATCGTCGAGGACGACCCGGCCAGCGCCCAGCTGCTGGTCGGCTACCTGCGCAGGTACGAGCAGGAGCACGACGAGACGTTCGAGGTGTCCACCTTCGCCGACGGCGCCGAGGTGGTCGCCGGGTACCGGCCGGACTACGACATCCTGCTGCTCGACATCGAGATGACCGAGATGGACGGCTTCACCACCGCGGAGCGGATCCGCCAGGTGGACCGGGACGTGATCATCGTGTTCATCACGAACATGTCGCAGTACGCGATCCGTGGGTACGAGGTGGACGCGCTGTCCTACGTGCTCAAGCCGGTGCCGTACTTCGCGTTCTCGCAGGAGATCAAGCGATCCCTGGAGCGGCTGCGCCGCCGCACGGTGGACTACCTGCTGCTGACGGTCGAGGGCGGGCTGGTGCGGGTGGACACCGCGCAGATCGTCTTCCTGGAGAGCGTGAAGCACCGGGTGGTCGTGCACACCGTGGACGGGAAGTACTCGGTGGTGGCCCCGCTCAAGGCGATGGAGGCCGAGCTCGAGGGCAAGCACTTCTTCCGCTCGAACAGCGGCTACCTGGTGAACCTGCGGCACGTGCTGGCGGTGCAGCAGTCCTCCTGCCTGATGGTCGGCGGCCACGACCTGCTGATCAGCCGCCCGCGCAAGAAGGCGTTCCTCGCGGCGCTGACGGACTACATGGGGGCGAGGCACGCATGACGCCCTTCGAGACCGCGCTGACGATCGTCCAGTCGCTGCCGGACATCCCGCGTCCGCTGACCGGGCTGGCCGAGTGGGGCGCCTGCCTGGTCTACCTGCTGCTGATCCCGCGCCGGGGCAGCGTGTGGCGCTTCGTGGCGGTGGCCGCGGCCGGGCTCGGCGTGCTGGTCGGGGCGCAGGTGCTCGCCGGGCAGCTGCCGCTGCGGCTGTGGGCGTTCGGGATGCTGCTGTCGGCGGCGTGCATGCTCGGGTTCATCCTGGTGGCGGCGCGGGTGTCGCTGCGGGACGCCGGGTACTTCGCCGCCCGGGCGCTGGTGCTGGCCGAGCTGGTCGCCGCCCTGCACTGGCAGGTGCACTGCTTCGTGTTCCTGCGGGACGACGGCGCCGGTCTGCCCTGGCAGCTGCTGCTGGGCGTGGCGATGTACGCGGCGTCCTTCGGGCTGGCGTCGCTGATCGAGGCCCGGCACTTCCGCCGCACGGCGCCGCTGGACGTGTCCTCGCGGGAGCTCGCCTCGGCGGTGGCCATCGCGCTGGTGACGTTCTTCATGAGCAACATCAGCTTCCTCAACGCGAACACGCCGTTCTCGGGGCGCCTCGGGCCGGAGATCTTCTACATCCGCACGCTGGTGGACCTGTGCGGCTTCGTCGCGCTGTACGCCCAGCAGGGGCAGCGGATGCAGCTGCACGCCAAGGCGGAGCTCAAGGCGATCGACGGGATCCTGCGCAGCCAGCACGAGCAGTACCTCCAGTCCAAGCGCAGCATCGAGATCGTCAACCGCAAGTACCACGACCTCAAGCACCAGATCGGCATCATCCGCGCGGAGGGCGACCCGGCGAAGAAGGCGTCCTACCTGGATGAGCTGGAGGCGAGCATCCGCGGGTACGAGGCGAGCAGCGACACCGGCTCCTCGGTGCTGGACGTGATCCTCACGACCAAGCAGATGGAGTGCGCGGAGCGGGGGATCGACCTGACCTGCGTGGTGGACGGCCAGCTGCTCGACTTCATGTCGGTGATGGACATCGCCGCGGTGTTCGGCAACGCGCTGGACAACGCGGTGGACGGCGTCATGCAGGTGCCGGACCCGGGCGAGCGGCTGATCAAGCTGGCGGTGTTCGCGCAGAACAACTTCGTGATGATCACCGTGGAGAACTACTTCACCGGTGATCTGCGCATGGAGGACGGCGCGATCGTCACGCGGCGGGCCGACCGGGACCGGCACGGCTACGGCCTCAAGAGCATCCGCTACACCGCGGAGAAGTACGGCGGCACGATGACCGTGCACGCGCAGGACTCCTGGTTCACGCTGCGGATCCTGCTGCCGGTGCCGCAGGGCCGTCCGCCGCGGCGTCGCCCGTCCCGCCCGGTGGTCGAGCGCACCCCGGCCGTCGAGGCCTGAGCAGCGGTCCCGGACCGGGATCAGACCCCGGCGCGCACCCCGGCGGTCGCACGGGTGCCGGCTCCGCGCAGCACGTCGCCCTGCGACCAGGCGGTCAGCGCCGAGGCGATGGCCATGTGCATGTCGAGGTACAGGTAGCTGCCGAGCCGTCCGCCGAAGGTGACGCCCGGCTCCTCGGCCTGCATCAGGCGGTAGGCGCGCAGCCGCTCGCGGTCCTGCGCCGTGCTCACCGGGTAGTACGGCTCGTCGGTGGGGTCGGCGGGCTGCGAGTACTCGCGCATGATCACCGTGCGGTCCGGTGCGTGCCGGTCCTCGCGCTCGGGGTGGAAGTGCCGGAACTCGTGGATCCGGGTGTACGGCACGTCGGCGTCGGCGTAGTTCATCACGCTGGTGCCCTGGAAGTCGCCGACCGGCAGCGTCTCGGTCTCCAGCCGCAGCGTGCGCCAGGACAGCGGGCCCGCCTCGTAGTCGAAGTACCGGTCGACCGGGCCGGTGTAGACGATCGGCACCTGCCCGCGCGCTGCCGCCTTGCCGTACGGCTCCGCGGGGTCGAGGAAGTCCGTGCCGAGCCGCACGTCGATCCGCGGGTGGGAGGCCATCTTCTCGAACCACGCGGTGTAGCCGTCGACCGGCAGGCCCTCGTAGGTGTCGGAGAAGTAGCGGTTCTCGTAGGTGTACCGGACCGGCAGGCGGGCGATCACCGAGGCGGGCAGCTCGCGGGGGTCGGTCTGCCACTGCTTGAGCGTGTAGTCGCGGATGAACGCCTCGTACAGCGGGCGCCCGATCAGCGAGATCGCCTTGTCCTCGAGGTTCGTCGCGTCGTCGCCGTGGATCTCGGCGGCCTGCTCGGCGATCAGCGCGCGGGCCTGCGCCGGGCCGAGGGCGGCGGAGAAGAACTGGTTGAGCGTGCCGAGGTTGATCGGCAGCGGGTACACGGTGCCGGCGTGGGTGGAGTAGACGCGGTGCCGGTAGCCGGTGAAGGCGGTGAAGTGCCGGACGTAGTCCCACACGCGTTCGTTCGAGGTGTGGAAGATGTGCGAGCCGTAGCGGTGCACCTCGATGCCGGTGCCGGCGTCGACCGAGGAGTAGGCGTTGCCGCCGATGTGCTCGCGCCGCTCCACCACGACGACGTCCAGCCCGGAGCGGGCCGCCTGCTCGGCGATCGTCAGGCCGTACAGGCCCGCGCCGACGACGAGCAGATCCATGGGGTACCTCCGGGAGGGTCGGCACGACCTCCTCCGGGCCCGCGCCGCGACGAGTGTAAGGGGCGGGCCTGCATGGGTCGTGACGTTCCTGCGAAGGGATGACGGAGCGACAGATCGTGCGTCGGAAACGACAGTTCATGCATCTGCGTGCGGAGGGGGAGAGCGGTCGCGTTCAGATGAGCGCGGGCCCGTGCGGCTCTCCTCGCCTGGATGCCAGTGACGTCAGAACGGGAGAAGCAGGGGCTGCGACCGCCACCTGATCCACCCGAGCCGTACCCTCACGGACCCGGGGCAGGGCAAGGTGACCCCCTCGTGCACGAAGGAGAGCTGTGAGCAGGAAAGCGGCAAAGAGGCCGATGACGAACAAGAAGTTCCTGGCCGTGTGGATCCCCGTCCTGAGCGTCATCACCGTGATCGCGGTGACCGCGAACATCCTGCTCGGGGTCTTCTCCAACTGGGTCGCCTCCCAGCTCGGCACCGGCACGTACACGGTGACGAACTCGGACGAGGCCAAGGACTGGGACACCACCTACAACGAGGCCGACTACGCCACCGCCGACGAGGCGGAGAGCGCTGCCGACCAGCTCGTGCAGGAGATCGCCGCCGAGGGCACCGTGCTCCTCAAGAACGAGGACGCCGCGCTGCCGCTGACCGGTGACGGCCTCAAGGTGACCCTGATGGGCCGCGCGGCGGCCGACCCGGTGTACGGCGGCTCGGGCTCCGGCTCGACCGACACCTCCACCGCGGTCGACATCCGCAAGGGCCTGGAGAACGCGGGCATCGAGGTCAACGACACGGTCTACACGCAGCTGGCGGACTTCGCGGCCGACGCCCCGAAGACCAACATCGTGATGGACCAGCCGAGCCAGTCGGTCTACAACATCGGCGAGATGCCGGCGGCGGACTACTCCGCCGACGCGGTCGCGTCCTTCGCGGACTACGCCGACGCCGCGGTGGTCGTCATCGGCCGTGCGGGTGGCGAGGGCGGCGACCTGGCCACCTCCATGGAGGGCTGGGACGACAACTACGAGGCCGGGCAGCACCAGCTCGAGCTGAACAAGGACGAGAAGGACACCATCGCGCTCGCGGCGGCGAACTTCGACACCGTGATCGTGGTCGTCAACGCCTCCACCAGCATGGAGCTCGGCACCGTGCAGGACGACGCCGGCGTGGACGCCGTGCTCCAGGTCGGCTCGCCCGGCCAGAGCGGCTTCAACGCCCTGGGCAAGATCCTGACCGGTGAGGTCAACCCCTCCGGTCGCACGGTGGACATCTACTCGCGCGACTTCACCGCCGACCCGACCTTCGTGAACGTCGGGAACTTCCAGTACTCGAACATCTCCGGCCTGTGGGCCGACGGTGCGCGCGGCGTGGACGGCAACGGCTACTTCGTCCAGTACGAGGAGGGCATCTACGTCGGCTACCGGTACTACGAGACCGCGGCCGTCGAGGGCTTCCTCGACTACGACCAGGCCGTCGTGTACCCCTTCGGCTACGGCCTGAGCTACACCTCCTTCGACTGGGCCGTCGGCGACGTCGAGCTCGGTGCGGTGGACGGCCAGATCTCCGTGCCGGTCGAGGTCACCAACTCCGGTGACGTCGCGGGCAAGGACGTCGTGGAGCTCTACTACTCCGCGCCATACACCGAGGGCGGCATCGAGAAGTCGTCGGTCGTGCTCGGCGCCTTCGCCAAGACCGGCGTGATCGAGCCCGGAGCCTCCGAGACCGTGACCCTGACGTTCGACGTCGAGGACATGGCCTCCTACGACGAGAAGGACGCCCAGGCCTACGTGCTGGACGCGGGCGACTACGTCATCACCGCGCAGACCGACTCGCACACCGTGAAGGCCGGCACCGAGCCGATCACCTACACGGTGGACGACACGATCACCTACTCCGGTGACAACCACCGCGCGTCCGACGAGACCGAGGTCACCAACCAGTTCGACGACGTTTCCGCGATGTTCTCGGACACCCCGGAGGAGGGCAAGGCCATCCGCATGTCGCGGGCGGACTTCGCCGGCACCTTCCCGACCGCGCCGACCGACGCGGACAAGGTCGCCACCGACGAGATCGTCGCGGCCTTCGGCGAGTACGACGCGACGGCCGCCGCCGAGGCGTCCGACGCCGAGATGCCGACCCAGGGCGTCGAGGGCGACCTCACGCTGGTCGACATGCGCGGCCTGGACTACGACGACCCGCAGTGGGACGCGCTGCTCGACCAGATCAGCGTGGACGAGATGACCAACGTCATCCTCAACGGCGCGTACAACACCGGGGCGATCGACTCGATCGTCAAGGAGGTCACCGGTGACTACGACGGCCCGGCCGGCTTCAGCTCGTTCATCAACGACGCGATCTCCGGCGTGGCCTACCCGTCCGAGGTGCTGCTCGGCCAGACCTGGAACGTCGACCTCGCCCGTGACATGGGTATGTCGATCGGCAACGAGGCGCTGACCCTGAACGCCAACGGCTGGTACGCCCCCGCGGTGAACCTGCACCGCTCGCCGTTCGCGGGCCGCAACTTCGAGTACTACTCGGAGGACCCGGTGCTGTCCGGCGACCTGGCGGCCAACGTCATCTCCGGTGCCGCGTCGAAGGGCGTGTACTCCTACGTCAAGCACTTCGCGATGAACGACCAGGAGACCAACCGCGTCAACAACGGTGTGGCCACCTGGGCCGACGAGCAGACGATCCGTGAGGTCTACCTCAAGGCCTTCGAGATCGCGCTGAAGGACGGCTCCGCCGAGATGCGCTACATCTCGGACGACCAGGGCACCGTCTCCACCACCGAGGTGGGCGCCACCGCGGTCATGAGCTCCTTCAACCGGATCGGCTCCACCTGGGCCGGCGGTTCCGAGGCGCTGATGACCAACGTCCTGCGGGACGAGTGGGGCTTCCGCGGCATCGTGATCACCGACTTCAACCTGTACGGGTACATGTACCCCGACCAGGGCATCATGGCCGGCTCGGACCTCATGCTGACGTTCCAGCCGTCGAAGTCGCTCGCCGACACCACCTCTGCGGAGGCGGTCTCGAACATCCGCAAGTCGACCCACAACATCCTGTTCGCGGTCGCCAACTCCAACGCGATGAACGGCATCGCCTCGGGTGCGGAGCTCAGCTACACCCCGCCGACGTGGCGGTACGTGCAGGTCGCCGTGGACGTGGTCCTCGGTCTGGCCCTGATCGCGGGCGTCCTGCTGGTGGTCCGCCGGGTGCGCAAGCACGCCGGTGACCCCACGGACACCCCGGAGGACGGCGGTTCCGCCTCGGCGGACGAGCCGGAGGCCGCGCCGGCCGTCTGAGCCGGATCGCCTGATCTGCCCAGGACCCCATCGGGTCCGACCCACCGGTCCCCGGCCGGCTCGCACCGTCGAGCCGGCCGGGGCACCCGGACCGGAGCGTGAGGAACACCGAAGTGCCCAACCCGATGATCGAGAAGCTCACCCTGCTCGAGAAGGCCGCGCTGATCAGCGGCAAGAACGTCTGGCAGACGCGCGACGTCCCCCGGGTGGGCCTGCGTTCCATCTCCCTCGCGGACGGTCCGCACGGCCTGCGCAAGCAGGTCGGCTCCGGCGACCACCTGGGCCTCAACGCCTCGGTGCCCGCCACCTGCTTCCCCACGGCGGCCACGGTCGCCTCCTCCTGGGACACCGCCCTCGCCGAGCAGGTCGGCGAGGCGCTGGGGACCGAGGCCGCGGCGCTGGACGTCGACGTGCTGCTCGGCCCGGGCTTGAACATCAAGCGCAGCCCGCTCGGCGGCCGCAGCTTCGAGTACTTCTCCGAGGACCCGTACCTGGCCGGCAAGCTCGCCGCCGGGTACGTCCGGGGCATCCAGTCGCGCGGCGTCGCGGCCTGCCCCAAGCACTTCGCCGCCAACAGCCAGGAGCTGCGGCGGATGGTGAACGACTCCGTGGTGGACGAGCGCACGCTGCGCGAGCTCTACCTGACGGCCTTCGAGATCGTGGTGCGCGAGGCGCACCCCCGCACGATCATGTCGGCGTACAACCTGGTCAACGGCGTCTACGCCCACGAGGACCCCTTCCTGCTGCAGCAGGTGCTGCGCACCGAGTGGGGCTTCGACGGCGCGGTGGTCTCCGACTGGGGCGGCAGCAACGACGTGACCGAGGCCGTGCGGCGCGGCGGCACCCTGGAGATGCCCGCGCCCGGCCTGGACTCCGCCCGGCAGATCGTCGCCGCCGTGCAGCGGGGCGACCTGGACGAGGCCGACCTGGACGCCCGGGTGGACGAGCTGCTCACGCTGATCGAGCAGGCCCGCGAGCCCGGGACCGCCCCCGCCGTGGACGCCGACGCGCACCACGCGCTCGCCCGCCGGGTCGCCGAGCAGTCCGCGGTGCTGCTGAAGAACGAGGGCGGGATCCTGCCGCTCGCCACCGGCACCCGTGTCGCGCTGATCGGCGACTTCGCCCAGACCCCGCGCTACCAGGGCGCCGGCTCCTCCGTGGTCAACCCGACCCGGCTGGACACCACCCTGGACCGGATCGGTGCCAGCGGCCTGAGCATGACCGCCTTCGCCCAGGGCTTCCGCCGGGACGGCGTGGCCGACGAGGCGCTGCTGCGCGAGGCCGTCGCCGCCGCGCGGGACGCCGACGTGGTGCTGGTCTACCTCGGGCTGGACGAGCTCAGCGAGTCCGAGGGTCTGGACCGCTCGCACCTCGCCCTGGCCGCCAACCAGGTCGCCCTGCTGGACGCGCTGGCCGAGGTCACGCAGGACGTCGTCGTGGTGCTCAGCGCCGGGGCCGTCGTCGAGCTGCCGTGGATCGACCGCTGCCGCGCCCTGGTGCACGGCTACCTGTCCGGCCAGGCCGGCGCCGACGCGCTGCTCAACGTGCTCACCGGCGTGGTCAACCCCTCCGGCCGGCTCGCCGAGTCCTACCCGGTGCGCGGCGAGGACGTCCCGGCGTACCCGTACTTCCCGGGGCGCGAGCGCACCTCGGAGTACCGCGAGGGCCTGTACGTCGGCTACCGCTACTACGCGACCGCCGGCGTGCCGGTGGCCTTCCCGTTCGGCTTCGGCCTGTCGTACACCACCTTCGCCTACGCGGACCTGGTGGCGACGCCGGAGCAGGTCACGTTCACCGTGACGAACACCGGCGACCGCGCCGGTGCCGAGGTCGCGCAGGTCTACGTCGGCCGGGTGGCAGGCGGCGTGCACGGCCCGGCGCGCGAGCTCAAGGGCTTCGCCAAGGTGCACCTGGAGGCCGGCGAGTCGACCACCGTGACGATCGCGCTGGACGACAAGGCCTTCCGCCACTTCGACGTCGCGTCGGACGCCTGGCAGGTCGAGACCGGCACCCGGTCGATCCAGGTCGGTGCCTCCGTCGAGGACATCCGGCTCACCGCCGAGGTCACCGTCACCGGCACGATCGCGCCGACGCCGGACACCGGCCTGGACCACTACCGCGCCGTCGACGTGCACCACGTCCCCGACGAGGAGTTCGCCCGCCTGCTCGGCCACCCGATCCCCGCGGGCACCTGGTCCGGCCCGCTCGGCCTGAACGACGCCCTCGGCCGCATGGGCACCGCCCGCAGCCCGCTGGCGCGCCTGATCCACCGGTTCATGGCCTGGCAGCTCACCCAGGCGGAGAAGAAGGGCAAGCCCGACCTGGACGCCCTGTTCCGCTACAACATGCCGTTCCGCGCCGTCTCCAAGATGAGCAACGGGATGGCCTCGCAGCAGATGGCGGAGGACATCGTCACCCTCGCCAACGGCCGCACCCTGGTCGGCCTCGGCCGGATCGTCCGGGACTTCTTCCGGAACCGCCGGGCCAACCGCCGCACCCTCACGGACCTGGCGTCGGGCACCACGCCCCCGCAGCGCTGACCACGACGTCAGCGCCCGCCGTCCCCGCCCCTCGGTAGTAGTGGAGAGAGATCGCATGTTCACCCGCCTGCGCGCCTGGTGGCGCTCGTTCGCCGAGAAGCGTCCCGGGATCGCCCAGTTCCTGGTGTTCTTCGTGCTGTCGAACGGGATCACGGTGCTCCAGCTGGCGCTGATGCCGGCGATCAAGTGGGTCTTCGGCATGACGGGCCTGGTGGACACCGCGTTCCAGGTCTGGCCGATCGGCTCGAACCCGGACGGGTCGCAGTACTTCGTGTTCGACTACGCCGCCGGTGCGCTGCCCACGGGCGGTGGCGGTCTGGCGTACTTCCTCGCGGTGCAGATCACGCTGCTGATCGCCCAGGTGATCAACTTCTTCGCCCAGCGGAACATCACCTTCAAGTCGAACTCGTCGGTGGGCAAGGCCGCCGCCTGGTACGCCATCGCCTACGTCGTCATCACCCTGATCGCGGCCGCCGCCCAGGGGCTGTACAAGACGCCTGTGTACGATCTCTTCATCGACAGCTGGGGCCTGGGTGGGACCGGTGAGACCCTGGCCGACGTCGTGACGATGATCATCAACTCGGCGATCTCGTTCTGGGTGTTCTTCCCGATCTTCAAGGTCATCTTCAAGAACACCCCCGAGTCCGAGCAGGATCCCGAGGTCGAGCGCGCCGCGCACGCCGGATGAGTCGAGAGGTGCGCGCCGTGGGCATCGAGCCCGTGCTGTCCGTCGTCGTCCCGAGCTACAACGCCGAGGACTACCTGCGGCGCTGCCTCGACTCGCTGGTGGGGGCAGGGCCGGACGTCGAGGTCCTGGTGATCGACGACGGGTCCACCGACGGCACCGCCGCCCTGGCCCAGGAGTACGCCGACCGGCATCCCGAGATCCGGGTGATCAGCAAGAAGAACGGTGGGCACGGCTCGGCGATCAACACCGGCCTGGACCACGCCCGCGGCGCCTACCTCAAGGTCGTGGACGCCGACGACTGGCTGGACCGCCCCGCGCTGACCGCCGTGCTCGCCACCCTGCGCGGCTTCCTCGCCGAGGGCACCGGGGTCGACCTGCTGGTGTCGAACTTCGTCTACGAGAAGGTCGGCAAGAAGACCAAGACCGCGGTCCGCTACGACGGCGCCCTGCCGATCGGGCGCGTCATCGGCTGGGACCGCACCCGGCGGTTCGGCAAGCGCCAGTACCTGATGATGCACGCGCTGACGTACCGCACGCAGGTGCTGCGCGACGCCGGGCTGCGGCTGCCCGAGCACACCTTCTACGTCGACAGCCTCTACGCCTTCGTGCCGCTGACCCACGTGCGCACGCTGTTCTACCTCGACGTGGACCTGTACCGGTACTACATCGGGCGTGAGGACCAGTCCGTGCAGGAGGCCGTCATGCTGCGGCGCCTGGACCAGCAGCTCCGGGTCAACTGGCTGATGATGCGGCACGTGCACCAGGTCCGGCAGGGCCCCGCCGTCGACCGGCGCCTGCACGCCTACCTGCTGCACTACTTCGCGATCATCTGCGCGGTGTCCTCGATCCTGCTGATCCGCTCCGGCACCGAGGCCAGCCTCGCCGAGAAGGAACGGCTCTGGGCCGAGCTGCGCGCCGAGGACCCGCGGCTGTACCGCGCCGTGCGGTGGAGCGCGCTGGGCCAGCTCACCAACCTGCCCGGGCGCACCGGGCGGCGGGTGTCGGTGCTGGCGTACCGCGTGGCGAAGCGGGCCATCGGCTTCAGCTGAGCCCGGACGGCGCGCGGTCAGCCCGAGGTCGACGGGGAGGGGCTCGGCGACGGGCTCGCGGTCGGGGCGATCGAGATCGAGATCGTCACGCTGTCCGTGCTCTCGAACCCCGCGGAGGTCGACCCGGCGATCGTGAGGCCGAGCAGCGGGCCGCCGACGGCCAGCGCGAGCAGCACCGCCCCGAGGACGAGCCGTCCCCAGGCGCCCACGCCGTCGCGGCGGCCGGCGTGCTCAGCCGAGGAGGAGGGCATCGTCGTGCTTCTGCTGCGCGGCGCGGTCGCGCTCGCCGGAGGCGCCGCGTGCCCGACGGTCCGTGACCAGCGACATGATCTCCAGCACGGCCAGCGCGAGCAGCGGCGGGCCGAGCATGACCAGGCGGCCCTGCGCGGACCCGGCCCAGTCGAGCACCCAGCCCCAGCGCGGGTAGACGTTGAGCACGATGCCGCGCACCTGGGAGAGCGGGGTGGCGTCCGGGTCGGGGTCGGCGTTGGCGTCGCCCTTGGTGAAGATGTACGGCCGCTCGATCACCTTGCCGGTCTCCGGGTCGACCGTGGGGACCATCCGGCCGGTCTCGGTGTCCTGCTGCATCACCGGCAGGTTGCGCAGCGCGACGATCCGGTGCGTGACGAGCTGGTCGGAGCCGACCGGCCAGAACGAGGCCACCTGCCCGACGCGGAGCTGCGAGGGGTCGTCGATCCGGCGCATGACCACGGCGTCCCCGGCGTCGAAGGCACCCTCCTGCGAGCCGGACATGGACCCGGAGGTGACGACGAGCAGCCGCTGGCCGTTGGCCTGGAACCACAGCGGGACGGCCAGCGACCCGGCGTACGCGAGCCCGCACACCACGATCACCGTCCACAGCGCGGAGGTGGTGATGCGGCGGGGGAGGGACGCCCGGGGTCTGTGGCGCGGGCGCTCGGGCTGGGTGGCCCGGCGCTCGACCGGTGGGGACGTCCTCCTGCTCATCGCGGCGGGGTTCCCGGCGCTACGACCCGTGCGGGTTGTCGGGGTCCTGGACCGCGGCGAAGCTCAGGGCCAGGTCGGCGGCGGAGTCCTGGAACTCGGTGGCGAGCTCGGCGGGCAGCGACACCTGCACGCAGAGCGTCTCGGTGGCACCGGCGATCAGCCGGCGGTCCGCGGCGATCTCGCCGGAGCTGAGCGAGGGCACGGTGCTGAGCGGGGTCAGCGCGGCCACCCCGTCGGCGGTGCACGCCGCGTCGGAGGTCACCTGGAAGAGCGACAGGCCGATCTGCGCGGACAGCGGCTTGATCGAGCCGCCGGTCGGGGTCGCGCGGTCGGTGGCCGTGTAGGACAGGTCGTAGGCCAGGGCCAGCGACCCGGCGTTGTTCACCGTGACCGGGCTGAACACCGAGTCGCCGGGGGCGAGGTTGCCCGAGGGCAGGGTGAACGCGACGCTCTCGCCGGCCTCGATGTCGACGGTGCCGGTGATGATGCCGGTGCGTCCGGTGTCGTCCTGGTCGGTGAAGACCGCGGAGGTCACCAGGGAGGTCATGCCGAGCCCGGCCATGCCGAGGATCGCCACGGTGCCGATCAGCCGTCGGCGGCGCGCGGGGTCACGCCGCGGCGGCGGCGGGGTGATCATCTCGCGGAGCAGCTCGTCCATCGCAGGGTCGTCCTCGCGGGTGAGTCGAAACCGGTCGTATCGGAGGTTATCGGTCGTCGGGCTGACCGGCTTGAGGTGAAGTGCCCGATTCTCGGGTGACGGGTGTGACAGGTTGTCGTGACCTGCTGCTACGGGGCAGGTCCTCGGGCCGCAGCCGGGCCGCCGGGACGGCGCGGGAGTACAGGTAGCCCTGCGCCTGGTCCACCGTGAGCCGGCGCAGCGCCTCCGCGGTGCCGTCGTCCTCCACGCCCTCGGCGACGACCTCCAGGCCGAAGGAGTGCGCGAGGTCGACCATCGCCTTGACCACGACCTCCGACCCCCGGCGCCCGTCCGCCCCGAGGTCGGCCACGAACAGCCGGTCGATCTTGAGCCCGTGCACCGGGAGGTCGCGCAGCTGGGAGATCGAGGTGTTGCCGATCCCGAAGTCGTCGATCGACACCCGCACGCCGGTGTCGCCGAGCCGCTGGAGCACCGGGACGACGCGGGACGGATCGGTGACCAGCGCGGTCTCGGTGATCTCGACCTCGAGCAGCGCGGGCGGCACGTCGTAGCGGGCCAGCAGCCCCTCGATCACCTCGACCACCGCCGGGGAGGTCACGTCGTGCGCCGACAGGTTGACCGCCACCGGCACCGGCTCGCCGCCCTCGTCCCGCCAGGCGGCCAGCTGGGCCACGCACACCCCGAGGGCGTACCGGGTGAGGTCGTGGATCAGGCCGGACTGCTCGGCGAGCGGCACGAACAGGTCGGGCGGCAGCATCCCGCGGGTGGGGTGCCGCCAGCGCATCAGCGCCTCCAGGCCGACGGTGCGGCCGGTGCGCAGGTCGATCTTCGGCTGGTAGTGCAGCTCGAGCTCGTCCTCCACGCTGAGCGCGCGGTGCAGATCGCCGAGCAGCACCAGGCGGGCGGGCGAGGAGTCGTCCTCCTCCGGGGAGTAGACCGAGACGCCGAGCCGGTGGGTCTTGGCGGTGTACATGGCGACGTCGGCCATCCGCATCAGCGAGGACGCGTCGTCGGCGTGGTCCGGCAGGCAGGCGACGCCGATCGAGGTGTCGACGTGCAGCGCCAGGTCGCCGAGCATGAACGGCGGCACGAACAGCTGGCGCACCCGGCGGGCCGCGGCGTCGGCGTCGGCCACCGAGCGCACGTCCGGCAGCAGGATCGCGAACTCGTCGCCGCCGAGCCGGGCCACCATGTCGTCCTCGCGCAGCGCGCCGCGCAGCCGGGCGGCCACCTGCTCCAGCAGCTCGTCGCCGCGGTCGTGGCCGAGGGAGTCGTTGATGTCCTTGAACCGGTCGACGTCCAGCAGCGCCAGGCCGACGGTGGACCCGGTCTCGGTGTGCTCGGCGATGGCGCGGCCGAGCCGGTCGGCGAGCATCCGGCGGTTCGGCAGGCCGGTCAGCGAGTCGAGCAGCGCCAGGCGCGCGTTCTCCAGCGCCGAGGACTGCAACCGGCGCGAGGCGTTCCACACGGTGCGGAACAGCAGCAGCCAGAGGATCACCAGCCCGCCGGCGACCACCAGGCTCACCGTGCGCACCGCGGAGTTCACCGCCTGCGTGGTCCCGGAGTAGTCGAGCATCACCTCGGCGGCGCCGACCACGGTGCCGTCGTGGTCGATCGGGACGTAGACGTCGAGCAGGGTGCTCTCGGTGCCGCCGAACTCGTCGCCGCGCACCTCGGTGACGACCTCGGCGTCCGGCTCCTGCTGGCGGACGGCGGCGTCGAGGCGGTCGCCGTCGGCGAACCCGGTGGCGTCGGAGCGGGAGTCGAACAGCAGCGTGCCGTCGACGGTCCACAGCCGCAGGCGCTGGAGATCGGTGAACCCGGAGACCTGCATGGCGACGGACTGCACGGTCGTGGGGTCGAGCACCCCGATCGTGTACGCCTCCTCGGGCACCGGCGCGGTGGCGTAGGCCTCGATGCTCTGCGCCAGCCCGATGCCGTCCGATCGCGCCTGGTCGGACATGACGCGCGACGTCACCCACACCAGCGCGACCCCGAGGATGAGCATGGCGACGACGCTGACGACGGCGAAGTACCGGGTCAGGGGCCAGCGTCGTCGTGCGGTTGCCAGCGGGGACCTCGCGAGTTCGCAGGGCAGGGACTGCTCGCGGGTGCGCGCGGTCTGGGGCCGAGACTAGGTGTGAGATGCCGGAAAAGGCGAGAATCCTCCCTTCCTGGGCGTTTCGCCTGGTTTGTCGGACATGGTGGGCTCAGGGCCGACCGAGTGACGCCGGGGTGAACTCTGCGCCCCGGGGCCCGCGGCAGCCGTCCAGATCGCTCCCCGTGCGCGTTCGCAGCGGTAGTCTCCCTGCGCCCCCTGCCCCCCGTCCGGATGGATGCCCCATGCACGAGCTGGCACTGTGCACCGTCGAGATCGACGGGGCCGCCGTGCTGCACGGGTACGTCCGCACCTTCGAGGACGGCGTGCTGTGGATGGGCACCGAGGGCATCGTGCGCGGGGTCCCGGAGGACGCGCACGCCCGGCTGGTCGTGCTGGACGACGTGCGGGGCGAGTGCGTCTACGTGGGCGACGTCGCTCGGGTCACCGCCGACACCGTGGCCTTCACCGGCGTCGAGCTGCTGTCCACCGTGCAGAAGCGCGCCGTCGCCCGCGTCTCGGTCACCGTGGAGTGCGAGGGCTTCGCCCGGGTGCCGTGGACCGCCGAGCACGCCGCCGAGGGCGCTGCGCCGGCCGAGAACGTCGAGGAGGACGGGCGGGAGCACAGCGACGAGTTCGCGCTGCGCTTCACCCTGCTCGATGTCTCCGCGCACGGGATGCGTATGATGAGTCAGACCGAGCTGCCCCCCGGCAGCACGATCAGGTTCGTCTTCCCCGAGCTGTCGGACGCGTTCTGGCTGCAGGCGGTCGTCGTCCGCGCCCAGCCCTCGCGCACCGGGTCGCACTACGGCTGCCGGTTCGTGGAGACCTCCCCGCGGGAGACGGACGAGCTGTTCCGCTACGTGCTGCGGACGCAGGGCGCCCAGCGCCGCCAGCAGATGCTCGCCTGACTGAGCCGCCGGCGCCGGGATCCCGTCGCCGTCGCGCACGTGGTGCGGACGCACCCTCCAACGCCGGAAAGGCGCCTTCGACATGCCCAGCTTCACCGACCTCGGTGTGCCGGCCGCCCTCGTGCGGTCCCTCGCCCAGCGCGAGATCACCGAGCCCTTCCCGATCCAGACCGCGACCCTGCCGGACACCCTGGCCGGTCGCGACGTCCTCGGCCGTGGCCGCACCGGCTCCGGCAAGACCCTCGCGTTCTCGCTGCCGATGGTGGCCCGCCTCGCGGCCTCCGGCACCCGCCGCGCCCCGGCACGCCCGCGCGCGCTGGTGCTCGCGCCCACCCGCGAGCTCGCCACCCAGATCCACGCCACCGTGGAGCCGCTGGCCACCGCCCTCGGCCTGACCAGCACCACGATCTTCGGCGGCGTCGCGCAGAGCCGGCAGGTCACGGCCCTCAACGGCGGCATCGACGTGCTCGTCGCCTGCCCCGGCCGCCTGGAGGACCTGATCCGCCAGGGCCTGTGCTCGCTGGAGGGCGTTGAGATCACCGTGCTCGACGAGGCTGACCACATGGCCGATCTCGGCTTCCTGCCCGTGGTGCGCCGGCTGCTCGACCGCACGCCCAAGGTCGGCCAGCGCATGCTGTTCTCCGCCACCCTGGACAACGGCGTCGACACGCTGGTCAAGCGGTACCTGCATCAGCCGCTGACACACTCGGTCGACCCCGGCGAGGCCGCCGTCACCACCATGACCCACCACGTGCTGGTGGTCTCCGACGCCGAGAGCAAGCGCGAGGTCGTGCGCGAGCTCGCCTCCGGCACCGGCCGCCGCGTGCTGTTCACCCGCACCAAGCACCAGGCCAAGAAGCTCGCCAAGCAGCTCACCGCCGACGGCATCCCCGCGGTGGAGCTCCAGGGCAACCTCGGCCAGGCCGCGCGCGAGCGCAACCTCGCCGCCTTCACCTCCGGCGACGTCAAGGTGCTCGTCGCCACCGACATCGCCGCCCGCGGCATCCACGTGGACGACGTCGAGCTCGTCGTGCACGTCGACCCGCCGGCCGAGCACAAGGCCTACCTGCACCGCTCCGGGCGCACCGCCCGTGCCGGCTCCGGCGGCGACGTGGTGACCGTGCAGCTGCCCGAGCAGGCCGGCGACGTGCGGGACCTCACCCGCAAGGCGCGCATCACCGTCACCCCGCAGCGGGTGGCCCCCGGCTCGCCGGTGATCGCCGCGCTGGTCGGCGAGGTCGCGGCGCACGTGGAGCCGGTGGTCGTGGCCGCTCCGGCGGCGTCGGGCGGCGGCGGTCGTGGGCGTGGACGTGGCGGCGCGGGTGCGGCCGGCGGCGCGTCGGGTGCGGCGGGTGCGGCCGGGACGGGGCGTGGACGCGGGCGTGGACGTGGCGGCCGCGGGGCCGGCGCGGGCGTCGGCTCGGGCTCCGGCGAGCAGGGCGCGGGCGGTCGCGGCGCGGCTGCTGAGGGTGCCGGTTCCGGCCGTGGTGGGCGTGGGCCGGGTGCCGGCGGGCGCGATGCGGGTGCGCGTGGCGGTGCGGGCGCGGGCGTCGGCTCGGGCTCCGGCGAGCAGGGCGCGGGCGGTCGCGGCGCGGCTGCTGAGGGTGCCGGTTCCGGCCGTGGTGGGCGTGGGCCGGGTGCCGGCGGGCGCGATGCGGGTGCGCGTGGCGGTGCGGGCGCGGGCGGTGCGGGCGCGGGCGGTGCGCAGGCCGGTGGCGGCCGGCGTCGTGGCCGTGGTGGCGCCGGCGGTGCCGGTGGGTCCGCGGGCGGTCGTGGCGCGGGTGCGTCCGGCGGTCGTGGCGGCGCCCCGGTGGTCGGCGGCTCGACCGTGCGCTGGTCCTCCGGCGGCGACAGCCCGTCCTCGTCGCTCGGTGGCGGGGCCCGCGGTGGCTCCGGCGCGGGTGCGGGTGCGGGTGCGTCCGGTGGGCGGCAGCGCTCCGGCGGATCCCGCCGGGCCACCCGCCCCGCCGCCGCCCCGCGCGGCTGACACCCGCGCGCGGCTGACACACCCCCGCGCGCTCACGCTCACCCGCGCACCCCTGCCCCGCTCCTGCGCTCGCGCGCTTCCGCCGAGTTCGGTGGTTCGTGCGAGAAAACAGCCCCCGAACCACCGAACTCGGCCCGAACCACCGAACTCACGGGCTGTGGTGCGCGGATGGGGTGCGCGCGGGTTGGGGAGCGGGCGCGGGGTGCGTGCGGGCTGGGGTGCGGAACAGGGGGCGGGGGTGGAGTGTTCTGGTGCGCGGGTGTCCGGGGTCCCGGACGCCGGGCAACCAGAGCGAGGGGAGTGCGCGACGCATGAGCGAGCGGACCTACGAGGTGGCCAAGGACGAGGCCGAGTGGCGGGTGGAGCTGAACCCCGCCGAGTTCCAGGTGCTGCGGCTGGCGGGCACGGAGCGCCCGTGGACCGGCGAGCTGCTGGACGAGGCGCGTGAGGGCGTCTACCGCTGTCGGGCGTGCGGCAACGAGCTGTTCCGGTCGGAGACGAAGTTCGACTCGCACTGCGGGTGGCCGAGCTTCTACTCGCCGCTGGCGGGTGACCGGGTCGAGCTGATCGAGGACCGCAGCCTCGGCATGGTGCGGACGGAGGTGCGCTGCGCACGCTGCGGCAGCCACCTGGGGCACGTGTTCGACGACGCCCCGCAGACGCCGACCGGTGACAGGTTCTGCATGAACTCGGTGAGCCTGACGTTCGAGCCCGCCGTACGCTGAAACCCATGTGGCGGAGCGGTCCTCAGGAGGTTCAGAGGGACCGCTCTGCTGCCGATAGAACGGGTGTGGAGCAGGCCCTGATCGTCCGCCGGTGGCGCCGTTACGGCGCCGACCGGTTGTACGTCACGGGCGAGACCGGTGCGCCGCTGGGCAGCGTGGACCTGGTGACCGGTGAGGTCGCCGTGGAGGGCGCGCGCGAGCGGGGGGCCTCGGAGGTCGAGGCCGCCGTCCGGCAGGCCGTGCAGGCCTACCTGCGTGCCGACCTGCCCGAGCTGGTGCTGCCGACGTCGGCGCTGGCCGGCGACGAGGCCGAGGACGCCACCGCCCCGGGCACCGCCGAGGACACCCGCCTGCGCGGTCGCCGTGCCCGCCACGGAGCCGGCGCGGCCGCGGACGCCGAGGAGCAGGAGCACCACGCCCCGCACCGCGGCCGGCACCGTGCCGAGGACCTGGTGAGCCCGCACGCCGACGGCGCCTCCCGGGCGATCGACGAGACCCTGTGCGACCGGCTGGACCGGCTGGTGCTCGAGGGCTGGCACGTGCTGCACGACGTCCCGGTGGGGCGGCAGGGCAGCGTGGTCCCGCACCTGCTGGTCGGCCCGCAGGGCGCCTTCGCGGTCGCCGAGCGCGCGCCGCTGGTCGAGGGCCACGAGCAGTTCACCCTGGACGGCCGGTACCTGTCGGCCGACGGGCAGGGCGTGTCCGACCTGCGCGACGTGCGGTTGACCGCGGCGCGTGCCGGGTCGCTGCTGCGCACAGCCGTCGGCTCGCCGGTGCCGGTGCGTGGCGTGCTGGTGGTGCACGGGCCGGTGGACGTGCTGGTGCCCTCGCCCTACGACGCGCTGGTGGCGCGGGAGCGGCAGGTGCCGGACCTGTTCACCAGCATGACGCCGCGCTGGTCCCGCTCGCGGGTGGACGCGGTGGCGGCGGTGGCCCGCCGGCGCACCACGTGGGCGCTCACCTGGGCCGTCTGAGCCGGCGCTCTCAGCGCAGGGGCCGGGTGGGGGCGCCCGGGGCGGTGATCCGCGCCAGGTCCACGTTCAGCCGGTCGAGCTGGTCGGCGAGCACCGAGCGCTCGGCCTCGTCCCAGCCCGCCAGCGCCTGACCGAGCAGCGCCCGTCGCGCCTGGCGCGCGTCGTCGACCCGCTGGGCGCCCTCGGCGGTGACCCGGATCAGCTGCCCGCGCGAGTCCTCCGGGTCGGGGCGCCGCTCGATCAGCCCGAGGCGCTCGATCTTGGCGAGCTGGCGGGACATGGTGCCGCGCCCGACGCCGATCAGGTCGGCCAGCTCGGAGGCCCGCACGTCGGGCTCGCGCTCGATCCGCACCAGCAGGGGGTAGGCGGAGGGCTCCAGGTCCGGGTGCACCTCGCGGGAGAGCCGCTCGGCCGAGGCGCGTGCGCGGCGCAGCAGCAGACCGAGCTCGGCCTCGATCCGGGCCAGGGCCTCCGAGTTGCTCATGGGGACATCCTGACGCACCCGTGCATGCGACGAGGTCGGTGGTTCACGCGTGTTCATGGGACGCGGAACCACCGACCTCGTGCGCAACCACCGACCTCGCGGGGGCGAGGGGGAGGTGCGGGGTGCGGGGCGGGTCAGGAGCGGGCGGGGGCCTGCTCGTGCTCAGCCCGCTCGGACCCGACCTGCTCGTGCTCAGCCTGCTGGCCGACGGCCTGCTGGGCGCCGGGGGTGCCGGCCTCGGCCACCACGGCCTCGGCGGTCTGGTCCTGGTCGAGCAGCTGCTCGACGCCGGAGCGGCGGCCCAGCGGGACCTCCTTGAGGAAGACCACCGCGATCAGGGCCACCAGGCCCAGCGGCACGGCGATCAGGAACAGGTCGGCGATGCCCTCGCCGTAGGAGGACTCCACGATCGTCTTGATCGGCTCCGGCAGCGTCGAGACGTCCGGCACCGAGCTGGTGCCGCCGCCGAGCGCCGACGGGTCGACGCCGATCGCGGTCAGGCCGTCGGTGATCAGGGTGGTGATCCGGCTGCCGAGCACCGCGCCGAGCGCCGAGACGCCGATCGCGCCGCCGAGGCTGCGGAAGAACGCGACGGTGGCCGTGCCGGAGCCGACCTCGCTGACGTCCAGGGTGTTCTGCACGGCGAGCACCAGGTTCTGCATGAGCATGCCCAGGCCCGCGCCCATCACGAACATGTACAGGCCGACCAGCACGAAGCTGGTGTCGTAGCGGATCGTGCCCATCAGGGCCAGGCCCGCGGTGAGCGAGATCGCGCCGGCGATCATGAAGCCCTTGTACCGGCCGTAGCGGGTGATCAGCCGGCCGCTGATCGTCGAGGAGATGAACAGGCCGAGGATCATCGGGATCGTCAGCAGACCGGACTGGGTCGGGGTCTTGCCGCGGGCGACCTGCATGTACTGGCTGAGGAACACCGAGGTGCCGAACATCGCGACACCCACGGCGATCGAGGCGATCACCGACAGCACCAGCGTGCGGTTCGTGAACAGGTGCATGGGGATGATCGGGTCGGCGACCTTGGTCTCGACCACGACGGCCACGGCCAGCACGGCCAGCGCGCCGATCACCATGACGGCGGTCTGCCAGGAGATCCAGTCGAAGTTGTTGCCGGCGAAGGTGACCCAGATGAGCAGGGTGGCGATGCCGACCGAGATCAGCGCGGCGCCCCAGTAGTCGATCCGGACGACCTTGCGGGCCAGCTTCGGCAGGTGCAGCGTGCGCTGGAGCACGATGATCGCGGCGACGGCGAACGGCAGGCCGACGAAGAAGTTCCACCGCCAGTTCAGGCTGTCGGTGATCACCCCGCCGAGCAGCGGGCCGCCGACCATGCCGATGCCCATGATGCCGCCCATGAGGCCCATGTACCGGCCGCGCTCGCGGGGGCTGAGGATGTCGGCCAGCAGCACGGTCGCCAGGGCGGTCAGACCGCCGGCGCCGATGCCCTGGAGGGCGCGCATGCCGATCAGGGTGCCGACGTTGTGCGAGAAGCCGGCCGCCGCGGAGGACAGCACGGAGATGGCCAGCGCGAGCTGGATCAGCAGCTTGCGGTCGACCAGGTCGGCGAGCTTGCCCCAGATCGGCGTGGTGATCGTGGTGGTGAGCAGGGTCGCGACGACGACCCAGGTGTAGGAGGACTGCGAGCCCTTGAGGTCGCTGACGATCCGCGGCAGCGAGCTGGAGACGACGCTCGTGGCGAGGATCGACACGAACATGCCGAGCAGGATGCCGGAGAGGGCCTCCATCACCTGCCGGTGCGTCATCGGTGCGGAGCCGCGCTCGGCGGTCTGCGCGAGGGCCGGGCTCTCGGCCCGGGTGGTGCTGGTCATGGCTGTCCCGCTCTCGGTGGTGTGGTGCGCCCGGCGCCGGTGGCGGACTGGATGGTGGTCGCGGGCGGGGCCCGCGGGTGCTGCGCGGTGGGTCCGGGCGGCGGGGGCCGTGCGGACCGGACCGTCAGGTGGTGGTGCCGGCGAGGACGCCGGGGCTGGTGGGGTCGTCGGCGGCGCGGGCCTCGGAGGCGGCGCGCAGGGCGTCGCCGTGGGCGGCCATGGTGTCGGCGATCTTGCGGAGCGAGTCGGCGGCGGTGAGCAGGTCGGCGACGTCCCAGCTGCCGAACAGGATCGCGGCGCGCTCGTCCATCTCGATCTTGGTGCGGGCGGTGAACGCGCGACCGGCGTCGGTCAGGGCGATCGGGCGGACCCGGCGGTCGGCGCCGACCGGGCTCGGCAGGCGCTCGGCGTAGCCGGCGTCGACCAGCGCGGTCGCCTGACGGCTGGCCACGGAGATGTCCACGTGCAGGTGCTGGGCGATGTCACCGATGCCGAGGGCACCGGCCTTGTCGAGCAGCCAGAGCAGCGACAGCGAGGTGCGCGGGCAGTCCAGGTCGCGGGCCAGGGTCGCACCGAGCCCGCGCTGGACGCGGCCGAGGTGGGCGATGGCGTCGATCAGGACGCGGTACGCGGGGCTGTCGGGCACGGTGACCTCTCTTGTGGTTGCAGCAGGCAACTTACTCGCAACGGTTGCGTCCAGCAACTTGTTCCGGGGGTGAAGCGCTGTGCCCTCGATCACGTCGCCGGACGCGCCGGGATCAGGGGCGTCAGCGGCCGACGGCGTAGCCCTGCATGCCACGCGGGTTGGCGGCGGCGTGCAGCAGGCCGTCGGCGCGCACGCCCGCCGCGCTCACCCGGCCCAGCGCCCACGGCCCCGCGTCGTGCACCGCGTGCCCGCGCCGCGCCAGATCGGCCAGCACGTCGGCGCCGAGCCGGGACTCGGCCTCGACGCCCCGGCGCTCGCTGGTGCGCGGGTGGAAGGACGAGGGCACGTGCGTGGAGTGCCAGGAGGGCGCGTCGATCGACGCCTGGAGGTCCAGCCCGTCGAGCAGGTGGTGCAGCAGGAACGGCACCGTCCACTGGTCCTGCTGGTCGCCGCCGGGGGTGCCGAAGGCGAAGCCGCCGCCGTCCCGCAGCACCAGGCCCGGGCTGAGCGTGGTGCGCGGGCGCCGGCCGGGGGCGAGCGAGGAGGGCAGCCCGGCCTCCAGCCAGAACATCTGCGCGCGGGTCGGCAGGCCGAAGCCGAGGCCGGGCACGACCGGGCTGCTCTGCAACCAGCCACCGGAGGGTGTGGCGGACACCAGGTTGCCCCAGCGGTCCACGACGTCCACGTGGCAGGTGTCGCCCCGGGTCGAGCCGTCCGGGCGGGCGGTGGCGGCGGCGTCACCCGTGCCGCGGGTCGGCTCGCCGACGCCCGCGCCCGCGACGGGTCCGGGGCCGTCCGCCGCGTAGCGCCCCGGCCAGACGCCGTCGACCGGCTCGCCGAAGACCCGCGCCAGCCGCGGCTCGCGCCCACCCGGCGATCCCGGCCGCAGGCCGTCCGTCGCGCGCTCGCCGACCAGCACCGCTCGGGCTGCCGTGTACGTCGGGTCGAGCAGGGCCTCGACCGGCAGCCCGTCGGAGGCGGGGTCGCCGTACCAGGCCTCCCGATCGGCGAAGGCGAGGTGCGCGACCTCGAGCACGGCGTGCACCCGCTCGGCGGGCCCGGCGTCGGCGATCTGGAGCCGGTCGAGCAGCGCGAGCTGCTGGAGCAGCACCGGCCCCTGCCCCCAGCTGCCGGTCTTGTGCACCTGCACGCCGAAGACGTCGAGGGCGACCGTCGGCTCCTCGATGGGGCGCCAGGCGGCCAGGTCGTCCCCGGTGAGCAGGCCGGTGTGGTCGGCGCCGGAGGAGTCCCGCGTCGCGGTCCGCACGAAGGCGTCGATCCGCTCGGCCACGAACCCCTGGTAGAACGCCCGGCGGGCGGCCTCGATCTGGGCCACCCGGTCGGCACCGGCAGCATGGGCCTCGGCGAGGATCCGCTCGAAGGTCGCCGCCAGGTCGGGGTTGCGGAACCGGGCACCGGCGACGGGCACCTCGCCTCCCGGCAGGTAGACCGCCGCCGAGGTCGGCCAGTGCTCCGCGAACAGGTCGCGCACGGTGCCGATCGTCCGCACGGCGGCCGGGATCAGCGGGTAGCCGTCCCGGGCGTAGCCGATCGCCGGGCCGAGCACGTCCGCCAGCGGGAGCGTGCCGTAGCGCGCCAGCAGGTCCAGCCACGCGCCGAAGGCCCCGGGCACCACGGCGGCCAGGTGGCCGGTGCCGGGCACCTCGGTCAGGCCGAGGTCGGAGAACGCCTCGATGGTCGCGGCGGCCGGTGCCGGCCCCTGCCCGCAGATCGTGAAGGTGCGACCGTCCGCCGCGACGTGCCCGATGATCGGCGCGTCACCGCCCGGTCCGTTGAGGTGCGGCTCGACCACGGAGAGCGTGAACCCGGCGGCGGCCGCCGCGTCGAAGGCGTTGCCGCCGGCCTCCAGCACGGACATCCCGACCGCGCTGGCCAGCCAGTGCGTCGAGGCGACCATGCCGACGGTGCCGAGCAGCTCGGGACGGGTGGTGAACACGCGCGGGTCCTCTCGGTGGGCGATCGTCCCACCGTAGGCCGCGCGAGCGCGCAGGTCAGGCCCAGGTCAGCGCGAGATCAGCGCGAGTACCGCCGCATGGTCAGCGGCCCGAACACCGCCACCAGCCCGGCGCTCCACAGCACCACGGTCAGGATCTCGCCGCCGACCGGCAGGTCGCCCATCAGCCCGCGCACCGCCGTCACCAGGTCGGACACCGGGTTGACGTTCACGAAGGCCTGCAACCAGCCCGGCATCGTCGCCGGGTCCACGAAGATGTTCGACCCGAAGGTGACCGGCGTGATCACCAGCATGCTCGCGCCCATCACGGCGTTCGGGGTGCGCAGCAGCAGCGCGAGGAACGTCCAGATCCACCCGAACGCGAAGGCGAACAGCAGCAGCAGCGCGACACCGGCCACCACGCCCCCGGGACCGCCGGCGGGCCGGAAGCCGATCAGCAGCCCCAGCGTCAGCACCACCACCGAGGAGATCGTGAACCGCACCGCGTCGCCGAGCAGCATCCCCACCAGCGCCGAGGGCCGCCAGATCGGCAGCGAGCGGAACCGGTCGAAGACGCCCTTCTGGATGTCGGTGTTCAGGGTGACGCCGGTGTACATCGTGATCATGATGACGCCCTGCACCAGGATCCCCGGCAGCAGGAACTGGATGTAGTCGTCGGTGCTCCCCGCGATGGCCCCGCCGAACAGGTAGGTGAACAGCAGGGTCATCATCACCGGGAACGCGGTGACGTCGAACAGCTGCTCGGGCACGTGCTTGATCTTCAGCAGCGCGCGCCAGCCGAAGGTGAGCGAGGTGGTCAGGCCGCTCGCGCGCGGCGGGCGGTCCCCGGTGACCAGCACGCCGCGGACGGCGGAGACCGCGTCCTCGTCGGTGCGGGTGGTGGCGCTGGTGGTGCGGGTGTCGTCGACGCTCATGCTGCCCCCTCGCTGGGTGCGTCGTCCGGGTCGTCGGCCTCGGTGGCGGGGCGACCGGTGAGGGCCAGGAACACCTCGTCCAGCGAGGGCTGTCCGAGGGAGAACTGCGCGATCGGGACGTCGGTGCGCTCCAGCGCCGCGATGCCGCGCATGGCCGGCGCGGAGGAGTCGACCGGTGCGGTGAGCGCCGACGGGTCGGCGTCCTCGGTCACGGTCGATCCCAGCGCCTGCTCCAGCACCGCGCGGGCGCGGGGGCGGTCGTCGGGGTTGAGCAGCCGGACGTGCAGGGCGCTGGCACCGACCGAGGCCTTGAGCTGGCCGGGCGTGCCCTCGGCGATCACCTTGCCGGTGTCGATCACCGAGATCCGGTCCGCGAGCTGGTCCGCCTCGTCGAGGTACTGCGTGGTGAGCAGCACGGTCGTGCCCGCCTGCACCATCGCGCGCACGATGTCCCACACCTGGTTGCGGCTGCGCGGGTCCAGGCCGGTGGTCGGCTCGTCCAGGAAGATCAGCTCGGGCGTGACCACGATGCTCGCCGCGATGTCGATCCGCCGCCGCATGCCGCCGGAGTACTTCTTCACCTGCCGGTCGGCGGCGTCGGCCAGCCCGAAGGCGGCCAGCAGCTCCTCCGCGCGCGACCGCGCCTGCCGACGGGAGAAGCCGAGCAGCCGGGCCACCAGCACCAGGTTCTCCTGGCCGGTGAGGTCCTCGTCCACCGAGGCGAACTGACCGGTGAGCGCGACCGTGGCGCGCACCGCGTCGGCCTCGGTGACCACGTCGTGCCCCAGCACCCGCGCGCTGCCGGCGTCCGGGCGCAGCAGCGTGGCGAGCATCCGGATCGTGGTGGTCTTGCCGGCCCCGTTGGGCCCGAGGAAGCCGTGCACGCCCCCGCCGGCGACCGTGAGGTCGATCCCGTCGACGGCGCGGGTGTCCTTGAAGGTCTTGACCAGGCCCTCGGTCTCGATGGCGTACGACATGCGGCGTCCCCTTCGCTGGGAGGCGTGCACAGCCGGCCCACAGGGGGGACGTCAGGCGGCCAGCGTAGGTTCGCCTCCCGGGGAGGGCAACGGCGATACCGGAAGGGATGCGCTCAGTGCGCGGGGGCGGGCTCCTCGGCGGGCTCGGGCTCCTCGCCGCGGCCGATCCGCGAGTGCCGGTAGGAGTACAGCCCGTAGATCACCAGGCCGGCGGCCATCCACGCGAGGAACCGCAGCCAGGTCAGCGTGGTCAGGTTCGTCATCAGCCACAGGCAGGCCAGGCCGGACAGGATCGGCAGCACCGGCGACCACGGCACCCGGAACCCGCGCGCCAGGTCGGGACGGGTGCGGCGCAGGATCGGCACCCCGAAGCTGACCAGCACGAAGGCCGACAGCGTGCCGATGTTGATCATCTCCTCCAGCAGCTCGACCTTGGACAGCCCGGCGATCAGCGCGACCACGACACCGACGCCGACCTGGAGCCGCACGGGGGTGCGGAAGCGCGGCGAGGTGCGCGAGACGCCGCGCGGCAGCAGGCCGTCCCGGCTCATCGCGAAGACGACGCGGGTCAGCCCGAGCAGCAGCACCATGATCACCGAGGTCAGGCCGACCAGGATGCCCACCGAGATCACCTTGCCCGCCCAGTCCGCGCCCACCAGCACGAAGGCCGTGGTCAGCGAGGGGGAGCCGGAGGCGGCGAGGTCCTGGTACGACACCATGCCGGTGACGACCACGGTCACCAGCACGTAGAGCACCGTGACGATCGCCAGGCCGCCGAGCACGCCGCGCGGGATCGCCCGCTGCGGGTCCTTGGTCTCCTCGGCGGTGGTGGCGACGACGTCGAAGCCGATGAACGCGAAGAACACCAGCGCCGCGCCGGACAGGATGCCCACCACGCCGTAGGTGGTCGGCTCCATGCCCGACAGGAACGCGAACAGCGGCTGCTCCAGGCCCGAGGGGTGCTCGGCGGGCTGCGACGGCGGGATGAACGGCGTGTAGTTCTCGGCCTTCACGTAGAAGAACCCGGCCACGATCACGAACAGGGTGATGCCGACCTTGAGGATCGTGAAGATGCTGTTGATCCGGGTGCTGAGCTTGGTGCCGACCGCCAGCAGCGTCGTGAAGACGCCGACCACCAGCACCGGCCCCCACTCCAGGTCCACCCCGCCCAGGTGCAGCGTGGTCGGCACGTCCACCCCGAACAGCCCGAAGGCGTCCGAGAGGTACACGCCCCAGAACTTCGCGATCACCGCGGCGGCGAGCAGCATCTCCAGGATCAGGTCCCAGCCGATGATCCACGCCACGACCTCGCCCATGGTCGCGTAGGAGAACGTGTAGGCCGATCCCGCGACCGGCAGCGTCGAGGCGAACTCGGCGTAGCACATGATCGCCAGCCCGCACACGACCGAGGCGATCAGGAACGACAGGATCACGCCGGGCCCCGCGTGGTTGGCGGCCGCCGTCGCGCCCACCGAGAAGATGCCGGCACCCACCGCCACCGCGACGCCGAGCACCGCCAGGTCCCAGGCGGTCAGGTCGCGCTTGAGCGAGCGCTCCGGGTCCTCGGCGGTGGCGAGGGACGCCTCGACGGACTTGCGGCGCAGGATGCTGCGGGTGGAGGACAACGCTGGCTCCCAGGACGTGTGGTGCGGGCCACACAGCCTGGCGCGCCGCGGGGCACCGCGCGCGTCGATGTCCGGAATGTGGTCAGTGGCGCCGCGCTAGACACCACCGGGGAAGCCGAGCTGGCGCCAGGCCTCGTACACCGCCACCGAGGCCGCGTTCGTCAGGTTGAGCGAGCGGCGCCCCTGCTGCATCGGGATCCGCACCTGCGCCGTCACCGCCGGGTGCGCCAAGGCCTCCGGCGGCAGACCGGTCGGCTCCGGGCCGAACAGCAGGGCGTCGCCGTCCCGGTACTCGACGTCGGAGAAGCGCTCGGTGGTGTGCGTGGTGAAGGCGAACACCCGCGACCCCGCCAGCGCGGCCATCGCCGCGTCCAGGTCGGGGTGCACCACCACGTGCGCGAGGTCGTGGTAGTCGAGCCCGGCCCGGCGCAGGCGGGGCTCGTCCATCACGAACCCCAGCGGCTCGACCAGGTGCAGGGTGGCGCCGGTGGCGGCGGCCAGCCGGATCGCGTTGCCGGTGTTGCCGGGGATGCGGGGCTCGAAGAAGACGACGTGCAGCACCGGGCGATCCTCTCACCGTGCACGGAGGTGCGGTTGGCAGGCGCTAGCGTGACCAGGGGTCGCCGGAGTCCGCGCGACCCGCCCCTGCCGCCCTGATCGTGAGGACCCGCGTCGATGCCGACCATCCCGCCGTACCGCGCCGCCGACGACCGCTACCAGGAGATGCCCTACCGCCGGACCGGGCGCAGCGGGCTCGACCTGCCCGCGCTGTCGCTCGGCATGTGGCACAACTTCGGCGACGTCAACCCGATGGAGACGCAGCGCGCGGTGATCCGCCGGGCCTTCGACCTCGGCATCACGCACTTCGACCTCGCGAACAACTACGGCCCGCCCTACGGCACCGCCGAGGCGAACTTCGGCCGGCACCTCGCGCAGGACCTGCACCCCTATCGCGACGAGCTCGTGATCTCGTCCAAGGCCGGCTACGACATGTGGCCCGGCCCCTACGGCGACGGCGGCTCCCGCAAGTACCTGCTGGCGTCCCTCGACCAGACGCTCGCGCGCACCGGTCTGGACTACGTCGACATCTTCTACTCGCACCGCCCCGACCCCTCGGTCCCGCTGGAGGAGACCATGGGCGCGCTGCACACCGCCGTGACCAGCGGCAAGGCGCTCTACGCCGGCATCTCCAACTACTCGCCGTCCCGCACCCGCGAGGCCGCCCGCATCCTCGCCGACCTCGGCACGCCGCTGCTGATCCACCAGCCCTCGTACTCGATGTTCAACCGGCACGTGGAGCAGGTCGCCGAGGGCGAGACCGAGACCCTGCTCGACGCCGTGGGCGACCTCGGCGTCGGCATGATCGTGTTCTCCCCGCTGGCGCAGGGCCTGCTCACCGGGCGCTACCTGTCCGGCGAGGTGCCCGCCGGCTCGCGCGCCTCCCAGGGCACGTTCCTCCGCGCCGAGGCGATCAGCGAGACCTACCTCGACCGGGCCCGCGCGCTGAACGAGATCGCCGCCGGCCGTGGGCAGAGCCTCGCGCAGCTCGCGCTGACCTGGGTGCTGCGGGACGCCCGCGTGACCTCGGCGCTGATCGGCGCGTCCTCGGTGGCGCAGCTGGAGGACAACGTCGCCGCGCTGCACGCCGCGCCGCTCACCGACGAGGAGATCGCCGCCATCGAGCCGTACGCGGTGGACGGTACCGGGCGATGAGCGCCGGGCCGGGCGCGGGGACGGGCGCCGCGGAGCAGCCGG
This sequence comes from Cellulomonas sp. GTC20042, assembly GCF_055389595.1. Classification (NCBI taxonomy): domain Bacteria; kingdom Bacillati; phylum Actinomycetota; class Actinomycetes; order Micrococcales; family Cellulomonadaceae; genus Cellulomonas; species Cellulomonas sp. GTC20042. The sequence goes on along the minus strand of NZ_AP043678.1, from coordinate 3,604,572 downwards.
TCGCGTCGCGCGGACCGGCCGTGCTGTCCGGCGGTGCGGAGCCGGTGGTGGCGGTGCGCCGCACCTCCGCCGGCGGTGCCCGGTGGATCGAGGCCGGACCGGCGGCGAGCGGTCGCGTCCCGGTGGTGCTGCTGCACGGCCTCACCGACTCCTCCGCGTGCTGGCCCGCGGTGCTGCCCCGGCTCGCTGCCGACCGCACCGTGCTCGCCTTCGACGCCCGCGGGCACGGCGGCACCCCGCTGCCGGACGAGCCCTTCACGGTCTCCGCGCTCGCGGACGACGTCGCCGAGGCGCTGCGCGGGCTCGACCTCGGACCGGTGCTCGTCGTCGGGCACTCCATGGGCGGGGTCACCGCCGAGGCGCTGGCGCTGCGGCACCCCGACCTGGTCGCCGGGCTGCTGCTGGAGGACCCGGCGTGGCGGGGCAGTGACGACCCCGGTGCACCCGCGTGGCTCGTCGAGGATCTGGCGCGCGTCGCCGGCCACACCGCCGAGCAGATCGCGACCGTCGGTCGCACGCTCATGCCCACCTGGTCGGAGGCGGAGATCGCCGGCTGGGCCGAGTCCGAGACCGGCATGGACCCCCGGCTGGCCGAGGTCGAGCACGACTGGGCCGAGCGGGACTGGGTCGAGGCGCTCGCCGAGGTGCGCGTGCCGGTCACCCTGGTCACCGCCGACCCTGCCGTCGGGTCCGTGGTCCGGCCGGAGCAGGTCGAGCGGGCCGCCGCGCTGCTCGGGACCGCCCCGGAGGGGCTGCTCACGCACGTGCCCGCCGCGGGGTCGGGGCACAACGTCCGGCGGGAGGCGCCGGGGGTGTACCTCGCGGCGCTGGACGCGACGGTGGCGCAGGTGGATGCTCTCGCGTGAGTGGGTCGGGTCCGCGCGGAGGAGTGAGCGCGGACCCCTCCCTCATCCCGCGCGCATGCCGAGACCGCGGAGGTGGGTGTCGACGGCCCGCGCGAACTGCGGGCAGCCTGCGCGGACCAGCGCACCCGCGAGGCTGGCGCTCCCGGGTCGTCGACGCCAGTAGCGGGCCTGATCGATCGCGACGGTTTCGACGAGCTCGGGGGCGACCTCTTGAGCGTGCATCAGCAGCTGGTCCGGGGTGAGGAGGCGGTACGGCGTCGCGCTGCCGTCGAGCCCGGCCGAGAACCCGCGGTCGCTGGTCACGATCGCGTCGACCTCCCCGGCGACCGCCGCGGCGTGGACGTGCGCATCATCCGGATCGGGACCGGCGTAGGTCCCGTCGAATCGGTAGTCGTCGATCCGGGTCCGCGCGAGGGTCCGGGTGATCCTGTCCCTGATGCGCGTGAGCGCGCCGCCGTCCATGCCGGGGTGTGCCCGTCGTAGCCGGTACACCAGCTCCGCGAGGATGTCCTCGGTCCAGCACAGGTGGAACGGCACACCGGGCGGGCCGATCACGGCGATCAGCAGCAGCCAGTCGCGCAGCGTGCGGGAGTAGAGGACGTTGGCGTCGACCAGGACACGGAGGCTCATGCCGCGACGGTAGGTCCCCCGATGGGCCTCCAGACCGTCGTCCACAGGCCCGATCTTCCGCTCGAGCCTGTGGACGGCTCGACGAGGCTCAATCGTCGAGGCCGAGCTCGTCCTCGAGGTCGCGCAGCTCGTCGAACGCGGCACGCTGGCGGGCCCGCAGCGCCTCGTCGAACGCCAGGACGTCGGCCGCTCGGAAGCGGGTGTGGCTCCCGACCTGGTGCGAGGGCACCTCGCCCGCGGTGACGAACCGCATGAGCGTCGGCCGGGACATGCCGAGGACGGCGGCTGCCAGCGTGGTCGTCAGCTCCTCGGGCAGCGGGCCGATGCGGACGGTCCCGTCGGCCGCCACGGTGTCGAGCACCTGGCGCACCAGGCGGCGCAGCTCGTCCGGCACCTCGACCGTCGTGCCGCCCACCTGGAGCTGCCAGGGTCCCGCGCCGTCGATCGCGTGCAGCATCCGGGCGGCCTGCTTCTGCGTGATCGTGCTGGTGAACAGGCGTGCGTCCGGTGCGGTGATCGTCATGATGCCTCCCTCGTCGTCCGCTCCAGCATGGCACGTTGCACTTATAAGTGCAACCCCCGACGGGGTCGATCAGCCCAGCACGCTCGCCACCACCAGCAGCGCGGGCACGGCGAGCAGCGTCGTCACCAGCCCCGCGTCCCGGGCCAGCGCCGTGCCGTGCCGGTACTGGATCGCGTAGACCAGCACGTTCTGCGCGGTGGGCAGCGAGGACACCACGGCGACGGCGAGCAGTGCGGGCCCCTCCAGGCCGAGCAGCACGCCGAGGCCGATCGCGAGCGCCGGGTGCACGACGCTGCGCAGCACGCTCACCAGCACCAGGTCGCGGCGGGGCGCGCCCTCGGCCTGCACGCGCGGTGCGGCCAGCGACATGCCGAAGGTCAGCAGCGCGAGCGGGGGAGCGGCGGCACCGAGCAGCGACAGCGGTTGGAACACCAGCCCGGGAAGGTCCCACGGCAGGGCGGCGAGCAGCAGGCCGGTGAGGGTGCCGATGATCACCGGGTTGCGCAGGGTGCGGGTGAGGGCGGTCCGCGCGGCGCGCCAGGCACCCGATCGCCGGGTCGGGGCGGCGACGGTGGCGTCGCGGGCGGGGCCGGTGCGCGAATCGAGCACGATCAGCGCCAGCGGTCCCAGGACGAGCTGTTGGTACAGGGTCGGCGGGACGACGCTGACGATGCTGCCGAGCAGGTAGGCGGTGAGCGGGATGCCGATGTTCCCGGCGTTCACGTAGGAGGACGACAGCACCCCGACCACGACGTCCGCCGCGGGGCGACGCCAGACCAGGCGCAGCACGGCGGCGGCGATCAGCGCGACGACGGTGGTGGAGGCGAATGTCACCAGGGCGGAGCGGGACAGCAGCAGGTGCAGGTCGGCATGGGCCACGGTGTCGATCAGCAGCGCCGGGGTGCAGACGGTGAACGCGGTGGCGGCGAGCACCCGCTGGGCGCCCTCGCCGAGCGCCCCGGCGCGACCGACGAACCAGCCGGCGCCGATGACGACGGCGATCGTTCCCAGGGCCGCGAGGACGGCCCCCATCAGTCGGTGACGGGCTCGCCGCGCACGGCGGCCAGCACCCCCGAGCCGTAGCGGTCGAGCTTGGTGGCACCGACCCCGCCGATCCCGGACAGCGCGTCGACGTCGGCGGGCATCGAGGTCGCGATCTCGCGGAGCGTCGCGTCGTGGAACACCACGTAGGCGGGCACGCCCTGCTCCTTGGCGACACCGGCGCGCCAGGCGCGCAGCCGCTCGAAGACCGCGGCCGCCGAGTCGTCCAGCGCCACCGCCGCGGCGGCCTTCCCGGATCCGCCGCCCGCCGACCCGGCGCGGCTGCGCGAGGCGCGGGGCGGGCGGGCCGCCTCCTGCCGCAACGGCACCTGCCGCTCGCCGCGCAGCACCGCGGCACTGGCCTCGGTCAGCCGCAGCGTGCCGTAGCCGTCGCCGTCCACGCCGAGCAGGCCCTGGGCGAGCACCTGGCGCACGACGCCGCGCCACTGCGCGTCGGTGAGGTCGGTGCCGATGCCGAAGACGCTCAGCGCCTCGTGGCCGAGCTGGGTGATCCGCGGGGTCTGCTTGCCGAGCAGGATGTCCACCAGGTGCCCGGCGCCGTAGTGCTGCCCGCGCTGCTCCAGCCGGACCACGGTGGACAGCAGCTTCTGCGCGGGGACGGTGCCGTCCCAGGTCAGCGGCGGCGACAGGCAGGTGTCGCAGTTGCCGCAGGGCTCGGCGTCCTGGCCGAAGTACGCGAGCAGCTGCACCCGGCGGCAGGTGACGGTCTCGCAGAGCGCGAGCATCGCGTCCAGGTGCGCGGACAGCCGGCGGCGGTGCGCGGCGTCGCCCTCGGACTGGTCGATCATCCGGCGCTGCTGCACCACGTCCTGCAGGCCGTAGGCCAGCCACGCGGTCGACGGCAGCCCGTCACGTCCGGCACGGCCGGTCTCCTGGTAGTAGCCCTCGACGGACTTCGGCAGGTCCAGGTGCGCGACGAACCGCACGTCGGGCTTGTCGATCCCCATGCCGAAGGCGATGGTCGCGACCATCACCAGGCCGTCCTCGCGCAGGAACCGCGACTGGTTGCGGGCGCGCACCTGCCGGTCGAGACCCGCGTGGTACGGCAGAGCGGGCACGCCCTGCGCGGAGAGGAAGTCGGCGGTCTGCTCCACCGAGGATCGCGACAGGCAGTAGACGATCCCGGAGTCGCCGGCGTGCTCGGTGCGGATCAGGTCGAGCAGCTGCTGGCGCGGGCTGGCCTTCGCCGCGATCCGGTACTGGATGTTCGGCCGGTCGAAGGACGCGACGAACCGGCGCGCGTCGTCCAGCTCCAGCCGCTGCACGATCTCGTCGCGGGTGGCGGCGGTCGCCGTGGCGGTCAGCGCGATCCGGGGGACGCCGGGCCAGCGCTCGTGCAGCACCGACAGGCCGAGGTAGTCGGGGCGGAAGTCGTGCCCCCACTGGGACACGCAGTGCGCCTCGTCGATCGCGAACAGGCTGATCTCGCACCGGTCCAGCAGAGCCAGCGTCTCCGGCACCCGCAGCCGCTCCGGGGCGAGGTACAGCAGGTCGAGGTCCCCGTCGAGCAGCGCCCGCTCCACCTCGCGCCGCTGGCCGAGGTCCTGCGTGGAGTTGAGGAACCCGGCGCGCACGCCGAGCGCGGACAGCGCGTCCACCTGGTCCTGCATCAGCGCGATCAGCGGCGACACCACGACGCCGGTGCCGTGCCGGACCAGCGCGGGCACCTGGTAGCAGAGCGACTTGCCGCCGCCGGTGGGCATGAGCACCAGGGCGTCCTGCCCGGCGACCACGGTGTCGATGATCTGCGCCTGCTCGCCGCGGAACGCGTCATAGCCCCAGACCTCGCGCAGCACCTCGAGCGGCGTGCGGTCCTCGGCGGGGGCGTGCCGGCGCGCGGGGACCGGCGCGGGCGACGGCTGCGCCGGGGCGACCCGCGTCGGGGCGGCCTGCGTGGGCGCCGCCGGACCGGGCGCGGCGTCGGGCGCGGGGTACCCGGGGTCGTAGGGCGGTTCCTCGGCGGGGTCGTACGGGGGCTCGTCGGGGAGCGGCCACTCGTCGTCCCATGCCTGCGTCACGCGCTCCACCCTAGAGGGCGCCGCCGACGCGCCCCGACCGGTCTGCGTGGTGCACGCCACCCGATCGACGGGCAGACCCGGCCCCGGCCCGGGCGTACCCTTGCGCGCGGGGACCGGTCCGGCCGGACGGCCCCGAGCGCGACGCGAGGAGGTGGACCTGATGGACGACGCCGCCAGTAGTCGACCTCCGTCGACGTCCCGCCCGCTCGCGATCTGCGAGCGCACCCCGGCCTGACCGCTCCACCGCGAGCAGGTCCGCGTGCTCCCGGGACGTCGACGGAGCCGGCGCCGCCGCGTGCGGCGCACCTCGACCCGATCCCGGCCCCCGCGCCGGGCGACCACCCGCTCATCGTCCGCCGTGCCGTGCCGCCCCCGGCGCGCCGTGCGCCCCGCCGTCACCCGGTCCTCGTCACGGACCTGGGCAGCCGCAGGGCAGCGCCGCGCCGTCGCCGGTGCCGCGCCCGGACGGGCCACCCGACCGGCACGGACCCCCGTGCCGCGCGACAGGTGCGCCGGACGGTCGCCCCGTGCTCGGGCCCGCACGTCAGGAGTGCGTCATGACCCACCCGACCGCCCCCGCGCGTCCGCCGCGCCCCGCCGCACGCGCATCCGACCTGGACCTGCACGACGTGGTGGCTGCGGGCACCGCCGCGGCGCTCGCGGCCTGGCTCGCCGCCACCCGCGCGCCGCGCTCCCGCGCCGACCAGCTCGCGGACCTGTCCGACGCCGAGGTCCGCGCGGTGGTCCGGCTGCTCGACCCGGGCACCGCGCGGACGCTGCTGCGCTCGCTCGGCCTGCTGGACGTCCGTGACCTGCTGCGCGCGGTGCCGGCCGACACCGCGGGCGGTCTGGTGGCGGTGCTCGACCCGCGGACCGCCACCGACCTGCTCGGGCTGCTGGACGAGGACGAGCGTGCGGGGGCCGAGGTCGCGGTGCGGCGCTCCCGCTCGGCCGCCGCGCACGGGCTGCTCGCCTGGCCGGCGGGCAGCGTGGCCGCCCGGATGCAGCCGGTGGACCCCGACCGTCCCGCACCGGCGGCCGTGTCGCCGGGTGCGGCCCCGTCCAGCGGAACGGCCCTGCCCGTCACCACCCCCTCGGCCGTCACCGGGGCACCCGCGGCCGCCGCGCCGGCGGTCCGTGCGGACACCGCTCTCGCCGAGGCCGTGGCGCTGCTCGCCGTGCCGGGCGCCCCGGCCCTCGCGGTGCTCGACGGGGACCGGCGGATCGGCACGCTCACGGCCGCCGACGTCGCCGACCTGCTCGACACCCCCGCCGCACAAGCGGCACCCCCGGCCGCCCGTCGCGGCACCCCGCTCACCACCCGGCTGCGCGGCCTGCTCCGCCGCCGCTGAGCCGCCCGCACCCACCCCGGCACGACGACGGCCCGCCCCCGCACGCAGCGGGGACGGGCCGTCGACAGGCGGTGCCGGGGTGCTCAGCGCACGTCGTCGTCCACCCAGTCGAAGGTCTTGGTCACGGCCTTCTTCCACAGCCGGTACTGCCGGTCGCGCTCGTCCGCCTCGATCGACGGGGTCCAGCGCCGGTCCTCGGCCCAGTTGTCGATCACGTCCTGCTCGCCGGACCAGTAGCCGACCGCGATGCCCGCGGCGTAGGCGGCGCCCAGGGCGGTGGTCTCCGCGACCTTCGGCCGGACCACCGGCACGTCGAGGATGTCGGCCTGGAACTGCATGAGCAGCTGGTTGGCGGTCATGCCGCCGTCCACCTTGAGCTCGGTCAGCGCGACGCCGGAGTCGGCGTTCATCGCGTCCAGCACCTCGCGGGTCTGGAAGGCGGTGGCCTCCAGCGCCGCGCGGGCGATGTGGTTGCGGTTCACGTACCGGGTCAGGCCGACCAGCGCGCCGCGGGCGTCGGAGCGCCAGTGCGGGGCGAACAGGCCGGAGAACGCGGGCACGAAGTACGCGCCGCCGTTGTCCTCGACCTTGTTGGCCAGGTACTCGATGTCCGGGGCGTCGGCGAACATGCCCAGGTTGTCGCGCAGCCACTGCACCAGGGATCCGGTGACCGCGATCGAGCCCTCCAGCGCGTACACCTGCGGGGCGTCGCCGATCTTGTAGGCGACCGTGGTCAGCAGGCCGTTCTTGGAGAACACCGGCTCGGTGCCCGTGTTCAGCAGCATGAAGTTGCCGGTGCCGTAGGTGTTCTTCGCGGTGCCGACCTCGAAGCACGCCTGGCCGAAGGTGGCCGCCTGCTGGTCGCCGAGGATGCCGGCGATCGGCACGCCCGGCACCAGGCCGCCCTGACGCCCCTGGCCGTAGACCTCGGAGGAGGAGCGGATCTCCGGGAGCATGGACAGCGGCACGCCCATCTCCGCGGCGATCTCCTCGTTCCAGGTGAGCGAGTCGACGTTCATCAGCAGGGTGCGCGAGGCGTTGGTGACGTCGGTGACGTGGATGCCGCCGTCGACGCCGCCGGTCATGTTCCACAGCACCCAGGAGTCGGTGTTGCCGAAGGCGAGCTCGCCGCGCTCGGCCTTCTCGCGGGCGCCCTCGACGTTGTCGAGGATCCAGCGGATCTTCGGGCCGGAGAAGTAGGTGGCCAGCGGCAGGCCGACGCGGGACTTGTAGCGCTCCGCGCCGCCGCCGAGGGCCGCGAGGTCGTCGCAGATCTTCTGGGTGCGGGTGTCCTGCCAGACGATCGCGTTGTAGACGGGCTGACCGGTGGTCCGGTCCCACACCACCGCGGTCTCGCGCTGGTTGGTGATGCCGATGGCGACGATGTCGGAGTACGTCTTGTTGGCACGGGACAGCGCCAGGCCGACGACCTCACGGGTGTTGGTCCAGATCTCGTTCGGGTCGTGCTCGACCCAGCCGGCCCGCGGGAAGATCTGCTGGTGCTCGGTCTGGCCGACGGACACGATCTGACCGCCGTGGTCGAAGATGATCGCCCGGGTCGAGGTGGTGCCCTGGTCGATGGCCATGACGAACTGCTCGGACATGTGACTTCCTTCGCGTCGAGTGAGGGCTGCCCCGGGCGGTGCGGTGCGCACCGGGTGCGGGGCGGGTGTGCGCGGCGACGGGCCGCGTGCGGCGGGGGCCGCGATGTCGTTGGTGGGTGGTCGCCCCCGCAGGGGGTGGGGGCGACCACCCACCGGGGCCCGCGCGGTGCGGCGCCGGCCCCGGTGGGCTCAGGTCAGAAGACCCAGCCGAGGGCGCTGGCGGCCAGACCGCCGAGGATGCCGCCGACGGCGGGGCCGAGCACCGGGACCCAGGCGTAGCCCCAGTCCGAGGAGCCCTTGCCCTTGATCGGGAGCAGGGCGTGCGCGATGCGCGGGCCGAGGTCACGTGCCGGGTTGATCGCGTAGCCGGTGGGGCCACCGATGCTGGCACCGATCGCGACCACCACGAGGGCGACGCCGAGCGGGCCGATCTGCGCCGGGGTGTTGCCCGAGATGACGACCCAGAACACCAGCACGAAGGTCGCGATGACCTCGGTGACGAAGTTCCAGCCGTACGAGCGCAGCTCCGGACCGGTCGAGAACACGCCGAGCTTGACGCCGGGGTCGGCGTCCTCGTCGAAGTGCTTCTTGTAGGCCAGGTAGGCCAGGGCCGCACCGACGGCGGCACCGGCGAACTGGGCGGTGATGTACATGAACCCGTTGGCGGCGTTCACCTCGATGCCCGGGGCGAACTCGTCCTTGCCCGCGGCCCAGATGCCCAGCGTGACCGCCGGGTTCAGGTGCGCGCCGGACTTGAAGGCCACGTACACGGCGGTGAAGACGCCGAGGCCCCACCCGAAGTTGATCAGCAGCCAGCCGCCGCCGAAGCCCTTCGTCTTGGGCAGGATCACGTTCGCGACCACACCGGCTCCGAGGAGCAGCAGCACCGCGGTGCCGAGGAACTCGGAGAGGAAGGCCTCTCCGATCGAGATGGACTCCACTGTCGACCTCTTTCATGGGGACGGACGTCGTTGTCGATGTCTCTCACAAGGCTCCGGCGGACCGGAGTGCGGCCGGGGGACCGCAGTCACGCACTGATCATGTACCTGCCGGCGGGTTGGCGGCAGGGGTGGTGGTCGAGGACCCGGGCTTGTGGCCACCGTGGACGTCCACGGTGTGCAGGTCCACGAGGGGTGCGAGATCGGGTGCGGCGGCGCGCGCGGCCTGGGCGGCGGCGTCGTCGGGCTGCTCGGCGGCGGCGTGCTCGGCGGCGGCGCGGGCCCGGTACGCCTCGATCTCGCGGGTGCGGGTCGCGGCGTCCCAGCCGAGGCGGGGGGCGATCAGGTCGGCGATCTCGTCCAGCGCGCCGACCCCCTTGTCCGCCTGCTCGTAGTTGAGGCGGGTGCGGTGCATCAGCACGTCGTCCAGGTGCAGGGCGCCCTCGTGGGTGACCGCGTAGACGACCTCGGCCCCGATGTAGGCCGGGGCGTGCTCCAGCGGGCGGCCGAGCGCCTCGTCGGCGTCCACCAGCTCCAGCAGCTCGCCGAGCAGGGAGCCGTAGCGGTGCAGCAGGTGATCCATCCGCCCACGGTCCCAGCCGTAGCGCCCGCCGATGTCCCGCGCCTGGCGCTGGAGGACCTCCAGGCCCTCGGCGCCGACCAGCGGGACCTTGTGCGTGATCGACGGGAGGCTGGTGGCGCGCGAGCCGATCGCGAAGTCCACGGCGTCCTTGGCCATCACGCGGTACGTGGTGAGCTTGCCGCCGGCGATCACGGTCAGGCCCGGCGTCGGGGAGGCGACGGTGTGCTCGCGGGAGACCTTGGCCGAGGAGGTGCCCTCCTTGGTGCCGGGCTGGAGCAGCGGGCGCAGGCCGGCCCAGGTGCCGATCACGTCCTCGCGGGTCAGCGGGCGGGCCAGCACGGCGTTGGCGTGCTCGATCACGTAGTCGATGTCCGCGCTGGAGGCGACCGGGTGGGTCAGCTCCTGCTCGAAGGGCGTGTCGGTGGTGCCGATCACCCAGTACCGCGACCACGGGATCACGAACAGCACGGACTTCTCGGTCTGCAGGATCAGGCCGACGTTCCCGGCGATCCGGTCGCGCGGGACGACGATGTGGATGCCCTTGGACGCCAGCACCCGCAGGCCGCCCTCGGTGCCCGCCAGCGACTCGGTCTGCTCGGTCCACACGCCGGTCGCGTTGATCACGTGCCGGGCGCGGACGGTGAACCGCTCGCCGGTCTCGAGGTCCTGCAGCTCGGCGCCGGTGACGGCCCCGCCGGAGGTGGTGGTCAGACCGATCACCTGGGTGCGGCTGGCGGCGTAGGCGCCGTAGGACACGGCGGTGCGGATCAGGGTGGACACCAGGCGGGCGTCGTCCACGTTGGCGTCCCAGTACTGCACGGCGCCGACGGCGGCGTCGTGGCGCAGGTCGGGGAACTTGCGCTCCAGGCCCTTGCGGGTGACGTGCTGGTGCAGCGGCATGGCGCGCTTGCGGCCGTTGACGCTGGCCAGGGTGTCGTACAGCGCGATCCCGGTGCCGACGTACGCCCGCTCCCACACCCGGTGCTCCAGCGGGTAGAGGAACGGCACCGGCTTGACCAGGTGCGGCGCGAGGTCCTGGATCAGCAGGTCGCGCTCGGTCAGCGCCTCGCGGACCAGGTGGAAGTCGAGCATCTGGAGGTAGCGCAGGCCGCCGTGCACCAGCTTGCTGGACCGGCTGGAGGTGCCGGAGGCCCAGTCCTGGGCGTCGATCACGGCGGTCGACAGACCGCGGGTCACGGAGTCCAGGGCGATGCCGGCGCCGGTGACGCCACCACCGATCACCAGGACGTCGAGCTCGGGCCCGCCCTCGGTGGTCGCTCGCAGGGCCGCCAGCGCGTCGTCGCGGAGGCGGGGGGTCAGTGCTGCGGTCCTCATCGGTACGTCCACTCCGTCGCGGATCGGTCCTCGGCCGTTCGTCCTGCGGCGGGCGCACCTGCGCCCGCAGACTGGGACTTCGGTCCTGCCTGTCCGCTATGGTCACCACGACGCGAACAGACGCGCAACCGCTGTGCACGAACGTGCAGCGTCGGGTGCGGGGTGGCCGTCGGAGATGGACCAGGCGAGGAGGCCGTGATGCCCGAGCGGAACGAGGACGTGCTGCGCGCCGCGTCCATGTACTACCTCCAGGACATCAAGATGGAGGTGATCGCCCGGCACCTCGGCACCTCGCGGTCCACCGTCTCCCGGCTGCTGAAGCGGGCGCGCGAGACCGGGCTGGTCGAGATCACGCTGCGCCCGGAGTCCACCCGCGCCCCCGGTCTCGGCCGGTCGATCTCGGCGCTCTTCGGCATCGACGCCTACGTGGTCCCGGTGCCGGACTCCGCCGAGCAGATCGAGCGGCTCGACCAGGTGGCCCGCGCCACCGCGCGGCTGCTCGCGTCCTGGTTCGACTCCGACATGATCCTCGGCGTCGCCTGGGGCACCACGCTCGCGGCGGTGTCCCGGCGGCTCCAGCCCAAGATCACCCGCGGCAGCGTGGTCGTGCAGCTCAACGGCGCCGCGAACACCCGCACCTCGGGCATCGAGTACGCGTCCGACCTGATCGCGAGCTTCGGCAGCGCCTTCGGGGCCAGCGTGCACCACTTCCCGGTGCCGGCGTTCTTCGACTACCCGGAGACCAAGGAGGCGATGTGGCGCGAGCGCTCGGTGCGCCGGGTGCTGGACGAGCAGGCCCGCGCCGACATCGCGCTGTTCTCGGTCGGCTCGGTCACCGGCTCGGTGCCCAGCCACGTGTACGCCGCCGGCTACCTGGACGACGACGACGTGGTGCTGCTGCACGACCAGGGCGTGGTCGGGGACGTCTGCACAGTGTTCCTGCGCGCCGACGGGTCCTGGCAGGACGTGGCGCTGAACGCCCGTGCCACCGGCCCGTCGCCGGAGCAGCTGCGGCGGATCCCGCGCCGGCTGTGCGCGGTCGCCGGGGACAACAAGGCCGTGCCGCTGCTCGCCGCCCTGCGCGCCGGGACGATGACCGACCTGGTGGTCGACGAGCGCACCGCGCAGCGGCTGCTGCTGCTCACCGAGCACCGGGGCTGAGCGCCGCCGGGTGGACGATCGTGCAGCCGACGACCGTGCCACACCCGTCGGCCGGGGGTCGCGCGCGCCGACCTGCACCCGTGCCGATCGATCGGGGACGACCCGCTCCTGGGACCAACGGCCCGCCCGCAACACCACCGACATCCCGCCGACACCCCGGGGTGCACCCCCGCTGCTAGCGTCCGCCGCCATGACGACCGCCGACCCGGCCCCCGCATCGGACGCCGCACCGCGTCGCGGCCGGCCGCGGGGCGCCGACCGGGGCACCTCCGGCGCCGTGCTGGCCGCCGCAGCCGAGCTGTTCAGCGCTGTCGGCTACACGGCGACCTCCACCTACGCCATCGCCGAGCGGGCCGGCGTCAAGCAGGCGTCGATCTACCACCACTTCCGCGGCAAGGGCGCGATCCTGCAGACCCTGCTGCTCGGCACCGTCCGCCCGCCGCTCGCGCTCGCCGAGCACCTGGTCGACGCCCCCGGCAGCGCCGCCGCGCGGCTGTGGGCGCTGTGCGACGCCGACGCCCGGCTGCTCGCCGGCGGCCCGGTGAACGTCGGCGCCCTCATGCAGCTGCCCGAGGTGGCCGGCGGGGACCTGCCGGCGCTGGACGAGTTCCGCGACCTGCGCGCCCGGCTGCGCGACCGCTACGACGCGCTGGTCGCCGCCGTGCTGGTCGAGGCGCCGGGGCGTGGACCCGGTCCGGCCGCGGGGACGCTGGTGTTCGGGCTGGTCGAGTCGGTGATCACCGGACGCCGGGAGGGTGGCGTGGCGCGGGTGGCCGCGGTGGCACCGCTGGTGGCCGACGCGGCGCTGCGGGTGCTCGGGCTCGACCCCGCGCAGGTGGCCGCCGCGCGCGAGGAGGCGCGGTCGCTGGTCCTGCCGCCGGTGGTGCCGGTGACCGTCGGGGTGGCCGCGGGTGCCGCCGGCGTGGACGAGGGGACGGCGGCACCGGTTCCGGACGTAGGTTGAGCGGGTGACCTCGCAGCCTGCCGTGCCCGCCGACCCCACCGCCGCCGTCCCCGCGTTCCGGGTCCGACCGGCGCTCCCGGCCGACGTGCGGGCGATCCGCGAGCTCGTGCAGCCCTACGCCGACGAGCGGATCCTGCTCGCGAAGGAGTGGGTCGGCTACTACGAGGCCGTGCAGGAGTTCCTGGTCGCCGAGGCCGAGGACGGCACGCTGATCGGCTGCGGCGCCCTGCACGTCATGTGGCAGGACCTCGCCGAGATCCGCACGCTGGCGGTCGCCCGGCAGTGGCGCGGGCGGCGGGTCGGGCACGCGCTGCTCGAGGCGCTGACCGAGCGCGCCCGTGACCTCGGGCTGAGCCGGCTGTTCTGCCTGACCTTCGAGGTCGACTTCTTCGCCGGGCACGGCTGGTGGCCGATCGAGGGCACCGTGGTCGCACAGGACGTGTACGCCGAGCTGCTGCGCTCCTCGGACGACGGTGTCGCGGAGTTCCTCGACCTGGCACGCGTGAAGCCGAACACCCTGGGCAACACCCGGATGCTGGTGGAGATCGAGCCGCGCAGCCCTCAGGCCGGCAGCCGGTAGCGGACCCCGTCCACGTCGTCGGCGCCGCCCGGGCCCGGCAGCTCCTCGACCAGGCCGTCCACCAGCAACGACGCCAGGCAGCGCTCCCGCTGGACCGTGTCCGGCCACACCGCCGCCACCGCGTCGGCCGGTGCCGGCTCCAGGGCGTCGCGCAGCAGCGCCATGATCCGCCCGCGCACCTGCCGGTCCGTGCCCGCCCACGCCTGCGTGCGGCGTCGTGCCGCGTGCGCGTCCGGCGGCGACCCCGCGCGGCGCCAGGCGCAGGCGTCCCGCACCGGGCAGTCCGCGCAGCGCGGGGAGCGGGCCGTGCACACCAGCGCGCCGAGCTCCATGGACGCCGCCGCCCAGCGCGCCGCCGTCGCGTCGTCCGCGGGCACCAGCGCCTCCGCGAGCCGCCGCTCGCCCACGGTCTGCGAGGGGGCGGGCAGCGCGACGCCCTCCACCGCGCGGGCCAGCACCCGGCGCACGTTGGTGTCGAGCACCACCGAGCGTCGGCCGAAGGCGAACGCCCGCACCGCCGCCGCCGTGTACGCCCCGATCCCGGGGAGCGCCAGCAGCAGCGCCTCGTCGTCCGGCACCCGCCCGCCGTGCCGCTCGACCACCGCCCGCGCGCACTCCTGCAGGCGCAGCGCCCGGCGCGGGTAGCCCAGCCGGTCCCACGCGCGCAGCACGTCCGCCGGGGCCGCCGCGGCGAGGTCCGCCGGCTCCGGCCAGCGGTGCATCCACGCCCGCCAGGCCGGCTCCACGCGCACCACCGGGGTCTGCTGGAGCATCACCTCGCTCACCAGCACGCCCCACGGCGTCCGCTCCGGCGCGCGCCAGGGCAGGTCGCGTGCGTGGTCGTCGAACCAGTCGAGGACCGGCGGGACGATCGCGGTCGGGAGCGGCACGCCGCACATCCTCACCCGCGCGCCCCCGTGCGTGCGACCCGCACCCGCCCGCGTGCCCTGCGCGCGCGTCCGTTCGCCGAGTTGTCATGACTTGTCGCATCGCGAGGCCCTGAAGCGACAAGAGCTGACAACTCGGCGGATACGCCACGGGTCCGGTGTGGCTGAGCGGCTGCGCGGGGGCGGGCGGTTAGCGTGGGTCGGACGAAGCGAGAGGGGCGGACCGATGAGCGTGCTGCGACCGTCGGGGCCCGAGCCCGCGCGGGTGTACTGGGTGCGACGCGTGGTCGTGCTGGCCGCGCTGCTGCTGGTCGTCGTGCTGGTGGTGATCGGCGTCCGCGCGCTGACCTCCCGCGACGACGGCGCCACGCCGACCGCCGGCACGACGGAGTCCACCCCGGTCGAGCCCTCCGAGTCCCCGCAGACGACGCCTGCCGACGAGGGCACCCCGGACTGCGCCGCCGCGAGCCTGGGCGTCACCCTCGCCGCCGACGGCACCTCGTACCCCGCGGGCGCGCTGCCGACCTTCACGATCACGCTGGTGAACAACGGTGCGGACGCCTGCCTGGTCGACGCCGGCGACGCCCAGCGATCGATCCTGATCACCTCGGGCAGCGACCGGATCTGGGCGAGCACCGACTGCACGCCCGCGGACGCGGCGCCCCTGCAGCTGCTGCTCGGCCCCGGCCAGACCGACGAGCGCACCCTCCAGTGGGACCGGACCCGGTCCGCCGAGGGCTGCCCCGCCGATCAGGGCACGCCACGAGCGGGCACCTACCAGGCGGTGCTCACCCTCGCGGGCGTGACGACCGAGCCGGTCGTCTTCGGTCTGGAGTGAGCGGAGGCGTCGGTCAGACGTACCGCTCGAGGATGCTGGACTCGGCCAGCCGGGACAGCCCCTCGCGCACCGCACGGGCGCGCTGCTCGCCCACGCCGTCCACCGCCATCAGGTCCTCGATGCCGGCGGCGAGCAACTTCTGCAGCCCGCTGAAGTGGCCGACCAGCCGGTCCACGATCGCGGCGGGCAGGCGCGGCACCTTCGACATCAGGCGGTAGCCGCGCGGGCCGGTGGCGGAGTCGAGCATCTCGACGCCGCTGGGGAGGCCGAGCACCCGGGCGATCAGCGACAGGTCCAGCAGCTCGGTGGAGTCCAGCGCGGCGAGCGCGGTCTGCGTGGCCTCGACGTCCCGCTCGCGGCGGGAGGAGTCCAGGTAGTCGCGCACGATCAGCTCGCTGTCGGTGCCGATGCCGCCGGCGAGCTCGTCCAGCTGGAGCGACAGCAGCCGCCCGTCGGAGCCGAGCTCGACCACGTAGCCGGCGATCTCCTCGGAGATCCGACGGACCATCTCGAGGCGCTGCACCACCACGCAGACGTCCCGCACGGTGACCAGGTCCTCGATCTCCAGCGCGGACAGCGTGCCGCTGACCTCGTCCAGGCGGGACTTGTAGCGCTCCAGGGTGGCGAGGGCCTGGTTGGCGCGGGACAGGATCGCGTCCGCGTTCTCCAGCACGTGCCGCTGGTCGTTCACGTAGAGCGCGATGATCCGCATCGAGGCGGACACCGAGATCACCGGGATGCCGGTCTGCTTGGCGACGCGCTCGGCGGTGCGGTGCCGGGTGCCGGACTCGGAGGTCTGGATGCTCGGGTCGGGCAGCAGCTGCACGGCCGCGCGCAGGATCCGGTCGCGGGCCGGCTCCATCACGATCGCGCCGTCCATCTTGGCGAGCTCGCGCAGCCGGGTCGAGGAGAACTCGACGTCCAGCTCGAAGCCACCGGAGCAGATCTGCTCGACGGTCTGGTCGTGGCCGAGCACGATCAGCGCGCCGGTGCGTCCGCGCAGGATCCGCTCGAGCCCGTCACGCAGCTCGGTCCCGGGCGCGACGGCCGCGAGGGTCTGCCGGAGCAGGTCGTCCGGCGGGGTCGCTGTAGCCACGGCGCGATCCTACGGGGCGGGTCCGACGCGGCGCCCGGGCACACCGGTCCGCGCCGGTCACGGACCGGTCACGATGCGTCTCACGCCCGTGCGTGTGGGTGGCGGTCGGTAGCGTCGCGCGGGTGAGCACCACCACCTCCCGGTCCGCCCGTCCTGCGTTCCGCTGCACCGAGTGCGGCTGGACCGCGTCCAAGTGGGTGGGCCGGTGCGGGGAGTGCCAGGCGTGGGGCACCGTCTCGGAGGACACCGGCCCCGGTGGCGCGGCCCCGCGGACGGCGGTCACCGTGCCGGTGCGCGGCGCGGCCCGGCCGATCGCCGAGATCGACGTCGAGGCGAGCCGATCACGGCCCACCGGTGTCGGCGAGCTGGACCGGGTGCTCGGCGGAGGTCTGGTGCCCGGCGCGGTCGTGCTGCTCGCGGGGGAGCCCGGCGTCGGCAAGTCCACGCTGCTGCTCGACGTCGCCAGCCGGGTCGCCTCCGGCGGTCGCACCGTGCTCTACGTGACCGGCGAGGAGTCGGCGGGGCAGGTGCGGCTGCGCGCGGAGCGGATCGGGGCGCTCGCGGACACGCTGCTGCTCACCGCCGAGACCGACCTCGGCACGATCCTCGGGCACCTCGCGCAGACCGAGCCCGACCTGCTGGTGCTCGACTCGGTGCAGACGGTCGCCTCCGCCGCCGTGGAGGGATCGCCGGGCGGCGTCGCGCAGGTGCGGGAGGTGGCGGCCTCGCTGATCGCGGCCGCCAAGGAGCGCGGCCTGCCGGTGGTGCTGGTCGGGCACGTCACCAAGGACGGCGCGGTGGCCGGCCCGCGCACGCTGGAGCACCTGGTGGACGTGGTCTGCCAGTTCGAGGGTGACCGGCACTCGCGGCTGCGACTGCTGCGCGCGACCAAGAACCGCTTCGGACCGACCGACGAGGTCGGCTGCTTCGACCTCAACGAGACCGGGATCGTCGGTCTGGCTGACCCCTCGGGGCTGTTCGTCTCGCGTGAGCAGCACCACGTGCCCGGCACCTGCGTCACCGTCACGCTCGAGGGGCGTCGACCGCTGGCGACCGAGGTGCAGGCGCTCGTCGCCCCCAGCATGCTCGCGAACCCTCGCCGCACCACCAGCGGCGTCGACGGGTCGCGGCTGGCGATGGTGCTGGCCGTGCTGCAACGGCGGGCCGGGCTCAAGGTCGCCGACCAGGACGTGTACGTCTCGACCGTCGGCGGGGCGCGGGTCGTGGAACCCTCGGCGGACCTCGCGCTCGCGCTGGCGACGGTGAGCTCGCGGGAGAACGTCGCGCTGCCGCCCCGGCTCGTCGCGGTCGGCGAGGTGGGACTGGCGGGGGAGATCCGCCCGGTCACCGGCACCGGACGCCGGCTCGCCGAGGCCGCCCGGCTCGGGTTCACGCACGCGGTGGTGCCCGCGGGGTCGATCGAGCCCGGGCAGGTGCCCGACGGGATGACCGTGGCGCAGGCCGGCGACCTGCTGGAGGCGGTGCGGCTGACCCGTGCCGGGCGTCCGGGCGGGGCGGGAGCGGCGGACGGCGACGCGCGAGGCGCTCAGGCGCAGCAACGCGCCGGTGCACGGGCACGGAACGACGACGGTGGGCGCGCCGAGACCGGGACGCCGTCGTTCTGATCGCCCGGCCCGGCACGCGGCGGACCCCGAGATCCCCGGAGACGTCGGTGCACGCGAAGTAGGCTGCCGCGGGTACGAGGACCGGTGCTGCGCGCCGGTGGACCGGTGTGGCAGGGAGTGGACAGGCATGACGGAGAACGACGGCCGCAGGGCTCGACGCCAGGCGCCTGCCGGAGGCCCGCCGACCGCCCGTCGGTTCGGCGGGGACGCCCCGCGCTGGCCGAGCCTGCACGAGCCCACGCCCGACCCGGCCGCCCTCGCGAGCACGCCGACGCCGACCTCGCCCGCACCCACCGCCCCGGTCGGCCGCGCCTCGGCGTGGGCCACGCCGGCGCCCGGCACGACGGCACCGGCCGCGACGACGCCGAGCGCGCCGACCCCCGCCGCGCCGACTGCGCCCGAGGCCGCATCCGAGCGGACCCCCGCCGCCCCGGCACCCACCACGTCCGGCTGGACCCCGTCCGCCGCGTTCACGGCCGCGTCCGCCGCCGCGACCTCCGCGTGGTCGTCCGCCCCCGCCGGCACGAGCACGCCGCTGACACCGGTGCTGCCCGCCGCCGACGTGCCCGCGCCGGCCGCTGCCGGGTCGCCGTGGCCGGAGCGCCCGACGACGGGGACCACCCCGGTGGTCCCCGGTGCGTCCTCGCACGGCAGCCACGCCGCTCCGGGGGCGCCGGACACCGGGGCGATCCGGCGGGTCACCGCGGACGGCCGCCGTCCTGCCACCGGCGCCCACGCGCTGGTCCCGGCGCCTGCCGGTGCGACGCCCGCGACCGGAGCGACCGCGACCGGGTCGACCTCCGCCGCCGGTCCCGCCGCCGCGGGCCTCCCCGCAGCCGCGACACCGGCCGCCGCGACCCCCGCCGCAGCCGCGACCTGGCCCGCCGCCGCGACCTCCGCCGCCACGCCCGCCACCGCCATCGGCACCACGCCCGCCACCTCCGTCGCCACCACGAGCCCGGCGACCCCCGCGTGGCCCGCCGCGCAGCGGCCGGACCCCCGCGCCGCTGCCACCGGCACCGGCGGCACGGACGACGCATCCGCCGACACCCCCGCCGAGCCGCCGCGCCGCAGCCGCCGCTGGTTGTGGATCGCGCTGATCGGCGTGGTCGTGCTGGCCGCCGCGGGCGTGACCGGCTGGTACCTGACCCGGGACGAGGGGGGCACGGCGGCCGCCCCGCCGGACGTGGTGCTGCCCTCGCCGACCAGCACGGTCGCCCCGGTGGCGCGCACCGCGACCACGCCCTTCGCGACCGCCCTGCCGACGACGGTGCTCCAGTACGCGCTGGCGACCTCCGCCGACGACCCGGAGTGGCTGGCGCTGAACGCCCTCGAGGCCTACACCGAGACGTACTCCGACGGGGGGTCGGGCACGGTCACCGTGCAGGCCGGTCAGTGGGAGAGCGCCGACCAGGCGGCCGCCGCGCTGGCGACCCTGGCCGCCGCCCTGCCCACGGCGACCGCTGACCCGGCCGCCACGAGCGACCCCACCGCGACCAGCACCGGGCCGTCGGTGCTCCAGCAGGGGGAGGTCGCCGTCGGCGGCACCCCCGCCGGCACCATGACGGTCGTGGACGCCGGGGACGGCACCGGGATCGCCCTGTGGAGCAACGGCACGACGGTGTTCCGGGTGGTCGGGCCGGTGGCGGACATCGAGAACCTGTACGCCGCGTACCCGCTCTGACCCGGGCGACGACCTCCCGCCACGACCGCTGCCCGACGGCCCGCGACCGCCACGCCGCGCCCACGCGTTCGCTGGGTGAGACACCGCCGTCCGGCGGGAAGCCGTGGCGCCCGGTCCGCGTTCGACCCTGTCGGGCGCGTCCGACCGGCACGCCCACCCTGCCGCGGCGACCTGCCGCGAGATCGGAGGAACGATGGCACGCATCGGCACCAGCGACCTGGACGTCCTGCCCCTGAACCTGGGCGGCAACGTGTTCGGCTGGACGGCGGACGGCCCGACCTCCTTCGCCGTGCTGGACGCGTTCGTCGCGGGCGGCGGCTCCTTCGTGGACACCGCGGACGTCTACTCGCAGTGGGTGGAGGGCAACGTCGGCGGTGAGTCCGAGGCGATCATCGGCGACTGGATGGCGTCCCGCGGCAACCGTGCGGACGTCGTCGTGGCGACCAAGGTGGGGCAGCTCGCGGAGCACCCGGGCACCTCGCGCGCGGCGGTGCGCGCCGGGATCGAGGGGTCGCTGAAGCGGCTCCAGTCGGACTACGTCGACCTGTACTACGCGCACATCGACGACCAGGAGACCCCGCTGGAGGAGACGGTCGCCGCGCTGGGCGAGGTCGTCGCCGAGGGCAAGGCGCGCTACGTGGGCGCCTCGAACTTCACCGCCGAGCGGCTGGCCGAGGCGCTGCGGATCGCGGACGACCTGGGGGTGGCCCGGTTCGTCGCCCTGCAGCCGCACTACAACCTGGTGCACCGCGCCGAGTACGAGGACGCGCTGATGGACCTGGCCGTGCGGGAGCAGATCGGCGTGCTGCCGTACTGGTCGCTGGCCAGCGGCTTCCTCACCGGCAAGTACCGCGACGGCGGCCCGGCGGTGGACAGCCCGCGCGCCGGCGGCGCCGCCCGCTACCTGGACGACCGGGGCCGG
The DNA here is from genome assembly GCF_055389595.1 of Cellulomonas sp. GTC20042. Lineage (NCBI taxonomy): Bacteria > Bacillati > Actinomycetota > Actinomycetes > Micrococcales > Cellulomonadaceae > Cellulomonas > Cellulomonas sp. GTC20042. The sequence continues at coordinate 3,583,904 of NZ_AP043678.1, read as the reverse complement.
AAGGTGCTGGCCGTGCTGGACGAGGTCGCCGCGGGCCACGGCACGTCGGTGACCGCGGTGTCGCTGGCGTGGCTGCGCTCGCGCCCGGGGATCGCGGCACCGATCGCCAGCGCCCGCACGCCGGAGCAGCTGCCCGACCTGCTGGCCGGCGCGCGCCTGGAGCTGGCCGCGGACGAGGTGCAGGCGCTCACCGACGCCTCCGCCTGAGCGCGGACGTGCACCAGGGCCCCGGCGGGAGACGATCCCGCCGGGGCCCTCGTGCGCGTGCGCCGAGGTCAGGCCGTCGGCACGCCGCCGTCCTCGGGCACCTCGCGCGGCAGCCGCACGGTGAAGGTGGTCGCGCCGGGGGTGCCGTCCACGTCGATCGTGCCGCCGTGCGCGGTGACCACGGCGTGCACGATCGCCAGCCCGAGACCGGTGGAGGTGGACCCGGCGGCGCGGTTGCGCGACTCGTCGCCGCGGGCGAACCGCTGGAACAGGCGGGAGCGCAGCGGCTCGGCGATCCCCGGGCCGTCGTCCTGCACCCGGAGCACCACCTGCTCGCCCTCCTGGCGGACCCCCACGGTGACCGTGGTCCCGGCGGGGGTGTGCACCCGGGCGTTGGACAGCAGGTTGACGAGCACCTGCCGCAGCCGGTGCTCGTCGCCGGTCACCAGCGCGGGCGGCAGGTCCACGTCGTCGTCCGCGTCGTCCTGCGCGTCCGCGAGGTCGAGCCGCCAGACGTGGTCCGGCCCGGCGACGTGCGCGTCGGCGACCGCGTCCACGGCCAGCGCGGCCACGTCGACCTCGGTGAGGTCCAGGTCGCGCCCCGCGTCCAGGCGGGCCAGCAGCAGCATGTCCTCGACCAGGGTGGTCATCCTCCGGGCCTCGGACTCGACGCGGCCCATCGCGCGCACCGCGTCGTCCGGCAGGTCGCCGGGCAGCCGCTGCACCAGCTCGGCGTAGCCGCGGATCGACGCGAGCGGGGTGCGCAGCTCGTGGCTGGCGTCGGCCACGAACCGGCGCACCTGGGTCTCGGACTCGTGCCGGGCGGTCAGCGCCGCCTCCACGTGGCCGAGCATCCGGTTCAGCGCGGCGCCGACCTTGCCGACCTCGGTGGCCGGGTCGGTGTCCTGCTCGGGCACGCGCTCGCGGATGTCCACCTCGCCGCGGGCCAGCGGCATCTCGGCGACCCGGGCGGCGGTGGCGGCGACCCGGTCCAGCGGGCGCAGCTCGCGGCGGATCAGCACGGTGGCGAACCAGACGGCGGCGAGCAGCCCGGCGGCGGCCACCGCGATCTCCACCCAGACGTAGGCGTCCACGGTGGAGGTGATGCCGGACATCGGGATCGCGGTGATCGACAGGTCCCCGGAGTCGGACACGACCGCCACCACACGGAAGGCGCCGAGGTCGGGGAGGTCGACGGTGGTCGGGTCGCCGTCGGGGGTGAGGCTGGTCAGCACGTCGAGCTGGTCGTCGGTGAGCTGCTGCACGTCGCCGGAGTCGTCGAGGTAGCCGGCGGAGGTCGTGCCGCCGCGCTGGAAGACGATCACGGTGCCGACGTCCTGCCCGGGCAGGCCGAAGGCGGGCGGGATCGGGTCGCCGGAGCCGCCGGTCGTGCCCGATCCGTCGGTCGCGGACGTCGCGCCGTCGGACGGCACGCCGCTGTCTCCGGAACCGGACCCGGTGCCGTCGGTCGACCAGGGCGTCGGCCCCTGCCCGCGGTCCAGCCGCTCCGGCGCCGCGATGGCGCGCTGGCTGGCGGCGGTGAGCCGCTGGTCGATCTGGGTGAGCAGCGAGGAGCGCAGCGCGAGCGTCGAGACCACGCCCATCACCAGCGCCACCGCCGCGAGCAGGATGACCACGACGGTCACCAGCCGGCGGCGCAGCGTGGAGCGTCCCGCTCGCAGCACGCTCACGCGGCGGGCTTGAGCACGTATCCCACGCCGCGCAGGGTGTGCAGCATGGGCTCGCGGCCCTTGTCGATCTTGCGGCGCAGGTAGGACACGTACAGCTCGACGATGTTCGCCTGGCCGCCGAAGTCGTACTGCCACACCCGGTCGAGGATCTGCGCCTTGGACAGCACGCGCTTGGGGTTGCGCATGAAGTACCGCAGCAGCTCGAACTCGGTGGCGGTCAGCCGGATGTCGTCGCCGCCGCGGGAGACCTCGTGCGAGTCCTCGTCCATCCGCAGGTCGCCGACGACCAGCACGGCCTCCTCGCGGGCGGAGACGGCACCGGCGCGGCGCAGCAGGGCGCGCAGCCGGGCGACGACCTCCTCCAGGCTGAACGGCTTGGTCACGTAGTCGTCGCCGCCGGCGGTCAGCCCGGCGATCCGGTCCTCGACCGCGTCCTTCGCAGTGAGGAACAGCACGGGCACGTGGGGGTGCGTGGTGCGGATGCGACGCAGCACGTCGAGGCCGGACAGGTCGGGGAGCATGACGTCCAGCAGGATCACGTCCGGCTCGAAGGCCTTGGCCTGGCGGATCGCGGACTGGCCGGTGAGGGCGTGCTCGACCTCCCAGCCCTCGTACCGCAGGGCGGTCGAGAGCAGCTCGGCCAGGGTGGCCTCGTCGTCGACGACGAGGGCGCGGACGGGCTGTCCGTCGGCGCGGGTCAGGGAGTCGCGCTGGAGCGTGGTGGTGGTCATGGCACGAGCGTGCGCCCGCGACCTGAGCCGGTCCTGACGTGTTCCTGTGGGTTTCCTGTGGTCGTGCTCGGGCCCCGATCAGCCGGCGGTCACTCCTCGATCACAGACAGCACGTTGCCCGCCGGATCGGTGAACCAGGCGATCAGCGGGCCGCCGCCGCGGAACACGCCGTCCTCGTCGGTCTGCACGTCGGTGCCCTCGTAGTGCTCGAACTGCACGCCCCTCCCGCGCAGCTCGGCCACCGCCGCGGCCACGTCCGGCACGGGCAGGTTGAGCACGGTGTACGTGGCGGGGACGTGCGCGGGGCCCTTCGGGTACACCAGCACCTGCGCGCCGGAGCCGAGGTGCAGGAACAGCATCCCGTGGTCCTCGTGCACCTCCAGGCCGAGCACCTCGCCGTAGAACCGGGCGGCGGTGGGCACGTCGTCCACCGAGAACCCGCTGAACGCGCCGCTGAGGTCGAGCATGTCGGGCTCCTTCGCCGTCGGACCGGGCCACCAGCCTGCCCCCGCCGGGTCACGACCGCACTCGCGGCGGGGTCCCAGCGCCGGCTCAGGTCGTGCTCAGGCGAGCGGGGTCGGCTGGGTCCTGTCGCCCCGGCCGGGGCGCTCGACGAGGAGGACCGCCATGACGACGCTCGACGTGGTCACCACCGCGCACACCCACCCGGAGCACGTGCCCGGCGACGCCGACCCGTGGCTGACGGCGACGATCCGTCCGGCCGGGTCCTTCGGGCGGGCCGACGCCGGTCGGCTGCGCGCGCTGCTGGACGCGCTGTCCGCCTGCGCGTCGATCGTGGTGCTGGACCTGCGCTCCGCCCGCCTGCGCAGCCGGGGCGCCGCCGCGGTGGTGGAGGACGCGGCGGAGGCGCTGGAGGGGCGCGGCGGCTGCCTGCTGTGCGTGCACGCCGACGCGGAGTCCCGGGCGCACCTCGTCGAGGCGGGCGAGCGCGTGGTGATCCTGGACGAGGACCCGCACGCCGCCTGATCCCGGGCGGGGGGCGGCGCGGACCCCGGGGAGGCCGGGTGCAGGAATCGTGCCCGCCGCGGTCCCGCACGGTGGCACCCGGGTGGCCGTCACCTACCGTGGTCCCCATGTCCCGCACCACCCTCGTCCGCCCCGCCGACCCGTTCCCGGGCCCGCCGGTCGTGCCCGGGGAGGTGCCGGCCCGTCGTTCTCCTGCGGGCGTGGTGCGCCGGCTGGTGCTCGCGCTGCTGGTGGCGGTGGCGGCGGGCGCCGGGATCGTGGCGCTGTGGCGGGTGTTCCTGCTCGCCGAGCACGGGCAGGCGGTGGACCAGGCCTCGCTGGAGGGCGCGCACATCGGCCAGACCCGGCTGTGGGACCTCGCGGAGCCGGTGCTCGACGTGGTGTCGGTGGGGTTCATCGCCGCCGCGATCATCACCTGCGGGGCCATCGCGATCATCCGCCGCCGCTGGTCGCTCGCGCTGGTGGCGGCCGTGGTGCTGGGCGGCGCGAACGTCACCACGCGCGTGCTCAAGCTGTACGTGCTCGACCGGCCCGACCTCGGGCACGGCCCCCTGTTCAACACGCTGCCCAGCGGGCACACCACCGCCGCGGCCTCGGTCGCCGTGGCCGTGCTGCTGGTGGTGCCGCCGCGGGTCCGTCCGTGGATCGCGGTGCTCGGCGCCGCCTACGCGGGGGCGACCGGGGTCTCGACCCTGATCGGCCAGTGGCACCGGCCCTCCGACGTGCTGGCCGGGCTGCTGGTGGTGCTCGCGTGGGGCGCGATCGGGTGCGCGCTGCTCGCGCTGACCCCCGCCGTCCCGGAGGACCGCAGGCCGCCGACCGCCGCGCTGCCGACCGTGGCCCGCGCCCGTCGGGGCGATACGGTCGGCACCCGGGTCGCGCTCGGGCTGCTCGGCGCGGCGACCGTGCTGGCCGGCTCGATCGCGGTGGTGGCGCTGCGCAGCACCTGGCGGGCCGCCGACCCGCTGGGCACCCGCGGCGACCTGCTCACCGCCTACGCGGGAGGTGCGCTGGGCATCCTCGCGACTGCCGCGCTGACCTTCGGGCTGCTGCTGGTGCTGCGTCGGGACGCGACATCGGGGTCGGTCCGTGGGGGAGGGACGCCGTAGAGTTCGGCACCAGGAGGGCGGTCGGGTCGACCGCCCCGGCACCGCAGCCGCCGTCGTGAAGGAAGCAGGAGCGCATGTCCGCAGGTCGCAAGCTCGTCATCGTGGAGTCGCCCGCCAAGGCGCGCACGATCGCCGGCTACCTGGGCGACGGCTTCGACGTCGAGGCCAGCGTGGGGCACATCCGTGACCTGCCGCAGCCCAGCGAGCTGCCGGCCGAGATGAAGAAGGGCCCCTTCGGCAAGTTCGCCGTCGACGTCGACAACGGCTTCGAGCCGTACTACGTCGTCGACTCGGACAAGAAGAAGAAGGTCACCGAGCTCAAGCGGCTGCTCAAGGAGGCCGACGAGCTCTACCTCGCCACCGATGAGGACCGCGAGGGCGAGGCCATCGCCTGGCACCTGCTCCAGGAGCTCAAGCCCAAGGTGCCGGTCAAGCGGATGGTCTTCCACGAGATCACCCGCGAGGCGATCACCCGCGCGCTGGAGAACACCCGCGAGCTGGACGACCGTCTGGTCGACGCGCAGGAGACCCGGCGCATCCTGGACCGGCTGTACGGCTACGAGGTCAGCCCGGTGCTGTGGCGCAAGGTCCGGCAGGGCCTGTCCGCCGGCCGGGTGCAGTCCGTGGCGACCCGCATGGTGGTCGAGCGCGAGCGCGAGCGCATGGCGTTCCGCGCCGCCGACTACTGGGACCTGACCGCGACCTTCGCGGTGGCCGACGCGGACGAGCCGACCTTCGGGGCGCGTCTGGTGCAGCTCGGCGAGCGCCGGGTGGCCACCGGCCGCGACTTCGGCGACGACGGCGTGCTCAAGGGCAGCGCCGCGACCCGCCCGGTGCACCTGGACGAGGCCGCCGCGCACGCCTGGGCCGCCGCCCTCGACGGCGCCGGCTACACGGTGCGCTCGCTGGAGACCAAGCCGTACACCCGCCGCCCGGCCGCGCCGTTCACCACCTCGACGCTCCAGCAGGAGGCGTCCCGCAAGCTGCGGATGGCCTCCCGGCAGACGATGCGCACCGCGCAGTCGCTGTACGAGAACGGCTACATCACCTACATGCGGACCGACTCGCCGGTGCTGAGCACCCAGGCGATCGACGCCGCCCGCCGCCAGGCCGCCGAGCTGTACGGCGCCGACCACCTGCCGGACAAGCCGCGGGTGTACGCGTCCAAGAGCAAGGGCGCGCAGGAGGCGCACGAGGCGATCCGTCCCGCCGGTGACAACTTCCGCACCCCGGCGCAGGTGGCGCGCGAGCTGTCCGGCGACCAGTTCCGGCTGTACGAGCTGATCTGGAAGCGCACCGTCGCCTCGCAGATGGCCGACGCCCGGGGCTCCACCGCCTCGGTGCGGATCGCCGCGACCGTGCCCGCCCCCGCCGACGGCACCGCGACCGACGCCGTCTTCGCCGCGAGCGGCACCGTGATCACCTTCCGCGGGTTCCTCGCCGCCTACGAGGAGGGCCGGGACGTCGAGCGCTACTCCTCCGACGCCGAGCCCGCCGAGGGCGACGCGAAGGACGGCAAGGACGCGCGCCTGCCGCGGATGGCCGAGGGCGACGCCGTGACCGGCTCCGACCTGACCGCCGACGGCCACCGCACCTCGCCGCCGCCGCGCTACACCGAGGCGAGCCTGGTCAAGGCCCTGGAGGAGCGCGGGATCGGCCGCCCGTCCACCTACGCCGCCACGATCTCGGTGATCCAGGACCGCGGGTACGTGACCAGCCGGGGGCAGGCGCTGGTGCCGACCTGGCTCGCGTTCGCGGTGACCCGCCTGCTGGAGGAGAACTTCGACCGGCTGGTGGACTACGACTTCACCGCCGGCATGGAGGAGGACCTCGACGCCATCGCCGCGGGGCAGAAGGACCGCGTCGACTGGCTGACCCGGTTCTACTTCGGTGCGGCGGCCGCCGACGGCCCGGACGGCGACGGCCTGCGCGACCTGGTGGCGAACCTCGGCGAGATCGACGCCCGCGAGGTCAACTCGATCGAGATCGGCGACGGCATCACCCTGCGCGTCGGCCGGTACGGCCCGTACATCGAGGAGACCGGCGGCGAGCCCGGCCCGGACGGCACCCCGCGCCGCGCGTCGGTGCCGGACGACCTGGCCCCCGACGAGCTGACCGCCGAGAAGGCCCGCGAGCTGCTGGAGACGCAGCCCGAGGGCGACCTGGTGCTCGGCACCGACCCGACCACGGGCACCACGATCGTGGCGAAGAACGGCCGGTACGGCCCCTACGTGACCGAGCTGCTGCCCGAGCCCGAGCTCGACCCGGGCCTGTCGGCGGCGGCGAAGAAGAAGGCGCTGGCCGCAGCCCCCAAGCCGCGCACCGGTTCGTTGCTCAAGTCGATGTCCCTGCAGACGGTGACGCTGGACGACGCGCTCCGGCTGCTCAGCCTGCCGCGCGTCGTCGGCACCGACCCGGAGTCCGGCGCGGAGATCACCGCGCAGAACGGCCGGTACGGGCCCTACCTGAAGAAGGGCACCGACTCGCGCACGCTGCCGTCGGAGGAGGCGATCTTCACCACGACGCTGGAGGAAGCGCTGGCCATCTACGCGCAGCCCAAGCGCGGTCGTGGCGCCACCGCCACCCCGCCGCTGCGCGAGCTCGGCGAGGACCCGACCTCCGGCAAGCCGATCGTGGTGAAGGACGGCCGGTTCGGCGCCTACGTGACCGACGGCGAGACCAACCGCACGCTGCCGCGCGACGTCACCCCGGAGTCGATCACCCGGGAGCAGGCGGTCGAGCTGCTCGCCGAGAAGCGCGCCCAGGGGCCGAAGAAGAAGCCGGTGCGCAAGGCGGCGGCCCCCCGCGCGAAGGCGGCGGCGAAGAAGTAGCGGCGGCGCTACAGCACCGGCAGCATGCGGCCGAGGTCCGGCACCCCGTCGGAGGTGAAGCGGGGTGCCAGCGCGGCGGCGAGCACGTCGACGTCGTAGGGCAGGCGGCCGGCGGCCAGCCGGACCCAGGTGAGCGGCTGCACGATCTCCAGGTCCCAGCCGCCGCGCGCCTGCACGATCCGCAGCAGCTCGCGGGAGACGAGGTCCAGCGCGTCGCCGTCGATCGGCCCGCCGGAGGTGACGCCGTCGCCCAGGGTGCCGCTCGGCCCGAGGCCGCCGGCCACGCCGGGCAGCGGACCGGTGCCGCTGCCGAGCTCCGCGCGCGAGCCCGGTGCGGCACCACGGGCGCGGGCCAGGGATCGTTGCAGGTCGTCGGCGTGCACCACGAGCTCGGTGATCCGGGAGACCACCATCGTGGACAGCAGCACCGGCCCGCGCCGCGCCTGCACCACGCGGTCGTCGGGGCCGAGCTCGTCCGCCCGCGCGAGGGCCCGCGCCGCGAGCCGGTCCACGTGGCCCAGCGGGTCGTCCGCGATCTCGGCGGCCAGGTCGTGGGTGACCCGGCTGATGTCCGCCGCGCGGTGCGCGTAGGAGCCCAGGTACTCCGCGAGGCTGAGCGGGACGGTGCCGGGCGGTGCGGGCTCGCAGGCGGCCAGAGCGTCCATCGCCCGGCCCAGGTGCGCGACCAGGTCGGCCACCGTCCAGCCGTCCAGGATGCTCGGAGCCCGCCCGGCGGAGGCGTCCACCACCTCGCCCACCCAGGAGCGCAGGGTGCGCCACTGGCGGTGCAGGACGTCGGTGTCGACCGGGGCGCTGGGGCTCATGCGCCCGACCCTACCGACCGGTGCGCCCGGCGCCCGGCGAGTCCTCACGACTCCAGCAGCCCCCGGACCATCGCGCCGAGCTGCTCGTGCTCGATCAGGAACCCGTCGTGACCGTAGGGCGTGTGCAGGGTGCGCACCGGCCCTGATCCCGGCACGGCGGCGGCGATCCGGGCGGACTGCGCGGGCAGGAACAGCCGGTCGGAGTCGACGGCCACCACCAGGGTCCGGGCGGTGACCCCGGCGAGCGCGGCCTCCACGCCACCGCGGTCGCGGCCGAGGTCGTGGGTGATCATCGAGCGGGTCAGCACCGCGTAGGTGCCGGCGTCGAACCGGCGGGCGAGCTTGTCGCCGTGGTGGTCCAGGTAGGACTGCACGGCGAACCGGCCGCCCTCCAGCGGCTCCTCGCCGCCCTGCGGCACCCGGCCGAACCGCTGGTCCAGCTCGGCGGCCGATCGGTAGGTCTGGTGGGCGATCTGCCGTGCCAGCCCGAGGCCGACGTGCGGCCCCTCGCCGTCCGGGGCGTCGTGGTAGTCGCCCTCGCGGTACCGGGGGTCGGCGGCGAGCGCGGTGAGCTGGGTGTGGAAGGAGGCGATCTGGTCGCCGGAGGTCTGCGCCGTGGTGGCGATGGCGGCCAGCCGCTCCACCCGGTCCGGCTCGGTGACGGCCCACTCCAGCGCGCGCAGCCCGCCCATGGACGCGCCGACCACCAGCGCCCAGCGGTCCACCCCGAGGGCGTCGGCGAGCAGGGTCTCGGCGGCCACCTGGTCGCGCACGGTGATCTGCGGGAAGCGGCTGCCCCACGGCCGGCCGTCGGGTGCCGGGCTGGACGGGCCGGTGCTGCCCTGGCAGCCGCCGAGCACGTTGGGGGCGACGACGAACCAGCGGTCGGTGTCGACCGGGCGGCCGGGGCCGACCAGGGTGGACCACCAGCCGGGGGTGGGGTGCCCGGGACCGGCCTCGCCGGTGACGTGGGAGTCGCCGGTGAGCGCGTGCAGCACCAGGACGGCGTTGGAGCCGTCGGGGGCGAGGGTGCCCCAGGTCTCGTAGGCCAGGCGCACGGCGGGCAGGCGTCCGCCGGCCTCCAGGTCGAGCGGACCGAGGTCGGCGAACAGCCGGTGGCCGACCGGGTCGCCCTCCCGCCAGGCGGAGGACGCGCGCGGCGGTCCGTCGGGCCGGTCGCGCGGGGTGCGCCGGGCGCTGCGCGGGCTGTCGTGGGTCGCGCCGGGGGCGGCGTCGGACGGGTCGGGGCCGGGCACGGGACCTCCGGGTCGGGGCGAGCGGGAGGTGGCCGGGCGTGCCGCGGCGGACGGGTCCGTGGTGGACCCGCCCGCCGGGGTGTGGTGCGTGGTGCTCACGAGGTCGCTCAGGCCCCCTTGGCGGCGCGGAAGCCGGCGTCGAGGTCGGCGAGGATGTCCTCGATCCCCTCCAGGCCGACGGAGAGCCGGACCAGCCCCGGGGTGACGCCGGACAGCGCCTGCTCCTCGGGGGTGAGCTGGCTGTGCGTGGTGGACGCGGGGTGGATCACCAGCGAGCGGACGTCGCCGATGTTCGCCACGTTGGAGTGGAGCTCGAGCGCCGAGACGAAGGCCTGCCCGGCGGGGGCGCCGCCGGCGATCTCGAAGGCCAGCACCGCGCCGGTGCCGCGCGGGCCGTACTTGCGTCCGAGGTCGTACTGCGGGTGCGAGGGCAGCCCGGCGTAGGTCACCGAGAGCACGTCGTCGCGGGCCTCCAGCCACTCGGCGACCTTCTGCGCGTTGGCGACGTGCCGCTCGACCCGCAGCGACAGCGTCTCCAGGCCCTGCGCGATCAGGAAGGCGTTGAACGGGGAGATCGCGGCGCCGAGGTCGCGCAGCAGCTGCACCCGGGCGCGCAGCACGTAGGACAGGTTGACCCCGAAGGCGCCGTCCTTGCCGAGGTCGCGGGCGAAGACGAGCCCGTCGTAGGAGGGGTCGGGGGTGTTGAACGAGGGGTAGCGCTCGGGGTCGGCGCCGAAGTCGAAGGTGCCGCCGTCCACGATCACGCCGCCGATCGCGGTGCCGTGGCCGCCGAGGTACTTGGTGGCCGAGTGCACGACCACGTCGGCGCCCCACTCCAGCGGACGGATCAGGTACGGGGTGGCGACGGTGTTGTCCACGATCAGCGGCACGCCGTTGTCGTGGGCGATCCCGGCGACGGTCTCGATGTCGAGCACGTCCTGCTTCGGGTTCGGCACGGTCTCGGCGTAGAACGCCTTGGTGTTCGGACGCACGGCGTCCCGCCAGGCCTGCGGGTCCTGCGGGTCGGTGACGAAGGTGGTCTCGATGCCGTAGCGGGGCAGCGTGTGGTGCAGCAGGTTGTAGGTGCCGCCGTACAGGCTCGGGCTGGCGACGATGTGGCTGCCGGCCTCGGCGATGTTCAGGATCGCGTAGGTCTCGGCGGCCTGGCCGGAGGCGAGCAGCAGGGCGCCGACACCGCCCTCCAGCGAGGCGATCCGGTTCTCCACGGCCTCGACGGTGGGGTTGCCGATCCGGGTGTAGATCGGGCCGAGGTCCTTCAGCGCGAACCGGTCGGCGGCGACGCCGGCGTCCGGGAACACGTAGGAGGTGGTCTGGTAGATCGGCAGCGCGCGGGCGCCGGTCTGGGCGTCGGGCTGCTGGCCGGCGTGGATCTGGCGGGTCTCGAAGGACCACTGGTTCTGGCTCATGGGGTGTCTCCTCGGCGGGCGGGTCGGGCGTGCGGGTGCGGGATGAGGGCGGGTGCGCACGCCGGGGTGCCCGTGGGGGCCGGGTGATCGTCGGTGGTGCGGGGCTCCGGACGCATGACGGTCGGTGTCACGGGTGCGGGGGAGCCGGTTCCGCGGGGTCGGTGGACCTGTCCGCGGGCACAGCCGAGCGTGCGCTGGTCAGCGACACATTCGGCGGGACATGGGGCCGACAGTACGGAGCGCGGGGGTTCCCGGGGAACACCCGTCTTGCGATCTGAGACGGGCGTCCACGGGTCGGGCGTTGACCAGCGTCGGCGGCGTGGGTGGTGGCGGGGCGGGACGCCCGTCCGGGTGAAACCTGCCGGATCATGTCCGATTCGTCCCGAACCACGTGTGTGTGACTCGTGTGATGCGTGTGACTCGTGTTCACTTCTGTGAATCCAGCAGGTAGCGTCGCAGCGAGACGACCCTCCCCGCGCACGGCCGGCCCGCGCCGGTCGCCGGCCCGCTCGTGCGGCCGTGCGGACCCCGGAGGGACGCGGGACGAAGGGTGGACCAGGTGGCGACGACCGGACGGAGCCGGATCTCGCGCGGAGCGACCGCCGTGATCGCGGCGGCCCTGCTCGTGATCCCCGGCAGCGCGGCCCTCGCCGACCCCGACGTCAGCGACCAGGACGTCCGCGACGCCCAGCGCGCCGTGACCAGCGCCTCCAGCGCCGTCGCCGACATCGAGGTCCGTCTCGCGCAGCTGTCCACCGAGAGCGACACCGCGCAGATCCAGGTCGCGCAGGCCGCCGAGACCTACGCGCAGGCGCAGGCCGACCTCGCCACCGCGCAGACCGCCGCCGACCAGGCCGCCACCGCCTCCGAGGCCGCGCAGACCAAGGTCGCCGACGCCCGCGCCACGCTGGTCGCCATCGCCCGCGAGGCCGCCCGCTCCGGCGGGTCCATGGACACCCTCCAGGCGCTGCTGTCCGCCGACGGCTTCGAGGAGGTCGTCGAGCGCTCCGCCGCGCTGGACCACGTCAGCACCAAGGCCGACCAGGCCGTGCAGACCTATCGCGCCGCCGACCAGGTCGCCACCACGCTCCAGGAGCAGGCCGACGCCACCGCGGCGAAGCAGAAGGACGCCGCGGCCACCGCCGAGACCGCCCTCGCCGACGCCGAGAAGACCCAGGCCGACGCGGACGCTGCCGTCGCCGCGGCCGCCTCCGAGCGCGAGGGCCTGATCGCCCAGCTCGCCACCGCGCGCAGCACCAGCACCGAGGTCGAGCAGGCCCGCCAGGACCAGATCGACGCCGAGCGCCGCCAGCGCGCCGAGGCCGCCGCCCAGGCCGCCCGCACCCAGACGCCGGCCGCGACGGCGCCCAGCACGCCGACGACCACCACGCCGCCGGCGACCACGACCCCGCCGGCGACCACCACGCCCCCGGCCACCACCACCCCGCCGGCCACGACCACGCCGCCGGTCACCACCCCGCCGGTCACGACCCCGCCCAGCAGCGGGTCGTCCAGCGGCACCACCTCCGGCGCCGAGGCGGCCATCGCGTGGGCCAAGGCGCGGATCGGCCTGCCCTACGTGTGGGGCGGCACCGGCCCGAACGGCTACGACTGCTCCGGCCTGACCCAGGGCGCCTGGAAGGCCGGTGGCGTCAGCCTCAACCGCACCTCGCGCGACCAGTACCGCCAGGTGCAGAAGATCTCCTACGACAGCATGCGCGCGGGGGACCTGATCTTCTGGGGCACCGACCCCAACGACGCGAGCAGCGTCTACCACGTGGCGATCTACCTCGGGAACGGCCAGATCCTCGAGGCGCCGAGCCCCGGGCAGACCGTGCGGATCACCTCGATGCGCTGGTCGAACACCATGACCTACGCCGGGCGCCCGTAGCCCCGGACCGCCCCGGCAGCCGCCGGGCATGCAGAAGGGCCCCCGTCACGTGGTGACGGGGGCCCTTCGCGCGTCCGACCTCAGTGGTCGTAGCCGGCGTCGATCGCCCGCTGGCGGGACCGCTCGATCTCGGCCTCGGCCTCGGCGCGGCCGACCCAGTGGGCGCCCTCCACCGACTTGCCGGGCTCGAGGTCCTTGTAGACCTCGAAGAAGTGCTGGATCTCGAGGCGGTGGAAGTCCGACACGTCGTCGATGTCCTGCCGCCAGGCCGCGCGCTGGTCGCCCGTCGGGACGCACAGCACCTTGTCGTCGCCGCCGGCCTCGTCGCGCATGCGGAACATGCCCAGGGCGCGGCAGCGGATCAGGCAGCCCGGGAACGTCGGCTCCTCGAGCAGCACCAGGGCGTCCAGCGGGTCGCCGTCCTCGCCGAGGGTGCCGTCGATGAACCCGTAGTCGTCCGGGTACCGCGTCGAGGTGAACAGCATGCGGTCCAGGCGGATGCGCCCGGTGGCGTGGTCCACCTCGTACTTGTTGCGCTGACCCTTGGGGATCTCGATCGTGACGTCGAACTCCACACCCGCTCCTTCGTCGTCGCCGAGGTCGGTCCACCACGGCACGCTGCTGATCGCCGGCGGCGATGCCGGGCAGCGGCTCGTCGCACCTGCCCTAGTGTGACGCACGGACGGGGTGCACGGCGCCCCCACGACCCCAGAAGGAGAGTGACGCGTGCGACGTGCGCTCCGGGTGACCGGGACCGTGGCCCTCGTGGTGCTGCTCGGCGGCGGTGCCTACCTCACGGCCGACGCGTACGACGTGGTGCCCGGCGTGCTCACGCTGGCCCCCGAGACCGCGCCCGCGGCACCCTTCCCGACCGCGCCGGCGGCCACCACCACGACGGCCGGGAGCAGCGTGCTCGGCGACCTCGACCCGGCCGCTCCGCTGCCGGACGCCGCGCAGGTGGACGCGCTGGTCCAGGCGCTGGTCGCCGACCCCCGGCTCGGCCCGAGCGTCGGCGTGGTCGTGGCCGACGAGCTCACCGGCGAGCTGCTGGCCGAGCACCTGGCCGACCAGGCGCGCACCCCGGCGTCCACCCAGAAGCTCGTCACCGCCGTGGCTGCGCTCCAGCAGCTCGGCCCCGACCGCACCTTCGACACCCGCGTGCTCCAGGGACCCGGCGACCAGATCGTGCTGGTCGGCGGCGGCGACATGATGCTCGCCGCCGGCGCGGGCGACCCGGACGCCGTGGAGGGGCACGCCGGGCTGGGCGACCTCGCCGCGCAGGTGGCCGACCGGCTGACGCTCTCCGGCACCACGTCGGTCAGCCTCGTGCTGGACGACACGCTGTTCAGCGGACCGCTGCTCGCGCCCGGCTGGGACGTCGCCGACGTGAACGCCGGCTACGTGGCCCCGGTGGCACCGCTCGCGGTGGACATCGCCAAGCGCACCGCGGGCGAGTACGTGCCGCGCTGGACCGACCCGGCCTACCAGGCGGCCACCGAGTTCGCGGCGAGGCTCGGCGAGCTCGGGATCACCGTGCGCGGCACGCCGACCCGGGTGAGCGCCCCGGCGAGCGGTGACCAGATCGCGATCGTGTCCAGCGCGCCGCTGTCCGACGTCGTGTCGTACTTCCTCGACGTCTCGGACAACACGATCACGGAGGTCGTCTCGCGGATGGTCGCGGTGGACCTCGACCTGCCCGCGTCCTTCGAGGGCGGCACGCAGGCCGTGCTGCGGACCGTCGCCTCCCTCGGCATCGACACCACCGGCGCCGTGCTCGCCGACGCCTCCGGGCTCGCCAGCGGGTCCGCGCTCAGCCCCGACCTGCTGCTCGGGCTGCTCGGTCTCGTCACCGACCCGGCGCACCCCGCGCTGCGCGAGATCGGCACCGGCATGCCGATCGGCGGGCTGACCGGCACCCTCGCCGACCGGTACACCTCCGGCGCCGCCACCGGCCTGGTCCGCGCCAAGACCGGCAGCCTGACCAGCGTCACCTCCCTCGCCGGCACGGTGCTGGACGCCGACGGGCGGCAGCTGCTGTTCGTGCTGATGGCCGACCAGACCGGCGCCGTCGGGCAGTACCAGCCGCGCGCGGCGCTGGACGGCTTCGTCACCGCGCTCGCCGGCTGCGGCTGCCGGGGCTGACGCCGGGTCGGCACCGGGCAGGACGTCGCAGGCCGCTGGACGTGAGCCTCGGGACCGGGGTGCGGGTGCGGGCCCGGCTACCGTGAGCGGGTGGCGCTGACCGTCGACTGGGACCTCGCCGCGCGACTGGCCCCCGCCGCCGTCCGCGCGAGCGGTGCCGGTGCTGCCGTGCTGCGGCGGGGCCGCGCCGGGGACGCGGCTCCTGCGCGTGCCTCGCGCGCCGAGCGGGAGGACCTGGTCGCCGACCTGCGCGCCGCCGCACCGGTGGCCGCCGAGCACGTCGCGCGGCTCACCCGGCTCGGGGAGCCCGCCGCGCCGGTGGTGCGGGTGGTGGACCGGCCGGGGTGGGCGCGGGCGAACGTCGCCGGGGTGCGCGGGATGGTCGCGCTCGGCGCGGGCGGCGCGGCGGACGCGGGCGGTGCGGGTCCCGCCCCGACGACCACTGCGCGGGCGCAGGCCGGGGCGGTGCAGCTCGCGGGGGTGCTCGGGCTGCTGTCCGGCGCGGTGCTCGGTCAGCTCGACCCGTGGGGTGCGCGCGGCGGCGTCGCGGGTGCGGGCGCGGCCCCGCCGCACGGCACGCTGCTGCTGGTCGCGCCGAACGTGCTCGCCCTGGAGCGCTCGATCGGCGCGACCCCGGCGGACTTCCGGCTGTGGGTGACCCTGCACGAGCAGACCCACGCCCAGCAGGTCGCCGCAGCCCCGTGGCTGCCCGCCCACCTGGCCCGCGGGGTGCTCGCCCTGCTGGACGACGCCGAGGACGACGGGTCCGACGAGGGCCCTGCGGACGACCCGATGCCCGCGCTGACCTCGGTGATGGCCCTGCTGGAGGGGCATGCGGACGTCACCATGGACGCGGTCGGCCCCCGGGTGGTGCCCTCGGTGCGAGCGCTGCGCCGCCGGTTCACGGCGCGCCGGGAGGGGCGGGTCACCGGTCTGCGCCGGGTGCTGCGCTCGGTGCTCGGCCTGGACGTCAAGACCGCGCAGTACCGGGACGGCGCCGCCTTCGTGCGCGGGGTGCGGCGGAAGGTCGGCACCGCGGGCTTCAACGCGGTGTGGTCCGCCCCGGACCTGCTGCCCACCGCCGCCGAGATCGCGGACCCCGACGCCTGGGTGCGCCGGGTGCACGGCTGACGTGCCCGGCCCGCACCCCGCGGTCGCCGCGGTGCGCACGGCGGTCGCCGACGCCCTGAACGCGCTGCCCGAGGGGGCGACGGTGCTGGTCGCCTGCTCCGGAGGACCGGACTCGCTGGCGCTCGCTGCCGCGACGGCCTTCGTGGCGCACCGGCGCGGGGGTGCCCGCTGGCGGGTCGGCGCCGTGGTGGTCGACCACGGGATGCAGCCGGGGTCGGCGCAGGTGGCGCAGGACGCCGTGCAGCGCTGCCGGGATCTCGGGCTGGACCCGGTCGAGGTGGTGCGGGTGGCCGTGGACGTCGGCGCTGGTGGCCCCGAGGCGGCCGCCCGGGACACCCGCTACGCCGCCCTGGAGGAGGCCGCCGACCGGCACGGGGCACGCGCGGTGCTGCTCGGCCACACCCGCGACGACCAGGCCGAGGGCGTGCTGCTCGGGCTGGCGCGCGGCTCCGGCGCCCGCTCGCTGTCCGGCATGGCCCCGGCGCGCGGCAGGCTGCTGCGCCCGCTGCTGGGCGTCTCCCGCGCGCAGACCCACGCTGCCTGCGCCGCCCAGGGGATCGCGGTCTGGCACGACCCGACCAACCTCGCGCCCGATCCCGTGCCCGTGCCCCCGCTCCCGCCGAGCGGGGAGAACCTGTCGCCCGAACCGGACATCGACCGACAGGAGCTCCCCTCTCGGCGAGGCGGGGCCCCGCTGCGGTCGCGGCTGCGCTCGCGGGTGCTGCCCGTGCTGGTGGGCGAGGCCGGTCCGGGGGTGGTCGAGGCGCTGGCCCGCACCGCCGACCTGCTGCGCGAGGACGCGGACGCGCTGGACGCCCTGGCCGCCGACCTGCTCGCCCGTGCGCTGGTCCCCGCCGACCCGGCCGATCCGCCCGCCCCCGGCGTCCTCCTCGACCTGGCCGTGCTCGCCGACGCCCTCCCCGCGCTGCGGCACCGGGTGCTGCGCGCCGCCGCGATCCGCGCCGGGTCCCCGCCGGGCGCGCTGACCCGCACCCACGTGCTCGCGCTCGCGGACCTGGTGGTGCGCTGGCACGGGCAGGGGCCGGTGCACCTGCCCGGTGGCGTGAGGGGGTCGCGCGCGTGTGGCAGGCTGAGCCTGCGCGCCGAGCCCCCGACCATCGTCCGGACACCGGCGCGCGCGGCCGCCGACGTGAACCGCCGTGGTGGCCGACCGGACGACGCACGAGGAGAGCTGCACCGGTGAACGCTGAGGACATGGGCGACGACCTGGAGCGCGTGCTCCTGACCGAGCAGCAGCTCGGGGAGCGTCTGGACGAGATCGCCGCGGAGATCGACCGGGACTACGCCGGTCAGGACCTGCTGGTGGTGGGCGTGCTCAAGGGCGCCGTCATGGTGATGGCGGACCTGGTGCGCCGGCTGAGCACCCCGGTCGCGATGGACTGGATGGCGGTGTCGTCCTACGGCTCCGGCACCAAGTCCTCCGGCGTCGTGCGGATCCTCAAGGACCTGGATGCCGACCTGACCGGCCGTCACGTGCTGATCGTCGAGGACATCATCGACTCCGGCCTGACCCTGTCCTGGCTGCTGGCGAACCTGCGCAGCCGCGGCCCGGCCTCCGTCGAGGTCGCCACGATGCTGCGCAAGCCGGACGCCGCGAAGGTCGAGGTGGACGTGCGCTACGTCGGCTTCGACATCCCGAACGAGTTCGTGATCGGCTACGGCCTCGACTACGCGGAGAAGTACCGGAACCTGCCGTTCGTGGGCACGCTCGCCCCGCACGTCTACCAGTCCTGACGTCGGGCTCCTGCGCAGCGATCCCGCCCTGGGCGAACAGAGCAGGGTCCTGCCAGGACCACCGTGTAACTTCGAAGCCTCCACCCCTGCGACCGGAGGGACGAGGGGGGCGAACCCGCTCCCCGTCTGCACATGACACTCAAGCGGATCACGCGCGGCCCCGTGCTGTGGATCGTCCTCGCCGTCCTCATCCTGTGGATCGGAGCCAGCGCGCTCGCCTCCGGCGGGACCCAGCGCATCGACACCTCTGACGGCCTGGAGCTCATCCGGGACGGCAAGGTCGAGCAGGCCAAGATCACCGAGGGCTCGCAGCGGGTCGACCTGACCCTGTCCGAGGACTTCGTCAAGGACGAGCAGAACTACGGCAAGAGCGTCCAGTTCTCCTACGTCGTGCCGCAGGGCCCGACGGTCGTGGAGGCCATCGCCGACGCCGACCCGTCCGGCGGCTACACCTCCGAGGTCCCCACGACCTCGTGGTGGAGCAGCCTGCTGACGCTGGTGCTGCCGTTCGTCATCATCCTGGGCCTGTTCTGGTTCCTCATGTCGTCCATGCAGGGCGGCGGCTCGCGGGTGATGAGCTTCGGCAAGTCGAAGGCGAAGCTGGTCTCCAAGGAGTCCCCGCAGGTCACCTTCGCCGACGTCGCCGGCGTCGACGAGGCCGTCGAGGAGCTCCAGGAGATCAAGGAGTTCCTCTCCGAACCCGCGAAGTTCCAGGCGGTCGGCGCGAAGATCCCCAAGGGCGTGCTGCTGTACGGCCCTCCCGGCACCGGCAAGACGCTGCTGGCCCGTGCGGTGGCCGGCGAGGCGGGCGTGCCGTTCTACTCGATCTCCGGCTCGGACTTCGTCGAGATGTTCGTCGGCGTCGGCGCCAGCCGCGTGCGCGACCTGTTCGACCAGGCCAAGCAGAACGCCCCGGCGATCATCTTCATCGACGAGATCGACGCCGTCGGCCGCCACCGCGGCGCCGGCATGGGCGGCGGCCACGACGAGCGCGAGCAGACCCTCAACCAGATGCTGGTCGAGATGGACGGCTTCGACGTCAAGACCAACGTCA
Source organism: Cellulomonas sp. GTC20042 (assembly GCF_055389595.1). Taxonomy (NCBI): domain Bacteria; kingdom Bacillati; phylum Actinomycetota; class Actinomycetes; order Micrococcales; family Cellulomonadaceae; genus Cellulomonas; species Cellulomonas sp. GTC20042. The sequence continues at coordinate 3,564,868 of NZ_AP043678.1, read as the reverse complement.
TCCTGATCGCGGCGACCAACCGCCCCGACATCCTCGACCCGGCGCTGCTGCGCCCCGGTCGCTTCGACCGCCAGGTCGCGGTGGAGCCGCCGGACCTCAAGGGCCGTGAGCGGATCCTCACCGTGCACGCGCAGGGCAAGCCGATGGCCACCGACGTGGACCTCGCCGCCGTGGCGCGCCGTACCCCGGGCTTCACCGGTGCCGACCTGGCGAACGTGCTGAACGAGGCCGCGCTGCTCACCGCGCGCTCCAACGCGCAGATCATCGACAACCGCGCGCTGGACGAGGCGATCGACCGCGTGATCGCCGGCCCGCAGAAGCGCACCCGGATGATGAAGATCAAGGAGCAGAAGATCACCGCGTACCACGAGGGCGGGCACGCCCTGGTGGCGGCGGCGCTGCGGTACACCGACCCGGTGACCAAGGTGACGATCCTGCCGCGCGGCCGGGCCCTCGGCTACACGATGGTCATGCCGACCGAGGACAAGTACTCCACGACGCGCAATGAGCTGCTCGACCAGCTCGCCTACGCCATGGGCGGCCGGGTGGCCGAGGAGCTCGTGTTCCACGACCCGACCACCGGTGCGAGCAACGACATCGAGAAGGCCACCGGCACGGCCCGCAAGATGATCACCCAGTTCGGCATGAGCGAGACCGTCGGCGCGGTGAAGCTCGGTCAGGACTCCGGCGAGGTCTTCATGGGCCGCGACATGGGGCACGGCCGCGAGTACTCCGAGTCCGTGGCCGGCACGGTCGACGTCGAGGTGCGCAAGCTGATGGACGCCGCGCACACCGAGGCGTGGGAGATCCTGGTCGAGTACCGCGACGTGCTGGACGCCCTGGTGCTCGAGCTGCTGGAGAAGGAGACCCTGAACCAGGCCGAGCTCGAGGTCATCTTCGCGCCGATCACCAAGCGCCCGCCGCGCGAGGTGTGGTTGTCCTCCGAGCAGCGCGCCGTCTCCGACCGCCCGCCGGTGCTGACCCCCGCCGAGCTGGCGGAGCAGGACGGTGCCGTGGTCCCGCAGGACGAGGCCGCCGCTGCCAAGGACGAGCACCCGGCCGTCGCCGTGGTCGAGGTCCCGCCGAACCAGACGCCGGAGGCCCCGTGGGGCTCCACCGGTGCGGGCGGCGTCGACGGCACCGACAAGGCCTGAGCGTGACGGGGCCCGCGATGCCCGAGATCCCGCCCTACGACGCCCCGCGCGCCGAGGCGGCGATCCGCGAGCTGCTGATCGCGGTCGGCGAGGACCCGGAGCGCGAGGGCCTGCGGGACACCCCGGCGCGGGTGGCCCGGGCCTACGCGGAGATCTTCGCCGGCCTGCGTCAGGACCCCGCCGAGGTGCTCAGCGCGTCCTTCGACATCGGGCACGAGGAGATGGTGCTGGTCAAGGACATCGAGGTGTACTCGACCTGCGAGCACCACCTGGTGCCGTTCCACGGCGTCGCGCACGTCGGGTACATCCCGAGCCGGTCGGGCCGGGTCACCGGTCTGAGCAAGATCGCCCGGCTGGTGGACGTGTTCGCCCGCCGCCCGCAGGTGCAGGAGCGCCTGACCGGCCAGATCGCCGACGCGATGGTCGAGCACCTGGACGCCCTGGGCGTGCTGGTGGTCGTGGAGTGCGAGCACCTGTGCATGTCGATGCGCGGCGTCCGCAAGCCCGGCTCCCGCACCGTGACCTCGGCCGTGCGCGGCCAGCTCCGCGACCCCGCGACGCGGGCCGAGGCGATGAGCCTCGTGCTCGGGCGCTGACCGGGCCGACCGGCCCAGCGGCCCGCCCCGACGGCCTAGGCTGACCAGGTGCGCGCCCCCTCACCGCTGCCAGCGGCGCTGATCCCTGGCCGGGACACCGGCCGGACGCTCGTCATGGGCGTCGTCAACGTCACCCCCGACTCGTTCTCCGACGGCGGGCGCTGGTTCGCCCCCGACGCCGCGGTCGCCCACGGGCGGAGCCTGCTCGCCGAGGGCGCCGACCTGCTCGACGTCGGCGGGGAGTCCACCCGGCCCGGGTCCGCGCGGGTGCCGGTGGCCGAGGAGCTGGACCGGGTGCTGCCGGTGATCACCGCGCTGGCCGAGCGGGGCGCCGTGGTCAGCGTGGACACCACGCGCGCGGTGGTCGCCGAGGCGGCGGTGGCCGCGGGTGCCGTGATCGTCAACGACGTGTCCGGCGGGCTGGCCGAGCCGGAGATCCGGGACGTGGTCGCGCAGACCGGCGCCGTCTACGTGGCGATGCACTGGCGCGGGCACGCGGACGTGATGGACAGCCTGGCCGACTACGACGACGTGGTGACCGACGTGCGGCGCGAGCTGGCGCAGCGGGTCGCCGAGCTGCACGGCGCGGGTGTGCGGGACGAGCAGATCGTGCTGGACCCGGGACTCGGCTTCGCCAAGCCGGGCGCGGCGAACTGGCCGCTGCTGGCGCGGCTGCCCGAGCTGGTGGCGGACGGCTACCCGGTGCTGGTGGGGGCCTCGCGCAAGCGGTTCCTCGGCCACCTGCTCGCCGGCCCGGACGGGGTGCCGGTGCCGCCGGATCGCCGCGATGCCGCCACCGCGGCGATCTCCGCGCTGGCCGCGGCGGCCGGGGCGTGGTGCGTGCGGGTGCACGAGGTACGGGGATCGGCGGACGCGGTGCGCGTCGCGTCGGCGTGGACGGCCGCCGGTGCGGTCGGGGAGGACGGGCGATGAGCGAGGGCACCGGCGTGACCGGGGACTCCGGGCACCTGCTGGACCGGGTGCGCCTGACCGGGATCACCGCGACGGGGTACCACGGGGTGTTCGCGCACGAGCGCCGCGAGGGTCAGGTGTTCGTGGCCGACGTCGTGGTGCACCTGGACACGCGTCGCGCCGCCGCCACCGACGACCTGCGGCACACCCTGGACTACGGCGCGCTGGCCGAGCAGGTGGCCGCGGTGCTCACCGGGGAGCCGGCCGACCTGATCGAGACCGTGGCCGAGCGGATCGCGGCGACGGTGCTGGCCCACCCGCAGGTGCAGGCGGTGGACGTCGCGGTGCACAAGCCGCAGGCGCCGATCACCGTGCCCTTCGGCGACGTGGTGGTGGAGGTGCGGCGCGACCGGCACCGGCTGCCCGCCGCCGAGCCGCTGCGCACCGACGTCGAGCACCGGCCGTGGCAGCCCACGGACGCGGGGACGGCCGCCGCCGCACCGGTCGCGCCCGCCCTGCCGGTGCCGACCTCGCCGCCCACGGCCCCGCTGCCCACCGTGCCCGCTGCCGGGGTCCCGGTGCCGGTCCCGGCCGCGCTGCCGGTGCCCGCTGGTCTCGCCGCCCCGGACGGGCCGCCGCTCGACGCCCCCGCGCCCGACCCGGTGGACGCGACCGACGGCGTGGTCGACGCCGTCGTCGTGCCCGTCCTCGCGCCGGACGACGCCCTCGACGCCCCCGCGGGACGCCCGGCGGAGGACGTCGTCGAGGCCGAGCTCGTGCACGACCAGCTCGACCTGGCCCCCGACGGCCCGGTGGAGGTCGTGCTCGCGATCGGCTCCAACCTGGGCGCCGCGCAGGAGACCCTGCGGGACGCCGTGGCCGAGATCGGCGCGCTGCCCGGCGTCGAGCTGGTGGCGGTGTCGGCGCTGGCCCGCACCGCGCCGGTGGGCGGGCCGGAGCAGCCGGACTTCCTCAACGCGGTGCTGATCGCCCGCACGACGCTGTCCCCGCGCGACCTGCTGCGCGCGACGGCCTCGGTGGAGCAGGCGCACGGCCGGGAGCGCACCGTGCACTGGGGGCCGCGCACCCTGGACGTCGACATCATCGTGTACGGCGCGGTGTCCGCCGTGACGGACGACCTGGAGCTGCCGCACCCGCGGGCGCACGAGCGGGCGTTCGTGCTCCAGCCCTGGGCGCAGGTGCAGCCGGACGCGGTGCTGCACGGCCTGGGCGGCGGACCGGTGGCGGCGCTGGCCGCGACCGCGCCGGACAACGACGGCGTGCGCTGGCTGGCCCTGGACTGGCTGACCGCCGCCACGCTGCCGGAGACCCCGCACCGCGATCCCGACGCCCCCGCGCCCGAGCGGTCCTCGGCGACCGCCGGCTGGCCCGGCGACACCCCCGGCCCCGCGACGACCGCCTGGCTGCCCGACCCCGACGAGCAGCCCGGTCCGCCGCCCGCCGCGATCGTGGTGGAGGACCTCGCCCCCGCCCCCGCGGCCCCGCGCTGGCCCGACCTGGGCCTCGGCACCGGCGACGGACCCGGTCGGCAGGACGGCTGATGCAGCGCACCCGCGTCACGACGCTCGTCCTGGTGGCCGTCCTCAGCACGGCGGTCGGCTGGGCGGTGGTGCGCGTGCTCAGCAGCCGGGGTGTCACGCTGCCGGCGGTGCCCTGGCTGATGGTCGGGGTGCTGCTGCTGATCGCCGCGGTGGTGCTCGGCATGGGGATCTCGGTCCGGCAGTACCTGCGCGGCAAGCACCCCACGCTCGACCCGATGCGCGCCGCCCGCACCGCCGTGCTCGCGAAGGCGTCCTGCTACACCGGCGCGCTGCTCGCCGGCTGGTACGCGGCGCAGGTGATCGCGGTGCTCGGCGACCTCGGCATCGAGTCGCAGCGGGCGCGGGCGGTCACCGCAGGACTCGCCGTGCTCGGCGCGGTGGTGCTCGCGGTGGTCGGCCTGGTGGTCGAGCACATCTGCCGGGTGCCCCCGCCGGAGGACCCGGAGCGTGCGCCGGGCAGCGCTCCGCAGACCGACCCGGCGGCGGGCTGACCCTGGTCGCCGGCGGCCCCGCGTCCCCGGTCGGTGCGAGGATGGCCGGCATGACCACCCCCGACGCAGCCGCGCAGCCGGTCGCCGGCGCCGCCGAGCCCGTCCGCACCAGCGAGCCCTTCGAGCCCGAGGGCGTGGTGTGGACGCCGGTGTCCCCGCGCCTGGCCACCGCCCGGCTCGTGGTGTCCGCGTGCTGGCTGCTGCCGCCGCTGGTCGCGCTGGTCGTGGTCGCCGCCCTCACCGGGCAGGTGTGGGTGTGGGCCGCTGCCGTGGTGTGGCTGGCGTTCGCGGTGTGGATCGTGCTGCTGGTGCCGCGTCAGGTGCGGGCGCTGGCCTACGCCGAGCGCGCGGACGACCTGCTGCTGCGGCGCGGCATCCTGTTCCGGTCGATGGTCGTGGTGCCCTACGGGCGCATGCAGTACGTCGACGTCAGCGCGGGCCCGCTCGCCCGCAAGCTCGGCATCGCCTCGGTCCAGCTGCACACCGCCTCGCCGGGCACCGACGCGTCGATCGACGGACTGCCCACCGACGAGGCCGCGCGCCTGCGCGACCAGCTCGCCTCCCGTGGCGAGGCGCGGCTGGCGGGGCTGTGAGCGCGCCCGTCCCGCCGGACGGGGTGCCGGCGGTGCCCTCCGCACCGCCGCCCGCCGGCGTGCCGCCGGTCGACCCCGCGGCCACGCCCGCGGCGCCCCCGGTCGCCCCGCCCGAGGACGGCGTCGAGTGGCGACGGATGCACCCGGTCACCCCGGCGGTGAAGGGGTGGAAGTTCTTCGCGGCGATCGTCGCGATCGTGGCGTACAACGCCGCCGACGACCTGCGTGACGTCGCGGGCGAGGTCGGCTCGCGGATGTGGCTGTACGTGGTGCTCGGCATCCTGGTCGCCACGGTGATCGCCTTCGCGTACTCGGCGGTCGCGTGGCGGATGACCCGCTTCGCGGTGACCGACGACGCCGTGCACCTGCGCACCGGCATCCTGTTCCGCCAGCAGCGCCAGGCGCGCCTGGACCGGTTGCAGGCGGTGGACGTGGTGCAGCCGCTGCTCGCCCGGATCCTCGGCCTGGCCGAGCTGCGCCTGGAGGTCGCGGGCGGCGCCGGATCCGCGGTGCCGCTGGCCTTCCTGCGCGAGGCGGAGGCGGAGCAGCTGCGCGCCGAGCTGCTGGCCCGCGCCGCAGGGCTGCACCGGCGGCGCCCGGCCCCGGCCCCGGCCCCGGACGCGACGGCCCCGGCCGGCGACCCCGGACCGCCGGCCCTCGCCGACGGCGCCCCCGAGCCGGACACCGGCTACGAGGGCGAGGCACCGACCGCCCCGGAGCGTCCGGTGTACGAGGTGCCGGTGGGCCGGCTGCTGGCCTCCACGCTGCTGTCCGGCGCGACGATCTGGCTGCTGGTCGGCGTGGTCGCCATCGTGGTCGCGATGGTCGCCGCACGGTCGATCGAGCCGGCGTTCGCGCTGCTGCCCGCCGCCTTCGGCATCGTCAGCTACGTGTGGTCCCGGTTCAACCGCGGGGCGAACTTCCGCGCGGCGATCTCCCCGGACGGCCTGCGGCTGCGTCACGGGCTGACCGAGTCGCGCGCGCAGACCGTCCCGCCGGGCAGGGTGCAGGCCGTGCGCCTGATCCAGCCGCTGCTGTGGCGGGGCAGGGACTGGTGGCGGGTCGAGATCAACGTGGCCGGCTACGGCACCGAGGCCGACAACGGCCAGGCGGAGAACGTGCTGCTGCCGGTCGGCACCCGGGACGACGCGCTGCTGGCCCTGTGGCTGGTGCTGCCGGACCTGGGCACCGCCGACCCGCGTGCGCTGCTGGACGAGGCGCTCACCGGCACGTCGCCGGACGGCTCCTTCGCGGTGGCGCCGCGCCGGGCGATCTGGCTGGACCCGATCGGCTGGCGCCGGCACGGCGTGACCGTCACCGAGCGCGCGCTGGTGATGCGCTCCGGCGTGCTGCTGCGCAGCGTCAAGGTGGTCCCGCACGAGCGCACCCAGTCGCTCGGGCTGAGCCAGGGGCCGGTGCAGCGCCGGCTCGGGCTCGCCAGCGTCGAGCTGCACTCCACCCCCGGCCCGGTCGCGCCGACGATCGCCCACCTGGACGCCCGGGTGGCGGCCGGGCTGCTGGACGAGCAGGCGACGCGTGCCCGCACCGCCCGCGCGGCTGCCGGTCCCGAGCAGTGGATGCGGCGCGCATGACGCGGTTGGGGATCGGCGTCGTCGGCGCGGGCCGGGTCGGGGCCGTGCTGGGCAGCGCCCTGCGTGCCGCCGGGCACCCGGTGGTCGGGGTGTCGGCGGTGTCCGAGGCGTCCCGCGAGCGGGCGGACGCCCTGCTGCCCGGGGTGCCGGTGCTCGACGTGCCCGAGGTGGTGCGCCGGGCGGAGCTGGTGCTGCTGGCCGTGCCGGACGACGCGCTGGCCGACCTGGTCGCCGGGCTCGCCGAGGTCGGCGCCTGGCAGGCCGGGCAGATCGTGGTGCACACCGCCGGCCGCTACGGCACCGACATCCTGGCACCGGCGCGGTCGGCGGGCGTGATCCCGCTGGCCCTGCACCCGGCGATGACGTTCACCGGCACCTCGCTGGACCTCTCCCGGCTGGTGGGCTGCACCTTCGCGGTCACCGCGCCGACCGCGGTGCTGCCGATCGGCCAGGCGCTGGTGGTCGAGATGGGCGGCGAGCCCGTCGTGCTGGACGAGCAGGTGCGCCCGCTCTACCACGCGGCCCTCGCGCACGGCGCGAACCACCTGGTCGTGCTGGTCGCTCAGGCCGGGCAGGCGCTGGCCGCCGCCGGGGTGGCCGATCCCGGGGCCGTGCTGCGCCCGCTGCTGTCGGCCGCGCTGGACGGCGCCCTGCGCGCCGAGTCCGCCGGCGGGGGACGGGACGCCGACGGCGAGGTCACCAACGGCGCGATCACCACGCTCACCGGCCCGGTGCGTCGCGGCGACGCGGGAACCGTGCGCGACCACCTGGCCGAGCTCGGCGCCCTCGGCGTGCGCACCGGGGCCACCGACGTCGCGGACTCCTACCGGGCGCTGTCCCGCGCGGCGAGCACCCGCGCGCTGGCTGCCGGACTGCTGCGCGCCGACCAGGGGGAGACGCTGCTGGACGCGCTGGCCGAGCCGGTGCGCGCGACCCCGACTGCGGTCCGGGGCGCCGACGGGGGTACCGTGCCTGGCGCGCCGACCACGGCGCAGGCAGGCCCGCCGGACGGCGCGGGCCCGGGGTCGCGCCAGCGCCCCGACGAGGACGAGGGACCGGACGACGCGCCCGGACCCGACCAGGAGGACCACGCATGACCACCCCGCAGGCACGGACCGGTGCGCCCACGCTGGTGCGCACCCGGCACGACCTGGCCGCCGCCCTCGGGCCGCGCGCCGAGGGCGGGCCCGCACGCCGTGCCGTCGTGATGACGATGGGCGCCCTGCACGCCGGGCACCTGGCGCTGGTCCGTGAGGCCCGCGCCCGTGCGGAGCAGGTGGTGGTGACGATCTTCGTCAACCCGTTGCAGTTCGGCCCCACCGAGGACCTGGACCGCTACCCGCGGGACCTGGAGGGCGACCTCGCGCTGCTCACCGCCGGCGACCTGCTCGGCGACGGGGACGTGGTGTTCGCGCCCGGCCCGGAGGAGGTCTACCCGGACGGCGACCCGCTGGTGCGCGTCGAGGCCGGCCCGATCGGCCGCGTCTACGAGGGCGCCACCCGTCCCGGCCACCTGGACGGCGCGCTGACCGTGGTGCTCAAGCTGCTGCACCTGACCCGCCCGGACGTCGCGATGTTCGGCCGCAAGGACGTGCAGCAGCTGGTCGCGGTGACCCGGATGGTGCACGACCTGGACGTGGACGTGCAGGTGGTCGGCGTGCCGACCGTGCGCGACGCCGACGGCCTGGCGCTGTCCTCCCGCAACGTCTACCTGTCGGCCGCCGAGCGCGAGCAGGCGCTGGGGCTGTCCCGCGGGCTCGCCGCCGGCCGGGACGCCGCCGCCGCGGGGGCCGACCCGCAGGCCGTGCGCGCCGCCGTGCGGGCCGTGCTGGACGAGGCCGGCGTGGTCACGGACTACGTGGCGCTCGTCGACGGTTCCACCTTCCAGGACGTGACGTCCGCGACCCCGGGGGCGAGCGCCGTGCTCGCCGTCGCCGGGACCGTGGGCGTGACCCGTCTGATCGACAACACCGACGTGAGCTGGGCGTGACCATGAGCCTGATGCGGCCGATGATGATCGGCAAGATCCACCGTGCCACCGTGACCCAGGCCGACCTGCACTACGTCGGCTCGATCACGGTGGACGCCCACCTGCTCGCCGCCGCGGACCTGCTGCCCGGCCAGCAGGTCGACGTGGTGGACGTGACCAACGGGTCCCGGCTGACCACCTACGTGATCGCGGGGGAGCCCGGCTCCGGGCAGATCTGCATCAACGGTGCCGCCGCGCACCTGGTGCACCCCGGCGACGTGGTCATCCTGATCGCCTACGGGATGCTCGCCGACGCCGACGCCCGCACCTACCAGCCGCACGTGGTGCTGGTGGACGCGGACAACAAGATCGTCGACACCGGGGACGACCCCGGCACCGTCCCCGAGCGGTGGACCGCCGAGTCCGGGCTGCACCCCAGCGGCGTGCCCTTCGCGCAGGGTCGCGCGCTGGTGAGCGAGGACCCGATCGCGCCGGTGCCCGCGGACCAGCGGTGACCACCGGACCCGTGCGGCTGGCCCGCTCCCTGGCGGCCCCGGCCCCGGGGTGGACCGCGCACGCCGACGCGGTGGTCGTCGGCTCCGGGATCGCCGGCCTCACCGCCGCCCTGGAGCTGCGCACCCGCGTGCCCCGGGTGCTGCTGGTGACCAAGGGCGAGCTCGTCTCCGGATCGACCGTGTGGGCGCAGGGCGGGATCGCCGCGGCGCTGGCCCCCACCGACTCGCCGGCCGCGCACCTGGAGGACACCCTGGTCGCCGGGGTCGGCCTGTGCGACCCGCGCGCGGTCGAGGTGCTGGTCACCGAGGGCCCGGCGCGGGTGCGCGAGCTGGTCGCCCGCGGCGCGGTCTTCGACACCGAGCCCGACGGGCACATCGCCCTGACCCGCGAGGGCGGGCACCACGCCGACCGGGTGGCGCACGCCGGCGGCGACGCGACCGGCGCCGAGATCTCCCGGGCGCTGGTCGCCCAGCTCGAGGCGGTGCGCACCGATCCCGGCATCGAGGTCATCGAGCACGCGCTGGTGCTGGACGTGCTCACCGGCGCCCCGGACGCCGACGGGCGCCCCGGCCCGGTCTGCGGCGTGACGCTGCACGTGATCGGCGAGGGCTCCCGCGACGGCGTCGGCGCGGTGCTGGCCCCGGCCGTGGTGCTGGCCACCGGCGGCATCGGGCAGGTGTTCCGCTCCTCCACCAACCCGCCGCAGGCCACCGGTGACGGCATCGCCGCCGCCCTGCGCGCCGGTGCGGTGACCGGCGACGTCGAGTTCGTGCAGTTCCACCCCACCGTGCTCTGGCTCGGCTCCGGCGCGAAGGGCCAGCTCACGCTGGTGTCCGAGGCCGTGCGCGGCGAGGGGGCGCGCCTGGTCGACGTCGAGGGCCACCGGTTCATGCCCGCGGTGCACCCGATGGCCGAGCTCGCCCCGCGCGACGTGGTGGCCCGGGCGATCGTCAAGCAGATGGCCCGCACCGGCTCCGACCACGTGCTGCTGGACGCCCGCCACCTGGGCGCCGAGCACCTGCACCGCCGGTTCCCCACGATCGCCAAGCGGCTGGCCGAGCACGGGATCGACATCGCCACCGACCTGGTCCCGGTCGCCCCCGCGCAGCACTACCACTCCGGCGGCGTCGTCACCGACCTGGTCGGCCGCTCCTCGGTGACCGGGCTGTACGCGGTGGGGGAGGTCGCCTGCACCGGCGTGCACGGCGCCAACCGGCTCGCCTCGAACTCCCTGCTGGAGGGGCTGGTGTTCGCGCACCGCGCCGCCCACGACATCGCCGCCCGCGTCGAGCGCGGCACCCTGGTGCACGGCGACCCGGTGGCCCGCGAGGGCGCACCCGCGCTGGTGGCCGGTGCCGCGCGCTCGCGGATCCAGCGGATCGCGACCGACGGCCCCGGCGTGGTCCGCTCCGCCGCCGGCCTGCACGCCGCCGCCGCCGCGCTGCGGGCCGTGCGCACCGACGCCCACCTCACCTCCGACGGCGGTGCCCGCCCGGTGGCCGACCCGCAGGTCGCCGAGTGGGAGACCACCAACGTGCACCAGGTCGCCTCCCTGCTCACCGCCACCGCCACCACCCGCCGCGAGACCCGTGGCGGGCACGTGCGCACCGACCACCCCGGCACCGACCCCGCCTGGGTCGCCCGCGTCGAGGCCCACCTCACCCCCGACGGAGTCCTGGCCCAGCGCCGCACCCCCCTCACCTAGACCCATCTCCGCACGCACCCCAGCCGCACCCCCTCCTGCCCCCTCGCCTCTCGCGAGTTCGGTGGTTCGGGCCGAGTTCGGTGGTTCGGGGGCACTTTTCTCGCACGAACCACCGAACTCGGCGGGCGGGTGGGCCGCGGGGAGCGCGTGCGCGCGGGTGGGTGCGGGATGGGCCGCGAGCGGGTGCGGGGGAGCGGGGATCGTAGGCTGACCCCGTGAGCGCGCAGACCACGGATCCCGGCACCCTCGACCCGCGGTGGCTCGCCACCACCGTCGCCACAGCGCTGGACGAGGACCTGGGCGCCGCCCCCGGGCGGGACGTGACGACGCAGGCCACCGTCCCGGCCGACCTGCTCGGCACCGCGCACCTGGTGGCCCGCGAGGACGGCGTCGTCGCCGGTCTGCCGGTGGTCGCGGAGGTGCTGCGCCAGGTGGGCGAGCGGCTGGGTCTGGCACCCGCGACCGTGGAGCAGCGGGTGCCCGACGGCACCGCCGTGGTGCGCGGCGACCTGCTCGCGGTGCTCACCGGCCCGGTGCAGGCGCTGCTGGTCGCTGAGCGCACCGCGCTCAACCTCGCGTCCCGCGCCTCCGGCGTCGCCACGCACACCCGCCGCTGGGCGCAGGCGCTGGCCGGCTCCGGCGCGCAGGTGCTGGACACCCGCAAGACCACCCCGGGGCTGCGCGAGCTGGAGAAGTACTCGGTGCGCTGCGGCGGCGGCACGAACAAGCGGATGGGCCTGTACGACGTCGCGATGGTCAAGGACAACCACGTGGTCGCCGCCGGCGGGGTGGCCCCGGCGGTGCGGGCGGTGCGCGAGCGGTTCCCGGACGTGACGATCCAGGTCGAGGCGGACACCCTGGAGCAGGCCGTCGAGGCCGTCGAGGTGGGCGCCCGCTTCCTGCTGCTGGACAACATGCCGACGCCGGTCCTGGCGGCCACCGTCGCCGCCGTGCGCGCCCGGGAGGCCGAGGTCGGGCGGGTCGAGCTGGAGGCCACCGGCAACCTCACGCTGGACCGGGCCGCCGAGGTCGCCGCCACCGGCGTGGACTACCTGTCGGTGGGTGCGCTGACCCACTCCTCGCCGATCCTCGACCTCGCGCTGGACCTGGTCGAAGGGCTCTGACGCCGCCGGTGGACGGTGGGCCGCGCGAGCCTCGGTAGGATCGCCGCGTGAACGCGCCTGAGACTCCCGTTGCCGACGACCTCCCCGAGCAGCTCCGGGTCCGGCGCGAGAAGCGCGACCGGATGCTGGCGGAGGGCGTCGAGCCCTACCCGGTCGGCGTGCCCCGCACCCACACGATCGCCGAGGTCCGCGCCGCCTACCCCGCGCTGGAGGCCGGCGAGGAGACCACCGACGAGGTCGGCGTGGCCGGCCGCGTGGTCTTCCTGCGCAACACCGGCAAGCTCTGCTTCGCCACCGTGCAGGACGGCGAGGGCAACCGCCTCCAGATCATGCTGAGCCTGGCCGCCGTCGGCGAGGACCGGCTGACCGCGTTCAAGGCCGACGTCGACCTGGGCGACCACCTGTTCGCGCACGGCCGCGTGATCTCCTCGCGCCGCGGGGAGCTGTCGGTCATGGCGGACTCCTGGCAGCTCGCGGCCAAGTCGCTGCGCCCGCTGCCGAACCTGTACGGCAAGGGCGACGAGGAGGCCCCGGAGCTGTCCGAGGAGGTGCGCGTCCGCCAGCGGTACGTGGACCTGATCGTGCGCCCGGCCGCCCGGGACGCGGTGCGCCTGCGCGCCGGCGTGGTGCGCTCCCTGCGGGAGAACTTCCACCGGCGCGGGTACCTCGAGGTCGAGACCCCGATGCTCCAGACGCAGGCCGGCGGAGCGGCGGCGCGCCCGTTCGTCACGCACATGAACGCCTTCGACATCGACCTGTACCTGCGGATCGCGCCGGAGCTGTTCCTCAAGCGCGCCGCGGTCGGCGGTCTGGAGCGCGTCTTCGAGATCAACCGGAACTTCCGCAACGAGGGCGCCGACTCCTCGCACTCCCCGGAGTTCGCGATGCTGGAGGCCTACGAGGCCTACGGCGACTACGACACGATGGCCGCGCTGACCCAGGACCTGGTGCAGACCGCCGCCTCGGACGTGCTCGGCACCACCACGCTCACCCTGGCCGACGGCTCGGAGTACGAGGTGGGCGGGGACTGGGCGCAGCTGACCATGTACGGGTCGCTGTCCGAGGGCCTCGGCGAGGAGATCACCGCCGACACCACTGTGGCGCACCTGCGCGGGATCGGTGACCGGCTCGGCGTCGCGCTGGACCCGAAGCGGGAGAGCCACGGCAAGTGGGTCGAGGTGATCTGGGAGCACGTGGTCGGCGACCACCTGCACGCGCCGACGTTCGTGCGCGACTTCCCGGTGGAGACCAGCCCGTTGACGCGTGATCACCGCAGCGCGAAGGGACAGGTCGAGAAGTGGGACCTGTACGTGCGCGGCTTCGAGCTCGCGACCGCCTATTCCGAGCTGGTCGACCCGGTGATCCAGCGGCAGCGCTTCGAGGCGCAGGCCCTGCTCGCCGCGGCCGGTGACGACGAGGCGATGGCGCTGGACGAGGATTTCCTCACCGCCGTCGAGTACGCGCTGCCGCCCACCGGTGGCATGGGAATGGGCGTCGACCGCCTGCTGATGGCGCTGACCGGCCTCGGCATCCGCGAGACCATCCTGTTCCCGCTCGTGAAGCCGCAGGCCTGAGCACGGGTTAACCTGACGCGATGAACATCGGTGCGGTGCTCGCGGCACTTCTGCCGTCGGTCGGTCTGGGTGTGATCTTCTGGGTCGTGATCCGGGCGATCATGAACGCCGACCGCACCGAGCGCGCGGCATTGGCGCGGATGGACGCGGCCGATGCCGAGGCGGCGCGCGCGAACGATCCAGAGACGGATACCGGCAAGGATTCCTGAGAATTCTCGCTCTCGCTTTGACGACCTCCCATTCGGATGTCATCCTTTTGGTGACCGCATGATTTGACGCCGCTCTTCGAAGGTCCTCGAGGGGGTATGCAGCGGCCGATCCAGCTCGGGAGGGCGAAATGGCACAGAAGGTTCAGGTCCTGCTCGTGGACGACATCGACGGGGGCACCGCCGACGAGACCGTGACCTTTGCGCTGGACGGAGTGTCGTACGAGATCGACCTGACGACCGCCCACGCCGCCGAGCTGCGCGACGCGTTCGCCACCTGGGTCGGTCACGCCCGCAAGGTCGGCGGCCGGTCCTCCGGCACGCGCACCTCCGCCGCCCGTCCGCGCCGCTCGAACGACGCCGGCGCCGTGCGCGCCTGGGCGAAGGAGAACGGCTTCGAGGTCTCCGAGCGGGGTCGCATCTCCGCCGAGATCCGTGAGGCGTACGACGCCGCGCACTGATCGGCATCGTGCACTGATCGGCATCGTGCGCTGAGCGCACCTGTCAGGCACTGCGCGCTGAGCGCACGGCCCCACGAACGCCGAAGGCCCGGCACCCCCACGCGGGGTGCCGGGCCGTCGTGCGTGCGGCTCTGGGCGGCTCAGGCGCCCGGGCGGGTGGCCGTCAGCTCGCGGACCGCGGCGTACTGCTCGCGCACCTGCGGGGCGGCGTCCGCCGTGAACACCTCGGCGGCACCGGCGGAGGTCCACGCCGGCGGGGTGGCCGCGCCGGAGAGCACCCAGGCGGCCTGCCGGGCGGCGCCGTCGGCGACGTACTCGCCGGGGGTCGGCATCGCGACGTCCAGGCCGAGCACCGCGGGGGCGATCTTCCGCACGGCCTCGGACTGCGCGCCGCCGCCGATCAGGAACACCCGCTCGACGGGCACGCCCTGGGCGCGCAGGGCGTCCAGGCCGTCCGCCAGGGCGCACAGCATGCCCTCGACGGCGGCGCGGGCCAGGTGCGCCGGGGTGGTGTTCGCCAGGCGCATGCCGTGCAGGGCGCCGGTGGCGTCCGGCTTGTTCGGCGTGCGCTCGCCCTCCAGGTAGGGCACCAGCACCAGGCCGTCGGCGCCGGCGGGGGCGGACAGCGCCAGCGCGGACAGGCCGGCGTGGTCCACGCCGAGCATCCGTGCGGCGGCGTCGAGCACCCGGGAGGCGTTGAGGGTGCACGCCAGCGGCAGGTAGGCGCCGGTGGCGTCGGCGAAGCCGGTGACCAGGCCGCTGCCGTCGGCGGTGGGGGTGGCGGAGATCGCGGAGACCACGCCGGAGGTGCCGATCGACAGCGCGACGTCCCCGGTGACCAGGCCGAGGCCCAGCGCGGCCGCGGCGTTGTCGCCCGCACCCGCGCCGAGGTGGGCTCCGGCACGCACCGGGCTCGCACCCCCGGCACCCGTCACGCCCGCGGAGGCGTGCGGGGCGACGACGCGGGGGAGGACGGCGTCGTGGCCGAGCGCCAGCGTGAGCAGGTCACGCCGGTAGTCCTCGGTGAACGGCGACCAGTAGCCGGTGCCGGAGGCGTCCGAGCGGTCGGTGACCAGGGTGTCCAGCGCGGAGCCGGGGCCGTGCCCAGCGATCCGCCAGGTCAGCCAGTCGTGCGGCAGGGCGACGGCGGCGACGCGGGCGGCGGCGTCCGGCTCGTGGTCGCGCAGCCAGCGCAGCTTGGTCACGGTCAGCGAGGCGACGGGCACGGAACCGATCGCGTCGGCCCAGGCCTGCGGGCCGCCGAGCTCGTCGATCAGGGCGAGCGCGGAGGGGGCGGAGCGGGTGTCGTTCCACAGCAGCGCGTCGCGGACCACCTCGCCCTCGGCGTCCAGGGCGACCATGCCGTGCTGCTGGCCGCCGACGGCGATCGCGTCGACGTCGTCCAGCCCGCCGGCGTCGGCCGCCGCGGTCTGGAACGCGTCCCACCAGTGGCGCGGGTGGATCTCGGTGCCGTCGGGGTGCGAGGCGCGGCCGGAGCGGACCAGCGCCCCGGTCTCGGCGTCGCGCACGACGACCTTGCAGGACTGGGTGGAGGAGTCCACCCCGGCGACGAGGGCCATGGCGTTGCGTCCTTGCTGTGCTCGGTGGTTCACGGGGTCGAGGAGGGGGAGAAGACCCGAGGGCGGGTGCGACGAGGAGGTCGCACCCGCCCTCGGCGGTGATGGGGCTCGCTCAGCGGGCGCCGAGCGCGTGCTCCAGCGCGAGCTGGTTGAGGCGCACGAAGCCGAAGCCACGGGCAGCGACGCCGTCCACGTCGAAGTCCTCGAACGCGGAGCGGTCCGCCAGCAGGTCGGCCAGGGTCTCGCCCTCGCCCAGCGTCGGCTGGGCCAGCTCGAGCACACCGGACGCCTCCAGGGCCTCCTGGACCTCGGGGTCGGCGCGGAAGGCGAGCGCCCGCTCCTTGAGGATCAGGTAGGTGTCCATGTTGGCCTTGGCCGAGGCCCACACGCCGTCGAAGTCCTCGGTGCGGGACGGCTTGTAGTCGAAGTGGCGCGGGCCGTCGTAGCGCGGGCCGCCGGCCGGGAAGCCGTTCTCGATCAGGTCGACGGTGGCGAAGGCGGAGAACAGGTCGCCGTGGCCGAACACGAGGTCCTGGTCGTACTTGATCGAGCGCTGGCCGTTCAGGTCGATGTGGAACAGCTTGCCGGCCCACAGCGCCTCGGCGATGCCGGAGGTGTAGTTGAGGCCCGCCATCTGCTCGTGGCCGGTCTCCGGGTTCAGGCCGACGATGTCGCCGTGCTCGAGCTTGGCGATCAGGCCGAGCGCGTGGCCGATCGTCGGGAGCAGGATGTCGCCGCGGGGCTCGTTCGGCTTCGGCTCGATCGCGATGCGCAGGCCGTAGCCCTTCTCCTTGATGTACGCGGCGACGGTGTCGATGCCCTCGGCGTAGCGGTCGTGCGCGGCGTTGAGGTCCTTGGCCGAGTCGTACTCGGCGCCCTCGCGGCCACCCCACATGACGAAGGTGTCGGCGCCGAGCTCGGCGGCGAGGTCGACGTTGCGGATGACCTTGCGCAGGCCGTAGCGGCGCACCCGGCGGTCGTTCGAGGTGAACGCGCCGTCCTTGAAGATCGGGTGGCTGAAGGTGTTGGTGGTGACCATCTCGACGGTGATGCCGGTGTCGGCCAGCGCCTGCTTGAAGCGGGCGAGGATGCGGTCGCGCTCGGCGGCGTCGGAGCCGAAGGGGACCACGTCGTCGTCGTGGAAGGTGACGTGCGAGGCGCCGAGCTCGGCGAGCTTGTGCACCGACTCCACCGGGTCGAGCCACGGGCGGCTCGCGGAGCCGAACTGGTCCTGGGCGTTCCAGCCCACGGTCCAGAGGCCGAAGGAGAACTTGTCTGCGGGGGTGGGCGTGCGCACCATCGGGGCTACTCCTCGTCGAGATTTGTCTTGTCAGCGAACTTATACGTGCGAGGCGTTAGGGTCAAGCGCATGACCGAGCCCGGCAGCACCCCCGCGCAGCGCCCCGAGCCGGGTGCGCCCGCCGTGCCCCCGGGTGCGCGTCGCAGCGCCCGCGGAACGGCCCGCCGTCCCGCCGCCGGCCCCGCCCGCCAGGGCAGCCTGCGCGAGCACAACCTGCGCCTGGTGCTCCAGCACGTGCTCGACGCCGCCGCGGTGCCGGACGCCCCGCCGCCGTCCCGCGCGGACGTCGCCACCGCCACCGGGCTGACCCGCGGGTCGGTCTCCGCGCTGGTGGACCTGCTGATCGGCGCCCGCCTGGTGACCGAGCTGCCGCCAGCCGCCACCGCCCGCGCCGGGCGCCCCGCCGTGCCGCTGGTGCCCGCCAGCCGGACCGTCGTCGGCCTCGGCGCGGAGGTGAACGTCGACTACGTGGGTGTGCGCGCGCTGGACCTGGCGGGGGAGGTGCTGGCGCACCGCACGATCCCGGGCGACTTCCGGCACAGCGATCCCGCCGCGGTGCTGGCGCTGCTCGCCGCGCAGGTCGCCGAGGTGCTGGCCGAGCTGCCCGAGGGCGCCCGCTCGGTCGGCATGTGCCTGGCGCTGCCCGGTCTGGTGGACCGGGTGACCGGTCCGCTGCGGCTCGCGCCGAACCTCGGCTGGCGGGACGTCGACGTGGTGGCGCTGCTGGACGCGCACGAGGCCGTGCGGGCGCTGCCGGTCCGGCTGGCCAACGAGGCGAACCTGGCCGCGCGCGCCGAGGCCCGTGCCGGCACCGCCGGGCAGTCCTTCCTCTACGTCTCCGGCGAGGTCGGCATCGGTGCCGCGATCGTGCTGGACGGCGAAGTCTTCCCCGGCCGGCACGGCTGGAGCGGCGAGCTCGGGCACACCGTGGTCGACACCCACGGCCCACGCTGCACCTGCGGCGCGTTCGGCTGCCTGGAGCAGTACGCCGGCAAGGACGCGCTGCTGCGCGCCGCCGGGATCCCGCTGGAGGAGCCGGTCGAGACCCTGATCGACGCCGCCGCCGCGGGGGACGCGCGGGCCGCCGCCGCCCTGCGCGGTGCGGGGGAGGCCCTGGGCGTGGCGCTGGCGAACTTCGTCAACCTGGTCGACGTCGAGACCGTGGTGCTCGGCGGGATCTACGCGCCGCTCGCCCCCTGGCTGACCGAGACCGTGGTCGCCCAGCTGCGCACCCGGGTGCTCGCCGCCGAGTGGGAGGACGCACGGGTCGGGGTGGCCGCCGGCGGGGAGCACGCGGCGATGACCGGGGCCGCGATCGTCATGCTGCGCGGGGTGGTCGAGGACCCGACCGCGTGGGTCGGCCTGGACGCGGGGGCCGCCGGCCCGGACGCGGAGCCGGTCGCCGCGGGCTGATCCCGTCGCGGCTGCCGCGCCGACCCGCGCCGGCGACGCCCGCGCGTCGGCGGCGTCACGTACGCTCTCCCGCGTGACGGAGCACCTGCGCGACCTGTGGATCGGGACGTACCCAGCGGCCGGCGCGGGGACACCCGTCGGCCTCGGCGAGGGCATCTGGCGGGTCGGTCTCGACACCGCCGCGGGCCGGTTCGCCGACGCCGCCCTGGTGGCGGCCACCCCCTCGCCCTCCTTCCTGGCCGTGGACCGGTCCGCCGGTGCGCTGATCGCCGTCGGCGAGGACACCGCGGGCACCGTGGCGTCCTTCCGGGTGCGCGAGGGCCGTGACGGCCGGCCGACGCTGGTCGCGGACGCGGTCGCGTCCTCCGGCGGGGCCGACCCGTGCCACGTGCTGCTCGACCCCGAGGGGCGCGTCGCCTACGTCGCCAACTACTCCTCCGGCACGCTCGCCGTGCTGGCCCGGGGCGCCGACCGCGAGGGGCCCGTGCTCACCGGGGAGTGGCCGGAGCAGGTGCTCGGGCACGTCGGCACCGGCCCGGTGGAGGACCGGCAGGAGGGCCCGCACGCGCACTTCGCCGCCCTCGCCCCCGGCGGCACGCACGTGCTGGTCTGCGACCTCGGCACCGACGAGATCCGCCGCTACCGGCGCGACCCCGCCACCGGTCTGCTCACGGAGGACGGCATCGCCGCCACGCTGCGCCCGGGATCGGGCCCGCGCCACCTGGTGTTCTCCGCCGACGGCCGGGTCGCCTACGTGTCCTGCGAGCTGGACGTGACCGTCGCGGTGCTGGCCTGGGACGTCGCGCGCGCCAGCGGCCACGTCGTGCAGCACGTGCCCGCCGTCGAGCACGGTCGCGGCCCGGAGGTGCACTCCCTGCCCTCGCACATCGACCGCTCCGGCGACCGCGTCGTCGTCGCCACCCGCGGCCCGGACGTGCTCGCCACCTTCGCCGCCGGCCCGGACGGCACCCTCGCCCCGGCCGGTCAGACCGCGCTGCCCGGCGGGTGGCCGCGGCACTTCGCGCTGGTGGACGGGTACGTGGTGGTCGCCGACCAGACCGGGCACCGCCTGGTGCTGCTCAAGGACGGCTCCGTGGTCGACACCCGCACGCTGCCCGCCCCGGCCTGCGTCGTGGTGGCGTGAGCGCCGCCGACCCCGCGCCGCTGCCCGGCGGCCGGTCCGCCCTGCCCGCGCTGCGCCCGGGCCCGCACCTGCGCCGGCTGGACGTCATCGCGGTCGTCGCCACCTTCGGCGGCCTGCTGTTCGGCTACGACACCGGCGTCATCAACGGCGCCCTGCAGCCGATGGTCGAGGACCTCGGCCTCACCCCGACCACCGAGGGCCTGGTCACCAGCAGCCTGCTGGTCGGCGCCGCCCTCGGGGCGCTCACCGCGGGCCGTCTCGCCGACCGCTTCGGCCGCCGCCGCACGCTGGTGGGTCTGGCGGTGGTGTTCTTCCTCGGCGCGCTCGGCACGGTGCTGGCCCCGGGGATCGGCGTCATGCTCCCGATGCGGTTCGTGCTCGGCGCGGCGGTCGGCGGGGCGTCGGTCACCGTGCCGGTGTACCTGGCCGAGCTGGCGCCCACCGAACGACGGGGCGCGATCACCGGCCGCAACGAGATCGCGATCGTGATCGGCCAGCTGGCCGCCTTCGTCATCAACGCGGTGATCGGCCTCGGCTGGGGGCACCTCGACCACGTGTGGCGGTTCATGCTCGCCGTCCAGATGGTGCCGGCCGTCGCGCTGTTCGTCGGCATGCTGCGGATGCCGGAGTCGCCGCGCTGGCTGCTCGCCCACGGGCGGGAGGACGAGGCGCTCGCGGTGCTGCGCGAGGTGCGGGACGAGGACCGTGCCCGCGCCGAGCTGGCCGAGGTGCGCGACCTGGTGGCCCGCGAGCGGGAGCAGCGCGCCGGGGGCTGGGCCGACCTGCGCTCCGGCTGGGTGCGCCGCCTGGTGCTGATCGGTGTCGGCGTCGCGGTGATCAACCAGCTCGGCGGGATCAACGCCGTCATGTACTACGGCACCCAGCTGCTCGAGCGGTCCGGGTTCAGCGGCGACGTCGCGCTGGTCACCAACATCCTCAACGGGGTGTTCTCCGTGGTCGGCATGCTGATCGGCCTGCGCGTGATCAACCGGTTCAGCCGGCGCGGGATCCTGCTGGTCGGCCTGACCGGCATCATCGCCTCGCACCTGATGATCGCGGCCTGCTCGGCGTGGCTGCCCGAGGGCACCGGCCGCTCGGTGGCGGTCACGGTGTTCCTGGTGCTGTTCGTCGGCTTCAACCAGTCGTCGGTCGGCCTGCTGTGCTGGGTGGTGCTCGCCGAGCTGTTCCCGCTGCGGATCCGCGGGTTCGCGATCGGTCTGGCGGTGTTCTGGAACTGGACCTCGAACGCGGTGATCAGCGGGTTCTTCCCGTCGGTGGTCGCGTCGATCGGAGTCAACGGGACGTTCCTGGTGTTCGCCGGGCTCAACGTGCTGAGCTGGCTCTTCGTGCGGCACGTGCTGCCGGAGACGCGGGACCGCTCGCTGGAGCAGCTCGAGGTGGACTTCTCCCGCGCGTGACCCGCGCCGGTGCTCGGGCCGGGTGACCGACCGCACCACGGACATCGCACGCTGTCGGCCGCGTGATGACGGACAATGGGAGCAGTCCGTGACCATCCCCCGCCGTCCGAAGCAGGAGCCGTCGTGCAGGAGCAGCAGCGCATCGCCATGCTCTCCGTGCACACCTCCCCGCTGGACCAGCCGGGCACCGGGGACGCCGGCGGCATGAACGTCTACGTCGCCGAGCTGTCCCGGGCGCTGGCCCGACGTGGCGCGGCGGTGGAGATCTTCACGCGGGCCACGTCCTCGGCGCTGCCCGACACGGTCGAGCTCGACGCCGGTGACGACCGGGTGCTGGTGCACCACGTGCCCGCCGGTCCGTACGAGGGCCTGGACAAGAACGACCTGCCCGGCCAGCTCTGCGCGATGACCGCCGGCGTGCTGCGCCTGGCCGCCGACCGTCCCGCCGGCTGGTACGACGTGGTCCACGCGCACTACTGGCTGTCCGGCCAGGTCGGCTGGCTGGCCGCCGACCGCTGGGACGTGCCGCTGGTGCACACCATGCACACCATGGCGCGGGTCAAGGACGCCGCGCTCGCCCCCGGCGACGCCCCCGAGCCCGCCGGCCGGGTGATCGGCGAGGAGCAGGTGGTCGCCGCCGCGGACGCGCTGGTCGCCAGCACCGCCGAGGAGGCGCAGGACCTGGTCGGCCTGTACGACGCCGACCCGGAGCGGGTGCACGTGGTGGCCCCCGGGGTCGATCTCGGCGTGTTCCGTCCGCCGGTCGACCGCGCCGCGCTGCGCCGTGACCTCGGGCTGCCCGCCGATCGCGAGGTGGTGCTGTTCGCCGGGCGGATCCAGCCGCTCAAGGCCCCCGACGTGCTGGTGCGCGCCCTCGGCGTGCTGCGCCGCACCGGCGCCGCGCTGCCGCTGCTGGTGGTGCTGGGCGGGCCCTCGGGCCGACCCGCCGCGCTGCGCGAGCTGCAGGCGCTGGCCGTGGCCGAGGGCGTCGCGGAGCACGTGCGCTTCCACCCGCCGGTGGTGCGCTCCGAGCTGTCCCGCTGGTTCGGCGCCGCCGACCTGGTCGCGATGCCCTCGCGCTCGGAGTCCTTCGGGCTGGTGGCCGTCGAGGCGCAGGCCGCGGGCACGCCGGTGCTGGCCTCCGCGGTCGGCGGCCTGCGCTCCGTGGTGGTCGACGGGGTGTCCGGCCGGCTGGTGCGTGGGCACGACCCGGTGGTGTGGGCCTCCGCGATCACCCGCACGCTCGCCGAGCCCGGCCTGCACGACGTCTGGCGCGCCGCGGCCCGCCGCACCGCCGAGGGCTACGGCTGGGACGCGACCGCCGAGCAGGTGCTCAAGGTCTACGCCCTCGCCGCCCAGCGCCGCTGAGCGCGGGCCCGCGGGCGCGGGGTCAGTCCGCGGCGGGCTCGAGGACGAGCACGGGGATCACGCGGTCGGTCTTGACCTGGTAGTCGGCGTAGTCCGGGTACGCGGCGACCGACCGCTCCCACCACAGGTCACGCTCGGCGCCGGACACCTCGCGGGCGACGTAGACGCCCTTGTGCGGGCCGTCCTGCACCTCGACCCGCGGGTGGGCGGTGAGGTTGTGGTACCAGACCGGGTGCTGCGGGGCCCCGCCGAGGGACGCGACGGCGGCGTAGGTGCCCTCGTGCTCGACCCGCATCAGCGCGACCTTGCGGACCTTGCCGGACTTCGCGCCGACCATGGTGATCACCACGACGGGCATGCCGCGCATGGTGGTGCCCTCGGTGCCACCGGAGGACTCGATCAGCGCGACCTGGTCGCGGGTGCGGGCGTCGGGGCTGGGGGCGTACTCGCCGGAGATCGTCATGCCGGAGGCAACACCTCATCGCCTGTTCATGTTCCGCGATGTTCATCAGGCCGCCGTTCCGCGGGTCGAACGTCCCCCGACGATCGCCCCGCGCGTGGGGCAGGATGGGACCCATGACCTACACCCTCGTTCTGCTCCGCCACGGCGAGAGCGAATGGAACGCCAAGAACCTGTTCACCGGCTGGGTCGACGTCCCGCTGTCCGAGAAGGGCGTCGCGGAGGCCAAGCGCGGCGGCTCCCTGCTGACCGACGCGGGCGTGCTGCCGGACGTCGTGCACACCTCGCTGCTGCGTCGCGCGATGATGACCGCCAACTACGCGCTGGACGCCGCGGACCGTCTGTGGATCCCGGTCAAGCGCTCCTGGCGCCTGAACGAGCGTCACTACGGTGCGCTCCAGGGCAAGGACAAGAAGCAGACCCTCGACGAGTACGGCGAGGAGCAGTTCATGCTCTGGCGTCGTTCCTACGACGTGCCGCCGCCGGACATCGAGCTCGGCTCGGAGTTCTCGCAGGACACGGACCCGCGCTACGCCGGTGAGCCGATCCCGCGCGCCGAGGCCCTGGCCCAGGTGCTCGACCGCGCCCTGCCGTACTGGCACTCGGACATCGTGCCGGACCTCCAGGCCAAGAAGACCGTCCTGGTCGCCGCGCACGGCAACTCGATCCGCGCCATCGTCAAGTACCTGGACGACGTGGACGACCAGACCATCGCCGGGATCAACATCCCGACCGGCATCCCGCTGCGGTACGACCTCGACGAGGAGACGCTGAAGCCCACGAACCCGGGCGGCACCTACCTCGACCCCGAGGCCGCCGCCGAGGCGATCAAGGCCGTGGCGAACCAGGGTCGCTGAGGCCCCCAGCACGACGAGAGGCCCGGTCCGACATCACGTCGGACCGGGCCTCTCTCGTGCCCCGAGGGTCGTCAGCGCGCGGTGTCGCCCGCGAAGTCGCCGGTCACCAGGTAGGTCACCCGGCGCGCGATCGACACGGCGTGGTCGCCGAACCGCTCGTAGTACCGGCCGACCAGCGTCACGTCGATCGTCTGCTGCGCGTCGCCCTTCCAGGCGGGGCCGAGCAGGATCCGGAACGTGTCCTCGTGCAGCGAGTCGAGCAGGTCGTCGTCCCGCTCGATGCCCTCGGCCTCGGCCAGGTCGTGCGTGGTCAGCACCTGCGTGGTGCGCACGGCGACCCGGCGGGCGGCCTCGTTCATCTCGGTGAACACCCCGGTCAGCGCCGGGTCGATCGCGGCGCGGGGGTACCGGCCGCGGGCCACCTGCGCGACGTGCCGGGCGAGGTCGCCCATCCGCTCCAGGGTGGCGCTCATCCGCAGGGCCGACACGACGACACGGAGGTCGGTGGCGACCGGCTGCTGCTGGGCGAGCAGCAGGATGCAGCGCTCGTCCAGGTCGCGCTCCAGCGCGTCGATCGCCAGGTCGTCCGCGATCACCTGCTCCGCGAGGGAGAGGTCCTGGTGCAGCAGCGCCTCGCCGGCTGCCGTGATCGCGTGCTCGACCCGGCGGCTCATGGCCACCAGGTCGTCCCCGAGCTGCTTGAGCTCGGCGTCGAAGATCTCCCGCATCGCATTCCTTCCGTCGTCCCCGGGCGCGTCCGTCCGGCCGACCACGGTCCCACGGGCAGGGGGCCCGCCGGTGAACTCCACGGTGCTGCCAGGTGAACACGGCCGGCCCTGCGATGAACACTCGGCGAGCCGGGCGTCCGGTGGTCCGAAGCCCGTGAGACCTCCCCGTACCCTGGCCGCGTGGAGGGTCTGTCGGGTCTCATCGTGCTCCTCGCGGGCGCCCTCGGTCTGCTGACCGGGATCGGCGCGACGCTGGCGTTCCGGTGGAGCGAGCGTGAGCAGCGCACCGTGCCGCCCCAGCCGGAGCCGGAGCTGGACGACGGCCTGGTGCGGGTGCTCGCCGTGCTGCGCTCCGCCGCCGTCGTGCTGGACGACGACGAGCAGGTGGTGCGCGCGTCGCCGCCGGCCTACGCGCTCGGCGTGGTGCGGGACGGCGCGATCGTGCACGCCTCCGTCCGCGACCTGATCGCCGACGTGCGCCGGACCGGCGTGATCCGGGACGAGGAGCTGGAGCTGCCGCGCGGCCCGCTCGGGCCCGGCACGCTGATGCTCCAGGTGCGGGTGGCGCAGGTCGGCCCCGGGCTGCTGCTGGTGCTCGCGGAGGACCGCACGCAGGCGCGCCGGCTGGAGGCGATCCGCCGCGACTTCGTGGTGAACGTGTCGCACGAGCTGAAGACCCCGGTCGGCGCGCTGTCGCTGCTGGCCGAGACGGTGCAGGACGCCGCGGACGACCCGGAGGCCGTGCGTCGGTTCGCCGGCCGGATGACGAACGAGGCGCAGCGGCTGTCGGCGCTGGTGCACGAGATCCTCGAGCTGTCCCGGCTGCAGGTGGCCGGTGCCCTGCAGGAGATCGCGCTGGTCGACGTGGACGCGGTGGTCGCCGAGTCGGTGGACCGGGCACGCACCGGCGCCGCCGCCAAGGAGATGGTCTTCGACGTCGGCGGGGAGACCG
Organism: Cellulomonas sp. GTC20042; assembly: GCF_055389595.1. NCBI lineage: Bacteria > Bacillati > Actinomycetota > Actinomycetes > Micrococcales > Cellulomonadaceae > Cellulomonas > Cellulomonas sp. GTC20042. The sequence continues at coordinate 3,539,193 of NZ_AP043678.1, read as the reverse complement.
GGCACCAGGTGTTCGGCGACCACACGATGCTGGTGCAGGCGGTGCGCAACCTGCTGGACAACGCGGTGCGCTACTCCCCGGACGGCACCCACGTCGGCGTGGGGGTCCGCCGGCGTGAGGACATCGTGGAGATCGCGGTGGTCGACCAGGGCGTCGGCATCTCCGCGGACGAGCAGGACCGGGTGTTCGAGCGGTTCTACCGGGTGGACCCGGCGCGCAGCCGCGACACCGGCGGCACCGGCCTCGGCCTGTCGATCGTCAAGCACGTCGCGGCGGACCATGGCGGCGACGTACAGGTGTGGTCGCAGCCCGGCCGCGGCTCCACCTTCACCGTGCGGCTGCCCGCCGCCGCGCGTCCCGACCACCTCGATGCGGGCGCGGACGACGACGGCACGGATGCCGACGACGCGCAGCCCGACGCGACCACCCTGCCGGCCCAGCCCGACGGCACCTCGACCGACGCGACGCGCGAGGCCGGGGTACCGTCCCCCTCGCAGACCCACACCACCGGAGGCACCACCCCGTGACCCGCATCCTGCTCGTCGAGGACGAGGAGTCCTACCGCGACCCGCTGGCCTACCTGCTGACCCGGGAGGGCTACGAGGTCGTCGCCGCGGCGACCGGCATCGAGGCGCTGGAGGCGTTCGACGAGGGCGGGGCGGACCTGGTGCTGCTCGACCTGATGCTGCCGGGCCTGTCCGGCACCGAGGTCTGCCGGCAGATCCGCCGGGTGAGCGACGTGCCGGTGATCATGCTGACCGCCAAGGACGGCGAGATCGACAAGGTGGTCGGCCTGGAGCTCGGCGCGGACGACTACGTCACCAAGCCGTACTCCTCGCGGGAGCTGCTGGCGCGGGTGCGTGCGGTGCTGCGGCGCCGGGTCTCGTCGTCCGGCGCCGCCGAGGACGACGACGAGCTCGAGGACGACGGCATCCTGGCCGCCGGCCCGGTGCGGATGGACGTCGACCGGCACACCGTGCAGATCCACGGCGAGCAGGTGGGCTTCCCGCTCAAGGAGTTCGAGCTGCTGGAGCTGCTGCTGCGCAACGCCGGCCGGGTGCTGACCCGGGTGCAGCTGATCGACCGGGTGTGGGGGACCGACTACGTCGGCGACACCAAGACCCTCGACGTCCACGTGAAGCGCGTGCGGGCCAAGATCGAGGCCGACCCGGCGAACCCGACACTGCTGGTGACCGTGCGCGGGCTCGGCTACAAGCTGCAGGACGAGCCGCCGACCGCGTGATCCTGCGGGACGCTCAGCGGGCCGTGACCGGATCGTGATCTGACCCGGCAGTCTTGGCCGGTCGTTCACCCGCGGTTCACCCGGGGACGGAAACCTGGTCATCTCGGCTGCCTAACTTCTGTCGAGGCGCGCACAGACGGTGCGCGATGTCTCACGACAGGACGGAACACTGTGAAGCTCAACCGCGGTCGTGCGAGCGCTCTCGCCCTCGCTGGCGTGCTCGCCCTCTCCCTCACGGCGTGTGGTTCGGACGACGCCACCGGCTCCGGCGAGACCTCCGGCTCCTCCGAGGCCCCGCAGAGCTCCCTGAGCGGCGAGCTCGCCGGCTCGGGCGCCTCCTCCCAGGAGTCCGCGATGGACGCCTGGCGTGCCGGGTTCCAGACGGCCAACCCCGACGTGACGGTCTCCTACGACCCGGTCGGCTCCGGCGGCGGTCGCACCGCGTTCCTCGACGGCTCGGTCGCCTTCGCCGGCACCGACTCGGCGCTGACCGAGGAGGAGCTGGCGGACGCGCAGGCCCGCTGCTTCGACTCCTCGGCCGTGGACCTGCCGGTCTACGTCTCCCCGATCGCCGTGGTCTTCAACCTCGAGGGCGTCGACAGCCTGAACCTCTCGGCGGCGACGATCGCGAACATCTTCAACGGCACCATCACGAGCTGGGACGACGCGGCCATCGCCGCCGAGAACCCGGACGTCACCCTGCCGGCGACCGCGATCACGCCGGTGCACCGCTCCGACGAGTCGGGCACCACCAAGAACTTCACCGACTACCTGGCCAAGGCCTCCGGTGGCGCGTGGACCTACGAGGCCTCGGGCGACTGGCCGATCGAGGGCGGCGAGTCCGGTGCGCAGACCTCTGGCCTGATCCAGACCGTCCAGGGCGGCGACGGCACCATCGGCTACGCCGACTTCTCGAAGGCCGGCGACCTCGGCCTCGTGTCGATCCAGGTCGGCGACACCTGGGAGGCCCCGTCGGAGGAGGGTGCGGCGGCCGCGCTCGACGCCTCCCCGCGTGACGACTCCCGCGCCGAGGGCGACATCGTGATCAAGATCGACCGCGAGTCCACCGAGGCCGGCGCCTACCCGCTGCTCCTCGTCTCCTACCTGGTCGCCTGCCAGGCGTACGACACCCAGGAGGAGGTCGACCTGGTCCAGGCCTTCCTGACCTACGTCGCCTCGGCCGAGGGCCAGTCCGAGTCCGAGTCGGCCGCGGGCTCCGCGCCGATCTCCGACGCGCTGCGCACCGACGTCCAGGCCTCGATCGACGCGATCACCCTGGCGTCCTGATCCACCGGGCCGCACCGGCCCCCCCGCGACCCGGGGGGCGTCGGTGCGGCCCACCGGTCACCGAGGCCGGTCCACCGCAGCGGTGGGCCGGCCCTCGGCGCGACAGCCCTCACCACCCCTCCTCCCCCTGGAGACCGCGTGACCAGCACCCAGCCCCGCACCGCGGGCCCTACCCCGCCGGCGAGCGACCCCGCACCCGGCAGCACCGCCCGTCGGCTGCGCGCCCGTGCCGCCGACCGGGGCGGCTCTCGTCTCTTCCGGTGGATCTCCACCGGCGCCGGCGTCCTGATCCTGGTCGTCCTGGCCGCGGTCGCCGTGTTCCTGGTGATGCGCGCGATGCCCGCGATCTCCGCCGGCTCCTCCGAGCTGGCCGACAAGGTGAGCTGGTTCCCGGACGACACCTCGCTGCTCGGCTTCATCGGCCCGCTGGTGTTCGGATCGCTGCTCGCCGCGGCCGTCTCGCTGGTGATCGCCACGCCGATCGCGATCGGGATCGCCCTGTTCATCTCGCACTACGCCCCGCGGCGGCTCGCGAACGCGCTGGGCTACGTGGTCGACCTGCTCGCCGCGATCCCCTCGGTGGTCTACGGCCTGTGGGGCGGCCTGGTGCTCGGCCCCTTCGTCCGGCCGGTGTGGCAGTTCCTCAACGAGTACCTCGGCTGGATCCCGCTGTTCGCGGACCCGGTGTCCCCGACCGGTCGCGTGATGCTGACCGTGGGCGTGGTGCTGGCCGTGATGATCCTGCCGATCATCACCGCGATCTGCCGCGAGGTGTTCCTGCAGACCCCGCGCCTGCACGAGGAGGCCGCTCTGGCCCTCGGCGCGACGCAGTGGGAGATGGTGCGGATGGCCGTGCTGCCCTTCGCCCGCTCCGGGATCGTCTCGGCCGCCATGCTCGGCCTGGGCCGTGCGCTCGGCGAGACGATGGCGGTGCTGATGATCCTGTCGCCCGGGTTCCTCTACTCGATCAACCTGGTGGCGGCCGGGCAGCAGCAGACGATCGCCGCGAACATCGCCGCGCAGTTCCCGGAGGCGAACCAGATCGGCGTCTCCACCCTGATCGCCACCGGCCTGGCGCTGTTCGTGATCACCCTGGCCGTGAACATGGCCGCCCGCGCGATCGTCGCGCGGCGCAAGGACTTCTCGGGGGCCAACTGACATGAGCGACGTGACCCCCACCGCCACCGCGGAGCGCGAGGCCCAGCCCTCGCTGCGCGAGCTGCTCCAGACCACCGACACCCGTCGGCACCGCACCGACGTCACCATGCGGGTGCTGATCACCTCGGCCTTCGTGCTCGCGATGATCCCGCTGGTCTCGCTGACCTGGACCGTGGTGTCCAAGGGTATCGGCCGGCTGGACGGCTACTTCCTGCTGCACTCCATGCGCGGCGTCTTCGGCGGCATGGACGCCGGCGGCATCTACCACGCGATCGTCGGCACGCTCGGGATCACGCTGTTCGCGGCGCTGATCTCGGTGCCGATCGGGCTGCTGGCCGCGATCTACCTGGTCGAGTACGGGCGTGGTCCGCTGGCCCGCCTGGTGACCTTCCTGGTCGACGTGATGACCGGCATCCCGTCGATCGTCGCCGGTCTGTTCGCCTACGCGCTGTTCGCGCTGCTGCTCGGGCCGGGCGCCAAGATGGGCGTGATCGGCTCCGTGGCGCTGTCCGTGCTGATGATCCCGGTCGTCGTGCGGTCCAGCGAGGAGATGCTGCGCCTGGTGCCGAACGAGCTGCGGGAGGCCTCGCTGGCCCTCGGCGTGCCGCGCTGGCTGACCATCGTCAAGGTGGTGCTGCGGACGTCCGTGGCCGGCCTGACCACCGGCGTCATGCTGGCCATCGCCCGCGTGATCGGCGAGACCGCCCCGCTGCTGATCACCGTCGGCGTGATCGACTCGATCAACTTCAACCTGTTCGACGGGCGGATGATGACGCTGCCGGTGTACGTGTACCGGCAGTACGCGCAGGGTCTGGTGCCCTGCTCCGCGGATGACCTGGCGTGCGTCCCGGACATCAACATCCAGCGTGCCTGGGCCGCGGCGCTGACGCTCTTCCTGATCGTCATGCTGCTCAACCTGATCGGCCGGCTCGTCACCCGGTGGTTCGCGCCGAAGATCCGCTGAACCGCCCCTCCCCCTGACACTTCCCCCTGACCGACCTGAGGAGACCGAGATGGCACAGCGCATCGACGTCAAGGACCTGAACATCTTCTACGGCGCGTTCCGTGCCGTGGCCGACGTGGAGATGACCATCGAGCCCCGCTCGGTGACCGCGTTCATCGGCCCGTCCGGCTGCGGCAAGTCGACCTTCCTGCGCACCCTGAACCGCATGCACGAGGTGATCCCCGGCGCGCGCGTCGAGGGCACCGTGGCCGTCGAGGGCGTCGACCTGTACGGCGACGACATCGACCCGGTCGCCGTGCGCCGCCAGGTCGGCATGGTGTTCCAGCGCCCCAACCCGTTCCCGACCATGTCGATCGCGGAGAACGTGCTGGCCGGCATCCGGCTGAACAACCGCAAGATCTCCAAGGGCGACGCCCAGGACCTCGTCGAGCAGTCCCTGCGCGGCGCGAACCTGTGGAACGAGGTCAAGGACCGCCTCGACCGCCCGGGCTCCGGCCTGTCCGGCGGTCAGCAGCAGCGCCTCTGCATCGCCCGTGCCATCGCGGTCAAGCCGCAGGTGCTGCTGATGGACGAGCCGTGCTCCGCGCTGGACCCGATCTCCACGCTCGCCATCGAGGACCTGATCGCCGAGCTGCGCTCGGAGTACACGATCGTCATCGTCACGCACAACATGCAGCAGGCGGCGCGCGTCTCGGAGAAGACCGCGTTCTTCAACATCGCCGGCACCGGTGAGCCCGGCCGCCTGATCGAGATGGACGACACCGCCACCATGTTCTCCTCGCCGCACGAGCAGGCCACGGAGGACTACATCTCGGGTCGCTTCGGCTGATCCGCACACCTCGCGCGGGCGGGGGACGGGTCGCGTCCCCTCCCGCGTGCGTGGCGGCCTGCGCGGGCCGACGGGTCCGCGCGCCGAGCCGCCGACGTCCGCCGACCGGGGGGAGCGGTGGACGCGACGAGGCCGCCCGGTCGGCTCCAGGGGGAGGGACCGGGCGGCCTCGGTCGTGCCCGGGGTGCGCGGCGCGCGGCGCCGAGGTTGCACGAAAGCCGCCTTCGATCGTGCTGAAGGCGGCTTTCGTGCGAGTTCGGTGAGCGCCGGGCGCCCGGCGCGGGGCTCAGGACGCGTCGGGGACCAGGTCGGCGTACTCGGGGAGCGTGCCGTCGAGCACCGGGACGCGGACCTCCTGGGTGCCGCCGGGGCCGCTGCTCAGCGTGAGCGTGGTGAGCGCGCCGGGCGCGTCCGGCGTGGAGAGCACTACGTCCTCGCCCTCGGTGCCGCCGATCAGCACGGTCTCGCCCGCGCGCACCCGCAGGTCCTCGGCGTCCTCGTCGGTCGAGATCGAGACGGTGACGGTCTCGTCGCCGAAGTTCGTGAGCGCGCCCTGGAGCGCACCGGGGCCGTCCGCCTCGGCGGCGACCAGCAGCAGGTTCTCGCCCTGCACGTCCCCGAGCTCGACCTGCACGCCGTCCGAGGCCGCGTAGGAGTCCTGCGTGGTGATCGGGTTGGTGGCCGAGCACCCGGTCAGCGCGGCGGCGAGCAGCCCGGCGCCGACGGCGGAGGACAGGCGGACGGACGGGCGGCGGGTGGCGGCCACGGTGGCTCCTCACGGGGTCGTCGACGCGGGTGCGAGCCGGGTCGAGGTGGGACGAAGGTCCTGTGCGGCAGAGCCTACGTGCTCGGCGCCCGCGGCACGGCGGGATCGTCCGGCGCGTGGCGGGCGTGCTGCGGGGCGGAGGGGATCGCCGGGTCGAGCCGCTGGTCAGCGCGCTGCGGCGCCGGGTGGATCGTGATGGCGGACCCGATCTCGGACCGACCGTCGCGAGGTCGAGGATGCCCCTGTCGGACCTTAACCACATCGGGCGTCCTGGGCACCGCTGCGCGCGGCGTGTCGCGGGCGTGTCGCGAGGCGCAACGCTCTGACCTGCACAAACGCTCGCAGATCGGCCCGTGGGCGGCGCAGGCCACGTGGTAGGATGGGCTTCCGCGAAAGGGGACACCTGCAGATGACTTTCACTGTTGGGGAGACGGTTGTCTACCCGCACCACGGGGCAGCGCTGATCGAGGAGATCAAGACCAGGACCATCCGCGGCGAGGACAAGATCTACCTCAAGCTGAAGGTCGCCCAGGGCGACCTCACCATCGAGGTCCCGGCGGAGAACGTCGACCTGGTGGGTGTGCGCGACGTCGTGGGCCAGGAGGGTCTGGAGCGCGTGTTCGACGTGCTGCGGGCGCCTTACACCGAGGAGCCGACCAACTGGTCGCGCCGCTACAAGGCGAACCTCGAGAAGCTCGCCTCCGGCGACGTGATCAAGGTGGCCGAGGTCGTCCGCGACCTGTCGCGCCGTGACGCCGACCGCGGCCTGTCCGCGGGCGAGAAGCGCATGCTCGCCAAGGCCCGGCAGATCCTCGTCTCGGAGCTCGCGCTGGCCGAGCACACCGAGGAGGAGAAGGCCGAGGCCATCCTCGACGAGGTGCTGGCGTCCTGACGGACGCCGCGACCACCCGCTGACGCGCGCGGCGACCGGCAGGACGGCGAGGTCATGACCACCGCCGCCGTGCTCACCGCCGCCGGCAGCGGCTCGCGTCTGGGCCTGCCGGGCCCGAAGGCGCTGGTCGAGCTCGCCGGGGTGCCGCTGGTGCTGCACGCCGCGCGCCGGCTCGCCGCCTCGGGGGTGGTCGCCTCCATCGTCGTCACCGTGCCACCGGGCCGGTCGGCGGGGTTCCGTGCCCTGCTGGCCGGCCCTGTGCGTCCCGGGATCGGCGTGCCCGTCACCGTGGTCGAGGGCAGCACCTCCCGGCAGGCCTCCGTCGCCGCCGGCCTCGCCGCCCTGCCGCCCGAGGTGGACGTGGTCCTGGTGCACGACGCCGCCCGCGCGCTCGCCTCCGCCGACCTGGTGCGGACCGTCGAGGCCGCGGTGCGTGCCGGGCACGGTGCCGTCGTGCCGGGGCTGCCGGTCGCCGACACGATCAAGCAGGTCGGCGATCCGCTCGCCGGGTCGTCGGCCCGCCCGGTGGTCGCCACGGTCCCGCGCGCCACGATGCGCGCCGTGCAGACCCCGCAGGGCTTCGACCGGGCCCTGCTGGACACCGCCCACGCCGCCGGTGCGGACCGGGCCGCCGACGAGGCCACCGCCGCCACCGACGACGCGTCGCTGGTGGAGGCGCTGGGCGAGCGGGTGTGGGTGGTGCCGGGGGAGGAGCAGGCGATGAAGATCACCACGACGCGGGACCTCGCGGTGGCCGAGCTGCTGGCGCGGGACGACGCAGGGGCGCGGGCATGACCGGCACCGACGCACCGGAGGCGGTGCCCCCGCTGCCGCGCACCGGCATCGGGGTCGACGTGCACGCCGAGGACCCCGACCCCGCCTCCGGCGCGGTGCTGCACCTCGCCGGGCTCTCCTGGCCGGGGGAGCGCCCGCTCGCCGGGCACTCGGACGCCGACGTGGCCGCGCACGCCGCCGCCGACGCCCTGCTGTCCGCCGCCGGGATCGGCGACCTGGGCTCGGTGTTCGGCACCGACCGCCCGGAGTGGGCCGGTGCGGCGGGGGTCGTGCTGCTCTCCGAGGCGGCCCGCCTGGTGCGTGACGCGGGCTTCCTGATCGGCAACGTGGCGGTGCAGGTGATCGGCAACCGTCCCCGGCTGGCCGCGCGCCGGGCGGAGGCGGTCGACGCGCTGTCCGCCGCCGTGGGTGCGCCGGTGCAGGTGTCGGCGACCACCACCGACGGGCTCGGGCTGACCGGGCGCGGCGAGGGGATCGCCGCGGTCGCCACCGCCCTGGTGGTGCCGGTCGGCTGACCCGCCGCACGGGTGACCCGGGGCGGACGTCCTGGTCAGCAGCGTGGTCGGCGGGAGACGATCGCAGGCATGCGGAAGCGGAACGTGGTCATCGGCGTCGTGGCCGTGGTGGTCGTCCTCGGGGTGTGGGGTGCGGCGACCGGGCAGACCGGCAGCAGCGGACCGCGCGGCGGCTCCTTCGGCGGCGCGACGAGCGCGGGCACCCCGGGCGCGATCCCGTCGGCGACGCCGGTGGTGGTGCCGACCCCGGAGGTCGTCGGGGCGGGCCCGGTCGATCCTGCCGCGGAGGCGCCCGTGGTGGCGGACCCCGCTGCGCCCGCCGACCCGGCCGCGCCCGCCGACCCCGCAGCAGCAGCAGCGCCGCCGGCCGACCCGGTGGTGGAGGTGCCGGCGGCGCCCGCGCGGTTCCGGATGCCCGACATGGTCGGCAAGGACCTCGACGACGTGGAGGACGCGTTGGAGGCGCTCGGCGCCACGGACATCACGACCACCGACCTCAGCGGGGAGGGGCGCTCGGTGTGGGTGTCGTCGAACTGGAAGGTCTGCACCCAGGACCCCCGGGAGGGCACGCGCGAGGTCAAGCCCTCGGAGCGGATCCGGCTGGGCGTGGTGAAGGGCTCGGAGCGCTGCCCGTGACCGCGGCAGGCTGACCGGCAGCGACCGGCGTCGCCGCCGCGCGCGGGGGCCGGGTCGCCACCAGCACCCCCGCCACCACCACCGCGCCGAGCAGCACCTCGCCCAGGGCAGGGCGCTCGCCGAGGATCAGCCAGGACGCGGTGAAGCCGACCACCGGCACCAGCATCGAGAACGGCGCGACCGTGCTGGACGGGTGCCGGGCGAGCAGCGCGGTCCAGATCCCGGAGCCGAGCACGGTGGCGATCAGCACCGTGAACGCCAGCCCGGCCAGCGCCCAGGCACCGGTGGCGGTGCCGAGGGTGGTGAGCGAGCGGCCGATCGCGGCCGGCCCGTCGATCAGCAGCGACAGCGCCAGCATCGGCAGCGGCGGCACCACGGACATCCAGAGCATGAACCGGAACGGGCTGTCCGGGTGCGCCTGCCGGCTGGAGACGTTGCCGAGGGCCCACCCCAGGCCGCCGCACAGGGTGAGGACCACGGGCAGCAGCCCGGCGGAGGCGCCGTCGCCCGCGCGCAGGGCCGCGATCCCGCCGAGCCCGGCCACCGCCAGGCCGATGCCGAGCGCCTGCCGGCCGCTGATCCGCTCGCGCAGCCACACCGCGCCGAGCAGGACCGTGAACGGCGCCGAGGACTGGAGCACCAGCGAGGCGAGCCCGGTGGGCATGCCGGAGTCCATCGCCAGGTAGAGGAAGGCGAACTGGAGCACGCCGAAGCCGATCCCGTAGCCGAGCAGCCAGCGCACCGGCACCGCCGGACGCGGCACCAGCAGCAGGGTCGGCACGGCCAGCAGGGCGAAGCGCAGGGCGACCAGGAAGAACGGCGGGAACTGCTCCAGCGAGAGGTGGATCGCCGGGAAGTTGATCCCCCAGCAGACGGCCACCCCGAGGGCGAGCAGACGATCACGCAGCGGCATGCGGCGATGGTGCCCCGTGCCGACCCGTCAGCACCAGTGAAAGAAAGCAGACCAACCGTGTAGCGTCGCTGCATGGATGCGCGTCACCTGGCCACGCTGCGCGCGGTGCGGGACCGCGGCGGGGTCACTGCCGCCGCCCACGCGCTGCACCTCACCCCCTCGGCCGTGTCGCAGCAGCTGCGCGCGCTCAGCCGGGACGCGGGTGTCGAGGTGGTGGAGCCCGACGGGCGCGGGGTGCGGCTGACCGGTGCCGGGCAGGCGCTCGCGGAGGCCGCGGTCGACGTCGCGGTGGCGCTGGAACGGGCGCGCGCCGCCGGGGACGCGTTCCGCACCGCTCCGCGGGGGACCGTGCGGGTGGCGGCGTTCCAGAGCGGGGCCGAGCTGCTGGCACCCGGGCTGCTCACCCGGGTCGCGGGGCTGGACGGGATCACGGTCGACCTCGGGGACGAGGACGTCGCGCAGCACGCCTTCCCGGCGCTGACCGCCGACTTCGACATCGTCGTGGCGCACCGGCCGGACGCCGAGGACGCATGGCCCGCCGACCTGCGCGTGGTGCCGCTGCTGCGCGAGCCGCTGGACGTGGCGCTGCCCGCCGATCACCCGCTGGCCGACCGGGCGACGCTGGAGCCCGCCGACCTCGCCGACGCCGCGTGGATCTCGGTGCGCGAGGGCTTCCCGGTGGCGGCGGTGCTGGACGCGGTGGCCGCCGGCACCGGCAGCCCGCCCCGGGTGGTGCAGCGGATCAACGACTTCGGGGTGGTCGAGGCGCTGGTCGCGGCCGGTCACGGGATCTCCCTGCTGCCCCGGTACACGGCAGGACGACGCCCCGGGGTGCGCCTGGTGCCGCTGGCCGGGGTGCGCGCGGGCCGCCGGATCGACGCCCTGCTGCGCCCGGACCGGGCCGAGCGGCTGGTGGTGCGACGGGTGCTGACGGCGCTGCGGGCCGAGGCGGCGCGGTTCTCCGGCTGATCCGCCGGCCTGTCGCCCGGTAACCTTGCTCCTTGTGAGCCTGCGCCTGTTCGACACCGCCACCCGCGAGGTGCGTGACTTCGTCCCTGTGGTCCCGGGCAAGGTCGGCATCTACCTGTGCGGCGCCACCGTGCAGGCACCCCCGCACATCGGTCACGTGCGCTCGGTGCTGGCCTTCGACGTGCTGGTCCGCTGGCTGCGCCGCACCGGTCTCGACGTGACGATGGTCCGCAACGTCACGGACATCGACGACAAGATCCTGGCGCGCTCCGCCGAGGCCGGCGTGCCCTGGTGGGCGTGGGCGATGCAGAACGAGCGCGCGTTCACCGCCGCCTTCGACGCCCTCGGCGTGCTGCCGCCGACCTACGAGCCGCGCGCCACCGGTCACGTGCCCGCGATGGTCGCGCTGATGGAGCGCCTGGTCGAGGCCGGTCATGCCTACCGGGCCGGCGAGGGCGACGTGTACTTCGACGTGCGCTCCTACGCCGAGTACGGCTCGCTGACCAGCCAGCGGATCGACGACATGGTCCCGGCCCCCGACGGCGGACCCGGCGACAAGAAGGACCCGCACGACTTCGCGCTGTGGAAGGCCGCCAAGCCCGGCGAGCCGGAGACCGCCTCCTGGGACACCCCCTTCGGGCGCGGGCGACCCGGCTGGCACCTGGAGTGCTCCGCGATGGCGCACCGCTACCTGGGCGACACCTTCGACATCCACGGCGGCGGCCTGGACCTGCGGTTCCCGCACCACGAGAACGAGCAGGCGCAGTCCCGTGCGGCCGGCTACGGCTTCGCCCGGTACTGGCTGCACAACGGCTGGGTCACCCAGTCCGGCGCCAAGATGAGCAAGTCGCTGGGCAACGGTCTGCTGGTCAGCACGATCCTGGAGACCGTGCGCCCCGCCGTGCTGCGGTACGCGCTGACCGCCGTGCAGTACCGCTCGATGCTGGAGTGGACGCCGGACACGCTCGCGGAGTCCGAGGCCACCTGGGACCGGATGGCCGGCTTCGTCGGCCGGGCCACCGAGCGCGTCGGCGCCGTCGCGGAGACCGAGATCGCCGCGGCCGACCTGCCCGAGGGCTTCGCCTCCGCCCTGGACGACGACCTCAACGTGCCCGCGGCGCTCGCCGTGGTGCACGAGCACCTGCGCGCGGGCAACACCGCCCTGGCCGCCGGGGACGACGCCGGGGTGCGGGCCGCGCTGGTCGCGGTGCGCGCCATGCTCGACGTGCTGGGCCTCGACCCGGCCGGCGCGCAGTGGGGCACCACCGTCGGCGACGACGACCGCTACCGTGGCGCGCTCGACTCCCTGGTGCGCGCCGAGCTCGACGCCCGGGCGGCCGCCCGTGCCGCCCACGACTGGGCCACCGCCGACGCGATCCGGGACCGGCTGTCCGCCGCCGGCATCGCCGTCGAGGACTCCACCACCGGCGCGCGCTGGTCGCTCGCCGCCCGTACCGATCCTGAGGACCACTGATGGCAGGCAACTCCCAGCGCCGCGGGGCCACCCGCAAGGCCGGCTCCAAGAAGGGCGCCACCGTCGGCTCCGGCGGCCAGCGTCGTCGCGGGCTCGAGGGCAAGGGCCCCACCCCCAAGGCCGAGGACCGGCAGTACCACACCGCCGCCAAGCGCAAGGCTGCCGCCGAGCGCCGTGCGTCCGGCAGCCGACCCACCCGCCCGTCGGGCCCGCGCAACCGCTCCGGCGGGACCACCGAGGTCGTGGCCGGGCGCAACTCCGTGCTGGAGGCGCTGCGCGCCGGCATCCCGGTGTCCTCGGTGTACATCGCGACCCGGCTGGAGGCCGACGACCGCACCCGCGAGATCCTGCGGATCGCCGCCGACGCGGGCTTCCCGCTGCTCGAGGTCACCAAGCCCGAGCTCGACCGGATGACCGACGGCTCGGTGCACCAGGGCGTCGCGATCCAGGTGCCGCCCTACGAGTACGGCGACGTCGAGGACCTGCTGGACATCGCCGCCGCCAGCGACCGTGCGCCGCTGATCGTGGCGCTGGACGGCGTCACCGACCCGCGCAACCTCGGGGCCGTGCTGCGCTCCGCGGGCGCGTTCGGCGCGCACGGCGTGCTGGTGCCGGAGCGGCGTGCCGCCGGGGTCACCGCCTCGGCGTGGAAGGTGTCCGCCGGCGCCGCCGCGCGTGTGCCCGTCGCCCGTGCCACCAACCTGGTGCGCGCCCTGGAGCGGCTGCACGAGGCCGGCTGCTACGTCGTGGGCCTGGACGGCGGCGGCGAGGTCTCCGTGGCCGATCTGCCCTACTCCACCGACCCGCTGGTGCTGGTGGTCGGCTCCGAGGGCAAGGGCCTGTCCCGCCTGGTGCGCGAGCACTGCGACGCCATCGCGTCCATCCCGATCGCCAGCGCGGTCGAGAGCCTGAACGCGGGTGTCGCTGCCGGCATCGCCCTCTACGAGGTCGCCCGCCAGCGCGAGGCCTGATCCCCCGGGCCTCCGGGCCCGACCCGATCCGATCCACGAGGTCGGTGGTTCCGCGCTCACGCCGGCGTGTCGTCCAGGCGTGTCGCGCACGAACCACCGACCTCGTCGGGTGTGCGGGGCAGGCAGGTGCGGGCAGGGTGCTGGGCTCGCGGGGCCTGCGGCCCGGAGGGTCAGCCGATGAGGGGGTCGGCGTCCTCGCGGAGGTCGCCCTCGGAGACGCCGAGGATGGCCGCCTCGTCGGGGCGGTTCGGCAGGATGTCGCGCACGTAGGACGCGGCGGCCTCCGCCATCGGCACGTCGCGGCCCTGCTGCTCGGACAGGAACCAGCGGTGGTCCAGCAGCTCGTGGTAGACCTGCGCGGGCTCCAGCTTGTGCCGCAGGTTGCGGGGCACCGAGCGCACGGCGGGCTCGAAGACGTCGGTCAGCCAGTCGTGGGCGACGAAGGTCTCGTCGTCGTTCTGCCGGTCGGTGGCCGCGCGGAAGCCGTCCAGGTCGTTGAGCAGCCGGCGCGCCTGGTTCTCCTGCACGTCCAGGCCGGTCAGCCGCATCAGCCGGCGCGAGTGGTGGCCGGCGTCGACCACCTTCGGCTGGATCCGCACGGTGGTGCCGTCGATGTCGGTGGTGATGTCCAGCTCGCCGACGTCGAAGCCGAGATCGTTCAGCCGCTCGATCCGCGCCTGCACCCGCCAGCGCTCGTTCAGCACGAAGGACTCGGCATCGGTCAGGGTGGTCCACAGCTCCTGGTAGCGCTCGACCAGCATCTCGCCGATCGCCACCGCGTCGACGTCCTCCTCGAGGAACTCGCCGGCCTGCAGGTCCATCAGCTCGCCGATGATGTTGACCCGCGCGACCTCGAGGTCGTACGCGCGCTGGCCGTCGGTGAGCCGGTCGTGCAGATCACCGGTCTCGGCGTCCACCAGGTACGCGGCGAAGGTCTCGGCGTCGCGACGGAACAGGGTGTTCGACAGCGAGACGTCACCCCAGTAGAAGCCCGCGAGGTGCAGGCGCACCATCAGCACGGCCAGCGCGTCGATCAGGCGGGTGGCGGTGTCCGGGCGCAGCGACTGGCTGAACAGCGCGCGGTACGGCAGCGAGAAGCGCAGGTGCTGGGTGATCAGCACGGCCTCCAGCGGCTCGCCCTCGGGGGAGGTGCGACCGGTGATCACGCCCACCGGCTCCACGCTCGGCACGTCGAGCCGGCTGAGCTGACGCAGCAGCTCGTACTCGCGGTACGCGACCGTCTCGCCGATCTCCTTGATCGCGATCACCCGGCCGGACAGCCGGGCGAAGCGCACGGTGTGCCGGGAGATGCCGCGGGGCAGCGCCGCGAGCTGGTCCGCGGGCCAGTCCTCCAGCGGGATGTGCCAGGGCAGGTCCAGCAGGGCGGGATCCGGCGCGGCCGCGGTGATCTGCAGGCTCGTGCGAGGGGTCATGGGGCCGATTCTCCCAGAGAACGCCGACGGGGCGGGACCGGCGGGATGCCGGCCCCGCCCCGAGCGGTGGTGCGGGTGCGGTCGTCAGACGGCGATGCGCTCGCCGTTGCCCGCGTGGAACAGGTGCTGCTCGCCCTGGCGGATCGTGACCCAGATGGTCTCGCCCTTGGCCGGGACCTTGCGCGGGTCGACGCGCACGATCACCTGCGAGTCACCGGCGCCGGAGCGCACGTCCTCGGCACCGGCGGCGCCGACCAGCGAGCCGTAGACGAAGGCGTCCGAGCCGAGCTCCTCGACGATGTTCACCACGACCGGGATCGAGTCCGGGGTGCCCTGCGACACGACGTCCAGCGCCTCCGGGCGGAACCCGACGGTGATGGAGGAGTTGTCGTCCGCGTTGAGCGCGTCCACCGCGGCGCGCGGCACGGCGATGCCGGCGGAGCCGATCTTCGCGATGCCGCCCTCGAGCGAGAACGTGCCGATGTTCATGGCCGGGGAGCCGATGAAGCCGGCGACGAAGACGTTGGCCGGGGTGTCGTACATGTCGCGCGGGGTGCCGACCTGCTGGAGCAGACCGTCCTTGAGCACGGCGATGCGGTCACCCATGGTGAGCGCCTCGGTCTGGTCGTGGGTGACGTAGACCGTGGTGACGCCCAGGCGGCGCTGCAGCGACGCGATCTGGGTGCGGGTCTGGACGCGGAGCTTGGCGTCGAGGTTGGACAGCGGCTCGTCCATGAGGAACACGCGGGGCTGGCGCACGATCGCGCGGCCCATGGCCACACGCTGACGCTGGCCACCGGACAGGGCCTTGGGCTTGCGGTCCAGGTACTGGGTGAGGTCGAGGATCTGGGCGGCCTCCTCCACGCGGGTGCGGATCTCGGCCTTGGGGGTGCCGGCGATCTTCAGCGCGAAGCCCATGTTGTCCGCCACGGTCATGTGCGGGTACAGGGCGTAGTTCTGGAACACCATCGCGATGTCCCGGTCCTTGGGCTGGACGTCGGTGACGTCACGGTCGCCGATCAGGATCCGGCCGGCGTTGACGTCCTCGAGGCCCGCGAGCATGCGCAGGGAGGTCGACTTGCCGCAGCCCGAGGGGCCGACGAGGACGAGGAACTCGCCGTCCTCGATGTGCAGGTCCAGGGCGTCCACCGCGGGGCGCTCGGTCCCCGGGTAGACCCGGGTGGCCTTGTCATAGGTGACAGTTGCCATGATCAATCCCTTCACCGGCAGGTACGTGCCGGACGATCCGTCGTGAAAGGTGTCAGAGTGTCTTCGCTGACACGGCTCGAGGGAGGTCGTACGACCCCCCTCGGTCCACCGGCCATCCTGCCACAGATCGCCCTGCCGCAGGCCGGGACCGTCGGCGCTCTCAGTCGAGGACGACCAGGCCGCCGTCCTCGGTGAAGCCGATCAGGTCGCCGCCGAACGACCACACCGCCTGGAGCCCGTCGGGCAGCGGGGCGGACCACAGCGTCGCGCCGTCGGACAGCCGCAGCGCGGTCAGCAGGTACCGGTTCTCGACGGTGCCGTTCTTCCCGTCGGCCGGGCCCCAGGTGGTGACCAGCAGGTTCTCGCCGTCGGTGACCGCCTGGGCGCCGGACGCCGTCAGCGCCTCGGCGGACCACAGCTCGCGGCCGGTGGTCGCGTCCACCGCCCACGCCGAGCGGGTGGTGGTGCCGTACAGCACGTCGTCCAGGAGGATCATCCCGGCGTCCTGCCAGCCGGTGCGCTCCAGGGTCCAGGCGGTGCGGCCGGTGCGCGGGTCGACGGCGGTGAGCGTGCGGGCCGTGCTCTGGCTCTGCGAGACCAGGATCTCCAGGTCGGGGACGCTGCCGTCGTCCACCGCCAGCCCGGCCGGCGCGGCGGCCTCGGAGAGCAGCACCGTCCCGTCCAGGTCGAACATCTGCGTGGCGGAGGAGGACTCGACGATCAGGCCGGTGCGGCTGATGCCCAGCCCGATCGCCCCGGTCATCTCGACCGTGCCGTCGGACGGGTCGATCACCCACGTGACCGGGATGGAGTCCACGACCAGGTGACCCCGGTCGACGCGCACGGAGGGTGCGCGCAGCGCGAGGTCCGACAGGCTCCAGCCGCCGCCGTCCACCGGGAGCGTGCCGGTCCACCGCTGCGCGCCGGTGAGCGCGTCGCTCGCGGTGACCGTGAGCGTGCCGGCGTCCTCGGCCAGCGAGGCCAGGTAGAGCACGCCGTCCTCGGCGGTCCCGCCGGTCAGCGGCGGCAGGTCCTCGGTGCCGAGCACCGCACCGGTCTGCGCGTCCAGCGTCACCAGGCTCGCCGCGGTGGGTGGTTCGAGCGTCCAGTAGCCGTCCTCCTGCTCGACGCTCTTCTGCTCGAGCACGATGCAGAGCACCCGCGTGGCCGGGTCGTCGTCACCGCTGCAGGACGGGACGCCCGCTCCGGTCGACGTCCCGGTGCCCACGAACTCGTGCGTCCAGGTGACCGCGCCGTCCACGTCCACGGCCCGGAGCAGGGAGTCGGACTCGCTGCCCGGCTCGGCGAAGCCGATGCGACCGCTCGCCGTGCGGACGTCGGCGTACTGGAGCCACAGCAGTCCGCGGTCGTCCTCCGTGCGCGGCACCAGGTCGGCGTCCACCGACCGCGCGATCACGCCCTCCACCCCGCGTCGCCGGTCGACCTCGTCCCGCAGCCGCGCGTCCTGCACCACCTGCACGGCGACCAGCGCCAGCACCAGGGCCAGCGGGACCGGCCACCAGCGGCGCAGCAGCCGCAGCGCGCGGGCCCGTCGGCGCCGCACGGTCACGTCCCCGTCCGGCTCGGGTCCCCGGGGGCCGGGGGGATCGAGGGTCAGGTCACCGCCGTCGACGATCTCGACGTCCCGCATCGCGTCCCGCTCCGCCCCCATGGCGGCAACCTAGACGACCCTGCGGCGCTCGCGGGGCCGCTTCGGCGGGGATCACTCCAGGGCGACGGTCGACGAGCTGCCGTCCGCGGCGTACCCGAGCAGCACGCCGCCGTACATGCTCACGGCGGTGACCCCGTCCGGCAGCGGGATCTCCCGGGCGCGGGCGCCGTCCGACAGCCGGTGCGCCGTCAGCCGGGCGCCGTCGCCGGAGTCCGACGGCTGCCGGATCGTGCCGTCGACCACCATCGGCTCGGCCTGCCACTCGGCGGTGTACAGGAAGCGTCCGTCGGTGAGCAGCGTGCCGTCGAGGCCCTGCCGGCGCTCGCCGGTCCACCGCCGGTCGCCGGTGGCCAGGTCGATCGCCCAGACCTCGCCCGTGCCCGCGGCGTAGACCGTGCCGTCCAGCACGATCACCGCGTAGCCGTCCCAGCCGTCGAGCTCGGCGGACCAGGCGGTGTCGCCGCTGCTCGCGTCCACGGCGACGAGGGTCGGGGCGTCGGAGCCCGAGTCGCGCACCAGCAGCTCCAGGTGGTCGACGCTGCGGTCGTCGACCTGCGGGGTCAGCACCGAGGTCGCGTCCCCGGTGAGCGGGGTGCCGTCCTCGGCCCGACGCAGGTCGAGCCCGGTCTGGATCAGCAGCCCGCTGCGCCCGACCGTCAGCCCGGACTCGGAGACCGCCGCGAGCGCGCCGTCGTCCAGGCGGAACGCCCAGGTGGGCTGGTAGACGCCGACCAGCAGGTAGTCGCCCTGCACGACGGGCCACAGGCTGGTGCCCTCGTCGGTCCCGAGCGGCACGCTGCCGTCCAGCTCGAGGCTCGCGCCCCACCGGATCGACCCGGTGGCGATGTCGCGGGCCTCGACGGTGAGCACCTCGTCGGTGGCGGACGCGACGTACACCCGGTCGCCGTGCACGGTGGTGGTGGCACCGACGGGCACGGTGCGCCGGTCCAGCACCTCGCCGGTGGCGGCGTCCAGCAGGACCAGGCGGGAGAGCACCACCGTGCCCTGCGACCAGGAGGACTCCGTCGTGACGGGTGCACCGCGCTCGTCGACCTGGCACAGCAGCAGCGCCTCCGCCCCGTCCAGCGAGCAGACCGGCGTCGAGGCGCCGCCCTCGGTGGTGCGCGGGGGGACGTCCTCGACGGAGGTCTGCCAGACCGTCTCCCCGTCGCGGGTGGCGGTCACCGTGCGCTCCACGTCGATCTCCGCGGGCTGCACGGTGAGGGTCAGGTCGCCGGCGTGCATCGCCGTCAGGTCGGCCCAGAAGGACATGTCGTCGTCGATCTCGCGCGCCTGGAGCCGGTCGCCGATCCCGGTCAGCACGCCGTCCACCTGCTGCCGCCGCTCCACGGCCGCGTCCTCGCGCCGGTCCTGCACCACCTGCACGGCGACCAGCGCCAGCACCAGCACCAGCGGCACCGGCCACCAGCGGCGCAGCAGCCGCAGCACCCGGGCGGCCTGCCGCCGTACGGCCTGCCGGCGCGCACGGGCCGCCTCGGCCTGCTGCGCGTCGTCGCCGGGGTCGCCCAGGTCGAGGACGTCGAGGTCGTCGTCCCCCTCGACGATCTCGACGTCCTGCATGGCGTCGCGGCCGGCCCTCATGCGCGCAACCTCACCACACCGGGGCGGCGTGGCGGGAGGGTTTCAGCGATCCGTCGCCGGTCCGAGGTCGGCGGCGAGCACGCGCAGGAGGTCGGCGAGGTCCTGCGGCTCGGGCAGCCGGTGCGCGGCCAGGGTCTCGCCCTCGCCCACCTTGATCGCGACGTCGTCCGGCCCGAGCACCCCGAAGGCGTGCTCGTCGGTCACGTCGTCGCCGGCGAAGACCACCGCACCGGCCCCGGTCTCGGCGCGCAGCGCGGCCAGGGCGGCGCCCTTGTCGGCGTCCAGCACCGAGGCCTCCACCACCTTCTTGCCGTGCAGCACCGTCGAGGCGAGCCGCTCGGCGACCGCCATCGCCTCGGTCTCCGCCACGGTGGCCACCGCGTCCTCCGCCAGCCGGGTGTGCACCACGGCGGCGGCGGGCTTGGTCTCCACCCAGACGCCGTCCCGCCCGCGCGCGACCGCCTGCAGCTCGCGGCCCAGCGCCTCCAGCCGGCCTGCCTGGTCGGCGGTCAGGTGCACCTCGTCCCGGTCCAGGCCGTGCGGGGTGACGTGAGCGCGCTCCGCGCCGTGGCTGCCGATCAGGGCGGTGCCCGGCGGCACCTGAGCGAGCCGGTGCAGGTCGGCGACCGCCCGGCCGGACACCAGCGCGAGCCGCACCCGGTCCGGCCGCGCCGCCAGGTCGCGCAGCGCGGTCACCGCGTCCGGCAGCAGCCGGGACGCCTGCGGGTCGTCCTGCAGGGGCGCGAGCGTGCCGTCGAAGTCGAAGGCGAGCAGCACCGGGGCGCGGTCGGCGTCGTGCAGCAGGTCGAGCAGCGCCGTGGTCAGGGCCTCAGACATGGTGCTCCCGCACCGGCACGGCGGTCAGCACGGACAGGAAGGAGTCCGACCAGTGCGCCACGTCGTTCTCCAGCACGCGGCGTCGCAGCCGGCGCATCCGCTTGCGGCCCTCGCGGGGGTCGATGTGCGCGGCGTGCAGGATCGCGTGCTTCAGCCCGACGATGTCGTGCGGGTTGACCAGGATCGCGGCCCCGCCGAGCTCGTCGGCCGCACCGGTGAACTCGCTGAGCACCAGGGCGCCGCCGTCGTCGGACCGTGCCGCGATGTACTCCTTGGCCACCAGGTTCATCCCGTCGCGCAGGGCGGTGACCAGCATGACGTCGGCGGCCAGGTACATCGCCGCCATCTCCTCCATCGGGTAGGAGTGGTGCAGGTAGTGCACGGCCGCGTGCCCGAGCTCGCCGTACTCGCCGTTGATCCGGCCGACCAGCACCTCCACGTCGTCCCGGAGCTGCTGGTACGCGCCGACGTTCTCCCGGCTGGGCGAGGCGACCTGCACCAGCGTCGCGTCCGGCACGGTCAGACGGCCGTCCTCCAGCAGCTCCCCGAACGCCTTGATCCGGTGCCGGATGCCCTTGGTGTAGTCCAGGCGGTCCACGCCGAGCAGCAGCACCTTCGGGTCGCCGAGCTCGTGCCGGATCTCCCGGGCGCGCGCCTGCACCGCGGGGGTGCGGGCCAGCGCGTCGAAGGCCTTGGAGTCGATCGAGATCGGGAACGCCGCGGCGCGCACGTGCCGCTCCACCCGCCCGTCCTCGCCGGTCAGCGTGATCATCTGGCCCCGGGTGGTCAGCTCGGTCAGCCGCCGGACGATCCGCACGAAGTTCGCCGCGTCGCCGCCGCGCTGGAAGCCGATCAGGTCCGCGCCGAGCAGCCCGTCCACCACCTGCCGCCGCCACGGCAGCTGGGCGAAGATCTCCAGCGGCGGGAACGGGATGTGGTGGAAGTAGCCGATCCGCACGTCCGGGCGCAGCTCGCGCAGGAAGCGCGGGACCAGCTGCAGCTGGTAGTCGTGCACCCAGACCGTCGCGCCCGGCGCGGCCTGGTCGGCGGCGGCCTGCGCGAACCGGCGGTTCACCCGCTGGTAGGCGTCCCACCACTGCCGGTGGAACGTCGGCGGCTGGATCACGTCGTGGTACAGCGGCCAGAGGGTGTCGTTGGAGAAGCCCTCGTAGTAGTAGGTCAGGTCGTCCTCGGTGAGGCTCACCGGCACCAGGCGCATGTCGTCGGCGTCGAAGGGCTCGAGGTCCAGGTCGGCAGAGCCGCCCCAGCCCACCCATGCGCCGTCGGACTGCTGCACCACCGGTTCCAGGGCGGTCACCAGACCGCCGGGGGAGCGGGTCCAGCTCGGGTTCCCGTCGTCGTCCAGCGTCACGTCCACCGGGAGGCGGTTCGCGACGACGACCAGGTCATAACCATCAGATGCCACGGATCGATCAGCTCCTTGGTGTCGACCTGACCTTAACGTGACCTGGTGCAGGCCGCCCGGCGGGGAGCGCACTGGCGGTCGGGCGCGGCCGGTGGGCCTCGGCCGCGTGCCGGTCGTGGGTGCGGGGGCGCCCGGCGGCTACCGTGCCGACATGGAGCGCATCGGGCTGTCGCCGGGCGCCGAGATCGGCGGGTACACCATCCTCGCGCCGCTCGGCACCGGTGGCATGGGCACGGTCTACCGGGCCGTCGACGGCGGCGGCACAGCCGTCGCGCTCAAGCTGCTGCACCCGCACATCGGCGCCGACCCGGTCTCCCGCGAGCGGCTGCGGCGCGAGGTGCTGGCCCTCCAGCGGCTGCGGCACCCGGGGGTCGCCGCGGTGCTCGACGCCGAGGCCGACTCCACCGAGGCCTTCCTGGTCACCGAGCTCGTGCCCGGGCAGGACCTCGCCGCGCACGTGCGCGACCGCGGGCCGCTGGACGCCGCCGCGCTGCACCGGCTGGCCGACGGGCTGCGGGACGCGCTCGCGGCCGTGCACGCCGCGGGGGTGGTGCACCGCGACCTCAAGCCGTCCAACGTGCTGCTCGGCACCGACGGGCCGGTGCTGATCGACTTCGGGATCGCGCAGGCCGTCGACGAGACCCGCGTGACCTCCACCGGCTTCGTGGTCGGCACCCCCGGCTACCTGGCCCCCGAGCTGGTGGACGGCGCCGAGCCGACCACCGGCACCGACTGGTGGGGCTGGGCGGCGCTGCTCGCCTACGCCGCCACCGGGCGCGCACCCTTCGGCACCCGTCCGCTGGAGGCCGTGCTGCTGCGCACCCGCTCCGGCGAGGCCGACCTGGCCGGGCTCGGCCCGGTCACCGCGGGCGCGCTGTGGGACGCCCTGGCCCCCGACCCCGAGGACCGCCCTGAGCCGGAGCAGGTGGTGGCCGCCCTCGCGGAGGCCGTCCGGGTCGGCGAGCGCTACGAGGAGCCGGTCGAGGGCACCGAGGTGCTGCCCGCCGGTGCGGCGAGCGTCGCCGGGGCCACCGCCGCCACCGTCGCGCTGGCCGGTGGCGCCGCGGCCGCGACCCCCGCGGGGACCACCGTCGCGCTCGGGCCGCTCGCAGGGCCGGCCGGGGAGACCGGGCCGGCCGGTGCGACCGAGGTGCTGCCCGCCGGCGCCGCGTCGACCGTCGCCTTCGCGCCGCCGGCGAGCCCGGCCCCGCCGAGCGTGCCGCCGCCCCCGCCGGTCGCCCCCACCTGGACCGCCGGCACCGCCGTGCTGCCGCAGGACGGCCAGACCCGGGCGTTCGCCCCCGGGGCGGCGCCGGCCGACGCCCCGCCGACGGTCCCGCCGGGCACGCCCTGGGGTGGACCCGTGGACGGCACCGCCTGGGACGAGGACGCCGAGGCCGGCGAGGACCACTGGCCCGGGCTGCCCGACCCCGCCCGGCGGCGGGGGAGCGTGCTCGCGCTCGCGCTGCTGCTGGTGGCCGGTGCCGCCCTGCGTCCCGGGGTCGCGCTGCTCGCGCTGGTCCCGCTGCTGCTGGTGGTCCGCACGGTCGGCTCGGCCGCCGAGTCGCTGGGCCGACGGCGCGAGCGGGCGGGTGCGCGGCGCACCGACGGCCTGCGCACCGTCGCCTCGGCGCCCTGGCACCTGGTCAAGTCGCTGGTGACGCTGCTGCCCTCGCTGCTGGTCGCGGCGAGCCTGGTGGTGATCGTGCTCGGGGTCGGCTGGTGGCTGGTCGGCACCGGCACCCTGAGCGGTGGGCCGTGGCGGTCCGGCGCCGACGGCCCGGAGCCCGCCGCTGCCAGCCTGCTCGTGGCCGTCGCGACGGTCGTCGGCGCGCTCGCGCTGTGGTGGGGGCCGGGGGCGGGCACCACCCGCACCGGTGCGCGCTGGGTGCTCGCCGGGGTCGCGCCGGGACGGGGCGGGGGCGTGACCGTGGTGGTGCTGGCGCTGGTCGGTGCCGCGGTGCTCACCGTCCTGCTGCTGGACGGGCAGCCGATCGACTGGTCGCCGTTCAGCGCCCCCGCGCTGCCCACCGGCTCCTGACCTCCTCCCGGACCGGGGGCCAGGATCACGGACAGCGCCCAGGCCGACCCCGTACCCTGACCCCGATGACCTGGATCGCCCGCGCCCGCACGCCCCGGACCGGCCTCGCCGTTCGCGGTGCTGTCGGCGCGCTGGGAGCCCGTCCGGGTGCGCCCGCCGTCCTGGTGGCGATCTCCTCCGCGCTCGTGCTGCTGATGGGCACCTGGCTCGGCGTCGCGCGGGTGGTCGTCCACCAGTGCCTGCGGCTCGACGGCCCGATCGGCGTGCTCGGTCTGCGGATGCAGCTGCTGCAGGACGTCGCCGACTGCCCCGACGGCACGCTCGCCCTGGTGCCCGGCGCCCCGCAGGGCATGGTGCTCGCGTTCAGCCTCGCGCTGCCGGTGCTGGCCGGGTGGACCGCCCTCGGAGCCGTCGGCGCGACGCTGACCACGCTGGTGGTCCGGGCGGCGCGCACGGCGCTGCGGGTGCTGCGCTCCGTCGTCCGGCACCTGCCGGCCCCGCCGGCGCCGCGACCGGTCGCCGGTGCCGGCTCCTCGCTCGTCCCCGTGCGGTGGGAGCGCGTGGCGCTGCCCGCCGTGCTCGGCCCCCGCCACCCCCGCAGAGGACCGCCGCTCGCGCTCGCCTGAGCCGATCGACCCCCTCTGACGAGAAAGCAGGACCCCATGCCCAGCAACGACCCCCGGCCGAGCAAGGCCGCGCGGCGCGACCAGGCCCGCGAGCAGGCGCGCCAGCTCCGCGAGCAGCAGCAGAAGCGCGAGAAGCGCAACCGCATCGTGGCGATCAGCGGCCTGGTCGCCGCCGTCGTCGTCCTCGCGCTGGTCGTCGTGACGATCGTGCGCCAGCAGGCCGTCGCCATCGCGTACTCCGGCAGCGACGTCGACACCATCGCCCTGGCCGACGTCACCGCGCCGTCCACCGCCGAGAGCAACGGCGCGATCCCGGTCGGCGCCGACGGTGCCGCCGGTGAGCCCGCCGCCGACGGCGACGTGGTCGTCTCGGTGTACTTCGACTACATGTGCCCGTACTGCGGCCTGTTCGAGCAGGCCAACGACTCCGAGCTCGAGAAGCTCCGCGAGGAGGGCGGCGTCACCGTCGAGTACCACATGATCTCCTTCCTCGACGCGCAGTCCGCCGGCGGTGAGTACTCCACCCGCGCCGCCAACGCGGCCGCCGTGGTGGCCGACAAGGCCCCCGAGCAGTTCTCCGCCTTCCACTCCGCGCTGTTCGCCAACCAGCCGGAGGAGGGCACCAAGGGTCTGGACGACGACGAGATCGCCCAGCTCGCGACCGACGCGGGCGTCCCGCAGGACGTGGTGGACCAGTTCACCGCCACCGCGCCGGACCAGAGCTGGCGCTCCTTCGCCCCGTGGATCGCGGCGAACACCAACCAGGCCGGCATCGACCTGGAGAAGATCAGCACCCCGACCGTGCTGATCGACGGCACCAAGTTCGCCGGCGACCTCTACACCGCCGGGCCGCTCACGGAGGCCGTCGAGGCCGCCAAGGGCTGAGCACCCGCAGGTCACGAGGGCCGCGCTCCGCACCTGCGGGGCGCGGCCCTCGTGCGTCTGCGCCGTGCACGCGGTCGTAGACTCCGCCGGTGCCGTCCGTGCTCGTCGACCTCACCCCCCTGCGGGTCAGCCCGCAGTTCCGGCACCTGTGGTGGGGCCTGTCGGTCGCCAACCTCGGTGCGCAGCTGACCGTCGTCGCGGTGGGCCTCCAGGTCTACGAGATGACCGGGTCCACCTTCTCGGTCGGCGTGGTCGGCCTGTGCGCGCTGGTGCCGCTGATCGTCTTCGGCCTGTACGGCGGGGCGATCGTGGACCACGCGGACCGGCGGACCGTCGCGCTGATCGCCTCCGGGGTGAGCTGGCTCGCCACCGTCGGGCTGGCCACCCAGGGCTGGCTCGGCAACGGGCACGTCGGCGTGCTCTACGCCCTGGTCGCCGTGCAGTCCGGGGCCAACGCCGTCAACAGCCCGGCCCGGTCCGCGATCATCCCGCGGCTGCTCGAGCCCCGGCTGATGCCCGCCGCCAACGCCCTGCAGACCGTCGGCTGGAACGTCGCCCTCACCCTCGGCCCGCTGCTCGGCGCCGGGCTGGTGGCCGCCGCCGACTACGGCCTCGTCTACACGCTGGACGCCGTGCTGTTCACCGCGGCCTTCGCCGCCCTGCTGCGGCTGCCGCCGATCCCGCCCGAGCCGTCCAGCACCCGCCGCGCCCGGGTCGGCCTGGCCTCCGTGCTCGACGGCCTGCGCTACCTCGGCACCCAGCCCACCGTGCGGATGACCTTCCTGGTCGACCTGGTCGCGATGATCTGCGCGTCCCCGCGCGTGCTGTTCCCCGCCGTCGGCCTGGTCTACCTGGGCGGCGGGGAGACCACCACCGGCGTGATGACCGCGGCCGTCGCCGCGGGGGCCATGCTCGCCGGGGTGTTCTCCGGCGGTCTGGCACGGGTGCGCTGGCAGGGCCGGATCATCGTCGTCGCGATCGTGTGCTGGGGGCTGTCGATCGCCGCGTTCGGCGCCGTGCTGGTCGCCGCGGGGCGCAGCCGGCCCGATCACGTGCTGTGGCTCGCCCTGGCACTCGCCGCCGTCACCCTCGCCGCCGCCGGGGCCGCCGACGCCGTCAGCGCGGTGTTCCGTCAGACGATCCTGCAGACCGCCACCCCGGACGACATGCGCGGACGCCTGCAGGGCGTGTTCATCGTGGTCGTCGCCGGCGGGCCGCGTCTCGGCGAGCTGCTGCTCGGCGCCGTCTCCGGGCACCTCGGCGAGGGCGGGGCTGCGCTGGTCGGCGGGCTCGCCTGCGTGATCATCCTGCTGGTGCTCGTGCGGGCGCAGCGCGGGTTCTGGTCCTACGACGCGCACGACCCCCGGCCCTGAGGTCGGTAGTCTGGGCCGCGCGCCCGCGAGGGTGCACGCGCCCGTGAGGGCGCACGCCTCCTTAGCTCAGCTGGCCAGAGCAGCTGTCTTGTAAACAGCAGGTCGTCGGTTCGAATCCGACAGGGGGCTCCGCAGACCGGACGCCACGATCCGCGAGACGCCCGTGGGGGCCGGACGTGTCCGACCCCCACGAGTTCGTTCAGCGCGGCGAGCAGGCCACGGCGAGTGCGGCGATGGTCGCCAGGTCAACGACCAGACGCCACCACCATCCCCATCGTGGACGCGCGCATGGTGTCGGTGTCGCCACGTCCACCACCTCCCGTCACCTCGGGGCGACGGTTCCCGACCAGCCGTTGAGCCGTCCGGGGCGAGCGCGTACCATCAGAGGCGAGAGGCCATCTGCGCGTACGCGCTGCCCGTCGCCGAACGTGACGACACAGGACCCGCCCTTCCTACGGGGCGGGTTTTCTGTTGCCGGGTCATGGCCCGGTAGTCGCCGCCCACCTGAGGTGGGCTCCGCCAGCGTACTGAGCCGTGGCGGCGTTCCCGGGCTGAAGACGTCATCGCCGCACGGGCCCCGACGGGATCGCGTCACCCGAACGCTCAAGTGCACCGCTCATCGCCCGAAAGGACTCCCAAGCGCCCGCGCCGGCCGGCGGGGCGAGGACCGAGACCGACAGGAGCGACCATGCCCACAGCATTCGCCGGCGCCGCCGGCCTCACGCGTGCGACCGTCGAGCACGCCCCGACCTGCGAGCGCCCGGGGTGGCGCATCGACACCAGCCCGCGCCGGTTCGGCGTCGTGGTGGCGCGCTGCACGAGCTGCGGGGCGGTGGAGTGGCGTCTGCGCTGAGCGCGCGCGGCGCGTGCCCGAGGGGCGCGCGCGAGGAAGGCTGGATCGGGCCGTGGCCGTGGGGCCGCGGCCCGTCGTGCTGTCCGGGGCGCGGCGCTGCGGGGTCCTGGCACGCTCGCCGGTCCCTGGCACGCTCGCAGGTTCCGGGCATGAAGAAGCCCTCGACCGCGCAGGGGGCAGGCGATCGAGGGCGATGCCTACTGTATACCTACCACCCGGTCTGGGGAAATCAGTCACCCGTTCGGATGCCAACCAACCCCCTGACCTGCGCGTGCACCCGCGATCCCGCCGGCACCCCGCGCCGAGAGTGCACGAACGCGGGCTTCGTGGGCCGTGAAGCCTGCATCCGTGCAATTTCGGCGCCCCGCGCGGGGTCAGCCCGCGCGGAGGGCCGCCAGGACGCGGGTGGACTCGACGCGGAGCAGCTCGGCCATCTGCGCGAGCCCCGGGCCGGCGACCGCACCCGCCTCGCGGGCCTGCGTGTCGAAGCGGGCGCCGTCGACGGCCTGCGCGATGGCGCCGACCATGTCGTCCATCGACGCCATGGTGCCGCGCAGCCCCTCCATGGACCGGGTCATCCCGCCGACGGCGGCGTGCAGGGCGTCCACCTCGGCGGTGATCTGCTCGGTGGACGAGCCCGTGGAGTCGGCGAGCGAGCGCACCTCGGAGGCGACGACGGCGAAGCCGCGACCGGCCTCGCCGGCCCGGGCGGCCTCGATGGTGGCGTTGAGGGCGAGCAGCCGGGTCTGCGCGGCGATCTTGCTGATCAGCCCGACCACGTCGCCGATCTGGCTGGAGGTGCGCTCGAGCTGGTCGGCGTGCCCGAGGGTGCCGTCGGCCTCGCCCATCGCGACGTGCGCGGCGGCGCCGAGGGAGTCGGCGGAGGCGGCGAGCTCCACGGCGGCGGCGGCGAGCTGCTCGGACATCGCGAGCACGGTCGACTCGAAGCCCTCGGCCATCGCGGCGCGCTCGGCGGCGGCCTCGTCCAGGGCGCGCTGCCCCGCGGCGAGCTGCTGGCGGGCGGCGTCGGTGGTCCGGGCGGCCCGGCGGAACGACCCGGTGAACCCGGCGAGCAGGAACTCACGGTAGAACCGGCCCTCGGAGGCGGCGGTGAGCGAGGCGCCGGCCTCGCGGGTGAAGGCGTCGGTGCGGTCCAGCGCGAGGTTGAGCGCGGAGCGCACGGCGACCAGGTCGGGGCAGCCCAGCGCCTCGGGCACCAGGCGCACCCGCTGCTCCAGGTCCCCGTCGGCGGCGGCCTCGCAGACCCGCCGCAGCTCGGCGACCATCGCGCGGTGCGCCGCCAGCTCCTCGGCCGAGGCCGCGTCGGCGCCGCCGCGGCGGCCGATCATGCCGCCACCCCCGCGAGCGACCAGACGTAGGCGTCGTAGTCCAGGCCGGCGGCGGCCAGCTCGGCCTCCAGCAGCGCGGTCGAGGCGGCGAGCGCGTCGGCGGGCCGGGGGTGGCGCTGCTCCTCGGCGACCAGCCGGCGGTACAGCGGCTGCACGCGGTCCAGCGCGGCGCGCGAGGGCACGCGCCGGTTGGAGTGGTAGCCGACCCGGGTGCCCGCACGGTCGGTGGACGGGGTGACGTGCGCGTAGACCCAGTAGTGCGCGCCGTCCTGCGCCAGGTTCACCACGTAGGCGAACATCTCGCGCCCGTCCTGGAGCGTGGACCACAGCCGGTCGAAGATGCACCGCGGCATGTCCGGGTGCCGGATCAGGTTGTGCGGCTTGCCGATCACGTCGGTCTCGTCGAACGCGGAGACGCGCAGGAACACGTCGTTCGCGTACGTGATGTGGCCGCGCAGGTCCGTCTTGGTGACGATGATCTCGTCCCCGCCGAAGCTGCGCTCGATGCCGGATGGCGCCACCCGTGCCTGTCTCATGCGTCCCCCTGGTGCGTGCCGACAGCGACGACCGCCGTCGCCCGTCACCCCTGTGATCGGGAGTACGCACCGGTATCGGAGAGAAATCCGCGCCAGATCCTCGGCGAGCGGGTGAAAACCGGCTCAGGAGGCGCGGCCGGTCTCCTCCAGCAGGCGCAGCGCGGCGGTGACCCGGGGGTTGCGGGTGGGGTCGGCGTCGATGCCGAGGCTGCCGTAGATGCCGTTGATGTGGTTCTGCACGGACTTCTCGGTGATCTTCAGCGCCTCGCCGATGCCCGCGTTGGACAGCCCCTGGGCCAGCAGGCGCAGCACGGCGTACTGCCGGTCGGTCAGCCGGGAGACGGCGGACCCGGCGCGCGGGGCCATCCGGTCGAGCAGCACGGGGTCGAGGGTGGTGCGCCCGGCGGCGGCGGCGCGGATCGCGGTGAGCAGGGTGTCCGTGCTGGTGGAGGAGGTCTTGGACAGGTAGCTCCACCCGGAGGCGACGTCCGGCGGCAGGTCGAGCAGCAGGTCCATCGCGTCGTGCGCGGAGAGCAGCAGGATGCCGAGGCGCGGCTGCGTGCGGCGCACGGTCACGCCGAGCGCGATGCCGTTGCCGTCGGGCAGGTCGATGTCGAGCACGGCGACGTCGACGGCGCCGGGCCGCAGCGCGGCGGTGGCCTCCTTGACGCTGCCGACGGACGCGACGACGCGCACGTCGGGCGCGGCGCCGAGGGTCAGCTCGAGCATCGACCGGAAGAGTGGCTGGTCCTCGACGACGGCGATACGGATGGGACCGGGTGCGGATTCGGACATCGCGGACAGTATCGTCATGGACGGCCCACGATCGTGGGAAGGGCGCGCGCGACGCGCGGGACACGGTGGTGGCAGATGCTCAGGGCGGCGGCGCAGGACCTGGTGGCGGTCCGGGCTGATCGTCGCGCCCTGCTGCTCGCCGCCGGCATGCTGATGACCGCCTTCGCGATCGGTGCGGCGGTGCAGACGGCCTGGGTGTACAGCCACGGCATCCCGGGGGCGGCGACGGTGCCGGTCGAGCTGCGGATCCTGGCGAACCTGGGTGCGGTGGCGGCGATGCTGCTGATCCTCGCGATGGCGGGGGTCTCGCTGCCCGGGCGCGGGCCGGTCGCGACGGTGGCCGCCGTGCTCGCCGCCGGGGCGGTGGCGTCGCTGGTGCGCTTCGGGCTCCAGGTGTGGCTCGGTGTCTACCCGGAGCCGACGCGGTCCGTCGTGGTGGCCGAGCTGGGCAGCGGTGCGGTGGTCGCCTGGGTGTCCGCGGCGCTCGGCCTGAGCACGATGCTGTCCCGGCGCCGGCTGCGCGTGGAGACCGCGACCGCGGCGCAGGGCGCGATGCAGATCGAGCTGGCCCTGCAGGCGCTGCAGCACGAGGAGGTGCGGGTGCGGCGCGAGGTCGCCGAGGGCCTGCACGGCAGCGTGCAGCAGCGGCTGGTGCTGGTGGTGGCGCGGCTGGACCGGCTGCTCGACCGGCTGGGCGACGGCGAGGTGACCGAGGACGACCTGGTGCTGCTGCGCGAGGTGCGCGAGCAGATCGAGACGGTCCGGGAGGCCGACGTCCGCGCGACCAGCCGCATGCTCTACCCGGAGCAGCTCGAGGTGGGCATGGTCCCGGCGATCCGTGCGCTGCTGAACCGGATCCCGACCTCGGTGAACACCCGGCTCGGGGTGTCCGACGAGGTGCGCCCGCTGGACGACCCGGCCGACCCGCGCCTGACCCGCTCGGAGCGGCTGCTCGCGGTGCGGGTGGTCGAGGAGGCGGTGTCGAACGCGCTGCGGCACGGCAAGGCGCAGGTGGTCGACGTGCGGCTGTCCGTGGTCGAGGACGCGATCGAGGTGATGGTGGCCGACGACGGGCGCGGCTTCGGCGACGCCCCGGGCCCCGCCTCGGGCACCGCACGGCTCGCCGACCGGCTGCGGCTGGCCGGGGGAGAGCTGCGCATCACGTCGGTGCCGGACGACGGCACGCACGTCGTCGCGCGGGTGCCCGTCGAGGCGCTGCGACCGGGGGTCGGATCCGCCGGGGAAGCGGTGTCCACCGGTCGCTGAGCGGGAGTCCGCCATGTGGTCCGTTCGGGGGAGGACGCTTCCGACATGTCGGAAATGCCGCCCGATTTGCCCGCATTTTCCGCGTGGCGGACGGGTGAAAGATCGTCACCCGGGCGACCCGCTGGGTGCTGGCACCCACCCCTGGCCGTCAGGTCGCCGACCGGCCGCCCTACTGTGCCCACGCCTGCTCGGCAAGCGCCCTCCGCGCCGCGACGCGGGCGGTACGACGCGTCCGGCTCAGCGCGCGTGCCCCGTCGAGAGCCCCGTCCCCCGAGGAGTTCCGCCATGTCCCGTCACGCCACCGCCGACGCCCCCGCCCCCCGTCGGAGCGCCCGCCGCAAGGTCGTCGCGATCACCGTCGTCGGTCTCGGCATCGCCGGGCTCGGCCTGGCGTCCGCCGCGCAGCTCAACCTGACCTCCGGCGCGCTCGGTGCCGGCACCCGCGTGGTCGCCTCCTGCGACTCCGACGGCGTCGGCGTCGCGTTCTCCAACGCCTTCGACACCACCGCCAAGGGCTACGGCGTCACCGAGGTCAAGCTGACCGGCATCGACGCCGCCTGCGCCAACCAGGCCGTGAAGATCACGCTGCTCGACGGCGACCCGACCGCCACCACCGCCGCGGCGAAGCTCGTCGAGGTCAACGGCACCGTCGGCACCACCGGCGGCACCCTCACCATCCCGGTGAGCACCTCGGTCAAGGCGGCCGACGTCAAGGGCGTCGCGGTCGTCATCTCCAACTGATCTGATCCGCGAGGACCCTCATCCGCGCGCCTCGCCTGATCGGCCGCCGCAGCGCCGCGGCGGCCGACGGGTCCGGGACGGCCGGTGCGAGCAGCGAGGCTGCGTCGCCCCGGCCGTCCGGCACGCCCGCACGCGGGCGTCGTGCGCGGGCCAGGTCCGCCGCGGGCTGGGTCCTCACCGCCGCGGTGGTCGGCGTGCTGGTCTGGTTCGGCTGGCCCACCACCCTCGGCGGCTGCACCACCCTGACGATCGTCTCCGGTCACTCCATGGAGCCGACGTACCACACCGGTGACCTGGTGGTCTCCCGCTGCGGCGAGCCGCAGGTGGGCGACGTCGTGGTCTACACCCCGCCCGGCATGGAGGAGGGGCGGATCATCCACCGGGTGATCGCCGGCTCTGCCACCGACGGCTGGGTGATCCAGGGCGACAACAACGACTTCCTCGACCCGTGGCGGCCCGGCCCCGCCGACGTGGTCGGCATCGCCCGGCTGCACGTGCCCGGTCTCGGCAAGGTCGCCGCGATCCTGCTGGACCCGTGGGCCTGGGTGTCGATCATCGTGGTCGCCGCCGGGGTGCTGCTCTGGCCCACCCGCACCGAGCGGCCGACGACCGGCGCCGACGCGGGCCCTGACGCCGGCTCGGCCGAGCCCGCCGCCGAGCCGGAGCCCGCCGACGGCCCGGTCGCCGAGTCCGTCGAGCCCGCCGAGGTCGCGCGATGACCGCCCGACGCGCCCGCGCCGCCCGTCACGTGCGCCGCCACCCGCGCCGCACCGGGGTCACCGTGCTGGTGGCCGCCCTGGTGATGGTCGTGCTCGCCGGGCTCGGCCCCGCCAGCGCCGCGCGCCTCGCGATCACCTCAGCCCCGCTGACCACCGCCAGCGCGGCCCCCTGCACCGCGGGCACGATCGCCGCGCGGGCGGGCACGGTCACCAACGGGTCGAGCACCCAGGTGGTGCTGTCGGCCGTCCCCGCGGCCTGCCAGGGGCGTCCCGTGGTGGTGCGCGTGTACGCCGCCGACGGCACCCCGCTCGCCACCAGCGACACCTCCGCCACCCTCACCGCCACGGACACCACCACGGTCACCGTGCCCGCCTTCGCCGCCGCGAACGCCGCCGGGGTGGCCGTCACCGTGAGCACCTGGGCGCTGGGCACCGTCTGGTCCGGCACGCAGAACCTCCCCACCGGCCCGGTCACCCCCGGCCCCGGCACCTCCTTCGACCAGACCACCTGGACCCAGGTGTCGACCTCCGGCACCCAGGCCTGCGTCACCGTGCAGGTCTCCGGCACCGCCGGCACGGTGTGGCGGGTCGACCTGCACACCGACCAGCGCCCGTTCAACGGCGTCACCACCGGCTCCGGCTTCCAGGTGCACAGCCCCTGGTGGGGCCAGAAGCTCACCGCCGACCCGGTGAACGGCGTGCTGTCGATCGGCGGCGGCCCGGGTCGCGAGGCGCTGACCGCCGGCGAGACGATCACCGTCACGGTCTGCAACTACAACCTGCCCGCCCCGGTCTACGACGCGTCGCTGACCTACCGGCAGTCCACCGCGGCCCCGTACGGCAACGAGGGCTACACCTGCATGGAGACCACGGTCGGCGTCACCGGCACCCCGCAGTTCTACGCGGGCTGGAAGGCCGAGGTCGACGTGCAGCCGCTGGTGGACTTCCTGGCCGCCCGGGGGCGCACCGCCAACGCCGCGAACGCCACCACGCAGGGCAACCGGGTGCTGACGTACCTCGGCGGCACCCGGGTCCGGGTCGCGCCGAGCGCCTGGGACACCTCCGGCGTGCGCGACGACACCACCCAGTCGTTCCTGGTCTGCCTCCAGCCCTGACGGCGCCGGCGGCCCGTAGCGGCCCGCGCCCGACCCCTCGGGCGCGGGGTTCACCCTCAGATCGGGCAGACCGGGCAGACCGGACCGGGTGGTGGGTGAGATCCCTCCTCCGTCCGGGTGGAACACCTCTCGGGGTGCTCAGACGCCTTCGGGCGGGGACCATGATCGAGCCAGGTCGACGGATCGACCGGGGCAGGGTCCATGGAGGGTGGTGGGCAGTGGTGACGGAACGTGTGCGCACGCGTCGTGCTGTGGGCGCCACCCTCGCGCTGCTCGGGGTCGTGGGGCTGGCGGTCTCCTCCGCCCGCGCGCTCACGATCGACGCGGCCGAGCCGACCGCCGCCGGCACCTGCGCGGTCACCGAGATCACCGTCGGCTACGCCGTGGACTACGTCCCTGCGATCGGCGGCTACGGCGTCAGCGCCGCGACCCTGACCGGGGTGCCGGAGGGCTGCGCCGGACGCGAGATCGCGCTGACCCTGCACGACGGCGCGGACCAGGCGCTCGCCGAGACCCGCACCGCCGTCACCGCGCCGACCACCACCGTCGACCTGACCGCCGGCACGGTCTCCGCCGCCGAGGTCGCCGGGGTCTCGGTCGCGCTGGTCACCGACGCGGGGGCCTGAGCGCGGCTCAGACCTCGGTGAGCGTCGGCAGCTTGGCGGTGCGCTGGTCGCCGGAGGACACCCGGCGCAGCCGGCGCGTCGCCCACGGGTAGGCGTAGGTCCGCAGCCAGCGGGCGTCCTCGCGTGCCCGCTCGGCCCGGGACAGCGGCGGGGTGGCGGGAAGCGGCGCGTCCCAGGAGGGGTCGTCCGGCTCGAGACCGAGCCCGCGCAGGGCGCCCTGCGCCACCCGGGCGTGCGCCTCGGTGGTCAGGTGGATCCGGTCCGGCGCCCACGCCTGCATCGAGCGCAGGTGCCGCATGCCCCACAGATCGAGCACGTACGCGTCGTGCCGCCGGGCGATCGACCACAGGTGCGCGTTGAACAGCCCGACCTTGTGCCGGGTGGACTGCACGATCGGCGATCCGGCGGAGTCGAAGCCGGTGGCCAGCAGCACGTCGGCTCCGGTCGCCCGGATCCGTGCCACGGCGTTCTCCAGCCCGCGGGCCAGCACGTCGACGTCCGTGCCCGGGCGCAGGATGTCGTTCCCGCCGCCGACCAGGCTGACCAGGTCGGGCTCCAGCTCGAGGGCCGCCGGCACCTGCTCCAGCACGATCGGGCGCAGCAGCCGCCCACGGATCGCCAGGTTCGCGTAGCGCAGCGGCGTCTGCCCGGCCGCCCGGCGCCGGTCGGACAGCAGGCCGGCCAGCACGTCCGCCCAGCCGCGCTGCGGGGCGTCGGGGCCCTGCGGGGAGTCCCACAGCCCCTCGGTGAACGAGTCGCCGATCGCGACGTAGCGCTGCCAGCGGGGGACGGGGCGGGGGTCGGGCGTGCTCACCCGCCGCAGTATGGACCCGCCGGAGGGGCCGTGCGCGTGCGACCTGCGCCCGGCGTGCACCGAGGTCGCCCGGGCGGGGTCGATCAGGGCAGCGACCAGTCGACCGGGTCGGCCCCCTGCGCGACCAGCAGCTCGTTGACCCGGCTGAACGGCCGCGAGCCGAAGAAGCCCCGGCTGGCGGACAGCGGGCTCGGGTGCGCGCTGGCCACCGAGGGCACCGCGCCGAGCGCCGGCTGCAAGGACTGGGCGTGCCGGCCCCACAGCACCGCCACCAGCGGGCCGCCGCGCTCCACCAGGGCGGCGATGGCGCGCTCGGTGACCGCCTCCCAGCCCTTGCCGTGGTGGGAGGCGGGCTCGCCGGGCCGCACCGTGAGCACCCTGTTGAGCAGCATGACGCCGCGGTCCGCCCAGGGGGACAGGTCGCCGGTGCTCGGCGGGGCCACGCCCAGATCGGCCTGGAGCTCGGTGAAGATGTTCGCCAACGAGCGCGGCACCGGGCGCACGTCCGGCTGCACCGAGAACGACAGGCCCATCGGGTGCCCGGGCGTCGGGTACGGGTCCTGCCCGACGATCAGCACGCGCACGTCGGCGAGCGGGCGGGCGAACGCACGCAGGATGTCCGGGCCCGCGGGCAGGTACTCCCGGCCGGCCGCGACCTCCTCGCGCAGGAAGGCGCCGGCGGCGTGCACGATCGGCTCGACGGGGGCCAGCGCGGCCGCCCAGTCGGGGGCCACGAGCGCGGACAGGGGCTGCGGGGTGGTCACCGTGCGAGGCTAGCGGGCCGGGCCCCGCCGTGAATGACACCTGTGTGATTCCCGCCGTACGATGGGCGGCGGCCGTGCAGCACCCGCGCGGAGACCCGGACGCAGGAGGCGGCGATGGACGTGACGTCGAGCACGCGGCTGACCGCGATCGACGGCGGGGCCACCGACGGGACCGACGCGGCGGACGCATCCGGGCTGTCCGAGCGGGACCGCGAGGTGCTGGCGTTCGAGCGGCAGTGGTGGAAGTACGCCGGCGCCAAGGAGCAGGCCGTCCGCGAGCTGTTCGACATGTCGGCGACCCGCTACTACCAGGTGCTCAACGCGCTGATCGACTCCCCGGCGGCCCTCGCGCACGACCCGATGCTCGTCAAGCGCCTGCGCCGCATGCGGTCCACCCGGCAGCGCGCCCGCACCGCCCGCCGGCTGGGCACCGACGCCTGACCCGCGAGGTCGCCGGTCCGGCGATTCGTGTCGATCCCGTGCGTGACCGGCGCGGATCGTCCTGCTCTGCCAGCCGGAGCCGTTAGCCTGTCCGCCGTGAGCAAGGGCAGCTACCCGTACCCGGAGGACGAGTTCGACGCCGCACCGGCGCAGGACGCACCGATCGGCGTGCACCGTGCACCCCGGTCCTGGTGGAGCCG
Source organism: Cellulomonas sp. GTC20042 (assembly GCF_055389595.1). NCBI lineage: Bacteria > Bacillati > Actinomycetota > Actinomycetes > Micrococcales > Cellulomonadaceae > Cellulomonas > Cellulomonas sp. GTC20042. The sequence continues at coordinate 3,502,458 of NZ_AP043678.1, read as the reverse complement.
GTGGTGGGCTTTCGTGACCGTCCCGGTCGTCGTGGCAGCCGCCACGATCGGCTTCGTGCTGTGGGCGTCCTCCCAGGACGGCGGCCTCCAGCTGCCCGGCACCGGCACGAGCACCGAGGCCGAGGAGTCCCCGGTCGCCTCCGAGCCCGCCGAGACCGGGTCCACCGAGGCCGCCGACCCCGCGCAGACGCCGGAGCAGACCGAGGACGCGCCGGCCGCGCCGGAGCCCGTGCTCAGCACCCCGGTCGCCGTGCTCAACGCCGCACGCGTCAGCGGCCTCGCCGCGGGCGTCGCCGCCGACCTGGAGGCCGCCGGGTTCACCGACGTCACCGCCGGCAACGGCACCGCGAGCGGCCGGACCGTCACCACGGTCTACTACGCCTCCGCCGACCTGGCGACCACCGCGCAGCTGGTGGCCGACACCCTGGGCATCACCACCGTCACCGAGTCCGCGACGGACGCCGAGGACGGCATCGCGGTGCTGCTGCTCTCCGACTTCGAGGGCTGACCGCCCGACCGTCACCCGCGCACCCGGGCAGATCCGGACGGGTGGCACCCCTTCCGCCGGTCGTGGGCTCGCGGCTACGCTCGGCGCGTCCGTCCACCCCACGTCGCAGGAGCACCGGATGCCGCAGGGAACCGTCAAGTGGTTCAACGCCGAGAAGGGCTACGGGTTCATCACCCCGGCCGACGGCGGTCAGGACCTCTTCGTGCACTACAGCTCGATCCAGTCCGACGGCTACCGGTCCCTCGACGAGGGCCAGCAGGTCGAGTTCGAGGTCGGTCAGGGCACCAAGGGCCCGCAGGCCGAGCAGGTCCGCCCGCTCTGAGCCACGCCGGGGGTCGCGGCGTCCCGGCGCCGGGGCCTCAGCCCGCGGCGTCGAGCTCGGTGACCGCCAGCACCACGCAGGCCGCCGTCCACGCCAGCGGTGCCACGGCCGCGGGCTCGCCGTCGGCCAGCACCTTCTCCGGCAGCGCGCCCAGGTCGGTGCGGTGCGCGTCCAGCCAGTCGAGCCAGGCGCGCGCCTCGTCGGTCTGGCCGTTGGCGGCGGCCGTCAGCGCGTAGAGCGAGGTCTGCGGCGTCCAGGAGATCCCGTCCTGCCGCCAGCCGGCGCCTGGCGCGAGCCCGCCCGCCGGCCGGGCCATCTGCTCGGCGGAGGCCGACCAGGCGTCCAGCGCCCCGGTCAGCGGCTCGGGCTGGAACGGGGGCAGGGTGAAGGCGCTCGCCGCGTCGGCCTGGCTGCCGTCGGCGTAGCGGCCGTAGGCGCTCGCGTCGCCGAACTCCTCCTCGACCGCCGTGCGGGTCAGGTCGGCGGCGTCCTGCGCCCGGGCCGCGTCCTGCGGGGCGCCGATCAGCGTGTAGAGGTCGGCGGCCGCCTCGAGCCCGGCGAGCAGCGGGGCGACGGTGCCCAGCGTCAGCGCGTCCTCCTCGACCTCCCAGTAGTCCGGGGAGACCGGCGGCAGGCCGTCCCCGGCGACCAGCGTCTCGGCGTGCGCGGCCGCGCGGTCCACCAGCGGTCGCAGCGTCGTCGCGGTCGCCACGCGCTCGTCCTGCGGGGCGGCGGCGACCACCTGGCCCGCCGCCCAGAGCGCCCAGCCCGTGCCGTCGGTCTGCCGCCCGCGGTCGTCCGGCACGTCGCCGGTGTCGTTCGGCAGGTAGCGCGCCTCGAATCCGCCGTCGGCCTCCTGCACCCGCGCGAGGAAGCCCAGCACGTCCAGCGCGTCCTGGAGGTGACCGGTGCGGGCCAGCGCCACCGCCACGAAGGACGCGTCCCGCGGCCACACGTACCGCCAGTACGGCGTCCACGCCGCCACCACCGCGCCGTCGTCCAGCAGCAGCGTGCGGAGGTCCAGCAGCGCGTCCGTGACCATGTCGGCGTAGGGGCCGTCCGCGCCGGGCACCTCGCCGTCGGCCAGCCAGTCCCGCTGCTCGGCGGCCAGCGCCGCGGAGGCCGCCGACCCGTCGTCCAGCACGCGGGTGCCCTCGTGCAGCAGCGGCTCGGTGCCGGCGGGCACGATGACCACGTCCCCGCTCGCGTCCAGGGCCACGCCCTCGCCGTACAGGTCCACGTGACCGGTGCGGGGGCCGGTGACACCGACCGTGACGAGCGTGGCGGCCAGCGCCGCGAGGGCGATCACCGCGACCGGGCGGCTCCCGCGTCGGCGCGGGCGGGCGCGCTCGGCGGTGCGGGCGTCCTCGGGCATGGCCGCGAGGCTATCGGAGCGGGCTGTCGGCCCGGGCGGGCGCGTTGCGTGATCGCCCTCGACGAACATCCGCGCGTCCCGCCCCCCGGGACCCCGCAGCGCCTTGCACTCGGCAGGGGCGAGTGCTAACCATGGACTTAGCACTCTCGGGCTGAGAGTGACAGAATGACAACCCAGGCCGACCCGGTGAGGTCCGCCGCTCCGCGGGACGTGACCGCGGGGCGGCAGTCCGTCCGTCGCGGGCACCGAGGCGGCCGAACCACGAGCCACAGTGAAGGATCGATAGCCCCATGGCCAAGATCATTGCCTTCAACGAGGAGGCCCGTCGCGGCATCGAGCGGGGTCTGAACGCCCTCGCCGACACCGTCAAGGTCACCCTCGGCCCGAAGGGCCGCAACGTCGTCCTGGACAAGAAGTGGGGCGCCCCCACGATCACCAACGACGGCGTCTCCATCGCCAAGGAGATCGACCTCGAGGACCCGTTCGAGAAGATCGGTGCGGAGCTCGTCAAGGAGGTCGCCAAGAAGACGGACGACGTCGCGGGCGACGGCACCACCACCGCCACCGTGCTGGCCCAGGCGCTCGTGCGCGAGGGTCTGCGCAACGTCGCCGCCGGCGCCAACCCGATCGCCCTGAAGAAGGGCATCGAGCAGGCCGTCGAGGCCGTCACCGTCGAGCTGCTCGCCCAGGCGAAGGAGATCGAGACCAAGGAGGAGATCGCCGCCACCGCGTCCATCTCCGCCGGTGACACCGCGATCGGCGAGCTCATCGCCGAGGCCCTCGACAAGGTCGGCAAGGAGGGCGTGATCACGGTCGAGGAGTCCAACGCCCTCGGCCTGGAGCTCGAGCTCACGGAGGGCATGCGCTTCGACAAGGGCTACCTGTCGGCGTACTTCGTGACCGACCCGGAGCGCCAGGAGGCCGTCCTCGAGGACGCCTACGTGCTGCTCGTCGAGTCGAAGATCTCGAACGTCAAGGACCTGCTGCCGCTGCTGGAGAAGGTCATCCAGTCCGGCAAGCCGCTGTTCATCGTCGCCGAGGACGTCGAGGGCGAGGCCCTGGCCACGCTCGTCGTCAACAAGATCCGCGGCACCTTCAAGTCCGCCTCCGTCAAGGCGCCGGGCTTCGGCGACCGCCGCAAGGCGATGCTGCAGGACATGGCCATCCTCACCGGTGGCCAGGTCGTCTCGGAGACCGTCGGCCTCAAGCTCGACACCGTGGGCCTCGAGGTCCTCGGCCAGGCGCGCAAGGTCGTCATCACCAAGGACGAGACCACGATCGTCGAGGGTGCGGGCGACGCCGGCCAGATCCAGGGCCGCGTCAACCAGATCCGTGCCGAGATCGAGAACTCCGACTCGGACTACGACCGCGAGAAGCTCCAGGAGCGCCTCGCCAAGCTCGCCGGCGGCGTGGCCGTCATCAAGGCGGGCGCGGCCACCGAGGTCGAGCTCAAGGAGCGCAAGCACCGCATCGAGGACGCCGTGCGCAACGCCAAGGCGGCCGTCGAGGAGGGCATCGTCGCCGGTGGTGGCGTCGCGCTGATCCAGGCCGGCAAGACCGCGTTCGAGAAGCTCGAGCTCACGGGCGACGAGGCGACCGGCGCGAACATCGTCAAGGTGGCGATCGACGCCCCGCTCAAGCAGATCGCCGTCAACGCCGGTCTCGAGGGCGGCGTCGTGGCGGAGAAGGTGCGCAACCTCCCCGCCGGCCAGGGCCTCAACGCCGCGACCGGCGTGTACGAGGACCTGCTCGCCGCGGGCGTGAACGACCCGGTCAAGGTCACCCGCTCCGCGCTGCAGAACGCGGCGTCGATCGCGGCGCTGTTCCTCACCACCGAGGCCGTCGTGGCGGACAAGCCGGAAAAGGCCGCCCCGGCCGGTCCGGGCGCCGACGGCGGCATGGGCGGCATGGACTTCTGATCCCGCCGCACGCGGGCCGCTAGGTCCGCACCGCACGCCCGAGAGGCCGGTCACCCCGCGTGGGGTGGCCGGCCTCTCGCGTGCCCGGACGCGTGCGGCCGGCGCGGCGCTCAGCGAGAGGGGAGAACCTGTCGCTCACTGTCCGACATGGGCGACAGGAAGTGCCCGCTCGGCGCGCCGGAGGCGTCGAGGTTGCACGGATGCAGGCTTCCGGGCGCGTGAAGGGTGCTTTCGTGCAAGCTCGGCGAGCGAACGCGTGGGCGCGTGCGTCGGGTCAGAGCGCGGGGGTCAGTGGGCGTGCGGGGTGCGGTCGCGGGCGGGGATGCGCAGGCCGGAGGCACGCAGCCGGCGGATCAGCTCGCCGGCGGACACGGGCTCGGCGCCCAGGGCGACCAGCTCGGCGTGCATGCTGTCCGGCACGTCGTAGTGGTCGCGGTCGAAGCCGCGCGGGGGCAGGCCGGCACGGGCGGCGAAGCCGTGCAGCTCGGCGAGCGAGGTGTCGGAGACGAGGTGCGCCCACAGCCGACCGTGGCGGGGCCACATCGGCGGGTCGACGAGGACCGTCACGCCCCCGCGGCCGGTCCGGCGCGGTGCGGCACGGTCTGCGCCAGGTCGACGACGGCGGGCGCCGGCTCGCCGGGAGCGTCCGCGGCGCCGCTCTCGGCGTCGATCTGCGCCAGCACCTTCTCCAGCTTGTGCAGCTCGGCGGCGAGGTTCTGCCGCGCGGGCTCCTCCCAGGCGGCACCGAGCGGGCTGACGAACAGGCTGGGCCGGGCGAGCAGCTTCTTGACGATCTTGACCCGCGCGCGCAGGTAGTCCGCCATCGGGATCTGCGCGTACTCCTCGCGGACGTCGTGCAGGTAGGCCTTGTAGCGCTGCGGCTCGGCGGCCAGCATCGCGAGGTCGGCGTCGCAGAGCACCGCGCAGTCGAAGTCGGTCGGGTCGGCGGCGTGCCGGACCAGGGCGATCACCATGGTGTGCACGCGGTCGACCGCCGGGGCGGGGACGCCGAGGTCGGTGAGCTGCTCGCGGGCCAGGCGGGCCGAGGCGACCTCGTCCTCACCGCCACGGTTGGCGTAGGCGGCGACGTCGGCGGCGTCGAAGATCGCGCCGTGGTACCAGGCGGCCAGCCGGACCAGCTCGGGCTCGTGGGTCTCCTCGGCGAGCTCGTCCACCCGGGCCAGCACGTCGGTGAGGTGCCGGAGGTTGTGGTACGTCCGGCCCGTGCCGGTCCACCGCTCGATCAGCTCGGCGCCGACCTCGCGGATGCGCTCGGCCGAGGCGGTGGCCCCGGCGCCTGCCGCGCTGCGGGAGAAGGCGGACAACAACCACTGTGGTGCGTCGTAGACGCCCATGGACAAGCCTCACGAAAGACAGACGACCGTGCTCGGACGGGCCATGGTAGCCCTCGCTCGACCGCCCTCGCGCCCGGTGGCGATCAGGCCGTGGGGTGATCCGGACCCGGCTCGGCCGGTGCGGGGCCACCCGTCGGCAGGGCCACCCGGACGGTCGCGCCGCCGCCCTCGGTGGCCACCAGCTCGACCGTGCCGCCGTGCGCCTCGACGATCGCGGCGACGATCGCCATGCCGAGGCCGGCCCCGCCGCCGGTGCCGCTGCCGTCGCGCGTGCGGCTGGGATCGACCCGGTAGAACCGCTCGAAGACGCGGCGCGCGTGCTCGGGGGAGATGCCGGGGCCGTGGTCGCGCACCTCGACGACGACCTGCTCCGCGCGCCGTCCGACGAGGATCTCGACCGGGCTGGCGGCGGGGGTGTGGCGGACGACGTTGCCGATCAGGTTGGCGAGCACCTGGCGCAGCCGCGCCTCGTCGCCGTGCACGACGGTGGGCTGCTCGACGTGGTGGACGTCACCCTCCGCGGGGTCCTCGTCCAGGGCGGTGGTGGTGCCGGGCAGCGAGCCGACGCGCACGGTGCGGGCGGGGTCCAGGGCGCGCAGGTCGTGGGCGGCGTCGGTGGCGAGCACGGCGAGGTCGACCGGCTCGGAGCGGTCCTGGCGGCCGGCGTCCAGGCGGGCGAGCGCGAGCAGGTCCTCCACCAGCCCGCCCATCCGGGTGGCCGACTGCTCGATCCGCCGCATGGTGTCGTCCACCTGCGCGGTCTCGGTGAGGGCGCCCATCCGGTACAGCTCGCCGTAGCCGCGGATCGCGGCCAGCGGGGTGCGCAGCTCGTGGGAGGCGTCGGCGACGAACCGGCGCATCCGCTCCTCCGAGGCGGTGCGGGCGTCGAAGGCGGTCTCGATCTGGCTCAGCATGCCGTTCAGCGCGGCGCCGAGCCGGCCGACCTCGGTGGAGGTGGGCGCCTCGGGCACGCGGCCGGACAGGTCCCCGGCGGCGATGGTGGCGGCGACGGCCTCGATCTCCCGCAGCGGGCGCAGGGAGCGCCGGACCGCCCAGGCGCCGACGATCACCCCGATCAGCAGGATCGCGGCGGCGGCGGACCACTGGAGCAGCGCGGCCTTGCCGACGGTCTCCTGCACGGTGGCGAGCGGCTGCGCGACGGTCACCCAGCCGATCACCGTCTTGCTGCTGTCCTCGATCGGGACGACGGCCACCCGCCAGCTCGACCCGCGCATGCTGCTGGTGACGGTGGTGCCGTCGGCGTACTCGTCCAGGTCGGCGTAGGTGACGTCGGGCAGGTGCGGCGTGCCGGCGGCGTCGACCACCTGCGGGTCCGGGGCGATCGCGCCGGACAGCTGGAACAGGTGCACCTCGATCGCGTAGCCGGACTGCCACATGGTGTCGAGCCCGTCGAGGTTCCCCTCGCGGGTGTACGCGCCGTAGCCCTGCGACACGGCGATCTTGGCCTGGGAGGTGAGCTGGCGGTCGACCTGGTCGATCAGGAAGCCGCGCAGCGAGGTCGTCGTGATCGCCCCCGCCAGGCCGAGCCCCGCGGCGAGCAGCACGGCGGTGATGCCGACCAGCCGGGCGAGCAGCGGGGTGCGGTGCCAGGCGGCGCGGATGGGGCCCGGCACGCGGTCGTCCTCGGGCGTCGTCGGGTCCTCGTCCGGCAGCGGGTCGCCGTCCGGACCGGGCACGGTGGAGCGCCAGGCGGCGGCCTGGTCCGGCGCGGGCCAGACGCGGGCGTCGGGCGCGGGCGGTCCGGCGGGTGCGGGCTGCCCGGACGGTCCTGCGGTCACGACCCGGCCGGGCGGCGGAGCATGTAGCCGACGCCGCGCTTGGTCTGGATCAGCGGCACGACCTTGGCGCCGTCCGCCCCGACCACTTGGTCGACCTTGCGGCGCAGGTAGGAGATGTAGGACTCGACGATGTTGGCGTCGCCGCCCCAGTCGTACTGCCAGACGTGGTCGAGGATCTGCGCCTTGGACAGCACGCGCCCGGGGTTGAGCAGCAGGTAGCGCAGCAGCTTGAACTCGGTGGGGGACAGGTCGACCACCTGGCCGGCGCGGCGCACCTCGTGCGAGTCCTCGTCCAGCTCCAGGTCCTCGTAGGTGAGCACGCTGGCCGAGGGCGCCTCGCCGCCATGGGTGCGCCGCAGGATCGCGCGGATCCGGGCGACGACCTCCTCCAGGCTGAACGGCTTGGTGACGTAGTCGTCGCCGCCGACGGTCAGGCCGGTGATCTTGTCCGCGGTGTCGTCGCGGGCGGTGAGGAACAGCACCGGGATGTGCTGGCCCTTCTCGCGCAGCCGGCGGGTGACGGTGAAGCCGTCCATGTCGGGCAGCATCACGTCGAGCACGAGCAGGTCCGGGGTGACCTGCTTGGCCAGGCGCAGCGCGGCACCGCCGTCGGCGGCGGAGTGCACCTCGAAGCCGGCGAAGCGCAGGGACGTGGCGAGGAGCTCCCGGATGTTCGGCTCGTCGTCGACGACGAGCAGCCGGGCCTCGGGCTGTGCGGGTGCGGCGGTCACCGTCACAGTGTGCCCCCGGATGCTGGGTGGCGCCTGGGAGCCCGCTGCGCGTCGATTCCGCAGGATCACGCGGATCTGCGGCGCCCGGCGGGTGAGACGTGCGCCGCACCGGTCGGACGTCCGGCCTGGTCGCCGGGCCGGCCCGCCGGGGACCGGGACGAACGGGTGCCGGCGGTCCGTGATGCAGCAGGTACCGTGCTGCCTCGTGACTGTCGACAACTCGGGCACGCCTGCCGTCATCACCGTGGTCCAGCTCGACGCGGTCGTGCCGCTCGACCGGTTCGCCGACCAGCTCGACGGCGCCGAGGTGCGCCTGGTGCGCGCCGACCTGGGCGAGCAGACCGGCCCCGCCGCCGACCTGGACGGGCTGGTGGTGCTCGGCGGCCGGATGTCTGCGCACGACGAGCACGAGCCCGGCGTCGCGGCGACCCGTGCGCTGCTGGCCGAGGCCGTGGCCGCCGACGTGCCGACGCTGGGGATCTGCCTGGGCGCGCAGCTGCTCGCGGTCGCCACCGGCGGGCGGGTGCACGTGGCCGCCCCTCCGGGGCGCGAGGCCGGGATCGTGGACGTGCGCTGGCGGCCCGAGGCCACCGGCGACCCGCTGCTCGGCGCCCTGGCGGCGGACGGGCGCAGCACGCCGATGCCGACGATGCACGCGGACGCGATCGTGGACCTGCCGCGCGGCGCGACCTGGCTGGCCGCCTCGCGGATGTACCCGTACCAGGCGTTCCGCACCGGATCGGCCTGGGGCGTGCAGTTCCACCCCGAGGCCTCGCCGGCGCTGATGCACGACTGGGCGGTGGAGGCCGGCGAGGACGTCGCCGCGATCGACGAGGTGGTGGCCGCGCACGACGAGGCGGTCGCCGCGGCCGGGCGCACGATCGCCCGCACCTTCGCCGAGATCGTCGTCGCGCGCGCGGCGGGCCGCGCCGCGGCCTGAGCGAGCAGCGGGCCGCGCCGCCGCCTGAGACCCCCCGCACGCACCGCGCCCCCTGAGCCCGTCGAGGGCCAGGGGGCGCGGTGCGTCAGGCGCAGGTCGGGGCTCAGGCCTCGATCTGCGGGGTGACCGGGGTGGTGCCGAGCTGCGCGGGGGCGCTGCCGGACTTGAGGGCCGCCAGACGGGCCTCGATCTCGATCTGCTCGCCGGAGGTCTCCAGCTCGGCGAACTGGGCGTCGAGGGAGGACGCCGCGATCTCGGCCTGGCCCATGGCGAGGGCCTCCTCGCGGCGGACCTTCTCCTCGAAGCGCGCGATCTCGCTGGTCGGGTCGAGCACGTTGATCGAGGAGATCGCGGTCTGGACCGTCTGCTGCGCCTGCGCGGACTTCTGGCGGGCGACCAGGGTGTCCCGCCGCTGCTTGAGCTGGCCGAGCTTGTCCTTCATCTGCGCCAGGCCCGACTTGAGCTTCTCGACGGTCTCGCGCTGCGAGGAGATCAGCGGCTCGGCCTCACGGACCTCGCCCTCCGCGGAGATCTGCTTGCCGAGGGCGACCTTGGCCAGGTTGTCGAACTTGTCGGCGTTGGCGGCGTCGCCGGCCTGGCGGTACTGGTCGGCGCGGGCCGAGGCGGCGAGGGCCTTGCTGCCCCACTCGCGGGCCGCGGCGACGTCCTCGTTGTAGTCCTGCTCGGCCAGGCGCAGGTTGCCGATCGTCTGCGCGATGGCCTTCTCCGCCTCGGCGATCGAGCTGGTGTAGTCGCGCACGAGCTGGTCCAGCATCTTCTGCGGGTCCTCGGCCTGGTCGAGCAGCGCGTTGATGTTCGCGCGCGCGAGCTGGGTGATCCGTCCGAAGATGCTCTGCTTCTCGGTCATCGCCTCGTGCCTCTCTGGTGGGTGGTGCTGAAGGTCGTGCTGGGTCTGGTTCCGGTCTAGAAGCCGCCGCCACGGCCGCCGCCCCCGCCGCCGCCGAAGCCGCCGCCGCGACCCCCACCGCCGCCGAAGCCCCCGCCGAAGCCGCCGCCCCCGCCGTGGTGGCCGCCGCCGAAGCCGCCGCCGCCGCGCAGGATGGAGTCGATCAGGATGCCGCCGAGCACCATGCCGCCGAGCTGGCCCATGCCGCCGTCGCCGCCGCCGCGCCGCTGGTCGTCGGAGTAGTCGACGTCGCGCTGGGCGAGGTTCTGCGCGTCGCGCACCAGGCGCTCGGCCTGCTGGGCGGTGCCGAGCGCCTGCTCGGGGTCGGTGGCGCGCTGGTCGATCGCGACCCGCATCAGCCGGTCGGCCTCCGCGAGCCGGGTGCGTGCCTCGGGGCCGACGGCGCCGCGCCGGGTCTCGATGTAGTCGGTGGTGCCGCGGATCGCGGACTCCAGGCGGCCGAGCGTCTGGTCGAGCAGGCCGAGGGCGCGGCGGGCGCGCTCCTGGTGCTCGCGGTGCGGGGCCAGCGCGGAGTCCAGGGCGGCCTCGGCGGCGGTGAGGTCGCGCAGGGCGGCCAGCGGGTCGCCGTCACCGGTGCGGGCGGCGCGGGCCACGGCCACGGCGGCGCGGGCCTGCTCGGCGCGGGGGGCCACCTGCGGGTCGCGGGGGGCGAGCCGGTCGACGTCCTCCAGGTCGGAGCTGATCGAGGTCAGCCCGGCGTCCAGGCGGGAGCCGATGGTGGCGAGCTCGGTGCCCGCACGGTCCACGGCGTCGAGCAGGGTGCCGACCTGGCCGAGGGCCTCCTCGGCGGCGCGGGCGTACCGGACGGCGAGCGCTCGGTCGCCGCCGGCGCTCGCGGCCCGAGCCTGGTCCAGGGCGGTGCCGATCTCGCCGAGCAGGTTCTCGGCCTGGTCCGGGTTCTGCCGGACCGACACCAGGGCGTCCTCGGGGTAGCGCGCGCCGAGGGTGGCCAGGGTGGTGCGGGCGGCCTCGATCCGGGCGTGCTGGGTGGCGGCGGTGCGGGCGTGCGCCTCGATCGCCTCGTCGGCGCGGGCCTCGACGGCACGCAGCTGGTCGAAGGCGTCGCGCTGCCCCTCCAGGGCGTTCGAGACCTGCGTGATCGTGTGCAGGATGCGCGTCGCGGTGTCCCGGATCTGCGGCTCGGTGTCCGGCACGTCGTCGTCCAGGGTCTGCCGCAGCCGGAAGGCCTCGGTGACCTGCTGCTTGGACCAGGCCAGCACCTTCTCGAACTCCTGCGTCGACTCCGGGCCGAACTGCGCCTGGGCGAAGCCGAGCTCCTGCTCCGAGGTGCGCAGCGCGTCGTCGATGCCGACCAGGGCGGAGGCGGAGCGGCGGTCCAGCTCGGCGGTGGGCAGCTGGGCCAGCTCGCCGGCGGGTCCGCCCGGCGTCTGCGGGCGCGGCGGGCCGGTCGGGCGCGCGACGCCGATCCCCGCGCGCTGCCGACGCCGGCTGCGGACGAAGGTCACGATCAGGACGACGACGATCGCGATCACGCCGAGGAACAGCAGGTTGCTGATCAGGAAGTTGCCCCCGCCGTTCACCACGGCGTCCCGGGCGCCGTCGGCGGCGACCACCGCGGCCTGCGCCCACTCGTCCTGGCGCAGCGCGTCCTCGACGTCGCCGGCCACCGCGTCCAGGTCGGAGGAGCTCACGCCGGTGACGCTGCTCGGCGACAGGTAGTAGTTCCGCGAGTCCACCGCGACGGACAGCAGCAGGTCGTTCGCGCCGAGCCCGTTCTTCTGCCGCGTCTGCACGTCCCACATCGACGGCGTGCTGCCGTCGAAGGTGTCCACGTAGACCACGTAGAGCTGCAGGTCGGTGTCCTGCGCGAGCTGGTCCTGCGCCGCGGAGATCTCGGACTCCTGCCCGGCGACCGCCCCGGCGAGGTCGGTGAGCTCGCCGGTCAGCGTCGGCGGGGCCTCGGTCCGGACCGTGGTCGCGACGGGCGCGCCTGCGAGGTCCGGGGCCGCGGGCGCGGCTCCGACCAGCAGGGACGCCCCCAGGGCGAGGGGGACGAGGGCGGTGAGTCCACGCAGCGACGACGGCACCCGGTGATCCTTTCTCAGGGTGTGCACCCCTCGCAACGACCCGGCGCCCCCGGTGGTTCCCACCAGCGGCTCGACCGGCTCAGGCGCCCGCCGGGTCCTCGCTCCTGCGGTCCAGGTCCTCCGCGTCGACGATCCGGTAGGCGTAGCCCTGCTCGGCCAGGAAGCGCTGCCGGTGCTGGGCGAAGTCCTGGTCGACGGTGTCCCGCGCGATCACCGCGTAGAAGTGCGCGGTGCGGCCGTCGCCCTTGGGGCGCAGCAGGCGGCCGAGGCGCTGGGCCTCCTCCTGCCGGGAGCCGAAGGAGCCGGACACCTGGATCGCCACGGACGCCTCGGGCAGGTCGATCGAGAAGTTCGCGACCTTGCTGACCACCAGGGTGGTGATCTCGCCGTGACGGAACGCGTCGAACAGCCGCTGGCGCTCCGGCACCGAGGTCGAGCCGGTGATCACCGGGGCGCCGATGTCGTCGGCGAGCTCCTCGAGCTGGTCGATGTACTGCCCGATCACCAGGGTCGGCTCCCCGGCGTGCTGCGCGACCAGGCGGCGGACCACCTGCGACTTGCCGGGGGCGCTCGCGGCCAGCCGGTACTTGTCCTCCGGCTCGGCTGTGGCGTAGATCATCCGGTCGCGGTCGGGCAGCGTCAGGCGCACCTCGACGCAGTCGGCCGGCGCGATGTAGCCCTGCGCCTCGATGTCCTTCCACGGGGCGTCGTAGCGCTTGGGGCCGATCAGGCTGAACACCTCGTCCTCGCGGCCGTCCTCGCGGACCAGCGTCGCGGTGAGGCCGAGCCGGCGGCGGGCCTGGAGGTCGGCGGTCATCCGGAAGATCGGCGCCGGCAGCAGGTGCACCTCGTCGTAGAGGATCAGGCCCCAGTCGCGGGCGTCCAGCAGCTCCAGGTGCGGGTACTCGCCCTTCCGGCGCAGCGTCAGCACCTGGTACGTGGCGATGGTGACGGGGCGGATCTCCTTGCGGGCACCGGAGTACTCGCCGATCTCGTCCTCGGTCAGCGTGGTGCGGCGCAGCAGCTCGTCGCGCCACTGCCGGGCGGACACGGTGTTGGTCACCAGGATCAGCGTCGTGGTCTTCGACCGGGCCATCGCCGCCGCGCCGACCAGCGTCTTGCCGGCGCCGCAGGGCAGCACGACCACGCCGGAGCCGCCGTGCCAGAACCCGTCGGCGGCCTCCGCCTGGTACGGGCGCAGCGTCCACGGGCGCGGGGTGCCGTCGGGGGCCGGGTCGGACTCGCCGGAGGTGTCCAGGTCGATCGGGTGCGCCTCGCCGTCCACGTAGCCGGCGAGGTCCTCGGCGGGCCAGCCGAGCTTGAGCAGCGCCTGCTTGAGCGTGCCGCGCTGCGAGGGGTGCACCACCACGTCGGTGGAGTCGATCCGCTCGCCCACCAGGCCGGCGGTGCGCTTGGAGCGCAGCACCTCGGCCAGCACGGCGGCGTCCAGGGCGTGCAGCACCAGCCCGTGCACCGGGTGCGCGACGAGCTGCAGCCGGCCGTAGCGGGACATGGTCTCGGCGACGTCCACCAGCAGGGCGTGCGGCACCGGGTAGCGGGAGTACTCGAGCAGCGTGTCGACCACCTGCTCGGCGTCGTGGCCGGCGGCGCGGGCGTTCCACAGGCCGAGCGGGGTCAGCCGGTAGGTGTGCACGTGCTCGGGGGCGCGCTCCAGCTCCGCGAAGGGGGCGATGGCGCGGCGGCACGCCTCCGCGCGGTCGTGGTCCACCTCGAGCAGCAGGGTCTTGTCGCTCTGGACGATCAGCGGTCCGTCGGTCATGCGCAGTCCGTTCGCAGCGGGTGGGTGGGGGTCAGGCGGTGGTGGGGGCGACCGAGGCGATCCGGTGCGCCGCGACGACGAGCTCGGCGTCCCGGGCGGTGTCGACCACGCGCACCCGGCCGCCGTCGACCCGCAGCGGGCGGACCCGGCGGCGTTCCAGGGCTCCGCGCGGGCCGACCATCTCCAACCACACCTCCGCGTGCTCGGCGGCCGCCTCGCGCAGCAGCCCCAACGCCTCGCCGGGGTCGGCTGTTCCCGCGCTCCGGCGCGCGGGGGCCGCGGGTGCGGTGGTGGTGGGCTCCGGGGTGCCGGCGGGATCGGGGAGGCGGGAGCGGGTCACCGCGCCGTCGCGCGCCTGCTCGGCGCGGCGCAGCACCCCGACCAGCGCGGCGGCCCGGTCGGCCGGCGGCACCGGGCCCCGCCCGCGATCCTCGGCGGCACGGGACCGCTCGGCGGACCGGCCGGTGCGGGACGAGCGGGTCGCGACCACCCGGCGCACGGTCGGCGCGGCGTGCAGCACCCGGCCGTCCGGGGTCTCGGCGACCGGCGCGAGCCCGTGCGCGCGCAGCGCCGCGAGCAGGTCGGGCAGCGGTGCCTGCGCGGCCAGCACGGTCGGCGCGAGCCGGACCAGGCCCAGGCCGGCGTGCCGCGGGTCCTCGGCCAGCCCGGCGAGCAGCGCCGGGTCCTCGGTGCGCACGTAGGAGGAGATGCTGCCGCCGCGCAGCCGGCCGTGCCGCCGCGCCGCGTCCCGCACCAGGTACTCCAGCGGCTGCGGCACCCCGCCGCGCGCGTGCCGGCCCAGGTCGGCCAGCAGGTCGTCGGCGCTCGACCCGGCGTCCAGGGCGTCGCGCACCGACTCCGGGGTGAACCGCACGGTCACCGCGCCGCCGCGCGACTCCACCCGGGCGCTCGCGTCCAGCAGGCGTTCCAGGTCCTCGGTCGGGCGGCCCGGGACGATGCCGGTCAGATCGGCCTGGAGCAGCAGGTCGTCCACCGCGGGCGGCAGCGCGGCGGCGAGGGCGGCGGCCACCGGCTCCTCGTCGGCCGGCGTCGATCCCGGCACCTCCGGCGCGCCGTCGGCCACGGTGCTCAGCAGCGCCCGGCCTGCGGAGCCGAGCGCGCCGGCGCCGAGCAGCCCCAGCCAGCCGGCCTCGCGCAGCACGGCGGCGACCGCGTCGGCGGGCGGCAGCGCCCGCGGGGTGCGCCAGGCGAGCACGGCGAGCACGTCCGCCTCGGTGGGGGCGGCGCCGGGCTCCATCTCGGCGAGCACGGACAGCACCGAGCGGCGCAGCCTCGGCGCCCACGGCCGGGCCACCTCGGCGCCCAGGGCCGCGCGCACGACGTTCCGCTCGTCGCGAGCGCCGATCAGCCAGGCCGCGCGCGGGGTGGCCGCCCACCAGCCGACCAGCCGGGCCCAGCGGTGCGGCAGGTCGAGGGCGGCCCACTCGTCGGCGGCGGTGGTCGGCACGTAGCCGGGCTGCTCCTCGCCGTCGTCCCGGACCAGCCCGCCGACCCCCGCCAGCTCGACGACCAGCGCGGCCTCGGCCTCGGCGACCTCGAGCACCTGGGCGGCGCGGCGCAGGTCCCGCACGCCCAGGCCGCCCGCGCGCAGCACCGCCGGCGGCGTGCGCTCCCAGGAGCGGACCAGCCCGGCGACCAGGCGGACCGCGCGCTCGGCGGCGGTGGCCTGCTCGGCCTGCACCAGCACCTCGGTCCGGCGCGCGATCTCGGCACCGGCCGGTCGGCGCGCGGGGGAGCGGTGGGTGCGGCCGTCCCGCAGCGCCAGGGCGACCGGGCGGGGCAGCAGCACGTGGCGCGCGTCCGGCCGTGCCAGCAGGCCGCGCGCCACCAGGTCCTCGACGGCGGCGGCGCCCGCGCCCTGCTCCGGCGGCAGGCCGACCGGCGGCCCCCAGGCCAGGGCGTCCAGCACCGCGCGGCCGGCGGGGGAGGTGGCGGCCAGCGCCGCGGTGACGTCGTCGGGGCCCTCGGCGGCGGAACCGGCGGCCAGGCCGGCGGTGTACGGCCCGAGCAGCTCGGCCAGCCCCGGCGCGGGACGCAGGTCGGGATCGGCGGCCCGTCCCGACGGCTGGAGCAGGGCGAGCGCGGTGGCGGTGCCGAGGGCGTCCTTCACCGCGGCGACCTCGGCGCGCCCGGTGGCGCCGACCGCCGTCGCGACCGCGCGGGCACGCACCCCGGTCGCGGGCTCGGCACCGTCCAGCAGCGCCACCACGGACTCGACGGCCTGGAGCACCGCGGCGTCGCAGGTGGCCAGCGCCCGCTCGAGGCTCGGCCGGCTGGTGGCGCGCGCCGCCAGGGACGTCAGCGTGGCCGGCGAGGGGTGCGCGAGGTCCGGCCGCCGGAGCAGCAGGTCCACCAGCTCCTCGTCCGACCTGCCGCGCAGGTGCTCGCTGAAGGTGGCCATCCGCACCACGATACGTGCCCCGGTGCCCGCCCGACGCACGGTCGTCATGCCGACGACACACGTCTGGGCCACGATGTGCCAGGTCACACCCGCCGCCGGCGGGTGGGCACCGGCCGGATCGCAGGAGGTCGCCGTGGCGAAGGTGCGCACCAGGGTCGTCGTGGCCAGCACGGCCGGGATCTTCGTGGAGTCGCTGGACTGGACGATCTACGGGCTGCTCGCGCCGTACTTCGCCGGTCAGGTGTTCCCCGGCGACGACCCGGTGACCCAGGTGCTCGGCGCCTACGTGGTGTTCGCGGCGGGCTTCGTCGCCCGACCGGTGGGCTCGTTCCTGATGGGCCGGATCACCGACACCCGGGGCCGGCGCGCCGGCCTGCTGATCTCGGTGGCGCTGATCGCCGTCGGCTCCGCGCTGATCGCGCTGGCCCCGACCTACGCGGTGGCCGGGCCGTGGGCGGCGGTGGTCGTCGTCGCGGCGCGGCTGCTCCAGGGGATCGCGATGGGCGGCGAGGTGGCGACCGCCGCGACCTACGTGGTGGAGGTGGCACCGCCCGAGCGCCGGCACCGCTACGGCGCCTTCGCGTACTCCGGCGACGCCCTCGGCACCCTCGCCGCGACCGTGGTGCTCGCCGTGCTGATCGGGGTGCTCGGCGTGGACGGGGTGGAGGGCGGCGGCTGGCGGATCGCCTTCGCCGTCGCGTCGCTGTGCGGGCTGATCGCGCTGTGGATCCGCCGGGGCGTGCCGGAGTCCGAGGTCTTCCAGCGGGCGCAGGCCGCCGGCGCCGAGCCCGCGCCGACCCTGGTCCGCCGCCACCTCGGGCGGATGCTGCTGGCGTTCATGCTGACCATCGGCTCGACCATGGGCGTGTACTTCGGCAGCGTGTACCTGCCCGAGTTCGCCGTGCACACCGGGCACTACACCGAGGGGGCAGCGACCAGTCAGCACACCGTGGCGCTGGTCTGCCTGCTGCTCGCGATGATCACCTCCGGCTTCCTCGCCGACCGGGTGGGACCGCTGCCGATGATCCGGATCGGCTTCACCGCCGCCGCGGTGCTGGTGGTGCCGCTCATGCTCGGCGTCGCCGCCGGGGTGGTGCCCTACCTCGTCGCCGCCCCGCTGTTCACGATCTGCATCGGCCTCCAGCTCGGCGTGACACCGGTCGCCGGGGCGCGGCTGTTCCCGGTGCCGATCCGGGCGGTGGCGCTCGGGGTGCCCGCCGGCGCCGCCATCGCGGTCTTCGGCGGTACGTTCCTGTTCGTGGCGGAGTGGCTGATCTCGCACGACGCGCTCCGGCTGGTGCCGGTGTACGCCGCGATCGGCCTGACGATCTCCGCCGTGGGTTCCTGGCTGGTCTCCGAGCGGCTGATGTACCCCGTCGACACCATGGTCGGCACCCGCGCGGAGAGCAGCGTCCTGTCCACCACCCCGGAGGCGTGATGCTCGACCCCACCGTCCTCGCCGGCCTGCGCGCCGACGCCCAGGCCCAGCTGCCCGAGGTCGTGGCCCTGCGCCACGCCCTGCACCGCACCCCCGAGCTCGGGCTCGACCTGCCGCGCACCCAGCGGCTGGTCCTCGACGCGCTCGCCCCGCTCGACCTCGAGGTCAGCACCGGCACCGCCCTCACCTCCGTGGTGGCCGTGCTGCGCGGTGCCCGCCCCGGACCGGCGGTGCTGCTGCGCGGCGACATGGACGCGCTGCCGGTCACCGAGGACAGCGGCGAGGAGTTCAGCAGCGAGAACCCCGGCGTCATGCACGCCTGCGGGCACGACCTGCACGTCGCCGGCCTGGTCGGCGCCGCCCGGCTGCTCGCCGCCCGGCGGGACGAGATCGCGGGATCCGTCGTGCTGATGTTCCAGCCCGGCGAGGAGGGCGACCACGGCGCGAAGATCATGATCGACGAGGGCGTGCTGGACGCCGCCGGTGACCGGGTGGTCGCCGCCTACGGGCTGCACGTGATGTCGTCGATCCTGCCCGCGGGCCTGGTCACCAGCCGGCCCGGCACCATGCTCGCCGCGGCGGACACCGTCCACGTCACCGTGCACGGGCGCGGCGGCCACGGCTCCATGCCGCACCTCGCGCAGGACCCGGTGCCGGTCGCCGCCGAGATCGTGCTCGCGCTCCAGGCGATGGTCACCCGGCAGTTCGACGCCTTCGACCCGGTGGTCGTCACCGTCGGCAAGATCGAGGCCGGCACCACCGACAACGTCATCCCCGCCACCGCCCGGCTCGAGGCCACCGTGCGCTCGTTCTCCGAGGCCGTGCACACCGTGGTGCCCGAGCGGCTGACCCGGGTCTGCGAGGGGATCGCCGCCGCCCACGGGCTCACCGTCACCGTCGAGTACGAGCGCGGCTACCCGGTCACCGTCAACACCCCCGACGAGGTGGTCCGCGCCGCCGGTCTGACCCGGGGGCTGTTCGGCGAGCAGGCCTACTACCCGGCGCCGCAGCCGATCTCCGGCGCGGAGGACTTCTCCTACGTGCTCCAGGAGGTGCCCGGCACCTACCTCGGCCTCGGCGCCACCCCCGTCGGCACCGACCCCGCCACCGCCGCGTACAACCACTCGCCGCAGGCCCGGTTCGCCGACGAGGCGCTCGCGGTCGGGCCGGCGGTGCTCGCGGCGCTGGCGCTGGACCGGCTCGCCGAGGGATGACGGGCGGGGCGCGTCACGGGGGTGTGGGGGTCGGCGTGGGGGTGGGTGTAGTCCAGTCGAGCATCCGCTCGGGGGCGCGCACGCAGGGGGAGTAGACGGTGATCTCGACGTCCGGCGCTCTGACGGCCGACACCTCGCTGTCGGACTGGATCGCCATCCCGACGCCGTCACGGGAGAGGGAGATCCTGACCAGGCCGTCGTTCTCGGTGGGCCGGCCGGCGTGCCACCCCTCGGCCTCGAGCGCGTCGACCAGCGCCGCGGCGAGGGTGGCGGTCTCGCGCGGCGGGGCGATCTCCACGTCCCGCAGCGAGGACCACTGGATCTCGGTCGGGCTGACCGCGTGCCAGGTGATCGACCCCGAGCAGTCGAACCAGCTCTCGCCGGTGAAGCCGCCGTCGACCTCGGTCAGCGTCAGGTCCGGGTGGAGGTCGAGCAGCAGGGTCACCGTCTGGTCGGCGAGGGTGACGGTCTCGTGCCAGGTCCGGTCCACGAGCGCGCGTCGCTCGCGTTCGACGGTCTCGGCGCAGCCGGTCAGCAGCAGCGCGACGGCTGTCGCGGCGGCACCGGCCCGGATCGCGTGCCGCCGGGTCACGACGGCGAACCGGCGGGCGTGGGCGTGGGGGTGGCCCAGTCGAGCATCCGCTCGGGGGCGCGCACGCAGGGAGACAAGACGAGGATCCGGACGGTCGGGAGCCGGTCGGTCGGCGTCTCGGTGGTGGACAGCAGGGTGATCCCGTAGGAGTCGCGGAAAAGGCCGTTCCGGTGCCCGCCCTCGTGCGACCTCGCCTCTCCCTGTTCCCATCCCTGGGCCACGAACCACTCGGCGAGGTCGTCGGCGAGGCTGGCAGTCTCGCGTGACGGATCCACCTGGACGTCCCGACGCGAGGACCACATGATCTCGGTCGGGCTGACCGCGTTCCCGGTGATCGATCCGGAGCAGTCCGACCAGTCCTCGCCGGTGAAGTCGCCGTGGACCTCGGCCAGCGTCAGCTCCGGGTGCAGGTCGAGCAGCGCGGACACTGCCTGGTCGGCGAGGGTGACGGTCTCGCGCCAGGTCCGGTCCACGAGGGCGCGCCGCTCCCGCTCGACGGTCTCGGCGCACCCGGTCAGCAGTGCGAGCGTCAGGACGAGGGCGGTGGCGAGGGTGCGCCTCACGGGATGTCCCGGCGTTCGGGCTCGAAGCCGGGGTTGTCCATCGGGTTGTCCGAGAAGGTGCCGTACGGGGTCGTGGTGATCTCCGGCGCTGCGAGGAGCGTGACCTCGCCGCCGGTCATCACCGCCAGCATGTTCTTCCACGCGGTCGAGCCACGGGTGAAGACGTCCCCGTGCGCGTCGATCCCGAAGAGGAGCCCGGATCCGGTGTCCCCGTCCTTCACCAGGCCGGTCTCCAGCCGGGTGACGCCGGGGAAGGTGTCCGGGTCGGCGCCGTGCCCGATGCCCTGCACGTGCACCCCCTGGGTGGCGGCGATCGGGTCGCCCGGCGCGGTCATGGAGTACCGCGGGGTGTCCGGGTAGGGCAGGTCCTCCGGGGTGAACACGCTGGCCCCGATCCCGGCGGACTCCACGTGCAGGATCCGGTCCACCCGCATCCCGGAGGCCTCCGCGACCCCGACGATCGACCCGCCGTAGGAGTGCCCGACCACCGTCACCGTGGCGCCGGGCGCGTGGTCGATGCCCGCGGCGAAGCGGGCCAGCCGCGGGCCGATCTGGTCGGCGAAGCTGTTCCGGGTCGAGTCCAGCAGCAGGTGCTCCGGCATCTCCCCGCCGATGAACGTGATCACCGCCAGGTGGTCGTCTTCACCCGCACCTTTGACGAATCCCTGCGCCCGCTCGAACGTCCCGTCGTCCGGCCCCACGTGCGCCCCCGTCCCCGGCACCAGCACCCCCACGCTGGTCGCGGTCGCGAGGTCGCCGACGACCTCGGCGTACCGCCCGCCGGCGGGGTCGAAGAGCACGACCTGCCGGGGTGGGTCCGCCGCCAGCACGGCCTGGTACCAGTCCGACTGCGTGCGCGACTCCTTCTGCGCGACGTCCAGCTTGTCCCACCGGCTCCACAGCTCGCCGATCTCGGTCTCCAGTGCGGGGTAGCTCCTCCCGGAGGCCCGGAGCGCGGCGACCTGCCGTTCGAGGTCGCGCTTCTGCTCCTCGAGGGTGGCGTGCCGTCGCAGCTCCGCCGCGATCTCGGCGCTGATCGCCAGCCGGTTGGCCCGGATCCGCACCGGGTAGGGCACGCCGTCGAGATCGGCGATCCGCGCCCACTCCCGCTCCAGCATCGTCTCCTGCGCCCCGGGTGTCAGCGACGCCCACCAGGCGGCGACCTCGGCCGCGGTGCCGGACCGGGGGACCCCGCTCAGCAGCACGCCGTCCACCAGTGCGTGGTCGGTGGCGTCGGTGACGGAGCCGTCCGCAGCGGCCTCCCAGGCGACGCGCAGCGCGTGCGCGGCGTCGGCGTCCGCCTCGTCGGCGGCCAGCAGTGCCTGGCGGGCGCAGGCCTGGACGTGCTCGGCGGTCTCGACCTGCACGATCCGGGTGCGGTGCGCGTCCGCCACGACGTGCTCGGGGGCGTCCTGCGGCAGCAGGCGCGGGGGTGGTGGCAGCACGGTGCCGTCGTCGCACAGGGTCAGCCCGGCGTGCACGGCGTCCTCCTCGGCGCGGGCGAGCAGGGCCTGGGCGGCGAGGAGCGCGTCGCAGGCGACGAGCAGCACCCGGCGGACCAGGTGCAGGGTGTCGACCATCCGCTCCCCGGTGCTGACGTGCGCCCCCAGCCGGGTCCGGGCGGCGTCGGCGGCGGCCCCGGACCAGATCTCCGGCAGCTCGCGCCGGACGCGCTGCGCCTCGCCGGTCGCCTCGTCCACCTGGGAGCGCAGCCGCACCACGCCCGCGGCCTGCTCCTCCAGCACCGCCGGCCGCCAGCCCCGCAGCCGCGCGACCGTCATGCCGCTCACACCGCCACCTGCTCGAAGCGGGTGCGGGTGCGCCGGTCGGCCTCGTCGTAGCCCGCGGCGCAGGCGCGGGCGGTGTCCGCCCAGGCGGTGAGGTCCCGGCGCCAGCGGTGCAGGTGGTCGCCGAGCACGTCGGCCAGCGCGCCGGTCGCCTCGGCGATCCGTGAGCGGCCGAGCGCCACCGCCGTCGCGTCGCGCACCTCCTCGAGCAGGGCCGGCGCGACCTCGCGCTCGACGGTGTCGATGCCTCCTGCCAGGGCGACCAGCCGGTCCGTACGCACGTCCATGGAGGCACCATAGCTACGGATAAGTAGCATCCGAGACGGATCTGCGCGAAAGCGCGCACGAGGGGGCGTGCCGATCGTCCGTGTTCGTCCCGTCTCACCCGGGTATGACCCCTCAGGTCAGCACGCTTCCTGCCGATATCGAGTTCGGCGCACCAGGTGGGTGCGTCAGCCGCGGGCGCGCCGACCGGAGGGGACCGCATGGCCGGGATCACGGCCGGGCACCTGCCCGGTGCCACGCACGAGGTGTGCGTGGCGCGCCAGGGCATCTACGACGTGCTGAGCCGTCCGATCGGCCACGAGCTGCTGTTCCGGGCCTCCGCCGACGCGCAGGAGTCCGGCGTCCGCCCCGGGATCGACGACAACCGCGCCACCGCGACCGTGATCGTGGCGACGCTCACCGAGTTCGGCGTCGAGGACCTGGCCGGCAACGGCGACCTGTTCGTCAACGTGCCGCGCTCGTTCATCGTCGACGAGCTGCCGGTCGCGCTCGACCCGCACCGCGTGGTGCTCGAGGTGCTGGAGCACGTCCCGGCGGACGAGCAGGTGGTCGCCGGGATCGAGCGGCTGCGCACCCTCGGCTTCGGGATCGCCCTGGACGACTTCGTGCCCGGCGACGCCCGCTGGTCGCTGCTGCGGCTGTGCGACTACGTCAAGGTCGACATGGCCGACCTCGGCGAGCGGCTGGCGTCCTTCGCCGCCGAGCTGCGCGAGGCCGCCCCGCACGCCGCGCTGGTGGCCGAGCACGTGGAGGACGAGGAGGCGTTCCTCGCCGCGCAGGACGCCGGCTTCGACCTGTTCCAGGGCTACCACTTCCGCCGGCCGACCGTGCTCACCCGGCCCGCGCTGGCGCACCACGCGATGGTCGCCGGCCGACTGCTGGTGCAGCTCGGCGACCCGCAGGTGTCCTACCGCCGGCTGGCCCGGCTGACCGCCGCCGACCCGGCCATCGCGCTCAAGGTGTTCCGGATCGTCAACTCCGTCTCCGGCGCGGGACGCACCGTGCGCAACCTGCACCAGGCGCTGGTGCTGCTGGGCCGCGAGCGGTTCCGCGCGATGCTCGTGCTGGAGGTGCTGGCCACCGCCGGGCACCACGACGACGAGATCCCGCTGATGGCGCTGGCCCGCACCCGTGCCGCCGAGATCCTGGCCCCGCAGGACCCGCTGGAGGCGTCCACCGAGGCGCTGGTGCGGATCGTGTCCGGGCTGCTGGACGTGCCGGTGGCCGACCTCGACCCCGAGCTGCACCGGTCGCGGCCCAGCCAGCGGGTGGTCGCCGCCTGCGACGTGCTGGACGCCTACCTCGACGCGATCACCGCCGAGGCCGTGCCGGTGATCCGCGAGCCGTTCTCCGCGCTGCACGTCTCGCTGGTCTACCTGACCGCGCTGCGCGAGGCGCGGGCGCTGCTCGCGACGGTCTACCAGCCGGTGCCCCGGCTCCAGGCGCTGCCCGGCGGGCTGGACGAGCAGGCCGCGTTCGGCTGACGGCGCAGCGCCGAGGGCCGCGGCGGGCCGCCCCGACCGGTAGCCTTGTCCGGTAGACGTGCCCCGGGCACGCGGAGCCGCGACCCCCACCGGGTGCGCCGGCCCCGTGGCCCGGATCCCGACGAGACCCCAGGGGATCGCAGTGCCCACCGGCAAGGTCAAGTGGTTCGACACCGATCGCGGCTTCGGCTTCATCGCCGCCGACGACGGCACCGAGGTCTTCCTGCACGCGTCCGCGCTGCCCGACGGGATCGGCACGCCGAAGCCCGGCACCCGGGTGGACTTCGGCGTGGCCGACGGCCGCCGCGGCCCCCAGGCGCTCCAGGTCAAGCTGCTCGACCCGGTGCCGACGGTCGTGCGCGCCGCCCGCAAGCCCGCCGACGACATGGCCGTGATCGTCGAGGACCTGATCAAGGTGCTCGACCGGGTCGGCAACGACCTGCGCCGTGGCCGTCACCCCGAGAAGCAGCGCGCCACCCAGGTCGCCACGCTGCTGCGGGCCGTCGCCGACGACCTCGAGGCCTGAGATGGCGACCGCGACCCAGGACGCCGTCCTCACCGGAGCCGTCGATCTCGCCCGCGAGGTGGCCGTCGAGCTGGCCGAGCACCCGCAGGACGTCGGCGAGCACCTCGGCTGGACCCTCGAGGAGGACCGGCTCGTCTCGCACCGCTTCGCCTGCACCGCCAAGGGCTACCGCGGCTGGGTGTGGACGGTCACGCTGTCCCGCGTGCCGCGCGCCCGCACCGCCACGGTCTGCGAGGCCGTGCTGCTGCCCGGTGACGACGCCGTGCTCGCCCCCGCCTGGCTGCCCTGGGACCAGCGCCTGCGCCCGGGCGACGTCGGCCCCGGTGACGTGCTGCCGTTCCGCGCCGACGACCCGCGCCTCGAGCCCGGCTGGACGCCCACCGGCGACCCCGAGCAGGACGAGGTCGCGATCACCGAGCTCGCGCTGGCCCGCAACCGGGTGCTGTCCCGCACCGGCATCGACGAGGCCGCCGAGCGCTGGTACCGCGGACCGCAGGGTCCCGCCTCGGCCGGCTCGGTCGCCTCGGCGGACGCCTGCCTGACCTGCGGGTTCATCATCCCGCTGCAGGGCCCGCTCGGCACCGTCTTCGGCGTGTGCGCGAACGAGTGGTCCCCGGACGACGGCAAGGTCGTCGCGCTGGAGCACGGCTGCGGCGCGCACTCGGAGACCGACGTCGAGGCGCGGCCGTCCGAGTGGCCGGAGGTCCCGGTGAGCCGTGACCTGCTGGTGACGGCGAACGTGGCGGCCGTGGCGCCGGCCGTGGACGCGGCGGAGGTCGTCGTGGCCGAGGGCGCGGCGGACGAGGACGCCGTGACGGAGGCTGCTGCGGACGGGACGACGGTCGAGGTGGTCGGGACGTCCGCCGACGCCGCCGAGGTCGTCGCCGACGCGGCCGTGGCCGAGGACGCCGAGCAGCCCGTGGACGACGACGCGGCCGTGGTCGTCGAGGACGCCGTGGCCGACGCGCCCGCGCCGGGAACCGAGCCGGTCGCCCCGCAGCCGGAGCCGTGACCGCCGACGTCTTCGGCACCCGCGCGCTGCGCGACCGGGTGCTGGGGACGTGGCGCACCGATCCGGCGCGCCTGCGCGAGGACGCGAACACCGAGGAGGACCACGCCCGCGGGTACTACCGCGACCGCGTGGTGGTCGAGCTCGCGCAGAACGCCGCCGACGCGGCCGTGCGTGGCGGGGTGCCGG
Organism: Cellulomonas sp. GTC20042; assembly: GCF_055389595.1. Taxonomy (NCBI): domain Bacteria; kingdom Bacillati; phylum Actinomycetota; class Actinomycetes; order Micrococcales; family Cellulomonadaceae; genus Cellulomonas; species Cellulomonas sp. GTC20042. Next base: position 3,477,244 of record NZ_AP043678.1, on the reverse strand, counting down.
GGCGGCTGCTGCTCCGGCTGACCACGGCGGCCTCCCCCGATGCCACCGGGCCGGACGGCGACGCGCTGCCGGGTGCGGGCCGGGGGACGGACGCAGGCCCGGGCGCCGCGGGCTCCGGCGTCGTGCTGGTCGCGGCGAACACGGGGGCGCCGCTGGACGCCGCCGACGTCGCCTCCCTGGCGGCGATGCGCGCCTCGGCCTCCCGCGACCGTGACGTCGCACCGGCGGGGCCGGGCGTGGTCGGACGGTTCGGCGTCGGCTTCGCCGCGGTGCGCGCGGTGGCGGACGAGATCGCGGTGCGGTCCACCAGCGGTGCGGTGCGGTTCTCGCTGGCCGCGACCGCACGGGACCTGGCGTCCGCCGGGGCCGACGTGCCCGGGCTCGCGCAGGAGGTCGTCCGGCGGGACGGGTCGCTGCCCGCCCTGCGGCTGCCGCGCGAGGACGCCGGACGGCCGCCGGAGGGCTACGACACGGCGGTGGTGCTGACCCTGCGGGACGACGCCGCGGTGACGGCGGTGCGGGCGATGCTCGCCGAGGTCGCGGACCCGCTGCTGCTCGCGCTGCCGGCGCTCACCGAGATCGTGGTGGAGGACGAGCTGTCCGGCACGCTGCGCCGGGTCGCCGGCGTGGACCGCCGCTGGCGGCGGCAGACCGTCGAGGGCGTGCTCGACCCCGCGCTGCTCGCCGGGCGCCCGGTGGAGGAGCGGGACCGGCGGGGCTGGCGGATCACCTGGGCGGTGCCACGCGACGGGGCTGCCTGGCCCGCGGTGGTGCACGCGCCGACGCCCACCGACGACCCGCTCGACCTGCCCGCGCTGCTGGTGGCGACCCTGCCGCTGGACGCGACCCGACGGCACGTCGCCAGAGGTCCGGCCACGGACGCGCTGCTCGACGCGGCGGCGGAGGTGTACGCGCTGCTGGCCCAGCGGGTCGCGGAGGACGGCGAGGACGCGCTCCGGCTGGTGCCGCGCGGGCTGCCGGCGGGGGCGGTGGACGGTGCCCTGCGCGAGCGTCTGGTGGCGGCGCTGTCCCGCGTGCCGCTGCTGCCCTCGGCGGGGGACCCGGCGGACGCGGGCGGACCGGACGACGCACCCGAGATCGCCGGGCTGACGCCGACGCCCCGACCGGCCGACGCGCCGCCCACGCTGGTCGCGCCGGACCGCGCGGTGGCGCTCGCCGGGGACGACGGCCCGCTCGCCCGCGCGCTGGCCCCGTGGTTCGGCGGCCTGGTGGTGCTGCCAGCCGGTGGGCTCGCCGCCGCACGCACGCTGGGCGTCGAGGTGCGGGACCTGGCCGAGGTGGTGGAGGAGCTGCCCGCCGCCGACGGCCTGCCGGTGGCGCGCTGGCGTGCGCTGTACGCGGCGCTCGCGCCGGTGGTCGCCGACCCGGCGGCCCGCGAGGCGCTGGCTGCGCTGCCGGTGCCGCTGGCCGACGGGCGCGTGGTGCGCGGGGCCCGGGGTCTGCTGCTGCCGGACGGCGACGGCGACCTGCTCGCGGCGGCGACGGGGGTGCTCGGCCGGTGGGGCGTGCGGGTGGTGGACCCGGCCGCCGTGCACCCGGTGCTGGAGCGGCTGGGGGCGGTGCCGGCGGACCCGGCGGCGGTGCTCGCGCACCCCGGCGTGCGGCAGGCGGTGGTGGACCAGGCGGACGAGGACGACCTGGACCTGGCGGCGGAGATCAGCGAGGCGGTGCTGGACCTGGTCGCCGCGGCGCTCCGGGACGGCCCACCGCCCGACGCCGAGGAGCCGGTGGGTCCGGAGCGCGCGGTGCTCGGCCTGCTGACGCTGCGCGCGGCCGACGGCGAGCCGACACCGGCGCACGGTCTGGTGCTGCCCGGGTCCGTGGCGGAGCGGCTGCTGGACCCCCGGGTGCTGGCACCGGTGGCGGACGTGGACCGGTGGGGGACCGCAGCGCTGCTGGCGGTGGGCGTGCGGGCGGACCTGGTCGTGGTGCGCGTGCCGGAGGTGGTCGCCGGGCCGGCCGCCGGGCTGCTCGGCGCCGAGGACGACACCGATCTGCTGGCCGACACCCTGGACGGCTGGGAGGACTACCTGGCTGTGCTGACCGACCACCTCGGCGACGGGGTCGGGGTCGAGGAGGTGCTGGCGGTCGCGGACCTGGACGCCGTGCACCCGGACGCCTGGCCGGCCGTGCTCGCCCGGCTGTCGGAGCCGCCGCTGCGCCGGGCGCTGCTCGATCCGGTGCGCTCGCCGGAGGCCCCGGGTCGGACCGCACCCTCCTACGCCGCCTGGTGGCTGCGCGAGCGCGCGGGCCTCGGGCTGGACGCGCCCTTCGCGGTGGACGGCGCGGACCCGGTGCTCGCCCGGCTGCTGCCCGGAGCGCCGGCGGTGCTGGACGGCACCGACCCGGAGGTCCGGCGGGCGCTCGGCGGCGTGAGCGCGCTGACCGAGGTGCCGCTCGGCGCCTGGGGCGGGCTGCTGCGGGCGCGGACGGCTGTCGGCGGCACCGTGGACCCGACGCTGGCGGGGGCGGTGTGGGCGGCCTGGGCGCAGCGGGCGCACGAGTCCGCGGCCGCTGCGATCGACCCCGCGGGCACCGGTGACGAGGTCGAGGTGGTGCTGGCGCTGGTGGCCCCGGACAGGGTGGCGCTGGTGCACGCCGAGGACGCCGCGGTCGCACCGAGCCCGATGTGGTGGCAGCGCACCGACCTCGCCGCGGTGCTGCCCGCCGCCCCGGGCACCGCCGAGGACCTGGCCGACCTGCTGGACCTGCCGCTGCTGCCGGACCTCGCCGAGGGCACGGTGGACCAGGTGGACGGCGACGACACCGGCGACCTGGTGCCGACCCCGACCGCGGCGCTGCGGGTGCTGCCCGGCGCCCCGACCACCTGGGTCGAGCACGAGGCGCTGCGGGTGGACGGCACGCCGGTGGACTGGTGGGTGGAGGGCGAGGGCCCCGACGCGATCGTGCACGCGGTGCACCTGGCCGGCCTGGCGCGCGGGCTGGCGCAGGCGGCGGGCGACTGGTCGGCGCGGCACCTGGCCGAGCTCGCGCTGACGGACCCGGAGCGGGCGGACCTGCTGGCCGTGGAGCGCGCGGCGGACCCGCGGGGCTGACCCCCACGGGCTCCGGGATCCCGGGGGCGGTCGGGTGGCCGACCGAGGACGTGGGGCAGGATGGATCGCGATGACCTCCGCCGCACCCGACCCCGATCGCACCTCCACCGACCGCACCCCGGTTCCCGCCGCCTCGGCCCCCGCCTCCCCGCCCGGCGTCAGCGCCCGCGACCTCATCACCTCCGCCTACCTGCCCGCGGCGCTCTACGAGACCGGCCTCGGCGCGATCACCCCCGTCGTGGCCCTGGTCGCGGCGCAGATGGGCGCCCGGCTGGACCAGGCGGCGCTGGTGGTCGCGCTGGTCGGCGTCGGGCAGATCCTCGGGGACGTGCCCGCCGGGGCGCTCGCGGCGCGCGTCGGCGACCGGCGGGCCATGCTGGTCGCCGCCTCGGTGGCGGCCCTGGCGCTGAGCACGTCGGCGCTGGCGCCCACGCTGCCGGTGCTGGCGGTGGGCGTGCTGCTCACCGGGGCGGCCTCGGCGGTCTTCCACCTGGCCCGGCAGTCGTTCCTCACCGAGGTCACCCCGGTGGTGAACCGGGCCCGGGTGCTGTCGACGCTCGGCGGGGTGGCGCGGATCGGGGCGTTCCTCGGGCCGTTCCTCGGTGCGGCGCTGCTGCACGTGGCGGGGCTGCGCTCGGTGTTCTGGCTCGCGGTCGGCACCACGGTGCTCGCCGGGCTGGTGGTGCTGCTGGCCCCGGACGTCGAGGGTCGGCGAGGCCGGCCGCGCACCCGCCCGGTGGTGCCCACCGGCACGCTGCTGCGGCGGCACGCCCGGCTGCTCGGCACGCTGGGGATCGCGGTGGTGCTGGTCGGCGCGGTGCGGGCCTCGCGCCAGGTGGTGCTGCCGCTGTGGTCGGAGCACCTGGGGCTCGCGCCAGCCACCACCAGCCTGGTCTTCGGCCTGGCCGGGGCGGTCGACATGCTGCTGTTCTACCCGGCCGGCAAGGTGATGGACCGGCGCGGGCGGCTGTGGGTGGCGGTGCCGTCGATGCTGGTGCTGGGCGGGTCGATCGTGGCGCTGCCGTTCACGTCCTCGGTGGCGACGCTCTCCGTGGTGGCGATGCTGATGGGCTTCGGCAACGGGATAGGCTCCGGCATCCTCATGACGCTGGGCGCCGACGTGGCCCCGGAGCGCGGGCGGGCGCAGTTCCTCGGCATCTGGCGGGTGTTCCAGGACTCCGGTGCCGCCGCGGGGCCGGTGCTGGTGTCGGCCGTGGCGGCCGCGGGCAGCCTGGCCCTGGGGATCGCCAGCGTGGGCGTGGCCGGTCTGCTCGCCGCCGGGGCGATGGCCGTGTGGGTGCCGCGCTGGTCGGAGCACGCGAACGGGCGCACCCGGGCGCGGGCCGCGCAGGCGCGGGCGGAGATCAAGGCGGCCGCGCAGCCGTGAGCGCGCCGGACGGCCTGGTCAGCGTCCCGGCTTCGCCCGGACCCAGAGCAGCCCGAGCCCGCCGAGCGCGATCCCGGCGACGCAGGTCCACACGCCGTGCGGGCCGGTGACGTCGGTCAGCCAGAGCACCAGCGCCACCACCAGCGCGACCGCCCAGAGCGCGATGCCGCCGAGGGCGACGGGGCGCAGGCTGACCGGCACGGGGTCGGGCGCGGGACGGCGGCGCTCCGGGCGCAGGGCGAGGTGGATGAAGGACGGCACGCGCTCAGCCTAGGCCTGCCCGGCGCGCGCCAGGGCCCTCGTCCCGCGCACCGCGCTCAGAACCCGCCGAAGGCCAGCGCGGTCGCGGTGCCGAGGGCGACCGGCACGGCGGCGAGGTAGGCGTGCGCGACGTCCCACGGCTCCAGGCCGGTGGCCTGCACGGCGTCGGTGTCGTTCTCCTCGTGCGCGAGCACGGCGGCGAGCACCCGCCCGTAGCGGCCCTCGTGGTGCAGCAGGCCGACGGCGAGCTGGTCGGAGACGCCGGTGCGGGTGACCAGCTCCTCCAGGTCGATGGCCTGCTGGGCGGCGACGGCGGACAGCAGCCCGATCGTGTACGCGGCGTCGTCCCCGGCGAGGGTGCGGCAGGTCATCGCGCGGGTGAGGATCGACCACAGCGAGGCCACGGTCGCCGGCTTGGCGTCGATCAGCGAGGCGATGGCCAGCGCGTGCAGCTGCCGGGGCCCGACCAGCACGACGGCCTGGAGCACGGAGTCGATCTCGCGGCGCAGGCCGAAGGCGCTGGAGTTCACCAGGTGCAGCACCCGCATGGACAGCTCGGGGTCGGCGGCGACGGTGCGGACCACGGCCTCCTGGTCGACCGGGTCGGCGCCGAGCAGCCGGAGCAGCTCGAGGCACTGCAGCTCGCCGGCGGAGAAGGTGCGGCGGACCGGCGTGGGGTCGCGGTGGAACATCGGGCCCTGGTAGAGGTCCGCCCCGAGGGAGGCGGCCAGCTCCAGGTGCTCGGTGGAGTCGGCGTGCTCGGCGATCACGGAGGCGCCGGCCAGGTGCGCGCGGGCGACCAGCTCGGCGGTGCGGTCCGGGCCGCGGGCGAGGTCGATCTTGACCACGGACACCCGGTCGAGCAGGCGGTCCTGCGGGGCGGAGCCGTCGTAGTCGGCGAGCACCAGCCGGGTGCCGCGCGCGAGGGTCGCGGCGACCAGCGAGTCGATCTCCGGGTTGCGGGCCAGCGCCGGGGTGATCTCCAGCATGAGCCGGTCGGGCTCGTACCAGACGCTGACCTCGCCGCTGAGCAGGCGGGCGGTGCCGCGCAGCAGCACGGGCCGGTCGCCGGCCAGGCCGGACAGGTCGAGCTTCTGGTACGCGGTCTCGGCGTGCGGCTCGGCGGCCTCCTCGGGCAGCAGGGCGCCGCCCAGGTCGCCGACCCGGACGCGCACCGCGTAGCCGTAGACGGAACGGTCCGGGTGCACGACGGGCTGCCGCTGCACCGTCACCTCACCGACGCCGAGCGCCGTGCCGGTCATCTGGGGTTCCTCCGTCGTCGGTGGGTCGTGCGGGAAGAGGGGCGCGAGGTGTCAGGCGGTCCGGCCGAGGGGCGCGCGCAGCGGCCAGTCCTCGGTCAGCACGGCCTGCACGGCGGCGCCGGTGCCCGGCTCGACCAGCAGCGGGGCGAGCAGGTTCGCGGTGGGCGGCTCGCCGTCGGCGGCGGGACGCACCACGACCAGGCGGCGGACGGTCTCACGGTCCGCGCCGATGCCGGCCAGCACGGTCGGCTCGACGGTCGGGGCGTAGTCCGGGAAGAACGCGGCCGGGTCGACCACGAACAGCCGCACCGGGCGGGCGCCCTCGGGCTCCGAGCGCAGCGCGAACAGCACGCCGGTGTCGTCCAGGGACGTGAGCGTGAACTCCTCGTACCCGGCGAGCCCCGGCATGGGGGTGCGCAGGTGCAGGACCTCGGGCAGGTCGGCGTGCCGCGGGCGGGCGGCGAGCTGGGCGGCGCTCATGACAGGAAGTCCAGCAGAGTGGGCTGGAGGACCTTGGCCGCCGCGCCGAGGGCGCCCTTGTAGGCGACCTCCTGCGACTGCATGTCCAGGATCGCGGCGGCGAGGTCGACGTCCTCGATCGCGGACAGCCGGGTCTTCGCGGTGAGCGACTTCTGCGAGATCTGGTCCTGCGCGTCGTCGATCTGGTTCTCGCGGGCACCGACCGCGGCCAGCTCCTTGAGCATGTTGTTCAGGTGCGTGTCGATGTCGCCCAGCCGGCCGCTGACGTCACCGCCGCCGCGCAGCGTCGCGGACAGCTCGTCCAGCAGCGCGAACACGGAGTCGGCCGGGTCGGCGGAGCCGTTGCCGAACACGTTCTGCCCGTTGGAGTCGACCCGGACGGTGGTGCCGTCGGCGACGGTGCGGGTGACCGAGGAGCCGGCGAAGCCGTTGAAGGTGCCGTCCTCGGCGAAGGCGGCGCCGGTGGCGGTGCCGGCGAAGACCGAGCGACCGACGTAGGTGGTGTTCGCCTGCTTGAGCAGCGAGTCGCGCAGGCCGTCGATCTCCTCGGCGAGGGCGACCCGCGAGTTGAGACCGAGGGCGCCGTCGCCGCTGCGCACCGCGAGGTCGCGGACCTGGCGCAGGTTGGTCAGCGAGGTGGTGATCGCGGTGTCCACCGTGACCAGCCAGGCCTCGCCGTCGTCGGCGTTGCGGGTGTACTGCGCGAGCTGGCGCTGCTCGGCGCGCAGCCGCAGGATGTCGGACGCCCCGGCGGGGTCGTCGGAGGGCTGGTTGATCGTCTTGCCCGAGGAGAGCTGCGCCTGCAGCTTCGCCATGCTCTGAAGGTTGGCCTGCAGGTTGCCCAGCGTCGAGTTGCGCACGGTCATGTGCGTCACGCGGCTGATCGCGGTCATCGGCCCACCACCCCCGTCCGGTTGATCAGCGTGTCGAGCATCTCGTCGATGGCGGTCATCACCCGGGCCGCGCCCTGGTACGCCCGCTGGTAGGCCAGCATGTTCACGCTCTCCTCGTCGGTGTCGACGCTGGTCTGGGAGAGCACCTGCGCCTCGGCGGTGGTGCGCGCGGCCTCGGCCACGGTGGCCCGCGACGAGGCGGAGGCGGTGCGGACGCCGAGCTGGACCACCGCGGCGGACCAGAGGGCGTCGGGGCCGTCGGAGGCGGAGCCGAGCGCGGCGATCTTCTCGCCCACGCTGCCGTCGTAGCCGCCGAGGCCGGCGCCCGCGATGGCGATGTCGTCGGTGTCGGTGATCGCGACCGCCAGGCTCTGCGCGGGCTTGGCCGAGTCGTAGGTGAAGAACGCCGTGCCCGCCGTGCCGTCGGTGGTGTAGCCCGTCGTGTGCAGGGCGTTCACCTGGTCGGCGATGGTCTTCGCCAGGGCGTCGTAGGACGCGGCGGCCTGGGTGAGCATCCCGCCCTTGTCCGCCGGCGCGAGCACCGTGAGCAGGCCGGCGACGGTGCCGCCCTCCAGGCTGGCGGTGGAGCCGGTGCGCTGCCAGACGATGCTGACCGCGTCGCCGCCGGTCGCGCCGGCGAAGGTGGTCGGGCTGTCGGTGGACACCGCGAGCAGGTTGGCCTTGGAGCCGTTGACCAGCGCGTTGCCGCCGACCAGCACGTCCACGGTGCCGTTCTCCTGCACGCGGGCGCTGGCGCCGACCAGGCCGGACAGCGAGGTGATCAGCAGGTCGCGCTGGTCCATCAGCTCGTTGGCGGAGCCGCCGGCGTTGGTGATCGCGAGGATCTTCTCGTTCAGGTCGGCCAGGTTCTGCGCGGTGGTGTTGACCTGCGTCACCAGCGAGTTCGTGGTGGTGAGCGCCTGGTTCCACTGGGTCTCGGCGGCCTTGTACAGGGTGCCGACCTGGTTCACCACGGCGGCGGAGCGCTCGAGCAGCACGCCGCGGGCCGACTCCTTGTCGGAGCCGTTGACCACGTCGTTCCACGCGGCCCACATGTCGGAGAGCTGGCCCGACAGCGCGGTCTTGGCCGGCTCGCCGATGCTCTTCTCGAGCTGGGTGTACGAGGTGGCGATCTGGCCCAGGTAGGCGGAGCCGGAGGTCTCGGTGCGCAGCCGGTTGGTGGCGAACAGGTCACCGAGGCGCTCGATGCCGGACACCATGACCCCCTGGCCGACGCCGGTGCTGGTGGCGAACATGGACGGCACGGTGCTGGCGGGCAGCGCGGTCAGCGTGGCGCGCTGGCGGGTGTAGCCGACGGTGTTCGCGTTGGCCACGTTCTGCCCGGACACCTCGAGCCCCTGGCGCTGGGCGATCAGGGAGCTGAGGGCGGTGCCGAGACCGGAGAAGGTGCTCACATCGGGTCCTTGTCTGCTCTGGTCAGAACGACTGGTCGAGCAGCTGGGCGCTGCGGTCGGGCGTGGCGGACGAGTGACCCTGTCCGTCGTAGGTCTGCACGGTCTCCTGGAGGGACAGCAGCGTCTCCTGCGTGGCGCGGTGCGACATCGCCAGCAGCTCGCGGTTGCCGTCGGCCAGCTGGCTGATCTCGGTGGTGAGGGTGACGAAGGCGTCGCGGTGGGCGCGCAGCAGCTCGTCCCACGGGGCGGGCGCGTGCTCGGAGAGGGTCAGCAGGCTGACGCCCTCCTCGAGCCCGAGCTCGCGGGCGACCTCGTCGGCCTCCGTGGAGCGGCCGAGCTCGGCGTCGCGGATCTGGTCGAGCACGGTCTCCACCTCGCGGGTGGCGTGGCCGAGCCACCGGGTGCGCCCGCTGGTGAGCACGAGCTGCTCCTCCTCGAGCTTGAACAGCAGCAGCTCCAGAAGGTTGCGCTCCTTCCAGAGGACGTCGGAGAGCTGGCTCAGGGCCATCGGGAGGTGTTCCTTCCGTGCGGCGTCGTGACGGCGCGGGGGTGCCGGTCGGGGCGGGCCGCGCCGGTGGTGGTCCGTCCAGCGGGGCTCGACCTGTCCTATCGGCGAGGTGCGCCCGATCCTGAACGGTATGGACGGTCGGGAAAGCGCGGGCCCGGCTCGCAGGTCGTCGTCAGCGTGCCAGACGGGCGATCCGTGCAGATCGGACTTAGTGGACGAGGGATGAAAGGTGACGTGCATCACACTCTTCTCGGTGACGGCGGAGCTATGGGGTCCAATGACCGATTCGTCCTTCCGGAAGGTCCGAAATGGCCCGCAACGTCGCAAAAGACGGGTCCCTTGGAACTTCATGAGAAACGCTCAAGCCCGGTTCTGGCGCCGCCGAGAACGCCGGTGTGAACAGCGCAGCAGACACCTCCGTCGACGACCTCGTGGTCGCGCACATGCCCCTCGTCGGGTACCACGTGAGCGAGGTCCTGTCCCGGGTGCCCGCCACCGTCAGCCGGGAGGACCTCGTGTCCGCCGGCCACCTGGCACTGGTGCTCGCCTCCCGTGCCTACGACGCCGCCACCGGGGTGCCGTTCGCCCGGTACGCCGCGCTGCGCATCCGCGGTGCCCTGATCGACGAGCTCCGCTCGATGGACTGGGCGAGCCGCGGGGCCCGGCACCGCGCCCGTGAGCTGTCCGCCGCCAGCGACCGGCTCACCGCCACCCTGGGTCGCACCCCCACGCGCGGCGAGCTCGCCTCCGAGCTCGGCACCGACGTGGCCGCGGTCGACCAGGCCCGGCAGGACGCCGAGCGCCGGGTGCTGTCCATGGACGCCACCGTGCACCCGGTCGCCGACCTGGTCCGTGACGAGGCGCCCGGCCCGGAGGACTCCGTGCTGATCGACGAGCGCCTGCGCTACCTGCGCGCCGCTGTCGAGACGCTGCCGGACCGGCTCCGCCTGGTGATCGAGGGCCTGTTCCTCCAGGACCGGTCCGTCGCCGACCTGGCCGACGAGCTCGGCGTCACCCAGTCCCGGATCAGCCAGCTGCGCACCGAGGGCCTCGGCCTGATGCGCGACGGGCTGAACGCGAACCTGGACCCGCAGCTGGTCCCGGCCGCCGAGCGTCCGGACGGGGTGGCCGAGCGCCGCCGCCGCACCTACTTCGCCGCGGTCGCCACCCGCGCCGCGATGACCGCCGCCTCGCACTCCGCCGAGGCCGTCCGCTCCGTGCCGTCGCCGTTCGTCGCGGGCAGCCCGGCCGAGGCCTACGAGCAGCCCGCCGCCGCGGTCTGACGGGTCCGCTCCCGGGCGGCCAACGGGTTGCCCGATCCCTCAGGACTCCGCCGGCAGGGCCGATCGGGTGGGTGACACCCACCGGAGGAACTCATGCCCGCTCGCCCCACCGTGTCCGCGGTCCTGATCGTCAAGGACGAGGAGGCCGTGCTCGACGCCTGCCTCGCCTCGGTCGCCTGGGCCGACGAGATCGTCGTGTACGACACCGGCTCCACGGACGCCACGGTGGAGATCGCCCGCCGCCACACCGACGTGGTGGTCGAGGGGTACTGGGACGACGACTTCGCCGCCGCCCGCAACCGTGCGCTGTCCCACGCCACCGGCGAGTGGGTGCTGTCCATCGACGCCGACGAGGTGTTCGAGGGCGACCACGAGCGGATGCGCGAGCTGCTGGGCGGCGGCGGGGTCGACGCGCACGTCGTGGCGCAGCGCAACCTCACCGGCGTCGCCGCGCTCCCGCTGCACCTCGCCCCGCTCAGCCAGGACACCGCCGTGACCCGGGTGTTCCGCCGTGAGGCCGTCCGGTGGGAGGGGGCGCTGCACGAGCAGCCCGTCGATCTGCGCGGCACCGGATACGCCGTGGTGCGGCCGCTGCCGAACGTCGCGCTGGTGCACGTGGGCTACCTCTCCGAGATCGCCGAAGACAAGGACAAGGGCGAGCGCAACCTGGTGATCGCGCAGGCCCAGCTGGACGTCGGGCGCGCGGCCGGCCTCGGCGTGGCGGAGCTCGAGCCGCAGCGCGTGCACCTCGCGCGGGCGCTGATCACCGCCGGTCGGCCGGCGGAGGCGCTGGCCGCGGCCGACGAGATCCTCGCGGACGGGTTCGTGCTCAGCTCGTACGCCACGATCCTGGCCCGGTCGATGATCGGGGCTGCGCTCGCAGTGGCGGATGTCGCCGCGCTGGACCGGTGGCTGCGGGTGTGGGAGGAGCACGACTCGAACCCCGCGTTCGCGCTCGCCGCGCGGGCTCGGACCGCAGCCGCGCGCGGGGACGCGCCGGCGGCGCTGGCGGCGCTGGGCCGGATCCCGACCACCGTCGTGCACGCCGACGGGACGCGGCAGGACCGGGCGGAGCTCGTCACCGTCGAGGTCTGGGCGCTCGCGGCGACCGGTGACCGCCGGGCCGCGGGCCGGGTCGCGCGGGAGTCGGCCGCCGCCGGCGTCGCCCCGGGCACGCCTGCCGGGCTGGTCTCCCTGCTCGGCGACGAGCGCGGGCACGCGGTGATCGAGGCGCTGCCCGATGCGCTCTGGCGGGAGTACACCACCTGGTGCGTGCTGGACCCCGGGGCGGAGTCGCGCACCTTCCTCGGCTGGATGCACGACGTGCGCCCGGGCGACGCCGCGGTGCTGGGTGCCGCGTCCCTGCTCGCACCGGCGATGTCCCTGGAGGAGGCCGCGCAGTGGGCGGTCCACCTCCGGGCCGCGGGGCAGGCGGGGGAGTGCCCGCTGGTGCGGATCGCCGAGGACGAGCGGATGGACCCGCGCCAGCGCGCGCTGGCCGGCGCGCTCGCCTTCAGCGCGTACGGGGACGACCGCGGTCTGACGGCGCTGGAGCAGGCGCTGGTGCAGGTCGACCCGGCGCACGAGGCGGAGCTCGCCGTCCAGCTTGAGATCGTGGCTCCCGGCCTGGTCGGGGCCGCGGTCTGACGAACTTCGGATCTGTCGCGGAAAACCTCTCAAGGGTCCCGGCGAGCATCCGATGTCCAAGGTGTGCCCACGGATGGGCCACCACTGAGCCCACTCACGGAGGAAGAAGATCATGGCTCTCTCGATCAACCAGAACATCGCGGCGCTGAACTCGTACCGCAACCTGTCCAACACGCAGAACGACCTGAGCAAGTCGCTCGAGAAGTTGTCGAGCGGCCTGCGCATCAACCGCGCCGCGGACGACGCTGCTGGTCTGGCGATCTCCGAGGGCCTGCGTGCCCAGATCGGTGGCACCAAGCAGGCCGTGCGCAACGCCCAGGACGGCATCTCCGTCGTCCAGACCGCTGAGGGTGCGCTCACCGAGACGCACTCCATCCTGCAGCGCATGCGGACCCTGTCCGTGCAGGCGGCGAACGACGGTGGCCTCTCCGCCACCGCCAAGGGCAACATCCAGGACGAGATGGACCAGCTCAAGACCGAGCTGACCCGCATCTCCGACACCACGCAGTTCAACGGCACCAAGCTGCTGGACGGCAACTACACCGGCACCTTCCAGGTCGGCGCCAACACGTCCGACCAGGACAAGATCACCGTCAACCTGGTCCGGAGCAACGGCCTGTCGGCCACCGGCCTCGGGGTCAACGGCGTCAACGTGACCGGCGTCGCCACCGACGCGGTCAGCGCCACGGTGACCAACGCCGTCGCGGGCACCGCCGGTGCCGTGGGCGTGAACGCCGGTCTGGGTGCGGGCTCCGACCTGACCGCCGTCGCGAACATCGCCGACTTCGAGAAGCTGAACGGCACCATCTCGATCGGTGGCAAGTCCCTGGACCTGTCGACGGTGTCCTACGCCTCCTCCGACACCACGGTGACGGCCCGCGTGGCGAAGCTCCAGGCCGCCGCCGAGAAGGCATTCGGTGCCACCGCCGCGGGCTCGGTGACCGTCGCCGCGACCACGGCCGGCATCTCGGTCACCTTCTCCGGCACCGCCTACACCCCGGCTGCCACCCCCACCCCCACGGCGGCGCAGCTCGCGGCGGCCACCCCGGTCTTCACCCAGAAGTCCGGCGCGGTCGAGGCGATCACCAAGATCGACGCGGCCATCACCGACGTGTCGAAGGTGCGTTCGCAGCTCGGTGCGGTCCAGAACCGCTTCGACCACACCATCAACAACCTCAACGTGGCGGTCGAGAACCTGACCTCCTCCGAGAGCCGCATCCGCGACACCGACATGGCGTCGGAGATGGTCTCGTTCACCCGGGCCCAGATCCTGTCGCAGGCCGGCACCGCGATGCTCGCCCAGGCGAAGTCGATCCCGCAGAGCGTGCTCCAGCTCCTCCAGTGAGCCGCCCGGCTCCGGCCCGTCTCGCCTCGCGGTGACCGGGCCGGGGTCGGCGTCCCACCGAGGACGCACGTGAAGCAGGACCAGCACGACCGACGCGGGCGGTGTGTGGACTCACCGTCCACCACCGCCCGTGCCGCATCCCGACGCAGGACCCGCACCCGCAGGGCACCACCAGGAGGACAGGACCCGATGGCCGGCATCACCTTCAGCACCGGACTGATCAGCAACTTCCCCACGGCAGACCTGATCGACTCCACCATCGCGCTGGAGGCGAACCAGCAGACGCTGCTGTCGCAGAAGAAGACCAGCATCTCGTCGCTGTCCTCGGCGTTGCAGGCGCTGAACACCAAGGTCGCCTCGCTCGCCACCGCGGCGAAGTCCGCTGCGACCGCGTCCTCGTGGGAGGCCGTGAAGGCGAAGTCCTCCGCCGAGTCGGTGACCGCGACCACCACCGAGGACGCCCGCCCGTCGAGCGTGACCTTCCGGGTCGACTCCGTGGCCGCGTCCCAGTCCACGCTCTACACGATGCCCACCGGCTACGAGTCGGACACCCCGAGCTTCACGCTGACCCGCGCCGACGGCGAGACCGTCTCGGTGACCGCGCTGAGCAAGAACATCGGCGACATCGTCGCGGCCTTCAACGCCGAGGGCACCGGGGTCAAGGCCTCCGCGCTGAACGTCGGCACCACCGCGGAGCCGGTCTACAAGCTCCAGCTGACCGGCACCGAGACCGGCAAGGACAACATCTTCAGCGTCACGGTCGACAACGCGCTCGACGGCACCAGCATGGTCGGCAGCGAGATCCGCGCCGCCGCGGACGCCGAGATCGTGCTGTGGCCGGGCAGCGGTGCCGAGCAGAAGGTGATCTCCTCCGGCAACACCTTCGAGAACCTGGTCACCGGCGTCTCGGTCACCGTGACCGCCAAGACCACCGACGCCGTGACGGTCGACGTCACCCGGGACGACTCGAAGCTGAGCAACCTGGCCGCCGCGCTGGTGAACAACCTGAACGCGGTGCTGGGCGACATCACCTCGTACACCACGAGCAAGACCAGCACCAACGACGAGGGCACCTCGATCCTCACCGGCGGGCTGTTCTCCGGGAACGCGACGATCCGTGGTCTCCAGCAGGAGCTGCTGAGCGCCGGGTCGTCCTCGTCGAGCGGGACCTCGCTGGCCGCGATCGGCATCACCCTCGCCAAGGACGGCACCTTCGCCTTCGACACCACCGTGTTCGCCGCGGCGCTGGCCAAGGACCCGGACGCGGTGCAGAAGGCCGTGACCGGCGTCGCGTCGACGGTCCAGAAGATCGGTGAGACCGCCTCGGACGCGAGCAAGGGCACGCTGACCCTGCAGATCCAGAGCTACGACAGCGAGGTCAAGGACCTCACCGACCGGATCGCCGACTGGGACATCCGGCTCGAGGCCCGCCGCGCGTCGCTCACGACGATGTACGCCGCGATGGAGGTCCAGCTGTCGAACCTCAACTCGCAGTCCGACTACCTGACCACCCAGCTCGCCCAGCTCACCGGCTCGTCGAGCTCCTGACGTCCTGACCGGGTGCGGGCCTCACCGCCCGCCCCGCCCGTCCACCCGAAAGGATCGCCGTGTACGACGTCCGATCCCGCTTCCTGGCCGATGCCGTCGCCACCGCCGGCCCGGCGAAGCTGCTGACCATGCTGTTCGACCGCCTGCTGCTGGACCTGGACCGCGGCGAGGTCGCGCTCCGCGAGGGCCGTCGCCCGGAGGGCACCCAGCACCTCGCGCACGCGCAGGAGATCCTGGCCGAGCTCATCGCCGACCTGAACGTCGGCGCCTGGGAGGGCGGCGAGGGCCTGCTGTCGATCTACACCTTCGCGCTGTCGGAGCTGATCGAGACCAGCCTGACCGGGGACGCCGCGCGCGCGAAGGCGTGCCGCGAGGTGCTGGCCCCGCTCGGCGAGGCCTGGCACGAGGCCGCACGCTCGCTGGCGGACGACGTGCCGACCCCGCGCCCAGCCCCCGTGTCGGAGAGCGCCGGCCTCGGGGTGCTCGGTGTCGGCTGAGACGGCCCTCGCGCCGTCGCACCCCGCACCCGCACCGCCCGTCGGCGCGGCGCCGCAGGACGCCCCGGACTGGGACCACGCCTGGGCGCAGGCCCTGACCGACCTGGAGGTCGCCGCCGACGAGGCCGAGCGCCTGCTCTCGATGGCGCACCTGCCGTCGACCGCGCAGGTCGCCCAGGTGGCCGCCTGGCGTCCGCCGCACGGGCTGGGCCCGCTGCCGTACTCGCTGAAGGAGCGCGCCGAGGCGCTCGTCTCCCGCCAGCGCGACCTGGCCCGGCGCACCGCCGAGGCCGCCCGGATGAGCCGTCGTCAGGCCCGGGTCGCCGACCAGCTCTCCACCCGGCCGCCGGCCGTCCCGGTCTACCTCGACGCCGAGGGCTGACCCGCCTCTCCGCCGGATGGCGGACCCGCAAACCCGCAGGGATCGGACAAGCCCCCCGATACCTCCTCGCCCTCCGGGGTGACGCGAAGAAAAACCCTCTCGGGCTCCTCAGCCCCGGACACCGGCGTCCGATGGGAGGGCTGAGCATGGATCGCTCGCGCAGCAGGCCACGGACAGGCCGACCAGGACCATCGTCGGTGAGGGTGACCCTGTCATGGGCATGTTCGACTCCGTGAGCTTCGTCGCGCTGAACAGCGCGCTCGACGGCCTGGCGCTGCGCCAGCGCACGATCGCCGAGAACGTGGCGAACATCCAGACCCCCAACTACCACGCCAAGCGCGTGAGCTTCGAGGACGCCCTCGCACGGGCCGTCCGGGGAGGGTCGGGTGCGGCCGAGGCCACGACGGCCCGGTCCCTGGAGCCCACGCGCGAGGACGGCAACAACGTCAACCTCGACACCGAGACGCTGCTGAACGTCGACACGAACCTGCGCTACCAGCTGGCCACGCAGGCGGTCGACGGCACGTTCTCGTCCGTCCGGATCGCGATGAGGACTTCCTGATGACCACCTTCGGCGCGATCGGCATCGCGAGCACCGGCATGACCGTCTACCGCAAGTGGCTGGACGCGGTCAGCGACAACCTGGCGAACCTCAACACGGTCCGCTCCACGAACGAGGACGCCTACCAGGCCAAGTCAGTGATCGCGCAGGAGATCTCCACCGCGAACGGCGGCGGCGTCCAGGTGGCCGGCATCTCGCTCGGCTCCGCGGAGGGCCGGATGGTCTACGAGCCGGACAACGCGCTCGCGGACGAGGACGGCTACGTGAAGTACCCCGACATCGACATGGCCAGCCAGATGGGCCAGCTGATCATGGCGCAGCGCGGCTACCAGGCCAACGCCGCCGTGGTCGACCGTGCCAAGGCCTCCTACGAGGCCGCTCTCCAGATCGGACGCAGCTCATGAGCATCCCCGCCATCTCCGCCGTCTCCGGCGGTGTGCAGGGCGTCAGCCCCACCGCGTACCTGTCGTCCCTCACCGGCACGGGCTCCACCGGGGCCACCGGATCGGTGGGCGCCGCCGACAACGGCTTCGCCACCGTGCTCGGCCAGGTCGACAACCTGACCCAGATGCAGTCCACCAGCAACGAGCTCGCGATCAAGGCCGTCACCGGCGACCTCGACGACGTGCACGACTACACCGTCGCGTCCTCCGAGGCCAAGCTCGCCCTCGAGCTCACCGCCGCCGTGCGCAACAAGGCCGTCGACGCGTTCACCGAGATCATGAGGATGCAGGCCTGATGCCCGCCCAGGTGAAGTCCCTGTTCGGCCGGGTGTCCGGGGCCGTCAAGCAGTTCTCGCTGGTGCAGAGCACCTTCGCGATCATCGCCGTCGCCGCCCTGGTGCTCGGTGGCGTGGCGGTCGCCGGCTGGCTGACCAAGCCGACCATGACCCCGCTGTTCTCCGGCCTGTCGGCCACCGACGCCTCCGCCGTGGTGGACCAGCTGACCGCCGACGGCGTGAAGTACGAGCTCGCCGACGGCGGCGGCACCGTCCTGGTGCCGGAGGCCAACCTCTACGCGGAGCGGCTCAAGCTGGCCGCCGCGGGCCTGCCCGCCGACGCGGACGGCGGCGGCTACTCGCTGCTCGACGGCATGTCGATGACCTCCAGCGAGTTCCAGCAGCAGACCACGTACCAGCGTGCGCTGGAGGGCGAGATCGCCAAGACGGTCTCCGCCATGCAGGGCGTCGAGAGCGCCACCGTGAAGCTCGCGCTGCCGACCGAGTCCGTGTTCGTCTCCGAGCAGCAGGACCCGACGGCCTCCGTGTTCGTCCGCACCCGCGCCGGCTCCTCGCTGAGCACCGAGCAGGTCGAGGCGATCGTGCACCTGGTGTCCGCGGGCATCGAGGGCATGCAGGCCACCGACGTCGCGGTGATCGACGCCTCCGGGCAGGTGCTGTCCGCGGTCGGCACCGGGGTCACCGGCTCCGGCACCGGCGGCGAGAAGACCGACGACTACGAGCAGCGCGTCACCTCCGCGGTGCAGGCCCTGCTCGACCAGGTGGTCGGCACGGGCAAGTCCGCGGTGACCGTCACCGCCGATCTGGACTACGACCAGACGCAGCGCACCACGGAGGAGTTCACCGCCACCGAGGGCGTGCCGCCGCTGGCCTCGTCCACCACCTCGGAGACCTACACCGGTGCGGGCACCGGCACCGCCACCGGCGTGCTCGGCCCGGACAACATCGCGGTCCCCACCGGCACCGCCACCGACGGCACCTACTCCTCGACCACCGAGGACGTCACCAACGCGGTGAACAAGGTCACCGAGGTCACCCAGCAGGCGCCCGGCGCCGTGCGGCGGCAGTCGCTGGCCGTCGCGGTGGACGCCACCGCCGCGGCCGGGATCGACATGACCCAGCTGACCGAGATGCTGACGGCCGCCGCCGGCATCGACGCCACCCGGGGCGACACGATCTCCGTGCAGCGGATGGCCTTCGACACCACGAGCGCCGAGGCCGCGCAGGAGGCCCTGGCGGCCGCCGACGCCGAGGCGGCCGCCGCGCAGCGCGAGTCGCTGATCCGGCAGGCCGGCATCGCCGGGATCCTGCTGCTGCTGGTGATCGTCGTCGCGATCGTGCTGGCCCGCCGCTCGCGGCGCAGCAAGCGCGAGGCGCTCGACATCGGCGAGCTGCCGCTGATGGACGGCCCGGAGCCCGCCGCCGAGCTGGACGACCTGCCGGAGATTCCGCCGGCCCTGCCCGGCCCTGCCGAGGCCGACCCGGTGCAGGAGTCGCTGGCGGTCAAGCGCGCCGAGATCTCCGCGCTGGCCGACGCCCAGCCGGCCGAGGTCGCCGACCTGCTGCGCGGCTGGCTGGCCACGCCGGGCGGTCGTCGCTGATGGCCGCGCTGCTCAGCGGCACGCAGAAGGCCGCCATGCTGCTCATGCAGCTCGGCCGGGAGCGCGCCGCCAAGGTGATGCAGGAGCTCGACACCACCGAGATCGAGGAGCTCACCGCCGAGATCATGCGGCTGGACCGCGTGGACCAGACGCTCGCGGACGAGGTCGTCGAGGAGTTCTACAGCGCCTCGATGATCGGCCCGGGCGTCGGCGGCGGCCTGGGCTACGCCACCCAGCTGCTGGAGGGCGCCCTCGGGCGCGACGAGGCCGCCGGGATGATCGAGCGGCTGCAGACCTCCATGGCCGGGCAGCCCTTCGAGTTCCTCCAGCACGCCGACGCCCGCCAGGTGCTCTCGCTGCTGAACGGCGAGCACCCGCAGGCGGTGGCCCTGGTGCTCGCGCACCTGCGGCCGGAGCACGCCTCGGCGATCCTCGCCGGTCTGCCGCACGACCAGCAGTCCGAGGTCGCGCACCGGATCGCTCTGATGGAGCGCGCCTCGCCGGACGTGGTGCAGGTGATCGCGGAGAGCCTCCAGCGCAAGGCGTCGACCGTGCTGACCCCGAACGAGATGTCCGCGATCGGTGGCGTGCAGCCGCTGGTCGAGATCATCAACCGCGCCGACCCGACCACCGAGAAGCTGATCCTCGAGGGTCTGCAGGACCGGGACGAGGCGCTGGCCGACGAGGTCCGCAGCAGGATGTTCGTCTTCGGCGACATCGTGCTGCTCGAGGACCGCGCCATGCAGCTCGTGCTGCGCTCGGTGGAGACCAACGAGCTGTCGGTGGCCCTCAAGGGCGTCGCGCCGGAGGTCCGGGACAAGATCCTGCGCAACCTGTCCGAGCGTGCCCGCGAGAACCTCGAGGAGGAGATCGAGCTGCTCGGCCCGGTGCGCCTCTCGCAGGTCGAGGAGGCCCGCGCCGGCATCGTGCAGTCGATCCGTCGTCTGGAGGAGAGCGGCCAGATCGTCATCCGCCGCGAGGGCGAGGACGAGTATGTCTCCTGAGGCCCGCACCTTCACCCAGGCCGCCTACGGTGCCCCGGCGCCGGTGTCGGAGGACGTCGCGCGCGCTGCGGGGTACGCCGGTGGCTACGCCGCGGGCTACGCCGCCGGTGCCCGCGAGGCCGCCCGCGCCGCCGAGGCAGAGGCCGCGCGCGTGCAGCAGCAGCGTGCCGAGGCCGACGCCCGGCGCGCCGCCGAGCACGCCGACTCCCTCGCCGTGCTGACCGCGGCCGCCCGGGCCGCCGCCGACCGCAGCGCCCCGGTGCTCGCCTCCGCGGAGTCGACCCTGCACGCCGCCGCGGTCCAGCTGGCCGCCGCGGTGCTCGGCCGCGAGCTCGCCGACGGTCCGGCCTCCGCGCGCGCCGCCCTGGACCGGGTGCTGCGCGCCGGCCTCGAGGTGCACACCGTGCGGCTGAGCCCGCGCGACCACGAGGTGCTGCGCGTCGCGATGGCCACCGACGGCGCCGCCGTGCTCGCCGACCTGCCCGCGCTCACCGGCGTCGAGCTGGTCGCCGACCCCGCGCTCGCCCCCGGCGACGCCGTGGGGGAGTACCCGGACGGCTACCTGGACGCGCGGATCGTCGACGCCCTGGACCGGGCGCGCGCCGCCCTGGCCGTGCCGGTGCCGGTCCACGTCGAGATCGCTGCTCCCGAGGCGCAGGCATGAGCGCGCCGACGACCTCCCTGCTGCCCACCCCGCGCGGTGGCGCGCCCGAGCCCGCGCCGCTGGGCGCGTCCCCGGCCGCCCCCGTGCTGGACGGCGACTGGGCCGACGCGCTGCT
Organism: Cellulomonas sp. GTC20042; assembly: GCF_055389595.1. Classification (NCBI taxonomy): domain Bacteria; kingdom Bacillati; phylum Actinomycetota; class Actinomycetes; order Micrococcales; family Cellulomonadaceae; genus Cellulomonas; species Cellulomonas sp. GTC20042. The sequence continues at coordinate 3,456,574 of NZ_AP043678.1, read as the reverse complement.
GGCCGCCCGGCCCGAGCGGGTCGGCACCGTGCGGGGCGTCGTCGGCCTGACCGTCGAGGTCGCCGGCACCGGCGCCGCCGTCGGCGAGCTCGTCGCGATCACCACGGACGCCGAGGAGGTGCCCGCCGAGGTGGTGGCGACCAGCCGCACCGCCGCGCAGTGCATGCCGCTCGGCCCCACCCACGGGCTGCGCGCCGGCATGGCCGTGCGCCCGCGGGGCACCGCGCTCACCGCCCCGGTCGGCCCCGGCCTGCTCGGCCGCGTGCTGGACGGCCTCGGCCGCCCGATCGACGGGCGCGGCCCGCTGATCGGCACCGGCAGCGTCCCGGTCACCGGCCACGCCCCGCACCCGCTGGCCCGGGCGCGCGTCGCGCAGCCGCTGGACCTCGGCGTGCGGGTGCTGGACACCCTGGTCACCGCCGGTCGCGGCCAGCGCCTCGGCCTGTTCGCGGGCTCCGGCGTCGGCAAGTCCTCCCTGCTGTCGATGATCGCGCGCGGCACCGACGCGCAGGTCTCGGTGATCGCCCTGGTCGGCGAGCGCGGGCGCGAGGTCCGCGAGTTCCTCGAGGACGACCTCGGCCCCGAGGGCCTGGCCCGCTCCGTGGTGGTCGTGGCGACCTCGGACGAGCCCCCGCTGGTCCGGCTGCGCTCCGCCTTCGTGGCGACCCGGATCGCCGAGTGGTTCCGCGACCGCGGCGACGACGTGGTGCTGATGATGGACTCGCTGACCCGCGTGGCGATGGCCCAGCGCGAGATCGGCCTGTCCGTCGGCGAGCCGCCGGCCACCCGCGGCTACCCGCCGAGCACCTTCGCGCTGCTCGCCCAGCTGCTCGAGCGCGCCGGCACCGGCGCCACCGGCTCGGTCACCGGCCTGTACACGGTGCTGGTGGACGGCGACGACCACAACGAGCCGATCGCCGACGCCGCCCGCTCGATCCTGGACGGGCACGTGGTGCTGGAGCGCTCGCTGGCCGTGCAGGGGCACTTCCCCTCGGTGGACGCGCTGGGGTCGATCTCCCGCGTGGCTTCCCGGGTGCTCGGGCCGGAGCAGAAGGACCTCGCCACCCGGCTCCGCCGCGTGATGGCCGCCCGCCGTCAGGCGCAGGACCTGCTCGACGTCGGTGCGTACGTGGCCGGCAGCAACCCGCTGGTGGACGCCGCGGTGGCGCACAGCGCCGAGATCGACGGCTTCCTGCGGCAGGGCATGGACGAGCGCGCGCCCTCGGCCGACTCCTGGCAGCGCCTGGACGCGCTGGTCGCCGCGATGGGAGACCTGCCGTGAGCCGCGCGTTCCGGCTGGCCGGCCTGCTGCGGCTGCGCTCGATGGCCGAGGAGCAGGCCGCGGTGCAGCTCGCGCAGAGCACCCGGGAGCGGGACGTCGCCGACGCGCGCCGTCGCGCCACCCAGGCCGCGCTGGCCGAGGCGCAGATCCCGCAGCAGACCGACGCGCTCGGGATGCGTGCGGTGATCGCGAGCCGGATGGCGCTGAGCAGCCTGCTGGTGGACCGCACCGCGCAGGTCACGGTCGCGCAGGACGAGGTGGACGAGGCCGGGGCCGCGTGGTCCGAGGCCCGCACCCGCACCCGCACCCTGGAGAAGCTCCAGGAGAAGCACGAGCGCACGGTGCTGGCCGAGGAGCAGAGCGCCGAGCAGAAGGTCCTGGACGAGATCGCCGGCCGCCGCGCGGTCCCGGTCCCGGGGACGGGGGAGGACGCATGACCGGCGGCATCGCCGCGGTGCAGGCGCGGATGGTCGAGCTGAACCAGCTGCTCGCGCCCACGACCGCCACGAGCACCACGACCACGACGAGCACGGGCACGTCCTTCGCGGACGCGCTCGCCTCGGTCACCGGCACCACCGAGGCCACCACCTCGATCGCGCCGGGCTCCGGCGTCACCGGCGAGGCGCTGGTCGCCGCCGCCACGAAGTACCTCGGGACGCCCTACGTCTGGGGCGGCGAGTCGCTGGAGGAGGGCGGGCTGGACTGCTCCGGCCTCGTGCAGCGCGCGCTGGCCGACCTCGGCGTCACCGACGTGCCGCGGGTCGCCCGCGACCAGATGACCCTCGGCACCGAGGTCGCCTCCCTCGCGGAGGCCCGGGCCGGCGACCTGGTCGTGTTCGGCGGCGGCACCCACATCGGCATCTACGTAGGGGACGGGAAGATGATCGACGCACCGAAGCCCGGTCAGAGCGTGACCATCCGGGACGTGTACACCGAGCCGACCACGATCCGGCGCATCCTGCCGAGCGCGGCCGAGGTCGCCTCCACGGGCGCGTCCTCGACGCTGGCCTCCGCGCTCGCCTCCACCTCCGCCGGGCAGTCCGCGCTGTCGCTGCTGGGCTCCTCGTCCTCGACGGCCTCGCTGTCGTCGCTGCTGGGCTCCTCGACCTCGGGCCTGTCCACCGCCTCGCTGTCCTCGCTGCTGCAGGGGGTGTCCGCATGAGCACCCCGACGATCGGCCTGGTCGCCCAGGCGCGCGCCGCCGCCGGCTCCGCCCGCGTGGCCACCGGCACCGGCACCGGCTTCGACGCGGTGCTCCAGGGCACGCTGGCGAACGACCGGCCGACGAGCAGCACCCGCTCCTCGGCCTCGGACCGCTCGGCGACCCCGGACCGCTCCGCGACCAACGACCGGGTGACCCGGCGCGACGACGACCGCGCGCGGAACGACCGGACGCGCACCGACCGCACGGACCGCTCGCGCACCGATCGGGCCGACCGCTCGCGCGCCGACCGGACCGACCGCGCCGACCGGGCGACGGGCACCGACCGCACGCAGGACGCCGACCGTCCCGCCGACGCCACCGAGGCCGGGCAGCCGACCGCCGAGGGCACCGACACCGCGGCGACCACCGGCACCACCGCCGATGCCGCCGCTCAGGTGGCCACCCCGACCACCACCCCGGCCGCGACCCCGACCACCGGACTGGTCGCCGCCGCGCTCGCGGCCGCCACCGCCCCGGTCGAGGGCGCCGTCGCGACCGCCCCGGCCACCGCCGAGGGGGAGACCGCCGTTCCGGCGGGCACGGCCGCGCCGACCGCCGCCGCGACGACCGCGCAGCCCACCGGTGCCGTGCCCGCTGCGGCCACCACGACGACCGCCGCGACCGCCGGCGCCACCGCCACCCCGGCGACCGCGACCGAGCCGGACACCGCCGCTGCTGCCACCCCGGGCGCCCCGGCGGCCGGCGGCACGGCCGGCGCCGCGAGCACCACCACCGCCGCCGGTCCGGCCACCCCGGCACCGGCCGACCCGGCGTCGTCCGCCGCGGCACCCGCCGCCACCGGCACCGCCCGGAACGCCGCCGAGGCCGCCACGACCCCGACCGCCACCGCCCCGGCCGCCGTCACCCCGGACGCCGCCGCCGCGGCCGCCCGCCCGGTCGCCGCCGCAGCCGGTGCCGGCGCGTCGGCCGAGGCCACCCCGACCACCGCCACCACGAGCAGCACCCCGCTGCACGTGGGCACCGTGGCCGCCTCCCGCGGCGCCGAGGGCGCCGCCGCACCGGCGAGCACCGCCGCGCCGCTGTCCGACCAGCTCGCCGCCAAGCTCGGCGAGGCGCTGCCCGCCCTGCGCGCCGCCGGCTCCGGCCGGCACGTGCTGACCCTGGCGGTCGACCCGGAGCACTTCGGTCCGGTCAAGGTCGTCGCGCACATCTCGGCGGAGTCGGTGCGGGTCGAGCTGGTCGGCGCCACCGACCAGGCCCGTGAGCAGCTCAAGGCCGCCCTGCCCGACCTGCGCCGCGACCTCGCGCAGGCCGGCCTGCAGGACCTCGGACTCGGCGAGGGCTCCACCGGCGGCGACCGCACCGGCTCCCGCGAGGGCTCCGGCCGTGCGGCCGGCACCGGGTCGTCCGGCTCCGCCACCGGCGCCGAGCCCGCCGACCGCACCACCCCCACCGTCCGCACCCCGGCCACCGCCGGCGGCCTCGACCTGCTGGTCTGACCCCGAGGAGCACCGTGACCACGCCCATCGACGTCTCGTACATCACCAACGGGACCGGCAAGACCACCACGACGAAGACCGCGAGCAACGAGCTCGACAAGCAGGCCTTCCTCGAGCTCTTCGTGGCCCAGCTCAAGTACCAGGACCCGAGCAGCCCGATGGACACCTCGCAGATGATGGCGCAGACCACCCAGCTCGCGACCATGGAGTCCCTGGAGGAGATCGCCTCCACCTCCCGCGAGGCCTTCGCGCTCCAGATGCGCCTGACCGCCTCCGACCTGGTCGGCAAGCAGGTCTCCTGGACCGACGCCGACGGCACGACCCAGAGCGGCACCGTGACCGGCGTCTCCTACGCCAACTCCGTGCCGCTGGTCATGGTCGGCAAGGAGGTCATCAGCCTCGACAACGTCTCCCTCGTCACCACCCCGGGCGGCCCGACCACGCTGCCCGGCACCAAGGACACCGACGACTCCGGCACGGATGCCGGGTCCGACACCAGCGGCACCGGCACCACGGCCTGACGGCCGGCCGCCCGCACACCCGACCCGACCCGCATCCCACCCGAAGGGGAACCCACCATGCTCCGCTCGCTCTTCTCCGGCATCTCCGGTCTCCGCAGCCACCAGACCATGCTCGACGTCACCGGCAACAACATCGCCAACGTCAACACCACCGGCTTCAAGTCCTCGCAGACCCAGTTCCAGGACACCCTGAGCCAGGTGCTCACCAACGCGGGCGCCGCGCAGAACGGTGTCGGCGGCACCAACCCGGCGCAGGTCGGCCTGGGCGTGCGCGTCGCCGGCATCACCACCAGCTTCACCCAGGGCGCCTCGCAGCTCACCGGCCGCAGCACCGACATGATGATCCAGGGCGACGGCTTCTTCGTGGTCCGCAAGGGCACCGAGACCTTCTACACGCGTGCCGGGTCCTTCGACTTCGACTCCACCGGCCAGATGACGCTGCCGGGCGACGGCGCGCTGGTCCAGGGCTGGATGGCCGTGAACGGCGTGATCGACACCAACCAGCCGCTGACCGACCTCACCGTCCCCACCGGCACGGTCATGGGCGCCATCGCCTCCACCACCGCGTCCTTCATCGGCAACCTGCCCTCCGACGCCGCCGACGGCACCATCAAGACCCTCGACCTCGAGGTCTACGACGCCAACGGCACCGCGCGCGACATCAGCGTCACCCTGACCAAGTCGGCCACCGGCTGGAGCATGTCGGCCACCGACGGCACCAACACCCAGGCCGCCACCCCGATGGTCTTCGCCGCCGACAACACCCTGACCTCGCCGACCACCTTCGCCCTGGGCGGCGTCACGGTGAACCTCGGCGCGATCACCGGCTACGCCGGCGTGGACACCGTGCAGAAGGGCGTGCAGAACGGTCGCGAGGCCGGCGTGCTCCAGTCCTTCGAGCTCGGTGCCGACGGCACCATCACCGGTTCGTTCAGCAACGGCCTCAAGCAGGCGATCGGCCGCATCGCGCTGGCGAACTTCACCAACCCGGCCGGTCTGCAGAAGGCCGGCGGCTCGCTGTTCGAGACCTCGGTGAACTCCGGCGACGCCCAGGTCGGCGTCCCCGGCGCCGGCGGCCGCGGCTCGCTCGCGGGCGGCGCGCTCGAGATGTCGAACGTGGACCTGTCGAGCGAGTTCACCTCCCTGATCATCGCCCAGCGCGGTTTCCAGGCGAACTCGCGGGTCATCACCACCTCCGACGAGGTGCTCCAGGAGCTCGTGAACCTCAAGCGCTGACGCGCCCTCCAGATCCACCCCCGTCGGCCGCCGGAAGCCCTCAACGCGAGGGACCGGCGGCCGATGGGAGGGGGGTACGGCCCACGGATGGGCCGGCAGCGGCACCTGCCGCGCTGCACCACCAAGGACGGGATACCGCTGTGATCATCGTGACGCGCCTGAACGGGGCCCAGTTCGGGGTCAACCCGGATCTGCTCCAGCGTGTCGACAGCGCGCCCGACACCATCCTGACCCTCATCGACGGGACGAAGTACATCGTCCGCGAGTCGATGGCCGAGGTCATCGCACGGGTCAACGAGCACCGTGCGCAGCTCCTGGCCCGCGCGCAGGAGATCCAGGCCGGCCCCGTGCCGACCGTCGAGCTGGTCCGTGACCGCGACGACGAGGCCGACGGCCCCCACGACCACGACGGCGAGGACGACCACGTCCCGCTCGCCGATCCCGTACCGCTGCGACCGAGGAGCCGTTGATGGATCCCGCTGGCTTCATCGGACTGGTCGTCGCGTTCGGCGCGATCTTCGGTGCCCTCATCATGGAGGGCGCCAACCCGATGTCGATCATGCTGCCCGCGCCGCTGCTGCTGGTGTGGGTCGGCACGATCGGCGTGGGCATCGCCGGGCACACGCTGAAGGACGTCATCGCGTCGTTCCAGGCGATCCCGCGGGCGCTGACCAGCAAGGTGCCGGACCCGACCGAGACGGTGGACACGCTGGTGTCGCTGGCCGACCGCGCCCGCCGCGAGGGCCTGCTCGCGCTGGAGGACGCCGCCCGCGACATCAACGACCCGTTCCTGCGCAGCGGCCTGCAGGCGGCGATCGACGGCACGGACCCGGACGACCTGCGGCTGATCCTCGAGGACAAGATCGCCACCAAGCGCACGCGCGAGCGGATGCACTCCAAGTACTTCCAGGACATGGGCGGCTACGCGCCGACCATCGGCATCATCGGCACGGTCATCTCGCTGGTGCACGTGCTGGAGAACCTGTCCGACCCGTCGTCGCTGGGCCACTCGATCGCGGCGGCCTTCGTCGCGACCCTGTGGGGCATCCTCTCCGCGAACGTCGTCTGGCTGCCGCTGGGCACCCGCATCCGCCGCATCTCCGACCTGGAGTGCGCGCAGATGGAGGTGACCCTGGAGGGTCTGCTGGCGGTGCAGGCCGGTGCGAACCCGCGTCTGGTGGGCGAGCGCCTGCGCTCCCTGCTGCCGGACCAGGGCGCCGACAAGGAGAAGGAGGCCGCGTGATGGCCTCCCGGGGGGCCCTCGGATGAGCGCCGGGCACGGCGGTCGCAGCCGCCGGGGCGGCGGGCACGAGGAGGAGCACGTCAACCACGAGCGGTGGCTGGTGTCCTACTCGGACATGATCACCGTCCTGATGGCGCTGTTCATCGTGCTCTACGCGATCAGCCAGGTCGACAACGACAAGTACGTGGCGCTCAAGGCCTCGCTGGCGGCGGGGTTCGGCGACGGCACGGTGGCCGAGTCGGTGCTGGACGGCACCGACGGGATCATGGACGGCACGTCCTCCTCGAACGACGCCCCGGACGCGGGCACCGCGGGCATGGTGGACGCGGACGAGGGTCTCGGGATGCAGGCCTCCGACCCGGCGCCGGCGACCTCCCCGGACCAGGTGGACCCCTCGGTGCTCGCCGCGGCGCGGGCCGAGGCCGCCCACCTGGACGAGGTGCGGCAGATCATCGAGAACGCGCTGAACAGCCAGGGTCTCGGTGACGCGGTGCGGTTCCGGATGGACGAGCGCGGGCTGGTGCTCGGGCTGGTGGCGGACGACGTGTTCTTCGCCCAGGGATCCGCGCAGCTCACGCCGACCGCGATGCAGGTGCTCGACCTGGCCGGGCCGACGCTGGTCGCCCTGCAGGAGCAGATCTCGGTGGAGGGGCACGCGAACACCGTGCCGATCTCCGGCCGGTACGCGACCAACTGGGAGCTGTCCTCCGACCGCGCCACGCAGGTCCTCCGGCACCTGGTGGAGACCGACGGCATGCCGGGCACCCGCATCCAGGCGGTCGGCTACGGCGACACCCGTCCCCTGGTGGACGGGACCGGGGACGACGCCATGACCGCCAACCGGCGGGTCGACATGGTGATCCTCAGCGTGGCACCGGAGGCGGTGCGCGCCCTGCTGCCCAGCGTGGCGGCCTCAGAGACGACGGGAGGGTAGACGAATGCCGATCGAGCAGCGTGTGATCTCGGGCGGTGGCCAGAAGATCGGGGGCAAGAGCTCCGGGTCGATCGGGGCGAAGGACGCGCCTGCCGCCGAGCCGGAGACCACCAAGAAGAGCAAGAAGGGCCTGCTGATCGCGATCATCGCGATCGTGCTGGTCGCCGGAGGCGCCGCGGCGTACTTCTTCCTGGGCAAGGGCGGCGGGAGCGCCGCGGCCGAGCCGGAGCCGGAGCCGACGCACGAGCCCGGCGCCGTGGTCACCGTGGAGCCGATCAGCCTGAACCTGGCCGACGGGCACTACCTGCGCCTCGGCTTCGCGCTGCAGCTCACCGCCGACGTCGGCGAGGAGTCCCCGGACACCTCCAAGGCGATCGACATGGCGATCGAGCTGTTCTCCGGCAAGACGGTCGCGGAGATCTCCGACCCGACCTCCCGCGAGGCGCTGAAGGTCGAGTTCGCGGCCGAGCTGGCCGAGGCCTACGAGGGCGAGGTGATGGACGTCTACCTGACCAACTACGTGACGCAGTGAGGACCCGCGCGTCGGACATGAGCCCGACGCGTCGCCCGCCCGGGGCGCCATGGAGGGCGCCGCATCGATCCGCAGCACGACGGTCCACGAGGGACCGGTGGCGGAGGCAGCACGAAGTGCTCATATCGCCCACTTTGAGGCGACCTCTCAGCAGGGCTGCGCGCGCGCCGATGTGAGGGGGCGTGACGGTCCACACCTCGGGGCAGGCCCCCGCCCGCTCGCGGCGACGCACGCACGTCCCCGAGCCCTACGACTTCCGCCGGCCGATGACGATGGCCCGCGAGCACGCCCGTGTGCTGGAGATGGCCTTCGAGACCTTCGCCCGGCAGTGGGGCAACCAGCTCACCGCGCGGCTGCGCGCGATGGCGCAGGTCACCTTCGACGGCCTGACGCTCACCTCGTACGACGAGTACGTCCGCACCCTGCCGACCACCACCGCGATGATGCTGTGCACCGTCGAGCAGACCCGGCAGACCGCCGTGGTGCAGGTGCCGGTCACCGCCACGATGGTGTGGGTCGACTACATGCTCGGCGGCCCGGGCACCGGCGACGTCCGGGAGGGCCGCGAGCTCACCGAGATCGAGTTCACGCTGGTCCGCGGCCTGATGCAGGCGGCCCTCGGCGACCTCGGCTACGCCTTCACCTCGCTCACCCCGCTGGACGTCACGGTGCGCGCGGTGCAGTACAACCCGCAGTTCGTGCAGGCCGTGCCGGCCTCCGACGCGGTGCTGGTCGCCACCTTCCTGCTGCGCGTCGGCGAGCGCGACGACATGGCCACGGTCATGTTCCCCGCCGAGCTGCTGCTCGCGGCGGTGCGGCAGGCCGACGGCGCCGGGGGCCGCTCGCTGGAGGACCAGCGCGCCCACGAGCTCGCCGTCGCCGACCTGGAGTCCGCCGTCGAGGAGGTCCCGGTCGAGGTCGCCGTGCGCTTCAGCCCGGTCACCGTCCGCCCGCGGGAGGTGGTCGACCTCGCGGTCGGCGACCTGCTGCCCCTGTCCCACCCGTCGTCCCAGCCGCTCGACGTGGTGGTGGACGGCGTCGTGCTCGCGCGAGCCGCCGCGGGGAACAACGGTTCCCGCCTCGCCTGCATGGTCGTCACCGTCGAGGAGAAGAACTGATGAACGCCGTCCCCACCGCCGACGTCCGCGACGACGCCGCGCTCGCCCTCGCCGCCGCGACCGCCGCCGCGCGCCTGCTGCCCGCCGTCGCCCCGCTGAGCCCTGTGCCGGCCGCCGCCGGGATCGGCCCGGACGCCGACGCGCTGGCCGTGGTCGCCTCCTTCGTCGGCCCGAACAGCGCCGACGTGCTGATCGTCGCGGACCAGGCCGTGCGGGACGCGCTGGCGTCCGGCGCCGCCGACGGCACCACCCTGGACCTGGCCGACGCCCTGCGCCCCGCGCTGGAGGCCGCCGTCGCCGAGCTCGGCGCCGGGGTGCTCGAGGCCGCGCGCACCGAGCCGGTCGCCACCGCCCTGCCCGCCGACGCCCACCTGGTCGCGCTCCAGGGCGAGGACGGGGTGCAGGCCTGGTTCGCGCTGCGGATGCGCGCCGAGACCTCCCCGCGCGCCGCCGGTGTGCCCACCCAGCGCGCCAGCCTGAACGTGCTCTACGACGTCGAGATGACCCTGACCGCCGAGCTCGGCCGCACGCGCCTGCCGGTGCGCCAGGTGCTCGAGCTGACCCCGGGCTCCGTGCTGGAGCTGGACCGCGCCGCGGGCAGCCCCGCCGACGTCATGGTCAACGGCCGGCTGATCGCCCGCGGCGAGGTCGTCGTCATCGACGAGGAGTTCGGCATCCGCATCACCGAGATCGTGACCGGGGACGGCGCGGCCTGATGGACGAGCTGGTCCTCGGCGCGCGCGTCCTCCTGGCCCTGGCGTGCGTGGTCGGACTCATCTGGGTCGTGGCGCGCCGTGCGGGCTGGGGCTCGGGCGCGCGCCGGCCGGCCGGCCCGGAGGTCCGGGTCGTCGGTCGGCAGGCCCTGGGCCGGCACGCCGGTGTCGCCGTGGTCGCGGTGGGCGAGCGTCGGCTGCTGCTCGGCTTCGGCGAGCAGCAGGTGACCATGCTGACCGAGCTCGACCCCGAGGCCGAGCCCGTCGCGGTGGTGGAGACCGTCCCCACGACGGTGCTCGCCGCCGAGCCGGCTCCCGTGCCGGGTCCGGTGACCGCCGAGCCGGTCGACCTCACCGACATCGAGCGCGCCACCGCCGCGGTGCGCGCCTCCTCGGCCGCCTCCGCCTCGGCGGCGCAGGCCAACGGTTCGCTGAACGGCTCGATCCTGGCGCCCTCCACCTGGAAGCAGGCGCTGTCCGCGCTCCAGGAGCGGACGGTGCGCCGGTGACCACCACGCTCCTCGCCCCGCGCACCGACGAGTACGCGGGCACCGTCCCCGCGGCCGCCGCGCCCCGCCCGCGCCGGCGCCGCTGGCTGCTGGTCGCGCTGCTGGTCGCCGCCCTCGGCGTCGCGCTGGTCGTGCTCGGCTCCGGGATCGCCCACGCGGCCCCGACGCCGCCCACCGACCCCACCGCCCCGGTCGACCCGGCCGCCGGCACGGTCTCCGTCTCGATCAACGGCGTGAACGGCTCGCCCAGCAGCTCGGTCGTGGTGCTGATCGGCATCACCCTGCTGTCGGTCGCCCCGGCGCTGCTGCTGATGATGACCGGCTTCACCAAGATCTTCGTGGTGCTGTCCCTCACCCGGAACGCCCTCGGGCTCCAGGGCGTCCCGCCGAACCAGGTGATCGCCGGCCTCGCGCTGTTCCTGTCGCTGTTCGTGATGGCGCCGGTGCTCTCCGACGTGAACACCGCCGGCGTGCAGCCCTACCTCGACGGCTCGATGGACTTCGCCACCGCGGTCGACGCCGGCTCCGCGCCGTTGCGCGACTACATGCTCGAGCACACCCGCGAGCAGGACCTGGCGCTGATCACCCGCGCCGCCGACCAGCCCAACCCCGAGGACCCGTCCTCGGTGTCGATGCTCACGCTGATCCCGGCGTTCATGCTCTCCGAGCTGCGGGCCGCGTTCATCATCGGCTTCGTCATCTTCATCCCGTTCCTGGTGATCGACCTGGTCGTCTCCTCGGTGCTGATGAGCATGGGCATGATGATGCTGCCGCCGGTGATGGTGTCCCTGCCGTTCAAGCTGCTGCTGTTCGTGCTGGTCGACGGGTGGGGCCTGATCGTCACCGCCCTGGTCGGCGCCGCGACGGGTGGTGGCTGACGTGGACACCTCCGCCGTCCTCGACATCGGCCTGGACGCGCTGATCATCACCGCCAAGCTCGCCGCCCCGGTGCTGATCACCGCGCTGGTCGTCGGCTTCGTCGTCTCCCTGGTGCAGTCGGTCACCCAGATCCAGGAGGTCACGCTCAGCTTCGTGCCCAAGGCCATCGCTGCCGCGGCGGCGCTGCTGATCTGCGGGCACTGGATGATCTCCGAGCTGGTGACCTTCACGCAGGAGCTGTTCACCCGCATCCCGGCGCTGCTGGGGGGCTGATGGACGTCACGCTGCCGCTCGCCTCCGTGGAGGCGGCCATGCTCGCGGGGGTCCGGTTCGCCGCGTTCCTCGTGATCGCGCCGCCCTTCGCGCACCGGGCGATCCCGGGCCAGGTCAAGGCGATGCTCGCCGTCGGCCTGGCGCTCGCGGTGCTCCCGCGGGTCGAGGGGCACGTCGTCGGTTCCACCGGCCAGTTCGTCGGGCAGCTCGTCATGCAGGTGGTGATCGGCGGCGGCCTGGGCTTCCTGGTGTCGCTGGTGTTCTCGGCGGTGCAGTCCGCCGGCAACCTGATCGACCTGTTCGGCGGTTTCCAGCTGGCGCAGGCCTTCGACCCGATGAGCATGACCTCGGGCGCGCAGTTCGCGAAGCTCTACCAGTGGACGGCCACCGTCCTGCTGTTCGTCTCCGGCGGGTACGGGGTGCTGATCAGCGGGCTGGTCCGCTCCTTCGACGCGGTGCCGCTGGACGCCACCCTGGACCTGGCGAAGATGGGCTCGTCGGTCACCACCGGGCTGAGCCAGATGTTCCTGGCGTCGTTGCAGATCGCCGGCCCGCTGGTCGCGGTGCTGTTCCTCACCGACGTCGGCCTCGGCCTGCTGACCCGGGTCTCGCCCGCGCTGAACGCGTTCGCGATGGGCTTCCCGCTGAAGATCTTGATGACCGTCACCTTCGCCGGCTTCGCCTACCTCGCGATGCCGGGCGTGATCAACGACCTCGTCACCGGGGCCGTCCGCTCGATGATCCGGGTCGCGTCATGATCTCCCCCCACGAGACCGCTCGCTGCGCTCCCGTTCCCGCGGGGACCCCGAGATGAGCGGCGGGGGCGACGGCGGGGAGAAGACCGAGAAGGCCTCTGCCCAGCGGATGAAGGAGGTGCACCGCGACGGCAAGCTCCAGCGGTCCTCCGACCTGACCGCCTGGGTGGGCCTGGCCGCCGCGGCGCTCACGCTGCCGATGGTCGCGACCAACGCCGCCGACGCCGCCCGGGACCAGATGGCCGCCGTGCGCTCGGCCGTCGCCAGCCCGGACGCCGGCACCGTGGTCGACCTGCTGTTCGAGGGCTTCGGCACGATCATCGGCACGCTCACGCCGATGCTCGCCGTGGTCGCGCTCACCGTGATCATCACCGCCGCGGCCCAGGGCGGGGTGCACCCGAAGAAGTTCAAGCCGCAGGTGCAGCAGTTCAACCCGGTCAACGGGATCAAGCGGCTGTTCGGCAAGCAGGCCTGGTGGGAGGGCGCCAAGACCCTGCTGAAGACCGCCGTCGTGGGCCTGGTGCTCTACTCCGTGGTGCAGGGCCTGGTCCCGCAGCTCATGGGCACCGGGCGGCTCCCGCTGGAGCACATCCTCGGCACCGTCAGCGGCGGCGTCACCAACCTGCTCCGGCTCGGGATCGCCGCCGGCGTGCTGCTCGCCCTGATCGACCTGATCGTCGTCATCCGGCGCAACCGCAAGCAGACCCGGATGTCGAAGCAGGAGCTGAAAGAGGAGAACAAGCGCACCGAGGGCGACCCGCAGCTCAAGGGCGCGATCCGCTCCAAGCAGATGGCGATGAGCCGCAACCGCATGATGGCCGCGGTCGCCGACGCCGACGTGGTGGTCGTCAACCCGACCCACGTGGCCGTCGCCCTGCGCTACGTCCCCGGCACCGGCGCCCCGCGCGTGGTCGCCAAGGGGGCCGGTGCCGTCGCCGCGCGGATCCGCGCCGAGGCCACCGACAAGAAGATCCCGATGATCGAGGACATCCCGCTGGCCCGTGCCCTGCACGCCGCCTGCGAGGTGGACCAGGAGATCCCCGCCTACCTGTTCACCGCGGTCGCCCGCGTGCTCGCCTTCGTCATGGCGCTCAAGCGCCGTGGCTCCGCGATGGGCAAGCACACGATGCCGGGCGGCTCCGTCGCCCCCGAGGGCGTCCCCACCACCGTCGTCGACGCACGTCGCCGCGCACGCGCCGAGCGTGCCGCATGAAGAAGGAGCACCGATGAGGAACCGGTCGATCTCCCAGCTCGCCGTCCCGGTGGGCGTGGTCGGCATCGTCCTGCTGCTGGTCGTGCCCCTGCCGGCCGCCCTGCTGGACGTGCTGATCGCGGTGAACATCACCGCCTCGCTGGTCATCCTGCTCACCAGCATGTACGTGCAGCGGCCGCTGGACTTCAGCGTGTTCCCCTCGCTGATCCTGGTGTTCACGCTGTTCCGGCTCGGGCTCAACGTGGCCTCGACCCGCCTGGTGCTGCGCGACGGCTACGCCGGTGCCGTGATCGACGCCTTCGGGCACTTCGTGGTCGGCGGATCGCTGGTGATCGGCCTGGTGATCTTCCTGATCCTGGTGGTCATCCAGTTCGTCGTGATCACCAACGGTGCCGGCCGCGTGGCCGAGGTCGGCGCGCGCTTCACCCTGGACGCGATGCCCGGCAAGCAGATGGCGATCGACGCCGACCTGAACTCCGGCCTGATCGACGAGAACACCGCCCGGCAGCGCCGCGCCGACGTGGCCGCCGAGGCCGACTTCTACGGCGCGATGGACGGTGGCTCGAAGTTCGTCAAGGGCGACGCCATCGCCGGCATCGTGATCACGCTGATCAACCTGGTCGGCGGCATCGTCATCGGCATGATGCAGATGGGCCTGACTGTCGCGGAGTCGGTGGAGAAGTTCTCGCTGCTGACCATCGGTGACGGCCTGGTCACCCAGATCCCCGCCCTGCTGCTGTCGGTGTCCACCGGCATCGTCGTCACCCGTGCCACCGCCGAGGGCGACATGGGCACCGCGGCGTCCAAGCAGCTGCTGCAGAGCCGCAACGCCCTGATGATCGCCGGCGGCGGCGCCATCGCCCTGGCCCTGCTGCCCGGCATGCCGAAGCTGCCCTTCGTGCTGGTCGGCGCGACGCTGATCGTGCTGGCCCAGCGGATCAAGTCGACCGAGAAGAAGGAGAAGGCCGCCGCCGAGCTCGCCGCGCAGGTCGGGCAGGTGACCGACGCACCGGCCACCGCCGAGACCCCCGAGCAGCTGATCGAGCAGATGCGGGTGCACGCGCTGGAGATCCTGCTCGCCCCCGACCTGGTCGACATGGTCGGCAACGGCCCCGACCAGGACCTGCTGCACCGGGTGCGCGGCCTGCGCCGCAAGATCGCGATGGACCTCGGCATCGTCGTGCCGCCGGTGCGCACCCGCGACTCGGTGGACCTGCCGCGCTCCACCTACGTGGTGCGGATCGCCGGTGTCGAGGTCGGCCGCGGCGAGACCCCGTCGGGACGGGTGCTCGCGCTCGGCGACGACCTGGCCTCGCTGCCCGGCCAGCAGGTGGTGGAGCCGGTGTTCGGCCTGCCCGGCAAGTGGGTGCCCGCCGAGCTGCGGCACGCCGCCGAGATGGCCGGCGCCACCGTGGTCGACCGGGTGTCCGTGCTGATCACCCACCTGGGCGCGATCATCACCCGCAACGCCCCGCGCCTGCTCGGCCGCGAGGACGTGCGGGTGCTCACCGAGGGCGTCAAGCAGGTCAACCCGTCCGTGGTGGACGAGCTGATCCCCGGGCTGCTCAGCCTGGGCGAGGTGCAGCGCGTGCTCCAGGGCCTGCTGGCCGAGGAGGTGCCGATCCGCGACCTCGGCCGGATCTACGAGTCGCTCACCCTGCGCGCCAAGGTCAGCACCGACCCGGAGGGCCTGGTCGAGGCCGCCCGCACCTCGCTCGGCGCCGCGCTGTGCACCCCCTACGTGCAGGACGGCGTGCTGCGGGTGCTCACCCTGGACCCGGTGTTCGAGCAGCAGCTGGTCGAGTCGCTCCGTCCCTCGGACGCAGGTGTGCAGATCGTCACCGACCCCGCCAGACTGGAGGCCATGCTCGACCGTCTGCGCATCGCCGTGAGCGAGGCCGAGGCCACCGGCCGCACCGTGGTGCTGGTCTGCGCGCCCGCCCTGCGGCCCGCGCTGCGCAAGGTCGTGCTGCTGGGCCTGGACCGGCTCGCGGTGCTGTCGTACCCCGAGGTCACCGGCGGCGGCGTGCGGATCGAGACGGTCGGGACGGTGACGGGTGCCCACGCGATTGCTGCTTGAGGGTGCTGATCTGGCCGAGCTCATGGTGCACGTGCGCGCCGAGTTCGGTCCCACCGCCCGGGTGGTGCGCGCCGAGCGTGTCCGGACCGGCGGTGTCGCGGGGTTCTTCGCCCGCGAGCGGTACGAGCTGACGATCGACGTGCCGGACGAGAGCAGCGCCCCGCAGCCCACGCTGCTGCGCCGACGCCTCGGCCCCGGCGGCGTGGTGCAGGGCGGAGCGGGCTCGTCCGGCCCGGTCGGGCTGGAGGGGCTGCTCGCCGCGGCCGACGCCGGCGACGACGGCCCGCCCGGGTCCACGGTGCTCGCGCCGGGTGCGCCCGGCGGACCGGGTGCCGTCGAGAAGCCCGGCCCGCGGGTGTCCACCGGCGAGGAGGCCTTCGCCTCCGTGCTGGAGCGGATGCGCCAGCTCACCGGCGGGATCGGCGAGGACCACCAGCTCGAGGTGCCGCCGCCCGCCGGCGCCGCCGCTGCGGCGCCGGTGGTGCCGGAGGCGGACGCCCGGACGTTCGAGCCGCTGGCCGCCCCGGCGGTGACCGCGGCCCCGGTGGCCGCTACTGCTGCGGCCGTGCCTGCGCCGGTCGCTCCGGCCGTGCCGGTCCCCGGTGGGGGAGTCGCCCGCGCCGACCTGGAGGAGCTCGGCCTGCCCGCCGCCCTGCTCGACGCCGCCGGCAGCGGCCCCGTCGAGCTGTCCCGCCTGCTCGCGCACGTGCCCACCGCCCCGCCGGTGCCCCGGGAGCCCGGCACGGTGCTGGTGGTCGTCGGCCCGCCCGAGGACGCCGTGCGCACCGCCGACCTGCTCGCCCTGCGCTCCGGCGCCGGCGGGGCAGGCTCCGTCGTGCACGCCGGTGACGTCGAGCCCACCACCGGCCACGGCCGCCGCCTCACCACCCCGCAGGCCGCCGAGCGCTGGCGTGCCCGTGCCGGCGAGGCCGAGGAGCTCACCGTCGTCGCCCTCGGCGTCCGCCCCGGCCGCACCCGCGAGGCCGCGGGCGCCGAGCTGCTCGCCGCCCTGGCCCCCGACCAGGTGTGGGCCGCCGTGGACGCGCGCTCCAAGGTGCGCGACTGCGTGCGCTGGCTCGGCGCGGTCGGGTCGCTGCGGCCGATCGACGCGCTCGCGGTCTCCGGGCTGTTCGACACCAGCGAGCCCGGCACCGTGCTCGGCCTCGGCATCCCGGTCGCGTGGATCGACGGCGTGCCCGCCTCCCGCGTGGCCTGGGCGGCAGCCCTCGGCGAGCACCTCCCCGACGGCACCGTCTGGGGCTGAGCGCCGCGCTTCCCTTCCCGCGCACCCCTTCCTGCATCCTCCGCTCTCCTCCTCCCGTGAGTTCGGTGGTTCGGGCCGAGCTCGGTGGTTCGGGGGCCCATTTCCTGCACGAACCACCGAACTCGGCGGCGGAATGCGACCGCACCGGCGCTGGTCAGGGGTGTGCGACGCGCACGGACGGGTGCACCTGAGCGGCCGGACGGGTGCCCCGGCGTCGTATCCGTCCCGGTTCGTCATCCGCCACCTCGGGCGCGGGACTCTGGACGGCGCGCCCACGCCAGGTAGGGTCGGCGCCATGCTGGTGCTGAGCAGGCGCGTCGGAGAGCGACTCGTGATCGGGGACGACGTGGTCGTGACCGTGATCGAGGTGCGCAGCGACGGTGTCCGCCTCGGCATCGACGCCCCCCGCTCGGTCGCCGTGCACCGCGCCGAGGTGCTGGAGGCCGTCACCGCCGCGAACGTCGCCGCGACCGAGGGTGGCGACGAGGCGGCCGAGTCCCTGCGCTCCCTGCTCGGCGGCGCGGACCCCGCCACGCCTGCAGACCCCCAGGACTGACCCGCACCCCACCCTGCACGCGCCCACCTTCCCCGCGAGGTCGGTGGTTGCGACGCGATCACGGGCCAGCGGCCCGCATGATTGCGCATGAACCACCGACCTCGTCGGTGGGCGACGGGCAGGGGTGCTGACCTGCGCGATCGCTCGCGGGGCCACCCGAACGGCCCTGGGGGTGCGGCACGCGCTTCCCCGGGCGTTCACCCGGGCGGGTGGTCGGGGCGTTCTCACCCGCCGTCCGGGGCACCGCGAGGCCGGAATGTCTCACGCAGCGGGCGTGCCCGCCGATCCTCACCGATGACGGGGCGTCCCGGTAGGAGGCAGCGGTGGAGGACATGGACGAGATCGTCCGCGAGTTCCTGGTCGAGAGTCACGAGAATCTCGACCAGCTCGATCAGGACCTGGTGGCGCTCGAGAGCGAGCCCGGATCACGCGCGCTGATCGCGAGCGTCTTCCGGACGATCCACACGATCAAGGGCACGAGCGGGTTCCTGGCGTTCTCGCAGCTCGAGCGGGTGGCCCACGCGGGCGAGAACCTGCTGGTGGAGCTGCGCGACGGCCGGCGCTCGATGGACCAGCCGACGACCGACGTGCTGCTGCGCCTGGTCGACACGATCCGCGAGATCCTGCGCGCGATCGAGGTCGACGGTGGCGAGGGCTCCGTGGACATCGCCCCGGTGGTCGCGGCGATCGAGGACATCCAGAGCCGTGAGCCGGGTGCCGCCGCCGAGGCCGCCCCCGCGCCCGCTGCCCCTGCCGCCGAGCCGGTCGCCGCAGCGCCCGCGCCGGTGGTCCCCGAGCCGGTCGCCGTCGAGCCCGAGCCGGTCGCCGCCGAGCCGGTCGCTGTCGAGCCGGTCGCTGTCGAGCCCGCGCCCGTCGCCGCCGCCCCGGCGGTGCCGACCCCGCGCGCCCCGGAGCCGGCACCGGCCCCCGAGCCCGTCGCGGCCCCGGCTGCTGCTGCCCCGGCCGCCGCGCCCGCCGCTGCTGCTGCCGAGGAGCTCGGCACCCTGCGCGGTGGCGCGGCCGACGCGTCGATCCGCGTGGACGTGGACCTGCTGGACGCCCTGATGCGTCAGGTCGGCGAGCTCGTGCTGGCCCGCAACCAGATCAGCCGGCTCGCCACGGGCACCGACGACGTCGACCTCGCCCGCTCCGCGCAGCGGCTGAACCTCATCGCCGGTGAGCTGCAGGAGGGGGTCATGAAGACCCGCATGCAGCCCATCGAGCACCTGTGGTCCAAGATGCCGCGCATCGTGCGCGACCTGGCGGCGGCCTGCCACCGCGAGGTGCACCTGGAGCTGTCCGGTGGCGACACCGAGCTCGACCGCTCGCTGCTCGAGGCCGTCAAGGACCCGCTGACGCACCTGGTGCGCAACGCGGTGGACCACGGCATCGAGGCCGTCGAGGACCGCGTGGCCGCCGGCAAGTCGCCGCGCGGCGTGCTGACCCTGCGCGCCTACCACGCCTCCGGCCAGGTGGTCGTGGAGGTTGCGGACGACGGTCGCGGCATCGACCCGGAGAAGATCGGCGCCAAGGCGGTCCAGAAGGGGCTGCGCACCGCCGACCAGGCGGCTGCGATGAGCCCGGCGGACCTGCTCCAGCTGCTCTTCCTGCCCGGCTTCTCCACCGCCGAGGCGGTCACCAACGTCTCCGGCCGCGGTGTCGGCATGGACGTGGTCCGCACCAAGATCGAGGCCATCGGCGGGGCGGTGGACGTCGACTCGGTCGTCGGCCGCGGCACCACCTGGCGGCTGCGCATCCCGCTGACGCTGGCGATCATGCCCGCGCTCACCGTGGAGAGCGCCGGCGACCTCTACGCGATCCCGCAGGTCAACCTGCTGGAGCTGGTGGCGCTGGACTCCCAGCGTTCCGAGTCCGGCATCGAGCACATCCACGAGGCCCCGGTGTACCGCCTGCGCGGCGAGCTGCTGCCGCTGGTGTCGCTGGCCTCGGTGCTCGAGGTGGACGGCGCCGGGTCCTCGGACGTCGCCGAGCTGGCCGCCCGCTCCGAGTCCTCGGTGATCGCGGTCGTGCAGTCCGACCACCAGCGCTTCGGCATGCTGGTCGACCGCGTCCTCAACACCGAGGAGATCGTGGTCAAGCCGCTGTCCGCCCGGCTCAAGGCGATCGGCGCGTACGCCGGTGCCACCGTGCTGGGTGACGGTCACGTCGCGCTGATCCTGGACGTGCAGGCCATCGCCCGCCGCGCCCTGGCCGGCGAGCTCGACGTCGCCTCCCGCGACGCCCGGGCCGGTGCCGGTGCCGGTGCCGCGCACGAGGTGCAGCAGGTGCTGGTGGTCGGGATCGGCGGTGGCCGTCAGGTCGCCATGCCGCTCGCGTCGGTCGCCCGTCTGGAGCACGTGCAGGCCGAGCAGGTCGAGTACGTCGGCGGTCGCGAGGTGGTCCAGTACCGCGGCACGATCCTGCCGCTGGCCCGCCTGGACCGGCTGCTGGGCGCCTACGGCTCCGAGGAGACCTCCGAGCTGCTGCTGGTGGTCTACAGCCGCGCAGGCCGCAGCGTCGGCCTGGTGGTCCGCGAGATCGTGGACATCGTGGACGACGACTCCGCCCGGCACTCCGACATCGAGGACGCCGGCCTGGTCGGCTCCACGGTGCTCGGCGAGCGCGTCACCGAGCTGCTGGACGTGCGCCGCGCGATCCTCGCCGCCGACGCCGCGTTCTACGACGAGCGTCCCGAGCCGACCGGCATCGGGTACGACACCCTCCCGACGCAGGTCGGCGAGGCCGAGCTGGTGGGAGCGGCCCGATGAGCCAGTACGTCACGTTCACGCTGGGCGGCAGCCTGTACGGCGTCGACGTCACCCGCGTGCAGGAGGCGCTGCGCTCGCACGTGCGCACCCGCGTCCCGCTGGCCCCGCCCGGGGTCGCCGGCCTGGTGAACCTGCGCGGGCAGGTCGTGCTGACCGTGGACCTGCGTCCGCGTCTCGGCTTGGCCGCCCTCGGCGAGGACGCGGAGCCGATGATGGTCGTCGTGCAGGTGGCGGGGGAGCCCGTCAGCCTGCTGGTCGACGAGATCGGCGACGTGATGGAGGTCGGTCCGGAGACCTTCGAGGCCCCGCCGGAGACGCTGGACGCCGCGCTGCGCCCGCTGATCCTCGGTGCGCACAAGCTGGACGGCCGGCTGCTGCTGGTCCTCGACGTGGATCAGGCCACCGCCGCCTGATCCGCCCGCGCCACGAGGCCCCCGTCACCGCGACCCGGTGGCGGGGGCCTCGTCGTACGGGCACGCGGATCAGCCGGCGACGGCCTCCGCCCGGGCGGTGCGGCGGCGCTCGGCGGCGAGCAGCGCCACGGCCAGCATCCCCGGGGTGATCACCACCAGCGGCGGCAGCATCCACACCACCACCGCGGACACCCCCACGCCGAGCAGCACGAACACCGAGCCGACCGGGTCGGCCCCGGCCACCCGCGCCCCGGTGCGCACCAGGTCCGCCCACCGTGCCCCCGGGGTCCACAGCGCGGCCGTGCGTGCGGCGACCACCACGACCCCGGCGAGCAGCACGCCGCTGGTCACCGCGACGAGCGCGCCGCCGGGCACCAGCCCGCGCAGCCCCGCCATGACGTCGACGGCCAGCAGCCCGGTCAGCGCCACCACGGCGAGGCCGAGCCACCAGCCGGTGCGGATCGCGTCCCAGCACCGCCGGAGCAGGTCGCCCCAGCCGTCCCGCCCGGCGCGCAGGTGCTCGTCCAGGTGGTGCACCCCGGCGGCCAGCGCAGGCAGGGCGGTGACCAGCGGCAGCGACAGCGCGCACACCACCAGGCCGACGGTGAGCATCTGGCTGAACGGCGCCACCGCTCCGCCGCCGAACCGCCGCAGGTGCTCGGGGGCCACGGTCGAGGTCCGCGCCGCCGGCCGGCTCATCCCTTCAGCCCCTGCGTGGCGACGCCGCCGACCAGGTGCCGCTGGAAGGCGAAGAAGAACAGCATCACCGGCAGCAGCGCGAGCACCGCCATCGCCATCTGCGCGCCGTAGTCGCTGGTGGAGGTCTGGTCCACGTAGGCGCGCAGCGCGATCGGCATCGTGTACATGCTCGGGCTCTTGAGGTAGAGCAGCGGCCCGAAGAAGTCGTTCCACGACCAGATGAACGCGAAGATCGCGCTGGTGACCAGGGCGGGCTGCATCAGCGGCAGCATGATCGAGACGAAGATCCGCGGGTGGCCCGCGCCGTCGATCCGCGCCGCCTCGTCCAGCTCGCCGGGCAGCCCGCGCATGAACTGGATCATCAGGAACACGAAGAACGCGTCGGCGGCGAGGAACTTGCCCAGCAGCAGCGGCCAGTAGGTGTTCACCAGGCCGAGATCGTTGAACACGATGTACTGCGGGATGATCACCACGTGGAACGGCAGCAGCATCGTGCCGATCATGCAGACGAAGAACACGTTGCGGCCGGGGAACTGCACCCGGGCGAAGGCGTAGGCCGTCAGCGAGCAGGACACCAGCACGCCGACCACGCTGGCCACCGCCAGGATCAGCGAGTTGGTGACGAACGTCCAGAACGAGATGCCGCCGATCCCGCCCAGCGCCGTCACGTAGTTGTCCAGCGTGAACGAGCTCGGGATCGGGGACACGGAGCCGACGATCTGGTTCGACGGCTTGAAGGTGGACATCAGCATCCACACCGCCGGGTAGAGGATCACCGCCAGCATGGCGAGCGCCCCGACGTGGAACACCGCCGAGCGCAGGCCCCGGCGGCGGCGCGCGGCGGTGCGCAGGGTCGCCGTGGACGGGGCCGGGGCGTCGGGGGTGCGCGGTCCGCGGACCGTGGTGGACGCGCTCATCGGTTGCCTCCGGAGTAGTGCACCCACGCCTTCGAGGTGCGGAACAGCACGAGCGTGACGAGCCCGACGACCACCACGAGCACCCACGCCATCGCGGAGGCGTAGCCCATCTGGAAGTCCCGGAACCCGCGGAAGTAGAGGTACAGCGTGTAGAAGAGCGTGGAGCGGGCGGGCCCGCCGGTGCCGCCGGAGATGATGAACGCGGAGTTGAAGATCTGGAACGCGTGGATCGTCTCGAGCAGCAGGTTGAAGAACAGCACCGGCGAGAGCATCGGCACGGTGATCCGCCAGAACTTGCGGATCGCGCCGGCGCCGTCCACCTCGGCGGCCTCGTACAGCTCGGCGGGCACCTGCTTGAGCCCGGCCAGGAAGATCACCATCGGGGCGCCGAACTGCCAGACCGTCAGCAGGATCAGCATCGGCATGGTGCGGGTCGGGTCGCCCACCCAGCCGCCCTGCGCGGCGTCGGGACCGCCGAGGGCGTCGGTGATCCGGGCGACCACGCCGTCGTCGATGAAGATCGCCTTCCACACGATCGCGATCGACACGCTGCCGCCGATCAGCGAGGGCAGGTAGTACGCCGAGCGGTAGAACCCCTGGCCGCGGCGCGAGCTGTTCAGCAGCATCGCCACCGCCAGGGCCCCGATCAGCTTCACCGGGGTCCCGACCAGCACGTACAGCAGCGTCACCTTGGCGGCCTGCACGAAGTTCGGGTCGTCCAGCAGGCGCTGGTAGTTCTCCAGCCCGGTCCACTGCGGCGAGGAGAACAGGTCGTAGTCGGTGAACGACAGGTACAGCGACGCGATCATCGGGCCGGCGGTCAGGGCGAAGAACCCGATCAGCCAGGGCGACAGGAACGCGTATCCCGCGCGGGTGTCCGCGCGCTTGGTGCGACGGGCCGCGCGCGCGCGGCCGGGATCCGGCGTCACAGCGGGTGCTGCCATGACCAGACCTCCTCTGCTCGGGGGATGGTGGCCGGGGCGGGCGGTGGGTGCGCGCCCGCCCCGGCGGTGGGGTCAGCCGTTGAGCGCGAGGTCCATCTCGGAGAACAGCGTCGAGGCGAACTCCTCCTCGTCGATCTGGCCGTAGCGCAGCTGCTCGTGCAGCTCGACCCACTTCGCCTCGACCGAGCCGTAGCCGGTGGGCAGCAGCGGGTAGCTGACGGTCACCTGGTCGGCGACGTGCGTCAGGTACGCGTCGATCACCTCGTCGGCCGCGGACTTGTCGACGGCCTCACGGCGGGCGTCGGTGGCGGGGGTGCCCAGCGAGGTGCCGAAGATCGCGGCGACCTCGGGCGAGTTGGCGAGGAAGTCCACCAGGGCCACGGCGGCGTCGGGGTTCTTCGAGTTCTGGGCGACGGTGAGCAGCATGCTCGCCTTCTCCGACAGCACGTGGGAGTCGGCGCCGGGCTCCAGCGGCGGGGTGATCATGCCGAGGTTCTCGGTGCCGGTGTCGGCCATGCCCTGCGTGAGCGTGGTGCTCCAGTTGAACCAGGTCGCGACCTCGCCGGAGCCGAAGCCGCCGACCGGGGCCAGCGCCATCGACCGCTCGATCGGGAAGAACGTGCCGTCCGTGCGCGAGTCGGTGCCGGTCTCGAGGAAGTCGACCACGTCCTGCTCGGTGAAGTCGGGCTGGCCGTCCTCGGTGAAGACCTCGCTGCCGTCCTGCATCAGGTGGTACATGAACGCGGGCAGGCTGCCGGTGAAGTCGTCCGCGCCGTACTGCGCGGGGGAGACCGAGGCGCCGGCGGCGTTGACCTCGGCGGACCAGGTCTGGAAGTCGTCCCAGTCCATGTCCTCGGTGGGGTGGTCGATGCCGAGGCCGTCCAGCAGGTCCTTGTTGTACATCATCGACCAGACGCCGGAGCCGAGCGGGACGCCGACCAGCTGGCCGTCCACCTCGCCCGAGCCGAGCAGGGTGTCGGTGAAGCCGGAGGTGTCCAGCGCGTCGCCCTGGTAGTCGGTGAGGTCGAGGAACAGGCCCTTCTGCGCGTACTGGCCCAGGTAACCGACGTCCATCATGACGACGTCGGGCAGCGCGCGGCCGGCGGCCTCGGTGTTGCGGGCGGTCCAGTAGTCGCTCCACGAGTTGAAGTTCCGGACCACGTCGATGTCCGGGTTCTGCTCCTCGAACAGGCCGATCGCCTCCTCGAACTGGGCGGCGCGCTCCTCGTTGCCCCACCAGGTGAAGGTGATCTCGCCGGAGCCGTCCCCGGACCCGCCGGAGCTGTCGGACCCGCTGCCTCCGCTGCCGCAGGCTGCCATGGCCAGCGCCGTGCCGGCGGCGACCAGGGCCGCGATGGTCTTCCTCGTCATGTCACTCCTCCTTGAGCTCCCGGGTCGTCCGGGCCGTGCGGTGGCCGTCGGCGGGGTTCGCCGGGCCGGGTCGGTGGGGTGCGGCATCGCACCGAGTTCATCGTTGAACCATGGAACGGACGTCCCCGCTGATCCGGGGGCGTGCGGGGAGCCTGCGTGCGTAGTACGACGTTGAACTAGGCGCTCGGTCACGCTAGCACCCGTCCGCGTCGCCGACAACGCCCTCGCGAGTCCCCGCGACGCCCACGGCGGCGGTCCCCTGGATCAGCGCGCGCAGCCGCTCGATCGGCAGCTTGGGCTCGCGCTGCTCGGTGAGCAGGCCGTTGCGCTCCTGCAGGGTGTCGGTGAGCTGGGTCCAGCACCAGCCGGCCAGCCCGCGATCCGTCGCGGAGGACAGCGCCGGCTCCACCGCGGCCAGGATCTCGGCGATCCGGCGGTCGAAGTCGGCCGCGTCGCTCGCCGCCGAGTACCCCCAGGCGTCGCCGGGCTCGGCGTCCGCGGACCACTTCACGCCGCCGAACTCGGTGAGCATGATCGGCTGCCCGTGCTCCGCCGCGCCGTCCAGCCGGATCCGCCGGCCCGCCGGGCCCATGCCCGCCACCCACGCGCGCAGCGTGGCCGCCGGCACGTCGTAGCGTCCGGACAGCACCGCGCCCGCGGACTCGTAGTCGTGGATCGTCCACAGGTCGGAGGTGCCGTGCTCCCAGCCGTCGTTCGAGATCACCGGCCGGGTCGGGTCCAGCGCCTTGGTCAGGTGGTAGAGCGTCTCGGCGAGCGCGCGCTGCTCCGGGCGGTGCGCGATGTGCTGCACGCCCCAGCTCTCGTTCAGCGGGACCCAGGTGACGATGCTCGGGTGCGAGCGGTCCCGCAGCACCGCCTGCGTCCACTCGGTCACCGTGCGGCGCACGGCGGTGTCGGAGAACGTGTAGGTCGCGGCCATCTCGCCCCAGACCAGCAGGCCCAGCCGGTCGGCGTGGAACAGGAAGCGCGGGTCCTCGACCTTCTGGTGCGCCCGCACCGCGTTGAAGCCCAGCTCGGCGATCAGCTCGGCCTCGCGGCGCAGCGCGTCGGCGGAGGGTGCCGCCAGGTGCGAGGAGGGCCAGTAGCCCTGGCTGAGCACCGAGCGCAGCACCACCGGACGGTCGTTCACCAGCAGGTGGCCCTCGGCGGTGCCGACGCTGCGCAGGCCCAGGTAGCTGGCGACCACGTCCCGGGTGGCGCCGGCCACGGCGACCGAGACCCAGGCGTCCAGCAGCAC
This sequence comes from Cellulomonas sp. GTC20042, assembly GCF_055389595.1. Lineage (NCBI taxonomy): Bacteria > Bacillati > Actinomycetota > Actinomycetes > Micrococcales > Cellulomonadaceae > Cellulomonas > Cellulomonas sp. GTC20042. The sequence continues at coordinate 3,430,432 of NZ_AP043678.1, read as the reverse complement.
CGGCGCGCCCGGCCGCCACAGCAGGTGCTCGTAGCCCTGCCCGTTGCGCTGGCCCGCCAGCGGCACGGTGACCACCACCTCGCGCTGGTCGCAGTCGCTGTCCACCACCGTGACCGCGGCGCCGCCGAGCGGGCGCCCCTCGTGGGCGACGGTGACCTCGACGGTCGCGGCGACGGCGCGGCTCAGCGTGACCCGCGCGGTGGCGGTGCCGTCGGTGACGTCGCAGGTCCACCACAGGCGCTCGACGTGCACCGGGTCGACCGCCTCCAGCCAGACCGGCTGCCAGATGCCCGTGGTGCGGTGGTACCAGATCGCGTGCGGGGCGTCCTGCCACTCCTGCTTGCCGCGCGGCTGCGCGAGGTCCTGCGGGTCGTCCTGCGCCCGGACCACGACCACGTGCGGCGCGTCGGTGCCGGTGCGCCGCACCACGTCGGTGACGTCCACGGTGAACGGGGTGTGCCCGCCCTCGTGCTCGCCGACCAGCGCGCCGTCCACCCACACCCGCGCGCGGTGGTCGACCGCGCCCAGGTGCAGCTGCAGCCGGCGGCCCGGGGCGTCACCGGCGGCGGCGAGGTCGGCGGGGGTGAGGTCGCGGCGGTACCAGACGACGGGGTGGAAGCCGGTGTCGCCGATCCCGGAGTCCGCGGACTCGGGCGGGAACGGCACGGTGATCGTGCGCGGCAGGGCCCGGCCGTCGTGCCAGCCCTCGGCCTCGCCGACGTCCAGGTCGTCGTGGGCGAAGCCCCAGGGGCCGCTGAGGTCGTGGTAGCGCTCGCGGAGCAGCTGCGGACGCAGGCGCTGCCCGTCCTGCGTGCTCGCCCGCAGGGCGAAGGTCGGGGACCAGTCGGTCATGGGCGCAGTCCTTCGGTGTCGTCGGTCCGCGGGCTCCGGCCGCGCACCGGGTCGTCGTCGATCCGGGCGTCGTGACCCGGCAGGACCGGATCGGTGGTTCAACGTTGAACGCTAGCAGCATGCACGGCATAGTTCGACGTTGAGCGGTGCCGGACGACGGGGCCGCTAGCATCGGACGATCGCGTCGGGGACAGGCGCGGGAGGAGGCTGCCGTGGCCGGCACGCGCGTCACGCTGGCGGACATCGCCGCGCAGGTCGGGGTGAGCAGCAAGACGGTGTCGAACGTGGTCAACGGCACCGGGTGGGTCGGCGCCGAGGTGCGCGCCCGGGTCGAGGCCGCGATCGAGGAGCTCGGCTACCGCCCCAACCTCGCCGCCCGCCACCTGCGCAGCGGGACCAGCGGGGTGCTGGCGCTGGTGCTGCCCTCGCTCGCCGAGCCGTACTTCGCCGAGCTGGCCGCCGTCTTCGTGGACGCCGCGCAGGCCCGCGGTCTCACCGTGCTCGTCGCGCAGACCGGCGGCCGCCGCGAGATCGAGATCGACATGCTCGAGGGCGTCCGGCTGCCTGCGCTGGACGGCCTGATCCTCAGCCCGCTCGCGCTCACCCGCGCCGACCTGGACGCCCGGCGCAGCCGCTCCGCGCTGGTGCTGCTCGGCGAGCACGGCGAGGCCCTGGCCGGCGACGACGTGCACCACGTCGGCGTGGACAACGTCGGCGCGGCAGCCGCGGCCACCCGCGCGCTGCTGGACCGCGGGCACCGCCGGATCGCCGCGATCGGCGTGCAGGACGAGGGCGCCCAGGACGACACCTCGCGGCTGCGGTACGCCGGCTACCGGCGGGCGCTCGACGAGGCGGGCATCCCGGTCGACCCGGCGCTGCTCGGGCACGTCGGCGACTTCAACCGCGCCGAGGGATCGGTGGCCGCCGAGCGGCTGCTGGACGCCGGGGCCGCCCCCGACGCGCTGCTCTGCTTCAGCGACTCGCTCGCCCTCGGCGCGCTGTACACGCTGGGGGTGCGCGGGGTGCGGGTGCCGGAGGACGTCGAGGTGATGGGCTTCGACGACATCGCCGAGGGGCGGTTCTCGGTGCCGGCGTTCTCCACCGTCGACCCCGGGCGATCCGGCGTGGCGGAGCGGGCGCTGGACCTGCTGACCGGGGTGGACCGCTCGGCGCCGGGGCACCACGCGGTGCCGTTCTCGGTCATCCTGCGCTGACCCCCCGCGCGCGGCCGGGCGGGCGCGCGCGGCCGGCCGCGGCCACCGGCGGTGCGATCCCGCCCGGCCTCGCGCCGCCCCGGCCTCGCCCGCGCCTCACCCCGCCAGGTCGACCGCCGTCCCGGTGCGCGCCGCGCGGTACACCGCGTCCACCAGCGCCAGCGCGCGCAGCCCTTCCGGCCCGCCGACCTCCGGCGCCCGCCCCTCCCGGACCGCCGCGACCACGTCCGCCAGCTGCTCCGTGTGCGCGCGGCCCCACTCGGCCACCACCTGCGCCGCCACCGGGGCGACCGCCGTGCTGCCCGCCCCGGCGACCCGCAGCGCGTCGGCCGTCGGCGCCGTCGGCGCGACGACAGAGCCCCCGCCGCCCCCGTCCGCCCGCTCGTCCAGCACCACCGCGTCCCCCTCGATCACCAGCACCCCGCCGTCGCCGTGCAGCGCGAGCCGTGCCGGGCGTCCGGGGTTCACCGCCGTCGAGGCCGCCAGCGTGCCGATCGCCCCGTCGGCGAAGGTGAGCGTCGCGACCACCACGTCCTCCACCTCGATCGTGTGCGCCAGGGTGGCCGCCACCGCCTGCACCCGGACCACCGGCCCGGCGAGCGCGAGCATCAGGTCGACGGTGTGGATCGCCTGATTGATCAGCGCCCCGCCGCCGTCCCCGGCCCGGGTGCCGCGCCAGGCGTCGGCGTCGTAGTACCCCTGCGGGCGCCACCACGGCACCGACACCTCGACCAGCGTGGTGCGGCCGAGCCCGCCGGCGGCGACCACCGTGGCGGCGGCCCGGGTGGCGGGGTCGAAGCGGTGCTGGCTGATCACGGCGAGGGTCAGGCCGGTGCGGTCGGCGGCGTCCTGGAGCCGGCGGGCCTGCGCGAGGTCGGCGTCCATCGGCTTCTCGACCACCACGTGCTTGCCGGCCTCCAGCGCGGCGATGCCGAGGTCGGCGTGCGTGCCGCTGGGGGTGCAGATGGTCACCGCGTCGATCTCGGGGTCGGCGAGCACCTGCGCCCAGGTGAGCGCGCGGGCGCCGTGCTCGGCGGCGAAGGCGGCGGCGCGCTCCGGCACGACGTCCTGCACGGCGACCAGCGCGGCGTCGCCGGGGCCGTGAGCCGCGAGCCGGGCCAGCGCCTCGGCATGGGTCCGCCCGATGTTGCCGCAGCCCACCAGCGCGAACCGCAGCGGCGTGCCGGCGCTCACCGGTCACGCCCGGTCAGCTCGCGGGCGGCGAGCTGAGCCCGCACGGCCAGCTCGGCGGCCGTGAGCGCGTGCTCCTGGCCCATGGCGGTCTCGGTGCGGTCCAGCACGTCGCGGGCCAGCTGCCCGAAGAACGGGTACCCGACGCTGCCGTCGGCACGCAGGTGCCGCTCGCCCTCGCCGTCCACCACGAACAGGTGCCCGCCGGCGGCCTCGCGGCCGACGTCGACGTACTTGCGCAGCTCGATGTACCCCTCGGTGCCGAGCAGGAAGGTCCGGCCGTCGCCCCAGGTGCTCAGGCCGTCCGGCGTCAGCCAGTCCACCCGCACGTAGCCGGTGGCGCCGGAGTCGGTCACCACGTGGGCGTCGCCGAAGTCGTCCAGGCCGGGGAGCGCCGGGTGGTGGTAGTTGCCGATCGTGGAGCCGATGATCTCGGCGTCGGTGGAGCCGGTGAAGTGCAGGATCTGCTCGAAGTTGTGGCTGCCGATGTCGCAGAGGATCCCGCCGTAGCGGTTCTTGTCGAAGAACCAGTCGGGGCGGGTGCGCGGGTCGCCGACCCGGTGCGGGCCCATCGACAGCACCTGCACCACCCGGCCGATCGTGCCGCGGTCCACCAGCTGACCGGCGAGCACCGCCGCCTCGACGTGGATCCGCTCGGAGTAGTAGACGGCGTACTTCCGGCCGGTCCGGGCGACGGCGGCGCGCACGTCGGCGACCTGCGCCAGCGTGGTCAGCGGGGACTTGTCGGTGAAGTAGTCCTTGCCGGCGTCCATCACCCGGATTCCGAAGGGCGCGCGCTGGTCGGGCACCGCGGCCGCCGCCACCAGCCGCACCGCGGGGTCGGCCAGGATCTCGTCCTCGCTGCGGGCGACCCTCGCCTGCGGGAAGCGGGCGCAGAACTCGGCGACCTTCTGCGGGTCGCGGTCGTGCACCCAGCCCAGGGTGGCGCCGGCGCCGATCAACCCCTCGCACATGCCGTAGACGTGCCCGTGGTCCAGGCGGGCGGCGGCGAACACCAGCTCGCCGGGCGCGACGACGGGGCGGGGGATCGGGTCGGGGGCGAAGGCGGCGCCCTCGGACTTCTTCATGCCATGGCTCCTGGGTCGGACGGATCGTCGGTGATACGTATCACCCATGATCAGCCCGCCTCCCCGCAGCGTCAAGGGCAGGCCGCTAGGTTGGTCGCCATGACCGCCCGCCCGACCAGCCGCGACGTGGCCCGTGCCGCCGGGGTCTCCCAGGCGACCGTGTCCTACGCGCTGTCGGGCAGCCCGAAGATCACCGACGCCACCCGGGCCCGCGTGCTGGCCGCCGCCGCCGACCTCGGCTACCGGCCCAACCTCGCGGCGCGCTCGATGCGCACCGGTCGCACCGGCCGGCTGGCGATCCTGGTGCCGACCCCGGGCGACGCCCCCGGCGGGCTGCTGGCCGCTGCCGGCGCGGTGGCCGACGCCGCCGGTCGCACGCTGGAGATCCGCACCGTGCCCGCCGACCCGGCCGCCCGCGCCGCCGTGCTGGCCGAGGTGCTGGGTGCGGGCGCCTTCGAGGGCGTGCTGACCTTCCTGCCCCTGCCCGCGGGCGCCGCCGAGGCCCCGGGCGCGCCGGTGGTCGTCGCCGTGCACGACGCCTTCGACGAGCGGCTGCGCGTCACCGGTGATCTGCTCGGCGCCGAGCCGGTGCGCGAGATCGTCACCACCCTGGCCGCGCGCGGCCACCGTCGCTTCCTGCACCTCGCGGGCGACCTGGGCTTCCACTCCGCGCGCACCCGTCGCGACGCCTACCTCGCCACCGTCGCCGACCTCGGGGTCGAGGACCTGGGCGTGCACGTCTGCGGCTGGTCCGGCGAGCACGCCGTGGCCGCGGTGCGCGATCTGCCCGCCGACCTGCCGCCGGTGGTGGTGGTCGCCGCCAACGACCTGGTCGCCACCGCCGCCGTGCGCGCCTGCCTGGACCGGGGCTGGCGGGTGCCGCAGGACGTCGCGGTCACCGGCTGGGACGACGCCCCGACGGTCGCGTTCCAGCGCCCCTCGCTCACCACCGTGCGGGTGGACTTCGCCGCCCTCGGCGACTGGGCGATGCGCACCCTGGTCGCCCGGGTGCGCGGCGAGGCCGACCCGGAGCCGCTGGCCGGCGTGCAGCGGGTGGTCTGGCGCGAGTCGACCGGGCAGGTCCCTCCCCGCTGAGCCCGAGGTCCCGGGTGATCCGGTTCAGCCCTCGGTCCGCTCCGCTTCCACCTCGTCTCACCCGACCAACCGGCTCAGCACCGGGTGCACGTGGCCGATCTGGGTGCGCAGCAGGGGATACGAGGGAAGGACCACGCGCATGGGCGCCACGACGACGTCGGCATCGAGCCGGATGCTCACCACCGTCCCGACCCCGCGGGGCGCGGCCCCCGGGTCGGCCCCGGGAGAGGCGCGGCGCGGACGGGGCGGCACCGCCTGGTTCCGCGACCGCGGGGTCCGCACCAAGATCCTGCTGCTGCTCGCGCTGCTCGGCGTGGTGATCGCCGCGACGGGCACCTACGCCGCGCTGTCGCTGCGCGACCTCGCCGAGCGCACCGCCCAGGTCGAGACCGTCAGCCGCGACGTGTCCGCGCCGCTGGCCGTGGTGCACCAGGAGGAGATCAAGGCGCGGATGCTCATCGCGCAGGCGGGTGCCTCGGCCACCGACGACCCGGCCGCCCAGCAGGAGTTCCTGGACAAGATGGCCGCCACCGACCAGGACCTCGAGACCGCCGCCGCGGCGTTCGAGGCCGGGCTGGGCGCCGAGCAGATCCAGTCGTGGGCGGACTTCCGCGCCGCCTGGGACGCCTGGACGCAGATCCGCGACGACCAGCTCGTGCCGGCGGCCTTCGACTCGGACGAGGCGCTGTTCGGTCAGGTCAGCGACGAGGTCTCCCAGCCGGTGATCGACCAGATGGTGACCGCGCTGGAGGACGTCGAGGCGCAGGTGGCCGCGTACGTGGACTCGGTGTCGAACGCCGCGCAGGCCGCGGCGTCCCGCGCCTCCTGGGTGCTCGTGCTGGTGCTGGTGGCCGGTCTGGCCCTGGTGTCGGCGGTCGGCCTGGTGATCGCCGGGATGATCCGCAAGCAGGTGGTCGAGGTGCAGCGCTCCGTGGAGGCGATGGCCGACGGCGACCTCACCGTCGCGCCGCAGGTCGACAGCCACGACGAGCTCGGGCGGATGTCCCGGGCGCTCACCCGCGCGCAGGAGAACCTCCGCGGGACGATCGCCGGCGTCGCGGAGACCGCGCAGACCGTGGCGGCCGCCGCCGAGGAGCTGTCCGCGGCGTCCTCGCAGGTGGTGGCCGGTTCGGACGAGACGTCCGCGCAGGCCGGTGTGGTCGCGGCCGCGGCCGAGCAGGTGTCGCGCAACGTGCAGACCGTCGCCGCGGGTGCCGAGCAGATGGGCGCCTCGATCCGGGAGATCGCGCAGAACTCCTCGCAGGCCGCCAAGGTCGCCGGTCAGGCCACCGAGGTCGCCGCCAGCACCAACGACCAGGTCGCCCGGCTCGGCACCTCCTCGCAGGAGATCGGCGCGGTGGTCAAGGCGATCACCGCCATCGCGGAGCAGACGAACCTGCTCGCGCTCAACGCCACGATCGAGGCCGCCCGCGCCGGTGAGGCGGGCAAGGGGTTCGCGGTGGTCGCCGGTGAGGTCAAGGAGCTCGCGCAGGAGACCGCCAAGGCCACCGAGGACATCGCCCGCCGCGTGGAGGCCATCCAGGCGGACACCGTCGGCGCGGTCGGGGCGATCGGTGAGATCGGCACGATCATCGCCAGCATCAACGACTACCAGCTGACCATCGCCAGCGCGGTCGAGGAGCAGACGGCCACCACCAACGAGATGTCCCGCTCCGTCGCCGAGGCCGCCACCGGCTCCGGCGAGATCGCCGGGAACATCACCGGAGTGGCCTCCGCCGCCGCCGAGTCGGCGCAGACCCTCAACCAGATGAGCGGCGCCATCGCCGAGCTCGCCCGGCTGTCCGAGGACCTGCGCGGCCGGGTGTCGCGCTTCCGGTACTGAGCGCGCGCCCCGGTCGCACCCGCGACCGGGGCGCCATTTCCTCCCAGATGGCGCTTTCCCGCCGATAGGCGGGGACGAACGTCCTACGTCATGCAGGTCAAGCAGAAAGAGCACCGATGAGCGCGCAGCAGCCCTCCCGGCGGATCTGGGCCGACCGCCCGGTCCTGGTCAAGATCCTCACGGCCGTCTCGGTCATGGCCCTGACCACGGTGGTCGTCGCCGTGGTCGCGGTGGCCTCGTTGCAGAACCTGCGCCACGAGTCGGAGGCGATGTACGCGGACAACGTCCAGCCGTTGCAGACGCTGGCCGAGATCCAGCGCTCCTACCAGGGCGACCGTGCCCGGGTGATCCAGTACGGCATCGCCGACGCCGAGACCCGGGCCACGCTGCGGGACGAGCTGACCACCCGGCGCGGCGACCTGGACGCGCTGGTCGCCGAGTACCGCGACGGCGCCGTGGACCAGGGTGCGGTGGACGACGTGGTCGCAGCCTTCGACGCGTACTACTCCGCCGCCGAGGACGACCTGTTCCCGCTGGCCGACTCCGGGGACGACGACGCCTTCGCCGCGTACTTCGACGGCACGGTCCGCCCGCTGACCACCGCCGTGATGGACGCGCTCCAGGTCGAGACCGACGCGCAGGGCGAGCAGGCGGCGGATCGTGCCGCCTCGATCGACTCCAGCGCGGACCGCTCGGTGCTGATCGTGATCGTCGTCGCGCTGATCGGCGCGATCGGGGCGACCGCCGTGGCCTATGTCGTCGCGACGACGCTGGTGCGCCGCCTGCGCAAGGTCTCGCACTCGCTGGCGGCGGCCGGTGACGGCGACCTGACCGTGCCGGCGGACGTGGACGGCCGGGACGAGGTGGGCCGCCTGGCGCAGGACCTGGAGCGCACGCAGCAGAACCTGCGCGCCCTGGTGTCCGGCGTGGTGGAGACCGCGCAGACCGTCGCGGCGGCCGCCGAGGAGCTGTCCGCCGCCTCCTCGCAGGTGGTCGCGGGCTCCGACGAGACCAGCGCGCAGGCCGGCGTGGTCGCCGCGGCTGCCGAGCAGGTCTCGCGCAACGTGCAGACCGTCGCCGCCGGTGCCGAGCAGATGGGCGCCAGCATCCGGGAGATCGCGCAGAACTCCTCGCAGGCCGCCAAGGTCGCCGGTCAGGCCACCGAGGTCGCGGCGTCCACCAACGACCAGGTGGAGCGTCTGGGCGCGTCCTCGCAGGAGATCGGCAACGTCGTCAAGGTCATCACGTCGATCGCGGAGCAGACCAACCTGCTGGCCCTCAACGCCACGATCGAGGCCGCCCGGGCGGGGGAGGCCGGCAAGGGCTTCGCCGTCGTCGCGGGGGAGGTCAAGGAGCTGGCGCAGGAGACCGCCAAGGCCACCGAGGACATCGCGCGTCGGGTGGAGGCGATCCAGGAGGACACCACCGCCGCCGTCACCGCCATCGGCGAGATCTCGCACATCATCGCGTCGATCAACGACTACCAGCTGACGATCGCCTCGGCGGTGGAGGAGCAGACCGCCACCACGACGGAGATGTCGCGCTCGGTGGCCGAGGCGGCGACCGGCTCCGGGGAGATCGCGGTCAACATCACCGGCGTCGCCTCGGCGGCCTCGTCCTCCTCGCAGACGCTGGGCCAGATGGGCGATTCGATCTCCGAGCTGGCCCGGCTGTCGGAGAACCTGCGCGGCCGCGTCTCGCAGTTCACCTACTGACCCCCCGGCGTCCACGGGAGGCGCCCGGGGCCCTGACCAGGACGAACGTCCCCGTCCGCCCCAGAACGGGCAGAACCACCCAGAACACGTCCGACCTCGACGCCCCCGTCGCCCCTCCACCGAGGGGTGACGGGGGCGTCCTGGTGCCACGGGAGAACGCTCACATCGCCGTGACCACGTCCGATCCAGGGAGCATCGGCGGCTCACAGGGAGCAGGGGACGGCCGCCGGACCGAGACGAAGGAGTCGCAGATGAGGCACGGGAACCGTACCCGTGGTCCCGCCGCGCTCGCCGCCCTGGTGCTGCTGGCCGTCGGCCCGCTCAGCGCCTGCGGGAGCAGCGGGGACACCGCGCAGGACCGCCCCCTGGTGGGGGTGGCGATGCCCACCACCACGTCCGAGCGCTGGATCGCCGACGGCGAGAACGTGCAGGCGCAGCTCGAGGCGCTGGGCTACGACGTCGACCTCCAGTACGCGGAGAACGACGTGCCCACCCAGGTCGCCCAGATCGAGGACATGATCGCCGAGGGGGCCGACGCCCTCGTGATCGGGTCGATCGACGGGGTGGCCCTCAAGGACGTGCTCGCGGAGGCCTCCGACGCCGGGATCGCCCTGATCGCCTACGACCGGCTGATCCGCGAGTCCCCGGACGTCGACTACTACGCCACCTTCGACAACGCCCGGGTCGGCGTGCTCCAGGCGACCACCCTGCTCCAGGGCCTCGGCGTGCTGGACGCGGGCGGCGAGCCCACCGGCGACGTCGGCCCGTACGCGATCGAGCTGTTCGCCGGGTCCCCGGACGACAACAACGCCACCGTGTTCTACGACGGCGCGATGCAGGTGCTCCGGCCCTACCTCGACTCCGGGGTGCTGACCGTGGCCTCCGGCCAGACCGACTTCGCCACCATCGCCACCGACGCGTGGGACCCGAAGAACGCCACCGCCCGGATGCAGACGCTGCTGCCGCTCTACGCCGACCAGCGCCTCGACGGGGTGCTCTCGCCCTACGACGGCATCTCGATCGCCGTGCTCGACGCGGTGAAGACGATCGGCTACGGCACCGCCGACCAGCCGCTGCCGGTGGTGACCGGGCAGGACGCCGAGCTCGCCTCCGCGCAGTCGATCGCCGGCGGCGAGCAGTACGCCACGATCTACAAGGACACCCGGCAGCTCGCCGAGGTGACGGTCTCCATGGTGCGCGCCCTGCTGGAGGGCGCCGAGCCGGAGACCAACGACACCCGCACCTACGACAACGGGGTCAAGGTCGTGGCCTCCTACCTGCTCGCCCCGCAGGTCGTCACGGCGCAGAACTACCAGCAGGTGCTGGTCGACGGCGGGTACTACACCGCAGAGGAGCTGGGCTGAGATGAGCGCCACCACCGTCACCCCCGCCCGTCGCCGCGGCGGCGCGTCCTGGTTCTGGGACCGCCCGGTCGCGCTGAAGATCGCGGTGTCCCTGCTCGTGATGGGCGGCACCTTCGCCCTGGTCGGCGGGGTCGGCGCGGTCGCGCTGTGGCGCGCCGGGCAGAACCTGGAGCAGATGTCCGGGCTCACCGGCGACCTGCAGTCCGCGATGTCCGAGCTGCGCACCGCGCAGACCCGCAGCCACCTGCTGGTGCACCGCGCCGCCGAGGCCACCGACGAGTCCGTGCGCGCCCAGCTGCTCGAGTCCTCGGCGTGGAACGACCGGGACGTCGCCGCGCAGATCGAGGCGATCTCGGACTACCCGCAGTCGCAGACCCGCCAGTGGGCGGACTTCCAGGACCGCTGGGACGCCTGGACCTCCTACCGGGACGCGACGCTGATGCCGCTGGTCGAGGCCGGGGACACCGCAGGACTGACCACCGCGCTCGCCGCCGACGCCTCCGCCGACCCGGAGTGGGCCGGCCGCGCGCTGGCCCTCGCCCAGGGCCAGGTGGACGCGCAGGTCGACCAGATCCTCGCCGACGGCCGGGCCGAGGTCGACCGGACGATCATGGTGCTGCTGGTGGCCTTCGTGGTCGGCGCCGGTCTGTCCGGGGCGCTCGCGGTGCTGGTCACCCGGCGGATCACCGGGGCGGTGCGTACCGTGCAGGGCGCGCTGGAGGCGATGGCCGAGGGCGATCTCACCGTCCCCGCCGAGGTGCCGTGGCAGGACGAGACCGGGCGGATGGCCCACGCGCTCGCCACCGCGCAGGGCTCGCTGCGCACCACCCTCGCCGGGGTCGTGCAGGCGGCCGGCTCGGTGGAGCGCACCGCCGAGCGGCTCACCACCTCCAACGGCGACGTGGTCAGCGGCTCGCAGGAGACCTCCGCGCAGGCCGGGGTGGTCGCGGCGGCGGCCGAGCAGGTGTCCCGCAACGTGCAGGCGGCGGCGGCCGGTGCCGAGCAGATGGGTGCCAGCATCCGGGAGATCGCGCAGAACGCCTCGCAGGCCGCCAAGGTCGCCGGGGCGGCCACCGAGGTCGCGACCGCCACCAACGCGCAGGTCGCCCGCCTGGGCGCGTCCTCGCAGGAGATCGGCAACGTGGTCAAGGTGATCACCTCGATCGCGGAGCAGACGAACCTGCTGGCGCTGAACGCCACGATCGAGGCGGCGCGCGCCGGTGAGGCGGGCAAGGGCTTCGCCGTCGTGGCCGGCGAGGTGAAGGAGCTCGCCCAGGAGACGGCGAAGGCGACCGAGGACATCGCCCGCCGGGTGGAGGCGATCCAGGCGGACACCAGCGCGGCGGTGGTCGCGATCGGGGAGATCGGCACGATCATCGCCTCGATCAACGACTACCAGCTGACGATCGCGAGCGCCGTGGAGGAGCAGACCGCCACCACGAACGAGATGTCGCGCTCGGTCGCCGAGGCGGCCACCGGATCGGGTGAGATCGCCGCGAACATCACCGGGGTCGCGGGCTCCGCGGCCCACGCGGTGACCGTGCTCGGCGAGGTGTCCTCGCAGGTCGCGGACCTGACGAGCCTCTCCGCCGACCTGCACGCCCGGGTCGAGCGTTTCACCTACTGACAGCGCTCTCCCGAGGGCCTGCGGGCCTCAGGAACCGGCCGCACCGACCGATGGGCAACTCGAACCGGCCGGTGCGGCTGGTCTGCGCGTGAGAGAGGAAGGTCCTGTGACCAGGATCCGTGTGCTGGTGGTCGACGACTCGGTCGTCATCCGCCGGCTGGTGACGGACTCGCTCTCGCGCGACCCGGACATCGAGGTCGTGGGCTTCGCGTCCAACGGCCGCATCGCGCTCGCGAAGGTCGACCAGCTCGCGCCGGACCTCGTGACCATGGACATCGAGATGCCGGAGATGAACGGCATCGAGGCGGTGCGCGCGCTGCGTCGCGCCCGGCACACCATGCCGATCATCATGTTCTCCACGCTGACCGAGCGCGGGGCGTCCGCCACCCTGGACGCCCTGGTCGCCGGGGCCACCGACTACGTCACCAAGCCGGCGAACGTCGGCAGCGTGCAGGAGTCGCTGACCCAGGTCGCCGACCAGCTCATCCCCAAGATCAAGGCCCTGGTGCCGCGCCGCGCCGGCGGTCACGAGGCCCCGCGCGCGTCGGTCCCGGGTGCCGGTGGCCCCGCCGCCGGTCCGGCCGCCGCGCCCGCCGCCCGCGCCCCGCTCTCCGCTGGGTCCGCGGCGCCCAAGCGCACCGCCGTCCCGCGCGAGGCCCCCGCCCCGCACCCGGTGCGCGCGCTGGTGATCGGCTCGTCCACCGGCGGTCCCGAGGCGCTGTCCAAGGTGCTCGGCGGGCTGTCCGCCGCGCCCCCGGTGCCGGTGCTCGTCGTGCAGCACATGCCGCCGGTGTTCACCCGGCAGCTCGCCGCGCGGCTCGACCGGCTCGGCCCGGCCACCGTGGTCGAGGCCACCGACGGCCAGCTGCTCGAGCCCGGCACCGTGTACATCGCCGCGGGCGACCACCACCTCGAGCTGCGCAGGTCCGCCGGGATGCTGCGCACCGCGATCACCGACGGACCGCCGGTCAACTTCTGCCGGCCCTCGGTGGACGTGCTGTTCCGCTCCGCGGTCCGCGAGCTCGGCGGGCAGCTGCTCGCCGTCGTGCTGACCGGCATGGGCGCGGACGGCCGCACCGGCTGCGAGGACGTGGTCGCCGCCGGCGGCACCGTCGTCGTGCAGGACGAGGCCACCAGCGTCGTGTGGGGCATGCCGGGCGCCGTGGCGACCGCGGGCCTGGCCCACCGCATCCTCCCGCTCGGCGAGGTCACCGCCTCGATCGAGTCGATCCTCGCGCGCCAGTCCGGCGCCACCCGGCCCCAGGGCCCCCGCCCTGCACCGTTGATCGGAGGTCGGCCATGAGCCTGACCCAGGACACGTTCGACTTCGTCGCCGACATCGTGCGGCGTCGCAGCGCCATCCAGCTCGAGGCCGGCAAGGAGTACCTGGTCGAGAGCCGGCTGCTGCCGCTCGCCCGCGACGCCGGCCACGCCGGGGTCGACCCCTACGTCCGCGAGGTGCGGGCCGCCCGGCGCGAGAAGGACCTGGCGGACATCGTCGAGGCGCTCACCACCAACGAGACCTCCTGGTTCCGCGACAACACGCCGTTCAGCGCGCTGCGCACGCACATCGTCCCCGCGCTGCGCGCCGACCGGCCGGTCGTCGACCGGGTGCGCGTGTGGTCGGCGGCCTGCTCCACCGGGCAGGAGCCGTACTCGATCGCGATGACCCTCGCCGAGGTGCTCGGCCCGTCGACCCGCACCGAGATCGTCGCCACCGACCTGTCGGACCAGGTGCTCAACCAGGCGAAGGAGGGGCGCTACTCGCAGCTCGAGATCAACCGCGGCCTGCCGGCGCCCATGCTGGTCCGCTACTTCCGCCGCAACGGCCACGACTGGCAGATCGCCGACGAGCTGCGCGCGCAGATCACCTTCCAGAAGCACAACCTGCTCGACATGCCCCCCGCCGGGCCGTTCGACATCGTGTTCCTGCGCAACGTGCTGATCTACTTCGACCTCGAGACCAAGCGCTCGATCCTGTCGCGGGTGCACCGCGTGCTGCGCCCGGGCGGGTTCCTGGTGCTCGGCGCCGCGGAGACCACCATCGGCGTGGACGGCGACTGGGAGCGGGTGCCGGTCGAGCGCGGCTCGGTGTACCGACCGGTCGGCGCCGGTGGCGTGCCCACCCCGCGCCCCGCCGTCACCACCCCGGCGGCAGCCCCGGCGTTCGGCACCCCCGCGACCCGGCCCGCGCCCGCCTTCCCGCCGGCACCGAGCAGACCGCCGGCGCTGGCCCCCACCCCGACCTTCGCGCGTCCCGGCACCCCGCCGGCGACGACGCTGCCGACGGCGCGCCCGCGCCCGGCCGGACCCGCCTTCGATCAAGGAGTGACGCGATGAGAGCCCTGGTCATCGACGACTCGCGGACGATGCGACGCATCGTCGCGGGCGCACTGGAAGAGCTGGGGTTCGAGACGCTCCAGGCCGGCGACGGCCAGCAGGCGCTCGACCTCCTCGAGGCCGGCGAGGACGTCGACCTCGCCTGCATCGACTGGAACATGCCCGTGATGGACGGGCTGACCTTCGTGACCCGCGTGCGGGCCAACCAGGCCTGGCGCGGCATCACCCTGATGATGGTCACCACCGAGAGCGAGCACGGCCAGATCGTGCGCGCGCTGGCGGCCGGTGCCCACGAGTACCTGATCAAGCCTTTCACCACCGACGCCATCCGCGACAAGCTCGACCTGCTCGGGCTCGTCCCCCTTGAGGAGACCGTATGACCGCCGCCGTCGAGCACGACCAGGTGTACGCCATCGCCGAAGAGGTCTTCGCGGCCATGATCGACGGCGAGCCCGGCTACCTGCGCCCCTGGGAGGGCGACGTGCCCGCCCCCGCCGAGCCGCTGGTCGCCTGGGTGGACGTGCACGGCGAGCTGGCCGGGCGTGCCGCCGTCACCACCGACCTGGCCACCGCGCACGAGCTGGCCCGCGCGCTCCTCGGCATGAACCCCGACGAGGAGGTGTCCGAGGCCGATCTGGTGGATGCTTTCGGTGAGGTCGCCAACGTCGTGGGGGGTAATGTCAAGGCGCTGCTGCCGAGCCAGGGCACCCTGGGTCTGCCGCAGGTCGCCTCCGAGCTCCCGGTGGTGCCGGGGACCTCGCTCTCGCACGAGCTGCGCCTGGACTGGCGCGGTCGGTCGATCGTCGTGGTCGTCTGGCTGTTCCAGTAAAGACCGGGTCTGCTGAAGTCCGACGCGGCGGGTGCCGCGACACACCGAAGGGAAGTGACGAGCCATGATTCGCGTGCTCATCGCTGACGACAGCCGCGTGATGCGGCAGATCGTGATCCGCACGCTGCGCCAGGCCGGCTACGACTGGGACGTGCGGGAGGCCTCCGACGGCGCCGAGGCGCTCGAGATGGTCAAGGCCGACGAACCGGACGTGGTGCTCTCCGACTGGAACATGCCGAACATGACGGGCATCGAGCTGATCCGTGCGCTGCGCGCCGCGGGCTTCTCCACGCCGTTCGGCTTCGTGACCTCGGAGGGCTCGCAGGAGATGCGGGACATGGCCGACGAGGCCGGGGCGCTGTTCCTCATCGCCAAGCCGTTCACCGCGGAGGCGTTCCGCGACGCCATCGAGCCGGTGCTCGCATGAGCGACCAGACCCCGCTGCCCTCGGCGCTCGAGGTCCGTGAGCTCTGGGAGAGCCTGGTCGGCCGCGACATCGACGTGACCACCGGCGGCCCCATGGTCGACCCGGTGCTGGGCGGCGGTGCCATGGTCGGCGTCTTCGTGGACCGCATGATGAAGCTGTCGGCCCTGGTGCTGCTCGACCTGCCGCTGGCCGCCCGGATGGGTGCGGCGATCGCCCTGGTGCCGCAGCGCACCGCGGAGACCGCCATCGAGGAGGAGACGCTGCCGGTCGCGCTGTCCGAGAACGCCGGCGAGATCCTCAACGTCACCGCCTCGCTGTTCAACGTGGGCGACGCCCCGCACCTCAAGCTCGACGCGGTGTACGCGCCGCGCGAGCCGCTGCCCGCCGACGTGGCGCAGTGGGTGCTCGCCTACGTGCGCCGGCTCGACCTGGAGGTCGAGGTCGCCGGGTACGGCACGGGCTGCACGTCGGTGCTGGTCATCTGACGTCATCGTCCTCGACCGGCCGGTCGCCCCGCGCGGGGTGGCCGGCCGGTCGCGTTTCCGGGCGGTAAACCTTCGTGGGCGGGTGCACGGCGACCTTCACGGTTCTGCCACACTTCGTCCCATGTCCACCACCTCCACGGGGGCGCCCGCGCCCGCCGCCCCGCGGAACGCTGTCGACCGCTTCTTCAAGATCTCCGAGCGTGGCTCGACGATCGGCACGGAGATCCGCGGCGGCCTCGTCACGTTCTTCGCGATGAGCTACATCATCGTGCTCAACCCGCTCATCATCGGCACCGTCCAGGACGGCACCGGCAACTTCCTCGGCGGGGGTGACGGCCCGAACATCCCGATGATCGCGGCCACCACCGCGCTGGTCGCCGGCGTCATGTCCATCCTGATGGGCGTCGTCGCCAACTTCCCGCTCGCGCTGGCCGCCGGCCTCGGGCTGAACGCGGTCGTCGCGTTCTCCATCGCCTCGCTGCCCGACATGACCTGGGCCGACGCCATGGGCATCGTGGTGCTCGAGGGCATCATCATCCTGGTGCTCGTGCTCACCGGGTTCCGGGAGGCCGTGTTCCGCGCGGTCCCGATGGAGCTCAAGACCGCGATCAGCGTCGGCATCGGCCTGTTCATCGCCTTCATCGGCCTGTTCGACTCCGGGTTCGTGCGGATCCCGTTCAGCCAGGCCACCCCGGTCGAGCTCGGCATCGGCGGGTCCCTCGGCTCCTGGCCGCTGCTGGTCTTCGTGGTCGGCCTGTTCCTCGCGGTGATCCTCATGGCCCGCAAGGTCAAGGGCGCGCTGCTCATCGCCATCGTCTCGGCGACCGTGCTGGCGATCGTCGTGGAGGCCGTCGGCAAGATCGGCTCGCAGACCGCGGACAACCCCGCCGGCTGGGAGCTCAACGTCCCGGCCATCCCGGACTCCGTCGTCGCCACCCCGGACTTCTCGCTGCTCGGCCAGTTCTCGCTGTTCGGGTCGATCGAGAAGATCGGCATCGTCGCGGTCGTCCTGCTGGTGTTCTCGGTCATGCTGGCCGACTTCTTCGACACGATGGGCACCATGGTCGCCGTCGGCGGCGAGGCCGGTCTGCTCGACCACGAGGGCAACCCGCCCCGCACCAAGCAGATCCTGATCGTGGACTCCCTGGCCGCAGCGGCCGGTGGTGCGGGCAGCGTCTCGTCCAACACCTCCTACGTGGAGTCCGCCGCGGGTGTCGGCGACGGCGCGCGCACCGGTCTGGCCTCGGTCGTCACCGGCGTCGCGTTCCTGCTGGCGACCTTCCTGTCCCCGCTGGTGGACATGGTGCCCTTCGAGGCCGCCACCCCGGCGCTGGTCGTCGTCGGCTTCCTGATGGTCATGCAGATCAGCGGGATCGACTGGAAGAACCTCGAGGTCGCGGTGCCCGCGTTCCTCACCATCATCCTGATGCCGTTCTCCTACTCGATCACCGTCGGCATCGGCGCGGGCGTCATCTCGTTCATCGTGATCAAGGCCGCGCTGGGCAAGTTCCGCAAGGTCCACCCGCTGATGTGGGTGGCCGGCGTGCTGTTCGTCGCGTACTTCCTCATCGGCCCGATCAAGAGCTGGCTCGGCCTGTAGCACCTGCTCGTCCGACGCCCCCGGCACCCGCGTGGTGCCGGGGGCGTCGTCGTGCCACCCGCGATCATGGGCGCATGCGCGTCTCGGTGATCGGCTGCGGATACCTCGGAGCGGTGCACGCCGCCGCCATGACCACCCTCGGGCACGAGGTGGTCGGCGTCGACGTCGACCCCGCCCGGATCGACCTGCTGCGTGCGGGCGCCGCCCCGTTCTACGAGCCCGGCCTGCCCGCGCTGCTCGCCGACGCGCGGGAGACCGGGCGGTTGTCGTTCAGCACCGATCCCGGCGCGGTCGCCGGTGCGCAGGTGCACTTCCTCTGCGTCGGCACCCCGCAGCTGCACGGCGAGTTCCGCGCCGACCTGCACCACGTCGAGGACGCCTTCGCCCGGTTGCTGCCGCACCTCGCCCCCGGCGACCTCGTGGTCGGCAAGTCGACGGTGCCGGTCGGCACCGCCGAGGTGCTGGCCGCCCGCCTGTCCGGCACCGGCGCGACCCTGGTGTGGAACCCCGAGTTCCTGCGCGAGGGCTTCGCCGTGCAGGACACCCTGCACCCCGACCGGCTCGTCTACGGCGTGCCCGACGGGCCGTCCGGGGTCGCCGCGCGGGAGATCCTGGACGAGGTCTACGCCGCCCCGCTCGCCGAGGGCTGCCCGCTGGTGGTCACCGACTACGCCACCGCCCAGCTGGTCAAGGTCGCCGCCAACTCGTTCCTCGCCACCAAGATCTCCTTCATCAACGCCATGGCCGAGCTGTGCGAGGCGACCGGCGCCGACGTCACCCGCCTCGCCGACGCCATCGGCTACGACGACCGGATCGGCCGCCGCTTCCTCAACGCCGGTCTCGGCTTCGGCGGCGGCTGCCTGCCCAAGGACATCCGCGCGTTCATGGCCCGCGCCGGCGAGCTCGGTGTCGACCAGGCCCTGTCCTTCCTGCGCGAGGTGGATGCGATCAACGAGCGCCGGCGCGTGCGCATGGTCGACCTGGCCCGCGAGGTCTGCGGCGGCTCGATCGTCGGCCGGCGGATCGCCGTGCTCGGCGCCGCGTTCAAGCCCGACTCCGACGACGTGCGCGACTCCCCGGCGCTCGCCGTCGCCCAGCAGATGCAGCGCCAGGGCGCCCAGGTGACCGTGACCGACCCGCAGGCGCTCGCGACGGCAGCGGCGATGCTGCCGGAGGGGCACGGGCTGACGCTGGTCGACTCCGTGGCGGAGGCGGTGGCCGGTGCCGACGTCGTGCTGCTCGCCACCGAGTGGCCCGAGTACCGCGCCCTCGACCCCGCGGCGCTGGGTGCTGCGGTCGCCCAGCGCCGCATCCTCGACGGCCGCAACGTCCTGGACCCGGAGTCCTGGCGCGCCGCCGGCTGGACCTACCGCGCCCTCGGCCGCCCCTAGCGCCCGTCGCGCCCGCGCTGCGCGGTGTGCGCTCGGCTGTGCGCGCTGCTCGCCTGCTGCGCGTCCCGCGCCGCCACCGTTCGCGCATCGGGCCTTCCCTCGGGGCCCTCCTTCGCCGAGTTGTCATCTCTTGTCGCTTCCGGCGCGTCTGAAGCGACAAGAGATGACATCTCGGCGACGTGGGTGGGCGCGCGTGGGCGGCGTGGGCGGTCACCGGCGAGAGCGGATCGCGGCACGGACCAAGGAGAGCGTGCGGTCGGGTGTGCGGTCGACGTCGTCGGCGGTGCAGGTGATCACGCGCCAGCCCAGCGCTTCGAGGGCCTGACGGCGGGCGATGTCACGTCGCCAGGTCCGTCTGTCCGTGCGGTGCACGTCGCCGTCGTACTCGATCGCGATCTTCAGCGCTGGGTAGGCCAGGTCGGGCATCGCGACGAACCACCCGTCGTCATCCTGGACCTCGTGGTTGACGAGCGGGCACGGCAGGCCCCCGTCGATCAGCAGGTACCGCAGCCGCGACTCCATGCACGAGTCGGTCCGCGCCCGGACCAGCGTGACCGCCTCGCGCAGCCGTCGGACGCCCCGCGTGCCCGCCGGCAGCGCGGCCACCCGAGCCTCCAGCGCCGCGGGTGTGCACCACGGCCGCTTGCGTCGGGTCAGCGCGTCACCGAGCACGACCAGCTCGACCACGGTCAGCCGCCCGGCCAGCTGCACCCACACCGCGATCGGGTCGAGCACCGGCAGCCCGTGCCGCCATCGCAGGTCGCGCGCCGTGTCGATCGGTCGGAGCCGGCCGTGCACCCCTCGTCGACGAGGACGGGAGGACCCGGGTGGGAGAACCACCTGAAGATCTCCGTCGGCGTGCACGCCCCGCGGGAGATCGATGCCGAGCAGCCCCAGGGCGGTCTCGTCGCAGAACACCGACCCGTCAGGGAGCACGGACAGGAGATCGTGACAGCGCTCCACCAGCCGCTCAGGGCCTGCGGCCGGTGCTGCGCGCGCAGTCCGGAGACCCCACGCCGGCGCACGCAGACCGACGTGACGCAGTCGGCGGGCGCTCACCCCGGCACCGCGCGCGGCTGCGTACGTGAACGTCGAGGCTCGCAGGTGCCTGGGCAGCGGGGTCAGCGGAGTCGGCATCGCTCCACGCTGCACGCCCGTGCGCCAGATCCGCACCCCTGCGCGACGCGCCCTGTGGACGACAACGCCCTTCGCGCCCCTGTGGATGACCAACCGCCCCTCGGCGAGTTGTCATCTCTTGTCGCTTCCCGCGTCGCCGAAGCGACAAGAGATGACAACTCGGCGGTGATGGGGCGCGTGGGCGCTGCGGCGGGCGAATGCGCGGGTGCGGGGCGTGCGCGGGCGCGGGGTTCAGGCGCAGGCGCGGGGCGGGTGCGCGGTGCGCGAGCGTGCGTGCGGGGTGGGTGAAGGTCGTGCGCAGGGGTTTCGTTAGCGGGGGTAATGAGTTAGGGTAACGATCGTGTCCATGGTCGAGAAGGCGGGCGTCCCCGCGTCGCAGTGCCGGCCGACGACCCTCGCGGGCGAGCTGCGGGTGGCGCTGAGCAAGGCCGCCCGCCGCATCCGGTCCCGCCGCGGCGCCGCCGACCTGCCGGACCCGCAGTTCAACGTGCTGGCGATCCTCACCCGTGAGGGGCCGCTGACGCCGGGCGCGCTCGCGGACCACGAGCACGTGCAGCCCCCGTCGATGACCCGCACGGTCAACGCCCTGGTCGAGATCGGCTTCGTGCAGAAGTCGGAACACCCGACCGACGGGCGGCTGGTCGTGGTCAGCCTGACCGAGGCCGGCGTGGCGGAGGTCCGCGAGACCCGTCGCCGCCGGGACGCGTGGCTCGCCCAGCAGCTCTCCTCATTCACCCCCGACGAACGCGCCACGCTGGCGCAGGCGGCCCAGCTCCTGCGTCGGATCGCGGCAGCAGATTGACGACCGCTCGATGAACTCCACCTTCGCCTCGCTCCGCTTCTTCAACTACCGCCTCTGGTTCGCCGGCGCGCTCGTCGCGAACGTCGGCACCTGGATGCAGCGCGTCGCCCAGGACTGGCTGGTGCTGACCGACCTGTCCGACGACTCCGGCATCGCCGTCGGCATCACCACGGCGTTGCAGTTCGCGCCGACGCTGCTGCTGTCGGCGTGGGCCGGTGTGCTGGCCGACCGGGTGGACCGGCGCAAGCTGCTGATCTTCAGCCAGGTCGCGCAGGGCGTGCTGGCGTTCGGGCTGGGTGCGCTGGTGCTGTCCGGGCACGCGCGGCTGTGGCAGGTGTACGTGTTCGCGCTGCTGCTGGGGTGCGTGGCGGCGGTCGACCAGCCGGTGCGTCAGACCTTCGTGGCGGAGCTGGTGCCGGCGAGCAAGCTCTCCAACGCGGTGGGCCTGAACAGCGCGTCCTTCAACGCGGCGCGGCTGGTCGGCCCCGGCCTGGCGGGTCTGCTGATCGCGGCGGTCGGCTCGGGCTGGGTGTTCGTCATCAACGGCCTCACGTTCGCGGCGACGATCTTCGCGCTGACGCAGATGCGCCGCGAGGAGCTGCACCCGATGCCGGTCGCGCCGCGCGCCAAGGGGCAGATCCGCGAGGGGATCCGCTACGTCCGCCGGCGCTCGGACATCCTGGTGATCATGGTCGTGATCGGTGTGGTGTCGACCTTCGGCCTCAACTTCCAGATGACCAGCGCGCTGATGGCCCGCGCCGAGTTCGGCAAGGGTGCGGGGGAGTACGGGATCCTCGGGTCGATCCTGGCGATCGGCTCGCTCACCGGTGCGCTGCTGGCCGCGCGTCGCGAGCGCCCGCGGGTGCGCCTGGTGATCGGCTCGGCCTTCGCCTTCGGCATCGCGACCGGCGTGCTGAGCCTGATGCCGACCTACACGTCCTACGCGATCGCGTGCATCCCGGTCGGGCTGGCCTCGCTGACCATGCTGACCGCCGCGAACACCACGATCCAGATGTCGACGGACCCGAAGGTCCGCGGCCGGGTGATGTCGCTCTACATGATGGTGATGCTGGGGGCGACGCCGGTGGGGTCGCCGATCGTCGGCTGGATCGGCGAGACCTTCGGTCCGCGCTGGTCGATCGGCATCGGCTCGATCACGGCGCTGCTGGTGGCGAGCGGTGCGGCGATCTGGGCCAAGCGCCGGTGGCGGGTCGAGGTGCGCTACCACCTGGTCGCCCGCCCGCACCTGGAGGTCGTGCACCCGGATGTGCCGACGCCCCGCCGCGCGGCGCCTGAGCGGGTCGGTGTGCAGGAGGCGGCGGACCAGACGTCCGTGGCCTGATCCCCGGTTCACCCGGTCCCGCGCGGGTGAACTGGCCCTCGATCGCGCAGTCCGATATGTCCGGTATGTCACGATCGACGGATGCGAGGCGCACCGGACGGCGAGGAGGCCGTCGACCCGACGGACGCTGCCGTGCCGTCCGGGAGTGCGCGCGACGGTGAGGCGGAGGGTCCGCTGCGGGACGATCCCGAGCCTGGCGGTCCCGCGCTGGCCGGCCCCGCGCCCGCCGACCAGACGCGCCGCGACCGCCGCGCCGCCCGCGCACCCCGCCGCCGCAGGCGCCGCGTGCTCGTCCCCCTGCTCGTGCTGCTCGGCGTGCTGCTGCTCGCCGGGGGGTGGCTGGGGCTCCGCGTCTGGCAGGCGGCGGAGGCCGCGCGCGACCTGCGGGCAGCCGTCGAGGGTGCGGGCACGGAGGTCGAGTCGCTGGACGCCGAGGCGCTGACGGCCAGGCTGCCGGCGGTGCAGGACGCCGCCACCCGCCTGAGCGACGCGTCCACGGATCCGCTGTGGTCGCTCGCGGAGCACCTGCCCTGGGTGGGGGACGACCTGCGCGCGGTGCGGGCGGTGGGTGCGGCGGCCGACGGGCTGTCCCACGACGTCGCCCCCGGGCTGCTCGCCACGCTGGACGACCTGGGCAGCGGCGCGACGACGTCGGCCGGCGCCTCGGCCGCGGAGGTCCCCGCCGGGTGGGTGGACCTGTCGGTGCTGCTGCGTGCGGCGCCTGAGGTGCAGCGGGCGGTGCAGGAGGCCACCACGCTGCGCGACGCCCTGGACGGGATCGACCCCGACGGTCTGGTGGGTCCGCTCGCCGACCCGGTGGCCCGGGTGCAGGAGGGGCTGGCGGGGATCGATCTGGACGGGATCGGCGCCCTGGCGGCCGCCGCGCCGGGGCTGCTGGGCGCGGACGGCCCGCGCACCTATCTGCTGCTGACGCTCAACCCGGCCGAGCTGCGCGCGCAGGGCGGGATCGTCGGCTCGGTGGCGGTGCTCCAGGTGCGGGACGGGGCCGTCGGGCTGGTCGGCCAGCGCAGCACCGCGGACCTGCCGGAGCGGGCGACGAGCGTGCTGCCGCTGACCGACGCCGAGACGACCCTCTACACCGACCGGCTCGGGCGGTGGATCCAGGACACGGTGCTCACGCCGGACTTCCCGCGCGCCGCCGAGGTCGCCGCGGCGTTCTGGGCGGACGCCACCGGTCAGCAGGTGGACGGGGTGCTCGCGACCGATCCGGTGGCGGTGGCCGACCTGCTCGCGGCGACCGGCCGGGGGCTCGAGGTGGACGGGCAGCAGATCACCGCGGACACCCTGCTCGCGACGCTGCTGCGCGACACCTACCTGGACAACGGCGACCCGCGGGACGGCGACGCGTTCTACGCGCGGGTGGCCGCCGCGGTGGTCGGGATGCTCGGCGACGCGGCGTCCGACCCGGCGACGGCGCGCCCGGCCGTGCAGGCGGTGGCCGCGTCGGTGCAGCAGGGACGGGTGCGGGCGTGGTCGGCGCACCCGGACGAGCAGGCGGCGCTGGCGGCCTCGCCGGTCGGCGCGGCGTTCCTGTCCGCGTCGGACACGGCCACGGCGCAGGCGGTCGGGCTGTTCCTGGACGACGGCACCGCCGGCAAGCTCGACTACGACCTGGACGCCACCGTGAGCGTCACGCTGACCGGCTGCGGGACCGACGCGCCGGTGGCCACGGTGACGCTGGACCTCGGGTACGACCCGCCGGCGGACGTCGCCGACCTGCCCGCGCAGGTGGTGGGTGACGGCGGCTCGGGCCTGCCCGCGGGGTGGCTCGCGACGAACGTCTCGGTGTACTCGGCGCGGGGCGGCACGCTGCTGGAGGTCCGTCGCGACGGCGTGGTGGTCGGCGGCCTGCTGGCGACGGTCGGGGAGCGGTCGGCGATGGTGCTGACCTCGCGGCTGGCCCCCGGCGCGCACGAGACCTGGACGGTGACCGTGCCCGCGCCCTCCGGTGCGCTGACCGTGCGCACCACGCCGACGCTCACCGGCCCGGGGTCGGTCTCCGGCTCCTGCGCGGACGCCCAGGGCTGAGCGACGGCTGGTGCGCTGACCAGCCGATCGGAGCGCCTGCCCGGCGGCGGGGTCCGTACTTCCGCGTGATCCCGCGGAACTTCACCCCGGACCACGTCTGGCCCCGCGCCCGCTTCGGGTTACCCTGTGTACGAAATGGCCGATTTGTCTGAATCGGGACGAGGGTCCGGCAACGGGGCCGGGTGAGGTGGAGGTGGGTCATGTCGCGAGTCCGTACGGCGCTCGTCGCGGTGGTGACGGTGCTGGTGATCGGGATGGGTGCCGGTCCGGCGCTCGCCGGATCGCCGGTGGCCCCCGCCGTGGTCGAGCCCGCCCCCGAGAGCGGCTGCGCCCAGGTCGCCGAGGGCTACGCCGCCCCCGCCGCCTGCCAGCTGCTGATCGCCCGGGCCGCCGGGGTCTGCGTGTCCGACACCCCGATGCTCGACTACGCGGTGACCCCCGAGGGCACGCCGAACCAGACCGTGACGATCACCTGGGTCAACCCGGACGGGGTGGACGTCGTGCAGAGCGGCCTGCCGCTGACCGGGCAGGTGCTGTGGCCCGGGGCCGTGGTCGAGAACGGCGTGGCCGTCGGCTGGCCGGGCCGGGTGCAGGCCGCCGACGGGTCCTGGGCCGAGGGCGGTCCCTACCTCTGGGCGCGCTCGCAGGTGCAGGTGCTGTTCGAGGTCAACCCCTCCGCGACCACCACGGTCTCCTACCCCGCGGCCACCGCGGCCTGCGCCGGCCCGGTGATGTCCCAGGTGCTCGCCGTGGACGACCCGGCCGAGCCGACGTCCGCCGTGCTCGGCACGGGCTTCACCTCCGCGGTGCTGGCCGCCACCGGGCTCCAGGCCGAGCAGGCGCTCGCGATCGGCGGGCTGCTGCTGGTGACCGGCGTGCTGCTGGTCGTCCTCGCCGCCCGTCGCCGCCACCACCACCGGCTCGCCTGAGGCCGGGTCGGGGCCGCGCGGACAGGACCCGCGCGGCCCGCGCGGCGGTCAGAGCAGCTGGTCGACCACGTGGTCGATGCACGCGGTGAGCGCCAGCACGTCCTCCGGCTCGACGGAGGGGAACATCGCCACGCGCAGCTGGTTGCGGCCGAGCTTGCGGTAGGGCTCGACGTCCACGATCCCGTGCGCGCGCAGCGTGCGGGTGACGGTGGCCGCCTCGATCGCCGGGTCCAGGTCGATCGTGCCGACCACGGTGGAGCGCTGCGCGGGGTCGGCGACGAACGGGCTCGCCCAGTCGCGCGCGTCGGCCCAGGAGTACAGGTGGCCCGCGGAGGTCGCGGTCCGCTCGGCGCACCAGGCCAGGCCGCCCTGCGCCAGCATCCACTCGACCTGCTCGGCCAGCAGCACCAGGGTGGCGATGGCGGGGGTGTTGAGGGTCTGGTCCTGCCGGGAGCTCTGCACCGCGGTCGTCACGGACAGGAACTCGGGCACCCAGCGGTCGCCGGACTCGATCCGGGCGGCGCGCTCGACGGCCTCGGGGGAGAGCAGCGCCAGCCAGAGGCCGCCGTCGGAGGAGAAGGACTTCTGCGGGGCGAAGTAGTAGGCGTCGGTCTGCGACACGTCCACCGGCAGCCCGCCGGCGCCGGAGGTCGCGTCCACCAGCGTCAGGGCGCCCTGCTCGCGCGATCCCGGCACCCGGCGCACCGGGGCGATCGCGCCGGTGGAGGTCTCGTTGTGCGGCCAGGCGTAGGCGTCCACGCCCTCGACGGGTGCGGGCACCGCGGAGGTGCCGGGGGCGACCTCGGTCACCACCGGGTCGCCGAGGAAGGGGGCGCGGGCGGCCGCGGCGGCGAACTTGGCGCCGAACTCGCCGAACACGGCGTGCGCGGAGCGCTGCTCGACCAGGCAGAGCGTGGCGGCGTCCCAGAAGGCCGTCGTGCCGCCGTTGCCGAGCACCACCTCGTAGCCCTCCGGCAGGGAGAAGAGGTCGGCCAGCCCGGCGCGCACCCGTCCGACGACCGCGCGCACGGGCGCCTGCCGGTGGGAGGTGCCGAGCAGCGTGCGGCCCGCGGCGGACAGCGCCTCGACCTGCGCGTCGCGCACCTTCGCCGGCCCGGAGCCGAACCGCCCGTCGGCGGGCAGCAGCGAGGCGGGGATCGTGGGCAGGGCGGGCTGCGGTGCGGCAGCCGGGTGCGTGGCGGTCACGGATGGGACGATACGCGTCAGCACCGACCGCGGCGCACGACGGCTAGCCTGTGGACGGACGACTGCGCAGGACGGGCACGACATGGAGGGCACAGGCGTGAGTGACCTGATCGACACGACCGAGATGTACCTGAAGACGATCTACGAGCTCACCGAGGAGGGCATCACCCCTCTGCGGGCCCGGATCGCCGAGCGCCTCGGTCACAGCGGGCCGACGGTGTCGCAGACCGTGGCGCGCATGGAGCGCGACGGGCTGGTGATCGTCTCCGGCGACCGGCACCTCGAGCTCACGCCCGTGGGCGAGGGCAAGGCCATGCGCGTCATGCGCAAGCACCGGCTGGCCGAGCGCCTGCTGACCGACGTGATCGGGCTCGACTGGGAGTTCGTGCACGAGGAGGCGTGCCGCTGGGAGCACGTGATGAGCGAGCGGGTGGAGCGGCGTCTGGCGGGGCTGCTGGACCACCCGCACTTCGACCCGTACGGCAACCCGATCCCCGGGCTGGACGAGATCGGCGAGGAGCGGACCCCGGTGTCCTTCCTCGACGGCGTCGTCTCGCTGGTGACCGTCGCCGATCAGGCCGAGGGCACCGTGACCGGCACGGTGGCCCGCCTCGGCGAGCCCCTGCAGACCGACGTGGAGCTGCTCGCGCGGCTGGCGCAGGCGCAGGTGCGTCCGGGCAGCGTGGTGACCGTGGAGCGCGGCGCCGGCGTGGTGACCGTGGCGGCGCCGGGTGCCGAGACGGTGCTGGACCTGCCCGACGAGGTCGCCCGGCACGTGTTCCTCACCCGGTCCTGAGCACCCCCGGCGGGGTGCGTCCCGCCGGTCGACGAGCGCTCGCACGGCCCTCACCAGGGGGTCCGTGCGAGCGCTCACACATGTCCGGTCCGGGTCGGCCGCGCACCCCGCCGACATCCCGGCGAACGCGTCGTGACCGGAACGTGACAATCCCGGTCGGTGTCCGGTACGTTCGGTCCTGCTCGTCGGAACCCTCCTCCGTTCGAGCCCTTGGACGGTACGCCGAGCCCTGCCGTCGTCCGAGGTCCGATCGACTCGCCGGCAGGGGCGGGGGAACCACATGCGGGCACCGGAAGTCACGGTGTCCTTGGGGTGAAGCCACGCGTCACGTCCGGTCCGCCGGACGGGTCACGAGGCCGGGTATCTCCAACCCGAACCCGACAGCTCACCTCGTAGGCGCCAGGAGAGGCAGTACGTGACCGCAAGCTCCACGCGTGCCCGGCATCGTTCCGCGCGCCGCCCCGTCACCCCCCTGACCGACCTCGCCACCGCTGCCACCGGCTCCATCGCCGTGGTGAGCCGCCGCACCGCCGTCGTCGCGGCGTCGTCCGGCCTGGTCGTGTCGATGATCGCCGTCCCCGCCAGCGCCGCCACCTCCTCGGGTGACACCTCGGCGCTGCCCGCGGTCGACACCACCGCGCTGACCGCCTCGGCCCGTGCCGTGCTGGACACCGCGCCGGTCGTCACCGCCCCGGTCGACGCCGCCTGGACCTTCGAGACCCCGGCCGTCACCGCCGTGGTCCCCGAGCCCGAGCCGGTGCGCGCCACGACCACCACCACCTCGCGCAGCCAGGCCCGTGCCGCCGCCACCGAGACCACGGCCACCGCCGAGGTCGCCACCGCCGCCGCCGTCCCGCAGTCGGTGGCCGGCAACGCGGTGCTGGAGATCGCGGCCCGCTACGTCGGGACCCCGTACCTCTCCGGCGGCACCACGCCCGACGGCTTCGACTGCTCCGGCTTCGTCTCCTACGTGTACGCCCAGCTCGGGATCGAGCTGCCGCGCACGTCGAGCGGCATCAAGGCGGCCGGCACGATCATCTCGGCGTCCGAGGCCCAGGCCGGCGACCTGATCTGGAGCCCCGGCCACATCTCGATCTACGCCGGCGGCGACCAGCAGATCGACTCGCCCCGCCCGGGCAAGACGATCCAGTTCCGCAGCATCTGGCAGAGCTCCCCGGTGTTCATCCGGGTCGGCTGAGCCCCAGCACCTCGACGAGACCCCCATCGCCCGCGCGGCGGTGGGGGTCTCGTCGTCCCCGGGGTCGGCCCCGGCGTGCCGCGCGGCCCGGCGCCCACGGCCGGGTGGACGGGCGGCGGCACGGTGACGGGGCCGCGTCCGGCGGGTGACCGCGCCACGCCCGGGCGCGGGTCGCGGCAATGACCGGGCCGGACGGGCGGTGGGGCGCGTACGCTGGCAGCGCTTGCTCACCCAGCGGGCCCGCCAGCCAGGCGGGTCCCCTGTCTGGATCATGGAGTACGCCGTGCTGCTTGCCTCGACGTCGTCCCCCCGGACGCTTCTGCTCAACGCCAGCCTCGAGCCCCTCTGCGTGGTCAGCCTGCCGCGCGCCGTGACGCTCGTCCTCCAGGGCAAGGCGACCGTGCTGGAGAGCGGGGGAGCGGCCCTGCACTCCGAGCGCTCCTCCGTGCCGCTGCCGGTCGTGCTGTGCCTGACCCGCTACGTGCACGTGCCGGTGCGCCGTCCGCAGCCGCCGACCCGCCGCACGGTGCTGCAGCGGGACGACCACCGCTGCGCCTACTGCGGCTCCCACGCCGACACGGTGGACCACGTGCACCCGCGCTCGCGCGGCGGTCGGCACGAGTGGAGCAACGTGGTGGCCGCCTGCCGCCGGTGCAACCACCGCAAGGCCGACCGCCTGCTGCACGAGATCGGCTGGGAGCTGCCGTACGTGCCGCGCCCTCCCCGGGGCGCCGCGGCGTTCCTGCGCGGCACGGTGGCGGACGAGCCGGCGTGGGGCGCGTACCTGGCCCCGGCCGCCTGACCGGTCGGCCTCTCCGGTCGCCCCGCGCCGCACGACGACGCGTCGCGCGGCGCTGCCTGCACCAAGCAGATACCAAGGGATCCCCACGTCGTGCCCCGCGGGACGTGCGCTCCTGGCATGATCGGAGCAGACTGGTCAGGAGTTCGCAGGGAGGTCGGAAGTGAACCGTGACGCGGAGATCCTCGTCGGTGTGGACGGGTCGGCGGCGAGCATGCTCGCCCTGGACTGGGCGGCTGCGGAGGCGCGGACCCGAGGGCGTGCGCTGCACGTGATCTGCTCCTACACGCTGCCGTCCTTCACGGCGGCCTCGCTGGACGGCGGCTACGCGGCGCTGGACGACAGCGCGATCCAGGCGGGTGCCGAGGCGGTGCTGGCCGAGGCGCGGCAGCGCGTGGGCGACCTCCCGGTGGAGGTGCGCACGACGGTCGCCACCGGCGACGCCGCGGCGGTGCTGGTGGAGATGTCCAAGGACGTCTCGCTGGCGGTGGTCGGCACCCGGGGCAAGGGCGGGTTCGCCGACCGGCTGCTCGGCACGGTGTCCTCGACGCTGCCGGCGCACGCGCACTGCCCGACCGTGGTGGTCCCGCTGCGGGACAGCCGGCGCGGTGGTGTGGTGCAGCGCGACGAGTCGGTGCCGGTGGTGCGGCCGGTGCGCAAGATCGTGGTCGGCGTGGACGGGTCCCCGCAGGCGGACCTGGCGCTGCGCTACGCGATCTCCGAGGCGAAGGCCTGGGGCGCGGAGCTGACCGCCGTCGCGGGCGTGCCGGTGGGCGCGGGTGCGGGCGTGATGGCGTGGCTGCCGGCGACGATCGACCAGGCGCAGGTGCTGGCGGACGTCACCGAGGGGCTGAACGTCGTGGTGGACCGTGCGCTGGCCGGGGAGACCGACCTGACCGTCCGCCGGACGGTGCTGGACGGCACCGGGGCCGAGCTGCTGACGGAGTTCTCGGCGGCGACGGACCTGATCGTGGTGGGCTCGCGCGGGCGCGGCGGGTTCACCGGTCTGCTGCTCGGATCGACCAGCCAGGCGGTGCTGCACCACGCGGCATGCCCGGTGATGGTGGTGACCAACCGGTGCCTGGAGCGGGTGACCGCCGCGGAGGAGCAGGGCGGGGCGACCGCGCAGGGCTGATCGCCGCGCCGGTCCCGGCCGCAGGCGCTGCCGCCGCGCGTCAGACAGCGGGCGGCGGCGGCACGTCCGGCCGGCGCAGCAGCGCCGAGAGCACGATGGTCGACCGGGTGCGCGAGACGAAGGGCTCGGCGGCCAGCCGCTCGACCACCTGCTCGAGGTGGCGCATGTCGCGAGCGCGCACCTGCACCACCACGTCGACGTCGCCGGTGACGGTGCTGGCGGCGACGACCTCGGGGTAGTGCTCAACGGCGGCGCGCATGGTGGCCGGGCTCGTGGAGCCGTGGCAGAACAGCTCGATGAACGCCTCGGTGGCCCAGCCGAGGGCGGCGGGGTCGAGCAGCACGGTGAAGCCGCGCACCACGCCACGGTCGCGCAGCCGGTCGACGCGTCGCTTCACGGCGGGGGCGGACAGGGCGACGACGGCGCCGATGTCGGCGTAGGAGGCGCGGGCGTCGACCGCGAGCTCCCGCAGGATCGCCTCGTCGATCGGGTCGAGCCCGCCGGTGTAGGAGTGCGCCACGGGCCCATCCTCCCGCACCGGCGCACCCCCCTCCACGCCAGCCGGAGGTACACTCGAAGCCCGGATCCCGCGCGTCGGAGGGCCCGGACGTGCGACCACCGGGTGAGACCGATCGTGCAGACCTCCGACGACGCTGCGCCGAACGGGTGAACGGGTGCGGGTGAAGCGGCTGGTCCGGGAGGGTCGCCCGTTCGGGTGATCCTCGTCGCGCCGCCCATCCGCCACAGTCGGTCCGCGACGCGCGGAGCGACCTGCGAGCCGGTCCCGTCCGAGCGGTCGGTCGGTATCGGGACACCCGTCCGGCAGCAGCCGGGAGTGCCCGGTTCTGCCCTGTTCTGTCCGTGCGCGGATCCCGTGATCACCCGTGGGTGAACGCTCACACGCAGTGTTCAGCGCTTTCCCGGGGGCGTCGATGAGGTCCGTGACAGGGGGCCAGAACGAGAGGAAAGAGGATGACGGTTCAGCACCAGGCCCCGGGCGTCGCATCTACGCCCCCGGCCCCTCGCCAGGCCCCCACGACGACGCTTCCCACGCTTCGTCCGACGGTCGTGCCCGGCACGCTGCCCACGCAGCGCGCTCTGCTCACCCAGAACGTGCCGACGCAGAGCACCCCGCCCGCCCCGCACGACGAGACGTCCGCGCCGCGCCACCCGCGCCGCACGGCCGCCCTCGTGGTCGGTTCCAGCGTCCTGCTGCTCGGCGCGCTCGTCGCCGGCATCGCGATCAAGCTGGACCGCGACGCCGAGGCCGCCGCCTGGGCCGCCGCGGAGGGACGGGTCGCGGCCGACGTCGCCGCCCGGCAGGCCGACGAGGGGTTCTTCGCCGAGCGTGCCGCCGCGGTGACCGTGGCGGACTACGACGCCCTGGTGGCCGCTGCGGTCGCGCAGGCCGGCACGGTGGTCTCCGACGCCCAGGGCACGCTCGCGGCGTCCCCGCACGCGGGCGACCAGAACCTGGCCGCGCTGCAGCAGGCGGCGGACGCGGTGTCCGCCTCGGCGGCGAGCGTCGGCAAGGGCACCAGCCTCGCGGCGCTCCGCGCGTCGCAGCAGGCCGTCCAGACGTCCCAGCAGGCCGCCGCCGAGGCGCAGGCCGTCTGGCAGGCCGCCGAGGACGCCCGGATCGCCGCCGAGCGTGCCGCCGCCGAGCAGGCCGCTGCCGCTGCCGCCGCGCAGCGTTCGTCCTCCCGGCAGTCCGCCCCGCGCGCCGCGCGCAGCACCGGGTCCGCCCCGGCCGCTGCCGCCGCTGCACCTGCGGCCGCTCCGGCGTCCTCCTGGGCGGCCGGGGTGGAGTCCTACGGGATCTCCGGCCTCGGTGCGGCGATCAACGCGCAGCGGGCCGCCAACGGTCTGCCGGCGCTGTCCGTCACCGGGTCCAGCACGATGGCGAACCACGCCGCCGAGATGGCGGCGGCGGGGAGCATCTGGCACTCCGGCAGCGACCACATCGTCGGCTGGGTGCAGCCGGCGAGCGCCGAGCAGATGATCCAGGCGTACATGAACTCGCCCGCGCACCGCGCGTGGATCCTCAAGGAGGGCAAGTCCACGGTGTCGATCGGTGCGGTGACCTACAACGGTCGCCTGTACACCGCGATGGTCTTCTCCTGACCGTCGGGCACGGCACCGTCTGAAGCCGGCGAGGCCGGTCGTGCGCAGGGGGCCCTGCGCACGACCGGCCTCGTCATGTCCGGGCCGTCACCGGTCCGGGCGGGCGGCGCCTCAGCGCAGCGCCTGCCCGAGACGGTCCATCGCCAGGTCCAGGTCCTCCCGCTCGACCACCAGCGGCGGGGCCAGGCGGATCGTGGCGCCGTGGGTGTCCTTGACCAGCACGCCGAGGTCGAGCAGCCGCTCGCTCAGAGCCCGTCCGGAGGTGCGCGCCGGGTCGAGGTCCACGCCCGCCCACAGCCCGACGGTGCGGGTGCGCTCCACCAGCCCGGCCTCGACCAGGGTGGCCAGCCGCTCGCGCAGGTGCAGGCCGAGCACGCGGGCCCGCTCCTGGAACGTCCCGGGGCGCAGCAGGTCGATCACGGCGAGCGCCACCGCGCAGGCCAGCGGGTTGCCGCCGAAGGTCGAGCCGTGGCTGCCGGCGGTGAGCACCCCCAGCACGTCCGGGCGCCCGACCACCGCGGACACCGGCACCACGCCGCCGCCGAGCGCCTTGCCGAGCGTCACCAGGTCGGCCCGCACGCCCCACAGCTCCAGCGCGAAGGTCGTGCCGGTGCGGCCCAGCCCGGACTGCACCTCGTCCGCCACCAGCAGCACGTCCGCCTGCGTGCAGATCTCCCGCACGGCGGGCCAGTAGGTGTCCGGGGGGATCACCACGCCCTGCTCGCCCTGGATCGGCTCGAGCAGCACGGCCACGGTGGTCTCGTCGATCGCCGCGCGGATCGCCTCGGCGTCGCCGAACGGCACCACCCGGAAGCCGGGCGTGTAGGGGCCGAAGCCGGCGCGGGCCTCCTCGTCGGTGGAGAAGGAGACGATCGTCGTGGTGCGCCCGTGGAAGTTGCCGGCGGCGACCACGATCGTGGCCTGCTCCGGGGCGACGCCCTTCACCTCGTAGCCCCAGCGGCGGGCGGTCTTGACGGCGGTCTCCACCGCCTCGGCGCCGGTGTTCATCGGCAGCACCATCGGCGCGGCGTCCGGGCCGGCCCCGGCGACCACCGGGCGCGCCAGCTCGGACAGCGCGTCCGCGAAGGGGTGCAGCAGATCGTGGTCGAACGCCCGGGACGACAGGGTCAGCCGGTCGAGCTGCGCCCGCGCCGCGGCGATCAGCGCCGGGTGCCGGTGACCGAAGTTCAGCGCGGAGTACCCGGCGAGCATGTCCAGGTACGTGCGGCCCGCGGTGTCCCGCACCCAGGCGCCCTCGCCGGTGGCGAGCGTGACCGGCAGCGGGTGGTAGTTCGGGGCGAGCGTGGCCTGCGGAGCGGGGAGCGTGGCGGTCATGGGCACCTCGACGGGTCGGGAGCCTGCCCGGCGGGCCTGCGACCCGCCGGGGCACGGCTCGGCGGGGTCAGCGGGCGGGTCGGATCTCCAGGGTGCAGCACTTGGCGCCGCCGCCACCCTTGAGCAGCTCGCTGGTGTCGACCGGGTGCGGGCGGAAGCCGTGCGCGGTCAGCTGGGCGGCCAGGTCGACCGCGCCGGGGGCGACGATCACGTTGAGGTTGTCGCTCACCGCGTTCAGACCCAGGCAGGCGGCGTCGGCCTCGGTGGCGATCAGCGCGTCCGGGAACCGGCGCTCCAGCTCCGCGCGGGAGTCGGCGGAGAACGCCGGCGGGTAGTAGGCGACCAGCGGGGCGGCGGCGTCGGAGACGATCACGGCCAGCGCGGTGTCCAGGTGGTAGTAGTGCGGGTCGACCAGCTCGAGCGAGACGACCTCACGACCGGTGAGCGCGGCGAGCTCGCGGTGGGCGGCGCGGTCGGTGCGGAAGCCGGTGCCGGCCAGCAGCACGTCACCGACGGACAGGATGTCGCCCTCGCCCTCGTTGATCTGCTCGGCGGTGTGGGTGAGGAAGCCGTGGTCCGCGAACCACTTCTCGTAGGCCGGGCCCTCGGGCTGGCGCTCCGGGTAGGTGAACTTCGCGGAGTAGACCAGGCCGTCGACCACGGTGGCGCCGTTGGCGGCGTAGACCATGTCCGGCAGGCCCGGGATCGGGTCGATCGTCTCGACCGTGTGCCCGAGCGACAGGTAGGTGTCGCGCAGGGTGCGCCACTGCTGCACGGCCAGGTCCGCGTCGGTGTATCGCGTCGAGTCCATCCACGGGTTGATCTCGTAGGACACCGTGTAGTGCGTGGGCTCGCACATCAGGTAGCGGCGCGGGGTCGGCTGCGGGGTGGTCATGCGCGAGGGCTCCTCGGGGGCGGTGGATCCGGGAGACGGGACCGCGTCGTCGAGGGCACGTCCCGATGAGCCTACGAGCCGATCGACGCCCCGATCAGTCCGTGCCGTTGCGCGGGTGCCCGCAGTTCGTTGCGTGGATCGGCGTTCTGGCGGCGATCTGTTGCGTGGCGATCGGGGCAGCCTCGTCCTCCTCCGGGCGGGGGCGTCCGGCGGCGAGCCGCTGCGCCTCACGCAGCATCCGGCGCAGGACCAGCGTCACCATGAGGTCCAGCAGCACCGCGCCGATCCACGAGGTCGCCGCCCGGGGCAGCCCGCGCAGGTGCACCGACTCCGACCAGGTCACCCGCGAGCAGCCCGGCGCGACCGGCTCGACCTCGATCCGGGCGGTGCCCAGGATCACCGGGCCGAGCTTCACGAACACGGCGACACCCGGCACCGGGTCCAGCGGGCACTCGTAGCGCTCGACGCGCATCCGGTCGACCAGCCCCGGCCAGCCCCGACGGGCACCCGGCCCCGAGACGGCCATGACGAGGTCGCCGACCTGCGGCTCCGCGTCCGGCGCCACCGGGCCGTCCCGGCCGTCCAGCCCGACCCGGGTCAGCGGCACCCAGCGCGTGTGGTGGCGGGCGTCGGCCACCAGCGGCCACGCCTCGGTCGCGTCCAGCGGCAGCATCCGCGAGACGCGTGCGGTCGGCCCCCGTCCGGGGTCCAGCTCGATCACTCGGTGGTCTCCTGTCGTCGCCCGTGCGTGCGCGGGGGAGACCGGACCCCCTGCCCGCGTCGCACCATTGTCGCGCCTGAGAGGCCGATACGCTCGGAGCCATGCGGACGAGGATGTTGGGCAGGACGGGTCATGAGGTCTCGGTGGTCGGTCTGGGCTGCTGGCAGCTGGGCGCGGACTGGGGCGAGGTGGCCGAGGGCGACGCGCTCGCGGTGCTCACCGCGGCCGCCGAGGCCGGGGTGACGTTCTTCGACACCGCCGACGTCTACGGCGCCGGACGCTCCGAGCGGCTGGTCGGCCGCTACCTCGCCGCGCTGCCCGCCGAGGCGCCCCGCCCGTTCGTCGCCACCAAGATGGGTCGGCGTGCCGACCCGCACGTCGCCGAGGCGTACACCCTGGACGCGTTCCGGGCGTGGACCGACCGCTCGCGCACGAACCTCGGTGTCGACACCCTCGACCTGGTGCAGCTGCACTGCCCGCCGACCGCCGTGCTCGGCCGCGACGCCACCGACGACGCCCTGGACACGCTGGTCGCCGAGGGGCGCGTCGCCGCCTACGGCGTCTCGGTGGAGACGGTGGACGAGGCGCTGACCGCCATCGCCCGCCCGCACGTGGCCAGCGTGCAGATCATCCTCAACGCCTTCCGGCGCAAGCCGCTGGAGCGGGTGCTGCCCGCCGCCGCCGAGGCGGGGGTCGGCATCGTCGCGCGGGTGCCGCTGGCCAGCGGGCTGCTGTCCGGGCGGTACACCGAGCAGACCACCTTCGCGCCGACCGACCACCGCGCCTTCAACCGGCACGGCGAGGCCTTCGACGTCGGCGAGACGTTCTCCGGCGTGCCCTACGAGGTCGGGGTCGCCGCCGCCCGCGAGGTCGCCGCGCTCACGCCCGCCGGGGCGAGCACCGCGCAGGTCGCGCTGCGCTGGATCATCGACCAGCCGGGGGTGAGCACCGTGATCCCCGGGGCGCGCAGCCCCGAGCAGGCGCGGGCCAACGCGGGCGCGGACGTGATCGACCCGCTGGACGCGACCACGCTGGACGGGCTGCGCCGGGTGTACGACGAGCGGGTGCGGGAGCACGTGCACGACCGCTGGTGAGCGGCGGGGGCGGGCCCGGGGCGGCGGTGCGAGCGGGCGGTGCGGTCAGCGCACCTCGTGCCAGCCGTCCGTCGGCGCCGCGGCGCGGGCGTCCGGGGCCTCCGATCCGCCGGCGCCCGACCCCTCGATCACCAGGCGCGGCGCCGCGCCGGTCTCCACCACCTGCACCAGGCCGACGAACTCCGGCGGCGGCGGCCCGAACGCCGACCGCGCCCCGGTGACCACCGTGCGCCCCAGCGCCCGCGCCCCGGTCACGCCGATCACCGCGCCGATGCCGAAGGGCACCAGGCGGCCGACGGCCAGACCGCTCTGCCGGGCGAGCTGACGGCGCAGCAGCTGGCGGGTGAGCCGCGAGTTGACCCGCTTGATCGTGCCGGTCGGCATCCGGGTCAGCAGCACCCGGGCGATCCGCACCCCGCGCAGGCCGGTCAGCGCGCCCTCGTCGGCGATCGCCTTCGCCCCGGACTCGCCGAGGATCGTCGCCAGCAGCAGCGCCCGGCGCCGCTCGGCGTCGTGCACCTCGATCCCGTGCACGCTCGCCACCGCCAGCGCGAAGGCCGCCGACGCCCCGAAGAACGTCGCGACGTCCCCCACGGTCAGCGCCAGCGCCACGCCGGTCCCCACCGCGGGGGCCGCCGCCGCGGCACCGACCGCACCGCCGGTGCCCTGCACGACCAGCAGGTACTCCTTCTCCAGCAGCGCGACGACCTCCGCCGGCCCGGCCTCCGGGTGGCGGCGCCGGACCTGGGCCACGTGCGCGTGGATCGTCGCGGACGGGATCGTGACGGCGCGGTCCAGCGCCGCCGCGACCAGCCGCGCCGGTCCCGCACCCGTGAGCGGGCTCACTCGCCCGTGACCTCGAGGTCCACCGTGGCGCCCTGCTTGACCGTGCGGCCGACCGTGCAGTGCTCGTCGATCGCGCGGTGCACCACGCGCAGCAGCCGCTCGCGCTGGGTCTCGTCCAGCCCGGTCAGGTCGACCACCATCTGCTCGCGGATCGCGGTGTAGCGGTCCTCGGTGGGGTGGTTGTCGCCGTCCACGTGGATCGTCACCGCGACGTCGTCGCCGAGACGGTGGCTGAGCGCCGTGTCCGCGCTCATGCCGGAGCAGCCGGCCAGCGCGATCTTCAGCAGCTCGCCGGGGGTGAACACCGCACCGGCGGACACCGGGCCCATCAGCACCTCGGCGCCGCGCGAGGAGCGTCCGGTGTAGGTACGGGTGCCGGTGCGCTCGACCCAGAGCCGGGTCGGCTGGTCGGCAGGAGCGGCGGGGGCGGGGATCGCGCCGGTTCCGGGCGCGGTGACAGGGGTCTCCATCCCCCGATCCTCACACGCCGGCGGGGCGTCGGCAGCGTGCTCTGCGCCACCCGACCGGATGGTGGACGTCGGTGTCCACGCTGCTCCGCTCGGGCGATTCACCCGGGTCCGGCTCGTGCCCGGCTGGCTGATGCCGATGCTCTCACTAGCATGACGTGATCGAGGTCATGGCTCGTCAGCGGGGGGCTGCATGAGTGTCACCGAGGACCGGGTCGCGCAGATCGACGACGAGCGTGACGTCCGGCAGATCCTGGCGCGGGTGCGCGAGCACCTGGGCATGGAGATCGCGTTCGTGTCCGCGTTCACCGGCGGTGACGAGGTCGTGCTCGCCACCAGCGGCGACCCGCGGCCGATGCGGCTGGTGGTCGGCAAGGGCCGGGGGATCGACGAGACGTACTGCGTGCGTGTGCTGTCCGGGGCGCTGCCGCCGGCGATCCCGGACGCCCGACGGCACCCGGTCACGCGCGAGCTCGCCGTCACCGCGGACCTCGGGATCGGCTCCTACGTCGGTGCGCCGCTGCGCGGCCCGGACGGGCGGCCGGTGGGGATGCTGTGCTGCCTGAGCCGGGGCGCGAACCCGCTGCTGGACGAGGACGCCGTGCGGATCATGGGTCTGGCGGCGGCGCTGGTCGAGGACCGGATGGGCTGCCTGGGCCTGCCGCACCGGCCGGCGGTCAGCGAGCGGGTGCGCCGGGTGCGCGCCCTGCTGGACACCCGCGACGTGCACATGGTCTACCAGCCGATCGTCCGGCTCGACACCCGCGAGACCGTCGCGCTGGAGGCGCTCGCACGCTTCGACGCCGCGGTGTTCCCCACGCCGGTGCACGCCTTCACCGCCGCCACGCAGGCCGGCCTGGGCGTCGAGCTCGAGCTGCTGGCCGTGGAGTCCGCGCTGGACCGGGTGGAGCAGCTCGGCCACCCCGCCTGGGTCGCGGTCAACCTGTCCGCCGAGGCGCTGCTGGACCCGCGCGCCGCCGCGCTGCTGCTGCCGCACGGCCCGGCGGTCGGCGTCGAGATCACCGAGCACACGCCGGTGCCCGACTACGGCGCGCTGGTCGAGGTCACCGAGGAGCTCAAGGCGCACGGGGTGCACGTCGCCGTGGACGACGCCGGCGCCGGGTTCTCCAGCCTGCGGCACGTGCTCCAGCTCCGGCCGACGGCGATCAAGCTCGACATCGAGCTGATCCGTGGGATCGACGCCGACCCCGTCCGGCAGGCCCTCACCCGGTCCGTGGACCTGTTCGCCGGGTCGATGGGATCGGTGCTCGTCGCGGAGGGCGTCGAGACCGAGCAGGAGTGCCGGACGCTGCGCGCGCTCGGCGTCCGGTACGGGCAGGGCTACCTGTTCGGGCGGCCCGCGGAGTGGCCCGCGGCCTGAGCGGCGTCTGACCTGCGCTACCGTGCCGATACGGACCATCTGGTCGGCATCGGCGCTCGCCCGCCGGAGCGCGGCCGGGTCCGGACCCGCGCCCCCACCGGAGAGGTCCCGATGCACAGCCGCACGAAGGTCGCCCTCGACCGCGCCGACCTGGAGACCGTCGTCCGCGAGGTGCTGGGCACCGCGTCACCGGTGGTGCGGGTGGAGGACCTCACCGACGGCATGTTCAACACCGCCGGCGCGATCACCCTCGCCGACGGCACGCAGGCCGTGCTGAAGGTCGCGCCGCCGCCCGACGTCCCGCTGCTGATCTACGAGCGCGACCTCATGCGCGCCGAGATCGACTTCTACCAGCGTGTCGCCGGCGTCGTCGCCGTGCCCGCCGTGCTCGGCGTCGACCTGTCCCGCACCCGCGTGCCCCGCGACCTGTTCCTCATGGAGCGCCTGCACGGCCGCCCGCTGCGCGCGGTCCGCCGGTCGCTGCCCGCCTCCGACCGTGCCGCCGTCCAGCACGAGCTCGGCGCCCTGGTCGGCCGGCTGCGCGCCGTCACCGGCACCCGCTTCGGCTACGACCGCCCGGACGGTGCGCTGTCCGCCGACACCTGGCCGGAGGCGTTCCGGCTCATGATGGCCGCCGTGCTCGACGACGCCGAGCGCTTCGGCGTGCGCCTGCCCTGGTCGCCGGACCGCGTGCTCGCGCTGGTCGACGCGGCCACCCCGGCGCTCGCGGTCGTCCGCGAACCCGTGCTCACGCACTTCGACCTGTGGGAGGGCAACGTCTTCGTCGTCCCGCACCAGGGCGGCCACCACATCGAGGCCGTGGTCGACGGCGAGCGCGCGTTCTGGGGCGACCCGCTCGCCGAGCTCGTCTCGACCTCCCTGTTCACCGACCCGCGCCGCGCCACCGACTTCCTCGCAGGCCTGGCCGAGGCCACCGGGCGGCCGCTGGTGTTCACCCCCGAGGTGCAGACCCGGCTCGGGCTGTACCGGGCGTACCTGTGCACGGTGATGGCCGTCGAGGGCGTGCCGCGCGGGTACCGCGGGGCGGAGGCGTTCGCGACCCGGCGGTTCGCGCTGTGGCGGCTGCGGGCGGAGCTGCGCGCGGTGGAGCGGCTGGTGCGGGGGTAGGGGCTGGCTCAGGCGCCGCGCTGGACCGCTGCGTCCAGCTCCGCGGGGGTCAGGAAGGGGGCGAGGTAGTCGCGACCCGGCGTCGCACCGATGCCGACAACCGCGGTAGCGGCCGGATCGAGCGTGAAGTCGGCGGCGCCGACCAGCGCCGCGAGGTGGGTGAAGGAGGAATCGTCGGTCGGCGGGGTGGGATGGCTTGTCGTCACGGCTCCTCCCTGCCCTGGCGGTGGCCGGCGCGATCACGCGACTCGCGCAGCACGGCCTCGCGCTGCGCGTCGGGCAGCTGGGCCCAGTGCTCGGCGAGGGCGGCAGCGGCCGGAGAGATCGCTGCGTCCCACTCCGGCGTGCGGGCAGCGTCTCGGAGCGATCGGCGTCCGCGCAGCACGTCGTCGAGGATCTGCCCGAACGGGCTCTGGGGATCTCGGTCGCGAAGCTCGACGAGCTGTCGGCGCAGGTGTCGGTCGAAGGCGGGATCGTTCGTGGTGATGCTCAGCAGAGGCTGGGATGAGTCGTTCACGGGACCTGCCTGTTGTCATATGCACCGGCGGGCAACGGGTGGGTCGCGAACCCGTGGATGGATCCCAGGTAGCCCGCGGCAAGACCGACCAGGGCGTCCACCATGGCCACCGCCCGTGCATGGACGCCGATGATCTCGAGCCAGAGCTGCACGGCCCGAGCGATGGAGTAGGCGGTCGCACCGCCACCGACGAGTCCGCCGACCACGGTCCACGAGGTCGACGCCGCGGCTGCCGCGCTGATGGCTGCGGCGATGGCGTAGTCGATCAGCATGCCGAGCAGACCGAGCAGGGTCTCCTGGGTCGACTTCATCCCCTGCGCGATGTTGTCGACCTCCCCGGCGATCGTGCGCAGCGGAGGGCCCTGCTCGTCCGTGGCCCTGGCCAGACGGCCGAGATACGCGAGTGCTGCCTCGGCGGCCTCGCCTTCCCACGCATCGCCGAGATCGCGGCGCGCGGCGATGAGCCCGGTGGCCATGGACTCGTGGAACTCCGCCAGGTGCTCCAACGCGGACGACGCTCGAGACATCCGCTCCCAGTCGCCGGAGACGCGAGCGGTCAGCCAGTCGGCGGGATTCATCCCGCAGACCTGGTCGAGGATCGCGACGAGCCAGGTGCTCGGCGCGACCAGGTCGGGGAAGTGCAGGAGCTGATCGACGATGTCAGGGATCGGTGCGGACGCGACGGGGGCGACGAGCGTTGCTTCCGGGTCGGTCATCGGGCTTCCTGCCGTCCCGACCCGAACTGCGTCGTCGCCTGGTAGTGATAGAGCCGGTCGAGCCTCGTGGCGGCCGCTTCATCGGTGGTGCGGTAGTGGGACGCGGTTGCGGCCAGCTCGGTGGCTGTCGCGGTGAGCAGGTCGCGCAGATGCGCCAGCTCGTCGTCCACGGCGCTCCGGATCTGGTCGAGGACCCCGATCGCCGAGACGAAGATCCCGCTGTCACCGAATCCGTCGAGGCCGACGTGGGCGTGCAGATAGGTCGTCGCCGAGGCTGTGGCCGGTGCGAGGTTCAGGAATGTGCTGCTGGCCTCGTCGATGCTGTCGATGTCGACCTGGAACGTCACGGTGCCTCCTCGATCGGATTCCTCGAACGTAGCGGTGATCCGGATCGTCCAGACGTGCCGTGCGTAGTTTTCGACATGCCCGAGCCTGGAGCGGTGCTTCGTGTCGTTACCGTGCTTCCGTGGCCATTCCTCGGAAGTTCACCGGCCGGCGCCTGCTGGCGGTCCGCCTCTCCTGCGTCGGGGTCTTCGGTGCTGTCGCGCTGGCGATGGCGGGCGTGCTGATCTCGCACCCGAGCTGGCAGGGAGCTGTCGCGGTCATGTGCTTCGGAGCGTGCGCCGTCCTGACCTGGGTGATGCTCGGCAGGTGGGTGGAGCCGTTCACGCCCGGCGTGCGTCCGTCGGAGTACCTGCTGGCCACCGGGATCAATCTGCTGATCGTCGCGCTGTTCGCCCTCGGTGCCTGGACCTTCTCGCTCACACCGCCGGGCTGACGCTCACCGCGCGACGGCCGCCAGCCCCTCCGCGAGCAGGTCCACCGTCGCCCGTGCCGCCGCGTCGTCGCGGGTGCTGAGCCAGGAGGCCGCGATCCCGGTCGACGCCGACACCAGCGCGTGCGCGAGGGTGCGCAGGTCGACCGCGACGCGGGTGCCGCTGGTCTCCTGCCAGGTGTGGAGCATGGTCTCGGCGTGGTCGACGTAGGCGGTCTGCTCGCGGAGCGCGAGGTGCGCGAGGTCGGGGGTGCGTGCGGCGACGTCCACCAGCTCGGCGGTGAGCAGGTGGTACTCGGGGTCGGTGCGGACCCGGTCGAGCAGGGCGTGCAGGGCGGCGGCGATGCCGGAGCGCAGGTCGTCAGCGGTGCCGACGGCGTCCCAGGCCTGGCGCAGGGAGGCGTCGAGCTCGCGGTCGAGGAGTGCGGCGAACAGCTCCTCCTTGCTGCGGAAGCAGTAGTGGAACACCCCGTGCGGCACGCCGGCGCGCTCGGTGATCGCGCGGGTGGTGGCGGCGGCGATGCCACCGGTGCGCATGACGTCGACGGCGGCGTCGAGGAGCTGCTCCCGGCGCTCGGCGGCGGGCAGGTGCTGGCGGGTTCGGGTCACGGGGTCGATCATCCCGGACGACCTGCGGTCGGCGGGTGTGCGACGGGCACGCTCAGCGGGCTCCGGCGGCGACGAGCACCGCGGCGGGCCGCCACATGGAGATCGGTGCGGGGCCGCCGAAGCCGGGCACGGGGCCGAGGGAGGTGAAGCCGTGCCGGGCGTAGAGGGCGGCGGAGCGGTCGGTGGACGCCTCCAGGTAGGCGGGGGAGGTGCCGATCTGGCGCAGCCGGTGGTCGAGCAGCGCGGAGCCGACGCCGCGCCCCTGCCCGGTGGCGTCCACGCCGATCGCCTTGAGGTACCAGTGCGGCTCGGCGGGGCGGGCCGCCTCCATCAGGGCCTCGACCCGGGCGCCGCCGCGCAGTCCGGTCAGGCCGAAGGCGCGCAGGTAGCAGCCGAGGTCGGCGATCGTGTCGCCGAGCCGGGTGCCCGGTCGGGTGCGCGGGGAGCCCCAGACGGCGACCCCGAGCACCGCCGGCGCACCCTCCTCGCGGGCGAGGTCGACCAGCCCGGAGCGCAGGCCGCCGCGGACGATCGCGCGCAGCAGGTGGGACAGGCGCTCGGTGCGGGTGGCCTCGGGGCCGCCGAGCATCCCGGACATGACGGCATCGGTGCGGAACGCGTGGGTGAGGACGCGGACGGCCTCGTCGGTGTGGGCGGGTGCGGCGGGGCTGATGACGATCACGGTGGCCTCCTCGGACCGGGCTGGTGGCACCACGGTGCGTCGATCTGGCCATACGACCAAGTCATCTGGCCAAATTGCTCGGATCAGATCGGTGGCGCACAGCCGGCTCGGACCGATCCCGCCCGCGCGTGAGTGGAAACCCCTACGCGGGCGCTCGCGCTCCGCGATCGGTCGTTACGGTCCCTTCGAGGGGAGCGTCGTCCGGCGTT
Source organism: Cellulomonas sp. GTC20042 (assembly GCF_055389595.1). Taxonomy (NCBI): domain Bacteria; kingdom Bacillati; phylum Actinomycetota; class Actinomycetes; order Micrococcales; family Cellulomonadaceae; genus Cellulomonas; species Cellulomonas sp. GTC20042. Next base: position 3,386,479 of record NZ_AP043678.1, on the reverse strand, counting down.
CTCTCAGGTCAAGGGCGACGCGGAGGGCGGAGCAGGTCCCGCCCGCCGACCGATCGTTCGACTCTGTGAGGACTCGCCGTGGCTGACCTGGTGATCGACGCTCCCGCCATCCGTGATGCCGGTTCCGGTATCCGTGATGTCTCGCGGATGATGCCCGACCCGGGGTGGGGGCCGTCGTGCGCGAGCGGGTCGGCGGATGTCGATGCGGCGTTGCGCGCGCTGACCCCGATCGTGGTGAACCAGCTGCTGGGTGCCGCGGGGGAGATGTTCCGGATCGGTCAGGGGACTGCTGATGCGGTGCAGGTGTTCCTCGAGACCGACGCGGCGATCTGAGGGGGTTGGCGTGGTGCAGTGGACTGCTCAGGATCCGGGTGCGGGTGACACCGCGGAAGTGCGTGCGCGGGCGATCACGATGGACACCCTGGTGTGGTGCCTGGACGAGGCGCGCGCGCGTTTCCGGGGTCACATCGACGCGGTGACGCCGACCGTGTGGTCCGGGGAGGCCGGTGAGGCGTTCCGTGCCACGGGGTCGTCGTATCTGGCTGACCTCAGCGGGTTGATCAACGCGTTGGCTCCGTATGCGGCGGCGTTGCAGACGTATGCGGGTGAGGTGGAGTCGATCGCGGAGGAGGCTGCGCGGATCGAGCGGTCGTGGCAGGACGCGCAGGACGACATCACCGCGGCGCGGCGGGTGGTCCCGCACTACGCGCAGAGCGACGATCTGACCGACGCGCAGAAGCGCGCGAAGGCTCGCCTGACGGCGGCCCTCGGCGTGCAGTCAGGTCTGGAGCTGCAGCGCGAGGACCTGGTGGCGCGCAGGCAGTCCGCGGATCGGATCGCGGCCGGGGCGTTGCAGGCCGCGCCGGTGGCTGACTGGACGGTGGTGGGTGCGGCGATGGCTGCGGCGGGGATGACGCGTCCGGAGGAGTTCACGACCCTGGCGGTGCGTGATGCGCTGGTCGAGCTGTCCGAGCAGGTCCTGGACGGTGACCCGGATGCGGTGGCGGGGTTGTCGGCGTTGCTGGCGGCGTGGGGCGGGTCGGCGAGGTTGATGAGCCAGTACTTCGACACCCTCGGGGGCGCGAAGACAGCGGGGCTGGTCAATGCCCTGGGTGATGACTTCCAGCGCGGGGGTGACCAGGCGGGTTCTGCGCTGGCGCTCGCGCTGGCCGTCCAGGCGGCGTTGTCGGCGGGCTCGGCGACCTGGGGCCGCACGCAGGCGCGGGCGTTTGCTGATGAGCTGATGGGTGCCGGCCGGGCCGGTGGTGCGGTCGCGTTCTTGTTCGGCGACTGGCGCAGCGACCCGATGGGCAAGAACCTCACCGTCGAGATGGCCGACCGGATCGATGCCGTCGAGCGCGAGCAGGGGACGAGCTGGTGGGGCGTGGGGACCTCGGGCGCGGCCCTGCTGGCAGCGAACCGGCTGCTGGACGACCCCCGGCGCGGCGTCGACCCGGGTGGTGCGGTGCTCGGGACGCTCGGCCAGTACCCCGACGCCGCGCTCGACTGGCTCACCGACCCCGACCTCGGGGATCGACGGATCGAGTACTGGTACGGCGAACGCGACGGCGGGCTGCCCGGTGACGGGTTCGCCGGCGTCGGTGCGCTGTGGGACGGGATCTTCCACGTCGAGGGCGGGCTCGATCACCCTGAGTCCTTGGACCTGGACACCGTCGAACGCTGGGCCGATACGGTCTCGAAGATCATGGGACAGCTCGCGCAGAACGAGTCGTACACGTCGGCGACGATCTCCTCGTCCGGCAGCGGGGCGATCGCCGGGGCGATCGGCGACATGCTCCCGCTGATCTGCGACGTGCCGCTGACGGAGATGCCGAGAGAGTACGCAGTAGCGGTGAAGGAGCAGAAGCCTCACATCACCGCCGCCGACACACGATATGGGCCAGGGTTGTCGATCCCGGTGTTCGACTTCGCCGATCTCGGCCAACTGCTCGGGGTCGCCGCAACGCTGGAGGCGGGAACCGACGCCTACGGGGTGGCGGTCGCGCAGACGACCACTGTTGTGTTGTCGTCGATCGATCCGAGCGCGGCAACGTACGGCGAGGACATCACCGCGGCGATGAAGCAGATCGCCGCGACGCTCGCCCTGGCCGACGGGGCGGAGGTCGGCGTCCACGTCACCGAGGCCGTGCGAACTGCCCTCGTGGAGAAGTCGTTCTTCGACGGTGTCGGCACGGTCACCGGCCTCCTGTCCCTCGACACCCCGCCCGCGCTCACGGGCCTCGGCGCAGCGATCTGGGACGTGGGTTCGGGCCTGGCGCAGGATGCCGCAGCCTCGGCGATCCCCGATCCCCTCGAAGCGATGCGGCAGGCGCTCGACCAGAGCGTCGTGGCCCAGGTCGAGCGCGACGCGGCCGCACGCAGCGCACTGGACGCGGCGGCGCAGGCGATCGCCGAGGCGTACGAGCGATCGACCGGGAACCCGATCGAACCGGACCGGCAGCAGGGATGGGTGGACAGCGCGATGAGCGACTACGACGCGCGACGAGGCAACCTCGCCTGGCACGCAGTGGAGGCCGGAGCATGAACGGTTGGCGGAGGGTCTCGCGATGGAGTGGGGTGCTGGTGGCTGGCGTGCTGCTCGCGGGGTGCGCGTTGCCGTCGGATCGGCAGGCCCCGGCCCCGGGGCCATCGACATCCGTGACGGTCGGTGAGACGACCGCAGGTGAGCCGCTGCGGATCGTGTGGCCCTACGGGGAGCCGGACGACGGGAAGTGGGCAGACGACATCGCCGTGCAGACCCTCCGGCAGCACGAGATGGCGACCGCAGTAGCGAGCTACACGCACGACTGGTCATCGCCCGATCTCGCGGCCTCCACCCGCAGGTGGCTGTACGAGCAGTACTACGACGCACAGCTGCGCGAGGCACGGAGTCATCCGGAGGGCGTGACGCCCACGGATGACGGTCCGGACGGCCCGGGTAGCGCTGTCATCGTGGATGTGGTCGAAAGGGCTGATGGTGCCTATCTGGTGAGTTCGTGCGTGCCCATCGGTGACGTGAACGGGCAGGATCTGCGTGATGCTGAGCCCGTGCTGATCGAGTCGTTGCTCGAGATCGAAGACGGGGTGCTCAAGGTGACCAACCCCAGCTACTCGTCGACCAAGGACCCGGGTGCGGGTCTCGGCGGCCCGTGCGACGGCACCATGGCGGGGCTGCGCTATGGGTACTTCGACCCGGGGCCTGCGGACTCGGGCGTGTGGACGGTGGACGACCTCGTCTCGCCCGACGGAGTCCGAGGCGACACGACCCCCGACTGGTGACCTGTCCTGGATCATCGGTCTGGGCGCCGTCCCGATCACCCCCGGTAGTACACCGCCAGCGGGTACCCCGGCCCGTCCAGCACGGTCACCGGCGTCGCGAACACGTCGCTGAGCACCGCCGAGGTCATCACCTCCGCCGGGGTGCCGACGTACCGGATCTGCCCCTCGGTCATCGCGATGATCCGGTCGGCGTAGGCGGAGGCGAAGTTGATGTCGTGCACCACCACGACGACGGTCTTGCCCAGGTCGTCGGCGGCCCGCCGCAGCCGCGCCATCATCGAGACCGCGTGCTGCATGTCGAGGTTGTTCAGCGGCTCGTCGAGCAGCAGGTACTCGGTGTCCTGGGCGAGCACCATGGCGACGTAGGCGCGCTGAACTTCCCGAGTACGTCCTCACGATTGACGACGTCAATCCAGATGTTAAGTCGGTCTTTGATCGGGTGATGTCAAAGGTCGCCCAAGGCGGGCCGATCCTTACCGTATTGGGATGTAGGCAAGGATCGGAGAATGCGATTGTCGATCGTTTGCGACAAGATGGCCACAGCCCGAGGATCCGATATCTGAGCCGGCTTGGTGACCGGGACGTGGCCAGGCTTGTGGAACTGGCGTTCGAACGAGCAACAAAGTACGACAGTGATAAAGCGAAATCGGCCCGCCTTGCGGCTTTCCGTGACGAGATGCGGCACAAGCGCCAGGTCGCGTTGATGCGGCGAAAAGCCTCCTAAATCTCGCCGGGGTTTCCCATTTGCGTACATTCGCTAAGCGACCCGCCCGCACGCGCGAGGACGGGGCGCCACGCAGATCGCGTGACGCCCCGTCCTGGTGGGCCCCCGGTCGGGGGTCAGCCGAGGGCCCGAGGCCCTGCGGTCGTGATCAGCGCAGCCAGCCGAAGCGGCGCACGATCGGCAGCTCGCGCCACCAGCGGCCCAGGCCCCAGGTGTCGCCGGCGAAGGTCACTGCGAAGATCACCAGCGCCAGGGCGTAGATCACGTGGTAGTCGATCAGCGGGTTCGAGGAGCCCGACTGGAGCGGCCACTCGGCCAGCCACATCATCGCCATGATGATCGGGCCGGCGACGGCGGAGACCCGCAGGCCGATGCCCAGCATCACGGCCAGGCCGACGGCCAGCATGCCGAGCATGAACAGCACGTCGGTGGCCGGGCTCGCCATCGAGGAGAACGCGTCCTTGAACGGGCCGATGGTGCCCATGGTCAGGAAGCCCTGGCTCGGCTTGCCGCCGTTGATCCAGGCGTTCTCCGACGCGGTGGAGTAGCCGAAGCCGAACATCTTGTCCAGGAACGCCCAGAGGAAGATGAAGCCGACGGTGAGGCGGAGCGCCGCGAGCAGGCGGCGGACCGTGACGGAGCGGACGACGTCCTCGCTGGTACGGACGACGGTGCCGGCCTCGACGGTCTCGTCGGGGCGTGCGGCGGTGGTGGTCATGAGTGGTGCCTTCGTTCGTGCGGGGGCTTGTGATGGCGTTCTCAATGTTTCAACTACGCGGGGGCATCCGCCCAGGTCGTAGGTCCCGGTTCACCTGTGCGTTCGGCCGGATGGTGTCCGGTTTGCCCCGAAGACAGCACCGGCGTGGGGGTGATCTGGGACGGAGGTCCTAGGTGGATCTGGGTCCTCCGACCCGAGGGGGATCACACGCAGACGGGTGCACCCAGGTCGATCTCCTCGCCCGGGACGCTGATCGACCCCACCGCGCACAGGCGGGTCTGCGGGGTGCTGCGCACGATCAGCGTCGTGTAGGCGCTCTGCGCGTCGGGCTCGGTGGTGTCCTGCCGGTCGGAGGCGTCCGGGGCGATCTGGCGGAAGGTGCTCGCGGACACGGTGTTCCCCGCCGAGTCGCCGTCGTAGCGGGTGATGCGCGCCCAGGCGGCCTCGCAGGCCTCGGAGTACACGATCTGGAGCTGGGTGTCGCGCTGCCGGGTCTCGCTCGCGACGACCGCGGCATCCTCGACGCAGGGCGTCTGGGCGGGATCGGTGCCGTTCGCCACCGCGAACCGGGGGCCCTCGGCGTTCGCGCCGGCCGGCGCCCACACCGCCCACGCCACCGCGAGCGTGATCGCCGACCCGGCCATGGCGGCGCCCACCGCCCAGCCCACGGCGGTGCGCCGCCGGACCGTCACCGGGGTACCGGGTGCGGGGCGACGATCCACCCGCGCGCCCGGGTCGAGCCGTCGACGCCGGGCGAGCCACGCGTCCACGTCGCCGTCGAGGGCGCGGACCACCCGCTCGACGGTGCGCTCGGTCGGCAGGACCCGTCCGCTGAACGCGTCGGACAGCACCGACTTCGAGACGCCGCACAGGCGGTCGAGGGCGGCCAGCGTCGGGTCTCCGTCGGCGCGACGCAGCTCGCGCAGGTCGCGCGCGAACCGCTCGGCCGAGTCGTCCGCGGACGGTCGTGGCGCGTCGTCGTCCGCGCGGGCGTTCTGCTGAGACACCGGGGCCCCTGCGATCCGGATATCTGGACGTGTGCAGCACGTGTCGGAGCCAGACAACCACGTCATCGGGGTCCGGAGTGTCCGATCCGGACCCGGACGTCGCCCGGACGGGCGGAGGCGCGGACATCGTGGGGCGCGACCGGGCCGACGACGTCCGCGCGGCGTCGCGCACCGGTCGTCACCAGGGCTCTGCCGCTCACCCTTCACCGGAGGTCGAAATGCGCACAGGTCGAACGGTCCGCTTCCTCGCAGCCGCCGCGCTCGCCGCAGGCATCGCCGTCGTCGGGCCCGCGCCCGCCCAGGCGGCGACGCTCGTCGGCAACGACGCGCACATCGCCGAGTACTGCACGTGGAAGTTCGGTGCCGCGTCGTTCGCGGTCAACATCAACAACGCCTGGAACGGGTGGCGGTGCAACCTCATGTCGGCGCTCTACAGCGTGGACATGAACCAGGCGTGCTCGCACTGGTACGGGTCGGGGGTGTATGCGCTCAACCCGACGAGCACCTGGAACGGCTGGCACTGCTACCGCTGACCGGCGGTGGGGTCGGCCGGGCCCCGGGGGAGGTCCGGCTGGCCCGTCCCCCCCCGCGCGCCGATCACCGGCTCCGCACGGGTCGGGCCCGCTCGGGCCGTGGCCTGAGGTGCGGAGGCGGTGCTCAGCGCGGCGGGGTGAGCCGGGAAACCCTCTGCATGACGGGGACCGCGTCGCGCTACCGTGCCGAGAGACCGAGAGGAGCACCGTGGCGGACGAGGACGACCGGACAGCGCTGACATCCGTGCTGCGCGACCTCCAGGGCCGGCGCGTGTGGGAGCCGGACGTCGGCCACGGCAGCTTCGCCACCCTGCAGATCGGCGGTCGCCGCACCAACTCCCTCGGCACCGTCGTCGGTGAGCACCACCTCTGGGTGTACGGCGGGCACTGGACGATCTGGCGCGGCGGCTCCCTGCTCGCGACCGCCGACGACTGCCGGCCGACCATGGAGCGGGCGGTGGCGCGGATCGACGGGCAGAGCATCGTCGAGGCGGTGTTCGACCCTCTCGGGCCGTCGCTGACGATCGCGTTCAGCGGTGACGTGACCCTCCGGGTCGGACCGTCGCCGGTGCCGGACATGGAGCACTGGATGCTGTTCCTGCCGGACGGGGACGTGATCTCGTCGGGGCCGGGGGACGCGCTGGTGCGCCAGTCGGCGAGCGGGTAGGAGGCGGTAGGCTCGGCGTCGTCCCGCGCGCCTGTAGCTCAGGGGATAGAGCACCGCTCTCCTAAAGCGGGTGTCGGCAGTTCGAATCTGCCCAGGCGCACCTCTGCACCACCACCTCGACCGCCTCACGGGACCCGGCACCTCACGCCGCACCGATGACCTCGACGCCGCACCCCGGCCCGCACCACCTCCATCACTCGCGCGTCTCGACCCTGCGCCTGGACACCGTCTTCGACGACGGCGCCCCGTCGGTGCGCTACCTGGTCGACGGCGAAGACCTGCTCGCGCGCTGCCGCAACCCGCGCGGCCCCGACCCGGACCGGCTGCTGCCGCCGCTGTCGTCGCGCCTGCTGCCGACGGCCGCGGGGCGGGACGTGGTGCTCGGGACGTGCTCCTGCGGGGAGGAGGGGTGCGGCGCGCTGGTGGCGCGGGTACGGCGGGTCGGCGGGCGGGTGCTGTGGGAGCCGTCGAGGGCGGAGCGTCCGTCGGGCGGTCCCGCGGAGACGTTGGACCGGACGGTGGCGTTCGGGCTGCTGCCGTACCTGGACGCAGTCGACGCCGCTGCCGCGGAGCGGGTGGTGGTGGTCGGCGAGGTGACGGTGCTGCGTGAGGGGTCGGGGCGGCGGGTGGCGCGGGAGGTGCGTCGGCGGTTCGGGCTCGTGGACGGGCACCCGCGCGGGGCGGACGTGCGCTGGGTGGCGGCGTGGCCGTGGACGAGCACGACGGTGCACCTGTGCCTGCCGCGGGCCGACGGCACCGAGGAGGTGCTGGCGGTGGAGCCGCGGGCGGGCGAGGGGGAGGAGCGGATGGCGGACCGGATCTGCCGGCTGGTCGAGGAGCGGTGGGCCGCCGCAGCGCTGAACGACTGACACTGCCCGCGCCACCGTCGCTGACCTGCCCGCGTACTCCCTAGCATCGACCCACCGGCGCACCCGCGCCGGCACGAACGACGCAGGAGGACCCGCCCGTGAGCACCGAGGCCCAGCAGATCCCGCACGACAAGCCCGAGCAGCTCCAGTCGATCCTGGCGGGCCTGATCGCCGGGGAGCAGGTGTACGCGGTGTACGACTGCCACGGTGGCGGCACCGGGTTCGTGGCGGTGACCAGCCTGCGCGTGGTCTTCCAGGACAACTCGTTCCTGGGTGGGAAGTCGGCGGTGACCTCGCTGCCGATCCGGTCGATCCAGTCGGTGTCGTTCCTGTCGGACAAGTCGATGTTCGGCAAGTTCTCGTCCTCGGCCACCGTGGTGATCTCGGCGGGGCAGGCGAGCGTGGAGGCGACGTTCCGCGGGAACGACAAGGCGAAGCACATCCACGACACGATCCTCTGGCTGATCAGCCGCTGATCGGCCTGATCGCCAGAGTCAGTCGATGATGCGGATCTCGCTGACGGGGCACTGCACGGGGAAGGACTCGGCGCAGGAGCCGTCGATCACGACCTCGACGGTGTCGCCGTCGGCGAGGTCCGCGGGCTCGCCGTCGGGACCGACCACCGGGACCATGTCGAGGTTGAGCCCCAGCCGCTCGTAGTACGGGTCCTCGGCGTCGACGAGCGTGGTGCCGCCCGTGGGGTCGGGGCGGTGGGCGGTGCCGACGACGGTGTGCCGCTCGTCCGGCGTGCAGCCGCCGAGGGCGCCACCGAGCAGCAGCGCGAGGACGACGGAGGCGCTCAGGCGTCGGGCGGCGGACATGCGTCGATCGTGCCGGACGCCCCACGCTCCGCGCAGGGATATCCCTCGCGGGCAGTGGAATCCCCTACGCGGGCGCACGCGACCGGTCGGCGGCCGGTAGACAGGGTGCGTCGGCGGGGCCTGGCGACGGCTGGCGGGCCCCGTCGGCAGCCACGGCAGCCCCGAGCGCCGGGACCGGTTCCGTGTGACCTGCGTCACATCCTCAAGATCCGACCTGCGCGGATGGCCCGTCGCTGTGACCTCGCTGTGTGAGCGGTCACCCGGATGCCACGCAGGTGGTTGACCGCTGTACGACCCGCGGGCCATAGTTCTTCCAGTCGGTGCGCATCGCCTGCCCCCTGCGCGGTGCGCACCGACATCATCTTCCCGGCGCGCAGGTGTGGCTCAGCCCCCGCGAAGCGCCGGACGAACCCCCTCCGCGAGACCCGCGAACCGCGTCATCATCGGCCACGGCGGCGCGTCACGCCCCGATCGTCGGCCCCGGGCGGTTAGCGTGCCGGGGTGACTGTCCCCGTGCGCCGCACCGTCCACCCCGCCGGGCGGACCCCCGCTCCCGGCGAGGCCGAGGCCCGCACGCCCGCGACCGGCACCGACCCCGTCCAGCCCGCCGAGGCCGAGGCGACCGACGAGGCCGCCTCCGGCCCCGTGCTGGTCGAGCCGCCGTCGGCCGAGGAGCTGGTCGCCGGGTCCACCAGCACCTGGCGCGCCGCGCTGGTCGAGGCCGCCGGCGGGTCGACGCTCGCCGACGTCGAGCTGCTCGGCGAGGCCGCCCTCGACCTGTCGGCCGCCCACCCGTCCGGGATCGCCCAGCTGTTCGCCGGGCGCGAGACCCGGCTGTCGAACCTGGTGCGCGAGGGGGCCGCGCTCGGCACCGCCCGTCGCCGGGCCCGTGCCGTGGCCGCCCGTGCGGGCACCTACGCCCAGCAGTACGGGATCGCGCCGACCTACCTGGCGATCGGCGTCGCCACCTGGACCGAGCGGACCACCCCCGACGTGGCCAGCGACGACGTGGCCGCGCTCGCCACCGCCACCAAGGAGCACGCGGGCACCCGGTCCGACGACGCCGACGGCGCCCCGGAGCAGCCGACCGCCCCGACCGCCCGCACGGTGCGCGCCCCGGTGCTGCTGCGCCCGGTGTCGCTGAGCGCCCGCGGGACCGCGGAGAGCGACTACGAGCTCACCCTGGAGCCCTCGCTCGAGGTGAACCCGGTGCTGGCCCGGGCGCTGCGCTCGCGCGGGGCCCTGCTCGACCCCGGCGCCGTGGCCCGCAGCGCGTTCACCGGCTCGGGCTTCGACCCCCGTGACGCGATCTCCCGGCTGACCGCGCTCGGCGGTGCGGTGCTGGACGACTTCACGCTGGTGGACCGGATCGTGGTGGGCACCTTCGTGCACCCCGGCCAGGTGCTGGTGGACGACCTGGACAAGCTCGCGCCCGCGCTGGAGCGGCACGAGGTGGTGGCGGCGCTCGCCGGGGTGGCCGAGGCCGCCGAAGCGCTGGCGGTGCCGCTGCCGGATCCGGTGCGCGGCGACCGCGACCCGGCCACCGAGCGCGGTATCGGCGACCTGGACCCGGCGCAGCGGCACGTGCTGGACGTCGTGGCGCAGGGCAGCCACCTGTTCGTCGACGCCCCGGCGGGCAGCGACGTCACCGGCACGCTGGCCGCGCTGGTCGCGGACGCGGCGGCCGGCGGGCGCACCGTGCTCTACGTGCCGGGCCACCGACGCGCCGCCGTCGCGCTGCGCGAGCGCCTGGAGACGCTGGGCGTGGGCGAGATCGTGCTGGACATCGCCCCGGACGCCGCCTGGCGCGCCGCCGCCGGCCGCCGGATGCTCGGCGCGATGACCCTGGAGGTGGACCCGGGCGACACCGCGCGGGCCGCCGAGACCCGTGCCGCCCTGGTGCAGCACCGCGAGCGGCTGCGCGGCTACGTGGACGGTCTGCACGTCGAGCGCCAGCCGTGGGGCGCCTCGGCCTACGACGCGTTCCAGGCGCTGGCCCGGCTGACCTCCGCCCGCCCCGCCCCGCGCACGACGGTGCGGCTGACGGTCGAGGTGGCGCGCGCGCTGGACGCCGAGCGCCGCCCCGCCGTCGCCGCCCAGCTGACCGAGGCCGCCCGCGCGGGCGCGTTCTCGCTGCGCCCGGTGGACACCCCCTGGTACGGCGCGGACCTGGACAGCGAGCAGGCCGCCGCCGACGCGCTGGCCCGGGTGGAGCGGCTGGCCGGTCACGGCGGGCTGCCCGCGATCGAGCGCCGGATCGCCGAGGTCGCGGAGGTCACCGGCTTCACGCCCGCGACCACGCTGGCCGCCTGGGCGGAGCAGCTGGACGTGCTGGCCGGGGTGCGCGGTGCGCTGGACGTGTTCCAGCCGATCGTCTTCGAGCGCAGCGCCGCCGACATGGTGGCCGCGACGGCGAGCAAGCACTGGCGGTCCGAGCACGGCGTGGCGATGGGCTACTGGCTGCGTCGCCGGCTGCGCAAGCAGGCCAAGGACCTGGTGCGCCCCGGGCGCCCGGTGGCCGATCTGCACACCGCCCTGATCGACGTGCAGCACCAGCGGGAGATCTGGCAGGCGCACTGCCCGGCCGGCGGCTGGCCCCGGCTGCCCGAGGGTCTGGCTGCGATCGAGGCGGAGCACCGCGAGGTGCGCGCCGACATCGAGGTGCTGGCCCGGGTGCTGGTCGCCACGCCCGAGGGCGGCCAGATGCTGACCCGCCCGATCGGCGAGGTGCTGGACCGGGTGCGCCGGCTGCTCGACGGCCGCGAGGCGCTGGCGGTGCTGCCCGAGCGGACCCGGCTGGTGCGCTCGCTGCACGCGGACGGCCTGGGCGACCTGCTGGACGACCTGTCCGACCGCCGGCTGTCCGCCGAGTCCGCCGCGCTGGTCGGCGCGGAGCTCGAGCTGGCCTGGTGGAGCACCGTCTTCGAGCAGATCCTCACCGCCGACCCGGCGCTGGCCGGCTACGACGGGCGCACGCTGGGCCGGATCGCGCAGGAGTACCGCGAGCTGGACCTGGCGCACGTGACCGCGCTGGCCGGACCGGTGCGGGCCCGTGCCGCCGGGCACGCGCGCACGGCGATGACCGCGCACCCGGAGCAGACCGAGGCGCTGTTCGGCGAGCTGGTCGAGGACCGGATGGCCGGGCTGCGCGAGACCTTCGAGCGCTACCCGGACGTCGCCCGCCGGCTGCGCCCGGTGATCGCCGCCGCGCCGATGCTGGTGCCGCAGGTGCTGCCCGCGACCCGCACGGTCGACCTGGTGGTGCTGGACGCCGCCGCGCACCTGCCGATCGAGGTGGCGCTGCCCGCGCTGGCCCGTGGTCGGCAGGTGGTCGTGGTCGGTGACAGCCGGTGCGCCTCCGGATCGGCGATCGGCGAGCTGGCCCGGGTGCTGCCGACGGTGCCGCTGCACGCCGCCGCCTCCCGCCGCGACCCCTACCTCACCGCGTTCCTCGCCGCGCACGGCTACGCCGGGGTGCTCAGCCCGACCCCGCTGCCCGCGGGTGCCGCGGCGGTCGGGCACCACCTGGTCGACGGCCGGGGGATGCCGGACGACACCGGCACCGTGCCGAGCACCCGCGCCGACGTGGACCGGGTGGTCGAGCTGGTGATCGAGCACGCGCTCACCCGGCCGGAGGAGTCGCTGGCCGTGGTCACCGGGTCCCCGCTGCACACCGCCCAGGTGCGCGAGGCGGTGCTGTCCCAGGTGCGGGAGAGCCCGGCGCTCGCCGCCTGCCTGGACGGCAGCCGGCCGGAGCCCTTCGTCGTCACCGACCTGACCAACGTGGCCGGGCTGCGCCGCGACGCGCTGGTGTTGTCCCTCGGCCTGGGCAAGACCCCGCATGGTCGCGTGCTGCACAAGTTCGGCCCGGTCAGCGACCCCGGTGGCGCCGCGCTGCTGCTCGCCGCGCTGGGCGTGACCCGGCACCGGCTGGACGTGGTGTCGAGCATCGGCGCGGACGAGATCGACCCGGCGCGGCTGCGCGGACCCGGCCCCCGGCTGCTCGCGGACCTGCTGCGGTTCGCCGAGCGGCGCGCGCAGGGCCAGACCGAGCGCGCGATCGAGCCGGTGGTCCCGGAGGACGAGACCGCGCAGGCCGAGGCACCCGTCGAGAGCACCGAGGTCGCCGCTGCCGTCCCGGACCGGCTGGTGGTGGACCTCGCGGAGCGGCTGTGGCGGCACGGTCTGGTGGTCGAGCTCGACCACGGCCTGCCCGGCGGCCTGCACCTGCCCATGGCGGTCGGTCACCCCGAGCTGCCCGGCGAGCTGCTGGTGGCCGTGCTCACCGACGACGCCGCCTACGTGGACGAGCCGAGCGTGCGGGTGCGTGACCGTCAGGTGGCCCAGCGCCTGGAGCGCCTCGGCTGGACGGTGCTGCGCGTGTGGTCCGCCGCCGCGTTCCTCGACCCGGAGGCCGAGGTCGACCGGATCCGCCGCGCGCTGCACGCCGTGGCCGACCGCCGGCTGGCCGACGCGCGGGCCGAGCGCGAGCGCGGACGCCTGCTGATCCCGACGCTGGACGACCCGGTGGTCGCGCCGACCACGCAGATGATGGCCACGATCGGCCTGCCCGGCGACGCCGGTCTGCCCGCCGGTGGCGGTGCGCCCGAGCCGGAGCCGGCCGCCGAGCCCGCGCCGGTGGGTCCGCCGCCCGGGTCCGCCGCCGCGATCCCGGGCGTGATGGAGGCCGCCGCCCCGATGACCGGGGCGATGCAGGTGGTGCAGCCGATGCTGCCGGTGCCGGGCACGCCCCGACCGGCCGTGCGCGCCGGGATGCCGATCAGCGCCTACTCCGACGACCAGGTGGACGAGATCGTGGTCTGGTTGCGGTCCGACGGGGCCGAGCGCACCGACGCCGAGCTGGTCGCGGCGGTGCGGCGCGAGCTGGGGTTCACCCGGCGCAGCGCCCGGGTGGACGCGGTGGTGCGGACGGCCGTGGAGCGCGCGCTGGGTCGCCCGCTGGGCTGAGCCGCGCGGGGCCGGCGGTCAGCGCGCCGGGTTCACCAGTGCGGCGGGACGTCGCGCAGCAGGCGGTCGTCGTTCGAGTCGGCGTCGCGGTCGCCCCAGCCGGTGTCGGTGTCGTCCGCGCTGCGGTCCGGGATCAGCGGGGCGTCGTCCTGGCGGGTCGCCCGGTCGTCGGGGGTGGGGGTGCTCACCCGGACATCCTCCCACCGTCGGGGCGCGCGTCGCCGTGGGGCGGCAACCGGTGGCAACGGGTTGTCGCAGGTGCGCGGGCACGGTTCGGTGGGAGGACCGCTGCGAGGTCGCTGCGGGACGCCCACCAGCGCAGGAGAGCCCGCGATGAAGATCGTGACCGCCGACGTCGTCGTCACCAGCCCGAACCGCAACTTCGTCACCCTGCGGCTCGTCACCGACGACGGGCTGGTGGGCCTGGGCGACGCGACCCTGAACGGCCGTGAGCTGGCGGTGGTCGCCTACCTGCGCGAGCACGTGGTGCCGATGCTGATCGGGCGGGACGCCAGCCGGATCGAGGACACCTGGCAGCTGCTCTACCGCGGGTCGTACTGGCGGCGCGGGCCGGTGACCATGGCCGCGATCGGCGCGGTGGACATGGCCCTGTGGGACCTCAAGGGCAAGGCCGCCGGGATGCCGGTGTACCAGCTGCTCGGCGGCGCCAGCCGGACCGGGTTGATGGCCTACGGGCACGCGTCGGGCGTGGACGTGCCCGAGCTGTTCGACTCGATCCGCGCGCACCAGGCCGCCGGCTACCGGTCGATCCGGGTGCAGACCGGGGTGCCGGGGCTGCACAAGATCTACGGGATCGCCTCGCAGTCCGGCCCCGCCGACGCCGGTGCGGAGCGCTACGACCACGAGCCCGCCCAGCGCGGCGCGCTGCCCGCCGAGGAGGACTGGGACACCGGCGCCTACCTGCGGCACCTGCCGACGGTGTTCGAGGCGGTGCGCAACGAGTTCGGCCCCGCGCTGCCGCTGCTGCACGACGGGCACCACCGCATGACGCCGATCCAGGCGGCCCGGCTCGGCAAGGCCTTGGAGCCCTACGACCTGTTCTGGCTGGAGGACTGCACGCCCGCAGAGAACCAGGAGGCGCTGCGGCTCGTCCGGCAGCACACCACCACGCCGCTGGCGATCGGCGAGGTCTTCAACACCGCGTGGGACTTCCAGCACCTGATCACCGAGCAGCTGATCGACTACGTGCGCGCCGCCTCCACGCACTTCGGCGGGATCACACCGCTGCGCAAGGTGATGGACCTGGCGGCGATGTACCAGATCAGGTCGGGGTTCCACGGGCCGACCGACATCTCGCCGGTGGGGTTCGCCGCCCAGCTGCACGTCGGCCTGGCGATCCACAACTTCGGCATCCAGGAGTACATGCCGCACGGGTCGCGGACCAACGCGGTCTTCGACCAGGGGATGACCTTCGTCGACGGCTATCTGCACCCCGGCGACCGCCCCGGGCTCGGCGTCGACCTGGACGTGGACGAGGCGGGGAAGTTCCCCTACGAGACCGCCTACCTGCCGTACAACCGGCTGGCCGACGGGACCGTGCACGACTGGTGAGGCTCAGCCCGCCGCCGGTGCGGTCGACGCGCGGGGGACCAGCCGCACCGGCATGACCAGCGGCACCCCCGTCGGCCGGGCGCCACGCGCCACCGCCACGCAGTTCCGCACCCCGGTCGCGCCCATCCGGCGCAGCGGGGCGGCGACGCTGGTCAGCGCAGGGTCCACCAGGTCGGCGAGGGCCACGTCGTCGAAGCCGGACACCGACACCTGCTCCGGCACGGCGATCCCGGCGGCGCGCAGCCCGCGCATCACCCCCACCGCCATGGCGTCGTTGTACGCGACGACCGCGGTGGCCCCGGTGGCGGGCACCAGCGCGGCGGCGGCGGCCCCGGCGGCGAGCGTGGGGTCGTGCGGGCCGGTCCGGCGCACGTCGAGCCCGAGGTCCCGTCCGGCGCGCTCGAGCGTCTGCCAGCGCAGCAGGTCGGTGCGGCTGGTCGCCGGGCCGGCCAGGTAGAGCAGCGTGCGGTGCCCCAGCCCGGCCAGGTGCTCGGCCACCGCCCGCACGCCGCGCGCGGTGTCCGCGACCACGCAGGCCACCCCGGGGACGGTGCGGTTCAGCAGCACGACCGTGGTGCGGGCGGCCAGGGCGGTGAGATCGGCGTCGGACATCCGCGAGGACGCGATCACCAGACCGTCCAGCCGGGCGGCGGCGCCCTCGACGGTCTCGCGCTCGCGGTCGGCGCGCTCGCCGGTGTGCAGCAGCACCAGCCGGTGCCCGGTCTGCCGTGCCGCCGCGCTCGCCCCGGTGATGATCTCCGCGTAGAACGGGTTGGTGACGTCGCTGACCACCAGGCCGATCGCCCGTCGCGACCCCGGTGCGGGCGTCCGCGCGGGGCGGGGGTCGGGGGAGTAGCCGAGGCGATCGGCGGCCTCCCGCACCCGGCGGGCGGTGTCGGCGCCGACCCGGCCCGGCAGGGCGTAGGTGCGGGACACCGTCGACACGGCGACACCCGCCTCGCGGGCCACGTCGGACATCGAGGGCCGGGGGCCCGGGGTCGACGACGCTGCCACGGCACGACCGTACAGGCCGGGTCCGCCGGGCAACTCGCGGCAAGGGTGTGCCCGCCGCACGGCACCGGTCCGAGGATCGGCGCATGGCCGAGACCCTGCACCCCGACCGCCTGCTGCCGCCCGACCCCGCCACCCGCGCGGTCGCCCGCCGGCTGCACGCCCACGTGCGCGACCTGCCGATCATCAGCCCGCACGGCCACGTGCCCGCCGCCTGGCCCGCGCAGGACCTGCCGTTCCACGACGCGACCTCGCTGCTGGTCACCCCGGACCACTACGTCACCCGCCTGCTGCACGCCTCCGGCGTCCCGCTGGACCGGCTCGGCGTCGGCGGCACCCCGCTCACCCCGGAGCAGAGCCGCGAGGCGTGGCGGGCGTTCTGCGCGCGCTGGCACGTCTACGCCGGCACCCCCTCGCGGTACTGGCTGGAGCAGTCGCTGACCGAGGTCTTCGGCATCGGCACCACGCCCAGCGCGGAGACCGCCGACGACCTCTACGACCGGATCGGCGAGCGGCTGGCCGATCCCGACCTGCGCCCGCGCGCCCTGCTCGACCGGTTCCGGATCGACGTCCTCGCCACCACCGACGACCCCTGCGACGACCTGGCCCACCACGCCACGATCGCCGCCGACCCCGCCGTGCGCACCCGCGTGCTCCCGACCTTCCGCCCGGACCGTTACCTGGAGCCCGCCCGCGTGGGCTGGTCCGCGCTGATGGACGACCTGGCCGCCGCCGCAAGCACCGACACCGGTGACTACGACGGCTTCGTGCGCGCGCTGGAGGCCCGCCGCCGGTACTTCGTCGAGCACGGGGCGGTGTCCGCCGACCACAGCCACGCCGACGTCGAGACGCTCACCCTGGACCTGCCCGAGGCCCGCCGGATCTACACCGCCGCCCGCGCCGGCACCGCCACCGGTGAGGAGTGCGTGGCCCTGCGCCGGCACCTGCTGGTCGAGATGGCCCGGATGTCCGTCGAGGACGGGCTGGTGATGACCCTGCACCCGTCCGTGCTGCGCGACCACCACGCGCCCACCGCCGCCCGCTTCGGCCACGACGTCGGCTGCGACGTCCCCGTGGCGGCGGAGTACACCCGCGGGCTGCGGCACCTGCTGGACCGCTTCGGCACCGCCGAGGGCTTCCACCTGGTGCTGTTCACCCTGGACGAGACGACGCTCTCCCGGGAGATCGCCCCGCTCGCCGGCTTCTACCCGAGCGTGCGGGTGGGGGCGCCGTGGTGGTTCCTCGACGCGCCGGAGGCGATCCGCCGGTTCCAGGGCGCCGTCACCGAGACCGTCGGCTTCACCCGGACCTCGGGGTTCATCGACGACACCCGGGCGTTCTGCTCGATCCCCGCCCGGCACGACATGGCCCGGCGGCTGGACTGCGCCTACCTCGCCGACCTCGTCGTCCGGCACCGGCTGTCCGAGGACGAGGCCGCGCGGATCGCGCACGACCTGGTGACGGTGAACCCGCGGCAGACGTTCAAGCTCTGACGCGGGTCCGCGCGGGTCGGGGCGGGTTCAGGCGGGGGAGAGGGCGCAGGCGTCGGCCAGCACCACCGCCGCGAGGCGGCTGTCCGGCACACCGAGCGTGGACAGCACCGCGTGCACCGCGCCCGGCAGCGGCACGTCACGGATCGCCTCGCGCAGGGCGGCGGCGCCGTCATCCGAGACCGGGGCGCCGAAGCCGCGCAGGTGCAGGGTCCACGCGGCGAGCACCCGGGCGGCGCCGGCCGGCACGTCGCCGGCGGCGAGGGCTGCCCGCAGCACCGGCATGATCCGCACCGGTAGCTTCTGCGAGCCGTCGGCGGCGATCTGGGCCAGCAGGTGCCGCACCTGCGGGTCGGCGAAGCGGCGCAGCAGCGCCTCCCGGTAGGCGCGCACCTCGTCGGCGGGCAGCGGCAGCAGCGCACCGGCCTCGTCCCACCACTGCTCCACCCAGCCGCGCACCTCGGGGTCGGCGACCGCCTCGGCGACGGTGGTGTGCCCGCGCAGCGGTCCGGCGTAGGCCAGCAGCGAGTGCGCCCCGTTCAGCAGCCACAGCTTGCGGCGCTCCCACGGGCGGACGTCCGGCACGAACCGCGCCCCGGCGGCCTCCCACGCGGGACGCCCGGCGACGAACTCACCGGACAGCACCCACTCCGACCACCCCTCGGTGACCACGCAGGCGGGGTCGTCCACACCGGTGGCGGCCAGCACCTCGGCGCGGTCGACGTCGGTGGTGCGCGGCGTGATCCGGTCCACCACCGACGTGACGAACGAGCAGGTCCGCGCGATCCACCCGGCGAGATCGGGGTCCACGGCGGTGGCCAGGTCGAGCACCACGCGCCGCACCACGACGCCGTTGTCCGGCAGGTTGTCGCAGGGCACGAACGTCACGCCGCCCAGCCCCGCCGCCCGGCGCGCGCGCAGACCGCTGACGAACCTGCCCGGCGCGGTGAGCGTCGCCACCGGCCCGGCCTCGGCGCGCAGGGCCGCCAGATCGGTGCGCACCCGCGCGTCGGCGAGGTCCAGCCCGCCGTCGCCCGCCCGGCAGTAGCCCGCCTCGGTCACGGTGCTGGTGACGATCGCGAGGTCCGGCAGCGTGAGCACGTCGTGCCAGGCGGCGACGTCGGTGGCCGCGTGCACGGCGCTGATCGCGGAGACGACCTCCGGGTGCGCGCCGTCGGCGTCCCGGACGAGGAGCGTGTAGAGGCCGTCCTGCTCGGCCAGCCCTGCCGGAGGGCCGCTGCGCCCGGCGAAGGCGGCGATACCCCACGCGTCCGCGGCGCGGTCGGTGGGGGTGGTGGGCTCGGGGCGGGCAGGGTCGGCGGTGGCGCGGTCGGTGTACCAGGCGGCGTGCGCGCGGAAGAAGTTGCCCAGGCCGAGGTGGGCGATCCGCACCGGGGCGGCAGGCCGGCCGTCCGTCGCGCGGGACAGCCGGCGCGGGGCACCGTCACCGGGTGCGGGGCGAGATGCGGAGGCGGACGTGGACGTCGAGCCGGGCGCGGTTGCGGGCGCCGCACCGGGGTCGCGATCCGACGTGGGCGTCGGCGCGTGCGTGGGCGTGACGGCGGGGTCCGGGCGGTCGGCGTCGGGCGTCATGCCGATCATCCTGGGAGCGTGGCACCCCGTGGCCGAGCCGTTGCCGGGAGTTGCCCGTGCGCACGGGAGCGCAGCGCGGGAGAGACCACGCGCGGCGGGGCGGTCGAGGCCCGCGGCACCAGCGCCACCGGCAGCACCGTCGTCGGCAGGTCGGTGCGGACCCCGGCGGCGAGGTCGAGGCACAGCCGCACCCCGGCGCGGCCCAGGTCGGCCAGGGGAGCGGAGACCGTGGTCAGCGGCGGGTCGACCATCGCGGCGAGCGCGGTGCCGTCGAAGCCGAGCACGCTGACGTCGCGGGGCACGTCGAGGCCGAGGCGGGCCAGCCCGCGCGACAGCCCGATCGCCAGCGCGTCGTCGTAGGCGATCACCGCGGTCGCCCGGGACGTCGCTACCCGCTCGACGGCACGCGCCCCCGCCGCAGTGGTCGGCTCGTGCGGGCCGACGCGCCGCACGCTCAGGCCCAGCGCTCCGGCCGCCTCGTGCAGCCCGCGCCAGCGCACGCCGTCGGTCCAGCTCGCCTCAGGACCCGCGAGGTAGCAGAGGTCGCGGTGGCCGAGCGCGGCCAGGTGCTCCACCGCCTGCCGGGCGCCGAGCAGGTCGTCGCCGACCACGCAGCCGACCTCGGGGATCACCCGGTGCAGCAGCACCACCGGTCGCTGCTTCGCGATCATCCGCAGCGCGGAGTCGCTCATCCGTGACCCGGCGATCACCAGCCCGTCCACCTGCGTGATCTCCTGCTCGACCGTGGCGCGCTCGGTCTGCGCCGACTCCCCGGTGTCCGAGAGCGTCAGCAGGTAGCCCGCCTCGTGCGCGGCCTCCGCGGCCCCGGCGACGACCTCACCGAAGAACGGGTTGGTCACGTCCGGCACCACCAGCCCGATCGTGCGCGTGGGCGCCTGCGCCGACGGCGGGAACGCGGGCGCCGACGGACGCTCCCGGTAGCCCAGGCGCGCGGCGGCGGCGAGCACCCGGCGTGCGGTCTCCGGCGACACCCGGCCCGGACGCCCGTAGGCACGCGACACCGTCGAGGCCGCCACACCGGCCTCCCGGGCGACGTCGTAGATCGTCGGGCGTCGTGGCACCCCCCGAGCCTAGGCGCGGCGCCCGGCAACACCCGGCAACGGCTCGTGCACTGCCGAGCAGGTCGGCGAGCATCGGGGCACGGTGCCCGCCGCCCGACTCCTGGGTGAGCGGCGTGCCCGACGTCCGACCACGAAGGGACCCGCCACCCGTGAGCACCCACCCCGCCCCCGCACCCGACCGGCTGCGCCTCGCCATCGTCGGCGCCGGCGTGATCGGCCGCCACCACGGCCTCGTGGTCAGCACCCTGACCGAGCAGGTCGAGCTCGTCGCCGTGGTGGACACCGTGATCGAGCGGGCGCAGGCGCTCGCGGACCAGCGCGGGGGCACGCCCTTCGGATCGCTGGGCGAGGCGCTGGACGCGCTGCCCGGACTCGACGTCGTCGTGGTGTGCACCCCGACCGGCCTGCACGGCGAGGTCGCGATCCAGGCGCTCGACGCCGGCGCGCACGTGATCGTCGAGAAGCCCGCCGAGACCACGGTCGCCCGCACCGACGAGATCATCGCCGCCCAGCAGCGCTCCGGCCGGACGGTCACGGTGATCTCGCAGCACCGCTTCGACCCGTCCACGGAGCGGGTGCTCGATGCCGTCGCCGCCGGTGACCTCGGACGGATCACCTCCGGGATCGCCGCGATCGACTGGTGGCGCAGCCAGGACTACTACGACTCGGGCGACTGGCGTGGCACCTGGGCGCTGGACGGCGGCGGCGCGCTGATGAACCAGGGCGTGCACACCCTCGACCTGCTGATCGCCGCGCTGGGCCGCCCGGTGGAGGTCGTCGCCCGCACCGCCGTGCTCGCCCACGAGCGGATCGAGGTCGAGGACGTCGCGGTCGCGCTGATCACCTTCGAGAGCGGCGCCCTCGGCGTGGTGCACGCCACCACCGCCGCCAACCCCGGGCTGTCCGCGCGGCTGCACGTGCACGGAGACCGAGGCTCTGCGGTGATCGACGACGACGCGCTGGTGCTGCTGCGCCGCGAGGTGGACGGCGTCGTGCTGGACGAGGTCGCGGCCGCCGCGCAGGACGCCGGGAGGACAGCGGAGGCGGCGGGATCGACCGCTGCCGACCCGACCCGGCTGTCGGGCGCCCACCGCGCGCAGTACCTCGACTTCCTCGCGGCGGTCCGCGACGGGCGTGAGCCCCGCGTGACGCTGGAGGTCAACCGGCGGTCGATCGGCGTGATCGAGGCGGTCTACGCCTCCGCGCGCTCGGGGCAGGCCGTCCGGCTCGACTGAGCCGGGGCGGCCGGTCGAGCCGCACAGGGAGGTGGCTCGACCGGCTCGCTGTCTCCGTGCGCCAGACGGTTGGACGCTCGGCGGCCGGACGCCTGACGGCCACGCGCAGGACGGTCGCAGCGCGGCCGGACGCCCCTCGGTCGGGGCGCCTACCGATCAGACGCTCGGCGGCTGCCCTGCGGCGCCACTCGGAGCGTCCGGCGTGCTGGGGGCGGCGTGCGCGCCGCCCCCGGAGGAGGTGCCGGTGTCCTGACGCAGCGCCGCGCTGGGCTGGGCGGCGAGCAGGTCGCGGATCTCCTGCAGCAGCAGGATCTCCTCGGAGGGGCGCGCCGGTTCCTCCTCGATGCCCTTCTTGCGTCGCTCGGCAAGCTTGTTCAGCGGCAGCACGATGAAGAAGTAGACGACCGCCGCGGTGATGAGGAACTTGAGCAGCGCGTCGAAGATCAGCCCGAACTGGATGATCGCGTCGTCCGACGGATCGGCCGGGTTGTTCTCGCGGATGGTGACCTGCCACAGGCCGGCGATGTCGGACTTGCCGCCGATGGCCGCGATCAGCGGGGAGATCAGCCCGTTCTGCAGGGCGGTGACGATCGCACCGAACGCGGCGCCGATGACGACACCGACGGCCAGCTCGATCGCGTTCCCGCGGGAGATGAAGTCCTTGAACCCCTGGAACACGCCGGCGAGGCCACGGGCCCGCTCGCTCGCTGCGCCCAGCCCCTTGGACAGCACGTCGCTCATGGTCTGCTCCTGACATCCGGAATGTCGCGAACGTCGGCATCATCCCACGATCACCGCGCTGAGCACGGCGGAGGCCGCGGCACCGCTCAGCGCGACGGCCTGGTCGGGCGGCACGGCGAGCAGCACCGGCCCGTCCCGCGGCACGCACCCCGCGGTCCCCGACCCGCCCGTCCCGACCCCGCCTGACCCGCCGACGCCGCCCGACCCACCCGCACCGCCCGACCCGCCCGCACCGCCCGATCCACCCGCACCGCCCGACCCGCCGCCCGCGCCCCCGGCCTCGTCGGCCGCCACGCACCCGGGGGCGTCGAGCACGAGCACGTCCTGCGCGACCCGCTCGGCCGGGGCGCCGTCCACCGGCGGGGCGGCGACGACGTCCACCCGGGCGCCGGGCAGCAGCAGCGCGGCGAGCGCGGGATCGGCGAACCGGACCGGGACGACGACGGACCCGGCGGGCCGCTCGGCGGCGGGGTCGGTGAGCAGACCGGGCACGAGGGGCAGCCCGGCGGGGACCGCGACGGCGAGCCGGCGGCCGGTGAGCGCCCGGGCACCGCTGTCGGCCGCGGAGTCGTCGCCAGGCGTCGGCCAGGTGCTCGTGGCAGCGACCAGCCCGTCGGGCACCAGGGCGAGCGGCACCGCGCGCCGTTCGACGTCGCCGGGGCCGAGGGTGGCGCCGGCCGGCAGCGCGCGGGCGGTCACCAGCACGGGGAGCGTGGCCGGCGGCGCGGGGCCGAGGCGGGCGAGCACGAGCACGACGGCCAGCGCGAGCGCGACGGCGGTCAGCGGGGCGCGCAGCCGCCACGCCCACGCTCGGAGGCGGAGCCAGGGTGCCGAGGTGAAGGGGAGCATGGCGCGACGCTAGGTCGCCCCGGATCCTCCCGGCAGGTCGCGCAGGCGCGATCTGGGGACGACGACGGGTTGATCGGCCTGTGGACGGCTCGACGCCCGCCCGTGGAGCGGAAAGCCGCCCGGAAGCGTGTCAGCCGGCGGCGGGCTTCGCGGCGGCGGTGCTGCCGGACGACCCGGACGAGGAGGTCGAGGTCGACGACGTGCTGGTCGAGGAGCCGGTCGAGGACGCGGCCGGGGCCGAGGGCGTGCTCGGCGCGGCGGGGGTGCTGCTGGTCGCGGTCGCGGTGGACTTGCCGCCGGAGGAGCGCGAGTCGGTGCGGTAGAAGCCGGAGCCCTTGAAGACCACGCCCACGCTGGAGAACACCTTGCGCAGCTTGCCGCCGCAGTTCGGGCACTCGGTCAGGGCGGCGTCGCTGAACGCCTGGTGGATGTCGAACGCGTGGCCGCACTCGGTGCAGGTGTAGGCGTAGGTGGGCACTGCTGTCTCCCGCGAGGACGTCAGGGTCGGATGGGTGGCGGCGTGCCGGGCGTCGCGGCGAGACGCGACCGCGGCTGGCACTCCGCAGGACCGAGTGCCAATACTACGCCGGTCGTCCAGCCCCCTCACCGGGAGGTTCAGCCGCCGAGCGGCAGCCAGCGCTCCGGGGTGATCGCCAGGTCGACCGGGCGGTCGTGCTCCTCGCGGGGCAGCGGCAGGCGGTCGGCGTCGTAGACCTCCTCGGCGAAGACCACCGCGACCACGGGCACGCCGGGGCGGGCGTGCTGGAGGGCGCGGTCGTACCAGCCGCCGCCCTGGCCGAGCCGGGTGCCGGCGGTGTCGACGGCGAGCGCGGGGGCGAGGATCAGGTCGGCCTGCGCGAGGCCCTCGGCGCCCAGGGTCGGCCCGCTCGGCTCGGTGGGACGCCCGGGGGCGCGCTGGAGCAGGTCGTCGGCACCGGCGTACCGCGCCCACTCGCGGGACAGCCCGGCGCCGAGCACCGGCAGCAGCACGGTGATCCCGCGGGCGTCGAGCGCGTCGAGCAGCGGCAGCGTGTCCGGCTCGGTGGGGCGGGCCGAGTAGGCGGCGACGGTGCGGGCACCCTCCAGCGCGGGCAGCGTGAGCAGCACGTCGACCAGGGCGGCGGCGGCCTCGGACCGTCGGCGGGGCGAGCGGGCGGCGCGGGCGGCGCGCAGCAGACCGCGCATCTCGTCCTTGGTCTCCGTCACCTCCTGCCCCTCGTGGGCGTGCGGATAGGGCTGGGCCACGGCGCTCATGACTCCTAGTGTGACAAATCTGTGTCAGGGCAGGCAGGACCTCGGGCTCACGGTTAGTGTCCGGACATGACGATCCACAAGGCTGTCATTCCCGCTGCCGGACTCGGCACCCGCTTCCTGCCCGCCACCAAGGCGACGCCCAAGGAGATGCTCCCGGTCGTCGACAAGCCCGCCATCCAGTACGTCGTCGAGGAGGCCGCCGCGGCGGGCCTGGACGACGTGCTCGTGATCACCGGCCGCAACAAGGGGTCCATCGAGGACCACTTCGACTCCGCGCCGGAGGTGGAGCGGGCGCTGGAGAAGAAGGGCGACACCGCCCGCCTGGAGGCCGTGCGCGCCTCCACCGAGCTCGCGCACGTGCACGTCGTCCGGCAGGGCGAGCCGAAGGGCCTGGGCCACGCGGTGCTCCAGGCCGCCGACCACGTGGGCGACGAGCCCTTCGCCGTGCTGCTGGGCGACGACCTGATCGACGCCCGCGACCCGCTGCTCCCCACGATGATCGCCCTGCAGGAGCGCACCGGCGGATCGGTGATCGCCCTGCTGGAGGTGGAGCCCTCGCAGATCTCGCTGTACGGCGCGGCGGCGGTCCGCCCGGTCGACGGCGGCGACGACCCGGACCAGGTGCAGGTGACCGCCCTGGTGGAGAAGCCCCCGGTGGAGGAGGCGCCGAGCAACCTCGCGGTGATCGGCCGGTACGTGCTCAGCCCGGCGGCCTTCGACGTGCTGCGGCGCACCGAGCCCGGCCGGGGTGGCGAGATCCAGCTGACCGACGCGCTGGCGACGCTGGCGGACATGCCGGCCGAGCAGGGCGGCGGCGTGTACGGGGTGGTGTTCCGCGGCCGGCGCTACGACACCGGTGACCGGCTGGACTACCTCAAGGCGACGGTGCGGCTCGCGGCCGACCGGGACGACCTCGGGCCGGACTTCCGCTCCTGGCTGGTCGAGTACGTGGCGGGTCTGGACTCCTGACCGGCCACGACGTCCACGGGGGCCCGGGACGCGCCGATCACGGCACGCCCCGGGCCGCCTCGTGGGCCGCACGCCCCGGTGCGTGCAGAATGCGCTCATGAGATCCGTGCAGGACCAGCTCGCCGCGGTGCTGGCCGCGGTCGGGCCGGTGGCCCCGCTCGACGTCGTGCTCGCGGACGCGTCGGGCACCATCCTCGCGGAGGACCTGGTCGCCCCCGCCTCCGTGCCGGCGGTCCCGGTCGCGGCGTACGACGGCTACGCGGTCGCCACCGGTGACCTGCGCACGCCGGTGCCCGGGGCGCCCGTGGTGGTGCCGGTCGCGCACGACGTGCTCGCCGGTGATCCCGCGGCGCTGCGGCTCGCGCCGGGCCAGGCGGTCCGGATCGCGTCCGGCGGGCCGCTGCCCGGGGGCGCCGACGCGGTGGTGCCGGCCGACGACACCGATCGCGGGTCGGTGCGGGTGGCCCTGCACCGGCTGCCGGTGCCGGGCGAGGGCGTGCGCGCCGCCGGCGCCGACGCGGTCGCGGGCCGGGTGGTGCTGGCCGCCGGGACCCGCCTGGCCGCCCGTCAGCTCGCGGTGGCCGCCGCGCTGGGTCGTGGACGCCTGCGGGTGCACCCGGCCCCGCGCGTGGTGATCGTGTCGATCGGCTCCGAGCTGGTCGAGCCGGGTGCCGCGGGGCGGGACGGCGGCGTGTACGAGGCGGCCGGTCACGCGCTGGAGGCGGCGGTGCGCGACACCGGCGCCGCACCGGTGCGGGTCGGCGTGGTGACCGACGACCGGGCGGTGCTGCGCGAGGCGCTGGAGGACCAGCTGGTGCGCGCCGACGTGGTGGTGACCACCGGTGGCCTGTCCGAGTACGCGCACGACACGCTGGCGGACGTGCTGGCCCCGCTGGGCACCGTGCGGTTCGACCAGGTGGCGATGTCGCCGGGGTTCCGGCACGGCTTCGGCACGGTGAGCGGCAGCGACGGCGGCCACGACCGACCGGTGCCGCTGTTCGCGCTGCCCGGGCACCCGGTGGCGGCGCAGGTGGCCTTCGAGGTGTTCGTGCGGCCGGCGCTGCGGGCGATGGCCGGGCACACCGACCTGTTCCGCCCGTCGGTGACCGCGCGCGCCGAGGTGGCGTGGTCCTCGCCGGAGGGGGTGCGCCAGTTCGTGCCCGCCGCGGTGGTCGGCACCCCGCGCGAGGGCTACCGGGTGACGCCGGTGGGCGATCCGGTGACCTGGTCGATCGGTGCGCTGGCGCAGGCGAACGCGCTCGCGGTGGTCGGCGAGCAGGACACCGTGATCGGTGCCGGGCAGGTCGTGCACTGCCTGGTGCTGGAGGGCTGATGACCGGCGGCTGGCCGGTGGTGCTGACCGAGGGGCCGGTGCGGCTGCGCGCCCTGCGCCGGTCGGACGAGGCGGCATGGATGCGGCTGCGTGCGGAGAACGCGGGCTGGCTCGAGCCGTGGGACGCGACCTCGCCGGTGCCGGTGGAGGGGCGGCGGCCGACGTTCGGGCAGTTCGTGCGGACGCTGGACCGGCAGGGGCGCCAGGGCGGGTCGCTGCCGTTCGCGGTGGAGCACGAGGGCGCGCTGGTCGGGCAGCTCACGGTCTCCGGGATCACCTACGGCTCGCTGTACTCGGCGTCGATCGGCTACTGGATCTCCCAGCACGTCGCCGGCCTCGGCATCACGCCGACCGCGGTGGCGCTGGCCGCCGACCACTGCTTCGGCGGTCTCGGCCTGCACCGGGTCGAGATCAACATCCGCCCGGAGAACGGCCCCTCGCTGCGCGTGGTGGAGAAGCTGGGCTTCCGGGACGAGGGCGTGCGCGAGCGCTACCTGCACATCCAGGGCGTCTGGCGGGACCACCGGACCTTCGCGCTGACCGCCGAGGAGGTGCCCGGCGGGCTGCTCGCGCGCTGGCGGGCGACGCGCCCGGGCGGGGGTGGAATCACAGCAGTGTGATTCCCCGTGCTCGACACGCCGGAGACCCTGCCGGGACCAGGGGTTGACGGCACCTACCGTCGTGGGGTGTACGAGTTCGCGGGACCGGCAGCCCTGGTGGTGGTCGGCCTGTGGATCGCGTACCTGGTGCCGCACAAGCTGCGGCACCGGCAGCAGCTTCTCGAGTCGCGGACCGACGACCGGTTCTCGGCGGCGTTGCGGGTGCTCGCCGTGACCGGCCCCGAGGGGTCGGGCCACCGGCAGCGCGCCGACGTCGCCCGGGCCGTCCGGCCGGACTGCGCCCGGGAGGACCAGAAGCGCACCGGCCTGCTGCACGCAGGCACCGGGGCCCCGGTCGTGACGACGTCCGGGGCGGACAGTGGAGGCAGCGACGTGGACCGACCCCACGGCACGCAGGACCGGATCGGCGCCGACGCGATCCGTCGCGCCGCGACCCTGCACGCCGCCCACGCGGCCGCGACCGCCCGTCGCGGTGCCGCCGCCCGTCGCCGGGGTGCCCTCGCCGGGGTGCTCGCCGCCGCCACCGCCGTGACCTGGGTGCTGGTCGCCGTCACCGCGACGCCGCTGCTGGCCGCCGTCGCGCCGAGCGTGCTGCTCGTCTCCGTGGTCGGCCTCGGCCGTCGGGCGGTCGTGCAGGGCCAGCAGGCCGAGGCCGAGTGGCAGCGCCGGATCGAGGCCGCCACCGAGCAGGCCCGTCGCAGCGTCGCCGCCCGCCCGGGCCGCACCACCGCCGCCGGTCGCGCCGTGCGCGCCTCCGCCACCGAGACCCAGGCGATCCCGCAGGTGAGCACCGAGACCGAGCGTGCCGGGCGGGTGTGGTCCGGCGGTCGCGAGGGCGACTCGTGGGCGCCGGTGCCGGTGCCCGCCCCCACCTACACGATGAAGGCCAGCGCCCCGCGCCGGGAGCCGGCCCCGCTGGGCGAGGTCGAGGGATCCACCGCCGCCCGCCCCGCCGCCACGACCGCCCCGGCCGCGCCCGCTGCCCCGGCCGCCGAGGAGACCACCGCCGAGGCCGCCCCGGCGGCGCGCGCCGAGGCCCCCACGGGCACCCCGCTCGCGCCCGGTGCCGCGGTCGAGGCCGACGGCACCCCCACCGGCTCGATCGACCTCGACGCGGTGCTCGCCCGGCGCCGCGCCGCCGGGATGTGACGGCGCCGGGCGGTGTCGTGAGCAGCCCGGGACGGGTGCTAGGCTGATCACCGCATCTGGGGCTGTGGCGCAGTTGGTAGCGCGTCTCGTTCGCAATGAGAAGGTCAGGGGTTCGAATCCCCTCAGCTCCACCGAGTCGACGGCCCGGGATCCACGGATCCCGGGCCGTCGTCGTTCTCCCGGCGGGTGGTCCCCGGGTGTCGTCCCGCAGAAGACCGCCGGCCCGTGCGCGAGGTCAGGCGCCACCACGGCCGCGAAGATCGCCACACAGGCCCACCACCGGCCCCGTGCGCGGGGTCAGACGGGCAGCAGCACCCTGCGCAGCCCGGCGGGCAGGTGCAGCACCGCCTCCTGACCCGCGGTCATCCACCCCGCGCGCACCCGGCAGGTGAGCACCGGGCCGACCGCCGTGACCATGGCATACGGGTGATCAGCGACGATGTCGGCTCCAGCCGGTAGGTTCACAGGCCGATCACAGAACCAGGCGGGCCCGCCCGCCGTCCCCTCCCCGTGCGAAGGAGCATGCTCACGTGACCTCGACCCCTCCGGAACCGGGTGTGCCCACGGGCGTGCCGCAGGACGGCACCACCCCGGCGTACCCGGCCCCGCAGTACGGCGCCCCCGCGGCTCCCGGCGCCCCCGCGGCCCCGGCCGCGCCGGTGTACGGCGGCGTGCCCGGTGCCGACGCGGCCCCCGCCTACGGCGCCCCGGCCTACGCCGCGCCGCAGGCCCCGGGCTACGGCGCCCCGCAGGCGGCGGCCTACCCCTACCCGGGTCCCGGCGTGCCGGGCGGTCCGGTCGGCGCCGCGCCGAAGAAGGGCCTCGCGCTCACCTCGATGATCCTCGGGATCGTCGCCGTGGTGCTGTGCCTGGTGCCGATCGTCAACAACCTGGCGTTCGTGCTCGCGCTGGCCGGCCTGGTGGTGGGCATCATCGCCCTGGTCCAGATCGGCAAGGGCAAGCAGCAGGGCAAGGGCATGGGCATCGCCGGCATCATCATGGCGGTGGTGGCGATCACCGGTGTGATCGTGTCGCAGATCTTCTACTCCGCGGTGCTGGACGAGGTGTCGGACGCCCTGGACGACGCCTCGCAGCAGATCGAGCAGGAGGCCGACCAGCCGGCCGACGACACCGACGCCGACGCCCCGGCCGCCGATGACGCCGCGGACGACGCCGCCGTCGTGGACGACATGACGATCGGCTTCGACGAGGTCTTCCTGTACGAGGACGGCCTGGAGATCACCGTCGGCGCCCCGCAGCCGTACACGCCGGGCGAGTACGCGGTCGGTCTGGAGGGCGGCCCGAGCTACATCGTCATGAACGTGACGATCGCGAACGGCACCGCGGAGAACTTCGACCCGGTCCTGTTCTACTCGACTGCCAGCTCGGCGGGCACCGAGGCGACCGAGATCTACGACAGCGTGACGATGGACGGACGCCCGTCCACGGCCGTGCTGCCGGGCGCCTCGGTGACGTTCCCGCTGGCGTACGCGGTGGCCGACCCGGCGCAGCTCGTGATCGAGATCGAGCCGTCGATGTTCATCTACGAGTCGCTGATCGTCACCAACGGCTGATCACGGCTGATCACGAGGCCCGGGACCCCCGCGGTCCCGGGCCTCGTGCCGTCCCGGATGTCGGACCCGCGGTCTACCGTCGCTCCATGACGCGCTTCGTGCTCAACACCGCCACGACGGTCAACGGTTGGATCGCCGACGAGGAGCACTCGCTGGAGTGGCTGTTCGCGGTGGACGACTCCGAGCGCCCGGACCACGACGCCTTCCTCGCGGGGATCACGGTGCTGGTGTCCGGCTCCTCCACCTACGAGTGGGTGCTGCGCGAGGAGGACCTGCTCGCGCAGCCGGGGAAGTGGCCGACGTACTACGGCGAGCGGCCGATGGTCGTGTTCACCACCCGGGAGCTGCCGGTGCCGGCGGGGGCGGACGTGCGCTTCGTGCGCGGTGCGGTGGCCGACGCGCTGCCGATGCTCCGCGACCTGGCGGCCGACGGCGACGTGTGGGTGGTCGGCGGTGGTGACCTGGCGGGGCAGTTCCTCGATGCGGGGGCGCTGGACGAGATCCAGCTGTCGGTGGCCCCGGCGGCGCTGACCGGGGGAGCGCCGGTGCTGCCGCGTCGGCTGGGGCCGGACCGGCTGCGGCTGCGGGACGTCGAGCGCTTCGGCCAGTTCGCGCACCTGACCTATGACGTGCTGCCGATGACGGAGTGATTCGGCGCCAGCATCCGGGCGGTGCTTGCGCGCAGGCTGGTCAGGGTCCACTCTTGTCCCCGCGCTGCTGAGGTAAGGCTAACCTGGCTGGTCCCGGGCGTGACCGGACCGCACGGAGCGTCATGTTCGTCGCCAACTTCCTGATCGGCCTGCGCGAGGGGCTCGAGGCCTCGCTGGTGGTCGGCATCCTCGTCGCCTACCTGGTGAAGTCGGGCCGCCGCGACCAGCTCGTCCGGCTCTGGGCCGGCGTGGGTCTGGCGGTGGTGGTCTCGCTCGGCTTCGGCGCTCTGCTGACCTTCGGCCCCCAGGGGCTGACCTTCGAGGCGCAGGAGATCATCGGCGGCACGTTGTCGCTGGTCGCGGCGGGTCTGCTGACCTGGATGATCTTCTGGATGGCGAAGACCGCCCGGTACCTGCGGCGCGATCTGGAGGCCGGGCTGGACCGGGCGATGGCCAACGGTGGCTCGGCGGTGTTCTGGATGGCGCTGGTCGCCGTCGGCCGCGAGGGCCTGGAGACCGCGCTGTTCCTCTGGGCGGGCGCGCAGTCCGCCGGGACCACCTGGGAGCCGGTGGTCGGCGCGGTGGCCGGGATCGGCGTGGCCGTGGTGCTCGGCTGGCTGATCTACCGCGGGGCGGTGCGGATCGACCTGCGCCGGTTCTTCGCCTGGACCGGGCTGTTCCTGGTGGTCGTCGCGGCGGGCGTCGTCTCCTACGGCGTCTACGACCTGCAGGAGGCCGGCGTGCTGCCCGGCCTGAACAACCTCGCCTTCGACGTCTCCGGCACGATCCCGCCGACCTCCTGGTACGGCTCGCTGCTGTTCGGCGTCTTCAACTTCGCACCGGCGACCACCTGGCTCAAGCTCGCCGCGTGGCTGGTGTACCTCGTGCCGACGATGACCGCGTTCCTGCTCGTCGTCTGGCGTCGCCCTCGCCCGCGCCCGGCCGCCCCCACGGTCGCCGCACCCCCGCAGGACGCGCACCCCACCCCGACGACGCACGGAGAACACGTATGAACCGACGCCTGGCTCCCCTCGGGGCAGTGGCGGTCGCCACCCTGCTCCTGACCTCGGCCTGCGTGGACAACGCCGCGCCGACCGCCGACGGCTCGGGCAGCGGCGGGCCGACCGCGATCACGGTCGACTCCTCGGCCGACGCCTGCGACGTCTCGACCGCCGAGGCGCCCAGCGGCTCGATCGTGTTCACGGTCAGCAACTCGGGCGACGACATCACCGAGTTCTACCTGCTGGCCGAGGACGGCCTGCGGATCATCTCCGAGGTGGAGAACGTCGGTCCCGGCCTGACCCGCGACCTGGTGGTCCAGGTGCAGCCCGGCACCTACGTGACCGCGTGCAAGCCGGGCATGGTCGGCGACGGCATCCGCAACGCCTTCACGGTGACCGACTCCGGCCAGGAGGTCGGCCCGACCGGCGAGCACGGCGAGCAGCTGACCGCCGCCGCCGAGCAGTACGTGTTCTACGTCAAGGACCAGACCGAGCAGCTGCTCGCGCTGACCGAGACCTGGGTCGCCGCGTACAAGGCCGGCGACGACGACACCGCCCGCGCCACCTACGCCACCGCCCGCGTGCCGTGGGAGCGGGTGGAGCCGGTGGCCGAGTCCTTCGGCGACCTCGACCCGATGATGGACGCCCGCGAGGCCGACCTGGCCGAGGGCGAGGAGTGGACCGGCTGGCACCGGCTGGAGAAGGACCTGTGGCCGGTGGACGCCGCCGACCCGGCCTACGCCCCGCCGCTGACCACCGAGGAGCGCGCCGAGTACGCCGACAAGCTGCTCGCCGACACCCAGGAGCTGTACGACCGGGTGCACGCCGACGGCTTCACCGTGACCGCCGACCAGGTGGGCAACGGCGCCAAGGAGCTGCTGGACGAGGTCGCCACCGGCAAGGTCACCGGCGAGGAGGAGTTCTGGTCGCACACCGACCTGTGGGACTTCGCCGCGAACGTGGACGGCGCCCGGGTGGCCTTCGGGGTGCTGGAGCCGGTGGTCGAGCAGTCCGACCCCGACCTGGTGGACGAGCTGCACGAGCGGTTCGACGCGCTGGACGCTCTGCTGGCCGCGCAGGGCTCTTTCGACGCCGGGTTCACGCTGTACACCGACCTGACCGAGGACCAGGTGCGCGAGCTGGCGGACGCGGTGGACGCGCTGTCCGAGCCGCTGTCGCAGCTCACCGCGGCGGCGGTGCTCTGACGCCGCGTCGGGCTGACAGGCGGAAGGCCCGCCGGGGGAGCGATCCTCCGGCGGGCCTTCGTCGTACCTGGGGTGTGGATCAGATCTCTGCGGCGCCTGACCCCGCGGCCCGGCGACGCGCCCCGCGGGCCAGCACCAGCAGCGCACCGGCCGCGACCAGCGCCGCGCCCGAGGCGGCCAGCGGCGCCCCCTCGCTGCCGGTGACCGCCAGCTGCCCGGCCGCCGAGCGCGCCGCGACCACCTGCAACGCGTCCCAGCCGATCAGCGTGCCGTCGGCGGCGACCACGGCCACCCGGTGCGCGCCCGCCGGGGCGTCGGCCGGCAGCGCGACCCGCACCCGCCCGTCGGCGCGCACCTCGACCCGGCCCAGGTGCACCGGCGTCGAGTGCAGCCACACGTCCACGGTCTGCCCGGCGTACGCGAGCCCGACGAAGACGGTGACCTCGCCGCCCGCGGTGGCGCGGGCCGGGGCCGAGACGCCGTTCCGTGTCGCCGGGGTCATCGTCGCCGGGTCGACCGCCACCGGCGCGCCGGTGCTCGGCGTGGTGCCCGGGTCGGTCGGGGGCGTCGGCGTCGTCCCCGGGTCGGTCGGCGTGCCGGGATCGGTCGGCGTGGTCCCGGGGTCCGGCACCGTGCACGCGATCGTCCCGCCGCGCAGCGAGTGCCCGTCGGTGGCGGCGTCGTCCACGTAGAAGGTCGCCTTGCTGCCGTCGACGCACTCGGCCTGCGGGGCGACCGCGAAGCCCTCGTTCGCCAGGTTCGCCATGCCGGCGGGCCGCTCGTAGACGTGCGTGGCGGCGAAGGCGCCGTCGGCACCGATCTCGTAGAGCGCGGTGCGCCCGGCGCAGGCCTCGTCGCAGACCACCCACAGCGCGGCCTGCTCGGCGTCGAACTGCACGTCGGCCACCAGGGCGAAGTCCGTGGTGATCGTCGCGAGGCGCGCGAAGGTGCCGTCGGCGTTCAGCGCGTAGGCGTAGACGGAGGCGGTGCCCTCGACGCCGATGAAGAACAGGCCGTCACCGTGACCGGGGTAGGCGGTCGGCACGTAGCGCGCGCCGCCGTCCACCGCGAACCCGTGCGCGGTCAGGTAGCTGTCCGGGATCCAGGTGATCCCCTCCAGCCCCGCGTTCGCGCCGAGATTGGGGAAGTCGGCGGCGAGGTTCCACTCGCGCGTCGCCACCAGCGTGCTCGCGGACCCGGTCACGTCGTAGCGCAGCACCGAGGGCCGGCTGGCCCCGCTGGCCGCGCCGCCGTCGCGCTCGGAGGAGACGTAGACGCCGTTCGCCGGGTCGTCGGCCACCAGGGTCACGCCCTCGGCGTCCACCACGGATCCGGGCAGGTCGGTGCCGGCCGGGTAGGCCAGCGTCTTGCCGGCGGACCAGCCGTCGGCGGTGGCCGGAGCCCAGCCGCCCTGGCCGTCGGGCACGATCTTGTAGAGCAGGCCGTCGCCGTTCTGCACCGCCCACAGCGTGCCCGGGGCGCTGGTGCCGGAGGGCTGGTAGTCGATGCCGCTCATGTCACCGGCGTAGGTGCCCGCCGCGTCGAGGGTGCGCACCGCGGATCCGCCCGGCCACGCCTCGGGGGCGACCCCGCCGCCGCAGACGTTGCCGGAGCCCTTGGTCGCGCGGTCGGTGGTGGCGAACTCGCCGGTGCCGTCCGGGCAGCGCCCGTAGGTGGTGCCCGCGTGCGCGGTCCAGGCGTACTCGTCGATCAGGGTGCTGCCGTCGGTCTGGAACAGCCGGACGCTGTCCGCCCCGCCGAGCCCGAAGTCGAAGTCGGCCTCCTCCAGCACCAGGAACCCGCCCTCGGCGATCGTGGTGCCGGCCGGGATCGGGTACGCGTGGGTGTCGTCCGAGTCGCTGAGCACCAGGCCGCTCACGTCGAGGGCGCCGGTGCCGACGTTGACCAGCTCGACCCAGTCGCCGGGGGTGCCGCCGGAGGACTCGATCTCGTTGATCCGCACGGCCGGCCGGCAGTCGTTCGGCAGGCCCTGGGTGGAGGTGCTGGTGGTGGCGAAGTCGCCGGTGCCGTCGGGGCAGCGCCCGTAGGTGGTGGTGGCGTGCGCGGTCCACGCGTGCTCGGCGACCAGGGTGGTGCCGTCCGGCAGGAAGATCCGCGCCGCGTCGTTGCCGCCCAGGCCGAAGGTGAAGTCGGGGTCGGTGGCGGTCTCGCCCTCCAGGACCAGCAGTGCGCCCGGGGCGATCGTGGTGCCGGCCGCGATCGCGTCGGTCCGCGAGTCGTCGTTGTCCTTGATCACGAAGCCGCTCAGGTCGAGCGCGACCGGGCCGGTGTTCATCAGCTCGATCCAGTCGGTGTCGTCGCCGTTGGACTCGACCTCGTTGATCACCAGCGCGCCGATCGCCGGATCGGTGGGCGCGGGGTCGTCGGCGGCCAGGGCGCCGGCGGCGGGGACGGTGAGCAGCAGCACGGCGGCCGCGAGGGTGGCCGGCAGCGCAGCCGGCAGACGTCGGAGGGTGTGCACGCAGAGACCTTCCCGGGGATGTGAGGTGCGGATGAGCGCACTGTGCCGCCGCCGGGCGAACGCGCCGTGAACACGAGGCCGACCTGCGGCGGTGGCAAGATGTCCGGGTGCCGCACGAGACCACCCCCACCACCCCGGGGCCGTGGTCCCGCACCTGGACCGCGATCCGTACCTGGGTCGACCCGCTGGTCGCGATGATCGTCGCGGTCTTCGTGCTCGGTCTGCTGGCCCCGGCCTCCGGCGGCGTCGCGACCGTGCTGGACCACGTGTCCACCGCCGCGGTGGTGCTGCTGTTCTTCCTGTACGGCGCGCGGATGGCCACCCAGGAGGTCTGGGACGGCCTGCGGAACTGGCGCCTGCAGGGCGGGATGCTCGCCGCCACCTACCTGGTGTTCCCGGTGCTCGGCCTCGCGGTGCAGCTGCTGCCGACCTCGGTGCTGCCCGCCGAGCTGCAGACCGGTCTGCTCTACCTGGCGCTGCTGCCGTCCACGATCCAGTCCTCGGTGGTCTTCACCTCGATCGCGCGCGGCAACGTCGCCGGGGCGATCTGCGGGGCCACCGTCTCCAACGTGCTCGGGATCGTGCTGACCCCGCTGCTGGTCGGCGTGCTGATGTCCCGCGCGGGCGGCCCGGTGGGCGGCTCGGCCGGCGGCACCCTGCTCCAGCTGCTGCTGCCCTTCGTGCTGGGTCAGATCGTGCAGCCGTGGATCGGCGGCTGGATCCGCTCGCACAAGATCGTCACGCTGCTCACGGATCGCGGCACGATCCTGCTGGTCGCCTACGGCTCGGTGTCCGAGGCGCAGCGCTCCGGCGCGTGGTCCGGGCTGACCGCGACGGTGCTGATCGTGCTGGTGCTGGTGTGCGCCGCGCTGCTGGCCGCGATGCTCGCGCTCACCTGGGCCGGCGGGCGGTGGATCGGCCTGCGCCGCCCGGACCGGATCGCCCTGCTCATGTGCGGGTCGAAGAAGAGCCTGGCCACCGGTCTGCCGATGGCGACCGTGCTGTTCGGGCCGGTCGCCGCCGCGGGGGTCGCGCTGCCGGTGATCATCTTCCATCAGATCCAGCTCGCCACCTGCGCGGTGCTGGCCCGCCGGCTGGCCGCCACCGACCCGGACGCGGTGCCCGCCCGCGCCTGACCTTCAGCGCCGGTCGTCCCCGGGGACCTGCGGCGCACGCGGCAGGTCGGGCCCCGGCGCCGCCACGACCGGCACCGGCTCGGCGGTCGGCACGGCCGGGCGTCGTGCGCGCAGCCACCGCCGCACCCACAGCACCACCGCGAGCACCAGACCGGCCAGCACCGCCCACGGCAGCACCGCACCGACCACGACCAGCGCCACCCGCAGCACGGTCAGCAGCCCGGTCCACCCGGCGGCCAGCCCGTCGAGGAACCCGTCCTCCTCCTGCGTCTCCGCCACCACGACGGGATCGGTGGTGATGCTGATCGTCAGCGTGGACAGCGCGACCTGCTCGGACAGCCGGGCCCGCTCCGACTCCAGCTGTTCCAGCGTGCTCTGCCGCTCGGAGAGCGTCTGCTCGGCGGCGATCACGTCGGCGCTGGTGGTCGCGCGGGACAGCAGGTCCTCCAGGCGGGTCACCGAGATCTCGGTGGCGCGGATCCGTGCGTCCAGGTCCTGCGCGGTGCCGGTGACGTCCTCGGAGCGGATGTCGAGGGTGGACACGGTGCCGATCGCGTCCAGCGCGTCCACGGTCGGGGTGACCTCGTCGGCGGGCACCCGCACGGTGAGCCGGGCCCAGGATCCTTCGCCGACGGGGGCGTCGCCCTCCGCGGTTCCGGTGGCGGTGGTGGTGGACTGCTGACGCCCGTCCACCCGCCCGCCGGCGGCCTCCACCGCCTGCACCACCGCGTCGGCGGCGGCCCGCGGGTCCTCCGCGACCAGGGCGACCTCCCCGGTGGTGATCACCTGGCGGCCGGCGGCGTCCGCAGACACCGGCGTGCCCACGGCGGCCCCGTCGTCCCCGGAGGCGGAGGAGTCCTGCACGTCGCCGGAGGCGGCGAACCCGTCGCCGGCGTCCTGCTGCGCCGCCGCCTCGCCGCCCGTGCTGCTGGCGTCGTCCGCGCCGGCCGAGCAGCCGGCGAGCACCAGCACGAGCGCCACCACCGCCCCGGCGGCCCCGCGCCGGACGCGTCGCCCCACGAGCCCCTGACCTGCTGTCGTCGTCCGCATGGCGCCGACAGTAGGGGCGCGGTGACCGCCCGCGTGGCCGATCGCGCAGGACCGATGCGCGATCGTGACGCCCTCGTGATGCGGACCGGCCCGCGCGGGGTCACCGTGGAGACAGGCACGTTCACGAGACCCGGCTGCGGAAACCCCCGAACCGGTCACGCGGGAGGGCTGCGACGTTGCAGACTGTCCCCCGGGGGCCGGGCCGTGTGCCCGTCGACGACCCGACCCTCCGGAAGGACTGCCGTGCCCGCTCCGACCACCCCGCCCCGTCTCGTCCCGGCCCCCACGCTGGTGGAGACCCGGACCGGGGCGCCGTTCGTCGTGGACGCCGCCACCACCGTCACCGTCGGCACCGAGCCGGCCGAGGTCTCGCTCGGCGTCCTCGCCGCCGAGGTGCTGAGCCGGGTGTCCGGCTCCACCGTCGAGGTCCGCTACCGCGAGGTCGCCGAACCGGACCAGCCCGGTGACGTCGCCCTGCGCGTCGACCCCGCCGCCCACCCGGGCGAGCACTACCGGGTGGACGTCTCCGCCGAGCGCGTCGAGATCGAGGCCGGTTCCCCGGAGGGGCTGGTGCGCGGGCTCGCGACCCTGCACCAGCTGCTGCGCCCGTACCGGGACACCTACGCCGCCTGGCCGGTGCACGTCGAGGACGCCCCGGTGCACGGCTGGCGCGGGCTGTCGCTCGACCTGGCCCGGCACTTCTTCGGCCCCGGCGACCTGCGCGTCGTCATCGAGCTGATGGCGTACTACAAGCTCAACGTGCTGCACCTGCACCTGTCCGACGACCAGGGCTGGCGGATCGACCTGCCGTCCCGGCCGCTGCTCGCCGAGCGCTCCGGGCCGACCGCCGTGGACGGCGACCCCGGCGGCTTCCTCACCACCGAGGAGTTCGAGGCCCTGGTCGCGTTCGCCGCCGTGCGCGGGGTGCGCGTGGTGCCGGAGATCGACGTGCCCGGGCACGTGAACGCCGCCCTGCACGCCTACGGCGACCTGACCCCGACCGGCGAGCCGACCGACGTCTACCAGGGGATCGAGGTCGGCTTCAGCCGCCTGCACGCCGACCTGCCCACCACCGAGCCCTTCCTGCGCGAGGTCTTCGCCGACGTCGCCGCGATCACCGCCGGGGAGTACGTGCACATCGGCGGCGACGAGGTGCTCACCATGGAGCCCGAGGAGTACGCCCGCCTGGTCGCGCTCGCCTCCGACGCCGTGCGCTCCGCCGGCAAGAAGGTGGTCGGCTGGCAGGAGATCGCGCACACCCCGCTCGAGCCCGGCACCGTCGTGCAGTACTGGGACACCCGTGTGGACCCCGCGTCCTTCGTCGCCGCCGCGCAGGCGGGCGCCCGGCTGCTGATGTCCCCGGCGTCGAAGGTCTACCTCGACATGAAGTACGACGCCGGCACCGCCCTCGGCCTGGAGTGGGCCGGCCATGTCGAGCTGCGCGACGCCTACGAGTGGGAGCCCGCCGACGTGGTGCCCGGCCTGCCGGAGGGCTCGGTGATCGGGGTCGAGGCCTGCGTCTTCACTGAGACCCTGCGCTCGCTGGACGACCTGATGACCATGCTGCTGCCCCGGCTCGCCGCGGTGGCCGAGGTCGCATGGACCCCGCGCGAGGGCCGGGACTGGGACTCCTTCCGCGAGCGGATCGCCGCCCACGGCCCCTACTGGGACGCCCAGGGCCTCGCCTGGTACCCCACCCCCCAGGTCACCTGGAACCTCGGCCTCAGCTGACCCCCTGCGCTGCTGCGCGGCCCCTGCCCGCGAGTTCGGTGGTTCGGGCCGAGTTCGGTGGTTCCGTGCCTGTTTTCTCGCACGAACCACCGAACTCGGCATATGGGGTCGGCCTCACTCGGCGTGGTCGCGGGCGTGCAGCCCGACGAGTGCCCCAGGGCTTCGTGCCAGGTCCCGGTCCCAGCTGCCGTCGGGTCGGACGAGCCAGTACCCGTTGTCGAGCGCCCAGTGCCACCACCCGATGCGCTCGGTCAGGGCGATGGTCGACCCGAGCCCGCCGTCCGCGGCCCAGACCCCGGTCGGCGAGTCGGCCAGGTCCGGTTCTCCGCAGTCGATGATCAGGGGTGTCCCGCTCTGCAGGAGCGTCACCCACTGCGGGTGGAAGCGCCAGTCGAGGTCGGGGCGAGCGGGGTCGAGCTCCGCATCGGGCAGCCAGGTGTTCGAGTGCGCCCTCGCCGACTGCTCCAGAGCCGAACGCAGCCCGCAGAACACCGAGAACGGGGTCAGGCTGGGCGTGCCCCGGTCGTCCTCAGAGCGTTCCCGGTCCCCGTCGTGCCACATCCACCACGCCGCCGCGTCGTCGCTCAGCCGGACCCCGAACTCCGCCGCGATCGAGTCCGCTTCGGCGCGCGTCAACCCGGGGCGGAGCCGGTCGACGACGGGCGCATCGAGGCCACGCAAGCGCTCCTCGAAACTCCTGAGCGCCTGAGCGACCTCGGTTGCCGTCATCTCCCGCCTCTCCTCACCCAGGGTTGCCGATGGCCGACGTCGGCAGCGGCGCACGCGCCTCAGATCCAGGAGCGCAGCCACATGTGGATGTGCCAGAAGTCGTACGGCACCACCCACCCGGTCCAGATCGGGTAGAAGAACGCGCTGACCGCGAGCACGACGGTCACCAGCGCCGAGGTGATCACGATGCCGCGCCGTCGCTGCACGGGATCGCGGCTGCCGGTGAGCAGGCTGAGCACGTACACCAGTGTCAGCACCACCCAGGGCGTGAACGCGATCGAGTAGAACGTGAAGATCGTCCGGTGGGCGTAGGCGAACCACGGCAGCCAGCCCGCGACGATCCCGGAGACCACCGCACCGGCCACCCAGTCGCGTCGGCGCACCAGCCACACCACCGCGACCATCAGCGCGATCGCCCCGCACCACCAGATCACCGGGTTGCCGAGCGAGGTGATCGCCTGCGAGCAGGTGGACGCGCCGCAGGCCTGCTGGGCCGCCTCGCCGGTGAGCGTGGAGATCGACTTCGGGTAGTAGAACGACGTGGGCCGCCACTGCACGATCCAGCCCAGCGGGTGCGCCGCGTAGTCGTGCGGGGAGGTCAGCGTGGTGTGGAAGTGCCACATGTCGGTGTGGAACTTCCACAGCGACCGCAGCGACTCGGGCAGCCAGGTCACGCCCTCGCCGGGGTGCTCGGCGGCCCACTGCCGCAGGTAGGCGCCGGGGTGGGCGAACCAGG
Organism: Cellulomonas sp. GTC20042; assembly: GCF_055389595.1. NCBI lineage: Bacteria > Bacillati > Actinomycetota > Actinomycetes > Micrococcales > Cellulomonadaceae > Cellulomonas > Cellulomonas sp. GTC20042. Next base: position 3,345,701 of record NZ_AP043678.1, on the reverse strand, counting down.
ACCACCAGGTCGCCAGGTAGGTCGCGACGGCGGTGAGCACCACGACCACGCCGGCGGGGACGGCGTCCTTGAGCAGCGCCGCGGGGATCCAGGCGCGCACGCCCACGGTCCGGCGCGCGGTGGCGTCCCAGAGCACGCTGAGCAGCCCGAACACCGCGAGGAAGTAGATCCCGGACCACTTGGTGCCGATGCACAGCCCGAGCAGCACCGCCGCGACGAACCGCCACCACCGCCAGCCGAGCCCCGGCCCCCACCCGAGCGGTCCGCCGGAGTCCAGCACCGCCGCCGTGCGCGCGGCCAGCCGTCGCCGGGCCTGCGCGCGATCGAGCAGCAGCGCCCCGAACGCCGCCAGCGCGAACACCATGACGAAGTTGTCCAGCAGACCGGTGCGCGAGTGCACGATCGCCTCGCCGTCCACCGCCATCAGCAGACCGGCCACCGCACCCATCGCGGTCGAGGCGAACAGCCGACGGGCGATCCGGGCGACCAGCAGCACCGCGATCGTGCCGGCCACCGCCGAGGACAGCCGCCACGCCCAGGCGTGCTCGATCCCGCCGCCGGCCTGGATGCCCAGCGCGATCAGCCACTTGCCGACCGGCGGGTGCACCACGTACTCGGCCTTGGAGGTCAGCGCCGAGCCGTCGCCGGCCGCGAACGCCGCGTTCGGGTCGTCGCCCCACACGCCCTCGAAGCCCTGCTGGAGCAGCGAGTACGCCTGCTTGACGTAGTAGGTCTCGTCGAACACCAGCTCGCGCGGGCGGCCGAGGTCCCAGAACCGCAGCAGCCCGCCGATCACCGTGACCGCCAGCGACCACAGCCAGCCGCTGATCCGGGCCTGCCGGGTGGCGTCCAGCGCGAGGCTGCGCGCGCCGAGCAGCGCCTCCAGCAGCCGGTCGTGGGTGGACAGGCCGGGGTCGTCGTCGCGCAGGCGCAGCGCGCGCCGGGTGGCGGGGGCGTCGGCGTCGCGCGGATCGGCCTCCGGGGCGTCGTCCGGCTCGTCGGGCGCCGTGGTCGCGATCCACTGCGGGACCGGCAGGTCGTCCTCGTCCCGGGCGTCGGGCGCTCCGGGCTGGTCGGGGGTCTGCGGCACGACCGCCATGCTAGGGGTCCCGGCTGGGCCGGACCTGCGAGTCCGGTGCGGGGCGGGCGGCGTCGAGGTGGCAGGCTGGCCCGCGTGACTCCCGATCGCCCCACCCCCGCAGACCGCACCGCCGGCGGCCGCCTGGTGCTGGCCGCCACCCCGATCGGCGACGTCGAGGACGCCTCGCCCCGGCTGCGCCGCCTGCTGGTCGAGGCCGACGTGGTCGCCGCCGAGGACACCCGTCGGCTGCGTGCGCTGGCCGTGCGGATGGACGTGACGATCGGCGGGCGGGTGGTCAGCCACCACGAGCACAACGAGCAGGCCAGCATCCCCGAGCTGCTGGACGTGGTGGCCGGCGGCGGCACCGTGCTCGTGGTCACCGACGCCGGCATGCCGGCCGTCTCCGACCCCGGGTTCCGCGTGGTGGCCGCCGCCGTCGACGCCGGGCTGACCGTCACCGCCGCGCCGGGCCCGAGCGCCGTGCTGACCGCGCTGGCCCTGTCCGGGCTGCCGACCGACCGGTTCTGCTTCGAGGGCTTCCCGCCGCGCAAGCCCGGCGAGCGCCTGCGCACGCTGACCGCCCTGGAGCGCGAGCCGCGCACGATGGTCTTCTTCGAGGCCCCGCACCGGCTGGCCGCCACCCTGGCCGACATGGCCACCGCCTTCGGCGCCGACCGGCCCGCCGCCGTCTGCCGCGAGCTGACCAAGACCTACGAGGAGGTGCTGCGCGACGGGCTCGGTGCGCTCGCCGCCTGGGCCGCCGCCGGGGAGGTGCGTGGGGAGATCGCGGTCGTCGTGTCCGGCGCGCCCGCCCGCGAGGTCGCGTCCACCGCCGACCTGGTCGCCGAGGTGCTCGCCCGGGCCGACGCGGGGGAGCGGCTCAAGGACGCCGTCGCCGAGATCGCCCAGGTGGCCGGCATCCCCAAGCGCGACCTGTACGCGGCGGCGCTGGAGGCCCGCTCCGGATCGCGGAGCTGACCCGGCCGACCGTATCGACCGGGAGGCACGCCGACCGGCCCGCGGACCGCCGCGCGCCCACCCCGCCGGGCCGCTACCGTCCGGACATGGAGTTCCGCCGGATCCCGGGCCTGCCCCCGTACGTGTTCACGATCATCGACACCCTCAAGGTCGAGGCGCGGCGCGCCGGCCGGGACGTGGTCGATCTCGGCTTCGGCAACCCGGACCTGCCCAGCCCGCAGATCGCCGTGGACAAGCTCGCCGAGGCCGCGCGCAACACCCGGAACCACCGCTACTCCGCCTCCCGGGGCATCCCCCGGCTGCGCGAGGCCGTCGCCGCGCACTACCAGCGCCGGTTCGGCGTCACCCTCGACCCCGAGACGCAGATCATCTCCACGATCGGCGCCAAGGAGGGGTTCAGCCACCTGATGTGGGTGCTGCTCCAGCCCGGCGACGCGGCGATCGTGCCGACCCCCTCGTACCCGATCCACATCTGGGGCCCGTACTTCGCCGGCGCCGACGCCCGCCAGGTCCCGATCGGCGACGGCAGCGACGGCTCCGGCTACATCGACCGCGTGATGGAGTCCTGGGATCTCGGCTGGCCCAAGCCGCGCGTGGTCGTGCTGTCGTTCCCGCACAACCCGACCACCACCACCGTCGAGCTCGCCGACCTGCAACGCCTGGTCGACTGGGCGCGCGAGCGCGACGTGGTGCTCGTGCACGACCTCGCCTACGCCGACATGTGCTTCGACCGCTGGACGCCGCCCTCGATCATGCAGTGCACCGGTGCCACCGAGGTCGCCGTCGAGCTCTACTCCATGACGAAGTCGTACTCGATGGCCGGCTGGCGCGTCGCGTTCCTGGTCGGCCGCCAGGACGTCGTCGGCGCGCTCGCCAAGCTCAAGAGCTACCTGGACTACGGCACCTTCCAGCCGATCCAGATCGCCGCCACCGTCACCCTCAACGAGGCCACCGAGTACCCGGCCGAGCTGTCGAGCGTCTACGAGGCCCGGCGCAACGCCCTGGTCGACGGCCTGGGCCGGATCGGCTGGGACATCCTGCGCCCGCGCGGCACCATGTTCGCCTGGGCGCGCATCCCCGAGCCGTACCGGCACCTCGGCTCCATCGAGTTCGCCGAGCTGCTGGTCCGCGAGTGCGACGTCGCCGTCTCGCCCGGCGTCGGCTTCGGCCCCGGCGGCGACGAGCACGTGCGGTTCGCGCTGATCGAGAACGAGCAGCGGATCGCGCAGGCGGTGCGCGGGCTGCGGCGGGGGCTCGACCGGCTGGGGTGAGCGGGGTGCTTCACGGCGACCGACTCCGTCAGCGGGTGATGTAGCTCAGGTGCCAGCCGAGGGCGCCGATCGCGTCCTCGCTCAGCTCGGGGTGCATGACGCGCATCTGCTGCTCGGCGAACCGGCAACCGCCGTGCCAGCCGAGCGTCTCCCAGTCGATCGTCACCGAGGCGAAGTCCCGGTCGATCCCCGCGACTGCGCGCTCCAGCGCTGGAAGGTCGGCGTCCGGCATCTCGTCGACCACGCGCGCCCAGGAGGGTCTCGGGTAGAAGGAGAACCCCTCGCCGACGAACACGATGACCGCCCGACTCAGCACCGGGTCGATCGGAGCATCATCCTCTCGGTGTGGCTCCGGACGTTCGTGACGCCGGATCCAGCTCACGATCGGAAACCTCCCGTGGTCGTCGGACTCGCAGGTGCTGTGCGTTCGAGGCGGATCAACTGCTGGGGCGCTTCAGGATCGCTGCCAGAGTTTCCTCGTACGTCTCATTGGCGCGAGGTGCGCCACGTCGCCCTGCGTATGGTCCCCGACCCGCAGGTGCGGCGAAATTGGCGAGCAGTTCGAGGATCTTCGCCTGGGCCTCACCCTCGGAGGTGGTGCGCAGGTACTCGATGGTGCTGTCGCGTTCTGCCAGGCGGACCAGAAACTCATCCCCCTGTACGCCGACCTCGAGAAAGAGGCTGCTGGCATACTTCGAGACGCCCCAGACGACGAAGTCCTCGCCATCGAGGTATCCGGCCTCCGTACAGGATCGAGCGATTCGTTCAAGCCCGTCGTACAGGTAATGCGTGTGGTCGATCACTCTGTTCCTCTCGCGTAAGAGCCGCGCCCGAAAGCTGCTGCTTTACGGGCGACCTTCTCAAGGAAGGCGATCTTGATCTGTTCGGGCTCGCTCGATCGTAGAATTTCCCACCGCTGGCCCCGTTCGCGGTGCCACGCGACGTACTCGTCGCCGTCGAGGCCTAGTTCGAGAACCTCGCTGCCCAGATCGGTGGGTCTTCCCCGGATCGCATAGTCCTCGCCGCTGAGAAATCCGGATCTTGCGGAGGCATCCGCGATGTCGTCCAGGACAGAGTCGTTGATCAGTTCGTCATCGGTCATTGGTTCTCAATCGCCTGAATTCCGGGTGGTGGGAACTATTCGGTGCCCGTGGTGACTCCTGCTCCTAGGTGTATCCCCTCATTCGTCGACCGGTTTTTCCGGCAGCCCTCGCCGTCGGCGGAGATCAGCGATGATCTCGTCGGGTGTGAGTCTCTCGGCGCGTCTGCGGCGCTGACCGGCGCGTGGACCTCGTCCTCGATAGCCTGCGAACTCGGCCACCCTGTCGAGGAAGATTCGCTGCGCTTCATCCGCGGAAGCGCTCCGGCTGAATTCGATTCTGTACCCGCGTTCGTAGTGCCAGATGACGAAGTCTTCTCCGTCGAGGCCAAGTTGGATGAAGTCGGTTCCGGCGAACTCCGTGTTGTGCCACACTGCGAAATCGGTCCCATTGATGAAGCCCGCTTTCGTGCATGCTTCGGCTATGCGCGAGAGATGCTCTTTCTGGTCCACTCCGGCCCCCATATTCGGTCCTGCATCCACGTCGAGCCCAGGCGTGAGCTCCGGAGCGCAGATTGTGTGGGTGCGCACGTGCGTTGAGGGACTAGCCGGCGACAAAAGAGACGTTGGGTGCCCAAGAGCCGTTCTTGTGAAATGTCCGGCAGTGCGACGTGCTATGGACTGCCCAGCCCAAGTCATCTCGCGACCGTCCTCCATCCAGTAGTCGTACGGGGGCTGAGAGGAGACGACAACGATCCCTCGTTCGGGACCGTCTTGATCCACTCCGCTGTCATAGCGGGCTCCAGACTCGTCCATGGAGACAAGAACCCCAAAGGCTCTGCTTGTCAATGATTCGCCCCGTGACTTGTATCCACGGGTGGTCGGGACGCGGGCGAACAATGAGGCCTGCGGTGTCTCATTCTATTCCACTTCCAGGGACGTCCTGTCATTCATCGGCCGGTGCTTCCGGCAGGCCTCGTTCGCGGCGGATCTGAGCGATGATCTCATCGGGCGTGAGCCCCTCGACGATCGTGCGGCGCATGCCAGATCTCGGGCCTCGCCCTCGATATCCTGCGTACTCGGCCACTCGGTCGAGGAAGATTCGCCGCGCTTCGTCGGCAGAGGCGCTCCGGCCGAGCTGGATTCGGCGGCCGCGATCTTGGCTCCAGATCACGAAGTCTTCGCCGTCGAGGCCGAGTTCGAGGATATCCGAGCCGATAAAGTCTGTGCTTCCCCACACGGCGAAGTCGATGCCGTTGATGAAGCCAGCTCGAGTGCATGCAGCGGCAATCTCCGAGAGCTGCGCCGTCTTGTCGGTCCCTGTGCCCATGTTCCGCCTCGCGTCCACATCTGGTCGATCCCGAAAAGTCGGTATCGCTCGAGCTCGCTCGCTGCAAGCGCGTTGGGTATCAATGAAGCATTGATCGCTACCGATGCTGCGCTCGCCTCTCATACCTCATCTGGCGTCTTCGGCAGCGGTTGGCGGCGGCGGATGCGGGCGAGGATCTCGTCAGGGGTGCGGTGCATTCCTGCCCGCGGGCCTCGCCCTTGATGTCCCGCCGAATCGGCCACCTCGTCGAGGAAGATCCTTTGCGCCTCGTCGGCAGATGCGCTCCGGCCGAGTTCGATCCGACGACCGCGGTCCTGGCTCCAGATCACGAAATCCTCACCGTCGAGTCCGAGTTCGAGGCTCTCAGAGCCGATGAACTCAGTGTTTCCCCAGACGGCGAAGTCGATGCCGTTGATGAAGCCAGCGCGCGTGCATGCTGCGGCAATTGCCGAAAGCTGTGCTTTCCTGTCTGACGTTGAGTCCATTATGCGATTCACTTCCACATCTGGTCGATACCGAAGAGGCCGAGCCCCTTAATTTCGTGCGCCTGGAGTTCTCGCCCGTCGAGGAGGAGCACGCATTGTTCAGCGCCGCCGGGTTGCCCGAATCCTGGCGCGGCGACAGACCATTGTACTTCGAGGTCGCCAGAGGTGACGAGCGGGTGTGACATGTCGACTGAATAGTTGTTCCTGGGTGCGGAGAGCCGGTCGGGCGGTACGGCGATCGAAGGAAAATCTGCACCCGGTCGCGAGAAGTAGGAACCGTTGTCGTACCCTGTTCGTGACAACTCGATCTTGTCGAACGCTGATGCAGGAGTGCGCACCTGGGTTCCCGGAATCGCGCCGTCAGACGTTGGAAAGTCCCACCAGCGATCTCCGGAAGCGGGGTCGATGTGGGAGTACTGCGCGAGGAACGCCTCCCTGCTGCCGGTCCCGCCCCATGAGTCGTAGTCGTCCGGCACGATCCGCGCGTTGCTCGGGTGGATCTGCGGGTCTGCGATCTGCTGGGCGGGCGTCCGGGGTGTGCCGTCGCTGTACCGCAGCCCGCACGGGTGCGTGGTCGCGCCGAGGTTCGCCTGAGTCTGTCGGAACCCGGGGGCGATGGCTTCGTTGATGCGTGCGACCCAGGGGTCGGTGATGCGGGTGATGCGGAGCAGGCCTTCGGAGGCGACGCCGCGGGCGGTGCGCAGGAATCCGGTGGCCAGGCCGGTGAAGCGGGGGGCGATGGCGGTCGCGGTGTCGGCGAGGAGGCTGGTGGCGCGTTTGCCTGCCTTGAGCAGGACGCCGCCGGGGACCACGGTCAGCACGACGGAGAGTGCTGCTTGCCAGCCTTCGGCGTCGCCGGCTCGCCAGGCCATGACGTCGTTGAGCATGAGGAGCACGCCGGCGATGGTGGCGATCATCCCGACGATCGCGGCGATGGGTCCGGTGAGGATGAACGCGGCGATGGCGGCAACGATGACCACGACGGTGGCGATGGTGACGATGACGCCCCAGGCGTCGGACTCGTAGATCTTGCGCCAGAGGCTGTTCTCGGGCAATGCCTGGTCGGTGGCCTGCTCGATGCGGTTGATCGCGGTCGCGGCATCTTCTTGGTAAGACGCGGCGGCTTCGGCGACAAGCCGGGCGGCGACGTCCAGACGCGACTGGGCGTCAGCACTCGCACGCTCGGCGGCGGCCCGGGCGGTGGCCGCGGTCGAGGCGGCGCGGCGGGCGCGGGCGATCTCACCCGGGGTCGGTGCGTTCCACCCCGCCGGTGGGGTGGTCGTGGCGTAGCGGACCTGGTTGCGTTCGATCTGCTCCAGAGCGTTGCTGGTGGTGCGGGCGCTGCTCATCGCGGCGTCGAGGGCCACCTGGGCGGCACGCAGGTCGGCGTCGGCGGCACGGGCCTGTTCGAGGCCGCGGTCGGCGCCTGCCTGGTTGTCCTCGAGGCGCCCGGCCCACCAGTTCATCGCGTCGCGCGCAGTGGCGTAGGAGGTCTCGCAGGCCTCGACCTGTGCGGGGAACTGTCCGAGCTGCTCACGGAACGCATCCCCGGCCTGCCCGTGCCAGATCCCCGTCCCCGACGCCTGCAACGCAGCTCGCACGAGCTGGCCGGTCTGGTTCGCCGCCGACGACGTCGCGCCGTAGACGCTCGCGATCTCGCGGACCTGCCAGGACTCGCCCGGGGTCGGATCGGTCCACAGGCCGACGAGCTGCCAGTCACCCGGGCGGCTCACACCGCCCTCGCAGCGCCTGCCGGGCGCGTTCCGCCCTCGCGCAGGGCGGAGGTCAGCTGGGACTCGGTGTCGTCGTAGGCGACGATCGAGTCGCGCAGGATCTGCGCGAGCTGCTCGGCCTGCTTGCGCACGCGGGTGCGGCCGTCGCCCCAGTGGCGCTCGAACCCCGCCACTGCGCTGACCACGCCCTGGTGCCCGACACCCGCCTCGCGCCCGGACAGGCCGGAGACCTCGTTGTCGAGCAGCGCCGCAGCATCGCTCATGCGGGTCGCCAACGAGGACAGAGAATCCCCCGCGACATACAACCGGTCAGCCACCGGATACCTCCCCCTGCGCGGCGTTGCGCCGATGATCGTGATTGACGCGAACAGGCGCGGCACCCGACATTGCCGGGACTTAAGTCCCATTTTTCGGTCGGGTGCCACGCACGTGCGCCATGTCAGCTGCGAACGGCGGAGGCGAGGTCCGAGTCGGTCTGCTCGTAGGCGTTCGCCGCAGCGGTCAGGAACGAGCTCATGCCCTCCAGCCCCGAGATCACCTGACGGATCCCGGAGTCGAACTCCGAGTACGACCCCTGGAACGCGCCCGAGGCGCTGTCCGTCTGGAAACCCGCCGCGACCAGGTTGTCCACCGCGCTCTTGAGCGCCGACAGCTCGTCCTCGACCGTGCGCTGACCGCCTGTCAGCTTGGTCGACACGTCACGCAGCTCCTGGTACGTCACATTCAGGTTGGCCATGCTCGCCCCTGCTCTCGATAGTGCGGGACCCACGCCGAACGAATACCCGCGTGGGATACAGTTCCGCGAAACTAGCACGCCAACACCGCGCGCAATCACGATCTGCGTGCAGCTCCAGGGGGACGACCGGTGCGGCTCACCGTCACGGCGCACGATGCGGCGACACATCACTCGTGCGAGGTATTCCTGGACATTTCGGGCGACATGTCGCTCGTCCGGTTGCAGTCCATCCTGGTGAACCTGCTCGCCGCCGACCTCTCGGGTGCCGACGTGGCGGTCGGGGTCGACGGGACCGTCTACCCGGGCGAGACCCTGATCCGGGACACCGGGATGCGGTCGGGTTCGTGGGTGAGCCTGCTGGGCGTGGGTCACCAGCCGCGCGGGGTCGTCCGCCCGACCCCCGGCCTCGTGCAGATCCGCACCGTGAGCGGGCACGGCGCCGGGCGGGCCCTGCACGCCGGACACGGCACCGTGCATCTCGACGGGACGCCGGTGGCTTTCGTGGTGCACGACGACCGGACGGTCGAGGTGGTGCACCCCGTCCCGGGTGAAGAGAGCGGTGCCGACTCCGCGCCGCCGGAGGTCGACGGCGTGCCCGTGCAGGGCCGGGTCCGGCTGGATCCGGGTGACCAGGTGGTGCTGGCCGACCGGATCGTCGAGGTGCGTGTCGCGACGGCGGAGCCCGCCGCCGTGGAGCCCTCCGCCGACACGGCGACCGTCCGGTACAACCGGCCACCACGGTTCCTGCCTCCCGAGCCGCCGGCGAGGTTCCGGCTGCCGCCGACCCCCGCCGAGCCGGCACGCCAGGGGCTGCCGTGGCTGACGTCGCTCATCCCGCTGGTGTTCTCCGGGGTGATGGCGCTCGCGCTGGCCAATCCGCGGATGCTGGCCTTCGGCCTGATGTCGCCGGTGATGATGATCGGCAACGTCCTGAACAGCCGGAAGCAGGGGCGGTCCCGCTACCGGCAGCAGGTCACGGAGCACGCCGAGCTCACCGCCCGGATCGAGGCGGACGCGGCCGAGGCGCTGGTCCAGGAGCGCTACCGCAGACTGTTCCTCTACCCGGACGCGGCCGAGGTCGCGGTGATCGCGACGACGCCGACGGCGCGCCTGTGGGAGCGCCGCGCCGGTGACGAGCACCATCTCGCGCTCCGGTGCGGCACCGCGTCGCAGCCGTCCGCTGTCCAGCTCGAGGACCCGGAACGGCTCGAGCACGAGCGCACCGTCGTCCGTGAGGTGCGGGACGCCCCGGCTGCGGTGCACCTGCCCACGGAGGGTGTGCTGGGGGTCGCGGGCCCCGACGGGGCGGCCCGTCGTCTCGCCCGGTGGTTCGTCGCGCAGATCGGGGTGCTGCACAGCCCGCGCGACGTGCAGCTCTACCTGCTCAGCACGCCGGACACGCAGCGTGACGGTGCCGCGACCTCCGCCGACTGGGAGTTCGTGACGTGGCTGCCGCACGCTCGTCCGCTGTTCGGCCAGGAGTGCCTGCGGACCGTCGGCTTCGGTGCGCAGTCGCTGGCCCGGCGGATCGCAGAGCTCCAGCAGATCATCGATGTGCGACGCGAGGCGGCACAGCAGCAGGTCCGCACGCGGGAACCGGCGGTCGTGGTCGTGCTCGACGGCGCGCACCGGCTGCGGGCGATGCCCGGGGTGACCCGGGTGCTGACCGAGGGCCCCGCGCTCGGTGTCTACTCGATCTGCCTGGACGACGACGACCGGCTGCTGCCGGAAGAGTGCGCGACAGTTGTCGACATCGCCGGGCCGGAGGCGCTGGTCATCCGTCGTCACCGCGAGGACCCGGTGCCGGGGGTCCGTCCGGACTGGGTGGACGAGGAGTGGCTGGACTGGGTCGGGCGCGCCGTCGCGCCGATGGAGGACGCCAGCCCGCAGGTCTCCGACGCGGCGATCCCCGACAGCAGCCGGCTGCTCGACGTGATCGGGCTGGAGCCGCCGACACCGGACGCGGTGGCGGCACGGTGGCTGCTGAACCCGCGGTCCACCGTGGCGACGGTCGGTGAGTCGATCGACGGGGCGTTCCGGATCGATCTCGCCCACGACGGCCCGCACGCCCTGGTGGCAGGGACCACCGGGAGCGGCAAGAGCGAGCTGCTGCAGACGCTGGTCGCCTCGTTGGCGGTGGCGAACAGCCCCGAGGGCATGACCTTCGTGCTGGTGGACTACAAGGGTGGTGCGGCGTTCAAGGATTGCGTGAACCTGCCGCACACCGTCGGCATGGTGACCGACCTGGACACGCACCTCGTCGAGCGGGCGCTGAAGTCGCTCGGCGCCGAGCTCCGGTACCGCGAGCACGCCCTCGCCGCGGCCGGTGCCAAGGACCTCGAGGACTACCTCGACCTGGTGGCGCGGCGACCGGGCCTGCCGCCGCTACCGCGCCTGGCGATCGTGATCGACGAGTTCGCCTCATTGGCGCGTGAGCTGCCGGACTTCGTCACCGGCCTGGTCAACATCGCCCAGCGCGGCCGGTCGCTCGGCATCCACCTGGTGCTCGCGACCCAGCGCCCGAGCGGGGTCGTGTCCTCGGAGATCCGCGCGAACACCAACCTGCGGATCGCGCTCCGGGTCACCGACGCGGCGGAGAGCGCGGATGTGATCGACGCCCCGGACGCCGCGCGGATCGGCAAGTCGACCCCGGGACGCGCCTATGTGCGCCTCGGGTCCACCTCGCTGATCCCGTTCCAGTCGGGGCGGGTCGGTGGACGACGACGTTCGCCCTCGGTGGCCGAGACGGTCGATGCGCCCGTGGTGCAGCGGGTGGCGCTGGCGGATCTGGCGGGGCCCGCGCCGGAGAGGTCCGGACGCGACACCGCCGACGCCGGTGATGTGGAACGGACCGACCTCTCGGAGCTCGTCCAGGCGGTGCGCGGGGCCGCGGCGTCGCTCGGGGTCCCCGCCCCGCGCCGACCGTGGCTGCCCGCGCTCGCCGATCTGATCACTGTCGCCGACCTGGGCCTGCCCGGGCCGACGGACGCGGGCGCTGCGGTGCCGTTCGGTCGCGAGGACCGCGCGGCGGATCAGCAGCAGCCCCCGGCGCTGCTCGACCTGGAGGGGGAGACCGGCCACCTGGCGATCATCGGTGCCGCCCGATCGGGGCGGACCACCGCGCTCCGCACGATCGCCGCCGGCGTCGCACAGGTCTACCCGGTCGACCAGGCCCACGTGTACGGGATCGACTGCGGGAACGGCGGACTGCTGGTGCTGCGCGACCTGCCGCACGTCGGTGCCGTCACCACGCGGAGCCAGCACGACGAGACCGGACGCCTGGTCGGCCGGCTGCGGGCCGAGCTCAAGCGTCGTCAGGAGCTGCTCGCGACCGCTGGCTTCGCCGGTGCGGGGGAGCAGCGCGCCACCGTGCCCCGCGCGCAACGCCTCCCGCGGATCGTGGTGCTGCTCGACTCGTGGGAGGGCTACGTCGCGGCTTTCGAGCCGGTGGACAACGGGGTGCTGGTCGAAGCGATGACCGTGCTGCTGCGCGAGGGTGCGAGCGCGGGCATCCACGTCGTCGTGACGGGTGATCGTCAGCTCATGAACGGTCGGGTCGGCTCGCTGGTGGACGACAAGATCGCGCTGCGCCTGATCGAGCGGGGCGACTACTCGATGGTCGGCCTCAACCCTCGCACGATCCCGGACGACCTCGTGCCCGGTCGAGGCTTCCGAGCAGGGAGCGGGATCGAGGTGCAGCTGGCGGTCGTGGGCTCGGACGCCTCGGGGCCGGGGCAGCGCGAGTCGATCGCGGGGCTCGCGGCGACGTTGCGAGAGCGTGACCGAGAGGTGCCGCGCGACCGCCGTCCGTTCGGCGTCGAGACGATGCCCGCGCTGCTCGACCCCGCAGACCTGCGCCGCCGTGCGGCCGGCCTGCCGGACGGGGGACTGCTGATCGGGGTCGGTGGCGAGGACGTGGCACCGGTCGCGGTCGATCTGTTCGGCGGACCGGCCGGCTTCGTGATCGGTGGGCCCGGCGCCTCGGGCCGGAGCACGGCGCTGCTGACGCTCACCCGGTCGGCGCTCGACTCGGGTGCTGACGTCGTGGTGCTCGCGCCGCGGTCCAGCCCGCTGCGGTCGCTGCGCGGACCGGGCGTCCGGGCGGTGCTGACGGACGCCGATGTCACGCGCGAGGTGCTCGAACCCTTGCTCGTGACCGAGCCCGGTGGGCCCGGCGTGCTGGTCGCGGTGGACGACGCCGACCTGCTGCGCGACATCGAGGCCGACGCCTGGCTGCGCACGGTGATCCCGCGCGCGGCCGAGAGCAGGCTGGCCTTCGCCCTCGCCGGGCACACCGACGTGCTGTCCAAGGGGTTCTCCGGCTGGCTCGTCGAGGTGCGCAAGTACCGCCAGGGTCTGCTCTTCAAGCCCACGAACCTCGTGGACGGCGACCTGATCGGTGCCCGGCTGCGCCGCAGCGACCTCGACACCGAGCTGCCGGTCGGGCGCGGCTACGCGCAGGTCGGAGCCGCGCCGATGCTCATGGTCCAGGTCGCCCGGACCGTCCCGATCTCCACGGAGGAGCACGCATGACCACCGGCACCGACGCGTTCGGGCTCCGCATCCCGCCGAGCTGGACCGAGGTCGACCTGCGGCCGTCGACCCGCGACGGCGCGGTAGCCGATCTGGTGAACCGACGGATCACCGAGGCCCCGGAGCTGCGTGAGCACCGCGCGCAGCTCGTCCGGTTCCTGCGCGAGCTGACCGCGCAGGCGTGGGACGGCGGCGCCCGCTACTGCGCGATGTTCGCCGAGGCGGCCGGTGACGGCGTCGTGCCCGGGGCTCTCACGGTCACGCTGCTGCCCGCACCGCCCACCGAGCACGGAGACACCCCGGTGGACGCGATCGTCGATCAGCTCCAGCGCTCCCAGCCGCTCGCCGGGGGCGACACCTGGCGATCGGTCACCGTCACCGAGCTGCCCGAGGCGGGCCCGGCCGTGCAGTCCTTCGGGGTGCAGGACGTCGAGATCGACGCGTCCGGGCTCCAGGTGCGCGCGGTCGTGCTGCACACGTTCGTGCCGACCGACGCAGGCGTGTTCCTGATCGCGGGGACGTCACCGGCGGTCGATCTCGCCGAGCCGCTGCTCGAGCTGTTCTCGATGGTGACGGCCACGCTGACCCTGCACGCGCTGGGGCCGGTGGACGCGTGAGGATGCCCAAGCGGCGCGTCGCCGTCGCCGCGCCCGGACCGGTCGCCCCGTTGCCGCCGGCCGCGCTCGTGCAGGTCACCCCACCGCCGCTGCCCACCGTGCGTCCCGGGGCGCCGATGACCCAGACCGGGGCGGCGGCGGTCCCACCGGTGCCGCAGCCGACGGTGGGCGGGCCCGGCACGCAGGTCCGACGCGTCGTGCTGGAGCTGTCGGACGGGACGCAGATCGCGATGCGTGGCACGGTCATCCTCGGACGCCTCCCCTCGGACCCGACGCGCTACGCGCACGCGCTGGCGCTGCCGGACAGCACCCGCACGCTGTCCCGCGACCACCTGGAGGTCGGCCTGACACCGCACGGCCAGGTCTGGGTCAGCGATCTGGGATCGGCCAACGGCACGTATGTCTCCCGCGGTCGGTCCTGGACGCGGCTCAGCCCGCACCAGCGCATCCCGGTGGACGCCGAGGACGTCCTCCGCTTCGCGGACTACGCCCTGCGGGTGCGCGTCGAGGCCTGAGCCTCACAGCACCTCCGACCCTGCGACGACCCGCGCCCCCGCCACCGGGCCGGACGCGGTGAGCACCGAGTCGACCACCCCGGCGGCGGTCATCGCGGCGGCGATCACCAGGGCGTGCTGCCGGCTGCGGGCCAGCGCGGCGACGGTGGGGCCGGAGCCGGAGACCATCACGCCGAGCGCCCCGGCGTCCTCGGCGACGGCCAGGGTCTCGACCAGGTGGGGAGCCAGCTCGACGGCGGCCTGCTGGAGGTCGTTGTGCAGCAGCGCGCCGACGGCGGGGGCGTCCCCGGCGCGCAGGGCGTGCAGCAGGGCGACGTCGGCCTCGGGGTCGATCTCCTCGGGGGCGGCGATCCGGTCGAGCTCGGCGTAGACCTCGGGGGTGGACAGCCCGGAGTCCTGGACGCCGAAGGCCCAGTGGTACTCGCCGCGGCTGAGGGCGGCGGTGAGCAGGTCGCCCCGGCCCTGGCCGACGGCCGTCTGGCCCATCAGCAGGAAGGGCACGTCGGAGCCCAGCCCGGCGGCGAGGTCGTGCAGCTCCTCGCGGCGCAGGGCGGTGCCCCAGTAGGCGTCGCAGGCGAGCAGCGCGGCGGCGGCGTCGGCGGAGCCGCCGGCCATGCCCCCGGCGACCGGGACGCCCTTGTGCAGGTGCAGGTGCACGCCCTCGTCGACGCCGGTGCGCTCGGCCAGCGCCCGGGCGGCGCGCAGGGCGAGGTTGGTGCCGTCGGTGGGGACCTGCTCGGCCTGCGGGCCGCCGACGGTCAGCCGCAGGTCGTCGGAGCGGCTCGCGGTGACGTCCTCGTACACGGACACCGCCTGGAAGACGGTGGCGACGGGGTGGTAGCCGTCGGGGCGGCGCGGGCCGACCCGGAGCGAGAGGTTGACCTTGCCGGGCGCGCGCACGCGCACCTCTCGTCCGGTGCGGGGGGCGAGACGCAGGTCGGTCACGTGCCCCACTGTGCCAGGTCCGCCGGGTGCCGTCGCGGGACCTGCGCCCGTCAGCCCGCGCGGTGCCGCAGCGCCTCAGCCGGCGCGGTGCCGCAGCGCCTCGGCGGGCAGGTGGGTGGCGATCCGGGCGAGCGCGGCGACGTCCAGCTGCTCACCGCGGGCGGTGGGGTCGACGCCGGCGGCGGTCACCGCGCGGGACGCCTCCTCGCTGCTCCCGGCGATCGGGGCGAGCGCGGCGCGGATCATCTTGCGGCGCTGGGCGAACGCGGCGTCCACCACGGCGAACACCTGCTCGCGGGTGGCGGTGGTGACCGGGGGCTCCCGGCGGTCCAGGCGCACCAGCGCGGAGTCGACGTTGGGCACCGGCCAGAACACGCTGCGCCCGACGGTGACGGTGCGGCGCGCGGAGGCGTACCAGGCGGCCTTGGCGGAGGGCACGCCGTAGGTGCGGGATCCGGGCGGGGCGGCCAGCCGGTCGGCGACCTCGGCCTGCACCATCACGAGCACCCGCTCCAGGGTGGGGAACCGCTCCAGGAAGGTCAGCAGCACCGGCACGGAGACGTTGTACGGCAGGTTGGCGACCATCGCGGTCGGTGGGCGGCCGGGCAGCGCGCGCACGTCCAGCGCGTCGCCGCGCACGACGGTCAGGCTCGGTGCCTCGGGCGCCGGACCGGGATCGCCGGCCACCACGTCGGGCAGGTCCACCGTCTCGACCCGGGCGCCGGGCACGTGCCGGGCGATCGTGCCGGGCAGCAGCCCGGCGAGCACCGGGTCGATCTCCACCGCCACGACGTCGGCGCCGGCCTCCAGCAGGCCGAGGGTGAGCGAGCCGAGACCCGGTCCGACCTCGACCACGCGCTCGCCGGGCACCAGGTCCGCGCCACGGACGATCTTGCGCACGGTGCCGCCGTCGAGCACGAAGTTCTGCCCGAGGGTCTTGGTGGGACGGATGCCGGCCTGCTCGGCCAGCGCACGGATCTCCGCCGGACCGAGCAAGGGCCCCGCCTCGGTGGAGACGGGGCCCTCGTTCGTGGTCATGCGGGCGAGCCTACCGGCGCGCTCAGGAGAACAGGTTCTTGCCGCAGTGCGGCCACTGCCCGGCACCGGACCGGTTGTACAGGTCCTGGGCGCGGGCGGTCTGCTCCTCGGCGGAGGCCTCGGAGGGCAGGCCGGCGCCGCCGACCGCCTTCCAGGTGCTCAGCGAGAACTGGTAGAGCCCGTAGTACTTGCCGCTGCCGGACACCGCGTTCGTGCGGCCGCCGGACTCGCAGGCGGCCAGCGCGGCCCAGTTCAGGCCCGCCGCGTCGCCGCCACCGGTGGCCGGGGTCGCCGTGCTGGCGACGGCCGGGCGCTGGGCGGTGCCGACGTTGGTGACCTGGTCCACGGCCGCCTGGGTGACGTCGTCGGACAGCAGGTCGCGGCCGGTCTCCTGGCCGTCGACGGTGGTGACGCGCTCGACCACGGTCCGCACGCCGACGACGCCGGCGGTGGTGACCTTGGACTGTCCGACGTACAGCTCGGCGTCCGGCTGCTCGACGGCGCCGAACGGCACCTCGCTGGTGGTGGTGACGTCCTGCACGACGACCCGGTTGACGACGACCGTCACCCGACCGCCGGTGGTGCTGACGCTGACCCGGTCCAGGGCGCCGAGGATGATGCCCAGGTGGTCCAGGGCCTCGGCGACGGTGGTGGCGCCGTCGTCCACGGTCTGCGTGCCGCCGTCCACGACCACGTCGGCCGGCCCGTCCAGGGTCAGCTCGAGCGAGAGGTCGGGGCGGCCGCCCGCGGTGGACCGGGAGGCGACCAGCCGGACGTCGTCACCCCGGGTGGCGAGCATCTCCAGCGCCTCGTCGGCGGTGAGCGCGGTGGTCCAGAGGGTCTCCTGCGCGCCGTCGGTCTCGACGGTGATCTGGCGGGCGTGCCGCACGACCACGTCGGTGCCGTCGCCCAGGGCGCCTTGCGGGGACACGGTGTCGCGGACGCCGAGGTCCACGCCCTGCTCGTCGAGCAGGCCGTCGACGGAGCCGGCGAAGGTCGACACGTGCGTGACGACCCCGTCCACGTCGAGGCTGACGGTCTTGTGCGCGTCGGCGACGGCGACGCCACCGCTGGCGAGGACGACCACGGCGGTCGCGGCACCGATCAGGCGCACGCGGCCCTGCCGCCTCCGGCGCTCGTCGGGTGCAGTCCTGCGGGTCTGGGACCCGTCCGTCGGGACGTCCGTGGTGTTGCGGACGATCCGGGTGCGGAGGGTGGCCAGGGTGAGGGCGGCGCGCATACGGGCGCGGCGGAGCGTTGAGGTCACGGAGGTCCAGACGACGACGGTCCCGGGCACGGGGTTCGGGTCGCGCCGCGGTCGCGACGCCCGGCGGTGCTGCGCAGGCTCGGCCCCGAGGGGTCGTGCGCGGCGGTGGCGGCCACCTGGAGGGAGGTGTCGCACCCGTCGGTCCCGGATCCCCGATCCGGCTGTCAGCCCGGCGAGGTGCACCGAGCACGGTGCCCGTGGGCCCACCGGAGGGTGACCGTCACGAGCGACACGCGACCGTAACCCATTCGTGATCCGCTGCCAAGCCGGGCGGACCGACCCGCGCTCAGTAGAAGTTGCGCGAGAGGAAGAACGACCAGGCCCCGCAGGGATCGGTGTAGCGGCCCTGGATGTAGTTCAGACCCCAGGTGATCTGCGTGGACGGGTTGGTGCGCCAGTCGTCCGCGACCGACGCCATCTTCGACCCGGGGAGCGCCTGCGGGATGCCGTAGGCGCCGGACGACGTGTTCTCCGCGTTGACCCGCCAGCCGCTCTCCTTGTTCCACAGCTGGACCAGGCAGGCGAACTGGTCGTCGCCCCAGCCGCGCGCGGCGGCGAGCTGCTTGCCGATCTCCTGCGCGGAGCCGGGTTCGACGGAGACGTCGGCGGAGATCTGCATCGTGCCGACCTTGATCACCTGGGTCACCGGCTCCACGGTGATCGCCGAGGCGACCACGGTGCGGGACACGACGGCACCGCCGACGGTCGAGGTGGCGTAGGTGGTGGTGCGCACGCCGGCCTTGCCCTTGGTCTCGACCTTGCGGGTGCCGTTGACCAGCGTCGGGTCCTCGACCTCCTGCTCCTCGAAGGGCACGGCCTCGGTGACGGTCTCGCCGGCGGTGGCCGCGCGGGTGACCAGCACGACCAGCCCGTCGGTGGCGGTGGCGTCCAGCGGCACGGACACCCGGTCGCCCTCGTTCAGCACCAGGCCGATCCCGCGCAGCGCGTCCCGCACGGTCCCCGCGCTGGTCACGCCGTCGATCACCTGGCCGTCGACTGCCAGGTGGATGGTCTTCTGGGTGGAGACCCGCAGCACGTCGCGGCTCAGCGAGGCGGAGCGGGACGCGGAGATCAGGGAGTCGTCGGCCCGCAGGCCCAGGCCGTCGACCGCCTCGCCGACGGTGAGCGCGGTGGTCCACACGGTGCGGGTGGCGCCGTCGACCTCGACGTCGATCTGCCGGCCGTGCTGCACCACGATCTGCCCGCCGTCGGCGATGTGCTCGCCGAGGCCCGGGGCGACCAGGTCGTGCTCGCCGACCTCGACGTCCGCGCTGGCGAGCACCTGGCCGACCGTCCGGCCGAACGCGCTGACCTCGGTGGGAACGCCGTCGACCTCGAGGGTGACGTCCTTGTGCAGGCCGGCGAAGGCGGTGGTGCCGCCGGCGACCAGCACGAGGGCGGCGCCCTGGGCCGCGAAGCGGGTCAGCCGGGAGCGGCGGGGGACCGCGGCACGCTGCCGGCGCAGGTCCCGGCGGCTGGTCGGCAGGCTCGCGCCGTCGTTCAGCACGGGGTGCTCGTCGGGCGCAGGCACGCGGAGGGCTCCAGCACGATCGGGACGCCGGCGTGGAGGGGCGCCGACGGGACAACCGTCCGACCGTAACCGATCCGTGACCCGGAGCGGAAGGCCGCCCCAGTGGAATCCCCCACGTGCGTCGGCAGGATCACCACGCGCCGTAGACCCGCTCGGCGGTCCCGGCCAGCGCCCGGCACGCGTCGGCGAGCGGCAGCCCGCGCTCCTCGGCCACCCGGCGCACGGTCCAGGGCAGCAGGTACGGCGAGTTCGGCCGCCCGCGCAGCGGGTGCGGGGTCAGGTACGGCGCGTCCGTCTCGACCAGCACCAGGTCCAGCGGCACCGTGCGCAGGGCGGCCCGCAGGTCGGTGTTGGCGCCGAAGGTCACCGGCCCCGCGAAGGACAGGAACCAGCCCTGCTCGGCGCACACCTCGGCCATCGCGGCGTCGCCGGAGTAGCAGTGGAAGACGGTCCGTTCCGGGGCGCCGTCGGCCAGCAGCACCTCGATGACGTCTTCGTGGGCGTCGCGGTCGTGGATCTGCAGCGCGAGGTCGAGCTCCTTCGCCAGCGCGATGTGCGCGCGGAACGCCTCGCGCTGCACGGCACGACCCCGGGGTCCGGCACGGAAGAAGTCGAGTCCGGTCTCGCCGATGGCCCGCACCCGCTCGTGCGTGCGCGCGAGGTCCGCCACCCGGCCGATCGCCTCGTCCAGCGGCACCGCGTGCCGGTCCTGCGGGTCGGGCTCCAGCCCGTCCGGCGCGACCTCGTGCACCCCGGCGTGCAGCACGGCCTCGTTGGGGTGGATCGCCAGCGCGCCGAGCAGCGCCCGCCGCCCCGGTCGCAGCACGGCGCCCGGGGGCACGGCCGAGCCGGGTGCGGCGGCGTCGACGGTCAGCGCCGCCGCCGTCCACGCCACCGCGTCCAGGTCGCAGCCGACCTGCACCATCCGGGTCACGCCGACCGACGCCGCCCGGTCCAGGTGGTCGTCCACCGTCGCCGGTGCGGGCGCCGGGTCGTCGCCGCCCGCCGGGGCCGGCATCGCCAGCACCGACTCCAGGTGGGTGTGGTCGTCGACGACGGGCACGGGCAGCGGCTCGGGGACCGGGGGCCAGCCCCGGTCCCGGGAGCGCGCCACCTCAGCCCTGCCGCAGCCGGTCGAGCTCCTCCTCGACGATCGAGTCGTCGAGCTTGGTAAACACCGGCTCCGGCTTGGCGATCGGCGTGCCGGGCACGATCGCGTTCGGCCGCCACGCGGGCACGGTGTCACCGAGCCGGTAGTCGCCGGTGATGATCGGGTAGGCCCGCGACGGGTCGTCCAGGTCGGTGACCTCGTCGATCCGGGGGAGCGGGGCCACCGTGCCGGTGCCGCCGATCGTCTCGTGCACCTGCTGCGCGGAGTGCGGCAGGAACGGCGAGAGCAGCGTGTTGCAGTCCGCGACCGCCTGGAGCGTGGTGTGCAGGACGGTGCCCAGGCGCTCCGGGTCCGTCTTGAGCTTCCAGGGCTCGGTCTCCGACACGTAGCGGTTGGCCTCCTGCACCACCCGCATCGCCTCGGAGATCGCCGCGCGGTGCCGGTGCGTGCCGATCAGCTCGCCGACCCGGCCGAACGCGGTGGTGGTCTGCGCGAGCAGCGCCTCGTCCACCGGCTGGCGCGGGCCCGGCGCGGGGATCTCGCCGAAGTTCTTGTGCACCATGCTCGCCGTGCGGTTGACCAGGTTGCCCCAGCCGGCGACCAGCTCGTCGTTGGTGCGGCGCTTGAAGTCCTGCCAGGTGAAGTCGGCGTCCTGGTTCTCCGGGCCCGCCACCGAGATGAAGTAGCGCAGCGCGTCCGGCTGGTACCGGCTCAGCACGTCGCGGACGTAGATCACCACGCCGCGCGAGGAGGAGAACTGCTTGCCCTCCATGGTGAGGAACTCGCTGGAGACGACCTCGGTGGGCAGGTTGAGGTCACCGTACGGGCCCGGGGCGCCGCTCTTCGACCCGCCGCCGGTGTAGCCGAGCAGCTCCGCCGGCCAGATCTGCGAGTGGAAGGTGATGTTGTCCTTGCCCATGAAGTAGTACGACAGCGACTCGGGATCGGTCCAGAACTGCCGCCACGCCTCCGGGTCGCCGGAGCGTCGCGCCCACTCGATCGACGCGGACAGGTAGCCGATCACCGCGTCGAACCACACGTACAGCCGCTTGTTCGGGTTGGACTCCCAGCCCTCGAGCGGCACCGGGATGCCCCAGTCGATGTCGCGGGTCATCGCGCGCGGGCGCACGTCGTCCAGCAGGTTGAGCGAGAAGTTCAGCACGTTCGGGCGCCAGTCGGTGCGCGTGCGCAGCCAGCCGCCCAGCGCGTCCACGAACGCCGGCAGGTCCAGGAAGAAGTGGTTCGACTCCACGAACTTCGGGGTCTCGCCGTTGATCCGGCTGCGCGGGTTCTTGAGGTCGATCGCGTCGAGCTGGTTGCCGCAGTTGTCGCACTGGTCGCCGCGGGCGCCGTCGTAGCCGCAGATCGGGCAGGTGCCCTCGATGTAGCGGTCCGGCAGCGTGCGCCCGGTGCTCGGGCTGATCGCGTTCATGGTCGTCTGCTCGACCATGTACCCGTTCTTGTGCACCGTGCGGAACATCTCCTGCACGACCGCGTAGTGGTTGCGCGTGGTGGTGCGGGTGAACAGGTCGTACGACAGGCCGAGCTGCGCGAGGTCCTCGACGATCACGCGGTTGTAGCGGTCCGCGAGCTGCTGCGGGCTGACGCCCTCCTGCTCGGCCTGCACCAGGATCGGCGTGCCGTGCTCGTCGGTGCCGGAGACCATGAGGACGTCGTGCCCCGCCATGCGCATGTAACGGCTGAACACGTCGGAGGGGACGCCGAAGCCGGCGACATGACCGATGTGGCGCGGGCCGTTGGCGTAGGGCCAGGCGACGGCGCTGAGGATGCGGGACATGCGTCGATCCTAGTGACGCCGTCAGGGTGCGTCCGCGCGGTCCGCCCCGGCGTGCTCCCGCAGGTCCGCGTGCCGCCGGTACGCGAGCGCCGCCGCGACCCGCGGGTTCCGGTCGGCCGCGACGCCGAGCACCCGGTAGACCGTGGACATCGCCGCCTCGACGGCCTTCGGCGAGATCTCGAGCGCGGCCCCGACGGCGGTGTTGGTCAGGCCGCGCGCGACCAGCCGCAGCACCCGCACCTGCTGGGCGTTCAGCCCCTCGATCGCGTCCCGCTCCCGCCCGAGGTCGCCGCTGCGTGCCGGGTCGATCACCACCCGTCCCTCCGCCACCCAGCGCACCGCCTCCGCCAGCCGGTCGGCCGCCAGCGCCGAGCGCTTGGACAGGAAGCTCCACGGCGAGGCGCACGCCCGCTGGGTCACCAGCATCGGCTCGAGCGCGTCCTGCGCCGACAGCAGCAGCACCCGCAGGTCCGGGTCGGACCGTTGCAGCAGCACCCCGAGCGCGATGCCGTCGCCGTCCGGCAGCCCGACGTCCAGCACCGCGACGTCCGCGGTGCCCCGGGTGATCTGCCGCCGCGCCTGCTCGGCGGTGCCGACGCAGGCGGTGAGCGCCAGGCCGTCCTCGCGCGCCAGGTGCTCGGCGAGCAGCGCGCGCAGCAGCGCGTGGTCCTCGACCAGGGCGACGCGGACGGCGATGTCGGTCATGCGGTGAAGCGTAGGTGCGGGGCGGGTCGGTGACCGGACGACCTGCGCGCCGGAGGGATGCCCAGGGTTTTCCCTCGTGCCGAGGGCTATCCCTGCGGCTTTTCTCGGCATATGGGCGAGGTGCCGCGTGGCCGTTGAGTAGGCCGCGTGCGGGTGGTGTCGTGGGACGGTGCCGCGGGGGCGGTGCCGACGGCCGCCGACCGACCGTCGTGGCGATCGACGGAGGGCCGGGACATGGCACGGACGGCATGGCAGGGCGCCGGCATCGGGGCGCTCGTGCTCCTGGCGGGTCTGCTCGTCGGCTTCTGGCCGGCGACCAGGCTCGGGGCGCTCGTGGTGCTCGCGAGCGTGGTGGTGGTGATCCTGGAGTCGGCGCGCCGTCGCCTCCTCCCGGGGGACGACAGCTAGCCCTCCACAGCCTCCGCGAGCTCCATCCAGCGCTCCTCCTCGGCGGCGAGCTCGGCCTGCCGCGCGTGCTTCTCCTCGCCCAGGGCGGTGAGGCCGCCGTAGTCGGCGGGGTCGTGCTCGGCCATCTTCGTGTCGAGGATCGCGATCTGGCCCTGGATCTTGGACACCCGGCGCTCCACGGCGGCGAGCTCCTTGCGGGCGGCGCGCAGGGCGGCGCCGTCCAGGCCGGGGGCGGCGTCGGCGGGTGCGTCCGCCGGGTCGGCGGCGCGCGCGGCGGTGGGGTGGTCGGACACCGGCCCGCTGCCACCGGCGCGCGAGCGCTCCAGCAGGCGCAGGTACTCGTCCACGCCGCCGGGCACGTGCCGGAACGCGCCGTCGAGCACCGCGTACTGCTGGTCGGTGACGCGCTCCAGCAGGTAGCGGTCGTGCGAGACGACGAGCAGGGTGCCCGGCCAGGTGTCGAGCAGGTCCTCCATGGCGGCGAGCATGTCGGTGTCGAGATCGTTGGACGGCTCGTCCAGCACCAGCACGTTGGGCTCGTCCAGCAGGATCAGCAGCAGCTGGAGCCGACGGCGCTGACCGCCGGACAGGTCCTTGACCGGGGTCGACAGCTGGGCGTTGGTGAAGCCGAGCCGCTCCAGCAGCTGCCCGGGCGACATCTCCTTGCCACCGGCGACGTAGGTGGTGCGGTAGCGGGCGATCACGTCGGACACCCGGTCGTCGGCGATGTCCGCCAGCTCGGCCAGCTCCTGGGTGAGGGTGGCGACCTGGACGGTCTTGCCGCGCTTCACCCGGCCGCTGGTCGGCTTCACGGCACCGGTGACCAGGCCGAGCAGGGTCGACTTGCCGGCGCCGTTCACGCCGAGCACGCCGGTGCGCTCGCCGGGGGCGATCCGCCAGGTGACGTCGTCCAGCACCCGCTTCGGGCCGTAGTGCACCGACACGTCCTCGATGTCCACCACGTCCTTGCCCAGGCGCGCGGTGGCCATCCGGGACAGCTCGACGGGGTTGCGCACCGGCGGCTCGTCGGCGATGAGCACGTTGGCGGCGTCGATCCGGAACTTCGGCTTGGAGGTGCGCGCGGGGGCGCCGCGGCGCAGCCAGGCCAGCTCCTTGCGCATGAGGTTCTGCCGCTTGGCCTCGGAGGCGGCGGCCATCCGGTCACGCTCGACCCGCTGGAGCACGTAGGCGGCGTACCCGCCCTCGAAGGGCTCGACGATCCCGTCGTGCACCTCCCAGGTGGCGGTGCACACCTCGTCCAGGAACCAGCGGTCGTGGGTGACGACCAGCAGCCCGCCGGCGTTCGCGGACCAGCGGCGGTTCAGGTGCCGGGCCAGCCAGGTCACCGCCTCGACGTCGAGGTGGTTGGTCGGCTCGTCCAGCATCAGCACGTCGTCGTCGCCCGCGAGCAGCGCGGCCAGGGCCACCCGTCGGCGCTGACCACCGGACAGGTCGCTGATCCGCTGGTCCCAGGGCAGGTCGCCGACCAGGCCGGAGACGACGTCGCGGATCCGGGCGTCGCCGGCCCACTCGTGCTCGGCGCGGTCGCCGACGACGGCGGTGCCCACCGTGAGCGTCGGGTCGAGGGTGTCCTGCTGGTCCAGCACGCCGACGTGCACGCCGCCGCGCACCGTCACCCGCCCGCCGTGCGGGGCCAGGTTGCCGGCGAGCATCGCCAGCAGCGAGGACTTGCCATCGCCGTTGCGCCCGACGATGCCGACGCGGTCGCCCTCGGACAGCCCGACGGTGACGGAGCCGAAGACCTCCTTGGTGGGGAAGGACAGGTGCAGCGCTTCGCCGCCGAGCAGGTGGGCCATTCCGCCAAGGGTACGGTGACCCGGTGCCGAGCGATCCCGCCGTCGCCCTGGTGGGCGCCGCCCAGGACCCGGACGTCCCCGGCTGGCGACGTCCTCCGATCACCGCCGACGACCGGCGGTCCGACCTGCTGCTCGCGGTCGGCATGCTGGTCGGCTCCGTGCTGAGCATGGCGCTGATGCAGACCGTGGGGCTGTACGACGAGCCCGCCGCCGGCTGGGTGTCGGTGCTGGTGCTCGCCGCGGCGATGCTGCCGCTCGCCTGGCGCCGCACGTGGCCGAGCCAGGTGTCGGTGTGGGTGTCGGCGGTGTTCGTCGCCGCGAGCGTGCTCCAGGTGTCGGAGACGCTGTTCCTCAACATCGCGCTCTTCATGGCCATCTACACGGTCGGCGCCTGGGAGCACCGGCGCATGGTCGCGCTGTGGGTGCGCGTGGGGATCATCGTCGGGATGTTCGTCTGGGTGCTCGGCACGGTGTTCCAGGCGATCACCGACCCGGACGCGATCCCCGGGCTGTCCCGTGCCGGGGCGTTCTCGCCGCTGGTGTCGTACCTGATGGTGCAGGTGCTGACGAACATCCTGTACTTCGCCGGTGCCTACTACTTCGGCGAGCACGCCTGGCAGGCCGCCCGTGAGCGGGCCCGCACCGCCTGGCGCGGCCGGCTGCTCACCGCCGAGCGGCAGCGCGTCGAGGAGCAGGCCGTGGCGATCGAGCGGCTGCGGATCGCCCGCGAGCTGCACGACGCGGTGGCGCACCACGTCTCGATGATGGGCGTGCAGGCCGCCGCCGCGCGCTCGGTGCTGGGCGCCGACCCCGCGCTCGCGGCCGAGGCGCTGGAGCACGTCGAGGACTCCGCCCGCGACGCGATCCGCGAGCTGCACGGCATGCTCAGCACGCTGCGCTCCGCCGACCCGGACGCCGAGGACACCGAGGCCGGTGCCGCCCTCGCCTCGCTGACCGTCGAGCAGATCCCGGTGCTGGTGGACCAGGCCGGCGAGGGCGGGACGCGTGCGCGCTTCCAGGTGGTCGGCGACGCGGTGCCGCTGCCGCCGCTGGTGTCGCTCAACCTGTACCGGATCGCCCAGGAGGCGCTGACCAACGCCCGCAAGCACGCCGGGGTCGGCGCGCGGGTGGACGTGCGGCTGCGCTACGCCCCCGACGCGGTCGAGCTGGAGGTCGCCGACGACGGGACGGGCGTGCGACGCGGCCGGGTGCCGTCCGGCGGGCTCGGTCAGGTCGGGATGCGGGAACGGGTCGCGGCGGACGGCGGCACGCTCGAGGTCGGGCCGCGGGCGCGCGGCGGGTACCTGGTGCGGGCGCGGGTGCCGATCGCGGCGCCGCGGGCGGGGACTGCGTGAGATGACGGGCACGACGGATGGGGACGCAGGGCAGATGGACGCGGGGCAGATGACGGACGAGACACCGGGCTTCGGGCCGGACCGGCCGGTGCGGGTGGTGCTGGCCGACGACCAGGCGCTGCTGCGCGCCGGGCTGGCGACGATCCTCGGCACCTTCGACGACATCACCGTGGTCGGTCAGGCCGCCACCGGGCGGGAGGCGGTCGCGCAGGCGCGGGCGCTGGCGCCGGACGTGGTGTGCATGGACGTGCAGATGCCGGACATGGACGGCCTGGAGGCGACCCGGCAGATCGTCGCGGACCCCCAGGTGCGCAGCGCCGTGCTGGTGCTGACCACGTTCAACCGGGACGACTACCTGCTGGAGTCCCTGCAGTCCGGCGCGGCCGGGTTCCTGCTGAAGAACTCCCGGCCCGAGCAGCTCGCCGACGCGGTGCGCGCGGTGGCCGCCGGTGACGCGCTGCTCTCCCCGGAGGTGACCCGGGCGGTGATCGCGCGGGCGGTCTCCGGCGGCGGTGCCGGTGCGGGCGCCGGTGCGACGGCCGCCACCGCGAGCCACGGGCAGTGCCCCGGCGGGTCGACCTGCCCGGACGCGGTGGGCTCGCTGACCGAGCGCGAGCTGGAGGTGCTGCGGCTGGTGGCGCGCGGGCTGAGCAACGACGAGATCGCCGCGGACCTGGTGCTCGGCCGCGCCACCGTGAAGACCCACGTGTCGAACGTGCTGATGAAGCTCTCCCTGCGCGACCGGGTGCAGGCGGTGGTCTTCGCCTACGAGCACGGCCTGACGGGGGAGTGATCCCCGCCTGACGGACCAGGCGCCTCCCCCTCGGGACGGAGGCGCCGCCCACCTCGCCGGCCTGCGGGTTCAGCCCCGCGCCGGAGGTGCCGGCACCGGTCGGTTGCCTAGCGTTGACCTCAGGCGGCCCGAGGGGTCGCGACGGACGACGAGGGTGGGAGAGACATGCTGGAGCTCGCGGGCATCAACCGGTCCTTCGGGGACCGCCAGGTGCTGCACGACGTGGGGTTCACGGTGCAGCGCGGCACGCTGACCGGCTTCGTCGGGGGGAACGGCGCCGGCAAGACCACGACCATGCGGATCGTGCTGGGCGTGCTCAGCGCCGACTCCGGCACGATCACGCTGGACGGCTCGCCGCTGACCGACGACGGCCGGCGGTCCTTCGGGTACATGCCCGAGGAGCGCGGCCTCTACCCGAAGATGAAGATCGGCGAGCAGATCGCCTACCTGGCGCGGCTGCACGGCTACGACCGCCGGGACGCCACCGCCCGCTCGCACGCGCTGCTGGAGCGGCTCGGCCTCGGCGAGCGCCTGGACGACGCGGTGGACGACCTGTCGCTCGGCAACCAGCAGCGGGCGCAGATCGCCGCGGCGCTGGTGCACGAGCCCGAGGTGCTGATCCTGGACGAGCCGTTCTCCGGCCTCGACCCGATGGCGGTCGACGTGGTGCTCGGGGTGCTCCAGGAGCACGCCGACCGCGGGGTGCCGGTGCTGTTCTCCTCCCACCAGCTCGACGTGGTCGAGCGGCTCTGCGACGACCTGGTGGTGATCGCCGGCGGGAAGATCCGTGCCGCCGGGCACCGCGAGGAGCTGCGCGAGCAGTACGCCGAGCCCCGGTACGAGATCGCCTCCGGCGGCGACATGGGCTGGCTGCGCACCGAGCCCGGCGTGCAGGTGGTCGAGTTCGACGGCGGCTACGCCCTGTTCGACGCCGACGAGGCCACCGCCCAGCGCGTGCTGCGGACGGCCCTCGACGCCGCCCCGGTCACGCAGTTCGCCCCGGTCCGCCCCCGGCTGGCCGAGATCTTCCGCGACATCGTCACCGACGAGGAGCGCCACGACGACGCGCCCGCCGCCGGCGCCCGCCAGAAGGAGACCGTCCGATGAGCACCCCCACGCCGCGCTCCGCCGCGCGCCCCACGCAGCGCCCCGCCGCCCGCCCGACGCACCCGAGCACCGTGCAGACGACCCTGATGGTCGCCGAGCGCGAGATCACCACGCAGGTGCGCTCCAAGTCCTTCCTGATCTCGACCGCGGTGCTGCTGGTGCTGATCCTCGGCGGGATTGTGCTGTCCAGCGTGCTCGGCGACTCGATGGCCGGCGGCGACACGAAGGTGGCCGTCGTCCCGGAGACCGCCGCGGTGGTGGACGGCGTCGACGGGCTGGAGGCCGTGACCGCCGACAGCGCGGATGCCGCGCGCACCCTGGTCGAGGACGGCGAGGCGGAGGCCGCCGTGCTGCCCGACGACGACCCGGACAACGTGCTCGGGATCGTCGTGGTCGGCCTGGACTCCGCCCCGGACGGCGTGCTCTCCGCGCTCGCGGTCACCCCGCCGGTCGAGCTGATCGACGAGCCCACCACCAGCGAGGGACTGCGCTACATCGTCTCGCTCGCCTTCGGCCTGGCGTTCATGATGTCCGCGCTGTCCTTCGGCAGCACGATCGCGCAGAACACCGTGCAGGAGAAGCAGTCCCGGATCGTGGAGATCCTGCTGTCCAGCGTCCCGCCGCGCGGGCTGCTCGCCGGCAAGATCCTCGGCAACAGCGCGCTCGCCTTCGGGCAGACCGCCGCCATCGCCGCCACCGCCGTGATCGGCCTGGTCGTCACCGGTCAGCAGGACGTGCTCAGCCTGGTCGGCGCCCCGGTCGCCTGGTTCGTGCTGTTCTTCATCGTCGGCTTCGTGCTGCTCGCCGGGATCTTCGCGGCCAGCGCGTCGCTGGTCTCCCGGATCGAGGACACCGGCCCGGTGCTCACCCCGGTGATGATGCTGGTGATGATCCCGTACTTCCTGGTCGTGGTGTTCAACGACAACTCGCTGGTGCTGACCGTGATGTCCTACGTGCCGTTCAGCGCCCCGGTCGGCATGCCGGTGCGGCTGTTCCTCGGCGAGGCGTCCTGGTGGGAGCCGCTGCTGTCGCTCGGCATCCTCGCGCTGTCGGCCGTGGCCGTGATCGCGATCGGCGCGCGGATCTACGAGCGGTCCGTGCTGCGCACCGGCCGTCGGGTCAAGCTGTCGGAGGCGCTGAGCAAGGCCGCCTGAGCGGTCGAGCGGGTGGCCCCCGGTCCTGGCGAACGCGCCGGGACCGGGGGTCGCGTGCGTCCGGGGTCCACGTCAGGGGGTGTCGAAGGGGGCGACGACCACGCGCAGCAGATCGGCCAGCCGGGTGCGCTCCGCCTCGTCCAGCCCGGCGAGCAGCCGGCGCTCGACCTCCAGCAGGCTCGACATCGCCGCGTCCACCCGGTGCAGCCCCTCGTCGGTCAGGCTCACCAGCACCCCGCGCCGGTCGTCCGGGGAGGGCAGCCGCTCGACCAGGGCGCGTGCGGCCAGCCGGTCGATCCGGTTCGTCATCGTCCCGCTGGTCACGAGCGTCTGGGTCAGCAGCGCCCCCGGCGACATCCGGTAGGGCGCCCCCGCGCGACGCAGCGCGGACAGCACGTCGAACTCCCAGGTCTCCAGCCCGTGGTGCGCGAACGCCCCGCGCCGGGCCAGGTCGAGGTGCCGGGCCAGCCGGCTCACCCGGGACAGCACCGCCAGCGGGGCGACGTCCAGGTCCGGCCGCTCGTGCGCCCACGCCTCGACGATCCGGTCCACCTCGTCGCGGGGCCCGAGCGCACCCGCCTCACCTGCGGGCTGGAGGTCACCGGACATGCGGGCGAGGCTACTCGACGCGGCGCGATCCACCCCCTCCGCGCGGCGAGTTGTCAGGAGTTGTCGCTTCGCGGCGGCTCGAAGCGACAAGAACTGACAACTCGGCGCGGCGCGGGCGAGTGCGCGGATGGGCCGCGCGCGGGGTCAGTCGCCCTGGTCGGGCGCGGGGGCCTTGCGGCGGCGCGGGGCGGGCTGCTGCGCGGTGCTGAGCCGGGGGCGTCGCTCCAGGCCGGACAGCCCGTTCCACGCCAGGTTCACCAGGTGCGCGGCCACGTCCGCCTTCTTCGGGCTGCGGGCGTCCAGCCAGTGCTGACCGGTGAGCGCCACCATGCCGACCAGCATCTGCGCGTAGATCGGGGCGGTGCGCGGGTCCAGGCCCTGCCGCGTGAACTGCTCCGCCAGCAGGTGCTCCACCTGCGTCGCCACGTCACCGATCAGGCTGGAGAACGTCCCCGTCGCCTGCGCAACCGGCGAGTCGCGCACCAGGATCCGGAAGCCGTCCTCGGAGTCCTCGATGTAGCCGAGCAGCGCCAGCGCCGAGCGCTCCACCATCACCTTGGGGTGGCCGCCGCCGTCCAGCGCCCCGGACAGCGCCGAGGTCAGCGCCTGGATCTCCCGGTCGACCACGACCGCGTAGACGCCCTCCTTGCCGCCGAAGTGCTCGTACACCACCGGCTTGGACACCTCGGCACGCGCGGCGATCTCCTCGACGGAGGTCCCCTCGAAGCCCTTCTCCGCGAACAGCCGGCGGCTCACGTCCAGCAGCTGCTCACGCCGCTGGGTCGCGGTCATCCGGGCGCGCGTCGGGCGCGCGGGGCGTCGAGGATCAGCAGCCATCCGGCCATCTTGGCAGGCCGTCGGCATCGGTGGGGCGTCCGTCCCGCGCCCCGGCAGGTCCGGGCCGGTCGCCGGTGCTGGCAGACTGGCAGCCGACGCGATGCGCGGCCGGCGGCCGGGTGGTCGCGGTCCGCCCTGGTGTAACGGCAGCACGCAGGCCTTTGGAGCCTTGCAGTCCGGGTTCGAATCCTGGGGGCGGAGCCAGCAGCGCTCAGCGGATCAGCACCCGCACTCCGTGCCCCACCGCTCCGCCAGCCACGCCGCCTCCTCGCCCGCCGGCACCCCGGTCGCCGCCGCGAGGTCGGCCAGCACCTCCGTCGGCAGCGCCAGCGCCCGCCGGGCCGCGGGGTGCGCGACCAGCAGGTGCGCGGCGGCGGCCAGCACGTCGACGTCCCGGGCCCAGCACCCGCCGATGTAGCCGTCGCACTCGATCTGCTGCTCGCCGTCGTGGGTGCAGACGGTGACCTGCACCGGGGCGATCGAGGGCTCCCACGGCAGGCCGACGCCCTCCGAGACCGCGGCGAGCAGCACGGAGGCGGCGCCGGGGCGGCGGGAGCGGCGGCGCGGGACGTCGACCTCGACGGACAGCACCGTGTCCCAGGGGTGCACGGCGATCGGCGCGTCGACACCGTGGCGGCGGTGGGTGAGCGCGTCCGGGATGAGCAGCAGGTGGGTGCCGGTGGGGTCGCCCCAGACCAGGCCGTCGGTGGTGGCGGTGGCGTAGCCGACGCGAGAGGCAGTCATCGTCCGGTGAACGTGCCGGACGGCGCGGGGGTTCCGGCCGGATCCGCGCCTACGCCGCCTCGCCCTGCGCGTCGGCCACCACGCGTGCGACGTGCAGCGCGAGGTACGCGACCTCGTCGGGGGTGAGCGTGGCCTGGAGCCGGACCTCGACCAGGCGCGCCAGCCGGTCGGCGGTGTCGACGGCCTCGGGGTAGGTCTGCCGGATCGCGTCGCCGATCGCGGAGTGCCGGGCGTCGTCCAGCTGGCGGCGCTGGTGGATGCGGACGAACAGGTAGCGCAGGTGGGTGATGAACCGCCCGACGCTGACGCCGCCGGTGTCCAGGGCGACGCCGTGCGCGGAGGCGGTGACGTCGAGGAACTGCTGGATCAGGCCGGTCATGGTGTAGCTGAAGGCGAGGTCGCCGGTGGCCAGCCCGGCGTTGACCAGGTGCAGCGCGAGGCCGACGGCCTCGGAGGGCGGCAGCGGCGTGGGCACGCGGGTGTTGATCGCGGCGAGCAGGGCCACCGCCTGCGCGTGCTCCTCGGCGTAGAGGTGGGTGACCTCGGCGAGCAGCGGGTACTCGATCGTCTGCCCGGCGGCGACGCGGGACAGCGCGGAGGAGACGTGGTCGGCCATCGCGACGACCAGCGCGGGGCGGGCGACGACGGCGTGCAGTCCGACCTCGGTCAGGGCGTCGCCGACCAGCTGGACGTGCTCCGGCGGGATGTCGGCGAGCAGCCCGGCGAGGTGGTCGGGGTCGCGGCCGTGGTCGGGCCGGAACACCCGCACGACGCGCTCGGGGTCGACGGCGTCGCCCGGCTTGACCTGGAAGCCGAGGCCGCGGCCGGTGAGGATCACCTCGCTGCCGGAGTCGTCGCGCGCGAGGACCAGGTTGTTGTTGAACACGCGCAGGATGTGCACGGCGCTCCTCACCGGTGGGGCCGGTCGCGCGGGCCGTGCCGGTGCCCGGAGGCTGGCACGGCCCGCACGAGGTCGGTCAGGGCTCGACGTCGATGACGACGTCGCCGAGCACGACGGTACCCGCGGGGCGGGGGGTGACGGTGGTCAGGCTGCGCGCGTTGACGACGGTGACCAGCGTGGTGGTGTCGTAGCCGGCGTCGCGCACCG
Source organism: Cellulomonas sp. GTC20042 (assembly GCF_055389595.1). Classification (NCBI taxonomy): domain Bacteria; kingdom Bacillati; phylum Actinomycetota; class Actinomycetes; order Micrococcales; family Cellulomonadaceae; genus Cellulomonas; species Cellulomonas sp. GTC20042. The sequence continues at coordinate 3,313,056 of NZ_AP043678.1, read as the reverse complement.
CGTCCAGGTCGACGGTGACCAGCAGGTCGCCCGCCGCCACGTGGTCGCCCTTCGCGACGGCCAGCGCGAAGCCGGTGCCGGCCATCTTCACCGTGTCGATGCCGACGTGCACCAGCACCTCGACCCCGTCGGCGGTCATGATGCCGAAGGCGTGGCCGGTGTCGGCGACGGTGAGCAGGGTGCCGGCGACCGGCGCGACGACGGTGCCGTCCGACGGGACCACGCCGACGCCCTCACCGAGCGCCTTGGAGGCGAACACCGGGTCGGCGACCTCCTCGATCGGCACGATCGTGCCGGCGACCGGGGTGACGACGGCGTCCGTGGGGGCTGCGGGTGCCGCGGGCGTCGCGTCGACGGTGCCGCCGGCGGCCTCCAGCGCGAGGTCGGCCTCGGCCTGCTCCTTGGCGGCCTTCGCCTCGGCGCGCTGCTCCGGGGTGCGGTAGTCGGACACGATGACCAGCACCATCGACACCACGAAAGCGGCACCGACGGCGATCGCGTACAGCGGCATCGGGTCGAACACCGGGATCGTCAGCAGGGAGGTGAAGGCGAACGCGGTGGTGTCGACGCCGCCGAGCAGGCCGATGATCAGGCCGCCGACCAGGCACCCGACGAGCATGCGCGGGTAGATCCGCTTGAACCGCAGGTGGATGCCGTACAGCGAGGGCTCCGAGATGCCGCCGAGCAGACCGGCGGCGAGCGCCCCGGTGGCGGTCTGGCGCATCTGCACGTCCTTGTCGCGGATCGACAGCACCAGCACACCGGCGGTGGCGCCGAAGCAGGCGAAGTTCCACGCACCCATCGGGCCCTGGATGAAGTCGTAGCCCAGGGTGTTGATGTTGACCAGCATCAGCGCGTTCAGCGGCCAGTGCAGGCCGAGCGGCACCAGGAAGGGGTAGATCAGCGGGATCACGATCGCGAACACGATCGGCGCGTTGCCGTTGAGCCACGCCAGGCCGTCGCCGAGGCCGGAGCCGATCCAGATGCCGAGCGGGCCGAGCAGGAACGCGGTGACCGGGATCATCACGACCATCGACAGGAACGGCACGAAGACCATCTGGATGTTCTCCGGAAACACCCGCTTGAGCGCGCGGTACAGCGGGGCGAGCACCGCGACCATGATCAGCGGCACGAACACCTGGCCGCCGTAGTCGTTGAGCTGCATCGGCAGGCCGAACACGTCGGCCACGCAGGAGGAGGTGCCCAGGGTGGCGTTGGTGGTGCACACCGTGGTCGCCGCGTCGGTGAGCGAGATGAAGTTCGGCGTCATCACCGCGCCCATCACGGTCGCGCCGAGCCATGGGTCGACCTGGAGCTTCTTGGCGGCGTTGTAGGCGACCATGATCGGCAGGAAGTAGAAGACCGCGCGCCACATCGCGTCGACGAACACCCAGGTCGCGGGCTTGTCGGCGGCGCGGAAGTCCACCACGCCGAGCGCGTCGAGCACGGCGGCGAAGGCGATGATCAGCGAGGCGCCGAGCAGCACGCCCAGCAGCGGGCGGAACGAGTCGGACAGGTACTCGAACACCCCGTCCAGCCAGGCGACCTTGCCGCGGGCCTTGGACCGGGCAGCGGCCTTGACGTCGGCGTCGGACTGCCGGCCCGCGCCCACGCCGGCCATCTCCGGCAGGTGCATGATCTGGGTGAAGACGGTCTGCACCGCCCCGCCGACCACCACCTGGTAGCGGTCGCCGGACTGCGGCACGGCACCCATCACGCCGGGCACCGCCTCCACGGCGGCCTGGTCGACCGCCGAGGCGTCGCGCAGCTCGAAACGGAGCCGGGTGGCGCAGTGGGTCAGGCTGAGGACGTTGGACGGTCCTCCGACCGCCCGGATGATCTCCTCGGCCCTGTCGCGCGTCGTCGCGGACGTCATGTGCACTCCTCATCGAGGGCCGGCGTCGCATTCTGGGCACAAAAAAGACCTGAGTCGCATCGCTGCGGCTCAGGTCTTGCCCCGCGACGACGGCGGGTAACAACCCTGGGGAACTCAGGTATTCGCGGAGGAGGCTAGCACGCGTCGGGCGGGGGTGGGTGCGGGACCTGGGTCCCGGGTGCGACGTGGGACGAACCCGGACCATCCGGACGCTTCGCTGGTCGATCGATCGGGGGACCTCCGCCCCAGGCGGCCCGGCGATCCTGCTGCCTAGCGTGGGTGGATGACGACGTCCCGCCGCCCCGCCGTTCTCGTTGCCGCTGTGATCTCGCTCGCCCTGGCCCTCGCCGGGTGCACCGCCGACGACCCGGCGCCGGACGCCGCCGCGTCGTCGAGCACCGACGCGCCGGCCGCCGCCGCGCCGAGCGACGGCTCCGACCCGGTGATGGTCGTCGACCCGGCGACGCTGGCCGACGCCGACCTGGACACCCTGGCCGCCCTCGGTGCCGAGACCCTGATCGCGTCGCTGGAGGCGACCCCGCTGGACCAGCGCCGCACCGACCTGCGCGCCTCGGTGCGCCCGGACGCGGTGCTGCTGTCCGACAGCACCGGCGCCGAGGTCAGCGTGCCCGTGCCCGAGGGGAAGCACTACCTGTCGATCGCGCCCTACGTCACCGGCACCCACGACTGCTTCTTCCACTCGCTGACCACCTGCACCGGCGAGCTGGGCGGGCAGGACGCGAGCGTGCGGATCGTGGACGACGAGTCCGGTGACGTCTACGTGGATGCGACCGGGCCGCTGGAGGACAACGGGTTCCTCGGGTTCTGGCTGCCCGCCGGACGCACCGCGACGGTCACGGTGACGGTGGACGGGCGCGAGGGGACGGCGACGGTGAGCACCGGCGAGGAGGACCTGACCTGCCTGACCAGCCTGCGCGTGGCGTGAGGGCGCGGGTCTGACCCGGCGTCAGTCCGGGTCGCTCGGGTCCAGCGGGGCGTGGTGGTCGAGGGCCGCCACGTCCCGCTTCCAGTACCCGGAGGCGTCCACCTGCGCGGCGGGCAGGCCGAGGTCGCGGCGCAGGTAGCGGCGCAGCGGGACCAGGGCGGTGGCCTCACCGGCCAGCACCACCAGCGTGGTCGGCGCGATCGGGCCGAGCGCGCGCAGGGCGGTCTCCGGGTCGGTGGTGACGGTGGTGGTGACCCGGCGCGGGCCGATCGACGGTTCGAGGTACGCCGCCTGCGCGGGGTCGTCGGTCATCAGCAGCAGGGTCGCGGTGACGGCGGGCGGCGCGAGGCGCAGCCAGCGGGCGGCGGCGGGGAACGCGGTCTCGTCCACGACGAGCACCAGGTGCTCCAGGCCGTCCGGCACCAGGTGCGAGCCGCGGGGGCCCGCGACGGCCAGCGGGTCGCCGACCTGCGCGCGGGCGGCCCAGGCGGAGGCGGGGCCGTCGTCGCCGTGCAGCACGAAGTCGACGTCGAGCTCGCCGCCGTCGCCCGCGTCGGGGCGGAACGCCAGCGGCGTGTAGTCGCGGGCGATCACCGGGCCGGTCGGCGGGACGCGGCTGCCGTCGGGGGCGAAGGGGGTGGCGATCTCGCCGGTGGCCGGGTCGGGGAACAGCAGCTTGACGTGGTCGGCGGGGCCCTCGGCGGCGAACCCGGCGAGGTCGGGACCGGTCAGGGTGATCCGGACCAGCCGGCTGGTCAGCGGGCGGACCGCGCCGACGGTGAGGTGGCGCACGGTGATGCCGTGCCGGACGGTGCGGCGGACGAGCGGGCTGGGCGTGGCGTCGACGGTCACGGACACCCCTTCCTGGCCCGGCTGACGGGCGCCTCGGTTTGAGCGGATGAAGGTTAGGCTACGCTTCGCTGTCGAACCTCCACCCCCTCGTGCTCGAGAGCAGTGACCGTGATGACCTCAGTGAGCCGGCGGACCGGCGCGGCGCTCGTCGCCCTGCTCGCCGTCCTTCTCGCCGGCTGCTCCGGCGGCGCCTCCGCCCCCGCCAGCACCGCCACCGGCGAGACCCGCACCGTGACGGACGTCGAGGGCACGCAGATGCAGGTGCCGGTGCACCCGCAGCGCGTGGTGACGCTGAGCGAGCCCACCCTGGACGGGGCGCTGGCCCTCGGGGTCGAGCCGATCGGCACCACCGCGGGGCGCGGGCAGTCCGGCGTCCCGGCGTACCTGGCCGAGCAGGCGGGCGACGTGCCGATCCTCGGGGCCGTGGCGCAGCCGAACTTCGAGGCGATCGGCGCCGCCGAGCCGGACCTGATCCTGGTGGACGGCACCAGCATCAACAACAACCCCGACGTGATCGCGGTGCTGCGGGCCATCGCCCCCACCTACTACGCCGGCTACGCGGGCGGGGACTGGCGCACCACCTTCACGAACGTGGCCGACGCGCTCAACCTGGCCGACGCCGGGCAGCAGGTGATCGACGACTACGACGCGCACGTCTCCGAGGCCGCCGCCGCGCTGACCGGCTACGCGGACGACACGTTCTCGATCGTGCGCTGGCAGGGCACCTCGGCCAGCCTGATCCTCACCGAGCTGCCCGCCGGCCAGGCGCTCACCGACCTCGGCCTGCACCGCCCGGCCAGCCAGGACCGGCGCGGGCGCGGGCACTCCGAGCCGGTGTCGCTGGAGAACCTGGCGGACATCGACGCGGACTACCTGTTCTTCGGCAGCCTCGGCGGCTCCTCGCTGGGCAACCCCGACGCGGGGGAGTCCGCCGACGTCGACGCCGCGGGCTCCGCGCTCGCCCAGGCCGAGGCGACCCCCGGCTTCACCGACCTGGACGCCTACCGCGAGGGTCACGTGATCCTCGTGGACGGCTCGCTCTGGACCTCCACCGGCGGCCCGCTCCTCATGGGCGGGATCGTCGACTCCGTCGTCGCCGCACTCACCTGAGCCCGGGACCTCCACCCCTCCGCACACGAAGGACCGACATGTCCGCTGCCCGTCTCCCGCGCGCGCTGGTCGCCGCGGCGCTCTCGGTCGTCCTGACGGCCGCCGGCGCCGGGGCCGCCACCGCCGCCCAGCACACCGGTACCTCCGACACCGGCGTGACGATCACCGTCCCGGACCAGGTGGTCCTGGGCGAGGACCTGCACGTCTCCGGCACCGGCTGGGTCACCACCGCCGGTGACGCCGGCTCCGTGATCGCCATCAAGCTGGACGGCGGCTCGGTGAGCACCACGGGCACGGTCACCAACCCGGCCACCGGGCAGGTGCAGGGGAACAAGACGATCTGGGCGATGGTGCAGGCGCAGCCGGACGGCACGTGGAGTGCCGACCTGCCGCTGCCGACCGCGCAGAACGCGACCGCGGCCTGGGCCGCCGGCGAGCACACCCTGAACCTGCTCACCGGCTCGATGCTCACCGGGGACCGGAGCCGCGGCGAGACGGTGACCCTCCAGGTCGTCGCCCCGACCACCGACCCGGAGCCGGAGACCCCGGTCGTCACCGAGCCGTCGTGGGCGCACGAGACCGTGCAGGTCGGCACCGCCGTCGCGTGGGTGGAGCAGCAGGTCGCCGCCGGCGGCACGTCCACGATCCGGCTGCGCGGCACCGGCTGGACCGACACCGCCGGCACCGCCGCCTCGATCGTCGCGATCAAGCTGAACCGGGGCGAGGGCCAGCAGTACACCCGCCCGGCCGGCGAGGTCGTGCAGCACCCCACCGCCTCCGGCGACGACACGATCTGGGCGCTGCTGGCCGCCGACGCCGGCACCACCCACGTGCTGCCGATCGCGGCCGACGGCTCCTTCGACGTGACCCTCGACGCCCCGGCCGGGCTGGTCGCCGGGCAGTACCTCACCCTCACCCTGCAGTCCGGCCGCTTCCTCACCGGGGACGTGCAGCGCACCGTCACCAGCGCCCCGCTCGTCGTGGGCGGCACGCCGTGGGTCGACCCGGGCGACGGCGGCGAGGTCACCACCTGCGTGCCGACCAGCAGCACCCCGACGCTGACCGTGGTCGGGGACGGCAGCGTCGGCGGCACCCTGCACGTCACCGGTGCCGGCTGGTGCCACCCCACCGACGGCGGCTCCCGCCTCGGCATCAAGATCGACGAGGGCGCGTACAGCCGCCTCGACACCACCGTGCACACCAACAAGACGATCTGGGCCACCGTGGACGCGAACCCCGCGGACGGCACGATCGACGCGGAGATCGCCCTGCCGGACGGCACCACCGCCGGTGCGCTCGGCTCCACCCCGGCGTTCACCCAGGGCAGCCACACCCTGCGGGTGCTCACCGGCTCGCTGAAGACCGGTGACACCGTGCGCACGCTGCTGTCTGACTCCTTCGTGGTCGGCGAGTACCAGCCGAACGGCGCCCCGGACCCGGCCGAGGCCACCGAGGACCTCACCGCCGCCGCCGCGGGCGGCGTCACGCTGTCCCGCACCGACACCGCGCTCACCGTGACCGTGCCGGGCGCCGCCGCCGGTGACTGGGCCTTCCTCACCGCGTACGCCGCCGACGGATCGCCGCGCTACCCGTGGAGCACCTGGTTCCGGGTCACCTCCGCCGGCACCGTGGTCGCACCGCTGGCCGGCGTGACGCTGCCGGTCGGCACCACCAAGCTCGCCGTGCAGTCCGGCGACCTGGGCCGCGTCGGCGAGATCCTCGGCTGGGCGTACCTGGTCGTCGCCGCGCCGTCGACCCCCGCGACCACTGTGCCCTCGACCACCGAGGCCGCCACCACCACGACCGTCACGACGACGGCGTCCCGCCCGGTGATCGGCACCACGATCAGCACGGCGATCAGCACCACGGCGCCGACCACGGTCCCGGCCCCGCCGGCCGCCGACGGCACCGGCCTCACCGCCGAGAACGCGGGCCGGGTGTCCGGCGTGCAGGACGGCACGGTCGTCACCCTCACGCTGGCGGGCGCCGCCCCTGGCACGTGGGTGTACCTGTACGCGTACTCCGAGCCGACCGCGGTGGGCTGGGTGCAGGTGGACGCGAACCGCCAGGTCAAGGTGGACGTCGGCCTGCTGCCCGCCGGGGAGCACAAGATCGCCGTGCTGGACGCCGAGGGCGAGCTGGTCGGCTGGACCGGCGCCACCGTGCCCGAGGCCGTCGTGGTGACCACCACCGCCGAGGACGCCGGGGGCTCGGAGGAGGCCGAGGAGCAGACCGTCACCGCGGCTCCCGCCGACGACGCGGAGACCGTCGCCGCACCCGTGGCGGACGCCTCCGGGCTGTCCGCCACTGACGGCTGGCTGATCGGCGGCGGCCTGGTGCTGCTGCTGGTGTGCGTCGCCGGCGGGCTGGTGCTGCGGCGGCGGAAGGTCGCGGCATGAGCGCCGGGCACGGCGGCGCGCGCGGCCGGGCGCGGTCCCGGGTGATCGGTGCGCTGCTGGCGCTGCCGGTGCTGCTCGGTGCCGTCGCCGGTCCCGCGCTCGCGCTGCCGCCGGACGGCGCCGGCTCGGACACCCCGGGCACCGCGGCCTCGGTGTCCCCGACCTCGCTGGCACCCGGCGCGACGATCAGCTTCACGCTGAGCGGGTTCCCCGGCGGCGAGACCGTCTACGTGAAGATCGACGACGGGGTCGGCTACGGCGACACCGCGATCCAGGGGTCCGGCGTGGTGCACCAGCAGGCGATCCCCGCCTCCGGCACCGTGCGCGGGTCGTTCACGCTGCCCGCCGGGATCACCGCGGGCGCGCACTGGCTGCGGTTCCTCGCCAGCGCCGAGCTGACGGACGCCCAGGGGAACTACCTCGGCGTCGAGGGCTACACCCGCAGCGGTGGCACCGACTTCACCGTGGTCGTGCCCGCCGGGTCGACCGGCGCGAGCGGGCCCACCGGCACCTCCGGCGGGTCCGCGGCGGCCGCCGGCAGCACCACGGCCGGTGGGGGGACCACCGGCAGCGGCGCCACCTCGGTCACCGGGCAGGGCGCCGTCGTGCAGGTGCAGCCCGGCGCCCCCGAGGAGACGCCGACAGCGGAGGCCTCGGCAGCGCCCACCGTGGCCGCGACCGACGAGCCGAGCCCGACCGCCACGGCCGTCACCGTCGAGGTGGCCGCCGCCGATGCCGGGTCCGGCACCCCCGTGGTGGGGATCGCGGTCGGCGGGGTGCTCGCACTGGCGGGGGTCGCGTTCGTGGCCGTGACCGCGGTGCAGCGCCGACGCGCCGGAGCGGCTGCGGGTGGCACCGGCGCGGCGGACGAGGGCCTGTCCGGTCCGACCGACCCCCGGTGACCGGGGGCACGTCCGGCGGTCCGGGACCGTTGCGGGACGCCTCGGCACCGCGCGGTGCGGGCCTGGGCGCACCGGGTTCGCCGGACCTGCGTGGGCCGGGGCGCGCTCGCCGCTCCGCCTCCCGGCGCGGTCTCGGGCTGCTGCTGGTGCTCGGCGTGCTGCTGCTCGCGGTCGCGCTCAGCCTGTCGGTGGGGTCCAACCCGATCCCGCTCGGCCGGGTCTGGCACCTGCTGCTGGCCCCCGACGTCTCCACGGCCTCCGGGGTGCTGCACGACCTGCGGCTGCCGCGCACCGTGGTCGGCGTGGTGGTCGGGGCGGCGACCGGGCTGGCCGGGGCGCTGATGCAGTCGCTCACCCGCAACCCGCTGGCCGATCCCGGCGTGCTCGGCGTCAACGCCGGTGCCGGGCTGGCGGTGGTGCTCGCGGTGGCGCTGCTCGGCGTGCAGGGGATCGACGCGTACCTGTGGTTCGCCTTCGCCGGTGCGGCCGTGGCCGCCGCCGGGGTGTACCTGCTCGGCGGTGCCGGGCGCACCGTCGCGACCCCGGCCCGCCTCGCGCTGGCCGGGGTGGCGATCACCGCCGCGCTGTCCGCGCTGACCCAGACCGTGGTGCTCGCCGACGCCGCCGCCCTGGACGAGTTCCGGTTCTGGGTGGCCGGATCGCTGGAGGGCCGGGGCTGGTCCGTGCTGACCGCCGTCGGGCCGTTCGTGGCGATCGGGGTGCTGCTCGCGCTCGCCCTCGGGCCGTCGCTGAACGCGCTGGCGCTCGGCGACCAGACCGGGGCCGCCCTCGGGGTGCGCGTGCGCCGCACGCGGGTGCTGACCGTGCTCGCGGTGACCCTGCTCTGCGGGGCCGCCACCGCCGCCGTCGGTCCGCTGTCCTTCGTCGGGCTGGCCGTGCCGTTCCTCGCGCGGGCGCTGATGGGTTCCGACCAGCGGTGGGTGCTGGTGACCTGCGCGCTGCTCGGCCCCGCCTGGCTGCTGGTCGCCGACGTGCTGGCCCGGGTGGTGCTCGCGCCGCAGGAGGTGCAGGTGGGCATCGTCGCCGCGCTGTGCGGGGCCCCGGTGTTCGTCGCGCTGGTGCGCCGACCGCGGATCCCGGCGCTGTGAGCGGCGGGATCGTGGGCACGGAGCGCGCGGCGCGGCGTCACGCCGTGCTGCCGATCGGGCCGTTCCGCTTCCGGTTCCGTCGGCGGGCGGCCCTCGCGCACCTGGCCGTGCTGGCGGCGATCGTGCTGCTCGCGCTGGTCGCGCTCACCCTGGGCGACTACGGCCTCGACCTCGGGCAGGTGGTGCAGGCGCTCACCGGCCGATCGTCCGACCCGCTGGCCGTGTACTTCGTGCAGGACGTGCGCGCGCCCCGGGTGCTCGGTGCGCTGCTGGTCGGCGCGGCGCTCGGCACCTCCGGCGCGCTGTTCCAGACCCTCACCGGCAACGAGCTCGGCAGCCCGGACGTGATCGGCTTCAGCACCGGTGCGGCCTCGGGCGCGCTGCTCCAGATCCTCGTGGTCGGCGGCGGTCCGCTGGCCGTCGCGGGCGGGGCGGTGACCGGCGGGCTGCTCAGCGCCGGGATCGTCTACGCGCTCGCCTGGCGGCGCGGGGTCGCCGGGTCCCGGCTGGTGCTGGTCGGGATCGGGATCAGCGCCACCCTGGCCGCCGTGAACCAGCTGCTGGTGGTGCGCGCCTCGCTCACCGCCGCGCAGACCGCCGCCCAGTGGCTCGCCGGGTCGCTCAACGCGGTGCTGTGGCCGCAGGTCGGCCTGCTCGCCGCGGCGGCGGTCGTGCTGCTGCCCGCGTCCTGGCTGCTCGCCCGACCGCTCGGGATGCTGCCGCTCGGCGACCCCCTCGCCGTGGGCGTCGGGGTGCGGGTGGAGCGCACCCGGCTGCTGGCGATCGTGGTCGGCGTCGCGCTGGTCGCCGTCGCCACCGCCACCGCCGGACCCGTCGCCTTCGTCGCGCTCGCCGCCCCGCACGTCGCCCGCCGTCTCGCCGGCACCGCCGGCGTGCCCACCGTCGGCGCCGGGCTGACCGGGGCGCTGCTGGTGCTCGCCGCCGACGTGGTGGCGCAGCGGGTGCTCGCCCCGACCCAGCTGGCCGTGGGCGTCGTGACCGGCGCGCTCGGCGGCGTCTACCTGATCGCGCTGCTGGCCTCGCGCTGGAGGAGGAGTCGATGACCGAGGGTGCGTCCCGTCTGCGCGGCGAGGGGCTGGTGGTCGGCTACGGCGGCGACCCGGTGCTCGACGGCGTGGACCTCGCCGTGCTGGAGGGCGAGCTGACCGTGATCGTCGGCCCCAACGCCTGCGGCAAGTCGACGCTGCTGCGCGCGCTGGCCCGGATGCTGCCGGTGCGCGGCGGGCAGGTGCTGCTCGACGACCGCCCGCTCGGCGGCTACGCCCCGAAGGAGATCGCCCGCCGGCTCGCGATGCTGCCGCAGGGACCGACCGCACCGGACGGCATGGTGGTGGCCGACCTGGTCGCGCGCGGGCGCTACCCGCACCAGTCGCTGCTGCGCCAGTGGTCGGGCGCCGACCAGCAGGCCGTGGACGCGGCGCTCGCCGCCGCCGGGGTGACCGATCTCGCCGACCGCCCGGTGGACCAGCTGTCCGGCGGGCAGCGCCAGCGGGTGTGGATCGCGATGGCCCTGGCGCAGGAGACGCCGCTGCTGCTGCTGGACGAGCCGACCACGTACCTCGACCTCGGTCACCAGGTGGAGGTGCTCGACCTCGCCCGCCGCCTGCACCGCGAGGGCCGCACCGTCGTCGCCGTGCTGCACGAGCTGCACCTCGCGTTCCGCTACGCCACCCACCTGGTCGTCATGCACCGCGGCGCCGTGGTGGCCCAGGGCGACCCTCGCGAGATCGTGACGGCCGACCTGATCGAGCGCGTCTTCGGCCTCCCCTGCGTGGTGGTCCCCGACCCGGTAGCGGGCACCCCCCTGGTCGTGCCCCTCTAGCCCGCACGCGGGCCCGCCGAGTTGTCATCTCTTGTCGCTTCAGCACGCCCGGAAGCGACAAGTTCTGACAACTCGGCGAGAATGGTGGGCGCGAGCGCGGGCGCAGGCCGCGGGCCGCGGGCCGCAGGTAGCGCGTGGGCGGCGCTCAGGCCTTGGTCCGCACGGCCGGCACCAGGTCGCGGTCGGCGTGCGTGGCCATCGCCGCCGCCGCCCCGTCGGCGTCCCCGCGCAGCACCGCGTCCAGCACCGCGCCGTGGTCGGCCCGCCGCTCCTCGGCGGTGGCGCCGTGAACCAGGTCACCGCGGTCGGTGGCGGCGCGCACGCCGACCAGGACCCCGGCGTAGAGCTCGGCGAGCAGGGTGTTGCCGGAGGCCTCCAGCAGCACGGAGTGGAACTGCCCCGGCGTCCGCCCCCGCTCGGAACCGGGACCAGAACCGGAACCCGTGCACGCCGCGCGCCCCGGCAGGTCGGCGCCGTGCGCGGCGACCAGGGCGTCGCGCAGCGCCGGGGTGGCGTGCAGGGCGGCGAGGCGGGCGCCCTCGACCTCCAGCGCGCGGCGGGTGCCGAGCAGGTCGGCGAGCGCGTGGTGCGCGATGAAGTCGGCGAGCACCGAGGAGACCGGCATCCGGGAGCGCACGAAGGTGCCGCGGGAGACCAGGGTCTCCAGCATGCCGAGGTTGGCCAGCGAGCGGACCGCCTCGCGGACGGTGGTGCGGCCGACGCCGATCAGCTCCATGAGCTCCGGCTCGGTGGGGATGCGGGAGTTCACCGGCCACTCGCCGGAGGCGATCTTGCCCTGCAGGTAGGCGAGCGTCGTCTGGGCGAGCGAGGTCCCGACGGCGGCGTTCGGCATGGTCAGCAGCCTAGTCCGCCGTCGCCGCCCACCCTCGGCGCGGACCCGCCGGGCTCAGCCCTGGGTGGAGGCCCGCACCACCAGCTCCGGCTGGAGCACCACGTGCTCGACCGGGGCGTCGGCGGCCAGCAGGATCTCGGCGCCGCGCCGGCCCATCGCGTAGGACGGCTGGCGCACGGAGGTCAGCGGCAGCGCGAGCTCCCCGGCGATCTCGATGTCGTCGTAGCCGACCACGTCCACGGCGGTGAGCAGGTCGGTGCCGCCGAGCCGGCGCAGCGCGCGCTGCACGCCGATCGCCACCAGGTCGTTCACGCACATGATCGCCTCGGGCGCCCGGTCCCGCCGTTCCGCGGTGGCGACCAGCGCGGCGTCCCCGCCGGCGGCGTCCAGCGTGGCGAGCGTGACCTCGTCGATCACCTCGGCGGGGTCCAGGCCGGCGTCCCGCACCGCCCGGTCCGCACCGGCGCGTCGGGCCGCGGCCTGCCGGACGGAGGCCGGGCCGTTGAGGAAGGTGATCCGCCGGTGCCCGCGCTCCAGCAGGTGCCCGGCGGCGAGCGCCCCGCCCGCGGCGTCGTCCACCGCCACCGAGGACAGCTCGGCGGAGGGGGAGGGCGCGTCGACCAGCACCACCCGCACGCCGCGCCGCTGCATCTCCAGGTAGGGGGTCAGGTCGGCGGCGGAGGGGACGGCGAGCACCCCGGCGACGCCGTGCTCCTCGAACAGCCGCAGGTACTTGGCCTCGCGCTCGGCGTCCCCGTCGGAGTCGGCCAGCATCAGCATGTGGTCGGCCTCGGCCAGCCGGTCCTCCATGCCGCGCGCCAGGTCGGTGAAGAACGGGTTGCGGATGTCGAGCAGCAGCGTGCCGACGGTGGTGGTCTCGCCGGCGCGCAGCTGACGGGCGGCGCCGTTGCGCACGAAGTCGAGCTCCTGCATCGCGGCGTGCACGCGCTCGCGGGTGGCGTCGGCGACCTTGTCCGGGTAGTTCAGCACGTTCGACACGGTGCCGACCGAGACCCCGGCGTGGCGGGCGACGTCGAGCACCGAGGCGCGGCGGGTGGATCTGGGCACCGCCCGATCCTGGCACCCCGACGGCGCGGGTGCGGGACTTGCCACCCGGCGACGCAATATGAAACGATTCATTCACCACGTCGAAGGAGACACCATGTCGTTCACCCCCGCCGTCGCCGCCGTCCTGGAGCGCCAGGCGATCGAGCTCCCGTCCTGGGCGTTCGGCAACGCCGGCACCCGGTTCAAGGTGTTCAGCACCCCCGGCACCCCGCGCACGATCCAGGAGAAGCTGGCCGACGCGGCGCAGGTGCACGCGCTGACCGGGCTGGCCCCGAGCGTGGCGCTGCACATCCCGTGGGACCTGGTGGACGACTACGCCGCGCTGGCCACCGACGCCCGCGTCCTCGGCGTGCGGCTGGGCACGGTGAACTCCAACACCTTCCAGGACGACGACTACAAGCTGGGCTCGCTGACGCACGTGGACCCGGCCATCCGCCAGAAGGCGATCGACCACCACTACGCCTGCATCGACGTCATGGACGCCACCGGCTCGCAGGACCTGAAGATCTGGCTGCCGGACGGCACCAACTACCCCGGTCAGGGCGACATCCGGGGCCGGCAGGACCGCCTCGCCGAGTCGCTGCGCGCGATCTACGACCGCCTGGGCCCGCAGCAGCGGCTGGTGCTGGAGTACAAGATCTTCGAGCCGTACTTCTACACGATGGACGTGCCGGACTGGGGCACCTCCTACGCGCACGTCACCGCGCTGGGGGAGCGGGCGATGGTCTGCCTGGACACCGGCCACCACGCGCCGTCGACCAACATCGAGTTCATCGTCGCGCAGCTGCTGCGGCTGGGGCGGCTGGGGTCCTTCGACTTCAACTCGCGGTTCTACGCCGACGACGACCTGATCGTCGGGGCCGCCGACCCGTTCCAGCTGTTCCGGATCATCGCGGAGGTCGTGCGCGGCGGCGGCCTGGAGGCGGGCTCGCCGGTGGCGTTCATGCTCGACCAGTGCCACAACATCGAGGAGAAGATCCCCGGGCAGATCCGCTCGGTGCTCAACGTCCAGGAGATGACCGCGCGGGCGCTGCTGATCGACCAGAGCGCGCTGCGCGCCGCGCAGGACTCCGGCGACGTGCTGGCGGCGAACGCGATCTACATGGACGCGTTCTACACCGACGTGCGCCCGATGCTGGCCGACTGGCGCGAGGAGCGCGGGCTGCCGCGCGACCCGATCGCCGCCTACGCCGCCTCCGGGTACGCGGGACGGATCGCCGCGGAGCGGGTCGGCGGGCAGCAGGCCGGATGGGGCGCCTGACCTCATGGCCGTCACACCCACGATGGCCGCCGTCGACCTCGGGGCCTCCAGCGGCCGGGTGATCGCGGGCCGGATCACCGACGGGCGGCTGCACGTCCACGAGACCGCACGCTTCGCCAACGGGCCGGTGACCGTGCCGGTGCGCGGGGTGCCCCGGCTGCACTGGGACCTGCTCGCGCTGTGGGCGGGCGTGCAGGAGGGGCTGCGCGCCGCCGCGCGGGACCACGGGCCGGTCGCCTCGATCGGCGTCGACACCTGGGGCGTGGACCACGGGCTGCTCGACGCGGGCGGCGCGCTGCTCGGTGAGCCGGTGCACTACCGGGACGGGCGGACCGCCGGCATGGTGCCCGCGCTGGCCGCCGTGCTCGCGCCGGAGGACCAGTACGCGAGCACCGGGGCGCAGGTGCAGCCGTTCAACACCGTCTACCAGCTGCTCGCCGCGGCCCGTGCCGGCACCCTGGGCCCCGCCGCGCGGATGCTGCTGGTGCCGGACCTGCTCGGCCACTGGATCGCCGGCGCCGAGGTCACCGAGGTCAGCAACGCCTCGACCACCGGCATGATCGATCCGCGCACCCGCACCTGGAGCGCGCCCGTGCTGGACGCCCTCGCTCGCGCGGGTGCGGACGTGCGGCACCTGCTGGCCCCGCTGGTCGAGCCCGGCACGGTGCTCGGGCCGGTGCTGCGGGCGCACGCGGGGCTCGGGGTCGCCGGGGCGCACCTGGTGGCGGTCGGCTCGCACGACACCGCCTCGGCGGTGGTGGCCGTCCCGATGGGGGACGCCCCCGCCGCGTACATCTCCTCGGGCACCTGGTCGCTGGTCGGCGTCGAGACCGACGCCCCGGTGCTGACCGAGGAGAGCCGGGCGGCGAACTTCACCAACGAGCTCGGCGTCGCGGGCACCGTCCGGTACCTGAAGAACGTCGCCGGGCTCTGGCTGGTGCAGGAGTCGATGCGGACCTGGGCGGAGCAGGGGAAGCCGCAGGACCTCGTGAGGCTGCTGGCCGCGGCCGCGCAGGTCCCCGGGCTGCGCACCGTGGTCGACGTGGACGACCCCGTGCTCGCCCCGCCCGGGGACATGCCTGCCCGCGTCCGGGAGATGGCCGCGCGCACCGGTCAGCCGGTGCCCGAGGACGAGGCCGCGCTGCTGCGCTGCCTGCTCGACTCCCTGGCGCTGGCCTACCGCCGGGCGGTGCGGCAGGCCGCCGCGCTGTCCGGCCGGCCGGTCGAGGTGGTGCACGTGGTCGGCGGCGGCTCGCGCAACGCGCTGCTGTGCCGGCTCACCGCGGACGCGACCGGGCTGCCGGTGATCGCCGGACCGGCCGAGGGCACCGCGATCGGCAACCTCCTGACCCAGGCGCTCGCCACCGGCGTGCTGGACGGCGGCCTGCCCGCGGTCCGGGAGGTCGTGCGCCGATCCACCGAGCTGGTCCGCTGGGACCCCACCGGACCCGAGAGCGCCTGGCAGCAGGCCGAAGACCGTCTGCGGGACCTCGTGCCCGCGCCCCGATGAGAAGGATGAGCACGATGACTGCACCCACCCGTCCCACCCTGGACGACCTGCTCGCCGACATGGGCGAGGCCGGCGCACGGATCTGCGAGATCGACGCCGCCGAGGCCGGTGCCGGCAACATCTCGGTCTACCTCGGCTGGGAGGTCGACGACGCCACGATCGCTGCGCGCTTCCCGGTCGCCGAGGAGATCACCCTGCCGCTGCCCGCCCCGGCCCTGGCCGGTCACGTGGTGCTCGCCACCGGTTCCGGCCGCCGGCTGCGCCAGATCGCCGCCGACCCGGAGGCCGCCGTGGGTGTCGTCCGGGTGCACGAGGGCGGGCTGACCGCCACCCTGCACACCTCGCCCCGTCGGCGCTTCGCGCGGCTGACCTCCGAGTTCAACTCGCACCTCGCCGTGCACCAGGACCAGGTCGCGCGCCGGGGGATCGACTTCCAGGCCGTCGTGCACGCGCAGCCGCCGCACCTCACCTACCTGTCGCACATCCCGGCCTACCGGGACACGAAGGCCATGAACGCGGCGATCCTGCGCTGGGAGCCGGAGTCGATCGTGTCGCTGTCCCAGGGGATCGAGGTGCTCGACTTCATGATCCCGGGCTCCGACGGGATGCAGGCGGCCAACGTCGCCGGGCTGCGCGAGGCCGAGATCACCCTCTGGTCCAAGCACGGAACGATGTCGCGCTCCGACCTGTCCGTGCTGCGTGCGGTCGACCGCGTGGAGTACGCGGAGACCGGCGCGAAGTACGAGTACATGGACCTGGCCGCCGGTCGGCAGGCCGAGGGCCTGACCCGCGCCGAGATCACCTCCGTCGCGAGCGAGTTCGGCATCTCGTCCCCCTGGGCCTGAGGCTGCCCCGCTCCCCGGGTGCACCGGCATCCGGGGAGCGGGATCCTGACCCGAATATCGGGACGATGTGCCGATAATCGGGACGTTCGACCCGCGCGATCCGCCCGGTCAGGCGGTTCGATCGAGAGATCGACCCACCGATCGAGGAGGAACAGTGGCGCAGCGGATGATCTGGAACCAGACCGCGTACTTCGGGGCCGGATGCATCGAGGTGATCCCGGACGAGCTGGCCCGACGGGGCTTCACCAAGGCGTTCGTCGTCTCGGACGGCGTGCTGGTGGAGACCGGTGTGACCGGCAAGGTCACCGCCCTGCTGGACGGCGCAGGGGTGCCCTTCGAGGTCTACAGCGACGTGCTGCCGAACCCGCCGATCGAGAACGTGCAGCGCGGCGTCGCCGCGTTCCGGGCGTCCGGCGCCGACGTGCTGATCGCGGTCGGCGGCGGCTCCCCGCAGGACACCTGCAAGGCGATCGGCATCATCGTCGCCAACCCCGAGTTCGAGGACGTGCGCTCCCTGGAGGGCGTCGCCCCGACCACCAAGCCCTCCGTGCCGATCATCGCGGTCCCCACCACCGCGGGCACCGCCTCGGAGACGACGATCAACTACGTCATCACCGACACCGAGCGGCAGCGCAAGTTCGTCTGCGTCGACCCGCACGACATCCCGGTGATGGCCGTCGTCGACCCGGAGATGATGGCGACGGCGCCGCGCGCGCTCAAGGTCGCCACCGGCCTGGACGCGCTGACCCACGCGATCGAGGGCTACACCACCGCCGGTGCGTGGGAGCTGTCCGACCTCTTCCACCTCAAGGCGATCCAGACGATCGCGACCTCGCTGCGCGCCGCCGCCGACGGGGACGCCGACGCGATGGAGCGGATGGCCCTCGCGCAGTACGTCGCCGGCATGGGCTACTCGAACGTCGGCCTCGGCCTGGTGCACGCGATGGCCCACCCGCTCGGCGCGTTCTACTCCGCCCCGCACGGCGTCGCGAACGGCATCCTGCTCGCACCGGTGATGGCGTTCAACGCCGCCAGCACGGGGGAGAAGCTGCGCGACGTCGCGGCCGCCTTCGGTGTCGAGGGCGCGGCGACCATGCCGATCGAGGAGGCCCGTGCGGCCGCCGTCGAGGCCGTGGCCGCGCTCACCCGCGACCTCGGCAACCCCACGTCGATCACCGCGGTCGGCGCCACCGAGGCGGATGTCGCGGCGCTGGCCAAGGCGGCGTCCGAGGACGTCTGCGCCGGCGGCAACCCGCGCGTGGCCGACGTCGCCGAGATCGAGGCGCTGTACCGCTCGCTGCTCTGAGCGGGCAGCGGGCTGCTGTCCGCAGCGGGCGACGGCCCGCACGTCCCGGGGCGTCCTGCGCGATCCGCAGGGCGCCCCGCGGCGCATCTCGCCCGGTTTCACCCCACGAAGACGCAGAACGGGTGCCCGTCCGGGTCGGCGTACACCCGCAGCGGCTCCTGCGGGTCGTCGGAGCGGTCGTGCAGCACCCGGGCGCCCAGGTCGAGCGCCCGCGCGTGCACCTGATCCAGCGCGTCGGCGTCCGGCACGGTCATGTCCAGGTGCAGCTGCTGCGGCACGGCCGGCTCCGGCCACGTGCTGCGGGCGAGCGCGCCCACCTGCTGGAACGCCAGCGAGTGCGCGCCCGACCCCGGGGTGCCCACCAGCACCAGCCAGTCCTGCCCTGCCGGGTCGGGCTCGCCGGGCGGCGGCGGCTCGTCGCCGGCGCGGTACCGCAGGCCCAGGAGCTCGCGGTAGAACTCCGCCAGCGCCCGGGCGTCGGTGGTGTCCAGCACGGTCTGCCGGACGATCGGGACGATCACGTCATCGGCCATGCCGCCATGGTCCACCCGGCGTCCGGAGCCCGCGAGAGCACCACCTCCGACCAGCGACCCGGACGGCCGGGCCCTCCCGCGGCGGTAGAGTGCGTGTGCGCACGACGTCCCCGCCCGAGCACCCCCGTGTCCCGGGCAGACCATCGACGGGAGCACCCACAGGTGAGCACCCCTCGCCCACCCCGCCCAGCCGCGGTCATCGTCCTCGCCGCTGGTGAGGGCACGCGGATGCGATCGGCCACACCCAAGGTCCTGCACACCCTCGCAGGCCGCACCATGCTCGGGCACGCGCTCGCCGCCGCCCAGGCGCTCGAGCCCCGCCGCACCGCGGTGGTCGTCCGGCACGAGCGCGACAAGGTCGCCGCCCACGCCCGCGAGGTCCACCCGCCGGTGCTGGTCGCGGACCAGGACGACGTCCCGGGCACCGGCCGCGCCGTGCAGTGCGCGCTGTCCGTGCTGGACGCCGCCGCGCAGGCCGACGCCGCCTCCGCCGGTGACGGCCCCGGCGTCCCCGGCTCCGCCTCCGGCGTGCTGGTCGAGGGACCGGTGGTCGTGCTGGCCGGCGACATCCCGCTGCTGGACGGCGAGACCCTGGCCGAGCTGCTCGACGCGCACGTCGCGGACGGCAACGCGGTCACCGTGCTCACCACCGAGGTCGACGACCCCACCGGCTACGGCCGGGTGCTGCGCGTCACCGAGGGGCCGGACGCCGGCGACGTCACCGGCATCGTGGAGGAGAAGGACGCCGACGCCGCCCAGCGGGCCGTGCGCGAGATCAACTCCTCCGTCTACGTCTTCGACGCCGCCGTGCTGCGCGGGGCCTTCGGCCGGCTCGGCCGGGACAATGCGCAGGGCGAGGTCTACCTGACCGACGTGCTGGCCATCGCCCGCGGCGACGGCGGCCGGGTGCGCGCGCTGCGCACCGACGACCCGGTGCTGGTCGAGGGCGTGAACGACCGGGCCCAGCTCGCGGTGCTGCGCGCCGAGCTCAACCGGCGGGTGCTCGACGGCTGGATGCGCGCGGGCGTGACGATCGTCGACCCGGCGACCACCTGGGTGGACGTCGACGTCGAGCTCGCGCAGGACGTGACGCTGCTGCCCGGCACGCAGCTGCACGGCGCCACCAGCGTCGCCACCGGCGCCACGATCGGCCCGGACACCACGCTGACCGACGTGGAGATCCACGAGGGCGCCACGGTCGTGCGGACCCACGGGTCGCTCGCGGTGATCGGCGCGGGCGCCACCGTCGGCCCGTTCGCCTACCTGCGCCCCGGCACCGTGCTCGGCGAGCGCGGCAAGATCGGCACCTTCGTCGAGACGAAGAACGCCGAGATCGGCGCGGGCTCCAAGGTGCCGCACCTGTCCTACGTCGGCGACGCCACCATCGGCGTCGAGACGAACATCGGCGCGGCCAGCGTCTTCGTCAACTACGACGGCGTGCACAAGCACCGCACGACCATCGGCTCCTACGCCCGCACCGGCTCGGACAACATGTTCGTCGCCCCGGTGACGGTCGGCGACGGCGCCTACACCGGTGCCGGCAGCGTGATCCGCCACGACGTGCCCTCCGGCGCGCTGGCGGTCAGCGCCGGTGCGCAGCGGAACATCGAGGGCTGGGTGCAGCGCTCGCGTGCGGGCACCCCCGCCGCCGAGGCCGCCGCCCGCGCGCAGGGCGACCACGCCGACCTCTCCCCGCAGGCCCGTGCCGAGCGCGAGCGCGCCGGCGCGGACAGCGGTGTCTACTCGACGCCGCCCCCGACCCTGCCGGACCACCCGGTCCGGCTGCATGACGACCGAACCAGCACGGAGGACACCGCACGATGACCGGGATCGTCTCGCAGGACGGCGAGAAGCGACTCGTCCTCGTCTCCGGACGCGCGCACCCCGAGCTGGCCGCCGCCGTGGCCAAGAGCCTCGACATCGACCTGCTGCCGACCACGGCCTACGACTTCGCCAACGGCGAGATCTACGTGCGGTTCGCCGAGTCGGTGCGTGGCGCGGACGTCTTCGTGCTCCAGAGCCACGCCGCGTCGATCAACCAGTGGGTCATGGAGCACCTGCTGATGGTGGACGCCCTCAAGCGCGCCTCGGCCAAGACGATCACCGTGATCGCCCCGTTCTACGGCTACGCCCGTCAGGACAAGAAGCACCGCGGTCGCGAGCCGATCTCGGCCCGTCTGATGGCCGACCTGTTCCGGACCGCCGGCGCCGACCGCCTGATGAGCGTCGACCTGCACGCCGCGCAGATCCAGGGCTTCTTCGACGGTCCGGTGGACCACCTGTGGGCCATGCCGATCCTCACCGAGTACGTGCGGACCCGGGTGGACGTGCAGAACGTCACCGTCGTGTCCCCGGACGCCGGTCGCATCCGGGTCGCCGAGCTGTGGGCGGCCAAGCTCGGTGGCGGCCCGCTGGCCTTCGTGCACAAGACCCGCGACACCACGCGCCCGAACAAGACCGTGGCGAACCGCGTGGTCGGTGACGTCGAGGGCCGCACCGCCGTGCTGGTCGACGACCTGATCGACACCGCCGGCACGATCACCGGCGCCGTGCGGGTGCTGCTGGAGGCCGGGGCGAAGGACGTCATCGTCGCCGCGACCCACGGCGTGCTGTCCGACCCGGCCGCGGACCGCCTCCAGCAGTGCGGTGCGCGCGAGGTCGTCGTCACCGACACCCTGCCGATCCCGGAGGAGCACCGCTTCCCCGGCCTGACCGTCCTGTCGATCGCCCCGCTGATCGCCCGCGCCATCCGCGAGGTCTTCGACGACGGCTCGGTCACGTCTCTCTTCGACGGCCAGTCCTGACCCCCGGACCCCGTCCGCACACCCGGACGAGGTCGGTGGTCCCGCACGAGGTCGGTGGTTCCGCGCCTGATGATCGGGCGTGAACCACCGACCTCGTCGGCGTTCTGCGGCCGTTCCCGGGCTGGTTTCGCCCACGCGCCCGGCACGGGTAAGATCGGAGGGTTGCCTCGGCGAGGGACGTCGGACGGCCAGCACAGGCCCTCCGCTCCGTGATCGACAGGGTGGAACGCCTCCGCGTGCCCGTCCAGCGCCCCGCGTCGAGGCCACCACACATCGTCGCCATCGCCCCGCACCACGTCTTCAGGGAGTACCCGTGTCTGAGATCAAGCTCGCCGCCACCACCCGCACCGAGTTCGGCAAGGGCGCCGCCCGCCGTCTGCGCCGCGCGCACCAGATCCCCGCCGTCCTGTACGGGCACGGCACCGAGCCGGTCCACGTCGCCCTGCCGGGTCACGAGACCATGCTCGCGGTGAAGCACTCCAACGCGCTGTTCGAGATCTCGGTCGACGGCAAGCCGCAGCTCGCGATCGTCAAGGACGTCCAGCGCGACGTCGTGAAGAACGTCATCGAGCACATCGACCTGCTCATCGTGAAGAAGGGCGAGAAGGTCTCCGTCGAGGTCCCGGTGACCGTCGTCGGCGAGTCCGCCCCCGGCACCATCCACATCGTCGAGACCCAGGCGCTGTCCCTCGAGGCCGAGGCGACGCACCTGCCGGAGCACGTCGAGGTCTCCATCGAGGGCCTCGAGGGCGGCACCGCGATCACCGCCGGCGAGGTCACCCTGCCGAAGGGCGCGACCCTGGTCACCGACGCCGAGATCGTCGTGGTCACCGTGACCGTCCCGACCGTCTCCGCCGAGGACCTGGCGGCCGACGAGGCCGCCGAGGCCGCCGCCGCGGAGTGATCCCGACGGCGCGCGTGCCGCGCCGATGACGACGCAGGACGCCCGGTACCGTGCCCACGGTGCCGGGCGTCCGGCATGTGGGCCCCCGGTCGCGGGGGAGGAGAGGAGAGCCGTCGCGATGAGCGAGGGGCGCTGGCTGGTGGTCGGCCTGGGGAACCCGGGGCCGCAGTACGCCGGGAACCGGCACAACGTCGGGCAGATGGTGCTCGACGAGCTCGCACGGCGGGCGGGCACCACGTTCTCGGCGAAGGGCGGGGTGCTGTCCCGGCGCCCGCAGGCCGCGACCGCCGAGGTGCGGATCGGCACGCTGCCCGGCGGTGCCCCCGGCCCGCGCGCGGTGCTCGCGAAGCCGACGACGTTCATGAACACCTCGGGCGGCCCGGTGGCCGCGCTGGCCCGGTACTACGACGTGCCGGCCGAGCGGGTGGTCATGGTGCACGACGAGATGGACATCCCGTTCGGCGAGATCAAGCTGAAGATCGGCGGCGGCGAGGGCGGGCACAACGGCCTGCGCGACACCTCCAAGGCGCTGGGCACCAAGGACTACCTGCGGGTGCGCGTCGGCGTGGGCCGTCCGCCGGGCCGGCAGGACCCGGCCGACTTCGTGCTGAAGGACTTCGCCAAGCCGGAGGCCAAGGACCTGCCCTGGCTGCTGGACGCCGCGGCGGACGCCGTCGAGCTGCTGGTGACCGAGGGCCTGGAGCGCGCCCAGCTGCGCTTCCACACCCGCACGTCCTGAGCCGGGGTCTCTCGGTGCATCCGTGCAGGTGAGGGGCGAGGAGGCTGGTCAGGAGCGGGCGACGGGCGAGCATACGCCCATATGGGTGTGAAAGGGGTGAAAACGGACAGATCGGGCGGACTAGGACAAACCCACTGATATAGCCTCAAGTCGCACCGACACCGAGGCCTCCTGGGGGACGTCATGAGCCTGCTCGACGATCACGACGTGTCGCGCTCCACCGAGCGCGTCGTCGCGGCCGCCGCGCCCGCGTCCACCGAGCACGAGAGCGCCTCCGAGCGCCGTCGCTCGACCCGTGGGGAGCGCCTGTCCTGGGCCTCCGACCGGCCGTTCCACGAGCCGCTGACGGAGTCCACCCCCTCCGGCTGGCGCAGCCAGCACGCGAGCTACCAGATCGAGACGCTGGCCCGCGACACCGTGCTCGCCACCTGCATCCCGACGCTGCTGCTGTTCCTCATGCACGGCGTCTCGCTGCTCCAGCTGTCCTGGGGCCTGATGATCGGTCTGCTGTTCATCGCGATGGTCGCCGTCGAGCGCGGCTACGACCGCCAGGTGATCGGCGACGGGCACCTGGAGTTCGAGGCGGTGATCCGCGGCGGCGTGCTCACCGCGGCCGGGCTGGCCCTGCTCGCGGTCGGCGCCGACGTCGAGGTGCCGCGCACCATCGTCTTCCTCGCGCTGCCACTGGTGGTGCTGGTGCTGATCATCGCCCGGCACGTCGCCCGCCGCGCGCTCCACAAGCGCCGGGCCGCCGGGGAGTCGCTGCGCCGCACGCTGGTGGTCGGCGACGCCGCCTCGATCACGCACGTGGTGGACGACCTGCGCGGGCTGCCCCAGCACGGCTACGGGATCTCCGGGGTGTGCGTGCCCTCCTACGACGGTCCGCTGCCGCCGCTCGGCTTGCCGGTGCTCGGCACCGTGTCCGACGTGGTGCAGGTGGCCGTCGACGGCAAGTTCGACGTGGTGATCGTCACCGGCTCCGAGCTGAGCGGGCAGGCGCTGCGCCGGCTGTCCTGGGCGCTCCAGCGCACCTCCACCGAGCTCGTCGTGGCCCCGGGGATCGTCGAGGTCTTCGGCCCGCGCGTCACGCTGGAGCCGACCGCCGGGCTGTCGCTGATCCACGTGAACGCCGCCGAGTCGCGTCGCTCCCGGATCGTCGCCAAGCGGGTGTTCGACACCTCCGCCGCCGTCGGCGGGCTGCTCGTGCTGGCCCCGCTGATGGCCGTGATCGCGCTGGCGGTGAAGATCACCAGCCCCGGCCCGGTGCTGTTCCGGCAGACCCGCGTCGGCAAGGAGGGCCAGGAGTTCTCCATGCTGAAGTTCCGCAGCATGGTCGTGGACGCCGAGGCCCGCCTGGCCGACCTGCGCGCCGCCAACCAGGCCGACGGCCCGCTGTTCAAGCTGGACCGCGACCCCCGGATCACCCGGGTCGGGCACTTCCTGCGCAAGCACTCGCTGGACGAGCTGCCGCAGCTGATCAACGTGGTGCGCGGCGAGATGGCCCTGGTCGGCCCGCGCCCGCCGCTGCCCTACGAGGTGGCCCAGTACCGCGAGTCCGCCCGCCGCCGTCTGCTGGTCAAGCCCGGGCTGACCGGTCTGTGGCAGATCAGCGGCCGTGCCGACCTGGCGTGGGAGGAGGCGGTCAAGCTCGACCTGCGCTACGTGGAGAACTGGTCGATCGCCTTCGACCTGATGATCCTGTGGCGCACCGTGCACGTGGTCATGAGCGGGCATGGCGGGCGCTGACGGGGTCGCGCTGGCGCACGACTACGCCACGCAGCGGGGAGGCGCCGAGCGCGTCGCCCTGATGATGGCGCAGGCGTTCCCGGCCGCCCCGCTCTACACGACGCTCTACCACCCGGAGGGGACCTTCCCCGAGTTCGCCGCCCTGGACGTCCGCACCACGGTGCTGGACCGGGTCGGCCCGCTGCGCCGGCACCACCGCCTCGCCCTGCCGCTGCTCGCCCCGGCGGTCTCCGGCACGCGGATCGACGCCGACGTGGTGCTCGCCTCCTCGACCGGCTGGGCGCACGGCTTCCCGACCCGCGGCCGCAAGATCGTCTACTGCCACGCCCCCGCGCGCTGGCTCTACCAGGGCGACCGCTACCTCGGCCCCGCGCGGGGCAGCGGCTCCGGCCACGCCCCCGGCGGGGCGCAGCGTCAGGTCGCCGCGCTGGCCCTCGGCCTGCTCGCCCCCGCCCTGCGGGTGTGGGACCGGCGCGCCGCCGCGACCGCGCACCGGTACCTGGCGAACTCCACGGTCACCGCGCGGGCGATCCGCGAGGCCTACGGGATCGAGGCGGAGATCCTCCCGCCGCCGCCCGCCATGCTGCCCGGCGGCGAGGAGACGCCGCTGGACGGCGTCGAGCCCGGCTTCCTGCTCTGCGTGGCCCGGCTGCTGCCGTACAAGAACGTGGACGTCGTGGTCGAGGCGGTCCGCCGCAGCCCTGGCGTGCGGCTCGTGGTCGTCGGCGACGGCCCCGAGCGCGCCGCGCTGGAGCAGCGGGTGGCCGACCTGCCGCGCGTCGTCCTCGCCGGCCGGGTGGACGACGCCCGGCTGCGCTGGCTCTACCGGCACTGCGCCGCCCTGGTCGCCGCGTCCTACGAGGACTACGGCCTGTCACCGCTGGAGGCCGCGGCCTTCGGTCGTCCGTCCGTCGTCCTGCGGGACGGCGGCTACCTCGACACCGTCCGTGACGGCGTCACCGGCGTCTTCTTCGACGCCCCCGATCCCGACCTGGTGGCCCAGGCCGCCGACAGTGCGCTGAGCCGGACGTGGCAACCCGCCACCCTGCGCGCGCACGCCGACGACTTCGGAGCGGCGCGCTTCGTCGCCCGCCTGCACGCGATCGTGCAGGAGGAGCGCGAGGCCGCCGCAGGCACGCCCCGGCCCGAGACCGTCACGACCGAAAGGCGATCCCGATGACTCTGCAGGACATGCTCCGGACCGTGTGGTTCGGCAGGTGGTTGGTGCTGGTGTCGCTGGTGGCGGCCGGCGCGGGCGCGTGGCTCTACGCCTCGCAGCAGGAGCCGCAGTACGCGGCCCAGGCGACGGTGCAGATCATCGACGCGGAGACCCTCGCGGGCGCCGGCGTGCGCCTGGAGAGCGACCCGAGCCTGGTGACCAGCGACGCGGTGACCCAGGCCGCCGCCCAGGCGCTCGGCGACCCCTCGCTGGCGAACGCCCTGGCCGGCTCGTCCACCGGCGAGTACGTGGCGGACAGCCCGAGCACGATCGCGATCACCACCACCGGCACCGACCCCGAGGCCGCCGTCGACGCCGCGAACGCGCTCGCCGACGCCTACGACGCCGCCCTCCAGCAGCAGTTCGACGACGACCTGGCCGGCATGCAGTCCCGGCTGGACGCGCTGGCCAGCACGATCGACCAGCAGCAGCAGGCGATCACCGCCTCCCGCGTCGCGCAGGCCGCGGCCAACCCCAACGGCACCGTGGACACCGTCGACGGCCTGCTCGAGGCGCAGTACTCCGCCAGCACCGAGCAGTACCAGACCCTCGCCGGCCAGCTCGCGCAGGCGCAGGTGCTCGCCACCCCGGCGGCGATCCTGCAGAACGCGGTCTCCGCCGAGCTGGTGAGCGTCCCGCCGATGCTGATCTACGCGGTGGCCGTGCTCGCCGGTCTGCTGGTCGGCATCGCGCTGGCCGTGCTGCGCCGCGGTCTCGACACCAAGGTCCGCACCGCCGGGTCCGCCCGGCGCAGCGCCGGTGCCCCGGTGCTCGCGCGGCTGTCCGGCACCGCCGTCGCCCTGCGCACCTTCGAGGGCGAGGGCGAGCTGCCGGTGGCCCGGCGCGAGGCGACCGCCTACACCCGCTCGGTCCGCGAGCTGCGCACCGCGCTCCAGGCCGCGGTGGAGAACGACTCCGGCAGCGCCGTGATCGTGGTGACCGCCGCCGACCTGGAGACCCCGCGGTCCTTCGTGGCGGCGAACCTCGCGGCGTCCTGGGCGCTGTCCGGCCGCTCGGTGGTGGTGCTCTCCGGCGACCTGCGCCAGCCCCGCCTCAACTCGCTGCTGCCGGCCGCCTCGCAGGCGCCGGGCCGGGGGTCGCGCACCACCGGCCGCTCCCGCACCGCCGCCGTGCCCACCGCGATCCCGCACCTGTCCGTGCACCCCGCGCTGCGCACCGAGCTCGACCCCGCCGACTACCTGGCGAGCGACGAGGTCCGCGGCCTGATCGACCAGCTGCGCCGGACCGCCGACGTGGTGATCATCGACGCCCCGCCGATGCTGGTCGCCGCCGACGCGACGATCCTCGGCGCCTACGCCGACGGCGTGCTGCTCGCGGTCACGCTCGGCCACACGCCGATGGGTGCGGTCGAGGAGTCCGCCGAGCGGCTGCGGGCCGCCAACGCGCGGCTGCTCGGCCTCTCGCTGGACGGCGCGGTCGAGCGCCGGCAGGTGGCCTACGAGGCGACCTACGCCTTCGCGGGTGCCGAGCAGGCGGGTGCGGCCGAGGACGGCGCGACGGCCGAGGCCGAGAAGGCGGCGGTGGACGGCGCTGCGGACGCCGAGCCGGTCGCTGCCGGTGCCGAGGACTCCGCCGGACCGGCCGAGGACGCCGTCCCCGCCGAGGGGCCGGCCACCGACCCCGCCGCGAGCGAGGGCGAGGCCACGGACGCCGAGCAGGAGCCCGAGGGTGTCGCCGTCGCCTCCGCCGACGACGCGCCCGACGCCGAGGTCGTCACCACCGAGGTGCCGGTGCCCGGCCCTCGCGCCGGTGACGCACCGGCCGAGCCCGAGACCACCAGCGGCTCCGCCCGCACGACGGTGCCCGCCGACCTGCGGTGACCACCACCGCCCGCCCCGCCGCCGCCGTGCCGCCCGTGCCGGTCCACAGGCCTGGGCCCGTGGACCGCGCTGCGCCTGTGGACCGCCCGGTGCGGGTGGCCGTGCTCGACCACACGGCCGCCCTGGGCGGGGCCGAGCTCGCGCTGCTGCGCACCTGCGCGGCGCTGGACCCGGCGCGGGTGCGGGTGGTCGTGGTGCTGTTCGCCGACGGCCCGCTGGTCGACCGGCTGCGCGCGACCGGCGTCGAGGTGCGGGTGCTGCCGCTCGATGCCCGGGTGGCCGCCACCGACCGGCATGAGGCCGGGCGCTCGGTGGTCGGGGCCGCGCGGTCCGCCGCGAGCACCCTGCCGTTCGTCGGCCGGCTGGCCCGCCTGCTGCGCGAGATCGACCCGGACGTCGTGCACAGCACCTCGCTCAAGGCCGACGTGCTCGCGATCCCGGCGGCGCGGCTGGCCCGGCGGCCGCTGGTGTGGCACGTGCACGACCGGATCGCCGAGGACTACCTGCCCGCACCGGTCGCCCGGCTGCTGCGGCTGGCGGCCCGTCGCGGACCGCAGCACGTCGTGGTCAACTCCCGGGCCACCGCGCAGACCCTGCTCCCGCTGCCGCGCGGCTGGACCCTCGCGCACCCCGGCCTGGCCCCCGAGCAGATCGCCGCGGACCCGTGGGCGCGTCCCGTCGACCCGGCGGCGCCGGTGATCGGGCTGGTCGGGCGGATCAGCCCCACCAAGGGCCAGCGGGAGTTCGTCCAGGCCTGCGCCCGCCTGGCCACCCGCTACCCGCGCGCGCGGTTCCGGATCGTCGGCGCGGCGCTGTTCGCCGAGCAGGGCTACGAGGACGAGATCCGCGACCTGGTGTGCCGGCTCGGCCTGGCCGACCGCGTCGAGCTCACCGGCTTCCAGGCCGACCCGGTCGCCGCGATCGACGCGCTGAGCGTGCTGGTGCACGCCTCGCCGGTGCCCGAGCCGTTCGGGCAGGTCGTCGTCGAGGGCATGGCCCGGGGCGTGCCCGTGGTCGCCACCGCCGGCGGGGGCGTGGACGAGATCACGGCGGCCGCGGACGGCACCCACCGCTGCCTGCTCGTGCCGCCGGGCGACGTTCCCGCGCTGGCCGCCGCCGTCGCCCGCGTGCTCGACCACCCCGACGAGGCGCGCGAGCGTGCCCAGCGCGCGTGGACGGACGTCCGGCGCGAGTATGCGATCACCGAGACCGCCACCCGGTTGACCGACGTCTGGACCCGCGTCGCGTCCGCGCCCCGCGCCCGCGCCTGACCCCGCGCTCGCGCGCCCGAGTTCTTCCCGCTCTCGCCCGCGCCTGACCGCGCACCCGCGCGCGCCCCCAGACCGCCGAGTTGTCAACACTTGTCGCTTCCCGTGCGCGTGAAGCGACAAGTGATGACAACTCGGCGCGCGGGGGGGCGACGCGGGGAGAGGGCTGCGGGTGCGAGCGGGTGGCGCGCAGCGCGCCCGGTCAGCGGGAGGTGCGGACGCGGGCGAGGACCTGCTGCATCTCGCGCACGCGGTCGGACCAGCGGGGGACCGCGTCCGACGTGAGGCCTGCGCCCGCGCCCACGCTCGCGCCCGCGCCCGCGCCCGTGCCCGCGCTCGCGCCCGCGCCGCGCCGCGCCTCGGCGAGCACGCGCACGACGGCCTCCGGCAGGTGCTGCGGGGACGCCGTCGTCACCAGGGACGCCGGCTGGTCGCGGAACCCCGCGACCGGAGTGCTCACGATCGGGCGTCCGACGGCCAGGTACTCGTAGAGCTTGATCGGGTCCAGCGAGTCGGTGAAGTCGTCGACGACGTGCGGGACGACGAGCGCGGCGGCGTGCTGGAGGTAGCCGGGGACCAGCGCGGCGGGACGGGGTCCGAGCAGCAGCGCGCCGGCGGCCTCGAGCCGGGTGACGTCCAGCGGGTCGAGCAGCGGGGGGCCGACCAGGACCAGGTGCGCGTCGACCGTGCGCAGGTGGGTGGCCAGGCGCAGGCAGGCGTCGACGTCCAGGCGGTCCGGGTGCAGGGTGCCGACGTAGACGGCGTAGTCGCCGGCGGGCAGGTCGGCGGGGCGGGCCTGCGGGGTGCGGTACGCGTCGACGTCGACCGCGTTGGTCACCAGCGTGACCGCCCGGTCGGCGCCCTTGGCGCGGGCGAGCGCGGGGGAGCAGACGACGACCTCCGCGCAGCCGGCGAGCAGCACGGCCTCGTGGGCGGCGGTGCGGGCGAGCTCGGTGGGTTCGCGGACCGCGCGCAGCCAGTCGTCGGTGACGTCGTACAGCGCGCGCCAGCCGGTCGTCTCCAGCAGCACGGCGCCGTCGGGGTCGTTCACCCAGAGCACCGGGTCGGTCATGCCGAGGTGCCGGGCGACCCGGGCGATCCCGCGGGCACGCCGCCGGTCGGCACCCGGTGCGAGCCGGCGGGGCAGCCACTTGGTCGGCCGGTACGCCCAGGTGCGACCGTCGGCGGCCCCGTCGTGCGCGGTGAGGCGGCGCAGCCGTCTGCCGAGCGTGGGCGCAGCGCCCCGCCGCAGGTCGTGCAGGTGGTCCACCGGCGGCTCGACGAACAGCACACGCAGGCCGGGGTCGGCGGCGAGCAGCCCGGCCACCAGGTGCTGGTTGCGCCGCCACACCTCGTCCCAGGGCTCCAGCGAGACGACGACCAGGTCGCGGCTGCCGTCGGCGGCGGGCACGGGACCGGCGGTGCGGGCGTCGACGGCGGTCACCGGCGCACCGTCCGGTACACGGCCTCGATGCCGTCGGCGTGCGCCTCCAGGCCGAAGCGGTGCTGCTGCACCGCGCGCAGCTCCTCGCCGTAGGCGGCACGACGCGCGGGGTCGCGGGCGAGCCGGGCCAGCCGGCCCCCGGCGGCCTCGACGTCGTCCGCGGGCACCAGCACCGCGCCGTCGGCCGCACCCACGGTCTCGTCGTGGCCTCCGCCGGCAGCGGCGACCACGGGGGTGCCGTGGGCCATCGCCTCCACCACGGACAGCCCGTAGGGCTCGTCGGGCCGCGGGGCGAGGAACACGGCCGAGGTCGCGAGCAGCACGTCCATGTCCGAGCGCGCGCCGAGGAACCGCACCGAGGCGTCCACCCCGAGGTCCCGCGCCAGCGCCTCCAGGTCGGCCCGCAGCGCACCGGTGCCCGCGACCAGCAGCTCCCAGCCGTCGGCGGCGAGCCCGGAGGCCGCCCACATCCGCAGCCCGAGGTCGGTGCGCTTCTCGGCCTCGAGCCGCTGGGCCATCAGCACCACGGGACGCCGCTCGGCGCCGGGATCGGGCTCCGCCTCGCGCAGGAAGGACGGCACGCCGGGGTGCACGACGGTGGACGGGCCCTCGACCCGCTCGGCCACGTAGTCGCTGATCGCGACCTGCGCGGCCAGCCGGGGCGTCACGTACCGGCCCACGGTGCGCCCCACGCGACCGCTGCCCCGGGTGGCGGCGAAGTGCCGGGTGGCGACGACCGGGGCGTCGGCGGCGGAGACCGCGGCCAGCTCGGCGGCGGTCATGTGCGCGTGCACCAGGCCGGGGCGGCCCTGCGCGCCGCGCAGCGAGCGGAGCGCGGAGGCGGCCCGCAGCGGGGTCGGCGCCGGCGCCCAGCGCACGCCGCTGCCGGCCAGCTCGGCCGGCATGCGGTCGGCGGCGCCGCCGAGCACCTGCACCCGCAGGCCGCGGGCGTCCTGGGTGCGGGCCAGGGTGGTCACGTAGCGCTCGACACCGGCGAAGGCGTCGGTGCAGACGACGTGCACGACATCGGGTGCAGCGGTCACGGGTGCTCCTTGTGGCCGACGGGCAGCGGCAGGCGGGCGCCCCGGCCGCCGCGCGGCAGACGCAGCCGGCGCAGCTCGCGGCGGGACGGGACGGGTTCGGGCCCCCCGGAGGCGGCGGCCAGCGCGCGCCGTTCCTCCTCGGTGCGGGCGGCATGTGCCTGCGCGCCCAGGCAGATCCCGGCGATCACGAACGGGATCGACACCTGCGCGGCCACCCAGAACAGGTCGAACTGGCCCTGCACGAACCGCATCATCACCATGACGAACGCGAGGGTGCCGAACCGGGAGTCGAGCCGCCACAGCACGACCAGGATGATCAGGAACATCAGCAGGAAGCCGACCAGCCCGACCAGGCCGCCGGAGGACAGCATCTCGAACTCGGCGTTGGGCGGCTGGAACTTCTCCGCGAACCGGTCGGTGTACCACCAGCGCAGGCCGGCGCCGAACCAGGGGTACTCCTCCCAGATGTTCAGCGACTGCTGGAACCAGACCAGCCGCTGGTACGCGGAGTTGTACTGGTCGCCGGACTCGAGCTGGTCCTGCACCAGCGTGCCGACCACCAGCGCGCCCGCGGCCACCGCGAGCAGCACGACCTTGGAGCGGTGCCGGTGCGGGTCGGGCCGCAGCGCGACCACGGCCACCGCCAGCGCGAGCCCGATCAGCGCCTGGCGGGACTGCGCGACCAGGATCCCGGCGAGGAACAGCACGAACAGCGCCAGGCAGGCGATGTCGTTCCAGCGCAGCCAGCGCGGCCGGGTGTAGACGATCACGGCGGCGAAGGCGAGCACGCAGCCGATGAAGTTCTTGTGCATGAGGAACGGCTCGCCGAGGTACACCGGGCCGGTGTCGCCGTGGCTGAGGTTGATCACGAACTGGCCCAGCGCGACCAGGGCGACCGCCACCGACCCGCCGAGGTAGAGGCCGAGCGCGAGCCGCGCCTGCCCCGCCGCGCCGATCGCCCAGCCGACGATCAGCGCGCCCGCGACCAGCAGCCAGGAGTGGAACCACTCGACCAGGTTGGCCAGGTACGGGTTGGCGATCACGGTGAACAGCACCGACGCCTGGTAGATCGCCGAGGCCCACAGCACGTGCCGCATCGGTCGGGACAGCGGGCGTCGGCAGAACAGCAGCGCGGGCCAGAACGCCGCGAACAGCACGAAGTCCGAGACCGAGAGCGCGCCGCCGACCCGGTTGACCAGCAGCAGAGCGGGCATGCCGAGGATCGGCAGCGCGAGCGGCTGGCGCAGGGTCAGGCCGATCACCAGCAGCCCGCCGCCGAGCGCGAGCGTGAGGTACGGGTCGACCGAGGTGAGCACCGCGAGCACCAGGGCGAGCGCGAGCAGGCCGCCGCCGATCAGGGCGCGGGTGGGGACCGACGCCCGGGGGACGCGCTCGGGCGGCACGACGGGCACCGTCGGGGCCGGTGACCCGGCGGGACGGGTCGCGGTCGAGGTGCTCATGCGGTCTCCGTGCCGGTCGGGGGAGCGGTGGTCCACGAGGCGGCGACCGGCACCCGGCTGCTGCGGCGCTCCGGGGCACCGGTGGCGGTCGGAGCGGCCGGGGTGGTCGGACGGGGCGCGCGCGGGTCGCCCAGCGCCCGCTCGGCGCGCAGCGGCCCGCGCAGGTAGAGCCGCAGCCGCAGGCGTGCCGCACGTCCGCGATCACCGGGCAGCACCGATCGGGGCACGCTGCCGAGCAGCACCGCTGTGCGGGCCGACGCCCAGCCGAGCGCGCCGTGGTGCTTGCGCAGGTAGCGCTCCTGGGAGGCGTGGAAGTGCGTCTCGCGCCGGGTGGGATCGCTGCTGGTGCCGCCGCCGACGTGGTGCGCGTGCACCCCGGTGGCCACCGCCGACCGCCAGCCGCGCAGGTGCGCGCGCCGCTGCCAGTCGGTCTCCTCGCTGTAGAGGAAGAAGTCCTCGTCGAAGCCGCCGACGTCGGCCAGCGCCTCCGCGCGCAGCAGCAGCACCGAGCCGATCACGAAGCCCTCGTCGGTCTCCGGCACGCCGAGCCCGGCCTCCTGCCGCCACACGCGCCCCGGGCCGGGGAACGGCCAGAGCACCCGGGCGGGGATGCCGTCGTCATCGGTCTGCTCCGGCCCGACCGCCGCGATCCCGGGCTCCGCGCGCAGGGCCGTGTGCAGGGCGGTCACACCGGCCAGGTCGATCCGGGCGTCCGGGTTGAGCAGCAGCAGGTCGGCGCCCGGGCGCACGCGCATCCGCAGCACCACGTCCACCGCCGCGCCGAAGCCGAGGTTGGCCCCGGGGTCGACGTAGCGGGCGCCGGCGGCGAGCGCGACCGCGCGGACCTCCGGGTCGCCGGAGTTGTCGACCACCGTCACCGGCAGGTGCGGGGCGACCGGGGCCAGCGCGGCGGTGAGCAGGTCGGGCGAGCCGTAGGCGACGACGGCGACCTCGACCTCGGGGGCTGAGGCCGAGGTCGCCGCCGGCGCGGTCCGGTCGGTGGCGTCTGCGTCGCCGGGACGATCGCCCTGCCCGAGGATCTCGTCGTACATCGCCCGGTACGCGGCGCCCACCGCGTCCCACGTGTACTGCCGGGCGCGCTCCAGGCCGGCGGCGCGCAGCCGCGCGGCGTGCTCCGGGTCGTCGCGCACCTCGGCCAGCGCACGGGCCAGCGCGGCGGCGTCGCCGGGCGGCACCAGCGTCCCGGCCCCGCCGACCACGTCACGCAGCGCGCCGGAGTCCGAGGCCACCACCGGCACGCCGAGGGCCATCGCCTCGACGGCGACCCGGCCGAACTGCTCCAGCCACCCCGGGGCGGCCACCGAGGGCACCGCCAGCACGTCGAGCGAGCGGTAGAACGCGGTCAGCGCGTCCCCGGCCAGGTGCCCGTGGAACGTCACCCGCCCGGCGAGCGCGGGGGAGGCCGCACGCTCGCGCAGGTGCTGCTCCAGCGGTCCGGCGCCGGCGATCTCCAGGTGGATCCGCGGGTCGGTCTCGGCGGCGTCGAGCAGCACGTCCAGCCCCTTGTGCGGGGCGATCAGGCGGCCGACGTAGCCGGTGCGGGCGGGGGCTGCCGCACCGGCTACGCCGGGTTCGGGGGCGGAGCCGGGCTCCGCGGTGGGGGGCTGCGCGGTGGAGGGCTGCTCGGCGAGCTCGACCCCCAGGCCGATCACGTGGGCGGGGGCGGTGAGCCCCTTGGCGTGCAGGATGCGCCCGGCCTCGGCGTTGCACACGCTGACCGCGGCGGCCCCGCGCAGCGCCGAGCGCTCCCACCAGCGGAACGGCGGCGGGTAGCGCTTGTCGAGGTTCTGCGCGCTGTAGAGCACGTACGGGGTGCGCACCCGGCGCAGCCGCCGCAGCAGCAGGATCTCGGCGGTGGCGAGGGCGCACGGCTCCTCGTGCAGGTCGATCACGTCCCACCGCTCGCCCAGCGCGCGCCAGATCGGTCGCGGGTCGTAGAGGAAGACGTTGGGGTGGCTGCCGATCGTGCGGACCCCGACGACGTCCTCGCCGGGCTCCGGCTCCAGGTCGACGTCCCGCCCGCCCTCGGCCCAGCGCCGCGCGCTGAGCAGCCGGACCGTGGCGCCGCCGGCCCGCAGCGCGCGCTCGCGGCCGCGCCAGGCGGTGACGACGGCGCTGTGGGAGATCCGGAGGACGCGCATGGGTCCATGGTGCCGGTTGACCTGACAATTCGGACAACTAGGACAAAAGGTTCACCCGACCGGTGGGGGTGAATCTGCTGCGCGGCGTCGGCCGTGCGAAAACGCACAGGTGGCCACGGGAGGCACCTCGCGGTGCGGCATGGTCGGGACCGGCTCCCCGATCCGGGGCTGCCCGTCGACAGCAGGGGAGAGCGTGATGCGCAGGACATGGCCCGCGGGCCGGACGACGGCGGGGGCGGTCGCGCTGGCCCTGCTGCTGGGGCTGGTCGGCGGGTGCCGGCCCGACGACGGTGGAGCAGGACCGGCGCCGACGCCCAGCACCTCGCCCACCGCGCAGCCCACGCAGCCGCCGACCCCGGGCGGCGACCCGAGCACCCCGGTCGACCCGGCGGCCGACAGCGACGGGGACGGGCTGACCGACGCCCAGGAGATCGCCGCGGGCACCGATCCGCAGGCCGCGGACTCCGACGCCGACGGCCTGGACGACCTCGCCGAGATCACCGCCGGGCTCGATCCCACCGACCCGCAGTCCGATCCCGGCGTGCCCGACGGCGCGGGCGACCTCGACGGGGACGGCGTCACCGACGCCCACGAGCTGGCCGACGGCACCTGGCCGTTCCGCGCCGACTCGGACGACGACGGGCTGGACGACGGGCAGGAGAAGGCGCTCGGCACCGACCCGCTGGTGCCGGACCCCGACGGCGACGGCCTGGCCGACGGCGACGAGATCGCCCTCGGCGCGGACCCCGCGGTCGCGGACGCGGACGGCGACGGGATCCTCGACGGGGACGCGACCTACACCCGCGTGACCACCGGGGACGGCGCGACGCTGACCGTCACCGGCGGGGCGTCCGCGGTGCTGGCCGCCTCGGTGCGTGCCGCCGAGGACACGCTGCTGGCGGGAGCGCCCGGGCTGCTGTCCGGCACCGTGCTCGCCCAGGTCCCGGAGCAGGTCGGAACCGGGACGCTGACCTTCGCCTTCGACCCCGCCGCGCTGCCGGCCGGGCACGAGGCTGCGGTGCTGCACCTCGACGTCGAGACCGGCACCTTCGACCGCCCGGCCGAGCAGCACGTCGACCTGATGACCGGGACCGCGTCGGTCACCACGGACGACTTCTCGCCGTTCGTGGTCGCCGACGTCACCGAGATGGAGCGCATCTGGGCCGAGCGGATCACCCAGCCGCGCGAGCCCGGCACCGGTGGGGCGAACATCGACGCCGTCCTCGCCCTGGACGCCTCCGGGTCGATGCGGTCGAACGATCCCCGCGGGCAGCGCAAGACCGCCGCGGTGTCCTTCGTGGACGCGTTGATCGACGGCGACCAGGCCGGGGTGGTGTCGTTCACCGATCAGGCCAGCCTGCTCCAGTCCCTCACCACCGACCGGGCAGCCGTCACCGCAGCGATCGGCCGCGTCGGCGCGTCCGGGCTCACGTCGATCACCGCGGCGATGGCCGCCTCCCTGGACGAGCTCGACGCGCGTGGGCTGCCGGAGCACGGACGCACGGTGGTGCTGCTCACCGACGGGCAGGGTGAGTACGACCCGGCGCTGACCGACCGCGCGGTGCGCAGCGACATCACCGTCTACACCGTCGGGCTCGGCTCCGGCACCGACCAGGCGCTGCTGGACGAGATCGCCACCGCCACCGGCGGCGAGTTCTTCCTGCTCGAGAACGCCGACCAGATCGCCGGTGCCTTCGACCGGATCACCGAGGACCTCGGCGAGCCGGACACCGACGGCGACGGCCTGGCCGACAGCGCCGAGACGAACGGCTGGCGGGACGGTGCCGGCCGCACCTTCGTCACCGACCCGGCGAACGCCGACACCGACGGCGACGGCCTGACCGACGGCGAGGAGGCCGGCGGCTTCGCCACCGGAGGCGCCTTCGGCTCGGGCCAGTACTACCGGGGCTTCGCCGACCCCACCCGGCCGGACACCGACGGCGACGGGATCGGTGACGCCCAGGAGTGGGACACCGAGACCCACCCGCGCCTGACCGACACCGACGGCGACCGGCTGGACGACCTCACCGAGATCTCCGCCGAGTTCGACCCCCTGGAGTTCGACGCCGACGGCGACGGGCGGCTCGACGCGCAGGAGCACGCCGACGGCTCCGACCCCTTCGCCGCCGACACCGACCTCGCCGGCTCGGTGCACGCCGCGCTGGCCGGCTTCTTCTTCGGTGACGCCTGGGAGTCCTGGGCCGCGAAGGCCGCCGGTGTCACCGTCGACGTCGCCTCCCGCGAGTGGTACCTGCTCGGGCAGGTCGGCTCCGGGCTGATCGTGCTCGGCGACCTGCGGGACCTGGTGCACGGGATCGGCACCGGCGCATGGGGCAGCGCGGCATGGGCGGCGGTCGCGTTCATCCCCGGCGCCGGGGACGCCGTGCGCGTCGCGCAGGAGACCGTCGTGTTCGCGGCGCGGTCCACCCGTGCGGGGCAGGCCGCGATCTCGGTGGGGAAGGTGTTCCTCGACGGGAAGCAGATGGACGGGGTGCGGCAGCTCGTCGCGAAGCTGCCGGGGAGCCAGACGCTGCTCGACAAGGCGATCAAGGCGGCGGGGAGGGACGCGCCGAAGCCACGCATCGCGGATATCGGGACGCTCGACCTCACGAATGGCGTGACGTGGCGGATCAGTCGAGACGCGCAGCAGGCTGAGGCTTTGACGGACTACCTCACCGAACTGCAGATCATGGCGCGCTCTGGGAGGAACGTCTCGGACGTTCGCATCGACCAGTGGCAAGTGGACCAGGCGGGAAAGCTGGTCGGACGCAACCGCCCCGATCTGCAGTACACCCTGAATGGCGAGCGGTACTACGTGGAGTGGGACAAGCCGCGGTGCGCGGACCCGACGACCAGTCTGCGCGGAGACGAGCACGGTCAACGGATCCTCAACAATGATCCGGACATCACGTTCGCGACCCATGTCGTACTGATCGTGCTGGGCGGTGCATGCGAATGACAGCGACCGGCAGGGCGGAGTGGAGGTGATGCGATGAGGGCCAAGGAACTGGCGGTGTACGAGTCGCGCCTGCTGCTCGGCGGTCGATGGCTGCCGGTGACGCAAGAGATCGGGTTCATCCGGGCAGCCCCGGACCGATGCGTCGACCTGCTGCTCGACCACTACGGGGCGAACTACCTGCGGAGGTTCGGGCAGATGCCCGAACGCCGGGTGGTGCAGGGCGAAGGTCTGGAGGCGTTGCTGCACGCGCTGTTGCCCATGCGACCGGCTGAGGAGGACAAGCACCTCTTCGTGCCGACACGTCACCCCGAGTGGACCGCTGTGTTCTCGAACCGATGGCAAGGGCTGACCGCGGCGTTGGGTTGGCCGATGGCGGAGCGGGGGGCGTGGGCGGTGCACGTCTTCGACGCGCCGTTGACCCGACGTCCGCGGGGGTGGAGTGCCCCGGTGGGATACCGAGAGGTTTCCGTGAGCATGCCGACGGAACCGTGGGTCAACTATCGAGGAGAACGTGAGCACGGTGTGACCTACAGCGCGGGCGTGCGGACCGAGGAGAACCGTCGATGGGTGTTCGAGCGGATGTGCTCGCGGGGTGACGCCTTCGACGACGGGATCCCCGGTCCGGTGGGCATCGTCTGGGACGAGGACGCCCCGCGCACGCAGGACCGGTTCACGCACGATCACCTGCGTCTGGCGTGCGAGCGTCTCGGTCTGTTCCCGTTCGACGCGGACTTCTACGCGCCGGACGGCTGGGGCGTGCTCGTGGAGCGCACCGACCCGGGTGTGGCTGATCTGCGGGGCTACACCCTCGCCCAGGCCCGGGGCGAGGAGCCGCGCTGAGCCCGACCGCCTCAGCCGACCTCCGCCAGCACCGCGTCCAGCCGCGCCCGCGCCGCCACCCAGTCGTGCGCGACGGCCCACCGGCGGCACCGGGCGCCGATGCCGCGGCGCATGGTCTCGTCGTCGGCCAGGGCCTCGATCGCGGCGGCGAGGTCGGCGGGGTCGTCCGGGCGCACGGGGACGCCGGCGTCGCCCATCACCTCGGGGATGCCGCCGATCGCGCTGGCGACCACGGGGACGCCGCAGGCCATGCCCTCGAGCACGGTGAGCGCGAAGGGCTCCGCCCAGCGGGAGGGCACCACGACGACGTCGGCCTGCCGGTACACCTCGGCGACCTCGGCGCGCGGGGTGAACGGGAGCAGGCGTACCCGGTCGCCGAGCCGGGCGGCGCGGGCGTGCACCTCCTGCTCGAAGGGTGACAGCGCGGCGGCGGCGTCGAAGTTCTGGCTGCCGACGATGGTCAGCTCGACGTCGTCGCGGTCCAGCCGGGCCACCGCGTCGAGCAGCACGTCGGCGCCCTTGTCGCGGATCATCCGGCCGACGAAGACGACGCGCAGCCGCTCGGCGCGGGCGGGGTCGGCGCGGGGCGAGAACCGGGTGGTGTCGACGCCGTTGGGCACCACGCGCAGCCGGTCGCGCAGGCTCGGCGGCAGGAAGGGGGCGGTCTGCTCGGCGAGCGCCCCGCTGACGCAGGCGACGGCGCCGACCCCGCCGAGCACCCGGGCGGCCTCGCGCGGGGTGTACGTGCGCAGCAGCAGGTTGTGGGCGTGCAGCACCACGGCGTGCCGGTCGTGCACCAGGGGAACGGCCTGCGGGGCGTTGTGCGCGATCACCACCCCGGCGGGCCAGCCGTCCTGCGCGGCCAGCGCGGGGCGCAGGGTGCGGCGGACCCCGGGGCGGGGCAGCGCGAGCCGTCCGGCCAGGGCGTCGAGGTAGCGGTCCGCCGGGCGGCCGGCGGCGAGCGGGTAGCCGACGACCTCCGCGCTCGGGTAGCGGTCGGGGTAGGTGCCGTCGGCCACCAGCACCCGGGGCCGCGGGCGGTCCGGGTCGGTGACGGCGGCGCACAGGCCGTCGACCACGGTCGGGATCGCGGAGCCGGTGCGCGGGGAGAAGTGGTCGCCGGGGGTGAGCAGGTGCACCTCGGGCGGGACGTCGACCGGGGCGGGCCGGTCCGGCGTCCGCCCCGTGCCCGCGCGTCCCGTGGCCGCCCGCGCGTCGTCCGCGACGCTCACGGTGCTGACCCCGCCGTCGCCCCGGCCGGGCCGGCCGCCCGCGTCTGGCTGCGCGGCTGCCGGCCGAGCGCGGCCCACACGTCCGCCGCCGGGCCGCGCCAGCGCGGGATCGTCCACGCCACCGGCACCGTCGCCACCGCACGGGCCTTCTCCAGCGCCGGGGCGCCGGAGGCGAGCACGCCCCGGACCAGCTCGATGCTCACCTTGGTGTGCGGGAAGGCGAAACGGACCGATGCGCTCGGTGCGTGCCAGGCCACCTGCGCCTGCCCCTGGGCGGAGAACTGCTCGGCGTGCCGGCGCTGGAGGAACAGCTGCTCGGGCACCAGCGCGAACGGTCCCTGGCAGGCCAGCTCGGCGAGGATCACCAGGTCGTTGCCGACCACGCGCCGGATGCCCCGGGTCGCGCGCAGCGCCTCGGTGCGGTGCAGCCCGTAGAAGATGTGCGCGGCCTGCGCGCGCAGGAAGTGCGACATCCGCTGGTGCGGGGTGGGCTCGTCGCAGCCGAGGTCGGCGTCGTTGAGGTCCTCGGTGATCGCACCGGTGGCGTCGATGATCCGGGTGCGCGGGTACACCAGCACGGTGGCGGGATCGCTGTCCGCGAAGACCTCCAGGCAGCGCCGCACGAACGCCGGCTCGCGCACGTCGTCGGCCGCCGCCCAGGTGAAGTACGGCGTGGTGGCCAGGTCGACCAGGTGGTTGAAGTTCCACGCGCCGCCCTGGTTGACCTCCTGCCGGTGGTACCGGATGCGGTCGTCCTCGCGGGCGGCGGCGCGGCAGATCTCCTCGGTGCCGTCGGTGGAGGCGTTGTCGGAGATCAGGATCTCCAGGTCCGGCTCGTCCTGGGCGCGCACCGAGTCCAGCGCGGCGGTCAGGTACCGCTCGCCGTTGTAGACCGGGATGCCCACGGTCGCCCTGGCAGTCATCGGGTGGACCTCGTCTCGGGGGAGGGGATCAGGGGATCAGGACGGGCCGGTGGCGGCGAGCCGGACCAGCGACACCGGCCAGGTGGGCTCGGCCTGCACGGGTTCCCAGGCCGGCAGCAGCCCGCCGGACTGCCCGGAGTAGTTGACGTCCGGCACGGTGATCCCCCGGGTGGTGGTGCTGGGGATCTGCACGCGGACCGCGCTGGCCTCGACCGGGTCGAAGGTGACGGTGGAGGTGCGGGACAGGAACAGCCCGTCCTGCCGGCCGACCTCGTGCCAGGCGCCGTCGGCGCCCTGCACGCTCACGGTGTAGGCGCGCACCCCGGCGGTGCAGCAGCGGATGCCGGCGCTCTCCACGGTGACGCTGCTGACCGTCGCCGGGGCGGCGAGCGTGACCTGCACCCACGGGCTGCTGTCCGGCGCGCCGCCGGAGGTCGTCGCCCCGGCGCGCCACGGGTTCGCCCCCGCGCCGTCCGGCTCGACCAGCAGCGCCGGATCGGTGCCGTCGGTGCTGGAGGAGGTGGTGACGGTGCCGCCGGCCAGCAGGTCGCCGGTCTCCGGCACGGCGAGGGTCGCGGGGGCCACGGTCAGGTCGGTGCCGACCGGGGTGGACAGGAACTCCGGCGACCCGGTGACCGGCAGCGCGACCGGGGTGCCGGCGGCGAGGTCGATCGTGCGGGTGCCGCCGTAGACGTCGGTGACCGTGACGGTGACGTCGGTGGCCGCGGTGACCTGCACGGAGGTGACCGCGTCCTGGCTCCAGACGGCGAGCAGGTCCTGGTCGCGCACGGCGGCGGTGCCGGTCGGGCCGGCCGTGGCGCTCGCGGACGGCGCAGTGCTCGCGGACGGCGCAGTGCTCGCGGACGGCGAGCCCGTCGCCCCACCCGCACCCGCGCTGCCGTCCGCCTCCGCCGCGCCGAACCGCATCGCGTGCAGCGTCTCGTCCCCGAGGTCCAGCACCTCCGGCGCCGCGCGCCCGTCGAGCAGCCCGGAGACGGTGGACATCGCCAGCGCCCCCGGCTTCACGAAGGAGCCGAGCTGCACCAGCGACCAGGAGAAGCCGCCCTCGCCCCAGCCGCCCTCGCTGAAGAAGTACATCCACTCGTCCACGCCGAGCTCGGCGTTCCAGAGCAGGGTGCGGGCGACGTCGTAGGCCTGCGCCCAGTGGTTCGCCGGGCCGTCCGACCACCAGCCGGACTCGGTGTCCCAGATCGCGGGTGCCTCCGTGCCGCAGGCGGCGAGCAGGGCCGTGACCGCGGTGATCTGCCCGATCGGCCCGTCGTCGCCCTCCTCGTCCCAGGAGCGGTTGAAGCCGGTGTACGGGTGGATCCCGACCACGTCCATCGAGGTGCAGCCGCCGGCGTCCACCAGCTGCTGGTACCAGCCGACGACCACGTTGAGCGCGTTGCCGCCGATGATCCTCGCCTGCGGGTCGGCGGCACGGACCGCGGTGGCGAAGGGCTCCTGCACGCGGCGGGCGTAGTCGCCGCCGTCGCCGAAGCCGGTGTTGTTCGGCTCGTTCCACGGCGCCCACAGGTGCAGGTCCGGCGCCCCCGCGTGCAGGGCCGACGCGATGACGCCGGTCCAGGCACCCCAGGTGCCGTTCTCGACCATCTGGTGCTCGGCCTCGCCGCCCTGGCCGACCTGCACGTAGAGCTGCACGTCGGTCTCCGCGGCGAGCGTGGCGGCGGCGTCCAGGCCGGCGAAGGGGTCGCCGTCCTCGGCGCCGGGCAGCGCGGACAGGTCGAGCGCGGCGATCGAGGGGGTGGCGGTGACGTCCGGCACCAGCCGGCTCACGTCGAGCTGCACCCGGTGGCTGCCGATGCCGAGCTCGTCGGCGAGCTGCACGCCGCGCAGCGGACCGGCGCCGCCCCAGTCGGCCCCGTCCGCGAGCGTCGCCGGGTCGAAGGTGGTGCCGGGAGCGCCGACCGCGTACCGCAGGCAGGTGGCGGTGCGCACGGTGCCGGTGGCGGTCTCGACCAGCTCGGCGTGCACCTCGTAGGGCCCGGGCCGGGCGGCAGGCAGGTCCAGCGGCACGCTGCCGCCCTCGGCCGGGATCGTCACGGTGCCCGAGGTCGCCTCGACCGGCGGGTCCAGCCACGGGTCGCCGGTCACCTGGTACCGCAGCTCGTAGGTGCCGGACAGGTGCCCCCACTCCGGGTCGAAGGTCGCGGAGACCGCCGGGGTGTCGTCGGGGCCGAAGTAGTCGTCCACCGCGTCGGTCTCCAGGC
Organism: Cellulomonas sp. GTC20042; assembly: GCF_055389595.1. Classification (NCBI taxonomy): domain Bacteria; kingdom Bacillati; phylum Actinomycetota; class Actinomycetes; order Micrococcales; family Cellulomonadaceae; genus Cellulomonas; species Cellulomonas sp. GTC20042. The sequence goes on along the minus strand of NZ_AP043678.1, from coordinate 3,269,828 downwards.
CCGCGCCGTAGCCGAGCCGGTCCAGCGTGGAGGCGTGGTTGAGGTCCCAGGTGATCGGGGCGTCCAGCAGCAGGTCCAGGTCGGCGTCCCGCACCCGGGACAGCTGGAGCCCGTCGCCCTCCTCGGCGGGGGAGACGAAGTACACCGCGTCGCCATGCCGCACGAAGGGCGTCAGATCGGCGAAGCGGAAGGTCGAGTGCTGGCCCTCGCCGGACAGCGCCATGCGCCGCCACACCCCGTCGGGGCCGACCTCGACCAGCCGCCAGGTGGGCCCGGCGAGCAGCAGCCCGCCGTCGGCGGCGGTGGCGACGCCGGTGGGGTGGTCCAGCGTGGAGGCGCGGCCGTTGGTCGACCCGCCCTCCAACGCCCCGGTGATCGTCAGGCCGGCGGTGCCGTCCGCGGCGTACTGCACCAGCGAGATCGACGAGGACTGCGCGTCGGCGTCGCTCATCACCACCAGCGTGCCGTCGTCCTGCGGGTAGAACCGCGGGTACTCCTGCCAGTCCAGCGTGGGACCGGCGACCACCGAGCCGTCCGCGTGCAGCAGCACCAGGGTGTGCGACCCGGACAGCACCACGGAGGCCACGGCCTTCGCGTCGCCGGCGGTCCAGCCGAGCACCGCCGCCACCCGACCGCCGTCCTGCCCGGACAGGTCCCAGACGGTCGCCGGGTCGTCGCCCGAGGTCCACAGGCCGACGTCCGTGCCGCCGCGGGCACCGGTCGCCGCCACCACGCCGCCGTCCGGCGTCAGCGCGAAGGTGCTCGGCGCCAGGTCCGCGCTCGCGGCGGTGATCGTCACCGTCCGGTCGGTCGCGCCCTCCGCGGTCCACCGGGTGATCGTGGTGGTCGCCCCGTCCTGCTGGAGCGCCGCCACCGCGCCGTCCACCGCCGCCAGCGCCCCGGGCACGCCGTCGCCGGGCAGGTCGGGGACCAGCGCGTCGACCGTCGCCACCGGGGAGTCCGCGGCCAGCGCCGCGTACCTGTCGGTGTCCGCCACCCCGCACAGCCGGGCCTCGGGCGCACCCGCCGCCGGTGCCGGAGTGGCCGCCGCCGCGCCCTCGCCGCTGCCGTCCCGCTGGGCGGCCACCTGCCAGGCCGTGACCCCGAGGGTGGCGACCAGCACGGCGGACAGCCCCACCGCGAGCGAGCGGCGGGCGCGGGAGAGGCGGGGCGGGCGGGGCGCGGTCATGTCAGATCACGTCCGCGAAGCCGCGTTCCATCTTCGAGAACACCAGCGCCCCGCCGACGAACACCAGCAGGCTCACGCCCACCGCCGCACCCATCTGCCACAGCGGGGGCTGCGCCAGGCCGAGCAGCGACCAGCGGAAGCCCTCGAGGATCCAGGTGAGCGGGTTGATGTCGAACAGCCAGCGGATGCTGCTGCCCACCTCGGACAGCGAGTACGCGAGCGGGCTGGCGTAGAGCAGGGTCTGCAGCGCGAAGGGCACCACGTAGGCGACGTCGCGGAACTTCACCATCAGCGCCGAGGTGAGCAGGCCGAGGCCGGACGCCATCAGGATCACCAGCAGGATCCACGCCGGCAGCGCCAGCAGCGGCAGCCCGGGCTGGATGCCGTACCAGACCAGCAGCACCACCATCAGCGCCCCGGCCACCAGGAAGTCCACCAGCACCGACAGCACGGAGGACAGCGGCACCAGCATGCGGGGGAAGAACACCTTGGACACCAGCGCCTGGTTGTTCACCAGCGAGGGCGCCGCGCGGGAGACGATCCCGTTGAACAGCGTCCACGCCAGCATGCCGGCGAAGGAGAAGACGAAGTAGGGCACCCCGTCGGAGCCGAGGTCGGCGATCTGCCCGAACACGATCGAGAAGATGCCGGCGCTGAGCAGCGGCTGGATGACCACCCACACCACGCCGAGCGCGGTCTGGCGGTAGCGCAGCTTGAGGTCGCGGGCGCCGAACCGGGTGAAGACCTCGCGGGCCTCCCACAGCTCGCGCCAGCCCGGCAGCGGCAGGCGTCCGGGCGGGGTGATGACGATCGGGCGAGCAGCCACGCCCCTCACCGCCTCTCGTAGTCGAAGTCGGCCAGCACGAGCCCGGCGTCCAGGCCCTCGTCGGACACGGCGGCGGGGTAGGGGAGCACGGGGTGGATCTCGAAGCGTGCGGCGCCCTCGAAGGCGTCCAGCACCCCGGAGGAGCAGACGAACAGGTCCACGCTGTACTCGCCCGGCTTGAGCCAGGGGCCGTCGATCCGCAGCGCGATCTTCTGCTCCTCGGCGGGGTCGAGCCACAGCCCGGTCACCCGGGAGTCGCACTGGAGGATCGTGGTGCCGTGCCGGTCGTTCACGTGGCAGGACACGAAGTACTTGCCGATGTAGTCCGGGTTGGCGTTGACCACGAACTCGATCGTCTTGGTGTCGGTGGTCTTGTACAGCGGGCTGCTGATGTCGGCCTGGGTGATCCGCAGCTCGCCGGTGCCGGGGCGTCGCTCGATGTCGGTGGCCGACATCTGGGCCCGGTCGCGGCTGGTCTGGTACAGGTGGATCGCCTCGTCCACGTCCCCGTGCATGACCAGCTTGCCGTGCTCGAGGAACAGCGCCGAGGTGCACAGCGCCTTGACGGTCTGGATCTGGTGGCTGACGTAGAGCACGGTGCGGCCCTGCTGGGCGACGGTGCGCATCCGCTCGATGCACTTGGCCTGGAACTCGGCGTCGCCGACCGCCAGCACCTCGTCGATCGCGAGGATCTCGGTGTCCAGGTGCGCCGCGACCGCGAAGGCCAGCCGCACGTACATGCCCGAGGAGTACCGCTTGACCGGGGTGTCGAGGAACTTCTCCACGCCGGAGAAGTCCACGATCTCGTCGAAGCGCGCCTTGATCTCCGACTTGCGCATGCCGAGCAGCGTCCCGTTGAGGAACACGTTCTCCCGCCCGGTCAGCTCGGGGTGGAAGCCGGTGCCGACCTCCAGCAGCGAGCCGACGCGACCGCCGAGCTCGATCCGGCCCTTGGACGGCGCGGCGACGCGGGTGAGCAGCTTGAGCAGGGTGCTCTTGCCGGCGCCGTTGCGGCCGAGGATGCCGATCGCCTCGCCCCAGGGCACCTCGAAGTCCACGTCGTCGAGCGCGCGGAACTCCTCGAACTGCTGGCGCTCCAGCGGGTGGCGCAGCCGGCGCATCACCGCCTCGGCGGCGGTGGACGGCTGGTCGTCGGAGGTGGCGATCTTGTAGTGCTTGCTCACCCCTCGCGCACGGATGGCGACGGAGTCGGTCATGAGGGGTCCTCGGAGGTCGTCGGTCGGGTGTACAGCCGCTCGTAGGCGTCGGCCACGGCGGTCAGGGAGAAGGTGCGCGCACGGTCCAGGCCGGCGGCGGTCAGGCGCTCGCGGCGCGGGGCGTCGAGCAGCAGGTCGGCCAGGGCGGGGCCCAGGTCGTCGAGCTCGGCGAGCACGGCGGCCCGCCCCTCGTCGCTCACGTAGCGGGCACCGACGTTCGGCGTCGCCACCACCGGCACCCCGGAGGCCATCGCCTCCGCGTAGGGGATGCCGAAGCCCTCGTAGGAGGACGGCAGGCAGAACGCCCACGCCTGCCGGTAGGTGGCGGCCAGGTCCTCGTCGGAGAGTCGGCCGAGCACGCGGATCCCGGGGCCGGGGTCGGCGGGGGCGTCGCGGGTGACCATCCACAGCTCGGCGTCCGGCACCCGGGGGCGCACGTGCTCCACGAAGGCGGCGGCCAGGGCGTGCCCGCGCTTGCGGCCGTGCCAGGTGCCGACGAACAGGATCACCGGGTGGTCGGCGCGCGCGTCGCCCTCAGCGGGGCGGAACCGCGTGGTGTCCACGCCGTTCGGGATCACGGCGTGCGAGCGCGGCACCCAGCGGCGGGTCTGCGGCGAGACCACCACGACCTTGTCGGCGACCACGCTGGCCAGCACCTCGGTCATGCCCAGCAGCAGCATGCGCGTGCGCTCCTTGAGCCCGCGGATGTGCCGGGCCTCCTCGAAGCAGGAGCCGTGCACGGTGCGCACGTGCAGCGGCGCACGGCGGCGCCACAGCCAGTAGTCGTCGCCGTGCGCGTGCACCACGTCGTAGCCGGAGTAGTCCTGCCGGCGCAGCGCGGAGGCGAAGCGGAAGGTGCGCAGCGATCCGGTCATGTGCACGTCGCGGTGCCCGTAGAGGGCGCCCTCGACCGGCGGGCAGTCGCTGAACATGTCGACGTGGTGGCCGCGCCGGGCCAGCTCGGTCGCCAGCTCGTGCGCCTGGAAGCCGACGCCGATCTTCGAGCCCGAGGGCAGGTAGTAGGACAGCATCGCGATCCGCAGCGGACGGGTGGGCCGTCCGGCGTCGGTGGGGCGCGCCACGACCTGCGGGGCGCGTGCCTCACCCACGGGCCGCGCCCGTCGGGGTGGTGGCGGCCGCGGCGACCGGCGTGCCGAGCGCCCCGGTCAGCACCCGGGCGGGCTCGGTCGCGAGCGTGCTCGACGCGGTCAGGCCGTCGTGCAGCGCCTGCAACCAGCCGTGGCCGTGCTCCAGGTCGGGCTCCAGGTGGTTGCCCTCGGCCCACTCGTTCCACGACTTGACCCACAGCAGCCGCTCGGCGGCGGGCCGGTCCGTCAGCGTCGCGACCGCCTGGGTCACGTGCCGCCGGAACAGCTCCGGGGTCGACCCGGTCACCGCGAGCCCGCGCCGGCCGGAGCGCGGCGTGTTGTCCCAGTTCGGGTAGACGCAGGGCTGCAACCGCTCGGAGATCCCGGCGGGCGCCGGCACGAAGTCCGTCGCGTGCGGGTACACCTCGGGCCGGTGCAGCACCTTGCGGCCGAACCGCATCCGCAGGATGTCGGCCTGGGTGCGCCGGGCCGGGATCCGCATGTAGACGCCCGCGTCGAAGCCGGCCGCGTCCACGTCCACGTAGCGCGGGCCGGCGCCGAGCAGGTCGGAGACCTCCGCCACCAGGTAGAGCCCGGGCAGTCCGGCGGCGCGGGCCATGGCCTGCCAGCGGTCGACGAAGGCGGCGGCGTCCGGCAGCTCCTCCGGGCGGAACACGTAGAACACCGGCTTGTCGTCCACCCGCAGGTAGCGCTCGTCCCGGAACGCCGGCAGCAGGTGCTCGAAGTGCGCGATCTCGTCCTCGAGGCCCGGGTAGGTCTGCTCCATCAGCACCTTGTCGCTGGCGCCGTGCCAGATCCCGCTCCAGGTCTGGTTGGCCCACGCCAGGCAGAACTTCACCGAGGGCGCGCCCGAGGCCAGCACCTCCGCGAACGGCCGCTCGAGGATCCGTCGGCCGCCGCCGAACCAGTAGTGCCAGTACACGAACGCCTCGACGCCGTAGCGCTGGGCCAGGTCGCTCTGCGCCTCGCGCGCCTCCGGCAGCCGCAGGTCGTAGAAGCCGAGATCGGCCGGCAGGTGCGGCTGCACGTGCCCGCGGAACAGCGGCCGGGCCTTGGCGGTGTTGGTCCACTCGGTGAAGCCGGGACCCCACCAGGCGTCGTTCTCCGGCACCGGGTGGAACTGCGGGAGGTAGAAGCTCACCGCGCGTGCTCCGAGCTCGCTCACCTGCGGCCCCCTTCACGTCGTGTCGTCGTGGACCCCGGGGGACAGGTCGTCGTGGTCCCCAGGCCCGTTCCTGCGATGGAGTCTATGTGGGGATATGTCCGGTTTGTCCGGCAGGGCCGGGTGAAGAGGGCGGGCGAACGGGTGATGCTGCGCGGGGTCGCGGGCCCGGGGTCGGCGCGGCACACCGGTCCCGTCGAGGGATGACCCTGCGAGTTTCGGCTCGCGCCAGTGTTTTCCCCTACGCGGCCGCCCGCGGCGGGCCCCGCCTGGCTAGCGTCGGCATCTCCCCTGGTCAGGGGCGCGGGCGTGTCGACGCGGCCCCGCGAGGTCGATCCGGGCCGAGCCGGAGCAGGGGGATGCATCTGTGGAGACATCGGTGAGGGATCGATCGTCGGTGGCGGTGTCACGACCGCGAGCGGTGCCGCCCCGGACGCGCGCGGCCGCGCCTCGGACGCGCATCGCGAGGACGACGCTGGTCGTCGGTGTCGCGCTGGTGCTCGCCGGCGCGGCGCTGGCCGCGGGTGCGGGAGCCGGCCGGACCGACGCCCCGCCCGCTGCTGCGCACGTGCTGGCGACGCTGGCGACGGGCCGCTCGACGGTCGCGGTGCCGAGCGTCCCGGTGGCGTTCACCGGAACCGGTCTGGTGGACCGGCGCACCTGGGCCGACGCCGACGCCGACGGGACCGCCGACCGGGTGGAGGAGGCGTTGTGCCGGACCTCGGGGAGCCGCAGGTCGGAGAAGCCGAGGGCGCCGGGCAGGTGCGGCTGCACGTGCCCGCGGAACAGCGGCCGGCGCGGGCGACGTTGCGCCACTCGGTGAAGCCGGGGCCCCACCACGTGTCGTTCTCCGGGACGGGGTGGAACTGCGGCAGGTAGAACGCGATGGCGCGCGCGTCGGGTCCGGGCACGGTGGCCTCCCTGCTGCCCGGCCCCGCAGGGCGTGTGCCGGCGGGCCTGCCGCCCGCCGTCCTGCTGGTTACAGCGCTGCCTGCCGCTCGCGCAGCTCGTCGACCAGCCGCCCCGGCGGGAGCAGCACGTCGTCGTAGGTGAGGGTGGTGTCCTTCGGCACGTCGCGGACCAGGGTGCAGCCCTCGGCGACGCCGACCGGCAGCAGCCGCTCGGTGCGGGTGACCGACGCCTTCTCGGCCTGCCCGTAGTAGTGGTAGCCGCCCAGCGCGTCGAGCACGGTGCCGGCGGGCAGGTCGGTCTTGGCGGTGGTGACCACCTCGACGGTGGGGCCGCCGAGCGGGCGGATCGTGGCGTCGCCGAGCAGGGCGGCGCGGGCGATCGTGGTCGGCACCTCGAAGTGGCACAGGTGGTACGGCTGGTAGAACGAGTAGAGCGGCCCGGTGCCGAGCTTGTAGAGCTCGAGGTAGTGCCGCTGCTTGGGGTCGTCGTGGGTGGCGAGCACGTAGACGCCGGGGCCGGGGCGGGCGCCGACGACGTAGTCCACCGCACCGCCGAGGGCGCGCAGCTCGTCGACGTCGTAGCGCTCGGTGAGCTCGTCCACGTGGCCGTCGTGGTCGCGGCCGAGCATGCCGCGCCGGTGCACGGACATGCCGGTGGCGTTGGCGACCAGCGCCTGCTCGACGCTGACCTTGGTGCCGTCGGCGAAGGAGGTGACCATGTGCGGGTCCTGCCCCCAGCGCTCGGCGAAGGCCTTCTGCGTGGTGGGGGTGCGGTACTCGTCCTGGAGGCCCTTGATGTTGCCGGCGACCAGCGGCGTCAGCCCGAGGCCGGTGACGAAGCGGAACAGGTTCATCTGCACGCCGGGCTGGTCGCCGTCGCAGCCGGTGTAGACGACGCCGGCCTTGTCGGCCAGGCGCGCCAGCTCGGCGCCGACGGTGGCGTCGACCTCGGCGTTCATCAGCACCAGGTGCTTGCCGTGCTCGAAGCAGTCCAGGGCGACGCGGGCGCCGTACTCGACCGCGCCGGTCACGTCGACCACCACGTCCACGGCGTCGCTGGCGACGGCGACCCGATGGTCGGAGGTGATCGCCGGGGTGCCGGAGGCGGCGGCGCGGGACAGCGCGGCGGGGGAGCCGACCTCGATCACGCCGGACAGACCGGCCTCGGTGTACGCGCGGACGGCCTGCTCGGGGCGGCGGGCGACGATCGCGACCACCTCCATGCCGGGAACGGAGTTGACGATCTGGTTGACCAGCCCGCGGCCCATGAACCCGGAGCCGACCAGGGCCACCCGGATCGGCTTGCCGTCGGCCTGCCGCGCCTTGAGCAGCGAGTCGACGACGATCATCGGGTCACCTCGGCGGACGCGGAGACCAGCGGCCAGGAGGCGTCCTTCTCGGAGATCGCCGTGACCGGCACCGGCCAGACGATCCCGAAGGCGGCGTCGTCGTAGCGGAAGCCCTGCTCGCCCTGAGGGGCGTAGGGGCCGCTGACCTGGTAGGTCACCTCGGCGTCGTCGGTGAGCGTCTGGTAGCCGTGCGCGACGTAGGGCGGGATGAACAGCGCGCGCCGGTTGGCCGCGGACAGCTCGACCATCACGTGCTCGCCGTAGGTGGGCGAGTCGGGGCGCACGTCCACGGCCACGTCCACGATCGCCCCGGCGGTGCAGCGCACCAGCTTGCCCTCGGCGTAGGGCGGCACCTGGCGGTGCAGCCCGCGCAGGGTGCCGGCGCGGTGGTTGAACGACAGGTTGCACTGCACGACGGCGGTGTCCAGTCCGTGCGCCTCGAACTCGGCGACGTCGAAGGTCCGGGAGAAGAACCCGCGGTCGTCGCCGCGCGGCTCCAGGTCCACGATCATCACGCCGTCCACGGCGGTGGGGGTGTACTTCACGGGTTCACCGTCCAGAACAGCTGCGGGTCCACCTGACCGGTCTTGAGCAGGTGCTCGATCTGCGCCAGGCGGGTGTGGCCGCGCCCGGTGAACGTCTCGGTGTCCATCGCGATCTGCTCGAACACCCGGTGCAGCTGGGCGGCGCCGGCGGCGGCGTCCCAGTCGGTGTCGAAGCCAGGCAGCACCTCGCGGATCTTGGCGAAGGACACCCGGTAGGAGCGGTTGTCCGCGCTCGGCTCGCCGAAGGACACCTCGCAGCCGGGGAACTCGGCGCCCACGGTCTCGGCGATCTCCCGGACCGTGTAGTTGTTCGAGTCCGCGCCGACGTTGAGCACCTGGGCGTGCACGGCCTCGCGCGGGGCGTCCAGCACCGCGCGGATCGCCTTGGCGATGTCCAGCCCGTGCACCAGCGGCCGCCACGGGGTGCCGTCGGAGGTCATCGCGATCCGGTGCGTGGTCCACGCCAGGCCGGCCAGGTTGTTCAGCACGATGTCGAAGCGCTGGCGCGGGGAGGCGCCGAAGGCGGTGGCGTTGCGCAGGAAGGTCGGGCTGAACTCGTCGTCGGCCAGCGCCGTGACGTCCCGCTCCACCAGCGCCTTGCACCGCGCGTAGGCGGTCTGCGGATCCGTGGGGCTGGTCTCGTCGACGGTGCCCTCGGCCACGCCGTAGACGCTGCACGAGGACATGTAGACGAACCGGCTCACCCCGGCACGCTTGGCGGCGTCCGCCAGGTGCACCGATCCGTGGTGGTTGATCTCGTAGGTGACGTCGCCGATCCGGTCGCCGATCGGGTCGTTGGACAGCTCGGCCATGTGCACCACGGCGTCGAAGCCGGCCAGGTCGTCCGGGGTGACGTGCCGGATGTCCTTGACCAGGGTGCGCGGCGTCTCGTGCACGCCGTTGTAGAGCCAGCCGTTCTTGTAGTAGCCGGTGTCGAGCCCGACGACGTCGTCGCCGCGCCCCAGCAGGGTGGGGGCGAGCAGGCTGCCGAGGTAGCCCTCGGTGCCGGTGACCAGGATGCGCACGGGTTCAGTCCTCCCAGATCTTCCACGGGGCGCGTCCGGCGTCCCACAGTCCGTTGAGCTCGGTCCAGTCGCGGAACGTGTCCATGCCCATCCAGAAGCCCTCGTGCTCGAAGACGGACAGCTGGCGGTCGCGGGCGAGCTGTTGCAGCGGGGTGCTCTCCAGCATCACCGCGGGGTCGTCGTCCAGGTACTTCTCCACGAACTCCCGCTCGAACATGAAGAACCCGCCGTTGACCCAGCCGTCGGCCAGCGTGGGCTTCTCGTTGAACTCGACGACGGAGTCGCCCTCGACCCGCATCTCGCCGTAGCGGCTGGACGGGTGCACGCCGGTCAGCGTGCCGAGCAGGCCGTGCTCCTCGTGGTGGCGCAGCGCGCCGGTGATGTCCACGTCGCCGATGCCGTCGCCGTAGGTGAGCGCGAAGCGCGGGGCGTCCAGGTGGTCTGCCACCCGGCGGATGCGCGCGGCGGTGGCGGTGGTCAGCCCGGTCTCGACGAAGGTGATCTCCCAGTCCTCGCCGCCGGCCGCGTTGTGGAACACCGGCTCGGCGTCGTCACCCGTCCCGCCGAGGTGCAGCGTGAAGTCCGAGGTCAGGTGTCGGTAGTCGAGGAAGTACTGCTTGATCAGGTCGCTCTTGTACCCGAGGGCCAGCACGAAGCGCCGGAAGCCGTGCTCGGAGTACGTCTTCATGATGTGCCAGAGGATCGGGCGGCCGCCGATGTCGACCAGCGGCTTGGGCAGCTTCTCGCTCGCCTCGCGCAGCCGGGTCCCCATGCCGCCGCACAGGATCACCACCGGGATGTCGGCCGGTGCTGTGGTGGTCATGGCTCCTCCTGGCACGGGTGCGGGATGTGGGGTGTGGCGGCCGGTCGTCCTCGCGGCCAGTCCCGAGGCTAACCCGGACGAATCGGACCAAACAGGCATGAAGGGGTGAAAGTCGGACATATCGCCCAGATGGCGGAGGGTGAGAGCGGCTGCGGCCACACGGGTGAACCAGGGCAAACCGGACACTCGATCGTGACGTCCCGGGTGCACACTGACCCGCTGTGGGGCGGGTCGCCCCGCGGTGACGTGTCGGGAGGGTGCCGTGCTGATCGACTCCCGGACGCTCCCGCCCGACGCGGTGCGCACCGCCGACGCGGTGGTCATCGGCTCGGGGCCCGCCGGGCTCACGGTGGCCCGCGGTCTGCTGGCCGCCGGTCTGGACGTGGCGCTGATCGAGAGCGGCGGGATCGGGGCCGACGCGGAGGCGGACGGTGCGATGGCCGCCGCGACGGACGGCCTGCGGTTCGGCACCGTCGCGCACCTCAGCGGCACCCGGCAGGTCGGCGGCAACGCGAACCTGTGGAGCGTGCAGATCGGCGACGGCCGGCGCGGGCTGCGCCTGGTGCCGTTGGCCGACTCCGACCTGGAGCCGCGCGCCGGGCTGCCCGGCACCGGCTGGCCGCTGACCGCCGCCGACCTCGCGCCCGCCTACCGCCGGGCGCAGCGGGAGTTCGGCCTGCCCGAGACCGGCTACGACGGCGCGCTCTGGGAGCGGCCCGGTGCGTCGCGGCTGCCGGTGGACGACGTGCTGCGCACCGACGTGTTCCAGTTCGCCGACCGCACGACCTTCTCCGAGCAGCACGTGGCCGAGGTCGCCGCCGACCCGGGCTGCACGCTCTACCACCACGCCTACGCGCTCGAGCTGCGCACCGATCCCGGCTCCCGCCGCGTGACCGAGGTGCGCGCCGCCTCGGTGCCCGGTCGCGAGGTGCTGTTCCGGGCGCCGGTGGTGGTCGTCGCCGGCGGCGGGCTCGCCACGACCCAGCTGCTGCTCGCCTCGCCCGGGGTGGCGCGCGGGCTGGACCGGGCCTCCGGCGGGCGTGCGGAGGAGCATCTGGGCGGTCACTTCATGGACCACCCGCTGCTGGACGGCGGCGTGCTGGTGCCCGAGGACCCGGCCGTGCTGGACGCGATGGCGCTCTACGACCTGCGCCGGGTGGACGACGTGCCGGTGATGGGCCACCTGCGGCTGTCCGACGACACCCTGCGCGCCGAGCCGGTGCCCCAGCTGTCGACGATGTTCTTCCCTCGGCACCGCAGCCAGCGCGAGGACGACCCGGCCGACCGGCGCGCGCAGGAGGCCCGACGGGCTGCGGTGGCGGTGCGCGACGCGCTGCGCTGCCACCGGGTGCCGAGCCTCGGCGACGTGTGGGGCGCGGTGTCCCGCGCGGACGCGGTGCTCGCCCGCGCCTGGCACTCCGGCGGCCGGCGCTCCACCTATGTCGGGCACGGCGGCTGGTCCACCTATCGGCGGCCCTCGCTGCACTTCGACCACCTGCGCGTGCTGCACCAGGCCGAGCAGCTGCCGCACGACGGCAACCGGGTGCGGCTCGCCGGCCAGACCGACGCCTTCGGCATGCCCCGGCTGGCGATCGACTGGGAGTGGAGCGCGGCCGACGCCGCCGGTGCCGCCCGGGCGCACGCGCTGACCGCGCAGGCCGTGCGGCGGGCCGGTCTGGGCGTGCTGCTGCCGGCGACGGCGGGCGGCTCGATCGATCCCGTGGTGCTCGGCTCGTCGACCAACCACTACCTCGGCACCACCCGGATGAGCGAGGCGCCGGCCCTCGGCGTGGTCGACCCGGAGTGCCGGGTGCACGGGCTGGAGAACCTCTACGTGGCCTCCACCTCGACCTTCCCGACCGGCGGCTTCGCGAACCCGACGCTCACGCTGGTGGCGCTCGCGGCCCGGGTGGCGGACTCGGTGCTGGTGGCGCTGGGCCTGATGTGAGGGCTGCCTGTCACCCGACCGGACGAGTCACCGGGTGATGCGTGGGTGAAAAGCCGCAAATCGGACACTTCGGACGGGGTGGAGCGGGCACACTGACCGCGGCGAGGGCCGTCGGGCGTCCCTCGGTGCGGGCAGGGGGAGCCGATGCAGCCGCGAACGATGATCGAGCACGGGACGAGGACCAGCGTGACCAGCAGGACCCCGCGAGAGGTGGTCGTGCTGCGGCGCGACCTCGGCGACTTCGGCGACCCGGCCCCGCGCCCGCTGCGCCGCCGCACCGCGCTCACCCTCGCCGGGCCGCTGCTCCGCCCGCTCACCGTCACCTTCTGCGCGGACACCCCGGACCGGGTGCTCTCGCTCACCTACGACGACGGCCCCGACCCCGCGCACACGCCCGGGCTGCTCGACCTGCTGGCCGACCGCGGCGTGCGCGCCACCTTCTTCGTGCTGGCCGACGCCGCCGACGCCCACCCCGAGCTGGTCCGCCGGATCGTCGCCGAGGGGCACGAGATCGCCCTGCACGGCGCCGACCACACCCGGCTCACCACCCTGCCCGACGCCGAGGCGGTGGCGGTGGTCGCCGACGCGCGCCGCCGGGTCGAGGCCGCCGCCGGGGTGCCGGTCCGGCTGTTCCGCCCGCCCTACGGCGCGCACACTGTCGGCGCGCTGCGCGGCTGGCGCCGGCTCGGGCTCGACGTGGTGATCTGGTCCGGCTGGGCGCACGACTGGGTGGACGACCCCGCCGAGGTGGTGGCCGACCGCGCCCGGCACGTGGTGCACCCCGGCGGGATCCTGCTGCTGCACGACACCCGCGCCGACCCCGAGACCCTCGGCCCCGGTGAGAGCCTGCCGCGCTTCGACCGCGCCGCCGTCTCGGCCCGGCTGATCGACGGCCTGGCCGCCGAGGGCTGGAGCTTCACCACCACCGGCGACCTGATCGCCACCCGCCCGCGGGTGCGCGCGCTGATCCGGGAGCTGATGTCATGACCAACCTGCACGACGTGCTGGTCACCGTCGCCCCCGAGCCGGTCGAGCTCAGCGTCGTCATCGCCGCCTACCAGGCCGAGGCCACCCTGGGCCAGCAGCTCGACGCCCTCGCCGCCCAGCGGGTGCCGTTCCGGTGGGAGGTCGTCGTCGCGGACAACGGCTCCACCGACGGCACCGTGGCGCTCGCCCGTTCCTACGCCGAACGGCTGCCCGTGCGGGTGGTCGACGCCTCCGCCCGGCGTGGTGCCGGTGCGGCACGCAACGTCGGCGTCACCGTGGCCCGCGCCCCCGCCGTCGCGTTCTGCGACGCCGACGACGTGGTGGCCGAGGGCTGGCTCGCCGCGATGCACGACGCCCTGCGCGAGCACGCCTTCGTCGCCGGGGCCTTCGAGGGCCGGCGCCTCAACGACGACGCCGCGCTGCGCTCCCGGGTGCTGCCGCAGCAGGACGGGCTCCAGGAGTCCGCGCACCTGCCCGGCCTGCGGCACGCGGGCGCCGGCAACATGGGCCTGCGCACCGAGGTGTTCCGTGCCGTCGGCGGCTTCGACCCCGGCGCGCTCTACCTGGAGGACACCGACCTGTGCTGGCGGGTGCAGCTCGCCGGCGTCCCGCTGGTGCATCTGCCCGCCGCCGTGGTGCACGTGCGGCTGCGCGGCGGCCTGCGCGCCTCTGCCCGGCAGGGCTACGACTATGGCACCGGCGAGCGCTGGCTCGCGCTGCGGTACCGCGACCAGCAGGCGGGTCTGGCGGCGGTGGCCGGGCTGACGACGGCCGGGGTGCCCGACGGGGCCGACGACGGCGCGGCGGCCTCAGGTGGCGTCGAGCACCACCACCTCGGTGCCGGCCGGGCCGTGCACCGCGCGCTCACCAGCGGGGCCGCGCTGCTCCGGGTGCGGTCCCGGGGCGAGCTCGCCGCCTGGTGCTGGGACCTCGCCTGGGGGCTCGGCTACGCCTTCGGGCGGGTGGAGGCCCCGGCGCCGGTCGTCGTGCGACCGGTGGTGCTGCGCGGTCTGGCGGCCTGAGCGGCCGGGAGCGCCGCGCAGGCGGTCATCGCCAGACCGGTCGTCGTGCGGCCCAGCCCGCCAGGGCGATCGCGGTGACCGCGACCCCGATCAGCACGGCGAACCCGGCCGGCGAGCCCGCGCCGGAGACGATCGGGGCGGCGCAGACAGGGGTGTCGCACTCCGGGAGCCGGCCCTCTCCGGTCGGTGAGAGGAGGAAGGCGACCAGCCGCGCGCCCGGCGTCTGCCACCCCGGAGCGAGGGAGGGTGCCAGCAGCTCGGCGGCGAGCACCTCGACCAGCACCGCGACGACGACGAGCACATCGGTCCTCAAGGCGGTGCCCAGGCCCGCACCGACGGACGCCGCGACCCCGGCGACGAGAGTGCCTCGTCCCGCCACCAGTGCCAGCGTCGCCATGTCGAGGCCCGTGATCGACCCGCGCAGGTGTGCGGCGAGCAGCAGGCCGCACGCCGTCGTGGCCAGCACCGTCACCGCCAGTGCAGAGGCCAGCGCCACCCAGGCCAGCACCGAGGAGACCAGGGGCCGGGCGCGCCGTCGCCAGTCCGGGACCAGCGAGGTGACCGCGCCGGTGCGCCAGTCTCCGCCGGTCAGGGCGGCGCCCCCCACCAGTGCGAGCAGCGCCAGGGCGATGGAAGCACCCGCCAGGTCGAGCGGGCCCTGCGAGGCGATCAGATAGCGCGGCTCCGCGTACAGCTGCGCCGTCGTCGCGGGCATCCCGGAGGCGGTGATCATCGCGGCGTCTGTCTCGGCTGCGGCCACTGCACCGGCCACGTCGGTGGACGAGGTGAGCGCCCGCGCCGTCGGGAGGGCCACCGCCACCAGCAAGGCCAGCACCAGCACCGCCAGGAAGACGCGGCGTCGCGCGGTCAGGTCGATCGTCGTGCCCCTCACGACCGGACGTCCCGGAGTGCTGCTGCGCGTCTCCGTTCGCTGCGTCGTCTCGTGGGGCGTCTGGACCGCTCGGCCTCGGGTGCTCCGGCATACCGGTCGTAGACACGGTCGAACAGGCCCGCCTCGGCTGTGACCTCGTGCACCGGCCCGATCGTGGCGATCGCCCTCGAGAGATCGGTCCCCGCGGGGACGCGGACACCGCGCGGAGTGCGCCGGGCCGCGACGCCGTCCGCCACGAGCAGTCGCGCGGCCCGCCCGTCGTCGCTGGTGCGCAGCAGCTGGCCGGAAGCCGGCAAGCCGTCGCTCAGGGCCGCGATGCTGCCGGTCGCGGTCACTCGGCCGCCGCGCAGGCAGGTGATGTCGTCGCAGACGAGTTCCAGTCGCGACAGGTCGTGCGAGCAGATCATCACGGTGCGTCCTTCATCGCGCAGCGACCTGATCAGGTCCAGCAGCGAGGTGACGCCCTGCGGGTCCAGCCCGGTGGTCGGTTCGTCCAGCACCAGCAGGTCGCTGCCGGCGAGCAGGGCGAGCGCGAGTCCGGCCCGCTGGGCCATGCCTGTGGACAGCCGCGCCGCGCGCACTTCGGCGAACCGGGCCACCCCGGTGCGTGCCGCGATGTCGGCGGCCTCCAGGCGAGTCCGCCCGCACTGCCGGCTCCGGTGCTCGAGCAGGTCGGCCACAGCGAGGTCGCCGGGGAGTCGGGTGTGCGCGAACAAGACCGCCGGGGTCCTGTCGGCGACGATCCGTCCACCGGCGAGCGGAACCATGCCGCACAGTGCGCGCAGCAGGGTCGTCTTGCCCGCCCCGTTGTGCCCGAGCAGCGCGTGCACGGTGCCGGGCTGCACCTCGAAGGTGGCGCGGTCGACGATCGTGCGCCCGTGCCGTGCGACGGTCACCTCGTCGAACCGGGCGACGGTCACCCGTTCTCCAGCACCGAGCAGAGCACGGGGGTGTCCGGTCCTGCCCAGGTGACGTCCGGCACGACCGCGATCTCGAGCAGGCCCGTGGTCGGGCGCTGGTGCTCAGCGGCGAATGCCTCGGTCGTCGGGGAGCAGGCGGCGAGCGCGTACCCGTTCACCACCGGCTCCGCCGGGCGCTGCGCCGGGGCGTCCTGCCCGACCGTCGAGACCGTGTGCACGGGGATCGCGCCGGGCTCGTCGCACGGGGCCGTGGCCGCCCGGTCGTCGGAGGTCACGGTGCTCGCGAGGCAGTCGCCGACGGCGACCTCACCGATCGCCACCAGGGTGATCTGGTCCGGGTCGGACACCCCGATCGGCGAGGCCGCCGGCACCTGCGGGGCACAGCCCACGAGCAGAGCGCCGACCGCCATCGCCGACAGCGTGCGGGGACACCTCACGAGCAGCGGCGCGAGCCGAAGTAGGTGTCGGCGGTGTCGCCGTCCCACCCGCCGTTGTTGTCCGCGTTCCAGAACCAGCGCCCGCCGGCGATCCCGCTGACGTAGTGGTTCCCGGTGTTGTGCCGGTGGCCCGACGCGGTCGTCGGCGGCTCCGCGCCCGGGCCGGCGTTGATCGTGATGAGCGAGCTCGAGCAGGCGGTGTCGGCCGAGGCGGTCGTCGGGGCCGACCCGACGGTGACGGCGGCGGTGGCGGCGACGAGGCCGAGGGTGGCGAGCAGGGCGTGGACGCGCATCGAGGACTCCTTGGCTGTCGGTCACGACGACGTGACCAGCGGGATCGTGCGGGACGTGCGGCGGTCACCCGATCGTGGCAGCGCCGATCGGGTGATCCCGGGACCAATGCCCCTGGTGCGCGTCCGGAGTCTGGTCGGCACGTGCCCCGGGCCCGTCACTCACGCCGCCGCGCCCCACCGCGCGGCGCTCACGCCGCGATGCCTCTCCGCGCGTCTCACGCCGCGACCGGCACCGCCGCGTCCAGCCGCTCCACGATGTGCTTCGCGATCTCCAGCGAGGCGGTGGCCGCCGGCGAGGGGGCGTTGAGCACGTGCACCTGCCGCCCCGCGGCCTGCACCAGGAAGTCGTCCACCAGCCCGCCGTCGCGGCGCAGCGCCTGCGCGCGCACCCCGGCGGGGGCGGGCACCAGGTCGCCGGCGGTGATCCCCGGCACCAGTCGCGCCAGGCTGCGGGCGAAGGCGTGCCGGGACATCGAGCGTCCGACCTCGGCGGCGCCCGGCGCCCAGTTGCGCGCGGCCAGCCGCCAGAGCCCGGGCCAGGCCAGGCTGTCGGCGAGGTCGCGCGGGGAGACGTCGTGCCAGGTGTAGCCCTCGCGGGCCAGCGCCAGCACTGCGTTCGGGCCGGCGTGCACGTGGCCCTCCACGCCGCGGGTCAGGTGCACGCCGAGGAACGGGAAGCGGGGGTCCGGCACCGGGTAGATCAGGCCATTGACCAGCGCGCCCGCCTCGGGGGTGAGCTCGAAGTACTCGCCGCGGAACGGCACGATCCGCGCCTCGGGCTCCAGCCCGCACGCACGGGCGACCCGGTCGGCGTGCAGGCCGGCGCAGACCACCAGGGCGTCGGCCTCGCGGTCCGCGCGGGTGGTGCGGATCTCGACCCGTCCGCGGGTGCCCGGGGCGTCGGCCACGGTGCGGGCGGCGACCAGCTCCTCGCCGAGCAGGATCTGCCCGCCGGCGGCACGGATGTCCTCGGCGAGCGCCCGGCAGACGCCGGGGTAGTCGACGATGCCGGTGGTCTCGACGCGCAGGGCGGCGAGGGCGCGGACGTGGGGCTCGTGCTCGCGGGCGCCGGCGGCGTCCAGCCGGTGCACCGGCACCCCGTTGGCGACGGCGCGCTCGGCCAGCTTCTCCAGCCCGGGGATCTCCTCGGGGTCGGTGGCGACGACCAGCTTGCCGCAGGTCTCGACGGCCACCCCGCGCTCGCGGGCGTAGGCGGTCATCGAGCGGGCGCCGGCGGTGGCCATGGTCGCCTTGAGGCTGCCGGGGGCGTAGTACAGGCCGGAGTGCATCACGCCGGAGTTGCGGCCGGTCTGGTGCCGGGCCAGGCCGTCCTCCTTGTCCAGGACGGTCACCTGGTTGCCCCGGGCGGCCAGCCGCGCGGCGACGGCGAGCCCGACGATCCCGGTCCCCACGACGACGACGTGGCTCATCTGACGGTCCTCTCCGGCGGGTCCGGGCGGTCCCGGGCGTGCCTGCGAGGCTAGCCGTCCGAGATGCGTCATATGGGTGGATTCGTCCCAATTCACCCTGTGAGCGGTGCCGATGCCCCGGACGGCCGATCTACCCTCGGCAGCATGACCCCCCCGAGCACGGTGACCGCCGTCGTCTACTCCCGTGACGAGGCCGATCTGCTGCGCGACTGCCTGCCGCTGCTGGCCGGCTTCGACGAGGTCGTGGTGTGCGACATGGCGTCCACCGACGACACCGCCGCCGTCGCGCAGGCCCACGGCGCCCGCGTGGTGCCCGTGCCGGACGCGCCGGTGGTCGAGGAGGTCCGGCAGCGCGGGCTGGACGCCGCCACCAGCGACTGGGTGCTGTTCGTCGACGCCGACGAGCACCTGCCCGCCGGCTACCTGGGCACCCTGCGCCCGGTGCTGGACGCGCCCGCCGACGGCGGCCCCGACGACGTGGTGGCGGTGCGGCTGCGCTACGACAACGCCGCCTTCGGCCGGATGCTCGCGCACTCGTTGCAGGGCAGCGCCAAGTTCGCCCTGCTGCGCCGGGGCCGGGTGCGCTACGCCGAGCCCGCCCTCGCCCACGTGCCGCCGGTGCTGGACGGCCGGGGGATCGACGCCCCGGAGCAGGTGCCGCCGATCGCGCACCTGAACTTCCGCACGATCGACCAGACCACGGAGAAGATCCTGCGCTACGCGGCCAACAACCCCGATCGCTTCGCCCGGATCGACGACCCGGTGGCCCTGCTGCGCGAGCTCGCGCGCACCACCGTGTTCAGCGGAGCATGGCGGGACGGTCGTGCCGGGTTCGCCGTCGCGGCCCTGCACACCTTCGGCCAGCTCAGCGGCTCGCTGGTCACGGCCGAGCGCACCGGCACCCTCGCCCAGGACCTGCCCCGGCGCAGCACCCGCCTGCTGGGTGCGGTCGAGGGGGCGCAGCGCGCGGTGGTCTCCGCCCGGGACGGCGTGCGCCGCCTGGTCGGTCGTCGATGACCGTGGAGCGGGTGGTGCACGTGACGCGCCTGCCGCCGAGCCCGAGCGGGGTGGCCGCCTACGCGGACGCCTTCGGCGCGGTGCTCGCCGCGCTGACCGCGCCGGACCGGGTGGACGTCGAGCGGCTGCCCGCCGATCCCGCCGCCTCGCAGTCCGCCGCGCTGGCCGTGCGGCTGACCCGCCGGCTGCTGCGCCGTCCCGCCTCCGAGGTGGTGCTGGTCGAGCAGGCCGGGCGGGGGCTCGCCGAGTTCTGGGCGGCCTGGTGGCTGGCCCGCCGCGGGCGCCGGGTCTGGCTGATGGTGCACGACGTGCCCGAGCTGTCCGGCGGGGCGTTCTTCACCCGGGCGCTGGACCGTCGGGGCGGCCGCCGCCTCGCCGCCGCGCTGTCCGCCTCGCTGGGTCGGGCCGCCGAGCGCGACCTGCTGCGCCGGGCGGAGAAGGTGCTGTGCCTGTCGCCGGAGGGCGCGCGGGCGCTGGAGCGGGTGCACCGGCTGGACCGCACCGTGCAGGACGTGCCGCACGTGGCCGCCCCGGCGGACGTGCGCACCCCGGTCACGGACCGCCGCGAGGTGCTGGTGCCCGGCTACGTGGCCGAGGCCGCCGACGTGCTGCCCCTGGTCCGCGCCGCCGCCGGTTGGCCAGCGGGCTGGACGCTGGCGGTCGGTGCGTGCTCGGCGGGGACCGAGGCCGAGATCCGCGCGGCGGCGGGTGACGACGACCGGGTGCGGCTGCTGGGCTTCACCGACGAGGCCGGGGTGCGCGCCGCGTTCGCCCGGGCCGCCGTGGTGGTGCGCTGGCGGCACGACGGCTGGGGCGCCGGCGGGTCGCCGACCGCCCGGTACGCCGTGAGCGGGCCGCTGATCGCCGCGATGGCGCACGGCTGCGCGGTGGTCACCGACGACACCCGCGGGGCGGTGCACCTGTTCGGCGAGGCCGAGGTGCGCACCGTGGGCGAGGGGACGGTCGGTGCCGCCGAGCTGGTGGAGGCGGTGGACGCCCTGATCGCCGATCCCGTCGAGCTGGCCCGGCGCGGGGCCGCCGGTCGAGCGCTCGCGCTGCGTCGGCTGAGCCCGGACGCCATCGCCGCCCTGCTGGACGACGCCCCGGCACCGCGCGCCGCGGGCCCTGCTGATCTCGAGCCCGCCGGCTCGACCGCGCGAAAGGAAGCCTGACATGGGACGACGCGGCGAGCTGCTGTTCAACCGGGTGCTGACCCACGTGCCGAGCAACGCCCTGCGCATCCGCGCGCTGCGCCGGCTGGGTGCGGACCTGGGTGAGCACGTCTACCTGTTCGGCGGCTCCGAGGTGCTGGAGCCGGGCAACCTGCGGATCGCGGGACGCTGCCACGTCGGGCGGTTCTGCCAGGTGGACGCGCGCGGCGGCATCGACATCGGGCACGACGTGGTGATCGCCTCGCACGTGCTGCTGGTGACCGCCGACCACGACATGCAGGACCCCGGCTTCGCCGGTCGGCTGGGCCCGATCACGATCGGGGACCGCGCGTGGCTGGCCAGCCGGTCGACGGTGGTGCGCGGGGTGACGATCGGCGAGGGGGCCGTGGTGGCCGCCGGCGCGGTGGTCACCCAGGACGTGCCGCCGTGGACCGTCGTCGGCGGGGTGCCCGCGCGGAGGATCGGCGAGCGCTCGCGGGAGCAGCACTACCGGATCGACTACGGCCCCGAGCGGTACTGAGCCTCCGAGATGCGCGTCGCGCGCAGCCATGATCCCCTGAACGGGTGAATTGTCCGGATTGTCCGGAACAACTGTCAGGGGGACCCATGACTGCCGCCGCACCGCTCGACGTCTCCGTGGTGATCGCCGCCCGCGACGCCGCCGGCACCCTGCCCCGCCAGCTCGACGCCCTCGCCGCCCAGCAGACCGACTGCCGGTGGGAGGTGCTGGTCGCCGACAACGGCTCGCAGGACGGCACCCCGGAGGTCGCCCGCTCCCACGCCGACGCCCTGCCCGACCTGCGCGTGCTCGACGCCTCCGCGCAGATCGGCGCCGGGCCCGCCCGCAACGCCGCCGCCTCGGTCGCCCGCGGCGAGGTGCTGCTGTTCTGCGACGCCGACGACGTGGTGGACACCGGCTGGCTGGAGCAGATGCGCGGGGCCCTCGCCGACCACGCCGTCACCGCCGGACGCCTGGAGTGGGCCGTGCTCAACGACGAGGCCGCGCAGCGGTCCCGCGCGCTCCCGCAGGTGGACGGCCTCCAGCACACCGAGCCGCTGCCCTGGCTGCCGCACGCCTCCTCCAGCAACCTCGGCATCCGCACGTCGCTGTTCCGGCGGCTCGGCGGCTTCGACCCCGCGGTGCGCTTCCTCCAGGACACCGACCTGTGCTGGCGCGCCCAGCTCGCCGGCGCCGACCTCGCCTACGTGCCGGACGCCGTCGTGCACATGCGCCTGCGGGCCTCCCTGCGCGGCGCGTGGCGGCAGGGGAGGGGCACCGGCATGGGCGAGCGGTGGCTCGCCGCGCGCTACGGGGCCGTGGCCGCCGCGCACCGGTCGCGCGCGGCGGCCCGGTCGACGGCGTCCGCCCGGGCCGCCCGCGTGGCCGTGGCGACCCGCGCGGACGTGGGCCACCGGCTGACCCGCTCCTGGCCCTGGCGGATCGCCCGCCGCACGTCGATCGTCGCGGGCGAGGTGCTGCGCGTCCGCTCCCGCGGCGACGTCGCGGCGCTGTCCTGGTCCACCGGCTTCGGCATCGGCTACGCCCTCGGCGGCCTCCCCGACCCTGCCCCCTACCCCGGCCCGGTCGTCGATTGACCCGGGCACGCTCCGCTGCGTCGAGTTGTCATCTCTTGTCGCTTCCGGACGTGCTGAAGCGACACAAGTTGACAACTCGGCGAACCTCGGGCGCGTGCGGGCGCGGGACAGGGAGTGCGCGGGGCCGCAGACGTCAGATCGTCAGCCCCGCGCGGCGGGCGGCGGCGAAGCGGCGGCCGATCGCCGGGGCGGAGCGGGTGAGCAGGTCGACCAGGTCGGTGAGGCGCTGGTCGTCCATGTACACCGTCGGCGTGGAGACGGACACCGCCGCGACCGGGCGCGCGCCGTCGGGGGCGGGCAGCGCGACGGCCACGCAGGTCAGCCCGAGCGTGCTCTCCTCGTCGTCGATGCCGTAGCCGCGCTCGCGGGTCTCGGTCAGCAGCCGGGCGAACTCCTCGACGGTGCGGACCGAGCGCGGGGTCTGCGTCAGCGTCGGGTCGAAGGTCGCCGTCGCCGCCTCGACGTCGAACGCGTGGAGCGCCCGCCCGAGGGCGGTGTTCTGCGCGGGCAGCCGCAGGCCGACGTGCGAGATGAGCTGCAGGGTGCGGGCGCCCTGCGCCTTCGCGACGTAGACGACCTGGCTGCCCTGGAGCACACCGACGTGCACCGAGTCCTGCACCTGCACGGCGATGTCCTCGATCGCCTCCTGGAGCACGCGGGCGGGGTCGAGGTGCTGCTCGGCCTGCCCGGCGAGCTCGATCAGCCCGAAACCGGCGCGCCACCCCTCGCCGGCGACCTGCTGGAGGTACCCGCGCTGGGTGAGCGTGGTGAGCAGGCGGTGCACCGCGGAGCGGCTCAGGCCGGTGCGCTCGGCGACGTCCTCCAGGCGGGCGGCCCCGCCGACCACGGCCTCCAGGACCGCGAGCCCACGGTCCAGCGTGCGCGCACCCTCTGTCGCCTCCGGCATGGCGCCATTATGTCCGCCGGCACGCCCACGGCCCGGCCGCCCCACGGATGGAGCAGCCGGGCCGGGGTCAGGAGAAGCAGAGGTCACTTCACCGACTTGATCGGCAGCACCAGCAGCGACGACACGAACACCAGCACGATCGCCCAGACGAACAGGATCACGTAGCTGCCGGAGGAGATCGTCAGCAGCACCGCCACGATCGGCTGGGTGAGCATCTGCGGCAGGTTGGTCGCGATCGTGAGCACGCCCATGTCCTTGCCGGCGTTCTCGCCGTCGTTCGGCAGCACCTGCGTCATCAGCGCCATGTCGATCGACATGTACGCGCCGTAGCCGAGGCCGAGCACCGCGGCCATCACGAGCATGCCGGACTCGGTGCGCCAGAACAGCGGCACCAGGTACGACACCGCCATGACGATGGTCGCGAAGAACACGAAGGGCTTGCGGGCCTGGAACCTGTCGGAGAGGTAGCCGGAGACCACCGAGGACAGGATCAGCGTGACGAGCTGGATGGTCGACATCACGCCGATCGTCACGTTGGAGGCCGACTCGGACTGCCCGATGTAGTCGCGCAGGATGTAGAGCTGGTACGCGACGACGCCCTGGTAGCCGAGGTACATCAGGAACCGGCCGCCGAACGCCCAGCCGAAGTCGGGGTGCTTGCGCGGCGAGACCCAGAACTGCGTGAAGAACGTCCGCCAGGAGAACGGCTCGACCTGCATGTTCTTGGTGGACGGCTCCGGGTTGAGCAGCACGAACACCAGGCAGACCAGGAAGATGCCGACGCCGAAGATCACGTAGCCCAGCGGCAGGTTCCGGTTGGCGATCCACCCGCCGAAGATGATGCCGAGGGTGCCGCCGCCGGTCTGCGCGGCGCCGATGAACCCCGACGCCATGCCGCGGCGCTGGGTCTCGACGCGGTCCGCGAGCACGGTGGCCAGCGGGCCGTTCATGATGTTCAGCGTGATCGAGGCGATCACCCAGAAGATCCCGATGCCGATCATCGAGGTCTGCGGCGCGAGCATCACGATCGCGGCGCCGCCGATGAACGAGCCGACCAGGATGAACGGCGCGCGCAGGCCGAACCGCGAGCGGCACCGGTCGCTGAACGCCCCGGCGAGCGGCTGGGCGAAGATCGTCAGGAACGACGAGATGGTCATGATCGTGGCCAGCGCCACGACCTTGTCGCCGCCGCCAGGGGAGGCGTCGGTGATCTTCTGCACCGTGTTGGGCAGGAACACCGAGATCACGGCGTTGTACAGCGCGAGCAGGAACAGGAAGTTGCCGGACAGGGTCCACACGAGCCGGCGGTACAGGCCGGTGGACAGGCGGTAGACGGGACGGCCGAGCTGATCGGTGGTGACAGCCTCGGTGGTGTCGATCGACATGACGGTCCTTCTCAGGGGGTCGGGCCGGGGGTGACCGGCCGGAGGCCGCGGCCGGGCGTCGGTGCCCGGCCGCGGGTGGTGCGTCAGAGCAGCGCAGCCTTCGCGGCGTCCTGGGCGAGGCCCTGGTAGGCGGTGCGCACGACGGTGGTGTCGAGCGCGGCGGTGAGCATCCGGGCCCCGCGGGCGCGCCAGTGCGCGACCATCTCCGGCCCGTCGCAGTGCATCCCGCCGACGATCCCGGCGGCGTCGGCGGCGGTGATCACCTGCTCGATCAGCGCGGCCATCGTCGGCGAGTCCCGGTAGGTCTCGCCGCCGCGGCCGTGCGACAGCGCCAGGTCGTAGGGGCCGACGTAGGCGGCGTGCACACCCGGGACCGCGACGATCTCGGCCAGGTTCGCCACCGCCGTCGCGGTCTCCAGCTGGAGCACGCAGACCGCCGAGTCGGAGGCCTCCTCGGGCACGCCGGGGCCGTCGTGGTCGGCCCACACCGGCCCGTAGGAGCGCTCGCCGTGCGGTGCGCCCTCCCGGGTGCTCGGGTAGCGGCAGGCGGCGACCACGGCGGCGGCCGTCGCGGCGTCCTCCACCATCGGCACCACGACGCCGTCGGCGCCGAGGTCCAGCGCCCGGGTGACCTGCACCGGGTCGGCGGTCTGCACGCGGACCAGCACGGTGGTGCCGGTGCCGCGCAGCACGCGCAGGGTCTGCGGCAGCGAGTGCCAGGTGTTGAGGCCGTGCTGGAGGTCGACGGTCACGTAGTCGAAGCCGGCCCGCGCGGCCAGCTCGAGCACGGCGGCGTCGCCGAGGGCGCACCAGAGCCCGACGGCGGCGCGGCCCTCGGCCCAGGTGCGGGCGAGTGCGGTGGTCATGGGGATGCTCCTCAGGGCAGGGCCGGGACGACGCCGTCGGTGATCCGACGACGACGCTCGACATAGGTGGGCAGGACCTGCACGTGCTCCGCGGCGGTGAACCACGCGAACGGGTCGGTGGCGGCCGTGAGCGCGACGTTGGCCCAGGCGGTGAGCGACCCGGAGCGGATCACGACCTTGGCGCGCGGGGCCCAGGTCTCGATCAGCTCCTCGTGCGGGGCGGGCAGGAAGTCGGCGCCGGAGCCGGTGTAGATCTCCTGGAGGTCCGCGTACAGCGAGGGGTAGTGGCTGCGGACCTCCGGGGCGAACCGCACCTCCTCGACGAACAGGTGCGGGCGCAGGGTGCGCAGGATGGTCAGCGCGTCGACGGTGCCGGCGGTCAGCCCCAGGTTGACCACCCGCGCGTCGCGGGGGATCGGGAAGCCGGCGTCGGTGACCAGCACGACGTCGCCGTGGCCGAGCTC
This sequence comes from Cellulomonas sp. GTC20042, assembly GCF_055389595.1. Lineage (NCBI taxonomy): Bacteria > Bacillati > Actinomycetota > Actinomycetes > Micrococcales > Cellulomonadaceae > Cellulomonas > Cellulomonas sp. GTC20042. The sequence continues at coordinate 3,244,336 of NZ_AP043678.1, read as the reverse complement.
GGCCAGGGCCTGCGCGAGGTCGGGGTGCAGGATGCGATCGGGTTGCACTGCTCTCTCCTCGGTCTCAGACCAGCGCCCCGGCGGCGGCGAGGAATGCCTCCACCTCGGCACGGGTGCGGTAGGACGGGACGGTCTCCCACTCCTGGCAGGCCAGGCCCGCGACGGCCCCGGCGAACCGGGCGGCCTCTACCAGCGGGCGGCCCTCGGCGAGCGCGACGCACAGCCCCGCGTTGAAGGAGTCGCCGGCGCCGTTGGAGTCGACGACCTCGATCGGCAGCGCGGGGACCGCGACGGCCCCCGCGGCGGTGACCACCAGGGCCCCCTGCTCGCCGAGGGTCATCACCACGGCGCGGGTGCCCCGGGCGAGCAGCCGCTCGGCGACCTCGCGGGCCGGCACGTCCGCGTCGGGCGCCAGGCCCAGCGCGACCTTCGCCTCGGTCTCGTTCGGGGTCAGCACGTCGACCGCGGACAGGTCCACCGCGCGCAGGTCCACGGCCGGGGCCGGGTTGAGCACGGTGGTCACCCCGGCGGCGTGCGCGGCGGCCAGCCCGTGCAGGGCGGTGGCCAGCGGGATCTCCAGCGGGGCGAGCACCACGTCGACCTGCGTCAGGTCGGGCAGCGCGGCGTCCACGTCGGCGGGGGAGAACAGCTCGTTCGCCCCCATGTCCACCACGATCACGTTCCGGGCGGCGGCGTCCTTGATGATCATGCCGACGCCGGTGGGCCGCTCCGCGGTGACCCGCAGGTGGGTGGTGCCCACGCCCTCGACGTCCATCAGCTCGCGGAAGCCGCGCCCGAAGGCGTCGTCGCCGACCACGCCGACGTAGGTGACCTCGGCGCCGAGCCGGGCGGCCTGCACCGCCATGTCGGAGCCCTTGCCGCCCCACGTCTCCCGGTAGTCGGTGCCGACCAGCGTCTCGCCGGGCTGCGGGATCCGGTCGGCAGTCAGCACCAGCGCCCGGGCGTACGAGCCGAGAATCCCGACCCGGGCCGCGCCCGACTCAGTAGGCATCCGCGTCGCCCACCAGGCCGTCGACGATCTGCGTCGCCGAGGACGTGCCGACCAGCTCCGCGCCGGCCTCGAACAGCTCGCGCATCTTCTCCAGCGAGTTGACCTTGCCGGACACCTTGACCCGGGTGGTCGCGGTGGCGTGCGCGGCGAGGATCTGCACGTCCGGCACGGTTGCCGCGCAGCCGCCGACGCCCCAGCCGGAGGAGTTCTTGATCCAGTCGATCCCGGAGTCCGCGGCGATCTTCGAGGCGAGGTCCTTCTGCGCGTCGTCCAGGAAGCCGAACTCGAGCATGGCCTTCACGACCAGGCCCTCCTCGTGCGCCACCCGCACGACCTCGTTCATCTCGTGGGTGTACGCCTCGATCTCGCCGCCGACCAGCAGGCCGGGGTTCGGCGGGAAGTCGAACTCGTCGGCGCCGGTGCGGGCCAGCTCGCGCAGCGCGGCGATCTTCATGCCGAGGGTGTCGTTGGCCTGCGGGAAGTTCAGCGTGGACGCGACGCGCACGCCGGTGCCGGCCAGGACCTCCGTGCCGAGGGCGCACCAGACCGGCGCGATCATCGCGGCGTGGAAGCCGTAGGACGCGCAGGTCTCCAGGTGCGCGGTGACCTGCGCACGGGTGAGGTTCGCGTTGACGTTCGTGAACTGGATGGCCTTCGCGACCTGGGCGCGGTCGGTGAAGTCGATCACGGGGAGTGCTCCTTGTTTCTCGTGGGTGCGGGACGCCGGTCGGCGGCCCACGGGTCAGAGGCGGTACGTGCGCACCGCGGTGCCGGAGCGGACCTGCTCGGCCTGCTCCGCGGTCAGGTCGGCGAGCGCCTGCTCGACCAGCCGGTGCCAGCGGGGGTAGTCGGACGCCAGGGTCAGCACCGGCCAGTCGCCGCCGACCATCACGCGCTCCGGGCCGAAGACCTCCAGCACCGTGCGGATCACCGGCAGCACCTGCTCCTCGGTCCAGGTGTCCCAGTCGCCCTCGGTGACCAGGCCGGACACCTTGCACGTCACCCCGGGCAGGGCGGCGAGCCGCGCCAGGTCGGCGGCCCAGGCGGTGAGGTCCCCGCCGACCGGCGGCTTGCCGGCGTGGTCGAGCACCACCCGCAGGTCGGGGGCGCGGTCGGCGACGGCGCGCAGCGTCCGCACGGCCTGCGGCAGGTGCTCGGCGCGCACGCACAGGTCGGCGGCGAGCCCGGCGCGGGCCACCTCGACCAGCCCGTCCGCGTAGGCGGCCTCGGCCAGCAGCAGCGGCTCGTTCTGGGTCGACCGCCGCACGCCGCGCACCAGCGGGCGGGCGGTCAGCGCGGCCAGGTGCTCGGCCACCGCCGCCCCGCGCTCCAGCGGCGCGTGGCCGACGATCCCGAGCACCGGCACCGCGGACGTCAGCCCGGCCACCAGGTCGACCTCGTCCAGCGCGCGCTCCGGGGCGCAGTCCGCCTGCACGTGCACCAGCCCGTCCAGGCGGACCGCGCCGAGATCGGCGGCCAGGTGCTCCGGCAGATACGGCCGGCGCAGGCGGGTGAACTCGTCCAGCCACGGGTAGGGCAGCCGGTCGGTGTCCCAGAGGTGGACGTGCGCGTCGACCAGCACGTCAGGCCACCGGCGTCTCGGTCGGCTTCGGCACGTCCCAGCCGACGTTCGTCCAGGCACCGAACACGTCCTGCACCGCGGCCAGCAGGGCCGGGTCCGGGCGCTGGCCCAGGGTGGCGACGTTGCGGGCGATGTTCTTCGGGTTGGCGGTGCCGACGACCGTGGTGCTGATCGGGCTGTCGTCCGGCAGGTCCAGCGCGAACTGCATCGCCAGCGTCTCGATCCGGGTGCCGGCCTCCTCGCACAGCCGGGCCGCGCGACGCGTCGCCTCGACCACCTCGGGGTGGGCGGGGTGCCACTCCGGCGGGCCGGCGGTGGTGAGCGCGCCCATGTGCAGCGGCGAGGCGTTGAAGACGCCGATCCCGTGCGCGGCCAGCCGCTCGGCGGTGGCGGCCAGCCGCCGGTCCTGCAGGTTGTACGTGCAGTAGGTCATCACGGTGGCGACCTGCTCGCTGATCGCGACGTCCTCCAGCAGGTCCAGCGTGTAGCCGGTGATCCCGACGTGGCCGACCAGCCCCTGCGCCTGGTACTCGCGCAGCACCGGCAGCGCCTCGTCGCGCACCTGCCGCAGGTCGCCCCACTCGATGTCGTGGCACTGCACCACGTCGATCCGGTCCAGCCCCAGCCGCTCCAGGCTCTCCGGGATCGATCGGCGGATCCGCTCCGCGGAGAAGTCCCAGGCGCCGGGCACGTACCGCCCGCACTTGGTGGTGACCACGTAGGAGTCGCGGTCGATCCCGCGCAGTGCCTTGCCGAGCACGATCTCCGAGCGGGTCTGGCCGTACCAGGGAGAGGTGTCGACCAGCGTCATGCCGGCCTCGAAGGCCGCCTGGATCGTCGCATCGGCGTCCGCCTGCGTGATGGTGCCGTAGACGTCGCCGAACGGGGCGGCGCCCAGGCTGAGGACGGGGGCGTCGATGCCGGTCCGTCCGAGGGGTCGGGTCTGCACGTGCATGCTCCTTCGCTCGTCGTGCGTGTGTGTCGTGTCATGGGGCGGACCGGTGACAAGCCGGTCGACCGGTCCGCCCCGGTCTGGGTGTGCTGCTCAGGCGCGCTCGGGCGGGGCCGCGGTGAGTCGCCGCCCGGCGTCAGAAGGCCGCACGTGGGGTCCGGCGGGGGCGGCCCAGCGCCCCGCGGCGCGGGTGCGCTCGATCGCCTGCTCGTCGATCGCGTAGCCGTTGCCCGGCGCGTCGCCGAGCCGCACGCCGCCGTCCACGATCTCGGTGTCCACCCGCACGCCCACCGGAGGGTGCAGGTCCTGCACCTCGAGCGTCAGGTGGTTCGGCACCGCGGCGGCGGCCGGGGCCAGCGGGTCCGCGTTGTAGCCGACCGGGCTGACCGGCAGGTCCATCGCGTGCGCCAGCGTGGCCACCCGCAGGAAGTGCGTGATGCCCCAGCACGAGCCGGTCTGCACCACGTCCAGCGCTCCGGCGGCCAGCAGCGGGCGCAGCTGCTCCAGCCCGGTCAGGTTCTCGCCGCTGGCCACCCCGGCGCGCACGCCCCGGCCGACCGCGGCCAGCCCTTCGGCGTCCCAGCGCCGCACCGGCTCCTCGATCCAAGTGAGGTCCAGGTGCTGCTCGATCTCGCCGACCTGGCGCACCGCCTGCGAGCGGGTCCACGACTCGTTCACGTCGAGCATCACGGCGGGCCGGCGGCACCGGGCGCCGAAGGTGTCCCGCGCCAGCAGCAGCCGCTCGAGGTCGTGGTCCAGGTCCAGCCCGCCCTTGACCTTGACGGCGGTGAAGCCGCGCTCCACCCACGGCGCCCACAGGTCCGGCAGGTCGGCGGTCGGCACCGCCGGCTCCAGGCAGCTCGCGTAGGCGGGCACGAAGCGCTCGCGGGCGCCGAGGGTGCGCCACAGCGGCTCCTCGGCGGCCTTCGCCTTGAGGTCCCACAGCGCCATGTCCAGCACGCCGACCGCACCGAAGTGCGCGCCCGCGTGGCCGGTCTTGAACAGGTGGGCCAGCATCCGGTCGTACAGCGCGGTCACCGCGCGGGGGTCCTCGCCCTCGACCGCCGGGAACACCCGCTCGATCCCCGGGTGCGGGCCCAGGCCGATGCCGGTGATCCCCGCGTCGGTCTCCACCAGCAGGATCGGCACCTCGGTCACGCCGTCCGGCACGGTGCCGTTCACGTCGCCGACCGGGCGGCCCCACTCCTGCACGGTGGTGAGCGTGCGGTATCCGGTGATCTTCACAGTGCGGCGTCCTCGGGGTAGGGGGTGGTGCGGTGCCGGGCGGGGTGCCGGCGGGCGTCGAGCGGTCGGGGGCCGGCGTCGGGCAGGCCGTCGGCGACGGGGCCGAGGGCGGCGCGCAGCGCGGGGTCGGTGAGCGTGAGCCGGCCGTCGGGGCTGCGGACCAGCCCGGGGTCGGCGATCGTGCTGGCGCCGTCCCGTCCGGCGGCGCGCCACTCCTCGTCGGCGCGGCGGGTGGTGCGCCAGGAGCCGTCGGCGTCGACCTCGCCGTCCCCGGCGAGCACCACCTCGGCGCCGTCGCGCTCGTCCCAGATCAGGTTGAGGTCGCCCATGAGCCCGGTGCGGGCACCCGGGGCATCGGCCACCAGCGCGGCCACCGGCAGCGATCCCGGTGCCCCGCTGACCACCGGCGTGCCGCTCGCGACCAGCACGTTGCCGGTCAGCGTGGCGGCGCGGTGCGGCTCGGCCACCGCCAGCGACACGATCCCGGTGCCGCCGCGCGCCAGCACGTTGTCCCGGACCGTGTTCTCCCGGCCGGTCTTCACGTGCAGGCACTCCGAGGAGACGTCGTGCACCACGTTCTGCTCCACCAGCACGTGGCTGGTCGCGGGGTCGATCAGCAGCCCCCAGCCGCCGAACCGTGCGGCGCGCACGTCGTGCACCCGGTTGCGCCGGATGACCGTGCCGGGGGAGACGCCCAGGGTGTAGACCGCGCCGAACCAGTCCAGCCGCCCCTGCCCCAGGTCGTGCAGGTGGTTGCCCTCGACCCGGTTGTCCACCGCGGGGCTGCTCCCGTAGTCCCAGCGCCAGCCGATCGCGACGGCGGTGGAGAAGTGGTCGTGCACGTGGTTGTGCGCGATCAGCGTGCGCGACGCGTGCCGCACCAGCACCGCCACCGCGTGCGGGTAGGTCCGCCCGCCGGCCCGGACCACGCAGTCGGAGATCTCGTTGTCGGCGGTCGCGGCCTGAGGATCGGTGCCGCCGCCGCAGGTGATCCCGCCGGCGCCGGTGTCCTCGATCGTGCAGCCGCTGACGAGGGTGCCGCGGACGTCCGGCCCGAGGCCGAGGCCGTAGCCGCCGACGTGCGCCACCGTGCAGTCCACCAGGGCGACGTCCCGGGTGCCGGTGAGCTCCACCGCCGCGGGCACCGAGCAGGCCGCCTGCGGGTCGCTCGCCAGGTCGACCCCGGCCAGGAACCGGTCCTCGCGCATCTGGAACGGCGCCCGCGCCACCGGCGGGCGGTCCCAGTCGGCGTACCGCAGCGTGACGCCCTCGATCCGCACGTCGCGCACCGGGGCGTCCGCCGTGCCCGCGATCACGAGCAGCCGGCCGACCACCGGCACCACCGGGGCGAAGGACGCACGGTCCTCGCCGGGGCGGGGGGTGTAGAGCAGGCGCCCGTCGCCGTCGCCGCACCACTGACCGGGCACCTCGCCCAGCCGCTCGCGCACGCCCTCGAAGGCGTAGCGGGCGAACCCGGGCCGGTCGCCGTCGCGCAGGGAGAGCACCGAGCGCCGGTCGCTGACCACCGTGCGGGAGGCCGGGTCCACCGCGACGACCGGCAGCCGCTCCTGGATCCAGTAGTGCGGGACCACCGCCTCGACGCCCTCCCAGCAGGTGACCTCCGGCAGGTCGCCCTCGGCGGCGGTGAAGCGATCGGCGCCCTGGAACAGCGTCGCGTTCAGGTCCGCGTCGAGGTCCAGCCCGTCCTGGCCGGCGATCCGCAGCCAGCCCTGCTGCGGGTGGCGCGGCCGCTCGCGGCGCTCACCGGCCACGTACAGCGAGCGCCCGGCGTGCGCGGGGGCCGGCGCCGACCACACGGTCACGCCGTCGACCACGTCCTCGGCCCAGCCGGTGACGGTGACGCCGCCCTCGATCGTGACGTCCTCACCCGGCCACGCCGCGACCGTCAGGTGCGAGTCGGCGGGCCCGAGGTGCAGCGTCTCGGTGAGCAGGTGGGCGCCGGCGTGCAGCCACAGCACCGCCCGCTGCCCGGGCTCGCGTCCGGCGCGCACCAGGTCCAGCGCACCCGGCAGCGTGCGCGTCGGGTAGTCCCGGCTGCCGTCACCCATCGGCGACCCCTGCGGGCTGACGTGCACCTCGTACCGACCTGCGGCCATCCGATCCCACCTCGTCTCACTGCTCTGTGAGCGGTTCCCTGTCCGGCGATCCCTATATTCGGGACGCTATTCCGTTGTGCGGGATCAGCCTGCTCAGGGTGCCCGGGCTTGTCAAGCGCCCTCCGGGGCTCCGGGCGTCCGGACAGGTGCGCGGCGGGGTGATCGGTGCGCGGGCGGGGCCGGAGGTCCCGACTCTCCCGGCGGTGCTGTCGTGGCCGGTGGCGGCGAGGGTGTGGCGCTCGGCGATCACCCGTCCGGGTGGTGCTCGGTGGTCGCTCCGGATCCGTGCCGAGCGTGCGGCGCACCGCCGTCCGGGTGGGGTGCGGCCGTCCGTGCACCCGTGCGGCCCAGCGGAGCGGGTGAGCCGGCTCGACCCGCGCTGTCCGATTTGTGATGATATGGACCCGACCCGTGCGGCTCAGGCGGCGCACAGCCCGCCGATCCTCGCGGGCATGCCGCGCCTGAGGAGGTGTCCGTGCTCGATCCGCTCCCCGCGCGCGCCGACGTCTCCGTCGTCGTCTGGGTGCCCGAGGACGCGCGCCCCGGGCCGATGCTCGCCGGTCTGCTCGCCGCCCTCGACCACGCCGAGCGCGGGCACGCCGAGGAGGCGCGGTCGGCCGGCGCCCGCCACGCCTGGCTGCGCGGCGAGCGGCTGCGCGGCGAGATCGTGCTGGTCGCCGACGTCTCCGAGGACGCCGCCACCGGGCTGCTGGGCGGCTGCACCGACCCGCGCGTGCGGGTGGTCCGGGCGCAGGGTGCCGGCCGGGGACGCGGTCGCAACCTCGGCGTCGCCGCCGCGACCGGGCGCTACCTGCTGTTCACCGACGCCGACGTCCGGGTGCCCGAGCACTGGGCCTGGGCCATGGTCGCCCCGCTGCGCGCCGGGCACGCCGACCTGGTCGCCGGGGCCGTGCGGCTCGCCCCGCACCTGGAGCGCCCGTGGACCACCCCGGAGGTCTCCGCCGCCTACCTCGACGTCGTGCCCGACCCGCCCGCCGTCGGACGGGAGTTCGCCGGGACCAGCATGGGCGCCAGCCGCGCCGTGCTGGAGTCCGTCGGCTTCGACGAGGCGCTCGGCCGGGGCCGCTACCCCGGGGCCGACGACATCGTCTTCCGCCGGGACGTGATCGCCGCCGGGTACCGCGAGCACGCCGTCGCCGACGCCGTCGTCGAACGCTGGGCCGACCCCGCCGAGGTCACCCCGCGGGCGCTGGCCGCCCGGGCGCGCGCCCACGGCCGGTGCGCCGCCTACGTCGACCGCCACCTGCGCGGCACCCGGCGCGAGCTGCTGCCCGGCCTGGTGCGGCTGGCCACGCGCACCGTCGAGCTCGCCCTGCACGCCGCCGTCCCGGGCCGCCCCCGGATCCGCGTGCTGCGCACCCGCACCGCGGTCGCGTACCACCGCGAGATGCTGCACCTGCGCTCCGAGCCCGCCCGGGTCCGCCCGCGCGGCGCCGCCCGTGACCTGCCCACCGTCACCGCCGCCCTGCGCGCAGTCGCGCCCGCCGTGCCGCTGGTCTCCCGCGCCGAGGTCGCCCCGACCGTGCTGCCCCCGCTGGCCGACGCCGAGGCCGACCTCGCCGCGCAGGCCGTCGAGGCCGCCACCCGCGGGACCTCGCGCGGGGCGGTCGCCGAGTTCTGGAAGCGGGACCGGCTGCGGCGGGTCAGCGCGTTCCCGGTCGAGGGCCGCACGGCGCTGCGCCGCACGTCGGGGGTCTGACCGCACCGTCGCACGCTTCGCCCGGGCCCGTGTCGGAGGCGGCTCGTAGACTTCTGGACGACCCCGGGTCCCATGGATCCGGGGTTCTCGTGCTGTCCGTGCATGCGCCCACCGCGCGCGGTGAGAGGAACCTGATGAACGTCTCCGGCCTGCTGCCCGTCGTCCTGGCCGACCCTGCCGTCGCGCGCGCCGTCGAGCAGGTCGTCGCCCGCGGGGAGCTCGACGTCGTCGGCCCCGCCGGCATCCGCCCGCCGCTGCTCGCCGCCCTGGCCGGTGCCCGCGCGGGCGCCACCACGCCCGAGGGCGCCGCACCCGGGTCCGTGGGCGCCCCCGCCGCTGCGCCCGACGCCGCCAGGGACGCCCGCCGCTCCGGCCGCCCGCTGGTGGTCGTCACCGCCACCGGCCGCGACGCCGACGAGACCGCCGCCGCCCTGCGCTGCTACCTGCCCGAGGACGACGTCGCCGTGCTGCCGTCCTGGGAGACGCTGCCGCACGAGCGGCTCTCCCCGCGCTCCGACACCGTCGCCCGCCGGCTCGCCGTGTTCCGCCGCCTCGCCCACCCCGGCCCCGCCGGGCACACCGGGCCGATCCGGGTGCTGGTCATGCCGGTGCGCGCCCTGCTCCAGCCCGTCGTCGAGGGGCTCGGCGAGCTGGAGCCGGTCGAGCTCGCCACCGGCGACCGCGCCGACCTGTCCGAGGTCGCCGAGCGGCTGGTCGCCGCCGCCTACACCCGGGTCGACATGGTCGAGCGCCGCGGCGAGTTCGCGGTCCGTGGCGGCATCCTCGACGTCTTCCCGCCCACCGAGGACCACCCGCTGCGCATCGAGTTCTGGGGCGAGGACGTCGAGGAGATCCGCTGGTTCTCCGTCGCCGACCAGCGCAGCCTCGAGGTCGCCACCCACGGCGTGTGGGCCCCGCCGTGCCGGGAGATCCTGCTCACCGACGCCGTGCGGGAGCGTGCCGCCGCCCTGATCGAGCGGCTGCCCGGCGCCACCGACATGCTCGACAAGCTCGCCCAGGGGATCGCCGTCGAGGGCATGGAGTCCCTGGCGCCCGCGCTGGTCGACCGGATGGTCCCGGTGCTCGACCTGGTGCCGGACGACGCGCTGCTCGTGCTCGCCGACCCGGAGCGGGTGCGCCGCCGCGCGCACGACCTGGTCGCCACCACGCAGGAGTTCCTGGCCGCCGCGTGGACCTCCGCCGCCGCCGGTGCGGCCACCCCGCTCGACCTGTCCGCCGCCTCCTTCGCCTCCTTCGCGGAGGTGCGGGCGCTGGCCGCCGTGCGCGGCCTGGGCTGGTGGACGCTCAGCCCGTTCACCCTGGACGCCGACGCGGTGGACCCCGACGCCGAGCAGGTGCGGGGCGAGGACGCCACCACCCTGGTCGTCGGCGCCCGCGAGGTCGAGCGCTACCGCGGCGAGGTCGCCCGCGCGATCGACGACGTGCGACGCCTCCAGCAGGACGGCTGGCGGCTGGTGCTCGCCACCGAGGGCCACGGCCCCGCCCAGCGGATGACCGAGCAGCTGCGCGCCGCCGACGTGCCCGCGCGGCTGGTGCCGGCCCTGGGCGAGGAGCCCGAGGGCGGCGTCGTGCTGGTCACCCCGGCGCAGGTCGGCCCCGGCTTCGTCGCCGAGGACCTGCGCCTCGCGGTGTTCTCCGAGTCCGACCTCACCGGCCGCGCCGGGTCCTCCACCCGCGACATGCGCAAGATGCCCAGCCGGCGGCGCAACGTGGTCGACCCGTTGCAGCTGCGTCCCGGTGACTTCGTGGTGCACGAGCAGCACGGCGTCGGCCGGTTCGTCGAGCTCGTCTCGCGCACCATCGGTTCCGGCGCGTCCGCGACCACCCGCGAGTACATGGTGATCGAGTACGCCTCCTCCAAGCGGGGGCAGCCCGGCGACCGGCTGTTCGTGCCCACCGACCAGCTCGACCAGGTGACCAAGTACGTCGGCGGCGAGGCGCCCAGCCTGAACAAGATGGGCGGCACCGACTGGGCCAAGACCAAGGGCCGCGCCCGCAAGGCGGTCAAGGAGATCGCCGGCGAGCTCATCCGGCTCTACAGCGCCCGCATGGCCACCCCCGGCCACGCCTTCGGCCCGGACACCCCGTGGCAGCGCGAGCTCGAGGACGCCTTCGCCTACGTGGAGACCCCCGACCAGCTCGCCACCATCGACGAGGTCAAGGCCGACATGGAGAAGTCCGTGCCGATGGACCGGCTGATCTGCGGCGACGTCGGCTACGGCAAGACCGAGATCGCCGTGCGCGCCGCGTTCAAGGCCGTGCAGGACGGCAAGCAGGTCGCGGTCCTCGTGCCGACCACCCTGCTCGTCCAGCAGCACCTCGACACCTTCACCGAGCGCTACGCGGGCTTCCCCGTGACGGTCAAGGCGCTGTCGCGCTTCCAGACCAAGGCCGAGTCCGAGGCCGTCGTCGACGGGCTGCGCGAGGGCTCGATCGACGTCGTGATCGGCACGCACCGCCTGATCACCGGCGAGATCCGGTTCAAGGACCTCGGCCTGGTGATCATCGACGAGGAGCAGCGCTTCGGCGTCGAGCACAAGGAGACCCTCAAGGCCCTGCGCACCAACGTCGACGTGCTCGCGATGAGCGCCACGCCGATCCCGCGCACCCTGGAGATGGCCGTCACCGGCATCCGTGAGATGTCCACCCTGGCCACCCCGCCGGAGGAGCGGCACCCGGTGCTGACCTTCGTCGGCGCCTGGGAGGAGAAGCAGATCTCCGCCGCGATCCGCCGCGAGCTGCTGCGCGAGGGCCAGGTGTTCTACGTGCACAACAAGGTCGAGTCGATCGAGCGCACCGCGGCCCGGCTCAACGAGCTGGTGCCCGAGGCCCGGATCGCGGTGGCCCACGGCAAGATGAACGAGCACCAGCTCGAGCAGGTGATCGTCGACTTCTGGGAGAAGCGGTTCGACGTGCTGGTCTGCACCACGATCGTGGAGACCGGCCTGGACATCTCCAACGCCAACACCCTGATCCTGGAGCGCGCCGACCGGCTCGGCCTGTCCCAGCTGCACCAGCTGCGCGGGCGCGTCGGCCGCGGGCGAGAGCGGGCCTACGCCTACTTCCTCTACCCGCCGGAGAAGCCGCTCACCGAGACCGCCCACGACCGGTTGCAGACGATCGCCGCGCACACCGACCTCGGCGCGGGCATGGCCGTCGCCATGAAGGACCTCGAGATCCGCGGCGCCGGCAACATGCTCGGCGGCGAGCAGTCCGGGCACATCGAGGGCGTCGGCTTCGACCTCTACATCCGCATGGTCGGCGAGGCCGTCGCGTCCTACCGCGGCGACCAGCCGGAGGAGCTGCCCGACGTCACGATCGAGCTGCCGGTGGACGCGCACATCCCGCACGACTACATCGCGCACGAGCGGCTGCGCCTGGAGGCCTACCGCAAGCTCGCCGCCGCCGCCGACGAGGCCACGCTCACCGAGATCTCCGCCGAGCTGGTCGACCGGTACGGCGCGATCCCGCAGCCGGTGACCAACCTGTTCGCCGTCGCGCGGTTCCGGCTGCACGCCCGCACGGCCGGCCTGACCGACATCACCGCCCAGGGCAAGTTCGTCCGGCTCGCCCCCGTCGAGCTGCCCGAGTCCGCCCAGCTGCGGCTCAAGCGGCTCTACCCGGGCTCCGTGCTCAAGCCGGCGCTGCGCACGATCCTGGTGCCGTTCCCCACCACCGCGCGGATCGGCGGCAAGCCGCTGCACGGCGAGGCGGTGCTCACCTGGGCGCGCGAGCTGATCGACGCCGTGGTGCTCGGAGACGTCGCCGCGGCGGCGGCGCGGGGGACGGCGGGCGCCGCGCGCTGATCGGCGCAGGTTCGGGCCCTACGATGGGCCGGACGGAGGACGCGACGACGAGGACGGCGTCGCCACCACGCGTGGACGAGGGGTCGATGTGAGCAAGAGCAGGATCCGGGTCGGTGCGGTCGCGGGTGCGCTGCTGCTGGTCGGCGCGCTGACCGCGTGCAGCGGCGGGCAGCCCGGCGCGGCGGCGGTCGTGCACACCGGCGACAGCACGCGGGTGATCAGCACCTCCGACGTCGACACCGCCACCCGTGAGCTGGCCGACGTGCTCCAGGGCGTCACGCCCGACGCGATCACCCAGGTGCTCGTGCAGGAGCCGGTGCTGATGCAGGTCGCCGCGGACGAGGGCGTCGGCGTCTCCTCCAGCCAGGTCGACGAGTTCTTCACCACCGCGATCGACCAGGTCGGCCTGGACGCCGACCGCACGTTCAGCGAGCCCTCGCGTCGCGTCGCGCAGTTCGTGCTCGCCCGCAACGCGCTCAGCCAGCTGACCGACGCCACCTCCGCCAACGAGGCGCTGACCACGGCCGTCGCGGACATGAAGATCGACCTGAGCCCGCGCTACGGCACGGTCGCCGCGGACGGCAGCGTCGGCGCGACCACCTACGACTGGCTCGTGCCGGTCGTCTCCGAGGCCGACGCCGCCGAGGCGACCACCCAGCCGTGACCGAGCCGACGGCCGCCCCGGCACCGACCGACCCGTCCGGCACCGTCGACCCGCTGCGGCGCCTGGTCGCCGTGATGGACCGGCTCCGCTCGCCGGGCGGCTGCCCCTGGGACGCCGAGCAGACCCACGCCTCGCTGGTGCCCTACGCCATCGAGGAGGCGCACGAGGTCGCCGAGGCCGTCGAGAACGACGACCGCGACAACCTGCGCGAGGAGCTCGGCGACCTGCTGCTCCAGGTGGTGTTCCACGCCCGGATCGCCCAGGAGCACCCCACGGAGCCCTTCGGCGTCGACGAGATCGCCGACGGCCTGGTCGCCAAGCTGGTCCGCCGGCACCCGCACGTGTTCGCGGACGCCGAGGTGGCGGACGCCGACGGTGTGCACCGGCAGTGGGAGCAGATCAAGAAGACCGAGAAGCAGCGCGAGTCCGCCCTCGACGGCGTGCCCCGCGGCCTCGGCGCGCTGGCCCGCGCCCAGAAGATCGGCTCCCGCGCCGGCCGTGCCGGGCTGCTGGACGCGTCGGCCGGTGCGCCGGGCACGGCGCCCGCGGACGCGTCGATCGGGGAGCGCCTGCTGGCCCTGGTGCTGGAGGCCGAGGCGGCGGGCGTCGACGCCGAGGGCGCCCTGCGCGGCACCGCCCGCACCTGGGAGGACGGCCTGCGCGCCACCGAGCGCGCTCGCTGACCCGTCCTCGCGCTGCCCGCGCTCGCCGAGAGTGCACGAAAGCACCCTTCCCGGGCTCGGAAGCCCGCTTTCGTGCAATCTCGGTGCGCCGTGCGGGTCGGCATCCCGCGCGCGTCTCGGCAGGTGGACGTGCGGGTCGGGGATGATCGTCGTGCTGGTCAGGTAGCCGGCAGGTCCCGGGCCCAAGGTCCGGCACGTCCCCGGCCCGCTCTGGGCAGGATGGACCCGGCCGCGCCGCAGCGCGCGGCCCGTTCGCGCCTCCGGGCGCACACGTACCCGAAGGAGGAGGGGTCGATGAGGATCGGCGTCCCGAAGGAGACCAAGGCGGGTGAGCGCCTGGTCGCCGCGACGCCCACGACCGTGGGCCAGCTCGTCGCGCTGGGCTACGAGGTCGTGGTCGAGCACGGCGCCGGCGCGCACGCGAGCTTCCCCGACGCGGCGTTCACCGCCGCCGGGGCCGCGGTGGCCGACGCCGACGAGGTGTGGGCGAGCGACGTCGTGACGGTCGTGAACGCACCGACCGACGCGGAGATCGCCGCGCTCACGCCGGGCGCGACCGTCATCGCGATGATGGCGCCCGCCGGGCACCCCGAGCTGGTCACCGCGCTGTCCGAGCGCGGTGTCACGGCGCTGGCCCTGGACGCCGTGCCGCGCATCTCCCGCGCCCAGGCGCTGGACGTGCTCAGCACCATGTCGAACGTCGCCGGCTACCGCGCGGTGATCGAGGCCGCCGAGGAGTACGGCGGCATGTTCACCGGTCAGGTGACCGCCGCCGGCAAGACCGCCCCCGCCACCGTGTTCGTGATCGGCGCCGGCGTGGCCGGCCTCGCCGCGATCGGTGCCGCCGGCAGCCTCGGTGCGCAGGTGCGGGCGTTCGACGTCCGCCCCGAGGTCGGCGAGCAGATCGAGTCCATGGGCGCGTCCTTCGTGCAGGCCGAGGTCGCGCAGCAGGAGGTCTCCTCCGACGGCTACGCCAGCGCGCTGACCGCCGAGCAGGAGCGCCTCACCGCCGAGATGTACGCGGCGGAGTCCGCCAAGGCCGACATCGTCATCACCACCGCCCTGGTCCGCGGCACCGCGCCGCGCACGATCACCGCCGAGATGGTCGCCGCCATGCGGCCCGGCAGCGTGATCGTCGACCTCGCGGCCTCCGGCGGCGGCAACTGCGAGCTCACCGTCCCCGGCGAGAAGGTCGTCACCGAGAACGGCGTGACGATCCTCGGCTACACCGACCTCACCAGCCGGATGGCGCGGCACACCTCGCAGCTCTTCGGCACCAACGTGGTCAACCTGATGAAGCTGCTCACCCCGGGCAAGGACGGTGCGCTCGTCCTCGACCTGGACGACGTGGTGCAGCGCGGCATGACCGTGACCAAGGCGGGGGAGATCCTCTGGCCCCCGCCGCCGGTGCAGGTGTCCGCCGCGCCGGCCGCCGCCCCCGCCGAGGTGGTGCCCGCGGTCGACCCCGCCGAGAAGGCCCGCCTCGACCGCGAGGCCGCGCAGGCCAAGGGCCGTCGGCAGCTGGTCGGCTACGGCCTGGCCGCGGTGCTGCTCGCGCTGGCGATCACCTTCTCGCCCGCCGCGTTCACCGGCTACTTCACGGTGTTCGTGCTCGCGGTGTTCGTCGGCTACTACGTGATCTCCAACGTCAGCCACTCGCTGCACACGCCGCTGATGGCCCAGACCAACGCGATCTCCGGGATCATCCTGGTCGGCGCGCTGCTCCAGATCGGCAGCGACTCCTGGTGGGTCTCCGCCCTGGCGTTCGTGGCCGCCGCCGTGGCCAGCATCAACATCTTCGGCGGGTTCCTCGTCGCGTTCCGCATGATCGGCATGTTCCGGAAGGAGGAGGTCTGAGATGACGCTCACCTCCCTGGCCCAGGGCGTGTACGTGGTCGCGGCCGTCCTGTTCGTGCTCAGCCTCGCGGGCCTGAGCAAGCAGTCCACCGCCCGGCGCGGCAACGCCCTCGGCATGGTCGGCATGGGCCTCGCGCTCGCCGCCACGATCATGCTCAGCCTCGACCAGAGCGAGCGGCAGGTGCTGGTCACCGGTCTGCTGATCGCCCTGGTGCTGGTGATCGGCGCCGGCGTCGGCACCTGGCAGGCCCGTCGGGTCGAGATGACCCAGATGCCCGAGATGATCGCCGTCCTGCACAGCTTCGTCGGCCTCGCCGCGGTGCTGGTCGGCATCAACTCCTACCTGACCGAGACCCACGCCGACGCGGTGCACCTGGTCGAGGTGTTCCTCGGCGTGCTGATCGGTGCGGTCACCTTCACCGGCTCGATCGTGGCCTACCTCAAGCTCTCCGCGCGCATCAAGTCTGCGCCGCTGATGCTGCCCGGCCGCAACCTGATCAACCTCGGCGCGCTGGTCGCCTCCGCCGGCCTGATGGTCTGGTTCCTCGCCAGCCCGTCGCTGCTGCCGCTGCTGCTGATGACCGTGGTCGCGCTCGGCCTCGGCTGGCACCTGGTCGCCTCGATCGGCGGCGGCGACATGCCCGTCGTCGTGTCGATGCTCAACTCGTACTCCGGGTGGGCGGCGGCCGCGGCCGGCTTCATGCTCAGCAACAACCTGCTGATCATCACCGGCGCCCTGGTCGGCTCCTCCGGTGCGATCCTCTCGTACATCATGTGCAAGGCGATGAACCGCTCGTTCGTCAGCGTGATCCTCGGCGGCTTCGGCGCCGAGGGCGGCACCGTGGCGTCCTCCGGCGACACCGACTACGGCGAGCACCGCGAGGTGCAGGCCGCGGAGGTCGCCGAGATGCTCAAGAACGCGAGCAGCGTCGTGATCACCCCCGGCTACGGCATGGCCGTCGCCAAGGCGCAGTACCCGGTGGCCGACCTCGTCGCCCGCCTGCGCGCCTCCGGCGTGGACGTGAAGTTCGGCGTGCACCCGGTCGCCGGCCGCCTGCCCGGGCACATGAACGTGCTGCTCGCCGAGGCCAAGGTGCCCTACGACATCGTCCTCGAGATGGACGAGATCAACGACGACCTGGCCTCCACCGACGTCGTGCTGGTGATCGGTGCGAACGACACCGTGAACCCCGCCGCCCTGGAGGACCCGGGCTCGCCGATCGCCGGCATGCCGGTGCTCGAGGTCTGGCACGCCAAGCAGGTCATCGTGTTCAAGCGGTCCATGGCGACGGGTTACGCCGGCGTGCAGAACCCGCTGTTCTTCCGCGAGAACACGGCGATGCTGTTCGGCGACGCCAAGGACCAGGTGGAGAAGATCGTCCAGGCGCTCTGAGCGTCTGAGCACCCCCGCACCCGGCCTCGCCACCGAGGGTTCACCGGGCGCTCGACCAAGGTCCCACCGTCGTTCTGGCGAACCGGCACTAGGCTGAGGTCGCAAACCCATCGTTGTCTGTACGAAGGAGCACCATGGCCAGCATCGAGGCCGTCGGCGCCCGCGAGATCCTCGACTCGCGCGGCAACCCCACCGTCGAGGTCGAGGTCGCCCTCGAAGACGGCACGATCGCCCGCGCGGGTGTGCCCTCGGGCGCCTCCACCGGTGCGTTCGAGGCCGTCGAGCGCCGTGACGGCGACAAGTCCCGCTACCTGGGCAAGGGTGTGCAGGACGCCGTGAACGCGGTGATCGACGAGATCGCCCCCGAGATCATCGGCTTCGAGGCCACCGAGCAGCGCCTGGTCGACCAGGCCCTGATCGACCTCGACGGCACCCCGAACAAGGGCAAGCTCGGCGCCAACGCGATCCTGGGCGTGTCCCTGGCCGTCGCCAAGGCCGCGGCCGACTCGGCCGACCTGCCGCTGTTCCGCTACGTGGGCGGCCCGAACGCCCACGTGCTGCCCGTCCCGATGATGAACATCCTCAACGGCGGTTCGCACGCGGACTCCAACGTGGACATCCAGGAGTTCATGGTCGCCCCGATCGGCGCCACGACCTTCCGTGAGGCCCTGCGCACCGGCGCCGAGGTCTACCACTCCCTCAAGTCCGTGCTGAAGAGCAAGGGCCTGTCGACCGGTCTCGGCGACGAGGGCGGCTTCGCGCCGAACCTCGAGTCGAACCGCGCCGCGCTGGACCTGATCCTCGTCGCGATCGAGAAGGCCGGCTTCGTGCCGGGCAAGGACGTCGCGCTCGCGCTCGACGTGGCCGCCACCGAGTTCTTCAAGGACGGCGCCTACCAGTTCGAGGGCAAGGCCACCTCGCCCGCCGACATGGTCGCCTTCTACGAGCAGCTCGTCGCGGACTACCCGCTGGTCTCCATCGAGGACCCGCTGTCCGAGGACGAGTGGGGCACCTGGACCGAGCTCGTCGGCAAGGTCGGCGACAAGGTGCAGATCGTCGGTGACGACCTGTTCGTGACCAACCCGGAGCGTCTGGCCAAGGGCATCGAGCTCAAGGCCGCCAACGCCCTGCTGGTCAAGCTGAACCAGATCGGCACCCTGACCGAGACGCTGGACGCCGTCACCCTGGCCCAGCGCAACGGCTTCACCACGATGACCTCGCACCGCTCCGGCGAGACCGAGGACGTCACCATCGCCGACCTGTCCGTCGCGACCAACGCCGGCCAGATCAAGACCGGTGCTCCGGCCCGCGGCGAGCGCATCAACAAGTACAACCAGCTGCTCCGCATCGAGGAGGAGCTGGACGACGCCGGCCGTTACGCCGGCGCGTCGGCCTTCCCGCGCTGGAAGGCCTGAGCCTCGCACGCTCGAACCGGAGGCCGGTGACCCTGACGGGGTCGCCGGCCTCCGGCGTGTCCGGGGCTCGTGCACGCACCCGCGCCCGTGCGTCGATCTCGCCGAGTTGTCATCCCTTGTCGCTTCCGGGCGCGCTGAAGCGACAAGAGATGACAACTCGGTGAAGCGTGGGCGCGCGGAGGTGCTGTGCAGATCACGGGACACGGGCACGGTGCCTGCGGGGCAGGGGCTCGCGGGCGGGGCACAATCGGAGCCATGCCCGCCGCACGCCGTCCCGCCGCGCCCTCGGGCGTGCCGCGCCCGGCCGGCGAGCGGGCTGCGGACGAGCGTGCGACCGACCGCAGCGGCGAGCGCGGTACGGGGGATCGGGCGGAGCAGCGACGGGTGGTGCGGCAGGCCCGCCCCGACGCCCCGCAGACCGCGCGTCCGACCTTGGGCTCCCCACGCCGGCCCACCGCGCCGACCCCGCGCGTCCCCGGCGCCGGTGCCGCACGTCCGTCGGGCACCCCCGCGCCGCGTGCCGCGCAGCCGCCGGCCCCGCGCACCCCGCAGTCTCCCGCCCCGCGATCCGCGGCGCAGCCCCCAGCCCCGCGCTCGCCGGAGCCCGCGCGCACCGCCACCCCGCGCACGAGCACGCCGTCGGTGCCGCGTCCGGTGGCCCCGCGGGTGCGCTCGGCCCCCTCGGCGGCGCCCCGGGGGGCGTCTTCCCGGCCGACCAGCCGCCCCGACGCGGGCGGTCGCGGGTCCGGCGGTGGCGGTCGTGGTGGCCACGGGCGCGCGGAGCAGGTGCAGCAGCGGGTGCCGCGGCTGTTCACCGTGCGCGCGATGGTGATGCTGATCGTGCTGTCGATCGCGTTCGTGCTGGTGTTCCCGACGCTGCGGCAGTACCTGGACCAGAAGGTGCAGCTCGACCAGCTCCAGGCGCAGGTGGACGCGGCGGAGGCGCAGAACGACGAGCTCCAGGCCGAGCTGGACCGCTGGGCCGACCCGGCCTACGTCGAGGCGCAGGCCCGGGAGCGGCTGGCGTTCGTGATGCCGGGGGAGCGGGCGCTGCGGGTGTCCGACCCCGAGGTCGTGCCGGACACGACGACCACCGACGAGCCGACCGCCGGCCCCGCGGTCACCGCCGACCCCTCGCGGCCCTGGTACGCGCAGATCTGGGACTCGGTGCAGATCGCGGGTGCGGCGGGCACCGGGACCTCGGCGGACCAGGACCCGGCCGGCACGGGGGACAATGGCACGACGCCCACGTCGGACGGGTCCGTCGCGCCGACGCCCTGAGCGGCCCTGCGCGGGCTCGGCCGGTGCTGTCGCCCTCGGCCCGTGCCCGTACGGAGCCGGTCCGGCGGCGCGCCCGACCCGTCCGCACCAGGGCCGCCCGCACGACAGCCCGCACGACCGATCGAGGACCGCATGACCGACCTGCCGCCGAGCCCCGTCGACACCGCCGAGGTGCCGCGCGCCCGCCACGACGCCCCGGAGGTCACCGAGGCCGATCTCGCGGTGCTGCGCGAGCAGCTGGGCCGTCCCGCGCGCGGGGTGGCCGGTGTCGCCGCCCGCTGCGCCTGCGGCCGACCGCTGGTGGTGCGCACGGTCCCGCGCCTGGACGACGGCACGCCGTTCCCGACCACGTACTACCTGACCTGCCCGCCGGCGACCTCGGCGGTGAGCACCCTCGAGGCCACCGGGCTGATGAAGGAGCTGACGGCTCGCCTGGGCGAGGACGCCGACCTGGCGGCGGGCTACCGGCGCGCGCACGAGGCGTACCTGGCGGACCGCGCGGAGCTCGGCGAGGTGCCGGAGATCGCCGGGATCTCGGCGGGCGGGATGCCGACCCGGGTGAAGTGCCTGCACGTGGTCGTCGGTCACGCGCTGGCCGCGGGGCCCGGGGTGAACCCGGTGGGCGACCTGGTGCTGCTGATGCTGCGCGACACCTGGCGCCCGGACCGCTGCACCTGCTGACCTCCGGCTGGACCCCGCGCGGCGCGCGCGGTGGGTGCGGGATGGGAGGATGTCCGGCGTGACGCGTGTGGCTGCCATCGACTGCGGGACCAACTCGATCCGGCTCCTGGTGGCCGACGCCGACCCGGCGACGGGGACGCTGCGCGACCTGGACCGGCGCATGGAGGTCGTCCGGCTCGGTCAGGGCGTGGACCGCACGGGCCGGATCGCGCCGGAGGCGATGGCGCGCACGCTGGACGCCGCCCGCCGGTACGCGCAGGTCTGCGAGGACCTCGGGGTCGAGACGATCCGGTTCGTGGCGACCAGCGCCTCGCGCGACGCCGAGAACCGGGACGAGTTCGTCGACGGCGTGCGTGCCGCGCTGGGCGTGGTGCCCGAGGTGATTGGGGGCGTCGAGGAGGCCACGCTGTCGTTCCGCGGGGCCACCGGCGTGCTGGGGACCTCGCGTCCGGGGCCGTTCCTGGTGGTCGACCTCGGCGGCGGCTCCACGGAGGTGGTGCTGGGCACGACGGCGCCGGAGGCGGCCTACTCGATGGACGTGGGCTGCGTGCGGATCACCGAGCGGCACCTGCGCACCGACCCGCCGACGGCGGACGAGATCGCCGCCGCCGAGGCCGACGTGGCCGCCGCGCTGGACGTCGCCGCCGGCGTCGTGCCGCTGGGCCGGACCGCCACGCTGGTGGGGCTCGCCGGGTCGGTGACCACGGTGACCGCGCACGCCCTGCGGCTGCCGGCGTACGACCCGCGTGCGATCGACGGGGCGGTGCTGCCGGTCGAGACCGTGGTGGCCGCCTGCGACGACCTGCTGGTCCGGGACCGTGACGCACGGGCTGGCCTCGGCTTCATGCACCCGGGGCGGGTGGACGTGATCGGTGCCGGCGCCCTGGTGTGGCGCGCCGTGGTGCGTCGCGTGCAGGCCGAGGTGGCGGCGTCCGGGGGATCGCTGACCGAGGTCGTCACCTCCGAGCACGACATCCTCGACGGCATCGCCTGGAGCGCCGCGGAGCGCCACCCCGCCTGACCCCGCGCGACACGCGTGACGTCCGGTACCGAGTTGTGCCAGGTACTGCGCAATCTGTACTACCGTGTGTCCTGCGGGAGCCGAGGAGGGTCGGCATCCCGCACCACGCAGCGGTGGCGCGGCGGTCCGGAGGGGCCCGCCGCGCCACCGTCGGTGCCCGGCCCGCGCGGCCGGCTGGTGCAGGAGGTCCGGTGGACACGACCCAGCTCTTGAAGGGCGTGCTCGACGTCGCGGTGCTCGCCGTCGTCGCGGAGGAGGACGGCTACGGCTACGACGTCGTGCGCCGGCTCCGCGCGGCGGGGCTCACCGAGGTCGGCGACGCGTCGGTGTACGGCACGCTGCGGCGGCTGTACTCGTCGGGGGCGCTGACCTCCTACGTGGTGCCGAGCGACGAGGGTCCGCACCGCAAGTACTACGGGATCAACGCGCAGGGCCGGGCGATGCTCGCCAGCCAGCGCACGGACTGGCGCGAGTTCGCCGCGACGATGTCGCGCCTGCTGGACCTGGAGGGGGCAGCGTGAACGGCACGGCTCCGACGCCCGCGGGATCGACGGGCGTCACGGATGTCGCGGCCTACGCCGCGCAGGTGCGCGCGCACCTCGTCGGCATGGACGCGGACCAGGTCGACGACCTGACCGACGGCCTGGAGGCCGACCTCGCCGACGCGCTGGCCGACGCGCCCGGTGCGGGCGACGACGCGCCGGACCTGGTCGCCCGGTTCGGCGAGCCCGCCGACTACGCCCGTGAGCTGCGGGTGGCCGCCGGCCTGCCCGAGCCGGTCTCCGCGCCTCGCCGGCGGCGCGGTCCGGTGGCGGTGCTGCGGTCGACCGCGGGGCGCGCCCGGGTGCGGGTGCTCGCGTGGCTCGGCACGCAGGCGTGGTGGCCGACGGTCCGCGACTTCCTGCTCGCCTGCCGGCCGATCTGGTGGCTGGCCCGCGCCTGGGTGGCCTACCAGGTGGTGCTGGTGTTCACGACGGGCGGCACGGGCTGGGTGCCGACCGACGGCGGGCGCCTGGTGCTGTTCGTGGTGCTCGCGCTGATCAGCGTCCAGTGGGGGCGTGGGCGCTGGCGTCCCCGGGCGATCGGCTGGGTCCCCGGCGCGGTGAGCGTGGCCGCGGTCGTCCTCGCGCTGCCGGTGGTGATCACCGCGCACAACGACGCGATCCGCTGGCGCACCGAGTACGTCTACGGCGACTCCGGCACGGTGCAGGCGACTCCCCAGCCCCAGGACGGCGTCTACGTCGACGGGATGCAGGTGAGCAACCTGTTCGTCTACGACGCCGAGGGCAATCCGCTCCAGGACGTGCAGATCTACGACGACCGCGGGCGCGCCGTGCGGACCACGGGCGGCGACGGCTGGCAGAGCTGGGAGCTGCCCGGGGTGCCCGACCTGTGGAACTTCGTGCCGGCGACGGACGAGGACGGCCGGCGGCGGTGGAACGTCTACCCGCTGCGCGGCGCGCCGTCCGAGGACTTCGACTGGAACTCCACCGAGTCCGATCTGCTGAGCCCCCCGCTCAAGGACGGTGTCGAGGCCAAGCTGCCGCCGCGCCCGTTCGCGAAGGCGCCCTCGCTGGTCGAGGTGGCGCAGCCGGAGGCGACCGCCGACACCGCGGACGAGCCCGCGACGAGCGGGGACGAAGGTCCCTCGCCCGACGCGACGACGGCCACCGAGCCGGGCGCGACACCCGCGTCCTGACGCATGATCTAGGACTTTGTGCCCAGAATCACGTGGCCCGGGGTCGCTGAAAAACGTCACGTGGCCGTACCGTATTTCCTATGCCTGACTCGACTCCGACCCCTGTGGCCAAGCCGCGCAAGGTGCCCCGCATCGTCATCCTCGGCGGTGGCACCGTGGGGCTGTACTCCGCGCAGCGGCTGCGCCGCCGGCTCGGCAACCGCGAGGCCGCCATCGTCGTGGTGGATCCGCGCCCGTACATGACCTACCAGCCGTTCCTCCCGGAGGCGGCGGCGGGCTCGATCGACGCGCGCCACGTGGTCGCCCCGCACCGCAAGGCCCTCAAGGGCGTCGACGTGCTCCAGGGCAAGGTCTCCGCGATCAAGCACGCCGACCGCACGGTGCAGATCACGCCCGAGGAGGGCGAGGCGTACTGGATCACCTACGACCACCTCGTCGTGGGCCTCGGCGCGGTCGCGCGTACGCTGCCGATCCCCGGGCTGGCGGAGGAGGCGATCGGCTTCAAGAACGTCGAGGAGGCCATCGCCGTCCGCAACCACGTGCTCGGCCGGATCGACCTGGCGTCGTCCACCTGGGACCAGGACCTGCGCAGGCGGATGCTCACCTTCACCTTCGTCGGCGGCGGCTTCGCCGGCGTCGAGGCGATCGGCGAGGTCGAGGACATGGCCCGTGACGCGGTCAAGCAGTACAAGACGATCGAGGCCTCCGACCTGCGGTTCGTGCTGGTCGAGGGATCGCGGCGCATCCTGCCCGAGGTCTCCGAGGAGCTCGGCGGCTACACCCTGGAGCAGCTGCGCAAGCGCGGCATCGAGGTCTACCTGTCGACCTTCCTCAACTCCTGCGTGAACGGCGACGTCGTGCTGTCCGACGGCACCGAGTTCGGCTCGGAGACGATCGTGTGGACCGCGGGCGTCAAGGCCAACCCGGTGCTCCAGGACTCCGACCTGCCGCTGGACAAGATCGGCCGCGTCACCACCCTGCCGACGCTCCAGATCGTCGACGCCGAGGGGAACGTCGTCCCGGACGCCTACGCCGCCGGCGACTGCGCCGCGGTGCCGGACCTGTACAACCCCGGCGCGTTCTGCCCGCCGAACGCCCAGCACGCGCTGCGCCAGGCCAAGCACCTCGCCGACAACCTCGCCAAGGTGCTGCGCTCGGCGGAGCCGACCGACTACAAGCACAAGAACGTCGGTGCGGTCGCGTCCCTCGGCATGTACAAGGGCGTCGCGCAGATGTTCGGCACCATCAAGGTCCGCGGCTTCTTCGCCTGGGTGCTGCACCGCACGTACCACGTGTTCGCGATGCCGACCCTGAACCGCAAGATCCGCATCATGGCGGGCTGGACCGGCAACCTGCTGTGGCGTCGTGAGGTCGTGCCGCTCGGCTCGCTGCACGACCCCCGTGCGGAGTTCCGCGCCGCCTCGGAGCCGCCGAAGCCGCGCGTCGAGGCGACGCCGGAGGAGCACGCCGCCGTGCCGAGCGAGACCGCGCGCCCGGCCACCACGGCCTGAGCCACGCACCACGACGCCCGCCCACCCGCACCGCCGGGTCGGCGGGCGTCGTCGTGCCCGGGTGCCCACGGTCCGGGGCGATGCGGTGGCAGGATGGCCCCGCGCCCCCGTAGCCCAACCGGCAGAGGCAACCGGCTTAAACCCGGTCGAGTGCGGGTTCGACCCCCGCCGGGGGCACCGCCCGCCGCTACCCCGGTGCCGCCGCGTGCGCCCCGCGGTCCCGCACCGCGTGCGCCAGGTCGTCCGGCACCAGTCGCCCGCTGCGGATCAGGTGGTAGCCGACCGCCACGGTGACGGTCTGCGCCGCGACCAGCCCCACCAGCACGAGCACCTGCGCGACGCCGGCCTGCACCGGGCTGCCGCCACCGAGGATCACCCCGACGAACGCGCCGGGCAGGGTGACCAGGCCGACGGTGCGGGTCTGGTCCAGCCCGGGGACCAGCGCCTCGGGCAGCAGGTGCCGGGCGACGACGTCGACGGCCTGCCGGGGGCGCATGCCGAGCGCGAGCCCGGCCTCCAGCAGGTCGTGGTGCTCGCGCAGGGCGGCGAACACCCGCCGGCCGGCCAGGGAGTGCGCGGTCATGGTGCCGCCGATCACGATGCCGGCGAAGGGGACCAGCGAGGCGCCGTTCAGCGGCACGGCGCGGGCGCCGAAGATGATCGCGAGCACCGGCAGCACGCCGGCGGCCATCGCGGCACCGGCCCACAGCCAGGCACGCGGGGCGCCGACGCGGCGGGCGGTGGTGAGCACGGCGATCGTGAACATGACCAGCGTGAACGCGGCGGACAGCCAGAGCGAGCGCAGCACCGCGGTGAGGATCAGCGCGACGGCGGCGAGCTGGACCACGGCGCGGGCGGCGGCGACCAGGATCGTCCGGTGCTGCCGCAGGCCGGTGACCAGCGAGGCGGTGACCGCGAGCGCGACGAGGACGAGGAGGGCGATCAGGACCCCCGGGCCCGGTTCGGCGTGCACGGGGCCAGCGTAGGGGGCCCGGGTCGATCGAAAATGTGTCGGCGAACATGTTTTTGATCGACCCGCTGAGCAGACAGGAGATCACCGTGGCACCGACGCTGCGGATCGCGCGGCGCTGCCGCGTCGTCGTCGACAACGACTGGGCCGGAGACCCGGACGGGCTCGTGGCGCTCGCGCACCACCTGCTGTCGCCCGGGCACCGGGTGGACGCGGTGACGAGCTCGCTGATCCCGCCGACGTTCGGTCCCCCGGAGGGGCGCGCCGCCCACGGGGCCGACCTGGCCGCGGAGCTGGTCGCGCTGGTCGGCGGGGAGCACCGGCCGACCGTCCACGCCGGTGGTGACCTGCCGTTCGACGTCGCGCGGGACGGGCTGTCCGACGCCGCCGCCGCGATCGTGCGCGAGGCGCACCGCGTGGACCCGTTGCCGCTGGTCGTCGTGTGCGGGGGACCGCTGACCAACGTCGCCGAGGCGCTGCGCGCGGACCCGTCGATCGCCGGACGGTTGACCCTGGCCTGGGTCGGCGGCTCGCGCACCGGGCAGCCCGAGTACAACCGCGACACCGATGCCGCCGCCGCCGAGGCCGTGCGCTCCACGCCCGGGCTCGCGCGCTGGGAGTACCCGCTGGAGACCTACCGCTCCTGCGCCTGGACGGTGGCACAGATCGAGGAGACCCTGCGCGCCTGCGGCACCCTCGGCGCCTGGCTGTGGGACCGGTTCGTCACGCTGCCGCTGCCCGAGTGGCTCGAGGTGGACGCCGTCTGGTCGCTCGGCGACTCGGTGCCGCTGATCGGGACCGCGCTGGGCGCCGAGCACGGCGACTGGGAGGAGGTCGACGGGGCCCGGGTGTGCACCCGGGTCGACACGCACCTGCTGCTGGGCGACAAGACCGCGCTGCTGCGCCGGCACGCCCGGGCTGCGGCGGGCGGCTAGGGCACCACGAAGGTGACGGTGCTCCAGATGCCGAGCAGCCCGCGGGCCGGGTCGGCGTAGCGGACGCCGAAGGTGTGCGTGCCGGGCGCCAGGTCGTAGACGACGCGGACCAGCGGCTGGGCCTCCAGCACGTGCGTGCGGCCGGTGGTGACGCCGTCCACGGCGGCATGCACGGACAGCCCGGCGGTGCCGGTGAAGCGCACCTCCAGGTCGTCGGCCAGGCCGTCGCCGTCCTGGTCGGTGAGCGTGACCGTGCCGCCCTCGGTGGGGGAGACGACCTCGGGCGCGGTGAGCGTGAACGGGCCGAGCGGGTCGGAGGCGGGGGAGGTGACCCCGTTGACCTGCTGCTCCACCACCAGCGTGAACGCCTGCCCGGCGAGCGCGGGCAGGTCGGCGGCGATCTGCCAGTTCCCGTCGGCCCCGGCGCGCACGGTGCCGGCGACGGTGCCCTCGGGGGTGCGGACGGTGACGTCGGCGCCGGGCTCGGCGCGGCCGACCAGCAGGGGCAGGTAGTGCGGGTCGTCCACCACCGAGACGATCGTGGGCGCGGCGACCGGGTCGACCGGGTCCACGGGATCGACGGGATCGACCGGGTCCACGGGGTCGACCGGACCGGGGTCGACCGGCAGCACCGGCGGCGACGGCACCGCGGGCACGACCTCGACCACGTCGGCGGTGTCGGTGGCGGCGGCATTGCGGGCAGAGGCAGAGCGGTCGGCGCGCGCCTGCCCGCGGGCGTCCTCTGCCGCGGGCGCGGGCGGTGCCGCGAGGGTGCCCGCCTCGACGGCCGCCGCGGGATCGTCCGCCCTGTCGTCGGTGCCTTCGCCCGCTCTGCCGTCGTCCCCGCGATCGGCCCGATCGGCCTGATCTGCGCTCTCGGCCTGCGCCTCCGCGCTGCTCACCGCGGTCGGCGTGGCCGCATCCGTGGAGCGCACCCAGGCGGTGACCCCGGCGACGGCGGCCAGCGCCACCACCGCGACGATCACCGCAGCGACCGCCGCCGCCCCGCTGCCCCGACGCACCCGCCGGACGACCCGCCCGCGCCCCGCCGCCCCGGCAGCCCCGGACGTCCCCGCAGCCCCAGCGGCGCCGGGTGTCCCGAGCACCCTCGGCAGCAGCGCCCCGCGCCGAGCACCGCAGGCCACAGCACCCCGGCGAGCCGGGCGCGCAGCAGGATGTCCGCCTCGTCGCCGACCTCGGCCACCAGCACCGGGCAGTCCTCGCACTCGTCCACGTGCGCCTCGAACCGGCGCAGCGCCCGGGCCGGCAGGGCGCCCCGGTGGTAGTCGCCGACCCGCTCGGCCACCCAGCGGCAGGCGGGCTTCTCCGGCAGGTGGGCCACGTGCGCCTGCAACCAGGCCCGGCGCAGCCCCTCGCGCGCGCGGTAGGCGAGGGCAGCGGCGGAGTTGGGCGCCAGGCCGAGGATCGGCGCGACCTCGGCGGGGCTGAGCTCCTCGAGCTCGGTGTACCAGAGCACCTCGGCCCAGGCGGTCGGCAGCGAGGCGTAGGCGCGGCCGACCAGCGAGCCCTCGGTGAGGCGTGCGGTGTGGTCGGTCTGCTCGACGGGGTGGTCGGCGTCGTCGATCGGCACGGTGGGGGGCGGTACGGGTGCCCCAGGTCGCCGCGAGCCGCTGGAGGGTCGTGTACAGGTACGGCCGGAACGGTCCGTCGGGCCCGCGCCCCGCCCGGAGCGCCTCGAGGATCCGAGCGAAGGCCTCGGCCACCAGGTCGTCGGCGTGGGCAGCACGACGTGGATCGCCTCCCTGGGATCGCGCCGGGGACTCGCCGACGCGCTGGGATCGTAAGCAGACAACTCGTCAGGAAACGCCCATCTGGCCGCGACCTTCACCCGAAGGGAGGAATCCGGCAGATCGGGCAGCGCTTTCCGCGTCATGACCCGCTCCGTCCTCGGTCGTGCGTGTCGGTGGGAGCCGATCCGGGCCCCGCCGACCCGAGAGAGCGACGAGGGGCGACGTGGACAGCAGGCGAGGATCAGGAGCCGTCACGACGGCGTGGACGACTCGGTGGAGCCGGGGCTGGGCGGCGCTGGTCGCCGCGACCCTGGCGCTGGTGGCGGTGCTCGCGGGCGCCCCCGGCGTCGCGCAGGGTGCCGACGAGCCGCGCGCCGTGCTGAGCGTGCTCAAGTCGGTCTCCGCGACGTCCGCGCAGCCCGGCGACCGGGTCACCTGGACGATCGACGTCACCTGCGAGTCGATCGTGACCATGTGCGTCGACGCCGTGATGGCCGACTCGATCCCGGAGCCCTTCGAGATCGTCGCGGACGGCGTCTCGGTGCAGGGCCAGCGCACCGGCTCCGCGCAGGTGACGGTGAGCGGCCGGGACGTGCAGGGCGCGCTGCCCGCCGACGCGGACGGCGCGCTGCTGGTCTACGACCCCGACGCCTACGGCGAGGCCGCGGTGCAGGTGACGCCCAGCTCGGCCCAGGCCGCCCAGGTCGACCCGACCGTGGCCGTCGACGGCGACCGGATCCGGGTGACCTTCCCGGCGGGCACCCGCCTGCTGCCCGGTGAGCGCGTCGTCGTCACCGTGCCGCTGGCCGTGCGCCCGGGCACCCCGGCCGGCGCGGTGCTGACCAACCGGTTCGTGCTCACCGCCGCCGACGACATGGTGCGGGAGGCCACCGCCACGGTGGACGTGGTGGCGATGGCGACCTACCTGCGGGTCAAGGACGTGGCAGAGGACGTCGCCCCGGGTGGCACCCCGACCGGGGTGGTCAGCACGGTCGGCGGCGACTGCGTGGCTGCGGACGGCTTCTACCGGAACCCGTGCCTGGTGGGGACCGCCCCCGGCGGCACGGAGACCTGGCGGCTGCGGGTGGCCAACACCGACAATCTGCCGACCGCCGCGATCAGCCTGGTCGACGTGCTGCCGCACGACGGCGACACCGGCACCTCGCGCTCGCAGAGCAGCAGCTCGCGCGGCTCCGCCTGGGCGCCGGAGTTCCTCGGCGACCTGACGGTGCAGGGCGTGCCGACCGGCGGGAAGACCACGGTCTCCTACCTGCTGGACGGGCAGACCTGCCGGTTCTCCGGCGACCCGCGCTCGGCCGACCCCTACGGCACGGGCTGCGCGGCGGACGTGTGGACCCCGGCCGACCAGGTGACCGACCTGTCCACGGTGCGCGGCGTGCGGGTGGACGTCGACCTGGCGGCGGCGAACCTCCAGCCCGGCGAGACGGTCACCGTCGCGTTCCGGACCCGCTCGGTGACGCCGGCGGCGGGTGACGCCACCGGCTCCACCGCCCCGGCGTGGAACACGATGGTCGTGCACACCGCGAGCGTCGCCGCCGCCGGCCTGGTGCACGAGACGCTGGAGCCCGACCGGGCAGGCGTGTTCGTGCAGCCCGTCGCCGACCCGGGCGGGACCACGCCGCCCGGGCCGCGCGAGGAGGTGCTGGGGGTGACGGTGACCCGCTCGGAGGTCTCGGCGGTGAGCGACGTGCTCGCGGTGACCGGCACCGAGGCCGCCGCGCTCGCGGGGCTGGCGCTGGCCGCGCTGGGCCTGGGCGCGCTGCTGCTCCGGGCCCGGGGGAGCCGCCGCACCCGCCGCGGCTGAGCACCGCCCCCCGGGCGTGACCGCCCGGGTGAGAAACGCACGTGCACCGAGTGCAGACTTGCACTCGGTGCACGGGCATGCCTACGGTCATCCCATGACGGAGCAGCCGATCGACCGCCGCGCGGCGCACAAGGAGCGCCACCGCCGGGCGATCCTCGACGCCGCCGCCGCGCTGGTCGCCGAGCGCGGGGTGCCGGACCTCGGCGTGGACGAGCTCGCGGCCCGGGCCGACGTCTCCCGGCGCACCGTCTTCAACTACTTCGCGAGCCTGGACGACATCGTCCTGACGATCGCCAGCGAGTCGCTGGAGCAGGTGATCGACCAGTTCTTCGCCCGCTACGCCGCTACCGCCACCGGGGCCGGCAGCCGGGACGACCTCTTCGACGAGCTCGGCGAGATGTTGCGGATCGTCGACCTGCCCAGCACGATCGCCTCGTTGTACCGCGTGCTCGGCGACCCGGCCTGCGGCGCTCAGGAGGACCCGCGCCGCAAGCAGCTCGTCGTGCAGACCTTCGACCGGGTGGCCGCCCACCTGAGCGAGGAGATCGCCCGTCGCCGGCCCGGCGTGGACCGGGTCGACATCGACCTGCTCGTCACCTCCCTGGTGCACGGGATCGGGGTCATCGCCCAGCACTGGATCGCCACCACCGACCGCACCGGCCCCGACGCCGTCGCGGCCTGGGACCACCTCACCGATCGGCTGCTGCTCAGCGTCCGTGCCGGTTTCATGCCGGAGCAGTGACGCCCCGCACGCCCACCCACCACTGCGAGACAGGGAACTGACACAGCACATGGCAGGACTCCTCTACCGGATCGGGCGCTTCTCCGCCCGGCGCGCCTGGGCCGTCGTCACGGCCTGGGTCCTCGTGCTCGGCCTCGCGGTCGGCGCCTTCCTCGCGTTCGGCGGCACGCTCACCTCAGCCGTCACCATCCCCGGCACCGAGACCGAGAAGGTCACCGAGCACCTGGCGGAGGAGTTCCCCGCCGCCAGCGGTGGCTCCGGCTCGGTGCTCTTCCACACCGAGGACGGCGCGGCCTTCACCGCCGACCAGCAGACCGCGATCAGCGACCTGCTCGCCGGCCTCACCGACATCGACGGCGTCGCGGGGGTCACCGACCCCTTCGCCACCACCGCCCAGCTCGCCGACCAGCAGGCGCAGATCACCGCGGGCACCGAGCAGATCGCCACCGCGCAGGCGCAGATCGACGCGGGCACCGAGCAGGTCGCCGCCGCGCAGGCGCAGATCGACGCGGGCCAGGCCCAGCTCGACGCCGCCCGCGCGCAGGCCGAGGCCGCCGGCGCCCCCGCCGAGGCGCTCGCCCAGCTCGACGCGCAGCAGGCGCAGATCGACGCGAGCCAGGCGCAGCTCGACGAGCAGTCCCAGCAGCTCGCCGACGGCCAGGCCGAGCTCGACGCGCAGCGCACCCAGGCCGAGCAGGGCGCGGGTCTGCTCGACCTCGCCTCCGGCATCCGCCTGGTGTCCGAGGACGGCTCCGCGGCCACCGCCACCGTCAGCTTCGACGACTCCCAGTTCGAGGTCCCGGTCGAGACCAAGGACGCCGTCGTTGCCGCGTTCGCCGACGCCGACATCCCGGGCGTGGCCACGGAGGTCTCCAACAACATCACCCAGACCGTCCCGAGCGTGCTCGGCCCGGGCGAGGTCGTCGGCGTGCTGCTGGCCGCGATCGTGCTGATGGTCATGCTGCGCACGCTGGTCGCCGCGGCGCTGCCGATCCTCTCCGCGCTGGTCGGCGTCGGTGTCGGCGCGGCCTCGGCCATGGCGCTGTCCGGCTCGGTCGAGATGATGTCGGTCACCCCGGTGCTCGGCATCATGCTCGGGCTCGCGGTCGGCATCGACTACTCGCTGTTCATCCTCAACCGGCACCGCCGGCAGCTGCGGGACGGCGTCGAGCTGCACGAGTCGATCGGGCTGGCCAACGGCACCGCCGGCAACGCGGTGGTCTTCGCCGGGTCGACCGTGCTGGTCGCGCTGCTCGCGCTCAACATCACCGGCATCCCCTTCCTCGGCCTGATGGGCACCGTCGGCGCGCTGTGCATCCTGATCGCGGTGCTGATCGCGATCACGCTCACCCCGGCGATGCTGGCGAAGATCGGTCTGCGGGTGCTGCCGCGCAAGCAGCGGGCCACCGTCGGCCACGAGGAGCCGGAGCCGGTCCCCTCGACCCCGATGCGCACCTCCCGCGCCTGGCTGACCCTGGTGGTCGGCGTGGTGGCGCTGCTGATCGTCGCGATCCCGGCGATGTCCATGCGGCTCGGCCTGCCGGACGGCTCCTCCGAGGCGGAGGACTCCGAGCAGTACCAGTCGTACTCGATCACCGCGGAGAAGTTCGGCGCCGGCGTGAACGGCCCGCTGCTGGTGGTCGCCGACCTTCCCGAGGCGGTCGCCGAGGACGACCTGGTCGGCGAGCAGCTCCGGATCGGCCGTGTCCTGGCCGACCAGGACGACGTGGTCGCCGTCGCGCCGATCGGCGCCAACGAGGACCGCACCGTGCTCGCGTTCCAGGTGATCCCGACCGAGGGCCCGCAGAGCGAGAGCACCGAGACCCTGGTGCACACCCTGCGCGACTCCTCGCCGATCGACGGCGATGTCCGCCTCGGCGTGGCCGGCTCGACCAGCGCGGCGATCGACGTCTCCGAGAAGCTCGCCGACGCCCTGCCCGGCTACCTGGCGATCGTGGTCGGCCTCTCGCTGATCATCCTGATCGTGGTGTTCCGCTCGATCCTGGTGCCGGTGACCGCGACCCTCGGGTTCGTCATGTCGCTGTTCGCCGCGCTCGGCGGCGTCACCGCGATCTACCAGTGGGGCTGGCTCGGCGACGTCTTCGGCGTGCACGACCCCGCACCGGTGCTGAGCTTCCTGCCGATCATCGTCACCGGCATCCTGTTCGGCCTGGCGATGGACTACCAGCTGTTCCTGGTGTCCGGCATGCGCGAGGCCTACGCCCACGGCGTCGAGGCCCGGGTGGCGGTCCGGCGCGGCCTGCACGCGGGCCGGGTCGTGGTCACCGCCGCGGCGATCATCATGGCGGCGGTGTTCTCCGGGTTCATCTTCTCGGAGTCCACGATCATCCGGCCGCTCGGCTTCGGCCTGGCGTTCGGCGTGCTGGCCGACGCCTTCGTGGTCCGCATGCTGCTGATCCCCGCGATCATGCACCTGGCCGGGAGGTCGGCCTGGTGGATCCCGGCGTGGCTGGACAAGATCCTGCCGGACGTGGACGTGGAAGGCGCCTCGCTGGAGCGCAGCCACCCGCACCCCACGCACCAGACGGTGGACGAGGTCGCCAAGGGCTGACCCCGCTCGCTGCACCACCACGACGACCCCGGCGCGGACCTCCGTGCCGGGGTCGTCGGCGTCGGAGCGCTCGCAGCGCGCTGACCTGCGTCGATACCGGTCAGGACCGCCATTTCACCCGGATCTGCGCCCGATCCGGCTCGGTCCCTCGTTCAGGCCTGCGCCGCGCGCGCCGATGTCCTGTGCATGAACGGACGGACCCGACGTACCGTCGCCGTGGGCGGCAGTGCGTGGCTCGTCCTGCTCGCGGTGGTCCTGATCGTCGGGCCGAACGCCGCGTTCTCCCTGCTCGCCGGGCTGACCACCGGCGCCGCCGCGGTCGTGGTGCGCCGCCGGGTCGCCGCCCGCCCGTTCCGCGAGCTGCGCGCCTGGCGCTGGTTCACCCCGGTCGGCGGGGTGCTCGCCGTCGGGTTCGCCGTCGAAGCGCTGATCGAGCTGCTGCACCCCCGCCTGCCGCTGACCGGCCTCGGCCTCGCGCTCGGCACGATCGCCGCCTGCGTGCTGCTCTACGAGGCCACCCAGTACTGGAACCGCTACGGCGTCGGGGACTGGGACCCGGGGGAGTGGATGGCCGGGATCGCAGGGCTGGTCGGCGCCACCTCGCTCACCGTCTACCTCACCTACCGGCTGCTGCCCGCGGCGCCGGACCTCGGGCCGCCGTGGCGGGTGGCCGTCGAGGTCCTGCTGGTCTCCGCACTGGTGGTGATGGCGCTGACCGCGATGGTCATGCTGCTCACCGCGCACCTGCTGACGGACTGGCGGTCCTGGACCCTGGTCGGCCTGCTCGTCACCCTCGCCGGGCTCGGCGTCGCGCGCTACCTGCTGCTGGCCACCGGTCACCGCGCCGGGGGAGCGCTCACCGTGGCCGGGGTGCTGGTGTGGGTGCTGCTCGCGCTGCTGATCGGGGTCGCCAGCGCGGCGCCCCGGGTGCGGAACACCGCGTCCTTCGTGTCGTCCCGGGCGTCCACCGTCGGCGCGCTGGTCGTCGTGGTCGGCGGCGGCGCCCTGATCGTGCTCGACGCGCTGGCCCCCAGCGGTCAGCGTGCGGTGCCGGTGCTCGCGGCGGCGTGCACGCTGATCGGCTGCCTGCGCCTGCTGCGCGTCGCCACCGACCTGGCCGAGCTCGCCTCCGCACGCACCGAGGCGCGCACCGACGGCCTCACCGGCATCCCGAACCGGCGGGCGCTGCTGGAGCACCTGGAGGAGATGCTGGTCCGCACCGACCGGGCCGCGCTGCTGATGATCGACCTGGACGACTTCAAGGGGATCAACGACGGCATGGGCCACGCCGCCGGGGACGAGCTGATCCGGGTGATCGCGACCCGGCTGTCCGCGGAGACCGGCGCCGCCGGCCTGCTCGCCCGGCTCGGCGGGGACGAGTTCGCCGTCGCGCTGCACTCCCCGGACCCGGAGCAGGCCCGCCGGGTGGCCGAGGGGCTGCTGGAAGCGGTGCGTGCCCCGGTGACGATCGACGACTACGCGGTGCGGGTGGACGCCAGCATCGGTGTGGCCAGCACCCGGCTCGGTGCCGCGACGCTGCACGCGCTGCTGCGCGGGGCGGATGCCGCCATGTACACGGCCAAGCGCTCCGGCGGCGGCGTGCAGGTGTACGACGAGGCGACCGCCGCGGCGACCGAGCGCCGGCGCGACGTGCTGAGCGACCTGCGCACGCTGCTGGTGGACGCCGGCGGCGGCGCGGGTGCCGCCGGGCCCACGGGCTCGGTCGGCACGCTGGTGCTGCACTACCAGCCGCAGGTGTCGTGCACGGACGGGGCGGTGGTCGGCGTCGAGGCGCTGGTGCGCTGGGACCACCCCCGGCACGGGCTGCTCGGCCCGGCGGCCTTCCTCGACCTGGTCGAGGACTACCGGCTGATGCCGCTGCTGACCCGGGTGGTGCTCGCGCAGGCCACCGCCGAGGCCGCGGCCTGGCGCGCGGCCGGCTGGGACCTGCCGGTGTCGGTGAACCTGTCCGCGAGCAGCCTGGCCCGCGCCGAGCTGCTGCCGGAGGTCGGCGCCGCGCTGGCCCGGGCCGGGCTGCCGACCGACCGGCTGGTGCTCGAGGTCACCGAGACCGCGATCATGCAGGACCCCGCGCAGGCCGTCGCGACCGTGGTGGCCGCCGCCGGCCGGGGCCTGCGGATCAGCATCGACGACTACGGCACCGGGTACTCCTCGCTGGCCTACCTGGACCAGATGCCCGCGCACGAGCTCAAGCTGGACCGGGCCTTCACCTCGCGGCTGCTGGAGGACGAGCGCACCCGGGTGATCGTCGCCGGCACGATCGGCCTGGCGCACCGGCTCGGCCTGACGGTCACCGCCGAGGGCGTCGAGGACGCGGCCACCGAGCAGGCGCTGCGCGGGCTCGGCTGCGACCGCTCGCAGGGCTACCTGCACGCCCGCCCGCTGCCGGTGGCCGAGCTGCGGCCGTGGCTGGCGGCGCGGTGCGGCGTGGCGGAGGGCGCCTGACGCGAGCCGCCGTGCGCCCGCCGGGGCGCCAGCCGCTCAGGCGTGCTGCGGGTGCTCGTGCCCCTGGTGCGTGGCGGTCTCGATCTGGAACGTCGAGTGCGCCACCGGCACGTCGAAGTGCGTGCCGACGCACTCCTGCAGCTCGTCCAGGATCCGTGCGCAGTGCCCGTCGGTGAAGCAGCCGTCGTCCACCACCACGTGCGCGGTGATCACCGGCAGGCCGGTGGCGATCAGCGAGGCGTGTAGGTCGTGCACCTCGCGCACGTGCTCCACCACGAGCAGGTGCGCCCGCACCGCGTCCAGGTCGAGCCCCGGCGGGGTGGACTCCAGCAGCACCGCCGCGGCGTCCCGCAGCAGGCGCACCGCCCGGGGCAGGATCAGCGCGCCGATCAGCAGGCCGGCCACCGCGTCCGCCCGCTGCCAGCCGGTCGTGGCGATCACCACCGCCGCGACGATCACCCCCGCCGAGCCCAGCGCGTCGTTCAGCACCTCGAGGAACGCCGCGCGCAGGTTGAGGTTCGCCCCGCGCCCGCCGGACAGCACCCACAGCGACGCGACGTTGGCGAGCAGGCCGATCACGCCGAAGACCACCAGCTCCGCCGCGGGCACCTCGGGCGGGTCCATCAGCCGCTGCACGCCCTCGACCAGCACGTACACGCCGACCGCCAGCAGCACCGCCGCCTGCGCCAGCGCGGCCAGCACCTCCGCCCGGCGGAAGCCCCAGGTGCGCCGGGAGGACGCCGGACGCCGGGTGAGCTGCGCCGCGAGCAGGGCCATCAGCAGCCCGGCCGCGTCGGTCAGCATGTGCGCGGTGTCGACCAGCAGCGCCAGCGATCCGGTGACCAGCGCCCCGACCGCCTGGGCGACCAGCACCACCGAGGTCAGCCCGAAGGCGACGGCGAGCCGTCCGCGGTGGTCGGTCGCGTCGTGCGCATGGCCGTGGTCGTGGCCCATGGCCCCTCCTCGGTCGGGTGAGAGCGGTTCTGATCATCGATAGATCGATGAGCGATGCTGTCATCGCTCGATGGCGATGATAGATCGACCGGGTGCGCGATGCCAAGGGGTGGCGCCGGCGCCGCCTGCCGGGCGTGCACTACTCGCACGCCCCGGACTTCGGCCTGGCGGCGGCAGCCGTCACCGCCGCGCGCGCCACCGAGGGGGCCCGGGTGCACGCCGGCCCGGTGTTCACCTCGGACGCGTTCTACTCCAGCCGCCCGCACGTCACTCAGGCGCTGGTGGAGCACGGCACCCTCGCCGTCGAGATGGAGGCCGCCGGGCTGTACGCGGTGGCCGACGTCGAGCGGCGCAAGGCGCTGGCGATCATGTCGATCTCCGACCTGACGTTCCGGGCCGACGAGCTCACCGCCGCCCAGCGCGAGGAGCTGTTCGACCACGCCGTGCAGATCGCGCTGACGGCCCTGGCGACCGCCGAGTAGGTCGCCGCACGACGACGGCCCGGCACCGGGGATCTTCCCTGGTGCCGGGCCGTCGGTCGTGTCAGGCGCGCGATCCCTTGCGCCCGGTCAGCGCGCCGTAGATCAGCAGCACGACCACCGAGCCGCCGATCGCGAGCAGCCAGGTCTGGAGGGAGAAGAACTCCTCCAGCCGCGCGTCGAACAGCACGCTGCCCAGCCACCCGCCGACGAGCGCGCCGATCACGCCGAGGATCA
Source organism: Cellulomonas sp. GTC20042 (assembly GCF_055389595.1). NCBI lineage: Bacteria > Bacillati > Actinomycetota > Actinomycetes > Micrococcales > Cellulomonadaceae > Cellulomonas > Cellulomonas sp. GTC20042. The sequence goes on along the minus strand of NZ_AP043678.1, from coordinate 3,206,745 downwards.
GGGTGGCGAACCACCCGCCGCCCTGGCGTCCCGGCAGCAGCGCCTTCGCGAGCGCACCCGCGATCAGGCCCAGCAACAACCATCCGAAGAAGCCCATGTCACACCTCCGTCGATCCGTCGGGCTCGACGGTCGCACGCCGCGGGCGGGGCCGCATCCGGAGAGGTTCAGCCGAGGACCAGCGTCTGCTCCGTGGTGCTGACGACCTCCAGCGCGTCCAGCGGGGCGGTGGCACCGTCCAGCAGGAACCCGCAGGACGTGCTCGGCCACTGCGCCCGCACCGCCCGCCCGTCGGCGTCCACCAGGAAGATCACCGGCCGGAACTCCATCATCGCCATGCACGCCTCGCCCTCGCGCGGCGCCTGCGAGGGGCGACCGAGCTGGTCGAGCAGCGGGCCGAGATCCCCGCGCAGCTCGCTGACCTGCACGGTGATCGGCTCGGGAGTGGGCTCCGGCGTCGGCTCGGCGGGCGCTGCGGGGGTCGCGAGCGCGTCGACCGCACCGGCCTCGAGGTCCTCGACCGTCTCCGGCGCGGGCGTGAGCAGCATCGGCGGGGCGACGTCGCCCAGCAGGAACGCGCCGCCGCACCGCACCACCGACACCGGCGTGAACCCGTCCGGCACGCCGCCCGGCTCCGGGCCGGTCCGCGTGTGGCCCGCGGGCGGCGTCATGCCCAGGTCGGTCAGCACGTCCGCCGCGAGGCAGTCCGGGCCGTCCGCGGCCACCTCCGCCGTCGGGCCGGCCGGTGCGCTCGCGCACCCCGCCGTCAGCAGCACGATCGTCGTCGCCAGCAGCGCGGTCGCGCGCGGTCCCCTGGGCATGCGATCCCCTCCCGTCCCGGTCATCACTGCCTGTGTCGCGGCGACGCGCGTCCTTGCGGCTGTCACGGCACCGCGGACATCTCGATCGCCCCGCTGGTCTCCAGCCCGTCCAGCAGCACGTCCGCGCGGGCGGACCGCTGCCCTCACGCCTCGGTCGCCGGCACGTCGAGCAGGCGGCGCAGCCGGGCCTTGCCCCGGTTGCTGCGGTCGATCCACGCCACGTCCGGATCGGTCGACGTCCCGAGCGCCAGGAACAGCGGCAGCCCCTCGTCCGGCGCCCCCGCGACCGCGACCGACCAGCAGTACCCGAGCGCCTGCCGCAGCGTCCGCACGTCGGGGTCGCGTCGCGCGGCGGCGGGCAGCGCCTCGATCGACGCGGTCGCCCGCACGCAGGCGTCCAGCGCCGAGCGGGCGGTCGCCGGGTCGCGCAGCAGCCGCGGCTCGCACACCCCGGCCACCGCCGCACGACGCACCAGCGGGTCGGCGTCGGCCACCCAGGTCGCCACCAGACGGCGCAGCGGGGCGGTGTCCTGGTCGCCGACGCGTTGCAGCGCCATCGCCGCCGCCTCCCGCACCCGCCAGGACCGGTCGGCCGCGCGGGCGTGCAGCAGCGCCTCCAACCCGGCGGCCTCGGACCCGGGCGCCGGGGCGGTCGCCGTGGGCTCGGCGTCGAGCAGCAGACGGCCCAGCCCGACCGTCCCGCAGCAGCGCAGGTACTCGTCCGGCTCGTCGGCGGCCTGCCGCACCAGCGCCGCCGGGGCGACGTCCGCGAAGGCCCCCATCAGCTCGAGGTTCCCCCGGGGGCCGGGCAGTCCGGACCCCGCAGTCAGGTACGCGAACGCCTCGTCCGCGGGAAGGGTGCGCAGGGCCTCGCGGTGGGCGTCGGCGGCGGTCGGTCGGGGCACGCTCGGCACGTTACGCCTGGTGGCGAGGGTCGCGGGGGCGTTTCGAGTCCTTCCGGCAAGCGAACGACCGGCCGAGCTGCGAGGGTGACAGCCCTCATCAAGCAGCTCGCGCCGGTCGTCGTGGAAGTACTTCGCCTCATTCGTGAGCTCGTGGACTGAGCTCATGCAGTGAGGGCTCCCCGCCGTGGGCCGAGGTCCGCGGCGGGGTTGTCCTTTCCTGCTCTCCTCAGCCTAGCAGGAGCCTTTCGCTGACCCCGGCGCTCACGACCCGGACGGCACGGGGCAGGCGACCCCCGTCGAGTGCACCGGGCAGTAGCCGCCCGGGTTCTTGTCCAGGTACTGCTGGTGGTAGTCCTCGGCGTAGTAGAAGGGCCCGGCCTCCTCGGCGGGGCGGATCTCGGTGGTGATCTCGCCGTAGCCGGAGCGGGCCAGCCGCTCCTGGAACGTCGCGCGGGTCTCCTCGGCGATCCGGGCCTGCTCCGGGGTGGTGGGGTAGATCGTCGACCGGTACTGCGTGCCGCGATCGTTGCCCTGGCGGAAGCCCTGGGTGGGGTCGTGCGCCTCCCAGAACGCCCGCAGCAGGTCGGCGTCCGACAGGACGGTCGGGTCGTAGGCGACCTGCACCACCTCGGCGTGCCCGGTCTGGCCGGTGCACACCTCCTCGTAGGTGGGGTGCGGCGTGTACCCGCCCTGGTAGCCGACGGCGGTGCTCACGACGCCGGGCAGCTGCCAGAACTCACGCTCCGCGCCCCAGAAGCAGCCGAGGCCCAGCGTGATCGTGCGGGTGCCCTCCGGCCACGGGCCGCGCAGCGGGGTGCCGAGCACGGTGTGGGTCTCGGGGACGGTGTAGGGGTAGCCCTCCCGGCCGCGCAGCGCGCGCTCCGGGGCGACCATCGTCGACGACAGGGCCGATCCGAACAGCCAGCTCATGGTGACTCCTTCCTCGGGTCGACCCTCTCAACCGAGGGAGCGCACGGCATGTTCCCCGGGCTGGATGTCGGCGTGAGCGCCTAGCCTGTGGGGGTGAGCGACGAGCAGGCCCAGCCGGCCACCCCCGAGACCCCCGCCGACGGCCTGGACCAGGGTGACTGGTCCTCCGCCGGCTTCGCGACCCGCGCGATCCACGCGGGGCAGGAGCCGGACGGCGCCACCGGCGCGGTCGTGACGCCGATCTACCAGGTGTCGACCTACAAGCAGGACGGCGTCGGCGGGCTGCGCGGCGGCTACGAGTACTCGCGCTCCGGCAACCCGACCCGGGCGGCGCTGGAGGAGGCGCTGCGGGCGGCGGAGGGCGGCGGTGCGGGCTTCGCCTTCGCCTCCGGGCTCGCCGCCGAGGACACGCTGCTGCGCGCGGTGCTGCGACCGGGTGACCACGTGGTCGTGCCGGACGACGCCTACGGCGGCACCTACCGCCTGATCGCGCGGGTGTTCGGCCCGTGGGGGATCGAGCACACGCCGGTCGACCTGTCCGACCCGGACGCCGTGCTCGCCGCGATCCAGCCCGGTCGCACCAAGCTCGTCTGGGTCGAGACGCCGACCAACCCGCTGCTCGGCGTCGCGGACGTCGCCGCGGTGGCCGCGCACGCCCGGGCCGCCGGTGCGGTGCTGGTCGTGGACAACACCTTCGCCACCCCCTACCTCCAGCAGCCGATCGCGCTGGGTGCGGACGTGGTGGTGCACTCGACCACCAAGTACATCGGCGGGCACTCGGACGTGGTCGGCGGTGCGCTGGTGGTGGCGGACGGCGCGCAGCTGCCGGTGGGGCTGGAGAGCCCGACCGGGGGGACGGCGCTCGCGGACGCGGTGGGCTTCCACCAGAACGCCTCCGGCGCGGTCGCGGGGCCCTTCGACTCCTGGCTGACCCTGCGCGGGCTCAAGACGCTGGCGGTGCGGATGGACCGGCACAGCCGGAACGCCGCCGCGGTGGCCGCGTTCCTCGACGCCCGCGACGACGTGCCCGCGGTGATCTACCCCGGCCTGGACTCGCACCCGGACCACGAGGTCGCCGCCCGGCAGATGTCCGGCTTCGGCGGCATGGTGTCGTTCCGGGCCGGCAGCGCGGAGCGGGCCGCCGAGGTCTGCGCCCGCACCCGGGTCTTCACGCTCGCCGAGTCGCTGGGCGGTGTCGAGTCGCTGATCGAGCTGCCGGCGCGGATGACCCACGGCTCGGTGGTCGGCACGGCGCTGGAGGTCCCGGACGACCTGGTGCGGCTGTCGGTCGGCATCGAGGACGAGGCGGACCTGATCACCGACCTCACCCGGGCGCTGGCATGAGGTGGTTCCGGCGGGCGCCCGAGCCGCCGACCCCGCCGGTGCTGCACGAGGGCGACCTGACCTCCGGCGCGACCCCGCGCGGATGGACCGCCGAGCAGTCGGTGACGCCCGCCGTGCGCGCCGCGGCCGCGTGGTCGTGGCGGTTCCTGCTGATCGCCGGCGCGGCCGCGCTGCTGTTCTGGCTGATCGGCTTCTTCAAGGTGATCGTGGTGTCCGTCGCGATCGCCCTGCTGCTGACCGTGCTGCTCACCCCGGTCGCCGCCTGGCTGCGCCGGGTCGCCCGGTTCCCCCGCGCGCTGGCGTCGATCACCGCGGTCCTGCTGCTGCTGGTCGTGGTCGCCGGACTCGTGGTGCTGGCCGGGCGGTCGATCGTCAACGGCTTCGGCGACCTGCGCGACCAGGCGGTGCAGGGCTTCAACGAGGCGCTGGACTGGCTCTCGACCGGCCCGCTGCACATCAGCTCGGACCAGATCGACCAGTGGGTCGACCAGGGCACCTCCTCGCTCAGCGACAACGCCAGCACGCTGCTGTCCGGGGCGCTGTCCGTCGGCACCACGGTCGGCCACGTCAGCGCCGGCGCGCTGATCGCGCTGTTCTGCACGTTCTTCTTCCTGCTCGACGGGCGGACCGTGTGGTCCTGGCTGGTCGGGCTGCTGCCGCTGCGGGTGCGTGAGCGCGTGCACCAGGCGGGTCGGCGCGGGCTGGTCACGCTGAGCGGCTACACCCGCACGCAGATCCTGGTGGCGCTGGTCGACGCGGTCGGCATCGGCGTCGGCGCCGCGATCCTCCAGGTGCCGCTGGCCGTGCCGCTGGGCACGCTGGTGTTCGTCGGGTCGTTCATCCCGATCGTCGGGGCGATCACCACCGGCGCCGTGGCGGTGCTGGTGGCGCTGGTCGCGCAGGGGCCGGTGGTCGCGCTGCTGATGCTCGCCGTGGTGCTGGCGGTGCAGCAGCTCGAGGGGCACGTGCTCCAGCCGTTCCTCATGGGTCACGCGGTCTCGCTGCACCCGGTGGCGGTGCTGCTCGCGGTGACGGCGGGCTCGATGGCGGCCGGGATCGTCGGGGCGCTGTTCGCGGTGCCGATCGCGGCGGTGCTGAACACCGTCGTGCTGTACCTGCACGGGCACGACAAGTTCCCCCACCTGGGCACGGACGACCACGTCACCCTGCGGACCCGGCGCGCCGGGTCCGGCGCCACCACCGTCGGGTGAAAGATGCGGCCGTGACCTTCCTCGATGACGTCCGGGCTGCCGCGCGCCTGCTCGACGGCGTGGCGACCCGCACCCCGGTCGAGTCCTCCCGGGCCCTGTCCCAGATCGCCGGCACGGACGTGCTGCTCAAGTGCGAGAACCTGCAGCGCGCCGGCTCCTTCAAGGTGCGCGGCGCGTACGTGCGGATGGCCCGCCTGTCCGCGGAGGAGAAGGCCCGCGGCGTGGTCGCGGCCAGCGCCGGCAACCACGCCCAGGGCGTCGCGCTCGCCTCCCGGCTGCTCGGCATCGACGCGGTGGTCTACATGCCGCTGGACGCCGCGCTGCCGAAGATCGCCGCCACCCGCGAGTACGGCGCCGAGGTGCGGCTGCACGGTCGCAGCGTGGACGAGGCCCTGGTCGCCGCCCGCGCCGAGGCCGAGCGCACCGGCGCGGTGCTGATCCACCCCTTCGACCACACCGACATCGTCGCGGGCCAGGGGACGATCGCGCTGGAGATCCTCGAGCAGGTGCCGGACGTGGCGACGATCGTGGTGCCGGTGGGCGGCGGCGGGCTCGCGGCGGGCATCCAGGCCGTGGTCGCGGAGCTGCGCCCGGACGTGCGGGTGATCGGCGTGCAGGCCTCCCGCGCCGCCGCCTACCCCGCGTCGCTGATCGCCGGGCACCCGGTGACCGCCCCCGAGCTGCACACCATGGCCGACGGGATCGCGGTCGGCACCCCGGGGCAGGTGCCCTTCGACCTGCTGCGGGACAACGGCTGCGAGGTGCGCACCGTCACCGAGGAGGACCTGTCCCGGGCGCTGCTGCTGGTCGCCGAGCGCGCCAAGCTGCTGGTGGAGCCGGCCGGCGCCGCCGGGGTCGCCGCGGTGATGGCCGCCCCGGGCGAGCTCACCGGGCCGGTGGTCGTGGTGCTCTCCGGCGGCAACATCGACCCGCTGGTGCTGCTGCGCGTGGTCCGGCACGGCCTGGCGTCCTCCGGCCGCTACCTCCAGCTCCGGGTCCGGCTGACCGACTCTCCCGGGGCGCTGGCCGCGCTGCTGCGCGAGCTGGCCGACGCGGGCGGCAACGTCATGCACGTCTCGCACGTACGCACCGGGATCGACCTGGAGATCGACGAGGTCGAGATCGAGGTGCAGGTCGAGACCAAGGGCCCCGAGCACTGCGACCGGCTGCTCCAGCGGCTGCGCGACGACGGCTTCCGGCTCGCCGAGCACTGAGCCCCGGCGATCCCCCCGGGCACGACGCAGGGCCCGCCACCCCGAGGGGGAGACGGGCCCTGCGTGCGTGCGCGGTGGTGCGGCGGTCAGCCCTCGAAGGGCTTGGCGGCCGTGATCTGCACCGGGATCTCCTTGCCGTTCGGCGCCGTGTACGACGTCGAGTCGCCGACGGCGTGCCCGTTGATCGAGGCGCCGAGCGGGGACGTGGGGGAGAAGACCTCGATGTCGGCCGAGCCGGCGATCTCGCGCGAGCCCAGCAGGAACGTCATCTCGTCGCCCGCGACGACCGCGGTCACCACCATGCCCGGCTCGACCACGCCGTCGTCCGGCGGGGTGCCGATCTGCACGTTGGCAAGCTTCGCCTTCAGCTCGCGGATGCGCGCCTCCTGCTTGGCCTGCTCCTCGCGCGCGGCGTGGTAGCCGCCGTTCTCCTTGAGGTCGCCCTCGTCACGGGCGGCGGCGATGCGCTCCGTGACCTCGGCACGACCCTCGGTCTCGAGGTGCGTGAGCTCGGCCTTCAGCCGGTCGTAGGCCTCCTGGGTCAGCCAGGTGGCAGCCTGCGTCGTGTCGGTCACGTCCACTCCTTCCCTGCGTCTCGCACACCCGGCGGGCGTGCGCAGAACTCCTCCGCCTCTCGGACGTGCGCGCCCGCGGAGGTGTGCATGAACGGGTTCTCGCCGTTCCCCTCGCGGTCGCGTCGACCGGCGGTCACGTCGGACCGGGGCGGCGTATGAATCGGCAATCATAGCAACGCCGGTGCCCACGGGGTGCGGGAACACGCCTCTGCGGGCGGTGGGCGTCAGGCCGGGTCGCAGGAGTGGACCACCGCGGTCACCGCCTCCTCGGCGGTGGGGATCGTGGTGGTCACACGCTGGGTCCGGGTGCCGGCGGGCCCGATCGTCACGGTCTGCACCCCGACCTCCGCGTGCCGGGCGGACAGCGCCTGCACCCGGCAGACGGCCGTGGCGTCCTCGTCCTTGGTGACGTCGAAGGTCAGCTCGACGGCGGTGGCCCCGTCCACCCGGTAGCCGACCTCGTCCCAGCGCACCGGTGTGCTCGCGGCGCCGAGGCCGAGCCACACCACCACGCCCACGCCGGCGGCGGCGAGCACGCCCAGACCGACCCGGGCGGCACGACGGCGGGCGGGCGAGGGCCGACGGCCGTAGCGGTCGGCGGGCGGTGCGCCCGGCGCCGGGGACGGGGTCGTGGGGGCGTCGGGCCGGGCGGGCGCGGCGTCGTCGGTCACGGGTCCTCCGTCGTTCGGTGCGGGCCGGCCGGCGGGTGCGCGCGGACCGCCGGGCGGACCTGCGTGCACGCCGGTGTCGGCGGCGTGAGCGATCATTGTCTCGCGTCGGGTGCCCCGGCGCCGACGACGCGACGAGCGAAAGGGGAGTCGTGGCCGAGCAGCTGCGCCTCATGGCCGTGCACGCCCACCCGGACGACGAGTCCAGCAAGGGGGCCGCGACCACCGCGCGCTACGCCGCCGAGGGCGTGGACGTGCTGATCGTCTCCTGCACCGGTGGGGAGCGCGGCGACGTCCTCAACCCGCACCACCCGCCGGTCGAGGGCGGCATCGAGGAGATGCGTGCCGTGCGCCGCGTCGAGATGGCCGCCGCCGCGCAGGCGCTCGGCGTCCGGCAGCACTGGCTCGGCTTCGTCGACTCGGGGCTGCCGGAGGGCGACCCGCTGCCGCCGCTGCCCGAGGGCGCGTTCGGCCTGGTCCCGCTGGAGGAGGCGTCCGCTCCGCTGGTCGCGCTGGTGCGCGAGTTCCGGCCGCACGTGATCACCACCTACGACCCCACCGGTGGCTACCCGCACCCCGACCACGTGATGTGCCACCGGGTCGCCGCCGAGGCCTTCGCCGCCGCCGGCGACCCCGAGCGCTACCGCGACGCCGGCGAGCCGTGGACCCCGCTCAAGCTGTACTACAACCACGGCTTCTCGATGGCCCGGATCCGCGCCGCCCACGAGGCGCTGGTCGCGCGGGGGATCGAGTCGCCGTTCGGCGAGTGGGTGGAGTCCCGCGCCGCACGCGAGATCCCCGAGCGCGAGGTCACCACGACGATCGAGGTCGCCGACTGGTTCGACCAGCGCGACGCCGCCCTGCGCGCCCACGCCACGCAGATCGACCCCGAGGGGTTCTTCTTCGCGATCCCGCGCGAGCTGGAGCGGGAGATCTGGACCACCGAGGAGTACGAGCTCGCCGAGTCCCGGGTGCCGACCACGCTGCCGGAGACCGACCTGTTCGCCGGGGTCCGCGAGGCCCTCGGATGAGCGCCGTGGCCGCGCTGGCTGTCGCGCACGGCACGCTGCTCCAGGTGCCCGGGGTGCTCGCGGGGGCCGCTGAGCCCTCGCCGTCCCCGTCGCCGAGCGTGCTGGAGATCCCGGCGGAGGACCAGACCTCGCCCGGCTTCCTCGGCTTCATCGTGACCTTCGCGGTGGCGGTGGTGGTGATCCTGCTGGCGTTCTCGCTGGTGCGGCACCTGCGGGTGGCCGAGCACAACGCCCGCCGGCTCGAGGCGGAGCAGGACGGTGCCGGGGATGCGAGTGCCGGGTCCGCGGAGGTCGCGGTCGACGGTACGGCCGCGCCGATCGTCCACCCGACGCCGACCGGCGATCCCGCCGCCGCCCTGGCCGCCGCCGAGTCCGGCTCGCCCGCCGCGGAGGAGCCCGGCGTGCTGGCCCCCGACGACGAGGGCGTGCTGCCCGCCGCCGAGACCACCCCCGACGACCCCGCCACCGAGCGCCCGGCGGACGGCGAGCGGTGAGCCCCGCCCGGCCGCAGCCCCCGGAGCGCCCTGCCGTCCGGGTGACCGTCGCCCAGCTGCGGGTGAGCGACGACCACGACGCGAACCGCGAGGTGGTGCGGCGGGCGATCGACACCGCCGCCACCGCGCACGCCGACGTGCTGGTGCTGCCCGAGTACGCCTCCGGCTTCGACCCGCGCGGCACCGGCCCCCGGCACGCGGAGCCGCTGGACGGCCCGTTCGTCTCGCTGCTGCGCGAGGAGGCCGCCCGCACCGGGACCGCCGTCGTGGCCGGGACGACGCTGCCAGGGTCCGACCCCGAGCACGCCGTCAACGCGGTGGTCGTGGTCGACGGCGCGGGCACGCTGGCAGGGACGTACCGCAAGGTGCACCTGTACGACGCCTTCGGCCACCGCGAGTCCGACCGGCTGGAGCCCGGGCCCGCGGACGCCGAGCCGGTGGTGGTGGACGTGGCCGGTCTGCGGCTCGGCGTGCTGACCTGCTACGACCTGCGCTTCCCGGAGTCGGCGCGCCGACTGGTGGACGCCGGCGCGCAGGTGCTCGTGGTGCCGGCGGCGTGGGCGGCGGGCCCGCTCAAGGCGATGCACTGGCGCACGCTGGCCACCGCACGGGCGATCGAGAACACCGCAGTGGTGGTGGCCGTCGGTCAGGCGGGCCCGGGAGTGACCGGGCGCTCGCTGGTCGTCGGACCGGACGGCACGGTCGGCCTGGAGCTCGGCGAGGAGCCGGAGATCCGCACCGTCGACCTCGACCCCGCCCTGCTCGCCGAGGTCCGCGAGCACAACCCCTCCCTGACGCACCGCCGCTACCGAGTCATCCCCGCCTGACCCCCCAGCGCACCCCCACACCCCCGACGAGGTCGGTGGTTCTGCACCAGGTCGGTGGTTGCGCACCCGATGATCACGCCCGAACCACCGACCTCGTGCTGAGGGGCCGGGAACGGGACCCGGGGCGCGCGGCCCCGGCGGCTCAGCGCTGCTCGCGGTGGCGCAGGTGCAGCACCCGCTCGAGCAGCGAGAGGAGGGAGCGGGCTGGGTCAGAGGATGGCCATGGCGGCGGCGATGTAGTGGCAGGTGTAGCCGACCACGGTCAGCGAGTGGAAGATCTCGTGGAAGCCGAACCAGCGAGGGCTCGGGTTGGGCTTCTTGATCCCGTAGACCACCGCGCCGAGGGTGTAGGCGAGCCCGCCGGAGATCACCAGCCACACCACCGCCGGACCGCCGTTCTCCGCGCGCCAGAACGTCGGCAGGAACCACACGGCCACCCAGCCGAGGGCGACGTAGATCGGCACGTAGAGCCAGCGCGGCGCGGACAGCCAGAACACCCGCGCGAGCAGCCCGGCCAGCGCCCCGACCCACACGATGATCAGCAGCGTGCGCGCGGTGGGAGGGTCGAGCAGGGCGACCGCGAGCGGGGTGTACGTGCCGGCGATCACCAGGAAGATGTTGGTGTGGTCCAGCCGGCGCAGCACACCGGTGACCTTCGGCGACCAGTTGCCCCGGTGGTAGACCGCGCTGGTGCCGAAGAGCATCATCGCGGAGGCGCCGAACACGGCGGCGGCGACGGTGGTGGCGGTGGTCGGCGCGAGCACGACCAGCACGATCGACGCGGCGGTCACCAGCGGGAACATGCCGGCGTGGATCCAGCCGCGCAGGCGGGGCTTCACGGCGGCGGCGACCTGCTCGGCGGCCTGCTCGACGCTCGGGGCGACCTTCACGGCGGTGCCTGCCTCTCGGGGTGCTGCGGTGGGACGGGCCGAGCGTAACCTACGAGACCGTAGGTTACGCAGGCGTAGGTGGAGAGGCGCGCGTACCTGCACGAATCCTCCTCGTCCACGGTACGCGCGCGCCCGGATGCGCGGGGAGCGGGCCGGTAGCGTGAGCACCCGAAGCACTCGTCCGAACGGAGCCGCCCCGGTGCGCCTGCCCCACCCGCTCTACGGGTTGTACGAACGGCGGCTCGCCGCCTCCCTGCCGCGCGACCGCGTCCCCCGGCACATCGGCGTGATCCTCGACGGCAACCGCCGGTGGGCCCGTCAGGCGGGGGAGTCCACCGCCCAAGGCCACCAGCGCGGCGCGGACCACATCGCGAACCTGCTGGCGTGGAGCGAGGAGGTCGGCGTCGAGGTCGTCACCCTCTGGATGCTCTCCACCGACAACCTCACCCGCTCCGCCGACGAGCTGGGCCCGCTGCTGGAGATCATCGAGGACGCCGTGCGCGACCTCGCCGCCACCCGGCGCTGGCGGCTCCAGGCCGTGGGCTCGCTGGACCTGCTGCCGGAGGGCACCGCGCAGGCGCTGCGCGACGCCGAGCGCGCCACCGCCGAGGTCCAGGGCCTGCACGTGAACGTGGCGATCGGTTACGGCGGGCGCAAGGAGATCGCCGACGCGGTGCGCTCCTACCTGCGCGAGCGCGCCGAGGACGGCACCAGCCTGGACGAGATCGCCGAGACCTTCGACGTCGAGCACATCGCCGACCACCTCTACACCAAGGGTCAGCCCGATCCCGACCTGGTGATCCGGACCTCCGGCGAGCAGCGGATCGGCGGGTTCCTGCTCTGGCAGAGCGTGCACAGCGAGTACTACTTCTGCGAGGCGTACTGGCCGGACTTCCGGCGGGTGGACTTCCTGCGCGCCATGCGTGACTACGCCGCGCGCGAGCGCCGGCACGGCCGCTAGGCGCTGCCGCAGGTCAGGCGGACGACACCCCGCGGCCACCCGGTGGCGGCCGTCCGCCCGGAGCGCCGACGCCGCGGGTGCCCCGGGTGAACAGTGTGTGACGCAGGACACGACACGCCGCGCGCGTGCGTGGACAGCCCCCGGGCCGGACGTACCTTCCTGCGCAACGGACGACATCCGTCGTCCTCGGGAGGCCAGCCCATGGAGCATCCGCTCCGGGGGGAGGGTCGGACCCGACCCTCGTGGGTCGGCCACCCTCGTCCCGTCGCCACGTGCCGCACGTGCCCGTCCCTCGTGGGGCGGCCACCAGGCACGAGGTGCCCGACTCGGCGCTAGACGCAGCGCCGGAGGGAGCCTGCCGTGGTCAGCAAGCAGCTGGGATCCGCCTCGCACGAGCCGTCCGACCGGACGGAGCAGGGCCGCCGCACGCACGTCCTGGACACCTCCGTCCTCCTGTCCGACCCGCGGGCGGTCTACCGCTTCGCCGAGCACGACGTGGTCCTGCCGGTGGTCGTGATCACCGAGCTCGAGGGCAAGCGTCACCACGCCGAGCTCGGCTACTTCGCCCGGGCCGCTCTGCGCATGCTGGACGACCTGCGCATCCGGCACGGCCGCCTCGACGCCCCGCTGCCGATCGGCGACCAGGGCGGCACCCTGCGGGTCGAGCTCAACCACACCGACCCGACCGTGCTGCCCGCCGGGTTCCGGCTCGGCGACAACGACACCCGCATCCTGTCCGTGGCCGCGAACCTGGCCGCCGAGGGCCACGACGTCACCGTGGTCTCCAAGGACCTGCCGATGCGGATCAAGGCCTCGGCGATCGGTCTGCGCGCGGAGGAGTACCGGCACGAGCTCGCCGTCGACTCCGGGTGGACCGGCATGGACGAGCTCGACCTGGCCGAGCAGCAGATGGCCGACCTGTGGGAGCACGAGTCGGTCGCCCTGGCCGATGTCGAGGCGGCCCCCGACCTGCCGGTGCACACCGGCCTGGTGCTGCACAGCCCGCGCGGCTCGGCCCTGGGCCGGGTCACCGCCGACAAGCACGTGCAGCTGGTCCGGGGCGACCAGGACGTCTTCGGGCTGCACGGGCGCAGCGCGGAGCAGCGGGTGGCGATCGACCTGCTGCTCGACCAGGAGATCGGCATCGTGTCCCTCGGCGGGCGCGCCGGGACCGGCAAGTCGGCGCTGGCGCTCTGCGCGGGGCTGGAGGCGGTGCTGGAGCGTCGGCAGCACCGCAAGGTGATGGTGTTCCGCCCGCTGTACGCCGTCGGCGGCCAGGAGCTCGGCTACCTGCCGGGCAGCGAGGCCGAGAAGATGAACCCCTGGGCGCAGGCGGTGTTCGACACCCTGGGCGCGCTGGTCAGTCGCGAGGTGGTCGAGGAGATCATGGACCGCGACATCCTCGAGGTTCTGCCGCTGACCCACATCCGCGGACGCTCCCTGCACGACGCCTTCGTGATCGTCGACGAGGCGCAGTCGCTGGAGCGCAACGTGCTGCTGACGGTGCTGTCCCGGATCGGGCAGTCCTCACGGGTGGTGCTCACGCACGACGTCGCGCAGCGGGACAACCTGCGGGTGGGTCGGCACGACGGCGTGGCCGCGGTGATCGAGGCGCTCAAGGGCCACCCGCTGTTCGCCCACGTCACCCTGACCCGCTCCGAGCGCTCGCCCGTCGCGGCGCTGGTGACCGAGATGCTGGAGGGCATCGAGCCCTGAGGCGAGCCACGGGCATTGAGCCCTGAGGCTCGAGCCCGCGCGTCAGCGGCCGGCGACCGTCCCCGTGACGGCGCCGGCCGTCGCCGTCCGCGCGGGTCCCGCGGTCCCGCTCGCCGACGCGTGCGTCCCGTCCGGCCGGGCCGCCGCCACCGCGACCAGCACCCCGACCAGCGCGCCCACGGCGGTGTCCACGGCCCGGTCCAGCACCAGCGGCGTCGGGTCGGGGCTGCCGCCCAGCGAGGTCATCAGCAGCGCCATCGGTGTGATCGTCAGCATCGCCAGCCCGTAGTGCCGGGCCACCACCAGCTCGGTCAGCACCTGGAGCGCCACCACGACGGTGGCGGTGGCGACGAAGCCGAGCCCGGCGCCGAGCAGCGGCCACGCCACCGCGACGCCGCAGGCGGTCCCGGCGGCACGCTGGAGCGCCCGCACCCCCATGTGGTGCACGTGCGCGCCCTGGAGCGCGGCGGTCGCCCCCATCACCGCCCACGCGGGGTGCCCGCGGCCGACCAGCGTGGCGACCGAGGCGGCGAGCGCCCCGGCCACGGCGACCATGGTGGCGCTCGCCAGCACGGAGGGCAGCGGGGGAGCGGCGCGCAGGGCGTCGCGCACGCCGCGCGGGTCGGGCCGTCGTGCCGGACGGGCAGCGGCCTCGGTCGTGGCGAGGCGGTCCGTCGCGTCGTGCCCCGGTTCGCCGGCGACGGGGTCGGCGGGGTGCCCGCCGCGGAGCCGCGCGAGCACCGGTCCCGCGCAGCACACCGCCACCGCGACCAGCGCGCCCACCACGGTCGCCGCCGCGCGCATCCCGATCTCGGCCCCCGTGCCGACCCCGGCCGGCATCGCCCCGACCGCCCCGGCCCCGGCCGCGAACACCAGGATCGTGCCGCCGGGCGGCCCGGTGCGCAGCAGCGCGGTCGCGGCGGTGGCGACCCCGGCGAGCAGGGCGAGCGCCGCCACCTCGGCGGCGACCGGCGCGCCGAGCAGCACCACCGCGGAGGTCACCGTCACCGCCGCGGTCAGCGAGGCCCCGGCGAGCCCCATCAGCGTCGCCCGCCAGCGCAGCCCCGCGTCGCGAGCGTAGAGCGAGGCCAGCGCGCCGAGCGCGGCGTACCCGGCGAGGTCCCGGTGCCCCGCGGCGGCGACGACGGCGAGCGCCAGCGCGACCGACGCCCCGCAGCGCAGCGCCCCGCCGAGGGTGCCGCTGACTCGGTTCACGCGCAGGGCGGCGCGCAGCTGGGCGGGGCGGGCGAGGTCGAGCAGCAGGCGCAGCCGGTGCACACGACACCTTTCGTTTCACGAGTGTTTTACGCGTGAAGGATACAGTGCGCGCACTAGGGTGGCCGTGTGGACCACGTCGACCGGCTGCGCGCCCAGTGGGCCGAGGTGGCCCCCGACCTGGACGTCGAGCCGATCGAGATCATCGGGCGGATCACTCGGATCGCCGCGCTGGTGGGCGCCGAGGCCGACGCCGCCCTCGCCGAGGCCGGGCTGACCCGGGGCGAGTTCGACCTGCTGTGCGCGCTGCGCCGCGCCGACCGCCCGCTGCGGGCCAGCGAGGTCTCCACGATCACCACGGCCTCCGGCGCCGCGATCACCAAGCGCTCCGACACCCTCGACCGCGCAGGACTGGTGCGGCGCACGGTGCCGCACCGCGACCGGCGCGGCGTGCTGCTCGCGCTGACCGACGCCGGGCGTGCCACCGTGGACCGGCTGATGCCGGAGCACCTCGCCCGCGAGTCCCGGGCGCTGGACGGGCTGGGCGCCGGCGACCGGGAGACGCTGGCCGGGCTGCTGTCCCGGGTGCTCGGCCACCTGGACGACGAGCGGGGCTGATCGTCCGACGAACCGGGTGAAACGGGCACCGCGCCCTCACCGGACCACGGTCCCGCCGATGGTGAGGGCGTCATCGTCGGCGCCAGGGGGCGACGTCGCCACACCCGCTCCGAGGAGTCCTGCGTGCCCCTGACCCGCCTGCGCACCAGTTTGCGTGCCCAGCTCGTCGCCACCGGAGCCGGTGCCGTCGCCGTCACCGCCGCCCTGCTCACCGCCGTCGGCGGCTGGCAGGTGGCCGGCCTGGCCTCCGACGCGGGGTCCGACGTCGACCGGCTGACCCGTGACTCCATGGAGCAGACCACCCAGCAGGCGATCACCCTGGTCACCACCCAGGTCGCCACGGTGACGGAGCGGATGGCCGGCGACCTGCGCGTCGCCGAGCAGACCTTCGCGCAGTCCGGCGCGATCACCTTCGACGGCACCGAGCACTGGTCGGTCACCGACCAGAACGGCACCACCAGCGAGATCGACCTGCCGCGGATGCAGATCGGCGGCACCTGGCTCGGGCACACCACCGACCCGGGCACGCCCGTCCCGGTGGTCGACGACATCAGCAGCCTGCTCGGCGCCTCCGTCACCGTGTTCCAGCGGGTGAACGAAGCCGGCGACATGCTCCGCGTCGCCACCAGCGTGCAGACCGCCGAGGGGCAGCGTGCGATCGGCACCGCCGTCGCCGCCACCGCTGCCGACGGCACCCCGAACGCGGTGGTCGCCGCCCTGCTCGCGCAGCAGCCGTACCACGGCACCGCGCAGGTGGTCGGGCAGCCCTACGTCACCGCCTACGCCCCGCTGGTCATCGACGGGCAGGTGGTCGGCGCGCTGTTCGTCGGCGTGCCGCAGACCGATGCGGACGCGCCGCTGCGCGAGGCGCTCGCGGACGTGACCGTCGGCGAGCACGGCTACCTCACTGTCGCCGACGCGGACGGCCGCTGGGTGGTGCCGCCGCCGGGCGTCGAGGCGGGCGACTCCGCCGGGTCGGTGGACGCCGAGGGCACCGCCTACGCGCCCGTGCTGGTCGACGCCGCCGCCGACGCCGCCGAGGGCGAGACCGTCGCCGAGCGGGTCGACCTGGGCGAGGCGGGCGCCGCCACCGTGCAGATCGGCCGCTACGCGCCCTGGGGCTGGACCGTCGCGGCCTGGGGCTTCGACGCCGACCTGCGTGCGGTCTCCGACGACCTGGAGGCGGGCTCGCGCACGCTGATGATCACCCTGCTCGTGGTCGGCCTGGTGGTCGCCCTGGCCGCCGGCGCGCTGGTGGTGTGGATCTCCGGACGGATCGTGGCGCGCGTCGGCCGGCTGACCCGCGCCCTCGGCCGGGTGGCCGAGCGGGACCTGTCCGTCGAGGTCACCGGCGAGGGGCAGGACGAGATCGGCCGGATGGGCTCCGCGCTGGGCGCCGCGATCGACGCGATGCGCACCGCTCTGGCCAGGATGCAGTCCGGCGCCGAGGCGGTCCGCAGCACCGCGGGGCGGCTGGACGGGTCCTCCGGCACGCTGGAGCGCGCCGCCGGGCAGACCGCGTCCCGCGCCGAGGGGGCCGCCGGCAGCGCCGCGGTGGTGAGCACCGAGGTGCAGACCGTCACCGCCGCCATGACCGAGATGCGCGCCTCGATCGAGTCGGTGGCGCACGACGTCACCAGCGCCTCAGGCGAGGCCAGCCAGGCCGTCGGCGTCACCCGGGAGGCCGCGGCCGCCGCCGACCGGCTCGCCGCGTCCTCGTCGCAGATCGCCGCCGTGCTCGACACCGTGACCGCCATCGCCGGGCAGACCCACCTGCTCGCGCTGAACGCCAGCATCGAGGCCGCCCGCGCGGGTTCCGCCGGCGCCGGCTTCGCGGTGGTGGCCGGCGAGGTGAAGGACCTCGCGCAGCAGACCTCCGCTGCGCTGGGCACCATCGCCCCGGTGCTGGAGGCCGTCACCCAGGACGCCGCCGACGTGCAGGCCTCCGTCGCGCGGATCTCCGACTCCGTCACCACGGTCGACGAGCTGCAGGGTGCCGTCTCCGCGGTGGTCGAGGAGCAGGCCGCCACCACCTCCGAGATCGAGCGGAACCTCACGGTGGCCGCGGCGTCCTCGGCGGACATCGCGGGCAGCGCCTCCGACGTCGCGCAGGCCGCCGGTCAGGCCTTCGACGGCGCCGCCGAGGTGCGGCAGGCCGTGGTCGACCTCGGCGACGTGGCCGCCGAGCTGGCCCGGGGCGCGGAGGAGTTCACGCTCAGCGCCCGCTGACCGGGCGTCAGACCGCCGGGCGGGTCATCCGCAGCAGGTCCAGCGCGGCGTCCAGCTGCTGCTCGGTGATCTCGCCGCGCGCGACGTAGCCGAGGTCGACCACGGCCTCGCGCACGGTGATCTGGTGCGCGACCGCGTGCTTGGCGATCTTCGCGGCGGCCTCGTAGCCGATCACCCGGTTCAACGGGGTGACGATCGACGGCGAGGACCCGGCGTCGGCGCGCCCGCGCTCCACGTCGACCTCGATGCCGTCGATCGTCCGGTCGGCCAGCACCCGGCACGCAGCGGTCAGCAGGCGCTCGGACTCCAGCACCGCCTGGCCCATCACCGGGATCTGCACGTTGAGCTCGAAGGACCCGCTGGCCCCCGACCACGCCACCGTGGCGTCGTTGCCGACCACCCGCGCGGCGACCATGAGCACCGCCTCCGGGATCACCGGGTTGACCTTGCCGGGCATGATCGACGACCCGGGCTGGAGGTCGGGGATCCGGATCTCGCCCAGGCCGGTGTTCGGGCCGGAGCCCATCCAGCGCAGGTCGTTGCAGATCTTGGTGAGGCTGACCGCGATCGTGCGCAGCGCCCCGGACAGCTCGACCAGCCCGTCCCGCGCGCCCTGCGCCTCGAAGTGGTCGCGGGCCTCGGTCAGCGGCAGCCCGGTCTCGGCGGCGAGCAGGGCGATCACCCGCTGCGGGAAGCCCGCCGGGGTGTTGATCCCGGTGCCGACCGCCGTGCCGCCGAGCGGGACCTCCGCGACCCGGGGCAGCGCCGCCTCCAGCCGCTCGATCCCGCGCCGCACCGCCGCCGCGTAGCCGCCGAACTCCTGCCCGAAGGTCACCGGCGTGGCGTCCATCAGGTGCGTGCGCCCGGCCTTCACGTCGTCCGTGTGCCGCGCGGCCAGCCGCTCCAGGCTGCTCGCCAGGTGGTCCAGCGCGGGGACGACGTCCTGCACCAGCCCGGCCGTCGCGGCCACGTGCACCGAGGTCGGGAAGACGTCGTTCGAGGACTGCGAGGCGTTGACGTGGTCGTTCGGGTGCACGTCCCGGCCGAGCGCCCGGGTGGCGAGCGTCGCCAGCACCTCGTTCATGTTCATGTTCGAGGAGGTGCCCGATCCGGTCTGGTAGACGTCCACCGGGAAGTGCGCGTCGTGCCGGCCGTCCGCCACCTCGTCCGCCGCGTCGGCGATCGCACCGGCCACGTCGGCGTCCAGGATGCCCAGCTCGGCGTTCGCCAGCGCCGCGGCCTTCTTGACCCGGGCGAGCGCGGCGATGTGCGCGCGCTCGAGCCCGGTGCCGCTGATCGGGAAGTTCTCCACGGCGCGCTGCGTCTGCGCGCGGTACAGGGCGTCGACCGGGACGCGCACCTCGCCCATCGTGTCGTGCTCGGTGCGGTACTGGACGGCGTCGTCGGCGTGCAGGCTCATGGCTGGTCATCCTGCCATCGCGCCCGCACGCGTGCCCTGCGTGCGGCGCGCCTCGCACCGAGAGTGCACGAACGCACCCTTCGCGGCGGCTGAAGCCTGCTTTCGTGCAACCTCGACGCGGCCTCGCGCGCCTCAGACCACGGCGACGGGCTGCTCGCCGACCTCGCCGACGGCGGTGGTGAGGTTGACCCGGCCGTCGGCCAGGTCGTACTCGACGCCGACCACCGCGCACCGGCCCTCGTCGATGGCCTCGGCCAGGGTCACCGAGTACGAGCGCAGCATGTCGACGGTGTGCTTGACGTGCTCGTGGCCGAGCCGCGCGGGGTCCACGCTGGCGAGGTCCTGGGTGCCGCCGTCCGGGGCGTGCACCAGCGACACGATGCTCGGGATCACCCGGTCCACCACGGCGCGCACGAAGCCGCGCGGCAGCTCGCCGGTGGTCAGCGCGGCGGTGGCGGCGGCGACGGCCCCGCAGGAGTCGTGGCCGAGCACCACCACGAGCGAGGCGCCGAGCACCTCGACGCCGTACTCGATCGAGCCGATCACCGTCGTGTCGAGCACGTGCCCGGCGGTGCGCACCACGAACACGTCGCCGAGGCCCTGGTCGAAGATGATCTCGGCCGCTACGCGGCTGTCCGAGCAGCCGAACACCACGGCGAACGGGTGCTGCGCGGCGCGGACCTCGTCGCGTCGCTCGAACCCCTGCGAGGGGTGCGCCATCTCGCCGCGGACGAACCGCTCGTTCCCGGTGCGCAGCGTGGTCCAGGCCTCGGCAGGGGTGATCGGGTGCGACATGGCGACATCGTCGCACCGCGGCCCGCCCGGCGCGGGCGGAGACCACCGTATGGGACCAAGGTCCCAGTCGATCCGGACGTCGGCAACGGCCCAGCGGTGGCGACCCGGCGCACCCGGGGGTACTCATGGCGTGAGGGAAATGTGCAGAAGGTCCGGGACGTCCCGTTCGGGTCACGTGCGCCCTGAACCGGTTCCACCGAGCCCGATCTGACGACGTGACGGAGGACGAGTGCGCAGCAGACGACGATCGACGACGATCGCCCGGGGGGTCGCGGCCACGGCCGCGCTGACGCTGCTCGGCGGGCTGGCCGCGTGCTCGCCCACCGACGCCACCCCGGTGCTCACCTGGTACACCAACCCCGACGCCGGCGGGCAGGCCACCCTCGCGCAGCAGTGCACCGAGGAGGCCGACGGCGCCTACCGGATCGAGGTGTCGGTGCTCCCGCGCGAGGCCTCCTCCCAGCGCGAGCAGCTGGCCCGCCGCCTCGCGGCGCAGGACTCCTCGATCGACCTGATGAGCCTGGACCCGCCCTACATCGCCGAGCTGGCGAACGCCGGGTTCCTCGCCCCCGTGCCCGACGAGATCGAGGCCGAGGTCACCCAGGACGTCGCGCAGGGCGCGCTCACCGGTGCCTCCTGGGGCGACGAGCTGGTGACGATCCCGTTCTGGGCCAACACCCAGCTGCTCTGGTACCGGACCTCGGTGGCCGAGGCGGCCGGTCTCGACCTGACGCAGCCGGTGACCTGGGACCAGGTCATCGACGCGGCGAAGAGCCAGGACAAGACCCTCGGCGTGCAGGGCATCAAGGCCGAGGCCTACACGGTGTGGATCAACGCGCTGATCGAGTCCGCCGGCGGCCACATCGTCGAGACGCCGGAGGCCGCCGCCGAGGACGTCGAGCTCGGCCTGGACACCGACGCCGGACGCGAGGCCGCCCGGATCATCGGCGAGATCGGCTCCGAGCGGCTCGGCGGCGCCGGGCTGCCCACCCAGGACGAGAACGCGTCGCTGTCCCAGTTCCAGGGGGACAGCGGCTCGTTCATGGTCAACTGGCCGTTCGTCTGGCCGGCGATGCAGGCCGCCGTCGAGGACGGCACGCTGGACCGGTCGGTGCTGGACGACGTCGGCTGGGCCGTCTACCCGCAGGTGGTCGAGGGCGAGGACGCCGCACCGCCCTACGGTGGCATCAACCTCGGCGTCGGCGCGTTCAGCGAGCACGTGGACGAGGCCTACCAGGCCGCCGCGTGCATCGTCCGGCCCGAGCACCAGGCCGCGTACTTCGTCTCCGACGGCAACCCGCCGGCCAGCACGGTCGCCTACGACGACCCGCAGGTGCAGGAGACCTTCCCGATGGCCGACGTCATCCGCCAGTCGCTGGAGCAGGCCGCTCCGCGACCGCAGACCCCGTACTACAACGAGGTCTCCCAGGGTCTGCAGGAGACCTGGCACCCGCCGGCCTCCGTCGACCCGGACTCGACCCCGAAGGAGTCCACCGACTTCATCACCGCCGTGCTGCGAGGGGAGCGCCTGCTGTGAGCCAGGTCCAGAGCGTGACCCGCAGCGGTACGGGCCGTCGGTCCGCCACCCCGGCGGGCAAGCGTCGCCGGAGCGACCGGGCACGGGCCGAGGCCCGGCTCGGCTGGCTGCTCGCCGGCCCCGCCTTCGTGGTGATGCTCGCCGTCACCGCGTACCCGATCGCGCAGGCGATCTACGAGTCCCTGTTCCGCTACCGCCTGACCGCGCCGGACGACCGGGCGTTCGTCGGGCTCGGCAACTACGCGGTGATCCTCACCGACGGCACGTTCTGGGGATCGCTGCTGGTCACCACCGGGATCATGCTCGTCACGGTGCTGGTCGAGCTCGTGCTCGGATTCGGGCTCGCGCTGATCATGCACCGGGCGATCACCCGGCTGCGCGGGCTGCTGCGCACCGCGATCCTGGTGCCCTACGGGATCATCACCGTCGTCTCCGCCTTCGCCTGGCTGTACGCGTTCAGCATCGACTCCGGCTTCGTCAACACCTGGTTCGACTGGGTGCCGGGCATCGGCCCCGACCTCAACTGGTTCGCGCAGACCGGCACCAGCCTGTTCGTGATCATCGCCTCCGAGGTGTGGAAGACCACGCCGTTCATCTCGCTGCTGCTGCTCGCCGGCCTCGCGCAGGTGCCCGGCGACCTGGAGGAGGCCGCCGCCGTCGACGGCGCCACCTGGTGGCAGCGGCTGCGCCGGGTCGTGATGCCGAACATGAAGGCCGCGATCATGGTCGCGGTGCTGTTCCGGGCGCTGGACGCCTTCCGGATCTTCGACAACGTCTTCGTCATGACCAACGGCGCCAACGGCACCACCGTGCTGTCGCTGCTGGCCTACCGCACCTCGATCGGTCGCCTCGAGATCGGCCTCGGCTCGGCGATCTCGGTGCTGCTGTTCGTCTGCGTGATCATCATCTGCGTCATCGCCATCAAGATCTTCAAGGTCGACCTGGCCGGCGCGAGGGGGGAGCGCTGATGGGCGCCACGACGGCCCTGACCGGCCGGCAGAAGCTCGCCTGGGCCGCGATCACCGTGGCGGTCCTGGTGTACGCGCTGTTCCCGGTGGCCTCGATCCTCGCCACCTCGTTCAAGCTGCCCAGCGACCTGACCTCCGGCAGCTTCCTGCCCAGCACCTGGACCCTCAGCAACTACGAGCAGATCCTCGGGCCGGACGGCTCCGCGCAGGAGCTGTTCCTGTCCTCGCTGCGCAACTCGATCGGCATCTCGCTGATCGCCACCGCCGTCGCCGTGGTGCTGTCCACGCTGGCCGCCTACGCGATCGCCCGGCTGGACTTCCCCGGACGCAAGCTGGTGCTGACCACGGCGCTCGCGGTGTCGATCTTCCCGGTGATCTCGATCGTGACCCCGCTGTTCAACCTCTGGCGCAGCATCGGCCTCTACGACACCTGGCCCGGCCTGGTGATCCCGTACCTGTCGCTCACGCTGCCGATCTCGATCTGGACCCTGACCGCGTTCTTCCGGCAGATCCCCTGGGAGCTGGAGCAGGCGGCGCAGGTCGACGGGGCCACCACCTGGCAGGCGTTCCGCAAGGCGATCGTGCCGCTGGCCGCCCCCGGGGTGTTCACCACCGCCCTGATCGCGTTCTTCATCGCCTGGAACGACTTCGTCTACGGCATCTCGCTGACCTCCACCGAGGTCGCGCGCCCGGTGCCCGCCGCCCTGGCGTTCTTCTCCGGGGCGTCCCAGTTCGAGGACCCGACCGGTGCGATCTCCGCCGCCGCCGTGGTCGTCACGATCCCGGTCGTCGTGCTGGTGCTGCTGTTCCAGCGCCAGATCGTCTCCGGCCTGACCCAGGGCGCCGTGAAGGGCTGACCGCCCGCCGCCCCGCCGCGCACCGCCCGCTCGCCCGACCCAGGAGGACCCCATGGCATCGATCACCCTCACCGACATCGTCAAGGAGTACGGGGACGGGTACCCCGCGGTGAACGGGGTGAGCCTGGACATCGCCGACGGCGAGTTCGTCATCCTGGTCGGCCCGTCCGGCTGCGGGAAGTCCACGCTGCTGCGGATGATCGTCGGCCTGGAGGACATCACCTCCGGCGAGCTGAAGATCGGCGACGAGGTGGTCAACGACAAGGCCCCGCGCGACCGGCACCTCGCGATGGTGTTCCAGAACTACGCCCTCTACCCGCACCTGACGGTGTTCGAGAACATCGCGTTCCCGCTGCGGCTGCGCAAGGGCCAGTTCACCGAGGAGCAGATCCGCGAGCAGGTCGAGTTCGCCGCCGACACCCTCGAGCTGCGCGACCACCTGGACCGCAAGCCGGCGAACCTGTCCGGCGGCCAGCGGCAGCGCGTCGCGATGGGGCGGGCGATCGTGCGCGACGCGCAGGCGTTCCTGTTCGACGAGCCGCTGTCCAACCTGGACGCCAAGCTGCGCGGGCAGATGCGCACCGAGATCGCCCGGATGCAGCGCCGCCTCGGCACCACCACCGTCTACGTCACCCACGACCAGACCGAGGCGATGACCCTCGGCGACCGCGTGGCCGTGCTGCGCAAGGGCGAGCTGCAGCAGGTCGCCAGCCCCCGCGCGCTCTACGAGCAGCCGGTCAACCTGTTCGTCGCCGGGTTCATCGGGTCACCGCCGATGAACTTCGTGCCCGGCGAGGTGCAGGGCGACACCCTGCGGCTGCCCTTCGCCGAGGTGCCGGTGCCGGAGGGGCTGCGCCCGCGGCTGGAGGGGCGCGACCTGGTGATCGTCGGCCTGCGCCCCGAGCACGTCGAGGACGCGAAGGTGCTGGACGACAGCAAGCGCGGCACGGGCGTGGTCTTCGAGGCGGACGTGGACGTGGTCGAGTGGCTCGGCGCCGAGCTCTACGCCTACATCCCCTTCGACACCCACCCGGACGTCGCCGACAAGCTCGCCGAGCTGGATCGCGACCTCGACGGCGAGGGCATGCGCACGCAGGTGGTCGTCGCGCTCGGCTCGGAGAGCCGGGTCCGGGACGGCAGCCACGCCGAGCTGTGGTTCGACCCTGCCCGGCTGCTCGTGTTCGACCCCGAGTCCGGCGAGAACCTCACGCACGACGCCGACGAGGCGGCCCGGATCGACGCCGAGAGCGAGGAGGACCGACGGTCCGCCCTCGAGCGCGCCCAGCGGGAGCACGCCTCCGCCTGACCCCCGCTCACCCGCACCCCACCCGCACCCCACCCGCACCCGCACCCCACCCGCACCCGCACCCGCACCCGACGAGGTCGGTGGTTGCGCACGAGGTCGGTGGTTCTGCGCCTGATGATCACGCAGGAACCACCGACCTCGTGGGGCAGCTACTCGCCCAGCTCGGCGGACGTGGGCGGGTTCGCGCCGGGGCGGGAGACGGTGATCGCCGCGATCCGCACGCAGCGGGCCAGCACGTGCTCCACCGTCGCCGCGTCGATCGCGTGCAGCCGCGCGCGGGCGTCCGCACCGAGCAGCCCGGCGGTCCACAGCCCGTCGATCAGCCCGGACATGAACGAGTCGCCGGCGCCCACGGTGTCCGCCACCGTCACGCGCGGCGCCTGCACGGTCAGCTCCGCGCCGCCCGCAGTCACCGCCAGCGCGCCCTCGCCGCCGAGGGTCACCACGACCAGCGCCGCCCCGCGGGCCACCCAGTCGCGGGCGACCTGCACCGGCGCGACCCCGGGGTTCAGCCAGGCCAGGTCCTCGTCGGAGACCTTCACCACGTCCGACAGCCCGACCAGGTGCTCGACCACCGGTCCGGCCACCGCGGGGGAGCCCATCAGCGCCGGGCGCAGATTGGGGTCGTAGGTGATCGTGGCGACCGCGCGGCGCTCCTCGACCAGCCGGGCCACCGCCGGGCCGCCCGGCTCCAGCACCGCCGCGATCGACCCGGTGTGCACGACCAGCGGGTCGCCCGCGTCCTCGGCGAACGTCGCCGGGATGTCCCAGGTGAGGTCGAAGTCGTAGGTGGCGACGCCCTCGGCGTCCAGGTGGGCGGTGGCGACGGCGGTGCGCTCGGGGGCGCGGTCGCCGGTCAGCACGTGCACGTCGGAGCCGGTCAGGTGCGCGCGGACCAGGTCGCCGTGGGCGTCGTCGCCGAGCCAGGTCAGCAGGTCGACGCGGCGGCCGAGCCGGCCCAGGCCGATCGCGACGTTGGCGGGGCTGCCGCCCGGGTGCTCGGCGGTCTCGCCGTCGGGGCGGCGGACGGCGTCGACCAGCGCCTCGCCGACGACGAGGGCACGGGGCTGGGGCTGGGTGCTCATGGGGACTCCTGGGTCCGGGGTGACGCGTGGGGCCGGCGTCGTCGCCGGGCGGTCACCGGGTGCGGGGATCGGGGGATCGGTGCGGGGTCGATCAGGGGTGGTCGGTCGTCGCCGCGATCGGGCGGGATCGACGCGGGGCGGGCGACGTCAGCCGGCGTCGCCCTGACGATCGGTCCCGTCCCCGTCGGCCTCGCGCGCCGCGTCCAGGCGCACCCGAGCGCCGTCCAGCCACTCCTGGCAGCGGGCGGCGAGCGCCTCGCCCCGCTCCCAGAGCGTCAACGACTCCTCGAGGGTCGCGCCGCCGGCCTCCAGCCGGGACACCACGGAGACCAGCTCGTCCCGCGCCTGCTCGTAGGACAGGTCGGCGACGTCGTCGGTGCTGGGGCTGCTGCTCACGGGGTCCATCTAACCAACCTCTCCGGGGGTCGCGGTCCGCGCCGGCCGCTTCGTCTCCGGGACCGCCGCCAGCGCCGAGGCGAGCAGCGATCCCTCCGCCACCCGGATCTTCAGCGACTCCCCGGCCTTCACGGCGGTCGCCTGGCGGACCACGGCGCCGTCGGTGGTCTGCACCACGGCGTACCCGCGGTCCAGGGTGGCGGCGGGGGACAGCGCCCGCACCTGCGCGGCCAGTGCGCGGGTGGACCCGGCGGCGGCGGTCAGCGCGTGGTCGATCGTGCGGCGGGCCACGTCGCGCAGCCGGTGCACCTCGGCCTCGCGGCCCTCGACCATCGTCAGCGGTCGCGCCAGCACCGGGCGGCTGCGGAGCGACGCCAGGCCGGCCTCCTCGCGGGAGACCCGCTGGGTCACCGCCCCGCGCATGCGGGAGCGCGCCTGCGTCACGCGTGCCCGCTCCTCGCCGACGTCCGGCACGATCCGCTTCGCCGCGTCGGTCGGCGTGGACGCGCGGTAGTCGGCGACCAGGTCGAGCAGCGGGGTGTCGGTCTCGTGGCCGATCGCCGAGACCAGCGGGGTGCGGCACGCCGCCGCCGCGCGCACCAGCGCCTCGTTGCTGAACGGCAGTAGGTCCTCCACCGAGCCGCCGCCGCGCGCGACCACCACGACCTCCACGCGCGGGTCGGCGTCCAGCTCGGCGATGGCCTTGCTGACCTGCGGCACCGCGCCGACGCCCTGCACCGCGACCTCGCGGATCTCGAACTGCACCTGCGGCCAGCGCGCCCGGGCGTTCACCACCACGTCGTGCTCGGCCTTGGACTCCCGGCCGCAGACCAGCCCGACCACCCGGGGCAGGAACGGCAACGGCACCTTGCGCTCGGCGTCGAACAGCCCCTCGGCGGCCAGCACCCGCTTGAGGTGCTCGATCCGGGCCAGCAGCTCGCCCACGCCGACGGCGCGCACCTCGTCCGCGCTGAGCTGGAGCGTCCCGCGCTTGGTCCAGAACGTCGGCCGGGCGTGCACCACCACGTGCGCGCCCTCGGCCAGCGGCGTGGCGGCACCCGCCAGCACCCCGGCCGGCATCGACACCGGCAGCGACATGTCCGTGTCGGTGTCCCGCAGCGTGAGGAAGGCGATGCCCGCCCCGGGGCGGCGGTTGAGCTGGACGACCTGCCCCTCCACCCACAGCGGGGACATCTTGGCGACGTAGTCGGCGATCTTGGCCGACAGCAGCCGGACCGGCCAGGGCCGCTCGGCGGTGGTCTCGATCGCCCGGGTGGGTAGCGCCTGCGGGGCGCCGTCACCCGCCTGCGGGGCGGGGTCGTCGGGGCGTCGGGCGCCGGACGGGGCCGCGGCGGGGCCGGGTCGCTCGGTGGGCTGCTGCGTCACGCCCCCACCCTGCCACGGCCCGGGGACACCCCCGCGACCTACACTGACGCGGTGACCGCCGCCGCAGCCGAGCAGCCCGCCCGCCGGGTGCTGCTCGCCGCCCCGCGTGGCTACTGCGCGGGCGTCGACCGGGCGGTGGTGGCGGTCGAGCAGGCGCTGGAGCACTACGGCGCCCCGGTGTACGTGCGCAAGGAGATCGTGCACAACCGGCACGTGGTCGAGACGCTGGCCGCGCGCGGTGCGGTCTTCGTCGAGGAGACCGACGAGGTGCCCGAGGGCGCCCGCGTGGTGTTCTCCGCGCACGGCGTCTCCCCGGCGGTGCGCGCCGCCGCGCAGGCCCGGTCGCTCCGCACGATCGACGCCACCTGCCCGCTGGTCACCAAGGTGCACAAGGAGGCCGTGCGCTTCGCCGCCGACGACCTGGACGTGCTGCTGATCGGGCACGTCGGGCACGAGGAGGTCGAGGGCACCCAGGGCGAGGCCCCGGAGCACGTGCAGGTGGTCGGGTCGCCGGACGCGGTGGACGACGTGGTGGTGCGCGACGGGCGCCGGGTGGTGTGGATCTCGCAGACGACCCTCTCGGTGGACGAGACCATGGAGACCGTCCGGCGGCTGCGCGAGCGGTTCCCGCACCTGATGGACCCGCCGAGCGACGACATCTGCTACGCCACGCAGAACCGGCAGGTCGCGGTGAAGAAGCTCGCGCCGGAGTGCGACGTGGTGATCACCGTCGGATCGGCGAACTCGTCCAACTCGGTGCGGCTGGTCGAGGTGGCCCTGGACGCGGGGGCCCGTGCGTCCTACCGGGTGGACACCGCCGCGCAGGTCGACCCGGCGTGGCTGGCCGACGCGCGCACCGTGGGGGTGACCTCGGGGGCGTCGGTGCCGGAGATCCTGGTGCGCGACGTGCTGGACCTGCTGGCCGCGCACGGCTTCGCGGACGTCGAGGAGGTGCGCACCGCCACCGAGGACCTGATGTTCTCGCTGCCCCGCGAGCTGCGGGCCGACCTGCGCGCCGCCGGCGGCGACGACCCCCGCCCGCGCCGCGCGCCTGCCCGCGGAGCCTCGGCCTGACGCGTCGCACGTCGCACGTCGAGATTGCACGAACGCCGCCTTCATCCGTCACGAAGCCTGCATCCGTGCACTCTCGATGCGCTCGCGCGCGATCCGGGACGTGCGTCAGCGCCCGGTCGCTCCGTCCACCTCGTCGAGGCCGACGAACCGCTCCTGCTCGGACGCCACCAGCTCCGGCGCCGACACGACGGTGAGCCGCCGGTCCACCTGCTGCGGCGTCGGCAGGTCGGTGTCCACCACCCGCAGGTCGGCGAACCGGCGCGCGCTCACCAGCACGCGGGACTCCAGCGAGGCGATCGACTGGTTGTACGCCGTGGTCGCCCCGTCGAGGCTGCGCCCGAGCCGGGACAGGTGGCCGCCGAGGGTGGCGATCCGCCCGTGCAGCTCCTTGCCGAGGTCGAGCACCGCCTGCGCGTTCCCGGCCAGCGCCTCCTGCCGCCAGGCGTAGGACACGGTGCGCAGCAGCGCGAGCAGGGTCATCGGGGTCGCGATCACGACGTTCTGCTCGAAGGCCCGCTCCACGATCCCCGGGTCCACGTCCAGCGCCGCGTGCAGGAACGCCTCCGCGGGCACGAACATCACCACGAACTCCGGCGCGGGGGCGAACTGGTCCCAGTAGCGCTTGGCAGCCAGCTGGTCGACGTGCGTGCGCAGGTGCCGGGCGTGCGCGGCGAGCCGCTGCTCGCGCACCGCCGGATCGGTGGCCTCGCTCGCCTCGAGGAAGCCGAGGAACGCGACCTTGGCGTCCACGACGACGTTCTTGCCGCCGGCGAGCCGCACCACCATGTCCGGGCGCAGCAGGCCGTCGTCGGTGCGCACCTGGTCCTGCTCCACGAAGTCGACGTGCGGCAGCATCCCGGCGGCCTCCACCACCCGCCGCAGCTGCACCTCGCCCCAGCGGCCGCGCACCTGCGAGGCGCGCAGCGACGTCGCCAGGCGGGTGGTCTGCTCGCGCAGGTGCGCCGCCTCCTCGCGCATCGCCCGCACCTGCTCGCCCAGCGCGCTCCCGCCGGCCACCCGGGCCTGCTCGGCCTCGCGCAGCTCCGTGCGGACGGCGTCCAGCGTGCGGGCCAGCGGCTCCACCATCGATCGCACCGCCTGCTCGCGCTGGGCCAGGTCGCCGTGCTGCTCCTGGTGCCGGGCGGCCAGGCTCTGGTGCGCCAGCGCGAGGAACTGCTCCGAGCTCTGCGCCAGGGCGTCGGAGGCCAGCGCGCGGAACCGGTCGGCGTCGGCGGACCCGGCGTTCTCGGCGGTGGCCCGCCAGCGCGCGGCGTCCACCTCGGCGGCGCGCAGCCGGGCGGCACCACGTCCCGAGGCCGCCAGCCAGCCGATCAGGGCGCCGACCAGCAGCGTCCCGGCGAGGGCGAGCACCAGCGCGAGATCCGTCATGCGCCCGAGACTGCCACCCGCCACCGACACGCCCCGGGCGCCGAACCTTCCTATGCTGGGCCGATGGCCCCGCCCACCAGCACGGACGTCCCCGACCAGCCGCCGGCGCTGCGCGTCGAGGGACTGTGGAAGAGGTTCGGCGAGAAGATCGCGGTCGCCGGCATCGACCTCACCGTGCCGACCGGGTCGTTCTACGGGCTGGTCGGGCCGAACGGCGCCGGCAAGACCACCACCCTGTCGATGGCCACCGGCATGCTGCGCCCCGACTTCGGGCGGGTGCTGGTGCGCGGGCACGACCTGTGGGCGGACCCGCTGCACGTGAAGGCCGGCATCGGCGTGCTGCCCGACGGCGTGCGGCTGTTCGACCGGCTGAGCGGCGCCCAGCTCGTCACCTACTCGGGGCTGCTGCGCGGGCTGGACCGGGACACCGTGCGCGAGCGGACCGCCGACCTGCTCGCGACCTTCGACCTGGTCGCCGACGCGGACACGCTGGTCGTGGACTACTCGGCGGGCATGACCAAGAAGATCGCCCTGGCCTGCGCGCTGATCCACGCCCCGCGCGTCCTGCTGCTGGACGAGCCCTTCGAGGCGGTCGACCCGGTGTCCGCCGCGAACATCCGGGACATCCTCACCGCCTACGTGCACGAGGGCGGCACGGTCGTCGTCTCCTCGCACGTGATGGACCTGGTGCAGCGCATGTGCGACCACGTCGCGGTGATCGCCGGCGGGCACGTGCTCGCCCAGGGCACCGTGGACGAGGTGCGCGGGTCGCAGAGCCTGGAGGACCGGTTCGTGGACCTCGTCGGCGGCCGTCGCACGGAGGGGGCCCTCGCGTGGTTGCGCACCTCGTCCGACTGAAGCTCGCGATGCTCGGCAACGGGCTGCGGCGCAGCGGGTGGCGGCTGCTCGGCTTCCTGCTCGGCGTGCTGTACACGGTCACGCTGATCGGGCTCGCGGTGATCGGCCTGCTGATGCTCGGGCACCAGGACGACGCCGAGCTCACCCGCACCGTGCTCACCCTGGCCGGCACGGTGCTGGTCGCCGGGTGGTGGCTGGTGCCGCTGGTCGCGTTCGGCGTGGACGGCACCCTCGACCCGGAGCGCTTCCGCCTGTTCCCGATCGCCCGCCCGCGCCTGCTGCTCGCCCTCGGGGTCGCCGGGCTCGTCGGCCTGCCCGGGGTGTCCACCGTGGTCATCTCGGCCGCCAGCGCTGCGGCGTGGTGGCGCTCGCCGGCCGCCGTCGTGACCGCGCTGGTGGGGGCGGCGCTCGCGGTCGCGATCTGCATGGTCGGCTCGCGGGCGATCACCACCCTGCTCGCGCCGCTGGTCACCGGGCGACGGTTCCGCGAGGTCGCCGCCGTGCTCATGCTGGTGCCGCTGGTGCTGATCGGCCCGATCGCGCTGGCCGCCGGCGCCGGTCTCGCCGCGGTGGCCGACCTGCTGCCGACCGTCGCCGTCTGGATCGGCTGGAGCCCGCTCGGCGCCCCATGGGCGATGGCCGCCGACGTGTCGGAGGGAGCGTGGCTCGCCGCCCTCGGCAAGCTCGTCGTCGCCGCGCTCACCCTGCTGGTCGGGCTCCGGGTGTGGGACCGCGCGCTCGCCCGGGCGCTGGTCCGTCCGGAGGGCGGCGCGCACTCCTCCCGATCCGCCGGCCTCGGGTTCTTCGACCGCCTGCCCGCCACGCCCGTCGGCGCGGTGGCCGCCCGCTGCCTCACCTCGTGGGTGCGCGACTCGCGCTACGCCGCCGCCGTGGCCGTGGTGCCGTTGCAGATCATCCTGCTGTGGTTCCTCGACGGCGGGAACCAGGTCCTCCTCGCTGCCGCTCCCGTGGTCGCCTTCGTCATGGGCTGGGTGGTGTCCTCCGACGTCGCGTACGACGGCACCGCGTTCTGGACGCACGTCGCCGCGCCGATCGACGGCCGGGTGGACCGGTGGGGCCGCGCCGTCGCCGGTCTGGTCGTCGGCGGTGTCGTCGTGGTGGCCACGCTGGTGATCTCGCTCGCGATCACCGGCCTGTGGGACCGGCTGCTGCCGATGGCCGCCATGTCCGTCGGCGTGCTCGCCACCACCGTCGGCGCCGCCAGCGTGTACTCCGCGCTGTTCGCGTTCCCCACCACCAAGCCGGGGGAGAGCCCGTTCTCCACCCCGCAGGGCACCTCGTTCTCGGTGATCGTGTCGCAGGTCGCCGGGGTGCTGGTGCTGCTGGTGCTGCTCATCCCGATCGTCGCGCCCGCCGTCGTCGCGGTGATCACCGGGCACCCGGCAGCGCTGCTCGCGGCCGTGCTGCTCGGTCCCGGGGCCGGTGCCGCGCTGCTGGTCGCCGGGGTGCGGATCGGTGCGCGGGTCTACGACCGGCGTGCTCCCGAGCTGTTGCAGCAGATGCGCGCCTTCGGCTGAGCCCCGTGGCGCGAGCCGACCCGTAAGATGGTCGCCCGTGGCACTCACCATCGGCATCGTCGGCCTGCCCAACGTCGGCAAGTCCACGCTCTTCAACGCCCTCACCCGCGCGCAGGTCCTCGCGGCGAACTACCCGTTCGCGACGATCGAGCCCAACGTGGGGGTCGTGCCGCTGCCCGACCCGCGCCTGGAGCAGCTCGCCGAGATCTTCGGCAGCGAGCGGATCCTGCCCGCCACCGTGTCGTTCGTCGACATCGCCGGCATCGTCAAGGGCGCCAGCGAGGGCGAGGGCCTCGGCAACAAGTTCCTCGCCAACATCCGCGAGGCCGACGCGATCTGCCAGGTCACCCGTGCCTTCGCCGACCCCGACGTCGTGCACGTCGACGGCAAGGTCTCCCCGCGCGACGACATCGAGACCATCAACACCGAGCTCGTCCTCGCCGACCTCCAGACCCTCGAGAAGGCCGTGCCGCGTCTGGAGAAGGAGGTCAAGATCAAGAAGGGCGACCCGTCGCAGCTCGCTGCCGCGCAGACCGCCCTGACGATCCTCGAGTCCGGCCAGACCCTGTTCGCCGGGGCCAAGGCCGCCGGCCTGGACCTCGCCGACCTCGCGTCCTTCCAGCTCATGACGGCCAAGCCGTTCATCTACGTCTTCAACACCGACGACGCCGGCCTCGCCGACATCGCCATGCAGGACGAGCTGCGCGCGATGGTCGCCCCCGCCGACGCGATCTTCCTGGACGCCAAGTTCGAGTCCGAGCTCGTCGAGCTCGAGCCCGACGAGGCCCGCGAGATGCTCGCCGAGAACGGCCAGGACGAGGCCGGCCTCGACCAGCTCGCCCGCGTCGGCTTCCACACCCTCGGCCTGCAGACCTACCTCACCGCCGGCCCCAAGGAGTCCCGCGCCTGGACGATCCGCCAGGGCTGGACCGCCCCGCAGGCCGCGGGTGTCATCCACACGGACTTCCAGAAGGGCTTCATCAAGGCCGAGGTCATCTCCTTCGAGGACCTGGTCGAGTCCGGCTCCGTCGCCGCGGCGCGCTCCGCGGGCAAGGCCCGGATCGAGGGCAAGGAGTACGTGATGGCCGACGGCGACGTGGTGGAGTTCCGCCACAGTTGAACATCACCCGCGCCCCGTCGGGGTGGTGGATGCCTCGAACGGTCGCCACGATGGCTAAATCGCCCGCGGCGACCGTCGATAGGGCAGTATGCGACCCATGGACCCGAGAGAAGCTTCGACGATGATCCTCGAACCCGCAGACTCGCTCTCGTTGGTGTCGGCACAGTACGAGACGTACCTGGAACTTGCCGGGCTCACAGAAATTCCTCGCTTCGATGGCGAGGTTTCGTTCTACGAGCCCTTGCCAGCGCCTCTGACGCTCACGATCACCCAGGGGTGAGCCGCCGTGCCGTCCTGGAACGATCTGCTGGAGGAGGCACTCCAGCACGATGAGGTCACGCGCGGTCAGTGGCTCCAGGACAGCACCACGGCCGCTCTCAAGAAGATCGGCGCGCTCCGCGTTGGAGCGAGCGGTCAAGACCGCAACGTGATCCTGTTCGGCTCGGCGTTCCTGCAGAAGGGCGGTGTGCCCCAGGACCGCTTGATGATCACCTACGAGGACCTCAACGGCCTCATGAGCGTGATCTACGGCATGGACTGCTCACGGGGTCTGACTCTCCTACTTCACACCCCCGGCGGCATGACCAACGCGGCCGAGTCGCTCGTGGCGTACGTTCGCTCCAAGTTCTCAGACGTCGAGGTCATCGTTCCCGCGCTCGCCATGTCGGCCGGGACGATGATCGCGCTGAGTTCGGACCGGATAATCATGGGTCGGCAGAGTCAACTCGGGCCGATCGATCCCCAGTTGACGATCCCGCCTGGCCGGGCCGTGTCCGCTCGCGCCGTCGTGGAACAGTTCAATCGAGCCAAGAGGGAAGTGCTGGCCGATCAGCGCGCGGCTCACGTCTGGGCTCCTGTCGTTGCCAGCCTGGGGCCGTCGCTTCTCCAAGAGGCGCAGAACAACCTCGACTACTCGGAGTCGATGGTGGCTCGGTGGGTAGCGCAGTGGATGCTCAGCGACGATGCCGACCCGGCCGCGGCAGGTCAGGCAGTCGCCCATCACTTCAACGACGCGACGACACACAAGAGCCATGGGCGCCGTATTGACCGCGACGAGGCTCGTGGCCAGAAGGTCAAGGTCGAGGACCTGGAAGATGACCAGGCTCTGCAAGAGGCGGTGCTGACGGCGTACCACCTCATGACGATCATGTTCGAGCAGAGTCCCGTCACGAAACTCTTGTGGTCTAGCGAGGGGCGCACCTGGATGAAGAGTTGGACCGGGGCCCAGCCGCAGGCGTAGTCCCGGTGCGGCTAAGGCCCGGCGAGGGTGCTGGTGGGTGATTCCGGCCTTCCGGCTGGTGTGGTCGGTCGCGCGCTGGCGGGGTGTGGGTTGCGGGTGGCGCGGATGCCGGTGCGCTCGGCGCGCACGAGGAGGCGGACCAGGGCGGTGTCACGCCGGACGTGGTCGCAGGCGAGGAACGGCACGCCGTGCAGGGCGCGGGCTTCGTCGTCCAGGAGTCGGGCAAGCATCCGTGCGGCCGGGCTGAGGTGCTGCGTGGTGGTGCGGACCTACAGCAGGGTGGCGAGTTCGTCGGCGTCCGCGGGCCGGGTGGTGCGGGTCGTGTCATCGAGCATCGGGGGCGGCTCGCCTTCTAGGTGATGCGGGGCCGGGGCGGCACGGTGGAAGGAGAGTGAGGCCTCCCGTGCCGCCCCCGGGCTGGTGCGGCGGCGCTCGATGCGCTGAGTGCGAGCGAGCCGCGGCAGGTGCGAGCGACAGGGCGGTCAGCCGCCGGCGATGGTGACGTGCGCGACGACGAACGCGGACGGTTCGGGGATGTTGAACCCCACCCGGGACTCGGTGCGGAACCGGACCGTGTTGGTCTCGAACAGGTCTCCTCCATCGGACCAGCTCACGTCCATCCGCCCGCGTTCGGCGAGGACTCCGCTGCCAGGCGCGCGAACCGGGGCCGTCGCGGCGCGTGGCGCGCCCGTGGTCGCCTGCGGTTCCCGCGACTGGGCGGGGGCGGTCCGGGCGCGCCATCCGGGGTCCCGCGTGTGGTCGACGTGCTATCGCCGTTCCGGGGTGGCAGTGAGACTACTGACCGAACGTGGCCCGGTTGATCAGCGAGGGCGCGCGTCTCGTGATGGCCGTGACGGCGAGCGCGATGGATCCGATGGCGGCCGTCAGCACGAGGACCGGGACCGTGTCCCTGTCCCCGTGGACGATCGCCGCAACGCTGTAGCCGAGGCCAGTGACCCCTACGCCGAGGGCGGTCGCCCACAGGAACTCGACGCGGGTTCCACCTTCCATGAGGTGCAGCATCGATAGACCGGGGAGTCTGATCTCCCCGCCGCGCATGTACTCCGACGCGATGCGGTAGCGCTCCAGGTGCACGCGGATCGCACGCCGGTACGCGAGAACCGTGACATTCAGGCCGAGGATGGCGGCGATCCACGTCTGTCCGGAGGTCTCGGACGAGATGAACATGTAGGCGGGCACTCCCACCGTAACGACCCCGGCTTCGAGGTACATGCGGGCAGGGACCAGGGTGCTCGCGACCATCTGAGCGGTAGCCGTGCGACGAACGGTCGCAAGCACGTGCCGTCGGCCCTCGTCGTCCTCGTCTTTGGCCAAGTCTCGCGACCACTCCGCGACCCGGCGCATCCGCGTGCGGAGCGTGAGCTGGTCGAGCCCAACTACGATGCCGAACAGCGACGCGACGACGGCGACCACCGCTCCGATGTTCCTGATCACGTCTTCCACGATCTGGGAGTATCCAGCGCGTGTGCGCGTCGCGTGCGCGTTCAACAGCGGATTCAGCCATCCGGCCCCATCCCGTTCCAGCGTTCGTCAGTGGTCACGAGTGGTGTCCCGCAGGGATGTAGGAAGCGTAGGAAGTGTGGGATGTCGTACGGCTCGTGTTCCTACAGTTCCTATGCTACCTACAGGGGTACAGCAGGGGCGTAGAGGCCTCGACCTACCCGGACGGCCCTCCCCGCGCGCATCAGCCGGGCGAGGTACGCGCCCGCGTCCTTCGAACTGAGCCCGAGCGAGGAGGACACGTCCGCGGCCCGAACGCCGTCCGGGTGCAGGGCCAGGTACTCCACCAGCCCGGCCGCGACGTCCCCGAGGCCAGCCACGGATCGGGCACGTCGAGCGGCGGCAGCGGCGTCTGCGATGGAACCGTCGTGTAGCTGCCACGACCGGCCAGCGTGCAGGTTCAGCAGGTACTCGCCTTGCTCCACGTCGCGGCCGGTGACCCGCAGAGTGGCGGCTGCCGCCGTTCGGGGGCGGTCGAGGATCAGCACGAAGTCGGCCGCCCCAGCGAGCCCGTGGGTCCCGGAGATGGAGTCGACGAAGTCGTCCACGCTCGCCTTCCTGTCGTGGTGGACAACCACGAGCGTGGCCCCCGGGTGCACCGGGTCGTCCACGAGGGCCTTGAACGCGGACGCGACCCGGCTGCTAGCATCGTCGCTAGCAATCCCCGAGGAGGTCCACCATGACCACGATCGTCGTCCGCGGGCTCGACGAGTCCGTCAAGCAGCAGCTTGCCGCCCAGGCCAAGGAGCACGGCCGGTCCATGGAGGCCGAGGCGCGGGACATCCTGACCCGCGCGACGCGGCGACCCCACATCGGGCTGGCGCTGCTGCGTGCCGCGCAGGAGGTCGGCGGGGTCGAGGACCTCGCCGTGCCCGAGCGCACCGACGAGGCGCGGGCGGTGGACTTCGGGTGATCGTCCTCGACACCAACGTCATCTCCGAGATCTTCCGGCCCGAGCCCGATCCGCACGTCCTCGCGTGGTTGGAGGACCTGACCAGCGACGTGGCGATCACCGCCGTCACGCTCGCGGAGCTGTTGGCGGGGGTGCGTCGCCTGCCTGACGGTCGCCGGCGGTCCGTGCTCGCCGAACGGATCGACGCCGCGCTGGAGCCGTACCGCGAGACCCGGGCGATCCTGCCCTTCGATGCCCCGGCGGCCGAGCACTACGCCGAGGTCCTCGCGACCCGCAGCGCCGCAGGGCGGCCGATCCACGCGGCCGACGCGCAGATCGCCGCGATCTGCCGGGTGCACGCCGCCACCTGTGCGACGCGCAACGGCAAGGACTTCGCCGACACCGGCATCGCCGTGATCGACCCGTGGGCAGCATGACCACCGACCTCCTCGCCGACCTGCGCGTCGACCCCGACCTGCCCAGCCCCGACCTCGCCGCGGTGGACGCCGCCGACCGCCTGGTCCTGGACGAGGCCGCCACCGTGCTCGACGGCGCGGCCCCCGGCTCGGTGGTGGTGATCGGCGACCGCTACGGCGCGCTGACGCTCGGTGCGATCGACCGCTTCGGCCTGCGCGACGTCCGCACGCACACCGACCGCCTGACCGGCGAGCAGGCGCTGGCGGCCAACGCGGCACGGGTCGGCGGCGCAGACGCGTACCGGGTGTGCGACCTGGGGCCCGACCTGGTGCGCGGGGCGCGGGTGGTGCTGCTGGCGCTGCCGCGTTCGCTGGACGCGCTGGACGAGATCGCCGCGCTGGTCGCGAAGCACGCCGACCCCGAGGTGGTGGTGGTCGCGGGCGGGCGGGAGAAGCACCTGAGCCGGTCGATGAACGAGGTGCTGGCGCGGTCCTTCACCGACGTGCACGCCAGCCGGGGTCGGCAGAAGGCCCGCGTGCTGCACGCCGCCGGGCCGCGACCCGACGCCGCGGACGGGCGCTGGCCCGCGAGCACCCGCCACGACGACCTCGGGCTGACGGTCTGCGCGCACGGTGCCGCGTTCGCCGGGGCGCGGATCGACATCGGCACCCGGTTCCTGGTGGAGCACCTGGCGCAGGCCGTGCCGGACGCCCGCGAGGCCGTCGACCTCGGGTGCGGCACCGGTGTGCTGGCCTCGGCCCTCGCCGCCGCCCGGCCGGGGATCGCGGTGGTCGCCACGGACGAGTCGGCCGCCGCGGTCGCCTCGGCACGGGCCACCGTCGAGGCCAACGGGCTCGGTGACCGGGTGCGGGTGCAGCGGGCGCGCGGCACCGCCGGGATCGCGGACGCGAGCGTCGACCTGGTGCTGCTCAACCCGCCGTTCCACGTCGGTGCGGCCGTGCTCGACGGGGTGGCGCACGGCCTGTTCGCCGAGGCGGCGCGGGTGCTTCGACCCGGCGGCGAGCTGTGGTGCGTGTGGAACTCCGGGCTGCTGTACCGGCCCCGGCTGCGGGCGACGGTCGGACCGACCCGGCAGATCGCACGGAACGACAAGTTCACGATCACCGCCTCGGTGCGGGGCTGAGCACGTGATCTTCCGTCGGCGTGCCCCGCGCCCCGCGCCGGAGCCTGACCCGGAGCTGGAGCCCTTCCGCGACGGCCTCGCGGTGCTGCTGCGCGACGGCGAGCCCGTCGGGCACGTCGCCACGACGCTCGGCAGCTTCCGCACCCCGTTCGCGCCCCGCACGCCGCAGCCGTGGGTGTGGCTGGTGGTCCGCTGGTCCGACGGCACGAAGGAGTACGCGCAGGAGGACTACCCGCCGTGGACGTACGTGACGGAGATGCGTGCGGGCCACCTCGACTGGATGGGCAGCGCGGACCCCCGACGCGACGGCTGGTACGCGATCGAGTGGGTCCCGCGGGATCGGGCCGCTGACGAGCGGGAACGTCTCGGCATCCGGCTGTCCGACTTCTGACGCGCACGAGGGCCCCGGACCGCCACCCGGCCCGGGGCCCTCGCGTCAGGCGCTCAGCCCTGCGTCAGCGGGAACAGCGTCTCGTCGTTCTTGTAGACCTCGGCCGCGTTCTCCTTGGTCACGATCACCGGCGTGAGCAGGAACGACGGCACGACCTTGACGCCGTTGTCGTAGGACTCGGTGTCGTTGATCTCCGGGTCCTCGCCCTGCTGGAGGAGGGTGATCTCCTTGATCGTCTGGGCCACCAGCTCACGGGTGTCCTTGTCGATCGTGGAGTACTGCTCGCCCGCCATGATCGACTTCACCGACTCGACCTCGGAGTCCTGGCCGGTGACGACCGGGGTCTCCTTGCCGGCCTGCGCCACGGAGGTGAGGGCGGCACGGCCGAGGGTGTCGTTCGGGGACAGGACGCCGTCGAGCTCGGCGCTGCCGTAGGTGCCGGACAGGATGGTGTCCATGCGCTTCTGCGCGTTCTCGGCCTTCCAGCCCTGGGTGGCGACCTGCTCGAAGGACGTCTGCCCGGACAGCACCACGAGGGTCCCGTCGTCGATCTTCGGCTGGAGGATGCTCATGGCGCCCTCGAAGAACGGCGTGGAGTTGGCGTCGTCGGGGGATCCGGCGATCAGCTCGATGTTGTACGGGCCGTCGCCCTTGCGCTCGGCGAGGCCCTGGAGGAGCGCCTGGCCCTGGAGCACGCCGACCTGGAAGTTGTCGAAGGCGACGTACATGTCCACGGCGTCGGTGTTCTTCACCAGGCGGTCGTAGGCGATGACGTAGGCGCCGGCCTCCTTGGCGGCCTCGAGCTGGGTGCCGAGCTGGGAGCCGTCGATCGCGCCGACGACGATGACCTTGGCGCCCTGCTCGACCATGGCCTGGATCTGGTTCTGCTGCTCGGTGACGCCGCCGTTGGCGAACTGCACGATCGGGTCGAACCCGGCGTCCTTGAGGCCGTCGTTGAACAGGCCCTCGGCGAGGACCCAGTTCTCCGAGGTCTTCTGGGGGAGCGCGACGCCGATGGTCGCGCCGGCGTCGAAGCCGCCGGTGGCCTCGGTGGACGAGCCGGAGGACTCCTCGCTGGAGCCGCCGCGCTCGGACGAGGAGCACGCCGTGAGCAGCATCGCTCCGGCAGCCCCGACGGCGACGAGCGCCGCTGTCAGCTTCTTCATGGGTGTGCCACTCTTCCTCTGTCGGGCACCCGTCGTCGGGTGCGATGACCGACCCTCCGGGTGGACCCGTCGGGCAGGGGATGGGGGATGGTTCAGGGCCGCTGGGCGAGGGTCTCGGGCTGCGAGGCCGCGACCGGTGCACCGCCGGGGCCGTTCTCGGGCCCGCCGGGGATCTGCGAGCCGCGGCGCCGGGTGAGCAGGCCGATGATCGAGGGCTTGCCCTGGATCTTGTTGTAGACGTCGAAGGCGACGGCGGCGAGCAGCACCAGGCCCTTGATCATCTGGGTGGAGTCCGAGCCGACGCCCATGAGCTGCAGGCCGTTGTTGAGCACGGCCATGACCAGGCCGCCGATCAGGGAGCCGACGACGGTGCCGACGCCGCCGGACACGGCCGCCCCGCCGATGAACACGGCGGCGATGGCGTCGAGCTCCCAGCTGGTGCCGTCGAAGGGGCCGGAGGCGGTGGACCGGCCGATGAAGACGATGCCGGCCAGCGCGGCGAGCACCGACATGTTCATCATGACGAAGAAGTTGGTCCGCCGGATGTTCACGCCGGACAGCGAGGCCGCGACCTTGTTGCCGCCCACGGCGTACACGTGCCGGCCGGTGATCGTGCGGCTGGAGATAAAGCCGTAGAGCAGCACCAGCGCGGCGAGGATCACGCCGGACACCGGGAAGGACGTGCCGACCCGGCCGGTGCCGAACAGGATGGTCGCGTAGACGATCACGGCGATCAGCGCACCGGTGCGCACCACGGACACCCACACCGGTGCGGGGGCGACGCCGAGGCGGCGGGCGGAGCGGCGGCGGCGGGTCTCGGCCCAGACCACACCGGCGACGGCGAGCACGCCGAGCACCAGGGTCGAGTTGTTGATGCCGGTGCTGGGCCCCCACTCGGGCAGGTAGCCGGCGCCGAGGTACTGGATCTCCTTGGGCACCGGGATGGTGTTCGACTTGCCGATGTACTGGTTGGCGCCGCGGAAGAACATCATGCCGGCCAGCGTCGTGATGAACCCGGGGATCCCGATGTACGCGACCCAGAACCCCTGCCAGGCGCCGATCAGCGCGCCGACGGCCAGCCCGAGCAGCACGCCGAGCCACCACGGGATGCCCCAGTCCCGGATCGCCAGCGCCACGATGATGCCGACCACGGCGGCCACCGAGCCGACGGAGAGGTCGATGTGCCCGGCGATGATCACCAGCACCATGCCGATCGCGAGGATCAGCACGTAGGAGTTGCCGTTGATGATGTTCTGCGCGTTGGTCGGCGTGAGCACCTTCCCGCCGGTGGCGACGTGGAAGATCAGCACCAGTGCGATCAGCGCGAACACCATGCCGAACTGGCGGGCACCGCCGCCGAACAGCTGCTTGAGTGACGTCATCGTCAGGTCGTCCTTCGGGTTCGATCAGTTGGTGAGTGCCGGGCTGGAACCGGTCATCAGGCGCATCAGGCTCTCCTGGTCGGCCTGCGACCGGTCGAGGACGCCGGTGATCCGGCCCTCGAAGATCGTGTAGATCCGGTCGCACAGCCCGAGCAGCTCGGGCAGCTCGGAGGAGATGACGACGACCCCCTTGCCGGCGTCGGCGAGCCGGTGCACCAGCCCGTAGATCTCGTACTTGGCGCCGACGTCGACGCCGCGGGTGGGCTCGTCCAGGATCAGCAGGTCGGGGTCGGGGAACATCCACTTGCCGATCAGCACCTTCTGCTGGTTGCCGCCGGACAGCTTGACCACCCCCTCGCGGACCGAGGGCGCCTTGATGTTGAGCGAGCGGCGGTACTTCTCGGCCTCCAGCACGGCCGAGTCCGGGTCGAGCACGCCGTAGCGGGTGATCCGGTGCAGGTCGGAGGACACGATGGTGTCGGCGATGGTGTCCAGCAGGTTGAGGCCCTGCGTCTTGCGGTCCTCGGGGACGTAGGCGATCTTGTGGTCGATCGCCTGCTGCACGGTGGTGAGCTCGACCGGGCGGCCGTCGATGGTGATCCGGCCGCCGAGCCAGCGCCCGTAGGACCGGCCGAACAGCGAACGGGCGAGCTCGGTGCGGCCGGCGCCCATGATCCCGGCGAAGCCGACGATCTCGCCGTGCCGGACGTGGAAGGTCGATCCCTTGCACACCAGCCGGCCGGGCACCTGCGGGTGCTCGACGGTCCAGCCGTCCACCTCGAAGAAGGTGTCGCCGATCTGCGGGGTGTGGTCGGGGAACCGGTGGTCCAGGGAGCGGCCGACCATCCCGCGGATGATCCGGTCCTCGTCGACCTCGCCGGCGGCGGCGCTCAGGGTCTCGACGGTGCGGCCGTCGCGGATGATCGTGATCGAGTCGGCCACCGCG
Source organism: Cellulomonas sp. GTC20042 (assembly GCF_055389595.1). Taxonomy (NCBI): domain Bacteria; kingdom Bacillati; phylum Actinomycetota; class Actinomycetes; order Micrococcales; family Cellulomonadaceae; genus Cellulomonas; species Cellulomonas sp. GTC20042. The sequence continues at coordinate 3,164,270 of NZ_AP043678.1, read as the reverse complement.
GCGATCTCGCCGAGCTTGTGCGAGATCATGATGCTGGTCAGGCCCTTGGCACGCAGCCCGCGCAGCAGGTCGAGCAGATGCTCGGAGTCCTCCTCGTTCAGCGCGGAGGTGGGCTCGTCCAGGATCAGCAGCCGCACGTCCTTGGACAGCGCCCGGGCGATCTCGACGAGCTGCTGCTTGCCGACGCCGAGGTTCTTGATCTGCTCGTCGGGGGAGGCGACCAGGCCGACGCGGGCCATCAGCTCGACGGCGCGCTGCCGGGCGGTCTCCCAGTCGATGCCGAAGGATCCGCTGACCTCGTTGCCGAGGAAGATGTTCTCGGTGATCGACAGCTCGGGGATCAGCGCGAGCTCCTGGTGGATGATCACGATCCCGGCGCGCTCGCTGGACTTGATGTCCTTGAAGCGCACCTCCTCGCCCTGGTAGACGATCGCGCCCTCGTAGGTGCCGTGCGGGTACACGCCGGACAGGACCTTCATCAGCGTGGACTTGCCGGCGCCGTTCTCGCCGCAGATCGCGTGGATCTCACCGGCGCGCACGGTCATCGACACGGCGTCCAGGGCGCGGACGCCCGGGAAGACCTTGGTGATCGACCTCATCTCGAGGACGACGGGGGAGTCCGTCGGCATGCCCTGCTCCTTGTGCGGCGTTGCACGTGCCGGCGTCGCTGCCGGCTGGTTCGCGTCGGACACTAGGAGCCCCGATCCTTCGCGTCAACCTCTGAACGCAATGCGACCGGGGTGTTATCAATTCGCAACGTGACGCGGGGGGAGATCGGAGCGATTCGGGCACGTCGGACCGCAGCTCGTGGAGCCGACCGGGGGTTGACCGCAACTAATGAAGGCAAGCCGGACGCGTCAGGCGTCGGCCCAGCGCGGTCGGGCCGGGGTCGTCGCCCCCGCGATGGCGGCGATGACCTCCTCCGGCGCCGAGGTGCCCGCGTCGAAGGAGCCGTTGTTCCGGCCGTGCCGCAGCACCTCGATCCGGTCCGCCACCGCGCGCAGGTCGGCCAGGTTGTGGCTGATGATCACCACGCCCAGCCCCATCGCCCGCAGCCCCTCGATCAGGGTCAGCACCTCGGCGGTCTGCACCACCGACAGCGCCGCCGTCGGTTCGTCCAGCACCAGGATCCGCGGCTGCGTGGTCAGCGTCCGCGCGATGGCCACCGCCTGCCGCTGGCCCCCGGACAGCTCGCGCACCGGCACCCGCACCGAGGGCACCGAGATGGTCAGCTCGCGCAGCAGCCGTGCGGCGGCGACCTCCATGCCCTCGATGTCCATCGACCGGCCGTGCTCGTGGCGCAGCTCGCGCCCGAGGAAGATGTTCGCCGCCACGCTGAGGTTCTCGCACAGCGCGAGGTCCTGGAACACCGTCGAGATGCCCAGCGCATGCGCGGCGGCCGGGTTCGGGATGCTCACCGGCTCCCCGGCGATCTCCACCAGCCCGCCGTCCGGCTGGACCACCCCGGACACCACCTTGGCCAGCGTGGACTTGCCCGCGCCGTTGTCGCCCACCAGGGCCACCACCTCGTGCGGGAACAGGTCCAGGTCGACGCCGACCAGGGCCTCCACCGCGCCGAACCGCTTGGTCACCTGCCTCAGGGACAGCACGGGCTGCCGCGGCCGACCGGTGCCGAGGTCCGTCATGGCCTCGAGCTCCGGCGCCGTCGGCGCCAGTGCCGACATCGCCTCGTCCACGTGCTCAGTCTCCGTCCTGGATGTCGAACCAGTGCGTCGGGGCGTGGGTGCTCTCCAGCACCAGCAGCACCGCACCCATCACCTCGGCCTGCGGGCCCAGCTCGGCGCCCACCACCTCCAGCGGGGCGATGTGGTTCAGCGGCACCCGCCGCCGGATCGCCTCGCGCATCGGACCGATCAGGATCTCGCCGGTCTCGGCCAGCTCCCCGCCGATCACCACGCACTGCGGGTTCACCGCGATGGCGAGCCCCGCCACCGCCGCGCCGATCGCGGCCCCCGCGTCCTGCACCACCTGGGTGCACCCCGGGTCGCCCGCACCGGCCAGCGCCACGATGTCGCGCAGGGTCAGCGGCCCGCGGCTCACCCGCAGCGCCTCGATCAGCGCGGGCGCACCGGCCACCGTGTTCAGGCAGCCCCGGCTGCCGCACAGGCACACCACCCCGCCCGGGTCCACCTGCACGTGGCCGATCTCGCCGGCGGTCCCGGCGAAGCCCTGGTGCACCCGGCCGGCGAGCACGATCCCGGCGCCGGTGCCGTGGGACGCCCGCACGTAGACCGAGTCCTGGTAGCCGCGCGCGGCGCCCAGCCGGCTCTCCGCCAGCGCGCCGAGGTTGGCGTCGTTGTCCACGAACACCGGCACGCCCAGCCGCTTGGACATCACCTGCGCCACCGGGGCGTCGTCCCAGCCGCGCAGGATGCCCGGCACCGAGATCGTGCCGGTCGCGGCGTCCACCGGCGCCGGTACCCCGAGGCCGATGCCCAGCAGCTCGTCCAGCGAGGACCCCACCCGCTCCAGCAGCTCGACCACCAGCAGCGCGGCGCGGTCCAGGCTGGTGTCGGCGCGGTGCTCGTGCGGCAGCGGCAGGGTCTGCTCGACCAGCACCTCGTGCCCGGAGTCGGCCAGCGCGACCGCCAGGTGCCGGGTGCCGATCCGGATGCCGGCCGCGACGCCCGTGCGGTGCACCATCGTCACCCGCATGGCGCGCCGGCCGTTGTGCACCGTGGCGCGCACCTCGACCGCGCCCACCGCCTGCAGCTCGCGCACGATGTTCGACACCGTCGCGGGGGACAGCCCGGTCGCCGCCGCGAACTCGACCTGGGTCAGCCCGCCGTACCGGCGCACGGTGTCCACCACGGTCGCGCGGTTCGCCTCGCGCAGGGCGGTCTGCGAGCCAGCCATCGTCGGCTGCCTCCCATCTCCCGTGCCTGCGTCCGGCACCACGGCTCCGGTGCGCTGGACGCAGGGTACCCCCGGGCGGTCCGGCGGCCCGGGGTGGCGCGTCAGCCGGCGGCGCGGGTGACGAGCTCGCGGATCCGTGCCTGCTCGGCGTCACCCACCGAGGTCAGCGCGAAGCCGGTGGGCCACATCGCCCCCTCGTCCAGGTGCGCGTCGTCGTTGAACCCGAGCGTCGAGTAGCGGGCCGTGAACTTCGACGCGGGCTGGAAGAAGCAGACGACCTTGCCGTCCCGCGCCCACGCCGGCATGCCGTACCAGGTCTTCGGGCTCAGGCCGGGGGCGACCTCCTGCACGATCGCGTGGATCGCCTCGGCCATCGCGCGTTCGTCGGCGGGCATCTCGGCGATCTTGGCGAGCAGGTCGGCGGTGGGGTCGGACTTGCCCTTCTTCGCCTTGCGCATCTCCTGCGCGCGCTCCTTCATGGCGGCGCGCTCCTCGGCGGTGAAGCCCTCGGCCTCCTGGTCGGCGGGGCGGGTGCTCTTCGCGGTGGGGGACATGGCAGGTGCTCCTCGGTCGGTCGGTGATCGGGCGGGATCGGCGGCGACCACGCTAGGACGGCGCGGGCCCCGGCGGCTTCTCCGAACGTGATCGGTGCGGAAATCCCCTGGTCACGGCGTGCGCGGGCGGACCAGGGTGGCGGCGTGCTGCTGCGACCCGCGACCCGCTCGGACCTGCTGCTGCGCGAGCGGTGGATGGCCGACCCGGAGACGATGGCCTACAACGCCCCGACCGGCGCCGACGCCGCGAAGGGCTGCCTGGCGTTCCCGGCCGAGGTGCACCAGGCGTGGTTGCGGCACTGGCAGCAGCACCCGGACGAGCGGTTCCACGCGGTGCTGGAGCACGAGGGCGCGGTGGTCGGCGAGGTCGCGTTCCGCGTGGAGGACGGCGAGGCGCTGCTGCACCTGCTGGTGCTGGCGGGTGCGCGGGGGAGCGGGCTGGGCGCGGCGGCGCTGGCGGCGCTGATGGCGCGGGCGTGGGCGCACCCGAGCGTGCGGCGGCTGGTGGACGAGCTGCCGGCGGACCGCGAGCCGGCCGCGACCCTGTTCCGCCGGGCCGGCTTCGTGCGCGTGGGGGACCGGGTGGTGCAGGAGGCGCCGCCGGACGGGATCCGGTTCCATACCACAGACCGGCGTGAACGTGCTGGGCGATCCCGCCCCGTGGCGCCCTCGGCGACATCACCCGATCGGTGAGCCCGTGTTTCCGGCATGTTTCAGCCATGTGGCGTCTTGAATACTGGACACTACCGCTCAGTATCGATCCGGTAACGATCGATCCCCAGCGTCGACTGTGTCCGATTTGCCCCGGTGGAGGTCACTAGCGTGGGCCCATCCATGGCGGGACCGTGCGTCCGCCTCGTCCCGATCGGCCCCGTGCCGATCCGCAGGGCGAGACGGTCGGCGGGCGCCCCCCTTCTCAGGAGGAACATTGAAGATCAGGCGAACTAGCGCCGTCCTGGCCGTCGCGGCTGCGGGAGCCCTCGTGCTCACCGCGTGCTCCTCGCCGGCCACGGAGACCGAGATCGACGAGACCACCTCGGTGAACGTCAGCTGGAACCAGCCGATGTTCTCGACGAACAACCTCACGTCGAACGGCAACGCGACCGCGAACGCGAACGTCATCTACCTGATGACCTCGTTCTTCAACTACTACGACGGTGACCTGAACCTCGCCAAGAACGAGGACTTCGGCACCTACGAGGTCGTGTCCGAGGACCCGCTGACGGTCAAGTACACGATCAACGAGGGCGTGCAGTGGTCCGACGGTCAGCCCGTCGACGCCGCGGACATGATCCTGTGGTGGGGCGCGCAGAACGACATGTTCGACACCGCCACCGGCGACCAGGTCGAGTCCGGCGACGACGGCTCCGTCACGGCGCCCGAGGGCACGGTCTACTTCGACAGCTCCTCCCCGGCGATGAACCTGATCACGGACTTCCCGGAGATCAGCGACGACAACCGCTCGGTGACCTTCACCTACACGGAGCCCCGCTCCGACTGGGAGGTCTCCATGAGCCAGCCGTCGCCGATCGCGGCGCACGCGCTGGGTGAGATCGCCCTCGGCATCGACGACCCGGCCGAGGCCAAGCAGGCCGTCATCGACGCGTTCAAGAACGACGACGTCGCCGCCCTGGGCCCGATCTCGGAGACCTGGAACAACGGCTTCAACTTCACGTCGCTGCCGGACGACGAGCGCCTGTACCTCTCGTACGGTGCCTACGTCATCACCGACTTCGTCGAGAACCAGTACATCACCCTCGAGCGCAACGAGGACTACACCTGGGGCCCGGAGCCCAAGGTGGACTCCATCACGATCCGCTACACCGAGGACCCGCTGGCCGCGGTGACCGCGCTCCAGAACGGTGAGGTCGACCTCATCGCCCCGCAGTCCTCCGTGGACGTGCTGGCGACCCTCGAGGGCATCGACGGCGTCACCTACACCACCGGCGACGAGGGCACCTACGAGCACGTCGACCTGACCTTCAACAACGGCGGTCCGTTCGACCCGGCCACCTACGGCGGCGACGCCGAGAAGGCCCTCAAGGTGCGCCAGGCGTTCCTCAAGACGATCCCGCGCCAGGAGATCATCGAGAAGCTCATCCAGCCGCTCAAGGAGGACGCCACCACGCGTGACTCCTTCACGGTGGTCCCGGGCTCCCCGACCTACGACGAGGTCGTCGCGGCCAACGACTCGGCCCAGTGGACCGACGTCGACATCGCCGGCGCCCAGGCCCTGCTCGCCGAGGCCGGCGTCACCACCCCGGTGGACGTGCGCTTCCTCTACGGCAAGTCCAACGTCCGTCGTGCGAACGAGTACCAGCTGATCGCGGCCTCCGCCGCCCAGGCCGGCTTCAACGTCATCGACGGCGGCGACGACAAGTGGTCCTCGCTGCTCGGCGGCGGCACCTACGACGCCTCGCTGTTCGGCTGGCAGTCGACGAACACCTTCGCCCTGAACTCCGAGGCGAACTACATCACCGACGGCGTCAACAACTTCGGTGGCTACTCCAACCCGGCGATCGACGACCTGTACTCGCAGATGTCGACGAACACCGACCCCGACACCGAGACCGAGCTGACCATCTCGATCGAGAAGCAGCTCAACGCGGACGCCTTCGGTGTCAACATCTTCCAGTTCCCGGGTGTGGTCGCACACCGTGACGTCCTCCAGGGCGTCTCGACCATCGCGCTCTCCCCGACGATCTTCTGGAACTACTGGGACTGGGAGATCTCCGCGGACGACAGCCTGGGTGCCCCCAGCGCGACGTCCACGAACTGACGTCCTGACGCTCACCTGAGCAACGCACGACGGGGGTACTGCGGCGCCACCTGCCGCAGTACCCCCGTTCGCGTGCGCCCCCTCCTTTAGCACACTGCTCGTGGGCCCCACGAGGGCCGAGGGCGCAGCGGCCGCACCCGGTACGCGTAGAATCGCCCATCGCGAGCAATCCCCTTCCCGTGAGGTCAAGGACCCTATGGCCACCTCTGTCACGACCCGTGCCTCCGGCGCGCCCTCGGCGCCCGGCGCACCGGTCCAGGCACGCCGTTCCTGGTTGCGCAGCAGCGCACCGACCCTGACGTTCCTCGGTCGGCGCCTGCTGTCGTCCGCGATCGTGCTGCTCGGAGCGACGTTCATCGTCTACATGCTCCTGGCGTACTCCCTCGACCCCCTCGAGGAGCTGCGCACGCTGACCACGCCCAACAAAGAGGCGTTGATCGCTGCGCGCATCGAGGCGCTCGACCTGAACACCCCGCCCGTCATCCGCTACCTCAAGTGGCTCGGTGGCATCGGCGGCTGCGTGATCGGTCAGTGCGACTTCGGGTCGAGCTGGCGCACCGGGCAGTCGGTGCCGAGCCTGCTGAGCTCCGCGATCCCGTCGACCGTGCAGCTGGTCGCTGCCTCGACGTTCCTCGCGATCGGTCTCGGCGTCCTGGTCGGCATCGTCTCCGCGCTGCGCCAGTACACCCGCTTCGACTACGGCGTGACGTTCCTCTCGTTCGTCCTGTACTCGCTGCCGTCGTTCTGGGTCGCCGTGCTCCTCAAGCTCTGGGGCGCCATCGGCTTCAACGACTTCCTCGCGGACCCGCACGTGCCCGTGCACTGGATCGTCATCATCGGGTTGCTGGGAGGTGGGCTGATCTCCTCGGCGGTCGGCGGAGCCACCCGCACCCGATGGTTCTCCTTCGGGGTCGGCACCGCCGCCACCGGTGGCGCGCTGATCTTCATCTCCACGACGGACTGGCTGCTCGACCCCTCGCTCGGCCCGGTGACCATCGCCGTGCTCGGCGCGGGCATCGCCTACGCGGTCACCGCCCTGTCGGCCGGCCTGCGCGACAAGCGCGCGCTGTACTCGTCCCTCACGGTCGTCGTGATCGGCGTCGCCCTGTGGTGGCCGCTGCAGTTCGCCTTCGTGAGCGCCTCCTGGGGCCTGATCGCCGGCCTGGCCGCCGCGACGCTCGTCGTCGGCGCGGTCGTCGGCTACCTGTTCGGCGGACCGGACCGCAAGGTCTCGATGCGCGGCGCCATGATCACCGGCGTCTTCGTCGGCGTGCTGATCTTCATCGACCGGGTGATGCAGGTCTGGCTGCCCTACACGAACGCCAGCAAGATCAACCACCGGCCGATCGCGACCATCGGTTCGCAGACGCCCGGCCTCGGCGGCGACTTCTGGGTGCAGTCCCTGGACAAGTTCACCCACCTGATCCTGCCGACGATCGCGCTGATCCTGATCTCCTTCGCGAGCTACACCCGGTACTCCCGGTCCAGCCTGCTCGAGGTCATGAACCAGGACTACATCCGCACCGCGCGCGCCAAGGGCCTGCCGGAGCGGGTCGTCACCATGCGGCACGCGTTCCGCAACGCGCTGATCCCGCTCGCGACCGTGGTCCCGCTCGACATCGCGGCCCTGTTCGGCGGCGCGATCATCACCGAGCGGATCTTCAGCTGGTCCGGCATGGGCGCGCTGTTCATCAAGTCGCTGACCGACAAGGACGCGGACCCGATCATGGGGTACTTCCTCGTGACCGGCACCCTGCTCGTCCTCGCCAACATCGTCGTGGACTTCGTGTACGCGGCGCTCGACCCCCGGATCCGAGTCAACGCATGAGCCTCACACCTCCGCTGACGCCCGACGACGGCCACCACGACCCCGTCGAGAACGTCGAGAACGCGATCGAGCTGAAGGAGGTCGAGGGCCTCTCGCAGGGCCGCATCGTCCTGCGTCGGTTCCTCCGGCACCGCGGTGCGATGATCTCGGCGATCGTGCTGATCGCGATCGTCCTGCTGGTCACCACGTCGATCGGCTGGGGACCCATCCCCGGCTGGTGGAAGTGGGGCTACCGCGACACGGACGCCATCCAGAACGCCGGCGGCGCGCCCACCATGGGCTTCTCCGGCGGGTTCCACATCGGGGACCACCCGTTCGGCCAGGACAACATCGGCCGTGACGGCTTCGCGATGGTCATGCGCGGCACCCAGCAGTCGCTGACGATCATGCTCGTGATCGGTCTGCTGTCCACGACCATCGGTGTCGTGATCGGTGCGATGGCCGGCTTCTTCCGCGGTCGCCTGGACAACCTGCTCATGCGGTTCACCGACATGATCATCACCATCCCGGTGATCATGATCGGCGCGATCCTCGGTGTGCTGGTCGGCGGGGCGAACCCGTGGACCCTCGCCGTCGCGCTGTCCCTGGTCTCCTGGACCAACATGGCGCGTCTGGTGCGCGGCCAGTTCCTCACCCTGCGCGAGCGGGAGTTCGTGGATGCGGCCCGCGTCGCCGGCGCCAGCAACGGCCGGATCATGTTCAAGCACATCCTGCCGAACGCCGTCGGCGTGATCATCGTCAACGCGACGCTGCTCATGGCCTCGGCGATCCTGCTGGAGACCGCGCTGAGCTACCTCGGCTTCGGCATCTCGAACCCCGAGGTCTCGCTGGGTCAGCTGATCAACGAGTACCAGTCGGCGTTCGCGACGCGGCCGTGGCTGTTCTGGTGGCCGGGTCTGTTCATCGTGGCCATCGCGCTCTGCGTCAACTTCATCGGTGACGGCCTGCGCGACGCCTTCGACCCGCGTCAGCGGCGGATCCCGACCAACCGGGCCCTCGCCAAGGCGGACGCCCGTCGCGCGAAGTCGCAGGCGCGGGCCGAGGCGAGGGCCTGAGACCCGTGTCAGAGCACGAGCGGGAGCACGCTGGCGACGAGGAGCACGCCGATCGTCGCCAGCGTGGTCACGTGCCAGCGCACGCGGGGGCGGTCACGCTCCAGGCGCGCGTTCTCGAGCACGCCCGCGTCGCGCATCTCCTGCCAGCGCGTCCGCACGATCATGGCCGCCTGGCCCGATCCGCTGGACGCCAGGTCGCCGGGGCGCACCGAGCCGCCGGGTCCGTACGTGGACTCGGGCAGGTTGCGGACGTCCTCGGAGCCGGAGCTCGTGACGCGGGCCCGGCTCGGGGCCGGTGCCGCCCAGGCGGCGTAGTCGCCCCAGGCGGTGTGCAGGGTCAGCGCGTAGCGGGTCTCGACCCGCTGGATGCTCGGCCACGGCAGCTCGATCGTGCGGGTGACGTTCCGCAGCTCCACGCCGGCGGGGCTCACGATCACCGCGGGACGCCAGTAGGCGGCCCAGATCGCGGTCACCACCAGCAGCACCGGGGCGACGAAGGGCAGCGTCACCTCCCAGTCGCTGACGAGGCCGGTCAGCAGACCGCCCCCGCCGAGCGCCGCCATCACCACTGCAAGTCCCCGGCCGAAGGCCGGTCTGTACTCCACCACGTCTGCCGAGACCATGCGGCCATCGTCGCAGAGAACGCCGCAGGCACTCGACGCACCGATCGCCCGCGACCCGCTGACCTGCAGGTCGTCGCGCACCACGGAAGGACCTCGTGAACCGTGAGCACTGAGTTCAACGCCGCCGGCGACCCCGGCACGGGCGACATCGCCACCAAGACCCCGATCCTCGAGGTCCGCGACCTCACGGTCGAGTTCTTCGTGGACGGCGAGTGGTTCCCCGCCGCCGTGGACGTCAGCTACGACGTCCGTCCGGGCGAGGTCCTGGCGATCGTCGGCGAGTCCGGCTCCGGCAAGACGCAGTCCTCGATGTCGCTGATCGGCCTGCTGCCCCCGAACGGCCGCGCGAGCGGCTCGGCGCGCCTCGGCGGCAAGGAGCTGCTGGGCCTGACCCACAAGCAGCTGTCCTCCGTGCGCGGCAAGGACGTCTCGGTGATCTTCCAGGAGCCGATGACGGCCCTGAACCCGGTGTACACCGTGGGCTTCCAGATCATCGAGACCCTGCGCGTGCACTTCGACATCGGCCCCAAGGAGGCCCGGTCGCGCGCGATCGAGCTGCTGAAGATGGTCGACATCCCCGACCCCGAGGCCTCGGTCGACAAGTACCCGCACCAGCTGTCCGGCGGCCAGCGCCAGCGCGCGATGATCGCCCAGGCGCTCGCCTGCGACCCCAAGCTGCTGATCGCCGACGAGCCGACCACGGCCCTCGACGTCACCGTGCAGGCCGAGATCCTCAAGCTCATGCGCGACCTGCGTCACCGCGTGGACGCCGGCATCATCCTGATCACGCACGACATGGGCGTGGTCGCGGACCTGTCCGACCGCGTCATGGTGATGAAGAACGGTCGCGTGGTCGAGGGCGGCTCCGCCGACGAGATCTTCAACCGCCCGCAGCACCCCTACACCCGTCAGCTGCTCGACGCGGTGCCGCACCTCGGCTCCGAGACGCTCGCGGCGCAGGGTCTGCACGGCGAGCACCCGGTGGCCGTCGAGGAGGGCACCGCGGCGCTGCACGTCTCCGAGCGCGAGGCCCCCGCCGGCGCGACCGCGTCCCCGTCCGGCTTCGCCCTCGAGGCGAAGGACCTGATCATCGAGTACCCGGGCCGCGGCCGCGTGCCGGCGTTCCGGGCGATCGACGGCGTGGACCTCACCATCGGCCGCGGCGAGGTCGTCGGCCTGGTGGGCGAGTCCGGCTCCGGCAAGACCACCGTCGGCCGCGCCGCCGTGGGCCTGCTGCCCGTGGCCGGCGGCTCGCTGTCGGTGAACGGCGTCGAGCTCGCGGGCATCAAGCCCAAGGACCTGCGTGCCGTGCGCCAGGACGTCTCGATCGTCTTCCAGGACCCGGGCTCCTCGCTGAACCCGCGCCTGCCGATCGGCGAGTCCATCGGCGAGCCGATGCGCCTGCACAAGGTCGCCGCCGGTGCCGAGCTGAACAAGCGCGTCGAGGCGCTGCTGGACCGGGTGCACCTGCCCCGGGCCATGCGGAACCGCTACCCGCACGAGCTGTCCGGCGGCCAGCGCCAGCGCGTCGGCATCGCCCGTGCGCTCGCCCTGTCGCCCAAGCTGCTGATCGCCGACGAGCCGACCTCGGCCCTCGACGTGTCGGTGCAGGCCCGGGTGCTCGAGCTGTTCCAGGAGCTCCAGCGCGAGTACGGCTTCGCCTGCCTGTTCATCAGCCACGACCTCGCGGTCGTGGAGATCCTGTCCAACCGGATCGCCGTGATGAACAAGGGCAAGCTGGTCGAGGTCGGCCCGCGCGCGCAGATCCTGCACGACCCGCAGCAGGACTACACCCGCCGCCTGCTCGCCGCGGTCCCGGTGCCGAACCCCGCGGAGCAGAAGCTGCGTCGCGAGGAGCGCGACCGGCTGCTGGAGCAGGCCGCTGCCGAGGCCGCCGCGCGTGACGCGGCCCTCGCGCACGGCGCGGACGCGACGGCTGTCCAGGACTTCGAGGACACCGAGACCACCAACAAGGGCAAGTTCGAGGGCAACATTCGCCCCCGCGGCGGCGCCTGATCCACCCGCCGGCCCCGGCCGGCACCCCGCACGCCGCGCGGCGGCACGATCACGCATCGTGCCGCCGCGTCGTGCGTGCGCGTACAATCGACCGGCGCTCGACGTCGTCGCGCCCTCTGATCTCCCACCCTCGCGGAATGAGTCCTCATATGTCTGTGCCCTCGACGCCCACGGGAACCCGTGTGCGTGGCGATCTGCGCAACGTCGCGATCGTCGCCCACGTCGACCACGGCAAGACCACGCTCGTCGACGCCATGCTCTGGCAGTCCGGCGCCTTCGGCGAGCACGCGCACGTCGACGAGCGCGCGATGGACTCCGGCGACCTGGAGCGCGAGAAGGGCATCACCATCCTCGCGAAGAACACCGCGGTCCGGTACTCCGGCCCCGCGGCGGCCGCGGTGGGCGAGCCCGGCGGCATCACGATCAACGTGATCGACACCCCGGGCCACGCCGACTTCGGTGGTGAGGTCGAGCGCGGCCTGTCCATGGTCGACGGCGTCGTGCTGCTGGTGGACGCCTCCGAGGGCCCGCTGCCGCAGACCCGCTTCGTGCTGCGCAAGGCGCTGGCCGCCAAGCTGCCGGTGATCCTCGTGGTCAACAAGGTCGACCGTCCGGACTCCCGGATCACCGAGGTCGTCGCCGAGGCGACCGACCTGCTGCTCGGTCTGGCCTCCGACCTGCACGACGAGGTCGAGGACCTGGACCTGGACGCGATCCTGGACGTGCCGGTGGTCTACGCCGCCGCGAAGGCCGGCCGCGCCTCGCTGAACCAGCCCGCCGACGGCGGCCTGCCGGACTCCGAGACCCTCGAGCCGCTGTTCGCGACGATCCTCGAGAAGATCCCGGCCCCGACCTACACCGAGGGCGCGCCGCTCCAGGCACACGTCACCAACCTCGACGCCTCGCCGTTCCTCGGCCGCCTGGCGCTGCTGCGCATCTTCAACGGCGAGCTGACCAAGGGCCAGACCGTCGCGTGGGCGCGGGCCGACGGCACCATGCAGAACGTGCGGATCACCGAGCTGCTGGAGACCAAGGCGCTCACCCGCGTCCCCACCGAGAAGGCCGGCCCCGGCGACATCGTGGCCGTCGCGGGCATCGCCGACATCACGATCGGCGAGACCCTGACCGACCCGGAGAACCCGCAGCCCCTGCCGCTGATCACGGTCGATGACCCGGCGATCTCCATGACCATCGGCATCAACACCTCGCCGCTGGCCGGCAAGGGCGGCAAGAACCACAAGGTCACCGCCCGCCAGGTGAAGGACCGCCTGGACTCCGAGCTCATCGGCAACGTCTCGCTGCGCGTCGTCCCGACCGACCGCCCGGACGCCTGGGAGGTGCAGGGCCGCGGCGAGCTGGCGCTGGCGATCCTGGTCGAGCAGATGCGCCGCGAGGGCTTCGAGCTGACCGTCGGCAAGCCGCAGGTGGTCACCAAGAAGATCGACGGCCACGTGCACGAGCCGGTCGAGCGCATGACCATCGACGTCCCCGAGGAGTACCTCGGCGCCGTGACCCAGCTGCTCGCGCAGCGCAAGGGCCGCATGGAGACCATGTCGAACCACGGCACCGGCTGGGTCCGCATGGAGTTCCTGGTGCCCTCGCGCGGCCTGATCGGCTTCCGCACCCGGTTCCTCACCGACACCCGCGGCACCGGCATCGCGTCCTCCATCGCCGAGGGCTACGAGCCGTGGGCCGGCCCGATCGAGACCCGGATCGCCGGCTCGCTGGTGGCCGACCGTGCCGGTGCGGTGACGCCGTTCGCGATGATCAACCTCCAGGAGCGCGGCTCGTTCTTCGTCGACCCGACGCAGGAGGTCTACGAGGGCATGATCGTCGGCGAGAACTCCCGCGCCGAGGACATGGACGTCAACATCACCAAGGAGAAGAAGCTCACCAACATGCGCTCCTCCACCGCCGACAACTTCGAGAACCTGGTGCCGCCGCGGCACCTCACCCTCGAGGAGTCGCTGGAGTTCGCCCGCGAGGACGAGTGCGTCGAGGTGACCCCCGAGGTGGTGCGGATCCGCAAGGTGATCCTGGACCAGACCGAGCGCGCCCGGCAGGTCGCGCGCAGCAAGCGCTCCTGACGCACCGCTCATGACCACCGCGAGCACGCCGACCCGCACGGGTGGCGTGCTCGCGGTGCATGCGCACCCGGACGACGAGACCCTGAGCACCGGCGCGCTGCTGGCGACCTGGGCCGCGGCCGGGCTGCCGGCGCTCGTCGTCACCTGCACCCGCGGCGAGCGCGGCGAGGTGATCGGCGCCGCGCTGGCGCACCTGGAGGGTGACGGCCCCGCGCTCGCCGCCCACCGCGAGCACGAGATCGCCGCCGCCTGCACGGCCCTCGGTGCCGACCAGGTCTTCCTCGACCGCCTGCCCGTGCCCGCGCTCGTGCCTGCGCCCGCCGAGAGGACAGCAGATGCTGCTTCCCGGGGTGCTGAAGCGACAGCTGCTGTCCTCTCGACGCAGGATGCGCACGGAGGCGCGCGGTACGAGGACTCGGGGATGGCCTGGGTGGGGACCGGGCAGGCCGGGTCGGCGGGGGAGGTGCCCGCGCACGCGCTGGTCGCGGCGGGCCTGGACGAGGCCGCCGGACGGCTCGCGCTGCTGCTGCGGGTGCGGCGTCCGGACGTCGTGGTCACGTACGAGCCGGGCGGCGGCTACGGCCACCCCGACCACGTGCGCGCGCACGCGATCACGATGCGCGCGGTGGATCTCGCCGCCGATCCCGCATGGACGCCGGGCGCCCCGACCCCTCCGGCCGAGCGCGACGGCGGCTCGACCGCGTCGGCCCCGCCCGCGCCGGTCGCCCCGCCCGTGCTGTGGGCGGTGACCGCCCCCGACGCCCTGCGCGCCGGGTACGCCGCCCTCGCGACCGACCCCGCCGTGCGGGCGCTGCTCGCCGCGCGCTCCGACGACCGGCGCCCCACCCGCGAGGGGCCGCTGGCGCTCCCCGACGCCGACGGCCCGCTGCCCTCGGTGGCGGACGCGACGCTCGCCGCCGGCCCCGGGCTGTCCGTGCCGGTGGCGCCGGTGCTCGACCGGGTGCTGGCCGCGCTGCGCGCGCACGCGACGCAGGTGCAGGCGGTGACGCCGACCGACCCGGCCTCCGGGGTGGTGGCCGCGCTGGCGCTGTCGAACCTGGTGCTGGCGCCGGTGCTCGCGCACGAGACCTACGCCTGGGCGCCCGGTCACGCACCGCGCGAGCCGGCGGCGCGCACCGTGTGGCCCGGCGGCGTGCGGGCGTCGTAGCCTGACCACCGTGCCGTTCACCTTCCAGCCCCGCCTGCTGCTGCACGCCCTCGGCGCGCTCGTCCTCGGGGCGCTGATCGGTGCCGTGGGCACCGTCGTGCACCGCTCCACCCGCCCGTGGGGCCTGGTGCTCGCGCTGCTGCTCGTGATCGCCGCCGCGGTCGCCGTGCGCGCCTGGTCGGGCGCGGTCGCGCTGCTCGGCCTGGTGGTCGGGCTGTTCGCGGTGGTGCAGGTGCTCGCCTCGACCGGCCCCGGCGGGGACGTGATGATGCCCGCCTCGGACGCCTACGGCTGGCTGTGGGCCGGTGGTGCGGTGCTGCTGCCGGTGGTGGTCGCCGCGCTGCCACGGTCCTGGTTCGCGGAGACCCCGCTGCGCCGGGGCACGCCCACCCCCGACGGCACCGCGGCTCCGTGACCGGGACCGCCCGATGACGGACGGCGGCGCCGCACCCGCCGGGACGCCTGCGGCCGCCGGGAACCCGGCCGACCGGCCCGCCCTCGCGCCGACCGACGCCTACCGCGCCGCCGTCGGACGCCTGCCGGCCGGTGTCGCCGTGCTGGCCCTGCGCTGGCGCGGCCAGGACCACGCGATGACCGCCAGCGCGGTCGCCTCGGTCTCGCTGGAGCCGCCGATGCTGCTGTTCTGCGTGCACGCCGACGCCCGGTTCCGGGAGGCGCTCGACGACGTGGACACCTGGGCGGTGAGCGTGCTGGCCGACGACCAGGCGCCGGTGGCGGACTGGCTGGCCTCCCCGGGGCGACCGGCGGTGGGACAGCTCGACCGGGTGCCGCACGAGCGCGCGCCGCTGTCCGGGGCGGCCTGGGTGACCGGTGCCGCGGCGTGGCTGGAGTGCCGGACCGCGCAGATCGTGCCGGCCGGTGATCACGACGTGGTGCTCGGGCACGTGCTGGACGCCCGGGAGGGTGCGGCGGACCGCGGCGGCCTGGTGCACCTGCGGCGGCGGACCCGCGGCCTGCGCTGACCGGGTGATCGGGACCGGATCGTGACCCGGCGAGCACCCTCCGCGTGGGGTCCGGGCGACGTGCGCCCGTAGAATCGTGGGAGGTCCGCCCGCCTGCGACGGACCGCCGTCCCACGAGGGGGAGACCGCATGACCCAGGGCAGCACGGAGGGCACCGAGCCCGCTGTCGACGGTGCCGGACCCGAGGAGCCCTGGTCTCCGCTGGACGAGTTCGAGGAGGACGGACGCCGTCGTCGCTGGCTGCGTCCGACCCTGATCGTCGCGGGTGTGGTGGTCGCCCTCGGCGGCGCCTACGTGGGTGCCGCCTACGCCCTGGCCGACCGGGTGCCGCGCGGCACCACCGTGGCCGGCGTGGAGATCGGTGGCAAGACCACCGCGGACGCCGAGAAGGCGCTGACCGACGCGCTGGGCGACCTGTCCACCGAGCCCGTGCCGGTGTCCGCCGAGGACCTGAGCGGCACGGTCGACCCGGCGACCGCCGGCCTCTCGCTGGACGTCCCGGCCACGGTCGAGGGTCTGACCGGCGTCGACCTGAGCCCGGGTCGGCTGTGGCGGCACGTGGTGGGCGGCGACGCCGAGCCGCCGGTCACCGAGGTCGACGAGGACAAGCTCGACGGCGCGGTGGAGGACCTGGCCGGCACGCTGACCCTGGCGCCGGTGGACGGGTCGATCCTCTTCGCCGACGGCACCCCGCACGCCGTGGACGCGGTGGACGGCTGGCAGGTGGACACCGACGCCGCCCGCGAGACGCTGGAGCAGGACTGGCTGACGGCCGCCCGCCCGCTCGAGCTGGCCACCGAGGTGGTCGAGCCGGAGATCACCCAGGCCGAGACCGACGAGGTGATGCAGGACGTCGCGGTGAACGTCGGCGCCGCCCCGGTGACCGTGCAGGTCGCGGGGCAGGCCCCGGAGCTCCCCGGTGACGTGCTGGTCTCCGCCGCGTCCTTCGTGCCGCAGGACGGCTCGCTCGCGCTGCAGATGGACGGCGCCGCGCTGGTGCAGGCCGTGGTGGACCGCACCACCGACCTGCTGACCGTCTCGGCGGACGCGTACTTCGAGTTCCAGAACGACGCCCCGGTGATCGTCGCGGGCACCCCGGGCACCACCCTCGACCCGGCGGCGCTGGCGAGCGCGGTCGCGACGGCGGCGTCCTCGGCGGACGCGCGCACCGCGAGCGTCGAGCTGGTCGCCAGCGACCCGGCGGAGAGCACGGCGGCCCTGGAGGCGCTGGGCGTCACGCAGGTCGTCGCGGAGTTCTCCACCCCGCTGACCAGCGAGCCGCGCCGCACCCAGAACATCGCCGCCGGTGCCGCCGCGATCAACGGGACGCTGGTCCGCCCCGGCGAGACCTTCAGCCTGACCGACGCGCTCGGCCCGATCGACGCCGCCCACGGCTTCACCACCGCGGGCGCGATCGTCAGCGGCGAGCACACCGACGCCTGGGGCGGCGGCCTGTCGCAGCTGTCCACCACGACCTTCAACGCCGCGTACCTGGCGGGCATGGAGGACGTCGAGCACAAGCCGCACTCCGAGTGGTTCACCCGGTACCCGGCAGGCCGCGAGGCGACGCTGTTCACCGGCACCCTCGACATGAAGTGGAAGAACACCACGCCCTACGGCGCGCTGGTGCAGGCGTGGGTGGCCGACGGCAAGACCTGGGTCCGGCTGTGGGGCACCCCGTACTGGACGGTGACCACCGAGGCGAGCGGCAAGTCGAACGTCGTGCAGCCGACCACGGTCTACTCCCAGTCGGCGACCTGCTCGCCGCAGTCGGCCGGCAACCCGGGCTTCTCGATCACCAACACGCGCACGCTCTCGCTCAACGGCGAGGTGGTCGCGGTCGAGCCGTTCACCTGGCGCTACAAGGCGCAGAACAAGGTCATCTGCGGGCCGGACCCGGCGACGGCGGCACCGGCGGGCTGACCAGCACGTCGTTCGCGGGCCGGTCGCTCCGCGCGGGTCGGCCGGTGCCGCGCCTCGATGAGCCCAGCGCCATCGCGCCGAGCACCACGGCGATGCCGACGAGCTGCCGGGCGGTGAGCGGCTCGGCCGCGACCAGGGTGCCGAGCAGCACGCCGGTCACCGGGTTGAGCAGGCCGACCAGGCCGACGGTGGCCGGGCCGAGCCGGCGCAGCGCCGCGTACCAGGCGACGTAGGCGACCGCCGTGGCGACCAGCGAGACGTGCGCGAAGCCGAGCAGGGCCCGGCCGTCCAGCGCCGGGGGAGCGCCCTCGACCGCGACCGCGAACGGCAGCAGCACGAGTGCGCCCGCGATCAGCTGCCAGGCGGTCGAGGGCAGCACCTCGACGTCGTCGCGCCACCGGGTCGCCAGCACGTAGCCGACCGAGGACAGCACCATCGCCGCCACCGAGGCGGCCACGCCCCAGGGGTCGATCGCGGCACCGTCCCCGCCGCCGAGGAGCATCACCGCCACCCCGAGCACGCCGAGCGCCCCGCCCAGGGCGGCGAGCAGCCGCGGGCGCTGGCCGAGCAGCAGCCAGCCGGCGAGCATCATCACCACCGGGCCGACCGCCATCACCGTGGAGGCGATGGACGTCGGCAGCCGCTGCGCCGCGACGTAGACCAGCGCGAAGAACGCCCCGGTGGTGAGCGTGCCGAGCACCGCCGAGCGCCACCACCAGGCGCCGTGCGGGCGCTGACGGGCGAGCGCGAGCAGGACCAGCCCGGCGGGGAGCGCGCGCAGCACGCCGCCCCAGAGCGGGCTGTCGGCGGGCAGCGTGTGCCGGGTGACGTAGTAGGTGGTGCCCCAGAGCACCGGCGCGACGGCGGCGACCGGCAGCCAGCGGCGGATGTCTTCCATGGAAGACACAGTACCTTCCGCGGAAGATATGATCGAGAGATGGACCACGTCGACCGGATCCGGCAGGAGTGGGCGCGGGAGCGCCCGGACCTCGACACCCGCCCGCAGGGAGTGATCGGGCGGCTGCACCGGCTCGGTGCGGCGCTCACCGAGGAGATCGTCGCGGTCTACCGCGAGCACGGCCTGACTGAGGGCGAGTTCGACGTGCTCGCCACGCTGCGCCGCGCGGGGGAGCCCTACGAGCGCGCCGCCGGCACCCTGGCCGCGCACACGATGGTCACCACCGGCGCGATCTCCAAGCGGCTCGACCGGCTGGAGGCCGCCGGGCTGGTCACCCGCCGGACCAGTGAGGACGACGCCCGCGGCCGGGTCGTCGCGCTGACCCCGCGCGGGCTGGAGGTCGTCGACGGCGCGTTCACCGCGCACATGGCGAACGAGCACCGGCTGATGAGCGTGCTCACCGCCGAGGAGGCCGACGCGCTGGAGGCGCTGCTGCGGCGCTGGCTGGAGGCGTTCGACGGGCGCGGCTGAGCCCGCCGCTCAGTCTTCCGCGCGCGGCCGTCGACGCACCGGCGCGGGCGGCACGACCTTGCCGATCGCGATCTCCTCGCCCGGCACCCGCACGTCGCCCTGCCGACGGGTCCGCACCGTCACGCCCCCGTCGTCCACCACCAGCAGGTCGCCGAGCACGTCGGTGTACGGCTGCGGCGATCCCTCCGGCAGCCGTCGCCGCACCACCACGCGCTGACCGGCCGTCCAGGAGCGCCACGGCTCGGCGGCGGGTGTCGACGCGGTCATGTGGCGGGTGTCTCCTGCGCTGGGCGGGTGGTCCGGGCGGTGCGACCGGCGGTGTGGGAGATACTAGGAGCAGATCCGAGCACCGAGCGTGGAGGCACCGCATGACCTACGTGATCGCCCAGCCCTGCGTGGACGTCAAGGACAAGGCGTGCATCGAGGAGTGCCCGGTCGACTGCATCTACGAGGGCAAGAGGACGCTGTACATCCACCCCGACGAGTGCGTGGACTGCGGCGCCTGCGAGCCGGTGTGCCCGGTCGAGGCGATCTACTACGAGGACGACGTCCCCGAGCAGTGGTCCGAGTACTACAAGGCCAACGTCGAGTTCTTCGACGACCTCGGCTCCCCGGGCGGCGCCGCCAAGATGGGCCGGATCGAGAAGGACCACCCGGTGATCGCGACCCTGCCGCTGCAGGTCCACGGCGACTGAGCGTGGGACTGGCGACCGGCGCGCTGCCGGACTTCCCCTGGGACACCCTCGTCCCCGACGGCGACCGTGCCCGGGCGCACGCCGACGGCATCGTCGACCTGTCCGTCGGGACGCCGGTGGACCCGACCCCCGAGATCGTGCGGCGCGCGCTCGCCGAGGCCGCCGACTCCCCGGGCTACCCGCTGACCGCCGGCACCCCCGCGCTGCGCGCGGCCGTGGTCGCCTGGTTCGCCCGGCGTCGTGGCGTGCCGGACCTGGACCCGGCGGGCGTGCTGCCGACGATCGGCTCCAAGGAGATGGTGGCGCTGCTGCCCTCCCTGCTCGGGCTGGGCGAGGGCGACCTGGTGGCGCACCCCGCGGCGGCCTACCCGACCTACGACGTCGGCGCGCGGCTGGCCGGGGCGACCCCGGTGCCCACCGACGACCCGGTGGCGTTGCTCGAGGGGCCCGACGCGGACCGGGTGCGTCTGGTCTGGCTGAACTCGCCGGGCAACCCGGACGGTCGGGTGCTGGGCGTCGACGCGCTGCGCGCCGTGGTCCGGGCCGCCCGCGCCGTGCAGGCCCGCACCGGTCGCGCCGTCGTGATCGCCTCGGACGAGTGCTACGCCGAGCTGCCCTGGGAGCAGCCGTGGGCGAGCGAGGGCGTGCCGAGCGTGCTGGACCCGCGGGTGACCGAGGGCGACCGCTCCGGCCTGCTCGCGCTGTACTCGCTGTCCAAGCAGTCCAACCTCGCCGGCTACCGGGCGGCCTTCGTCGCCGGGGACCCCGCCCTGGTCGGTGCGCTGCTGGCCACCCGCAAGCACGTCGGCATGATCCTGCCCGGGCCGGTGCAGGCGGCGATGGCCGTCGCGCTCGGGGACGACGCGCACGTGGCCGAGCAGCGTGAGCGCTACCGGCACCGGCGCGACACGCTGCGCGCGGCGCTGGAGGCGGCCGGCCTGGTGGTCGACGGCTCGCAGGCGGGGCTGTACCTCTGGGTGCGGCCCGCCGCGGGCGCGGGTGACTGCTGGGCGACGGTGTCCTGGCTGGCAGACCTGGGGATCCTGGTCGCGCCGGGTGCGTTCTACGGTGCCCCGCAGCACGTGCGGGTGGCGCTCACGGCCACCGACGAACGCATCGCGGCGGCGGTCGCCCGGCTGGCAGCAGCGGACCGTCCGCTGACCCGGGCATGACCTGCTGCTGAACTCTGCCTGACCCTGATGTGACCCGCATCACACGGTCCGGGGTCGTCGTCGGGATGGTCGGACCCTCCGACCCGAAGTAGCGTCGGTCCAGGCCGCAACCGGCCGCAGGACGGCGCGCAGCACCGGAGCCGCAGCCGTCCCCAGATCTCAGGGCGCGGGGGAGCCCGATCCCGTCCCACCGCACCCGTCCGAGGAGGAACGCCATGACCGACGTCGCCACCGAACCCGTCCGGCTCCTGGTGAACGGCTCGTCGCACGACCTGCCGGTGGTCCGCGCCACCCAGGGCAACGACGGCGTCGTGGTGTCCTCGCTGCTGCGCGACACCGGCCTGGTCACCGTCGACCCCGGGTTCATGAACACCGCGTCCTGCGAGTCGCAGATCACCTACATCGACGGCGACGCCGGGATCCTGCGCTACCGCGGCTACCCGATCGACCAGCTCGCCGAGCACTCCTCCTTCCTGGAGGTCGCGTACCTGCTGTTCAACGGCGAGCTGCCCAGCCCGACGCAGCTCGACGCCTTCGTCGAGCGGGTCAACCGGCACACCTTCGTGCACGAGAACTTCCGCACCTTCATGGGGACCTTCCCGTCGGGGGCGCACCCGATGGCGGTGATGTCCTCGGCGATCAACGCGCTGGCCACGTTCTACCCGGAGTCGCTCGACCCCTTCGACCCGGAGACCGTCGAGCTCGCCACCGTGCTGATCCTGGCGAAGACCCGCACGATCACCTCCTACCTGCACCGCACCTCGCGCGGCGAGCCGCTGCTGTACCCCGACTACTCGCGCGGGTACATCGAGGACTTCCTGCGGATGACCTTCGCGGTGCCGTACCAGCAGTACGACGTGGACCCCACGATCGTGAAGGCGCTGGACAAGCTGCTGATCCTGCACGCCGACCACGAGCAGAACTGCTCCACCTCGACCGTGCGGATCGTCGGGTCCAGCCACGCCAACCTCTACGCCTCGGTGGCCGCCGGGATCAACGCGCTCTCCGGCCCCCTGCACGGCGGCGCCAACGAGGCCGTGCTGCGGATGCTCGGCGAGATCCGGGACAACGGCGGCGATGCCAGCGACTTCATGCGCCGGGTCAAGAACAAGGAGCAGGGCGTCCGCCTGATGGGCTTCGGCCACCGGGTGTACAAGAACTACGACCCGCGCGCCGCGATCGTCAAGGAGAGCGCCGACGCGGTGCTCACCGCCCTCGGCGCCAACGACGAGCTGCTGGACATCGCCCGGACGCTCGAGGAGATCGCGCTGTCGGACGAGTACTTCATCTCGCGCAAGCTCTACCCGAACGTCGACTTCTACACGGGCCTGATCTACAAGGCGATGGGCTTCGACTCCTCGATGTTCACGCCGCTGTTCGCCCTGGGTCGGATGCCCGGCTGGATCGCGCAGTGGCGGGAGATGATGCGCGACCCGCAGACCAAGATCGGCCGGCCGCGCCAGGTGTACTCCGGCTCGCCGGAGCGGGACTACGTGCCCGCCGAGCGCCGCTGACGCACCGGTACGCGCTTTCCTGATCTGCTGGCGAAAGAGTCCGGGCAAACCGGTCAGATCGCTGGTGGGACGGCCGATCGACTGGGCATGTCGCCTACCGAGACCGCGCTGCCGCAGCGTGGTGCCGACCGGGGTGGTCGTGGTGCGGCGCGCGGGGGGCGTGCCGTGGCCCCGACCGGTCATGAGCGGACCTTCGGGCCCGAGGAGATCATCGTCTCCAAGACGGACCCCAAGGGGGTCATCACCTACGCCAACGACGTGTTCGTGCGCGTCGCGGGCTACACCGAGGACGAGATCCTCGGCAAGCCGCACAACCTGATCCGCCACCCGGCCATGCCGCGCGCGGTGTTCCAGCTGATGTGGGACGTGATCCCCACCGGCAAGGAGCTGTTCGCGTACGTGGTGAACCTGGCGAAGGACGGCGGGCACTACTGGGTGCTCGCGCACGTCACGCCGTCGTTCGGGCCGGGCGGGCAGATCATCGGCTACCACTCGAACCGGCGCTGGGTGCCGCCCGCGACGCGACGCACAGTGGGCGACCTGTACGCGGCGATCCTCGCCGAGGAGAACAAGCAGACCCGCACCAAGGACGCCATCGCCGCCGGCACCGCCGCGCTGATGGGCGCCCTGGACGCCGCCGGCGCCACCTACGACGAGTTCGTCTGGTCCCTCGCGGCCGCCGACGAGCTGGCCGCCGAGGGTGCCCGATGAGCGCCTGGGGGCGGCGCCGCCCCGCCGAGACCCCGGTGGTGGACGCCGACGAGGCCACCCGCCGGTCGCTGGACGCCATCGCCGAGTTCTGCGAGCGGATCGCCGAGGGCGACCTGGAGGGTCGACTGGCTCCGCTCGACGGTGATCCCGCCGTGGTCCGGGCGCGCACCGCGCTCAACCGGCTGGCCGACCTGGTGGACGCCTACGTCCGCGAGTCGCAGGCGTCCCTGACGGCCGCCGGCGAGGGCCGGTTCCACCGCCGGTTCCTGCGCCGCGGCATGCCGGGGGCGTTCCGCGAGGGCGCCAGGCGGATCGACGGGGCGCGCGCCGCCCTGGAGTCGGCCGCGCTGCGCTCCGAGCGGGACCAGCGCGAGCGTGCCGAGCTGGCCGAGCGGATGGTGCTGGTCGCCGCGCGGGTCGCGGACTCCGCGCAGGGCCTGGCGTCGTCCGCGGCGTCGCTGGCCTCGGCCGCCGAGTCCGCCGCCGTCGCCGCCCAGGACTCGCGGGCGACCGTGCAGAGCCTCACCGACACCTCCGGGCAGATCCACGAGGCCGCGAGCCTGGTCAAGGCCATCGCGAGCCGTACCCGCCTGCTGGCCCTCAACGCGACGATCGAGGCCGCGCGCGCCGGGGAGTCCGGTCGCGGGTTCGCGGTGGTCGCCGGCGAGGTCCGCACCCTCGCGGACGACTCCTCCGGGCGGTCGGACGACATCGCCCTGCAGGTGGTGGCCGCGCAGGCCGCCGCCGAGGAGGCGGGCCGGGCGATCGGGCGGATCGACGAGATCATCGGCGGCATGACCGCGCAGGTGCAGGTGGTCGCCTCGGCGGCCGGCGGTCGGGACGGGACGGGCCTGGCGGAGATGGCCGAGCAGCTGCGCGCGGAGATCACCGCCTTCGCCGAGCTGCGCTGAGGGATCGCGCGGCGGGAGGTCTCAGGGCGCGGGGGCGAGCAGCACGACCACCGCACCGTCGGGCAGCGGGTCGTCCAGCACGCCCGCCTTCCAGCCGGCCTCGTCGTCCGCGCGCTCCCAGCGGCTGTCGCCCACGTCCACCGCGACCAGGCGCAGCGGCTCGGCGACGGCCACCGCCCACTGCGCCACCGCCCAGCCCGCTCGCAGGGTGTCGCCGTCGGCCGCCAGCCGGTCCGCCTCCAGGCGCACGGCGACGACCTCCTCGGAGGACCGGCCCGCGTCGGCGGCGGCGAGCACGCTCCCCGCGAAGTCCCGGTTCACCCGGGCGACGACCTCCTCCACGGTGCCGGCGGTCTCCGGCGCGTCCAGGTCGCAGGTGAGCGTGGCGGGCGTCCAACCGGTGAGCGCCGAGGCCCAGGCCCGCGCGCGCACCTCGTGCTGGGCGTAGGCGTCCGGGAACCCCGAGCGCTGCACCGCCTGCGCTGCCTCGGTCACCGGTAGGTCGGTGTAGCCGGGCACCCGCACCAGGCCGTCGTAGAACTTCCCGGTCGAGTACACCGGGTCCATGATCTGCTCGACGGTGCCCCAGCCCTGCGAGGGGCGCTGCTGGAACAGGCCCACCGAGTCGCGGTCGCCGTAGTCGATGTTGATCATCCGCGACTCCTGCAACGCGGTGGCCAGCCCGATCGTCGCGGCCCGCGCCGGGAGCCCGCGCTGCACCGACATCGCCGTGATCAGCGCCGCGTTGTCCGCCTGGTCGCTGGACAGCCCCCAGGCGGTGCCGTCCAGATCGGCCGTGCAGCGTCGGGAGGCCGCCGCGGGCTCGCGGGAGTCGAGGAACCACACCACGCCGCCCACCGCCCCGACCAGCAGCGCCAGGCTGGTCACGGCGGCGCAGCCGACGCGCGAGGCGGTGCCGGGGCCCCGCCGTCGGCGCCGGTCGCGCCCCTGTGCCACGGCCCGTGTCAGTTCGCGTGCAGGGCCGCGTTGAGCGTGATGCCGGTGCCGGTGCGGCCGACCGCCTCGACACCGCCGGTCAGCGAGTTGCGGCGGAACAGGATGCCGTCCTGGCCGGACAGCTCGCGGGCCTTGACCACCACCGGGGAGCCGTCCTCGCCGGTGCGGCCGACCACGGTGACCTTGGTGCCGGCGGTCACGTACAGCCCCGCCTCGACCACGCAGTCGTCGCCGAGCACGATCCCCAGGCCGGCGTTGGCGCCGAGCAGCGAGCGCTCGCCGATCCGCACCACCTCGCGGCCGCCGCCGGACAGCGTGCCCATGATCGAGGCGCCGCCGCCGATGTCCGAGCCCTCTCCGACCACGACGCCGGCGGAGATCCGCCCCTCGACCATGGAGGTGCCGAGCGTGCCGGCGTTGAAGTTCACGAAGCCCTCGTGCATGACCGTGGTGCCGGGGGCCAGGTGCGCGCCGAGGCGCACCCGGTCGGCGTCGGCGATCCGCACGCCGGTCGGCAGCACGTAGTCGACCATCCGCGGGAACTTGTCCACGCCGAAGACCGAGATCCGCAGGCCCGCGGCGACGTGACGGCCGCGCACGTCCTCGAAGCCCTCGACGGCGCACGGTCCGCGATCGGTCCACACCACGTTCGGCAGCACGCCGAAGACCCCGTCCAGGTTCTGCCCGTGCGGGGCCACCAGCCGGTGCGAGAGCAGGTGCAGCCGCAGGTAGGCGTCGGCGGTGCTCGCCGGGGCGGCGTCCAGGTCGACCACCGTGCGCACGGCCTCCAGACGCACGCCGCGCAGCGGGTCCTCGCCCTCGGCCGCCAGCAGCGTGGCCGGTGCGGTCTCGTCCCCGGCGGCGGGGGAGCCCAGCGCGGGCTGCGGGTACCAGGTGTCGAGGGTCGAGCCGTCGGCGGCGATCGTGGCGAGGCCCCAGCCCCAGGCGGTGCGGTCGGTCATGGCGGCCAGCGTAGTCGGCGCGCGGGGTGCTCCTCGGGCCGGTCTGCGGGTCGGACGGCGGGGGGTGCCGGCCCGGCGGGTGGGTACGTTGGGGCCGTGACCACCCTGGACCTGAGCGCCGACCTGACCACCCTGACCACCGCGATCTGCGACCTGCGCTCGGTGAGCGGCGAGGAGCGGGCGCTGGCCGACGCCGTGGCCGAGGCGCTCGGCGCGGTGCCGCACCTGGAGGTGCTGCGCGACGGCGACACCGTGGTCGCCCGCACCCACCTCGGCCGGCCGACCCGTGTGGTGGTCGCCGGTCACCTCGACACCGTGCCGGTCGCCGACAACCTGCCGACCTGGCTGGAGGGCGAGGGCGCCGACGCCGTGCTCTGGGGGCGCGGCACCGTGGACATGAAGGGCGGGGTCGCGGTGCAGCTCGCGCTCGCCGCCTCGCTGGCCGAGCCGACCCGCGACATCACCTGGGTGTTCTACGACCACGAGGAGGTCGACGCCTCGCTCAACGGTCTCGGCCGGGTGGCCCGCGAGCACCCGGAGTGGCTGACCGCCGACTTCGCCGTGCTCTGCGAGCCGACCGACGCCGGCCTGGAGGGCGGCTGCAACGGCACCCTGCGCGCCGAGGTGCGGGTGCCCGGCGTCGCGGCGCACTCCGCCCGCGCCTGGACCGGGCACAACGCGATCCACGCCACCGCCCCCGTGCTGGCCCGGCTCGCCGCCTACGAGCCCGCCTCGGTGGAGGTCGACGGCCTGGTGTACCGCGAGGGGCTGAACGCCGTGCTGATCAACGGCGGCATCGCCACCAACGTCGTGCCGGACTCCTGCGTGGTCACGGTCAACTACCGCTTCGCCCCCTCCCGCAGCGTGGAGGAGGCCGCCGCGCACGTCCGCGACCTGTTCGCGGGCTACGAGGTCGTGGTCGCCGACTCCGCCGCCGGCGCCCGCCCCGGCCTGGACGACCCGGCCGCCGCCGAGTTCGCCGCCGCCGTGCTCGCGGTCACCGGCGGCGCGCCCGCCCCCAAGTACGGCTGGACCGACGTCGCGCGGTTCTCCGCCCTCGGCATCCCCGCGGTGAACTTCGGCCCCGGCGACCCGCTGCTCGCGCACAAGGACGACGAGCACCTGCCCGTCGCCCAGCTCACGCTCTGCCACGACGCGCTGCGCGCCTGGCTCACCGCCTGAACGTCCACCTGCTGTTCACAGGCCGACCCGGCGCGCGGCGACCTGCGCGGACAGGGGCGGACCGTAGAGTCGGCGGCATGACTGACGACGGCGTTCCCGCCCCCGGCCAGGGGTACCGCAAGGGCCCGGTGCTGCTGCGACGCTCGCAGATCCCGGCGACCACCACCGACCAGCGCCTGCTCTCCGGCGGCGACGGCGCCGACTGGCTGCACGGCGACCCGTGGCGCGTCATGCGGATCCAGAGCGAGTTCGTCGAGGGCTTCGGTGCGCTGGCCGAGCTCGGCCCCGCGGTCAGCGTCTTCGGCTCCGCCCGCACCTCGCCGGACCACCCCGACTACGCGCTCGGCGAGGCCGTCGGACGCCGGCTGGTCGAGGCCGGCTACGCCGTGATCACCGGCGGCGGCCCCGGCATCATGTCCGCCGCCAACAAGGGGGCCAGCGAGGCCGGCGGGGTCTCGGTCGGCCTGGGGATCGAGCTGCCCTTCGAGCAGGGCATGAACCCGTGGGTCGACCTCGGCGTCAACTTCCGCTACTTCTTCGCCCGCAAGACGATGTTCGTCAAGTACGCCGAGGGCTTCATCGTGCTGCCCGGCGGCTTCGGCACCTTCGACGAGCTGTTCGAGGCGCTGACCCTGGTGCAGACGCACAAGGTCACCGAGTTCCCGATCGTGCTGGTCGGCTCCGCGTACTGGCAGGGGCTGCTCGACTGGGCCCGCGGGCCGGTGCTGGAGCGCGGCATGATCCGCGAGGCCGACCTGGAGCTGCTCCGGCTGGTGGACGACGCCGACGAGGCGGTGCAGATCGTCGAGCAGCGGGGCGCCGAGCTGCGCGCCGCCGAGCGTGCGGCCGCCGTCGGGACCGAGCAGGCGCAGCAGGAGGCCGAGACCGAGGCGGTCGAGGACGCGGCTGCCGAGGGTGCCGCGGCCGAGGGCGGCACGCAGGGGTGACCGAGGAGGCAGCGCCCGTGCCCGGTGTGCCGACGGCCGGCGCCCCGCTGCTGCTGCGCGGGCGCTGGTTCGGACCGGAGCGCCCGGTGGTGATGGCCGTGGTCAACCGCACGCCGGACTCGTTCTACGCCGCGGCCCGGTACGACGCGGCCGGTGCCGACGCCGCTGTCGCGCGTGCCGAGGAGGAGGGCGCCGACCTGGTGGACCTCGGCGGCGTGCGTGCCGGGCGCGGCCCGCAGGTGGACGTCGCCGAGGAGATCGCCCGCGTGGTGCCCCTGGTCGAGCGCGTGCGCCACCGCCACCCCGACCTGCTGGTCAGCGTGGACACCTGGCGCGCCGAGGTCGCCCGCGCCGCCGCCGACGCCGGTGCCGACCTGCTCAACGACACCTGGGCCGGGCACGACCCTGCGCTCGTGGAGGTCGCGGGGGAGCGCGGGCTCGGCGTGGTCTGCTCGCACACCGGCGGGCTGCCGCCGCGCACCGACCCGCTGCGCGTGACGTACCCGGGGCCGGACGATCCCGGCGCCGACCCCGCTGCCGATCCGCTGGACGGGGTGCTCGACGACGTGCTGCGCACCCTGCGGACGGCGGCGGCGCGCGCGGTCGAGGTCGGCGTGCACCCGGCGAGCGTGCTGGTCGATCCCACCCACGACTTCGGCAAGAACACCTGGCACTCGCTGCACCTGGTGCGGCGCACCGCGGCGCTCGCGGCCCTCGGCCACCCGGTGCTGGTCGCGCTGTCCCGCAAGGACTTCGTCGGCGAGGCGCTGGACCTGCCGCCCGAGGAGCGGCTGGAGGGCACCCTCGCCGCCACCACCCTGGCGGCGTGGCACGGCGCGCGCGTGTTCCGGGCGCACGACGTCCGCGCCACCCGGCGCACCGTGGACATGGTGGCCGTGCTGCGTGGCGGCACCCCGCCGGCGCGCGCGGTGCGGGGCCTGGCGTGAGCGGCGGGCCCGGCGGGAACGGGGTCGGCGCGGGCGTGGCGGACGTGGACCGCGCCGGCCGTGCGGCCCGCGGGAGCGTGCACCTCGATCCGCGCACCTGGCCGTGGTGGGTGCAGACCCTGGCCGTCTACGCCGCCGCGCGGCTGCTGTCCGCGGTCGTGCTGCTGGTGGTCGCCCGCGCGCAGGCCGCGAACGGGTGGACCGGCGCCTCCCCGGGCTACGTCGACTACACCGGCCTGATGTGGGACGCGTCCTGGTACCGGTCGATCGCCGAGCACGGCTACCCGGCCACGCTGCCGGTCGGCGCCGACGGGCTGGTGCAGCAGAACGCGTGGGCGTTCTTCCCCCTGTTCCCGATGCTGGTCGGCGCGTTGATGACCCTGACCGGCGGCTCGTGGGCGCTGCTCGCCCCCACCACCGCCCTGGTGCTCGGCGGTGCCGCGATGGTGGTGATCCACCGGCTGATCGAGCGCGGGGCGCCGCGCGCGGTGGCCGCCCGCCCGGGGCTGCCGCTGGCGACGGTCAGTCTGGTCGCCGTCTTCCCGACCTCGGTGGTGCTCCAGGTCGGCTACACCGAGTCCCTGGCGCTGCTGCTGGTGGCGACCTCGCTGCTGCTGATCGTGACCCGGCGCTACGCCTGGGCCTGCGTGGCGGTGGTGGCGCTGGGCTTCACCCGCGCCGTCGCGCTGCCGATGGCGGCGGTGGTGCTGGTGCACGGGTGGGTGCGGTGGCGGGAGCACCGCGCCGCGCGTGCGGCGCTCGAGCCGGGTGCCGAGCCCGGGACCGCCGGGCTGCTCGCGCGCCGGGACGCGGTCGGCATCGGCGCGCTCGCGGTCGCCGCGGCGGTCTCCGGCGTGGCGTGGCCGCTGATCTGCGGCTGGGTCACCGGCGTGCCGGACGGCTACCTGCTCACCCAGGGCGCCTGGCGCGGCGTGCGGGAGATCGCCCCCTTCGGCGCCTGGGGCTACATCTCGACCTTCTGGTTCGGCGGCGCGGCGCCGCTGGTGCTGGCGGCGGCGGCCCTCGTGGTCGGGGTGGCGCTGCTGGCCCCGGCCACCTGGCGGCTCGGGCGCGAGCTGCACGCCTGGTCGGCGGCGTACCTGGTGTACCTGGCGGCGGCGGTGGAGCCGGGCAGCAGCCTGGCGCGGTTCCTGATCCTCGCGTTCCCGCTGGGTGCGGCCACCGCCGGCGTGGTGCTCCGCCCGGTCGGGGCCCGGCGTGCGTGGTGGTGCCTGGTGGCCGCGACCATGATCGTGCTCCAGATCGTGTGGGTGTGGCGGATCTGGCGGCTGGTGCCGCCGTCGGGCTGGCCGCCGTGACTCGTGCGCCACGGGGTCGACCGGGGACGCGACGGGGTCGGGCAAGCGCTTCCCCCGATCAGGTCACAACCGACCGGGCCCGCCCTGTCGGCCCGGTGAACTAGACTGACCGACGGACATCCGGGCGCCGGGTGCCCGCACGGGTCGGTCCCAGCCCCGGCTGGACCAGCACGTTCGGACCCCTGATCGCCCAGCTACGACGCGAAGGAGAGCCCCGCATGGCCGCGATGAAGCCGAGGACTGGTGACGGTCCGCTCGAGGTGACCAAGGAAGGCCGCGGCATCGTCATGCGCGTCCCGCTGGAGGGCGGTGGCCGCCTGGTCGTCGAGCTGAACGCCACCGAGGCGCAGGAGCTGGGCGAGGCCCTCACCTCCGTCGTCGGCTGACGCCGCGTGGCTCGTCCTACGACGCCCCCGGCCGTGCGGATCGGCCGGACCGTCCCCGCGATCGGCCTGGTGGCGGGCTCACTCGCGTCCTCGGACCTGCTCCTCGAGCAGGACGTGGACGCGGTCGCCGTGCCCGTCGCGCCGGCCGTCCCCGGTGACCCCGAGGAGACCGAGCTCCAGCCCCGTCAGGGCACGGCCGACGCCGCCGCCCGGTACGGCATCGACCTCGCCGAGCTCGCCGAGCGGGCCGGCCTGACCGGTGCCGCCGGCGAGGCGTGGACCCTGCTCCTGCCGCGTCCGGTCGGCTCCGCCGCCGGCGACCTGCCCTGGTCCGGGCTGCCCCGGCGCCTGGTGCTGGTCGGTGTCGGCGAGGGCACCGCGGACGACCTGCGTCGCTCCGGTGCAGCACTCGCCCGGGCCACCCGCGGGCTCGACCGCGTGGTGACCACGGTCGCCACCGAGCCCGGGCAGGCGCCGCGCGTGCTGCGCGCCTTCGCCGAGGGCTACCTGCTCGCGGCCTACCGGGTGCAGCGGATCGGTGCCGAGGCCCCCGCCGCGCAGCGTCCCGCCCGCGAGCTCGTCGTCATCGGGCGCGAGGGCGTCCGGGCGCAGGCCGCCGTCGACGAGGCCGTGCGCGGCGCCACCGCCACCTGGCTGGTGCGCGACCTCGCTAACACCCCGTCCAGCATCAAGGACCCGGCCTGGATGGCCGACCGCGCCGCGGAGCTCGCCCGTGAGGCCGGGCTGCGCGTCGAGGTCCGTGGCCCCGCGGAGCTGGCCGCCGAGGGCTTCGGCGGCATCCTCGCCGTCGGCGCCGGGTCGGCCTCCGCGCCGCGCCTGGTCACGGTCAGCTACGAGCCCGCCGCCGCGGACGCCGCCCGGCGTCCCCGGCACGTGGTCGTCGTCGGCAAGGGCATCACCTACGACACCGGCGGCATCTCGATCAAGCCTCGCGAGGCCATGGTCCCGATGAAGACCGACATGGCCGGTGCGGCCGTCGCGCTCGCCACCGTGCTCGGTGCCGCCGCCGCGCAGGTCGCCCACCGGGTCACCGCCGTGCTGCCGCTCGCCGAGAACCACTTCGGCGCCGCCTCCTACCGGCCGGGCGACGTGCTCCGGCTCTACGGGGGCCGCTCGGTGGAGATCGCCAACACCGACGCCGAGGGGCGGATCGTCCTGGGCGACGCCCTGGCCTACGCCGACGCGGTGCTCGACCCGGACGTGCTGATCGACGTCGCCACCCTCACCGGTGCGGCCAGCCTCGGTCTCGGCAAGCAGCACGCCGCGCTCTACGGCACCGACGCCCGCCTCGTGCAGGCGATCCAGGAGGCCGCCGTCGAGTCCGGCGAGCCCGTCTGGCCGATGCCTCTGGTCGAGGACTACACCGACGCCGTCCGCTCCCGGGTGGCCGACCTGCGGCACGTCCCGCAGGACCTCGGCTACGGCGGCGGGTCGATCACGGCCGCTCTGTTCCTGCGCGAGCTCGTCGGCAGCCGCACCTGGGCCCACCTCGACATCGCCGGCCCGGCGCGGTCCACCGCCGACAAGCACGAGATCACCGAGGGAGCCACCGGCTACGGGGCGCGGCTGCTGCTGCGCTACCTCGCCGCCCTGCGCTGACCCCGCGCGCCGCACCTCACGACGCCCGCCCGACGCCCCGCGCGCCCGGCGGGCGCCGTCGTGCGTGGCGCGAGCTGCGTGCGCGGGCGGAGCAGGCGCCGAGGTTCCACGAATGCAGCCTTCGACGCGCGTGAAGCCTGCTTTCGTGCAACCTCGGCGGGGGGGCAGGAGCGCAGGACGTGCGTGAGCAGCGGGCTCGTGCGCGTCAGCGGCGGACGGCGACCAGGAGGCCGTCGCCGACGGGGAGCAGCGCGGGCATCAGCCGCTCGTCGTCGCGGACCAGACGGCCGGTCTCGCGCACGATCGTGGTGGCCTCGTCGCGGCGGGCGGGGTCCGGCACACGGTCGTGCCAGAGGGCGCCGTCGACGGCCAGCACGCCGCCGGGGCGCAGCAGGCGCACGGCCTGCTCGACGTAGGCGGGGTAGCTCTCGATGTCGGCGTCGACGAACACCAGGTCGTAGGCGCCGTCGGTCAGCCGGGGCAGCACGTCCAGCGCGCGGCCGGCGATCGTGCGGGTGCGGGCGGGGCGGACGCCCTCCTCGGCGTAGGCGGCCTTCGCGGCGCGCTGGTGCTCGACCTCGACGTCGATGGTGGTCAGCACGCCGTCCGCGGGCATGCCGCGCAGCAGGCAGAGCGAGCCGACGCCGGCGCCGGTGCCGACCTCGACCACCGCGCGGGCCTGGGTCGCCGCGGCGAGCACGCGCAGCGCGGCGCCGGTCCCGGGCTGCACGGCGGCGCAGCCCAGCTCGGCGGCGCGGTCCCTCGCGCGCAGCAGCGTCTCGTCCTCGGGCACGAAGCCCTCGGCGTAGACCCAGCTCGCGGCCTTGTCGCTGGCGATGGTGTCCTCCTCGGTGGGGTCGCGGCGGGAACCGCGCGGTCCAGCCTAGTGGCCCGGGCAGGCGGGGCGCGGGAGGGTGAGATCGCGGCGACCCCGGTGGCGCCGGGAACGCGGACGGGTGCCCGTGCGTTGTCCCCAGCACGACAGGTCGCGCGCGAGCGCGCCGGTGCCCGCCTGGCAGCCGCCGGGATTGGCGTACCGGCGTCCCGCCCGGGACACTGGAGCACGGCGTCCGACCGCGGACGCCCCCGACGTGAAGGACGTGGATGGCCACCTCGGCGCCCGACCCGGACTGGCAGCCTCCCACCTGGGAGGAGATCGTCCGGGAGCACTCCGCGCGCGTGTACCGGCTCGCCTACCGCCTGACGGGCAACCGGTACGACGCCGAGGACCTCACGCAGGAGGTGTTCGTCCGGGTGTTCCGGTCGCTGTCGACCTACACCCCCGGCACCTTCGAGGGCTGGCTGCACCGCATCACCACGAACCTGTTCCTGGACCAGGCCCGGCGCAAGCAGCGCATCCGGATGGACGCCATGGGCGAGGAGGGCGACCGCTACGCCGCCGCCGACGGGCGCGAGGCCCCGGAGCGGGCGTTCGAGCACGGCAACCTCGACGTGGACGTGCAGGCGGCGCTGGACGCGCTGCCGCCGGAGTACCGCGCCGCCGTGGTGCTGTGCGACATCGAGGGCCTGTCCTACGAGGAGATCGCGGTCACCCTCGGCATCAAGCTCGGCACGGTCCGCTCCCGGATCCACCGGGCCCGTGCGCGGCTGCGCGAGTCCCTGGAGCACCGGGCGCCCGGCGCCGCCCCGCGGACGCTGCCCGCGGCGACGGACGCCGACGAGCGGGTGACCGCACCGGCGGGTGCCCGATGAGCCAGCACCTGGGCTCGCGGGTCAGCGCGCTGGTCGACGGTCAGCTCACCCCGGCCGCCACCGAGCGCGCGCTGTCCCACGTGGCCTGCTGCACCCGGTGCGCCGCCGAGCTCGCCTCCGCGCGGGCCGCCCGCCGGGTGCTGTCCGGCGTCGACGACGTGATGCCCGCCGGTGACCTCACCGCCCGGCTGCTCGCCCTCGGCGGCGTCCCCCGCGCGGGCACCGGTCCCGCCGAGCCGGCCGCCGCGCGCCCGATGACGCCGTTCGCGCCGCCGTCCGGCCGCCCCGCGACCTTCACCGACACCCCGATCACCGCCACGCCCCGCACGTCCTTCCTCGGCGGGCGCGGCTTCCCGGTGGCGGCGCTCGCCGGGCTCGGCGGGCAGCACGCGCCGGGCACCCCCGAAGGACCGGACCGTGGCGGCGTGATCGCCGGCGCGGTGACCCCCGGCCGACGCGGCCTGCGCGCCGTCGTGGGCTCGGTGACCGGCCTGGGTGTGGTGGCCGCCGGCCTGTTCGTGCTCGGCGACCGCCCCGACGTCGCCCCGGCCGCCGCGTCGGCGCAGGCCCTCGCCACCCTCGGGTCCGCGAGCACCGCCGCCGTGCCGGTGGTGAGCACCGCCTCCTCCGCCGGTCCGGACGTCGCCTCCTCCTCGGAGGAGTACCTGTCCTGGATGCGCACGCAGGGCTGGACCTGCCCGAGCGAGGTGCCCGAGGGGTGGTCGGTGTCCTCCGTGCGGCTGCGGGACGGCGGCAGCACCCTGGAGGTCGCGCTCAGCGGCCCGGCCGGCGACCTCGTCGTCACCGAGCAGCAGGGTCGCCTGGACACCGACGCGCTCACCGCCGCCGACCGGGTCACCGTCGCGGACCGCACGGTCTACCTGCTCTCCACGACCCCGTGGCACGTCGCCTGGCAGTCCGGGGACACCGTCGTCGAGCTGGTGTCCTCCGACGTCTCCGCGGACGTCGCCACCGTGGTCGCGCAGTTCCCCGAGCACGGCTTCGACTCCGGGTTCTCCGCGCGGCTGACGCGGGGCTGGGACACCCTCTCCGCCGCGGTGCACCTGCCGTGACCGCTCCCGGCGCCGGCCCGGGGCAGGATCGCTCGCAGGACGACGGCCTGTTCGCCGCGCCGTGGGCCGCGCGCCCCCCGCAGGAATCGGCCTCGCAGGAATCGACCCCGCGCACGGGCGCGCCCGCCGCGGATCCCGCCCGCGAGCGCGCGCTGCCCGTCGAGGACGCCCCGCGCAGCCCGTTCGCGCCGCCGATCGCCGGAGCACCCCTGCCGGCGGACGCCCCGCGCGGCTCCTTCGCGCCGCCCGCCACCGCCCACGCCCCCGCCACCGCGCCCGCACCCGCGCTCACCCCCGCGGACGTGCTCGCCGTGCCGGTCGCCGACCGCGCCCCCACGAGCCCGCTGTTCGCCTCGCCCACCACGCCGCCGGCGCAGCCGGCCCCCGAGCACCTCGTCGGCACCCTGGACGGCCTCGACCTCGACCTCGGCGCCGACCCCGCGGG
This sequence comes from Cellulomonas sp. GTC20042, assembly GCF_055389595.1. NCBI lineage: Bacteria > Bacillati > Actinomycetota > Actinomycetes > Micrococcales > Cellulomonadaceae > Cellulomonas > Cellulomonas sp. GTC20042. Next base: position 3,128,394 of record NZ_AP043678.1, on the reverse strand, counting down.
TCCCGCCGCCGACCCCTTCGCCGACGCCCCCACCGACCCCACCACCCGCCGCCCGCGCCGCCGCCGGCGGGTGCCGGTCGCGCTGGCCGCGACCGGCCTGGTGCTCGCGCTGGTGGCCGGTGCCGTGGGCGGCGTGCTCGGGGAGCGGCTGCTGGGCGACGACCGGATCGCCGACGCCGGCCTGCCCGCCGCGGTGGGCACGGGCGCGGGGGACCGCGCGCCGGACAGCGTGGCCGGGATCGCCGCGCAGGTGCTGCCCTCGGTGGTGTCGATCGAGGTCACCTCGGCGCAGGGGTCGTCCACCGGCTCGGGCGTGGTGCTGCGCCAGGACGGCTACATCCTCACGAACCACCACGTCGTCGCCGACGCCGCGGGCCCGGGGGCGACCGTGACGGCGCTGTTCGCCGACGGCTCGCAGGAGGTCGCGACCATCGTCGGGTCGACGGCGGACTACGACCTCGCGGTGATCAAGGTCGAGGTGACCGGGCTGACCCCGCTGGTGCTGGGCGACTCGGACGAGGTGCAGGTCGGTGACCCGGTGGTGGCGGTCGGCGCCCCGCTCGGGCTGGCCGGCACGGTGACCTCGGGGATCGTCAGCGCGCTCAACCGGCCGGTGGCTGCGGGCGAGGGCACGGACACCCCGGCGTTCATCAACGCGATCCAGACCGATGCCGCGATCAACCCGGGCAACTCCGGCGGTCCGCTGGTGAACGCGACGGGCGAGGTGATCGGGATCAACTCGGCCATCGCGCAGCCGCCGGGCGTCACCAGCTCGGCGGGCGGCAGCATCGGCCTCGGCTTCGCGATCCCGTCGAACCAGGCCCGCCGCACCGCGGAGCAGCTGATCGAGACCGGCCGCGCGACGTACCCGGTGATCGGGGTGCTGCTGGACAGCACGTACACCGGCGAGGGCGTGCAGGTGCTGGCCGCGGGCCAGGACGGCGCCGTGCCGGTGACCCCCGGTGGGCCCGCCGACCGGGCCGGGATCCGGGCGGGTGACGTGATCCTGTCGATCGACGGCCGGCCGGTCACCGAGTCCGACGAGCTGGTGGTGGCGATCCGCGCGCGGACGCCGGGAGAGGCCGTGCTGCTGCGGGTGCGGACCGACGGCGTGGAGCGCGACGTGCGGGTGGTGCTCGAGGAGTCGGGCACGGGCTGACCGCGCGCGGTGACCGGCGGTAGCCTGGGCCGGTGTTCGACATCAACGGCGGCGAGTTCCTCGTCATCCTGCTCGTCGCCGTGATCGTGGTCGGGCCCACCCGGCTGCCGCACTACGCCGAGCAGCTCGGCCGGCTGACCCGGCAGGCCCGCCGCTACCTGACCGAGGCGCGCGAGCGGGTCGGGGAGGAGCTCGGCGAGGACGCCCAGGACATCGACTGGGAAGCCCTCGACCCGCGCCGGTACGACCCGCGCCGGATCGTGCGGGACGCCCTGATGGACACCGCCACCGGTTCCCCGGCCGGCCCCGCCGCGTCCCGGGCCACCGGCCCTGCGGTCAGTGCGTCCACGTACCGCACGAGCGCCGCCGCAGCCGGCACCGCCGCTGCAGCGGCCGGGAGCACGGCAGCGGCCACCGCAGCCGCCGACTCCCCAGCACCCCCCGCCCCGTTCGACGACGAGGCCACCTAGCAGCACCGCCCCTCCCTCCACCCTCCGCACCGGGCGGCGCACGAGCGTCGTCCACGAACCGTCAGAATGGACCCATGGCTTCTGCGACGCCGCGCATCTTCTCCGGGATGCAGCCCACGTCCGACTCCCTCCACCTCGGCAACTACCTCGGCGCGCTGACGCAGTGGGTGGCCCTGCAGGACTCGTACGACGCGCTGTACTGCGTCGTGGACCTGCACGCGCTCACGGTGGCGCCCGACCCGGCGCTGCTGCGCGAGCGCACCCGCCGCACCGCCGCGCAGTACCTGGCGGCGGGGGTGGACCCGGAGCGCTCGATCCTGTTCGTGCAGTCGCACGTCGCCGAGCACGCCGAGCTGGCCTGGCTGCTGTCCTGCCACACCGGCTTCGGCGAGGCGGGCCGGATGACGCAGTTCAAGGACAAGTCCGGCCGCTACGGCGCCGAGGGCACCACGGTCGGCCTGTTCACGTACCCGATCCTCATGGCGGCGGACATCCTGCTGTACGACACGGCGCTGGTGCCGGTCGGCGAGGACCAGCGTCAGCACCTGGAGCTCACCCGCGACCTGGCGCAGCGGCTGAACTCGCGGTTCGGCGAGGGCACGGCGGTGGTGCCGGACGCGCACATCGTCAAGGCCACGGCGAAGATCTACGACCTCCAGGACCCGACCGCCAAGATGAGCAAGTCGGCGGCGAGCCCGAACGGGATCATCGAGCTGCTGGACCCGCCGAAGACCGTCGCCAAGCGGATCAAGAGCGCGATGACGGACAACCTCGGCGTGGTCGCCTTCGACCCGGAGCAGCAGCCCGGTGTCGCGAACCTGCTGACGATCTTCTCGGCGCTGACCGGCCGGGACGTCGAGTCGATCGTCGCCGACTACGCGGGCAAGGGCTACGGACACCTCAAGGTCGACCTGGCCGAGGTCGTGGTGGACTTCCTCACCCCGTTCCAGGAGCGCGTGCAGGGCTACCTCTCCGAGCCGGACACGCTGGACGCCGTGCTCGAGGACGGTGCCGAGCGGGCCCGGACGATCGCGCGCGGGACGCTGGAGCGGGTGAACGACCGCTTCGGCCTGCTGCCGCGCCGCCGGACGGCATGACCGTCGAGGACCGGCCCGGGACGATCCGGATCGGGGTGGCCGTCACGGTGCCGGAGCCGTACCGCTCCGCGCTCCGGGCGGCCCGCTCGCGGGTGGGGGACCCGGCCGCCGGGCTGATCCAGCCGCACATCACCCTGCTCGGGCCGACCGAGGTCGGGCTGGACGTGCTGGACGAGGTCGAGCGGCACCTGCGCGGGATCGCCGGGCGGCACACGCCGTTCGCGGTGCACCTGCGCGGGACCGCGACCTTCCGGCCGGTGTCGCCGGTGGTGTTCGTCGAGGTGGTGGAGGGCATCGCCACCTGCGAGCAGCTGGAGCGGGAGATCCGCACCGGCGTGCTCGACCAGGACCTGCGGTTCCACTACCACCCGCACGTGACGATCGCCCACGAGGTCGACGACGACGCCCTGGACCGGGCGTTCGCGGACCTGGCCGGCTTCGAGGCACGGTTCGTGGTCGGGGAGATCGAGCTGTACGAGCACGGCGACGACGGCGTGTGGCGGACGATCGGGGCCTTCGTGCTGGGCGCGGCCTGACGCGTCTGCGGATGCCGAGCGCGCGTGGCGCTCCTAGGGTCGAGGGCATGGGAGCACCGGCCGAACCACCAGGTGCGGGGCGTGCGCACGTCGCCGCGAGCACCCGCGACGACGTCGCCGCGGGCAACCGCCGAGACATCGGCCGGCGCGTGCACCCCGGCGGCTGGGCGGGGGTGGTCTCGCGGGCGAAGGCGCTGCTGGCGTGGTGGCAGGGCACCCGTGCCGCGCGGGCGAACGCGCGCTTCGGCGCCGCCGGGGGCGGGGTGCTCACCGGTGGCATCGCCTACGCGACGATGTTCTCGCTCTTCGCCGGCCTGACGATCGGCTACACGGTCTTCATGGCGGTGCTGGGCGGGAACGCCGACCTGCGCGCCAGCGTGCTCGACTCGGTGAACGCCTCGCTGCCTGGGCTGGTGACCACGGACGGCACCACGGGCATCATCGACCCGGACGACCTCACGCTCAGCCGTGGCGTCGGGATCGCCGGGGCGGTGGCCGTGGTGGTGCTGCTGATCAGCGCGATCTCCGCGATGGCCGCCCTGCGCACCGCCACCCGCGCGATGTTCCAGGCCGAGGGGGCCGGCGGCAACGCCGTGGTGGGCAAGCTGCGCGAGCTCGGCGGCTTCGCCGGGATGGCGCTCGCGGTGCTGCTGTCGGCGGTGCTCGGCATCGCCGCCTCCACCGCCGCCGACTGGCTGCTCGGGATCACCGGCCTGGACGGGTCGACGCTGGCCTCCGTGGTGGCGCGGGCGGTCGGCGTCCTGGTGGCCTTCGTCGTGGACGCGGCGACCTTCCTGCTGATCGTGGTGGTGCTCGCCGGGATCCGCCCGCCGTGGCGCGACCTGCGGCAGGGCGCGCTGATCGCCGGGGTGGGCCTGGGCGTCGTCCGGGTGCTCGGCACCTCCGTGGTGTCCGGCTCGGTGGGGTCCAACCCGGTGCTGGCGTCCTTCGCGGTGATCGTGGTCCTGCTGCTCTGGCTCAACCTGGTGGCGCGGATCGTGCTGCTGGCGGCGGCGTGGACCGCGGACCCGCAGCCGGAGCCGGCAGCCGACGGCGGCGATCCCGCCTGAGAAACACCTCCCGCCCTGGTCACGCCCGGAGTACGGTCGACTCCCGTGCAGGAGACGACGGCGCGGGCGGCGCGCGAGGCAGCGGTGGACCGGACCATGCGCACGGTCGCCACCGTGCTCGTGCTCGCCGTGGTGCTGGCCGCCGGGTGGACCGGTCACGAGATCCGGGGCACCACCGGCGCGATCGTCGGCGTGGTGGCCGCGGTGGTGATGATCGGCCTCGCCTGGACGGTGGCCGTGCTCACCGGCTCGTTGGAGCTGCTGCGGCGGCGCCTGCTCCGTCGCGGCTGAATCGGCGCGGCTGAGCCGTCAGAACGCGCGGGTGATCATCGCCCGCTTGACCTCCTGGATCGCCTTGGTCACCTCGATGCCGCGCGGGCAGGCCTCGGTGCAGTTGAAGGTGGTCCGGCAGCGCCAGACGCCCTCCTTGTCGTTGAGGATCTCCAGACGCTGCGCACCGCCCTCGTCGCGGCTGTCGAAGATGAACCGGTGCGCGTTGACGATCGCCGCCGGGCCGAAGTACTGGCCGTCGGTCCAGAAGACCGGGCAGGACGAGGTGCACGCCGCGCACAGGATGCACTTGGTGGTGTCGTCGAAGCGGGCGCGCTGCTCGGGGGACTGCAAGCGCTCGCGGGACGGCTCGTGCCCGGAGGTGATCAGGAACGGCATGATCTCGCGGTAGGACGCGAAGAACGGGTCCATGTCGACCACGAGGTCCTTGATCACCGGCAGGCCCTTGATCGGCTCGACGGTGATCGGCTTGTCCGGGTTGAGGTCCTTGAGCAGGGCCTTGCACGCCAGCCGGTTGCGGCCGTTGATCCGCATGGCGTCCGAGCCGCACACCCCGTGGGCGCAGGAGCGGCGGAAGGTCAGCGAGCCGTCGTGCTCCCACTTGATCGTGTGCAGCGCGTCGAGCAGCCGGTCGGTGCCGTGGGCGGTGACCGTGAACTCCTCCCAGTACGGCTCGTCGCCGTGCGGGCCGTCGGCGGCCTGCTCGGGGGAGAACCGCCGGATGCGCAGCGTGACGTCGAAGCTCGGCACCTCACCGGCCTTCGGGGTCGGGGCGGGCGCGGCGTCGCGGTCGAGGGTGGCAGTCATCAGTACTTCCGCTCCATCGGCTGGTACACGGTGGTCACGACGGGCTTGGTGCCGAGCACCACCGCCGGGCGCCCGGCCGCCGGCTCGGGCACCTCCTCGCCCGCGGGGGCGGCGGCGACCGGGTGGTCGACGGCGGCACCGTGCGGGCGGCGGTAGGCCATGGTGTGCTCCATGAACCCGGCGTCGTCGCGCTTCGGGTAGTCCTCACGGAAGTGCCCGCCGCGCGACTCGCGCCGGTTGAGCGCCCCGACCACCACGACCTCGGCCACGTCGAGCAGGAAGCCGAGCTCGATCGCCTCCAGCAGGTCGGTGTTGAAGGCGCGGGCCTTGTCCTGCACCGAGGCGCGGGAGTACCGCTCCTGGAGCGCCCGGACGTCGTCCAGCGCGGTGCGCAGCGACTCGGCGGTGCGGAACACCTGGGCGTTGGTGTCCATGGTCTGCTGGAGCGCGCGCCGGATGTCCGCCACCCGCTCGCCGTCCGGCCGGGAGCGCATCTCCTCCAGCTCCTCGACGGTGGCGTCCTGCGCGCCCTCCGGCAGGTCGACCCAGGACGCACTGGCGGCGTACTCGGCGGCGGAGATCCCCGCGCGCTTGCCGAAGACGTTGATGTCGAGCAGGGAGTTGGTGCCCAGCCGGTTGGAGCCGTGCACGGAGACGCAGGCGACCTCGCCGGCGGCGTACAGCCCGCGCACCACGTCGGTGGTGTTGCGCAGCACCTCGGCCTGGACGTTCGTCGGCACGCCGCCCATCGCGTAGTGCGCGGTCGGGTAGACCGGCACGGGCTCGGTGTACGGCTCGATGCCGAGGTAGGTGCGGGCGAACTCGGTGATGTCCGGCAGCTTGGCGTCGATGTGCGCCGGGTCCAGGTGCGTGAGGTCGAGCAGCACGTAGTCCTTGTTCGGCCCCGCGCCGCGGCCCTCGCGCACCTCGTTGGCCATCGACCGCGCCACGATGTCGCGGGGGGCGAGGTCCTTGATCGTCGGGGCGTACCGCTCCATGAAGCGCTCGCCCTCGCTGTTGCGCAGGATCCCGCCCTCGCCGCGCGCGGCCTCGGACAGCAGGATCCCCAGCCCGGCCAGGCCGGTGGGGTGGAACTGGAAGAACTCCATGTCCTCCAGCGGGAGCCCGCGCCGGTAGGCCAGCGCCATGCCGTCGCCGGTGAGGGTGTGCGCGTTGGAGGTGGTCTTGTAGATCTTCCCGGCGCCGCCGGTGGCGAGCACCACCGACTTGGCGCGGAACACGTGGATCTCGCCGGTGGCCAGCTCGTAGGCGACCACGCCCGCGACGTTCACCGTCTCGCCGTCCGGCACCTCGCCGGTGGCCAGGTCGTGGTCGAGCAGCAGGTCCAGGCAGTAGAACTCGTTGAAGAACGCCACCTCCTGCTTCACGCACTGCTGGTAGAGCGTCTGCAGGATCATGTGGCCGGTGCGGTCCGCGGCGTAGCAGGCCCGGCGCACCGGGGCCTCGCCGTGGTTGCGGGTGTGCCCGCCGAACCGGCGCTGGTCGATCCGCCCCTCGGGGGTGCGGTTGAACGGCAGGCCCATCCGCTCCAGGTCGAGCACGGCGTCCACGGCCTCGTGCGCCATGATCTCGGCGGCGTCCTGGTCGACCAGGTAGTCGCCGCCCTTGACGGTGTCGAAGGTGTGCCACTCGGGGTTGTCGTCCTCGACGTTGCCGAGCGCGGCGCACATTCCGCCCTGGGCCGCCCCGGTGTGCGAGCGGGTGGGGTAGAGCTTGGAGATCACCGCCGTGCGGGTGCGGGAGGACGCTTCGAGGGCGGCCCGCATGCCGGCGCCGCCGGCGCCGACGATCACGACGTCGTACTGGTGGGTCTGCATCGGGGTCGATGCCTCCTGACGAGGGTGGAGCGGGTGAGCGGGCTGTCGTGGGGGCGACGTGCTCAGGCGGTGCAGAACGAGGGCAGCAGGTGCGCGGCGGCGTCCGGCGGGCACGGGTCGAAGGTGAAGATCACCAGCGTGCCCAGCACCACCACCACGACGAACGCGGAGTACAGCGCGAGCTTGAGCACCAGGCGGGTGGTGTCGCGCTCGGCGTAGTCGTTGATGATCGTCCGCACGCCGTTGGTGCCGTGGATCATCGCGAGCCAGAGCATCAGCAGGTCCCAGACCTGCCACAGCGGCGAGGCCCACTTGCCGGCCACGAAGCCGAAGTCGATCGCGGAGATGCCGTCGCCGGCGACCAGGTTGACGAACAGGTGCCCGAAGATCAGCACCAGCAGCACCACGCCCGAGGCGCGCATGAACACCCAGCCGTACAGCTCCCAGTTGCCGCGGGAGGTGCGTCGTCCGGGGCCGCCGGCGCCGCGCGCCCGGGGTGCGGGGATCGTGGTGGTCATCTTTTCGGGGTCCTCGCGGAATCGGGAGCGTAGCGAGCGATTTCGTGGGGTGACATCACTCGCCCCCGAAGACGTGCATCAGGTGCCGCGGCAGGAAGCCCGCCATCGTCACGACGAACAGGCCGAGCACCACCCAGAGCATCACGCGCTGGTACCTCGGCCCCTTGGCCCAGAAGTCGACCAGCATGATCCGGATGCCGTTGAAGGCGTGGAACACGATCGCGGCGACCAGCCCGGCCTCGCCGAGGCCCATCACCGGGTTCTTGTACGTGCCGATCACCGCGTCGTAGGCCTCGGGGGAGACCCGGACCAGCGAGGTGTCGAGCACGTGCACGAGCAGGAAGAAGAAGATCAGCACCCCGGTCACGCGGTGCGCCACCCAGGACCACATGCCCTCGCGTCCGCGGTAGAGCGTTCCGGCAGGCTTGCGACGGGCGGGGCGACGTCCAGCGGTGGGGGCTGCTGGCGCAGTGGGCACGGATGGCCTCCTGGCGAGTTCGACGGGACTGCGGTGTCCGTTCATTTCACTGTAGTGATGGTGCGGCGTTCCGCCCCCGGACGGCGACCGAACGGGGCCAGTGTGACCAAGCGCACACCTCACGTGGGACCCTCGTCCCTGGTGGTCCCGCAGGTCCGCGCGGGGCGTCGATCCCCAGCGCACGCCGTCCCGTCCCGGATACCCTGACCGGCATGTCCAGCGCGACCCCCGCCCCGACCCCGATCCCCGGCTTCCACGCCGTCGTGCCCGCCGGCGGTGCCGGCACCCGGCTGTGGCCGCTGTCCCGGCAGGGGGTGCCGAAGTTCCTGCACGACCTCACCGGCACCGGCCGCACCCTGCTCCAGGGCACCGTGGACCGGCTGCTCCCGCTCACCGGGCCCGAGGGCGTGCTCGTGGTGACCGGGGCGCGGCACGCCGAGGCTGTCGCCGGTCAGCTGCCCGAGCTCGGGCCGGACCAGGTCATCGCCGAGCCGTCCCCGCGCGACTCGATGGCGGCGATCGGCCTGGCCGCCGCGATCCTCGCCGAGCGGCACGGGCCCGACGTGGTGCTCGGCTCCTTCGCCGCCGACCAGGTGATCGACGACCTGCCGACGTTCTGGTCCGCGGTGCGTGAGGGCGTCGAGGCGGCCCGCGCCGGCTACGTCGTCACCATCGGCATCACCGCCACCGGCCCCTCGACGGCCTTCGGCTACGTCCGCTCCGCCGACAGCCTCGGCCTGGACGGCGCCCCCAGCGCGCGCCACGTCGCCGGCTTCACCGAGAAGCCCGACGCCGAGACCGCCGCCGCCTACCTCGCCACCGGCGACTACCGGTGGAACGCCGGCATGTTCCTCGTCTCCGCCGGGGTGCTGCTCGACCACCTCGCGACCCAGCTGCCGGCGCTCGCCGCCGGGCTGCGCGAGATCGCCGCCGCCTGGTCCGACACCGCCGCGCGCGAGCGGGCGCTCACCGAGATCTGGCCCGGCCTGACCAAGATCGCCATCGACCACGCCATCGCCGAGCCGGTGGCCGCCGCCGGCGGCGTCGCCGTGGTGCCGGGCGACTTCACCTGGGACGACGTGGGCGACTTCGCCTCGCTCGGCGAGCTGCTGCCGCCGGCCGGGGGCGGCGGGCGCACCCTCGGGGACGACACGCTGGTGCAGCGGATCGACGCCCCCGACTCCCTCGTGGTCGCCGCCGACGGGCGCACCGTCACCGTGCTCGGCCTGCCGGACGCGGTCGTGGTGGACACCCCGGACGCGCTGCTGGTCACCACCCGCGCGCACGCCCAGCAGGTCAAGGCGGCGGTGGACGGCTGGCGCGCTCGCGGGCGCGACGACCTGCTCTGACGTCGGCGGCGGTGCCCCGGGGCCGCGCCCTCTGGTCGGTGCGTCGCGGCCGTGGACACCGGAGGGCCGGTCCCTGCGCAGGTGGGTAGGGTCGGTCGGGTGATGATCGACGCGTCCCGGATGACAACGCTGGTCGGTGCTCTGGAGGCCGAGCTGGTGACGATCCGGCGCGACATCCACGCGCACCCCGAGCTCGGCCGCACCGAGCAGCGCACCACCGGCGTGATCGCCGAGCGGCTGCGTGCCGCCGGGCTGCACCCGCGCCTGCTGCCCGGCACCGGCCTGGTCTGCGACCTCGGGCCCTCCTCCGTCGAGACCGGCCGCCGCCGGGTCGCCCTGCGCGCCGACATCGACGCGCTCCCGGTGCAGGAGACCACCGGCCTGCCCTTCGCCTCGACCGTGCACGGGGTCGCGCACGCCTGCGGCCACGACGTGCACACCACCGCCGTGCTCGGCGCCGGGCTCGCGCTGGTCGCGCTGCACGAGGCCGGCGAGCTGCCGGTCGGCGTGCGCCTGGTCTTCCAGCCCGCCGAGGAGGTGCAGCCCGGCGGGGCGCTGGACGTGATCGCCGCCGGCGGGCTGGACGGGGTCGAGCGGATCTTCGCCGTGCACTGCGACCCCAAGGTCGACGTCGGCCGGGTCGGCACCCGGATCGGCCCGATCACCTCGGCCTCCGACGAGGTCACCGTCGTGCTCACCGGACCGGGCGGGCACACCTCGCGCCCGCACCTCACCGGCGACGTCGTCTACGCCCTCGGCCAGGTGATCACCCAGGTGCCCGCCGTGCTCGGCCGCCGGCTCGACCCGCGGTCCGGCGTCAACCTCACCTGGGGCGCCGTGCAGGCCGGGCAGGCGCACAACGCGATCCCGGCCGCCGGCTCCGTGCGCGGCACGCTGCGCTGCCTGGACGTGCGCGCCTGGGAGCGCGCCTCGCAGGTGTTCCACGACGCCGTCGAGCAGGTCGTCGCCCCCTACGGCGTCGAGGTCGAGGTGCGCCACCAGCGCGGCGTGCCGCCGGTCGAGAACGAGGAGCGCACCGTCGGCCTGCTGGAGAACGCCGCCCGCGACGTGCTCGGCGAGGAGTCGGTGCTGCTGACCGAGCAGTCCCTCGGCGGCGAGGACTTCGCCTGGTACCTCACCAAGGTCCCCGGTGCGATGGCCCGGCTCGGCACCCGCACCCCGGGCGGCCGCACCTACGACATCCACCAGGGCGACCTCGTGGTGGACGAGCGGGCGATCACCGCCGGTGCCGCGCTGCTCGCGCGGGCGGTGCTGCGGGCCGCTGACCTGCGGCCCGGCGAGGGCGCGCAGCCCGGTTCGCGCTGAACCGGTCCCGGTCGGGCGCTCCCGCGTTGCTCCGGACGGGTGGGTGACGCCGTGCCCGAATGTTCCAAGTCAGTAACGAAGGGGCCGCAGTCCAGCATCTGAAACACTGCCGTCACATCAGCGTCGCTAGGGTGCGTGTCGAACACCGGACGGGTCCGCCGGTGCTGCGCGCAACGACGCGGGCAGCACGGGCGGCCACCTCGTAGCCGGTCGACGACGAGAAGCAGGAGTGTCGCGTGAAGAAGATCATCCGGGTGGCCGCCCTCAGCGGGGCCGTCGCGCTCGCCCTGGCCGCGTGTGGTTCCGCGCCGGAGGAGTCCGAGTCGGGCTCGACCGGTGGCACCGAGGCCGCGTCCTCCGACTTCGTGGCCTGCATGGTCTCGGACTCGGGTGGTTTCGAGGACAAGTCCTTCAACCAGTCCGGCGCCGAGGGCCTGGAGCGCGCCAAGGACGAGCTCGGGATCAAGACGATCACCGTCGAGTCCACCGCCGACACCGACTTCACCCCGAACGTCGAGTCGCTGGTCTCCCAGAACTGCAACATGATCATCGGCGTCGGCTTCCTCCTCGCCGACGCGATGACCACCGCCGCCGAGGCGAACCCGGACATCGAGTTCGCGCTGGTCGACTCCGGCTTCAACTCCGAGCTCGACAACGCCAAGCCCCTGCTGTTCAACACGCAGGAGGCCGCGTTCCTCGCCGGCTACGCCGCCGCGGGCACGTCCGAGACCGGCACCGTCGCGACCTTCGGCGGCATCCAGCTGCCCTCCGTCTCGATCTTCATGGACGGCTTCGCCGACGGCGTCGCGCAGTACAACACCGACAACGGTGCGGACGTCAAGGTCCTCGGCTGGGACAAGGAGGCCCAGACGGGTTCCTTCACCGGTGACTTCGAGAACCAGGCCAACGGCCAGAACATGGCCAAGGGCTTCATCGACCAGGGCGCCGACATCATCATGCCCGTCGCCGGCCCGGTCGGCCTCGGTGCCGCCGCCGCCGCGAAGGAGGCCGGCAACGTCGAGATCATCGGTGTGGACGCCGACTGGTACCTCACCGCTCCCGACTACTCCAGCATCGTGCTGACCTCCGTCATGAAGGAGATCGGCCAGGCCGTCTTCGACACCGTGTCCGAGGCCTCGGAGGGCAACTTCTCCGCCGAGCCGTACGTCGGCACGCTGGACAACGGCGGCATCGGCATCGCGCCGTTCCACGACTTCGAGTCCACGGTCCCGGCCGAGCTCACCACGAAGATCGAGGAGCTCAAGCAGCAGATCATCGACGGCACGCTGACCGTCGAGTCGCCGAGCCAGAACTGACGCGCTAGCAGCACATCACCGACGGTGGCCCGGGCAGAGCACCTGCCCGGGCCACCGTCGTGGTGTTGTGCGACCGGTGCTCCATCGCCGACGATCGTCCCTGGGCCACGGCCCGGGACCGCTCGACGGTGAGCACGGACGACCTTTTGTGAGGAGCACGCCCACGTGAAGCTGGAACTGCGGGGCATCACCAAGCGCTTCGGCGCCCTGGTGGCGAACGACCACATCGACCTGGTGGTCGAGCCGGGGGAGATCCACGCCCTCCTCGGCGAGAACGGCGCAGGCAAGAGCACCCTGATGAACGTGCTCTACGGGTTCTACGACCCGGACGAGGGCGAGATCCTCGTCGACGGGTCCCCGGTCACCTTCGTGGGCCCCGGCGACGCCATGGCCGCCGGCATCGGCATGGTGCACCAGCACTTCATGCTCGTCCCGGTGTTCACCGTCGCCGAGAACGTCGTGCTGGGCTACGAGCCCGTCAAGGGCGGCGGCCTGATCGACCTCGCCGAGGCGCGTCGCCGCGTGCGCGAGATCTCCGACCGCTTCGGGTTCGACGTGGATCCCGACGCCCTGGTCGAGGACCTCCCCGTCGGCGCCCAGCAGCGCGTCGAGATCATCAAGGCCCTGTCCCGCGAGGCCAAGGTGCTGATCCTCGACGAGCCGACCGCGGTGCTGACCCCGCAGGAGACCGACGAGCTGATCGAGATCATGCGGCAGCTCAAGGCCGCGGGCACCTCGATCGTCTTCATCACGCACAAGCTGCGCGAGGTCCGCGCGGTCGCCGACCGGATCACCGTGATCCGCCGCGGCCAGGTCGTCGGCAGCGCCGACCCCGCCGCCGCCGAGACCGAGCTCGCCTCGCTCATGGTCGGCCGCTCGGTGTCCCTCGGCGTGGACCGCGCACCCGCGCAGCCCGGCGAGGTCGCCCTGACCGTCCGCGACCTCACCGTCATCGACGCCGCCGGCGTCCGCCAGCTCGACGACGTGTCCTTCGACGTCGCGCGCGGCGAGATCGTCGCCATCGCCGGTGTGCAGGGCAACGGCCAGACCGAGCTGACCGAGGTCATCCTCGGCCTGGAGAAGCCGGTCGCCGGCTCCGTCGTGCTCGACGGCACCGAGCTGGTCGGGCGCACCGTCAAGCAGGTGCTGCACGCCGGCGTCGGCTTCGTGCCCGAGGACCGCACCGAGGACGGCATCGTCGCCGACTTCTCGGTCGCGGAGAACCTGATCCTCGACCTGTACGACCAGGCGCCGTTCGCGAAGGGCGTCGCCCTGGACCCGGCGAAGGTCCGGGACAACGCCGAGCAGCGCACCGTCGAGTTCGACGTGCGCACCCCCTCGGTCGAGCACCCCGCCGGCAAGCTGTCCGGCGGCAACCAGCAGAAGGTCGTGCTGGCCCGCGAGATGTCCCGGCCGCTGCGCCTGTTCATCGCCTCGCAGCCCACCCGCGGCCTCGACGTCGGCTCGATCGAGTTCGTGCACAAGCGCGTCGTCGCCGAGCGCGACAACGGCACCCCCGTGATCATCGTGTCCACCGAGCTCGACGAGGTGCTCGCGCTGGCCGACCGGATCGTCGTCATGTACCGCGGCCGGATCGTCGGCACGGTCCCCGGCGGCACCGACCGCGACGTGCTCGGCCTGATGATGGCCGGCGTCCCGCAGGCGGAGGCCGTCCAGCAGGCGGCCACCCACCACACGGTGCTCGGCGAGGCCGACATCGACGCCTCCGAGGAGGGCAGCAAGTGAGCTCGGCCAACCCCGCCCCGACCGCCGCGCAGGACGAGGCGCCGCGCGAGCCCAGCCGGCTGCAGTCCGCGCTGCGCGACATGCTCGACAGCTCCTGGCTCGTCTCCGTCTGCGCCGTGCTGCTCGCGCTGGTGATCTCCGGCGTGCTGATCGCCGCCGCGGACTCCGACGTCCAGGACGCCGCCGGGTACTTCTTCGCCCGGCCGATGGACTTCATCTCCGCCGTGTGGAACTCCGTGTGGGGTGCCTACCTCGCGCTGTTCCAGGGCGCCGTCTTCGACCCGACCGCGGCGACCTTCGCCCGGTCCATCCGCCCGATCACCGAGACCATGACCGTGTCGGTGCCGCTGATCCTGGCCGGTCTCGGCCTGGGCGTCGGCTTCCGCGCCGGCATGTTCAACATCGGTGCGCAGGGCCAGATCATCCTCGGCGGCGTCTTCGGCGGGTACCTCGGCTTCGCGCTGTCGCTGCCCCCGGGCCTGCACCTGCTGCTCGCGATGATCGGCGCCGCGCTCGGCGGTGGCATCTGGGCCGGGATCGCCGGCTTCCTCAAGGCCCGCACCGGCGCCAACGAGGTGATCGTCACGATCATGCTCAACAACGTGGCGGTGTACCTGGTCGGGTACCTGCTGACCACCTCGGCGTTCAAGCGCGAGGGCAGCAACAACCCGATCTCCCCGCCGATCAAGGACTCCGCGCTGTTCCCGGCGCTGCTGGGCTCGCAGTTCCGCCTGCACCTCGGGTTCGTCGTGGCGATCCTCGCCGCGATCTTCGTGTGGTGGCTGATGAACCGGTCGACGATCGGCTTCCAGTTCCGCGCCGTCGGCTCCAACGCCAGCGCCGCCAAGACCGCCGGCATCAACGTGAACTCCGTGTACCTGTGGGTCATGGTCGTCGCGGGCGCGCTGGCCGGCCTCGCCGGTGCCGCGCAGGTGCTCGGCACCGAGAAGGTGCTCACCGCCGGCGTCGCCGCGTCCTTCGGCTTCGACGCGATCACCGTGGCGCTGCTCGGCCGGTCCAAGCCGCTGGGCACGTTCCTCGCCGGTCTGCTGTTCGGCGCGCTGCGCGCCGGAGGCGTCTTCATGCAGGCCCGCACCGGCACGCCGATCGACATCGTGCTCGTCGTGCAGTCCCTCGTCGTGCTGTTCATCGCCGCGCCCCCGCTGGTGCGCTCGGTGTTCCGGCTGCCGAAGCCGGGTGGACGGGACAAGGCTCCGGCCGCGCTCGCCGCCCCTGTCGTCAAGGAGGCCGCCGCGTGAGCGCCACCCTCGCCACCCCCGCACCGGTCGCGCCGGAGGCCGCCAAGCCGCTGCCGCCGATCCGCTACCGGGCCCCGATCGCCTACACCGCGGTCGCCGCCGTCGCCCTGCTGATCTTCGGGATCCTGCCCCAGAGCGGTCGCCGCACCGGTTTCACCGTCTCCACCAGCACCGACTTCTTCCACATCGAGGCGTTCAGCGTCCCGTCGAAGATCACCGCGATCGTGCTCTGCCTGATCGCCCTGGCCGTCTCCGGCTGGGCCTGGCAGGCCACCCGCACCCGCCGCAAGATCCGCCTGTGGGTGCCCGCGGTCTACGCCGTCGCGCTGATCCTCGCGCTGCTCACCTGGGCGGTCGCCGGCAAGTCCCAGTCGCTGCCGCTGACCAGCCTGCTCCAGGGCTCGCTGTTCCTCGCGGTGCCGCTGGTGTTCGGTGCGCTGGCCGGCGTGCTGTGCGAGCGGTCCGGCATCATCAACATCGCGATCGAGGGCCAGCTGCTCGCCGGCGCGTTCCTCGCCGCGGTGGTCGCCTCGATCACGCACAACGCCTACCTCGGCCTGATCGCCGCGCCGATCGCCGGTGCGCTGGTCTCCGCCCTGCTGGTGGCCTTCGCCATCCGGTACGTCGTGGACCAGATCATCGTCGGCGTCGTGCTCAACGTGCTGGTCGTCGGCGTCACGAGCTACCTGTTCTCCACGGTGCTCAAGAACGACGCCGCCACCCTCAACACCCCGCCGCGCCTCGACACGATCAGCATCCCGGGCCTGTCGCAGATCCCGGTGATCGGCCCCGTGCTCTTCAAGCAGACCATCCTGGTCTACCTGATGTACGTCGTCGTGGTCGCGCTGCAGATCCTGGTGTTCAAGAGCAGGTGGGGACTGCGCCTGCGGGCCGTCGGCGAGCACCCCAAGGCCGCCGACACCGTCGGCATCAAGGTCAACCGCACCCGCGTGCGCAACACCCTGCTCGGCGGCGCGGTGGCCGGCCTCGGCGGCGCGTTCTTCACCGTCGCCAACGGCCTCGCCTTCGGCAAGGAGATGACCGGTGGCAAGGGCTACATCGCCCTCGCCGCGATGATCCTCGGCCGGTGGAGCCCGAAGGGCGCGCTGGCCGCCGCCCTGCTGTTCGGCTTCGCCGACAACCTCCAGGTGGTGCTCGGCATCATCGGGACGCCGATCCCGAGCCAGATCATGCTCATGACGCCGTACATCGTGACGATCTTCGCCGTCGCCGGCCTGGTCGGCCGCGTGCGGGCCCCCGCAGCCGAGGGCGTCGCGTACGTGAAGTGAGAACCGTCCGTCACGCACTGCCGTCGCCCGCACGGGTGGCGGCAGTGCGTGCGTGAGGAGAGGAGCCGGCTGTGCCGGAGATCGACTGGGACGCGCTGCGTGCCGCCGCGACCGAGGTCATGAAGAAGGCCTACGTCCCGTACTCGAAGTTCCCCGTGGGCGTCGCCGCCCTCGTCGACGACGGCCGCGTGGTCGTCGGCTGCAACGTGGAGAACGCCTCGTACGGCCTGACCCTGTGCGCCGAGTGCGCGCTGGTGTCCGGGCTGCACGTGTCCGGCGGCGGGCGCCTCGTCGCCTTCGCCTGCGTGGACGCCCACGGCAACGCCCTCATGCCGTGCGGCCGCTGCCGCCAGCTCCTGTGGGAGCACGGGGGACCCGACCTGCTCGTCGACACGGTGAGCGGGATCAAGCCCATGACCGAGGTGCTGCCCGACGCGTTCGGGCCCAGCGACCTCGTGGAGAGGAAGGCCGACGCATGAGCGTCACCGAGCCGTTCGACGCCGTCGACGTCATCATCACCAAGCGCGACGGGCACCGGCTGTCCGACGCCCAGATCGACTGGGTGATCGACGCGTACACCCGCGGCGTCGTCGCCGAGGAGCAGATGTCCGCCCTCAACATGGCGGTGCTGCTCAACGGGATGGACCGGTCCGAGATCGCCCGCTGGACCGCCGCCATGATCGCCTCCGGCGAGCGGATGGACTTCTCGGCGCTGTCCCGGCCGACCTCCGACAAGCACTCCACCGGCGGCGTCGGCGACAAGATCACCCTGCCGCTCGCCCCGCTCGTCGCCGTGTTCGGCGTCGCCGTGCCGCAGCTGTCCGGGCGCGGCCTCGGCCACACCGGCGGCACCCTCGACAAGCTCGAGTCCATCCCCGGCTGGCGCGCCGCGCTGAGCAACGAGGAGATGATGACCCAGCTCGAGGAGGTCGGCGCCGTCATCTGCCAGGCCGGCTCCGGGCTCGCCCCCGCCGACCGCAAGCTCTACGCCCTGCGCGACGTCACCGGCACCGTCGAGGCCATCCCGCTGATCGCCTCCTCGATCATGAGCAAGAAGATCGCCGAGGGCACCGGGGCGCTCGTCCTCGACGTCAAGGTCGGCTCCGGCGCCTTCATGAAGGACCTCGGCAAGGCCCGCGAGCTCGCCCGCACCATGGTCGACCTCGGCACCGACGCGGGCGTCACCACCGTCGCCCTGCTCACCGACATGTCCACCCCGCTCGGCCTCACCGCCGGCAACGCCCTCGAGGTGCGCGAGTCCCTCGAGGTGCTCGCCGGTGGGGGCCCCGCCGACGTCGTCGAGCTCACCGTCGCCCTCGCGCAGGAGATGCTCGCCGCCGCCGGCCGCCCCGGCCTCGACGTCGCCGCCGCCCTGTCCGACGGCCGTGCCATGGACGTGTGGCGCCGGATGATCCAGGCGCAGGGCGGCGACGCCGACGCGCCCCTGCCCGTCGCGCGGCACACCGAGCAGGTGCTCGCCCCCGCCGACGGCGTCCTCACCACCCTGGACGCGTACGGCGTCGGCATCGCCGCCTGGCGGCTCGGGGCAGGACGCGCCCGCAAGGAGGACCCGGTGCAGGCCGGTGCCGGTGTCGAGATCCACGCCAAGCCGGGCGACACCGTCCGCGCCGGGCAGCCGATCCTCACCCTGCACACCGACACCCCCGAGCGCTTCGAGCGCGCCGTCGCCGCACTCGACGGGGCGATCGAGGTCAGCGCCACCGCCCCCGCGGGACGTGGGTCGCTGATCCTCGACCGGATCGACGCCACGCGCTGAGCCTGCGCGCGGACGCACCGCACGGCCCCGGCCGCCGCCCCGCTCGGGGTGCTGGTCGGGGCCGTGCTGCGTGACGGGGGAGGATGGACCCGTGGCGAGCGATCAGGAGGGCACCATGGACTGGCGAGGCTGGCAGCTGAGCACGCTGCTGCGCGCCGTGCAGGGCCGCCGGGTGCCACCCGCACCGATCGGCGGACCGTCGGCCCCGCGGGCCCGGCGCAGCGCGCCCACCGCCGACGACCGCGCCCTCGACACCCTCCTCGACGACCTCGACCCCGTGCGCCGACGGCAGGTGCTCGCCCCGCTCGGCGGGGGTGGTGCCGCGGGCGCCGTGGCGGCTGCCGCGGGCGCGAGTCGTCCCGGGCGGGTCGTGCGGTGGGGGAGCGCCGCCGCGCAGCAGGTCGACGGCACCACCTGCGGCGCCGCTGTGCTCGGCATGCTCGCCGCCGCCGGCGACCCTCGGCTCGCCGCGTGGCTCGTCACCGGTCGCACCCCCGCCGGCGGGTCCGTGCCGCCCGAGCTGCGGCTGATCGACGCCGAGGACCTCCCGCTCGCCGAGCACCGCACCGCCGTCGGCCACCACCCCGACGCCCCGACGTGGTTCCGCACCCCCGACGGCCGCACCGTGCACGCCGACGCCACCCCCGAGGCCGCCACCGCCGCCCGCTGGGGCGCCCTCCAGCACGCCCTGCACCGCGCCTCCACCCGGCGTGCGGTGCTCGGCCTCCTGCCCTGGCCGCGCGCCCTCGGCACACCCCCGTGGGGCGCCGAGCGCCTCGCCCGGTTCCCCGGCGTCCGCTACCGCGCCGTCCCCGTCGACGACCGGCGGCCCGCCGAGGTGCAGGACCTGCTCGCGCGGATCGACGCCGCCCTCGACCACGGCGTGCCCGTGCCCCTCTACAGCGGCGGCGACCTCGGCGACGGCGTGGCCGCGGCCGTGCCCCGGCACGTCGTCCTCGCCGCCGCCCGCACCGACGACGGGTACCTGGTGTACGAGCCCGGGACGGGGCGGCTGCTCCCGCTGACCCGTGGCGAGGTGGAGCGGCCCACCGGTCCCGTGGCGGCGCTCGGCGGCTGGACGCACCTGTGCTGGGCGCTGCTGCCCGTGGCGGCGCTGGGGCGTTGAGGGCCCGTGGCGAGAGGGGAGCGCTGAGCGGCCGCAGCCTCCGCGGCGGGCTCGTCGCGGATCCGTCGACGGCCTGATCCGCTCTATCGCCTGATCCGCTCCACGGCCTGATCCGCTCCACGAGCGGGCGTCGAGCCGTCCACAGGCGCGAGCGGCGTTCGTCGTCCCCAGGCGGGGCGATCGGGTGCGGCGGCGTGTGGGTGGTGGAGCCTAGTGTGACGGCATGGCACCTGACCTGCATAGACACCCCGCGACCGGCGATCTCGCCGGTGCCGGCGTCGTGCGTGCCGGTGCTTCCGTGGGCGTCGCCACGCCGTCCGACAGCGGCTCGACGGACGTCCTCGGGCTCGGACTCGCGGAGGTGCCCGGGCTCGAAGCCGCGGAGGTGCCTGCGGACCCCTCGACGCCCGTGCCGGACGACGAGCCCGAGAGCGTCCCGACCTGGGTGCGGGCGATCCACGTCGAGCAGGACCGCGCCGCGGGGCTCGCGCTGCTGCTGTCGACGCTCCCGGGCGTCGAGCACGTGAGTCCGGTGCGGCCGGGTGTGGCGCTGGCCGCGCTGCTCGACTCGACCGACCTGGGGCGGGTCGGGGACGGCGACCTGGTCGAGGTGGTGGCGGCGTGGCAGCGCATGCAGTCATGGGTGCATGCCCAGGGCGCGCGGGCCGCCGCCGAGCTCGCGGGTCGGGCGTCGATGAACCCGTCGTGGAACCGCGCTGCCGGTCGCCCGCCCGCGCAGGAGTGCGTCGCCGGCGACGAGCTCGCGATGCGCCTGTCGTGGTCCCGGCGGTCGGCGGCGCGTCTGGTGCGGCACGGGCAGGCGTTCGCCGGCACCCTGACCGCGACCGGGCACGCGCTCGCCACGGGGATGATCAGCCCGGTCGTCGCAGGCAAGATCGTCGACCGCCTCGCCGACCAGCACGTGCAGGTCGCCCTGGACGCCGAGGAGCGGGTGCTGGTCGACGCCGGGAACCGCACACCGACCCAGATCGACCGGGACCTCGGCAAAGCCCTGCTGATCGTCGACCCGCACGACGCCGCCCACCGCGCCGAGCGCGCCCGTGCCCGCAGGTGCGTGCACCGTCCCCGCGTGCTGCCCGACGGCATGGCCTCCGTGACTGCCGTGCTTCCCGCGGTCACCGCCGCACGGATCGACGCCACGCTGGACGCCGCCGCACGCACCGCGCGGTCCGCGGGCGACCCTCGCACCCTCGACCAGCTCCGCGCCGACGGCCTGAGCGACCTGGTCCTGCACACCACCTGCACGGGCCCCGCGTCTGGCGGTGCAGCGTTCGACGGTGCGGCGCTCGGCGGTGCTGCGCTGGGTGATGCTGGAGCGGTGCGCAGGGGTGCGGCGACGGCTGATGCCGTGACGGGCGGCACCGAGGGATTCGGTGCCGCGGCCGGTGGCACGGTGGATGCCGATGCTCGCTCCTCGGGCAGCGCCGCCGGTTCTCGCCGCACGGAGTCGTGGGACGGGGCACGGGACCGCTCGCGAGCACCAGCGACGCCCGACCACGACCGCGAGCACGACCTGCGGGCGCCCGATCGCACCGGCGCGCGCCGGCCTGTCGATGAGCGCCGAGCCGATGACCGCTCGGCCGAGGAGGAGACCGGCGGCCGTGCCGATCGGTCCGGCATCGAGGGCTGCGCCGATGGGTCAGGAACCGACAGACGCGCCGATGGGTCCGGGACCGACGACCGCCCCGACGCGTTCACGACCGATGGCACCACCGACGGGTCCGAGAGCGTCGGCCGCACCGGGTGCGGGACCGCGGCGCACCACCGCACCGAGGTCCGCGTCACCGTGGCGCTGTCCACCCTGCTCGGCCTGGACGAGCACCCCGCCGACCTCGCCGGCATCGGTGCCGTCGACGCCTCGACCGCCCGGTCGCTGGCCATGGCCGAGGGCGGCGTCTGGCGCCGGATCGTCACCGACGCGCTGTCCGGCACCGTCCTGGACGTCGGACGCACGACCTACCGCCCTCCGCAGGGACTGGCCCGGCACGTGCGCGCTCGCGACCAGGTCTGCGCCCGTTCGGGGTGCTCCGCGCCGGCGGAGACCTGCGACCTCGACCACACCATCGAGTTCCACGACCCGCCCGACGGGCACGCTCCCGGCACGACCACGCACGACAACCTCGGACCGCTGTGCCGACGCGATCACCGCCTGAAGACCGACGGCGGGTTCAGGCTGCGACAGACCGCGCCCGGCACCTACGTGTGGACCACCCCCGCCGGGCACCAGCACCACGTCGTGCCCGGCCAGGACGGGCACCACCGCCACCTCGGCACCCCCGTTCCACCGGGAGCCGCGCTCGGCGCCGAGGCCGGACCGCCGCCGCCTCCACCGTTCTAGCCGGCGTGGGTCGCGTTGCGGGCGCGCCCTGCTGCGTCCTCGCTGCCGCTCGCGGGTCTCCGTCGTCCCCCGCCCGTCCCTCGCGCTCGCTGCCCACCTGCTCCTTGTGCTCGCTGCTCGCTTGCTCCTTGTGCTCGCTGCTCGCTTGCTCCTTGTCCTCGCTGCTCGCTTGCTCCTTGTGCTCGCTGCCGCTCGTGCGTCGTCCCCGGCGCCCTTGCATGGCGCTCGTGCCTCTCCGGGGGCACGATGGAAGGACCGACGCGAGGAGGCTGCGATGAGCACCGTGCCCGGTGACCGGTCCTGGGAGGACGCCGGTCTGGTGGAGCCCGAGCTGACGGATCTTCCCGAGGTCGCCTCCGACGACCGACGTTCGTCGGAGGACGGTGCCTACGTGCCCGAGGACGCACGCCCGGACCTGGTGGACGAGGCGGATGCGGGGGACGTCGCGGAGCAGCGCGCGCGGGTTCCGGAGGATGAGCGCGACGACTACCCCTGACGGGGCGTCGACGGTCGATGGGGCGAGCACCCCGGGCTGGGCGGCCACGGCTGGCGGGGCGAGTACCCCAGCGGGGCGGCCACTGCTGAGCTGGCGACCGCTCCCGACGGGGCGGCCACTGCTGAGCTGGCGACCGCTCCCGACGGGGCGGCCACTGCTGAGCTGGCGACCGCTCCCGACGGGGCGACTATCCGTGACGCGGCGGCCACCCCCCGACTCCGGAGGGCGATGCGACGCGGGGGCACCCCGGCCAGTACCGTGAGCGCATGACACCGGAGCAGATCCTCGCCCTGCCGAAGGTCCTGCTCCACGATCACCTGGACGGCGGTGTGCGCCCCGCGACGGTGGTGGAGCTGGCCGCGGAGATCGGTCACGAGCTGCCGACCACCGATCCCGACGAGCTGGGGCGTTGGTTCTTCGCGCAGGCGGATGCAGGCAGTCTCGAGGTGTACATCGCGACGTTCGTGCACACGATCGCCGTGATGCAGACGGCCCCCGCGCTGCGCCGGGTGGCGCGCGAGGCGGTGCTGGATCTGGCGGCGGACGGCGTGGTCTACGTCGAGGAGCGGTTCGCTCCGGAGCTGCACCAGGCCGGCGGTCTGTCGTTGCAGCAGGTGGTCGACGCGGTGCGGGCGGGCGCGGACGAGGGGATCGAGGCCGCCGCCGCGCAGGGGAGGGAGATCCGGGTCGGGCTGCTGCTGTGCGCGATGCGGGACTCGGACCGCGCGGACGAGATCGCGGCGCTGGCGCTGGCGAACCGGGACCGCGGGGTGGTGGGCTTCGACATCGCCGGCCCGGAGCACGGGTACCCGGCGCAGGCGATGGGCGCGGCGTTCGCGAGCCTGCGGGCGGCGCGCTTCCCGGTGACGGTGCACGCGGGCGAGGCTGCCGGCCACGAGTCGGTGGACGACGCGGTGGACGTGGGCGCGCTGCGGATCGGCCATGGGATCCGTCTGATGGAGGACGTGACGCTCGCGACGGAGCCGGACGGCGCCCCACGTCTGGGTCGGTTGGCGCACTGGGTGCGGGACCGCCGGATCGCGCTGGAGGTGTGCCCGACGTCGAACGTGCAGACGGGCGGCGCCCCCTCGGTGGCGGAGCACCCGGTGACGACGCTGCTGCGCCTCGGCTTCGCGGTCACGCTGAACACCGACAACCGTCTCCAGTCGGCCACGAGCATGTCGGGCGAGATGTCCCGGCTGGTGGCGGACGCGGGGTGGACGCTCGACGACCTGCGGGACGTCACGGTCACCGCCGCACGGCACGCGTTCTGCCACCAGGACGTGCGCCGAGATCTCATCGACCGGGTGATCCTGCCCGGCTACGCATCGCACTGACAAGGAAGGCACCACCGATGAGCGCCACTCTCGACGCCGCTGGGCTCGCGAAGTTCGTCGATCACACGCTGCTGAAGCCGGAGGCCACGGCCGCCGACGTGGCGGCGCTGGTCGAGGAGGGCGTCCGCCTGGGCGTCTACTCGGTCTGCGTCTCGCCGTCGTTCCTGCCGCTGGACGCGAAGGGCCTGAAGATCGCGACGGTCTGCGGTTTCCCCTCGGGCAAGCACCACAGCGACGTGAAGGCCGCGGAGGCGGCGCGCTCGGTCGCGGACGGCGCGGACGAGGTCGACATGGTGATCGACGTCGGCGTGGCGAAGTCGGGCGACTTCGCGGCGGTGCAGGCGGACATCGCGGCGGTGCGTGCGGCGGCCCCGGCACCGACGGTGCTCAAGGTGATCATCGAGTCGGCGGCGCTGACGGACCACGAGATCGTGGAGGTCTGCAAGGCCGCGGAGGCGGCGGGCGCGGACTTCGTCAAGACGTCGACGGGCTTCCACCCGGCGGGCGGGGCGACGGTGCACGCGGTGGAGATCATGGCGGCGACGGTCGGCGGACGCCTCGGCGTGAAGGCCTCGGGCGGGGTGCGCACGGCGGCGGACGCGCTGGCGATGATCGAGGCGGGTGCGACGCGTCTGGGCCTGTCGGGCACGGCGGCAGTGATCTCCGGCTTCGAGGCCGACGGCGGGTACTGACCCGACGCATCGCGCGCGGGAGCACCCGCGGGCAGGCAGACCGCGAGCCCGGTCCGAGAGCGATCTCGGGCCGGGCTCGCGGCGTCGTGCAGAGTGTGCGTGGTGCGAGCGCTGAGCGGTGTCAGAGCCCCAGCGCGGCCGCGACGTCGGCGCGCACGGCGTCGAGCCGCTGCCGGGCGGCGACCCGCGCCTGGCCGACGGTCTCGAAGGGTGCCTCGGCCTCGACGGGCAGGACGACCTCGAGGTAGCACTTGACCTTGGGCTCGGTGCCGGAGGGGCGCACGATGACGCGGGTGTCGTCGGCGGCGAGCAGGCGGATGCCGTCGGTGGGCGGCAGGCCGCCGCGCTCGGCGTCGGTGCCGGCGGCGAGGTCGACGACGGAGACGACGGGGGACCCGCCGAGGTGCGTCGGCGGCTGCTCGCGCAGGCGGGCCATGGCGGCGGGGATCTTCGACAGGTCGGTGAACCGGGCCGACAGCTGGTCGGTGAGGTGTAGGCCGTGCCGGCGGGCGAGATCGTCGAGGACGTCGACCGGCGTGCGGCCGGCGGCCTTGAGCCCGGCGGCGAGCCCGCAGAGCACGAGGGCGGCGGAGATGCCGTCCTTGTCGCGGACGTCGGCGGGGTCGACGCAGTAGCCGAGGGCCTCCTCGTAGCCGAAGGCGAGGCCGTCGACGCGGGAGATCCACTTGAAGCCGGTGAGGGTCTGGGCGTGACGCAGCCCGGCGGCACCGGCGATCCGGGAGAGCAGCCGGGACGACACGATGGAGTTGGCGAGCACGGGGGCGTCCTCGACCACCTCGGCCCCGTCGGTGCCGAAGCGACCGGCGGCGACGGAGCCGAGGAGGGCGCCGACCTCGTCACCGTGCAGCATGCGCCAGCCGTCGGCGGCGGCGCTCTCGGTGCCGGTGTGGGTACGGGCGCGCGGGTCACGGATGGCGGCGCCGCAGCGGTCGGCGTCGGGGTCGAGCGCGATCACCAGGTCGGCGTCCACCGCGGCGGCCAGCGCGACGGCGAGGTCGATGGCGCCGGGCTCTTCGGGGTTCGGGAAGGCGACGGTGGGGAAGTCGGGGTCGGGCTCGGCCTGCTCGGCGACGACGTGCAGGTCGGTGAAGCCCGCGGCGCGCAGCACGCGCTGGGCGGTCTCCCCGCCGACGCCGTGCATGGGGGTGAGCACGACGCGCAGGGCGGCGGCACGGGCCCGGGTCTCGGCGTCGTCGGCGGCCAGCGCCCCGACGGCGGCGGTGTAGGCGTCGACGATCTCGGGACCGAGGGTGGTCCAGCCGTCGGCGGCGCGTGGCACGGAGGCGACGGAGGGCACGCGACCGATCTCGGCGGCGATGGCACCGTCCATCGGGGGGACGATCTGCGCGCCCTGGCCGGAGCCGCCGACGACGCGACCGCCGAGGTAGACCTTGTAGCCGTTGTCCCGCGGGGGGTTGTGGCTGGCGGTGACCATGACGCCGGCGTCGGCACCGAGGTGGCGCACGGCGAAGGCGAGCACGGGGGTGGGCAGCTGCGGCGGCAGCATGAGCACGTCGATCCCGACGGCGGTGAGCACGGCGGCGGTGTCGTGGGCGAAGTCGACGGAGCGGTGCCGTGCGTCGTGGCCGACGACGACGCGCGGACGCCCGACGCCGTCGAGCTCGCCGAGCAGGTAGGCGCCGAGGCCGGAGGCCGCCCGGATGACGACGGCGCGGTTCATCCGGGCGGGGCCGCCGGCGATCTCGCCGCGCAGGCCGGCGGTGCCGAACTGGAGCAGGCCGGTGAACCTGTCGGCGAGGTCGGCGCGGGCCCGCTCGACGTCCAGGTCGGCGGCGGTGCGCTCGGTGCCGGACGCCGTGCCGGTGTCGGCGGTCGCCCGCTCGAGCAGGGCGGTGAGCTCGTCGACGGTGGCGGGGTCGGGGTCGTCGGCGATCCACTCGCGGACCTCGGCGGCCAGCGCCTGCCAGGTCTCGTCGTGCGTCGCGGTGCTGAGCGGCTCGCTCATGCCTGTCGTCCTTCTCCCTCGGGGCGTCCGGCCCCGCTGCGTGCTGTACCCCGGGCGGCGGGTGCCGCAGGCGGGGGTGGTGCGTGGTGCGCGGTGTCAGATCGCGGCGACGATCTCCGCGAGCAGGCGGCTGATCCGCGGGCCGGCGGCCTGACCGGCCTCGATGACCTCGGCGTGCGACAGCGGCTCGTCGCTGATGCCGGCGGCGAGGTTGGTGACCAGGGAGATGCCGAGCACCTCCATGCCGACGTGGCGGGCGGCGATGGCCTCGATGGTGGTGGACATGCCGACCAGGCTGCCGCCGAGCACGCCGGCCATCTTCACCTCGGCCGGGGTCTCGTAGTGCGGGCCGCGGAACTGCACGTAGACGCCCTCGTCGAGGGTGCTGTCCACGGTCCGGGCGAGGTCGCGCAGCCGGCCGGAGTACAGGTCGGTGAGATCGACGAAGGTCGCGCCCTCGAGCGGGGAGACCGTGGTGAGGTTGATGTGGTCGCGGATGAGCACGGGGGTGCCCGGCTTCCACGACGGGTCGAGGCCGCCGCAGCCGTTGGTGAGCACGATGGTGGAGCAGCCGGCCGCGGCGGCGGTGCGCACGCCGTGCACGACGCGTCGCACGCCCTTGCCCTCGTACAGGTGGGTGCGCGAGCCGAGGACCAGCGCGTGCTTGTCGGTGCCCGCGATCCGGATCGAGCGGATGGTGCCGACGTGGCCGACGACCGCGGGGGCGGCGAAGCCGGGGACCTCGGGGGCAGCGATCTCGGCGACGGTCTCGCCCAGCAGGTCGGCGGCGCCGCCCCAGCCCGAGCCGAGAACCAGGGCGATGTCGTGCTTCGCCACGCCGGTGGCCTGCGCGAGGTACGCGGCGGCGTCGGCGGCGACCTCCAGCGGGTCGGCGGTGAGGTCGTCGAGACGGGCGTCGTCGGCCATGGGTGCTCCTTCTGCCGGGCGGCCGGAGCGCGTCCGGCGGGTGGGTCGTGCGGCGTCGGCCGCGACGGTCGAGCCTACCGGCGTGCGGGCGGCCCGGGCACGTGCCCGGGGGATCGTGCCTGCGTTCCACTCGCGCGTGCGGCGGGAACCGGCAGGATGGCAGCCGTGACGCAGCCCCCGTCCGACCCCGCGATCCCGAACCTCGCACCGGAGTCCGCGCCGACGCCGCCCCCGGTGCCCGCAGACGCGCCTGCGCCCGCGCCGGCAGACGTCCCCGTCCCGGCAGCCGCGCCCGCACCCGAGTCGGCGGACCAGCCCGCGCCCGCGTCGGCGGACCAGCCCGCGCGCCCGGCAGCCCCGGGGCGGACTGCGCCGCACGTGGTGGTGGTCGGCGGCGGCCCGGGTGGCTACGAGGCGGCGCTGGTGGCGCGGCGGCTCGGTGCGGACGTGACGGTGGTGGAGCGCGCGGGACTGGGCGGGTCGGCGGTGCTGACGGACGTGGTGCCGTCGAAGACGCTGATCGCGACGGCGGAGTGGATGACGATCGCGGAGCGCGCGGGGGAGCTCGGGATCCGGCTGGACCTGCCGGCGGGCGACCCGGGTCCGGCGCGACGCCACAGCATCGACATGGCGGCGGTGAACGCGCGGGTGCGCGAGCTGGCGCTGGCCCAGTCGCACGACATCCTCACCCGGATGGAGCGCGAGGGGGTGCGGGTGCTGGCGGGCCACGGCCGGCTGGACGGCCCGGAGCGGGTGGTGGTGGAGCGGTCGCCGGGCGGCGAGGTGGTCGAGACGCTGGCGGCGGACGCGGTGCTGCTGGCGACCGGGGCGACGCCGCGCACGCTGCCGGACGCGCAGCCGGACGGGCAGCGGATCCTCACCTGGACGCAGCTGTACCGCCTGGAGCAGCTGCCGGAGCGGCTGGTGGTGGTCGGCTCGGGCGTGACCGGTGCGGAGTTCGCCGGGGCGTACGTCTCGCTGGGATCGCAGGTGGTGCTGGTCTCCAGCCGTGACCGGGTGCTGCCGGGGGAGGACGCGGACGCCGCGGCGATGCTGGAGGAGGTGTTCCGCTCGCGCGGGATGCAGGTGGTGCCGCGAGCCCGGGCGACCGCCGCTCGGCGGACCGCCGACGGTGTGGTGGTCACGCTCGCGGACGGGCGGGAGATCACCGGTTCGCACGTCCTGCTGGCGGTGGGCTCGGTGCCGAGCACGCGGGGGCTGGGCCTGGAGGGGTCCGGGGTGCGCACCACGGCCTCCGGGCACATCGAGGTGGACCGGGTGTCGCGGACGTCGGTGCGCGGGGTCTACGCGGCGGGCGACGTGACGGGGGTGCTGCCGCTGGCGTCGGTGGCGGCGATGCAGGGGCGGATCGCGATGGCGCACGCGCTGGGCGACGCGGTGTCCCCGCTGGCGCTGCGCGGGGTGGCGGCGAACATCTTCACCGCGCCGGAGATCGCCACGGTGGGGTCGAGCGAGGCGGCGCTGCGCGAGCGCGGGGCGCACTTCGTGACGAACACGCTGCCGCTGGCCCGCAACCCGCGCGCGAAGATGCTGGGCGTCCGGGACGGGTTCGTGAAGCTGTTCGCGCACCCGACGGCGGGCACGGTGCTCGGCGGGGTGGTGGTGGCGCCGCGGGCGAGCGAGCTGATCTTCCCGATCACGCTGGCGGTGTCGCACGGCCTGACGGTGGACGACGTGGCGAAGGCGTTCACGGTGTACCCGTCGCTGTCCGGCAGCATCGCCGAGGTGGCCCGGGTGCTGCACCACCTGGACGAGTAGCGCGGGGCGCTCCAGGATCGATCAGGGCACGCGCACCGTCGTGACCACCGCGAGGTGGTCGGAGGACTCGTCGGTGAGCACCCGGGCGTCGGTCAGGTCGACGCCACGGCCGAACACCCAGTCGATCCGCACGTCCGGGTCGTCGCTGGGGTGGGTGAGCGCGTCGGGGTCGCCGGCGGTGTCGATCGCGCTGACCCAGCCGGCGGCGGTGAGCGCCTCGACCTCGGGGGAGCCGGGCTCGGCGTTGAGGTCGCCGGTGAGCACCGCGGGGCCGTCGTCCGGCAGCGCGGCGGTCAGCGCGGCGATCTGCTCCAGCCGGGTCGCGGTGTTGTCGTCCCGGTGCTGGAGGTGCACGGAGGTCACACGCACCGGCGTCCCGCCGGGGCCGTCGACCACGGCGGTGATCGCGGAGCGCGCCTGCGGGCCGTCGCCGTAGGGCAGGTCGATGATCTCGACGTCGCGCAGCGGGGTGCGGGACAGCAGGACGTTGCCGAACTGCCGGTCGGCCGCCGGGGCGAACTCGACGTGCATGCCGAGCCGGTCGCCGAGCCAGGTGGCCATGTCGACGCCGCCGCCGAGCACCCAGCCGCGCGCCACCTCCTGCAGCAGCACCACGTCGGGGCGCTGCTGCTCGATGGTGCGGGCGATCTGCTCCAGGTCGACGGCGGTGTCGGCGGCGACGCCGTAGTGCAGGTTCCAGTCCAGCACGACCAGGCTGTCGGCGGCCGAGTCGGTGGCGGCGGGGGCGGGCGGCGCGGCCCACCAGCCGATCGCGAGCAGCACCACCGAGGGCAGCACCAGCAGGCGCAGGGCGTTCGCGCGCAGCGGCGGGGCGGGCTCGGTGGTGACCGGGGCGTCCGGGGTGGTCCGGCGCAGGCCGCCGAGGGCGAGCAGCACGCTCGCGGCGACGACGACCCAGGCGTTGTCGATCCCGAGCGGCACGTCGTAGTCGAGCAGGTAGACCAGCAGCACGAGCACCAGGCCGAGACCGACGCCGGCGGTGGCGACGGCGGTGCGGGGGATCCCGGGCGGCGCCGGACGGTGGGTGCTGAGCGCGCCGGCCAGCACGACGCCGGTGGCGGGCAGGGCGACGGCCAGGGCGACCAGCGATCCGGCGTCGGGCAGCAGGAACGCGGCGGCGACGGCGACCGGCAGCACGACGGAGGCGAGCACCCGCACCCCCGGCACGAGCACCCGGGGCACCAGCAGCAGCCAGACGGTTCCCGCGGCGGCGACCACGAGCACGGTGCCGGCGACCAGCAGCGGCAGGCCGGACTGCGAGGCGGCGAAGGCGGGGTTGGCGAGCGCCATCAGGACCAGCGCGAGCGTCGGCCCGAGCGTCCAGGTGCGGCGGGCGCGCCCGGTGGGCCGCTGGCGCACGGCGACCGCGGCGACGGCGAGGGTGGCGGCGACCAGGCCGACGGCGACCAGGGTGCCGACGACCCCGCCGTGCCACAGCGGGTCCCAGGTCCCCAGGGTGAGCTGGAGCGCGGTGGAGATCCCGGCGCCGAGCACGGTGCCGATCGCGGCCTGCCGCCCGCCGCCGGGCCGGCCGGCGACCAGGGTGGTGGCCAGCACCAGCGCGGCGACGGCGAGCGACGCGGTGACCAGCACGAGCACGAAGCGCGGCAGGTCGTGCAGCCCCTGCGCGGCGAGCCGGGCGGCACCGAGCACGGCGACCGCGACCAGCACGGTCCGCCCGCCGGCGGTGCCCTCGCGCCGACCGGTGACCAGCAGCAGGAGCGCGGCGAGCAGGCCGGCGCCGACGTAGGTGGCCAGCGCGGTCCCCGCGACGATGCCGGTGCCCGCGGTGAACGCCCGGTCGAGCGCCGGGCCGGAGGCACGCACGGCGTCCACGGCGAGCACGGTGACCAGGGCGGCCAGCGTGACGCGGGTGGCGGTGCCGGCGTCCGGCGGCGTGGGGGAGCCGGGCTGGGGGGACGCGTCGGTCATCCGGCCAACCTACCGGCGCGCGAGGGCGCGGGGGCCCGTGCGCGGGTGGCGCTACGCGAGCAGCGCCGACCCGACGTAGGTGTCCGACCGCCCGGCGACCGGTGCCCCGGCGGCGTCCAGCGCCCCGGTGGGCACGCCCGCGGGCACCGCCCACAGCCCGGAGCCGGTGTGCCGCAGGTACTCGCTCAGGGCGTCCGAGCGCGCCAGCGCGGTCTGCATCGGGATGTACTGGGTGCAGGGGTCGCGCACGAAGGCGAGGAAGAACAGCCCGGCGTCCAGCCGGCCGAGCTCGTCGTTGCCGTCGGTGAAGTTGTACCCGCGCCGCAGCATCCGCACGCCGTCGTTCTGGGTGGGGTGGGCCATCCGGACGTGCGAGTCGACCGGGATCAGCGGGACGTCGTCGCGACCGGCACGGGCGAAGTCCGGCTCGGTGAACTCGGTGCCGCCGGACAGCGGGGCGCCCTCGGCCTTCGACCGCCCGATCACGGCCTCCTGCTCGCGCAGGGCGGAGCGGTCCCAGGTCTCGATGGTCATCCGGATCCGCCGCGCCACCAGGTAGGTGCCGCCGGCCAGCCACGCCTCGGCGTCGGTGCCGTCGCCGGACTGCACCCAGACGTGGTCGTCCAGCGCCTCGGGCTCCTCCGCCTTGATGTTGGCGGTGCCGTCCTTGAAGCCGAACAGGTTGCGCGGGGTCTGCTGCGCGGTCGACGTGGAGGACGTGCGGCCGTAGCCGAGCTGGGTCCACCGGATCCGCGCGGAGCCGAAGGCGACCCGGGACAGGTTGCGGATCGCGTGCACGGCCACCTGCGGGTCGTCGGCGCAGGCCTGCACGACCAGGTCGCCGCCGCAGCGGGCGTCCTCCAGGGCGTCGCCGGGGAAGTGCGGCAGGTCGACCAGGGCGGCGGGCAGCCGGTCGGCGATCCCGAACCGGTCCTCGACGGTGCTATCCGTGGCACCGCCGACGAACAGGCTGCGGCCGAGGCCGAAGGTCAGCGTCAGCCCGGCGGGCGGCAGGTCGGCGGCCTCGCCGGTGTCGTCCGGGGGTGCGTCGTAGGGGCCGGAGGCGTAGCCGAGCGGACCGGCGGACAGCCCCTGCGTGAGCCGGGCCGCCATGGTGGTCCACGCCTGGAGCAGGGCGACCAGGTCCTCGCGGGTGGTGGCGGTGACGTCGAAGGCGGCGGTGTACATCCGGTCCTGCGCCGGGGTGACGATCCCCGCCTGGTGCTCGCCGGTGAAGGCGTAGACCTCGGCGCCGCTGCCGGTGGCCGGTGCGGGGGCGGTGGCGCGGCCCACGCCGAAGCCGGTGGCGGCCACCGCGACGGCGGCGGCGCCCCCGCCGGCCAGGCCGAGCAGCCCGCGCCGGGTCATGCCGCGCCGGGCGGAGGTCTCGGTCCCGGTGGTGGTGCTGACCTCCGCGGCGGTACCGGCCTCGGGGGTCTCGGTCTCGGCGGTCCCGGCGGTGCCGGTCCCGGGGTCGCGGGGGTCGGTCGAGTCGTCGTGGGTCGTGCTCATGTGTCCTCGGCGGGACGGGTCCCGGCGCGGTTCACGGCGGGACGGACGATGAAGGTGAGGCGAACCTTACTCGCGCTCGCGGGGTGCCTCGGGGGCCGTCCGTCCCTCGACGGGGAGCGGCCCGGGCTCCGGCTCGGTGCCTGCCTCGGCCAGCGCCGCGAGCAGCGTCTCGCGCAGACCCGGCCAGGCGTCGGCGAAGGCGGGCAGCAGCGGGCGGTCCGGCACCTCGTCCAGCGGCACCCAGACGATCGCCAGGCTCTCGTCGTCGGTGGGGCGGGCGTCCAGGGTGCCCTCGTCGCGCACGGCCACGGCGAGCACGGTGGTGTACGACCAGTCGACGTGGTCGAGCACGTGCTCCCCGACCACCCGCACGGCGGCGGGGTCGACGCCGGCCTCCTCGGCGGTCTCGCGCAGGGCGGCCTGCACGGCGGTCTCGTCGGGGTGCCGGGCGCCGCCGGGCACACCCCAGGTGCCGCCGTGGTGGCTCCACGGCACGCGGTGCTGGAGCAGCACGGTCACGGGCCGGCCGTCCGCGGCGGGGCGGGCGAGCAGCAGGCCGGCGGCGCCGCACAGCCCCCAGTGCCGGTGGCCGCAGCGGCAGTCGACCCAGCCGTCGCCGGGGTGGCGCGGCCGGTGCGGGGCGCGCGCGGCCTCGACCGGGGGCGCGTCGGGCGCAGCCGCGTCGGGCCCGGGCGTGGGCGCGGCAGCCGCGTCATGCGTCATGCGGTCAGTCGACGATCTCGCAGATCACCGCACCGGCCCCGACCGTGGCGCCGACGCCGGCGGTGAGCGAGGCGACGGTGCCGGCGCGGTGCGCGACCAGCGGCTGCTCCATCTTCATCGCCTCGAGCACGACGACCAGGTCGCCCTCGGCCACCTGCGCGCCCTCCTCGACGGCGACCTTGACGATGGTGCCCTGCATCGGCGAGGTCAGGCTGTTCCCCGAGGAGGCGGGCTGACCGGCACGGGCACCGCCGGAGCGGCGGGGTGCGCGGCGCGGACCGGCGGCGGCCCGGACGCGACCGCCGACGCGCAGCGCGAGCGCGGCGGGCAGCACGACCTCCAGGCGCTTGCCGTCGACCTCGACCACGACGCGCTCGGTGGCGGGCGCCTCCTCGGCGGGGGCGGCGGGCGTGGTGGCGGCGGGGGTGCCGCCGACGAGGGCGGGCAGGCGCTCGGCGAACTCGGTCTCGATCCAGCGGGTGTGCACCGAGAACGGCTGGGCGGGGTCGGCGGGGGCGAAGGCCTCCTCCTGGAGCACGGCGCGGTGGAACGGCACGACGGTGGGGATGCCGACGACCTCCATCTCGGTCAGCGCGCGCCGGGCCCGCTCGATCGCCTGGGTGCGGGTGGCACCGGTGACGACGAGCTTGGCGATCATCGAGTCGAACATGCCGGAGACCGAGTCGCCCTCGACGACGCCGGAGTCGACGCGCACGCCGGGGCCGGCGGGCAGGCGCAGGGTGGTGATCTTGCCGGGCGCCGGCAGGAAGCCCGCGGCGGGGTCCTCGCCGTTGATCCGGAACTCCAGCGAGTGCCCACGGGTCTCGACGTGGTCGTAGCCGAGGGGCTCGCCGGCGGCGATCCGCAGCTGCTCGCGGACCAGGTCGATGCCGCTGATCTCCTCGGAGACCGGGTGCTCGACCTGCAGGCGGGTGTTCACCTCGAGGAAGGACACGGTGCCGTCGGCGGCGACCAGGAACTCGCAGGTGCCGGCGCCGACGTAGCCGGCCTCGCGCAGGATCGCGATCGAGGAGTCGACCAGCAGGCGGCGCTGCTCGTCGGTGAGGAAGGGCGCGGGCGCCTCCTCCACGAGCTTCTGGTGCCGGCGCTGCAGGGAGCAGTCGCGGGTGGAGACGACGACCACGCCGCCGTGCTCGTCGGCGAGGCACTGGGTCTCGACGTGCCGGGGGCGGTCGAGGTAGCGCTCGACGAAGCACTCGCCGCGGCCGAAGGCGGCGGTGGCCTCACGGACGGCGGACTCGTACAGCTCGTCGATCTCGTCCTCGGTGCGCGCGACCTTGAGCCCGCGCCCGCCGCCGCCGAAGGCCGCCTTGATCGCGACCGGCAGGCCGTGCTCGGCGACGAAGGCGTGCACCTCGGCCGCGCCGGAGACCGGGTCGGGGGTGCCGGCGACCAGCGGCGCACCGGCGCGCTGCGCGAGGTGGCGCGCGCTGACCTTGTCGCCGAGGGACTCGATCGCCGAGGGCGGCGGGCCGATCCACACCAGGCCGGCGTCGATCACCGCCTGGGCGAACTCGGCGTTCTCGGACAGGAAGCCGTAGCCGGGGTGCACGGCGTCCGCGCCGGAGCGCCGGGCGACGTCGAGCAGCTTGGCGATGTCGAGGTAGGTCTCGGCCGCGCGGCTGCCGTCCAGGGCGAACGCCTCGTCGGCGGTCCGGACGTGCAGGGCCTCCCGGTCGGGGTCGGCGTAGACGGCGACGGAGCCGATCCCGGCGTCACGGCAGGCACGGGCGACACGGACGGCGATCTCACCGCGGTTGGCGACGAGGACCTTGGAGATGCGGGGCACGGCTCACCGTAACGCGGGGCCGCCCGTCGGACACGCCCCGGACGGGCCTGCCGGGGAAGATCGTGGAACCGGCCAACGGCTCCCGGAGCGCTCTTGGAGGAATCGACAACGGCGAGCCGCGGATGCCGCCGGGTGGCGGGGCGGGCGTTGTCCGGTGGGGACAAACGGTGCTCAGCGCGCCGCGGGGCCCCAGAGGTCGGGGAACGTCACGCCGAGGTCGGCGAGCAGCGTGCGCAGCAGCGGCAGGCTGAGCCCGACGACGCCGTGGTGGTCGCCCTCGATCCCGGTGACGAACGGTCCGCCCAGCCCGTCGATCGTGAAGGCCCCCGCCACGTGCAGCGGCTCGCCGGTGCCGACGTAGGCGGCGATCTCGGCGTCGGTCACCTCGGCGAAGTGCACCACCGTGGTCGAGGTCGCGCCGACCTCCACGGCCCCGCCGCCGGAGCGGGTGCGGCCGTCCACCAGCCAGTGCCCGCTGTGCAGCCGGCCGGAGCGCCCGCGCATGGCCCGCCACCGGGCGGCGGCGTCGGCGGCGTCGGTGGGCTTGCCGAGCACCGCGCCGTCGAGCTCGAGCATGGAGTCGCAGCCGAGCACCAGCGCGCCCGGGTGCGCCGGGGCGACGTCGCGGGCCTTGGCGCGGGCGAGCAGGAGCACCGCGTCCTCCGGGCGCACCTCGCCGGCCTGGGCCAGCACCGCGGGCTCGTCGACGGCGGAGACCGCGACGGTCGGCTCGACACCGGCGGAACGCAGGGTGGTCAGACGGGCGGGGGAGGCGGAGGCGAGCACGAGCGAGGTCACGCCGGCGAGCCTACGTGCGCCGAGGACGTACGTCCCTGGGAGCCGCAGGGGTGGTTCCGCCACGATGTCCGGAGAACTCCCAGGTGAGGATGCGACGATGACGACCGTGACCGACGACGACTTCGCCCCCGCGGACGAGCTGCCCGACGACGAGTTCGCAGTCGACCGCCACGACCCCGCCGCGCCGGCCACCACCGCCTGGCGCCGCCGCACCGCGATCGAGATGGTCGTCTCCGGCGTGATCGGCCTGTTCACCTCGTTCGTGCTGTCGATCGAGGCGTGGCAGATCGCCAAGAACCCGAACGTCGACCTGGGCTGCGACATCAGCGCGGTGCTGTCCTGCAAGACGGTGGCCGAGTCGTCCCAGGCGCAGCTGCTGGGGTTCCCGAACGCCTTCCTCGGCATCGCCTTCGAGGTCGTGGTGATCACGCTGTCGGTGGCGGTGATCGGCGGGGTGCGGTTCCCGCGCTGGTTCATGCTCGGCACCGAGGCGCTCTACACGATCGCCCTGGTGTTCGCGTGGTGGCTCTTCTCGCAGTCGTACTTCGTGATCGGTGCGCTGTGCCCGTGGTGCCTGCTGATCACGGTGACCACGACGCTGGTGTGGGCGGGGCTGACCCGGCTGAACGTCCGCGAGGGGTACCTGCCGCTGCCCGCCGGGGTGAAGCGCTGGGCGCGCGAGTTCGTGTCCTCCGGGAACGACTGGTTCATCACGATCGCGGTGATCGTCGTGCTCGGCGCGATGATCCTGCTGAAGTACGGCAACGCGCTGCTGGGCTGAACCGGCGCAGACGCACCGACGGCCCCGGACCCACCCGCACCAGGCGGGGGTCCGGGGCCGTCGTCGTGCCACGGGCGGACGCCGCGGTCAGCCCTTGCGGAGCGCGTCGCGGAAGGTCTCGCGGGAGCGCAGGACGGTGACCAGGGTGATCACGGCGGCGGCCATGATGTAGAACGCCGGGGCGAAGGTGTTGCCGGTCCGGGTGATCAGGAAGGTCGCGAAGTAGGGCGTGATGCCGCCGAAGACCGCGACGGCGAGGTTGTACGCGATCGACATGGCGCCGTAGCGGATGTTGGTCGGGAACAGCTCGGCCATCGCGGCGTTCATCGCCCCGTCGAAGGCGGCCATGAACACGCCGAGCAGCACGAGCGCGCCGCCGGCGGCCCACATGTTGCCGGTGTCCATCACCAGGAACGCGGGGTAGGTGAGGACGACGAAGCCCGCGCAGCCGGCGATCATCACCGGCTTGCGGCCGACGTGGTCGCTGAGCAGGCCGAACACGGGCACCAGCGCGGCGATCACCAGGAAGCCGACCACGGTGACGCCGTAGGCGACCTGCGCGCTGTAGCCGAGCTCGGACTTGAGGTACGAGGGCATGAACGCCTGGAGGCTCCAGTGCCCGACGGCCTTGATGACCACGAAGCCGACGCAGAACAGCAGCGCCTTGCCGGAGGTGGTCAGCGAGCGGCGCAGCGGGTTGTGCGCCACCTCGCCGCTGGCCTGGACCGCCTGGAACTCGGGGGTGTCCTCGAGCTTGCGCCGCAGGTAGAGGCCGACCAGTCCGAGCGGCACGGCGACCAGGAACAGCACCCGCCAGCCCCAGGAGTTCAGCGCGTCCTCCCCGGCGAGCGCCGTGAACAGGAAGACCAGGCCGCCGCCGACCACGAAGGCCGCGAAGCCGAAGACGTCGATGAAGCTGGTGACGAAGCCGCGCCGGTTGGACGGGGCGTACTCGGCGAGCAGGGTGGTGGCGCCGGAGCTCTCGCCGCCGGCGGCGAAGCCCTGCACCAGGCGGACGACCACGAGCAGCGCGGGGGCGAGCAGGCCGACCTGCGAGTAGGTGGGCAGCACGCCCATCACGGCGGTGGCGCCGCTGGTGACCAGGATGACGGCGGCCAGCGTGGTCTTGCGCCCGATCCGGTCGCCCATCGACCCCCAGAACAGGCCGCCGAGCGGGCGGACCACGAAGCCGGCGCCGAAGACGGCGAAGGCGGACAGCAGGGCCGCCTGCGAGTCGCCCTGCCGGAAGAAGTGCAGGGAGATGACGGTCGCGAGCGTGCCGTAGAGGCCGAAGTCGAACCACTCGACGAAGTGACCGGCGCCCGCGGTGAGGATCACCTTGCGCATCTGCCGGCGGCGGGCGTCGTCGCTCGCCACGGGGCTGCTGGTCGGCGGCTCGGCCGTGGTGACGGCAGCGCCCTCCGGCCGGGAGGGGGTCGGGTCGGTCATGGCAGATCCTCGCACTTCGTCGTCGAGCGTTCGGGGTGCAGTGACTCGTTCTGAGCAACTGATGGGAGCAGCATGCCACTAGATGGGACGCAATATGCACAGAGTGGTACGTTCCCGCACATGGAATCTCGCAACGCAGCGTTCGATGTCGTCGTCGTCGGAGGAGGTCTGGCCGGCACGACCGCCGCGGTGGCCGCCGCCCGCCTGGGGTCGCGGGTCGCGCTGATCACGAACCGTCCGGTGCTCGGCGGCAACTCGTCCAGCGAGATCCGGGTGTGGGTGGTCGGCGCCACCGCGCACGGCACCCAGCGGTTCGCGCGCGAGACCGGGATCATGGGCGAGCTGTTCCTGGAGAACCAGTTCCGCAACCCGCAGGGCAACGCGATCTACTGGGACCAGGTGGTGCTCGACCTGGTCCGGGCCGAGCCGAACGTCTCGCTGCACCTGAGCACCGACGTGCGCACGATCGCCATGGACCAGGCGGACCCGGCGCGGATCGCCTCGGTCACCGGCTGGACGATGGGGTCGGAGATCGAGACGGTGTTCTCGGCCCCGGTGTTCCTCGACTGCACCGGCGACGGGCTGATCGGCGCGCTCGCCGGTGCCGAGCACCGGATCGGTCGTGAGGGACGCGCCGAGCACGGCGAGCCCTGGGCGCCGGACGAGCCGGACGACGAGCTGCTCGGCTCCTCGATCTTCTTCTCGACGCACGACACCGGGAAGCCGGAGCGCTTCGTCCCGCCGAGCATCGCACGGGACATCTCCCGCACGCCGATCCTGGCGAACCGGTCGATCCGCACCGGCGACCGGGGCTGCGCGTACTGGTGGATCGAGTGGGGCGGCGAGCTGGACACCGTCACCGACAACGAGCGGATCCGCGACGAGCTGTGGAGCGTGGTCTACGGGATCTGGGACCACATCAAGAACTCCGGGCAGTTCGACGCGGACACCCTCACGCTGGACTGGGTCGGCGCGATCCCCGGCAAGCGCGAGTACCGGCGGTTCGTCGGCGACCACACCCTGACGCAGCACGACCTGCTGGAGCAGCGCTCCTTCCCGGACACGGTCGCCTTCGGCGGGTGGTCGATCGACCTGCACCCGGTGGAGGGCGTGTACGCGGAGCGGGCCGGAGCCCAGCAGCGGTACACCGACGGGACGTACGAGATCCCGTTCCGCTCGCTCTACTCGCGCAACGTCGGCAACCTGCTGATGGCCGGGCGGGACATCTCCGCCTCCCACGTCGCCTTCGGATCCACCCGCGTGATGGCGACCTGCGCCACCCAGGGGCAGGCCGCCGGCACCGCCGCCCACCTGGTCGCGGCCCGGGGGCTGACGCCGCGGCAGCTCGGCACCGTGCCCGAGCACACGCGGCTGCTCCAGCAGACGCTGCTGCGCCAGGACGCCCCGCTGATCGGAGTGCGCGCGGAGGACGACGCGGACCTGGCGCCCCGGGCGACCGTGACGGCGAGCAGCGAGGCGCGCACGCTCAGCACGCTGCCGTACCTGGGCGCGGAGCACGACCCGGGCGCCCGGCCCGACCCCGGCACGGAGCCCGAGGTGCTGGTGCTCGACCGGGACGTCGCGATCTTGCTGCCGGTGGACCCGCGGCTGGACGAGGTGCGGCTGCGCACCCGTGCCGAGGGTGCCGCCACGCTGACCGCCGAGCTGTGGACCACCGGCAAGCCGCAGAACTACGTGCCGCTGCGGCACGAGCGCACGGTCACCGCCGAGGTGCCCGCCGGCGGGGGGGAGATCGTCCTCACGCTCGGGTGGCAGCCGCCGGAGCCGGGGAACGTCGTGCTGGTGCTGCGCGCGACGCCGGGGGTGGTGCTGCCGCTCACCGCGGGGCACCCGTACGGCGTGCAGCTCATGCGGGCCAAGGTGGCCGGCGACGCGGCCTTCGACGCGCACATCCCGGACGAGGACGACCAGGCGGTGACGGACTGGGAGGTGCGGCCGCTGCGCGGACGGTCGCTGGCGCTCACCGCCACGCCGGCCTCGGACGCCTGGCGCGCCGCCCGGGTGGTGGACGGCTACCAGCGGCCGTTCGGCGGGCCGCACCTGTGGTCGAGCGAGCCGGGAGCGCTCGCGGACGGACCGGTGGACCTCACGCTGACCTGGGACGCGCCGGTCGAGGTGCGCGAGGTGCGGCTGGTGCTGAACGACGACGTGGACGCCGACCTGATCAACCTGCACCACCACCGCACGCACTGGGACGCGGTGCCCGACCTGGTGCGCGACTACACGCTGGAGGTGCCGGACGGCGACGGCTGGCGGGTGCTGGCCCGGGTCGAGGGCAACCGGCACCGGCACCGGGTGCACCCGCTGGACGCACCGGTGCGCACGGACGCGCTGCGGCTGCGGGTCACCGCGACGAACGGGTCGCCCGCCGTGACGGTCTGCGCGGTGAAGGTGTTCTGAGGTGGGCCGCGCCGCACGACCGGGCCGCGACGTGCAGCAGAATGCGGACATGACCACCACGCCGTCCAACCAGAGCGTCGAGCGGGCGGCGGCGGTGCTGCACGCGATCGGGTCCGCCGAGCACGGGGCCGCGCGCGCCTCCGACATCGCCCGGGCGATCGGCCTCGGCACCTCGACCACCGGGCGGCTGCTGGCGACGCTGGAGCAGCTCGGCTTCGTGCGGCGCGAGCCGCGCGGGCAGGGCTGGGTGATCGGCACCGCCGTGATGCGGCTGGCCAGCCAGGGCCTCAACCACCACCCGGTGCACCGGGAGGCCCGCGCCGCGGCGCAGGACCTGGCGCAGCGCACCGGCCTGACCGCGAACGTCGCGGTGCGCGAGGACGATCACGCGGTCTACCTGTGCCACTTCGAGGGGGCGCTGGCCCGCAAGTCGCACACCATGGTCGGCATGAGCCAGCCGCTGCACGCCTCGGCGCTGGGCAAGTGCCTGCTGCTCGACCTGACGCAGGACGAGCGCGAGGCGCTGCTCGGCGCGCTGCCCCGGTACACCGAGCACACGATCGTCGACCACGACGCGCTCACCGCCGACCTGGAGGCCGGCCGGACGCGCGGCTGGTGCACGGAGGACCAGGAGCTCGCGCTGGGCCGCCTGTGCCTGGCGGTGCCGGTGCGCTCGGCCTCGGGTCAGATCGCCGCCGCCCTCTCGATCTCCGGAGCGCTCAGCGTGCTGCGCACCCGCGACCTGGACGCGCTCGCCGAGGACCTGATCGAGGTGGGCGACCGGATCAGCGTCGGCCTCGGCCTGCTCGGCGCCGTCGAGCGCTGACGGTCAGGCCGGGGTGCCGGTGATCCCGGGGAACCGCCAGGTCCCGTCGAGCACCTCCGGCCGTGGGCGGTACAGCCGCACGAGGTAGTTCCAGCCCTCGGGCAGCGGGATCGAGTTCCGGGCGGGATCCCCGTCCCCGCCGAACCGCACGGTCACCCCGCCGTCGGCGTCCCGTGCGGCGGTGATGCTGTTGACGCTGTAGGCACCGGCGGGGTTCGGGACGAAGAACCCCTGCGCGTCGTACACCGAGATCGACCAGAACCCGTCGACCGGGACGTCGCGCGGGACCCGCAGCTCGTACTCGCCGACCGGCAGCCCGGGTGCGACCCCGAGGTAGGTGGCCTCGGCGTCGGGCAGGCCGCCCCAGCCCGCCGCGGTGCTCACCAGGTGGTGCACCGGGTCGACGTCCTCCCGCCGTCCGAAGCTGCCCGCGAACGACCCCAGGCCGGCGGCGAGCGTCAGCAGCGCGGAGCGGGTCCGGTCCAGGCTCGCCGTGTCGTAGTCGGGCATGACGAAGGGGCGGTCCGAGCCGGCCGTCAGGGCGAGGCCGTCCTGGATCGCGGCGACCACCGCCAGGTCGTCCGGGTCGCGCGGGTCGACCAGCGTGCGCGCGGCGACGACGACGTGCTCGGTGCCGTGCTCGGCGACCGTCAGCGGGTAGGCGCCGGGATCGTGCAGGACGGCAGTGATGTAGTGGTCCTGGTCGACCACCATCACCGACAGGTAGCGCCCGCCCGCATCGGGGATCGTGAGCGTCGCGCCGGAGGAGATGTCGACGACGGCGAAGCTGTAGAGCGTGTCCCGGTTGAGCCGGATGACGGTCTGCTGGTCGATCGGCGCCGGTGCGCGGTTGTGCCGGAACCGGTTGATCCCGCCGGCGTCCCGCTGGATGTCCGCGAACATCCGGTCCGTCTCGGCACGCACGAAGCTGTCTGCATCGACCGTGGTCGCCCCCATGGCCCGAGAGTAGACCGACCCGGCCGCCCCCGGGGAGGGGGTGACCGGGTCGGGTCTGCGCGGGACGCGTCAGGCGAGCGCGGTGCGCAGCACGTCGAGCGGCAGGGCGCCCATGCCGAGCGCGCGGGCGTGGAACTCGCGCAGGTCGAAGGCCTCGCCGCGGGCGCGGGCGGCCTCGGCGGAGGCGTCGCGGGTCTGCTCCCAGATGCGCTGGCCGATCTTGTAGGACGGCGCCTGGCCCGGCCAGCCGAGGTAGCGGTTCAGCTCGAACCGGATGAAGCCCTCGGGCATGTTGACGTTGGCCTTGAGGAACTCCCACGCCTTGTCGGCGTCCCAGATCCCGCCGCCCCACTGCTCCGGGGCGGGCAGGCCCAGGTGCACGCCCAGGTCGAGCACGACGCGGGCGGCGCGCATCCGCTGGCCGTCCAGCATGCCGAGGCGGTCGCCCGGGTCGTCCAGGAAGCCGAGGTCGGCCATCAGGCGCTCGGCGTACAGGGCCCAGCCCTCGCCGTGGCCGGACACCCAGCAGGCCAGCCGGCGCCAGGAGTTGAGCGTGGCGCGCTGGTAGACGGCCTGCCCGATCTGGAGGTGGTGGCCCGGGACGCCCTCGTGGAAGACGGTGGTCTTCTCGCGCCAGGTGTTGAAGGTGGTGACCTCCGGCGGCACCGACCACCACATGCGGCCGGGACGGCTGAAGTCGTCGCTGGGGCCGGTGTAGTAGATCCCGCCGTTCTGCGTCGGCGCGATCCGGCACTCCAGGGTGCGCACCGGACCGGGGATCGTGAAGTGGGTGCCGTCCAGGGCGGCGACCGCGGCGTCGGAGGTCTCCTGCATCCAGGCGCGCAGCGCCTCGGTGCCCTCCAGCCGTCGGGACGGGTCGGCGTCGAGGGCTGCGACGGCCTGCTCGACCGTGGCGCCCGGGCCGGCGATCTCGGCGGCGACGGCCTCCTGCTCGGCGACCACGCGGGCCAGCTCCTCCAGGCCCCACTGGTAGGTCTCGTCGAGGTCGACGGTGGCGCCGAGGAAGTACCGGGACCACAGGGCGTAGCGCTCGCGGCCCGCGGCGTCGGCCTCGGGGGCCTGCGGGGCGAGCTCGTCCTGCAGGAAGACGGCCAGCTCGCCGTAGGCGCGGCGGGCGACCTCGGCACCCTTCTCCAGGTCGCGGCGCAGCGCGGCACCGTCGGACGCGGCGGCGATGGCGGCCTGCGCCTCGGGGCCGTTCACGAAGGACGTGAAGAACGACGCGTCCGGGTCGGCCAGCTCGGCGGCCTGGGCCAGCGCCTCGCGCACCTGGCGGATCGCCGGCACGCGACCGTGCGACGCGGCCTCGCGCAGCGACTCGACGTAGCCGGCCTCGGCGCCGGGCAGGGCGTTCAGGCGGGCGGCGATCGTCGCCCACGCGTCCGGGCCGTCGGTGGCCATCACGTCGAAGACGTCGCGCAGGCCCTGCACGGGCGAGGCGATGTTGTTCAGGTCGGCCAGGGTCTCGCCGGCCTCGTGCAGCTCGACGTCCAGGCCGAGCCGCTCGCGCATGGCGGCGAGGGTGACCTCGTCCACCGCGTCGGTCGGGGCGTGCCCGTCCAGGGCGGCCAGCGTGCTGCGGGCGGCCTCCGCGCGGGCGTCGTGGCCCGCGGGGGACAGGTCGGTCATCTCGTGGTCGTGCCCGGTGATGCCGAGGGACGTGGCGGTCAGCGGGTCGAGGGTGGCGATCGTCTCGACGTAGGCGTCGGCGATCGCGTCGATCGGGGAGGAGGGACGGGTCGGCGTCCCGTTCTGGGCAGTGGTCACCGTTCGACCCTACCGGGGGCGCCGCGTGGGTCGGGCCCGGCC
The DNA here is from genome assembly GCF_055389595.1 of Cellulomonas sp. GTC20042. Taxonomy (NCBI): domain Bacteria; kingdom Bacillati; phylum Actinomycetota; class Actinomycetes; order Micrococcales; family Cellulomonadaceae; genus Cellulomonas; species Cellulomonas sp. GTC20042. The sequence goes on along the minus strand of NZ_AP043678.1, from coordinate 3,084,305 downwards.
GAGCGCAGGGTTCAGCCGAGCGCAGCGCCTCGGCCGCGCAGCCCCTCAGCCGCGCAGCGACCAGCGCCAGGCGTCCTGGCCGGTGCGCCAGGTGCCGGCGGTGCGGGCACGGTCGCGCGCGGGGTCGGCCCAGGCCGGACGTGCGGCGCCGACGGCACCCGCGTCCTCGTCCTCGGCGACCCCGTCGCTGACCGCCGCGACGATCCCGGCGACCAGGGCCGCGAGCTCGACCTCGTCCGGGGTGCCGCGGACCACCTGCACGTGCGCGAGCGGAGCGCTCTCGCTCATCGAACGGCCCCGCTCATCGAACGGCCCCGCTCACGCGTGGTCCCCGTGGTCGTGCCCGTCCTCGTCATCCTCGTCGTCGAAGCCGACCGGTGCGCCGCGCGAGGCGCCCCAGCCCTCGACGGCGAAGCCCTGGTCGAGCAGCTTCTCCACGATCTGCGCGCCGCCGTCGTCCACGATCCCGAGCACGGCGTCGATCGACTGGTCGGTCGGGCCGGCGGGCAGGCTCACCACGAAGCCGAGGTGGAACTCGTCGGTGTCCTCGTCCTCGCCGGGCTCGGCGGGGGCGTCCTCGGCGTCCTCCCACACCATGCCGGTCAGCTCGGAGTGCATGCCGAGGGAGTCGTGCAGCAGGTCGTACAGCCGGGCGTTCAGGCCGGAGACCTTCGCCTCCAGCGCGAGCACGCGCGGGTCCTCGTCGGCCTCGGAGGAGCCGAACTCCGCGCGCACGCCGGCGGCGGTGTCCACGTACTCGTGCAGGGCTGCCGCGAGCTGGTCCACGCTGGCGTGCATGGCGTCGGTCGGCACCCCGGGCAGCGGCTCGGGGCCGTGCGCACCGCCGCCGTGGGCGTGCGTGCCGTGCTCGTCGTGCGGGCCGTCGCCGGTGCCGGCGTGCTGGTCGCCGGTCACAGCGGGATGTTCCCGTGCTTCTTGGGGGGCAGCGAGGCGCGCTTGGTGCGCAGCAGCCGCAGCGCCTTGACGATCTCGGTGCGGGTCTGCGCGGGCGCGATCACCGCGTCCACGTAGCCCCGGTCGGCGGCGTCCCACGGGTTCACGATGGCCTCCTCGTACTCGCGCGTCAGGCGGGCCCGCTCGGCGTCGACGTCCCCGCCGGCCTCGGCCACCGCGGCCAGGGCGCCGCGCTGCAGGATGTTGACCGCTCCCGAGGCACCCATCACCGCGATCTGCGCCGTCGGCCACGCGAGGTTCACGTCCGCGCCGAGCTGCTTGGACCCCATGACGATGTAGGCGCCACCGTACGCCTTGCGGGTGATCACGGTGACCAGCGGCACGGTCGCCTCGGCGTAGGCGTAGATCAGCTTGGCGCCGCGCCGGATGATGCCGTTCCACTCCTGGTCGGTGCCGGGCAGGAAGCCGGGCACGTCCACGAAGGTCAGCACGGGGATGTTGAAGGCGTCGCAGGTCCGCACGAAGCGCGCGGCCTTCTCGGCGGCGTCGATGTCCAGCGTGCCGGCCATGGTGAGCGGCTGGTTCGCCACGATCCCGACCGGGTGGCCCTCGACGCGGCCGAAGCCGATCAGCACGTTGCGGGCGAACAGCGGCTGCACCTCGAGCAGCTCGCCGTCGTCCAGCACGTGCTCGACCACGGTGCGCATGTCGTAGGGCTGGTTGTCCGAGTCCGGCACGAGGGCGTCGAGCTCGACGTCCTCGTCGGTGATCTCCAGGTCGGCGTCGTGCGGGAACGCCGGTGCGTCGCTGAGGTTGTTCTGCGGCAGGTACGACAGCAGCGAGCGCACGTAGTCCAGCGCGTCGTCCTCGTCGGAGGCCAGGTAGTGCGCGACGCCGGAGCGGGTGTTGTGCGTGGTGGCGCCGCCGAGCTCCTCGAAGCCGACGTCCTCGCCGGTCACCGCGCGGATCACGTCCGGCCCGGTGATGAACATGTGCGAGGTGCCGTCCGCCATCACGATGAAGTCGGTCAGCGCGGGGGAGTACACCGCGCCGCCGGCCGAGGGGCCGAGGATCAGGCTGATCTGCGGGATCACGCCGGAGGCCGCGACGTTGCGCCGGAAGATCTCGGCGAACTGGGTCAGGCCGGCGACGCCCTCCTGGATGCGCGCGCCGCCGCCGTCGCTGATGCCGATCAGCGGGACGCCGGTGCGCAGCGCGAGGTCCATCACCTTGGTGATCTTCTCTCCGTGCACCTCGCCCAGGCTGCCGCCGAAGACGGTGAAGTCCTGCGAGTAGACCGCCACCGGGCGGCCGTCGACGGTGCCGTGGCCGACCACCACGCCGTCGCCGGGGACGCGCTTGCGGTCCAGGCCGAAGTTCGCCGACCGGTGCCGCACGAAGGCGTCGATCTCGGTGAAGGAGCCCTCGTCCAGCAGGGCCTCGACCCGCTCGCGAGCGGTGCGCTTGCCCCTCTTGTGCTGCTTGGCGGCGGCGGCGGCCTCGGCGTCGGTGACCGCGGTGCGGTACCGGTCGGCGAGGTCGGCGACCTTGGCGGCGGTGCTCGGGCCGGCGACCGCGGTGTCGGGGGTCGGGCTGGCGGGGCTCTCGTTCACCCGCAGAAGGCTAGTGCGCGCGGGGCCGCGGCTCATCAGGGCGAGCGCACGTGCTTCGACGGCGAGTCTCGTGCGAATGCGACAACCGGCGCGCACGGGCCAGGATGGGGGCGTGGTGGACCAGACCAGCGGGATCGAGACGGCGACGGGGCCGGGGGCGGTGGTGCCCGACCCGCTGGACGCCGACGCGCTGCGCGCCCAGCTGGTCGTCCCGGCCGGGCCGCTGAGCCGGCTGGAGGTGCGGGCGCGCACCGGGTCGACCAGCACCGACCTGGTGGACCTGCTGCGCACCGACCCCGACGGCTGGGGCGCGGGCGGGCTGCTCGCCGCCGACCACCAGGACGCGGGACGCGGCCGCGCCGGGCACACCTGGCAGACCCCGCCGGGGACGGCGCTGACCTTCTCGCTGGCGGTGCGGCCCGGGGTGCCGGAGCGGTTCTGGGGCTGGCTGCCGCTGCTGACCGGGCTCGCGGTGGTGCGCGGGGTGCGGGCGACGACCGGGCTGGCCGCCGAGGTGAAGTGGCCGAACGACGTGCTGGTGCCCGCGCCGGACGGGGAGCCGGTGGACGGCTGGGGCCGGCACCGCAAGGTCGCGGGGATCCTCGCGGAGGTCGCGCCGACCGCCGACGGCCGCACGGTGGTGCTGGGGATCGGGATCAACGTCGCGCAGGGGCCGGCGGACCTGCCGGTGCCGAGCGCGACGTCGCTGCGGGTGGCCCGGGGCGCGCCGGTGGACCGCGCCGCTCTGCTGGTCGCGGTGGTCCGGGCGCTGGCCGGTCTGCTGGGCTCCTGGCGGGCGGCGGAGGGCGACCCCGCTGCCGCGGGCCTGGACCGTGCGGTGGCGGAGGTGTGCCGGACGCTCGGCACGCCGGTGCGCGCGGAGCTGCCCGGCGGCGAGGAGCTGCGCGGGACGGCGGTGCGGATCGCGCCGGACGGCGGGCTGGTGGTGCGCACCGTGACCGGCGAGGAGCGGACGGTGCTGGCGGGTGACGTGCGCCACGTGCGCCCGGTCGGTGAACTAGGGTCGTCGAAGTGACCGACGCGACGCAGGACCACCCCGTAGGGGCCGCGGCCCTGGACGCCGCGCTGCTCGGCGGTCCGCGCACGCTGACCCTGCGCGACCTCGCCACCCGCTCCGGCGTGGACCTCGACCTGGTCCGGCTGTACTGGCGGACGCTCGGCCTGCCGCACCCGGACGCCGACGACGTGGCCTTCACCTGCCGGGACGCTGAGGCGGTGGAGCGCACCATGGCGCTGCTGCGCGACGGCCGGGTGGACCGGCACACGATGATCTCGCTGACCCGCGCCCTCGGGCACACCAGCGACCGCCTGGCCCTGTGGCAGGTGGAGGCGCTGGTCGAGGACATGGCCACCCGGCACGACCTGGACGACCCGGCGGCGCGGCGCGCGGTGCTGGACGAGCTGGCCGACCTGGCGCCGGTGCTGGAGGCGCAGCTGCTGCACTCCTACCGCCGGCAGCTCGCGGCCATCGCCGGCCGGTACGCGGTGGAGTTCGGCGGCGACCGCGCTCCCGGCGACGACCCGGCGGCGCTGCCGCTGGCCCGCGCGGTGGGCTTCGCGGACATGGTCTCCTTCACCCGCCGCACCGCCGGGCTCGGCTCGACGGACCTGTCGGACTTCGTGCAGCGCTTCGAGACGGTGGCCCGCGACGTGGTCACCCAGGCCGGCGGGCGGGTGGTCAAGACGATCGGCGACGCGGTGCTGTTCGTCGCCGACGACGTGCGCACCGGCGCGCGGGTGGCGCTGGACCTGGCGCGGGTGCTCGGCGGCGACCTCGACGTGGAGCGCGCGCACGCCGCGGGCGGGATCGCCGAGGGCGCGCGCGGGGTGACGCCGGTGCGGGTGAGCGTGGTGTGGGGGCGGGTGCTGTCCCGGTTCGGCGACGTGTTCGGCCCCTCGGTGAACGTCGCCGCGCGGCTGACCGACATCGCCGACCCGAGCACGGTGCTCACCGACCCCGCGACCGCCCGGCTGCTCGCCCGCGAGGAGGGCCTGGTGCTGGAGACGCTGCCCGAGCGCGAGCTCGAGGGGATCGGGGCGATGGCCCCGGTGCGGGTGCGCACCGCCTGAGCCCCGGGTCCACCGGGATCGAATCGTTTCGCGGCACCCCCGGTCGCGTGCGACCATGGGGCACGAGATGAGCAACGGCCCCGCACCCCTGAACCCCGCCGGCGCCGACCCCACGGCCGGTGCCGTGACGCCTCCGCCGACCCCGGCGCCGACGCCCGCCGCGGTCGCCCCCGCCTCCGCAGCCCCCGTGTTCCGCCCGAACGCGAAGTACGTGCTGCTGCTCGGCGTGATGACGGCGCTGCCCGCGGTCACCACCGACATGTACCTGCCGTCGCTGCCGGACGTCGCCCGTGACCTGCACACCAGCGCGGCCGCCGCCCAGCTGACGATGACCGCCATGCTGATCGGCGGTGCCGTCGGCCAGCTGGTGATCGGCCCGCTGTCCGACCGGTTCGGCCGTCGCCGCCCGGTGCTGATCGGCGTCGCGCTGCACGTGCTGACCTCGCTGCTCTGCGCGGTGGCCCCGGCGATCGTGCCGCTGATCGCGCTGCGCACGGTGCAGGGCTTCTTCAACGCCTCCGCCTCGGTGGTCGCCATGGCGGTGATCCGGGACCGGTTCGTCGGCCCGGACGCCTCCCGGCTGCTGTCCCGGCTGATGCTGGTGATCGGGGTGGCCCCGCTGTTCGCGCCGAGCGTCGGCGGGCTGATCGCCGGGGACTTCGGCTGGCGCGGGGTGTTCGTGGCCCTCGCCCTGTACGGGGCGGTGCTGTGGGTGGTCGTGCTGCGCCGTCTGCCCGAGACGCTGCCCGTCGAGCGCCGGATCGGCTCCACCGCCGGTGCCTGGCGCGGGTACCTGGTGCTGCTGCGCGACCGGCACTTCGTCGCGCTCGCGGTGCTGCCCGGTCTGGGCCAGGCGGTGCTGATGTCCTACGTGGTCGGCTCGCCGTTCGTGCTGCGCGAGGGCTTCGGGCTGTCGGCGAACCAGTTCGCGCTGGTGTTCGCGGTGAACGGCGTCGGCCTGGTGGTCGGGGCGCAGATCAACGCGGCGCTGGTCCGCCGGTTCGCGCCGATCCAGATCATCCGCACCGCCCTGCCGGTGTCCTTCGCGCTGACCGTGGTGCTGCTGGTGCTCGCGCTGACCGAGGCCGGCGGGCTGCCGGCGCTGCTGGTGGCGCTGTTCCTCATCCTGTCGCTGGTGAACTTCACGCCGCCCAACGCCTCCGCGATCGCGCTGTCCCGGCACGGGGAGCGCGCGGGCACGGCGGCGGCGTTCATCGGCTGCCTCCAGGCCGGGGTGGCCGGCGTGGTCAGCCCGCTGGTCGGCGTGCTCGGCGAGGACGCCGGGGCGATGGCGACGGTGATGTGCTCCGCCGCGGGGGCGGCGCTGCTGGTGCTCGCGCTGGCCACACCGGCGTACCGCCGCGGCGGGTGGACGGCCGCCGACGCGCACTGACGGCGCCGGACCGGGCGGTCAGCGCGGGGGCGTGCCCGGCGTTCCCGGGCCCAGCGCGGCGAGCCGGGTCACGGCCTCGCGCAGCACGTCCTCCTGCTTGACGAAGGTGAAGCGCACCGCGGTGCGCAGCGCGCGATCGGCGGCCGAGCCGTCGTGGGTGAAGGCGCTCACCGGCACGCCCACCACGCCCGCGATCTCCGGCAGCCGCCGGCACAGGTCCGCCCCGTCGGCCAGCCCCAGCCCGGCCAGCGGCCCCGCCAGCAGCGGCGCGGCGTCGGCCACCACGAAGTAGGTGCCCTGCGGGCGCACCACGGCGAAGCCGGCGGCGGTCAGCCCGTCCAGCAGCAGGTCACGGCGCGCCGCCAGCGACCCGGCGAGGTGCTCGATCCAGCCGCTGTCCGGCCCGGTCAGGGTCTCCAGCGCCAGCGCGTGCGCCACCGCGGGCTGGAACGGCGCCCCGGTGGTGAAGGTGAGGAACTGCTTGACCGCGCGCACCGCGTCGACCAGGGCCGCCGGGCCGGTGAGCCAGCCGATCTTCCAGCCGGTGAAGGAGAACGTCTTGCCCGCCGAGGAGATCGTCAGCGCACGGTGCGCCACCCCGGGCAGGGTCGCGAAGGGCACGTGCCGCACGCCGTCGTAGGTCAGGTGCTCGTAGACCTCGTCGGTCACCACGATCGCGTCGTGCCGCTCGGCGACCTCCGCCACCGCCAGCAGCTCCTCGCGGGTGAGCACGGCGCCGGTCGGGTTGTGCGGGGTGTTGAGCAGGATGATCCGGGTGCGGTCGGTGACCGCCGCACGCAGCGCCTCGACGTCGAGGCGGAAGCCCTCGGGCGTCGGGACCAGCGGGGCGGTGGTGTGCCGGGCGCCGGCCAGGGCGATCACCGCGGCGTAGGAGTCGTAGAACGGCTCCAGGGTCAGCACCTCGTCGCCGGGCTCGGTCAGCGCGAGGACGGTCGCCGCCAGCGCCTCGGTGGCACCGGTGGTGACGAGCACCTGGCTGCCCGGGTCGACCTCCAGCCCGTAGTGCCGGTGCTGGTGCGCCGCCACGGCCTCGCGCAGCGCGGCGATCCCCGGGCCCGGCGGGTACTGGTTGTGCCCGGCGGCGATGGCCTCCGCGGCGGCCTGCTTGACCGACTCGGGGCCGTCGACGTCCGGGAAGCCCTGCCCGAGGTTGAGCGCCCCGGTGCTCACGGCGAGGGCGGACATCTCGGTGAAGATCGTCGGGCGCGCGGTGCCGTCCGCGCCGAGCAGCCCGGTCGCGCGGGCCACGTCGCGCCAGCGGCCGCCGACGGCCGGGCCGGTGGACGGGGTGGGGTCAGTGCTCATCGCGGGGTCCTTCGCGCCGGGGGGACGCCAGGAGGGTAGACCGGCGGGCACGGCACGCGGCGGCGCTGCCCACGGTGCGGGCGCGGGTGTCGGCGCGGGCGGGCCGGCGGGCGGGTCAGACGGCGACTGCGGAGACGCCCGGCAGGTCGCCGAACCGGGCGCGTGCGGCGAGAGAGACCACGGCCCTTTCGTGCTCGGCCGCGTGCGCGGCGATGATCAGGTCGTGGGCGCCGCGCGGGCGGCCGGCACGGCGCACGTGCGCGAGCAGCCGCGCGTGCTCGACGGCGGTGCGGGCGGTGTAGTCCAGGACGGTGACGACGTCGAGGATCGTCGCGAGCGCCCGGGCGCGGGCTGCGGCACGCTCGACGGTGTCGGCCAGCTCGACCCCGGTCCGGAACTCGGCCACCGTGACCGCGGCGACGGCGAGGTCGTCCTCGTCGAAGTCCGCGCGGTCGATCGTGCTCCGTTCGAAGGCGATCAGGGCGCCCGTGTCGAGGATCAGGCGGCGTGCCACGGGTCCTCGTCGGTGAGCAGCGCGGTGGCCGACATGATGTCCGCCTCGAGGTCGTCGTCCAGCGGCGGCAGCGCGTCGAGTGCGGCGGACAGCCGGCGACCGGTCGAGGGCGAGGCCGGGCGGATCTCGGCGACGACACGGCCGGCACGGGTGATCGAGACGATCTCGCCGCGCTCGACCGCGTCGAGCAGGTCGGAGAATCCGCGCGAGGCGTGCGTGGCGGTGACGGTGCGCATGCCACTCAGACTACGCGGCGATCTGAGAATCAGATAGGGGGCGGCTCAGAGCAGGCCGGAGGCGGCGGCGAGGCCACCGAGGACCAGCAGGGCCAGCGAGCCCCACGCGCACGCCACCCACCACGACACGTGGTGCCGTCGTCTCAGGTGCGTCTGCTGGCCGCTCATGCCTGTGTGATCGGCCGCACACCGGGGGACGCGAGAACTTCCGCGTGATCCTGGGGCAGATCACCCGCCGGTCACCCTGTCGGCGGGTGACGGACCGGACGGAGCGGGGCAGATCGCCGCGCCGAACCTGTCGCGTCGAGCCTGCTGCGCCGTGCCTCCGGCCCGCGGCGTCAGCCCTGGCCGGCCTCGTCCACCTGCCGGCTGAGGTCCTCGACCTGCTGGGCGAGCGTCGACAGGGCGTCGGCGGTGGCGGAGTCCACCGAGCCGGCGGCGGAGTCGAGCGCGCTGCGGGCGTCGTCCAGGCGGGTGCGGGCGGAGTCCAGGGCGTCCTGCGCGGCGGCGGAGCCGTCGGCGGAGGCGGAGTCCAGCGCGGTGGTCGCCTCGTCCAGCGCACCGGTGGCCTGGTCGAGGGCGTCCTGCGCGGAGGCGCGGCTGGTGGCGTCCAGCTCGGAGAGGCGCTCGCGGACGTCGTCCACGGTGGTGCGGGCGGCGTCGACGCGCTCACGGGCGGAGTCGGCGAGCTCGTTCAGCCGGTCGGCGGCGTCGCGCGCACCGTCCACGGCGGACTGCGCCTGGGAGGTGGCGCGGTCGATGTCCTCGGCGGAGCAGCCGGCGAGCGCGGTCGCGGCGGCCAGGGTGACGGCGGCGAGGGGCAGGACGAGCCGGGTGCGGGTGCGGCGGGTCATGGGGTCCTCCAGGTCGGCGGGAGCCCAGTGTGCCAGCCGGACCTGTCGGCGGCCCGACGCGGCGGTAGACGCACATCGCCGGCCGGATCCCCCGATCCGACCGGCGACGATGCGGAGCCCCGCCCGCGGGTGATCGCGGGCGGGGCTCCGGCGAGCAGTGACCTCGAGGGTCAGGAGGAGGCGACCGTGGTGCTCTCCTCGGCCGGGGCCCCCGCCCCGGCGGGCGCGTCACTCGTCGCACCCTTCTGCTCGCGGCGGCCACGCACCTCGGTGACGGAGGTGCCGTAGTAGGCCGCGGTCATGATGTCCTTCATGTCGGCGCGCATCGGCATGCGCGGGTTCGCCGGGGCGCACTGGTCCTCGTAGGCACCCATGGCGACCTCGTCGAGACGGGACAGGAAGTCCTGCTCGTCCACGCCCTGCGCCTGGAAGGACGCGGGGATGCCGACCTTGGCACGCAGGGCCTCGAGCGCCAGGGCGTAGGACTCGACGCCCTGCTCCGGGGTCTCGGCCGGCAGGCCCAGCATCTGGGCGATCTGCTGGAAGCGCTCCGGGGCGACGTAGTGCTCGTACTTCGGCCAGCTGGTGAGCTTGGTCGGGATCTGGCCGTTGTAGCGGACGACGTGCGGCAGCAGCGTGGCGTTCGTCCGGCCGTGGACCAGGTGGAACGTCGAGCCGATGACGTGCGCCATCGCGTGCACGATCCCGAGGAAGGCGTTGCCGAACGCCATGCCCGCGATGGTGCCGGCGTTGTGCATCTTCTCCCGCGCGGCCTTGGTCTCCGGGTCGGCCGGGTCGCCGTTCACGGACTGGGCCAGGTTGTCGAAGATCAGGCGGATGGCCTGGAGGGCCATGCCGTCGGTGAAGTCGTTCGCGTAGACGGCCACGAACGCCTCGGTGGCGTGCGTGAGGGCGTCGAAGCCCGAGTCGGCGGCGAGCGAGCGCGGCATCTTCGAGGTGAGCACCGGGTCGATGATCGCGACGGTCGGCGTCAGCGCGTAGTCGGCCAGCGGGTACTTCTTGCCGGCGTCGGGGTCGGAGATCACCGCGAAGGGGGTGACCTCGGCGCCGGTGCCCGAGGTGGTCGGGATGCAGACCAGCTTGGCGAGGTCGCCGAGCACCGGGAACTTGAAGGCGCGCTTGCGGACGTCGAAGAACTTCTGCTTGAGGTCGGAGAAGACGATCTCCGGGTGCTCGTACAGCAGCCACATGACCTTGGCGGCGTCCATCGGCGAGCCACCGCCGAGGGCGATGATCGTGTCGGGGCGGAAGTGGCGCATCTGCGCGGCACCGGCCTGGACGGTCTTGACGGAGGGCTCCGGCTCGACCTGGTCGATGATCTGGACCGACACCTTGTTGGGGCGGCGGTTCAGCACGTCGAGGACGCGGTCCACGAAGCCGAGGGTGGTCATCGTGGAGTCGGTGACGATGGTGACGCGCTCGACGTCGGCCATGTCGGACAGGTAGCGGATGGCGTTCGGCTCGAAGTACGTCTTGGCCGGGACCTTGAACCACTGCAAGTTGTTGTTCCTCCGGCCGACGCGCTTGATGTTGACGAGGTTGATCGCCGACACGTTGTTGGACACCGAGTTGTGGCCGTAGGAGCCGCAGCCGAGGGTGAGCGACGGGATGAAGGCGTTGTAGATGTCACCGATGCCGCCGAGCGAGGAGGGGGCGTTGGCGATCACGCGGATGGCCTTGACCCGGGCGCCGTAGGCCTCGGTCAGCGCCTCGTCCTGGGTGTGGATCGCGGCGGAGTGGCCCAGGCCGTCGAACTCGACCATCTGCTCGGCGAGCTGGATGCCCTGCTCGGTGGAGGTGGCGCGCAGCACGGCGAGGACCGGGCAGAGCTTCTCGCGGGTCAGCGGCTCGTTCGGGCCGACGCCGGTGACCTCGGCCAGGATGATCGAGGTGTCGGCGGGGACGGAGAAGCCGGCCTGCTCGGCGATCCACTGCGGGGACTTGCCGACGACGGTCGGGTTCAGCTTGGCGTCGGCGCAGTTCTTGCCCTTGGCCTCGACACCGAAGATGAACTTCTCGAGGAGCGCCTTCTCCTTCTTGGTGACCTTGTAGGCGTGCAGCACGGCGAACTCGGCCAGCGCGGCGTCGTAGATCTCGTCGTCCAGGATGACGGCCTGCTCGGAGGCGCAGATCATGCCGTTGTCGAAGGACTTGGACAGCACCACGTCGTTGACGGCCCGCTTGAGCTTGGCGCTCTTCTCGATGTAGGCCGGGACGTTGCCCGCACCGACGCCGAGGGCCGGCTTGCCGCAGGAGTAGGCCGCGCGGACCATCGCGTTGCCACCGGTCGCCAGGATGGTGGAGACGCCGGGGTGGTTCATCAGCAGGCCGGTGGCCTCCATCGAGGGGGCCTCGACCCACTGGATGCAGTGCTCGGGGGCGCCGGCGGCGATCGCGGCGTCGCGCACGACCTGTGCGGCGGCGACCGAGGACTTCTGCGCGTTCGGGTGGAACGCGAAGATGATCGGGTTGCGGGTCTTCAGCGCGATGAGCGACTTGAAGATCGCGGTGGAGGTCGGGTTGGTCACCGGGGTCATCGCGCAGATGACGCCGACCGGCTCGGCGATCTCGGTGATGCCGTTGATCTCGTCGCGGTTGATCACGCCGACGGTCTTCAGCGAGGCCATCGAGTTGGTGACGTGCTCGCAGGCGAAGATGTTCTTGACGGCCTTGTCCTCGAAGACGCCTCGGCCGGTCTCCTCGACGGCGAGCTCGGCGAGGTGGCCGTGCTGGTCCAGGGCGGCGACGGCGGCCTTCTTGACCAGGCGGTCGACGTCCTCCTGGGTGAAGCTCGCGTACTCGGCCAGCGCCTTGGTGGCGCCCTCGACCAGCTGGTCGATGGCAGCGGCGGTGCCGTTGTCGGTGCTCGTGATGGTCACGGGGTTCTCCCGAGGATCGTTGGTGGCGGGGGATGAGAGGGCTCCGTCGACCTCACGAGAAGACGATATCGAGAAAAGTTTCACAAACCGTGGGTCGGAGGTCCCCCGGACCTTGGTCCGAGGTCGGGCGGGCGCGGGTCTGCCAGGCTCGCGAACCGGTCGGAGAGGTTAGTGAACCGGTTCACATGGCTGTGACCAGGTCTTTCGTGCCGATCAGAGTCGTCCCAGGGGTGACGCGTCGAGGCTCTCGTCCTCCAGGTCGAGCTCGCGCAGCACCTGCCGCATGACCGCCTCGTCCACCTCGCCCGCGTCCCGTCGGGCGACCAGGGTGGCGCGCTGGGCGGCGATCACGTCGCGGCGCAGGTCCTGGAGCGCACGGCCTCGCCCGGGGGTCACGACGCGCATCCCGTCGTCCTCCGCGAGCTCCGGGTCGAGCATGACGGCGGTGGCCTGCTCCCGGCGCTCGATCGCGGTGGCCATGCCGCTCGCGAGCTGCGCGGCGACCTCCGGCCCGAGGGTCTGCGTCCAGCGTTCCTGGTGCTCGGCGATCACCCGTCGCGCGGCCTCCACGGTGGCGATCCGGACCTGCGCCTCCTGCTTGCGATCCTGGGCCTCGTCCTGCGAGCGCACGCCGAGCCGGCGGATCACCCACGGCAGCGACAGCCCCTGCAGCAGCAGGGTGCCGATCGCGGTGGCGTAGGCGGCGAGCTGGATGGTCGCGCGGTCCGGGAACGCCTGGCCGCCGACGGTGGCGGGGATCGCGGCGGCTGCGGCCAGGGTCACCACGCCGCGCATGCCGGCCCAGGACACCACCGCGGACTCCCGCACGGTCAGCGAGTCCCGCGGTGGTCGGTGCGACCCGGGCAGGCGGATCCGGTCCATCCACACGGTCGCCAGCACGTACACCGGCCGGACCAGGATCGACACCCCGAGCACGGCCGCCGCCAGCACGACGGCGGCGCCGAGGCCCTGGTCGGACTGCTGCACGTCCTGCACCAGCCAGGGCAGCTGCACGCCGATCAGCGCGAAGGTGAAGGACTCCAGCAGCAGGTCCAGGGTGTGCCAGATCGGCTCCTGCACCAGGCGGGTGGCGTAGCCGGCGGTCGGGGCGGTGTGGCCGAGGTACAGCCCGGCGGCGACCACGGCCAGCACCCCGGAGCCCTCCAGGTGCTCGGCGCCCCAGTAGCAGGCGAAGGGGGTCAGCAGCGCCACCGCGGAGGACACCACCGAGTCGTCGAACAGCAGGCGGACCCGGTGCACCAGCCAGCCGATCACCAGGCCCAGGCTCACGCCGACCAGCACCGCGAGGGCGAAGACCTCCAGCCCCTCGGACAGCGACCACGCGCCGGAGGCGGCCCCGGCCAGCGCCACCTTGTACAGCGTGAGCGAGGTGGCGTCGTTGATCAGGCTCTCGCCGGAGAGCACGGTCATCACCCGGCGCGGCAGGCCCAGGCGGCGGCCCACCGCGGCGGCGGCGACCGCGTCCGGCGGGGCCACCACGGCGCCGAGCACCAGCGCCGCCGCCAGCGGCAGATCCGGCACCAGCGCCCACGCCACCACGGCCACCGCGGCGGCGCTGACCAGCACCAGCCCGACGCCGAGCCGGGTGATCGAGGAGAGCGAGCGTCGCAGGTCCTGGTAGGAGGAGGACAGCGCCGCCGAGAACAGCAGCGGCGGCAGCACGAACTCCAGGATGAGCTCGGGGTCGATCTCGTACTCCGGCACCCCGGGGACGAAGGACACCAGCAGGCCGACCGCGACCAGCACCAACGGGGCGGGCAGCCCGCGCCGCCGGCACAGGGCCGTGACCGCGACCGCCCCGGCGATCAGGACGAAGATCTCGACGTGGTGCACGAGCGGCTCCCGGGTCGGCGGCTGGGGGTCGGGACCGACCCTAGCCCCGCGACCGGGAGCCGCCTGGGGAGGACCTGGGCGTCAGCCCTGTGCCCGAGGGGCGTCAGCCCTGCGGCAGCGCCGGGGGCGGGGTGAGCACGGTCGGGTGGTCCGGCACGGAGGCGGTCATCAGCGTGCCGTCGGCGCGGCGGTTGCCCTCGATGTCGCGCACCGTCGGAGTGCCGATCAGGCGCGGTGCCGGGGCCAGCGGGACGACCACCGGTCCGGCGGCGGCGACCTCCACGCGCTCGCCCCGCACGACCAGCGTGATCGCGTCGCCCTCCTCGACGGTGAGCCGCAGCTCGGTGTGCCGCACGTCGACGCGCACCCGGACCCCGCGCACGGTCAGGCGGTAGGTGAGCCCGTCCCAGACCTCCGGCAGGCGCGGGTCGATCGACACGACGCCCTCGTGGTCGCGCATGCCGCCGAAGCCGCAGGCCAGTGCGCTCCACACCCCGCCGAGGGACGCGACGTGCACGCCGTCGGAGGTGTTGTGGTGCAGGTCGGCCAGGTCGACGTACAGCGCCGAGGTGAAGTACCGCAGCGCGAGCTCCTGGTAGCCGACCTCGGAGGCGATGATCGACTGCACCACCGCGGACAGCGTCGAGTCGCCGGTGGTCAGCGGGTCGTAGTAGTCGAAGTCGGCGAGCTTCTCCTCGAGCGTGAACTGGTCGCCCTGCAGGAACAGCGCGAGCACCACGTCGGCCTGCTTGAGCACCTGGAACCGGTAGATGACCAGCGGGTGGTAGTAGAGCAGCAGGGGGCGCTTGGACGGGTCCGTGTTGGCGAGGTCCCACAGCTCCTTCTCGAGGAACTGCGCGTCCTGCGGGTGGATGCCCAGGCGCTCGTCGTAGGGGATCGCCATGTGCTCGGCGGCCCGCGCCCACTCGTCCAGCTCGGCGGTGGTCAGGTGCAGCCGGTCGGTCAGCGCGGCGTGCGCGGCCGGGTCGTCGTGCGCGAGCCGGTCCACCGCCTCGACGGCGCCGCGCAGGTTGGCCCGGGCCATCACGTTGGTGAACAGGTTGTCGTTGACCACGGTGGTGTACTCGTCCGGGCCGGTGACGCCGTGGATGTGGAAGGACGAGTCGCCGTTGCTGCCGCGCCAGAAGCCCAGGTCGGCCCACATGCGCGCGGTCTCGACCAGGATGTCCACGGCCTCGCGGGCCAGGAAGTCGTCGTCGCCGGTGGCGGCCACGTACTGCCGCACGGCATGGGCGATGTCGGCGTCGATGTGGTACTGCGCGGTGCCGGCGGCGTAGTAGGCCGAGGCCTCCTCGCCGTTGATCGTGCGCCACGGGAACAGCGCGCCGTCCTGGTTGAGCTCCCGGGCCCGGCGGCGGGCGGCGTCCAGCATCGTGTAGCGGAACCGCAGGGCGTTCCGGGCCACCCGCGGCGAGGTGTAGGTCAGGAACGGCAGGACGTAGATCTCGGTGTCCCAGAAATAGTGGCCCGAGTAGCCGGAGCCGGTCAGGCCCTTCGCGGCGATGCCGTTGCCCTCGGCGCGGGCGGTGGCCTGGGCGATCTGGAAGAGGTTCCACCGGACGGCCTGCTGGAGGTCGGGCTGCCCGGGGATCTCCACGTCGGAGCGCGCCCAGAAGTCGTCCAGCCAGGCGCGCTGGTCGGCGTGCTGCCGCTCGACGCCGGTCTGCTGCACCCGGTCCAGGGTGCGGCGGCAGCGGTCCACCAGCTCGCGCGCGGGGATGCCGCGGCTGGTGTGGTAGGTCACGACCTTGGTGATCCGGATCGGCTGGCCCTGGCGGGCGCGCACCCGGTAGACGTGCTTGGCGAGGTCGTCCTCGACCAGGGACAGCTCCTCGACCTCGTTCTCGGTCTCGATCGTGTGGTCGGCGGCCACCGCCAGGGTCATGCCGGAGTCGGCCACCCGGTAGCCGAGCACGTAGCGCCCGTCCTTGGCCCAGTGCAGGCTCGGCTCGAGCACCCGGTCGGTCAGCTGCTCGGACTTGCGGGGGTCGAAGCCCTCGCCCATGGCGGCGGAGCGCACGTGGTACTCGTCCTGGCCGTCCTGCCGGTTGAGGATCTGGCTGGACACCACCACGGGCGCGTCGGCGTCGAGCAGGGTGACCTCGTAGGTCAGCACCGCCAGGTGCCGCTCGGTGAAGGACACCATGCGGCTCGACCGCACCTGCACCCGCTTGCCGGACGGGGTCTGCCAGACGAGCTCGCGGCGCAGCACGCCGTCGCGGAAGTCCAGGGTGCGCTCGTAGGCGTGCAGGTCGGCGACGGTGAGCAGCAGGGGCTCGTCGTCCACGTACAGCCGCAGGATCTTGGCGTCCGGCACGTTGACGATGGTCTGGCCGACGCGCGCGAAGCCGTAGGCCTCCTCGGCGTGCCGGATCGGCCAGGTCTCGTGGAAGCCGTTGACGAAGGTGCCGTGGGCGTGGCTGTCCCGGCCCTCCTCGACGTTGCCGCGCATGCCGAGGTAGCCGTTGCCGACGGCGAACAGCGTCTCGGTGCGGCCGAGGTCGCCGGCGTCGTGCCGGGTCTCGCGCAGCGCCCAGGGGTCGTGCGGGAACCGGTGCCGGTCGATCGGGTCCGGGGTGAACAGGGAGGTCGGGTTCACGGCGTGGTGCTCTCGCGGTCGTCGGGAGCGGTGGCGACCAGCTCGATCAGGTCGTCCACCACCAGGTCAGCCCCCTGCTCGAGGAGGACGGCGGCGCCCGCGCCCCGGTCCACCCCCACGACGAGCCCGAACGCCCCGGCACGGCCGGAGGCGACGCCGGACTCGGCGTCCTCGACGACGGCCGCGCGCTCGCGCGGGACGCCGAGACGGTCCGCGGCGTACAGGTACGTGGCCGGGTCCGGCTTGCCCGCGAGCCCGTGCTCGGCGGCGACCAGGCCGTCGACCACCAGGCCGAAGCGGTCGCTCAGCCCGGCGGCGGCGAGCACCGGCACGGCGTTGCGGGAGGAGGACACGACGGCGACCTGCCGGCCGGCGGCGATCAGCGCGTCCACCAGGCGCACCGAGCCCGGGTAGGGCTGCACGCCCTCGGTCTCGAGCACCTGGGTGAACACGGCGTTCTTGCGGTTGCCGAGCCCGCAGACCGTCTCGGCCTCGGGCGGGTCGGTCGGGTCGCCCCACGGCAGCTCGATGCCGCGGGAGGCGAGCAGCGAGCGCACGCCGTCGTAGCGCGGCTTGCCGTCGACGTGGGCGAAGTAGTCGGCGTCGGTGTACGGCACGGCGCCGGCCGCCTCCAGCACGGGGGTGAACAGCCGGGACCACGCGTGCATGTGCACCACGGCGGTCGGCGTCAGCACGCCGTCCAGGTCGAACAGGACGGCGTCCAGGCCGTCGAGGGTGGCGGCGGGGCGGTCGGTCGTGCGGTCCACGGGGCTGCTCCTCATCCTCGGGCGGGTGCCGGGGTCGGCGGGTGTGCGGCGGTCGGGGGCTGTGCGGGGGTCGGGGGGTGCGCGGCGGTCATGCCGTGCTCGGTGCCGCGGGCCGCCGCGGACGGGCGGATCACGAGCTCCGGTGCCAGCGCGCCGGCGGGGCGGGGGCCGCGGGTGAGCACCCCGAGCCGGTCGAGCACCTGGTCGACCAGGGTCTGCGCCACCAGTCTGACCGGCTGGCGCAGGCTCGCCAGCCCGGGGCGGGTGAGACGCGCCAGGTCGGAGTCGTCGAAGCCGGTGACCGCGACGTCGCGGCCGGGGGTGGCGCCGGCGTCGGTGACCGCCGCCAGCGCGCCCACGGCGAGGGTGTCGGAGGCGCAGACCACGGCGGTGGGCGCGTGGGCCGCGTCGGCGAGGAGCGGGGCCAGCGCGGCCTCGGCGGCGTCGGGGTCGTCGGCAGCGGCGGTGACGTCGGGCGCCGCGGGCAGACCGAGCCGGGTCAGCGCCGCACGCCAGCCGGTCCGGCGCTCGTCGCCGCCCGCGCCGTCGGCGGGCCAGCCGAGGAAGGCGATCCGGCCGTGTCCCAGGGCGACCAGGTGGTCGACGGCCAGCGCGGTGCCGGCGGCGCCGTCCATGTCCACCCAGGGGTGCCGGGCGTCCTCGTCGCCCCAGGGGCGGCCGTGCGCGACGAAGGGCACGTCGTGGGCGGTGAGCCAGCCGGGCCGCCGGTCGCCGGGGTGGGTGTCCGCCACCACCAGGGCGTCCACGGTGCGGCCGGCCAGCAGGTCGGCGTAGACGGCGATCTCCGCGTCGTCGTCGCCGTAGGGCGCGTCGAAGGCGAGGAACCGGTAGCCGTGCGGCTGCGCGGCGCGGACCAGCTCGTGCAGCAGCCGGTCCGGGTGCGAGGCGGTGCGGTGCGCGGTGGCGCCGACCCGGACGCCGATCAGGCCCGACCGGCGCGAGGACAGCGCGCGGGCGGCCTGGTCCGGGCGGTAGCCGAGGTCGTCGACCGCACGGCGCACCCGGTCCAGCGTGCCGGCGGACAGCCGGTCGGGGGCGTTCAGCGCGTTGGACACCGTCTGCCGGGACACGCCCGCGTGCGCGGCGACGTCACGGATCGTGACGCGCCGGGACGGCGGCGTGGTGGAGCGCATGGGACCTCGTGGCATCCGGGCTGGCAGCGGGGGCAGGGGGGCGCAGGTCGACGGAGCCACTGTGACCGGTCAAAACCTCAGGACAATCCTCGGGCCGTGCTGGCACTCGTGTCAAAGGCCCAGAACGAATGTGCACGAGCCGGGCAGACCGCCCGTGACCGGGGGTGCAGGGGTGCTGTGCGGGGCGCGGCGGCGTCGTTAGGGTGAGTCGCATGACGTGGTTGACGACGCCCGCGCACGCCCGCTGGCTGGAGAGCGAGACCGACCGGCTGCTCGACTTCGGGAAGGCCGCGGCGGACCCCGCGGGCGGCTTCGCCCGGCTGGACGACGTCGGTCGCCCGATGGCCGGCCCCACCGAGCTGTGGATCACCTGCCGGATGACCCACGTGTACGCCCTGGCCGACCTGATGGGCCGCCCCGGCTCCGCGCCGCTGGTGGACCACGGGCTCGCCGCGATCGACGGGCTGTTCCGGGACCGCGAGCACGGCGGCTGGTTCGCCGAGGTCGAGGCCGACGGCACCCCGCGCGACGCCACCAAGGCCGCGTACCCGCACGCCTTCGTGGTGCTGGCCACCGCGAGCGCCACCGCCGCCGGCCGCCCCGGCGCCGCCGCCCTGCTGCGCGAGGCGCTGACCGTGTCCGAGCAGCGGTTCTGGGACGACGAGGCCGGGATGGCCGTGGAGGAGTGGGACCGCACCTTCACCACCCTGGACGGCTACCGCGGCGTCAACGCCAACATGCACACCGTCGAGGCGTACCTGGCCGCCGCCGGGGTGACGGGGGAGCGGGTCTGGCTGGACCGCGCGGTGCGGGTCATCACGCGGGTGGTGCACGGGTACGCGCGGGAGAACTCCTGGCGGATCCCGGAGCACTTCGACGCGGACTGGCAGGCCGACCTGGAGTACAACGCCGACACCCCGGCGCACCCGTTCCGCCCCTACGGCGCCACGATCGGGCACTGGCTGGAGTGGGCGCGCCTGACCCTGCACGCCCGCGCCGCGCTGACCGCCGTCGGCGACGTCGCCCCGGCGTGGATGCTGGAGGACGCGACCGCGCTGTTCGACGCCTCGGTGCGCGAGGGCTGGGCGGTGGACGGCGCCCCCGGGTTCGTCTACACCGTCGACTGGTCCGGCGCGCCGGTGGTGCGCGAGCGGATGCACTGGGTGGCCGCCGAGGCCACCGCCGCGGCCGCCGCCCTGCACGCCGCCACCGGGGAGCAGCGCTTCGACGACTGGTACCGGGTGTGGTGGGACTACACCGCCGAGTTCCTGATCGACCGCGCCGGCGGCTCGTGGTGGCACGAGCTCGGCACCGACAACCGGGTGTCCCGCACCGTCTGGCAGGGCAAGGCCGACCTGTACCACGCCGTCCAGACCACCCTGATCCCGAGGCTCCCCCTCTGGCCCGCCCTCGCCCCCGCCCTGGCGCAGGGCCTGCTGGACTGAGCAGAACCCTCCCCGCGAGCCCGATCCCCACGAGGTCGGTGGTTGCGCACCAGGTCGGTGGTTCCGCACCGCGTGATCACGCGTGAACCACCGACCTCGTGCGGCACTTCCGGGCGAGGGACCCTAGAGTTCCGGCCGTGTCCCGGCTCCGGAAGCTCCTGCCGCTGTGGGCGGTCGCCGTGCTGGTGTCCGCCGGCCTGGTGCTGTCCGGGGCGCTGCCCTGGGCGGACGCGGGGGCGCTGGCGGCGCGGGTGGGGCCGGTGCTGGTGTTCGTCGCGGCGCTGACCGTGGTGGCCGAGCTGTGCGCCTCGGCGGGGCTGTTCGACGTGGCCACGGACGCGGCGGCGCGGGCGGCGGGCGGCCACCGGTGGGCGGTGTGGCTGCTGCTGGTGGCGATCGCGGTGGTGTGCACGGTGCTGCTGTCGCTGGACACCACGGCGGTGCTGCTCACCCCGCTGGCGATCACGCTGGCCCGGCGGACCGGGTCGTCCCCGCTGCTGTTCGCGCTGACCGTGGTGGCGCTGGCGAACACCGCCTCGCTGCTGCTGCCGGTGTCCAACCTGACCAACCTGCTGGCCGACCACCGGTTCGCCGCGCAGGACGCCGACTACCTGGGCCTGATGTGGGCGCCGGCGCTCGCGGCGGTCGTGGTGACCGTGGTGGTGCTGGCGGTGCGCGGGCGGACCGGGCTGCGCGGGCGGTTCACGGCGCCCTCGCGGTACGTGCCGCCGGACCGGACGCTGGTGCTGGTCACCGGGGTGACGGTCGCGGTGATGGCGGCGGGGTTCGTGGCGGGCCTGCCGGTGTGGGCGGTGGCCCTCGGCGCGGCGGCGGTGCTGCTGCTCGCGTTCGGCCTGCGACGCCGGGCGCTGCCGGGGCGGACGGGCGCACCGCTGCGCGAGCGGGCGGTGGGGCTGGTGCCGTGGCAGATGCTGCTGGTGGTGGCCGGGCTGTTCGTGGTGGTCGAGACGCTGCACGTGCGCGGGCTCGGCGACCTGCTGGTCGCGGCGGCGCCGTCGGGCGACGGCACGGGCGCGCTGCTCGGGGTCGCCGGGATCGCGGCCGGGACGGCGAACCTGATCAACAACCTGCCCGCGTACCTGGTGCTGGAGCCGGTGGCCGGTGAGGACGTGCGGCGGCTCGCTGCGGTGCTGATCGGCACCGGTGTCGGCCCGCTGCTCACCCCGTGGGCGTCGCTCGCGACGCTGCTGTGGTGGCAGCGGTGCCGGCAGGCGATGGTGCACGTGCCCGGGCGCGCGCTCCTCGCGCAGGGCGCCTGGCTGGCGCCGCTGTGCGTGGTCGCGGCCGTGCTCGCGCTGGGCTGAGGACGGGCGAGGCGGCGTGTCGTGCAGATCCGGCGCCGGGTGGGGCACGATCGGGGGATGAGCGAGCAGGACGTGCGGGTGCTGGTGGCCGAGGTCGAGCGGCAGGAGCGCGAGCTCCGGTTCGCGACCTTCACGAACGACGACGCGTGGGAGCTGGGCAGCCTGCTGGTGCGCCTGGCCGCCGAGCGGGACCTCGCGGTGACGATCGACGTGCGGCGCGGCGACCAGCAGCTGTTCCACGCCGCCCGGCCGGGCACGACGGCGGACAACGACTCGTGGATCGAGCGCAAGGTCCGCGTGGTGCGCCGGTTCGGCACCTCCTCCTACCTGCAGGGCCTGCGGGCGAAGGCCTCCGGGCGCACGTTCGCGCAGATCCACGAGCTGCCGTTGCAGGAGTACGCCGCGCACGGCGGGGCGTTCCCGGTGCACGTGGAGCAGGTCGGCGTGGTGGGCACGGTGACGGTGTCCGGGCTGCCGCAGGCGGAGGACCACGCGCTGGTCGTCGAGGCGGTGCGGCGGTTCCTCGCCGGCTGAGCGGGGCTGACGCGCGCGGGCAGCCGCACGCCGGGGATCAGGACCCGCAGGTCAGGCCGGCGGTGAGCGCGGCGAGGTTGGCGCGCATGAGGGCGAGGTAGTCCTCGTCGCCGTCGTGGCCCTCCAGCGGGTCGAGCACGGCGGTGGCGACGCCGAGGTCCTCCGCCAGCGTCGCCGTGACGCCGGGGCTGGTCAGCGCGCCGAAGAACAGGGTGCGCACACCGGTGGCGCGGACGGTCTCGGCCACCTCGCGCAGCCGCGCCGGGGAGGGCTCGACCTCGGGGTCGATGCCGGTGATGCCGACCTGCTCCAGCCCGTAGCGGTCGGCCAGGTAGCCGAAGGCCTCGTGCGAGGTGACCAGGGTCGCGCCCCGGCAGGCGGCCAGCCCCTCGGCGAGCTCGCCGTCCAGGGCCGCCAGGTCGGCGGCCAGGGCCTCGGCGCGCTCGCGGTAGTCGTCGGCGTGCGCGGGGTCGGCGTCGGCCAGGGCGTCGGCGGTGGCCTCGGCGACCGGGGCGAGCAGGGTCGGGTCCAGCCAGAAGTGCGGGTCGAGGGCGTCGTCCGGCAGCCCGGCGGCCGCGGCGGCGTCCACCGGACGGGCGGGGTCGCCGCTCGCGACGGCGTCGTCCGTGGCGGCCTGCATCCCCGCGGCGTAGACCACCACGTCGGACTCGGTGATCTGGGTGACCGCGTGCGGCGACAGCTCCAGGGCGTGCGGCTCGCCACCGGGCGGGGTGAGGTTCGTGACGTCGACCCGGTCGCCGCCGACGCGCTCGGCGACGAACTGCAGGGGGTAGAACGCCACGACGACCTGCGGGCGGTCGGCGTCCGCGGAGGTGGCGGAGCAGGCGGCGAGCAGCGGCAGACCGGCGAGGGCGACGGCCGCGACGGCGAGCGCCGGGTGGGCGGTGCGGCGGGCGCGGCGGGCGCGGCGGGTGCGGCGGTGGGGCGCGGGGGCGGGGTGCACGGGATCGGTCCTCGGGGTGGGGCGGCGGGGCAGGACCGAGCGCGCCCGGGGGAGCCGGACGCGCTCGGTCGTCTGCGCGGGTCGACTGCGCGGTTCTCTGCGCGGGGTGTCAGCCCTGGTGGGCGTCGTCCTCGTGGGCGTGCTCGTCGTGCCCGTGCTCGTCGTCCGCGTGCTCGTCGTCGTCCGCGTGGTCGTGCGCCAGGGCGGCGTGCTCCACGACGGCGCCGGACGCGCTGGTCAGCTCGTTCGGGGTGACGGTGAGCGTGGCCGACTTCCAGACCTCGCCGGTGAGGATGTCGACGGCGTGGATCTGCTGGGTGGCCGGGTCGGTCACGTAGGCGGTGCCGTCCAGCACGTGCAGCGTCGGGCGGGGCTCCTGCCAGACCTCGGACTCCTCCCACGCGTCGATCACCGGGATCGATCGGGTGACGGTGCCGGCGACCGGGTCGATCACGTGCAGGGAGCCGTCGGTGCCGAGCACCAGGGCCTCGCCGTCCTCGCCGCGCCCGAGGGAGCGGAAGGTGTAGGACGACGGCAGGTCGACCAGGCGCAGGGTGCCGGTGGTGGTGTCGATCAGCGAGACGCGGGTCGGGCGCTCCAGGTCGGCGTCGGGGTCGGACTTGTAGTCGCCGAGCACGATCGGGGAGGCCTCGCTGCCGGCCTGGTTCCCGATCCGCCCGTAGGCGTCCGGGCTGGTGACCTTGGTGATGACGCCGCCCGTGTAGACCAGGGCGCCGTCCTCGCAGCCGATCACGACGGCCTCGTCGGCGGCCACGGCCTCGCCGTGCACGCCGGGGCACACGTCGGAGGAGGCGATCTCGTCGCCGTGCTCGTCGAGCACGCGGATGCCGGTGCGGGCGTCCTGGGTGCCCTCGGAGACGACCAGGGTGCCGTCGGTCAGCTCGACCGCGACGCCGTGGTGCGCCTCGGGGGTGGTGAGCGACCGGGCCTCGGCGTCGGGCTCGGCGATCTCGGCGGAGTCGACCACGGTGATCTCGCCGGTGCCGTCGTCGAAGAGCGCGGTGCGGCCCTCGTGCACGACGACGTGGCCGGGCTTCTCCGCCGGGTAGAGCAGGTCGGTGAGCACCGGGTCGGCGGTGTACGCGTGGGAGTGGTCGCCGTGCGGCTCGGACCAGGTGCCGACGTCGAGCACCTGGAAGCCGCCGGTGGTGGAGACCATCACGTGCCGGCCGTCGCCGGCGGCGTTCAGCCGGTTGAAGCCGGCGAGCTCGATGTCCTCGACGACCTCGAGGGTGGTGGCGTCGAGCACCTGGATGCCGCCGTCATAGGTGAGCACGAGGCGCGGGGTGGCGGTGGCGACCTCGGTGGCGACCGGCGCGGCGGTGGTCTCGGTCGGGGTGCTGCTCGCGGTGCCGGCGTCGTCGGTGCTGCCGCAGGCGGCGAGCAGGGTCAGGGTCAGGCCGAGGCCGGCCCATGCGGGTGCCGCGAGGGCGGGGCGGGTGGTGCGGGTGGCGGTCATGGTGGCGGGCGTCCGGGCGCAGGGGTGCCCCGGGCGCCGTCTCCTCTCCGTGCTGGGGATGATCGGCGGTCCGCACGCTAGCACGTAACGACACTCGTTCTCATTTTCGGCACAGTGCGCGCCGAGGAACGGCGCGGGCGCAGGGTCGACCGGGATCGCCGCCGGGGCCGACGTAGGGTCGTGCCCGGGCCGTCCACGCGGGACGGCGGAGCGGAGGTCGCGCGTGGAGATCCTCATGATCGGGGTCCTCGGGGCGCTCGCGGTCGTGCTGGTCACCGCCCTGGCGCCGAAGGTGGGGGTCGCCGCACCCCTGCTGCTGGTCGCCCTGGGCGTGCTGGTCAGCCTGGTCCCGGCGGTGCCGGCGGTGGAGATCGAGCCGGAGTGGATCCTGGCCGGGGTGCTGCCACCGCTGCTGTACGCGACCTCGGTGTCGATGCCGACGATGGACTTCCGACGGGACCTCACCGCGATCAGCGGGCTGTCGGTGTTCCTGGTGGCCGGCACGTCGGTGGCGCTCGGCGCGCTGCTGTCCTGGCTGATCCCGGACATCGGCCTGGCCACCGGCATCGCCCTCGGCGCGATCCTCAGCCCCACCGACGCGGTCGCGACCTCCATCGTGCGCCGCTCCGGCGTGAGCCCGCGCCTGGTCACGGTGCTGGAGGGCGAGAGCCTGCTGAACGACGCCTCCGCGCTGGTGCTGCTGCGCTCTGCCATCGCCGCCACCGCCGCCTCGGTGTCGCTCTGGGAGGTCGCCGGGGACTTCGTCTACGCGGTGGTGGTGGCCGTCGCGATCGGCGCGGTGGTCGGCAAGACCAGCCTGGTCGTGCGCTCGCGGCTGCGCGACCCGCACCTGACCACGGCCGTGTCGTTCATCGTGCCCTTCGTCGCGTACCTGCCCACCGAGCACCTCGGGGCGTCCGGGCTGGTGGCGACGGTGGCGGCGGGGCTGGTCGCCGGCTCCGGCAGCGCCCGGCTGCGCCCGCAGGACCGGATCGCCGAGGCCGCCAACTGGCGCACCCTGGAGCTGCTGCTCGAGGGTGCGGTCTTCCTGGTGATGGGCCTCGAGCTGTACGGCCTGGTGGTCGAGGTGCAGGACGAGGGCGGCAGCCTGCTGCTGGCCGTCGGGCTCGCCGCGCTGTCCGCGCTGGTGGTGCTCGCGGTGCGCACCGGCTACGTCGCGTTCCTGCTGACCACCCTGCGTCGTCGCGCGCGGCGCGGACTGACCGCGCGCGGGTTCCTCACGGCCATGGGGGAGCGGGCGGACGGCATCGCCTCGCTGACTCGCGAGGACCTCGCCGCGCTGCGGCTGCCCGGGCGACCGCCTTCCGCGGACCGGGTGCTCGGCACCGAGGCGGTGCCGGCGCAGGGGCCGACGGCCGGCGGGGTCGAGATCGTGAGCGCCGACGTCGGTCCGGCCGCGCGTGACGCCGCCCGCCAGGGGCTGCCGGTCCGCGACCCCGGGGCGCGCGGCGCGGGGCGGACGGGGCGGGGCGGCCGGCCGCCGGGCGACCCCACCACCCGCATGCAGCAGCTCCGGGCGCGGATCACCCGCCGGGTGGCCGACATCGACTACCTCCAGGCCGAGGCGATGGGCCCGCGCGAGGGGGCGGTGCTGGTCTGGGCGGGGATGCGCGGCGTCGTCACGCTCGCCGCCGCGCAGTCGCTGCCGGCCGACACCCCGCAGCGGGCGCTGCTGGTGCTGATCGCGTTCTTCGTCGCCGCCGGGACGCTGCTCGTGCAGGGCGGGACCCTCGGCTGGCTGGTGCGCCGGCTCGGCCTCGGGCGCGACCCGCAGGACGGCCACGAGGAGATCGACCGGCTCACCGCGCAGCTGGTCACGGTCGCGAAGGAGGCGATGCTGTCGGACGAGCTGCGCCGCCCCGACGGCCAGCCCTACGACCCGCAGGTGCTCGCCCGGGTGCGCAAGGTGACCGAGCAGCGCAGCCGCGAGCAGCAGGACCAGGACGGCCCCGCCGGGGTCGCGCCGGACGTCGACCCGGTGAGCACCCAGGCGCAGTTCTTCGACCTGCGGCTCGCCATGCTGGACGCCCAGCGGGCCGAGCTGCTGCGGATCCGCGACCTCGGCACGGCGTCCTCCGCGGCGCTGACCGCGGTGCTCGCCGCCCTCGACGCCGACCAGATCAGCCTGGAGATGCGCGCCCGGCCCTGAGCGCGGCGGCGCAGGGCCGGGCGCACGAGGGTCGGGCGAGCGAGGGCCCGGCTCGCGAGGGCAGGGATCGCTAGGGCAGGGATCGCTAGGGCAGAGGGCCGCCGCGGGCGTCGAGCATGTCGCGCAGGGCGACGAGCTCGCGCTCCTGGGCGGTGACGATGCCCCGGGCCAGCGCGCGCACCTGCGGTTGGCGGGCGTTGTCGACGGCGTGCTCGGCCATCTCCACCCCGCCGACGTGGTGCGGGATCATCAGCTCGAGGAACAGCCGGTCGGCGTCCGACCCCGTGGCGTCGCGCAGGCGGGCCATGTCCTCCCGGGTCACCCAGCCGGGCATGGCGGCGTAGCCGCTGGCACGGGCAGCGGCGTCGCCGGTGGTTCCCGTCGTCGCGGACCCCGAGCCGTGCCCGTGCTCACCGGTGCGCATCCACGCCATCGGCTCGGCGGTGGTGGCGGCGGGCAGCCCCCACGTGGACAGCCAGCCGGCCATCTGCCCGATCTGGTTCTGCTGCGTGAGCAGGATGTCCAGCGCGACGGTCCGCACCTCCTCGTCGGTGCTGCGGTCGCGCACGAGCACGGCGAGCTCGACGGCCTGGGCGTGGTGCGCCTGCATGTCGCGGGCGAAGCCGGCGTCCACCGAGCCCTCGGCGGCGACGGTCTGCGGCGGCTGCCGGACCAGCACCGCGCCGACCAGTGCGCCGACGACCACCGCGGCGACGATCCCGAGGGCCACCACGACGCGGCGAGCGCCGGCCGGGCGGGCCCCGGGGTCGATCGGCTCGGGCAGGCCGTCCGCCGGGTCGGTCGTCGGGTCGCCCGCCGGGTCGGTCGGCGCGGTCGTCGGCTCGGTCACGCCGGCACGCCGACGCCGTTGGAGCAGGGCGCCCCGGCCTCGGCGAGCTCGTCGTTCAGCAGGTACTTCTGCACGAAGATCGGCAGGCGCTCGTCGTCGGCGGAGTCGAGCGCGAGCTGGTAGCCCCAGGCGGTGACGGTGATCGGGGAGTCCATGCCCTCGTACGGGCTGACCAGCACGTAGGAGTTCCGGTCGGCGAGCGCGGTGAGCGTCGCGATCTGGTCGGCGGGCAGGCTCGGGTCGTAGGTGATCCAGATCGCGCCGTGCTCCAGGGAGTGCACCGCGTTCTCGTTCGGCACGGGCTCGGTGTACACGCCGCAGTTCAGCCACGCCGGGTTGTGCTCGCCGCCGGCGGGCGGGGTCTGCGGGTACTCGACCGTGGTGCTGACGTGGTTGAAGGACAGCCCGTCGATCTGCTGCACGCCGGAGATCTCCGCGCCGGCCTGCGCCTCCAGGGCGGCCTTGTCCCGGCCGGCGCCCGCGATGACGACGGCGGCCACCGCGATCAGGGCGACGACGAGGGTGCCGGCGACGCCGGAGATGACGAGGGTGCGGCGGCGCTCCTTCTTCTGCTGGGCGGCGCGGACGGCGGCGAGGCGGGCCTGGCGCTCGGCCGCCGGGTTCCGGCGGTTGCTCATGGCGGGTCTCCTGTCGATCGTGCCGGCAGCCCGCCGGGCATCGGGAGGTCGAGAGTATGTGAAAGATCAACTATCAGCCAGGACGGAGAGTTCCCCGATCTGTACGCCGGTGCGCCACGAACGGGTGAAGATCGGCGAGGATGTGCCGATGGGAACGGGTATGAGCGCGCTGGACGAGGACCGCCGGATCGAGGCGCTGCACCGGCTGGGGGTGCTCGACGCGCCCGCCGAGGAGCGGTTCGACCGGGTGGTGCGGCTCGCCCGCCAGCTGTTCGACGTGCCGACCGCGCTGGTCTCGCTGGTGGACCGCGACCGGGTGGTGCATCTGGCCCGCGAGGGCTTCGACGAGCGGGTGGTGCGCGCCGACGAGTCGTTCTGCTCGCACGCCGTGCAGCAGGACGGCACCTTCGTCGTCGAGGACGCGACGCTCGACGCCCGCTTCGTCGACAACCCCTACGTCATGCAGCCGAACGGCGTGCGGTTCTACGCCGGGCAGCCGCTGATCGCCCCCGGCGGGCACCGGGTGGGCACGCTGTGCATCGCCGACACCCGCCCCCGGCACTTCACCGACGAGCAGGCCGCGCTGCTGCGCGACCTCGCGCAGTGGGTGCAGAAGGAGCTGGTGATCGACTCCGAGATGGAGCGTGCCGCGCAGGTGCAGGCCGGCCTGCTGCCGCACGGCGTGCCGGACGTGCCGGGCTACCAGGTGGTCGGCGCCTGCCTGCCCAGCAGGTCGGTCGGCGGCGACTTCTACGACTGGGCGGTCACCCGGGACGGCGGGCTGGTGCTCAGCCTGGTCGACGTGATGGGCAAGGGTGCCGGCGCCGCGATCATGGCCGCCTCGGTGCGTGCCGTGCTGCGCGGGTCGGCGCAGGGGCAGGACGTGGCGCGCTCGCTGCTGTACGCGGGGGCGATCCTGCACGCGGACCTGTCCGGCGCCGGGGTGTTCGCCACCGCGTTCCACGCCGCGCTCGACCCCGCCACCGGCGTGGTCACCTACGCCGACGCGGGGCACGGGCTGACGGTCGTGGTGCGGGCGGACGGCACCGCCGCACGGCTGCCCGCGCTCGGCCTGCCGCTGGGCGTGCTGGACGAGCCGGAGCGGGCGCAGGGATCGGTGACGCTGGCCCCCGGCGACGTGCTGGTCACCTTCAGCGACGGGGTGCTCGACCTGACCGGCGGCACCTCCGAGCGTGCGGTGGAGCGGGTGGAGGAGATCACCCGGGCCGCGGGCTCCGCGCAGGAGGTCGTGGACGGGGTGCTGCGGCTGTCGCTCGGCGCCGCCGACCGTCCGGACGACCTCACCGTGGTCGCGGTGCGCCGGGACGGCTGACGTCCCGGCGGGGCGCGCTCAGGCGTAGTGCCGGGCGATCCGCCAGACGTTGTGGTCGCCCTCCCGGGCGAAGCTGAGCGAGTCGACGGCGCGCTGGATCAGCAGCAGACCGCGCCCGGACACCGCGTAGTCGTCCGGCTCCGGCGGTGCGAGGTCGACGTCCACCGCCACCCCGTCGTCCTCGAAGGTCGCCTCCAGCTCGTGATCGACCGCGCGCAGCTCGGCGACGGCGCGCACCGGCCCGCCGTCCGGACCGCGGGTGTGCCGCACGATGTTCGTCGCGATCTCCACCACGGCGGTCTCGAAGCGCATCCGGTCCACGTCCGGCACCTCGGGCACGGCGGCCCACAGCCGTTCCACGGCCTCGTGCAGGGCGTCGAGCAGCCCGGGCTCGGCCGAGCCGGTCACGCGCTGCTCGGCGCGCACCTCAGCCGGCGGCACCGAACGCGTCCTCGACGGTGGCGTGCGGCTGGAGCACCCGGTCCATCGTCGTCAGCTCGAGCACGGTGCGGATCTGCGGGCCCGCCTGCGCGATCCGCAGGTCGCCGCCGACGGCGCGGGTGGCCCGCAGCCCGCCCACCAGGGCGCCGAGCCCGCTGGAGTCCATGAACTCCACCCCGGCCAGGTCGACGACCACCAGGGTCCGTCCGGCCGCGATCGTGCCGTCCAGCAGGGCCTTGAGCTCGCCGGCGGCCGACATCGTCAGCCGCCCCTGCGGCCGGAGCACCACGGCCGACTCGCCGTGGTTCTCGGTCTCGACGTCCATTCACGCCTCCTTCGGGATCAGGGTGCCGTCGGCCCGCGGGCGGACCGCACTGGTGGCGGCGCTGAGCACCACGATCAGGTAGCCCGCCCAGCACAGGTGCACGACGGTCGGCGTCCAGGACCCGCCGTCGGCGGCGGCTCGGACCACGCCCACCAGCGCGGCGAGCACCAGCAGCACCATCGCGGTCACCTGCGGCCAGACCGCGCGCAGACCCTCGCGGGCGGGCCGTCCGGCGGTGGAGCGGATCGGGCGGTCCGACCAGGCGCTCGCGGTGCCGGTGACGGCCGCGTGCAGCCAGGTCGGGAACACGGCGATCGACAGCTGCTGGCCCCGCCAGTGCCGCAGTCCCCGCGCGGAGACCGCGAGCAGCGCCTGCGCCAGCACGGCGTAGCCGGCGAACCGCCAGCCGAGGTCGGCGTCGAGCACGTCGGGGTCGACGGCGGACACGCCGGTCAGCAGGAACACCGCCGGGACCAGCAGGTACACCAGCGCGGCGAAGCCGGCCAGGTACGCCCAGCCGGTGGCGAGGTACATCAGCCGCTGCCCGGCGGACAGGCCCGTGCCGGCGCGCTCGAGCAGCGCCTGCGCGGTGCCCTGCGCCCAGCGCAGCCGGTCGGCCATCGCCGCGCCGCCGTCCACCGGCGCCGCCGGCCGGGTCAGCTGCTCGTCGTGGTAGACCGTGCGCCAGCCGAGCGCGTGCAGCTGCATCGCGGTCGCGGCGTCCTCGGTGACCGGGCTGGTGGGCACCGGCAGCAGCGCCTGCGCCTCGTCGGAGCGGCCCACGTCGACCGCGCGCACCAGGGCCTGCACCGACTCGATCGCCCCCAGCGGGGACCACTCGCGGTCGGCCAGCCGGGTCAGCGCGGCCTCGTCGACGACGATCGCGTCCAGCTGCTCGTCGCGCTGGATCGGCAGGGCACCGAGCGCGCGCAGGTCCTCCTGCATCCGGGCGACGTCGTCGGCCACCACGGTGGCGGAGATCCGGTCGACCTCGCGCTGGAAGGCGAAGGTCACCTCGGTCACCGAGCCGCCGGCGGCGAGCGAGGACTGCGCGGTGGCGGCGGCCTGCTCGACCGTGCCCAGCACCGCGGCCTGCGCCGGGTCGGGGGTGCTCCGGCGGGCGTTCTCCAGCAGCCGGCGGGACGCGGCCAGCGCGTCGTGCACGCCCCGCTCGGTCTCCCGGACGTAGCCGACCAGGCCGAGCTGCATCAGGGCGTCCCGGCGCAGCAGCACGTCGGCGCCGTTCGCGAAGGCGGCGCCCCAGCCGGCCTTGCCCTCCTGCACCGGCCCGGGCAGCAGCGGGGAGAGCACGTCGAGCGGGTCGGCGGCGGCCGCGCCGGAGCCCGAGCGCGGCAGCTGCACCAGGGCCACCCGGTCGTCGGCGAGGTGACCGAGGGTGCGGTCCAGGATCGCCGGGTCGGGCACGCGGTCCGCCTCCAGGACCAGCAGCACCTCGCCCTCGGTCCGGAACAGCGCGTTGTTGAGGTTGCCGGCCTTCGCGTGCCGGGGACGGTCGGACCAGTCGGCGGAGCGCTGCACGTACTCGACCCCGGCGGCGGCCACCGCGGCGGCGAGCTCGGGCCGGGCGCCGTCGTCCAGCACCCAGGTGCGGTGCGGGTAGCGGATGTCGCGGGCGGCGGCCACGGTGCCCATCACCAGGTCGAGCGGCTCGTCGTGGGTGGTCACGAAGACGTCCACGGTGGTGCCCGGCACCGGGGCGGGGGCGTCGGTGCTCCGCCGCAGCCGGGACATCGTCAGCCCGAGCAGCCCGAGGGCGATCAGCGTGCTCGTCTCCGCCAGCGCCAGCGGCACGCCGATCCACCACCGGTCCCACGGGATCGTGGCCGACCAGCGCCAGACCAGGTAGACGGCGCCCGCCACGACGGTGAGCACGGCGAGCACCCGGAGCACCTGCTGTCTCATGCCTGCCTCGTGCCGCCCTTCGGATCTGCCGGACCGGTTCCGCAGCGGGTGCGCGACATGCTGCCCCCACCCGGTGACGGTAGCGGGCGCCGCAGACGTTGTCCCGATGAGCAGGTCCGGACGGGTGGGGGGTCGCGTCGGTCGCGCCCCGGGTCGTCCGGCCCCGTAGCCTGCACAGGAGAACAGGTCGGGGAGGTGGCGTGAGCGGCGTGGAGCAGGGCACGGCCGGGACCGGGGGCGTGCGACGGAGCAGGCGTCCCGGGCGCCACGACCTGCTGGTCCTCGCCGGCCTCGTGCCCCTGCTGGCGCTCGCCGCGGTGGCGGGCCGCGCCACCATCCTCGACGGCGGCGACGTGAGCCTGGTCTGGCCGGCCGCCGGGGTCTCGGTGCTGTGGCTGATCGCCCGGGCGCGTCGGCCGTGGCCCTGGCTCGACCTGGTGCTGATCGCCGCCGTGGTGGCCGTCGTCGCCGGGCTCACCGGGACCTCCTGGGGGCTGGTGACGATCGGCGCGGTGCCCGCGCTGGTGCAGGCCGTGGTGGCGACCGTGGTGATCGCCCGCCGGTGCCCCCGGGTGTGGGTGGCGCGCGGACGCCGGCAGATCACCCGCGTCGAGGAGCTGTGGTGGGTGCTGCTGGCCGGGGTGGCCGGCGCGGTGGCCTCGGCCCCGGTGCTCGCGATCGTGCTGCGGTGGTTCTGGGGCACCTGGGCGCTCGACGTGGTGCTGCTGTGGTGCGCGCGCAACACCGTCTCGGTGCTGACGATCTGCCTGCTCGGCTTCACGGTGGGGGACTGGTGGCGCCGCCGCCGCGAGGACCCGCCCGCGGATCCGCTGGACCGTGCGGGCCGGCGCGCCCGGGCGGCCGAGTACACCGCGGCGCTGGTGCTGGCCCCGGTGGTCTACGTGGCGTGGTTCCTCGGCTTCGGCGAGCTCGCGCTGGTGTTCCCGCTGATCGCGCTGACCGTCTGGGCCGGGTCGCGGCTGGCCACGCCCTTCGTCGTGCTGCACAACACCGCCATGGGCACCGCCACCCTGACGCTGACCCTCCAGGGCATCGGCCCGTTCCACTCGCTCGGCGACCCGGAGGCGCAGGTGGCCATCGCGCAGCTGTACGTCGGGCTGGTGTCCTTCCTCGGCATGGCGCTGGCGCTGGCCCGGGACGAGCGGGCGGTGCTCGACCGCGAGCTGCGTGCCGCGCGGGACCGGGCGCAGGCGCAGGCCGCCCTGCTCACCACGATCGTCGACACGATGTCCGAGGGGGTGCGGGTGGTGGACCGGGACGGGCACGTGCTGGTGCGCAACCCCGCGGCGACCCAGCTGCTGGTCGGGGTGCCCCGGCTGGACGGCCTGGCCACGCCCGGATTGCCGGCGGGTGGGGCGGACGGCGCCGACCTGATCGGGATCGCCCGGCTGGACGGGACCCCGCTCGCCGAGCACGAGCTGCCGTTCCGCCAGGCGCTCGCCGGGCGCGAGGTGCGGGACGTCGACCTGCTGGTCCGCACACCCGGATCGCCGGGCCCGCGGATCGTGTCCTTCTCCTCGGCGCGGCTGCCGGACGCCTCCGGCGGCGGCGCGGTGACCGTGCTGCGCGACGTGACCGCCGAGCGCGAGGAGCTGCGCCGGGCCGCGCAGATCCAGGCGAGCCTGCTGCCGACGGCGGTCCCGCGGGTGCCGGGCTACCAGCTCGCCGCGCGGTTCGTGCCGGCGGGATCGGTCAGCGGCGACTTCTACGACTGGGAGCCGGTGCCCGGCGGGGTGGTCGTCACCCTGGCGGACGTGATGGGCAAGGGTCCGGGCGCCGCGATCCTGGCCGCCACCACGCGCTCGGTGCTGCACGCCCGCGAGCCCGGCCCCGACGTCGTCGCGACGCTGGCCGCCACCGAGCGGGCCATGGAGCAGGACCTGGAGAACGCCGGGGCCTTCGTCACCATGTTCCGCGCGCACCTGGACGCCGGCAGCGGGGCGCTGACCTACGCCGACGCCGGCCACGGGCTGACCATGATCCTGCGCGCCGACGGCAGCAGCCTGCGGCTCAGCGCGAACGGTCTGCCGCTGGGGATCGCCCTGGGCCCCGAGCGTCGGGCCTCCGCCGAGCACCTGGCGCCGGGCGACCTGCTGCTCACGTTCAGCGACGGGGTGCTCGACGCGGTGGGCGGGTCGGTGGACGACCTGAGCCGGGTGGTGCACGCCGCCGGGGCGTCGCGGTCCGCGGAGAGCGCGGTCGACTCGGTGCTCGAGCTGGTGGAGGACGCCGGGGCGGCGCCGGACGACCTGACGGTGGTGGCGGTGCTGCGCGCGGGGTGATGCGCGGGCGGGGTGCGGCGGGCGGGCGTGGCGCGGGCTCAGCCCAGCGCGTCGCGCACGGGGACCAGGGCCTCGTCCAGCAGGGCGGGCAGCGCGGTACGGCCGGCGCCGGCCCGGGACCACGCCTCGACCGCCGCGATCAGCGCACCGGCCCACGCGGTGCCGGCCACCCGGGCGGTGAGCGGCAGGGCCCCG
Organism: Cellulomonas sp. GTC20042; assembly: GCF_055389595.1. Lineage (NCBI taxonomy): Bacteria > Bacillati > Actinomycetota > Actinomycetes > Micrococcales > Cellulomonadaceae > Cellulomonas > Cellulomonas sp. GTC20042. Next base: position 3,050,142 of record NZ_AP043678.1, on the reverse strand, counting down.
CGGGCGCGGGCGTGCTCGGCGATCACCTCGCCGACGTCGGCGGTGCGCCGGGCGGCGGCCAGCCGCAGCTCCGCGGCCAGACCCATGGCGTCGGCCTGGGTGAAGGCGAGGGCCACGTGCTCCGGCGGCAGCGCGGCGGCCAGGGCGCGCAGGGCGTGGTGGACCTCGGCGGCGGGCGTGGTCGGGTGGCCGGGTGCGGTCGGGTCGGCGGGGGCGGCGGCGCGCACGGCGGCGAGGTCGGTGCGCAGGGTGCGGACGCCCTCGTCGAAGGCCGCCCAGAGCAGGTCGCTCTTGGTCTCGAAGTAGTTGAAGAACGTCGAGCGGCTGACCCCGGCGCGCTGGGTCACATCGGCGACCGAGGTGGCGGCGAAGCCGCGCTCCAGGAACAGCTCGCCGGCGGCCTCCTCCAGCACGGCGCGGGAGGACGCGGGCGGGCGTCCGGCGCGGCGGGGGGTGGGCACGGTGGTCATCGTAGGCGGCGGGGGCGGGCCGGGCGCCGGGTCCGGGCGCGGGCCGGCGTGGTGGACCTCACGTCCTCCGGATGCCGTGGCCGGTCAGCACTCGCTCTATTGTTGGACGCAGTTCAACAACCGATCGACGAAGGTGGTCCCGTGCGACTCCCCACCGCCCGCGCGCTGGTCGCGGCCCCGGCCCTGCTCGCCGTCCTGGCGCTCGCGGCCTGCTCCGGCGGCTCCGACGGCTCCGGCGACGGAGCCGCCACGTCGGCCGAGGGCGGCACGCTGGTCTATGCCACCGGTGACGCCGAGCCGACCTGCCTGGACCCGCACGTCGGCGGCAACTACCCGCAGGCGCTGATCAGCACGCAGTACCTGGAGCCGCTGGTCGGCCGGGACGCCGACGGGACGATCCTGCCCTGGCTCGCGACCGCGTGGACCGTGAGCGACGACGGTCTGACCTGGGACTTCACCCTGGCCGACGGCATCACCTTCACCGACGGCACCCCCTTCGACGCCGCCGCGGTGGCCGCCAACGTGGCCCACGTGCAGGACCCCGACACCGGCTCCTCCACCGGCTACCTCGCGCTGGCCAAGGTCGCCTCCGTCGAGGTCGTGGACGCCACGCACGCCCGGTTCCACCTCAGCGCGCCGGACTCCGCGCTGCTCGAGTCGCTGAGCCAGCAGTGGGTCGCGATGGAGTCGCCCGCCGGCATCGAGCGCGGCACCGACGAGAACTGCGCCGCGCCGATCGGCACCGGCCCGTTCGTGGTGCAGGAGTGGGTGCCGCAGCAGCAGGTCGAGCTGGTGCGCAACGAGGACTACGCCACCGAGGCCCCCGAGGCCGAGCACGCCGGGCCGGCGCACCTGGAGCGGATCGTCTGGCGGTTCGTGCCGGACGCCGCCACCCGGTACGCCGCGCTGCGCTCCGGCGAGGTGCAGATGATCGACAACCCGCAGCCGGACACCATCGCGTCGGCGGACGGCACCGAGATCGTCGCGATCGACGCCCCGCGCCCCGGCTCGGTCAACCGGATCGAGCTCAACGCGAGCCAGCCGCCCTTCGACGACGTGCGGGTGCGCGAGGCCTTCGTGCGGTCGGCGGACCCGGAGCCCGGCATCGAGACGCTGTTCGCCGGCACCGCCACCCGCTCGTACTCCCCGCTGTCCAGCGTCGAGCCCACCGCGTACTCCGACCCCGACCTGTTCGGCACCGACGTCGACGCGGCGAACGCGCTGCTGGACGAGGCCGGCTGGACCGGGCGGGACTCCGCGGGCTACCGCACCCAGGACGGGCAGCGCCTGACCGTGCGGATGCCGGTGAGCACCAACCAGTCCGTCGCCGCCGAGCAGTCGCTCTTCGAGCAGATCCAGGCCAACACGAAGGCCGTCGGCTTCGACCTGGTGCTCACGCCGACCGACCTCAGCGCCTGGTACGCGGCCCTCGGCGCCCACGAGTACGAGGCCGTCTCCGCGCCCTACACGAAGGTCGGCCCGGACGTGCTGCGGATCCTCTACCACTCCGACGGCACGATCCCGGCGCCCAGCGGCTACTTCGCCAACCACGCCGGTGCGGTGGACCCCGCGCTGGACGCGCTGCTCGACCAGGCCTCCGCCAGCAGCGACGAGACCGAGCGCGCCGACCTGTACCGGCAGGCGCAGCAGATCGTGCTGGAGGGGTACTACATCCTTCCGCTGTACGACCAGCAGAACCACTTCCTGACCAGCGGGGTCGAGGGCGTGCGGACCCTGCACACCGTGTCGACGCCGACCTTCCTCGACGCGCGCCTGGCCTCCTGACGGTGGCGGCAGGGCGGCCGGGGCGGCCTGCGCTGCGGGGCTGGCCGCGACGCAGGCTGCGCGGCTGGCCGCGGTGGCCGCGGTGGCTGCTCGGGCGGATCGGGGCGGCGGCGCTGGTCGCGTGGATCGTGGCGACGGTGGTGTTCTTCGCGCTGCGTGCCGCCGGTGGCGACCCGACCGAGGCGATCCTCGGCGGACCCGGCTCGCAGGCCGGACCGGAGGCGGTCGCGGCGGCGCGGGCGCAGTACGGCCTGGACCGGCCGCTGGTCGTGCAGTACCTGGTGCAGATCTGGCGGGTGATCACCCTCGACCTCGGCGACTCCTACGCCCGGCGCACGCCGGTGGCCGAGCTGCTCGCCGAGCAGCTGCCCGGCACGTTGCTGCTCGCCGTGCTCGCCCTCGCCCTGGCGTGGGTGCTCGCGCTGGTCGTCGCGACCCTCGCCGTACGGGCACGCGGACCGGTCGGCCGGGCGTGCGCGGCGGCGCTGCGCGGTGTCGAGGTGGTGGCCGCGGTCGTGCCGCACTTCTGGCTGGGCGCGCTGCTGATCGTGGTGTTCTCCACCGGGCTCGGCTGGCTGCCCGCGACCTCCTCGGGCACCGACCCGGCGGGGCTGGTGCTGCCGACGATCACGCTGGCCGTGCCGGTCGCCGGGTTCCTCGGCCAGCTCATGCGCGACTCCCTGGAGGAGGCCACGGCGGCGCCCTTCGCCACCAGTGCCCGCGCCCGGGGTGCCGGACCGGTGCGCGTGCTGTGGCGGCACACCCTGCGGCACGCGGTGCTGCCGGCGGTGCAGCTGTCCGGGTGGGCGTTCGGATCGCTGCTCAGCGGGGCGGTGGTGGTCGAGACGCTGTTCGGGCGGCCGGGCCTGGGGCGGCTGCTGCTCGACGCGACCACCTCGCGGGACGTGCCGGTGGTGGTCGGCTCGGTCGTCGTGGTCGCGCTGGCGTACGTGCTGGTCGTGCTGCTGGCGGACGTGGCCGAGCGGGTGCTGGACCCGCGGGTCGGCAGGGATGCGCCGGGTGCCGGGTCGGGCGCGGACGCCCGGACGGTCGAGGTGGTGGCATGACCGCAGCCGTGCTGGACCACCCGCTCGCGCGCCGCACGCGCCGGGCGCTCGACGCGGCGCGCGGTCTCGGCGTCGGCGGGGTGCTCGCCGCCGCCTTCGTCGCGCTGATGGCCGTCGCCGTGATCCGCCCCGGGCTGCTGGCTCCCGGTGATCCCACCGCGATCGACCCGCGCGCCGCGTTCACCGGCCCCGGCGCCGCGCACTGGTTCGGCACCGACGAGTCCGGTCGCGACGTGCTGACCCGGGTGGTGCACGGTGCGGCACGCTCGCTCGGCATCGGTGCGGCCGCCACCGGCATCGGCGTCGGGATCGGGCTGGTGCTCGGGCTGGCCGCCGGTCTCGGCCCGCGCTGGCTGGACGCCGCCCTGAGCCGGGTGGTCGAGGTGCTGTTCGCGCTGCCCACCCTGGTGCTCGCCCTGCTGCTGGTCGCCGTGCGTGGCCCCGGCATCGGGCCCTCGGTGCTCGCCGTCGGGCTGGCCACCGCCCCGGGCTACGCGCGGATCCTGCGCGCCCGGGTGCGCTCGGTGGCCGCCTCCGGCTACGTCGAGGCCGCCCGGCTGGAGGGGCGCGGTCCCGCCGAGGTGCTGCTGCGGCACGTGCTGCCGAACACGCTGTGGCCGCTGGTCTCGGTCGCCACCCTCGGCATCGGTCAGGCGGTGGTCTGGGTGTGCGCGCTGAGCTTCCTCGGCCTCGGCGCGCTGCCGCCCTCGCCGGAGTGGGGGGCCATGCTCAACGCCGGTCGGGTGTACCTCGGCACGGCGTGGTGGATCACGGTGTTCCCCGGGCTCGCGATCACCGCCACCGCGGCGGCGCTCACCGTGCTCGGTCGGCGGATCGGGCAGGTGCGCGGATGAGCGGGTCGGGTGCGGGGCCGGTGCTGGACGTCGTCGGGTTGCGCGTGGCGTTCCCCGGCGGTGGCGCGGCACGTGGCGGCGGGGCGGGGCGGCGCGGCGAGCGCGAGGTGCTGCGCGGCATCGACCTGCGCGTCGACGCCGGGGAGTGCGTGGCGGTGGTCGGCGGCTCCGGCGCGGGCAAGTCGGTGCTGGCACGGGCGCTGGTCGGCCTCGCGGGGGAGAGCGGGCGCGTACGGGTGCACGCCGAACGGCACGACCTGCTCGGGCGGGACGTGCGGACCCTCGGCGAGCGCGGCTGGCGGGCGATGCGCGGCCGGGACGTCGGGCTGGTGCTCCAGGACGCTCTGCAGTCGCTCGACCCGCTGCGCACCGTCGGCGCGGAGGTCGGCGAGGCGCTGGCCGTCCGACGTCCGGGCGTCGCCCCGCTGAGCCGTGCCGAGCGGCACGCCCGGGTGCTCGCCGCGCTGGCCGACGCCGGGCTGCCCGACCCCGCGGTGCACGCCCGGCAGCGCTCCGGCGCGCTGTCCGGCGGGATGCGCCAGCGCGCGCTGATCGCCGCCGCCCTGGCCGCGGAGCCGCCGCTGCTGGTCGCCGACGAGCCCACCACCGCCCTGGACGCCACTGTCGCCGCGCGGGTGCTCGACCTGCTCGCCGGCCTGCGCGACCGCGGCACCGCGCTGGTGCTGATCTCCCACGACCTCGCCGCGGTGGCCCGGGTGGCGGACCGGGTGGTGGTGATCGACGACGGGCTCGTGGTGGAGCAGGGCGCCACCGCCCGGGTGCTGCGCGATCCGGCGCACCCGGTCACCCGCGCGCTGGTCGACGCCGCCCGGCTCGCCGACGGTCCCGGTGAGGTGCCGCCGCCGGGGGAGCCGGTGCTGGCCGCGCGCGGGCTGCGCCGGACGTTCCCGCTGCCCGGCGCGGGGCGGGTCGTCGCGGTGGACGAGGTGGACGTCGAGGTGCGCGCCGGGGAGGCCGTCGGGATCGTGGGGGAGTCCGGCTCGGGCAAGACCACGCTGTCCCGCCTGCTGCTCGCCGCCGACACCCCGGACGCCGGCACGGTCACCCTGGACGGGGCCCCGTGGAGCGACCTGCCCGAGCGCGCGCGCCGACCGCTGCGTCCCGCCGTGAGGTTCGTGCCGCAGGACCCGCTGGGCTCCTTCGACCCCCGGGCGAGCGTGCGCGACCTGCTCCGGCAGGCGCTGCGCACCGCGGGCCGGGGTGCGGGTGCGCGGGGCGACGGCGTGGGCGGTGGGTCGGGCGCGAGCGGCGGCGTGGGTGGCGGGTCGGCTCCGGAGGACCTGCTCGCGCCGGTGCACCTGCCGCTGGACCTGCTGGACCGGCGGCCCCGCACGCTGTCCGGCGGTCAGCGGCAGCGCGTCGCCATCGCACGGGCGCTCGCCGGGCGACCCCGGGTGCTCGTGCTGGACGAGCCGGTGTCCGCCCTGGACGTGCAGGTGCAGGCGGCCGTGCTCGACCTGCTCGTGGAGCTGCGCCGCACCCGCGGGCTGACCCTCGTGCTCGTCTCGCACGACCTGGGGGTGATCCGCCGGGTGTGCGACACGGTGCTCGTGATGAGCGCCGGCCGCGTGGTCGAGCGCGGTCCGGTGGCCGAGGTGTTCGCCGCCCCCGCGCACCCGGTCACCCGGGACCTCCTCGCCGCCCGCACCCTCGACCCCGCCTGACGCGCCGAGAGTGCACGAAAGCAGCCTTCGCGGCGCGTGAAGCAGGCATTCGTGCACTCTCGGTGGCTGCGGGCCGTGCGGGCGCGGGGCACGCGGGACCGTAGGGTCGGGCGGGTGACGTTCACGATCGAGACCCGGACCGCCGACCAGATCACCGCGGCGGAGCTGTACCCGCTGCTGCGGCTGCGCGTGGACGTGTTCGTGGTCGAGCAGGAGTGCCCGTACCCGGACCTGGACGGTCAGGACCTGCTGCCGGGCACCGTGCAGGTGTGGGCGCACGAGGACGGGGTGCTGCTGGGCGGGATCCGGGTGCTGCGCGCGGGATCGCCCCGCCCGGCGATCGGGCGGGTCGTGACGTCGGCGGCGGCGCGCGGGCGCGGGGTGGCGGCCGCGCTGATCGAGCACGGGATCACGCTGTGCGGCTCGGGGGTCACGATCGACCTGCACGCGCAGGCGCACCTGGAGCAGTGGTACGGGCGGTTCGGGTTCGTGCGCGACGGCGCGCCCTACGACGAGGACGGCATCCCGCACGTGCCGATGTCCCGCACGATCCCGGCCTGACCCCGCCCTGCTGATCCGGGCCGCACCAACCGCCCGGCGCGCCCCGCGTCCGCGCTGGTCACGCGATCGCGTCCAGCATGCGGAACGCCTGTCTCATCAGGCGAGTTTCCCGTCACCATGGTCGGCATCGGCCGGCGTCAAGCCCGGCCCCGCGCGAGACGGACCGCACCATGACGAGCACCGCCACCGGCCACCGCCGCTGCGACGCCGCCCCGGTGATGATGGTCATGCGCTCGCGGCGATGTCGCTGAGCGCGTCCTCCGCCCGGCAGCCGACGCGCTGACCCCGGACCGACGCCTCCGACCCCCCTGCCGCACCGACCGGCCCACCGCGCCGGCGCCGCAGGACCGACCTCGCCGCCTCACCCCGGCCCCGCCGCACGCCCTGAGCCTGCGGCCCGCGGACCTCGACCCCGGACCCCGGCCCTCCGCCGTACGGCCCGCGACGCCCGAGATCCCGCGCACCACCGGCCCACGCACCCGCTGCCCGCGCCTCTGCGCCCGGGCAGCACCGCCCGCGCACGGCCCCGCCGTGCCGCACCCCCGCACCCCGCAGCCCCGCCGTGCGACGCCCCCGCGCCGCCCGCCCCCGAGGAGAACCCGCATGTCCTGGAAGAAGATCGCCGTCCTGGCCGCCGCCCTGCCGGTGCTGGCCCTGACCGCGTGCTCCTCCGAGCAGCCCGCCGCCACCGCCCCGACCGCCGGTGGCTCGACCGTCGCCGCCGGCTCCGAGGCCGCGATCCCGGACGCCGTGGTCGACCCGCTGGACGTCGCCCTGGTCACCCGGATCACCACCGGCTCCTGGTACGAGACCTACGCCCGCGCCGTGCAGTCCCAGGTGGACGCCTTCGGCGGCAGCCTCCAGGTGTACGACTCGCAGAACGACCTCGCGAAGATGGCGTCGAACGTGGACACCGCGGTGAACTCCGGGGTGGACGTGCTGCTGATCAACAACGGCACCGCCGAGGCGCTGGACGGCCCGGTGCAGGACGCGCTGGACGCCGGGATCACCGTGGTCACCTACGACTCCGACCTGACGCTGGACGGGATCACCGCGATCAACCAGGACGACGCCGCGCTGGCGAACAACGGCCTGGACCAGATCGAGGCCGACTTCGACGGGGCCGCGGACTTCGTGGTGCTGACCGTCGCGGGCTACCCGCCGCTGGACCGTCGCTCGGAGGCCGTGGACGCGTTCCTGGCCGCCCACCCGGACAGCCACGAGGTCGCCACCGCGGGTGTCGTCTCCGGCAACTCGGCGCTGGACACCCAGGCGCAGGTGGAGGCGCTGCTCAAGCAGTACCCGGACCCGGGGCAGATCGACGCGATCTGGTCGCACTGGAACGAGTTCACCCGCGGGGCGTTCGCCGCGCTGGAGGCCGCGGGCCGCACCGACATCGCGGTCTACTCGGTGGACCTGACCGACCAGGAGCTGCCGTACTTCTGGAACCCGTCGGTGGACTTCGAGGCCGCGTCGGCGACCAACCCGGCGACGATCGGCCAGTCGCAGGTCCGCCTGGCGTACGAGAAGGTCGCCGGCGAGGACGTGGACGCCGACGTGCAGGTCTCCCCGGCGCTGGTGACGAAGGCCGACCTGCCGGCCGAGGCGATCACCTTCGACCAGCTCGCCGACGTGGTGCCCGCGTGGTCCGCGAACGCCGCCGAGTGGCCGGAGTGGATCACCGCGCTGGAGAACCGCTGACATGACGCTCCTGCTCGCGGGGATCACCCACGACTACGGCGACGGTCCCGTGCTGCACGACGTGACCTTCGCCGTGGAGCCCGGGCGCGTGCACGCGCTGCTCGGGGTGAACGGTGCGGGCAAGAGCACGCTCGTCCACGTGGCCACCGGCGTCGTCGCGCCGACCGGTGGCCACGTGGAGCTGGACGGGTCGGCGGTGCGGTTCGCCGGCCCGGGGGACGCGACGCGTGCCGGGGTCACCCTGCTCTCGCAGGAGGTGGACCGCGCGCTGGTCGGCTCGCTGACCGTGCACGAGAACCTCACGGTCGGGCTGCTGCGCTCGCGCAGGACCCGGCTGTTCCACCCGCGGGCGAACCGGCGCGAGGCCCGGGCGCTGCTGGTGGCCGCCGGGGTGGAGATCGACGTGGACCGGCCGGTCCGCACGCTCGGGCTGTTCGAGAAGCAGGTGCTCTCGCTGGTCCGCGCGGTGGCCGCCGACGCGCGGTACGTGGTGCTGGACGAGCCGACCTCGTCCTTCGACACCCGGGAGACCGAGCGGTTCTACGGCGTGGTCGCGTCGCTGCGTGCGGCGGGGATCGGCATCGTGTTCATCTCGCACCGGATGGCCGAGGTGTTCGCGCTGGCGGACGAGATCACGGTGCTCCGCGACGGGCGGACCGTGCTGACCGGTGCGGCGGCCGACCTCGAGCCCGCGGAGGTGGTCCGGGCGATGACCGGCGCCGTCGAGCACGCCACCCGGCGCAGCGAGCGCGTGGCCGACCCGCGCCCGCTCGACCCGGCCCCCGCGCGCCCGGCCCCCGCGCGCCCGGCCCCGGTGATCGCGGCCACCGGCCTGGACCTCGGGCGTGGCCGCCGACCGCTGGACCTGACCGTGGCCGCCGGCGAGGTGGTCGTCGTCTTCGGCCCGCTCGGCACCGGCAAGTCCACGCTGGCCCGCACGCTGTTCGGCCTGGCCCGCCCGTACCGCGCACGGGTCGACGGGCGCACGGTCCGGGTCGCCCGTCCGGAGCACGCCGCCCGCCTCGGGATCGGCCTGGTGCCGGAAGAGCGCCGCCGGGACGGCCTGTGGCTGGACGAGTCGGTGCGCACCCACCTGGCGCTGAGCCGCCGCGGGCTGGTGCGCCGACGCGCCGAGGACGCCCGGGCCCGCACGCTGGTCGCCGCGTACGACGTGCAGCCCCCGACGCCCGCGCAGCTGGTCCGCCGGCTGTCCGGCGGCAACCAGCAGAAGGTCGCGGTCGCCAAGTGGGACGGCGCGGCGAGCCGGCTGCTGGTGCTGGACGAGCCGATGAAGGGCGTGGACGTGGCCGCCAAGGAGGCGCTGTTCCGCGCGGTGGAGCGCGCCGCCGACGCCGGGGCGGGCGTGGTCTACCTGACCGCCGAGCCGGAGGACGCGCTGCGGATCGCCGATCGCGTGGTCGTGCTGGACCGCACCGGCGTCGTCCTCGACCGTCCCGCCGCGGGCCTGGAGCCCGTCGACCTCATGCTCGCCGCCGAGCCGACCGAGCCCCAGCCAGCCACCCCCGACAGCACCCCCGAGAAGGTCGAGATCCCGTGACCGCCACCGCCACCCCCGACACCCGCGCGGCCGGCGCCCTGGACCGCGCCCGCGCCTGGATCACCGGTCCGACCGCCCGCGCGCTGGCCTACCGCTACGCCGCGGTGCTGGTGATCGTGCTGGTCGTCGTGTTCTTCTCGATCGTGAACGACAACTTCCTCACCTACAAGAACCTGGTGGACATCGTCCGCTCGGTGTCGGTGAGCGCGTTCCTGGCCCTCGGCGTGACGTTCTCGCTGGTGGTCGACGGCTTCGACGTGTCGATCGGCTCGATCGCGAGCCTGGCGACGATCGGGGCCGCCTCCGCGATGGTCTACCACCGGCAGGAGCTGCTGGTCGCGCTGCTGGTGCCGCTGGCGCTCGGCGCGCTGGTCGGCCTGGTCAACGCGTTCCTGATCGTCAAGCTGCGGCTGCCCGACCTGCTGGCGACGCTGGCGATGCTCTTCGTGGTGAACGGCGTGCAGCTGACGTACACGAACGGCTTCTCGATCTACCCCGGCGTCAGCACCGCCAACGGCCCCGCGCAGGGGATCGTGGTGCCGTCGTTCCTGTTCATCGGGCAGGGCGACGTGCTGGGCGTGCCGTTCGCGGTGGTCCTGCTGCTGGCCGTGGTGCTGGTGGCGCACCTGTTCCTCACCCGCACCACCACCGGCCGGCACATGGCGATGGTCGGCGGCAACGCGGAGGCGGCGCGGCACTTCGGCCTGCCGGTCGGGCGGCTGAAGACCTACGCCTACGTGCTCAGCGGCGTGCTGGCGGCGGTGGGCGGCATCGTGCTCACCGCGCGGATCGGCTCCGGCCAGGTGTCGGCGGGTGCGCCGATGCTGATGGACGCGGTGGCGGCGGCCTACGTCGGCTACGCGATCTTCGGGCAGAAGCGGCCCAGCGTGGTCGGCACCCTGCTCGGCGCGCTGCTGATCGGCATCCTGCTCAACGGCCTGACCATGATGAACGTGCCGTACTACGCGCAGGACATCGTCAAGGGCGGCGTGTTCGTCGTGGCGCTGGCCTTCGCCTTCCTGCGCAAGGAGCGCTGACATGACCACCCCGGACTTCGCGGACGGCTTCACCTTCCTCGGGCACAGCGACCAGGGCGGGCGGCCGGACGGCTGCCAGGTGATGGTGGCCGACGGCTACGCGTACGTGGCGCATGCCTTCTCCGGCGGCTTCTCGGTGATCGACGTGCGGGACCCGCGCGAGCCGCGCGACGCCGGCTTCGTCGCCGCACCGCCCGGTACGTGGAGCGTGCACCTCCAGGCCGCCGAGGGGCTGCTGCTGGTGGTCAACGCCAAGGACCTGTTCGCGGACACCGAGTTCCAGCGCGAGGCCGACTACTACACCCGGTCGATCGGTCAGCCGGCCCTCGGCGCGGAGCGCGGCTACGCCGCCGGGCTGCGGGTGTTCGACATCGCGACCCCCGGTCGGCCGCGGGAGATCGCGTTCCTGCCGGTGGAGGGGGTCGGCCTGCACCGGCTCTGGTACACCGGCGGGCGCTGGGCCTACGCCTCCGCGCTGCTCGACGGGTTCACCGACTACATCCTGGTCACGATCGACCTGGCCGACCCGACCCGCCCGCAGATCGCCGGGCGCTGGTGGCTGCCGGGGATGCACGAGGCCGGCGGCGAGACCCCGGACTGGGACGCGGGACGCTGGCGCTACGCCCTGCACCACGCGATCGTGCACGGGGACACCGCCTACGCGTCCTGGCGGGACGGCGGCCTGACGATCCTCGACGTGGCCGATCGCACCGCCCCGCGCCTGGTCGCCGCGCGCAGCTGGTCGGACCCGTTCGGCGGCGGCACGCACACGGCCCTCCCGCTGCCCGGGCGGGACCTGCTGCTGGTGGCGGACGAGGGCGTCGCGGACAACGCCGCCGACGGGATCAAGCACACCTGGGTGTTCGACGTCCGCAACCCGGCGAACCCGGTGAGCATCGCGACGTTCCCGCAGCCCGCGGAGGACGACTTCGTCGCCAAGGGCGGCCACTTCGGCCCGCACAACCTGCACGAGAACCGGCCGGGGTCGTTCGTCAGCGAGACCCTGGTGTTCGCGACCTACCAGAACGCCGGGCTGCGTGCCTTCGACCTCACCGATCCCTACCGGCCCGAGCTGGTCGCGTCCTGGGTGCCGCCGGCCCCGGAGCGGATGGTCGACACCCGTCCGGACCGCCCGCGGGTGATCCAGAGCTTCGACGTCTTCGTGGACGAGCGGGCGGTGGCCTACGTGACCGACTACAACGCAGGGCTGTACATCCTGCAGTACGACGGGGCCTGATCAGCCCTCGACGGCCCGCTCCACCAGGTAGGCGCGGCCGTCGGCGCCGACCACCCGGACGAACTCGGTGCGCAGCACCCGGTCGCGCTCGCGCTCGTCGGCGCTGATCGCGCGGTCGGGGGCGAGGGGGTCGCCGATCTGCGCGGGGCCGAGCACGCTGAGCAGCGCGGCGGTGCGCCGGTCCTCGGGATCGCCGATCGCTCCCATGTGCTGCTCCTCCTCGGTCGACTCGATCATGAGGGCACTCACGATCTGCTCACGAAGTATCGCACGCTACGCTCCCGGCATGCCCGATCCCGCCGTGACCGCCGCGCCCGCCGATCCCGCCGCGCCCGCGTCCGACCCGCTCGCGCTGGAGGCGCAGGTGTGCCTGACCGTCTCGGCGGCGTCCCGCGCGCTGGTGGCGTTCTACCGGCCGCTGCTGGAACCCCTCGGGCTGACCCACCCGCAGTACCTCGCGATGCTCGCGCTCTGGCAGCACGGCGACCTCTCGCTCGCCCGGCTCGCCGACCTGCTGCACCTGGAGCCCGCCACCGCCTCGCCGCTGGTCCGCCGGCTGGAGGCGCACGGCCTGGTCACCCGCACCCGCGCCGCCGGGGACGAGCGCACGCTGGTGATCGCGGTGACCGCGCAGGGCCGGGCGCTGCGCGAGCGCGCGGTCGGCATCCCGGGCGCGATGCTGGACGGGCTGCGGCTGGACGCCGACGAGGTCACCGCGATCCGCGAGGCCGCCGCCGTGCTGCTCGCCGCCTGCGAGCGCGCCGACCGGGGTGCCGCGTGAACGACCTGGGCTGGCGCGCCCAGCTGCTGCTCTGCTGGCCCCCGGCGGCCCTCGTGCTGGTGGTGCTCTGGCTCGGCGGGGCGGGGCTGCTCTCCGGGATCGCCGATCCGCAGACGCTGCCCACCGTGATCGGCTCGGTGCTGCTCGGCCTGCTGGTGTTCGTGGTGCCCGCGCTGCTGATCGGGCTGGTGCTGGCGGGTGTGGCCGTCGGCGCGGTGCGCCTGGCGCGTCCGGGGCGCGAGGACCGGCGCGCTGTGCGGATGGCCGCCGTGGTGCTGGCCGTCGGCGCGGTGACGAGCGTGGGCGCGTGGCTCGGCGGGGTCGGCGCGGCGGGGGAGCACGCGGTCGAGGCGGTGCTCGGGCCGCTGGCGCTCGGGGTGCCGGTGGCGCTCGGCGCCTGGTGGCACCTGCGGCGGCTGCGCGCGGCGGGGGCGCTGCCGGGGGCGTGATCCCGGCAGTCCCGGTGATCGGGTCGCGCCGAGCAGCACCGCGGCCCGCCGGCGGGAGCAGGTCGCTCCGCCGACGGGCCGGGTGTGTCGCACCGGGGGTGGGGTGCGGGTCGGGTGGCTCAGGCCGGGACGGGCTCCCGGGTCGGGGCCGCGGCGGCCAGCGCCTTCTCGGCGTCGGCGACCTTCTTGTACGCGGCGAGATCCGTGTAGAGCTCGGCGCCGGTGAGCGGGTTGCGCCGGGTCTGCACGATCGTGCGCACCTGGTAGACGGCCAGCGCCACGTTCGAGGCCAGCGAGATCGCGCTCACCAGGAACAGCGCCGTGGTGTTGTGCGAGGAGTCGACGGCGAACCTCGAGTCGGTGACGAACGCCGGGACGGCCATCGTGAACATCATCCAGAGCGCCAGGGTGTGCGCCCGGTGCTGCAGCCACGCGCCGCGCTTCATCACGAACGCGGGGATCGTGCAGGAGATCAGCAGGGCCGCGCCGGCGTAGAACGCGTGGTCGCCGACGCAGTTGTACACGTAGGCGAAGTTCCACAGGTCGTACGGGATGATCCAGAACCACAGCATGTCCGGCCAGACCATGTCGCGGCTCGTGGAGCGGCTGATCGTGATGCCGGCCCAGCCGCAGATCGTGACCAGGTTGAGGATGCCGGCGATGCCGTTCATGTAGTTCCAGGCGCCGCCGATCATGTAGACGCCGTCGTGGATGCCCTCGGTCATGCCGGCGACCTGGAAGTCACGGCTGACCGCCTCGGCGATGTTGATCGCGAGGATCAGCGGCGGGAACACCAGCGCCCACCGCTTCGCCGTCAGGTTGGGGTGGTACCGCAGGGCCATGAAGCCGAGGCACCCGGCGAGCGCCGAGTACACCTTGACCCAGTGGAACCAGGTGCCGGTGGACGAGCCGGCGCCGGCGGTGTGCGGCCAGACGAAGATCGTCAGCACGATCGGCAGGGCCACGAAGAACGCGAGCCCGGCGGCACGCCACCGACGGGTCACCTCGTTGAGGCCCACCAGCGCAGCGAGCACCGCGCACCACATGAGCGCGGAGTACCACGGGATCGACTCGAACAGGAACACTGCTGCCTCCTCGCAGGACGTCGCCGGGTCGCGGCGACGGGGATGGATGGGTGGATCAGTCGGTGGGGGCGTCGGCGCGGGTGCGGCCGACCATGTCGAGCCGGAGCGTCTGGCGGACCAGCGCGGCGAGCACGGTGTCCGGCACCCCCGGCTGGGTGCGGACCAGGCCGACCAGCCCGTGCACGAGCACCACGAAGGTCTCCCGCACGTGCTCGATCGCCAGCCCGTGCCGGGCGGAGTACGCCTCGACGGTGGTGATCTGGAGCGTGTCGACCACGGCGGCGACGGCGCGGTCGAGGAAGCGCTGGTAGAGGGCGGCGTTCTCGACCCGGTGCAGGTCGACGCGCAGCGGGTCCTCGCTGCCGATCTGCGCGCGGAGCAGGGCGATCACGTCGCGCAGCGCCTGGTCGATGTCGCCCACGGTCCGCTGCTCGTCCCACGCGCGCACCGAGTCCGCGAAGGCCTCGACCCGGCGGTCGAGCACCGCGTCGACCAGGTCCTGCGTGGTGGGGAAGTAGTGGTAGACGAGCCCGCGGGTGACCCCGGCGGCGCGAGCGACGTCGCTGACCGTCGTCTTGCTGATCCCGCGCTCGGCGTAGGCGCGCTCGGCCGCGTCGACCAGGGCCTCGCGGCGCTCGGCGGGGTCGAGCACCGTGCGCGGGGTCCTGCCGGTGGTCTCGCTCATGGGGACCACGCTAGGGGCGATTGACACATCGTCAATGGGACGATCGTCCGTCCCTCGCCCGGGTGACCCTGTGCCCGCGCTGTGCGCGCTCGTGCCCGCGCGCGCGTGCGCGCTTGTGCCTGCGCGCGCGTGCGCGCTTGTGCCTGCGCCGAGGTTGCACGAATGCAGGCTTCAGCGGCCGCGAAGGGTGCTTTCGTGCAACCTCGGCGGTGAGCGAGCGCGCGGCGCTCAGCCCTGGGCGAGCGTGGCGCGGAGGTCGGCGAGGGCGGCACGGATGCATGCGCCCAGCGCGCGATCCTCGCCCGGTGCGATCCATGCCTCGAAGCCGAGGCGGAACGCGGTGATCGCGGTCTCGGCGGCGAGGGCGGCGGTGCGGTCGGCGATGCCGCGGGCGCGCAGGGCGTCGGCGGTGGCGGCGGTGAGGTCGGCCATCTTGAGCAGCTCGCGCTCCATCAGCGGGGCGTCGGCGGCGAGGACGGCGGCGCGGCGACGGGCGAAGGGTCGGCGTCCGGCGAGGTCGGTGGTGGCGGCGACCACGGCGTCGACGGCGGCGGCCACCGGGGCGACCGAGGGGTCGGGGTGCGCGGCCAGTGCGTCGACGAGCCCCTGCCGCAGCGCCCCGGACCCGGCGAACAGCACCTCGCGCTTGTCGACGAAGTGCCGGAAGAACGTCCGCTCGGTGACGCCCGCGCGCTCGGCGATGTCGGCGACGGTGGTGCGCTCGAAGCCCTGCTCGGCGTACAGGTCCAGGGCGGCGTCGGTGAGGCGCGCGGCGGCGCCCGGCGTCCAGCGGGCCATGGGGGCGAGTGTAGTCATGTCAGGCGCTGACATGAGGGGTGTACCGTGATCGATGTCAGCAACTGACATCACCAAGGAGGCGCAGATGCGCATCGTCATCACCGGGGCCACCGGATGGATCGGCTCCGCGACCGCCCAGGAGCTGCTGGGCGCCGGGCACGAGGTCGCCGGCCTCGCCCGCTCCGACCGGGCCGTCGACTCCCTGCGCGCCGCCGGCGTGCGACCCGTCCCGGGCGACCTGGACGACCTCGACTCGCTGCGGCGCGCGACGCAGGACGCCGACGCCGTGATCCACCTGGCGTTCAAGCACGACTTCGGCGACTTCGCCGGGGCCGGCCGCACCGAGTTCGCGGCGGTCAGCACGCTCGCCGACGCGCTGGCGGGATCGGGCCGGCCGCTGCTGCTCGCCTCGGGCGTCGCCATGCTCGCCCCCGGGCAGGTCGCCACCGAGGACTCGGTCCCCGCTCCGAGCGGTCTCGGCTCTCCGCGCGGGGGCAGCGAGGCGCTGGCCCGCGAGCAGTCCGCGCGCGGCTTCCCCGCCGTGGGCCTGCGGTTCGCACCCAGCGTGCACGGCGTCGGCGATCACGGCTTCGTCGCCGAGCTGGTCCGGGTCGCCCGCGAGCGCGGGGTGTCCGGCTACGTCGGCGACGGCTCCGGGCGCTGGCCCGCCGTGCACCGCTCCGACGCCGCCCACCTGGTCCGGCTGGCCGTCGAGAACCCGGAGGTGCTGCCGGTGGTGCACGCCGTCGCGGAGGAGGGGGTGCCGACCCGGGACATCGCCGCGGCGATCGGCGACGCGCTCGGGCTGCCGGTGCGCTCGGTCGACCCGGCCGACGCGGCGGCGCACTTCGGCTGGATCGGCGGCTTCTTCGGTGTCGACGCCCCGGCGTCCAGCGCCCGCACCCGTGACGCGCTGGGGTGGCAGCCCACCGGCCCGACCCTGCTCGAGGACCTCGCCGCCGGCCACTACACCCGCTGACCCCGGGCTCGATCCTCATCGAGTGGGCACAGATGCAGGCTTCAGCGCTCGGGAAGCCTGCATCTGTGCCCTCTCGGAGCTGCGCGGCCCGCGCACCTGCGCGCCGCGCAGCGGTCAGAAGGTGAACGTGCGGACGCTGCCGTGCAGGTCGTCGGCGAACTGCGCCAGCTCCGCGACCGAGGTGCTGAGCTCGGTCATCACCGAGGCCGACGTCTCGGCATTCGACGCCACGCCGGTGATGGTCTGCGCGATCTCGCTCGACCCGGTCGCCGCCTCGACCACCCCGCGCGACATCTCGTCGGTGGTGGCGGTCTGCTCCTCGACGGCGGAGGCGATCGTCAGCTGGTAGTCGTTGATCGACGCCACGATGCTGCTGATCTGCCCGATCGCCTCGACGGCGGCGGTGGTGTCGGCCTGGATCGCCTCGACCCGGTGCGCGATGTCCTCGGTGGCCTTGGCGGTCTCCTGCGCGAGCTCCTTGACCTCGCCGGCCACCACCGCGAAGCCCTTGCCGGCCTCCCCGGCGCGGGCGGCCTCGATGGTGGCGTTCAGGGCGAGCAGGTTCGTCTGCTCGGCGATGCTCGTGATCACCTTGACGACGTTCCCGATCTCCTGCGACGACTCGCCGAGCCGGGCGACCTGCTCGTTGGTCTCGGTGGCGACGGCGGTCGCGCGGGAGGCGACCTTGGCGGCCTCGGTGGAGTTGCGGGCGATCTCCTGGATCGAGGCGCCCATCTCCTCGGCGCCGGCGGCGACCGCCTGCACGTTGCGCGAGACCTGCTCGGCGGCGGAGGCGACCACCCCGGCCTGCGCGGAGGCCTCGCGGGCGCCACCGGCGACCTGCTCGTTCGCGGCGGACATCTGCTGCGCGGCGGCGGCCAGCGTCTCGGAGCGGTTCACCACGCCGGACAGGGTGGAGCGCAGCGCGTGCTGGGCGGTCGCGAGGTCCTGCGCCATCGCGCCGATCTCGTCCCGGCTGCGCACGTCGGCGGCCACGGTGAGGTCGCCCCGGGCCATGGCGGAGAGCGCACCGCGCACCCGCTCCACCGAGCGGCGGATCGACCCGGCCATCACGAAGGCCAGCGTGAGCACCACGGCCAGCGCGGACGCCAGCGAGACGACCAGCAGCCAGATCGAGCGGGTGGCCTCGGTCTCGGCGGCGTCGGCCAGGGTGTTGGACCGGGCGATCAGGTCCTGGTCGAGCTGGTCGAGGTCACCGGCGAACACCGTGGTCAGCGGCAGGGACACGTCGGCGAGCAGCGTCTCGTAGGAGTCGTCCTCGGGGGCGGCCAGCGCGGCGGGGGTCAGCTGCTCGTCGCGGACGTCCAGCCACTCCTGGTAGTGCTCGCGGAATGCCAGCCACGAGTCGAGGTCGGCGGCGTCGGTGGCGGCGAACTCGTCGATCTTCTCCTGCTGGCCCGCGTCGTTGTCCTCCTGCCGGCCCAGCCAGTCCTGCTTGGCCTCGGGCGACTGCACGGCGGCGAGGTTCGCGATCGTCATGCGTGCGGCCTGCTGCTTGATGTGGATCTGCGAGCGCAGGTAGACCGGGCCCTCCTGGATCGCGGCCAGCTCGGCGGTGGTGTCCGCGACGTGCCGCAGCGAGGACACCGCGATCACACCGGTGCCGATCGCGACCACCCCGAGCAGCCCGACCACCGCGAGGATCTTGGTGCGGATCGACCAGTCCCGCAGGCCGCGGGCGCGGGTCGGTGCGCCGGTCGACGGGGTGGTGCTGGGCGTGCTCATGCGATCTCCGTTCAGCGGGCGGCGACCGTGCGGCCGCCGTGCGTTCACCCGCTCCCATCGCGTCGCACGCGCTCGCCCTGAGGGTCGCGCACTCGTCGTTCACCCGTCCGAGCGCGCGAATCGGCACGTCACCGGGGGTGCGGGCCGGAGGCAAGGGACCTCCGGACCTCCCGCCGGGTGAAATCGCGTGGCCTCAGCCCTGCTCGGCGACCTCTCCGACACCCGCCTCCGACGCAGCGCCCGCGGCGTCCGCGGCGGCCTCCGCGTCGGCCGTCGCCGCCCAGCTCGCCAGCAGGCGCAGCGCGTCCGCCGAGGGGCTGCCGGGCTCGGCGGTGTAGACCAGCAGCGTCAGATCGGGCGCCGCGGCGATCGACATCGAGTCGTACATGAGCTCGAGCTGCCCGACCACCGGGTGCCGGATGTGCTTGCGCCCGCCGCGGTGCAGGTGCACGTGGTGCGCGGCCCACCGGGTGCGGAACTCCTCGGAGCGGGTGGACAGCTCGCCGACCAGCGCGGTGAGGGCCTTGTCGTAGGGGTCGCGCCCGGCGGCGGAGCGCAGCACGCCCACGGTGTCGTCGGCGGCGCGCTCCCAGTCCACCCAGAAGTCCTTCGAGCGCGGGTCGAGGAAGGCGAAGCGCGCGTGGTTGGCCGGGGCGACGGGATCGCGGAACAGCTCGGAGTACAGGGCGCGGCCCAGCCGGTTGGTGGCGAGGATCGTCAGCCGGTCGTCCCGGACCACGGCAGGGGCCCCGGTCATCGCGTCGAGCATGGCGACCACGCTGAGCGGCACCGTCGGCAGCCCGGCGCCGGTGGGACGGCGGCGGGCGCGGGCCGGTCGCGGGGTGGCGGCGCGGGCGAGGTCCTGGAGGTGGATCCGCTCGGCGTCGTCGAGCTGCAACGCCCGCGCGAGGGAGTCGAGCACGCTCTCGGACACCCCCGCGAGATGTCCCCGCTCCAGGCGCACGTAGTAGTCGCTGCTGACCCCGGCCAGCATGGCGACCTCCTCGCGGCGCAGCCCGGCGACGCGGCGCTGACGCCCGTAGGCGGTCAGCCCGGCCTGCTCCGGGGTGAGCCGTGCCCGGCGCGACCGCAGGAAGTCGCGGATCTCGTCGCGGTTGTCCATGGCACGACGGTACGTCCGCGCCGGCCGCGCAGGGAGGTCCTGCGAGTACCCCCGCCCCGGCCCTGCGCGCGCCCGGCCATGCGCCCGGGGGAGGGGTCGTCGGGGCCGCGTCGCGCCCACCCCGGGCGGCGCGGCCCCGACGAGTCGCGGGGTGGGTCAGCGCGCCATCGCCCGCGCTGCGCGCATCCCGAACACCGCGGCCGGTCCGATGGTCGACCCCGGCCCCGGGTAGGTGCGGCCCATCACCGACGCCGAGGCGTTGCCCGCCGCGAACAGCCCCGGGATCACCGAGCCGTCCTCGCGCAGCGCCCGCCCGTCCACGTCGGTCAGCACGCCGCCCTTGGTGCCGAGGTCGCCGATCACCACGCGGAACGCCGTGAACGGTCCGCGCTCGATCGGCCCGAGGCAGGGGTTGGGGTGCACGGTGGGATCGCCGTAGTAGCGGTCGTAGGCGGAGTTGCCGCGCCCGAAGTCGCCGTCGACGCCGGAGCGCGCGAAGCCGTTGAACCGCTCGATCGTGGCGCGCAGCCCGGCGGCGTCGATCCCGGTGCGCGAGGCGAGCTCGGCCAGGCTGGGGGCCTTGACCATGATCCCGGCCTCGGTCATCGCCTTCGTCGCGCGGGGGTCGAGCACGAAGGAGCGCAGGTAGCGTCGGGCGTGCCGGGCGTCGCCGATCAGCCAGTAGGCGCCCTCGGCGTCGTGCTCGAGCATGTGGTGCCCGAGGTCCACGTAGGACTCCGACTCGTTGGCGAACCGCCGGCCGTGGGCGTCGACCATGATCGAGTAGGGCAGCGAGCGCTCGCCGACGATGAACGCGGGCTCGCCGCCGGGCGGGGCCGCCACCGAGGCGCCCCACCACGCGTCGTCCATCAGCTCGACGGCGGCTCCGACCTGCTGCGCGAGGGTGATGCCGTCGCCGAGGTTGCCCGGGTTGCCGGAGGACGCCCCGTCGATCCCGTGGTGCTCCTTGCGCCAGGCGGTGTTGTGGTCGAACCCGCCCGAGGCGATCATCACGCCGCGGGTCGCCCGCACGGTGCACGGCTGCCCGTCCCGCCGGGTGCGCACGCCGACCACGCGCCCGTCCTCGACCACCAGCCCCTCCACCGGTGCGTCCAGCCAGAGCGGCACGCCCTGGTCGAGCACCACGGCCTTGAGGAACGAGATGGCCAGCGCCGCGCCGATCCCCGCGAGCCGCTGCCCGCGCACCGCGCCGCCGAGGGTGCGCGCCACCAGCCCGGCCCCGCGCACGAAGCCGCCGGGGGTGGACCACGCGCGCTCGATCAGCCACATGTCGTCGGTCTTGATCGGCAGCGCCGCGGGTGCGCGGCAGGTGCGCCACCACTCACCGATCGTGCCGGTGCCCAGCGGCTTCGCCTCGATCGCGCGGCCGATCTTCCCGCCCGGCAGCTCGGGGTAGTAGTCGGGGTAGTCGGTGGCGCGGCTGAACACGATGCCGTGCCGCTGCGCGGTGGTGACGAAGTCGGCCACCCCGTCGACGAAGGCCTCCTTGCGCTCGCGGGAGGACGCGCGGCCGACCTCGCCGACGCAGGCGTCCAGGTAGTCCAGCGCCTCCGCGCGGGAGTCGCCGACGCCGTCGGCGCGCATCAGCGGGTTGTCCGGCAGCCACATGCCTCCGCCGGACATGGCGGTGCTGCCGCCCCACTTCTCGGTGCTCTCCAGCATGAGGACGCGCAGGCCGGCGTCGGCGGCACCCAGGGCGGTGGCGAACGCCGCCCCTCCGGTGCCGACCACGACGACGTCGACGGTCTGGTCTGCGGGCGCGGTCTGTGCAACGGGCATCGCGGCCTCCATCGATGCGGACATCAGTGTCCGTTTCCTTGGTGCCGCCAGCATGCGCGCTGCGCCGCGCGGTCGCAAGGGGTCGGAGGTCCCGGCCCGCGTGCCCGGCGCGCGTGTCGGCCCGAGCGCCCGGCCCGCCCGCGCCGCGTCAGTCCGCGGCGGGCAGCACCAGCGTGGGTGCCGGCAGGTCCTCCGGGGCGTCCGGCGCCTCGTGCAGCAGCCCGCGCAGCGCCAGCAGCAGCGTGCGTCGCACCGAGGCGGGCACCCGGTCCGGGGTCTCGCCGGTGAGCACCCCCTCCACCATCGCGAACACCAGCCGCACGTCGTCCACGGTGACGTCCGGGCGGGCACGGCCGTCGGCGCGGGCCTCGTCCAGGGCGGCGGCGAGCAGCGTGCTCGTGCGGTGCTCGACCTCGACGATCCCCGGGGTGGTGCCGTGCGCGGCCCGCACCGCCGGGAACATGCCCGGGGCGCCGACCTGGAGCGCGCTGATCTCGACCAGCAGGTGCTCCAGCAGCCGGCCGCGCGGCAGCCCCGCCACGTGCTGCTCCAGGGCGTCCACCCGGGTCTCGTACATCGCGGCGATCAGCGCGGCTCGATCGGTGAAGTGCCGGTAGAGGGTGCCGCGTCCGACGCCCGCCCGATCGGCGACCCGGTCCAGCGGCACGGCGGCGCCCGACTCGCGGAACACCGCCTCGGCCGCCGCGACGATCCTCGCGCGGTTGCGGACCACGTCCCGACGCTGGCTCATCGCAGTGACAGTAGCGGCGGAACGCCTGGTGCGCGGCCTGTCGTGCGCCTAGTGTCGGCAGAAGCGGACACCGATGTCCTCTTCGCCGCATCCCCGGCACGGTCCCCCCGGGCCGCGAGGCCGCCGCGTCCGCCCGCACGACCCGTCGGGCCACCCGCCGGACGGGACCTCGCTCGCCCAAGGAGACCCCCATGACCACCGAGCGCTTCACCGGCCGCACCGTCCTCGTCACCGGAGCCGGCTCCGGCATCGGCCGCGCCACCGCCGTCCGCCTGCTCGACGAGGGCGCCACCGTCGTCGCCACCGACGTGGTGGCCGAGCGGCTGGACGACCTCGCCGCCGCCTCGCCCGCCGACCGGCTGCGCACCGTCGTCGGCGACGTGGCCGACCAGGCGGTGATCGGCACCCTGGTCGACACCTGCGCGGGCCGGCTGGACGGGCTGGCGAACGTCGCCGGGATCATGGACGGGTTCCTGCCCGCCGGCGAGGTGGACGACGAGACCTGGGACCGGGTGCTCCGGGTCAACCTCACCGCCCCGCTGCGGCTGATCCGCGCCACCCTGCCGCTGCTGCTCGACGGCGGCGGGTCGATCGTCAACGTCGCCTCGGAGGCGGCCCTGCGCGGGTCCGCCGCGGGCGCCGCGTACACCGCCTCGAAGCACGGGCTGCTCGGCCTGACCCGGTCGACCGCCTTCCTCTACGGCCCGCAGGGCGTGCGGACCAACGCCGTCGCCCCCGGGCCGGTCGCCACCGGCATCGAGGCGCCGATGCTCTCGCCGCTGGCCGCCGGGCGGGTCGGCCCGCTGCTCCAGGTGGTCGGCCTCCAGGTGGCGCAGCCCGAGCAGCTGGCGGCCGCGATCGTGTGGCTGCTGTCCGACGAGTCGTCCAACGTGAACGGCGCGGTGCTGCCCAGCGACGGCGGCTGGTCGGTGGTCTGAGGCGGTCACCCGGCCCCGGGGCGCATCCTCGGGGCCGGGCGCACGACCGCTCAGTCGAGCGGGTAGTCCACGTAGGCGAACGCCGTCCCGTCCGGCGACCAGCTCGGCACGTTGATCGTGCCCTGGCCGCCGTGCAGCGCGATCCGCAGCAGGGGAGCGTCCCAGTCGTCGGTGGCGACCACCCGGATCTCCACCGGCAGGTCGGCCGGGTGCCCCTCGGTGCCGGTGGGGTACACCAGGTAGGTCGCGCGGGTGCCGGTGGGGTCGACGTGCGGGAACCAGTGCACGTCCGCGCCGTGGGTCAGCCGTTCCGGGGTGCCGGTGCCGTCGGCGCGCACCCGGGCGATCTGCGCGTGGCCCGGTGCCTCGGTGAACATCTCGGTGCTGAACAGCACCCAGGTGCCGTCGGGGCTGAACTCCGGGCCGTCGTCGGGGCGCGGGCTGTCGGTCAGCGGCCGGTCGTCCGTGCCGTCGGTGCCGATCAGCCGCACGTTCGCCGCCGCCCACCAGTCGTCGCCGGCGGGCTCCAGCGCGACGTAGGCCAGGGTGCCGCCGTCCGGGCTGACCCCGTGCAGGAAGTGCAGCCGGCCGTCGTCGGCGGTGATCCGGCGCGCCGGCCCGCCCGCGCGGGGCACCGCGTGCACGTGCCGGTCGTCGGCGGAGGCGTAGACCCACCGGCCGTCGGGGGAGAGCACGTGGTCGTTGTTCACCGGCGGCAGGTCGGGGCAGTCCAGCGGGGTCGGCGTGCCGCTGCCGTCGGCGGGCAGGTCCCACAGCAGGCCCGCGCCGTTGAGCAGCAGCGTGCCGTCGGCGTCCCAGTTCGGCGCCTCCAGCAGCAGGTCGGCGGTCTCGTGCACCAGCCGGCGGCTGCCGTCCAGGCCGGCGACCCACACCCGGCAGCGCTGGCCGGGGGCGAGCGTGCGTCCGTGCGGGGCCGGGGCGGCGTCGTCGGCGGTCATGCGTCGACCGTAGCGGTCGGCACGGCGGCGGAGCCCTGCTCCAGCGCGGCACGGCTGATCGCGCGGTGCGCCTGCGGCGCGGTCAGGTCCACCACCAGCTCGACCGTCGGGTCGGCGAGCAGCTGCTCGACGGTGCCCCAGCCGGGCACCCCGAACTGCGCGGCCCGCAGGTGCGCGCGCTCCGGGTCGTGGTCGGCGACGAACCGCACCACCACGTCCGGTGCGACGGTGAGCGTCCTCAGGTGCTCCTCGCCGATCACGCCCGCGCCGACCACGCCCACACCCAGCGGCCTGTGCTCCACGGCCCGTCCTCCCGTCCGGCGCGCCCTCGCGCCCTCGCTGCTCAGACCTGAACCGTAAACGAGTGTTCGCGTTTCGGGCAACGGGGCCTAGGCTGCCGGGATGACGACCACCGGCACGCGCGGCCCCTACCGCACCGGCGTGCGCACCCGGGCCCGCGTGGTCGAGGCCGCGATGGAGGCCTTCGGCCGGTACGGGTACCGCGGCGCCACCGTCCAGGTGATCGCCGAGGCCGCCGGCATGTCGCCGGCCGGGGTGATCCGGCTGTTCGGCTCCAAGGAGCAGCTGATGCGCGCCGTCGTCGACCACTGGGACCTCGAGTCCAACCGGATCGCCCGCGAGGCCGGCGACCACGGGCTCGCCTTCCTGCGCGCCATGCCCCTGCTGCTGCGCGCGCACGCCGAGCACCGTCCGCTGCTGGAGATGCAGGCCCGCCTGCTGGTCGAGGCCGCCGAGCCGGAGCACCCCGCGCACGAGCAGATCGTCCAGCGCTTCCGCGCCGTCGGGGACCTGTTCGCGGTCGAGATCCTGCGCGCCGGTGCGGACGGGGAGATCGCCCCGCTGAGCCCGGCCGAGGCCGCCGAGGAGGCCCGGGTGCTGATGGCGATCATGGACGGGATCCAGCAGCAGTGGCTGCTCGACCCGGAGGTCGACATGGCCGCCGCGTTCTCCCGGCACCTCGAGCGCTGGGTCCTCGGGCTCGCCCGCGAGCGGTGAGCACGGCGCGGCGTCAGAGCCCGAGCAGCGGGATCCCCGCGAACAGCAGCAGCAGCGCCAGCAGCATCGCCCCGGAGAACCGCAGCGAGTCGCGCCGACCGCCCGCGGACCGCCGCAGCCGGGCGGAGCCGCGCAGCGCGACCAGCGAGGACGCCGTCCACGGCACCGCTGCCAGCGCCGGCCACGCCGAGCCCCGGTCGACCGCGGCCCACACGGCGACCACGGCCATCACCGGCATCAGCCAGCCGAACATCTGCGCACGCCACTGGTACCAGGGCTCGTGCCCGGGATCGCGGCGGACCCGTCCGTGCGGGGCGTCCGGGTCGACGTGCCGCTCGCCCTGTGCCAGCGGCTCGTGGTGCTCGACCAGGCCCGGGACCGGCCCGGGCGCGGACGGGCGGGTGGATCGGGGCACGACGACGACGCTACGCGCCCGCGCGTCGGTCGGTCGACACAGGCCGCTGACCTGGGACGATCGTCCCAGAACGATCGGGAACCGCTTGCCGATCATCTGACGGGCGACATAGGGGGTGCCCGTCAGGCTCCACCCGCCTCGAAAGGGAACCCTGTGCTGCGACCGACCCGGATCCTGCTGCGCGACGGCGAGACCCGTGCCCTGCTGCGCGCGATCGACCTGCGCGGCCACACCGTGACGATCGAGGGCACCGCCGCCAGCCTCCGGGTGGAGGACGCCACCGCCGACAGCCTGCTGGTCGACGCCCCGATGGCCCACCTGGAGCTGATCGACGGCGAGTCGATCCACTACACCGGCGCCGGGCGGATCCTCGACTCCCGCGAGCTGCGCTACCTGCGGATCACGCTCGAGTTCTCCGACGTCGCCGCGCGACCGCTGCCGCGCACGCGCTGAGGTCCGGCCTCAGCCCGGCGCGGTGAGGAAGACGTCCAGCGTCCCCGGCAGGTGCGCCTGCACCAGGGCGCCGAACACCACCAGGTCGAACAGCAGGTGCACCGCCACCACGTAGGGCAACGAGGTGCTGCGGGCGAAGATCCACCCCTGCACCAGCGCGAACGGGATCGTCAGCACCGGCCCCCACTCCCGGTAGCCGAGCTCCCAGAGGAACGACACGAACACTGTCGCCTGGAGCAGGTTCGCCGTCCACAGCCCGTAGTGCCGGCGCAGCAGCGCGAACACCGTGCACACGAAGAACAGCTCGTCCCAGATCCCCACCGCGTTCACGCCGAGGAACAGCCGCGCCACGTCCTGCCCGCCGTCCAGCGCCGGCCAGTTCCGGTACGCCCCGGACCCGATCAGGTAGAACGGCAGCACCAGGTACCCCACGGCCACCACCACCAGCAGGTAGACCCACTGCCAGCGCTCCCAGCGCCGCCCGGTCGCCACCGGGAACCGGATGGTCCGTTGGCCGAACGCCCACCGGGACAGCGCCCACGGCACCAGCACCGCCAGCGACAGCGCCACGGTGAACCGCGCCATCCCCGCGTCCGACAGGTCCGCCACCAGCGAGATCGACGACACGATCGTCATGCCGACGCCGATCAGCGCCAGGTCGCGCCCCAGCCCGCGGTCCACCGCCAGCCCGAGCAGCACCCCTGCGACCAGGGGCAGGTACCCCAGCGGCCGCAGGTGCACCCCGAACAGCAGCACCGCCGACCCGCACACCAGCGCCGCCGCGAGCAGCCGCACCGGGGAGCCGACGTCCCACGGCGCGCGGACGTCGTCACGCGGGTGGCCGGCGAGCGCCGGTGGGGCGGCGGACGTCACCGCCCCAGCGTGCCGCAGCGGGCGCGGGGTCGCGCGGCGACCCGTTGACGCGGCCGCGACCTCGGAGGATCCTCGGCGGTATCCGTCCGAGGCGAGGGGGCCCTGATGCGAGCGCTGCGATGTCTGGTCGGTCGGCACGACTGGGTGGTGGAGCGGAACCCGGAGAAGGGCGGCGCGGGCGCCCAGTACGAGGTCTGCACGCGCTGCGGCGAGGACCGGGCGGTCTTCGAGCCGAGCGACGGCACGTCCCTCGCCTGGCTCGGGCTCGGCGGACCCGGCGGTCCGGGAGCCGGCGCGGCCTGAGCGCGGGTGCTCAGCCGCGGGCGTCGCCACCGAGGCGAGGATCACAGCGCGGCTGGGCCCAAGGTCACGCGATCTGCCCCGTAGGGCCCGTCAAGCAGGGTCTCCACCGGGCCCCACGACGTCCAGCACGCGGCTGCGCGCTACGCATCGGTGCCGTCGCGGGAGCAGGGTGAAGGGGTGCAGACCGACGAGCAGGCGCCGCAGGACGACGTCATCCAGCAGGCACGACGCCACGCGGCGCTCGTGCGGGAGCACGTCGAGCAGGCGCTCGACCTGGCCGAGGAGCAGGGCGGGCCGTTCGACTTCACGTCGCTGGCCATCGCCGCGCACTGCTCGGTGGCCTACCTGCGCAAGCACCGGGAGTTCGCCACCCGCATCCGGGCGCTCCAGGCGACGGTGCCGGGGGATCCGCAGGACCCGGTGCGTGACGACCTGACCCGTCGGCTCGGCGAGGCGGAGCGCGCGGTGGTCGAGCTGTCGGGCCGGGTGGCGCGGCTGGACGCGGAGAACGCGCGCCTGCGGGGGCGGCTGGTCGAGGTGCTCGGCCGGCGTCCGGACCGCACCGGGACGGCACGCCTGCGCGGCTGATCCGGCGGGACGCCGGGTGCGGGTCGGCTCAGCCCTGGAACCGCTGGACCCGGTCCGGGTGCAGCACCAGCCGGACCTGGTCCTCGGCGAGCATCGTCGCGAGTCCGGCGGCGTGCACCGGATCGTCCAGGTCCCAGTAGCGCGCGGCCAGACGGGCGGCGAGGTCGTGCGCGCCCTCGGTGGTCAGCGTGACGGCGCCGGAGACTGCGACCCAGTGCTCGGGCTCGCCGGCCGGCGCCGCGACGACGATCGACGCGCGGGGGTCCTGCCGCAGCCGCCGCACCTTCAGCGTGCCGGGGCCGGTGAACAGCTGCACCGTGCCGTCGTCGGCCGCCTCGAACCACACCGGGCGCGGCTGGGGCGGGACCGGGCCGGCGGCGACGGTGAGGAACCCGTGCAGCGGGCGGCGCAGCAGGGCCAGGTCCTCGGGGGTCAGGTCGCTCATGACCCCATCACAGCAGCCGTCCGCCGGGACCGCCCGTCACCGGACGGTCACACGCGTCCGGCACCTGGGTCCGGGCTCCCGGCGCGCGAGCGCGCGACCTAGCGTCGACCGGGACCGCACCGGCCCACCCAGGAGGACTCCCGTGGCCCCCACGCTCCCCGCCCTGATCGATCCCTCGGCCCTGCGCGCGGCGCTCGCCGACCCGGCCGCCGACGTCGTCGTGCTCGACGCGTCCACGTCGCTGGTCACTCACGGCGAGGGCGAGCCCTACACCGCCGGACCGCTCCGCGAGCAGTACCTCGCCGCGCACGTGCCGGGGGCGGCCTTCGTCGACGTCACCGGCGAGCTGTCCGACCCGGACGGCCCCTATCCCTTCACCCTGCCTGCGGCCGAGGCGCTGGCCCGGGCCTTCGGCGCGCTCGGGATCGGTGACACCACCCATGTCGTCGTCTACGACACGGTCGGCTCCGCCTGGGCGACCCGGGTGTGGTGGCTGCTGCGCTGGCTCGGGCACGACGGCGTCTCGGTGCTGGACGGCGGGCTCGCCGCCTGGCAGGCGTCCGACCTCCCGACCGCCGCGGGCGCTGCCGACGACGAGGCCGCCCGGTCCGCGGTCGCGGTGCTGACGCCGCACGAGCGCCCCGCGCTGCTGGCCACGCTGCCGCAGGTCGAGCAGATCTCCTCCGGGGCGGTCCACCGGCTGCTGGTGAACGCCCTGGACCCCGCGACCTTCCGGGGCGAGCAGGAGACCAGCACCTACGCCCGGCGCGGCCGGATCCCCGGCAGCGTCAACCTCCCGCTGTTCACCCTGCTCGACCCGCAGACCGGTCGCTTCCTGCCGGTGGACGTGCTGCGCGAGAAGCTCCAGGCCGGCGGCCTGCTCGACGCCGAGGGGGCCGTGACCTACTGCGGCGGCGGCATCGCGGCGACCCTGCCCGCGTTCGCGGCCTTCCACGTCGCCGGGGCGGAGGTCGCGGTCTACGACGGCTCGCTGTCCGAGTGGACCGCCGAGGAGCGGCTGCCGGTGGCGGTGGGGTAGCGACGCGCCGGGGGTCGCGGCGTCGCCGGTCGGGTCGGGGGTACTCTCGGTCTACCTACTATGTAGTAGGTAGACCGACCTCGGCCCGACGACGACGTGGGAGCAGCTCCATGAAGATCACCACCTGGACCAGCACGACCGAGCACGAGCGCTTCCGCGACCTCGGCACCGTCGATCCCGGCCCGATGACCCGGATCCCCGACGTGCTGGTGCAGCTCGACGACGAGCGCCAGGAGATCGAGGGCTTCGGCGCCTGCTTCAACGAGCTCGGCTGGACCTCGCTGAGCCGGCTGAGCGCGGAGCAGCGCGCCGAGATCTTCCGCGAGATGTACGCCCCCGGCGTCGGCGGCTCCTTCACCACCGGCCGCATGCCGATCGGCGCCAACGACTTCTCCCGCGACTACTACTCCTACGCCGAGGTGCCGGGCGACCTCGCCCTGGAGCACTTCAGCATCGCGCACGACGAGGAGACCCTGGTCCCGTTCATCCGTGCCGCGCAGGCCGAGGCCGACGACCTGCGGATCTGGGCGTCCCCGTGGTGCCCGCCGCAGTGGATGAAGACCAACGGCCACTACGCCTCCTCGCTGCCCTGGGCCGACGGCGTCGAGACCGGCCTGCGCGAGGACCAGGTGCAGGCCGAGGGCACCGACTCCTTCATCCAGGACGAGGCGCACCTCGCCGCCTATGCCGCGTACTTCGGCAAGTTCGTCGACGCCTACCGCGACCGCGGCATCGACATCGGCATGGTGATGCCGCAGAACGAGTTCAACTCCGCGCAGCCCTACCCGAGCTGCACCTGGACCCCCGCCGGCCTCGCGGCCTTCGTCAAGCACCTCGGCCCGCAGATGCGCGCCCGCGACGTGCAGGTCTTCCTCGGCACCGTGGAGCGCCCGAACACCGCGCTGGTCGCCGGTGTGCTGGACGACCCCGAGGCCGCCGCCGAGATCTCCGGGATCGGCGTGCAGTGGCACGGCAAGTCGATCGTGCCCTTCCTGGTGCGCGACTACCCCGACCTGCCCGTCTACCAGACCGAGCAGGAGTGCGGCGACGGCAAGAACGACTGGCGCTACGCCCGCTACTCCTGGCGCCTCATGCGCGACTTCCTCAACGACGGCGCCAGCGCCTACCAGTACTGGAACCTCTCGCTGGACCGCGGCGGCGTCAGCCGCTGGGGCTGGTCGCAGAACTCCCTGGTGGTCGTCGACCCGGAGACCGCCACCTTCGAGTACACCCACGAGTACCAGGTGCTCAAGCACGTCAGCCACTACGTGCGCCCGGGCGCCCGCCTGGTCCCGACGCTGTCCTACACCGGCTTCGACAACCAGGTCGCCTTCCGCAACCCGGACGGCTCGCTGGTGATCGTCATGCAGAACGACACCCGCGAGGACACCCCGGTGCAGATCCTGGTCGGCGACGAGGTGATCGAGCCGGTGCTGCCCGCCGACTCGCTCAGCACCTTCGTGATCGAGGTCTGACCCGGGCGCTCCCGCGGACGACGACGGCCCGGCCCCGCGTGGGGGACCGGGCCGTCGGTCTGTGCGGGGGTCGTGCTCAACGCTGGCGGGCGAAGCCTTCCAGACGCACCTGCCGCGACCGGTCCAGGTGCGCGGCCATCGCCTCGCGGGCGGCGACGGGGTCGCGGCTCCGCAGGCCGTCGAGGACCCGCGCGTGCTCGACCCGGGTGGCGGCCAGGTCGTCGGCGAGCTCGGTGCGGGCCCGGTCGTGGATCCGCAGCTGGGCCGTCAGGCGGGTGAGCAGGCCGGTCACCGTGGGGTTGTGCGCCGCGTCCCACAGGGCCTCGTGCCACAGGGTGTTCAGCCGTCGCTGCTCCTCGGGGGAGGCGTCGGCCGCGTCCTCGCCCAGGCTCTCCAGCCGGGCGAGCTCCAGGGCCGAGCGTCGGTCGGCGGCGCCGGCCGCGGCGAGCGACTCGAGCGCGGTGCGGGCCTCGTAGATGTCGAGCACGTCCTCGGGCGTCGCCGACCGGATCCGGTAGCCCCGTGCGACGCGTTCGAGCAGGCCGTCCTGCTCCAGCCGGGCGAGCGCCTCGCGCACCGGCGTGCGTGACACGCCGTACCGGGTGGCGAGCCCGGACTCCTGGAGCACGTCGTGCGGTGCGAACGCCCCGGTCAGCAGGTCGGCGCGCAGCCGCGTGTAGTGCTGCACGCCGATGTCGCTGCGCAGCGTCTCGGACACCTCGGCCTGGGTCATCCCGATCCTTTCGTGTGCGTTCGTATACAACAGTATCCCGAATGGCGAACGGCCGTTGTGGCGTGCGCGATCCCCGGTCTACCGTCGCCGACGATCCCCCGATCCGAGGAGCACCCGTGCCGAGCATGCCGCGCACCACGACCGCCACGCGGTCGTGTCCGTGTCGCCGCTGTCCCTGACGCGCCCTCGTCTCCCTCCGGCGAGCCGGCGCACCCGGCCTCGTCCGCTCCCCGCTCGCACGCCGCGATCGGGCACGCCCCCGGAGACATCTCGTGCACCAGATCCTCGCCCCCCTCGCCCCGTCCGCCGGGGGCCGGCCGACCAGCTGGGTCGAGCTCGCTGACCGGGTGCACCGGCTCGCCGCCCGCGCGTCGGCGACGGTCGGCGCAGCGGGGACCCGGGTCGTCGCCGTCGACGGGTTCTCCGGATCGGGGAAGACCTGGTTCGCCGAGCGGCTGGGCCGTGCGCTGGACGCCCCGGTGCTGCACGTCGACGACTTCGTCCCCGGCTGGCACGGCCTGGACGAGGGGATCGCCGCCCTCGGCCGCGACCTCGTCACGCCCTGGTCGCACGGTCGGACCGGGACCCCGCTGACCTACGACTGGGGCACCGGGTCGGCCGGCCCCCGGCTGGACCTCCCGGCCCCGGAGGTGGCGGTCCTCGAGGGCAGCGGCATCGCCTCGCTCGCGTCCGGGTCCGGCGTCTCGGTGCGGATCTGGGTGCACGCCGCGCCGGCGGTGCGCGCCCGCCGCCTCGACGCCCGCGCGGACCGCGTCGAGTACCTCCCGTTCCGGGCCGTCTGGTCCCGGCAGGAGGAGGACCTGGCGGGCCGGCACGCGACCCGGCGCCGCGCCGACCTCCGCGTGGTCCGCGCCGACGCCACCGGTGCCCACCTCGGCGCCCTCCCACCGCCCTCCCGCACGCCCTCCCGCACGTCCACCCGCACGTCCTCGAGCCCCGACCCCGCCTGAAAGGCCCACCCATGCGCTCCGCACCCCGTCTGCTCCTGCTGACCACCACCGTCGCCGCCGTGACAGCCCTGGCGGCCTGCGGCTCGACCAGCGGCTCGGCCGCGTCCTCCTCCGCGTCCGACGACGACCTCACCCCGGTGACGTTCGTGCTGGACTGGACGCCGAACACCAACCACACCGGCGTCTACGTCGCGCAGGAGAAGGGCTGGTACGCCGAGCACGGCATCGACCTGCAGATCGTGCAGCCCCCGGAGGACGGCGCCGAGGCGCTGGTCGCGTCCGGCTCGGCGCAGTTCGGGGTGTCGTACCAGGAGAACGTCACCCAGGCGCGCGGCCAGGACGTGCCCGTGGTGTCGATCGCCGCCGTGATCGCGCACAACACCTCGGGGTTCGCCTCGCCGGTCGATCGCGGCATCGAGCGTCCCGCGGACTACGCCGGCCACGTCTACGGCGGGTGGGGCAGCCCGATCGAGGGGGCGATCCTGTCGGCCCTGGTCGAGCAGGACGGCGGCGACCCCGACGCCGTGACGAACATCGACATCGGCACCAGCAGCGTCATCCAGTCGTTCCAGCGCGACATCGACCTGGGCTGGGTGTTCGAGGGCTGGGACGTGCCGCTGGCCGAGGAGCAGGGCGTCGACCTGAACGTCCAGCTCGTGCGCGACTACGACGACGCCCTGGACTGGTACACGCCGGTGCTGATCTCGAGCGAGGACGTCATCGCCGAGGACCCCGACCTGGTGCAGGCGTTCGTCGACGCCACCACCCAGGGGTACGAGTACGCGATCGAGCACCCCGACGACGCCGCGCAGATCCTGCTGGACGCGGTGCCCGACCTCGACGAGCAGCAGGTCGTCGCGAGCCAGCAGTACCTGGCCGCCGAGTACCGGTCCGACTCGCCCCGGTGGGGCTACCAGCGGCCCGAGGTCTGGGCGGGCTTCAGCGCCTGGCTCGAGGAGCACGACATCATCGAGCCCGGCTTCGACCACGAGGCCGCCTACACCAACGAGTTCGTCGAGGCCGCGTCGTGACGACGCTCGCCCGGCCGCGCCCGGCACCCGCCCGTCAGCGCCCGGCCAGCCCGGCCGGTGGCACGCGGCTGCGCGCAGCCGCGCCCGCGGTGGCGACCGCCCTCGCCGTCCTGGTGCTGTGGGAGGTGGCGACCCGGGTGCTCGCCGTCCCCGCGTGGATGCTCCCCGGGCCGGTCCGGATCGCGCAGGAGGCCGTCGCGGTCGCCCCCACCCTCGTGGAGGACGTCGTGGCGACGGTCCGGCTGACCGCGGTCGGCGGCGTCCTGGGCGTGGCGATCGGCCTGGCCCTGGCCGCAGTGCTGCACCTGGTCGACCCGGTGCGTGCCGCGGTCTACCCGCTGCTGATCGTCAGCCAGAACATCCCCTCGATCGCCCTGGCGCCGCTGCTGGTCATCTGGTTCGGCTTCGGCCTCACGCCCAAGATCGTCGTGATCGTGCTGGTCTGCTTCTTCCCGGTCGCGGTGGCGGCGATGGACGGGCTGCGCGGCGCGGATCGCGTCGTCCTGGACTACCTGCGCATGTCGGGGGCGACGCGCTGGCAGCTGTTCCGCACGGTCGAGGTGCCCTCGGCGCTGCCGTCGGTGTTCTCCGGGCTGAAGATCGCCGCCACCTACGCGGTGATGGGCGCCGTCGTGGCCGAGTGGGTCGGCTCCGACCGGGGCCTGGGCCACTACATGCTGCTGCAGCGCTCCGCGTTCCGCGCCGACCGGGTGTTCGTCGCGATCCTCGCGATCGTCGCGCTCAGCCTCGCCCTGTTCGCCCTGATCGCGGCGCTGGAGCGCCGCACGACCCGCTGGAGGACCCGTGAGCGCTGACCCGCGCCTGCACGTGGCGGACGTGCACGTCAGCTATCCCACGGCTTCCGGACCGCTGCCCGTCCTGGACGGCCTGTCGCTGAGCGTCGAGCCCGGGGAGTTCGTCTCGATCGTCGGGCCGTCCGGCTCGGGCAAGAGCACGCTGCTGCACCTGGTCGGCGGGCTGCTGACCCCGGACAGCGGGCGGGTGCTGCTCGACGAGCAGGACATCACTGGGTCGCGCGGGCACCTCAGCCACATGCCCCAGCAGCCCGCGCTGCTGCCGTGGCGCAGCGTGCTCGCCAACGTGCTGCTGCCGCAGGAGATCGCCGGCACCCGCACCGCCGCCTCCGCCGCCGAGGCCACCGACTGGCTGCACCGGATCGGCCTGGGCGACTTCACCGCGTCGCTGCCGCACGCCCTGTCCGGCGGGATGCAGCAGCGCGTCGCCTTCCTGCGGGCGCTGCTCGCCCCGCGCCCGTTCATGTGCCTCGACGAGCCGTTCAGCGCCCTGGACGCCCTCACCCGCGCCGACATGCAGCGCTGGCTGCTGCACCTGTGGGAGCAGACCCGCCGCTCGGTGCTGTTCATCACCCACAACATCGACGAGGCGCTGCTGCTGTCCGACACCGTCTACGTGCTGTCCGCCCGGCCCGCGCACGTGATCCGTCGCGTCGAGGTGCCGTTCGACCGGCCCCGCGACGAGCAGATCACCGACTCCCCGGAGTTCATCCGTCTGCGCCGGGAGATCACCGACCTGCTGCGCGCACCCGCCCCCGGCCCGGACGCCGTACCGCCCGCACGTCCCCTGACCCTCACGGAGCTCGCATGACCACCGCCCGCGTGATGCTCGGCTACTACCACCCGTGGCCCAACGACCTCGGGTTCACCCTCGCCCGCCACCTCGGTCGCTACGCGGAGGCCGGCATCGACCTGCACGTCGCGACGGCCGACCCGGGGCGGGGCGACACCCTCGCGCACCTGGCCCGTGACGAGGCCGACCTGGGGGTCGTGCCGTCCAACCGGCTGCTGGCCTCCCGGTCCCGCGGGCAGCGGGTCACCGCGGTCGCCGCGATCAACCAGACCGGTCTGGAGACGCTGCACTCGCTGCGTTCGCTCGGCATCACCCGCCCCCGGGACCTCGCCGGTCGCCGTGTCGCGCTCAACCCCACGCCGCGCGGCCTGGCCATGGTGCGCCACCTGGTCGCCGCCGACGGAGGCGATCCGGGCAGCCTCGAGATCGTCGACTCCGGGCCCCGCGAGCTGCAGTCCGCGGACCTGCTCGCCGGCACGGCCGAGGCGTACTTCGGCGCGTACTGGGCCTGGGACGAGCTGTTCGACACCCACCCCGGCGCGGACCGGCTGTCCTGGCCGGTCAAGGACCACGGCGCACCGGCGTTCCACTCCTACCTGCTGGTCGCGCGCGAGGCGTGGCTCGACCAGCACCCCGGCGCGCTGGACCCGCTGCTGACCGCCACCGAGGACGGGTACCGCGCCGCGGCGGCCGACCCCGCGGCTGCCGCCGCGCACTTCGCGCACGTCACCCCGTACTTCCCGGCCGCGATCCTGGAACGCTCCGTCCGGCTGGTCGCGCCCACGTGGTTCCACGCGGACCGGTGGGGCGTGCTGCGCCCCGACCTGCTCGTGCCGTACGCGCACTGGCTGCACGCGAACGACGCGCTGCCCGACCTGGCGGGGCTGGCCGGGGCGACCGCCGGACCGCTCGGCACGCCGGTGCCCGCATGAGCGGGCCGCTCGCCTCGATCGTGCTGCCCGGCCGGGTCCCCGACGAGGGATCGGCGACGGCCCGGCTCGCCGAGCTGATCGAGGTCGCCGAGCACCTCGACCGGGTGCCCGGCTGGTACGGGGTGTGGGTGCCGGACTCGATCCTCGCCCTGCGGTTCTTCGACTCGACGGTGCTGCTCGCGGCCCTCGCCGCCCGCACCCGTCGGCTGCGCCTCGGCGTGGCCTGCCTGTCCACCCTGGGGCTGCGCCAGCCGCTGGTCACGGCCCAGCAGTGGGCGAACCTGGACGCCCTGTCCGGCGGCCGGGTCACGATGGTGCTGTGCCCGGGCAACCGCACCGGCCAGAAGCACGAGCGCGAGCGTGCCGCCTTCGGCCTGACCTACGAGGAGAAGTCCGCGCGGATGCTCGACGCCCTGGCGTTCCTGCGCGCGGTCTCCCGCGACCCGCACCAGACCTACCGCTCGGAGCACCTCGACCTGCGCGACATCGAGCTGACGCCCGCGTTCGTGCAGCGGCCCCTGCCGATCTGGATGGTCGCCAACCCGTCGCCCGCGGCGACGCCCGAGGGGCTGCGCCGGGTCCTCGGACGCGTCGCGGCGCACGGCGACGGCTGGCTGACCTACAACGTCGCCCCCGGCACCCTGCGGCAGCGCCTCGACCTGCTGACCGACCTGCGCGCGGAGCACCACCGCGACCCGGCGGCGGACTTCCCGGTCGCCGTTCAGGTCAACCTGTCGATCGCCACCACCGAGGACGAGGCGGTCGCGAACGCCCGCAGCGCCTGGGCGGTGCAGAACACCCGCGGGATCGACTTCGACGACCTGCGCGCCGTGTCCGCGATCGGCACGCCCGAGCAGTGCGCGGTCTTCCTCGCGTCCCTGCACGCCGCCGGCGCCACGCACGTCCTGCTGCACCCGCTGGGGGACGACCTGCGCGGGCAGGTCGAGCTCGCGTCCGCCGCGCTGCTGCCGCTCCTGGACGCACCCGTCACCGCCGGTGCGGCGTCATGACCTGGCCGCTGATCGACGCGCACGAGCTGCTCGCGGACGACCAGGACACGCTGGTCCTCGACGCGACCGTCGTGCTGCCCCGGCCCCGCGCCGACGGCGACCACCGGGCGAGCAGCGGTGCCGACGGCTGGCGCGCCGAGCACGTGCCCGGGTCCGCGCACCTCGACCTGCTCGCCGAGTTCACCGACCCGGCCGCCGGCTACCACTTCGCGCAACCCACGCCGGAGCACGCCCACCGGGTCCTGACCAGGCTCGGCGCGCGCGACAGCCGGCGGGTGGTGCTCTACGACCGGTCCGACGGGTTCTGGGCCGCCCGCGGCTGGTGGTCGCTGCGGGCGCTCGGCGTCCCGTCCCGGGTCCTCGACGGCGGGTTCGCCGCCTGGCGCGCCGCGGGCGGACCGGTCGCCGGACCCCGCGACACCCGGTCGGCGGCCGCCCGCGGCGACGGGGGCGACCTGACCCTGCGCCCGCGGGCCGACGCGTGGGCCGACCTGGACGACGTGCGCGCGATCATGGACGGCACCGCACCGGGCCGCCTGGTCTGCGCGCTCGGCGCCGAGCAGTTCGCCGGGACGGCCCCGACCCGCTACGCCCGACGGGGCCACATCCCCGGATCGACCAACCTGCCCGCCCG
This sequence comes from Cellulomonas sp. GTC20042, assembly GCF_055389595.1. Lineage (NCBI taxonomy): Bacteria > Bacillati > Actinomycetota > Actinomycetes > Micrococcales > Cellulomonadaceae > Cellulomonas > Cellulomonas sp. GTC20042. The sequence continues at coordinate 3,012,566 of NZ_AP043678.1, read as the reverse complement.
CGGGGTCAGCGACGAGCGCGGATTCCTGCTCCCCGCCGGCATGCTGCACCAGCGGCTGGCGCCGGCCCGCGGCCCCGGGCGCCTCGTCGTCTACTGCGGCGGCGGCATCTCGGCGAGCCGGCTCGCCCTCGCCCTGGTCACGGCGGGCGCCGAGCACGTCGCGCTGTACGACGGCTCGCTCGAGGAGTGGGCGGCCCGCCCCGACCTGCCGCTGCTCACCGCGGTGCCCGAGACGGCCGACGCGGCCGGCTGACGGTCGCGATGTGACCTGAAAGCGAGCCCATGGCGCCCACCTGCAACCCCCGAACGTCATCACTCGCCGCGGCGGCACCTCCACACACTTGACGCTGCGGTAAGAACGCCCCGAGACCACGGGGCCTCCAGCGCATCGCCATCGGCATCGGTCGCGACACTGTCAAGGGGTGGTCGCCAGGCCCGTCCAATGTGGGTCCGTGCCCGCACCAGCGAGTGATGGCTGATCGGTCCGTCAACGTCTATGGCTGGCGCAGGGTCACGTAACGCCACCCGTGACGGCCGTCGCGTACGCGGTGCTGCTTGACCACTCCCGCAGCCTGCAGTCGGTCCAGGATCGCCTCGTGCTGTTCATCGTCTGGTAGTTCCGGTCGGGCGAACCCCCGGTCGGCGACTTGCGCGTACCGCCCGCCCAGCGCGCGCAAGGTCGCACGTATCTCGTCGTCGGTCACGCTCCGCGAACCGGCCAGGAGCTGCACCACAGTCGCGTCTGATGCGCCCTGTTGCCGCAACGTCTCGACCAGGGCGTGGTCCAGGTCCCAGCCCTCATCGGCGAGAGCGTCCGCGACCCCCTGGACTGTTGCGCTGCTCGCACCTGCGAGGTAGTCGTCCAAAGACTCGACAACGGCCTCCTGGATTGAGACCTTGACCCGTGGACTGAGCAAGAGGGCGCGTAGCTGGGTCGCGGGTACGAGGCTTGGGGAGAGATATGACCCGAAGCGTGCGGCCTTGCTGATCGCCAGCTCGCGTGTGCGCCAATCAACCATCAGTCGCTCGGTGAATGTTGAAGCATCGTCGGCTAGCAGCCCTTTCTCAAGCAGCAGCGAAACCAGCGGGCCGCTCTCCGGCTCGACGACCGACGCGGGAAGCGGGGCGGCGTCCAGGCTCTGCGCGATCCGTACCCGAAGCTCGGGCTCCGGCAGGAGGGTGCGCGCGTTCACGACTACTGCGGCCAGTTCACGACGCACTCCCTGCGGTGCGTTGGACGGCCACGTGATTACTCCTGCGGTGCGTAGGAGCGAGGCCATGGGGGCGTCCAGGCCGCCGAACCCGTCGATGTACTCACGGACGTTTCCCAGCGAGGCGATGGTGCGGTCGTCGCCGGCGACCAAGGCAGGCCATGCCGCGGACGGGACCGTCGTGAGGTCACGAACCGAGCAAGGTGGAGAAGCGAGCCGGATGATTTCATTCATGGCGTCGCCACCGTGCTCACCGACGTCCCGAAGTACGATTTCGAACTCGCCGGGGTTCTTGACTGTGTGCTTGGTCGCGGTTGACTCCTGGACCGCTGCCACATACGCAACCTGATGGTCGAGCGCGTGCGCGTAGATTCTGCCGCCGCGCACCTTGCGCAGGACGTCCAGTGCGACGTCAGCACCTCCGCTGAGAGTGACGAGATTCTCGAGGGTGACCGCGTACAAGGCGTGGTCGACTGCCGCCCGCTGCGCCCTGGCCCCCAGGCCCCGAACCGTTGGCAGGAGCACCTCTGCCTGACGGAGGAGATCGAAGACACGGTCCGCGGACTCATCTTCGGCGGGTGCGACAACGTTCTCGAGCTCGAGGAAGTGGTCCTCGAGGAACGGGCGCACAGGTTCATCCCATGCGTAAGAGACGTCGGGTGCGCAAGCGTCCAGTGCGACGTCGACGAGCAGCAGCCGCATGTAGTCGTCCACCGGCGCCCGGGAGACCAGATAGGAGAACATCGCGGGGAAAATCGGTGTCATGCGCCTGACCAGGTCGAGCGGGGCTGCTCCCAGGTTCAGATAGGTGTCGACGAAATCTCGCTCGGTCTTGCCCCACGCGACGAGCTGGTCGACGATCAGGCTCGCGTGCTCCGGCCGCTGGGCGAGGATGTGGTCCAAGATCGAGACGTTGAGCGCGCTGTGGTCGGACAGTGATTCGATACCTCGGTCGGTGAGAATTGCCTCGACGTCTTCAGCGTCCAGCGGGAAAGTCGGGTCCGGTGCTCCGGGCTCTATGCACCGCATGACATAGTCCATTGCACTCGGGCGCAGATGCTCGCCGTAGTACGTCGACACGTATAGTGCGAAGTGCTGGTTGAGATAGCCGTCGCGGACGAGGTCGCGCGCTAGTCGCGACCCGAGAGTCGCCTCGACCAGGTTGCGGAAGCTCGAGGTAGGCTCTTGAGCGGCGTCCTCGTGAAGTGTGAACTCCTCTCGCGCGTACAACGCGTCCCATTCGTGATGGCGGAGGAACCAGATGCGCTCCTCGACGGCTGCGATCTGGCTGTTGAGTTGCTGGATGTCGACCTCGTCCCAGTCGGCCTTGACGAACGGCACCCGAAGCAGGCGCCCGAGCTCTTCGGCGTCGAAGCTGAAATCGTTCTGGGCGAACGGGCCTGCCTTTACTGTGCTGCCAGACGCCATGGCCTGCCAGAAGGCCCGCGATTGCACTTCCGACTGGTCCACGGCGCGCCCGTCCAGCATCAGTTGGGCGGCGCCCCATGTGCGGGTCGAACTCGCTGTGTTCATCAGGGCCTCAAACACGGTCCACAGCTTCGCGCCGAGGTCACGACTGCGTGCGTCGGCGGTCGCCTGTGTGTGCAGCAGGTCGCGGAGCTCGGTCAGCTTGCGGGTCTGGACCTCGAGATTCCTGGCGACGAGCGCACGCCAATGCCGATGCAGCGCGTCAAGGGTGCTGCGGCGCAGCCGGATCTTCTCGAACTCGGCCACGCTGGTGTTCTTGAACAAGATGATCGAAAACAGCAGGTCCCCGCTCAGGCCGGGCATCGGACGCGCGGTCAGCAGTAGCCGGCTGCGGAACACCTCGAACTCGTTGCGAATGTTCGTGATCAGCCGCATGTCCGCGACGTGTCGGGCTGCGAGCCGGATCAGCCGCGGTGAGATCTCGTACTCGGCGCTGGTCATGGTGGTCGTCAGCAGGTCCCGCGCGTTGTCGTGCGTGATGAACGGCACGACGGGGATGACCAGGTCGAAGTACTTGGTGCGGTTTACCCGGGTGAGCTGCGCCTGGGCGTCGTCGGTGCGCTCGACGACGTCGGTCACCTCCCGGCCCTGGTCGTCGGGGAATAGCTCGTCGCCACGCCCGATCTGCTCGAACACGCTGTCCCGGATCGCGTAGATAAACGTGACCGGCTGAGCGACCTGGCGTGCGCTGTTCAGTAGTCCGTTGAGCGCCCGCAGCGTCTCGAAGATGTGCACGTCCTCGAATCGGTCGATGTCCTCGATCAGGACGATGCCGCACCGGCTGACCTCGAAGAAGTACACAATCTCGTCGAGGTACTCGTCGAAGTAGCTCGTCGCAGCCTTGGACAGCGTCACCTTCGCAGGGCCGGCGCTCAAGGAGTCGATAGTCATCCGGCCGCGCACCAGCCGCCGTGTGTACCAGGCCACTACCACCGCGGCGCCCGCCAGAGCTAGATAAGCGATCACACGGTGCCACGTCGGCTCGACGAGTGCCTCGACAACCAGGGGGAGCGCGCCGACCGCCATCAGGGCGACGTAAGTGCCCAGGCCCCAGATCACGGCCAACCTCCGCTCGCGGTTCGTGGACGGTTCGGTCGCTCGCGGGAACCGTGAACGAGGTGTCTGAGCGGGCGGCAACCGGTAGAGAAGCTGCTTGACGATCTCCTTCTGGATGCGGTTCGTCTTCGTCGTCGCAGCCGGGTGCTCGCTGGCTTCCGGGCGCTTGTCGTCGGACGCGGCCTCCAACGAGGACAACGACAGCTCGACGACCTTTTCCTCCCCGAAGTGCTCGGTCACCGCGCGCAGGATGCTGCTCTTGCCCGCGCCGTACGCCCCCGTCAAGGCCAGGTTGCGTACCCGAGCACCGGTGCCGCTCAAAGCGCGAATGATCAGGTCGCGATACAGGGCATGCTGAGAGGGGTCGAACCGAGGCGCGAGACTCCGAAGAAGGGGAGCCGTTCGCGCCGGTTCGAGCTGGGACCAGTCTTCGGGTGTGGTCGGCACCTGCGGAGCGTAGCGAGGGGTACCGACTCCCGGACCAAGTTCCGACTCCGGTACGGCACGGATGGAGTCACTGCGGAAGCCATACGTGCAGATGACCTCGAACGAGTTCCTCAAGCTCGCCCAGCGCGAGTTCGGCCTGGTCGCAGACGATCAGGCGGTCGCCGAGACCGCCGAGGCCGCCCCGTCTGGGGCGGCGGAGTACTTGATCGCCCGACCTGCGCTTCTGACTTGCCGGTCCCCAGGGACGACGACTGCCCGGCCCCCTGTGTGGGGGACCGGGCAGTCGATCTGTGCCCTCGATAGGATTCGAACCTACGACCTTCTGCTCCGGAGGCAGACGCTCTATCCACTGAGCTACGAGGGCGTGCACCGCATCATCGGGCGAGCCGATGCGAGGCATGACATTACCAGGTCGTCAGTCCTCTCCGAGCAACCCGGACAGGTACGTGCTGGTCTCGTCGACGGCCCCGCCGGAGTCCCCGCGGACGATCGCGTCCACCAGGCCGTCGTGGTTGTCGCCGTCCTGGAGCACCTGCGCGAAGTTGAACCGGATGTTGTCGGTGATCGCGTCGATCAGGTTCTCGTAGAGCGACAGCAGCACGGGGTTGCGGGCGGCGCGGGCGATGGCGCGGTGCAGGGCCAGGTCGGCGGCGACCATCCGGTCCAGCGCCCCGGAGGCGTAGGCGTCGGCGCGCTCGTCGCGCAGGGCGGTGATCACCTCGACGTCGGCGGTGGTGCGGCGGCGGGCGGCGAGGCGGGCGGCCTCGACCTCCAGGCTGCGGCGCACCTCGACCACGTCGCGCTGCCGGGCGTCGGCGATCTGCCGGCTCATGCTCACCGCGAGCTCGGAGGCGGACAGCACGTAGGTGCCCGATCCCTGCCGCCGCTCCACCAGACCCGCGTGGACCAGGGACTGCACCGCCTCGCGCACGGTGTTGCGGCCCACGCCCAGCAGCTCCACCAGCGCGGGTTCGGCGGGGATGCGCGAGCCGATCGGCCAGTCGCCGGACGTGATCCGGTGCCTGAGCTCGGCCACCGTCGCGTCGATGAGTCCGGTGCGTCGCGTCATGCGGGGTAGTCTCCCTGGTCAGGTGTGCCGAGATTCAACACGAACCGGGGCACCTCACGCTACCGGCTCTCCCGATCGGACCAGCCGCGCTCCCGATGACGATCCGAGGTCCGATGCTGCCCGCCGAGCCCCTGACCGGCGGTCCCGCCCCGTGGCGCGGCCGCGGCGTGGTGCTGCTCGGCGTGCTGCTGGTGGCGCTCAACCTGCGGATCGCCGTGGCCTCGGTGTCGCCGATCCTCGACCTGGTGCGCGCCGACGTCGCGCTGTCGGCGACCCAGGCCGGGCTGCTCGGCACGATCCCGGTGGTCTCCTTCGCGGTCTTCGGCTCGCTGACGCCGGTGCTGGCCCGCCGGGTGGGCCTGGAGCCGCTGCTGGTCGCGGCGATGCTGCTGTCGGCGGCGGGGGAGGTCGTGCGCTCCAGCACCACCTCGGCCACCGGGTTCCTCGGGTGGACGCTGATCGCGCTGGCCGGGATGGGCATGGGCAACGTGCTGCTGCCGCCCCTGGTCAAGCGGTACTTCCCGGACCGGATCGGCCCGGTGACCGCCGCCTACTCGGTGACGATGACGTTCAGCACCGCGACCCCCGCGCTGCTGGCGGTGCCGGTGGCCGAGCGGATGGGCTGGCGGACCTCCCTGTCGCTGTGGGCCGTGGTCGGCGTGCTCGCCGCGGTGCCGTGGCTGGTGGTGGTGATCCGCTCCGCGGTGGCCCGGGCCGAGCTGTCGACGCTGCTCCGGCGGGCCCCGGCCAGCACCCCGGCGCTCACCTCCCGGCACCGTTCCGGCGGACGGGTCTGGCGCAGCCCGCTGGCCTGGGGCATGGCGATCACCTTCGCGATGAACTCCCTCGACTCCTACGCGATGTTCGCCTGGCTGCCGCAGATCCTGATCGACGGCGGCACCTCGGCGCACGCGGCCGGTGTCTGGCTGTCGGTGTTCGCGATCCTCGGCCTGCCGCCTGCCCTGGTCGCCCCGGTGCTGGCCGCGCGGATGCGCAACCCGATCGGCCTGGTGATCGGCTTCGTCGCCTGCTTCGTCGTCTCCTACGTGGGCCTGCTGGTCGCGCCCGGCGGCCCGGTGTGGCTGTGGATCCTGCTCGGCGGGTTCGGCCCCGGAGCGTTCCCGGTGCTGCTGGCGCTGATCAACCTGCGCACCCGCACGTCGGCGGGCGCCGCCTCGCTGTCCGGCTTCACCCAGGGGATCGGCTACGCGGTGGCGGCGGTCGGGCCGCTGCTGGTCGGCGTGCTCTACGACGCGACCGGCACCTGGACGGCGGCGCTGCTGTTCCTGATCGGCACGCTGGTGGTGCTGGCGCTCGCGGCCACCGTCGCCTGCCGCCCGGTGATGCTGGAGGACACCTGGGGACCGCGCCGCGCCCCGGCCGCCTGAGCCCGCCTCCCGCACCGCAGCATCGCGGTCGGAGCCTGCGCCGACGCTCGCTACCCTGGTCCCCGTGACCCCCGCAGAGCTCTCCGAGCACCTCCACGCCGCCCTCGCCGGTGCGGTCGCCGACGGCACCTTCGCCCTCGACGCCGCCGACCTGCCCGCCACCGTGCACGTGGAGCGACCCCGGCAGCGCGAGCACGGCGACTGGGCCACCAACGTGGCGATGCAGCTGGCGAAGAAGGCCGGCACCAACCCGCGCGCCTTCGCCGAGGAGCTCGCCCGCCGCCTGTCCGACGTCGAGGGCGTCGCGAAGGTCGACGTGGCCGGCCCCGGCTTCCTCAACATCACGCTGGACGCGGCCGCCGCCGGTGAGCTCGCCCGCGGCATCGTCGCGCAGGGCGCGGCCTACGGGCGCGGCACCGCGCTGGCCGGCCAGAGCATCAACCTCGAGTTCGTCTCCGCCAACCCCACCGGCCCGATCCACATCGGCGGCGTGCGCTGGGCGGCGGTCGGCGACAGCCTGGCCCGGGTGCTGGAGGCCTCCGGCGCGACCGTGGGCCGCGAGTACTACTTCAACGACCACGGCGGGCAGATCGACCGCTTCGCCCGCTCGCTGCTGGCGCGCGCCCTCGGCCAGGAGGCCCCGGAAGACGGCTACGGCGGCCAGTACATCGCCGACATCGCCGACCAGGTGATCGCGGACGCGGCCGCCGCCGGCGAGCCGGACCCGCGCACCCTGCCGGAGGCCGAGGCCCAGGAGGCGTTCCGCGCCCGCGGCGTCGACCTGATGTTCGCCGAGATCAAGAAGTCGCTGCACGACTTCGGCGTCGACTTCGACGTCTACTTCCACGAGGACACGCTGCACGAGAACGGCGCCGTCGACCGCGCGGTGGCGCGGCTGCGCGAGCTCGGGCACATCTTCGAGGCGGACGGTGCGACCTGGCTGCGTACCACCGACTTCGGTGACGACAAGGACCGGGTGATCATCAAGTCCGACGGGGACGCCGCGTACATCGCGGGCGACCTGGCGTACTACCTGGACAAGCGCGAGCGCGGCTTCGACCGGGTGATCATCATGCTCGGCGCCGACCACCACGGGTACATCGGCCGGATGATGGCGATGTGCGCGGCCTTCGGCGACACCCCGCACGTCAACCTCGAGATCCTGATCGGCCAGATGGTCAACCTGGTGCGCGACGGCCAGCCGATGCGGATGAGCAAGCGCGCGGGCACCGTCGTGACGATCGACGACCTGGTGGACGCCGTGGGCGTGGACGCCGCGCGCTACTCGCTGGCCCGGTCCTCGGTGGACTCCTCGATCGACCTGGACCTCGACCTGCTGAGCAAGGCCACGAACGAGAACCCGGTCTACTACGTGCAGTACGCGCACTCGCGCACCGCCTCGATCGCCCGGAACGCCGCCGAGGCCGGGGTGCGTCGCGAGGACGGCTTCGACGCCGCGCTGCTGGACCACCCCTCGGAGGCCGCGCTGCTCGGCCGGCTCGCCGAGATGCCGCGGGTGGTGGCCCAGGCCGCCGAGCTGCGCGAGCCGCACCGCGTCGCCCGCTACCTCGAGGAGGTCGCCGGCGCGTACCACAAGTGGTACGACCAGCAGCGCAAGGTGCTGCCCTTCGGCGACGAGCAGGTCGGCGACGTGCACCGCACCCGCCTGTGGCTGAACGACGCCACCCGCCAGGTGCTCGCCAACGGCCTCGGTCTGCTGGGGGTCTCGGCGCCGGAGCGGATGTGACCACCGGTCCGCTCGGCCTGCCCTGGCCCGCCGGAGCCGCCCGCGGCGCCGACGGAGCCGTGACCGTCGCCGGGGTCGACCTGCGCACGCTCGCCCGCGAGCAGGGCACCCCGGCGTACGTGCTGGACGAGGCGGACTTCCGGGCGCGCGCCCGCACGCTGCGCACCGCCTTCGAGGCCGCGTTCGCCCCGCTGGGCGCCGAGGTCGACGTGTACTACGCCGGCAAGGCGTTCCTGTCCGTCGCGGTCGCCCGCTGGGCCCGCGAGGAGGGGCTGCGCGTCGACACCGCCACCGGCGGGGAGCTCGCGGTCGCCCTGCGCGCCGGGGTGCCCGGCGCCGAGATCGGTCTGCACGGCAACAACAAGTCCGACGCCGAGATCGCCCGCGCCCTGGACGCCGGGGTCGGCCGGATCATCGTGGACTCCCTCGGCGAGATCGACCGGATCGCCGCCGCCGTGCGCGCTCAGGGCGGGGCACCGGCACCCGTGATGGTCCGGGTCACCACCGGCGTGCACGCCGGCGGGCACGAGTACATCTCCACCGCGCACGAGGACCAGAAGTTCGGCCTCTCCGTGGTGGCGCCCGCGGGCGGGACCAGCCCCGCGACGACCGCGCTGGAGCGGGTGCACGCCGCCCCGGAGCTGCGGCTGCTCGGCATTCACTCGCACATCGGCTCGCAGATCCTCGACCCCGCCGGGTTCGCGGTGGCCGCTCGCACCGTGCTCGCGCTGCGCGCCGACCTCGCCGCGCGTACCGGGTACCTGGTGCCCGAGGTCGACCTCGGCGGCGGATTCGGCATCGCCTACCTGCCCGGCGAGGTGCCGCTCGACCCGGCGCGGATCGCCAAGGACGTCGCCGCCGCGGTGGACGCCGCCTGCGCCGACCTCGGCACGCCGCTGCCCCGGCTGTCCTTCGAGCCCGGCCGCGCGATCGTCGGCCCCACCACGCTCACCCTCTACACCGTCGGCACCGTCAAGCCGGTCACCCTGGACGACGGGCGGGTGCGCACCTACGTCTCCGTCGACGGCGGCATGAGCGACAACCTGCGCCCCGCCCTGTACGGCGCGCGCTACCACGCCGAGATCGTCTCCCGGACGTCCACGGTCGCCCCGGTGCTGGCCCGCGTGGTCGGCAAGCACTGCGAGAGCGGCGACATCGTCGTGCACGAGGTCGACCTGCCCGGTGACATCGTCCCCGGCGACCTGCTCGCCGTGCCCGCCACCGGCGCCTACGGGCGGTCGATGGCCTCCAACTACAACCACGTGCCGCGCCCGCCCGTGGTCGCGGTGCACGACGGCGGCACCCGCGTGCTCGTCCGCCGCGAGACCGAGGACGACCTGCTCGCCCTCGACCTCGGCTGACCGCCGCGCGCGTTCGCCTCTCGTCCCTCCGTGACCGCGCGGCACGGCACTTCCGCGCGCCTGCGCGCGGCCGTGCGCGGTTGTCACCGACGCGCATCTCTGCCCTGATAGCATGTGCTATCAGGAGGTGGTCCACGGTGACGGACGACGACAGCAGGGCAGGCGAGAACAGGGTAGGGGAGCGGGACCGCGTGGTCCCCGAGGACGGGTCGGCGCTGGAGGCTGCGTTCGCGGCCTACCTGGCGGAGATGACGGCACGCGCCGAGCGGCTGCGCGCAGAGGCGTCGCGGTCGCTGACGTCGGCGGCCCGGCAGGCGGCGGCGCTCGGGTGGAGCCAGCGGCGGATCGCCGGCGCGCTCGGCCGGAGCCAGCCCGAGGTGGCGCGGCTGCTGCGCCGCGTCGACCTCGTGCACGCACCGGCGGGGGAGGCGGTGGAGGTCGGCGAGGGGATCGGCCACCGCCCGCCGGAGGATCGCGACGCGGGCCGCGGTGCGCAGGAGGGTGCCGGCGGCGCCGGTGTCGGCGGGTCGACGGATGTGGAGCGCGAGGCGACCGTGATCCCGTTCCCGGCGCCGGCCGACGAGCCGGAGTCGATGCTCGGCCGCGTGCTGGGCACCCGGCGGGACGCGATCGTGGCGGCCGCGGGACGGCACGGCGGCCTGAACGTCCGGGTGTTCGGTTCGGTGGCGCGGGGCGAAGACGGTCCGGAGTCGGACGTCGACCTGCTGATCGACCTGGAGCCCGGCACCGGTCTGCTCTCGCTCGGCAGGATGGAGGTCGAGCTGGAACGGATCCTCGGGCGCCCGGTCGACGTCGTCCCGGAGCGCATGCTGAAGCCTCGCGTGGCGGCGACCGTGCAGGCGATCGCGCTGTGAAGCCGTCCTCGGTCGACCTCATCGAGGATGCGCTGGAGCACCTGGAGGTGCTCAAGAAGCACGTCGCCCGCGGGGCGATGGACACCCAGGTGGGCATGGACGCGGCCTCGCCGCGACTCGCGTCCGCGGTGGAGCGTCTGACCCACCTGCCACCGCCGCTGCGGGATGCGGTGTGCGGTGACGACTGGCCGGCCATCAGGGCGATGCGGAACCGGATCGCCCACGGCTACCTCACGGTGGACCCCGGTGCGGTGCGGGACACGGTGATGCACGACCTGGGACCGCTCGAGCAGGCGCTCCGAGAGATGCACGCCGGGCTCACCGGCCTGCACTGACGACACGACGCCCACGGGGTGGATACCCCGCTGGCGCACCCATCCCGCCCCCTATCCTGAGGCTCGGCCAGGCACCGACCCGGCCGAGCCCAGGGGACGACCCGGACCGTCGGACCGACGGCCCACGATCGGAGGCACGCCCGGTGGAAGCGCACGACGAGACCCGTCCGGTCACCACGCCCACGTCCACGCCCGTGCGCGTCGCGCTGCTCGGCTGCGGCGTGGTCGGCACCGAGGTCGTGCGCCTGCTCACGACGCAGGCGGCCGACCTGGCCGCCCGGGTGGGTGCCCCGCTGGAGCTGGTGGGCGTCGCCGTGCGCGACGTGGACGCCGAGCGCGACCCGGTGGTGGACCGCGCGCTGCTGACCTCCGACGCGCAGAGCCTGGTGACGAAGGCCGACGTCGTGGTCGAGGTGGTCGGCGGCATCGAGCCCGCGCGCAGCCTGCTGCTGCGCGCCGTCGAGCACGGCGCCGCCGTGGTCACCGCCAACAAGGCCCTGCTCGCGCAGGACGGCCCGACGCTCTACGCCGCCGCGGACGCCGCGGAGGTGGACCTCTACTTCGAGGCCGCCGTCGCCGGGGCGATCCCGCTGGTGCGGCCGGTGCGCGAGTCGCTGGTCGGCGACCGGGTGCACCGGGTGCTCGGGATCGTCAACGGCACCACCAACTACGTGCTGGACCGGATGGCCACCGAGGGTCTCGACCTGGACGCCGCGGTGGCCGAGGCGCAGGCGCTGGGCTACGCCGAGGCCGACCCGACCGCTGACGTCGAGGGCTTCGACGCGGCGGCGAAGGCCGCGATCCTCGCCTCGCTGGCCTTCCACACCCGGGTCTCGCTGGACGACGTGGACCGCACCGGCATCACCGGGGTCACCGCCGACGACGTCGCGTGGGCCGGGCGCACCGGGCACGTGATCAAGCTGCTCGCCATCGCCGAGCGCCGCACCGCCACCGCCGACGGCGAGCCGGAGGGCGTGCAGGTGCGGGTGCACCCGTCGCTGGTGCCGCTGGACCACCCGCTGGCCGGGGTGCGCGGGGCGTTCAACGCCGTCTTCGTCGAGGCCGAGGCCGCCGGCGAGCTCATGTTCTACGGTCGCGGCGCCGGTGGTGCGCCCACCGCCTCGGCGGTGCTGGGCGACGTGGTGTCCGCGGCCCGGCACCGGGTGCACGGCGGGCGCGGCCCGGCGGAGTCCTGGTACGCCGACCTGCCGGTGCTGCCCGCGCAGGCCGCCCGCACCCGCTACCAGGTGCGCCTCGAGGTGGACGACCGCCCGGGCGTGCTCGCGCAGGTGTCCGCGGTGCTCGCCGAGCACGGCGTCTCGATCGAGGCCGTGCGCCAGACCCCGGCCGGCGTGAGCACGGGGGACGACCCCGCCGTCGCGCGCCTGGTCATCTCCACCCACGAGGCCCCGGAGTCCGCGCTCGCGGCGACGGTGGCCGCGATCGGCGACCTCGGCTCGGTCCGCGAGGTCGTCTCCGTCCTGCGAGTCGAAGGAGCCTGATGGCACACCAGTGGCGCGGCGTCATCGCCGAGTACGCCGACCGCCTGCCCGCGCACGTGCGCGAGCGCGTCGTCACGCTGGGCGAGGGCGGCACCCCGCTCGTCGCCGCCCCGGCGCTGTCCGCGCTCACCGGTGCGGAGGTGTTCGTCAAGGTCGAGGGCATGAACCCGACCGGCTCCTTCAAGGACCGCGGCATGACGACGGCGATCTCCGCCGCCGCCGGTCGCGGGGCGAAGGCCGTGGTCTGCGCCTCCACCGGCAACACCTCGGCCTCGGCGGCGGCCTACGCCACCGCGGCGGGCATGGTCTGCGCGGTGCTGGTGCCGGACGGCAAGATCGCGATGGGCAAGCTCAGCCAGGCCGTCGCGCACGGCGCCACGCTGCTCCAGGTCGACGGCAACTTCGACGACTGCCTGGTCGCCGCGCGCAAGCTCGCCGAGGCGTACCCGGTCGAGCTGGTGAACTCGGTGAACCCGGACCGGATCGAGGGCCAGAAGACCGGCGCCTTCGAGGTGGTCGACGCCCTGGGCGACGCCCCGGACATCCACGCGCTGCCGGTCGGCAACGCCGGCAACATCACCGCGTACTGGAAGGGCTACCGCGAGTACGCAGGCCTGGACGCGGGCGCCGAGCACGGCGCCGTCGCCACGCACACCCCGGTGATGTGGGGCTTCCAGGCCGCGGGCGCCGCCCCGATCGTCGCGGGCCACCCGATCACCGAGCCGGAGACGATCGCCACCGCGATCCGGATCGGCAACCCGGCGTCCTGGACGCAGGCGGAGGCCGCGCGCGACCTGTCCGGCGGGCTGATCGAGGCTGTCACGGACGAGCAGATCCTGCACGCGCACCGCGTGCTGTCCGCGCAGGTCGGCGTGTTCGTCGAGCCCGCGTCGGCGGCCGGCGTCGCCGGCCTGCTCATGCTCGCCGAGCAGGGCCGGGTGCCCGCCGGCGCGCGGATCGTCGTCACGGTCACCGGCCACGGCCTCAAGGACCCGCAGTGGGCGCTGCGCACGTCCGACGGCGGCGAGGTCGACCCGGTCCGCGTGCGGCCCGACGTGGTCGAGATCGCGGCCGCCCTCGGTCTCGACTGAGCGCGCCGTGCGACTGGGAGCCGACCGGGCGCGGGTGCGCGTCCCGGCGACGAGCGCCAACCTCGGCCCGGGCTTCGACGCCCTCGGCCTCGCCCTCGCGCTGCACGACGACGTCGAGGTGCGGGCGCTGGGCTCCGCGGACGTCGTGGTCGACGTGGTGGGGGAGGGCGCGCAGGACGTGCCCACCGGGGAGGACCACCTGGTCGTGACCGCGCTGCGGCACGCCCTGGACCACGTCGGCGCCCCGCAGACCGGCCTGCACCTGACCTGCCGCAACCGCATCCCGCACGGCCGGGGCCTCGGCTCCTCCGCCGGGGCGGTGGTCGCGGGGATCCTCGCGGCGCGGGCGCTGGTCGCCGAGCCGGAGTCGCTGTACGACGACGTCGCGCTCGCCCTCGCCACCGAGCTGGAGGGCCACCCCGACAACGCCGCCCCGGCGCTGCTCGGCGGTGCCACGGTGGCCTGGGAGGAGCCCGCCCCCGGGCAGGGGCGCCCTCGCGTGCGCGCCGCCCGCCTGCCGGTGCACGCCGCGGTCGCCCCGGTGGTGATCGTGCCGCCGGGCAGCCTGTCCACCAAGCGCGCCCGCGGGGTGCTGCCCGCGCAGGTCCCGCACGCCGACGCCGCTTTCCAGGCGGGCCGCTCCGCGCTGCTGGTCGAGGCGCTGGGCCGACGGCCCGACCTGCTGCTGCCCGCCACCGAGGACCGCCTGCACCAGGGCTACCGTCGCGGGGTCATGCCGGAGAGCCTCGCGCTGGTCGACGCGCTGCGTGCGCGCGGTGTCGCGGCGGTCGTCTCCGGCGCCGGTCCGACGGTGCTCGCGCTGGCCCGGGCGGTCCCGGGCGCGACGGGCGACGGTGGCGAGCAGGCCACCGATGCCGACGCGGTCGTCGCCGAGGTGTTCGGCGGCGCGATGGGTGGTTGGCGGGTGCTCCGGCTCGCGATCGACGACGCCGGGGCGCGGGTGAATCGGCTCCCTTGAGCGGAAGGGCCGGTGTATGCTCGGCTCGTTCCCCGGACCTCGTCCACCACTCCCTGCCTTGTCTCGTGCGGTGCCCCGCACCGCGGCGGCACGCAGCGCGGGGGAGCGTGGACGGACACCGCGTCCGGGAACGATCCAGCCCACGCCAGTCAGCGACACCTGCGTGACGCGTGCGGCTCCATCGACGTCCCGGTCCCACGAGGGTGATCGGGCGCGGACCGTCCCTGCGAGTGCGGCGGCGGTCCCTGACGAGGGGGAAGGGTCCTTCGTGACAGACACCATCGAGCCCATCGTGAGCACCGGCTCCGGCGGCTCCGCCCGTGGCGCGGCGATCTCCTCGCTGCGCATGCCCGAGCTCCAGGCCATGGCGGCCCAGCTGGGGGTGACGGGCACCTCCCGGATGCGCAAGAGCGATCTGGTCGACGCCATCGCGGCCAAGACCTCCGGCGGTCCGCGCCGGACCCGCCGTGCCGAGGCGCCCGCGGGCACCCCGGCCACCAGCACCGGGTCTGCGAGCACTGCGCCCGCTGCTGCCGACGCGCCGGCCGTCACCGCGCCGGCCGCCGAGGCCGCCGCCCCGGCCCGTGAGCGTCGCCGCCCGGTCCGGGCCGCCGACACCGAGCAGCCGACCCGCGCCGCCGGCACCGAGCAGCCGGCCCGCGCCGCCGAGACCGAGCAGCCCGCCCGCGACGACGCGGCCCCGGCCCGGTCCCGCAGCGTGGACGTGCTCGCCGGCCTGGAGGCCGTGGAGCGTTCGCTCGACGGCCGTGCCTCCGGGCAGCCCGCCGCCGCGGACCGCGGCGAGACCCGGGGCGACCGCGCGGCCCGCGCCGCCGACGCCGTCGGCTCCGTGACCGGCGAGCGCCGTTCCCGCCGTGCCGGCCGGGGCGCCGGTGCCCCGACCGTCGACGTGACCCTCCCCGAGGGCCCGACCGGCGGTCAGCAGGGCGGCGGCGAGCAGCAGCGCGGCGAGCGCCAGGGCGAGCAGCGCGACCAGCAGCGCCAGGGCCGCCAGGGCGGCGAGCAGCAGCCGCGTCAGCAGCGTGACCAGCAGCAGCGCGGCGCGAGCACGGCCAACGGTGCCGGCACCGGCACCGGCGTCGGCGCCGGCCCGGAGGAGGACGAGCGCGGCGGTCGTCGTCGTCGCTCGCGCGACCGCTACCGCGACCGGGACCGCAAGGGCCGCACCCGCGGTCAGGGCGGCACCGGCGACCTCCCCTACGAGGAGGTCGAGCTGTCCGAGGACGACGTGCTCGTCCCGATCGCCGGTGTGCTCGACGTGCTGGACTCCTACGCCTTCGTCCGCACCTCCGGCTACCTGCCCGGCGCGAACGACGTCTACCTGCCGCTCGGCCAGGTCCGCAAGGCCGGGCTGCGCCGCGGCGACGCGATCACCGGCGCGGTGCGTGCCCCCCGTGAGGGCGAGCCGCAGCCGCAGGCGCAGGGCAACCGGCCGAACAAGGCCAACGCCCTGGTCCGTCTGGACACCGTGAACGGCATGTCGCCGGAGCAGGCGCGTCAGCGGCCGGAGTTCAGCAAGCTCACACCGCTCTACCCGCAGGACCGCCTGCGCCTGGAGAGCGAGTCGAACCTGCTGACCCCGCGGGTGATCGACATCGTCGCCCCGATCGGCAAGGGCCAGCGCGGCCTGATCGTCGCGCCCCCGAAGGCCGGCAAGACGATCATCATGCAGCAGATCGCCAACGCGATCACCGCGAACAACCCCGAGGTCCACCTCATGGTCGTGCTCGTCGACGAGCGCCCCGAGGAGGTCACCGACATGGAGCGGACCGTGAAGGGCGAGGTCATCGCCTCGACCTTCGACCGCCCCGCCTCGGACCACACGATGGTCGCCGAGCTCGCCATCGAGCGCGCGAAGCGGCTGGTCGAGCTGGGCCAGGACGTCGTGGTGCTGCTCGACTCGCTGACCCGCCTGTCGCGGGCGTACAACCTGGCCGCCCCGGCGTCCGGGCGCATCCTGTCCGGTGGTGTCGACGCCTCGGCGCTCTACCCGCCGAAGCGCTTCTTCGGCGCCGCGCGCAACATCGAGCACGGCGGCTCGCTGACGATCCTCGCCTCGGCGCTGGTCGAGACCGGCTCCAAGATGGACGAGGTCATCTTCGAGGAGTTCAAGGGCACCGGGAACATGGAGCTCCGGCTGTCCCGCTCGCTCGCGGACAAGCGGATCTTCCCGGCGGTGGACGTCAACGCGTCCGGCACCCGCCGCGAGGAGATCCTGATCTCCCCGGACGAGCTGAAGATCGTGTGGAAGCTGCGCCGTGTGATGGGCGCCCTGGACCAGCAGCAGGCGATCGAGCTGCTGCTCGGCAAGCTGCGCGAGACCAAGAGCAACGTGGAGTTCCTGCTCCAGGTGCAGAAGACCACGCCGGGCACGGGCGGCAAGAACGACGACTGACGCCCTGCCGGTCGCTCGCGGCCCCGTCCGCCTCGGCTCCGGCCGACGGGTGCGGGGCCGCGCTGCGTCCGGGCTCGTGACCGTCCGGCGCGCGAACGTCCGGCGCGCGAACGTCCGGCCCGTGACCGCCGGGCTCGTGACCGCCGGGCGCGCGCCTCAGAGCCGACGGCCCGCCCGGTGCGCCTCGATCGCCGCGGTGTACCAGCCGACCGTCTCGTCGGTGATCGCGCCGGCCTCGTAGCGTCGCGCGGCGGGGCGCTGCCGCGCGGGGGCGGCGGTGCGGCCCTCGTCGTCGGCGAGCCAGCGCGCCAGGGTGCGGGCGAAGCCCACTGTGTCGGCGGGGTCGACCAGCTGGTCCTCCAGCCCGGCCATCGGCGTGCGGTAGCCGGGGTTGTCGCCGGCGAGCACCACGCCGTTCGCGGCCGCCAGCGCCTCGACCACGGAGATGCCGAAGCACTCGCCGCCGGTGGACGGCAGCACCACGAGGTCGGCCTCGGCGAGCAGCGCCATCTTGTCCTCCTCGGCGACGAAGCCGGGCAGGTCGACCCGGTCGGCCAGCCCCGCGGCGGCGGCCCGGGTGCGCAGCTCGTCCATCAGCGGTCCGCGCCCGGCCAGGGTGAGCGTCCACGGCGGGGTGCCGGGCATCCGGTCCAGGGCGGTGACGGCCTCCAGCAGCTCGCGGGGGCCCTTGCGCTCGACGAGGCGGCCGAGGAACACGATCCGTCGCGGGCGCTCGGCATCCGCCGCCTCGGCCTCCGGCAGGCTCCCCGCCTCGGGCAGCTCCACCGGCGGACCGATGATCGGCACCGGGCGGTGGAACGCCTCGGTGGCGGACTCCTGCGAGGACTCGGAGTTGGCGGTGATCGCGACGAACCGCCGCAGCCGTCGGCGCTCCAGCAGCCCCAGCCCGCGGATGCCCCACCGTGTCAGCGCGTCCTGCGGGTAGATCATGAACGAGCCGACCACCGCGGTGCGGGCGGGGGCCGCGGACACCACCCGTCCGGCGAGCACCGGCGAGTACGGCATGCAGACGTGCAGCACGTCGAAGGGCACCTCGGCCATCAACCGGCGCAGCGCGCGGCGTGAGGCGGGGCGCGGCGTCGACAGCCGGTTGCCGTTGAACTTCACGCTCACGCTCGGCGCCAGCACGTGCAGGTTCGACAGGTCGGTGCGCTCGGTGGTGGAGGTCAGGTAGTGCACCTCGTGGCCGAGGCCGGTCAGCCGGCGCCCGAGGGCGAGCACGATCTGCTGCACCCCGTCCGGCCGGTCGAGTCCGTCGTCGATGACCAGGCCGATGCGCAGCATGGACGCCATCGTAGGCGGCGTGCGGGGCGCCTCAGCCCTGCGGCTCGTGCACCCCGTCGGCGGCGAGCGTGCGGTCCCCGCAGGTGATCTGGTGCGCGGAGCCCGGGTCGAGGGTGACCGTGTCGGAGACCCCGGCGGCCGCCACCGTGCCGGTGAGGTCGATCGCGGTGCGGGTGACCGTGGTCCCGTCGCCGGTGGCGTTCAGCCCGACCAGCGTCGTGGTGCCGTCACCGGTCAGGTCGAGGCAGCCGACGCCGGTGCCGTAGCCGGTGAACCCGAGGTCGAACTGCCAGGGCGCCCCGGCGGCGTCGGTGGCGTCGACCAGCGCGCAGTCGTCCACCAGCAGCAGGTCGGCGAGCCGGCCGTCGGTCAGCAGCACGCCGGGCAGGGTCGCGGGGTCGGGGTGCACGGCCAGCGCGGAGGCGCCGGCGGGCCCGGCCAGGTCGATCGGGTGCGTGAAGGTGGCGCCGGTGGCGGTGGTGACGCCGAGGGTGCGGGTGCCGTCGGTGCCGGAGATCCACAGGGTGTCCGGCAGGTCGTCGCCGTCCAGGTCGATCGTCTCGGCGGCCGACGCCCCGGCGGGGACCCCGGTGCCGGTCGGCGCGCAGCCCGCGGCGGAGGCCGGCGGGGCGGGCGTGGGCGTGGCGGGGGTGGTGGTCGCCGGTGGTCCGACGGTCACCGGTGCGGCGGGCTCGTCGCCGGTGCAGCCCGCGAGGGCGAGGGCGGCGGCGGTGGCCAGGGCCAGGACGGGCAGGAGGGACCGGGTGCGACGGACGGGCGACGTGCTCACCGTCGCGACGTTAGGTCGCGTCCCGCCGCACCGCACCTCGGCGCCGTTCCGGCCCGCCGGGATGATTTCCTGCACCGCCGGCGTTCTGGCACAATGTTCCGTCGGCCTGCGGTTCACGTGCACGGTTCGCGTCGCACGACCCGGAGGCCCTTCCCCGAGGAGAAGAACACCCGTGAAGACTGACATCCACCCCGAGTACGTGGTGACCCAGGTGACCTGCACCTGTGGCAACACGTTCACCACGCGTTCGACCGAGACCTCCGGCGAGATCCGCGCCGACGTCTGCTCCGCCTGCCACCCGTTCTACACGGGCAAGCAGAAGATCCTCGACACCGGTGGCCGTGTGGCCCGGTTCGAGGCGCGCTACGGCAAGAAGTCGGCCAACTAGCGACTCCGACGCCGGTGCCCGGCGGCCCCTCGAGGGTCGTCGGGCACCGGCGTTCGCCATGTCCGGGCCCGTACGCCCGGCACCGCGGCCGTCGATCCCCGCCGGCCGCTCCGCACGCGGGGATCAGAGGGACCGATGAGCGACCGGTTCGCGGCGGCACGACCGCTGCTGGACGAGCACGCCGAGATCGAGCAGCAGCTCGCAGACCCCGCGGTGCACGCGGACGCCGCGCGCGCCCGCACGCTGGGCCGCCGGTACGCCGAGCTGGGCCGGGTGGCCGCCGCGCACCGCGCCTGGGACGCCGCCCGCGCCGACCTGGCCGACGCCACCGAGCTCGCCGAGGTCGACCCGGACTTCGCCGCCGAGATCCCCGCGCTGACCGACGCCGAGGCGGAGGCCGCCGAGCGGCTGCGCCGGGTGCTGGTCCCGCGCGACCCGGACGACGCGCGCGACGTGATCCTGGAGATCAAGGCGGGGGAGGGCGGCGAGGAGTCCGCGCTGTTCGCCGGCGACCTGCTGCGGATGTACCTGCGCTACGCCGAGCGCCGGGGCTGGCGCACGGAGACCCTGGAGTCCACCGAGTCCGACCTCGGCGGCTACAAGGACGTGCAGGTCGCGGTGAAGGCGCGCGGCGCGGTCACCGACCCGGGCGAGGGCGTCTGGGCCAGCCTGAAGTACGAGGGCGGCGTGCACCGCGTGCAGCGCGTGCCGGTCACCGAGTCGCAGGGCCGGATCCACACCTCCGCGGCCGGCGTGCTGGTCTTCCCCGAGGTGGAGGACGAGGGCGAGGTCGAGATCGACCCGAACGACCTGCGGATCGACGTCTACCGCTCCTCCGGCCCCGGCGGGCAGTCGGTGAACACCACGGACTCCGCGGTGCGGATCACCCACGTGCCCACCGGCATCGTCGTGTCGATGCAGAACGAGAAGTCCCAGCTGCAGAACCGCGAGCAGGCGATGCGCGTGCTGCGGGCCCGGCTGCTCGCCGCGAAGCAGGAGGAGGCCGCCGCCGCGGCGAACGCCGCCCGCCGCTCGCAGGTGCGCACGGTCGACCGCTCGGAGCGGATCCGCACGTACAACTTCCCGGAGAACCGGATCGCCGACCACCGCACCGGCTACAAGGCGTACAACCTGGACGCGGTGCTGGACGGCGACCTCGGCCCGGTGGTGCAGTCCGCGATCGACGCCGACGAGGCCGCCCGGCTGGCCGCCGCCGCGGAGCAGTGAGCGTGAGCGAGACCCCCGTGCCGACCCTGCGGCAGATGGTGGAGGCCGCCACCCGGCTGCTCGCCGACGCCGGGGTGCCCTCGCCGCGCCCGGACGCGGTGGCGCTGGCCGCGCACGCCCTCGGCCTGCCCCGCCTCGAGCTGGTGCTGGCCCCGCCGGTGCCGCCGGGCTTCGCCGAGCGGTTCGCCGCCCTGGTGGAGCGGCGTCGGCTGCGCGAGCCGCTCCAGCACATCGTGGGCTCGACGGTGTTCCGCTACCTGAGCATGCACGTCGAGCCCGGCGTCTTCGTCCCGCGCCCGGAGACCGAGGTCGTCGCGCAGGTCGCCGTGGACGAGGCCGCCCGGCTGGTCGCCGCCGGCACCGTCCCGCGCGTCGTCGACCTGTGCTGCGGCGCGGGCGGCATCGCGCTGTCCGTCGCCACGGAGGTGCCCGCCGCCGAGGTCGCCGCGGTCGACGCCTCGCCGGAGGCCGTGGCGCTCACCCGCCGCAACACCCCCGCCGGCACGGCGCTGCGCGTCGAGCAGGGCGACGTCCGCGACGCCGCGCTGCTCGCCGACCTGGACGGCCGGGTGCACGTGCTGGTCTCCAACCCGCCGTACATCCCGCCGGACGCCGTGCCGGTCGACCCCGAGGTGCGCGACCACGACCCGGACCTCGCGCTGTACGGCGGCGGGGCCGACGGGCTGGACGTGCCGCGCGCGGTGATCGCCGCCGCCGGCCGCCTGCTGGTGCCCGGCGGGCTGCTGGTGATGGAGCACGCCGAGGTGCAGGATGCCGCCGCCCGCGCCGCCGCGGAGGCCACCGGTCTGTTCGAGGCCGTCGAGTCGCGACCCGACCTGACCGGCCGCCCGCGGATGCTGGTCGCACGTCGCCGGGGCGAGCCGTCCCCGCGCGCCCAGGTCGACGTGGGAGACTCGCCCGCGTGAGTGCCTCCGAGCCTGACGGCCGCCCGACCGGACCCGTGCTGGACGCCACCGACCCCGCCACCTGGGGACCGGCGATCGACTCCGCGGTGCACACGGTGTCCCGCGGCGGGCTCGTGGTGCTGCCGACCGACACCGTCTACGGCATCGGCGCCGACGCCTTCACCGCGCCGGCGGTCGCCGCGCTGCTGGCCGCCAAGGGTCGGGGCCGGCAGATGCCGCCGCCGGTGCTCATGCCGGACGTGCGCACCCTGGACGGCCTGGCGACCGAGGTGCCGGACGCCGTCCGCGACCTCGCCGCCGCGTTCTGGCCCGGCGGCCTGACGATCATCGTGCGCGCGCAGCCCTCCCTCGCCTGGGACCTGGGCGAGACGCACGGCACCGTGGCGCTGCGGGTGCCGGACCACCCGGTCGCGCTCGCCCTGCTGCGACGCACCGGACCGCTGGCGGTGTCCTCCGCCAACAAGACCGGGCAGCCCTCCGCGCTGGAGGCGGCCGAGGCGCACGAGCAGCTCGGCGACAGCGTGCAGGTCTACCTGGACGGCGGCCGCACCCCCGGCGGGGTGGCCTCCACGATCGTGGACGCGACCGGCGACGGTCTGCGGGTGGTGCGCCTGGGCGCGCTCACCCTGGACGAGCTGAACGCCGTCGCCCCCGTGGCAGGTGACGCCGCCCGGTGAGGGTCTACCTCCTCCTCCTGCTCGTCGCGGCCGCGGCCACCTACCTGCTGACGCCGCTGGCGCGCTGGTGCGCGCTGCGCTGGGGCGCGATCACCGCCGTGCGCGCCCGCGACGTGCACTCGATCCCCACGCCGCGCCTCGGCGGCCTGGCCATGCTGGCCGGCATCCTGGTCGGCCTGGTCATGGCCAGCCGGTTGCAGTTCCTCGAGGACGTCTTCGACAACCCCCGGCCGGTGATCGGGATCGCCGTCGCGGCGGTGATGGTCTGCGCCCTGGGCGTCGCCGACGACATCTGGGACCTGGACTGGATGACCAAGCTCGCGGGCCAGGTGCTCGCGGCCTTCGTGATGGCCTCCCAGGGCGTGCAGCTCTACCAGCTGCCGATCGACGGGGTGGTGCTCGGCTCGGACCGGGTGTGGCTCGGGCTGACCGTCCTGACGGTCGTGGTCGCGATGAACGCGGTGAACTTCGTCGACGGGCTGGACGGCCTGGCCGCCGGGATGATCGCGATCGGCGGCGCGGGGTTCTTCCTCTACTCCTACCAGCTCACCCGCGAGGCCACCCCGGGCGACTACTCCAGCCTGGCGACGCTGATCGTGGCGCTGCTGGTCGGCGCCTGCCTCGGCTTCCTGCCGCACAACTTCCACCCGGCGCGCATCTTCATGGGCGACTCCGGATCGATGCTGATCGGCCTGGTGATCGCCGCCGCCGGCATCCGGGTCACCGGGCAGATCGACCCGGCCATCGCGATGAGCACCCGGCAGTCCTTCCCGGCGTTCCTGCCGATCCTGCTCCCGGTGGCGGTGCTGCTGCTGCCCCTGCTCGACATGGGGCTCGCGGTGATCCGGCGGATCGGCTCCGGGAAGTCGCCGTTCCACCCCGACCGCATGCACCTGCACCACCGCATGCTGGCGCTGGGCCACTCCCACCGGCGCGCGGTGATCATCCTCTACGTGTGGACCGCCGTGTTCGCCGGTGCCGCCACCGCCCTGGTGTGGTTCTCCACGCAGACCGTGCTGATCGGCCTCGGGCTCGGCGTCGCCGTGGCGCTGGCGCTCACCCTCGGCCCGCTGCGGGGAGGCCCCGCGACCCCGCCGGCCCCGGTCGGCCCCGCCCCCGGCACGCCTGCCGGCCCCGCCGGTCCCTCGGGACCCGCGCGCCACGCCAAGGGCCCCGGCGTGCACCCGATGACCGCCCTGACCGACCCCGACCCGAGGACGGACCCGTGACCACCGAGCCCACGCCCGACGCCGCGCCCGAGGGCGCCGACACGCCCGACGCGCAGCGTCCCGGCGATTCACCCGAGGTCGCCGCGGTGTTCCGCACCGCCCTGCGCGACATGGCGGTGTTCGTCGGCGCGGTCACCGTGCTCGGCGTCGGCGTCGGCGCCCTGGTCGCGGGCCTGCCCGGGGTGTGGGGCGCGCTGATCGGCGCGGCCATCGCCCTGCTGTTCTCCGGCGCCACGACGCTCTCCATGCTGCGCACGGCGGACGCCGCGCCGGGCGCGATGATGGGCGTGGTGATGGGCACCTGGCTGGGCAAGGTGGTCGTGGTGATCGCCGTGCTCGCGGTGCTGCGCGGGATGGACTTCTACGACCGTTACGTGCTGGCCGCCGTGGTCGCCGTTGCGGTGGTCGGATCGGCTCTGCTCGACTACCGTGCGGTGTCACGCGGAAGGGTGCCCTACGTCCAGCCCGTCGGAGCGAGCCCGAAGGTCCCGGAACGGGACAACTCGGACACGCACGACGCGCCGTAGGTTAGGCTCCCACCGAACACCCCCACGACGGCCGGGCCCCCGGATGAGCGCACCTGAGCACAGGGACGACCGCCGGAGCCTTCGACCTGTAGGAGATTGCTCTGTCCAGCCTTGCGACGATCCTGCCGCTCGCCGCCGAGGGCGAGTCCGGGTTCCACAAGCCGTCGATCGCCGAGTTCTTCCCGGGACCGTTCCTCTTCGAGGGGACCGTCTTCGAGATCAACCGCATCCAGCTGGTCCGCTTCGTCGCCGTCGCGGTCCTGCTGACCCTGGTGATCATCGCGGCCCGCCGCGCCAAGCTCGTCCCGAGCCGCGGCCAGAACGTGATGGAGATGCTGCTCGACTTCGTCCGGGTCAACGTCGCCGAGGACATCCTGGGCAAGGAGAAGGCGCGCAAGTACGTCGCCCTCCTCACCACGATCTTCTTCGCGGTGCTGGCGTTCAACATCACCGGTGTGGTCCCGCTGCTCAACGTCGCGGGCACCGCCCTGATCGGCCTGCCGATCATGCTGGCCCTCTGGGTCTACGTGATGTACCTGGGCGCGGGGATCAAGGCGCACGGCGCCGGCGGCTTCCTCAAGAACAGCCTGTTCCCCCCGGGCGTCCCGTGGCCGCTGTACGTGCTGCTGACCCCGGTGGAGTTCCTCCAGGTGTTCGTGCTCCGGCCCGTCACCCTGGCGATCCGGCTCATGGCCAACATGGTCGCCGGGCACCTCATGCTGGTGCTCTGCTTCTCGGCCACCCAGTTCCTGCTGTTCGAGGCCAGCGGCGGTCTCAAGCCCTTCGGTGCCCTGACCCTGCTGGGCGGTTTCGCGATCACCCTCTTCGAGGTCTTCGTCGCCGCGCTCCAGGCGTACATCTTCGTGATCCTCACCGCGGTGTACCTCAGCCAGTCCATCGAGTCGGAGCACTGAGCCCCGCCTCACCCACCCCGCGGGGGGCCGCACCGGTCACCCGCCCCAGAACGTGCCACCGGCCGACCGGTCGATGGCCAGACGGAAGGAACGAGCAAGCGTGTCTCTTCTGACGGATCCCAGCGTCATCCTCGCCGCCGAGAACGCCATCTCCGGCAACATCGCGACCGTCGGCTACGGCCTCGCGGTGCTCGGCCCGGGCATCGGCCTCGGCATCCTGATCGGCAAGACCGTCGAGGGCATGGCGCGCCAGCCCGAGGTCGCCGGCCAGCTCCGGACCACGATGTTCATCGGCATCGGCTTCGTCGAGGTCCTCGGCCTCCTCGGCCTCATCACGGGCTTCCTGTTCTCGTGATCACCGCCGCGATTCCTGCGGCGAGCACCCTGGCCGCAGAGGAGACCGTCGAGGGCTGGCGTCTGCTCGTCCCGGCGAGCTACGACATCCTGTGGTCCACCGTCGTCCTCGTGGTGATCGCGGTCGTCTTCTACCGGGTCGTGCTGCCGAAGTTCCAGGCGGTGCTCGACGAGCGGACGGCCAAGATCGAGGGCGGGCTGGCCCAGGCCGAGACCGCCCAGCAGGAGGCCGCCGCGGCGAAGGCCGAGTACGAGCAGCAGCTCCAGGACGCCCGCGCCGAGGCCGGTCGCATCCGGGACGACGCCCGCACCGAGGCCACGCAGATCGTCGCCGAGGCCCGGGAGAAGGCCACGACCGAGCAGGCCCGGGTGGTCGAGACGGCCCAGCGCCAGATCGAGGCGGAGCGCCAGCAGGCGGCCGTCTCGCTGCGCGCCGACGTCGGCTCGCTCGCCACCGAGCTCGCCTCGCGGATCGTGGGCGAGTCGCTCGCCGACGAGGTGCGTCGTACCGCGGTGGTCGACCGGTTCCTGGACGAGCTGGACGCCTCCACCGCGTCCACGGCCGGTCAGGGGCGTTGATGCGCGGCACGAGCCAGGCGTCGCTGACCGCCGCCGAGGGTCGCTTCGAGCCGGTGCTCCGCGCGGCGGCCGGTGAGGGGACGCTGCTCGGCGAGCAGCTCTTCGCGCTGGTCGACGCCCTGGACTCCTCCGGCTCGCTGCGCCGGGCGCTCACCGACCCGTCGACCGCCGGCGACACCAAGGCGGCCCTGGCCGCCCGGCTGCTGGCCGATGCGGACCCGCGGGTGGTCGAGGCCGCCCAGGGCCTGGTGCGTGCCCGCTGGTCCGACGAGGGCGACCTCGCCGACGCCACCGAGCGGCTGGCCTTCGCGGCCGTGCTGTCCTCCGCCGAGGCGGACGGCACGATCGACGAGGTGGCCGAGGAGCTGTTCCGGATCGCCCGAGCCCTGGCGGGCCAGCGCGAGGTCCGCCGGCTGCTGTTCGACGACCGGGTGCACGCCGAGGCGCGCGGCCGGCTGGTCGACCAGCTGATCGGCGACGGCGGCGCACCGGTGACCCGGCTGGTGGCCCGACGTGCCACGGTCGCCCCGCGCGGCCGGCGCTACGTCACCACCCTGGGCCACGTCGGCGACCTGATCGCCGAGCGGCGCAACCGGCAGGTGGCCACGGTCACCAGCGCCGGCGAGCTCGGTGCGGCCCAGCGCGAGCGGCTGGCCGGGATCCTCGAGCGGGTCTACGGCCGCCCGATGCAGGTCCAGGTCACCGTCGACCCGCACGTCCTCGGAGGCCTGCGCGTGCAGGTCGGCCCCGAGGTGATCGACGCGACCGTACTGGCACGACTGGCGGACGTCCGCCGGAGACTGGCGAGCTGACGCACCGCCAGCCCGACCCGAACCACGTTGGGGACCCGCGCGAGACGCGTGCGGAACGACAGGAGAGACACATGCCCGAGCTGACGATCCGGCCGGAGGACATCCGCGCCGCTCTGGACAGCTTCGTCACGACGTACGAGCCGACCGGTGCCGCCACCGAGGAGGTCGGTCGCGTGACGCTGGCCGGCGACGGCATCGCGCAGGTCGAGGGCCTGCCCGGCTGCATGGCCAACGAGCTGCTGCGGTTCGCCGACGGCACCCTGGGCCTGGCCTCCAACCTGGACGTCCGCGAGATCGGCG
The DNA here is from genome assembly GCF_055389595.1 of Cellulomonas sp. GTC20042. NCBI lineage: Bacteria > Bacillati > Actinomycetota > Actinomycetes > Micrococcales > Cellulomonadaceae > Cellulomonas > Cellulomonas sp. GTC20042. Next base: position 2,985,573 of record NZ_AP043678.1, on the reverse strand, counting down.
TGATCGTCCTGGGCGAGTTCACCGGCATCGAGGAGGGCCAGGAGGTCCGCCGCACCGGCGAGGTGCTCTCGGTCCCCGTGGGCGACAACTTCCTCGGCCGCGTGGTCGACCCGCTGGGTCAGCCGATCGACGGCCTGGGCGAGATCGTCCCGGACGCGCGCCGCGCCCTCGAGCTCCAGGCGCCCGGCGTCATGGCCCGCAAGAGCGTGCACGAGCCGCTGCAGACCGGCCTCAAGGCGATCGACACGATGATCCCGGTCGGCCGCGGGCAGCGGCAGCTGATCATCGGCGACCGCCAGACCGGCAAGACGGCCATCGCGATCGACACGATCCTCAACCAGAAGGCCAACTGGGAGTCCGGCGACCCGGAGAAGCAGGTCCGCTGCATCTACGTCGCCATCGGCCAGAAGGGCTCGACGATCGCCTCCGTGCGTGGCGCCCTCGAGGAGGCCGGCGCCCTGGAGTACACGACGATCGTCGCGGCCCCGGCGTCCGACCCGGCGGGCTTCAAGTACCTGGCCCCGTACACCGGCTCGGCCATCGGCCAGCACTGGATGTACGACGGCAAGCACGTCCTGATCGTGTTCGACGACCTGTCGAAGCAGGCCGAGGCCTACCGTGCCGTGTCCCTGCTGCTGCGCCGCCCGCCGGGCCGCGAGGCGTACCCCGGTGACGTCTTCTACCTGCACTCCCGCCTGCTGGAGCGTTGCGCGAAGCTGTCCGACGAGCTCGGCGCCGGCTCGATGACCGGTCTGCCGATCATCGAGACCAAGGCGAACGACGTCTCGGCGTACATCCCGACCAACGTCATCTCCATCACCGACGGGCAGATCTTCCTGCAGTCGGACCTGTTCAACGCGGACCAGCGTCCCGCCGTGGACGTCGGCATCTCGGTGTCCCGCGTCGGTGGTGCCGCGCAGGTCAAGGCGATGAAGCAGGTCTCCGGCACGCTGAAGCTGGACCTCGCGCAGTACCGCTCGCTCGAGGCCTTCGCGATGTTCGCCTCCGACCTGGACGCCACCTCGCGCGCCCAGCTCACCCGTGGCGCCCGCCTGATGGAGCTGCTCAAGCAGCCCCAGTACTCCCCGTACCCGGTGGAGGAGCAGGTCGCGTCGGTGTGGGCCGGCACCAAGGGCCGCCTGGACGACGTGCCGCTGCCCGACGTCCGCCGGTTCGAGGCCGAGCTGCTCGACCACCTGCGCCGCAACACCGACGTCCTGACGACGATCGCCACGAGCGGCAAGCTCGAGGACGCGACCGAGCAGGCGCTCTCCGACGCGATCGACGCGTTCCGCTCCGGCTTCCTCACCGGTGACGGCTCGCCGCTGGTCGGCGCCGAGGAGCCCGAGCAGGAGACGCCGGTCGAGCAGGAGCAGATCGTCCGCCAGAAGAAGGCCTGACCGTGGCAGGACAGCAGCGGGTCTACCGGCAGCGGATCAGGTCGACCCAGGCGCTGAAGAAGATGTTCCGCGCCCAGGAGCTGATCGCCGCCAGCCGGATCGGCCGGGCACGTGACCGCATGGCGGCCGCGTCCCCGTACGCCCGGGCGATCACCCGCGCGGTCTCGGCCGTGGCCACGCACTCCGACGTGTCGCACCCGCTCCTCGCGGAGCGCACCGACACGACGCGGGTGGCCGTGCTGCTGATCGCCTCGGACCGCGGCATGGCGGGCGCCTACTCGGCGAGCGTCATCCGGGAGACCGAGCGGCTGATCGAGCGGCTGGAGGGGCAGGGCAAGCAGGTCGCCCTGTTCATCAGCGGGCGCCGGGCCGTCGCGTACTACACGTTCCGGCACCGCGAGATCGCGGCGTCCTGGACCGGGCAGTCCGACGCCCCGACCGCCGACCTGGCCGAGGAGATCGCCTCCACCCTGCTCACCGCGTTCGCGGCCCCGGCCGACGAGGGCGGCGTGGGGCAGCTGCACATCGTGTCGACGCAGTTCGTCAACATGGTGAGCCAGCGCCCGCAGGTGATCCGGATGCTGCCGCTCGAGGTCGTCGAGGGCGTCGCCTCCCACGAGACCGGCGAGGCGCTGCCGCTGTACGAGTTCGAGCCCGACGCCGAGCAGGTGCTGGACGCGCTGCTGCCGCGCTACGTGCGCAGCCGCATCTACTCCTGCCTGCTGCAGGCCGCGGCCTCCGAGCTCGCCTCGCGCCAGCGCGCGATGCACACGGCCACGGAGAACGCCGAGGACCTCATCCGCATGTACACGCGTCTCGCGAACCAGGCGCGTCAGTCCGAGATCACCCAGGAGATCAGCGAGATCGTGTCGGGCGCCGACGCGCTCGCCTCCTAGTGACCGGCGCACCGCGCACCATCAGACAGCACGACACAGGACCACGCCGCCGGACCCCGGCGGACGAGCGAAGCGAGGCAGACATGACCGCGACCACCGTCGACGCGAAGGACTCCACGGCCGACCAGCCCGGCGTGGGCCGCGTCGCCCGCGTGATCGGGCCCGTCGTGGACATCGAGTTCCCCGCGGACCAGATCCCGGAGATCTACAACGCGCTCACCGTCGACATCGACATGGCGGGCCAGGGGGAGGGCGAGAGCTCCTTCACCATGACCCTCGAGGTCGCGCAGCACCTCGGCGACTCGCTCGTGCGCGCCATCGCCCTGAAGCCCACCGACGGCCTGGTCCGTGGCGCGCAGGTCACCGACACCGGCTCGCCGATCTCGGTGCCGGTCGGCGACGTGACCAAGGGCCACGTGTTCAACGTGACCGGCGAGGTGCTCAACCTCGGCGAGGGCGAGTCCCTGGAGATCACCGAGCGCTGGCCGATCCACCGCAAGCCGCCGGCCTTCGACCAGCTCGAGTCGAAGACCCAGATGTTCGAGACCGGCATCAAGGTCATCGACCTGCTCACCCCGTACGTCCAGGGTGGGAAGATCGGCCTGTTCGGCGGTGCGGGCGTCGGCAAGACGGTGCTGATCCAGGAGATGATCCAGCGCGTCGCCCAGGACCACGGCGGTGTGTCCGTGTTCGCCGGCGTCGGCGAGCGCACCCGTGAGGGCAACGACCTGATCGTCGAGATGGAGGAGGCGGGCGTCTTCGACAAGACCGCCCTCGTCTTCGGCCAGATGGACGAGCCGCCGGGCACGCGTCTGCGCGTGGCCCTGTCCGCGCTCACGATGGCGGAGTACTTCCGCGACGTGCAGAAGCAGGACGTGCTGCTGTTCATCGACAACATCTTCCGGTTCACCCAGGCCGGCTCCGAGGTGTCGACGCTGCTCGGCCGCATGCCGTCCGCGGTGGGCTACCAGCCGAACCTCGCCGACGAGATGGGTCAGCTCCAGGAGCGGATCACCTCGACCCGCGGCCACTCGATCACCTCGCTGCAGGCGATCTACGTGCCGGCGGACGACTACACCGACCCGGCGCCGGCCACGACGTTCGCGCACCTCGACGCGACCACCGAGCTCAGCCGTGAGATCGCCTCGCGCGGTCTGTACCCCGCGGTGGACCCGTTGTCGTCGACCAGCCGCATCCTCGACCCGCGCTACGTGGGCCAGGAGCACTACGACGTCGCGACGCAGGTGAAGTCGATCCTGCAGCGCAACAAGGAGCTCCAGGACATCATCGCGATCCTCGGTGTCGACGAGCTGTCGGAGGAGGACAAGACGGTCGTGGCGCGGGCGCGCCGCATCCAGCAGTTCCTCTCGCAGAACACCTACATGGCGGAGAAGTTCACCGGCGTCGTCGGCTCCACCGTGCCGGTCTCCGAGACCGTCGAGGCGTTCAAGCGGATCGCCGCCGGCGAGTTCGACCACATCGCGGAGCAGGCCTTCTTCAACATCGGTGGCCTCGAGGACCTCGAGCGCAACTGGGCCCGCCTCCAGAAGGAGTACGGCGTCTGACGTCGCTGTATCCTCGCTTCCCCCGCAACTCCTCGAAAGGTACGTGCCATGGCCCAGCTCGAGGTCGACCTCGTCGACACCGACGGCACCATCTGGTCGGGCAGCGCCCGTCAGGTCAGCGCCCCGGCGTCCGACGGTGAGATCGGCATCCTCGCCGGGCACACGCCGGTGCTGTCCGTGCTGCGGCGCGGCGAGGTGCGGGTGATCGAGGACGGCGGTGCCGTGCACCGCTGGACCGTGGAGGGCGGCTTCCTGTCCGTCGACGAGGACCAGGTCACGGTCGTCGTCGACGCGGTGGAGCCCGCCGCCTCGGACGCCCCGACCCGCTGACGACGGCTGGAGATGAACGGGCTGCACGTCACGCTGGTCGTGGTGCTCGTCGTCCTCCTGCTGCTCGTCCCGGTCGGTCTCGGCCTGTCCCGCTGGCACTCCCTGACCCGGCGGGTCGGCTCGTTCTCCTGCACCCTGCACCTGCGTTCGCGCTGGGTGCAGGGTGTGGCGCACTACGGGGCGCGCAGCCTCTACTGGTGGCGGCTGTGGTCGCTGGCGCCGCGCCCGGAGCACGTGTGGCCGCGCGGCGAGATCGAGGTGCTGGAGCGGCACGCCGCCGACGGCTCCGAGGGGCTCACCGGGCCGCTGCTGGTCCGCTGCCGGGTGGGGACGGGTGACGTCGTGGAGCTCGTCATGTCGCCGGAGGCCTACGCGGGTCTGACATCCTGGCTCGAGGCCGCCCCGCCGGTGGCCCGCTCCGTGATCTGACCACCCGAAGGACCCTGATGCGCCTGCTCGTCGCGCGCTGCTCCGCCCGGTACAGCGGACGGCTCAACGCCCACCTGCCCCTCGCCACCCGCCTCGTCGTGGTGAAGGCCGACGGCAGCGTGCTGCTGCACTCCGACGGCGGCTCGTACAAGCCGCTGAACTGGATGAGCCCGCCGTGCACCCTGCACACCTCCCCGGCCGAGGGCGAGGCCGCCGAGCGCGGCGTGGCCCAGGTGTGGACCGTGCAGCACACCAAGAGCGACGACCGCCTGGTGATCGAGGTGCACGAGGTGCTGCACGACTCCGAGCACGAGCTCGGCGTGGACCCCGGCCTGATCAAGGACGGCGTCGAGGCGCACCTGCAGGAGCTGATGGCCGCGCAGATCGAGGTGCTGGGCGCCGGGCACACCCTGGTGCGCCGCGAGTACCCGACCGCGATCGGCCCGGTGGACATCCTCGCCCGGGACGCCGCGGGGGCCACCGTCGCCGTGGAGATCAAGCGGCGTGGCGACATCGACGGCGTCGAGCAGCTCACCCGCTACCTCGAGCTGCTCAACCGCGACCCGCTGCTCGCGCCGGTGCGCGGGGTGTTCGCCGCCCAGGAGATCAAGCCGCAGGCGCGTGTGCTGGCCACCGACCGGGGGATCGGCTGCCTGGTGCTCGACTACGACGCCATGCGCGGCGTGGACGACGTCGACTCCCGGCTGTTCTGAGACGCACGGTCGGGGCCGTGCAGCGGCCGCGGTGCGCCATGATGGTCCGGTGACCAGCGCGCACCGCAGCCCCGATCCCGTCGTCCTGCGCGGGGAGGTCGTCACCCCCACCGAGCTCGTCCCGGACGGCGCCGTCGCGCTGGCCGAGGGGCGGATCGCCTGGGTCGGCCCGGTGGACCGGCTGCCCGGCGCCTGGGCGGACGACCTGCCGCCGGCGCCCGCCCCCGGCACGACGCTGCTGCCCGGCCTGGTGGACCTGCACGACCACGGCGGCGGCGGCGCGAGCTTCCCGGACGCGACCACCCGCGAGGAGGCGCTGGTCGCCGTCCGCGAGCACCTGGAGCACGGGACCACCAGCCTGGTCGCCTCCCTGGTGACCGCTCCGCGCGAGGTCCTGCTCGAGCGCGCCGCCCTGCTCGCCGACCTGGTGGAGTCCGGCGACCTGGCCGGCATCCACGCCGAGGGGCCGTTCCTGTCCGAGCACCGCTGCGGCGCGCAGAACCCCGCCGACATGCTCACCGGCGACCCCCGGCTGGTCGCCGAGCTGGCCCGGGCCGCCCGCGGGCACCTGGTCACCATGACCGTCGCCCCCGAGGTGCCGGGCGTCGCGGACGGCGGGCCCGGCACCGACGACGTGCTGGCCGCCCTGGTGCGCGCCGGGGCGGTCCCGTCGATCGGGCACACCGACGCCGCCGCCGAGCAGGTCGACGCCGCCGTGCACCGCACCCGCACCCTGCTCGCCGGCGGACCCCGTGCCACCGCCGTCGGCGGCCGCCCCGGCGCCGGCCGCTCCCCGCGCCCCACCGCCACCCACCTGTTCAACGGCATGCGCCCGCTGCACCACCGCGACCCCGGCCCGATCGCCGCCTGCCTGGCCGCCGCCGCCCGCGGCGAGCTCGTCGTCGAGCTGGTCGCCGACGGCACCCACCTGGCCGACGGCACCGTGCGCTCCGTCTTCGACCTGGTCGGCCCCGGCTCGATCGCCCTGGTCACCGACGCGATGGCCGCTGCGGGCATGGCCGACGGCGACTACCGCCTCGGTCCGATGGCGGTCCGCGTCGGCGAGGGCGTGGCCCGGCTGCTCGCCGAGGACGGCACCGCCGGTGCCATCGCCGGGGGCACCGCCCACCTGCTCGACGTGGTGCGCGCCGTGGTGCACGCCGGCATCGGCCTGGTGCCCGCCGTGCGCGCCGCCGCCACCACCCCCGCCGAGGTGCTCGGCCGCGCCGACCTCGGCGCCCTGCTGCCCGGCCGTCGCGGCGACGTCGTGGTGACCGACGGCGACCTGTCCTGCGTGGCCGTCTACCGCGCGGGCCGCCTGCTGGTGGTCTGAGGGGCCGCTCACCCCACGAGGTCGGTGGTTTCGCCCCGGCACGGCGTGTCGCGCCGGCGTGTCTCCGGAGTGAATCACCGCAATTCGCCCACGCGTAGGTAGAAACACACACGCGGCCCACAGCCGCCCGCATTCGCGTGGATACGTTCTCCGGTGTCCCTGTGGCCTGCGACGACGGTCCGGGACTCCACGGGTGTGACCCGCGGGCGCCTGCCCGTCCCGGTCGCATCCTCGAGCCGGCGGGGGACGGCGCATGCGGGGGACGAGAGCACGGATCCGTGGCGCGCTGCTGATCGCGGCGACCGCGCTCGTGCTGCTCCCGCTGGGGTCGGCGCACCAGCGCGGGCTCCTCGGTGAACGCGCGGAGTCGGCTGAGCGCGTGGTGCTCGACGTCGCCCTCGTGAACGAGGATGCCGGCGCGGTCATCGACGGCGACGACGTGAATCTCGGCCGGTCGTACGTGACCCAGCTGGAGAGCGACCCGTCGGCGCGCTGGTGGGTGGTCAGTCGGAGCGTGGCGGAGCACGGCCTCGCCGGCGGTGCCTACGACCTGATGCTGGTCGTCCCGACCGGGTTCTCCGGCGCGCTGGCCGACCTCGACACCCCCGACCCGGCCCCCGTCGGTATCACGTACCAGGTCAACGGGGCGGGCAACTCGCGGGTCGAGGCGCTCGCGACGGGCAAGGGCGAGGAGCTGGTCGCCCGTCTGGACGCGCAGCTCGTCGACATGTACGTGGCGTCGGTCCTCGGCAACCTGCACCAGGCGCAGAGCAACGCACGCCTGCTGGTCGACGCCCGTGCCACGACCGGGGACGCGTTCACGACGACGCTCCGGCCCGCGCAGTCCGAGCTGAGCACGGGGTTGGCCACCCTCGTCGATCGTGCGAGCGCCGCCGTCGTGGACGACGAGGTCGGCGTCGACGCGCTCGGCGGTCTCGCGCTCGCCACGGCGGACCAGGCGACAGCGAGCGCGGTGCACGGTGCCTCACTGGCCGGGCTCCTCGCCGCGCGTGACCGCGGTGCGCTGACCCAGGCCGAGCTCGTCGAGGCACTGATGGCGCTGGACCACGAGGTGCTGGGGGAGCAGGTCCAGCAGCTCGACGACGCGCTGGTCGACATCGGCGCGACCCTGGCCGCCCAGCTCGAGCCCGATGCCGGCGGCGCGAGCCTCGGAGACCGGCTGGTGACGCTGGGGGCGGTCCTGGACGGCACGAGGGCGGCGGCCCGGGGGCGCGAGGACGCACTGAGCGCCCAGGGCGATGAGCAGGTGCTGGCGGCGTATCGGGCTGCCGTCTACGCGGTGCTCGACACGGACGGTGACGGCACGGTCAGCGTCGCCGAGGTGACCGCGCCGAGCGGTGACACCCCGGCTGCTGGCGGTGACCTCCTGCGTGCTGCCGAGGCCGAGATCGCACTGCTGCCGTACCGCACGGAGGCCGAGCTGGACGCCGCGGTCCGGGCGGGCGTCTTCGCATCGGCGGACGACGCCCTCGGAGGTGCCGTCGCGCAGATCGCCGTCGATCTCGGCGTGCTCCAGGGCTGGACCGGGTACGCCGACGTCGAGGTGGACCCCGACGGCACCACACGTGCGGACCTCGAGCAGGCTGCCGCTACGCTCGCCGCGGCGTCCGGGGATCTCGCGGTGCCCGCCGCGACACGGTACGGCGGCCAGGTCGCTCAGGTGGCCCAGGCCTACCGGCACGCCAGGCTCCTGGTCGAACTGGTGCATGTGGATGCCTCCGCGGCGATCGACGCGGTGATCCTCGCGGCGGTGGCGGAGCAGGTGGCGTCCGAACGCGCCGCGCTCGGCGCCGTCGGCGTGGGCCTCGACAGCCTCGATGCGGCGACGTCCGAAGTCCGGGCCTCCTCTGACGCGCTCCTGGCGACCTCGCGGCACCTGAGCACGATGATCGCCGCCCACCTCGACCAGCTCCGCGCTCGGCGCGAGGCGCTGACGGACCTGCACACGGTCCAAGACCGGGTCGTGGCCTCCGAGGCGGAACGCAGCACCCACCTCGACCGGATCACCGTCGAGGGCGCCGGGCTGCTCGCCTCCAGCGACGCCCTGGCCGCCGCCGGCCGCTCGGCGGTGGACCGGGCGGACGCCGGTCTCGCGCTGACAGGGGACGTCCGGAGCGACGTCCAGGAGCTTCTCGCGCAGTCGGTCGCGCTCGACGGTGACGCCGGCTCGATGGCCGCGATCCTCGCCGGCGAGACCGAGTCCGCCCAGGTGTTCGCCGACTCGTTCTCGGCGGTCCTGCCGCACGCCTACGTCGCCGGTGTCCTCAACGAGACGCTGGTCGACTTCCTGGCTTCGCCGGTCACCGCGACGCCGCGGGAGCCCGTCCCCACCGCCGATGTCACCCGCCCCTTCGGGTGGGTGGTGATCATCTTCGCGCTCTGCCTCGTCGCCGGTCACCTGCTCGGCTCGTCGACCCGCTGGGAGACCCGCGGCTCGGTCCTGACGAGCGATCGGGCCGCGCGTCTCGGCATCGGGTCCCGGGCCCTCGGGCGGGCGGCGGGGGCGGGGCTCCTCGTCGGAGCCGGTGCGTCCTGGGCGACCGCGGTCGGGTTGGACCTCCCACCGGGCTCGCTGCCGCACTGGGTGCTGTGCGTCGTGCTCGGGTGCGTGGAGCTGACCCTCCTCACGTCCACGGTGGTCCGTCGGTGGAGGGCGGTCGGCGCAGCGCTCTGCGTCGTGCTCCTGGTCGGCTACGTGCTGGTCTCCGACGCCGTCGGGGCCGGGGCGCGATCGGGGTTCGAGAGCGCCGTCGCCCGGGTCGACCCGCTCTGCCACCTGGAGACGGCGATGGCCGCTGTGCTCGGTGCGGGGCAGGCCGGCGCGACGTGGTGGCCCCTCGCCGCCGGCACGGTCGTCGTCGTGACGCTCGGCCTCGTCGTGCGCACCGACCTCCCCCAGCCCGAGCGGCGGCGCTCCGCGCGTGCGGCGGTACCCGCATGAGCGCGCGGCGGGTCGCTGTGCTCGGCTTCCTCACCGGGGTCCTCGTCCTCGGTATCCCGTGGTCCGCCGCCGCGGGAGGCGGTGACGATGACGCGGGACGACCCGGACCCGGCGCCAACGACCTCGAGCTGCGGGTGGACCGGCTCGAGCAGGCCGACGCGCAGGCTGTCGGCCACGACGCGAGCGCGATGCTCTTCGACCCGCAGGACACCACACGGCTCGCCGCGGCACGCGACGGACAGGCCCGGGACATGACCGCCGACCTGTTCTCGTCCGCCGGACCGGTGCTGCCCCAGGCGCCCTCGACGGCAGGACTGTTCGGCCCGGAGCACCGCGCGAGCGAGGACGCCCGCACGGGTGGTGCCGTCGCCGAGCCCGCCCAGGGCGGCGGTGGCACCGGCCTCGCGACGGTCGCCGCAGGGCTCGTCCTGCTCGGCGGGGCTGGTGCGGCCGCGTCCCGGCGTCTCGCCCGGGCAGGAGGGCCGGACGATGACTGACCACATCGACGTGACGCTGGTGCACGCCGGGGGATGGCTCGACCTCCGGGTGCCCACCCGGGTCGCCGTGCACCGGCTCGTGACCGAGCTCGCTGCGATCGTTCCCGGCCTCGGTGCCGGGCTGGCCCGGTACCAGCTGCGGGTCCGCGGCACGGGGCTGCTGCTGACGGAAGAGGACCACCTGGCCGACGGCCCGGTGGTCACCGGGGACGTCCTGGTCCTCGACGACGGGAGGGACGCACCATGAACGACGAGGTCTCCGCACCGGCACCGACATCGGGCACCCTCGTGCTCGACGGGGTGCCCATCGCCGTCGAACGGGACGGCACCGCATGGTCGGTCACGCTCGGCCGGTCGCTGGTCCGGGTGCAGCACGACGCGGAGCTCGACCTGCTGACGCACCCGCGCGACGGGCTCCTGCCCTGCACCGTCACCGTGCGCGAGGACGCGGTCACCCTGCACGTCACGGTGGTTGAACGGCTGCGGACGTGGGGCGAGGTCGTGCGCCTGCCCCGGACCGAGCGCCTCCGCGCGCTGGCGAACCTCGGTGTGCTCGTCCCGCTGGCGGACCAGGGGATCGCGCTCGTGCTCCACCCGGAGAACCTCGTGGTCGACCGCAACCTGCGACCAGCGCTCGCGTACCGGGGGCTGGCCGGGGCGATGCCGCCCCAGGACGAGGACGGCATGCTCCTGCGACAGCTGCGTGCGCTGGTGCTGTGCACCTTCGACCGCACCGCGTCCTTCGACGACCTGGTCGACGGTGCCGTGGAGCTTCGGCGGTCGAGCGACCTCGAGCGTGCGGTGCACGAGGCCCGGACCGTCGACGACCTGCTCGCCCGCCTCACCGAGATGGACGAGGCAGCCGCGCAGGAGGAGGACGCGCGCACCGTCCGGGTGGGCCGACGGTCGTCCCGGCTGTTCCGGCAGGCGACCGTCTGGCTGGGCGTGCTCGTCCTCGCCCTCGGCGCGGTCTGCGGCTACCAGGTGCTCCTGCGCGCACCCGCCACCGAGCGGCTGCTCGACGCCGACACGCACTTCGTGCAGGGGGACTACGACGGCGTGATCGAGGCGCTGCGTCCGACCGCGGTCGACGACCTGCCGGCGACTCAGCGCTACGAGCTCGCCACCAGCTATCTGCACCGGACCGACCTCAGTCACGAGCAGCGCACAGTGATCGCGAACACGCTGTCGGTGAGCGCCGATCCCGACGTGCTCGCGTACTGGATCCAGGCCGGCCGGGGCGAGCTGTCCGAGGCACTCGACGCGGCGAAGGGGATCGGCGACGTCGATCTCGTCCTCTACGCGCTCACCCTGCTCCAGGAGCAGGTCTCCGCCGACCCCACGCTGTCCGGCACCCAGCGGCAGGCGCGACTCCGGGAGCTGGAGGAGGAGTACGACGGCTTCCTCGAGGAGCGCGCCGGTGCGCTCGGGGACCAGCCCACCGCCGCCTCGTCCGGCCCGGCGGACGCGGGATGAGCGACCGGACGCAGCACGTGGTCGCCGTCGTCGTCGACGACGCACGGTTCACCACGCACATCGGTGAGGGGCAGACCGTGACCCTCGGGACAGCCGGCGACTGCTCCGTGCACCTGCCCGCGTCCGTGACGGCGCCCGCGCTCGCGGTGCGTCTGGCGGGAGACGTCCTGAGCGTCACCGCCGGGGACTGCACCGTCAGCAGCCGCGACCTGGCGGAGCCGCTCGATCTCGAGGTCGAGGGCGCACGGGTGCGGGTGCTGCTCGCGCCGAGCGGCGAGCGTGCGGTGTTCGACCTCCGGGGCCAGGACACCCTCACGGTCGGCCCGTGGCCCGGGGCGTCGGTCCGGGTCGCCGGCGGGCTGGTCCTGACGGGGATGCGCCGGGCAGACGGCCGCTGGGAGGTGTCGTCCACCGGTGCGGACCTGTTCGTCAACAGCCGGCGCCGCCCGCCCGGCAGGCACCTGGTCGAGCACGGCGACCACCTCGGCTGGGGTGCGTGCACCGCCGTGCTCCTCGAGGACGAGCTGCACGTGGACGAGACCGCCGTGGAGTCGGCGAGCGTGCCGCGCGCGATCCGGTCCCGCGCGACCCCACCGCCCGGGCACCCCGTCCACCACCGCTCGCCGCGGCTGGTGCACCGGCCGCCCGAGGACGAGATCCGCCTCGCCGCGGCGCCGGTCCCCGAGCAGACGCCGCGCGGCCAGCTGGCCAAGCTCCTGATCCCGCCGCTGGCCATGCTGGCCGTCACCGTCGTGATGGCGCTGCTGCGGCAGAACCTGCTGTTCGTCCTGGGCTCCGGGGTGACGACCGTCGTGACCGTCGTCTTCTCCGTGACCGGCTACGTCCGTGACCGACGGGTCGCCGCGGCCCGTCGCGACGCCATCGAGGCCGCGTACCGCGAGCACCTCGCGCTGCGGGCGCGGGAGATCCACGCCGCCCTGACGGCGCAGCGCCGTGGTGCGCTCTACCACTACCCCGCCGTCGCGGACCTGGCTCGGCTCGCCCGTGCGTGGAGCCCGCGCGTCTTCGAGAAGACGCCGCAGCAGACGGACTTCCTACGCTGCCGGATCGGGCTGGGCACCGTTCCGGCCTCGTTCCGGGTGACCACCGCGGATGACGACCGGATCGGACAGGAGGGTGATCTCGCGACCCAGGCCCGCGCGCTGCGTGAGCGGTCGGCGCACCTCGACGCGATGCCCGTCACGGTCGACCTGCGGGGCGGGTCCCTCGGCTACGTGGGGCCGCGCCGGCTCGTGGTCGAGCAGCTCCAGCTGCTGCTCGACCAGATCGCCGTCTTCCACAGCTACCACGACGTCCAGATGGTCGTCGTGTTCCCCGAGAGCGAGCAGGCCGACTGGTCCTGGCTGCGCTGGTTCCGGCACGCCGCTCTCCAGGAGGTGAACCTGCGGGGATTCGTGCACGACCAGCGGTCCCGGGACCAGGTGCTCGCGCACCTCAACCAGGTGCTCCGCTCCCGTCGTCTCGCACGGGACGAGGCCCGCGGTGGGCAGACCCCCGCCTTCGGACCGCACTATGTCGTGGTCCTGCTGGACGAGGTCCTCGTCGCGGACCACGTGATCATGGAGCTGCTCCGCGACGATCCCGCCTCGCTCGGGTGCAGCGTCGTCGTCGTGCAGGAGACGATGTCCTCGTTGCACGAGTCCGTGACGACCGTGGTGGACATCCGGGACCGGGAGACCGGGGTCCTGGTCATCCAGCAGGGCGAGCTGCGCGACGCCCGGTTCGTCCCGGACCACCTGCCCGCGGACCTCGACCTCGAGGTGCTGCCGCGCACGATCGGTGCGCTCGAGCACCGCCAGGACCTCACCAGCAGCATCCCGGACGCGGTGACCTTCCTCGAGATGTACGGCGTCCGGGATGTGGCCGAGCTCGACATCGCCGCCCGGTGGGCGTCCCACGCACCGCACCGCAGCCTGGCCGTCCCGCTCGGTCTGCGCGGGCCGGGCGACGTGGTGCTCCTCGACCTGCACGAGCGCGCGCACGGCCCGCACGGGCTCGTCGCAGGGACCACCGGCTCCGGCAAGTCCGAGATCATCCAGAGCTACATCCTCAGTCTGGCGGTCTGCTTCCACCCGCACGAGGTCGCGTTCCTGCTGATCGACTACAAGGGCGGCGGCATGGCGAACCTCTTCGCGGACCTGCCGCACCTGCTCGGCACGATCACCAACCTCGACGGCGCGCAGAGCATGCGCGCGCTGGTCTCGATCAACGCCGAGCTCACGCGCCGCCAACGGGTGTTCGCCGCATCTGACGTCAACCACATCAACCAGTACCAGAAGCTGGTCGCCGCCGGCGGTGCCACCGAGCCGATGCCGCACCTGTTCCTGATCTCCGACGAGTTCGCCGAGCTCAAGGCTGAGCAGCCCGAGTTCATGGACGAGCTGGTCTCGACGGCGCGCATCGGCCGCTCGCTCGGCATCCACCTGATCCTGGCGACCCAGAAGCCGTCGGGCGTGGTCAACGACCAGATCTGGTCGAACTCGCGGTTCAAGCTGGCGCTCAAGGTCGCGGACCGCTCCGACTCGATGGAGATCATCAAGACTCCTGACGCGGCAGAGATCACCCTGCCCGGCCGCGCCTACCTCCAGGTCGGGAACAACGAGGTCTACGAGCTGTTCCAGAGCGCCTGGAGCGGCGCCGACCACCGGCCCGACGCCGAGGAGCAGAACCAGGACGACCGCACGATCTACGCCATCACCGATCTGGGCCAGTACCGGGTGCTCAACCCCGATCTGTCCGGCCTCGACGCTGCCGAGCAGGTCGCCCAGGTGCCGACCGAGCTCGAGGTGGTGATCGCCGAGATCGCCCGGGTCGCCAGGCATGCCGGCATCCGGCCGCTCCCGCGACCCTGGCTCCCGCCTCTGCCCGAACGCCTCTACCTCGGCGACCTCGACGACGCGGACCCCGCGACCTGCTGGTCGGGTCCGAAGCAGCCGCTGCGCCCGGTGATCGGCCAGGTCGACGTCCCGAGCAGGCAGAGCCAGGAGACCCTGCGGCTGGACCTCGCCGCCGACGGCCGCCTGCTGGTCTTCGGCAGCCCGGGCTACGGCAAGTCGACCTTCTTGCAGACCCTGGTGATGGGGCTCGCACGGACCCACAGCCCGGAGCACCTGCACGTGTACCTCCTCGACTTCGGGACCAACGGTCTGCTTCCCCTGCGCGGGCTGCCGCACGTCGCGGACACGATCACGGCGGAGGACGAGGCGAAGGCGCGCAAGTTCGTCGCGCGCCTGGACCACGAGCTGCATCGCCGTAAGCGACTCCTCGCCGAGCGATCCGTTCCGACGATCGACATGTACGAGCGTGCCTCGGGGCGGACGCTCCCGAGCACGCTGGTCGTGCTGGACGGCTACGACGGGCTCCGGGGAACCGCTGCCGAGGTGATCGTCTCCGACCTCCTTCTCACGATCGCGCGCGAGGGCGCGGCGTTGGGCCTCCACCTCGCGATGTCGGCGGGTCGGCCGGGGAGCCTGCGCCCGGCGCTCTCGGGGAACGTCAAGATCCAGCTCGCCCTGCGGCTCCATGGCGACGGGGACGCCCGAGCCGTCGTCGGCCGCTCGGACTTCCTCGCAGACGACCTCCCCGGCCGCGGTCTCGTGCGGCTGGACCGGGCCGAGGTGTTCCAGACGGCCCTGCCCGCCGACGGCGACGACATGCTCGACGTGATCGAGGCCGTCCGTCGTGAGTCGTCCGAGCTGGACGTGCGGTGGACCGGTGCCCGACCGGAGCCGATCCCCGTCGTCCCGGACCATCTCGCACTCGCCGACCTGCTGGGCCGCGCCGATGCCGGTGGGTTGGTCGAGGCCGGAGCGGTGCCCGTGGGCCTCGACGTCGAGACCGTCACGAGCGTCGGACTCGACCTGGTTCGGCTGCGCCGGGTGCTGGTCATGGCACCCGACATCGCGACCGCGGGCCGGACGCTGCGTGCTGTGCGGTCGGCCGCCGCGGCGCACGGCGAGCACTTCGTCTTCGACGACTCCGCCGGGACGCTCGGCTCGGCCGCGGATGGAGACGGTGCCGCCGGTGGACCGAGGAGCCTGACGGAGACCCTGGAGGTGGCGCTCGCGGAGCTCACCGCACGCCAGATGGTCGCCCGGAGCGGCCTGGGTGCCGGGTCGAACACGAGTCGGCCCGCGCTCGTGCTGATCGCCGATGCCTCGAGGATCAGCTCACTCATCGGCGACGACCGGGTGGGCGATCTCGGCCGGCTGATCGCCGACGGCCCCGAGTACGGCATGCCCGTCGTGATCGGTGTGCCGCTCGCGCTCGCGGGCAAGGGCCACGACGCCGTCGCCAGGGTGGTCAAGCGCTGCACCTCCGGCATCGTGCGCGGCGCGATCCCCGAGCAGAGCATCCTCACCGCGCGCAACGTGCCCTACAAGGCACCGCCGCTCCAGGCGTTCGAGGCCTACGTCGTCGTGGACGGCTCGGCGGTGCGCGTCCTGCTGCCGGAGGAAGCCGACGTCGGTTAGCGCGGCGCCTGCCCATGGAACGCGTTCCCGGACCGGGAGCGGACCGAGGAGAACAACACGAAGGAGAAGGTCATGAGTGGTCGCATCACCCTCAGCCCCGAGGAGCTGCGGACGTCCGCCGAGAAGTACGGCACCGGGGCGGACGAGGTCCGGGACGTGCTGAGCACCCTCACCCGGGAGCAGGGCGTCATCCGCGACAACTGGGAGGGCTCGGCGTTCGACAGCTTCGACGAGCAGTTCACCGAGCTGTCGCCCAAGATCCAGCAGTTCGCCGATCTGCTGGACGACATCCGGGAGCAGCTGCGCAGCATCGCCGGGATCGTCGAGCAGACCGACGCGGACATCGCGTCGCAGCTGCGTCGGTGAGCGGCCGCCGGCGACCCGTGCGCGGGTCGCCGGCGGCCGTCGGCAGACGGGAGGGAGAGGTCATGCGGGTGAGCGACGGATCGGGTCGGGTCGGTAGCGCGTGGCGGCGGGTGGCGCTGGCGGTGATGGCGGTGATGGTGCTGGGTGGGTGCACGCCGGGGGAGGTGGCGGACGCGGTGACGGGGGGTGATGCGGTGCTGGTGACGGCGGCGGAGAAGGAGGAACTGGGGTACGAGGATCCGGTCGGGGTGCGGAACTCGGATCTTCAGGCGGTGGCGATCGGGCATCGGCGGGAGATCTATGCCGTGGTCAAGCCGTTCGTGGAGGAGCAGCTGGGGCGTGAAGTAGAGCTCGGGCCGATCAGTGCTCCGTTCCCCTATGGGGCGATCGATGTGGTCTACCGGACGGTGGAGGAGCCGGTGGTGACGGGACGGGCGTATGTCGGGCTGGGCTCGGACGGTTCGGTGGGGTCGGTGGAGGAGATCACCCGGAGCACGGTGGCCTCGATGACGGCGGACGGTCTGTATCTGATGGCGTATCGGGAGCGGATCGATCGGATGCGGGAGTACCTGGCCGAGACCTACCCGGAGTTCACCGCGCTGCCGTCGGGGTACTCGACCCTCGCCCTCCGGGCCGATCCGATCGTCGACGTCTACCTGCATAGGCAGATCGACGAGCCGACCCCCCAGTCGGTGATCAGCTCGCAGGTGAACGCCATCTATACGGAGTACCTGCGGGACCCGGATCGGACGGACGCGGAGTGGCGCGAGGTGTTCGACGCGGTGCTCGGTGATCGCCGGGTCGGACTCATCGTCGACCTGATGCTGGCGGACCCGGAGCAGGATCTGACCCAGGAGCTGTCACGGCGGGTCGCCGACGATCTGCGGTCGAACCCCCTGTTCGAGGGCTACGGCCAGCTGAGGTTCAGCTTGCACAGCAACCTGATGCTCCGCGACTCGAACATTTCCGATCTGTTCCATCGGAGCTATGACTTCCGCTTGCTGCCGGGGCGATCGGACTGGCTCGTGGACTGCTGGCGGGACGGCGGGAACCCGCCCCGCTTTTGCAGCGAGGAGGCCGACCCGGCGCCGACCTCCAGCCCGACCGGCGCGGGCGTGTCGTGAGCCACCCGGGGGCGACCAGCCACGACGACCTGATGGACCTGGGCAGCCGATGGTCCTATGAGGTCTTGGTCGTCGACCAGGCGGTGGAAGTCAACGGCACGACGTTCACCGTGGTCCACGAGCACCACGACTCTGCCACCGGGCTGGACGCCTTCACCTTTCAGAACCCCAGCACCGGCGAGCTCACGATCGGTTTCCAGGGCACGGTGGACATCAAGGACTGGCTCGCCGACGCCACGCTGATCACGCAGTGGGACCCGGCGCAGTACGCGGCCGCGGAGGCCTACGTCCAGCAGGTCGAGCGTGATGTCGGTCCGGTCGGGTCGGTGTGCGGCAACTCGCTCGGCGGTGGCCTGGCGGCGTATGTCGCGGCGCGCAACCCGGCGATCACGGCGGTCACGGTCAACCCGGCACCGGTCCCGGAGTCGCTCGCAGGCGTGGCTGCGCCGAACGTGCACAACTACATCTCGGACGCCGACGTCCTGCACCGGATGGTGCTCGCCGGCGGGCTCGCGAACCGGATCATCGGCCACCAGGTGATGTTCCGCGGGACCAGCATGAACGTGGCGTTCATCGGTGCGAACCACGTCGGGAGCGATCGCGGTGACCCGGCCACGACCCCGTACGACGGCAGCATGGCGGTGGCGTTCTCGCTGTTCGACGCCACTCGCGTGGTCGCAGACGGCTCGTTCGGTGGTCTGGTCGACGTCTCGGTCGAGAACCTGCGCATCATGCTGCACGGTCTCGCGCAGCAACGGGAGGACCTGGCCGACGTCACGGCGAGCGAGCTCGTGGTCCTGGAAGAGGACCTGCGGCGGTACGCCGCGCGGGTGCAGGCCCGCGAGGATGCAGTGGTCGAACGGCTCACCGAGGTGCTGGAGGCCGCCTACGCGACGGTGCGCCGGCTCGTCGACTCCCTGCGGGACGAGGTGGAACAAGTCCTGCGGTCGCCGCTGGTCTCGTTCCCGAGCGCGCCCCCGCCGCTCCGTCTGGCCTGGAACCCCGTCCAGGATCAGGTGGAGCGGGCGGTCGATGAGCTGCTCGCCGCGCTGGACGAGATCGCCGACGTCGTGATCCGCAGCGCGGTCGAGGTGGCGTGGAGCGGGATCGGCGGGTTGTTCAGCGCCGAGTCGGCAGCGTTCACTCGGATGTTGGCGGATCAGTGCGAGGTCCTGCAGGAGGACCTCGTGGTGATCGACTCCAAGTGGATCGCGTTCGGGCAGGGGACCAAGGCGGTGATCAGAGCCATCCGGTCGGCGGATCAGGCGGCGGCCACGGCGATCGCCGCCCGCACCTGTGCCCCGGGGGCCGTCTCGGTCGGCGTGCTGCCATGGCCCGCCCGGAGCGTGGCACCGCTGGTGGACGACACGGCGATGCAGATCCGCCAGGCCGCGATCGACCGGCGGCAGCAGATCGTCGGCGAGGTGCTCGGTGCTGTCATCGCCGGGCTGACGTCCGCGATGGGCGACCCGGGTGCGGCGGCGACATCGTGCACGCTCCGTCTGGAGGTGATCGAGCGCGCTTTCGGTGGCGTGGTGGGCGCCCTGCGCACGGCGGTCACACTGGCCTCCCTGAGCCCGGCAGCATTGCTCACCGGCACCTCTGACGATCTCGCGCGGTTCCAGCGGCGGGTGGGTGAGCTGTGCGACGCGTTCCGATCGTCCTGTGACTCGTGGCAGATCGCGCTGATGAGGATCGGTCGTGCGCTGTCGAGTGCGCCCCAGGCGGTCCGGTCGGCGTCCGACTACCTGGAGCAGAGCTTCTTCTCCGACGCGACGATCGAGGAGGCGTACGACTCGCTCCTGAAGTGCCGGAACCTGGCCGATCGCTCGCAGGTCACGTTCGGCGAGGTCAGGTACCAGCTCGACGAGCACGCCGCTCGGGCGATCGATGCCCTCGGCGGGCGAGCCGACGATCTTCGCCGTGACCTGAGCACCGTGTCCGACGCGTTCGCCACGGTGACCGCTTGAGCGTCCCTCGGGTCGTCGACCCCGAGACGCGATCGGTGATTCCGCGCCGCCCACGGTGTGTCGGGCAGGCGTGTCGTACGTACGCGCCTGCCCGCCGCGGCAGGCGGTGAGACAGATCGGTGAGACAGGAGACAGGAGGCAGGCGGATGGGCGGTCGGGTGCGGTGGCGTCGTGGTGCGGTGGTGGTCGCGGGGTTGTTGGTGCTGATGGCGGGGACGGGTGGGTGCGGGGTGGTGCGGGACGTGCTGAACGTGCGTGATGAGAATGCGCCGGTGGTGCTGGTGACGGCGGCGGAGAAGGACGCGATCGGGTACGAGGTGCCGTCGGGGATGCTGAACTCGGATCTGCAGGAGCTGGCGCTGGCGCACCGCGAGGAGATCTATGCGGCTGCCGAGCCGTCGGTGGAGGCGGATATCGGTCGGGACGTCGAGATGGGGGCGATCATGTCGCACATCCCCGGGTCCACGGTCACGGTCAAGTTCGTCACGGCGGACGAGCCGATCGTGACTCATGCGGTGTTCGTCGGGCTGCGAGCGGACGGGTCGCCGAGCCGCGTGGAGCGTGTCCAGGACAACACTGATGTCGTGGCTCTCACGGTGGAGGGGCTCTACCAGATGGCCTACCGCGACCGGGTCACGGCGTGGAAGGAGTACCTGGCCGCGACCTACCCGCAGTTCGTCCCGATGTCCGATGGGTACATCCGCGCCTACGCCCTGGTGGACCCGGTCGTCTCGACCTCGATCTACAACCCGCACTTCGGGGAGGACTACCGGGCGATCCGGGCCGAGCTGGATGCGATCTACGCCGCGTACCGGGAGCAGCCGGTGCGGTCGGACGAGCAGTGGCGTGCGCTGTTCGAGGAGGTCACCGGGGACCGTGAGCGGGCGATCGGGGTGACGCTCCAGCTGGCCGACCCGCAGGTGGACCTCACCTCGGAGATGTCGGTGCGGATCGCCGAGGACCTGCGGACGAACCCGCTGTTCTCCGGGTTCGGCTCTTGGGGGGTGAGCACGGTCTCGGCCCTCATGGGGCGGGACGACAGCTCCGGCTACGGCTTCCGCCAGATGTACCTCGTCGACTCAGATCGCAAGCGGGAGGACTGGAACGTGGCCTACCTCGAGAACGGCGGCAACGTGGGCTTTCCGATCTTGGTGCCGACGGGCGGAGCCACCTCGTGACCCGGCCCGGGGCGACGAACCATGACGATCTGATGGACCTGTCCTCGCGGTGGGCGTACGAGTCGATCGTGCTGGTCCCCGGCAAGGAGACGATCGTCGACGTCAACGGAACTGCGTTCATCGTGGTCGAGCACCATCAGGATCCGGTGACCGGCCTCGACGCGTACGTGTTCCAGAACCCGGACACCGACGAGCTGACCGTCGCGTTCCAGGGCACGGCGGACGGGCTCGACGTCCTGGCGGATGCCGAGCTGATCACGTCGCGGACCCCCGCGCAGTACGAGGTCGCGGTGGGCTATGTCCGTGACGTCGAGGCACGACGCGGCCGGGTGTCGTCGGTGTGCGGGAACTCGCTCGGTGGTGGACTCGCGAACTACGTCGCCCTGCTCCGGCCCGGGATCGAGTCGGTGACGGTCAATCCGGCACCTGTCCCTGCCTCGATGCAGGGTGCGATGTCGAAGAACATCACGAACTACGTGACGTCCAACGACCCGCTGAACCGGGCGCTCGCTGCCGCCGGGATGCTGAACCGGGTCCCGGGTCGCACGGTGGGCTTCGCCGGGACGAGCGAGTTCATCGGGTTCCAGGGCGCGAACCACGTGGGGAGCGACCGGGAGACATCCTCGTTCGACGCGAGCATGGGTGTCCCGTTCTCGCTGTTCGCACCGAATCGCGTCGTGAGCGAGGGCGGGCTCGGGTCGCGTGTCGATCTGGAACCTGAGGTGCTGCGGGGGGTGGCCGAGGGGATGCGCCGGCAGAACGAGGACCTGTCGGAGGTGCGCACGGAGCTGATCACCCCGTTGGTGGACGAGCTGCGGCGGCACGGGGACGAGGCAGGGCTGCGTGCCGAGCTGGTCCGGGGCGAGCTGCATCTGCTCGTCCGGCAGGTGTGGGAGGAGATCCGGGACGTGACGGAGCGGGTGCACCGGGAGTACGCGGACCACGTGCACGACGCTGTGGAGCGTCTGCCGATCCCGGGACCGGTGCGCTGGGTGGCCTCGGAGATGGTCGACGGGGTCGCCGATGGCCTCGCGGAGCTGCGCAGGGCGGCGTTGCAGGTCGACGAGGTCGCGACGCACGCGCTGGTCGAGGGGATCTGGTGGGTGCTCAGCGCGCCCTTCGTCGAGGAGGCGCAGACGGTGTCGTTCGCGCTGTCGGATCAGTGCGCACGGCTGGGGTCCGGGCTGGACGTCGTGCAGGCGAGATGGAAGGTGCTCGCGAGCTCGACCACGGCGGTGGCGGATGCCGTGCAGGAGGCGGACGACGCGACGGCTGCGGCCATCGCCTCCCGGTCGTGCCTGCCGGATGCGGTCGACGTCCGGGTGCAGCCGTGGCCGGGCGGCACGGTGGAGGAGATCGACGACATCGTCGGCAAGCAGATGGTGCAGTGGCTCACCGAGGCGCGGCAGACCGCGGCAGGCGCGCTGGTGTCGGGGATCGGGACCACCCTCTCCTTCGAGCTGCAGGAGTTCACCATGCTGCTCAGCGCCCTGGGCGGTGTCGTGGTGGCGACCTCGGCGCTGGTGCACACGGCGGCGTCGAGCATGCACGCGGGGGCGAGCTGGCTGTCGGCGACTCCGCTGGACGACCTGCTCGGTGTGGATGACGACATCGAGCGGTTCGTGGCGAAGGTCGAGGAGATCGATGCCGACTTCGCTCGGCGGTCCGAGCGATGGCTGGACGACATCGCGGCGGCAGAACGGGCGTTGGCGGCGCTGCCGGACGCGGTCGCCCGGTTCCGGCCGCAGCTGGAGGAGACGTTCTTCACCGATCTCACGATCGAGACCGCCTACGACTCGCTGATCAAGTGTCAGCGGTTGGTGGAGCGGTCCAGCCTCACGTTCGCCGAGGTGGATCACCAGCTCGGCGGTCACGCCGCTCGTGCGATCGACGCGCTGGCCGACCGCGCGGTGCAGGTGCGGGCGGACCTCGAGGTGCTCGACGACTCGCTGACCTCGATGGTCGCGTGAGCACACCACCGACCCCCACGAGGTCGGTGGTTCCGCGGCCAACGCGGCGTGTCGCGCAGGCGTGTCGTGCACGAACCACCGACCTCGTCGGGGGACGTGTGCGCTCACCCCTGCGCGGCGGGGCCCACGCTGCCGTTGTCGGTGAACGCCGGGGCGACCAGGCGGGTCTCGGCGAGGTCGTCCCCGGCGAGCCGCGCCATCACCATCTCCACCGCGATCCGCCCGATGCGGTGCCCCGGCACGTCGATCGTGGACACGGGCACGGGCACGGCGGCCGCGATGTCCGGCGGGCTGACGGCGACCACCGACAGGTCCTCCGGCACGCGCAGCCCGCGCTCGCGCACCCGGGCGAGCAGACCGCCGAGGGCGGCCTCGTTGTGCACGACCAGCCCGGTGGTGCCGGGGTGGGCGGCCAGCGCCTCGTCCAGGGCGTGCGCGCCGCCGGCGAAGGTGGGTTCGGCGGGGACCACGTGCGCCTCGACGCCGCTGGTGGCGGCCTGGTCGAGCACGCCGTGCCGCATGCGCAGCGCGTAGTTGGCGCGGTGGTCGATCCGGTCCTGGGAGGCGCCGACGAGCACGAGGTGCTGGTGGCCGTGCCGGGCGAGCTCGCGGACGGCGAGGCGGCCGGCGGCGGCGAAGTCGAGGTCCACGCAGGACAGACCGCTGGTGTCGTCCGGCACGCCGATCAGGATGCTGGGCAGCGAGAGCGCGCGCAGGGCGGGCAGCCGGGCGTCGTCGGCCTCGATGTCCATCACGATCAGCGCGTCGGCGGTGGAGGAGGCGGCGATCCGGCTCATGCCGGAGGGGTCGTCCTGGGTGAGGATCAGCACGTCGTGGTCGTGCTCGCGCGCGGTGGTGACCACCCCGCCGACGAACTGCATGATGATCTGCACGTTGATCCCGGGCCGGAACGGCACCATCAGGGCGATCACGTTGGACCGGCTGGAGGCGAGCGCGCGTGCTCCGGCGTGCGGGCGGTAGCCGAGCGCGGCGATGGCCTGCTGCACCCGTTCCTGGGTGGCTGCGGAGATGGTCCGCTTGCCGCTGAGCACGTAGCTGACGGTCGACACGGACACCCCCGCCGCGCGGGCCACGTCACCGATCGTCGCCATGCGGGACAGCGTAGTGGCGCCGGGGGAGCGTCCTGGGCCAGCAGGGCCCGTGCGCGGGGCGAAACCGTGTGCAAACGCTTCGATTCATCGGATGTCTCGATCCGATCACATACCGACCAGACGGTCGGTAATGAGCGCAGCGCACCCCCGATTTCCTGCGGAGCGGCCCGCCGATCTACGATCGAATCGCTTCGACCATCACCTCGGAAGATTTCGAGTCCGGGGACTGGACCGGAATTAGTTCGACGGTTACAGTAACGACGGCGCGAAGCGCTTCGACTCACCGGGACGAACCGATGAGCCGCCGTCGATGAGGAGGGCTGCTGGTGGTCACCATGCAGGACGTGGCGCAGCGCGCCGGTGTCGCCCTCTCCACCGTCTCGGCCACCCTCACCGGTGCCCGCCCGGTCTCCGCCGCCACCCGTGCCCGGGTCGAGGCGGCCATGGACGAGCTCGGCTACCGCCCCAACGCGATGGCCCGGGGCCTGGCCAGCCGGCGCAGCCACGTGCTCGCGCTGACCTTCCCGATCGGCACCGCGGGCCTGAGCCGCACCTCCGCCGAGTTCGTGCTCGCCGCCGCCGAGGTCGCGCAGGACCGGGGCTACCGCATCGTGCTCTGCCCCGGGCCGATCGAGGACGCCGCGGGCGTCGTCGAGGTCGCGCGCACCGGCCTGGCCGACGGCGTGCTGCTGATGGAGGTCCACCTGGCCGACCCGCGGGTGCGCGAGCTGCGCGCCGCCGGCGTGCCGATGGCCCTGATCGGCCGCACCGACGGCGACCTCGACGTCCCGGCGGTCGACATCGACTTCGCCGCCACCCTGGAGTCGGCGGTGGAGCACCTGGTCGGCCTCGGCCACCGGGACATCGCCTTCGTCAACCACGCCGCGCACCGCGTGGCCGAGGGGCACGGACCCACGGTCCGGGCCTCCGCCGGCTACGGGCTGTCCATGCGTGAGCGCGGGCTGGTGCCGGTCGAGGTGTTCGCCGAGGAGTCGGTGGCCGGTGGCCGTCGCGCCGCGGCGGACCTGCTGGACGGCGCGGACCTGCCGGCCGGGGCCGCGCGCCCCACCGCCGTGATGGTGATGAACGAGGACGCGACCTTCGGCGTGATGGCCGAGCTCGCCGCCCGCCGGATCGCCGTGCCGGACGACCTCTCCGTGCTCGCCGTGGTGTCCACCCCGGCGGTGTGCGAGCAGACCGTCCCGCCGCTGTCCACCATGCACGCCCCCGGCGCACGGCTCGGTGCCGCCGGGGTCGACGCCCTGCTCGCCCTGCTCGGCACGGCCACGGTCCCCCCACGGGAGATCGTGCCCTGCGGGCTGGTCGACAGCGGGAGCACCGGTCCGGTCCCGATGGCCCTGACCGCGTAGCACCACCCAGAACCACCCGACCCGCGGGACGGCGACCGTCGCCCCGCGACCACACAGCAGTAGCTCGATGAGGAGGACGTGTGATGGCACATCAGCGCAGGAACCGGATCATGGCCGGCGCCATGGTCCTCGCCCTGCCGCTCGCCCTGGCGGCGTGCGGGGGCGACAGCGGCGGCTCGGACGACAGCGGTGACGGCCAGACCCTGACGATCTGGGACTACGAGAACGACGAGTCGGCGATGGGCCAGGCGTGGGCCAAGGCCATCGAGATCTTCGAGGACGAGCACCCGGACGTCACGGTCAAGACCGAGGACCAGACGTTCGAGCAGATCCAGAAGAACGCGAAGATCTTCCTGACCGGCGACGACGTGCCGGACGTCATGGAGTACAACAAGGGCAACGCCACCGCGGGCCAGCTCGCGGCGCAGGGCCTGATCTCCTCGCTCACCGACGAGGCGGAGTCGCGCGGCTGGGACACCACCCTGCCGGCGTCGATCCAGACCACCGCGAAGTACGACGAGCAGGGCCTGATGGGCTCCGGCGACTGGTACGGGGTGCCGAACTACGGCGAGTTCGTCGGCGTCTACTACAACCAGGACATGTTCGACGCGGCGGGCATCGCGATCCCGACCACCTTCGACGAGTTCGAGGCGGCGCTGGCGTCCTTCAAGGCCGCCGGGATCACCCCGCTGGCCGAGGCCGGCTCCGAGTACCCGATGGGCCAGCTCTGGTACGAGCTCGTCCTGCACTACGGCGACCGTGACCTGGTGGACGACTACCAGCTGTTCGCGAACGACGTCGACTTCCACAACGACGCGTTCACCCAGGCCACCGAGAAGCTCGACGAGTGGATCAAGGCCGGCTACATCGCCTCGGACTCCGCCGCGCTGACCGCCGAGGACATGGGCACCTCCTTCATCGCCGGGACCTACCCCCTGATGGTCTCGGGCTCCTGGTGGTTCGGTCGTCTGACCGAGGAGATCCCCTTCACCTGGGGCCAGGGCCTGTTCCCGGGCAACGACATGCACCCGGGCTCCTCCGGCAACCTGTGGGTCGTCCCGGAGAACGCGAAGAACAAGGACCTCGCGTACGACTTCATCGACATCACCCTGCGCCCCGAGGTGCAGGAGATCCTCGGCCAGACCGGTGGTCTGCCGGTCGCCGGTGACTCCTCCGCGATCACCGACCCGAAGGTCAAGGAGATGACCGAGAACTTCGAGACGATCCTCGACGAGGACGGTCTGGCGTTCTACCCCGACTGGCCGGTCCCGGGCTACTACGACGTGATCGTGTCCGAGCTCCAGTCGCTGATCAACCAGTCCAAGACCCCGTCCGAGGTGCTGGACGGCCTGTCCTCCGCCTACGTGGACGGCAAGAAGGACCTGCTCGAGGGCTGACCCTCACCCCGGTCCGCCCGGCGGTCGCGACGACTCGCGGCCGCCGGGCGGGCGCCCCCACCAGCCACGAGGAGAGCCCCGCATGACCACCGTCGATCGAGCGCAGCAACCGGTGCGCAAGAGCCGCCGGTCGCGCGACAAGCTCGGGTACCTGCCCTACCTGGCACCCGGCCTGATCGCGTTCACCGTCGTCATCCTGGTGCCGTTCGGGATGAACATCTACTACAGCCTGCACAAGTGGAAGGGCGGCAACGCCCCGATGCGGTGGTACGGCTTCGGCAACTACGCGGACCTGATGAAGGACGAGCAGTTCTGGACCTCGTTCCAGAACTCGCTGTCGATGATCGTCGCGATGGTGGTCGTCCCGACCCTGCTCGGCCTGCTCCTCGCCACGGTGCTGTTCGACGTGCTGGGCAAGCGGTTCGGCCCCCGCGTGGCCTCCGTGCTGCGCGCCACGTACTACCTGCCGCAGATCCTCCCGGTCGCCGTCGCCGGCGTGCTGTGGAACTGGATCCTCAACTCCCAGACCGGCGCGATCAACGTGATCCTGCGCGAGCTGGGCGTCACGAACCCGCCGAACTGGCTGGGCTCGACCAGCACCGCGCTGCCGACGGTGATGCTCGTGCTGATCTGGATCCAGATCGGCTACCCGGTGGTCATCTTCATGTCCGCGCTCCAGCGCGTCGACCCCGAGCTGTACGAGGCCGCCGAGCTCGACGGCGCCGGCTGGTGGCACCGCTTCCGGGCGATCACGATCCCGCAGATCAAGCCGGAGACCTTCGTCATCACGCTCACCTGCACGGTCGCGGCCCTCAAGGTGTTCGGACCGATCTACGTGCTGACCCGTGGCGGGCCGGAGAGCTCGACCCTGGTGCCGAGCTACTACTCGTACCTGAACTTCTTCGACAAGTCGAAGGTCGGCTACGGCGCCGCCATCGCCAACGTCCTGACGCTGCTGATCATCCTGGTCGCCGTCGTCATCATGGTGCTGCAGGCCCGCAGCGCCCGCCGCGAGGAGGAGGGTCGCTGATGGCCACCGCGATCGAGACGCTGCCCGCGGGCGGCGCCCAGGGCCCCGCCGGACGCCCCGGCTCCGGCACGACGAAGGCCACCGACACCGACCGCCGGCACCGTCGCGGTGCCGCGCGCTGGTTCGTGCTGGCCGGCGCCGTGCTGGTCGCCCTGGTCATGATGGTGCCGTTCATCATCATGATCCTGAACGCCTTCAAGTCCCCGCAGGACTACTCCACCAACGGTCCGCTGAGCTGGCCGGGCGAGTTCTACACCCAGGGTCTGGTCGACTTCTGGAACCGGGTCAACTTCCCGGAGAAGCTGGTCAACTCGATCTGGATCTCCGGCGCGGTCGCGATCCTCGGCACCACCCTGTCGCTGTTCTCGGCGTACGCGCTGGGCGTCGGCAAGGTCAAGGGCCGGATGTCGATCGTCACCCTGTTCCTGCTGGCGAACATGCTGCCGCAGGAGGTGCTGGTCTACCCGCTGTTCCAGATGGCGCAGAAGGTCGGCCTGTCCAACAACCAGTGGTCGATCATCATCATCTTCACCGTCATCCAGGCGGCCTTCGGCACCTACCTGCTGTCCTCGGTGCTCGGCACGTTCCCGCCGGCGCTGCTGGAGGCCTCGGCCCTGGACGGCGCGGGCAAGTGGCGCACGCTGCGCTCGATCGTGTTCCCGGTGGTCCGCCCGACGCTGTCGGTGCTGGTGATCTTCTTCTTCATCTGGACCTGGAACGAGTTCTTCATCCCGTTGGTCATGCTGACGACCAACGCGACGCAGACGATCCCGGTGGCGCTGGCGTCCCTGCAGGGCGACCGGATGATGGACGCCCCCACGACCAACGCGGGCGCCCTCGTCTCGATGATCCCGGCGGTCATCTTCTTCCTCATCTTCCAGCGGACCCTCACCCGCGGCATCACCGCGGGCGCCGTCAAGTAGCAGCCCGACGGCGCGAGGGGCGCCGACGGCACGACGCAGAGAGCAGCGAGACTCCATGAAGTTCACCGACGGCTACTGGCAGACCCTGCCCGGTGTCACGATCCTGCGGCCGCGTGCGGTCGACGAGGTCGTCACCGGCGAGCGCGGGCTGACGGCCTACGCCGGGACCGGCCGCCTCGAGACCCGGGGCGACACCCTGAACAGCCCGCTCGTCACCGTGACGCTCGACTCGCCCGCGGAGGGCGTGATCGGCGTGACGATCGAGCACCACCAGGGCGGCGCCGACCGTGGCCCGGCCTTCGAGATCGCCGACGACGCCCCGCACGTGGTGGTCGCCGGCCCGACCGAGGACGACCCGCGCGCCTCGCTCACCAGCGGCAACGTGACCGCCCGGGTGGCGACCGCGGGGGAGTGGCGGCTCGACCTCGAGGTGGACGGCCGCGTCGTCACCTCCTCGACGTCGCGCGGCGTCGGCATCATCACCGACGCCGACGGCGAGGCCTACGTCCGCGAGCAGCTCGACCTCGGCGTGAACGACCACGTCTACGGCCTGGGCGAGCGGTTCACCGCCTTCGTCAAGAACGGTCAGTCGGTCGACACCTGGAACGCCGACGGCGGCACGTCCTCCGAGCAGGCGTACAAGAGCGTGCCGTTCTACCTGACCGACGCGGGCTACGGCGTCTTCGTCGACCACCCGGGCGCGGTCTCCTTCGAGATCGGCTCCGAGGTCGTCTCGCGCACGCAGTTCAGCGTGCCGGGCCAGCGGCTGCGGTACTACCTGATCGGCGGCCCGACCCCCAAGGACGTGCTGCGCCGCTACACCGCGCTCACCGGTCGCCCGGCGCGGGTGCCGGACTGGTCCTACGGCCTGTGGCTGTCGACCTCCTTCACCACGTCGTACGACGAGAAGACGGTCATGTCGTTCATCGACGGGATGGCCGAGCGCGGCCTGCCGCTGTCGGTGTTCCACTTCGACTGCTTCTGGATGCGCAAGTTCCACTGGTGCGACTTCGTCTGGGACCCGGCGACGTTCCCGGACCCGGAGGGCCTGGTCCGCCGGCTGCACGACCGCGGCCTGCGGGTGTGCGTGTGGATCAACCCGTACATCGCCCAGCGCTCCTACCTGTTCGAGGAGGGCAAGCGCCTGGGCTATCTGGTGAAGCGCGCCGACGGCTCCGTCTGGCAGTGGGACCTGTGGCAGGCCGGCATGGCGCTGGTCGACTTCACCAACCCCGAGGCGACCGCCTGGTACCAGGGCAAGCTGCGGGCGCTGCTCGACATCGGCGTGGACGCGTTCAAGACCGACTTCGGCGAGCGGATCCCGACCGACGTCGTCTGGCACGACGGCGCCGAGCCCGAGCAGATGCACAACTACTACACGCACCTCTACAACAAGGCCGTCTTCGACCTGCTGGAGGACGTGCGCGGCGAGGGCGAGGCGGTGCTGTTCGCGCGCTCGGCCACCGCCGGCGGGCAGCAGTTCCCGGTGCACTGGGGCGGCGACTGCGAGTCGACGTTCGTCTCGATGGCGGAGTCGCTGCGCGGCGGCCTGTCGCTGGCGTCCTCCGGCTTCGGCTACTGGTCGCACGACATCGGCGGCTTCGAGGGCACCCCGGACGCCGCGGTGTTCAAGCGCTGGCTGGCGTTCGGCCTGCTGTCCTCGCACTCGCGCCTGCACGGCTCGAACTCGTACCGCGTGCCGTGGGCCTTCGACGAGGAGGCCGTCAAGGTCACCCAGCGGTTCACCGAGCTCAAGCTGTCGCTCATGCCGTACCTGTCGGCGGCGGGCCGTGAGGCGCACACCGACGGCGTGCCGATGATGCGACCGATGGTGCTGGAGTTCCCGGAGGAGGTCGGCGCCGCCACCGTCGACACGCAGTACATGCTCGGGGAGTCCCTGCTGGTCGCGCCGGTGTTCAACGACCACGGGGCGGTGGACGTCTACGTGCCGGAGGGCACCTGGACCTCGCTGCTGGACGGCGGCACCGTCGAGGGCCCGCGCTGGCACCGCCAGCAGCACGGCTTCGACTCGCTGCCGCTGCTGGTCCGTCCCGGCACGGTGCTGCCGGTGGGCGCGCGCACCGATCGCCCGGACTACGACCACGCCGAGGGCGTCACCCTGCGGCTGTTCGCGGTCGAGGACGGGCACGACTCGACGACCACGGTGCTCGGCACCGCGGGGGCCGTGGACTTCCACGTCCGCCGTGCCGGCAGCACGGTCACCGTCGAGGCCGCGGGCGCCGTCCCGTCCGAGTGGTCCGTGGCCGTCGGCCTCGGCGCCCCGGTGGCCGCCACGGGTGCCGCGCTGACCCTGGATCTGCCCGCCTGACCTGATCCGGTCGTCCGTCTCACCACCGAGAGGGCACGACACGCCGCGTCCCGCACCAGCGAGCCGGCATGTCGTGCCCTCTCGGCGCATCGCACCGTGGCCGCAGGGGTCGCGGGAGCGTTCCCACGCTGTTATCGTATCGTTTCGACACCGCCGTCCAGCCGTCATGAGAAGGATCGCCATGAGCACGTCCCGTCCGTCCGGACGCCAGTTCCCCGCCGACTTCCTCTGGGGCTCGGCCACCGCCGCGTACCAGATCGAGGGCGCCGTCGCCGAGGGCGGTCGCGGACCGTCGATCTGGGACACGTTCTCCGCCCGCCCGGGCGCCGTGCTCAACGGCGACACCGGCGCGGTCGCCGCCGACCACTACCACCGGGTCCCCGAGGACGTCGCCCTCATGCAGGACCTCGGGCTCCAGGCCTACCGGCTCTCGATCGCCTGGCCGCGCATCCAGCCCACCGGCTCCGGCCCGGCCAACGCCGAGGGCCTCGCGTTCTACTCCGACCTGGTCGACCGCCTGGTCGCCGCCGGCATCGCCCCGGTCGTCACGCTCTACCACTGGGACCTCCCGCAGGCACTGGAGGACGAGGGCGGCTGGGCCAACCGCGAGACCGCGATCAAGTTCGCCGAGTACGCCCGGATCGTCGCCGAGGCCCTGGGCGACAAGGTCACCCTGTGGACCACCCTCAACGAGCCGTGGTGCTCCGCCTACCTCGGCTACGGCTCCGGCGTGCACGCCCCCGGCCGCGAGGAGCCCGCCGCCGCGCTGGCCGCCGTGCACCACCTCAACCTCGCGCACGGCCTGGCCGCCCGCGCGATCCGCGAGGTGCTCGGTGCCGACACCCCCGTGTCGATCACGCTGAACCTGCACGTCACCCGCGCCGCCACCGACAGCCCCGAGGACGTCGCCGCGCTCGCCGAGATCGACACCGTCGCCAACGAGGTGTTCCTCCAGCCGCTGCTCGAGGGCCGCTACCCGGAGCAGGTCTTCGCGCAGACCGCGCACCTCACCGACTGGTCCTTCGTGCAGGACGGCGACCTGGAGACCATCCACCAGCCGATCGACCTGCTGGGCGTCAACTACTACTCCACCGGCAAGGTCCGCCGCGGCACCCCGCCGGCCGGCGACGGCAAGCCCGGCCCCGACGGCCACAAGTCCTCGCCGGTCAGCCCGTGGGTCGGCTGTGACGACGTCGAGTGGCTGCCGCTGCCTGGCCCGCACACCGCGATGGGCTGGAACATCGAGCCCGGCGGCCTCACCGAGCTGCTGGTCTCGCTGCACCGCCGCTACCCGACGATGCCGATGGCCGTCACCGAGAACGGCGCCGCCTTCGCCGACGAGGTCAGCGCGGACGGCCGGGTGCACGACCTGCCCCGTGTCGAGTACCTGCACGACCACATCGACGCCGTGGGCGCCGCGATGGACGCCGGCGTCGACGTGCGCGGCTACTTCGTCTGGTCGCTGATGGACAACTTCGAGTGGGCCTACGGCTACGACCGCCGGTTCGGCGTGGTCCGCGTGGACTACGACACCCTGGTCCGCACGCCGAAGGACTCCGCGCTCTGGTACCGCGAGCTGGTCCGCACCGGCACGATCGCCCCCGCGGAGTCAGCCGCCGACCTCGCCTGACCGCGCTGCGACCACGGGCCGCGTCCGGTGCCTCCTGGGTGCCGGACGCGGCCCGCGTCGCGTCCGGGAGATGATGGGGCGTGCCCTCCGGACGTCGATCGAGCAAGCGCCCCTACGCCAGCGAGCACGTGCCGCTGGACCTGGACCGCGCCTCCGGCGGGCGACGCGCGGAGTCCGGCGCGGACGGCGAGTGGACCGTGCAGCGCGTCGGGGGCTCCGAGAAGTCCTTCCGCTGCCCCGGCTGCGACCAGCTGATCGCCCCCGGCACCCCGCACCTGGTCGCCTGGGCCGCCGACGGCATGTTCGGCGCCGAGCACGCGCTGGCGGACCGTCGGCACTGGCACACCGCGTGCTGGCAGGCGCGCCTGCGCCGCCGCCCCGGCCGCCGCTGAACCGGGTCGACGGATCCGTCGACCACCCCGCACGGCGACGCTCACCGCGTGCGACCCGTGCGGCGCCCGTCCCGCGCGCCGGGACTACGCTCGACGGCGATGACCACCGCGACCCCCGCCCCGATCCGTTCCCTGTCCGTCCTGCCCGCGCACCGCGAGGACGTCGAGCTGCACACCGCCGACGGTCTGACCCTGGTCGGCGAGCTCGCCCTGCCGGTCGACCCGGACGGCACCCCGCGCACGCCCGCCGCGACGCTGGTCACCCTGCACCCGCTGCCGACGCACGGCGGCTACATGGACTCCCACGTGCTGCGCAAGGCGTCCTGGCGGCTGCCTGCGCTGGCCGACGTCGCCGTGCTGCGGTTCAACACCCGCGGCACGTCCAGCCCGCGCGGCACCAGCGAGGGCGCCTTCGACGAGGGCCGCAGCGAGCGCTTCGACGTGCACGCCGCCATCGAGCTCGCCGAGTTCCGCGACCTGCCGCACCCCTGGCTGGTCGGCTGGTCGTTCGGCACCGAGCTCGCGCTCATGCACGGGCTCGACCCGGTGGTCGAGGGCGCGATCCTGCTGTCGCCGCCGCTGCACCGCGCCACCGACGCCGACCTCGACGCCTGGGACGCCGACGGCCGTCCGCTGGTCGCCCTGGTGCCCGAGCTGGACGACTACCTGCGCCCGGAGGAGGCCCGCCGCCGGTTCTCCCGCGTGCACCAGGCCGAGGTGATCGGCGTCGACGGCGCGCGCCACCTGTGGGTGGGGGAGCAGTCCGTGCGCCGCGTGCTGGACGAGATCGTCGCGCGGGTCAACCCCGCGGTCACCCTCCCGCTGCCGACCACCTGGGACGGCCCGGTCGCCCAGGGCACCGACGCGGGCCGGCCGGAGGAGGACGCATGACCCTGCCCCTGCACACCCTGCGCGCGGGCGAGGGCCTGCCGCTGGTGCTGCTGCACGCCTTCCCGGTAGACAGCAGCATGTGGGCCGAGGTCGCCGCCGCCGTGGACGTCCCGGTGCTCGCCCCCGACCTGCCCGGCATGGGCGCCGCCGCGTCGAGCCCGCTGCCCGAGCCGTCGATCGAGGCCTCCGCCGACGCCGTGGCCGAGGCGCTGCACGCCGCCGGCCTGGACCGGGTGGTCGTCGCGGGCCTGTCGATGGGCGGCTACGTCGCCCTCGCGCTCGCCGAGCGGCACCCCGACCTGGTCGCGGGCCTCGGTCTGCTCGACACCAAGTCCGTCGCCGACGCCCCCGAGGCGCGGGCCAACCGCCTGCGGGTCGCCACCACCGTCGAGGACGGCGGCACCGTGGACGAAGTGCTGCCCATGGCCTCCGCCCTGCTCGGTCCCACCACCCGGCGGCGTGACCCCGGCATCGCCGAGCGCGTCGCAGGCTGGATCCTCGCCCAGGCGCCCGCCGGTGTCGCCTGGTCGCAGCGCGCGATGGCGGCCCGCCCGGATCGCACCGCCGTGCTGGTCGACCTCGCCGCGCGCGGGGTCCCGGCGCTGGTGCTCGTCGGCGACGAGGACGTCGCCACCCCGCTCGCGCAGGCGCAGCACATGGCGGACGCCCTCGGCGTGACGCCGGTGGTGGTGCCCGGCGCAGGCCACCTCACCGCGGTCGAGGCCCCGGCGCCGGTCGCGGCGGCGTTGGCCGACCTCGTCGCGCGGGTGGTGGCGCGGGGCTGATCCGCGCGGGCGCTGCCGAGGCGCGCCGGTGCGGGTGCGGCGCGGCCGCGTCTGCCGAGGTGTGGCGGCGTCGGGTCCGTCGGGCCGCACCGCCGGGCGTGTGGTGCGCGTCCGGCGGCGTGGCCGAGCCCGCGGCGGCGGTCAGGCCGCGTCGCCGAGCGCGCGGGCGAGCGCGATCGGCAGGTCCAGCGACTCGCCGTCCTTGCCCCCGGCGCCGAGCACCAGCGGCGGGTCCTGCGGCTCCGGCTGCACCCCGCGCAGCCGGGCTGCCATCGACGTGGGCACGGTGAGCACGTAGAACTCGCCGTCGGTCCCCACCGCCACGGTCTCGTCCCGCCGCAGGTACCAGCCCCGCAGCGGCGTGCGGAACCGCCCGCGTCCGCCGTAGCCGGTGGCCCGCAGCGGCACGGGCTCGACCCCGCGCGCGGCGGCGTCGGCGACGAACGCCTGGATCAGCGCCCGCGCCCGGTCCGACTCGGCGCGCCGGCGGGCGAGGAGGGCCGCCTCGTGGGCGTCGGCCGCCTCGCGCCGCCGGGCGCGCCAGTCGTCGTCGGTGGTGCTCACCGCTCGGCGGGAGCCTCGTCCGCGGGCTGCTCGGTCGTGGGCTGCTCGTTCGTGGGCTTCGCGTCCTCAGCCGGCGCGTCCGCGGCCGTCTCCGCGGTCTCGGCATCCTTCGCCGGGGCGGGTGCGGCCTCCTGCTGCGTCCCGGCCGCGGCGCCCTCATCCTGCGCGGCAGGGCTCTCGGCCGGGGCCGTCGCCGTGCCGGACGCCGGGGTCGCGACGCTCGCCTCGTCCGCCGCCTGCTCGGCCGGCTTCTCCGGCGTCACCTCGGCCTGCGCCGCGGGTGCCGCACCGGCGGCGGACACCGGGGCCGGCCGGCCCTTGGCACCCCGGGCCGGGCGCACCGCGGGACGGGCCGCCTGGCGGGAGTCGAACTGCGCCTGCGCGGCGTCGGCGCGCTCCAGCGTCTGCTTGTTCGGCACCGGGTCCGAGCCGAGCAGGTTGCGCAGCTCGTCCAGGTAGCTGGTGATCGACTCGCGCTGCCGGTTGAGGTCCTCCACCTGACGCTGCGCGGTGGTGCGCTCGCGCTCGGCCTCGGTCATCGACTCGGACAGCGTCTTCTCGGCGTGCTCGCGGGCCTCGGCGACCACCCGGTCGGCGTTCTGCCGGGCGTTGCCCAGCAGCTCCTTGGCCTGCTGCTGGGAGTCGACCCGGATCTTCTCGGCCTGCTCCAGCGCCTTGGCCACGCGCTGCTCGGCGTCCGCGGCGTGCGCCTCGGCGTCGGCGACCAGCTTCTCGGTCTCGGCGCGGACCGTCGCGTGCCGCTCGGCGTCGGCGCGCTCGGCGGCCTCCCGCTGCGCCACGATCGACAGCTCGGCGTCGGCGAGCGCCTGCCGGGCCTGCGCCAGCAGGGCGTCCGCCTCGGCGCGGGTGGTGGTGCGCAGGTCCTCCGCCGCGCGGCCGGCCTCGGTCACCTGACGCTCGGCCTCGAGCCGGGCTGCCTCACGCTGCTCGGCGGTCTCCCGCGCGGTGAGGTCGCGCAGCTCGGCGGCCTCCCGCTCGGTGCGCTCGCGCAGCTCGGTGGTCTCGCGCTCGGTGAGCGACCGCAGCGCGGCGACCTCCTGCTCGGCGCGCCCGCGCTGCTCGGCGGTCTCCCGCTCCGCGGTGGCGCGCAGGTCGGCGGCGTACTGCTCGGCCTCGGCACGCTGCGCGGTCACGGCCTGCTCGGTCTCCTGGCGCAGGGCGGCGACCTCGTCGGCGACCGTGGCACGCAGCTCGCCGGTCTCGCGGTCGGCGGAGGCACGGACGAAGCCGGCGTACTGCTCGGCCTCGGTGCGCAGGGCGGCGGTCTCCGCGGTCACCCGCTGCTGGAGCTCGGTGGCGGCGCGCTCGGCGGCCGACCGGGTGCTGTCGGCGTAGGCCTGCGCCTCGGTCCGGAGCGACGTGATCTCGTCGCCGGCCACCTGACGGGCCTGGGCGATCTCGGTGGCGGCCAGCGAGCGCTGCATGGCCGACCAGCGCTCGGCCTCGGTGCGCAGCTCGGCCAGCTCGCCGGTGACCCGCTGGCGCAGGGCGGTGGTCTCGGCGTCCGCACGCTGGCGCAGGTCCTGGTCGTAGCGCTCGGCCTCGGCGCGCAGCGCGGTGGTGCTGGTCTCGGTGGACGAGCGCAGCTCCTCGGCGGCCTGCTCGGTGCGGATCCGCAGCTCGGTGGTCTCGCGCTCGGCGGTGGCGCGCAGCGTGCCGATCTCGCGCTCGAGGGTCGCGCGGCGCTCGCTCTCCTCGGTGGCGATGGCGGTCTGGATCCGTGCGGCCTCGCGCTCGGCGGAACCGACCAGCTCCTCGGCCCGTCGCTGGGCGCCGGACAGGGCGCTCTCCGCCTCGGTGTGCGCGTTCGACCGCTCCTCGGCGGCCTCGCGGCGAGCGGTGGCGAGCAGCTCGGCGACCTCGTTCTCCGCCCGCGCCCGCAGCTGGCCGGCCGACAGCCGGGCCCGGGCCAGCGCGTCCGAGGCCTGCGCGTTCGCCTGCTGCACGACGTCGGAGGACTGCTCCTCGGCGGACCGCAGCAGCATCTCGATCCGCGAGCCCAGGCCGGAGTACGTCGGGCGCTCGGCCTCGCGCAGCTGGCGGTGCGCCTCGGACAGCTCGCCGGAGATCTGGAGCACGCGCTCGTCCAGCGAGGCGACCTGCGAACGGGCGTCGACGAGCGAGTGCTCCAGCTCGGACATCCGGGCGTCCACCGGTGCGCGGTCGTACCCACGGAAGTTGACCACCGGGAAGGGCGTACGGTCGTCTGACACGGGGGTTCCTCCTGCGAGCGTGCTTGCGGGCGGACGCCCCGTGCTGACGGGGGTCGGGGCTCGGTCCGCCCCGTCGTCCGTCGGTCAGCGTATCCGGGCGACGGGTGCGGGGGACACCGTCTGCGTGGTGCCCGCGCGACGAGGTCGTGAGCGCTCCGGTGCCCGGCACCGAGGTGGCTCGCCTATCCTGGGCCGTCACGTTCGAGAGGATCATGCGTGCTCCAGCGACTCATCGCCGCCCTGCTCGGTGTGCTCGGTGTCGCGGCCGCGGCGCTCGGTGTCGCCTCGGCCACGGCCTGGCGTGCTGACGACCCGCTCGTCGCCGCGGCCACCGTCGACGACGCCCGCACCCTGGTGACCGACCCCGGGGTGCTCGAGCTCGCCGGCGACCCCGTCACCGTCACGGTCAGCGCCGGGGACGACCCCGTCGTCCTCGCCATCGGCCGGGACACCGACGTCGACGCCTGGATCGGCACCGACCCCTACGCCCGCGTCACCGGCCTGTCCGACTGGCACACCCTGGCCACCGTCACCGGCGAGCCGCCGGTGGGCACCGAGCCCGCCGCGGATCCCGCGGCCACCGCCGACGCCACCGAGCCCGCCCCGAGCGCCGACGCCACGCAGGACGCCGCGGCCGCGGCGACGCAGACGGCGGACCCGACCGGCTCCGACCTGTGGATCGTCGAGACCGGCGGCGACGGCACCGCGTCGCTGCGCTGGACCGAGCAGCCTGGTCGCTGGTCGCTGATCGCGGTCTCCCTGGGCGACACCGCCCCGACGCTGGAGCTGTCCTGGCCGCAGACCGTCACGACTCCGTGGCTGTGGCCCGGGGTGGCGGTCGGCGTGCTGCTGATCGCGGTGTCCGCCGTGCTGTGGGTGCGGATCTGGCGCCGGTCGCGCCTCGGCCCGGACGCCGACTGGCACGACGTCTCCACCGGCATGATCGCCGCCGTCACGCCCGCGCCGACACCCCCGGCCTCCGCGCCGGTGGCTCGGACGATCGGCACGGTCAGCCTGTCGCCGACGACGTCCTCCCCGGACGCTGCGGCACCCGGCGCTCCGGTGACGGGTGCCGTGCCGGTCGCCGGTCAGCCGCTCACCCGGCGGCGGATCCGCGAGGCCGAGGCAGCGGCGGCCGCCGAGGCCAAGCGTCGTGGCCGCCGTCCGGCGACCGGCGCCCTGCCCGTCGTCGCCCCGCCGGTCACCGGGGCGGTGCCCGTCGTCACGCCCACCGAGGCGGAGCGCGCGACCCCCGTCCGGGGCCTCCCCGCGGTGCCGACCACCCCGTCGTCGCCCGTGCCGCCGTCGGCCACCGGTGCGGTCCGGCCCGAGGCACCCGCACCGTCGCCCGATGCTGCGCCGTCGCGCGGGGCCACTCCGTCGGGGACGCCGTCGCCGGCCGCCCCCGCACCTGCGCCCGCCCCTGCTCCCTCCGCCGGGGTGCCCGGTGCGTCGGCCTCCGCGCGGGTCGCGCCCGCCGTCGCCGCGACGGCGACCCCTGCGCCCGCCGCTCCGGCACCCGCCGCCCGGTCGGGCGCTCCGACCGCCGGCCCCGCGCCGGCCTCCGCCGAGCCCGAGACGCCGACGGCCGCTCCCGCCCGCCGACGCGGTCTGGGGTCGCTGCTCGGCCGTCGGGGCCGGGGGAGCGAGGAGGCCACCGCGCCCGCGGCGACCCCCGAGACGCCGGCACCGGCGCCGAGCGCCGCCGCCGCACCGCGCGCCGCGACCTCGTGGACGCCGATCCCCGGGCGGCCGTCCGGCCCCGCCGCTCCCGGTGGGACGACGCCCTCGGGTGCTGCTGCCGGGCCCGGCCCGCTGCCTCCGGCCACCGCCGACGAGGACGGCGCCGCGCGGGCTCAGCGTGCGGACGCCTGGCGTCGGATGTGGGGCTTCACCGCGGAGGGGGAGCCGCCGACCGGTGACACCCCGCCGAGCACCCCGGACGACCGATCGCAGGAGGACCGATGAGCCGCGCACGTCGCCGCAGCGCCCTGACCGCCCTCGCCGTGACCGCCGTGCTGGCGCTCGCGGGATGTGCGAACCCGGTGCCGCAGCCGACCCCGGACGCCGCCCCGGCGGTCCCGCCGCCCGCGACGACGGTGGCGCAGTCCACCCGGGTGCTCGATCAGATCGGCGAGGTGCTGGCGGCAGGGGACGCCGCCCAGGACCCCGCCCTGCTCGCCGCACGGCTCAGCGGTCCCGCGCTGGCGATCCGGACCGCCGAGTACCAGCGTGCCGTGGCGACCGCCGGTGAGCGCGTGCCGGTGGTGATCCCCACGGTGGCCCAGACCACGGTGGTCCCGGACACCGACACCTGGCCGCGCACGCAGATGGTCGTGACCGAGCAGCCCGCCGACCTCCAGGCACCGCTGCTGCTGGTCCTCCAGCAGACCGGGCCGCGTGAGCCGTACCGCCTGTGGGCGTGGGCACGGCTCGGCCAGGGCACGCAGATGCCGGCGACGGCCAAGGCCGAGGAGGGCAGCGCGCCGGTCGCGGCCGACGACGCCACCCTGCTCCTCACACCGACGGACGCGGTGGCCCAGTACGCGGACGTCCTGACGAACGGGGACGCCTCGGCGTTCGCCGCGACCTTCCCGGCGGACTTCTTCCGGACCGCCCTGCTGACCGCCCGCGAGCAGACCGTCGCCAGCCTGCAAGCGGTCGCGACGGTCTCCGAGACGGTGGCACCGGTGGCCGACCAGCTGACCGCCCTGCGCACGGCCGACGGCGGCGCGATCGTGGTGGCGCAGCTGTCCACGGTGACCACCGCGACGCTGAGCCAGGGCAGCATCACCCTGAACGATCCCTTCGACGCCGCGCTCGCCGGACGGCCGAGCGTCTCGTCCAACCTGGTCCGCACCTGGACCGACGTGGTCGCGCTGTACGTCCCGCCCGCCGGGGGCGCGCAGCAGGTGCAGGTCCTGGCGGCGGAGCACGCCCGGACGTCGGTCACGGGCGAGTGAGAGCACGCGAGAGCAGGAGCAGCAGAGCATGAGCCAGAACTCGGCACCCCAGCCGCGACTCGACGTCCGCGGCGCGATCGACCTGTCCGGCCTCGGTCGGACGCCCGCGCCGCCCCCGGGCACGCCGGGTGGCCTCCCGGTCGCCGGTCCGTACGTGGTCGACGTGGACACCGCCGGCTTCCCGGCGCTGGTGCAGTCCTCGACCGAGCACCCGGTGGTCGTGCTGCTGTGGGCGTCGTGGAGCGAGAACGCCCTGACCCTGGCGCGCGACCTCGGGGCGCTCGCGGAGGAGTACGCCGGACGGCTGCTGCTCGCGCGGATCGACGCGGAGGCCGAGCCGCAGGTGGCGGCGGCGTTCCAGACCCAGTCCGTGCCGGCCGTCGTGGCCGTGCTGGCCGGGCAGCCGCTGCCCCTGTTCCAGGGAGCGCCGGCGATCGACCAGGTGCGCGGCGTGCTGGACCAGCTGCTCGAGGCCGCCGCCGCGAACGGCATCACCGGGACCGTCCCCGCCCAGGGCGAGGCGGAGCCGGTGGAGCCCGAGCCGGAGGAGCCGCCGCTGCCCCCGCTGCACCAGGCCGCCTACGACGCGATCGAGCGGGACGACCTCGACGCGGCGGCCGCCGCCTACGAGCAGGCGCTGCGGGAGAACCCCCGGGACGACATGGCCCGGGCCGGTCTCGCGCAGGTCGGTCTGCTCAGCCGCACCCGGGACGCCGACCTGGCCGCCGTGCGCACGGCGGCCGCCGACGCGCCGCAGGACGTGGACGCCCAGCTGGCGGTCGCCGACCTCGACGTGCTCGGGGGACAGGTGCAGGACGCCTTCGACCGGCTGATCGACGTGATCCGCTCCACCGCCGGCCCCGAGCGCGAGCGCGTGCGGGTGCGCCTGGTCGAGCTGTTCGAGGTCGTCGGTGCCGAGGACCCGCGGGTGCCCGCCGCCCGTCGCGCACTGGC
Source organism: Cellulomonas sp. GTC20042 (assembly GCF_055389595.1). Classification (NCBI taxonomy): domain Bacteria; kingdom Bacillati; phylum Actinomycetota; class Actinomycetes; order Micrococcales; family Cellulomonadaceae; genus Cellulomonas; species Cellulomonas sp. GTC20042. Next base: position 2,944,297 of record NZ_AP043678.1, on the reverse strand, counting down.
GAGCGCCCTGTACTGAGGATGCCGCGCGCATCCCGAGCCCGGCTGACCTGACGGTCGGCCGGGCTCGCGGCGTGTCGGGGGTCGCGACCCGGAGATCCGCCGGGTGCCGAGCCACCGTGACCGCCGTCACGGGGAGCCGAGTTGACGTGCTGACCAGGGGCTGCGTAATGTTCTCGAAGTCAGCCCGGCAGGGAGGAACGGACACCGAGGGATCGAACCCCGGTGGCTGGTCCCGCAGGGCGACCACCCCCTCGTACGACCCGCACGGGACACAGTGTGCCCCGTGCACCGGCGCGTCGAGGATGATCCAGCCACGGCAGGAACGGCCCGCAACGCGGACTTGACCGGCTGAGGCGGATCGGATAAGTTTGAACGGTTGCCTCCGGCCAGGAGCCCGCAAGGGTGAGTGGGGATGCGCGTCTGTTCTTTGAGAACTCAACAGTGTGCCTAGTAGTTGATGCCAAGATGGTTCATCGCTCGGGTGGTCTTTCCCGTTCGGGGAGGGTTGCTTCAAGTGGTGGGTCTTGGCTTTGACTGAGGACTGACCTCTACTTCCGTCGGGGTTGGTTCTCATAATCAAGCCGAATTTGACTGATCCGTCATCGCCAGCGGTGGTGGGTCGTTTCGTGTGTCGGTGGATCGCCTGCTTCGGTGGGTGGTTGCCATGTAGACATTTACGGAGAGTTTGATTCTGGCTCAGGACGAACGCTGGCGGCGTGCTTAACACATGCAAGTCGAACGGTGAAGGTGGAGCTTGCTCCGCTGGATCAGTGGCGAACGGGTGAGTAACACGTGAGTAACCTGCCCCTGACTCTGGGATAAGCCTTGGAAACGAGGTCTAATACTGGATATGTGACGTTCAGGCATCTGATGCGTCTGGAAAGATTTATCGGTCAGGGATGGGCTCGCGGCCTATCAGCTTGTTGGTGGGGTGATGGCCTACCAAGGCGACGACGGGTAGCCGGCCTGAGAGGGCGACCGGCCACACTGGGACTGAGACACGGCCCAGACTCCTACGGGAGGCAGCAGTGGGGAATATTGCACAATGGGCGCAAGCCTGATGCAGCGACGCCGCGTGAGGGATGAAGGCCTTCGGGTTGTAAACCTCTTTCAGCAGGGAAGAAGCGCAAGTGACGGTACCTGCAGAAGAAGCGCCGGCTAACTACGTGCCAGCAGCCGCGGTAATACGTAGGGCGCAAGCGTTGTCCGGAATTATTGGGCGTAAAGAGCTCGTAGGCGGTTTGTCGCGTCTGCTGTGAAAACTCGAGGCTCAACCTCGGGCTTGCAGTGGGTACGGGCAGACTAGAGTGCGGTAGGGGAGACTGGAATTCCTGGTGTAGCGGTGGAATGCGCAGATATCAGGAGGAACACCGATGGCGAAGGCAGGTCTCTGGGCCGCAACTGACGCTGAGGAGCGAAAGCATGGGGAGCGAACAGGATTAGATACCCTGGTAGTCCATGCCGTAAACGTTGGGCACTAGGTGTGGGGCTCATTCCACGAGTTCCGTGCCGCAGCAAACGCATTAAGTGCCCCGCCTGGGGAGTACGGCCGCAAGGCTAAAACTCAAAGAAATTGACGGGGGCCCGCACAAGCGGCGGAGCATGCGGATTAATTCGATGCAACGCGAAGAACCTTACCAAGGCTTGACATACACCGGAAACTTCCAGAGATGGTTGCCCCGCAAGGTCGGTGTACAGGTGGTGCATGGTTGTCGTCAGCTCGTGTCGTGAGATGTTGGGTTAAGTCCCGCAACGAGCGCAACCCTCGTCCTATGTTGCCAGCACGTGATGGTGGGGACTCATAGGAGACTGCCGGGGTCAACTCGGAGGAAGGTGGGGATGACGTCAAATCATCATGCCCCTTATGTCTTGGGCTTCACGCATGCTACAATGGCCGGTACAAAGGGCTGCGATACCGCGAGGTGGAGCGAATCCCAAAAAGCCGGTCTCAGTTCGGATTGGGGTCTGCAACTCGACCCCATGAAGTCGGAGTCGCTAGTAATCGCAGATCAGCAACGCTGCGGTGAATACGTTCCCGGGCCTTGTACACACCGCCCGTCAAGTCACGAAAGTCGGTAACACCCGAAGCCGGTGGCCCAACCCTTGTGGGGGGAGCCGTCGAAGGTGGGACTGGCGATTGGGACTAAGTCGTAACAAGGTAGCCGTACCGGAAGGTGCGGCTGGATCACCTCCTTTCTAAGGAGCTTCTGCACATCGCCCCTGATGCTGTAGTGGCTCAGGGGGGTGTGCAGAGACCATGCTCAGGCCGTTCGCGTCTGGGGTGGTGCTCATGGGTGGAACATCAACTACGGTGACTCGTTTCGGGTCGGCGCCGCGTCAGTACCCCGCTTCGGTGGGTGGAACCTCGCATAGTCGGTCAGGGGATGGGTCGCTCAGGCACGCTGTTGGGTCCTGAGGGAACAGCCCGCTTTGGGGTGTTGCTTCTGACGGGTCCGGTCGGTCGGTCGAACCGCCCACCAGCTCACCGCGAGGTGAACGGTGTTGGGTAGGCGCTGGCGTAAGGTCGGGGATCGTTCGTTGTTTGAGAACTGTACAGTGGACGCGAGCATCTTTTGAAGTAGTGTCTTTGTGGTCAAGTTTTTAAGGGCACAGGGTGGATGCCTTGGCACTAGGAGCCGAAGAAGGACGTTGTAGCCTGCGATAAGCCTCGGGGAGTTGGCAAACGAACCGTGATCCGAGGATGTCCGAATGGGGAAACCCCGCACGAGTCATGTCGTGTGACCCGCACCTGAATATATAGGGTGTGTGGAGGGAACGCCGGGAAGTGAAACATCTCAGTACCGGCAGGAAGAGATATTCCGTGAGTAGTGGCGAGCGAAAGCGGATCAGGCCAAACCGTATGCGTGTCAAGCCGGCAGGCGTTGCGTGTGCGGGGTTGTGGGACCTTTCAGTTGATTCTGCCGAGTCAGCAGGGAGTCAGAAAGTCGTGTCATAGTCGAAGGGCATTGAAAGGCCCGGCACAGAGGGTGGTACCCCCGTAGACGAAATGGCATGGCCTCCCGAAGGGGATCCCAAGTAGCACGGGGCCCGAGAAATCCCGTGTGAATCTGGCAAGACCACTTGCTAAGCCTAAATACTACCTAGTGACCGATAGCGGACAAGTACCGTGAGGGAAAGGTGAAAAGTACCCCGGGAGGGGAGTGAAATAGTACCTGAAACCGTGTGCCTACAATCCGTCGGAGCCTCCCTAGCAGGGGTGACGGCGTGCCTTTTGAAGAATGAGCCTGCGAGTTAGTGGTACGTGGCGAGGTTAACCCGTGTGGGGAAGCCGTAGCGAAAGCGAGTCCGAATAGGGCGATACAGTCGCGTGCTCTAGACCCGAAGCGAAGTGATCTAGCCATGGGCAGGTTGAAGCGCGGGTAAGACCGCGTGGAGGACCGAACCCACCTGGGTTGAAAACCGGGGGGATGACCTGTGGTTAGGGGTGAAAGGCCAATCAAACTTCGTGATAGCTGGTTCTCCCCGAAATGCATTTAGGTGCAGCCTCGCGTGTTTCTTGCCGGAGGTAGAGCTACTGGATAGCCGATGGGCCCTACCAGGTTACTGACGTTAGCCAAACTCCGAATGCCGGTAAGTGAGAGCGCGGGAGTGAGACTGCGGGGGATAAGCTCCGTAGTCGAGAGGGAAACAGCCCAGACCACCAGCTAAGGCCCCTAAGCGTATGCTAAGTGGGAAAGGATGTGGAGTTGCACAGACAACCAGGAGGTTGGCTTAGAAGCAGCCACCCTTGAAAGAGTGCGTAATAGCTCACTGGTCAAGTGATTCCGCGCCGACAATGTAGCGGGGCTCAAGTATACCGCCGAAGCTGTGGCATTCACACAACAGTTCAGCCTTCGTGGTTCAGACGTGTGGATGGGTAGGGGAGCGTCGTGTGGCGGGTGAAGCTGCGGGGTAACCCAGTGGTGGACGCCACACGAGTGAGAATGCAGGCATGAGTAGCGAATGACGGGTGAGAAACCCGTCCGCCGAATGACCAAGGGTTCCAGGGCCAGGCTAATCCGCCCTGGGTAAGTCGGGACCTAAGGCGAGGCCGACAGGCGTAGTCGATGGACAACGGGTTGATATTCCCGTACCGGCGAAGAACCGCCCATACCGAGCCCGGTGATGCTAAGCGCCCGAGCCCACGCACCGCTTCCTTCGGGGAGCACCGTGTGGGGGAGCGCGTGACCCGATCCGGTAGTAGGTAAGCGTATTAACAGGAGTGACGCAGGAAGGTAGCCCAGCGTGGCGATGGTAGTCCACGTCCAAGGCCGTAGGGTGAGTGGTAGGCAAATCCGCCACTCGTGAAGCCTGAGAACCGATGGTGACAGCGTATGCTGGATGATTGGGTGATCCTATGCTGCCGAGAAAAGCTTCGACGCGAGGTTCTAGCCGCCCGTACCCTAAACCGACTCAGGTGGTCAGGTAGAGAATACTAAGGCGATCGAGTGAATCGTGGTTAAGGAACTCGGCAAAATGCCCCCGTAACTTCGGGAGAAGGGGGGCCTGAAACGTGAACCGGCTTGCCCGGGGCAGCGTGGAGGGCCGCAGAGACCAGGGGGAAGCGACTGTTTACTAAAAACACAGGTCCGTGCGAAGTCGCAAGACGATGTATACGGACTGACGCCTGCCCGGTGCTGGAAGGTTAAGAGGACGGGTCAGCCGCAAGGCGAAGCTTAGAATTTAAGCCCCAGTAAACGGCGGTGGTAACTATAACCATCCTAAGGTAGCGAAATTCCTTGTCGGGTAAGTTCCGACCTGCACGAATGGCGTAACGACTTCCCCGCTGTCTCAACCGCGAACTCGGCGAAATTGCACTACGAGTAAAGATGCTCGTTACGCGCAGCAGGACGGAAAGACCCCGGGACCTTTACTATAGCTTGGTATTGGTGTTCGGTGCGGCTTGTGTAGGATAGGTGGGAGACTGTGAAGCCGGCACGCCAGTGTCGGTGGAGTCAACGTTGAAATACCACTCTGGTCGCTCTGGATATCTAACCTCGGTCCGTGATCCGGATCAGGGACAGTGCCTGGTGGGTAGTTTAACTGGGGCGGTTGCCTCCTAAAATGTAACGGAGGCGCTCAAAGGTTCCCTCAGCCTGGTTGGCAATCAGGTGGCGAGTGCAAGTGCACAAGGGAGCTTGACTGTGAGACTGACAGGTCGAGCAGGGACGAAAGTCGGAACTAGTGATCCGGCGGTGGCTTGTGGAAGCGCCGTCGCTCAACGGATAAAAGGTACCCCGGGGATAACAGGCTGATCTTGCCCAAGAGTCCATATCGACGGCATGGTTTGGCACCTCGATGTCGGCTCGTCGCATCCTGGGGCTGGAGTAGGTCCCAAGGGTTGGGCTGTTCGCCCATTAAAGCGGTACGCGAGCTGGGTTTAGAACGTCGTGAGACAGTTCGGTCCCTATCCGCTGCGCGCGCAGGAAACTTGAGAAGGGCTGTCCCTAGTACGAGAGGACCGGGACGGACGAACCTCTGGTGTGCCAGTTGTTCCGCCAGGAGCACGGCTGGTTGGCTACGTTCGGAAGGGATAACCGCTGAAAGCATCTAAGCGGGAAGCCTGCTTCAAGATGAGGTTTCCACGGACCTTCGGGTCTGAGAGGCTCCCGGCTAGACCACCGGGTAGATAGGCCGGATGTGGAAGGCAGGACTAACGACTGCCGCAGCTGACCGGTACTAATAAGCCGACAACTTCACCACAACACTTTTTGATGTGTCGCGTCCACTGTGCGGTTCCCGAACCGCGAACACCCACCCCTAAACGCGCCTTGCGTGCGGGTTGGTGGCCTGTGTTTGACAAGTTCGACAGAGTTACGGCGGTCATAGCGAAGGGGAAACGCCCGGTCCCATTCCGAACCCGGAAGCTAAGCCCTTCAGCGCCGATGGTACTGCACTCGCCAGGGTGTGGGAGAGTAGGACGCCGCCGGACACCATTTCACGAAGAGCCACCCCCTTGCGGGGGTGGCTCTTCGTCGTACCCGGACATCGCTCAGGACGGGTGCCGGACTGGGCTCTGTGATGATGGTGCGGGGCACTCTCGCCTGTGGACGCGAGTCTGGTCGCTGCGAGCCGGCCGCCGTGACAGGGGCGTCTGCGGGTATGCCGTTCGCTTCCGGGCGCATCGGAATCCGGGCGCATTCATACGCGGGGTCGCGGTGTCCTGACGCCAGGTCCGTGACACGGGCAGACGCACAAATGGCGGGGCTCGGCAGGCTGTCAGGCTGGGCCGCAGGCCGCGGGAGGCCGTGCTGAACGGCAGTGCGCGTCTCCGACACCGGGGCACACCCGCGATCACCGACGTCGGCTGCTGCCGTGGTGGTACCGCGGAGTCCTACTTCGCCGAGGGGTGTGGTCTCAGGCGGGGGTGAGGAAGAGGACGCCGAGCGGCGGCACGCGCAGGGTGGCGGAGAACGCGCGCCCGTGGTGCGGCTCGGGACGGGCCTCGACGGCGCCGAGGTTGCCGACACCCGAGCCGCCGTACTCCGTGGCGTCCGTGTTCAGCGCCTCGATCCAGGTACCGCCCTGGGGGAGCGCGAGCCGGTAGGACTCGTGCGGCACGCCGGAGAAGTTCACCACCACGGCCACGACGCCGCCCTGGTCGTCCCGGCGCAGGTAGGCCAGCACGTTGTGGTCGGCGTCGTTGGCGTCGATCCACTCGAAGCCCTGCGGCGAGTGGTCCAGCGCCCACAGGGCGGGGTGCTCGCGGTAGAAGCGGTTGAGGTCGCGCACGGCGGACTGCACGCCGCGGTGCGGGGCGTGGTCCAGCAGGTACCAGTCGAGCGAGCGGGACTCCGCCCACTCGGTGCCCTGGGAGAACTCGGTGCCCATGAACAGCAGCTGCTTGCCGGGGTGCGACCACTGGTACGCAAGGAGCGCCCGGACACCGGCGCGCTGCTGCCAGTCGTCCCCGGGCATCTTGCGCATGATCGAGCCCTTGCCGTGCACCACCTCGTCGTGGCTGAGCGGCAGCACGAAGTGCTCGGAGAACGCGTACACCAGCGAGAACGTGGCCTCGCTGTGGTGGTAGCGCCGGTTGATCGGCTGCTCGGCGAGGTAGCGGAGCGTGTCGTTCATCCAGCCCATGTTCCACTTGAGCCCGAACCCGAGCCCGCCGCCGTCGGTGGGGCTGGTGACGCCCGGCCAGGCTGTCGACTCCTCGGCGATCATGACGACACCGGGGTTGCGGCGGTAGGCGGTGGCGTTGGTCTCCTGCAGGAAGGAGATGGCCTCCAGGTTCTCCCGGCCGCCGTGCGCGTTGGGGGTCCACTGTCCCGGCTGGCGGGAGTAGTCGAGGTAGAGCATGGAGGCCACGGCGTCGACCCGCAGCCCGTCGACGTGGAACTCCTCCAGCCAGTAGGTCGCGTTGGCGACCAGGAAGTTGCGGACCTCGGCGCGGCCGAAGTCGAAGACGTAGGTGCCCCAGTCGGGCTGCTCGCCGCGCTGCGGGTCCGGGTGCTCGTACAGGGGTCCGCCGTCGAAGCGGGCGAGCGCCCACTCGTCCTTGGGGAAGTGCGCCGGCACCCAGTCGAGCAGCACGCCGATCCCGGCGCGGTGCAGGGTGTCGACCAGGTACCGGAAGTCGTCGGGGTGGCCGAACCGGGAGGTCGGCGCGTAGTACGAGGACACCTGGTAGCCCCAGGACCCGCCGAAGGGGTGCTCGCTGACCGGCAGGAACTCCACGTGGGTGAAGCCGAGGTCGAGCACGTACTCGGTGAGCTGGGAGGCGAGGTCGCGGTAGGACAGGCCCTGCCGCCACGAGCCGAGGTGCACCTCGTAGATGCTCATCGGGCCGCCGTGGGCGTCGTGGGTGCGGCGGTTCTCGATCCACGGGGCGTCGCCCCAGGAGAACACCGACTCCACCACGACGGAGGCGGTGGCCGGCGGGACCTCGGTGCCCTTGGCGAGCGGGTCGGCCTTCTGCCGCCAGTGCCCGTCGGAGCCGAGGATCTCGAACTTGTAGCGCGCACCGGCGCCGACACCGGGGACGAAGATCTCCCACACGCCGCAGTCGCCGAGGGAGCGCATGGCGTGGCTGACGCCCTGCCAGTGGTTGAGGTCGCCGACGACGCGCACGGCGCGGGCGTTGGGCGCCCAGACCGCGAAGGCGGTGCCCTCGACCTCGCCGAGCGCACCGGGGTAGCGGTGCACGTTCGCGCCCAGCACGGTCCACAGCTGCTCGTGCCGGCCCTCGCGGATCAGGTGCCGGTCCAGCTCCTGGACGGTGGGCAGGTAGCGGTAGGGGTCGTCGACCCGCGTGGTGTCGGCGCCGTAGGTGACGTCGAGCCGGTAGTCGACGACCTCGCGATCGGGCAGCAGGGCGGCCCAGATGCCGTCTTGCACGTGCTCGGCGGGGGTGCGGCCGGCGGCGGTGACGACCACCACGGAGTCGGCGAGCGGGCGCAGGGTGCGCACGAGCAGACCGCTGCCGGTCAGGTGCGCGCCGAGCACGGAGTGCGGATCGTGGAAGGTGCCCGACGCGACGGCGCGCAGGGTTCCGGGGTCCACGGTGACGGGCGACGTCTCGGCCGGGCGATCCATGTCCCTACCCAACCACCACCGGGCCGCTCGCGCAGGGACACGGCGCGCAGGTGCTGGTCGGCGCGTCGCGGTCAGCCGAGCAGGCGCTCGATCGCGTCGAGGGGGATCGCGGTCCAGGTGGGCCGGTTGCGCGCCTCGTAGACGGCCTCGTACAGCGCCTTGTCGAGCTCGAGCACGCGGAGCAGGTGGTCGCGCAGGGCGGGGCCGATCGGGGCCGACCGGGCGGCGTAGCCGGCGAGAAGCGCGCGGCGGGCGTCGGCGGCCCATCCCGGGCGTGCGTGGCCGACGGCGGCGGCGTAGTCGATCGAGCGCAGCATCCCGGCGACGTCGCGCAGCGCCAGGTCGGGGCGGGTGCGCTGGGCGACGGGGACGAGCGGCTCGCCCTCGAAGTCGAGGACGTACCAGGTGCCGTCGCCGCGCAGCACCTGGCCGAGGTGCAGGTCGCCGTGCACGCGCTGGCGCGGCGGCAGGTCGTGCAGGGCGGCGGTGGCCGTGGCGAGGCGGTCGACGGCAGCGGCGTGCCGGTGCAGCTCGGGCACGGCGGCGGACGCCCAGGCGAAGCGGTCGCGCAGGGCTCCGGCGGCGGTGGCGGCGTCGTCGAGGGTGTCGCGGCCGGGCGCCGCGGGTGCGTCGGGATCGGCCGCCGGCGCGGCATCGGCCGGGGCCGCGGGATTGGCTGGCAGCGCGGCATCGGCCGGCGGCAGGGGATCGGCGGCCGGCGGCGCACCGGCCTCACCCCCGCCCCCGCCCACCGGCAGCGCGGCAGCGAGCGCGCGGTGCATCTGCCCGACCACGGCGCCGAGGTCCTCGGCGAGGTCGGCGAAGGACTCCCCGCGCGCGGCGAGGTCGCAGGCGAGCTCGAAGCCGTCGGTGGCCCCGGGCACGAACACGGACAGCACGCCGAGGTGGCCGTGCGCCACGCCGCCGTCTACGACCCCGCCGTCCGGGTCGGAGCCCGCGCGCCCCTCGCGCCCCTCGCCCCGCTCAGGGGGATCCGGCCACGCGGCGCTCATCCAGGCGAGCGGACGGGGCACGTGGGTCCACCCGGTGCCGGCCAGCGCACGCGGGACGTCGACGTCGGGGTTGGCGCCGTCGGACAGCCCGCGGAAGACCTTGAGCATGGCGGTGCTGCCGTCGGGGCCGGCCCCGGGCAGGATCACCGAGGTGTTGGACTGCTCGCCGGGCAGCACGCGCGGGGCGCCCAGGTGCGGGGTGTGCGCAAGACCCGCGTCGGCGAGGTCGGCGGCGGCGATCCAGGCGCGCAGGAAGGCGGGGTGGCCGGCGCCGTCGAGCACCGTGGTGCCGTCCGGCAGGGTCCCGACCAGCGCGGGGTCACCGTCGGCGCCCGGCGCGACGACGTCCGCCGGCAGCAGCACCAGCGGCACCTGGAGCACCGCCCCGGCGCCGGAGGCGGCGGCCCGGACCAGCAGCACCCGGACCTCGGCCTCGTGCTCGGGGTCGGTCAGGGTGGTCCCGCCGACGGCCTCGATCCGGGCGGCGGTGCCCTTGACCGGGAACCAGCGCCGGGCCGGCAGCCACGGCCCCAGCAGCGCGGCCAGCGCGTCGTCGCGCGCCTCGTGCTCGACCCGTCGCTCGGTCATCAGGTCACCGCCAGCCAGTAGAAGTCGCGTGATCCGAGGGTGAGGGAGAGCGTGCCGTCGGCGCCGACCGCGGGGAACGCGGAGCCACCGAAGACGTCGTGCAGGGCGGCGCCCGGCAGGTCCGGGAGCCGCAGGGTGCTGGCGCGGGCGGTCGAGGCGAGGTTGGCGACGACGAGCACGGTCTGCTCGGGGGTGCGGCGCAGGAAGGCGAGCACGGCGTCGTTGTCGCCGGGGACCACGGTGAAGTCGCCACGACCGAGCGCGGAGTACCGACGGCGCACGGCGAGCATGCCGCGCACCCAGTGCAGCAGCGAGGTCGGCTGGGCCAGGTGCGCCTCGACGTTGACGTTGTTGTAGTGGTGCACCAGCGACTGGATCACCGGCAGGTAGAGCTGGCCGGGGTCGGCGGTGGAGAAGCCGGAGTTGCGGTCCGGCGTCCACTGCATCGGCGTGCGCACGGCGTCGCGGTCGGGCAGCCAGATGTTGTCGCCCATGCCGATCTCGTCGCCGTAGTACAGGCACGGGCTGCCCGGCAGCGACAGCAGCAGCGCGTGGGCCAGCTCGACCTCCTTGCGCGAGTCGTCCAGCAGCGGGCCGAGCCGGCGCCGGATGCCGATGTTGGCGCGCATCCGGGAGTCCGGGGCGTACCAGCCGTACATGGACGCGCGCTCCTCGGTGGAGACCATCTCGAGGGTGAGCTCGTCGTGGTTGCGCAGGAAGGTGCTCCACTGGGCGCCCGCCGGGATCGCCGGGGTGTCGGCCAGGATGTCCACGATCGCGGTGGCGCGCTGGTCGCGCAGGCCGTAGAAGATCCGCGGCATCACCGGGAAGTGGAAGCACATGTGGCACTCGGGCTCGGCCTCGGTGCCGAAGTAGTGCACGACGTCCTGCGGCCACTGGTTGGCCTCGGCGAGCATGATCCGGCCCGGGAACTCGGCGTCGATCATCGCCCGCAGGTCGCGCAGGAAGGTGTGCGTCTCCGGCAGGTTCTCGCAGCTGGTGCCGTCCCGCTCGTACAGGTAGGGCACCGCGTCCAGGCGGAAACCGTCGACCCCGAGGCGCAGCCAGAACCGGGCGACGTCCATCATGGCGTCGACCACACGCGGGTTGTCGAAGTTGAGGTCCGGCTGGTGGCTGAAGAACCGGTGCCAGAAGTACTGCCGGCGCACCGGGTCGAAGGTCCAGTTGGAGGTCTCGGTGTCGACGAAGATGATCCGGGCGTCCTGGTACCGGGTGGGGTCGTCGCCCCAGACGTAGAAGTCGCCGTAGGGGCCGTCCGGGTCGGAGCGCGAGGCCTGGAACCAGGGGTGCTGGTCGCTGGAGTGGTTCATCACCAGGTCGACCACCACGCGCATCCCGCGCTCGTGGGCCTGCGCGACCAGGTCGGTGAAGTCGTCCAGGGTGCCGTACTGCGGGGCCACGGCGGTGTAGTCGGCGACGTCGTAGCCGCCGTCCCGCAGCGGTGAGGGGTAGAACGGCGGCAGCCAGAGGCAGTCCACCCCGAGCCAGTGCAGGTAGTCCAGCCGCTCGGTGAGCCCGCGCAGGTCGCCGCTGCCGCTGCCCGAGGAGTCGGAGAACGAGCGGATCATCACCTCGTAGAACACGGCGGTGCGGTACCAGTCCGGGTCCTCGCGCAGGCCGGGGCGGGCCGGGTCGGCGGCCGGGTGGCCGGGCGGATCGGCGACGGGCGCACCGGCCGGCACCTCGGGCCGGCGGCGGGCGGGCAGGGCGCCGACCGCGATCTGCCCGGTGGGCGGGGAGGCGGGGCGCGCGGACGCGGGCCGCACCGCGCTCGCGGGCGGCACCGGCACGCCGCCCGTCCCGCCCGCGGGGGTCACACCCGCTCCACCTGGATCACGTGCGCCACCCGTGCCTGCGGGTCGAGCCGCACCCACGGCCGGCCGTCCCACGCGTAGACCTCCTGCGAGAGCACGTCGTGCGCGACGAACCGGGCGTCCGGGGATCCCGGGTCCAGCCCGAGCGCGGCGAGGTCGAGCTCGAGCACGCCGTCGTGGGCGGCGTGCGGGTCGAGGTTGACCACCACGAGCACGGTGTCGGCGACGCCGGTGGGGGACAGGTGCGCGGGCAGGTGCCGGGAGAAGCAGACCAGCGAGGGATCGGTGGTCGGGTGCACGGTGAGGTTGCGCAGCTGGCGCAGCGCGGGGTGCGCGGCGCGGATCGCGTTGAGCGAGGTCAGCAGCCGGGCGATCCCGAGGTCCTCGGCGGCGGCCCAGTCGCGCGGCTTGAACTCGTACTTCTCGTTGTCGATCTGCTCCTCGACCCCGGGGCGCGGCACGTCCTCGACCAGCTCGTAGCCGGTGTAGATCCCCCAGGTGGGTGATCCCAGCGCGGCGAGCACCGCGCGCAGGGCGAACCCGGCCGCACCGCCGGTCTGCATGGTCGGGGTGAGGATGTCGTGGGTGGTCGGCCAGAAGCTCGGGCGCATCCACGCGCCCTGCTCGCCGGACACCTCGGCGAGGTACTCGGCGACCTCCTCCTTGGTGTTCCGCCAGGTGAAGTACGTGTACGACTGGTGGAAGCCGATCCGCCCGAGGTTGAGCATCATCGCCGGGCGGGTGAACGCCTCGGAGAGGAACACCACCTCGGGGTGGGCGGCGCGCACGTCGGCGAGCAGCCACTCCCAGAACGAGAGCGGCTTGGTGTGCGGGTTGTCCACGCGGAACGCGGTGACGCCGTGGTCGATCCACACCTGGAGCACCCGGCGGACCTCGTGGGCGATGCCCTCGGGGTCGTTGTCGAAGTTCAGCGGGTAGATGTCCTGGTACTTCTTCGGCGGGTTCTCGGCGTAGGCGATCGTGCCGTCGGCGCGGGTGGTGAACCACTCCGGGTGCTCGGCGACCCACGGGTGGTCCGGGGAGCACTGGAGGGCGAGGTCGAGGGCGACCTCCATGCCGAGGTCCCGGGCGCGGGCGACGAAGGCGTCGAAGTCCGCGAAGGTGCCCAGCGACGGCTCGATCGCGTCGTGGCCGCCGTCCGGCGAGCCGATCGCGTACGGGGAGCCGGGATCGCCGGGGCGGGTCTCCAGGGTGTTGTTCCGGCCCTTGCGGTGCGTGGTGCCGATCGGGTGGATCGGTGTCAGGTAGACGACGTCGAAGCCCATGCCGGCGATCCGCGGCAGGTCCTCGGCGGCGGTGCGCAGCGTGCCGGAGGTCCAGGTGCCGGTGGCCGGGTCGTAGGTGGCACCGATCGAGCGCGGGAAGATCTCGTACCAGGCGCCGGCGAGCGCCAGCGGGCGGTCCACCACCAGCGGGTACACCGGCGACGGGCTGAGCAGGTCGCGCAGCGGGTGGGCGGCGAGCGCGTCGCGCACGTCCTCGCCGAGACCGGCGGCCAGCCGGGCGGGGGCCGGGCGGCCGGTGTCGCGCAGGGCCACCACGGCGTCCTGCCAGGTGCGGCGGTGCGCCTCGGGGACTCCCGTGCCGGTGTCGTCGGCGGTGCGGGCGGCGGCGCGCTCCAGCAGCCGGGCGCCCTCCTCGAGCATGAGCTCGACGTCCACCCCGGCGGCGACCTTGATCGCGGCGTCGTGCGCCCAGGTGGCGTAGGGGTCGGACCAGCCGTCGACCCGCAGCCCCCAGCGGCCGGGCTCGTCCGGGACGAGGTGCGCCTCCAGCCGGTCCAGGCCGGGGGCGATGTCGACCATCAGGCCGCGGGCGCGATCGGTGCCGTCCGGCCCGACCAGCACGGCGGTGGCGGCGACGGCGTCGTGGCCCTCGCGGAAGACGGTGGCACGCACCGGCACGGCCTCGCCGACGGTGGCCTTCGCCGGCCAGCGGCCGCCCTCGACCACGGGGGAGACGTCGACCACCGGGATCCGGCCGATCGGCGGGTGGCCGAGCACCGGCTGCGGACGGGCGGGGGCGGCGGCACCGGCGGTGCGCTCGCGGGAGCGGCGAGGGGCGGGGTCCCGGGGCGCCGAGGTCTGAGTCACAGCACGAACCTATCCACTGCGCGGGGCGTCGGGCATCCGGACACGAGGCCGCAGGCGTGCGACGTGCGCGGACGGGTGCACCCGTGCGGGTCCGTCCGGTGTCCGTGGGGGACCGAAGGGCTGTTCGACGGGGGCTCGACCTGCGTACGCTCGACCGTGTGAGAGCCATCCGCAGATTCACGGTCCGCACGTCGCTGCCCGCCCCGCTCGCCGACCTGGACGAGCTGGCGCACAACCTGCGCTGGTCGTGGCACGCCCCGACCCGCGACCTCTTCGAGCAGATCGACCCCGCGCTGTGGGCCGAGGTGCAGGGCGACCCGGTCGCGCTCCTCGGTGCGCTGCGCCCCGAGCGCCTGGCCGAGCTCGCCGCCGACCCGGACGTGGTGGGTGCCGTGCGCGCGGCGGTCGCCGACCTGCACGAGTACCTCCAGGCGCCCCGCTGGTACCAGCGCCAGCAGGCCGGGCACCCCGAGCTGCCCGCCGCGATCGGCTACTTCTCCCCGGAGTTCGGCATCACCGCCGTGCTGCCGCAGTACTCCGGCGGCCTCGGGATCCTGGCCGGCGACCACCTGAAGAGCGCGTCCGACCTGGGCGTGCCGATCATCGGCGTGGGCCTGCTGTACGGCGCCGGGTACTTCAAGCAGTCGCTGACCCGGGACGGCTGGCAGGTGGAGACCTACCCGGTGCTCGACCCGGACGGCATGCCGCTGACGCTGCTGCGCGAGCAGGACGGCACCCCCGCGGTGATCCGGATCGCGCTGCCCGGCGACCGCACGCTGCACGCGCACGTGTGGAACGCGACCGTGGGCCGGGTGCCGCTGCTGCTGCTCGACTCGGACGTGCCGGAGAACGACGAGGCCGCCCGCAAGGTCACCGACCGGCTGTACGGCGGCGGTGGCGAGCACCGGCTCCAGCAGGAGCTGCTGCTCGGCGTCGGCGGCGTGCGCGCGCTGCGGCTGTGGTCGCGGCTGACCGGTGCGCCGGAGCCGGAGGTCTACCACACCAACGAGGGCCACGCCGGGTTCCTCGGGGTGGAGCGGATCCGCGAGCTGGTCGACGGCGCGGGCCTGGGCTTCGCCGAGGCGCTGGAGGCGGTGCGCGCCGCGACGGTGTTCACCACCCACACGCCGGTGCCCGCGGGCATCGACCGCTTCGAGGCGTCCCTGGTGCAGCAGTACTTCGGCGGCAGCAACGCGGCCCCGGGCGTTCCGGTGGAGCGGGTGCTGGCGCTCGGCGCCGAGGACTACGAGGGCGGCGACCCGCTCATGTTCAACATGGCGGTGATGGGCCTGCGGCTCGGGGGACGCGCCAACGGCGTCTCGCTGCTGCACGGCGAGGTCTCCCGCGGCATGTTCAACGGGCTGTGGCCGGGCTTCGACGACGTCGAGGTGCCGATCACCTCGGTCACCAACGGCGTGCACTCCCCGACGTGGGTGGACCGCCGGCTGGTGGACCTGGCCGGGTCCCGGCTGACCCACGACGAGATCGCCACCGGTGACGGCTGGCTGCGCACCGACGCGATCACCGACGCCGAGCTGTGGCAGATGCGCCGCACGCTGCGCGCCCAGCTGGTCGAGGACGCCCGCCGCCGGGTGCGCGCCTCGTGGGCCCGCCGCGGCGCCAGCCCGGCCGAGCTCGGCTGGGTGGACGACGTGCTGTCGCCGGACGTGCTGACGATCGGCTTCGCCCGCCGGGTGCCGACCTACAAGCGCCTCACGCTGATGCTGCGCGACCCCGACCGCCTGCGCGCGCTGCTCACCCACCCCGAGCGGCCGGTGCAGCTGGTGATCGCCGGCAAGTCCCACCCCGCCGACGACCAGGGCAAGCGGCTGATCCAGCAGCTCGTGCGGTTCGCCGACGAGGCGGGCGTGCGGCACCGGATCGTGTTCCTGCCGAACTACGACATCGCCATGGCGCAGACCCTCTACCCGGGCTGCGACGTCTGGCTGAACAACCCGCTGCGCCCGCTCGAGGCCTGCGGCACCTCCGGGATGAAGGCGGCCCTGAACGGCGGGCTCAACCTGTCGATCCTGGACGGCTGGTGGGACGAGTGGTTCGACGGCGAGAACGGCTGGGCGATCCCCACCGCCGACGGCGTCGAGGACCCCGACCACCGGGACGACCTGGAGGCCGCCGCGCTCTACGACCTGATCGAGCACCAGGTGGCCCCGCGGTTCTACGACCGGGACGCCGACGGGCTGCCCGGCCGCTGGCTGGAGATGGTCCGGCACACGCTGGCCACCCTCGGCCCGAAGGTGCAGGCCACCCGCATGGTCGCCGACTACGTGGACCGGCTGTACCTGCCGGCGACGGTGGCCGGCCGGGCGCTCGCGGGCGGCACCGGGTTCACCGGCGCACGCGAGCTCGCCGCCTGGAAGGGCCGCGTGCGCGCGGGCTGGCAGCAGGTGCGGGTGGACCACGTCGAGTCCGGCGGCGTCGGCGAGGTGCCGCAGGTCGGCGACGCGCTGCACGTCAAGGCCTACGTGTCCCTGGGTGACCTGGACCCGGCGGACGTCGAGGTGCAGGTCGTGCACGGCCGGGTGTCCGAGTCCGACGAGCTGGCGTCCTTCACGGTCGACCCGCTGGCGCTCGCGGAGTCCTACGAGGCCGGGCGGCACGCCTTCGCGGGCGAGGTGCTGCTGGACGCCTCCGGGCCGTTCGGGTACAGCGTGCGCGTGGTGCCGCGGCACGCCGGGCTCGCCTCGGTGGCCGAGGTGGGGCTGGTGGCGAACGCGGGCTGACGCCGCCGCGGGACGTGCGTGACGGAGGGCCGGGTGCGGGTGCGCCCGGCCCTCCGGCGTGCGCCCGGCCCTCCGGCGTGCGCGGGGCCGGAACGCGTGGGTCGTGCGCGGGCGCGGGGCGGTCACGCGGCGGGCCTACGGGGCGGGCCTGCGCGGCGGGGTCAGGCCGTGTAGACCCGCAGGCTGAGCGGCTCCAGCACGACGCGGCTGCCGGAGCCGGCGCGCAGCGCCCCGTTGATCGCGGAGGTGCGCGCCTCGTCGGGGTGCTCCCAGGTCGAGTCCCAGGCCAGGGTCCACGTGGTCGGCCGGTCGTCGGCGAGCACGACGTCCGCCGGGTCGAGCGCACCGTTGATCACCAGCAGCACCGCGTCGCCGTCCACGTCGCGCAGCATCTGCAGGGTGCGCAGGTCGGCGTCGTGCCAGCGCTCGTAGGTGAACGGGTCGCCGGTGGGGTCGAACCAGGTGAGATCGGGGCGGGCGAGGTCGGGACGGCGCTCCTCGCGCGGGCGTCCGGTGAAGAACCTCGTGCTGCGCAGCGCGGGGTGCGCCCGGCGCAGGGCGGTGAGGTGCCGGGCGGTGGCGAGCAGGTCGGCGCGCCAGCCCGTGACGTCCCAGGACAGCCAGGACAGCTCGGAGTCCTGGCAGTAGGCGTTGTTGTTGCCGCGCTGGGTGCGGCCGATCTCGTCGCCGGCGGTGAGCATCGGGGTGCCGGCGGACAGCAGCAGCGTGGCGAGCAGGTTGCGGATCGACCGGCGGCGCAGCGGCACGATGTCGACGGCCACCGAGTCGGTGCCGACGCGGCCCTCGACGCCGTGGTTCCACGACCGGTTGTCGTCCGAGCCGTCCCGGTTGTCCTCGCCGTTGGCCTGGTTGTGCTTGTGCTCGTAGGCCACCAGGTCGGCCAGGGTGAAGCCGTCGTGCGCGGTGACGTAGCTGATCGAGGCGCGCGGGCCGCGGGCCAGCGGCGGGTCGGAGTGGCCGAACAGGTCCACCGATCCCGACAGGCGGGTGGCGAGGTCGCGGACCCGGTGCTCGGGCAGGCCGTGCGCGGCGCGACCGGGATCGGCCAGCCAGAACGAGCGCACCGAGTTGCGGAACTTGTCGTTCCACTCGGCGAACGGCGGCGGGAACTGGCCGGTGCGCCAGCCGCCCGGCCCGACGTCCCACGGCTCGGCGATCAGCTTGAGTCCGTGCAGCGCCGGGTCGGTGCCCGCCGCGACCAGGAACGGGTGGTCGGGGTCGAAGCCGGCGTGCCCGCGCCCGAGGGTGACCGCCAGGTCGAAGCGGAAGCCGTCCACGCCGACCTCCTGAGCCCAGTACCGCAGCGAGTCCAGCGCGAGCCGGACCACCTCGGGCCGGCGGAAGTCGAGGGTGTTGCCGGTGCCGGTCACGTCGGCGAGCGCCGCCGGGTGCCCGCCGTCGTGCAGGTAGTACGCCGCGGAGTCCAGGCCGCGCAGGCTGAGGTGCTGGCCGGGCAGGCCGCCCTCGGCGGTGTGGTTGTAGACCACGTCGAGCAGCACCTCGATCCCGGCGGCGTGCAGCGCGTGCACGGCGGTGCGCAGCTCGTCCAGCACGGCGGCGGGGCCGGCGTCCTGCGCGGCTCGGGTGGCGTAGCCGGGGTGCGGGGCGAAGAAGCCGAGGGTGCTGTAGCCCCAGTAGTTGCTCAGGCCCCTGGCGACCAGGTGCGGCTCGGAGGAGGACGCGTGCACCGGCAGCAGCTCGACGGCGGTGACGCCCAGGGTGAGCAGGTGCTCGACCACGGCGGGGTGGGCCAGCGCCGCGTAGGTGCCGCGCTGGTCCGCGGGGACCTCCGGGTGGCGCAGGGTGAGGCCGCGCACGTGCGCCTCGTAGACCAGGGTGCGGTCCCACGGCGTGTACGGGCGGTTCGCGGCGGGGTCGACGGCGTCACCGGCCGGGCCGCGGTGGCCGGGGCGGCGGTCGATCACCACGCCGTGCGGGACGTGCGCCGCGGAGTCGCGCGGGTCGGCCGGGCCGTACGGGTCGCCCTCGGCGGCGTCGTCCACCACGTGCCCGTAGGTCTCCGGCCCGAAGGACACCTCGCCGGCCAGCCCGTAGGCGTACGGGTCGACCAGCAGCTTGGCCGGGTTGTAGCGCAGGCCCGCCGCCGGGTCCCACGCGCCGTGCGCGCGCAGGCCGTAGCGCTGGCCGGGCCGGACGCCGGGCACCCGGGCGGAGAACACGCCGAGGTCGGGGCCGTCCAGGCGGATCCGGCGCTCGGCGTGACCGCCGGGCGCACCGGGGTAGGGATCGAGCAGGCACAGGTCGACGGCCTCGGCGTGCGGGGCGAGCACGCCGATCTCGATGCCGTCGTCGGTCACGTGCACGCCGAGGCGGGGCGGCGCGGGGCGGGCGGGGGCAGGGGGCGTCACGGGTCCATTCTGGCCCGAGCAGGTGACAGGCAGATGTCCCCGCGTGCAGATCACCCGCTGGTCCGGATCCGCCGGAGGTGCAGGTGAGGTCAGCCTTCCCCAGCGGGTAACGTTCCTCGGGTGAAGATCGTGGTGTGCGTCAAGCACGTGCCCGACATCCAGTCCGACCGGGCGCTGCGGGCCGACGGCCTGCTCGTCCGCGACGACGGCGAGGGCACCATCAACGAGCTGGACGAGAACGCCGTCGAGGCGGCGGTCGTGCTGGCAGAGCAGGTCCGGGACGCCGGCGGCGAGGCCGAGGTGGTCGTGGTGACCGTCGGTCCGGACGACGCGGAGGACGCGGTGCGTCGCGGGCTGCAGCTCGGCGCCGACGCCGCGGTGCACGTGGTGGACGACGCGATCGCGGGCTCCGACGTGTTCGGCACCGCCGCGGTGCTCGCCGCGGTCGTGCGCCGGGTGGGCGACGTCGACCTGGTGGTCACCGGCATGGCCGGCCTGGACGGGCTGACCTCGCTGCTGCCCGCGGCTCTCGCGGATCTGCTGAACCTGCCGCAGCTCACGCTCGCCGCGCAGGTCACGCTGGCCGACGGCGTCGTCACGGTCCGCCGCGACCTGGACCACGCGACCGAGGTGCTGCGCGCGCCGCTGCCCGCGCTGGTCTCGGTGACCGACCGGGCCAACGAGCCGCGCTACCCCGCGTTCGCCGGGATCATGGCCGCCCGCAAGAAGAAGGTCGAGGCGCTCACCGTCGACGACCTGGTGGAGCACGGCCTGGACCCGGCCGCCGTCGGCACCGCCGGCGCGCGCACCGCCGTGGTGGAGGCGTCGCCGCGCCCGCCGCGCACGGACCGGGTGCTGGTGACGGACGACGGCACGGCCGGGGCGGCGCTGGCCGCGTACCTGGTGGAGAACGGGCTCGTGCGCCGGGCCCCGGAGGAGGCACGGTGAGCGGGACGACGGTGCTGGTGCTGCTGGACCGGTCCGAGCCGGACGGCGTGCTGCGGCCCGCGGTGCTGGAGCTGGCGACGATCGCGCGCGGGCTCGGCGACCGGGTGGACGGCGTGTGGGTCGGCGCCGACGCCCCGGACGCCGCGACGCTGGAGGTGCTGGGCCGGTACGGGGTGAGCACCGTGCACGCGGTGCGGACCGGTGACGCCGACCCGCAGCTGACGCCGGTGCTGGCCGAGGCGCTGCGCGCGGCGGTGGACGCCGCCGGGTCGGGCACGGTGCTGACCGTCTCGACCTTCGAGAACAAGGAGGCGGTGGCGCGGCTGGCCGTGGCCACCGGTGCCGGTGTCGTCACCGACGCCTCCGCGGTCGAGCGGGACGCCGAAGGCCGGGTGGTCGCCACCAAGACGGTGCTGGCAGGCACCTGGACCACACGCTGCGCGGTGCTGACCCCGCTGGCGGTCGTGATGGTCAAGGCCGGTGCGGTCCCGGCGGTCCCGGCCGAGGCCCCGAGCACCCCCGAGGTGCGGGCGATCGACCTGGACGTGCCCGCGCGGGCGGTGCGGGTCGAGGTGGTGGAGCGGACGCCGGTGGCGCCCTCGGACCGCCCGGACCTCGCCTCCGCGGACACCGTGGTGGTCGGCGGGCGCGGCACCGAGGGCGACTTCGGGCCGCTGGAGGAGCTGGCCGACGTGCTCGGCGCGGCGGTCGGCGCGACCCGGGTGGCCACCGACGAGGGCTGGATCGGCCACGAGGCGCAGATCGGTCAGACCGGGGTGACGGTGTCCCCGCGGCTGTACATCGGGGCCGGGGTGTCCGGCGCGGTGCACCACCGGGGCGGCATGCAGGCCTCGGGCACGATCGTGGCGATCAACCCCGACCCGGAGGCGCCGATCTTCGAGATCGCGGACTACGGGATCGTCGGGGACCTGTTCACGGTGGTCCCCGCGCTCACCGCGGAGCTGCGCCGGCTGCGCTGACCCGCGGCCACGGTGACGCCGGGCTGCGCGGTCTCAGACGAGGTCGCGCAGCCAGGCCAGCGCCTGCTCCGCCTGCGCCCGCTGGAACGCGCGCAGGTTGGGGATGCCCACCGGCGCGGGCAGCAGGGCGCCGCGGACGAAGTACCCGGCGAGGCCGGCCACCGTGGCGCGCAGCTGCGCCGGGTCCAGGCCGGACGCCACCGGCTCCGCCCAGAACAGGTCCTGCGGGCGGCCGCCGCCCTGCATGGCGACGCTCGGCAGCATGAACGCGAGGTCGAGCCAGGGTGCGCCCACCGCGGCGTGCGGCCAGTCGATCAGCGCGACGCGGCCGTGGTCGTGGTCGATCAGCACGTTGTCGGCGCGCAGGTCCCCGTGCACCAGGGCGGTGCCCGCGGCCGCGGCCACCGCGTCGGACTCCCACGCGATCAGCCGGTCGAGGTGCTCGCGCACCCAGGCGCCGGTGCCGTCGGCCCAGTCGTCCAGCGGGGCGAAGGCGTCGTCCGGCCCGGACGCGAGCGTGCGCCAGCCCTGGAACTGCTCGACCAGCTGCTCGGCGATCTGGGGCAGGTCGTGGCCCGGCACAGGCTCGGCGGCGGCGAGCGCCTGCATCGCGTCGAGCACCTGGCGCAGCTCGGCCGGCTCCCAGGGCAGCAGCGGCGGCCGGCCGGGAGCGACCTCGAAGCCGAGCAGGACCCAGTCGCCGTCGTCGTCCGACCAGAGCAGGGCGGGCGCGGGCACCCCGGCGGGCAGCGCGGCGGCGGCGCGGATCTCCTGCCGGGCCAGCTCGGGGGACTCGGGGTTCTGCTCCGGCGACACCGCCTTGACGAACACCCCGCGGCCGTCGGCGAGCTCGAGCACCGCGGCGAAGCCGGGGCTGAACCCGGTGGTGGCGCTGGTCTCGGCAGTCACCTGGGCGCCCGCGAGGTCCGTGATCCGGGTGCGGACCGATCGCGGCAGGTCGCGCCAGTCCAGGCGTTGGCCGCTGAAGGCCAGGGGAGGCGTCGTCGCGTCGGGGGCACTCACGGGGCTCATCTTGCCAAAGTCGTTCGTAGACTCGGGGACGTGAGCGCATATCTGGACCATGCGGCGACCACGCCGATGTCCCCGGAGGCGGTCGCCACGCTCGTCGAGCACCTCGGCAGGACCGGCAACCCGTCCTCGCTGCACACCTCCGGCCGCGCCGCCCGGCGCACCGTGGAGGAGTCGCGCGAGCGGATCGCCGCCGCCCTGGGCGCCCGCCCGAGCGAGGTGCTGCTGACCGGCGGCGGCACCGAGGCCGACAACCTCGCGCTCAAGGGCATCTTCTGGGCACGCACCGCGGCCGACCCGGCACGGCGCCGGGTGCTGGTCTCCGCCGTGGAGCACCACGCGGTGCTGGACCCGGCGTTCTGGCTGGCCGAGCACGCCGGCGCGGAGATCGTGCTGCTGCCGGTGGACGGCGACGGCCGGCTGCGGCTGGACGCGCTGCGTGCGGATCTGGAGGCGCACGCGGCGAGCACGGCGCTGATCTCGGTGATGTGGGCGAACAACGAGGTCGGCACGGTGCAGCCGGTCGCCGAGGTGGTGGCGCTGGCCCGCCGGTACGGGATCCCGGTGCACAGCGACGCGGTGCAGGCCGTCGGCCAGGTGCCGGTGGACTTCGCCGCCTCCGGGCTGGACGCGATGACGGTGTCCGGGCACAAGGTCGGCGGGCCGGTGGGGGTCGGCGCGCTGCTGGCCCGGCGCGGGCTGGACCTGGTGCCGGTGCTGCACGGCGGCGGGCAGGAGCGCGGCGTGCGGTCCGGGTCGCTGGACACCCCCGCGATCGCGTCCTTCGCGGTGGCGGTCGAGGCGGCGGTGGCCGGGCGGGCGGAGCACGCGGAACGGGTCGGTGCGCTGCGCGACGCGCTGCTCGCGGGCGTGCGGGCCGCGGTGCCGACGGCCGTGCTGCGCGGGGCGGAGCCGGGCGAGGGCCGGCTGCCCGCCAACGCGCACCTGACCTTCCCGGGCTGCGAGGGCGACTCCCTGCTGTACCTGCTCGACTCGGCCGGGGTGGAGTGCTCCACCGGGTCGGCCTGCCAGGCGGGGGTGCCGCAGCCCAGCCACGTGCTGCTCGCGATGGGGCTGCCCGAGCCGGAGGCCCGCGGCGCGCTGCGGTTCAGCCTGGGCCGGACCTCCACCGCGGCGGACGTGGACGCGCTGCTCGCGGTGCTGCCCGGCGTGGTCGAGCGGGCGCGGGCGGCCGGGATGGCCGGGCGCACGACGACGGCGGGGGTCGCCTGATGCGGGTGCTGGCGGCGCTGTCCGGCGGGGTGGACTCCGCGGTGGCGGCGGCCCGGGCGGTGGACGCCGGGCACGAGGTGGTCGGCGTGCACATGGCGCTGTCCCGGTCCCGCGCGCAGATGCGCACCGGCTCGCGCGGGTGCTGCTCGATCGAGGACGCCGGGGACGCGCGCCGTGCCGCAGACGTGCTGGGCATCCCGTACTACGTGTGGGACATGTCCGAGCGCTTCGAGGAGACGGTCGTCGCGGACTTCCTCGCCGAGTACCAGCGCGGTCGCACGCCCAACCCGTGCGTGCGCTGCAACGAGCACATCAAGTTCGACGCGCTGCTGGACAAGGCGCTGGCGCTCGGCTTCGACGCGGTGTGCACCGGGCACTACGCCCGCGCCGGGGTCGACGCGGCCGGGCGGCCCACGCTGTCCCGCGCCGCCGACCTCGCCAAGGACCAGTCCTACGTGCTGGCCGTGATGGGCCCCGAGCGGCTGGCGCGCGCGCTGTTCCCGCTCGGCGACGTCGCCTCCAAGGACGAGGTGCGCGCCGAGGCGGCCGCGCGTGGGCTCGGCGTCTCCGCGAAGCCGGACTCCTACGACATCTGCTTCGTCGCGGACGGCGACACCCGCGGGTTCCTGCGCGACCGCCTGGGCGCGCAGCCGGGGGAGATCGTGGACGCCGACGGCACCGTGCTCGGCGAGCACGAGGGGGCGTACGGGTTCACGATCGGGCAGCGCAAGGGCCTGCACCTCGGGCGCCCGGCGCCGGACGGACGGCCCCGGTACGTGCTGGCGATCGAGCCGGTGTCCAACCGGGTGGTGGTCGGCGGCGCGGAGGCGCTCGCGGTGGACCGGCTGACGGCGACCGCGCCGGTGTGGTTCGGCGAGCCGCCGGTCGGCTGGGTGGACTGCGCGGCGCAGGTGCGCGCGCACGGGGCGCCGGTGCCGGTGCGGGCCCGGGCGGTCGACGGGGTGCTGCACGTCGAGGTGCGCGGCGGCGACCTGCGCGGGGTGGCGGCCGGGCAGTCGGTGGTGCTCTACGGCGGTGCGGACGGCACGGCGGTGCTGGGGCAGGCGACGGTGGAGGACGCCGGGCGGGCGCTGGTGCCGGGCGCGGCGGGGTCGGGCGCGGCGGTGGCTGCGGGCGACGGTGCGGTGCGGGTCGAGGCGGCTCCGGCCGCGGTGCCCGCCCCGTGACCGGGGTCGCCGGGGTCGGGCCCTGGCCGGGCACCGAGCGGCTGGTGGCGCAGCAGACGGTGCTGGGCGACCTGACCGACCTGCGCGACGGCCTGGACGGGCTGCCCTGGCTGGTCCGGCTGCCCGAGCGCGGCCCGGGGGACTCCCTCGCCGCCGCGGACGGCCTGGCGCTGCTGGTGGAGCTGCCGGCCGAGCTCGGCCCGCACGGCTGGCGGCTGGCCGACCGGCCCGGACGGGACGCCCAGCGGCTCGCCGCGGCGCGCGCCGAGCGGGTGGACGTGATGGCGGTGGCCGCGCACGGCTGGACCGGACCGCTGGTGCTGCCGATGTGCGGCCCGCTGACCCTGGCGGCCTCGGTGTACCTGGCCCGGGGCGACCGGGCGCTGGCCGACGAGGGCGCCGTCGAGGAGATCACCGAGTCGCTGGTCGCCGGCGTGGCCGAGCACCTCGCCGCCGTGCGCCGCTCGGTGCCGGGGTCGGCGCCGACGGTGCTGGTGCACGAGCCGGCGCTGGCCGCCGTGGTCGCCGGGGTGCTGCCGACGTTCTCCGGCTACGCGCGGCTGCGTGCCGTGCCGGGCGGCGCCGCCGCCGAGCGGCTGGCCCGGGTGGTCGAGGGTCTGCGCGCGGCGGGTGCGGAGCGGGTGGTGGTGCACGTGGGCGCCGGCGGCGACGTGCTGCCGGTGGCGCGGGCGGCCCGGCCGGACGCGGTGGGCGTCGAGGTGGCGGGTCTGGACGAGCGCCGCTGGGAGCGGGTGGCCGAGGCGGTGGAGCAGGGCACGGCGCTGTGGGCGCAGGTGACCCGGCCGGCGACCTCGCAGTGCGCGGGGCCGGACGTGCGCGGGGTGGCGGAGTCGGTGCTCGACGGCTGGGGCCGCGTGGGCCTGGAGCGGGCGCGGCTGCGCGACGTGGTGCTGCTGGCGCCGCCGGTGGTGCCCGGTGCGGGCGCCGGTGGCGCTGCGGGCGCAGCGGGCGCCGGTGCGCGGGGTGCCGGTGGCGGTGCGGGGGAGGCCCGCGACGTGCTGGCCTCGGTGGTGCGAGCGGCCTCCCTGGTCGCCGAACGGGCAGAGGAGTGACGGTGACGGGGACGGACGGCACGACGGGCGCGGGTGCGGGGATGCGGAGGCCGGTGCGGCCGCCGCGACGCCGCGCGCAGTGGAGCCTGCGCCGCTCGCTGCTGCTGCTCGGCGGCTCCGGGGCGGCGCTGCTCGGCCTGATCACGCTGGTCGTGGTCTGGGTGGTGCTGGTCAGCGGATCGCTGAGCACCGGTCTGGCGGACGATGGCACCTGCACCTCCGCGGCCGCCGAGGGCACCGACGGGGCGACGCTCTCGACCTCGCTGCTGCCGGCGCGCTCGGTGTGCGCCTGGGACACCGCCGACGGGCGGCAGGAGGTCGTGCTGTCCTCGGTGCCGGACGCCGTGGTGATCGGTGCGCTGGTGGCGATCGGCGGCGGGGTGCTGGTGGTCGGCGGCACGGCGCTCGCGGCCCGGCGTGGGCGGCTCTGAGCGCCACGCTGCAACGGGCGGCGGCCCGGCGAGGGCCGCTGACCAGGACGTGCTACCGATCAGTCTGTAGACGCTCGAGTAGCGACTCCGCGACGGTGGGTGGCATGGAAGGCGCACTGCAGCGAACCCTGGGTCAGAACGTCCGACGGATCCGGCTCGACCGTGGTCTCAGCCAGGAGGAGCTGGCCGACGAGCTCGGGGTGCACCGCACCTACATGGGCGGGGTGGAGCGCGGCGAGCGCAACCTCACCCTCCAGTCGGTCGAGCGGCTGGCCGCCGGCCTCGGGCTCGACCCGCTGACCCTGCTCGCCGCCTCGGACTGACCCCTGCACGAGAGCGCAGGTCTGGCGCTTCTCTGACGTGCGGGATGATACTGATAGGTGTGTAGACAGATCAGTAGCGAGGAACCACTGTTGTCCAGATGGACGGCGAGCTGCAGCAGAGGGTCGGCCGGGTCGTGCGGCGCATCCGTCGCGGACGCGGGCTGAGCCAGGAGCAGCTCGCCGACGTGCTCGGCGTGCACCGGACGTTCCTGGGCGGTGTCGAGCGGGGTGAGCGGAACCTGACGCTGCGCTCGGTGGAGCGGCTGGCCGCCGGGCTCGGCATCGACCCGGACGAGCTGCTCCGGCCCGGGTCGTAGCGGCGGCGCGCACCCCGCGGGACACCCCCGCGGCGCCGGTCGGCCGGGAGGTGCACGGCGTGTCGTGCACGGCGTGCCGCGACCTGCCGGAACGGGCGGTCGGCGGGTTCGCCGCGTGATGGCGCGCCACCGCCCCGTCGTCCCCAGGGTCGGCGCCGGGACGCTCCTGTGGATGACGAACCTCCGGTGTCAGTGCCTGCGTCGATCGTGGTCGGCAGGACGCGGGGACCGGTCGGGACCTCGCGGCACCGGACGCAGGAGGAACCCGTGAGGACCGTCGTCGACACCCCGCCCTGGCTCGCCGAGCCCTGCCCGCCGTGGTGCGTCGTCCGGCACGCCGCCGACGACCACGAGCACGACCGCAAGCACGTGAGCACCTGGCTCACCGTGCCCGTCGTCGAGCTGGAGCCGCTGCTCGGCGCCCGGCGGGAGCGCGAGCGCCCCGCCGACCTCGGGCTGTGCCTGCACCGCCGGGTCGGCGAGCGCACCCTGTGGCTCTACGTCGGCGACGGCGAGCACCAGGCGCTCGAGATCGCCGCCGACGGCTGGGCGCGCCTGCTGCCGGCCGTCGACCGGCTGCTCGGGCTCGCCGCCGCCTGACCGGTGCATGTCGGACGTCCGCGAGATGATGTCGCTCGTGAACACGCCCGCAGCCGACGACCGCCCCGCCCTCGCCGCCCTCACGGGTCAGGACCCTGGTCAGCGCCCCGACCAGGACCTCGACCTGGACGAGGCCGGTGTGCGGGCGCTGCACGACCGGCTCGCCGACCGCGTGCGCGAGCTCCAGTTCGCCTACTACCTGCGGGACGCCCCGCTCGCCAGCGACGCCGAGTACGACACGACGCTGCGCCGGCTCGAGGCTCTGGAGGAGCGGTACGGCTACCGGCCCGCCGACTCGCCGACCCTCAGCGTCGGCGGCACCTTCTCCACCGAGTTCCGCTCGGTCGACCACGTGGAGCGGATGCTCTCGCTCGACAACGCCTTCTCCACCGAGGAGCTCGGCGCCTGGGCCGAGCGGGTGCACCGCGACCTTGAGCTGACCGAGGACGAGCCGCTGCACTACCTGACCGAGCTGAAGATCGACGGGCTCGCGATCGCCCTGCTCTACGAGCGCACCGACGACGGCCCCGCCCGGCTGGTGCGTGCCGCCACCCGCGGCGACGGCCGCACCGGCGAGGACGTCACGCTCAACGTCCTCACCATCGGCTCCGTGCCCCGGGTGCTCGCCGGCGACCCGGCCACCCACCCGCAGCAGCTCGAGGTGCGCGGCGAGGTGTTCCTTCCGGTGGAGGTCTTCGAGCGGCTGAACGAGGCCCAGGTGCGTGCCGGCAAGGCGCCGTTCGCGAACCCGCGCAACGCCGCCGCCGGCTCGCTGCGGCAGAAGGACCCCCGGGTCACCGCCTCGCGGCCGCTGAGCGTCTACGCGCACGGCGTCGGCGCCCTGCGCTGGGCGGACGGCTCGACCGGCGCCGGCATCGAGCGGCAGTCCCAGGTCTACGACCTGCTCGCGGGCTGGGGCGTGCCGGTCTCGCCGCACTCGCGGGTGGTGACCGGGCTGGCCGACGTGCGCGCCCGGATTGACGAGGTCGCCGAGCACCGGCACTCCTTCGAGCACGAGATCGACGGGATCGTCGTCAAGGTGGACGAGCTCGCCCTGCAACGTCGGCTCGGCGCCACCAGCCGCGCCCCCCGGTGGGCCATCGCCTTCAAGTACCCGCCGGAGGAGGTGTTCACCCGCCTGCTGGAGATCCGGGTCAACGTCGGCCGCACCGGTCGGGTCACCCCCTACGGCGTGATGGAGCCGGTGCGCGTCGCCGGGTCCACCGTCGCCATGGCCACCCTGCACAACAAGGACGTCGTCGCCGCCAAGAACGTGCGACCCGGCGACATGGTGGTGCTGCGCAAGGCCGGCGACGTGATCCCGGAGATCGTCGGGCCGGTCGAGGGCGTCGAGAACGACGGCCTGCACCCCGCCTGGGAGATGCCGACCACCTGCCCGGAGTGCGGCGCCACGCTGCGGTCCATGCGCGAGGGCGACGTGGACCAGCGGTGCCCGAACGCCCGCACCTGCCCGGCGCAGGTCCGGGGCCGGGTGGAGCACATCGGCTCGCGCGGGGCGCTGGACGTCGAGGCCCTCGGCGAGGTCACCGCCGCCGCGCTCACCCAGCCCGAGGTGCCCGCGCACCCGCCGGTGGCCAACGAGGCCGACCTGTTCGCGCTGGTCGGCTACCCGCTCGACGCCCCGGAGGACGTGCGGCAGGCGATCCGCGCGCAGAGCCTGCGCGCGTTGCAGGAGGTCGAGGTGATCGTCCGCGACGCCGAGACCGGCGAGCCCAAGGCCGACGAGGACGGCGTGGTGCGCCGACGTGCCCCGTTCCGCCGCCAGCTCACCTGGACCAAGGCCCAGCTGCGTGCCGCCGAGGAGGAGGGACGCGTGCTGCCGGACAGCGAGCCGTCCAAGCAGGCGATCACGCTGCTGGACGAGCTCGAGGCCGCCAAGACCAAGCCGCTGTGGCGGGTGCTCGTCGCGCTGAGCATCCGCAACGTCGGCCCCACCTCCGCCCGGGCGCTGGCCCAGCAGCTCGGGTCGATGGACGCCCTGCTCACGCTGCTCGAGGAGGAGGACGCCGCCGCGCGGCTCGCCGAGGTCGAGGGCGTCGGCCCGACGATCGCCGGGTCGATCGCCGACTGGTTCGCCGAGGACTGGCACCGGGAGATCGTGGACCGCTGGCGCGAGCACGGCGTGGTCATGGCGGACGAGCGCGACGAGTCGGTCAGCGCGACCCTGGCCGGGCTGACCGTCGTGGTGACCGGCAGCCTCGGCGGGTACAGCCGCGACGGGGCGAAGGAGGCGATCCTCAGCCGCGGCGGCAAGGCGGCGGGGAGCGTGTCGAAGAAGACCGACTACGTGGTGGTCGGGGAGAACGCCGGGTCGAAGGAGACGAAGGCGCGCGAGCTCGGGCTGCGGATCCTGGACGAGGACGGGTTCACCGCCCTGCTCGCCGGGGGACCGGCGGCGGTGGGCGACGTGCCGGCGGACGAGGACGCGGCGGACGGGGCCGACGAGGACGCGGTGGCCGAGGACGCGACGACGAGCACGGCGACGGAGGAGGCATGAGCGGGGACGGTGCCGTCGTGGGTGGCGCGGCGACGCCCGGCGGGGCGGTGCCCGCGCCCGTGCAGGTGCGGGTCGCGCGTGCGGACGACCTGACGCAGGCCGGGGCGCTGACCGCCGAGGCGTACCACGCGGACCGGCTGCTGGACGAGGACGACGGGTACGAGGTCGAGCTGCGGGACGCGGAGCGGCGGGCGCGCGAGGCCGTGCTGCTGGTCGCCGTCACCGGCGACGTCGTGATCGGCACGCTGACCCTGGCCCCGTACGGCTCGTCCTACGCCGAGGTCGCCGGGCCGGGCGAGGTGGAGCTGCGGATGCTCGCGGTCGCCCCGGAGGCCCGGCGGCGCGGTGTCGCGGAACGGCTGGTGGTGGCCGCCCTGCGCGAGGCGGTGGCGCGGGGGACCCGGAACGTGGCGCTGTCCACGCTGGACTCCATGCCCACCGCGCACCGGCTGTACCGGCGGCTCGGCTTCGTGGCGGCGCCGGAGCGCGACTGGGCGCACGAGGGCGTGGCGCTGCGCGTGCTGACCTGGCGGGCGCCGGACGCCCCGGGTGCGCTGGTCGAGGCCGCGACCTGGGTGCCCGCGCGTTCCCGGGTGGTCGACGGCTGGCGGGTGGGGATCTCCGGCGGGTTCACCCGGCGCGCGAACTCGGTGCTGCCGATCGGCGCGCCGGTCGGTGCGGCGCCGGACGCGGTCGGCACGCCAACGCTGGACGACGCGGCGGCCCGGACCGCTGCGCTGGAGGACGCGGTGGCCCGGACCTCGGCGGTGCTGGTCGAGGCGGGGCTGCCGCCGGTGTTCCGGATCTGCGCGGGCGCGCCCGCAGGGCTGGACGCCGTGCTGGACGGTCTCGGGTACGCCGTGGCCGCCACCACGGACGTGCTCGTGCGCGACCTCGCCGCGCCGGACGTGGGTGCGCGGTTGCACGCCGGTACGCGGGATGCGGGTGGGGAGGCGCAGCCGCACGCCGCCGGTACGCCCGACGAGGGTGCGGAAGCCATGGTCGTGCAGCCGCAGCAGATCCCCGGGGGACCGCTCGCGGCTCCCGCGCACCTGCGGGTCGGGATCGCCGACGCGCCGGACGAGGCATGGCTGGACGGCTGGCTCGCGGTGAAGGCCGCGTCGGGCGGCGTGGACCGGGAGACCGCGCGGGCGGTGGTCACCGGATCGCGGGCGCTGTACCTGACCGCGGTGGACGTCTCGGCGCGGGAGCGGGTGGTCGGCGTGCTGCGCGCGGCGCTCGCGGAGGACTGGGTCGGGCTGTCCTGCCTGATGGTCGCCCCGGACGCCCGGCGGCGCGGGATCGGCCGGCTGCTGACCGAACGCGCGCTGGCCGCGGCGGCGGAGCGCGGGGCTCGGCGGGCGTTCCTCCAGGTCGAGGTGGAGAACGCCGGGGCGGCGACGCTCTACGCCCAGCAGGGCTTCCGCCCGGCCGAGCGGTACCACTACCGCGAGCGCTGAGCACCGCGCGGCCGACCACGCGCGCTGCGGTCCCCGTCCACGGGCGTCGGCCCCGCCGCGCGGCCATACTGGCGCGATGATCGCGATCGAGCGTGCGGAGCGGCTGCGCGCGGCCGGGCTGCGCTGGACGCCGAGATCGGGGGACCGGTTCGTCATCGACCGGCCGGCGCTGGCGGGCGAGGTCTTCACGATCAGCGAGATGACGATCGAGGCGCACGACTACCCGACCGGCACCGTGCTCGGCTTCAACGGCACGACGGAGTGGGCGCTGGACTCGGTGACCCAGGACGACGCGGTGTGGCTGCCACGGGAGGACCAGCTGCGCGACCTGCTGGGCGGGACGTTCCGCAGCCTGGCCCGCGCGCTGGACGGCACCTTCCAGGTGGTCGCCGAGCTGCCCGGCGGCCCGGAGCGCGGCTTCGTGGCCGAGGACGCGGCCGACGCCTACGCCGACGCGGTGCTCGCGCTGGTCACGGCCGCCCGGGTCTGAGCGGGCGCGTGGGCGCGCACCGGCGGCCCACGCCTCACGGCACCGGTCCTCCCAGCACCGCCGGAGGTCGCGCCACGTCTAGACTGACCGGCATGTCCTCCCTCTCTCGTGACGAGGTCGCGCGCGTCGCGGGCCTGGCGCGGATCGACCTGACGTCTGAGGAGCTCGACCGGCTCGCCGGTGAGCTCGACGTCATCGTCGAGTCGGTCGCCCGGGTCAGCGAGGTCGCGACGCCCGACGTCCCCGCGACCAGCCACCCGCTGCCGATGACGAACGTGTTCCGCGACGACGTGCCCGAGCCCCCGCTGGCCCAGGCCGACGTGCTGGCGGGTGCGCCGGCCTCCGAGGACGGCAAGTTCCTCGTCCCGCAGATCCTCGGGGAGGAGTGAGATGACCGACCTGACCCGCCTGTCGGCGGCCGCGCTCGCCGACGCCCTGACCTCCGGCGAGGTGTCCAGCGTCGAGGCGACCTCCGCCCACCTGGACCGGATCGCCGCCGTCGAGCCCGCCGTGCACGCGTTCCTGCACGTCTCCGGCGAGGAGGCCCTGGCCACCGCCCGCGACGTCGACACCCGCCGCGCCGCCGGCGAGGAGCTGCACCCGCTGGCCGGCGTGCCGATCGCGGTCAAGGACGTCGTGGTGACGAAGGGTCTGCCGACCACGGCCGGCTCGAAGATCCTCGAGGGCTGGGTGCCGCCGTACGACGCGACCCTGGTCGAGCGGATCAAGGCCGCCGGTCTGCCGATCCTCGGCAAGACGAACATGGACGAGTTCGCGATGGGCTCCTCCACCGAGCACTCCGCGTACGGCAACACGCACAACCCGTGGGACCTGGACCGGATCCCCGGTGGCTCGGGCGGTGGCTCGGCCGCCGCGGTCGCCGCCTACGAGGCCCCGCTGGCGATCGGCACCGACACCGGCGGCTCGATCCGTCAGCCGGCGGCCGTCACCGGCACGGTGGGCGTCAAGCCGACCTACGGCTCGGTGTCCCGCTACGGGCTGATCGCGCTGGCGTCCTCGCTGGACCAGGCCGGTCCGGTCACGCGCACGGTGCTCGACTCCGCGCTGCTGCACGAGCTGATCGGCGGGCACGACCCGCGCGACTCCACCTCGATCCGCGAGCCGCTGCCGAGCCTGGTCGAGGCCGCCCGCCTGGGTGCCACCGGCGACCTGACCGGCGTGCGCGTCGGCGTGATCCGCGAGCTGCAGGGCGAGGGCTACCAGCCCGGCGTGCTGGCGCGCTTCGAGGAGTCGCTGGAGATCCTGCGCAACGCCGGTGCGGAGATCGTCGAGGTCTCCTGCCCGCACTTCGAGTACGCGCTCGGCGCCTACTACCTGATCCTGCCGTCCGAGGCGTCCAGCAACCTGGCGAAGTTCGACGGCATGCGCTTCGGCCTGCGCGTCGAGCCCTCCGAGGGCCCGGTCACCGCGGAGCGCGTGATGGCCGCGACCCGGGGCGCCGGCTTCGGTGACGAGGTCAAGCGCCGGATCATCCTGGGCACCTACGCCCTGTCGGCGGGCTACTACGACGCCTACTACGGCAGCGCGCAGAAGGTCCGCACGCTGATCCAGCGCGACTTCGCCGCGGCGTTCGCGCAGGCGGACGTGCTGGTCTCCCCGACGGCGCCGACCACGGCGTTCAAGCTCGGCGAGAAGCTGGACGACCCGCTGGCGATGTACCTGAACGACGTCGCGACGATCCCGGCGAACCTCGCCGGCGTGCCGGGGCTGTCGCTGCCGAACGGCCTGTCGGACGACGGGCTGCCCGTCGGCTTCCAGGTGCTGGCCCCGGCGAAGGCCGACGACCGGCTGTACCGCGTGGGCGCCGCGCTCGAGGCGCTGCTGGAGACGAGCTGGGAGGGCCCGCTGCTCGCGAAGGCCCCGGAGCTGGAGGTGGGCGAGTGAGCACCCAGACCGTCGACCTGGTCGACTACGACGAGGCCGTGGCCCGGTTCGACCCGGTGATCGGCATCGAGGTCCACGTCGAGCTCGGCACGAAGACCAAGATGTTCGACTCCGCGCCGCAGACCTTCGGCGCCGAGCCGAACACCGCGGTCTCGCCGGTCTCCCTCGGCCTGCCGGGCGCGCTGCCCGCCGTCAACGGCACCGCGGTCGAGCACGCGATCCGGATCGGCCTCGCGCTGAACTGCGAGATCGCCGAGTCCTGCCGGTTCGCGCGGAAGAACTACTTCTACCCGGACGTGCCGAAGAACTTCCAGACCTCGCAGTACGACGAGCCGATCGCCCACGACGGGTACCTGGACGTCGAGCTGGAGGACGGCACGGTGTTCCGCGTGGACATCGAGCGCGCGCACATGGAGGAGGACGCCGGCAAGAACACCCACGTCGGCGGCGCCACCGGGCGCATCCAGGGCGCGGAGTACTCGCTGGTCGACTACAACCGTGCCGGCATCCCGCTGGTGGAGATCGTCACCCGCCCGATCACCGGTGCCGGTGAGCGTGCCCCCGAGGTCGCCCGTGCCTACGTGCAGGCGCTGCGGGACATCTTCCGTGCGCTGGACGTCTCCGAGGCGCGGATGGAGCGCGGCAACGTCCGCGCCGACGTCAACGTGTCGATCCGCCCGACGCCTCAGTCCCCGCTGGGCACCCGCACCGAGACCAAGAACGTGAACTCGTTCCGCTCGGTGGAGCGCGCGGTCCGCTACGAGATCAGCCGGCAGGCCGCGGTGCTCGACGCCGCGGGCACGGTGATCCAGGAGACCCGGCACTGGCACGAGGACACCGGGATCACCACCTCGGGCCGCGTGAAGTCGGACGCCGAGGACTACCGGTACTTCCCGGAGCCGGACCTGGTGCCGGTCGCCCCCTCGCGGGAGTGGGTCGAGGAGATCCGCGCCGCGCTGCCGGAGATGCCGTCGGCCCGCCGTCGTCGCCTGCAGGGCGAGTGGGACTACGCCGACGCCGAGATGCGCGACGTGGTCAACGCCGGTGCCGTGGAGCTGATCGAGGCCACCGTCGCCGCGGGCGCGAGCCCGGCCGCCGCCCGCAAGTGGTGGATGGGCGAGCTGGCCCGCACCGCCAAGACGCAGGAGGTCGAGCTCGGCGAGCTGCCGATCACCCCGGCGCAGATCGGTGAGCTCCAGGGGCTCGTCGACTCGGGGCGGATCAACGACAAGCTGGCCCGTCAGGTCCTCGAGGGCGTGCTGGCCGGCGAGGGCGACCCGGAGGCGGTCGTGGTCGCGCGCGGGCTGGAGGTCGTCTCGGACGACGGCCCGCTGCTCGAGGCGATCGACGCCGCACTCGCCGCGCAGCCCGACATCGCGGAGAAGATCCGCTCGGGCAACCTCGGTCCGGTCGGCGCGATCATCGGCTCGGTGATGAAGGCCACCCGCGGGCAGGCCGACGCCGGACGGGTCCGTGAGCTCGTGCTGGAGCGCGTGCAGGCCTGAGGCCACGTGAGCGCCGACGCGCGGTTCCGGGAGGTCTCCGGGGCCGCGCGTCGCCGCGTGCGGGCGAGGCGTGACACGGCGCGCCCGCCCCAGAAACATGCCGGTGACCCCGGCTGCCTAGCATCGGTGCACGAGGACAGGAGGCCCCCATGGAGAAGCCGACGCTCGAGGGCGAGATGATCCGTCTGCGCCCGGTGCGCGCGGACGACGCCGAGGCGATGTGGGACATGGTCAGCGACCCCGCCGGCCGTCGTACCACCGGCACGACGGCGGTGTTCACCCGAGAGCAGATCGACCGCTGGTGCGCGACGATCTCGGAGCAGCCGGACCGGATCGACCTGGCGATCACCGCCAACGGCTCGGACGAGTACCTGGGCGAGATCGTGCTGAACGACATCGACGAGGCGCTGGGCAGCGCGAACCTGCGCCTGGTGATGCGCCCGGCGTACCGGGGTCGCGGCTACGGCACGGAGGCGATCGAGCTGGTGCTCGGGCTGGCCTTCGACGGGATCGGCCTGCACCGGGTGGAGCTGGACGTGCTGAGCATCAACGCCCGCGCGTACTCGCTGTACGAGAACATCGGCTTCCGCGTGGAGGGCCGGCGGCGGGACGCCTACCGCGACGGCGAGGGCTGGTGCGACGCGATCATCATGGCGATGCTCGAGGAGGAGTACCGCGCGCTCCGCGCTGCGTAGTCGGGCCTCGAGCGCTCCGCGCCGCGTGAGCGCCCCCCCGGGAACGACGACGGCCCCGGTCCCTGCGAGGGGACCGGGGCCGCGTGCGGTGCGGGGTGGTTCAGACCAGCCAGCGGTTCTTCTGCACGATCGGCAGCGACTTCCACCAGCGGCCGAGGCCCCAGGTGTCGCCGGAGAAGGTCAGCGCGACGACGATCAGGGCCAGCGCGTAGATGATGTGGTAGTCGATCAGCGGGTTGGTCGAGCCGGACTGGAGCGGCCACTCGGCCACCCACATCATCAGCATGATCGCGGAGCCGGCCCACGCGGAGACGCGGGTGCCGATGCCGAGCATGACGGCCGCGCCGACACCCAGCATGCCGAGCATGAACAGCACGTCGGTGACGGGGCTGGCGAGGTTGGCGAAGACGTCCTTGAACGGACCGATCGCGGCGTGGGTCATGAAGCCCTGGCTCGGCGTGCCGCCGTTGATCCAGGAGGCCTCGGACGCGGTCGAGTAGCCGAAGCCGAAGGTCTTGTCGAGGAACGCCCACAGGAAGATGAAGCCGGTCGTGAGGCGCAGGGTGGCGAGGAGGCGACGGGCGCGCACCGAGCTGACGACGTCCTCCTGCAGGGGCAGGGTCACCGAGCCAGCGTCGGTGCGGGGGGTGGTGGTGGCGGTCATGGTGCGGCCTTCATGTCGACGGGGTGCCATCTTTGTGATGGTTTTCCCAATGTGGCCCTTCGACTCCGCTGCGTCCCGGGTCGAAGGTCCCGGATGTGCAGAAAGTGTGTTCGGAAGCGGTTCCGGTGTGCGGCGCGACGTCGGGATCGGGACCTGGGTCCTAGGCATTCATGGGACGTGCGGCCCGCCGTGGCGGATCCGGTGCCGCGCGGGGCGTCGAGAGCCGGGACCGTGGTCCCGGGGTGCTCAGCGCCGGCCGTAGGCGTCGAGGGCGACCTGGCGTTCGACGGCGTGGTCGACCAGGCGTTCCGGGTAGTCCGGGGCGGCGGATCGCGGCAGCGTCCACGGCTCGTGCACCGCGCGCCCCGGGATCCCGCGCAGCTCGGGCACCCAGCGCCGGACGTAGGTCCCGTCCGGGTCGAACTTCGTGCCCTGGGTCACCGGGTTGAACACCCGAAAGTACGGCGCGGCGTCGCGGCCGGTGCCGGCCACCCACTGCCAGTTGAGCTGGTTCTGCGCCACGTCGCCGTCCAGCAGCCGGTCCAGGAAGTGCGCGGCCCCGCGCTGCCAGCGCACGTGCAGGTCCTTGACCAGGAACGACGCGACGACCATCCGCACCCGGTTGTGCATCCACCCCTCGGCGAGCAGCTGGCGCATCCCGGCGTCGACCAGCGGGTAGCCGGTCAGCCCGGCCATCCAGGCCGCCAGCGCGCGCTCCTCGGCGCCGTCGCGGGCCCAGGAGTCCTCCGGCACCACCGCGCGCAGCGAGCGGTGCGCGGCGTCCGGGTGGTGGTGCAGCACGTCGGCGTGGAAATCGCGCCAGGCGAGCTGCGAGCGGAAGGTCTCCGCCCCGGGGCCGCGCCGGTGCGCCAGGTCGGCGAGCAGGGTGCGCGGGTGCACCTCGCCCCACTTCAGCGGCACCGACAGCCGGGAGGTGGTGTCGAGGTCGGGGCGGTCGCGCTCGTCGGCGTAGTCGGCCAGCGGTCCCTCCAGCATCGCGGCCCACCGGTCCAGGGCGGCGCGCTCGCCCGCCTCCGGCAGGGTGACCCCCTCCGGCACGTCGACCGTGGGCAGGGTGAGGCCGCCGTCGAGGTGCAGGAACCGGGTGCGCCCGGTCAGCGTGCCCGCGTCGGGCGCGGGGGAGTGCCAACCGTGGTCGGCCCAGGCGCGGCGGAACGGCGTGAACACCTGGTACGGGTCGCCGGAGCCGTTGCGCACCCGCCCCGGGGTGACCGCGTAGGGGGATCCGGTGGCGACCAGCGGGACGTCCAGCGCCCGCTCGACGGCGGTGTCGCGCCGGGTGCCGTAGGGCTCGCAGGAGCCGGTGACGTGCACGGACGCGGCGTCGACCGCCCGGACGACCTGGGGCAGCACGTCGCGGGGGTCGCCGCGCAGCACGTGCAGACGGTCGTCGAGCGCCGCATCCAGCGCGGCCAGGCTGCGGACCAGGTAGGCCAGGCGCGGTGCACCGGAGGAGGCCCAGAGCCGGGGGTCGAGCACGTAGAGCGCGAGCACCTCGCCGTCGGCCGCGCGGGAGGCGGCGTCCAGGGCGGGGTTGTCGCCGAGGCGCAGGTCGCGGCGGAACCAGTGGACGGCGGTCATCGGCGCCACGGTAGCCAGCGGGGCGCGCGGGTGCGACCCGGGAACAGGTCGAGGCACCACCGACCCGGGCGATGAGTCAGTGGTGCCTCGACTGGGGGTACCTGAGGACGGATCGACGTCACCAGGCATCCTGCGGACCGTGGGCGGGTGGCCCGGCGACCGCCCCGGAGGGCGACCGTCTGGTCCGGCTCTGCAGCCAGCCTCTCCCGCAGGTCGCACGGGCGCCTGGGCCGTTGGTCCCGCGCCCGTCGCGACCCGCCGGCGCCGCGCCGGCCGCGCCGCACCGGACGAGGCCCGCCGACCCCGCCGGACGCGCCGCGGATCAGCCCCCGGCCACCTCGGCGGCGTGCGCGGCGACCGCGTCCCGCAGGTAGACCGCGAGCCCCGGCGCCACCGCGTCGTAGGTGGCGGCGAACCGCGGGTCGTCCACGTACATCGCGGCGAGGGCGACGTAGGCCGACGCGTCCGGGGTCCAGAACAGCGACACCCAGGCGTGGTGCCGGGCGACGAGGGCGCGGACCGCGGGGTCGGTGACGGGGACGCCGGCGGCCATCCGCTCGGCCAGGGCGGCGTTGACGGCGTCGCCCTCCTGCTGGTGCGCGGTGCGCTGCTCGGCGGTCATCGACTCCCAGCTCGCGGTGCTGCGGTCGACGGCCGCGTCGCCCCAGCGCTCGCGCGCCTCGGGCTCGTACCGCCGGTGGTCGAAGCCCTCGTACAGATCGGCTGCGGACATGGTGCCGCCCCCTTCCAGGGACTCGAGGGTGGAGGCGACGGTGCGGGCCAGCCGGTCGAAGCGGTCGCGCTCGGCCAGCAGCCGGTCGTGGTGCTCGCGGAGCAGCCGGAGCCGGGCGTCGGGCCCGTCCTCGGCATCCAGCGCCGTCGCGATCTGCGGCAGGCCGACCCCGAGCTCGCGGAGCACCAGCACCTGCTGCAGCCGCAGCAGCTCCGCCCGCCCGTACAGCCGCTGGCCGCCGTGGGTGCTGCCGGCCGGGATCAGCAGGCCGATCGCGTCGTAGTGCCGCAGGGTGCGCGAGGTCACGCCGGACAGCCGGGCGACCTCGGCGGTGGTCCACCGCTCGCTGGTCACGACCGCTCCTCCTCGCCTCCGTCGGCGGTCTCTCCGCCGACCCGATCGACGCTAGGAGCTGACGCTACGTCAACCGCAACACCGGGTGCCGGTGTCGCACCCGCGTGGCACGCTGGCGGACATGGTCGATCCGCAGCAGGTCCTCACGTCCTCGGCGGCCACCGCACAGGTGGACCAGCGGCACTGGCGGGTGCTGCTGCGCAGCCTGCACGCCGTCTTCCGCGCCCCGGACCTCGCCGCCGGAGCCGCGCTGGTGGCGAGGGTGGCGCGCGCCGCCGACGACCTGGGCCATCATCCGGACCTCGACCTGCGCTACGGGCTGGTGCACGTGCGCACCACCTCGCACGACGTCGGCGGGCTGACCGCGCGGGACGTCGCCCTGGCGCAGGAGGTGACCGCGATCGCGGACGACCTCGACCTCACGGGCGACCCCGGCGCACTCGTCGCGCAGGAGGTGGCGATCGACGCCCTGGACATCCCGGCGGTGCTGCCGTTCTGGCAGGCGGTGCTCGGCTACGTGCCGGAGAGCGACGCGCCGGACAACGACGCGCTGGTCGACCCGGCCGGCCTGGCACCTGCCTACTGGTTCCAGCAGATGGACGCGCCGCGCCCGCAGCGCAACCGGATCCACCTGGACGTCACCGTGCCGCACGACGAGGCCGAGGCGCGGGTGGCGGCGGCGGTGGCGGCCGGCGGGCACGTGGTCTCCGCCGACCGGGCGCCGGCGTTCTGGGTGCTGGCCGACGCCGAGGGCAACGAGGCCTGCATCTGCACCTGGCAGGACCGCCCCGACTCCTGATCCGCGCCCGTCCGGCGCCCGGCGGCGCCGGTCCCGCGACCTGGGCGGCGGGCCCGACCGACGGCCCGCGGACCGCTCGTCCCGCGGGTGTCCGCGCCCGTGGATCACAGGTCGGACGCCCGACGCCGATCCGCCGGACGCGACGTACGGTGGCCGCCACGTCGCCGCCTCGGTGACGCCCTGCGTGTGAAGGAGTGTCCACGTGAGCCGTCCCCTGCGCTCCCGTACGTCCACCCACGGCCGCAACATGGCCGGTGCCCGCGCGCTCTGGCGTGCGACCGGCATGGGCTCGGAGGACTTCGGCAAGCCGATCATCGCCATCGCGAACTCCTACACGCAGTTCGTCCCCGGCCACGTGCACCTCAAGGACATGGGCGACCTCGTCGCCTCGGCGGTCCAGGAGGCCGGCGGCGTCGCCAAGGAGTTCAACACGATCGCGGTGGACGACGGCATCGCCATGGGCCACGCCGGGATGCTCTACTCGCTGCCCTCGCGCGACCTGATCGCCGACTCGGTGGAGTACATGGTGCAGGCGCACTGCGCCGACGCGCTGGTGTGCATCTCCAACTGCGACAAGATCACGCCCGGCATGCTCAACGCGGCGCTGCGGCTGAACATCCCGGTGATCTTCGTGTCCGGCGGGCCGATGGAGGCCGGCAAGGCCGTGATCGCCGACGGCGTCGCGAAGACCCACCTCAACCTGATCAACGCGATCAACTACTCCGCGGACGACAACGTCTCCGACCGGGCGCTCGCCAGCGTCGAGGAGAACGCCTGCCCGACCTGCGGCTCCTGCTCCGGCATGTTCACCGCGAACTCGATGAACTGCCTGACCGAGGCGCTCGGCCTGTCGCTGCCCGGCAACGGCTCCACGCTGGCCACCCACAGCGCCCGGCGCGAGCTGTTCCTGGAGGCCGGCCGCACGATCGTCGACCTGGCCCGCCGGTACTACGACGACGAGGACGACACCGCGGCCCCGCGCGGGATCGCCACCCGGGCGGCCTTCGGCAACGCGATGGCGCTGGACGTCGCGATGGGCGGCTCCACCAACACGGTGCTGCACATCCTGGCCGCCGCGCAGGAGGCCGAGGTCGACTTCACCCTGGCCGACATCGACGCGATCAGCCGCCGGGTTCCCTGCCTGGCCAAGGTCGCGCCGAACCACCCGGACTACCACATGGAGGACGTGCACCGGGCGGGCGGCATCCCCGCGCTGCTCGGCGAGCTGGACCGCGGTGGTCTGCTGGACCACGACGTGACCAGCGTGCACACCCCGACGCTGCGCGCCTGGCTGGACGAGTGGGACATCCGCGGCGGCAAGGCCTCCGAGCGCGCGCAGGCGCTGTTCCACGCGGCCCCCGGCGGGGTGCGCACCACGCAGGCGTTCTCCACCTCGAACGTGTGGGAGTCGCTGGACACCGACGGCGCGGCGGGCTGCATCCGCGACGTGCCGCACGCCTACACGGTCGAGGGCGGGCTGGCCGTGCTGCGCGGCAATCTGGCCGAGGACGGCGCGATCATCAAGACCGCCGGCATCGACCCGGACGTGTTCCACTTCGTCGGGCGCGCGCTGGTCTGCGAGTCGCAGGACGAGGCCGTCGAGAAGATCCTCACCAAGCAGGTCGAGCCCGGCCACGTCGTCGTGGTGCGCTACGAGGGCCCGGCCGGCGGCCCCGGCATGCAGGAGATGCTCTACCCGACGTCCTTCATCAAGGGCCGGGGCCTGGGCAAGGTCTGCGCGCTGATCACCGACGGCCGGTTCTCCGGCGGCTCCAGCGGCATCTCGGTCGGGCACGTCAGCCCCGAGGCGGCGGCCGGCGGCACGATCGGGCTGGTCGAGGACGGCGACGAGATCGAGATCGACGTCGAGACCCGGGTGATCCGGGTGAACGTGCCGGACGAGGTGCTGGCCGAGCGCCGCCGCAAGATGGAGGCCAGCGAGCACCCGTGGCAGCCGGTGGACCGCGACCGCTACGTCTCGCCCGCGCTCCAGGCGTACGCGGCGATGGCGACCAGCGCCGATCGGGGTGCCGTGCGGGACGTCAGCCGCATCCGTCGCTGATCCGCGCGGACGCGCCTACAGTCGGGCCATGAGCGACCAGCCCGACATCAAGCCCCGTTCGCGCCAGGTCACCGACGGCA
The DNA here is from genome assembly GCF_055389595.1 of Cellulomonas sp. GTC20042. NCBI lineage: Bacteria > Bacillati > Actinomycetota > Actinomycetes > Micrococcales > Cellulomonadaceae > Cellulomonas > Cellulomonas sp. GTC20042. The sequence goes on along the minus strand of NZ_AP043678.1, from coordinate 2,902,087 downwards.
TCGAGGCCACCGCCTCGCGCGGGATGCTGCGCGCCGTCGGCATGGGGGACGACGACTGGGTCAAGCCGCAGATCGGCGTCGCGAGCTCGTGGAACGAGATCACGCCGTGCAACCTGTCCTTGCAGCGCCTCGCGCAGGCGGTCAAGGGCGGGGTGCACGCGGCGGGCGGCTACCCGCTGGAGTTCGGCACGATCTCGGTGTCGGACGGGATCTCGATGGGCCACGAGGGGATGCACTTCTCGCTGGTGAGCCGGGACATCATCGCGGACTCGGTGGAGACCGTGATGCAGGCGGAGCGGCTGGACGGCTCGGTGCTGCTGGCGGGCTGCGACAAGTCGCTGCCCGGGATGCTGATGGCGGCCGCGCGGCTCGACCTGGCCAGCGTGTTCCTCTACGCCGGGTCGATCATGCCGGGCTGGGTGAAGCTCGAGGACGGCACCGAGAAGGACGTCACGCTGATCGACGCCTTCGAGGCGGTCGGTGCCTGCGCGCGGGGGCTGATGAGCACGGGCGACCTGGACCGGATCGAGCGGGCGATCTGCCCCGGCGAGGGCGCCTGCGGCGGCATGTACACCGCGAACACCATGGCGTCGGTGGCCGAGGCGATCGGCATGTCGGTGCCCGGCTCGGCCGCCCCGCCGAGCGCCGACCGCCGCCGCGACGCCTTCGCGCACAAGTCCGGCGAGGCGGTCGTCGCGCTGCTGCGCCAGGGGATCACCGCCCGGCAGATCATGACCAAGCCCGCCTTCGAGAACGCCATCGCGGTGGTGATGGCCTTCGGCGGGTCCACCAACGCGGTGCTGCACCTGCTGGCCATCGCGCACGAGGCCGAGGTCGACCTGACCCTGGACGACTTCACGCGGGTGGCCGCGCGGGTGCCGCACCTGGGCGACCTCAAGCCCTTCGGTCGCTACGTGATGGCCGACGTGGACCGGATCGGCGGGGTGCCGGTGGTGATGAAGGCCCTGCTGGACGCCGGCCTGCTGCACGGCGACTGCCTGACCGTCACCGGGAAGACCGTCGCGGAGAACCTGGCCGACATCGCCCCGCCGGACCCGGACGGCAAGATCCTGCGCGCGCTGGACAACCCCATCCACCGCACCGGCGGCATCACGATCCTGGACGGCTCGCTGGCCCCCGAGGGCGCCGTGGTGAAGTCCGCGGGCTTCGACGCGGACGTCTTCGAGGGCACCGCGCGGGTGTTCGAGCGCGAGCGGGCCGCCCTGGACGCGCTGGAGGACGGCACGATCCAGGCCGGCGACGTCGTGGTGATCCGCTACGAGGGCCCCAAGGGCGGCCCCGGCATGCGCGAGATGCTGGCGATCACCGGGGCGATCAAGGGCGCCGGGCTGGGCAAGGACGTGCTGCTGCTCACCGACGGCCGCTTCTCCGGCGGCACCACCGGCCTGTGCGTCGGCCACGTCGCGCCGGAGGCGGTGGACGGCGGGCCGATCGCGTACGTGCGCGACGGCGACCGGATCCGGCTGGACGTCGCGAACGCCACCCTCGACCTGCTGGTGGACGCCGAGGAGCTCGCCGCGCGCGCCGAGGGCTGGGCGCCGCTGCCGCCGCGCTACACCCGCGGGGTGCTCGCCAAGTACGCGAAGCTGGTGCAGTCCGCGTCGACCGGGGCCGTGCTGATCTGAGGACGGGCGGGACCGCGCCGACCCGGACACCACGACCGCCCCGCGCGCCGCCGTGCGGCCTGTCGCACCCTCGTGCCAGGCTCGTGACCATGACCTTCACCGTCGAAGACGCCCCGTGGTGGACCCGCGCCGTCGTCTACCAGATCTACCCGCGCTCGTTCGCCGACTCGAACGGTGACGGGATCGGCGACCTGCGCGGGATCCTGGACCGGCTGGACCACCTGAGCGCGCTGGGCGTGGACGTGGTGTGGCTGTCGCCGATCTACCGCTCCCCGCAGGACGACAACGGCTACGACATCAGTGACTACCAGGACGTCGACCCGTCCTTCGGCACGCTGGCCGACCTGGACGAGCTGCTGGCGGCGATGCACGCGCGCGGGATGAAGCTGGTGATGGACCTGGTGGTCAACCACACCAGCGACGAGCACCCCTGGTTCCTGGCGAGCCGGTCGGGCGTCGACGACCCGAAGCGGGACTGGTACTGGTGGCGGCCCGCCCGCGAGGGCATGACGGCGGGGCACCCGGGCGCGGAGCCGACCAACTGGCACTCGTTCTTCTCCGGGTCGACGTGGGAGCTCGACCCGGCGACCGACGAGTACTACCTGCACCTGTTCAGCCGCAAGCAGCCGGACCTCAACTGGGAGAACCTGGAGGTGCGGCAGGCGGTCTACGCGATGATGCGCTGGTGGCTGGACCGCGGGGTCGACGGCTTCCGGATGGACGTGATCAACCTGATCTCCAAGGACACCGCTCTGCCGGACGGCCCGGTGATCGCCGGGGTGTGGGGCGACGGCTCGGCCTCGTACACCAGCGGCCCGCGGATCCACGAGTTCCTGCAGGAGATGCACCGGGAGGTGTTCGCCGGCCGGGACGCCGCGCTGATCACCGTGGGGGAGATGCCGGGGGTGACCGTGGAGGACGCCCGGCTGTTCACCGACCCGGCGCGCGCCGAGGTGGACATGGTGTTCCAGTTCGAGCACATGGGCCTGGACCACGGCCCGGGCGGCAAGTTCGACCCGCGCCCGCTGCGGCTGACCGATCTCAAGGCGACGTTCGGGCGCTGGCAGGCGGGCCTTGCCGACCAGGGCTGGAACAGCCTCTACTGGGACAACCACGACCAGCCCCGCGTGGTCTCGCGGTTCGGCGACGACGGCCGCTACCGCCGGGAGTCGGCGAAGGCGCTGGCGACGCTGCTGCACCTGCACCGCGGCACGCCGTACGTCTACCAGGGCGAGGAGCTGGGGATGACGAACGCGCACTTCACCCGGTTCGACCAGTACCAGGACATCGAGTCGGTGCGGCACGTGGCGCAGAGCAGGGCGCTGGGCACCGCCACCGACGAGCAGCTGCTCGCCGGGCTCGCCGCGATGAGCCGCGACAACGCGCGCACGCCGGTCGCGTGGGACGACTCGCCGCACGGGGGCTTCACCACCGGCACGCCCTGGCTGGAGGTCGCCGCCGGGTACCAGCAGGTGAACGCCGCCGCCGAGCGCGCCGACGCGGACTCGGTGTTCCATCACTACCGGCGGCTGGTCGCGCTGCGGCACGAGGACCCGACGGTGGCGCTGGGCGACTTCACGATGCTGCTGCCCGAGGACGAGCAGGTCTACGCCTTCACGCGCTCGCTGGACGGGGACACGCTGCTGGTGGTGGTGAACGTCTCCGGCGAGGAGCGGGCGCTCGACCTCGGCGAGGAGTGGCCGGTCAGCGCGGACGGCGGCTGGGGCACGCTGGTGCTCGGCTCCTACCCGGACGCGGGGGAGCCGACGACGCTGCGTCCGTGGGAGGCGCGGGTGGTCCGGCGCGGGTGACGCGGGCCGGGCGTCCCGGGGATCACGCGGCGCCGGGGATCGCGCGGCCGTGCGGTGCGGTCCCCGGGGCCCGGCCGTCAGGCCATCGAGCGCTGCACGTCCACGACGAGCCGGGTCGGGTCGGTGAGCACGAAGACCCGGAACGGTACGTCGGCGGCGCTCAGCCCGACGTACACCGGCGACTGCCCCTCGAAGGTCCCGTCGAAGCCGACACCCGTCACGACCGTCACCCCGGGGGTGACCGTGCCGGCGGCGAGCTCGGTGGCGCCGGTCTCGAAGGGGTAGCCCATGCCGGTCAGGTAGACGGTGAGCGCGGCCTCGCCGCCGAGGTCGAGCACCTCGCCGGTGGGGTCCACCACCGCCTGCCGGTCGACCTGCGCGTGCCAGCCGGGGGTGCCGGTGCCGGCCAGGTCCACCACGACGCGGTCGAAGCCCTCGTGCGCGCCGACCCGGATGCCGGTCACGGTGAGCCGGGCGTCGGCGGAGGGGTCGGCGTCGGTGCTGGGCGTGGCCCAGTCCGGGGCCCCTGCGTCCGTGGCGCCGTCGTCGGCCCCGTCCCCGGCGTCCTCGGTGGCGCTCGGCATGGGGGAGGGCTCGGCGGAGCGCGAGGGTGTCGGGGCGGTCGGGGAGGGCACGACGTCCTCGTCGCCGGAGGTGCCCGCGCAGCCGGCGAGCAGCGCGGCGGCGAGCAGCGCGGCGGCGCCGGGCAGAGCGGGACGGCGACCGCGCAGCACGAGGCGGCGGCCGAGCGGGACGGGGCGGCGGCGGGCGTCGGTGCTCATCGCCCGAGGCTACGGCCGCCCGGGCCGCCCGGCGGGGAGGCCGCGCGCCCCTCCGCTCCACGTTCGACAGGCGGACTCAGGAACCACGATGTGAGACGACTCGGGCGCGGCGTGACACGACGCGGCGCCGGGCGTAATGTGCCGGACATGCAGACGATCGTCGTAGTAGTCCTTCCGGAGCGCGCCGACTAGGCCACCCGCGAGGTCTCGTCTGCGCGCACCCCTCGATCGGCCCTCCTCGGTGGGCCCGAGGGGTTTTTTGTTGCCAGACGCGGCCTGCACCACTCATGACGATCCCGCACGTCCCACCCGCAGCAGCCAGGAGACACCGATGGTCCAGGGCCCCCACCCGGCACCGCCCCGCAGGCCGGCTCCCGCAGCCGTCCCGCAGCCCGAGGGACGCGAGTCCTCCGAGCCCGCGGTCCGCCCCGTCCTCTCCGAGCAGGTCACCGGCGCGCAGTCGATCGTCCGCTCCCTCGAGGAGGCCGGTGCCGAGGTCGTCTTCGGCATCCCCGGCGGCGCGATCCTGCCCACCTACGACCCGCTGATGGACTCCACCCGGCTCCGGCACATCCTGGTCCGGCACGAGCAGGGCGGCGGTCACGCGGCGGCCGGCTACGCGCACGCCACCGGCAGGGTCGGCGTCTGCATGGCGACCTCCGGGCCCGGCGCGACCAACCTGGTGACGCCGATCGCCGACGCGAACATGGACTCGATCCCGCTGGTCGCGATCACCGGGCAGGTCGGCGCCGCGCTGATCGGCACCGACGCGTTCCAGGAGGCCGACATCGTCGGCATCACCCTGCCGGTGACCAAGCACAACTACCTGGTGACCGACCCGGACGACATCCCCCGGGTGATCGCCGAGGCCTTCCACATCGCCTCCACCGGCCGCCCCGGCCCGGTGCTGGTCGACATCGCCAAGTCCGCGATGCAGTCGCAGACCACGTTCACCTGGCCGCAGACGCTGGACCTGCCGGGCTACCACCCGGTGACCAAGCCGCACGCCAAGCAGATCCGCGAGGCAGCCCGGCTGCTCGCCACCGCGCGCCGCCCGGTGCTGATGGTCGGCGGCGGCGTGATCCGCTCCGGCGCCTCGGCCGAGCTGCGCCGCCTGGTCGACGAGTCCGGTGCCGCCGTGGTGACCACGCTGATGGCCCGCGGCGCGCTGCCCGACACCCACCCGCAGCACCTGGGCATGCCCGGCATGCACGGCACGGTCGCCGCGGTGGCCGCGCTGCAGAAGGCCGACCTGGTGGTGGCGCTGGGCGCCCGCTTCGACGACCGGGTCACCGGCAAGCTGTCGAGCTTCGCCCCGAACGCCACGATCGTGCACGCGGACATCGACCCGGCCGAGATCGGCAAGAACCGCACCGCGGACGTGCCGATCGTCGGCGACCTGCGCGAGGTGATCGCCGACCTGCTGCCCGAGCTGGCTCGCGAGCACGGCCACCACGGCAAGCCCGACCTCGAGGCCTGGTGGCGGCAGATCGACTCCTGGCGCGAGACCTTCCCGCTGGGCTACGACGAGCCGAGCGACGGCCAGCTCGCCCCGCAGCACGTGATCTCCCGGATCGGCGAGATCTCCGGGCCGGAGTCGATCTTCGTGTCCGGCGTGGGGCAGCACCAGATGTGGGCCGCGCAGTTCATCCGCTACCAGCGGCCGAACTCGTGGATCAACTCCGGCGGCCTGGGGACCATGGGCTTCTCGGTGCCCGCCGCGATGGGCGCGAAGGTCGGCGACCCGAGCCGCACGGTGTGGGCGATCGACGGCGACGGCTGCTTCCAGATGACCAACCAGGAGCTCGCCACCTGCACGATCAACGACATCCCGATCAAGGTGGCGGTGATCAACAACTCCTCGCTCGGCATGGTCCGGCAGTGGCAGACCCTGTTCTACGAGTCGCGCTACTCCAACACCGACCTGCACACCGGTCACGGCACCGCGCGGGTGCCCGACTTCGTCAAGCTGGCCGACGCCTACGGGGCCGTCGGGCTGCGCTGCGAGTCGCTGGCCGACGTGGACGCCACGATCGAGCGGGCGATGCAGATCGACGACCAGCCGGTGGTCGTGGACTTCACCGTCTCGCGCGACTCGATGGTGTGGCCCATGGTCGCCGCGGGCGTGCCGAACGACGACATCCAGTACGCGCGGGGCATCAGCCCGGCGTGGGACCGTGAGGACTGAGGACCTGTCATGACCCGACACACGCTCTCCGTGCTGGTGGAGAACAAGCCCGGCGTGCTCACCCGCGTCGCCGGCCTGTTCGCCCGGCGGTCCTTCAACATCCACTCCCTCGCCGTCGGCCCCACCGAGCACGAGGAGATCTCCCGGATCACCGTCGTGGTCGACGTGGACGAGCTGCCGCTCGAGCAGGTGACCAAGCAGCTGAACAAGCTGATCAACGTGATCAAGATCGTCGAGCTCGAGGACGCCGCCTCCGTGCAGCGCGAGCTGCTGCTGGTCAAGGTCCGCGCCGAGGGCCCCGTGCGCACGCAGGTGCTGGAGGTCGTCGACCTGTTCCGCGCGCACGTCGTCGACGTCGTGCCGGACACCGTGACCATCGAGGCCACCGGCAGCCCGGCCAAGCTGACCGCGCTGCTCGCCGCCCTGGAGCCCTTCGGGGTCCGCGAGATCGTGCAGTCCGGCATCGTGGCCATCGGCCGCGGGTCGCGCTCGATCACCGACCGCGCCCTCGAGCGCGTCGCCCGTACCGCCTGACACCACCGCACGTCGCATCTACCAACACGCACCAAGGAGAACCATCGTGGCTGAGCTGTTCTACGACGACGACGCCGACCTGTCGGTCATCCAGGGGAAGAAGGTCGCCGTCATCGGGTACGGCAGCCAGGGGCACGCGCACGCGCTGAACCTGCGCGACTCCGGCGTCGAGGTGACCGTCGGCCTGCGCGAGGGCTCCGCCTCGCGGGCGAAGGCGGAGAACGAGGGCCTCGCGGTCGCCACCGTCGCCGAGGCCGTCAAGGGCGCCGACGTGGTCGTGATCCTGGCGCCGGACCAGGTGCAGCGTCACCTGTACCGCGACGAGATCGCCCCGAACCTCCAGGACGGCGCCGCGCTGGTCTTCGGCCACGGCTTCAACATCCGCTTCGGCTACATCACCCCCGAGGCCGGTCACGACGTCGTCATGATCGCCCCCAAGGGCCCGGGCCACCTGGTGCGTCGCGAGTACGTCGACGGCCGTGGCGTGCCGGTGATCGTCGCCGTCGAGCAGGACGCCTCCGGCTCCGCCTGGGCGCTGGCGCTGTCCTACGCCAAGGGCATCGGCGGCCTGCGCGCCGCCGGCATCAAGACCACCTTCACCGAGGAGACCGAGACCGACCTGTTCGGCGAGCAGGCCGTGCTCTGCGGCGGTGTCTCGCAGCTGATCCAGTACGGCTTCGAGACCCTGACCGAGGCCGGCTACCAGCCGGAGGTCGCGTACTTCGAGGTGCTGCACGAGCTCAAGCTGATCGTCGACCTGATCTGGGAGGGCGGCATCACCAAGCAGCGCTGGTCCGTCTCCGACACCGCCGAGTACGGCGACTACGTCTCCGGCCCCCGGGTGATCACGCCCGAGGTGAAGGAGAACATGAAGGCCGTGCTCGCCGACATCCAGAACGGTGTCTTCGCGGAGCGCTTCATCGCCGACCAGGATGCCGGCGCCCCGGAGTTCGCCGCGCTGCGCGCCAAGGGCCAGAACCACCCGATCGAGCCGGTCGGCCGCGAGCTGCGCAAGCTGTTCGCCTGGGTCAAGCCGTCGGACACCGACTACGTCGAGGGCTCTGCGGCTCGCTGATCCCGCGATCGTCCGAGGGGTCTCGTGCCGAGCGCACGGGGCCCCTCGGGCGTCCCGGGACCGGATCGATGGGGGAGGATGGGCCGATGAGCGACGACGCGACCACCGCCGACGAGATCCTCGCGTTCTGGGAGGTGGCCCGGGTCCGTGCCGGCGTGGTGCGGACCGGCGTGGTGACCGGCCTGGGCGTGCACGGCTCCGTGGTGCCGCCGACCTGGTCCTTCGGGGACGACGCCGCGACGGCCGACGCGCTGCTCGCGCTGGTGCTGGACGGCACCAAGACCGCCACCTCCGGCGCGCTGGCCGAGTACGAGCAGGCCGACGAGCCGCTGCCGGTGAAGGGCGACCTGTCGATCGTGCTGGACTCCGCCGGGCACCCCCGGGTGCTGATCCGGACGAAGACCGTCGCCACGGTGCCCCTCGACGAGGTCACCGCCGAGCATGCGGCGGCCGAGGGGGAGGGCGACCGCACGCTCGCCTCCTGGCGCGCGGAGCACGAGGAGTTCTGGGCCCGGGTGCTGGGCGTCGATGCCGTCGATCCGCGGATGCCGGTGGTGACCGAGACCTTCGAGGTGCTGTACCCGCGGCCGGGCGACCGGGGCGTCGCGGCCACCGAGAGCGCGACCGGGAGCGCGTCCGACATGTGAGAAGAGCGTCCCGGCTGATGGGACGCCGCACTAGGGTGGGAGACATGGCGCAGCAGATCAACCTGGCGGTCGTCGCGGGTGACGGCATCGGCACCGAGGTCGTGGAGCAGGGGCTCCTCGCGCTCGACGCGGCCCTGTCCGGCACCGGCACCACGGTCAGCACCACGGCCTTCGACCTGGGCGCGCGCCGCTGGCACGCCACCGGCGAGACCCTGACCGACACCGACCTGGACGCGATCCGGGGCCACGACGCCATCCTGCTCGGCGCGATCGGCGACCCGAGCGTGCCCTCCGGCGTGCTGGAGCGCGGGCTGCTGCTGCGGCTGCGCTTCGCCCTGGACCACTACGTCAACCTGCGTCCCGCGAAGCTCTACCCGGGGGTGACCTCGCCGCTGGCCACGCCGGGCGAGATCGACTTCGTGGTGGTGCGCGAGGGCACCGAGGGCCCGTACGTCGGCAACGGCGGCGCGATCCGCACCGGCACCCCGCACGAGGTCGCCAACGAGGTCAGCGTCAACACCGCCTTCGGCGTGGAGCGCGTGGTCCGCGACGCCTTCGCCCGCGCCGCCGCCCGCCCGCGCAAGAAGCTCACGCTGGTGCACAAGCACAACGTCCTCGTGCACGCCGGCCACCTGTGGCGCCGCACGGTCGAGGCCGTCAACGCCGAGTTCCCGGACGTCACCGTGGACTACCTGCACGTGGACGCCGCCACGATCTTCCTGGTCACCGACCCGGCGCGCTTCGACGTGATCGTCACCGACAACCTGTTCGGCGACATCCTCACCGACCTCGCGGGTGCGATCGTCGGCGGGATCGGCCTCGCGGCCTCCGCCAACATCAACCCGGACCGCACCGCGCCGAGCATGTTCGAGCCGGTGCACGGCTCCGCCCCGGACATCGCCGGCCAGGGCAAGGCCGACCCGACCGCCACCGTGCTGTCCGTCGCCCTGCTGCTCGACCACCTCGGCCACGCCGACGCCGCGGCCCGCGTGGAGGCCGCCGTCGCCGCCGACGTGCTCGAGCGCGCCGGGCGAGTACGGTCGACGGCCGAGGTGGGCAAGGACCTCGCCGGGCGCATCGCCGGCTGATCGCCCTCGCGCCCGCCCCTCGACCCGCGTCGAGGGGCGTCGCCGCGCCTGTCCATCCGGCCGTCGCCCCAGGTACCGTCAGACCGAATCCTGGTGAAAGGCCGCAGACTGATGAGCATCTCCGACACGACCGACCTGTCCTCCTTCGCGATCCGTCGCACCGACACCCCCCGGCCCGACGCCGAGCGCGAGTCCCTGCTGGCCACCCCGAAGTTCGGCACGGTCTTCTCCGACCACATGGCGCGCGTCTCGTGGACGCAGGGCCTCGGCTGGCACGACCACCGGATCGAGAAGTACGGACCGCTCCAGCTCGACCCCGCGACCGCGGTGCTGCACTACGCGCAGGAGATCTTCGAGGGCCTCAAGGCGTACCGCCACGACGACGGCTCGGTGTGGACGTTCCGCCCGTGGGCCAACGCCGAGCGGCTCCAGCGCTCCGCCCGCCGCCTCGCGCTGCCCGAGCTGTCCACCGAGGACTTCCTCGCGTCGATCACCGCCCTCGTGCGCACCGACCTGGACTGGGTGCCGTCGGGGGAGGAGACCAGCCTCTACCTGCGCCCGTTCATGTACGCCTCCGAGGCGTTCCTCGGCGTGCGCCCCAGCCTCCAGGCCGAGTACCTGGTGATCGCCTCGCCGGTGGGCTCGTACTTCGCCGGGGGCGTGCAGCCGGTGTCGATCTGGGTGTCCCAGGACTACGCGCGCGCCAGCGCCGGCGGCACCGGGGCGGCCAAGTGCGGCGGCAACTACGCGGCCAGCCTGCTCCCGCAGCAGGAGGCCTACGCCCGGGGCTGCGAGCAGGTCTGCTTCCTCGACGCGGCCACCGGCACCCTGCTCGAGGAGCTCGGCGGCATGAACGTGTTCGTGGTCGGGGCCGACGGCTCCGTCTCCACGCCGCGGCTCACCGGGTCGATCCTGGAGGGCGTCACCCGCTCGTCGATCCTGCAGCTGCTCACCGAGGACGGCCGCGCGGTGCACGAGCGCGACATCCCGCTCACCGAGCTGCTCGCCGGCCTCGCCGACGGCAGCATCGCCGAGGTGTTCGCCTGCGGCACGGCGGCGGTGGTCACCCCGATCGGCCGCCTCGCCGGCACCGACTTCGACCAGACTGTGGGTGACGGCTCCGCCGGTCCGGTCATGCAGAGCATCCGCACCCGCCTGACCGACATCCAGTACGGCCGCGCCGCCGACCCCCACGCCTGGATGCACCGCCTCGCGTGAGGCGCGCGCCCTCGGCGGAGAATCGTCTGGCACGGCCAGTCACGACCCCCGACGACCCGCACCGTCGCCCCAGTCGAGAAGAGTCCCCCGTGAGCAGCACCGACCCCGTCCCGTCCGGCTACCTGCACGCCCCGCAGGGCGCGCCGAGCGGGCCGGCCGCGTTCGACGTGTACGACACCACCCTGCGCGACGGCGCGCAGCAGGAGGGCATGAACCTGTCCGTCCAGGACAAGCTCGCCATCGCCCCGCTGCTGGACGAGCTCGGCGTCGGGTACATCGAGGGCGGCTGGCCGGGCGCGATCCCCAAGGACACCGAGTTCTTCGCCCGCGCCGCCAAGGAGCTCGACCTGCGGCACGCGGTGCTCGCGGCCTTCGGCGCCACCCGCAAGCCCGGGGTGCGCGCCTGGGACGACCCGCAGCTGCGCGCGCTGCTCGACTCCGAGGCGCCGGTGGTCACCCTGGTCGCGAAGAGCGACGTCCGGCACGTGGAGCGGGCGCTGCGCACCACCCGCGAGGAGAACCTGGCGATGGTCGCCGACTCGGTGCGGCTGCTCGCCGGCGAGGGCCGGCGGGTGGTGGTGGACGCCGAGCACTTCTTCGACGGGTACCGGTACGACGCCGCCTACACCCGCGACGTGGTGCTCGCCGCGGTCGAGGCGGGGGCGGAGACCGTGGTGCTCTGCGACACCAACGGCGGGATGCTGCCCTCCGGGGTGGCCGACGTGGTGCGGGCGCTGCGGGCGTCGATCGGCGAGGGCGCCCGGCTCGGCATGCACGCGCACAACGACTCCGGCTGCGCGGTGGCGAACAGCCTCGCCGCGATCGAGGCCGGCTGCGTGCACGTGCAGGGCACCGTCAGCGGCTACGGCGAGCGCACCGGCAACGCGGACCTGCTGTCGGTGGTGGCGAACCTCGAGCTCAAGACCGGGCGGCCGGTGCTGGTGCCGCCCGCCGACGGCTCTGGCGGCCTGCGCGAGATGACCCGGATCGCGCACGCGGTCAGCGAGATCACCAACATCGCGCCCTTCGCCCGGCAGCCCTACGTCGGCGTGAGCGCCTTCGCGCACAAGGCCGGCCTGCACGCCTCGGCGATCCGGGTGGACCCCGACCTGTACCAGCACATCGACCCGCAGGCCGTCGGCAACGACATGCGGATGCTCGTCTCGGAGATGGCCGGGCGCGCGTCGATCGAGCTCAAGGGTCGCGAGCTGGGCTTCGACCTGTCCGACCGCCCCGACGTGCTCACCCGGGTCACCGCACGGGTCAAGGACGCGGAGGCGCAGGGCTACACCTACGACGCCGCGGACGCGTCCTTCGAGCTGCTGCTCGCCGAGGAGGTCGAGGGCGGGCGCCCCGCGTACTTCCGGGTGGAGTCCTGGCGCGCGATCGTGGAGCGTGCCGGCTCGCGCGGCACCACCGCCACCGCCGAGGCCACCGTCAAGCTGCACGCCGGGGGCGAGCGGATCGTCGCCACCGGCGAGGGGAACGGCCCGGTCAACGCGCTGGACCACGCGCTGCGGCTCGCGCTGCTGCGGGTGTACCCGGAGCTGGCCGGCTTCGAGCTGATCGACTTCAAGGTGCGCATCCTCGACGCGATGCACGGCACCGACGCGGTCACCCGCGTGCTGATCGAGACCAGCGACGGCGCGACCGCGTGGAGCACCGTGGGCGTGGGGCCGAACCTGATCGAGGCGTCCTGGGAGGCGCTGACCGACTCGGCGATCTGGGGCCTGCGGAACCGGGGGATCGCGCCGCGGTGAACCCGGTGCCGAGCACCCGGCGACGGGCCTAGGATCGAGGACGTGCGAGGCGAGTACAAGGTCCCTGGTGGCAAGCTCGTGGCGGCGGACGTGGAGGTGGTCGACGGGACGCTCGCCCAGGTGAGCGTCAGCGGGGACTTCTTCCTCGAGCCGGACGCCGCGCTCGGCGTGATCGACGCGGCGCTGACCGGCCGGCCGGCCGACGCGCGGGTCGCCGACCTGACCACGGCGATCGAGGACGCCCTGCACCGGGCGGAGCACGACGGCACGCTGGACACCCCGGTCGAGATGATCGGCTTCTCCGCGGAGTCCGTCGCCATCGCGGTCCGCCGCGCCCTCGGCCACGCGACCGGCTGGCAGGACCACACCTTCGAGGTGATCCACCCCGGGCCGCTGCCGCCCGCCGTGCTCGGCGCGCTGGACCAGGTGCTCACCGAGGAGCTCGCCGCCGGCCGTCGCGGCCCCACCCTGCGGTTCTGGGAGTGGAACGAGCGCGCGGTGTTCATCGGCTCGTTCCAGTCGCTGCGCAACGAGGTCGACCCCGAGGGCGTCGCCAAGCACGACGTGACCGTGGTGCGCCGGATCTCCGGCGGCGGGGCCATGTTCATGGAGGCCGGCAACTGCATCACCTTCTCGCTGGTGGTGCCGGCATCGCTGGTGGACGGGCTGTCCTTCGAGCAGTCCTACCGGTTCCTGGACGACTGGGTGATCGGTGCGCTGGCCGAGGTCGGGGTGCGCGCGTCCTTCGCGGGACTGAACGACGTCGCCTCCCCGGCGGGCAAGATCGCCGGCTCCGCGCAGAAGCGGCTGGCCGGCGGCGCCGTGCTGCACCACATGACGATGGCCTACGACATCGACGCGGACAAGATGCTCGAGGTGCTGCGGATCGGCCGCGAGAAGCTGTCCGACAAGGGCACCACCAGCGCGAACAAGCGCGTCGACCCGGTGCGCTCGCAGACCGGCCTGCCCCGGGAGAAGGTCATCGAGGCCTTCGACGCGTACTTCCGCTCCCGCTACCGCGCGGTGGACGGCGAGCTGCGCCCCGAGGAGCTGGCCCGCGCCGAGCAGCTGGTCACCGAGAAGTTCGGCAACCCGGAGTGGACTGCGCGCGTGCCGTGAGGCGCGCTGTCAGGCACCGTGCCGTGAGGCGCGGTGGTCCGAGGATCAGGGTCGGATCAGGGTCTCACCCCCTCCCCACGGACCTCTCCGGTGCGGCAGGCTGGACCCCGTGAAGGCGCTCCTCAACATCATCTGGCTGGTGCTCGGCGGGTTCTGGCTCGCGCTGGGCTACGTGCTCGCGGGTGTGATCTGCTGCGTGCTCATCATCACCATCCCGTTCGGCATCGCGTCGTTCCGGATGGCCGGCTACGCGCTGTGGCCGTTCGGTCGCACGATCGTCGACCGGCCGAGCGCCGGCGCGATGTCCACGATCGGCAACGTGATCTGGATCCTCGTGGCGGGCTGGTGGATGGCGATCGGCCACCTGACCACCGCAGCGGCGCAGGCGGTGACGATCATCGGCATCCCGCTCGCCGTCGCGAACCTCAAGATGATCCCGGTCTCGCTGGTGCCGCTCGGCAAGCAGATCGTGCCCACCGACCGGGCGTTCGCCGCCTACGGGCGCTGACGGCCGCTCAGGCGGTGGCGACCAGCACCGCCGCGGCGATCCCGAGCAGCAGCGTCCCGGCGGCGGCCAGCGCGATCGTGCGGCCGCCGGGTGAGGTCGCGCCCGGTCGCGCGTCCAGCACCGCCGCCCAGCGCAGCGCCCGTCGTGCGCCGGTGCGGGCGAGCAGCACCGCGAGGACCACGCCGAGCGTCGCCGGCAGCCACGCCACCGGGCCGATCGGGTCGGACAGCAGGCGTCCGGCCCCGAGCGAGCCGACGGCCAGCGCCAGCGCCGTGCGCTGCCAGGCCAGCGAGGTCCGCTCCGGCTGCACCCCCGGCGGCGGGCCGTCCAGGGGCGGGCCGTCCAGCGGCGCGGTCACGGCAGCACGATCCCCAGCAGCACGAGCACCCCGGCGAGCAGCAGCCCCACCGCCAGCGGCCCGCTGAGTGCGGGGGCGGGCAGCGGTCGACGCTCGCGCAGCGCCCGTTCGGTGCGGGCCCAGCCGACCCAGGCCTGCACGGGGGCGAGCACCCCGAGCGCGACCAGCACCACCGCGGCGGCCAGCCGCAGGCCGGGGTGCAGCGGCAGGTCCAGCGCCTCCAGGGCCACGCCACCGGCCAGCAGCGCCAGCGAGGTCCGCAGCCAGGCGAGGAAGGTGCGCTCGTTGGCGAGGGAGAACCGCGCGTCCGGCTCGGTGCCGTGCCGGTAGACCGCGCGCGGGAACCGGCGGTCGGGGTCGGGGTGGTCGGGCAGCGCCGCACGCTCCGGACCTGCTGCGTGATCCCGGCCCGCTCCGCTGGTCGGCTCCGCCCCGCTCAACGGATCGCTCATCGCGCGCCTGCCGTGATCACGGCCACCGCCGGCCGCGCGCCGAAGACGGCGGTCCCGACCCGCACGATCGTGGCGCCCTCGGCGACGGCCGCCTCCAGGTCGCCGCTCATCCCCATCGACAGCTCGACGGCCTCGCCGGTGCCGGGCAGCCCGGAGGCGACGGTGCTGTCCCGCAGCTCGCGCAGCACGGTGTAGCCGGCGCGCACCACCCGCTCGTCGTCGGAGCGCGCGCCCACCGTCATGAACCCGCGCAGCCGGAGCCGAGGCAGCGCGGCGACGGCGGCGACCAGGGTTGGGGCGTCGGCGGGGGAGACGCCGCTCTTGGTCGGCTCCCCGGAGACGTTCACCTGCACCAGCACGTCGAGGCTGCGGTCGAGCTCCGTGCACCGGCGGTCCAGCCGCTCGGCCAGCGCCGCCGAGTCCACCGACTGCACGCAGGACGCCCAGCGCAGCGCGGCGTTGACCTTGTTGGACTGGAGCGGCCCGATCACGCACAGCTCGGGTGCCAGGTCCTCCAGGCCCGGGGCCTTGGCGGTGAGCTCCTGCACCCGGTTCTCGCCGACGAGCGCGCGGCGCGGGGCCCCCGCGGTGGTGGCGGTGGCGGCCATGTCGGCGAGCAGCGCGGCCCGCACGGTGGCGACGTCGAGGGTCTTGGTGGCGAGCAGCAGCCGCACCGAGCCCGCCGGGCGCTCGGCGGCCTGCTCGGCGGCGGCGATCCGGGACCGGACCCGGGCCAGTCGTTCCGCCAGCCCGGTCGTGCTCGTCATGGCACCGACCCTAGCCGGTGGGTGCGGCCGATCAGCGGCGCGAGCCCGTCCGACCGAGCGGCACCTCCCGGGGCAGCCGGGTCAGCTGCGCCCGGAAGTCCGGGGTGCGCACGGCGCGCCGCACGCGGGCCAGGGTGTCCGCGTCGGCTTGCGCGGGCCAGGTGCTGAAGAGCAGCGCGTCCCGGCTGCGCATGGTCGCGCGGTCCACGGTGGGGTCGACGGCGATCAGCCGGTCCACGATCCCGGTGAGCATCGGGTGCTCCTGCTCCGGGTCGTGCGGGGTGACGCGCAGCACCGCCGCCACCAGCAGGTCCAGGTGCTCGAGCTCGGTCAGGTGGGTGCCCGCCGGGCCCGCGAGCAGGTCGGCGACGTCCTCCGGCGTGGTCGGGGCGGCGGCACGGATCGCGGGGAAGACGAACTGCTGCCCGAGCCGTCGCTCGCCGATCACGAGGTCGACCCCCGCCTGCCAGCCGTCCCGACCGACCACGCCCCGGACCAGGCGTTCCTTGAGGGCCACCACGTCCCGCCGGGCCTCGCCCGCGCGGTAGTCGCGCCAGTGCGCGAAGAACGACGTCACGTCACCGGCATCGGCCCAGCGGGCGGCGAGGTCGCGGTAGCCGAGCCAGCGCCAGGTCCCCAGCGCGTCGGCGGCAGCCGCTGCTGCGGCGGCGTCACCGGCGTCGCGCAGCACCAGCACCACCTGGCGACCGAGCCCGCTGGACGACGGCAGGTCCGGGGCGGAGAGCAGGTGGGCGCGCACCTCGTCGACGGTCAGCCGCCCGCCCGCGAGCAGCAGCACCGCCGTGTCGTTCACGGCCAGCCGGTCGGTCAGCTCGGGCAGCCGGTGGGTGCCGGCCAGGGCGTGCTCGTGGGAGCGGATCCGGTAGACGACGGTGCGGCGCGGGTCGGGGTCGATCAGCGCGACCTCGGCGGCGAACCGGCGGTGGTGCGGGCGCAGGTGCTCCGGCGTCGCGCGCTCGGCGAGCAGACCGGTGGCCCCGCGGTGCTCCTCCGCCCCGGCGAGCGCGTCGCGGACCACCCGGACCAGCGGGCCGTCGGCGATCTCGGCGTCGGACAGCGGCACGCGGGCTCAGTCCCGCGCGATGGCGGCGACGGTGGCCGAGGTCATCCGCACCAGGTCGTCCGGGGCGAGCTCGACGTCCAGCCCGCGTCGCCCGCCGGAGACGTACACGGTGTCGAACAGCCAGATCGTCTCGTCCAGCACGGTCGGGTGCGCGGCCTTCTGGCCCAGCGGGGAGATCCCGCCGACCACGTAGCCGGTGGCGCGCTCGGCGGCGGCCGGGTCGGCCATGACGGCCTTCTTGCCGTCGACCGCCGCGGCCAGGGCCTTGAGGTCGAGCTTGCCGGTGACCGGGACCACCGCGACGGTGAGCGTGCCGTCCACCGCGGTCATCAGCGTCTTGAACACGCGCTCGGGCTCGACGCGCAGCACCTCGGCGGCCTCCAGGCCGTAGCCCAGGGTGCTGGCGGGGTCGTGCTCGTAGGGGTGCGCGGTGTGCGGGACGCCCGCCTCGGCGAGGGCGTGCAGGGCGGGGGTGCCCGAGGGGGCGTGCTTGGGCCGGCTCACCCGACCAGGGTACGGATCGTGGGGCCGGGACGGTACGTGCGCCCGGTCCGGGTCCGGGCGCGGGACACGTCAGACCGCGAGGCCGACGAGGGTGCCGATCCCGTAGGTCACCAGCATCGCGACCGATCCGCCGATCACGTTGCGCAGCACGGCGCGGCCGGCGGGGGAGCCGCCGAGGCGGGCGGAGACGGCGCCGGTGACGGTGAGCGCGAGCACGACGGCGGCGAAGGTGGCGACGATCCGGCCCGCGCCCCAGGGGGCGAGCACGACGAGCAGCGGCACCACGCCACCGATCACGAAGGCGACCAGCGAGGCCAGCGCGGCGTGCCAGGGGTTGGTGAGGTCGGCGTCCTCGGCGAGCACGCCGTGGGCGCGCATGACCTGCTCGGCGTCGCGCTGGCTGCTGACCGAGACGTACTCGCCGGCGGCCATGGACAGTGCACCGGCGACCAGGGCGGCGATGCCGGCGACCGCGAGGGTGGCGGTGCCGGTGGCGGCACCGGCGACTCCGACCACGGTGGCGGCGACCGAGACGATGCCGTCGTTGGCGCCGAGCACGCCGGCGCGCAGCCAGTTCAGCCGGCCCGCCGTGGGGATCTCCGGCGCGCTCGGACCGGTGTCGACAGCGGTCCGCTCGGCGGGGCGGGGACGGTCGAGGAGGTGCCCGGTGATCGTGCTCATGCCACCACGGTAGGCCGGTTCTGACGTGCTGTCACCAAAGGAAAGGCGACCCTGACCTGCGAAAACGTAGGTTTGGCTGCCCTTATCTGGAATGAGTCAAGCGAAGGTGCAGGTCAGAGCGGACCCACCACGAGCGCCCGCAGCACCACCGCTCCCTCGGCGTCCGAGGCGGGCAGGTCCACCAGCGCCTCGATCCGCCAGTCGTGGTCGCCGTCCGGGTCGTCCAGCACCTGCCGCACCCGCCACAGGTGGCCCTTCGCCCCGGCTTCCCCGTCGGCGGACGGCCGCTCGTCCACCTGGAACAGCGCCGGTCCGCGCGCCGCCGGGCCGGTGAGGATCTCGTCGTGGTCGTCGTAGAACGGGTCGATCGCCTGCTCCCACCGCTCGGCGGTCCACCGCGCGTCCTCGGAGTCCGTGTCGCCCAGCGCCGCGAGCGCCCCGAAGGCGTCCCGCGCGAGCATCTCGACCCGGCGGAACAGTGCGCCGCGCACCAGCGCCCGGAACGCCCGGCGGTTGGTGGTGACCGGCGGCGGGGTGTCGTCGTCCGGCTCGGAGGAGGTGGAGGTCGCGTCGTCCAGGTCCTCCGGGTGCGACAGCCGCTCCCACTCGTCCAGCAGGCTGGAGTCGGTGCGCCGGACCAGCTCGCCCAGCCACTCGACGATCTCGTGCAGCTCCTCGGTGCGGGCGTCCTCCGGCACGGTCTGCCGCAGGGCGCGGTACGCGTCGGCGAGGTAGCGCAGCAGCACGCCCTCGGTGCGATCGAGCTGGTAGAGCGAGACGTACTCGGCGAAGGTCGCGGCGCGCTCGTGCATGTCGCGCACCACCGACTTGGGGGACAGCTCGTGGTCGGCCACCCAGGGGTTGGTCTGCCGGTACACCTGGAACGACGCGGACAGCAGATCGGCCAGCGGACGCGGGTAGGTGACGTCCTCCAGCAGCGCCATCCGCTCCTCGTACTCGATGCCCTCGGCCTTCATCGCGGCGACGGCCTCGCCCCGGGCGCGGTTCTCCTGCGCGGCGAGCACCTGGCGCGGGTCGTCCAGGGTGGCCTCGATCACCGACACCACGTCGTGCGCGTAGCCCGGGTCCTCGCGGTCCAGCAGGTCGAGCGCGGCGTAGGCGAAGGGCGACAGCGGCTGGTTCAGCGCGAAGGTCGACGGGATGTCCTGCGTCAGCCGCACGGTGCGCCGCAGCCGCGCGGGGCCGGGGCCGGGCTCGACCACGCGCTCGATCACGCCGGCGGCACGCAGCGAGCGGTAGATCGCGACCGCCTGCCGCACCAGCCGCCCGCGGGAGGCCTCGGGCTCGTGGTTGTCCAGCAGCAGGTGCTTCATGGTCTCGACCGGGTCGCCCCCGCGCGCGAGCACGTTGAGCACCATCGCGTGCGAGACGCCGAACGACGAGGTCAGCGGCTCGGGCTCGGCGTCGCGCAGCCGCTCGTAGGTCTTGTCGGTCCAGTTCACCGAGCCGGCGGGCGCCTGCTTGCGGACGATCTTCTTGAGCTTCTTCGGGTCGTCGCCCGCCTTCGCGAGCGCCTTGCGGTTCTCGATCACGTGCTCCGGCGCCATCACCAGCACCTCGCCGACGGTGTCGTAGCCCGCACGGCCCGCCCGCCCGGCGATCTGGTGGAACTCGCGCGCCGACAGGTGGCGCATGCGGGTGCCGTCGTACTTGACCAGCGAGGTCAGCAGCACGGTCCGGATCGGCACGTTGATCCCGACGCCCAGGGTGTCGGTGCCGCAGATCACCTTGAGCAGCCCCTTCTGGGTCAGCCGCTCGACCACCCGCCGGTACTTGGGCAGCATGCCCGCGTGGTGCACGCCGACGCCGTGCCGCAGCAGCCGGGACAGGGTGGATCCGAAGCCGGGGCCGAACCGGAACGCGCCGAGCTCGGCGGCGATGGCGTCGCGCTGCTCACGGCTGGCGAGCGTCATCGACAGCAGCGCCTGCGCGCGCTCGACGGCCTCCTTCTGCGTGAAGTGCACGACGTAGACGGGGGAGCGGCGGGTCTGCACCAGCTCCTCCAGCAGCTCGTGCAACGGCTCGACCTCGTAGGAGAAGGTCAGCGGCACCGGTCGCTCGGCGTCGTCGACCACGGCGACCTCGGTGCCGGTGCGGCGCAGCAGGTCGTCGCGGAAGAACGTGACGTCGCCCAGGGTGGCGGACATCAGCAGGAACTGCACCCGCGTGAGCTCGAGCAGCGGCACCTGCCACGCCCAGCCGCGCTGCGGGTCCGCGTAGAAGTGGAACTCGTCCATCACCACCTGGCCGATGTCCGCGCCGGGGCCCTGGCGCAGCGCCTGGTTCGCGAGGATCTCGGCGGTGCAGCAGATGATCGGCGCATCGGGGTTCACCGCGGAGTCGCCGGTCATCATGCCGACGTTGGCCGATCCGAACGCCTCGACCAGGGCGAAGAACTTCTCGCTGACCAGGGCCTTGAGCGGAGCCGTGTAGTACGTGCGACGCCCCTGCGTGAGGGCCACGAAGTGCGCGGCGGTGGCGACCAGCGACTTCCCGGAGCCGGTGGGCGTGGAGAGGATCACGTGCGCGCCGGTGACCAGCTCCAGCAGGGCCTCGTCCTGGTGCGGGTAGAGGCTCAGCCCCTGGTCGGCGGCCCAGCCGGTGAATGCCGCGTAGAGGGCGTCCGGGTCGCTCGGGTCGGCGGGCACCCGGTCGGCGAGGGTCGGGCGGCGGGACAGGACGGGCTCGGGCACCTGACGATCCTTCCATGCCGGCCGGGCGGACGACCGGGCGCGGGGTGCGTGCGCGGCGCGGATAGGGTGGCGGGTCATGAGCGAGACGACCCCGCCTGCGGTGGAGATGTGGACCGACGGGGCCTGCAAGGGCAACCCGGGGGTCGGCGGCTGGGGGGCGCTGCTGCGCTCGAACGGCCACGAGCGCGAGCTGTTCGGCGGCGAGGAGCTCACCACCAACAACCGCATGGAGCTCACCGCGGTGATCGAGGGGCTGCGCGCGCTGAACCAGGCGTGCTCGGTCGACCTGCACGTGGACTCGCAGTACGTGATGAACGGCGTGACCAAGTGGATCGCCGGGTGGAAGCGGAACTCGTGGCGCACCGCCGACAAGAAGCCGGTGAAGAACCAGGACCTCTGGCAGGAGCTCGACGCGCAGGTGGCCCGGCACACGATCCGCTGGCACTGGGTGAAGGGCCACGCCGGCGACCCGGGCAACGAGGCCGCCGACGCGCTGGCGAACCGCGGGGTGGACGCCGTCCGCGCCGGGTCGCGCTGAGCGGCACCGCTCCCACCGAGGCTGGTCCAGACCAGTTACCCTGACCGGGTGCCCCTCGTCGGGCGCTCCCCCTGAGACCGGAGGTCGTCGCATGGAACGGAACGTCGTCGTCGCCGCTGCCCAGGGCCTGCACGCCCGGCCCGCCGCGCTGTTCGTGGCGGAGGCCGGCAAGCAGCCCGTGCCGGTGACCATCCGCAAGGTCGACGGGACGCCGGTCCCGACGTCCAGCATCCTCGGCGTGATGGCGCTCGGTGCGCACCACGGTGACGAGGTCGTGCTGGCGACCGAGGTGGACGGCGACGAGGCGGTGGCCGCGCTGCAGGCGCTGGTGACGTTCCTGGAGCGCGACGACCTGGAGTGACGCGCAGGCGCGTCGAGCCGCAGGGCGCGACGGACGCACGGCACGAGGGCGGCGGACCGGATCACCCGGACCGCCGCCCTCGGTGCTACCCGCTGACAGGCGTCAGCCGCGCGGGGTGTCCGGCGGCCTGCTCTCGGCGGACCCCGCGGTGGCACCCGCGGCGCGACCGGCCCCGTTGTCGCCGACCGCCAGGTCGACCAGCGCGTCGTCGGCGGTCTCCAGCTCGGGATCGTCCTCGCGCCCGGGGGTGCGCAGGTTCCACCGGGTGATCACGAAGCGGAACAGGAAGTAGTAGATGACCGCGTACCCGAGCCCGATCACGATCAGCAGCAGCGGCTGGTTCGCGATCCGGAAGTTGAGCAGGTAGTCGATCGCCCCGGCGGAGAAGCCGAAGCCGTCCCGGATGCCGAGCGCGTTCACCAGGGCGAGCGAGGTGCCGGTGAGCACCGCGTGGATCGCGTACAGCGGGTACGCCACGTAGACGAAGGCGAACTCCAGCGGCTCGGTGACGCCGGTGACGAAGGCGACCAGGGCCGCGGAGCCCATGATCGAGGCGATGGCCTTGCGGTTCTTCGGCTTGGCGGTGTGCACGAACGCCAGGGCGGCGGCGGGCAGCGCGAACATCATGATCGGGAAGAAGCCGGTCATGAAGGTGCCGGCGGTGGGGTCGCCGTGCAGGAAGCGCGCGATGTCGCCGTTCCACGCCGCGCCGTTCGCGTCGGTGTACTCGCCGAACTGGAACCACGGCAGCGAGTTGAGCAGGTGGTGCAGGCCGAACGGCACCAGCAGGCGGTTCAGGGTGCCGAAGACGAAGCCGCCGATCACGGTGGAGCCGGTGACCCACTCGCCGACGGAGGTGAAGCCGGCGTCGAAGGCGGGGTAGATCAGGGCGCCGACTACGGCGATCAGCACGGAGACCCCGGCGGTGACGATCGGGACGAACCGGCGGCCGCCGAAGAACGCCAGGTAGGCCGGCAGCTTGATCCGGTAGAACCGCTGGTAGAGCAGTGCGGTGACCAGGCCGATCACGATGCCGCCCAGCACGCCGTAGTTGATCAGCTCTTGCCCGGGCGCACCGAGCGCCTGGGTGATCGCATGGGTGACCAGCGCGTTGTAGTCACCGGCGCCGGCGGCGTCCAGGGCGGCGGGGTCGGCGGCGTCGAGCACCCCGCCGGCGGTCACCGCGTCGGGCTTGCCGAGGATGTACGGGGACAGCGCGTCGCCGACGCCCTTGAACACCAGGTAGCCGATCAGGGCCGCGAGCGCGGTGGACCCGTCGGACTTGCGGGCGTAGCCGACGGCGACGCCGAGCGCGAACAGGATCGGCAGGTTGCCGACCAGGGCGTTGCCGGCGGCGGCGAGCACGTCGGCCACCGGTTGCAGCCAGGACGCGTGCGCGGCCAGCCCGTCGGCGCCGAGCATGTCGGCCTGGCCGAGACGCAGCAGCAGCGCGGCGGCGGGCAGGGAGGCGATCGGCAGCATCAGCGAGCGCCCGATGCGCTGGAGCTGGGCGAGCCCGGGGACACCCCGCTTCGGGGTGTCGACGGTGGCGGCGGTCATGGGCACACTCCTCGTCACGATGGGGCACCTGGGTCACGTCCGTGGTGCCCCGGGGATCCGGTGGGGCTGGGGGATCCGTGGGATGGGGACCCCGGCCCGTCGCGTGCGGGGGCCGGGTGAGCGCGGCGGCAGGCATCTGCTGTCGTCGTCGTGCAGCAACTTGTCTGGACCAGTTGCACCGAGGGTGGTCTAGACCTCAAGATGTGTCAAGCCTCACAGCGGCGGCCGCCCGAGGAACCCTGCACGAGGACCGGCGACGAGGTGGAAGGGTGGAGCGGTGGACGAGACGCAGACGCCGGACACCCCGGCGCCGCACAAGTACCTGGCGGTGCGCCGCTACCTGCTGGAGCTGGTCGAGCGCGAGCTGGACGTCGGCGACGCGATCGAGTCCGAGCGGGCGCTCTGCGACCGGTTCGGTGTGTCCCGGATGACCGTGCGCCAGGCCGTCGACGCGCTGGTCGGCGAGGGGATCCTGGTCCGCGAGCAGGGCCGCGGCACCTTCGTGGCCCCGCGCCGGATGGACTTCGAGATGCGGCTGACCACCTTCGGCGAGGAGATGACCCGCCGCGGCATGCGCCCGGACACCAAGGTGCTCGACGCGCAGACCGTGCCCGCCCCCGCCGCGGCCGCCGAGGCGCTGGGGGTCGAGGTCGGCGCGCCGATGCACCACCTGCACCGGGTGCGGTACGCCGACGGCGCGCCCATGAGCATCGAGGACCTGTGGGTGCCGGTGGCCGTGGCCCCCGACCTGTTCCGGGCCGGCCCGCCGGAGAGCCTGTACGACGCGCTGCGTGCCGAGGGGCTCGCGCCCGAGTGGGGCGAGGACACGCTGACCGCCTCCGAGGCCACCGACGCCGAGCAGCAGCTGCTCGCGCTGCGCGGGTCGCGGGCGGTGCTCCGTGCCGAGCGGCGCACGTTCAGCGCCGACACCGCGGTGGTGTACTCCCGGGCCTGCTACCGGGGCGACCGGTACAGCGTCTGGGTGCCGCTGCGCGCGCCGGGGCCCACCCTGGTACCTCGCGGAGCACGACCGACGACAGGGGACGACGGGTGAGACGAGCAGGGCAGAGCGCGACCGACCTCCGGGACGCCGAGCAGGCGGCGGCGATCCTCGCCGGGCTCGGCGGGGTGGCCAACATCGACGAGATCGAGCCGTGCACGACGCGGCTGCGCTCGCTGGTGAAGGAGCCCGGCCTGGTGGACGCCGGTGCGCTGCGGGCCGCCGGCGCCTTCGGCGTGATGATCTCCGGCCGGGTGGTGCAGGTGGTGATCGGCCCGCGGGTCGACACGATCGCCACCGACCTGGCCGACCTGATGTGACAGAGCCGATGGCGACGAGGGAGCAGCAGATGAGCAAGGCAGAGCAGATCCTGGCGGGGCTCGGCGGTGACGCGAACGTCCTGGACCTGGAACCGTGCATCACGCGGCTGCGGGTCGAGGTCGAGGACCCGTCGCTGGTGTCCGAGCCCGCGCTCAAGGCCGCCGGGGCGATCGCGGTGGTGCGCTCCGGCAACGCGGTGCAGGTGATCGTCGGGCCGGAGGCGGACACGCTGGCCTCCGACATCGAGGACCTGCGCTGATGGCCGCGCTGACCGTGCTGGCCCCGGTGACCGGGATGGTCACGGCGCTCGCGGACGTGGACGACCCGGTGTTCTCCGGCGAGATCGTCGGCCCCGGCATCGCCGTGCAGCCCGACCCGGTGGCGGGGGAGCGCGTGCTGGCACCGACCGCCGGGACCGTGGTCAAGCTGCACCCGCACGCCTTCGTGCTGCTCGCCGAGGGCGGGCGGGGGGTGCTGGTGCACCTCGGGATCAACACGGTGCAGCTCGCCGGCGCCGGCTTCACGCTGCACGTGGCGGAGGGCGACGAGGTCGAGCCCGGCCAGCTGCTGGTGACCTGGGACCCGGCGGCGGTGGAGCGCACCGAGCGCTCGGCGGTCTGCCCGGTGATCGGCCTGGAGGCGGACCCGTCGGCGGTCACCCGCCTGGTCGAGCCCGGCACGACGGTGCAAGCGGGGGAGCCGCTGCTCACGCTGGCGTGACGGCGGTGCGCGGACCGGCGCGCACGCTCCGGGTACGGTGGCGCAGGCCCGGTCCGGGCCGGTGGCCGACCGAGCGTGGAGGAGCGCACCCGTGAGCGAGCGTGGCACCCGGCGGTCGTCGATGACCGACGTGGCCGAGCGGGCCGGTGTCTCGCTGGGCACCGTCTCGCACGTGCTCAACCACCCGGAACGCGTCACCCCGGCCACCCGCGAGCGCGTCGAGGAGGCGATCCGCGCGCTGCGCTACCGGCCCAACCGGCTGGCCAGCACCCTGGCGCGCGGGCGCAGCGGCACGATCGGGCTGGTGCTCACCGACCTGTCCAACTCGCTGTTCGTGGAGATCGCGCGGGGTGCCGGCCGGCAGGCGGACGCCGCCGGGATGCGGGTGGTGCTCGCCGACGGGGACTCCGAGGTCGGCCGCGAGATCCGGCACCTGGAGCTGTTCGACGAGCTGGGCGTCGCCGGCAGCATGGTCACGCTGTCCGACGAGGAGCACATGGCGGCGCTGGTCGGCGCGCGCGCCGGGGACCGCCCGCTGGTGCTGGTGAACTTCTCGGCGCCCGCGCAGTGGTTCTGCTCGGTGGCCACCGACAACGCGCTCGGCGGGTACCTGGCCACCCGGCACCTGATCGGCTCGGGTCGACGGCGGCTGGCCTTCGTCGGCGGCCCCGACGTGCTGCGTCCGGTGCACGACCGGCAGATCGGCTGGCACCG
Source organism: Cellulomonas sp. GTC20042 (assembly GCF_055389595.1). Classification (NCBI taxonomy): domain Bacteria; kingdom Bacillati; phylum Actinomycetota; class Actinomycetes; order Micrococcales; family Cellulomonadaceae; genus Cellulomonas; species Cellulomonas sp. GTC20042. Next base: position 2,875,937 of record NZ_AP043678.1, on the reverse strand, counting down.
GGCGCTGGCCGAGGCGGGGCTGAGCCCGGTGCGCGAGGTGCAGCCGCCGGCGATCAACCAGAAGGACGGCTGGCAGATCGGCCCGGACCTGGCGACCGAGGTGCGCGCCGGGCGGGTGGACGGGGTGGTCGCCGCCTCCGACCTGCTGGCCGCGGGGCTGGTGCAGGCGTTCCTGGCCGAGGGGATCGCCGTGCCGGGCGACGTCGCGGTGATCGGCTACGACAACAACCAGGCCGCGTGGGACCTGCCCGTGCCGCTGAGCACCGTGGCGCAGCCCGGCGAGCAGATGGGCCGCGAGGCCGCCAGGCTCGTGATGGACGAGGCCCACGGCGCGGACCACCACCACGAGTCCGTCCTGCTCGAGCCCCACCTCGTCCTCCGCTCCTCCACCCCCTGAGCGCTCGCCCCTTCCCGCGAGTTCGGTGGTTCGGGCCGAGTGCGGTGGTTCGGGGGCGCATTTTTCGCAGGAACCACCGAACTCGGCGGGGGTCAGCGAGTGCTCAGCGCAGGGGCGCGCGCAGCACGTGCTCCCCGTGCCCGAGCTCCCGCACGGGCACGCCCGGCAGGTCCACCTCCGCGGTCGCCCCGACCGGCACCCGCGCCCGCACCACCAGCGCGTCCCCCGCCACCTGCCACGCCACCGACGCCTCGCCGTAGGGCGTGACGTGCCGGGCCGACGCGTGGGTCAGCCCGCCGCCGGGGCGCGGGGCCACCCGGATCCGCCGGTACCCGGGCTCCGCCGGGGCCAGCCCGCCGACCACCCGGTGCAGCCAGTCCGCCACCGAGCCCAGCGCGTAGTGGTTGAAGGACGTCATGTCGCCGGGGTTGACCGTGCCGTCCGGCAGCATCGAGTCCCAGCGCTCCCAGATCGTCGTGGCGCCGAGGTCGACCATCGCCAGCCAGGACGGTCCGGTGCGCCCGAGCAGCAGGGCGTAGGCGTCGTCCAGGTGCCCGGTGCTGCTCAGCGCGTCGGTGACCAGCGGCGTCCCGGCGAACCCGGTGCCGACGGTCCCGCCGTTCTCGCGCACCAGCGTCGCCAGCCGGTCCCCGGCGGCCCGGCGCGCAGGCTCGTCCGGCAGCAGGTCGAAGACGATCGCCAGGGCGTGCGCGGTCTGCGTGTCGTGCTCCGGGTCGGCGGTGAGGTAGCGGCCCTGGTAGGCGGTGCGCACCTCGGCGGCCAGCCGGTCGAACCGCTCGGCGTCGGCGGCACGTCCGAGCACCCGGGCGCTGTCGGCGAGCACCTGCGCGGAGCGGGCCAGGTAGGCGGTGGCGACCAGGTGCGGGTCGGTGCGCGCCCGCAGCGGGTCCTCCGGCGGGGCGGTGGGGTCGAGCCAGTCGCCGAGCTGGAGCCCGGTGTCCCACAGCCGGGACGGGCCGGCGAGCGCCGCGATCTTCTCCACCCAGGCCACCGCGCCGGGCAGCTGACGGGCGAGCAGGTCGGTGTCGGCGGTGCGCTCGTGCAGCGCCCAGGGCACCAGGGTCGCCGCGTCGCCCCAGCCGGCGATGTCCTGGTCCGGCCGCCAGAACGCCCCGCCCGGGATCCACGGCGCGTACACCGGCGCGGTGCCGTCGAAGCGCTCCTGCTCGGCGGACAGCGTGCGCAGCCAGTCGGCGAGGAACCCGGAGACGTCGTAGAGGAAGGCTGCCGTCGGGGCGAAGGCCTGGATGTCGCCGGTCCAGCCCAGGCGCTCGTCGCGCTGCGGGCAGTCGGTGGGGATGTCGACGAAGTTGGACCGCAGGCTCCACACCACGTTCTCGTGCAGCCGGTCGAGGTCGGGGTCGGAGGACGTGAACCACCCGGTGCGCGCCATGTCCGAGTGCAGCACCCGCGAGGTGACGGCGTCCGGGGCGAGCGCGCCGGGCCACCCGCTGATCTCCGCGTAGCGGAAGCCGTGCACCGTGAAGCGCGGCTCCCACTCGATCGGCTCGCCGGCGGTGATCAGCTCGTCGGTGGCGGCGGCCTCGCGCAGGGTGCGGGTGTACAGCGCGCCGTCCTGGAGCACCTCGGCGTGCCGCAGGCGGACCACGGTGCCGGCGGGGGCGGCGGGCACCCGCAGCCGGAGCCGTCCGGAGTGGTTCTGCCCGAGGTCGAGCAGGTAGGTGCCGGGCGCGGTCTCGGTCACGGCGACCGGGGTGATCTCGGCGGTGCAGCGGACCGGCGGTCCGTCGGGGGCGGCGAGCACGGCGGGGTCGAGGTCGTGCACCACCACCGGCTGCCAGGCGGCGTCGTCGAAGCCGGGCTCCGACCAGCCGGCGGGGTGCAGCCGGGCGTCGTAGGTCTCGCCGTCGTACAGGCTCGCCCGGGTGAGCGGCCCCGGGACGGTGCGCCAGGTCTCGTCGGTGCCGAGCACGACGGTGCCGGTGTCGGTGGTGACCTCGAGCTGGGCGAGCAGCCCGACGTGCTCGCCGTAGATCGCCCAGGTGCCGCCCTCGAAGCCGAAGCGCCCGCGGAACCAGCCGTCCGCCAGCCAGCCGCCGATCGCGTTGCGACCCGGCCGGAGCAGGTCGGTCACGTCGTAGGTGCTCACCCGCAGTCGCTGGTGGTACGGCGTCCAGCCCGGCAGCAGCTCGTCGGCGCCCACCCGTGCGCCGTTGACCTCGACCTCGGTCAGCCCGTGCGCGGTGATCCGCAGCCGCGCCGCGAGCACCACCGATCCCGGCACGTCGATCTCGCCGCGCACCAGCGGCGCCGGACGCGTCTCGCGGTCGCCCTCGGTCGCCGGGTCGGGGCCGACCATCCGCGCGACCCACTGCTCCGGGTCGGGCCCGCGCTCGGCGACCACCGGCTCGCTCCACGGCCCGGGGTCCCCGGTGCCGGCGTCCCGGGTGCGGACCCGGACCTCGGCGCGCTCGCGCGGGGCCAGCGGCGGTGCCGGCCAGGGCACCAGCACCTGATCGGCGCCCTCGACGACGGCCGATCCCGCGCGCACCGGACCGCCGGGCAGGCCGATCCGCCACGCCACCTCGTAGCCGCCCTGCCGGTAGCCCCGCGGTGCGCTCGTCACCGACCAGGACAGCCGGGGGCGGTCCTCGGCGATGCCGAGCGCGGGCTGCGGGTGGTGCTCCACCCGGACCTCGGGGGCCGACAGGGTGACGGGGGAGGCGGGCTGCTCGGTCATGGTGCTCCGTTCCGGGGTGGTGCGGTGACTGCGGGTGGTGCGGCCGCGCCGCGACCCGGGTGGCGGGTCACGGCGCGGGTCGTGCGGGTGCCCGTCAGACGGTGGTCGGCGCGGCGGCGGGTGCCGTGGCCGGGTCCTCCTCCTCGTCGGCCACCCGCGGGTAGCGGGCGATCCACAGCACGCCGATCAGCCCGCCGACCGCGATGCACGCGGCGACGAACCAGAACAGGATGCTCGGGCTGGCGTCCAGCAGCGCGGGGGTCCACAGCGCGACCAGCGCGGCGACCACGCGGGTCAGCGCGATCATCACGCCCTGCGCGGTGCTGCGGAAGCGGGTCGGGAACAGCTCCTGCGCCCAGATCTTGAACATCGGCTCACCGGCGATGGCCCCGGCGATCGACCCGATCACGCCCATGGTGATCAGCGTCCAGACCTGCACGCCCGCGACCGCCGGCAGCACGTAGCCCAGGGTGTAGAACACGGCCATGACCGCGAACCAGCGCATCCGGTTGCTGCCGTCCACGATCCGCATCAGCAGGTAGGTCGCCGCGAACGCGATGCCGAAGGTCACGAAGGACACCGTCGAGGCGATCTGCACGGTGGAGCCGGCCAGGTTGACCCAGATGTAGGTGTTGAACTGGCCGCCGGTGTTCGCGCCGACGTTGACCAGCGCGTAGAACAGCGCCACCGCGATCATCGGGGCCAGGAACGGCCCGCGGACGAGCTGCTTGAGGGTGCCCAGGTCGACCGACTCGGAGGCGACGGCGCCGTCGGCGTGCGCGGCGGCCCAGCGGTGCGACTCCGGCATCCGCGAGCGCAGCGCCATCACGACCAGCGCGACCACGGTCAGGTGCCCGTAGAGGATCCGGCCGCCGGTCATGCCCATGCCGCCGATCGCGATGCCGAGCAGCTGGGCCACGATGATCCCGACCAGCCAGAGGATGTGCGAGTACGAGACCAGCTTGCCGCGCGCGCCCTCGGGGGCCTCCTCGGCGATCATCGCCAGCGAGACCGGCAGGTCGGCGCCGACCGCGAAGCCGAGCAGCACCACGCCCGCGTAGAGCAGGCCGGTGCCGGTGGCGGCGACCATCAGCGCCGCGCCGACCGTGTAGACGGCCATGGTGGTCATGAACACGCGGCGGCGGCCGTACAGGTCGCCGAGCCGGCCGCCGACCAGGGCGCCGATCGCGATCATGAAGGTCAGCAGCGCCGAGAGCCGACCCATGTCGCCGGTGCCGAGGCCGAGGGGCTCCTGGTAGAGCACCAGCGCGGTGCCGGTGCTGATGATCGCGGCCGCGTCGAGGTACGACGCCATGCCTGCGACGGTGGTGCGGTACCAGACCCGGCCGGGGATGACCGGTGCCTGCTGCGAGGTCTCCATCGAGCTCTGTCTCCTGTTCGATCGACGGTGATCGCCCGGGCGCGGTGCGACCCGGATGCTTCGGTTGAAGCGTTTCAAAGGAACTGGCGGTGAGTCTGGCGCGCGGCCCGAACCCCTGTCAAGGCCGGGCCGGTGGTCCCGGGCGCGGAGCCCGACGGGTCGGGATACTGGAGCGGTGCTGCCCCGACCCTCGACGCGCGACCTGCTGCGCTCGCTGCCCGCGCTGACCGGCGGGCTGCCGGACTTCGACCCGTACGCGGTCTCCGCCGACCCCGCCGAGGCCTTCGTGGAGTGGCTGGGCGTCGCCGTCGACGCCGGCGTGCCCGAGCCGCACGCGATGACCGTCGCCACCGTCGGGCCGGACGGCGCGCCCTCGTCCCGGATCGTGCTGCTCACCGACGTCACCGAGGGGACCTGGCGGTTCGCCACCGACGGCCGCACCGGCAAAGCCCGCGACCTCGCCGCCGACCCGCGGGTGGCCGCGTCGTTCTACTGGCAGCGCCTCGGGCGGCAGGTGCGGATCGTCGGGCACGCCGAGGTGCTGGACCCGCAGGTGTGCGCGGCGGACTTCCTGTCCCGGTCGCCGAGCTCGCGCGCCGCCGCGCTGGCCTCCCGGCCCGGCGAGCAGCTGGAGTCGGTCGGCGACATGTCCGAGGCCGTGGTGGCCGCGCGCTCGCGGATCGACCGTGACCCGCGGCTGGTGGTGCCGGACTGGCAGATCTGGTCGATCGTGCCCGAGGAGGTCGAGTTCTGGCAGGGCGACTCGGACCGCGCGCACATGCGGCTGGTCTACCGCCGCGAGGACGACCGCTGGGACCGCCGCCTCTGGTGGCCGTGAGCCGGCAGGTCGCGCCGAGGTTGCACGAATGCACCCTTCAGCAGGCGGGAAGCCTGCGTTCGTGCACTCTCGGCGGCTGCGGCCGGCGAGCGCGGACGCGCCGTGCCGCGCGACTCAGGGCGTGCGGGCCGGGGGGAGCGTGTCGGGGGAGACGTCGGACGCCCGCGCGGCCACCCCGTGCAGCAGCCGCTCCAGCGGACCGCGCCCCCACAGGCTGCGCCACAGCCAGCACCCGCCGATCGTGACCAGCAGGAACGCCAGCCACACCGACGTGCGGGGCTCCCACACCACGGTCGTCCCGAGCGCCGCGATGGCGACCAGGTGCCCGACGTAGGCGGTGAGCGCCAGCGATCCGGTGGCCGCCAGCGGCGCGGTCAGCCGGGGCAGCCGGTCGCCGAGCCAGAGGCAGATCGCCAGCAGCCCGAGCGCGACGCCGGTGTTCGCCACCACCTCGGGGGTGGTGCTGCTGTGCGGCTCGGAGGTGACCAGCGTGAACAGCGGGCTCGACGGGCCGACCGCCCGGGTGAGCACCGCCGCCGTGCCGTGGCCGAGCAGCGCGAGCGCCGTGCCGACGCCGAGCAGCCAGCCCCGCACCCGGGGCGAGCGCAGGTCCATCCGGCCGACGGCCAGCCCGACCAGCACGTACGCCACCCAGACCACCGCCGGGTAGTAGTCGCCGACCAGCAGATCGGTGTACTCGCGGCCGGGGAGCGTCGCGAACGCGGGCTGGAGGGCGACGTGCACCAGCGGTCCGGCGACGGCCACCACGGCGGCGGCCACCAGCAGCCGGTGCGGGGCGGCGCCGAGCACGGCGGTGGCCACGGCGAACAGCACCGCGTAGGTGGGCAGGATCACCGCGATCGGGGTGCCGAGCACCAGGGTCGCCGCGCCGATCGCCAGCACCAGCAGCGCCCGCACCAGCAGGCGGGTGCGCACCTGGACCCGCCGGGTGCCGACCACGGTCGCCGGTCCGCCGGACATCAGCGCGACCGACAGCCCGGACAGCAGCACGAACAACGCGGCGGACCGCCCGTCGACGACCTGCGCCAGCGACGCCGGGAACGGGTCGTCCGCATCGCCGGGCCCGACGTGGGCCGTGATCATGCCGATCACCGCCAGGCCGCGCGCGAGGTCGACGCCGGTGATCCGCTGCATGCGGACACGGTAGCGGCCGACGCCTCGTCTCGGTCCGCGGGACGGGAGGTACCGCGACCTGGAACGCCGACCGGGTCCGTGCCTACAGTCGGGGACGTGACTGCGACCCAGCCCGCCGAGGTCTACACCCATGGCCACCACGAGAGCGTCCTGCGCTCGCACCGCTGGCGGACCGCCGAGAACTCGGCCGCCTACCTGCTGCCCGCGCTGACCCCCGGGCAGACCCTGCTCGACGTCGGCTGCGGGCCCGGCACGGTGACCGTCGACCTGGCGCGGCGCGTCGCACCGGGTGCGGTGATCGGCGTCGACCGCTCCGAGCGCGTGATCGAGATCGCCCGCGCCGACGCGGCCGAGGCCGGCGTGGACAACGTGACCTTCCAGGTGGCGGACGCCTACTCGCTGCCCTTCGCCGACGGCAGCGTGGACGTCGCGCACGCCCACCAGCTGCTCCAGCACCTCGGCGACCCGGTCGCCGCCCTGCGCGAGCTGCGCCGGGTGGTGCGCCCCGGCGGGGTGGTGGCGGTGCGCGACGCCGACTACGCCGGCATGACCTGGTTCCCGCAGTCGGCCGCGCTGGACGAGTGGTCCGCGCTCTACCACGAGGTCACCCAGGCCAACGGGGCCGAGGCGGACGCCGGGCGCCGACTGCGCTCCTGGGCGCTGGAGGCCGGGTTCGCCCAGGACGACGTGACCGCCACCGCGGGCGTCTGGTGCTACTCCTCGCCCGAGGACCGCCAGTGGTGGGCCGAGCTCTGGGCCGAGCGCTGCGTCGCCTCCGACTTCGCCCACCAGGCCGTCGAGCACGCGCTCGCCGACGAGGTCGGGCTGGAGCAGCTGGCCGCCGGGTGGCGGGAGTGGGGCGCGCACGCCGACGGGTGGTTCGCGGTGCTGCACGGCGAGGTGCTGGCGCGGGTCTGACCCGCCGGTCGTGCAGAGCCACGGCCCGAGGCCGCATAGGCTGACGTCCGTGCGCATCGCGAGGTTCACCACCGGAGACGACCCCCGCTACGCCCTGGTCGAGGGCGAGCCGGGTCGTGAGCAGCTCGTCGTCATCACCGGCGACCCGATCTACACCCCGGTGCAGCCCACCGGCGAGCGGATCCCGCTCGGCGACGGCGTGCGGCTGCTCGCCCCGGTGATCCCGCGCTCCAAGATCATCGGCGTCGGCCGCAACTACGCCGCGCACATCGCCGAGATGGGCAACGAGACGCCGGCCGCCCCGCTGCTGTTCTTCAAGCCGAACACCGCGGTGATCGGCCCGGACGACCCGATCGTGCTGCCCGACTGGACCGAGGACGTCTCCTACGAGGCCGAGCTCGCCGTCGTGATCGGCAAGGTCACCAAGGGTGTCTCCCCGGAGCGCGCGCTGGACCAGGTGTTCGGCTTCACCGTCGCCAACGACGTGACCGCCCGCGACGCCCAGCGCACCGACGGCCAGTGGGTGCGCGCCAAGGGCTTCGACACCTCCTGCCCGATCGGCCCGTGGGTCGTGCCCGGCCTGGACGTCGAGGACCTGGCGGTGCGCTCGCGGGTGAACGGCGAGACCAAGCAGGACGGCCGCACGTCCCAGATGATCTTCGACGTCGCGTACCTGATCTCGTACATCTCCGAGGTCGTCACGCTGCTGCCGGGCGACATCATCCTCACCGGCACCCCGGCGGGCGTGGGCCCGATCGTGGACCGCGACGTGGTGGAGGTCGAGGTCGAGGAGATCGGCACGCTGCGCAACCCGGTGCTGCGCCGGGGCTGACGCGTCGGGGGAGGGGTCCCGCCCTCGCTAGGGTGGGACCCGTGAGCCCCGCTGCCGACACCACCCCTGTTCGCGTCCGCTTCTGCCCGTCCCCGACCGGCACGCCGCACGTCGGCCTGATCCGGACGGCGCTGTTCAACTGGGCCTACGCCCGGCACGTCGGCGGGACCTTCGTGTTCCGGATCGAGGACACCGACCCCGCGCGCGACTCCGAGGAGAGCTACCAGCAGCTGCTCGCCGCGCTGCGCTGGCTCGGCCTGGACTGGGACGAGGGCGTCGAGGTCGGCGGCCCGCACGAGCCGTACCGGCAGTCGCAGCGGATGGACCTGTACCGGGACGTCGCGCGCCGGCTGCTCGAGGGCGGCTACGCCTACGAGTCCTTCACCACGCCGGAGGAGGTCGAGGCCCGGCACCGCGCCGCCGGTCGCGACCCCAAGCTCGGCTACGACGGCTTCGACCGCGACCTCACCGAGGAGCAGAAGGCCGCCTACCGCGCCGAGGGCCGCGAGCCCGTGCTGCGGCTGCGGATGCCGGACGAGGACGTCACCTTCACCGACCTGGTGCGCGGCGACGTCACCTTCAAGGCCGGCTCGGTGCCGGACTACGTGATCGTGCGCGCCAACGGCCACCCGCTGTACACGCTGGTCAACCCGATCGACGACGCGCTGATGGACATCACCCACGTGCTGCGCGGCGAGGACCTGCTGTCCTCCACCCCGCGCCAGGTGGTGCTGTACCGCGCGCTGCTCGAGCTGGGCGTCGCCCACGTGATGCCGGTGTTCGGCCACCTGCCCTACGTGATGGGCGAGGGCAACAAGAAGCTGTCCAAGCGCGACCCGGAGTCGAACCTGTTCCTGCACAAGGAGCGCGGCTTCACCCCCGAGGGACTGCTCAACTACCTGTCGCTGCTCGGCTGGTCGATCGGCCCGGACCGCGACGTGTTCTCGGTGGCGGAGCTGGTCGAGGCCTTCGACGTCGCGGACGTCAACCCGAACCCGGCGCGCTTCGACCTGAAGAAGGCCGAGGCGATCAACGCCGAGCACATCCGCCTGCTCGCGCCCGAGGACTTCCGTGACCGCCTGGTGCCCTACCTGCACCACGCGGGCCTGGTCCCCGCCGACTCCTACGCCGACCTGTCGCCGGAGCACCGCGCGCTGCTCGACGCCGGGGCGCCGTTGATCCAGACCCGGGTGACCCTGCTCGGCGAGGCCGTCGGCATGCTCGGCTTCCTGCTCACCGCCGACGACGCGCTCGTGGTCGAGGACGACGCCCGCGGGGCGCTCAAGGAGTCCGCCGCCGAGGTGCTGGACGCCGCGGTCGCCGCCCTGGACGCCCTGCCGGCCGACGGCTTCACCACGCAGGCCACCCAGGACGCCCTCCAGGGGGCCCTGGTGGACGGGCTCGGGATCAAGCCGCGGTTCGCCTTCACGCCGCTGCGGGTGGCCGTCTCCGGCCGCCGGGTGTCCCCGCCGCTGTTCGAGTCGCTGGAGATCCTCGGCAAGGAGTCCACGCTGGCCCGGATCGCGGCGCTGCGCGCGAGCCTGTGACGGCGCCGGGCGACGGCGGTCGCCGCGTCGACGGGGTGCTGCTGGACATCGACGACACGCTCGTCGACACCCACGGCGCCTTCGCCGCGGCGCTGGCCGCCGTCGCCCGCGCGTCCCTGCCGCACCTCGACGACCCGCAGATCGCGGCGCTGGCCGACCACTGGCGCACCGACGCCCACGGCCGGTACCGCGCCTACACCCGGGGCGAGCAGACCTACCGGTCCCAGCGCATGGCGCGGGCGAACGACCTGCACGCCGCCTTCGGCGGGCCGCCGCTGGACGACGCCGGCTTCGACGCGTGGAACGCCGTCTTCGAGCAGGCGTTCACCGGTGCCTGGTCCGCGCACCCCGAGGCTGCCGCCGTGCTCGACCGGCTGCTCGGCGCCGGGATCGTCGTCGGTGCGCTGACCAACGCCGCCACGGAGTACCAGACCGGCAAGCTGCGCGCCGTCGGCCTGCACGGGCGGATCGAGGTGCTGGTGGGCGTGGACACCCTCGGCGTCGGCAAGCCCGACCCCCGAGTGTTCGCCGAGGCCTGCCGCCGGCTCGGGACCGCGCCGGAACGCACCGCCTACGTCGGCGACGAGCTGGACGTGGACGCCCGCGCCGCCACCGCCGCCGGGCTGCTCGGCATCTGGCTGGACCGCCCCGGGATCGGCCTCAAGGGCACCGCGCGCCTGGAGCCGGTGCCCGGCGAGATCGTGATCCGCTCGCTGGACGCGCTGCCGGACGTGCTCGGGGTCTGCTGACGCGGGTCAGCGGCGTCGGGCCCGGTACACCTCGGTGACGTAGGGCACCGGCACCAGGTCGTGCCCGCGCAGGTCGGGGTGCGTCGCCGCCAGGTCGTCCACCTCGGCCAGCAGCGCCTCGCGCTCCGCCTCCGGCAGCGTCAGCAGGTGCGAGCGGCTCGCGGCCAGCGCCCGCAGGTCGGCGGGACGCATCGTGTCCGACCAGCGGACCGTGGTGCGCTCCACCGGCCCGAACGCGTCGCCCAGCGTGGGAACGGGGTGCCGGTAGTCCATCTCGTCGCCCCGGCGCACGATCGCGTCGTACCGCTCCAGCCAGTCCACGCCGAGGTCCCGCTCGTTCCAGATCACCGCGAGCGTGCCGCCGGGCCGCAGCACCCGGGCCACCTCCGCGGCGGCGGCCGGCTCGTCGAACCAGTGCCAGGCCTGCCCGACCGCCACCAGGTCCGCGCTCGCGTCCGGGAGCCCGGTGGCCTCGGCCGTGCCGACGCGCACGTCCACCTCCGGCAGCGCCTGCGCCAGCGCCGCGCGCATCCCCTCGGAGGGCTCGACCGCGATCAGGTGCCGGCCCGGGACGTCCGCGCTCACCGCCAGCATCCGCTCGGTGAGCTTGCCGGTGCCGGCGGCCAGGTCGACCAGGTCGGTCGCGTCCGGGGTGAGCACCCAGGCGACGGCCTCGTCGGGATAGGACGGGCGGACCGCCTGGTAGACGCCGGCGGCCGGGCCGAAGGACGCGGCGCGGCGGGCGTGGTGCTCGGGGGTGCGGGGGGTGCTGCTCTCCTGCGGGATGTCCACGGTGCGAGCCTCGCACGTGCGGCGCCGCGGGGCGATGCGACGGGGCGACCGGTGTCCGGTTTGGAGGTGGCGCCGCGCTCCGGTAATGTTCTCGCTCGGTACGACGTCCGGTGGACGTCGGCCCCACTCCCTCCTGACGGTACCGAGGTGCCGTGCGTGCGAGGGGTGAGGGGTCGGCTGCGGATCGGAGGTCATACCCCCATGGGGTATGGTGTAATTGGCAGCACGAGTGATTCTGGTTCACTTAGTCTAGGTTCGAGTCCTGGTACCCCAGCGCGAGTCGCGAATGATGTGCCTGATCGGCGCGGATTTTTCGAGACGAGCAGGTTGCTGTAGAGTAGTTCCGCAGTCGAGATCCTCACGGAGAACGACTGGTCCAGGCCCCCATCGTCTAGAGGCCTAGGACGCCGCCCTCTCACGGCGGTAACAGGGGTTCGAATCCCCTTGGGGGTACAGAGAAAGGCCGGTTGCCGAATGGCAGCCGGCCTTTTCTGCGTCTGCGTGCGGGTGTGCACGCGTCGGTGAGCAGCACACGCGAGAGCTTCCCGCGTCTCTCAGCAGCGGGTGTGCACGGCGATCCTGGTGAGTTCGGTGGTTCGTGCGAAAAAGCGGCCTCCGAACCACCGATCTCGGCCCGAACCGCCGAACTCGCGGCCCGGGTGCGGGTGGGCCCGCGGACGCCCCGCCTCCGGGTGGGTGGGGGCGGGGCGTCGGGGATGGGCGAGGTGGGGGTGGCTACTCGGCGGTGCGGCGCAGGACCTCGGTCAGCCGGTTGGCGGCGGAGACCACGGCGGCGGCGTGCAGGCGACCGGGCTGCCGGGACAGTCGCTCGACGGGGCCGGAGACGGACACCGCGGCGACGACGCGCCCGGACTGCCCGCGCACGGGGGCCGACACCGACGCGACGCCGATCTCGCGCTCGGACACCGACTGCGCCCAGCCGCGGCGACGGACGCCGGACAGGATCGTGGCGGTGAACTTCGCGCCCTGGAGCCCGCGGTGCAGCCGGTCCGGCTCCTCCCAGGCGAGCAGGATCTGCGCGGCGGACCCGGCGGTCATGGAGAGCGTGGCGCCCACCGGGATCGAGTCGCGCAGGCCGATCGGGCGCTCGGCGGCGGCCACGCAGATGCGCTGGTCGCCCTGGCGTCGGTAGAGCTGCGCGCTCTCGCCGGTGTGGTCGCGCAGGGCGGTGAGCACCGGTCCTGCGGCTGCCAGCAGCCGGTCCTCGCCCGCCGCGCTCGCGAGCTCGGTCAGCCGCGGTCCCAGCACGAAACGCCCCTGCATGTCCCGACCCACCAGGCGGTGGTGCTCGAGCGCGACGGCAAGCCGATGCGCCGTCGGACGGGCAAGATGGGTGGCGTTGACGAGCTGGGCGAGGGTGGCCGGCCCCGCCTCGAGGGCGTTGAGGACAGAGGCGGCCTTGTCGAGTACGCCGACTCCGCTAGAGTTGTCCATAGGTCGATATTGGCGTCTCGAAGGCTGAGACGCAAGTGCGACTCACCGACGACCCCCGGACAACCCCCTCGCCGGGGCGCATGAGAGGACGGCGACATGGCCGGTACTTTGGCCGAGAAGGTGTGGGAGAACCACATCGTGCGACGAGGCACGGACGGCGCACCGGACCTGCTCTACATCGACCTGCACCTGGTGCACGAGGTGACGAGCCCGCAGGCCTTCGAGGGTCTGCGGCTGGCCGGTCGACCGGTCCGGCGCCCGGACCTGACCCTCGCCACCGAGGACCACAACACCCCGACGCTGGACATCGACCAGCCGATCGCGGACGAGACCAGCCGCACCCAGATCGACACCCTGCGGTCGAACGCGAAGGAGTTCGGGGTCCGCCTGCACTCCCTCGGCGACGCCGACCAGGGGATCGTGCACCAGGTGGGCCCGCAGCTGGGGCTGACGATGCCCGGTCTGACCGTGGTCTGCGGCGACTCGCACACCTCGACGCACGGGGCGTTCGGCGCGCTGGCGTTCGGCATCGGCACCAGCGAGGTCGAGCACGTGCTCGCCACGCAGACGCTGCCGCTCGCGCCGTTCAAGACCATGGCGATCACCGTGAACGGCGCCCTGCCGCTCGGTGCGACGGCGAAGGACATCATCCTGGCCGTCATCGCCAAGATCGGCACCGGCGGCGGCCAGGGCTACGTCCTGGAGTACCGCGGCCAGGCGATCCGCGACCTCTCGATGGAGGGGCGCATGACGATCTGCAACATGTCGATCGAGGCCGGGGCCCGTGCCGGCATGATCGCGCCCGACCAGACCACCTTCGACTACCTCCAGGGCCGTCCGCACGCGCCCGAGGGCGCCGACTGGGACGAGGCCGTCGCCTACTGGAGCACGCTGCGCTCCGACGACGACGCCGAGTTCGACGCCGAGGTGATCATCGAGGCCGCCGAGCTGGAGCCCTTCGTCACCTGGGGCACCAACCCCGGCCAGGGCCTGCCGCTGTCGGCCACGGTGCCGGTGCCGGAGGAGATCGCCGACGCGAACGAGCGGGTCGCCGCCGAGCGCGCCATCGAGTACATGGGCCTGACCCCGGGCCAGCCGCTGCGCGAGATCGCGGTGGACACGGTCTTCATCGGCTCGTGCACCAACGGGCGGATCGAGGACCTGCGCGCCGCCGCCAAGCTGGTGCAGGGCAAGACCAAGGCCGAGACCGTGCGGGTGCTCGTCGTGCCGTCCTCGGCGCGGGTGCGCCTGCAGGCGGAGGCCGAGGGCCTGGACCGGATCTTCCTGGACTTCGGCGCCGAGTGGCGCAACGCCGGCTGCTCGATGTGCCTGGGTATGAACCCGGACCAGCTGGCCCCGGGGGAGCGCTCGGCGTCCACCTCCAACCGCAACTTCGAGGGCCGGCAGGGCAAGGGCGGTCGCACGCACCTGGTGTCCCCGCTGGTCGCGGCCGCCACGGCGATCCGCGGCACGCTCTCGTCCGTCTCCGACCTCGGCCCGGACGTGCCGGTGCCGGACGGCTCGCCGCTGGACCTCCAGCCGGCCTGACCGCCCGCCCCCTCGTCCCCGCCCCCACGCACCCGAACGCGAGAACGCTCATGGAGAAGTTCACCCAGCACACCGGCGTCGGCGTCCCGCTGCGCCGCAGCAACGTCGACACCGACCAGATCATCCCGGCCGTCTACCTCAAGCGGGTCACCCGCACCGGCTTCGAGGACGCGCTGTTCTCGGCCTGGCGCAACGACCCGTCGTTCGTGCTCAACCAGGACGCCTACCGCGCGGGCTCGGTGCTGGTCGCCGGCCCCGACTTCGGCACCGGCTCGTCCCGCGAGCACGCCGTCTGGGCGCTCAAGGACTACGGCTTCAAGGTCGTGATCTCGGCGCGCTTCGCGGACATCTTCCGCGGCAACTCCGGCAAGCAGGGCCTGGTGGCCGCGCAGGTCGCCCAGGAGGACATCGAGCTGATCTGGAAGATCCTCGAGACCAAGCCCGGCACCGAGATCACCGTCGACCTGGACTCGCGCACCGTCACCTGCGACGACGTGGTGGTCCGGTTCCACCTCGACGACTACACCCGCTGGCGCCTGATGGAGGGTCTGGACGACATCGGCCTGACCCTGCAGCACGAGGCGGACATCACGGCCTTCGAGCAGACGCGCGCCGCCTGGCGGCCGAAGACGCTCCCGGCCAAGCACCTGCCGCCGGTCACGATCAAGGCCGCCCGCCCCGTCGAGGTCGCGATCGGCCGCCGCCCCGGCCTCTGACATCGCACCGAGAGTGCACAGATGCAGGCTTCCCGAGCCGGGAAGCCTGCATTCGTGCACTCTCGGCGTCTGAGGGCGCGCGCGGGGCGCGGCGCGCGGGGCGGGCACAGGTGCGTGGGAGGATCGGGGGATGACCGATCTGCTCTACGTCAACGGTGGCACCCCGCTCTCCGGCGAGATCACCGTCCGCGGCGCGAAGAACTTCGTCTCCAAGGCGATGGTCGCGGCCCTGCTCGGCGAGACGCCGAGCGTGCTGCGCAACGTCCCGCAGATCCGCGACGTCGGCGTGGTGACCGGTCTGCTCGAGCTGCACGGCGTGAAGGTCGACGCCGACCCCGAGGGCGGCACGCTGCACCTCGACCCCACCGACGTCGAGTCGGCGCACGTGGCGGACATCGACGCGCACGCCGGGTCCAGCCGCATCCCGATCCTGTTCTGCGGCCCGCTGCTGCACCGGCTGGGCGAGGCGTTCATCCCCGACCTCGGCGGCTGCCGGATCGGCGACCGGCCGATCAACTACCACCTGGACATCCTGCGGCAGTTCGGCGCCGTGGTGGACAAGCGTGAGAACGGCATCCACATCCGCGCCCCGCACCGGCTCCAGGGCACCAAGATCGCCCTGCCGTACCCGAGCGTCGGCGCCACCGAGCAGCTGCTGCTGACGGCGGTGCGCGCCGAGGGGATCACCGAGCTGGCGAACGCGGCGATCGAGCCCGAGATCATGGACCTGATCAACGTCCTGCAGAAGATGGGCGCGATCATCTCGGTCGACACCGACCGCGTCATCCGGATCGAGGGCGTCGACCGGCTGGTCGGCTTCCAGCACACGGCGCTGGCGGACCGGATCGAGGCGGCGTCCTGGGCGTCGGCGGCGCTGGCGACCGGCGGTGACATCTACGTGCGCGGGGCCACCCAGCCGGAGATGACGACCTTCCTCAACACCTTCCGCAAGGTCGGCGGCGAGTTCACCATCGACGACGACGGCATCCGGTTCTTCCACCCCGGCGGCGACCTGCGTTCGATCGTGCTGGAGACCGACGTGCACCCCGGGTTCATGACCGACTGGCAGCAGCCGCTGGTGGTCGCGCTGACCCAGGCGAAGGGCCTGTCGATCGTGCACGAGACGGTGTACGAGAACCGCTTCGGCTTCACCGACGCCCTGCGCGGGATGGGCGCGACGATCCAGGTCTACAAGGAGTGCCTGGGCGGTCGGCCCTGCCGGTTCGGCCAGCGGAACTTCTACCACTCCGCCGTGATCTCCGGCCCGACCCCGCTGGCCGCCGCCGAGATCGAGGTGCCGGACCTGCGGGGCGGGTTCAGCCACCTGATCGCGGCGCTGGCGGCCAAGGGCCAGTCGGCGGTGCGCGGGATCAGCCTGATCGACCGGGGCTACGAGCGGTTCACCGAGAAGCTGACGGCGCTGGGCGCGGAGTTCGACCGGGCCTGACCGGGCCCGGGCCTGGCTGAGCGCCGTCGCTCAGGCGCGCTCGCGGAACGTGCGGGCCGTGCTGGCCTCGCCGGCGCGGGCGACGCCGGCGACCACCGCGGCCGCCACGTCGCGCAGCTTGGCGTTCCGGTGCTGGGACGCCTGACGCAGGATGGCGAACGCCCGGTCGGCGTCGCAGCGGTTCTGCGCCATCACCACGCCGAGCGCCTGGTCGATCACCGCACGCGACTCCATCGCCCGCTGCAGGTCGGCGTTGGTGCGCACCTGGTGGGCGGACCGGGCGGCCAGGGCGACCGCACGGGCGGCGTCCTCGGCGTACCGGGCGATGTCGTCCAGCGCGTCGGGGTCCCACCGCCCGGGCTCCGGACGATAGAGGTTGAGCGCGAGGTCGACCTCGGGACCGGCGGGCACCGAGGCCGGCAGGGCCGCCGCCGCGCCGAAGCCGCCGGCGAGCGCCGCGTCCCGCCAGGCCGGCCAGGTGCGGGCCTCGGCGATCGACGGGACCTCCAGCAGCCGACCGCTGCGCGCGGCATCCAGGCACGGGCCGACGCCGGTGCGCTGCTCGGCCTCGTCGCAGGCGCCGGACGGCCGGTCGGTGGCAGCGGCCACCGTCGCGTCGGTGCCGTGCCGCAGGGTGATCGTGGCGGAGGTCTGCGGGCCCCCGCGCTCGGCGGCGTGGGCGACCACCGCGTCCAGCAGCTCGTCCACGGCGATCGAGGTCAGCAGCATGGTGTGCAGCGCGCCGACCGCGTCCAGGCGCCACCCGGCGGTGGTGCCCGCGTCCGTCTCGACCTCGGTCATCGTCCTCCCTCGTGCCATGTCACCCCAGTGTGGTCGTGGCGCCGTCCCGCCGCGCGTCGGGCGTCTCGGTGCCGACCACGGGCACCGGGACCGGCGCGGTCGGCGGCAGGACCAGCAGCGACACCTCGGCCCGCTCGGCCCGCCGGCGCAGCCGCCCCAGGTGCAGCGCGGCGAGCGGACCCAGCCGGTGCACCTGCGTCAGGTCGACCACCAGCGCGCCACGGCGCCCCACCTCCTGCAGCGCGCCGTGCAGCTCGGCCACCAGCGCGGGCGCGGTCGCCGCGTCCACCTCGCCCTCGAGCCGCACCACCACCCGGGCGCCCGGGGCGGACCGCGTGACCGTCAGGCCGGCCCGCCCCGGTCCGCGGTCCGCCACCGGGACCGGTTCCTCGCCGCCCCTGCGGGCGAGGACGGTGTCGACGGTGTCGCGCATGTCCGGCACCGACGGCCCTGTGCCGCGCAGCGCGTCCATCACCGCAGCGGCCGTGTCGCGGACCTTGACGTTCAGGTGCTCCGAGTGCCAGCGCAGCAGGTCGAAGGCCTGCTCCTCGTCCACCCCGTAGATCAGCACCAGCGCGGCCTTGGCCTGGTCGATCACGCCGCGGGAGGCGACCGCTGCGGCGAGCATCGCGTCGGCGCGCTCGCCGGCCAGCGCCTCGACCTCGGCGCTCAGGTCCACCAGCAGCACGGTCGCGCGGTGGTGCGGCGGCTCGCCGGGGGCGGTGCTGACCGCCAGCACCTGCCGCTGCGCGCCGTCGGCGGCGTCCAGCCGGTACCGGACGGCGCGCTCCGGGCCTCCGGCCAGCAGCGCCGCCAGCCCCGGGCGCTGCTCGGCCGCGCAGTGCGCCAGCAGCAGCGCGTCGGTGGGCACCACGACGCCGGGCTCCAGCCCGTGCAGGCGCGCGGCCTCGTCGTCCCAGCGCCAGGCCGTGCCGTCGGGCAGCGGCACGCACACGCCCACCTGCGGGCGGCGTGCGGGTGAGCGGTGCAGGGGGGTGGGGAGCGGTGCCGTCCGACCGTGCGGAGGCAGGGGTGCAGCAGAGGAGGTCATCGAGTTCCGGGGGCCTGAGCACGGCGCCGGGGTGCGGCGTCGTGCGATCCTCCCGCGCAGCTCGCTGCGTCCTAACGTCGCACGGGTGGGCCGTCCCTGGCAGTGCGCCTCACGGTGCACGCCGGGCGTGGCCCGGTGCAGATCTTGCCAGGTCATCGCCCGGGGCGACAGCCGGCGCCCGGTGGTCCGGACCGCTGCGCCCGACCTCACGGGTAGCATCGGCTCCCGTGCACCCGCCCCGCTCGAACCGCGCCTACCGCAACGTCGCCCGCCTCCTGCGGCCCCTGCTCTACGCCATCCAGCGCAGGGACTGGCGCGGGGCGGAGAACCTGCCGGTCGGCCAGGGGTTCATCGCGGCGGGCAACCACGTCACCAACCTGGACCCGGTGACCTTCGCGCACTACCTGTACGACCACGGGCACGCGCCGAAGATCCTCGCCAAGCACTCGCTGTTCACCGTGCCGGTGGTCGGCTGGGTGCTGCGCACCACGGGCCAGATCCCGGTGTTCCGCAACACCACCGACGCCGGCAGGTCGCTGGCGGCGGCGGAGCAGGCGCTCGCGGCAGGGGAGTGCGTGGCGGTGTTCCCGGAGGGCACGCTGACCCGCGACCCCGACCTGTGGCCGATGCTCGCCAAGACCGGCGTCGCCCGGCTGGCGCTGGTGACCCGGGCGCCGGTGGTGCCGATCGCGCAGTGGGGCGCGCAGGACCTGCTGGCCCGCTACGGCAAGGTGTTCAAGCCGATCCCGCCGAAGAAGGTCACCGTGGTCGCCGGCCCGCCGGTGGACCTGTCCGACCTGTACGACCGGCCGCTGGACGCCGCGACCCTGCGCGAGGCGACCGGCCGCGTGATGGCCGCGATCACCGCCCTGCTGGCCGAGGTGCGCGGCGAGACCCCGCCCGCGCAGGTGTACGACATGCGCAAGCAGGGCGACCCGCACAAGGGCATCCCCGGCACGGACGCCGCCGCGTGACCCGGGCGACCGTCCTCGGCGCCGGCGCGTGGGGGACGACCTTCGCCGCCGTCCTCGCCGACGCGGGCTGCGAGGTGACCGTCTGGGGCCGTGACGCCGCGGTGTGCGCGCAGATCGCCGCCGAGGGCCGCAACGAGCGCTACCTGCCCGGCATCGACCTGCCGGCGGCCGTCACCGCCGACGCCGACCCGCACGCCGCGCTGGCCGGGGCCGAGATCGTCGCCGTGGCGATCCCCTCGCAGTCCGCCCGCGCCACGCTGACGCCGCTCGCCGGATCGTTCGGACCGGACGCCGTCGCGGTCTCGCTGATGAAGGGCGTCGAGCTCGCCACCGACCAGCGGATGAGCCAGGTCGTCGCCGACGCGCTGCGGATCCCGGACGAGCGGGTCGCCGTGCTGTCCGGGCCGAACCTGGCCGCCGAGATCGCCGCCCGCCAGCCCACCGCCACCGTGGTCGCCTCCACCGACGCCGGCACCGCCGAGCGCGTCGCGCAGGCCTGCGCCTCCGGCTACTTCCGCCCGTACACCAACGACGACGTGGTGGGCGTGGAGCTGTGCGGGGCGGTGAAGAACGTCATCGCGCTCGCGGTCGGCATCTCGCAGGGCCGCGGTCTCGGCTACAACACGATGGCCACCGTGATCACCCGCGGGCTGGTGGAGATCACCCGGCTCGGCCTGGCCCTCGGCGCCCGCGCGGAGACGTTCCCCGGGCTGGCCGGCATGGGCGACCTGATGGCGACCTGCGCCTCGCCGGACTCCCGCAACCACAGGCTCGGCCTGCACATCGGCCAGGGCATGACCCTCGACCAGGCCATCGCCGCCACCGGGGGCACCGCCGAGGGCGTGAAGTCCTCCCGCTCGGTGCTCGACCTGGCCGAGCGCGCCGGGGTCGAGATGCCGATCACCGACGCCGTGGTGCAGGTGCTGCACGAGGGGCTGGGCGTGGACGCCCTCGCCGGGCTGCTGCTCGGACGGCCGCGCAAGGCCGAGGGGGTCTGAGCGGCGCGCGCCGCCCTCAGCCCTCCCGCAGCACCGACCCCGTCGGTCGCACCACCGCCGCCACCAGCGCCTCGATCGCGAACTCCGACGACCGGGCGAGCTCGACGTCGTCCCGGCTGAGCAGCCACTGCACCTGGAGCCCGTCCATCACGGCGAGGATCGAGGCGGCGGCGCGGTCGATCGTGTCCGGCTCCTCGACGCCCTGCTCGGCGCACATCAGCCGGAAGGCGGCGGCGATCTCCCCGCGCAGGGTGGCGTAGCGGCCCTCGAAGTAGGCGCGTCCGGGGTGGTCGTCGGTGACGGACTCGGCGGACAGCACCGCGTAGGCCTGCACGATGCCGGGGCGCTGCTCGTTGGCGAAGGCGGTGCGCACCAGGTGGCGGAACAGCTCGACGCCGTCCGGGATGCGCTTCTCGTCGAAGCCCTCGACGTCGGACTCGTCGCGGAACTTCAGCACCTCCAGCAGCAGCTGGTCCTTGGACCCGAAGTGGTGCAGGATCCCGGCGTGGGTCATGTCGACCTGCTCGGCGATCTCGGTCAGCGGCCCCTTGTTGAAGCCCTTGCTGCCGAAGGTGGTCATGGCGGCGCTCAGGATGCGCCGACGGCGCTCCAGGGTCTCCGGCCGCGGGCGCGGGGCCCGCTTCTGCGAGGTCATCGCTGTCTCACTCTCTCCTGCCGGGCACCCGGCACCCCGCGCACGTCGGCGTCCGCGCGGTCGTCCGGGCGATTCTAGGGCTCGCCCGTCGGCCCGCCCTGGGTCCCACCCCGTGACCAACTCGTGATCCTGCCGATGGGGAATGACTTACTGACAGTGTAGTAAGGTTCCCAGCAGCACGGTCCCGGACGACGGGGATCACCAGGGCGAGGACGCTCTGAGGCCGGCGGCGAGGTCGCCTCCGGTCGGTGGTCCCCGGCACGGCCCGGCGCGGCACCCGGTGGTGACGTGGACGTGCACCTCTGCGCAGGACCGTCCGGGCCACCCGGTGCGGACGGCTCGTTTCGAAGGAGAAACCATGAGGGTGAAGATCCCGGCGGTCGCGCTCGGCCTGGCCGCCGCCCTGGCGCTGACCGCCTGCTCCGGCGGCGGTGACGACAGCGGCAGCACCAGCACCGGCGGCGGGGGAGCCGCGCTGACCATCGCCAAGCCGGACGGCGCCATCGCCACCGAGTCGAACAACCCGTGGGTGGGTGACGCCTCGGGCATGAAGCTCGGCTACATCAACGCGATCCTCGAGCCGCTCGGCATCGTCAACCTGGTCGACCCGACCGCCGACGTCACGCCGTGGCTCGCCCAGGAGATCACCTGGAACGACGACTACACCGCGGTCGACCTGGTGGCCCGCGAGGGCGTCACCTGGAACGACGGCGAGGACTTCACCGCCGACGACATCGCCTTCACCTTCACGCTGCTGCGCGACAACCCCGAGCTGGACAACGCCGCCCTCGGCGTCCAGGACGTCACCGTCGACGGCAGCACGGTCACGATCACCTTCGCCTCCTCGATGTACGTCAAGCAGGACAAGGTGCTGCACAAGCTGATCGTCCCGGAGCACATCTGGAAGGACGTGGCGGACCCGACCACCGACGAGAACCTGGAGCCGGTCGGCACCGGCCCGTACACGCTGACCCAGTTCTCCTCGCAGAGCGTCGAGCTGACCGCGCGGGACGACTACTGGGGCGGCGACCTCGCCGTGCCGACGCTGTACTACGTGTCGTACAACGACAACACCGCGCTGACCACGGCGCTCGCCAACGGCGAGGCCGACTGGGCGCAGGCCTTCATCCCGAACGTGCAGTCCGCGTACCTCGACAAGGACGAGGACAACGTCTACTGGGCGGCGGCGGGCCTGGGCATCGACGCGATGTTCGTCAACACCGAGACCAAGCCGTTCGATGACGTGGCCTTCCGGCAGGCGATGAACCTGGTGGTCGACCGCACCAAGCACCAGCAGATCGCCCGCGAGGGCGGCGTGCCGGAGCTGACCTCGGTGACCGGCCTGCCGACCCCGGCCGGTGACGCGTTCATCTCGGACGAGTACGCCGACGAGTCCTACGAGGTCGACGTCGACGCCGCCAAGGACGTGCTGACCGACGCCGGCTACACCTGGGACGGCGACGCCCTGGTCGACCCGGACGGCACCCCGGTGTCCTTCACGCTCAGCGTCCCGCAGGGCTGGAGCGACTACGTGACCGGCATCAGCCTGATCGCCGACTCGGCGGCCGCGCTCGGCGTCGAGGCCGCCGTGGACACGCCGGACTCCGACACCTGGTGGGCCATGAAGGGCGAGGGCGACTTCCAGGCGATCCTGCACTGGACCGACACCGGCGCCACGCCGTACGACCTGTACAGCGACATCATGGACGGCCGGTGGCTGCGCCCGATGGGCGAGACCGCCGACTTCAACTTCGGCCGCTTCGACAGCACCGAGGCCACCGCGGCGCTGAACACCTACGCCACCGCCACCGACGACGACGCCCGTGCCGCGGCCCTGGCCGAGGTGCAGAAGATCTTCGTCGAGCAGGTGCCCGCGCTGCCGATCGGCACCCGCCCGTTCATCGCCGAGTACAACACCCGCTCCTACGTGGGCTGGCCCGGCGAGGACGACCCGTACGCCAACCCCGACCCGACGCAGCCCTCGGCCGCGCTCATCCTCACCAGCCTGAAGGCCGCGGGCTGACGCGGCGGGCACGGCCGGCCGGCTCCCTGCTGCCGGTCGGCCGTGCCCTGCGGTCAGGACAGGTGACGACGAAGGACGGTGCTGTGACGACGGACGTGCTGACGATCTCGGACTTCAGCGTGGTGTACGACGTGGACCCGCCGGTGGCGGCGGTCCAGGAGGTGACGCTGGCGGTGCGCCGCGGCGAGATCCTCGGGCTGGCCGGCGAGTCCGGCTGCGGCAAGACGACCCTGGCCTACGGCGTGCAGCGGCTGCTCAAGCCGCCGGCGGTGATCGCGGGCGGGTCGGCGGTGTTCCACGACGCCTCCGGGCAGGACGTGGACCTCACCACCCTGACCGACGCGCAGATGCGCGCGTTCCGCTGGGACAAGGTGTCGATGGTGTTCCAGGGCGCGATGAACGCCCTCAACCCGGTGATCTCGGTCGGCAAGCAGCTGGACGACGTGTTCCGCGCGCACCGGCCGGCGATGGCGAAGGCCGAGCGCCGCGAGGAGTGCGCGGCCCTGCTCGACATGGTCGGCGTGGGCCGGGACCGGCTGCGGTCCTTCCCGCACGAGCTGTCCGGCGGCATGCGCCAGCGCGTGATGATCGCGATGGCGCTGGCCCTGCGGCCGCAGCTGATGATCATGGACGAGCCCACCACCGCCCTCGACGTGCTGGTGCAGCGGGAGATCCTCCAGCAGATCAGCGACCTGCGCCGCGAGCTCGGCTTCTCGGTCGTGTTCATCACGCACGACCTGCCGCTGCTGCTGGAGATCAGCGACCGGATCGCGGTGATGCGCGAGGGGCGGATCGTCGAGCTCGACACCGCCGAGCACATCTACCGCCACGCCCAGCACCCGTACACCCGCCGCCTGCTCGGCTCCTTCCCGAGCCTGACCGGCGAGCGCGGCGACTTCGTGCGCACCGGCGCCGGGAGGGACGAGGACCGATGAGCACCCTGACCTTCGACGGCGTCACCAAGCGCTACCGCGTGCGCGGCGCGGGCGAGATGCTCGCGCTGGACGACGTGTCCTTCACGCTCACCTCCGGGCAGACGATCGCGCTGGTCGGCCAGAGCGGCAGCGGCAAGTCCACGATCGCCAAGATCATCACCCAGCTCGAGCGCGCCACCTCCGGGCAGGTGCTGCTGGACGGGGAGCCGATCCCGCGTCGCGGCCGCGCGCTGCGCCGCTACCGGCAGCAGGTGCGGATGGTGTTCCAGGACCCGTTCGCCTCGCTGAACCCTTACCACACCATCCGGCACCACGTGGAGCGCCCGCTGCGGCTCGACCACGTCGTGCCCGCCGAGCAGGTGGAGGCCGAGGTGCACCGGCTGCTGGAGCGGGTGCACCTGGACCCCGCCGAGGTGGTGGACCGCCGGCCGCACGAGCTGTCCGGCGGCCAGCGCCAGCGCGTCGCCATCGCCCGGGCGCTCGCCTCGCGTCCCGCGCTGCTGGTGGCCGACGAACCGGTGTCGATGCTCGACGTGTCGATCCGGCTCGGCGTGCTCAACCTGCTCGCCGAGCTGCAGCGCGAGCAGCACCTCGGCGTCCTCTACATCACGCACGACCTGGCGACGGCCCGGCACTTCAGCGACGAGATCATGGTGCTGCACCACGGCACGGTGGTGGAGCGCGGCCCGGCCGACGACGTGATCCTGCGCCCCTCCCACCCGTACACCCGCGCGCTGCGCGACGCCTCGCCCGACCCGGACGCGCACTTCGCCGGGCCGGTGGCCGACGGCGACGTGGCCGCCACGAGGAGCTGACCGCCGTGAGATTCGTCCTCCGCCGCACCGTGTTCTACCTGTTCACGGCCTGGGCGGCCATCACGATCAACTTCTTCCTGCCCCGCATGATGAAGGGCGACCCGGTCTCGGCGTACCTCGCCAAGAACCAGGGGCGGATCAGCCCCGAGGCCGCCTCCTCGCTGCGCACCCTGTTCGGCCTGGACGACGGGAAGTCGCTGCTCCAGCAGTACGGCGACTACTGGCTGCTGCTGCTCCGCGGCGACCTCGGCCGGTCGTTCTCCAAGGGCCTGGCCCCGGTGACCGAGGTGATCGGCACGGCGCTGCCGTGGACCGTCGGGCTGGTCGGGATCGCCACGGTGCTGTCCTTCGTGCTCGGCACCGGCCTCGGCTCCTGGATCGGCTGGCGGCGGGGCTCCCGCGCCGACGCGATCGTGCCGGTCGCCACGTTCTTCTCCACCGTGCCGTACTTCTGGATGGGCCTGATCGCCATCGCGGTCTTCTCCACCGGCCTGGGCTGGTTCCCCGCCTCGCACGCCTACGACAAGGGCAGCGTCCCGGCGTTCACCCCGGAGTTCATCGGGCAGGTGATCCAGCACGGCACGCTGCCGGCGCTGACGATCGTGCTCGCCTCCCTCGGCGGCTGGGTGCTCGGCATGCGCAACATGATGGTGACCGTCCTCGACGAGGACTACGTGACCGTCGCCGAGGCCAAGGGCCTGTCGCCGCGCCGGGTGATGGTCGGCTACGCCGCCCGCAACGCCGTGCTGCCGCAGCTCTCGTCCTTCGCGCTGTCCCTCGGCTTCATCGTCGGCGGCACGCTGGTGATGGAGCTCGTCTTCTCCTACCCGGGCGTCGGCAAGCTGCTGCTCGACGCCACCACCGCCAAGGACTACCCGCTGATGCAGGGCCTGTTCCTGGTGATCACCCTGACCGTCCTGGTCGCGAACATCCTGGCGGACGTGGCCTACGCCGTCCTGGACCCGCGCACCCGGCAGATGGAGGGCTGAGCGATGACCGTCCCCACCACCACCGCCACGGCCCCCGCCGACCAGGCAGGCGGCCCGGCGCCGAACCCGCCGAGCACGTCGGGCGGGCAGGGCCTCGGCGCCCGGCTCGGTCGCGGCTTCGCGATGTTCCGCAACGGCAAGTCGCTGACCGGCCTGGCGATCCTCGGCTTCTTCGTGCTGCTGGCCGTCTTCGGCGACCTGATCGCCCCCTACGGCCCGCTGGACAAGGACTTCGACGCGCTGCGCCAGCCGCCCTCCGGCGCGCACTGGCTCGGCACCACCCACATGGGCGAGGACGTGTTCAGCCAGATCGTCTACGGCACCCGCGGGGTGCTCGTGGTCGGGCTGTCCGCCGGGGTGATCGCCACCCTGATCGCGGTCGCGGTCGGCGTCACCGCCGGCTACCTCAGTGGGTGGAAGAGCGAGTCGCTGTCCGCGCTGACCAACGTGTTCCTGGTGCTGCCGGCGCTGCCGCTGATGATCATCGTGGCCTCGCAGTACGACAACCCGAGCCTGCTGCTGGTCTCCGCGGTGCTGGCGATCACCGGCTGGGCGTGGGGCGGGCGCGTGCTGCGCGCGCAGACCATGTCGCTGCGCAACCGGGACTTCGTGCAGGCGGCGCGGGCCAACGGCGAGCCGCTGCACCGGATCATCGCGGTGGAGATGCTGCCGAACCTCACCGCGATCATCGCCTCGTCCTTCGTCGGCACCGTGACCGCCGCCGTGCTCGGGCTGACCACGCTGGCGTTCATCGGCGTCATCCCGATCACCAACCTCAACTGGGGCACGATCCTGTACTGGGCCCAGCAGAACGGCGCGTTCCCGGACTTCTGGTGGTGGTACGTGCCCGCGGGCCTGTGCATCGCCCTGCTCGGCACCGCACTCTCGTTGATCAACTTCGGCATCGACGAGTACGTCAACCCGCGGCTGCGGTCGGCGGGGGAGCGCGCCCGCGCGCTGCGCAAGAAGGGGCTGCGTGCCGGCGGGCCGACCGTGGTGCGCGCGGTGGCGCGCCCGGGTGGTGCGGGGTCCGACGGTGCGGGCGCGGCCGCGGCCGGACCGGGTGATCCGCCCGATCCCGCCCCGCACACCGACCAGCCGTCCCGCCCCACCCCGGAGGACCCCTCGTGACCGTTCGTACCGATGCCGCCGTCGCCGGCTACCTCGACCCCGCGCTGCCCGTCGAGGAGCGGGTGCGCGACCTGCTCGGCCGGATGACGGTCGAGGAGAAGGTCGGGCAGATGCTCCAGCTCGACGCCCGGGACGACGTGGACGACCACGTGCTGCGCCGCCTGACCGGCTCGCTGCTGCACGCCTCGCCCGAGAAGCTCGCCCAGGCGCACGCCGCCGTCGACCGCACCCGGCTGCGGATCCCGCTGCTGATCGGCGAGGACTGCATCCACGGCCACTCGTTCTGGGTCGGGGCCACGATCTTCCCCACCCAGCTCGGCATGGCCGCCACCTGGGACCCGGCGCTGGTGGAACGGGTCGCCCGGGCCACCGCCGTGGAGGCTGCCGCCACCGGCACGCACTGGACGTTCAGCCCGGTGCTCTGCATCACGCGTGACCTGCGCTGGGGCCGGGTGGACGAGACCTTCGGCGAGGACCCGTTCCTGATCGGCGAGCTCGCCTCCGCCATGGTGCGCGGCTACCAGGGCGACGGGCTGGGCGACCGCACCGCCCTGCTCGCCACCGCCAAGCACTTCGCCGGGTACTCCGAGACGCAGGGCGGGCGGGACGCCTCCGAGGCCGACCTGTCGCCGCGCAAGCTGCGCTCCTGGTTCCTGCCGCCCTTCGAGCGGGTCGCCCGCGAGGGCTGCGCCTCCTTCATGCTCGGCTACCAGACCACCGACGGCGTGCCGATCACGGTGAACTCCTGGCTGCTCGACGAGGTGCTGCGCGGCGAGTGGGGCTACACCGGCACCCTGGTCACCGACTGGGACAACGTCGGGCGGATGGTCTGGGAGCAGCAGGTGCAGCCGGACCACGCCCACGCCGCCGCGGCCGCGGTGAAGGCCGGCAACGACGTGATCATGACGACGCCGTTGTTCTTCGAGGGCGCGTTGCAGGCGATCGAGCAGGGGATGCTCACCGAGGCCGACCTCGACCCCGCGGTGTCCCGGATCCTCGCGCTGAAGTTCCGGCTCGGCCTGTTCGAGGACCCGCGCCGCCCCGACCCGGCCGTGCAGGCCGCGGTGATCGCCGCACCGGAGCACGCCGCCCTCAACCTCGACGTGGCCCGGCGCTCGCTGGTGCTGCTGCGCAACCAGGGCGTGCTGCCGCTGCTCGACCCCGGTGCGGTCGCGGGGCCGGACGGTCGCGCGGTGCCCGCGGGTCCTGCGCCGCTGCGCCGGATCGCGGTGGTCGGCCCGCTCGCCGACGACGCGCAGACCCAGCTCGGCGACTGGGCGGGCTCCTCCGGGCAGGCCGACTGGCTGCCCGACGGCCAGCCGCGGGACATGATCACCACCGTCCTCGACGGCCTGCGCGCCGCCGTGCCGGCCGGCTGGGAGGTCGAGCACACCCCCGGCGCGGAGATCCTCACCCTCGAGCCCGACCCGGAGGGCGCCACCTTCCCCGACGGGCAGCCCCGCCCGCCGGTGGTGGTGCCGGCGGTCCCGGACGAGCAGCAGATCGCCGAGGCCGTCGCCGCCGCGCGCCGGGCCGACGTGGTGGTCGCCGTGGTCGGCGACCGGATCGAGCTGGTCGGCGAGGGCCGGTCCACCGCCACCCTCGAGCTGGTCGGCGGGCAGGCGGCCCTGCTCGACGCGCTCGCGGCCACCGGCACGCCGCTCGTCGTGGTGCTGCTCGCGTCCAAGCCGCTGGTGCTGCCGGGCTCCGCGCTGGACGCCGCCGCGCTGGTCTGGGCCGCCAGCCCCGGCATGCAGGGCGGCCGCGCGGTCGCCGAGCTGCTGCTCGGGCTGATCGAGCCGGAGGGGCGCCTGCCGCTGTCCTTCGCCCGGCACGTCGGCCAGCAGCCCACGTACTACAACCAGGTGCGCGGCCAGCACGGCGACCGCTACGCCGACCTCACCCAGCGACCGGCCTTCGTGTTCGGCGAGGGGCTGTCGTACTCCACGGTCACCTACGCCGACCTGCGCCTCGCCGCCGCCGAGGTGGGGCCGGACGACGTCGTGCGCGCCACCGTCACCCTGCGCAACACCGGCGACCGGCCCGTGCGCGAGACCGTGCAGGCCTACGTCAGCGACCGCGTGACCTCGGTGTCCTGGGCCGAGCAGGAGCTCAAGGCCTACCGCCAGGTGCTGCTCGCCCCCGGTGAGCACGCCGAGGTCGAGATCGCCGTGCCGGTGGCGGACTGCACGATCGTGGACGCCCGCGGCCGGCGGGTGGTCGAGCCCGGCGCGTTCGAGCTGCGGGTCGGGCGGTCCTCGCGGTCGACGGACCTGCTGCGGGCGACGTTCACCGTCACGGGCGGCTGAGCACCCGGCGCCCGGGCTCCTCGTCGCCCGGGCGCCGGGTCCGGCGGGGCGGTGGCGGACGGGCAGACGCAGTGATCAGGGACCTCGGTCCCTGGCCGGATCGTCTTCTCCGGTCTCCTCGGCGGGTGCGCTGGTCAGCGCGACCACGGAAAACACACAGGTTCGCGCGCAGCGGTGCTGTGGCCCTGGCTACTCCTGGATGACGGACCGCTGACCGAGGCGGCACATGTTCAGCGAGGAGCACGCTCATGAGAGCGACAAGGATCGTCGGGACCGCGTCTGCTGTGGTCATGCTGGTGGCGGCGTCGATCGTGCCGGCCGCCGCGTTCGGGACCGGGAACGCCATCGGTGGCGCGTGCGGCGGGGGCTGGGCGTGGCGGTCGTACTACTCCAACGGCTACAGCCACGCCACCACGACCGAGGACGGTGCGTGGTGCACGGTCTCCGCGGGGCTCCGGATCTACCAGGCAGAGGTCGCTCGTCAGCCGGGCGCCGACCGCTACTCGCACGTGCAGCGCTACGGCGCCGCGACGTCCGGCGGGTACCACCACCTCGGCTGGTTCACGAGGCACTCGTGAGAGGGCGGCTGCGCACCGGGCTCCTCGTCCTCGCGCTCGGCACGGTCCTGGTGGCATGCGGTGCCGGTGGGATCGTCGGCGGATCGCCGCAGTCCTTCGCGGACGTCGTCGGGGATGCCGAGGGCCATGCCTCCGCGGCGCAGCTGGCGGCGCTGGAAGACGGGCAGATCAGTCACGAGGAGATCCGCCAGGCCAAGGAGCGGCTGTTCGCCTGCTTCGCGGAGCACGGGCTGGAGTACTGGGACGAGGGCACGAACCCTGTCGACGGGTGGTACCCGCTCTACGGCGTGACCGCGGGCCGCGAGGCCGACGACTGCCTGCGCAAGGAGCTGCACTACCTGGCGGTCGGCTGGGACTTCGTCAACGAGGACGTGATGGACCCGGGCCTGATGACGATGATCCAGGAGTGCCTGGTCGCGCAGGGCTGGGAGATCACCGGCACCGAGCGCAGCTTCGAGGACCTGGTGCCGCTCGGGACGGAGGATCAGGCCCGCCTGACGGCGGTGGTCGACGTGTGCTCCTCGGGCGACCCGGAACGTTTCCCGGTCATGGGCTTCGGTCTGTGAGCGGGTCGGTCGGACGGCACCGGTGGGCGCGCCCCGCCGGTGCCGTCGGGCTCGCGCTCTGGGTGGGGCTGCCGGTGTGCGCGGCGCTGCTCGTCGTGCAGGCGAACCTGCGGGCGTCCGAGGTCGAGCACGAACCGGCCTGGGTCCCGGTGGCCCCGGCGGCGGAGACCGTCCGCCACGCCACCCTCTCGTTGCGTTGGGAGCCAGGTCCAGCGGTGCTCGCACCCGCGTGGACGGGGACCGTGCAGTCGGTCGCCGTCGCTCCCGGTGCGACCCTGGCTGCGGGTGACGACGTCGCGACGATCGACGGCGTGCGTCGGATCGCCTGGCACGCCCCGGGTGCGTTCTACCGGCCCGTGCAGCGCGGCGACCGGGGTGCCGACGTGGCGTGGCTCAAGACCCTCCTCGCCTCCGTGACCGCGATCGAGCAGACGCCGGGCGAGGTGGCCGATCGGGCGACAGAACGGGGGATCCGGGCGCTCGCCGGCGCGCTCGGGGCGGGTGACCTCGCCGTCTTCGACCCCGGATGGGTGGTCTACCTGCCCGCGACGCAGGTGGTGGTCGCCACGGTCCCGATGCAGGTCGGTGCACCGGCACCTGCTGCCGGCGCTGAGGTTGCCGCGCAGCGTGAACGGCTCGCCGCCGCCTACGTCATGCCGGCGGGCAGCGCGGTCGTCGACCTCGGTGCCGACGACGATCAGCACGCGGCTCGGGAGCCGATCGACCTGCTCGTCGTGCGTCCGGACGAGGAGGTGCGTCACGGAGACCTGCCCCTCGCGTTGGCGCCGGAACGTGACCGGCTCGCCGAGGACGGGCTCGGGATCATCTCCGGGCTGGTTCCTGGGCAGGGGACGAGCCTCCCGGTGGTCCTGCACGCGCGGGGTGCCGACGGGTGGTCGGGGGTGCCGGCAGCAGCGCTGGCGGTCTCGGTCGAGGGGATGACGGTCGTCTGTGCGCGAGGCGACGGCCTGCCCGCGGAGCGGGAGGTGGAGGTCGTGGCTTCGGGTGATGCCGCCTCGGTGGTGGTGGTCGGTGACCTCGCAGGGCTGAGCGTCCGCGTGCCCGGACCCTCGACGGAGCAGCCGTGCCGGTCGTCCTGACCGACATCACCGTGGCCTTCGGTGACCGGGTCGTGCTGGACGCGCTGTCGTGCTCCTTCGCGGACGCCTCGGTGTCGGCGGTGCTCGGCCCCTCCGGTGCGGGCAAGTCGACGCTTCTCGCCGTGGTCGCAGGCAGTCAGCGCGTTGTCGGCGGCACCGTCGCGGGGACGGCCGGCCGGCGGATCGCGCACATCCCCCAGAACCCGATGGTGCTACCGGCGCGGACCGCGCTCGACAACATCGCGCTCGGTGGTCTGGCGATCGGGTGGTCGGCGGCCCGCTCGCGCTCGCGAGCTGCCGACCTCATGGAGCGGTTCGGGATGTCCTCGCTGGCCGGGCAGCGCACCTACCACCTGTCCGGAGGCGAACGGCAGCGTGTGACGATCATGCGGGCGCTGGCGAACCAGGCATCGATCGTGCTCGCGGACGAGCCCACGGCGTCGCTGGACGAGGAGAACCGTCGGACCGTGGTCGACGCGCTGCTGACTGCGGCGGAGAGCGGGACGACCGTGATCGTGTCGACGCACGACCCCCACGTCGCGGCGCGGGCCGACACGAGTCTGAGGCTGCTCGGGTGAGCCCGGCCGCCGGCTTCTCTCGTGTCGAGGTCCTGCGGGAAGGCATGCGCAACCTGCGGGCGCGACCGGTCGCCACCGCGCTCACGGTTCTGCTCGCGGTCACGCTCGGCGCCGCTGTCAGCCTGTTCGCGATGTCGGAGGTGCGGTCCGCGCGCGGGGTGTGGCGGGCCCAGGTGGCCGCCGGGCTGACGACGCTCTCCGTCACCCCTGCCGGTCAGGGTGGGGCCGGCGGCGTTCCGGCAGCCCGGTGCGAGGCGGCCCGCCAGATCGCGGGGGTGGTGTCCGCGGGTGCGGTGTCTGGGGTGCGACGTGCCCACCCGAGCACCGACCCCGGCACGACGATCTCGATCCTGGAGGTCACGCCGGGCTTCATCCGGGTCGTCCACGACGGTGGCGGTCCGACCGGCCGGGAGTCCGTGGTGATCGGTCGCGACCTGGCAGCCACCCTCGGGCTCACCGAGGGCTCGGCGATGGCCTGGAGCGACATCGACTCCGGCGTCGCCGCGCAGGCGGATGCTGTCACGGTGGCGTCGTCCGGCGCGATGCGAGAGGCCTACGACGCCGCCGTGCTCGTCACGGTCCCCGCGTCCGGCACGGTCGCGGAGTGCCTGGTGCGCGCCGATCCCGGTCAGGAGGTCGCCGTCGCCGCGGCGCTCGCCGGATGGTTCCCCGGGCAGGACCTCCGGGTCCGGCCGGAGCTGGCGGTCGGCACGTTCACCACCGACGCACGGTCGGCGCTCGCGCACCGGACGAGCCAGTGGGCGGCACTGCTCGGAGGTGTCGTGGTCGCACTGGCCGTCGGGGTGACGTCGTGGTCCCGGCGCCAGGAGCTCGCGGTGTATCGGCTGCTGGCGATGCCGCGGGGGATGCTGCGCCTGCTGCTGACCACCGAGGTCGCGCTCGCGGTGTGGTTGCCCGCGCTGCTCGCGATGCTCTGGGTCACGGCCCTGGTCTCGCGAGATCTCACCGTCGACGGCGTCGCGGCCCCTTACCTGCGTGACCTCGTCCTGTGGTGGGTGGGTGCGGTGCTCGCTCCGTTGCTCGGCTGGTCGGTCGCGCTGCGGGTCGCTGCGCTGGACACCGGCCGTGGGCGCTGAGCCGTCGCGTCGTGCACGCAGCCCGATCGCACCACGCGTCGATCGGGTGACCGCCGCCGTTCCGGCCGCCGGCGCCGTCCCGTCGGCGCTACCGTTCCCGCATCGTGCACCCGTGCCGGGGCGCCGCGGACCCGGGGGAACGAGCGTGCGCGGAGCACCGGTGGTCGTGGCGCAGATGGCCGTGGTGCTGGTGGGGATCGGCGGGTGCGGGCTGCTCGACCGCGCCCCGGCGGAGGCCGAGGTCGTCAACCGGTCGGACCAGGACGTGGTGCTGCGACGCGAGGAGCCCGACGGTCCGCACAGCGCCGGGGTCGACGCGGGCGCCTCGGTGCTCATCGCGCTGGACGGGTGCACCGGCACGGGCTTCGTGGTGGAGACCGCGACGGGGACGGCGCTCGCGACCGTCGACGAGCCGTTGTGCCCGCGGACCCGGGTCGAGATCGGCCCGGACGGCTCGGTCACGTACACCACGCTCGACTGAGCGGGATCCGCCGGGTCGGGCGGCGCGCCGGATCCGCCCGGCCGCGCGGCGCGCCGGGCTCGATCACCCGCGCAGCGCCTGGTCCAGGTCCCGCCAGAGGTCCTCGACGTCCTCGATCCCCACCGAGAGCCGCAGCAGGTCCTCCGGCACGGTGGGCGACTCGGTGGCGAACCGCCGCCGGCGCTCGATGCTGGACTCCACGCCGCCGAGGCTGGTGGCGGGCACCCAGAGCCGCAGCGCGGCGACCACGGCGTCGGCACCGGCCGCACCGCCGGCGGGGCGCAGCCCGATGATCGAGCCGAAGCCCGCCATCTGGGCGGCGGCGCGCTCGTGGCCGGGGTCGCCGGGCAGGCCGGGGTGGCGCACCTCGACCACGCCGGGGTGGGCGGCGAGGCGCTGCGCGAGGTCCAGGGCGCTGCGCTGGGCGCGCTCCACGCGCAGGGCGAGGGTGCGCAGGCCGCGCAGCGCGAGGTAGACCTCGAACGGGCCGGCGATGGCCCCGTGCACGGTGCGGTAGGTGTGCATCCGCGCGTGCAGGTCGGCGTCGTCGGCGAGGGTCGCGCCGAGCACCACGTCGGAGTGGCCGGCCAGGTACTTGGTGACCGAGTGCACGACCACGTCGGCGCCGACCGCGAGCGGGCGCTGCACCAGGGGCGTGGCGAAGGTGTTGTCCACCGCGACCAGCGCCCCGGCGGCGTGGCCGGCGGCGACCAGCGCGGGCAGGTCGGCCACCTCCAGCATCGGGTTGGTGGGGGACTCCAGCCAGAGCAGGGACGTCGCGCGCCCGGTCGGGGAGGCCGCGGGGTCGAGGGCGGCGGTGACGGCGGCGGTGTCGGCGACGTCCACCTGGGCGACCTCGACGTCGGAGCGCTCGGCGAGGTCGCGGGCGTAGCCGAGGGTCACCTGGTAGGCGTGCCGGGGGAGCACCAGCCGGCCGCCGTGCGGCACCAGGGACAGCGCCGCCGCGATGGCGGCCATGCCGGAGCCGTAGACCAGCGCGGGGCGGGTCGAGCCCTCCAGCGCGCCGAGGGCCTGCTCGAACGGCCCCCACGTCTCGGTGTCGCCGCGGGCGTACATCATCTCGCCGGGCTGCGGGACGCCCTGGGAGACGTAGGTCGAGGAGAGCACCACCGGGGGGTTGACGGGGGCGCCCTGCACGCGGGCGGGACGACCGGCGGCCACCGCCACGGTCGCGGGGTGCAGTCCGGTGAGGTCGTCGCTCATGCGCGCAGGGTAACCACACCGGTCGGTGTGGGACGCCACCGTCCCACACCCCGGCTCGGTAGGCTCCTGCCCGATGTCCACGACGCCGCAGCCCCAGCCCCAGCCCGTCCACCCGTCCACCGGTCCCGCCGGGCGCGCCCGGGTCCTCGTGCTGTTCGGCGGCCGGTCCGGCGAGCACGCGATCTCCTGCGCCACCGCCGGTGCCGTGCTGCGCGCGGTGGACCGCGAGCGGTACGACGTGCTGCCGATCGGGATCACCCCGCAGGGCCGGTGGGTGCGCGTCGCCGACGACCCGGACCGCTGGTCGATCGTGGACGGGCGGCTGCCCGAGGTGACGGCGGCCGACGAGCAGGTGCTGCTGCCGCAGGAGGCCGGCTCGCGCGAGCTGCGGGTGATCGAGCCCGGGCTCCCCGCCGCCGACCTCGGCACGGTGGACGTGGTGCTGCCGCTGCTGCACGGCCCCTTCGGCGAGGACGGCACCCTGCAGGGGATGCTCGAGCTGGCGGACGTGCGCTACGTCGGCGCCGGGGTGCTCGCCTCGGCGGTCGGCATGGACAAGCACTTCATGAAGGTGGTGCTCGCCGGGGCGGGGCTGCCGGTCGGCCCGTTCGTCACCCTGCGCGGCGACGACCTGGCGGTGGACCGCGACGGCGTGCGCGCCCGGATCGAGGCGCTGGGGCTGCCGCTGTTCGTCAAGCCGGCCCGCGCCGGGTCGAGCATCGGGATCACCCGGGTCACCGACCTGGCCGACCTGGACGCCGCCGTGGCCACCGCCCAGGAGCACGACCCCAAGGTGGTCGTGGAGGCCGGGATCGTCGGCCGGGAGATCGAGTGCGCGGTGCTCGGCGGCCGGGGCGGTGCCCGGGCGCGCGCCTCGCTGCCCGGCGAGATCGTGGTGACCGACGCCTCGCACGGGTTCTACGACTTCGAGGCCAAGTACCTGGACGAGTCCGCCGTCGAGCTGACCTGCCCGGCCGACCTGCCCGCCGACGTGATCGCAGCCGTGCAGGACGCCGCGGTGCGGACCTTCGAGGCGGTGGACTGCGAGGGGCTGGCCCGCGTGGACGTGTTCGTCACGCCGGAGGGCGAGGTCGTGGTGAACGAGATCAACACCATGCCCGGCTTCACGCCGTTCTCGATGTACCCGCGCATGTGGCAGCAGAGCGGGCTGAGCTACGCCGAGCTGCTGGACGAGCTGCTGCGGCTCGCGCTGGAGCGCCCCACCGGCCTGCGCTGAGCCGCGCCGGCCCGGGGCGTCACAGGCAGGAGCGGGTCGCCTCCACGCGGGAGACCGCGACACCCAGCGCGTCCAGGAACGACGCGGACCGCTCGGCGACCACGGCCGCGGGCACGTGCACCTCGACCGCGGGGTCGCGCCCGTAGGTGACGAAGGTCCAGTCGGCGTCCGCGCCGGTGGTCGGGGCCTCGCCCGGGGTCGCCGCCGCGGTGGGGGTCGCGCCGTCGGCGGTCTCGGCGTCGGCGATCACCAGCCAGTCCACCGTCGGCCCCGCGGGGGTCTCCACGGTCACGCACTGCTCGGTGGTCGGCCCGGGCGGCTCCACGCCGCAGCGCAGCGTCACCGCGTCCGCGCCGGAGCCCCACGCCGCCGTCGCCTGGCTGGTGGTCCGCGACCGCTCCAGGTCCGCCAGGGTGTCCGGCAGGGCCAGCACCACGCTCGCGCACAGCGGGTCGGTGGCGTGCGGGGCGACCGCCACGGTCACCGCCGAGGAGCAGCCCGCCAGCACGGGCGCCCCGACCAGCAGGGCCGTGAGCGCGAGGGCGCGGCGGCGCGCGACGACGGGGGAGCGGGTCACCCGGTCACGGTAACCCGGCGCGGACGGCTAGCGTGGCGGACGTGATCGACCCCTCACCCATCCCCGTCGTCGCCGACCTCGCCGAGGAGGAGCTGCTGGCGCGGATCTTCCCGCACCTGCCGCTCGGCGCCGGCACCCTGCTCGGCCCCGGTGACGACGCCGCCGTGGTGGCCGCGCCGGACGGGCGGTTCGTGGTCTCCACCGACGTGCTGGTCGAGGACCGGCACTTCCGCCGCGCCTGGTCCACCGGCGAGGACGTCGGCCACCGCGCCGCCGCGCAGAACCTCGCCGACGTCGCCGCGATGGGCGCCCGCCCGACCGCCCTGGTGGTCTCGCTGGTCGTTCCCGGCGACGTGCCGGTGACCTGGGTGGAAGGGCTGGCACGCGGGCTCGGGGAGGCGTGCGGTGCCGCCAGCGCCGGGGTGGTGGGCGGCGACCTGTCCGGCGGGCCGGTGATCGTGGTGGCGGTGACCGTGCACGGCGACCTCGACGGGCACGACCCGGTGCGTCGGGACGGTGCCCGCCCCGGGGACGTGCTCGCGCTGGCCGGCACGCTCGGGCGGTCCGCCGCCGGGCTGGCCCTGCTCGACGCCGGCACCCCGGAGGTCGATCCCGCCGCTGTGGCGGTCTACCGCCGTCCGCAGCCGCCGCTGGCCGCCGGTCCGGTGGCAGCCGCCGCCGGTGCGACCGCCATGCTCGACGTCTCGGACGGGCTGCTGCGGGACGCCGGGCGCCTCGCACGGGCGAGCGGGGTCGGGATCGACGTGGACCGGGCGGCGCTCGCGGAGGACCTGGCGGCGGTCGCCGGGGCGGCGCAGGGGCTGGGCGCCGACCCGCTGGCGTGGGTGCTCACCGGGGGTGAGGACCACGGCATGCTGGCGACCTTCCCGCCGGGGGCGGTTCCGGCGGGGTTCCGGGCGATCGGCCGGGTGCTGCACGGCGACGGCCCGGGTGTGCGGGTGGACGGGCGGCCGGCGGCCGAGGTGTTGGACGGGCTCGGCTGGGACCACTTCCACCGCTGATCCGGGTACCGCTGCGGTGGGATCAGCCCCGGCGGTAGCGGACCTCGAGCAGTGAGGTGTCGTCGTAGTCCTGCGTGCGCTCGGTGCCGTCGGGCTGGAACCCGTGCCGGCGGTAGAAGTGCCGGGCGCGCTCGTTCTCGGCGAACACCCACAGCGTGACCGGCGTGCGTGGCGGCACCTCGGCGAGGGCGGTGCGCAGCAGCTCGCGCGCGGCTCCCTGCCCCCACATCCCGGCGTCCAGGTAGATCGCGTAGATCTGGAGCGTCCTGCGGTCGGCGTCCTCGTCCTGCGCGGGGCCCATCGACACGAAGCCCACGACGTCGTCGCCGATGGTGGCGACCCACGCCTGCAGGTGGCTGTGCGGGCCGAGCGCGGTCTGCCACTCCGCGGTCCGCCGCTCCACGTCGAGGGACGCCAGCACGCGCTCTGGCAGCAGGCCTGCGTAGGCCTGCTGCCAGGACCGCACGTGGACCGCCGCGATCCCCGCCGCGTCGGCGGGCTCGGCAGGCCGGACGGTGTGCTCGCGCCGTTGCTCCGTCATGCCGTCACCCTGCCACACGGATCCGGCGGGCACAGCCCTTCCGGGCGACCTGTGCGCGGGCAGCACAAAGGCCCGCACGGTTCCTCCCGTGCGGGCCTTCGACGATGTGCGTCAGGCGCTCAGATCGCGCGCTGCACCTTGCCGGCCTTGAGGCACGAGGTGCAGACGTTGAGGCGCTTCGGGGTGCCGGCGACCACCACGCGCACGCGCTGGATGTTCGGGTTCCAGCGGCGCTTGGTGCGCACGTGCGAGTGCGAGATGCTGTGCCCGAAGCTCGGGCCCTTGGCGCAGACGTCGCAGTTGGCAGCCACGGTCTTCTCCTGATCAGTGATGCGCGCCGCCCGAGGACCGGACGACAAGTCGTGTGGTTTCCGGGGGTCCTCGGTGGCGGTCCAGGGACCGCACGAGCACACCTCCGAGCCCGAGCGAGGCCCAGGCAACCGGGCAAGACTAGCCCACGAGCCCCGTCCGACCCAAACCGCGGTGCTGCGACCTGCGCCCGACGAGCCCCCGAGCCCCGAGCGGTCCGTCGGCGACGGCGGTCCGGGACGGGGATGTCCTCGACGTGGGGCAGAGTAAGGGCGAGGACCGGGACGACGGAAGGACAGCGCAGCACGTGACTGGGGGACTGCTGGACGAGCCGGTCGTGCGCGCCTGGGCCCACGGCGCCCAGCGGGCGCTGGACGCGGCGCGCGAGCGGATCGACGCGGTGAACGTCTTCCCGGTGGCCGACGCCGACACCGGCACCAACACCCTGCTCACCGTGCGCGGGGCCGCCGACGCCCTGGACGCGCTGCCGGAGGGCTCCGGTGCCGACGCGGCCCTGGCGGCGCTGGCCCGGGGGGCGCTGCTCGCGGCGCGCGGCAGCTCCGGGATCATCCTCAGCCGGTACCTGGGGGCGCTGGCGGGTGCGGCGCGCGACGGGGCCGACCTGCCGACGGCGCTCGCCGCAGCGGCCGCGGGGGCGCGCGAGGCCGTGCCCGACCCGCAGGACGGCACGATGCTCACGATGGCGGCCGTGGTCGCCGACGCGGCCCGGTCGGGCGGTGCGACGCCCGCCGCCGAGCTCGCCGCCGCCCTGGACGTCGGTCGCGGTGCCCTGGACCGGGTCAGCGCCGCGCACCCCGTGCTGCGCGAGGCGCGGGTGGTGGACTCCGGGGCCTGCGCGCTGATCGTGGTGCTGGACGCCCTCGCGGTGGCGCTCGCGCCCGCCGACGCCCCGCAGGTCGACCTGGACTGGCTGCCCGCCGCCCCGTGCCCGACCGACGGCCGCGCCTGCGGCGTCCCGATCACCCCCGGCACCGTCGAGGTGATGGCGGTGCTGCCCGGCTCCGCGCTGCCCGACCTCGCCGACCGGCTGCACGGGCTCGGCGACGCGGTGGCGGTGGTCGCGGGGGTGGACGCCGACGGAGGACCGGTGCGGCACGCGCACGTGCACACCACGGACCCCGCGCCGGTGCTCGCCCTGCTGCGGGACGCCGGCGCGCACGAGGCCCGGGTCGAGGCGCTGGACGCCGCCGCCCCGGGCGCGGTGGTCGACCTGGTGACGAGCGACCGGGAGGACGCGTGACCGTGCCCGACGACGCCGTGGTCCGACCGGGCCCGCGGCTGGCGACCCCGCTGGACCGCGAGCTGGGTCAGCGCACCGCCGCCGCCCTGGCGAAGATGGGCATCGCGACCGTCGGCGACCTGCTGCGGCACTACCCGCGCCGGTACCTCGACCGGGGCGAGCTCACCGACCTGGCGGCGCTGGAGCCGGGGGAGCACGTCACGGTGATCGCGCAGGTGCGCAGCGCCACCGCCCGCACCATGCGCTCGCGCGGCGGCACGATCCTCCAGGTGGTCGTCACCGACGGCCGCACCGACCTGCACCTGACCTTCTTCGCCAAGCACGCCGGCGCGCTGCGCACGCACGAGCACCGCCTGACGCCGGGGGAGACCGGGATGTTCTCCGGCGTGGTCTCCGAGTACCGGGGCCAGGCGCAGCTCGCGCACCCGGACTACTCGATCTTCGGCGTGGACGTCGCCGACGAGGCGAGCGCGGTGATCGAGATGGCGCGCCCGGTGCCGATCTACCCGGCGTCCGCCTCCGCGCCGAGCTGGCGGATCGCGACCTGCGTGCGCACCGTGCTCGGCACGCTGACCGAGGACGACCTGCCAGACCCGCTGCCCGCCGACGTGCGCACGGAGCGCCGGATGCGCTCGCTGCGCCAGTCGCTGTCCGACGTGCACGAGCCGTTCACCGACGAGGACTGGCGGCGCGGACGGCACCGGCTGCGCTTCGAGGAGGCGTTCGTGCTCCAGGCGGAGATCGCCCGCCGCCGCGCCCGGACCGCCCGGCAGGCCGCCACCGCCCGGCCCCCGCGCACCGGCGGGCTGCTGGAGGCCTTCGACGCCCGGCTGCCGTTCACGCTCACCGACGGCCAGCGCACGGTCGGCGCGGAGATCGCCACCGAGATCGCCGGGGACGTGCCGATGCAGCGCCTGCTCCAGGGCGAGGTCGGCTCCGGCAAGACCGTCGTCGCGCTGCGCGCCATGCTCCAGGTAGTCGACGCCGGGGGGCAGGCGGCCCTGCTCGCGCCGACGGAGGTGCTGGCCGCCCAGCACGAGCGCACCCTGCGCACCCTGCTCGGCGACCTCGGCGAGGCGGGGATGCTCGGCGGCGACGACCGCGCCACCCGCGTGGTGCTGCTCACCGGTTCCCAGGGGTCGGCGGCCCGGCGCCGGGCGCTCGGCGAGGCGGCCGGCGGCTCGGCCGGGATCGTGGTGGGCACCCACGCGCTGCTGTCCGGCACCGTGCAGTTCGCGGACCTCGGCCTGGTGGTCGTGGACGAGCAGCACCGGTTCGGCGTCGAGCAGCGCGACGCCCTGCGCGCCAAGGCCGACGGGGTGCCGCACCTGCTGGTGATGACCGCGACCCCGATCCCGCGCACCGTGGCGATGACCGTCTTCGGCGACCTGGAGACCTCCGTGCTGCGCGAGGTGCCCGCCGGGCGCGCCGACGTGGTGACGCACGTGGTCCCCGCCGACCGGCCGTCCTGGATGGAGCGCACCTGGCAGCGGGTCCGCGAGGAGGTGGCCGGCGGCGGCCGCGCCTACGTGGTCTGCCCCCGGATCGACCCCGACGACCCCGAGGCGCCCGCCTCCCGACGCGCCAAGGGCGAGGGGGTCGACGGCGCCGACGGTGCCGACCTGGTCACCGAGGACCCCGCGCTGCTGCTCGACCCCGCCGCCGGTGCCGCCGCCCCGGCCCGCCCGCCGCTGCGTGCGGTGCTCGAGGTCGCCGAGGAGCTGCGGGCCTCCGCCGCGCTGGCC
Organism: Cellulomonas sp. GTC20042; assembly: GCF_055389595.1. NCBI lineage: Bacteria > Bacillati > Actinomycetota > Actinomycetes > Micrococcales > Cellulomonadaceae > Cellulomonas > Cellulomonas sp. GTC20042. The sequence goes on along the minus strand of NZ_AP043678.1, from coordinate 2,834,443 downwards.
GGGGTGCCGGTCGGCATCCTGCACGGGCGGATGTCGCCGGAGGAGAAGGAGCGCGCGCTCGCCGACTTCGCCGCCGGGACGGTGCCGGTGCTGGTGTCCACCACCGTCGTCGAGGTCGGCGTGGACGTGCCGGAGGCCACCGCCATGGTGGTGCTCGACGCGGACCGGTTCGGCGTGTCCCAGCTGCACCAGCTGCGCGGACGGATCGGCCGTGGCGCCCGCCCCGGCGTCTGCCTGCTGGTCGCCACCGCCCCCGAGGGCACCCCCGCCGCCACCCGGCTGGCCACCCTCGCCGAGACCCGGGACGGCTTCGCGCTCGCCACCGTGGACCTGGAGCTGCGCCGCGAGGGCGACGTGCTCGGCGCCGCGCAGTCCGGACGGTCCTCCTCGCTGCGGCTGCTGCGGGTCACCCGGGACGTCGAGGTGATCGAGCAGGCCCGGCAGGCCGCACGCGCCGTGGTCGAGGTGGACCCCGAGCTGCTGACGCACCCGCACCTCGGCGCGGCGATCGAGTCGATGCTCACCGGGGAGCGCGTGGAGTTCCTCGACCGCGCCTGACGCGGGGCGGTCCGGAGGGACCCAGGTCGCCGTGCCGGTCCGCGGGACCCAGGTCGCTGTGCCGATCCGGGCGGGACCCAGGTCCCGCGCAGGCGCCCCAGCCGTGACGCGTACGCTTCCCCCCGTGTCGAAGACCCCCGTGATCCGTGCCGTCGACCTGCTCGTCGGGTACGGAGGGGAGCCGGTGTGCGCTCCCGTGTCCTTCACCCTCCCGCCCGGACGCGCGGTCGCGCTGGTCGGGGCCAACGGATCGGGCAAGTCCACCGTCCTGCGCGCGGTGCTGGGCCTGCTGGAGCCGGTCGGCGGGCGCGTCGAGGTGCTCGGCCGAGCGGTGGACGAGCGCGAGGTCGGCTTCCGCACCCGCGTGTCGAGCGTGCTGGACGACGACGCCTACTTCCCGGCGCTCACCGTGGCCGAGCACCTGTACCTCACCGCCCGCGGGCACGGGGTGCAGGGTGCCGACACGCTGGTGTCCGAGCTGCTGGAGGAGTTCGGCCTGACCGACCACGCCACCGCCCTGCCGGTGGCGCTCTCCTCCGGGCAGCGCCGCCGCCTGCTGCTCGCCGCCGGCCTGGTGCGCCCGCGCTCGCTGCTGGTGCTGGACGAGCCGGAGCAGCGGCTGGACGTCGCGATGCGCGACCAGCTCGCCGAGCGTCTGGTCGCCGAGAAGCGTGCCGGCGGCTCCGTGCTGCTGGCCACCCACGACCCGGACCTGCTGCGCGTGGTCGCCGACCGCGCGGTGCTGGTGGCGGACGACGTCTCCCGGCTGCTCAGCGTGTCCGACGCGGTCGAGGCGCTGCGCCCGGGCGTGCTGTGAGCCGCCGCCGTCCGCGCGCCGCCGCTCCGGGTGGCTCGGGTACCTCCGGCACCCCGGGCACCCCCGCGACCCCGTCGCCCGAGGCCGCCGCCGCCCCCGCGCGCCCCGTGCCCGCCCCGGTCGAGGACCTGCCGGACAGCGACTTCCTGCCGGACCCGACCGAGACCGAGCCGGCGACCGCCCTCGGCTGGGACGACGCGCCGCCGATCGCGGTGCCGACCGGCGAGGGCAGCACGCCCGTGCCGGGCGCCCGGTCGATCCGCCGCTACACCGCCGCCGTCGCGCGCGGTCGCTCCGGCGCCGGCCTCGGCGGGGTGCTGGGCGACGTGTACTACGCGGTGATCACCACCGCGATCGGTCTCGGCGTGGCCCTGGGGGTCGCCGGACAGCTGCGCGAGACGTTGCCGCACGTGCCGGACCGGGCGCTCGGCAGCGGGATCAGCCTGCCGACGGTGGTCGCCGTGTGCGCGGTGGTCGTCGCCGGCGTGGTGCTCTCGCTGGCCGCGCGGCTCGGGCCGGTGGGCGCCGAGGGCGCGGAGGCGACCTGGTGGCTCGGCCTGCCGGTGGACCGGCGCGGGCTGCTGCGCCCCGCCCTGCTGCGGCTGCCGATCGTCTGCGGTCTGGTCGCCGGCCTGGTGGTCGCGCTGCTCGACGGCGGGCTGCTCGCCGATCACGGGTTCGGCCACGTGCTGCGGCTCGGGCTGACCACCGCCCTGGTGTCCGGCGCCCTGGTGCTGCTGGCCGGGCTCGCGCAGACCCGGCAGGTGCGGCGCGGCGTCACGGCGCTGATCGGCGACCTGGTGATCGCGGCGGCCCCGGTGCTCGCGCTGGTCGCGGCGCTCGCGGGCTGGCGGGTCTCGGCGCTGCCCGACGTGCCGTGGTGGCTGATCGTGCTGCTGGCCGTGCTGGTGGCCGGCACCGGCGTGCTGCTGGACCGCCGGCTCGGGCGGATCCGCGGGCGCGACCTGCGCGAGGGTGGCTCCGTCGCCACCCAGGCCAGCGGCGCCCTGGTGTCGCTGGACTCCCGCGAGCTGGGTCGCGCGCTGACCGACAGCGCCTCGAAGCCGCGCCGTCGCCGGGCCCGCCGGATGCGCACCGTGCGCGGGCCGGTGTCCGCGATCGTGGTCGCCGACCTGACCGTGCTGCTGCGCTCGCCCCGGCACGTGGTGCAGCTCGTGGTGTCGGCGCTGGTGCCGGTGGTCGTGGTGATCACCCCGCAGCTCGCCGGAGCCCTGGGCGTCGGCATCGCCGTGCTGGTCAGCGGCTACGTGGGCATGCTCGCCACCTCGGAGGGCGCCCGGCGCGCCGAGATGGCACCGATCGTGGACCGGCTGCTGCCGATGTCGGCGAAGGACGTGCGGCGGGTGCGCCTGATCGTGCCCGGCGTCGCGATGCTGGCGTGGTCGGTGGTGGCCTACGCCGCGATCGGCCGCTGGGAGGGCGACCCGCTGATGTGGCTGGCCCTCGGGCTGGTCTCGACCCCGGTGTGGGCCGGTGCCGCCCTGCGCGCCGCCTACCGCCCGTCGCCGAACTGGGAGGGCCCGCTGGTCGCGACCCCGATGGGTGCGCTGCCCGGCGGGGTGGCGGCGGTGCTCTCGCGCGGGCCGGACGTCGCGGTGCTCGGCCTGATCCCGGTGGTGATCGCAGTGGCGCTCGGCACGGTCAGCCCGACGCTGCTGGTGGTGCAGGCGGTGTTCTCGGTGATCGCGCTGCTGGTCGGGTCCAGCACCTCCACCAAGACGATGATGGACCGGCTGTCCGAGGCGCAGGACCAGCAGGCCGCCCTGGGCACCGGGGCGGGCAAGCGGTGACCCGGATCGTCGCGGGCACCGTCGGCGGGCGCACCCTCGCGGTGCCGCCGTCGGGCACCCGGCCGACCAGCGAGCGGGTGCGCGAGGCGCTGTTCTCCCGGCTCGACCACCTCGGCGTGGTGCAGGACGCGCGGGTGCTGGACGCCTACGCCGGATCGGGCGCGCTCGGGCTGGAGGCCGCCAGCCGGGGTGCCGCGCACGTGGTGCTGGTCGAGGGCGCCCGGGTGGCCGCCGAGATCTGCCGGAAGAACGTCGGCGCGCTCGGGCTGCGCGGCACCGTCGAGGTCGTGCACGACAAGGTCGAGCGCTTCGTCGCGCGCCCGGTGGCGACCGGCTGGGACCTGGTGCTGCTGGACCCGCCCTACGACCTGGACGACGCCGCCCTCGACGTGGTGCTGACCGCGCTGGTGCCCGCCCTGGCGCCGGGCGCGGTGGTGCTGGTCGAGCGGTCCACCCGCACGCCCGCCCCGGTGTGGCCCGCCGGCCTGGTCGGCTTCGACACCCGGACCTACGGGGAGACCGCGGTCCACCTCGCCGAGCCGGACCCCGACGCCGCGACCGGCGCCGACCCCGCGCCCGCCTGACGCGGCCCGCCCACGCCGCGCGGCCCCCGCTCCGGGCTGCCCGCGCGCACCCGGGGTAGTTTGTCGCTGTGGTTCTCGCGGTGTGCCCCGGCTCGTTCGACCCCTTCACGCTCGGCCACCTGGACGTCGTGCGCCGCGCCTCGCGGCTCGCGGACGAGGTGGTCGTCCTGGTCGCGCACAACTCCGCGAAGCGGCCGCTGCTGGCGCCGCAGACCCGGGTCGCGCTGATCGAGGACGCCGTGGCGGACCTGCCCGGCGTGCGGGTCGCCACCTCCCAGGGGCTGCTGGCCGACCAGCTGCGCGACCTGGGCGCCACGATGGTGGTCAAGGGGCTGCGCGGCGGGGCCGACTTCGACGGCGAGCTGCCGATGGCGCTGATGAACCGGCACCTGTCCGGGGTGGAGACCGTGTTCGTCGTCGGCGACCCCGCGCTGTCCCACGTGGCGTCCTCGCTGGTCAAGGACGTGGCGCGGCACGGCGGCCCGATCGACGACCTGGTGCCGCCGGGGATCGCCGCCGCGGTGCACGCCGCGCTGGCGGAGGAGAGGAGCACGCGATGAGCCACGACGACCGTCCCGAGGGCCTGACCGGCGTGCTGGACGCGCTGGCCGAGGCGATCGGTGCCGCCCGCGCGATGCCGATGTCCTCCTCGGTGCTGGTGAGCCGCGCCGAGCTGCTGGACCTGGTCGACCAGGCGCGCGCCGCCCTGCCCTCGCAGCTCGGCCGCGCCGACCAGGTGCTCGCCGAGGCGGACGAGGCGCGCTCGCGGGCCCGTGCCGACGCCGAGGAGATCCTTGCCGACGCTCGCCGCCGGGCGGCCGCCCTGGTGGAGCAGGAGTCCGTGGTCGCGCAGGCGCAGGAGCGCGCGGCGCAGATCGTGCGGGACGCCGAGGAGCAGGCCCGGGTGATGCGGCACGACGCGGACGACTACTGCGACCGCCGGCTGGCCGACTTCGAGATCGACCTGGGCAAGGTGCTGAGCCAGGTGCAGGCCGGGCGGGCCAAGCTCGCCGGGCGGCTGGACGCGCCGGCCGACTGAGCGACCGCCCGACGGTTTGGGCGACGGCCCTGGTGTGCCGTACCATCGACCGTTGGTCCTGCCGGTCGTCGTGCGGACCGAGACCCCTCATGACAGGAACGTGGACCGTGGAGCGCGCGACTCACCTCGATCCCCGCTCGCCGTTCGTGCTCGACACCCTCGAGCTCGGCCGACGTCCGGGATCGACGCGTCGGGTGCAGCGCACGGTCGCGTCCCCGGGGGATCTCGGGAACGAGATGATCGGCATCCCCACCGGGGCGGACGTCGAGCTGGACCTCCAGCTCTCGGCCGTCGTGGAGGGGGTCCTGGTCACCGGCACCGTGCGTGCCCGGGCGGTCGGGGAGTGCGGGCGCTGCCTGGACGAGATCGTCGACGACGTCGACGTCTCGCTGCAGGAGCTGTTCGTCTACCCGGGTCGTGCCGAGGTCGCCGCGGAGAACGGTGACGACGAGGAGGACCTGCCCGAGCTCGACGGCGACCTGGCCGACATCGAGCCCGTGGTGCGGGACGCGGTCGTGACTGCGCTACCGTTCCAACCGTTGTGCCGGGACGACTGCCCCGGGCTGTGCTCCCTCTGCGGAGCGCACCTGGCGGACGACCCGACGCATTCGCATGAGACCCTTGATCCTCGGTGGGCCGCCCTCGGTGGTCTGCAGAGCACGCTTGACGAGACGAAAGAGAGCTAGCCGTGGCTGTTCCGAAGCGCAAGATGTCGCGCAGCAACACCCGTGCGCGTCGGTCGCAGTGGAAGACCACTGCCACGACGACCAGCACCTGCCCGCAGTGCAAGGAGCTGACCCGTCCGCACCAGGCGTGCCCCTCCTGCGGTGCCTACAACGGCCGCCGCTACGCCGAGGCCCTGCGCACCGAGCACGCCGGCTGACCGACGCGCCGCCCGCGCCGTGCCGCCCCGGGACGCGAGTCCCCGCGCAGCACGCGCGCTCCGCAGTGAACGCATGAGCACCGCAGCAGCACAGCTCGCCGAGAAGCTCGGGGTCCACCTGGACCCCGAGCTTCTCGTGCTGGCACTCACCCACCGGTCCTTCGCCCACGAGGCGGGCGGCATCCCCACCAACGAGCGCCTGGAGTTCCTGGGCGACACGGTGCTGGGGATCGTCGTCACCGAGGAGCTGTACCGCAGCCACCCGACGCAGTCCGAGGGTGAGCTCGCCAAGATGCGGGCGGCCACCGTCTCGCAGCGCGCGCTGGCCGAGGTGGCACGGACGCTCGACCTCGGCTCGTACACGCTGCTCGGCAAGGGGGAGCTCGCCACCGGAGGCGCGGACAAGGACTCGATCCTGTCCGACACCCTGGAGGCGCTGTTCGGCGCGGTGTACCTCTCGCACGGGCTGGAGACGTCCCGCGAGGTCGTGCTCCGGATGGTCGGTCCGACCCTCACCGCCGCGGCGGACCTGGGCGCCGGCCTGGACTGGAAGACCAGCCTGCAGGAGCTGACCGCGAGCCTCGGCCTCGGCGCCCCGACGTACCAGGTGTCCAGCGACGGCCCGGACCACGCACGCACCTTCACCGCCGACGTCGTCGTGGCCGGCGAGGTGCGCGGCTCCGGCACCGGCAGCGCGAAGAAGCTCGCCGAGCAGCGCGCCGCCGCGCTGGCCTACCAGAACCTCCAGGACGCGGCCCCCGTCGACGCCGCGCCGTCGGCCCCGCTCGGCTGAGCGACCGCCGCACCCTCCCGACCGTCACCGGAGCGCCGTCGTGCCCGAGCTGCCCGAGGTCGAGACCGTCCGTGACGGCCTCGAGCGTCATGTCGTCGGCCGCGCCGTGCGGGCCGTCGAGGTCCGTCGCACGTACTCGGTGCGCCGTCACCTCGCCGGCCCCGAGGACCTCGCCGGCCGGCTGACCGGTCGCACGCTGGTCGCCGCCGTGCGCCGGGGCAAGTACCTCTGGCTGCCGCTGGACGCCGCCGGCCACACCCCGGACGAGGCCGTGCTGGTGCACCTCGGCATGAGCGGCCAGCTGCTGGTGCGCGGCACCGCCTCGGACGTCACCACCGGGAGCGCGCACCCGCACCTGCGCGTGCGGCTGCTGCTGGACGACGGCGGCTCCCTCGACTTCGTGGACCAGCGGACGTTCGGGCACGTCGCCGTGGTCGACCTGGTGCCCACGCACGACGGCGGACCGGGCGGTGCCGGATCGGCGCTGTCCGTGCTGCCCGAGCCCGCCGCGCACATCGGCCGCGACCTGCTGGACCCGGCGCTGGACCTGGACACGGTGGCCCGGACGATGCGCCGACGCCGCACGGCGGTCAAGCGCGCGCTGCTCGACCAGACGCTGGTGTCGGGGGTGGGCAACATCTACGCCGACGAGGGGCTGTGGCGTGCCCGGGTGCACCCGCGCGCGGCGACCGCCGACCTGGACCAGGCGACGGCGCTGCGGGTGCTCGAGGGCACCGCCGGGGTGATGCGCGCGGCGCTGCGCCAGGGCGGCACCAGCTTCGACGCGCTGTACGTGAACGTGAACGGCGCCTCGGGGTACTTCGACCGCTCGCTGGCCGTGTACGGGCAGACGGGGGAGCCGTGCCCGCGCTGCGGGGCGCCGGTGGTGCGCGAGTCGTTCATGAACCGGTCGAGCCACGTCTGCCCGCGCTGCCAGCCGGCGCCCGCGGCGGCGTAGGGCCCCCGCGGGGCTACCGCCGCACGGGTCGGCCGACCGCGCGGCCGCTGCCGCCGCACCGGTCGGCCTGCCGCGCGGCTCAGCGCCGCACCGGTCGGCCTGCCGCGCGGCTCAGCGCCGCACCGGTCGGCCTGCCGCGCGGCTCAGCGCCGCACCGGTCGGCCTGCCGCGCGGCTCAGCGCCGCACCGGTCGGCCTGCCGCGCGGCTCAGCGCCGCACGAGGTTGCGCAGCGGCTCCTCCCGGACGAACGCCGCGATGTTGTCCGACAGCAGCAGGTCGGCGCCCACGGGGCGTCCGCCGGCGGCGTGCGGGCTGATCAGCACCCGGGGCTCGTCCCACAGCGGGGAGTCGGCGGGCAGCGGCTCGGTGGCGAACACGTCCAGCGCCGCACCGGCGATCCCGCCCTCCCGGATCGCGGCCAGCAGCGCCGCCTCGTCCAGGGTCGCGCCGCGTCCGACGTTCACCACCCAGGCGTGCGGGGGCAGCTGGGCGAAGACGGTGGCGTCCAGGGCGTTCCGGGTGGCGGGGGTGGCCGGCAGCACGCCGATCAGCAGATCCGTGCCGGGCAGCGCCTCGCCGACGTCCTGCGCCGCGATCACCGGGTACCCGGACCGCTCGCCCGCCCGCGAGGCCACGCCGATCACCTGGGCGCCGAGCACCGTCAGCAGCGGGGCCAGCCGTGCTGCGATGGACCCGAAGCCCCAGATCAGCACGCGCGCGCCGGACAGGCTGCGGAACTGCCGGGCGTGCGCGACGGTGTGGTCGGGCTGGAGCCCGCCGAGGTCCTCCGCCCAGCGGTGCTCCTGCTGCGCCCGGACCAGGTCGGGCAGCCGACGGGCCACCGCGAGCACCAGCGCCAGGGTGTGCTCGGCCACCGGGCCGTCGTGCAGGCCGCGCCCGGACGTCACCTGGACGTGCGGGGCGAAGCCGGCACCGAGCACCGCGTCCGGCCCGGCGGCGAGGGTCTGCACCCAGCGCAGCCGGCCCATCCGGCGTGCGGCGTCCGCGAGCTGCGCGGTCGGGTTGCCCCAGACGACCAGCGCCTCGGCCTCGGTGAGATCGTCGGGCAGCGGCCGGTCGACCTCGTAGAGCTGCGTGCGCACGCCGTCGGGCAGGGCGGGGGACAGCGGGATCGTCGTGGGCAGCAGCACCGTAATCATGGCAGGAGGTTCCCGCACCGTCGGTCGGCGCGCCAGGCAGGGGCGGGTGAGCCCTGCCTGATCAGTGCGCGGCACGGCTCCGGTCACACCTCGCTCGGAGCGCCGCGCACAGGTCCTGCCCGGTGATCGATACGATGCCGGGGTGACCGCCTCGAACAGCGCCCCCCCGCCGGCCCGCTCGGGTCCGATCTCCGTCATGATCGTCGACGACCACGAGGTCGTGCGGCGCGGCATCGCGGAGGTGGTGGAGCGCGCCGACGGCATGAAGGTCGTCGCCGAGGCCGGCTCCGTCGCCGACGGCGTCCGCCGGGCCAGCCTGGTGCACCCGCAGGTGCTGCTGGTGGACCTGCAGCTGCCCGACGGCACCGGGATCGACCTGATGACCCAGGTGCGCCAGACGCTGCCCTCGGCGCGCGCGATCGTGCTGACGTCCTTCGACGACGACGACGCGCTGGCCGCCGCCCTGGACGCCGGGGCCGCCGCCTACCTGCTCAAGAGCGTGCGCGGCGCGGAGATCACCGACGTGATCCGTGCCGTCGCCTCCGGCCGGACCCTGCTGGACGAGCGCACGGTCACCCGCCGCCGCGCCGGCCACGAGGACCCCACCGAGAACCTCACGCCGAGCGAGCTCAAGGTGCTCGACCTGATCGGCGACGGCCTGTCCAACCGCGAGATCGCCGAGCGTCTGGGCGTCGCGGAGAAGACCGTGAAGAACCACATCACGTCGCTGCTGTCCAAGATGGGCCTCCAGCGCCGCACCCAGGTCGCCGCGTGGGTCGCGGCCCGTCGGCACAGCGGCTGGCGCGCGGAGACCGGCCAGTCCTGACCGCGTCGTCCGCCGGGTCGCGCGACCGGGCGGACGACTGCTCCCGGTGCCGCTGGACGGCGCAGGGCTCGGCGCGGCGGGATCGCCAGCCGTGCGACGGATCGCGCTCAGCCGAGCGGGATCTCCCAGCTGAGCAGCGTGCCGGTGCCGCCGGGGGCGACCCCGAGCGAGAAGGTGCCGCCGTGCTGGCGCGCCCGGGCGGCGAGGTTGCCGGTGCCGGAGCGGCGGTCGCGCTGGTCGGGCAGGCCGTGGCCGTCGTCCTCGACCTCGATGTGCACCACGCCGGTCGGCCCGGTGCCCCGCACCCCGACGCGCACGCTCACCGAGGACGCGTGCGCGTGCCGGGCGGCGTTCGCCAGCCCCTCGCGCACCACGGCCACCACGTCGTCCGTGCGGTCCTGGCCGATCCGCTCGTCCAGCAGGTCGGCGACGATGTAGTCGCCGTCCGGCACGGTCTCGTCGTCCAGCGAGACCACCAGCGACGGGGCGAAGCCGAGGCCGGTGCGGGCCAGCGAGGCCTCGCGGCGCAGCCGCTCCACGATCCCGGTGGCCGCGTCGGGGTCGCGCAGCGCGTAGACGATCTGCCGGATCTGCCGCACGGAGGCGTCGACGTTGTCCAGCGCCTCCTCGACGATGCTGGTCAGCTCCGTGGGGTCCACGCCGCGGGCGGAGCGCCGCCGGACGGTCTCCAGCTGCATGCCGGTGGCGAACAGCTGCTGGATCGCCAGGTCGTGCAGATCGCGGGCGATCCGCTCGCGCTCGTCCAGCAGCGCCGCGACGTCCTGGGCGTGCCGGGCCTCGGCCAGCACGAAGGCCAGCGCGGCCTGCGAGGCGAAGGACTCGGCGGTGGCCAGGTCGGAGGGCTCGAACGCGGGAGCGCCGATCCGCCGCAGCAGGATCAGCACGCCGACACCGCGCCCGGAGGTCTGCAGGGGCGCGAACATCGCCGACCCGAAGGACCGCATCGCCGGCACCTTGATCTGCCGGGACTTCGACAGCGAGTCGACCAGCATGCCGCTGCCCTCGGTCATCACGGACCAGGAGCGGCCGTCCTCCGGCAGGGTGGAGCCGATCAGGCTGCTCGCGTTGTGCCCGTCCGCCAGCTCGATCAGCAGCTCGCCGCCGACGCCGGGCAGCGCGAGCGCGGAGGCGTCCGCGTCGGCGACCTCGCGGGCGGTGGCGGCGATGTGCGCCAGCGCCTCCTCCTCGTCGGCGCCGGAGAGCAGCATCGTCGTGATGTCCTGGCCGGCGCGCAGCCAGTGCTCGCGGCGGGATCCCTCGGCGTACAGCTGGGCGTTCGCGACGGCCACGCCGGCGGTGGCGGCCAGCGCCACGACCTTCGCGCCGTCCTGCGCGGTGAAGCCGCCCGCCTTGTCCGACAGGTACAGGTAGCCGTAGACCTCGTCGCGCACCCGCACCGCGGCACCGAGGAAGGAGCCCATCGGCGGGTGGTCGGCAGGCCAGCCGATGAAGGCCGGGTGCTGGGTCAGGTCGTCCAGCAGCAGCACGCCGTGGTCCGGGATCTTCCCCAGGACGCCCTGGGCGTGCGGCGGGTGGTCCATCATCGCGGCGACCGAGGCCGGGACGCCGGTCTGCACGAAGGTGGTGGACTCGCCACGGGAGTCGAGCACGTTGATCGCGCCGTACCGGGCCCCGGTCAGCTCGACCGACACCCGCACGAAGCGCTCCAGCACGCTGGGCAGCTCGAGCCGCGAGGCGACCGAGAGCACCGCGTCCAGCAGGTCGGACAGCTCGTCACCGGTCTCCTGGGCCTGGCCCACGCGCACGCTGGTGCCGCCGGACGGGTCCTTCAGGTGGATCGTCGTGGTGACGCCCGGACCGTGCACCGGGCCGGTGGGCGCAGCCGTCGGGTCGTCCCCGGTCGGCGTCGTCACGTCGTCGGCCATGTCTCCCTCTCCGCGTCCTGCTCGCTGGCGTGGGCCTCACGGTAGTGCGCGTCGGCCCCGAGCAGGTACGTGTGCGTCCCGCGCGCCGCGACCCGGCCGCCGTCCAGCAGCACCACCTCGTCCGCCGCGGCCAGCGCCGACAGCCGGTGGGTGACCACCAGCACGCCCCGCGGGCGGTCCGTGTCGGCCGGGGCGACCGCCAGCAGGTCGTGCACCAGGCGGTCCGCCGTCGGCGGGTCCAGGTGCTCGGCGGGCTCGTCGACCAGCATCAGCGGGGCCGGGGCGAGCAGCGAGCGGGCGAGCAGCAGCCGGCGGCGCTCCCCGCCGGAGACGCTGCGCGCATCCGGGCCGAGGGCGGTCTCGACGCCGTCCGGCAGACCGGCCAGCCAGTCGCCCAGCCCGGCGCGCTCCAGGGCGGCGACGGCCTCCTCCGGCGTGGTGCTGCCGCGCGCGACGCGCAGGTTCTCCAGCACGCTCGTCTCGAAGACGTGGGCGTCCTCCGTGGTCAGCGCGATCCGCGCCAGCCGGGCGGTGGGGTCGACCTCGTGCAGCGGGACGCCGTCCAGCAGCAGCTCGCCGCCGCGCGGGGGCAGCAGGCCCGCCAGCGTGAGCAGCAGCGTGGTCTTGCCGGTGCCGGAGGGGCCGACGACGGCGAGGGCTCGCCCGGGGGCGAGGTCGAGGTCCAGGTCGTGCACGACGGGCGGCCGGCCGGGCCAGCCGCAGACCAGGCCGCGGGCGGTCAGGCGCGGTCCGGCGGGGGACGCCGCGCCGGACGTGCCTGCCGCGTCGGCCGGTCGGGGCGTCGTCGTGGTACGCGAGCGGCCGGCGGGGTGCTCGGGGTGCGCCGGGTGCCCGGTCGGTGCCTGCTCGGCGTCGTCCAGCAGCGCCACCAGGCGGGCGGCGGCGGCGCGGGAGCGGTGCACCTGGATCGCGGCGGCGGGCAGCACGCTGGTGGCCTCGAAGGCGGCCAGCGGCGTCAGCACGACCACCGCCAACCCGACGGCGGCCAGCGATCCGGAGGTCGCCGCCGGGATGCCGGTGAGCAGCGCGGCGAGCACGGCGATCCCGACCGCGAGGTTGCCCAGGCCCGCGGCGAGGGCCGCCGGACCGGCACCGGCGTCGGTGGCACGGGCCAGGTCGGCGTCGGCGGCGCGCAGCCGGGCCAGCTCGGCATCGGTGCGGCCCTGCACGGCCAGCGGACCGGCGTCGTCCAGCAGCCCGAGGGCGGTGGCGGCCATCTCGGAGCGCGCGTGCGCGGCGAGCCGTTCGGTGCGCCGGGCGGCCCGCTGCGCCAGCCAGGGCGCGACCACCCCGGCGAGCACCAGGCACAGGGCCAGCGTGATCCCGGCGGCGGGCAGGATGATCCCCATCGCCACCGAGGTGGCCACGCCCAGCACCGTGGCGACGGCGGCGGGCAGCAGCCCGCGCACCACCACGTCGCCCACGGCGTCCACGTCGGCGCCCACCCGGGCCAGCAGGTCGCCCCGGCGCAGCGCGAGGGTGGCCTCCGGACGGCCCTCGGCCAGGCGGGTGTAGAGCGTGGTGCGCAGGGTGGTCATGCCGCGCAGCGCGACGGAGTGCGAGACCAGGCGTTCCAGGTAGCGGAACAGCCCGCGACCGATGCCGAACGCCCGCACGCCGACGGTGGCGACGGACAGGGTGAGCACCGGCGGCATCTGCGCGGCGCGGGTGATCAGCCAGGCGGAGACGGCGGCCAGCGCGACCGCCGACCCGAGCGCGGCCACGCCGAGCACCACCGCGAGGGTGAACCGGCGGGGGTCGACGTCGAGCAGCCGGACGGCGCGCCACAGCGGGTCGGCAGCGAGGCGGCGGGCGATCGGCCCGCGGGGCGTCGCCTCGGCGGGGGAGGTGCTGCGGGCCTGGGGGGCGGAGGTCGGGCTCGGCGCGGTCATCGTGCGTCCTCCTGCACGCCGGCGTCCGCGGCGTCCGTGGCGTCCAGCGGCGCGGACCGCACGGTCACCACCACGTCGGCCAGGGCGATCAGCGAGGGCCGGTGCGCCACCAGCACCACGGTCCGCCCGGCGGCCCGCAGCGCCTGCACGGTGCGCAGCACCACCTGCTCGCCCGCGGCGTCCAGGTGGGCGGTGGGCTCGTCCAGCACGACCAGCGGCGCGTCCGAGAGCAGCGCCCGGGTCAGCGCCACCCGCTGCCGCTGGCCCACGCTCAGGCCGGCGCCGCCACGCCCGAGGTCGGCGTCCCAGCCGCCGGGCACCTCGGCGAGCACCGCGTCCAGACCGGTGAGGGCGGCGGCGCGGTCCCGGCGCTCCCGTGCGGCGGCGTCCAGCGCGGCGTCCGGCTGCCCGGCGACCAGCACGCCGACGGTGGCGGGCTCCAGCACGGGGCGCTGGGGGAGCCAGGCGATCTGCGGCCAGTACGTGCGCAGGTCGATCTCGGCCAGCGGCACCGTGCGGCCGTCGGCGCCGGTCACCTCGACCGCGCCGCGCTCCGGACGCAGCAGGCCGAGCAGCAGCTCGACCGCGGTGGTCTTGCCGACGCCGCTCGGCCCGGTGACGGCCACGGTGCTGCCGGGGCGGATCTCCAGGTCGAGGTCGGCGGGGGCCAGCAGGTCGCGGCCCGGCGCGCGCACGGTGGCGCCGCGCAGGCGGACCGTCGCGGTGCGCAGGTCGGGGGAGGGGGTGCTGCCGGCGGCGGGCAGCGGGGTCTCCAGCACGCGGAACACCTGGTCCGCGGCGGCGACGCCATCGGTGGAGGCGTGGAACTGCATGCCGACCTGCCGCAGCGGCAGGTAGACCTCGGGGGCGAGCACCAGCACGGCCAGGCCGGTGACCAGGTCCAGCTCGCCGTAGACCAGCCGCAGGCCGATCGCGACGGCCACCAGCGCCACCGACAGCGTGGTCAGCAGCTCGAGCACCATGCCGGACAGGAACGCGATCCGCAGCGTGCTCATGGTGGCGCGGCGGTGGGCGTCGCCGAGCTCGCGCACCCGCGCCGCCGGCCCGCGCTCCCGCCCGAAGGCGCGCAGCGTCGTCAGGCCCGCGACCAGGTCGAGCACCTGCGAGCCGAGCCGCTGCATCACGCGCAGGCTCCGCTCGGAGCGGCCCTGGGTGAGCTGGCCGATCAGGATCATGAAGATCGGCACCAGCGGGAGCGTGCCCGCCACGATCGCCGCGGACACCCAGTCCAGCCGCAGCACCACGACCAGCGTCGCCGGGGTGACGGTGGCGGAGAGCACCAGCTGTGGCAGGTACTTCACGAAGTACGGCTCGAGCGCCTCCAGCCCGCGGGTGGCGAGCGTGACGACGCGCGGTCCCTCGCCCTCGGCGAGCCAGCGAGGGCCGAGGGCGGCGGCACGGGCCACCACCTGCTCGCGCAGCTCGGCCACGGCGCGGGTGGCGGCCCGGTGGGCGTACCGCTCCTGGACCGCGGTGGTGATCGCACGGACGGCGACCACCACCGCGAGCCGGCCGATCTTGCCGAGCAGGTCGGCGAGCGGCACCCCGTCGTGCGCGGCTGCGGCGAGCACCTGCGCCAGCAGGATCGCCTGGGCGATCACCAGGGCAGCGGTGACGATGCCGAGGCTCACGGTCAGGGCGAGATAGCCCCGGGCGGCGCGGGCGTAGCGGAGCAGACGCGGGTCGAGCGGCTTCACGCGATCGGTCGGCCCCTCAGCCCTTCGCGCCGGCGCGCTCGGTGACCTTGGCGAACGTCAGGCCGGTGTGCTCCGGGATGTGCTCGGCGGAGATCCGCTTGCGGAACACCCAGTACGTCCAGCCCTGGTAGAGCAGCACGATCGGCGTGAGGATCACCGCGACCCAGGTCATGATCGTCAGCGTGTAGTCCGTGGACGACGCGTTGGTGACCGTGAGCGAGTTCGCCGGGTCGAACGCGGGCATGACGTCCGGGTACATCGACCCGAAGATCAGGATCACCGCGGCGACCAGCACGATCGCGGACCAGATGAACGCCCAGCCCTCGCGGCGCGCCCGGGTGGTCAGCACCACGGCGACCAGGCCGACGGCGGCCAGCGCCACCGCGCCCCAGGTCCACGCCACCGAGTACGCGATCTGCGCCCAGATCGCCCAGGCGGCGGCGACCACCAGGGCCACCGGCGCCAGGCGGGCGGCCAGCGCGCCGGAGCGCTCGCGCATCTCGCCGGAGGTCTTGAGCGACAGGAAGATCGCGCCGTGCAGCACGAACAGCAGCGCGGTCACCGCACCGCCGAGCAGGGCGAACGGGTTGAGCAGCGCGAAGAACCCGCCGACGTACTGGTGGTCCGCGTCGAGCTCGACGCCGCGCACCAGGTTGGCGAAGGCGACGCCCCACAGGATGCCCGGGATGTAGGAGCCGACCATGATCCCGCGGTCGGCCCAGGCCCGCCAGGTGTCGGTGTTGATCTTGCCGCGCCACTCGAAGGAGACGATGCGCAGGATCAGGCCGATCAGGATCAGCAGCAGCGGCAGGTAGAAGCCGGAGAACAGGGTGGCGTACCACTCCGGGAACGCCGCGAAGGTGGCGCCGCCGGCGGTGATCAGCCACACCTCGTTGCCGTCCCAGACGGGGCCGATGGTGTTGATCATGACCCGGCGATCCCGGTCCTTGCGACCCAGGAAGGGCAGCAGCATGCCGACGCCGAAGTCGAAGCCCTCGAGGACGAGGTAGCCGGTCCAGAGGACCGCGATCAGGACGAACCAGACGAGCGTGAGGTCCATGGCCGATCCTCTCTCAGTAGGCGAACGACAGCGGGCGCTCTGCCGCGTCGGGATCGTTCGGGTCGGGCTTGTTGTCCGGGTTGTCCGGGCTGTAGTCCTTCTCGACGTCGGCGACGCCCTCGACGGCGTAGCGCTTCATCAGGCGGAACCAGAACACCGCGAGCACGCCGTAGACCAGCGTGAAGGCCACCATCGAGATGATCACGGTGGTCGGGCTGACCACGGTGGACACGCCGCGCTGGGTGAGCAGCCACACGCCGTCCACGCCGTCCGGGTTCGGGGCGACCACCCAGGGCTGGCGGCCCATCTCGGTGAAGATCCAGCCGAAGGCCGAGGCGAGGAAGGGTGTCGGGATGGCCCAGATGCCGATGCGGGCGAGCCACGTGCTGTCCGAGACGCGGCCCTTGCGGGTGAACCACAGCGCCGCCAGGGCGAGCGCCACCGAGCCCGCCGCGAAGCCGATCATCAGGCGGAAGCTCCAGTAGGTGACGGTGAGGTCGGGGATGTAGTCGACGCCCTCGCCGTACTTCTCCTCGTAGCGCTGCTGGAGGTCGTTCACGCCCTCGATCCGCGAGTCGAAGTCGTTGTTCGCGAGGAAGGACGTCAGGCCCGGGATCGAGATGAGGTGCGCGACGCCGTCGCAGTTGTTCGACAGGTCGCCGATCGCCAGGATCGAGAAGGCGGCGCCGTCCTCGGTCTCGCAGAGCGCCTCGGCGGCGGCCATCTTGGTCGGCTGCTGCTCGAACATGAGCTGGCCCTGCGCGTGACCGGTGATGCCGAGGCCGATGCCCGCCACGAGCATGGTGAACACGCCGAGCATGACCGCCGGGCGGTACACGGTGCGGGCCTTGTCGGCGTCGCCCTTGCGGACCAGGCGCACCATCCACCAGGCGGCGATGCCGGCGACGAAGGTGCCCGCGGTGAGGAACGCGGCGGTGACGGTGTGCGGGAACGCGGCCAGCAGGGTGCTGTTGGTCAGCACGGCGACGACGTCGGTCATCTCCGCGCGGCCGGTCTCGGTGTTGAAGGTCGTGCCGACCGGGTGCTGCATCCAGGAGTTCGCCGCGAGGATGAAGTACGCGGACAGGTTCACCGCGATGGCGACGGCCCAGATGCAGGCCAGGTGGATCTTCTTGGGCAGCTTGTCCCAGCCGAAGATCCACAGGCCGAGGAACGTCGACTCCACGAAGAACGCGGCCAGCGCCTCCATGGCGAGCGGCGCGCCGAAGACGTCGCCGACGAACCGGGAGTACTCGCTCCAGTTCATGCCGAACTGGAACTCCTGCACGATGCCGGTCGCGATGCCGATCGCGAAGTTGATCAGCATGAGCTTGCCGAAGAACTTCGTGAGGCGCAGCCAGGCGTCGTTGCCGGTGCGGACCCAGATGGTCTGCATGATCGCGACGAGGGGTGCGAGCCCGATCGTCAGCGGGACGAAGATGAAGTGGTAGACGGTGGTGACACCGAACTGCCAGCGTGCCAGGTCGAGGGCGTCCACGGGGGGCTCCGTCCAGAGTGCTGAGGCGGGTGTTGTGGGCCGATAGGCCTAGGTGCAGGCCCGATCCGAAGGTATTGCGCCGCGGTTCACAAGCCTAGGACAAAGGTCCCGTGATCTGACACCGTGTCGCTTCGTCGTGACGCGGCACACACGCGTGATCTAGGGCACTGTGCGATACTCGTCGTGGTCTTGCGGGAACCACACACCCCGTGAGCCCTGACTGTGCCCGCCGCAGCAGCGCACCGCGCTCGCCAGGCGCCGCCCGGCCGCTCGCCCCACGGGGTCGCGAGGAGCCAGGGCAGGCGATGGCGCCGATGCCTGCGCAGCGGAGCGACAACGACGACTTCCGTCGCCGCGGGGACGCGAGCGACGACCGACCGCCCGACGGGCGCCGTGACGTGTGGACGGCACCCCCGGGCACGCAGGAGCACCATCTCGTGACGCTCGACACCACCCCCGAGGGCACCAGCACCGCAGCGACCACGGGGGAGGCCGCCGCCGAGGCGCCGACCAAGCCCGCCCGCCGCAGCCGGCGCGCCACCTCCTCCGGCAAGGCGCCCGCCGCCCCCGCCACCGACGCGACGGCCGCGCCCGCCGAGACCCCGGCTCCGGCCGAGGCCGCTGCCGAGGCGCCGAAGAAGCCGGCCCGCCGCACCCGCAAGAAGGCCGAGCCGGTCGCCGACACGCTCGAGGCCGCCGTGGACGCCCCGGTCGAGACCGTCGTGGCCGCCACGCCGGCCGCCGAGACCGGGCCCGCCGCGGCCGAGGCGCCGAAGAAGCCGGCCCGTCGCCGTGCCACCCGCACCGTCGCCGCGCCGGCCGAGCCGGTGGCCGAGGCCGCACCGACCCAGGCTGCGGCCACGACCGCGCCGGTGGCTGCCGAGGCCCCGGTCGCCGAGACCCCCGCCGCCGACGCCGCTCCGGCGCAGGACGCCGCCGAGGTGCCGAAGAAGCCGGCGCGTCGTCGCGCCACCCGCACCGCCGCCGCGCCGGCCGAGCCGGTCGCCGAGACGCCGGTCGCCGAGGCCGCTCCCGCGCCCGCCGCCGGGGTCGCGCCCGTCGAGGCTGCCCCCGCCGAGGTCGCACCCGCCGAGGCCGCGCCGGAGAAGCCCGCCCGTCGCTCGCGCCGTGCCACCCGCCCGGCCGCCTCCGCCGAGGCCCCCGCCGCCCCCGCCCCCGTGGCGGAGCCCGTCGTCGAGGACGAGGAGGTCGAGGAGGAGACCGCCGAGGTCGCCGCGCCGGCCCCCGCCCCCGCGCTGGACGTGATCGCCGAGCTCGGCACCCCGCAGCAGCAGCCCTCCGGCGAGCAGGGCCGTGCCGCCCAGGCGCGCCTGGCCACCACCGCGCTGCTGTTCCAGGCGCCCGAGGCCCGCCCGCGTCGTCGTCGCGCCTCCGCGCCGTCCGGCTCGCCGGAGGCGATCTCCGCCGCCGCGCACGCCGAGCCGGTCGTCGAGGAGCCCACCGCTGCTGCCGAGGAGGTCACGCCGGAGCAGGCCGAGGCCCCCACCGGGGCGCGCCGCTCGCGCGGTCGTCGCGGCTCGCGCGGCCAGCGCAGCGCCCAGCCCGCCGCCGACGCCACCGAGGTCGCCGAGGGCGACGCGACGGACACGGCCGAGGACGAGGCCGTCGACGCCCTGGTGCCCGCCGGTGGCGTCGAGGCGGAGGACGCCGAGCAGGAGGACGTCGACACCGCCGAGCAGGACGAGGACGACGCCCAGCAGTCCCCGCGTCGTCGCCGCCGTCGTGGCGGCCGTGGTCGTCGCTCCCGCGCCGCCGGCGAGGGTGAGGACGAGGGCGCCGAGGACGAGGCCGGCGAGCAGGCCACGGACGGCGCGGAGGACGCCGAGGGCGCCGACGAGGCCGAGGACGAGTCCGCCGACGCGGGGGAGGAGGGCGGCAGCAGCCGTCGTCGCCGCCGTCGCCGCCGCTCCGGCCGGGGTGGTGACGGCGAGGGCGAGCCCAGCGGCTCCACCTCCTCCTCGCGCCGCTCCAGCAGCCGTTCGGACGAGGTGACCGCCCTGCGCGGGTCCACCCGCCTGGAGGCCAAGCGCCAGCGCCGCCGTGAGGGTCGCGACGCCGGCCGCCGCCGTCAGATCATCACCGAGGCCGAGTTCCTGGCCCGCCGCGAGTCGGTCGAGCGGTCGATGGTCGTGCGCGAGTCGAACGGCCGCACGCAGATCGCCGTGCTCGAGGACGGCGTGCTGGTCGAGCACTACGTCTCCCGCCAGGCCCAGGTGTCGATGGCCGGCAACGTCTACCTCGGCCGGGTGCAGAACGTGCTCCCGAGCATGGAGGCCGCGTTCGTCGACGTCGGCAAGGGCCGCAACGCCGTGCTCTACGCCGGTGAGGTCAACTGGGACGCCGCCGGTCTGGACAGCGGCCAGCCGCGCCGGATCGAGCAGGCGCTCAAGTCGGGCGACTCGGTGCTGGTGCAGGTCACCAAGGACCCGATCGGCCACAAGGGCGCCCGCCTGACCTCGCAGATCACCCTGGCCGGCCGGTACCTGGTCTACGTGCCGGGCGGCGGCATGACCGGCATCAGCCGCAAGCTGCCGGAGAACGAGCGTGCCCGCCTCAAGAAGATCCTGCGCGAGGCCGTCCCGGACTCCGCCGGCGTGATCGTGCGCACGGCGGCCGAGGGGGCCAGCGAGGAGGAGCTGCGCGCCGACATCGTCCGGCTGCAGAGCCAGTGGGAGGCGATCGAGAAGAAGGCGAAGACCGCCTCCGCCCCGACGCTGCTCCAGGGCGAGCCGGACCTGGCGATCCGCGTGGTCCGCGACATCTTCAACGACGACTTCTCCTCCCTGGTCGTCCAGGGCGACGAGGCGTGGTCCACCGTCTCCGGCTACGTCGGCGAGCTGGCCCCGGACCTGGCCGAGCGGGTCACCCGCTGGACCGGCCAGGGCGACGTCTTCGCGGCGCACCGGGTGGACGAGCAGCTCGCCAAGGGCATGGACCGCAAGGTCTGGCTGCCGTCCGGCGGCTCGCTGGTGATCGACCGCACCGAGGCCATGACCGTGGTCGACGTGAACACCGGCAAGTTCACCGGCGCCGGTGGCACGCTGGAGGAGACCGTCACCCGCAACAACCTGGAGGCGGCGGAGGAGATCGTCCGTCAGCTCCGGCTGCGGGACATCGGCGGCATCATCGTCATCGACTTCATCGACATGGTGCTCGAGTCCAACCGTGACCTGGTGCTGCGCCGTCTGGTGGAGTGCCTGGGCCGTGACCGGACCAAGCACCAGGTGGCGGAGGTCACCTCGCTCGGCCTGGTGCAGATGACCCGCAAGCGCGTGGGCCAGGGCCTGGTCGAGGCGTTCTCGGAGACCTGCGAGCACTGCAACGGCCGCGGCTTCGTCGTGCACACCGACCCGGTGGAGAAGAACTCCCGTCCGGACGCCGGGGCGCCCCAGCAGCCGGCCGCCGAGGGCGAGTCCAAGCGGGCGCGTCGCAAGCGTGGCGGTGCCAAGGAGCAGCCGGCGGCCACGACCCCTGCCCCCGCGGTGCCGGTGCTGCCCGAGGCGCGCGAGGCCGTGAAGGCGACCCTGGCGACCATCGCCGCGGCGGCCGCCCACGCGCACGTCCACGACGAGGAGCCGGGTGCCGAGGCCCCGGCGGCCCCGGCCGAGCAGGCGGCCCCCGAGGCCCCGGTGGCCGTGCAGGTCGTGGTCGCGGAGCAGCCGGAGACGGTGACCGAGGTCACGCCGGCCGAGGAGCCCGCCACGGCACCCGCGCGGCGTCGTCGGGCCACCCGTGCCCGCGGCTCGGCCGAGCAGCGCCCCGCCGAGGCACGCGGCGCCGAGCCGGTGCTGGACGTGCTGGCCGCCCTGGGCGACCTCGCCCCGCGCACGACGCCCGTGACCAGCACGGACGCCGCCGACGAGCCCGAGGGTGCCGCGACGCCCGCCGGTGGCGGGGCGCAGCGCCTCGAGCTCAACCTGGTGGACCCCCGCCTGTTCGACCTCCCGGAGGGGGCCGAGGAGGACCAGGACTCCTGATCCGGGCCCGTCCCCGAGGGCCGTGGTTTGACCCTCGGGGACGGGAGTCCGTATCCTTGATCGTCGGTGCGTCGGCACGGGGACTTTCCCAGCAACGGTGCGCCGCTCGTGCGTGCCGCCGTCCGGCGCCGACGTCCCCGAGTTTCGCAGCCACGGCTGTGGCGCGCCGGGGTCGGCAGCAAGACGGCCGGCACCGCGCCGTACAGGCCCTTCCGGGCCGCAGTGACCTGAAGTTCGACGAGCAGAGATGAGCATCAACGTGGTGTACGCGATCGTGAAGGCCGGCGGCCGTCAGGAGAAGGTCGCCGTCGGCGACGTCGTCGTCGTCGACCGCATCGCGGCGGCGGCCGGGGCGACTGTCGAGCTGCCCGCGCTCCTGCTCGTCGACGGCACCACCGTGACGACCGACGCCGGCAAGCTGGCCAAGGTCAAGGTCACCGCCGAGGTCGTCCAGGCCGAGAAGGGGCCGAAGATCGACATCCTGCGGTACAAGAACAAGACCGGCTACCGCCGTCGTCAGGGTCACCGCCAGGCGCTGACCCGCCTCAAGGTCACCGGCATCAAGTGACCTCCCGCGGGCCCCGGCCCGTGGAACGACCCCCGATCAGCACCGCAGGAAAGCAGGCCTGAGATGGCACACAAGAAGGGCGCGAGCTCCTCGCGCAACGGTCGTGACTCCAACGCGCAGCGCCTGGGCGTGAAGCGCTTCGGTGGCCAGGTCGTCAACGCCGGCGAGATCATCGTCCGCCAGCGCGGCACCCACTTCCACCCCGGCGTGAACGTCGGCCGCGGCAAGGACGACACCCTGTTCGCCCTGGCCCCCGGCGCCGTCCAGTTCGGCACCCGTCGTGGCCGCAAGGTCATCGACATCGTGGTCGCCGGCTGACGCCACCCGCACCTCGGACGAGGGGCGCACCGCTGGGCGGTGCGCCCCTTCTCCATGTGATCTGAACACCTGACCAGGAAGGACGCCGACATGGCCGCGTTCGTCGACCGCGTGGTGCTGCACGCCTCGGGCGGAGACGGCGGCCACGGCTGTGCGTCCATCCACCGGGAGAAGTTCAAGCCGCTGGCCGGCCCCGACGGGGGCAACGGCGGCAACGGGGGCAGCGTGCTGCTCGTGGTGGACCCGCAGGTCACCACCCTGCTCGACTACCACCACGCCCCGCACCGGCACGCGCCCTCGGGCTCGCAGGGCATGGGCGACCACCGGCAGGGCGCGATCGGGCAGGACCTGGTGCTCGGCGTGCCCGACGGCACCGTCGTGAAGTCCACCGACGGCGAGGTGCTCGCCGACCTGGTGGGCGTGGGCGCCTCCTTCGTGGTGGCCCAGGGCGGCCACGGCGGCCTCGGCAACGCCGCGCTGTCCTCCCCGCGCCGCAAGGCCCCCGGCTTCGCGCTGCTCGGCGAGGAGGGCGAGGCCCGCGACGTCGTGCTCGAGCTCAAGACGATCGCGGACGTCGCGCTGGTCGGCTTCCCGAGCGCCGGCAAGTCCAGCCTGGTCGCGGCCATGTCCGCCGCGCGGCCCAAGATCGCCGACTACCCGTTCACCACGCTGGTGCCGAACCTGGGCGTCGTGCAGGCCGGCGACGCGCGCTACACGGTCGCCGACGTGCCGGGCCTGATCCCCGGCGCCTCCGAGGGCAAGGGCCTCGGCCTGGAGTTCCTGCGGCACGTCGAGCGGTGCGCCGTGCTGGTGCACGTGCTGGACTGCGCCACGCTGGAGCCCGGCCGCGACCCGCTGACCGACCTGGACGTGATCGAGGCCGAGCTCGCCGCGTACTCCGGCGACCTGGGCATCGAGGGTGGCCGTGTGCCGCTGACCGAGCGTCCGCGCCTGGTGGTGCTGAACAAGATCGACGTGCCCGAGGCCCGTGAGCTCGCCGAGCTGGTGCGCCCCGAGCTGGAGGCCCGCGGCCTGCGGGTGTTCGAGATCTCCACCGCCAGCCACGAGGGCATGCGCCCGCTGACCTTCGCGCTCGCCGAGCTGGTCGACCAGGCCCGCCGCGAGGCGCCCGCCCCGGAGCCGACCCGCGTGGTGCTGCGTCCGCGCGCGGTGGACGAGTCGGGCTTCACCGTGACCCGTCGCCACGACGGCGACCACGAGTTCTTCCAGGTGCGCGGCAGCAAGCCGGAGCGCTGGGTGCGGCAGACCGACTTCACCAACGACGAGGCCGTCGGCTATCTCGCCGACCGGCTGGCCCGCCTGGGCGTCGAGGAGAAGCTGCTGGCCGCGGGTGCCGTCGCCGGTGCCGAGGTCGTGATCGGTGACGGTCCGCGTGCGGTCGTCTTCGACTGGGAGCCCACGCTGCTCACCGGCTCGGAGCTGCTCGGTGGCCCGCGCGGCACCGACATGCGGCTCGAGGAGCGTTCGCGCCCGACCCGTGGCGAGAAGCGCCAGGAGTACAAGGAGCGGATGGACGCCAAGGCCGAGGCCCGCGCCGAGCTGTGGACCGAGCGCGAGGCCGGCCTCTGGACCGACGAGGCCTGAGCCCCGCGTGGGCGCACGGGGTCCGGGGTGCGGACCGCGGACCGGCGCGCGCGGCGATCGGAGGATGATGACCGGCGTGAGTGCCGCTGCGCTGTCCGACCGTCGTCTGCTGCCCGATGTCCACCGCGTGGTGGTCAAGGTCGGCTCCTCCTCGCTGACGGACCCGGCGGGACGGCTCGACCCGGCCCGGCTGCGCGCGCTGGTCGACGTGCTGGCGGCGCGGGTGCTCGGCGGGCACCAGGTGGTGCTGGTCTCCTCCGGCGCCATCGCCACCGGCATGGACCCGCTGGGACTGACCCGGCGCCCGCGCGACCTCGCGACGCAGCAGGCGGCCGCCTCCGTCGGGCAGGGCCTGCTGATCGCCCACTACACGCGCGCCTTCGCCGACCACGGCCTGCGGGTCGGCCAGGTGCTGCTCACCGCGGACGACACCATGCGGCGCGGGCAGTACCGCAACGCGCAGCGCGCGCTCGACCGGCTGCTCGACCTCGGGATCGTGCCGATCGTCAACGAGAACGACACCGTCGCCACCGACGAGATCCGGTTCGGCGACAACGACCGGCTCGCCGCGCTGGTGTCCCACCTGGTGCACGCCGACGCGATGGCGCTGCTCACCGACGTCGACGGGCTGTACACCGGCCCGCCGGACCAGCCGGGCTCCGAGCGGATCGCCCAGGTGCGCGGCCCGAAGGACCTCGAGGGCATCGACGTCAGCGCCAAGGGCAGCCGGGTCGGCACCGGCGGCATGGTCACCAAGCTCGAGTCGGTGGCCATCGCCACCGCGTCCGGCGTGCCGGTGGTGCTGACCTCCGCCGCGCAGGTGGCACCGGCCCTGGACGGGCAGGACGTCGGCACCTGGTTCGCGGCCACCGGTCGGCGGACCTCCACGCGGCTGCTCTGGCTGGCCTACGCGGCGCGCACCCGGGGCCGGCTGGTGCTGGACGAGGGGGCCGTGCGCGCCGTGGTCGAGCGGAAGAAGTCGCTGCTGCCCGCCGGCGTCACCGCCGTGCAGGGGGACTTCGAGGCGGGGGACCCCGTCGAGCTGGTCGACCCGGAGGGCGTGGTCGTGGCGCGGGGGCTGGTCGCGTACTCCGCGGAGGAGGCGCCGGAGCTGCTCGGGCGCTCCACCTCGGACCTCCGCGAGCACCTGGGCAAGGGCTACGACCGCGAGCTGGTGCACCGCGACGACCTGGTGCTCGTGCGCCGATCGGTGCGCCGGGCCCCGGCCGCACGCTGACGCACCGCCCTCACCTGCACTTTCGGGTGGTTCCACCGGCGTCGGCGGACGGGCACAGGGTGCGGGGCTAGGCTGGACGGATGACCACCTCCCTCGACACCCCGGCCGTCGCCGGGGGAGCCCTCGCGCCGACCGGCGGACCCGACGGGACGGCTCCGGCCCCCGTGGTGCCGGCCGTGCCGAGCGCCGAGGTCGCCGAGCAGGTGCTCGACGTCGCGCGTCGCGCCAAGACCGCCTCGCGGGCGCTGGCCGTCGCCAACCGCGCCACCAAGGACGCCGTGCTCGGCGCCATGGCGGACGCCCTGGTGCGCGAGTCCGCACGGATCGTCGCCGCGAACGCCGAGGACCTCGCGCGGGGGAGGGAGAACGGCACCTCCGCCGGGCTGCTCGACCGCCTGGCGCTCACCGAGGGCCGGATCGCCGTGATCGCCGACGCCCTGCGCGAGCTGGCGAGCCTGCCGGACCCGGTCGGCGAGGTCGTCCGCGGGTCGACGCTGCCGAACGGCCTGCGGCTGCGGCAGGTGCGGGTGCCCATGGGCGTGGTCGGGATGATCTACGAGGCCCGCCCGAACGTCACGGTGGACGCCGCCGGCCTCGCGCTGAAGAGCGGCAACGCGGTGATCCTGCGCGGCGGCTCCGCGGCGGCACGCTCCAACGAGGTGATCGTCGACGTGCTGCGCGAGGCGGTGGCCGCCCAGGGGCTGCCCGCCGACCTGGTGCAGTCCATCGACGCCTGGGGCCGTGCCGGCGGCGTCGCGCTGATGCACGCGCGCGGGCTGGTGGACGTGCTGGTGCCGCGCGGCGGCGCCGACCTGATCCGCACCGTCGTCACCGAGGCCACCGTGCCCGTGGTCGAGACCGGCGTCGGCAACGTGCACGTCTACGTGGACGCCAGCGCCGACCCCGCGGTCGCGCTGCCGATCCTGCTGAACTCCAAGACGCAGCGCGTCGGCGTGTGCAACGCCGCCGAGACGCTGCTGGTGCACCGGGACGCCGTCGACGCCTTCCTGCCCGCCGCCCTCGCCGCGCTGGCCGAGGCCGGGGTGACCGTGCACGGCGACGCCGCGACCGCCGCGTCGGCCCCCGCCGGTGTCGAGGTGGTCCCGGCGACCGACGTCGACTGGGCCACCGAGTACCTGTCGCTCGACATCGCCGTGCGCGTGGTGGACGACCTGGACCAGGCGATCGAGCACATCCGCACCTGGACCTCCGGGCACACCGAGGCGATCGTCACCCGTGACCTCGCCGCCTCCGAGCGCTTCGTCGCCGAGCTCGACTCCGCCGCGATCATGGTCAACGCCTCCACGCGGTTCACCGACGGCGGCCAGTTCGGCCTCGGCGCGGAGATCGGCATCTCGACCCAGAAGCTGCACGCCCGCGGTCCGATGGGCCTCGGCGAGCTGACCACGACCAAGTGGATCGTGCACGGGGAGGGTCAGACCCGCCCCTGACCGACTGCTCCACCGTGCGACACTAGACCGATCGTCACCGACCCCCCGGGAGGACCCCGTGAACGCTGCCCTGCGCGCCGCCGAGGTTGCCGCCGAGCACGGCACCGAGCTGCCGTTCTCGCCCGTCGTATTCGGCCTCGCCGGCTTCGGCGCCCTCATCGCCCTGCTGCTCGTCACCTACGCCTTCCGGAGCGTCGGCACGCGTCACTGACGCCTGCCCGCACCGACCGATCGGACCACGACCCGACGATGACGCGACGACGAGCCCGCCTGGGCGTGATGGGTGGCACCTT
Source organism: Cellulomonas sp. GTC20042 (assembly GCF_055389595.1). Taxonomy (NCBI): domain Bacteria; kingdom Bacillati; phylum Actinomycetota; class Actinomycetes; order Micrococcales; family Cellulomonadaceae; genus Cellulomonas; species Cellulomonas sp. GTC20042. Next base: position 2,807,447 of record NZ_AP043678.1, on the reverse strand, counting down.
CGACCCCATCCACCACGGTCACCTCGTCGCCGCCAGCGAGGTCGCCGCGCGGTTCGACCTGGACGAGGTCGTGTTCGTGCCGACCGGGCAGCCGTCCTTCAAGCAGGACCTCGACGTCACGCCCGCCGAGCACCGGTACCTGATGACGGTGATCGCCACCGCGTCCAACCCGCGGTTCACCGTGAGCCGGGCGGACATCGACCGCCCGGGGCTGACGTTCACCGTGGACACCCTGCGCGACCTCGCCGCCGAGCGGCCGGACACCGACCTGATCTTCATCACCGGTGCCGACGCCATCACGCAGATCCTCAGCTGGAAGGACTCCGCCGAGCTGTTCGAGCGCGCCGAGTTCGTCGCGGTCACCCGGCCCGGCCACCAGCTCTCCGTCGACGGCCTGCCCGCCGACCGGGTCAGCCAGTGGGAGATCCCCGCGCTGGCCATCTCCTCGACCGACGTGCGGGCCCGTGCCCGCACCGGCAAGCCCGTCTGGTACCTGGTGCCGGACGGCGTGGTCCAGTACATCGCGAAGCACGGCCTGTACCGAGGAAGTCAGTCATGAGCACACCCGGCACCCCGCTCACCCGACGGGAGCTGCGGGAGCGCGAGGCCGCCCGGCTCGCCGAGGCCGAGGGCGCCGCCGCCCCTGCCCCCGCACGGACGCTGCCCGCACCGGCTCGCGTGGACGCGCCCGGCGCGGCGCCTGCCCGCGTGAGCGCGCCCGCGCCGACCACCCGTGCGGCCGCGCGGGCGCAGAGCCCCGGCGGTGCCCCCGGTCTCGGCGACCCCGCCGCCCCGGCAGCGCGTCCGACCGCGCCCTCCACGCCCGCCGCCGACGCCTCGACCTCCCGTCGCGCGCTGCGCAGCCGCGTGTCGGCGACCGGACCCGACGGCGGCACCACCGACGACGGCCCGTACCGGGTGCCCGGGCTGCAGCCCGACCCGGTGGCGCGGACCCGCCGCTCGATCCGCGAGACGCCCGCGTCCGACGGCGGCGCGCCGGACGGGTGGGCCGCGCGCGCCGACGCCGACGCCGGTGCCGGTGCGGTGCCGGGGCGCCGGGCCGCCTCCTCGGCGCCGGACGGTGCCCGTGGGCCGCTGGCGACCCGTCCGGGCGCTCCGGGCGCGGGCGGTGCTCCCGCCTCCGCCGCGCCGGGCGGGGCGCGTGCCGGTGCCCCGACCTCCTTCCCGCCGGCTCCCGGCACGACCCCCGGCTCCTGGGGCACCGCTCGCACGACCGGCGCGGCCGGTACCGCTGGCGCCCCGAGTGCCTCTGCTGCCGCCCCCGGCGGTCCGATCCGTGGTGCGACCCCGTCCGGTGCCGCGCCGACCGGCTGGCCGGCGACCACGGGCGCGACCAGCCCCACGGCAGGCTCGACCGGCCCCGCGACGGGCACGCCGTCGGGGCGGACCTCCGCGCGCGACCGCTTGGCGGGGACCGGCGCCGGAGCGGGCGCCGCCGGTGCGATCGGCGCCGGTACGGCCGGCAGCGCCGCGGGTGCTGCGACCGCCGCCGGAGCGGCCTCGGCCGCCACCGTCCGGCCCGGTGGCATCGCCCCCGGCACCCCGGGCCTCACCCCGGCGCCGACGCCCACGTCCTTCCTGCCCGGGCGGACCCCGTCGGCGCGGCCCGGCGCACGCCCCGGCTTCCCGCAGACCGGCGCACCCGTCGGCGGGCAGCCGGTCGCGGCCACGTCGCTCGGCACCGTGCAGGCGCCCGCAGGGCACCCGAGCGCCGCGCAGCCCGGCACGTTCCGGCCCGCCGGCACCGCGACGCCCGGGGCTCTCGGCGCGTCCGCAACGCCCGGCTTCGCCCCCGCCGGCGCCGCGTCGGCCACCGCCACCGGCTTCGGCACCGCACCCGCCGGCGCCGCCGGCACCGCAGCGTCCGGCACCGGCACCTTCCTGCCCGCACCCGCGGAGGAGGAGGACGTGCCGGTCCCGCAGTGGCGCTCGCTGCTGCAGGCGATGGCCCCCAAGGAGGAGGCGGCGCCCGCGCGCTCCACCGCCGACGCGGCCGACACCGACACCCACCTGCCGGTGCCCGCGTTCGAGCCGGAGCCGGAGGTCCCCGAGCGGATCCGCCGCCCGCTGCCGTTCACCTGGTTGCAGTGGGTGATCCTGGTGGTCGTCGCGTTCGTGCTCGGCTTCCTGATCTACTCCGTGGCCGACGCCGCGACCTCCCGCGAGGCTCTCGGGCCCGACGTGCCCGCGCTCGCCCTCACCGTGCAGGACGCCAGCCCGGCGCCCTGAGCGCGCGCGGCTCCTGCCACCCAGCCTGTCCCACCCGAATCGAACCCGAGGAGACCCGTGTCGGCATCCGACCGCGCCGTCGAGCTCACCCTGGCGGCCGCCCGTGCCGCCGCCGACCTGAAGGCCGAGGAGATCATCGCGCTGGACGTCAGCGCCCAGCTCGTCCTGACCGACGTGTTCCTGATCGCCTCCGGCACCAACGAGCGGCAGGTCGGCGCGATCGTCGACGCCGTGGAGGAGTCGCTGCACAAGCTCGGCGCCAAGCCGCTGCGCCGCGAGGGCAAGCAGGAGGGCCGCTGGGTCCTCATCGACTTCGGCGAGATCGTGGTGCACGTGCAGCACGCCGAGGACCGCGTGTTCTACGCCCTGGAGCGCCTCTGGAAGGACTGCCCGGTGATCGAGCTGCCGGCCGACCTGCACGGAGGGCCCGCCGAGGGCGACGAGGCGGGGGAGTGACCGCCGGACGCGTCATCCTGTGGCGGCACGGGCGCACCGCGCACAACGCCGCCGCCCGGTTGCAGGGCCAGTCCGACATCCCGCTGGACGAGGTCGGTCGCTGGCAGGCGGCCACGGCCGCCGACGCGCTCGCCGCGCGGTACCGGCCGACCCGGATCGTCGCGTCCGACCTCGGCCGTGCTCGCGCGACCGCGCAGGCGCTCTCCGACCTGGTCGGCCTGCCGGTGCACACGGACGCCCGCGTGCGCGAGCGCTCCTTCGGCGAGTGGGAGGGCATGACGTCGGCGGAGATCGCCGAGCGCTGGCCCGAGCAGCACGCCGCCTGGGTGTCCGGCCGCGAGCCGGAGCGGGTCGGCGCGGAGACCCGCGCGCAGGTGCTGGCCCGCATGGTCGAGGTCGTCACCGAGGAGGCCGCGGCCCTCGACCGCGACGACACGCTGGTGGTCGTCTCGCACGGTGCCGCCATCGCGCTCGGGCTGATCGGTCTGCTGGGTCTGCCCGCCGGGTGGCGGGGGATCACCGGCATGTCCAACGCCCACTGGGCGGAGGTCCAGCCGGCCCGCCCGGGGGCGGGTGTGGACTGGCGTCTGGAGGCCCTGAACCTCGGCCCGACGCATGCGTCCTCGGACTGGAACGCGGGCCCGGACCACCCGCGTGACCAGGTGGAGGACGAGGTGGGCGAACCGGCCTGAGCAGCCGATTCGCACTCCGGGCCTCGGATCACGTATGCTTCTTCACGCCCGCTCAGCGGGTGGAGGAACACCTTCGGGTCGTTCTTCGGGGCTGTGGCGCAGCTGGTAGCGCACCTGCATGGCATGCAGGGGGTCAGGGGTTCGAATCCCCTCAGCTCCACCATGACGCTCTTACTCGAACCCGACACACGAGTAAGCAGCGGTTCGGATAGCAAGTTCAGGGAGAGCCCGCCGGTTTCGGCGGGCTCTTCGTGTGTCTGGGGTCCGGCGGTCCGCGCCGCGTGGCTGACCTGTGCGACGAGGTCGCGGGTGCTGGAGGCGAAGAAGATGCCGTATGGCTCGTTGTACGTGACCTGGATGTGGTGGGTGCCGTCGGTGTCTTCGATCACGTCGATGCGCTGGAAGAGGGTCTGGTTGATCAGGCGGCGGATGTGCTCGGGTGCGGTGCTATAGAGGGTGGCGCAGTGCTGGGCGAGGTCGAGGGCCTGGGTGATGAGCCGGTCGGCTTCGGTGTAGTCGGTTGAGAGGGCGTCCAGGCGGCGGGTGGTGGCGTTGAGCTCGGTGGTGAGCTGTTGCTGCTCGGTGCGCAGCACGTCCAGGGGGATGGCGTCGTTGTAGTGGGCTTCCAGGAGCTTGCGCTGGCGCCGCTGGATGGACAGCTTCGCCTGGTGTAGGTGTTCGCGTTCGGTGTCGGTGTCCTTCCGCAGGAGCTTCAGCCCGGCGCGCAGGAGCGTCTCGAGGGCGGTGCGGAACTCGGGGGTGAGGACGATGCGCTCATACAGATCGGTGATCAGGTCTTCGACGTGGTCGATCTGGATGGAGCGCAGGGTGCAGGTGGTGCGCTTGGAGTGCCGTCCGAGGCAGGCGTAGTAGGGGTAGGTGGTGCCGTGGCGGTTGGTGGTGATCTGCACGATCATCCGGAACCCGCACTGCCCGCAGTACAGGGTGGACTTCAGGTAGTGGTCGTGGGTGATGACGCGTTCGCCGTTGAGTTTGCCGTGCAGGATGGTCTGGACGGTCTCGAAGGTGCCGGGGTCGACCAGCGGTGTGTGCTGTCCGGGGTAGGTCACGCCGCGGTAGGTGACCACCCCGGTGTAGAAGGGGTTGGTCAGGATCCCGTGGACGGTGCGGACCTGCACCGGCGATGAGGCGGTCCGGGCGGTGGCGAGGGTGGTCAGTCCGCGTTCGTTGAGCTCGCGGGTCAGGGTCTTCAACGACCAGTCCCCGCTGGAGTAGGCCTGGAACGCGTACCGGATCAGCGGCGCACGCTGCTCGTCGAGGGTCGCGGTGCGTTCTTCGCGCCCGTTGGTGATCCGCCGGGTGTTGAGGTAACCGAGCGGTGCGCGGGTGATGACGCCGCCGGCTTGGGCCTTCTGGCTCATGCCCTTGATGACCTCGCCGGCGAGGTTGCGGGAGTAGAACTCCGCGATCGAGGACATGATGCCGTGCAGCAGGATCCCGCCGGGGGTCTGGTCGATGTTCTCGCTCGTGGAGACCAGGCGGATGCCGTGGGCGTCGAACCGCTGGTTCAGGGCGACGTCGTCGGCGCGGTTGCGGGCGAGCCGGTCGAGCTTGTGCACGATGACGTAGTCGATCCCCTCGCCTTCTTCGTCGAGGTAGCGCAGCATCTCCTGCAGCGCGGGACGCCGGGTCGTGGTGCCCGAGGCGCCGCGTTCGACGAACTCCTTGACGACCTTCGCACCCATGGCGGCGGCCTTCTTCTTGTTCGCCTCCCGCTGCGCCGGGATCGAGAAGCCCTCCTCGCGACCGCCGCGTTCGGCTTGTTCTCGGGTGGAGACCCGCAGGTAGGACACGGCCCGCTTGATCGTGAACTGCGAGGTCAACGCGGCCAGCGGATCGACGGCGGCGCCAGGTGGTGTGGGGGTGGTTGGTGTGAAGGGCATGTCTCCATTCATGCTCTCTTCGCCCGAAGAGTCCAGTGCGAAATCGCCCTGACCTGCACGTTTATCCACAGGCAGGTCGGTGTGGGCGGGGTCATCGGGCGAAGGCATGGATGAGACCTCCGGCTTCGACGACGTCATACAGGCGCGTGGTGATCCCGCGGAAGGCCGCGTCGGGGTCCCAGGTGAGCAGGCCGTCGGGGATGGCCCAGGTGCGACGGAACTCGGCCAGGGCTCCGCTCCAGCCCATGGCGTCCAGGTGCTCGGCGATCAGGGTCTCGCGGGTGAAGAACGACCCGTGGTGGCTGTCGAGGAAGTCGGCTTCGAGGCTCTCGGAGGTCAGGTCGGTGTCGGGCAGCGTGGTGAACGCCGCGAACGGCGGTCCGTGCTCGGCGTAGAGCGCGACCAGGCGCAGGCGGGCGGTCTCGCTCGTGGCGCGGTCGATCGCCTGGTTGATGAGCTCGGCGGCGTCGGTGCCGGTGGATGTGGGTGGGTGTTCGGGGGCGCGGTGGCGCGGCCCGGTGTCGTGAGGGTGAGACTCCATAGGGGTCCTCCTTTCGGTGTTCAGGTGGTGGTAGGTGGCCCGGTGCGGATCAGCGCGGGCAGCTGGTCCGGGGTGATGACGAGGAACAGGTCGCTCGCGAGCCCCGGCTCGGCAGCCAGGTGGCGTCGTAGCTGGTCTTGGCGGTGGGTGGAGGGGACGAGCCAGACGACCATCGGGAAGGCCCCGGTGGCGTGTTGTTCGGTGTTGGTGCGGCGGTAGCGCTGGTAGGTCCAGCAGGTCGCGACGACCCGGGCCGGGTTCTCCGTGGCCCGGTCGATCTCCAAGAAGTAGCCGTCCCGGTACTGCGGCGAGGTGACGGTCACGTGCAGGTCCGAGCGCAGCGTCACGGGCACGCCGTGGGGGCCGAGGAACCGGCGCCAGCACCCCGGCTCCCCGACCACGTCCGCGGTCGTGCCGGGCAGGGTGCGGATGGTCTCGGTGATCAGGACGCGGGTCTCGGTGATCGCGAGCAGGTGCGCCAGGAACGTCGTGGACGTCAGCTGCGGACGCTGCCTCGCCCGCGACCCGGTCAGGGCTCGGTGCCCGCGGGTGGTCAGCGCCCAGACGGCGGCCTGAGAGCCGCCCTGCCACCCGCCGATGCGGCGCTCGAGGTGCGAGATGAGTCCGGCGTCGTGGAGCGTGGTCAGGTGGCGGGCGGTCTGGCGTAGCGCGGAGCGGTCGCTGCCGTAGGCGGGACGGGTGGCCCGGGCGAGCTGGGCGGTGGTGGCGAACCGGAAGGTGCCCAGCAGGCCCAAGAGTTCGGCGTGGACGGGGTGGGACAGCCGGTCGTCGAACTGGTCGAGGCGGGCCGGGATCACGAACGGACTCCGGGGCCGTGGGGCGGTCGGGGGTGAGCCCACATGGTGGGGTCAGTCACCTCCATGCCCCGCGCCGGGCACGCCCGTGACCGGCCGAAGCGGCGGACGTTCGTCGGGGCGATGCGTCTGCCGGCACGTCTCCCCCTCTGCGCACGGATTGGCGGGGTCATCGGCGGGTTCTCCCGATCGGCGCGTCGTCGTCGGCCTCGTCGACGCCGTTCGTGCCGGGCGTGATGAGGTCGAGGATCGCCTGCTCCGTTTGGGCGGCGGGGACGCCGTAGCGGGTGTGGGAGGCGGCGTAGAGGTCGGCGCCGTCGCCGGTGGCGGGTGGTGCGGGGTGGGTGGCGGTCAGGAACCAGCCGGTAGGCCTGCCGGCTTGGATGAGGTGGGTGTAGGCGTGGAACGGGGGCAGGAGCATGAAGTCCTGCGCCTCCAACCCGGGGGCGCTTCTCGCGGCGGTGGTGGCGTCGGTGCCGCCGAGCCCGAAGTAGACCTTCGAGCGCGCATTCGTCTCCAACGCCTGCCGCATCGCCGGAGACAGCTGCGCCAGGTACTGGTTCGCGACCGTGAACGCCGCCCCGAGGGAACGCGCCTGGGCCAGAGCGTCGGACAGGTCACCGGGCAGGCCGGCGAGGAAGTCGTGGACCTCGTCGATGTAGACGGACACGATGTGCCGGTGCGTCAGAGGTGAGGCTTGGCGGGCCAGGATCCGTGACCACAGCTGCCCGAGCAGCAGCGTGCCGAGCAGCCGGGCGGCATCCGCGCCGAGCAGCCCACGGTTGAGGTTGACGACCACGATCCGCCGCTTCGTGAACAGCTCCCCGACGTCGAAGCGGGGTTCGGATTGTCCCAGGACGGCGCGCAGGCCGGGGCGCAGGATCAGCTGGCGGAGCTTGTTCAGGACCGGAGCGATCTCCTCGGCCTGCTGGTCGGACTTCTTCGTCTCGTAGCGGGCCCAGAACGCCCCCACCCCCAGCGGGTCGTCGACCTGTGCCAGGACACGGCGGCGGAAGGTCGGGTCGGTCAGCAGCGGCGGCAACCACAACAGATTCGCCCCCGGCACCCGGGCGAGGGTCAGGAAGGACGCGGTGAGGATGTCGGCGGAGCGGATGCCCCAGTGCTGGGCGAACAGCGACTGAAACGTCGCCAATAGCGTGTCCGCCGTGACCGCCTCCATCCCGGCCGGGCCGCGCAGCGGGTTGAAGCCCACGGGGGCGGCGTTCGTGGGGTCGATCACGACCACGTCGCCGCGGCGCTTGGCGGGGACGCGGGCGAGGACGTCGGTGGCGAGGTCGCCCTTGGGGTCCAGGACCAGCACGCCGAGCCCGGCGTCCATGTCGGCGGTGATCAGCGAGAGCATCACCGTGGACTTCGCCGACCCCGTCGGCCCCAGCAGGTGCGTGTGGAACGCCGCATCCCGAATCGGCAGACCCACAGGCTCCACCGGGTGGCCGGTGGCGGCGGTCTGCCCGAACACGCGGGCCGTGGTCATGAGCGGGATGTCGGGGATGGTCTGGCGAGGGTGCTCGGGGCCGAGCAGCGGCAGCGGCGCCTCACCCACCGGCCACCCCGTCAACCCCACGACCTCGCCCGAAGACAACGTCAGCGGCCACCGCCACGGGCGGCGCGCCTGATCCAGGTGCGTCGGGGTGTCCAGGTCCAGGCGTAGCCGGGAGGTGGAGGTTTCCAGCACTCGCAACGCCCCGAGCACCTGCTGGGCGAGATGCCGCGCCCGCGCAGCCGTCGCACCGGAGACGCCGACGCGGACCGTGGCGGAGAAGCCATGCAGCCCGTCCCGGCGCGTGTCGGCCGCCGAACGCGGGCCGCTACGGGGGGACTTTGTGGGTCCGCAGATCAGGTCCAGCCAGGCACGCGAGGCCGGCTGACGCTGCAGAGGCCCGCTGTGTCGGCGCCCGAGCAGCAGCTGCACGACCACCTCCTCGCGGCCCTCCAGACGCGTCAGGGCCCCGAACAAGCCCCGCACGGCGGCCGTGACGCGGTCGGGGGACAGGGCCAGGCGCGTGCCGGTCAGCCGCAGCCGCCCCGCCTGTTCCGTGGTCCGACGCACCCGACGCGGTACGTGAGTGCGGGCCGGCAGATGGTCCGCGACCAGGTCGGCCACGGCGTGCACCTTCTCCGGGGCGGCGCCGATCAGCCAGCGGGCGCCGTCCGCGACGGCACGCAGCTCCAGGGCGATCGTCCCGAGGTCGGGGGAGGCCGCCAGCTGCTCCAGGGCGTCATCGGCGGCCTTCCGGGGAACCGCGGCCTGCCACACCACTTCCTGCCACGCCATGCTCGAACTACCCTGATTCATTCTTCCCTCCCCCGGATGTTTGTTTTCTCTGTTTGTTTATGCGCGTCGCGGTTGGTTTCGTCAAGATGTAGGACCAACAACAGCAAGGCTTTGGCGAAAGCTTCACGGTCAATCTCGGTACGCCAAACCGGCACGATCCGATGCCGCGACTGGCGCGTCGGCGTCGGCATCTTGCGGCGGCGGGCAGTCATCGCCCGCCCTCGCCACGCTTGCGGCGGCGGGTGGTCACCAGGTGCGGCGTCGACGCCACCACCACACGCCCACGCTCACCCCGCCGGCCGCGAGGGCGACGATCAGCAGGACCACCCAGATCCGCTCCAGCAGCTGCACGGCGATCACGAGCGCGCAGGCGGCACCCAGGATCCGCAGTGCCCCGTTCAGGAGTCGCCTCGTCCAGGAGGTCGGCGACGAACCGTCCGGCATGCTTGACCCCTCTCATCACGCGGCCCCCTCGGCCGCACCCGTCACGCCCTCGCTCGTGTCGTCCGGCATGCCGGTGCCTGTGGGGTCGGGCTCGGGCGTGGTGCGGGCGTCATCGGCGGGGACCCGGTAGCCCCAGCGGGCCAGTGAGACCGTGGCCTCGCACTCGTTGCCCCAGACGTCCCAGTGCTTGCCCGACGGCGCCGGGCGGCGCGCGAACAGCTCCAGGAACGGGCCGTCCCCGCCGACCATGCGCTCGATGATCTGGTGGATCTCCTCGGGCTTGTGGGAGTGGGCCTGCAGGGCGTGAAAGCCCCAGTTCGGCTGGGACCGGAACGCGACCTTCGTGCCCTTGCCCCGCACCCCGAGCAGCAACAGCTCCCCGGCGTTACGGAACGTGTTGCCCAGGGTGAAGCGCGGCTTGGCCCAGAAGTAGAAGGAGGTGTACCGGAACCCCCAGTCCTCCAGCACCTGGATGCCCAGGGGCACGGTGGCGGTGGTCACCCACAGGAAGCAGAACGCGTTCTCCGCCGCCACCTCACGGATGGCGGCGCCCATGTCGAGGATCTGCCGGTTGCTCATCAGGTCGTAGTGCCGGATGGCTCCCTGCTCCCCGATCTGGCCCACCGACCACGGCGGGTCCGCGTAGACGGCGGTGAAGGTCCCCGACCGGGGCGTGGCGTCGGGGTGGTTGTGATTGGTGTGGTGTTCGGTCATGGGCAGAGTCCTCCTTCGAACATGAGGTAGTAGAAAAGCGACAACGCCACGAACGGCGGTCTAGAACTCAGTAACCGCCAGATGAGTCCGGAGATGAAGAGCAAGACGAAGCGCTTCGTCTCCCGGCGCGACATCCGCTTACGCGGTCGAATGAGGCACAGGGGTGCCATCAGAGGTGATGTTGTGGAATACGCAACGACGCGCGAGCGCAGACGGGCATGAGCCCGGTCTGAAGGTGGTCGGTGGGCCAGGACACCGCAGCCGGACGCGAGGGGCCTCGGTCGGGCTGCGGCGCCCTGGTGCGCCGATCTACGGGCCGTTGCCGCCCGCGGCGCGGCGCATTGCCTCACGGGCCTGCGCGGACACCTGCTGCAGCTGCCACTCGGCCATGCGCTGTTCGGTGGCGACCCGGGTGGCCTCGTCGGTCGGCGAACCCCTGAGCGCGAGCCACGCGAGTACGCACATCGCGACCAGGAGCACGCCGAGGATGATCAGACCGGCCAGCATCGGGGTCACCCGCCGATCCGGCGGGCGGCGTTCATCACGACCGACCCGAGCGCGATCTGCGTCAGGTCCCCGATCGCCACCAGGCGCGCCTGGGCGGCCGGGACGGTCTCGGTCAGGTCGCGCTCGAGCTTGGTCAGCATCGCGATCTCCGTCATCGCTCGCTGACCCACCTGCGCCACCGCCGACGCCCTCGCGGCCTCGACCTCGGCACGGGACTGCACCCGGGCCTGGGACAGACCGGTCTCGGCCACCAGGTGCGTCAGCTGCTGCTGGACCTTGCGGGTCAGCGCCGTCGACGGGCGCTGGAACGGCATCATTTCAGACATGTCTTGGCCTCCTAGTCGAACAGCATGCCGAATGTGGAAAGTTCGTCGATGGTGCCGTCGTCGTGCAGCACGATTTCGACGTCGCAGTCGTCGTCGACGCTCACCTCGCTCCGGTCCTTTTCACGATCCGTCATCGGTCGTCCCTTCATCGATCGCCCGTCGTGACTGACGCGAGCAGTGAATCACCCTGAGGTCTCGTGAGGAATACTTTGAGGAAGCCGTGAATATGGGCTTCGATCTTGCGTCGATCGGAGCACATGTCCCGAGTATTCCGAGATGCCGAATACGGTTGAGCAGGTCGTCGGCGGGCGCTAGGCTGCCAGGAGCCGCCACTTCGGCGGTCCGATTCTCTTGGGAAGAGGGAGACTGTGATGCGGGTCTTGGCGAAGGTTGGATGCGAGGGGAAGAACTGCCCGACGATCTACATGAAGGACGACGAAACCTTGGTTATCCAGGGGTATGTCGCCGACAATCTCTTCTCAACGGACCTCCCGGATGGCGAGCAGGCGGTCGAGATCCCGCTGAGCCTCATTCGGGACCTGGGCCTGTAGGGGCAATCTCGGTCGAGAGTGGGCGGTTGTCTTGACCGCCCACTCTCGATGGTTCATTATCGAACAAAGGAGGCGATACTGATGCCAAGTACAATTGATAATTTTCGCCGCGCCGCGTTCCGGGTCGAAGCCCTCCCCGAGTACACCGTAGACGGTGGTCGCAGTCCGGCGATGGTCCATTTCTATGAGCATGGCGAGCTCCCCAAGGGGCATAACAGCGAATGGGTGGATGTAGTCTCAGCTGCCGTGAATCGCGGAGCCGTGATTGAGAGACTGCGCCTCGTGTCTTCGCCTCTGACGGAGTATGAGCGCTACGAGATTACCGCCGGATATGGCCCGGGCGTGAAAGCCGGCGAGCGTATTCGGATCGCAGAACGTCGGCACGTCGCAGCGCCCCAGGACTTTTGGGCATACGACGACGATGGCATCGAGTGGCTCGAGTACGATGCGAAGGGCGGGTATCTGGGAGCGCGCTTGAGCGAGAGCGACGACAAGGATCGAGCGCTCGTCGCTTCGTGGCGGCGGGTGTTCGACCGAGCGACACCTCTCGACGAGTTTCTCCGGTCTATGCTTCCAAGGTGAACCTCGAAGATTCCGTCGGCGGTGCCCCGCTGGTGCGCCTTGGAAACTTGCTGCGAGACGCACGAGTCTCACGGTCCATAACGGGCGTGAGGCTTGCGTCGATCGCTCATTTGAGTCAATCTAGGATTTCGAAGATCGAGACAGGCAAGTACGGACTGCCGGACCGGCGAGACCTTGAGTCCATCGTCGAGTCGCTAGGCGTCTTTGGTGAGGAGTCTGCCCGCATCTGGCGGCAGTACGAGATCGCCCAACTCAGTCCAACGTCGTATCTTTCAACGGGCTCAGATGGACTCGCGAGCAAGCAGGGCCAAATCGCCACGCTCGAACAATCCTCCGCACTCATCCGCGTGTACCAGATTGCGGTTATACCTGGCCTTCTGCAGACCTATGACTACTCGCGAGAACTCTTCCTCGCCCTAGGCCACGATGCTGAGTCCGCAACACGCGGTGCCGATGCAAGGCTGCGCCGACAGGCCGCGCTTCGTGCGCCGGGAAAACGGTTCGTATTCGCCTTCCACGAAAGCACGCTCTACTCTCCTCCGGGATCCCTTCGGCGTTCCGAACATCGGATTCAGCTTGACTTCCTTAAGAGTCAGACCTATCTCGAGAATGTGCGACTCGGGATTCTCCAGGCGCGCAAGCCGTACCCGCTCGCGGTGGGAAATCCGTTCTGCATCTTCGATCGACGATATGTGTCCGCGGAGACAACGATCGAAGAACTCGTGTCCACCAGGGATATTGAGATTCGCGAGTACGAGGCGGCGTTCGAGGAGATCGAGCAAAGTGCCACCTCCAATGAGGGATCTCGGGAAGTGATAGCGCAAGCACTTGTGGCGTTTGCCCCTGAGGGCTGACATGCGCTTTATCATGAACGATCGGTCGCCGTGATGTCCGGGCGCTCCATTGGTCGGCAATGAGCATCTGATCATTAAGAGCGAGAAGTCGTCAGACGAACCCGGGGTCATCAGAGTGCCTCTCCAGGTGGCAGGCCGCTCGCATGATCTTGGGTACACTGCGATTTTGAGACCTCAAGGGTCGATCTGCTGCGCCACGACGACGTTGTTCATGGTTGTCGGCCGTGTGCCCTGGTCATCGTCTCGATGGCACCCAATCAGCACTAGGCGGCCTGGGACGGCGTCTGTTACTTCGGGCGTGCTTGGGAGGTCTTCCTTGAGTACGGGCGCCAAGATCTCGCTGACCCGGTACCGGAGCGTCCCCGCCCCTGTTATAACCACGATCTCGTCCCCTACCTCGGCCTGTGCGAGCTCGTTGAAGACGGCCTCCAGCCGTGAGACATGCCCATAGAGGTAAACGGTGTTGTCGGCTGGGTCGGCGGGCGTTCCCCCGCCAGCCCACCAGGCCACGACGTCCCGGTGGGGCGGGTCCACCCAGCCGTCAGCCGCGGCGACCATCGCGTCGGTGTACTCCTCGACCGCAGCATCGATGCCGAGCGATGGGACCTGAATACGCGTCGGAGGAGCCGGCGGCACCACCACCTCGGGAGCGGTGGCGGTCGGCGTTGGTGCGGGTGACGTCGGGCTGGGTGTGACGCTGGGCGTCGCCGTCGAGGCCTTTGCGCTGTCTGCGGTGCCCGTTCGGCTGTGCCAGACGGTCCACCCGGCGGTGGCTCCGAGCATGAGGCTGCCCACCAGCCCCCAGATGATGAGTCGTCGGCGGGGGCTGGTGGGCTGCTTCGTGGTCACGCTCGATCAGGCGGCCGTGTGGGAGCGGCGGCGCAGGAGCACCGTAGTGAGGCTGGCAGCCAGGAGCACGCCGGCACCGCCAGCAAGCAGCGGTCCGGGCGAGTTCGCGCCCTCATCGAGGCCGGTGGCGGCCTTGGGCACAGTGTTTGTGCCGGTCGTGATGGTGATGTCGTCCCACCCGATCAGGGCACCGGCGGCGTCAAGCACTGCGATCCGGTGCGCGCCCGCCGGCAGGTTGGCGGGAATGGTCACCGAGATGGTGCCGTCAGCGGCGACGGTGCGCTGCCCGAGCGCTGTCGGGGTCGAATAGATCCAGGCGCTCACCTGTTGGCCGGCGTGGTTCGTCCCGACCGTCACGGTCACGGCCGAGCCACGCACGGCGCTCGAGGGCACGCTGACCGACCCGCGGTTGGCCTCGGTCAGGGTGGACTCATCCACCGGTGACACGCCATCGGTGGCCGTGGACGCGCAGGCGACGGTCACCGTGGTGTCGATCAGCGTGATCGGGGGACGTGAGGTCGACCACGGGCCGTTGGAGCCGGGACCCAGGTCGTAGGTCTCGACGTGCAGCGGGTACTCACCGTCAGCGAGCGGCGCGAAGTCGAGCGTGGCGCTGGTGGGCCAGGCATCCACGAAGTTGTCGTCGGAGTCGTCCACGCCCCCGACCCCGTAGATGAATCCCCAGTCCTTCGTTCCGGTGAGCGTCAGTGCGAGCGCACCCGCGCCGTCCACGCAGCTCAGCGCGTAGGTCGCAGTCGGGTCCGTCTGCGTGCCGGCATCGCACAGTGCGATGGTGCGCGTCTCATCGGCGAGCTCGCGGACGAAGGCGTTGACTCCGTCCTCGCCATCGACGAAGTAGCGCAGGTGGAAGCGGTAGCTGATGCCAGGCGAGATCGTGACTGACATCTGCTGCACCGCACCGGGCTCAACCCAGTGGATCGAGCCGATGTTGCCGCCTCGGTCGGGCGTCTCTTCGTACTCGAGGTCAAAGCCACCGCGTACATCCGAACCGATGTTGTTGAACGTCAACTGCACCGTGGCCGTGTCGCTGCTCGTCGCCACGCACGACGACGACGGGTTGCCGACCCACGCCGACGGCTGCATCTCATCCTCAGCGCTGGCACCGCTCGCCCCCGGCACCAGCAGCGCCGCGCCAAACACCAGCGCAGCGATGACCCGTCCGGCTGGTCCACGTCGGCTTCGACTCTGTGTTGTTGTGATCTGGTCCCGCACCCGCATGAACACTCCCTTGTTGGTAGCGCGGCGAACCTGTCTCGGCCGCGCTGATGCTGTGAACTCTTCGCCGCGCAGGACGTCTCGCCCGACCGGCTGTTCCGGTCGACGTCTGCACGCCCGAGTATGCACGCTATAGCGTGCAACTCCTAGTGCTGCTTCAGGTCACGGTTGTTTGGTGACCGGAGCGAAGACCGATGAGTGGGCGGACTACGCCCGCCGCCTCGGCATCGCGCTCAACCGACGTCGCCACGAGGTGGGGCTCTCGCAGGAACGGTTGGCGAACGCGGCTGGCCTCACCCGCGGCTACTATCAGCAGCTCGAGCAAGGGGCCTCGCGCACCGGGCGGGTCGCCAACCCGACACTTCAGAACCTGATCGCCCTCGCCCAGGTGCTTGAGACCACGGTCGAAGTGCTGCTTCCGTCCGAGCCCCCGGACATGCGAACCGGACGCTGACCACGTCCCTTGCCTGCCCCGACGCTCTGTGCGCTGGTCCGCGTGGTGAGTGCCTCCCTTCGGTCCTTGCTCCAGGCGCGCACCTGGCGCACTGTCAGCCTTCGATGAGCATGGCGCGGGCCCCTCGATTCCTGGTGCCGTCCGAGCCCGAACGGACACTTCGGAACGCTCTGATCTGGTACTTCTGTGCTCGGCGCGCGTCGACCGCGTCCATGTCCCCGGCCACAGGGAGCCTTGGTGTCACAGCAGACCACCCGCGAAGATCGATCCACCTCGGACCCGTCCGAGGGCGACAGCCTCGAGCGCTTCGCGAGCGATCTGCGGGAACTCCGGCGCGCGGCCGGCAACCCCACGTTGGCGGCGTTGGACCGCAAGAGCGGGATCTCGAAGTCCGTCCTGTCCGATGCGCTCAATGGCAAGGCTCTTCCGACTGAGCGCACAGTCGAAGGGCTTGCGTACGCCCTAGATGCCGACGTGGCCGGGTGGATCGAGCGTCGACGAGCGCTGGACCCGGGTGCCCGCGCGCAGCGCGATGCCTTTCCGGCGCGAGCGGCGGTTGTCCGCAGCCGAACCGCGGTCGGGTTGGCGCTCGCGAGCGCGGTGGTCGCATCCGCTCTGACACTTGCGGGAGCCTGGGTGGCCTGGGGGCCAACCGCCACGACGTCGGTCGAGCCGAAGTTCGTCGTCGAGAACGGGACCGATCCAGCCAACACGCCATGCGTCGATGACGCCGTGGTGGTGGCTAGCGAGACGCGGGAGCGTGACACCCAGCTGCAGATCGTCTACTCCGAGGCGTGCCACGCCGCCTGGGCGAGGATCACCCGCTACGACGGCGCGTCCGCCGGCAACACGATCTCCGCCAGCATCTACCGACAGATCGCACCGGACGCCGGTGATCGGCAGGACACGACCGAGCCCGACGCCCAGAGCGCGTACACGACCCTGATCGTGCGCGAGACCCCGCAGACCAGGCTCTGCGCCTCCGGTGCGGTGACCCTCGAGGGTGAGCGGATTGATCTCGGCTCACCCGTGTGCCTGTAGACGGAGCGACCGCGGTAACGAATTGTGAGACCGACTCGGCTTTCGCCCACGGCACGTCTTGCTGAGCGGATATCCTGCGAGGTGTGCACAACGGGGTGCATGCGCCGACCGAGGGGGAACGCGATGCCGTACTACTGCGTCAACAAGAACGCCCAGCCAGGGTCCGGGGACCACGAGGTGCACGACCTCGGCTCCACCAAGGGATGCCTGCCCGACTCGGCCAGCCGGATCGATCTCGGGTACCACTCGTCGTGCAGTGGTGCGGTCGCGGCCGCGCGGAGCTACTACAGCGACGTCAACGGCTGCTACTACTGCGCGAACGACTGCCACACCACCTGAGGTCTAGCGCCGGGCCGTGGTGATCCGGATGCGGTCTGAACCGCCCCGGCTTCCATGGAGGCTCTCAATCCACGGAGGATGAGGGTCATGGCTGCACCGAGGAAGTACCCGGACGAGCTGCGTGAGCGCGCGGTCCGGCTCGTGCTGGACGCGCGGAAGGACCCGGTGACGCGCCCTGGGGCGTGCCGGCGGATCGGTGAGCAGCTCGGGATCAACCCCGAGACGCTGCGCGGATGGGTCAACCAGACCGAAGTCGACGCCGGCGACCGGCCCGGGACCACGACGAGCGACGCCCAGCGACTGGCCGAGCTGGAACGAGAGAACCGGGAGCTGCGGCGGGCGAACGCGATCCTGCGCAGTGCGTCGGCTTTCTTCGCGGCGGAGCTCGACCGCCCGTCCACCAGGTAGTCGAGTTCATCGACGCCCACCGCACCGAGTTCGGGGTCGAGCCGATCTGCGCGCAACTGCAGGTCGCCCCGAGCACGTACTACGCGGCCAGGTCCCGCCCACCCTCGCCGCGGTCGGTGGCCGACGCGGAGCTGACCGAGGTGATCGGCGTCGAGCACGCCGCGAACTACGGGGTCTATGGGGCGCGGAAGATGTGGCGGCACCTGCACCGCCTCGGGCATCCGGTCGGGCGCTGCCGGGTCGAGCGGCTCATGCGGGCCGCTGACCTGCGCGGAGCGGTTCGCGGCCGAGCCAAGCGCACCACGATCCCGGGCAAGGACGGCTGCCGAGCCGGTGATCTGGTCAACCGTGCCTTCGACGCCACCGCACCGAACCAGTTGTGGGTAGCGGACTTCACCTACGTCCGGACGTGGTCGGGGTTCTGCTACGTCGCGTTCGTCATCGACGTGTTCTCCCGGATGATCGTGGGCTGGAAGGCCGACACGAACATGCGCGCGGCCCTGGTCACAGACACCCTCGAGATGGCGGTCTGGTCCCGGGGCCGAGCCGGCGTCGCGGACCTGTCCGGGCTGATCCACCACAGCGACGCCGGGTCTCAATACGTCTCGCTGGCGCTGACCGAGCGCCTCGCAGCGCTCGGGATCCGGGCCTCCATCGGAACGGTCGCGGACGCCTACGACAACGCCATGGCCGAGTCGACGATCGGGCTGTTCAAGACCGAACTCATCCGCCGCCGCGGGCCCTGGCGGACCCTGGACGACGTCGAGATCGCGACCCTGGAGTGGGTCGACTGGTTCAACAACCGCCGCCTGCACACCGAGCTCGGCGACATCCCGCCCACCGAGCACGAGACCAACCACTACCGTCAGAACCCCGCGTCGACGACGCTGGAAACCAGAGAACCGAGCCTCCACTGAACCCGGGGCGGTTCAGTCTGGCCCGGGGCCGAGGGTTCGTACCGACGCTCGGGTGTTCTGCTCCCGCGGGTGCGTGTGCGATGCCCGATGGGGCGAGCGACATCCTCGGGTCGGGTGCTTTCGAGCGAACTGGCGGTACGCCGCAGGGGGATGACGCACCGCCAGTCCACCAACCATGGCGCAGTGACGCGTGCCTGGCCAGCGCCCTCGCCCGCTGACCCTCCCGTATGCTCTGGATTAGGGTGTCGCGCATCAACTCGAAGGAGAAATCTCGTGGCCCAGAAGGTTGTCGTTCAGCTCACCGACGACGTCGACGGCGGAGAGGCGGCCGAGACGGTCACCTTCGCACTGGATGGCGTGAACTACGAGATCGACCTGAACGAAAAGAACGCGAAGGCGCTTCGTGAGGCGATCGCGCCCTTCCAGTCGGCCGGCCGGCGCGTCTCGGCGCCGCCGCGCACCGCACCGCGGCGTGGTGTCGGGCGTGACTACGACCCGAAGGCAGTGCGAGCTTGGGCCGTGGCGAACAAGATCGACGTGCCGGAGCGTGGACGGATCCCAGGCGCGGTCATCGAGCAGTACCGAGCAGCGAACAGCTGACCCCCACCACTCGCCAGGAAGTCGAGGCGTCCACGACCGTGGAACATCCCGCCACGTGGACGTTCCCGCTCGATCCCAGGGCAACGCACATGTCGCTGGCGCCTGCGGAGAGTCCGGGGGACGTTGTGTTCGCGACCCCGAATGCGGTTGACGAGATCGTTGCTACCTTCCCTGCTGCGGACACGATGCCGGCCGACGTGGCAGCGCTTCTTGATCTCGCGCACAAGCTGCTTCGCACCAGCGTCGTGCACTACGAGTTCGCGGCTCTCGCGGTCGAGAAGTCGCTCCAGGCTGTCGAGCGAGCGGTGCGTGCCTGCCTCGGCGTGGCGGACGGCCGCTTCTACGACCTGATCGAGCAGCTGGGTCGGGAACTGCCACTCAGCGACGATGACCGAGAGTTCTTGCACGCCGCGCGCGAGCTCCGGAACTCGTTCGCGCACCCGCCGACGGCGCCGGCGCTGCCGCTGGTCATGGCGGTCGGGATGGTGCGCACGTCGCACGTGCTGATCGCGCGGCTCCACGCCGAGCGCCGAGCGGTCAGGGACACCGAGACGGACTGATCTCCGGGCTGGTCATCTGGCCTGAGGCGCTCGAGATCAGGCGTCGGTGGATCGTCGACGCAGGCGTGCATCGCGTGTGCCGCCGACAGCGCCGAGCGCGAACTGGACGTGCTCGCGCTCAAGCGAGACGCTCTCGACGTGCCAGCCGGCAGTCCGCCACGCGCGGGCCTGGGACTTGGAGTCGTTGCTCCACCAGACGCGCAGAGCGCGAGCGCTCGGCGGGAGCCCACCCACCAACTCGTCGAGCTGCTCGAACGACATCTCGTGGCTGCTCCGACCTCGTTCGGCGAACGCAGAGAGATGCTCTGTCAGGGGAGCGTACTTCAGCGGTCGAGGCATGAGCCGATCTTGGCATAGGCGACGGATCCCGCGTGTCGCTGAAGTAGCCGCGAGAGGGTTGCCGGGGGGCAGACCTACTCGGCGTGGTCTCGGCGCGTGTCAGGCTCGGCCGCTGCCTTGTCGAGCGCCTGGAGGATGGCGTCCATATCTTCGTCGCCCTCCGCGCCGTAGACGTTCAGCTCCTCTTGGTGGTACTTGCCGCTCATGGATTGGCTCTCCCCGCTGCTGGTCCGGGTCCGGTCTCCGTCCGGGGCGTGCGCGGCGTGGTGTCGCTGGATCGGTTCGCGCCGATGGCGCGAGGCTGGAGGCTGGGGAGATCGGTGCGCGGCAGGCGCAGCGCGTCGGCGATGGTCGCGGCGCGCACAGGAACGTAGTTCCCGTCCACGAACCTCCCGCCCCCAAAGCGGCGCATGAACTCCAAGGACGCGTCGTCGCTCAGCAGCGCGCTGTTGAGCTCGAGCGCCGTGTTGACCTCGTCGATCACCTGGCCCGCGGTAAGTTTGTCGACGGCGCCTAGGAGCAGGTGGAGATCGGGATCATCCTCGATCCGTACGTTGGACAGCCGATCCAGCTGCTCAGAGATGAATGCTGCCGCCATGAGCATCATGGCGAGGCGACGATAGGCCTCATCTCCGTTCATGGTCGACTTCGTGTCGCTAAGTACCTCATCGACGGCGCGGAAGAAGTCAACGGTTGCGGTCTGAGACAAGGCTGCGAGTTCGGTGCCGGCCTCATGATCGGTCGTGGCCGTCTTTTTCCGCCCCAACCTACTTCTAAACTTGCTCCACACGGTGGACAGCTGTGGAGCGGCGGTGTTGATCCACCACTGTTTGACGCGTGGTGCGGCGACGACGCCGGCGACTACCAGCGCGAGCGCGATCACCACACCGAGGTCCAGCTCTTCGTCTTCGGGGCTCGTCGCTTCAGTTGCCGGCTCGAACCGGCTCTCTCGCCGCTCGTCGTCTTCGTCGTCTGGATGGAACGTCGCATGGGCGACGAGGCTTCCGTCGCGGTCGTAGAGCAGTTGGCTGAAGCCGCCGTTTCTGGATCGTCCGGGGGTGAGATCGCCTTCGTCGTAACTGAATGTGCCTCGAATCTCAGGCATCCGTCACCTTGGGATCACAACGTCTGTCGCCCTGCTGATCGATGCCCAGCTTGCAGGAGGCGTGAGTGGCCACCTACGCGTCTCCTTGCAGGATCGTCACGACCTCATCGGGGATCTGGAATGCATTCGCTTCCATGCTGTAGTCGTAGCGAGGCCTCAACATCTCGGTGACATGGACGTCGACCTCGCCGGCTTCCTGGAGCTGACGCGAGAGTCTGCGGACGGGGCGTGTGAAGCCGCGGAGCATGCGGTCGGCCGGGTAGTCACCGAGCTCGTAGACCCGCGCGCGGTCGATGCGGCCTCCGCTGCTCGACGCTGCTCGGATGACGGTGGCCTGGACGGGCGCCTGCTGGTCGAGTAGTGCGAGCAGCTTCTCGACGGCGGGGGCAGTCCACTGCGTTGCACGGACAGGCTCGACTCCGTCTTCGCGGATGTCGTTGTCGGCTTCGAGCTGGCGGGATGCTTCGTCGAGCGCATCTGCGGTGATCGGTCCACCCCGAGCAGCTGCCTTCGTCATGAGGTCGAGCGGTCGCATGATGAACAGGCGCTTGCTCGCCAGGTCCCAGTACTCCTTGGAGAGCTCCGGGCGCGGGCCGACGATGTCGGCGCCGAAGCGGTCGTACCAGTCTTCCTTGACGTCTGAGGTCAGGATTAGGAGATCGAGCCCACGAGCGGCCGCCGCCTGGGTGGACTGCAGCCAGACCAGGTAATCACCCGACACACCTTCGGGGAGGTGCTCCTTATCGGTGACCTTCTCTTTGAACCCGGGTGGGATCTTCTTGTCGTGCCGCCGCTGGCCTTCCGCGACCGCTGCATCCCAGTCGTCGGCAGAGAGCGGGCCACCGACGCGGCCGCCCAGGAGGCGATCGAGCGAAGTCACGACGGGGTCTTGGTCGGTGGAGGGGTAGATCTCGCGGTCGTCGGCGTGAGTGTCTTCGATCAGCCGGGACAGCAATTCGAACTGGCGGCTGACGAGTGCCCGTGCTTGCTCGAGGTCGGCCTCGTCGAGTGCGACCTTCTTGGCCCAGTTCTCGATGGCGTCGCGCGTCGAACGTTCGTTGCCTGTGAGGTGGTTCTCGACCTCGGTCTTGGCGCGTGCCCGGTCGGCGAGTGCGGAGGTTCGGTTGCGCCAGAACTCCGTGATTGCTTGGTGTGAGACGAACACCCGGTCGCCGTAGCGCTCGAGCTCTTCGATCAGCGCAGTGCCGAACTCTTCCGGGTACCGGTAGAAGCCCAGCAGCACATTCGCGTCGAGAGAGACGAGCGCCGAGTCGAGTGCCTCGGCGAGCTCGGCGTCGCCCGGTGCGCGGTGCCCCTCGAAGCCGTCGAACAGGCCCGCACCGGCTGCCGAGTCAGTGTTCTCTCCCATGCGTTCGTGTCTACACGAGTGTCGTCCGCCGCGGGGCTACTTCACAGGCTCAAGTTCTACGGGCTGCTGGGATGTGCGACGTCGGGACGACCTGCCCGAACAGGCCCGCGGCGCCGCCCTGGAGTGATCGAATGGGCGCATGACTGCTGATGGCCGCACGGTGATCACCAATGGGACGTAACCCCGCCTACCTGAGCGTGGCCCAGTTCGATCTGCTGCGCTGGGTTGCGGACGGCTGCCCTGACGGCGTCTACGACGACACCTCGCACCGCGTCTCGGCGCGAGCACTGCATAACCGCGGTCTGATCAAGGTCGACGGTCGCGGCGCCACATGGTCGGCGATGGTGACGCCGGAGGGGACGCGGCGCCTGCAGGAGGAGGCCAAGCGAGTCGAGGCGGAGCGTGAGCGGCTCCGGCGTGAGGAGCAGGCTCGCGCCGAGCGGGAGCGTGCTGTTCAGCAGCTGCGCGATCGGGCTGTGGAGGTCCTCGAACGCGTTGTGGCTGCCGGCGGGCGGCTCGAGTTGGGCACTGGTGTCGACGAGCGCGAGATGGTGCGCATGGAAGACGTACTTCTCCGTGAGCACCGGGTGCCTGCGGGGGAGCGGCTGACTCACGAGCCGACGCGGATGGACCCGAGTTTGGGGGTGACGGCTTACCTCGAGCCGGACTTCGCCGCGCGGACGTCGGTGCGCGTGTTCGCCGTGCCCCGCCAGCTTCGTGACCCCCACCCAGCGGTTGTCGCGTTCCAGGACAAGCGCGCGCTGGTCTCCAAGGTTCAGATCCCTCGTGCGGCCAGGTTCCTGCAAGGGCTTGTCGACGCCGCGGTCTCGATGGGGTGGAAGGTGTCGGCGAAGGTCCCGAACATGTCCACGGGGCGTGGTGAGGTGCGTCCGGATCTGTCGCTTCGGGTGCCGTCGCGCGAGCTGGTGGTGACGATGCGGGAGCTCGACCAGCGGGGCCGGAAAGCGCAGGCGTTCAGCACGGTCACCGACTACTACACCCGCACGTCCCGGACGAGCGCGAACAAGCAGTTCCTCGCTTCGGGCCGCCTTGAGGTCACGGTCGGGAAGGCGTGGGAGTCGCAGGCCGTACTGACGCTGCGGGACACCGACGGCGCGACGCTGGAGGAGCAGCTGCCCGTCCTGATCCGCCAGTTGGAGATCGCCGAAGCGGAGGCCGCCTGGGCTCGGCAGGAGGGCGAACGGCGTGCGGAGATTCGCCAGGTCCGCTGGGAAGAGGTCAAGCGCGAGGCGTTCACGAAGGTGTCCTACGAGCGCAACGCGGCCCGGCTCCGCGACGAGCTCAAGCGGCGGGACGCGGCTGCGAAGATGCGTGCATACGTGCAGGAGATCGAGGCCTGGGCAGCGTCGCTCGGCCGGGAGGACGCGCAAGCTGCCCGGGAGTGGGCTGGCTGGATTCGCGGCCACGCCGAGCGAACCGACCCGATCCGCGGACCCTTGCAGGTCGTGACGGTCACGACGTGCAGCCACGAAGAGCTCGCGCCGCACATGAACGGGTGGAGCACGTACAGCGCTCACCGGGGATGACGACATGGTCGTGACTGTCTCGCCCCGGGTCTTGGTGGAGTGTAGGGGCTGGCCGCGACCGCAGAGGCACGTGAGACCCGATGCCGAACAAGGGGCGGCCGAGGCGCATCAACTCCAGGAAGACGGCTCCGCCGGTGAACGCGCCGTCGCGCTCGAGCGTAGGGACGACGCAGGCCGCAGGCGATCTGCGGGACACATCGACCAGGTCGACACACCGCGAACCCGCGCGCTTCATCACGCTCAACCGGGTGACGTGCACGTCCTTCCCGCTCAACAGCCTGCGCAAACTCGCGCGCCCCGCCTACGGTGGACCGGTCGTGATTCCCGCGCTCGAAGCCCGACCCGAGGGGTGACCATGGTCCTGTTCGTTTACGTTGACTACTCGAATGTCTGGATCGAAGGGATGCGCGTCAGTGCGGTGAAGAAAGGCCTAGCACCATCGACTGGTGAAGCGATGCGCGATCGGATCACCGACCAGGCCTGGCGCCTGGACTTCGGGCGGCTGTACAGCGCTGTCTGTCCCGAAGACTCGCAGATCGGACGGTCAAGCTTGTTTGGATCGCGACCGCCAGAGGACGACTCGATCTGGAGAGTTGCGCGCGAGCGGGGATTCGAGGTGACCGTCTTCGATCGCAATGCCTTCAACAAAGAGAAGGGTGTCGACATGGAGATGGGGGCGCAGATTCTAGATGACTCCTACCAGCATATGAGGAGCGAACGAGGGGACCGGCTTGTCTTAGTGTCAGGAGATCAAGATTTCCTCCCCGTAGTGCGCCGACTCGCAGAACGCGGTATCAAGACAACGGCCGTTTTCTGGGACCATGCCGCAGCGACCAATCTGAAGACAGGGGTGGACGCGTTCGCCCCGCTCGATCCACTGTTTGAGTACATCACCCACTGACAGCCGATGGTGCTTTCCGCGCGCGGACCATGCGGCTCTCTTCAGGTGACGTGAGCGGGCGTGACGTCCCGGTCGCCCCAGGTGCATCGCGGGCTGCCCGAGCTTGCCCGGTGAGCGGCGACCGCGCCCCAAGGCGGCTCACGCCTGGGCGCGCCGCTCTCGCCAGTGCCGGAGTGGAGGTAGTGTCTGGGGCGAGCGCCGAACGTGGTGTCGAGCCGGTCCTGAACGGAGATCCTCTCGAATGTCATCCCTCGCGAGGGTTGTCCCCCTTCCCCCGGGCAGCGCGTCAGTCGTTGGGGGAAAGTTGAAGCCGACGGCCGCGAATCGCGCACTAAATCCGGAGTCGACTCCGCAGACGTATTTTACCGAGGGTGCACTTTTTGAAAGCGCGCACTACGCCGACGAGCGCTCTCTGATCCTTAAAGGCGATGTCGTAACGGAACTCAAACGACTAATCGAGTCCGGCATTCGCGTTGACACCATCGTCACGTCCCCGCCCTATTACGGGCAGCGGGACTACGGCGAGGACGGCCAACTGGGCCTCGAAGAGCATCCGCAGCAGTTCGTGGATCGATTGGTCGAGGTCTTCGCTCTCTGCCGCGAGGTCCTCAAAGACACGGGTTCCCTCTGGATCAACATCGGGGACACATACTGGAGCGGTAAGGGCGCGCACAAGAGTGGTGAGGTAAAGCAGGGTGCCCGCCGCTTCGGGATTCGACCGCAGGACAGGCCCGGAGATGGACTGTGGGCACGACCCAAGCAGTTGCTGCTAATTCCGCATCGTCTCGCAATCGCGCTCCAGGACGACGGATGGCTCGTGCGTAACGACAATGTCTGGGTCAAGCCGAACCCTATCCCGGACCAAGTGCGTGACCGGTCGTCGGTTTCGCATGAGTACGTATTCCATCTGACTAAGAACCGTTGGTATTACTACGACCGACACTCGGTTGGCCGCAAGATGCCGTCGGGGCGTCTCTTACCTCCGCTGGACACCTGGTTCACAAACCCTGCGCGAGGTCGTTCAGGGCATCGTGCAGCCTTCTCAGAAGACCTCGTTCGGATCCCGGTGTCCGCAACGACGCCGCCAGGCGGTGTAGTGCTAGACCCCTTTAACGGGTCAGGTACGACGATGGCCTTCGCCCGCCGGCACGGCTATCGCTCCATCGGGATCGACATCAGTTCCGAGTACTGTGATCTCGCTGCTGATAGGCTCAAGGCGATCAAGGAGCGCGACGACGAGGAGGCGTAGTGGCCCTCTACCTACCTGCCGACCTCATCAAGCACGCCGTGGAGCGACTCCGGGTGTCGCGCGCGCAGCCGAAGTTGCTTGACTACCTGATCTTCCGGCGTGCGCTCGTCAATTCGGGTGGCCCGGGCAGCGAGGTGGTGACCGGGATGGCGTCCGTTCCCTTCCAGCAGGCGATCCAGGAGTGGGCGCGCATCCGGCCCGACGCGGAGCCGGCACCGCACTTTTTCAACCCCTTCGGTAGCGGCAGTGCCACGGACAACGGATTTCGCTCCGACAAGTACCCGTCGAATGGTCCGTCCGACACGGCGTCGGGCTGGGCGACGTCGTTGGCTTCTCCGCCGTTTGTAGCCGTACCGGGAAGTCGTCCGCGTGCTTTCGCTTTCGTGGAAATCTCAGCCGGCGAGCTCGTGAAGGCGTTCCTCCGGGCCGAGAGCGCCGATCCCGACAAGAATCAGAAGCCGCGCCTCGCGGACGCGGCGATCTGGTGGTTGAGGGCACGGGATCTCGAAGCACTTGGACTAACCGACCAGTCCGAGGTGTCGGACCTCATCGATGCCCTCCAGCGTGAGGTCGGTCTGAGCGACGTTGAGGTGTCAGCTCTCTTCGACCCCGCTCTCATCTAGGCCACGGAACCGGAGATTGCAGGATGCCTCTCTCACTTGCGACCGACGTGGCTGATGTCGCGGACTACCTCCCTGCGGCCCCGGCTGCGGCGGCTCCGGCTGCGGCACTCGGGCCGAGTTCGGTTGCAACCAATGACGTCGACATCAAAGCCGTGCTGGACTACATCGAGGCGCGCGGATTCCACTTCGCGCCTTGGCAGGTCGCGGCCTACATCACGGCGATCCGAACGAAGCCGTTCGTGATCCTGGCCGGCGTCTCGGGCACGGGCAAGAGTGCGCTGCCCCGCTTGGTAGCGGACGCGACGGGTGCTGTCGCCACGACGGTGCCCGTGCGGCCCGACTGGAACGACAGCAGCGAACTACTAGGGTACAAGACCCTCACCGGAGACTTCGCGCCCGGCCACTTGCTGACATTTGCGAAGGAAGCGGCCGACCACCCGGACAAGCAGTATTTCTTCCTGCTGGACGAGATGAACATTGCCCGACCGGAGCACTACTTCGCTGAAGTGCTGTCTCGCATCGAAGAGGCCGGTGTGCTGCTCCCCGGTGCGGATGCCACACCCCTCAAGCAAGACGCGGGCGACGAGTGGGGCTCCGTCAGGATCCCGAGTAACTTCGCTATGGTCGGTTCGGTCAACATGGACGAGACGACTTTTGGCTTCTCCCGTAAGGTGCTCGACCGCGCGTTCGTCATCGAGTTCTCCGACGTTGACCTGAGCTTGATCGGCGGCGCTGGGGCAACCGCGTCCGCTCATGACACTCACTCCGACGCATGGCGACGCGAGAGTGCGACGCTGGCGGGACACCCGCGTCGTGATGAGCCGAGCGTGGTGCGCGTGATCGAGACCCTCAGTGAGCTGAACGCGCTGCTGCAGCCTGCGCAGCTGCACTTTGGCTATCGCGTCCGCGACGAGATCGCTATGTTCGTTCTTGCCGCTGAACAAGAACCGGATCAGTTCGAGTCGACCGAGGGCGGGCGGGTCGACCCGCTCGATCTTGCGATTTCGATGAAGGTGTTGCCGCGTATCCAGGGGTCGGGCGCGACTATCTCCAACCTGCTCAAGCAGCTCGGTGAGTGGGCGCAACCTGGTACTGGCGGCGCGTCGGCCTTCCCTGTCTCTGCACAGCGGATCGAACTGATGCAGCGCAGGCTTGTCGAGACCGGCTTCACCAACTACTGGACGTAGGCGCCGTGGCGCAACTCGCACGCATCGAGTCCGAGGCCCTCGTCGTCGAACTGAACGGCCCCGCAGAGTTTCCTGCGGCGCTGCAGTCGCGCGCCGACCTGACTGTCACGCCGCACTTCGCGGCGACCGTGAACGGCTCGCCAATCGCGACGTCGCCGGCTCCCGTTCTGTTCGAGGAGCGAAACTACGAGCTCATCGTCCGGAGCAAGGTCGCCGGCTTGCAGCCAACGAGCACCTTCCGCGACCCCACGCTCATCGTTCAGCGGACGGTCGTTGCGGAGGCAAGTCTGCTCGCGTTGACGGTTCGGTTTCGTGGGCAGGTCGGACGGACCTCGTTCTCGTTCCAGGTCGGAGACGACGTGCTCCGTATCGAGGCTGAGGTATTTCCGTCGAAGATCGACTACATCGACGACTACGAGGAGCTGCTTGAGGACGTTGCAGCCGTGCGGCGGACGCTCATCCTCGAGTACCTGCGAGGAACCTACCGGCAGGCGCAGATCAACCGCGATGAGGTTGGCTCCGGCATCGAGTGGTTGACCCTGCTTCGCATCCATCTGGGGCAACTCAACGCAGCGATCCAGTTCATCAACTCGGCGGCCAGGCGCACGCTGGTCCGCGAGGACGCATTCACTCCGATCCACCGAGTACGAGGTTCGAGCGCTGGCGTCGTCCGTGCCGTATCTCGGGGGCTCGGCTCGGGAGACTTTCAGGATGTACCAGGCGTTGGCCCGGTGCGGTCGCAGATCCAGGTGGCTCGGTCTTTCGAATCGCTCGACACCCTTGAGCACCGTTGGATTCGGTCACAGCTCAAGTTTGTGCACGCCCGTCTAATTGAGCTCGAGGGTCAACAGCAAGCACGGGTTCGGCGGTCAATCGAGCGCACCGGCAAAGAGCCACCCCGACTGGCAGCTGAGTTGGCGGAGATTACAGAGCTTCAGGAAGTGGTCAGTCATTTCCTGATGTCGCCGGTAATCTCGGCGGCGACAGCCGACGTTCCCGGCTCCGTCACGTCTCTCCAACTACAGGGCGCAATCGGCTATGCGCAGGCATACCAGGTGCTCAGCCTGCTCAGCGCGGCGCTTGCCGGTGAGGGCGGAACGGAGCAGTACTCGACCTCCGACCTCAACGAGTTGTATGAGACATGGTGCTTCCTCACGGTCGCGCAGGTCACGGCTGAGTTGCTCGGCGCCGAAGTCGACTTCGCGGAACTCATCCCGAGCGACGCGACCGGACTCCGCTTCACCCTTCGGAAGGGACTGTCCCGGTCCGTCAAGCTCACCGGCAGGTTCGTCCAGGCGACGCTCGCGTACAACCCCGCGTTCGATGTCCCCACGGGTATTCAGAAGCCAGACGTCGTCCTTCGTGTAGTCGCGTCGGGCGTGGACGTGATGATCGCGCTCGACGCCAAGTACCGAGTCGACGGCTCGACCGAGTACGTGCACCAGTACGGTGCAGCCGGTGCGCCGATCGATGCGGTGAACCAACTCCATCGCTACCGTGACGCCATCCAAGTTCTCAACGAGAAGAACGAAGCGTTTAGGCCGGTTGTAGCTGGCGTCGCGCTCTTTCCGTGGCCAACGGCTGCGGAGGGGTACCGACTCCGGGACGCCGCCGATGAGGTCGGCATTGGCGCGCTGCCCTTACTGCCAGGCAACGACGCTGACCTGCGCGCGTGGTTGACAAGTCTGTTCGAGGCGCTTGGCCTCAATGTTGTCGGAACCGATGGGCGTCGCCTGCATCTCGTGGAGTAGCGATACCGGAGGCCGCACTACGGCCGCAGGGCATCCTCGGACCTTGCAGCCAGACGCGCGAGATAGCTCAGGCCCGCCGCGATGAACGCGATCCTCCGGCTCATCGCTGGCGATTGGGTTCCGGATAGGTGCGTCCTCGAGAAAGTGCAACTCGCAGAAGTCTCTGTGGGTCGACGCCGTCCTCGTGGCACTAGGTCATAGCGCGGTTCCTCGGTCCGACAGACTTGCCTTGTACTTTCGCGTCGCTCAGTGGAGTTGGCGAAGAGTAGTCAGTGAAGTCATAGATGAGTACGCCGGCCGCGTATCGCGGCGCCGTCGAGGTACTCGTCCCACAGTGCCTCGCTTTCTGGATGTCCCAGGTAGCGAAGCTGAAGTGCGCGCACCACGTCCGCATCCTCAGCGGTCGGTGCGCTTGACAGCGCGGCGGCAAGCACTTGATCGAGTGTGACGTGTGCTGCCCGGCTCGCGTCCGCCAAATGACTTCGATATTGATTGAAGACTATTGAAGCAGCCTCGTCGTCCGGATGGCTGACGAGTAGCAGTGTGGCGACCTCCGACACCCTCTCGTCTACTTGGAGGATTCGGGTACCGAGTGCGTGGCAACGAACTAGCTGCCCTATATCATGTTCAAGGAACGTGGCGCGGCCAGCGCGCCATAGTCCGCTCGCCGACGCGAGTTGGGCGTATCGCCGGTTTCCGGCGAGATCTACTCGTCGGTTGCTAAAGCGATCGGTATACTTCAGTTCAAGAGCAACGCCTTCGACACCGCGGTTTGTGCGGAGTCGAAAGAAGGCATCGAGACGCGTCATGTCGCCGAGATAATTGCTTCGCGCCGGAGGGGCGAACTCGATGTCCCAGCGGGTGACCTCGGCTATGTCCGGGCGTTTGAGGACCGACTTCAGCACGTCACGCAGCCAATTAGAACTTGTGCCGATGGGCCCGAGCAGGTTGACCAGGAGTGTCTGGCTCGAAGTCATGTGGTTGGTCATGCGCGTCGGATCGACGCCCCAACCTTGCTGGCGACGCGCGAGGAAGAGTTTCGCGGCTGACGGTGCGATGAAGTTCAGGCCAGCCTCGGCGGCCGCGGGCGGAAGGATGCTCCCGATGGGACGGCCGGCCGGAGTCTGGCCCCACGTCTTCACGCCGAGGTGGGCGACTCGGTACCAAGACTGGTGGAACCGCGCTCTGCGGCTGTGAGCACTTTGCGACAGCCTAGGCTGGTCGCCGAGGTCGGGAAGTGACGGGTCATGCGGCACCCTTCAATCCTATCGGCGTGGACTACAGTACGGTCATCGCATTCGCCGAGGCCCGCCATGGCTCTCGCGCATTCGTACGCCTCGCTCCCGCAGGTAGCGGTGGACGGTCTTGTCCGAGAAGCCCACGCGCTCGCCTACGTTCACAAGCGAGAGGCCAGACTCGTAGAGCCGGACCATCTCCAGGACTTGTGCTTCACGAGCTGGAGTGCGTCGCATCCTCACACCGCTCCGCTTCAAGATCCCGCTGATCGTGGTGCGGTGACATGAGTGCTCGGCGGCGAGCTCGTACACCGACTTGCCGGCACGGTAGCCAGCGACCACGGCTTCAGCTTCGTCGTCTGCGATCCTTCGCTGGACTACACGTCGAGCTTCAGGTCGCTTGACCGGGGTGACGGGTATGGCAGCCGCCTCAAGCAACAAGGGGTGCAGGTAGCGCAAAGGGTTCGCATACGAGGATGCCAGGCCCACATCGGAAGCGGCCGAGAGCGAATGCTCTCGGCCGCTTCGTCGTTCCCGGGATGGCGTCGACCTCCGAGCCCTCCTCGTCGACGGTCACCGGGGTCCGGCGTCCCGCAGCCGCTCCGGGCAGGGCGATCCGCCCCTGGCACGGCGATCTCCGGACGCCCGGGATCATCCGCGCCGGACCAGCGCCCGCCAGTTCGTCACCACGACCCCGCCGATCACGATCGCCCCGCCGAGCAGCTGCGCGCCGGTCCACGGCTGGCCCAGCGCGATCGTCAGGATCGCGGTGAACACCGTGATCAGGTTGAGGAACACCCCTGCGCCGGCCGCCGGCACGACGGTGAGCGCCCGGTTCCACAGCAGGTACGACAGCACCGACGGGAAGATCGCGATGTACAGCGTCGCGGCCCACACCCCGCCGCCGGAGGGCAGGGCGACCCCGCCGGAGCAGGCCGCCACCACGGCCATCACCACCGTCGCCACCACCGCCTGCGCCGCCGAGGACGTGACCGGGGGCAGCGCGGGGCCGCGCCGGGCGAGCACGGTGTACCCGGTCCACGCGACGATCGCGCCGACCATGAGCGCCTCGCCGGCGCCGAAGCCGCCGGTGGTCAGCGTCGCCAGGTCGCCCTTGCTCAGCACGACCAGCACGCCGACCAGGGCGATCCCGACGCCGGCCACGGCCAGCGGGGTCAGCCGCTCGCGCAGCACCACGGCGGCGGCCAGCGTGATCAGCGCGGGGTTGAAGGCGTTGATCAGCGAGGCGGAGAACGCGTCGGTGTGCTGGAGGGCGGTGTAGAGCAGCAGGTTGTAGCCGAGCAGCCCGAGCGCGCTCGACCCCACGACCCACGGCCAGGCGCGCAGCACGGCCCGCCAGTCCGGACGCTCGACCAGGTGCGCGATCAGCAGCAGCGGACCGGCGGCGATCGTCCAGCGCAGCAGCACCAGGCTCACCGGGTCCAGGCTCTCGACGGCGTGCGCGCCGACCACGTAGTTGCCCGCCCAGAACAGGGTCGCGCCCAGCAGGGAGACGATCGCGGTCGTCCGGCCGGCGGTGGAGCGGGTGGGCGTGGGGCCGGGGACGAGCGAGGTGGGCACGACGTCGAGGCTATCGAGCCCGCGGGCCCCTCCGGACCACGGCCGGACGACGCCGGGTGAAGTCCTGCTCTGCGCCTTTGCCCGTCCAGGTGCGGGTGCTAGCGGCGCGCCCGGCTTGTCACTGCTGATGCAGGCAACACCACCACCGGGGCCAAAGAGGGCCTCGGATGAGCAGGTCTGCAACGGGGTGAGAGCGTGAAGCTGCGGCGCATCCTCAACAACAACGTCGTGTCGGCGGTCGATGCTGCCGGTCGTGACGTGATCGTGGTCGGCAAGGCCATCGGCTTCCAGGGCAAGCCTGGCGACACGATCGACGAGAAGCGCGTGGAGTCGGTGTTCCGGATCCGCGACGATGCCGTGGGCAACCATCTCGCCTCCATCGTGGGCACGATCCCGCCGGAGATCCTCCAGGTCACCGCGGACATCGTGACGGTCGCCCGCCGGTCGCTCGGCCGGGAGTTCGGGGACGGCATCTTCGCGTCCCTGGCCGACCACCTCGTCTACGCCGTGCAGCGGGTGCGGGAGGGGATCTCCCTCGCGAACCCGCTGGCCGTCGAGGTCCGCACCATCCACCGCGAGGAGTACCTCTTCGCGCGCTCGGCCGTGATGATCCTCAAACACCCAGCTGGGTGTGAAGTTCACCGACGACGAGGCCGTCAACATCGCGCTGCACTTCGTGAACGCGACCGTGGGCGGATCGTCGGAGAACACTGCCCGGCTCATGGAGTTCATGCGCGACGTGCTCGGTGTCGTGCGCCAGGAGCTCGGGATCGAGGACGACGACGGCCACGCGTACCTGCGCTTCGCGACCCACCTGCGCTTCCTGGCGCAGCGCGTGGTCGCCGGCGAGGTGCAGGAGGGTGGCGACCCGAAGCTGTACGCGTTCCTGCGGGAGCAGCAGCCGAGGGCCTTCGCCTGCGTGGACGCGGTGGCGGCGGTGGTCGCGGAACGGCACGGGCACACGATGACGCTCCAGGAGCAGACCTATCTGGGTCTGCACCTGTCCAACCTGCTCTGAATCCCTCCCACCCGCGCGCCGTCGGTGCCCGGGACAGCCAGGAGCCTCCTGTGACGTACGAGAAGGATGCCGCCGCGATCATCGCGGCGGTCGGTGGCGAGGAGAACGTCACCTCGCTCTACCACTGCATCACCCGGGTGCGGTTCACCCTCCAGGACCGGTCGCGCGTGGACGAGGCGGCCGTCAAGGCGGTGCCCGCGGTCCAGGCGATCAACCAGTCCGGCGAGCAGTTCCAGGTGATCATCGGCAACGACGTCCCCCACGTCTTCGCCGCGATCACCGACGGGCACCCCGGCCTGCGGTCCAAGGTCGTCGCCACCGACGAGTCCGACGACACCGCTGCCGCCCCGGCCGCCTCGGGCGGCAGCCTGCGCGACAAGTTCTTCGGCTTCCTGTCGAAGACCTTCGTGCCGCTGGTCCCGGCCATCGCCGGCGCGGGCCTGATCAAGGGTCTGCTCGCGCTGTTCGTGTGGGTCGGCTGGATGTCCGCCGAGACCCAGACCTACCAGCTGCTGTACGCGCTGGGCGACGGGTTCTTCTTCTTCCTGCCGGTGATGATCGCGATCTCCGCGGCGCGCACCTTCAAGACGAACGTCTTCGTCGCGGGCGCGCTGTCCGGCGCGCTGGTGTACCCGGCGCTGGCGACGCTGCTGACCGCCGGCGAGCCGGTGCACTTCCTCGGGGTGCCGGGCGCTGTCCTGGGTGGAGCGCGGGCTGAAGAAGGTCATGCCGCAGGCGCTGCACCTGAGCGTGGTGCCGCTGCTGTCGATGCTGATCGTCGGCCCGATCACCCTGACCGCCCTCGGCCCGCTCGGCGCGATCATCGGCGAGCAGATCTCCGGCGGCCTGAACTGGCTGCTGACCCACGGCGGGATCTTCTCCGGCATCCTGCTCGGCGCGCTGATGTCGCTGATCATCATGACCGGCATGCACGCGGCCCTGGTGCCGTTCATCCTCGGCAACCTCGCCACGCTGGGATGGGTGTCACCGAGCCGGGTCTGTTCGGCCTGCTGGTGCCGATGCGCAAGGTGTTCCTGGCCTCGATGATCGGTGGCGCCGCCGGTGGCGCGACCTCGCTCGGCTTCGGTGCCAAGGCCTACGCGCTGGTCGGCAACAGCGGTCTGCCGGGCCTGCCCGGTCTGGCCGGCGAGTCCTTCGGCTGGTCGGCGGCCGCGCTCGCGGTGTCCTTCGTGGTGTCGGTGGTCGCGGTGGTGCTGATCGGCTTCGACGAGTCGCCGCTGACCGGTGAGGTCGCCGCGGCCGACGCGGGCGCCGAACCGGTGCGGGCGGGCGCGGACCACGTCGGCCCGCGCGTGGCCACCCCGCTCGCCGGTGTCGTCGTGGGGCTGGACCAGGTGTCCGACCCGGCGTTCTCCACCGGTGTGATGGGCAAGGGCGTCGCGATCGTCCCCTCGGCGGGCGAGGTCGTCTCGCCGGTGGCCGGCACGGTCGTCACGGTCTTCCCGACCAAGCACGTGGTGGGCCTGCGCAGCGACGACGGCGTGGAGATCCTGGTGCACGTCGGCATCGACACCGTCGACCTGGGCGGCACGCACTTCACCGCCTACGTGGACGACGG
This sequence comes from Cellulomonas sp. GTC20042, assembly GCF_055389595.1. Lineage (NCBI taxonomy): Bacteria > Bacillati > Actinomycetota > Actinomycetes > Micrococcales > Cellulomonadaceae > Cellulomonas > Cellulomonas sp. GTC20042. Next base: position 2,772,627 of record NZ_AP043678.1, on the reverse strand, counting down.
CGCGCGGGTGGAGGTCGGCGACCCGCTGGTCTCCTTCGACCTGCCGGCCGTGGCCGCGACGCACGACACCACCACGGTCATCGTGATCACCAACTCGGCCGCGTTCGCCGACGTGGAGACGGTCGCCTCCGGCACCGTGCGCCCGGGCGACGACCTGCTGACCGTCACCACCCTCGAGCACGCCCTGGAGACCGCGCGATGACGTTCCCCGAGAACTTCCTGTGGGGCGTCGCCTTCGCGGCGAACCAGGTCGAGGGCGGCTTCGACGCCGACGGCAAGGGCCTGTCCACCGCCGACGTCGTGCCCTTCCGCTCGCCGGAGGCGCGCAGCTACACCGCGCTCGAGGCGCTGATGCGGGCCTCGGACGAGGAGATCGCCACGGCCCGCACCGTCGAGGGCGGCCTCGGCTACCCCAAGCGCTACGGGGTGGACTTCTACCACCGCTACCGCGAGGACGTGGAGCTGTTCGCCGCGCTCGGGATCACGGCGCTGCGCCTGTCGATCGCGTGGACCCGGATCTTCCCGCACGGCGACGACGCGGAGCCGAACCAGGCCGGCATCGAGTTCTACCGCGACCTGTTCACGCTGCTGCGCGAGAAGGGCATCGAGCCGGTCGTCACGCTCTCGCACTACGAGATGCCGCTGGCGCTGGTGGCCGACGGGCGTGGCGGCTGGTCCGAGCGCGGCGTGATCGACCTGTACACCCGGTACGTCGAGACCGTCGTGCGCGAGCTGCACCCGCTGGTGACCTACTGGCTCACGTTCAACGAGATCAACACGACGCTGCTGGAGCCGTACACCGGCGGCGGCGTGGTGACCCGTGAGGGCGAGAACACCGAGCAGAAGTCCTGGCAGGCGGTGCACCACCAGTACGTGGCCAGCGCCCGCGCGGTGCGGATCATCAGGGACATCGACCCGTCCGCGCAGGTCGGCTGCATGCTCGCGCGCATGCTGCACTACCCGGCGACCAGCGCCCCCGCCGACGTGCTGGAGGCCCTGGAGGCGAACGACCTCAACCTGCTGCACACCGACGTCCAGGTGCGCGGCGCGTACCCGACGTTCGTGCCGCGCCTGCTCGCGCGCAAGGGCATCGAGATCGTCGTCGAGCCGGGGGACGCCGCCGAGCTCGCCGCGGGCACGGTCGACTTCCTGTCGTTCTCGTACTACATGTCCCTGGTGTCGGCGGCCGATCCGTCGCAGTACGGGATCACCGGCGGCAACATCTTCTCCAGCATCCGCAACCCGCACCTGGAGGTCACCGACTGGGGTGTGCACCACGACCCGGTCGGCATGCGGATCGCGCTGCGCGACATGTGGGACCGGTACCAGGTGCCGCTGTTCGTCGTGGAGAACGGGCTGGGCGCCAAGGACGAGGTCGGTGCCGACGGGCGCGTGGACGACCCCTACCGGATCGAGTACCTGCGCACGCACATCGCGCAGATCGGCGAGGCGATCGACGACGGCGTGGAGGTGCTCGGGTACACCGCCTGGGGCGGCCTCGACATCATCGCGGCGTCCACCTCGCAGATGTCCAAGCGGTACGGGCTGGTCTACGTGGACCAGGACGACGAGGGGAACGGCACGCTCGCGCGCACCCCGAAGGCCTCGTACGACTGGTACCAGGGTGTGATCCGCTCGCACGGGGGCTCGCTCTGATCGCTGGGGGTTGATCCTCCTCACGAGGTCGGTGGTTCGTGCCTGATCATCGGGTGCGCAACCACCGACCTCGTGCGCAACCACCGACCTCGTGGGGGTGGGTGCGGGGTGGGTGCGGGGAGTGCGGGGGTGAGTGTTCGGGTGGGGGTTGCCGGGGGTTCATCTGCGGGGAGCAGGCTGGGGCCATGCAGGCAGTCCGGGGGACCTCGACGCCGTACTCGTGGACGCAGGTGGACGACCCGACCTACGTGGTGGACTTCCACGCGGGCAGCGGCGGGCCGGCGGAGCGCTGGCGGCTGGTCGGCGCGGGCGACGTGCTCGAGGTGCTGGAGTGGGTCGGCCGGCAGCAGCGCGGGCGCGCCGCGGCGGTGAGCGTCGAGGTGGAGGACGCCGGCGGGCTCTCGCTCGTGCAGCTGACCCCGAGCGCCGGCCTGCGGGCGGTCGCGGGCTGGTAGCTCGGCCGCACGCGGGCCGCGAGTTCGGTGGTTCGTGCGAAAAACGTGCCACCGAACCACCGATCTCGGCCTGAACCACCGAACTCGCGCTGGCGTAGGCGAGCAGGGGCGGGCGGGGCGCGGGCTCAGACGCCCAGCGCTGCCAGGGCGCGGGCGAGGGAGGCGCGGCTGCCCTCCTCGTAGCGGGCGGCCCAGTCGCCGGTGTAGCCGCGCAGCGTGCCCTCGACGGTCTGCACCAGGGCGAGCCACATCCGGCCCAGGGCGAGTCTGGCCACCGCGCCGGGGGAGGTGACGTCGATCGATCCGACCACGGCGGCGGGCAGCACGTCCTGCTGCGGGTGGGAGCCGACCAGCTCGATCAGCGGGTCGCCCCACAGGGCGCGTTCCGGGTCGATCACCCCGCGCAGCGCGCCGGTGGCGGGGTCCACGAACAGGTTGCCCGGCCACAGGTCGGTGTGGACCAGCCGGGGCACGGTGACCTCGTCCAGCGCGGCCGAGTGCCGGTCGAGGGCGGCGCGTGCGCGGTCGGCGGGGACCTCCACCCCGGCCCGCTCGGCGTCGCCCAGCACGGCCTCGACGATCGCGGTGAACGCGCCGCGCCAGGTGGGGTGCTGCAGGGCGGGGGACTGCGGGTAGCCGAAGGTCTCGCCGGTGACGGTGCCGATCCGTGCGACCAGCGCACCGAGGTCGGCCTGGGCGCGGGCGGCGCGCGGGTCCTCGTCGGCGGGGCCGAAGCCGGCCTCGTTCCACGGCACGCCGTCCAGGAACGCCGCCACCACGACGTCACCCGCCAGCACGCCCCCGGTCAGGTCGACGTGCAGCAGCGCGGGCATCAGCAGGCCAGGGTGCTCCGCCGCCAGCGCGTAGACCATGGCCTCGGTGCGGATCAGCCGGTGCTCGTAGGTGAACAGCCCGGTCGGGTCGGTCGGGGCGGTCTTCACCACCACGTGACGGCCGTCGGCCAGGGTCACCCGGTAGGTCGTGGCGAAGGTGCCGCCGTCCAGCCGGGCGGCGTCGACCAGGTCCCCGATCGGTGCCACCACCCGGCGCAGGGCGTCGGTCGGCACGTGGTCGTGGTGGTCGGGCACACCGGCAGCCTAGGGCGCCCACCACGCGCGACGTGCGGGTTCGCTGCCGCGGGACGGCAGAATGTGTGCTGGAGCACACAGACACCGACGTGGGAGGACCCCCTCATGGCCGCCGCAGCCCTCTACCTCGGTGCCGCCCTGCTCGGCGGTCTGGTCGCGGTGCTGCTGCGCCTGCCACCGCTGGTCGGGTTCCTCGCCGCGGGCTTCGCGCTCGGCGCCGGCGGGGCCCCGCACCTGCCCTACCTGGAGCCGGTCGCCGACTTCGGCGTGGTGCTGCTGCTGTTCGCGATCGGCCTCAAGCTCGACGTGCGGACCCTGCTGCGCCGGGAGATCTGGCTGACCACGGTCGCGCACATGGTGATCAGCGTGGCCGTCGCGCTCGGGTTCCTCGGGCTGCTCGCGGTGATCGGGTTCGGGCACGTGGCGGGCGAGTCCTTCGGGGCGCTGGCGCTGGTCGGCTTCGCGCTGTCGTTCTCCTCCACGGTGTTCGTGGTCAAGGTGCTGGACGACCGCTCGGACACCACCTCGTTGTACGGGCGGATCGCGGTCGGCGTGCTCGTCATGCAGGACGTCGCCGCCGTGGTGTTCCTCTCGCTGTCCAGCGGCGAGCCGCCGAGCCCGTGGGCGCTGCTGCTGGTGCTGCTGGTGCCGGGCGCGTGGGTGCTGCACCGGATCTGGGACCGGGTCGGCCACGGCGAGCTGCAGGCGCTGTTCGGCGTCGCGGTGGCGGTGGTGCTCGGCTTCGGGCTGTTCGAGCTGGTCGGCATCGACGGGGACGTCGGCGCGCTGGTGGTCGGCGTGCTGCTGTCCTCGCACCGGCAGGCCGCTGAGCTGTCCCGCTCGCTGATGACCTTCAAGGACCTGATGCTGGTGGCGTTCTTCGTGCAGATCGGCCTGCACGGCACGCCGCACCTGCTGGAGATCGGGCTCGCGCTGCTCCTGCTGCTGATCCTGCCGTTCCAGGTGGCCGCGTACGCGGTGGTGCTCTGGCTGATGCGGCTGCGGCGCCGCACGTCGTTCCTGGCGGCGCTGGTGCTGTCGAACTTCTCCGAGTTCGGGATCATCGTGGCCGCCGTCGGGGCGAGCGCGGGGCTGCTGGACGAGCAGTGGGTGGTGGTGATCTCGCTCGCGGTGGCGTTCAGCTTCGCGCTGTCGGCGGTGGTGAACCGGCGCGGCGTCGAGCTCGCCACCCGGCTGTCCCGGCTGCTGCCGGTGCGTGACTCCTTCCGGCTGCACCCGGACGACCGGCTGGTCGACATCGGCGAGGCGGACGCGGTGGTGCTCGGCCTCGGGCGGGTGGGCGCCGCGACCTACACCCGGCTGCGCGACGAGTACGGGCTGTCCGTGGTGGGCGTGGAGCACGACCGGACGCGGGTGGCGGCGCTGGAGGACGAGGGCTACGCGGTGGTGCGCGCCGACGCCACCGACCTGGAGTTCTGGACCCGGGTGCAGCGTGCCGGCCGGGTGCGGGTGGCCGTGCTCGCGATGCCCTTCCACAACGCGAACCTCATCGCGCTGGCACGGCTCCAGGCCGCCGGGTTCACCGGCAAGGTCGCCGCGGTCGCGCGCTACGACGACGACGTCGCCGAGCTGGAGCGGCACGGCGCGGACGCGGTGTTCCACCTGTACGGGTCGGCGGGCTTCGCGCTCGCGGACCACGCAGCGGAGGTGCTGCTGGGGGCGGACGTGCCCCGGGTGCACCCGGCGCGGCCCGGGGAGGAGCAGGACGTGGAGGACCCGCTGCGGCGGCGGCCCGAGCCCGCCTGAGCCGGCGATCCGCACCACCCGGCCTTGACCTCAACCATGGTTGAGGTTCTACCGTCGTGCTCGGCGCCGTCCGACCGGGCGGCCGTCACGAGCGGAGGCCTGCATGACGTACGTGATCGCCCAGCCCTGCGTGGACGTCAAGGACAAGGCGTGCATCGAGGAGTGCCCGGTCGACTGCATCTACGAGGGCAAGAGGACGCTGTACATCCACCCTGACGAGTGCGTGGACTGCGGCGCCTGCGAGCCGGTGTGCCCGGTCGAGGCGATCTACTACGAGGACGACGTCCCCGAGCAGTGGTCCGAGTACTACAAGGCCAACGTCGAGTTCTTCGACGGCCTCGGCTCGCCCGGCGGCGCCGCCCGGCTGGGCGCGGTCGACCGTGACCACCCGCTGATCGCCACGCTGCCGTTGCAGGTGCACGGGGACTGACGCGCGGGCCGCGATCGTCCGCGCCGCCGCCGCGCCCCGCGCCCCGCGCGCCGCACCGCCCGCGCCGCACCCCGCGAGCACCTCACCCGAACCCGCCGCGCCCGGCCACCGCCCGGCGCGCCCTGAGGAAGGACCCCCGTTGCCGCACCACCCGGACCCGCACCACCCTCGGGTCGCCGTCGTCGGCGCCGGCCCCGCCGGCGTGTACGCCGCCCGCATGCTCGTCGACTCCCTGCCCGGCGTGGCGGTGGACCTGCTGGAGAAGCTGCCGGTGCCCTACGGGCTGGTCCGCTACGGCGTCGCCCCGGACCACCCGCGGATCAAGCGGATCCAGGACTCCCTGCACGACCTGCTGCACGGGTCGCCGATCCGGGTGCTGTGCCACGTCGACGTCGGCCGGGACGTGACCGTGCCCGAGCTGCTGGGGCAGTACGACGCGGTGGTGCTCGCCACCGGTGCCGACCGCGACGCCCCGCTCGACGTGCCGGGCGCGGACCTGCCGGGATCCTTCGGCGCCGCCGACCTGGTCGCCTGGTACTGCTCGCACCCCGACGCCCCGGCCGTCTGGCCGCTGGACGCCGAGGAGGTCGCGGTGATCGGCGCCGGCAACGTCGCCCTGGACATCACGCGGATGCTCGCCAAGCCGGCGGACGACCTGCTGGCCACCGACGTGCCGGCGCACGTGCACACCGCGCTGGCCGGGTCGGCGCTGCGCACGATCCACCTGTTCGCCCGGCGCGGTCCCGCCGACACCCGGTTCTCCCCGCTGGAGCTGCGCGAGCTCGGCGAGCAGCACGACGTGGACGTGGTGGTCGACCCCGCCGAGGTGGTGCTGGACGAGCACGGCCGCCGGATGGTCGCGCAGCTGACCCCGCGCAAGCAGGTGGTCGAGACGCTGACCCGCTGGTCCGAGCGCGACCCGGCGACGATGACCGCGCGCCGACGGGTGCACCTGCACCTGTACCAGGCGCCGGTGGCGATCGAGGGCGACGGCCGGGTGCAGGCGCTGGTCACCGAGCGGACCGTGCCGGACGACCTGGGCCGGGTCACCGGCACCGGCGAGACCACCCGCTGGCCGGTGCAGGCGGTGTACCGCGCGGTCGGCTACGCGTCCTCCCCGGTGCCCGGGGTGCCCTTCGACGTGGCGAGCAGCCGGGTGCCGAACGCGCAGGGCCGGGTGCTGGACGACTCCGGCGCGACCGTGCCGGGGCTGTACGTCACCGGGTGGGCCAAGCGCGGGCCGGTGGGGCTGATCGGGTCGACCAAGTCCGACGCGCGGGAGACCGTGGACCAGGTGGTCGCGGACCTCACGGCGTCGGCGGCGGTCCGGGTCTCGCGCGAGGCCGGCGCGGCGGGACCCGGCTGGGAGCAGACCCTGGCCGCGCGCGGCGTGCGGGTGGTCACCTGGGAGGAGTGGCAGCGGGTGGACCGCGCCGAGGAGGTCGCCGGGACGGCGCACGGGCGGGGCCGGGTCAAGATCGCCACCCGCGCCGAGCTGCTGGCGGTCGCCCACGCGCCGACCACGCGCGCCGGGGGACCGGTGCTGCCGACCCCGTCCGACCCCGCCGACCCGGCCGACCCGGACGGATCGCCGGTACCGTCGGACGGACCCGCCGACCGGGACGCCGCCGCCGCGCACCTCGGCTGAGCGGCACCCACCACCCGCAGGAGGCCCGCCCGTGCAGCCGGACGACACCCTCGCCGTCGGCGAGGTCAGCCGGCGCACGGGCGTGCCCGTCTCCGCGCTGCACTTCTACGAGCGCGAGGGGCTGATCGTCTCCACCCGCTCGGTGGGCAACCAGCGGCGGTACGCCCGGCACATGCTGCGTCGGATCTCGCTGATCGTGGTCGCGAAGCGCCTGGGCATCCCGCTCGGCGAGCTCGCCGAGGTGTTCGCCACCGTGCCGCTGGACCGTCCGCCGACCACCGAGGAGTGGCGGCGGACGTCCCGGGCGTGGAAGGTCCAGCTCGAGGAGCGCCGCCGCACGATCGAGAAGCTCGAGCGCGACCTGGCCGGCTGCATCGGCTGCGGCTGCCTGTCGCTCAAGGCGTGCGCGCTGCTCAACCCGGACGACGTGCTCGGCGAGGACGGCGCGGGGCCGGTGCGGCTCAGCCCGGAGGCGGTGGCGGAGGCGACGGTGCGCGATGGCGTGCGGCGGGAGGCCGCGCCGTTCCGGGCGTCGGCGGCCCCGCACGGCGCCTGACCCGACGCGCGCCCGGTCGGCACCGCGCCGGCGCGGCTCAGCCGCAGGTGTCGCAGATCCCCGTCGCCGGCAGCGTCATGAAGCAGGTCGGGCACACCGGTGCCGGACGCTCCTCCTCGACCACCTTGCGGGTGGTGGCGCGCGGGGCCTTCGGCTCCTTGACCGCACGGGGGGCGCGGGGCGCGCGGGCGGCCTTCGCCGGGGCGGCGGGGGCCGAGGGATCGGTCACCTCGAAGCCGCGCTTGCGCAGGATCGCGGCGGTGGAGACCTTGCCGCCGGCGAACTCGTCGGCCATCGCGAGGCGACCGGTGGCGTAGCGGTGGGCGACGCCGAGCACGGCCTGGGAGTCGTAGCTGCGACCCTCGTGCAGGATCGTGGAGGCAGGGTTCCGCTCGAAGCCGTAGACGCCGAGGAAGGCGTCGGCACCGCGGTCGTCGTACTCGGCGAGGGCTGTCAGGACGTGCTGCCGGGTGACGGCGGAGAAGGTGGCCACGAAGCACCAGGATAGTCCCGTCGACAGGTGCCGCCGACCGTGCTCTCCTGGGGGAGGACCGCCCACGGCGATCGGGCGACGAACGAGGGAGCGCGGCGATGGCAGCAGGTGGCGGGCGTGGACGGACGGTCGGACGGGTGGCGCTGGGGCTGTTCCTGGCGTTCGCGGGCACGAGCCACCTGACCTGGGCGCGCGAGGAGTTCCGCGCGCAGGTGCCGCCGTGGGTGCCGGTGGTCGAGGACGCCGTGGTGCTCGGATCGGGGGTGGTGGAGATCGCGCTCGGCGCGGCGCTGCTCGCGACCCCGCGTCGGGGCCGTCGCACGGTGGGGAGGGCGGCCGCGGCGTTCTTCGTGGCGATCTTCCCCGGCAACGTCTCGCAGTACCTCACCCGCACGGACGGCTTCGGTCTGGACACCGACCGCAAGCGCGCCGTCCGCCTGGTGTTCCAGCCGCTGCTGGTGGCCTGGGCGCTGTGGTCCACCCGACCCGCCGCCGACGGACGGCCCCGCGCGTAGCATCGCGACGTGCCCACCCCTGACTTCGTCCTGCACCTGCGCGAGCACGTCGGCCACGACCTGCTCTGGATGCCGGGGGTGAGCGCCGTGGTGCTCCGGCCCGCGCGCGCGAGCACGCCCGGCAGCGACCCGCAGGAGGTGCTGCTGGTGCGCCGCGCCGACAACGGGGAGTGGACGCCGGTGACCGGGATCGTCGACCCCGGCGAGGACCCGGCGGTGGCCGGTGCGCGCGAGGTGCTGGAGGAGACCGAGGTGGTGGCGGTCGCCGAGCGGCTGGCTGCGGTGCAGGCGCTGCCGGAGATGACCTACGCCAACGGTGACCGCGCGGTGTACCTGGACCTGACCTTCCGGTTCCGCTGGGTGTCCGGCGAGCCGGGACCGGGCGACGGGGAGAACTCCGAGGCCCGCTGGTTCCGGCTGGACGCGCTGCCGCCGATGCGGCCGGAGATGCACCGCCGGCTCACGGCCGGGCTGGTCGAGCAGGGCGAGTGCGCGTTCGTCTCGTGATCCCGCGAGACGCGGGTCAGCGCGCGGCCTTCTGCGCGTAGAGCGCCACGTCGGCCCGGTCCAGCAGGTCGCGGGCGGTGTCGGTGGCGCAGGACAGCGCCAGGCCGGCGCTCCACGGGGCCACCGAGGCGGCACGGGCCTCCTCCACCCAGCGGGTCGCCGACTCCCGGTCGCGCCCGGGCAGCAGCAGCACGAACTCGTCGCCGCCGGTGCGCCCCACCACGTCCAGCGGCCCGAGCAGCGCCTTCCAGCCGTCCACCAGCGCGGTCAGCACCTCGTCGCCGGCCAGGTGCCCGCGGGTGTCGTTGATCGCCTTGAAGTGGTCCACGTCCGCCGACACCACGGCCAGCGTCGTCCCCGATCGCCGGGCCTCGGCCAGCTCCTCGTCCAGCCGTTGCAGCACGGCGCCGCGGGACAGCGCGCCGGTCAGGTCGTCGGTGGTGGCGTAGCGGCGCAGCCAGCGCATCACGTAGGCGAGCAGGGTGGTGCTCGCGCCGGTCACCACGACGATCACCAGCCAGCTGACCAGGTGGAACGGCGCGGGCGCGACCACCATGCCCAGGGTCACCACCGCCAGCGCGAAGCCGGCGCTGGTCCACGCGAGCTGCGGCGGGAAGGCGTAGACCGCGAACTGCGCGGCGGCGATCACCCCCAGCGCCACGACGACCATGCCCTCCGACGTCAGGCAGGAGCCGGTCAGCACGCCCGCGCCGACCAGACCGGTCCACAGCGTCACCGGCATCGTCCACGGCCGCTGCGGCACCACCAGGAGCAGCAGGCCGAGCCCGATCAGCAGCCCGGAGACCGCGAACCAGCGCGCCACCGGCGTCAGCGGGCTCAGCGGCCAGAACGCCCCGCCGAGGGCCAGCGTCCCCATCACCAGCAGCGCCAGCGACAGGTGGATCGGGCGCGCGTAGAGCAGCGGCAGGTGCTCCTGCCTGCGCTCCACCGGTGCCACGGGTCCCATGTTCGCGATTGTCGGCAGGTCGGAGCCGGAAAACGACCCCGGGGACGGGTGATCCCGCCATGAGAACGGGTGAGATCTGCGCGTCGTCGCTGGTGGGAGCGCTGTCAGTGCCGGAGATCACCCTGGGCGGGCCGGGCGCGGTAGCGTCGGCGACCATGCAGATCCGACCGTTCGCCCCGTCCGACCTGCCGGGGATGTACCGGGTGTGCCTGCGCACCGGCGCCGCGGGGCAGGACGCGTCGGCGCTCTACCGCGACCCCGACCTGCTCGGGCACGTCTACTGCGGGCCGTACCCGGTGGCCGACCCGACGCTGTCCTGGGTGGTGACCGACGACCTCGGCGTGGCCGGCTACGTGATCGGCACCGCCGACACCACGGCGTTCGCGGCCTGGCAGGAGCGGGCGTGGTGGCCCGCGCTGCGCGAGCGCTACCCGCTGCGGGACGGTGACGACGCGGACGCGGGCCTGGTCCGGATCCTGCACGCCGGGCAGCCGGCCGACCCGGCCGTGGTCGAGCGCTACCCCGCGCACCTGCACATCGACCTGCTGCCGCGCACCCAGGGGCGCGGGCTCGGCCGGGCCCTGGTCACGACGCTGACCGATGCGCTGCGGGAGCGGGGCGTGCCCGGGCTGCACCTCGGCGTGGACCCGGCGAACTCCGGGGCGCTCGCGTTCTACGCGCGGATCGGGATGGTGCCGGTGCCGACCGCCGACGGCGCGACGGTCCGGGCGCTCGACCTGCGCGGGCCGCGCCCGGCCTGACCTGCGGGGTCCTGGCGACCGCGTCGCGTAGCGTGGGTGGGCACAGGGGTGCACCACGAGGGAGCGGGGCGATGAGCAGCGACACCGGCTACGGCGACTTCGAGTTCGAGCGCCGGTTCTTCGTGCGGGACCGCCCGGCGGAGCTGCTGGACGAGCCGGACCCGGTGCTGATCGTGCAGAGCTACTTCCTCGCGCAGGACGGCTACGCGCTGCGGCTGCGCGCCCAGGCGCCGGGGCTGCGGCTCGACCTCGGCCCGGGCAGCGACCCGGTCGCCGTGCTGGACGAGGTCGCCGACGCGATCGACTTCTGCGCGGTGACGCTCAAAGGCCCGATGAACGTGGGCACCCGCTACGAGGCCGAGCGGGAGATCGACCCGATCGTCGGTGTGCAGATGATCCGGCGCGGCGGGCACCGCGTGGTGAAGAACCGCTACTCGGTGTGGCTCGGCGCCGACGGCTGGGTGATCGACGTGTTCGGCGGCGAGAACAGCCCGCTGGTGATCGCGGAGTGCGAGCGTGCCGGGCCGGTGACCGACCTCCAGATCCCCGCGTTCTGCGTCACCGAGGTCACCGACGACCCGCGGTTCGCGAACGACGGGCTGTCGAAGAACCCGTATCGGGGGTGGGCGGCGTCCTTCGAGGACGAGCTGGCGCGCACCGGCCCGCGGTTCCTGCAGGACTTCGGGAAGAACGACCTCCAGCGCTGAGGATCAGCACTCGACGACGTTGACGGCCAGGCCGCCCTCGCTGGTCTCCTTGTAGCGGGAGGACATGTCCGCGCCGGTCTGGCGCATGGTCTCGATCACGGTGTCCAGGCTGACCACGTGCTGCCCGTCGCCGAGCAGCGCGATCCGGCTGGCGGTGAGCGCCGTGGCCGCCGCGACCGCGTTGCGCTCGATGCACGGGATCTGCACCAGCCCGCCTACCGGGTCGCAGGTCAGGCCGAGGTGGTGCTCCATAGCGATCTCGGCGGCGTTCTCCACCTGGCGCGGGGTGCCGCCGAGCACGGCGGTGGTGCCGGCGGCGGCCATCGCGCAGGCGCTGCCCACCTCGCCCTGGCAGCCGGCCTCCGCGCCGGAGATCGACGCGTTCGCCTTGACGATCGAGCCCACGGCGGCGGCGGTGAGCAGGAAGGTGCGGATCTGCTCGCGGTCGGCGCCGTGCTCGCGGACCAGGTAGTGCAGCACGGCGGGCAGCACCCCGGCGGCGCCGTTGGTCGGGGCGGTGACGACGCGGCCGCCGCCGGCGTTCTCCTCGTTGATCGCCATCGCCCACACCGCCAGCTGCTCCTCGGGGGCTACGCGCTCGCCCTGGGCGGCCCGGTCGGCGAGGATCTGCTGCGCGGCGGCCGCCCGGCGACGGACCCGCAGCCCGCCCGGCAGCACCCCCTCGGCGGCGACCCCGGCGGCCACGCAGTCGCTCATCGCGTCCCAGATCGCGTCCAGCCCCGCGGCGGCGGCCTCGGCGCCGTGCATCGCGACCTCGTCGGCCCAGGCGACGTCGGCGATCTGCCCGTCCTCGCCGCAGGCTGCCAGCAGGTCGGCGGCGCAGCGGTAGGTGGAGGGCACCGGCGGCGGGGTCGGCGGCAGGCCGCCCGCCTGCACCACGAAGCCGCCGCCGATCGACAGGTAGCAGGCCGAGTGCACCTCGGCACCCCCGGCGAGCGCGGTGAAGGTCAGCGCGTTGGGGTGGCCGAGATCGCGGGCGAAGGGCTCGAAGGTGACGTCCTGCGCGGTGATCGGGATGCCCTGCACGTCCAGCGCGCCGCCCTCGGCCAGGTCGGCCCAGCGGCCGTGCACCTCGCGGGGGTCGCAGGTCTCCGGCTCCAGCCCGCGCAGCCCGGCGAGCACGGCGTCCGGGGTGCCGTGGCCGATGCCGGTCGCCGCCAGCGACCCGTGCAGGCGCACCTGGATCCGGTCGGTGCGCTCGAGGAGCCCGCGCTCGCGCAGCGTGGTCACGAAGGTCAGCGCGGCGCGCATCGGGCCCACCGTGTGCGAGGAGGACGGCCCGATGCCGATGGAGAACAGGTCGAGGGCCGACACGTACACACCAGTCACGTGCACCACTCCTACCAGATGCAGCGGGGGACTGGCATTTGGTTGAGCCTTCAACTACTGTCGGCGGTGGAAGGGAGTCCACCATGTCCGTCATCAGCCCCCAGGACCGTCTCGCCGCCGACACCGCGATGGGACCCGTCACCCTGCTCGTCGGAGATCTCGACCAGCAGCTCCGGTACTACCGCGACGTGCTCGGCCTCGAGGTCGTGGAGCGCCCGGACGAGCGGATCGAGGGCGTCGAGCGCCCCGACGTCGTCGTCCTCGGCCGGGGCACGAAGCCGCTCATGGTGCTCCGGCACACGCCCGACCTGCCGCCCACCCGCCGCGGGCAGGCCGGCCTGTTCCACACCGCGATCCTGTTCGACACCCGAGAGGCGCTCGCGGCGACGCTCGCCTCCGTGGCGTCCCACGCCCCGCAGACCTACATCGGCAGCGCCGACCACCTGGTCTCCGAGGCGTTCTACCTCACCGACCCCGAGGGCAACGGCGTCGAGCTGTACTGGGACCGCGCCCGCGACACCTGGCGGTTCGACGAGTCCGGCCACGTCGTCATGGACTCGCTGCTGCTCGACCCCAACGAGTTCATCCGCGGCAACGTCACGGAGCAGGCGCTGGCCGCCCCCGCCGGTCGCCCGGTGGTCGGCCACGTGCACCTTCAGGTCGGCGACGTCGCCGGGGCGCGGGCGTTCTACGTGGACGCCCTCGGCTTCGACGTGATGGCCGAGTGGCACGGCGCGCTGTTCGTCTCCGCCGGCGGCTACCACCACCACATGGCGATGAACACGTGGAACTCTGCCGGCGCCGGCCCGCGCGCGTCCTCCCTCGGCCTCGGCGAGGTCACCCTGGTCGTGCCCGGCACCGACGACGTCGGCGCCCTGCGCGAGCGCCTGACGTCCCACGGAGTGCCCGTCCAGGACGACGGCGCGACGGTCCGCTTCGAGGACCCCTGGCGCAACCAGGTCCGCGTCCGCGTCGCGTAACCCCCGAGCGCACCCGCGCACCCCGCACGCACCCGAGCCCGCGAGTTCGGTGGTTCGGGCCGAGTTCGGTGGTTCCGTGGCTGTTTTCTCGCACGAACCACCGAACTCGGCGCGGGGCTCGCCCCTACCCGAGCTGCGCGGCCGCCGTGTGCGGCCCCGGCACGCGCTCGGCGTCCCGGACGGGCGGGGGCGGGGTGCCGTCGCCGAACGGCCGCCCGCCCAGCGCCTCGCGGCCGTGCGGGGTCAGCCACCCGGTGAGATCCGGCCCGCCCGGCACGATCTGCGTCGGGTTGATGTCCTCGTGCACCACGTAGTAGTGCCGCTTGATGTGGTCGAAGTCGATCGTGTCGCCGAAGCCCGGCGTCTGGAACAGGTCGCGCGCGTAGGCCCACAGCACCGGCATCTCGGTCAGCTTCGACCGGTTGCACTTGAAATGCCCGTGGTACACCGCGTCGAACCGCACGAGCGTGGTGAACAGCCGCACGTCCGCCTCGGTGATCGTGTCGCCGACCAGGTAGCGCTGCTGGGTCAGCCGCTCGCTCAGCCGGTCCAGCCGGTCGAACAGCCGCCGGTACGCGCGGTCGTAGGCCTCCTGCGAGCCGGCGAAGCCGCACCGGTACACGCCGTTGTTCACGTCGGTGAAGATCGCCCGGGCCACCTGGTCGATCTCGTCGCGCAGCGGCTCCGGGTAGAGGTCCGGCGCGCCCTCGCGGTGGTGCTCCCGCCACTGCGTCGACAGGTCCAGCGTCATCTGGGCGTAGTCGTTGGTCACCACCTGCCCGGTCGGCACGTCCACGATCGCCGGCACGGTGATGCCCCGCTCGTAGCCCGGGAACCGCGCGAAGTACGCGTCCTGGATCCGCGGGATGCCCAGCACCGGGTCCACGCCGCCCGGGTCGAGGTCGAAGGTCCACGAGCGCGCGTCGTGCGTCGGCCCGCAGATCCCCAGCGAGATCGCGTCCTCCAGGCCGAGCAGCCGCCGCACGATCACCGCGCGGTTCGCCCACGGGCACGCCCGCGACACCACCAGCCGGTACCGACCCGCCTCCACCGGGTAGCCGTCCCGGCCGTCGGCGGTGATCCGGGTGGTGATGTAGTTCTGGTCACGGACGAACTCGGTGCCGGTCGTCACGTAGGCCCCGGCGGTGCTGTGCGGGTCGGTGGTCATGGGTCCATCCTGCGGTGCCGTGGCGTGCGGCGCAGGGCGCCGCGCGACGCGGGGGCGTCGGACGTGCCAGAGTGGCGGGTCCCCTCGTCCCGATCGCAGGAGCCGCGTGCCCGTGCCCGTGCCGCCCGTCGTCCGTCCCGTCGCCGCCGACCCCGGGGGTGCGGCCCTGCCGGACCCGGCAGCCCGTCGTCGGTGGTGGGCGGGAGGTCGTGCCGTGCGGGTCGCCGCCGTGCTGCTCGCCCCGGTCGTCGCGCTGGGCGCCTGCACCGCCGGCGGCGACACCGACGCGGACCCCGGCCCGACCCCCTCGGCGCCGCCGACCGCGACCCTGCTCAGCGCCGAGGTCGCCGCCCCCGCGCAGACCGCCACCGTCGTCCCGGACGGCACCGCCACCGCCGCGGCCCTCGCCGCCGCCGACGCGTTCTTCACCACGTCACCGGTGGTCGTGCTCTCCGGCCCTGATCCCGTCGATCTGGCGCCCGCCGCCTCCGCCGCCGTCGCGCTCGGCGCCCCGTTGCTCCCGGTCGCCGAGGACGACGCCGCCGTCGCCGACCGGATCGACGCGCTCGACGCCGCCCACGTGCTGCTGGTCGGGAGCGACGCCGCCGAGGCCGTCGCCGACGGCCCGCTCGCCGAGGCCACCGCCGACCTCGCCGTGCACACCGCCGCCTCGGGGGGCGACCTCGCCGCGCTGGGCGTCGTGGTCGGCGATCCCGCACCGGTGGCCGCCGCCGGCCTGGTCGGCGCCGTGCGCGCGCTGGACCGGCCGGACGTCGACCTTCTCGTGGGGGAGGGTGCGGCCTCGGCCGGGACCGCGACCCCCGCACCGACCCCGACCGGCGTGGCTCTCCCGCCGTCGATCACGTCTCCGCTCGGCGACCCGGCGGCACCGACCCGCGCCGCGACCCCCGCCGCTCCCGCGCCCACCGGTGCGGGCGACGACGACGCCCTCGCGCACGTCCGCCCGCCGCGTGCCGTCTCCGGCACCGCCCTGCTGGTCGACCCGACCACCGATCCCGGCGAGCGGAGCACCGCCGCCGTCGCCACCGCCCGCGCCGCCGGCGTGCCCGTGGTCGACGTCCCCGGCGGCGACCCCCGCGCCGCCTCCGCGAGCGTCCAGGCGCTGACCGGCACCACCAGCGTGCTCGCCCTCGGCAGCACCTTCGGCACCGAGAGCACCCTCGCCCCGCGCCTCGCGGCGGCCGCCACCGGCGTCGAGGTCCCCGGCGGGGGTCAGCTCGTCTTCCCCGGGCCCGCCTCCGGTGATCCCGGCAAGCTCTACGTCGCCCTGTACGGCACCCCCGGCACCCCCGCGCTCGGCGTGCTCGGCGAGCAGGACGTGCCCGCCACGATCGCCCGCGCCCAGCAGACCGCCGACCAGTACACGGCGCTCACCGGCCGCACCGTCGTCCCGACGCTGGAGATCATCGCCACCATCGCGTCCTCCGGCCCCGAGGCCGACGGCTCCTACTCCCGCCGCCGTCCGGTCGAGGAGCTGCGCCCGCTGGTCGAGGCCGCCGGCGAGGCGGGCATGGCGGTCGTGATCGACCTGCAGCCCGGGCGCACCGACTTCGTCACCCAGGCGCAGGAGTACGCCGACCTGCTGGCCTACCCGCACGTCGGCCTGGCGCTCGACCCCGAGTGGCGGCTCGCCCCCGACCAGGTGCACCTGCGGCAGATCGGCTCCGTCGGCATCGACGAGGTCAACGCCACCGGCGACTGGCTCGCCCAGTTCACCCGCGACCGCGCGCTGCCGCAGAAGATGTTCCTGCTGCACCAGTTCTCGCTGCGCATGATCACCGAGCGGGAACGCCTCGACACCGGCCACGACGAGCTCGCCGTGATCATCCACGCCGACGGCCAGGGCTCGCAGCCCGCCAAGACCGGCACCTGGAACGCGCTGCGGCAGGGTGCGCCGCCGACGCACTGGGGGTGGAAGAACTTCTACGACGAGGACGTGCCGATGCTCGACCCGGCGCAGACGATGCAGGTGCAGCCGGTGCCGGACCTGGTGACGTAC
Source organism: Cellulomonas sp. GTC20042 (assembly GCF_055389595.1). Taxonomy (NCBI): domain Bacteria; kingdom Bacillati; phylum Actinomycetota; class Actinomycetes; order Micrococcales; family Cellulomonadaceae; genus Cellulomonas; species Cellulomonas sp. GTC20042. The sequence goes on along the minus strand of NZ_AP043678.1, from coordinate 2,755,559 downwards.
CAGTAGGGGAGCGCGTTCAGGCGACCGCGGCGCTCGCCTGGTCGGTCCGCTCGTACACCCGCTGGTGCCCGGTGATCGCCGAGAGCCGGAACGGCCCGCGGGTGATGTGCTCGACCTCGTGGTCCCCGCCGTCGACCGGGTTGACCGGGCTGACGGTGCGCAGGTACTCGGCGTAGGTGACCTCGGTGCGCTCGTCCAGCAGGCGCTGGTGCGCGGCGGTGCGCAGGTGCTCGCGGTAGCCGGGCTGCACGATGCCGGTGAACAGCTCGCCGACGGCGCCGGACCCGTAGGAGAAGAACCCGATGCGCGATCCGGCGAGGTCGTCGGTGGCGTGGTCGAGCAGCGACACCAGGCCGATGTACATCGAGGCGGTGTAGGAGTTGCCGATCACCCGGTTGTAGCGCAGCGAGTCGGCGATCTGCGCGTCGATCACGGCGGGGTCGCGCGGGGCTCCGGCCACCCGGGTCAGGTGCTGGTGCGCCTTGAGGGCCATCTTGGTGAACGGCTGGTGGTAGCAGAACGTGTCGATCTCGGAGAACGCGACGCCGCCCTGCGCCTGGTAGTCCTCCCACGCACCGGTGAGCGAGTCGGTGTACGCGCGGATCGAGAGGCGTCCGTCGACCACGGCGGTGGTGCGGTAGTTCGGGCGCCAGAAGTCCATCACGTCGGCGGTGTGCAGGCCGGAGGTCGGCTCGATCTCGACCAGGCGGGGGTTCGCGGACACGATCATGGCGACGGCCCCGCAGCCCTGCGTCGGCTCGCCGGAGGACCCGATGTCGTACCGGGCGACGTCGGCGCAGATCACCAGCACCTGCTGCTCGGGGTTGCGGGCGACCAGCGCGAGCGCCATCTGGAGCGCGGAGGTGCCGGCGTAGCAGGCCTGCTTGAGCTCGACCACGCGGCAGGCGGAGTGCAGGCCGAGCAGCTTGTGCACGTAGACGCCGGCGGACTTCGACTGGTCGATGCCGCTCTCGGTGGCGAGCAGGACCGTGCGGATCGCGGAGGTGTCGCGGCCCTCGACCAGCGGCAGCGCGGCGGTGGCGGCGAGCGTGACGACGTCCTCGTCGGGCGCGCAGATGCTCATCCGGTCCTGGCCCAGGCCGACGGAGTACTTGGCGGGCTCGACGCCGTGCACCGGTGCCAGGTTCGCGAGGTCGAGGTACCGGTCCGCGGTGGCGAACGCGATGTCGTCGATGCCGAGCTGCATGGTCGGGTGCGGTCCTCGCTGTCAGGGGTGCGCCGTCGCACGGACGGCGGGCCTTCGGTCGTGCGGTGCCGCGGTTCGTCCCACGGTCGCACGGGAGGCCCGGACGACTGTAGCCGCCCGCGACGGGCGGAACCAGCCGCGCACCCGGACCCTCGCGACCCCTTCACCGGGTGCGCACGGCGGGGGCCGTGGTGAACGTCTCACCACGGCCCCCGCGCACGGCTCAGTAGGTGAAACGCCCCGCCTGGACGCGCAGGTCGGTGGCCATCCGGGCGAGCTCGCCGACGGCCGCGTCGACCTGGGTCAGCGCGTGCGTGGACGCCTCGGCCTGACCGGCGACGCCGGTGATCGTCCCGGCGATCTCGGAGGCGCCGGTGGCGGCCTCGGCGACGGAGCGCGACATCTCGCTGGTGGTCGAGGTCTGCTCCTCGACGGCGCTGGCGATCGTGAGCTGGTAGTCGTTGATCGACGCGATGATCGTGGAGATCTCGCCGATCGCGGCCACGGCGCCCATGGTGTCGCGCTGGATCGCGTCGACCCGGCGGGCGATGTCCTCGGTGGCCTTGGCGGTCTCCTGGGCGAGCTCCTTGACCTCACCGGCGACGACGGCGAAGCCCTTGCCGGCCTCCCCGGCGCGCGCCGCCTCGATCGTGGCGTTGAGCGCCAGCAGGTTGGTCTGCTCCGCGATCCCGGTGATCGCCTTGACCACGGCACCGATCTCCTGCGAGGACTCGCCGAGCCTGCTGACCTGCTCGTTCGTGGTGGACGCCATCTCGGTGGCGGCACCGGCGATCTTGGCGGCCTGGGAGGCGTTCTGCGCGATCTCCTGGATCGAGGCGCCCATCTGCTCGGCTCCGGCGGCGACGGTCTGCACGCTGCGCGACACCTGCTCGGCGGAGGCCGCGACGGTGCCGGACTGGGTGGCGGTCTCCTGCGAGGACGCGGTGACCTGCGTGGACGCGGCGGACAGCTGCTCGGTCGCGGCGGCCACGGTCTGCGCGGTCTCCACCACGCCGGAGATCGTGCTGCGCAGCTCGTGCTGGGCGGTGGCGAGCGACGCGCTCATCTGGCCGAGCTCGTCGCCGGAGCGCACCTCGGGGGAGCGGGTGAGGTCGCCGTCGGCCATCGCGGACAGCGAGCGCTGCACCTCGGTCAGCGCCCGCAGGATCTGCCGGATCACCACCACCGCCAGCGCGATCGCGGCGGCCAGCGCCCCGGCGAGGGCGAGCCACATGGTCACCTTGGCGGTGCGGGCGATCGAGGTGCCGGCGTCGGCGACCGTGTCGGCGTTCTCGGTCAGCTCGGCGGAGGCGGCCTTGATCGCGTCGTCGATCACCGTGCCCGCGGTCACCAGGTCGGTGTTCGCGATGGCGGCGGCGCCCTCGTCGTCGTCGGCCTCGACCAGCGGCATGTAGCGGTCGTCCACGATCGCGTAGTACGGGTCGAACGCCGCCTGGATCGCCGCCGCGTGCTCGGCGGTCGCCGGGTCGGCGGCCAGCTCGTCCAGCAGATCCTGCACCTGGTCGCGAGAGTCCTGCAGGCCCGCGACGGTCTTGTCCCGATCGGCGCCGGCCGTGATCGGCAGCCGGACGTACTTGATCTTGACCGCGGCCGAGGCCAGGCCCAGCCGGCCCATGGTCGACAACGGGGTGACGCTCTCGGCGAACATCACGTCCTGCTGGGTGCTGAGCGCGTCCAGGCGGGAGGTGGCCAGGACGGTCAGACCGCCAGAGGCGAGGGCGAGCAGGGCGACGACGGCGCCGAACTTCGCGCCGACGGGGCGGTCGGCGAACAGGCGCCGACGACGGGAACCGGCGGGGGCCGGGGTGGCAGACATGCGGTGGAGCTCCTTGCTGACAGACGGGGTGTCCTGCAAGGAATCGTCGGATGTTTCGCCCGGGTGAGCGGTTTCCGGTGATGAAACCGCACGTCACACCCGGTGTGACCCTCAGGCCGAGGCGCCACGCTCCAGGCGCAGGTGCGCGGCCATCAGCTCGCCCGGGTTGGTCTGCGCCGCCATCAGCGACAGCTCCCCGCACAGCACCGTCGCCGCGCAGAGCACCGCCAGCCGGCGTGCATTGGCCCCCGGCTCGCGGTCCTCGCGGCAGCCCAGCCGGGTCAGGTTCTCCTCGACGAAGTCCAGGCCCTTGCCGTTGCCCACCGATCCGACGATCAGGTTCGGCAGCGTGCAGGAGAAGTACAGGTCCTCGCCGCGCACCTCCGCGTGCGTGATCCCCTGCGAGCCCTCCACGATGTTCGCGGCGTCCTGCCCCGTGGCCAGGAAGAAGCCCAGCAGCATGTTCGCGTAGTGCGCGTTCGCCGAGCGCAGCCCGCCCGCGAGCATCGTCCCGATCAGGTTCTTGCGGATGTTCAGCTGCACCACCGCCTCGGGGGTGGTGTGCAGGAAGCGCTCCACGATCCGCCGCGGGATCACGATCTCGGTCACCACGTTCTTGCCGCGGCCCAGGATCCCGTTGACCGCCGTCGCCTTCTTGTCCGAGCAGAAGTTGCCCGAGATCGACCCGTAGCGCAGCCCCGGCACCTGCCCGAGCACGTGGTCCATCAGCCGCTCGGAGGCGTGGGTCACCATGTTGTGCCCCGACGCGTCGCCGGTGGTCAGCTCGAACCGCACGAACAGCAGGTTCCCGGCGATCTGGTGATGCACGTCGATCAGCCGCGCGAACCGGCTGGAGGTCGAGACGACCTGCTCCAGGTCCGCCCGGTGCGCCGTCAGGTACTGGATCGCCGCCAGCGCCACCCCGGCGTCGTCCGCCTCGAACAGCACCGAGCGCGACATCCGCTCGTCCACCAGCGTCGCGAGGATCCCGCCCTCGACCATCGTGGAGATCCGGGCCCCCCGGCGCACGCTCGGCCACAGCGGCGACTCGTACGTCGCCAGCGGCACCTCGGTCTCGCCGGTCATCACGTTCCCGCTGATCCGCAGCGGACCCACCCAGCGCAGCGGGACGGGGGCGAACTGCTCGGCGGCGGACATCGGGACCTCCGGGGGAGACGTGCGAGGGGACCGCGTCAGCGTAATGCGGTGCGGTCATCCCCATCGCTGTACGGACAAACGCCGTACACTGATCGCATGACTGCCGATCGACCGGTGAAGTCCCGCCGCATGGAGCAGCGGGTGGACCAGGAGACCGAGCGCCTGATCGCCAAGGCTGCCGGCCTCACGCACGAGAGCGTGTCCGCGTTCGTCTCCCGCTCCGCCCGCGACGAGGCCGCCCGCGTGCTCGCCCGTAGCGACCTGACGCTCATGCCCGCGGAGCAGTTCGACGCGATGATCGCCGCTCTCGACGCCGCACCCCGCGACCTGACGCGTCTCGCCGAGGCCGCCCGCAAGCCGCGTGCCTACACCCGCGACCCGCGCCCATGACGGCTGCCGCCTACCGGTCCGCGCCCCTCGGCGAGGACGGCGACCTCGAATCCTTCGACTCCGGTGTACCCGCACTGGACGAGTGGCTGCGACGCCACGCCCGCCAGGCCCAGCGGCACGGCCTCGCCCGCACGACCCTCTGGCACGACGCCGAGACCGACGCCGTCGTCGGGTACTACGCGCTGTGCGTCACCTCGATCCAGCGCGAGGACGTCACCCGCCGGTACTCCTCGGGCGTCACCGTCGTGCCTGGCTTCATGATCGCCAAGCTCGCCCTCGCCAAGATCCTGCACGGACGCGGGCTCGGTGAGCAGCTGCTGCTCGACGCACTGGAGACGGTCTGCGCCGCCGCCGAGCGGATCGCCGGGCGGGTCATCGTCGTGGACCCGGTCGACGACGCGGCCGGCGGGTTCTACGCCCGGTACGGGTTCCGGACGGTGGGGGAGAGTACGCGGATGTACCTGCTGGTGTCCGAGGCGCGGGCGGCGCTCGGGATGGCGTGAAGGGCGGCGGTGGTCGCCGTGCGGTGCGCCCGCCTGCGCGGACGTACCGTGTGCCCATGACGCGAGCCCTCCGCATCGGAGTCCAGATCCAGCCCCAGCACGCCGACTACGCCCAGATCCGCGACGCCGTGCGTCGTGCCGAGGACCTCGGCGTGGACGTGATCTTCAACTGGGACCACTTCTTCCCGCTCTACGGCGACCCCGACGGCAAGCACTTCGAGTGCTGGACCATGCTCGGCGCCTGGGCGGAGCAGACCAGCCGCGTGCAGATCGGCGCCCTGGTCACCTGCAACTCGTACCGCAACCCCGAGCTGCTGGCCGACATGGCCCGCACCGTCGACCACATCAGCGGCGGCCGGCTGATCCTCGGCATCGGTGCCGGCTGGTTCGAGAAGGACTACGACCAGTTCGGCTACGAGTTCGGCACCCCCGGCACCCGGATCGCCGAGCTGGCCTCCGCGCTGCCGCGGATCAAGGCGCGTCTGGCCGCCGGCAACCCGGCGCCGACCCGTGACATCCCGATCCTGATCGGCGGCGGTGGCGAGCGGAAGACGCTGCGCGTCGTCGCCGAGCACGCCGACGTGTGGCACTCCTTCGGCGACCTGGACACGCTGACCCGCAAGAGCGCGATCCTGGACGAGCACGGCGAGGCCGTGGGCCGGGACACCGCGTCGCTGATCGAGCGCAGCGTGGGCGTCTCCGCGCCGCCGGCCGAGGTGGCCGCGCCGCTGGTCGACGCGGGCGTGACGCTGTTCACCGTGGGTGTCGGCGGGCCGGACTACGACCTGTCGCTCGTGGAGCAGTGGGTGGCCTGGCGCGACGCGCAGGGCTGATCGACGCGCGTGACGAGGGGGCGTGGCCGGTCGGTCACGCCCCCTCGTCGTTCTCGCGCACGACGAGGCCGATCGGGATCAGCGGCTTGGACCGCACGTCACGCAGGAAGCCCGACTCGCCGGTCGCCCACTCCTCGGGGGTCACGGTGATGATCTGCACCGGCCGCCCCAGCGCGTCCTCCATACGGGCGGCGGCGCGGCGCAGGTCGCGGCCGGGCGGCGCGCCGACGACGATGACGTCGATGTCCTGCGGGTCGGCACCGGGGCGGCCGGACCAGCGTGCGGCGTAGGAGCCGAAGATCGCGGCCTCGACGATGCCGGGCAGGCTGGTCAGCTCGTCCCGGATGATGCCGGCCGGTCCGTAGGCGCTGGCGAGGATCGAAGCGAGCGGGCCCGCGTAACGGTAGGTCGCGTCGGCGCTGAGCAGGCGGGTGCGGCCCACCCGTCGTTCCAGCAGGATGCCGGCGGCGAGCAGCCGTTCCACCTCGCGGTGGGCGCTGGACGGCGTGACGTCCATCAGTGCGGCGAGGTCGGTGAGGCTGACCTCGCGGCCCGGCTCCAGCAGGACCGCGGCGAGCAGGCGGGCCTGCGCCTCCGAGCGGAGGAACGGCACCAGCGCGGGCGCGGACGTTTTCATATAGCCGAAGATATCGTGCGCATAAGCGAAACGTCCACGCGCACGACCGGTCTCACCCCACGCCCTGCCCCGGCACCGTCGGCAGCGTCAGCGTCTGGTCGATCAGGTCCTGGAGGTCGCCCAGCGACTCCTCGTCCCACCCCGGCGGCTGCGTCACGTCGGCCCACGCGCCGACCACCTGCGAGGCGTAGTTGTGCCCGTGCCCGTCGGGGACGCTGACGCCGAAGAACTGGTCGACGGTGACCTGGAGGAACGTGATCACCGGGAACCAGTGGACGCGGTCGGAGACGTCGGGGCCGCGCTCCTCGGCCAGCCAGTCGGGTTCGCGGGTGAGCAGGTCCCAGCTCCACCAGACGACGGGGTCGGAGGCGTGCTGGAGGTAGACGACGCGCGGGCTGTCCCAGGTGGCGGGCAGCGCGACGAGGTCGGAGGGCTGGGAGCCGAAGCGGACGGTGTTGCCCTCGTCGATGATGGGCCGCCACTGCGGGCTGCCGGCGTCGCGGCCGGCGGAGATCGTGGTCCACAGCGGCGTGAAGTTGGGCGTGCCGACGTAGAGGGCGCCGTCGACGCGGTTGACCAGGTCGCCCTCGGACCCGAAGGGCGCCTGCGCGGCGAAGGAGCCGAGGGACAGGCCGTAGGAGATCAGCATCGGCCGGTCGTCCTCGGGCAGCTCGGACCAGCGGGCGTGCACGGCGTCGAACAGCTCGCGCCCGGCGTCGGTGGCACGGTCGGCGTCGACCAGGAACGACAGCCAGCTCGGCAGGAACGAGTACTGGATGGTGGCGATGGCGGTGTCGCCGCCCCACAGGTACTCGACGGCGGCCATCTGCTGCGGCTCGGTCCAGCCGGTGCCGGTGGCGCCCGCGACGACGAGCACGGAGCGGTCGAAAGCCCCGGTGCGCTCGAGCTCGTCCACGACCAGCGCGGCGCGCTCGGCGGCGGTGTCGGCGGAGTCGAGGCCGGCGTAGACGCGGATCGGCTCGACGGCGTCCAGCCCGGTGGCGTCGGCGATCTCGGAGACCGAGGGCCCGCCGGCGACGAAGGACCGGCCCTGCCGGCCGAGGCTGTCCCAGGTCACCGCCGAGTCGGGGGATCCGGAGCGCAGGTCGGAGGTGACCGGCTCGACCCCCTCCTCGGTGCCGGCGTTCGTGCCGGAGTAGACGGAGTCGGCGACGTCGACCACCACCCGGAACAGCACCCCGGCGGCCAGCCAGTACACGAGCAGGGTGACCACGACGACCCCGGCGAGCGAGGCGGCGGGCTTCGGGATCCACCGGCCGAGCAGGCGGGCGACCCGGCGGGACAGCCGCAGCAGCACCCGCGACAGGCTGACCAGCGCGAGGAAGACCAGCAGGGCGATCGCGCCGACCAGGAACGCGGAGGAGGTGCGGCGCGGCTCGCCGACCAGCACCCGCACGTCGTCCTGCCAGGAGCAGCCGACCGCGATCACCACCACGGCGAGCACCGGCCCGGCGACGGACAGCACCCGCCAGGCGATCCGGCGGAAGGCGAGCGGCGGACGGGGCACGCCGGTGCGCCGCAGCACCCAGGCGATCAGCACGCCGACCGCGTAGCCGACCGCCGCGCCGACGCCCGCGATGAAGCCGAGGTAGAGCGTCGGGCGGGGGAGCAGCGAGGGGGTCATCGCGGCGGCGAGGCCGATCAGGGCGCCGAGCAGGCCGGGCCCGGACAGGTCGCGGTCGGCGAACCAGCGGGCGACCGGGGACAGCACCCGCACGACCACGCCGAGCACGCGGTCACCGGTCGGCGCCGGGGTCGCGGCGGGATCGGGCGCGGGTGCGGGGGTGGCCTCCCCGGGCGTGCTGACCGGTGGGGTCTGCTGGGCGTCCATCTGGGGTCCTCGCCGTCACGTCGCGGGTGCGCCTGGTGGTCCTCCCGGTTTCCTACCACAGCGCGACCGCGCTGGTCAGCGATCCTCGGGGTGCTGCGGTCCGGCGGCCTGCGCGGCGAGGTCGGCGGCCAGCCCGCGCTCACCGGCCCGCAGGGCGCGCGCGTGGGCGGCGGCGAACACCGGGGCGAGCAGCGGGGCGGTGGCGTTCATCCACCGGCGGGTGGTCGCGACCTCCCAGTCGAGGATCACGGTGCAGCCCTCGCCGGCGCCGACCAGCCGCACCCGCCCGGTGCCCACCAGGTCGCCGCCGACCGCCAGCGTGGCGGCGCGCGGGGCGTCCGCGGCGGTGATCTCCAGGGTGAACCGCAGCGCGTACGCCCACCGCGCGGGCCGCAGCACCAGGGCGGCGCGGCTGCCGACCGGTCCGCCCGCGCGGTCGTCCACCGGCTGCACGGAGGTCGCGTCCAGCCCCGGCCACCAGCGCGGCCAGGACATCGCGGGGTCGGCCAGCACCGCCCACACGGCCTCCCGCCCGGCCGGCAGGTGCCAGACGGTGACGAACCGGTAGCGACGTCGCACCCGGCCACGGTAGGGGTCGCCCGGGCTCCCCGCCGGTCGGGCCCTCTACGCTTGGGCGTCGTGAGCCAGCCCGACACCCCCGCCCTGACGTCCGTCGCCCAGGACTACCTCAAGGTGATCTGGTCGGCGCGCGAGTGGTCCACCGCGCCCGTCACCACCAAGATGCTCGCCGACCGGCTGGGTGTCGGCGCCTCCACGGTGTCCGAGACGGTCCGCCGGCTGAGCGACCAGGGGCTGGTGACCCACGCCCCCTACGCGGCCATCGCGCTGACCGACGAGGGCGCCCGCCACGCGGTGCAGGTGGTGCGCCGGCACCGGCTGATCGAGACGTTCCTGGTCAGCGAGCTCGGCTACGGCTGGGACGAGGTGCACGACGAGGCCGAGGTGCTGGAGCACGCGGTGTCGGACCTGATGGTCGAGCGGATCGACGCCCGCCTGGGCCACCCGACCCGCGACCCGCACGGCGACCCGATCCCGGCGCCGGACGGCACGGTGCCGACCCCGCCCGCCGACATGCTGTGGGACCTGCACGCCGGCTCGGGCACGGTGGCGCGGATCTCCGACTCCGACCCCGGGCTGCTGCGCTACCTCGCCTCGGTGGGCGTGGTGCTGGACGCGCGGGTCACCGTGGTCGAGCGACGCGACTTCGCCGGGATGATCGCGGTGGACGTGACCGCGCCGGACGGTGCCGGCGACCCGCGCCCGGTGGAGCTCGGGGAGCTGGCCGCCCGGGCGATCTGGGTGCTGCTGGACGCTCCCGCCGCCTGATCCCCGCGTGAGCACCGCCACGTGCCGCGACCGGGGTGCGCTACCGACCGACCGGTAGGCTGACTCCACCGGAGCTGCGCCGACGCTGAGACCGGTGCCGCCGCACCCGTCGGCCCGCGCACCCGCGCCGAGGCCGACCCCGTGGCGGACGTCAGCACCACGGCCCCCGGGAGAGACAGCAGTGAGCAGCACCGATCGCGAGGTCCTGGACCCGAACCCCGTGCGCCGCGGCGCACGCCTGCCGCTGCTCGCGCTGGCCATGGGCGGGTTCAGCATCGGCACCGCCGAGTTCGCCACCATGGGCCTGCTGCCGCTGATCTCCGGCGACCTGGACGTGTCGATCCCGGACGCCGGGCACGCGATCACCGGCTACGCCCTCGGCGTGGTCGTCGGCGCGCCGCTGCTCACCACGATCGCGGCACGGCTGGACCGGCGCCGGCTGCTGCTCGGGCTGATCATCGCGTTCGCAGTCGGCAACCTGCTGTCGGCCTTCGCGCCCAGCGCGGGCTGGCTGGTGGCGGCGCGCTTCGTCGCCGGCCTGCCCCACGGGGCGTTCTTCGGCGTCGGCGCGGTGATGGGTGCGCACGTGGCGGGCCCGGGGCGGCGCGGGCAGGCCGTGGCCACGATGATGGCCGGCCTGACGATCGCCAACATCATCGGCGTGCCGCTGTCGACCGTGCTGGGCCAGGAGCTCGGCTGGCGGGCGGCCTTCGTCGCCGTCGGCGCGATGGGCGTGCTGACCATGCTCGCGCTGTGGGCGTGGCTGCCGTCGCTGCCGGTGCGGGACGGCGCCAGCGTGCGCTCCGAGATCAGCGCCCTGCGCAACGGCCGGCTCTGGCTGGCGTGCGTCGCCGGGTCGATCGGCTTCGGCGGCATGTTCGCCGTCTACTCCTACGTGTCCCCGCTGCTCACCGAGGTCACCGGCATGGCCGAGGCGACGGTCCCGATCGTGCTCGCGCTGTTCGGCGTCGGCATGACGATCGGCACGCTGCTCGGCGGGCGGCTGGCGGACCGCTCGGTGATCCGCACGGTGCTGCTCGGCTTCGCCAGCACGATCGTGGTGCTGGTGGTGATCGCGCTGGTCGGGCAGTGGCTGGTGCCGGCGGTGCTCGCGATCGTCGGGCTCGGCGTCACCTCGCAGATCCTCGGGCTCGCGCTCCAGTCGTACCTGATGGACCTGTCGCCGACGGCCCCGTCGCTCGGCGCCGCGCTGTGCCACTCCGCGCTCAACGCCGGCAACGCGGCCGGGGCGTGGTCCGGCGGCCTGGTGATCGCCTCCGGCGCCGGCTACCTGGCCCCGGCGTGGGTCGGCGCGGCGATGACCGCGGTCGGGCTGCTGGTCGTGGCGGGGACGGTGCTGGTGGACCGGCGTCGTGCGGTGCCGGCGGCGGTGGCGTCCACGCCCTGACCCGGCGTCCGTGAGGCGCCTCGCGCGTCGATAGACTCCCGGGGTGACTTCCCCTGCCCCTGCCTCCCGCCCCGAACCCGTCGAGCCCGTGAACGCGGACGTGCCCTTCCGGTACACGGCGGCGCTCGCGAGCGAGCTCGAGCAGCGCTGGCAGGACGAGTGGGTGGAGCGCGGCACGTTCTTCGCCGCCAACCCGACCGGTGCGCTGACCGACGGCGACGGTGCCACCGCGAAGCCCGGCGCGAAGCCGTTCTTCGTGATGGACATGTTCCCGTACCCCTCGGGCGCGGGTCTGCACATCGGTCACCCGCTGGGCTACATCGCCACCGACGTGGTCGCGCGCTACCGCCGGATGCAGGGCGACAACGTGCTGCACGCGCTGGGCTACGACGCCTTCGGCCTGCCCGCCGAGCAGTACGCCGTGCAGACCGGCCAGCACCCGCGCACCACCACCGAGGCCAACATCGAGATCATGGCGCGCCAGCTGCGCCGGCTCGGCGTGGCCCACGACCCGCGTCGGTCCTTCGCCACGATCGACCCGGACTACGTGCGGTGGACGCAGTGGATCTTCCTGCAGATCTTCAACTCCTGGTACGACGAGGACGCGGTGCGCCCGGACGGCGGCCGCGGCGCCGCCCGCCCGGTGGCCGACCTGGAGGCCGCCTACGCCGCGGGCACCCGTGAGGTCCCGGCCGTCGACGGCGTGCCCGAGGGCGTCGCCTGGGCCGACCTGGACGCGGTCGCGCGCCGCCGGGTGATCGACTCGCAGCGTCTGGCCTACGTCTCGGAGACCCCGGTCAACTGGTGCCCGGGCCTGGGCACGGTGCTGGCGAACGAGGAGGTCACCTCCGACGGCCGCTCCGAGCGCGGCAACTTCCCGGTGTTCCAGCGCACGCTGCGCCAGTGGAACATGCGGATCACCGCCTACGCCGACCGGCTGGCCGACGACCTGGACCTGATCGACTGGCCCGAGAAGGTCACCGCCATGCAGCGGAACTGGATCGGCCGGTCCGAGGGCGCCCACGTGCACTTCGAGGTCACCGACGCCGACGACGCGCTGACCGTCTTCACCACCCGCCCCGACACGCTGTTCGGCGCCACCTACGTGGTGCTGGCGCCGGAGCACCCGCTGGTGGACGCGATCCTGGCCGGCGGCGACGGCACCTGGGGCGAGGACGTGCCCGAGGTGTGGCGCGGCGGTGCGGCCACCCCGGCCGAGGCCGTCGCGGCGTACCGCGCCGAGGCCGCCGCCAAGACCGCCGTCGAGCGGCAGGCCGACGCGGGCCGCAAGACCGGCGTCTTCACCGGCGGCTACGCGCTCAACCCGGTGAACGGCGACTCGCTGCCGGTGTTCGTCGCGGACTACGTGCTGATGGGCTACGGCACCGGCGCGATCATGGCGGTCCCCGGCGGCGACACCCGTGACTTCGCCTTCGCCGAGGCCTTCGAGCTGCCGGTCGTCTACACCGTCGCCACCCCCGAGGGCTTCGAGGGTGCGGCGTGGACCGGCGACGGCGCGATCGTGAACTCCGCCAACGAGACGGTGGACCTCAACGGGCTGACCGTCGCCGAGGCCAAGGCCCGGATGATCGACTGGCTGGAGGCCGAGGGCGCCGGCGAGCGCACCATCACCTATCGCCTGCGCGACTGGCTGTTCAGCCGCCAGCGCTACTGGGGCGAGCCGTTCCCGGTGGTCTACGACGAGAACGACCTGCCGATCGCGCTGCCCGAGTCCGTGCTGCCGGTCGACCTGCCGGACGTGCCGGACTACGCGCCGCGCACCTTCGACCCGGAGGACGCCGACTCCTCGCCGGAGGCCCCGCTGGGCCGCAACACGGACTGGGTCGAGGTCACGCTGGACCTGGGCGAGGGCCCCAAGACGTACCGCCGCGACACCAACACCATGCCCAACTGGGCGGGGTCGTGCTGGTACTACCTGCACTACCTGGACCCGCAGCACGGCACCGACCAGGTGGTCGACCCCGCGCTGGAGGAGTACTGGATGGGGCCGGGCCACAACCCGACCGACACCCACGGCGTCGGCGGCGTGGACCTGTACGTCGGCGGCGTCGAGCACGCCGTGCTGCACCTGCTGTACGCGCGGTTCTGGCACAAGATGCTCTACGACCTGGGCCACGTGAAGAGCCGCGAGCCGTTCTACACGCTGTTCAACCAGGGCTACATCCAGGCGTACGCGTACACCGACGCCCGTGGCGCCCACGTGCCGGCGGACGAGGTGGTCGAGGACGAGTCCTCCTCGACCGGCTACACCTGGCAGGGCCAGGAGGTCGAGCGCGAGTACGGCAAGATGGGCAAGTCCCTGAAGAACGTCGTCACGCCGGACCAGATGTACGCCGACTACGGCGCCGACACCCTGCGCGTCTACGAGATGTCGATGGGCCCGCTGGACCTGTCCCGCCCGTGGGAGACCCGCGCCGTCGTCGGTGCGCAGCGCTTCCTCCAGCGGCTGTGGCGCAACGTCGTCTCCGAGGAGACCGGCGCGATCACCGTGACCGAGGACGCCCCGTCCGTCGAGACCCTGCGCGTGCTGCACCGCACGATCGCGGACGTCACCGAGGACATGGCGCACATGCGGATCAACACCGCCATCGCCAAGCTGATCGTGCTCAACAACCACCTGACCTCGCTGGACGGCGTGCCCCGTGCCGCCGTGGAGCCGCTGGTGCTGATGACCGCGCCGATCGCCCCGCACCTCGCCGAGGAGCTGTGGCGCCTGCTCGGGCACGGGCGCTCGCTCGCGCACGAGGCCTACCCGGTCGCCGACCCGCAGCACCTGGTGCAGGAGACCGTCACCTGCGTCTTCCAGGTGCAGGGCAAGGTCCGCGGCCGCGCCGAGGTCGGTGCCGACGTGACCGAGGACGCCCTGCGCGAGCTCGCGCTGGCCGACGCCGGCGTGCAGCGCGCGCTCGACGGCCGGGACGTGCGCACCGTGATCGTGCGCGCGCCGAAGCTCGTCAACGTGGTGCCGGCCTGACGAGCGGCCGTGACGCGGGCCCCGGGGGCAGGATCCCCGGGGCTCTCGCGCGTCTGCTCGGTCGAGGGGAGGGCGCCGGTGTCTTCGTGCCGGTGCCCGAGCGTCGGGTCGTGGTCGTCACCGACTCCACCGCCTGCCTGACCCCGCAGGACGCCGCGCGCCACGGGATCGTCGTGGTGCCGCTCGACGTCGCCGCCGACGGCACCCGCTACCGCGACGGCGTCGACCTCGACGGCGACGGGCTGGCCGCGCTGCTCTCCGCCGGACGGCGCGTCACCACTTCGCAGCCCGCCCCCGCCGCCTTCGTCGAGGCCTACGAGCAGGCCGCCCGCGACGGCGCCGACGAGGTGGTCTCCGTGCACCTGTCCGGCGAGCTGTCCGGCACCGTGCGCACGGCAGGGCTCGCCGCGCAGCTCGCGCCGCTGCCGGTGCGGGTGGTCGACTCCCGCAGCGCGGGCGCGGGGCTGGGGTTCGCGGCACTGGCCGCGGCGGTGGCGGCGCGGCCGGCGGGGGTCGGGTCTCCGGCAGGTGCGGACGAACCGACCGTCAGCGGGCCTCTCGGGCGGTGGACCGCGCGGTGGGGTGGTGGCGCGCGCTCGGGCCGGATCAGTGGTGCCGACGGATCGGCCCGGCCGGCTGCGGACGCCTGGGTGCCGGACGGTGCCGTGATCGCCGGCATCGCGGAGCGCGTCGGACGCTCCACCTCCGCGTGGTTCCTGGTCGACTCCCTGGAGCACCTGCGACGTGGCGGGCGGATCAGCGGACCGGCAGCGGCCTTCGGCACCGTGCTCGGGCTGCGACCCGTGCTGACGCTGAAGGACGGCAAGATCGAGGTGGCCGAGCGGGTGCGCACGCGACGGGCTGCGCGGGACCGGCTGGTCGAGCTCGTGCTCGCCGAGGTCGCGCGGCGGGACGCGGGCGCTGGTGCTGGTGTGCGCGTGGCGGTGCAGCACCTCGGGTGGCTCGATGCTGCGCAGGAGATCGCCGACCGGGTGCGCGCGGCGACCGGGCTGGACCCGCAGGACGTGCTGGTGCGGGAGGTCGGCGCGGTGCTCGGCGGGCACGTCGGACCGGGGGCGCTCGCGGTGATGGTCACCGACCGCTGATCCAGCGGCGGGCGGCGGCTCGACCCGGCGGCGCAGACGGGCCGCGGCGACCCGTCCGGCAGTGGGACCCGGCGGGGCAGACGGGGCCGCCGACCCGTCGATCACGCCCTCGTCGCGGATCCCGTCGAGCCGGACGATCCGGCGCATCCGCAGGATCACGCGGCGTCGAGCCGTCCACAGGCGCCCGGAGCGTTCGTCGTCCCCAGACCGACCCCGCGCGGGCGGACACCCGTGAGGGCGGCTGCCTACCGTCCCGGGCATGAGCTGGTACGACGGAGACGAGGCGCCCGCACCCGAACCCGCACCCACGACGGGTCGGCGGGCGCGGCGGGTCGATCGCGCGCCCGCCCGGCTCTGGCTGCGTTGGCGCGTCGGGCCGCGCGCGGTCGCCGGGGCGCTGCTCGCCCTGGCCCTCGTCGGCGGCGCGGTCGCGCTGCGCACGGCGGCGGCCGCCCCGACCGGCACGACCGTCGACCTGCCCGAGCCTCGTGCCGGGGCGTCGACGTCGTCCGGCTCCGTGACCGCCGACGGGAGCGGGGGAGCTGACGGGACCGGGGCCGGCACGTCCGACGCCGGCATCGCCGATCCCGGGTCTGTCACGGCGACGCCCGGGGTCGTCGTGCACGTCGTCGGCCAGGTCGGCGCGCCCGGCGTCGTGACCCTGCCGGCGGGATCACGGGTGGCCGACGCCGTCACCGCCGCGGGCGGGGCGCTGCCCGGGGCCGACCTGTCCGCGCTCAACCTCGCCGCCGTGCTCGCCGACGGTGCCCAGGTGCACGTCCCGCTGCCCGGAGAGGTCCTGGCGGCTCCTGCCGGTGTCGGTGGTGGCGGAACCGCCGGGAGCGGTGCGGGTGCAGCCGGCGGGGGCGGCGGGACCGTCGATCTCAACGGTGCGACCGAGGCCGATCTCGACGCGCTGCCCGGGATCGGCCCGGTGCTCGCCGAGCGGATCGTGCGCTGGCGCACCGACCACGGGCGGTTCACCTCGGTGGACGACCTCCAGCAGGTCTCCGGCATCGGCCCCGCCGTGATGGACCGGCTGCGCGACCTGGTGCGGGTCTGACATGGACGAGCCGATCGACGTGCGTCTCGTGCCCACCGCGCTCGCGGTCTGGCTCGCCGCCGCGTGGGTGATCACCTGGCGCCCCGGCCAAGCGGTGACGCTCGGCGTCGGCGCGGCGTGCCTCGCGGGCGTGCTGTGGGCGCTCTGCGCGGTGCGGTCAGGCGGCCCGACGGTGCCATCGCGCGGGCCGACGGTGCCGCACAGGTTCGGTGAGGCGAACCGGACAGCGCGGGTGCGGGGATCAGCGGCGCCACTCGGATCCACGCACATGGACGGGGCCCGAGATGCGCGCGGGTCCCGCGGGACCCACCGGCCGGCGTGGGCGCGAGGCCCGTCGACCGTGTCGTCGCTCGCCGCGTCCTGCACGGGTGCTGCCGCGCAGGCGGTGCTCGTCTGCGGCGTCGTGGCGGTGCTGGCGCTGACCACCGCCGCACAGCTGGTCGAGCGCGAGCGTGGGGGAGTCCGTGACCTCGCGGCCGGACGGGCGACCGCGCGCGTGGTCGGTGTCGTGCGTTCGGCGCCCCGCCCGGTGCTCGGCGCGTCCGGCGAGAGCGGCGGCAGCGTCCGTGTGCTCCTCGCGCTGCGCTCGGTCACCCCCGCGGCCTCCCCGTCCGCAGCGGACGGCACCGTGACCGACGGCGCGAACGATGGCACCGTGACCGACGACGCGAACGATGGCACCGTGACCGACGACGCGACCGGCGGCACCGCGCCCGACGACCACGCGGCCCACCCGCCCGCGCCCGACGACCCCACGACCGCCGACGCCGACCCCGCCGCCGGAGAGCGCGACGCCGGCGGAGCGATCGACGTGATCGGTCCTGCCGACACCTGGGCCGGGCTCGCCTACGGCGACCGGGTCGAGGCCGAGGTCCGGCTCTCCGCGCAGCCCGACCGCTCTCGCCGCACGGTGGCCCGCGCCCGCGCGAACGGTCCACCCCGCGTCGTGCCGGTGCGTCAGCCGCTGCTGAGCGGCGCCGAGCGGCTGCGTGCCGGGCTCGTGACGGTCTCCGCCTCCCTGCCCGGTGACGCGCGGGCGCTGCTGCCGGCGGTCGCGGTGGGCGACGTGCGCGGGACGTCGGACCTCGAACCGGCGATGCGGGGGTCCGGCCTGGCGCACCTGACGGCGGTGTCCGGCGCGCACTTCTCGATCCTGGGGGCCCTGGTGCTCGGCCTGTGCGGGTGGTGCCGGGTGCCACGTCAGCACCGCTGGCTGCCGACCGCGCTGGTGCTCGTCGGCTTCGTCGCCCTGGTGCAGCCGGGAGCCAGCGTCGTGCGGGCCGCGGTGATGGGCGCGGTGGGGCTCGTCGGGCTGGTCGCAGGCCGGCCCGCGCGCTCGGTGCCCGCGCTCGCGGGCGCGGTCGTGGTGCTGCTGGTGGTGGACCCGTGGCTCGCCCGTGATCTCGGGTTCGTGCTGTCCGTCGTGGCCACCGCCGGCATCACGACCCTTGCCGGGCCGTTGGCGACGCGATGGGAGCGGCGCACGGGACGCACGCTCGCCCTGGTCCTCGCGGTGCCGTGCGCGGCGCAGGCGGTGTGCGGTCCCGTGGTGCTGCTGCTGCAACCTGCCGTGCCGACCTACGCCGTGCTCGCCAACGTCGTCGTCGGTCCGGCGGTCGGTCCCGCGACCGTGCTCGGACTGCTCGCCGCCCTGCTGTCCGTGCTGTGTCCGGTCCCCGCCGGGTGGGTCGCGGCGCTCGCCGGAGCCGCCTGCTGGTGGATCGCGGCGGTCGCCCGGGTCGCCGTGGCGCTGCCCGGCGCGCAGGTCGCGTGGGCCGGGGGAGCGCTGGGCGTGCTGCTGCTCGCCGGTGCCGCGGCGGCCGTGCTCGTGCTCCTGCTGTCGGCGGGACGTGGCACCCTAGGGGCGTGCCCCCGCCTCCTCCCGCCCCGGCCCGCCGACCTGCGCGATCGGGTGCTCGCGGCGCTGCCTCGGCCCCGGGCGTCGCGTGGGACGAGGTCACGCTCGCCCCCGTCGTCCTGATGACCGGGCCGGAGGACCTGCTCGCCGAGCGGGCCGTCGAGCGCCTGGTGGCGATGGCCCGCGAGCAGAGCCCCGAGATCGAGGTCACCCGGCTCGACGGCTCCGCCTACGGCACCGGTGAGCTGACCCTGGCGACCAGTCCGTCGCTGTTCGCCGAGGACCGCCTGGTCGTCGTCGAGAACGTCGAGAAGGCCACCGACGAGCTGATCCTCGAGGCGACCGCCTACGTCGCCGCGCCGCAGCCGGACGTCGCGCTGCTGCTGCGGCACGGCGGGGGTCAGCGCGGCAAGCGGCTGCTGGACGCCGTGCGTGCTGCAGGGCACCCGGTGGTCGCCTGCGAGGCGATCAAGCGGGACGCCGACAAGGCCGCGTTCGTCACCCAGGAGATGCGCCGCGCGCACCGTCGGATGGAGGCGCGCGCCGTCCGGGCCCTGGTGGACGCCGTCGGCTCCGACCTGCGCGAGCTCGCGGCCGCCTGCTCCCAGCTCGCCGCCGACACCAGCGGCGTGATCGGCGTCGAGGTGGTCGAGCAGTACTACGGCGGTCGGATCGAGGCGACCGGGTTCCGGGTGGCCGACGCGGCTGTCGAGGGCTCCGCCGGTGAGGCCGTGGCGCTGCTGCGGCACGCCTTCGCCACCGGTCTCGATCCTGTGCCCGTCGTCGCCGCGCTCGCCGCCCGTCTGCGGACCTTGGCCAAGGTCTCGGCGCGTGGACGTGGGTCCTCCGCCGGCGAGCTCGGCATGGCGCCCTGGCAGCTCGACCGCGCGCGCAAGGACCTCCTGCACTGGTCGCCGGAGGGACTCGCCGACGCGATCACCGCCGTCGCGCAGGCCGACGCCGAGGTCAAGGGCGCCGGTCGTGACCCGCACTTCGCCGTCGAGCGCGCCGTGCTGCGGATCGCCGGAGCCGTCCGCCGCTGACGTCTGGCCCGTCGAGCCGGATGTGGGTGGTCGTGGCCGCGCGCGCCTCGACGGGCGTGCCTGGTCGGCCGAGCGTGTCCTCGCCCGACCAGGGCGCCGTCACCACCGAGCACGGTCGAACCATGCGGGTCCGACTGCCTCGGGCGTCGCGACGTCTCCGGAGGCTCACCCGTCGGACGCCAGCCCCATCCCGGGTGCGTCGGCGGGGCGGGGGACGAAGCCGTGCCGCCGGTAGAACTCCGTGCGCCCGTGCGCGGCGAACAGCTGGACGTCCTGCACGCCACGAGCACGCGCCTCGGCGACCAGCCGCGTCAGGATGCTCGCGCCGATTCCCTGGCCACGCAGCGTGCCGAGCACGATGAGCTCGGTGACGAACGCGTGCAGGGCGCCGTCGCCGATCAGCCGTCCGATCCCTACGGCGGCACCCTCGTCGTCGCGTGCCGTGCAGACCACCCAGGACCCGGCGAGGGCCGCCTCGAACGTCGCGGCGGGATGGTCGCCCCAGCTGGTCTGGTCGTAGAGGTGCTGGAACTCGGCGGCCGTCGGTGGATCGAGCGTCAGGTGCACGGCCCGCAGCCTAGAGCCGTTGCGCGGCCCCGGGTGCCCCGTCGCCGGCCTGCCCGTCAGTCGGCGGCGCCTGTCGCGCGGGTGAGGAGCCCGGACGCACCGGGTGTCAGATCAGCCGGCCGATCGAGTCGTGGTCCGGGCCGAGCAGCGGGGCGGAGGAGCGGTCCAGCAGCAGGCACCGCTCCAGCAGGTTGCCCTGGTAGAGGTCGAAGCCGAGCTGGCGTCCGGCCTTGAGCTCCACCGAGGACTCGACGAACTCGGCGACGAGGAGCGCCCCGTGCGATCGGGCGAGCTCGACGACCGGCTCTCCCTCGAGGTCGAGGTCGCGGGCGTCGATCTTCACGAAGTCGGCCTGGGGGAGCAGCGTGCGCTGGTCGGGGCGGGACACGAAGCCGGCCATCGCGACGCGGAAGCCCTGCTCGCGCAGCCGTCGGACTCCCTGGACGACCTCGGCGTCGATGCGGGTGGAGGCGGCGACCTCGATCACGAGCCGGTCGGGGCGGTGGGGGAGCGGCAGCTGCCCGGTGAGGAAGGACCGCGGGCAGCGGACGAACAGCCAGCGCCCGTGCCCGACCTCGTCGACGTCGGCCCGGCCGAAGGTCGCCCGGAGCACGGCGCTGGTCGCGCGCTCGTGCTGCAACGGGGTCCACGCGCCGGCGTCGATCCCGGTGGCCCCGGGGGTGCGGAACGCCAGCTCGTAGCCGAACGGGTGCAGGCGCGGGGAGAAGATCCCCTGCCGTCCGATGACGGCGCGCTCGCGGGAGACGTGGCACTCCCACGCCCTGCGCAGGTCCTCCGGGATCGACGCGTCGATCTCCGCCGCGAGCCGTCGTTCCACCTCGCCCTGTCCCCTGGTCATGTCACGTATGACACCACAGTCATCTCGACATGACACGGGTGGAATCCGCGGACCTGGGCATGATGTCCCGTTTTGACGGGTCAGAACCCGGACAAATTCACCCGATCGGGCGGAGATCCAGGAAGTTCGCGGAACGGCTGGTGCGAAGCGCTCCGCGTCCGTCATGCTCGTCATGACAGCCAGTCAATCCACTGTGACAGGAGATCCCCCATGCGCAAGACGCTGAAGGCGGCCGCGACCGCCACGCTGGCTCTGGCCCTCACCCTCGGTGCTTCCGGCGTCGCCAACGCCTTCGGGGGCGTGACGATCAACAGCGGGGCCACCGGCTGCTGCCGGATCGTGAACTGAACGCCTTCGGCGCCTCCCGGCTCGCCCTGCTGGCCCTCGGGCCGCTGGGTGAGCCGGGACTGCGTCAGGGGGGCGGACGTGCCGGACGGGTGACGTGCTCGCAGTCAGGCACCGTCATAGGTACAGTGACACCCATGACGACCATTGCTGACCGCGTCCGCCAGGCGCGGTTGGCCGCTGGGCTCTCCCAGACGGCCCTCGCTGGTGACGCGCTCTCGCCGAGCTACATCTCGTTGATCGAGTCCGGTCGACGGGAGCCGACGGACGCCGCCCTCGGCGTGCTGGCCGAGCGGCTGGGCTCGACGGTCGAGTACCTGAAGCACGGCGACGAGGGGCCCGCGGAGGCGCGCGCCAAGCTCGCGCTCGACTACGCGCGGCTCGACCTGGTGTCGGGCGAGGCGACGTCGGCCCGCGACCGCATCCTCGCACTCGACCTCGAGGCTGTCACGCGACAGGTCCGGGTCGAGGCGCAGCTCGCGCTGTCGCAGGCGCACGAGATGCTCGGCGACCTGGAGTCGGCCGTCGGCGTGCTGGAGCCGCTGCTGCGCCACGCGCGCACCGAGCACCACCACCTCGACGCGGCCGCCGCCGCCACCGCGCTCGTCGCCTCCTACGTCGAGTCCGGCGACCTCGGCCGGGCGATCGAGGTGGGCGACCGCCAGATCATCGAGCTCGAGGACGCCGGCCTGACCGGCACGGACGAGCACCTGCGCCTCGGGTCCACGACGCTGTGGGCCTACGTCGAGCGCGGCGACCTGCTCTACGCGACCCACCGTGCCGCCGAGCTGATCCGCCAGGCGGAGTCGCTGGGCACCCCGCGCGGCCGCGGGTCCGTGTACTGGAACGCCGCGCTGGTCGCGGAGCAGCGGCACGACTACCCGCTGGCCAAGCGGTACACCGAGCGGGCGCTGGCGCTGCTCGGCGAGGGCGAGGTCAGCCGTGACATCCCGCGCCTGCGCCTGAACTACGCGTGGCTGCTGCTGCGCAGCGACCCGGCCGAGCCGGTGATGGCGCTGGAGCAGCTGGACCGCGCGGCCCCCGAGCTCGCGGTCACCGGTTCCGAGGTCGAGATGTCCCGCCTGGACGTGGAGCGCTCGCGTGCCCACCTCATGCTCGGCGACCCGGTCGCTGCCGAGGAGTTCGCCCGCGCGGCGCTCGGTCGGCTCGGCGACCAGCCCCGGCTGGAGAGCTCGGCGGCACAGCTCGCCCTCGGCGACGCGCTGCACGCCGGCGGTCACGTGGACCAGGCGTCCCGGGCCTACCGGTGGGCTGCGGACATGCTCGGCATGATGTCGGCGTCCCGTCAGTCGGCCGCCGTCTGGCGCGAGCTCGGCGACCGGTTCCTCGGTCACGGCGACGTCACCGGTGCCGCCCAGGCGTTCGACCGGGCGCTGCGCGAGGCGGGCTTCCGTCCGGCCGTCCCGGCGGTGCTGTGGGACGCGTGGAGCGCTGTCGCGGAGCAGCAGCAGAGCTGATCCCGCACCACCCGGTGGCCCGAGGGCTGCCCCATGATCACGAGGGCGTCACCCCGCAGGGGGGGTGACGCCCTCGGACGTCTGCCCCGGCGGTCGCCTGCTCGGTCGCGCGCAGCGCGAGGGCCGGTGCGGCTGCGCTCGTCCAGGACGGGTGCCGGGCGATCGGTCCCGTCCGCGTGCCCGGATCTGGCGGTGATGTCGCCTGCAGCGCCCGTGCACCGTGTCCGGGGACGACGAAGGGCGGCACCCTCGCCGGGTGCCGCCCTTCGCGGTGTGCGTGGGGTCCGCGTCAGAGCGCGTGGACCGCCTTCGCCAGCGCCGACTTCTTGTTGGCAGCCTGGTTGGCGTGGATGACGCCCTTCGAGACGGCCTTGTCGAGCTTCTTCGACGCCTTGAGGAGCGCGGTGGACGCAGCGTCCTTGTCGCCGCCGGCGACGGCCTCGCGCACGTGGCGCACGTAGGTCTTCAGCTCGGACTTGACGGCCTTGTTGCGCAGGCGCGCCTTCTCGTTGGTGCGGATCCGCTTGATCTGGGACTTGATGTTAGCCACGGTGTGGACTCTCTCGTGTGCTCGCCGAAGCGATAGGAACAGGTCGTCGAGGGCGCATCCGACTCCGGGACTGGGGCGTGGGGACACCCGCGGAGAGGAATCGGACTAGTGCCCGCCGACCCGGGCGGACACGCGACTGACGATCTTACCAGGCCCCTGCCTTCCCGATCCACGGCCACTCGACCCGCGTCCCGCGCGCGCCGAGCTGTCAAGAATTGTCGCTTCCCGCGCCCCTGAAGCGACAAGAGATGACAACTCGGCAGATCTGCGGCGGGCACGCGTGGCGCAGGTGCGCGCAGCACGCACATGCAGGACGCTCGCGCAGCAGGCACGTGCAGCAGGCGTGGCCCGCGGCGCGGGCGTGTGACGCGCGCGACGCGGGCCGGACATGCGGGCGTGACACGGACCCGCGAGGATCGCCGGATGGCTGACCTGTTCGACGCGTACCCCGCGGGCGCGGCCTGGGACGAGATGATCGACGACGGCGCCGCGCGGCCCACGTACGCCCCGGTGCACGCCGCGCTGTCGCAGCAGACGGCGGCGGACCTGCGGGCCCGTGCCGACGCGCTGGCGCGCTCGTACCTCGCGCAGGGGGTGACCTTCGACTTCGCCGGCGAGGAGCGGCCGTTCCCGCTGGACGTCGTGCCGCGGGTGCTGGCCGGGCACGAGTGGGACCGGGTGGCCCCGGGCGTCGCGCAGCGGGTGCGCGCGCTGGAGGCGTTCCTGGCCGACGTGTACGGGCCGCAGAAGTCGGTGGTCGACGGAGTCGTGCCGCGGGCGCTGATCGTCTCCTCGACGCACTTCCACCGGGCGGCGCGGGGGATCCAGCCGCCGAACGGGGTGCGGGTGCACGTCTCGGGGATCGATCTGATCCGGGACGAGCAGGGTGAGTTCCGGGTGCTGGAGGACAACGTCCGGGTGCCGAGCGGGGTGTCCTACGTGCTCTCCAACCGGCGGGCGATGGCGCAGACGTTCCCGGAGCTGTTCGCGGCGCTGCGGATCCGCCCGGTGCAGGACTACCCGCGCCGGCTGCTGGCGGCGCTGACCGCGGCGGCGCCGACGGGGGTGGACGACCCGACGGTGGTGGTGCTGACCCCGGGCGTCTACAACAGCGCGTACTTCGAGCACGCCCTGCTGGCCCGCACGATGGGCGTCGAGCTGGTGGAGGGCCGTGACCTGTTCTGCGCGGGCGGGCGGGTGTGGATGCGCACCACGCACGGCCGGCGCCGGGTGGACGTGATCTACCGGCGGGTGGACGACGACTACCTGGACCCGGTGGTGTTCCGCTCGGACTCGGCGCTGGGCAGCCCGGGGATCATGACCTGCGCGCGCGCCGGGACGGTGACGATCGCGAACGCGGTGGGCAACGGGGTGGCGGACGACAAGCTCGTCTACACGTACCTGCCCGACCTGATCCGCTACTACCTGGGCGAGGAGCCGCTGATCCGCAACGTGGACACCTGGCGGCTGGAGGAGCCCGAGGCGCTGGCGGAGGTGCTGGACCGGCTGGACGAGCTCGTCGTGAAGCCGGTGGACGGGTCCGGCGGCAAGGGTCTGGTCGTCGGTCCCGCGGCGAGCCGCGCCGAGCTGGCGACGCTGCGCACCCGGTTGCAGGAGGACCCGCGCGGGTGGATCGCGCAGCCGGTGGTGCAGCTGTCGACGGTGCCGACCCTGGTGGAAGACGGGCTGCGGCCGCGGCACGTGGACCTGCGGCCGTTCGCGGTGAACGACGGCGAGCAGGTGTGGGTGCTGCCGGGCGGGCTGACCCGGGTGGCGCTGCCGGAGGGGCAGCTGGTGGTGAACTCCTCGCAGGGCGGTGGGTCGAAGGACACCTGGGTGCTGGGCGCCGCCGCTCCGCACCGCCCGGCGCCCCCGACGCGGCCGACGCCGGTGGTCCCGGTGGGCGTGCCGATCGACGCGAACCCGAGCGACACCGGCCAGCACGACCAGCAGATGCAGCAGCAGCAGACCGGGGGTGCGACGTGCTGAGCCGGATCGCGGAGTCGTTGTTCTGGATCGGCCGGTACGTGGAGCGCGCGGACGACACCGCCCGCCTGCTCGACGTGCACGTGCAGATCCTGCTGGAGGACCCGTGGGCGGAGGAGGACCTGGCCTGCCGCTCGCTGCTGTCGGTGATGGACCGGCCCGCGCCGCCGCCGGAGGTGCAGGTGGGCCGGCAGACCGTGCTGGCGATGCTGGCCTACGACCGGGTGGCGCCGTCCTCGATCGCGGGGTCGCTGGTGGCCGCGCGGGAGAACGCCCGCCGGGCGCGGGAGATCGTGTCGACCGAGCTGTGGGAGGCGCTGAACACCTCGTGGAACCAGCTGCCGGCGCAGATGCGGCCCGCACGTCCGCACGACTACTTCACCTGGGTGCGGGAGCGCGCGGCGATCGTCGCGGGGCTGACCGACTCGGCGACCTCCCGGGACGACACCTGGCGGTTCATGGTGCTGGGCCGGTCGATCGAGCGCGCCGACATGACCGCCCGGCTGGTGACCACCCGGTCGCTGGCGGGGGCGGGCGGCCCGGGCTGGACGACGCTGCTGCGCTCCTGCGGGGCGTACGAGGCGTACCTGCGCGCGTACCGGGGGATGGCCTCGGACGAGCGGGCGGCCGGGTTCCTGCTGCTGGACCGGTCGTTCCCGCGATCGATCGTGTACGCCCTCGGGCAGGCGGAGGAGTGCCTGACCGCGCTGGAGCCGGAGCGCAGCAGCACGGTCGTCGAGGAGGCGCGACGCCACCTCGGTCACGCGCGGACGAGCCTGGAGTACCGGCCGCTGGCCGAGGTGCTGGAGGCGCTGCCGGAGGAGATGGAGCGGGTGCAGCGTGCCTGCGCGGCGGCGAGCGACGCGATCCGGCTGCGGTACTTCCCCTCCGGCCACCTGACGACCTGGGTCGGGGAGGCCGTCTGATGCCGGGCCGTCCCGCGCCGCACCGCACCGCCCGAGAGGTCCGCGCATGAGCCGCCTGCACATCGTGCACACCACCGAGTTCCGCTACGCCGGGCCGGTCACCGCCTCCTACAACGAGGCCCGGATGACGCCGCTGGGCCAGCCCGGGCAGACCGTGCTGGAGGCGCGCCTGGACGTGGCGCCGCAGACCTGGTCGCACGAGTACCGCGACTACTGGGGCACGGCCGTGACGGTGTTCGAGGTGCTGGCGCCGCACGAGCAGCTGGTGGTGACCGCGGAGAGCCGGGTCGAGGTGGCCGACCGCCCCGCCCCGCGCACGGCCGGGGAGTGGGAGACGCTGCGCAGCCCGGCGCTGCGGGACACGCTGGCGGAGTTCCTGTCCGACACGCCGACCACCGCCGTCCCCGAGGAGGTCGCGGCGCTGGCCGCCGATGCCGCGCGCGGGCTGGAGCCGGCAGAGGCGGCGCTCGCGGTGTGCCACGGGGTGCGGGCGCAGATGGAGTACGTGCCGGGGGTGACCGAGGTGCACACGCCGGCCGCGGACGCCTGGGCGGCCCGCAAGGGGGTCTGCCAGGACGTCGCGCACCTCGCGGCCGGCGCCCTGCGGTCGATCGGCCTGCCGGCGCGCTACGTCTCGGGCTACCTGAATCCCGGAGGGGACGTGGGCAGCACGGTCACGGGGGAGTCGCACGCCTGGGTGGAGTGGTGGGCCGGGGAGTGGACCGCCTACGACCCGACCAACCGTGTGCCGGTCGGCGAGCACCACGTGGTGCTGGGCCGGGGGCGCTCCTACGAGGACGTGCCGCCGCTGCGCGGGATCTTCGCCGGGGCGGGCACCCGGTCGCTGGACGTGCAGGTGCGGATCACCCGGGAGGCGTGAGCGCGGGCGCGCTCAGGGAGCTGGGCGCGCTCAGGGGGTCAGCGCCCGCGCCAGGGCCGCGTCCAGGTCGGCCCGGGCACCGGTGACGGTCAGGGCGGGGTCGTCGGCGTCGGCCCGGCCCCACAGCAGCAGCGCCAGCGTGCGCGCGTCCCCGGCGACCTCGACCGCCACGGCGCCGTCGGGCCCCAGCACCCAGGTCGTCCGGGCGTCGGTCGCCACGATCCGCACCGGCCGTTCGATCGCCGCGATCCGGCCGAGGCGCACCTGACGCGGGGCCATCACGGTCAGCACCTCGTCCACCGTGTCCGCCCACAGCGCCGGGTCGTCCACCGGGTGCGGCACGTCGAGGGCCGTGGCGAGGTCGTGCAGGTGGACCAGGGTCTCGTGCAGCTGCCGGCGGTGCCAGAACGACGCGGGCCCGGGGCCGTCCAGCGTGATCGCGGGGGCCTCCGGGCCGATGTCGTGCAGCGTGGCCCGCAGCGCAGCGGCCTGCTCCCGGTAGAACGCGCGCAGGGCGGCGGGATCCCGGGGCTCGGCGGGGTCCTGGTCGTCGCGCTCGATCCCGCGGGCCATCGCGGCGGCCCAGCGGTGCACGCCGCCGAGGTGCAGGGCGAGATCGGTGACCGTCCACGGCGCGCAGGCGGCGACCGGGGTGTCGAGGTCGGCGGCGTCGAGCAGCGCGGCGAAGGCGTCCTGGGCGTCGGCCAGCCGGTCCAGCAGGACGATGGTGGGTCCCACGGATCGGGGATCGGGCGTCGGCATGGGACGATGGTGCCAGTCCGACCCTGCGAAACCGAGGGAGCACGTGTCCCCGATCCCGAGCGCCGCCCAGTCCCAGCGCATCGCCCCCGCGGCGACCCCGCCGGAGCTGCTGCGCAACTTCTGCATCATCGCGCACATCGACCACGGCAAGTCCACGCTCGCCGACCGGATGCTCCAGCTCACCGGCGTGGTCGACTCGCGGGCGATGCGTGCCCAGTACCTCGACCGGATGGACATCGAGCGCGAGCGCGGCATCACGATCAAGTCGCAGGCCGTGCGCATGCCGTGGGAGCTCGACGGGACCCCGTTCGCGCTCAACATGATCGACACCCCCGGGCACGTCGACTTCACCTACGAGGTGTCCCGCTCGCTGGCCGCCTGCGAGGGTGCCGTGCTGCTGGTCGACGCCGCGCAGGGCATCGAGGCGCAGACGCTGGCGAACCTGTACCTGGCGCTGGAGAACGACCTGGCGATCATCCCGGTGCTGAACAAGATCGACCTGCCGGCGGCGCAGCCGGAGAAGTACGCCGAGGAGCTGGCCGGCCTGATCGGTGGCGACCCGGCGGACTGCCTCAAGGTGTCCGGCAAGACCGGCGAGGGCGTCGAGGCGCTGCTGGACCGGATCGTGCAGCTGGTGCCGGCGCCGGTCGGTGACGCGGACGCCCCGGCGCGCGCGATGATCTTCGACTCGGTGTACGACACCTACCGCGGCGTGGTCACCTACGTGCGGGTCAAGGACGGCAACCTCAACCCGCGCGAGCGGATCGCGATGATGTCCACCCGTGCCACGCACGAGCTGCTGGAGATCGGCGTGATCTCCCCGGAGCCGGTGCCGACCAAGGGCCTGGGCGTCGGCGAGGTGGGCTACCTGATCACCGGCGTGAAGGACGTGCGCCAGTCCAAGGTGGGCGACACCGTCACCAACGCGAGCAAGCCGGCCTCCGAGGCGCTGGGCGGGTACTCCGACCCCAAGCCGATGGTGTTCTCCGGCCTGTACCCGATCGACGGATCCGACTACCCGGCGCTGCGGGACGCGCTGGACAAGCTCAAGCTGAACGACGCCGCGCTGAACTACGAGCCGGAGACCTCGGTGGCGCTCGGCTTCGGCTTCCGCGTCGGCTTCCTCGGCCTGCTGCACCTGGAGATCATCCGCGAGCGGCTGGAGCGCGAGTTCGGGCTGGACCTGATCTCGACCGCCCCGAACGTGGTCTACAACGTGACGATGGAGGACCGCTCCGAGGTCGTCGTGACCAACCCGAGCGAGTTCCCCGGCGGCAAGATCCGCGACGTGCGCGAGCCGATCGTCAAGTCGACGATCCTGGCGCCGAGCGAGTTCATCGGCGCGATCATGGAGCTCTGCCAGGGCAAGCGCGGCGACCTGCTGGGCATGGACTACCTGTCCGAGGACCGGGTCGAGATGCGGTACACCCTGCCGCTGGCCGAGATCGTGTTCGACTTCTTCGACCAGCTGAAGTCACGCACCCGTGGCTACGCGAGCCTGGACTACGAGCCCGTGGGCGAGCAGAGCGCCGACCTGGTGAAGGTCGACATCCTGCTCCAGGGCGAGCAGGTGGACGCGTTCAGCTCGATCGTGCACAAGGACAAGGCCTACGCCTACGGCGTGATGATGGCGTCCAAGCTCAAGGACCTCATCCCGCGCCAGCAGTTCGAGGTGCCGATCCAGGCGGCCGTGGGCAGCCGGGTGATCGCCCGCGAGACGATCCGCGCGATGCGCAAGGACGTGCTGGCCAAGTGCTACGGCGGTGACATCACCCGCAAGCGCAAGCTGCTGGAGAAGCAGAAGGAGGGCAAGAAGCGCATGAAGACGATCGGTCGGGTCGACGTGCCGCAGGAGGCCTTCATCGCGGCGCTGTCGTCGGACGCGGCGGCCCCGAAGGACGCCAAGGACGCGAAGAAGAAGTGAGCCCCTCGCTGCCCGAGGGCGACGAGGCGCCGCTGGACGGTGCCCTGCCGGCGTCGGTCCGTGCGGGTGCCGAGGATCGCGGCTTCGGCGTGTACCTGCACGTGCCGTTCTGCACGGTGCGCTGCGGGTACTGCGACTTCAACACCTACACGGCGACCGAGCTCGGCGGGGGCGCCAGCCAGGCGTCCTACGCGTCGACGGCGCTGGGGGAGATCGCCCTGGGCGCCCGGGTGCTGGCCGAGGCCGGGCTGCCGGCGCGACCGGTGCAGACGGTGTTCGTGGGCGGCGGCACCCCGACGGTGCTGCCCGCCGACGACCTGGCCCGGATGCTCGACGGGGTGCGCGACGCGTGGGGGCTGGCGCCGGACGCCGAGGTGACCACCGAGGCGAACCCCGACTCGGTGACCCCGGAGTCGCTGGCGGCGCTGGCCCGCGCGGGCTTCACGCGGGTGTCCTTCGGCATGCAGTCCGCGGTGCCGCACGTGCTGGCGACCCTGGAGCGCACCCACGACCCGCGCCGGATCCCGGACGTGGTCGCCTGGGCGCGGGACGCCGGGCTGGCCGTCTCG
Organism: Cellulomonas sp. GTC20042; assembly: GCF_055389595.1. Lineage (NCBI taxonomy): Bacteria > Bacillati > Actinomycetota > Actinomycetes > Micrococcales > Cellulomonadaceae > Cellulomonas > Cellulomonas sp. GTC20042. The sequence goes on along the minus strand of NZ_AP043678.1, from coordinate 2,725,476 downwards.
CTGGACCTGATCTACGGCACGCCGGGGGAGTCGCTGGACGACTGGCGCACCTCCGTGGAGACCGCGCTGGCCACCGGCGTGGACCACGTGTCCGCCTACGCGCTGGTGGTCGAGGCCGGGACCAAGATGGCGGTGCAGGTGCGCCGGGGCGAGCTCACGCTGCCCGACGAGGACGACCAGGCCGCCAAGTACGAGCTGGTGGACGACCTGCTCACTGAGGCCGGCCTGGGCTGGTACGAGGTGAGCAACTGGGCGCGCACCCCCGCCGACGCCTGCCGGCACAACCTGGCCTACTGGCGCGGCGACGACTGGTGGGGCGTCGGACCCGGCGCGCACAGCCACGTCGGCGGCCTGCGCTGGTGGAACGTCAAGCACCCCCGCGCCTACGCGGCGCGCGTCGAGGCCGGGCAGAGCCCCGCCGCCGGGCGCGAGACGATCGACGCGGAGATCGCCCGGCTGGAGCGCGTGATGCTCGCCGTGCGGCTGCGCGAGGGGCTGCCGGTCGACGACCTGTCCGAGCGGGGGCGCGGCGCGGTCGCCGCCCTGGTCGCGGACGGTCTGGTGGACGGGCGTGCGGCGCTCGGACGCGGCGACGTGGACGGGCGGCGGGTGCTGCTGACCCGGCGCGGGCGGCTGCTCGCGGACGCCGTGGTGCGGGCGCTCGCGGACTGATCGGGGCGCCCGAGGGCCGGTTCGCCGTGCGGACCGGCCCGCGATCCGCCATGCTCGTCCCGCTCCGTTCGCGGCGCAGGCACCGGGGAGGGTCTGACCGGGGACTTTGTCCGGTTCATCCCGATGCGTGACATGTGCTCGGACACGGCCCGCGATCCTTGACATGCAGGTCCGAGGTTCGGTTCGCTGTCGCGACGGACGAACGACGTCCGCAACAGGGAGGCATCCAGATGACCGAGAACCCGGGGACCACCCCGCCGAGCGGTGACGAGCCGTCGACGCCCGCCGCCGGCCAGCCCACGCCGCCTCCGGCAGCCCCGCAGCCGGGCGCGTACCCGCCGCCCGCCGCCCCGGGCTACGGACCGGCCGCCGGCGGCTACCCGCCCCCGCCCGCCGACCCCTACGGCCAGCAGCCGCCGGCGCAGCCCTACGGCGCGCAGCAGCCCTACGCCGAGCAGCCCCCGGGCGCGCCCTACGCGCAGCCCTACGCCCAGCAGCCGCAGCAGCCCTACGGCGCGACCGGCCCCACCGCCGGCGTCGGCGAGGCGTTCAACTACGGCTGGACCAAGTTCACGCAGAACGTCGGCCCGCTGATCCTCGGCGTGCTCGCGTACGTCGTGGTGATCGGCGTGATCGCCGGCGTCTTCTTCGCGATCCTCACCGCGACCGCAGCCGCCAGCGTGGACCAGTACGGCAACGTCCGCGGCGGCTTCGGCGCCCTCGGCGGGTTCACCGGCCTGCTGTTCTTCGCCGTGATCGCCCTGCTCGGCGTCTTCATGCAGGCGGGCGTCATCCGCGCCACCCTGGAGATCGTCAACGGCCGCCGCGTCGAGTTCGCCACGTTCTTCAAGTTCGACGACTTCGGCAAGGTGATCCTCGCGGCGCTGCTCGTCGGCGTCGGCACCGGCATCGGCTACCTGCTGCTCTGGGTGCCGGGCATCGTGTTCGCGTTCTTCGCGCAGTTCACGCTGTACTTCGTGATCGACAAGGGCCTCGCCCCGGTCGACGCCCTCAAGGCGAGCTTCGCGCTGGTCAACCGGAACCTCGGCACCGTGGTGCTGCTGTTCCTCGGCGTCTACGTGGCCCAGGCGATCGGCTCGTTCCTGTGCGGCGTCGGCGTGCTGGTGGCGATCCCGGTCGGCCTGATCGCGACGGCGTTCATGTACCGCCGGCTGCAGAACGAGCCGGTCGCGGCCTGACCGCTGCCGGGCACGCGCGAGGGGCGTCACCCGATCCCGGGTGGCGCCCCTCGCGCGTGCCCGGCTCAGGGGGCCGTGACGAAGTCGATCAGCTCCTCGACCCGGCCGAGCAGCGAGGGCTCCAGGTCGGCGTAGGAGCGCACGCTGCGCAGGATCCGCTGCCAGGCCCGTGCCACGTCGGCCTGCTCCTCGGCGGGCCAGCCGAGCTCGCGCAGGATGCCGCGCTTCCACTCGGTGCCGCGCTCGATCGTCGGCCACGCCGACAGGCCTACCCGTGCCGGGCGCACCGCCTGCCACACGTCCACGTAGGGGTGGCCGAGCACCAGCACCGTGCCGGCCGGCACCCGCCGCAGCGCGTCGTCGGCGATCCGCTGCTCCTTCGAACCCGGTACCAGGTGGTCCACCAGCACGCCGACCTTGCGGCCGGGGCCGGGGGAGAAGTCGCGCAGCGCGTCGACCAGGTTGTCCACGCCGTCCAGCAGCTCGACCACCACGCCCTCGCCGCGCAGGTCGTCGCCCCAGACCTTCTCGACCAGCTCGGCGTCGTGCTTGCCCTCGACCCAGATCCGGCTGCCCCGGGCCACCCGCGCGCGCTGCTCGGGCGCGGCGATCGACCCCGAAGCCGTCCGCCTCGGCCCCGTCGGCGCGGCGGCGCGCACCGGCACCAGCTCCACCGGCTCCCCGTCCACCCAGAAGCCGGGGCCGAGCCGGAAGGTGCGCGTGGCGCCCTTGCGGTCCTCGAGCACGACGACGTGCTCGCCGCCGGACTTCTCCACCCGCACGATCGCGCCGACCCAGCCGGTGGTCACCTCCTCGACCACCAGTCCGCGCTCGGCGGGCTGCTGGCGGGAGGTCGGTCGGCGGTGGGGCCGGGACGACCCGGCGGACAGCACATCGGTCCCGTATCGGTCCATCACCGGGGCAGCGTAGGTGCCGATGACGGCGGGGCGTGGTAGGACACGTCGGTGACATCCACCCCCGCAGCCCTTCCTGCGCGACCGGTCGACCCGCTGCGCTGGCGCGCGCTCGGCGTCTGCCTGGCCGTCGGCTTCATCACCATGCTCGACGTCTCGATCGTCAACGTCGCGCTGCCCTCGATCGAGCGCAGCCTGGAGGCCGGGCCGAGCCAGCTCCAGCTCGTCGTCGCCGGCTACACCCTCGCCTTCGGCCTGGTGCTGGTGCCCGCCGGACGGCTCGGTGACGCCAAGGGGCGCCGGGTGCTGTTCCTCGTCGGCCTGCTCGGCTTCGCGCTGACCAGCCTGGCCGCCGGGCTGGCGCCCTCCGACGAGTTCCTGGCCGTCGCGCGCCTGCTCCAGGGTGCCAGCGCCGGCCTGCTCAACCCGCAGGTGGTCGGCACGATCCAGCAGCTGTTCACCGGGTGGGAGCGCGGCAAGGCCTTCGGATGGTTCGGCGCGACGATCGGCGTCTCCACCGCGATCGGCCCGCTGCTCGGCGGGATCATCCTGCAGATCGCCGGGCCGGAGAACGGCTGGCGGTGGGTGTTCTTCGTCAACGTGCCGGTGATCGCGGTGGTGCTGCCGCTCGCCCTGCGCTGGCTGCCGCGACGGGCGCCCGCCACCGGCCCGGGTGCGCCCACCCGCCTCGACGTGCCCGGCCTCGCGCTGGTCGCGCTGACCGCCACGGCGGTGATGATCCCCTTCGTCACCACCACCGGCGGCTCCGACGACCCCCGGCGCTGGTGGTGGCTGGCGGCCGGTCTCGCGCTGGGCGTGATCACGGTGCTCTGGGAGCGGGGCTACCAGCGGCGCACCGGTGCGGCGGTGCTCGACCCGCGGGTGATCGGCGACCCGTCCTTCCGCAACGGCGCGCTGCTCGGCATGGCGTACTTCGCCGGGTTCACGTCCGTGTTCCTGGTGGTCACCCTCTACCTCCAGCAGATCGCCGGGTTCTCCGCGTTGCAGGCCGGTCTGGTCGGCATGCCGTTCGCCATCGCCTCGGCGGTGGCCGCGCAGCAGTCCGGCCGGCTGGTGGCCACCCGGGGGCGCACGCTCGTGGTGGTGGGGCTGGTGCTGGTGGTGCTCGGGCTGGTCGGCACCGACGTGGCGATCCGGCTGGTGGATGCGCCGGCGGTCGGCTGGGTGGTGGCCGCGACGCAGATGGTCGCGGGTGCCGGCAGCGGCCTGGTGATCTCGCCCAACCAGACGCTGACGCTGGCGCACGTGCCGGTGGAGCGGGCCGGGGTGGCGGGGTCGATGCTCCAGGTCGGTCAGCGGATCGGCTCGGCGCTCGGCGTCGCGCTGGTGCTGTCCACCTACTACTCGGCGCTCAGCGGGGGCGCGGCGGGCGGGACCGCCGCCGGGCGGGCGCTGCTGATCACGATCACCCTGGTGCTGATCGCGCTCGTGGTGGCCGTGGTGGACGCCACCCAGCGCCGTCGCGGCACCCTCGGTTCGCCGAGCGCGGACGCGGCAGGGCGCGGGCCGGGCGCCCCCGGACGACCCGCGTAGGATTGGCACTCGGAACATCCGAGTGCTACCCGATCGCCGGAGGTGGACGATGAGCGAGGACCGCAGGCTGGACGTCCTGCGCGCGATCGTGGAGGACTACGTCGCCACCCGTGAGCCGGTCGGCTCCCGCGCGCTGGTCGAGCGGCACTCCCTCGGCGTCTCGCCCGCGACGATCCGCAACGACATGGCGGCGCTGGAGGAGAGCGGCTACATCGTGCAGCCGCACACCTCCGCCGGACGCGTGCCGACCGACACCGGCTACCGGCTGTTCGTGGACCGTCTGGCGACGATCAAGCCGCTGTCGGCCCCCGAGCGCCGCGCGATCGAGACCTTCATGGAGGACGCGGTCGACCTGGACGACGTGGTGGACCGCTCGGTCCGGCTGCTCGCGCAGCTCACGCACCAGGTCGCCGTCGTGCAGTACCCCTCGCTGCGGCGCACCGCCCTGCGGCACGTCGAGCTGGTCCCGGTCGGCGACCGGCACCTGCTGGTCGTGATCATCACCGACCACGGCCGTGTCGAGCAGCGCACCCTGGAGCTCGCGCAGACCCTCGACCCGGTGGTGGTCGCCCGGCTGCGCACCCGGCTCAACGTCGCCGCCGTCGGGCGCCGGCTGGCCGAGCTCGACTCCGTGCTCGCCGACCTCGCCGACGACTTCGCCCCCGCCGACGCCCCCCTGGTGCGCGCGGTGGTCGGCGTGGTCGAGGACACCCTGGCGGGGGAGAGCGAGGAGCGTGTCGTCGTCGCCGGGGCCGCCAACCTGGTCCGCGGCAGCGGCGCCGACTTCGCCCGCACGCTGAGCCCGGTGCTCGAGGCGCTGGAGGAGCAGGTGGTGCTGCTGCGGCTGCTGACCGACATGGCCGCCGACGACACCGCCGTGGCGGTGCGGATCGGCCGCGAGACCCAGCACGAGGGGCTGCTCGAGACGTCCTTCGTCACCACCGGCTACGGCGGCCCGGGAGAGGGTGGGTCCGCGGTCGCGCGGATCGGCTCGGTCGGACCGCTGCGGATGGACTACCCCGGCACGATCGCGGCGGTGCGGGCCGTCGCGCGGTACCTCTCCCGGATCCTCGCCGGGTGAGCGCCGCAGACCGCGCCCCCACCGGCGCGCCGACCCGCACGACGGACCCCACCAGCGCAGGAAGTGACGAGTGAGCGACTACTACGAGATCCTCGGCGTGCAGCGCGACGCCACCCCGGAGCAGATCAAGAAGGCCTACCGCCGCCTGGCCCGTGAGCTGCACCCGGACGTCGCCGGTGCCGAGGCCGGCTCCGAGGAGAAGTTCAAGGACGTCTCGCGCGCCTACGAGGTGCTGTCCAACCCGGAGAAGCGCCGGATGTACGACCTCGGCGCCGACCCCTCGTCGCCCGGCGGCGGCATGGGCGGCGGCTTCGGCTTCCAGGACATCTTCGAGACCTTCTTCGGCGGGGCCGGTGCCGGTGCGCAGCGCGGCCCGATCCCGCGCGCCCGGCGGGGGCAGGACGCGCTGGTCCGGCTCGACCTCGACCTCGCGGAGGCGACCTTCGGCACCCACCGGCAGGTGCCGGTCGACACCGCCGTGGTCTGCCCGACCTGCTCCGGCACCTGCTGCCGCCCCGGCACCTCCCCGCGCACCTGCGAGGTCTGCGCCGGCCGCGGCACCGTGCAGCGCGTCGCCCGCTCCTTCCTCGGCCAGGTGATGACCACCCAGCCGTGCGCCGCCTGCCACGGCTTCGGCACCACGATCCCGGAGCCGTGCACCGAGTGCGCCGGCGAGGGCCGCGTGCGCTCCCGCCGCACCCTGGAGGTCGACGTCCCGGCGGGCGTGGACACCGGCACCCGGATCAAGCTCACCGCGCAGGGCGAGGTGGGCCCGGCCGGCGGCCCCGCGGGCGACATCTACCTCGAGGTGCGCGAGCGCCGGCACGACACGTTCATGCGCGAGGGCGACGACCTGCACTGCACCCTCGAGGTGCCGATGACCGCAGCTGCCCTGGGCACCGTGCTCACCCTGGACACCCTGGACGGCCCGCGCGACGTCGACCTGCGTCCCGGCACGCAGCCCGCCCAGGTGGTCACGCTGAAGAACCTCGGCGTCGGCCACCTGCACGGCGGCGGACGCGGCGACCTGCACGTGCACGTCGACGTCCAGGTGCCCACCGGCCTGGACGAGGAGCAGACCGAGCTGCTCCAGCGCCTCGCGAGCCTGCGCGACGAGGAGCGCCCGGAGGCCCGCCTGACCGCCGCCAGCCAGGGCGTCTTCGCCAAGCTGCGCGACAAGCTCGCGGGCCGGTGAGCCGGTGACCGCTCCGGTCTTCCTCAGCGAGCCCGGCACCCTGGACGGGCTCGCGCCCGGCGGGACGTTCTTGCTCGGCGGCACCGAGGGCCGGCACGCCGGCGTGGTGCAGCGGCGCGCGCCCGGCGAGCGGGTGGACGTCGTGGACGGCGCCGGCACCCGCCTGGTCGGCGAGGTCGCCGAGGTCGGCCCGGACGGCGTGCACCTGCGGGTGGCCGAGATCGTGGTCGAGCCGGTCGGCAGCCCGCGCCTGGTGCTGGTGCAGGCGCTCGCCAAGGGCGACCGGGACGAGATGGCGATCGAGGCGGCCACCGAGGTCGGCGCGGACGAGGTCGTGCCCTGGCAGGCCGAGCGCTCGATCGTGGTGTGGCGCGGCGACCGTGCCGCCAAGAGCCGGGCCCGCTGGCTCGGCACCGTGCGGACCGCGGCCAAGCAGTCCCGGCGCGCCCACGTGCCCGAGGTCGCGGTGGCGGTCGACCACGGGGCCCTGCTGCGCCGGGTGCGCGCCACCGTCGAGGGCGGCGGCGCGGTGCTGGTGCTGCACGAGGAGGCCACCGAGCCGCTGGGTGACGTGGCGCTGCCCGCAGGCGGGGACCTGCTGGTCGTCGTCGGGCCGGAGGGCGGGATCTCCGAGCGGGAGACCGCGGGGATGATCGAGGCCGGGGCCGTGGCGGTCCGGCTGGGCCCGCACGTGCTGCGCACGTCGACCGCGGGGCCGGTCGCGCTGGCCCTGCTCGCCCAGCGCCTCGGCCGGTGGACCTGAGCAGTGTGATCTGGGCCATAGGGCTCATGCCGCGCGGGGGTCGGCGGATCTAGCGTCGAAGGGACAGCAAAGGCGCTCTCCCAGGGACCGACCGTGAGCATGCACAGGGTTCGTACCAGCACCGACGTCCACAGCACGACCGTCCGCCGACCCGTCGGCGGGCGCCCCGGCACGGCGGGATCACCGCCCGGCCTGGACCGGCGACGGCCCCGCGCGACCGGACCGCTGGCGGGGCTGCTCGGCCTGGTGGTGCTGACCCTCGCGGGCTGCGCCTCCTCCGGGAGCACGTCCGCCGACGCGGCCGGCGAGAGCGGCCTGCACGGCGGCGAGGCGAGCCTGGCGCTGCCGGACCTCGGTCAGGTGACCGTGATGGGCGGGGTGTCCGGGCGGGCGCTGCTCGGCGTCGGCCTGCTGGTCTGCGTGCTGGGCCTCGCGTTCGGCGCCGGCACGTACATACAGCTGCGCAGGCTGCCGGTGCACACCGCCATGCGGGAGATCTCCGAGCTGATCTACTCCACCTGCCGCACGTACCTGGTGCAGCAGGGGCGGTTCCTCATGCTGCTGTGGGTGTTCATCGCGGCGGTGATCGTCGTGTACTACCGGGTGCTGGTCGGCTTCGGCTGGGGCCGGGTGGCGACGATCATCGGGTTCAGCCTGCTCGGCATGGCCGGCTCCTACGCGGTGGCGTGGTTCGGCATCCGGGTCAACACCTTCGCGAACTCGCGCACGGCCTTCGCCTCGCTGGAGGGCAAGCCGCTGCCGGTGCACCGGATCCCGATGAAGTCCGGCATGTCGATCGGCATGGTGCTGATCAGCCTCGAGCTGCTGATGATGCTGGTGATCCTGCTGTTCCTGCCCGCCGACGTGGCGGGGGCGTGCTTCATCGGCTTCGCGGTCGGCGAGTCCCTCGGCGCGTCGGCGCTGCGGATCGCCGGCGGCATCTTCACCAAGATCGCGGACATCGGCGCGGACCTGATGAAGATCGTGTTCAAGATCAAGGAGGACGACGCCCGCAACCCCGGTGTGATCGCGGACTGCACCGGTGACAACGCGGGCGACTCGGTGGGCCCGAGCGCGGACGGCTTCGAGACCTACGGCGTGACCGGCGTGGCCCTGGTGACCTTCGTGCTGCTGGCCGTCGACAGCCCTGCCGTGCAGGCGACCCTGCTGGTCTGGCTGTTCGTGGTGCGCGCGGTCATGGTCATCGCCTCCGCGCTGTCCTTCCTGGCGAACGACGCGTGGACGCGTCGCCGGTACGCGCACGCCGAGCGGATGGACTTCGAGAAGCCGCTGTCCTCGCTGGTGTGGCTGACCTCCGCGGTGAGCATCGCCTTCACCTACGTGACCACCTGGGCGGTGCTCGGGCACATGGAGGGCGACGGGGCCGGGCTGTGGTGGAAGGTCGCGACGATCATCTCCTGCGGCACGCTGGCCGGTGCGCTGATCCCCGAGCTGGTCAAGGTGTTCACCTCCACCAGCAGCCGGCACGTGCGCGAGGTCGTCACGTCCTCGCGCGAGGGCGGGCCCTCGCTGAACATCCTGTCCGGGCTGGTGGCGGGCAACTTCTCCGCGTACTGGCTGGGCATGACGATCGTCGCGCTGATGGGCGGGGCGTACCTGATCGCGGAGCAGGGGCTCGACCAGCTCATGGTGGCGCCGGCGGTGTTCGCCTTCGGGCTGGTCGCGTTCGGCTTCCTCGGCATGGGACCGGTGACGATCGCGGTCGACTCCTACGGCCCGGTCACCGACAACGCGCAGAGCGTCTACGAGCTGTCCCTGGTCGAGGAGCAGGAGGGGGCCGCCGAGCAGATCGCCGCCGAGCACGGGTTCACGCCGCAGTGGGAGACCGCCAAGCGGATGCTCGAGGAGAACGACGGCGCGGGCAACACCTTCAAGGCCACCGCCAAGCCGGTGCTGATCGGGACCGCCGTCGTCGGGGCCACGACCATGATCTTCTCGATCATCGTGGGCCTCACCGCCGGTCTGACGACGGGGCTGGAGAACCTGTCGCTGCTGCACCCGCCGTTCCTGCTCGGCCTGATCACCGGCGGCGCGATCATCTTCTGGTTCACCGGCGCCTCGATCCAGGCCGTCACCACCGGCGCGTACCGGGCGGTCGAGTTCATCCGCACCACGATCCGGCTGGACGGCAGCACCCGCGCCAGCGAGGCCGACTCCCGCAAGGTCGTCGAGATCTGCACCCAGTACGCCCAGCAGGGCATGCTGACGATGTTCCTCGCGGTGTTCTTCGCGACCCTGTCCTTCGCGTTCGTGGAGCCGTTCTTCTTCATCGGCTACCTGGTGTCGATCGCGGTGTTCGGGCTCTACCAGGCGATCTTCATGGCGAACGCCGGCGGGGCGTGGGACAACGCCAAGAAGGTGGTCGAGGTCGACCTGCACGCCAAGGGCACCGCCCTGCACGACGCGACGATCGTCGGCGACACCGTGGGCGACCCGTACAAGGACACCTCCTCGGTGGCGCTCAACCCGGTGATCAAGTTCACCACCCTGTTCGGGCTGCTGGCCGTGGAGCTGGCGGTCAGCCTGACCGACCAGGGGCGCGGCACGCTGGTGACGGTGCTCGCGGCGGTGTTCTTCGTGATCTCGGCGTTCTTCGTGCACCGGTCGTTCTACGGCATGCGGATCCGCACCGCCGAGGCCGACGACCCGGCCGTGCTGGAGGACCCGGCGCCGGAGCCGGCGCTGGACGACGCGCCCGCCACCGCGCCCGGTCGGGTGCTCGCGGGCGGCCTGCCGACCCCCTCGGCCGGCGCCGAGGACGGCGCGAACGACGCCGCGCGCTCGGCCGATCGGGAGGCGACCCCGGCCGACGGCCGCTGACACGTCGACGTCCCGGACCGGTCACCCGCCGAGGTGCCCGGTCCGGGACGTCCGGACGGTGAGGTGAGGACGATGAAGGTCGCGGTGAAGCACGACGCGGTGCTGGTCGACGCCGAGGGCGTCGTCACCGGCCACGACGCGGGGGCCACGCTGGTCCGGCGCCTGCTGCGGGTGTTCCCGGGGTCGGTGCTGGTCGGCCCCGGGCCCCGGCGGTGCGCGGGCTTCGACATGCTGCCGCTGGAGTTCGTGGACGGCCGGGACACCGTGGTGATCTCGATGGACGTGATCGACTCGGTGCACGTCTGGCAGACCCTGCACGGGGCCTGCGAGGAGCCGCACGTCATGAACTTCGTGTGGTGGAACGCCACCCGCTACCCGCACGACGTGGAGCGCTCCGCGGTGGCGCTGTCCTGCGCGCTGTTCCCGACCTTCGCCAACTCGGCGCGCACGGCCTCCGAGGTGCGCGAGGTGGTCGCCCGGTGGACGGTGCCGCCGCTGGCCGCGCAGGCCAAGACCGCCTGGGTCAACCTCGGCTTCCGCCGCGAGCACGTGCGCCCCCGGCACGACACCGACGTGCCCGTGGTGCTCTACCCGGCGATCTACGTCTCCGAGCGCAAGCAGCCCCGGCTGTTCCTGGAGGTGGTGGACCGGGTGCACCGGCGCACGCCGATCCGGGTGGAGGCGCGGCTGCACGAGCACCACCTGGTGTCCGACATGGCGATGAAGATGTCCGCCCGCGACTGGGCGTGGGTCGGCCCGCTGACCGCCAGCCGCGACTCGTACTGGGACGCGCTGTCGCGCACCACCGCGTTCCTGGCCACCGCCACCGAGGAGTCCTACGGGCTGGAGTACGTGGAGGCGCTCGCGGCCGGGGCGATCGGGGTGTTCCCGGACCTGCCGTGGGTGCGCTCGGTGGTGCCGGACGCGTACCCGTTCCGCTACGGCACGCCCGCCGAGGCGACCGAGCTGCTGCACCGCGCGGTCACCGAGCCCGAGGCCTGCCGGCAGGAGATGGACGCGGCGGTGGGCGGGTCGTTCGTGCGCTGGGTGGCCGAGCACCACGACGACGACGCGTTCGAGCACGTGATCGTCCGCCAGGTCCGCACCTGGTTCCCCACCCTCTGACCGGGGGCGGGGCCCGGGCGTGCCGCTGCCCGCCGGGGTGCGGAGGGGGCGGTCCGGCGGGCCGCGGGGATGGTGTCGCAGGCGCGGGGCCGCCGGGGTGGTGTCTCACCAGCCCGACGGCCCGGGCGCCCGCCCTCAGCGGACGTCGGTGTCGGGGCCCTGGATCGCGGCCCTGCCGGCCTCGAGCCGTGCGACCGGCACCCGGAACGGCGAGCAGGACACGTAGTCCAGCCCGACCGTGTCGAAGAACCGGATCGACTCCGGGTCCCCACCGTGCTCGCCGCAGACGCCGATCATGAGGTCCGGACGGGTGGCCCGGCCCTCCTCGACGGCGATCTGCACGAGGCGTCCGACGCCCTTGGTGTCGATGGTCTCGAACGGGCTGACCGTGAGCACCCCGTTCGCCAGGTACTCCGGGAAGAACGCACCCTCGACGTCGTCCCGGGAGAACCCCCACGTGGTCTGCGTGAGGTCGTTGGTGCCGAAGGAGAAGAACTGCGCGACCTCGGCGATCCGGTCGGCGGTGAGCGCGGCGCGCGGCAGCTCGATCATCGCCCCGACCGGCAGCGACAGGTCGACGCCCCGGCCCTGCCCGACCTCGGCCATGATCCGCAGCGCCTCGTCCCGCACCAGGTGCAGCTCCATCACGCTGCCGACCAGCGGCACCATGATCTCGGCGTGCGGGTGGCCGCCGGCCTCGATCCGGTCGGCGGTGGCCTCGCAGACCGCGCGGATCTGCAACGCGAACAGTCCGGGGATCGACAGCCCGAGGCGCACCCCGCGCAGGCCGAGCATGGGGTTGGCCTCGTGCATCCGGCGCACCGCGGCGAGCAGCTTCTCGTCGTCGGCGTCCGGCTCCCCGCGCTCGGCGGCCAGCGCGACCTTGACCGACAGCTCGGTGAGGTCGGGCAGGAACTCGTGCAGCGGCGGGTCGATCAGCCGGATCGTGGTGGGCAGGCCGTCCATCTGCTCCAGCAGGGCGCCGAAGTCGGCCCGTTGCAGCGGGAGCAGGGCGTCGAGGGCGGCCTGGCGCTCCGCGTCGTCGGCGGCGAGCACGACGCGCTCGACCATGACCCGGCGCTCGCCGAGGAACATGTGCTCGGTGCGGCACAGCCCGATGCCCTGGGCACCGAGCGAGCGGGCGCGGCGGGCGTCCTCGGCGGTGTCGGCGTTGGCGTGCACCCGCAGGTGGCGGGTCTCGTCGGCGTGCCGGAGCAGCCGGTCCACCGCGCGCACCAGGTCGGCGGTCTGCTCGTCCTCGCCGGCCTGCGCCAGCGCGGCGTCCAGGCCGTCCTCCAGGTAGGTGGTGACCGGGGAGGGCATCACCGGCACCGCGCCGAGGAAGACCTCGCCGGTGGTGCCGTCGATCGCGATCACGTCGCCCTGGTGCACCACCGTGCCGTGCACGGTGAACCGCTGGGCCACCGCGTCGACCTCCAGCTCGTCGGCGCCGACCACGCAGGTGCGGCCCATGCCGCGGGCGACGACGGCGGCGTGCGAGGTCTTGCCGCCGCGAGCGGTGAGCACGCCGACGGCCGCGATCATGCCGCCCAGGTCGTCCGGGTTGGTCTCGCGCCGGACCAGCACCACGTCCTCGCCCTCGGCGGCCCACGCCTGCGCGGTGGCCGGGTCGAAGACGGCCTTGCCGACGGCGGCGCCGGGGGAGGCGGCCATGGCCTTCGTCAGCAGGGTCCGCTCGGCGCCGTGGTCGAACTGCGGGAACATCAGCTGCGAGAGCTGCGCCCCGCTGACCCGGGCCAGCGCCTCGTCCATGGTGATCAGGTGCTCGTCGACCAGCTGGGTCGCGATCCGGAACGCCGCCGGGGCGGTGCGCTTGCCGACGCGGGTCTGGAGCATCCAGAGCTTGCCGCGCTCGACGGTGAACTCCACGTCGCACAGGTCGCGGTAGTGCGTCTCGAGCCGGCGCATGGCCTGCCGCAGCTCGCCGTAGGAGGTCGGGTCCTCCTGCTCCATCTCGGCCAGGCTCAGCGTGTTGCGGATGCCCGCGACGACGTCCTCGCCCTGGGCGTTGACCAGGTAGTCCCCGTAGTCGCCGGTGCGGCCGGTCGCCGGGTCGCGGGTGAACGCCACGCCGGTGCCGGAGGTCGGGCCGAGGTTGCCGAAGACCATCGAGCACACGTTGACCGCGGTGCCCAGGTCGTCCGGGATGCGCTCGCGCCGCCGGTAGAGCCGTGCGCGGTCGGTGTTCCACGAGCCGAGCACCGCGACGATCGCCAGGTCGAGCTGCTCGCGGGGGTGCTGCGGGAACTCGCGGCCGGACTCGGTGCGCACGATGTCCTTGAACTCGGCGACCAGGTGCCGCAGGTCCTCGGCGTCCAGGTCGACGTCCTGCTGCACGCCCTTGGCGGCCTTGGCCTTGTCCAGGGTGTCGGAGAACAGGTCGCCGTCGATGTCGAGCACGGTCTTGCCGAACATCTGGATCAGCCGGCGGTAGGAGTCCCAGGCGAACCGCTCGTCTCCGGAGAACTCGGCCAGGCCGACCACCGAGGCGTCGTTCAGCCCGACGTTGAGCACCGTCTCCATCATCCCGGGCATGGAGAACTTGGCGCCGGAGCGGACCGAGACCAGCAGGGGGTCGTGGAAGTCGCCCAAGCTCCTGCCCAGGGTGTCCTCCAGCCGCCGCAGGGCCATCGTGACCTCGACCCGCAGCTCGGGCGGCAGGTGCCCGGTGCGCATGTACGCGCGGCAGGCGTCGGTCGTGATCGTGAAGCCGGGCGGGACCGGCAGGCCGAGCCGGGTCATCTCGGCGAGGTTCGCACCCTTGCCGCCGAGCAGGTCCTTCTGGTCCTTGCCACCCTCGGAGAAGTCCTGGACATACAGAGCCACGTCGCACCTCCCGATGCCGGGGGCGCCGTTGCCCCCTTGCGAAGCAGTCTGCCCCCGCCCCGCGCGCCGTGCCTAGGGACCATCGGCCCTCGACCTCGCGGCGCCGGCATGCCTCGTGCGAGGCCCCTGATCGCGCAGGGCGTACCGCCGTCGGGGGCCCGGGCGGGGCGCGCGTCGGAGCCGGTCGGTAGACTCCCCGGTGACGCCCCGCCGACCGTGCGGGCCCGCAGAAGGAGCGCAGCGGCGGACGCCGAGCACATGGCCGAGACCTCAGCAGACCGCAGCCGGTCCTCCGCACGCCCCGACGCCCGCGTCGAGCACCGGATCACGATCCCGTCCACCGTCTCCATGGTCGAGCTGCTGGGCCTGGGCGACCAGGTGCTCCGCGCGATCGAGGACGGCTTCCGGACGGTCGACGTGCACGTGCGCGGCAACGAGATCGCGCTGGCCGGCCCCGCCGGTGACGTGGCGCTGGTCGCGCGCCTGGTGGACGAGCTGGTCGAGACCGCCGTCGCCGGCACCCCGCTCACCCCGGACGTCGTGACCCGCTCGGTGGCGATGCTCACCGCCGGCACCGGCACCCGCCCGGCGGACGTGCTGACGTTCAACATCCTGTCCTCGCGGGGGCGGACGATCCGGCCCAAGACCGCCGGGCAGAAGGAGTACGTCGAGGCGATCGACCGGAACACGGTCACCTTCGGCATCGGCCCGGCCGGCACCGGCAAGACCTACCTCGCGATGGCCAAGGCCGTGCAGGCGCTCCAGGCGCGGCAGGTGAACCGGATCGTGCTGACCCGTCCCGCCGTCGAGGCGGGGGAGCGGCTCGGGTTCCTGCCCGGGTCGCTGTCCGACAAGATCGACCCCTACCTGCGGCCGCTCTACGACGCGCTGCACGACATGGTCGACCCGGACTCGATCGGCCGGCTGATGGAGGCCGGGACGATCGAGGTCGCCCCGCTGGCCTACATGCGCGGGCGCACCCTCAACGAGGCGTTCATCATCCTGGACGAGGCGCAGAACACCTCGACCGAGCAGATGAAGATGTTCCTGACCCGGCTCGGGTTCGGCTCGCGCGTCGTCGTCACCGGCGACGTCACCCAGGTGGACCTGCCCTCGGGCACGACCTCCGGGCTGCGGGCCGTCGAGTCGATCCTGGCGGACGTGGACGATGTCGCGTTCTGCCGTCTCTCCTCCTCCGACGTCGTCCGCCACCGCCTGGTGAGCGACATCATCGACGCCTACGCACGCTGGGACAGCAACAAGCGATGAGCATTGAGGTCAACAACGAGTCCGGCCACGAGGTCGACGAGGCGGAGTTCGCCGCCCTGGCGCGCTTCGTCCTGGACGCGATGCACCTGCACCCGCAGACCGACCTGTCGATCATGCTGGTCGACACCGACGTCATGACGGACCTGCACATCAAGTGGATGGACGAGCCCGGCCCGACGGACGTGCTCTCCTTCCCGATGGACGAGCTGCGCCCGGGCCGCGCCGACGAGCCGACGCCCGCGGGGCTGCTCGGCGACATCGTGCTCTGCCCGGAGGTCGCGGCGCAGCAGGCGCTGGCCGCCGGCCACTCCACGGTCGAGGAGCTGCTGCTGCTCACCACGCACGGGATCCTGCACCTGCTGGGCTACGACCACGCGGAGCCGGAGGAGGAGAAGGAGATGTTCGGCCTGCAGCGTCAGCTGCTGCTGACCTTCCTCGCGGGTCGATGAACGACGTCCCGGTCCTGCTGCTCGCCGCGCTGACGGTGCTGGCGGTGCTGGCCGCCGCCGCGCTGTCCGCCGGGGAGGCCGCGGTGCTCCGGATCGGCCGGTCCGCGGTCGCCGACCTGCTCGCCGCCCGGCACCCCGCCGCCGAGCGGGTGCGCCGGCTGACCGACGAGCGCGCCGCCGTCGCCCAGGCCGCCGCCGTGGTGCGGCTGCTCTGCGAGATGCTCGCGGCGGTCTGCCTGACCCTCGCGATCGCGGCCAGCACCCTGACCTGGTCGGTGGAGCTGGTGATCGCGGTCGCCGCCTGCGCGTTCCTCACCGTCGTGCTGGCCCGGCTCAGCCCCCGCTCGCTCGGCCACCGGTACCCGCGCCAGGTGCTCGCGGCGACCTCCCGGCTGCTGGCCGGGGTGCGCCGGGTCGCCGCCCCGCTGGTGCGGATGGCGCCGGGTGCCGGTGCGGATCTCGACGAGGACGAGCTGCGCGAGATCGTCGATCGGGTGGGGGAGTCCCCGGCGATCGACACCGACGAGCGCGAGATGGTCCGCTCGGTGCTCGGCCTCGGCGACACGCTGACCCGCGAGGTCATGGTGCCGCGCACCGACATGGTCACCACCGCCGAGAGCACGCCGCTGCGCAAGGTGCTCTCGCTGCTGCTGCGCTCCGGCTACTCGCGGGTGCCGGTGATCGGCGAGCAGGTGGACGACCTGCGCGGCGTGCTCTACCTCAAGGACCTGGTGCGCCGGGTGCAGGACGAGCCGGAGGCGATGGACGCCCCCGCCGGGTCGCTGGTGCGCCCGGCCGTGTTCGTGCCGGAGTCCAAGCCGGTGGACGAGCTGCTGCGCGAGCTGCAGGCCGGTGCCTCGCACATCGCCATGGTGGTGGACGAGTACGGCGGGATCGCCGGTCTGGTCACCATCGAGGACGCCCTGGAGGAGATCGTCGGCGAGCTCACCGACGAGCACGACCCCTCCGCCCCGCAGGTCGAGGACCTGGGCGAGGGGACCTTCCTGGTCCCCGCGCGGATGGGCCGCGACGAGCTCGGCGAGCTGTTCGGCATCGAGGTCGAGGACGACGACGTGGACACCGCCGGCGGTCTGCTGGCCAAGGCGCTCGGCAAGGTGCCGATCGCCGGGTCGGTCGGCGAGATCCACGGCCTGCGCCTGGTCGCCGAGGGCACCGAGGGCCGCCGCAAGCGCATCGCCCGGGTGCAGGTCTCCCGGGTGCATCGGCCCGATCCGGTCGACGCCGACGAGCGCCCGGACGACCGTGCCGACGAGCCCGACCCGCACGACGCCGCCCCGCACCGCACCCGCTGATCCGACGAACCGATGACGGAGAACACCCCCATGACCCACCGATCCGGCTTCGCCTGCTTCGTCGGCCGGCCCAACGCGGGCAAGTCCACCCTGACCAACGCGCTGGTCGGCCAGAAGGTCGCGATCACCTCCGGGCGCCCGCAGACCACCCGGCACACCGTGCGCGGCATCGTGCACCGCCCGGAGGCGCAGCTCGTGCTGGTGGACACCCCCGGCCTGCACCGCCCGCGCACCCTGCTCGGCGAGCGGCTGAACGACCTGGTGCGCGGCACCCTGACCGAGGTGGACGTGGTCGGCTTCTGCCTGCCCTCGGACCAGAAGGTCGGCCCCGGCGACCGGTTCATCGCCGAGCAGCTCGCGGCGCTGCCGCGCCGGACCCCGGTGGTCGCCCTGGCGACGAAGGCCGACCTGGTCGGCAAGCAGCGGCTGGCCGAGCACCTGCTGGCGGTCTCCGAGCTGGGCGACTGGGCCGACGTGGTGCCGGTGTCCGCCGAGTCCGGCTACCAGGTCGACGTGGTGGAGCAGGTGCTGATCTCCCACCTGCCGGAGGGTCCCGCGCTGTACCCGGAGGGCGAGCTGACCGACGAGCCGGAGGCCGTGATGGTCGCCGAGCTGGTGCGCGAGGCCGCGCTGGAGGGCGTGCGCGACGAGCTGCCGCACTCGCTGGCCGTGGTGGTGGACGAGATCGTCCCGCGCGAGGTCGCCGACGGCGAGGTGCCGCTGCTGGACGTGCGGGTGCACCTGTTCGTGGAGCGGGACAGCCAGAAGGCGATCGTGATCGGCAAGGGCGGGTCCCGGCTGCGGGACGTCGGCACCCGGGCCCGCCGGGGGATCGAGGCGCTGCTCGGCAACCGGGTGTACCTCGACCTGCACGTGAAGGTCGCGAAGGACTGGCAGCGCGACCCGAAGCAGCTCGGCCGCCTCGGGTTCTGAGCCGGTGACCGTTCCCCCACCCGCCGGGCCGGGTGCCGACGCACCCGTGCGCGGGTGGTGGCGCCGGCTCGGGGATAATCGGGAGGTGCGCAACAGGACGGCGGTCGGCAGCGTCGTGGGGGCGGTGGTCCTCGCGGCGCTCGGCGCGCTGATGGGACCGGAGTGGACCCCGGTGCCGATGACCGACCCGCTGACCGTGCAGTCGTCCTCGACCGCGATCACCGACGCGCCGGAGCCCGGGCGGTACGAGGTCGAGACCTCCGTGGTCACCGTCGAGCTCGACGGCACCAGCGTGCAGGCCCAGGTGCACATGCCGGTCGGTGTCAGCGGGGACGTGCCCGCGGTGCTGTTCGTGCACGGCGCCGGCACCGGCACCTACGAGCTCGCCTTCGTGGAGCAGGCCGAGGCGCTGGCGGCGGCGGGCGTGGCGACGATGGTGCCGGACAAGCGCCTCGACACCTACACCACCCGGCACCGCGACTACGTGGCGATGGCCGCCGACTACCTGCGCTCCTTCGACCTGCTGCGCGCGATGCCCGGGGTCGACCCGGACCGGGTGGGCGTCTACGCGGAGAGCGAGGGTGCCTGGATCGCCCCGGTGATGGCGGTCGAGCAGCCGGCGATCGACTTCGTGGCCCTGGTGTCCGCGCCGGTGGTGCCGCCCCGGCAGCAGGCGGCCTTCGCGATGGGCTCCTACCTGCGCAACACCGGCGTGCCCGAGCAGGTGTTCCGGGCGATCCCGCGCGCCGTCGGCATGTCGGTGCCCGGCGGCGGCTTCGAGTACGCCGACTTCGACGTGTCGCCCTACCAGCGCCGGATGACGCAGCCGGTGCTGGTCGCCTACGGCACCGCCGACGCCTCCATGCCGCTGGTGCAGGGTGCCGAGCAGGTGATCCGCGACGTCGCGATCGCCGGCAACACCGACTACACCGTGCGCTACTACCGGGGCGCCGACCACGGCATCCGGGTGGACGGCGAGGTCGCCCCGGCGTTCCTGCGCGACCTGTCCGGCTGGGTGCTCGGCCTGCCGGAGACCGCCTCCGGGTGGCCGCGGATCGCCGGCGCGCAGCCGGAGCAGCTCTACTGGGCGGCGCCCACGCCGACGCCCCGGTGGTTCGGCGACGGCGACGCGGTGGTGGCCCTGGTGCTCAGCGCGGTCGGGCTGATCGTGCTGCTGCCGGTCGGCCGGTGGGCGGTGATCGGCGTGCAGCACCTGCGCGGGCGCACCCCGGTGCCCGGTCGCGATCCCGTGCTGGCCCGCCGGATGGCGCTGCTGTCCGCGGCGTCGGTGGCGACGGTGGTCGGACTGGTCTGGTACCTGGTGGCCGTCGCGCGCCTCGCGCTGGGCTACGAGCGCAACGGCTGGGTGGTGCAGGGCGGCTGGGTCGGCGTGCGCCTGCTCGGGCTGTGCGCGGTGGTGGCCGGTGCCGCCGTGGTGGAGCGGATGCGCGCGCTGCGCCGCTCCCGGCAGCCCTTCGCCCGGGGGCTGATCGGCCACGCGGTGCTGTGGGGATCGTGCCTCGCCAGCGTCGCGCTGCTGGTGGTGCTCGCGTACTGGGGCGTCTACCAGCTCGGTATCTGACCGAGACGCGACGTGATCCGAGGCATACTCGACCGGGCGGGACGAGCAGGGACGACGAGAGGCGAGCAGGTGCGCACGAGCTGGGGATCGGCGAGCGACCGGGGGCGCGTGCGCGCGCTCAACGAGGACGCGATGCTCGCCCACCCGCCGGTGTTCCTGGTCGCCGACGGCATGGGCGGGCACGAGGCGGGCGACGTCGCCAGCCGGCTCGCCGTCGAGGAGTTCGCGCAGCTCGCCGGGCTGACCACCGTCGACCCGGGCGACGTGCACGCGTGCTTCCGGCGCGCCGCGCAGCGGATCCGGACCGCCTTCGAGCGGCGCGAGGGCGGCACCACCGTCGCCGGCGTCGCCCTCGGCGAGCACGACGGCGCCGCGCACTGGCTGGTGTTCAACGTCGGCGACTCGCGGGTGTACCGCTGGGCCGACGGCGAGCTCGCCCAGCTGACCGTGGACCACTCGGTCGTGCAGGAGCTGGTGGACAGCGGCATGCTCAGCCGCGACGCCGCCGAGCAGCACCCCGAGCGGCACGTGCTCACCCGCGCGCTCGGCACGGGCGCCGACCCCGAGCCGGACTACTGGATGCTGCCCGCGCGTCCGGGTGACCGGATGCTCATCTGCTCCGACGGGGTGACGAACGAGCTGACCCCCGCGGACATCGCCCAGGTGCTCGCCGGCGGCGCCGAGGGAGCGGCCACGGCGGCCGCCCTGGTGCGCCTCGCGGTGGACCACGGGGGCCGCGACAACGCCACCGCCGTGGTGGTGGATGCACTCCCTTCGGTGGACTCTGCGGGCGGATGGCTTGCGCTCGGGGGTGTTCCTGCCGATAGGACCTGGGACGAGACGGTCGACGGGGCGACGATCCCGCGGCCCCGGACGCGTGTGGAGGACCAGCGGTGATCGTGCCGGAGTACACCCCCGGAGACTGGTACGCCGTCGTGGCGGGCGGGGTCGTGCTGCTGCTCGCGCCGACCACCCCGGCCGAGGTCGTGCGGGACGTCTGGGCCTCCGCGCCCGAGCACGGCGGCATGGCGGGCCAGCTCGACGCCCTGATGCGCCACGGGATCAGCGGCCTGCACCCCTTCGCGGCGGTCGACCTGAGCAGCGGCGGCGTGCAGACCGCGCTGCGCGGGGACGTCGAGGTCGAGGTGGTGCGCGGCACCCGCGCCGAGGTGCTCACCGCCCCCGAGGTGCTGTCGTGGTCCGAGCGCTCCACCGGTGCGGCCGAGGAGGTCACCATCCGGGTGGCCGGTGCGGCGCGCGGCGCGAGCCTGCCGATCGCCGCCGGCGTGGTGCGGGCGTCCCGGGTGCGCGTGAAGCTCACCGCCGACGCCCCCACGGGCGGGACCGACGACGTGCCGGTGGTGCGGACGATCGCGCAGCCGGTGCCGGTGGCGACCTTCGGGGTGGCCGCGGTGGAGGCCGACGCGGTGGCGGCGGCCGGGGACGACCTGGCGGCTGGTGCGGCCGACGTGGTGGCGGAGGAGGCCGTGGCGGCCGACCTGCCGGACGTGGTCGAGGCCGCGGACGTCGAGGAGCCGGTCGTCGCGGAGGTGGCCGAGCCGGTCGCCGTCGTGGCGGCGGAGGACGAGGTCGTCGAGGACGAGGTCGAGGACGAGGTCGGGTCGGACGAGGGCGAGGCGGTCGCCGCTGACGCCATCGACTCCACCGACGCAGGCGACACCGACGCCGAGGTCGCCGCGGAGCCGGAGGCCGACGTCGTCGTGCCGGAGCACGCCGCCGAGGTCGAGCCGCTCGTCGCGCCCGAGAGCGCGACCGCGTCGGAGCCCGAGCCCGTGCTGGACGAGGCCGAGGAGCACCCGGTCGACGCCCTGCCCGCCCCGACCTGGCCGCCCGCCCCGGCGCCGGCCCCCGCGGTCGAGCACCTGGACGCCGTCCCCGCCCCGGCACCCGCTCCCGAGCCCGAGGCAGCCCCGGCGCCGACCCCCGCGCTGCCCGGCCCGGCCTCCGCCGACGACCACGACGGCCTGACGATCATGTCCGGCGAGCTGGCGTCGATCCGGCAGAACCTGCCCTCCTGGGCGGTCTCGCAGACCGGCGAGTGGCCCTCCGGCCCGGCGGGCGTGCCGCAGGGCGCCCCCGTCCCGCAGGCCGTGGGCGCCGGCGCCGCGGGTGGCTACGGCGTGCCCGGGCAGGCGGCGGTGGCCGTGCCCGCCCCGTCCGCACCGGCCGAGCCGGTCGCCCACCTGCACCTGTCCACCGGGGAGACGGTCCCGCTGGACCGCCCGGTGGTCCTCGGTCGTGCCCCGCAGGCGGAGCGTGCCCCGGCGGGCTCCCGCCTGGTGGCGGTTCCCAGCCCGGAGCAGGACATCTCCCGCTCGCACGCGCAGGTGCACGTGGAGCAGGGACTGGTCCTGGTGACGGACCTGTTCTCGACGAACGGCGTGACGGTGGCCAGCGGTCCGCTGCCCGCGCGCCGCATCACCGCGGGCGATCCCGTCGCGGTGGGGGTGGGGGACGTCGTCGATCTCGGCGACGGCGTGACGTTCACCGTGGAGCCCGGTGCGTGAACCAGCGACGTGAGCCCTCGCGGCCGCCGCGGATCCCGGGATACACCCCGCAGCGGCTGCTCGGGGGCGGGGGCGCGGCGGACGTGTTCCTGTACGACCAGGAGCTGCCCCGGCGTGCCGTCGCGGTGAAGGTGCTGCTGGACTCGGTCGACCCCGCCACCCGAGAGGCCTTCGCCCGCGAGGCGGACCTGATGGCGCGGGTGGCGCACCACCCGTCGATCGTGTCGGTGTTCCAGGCGGGGGTGGCCGAGGACGGTCGCCCGTACCTGGTGCTGGAGTACTGCTCGCGCCCGGGGCTCGGCCAGCGGTACCGCTCGGAGCGGTTCACCGTGGCCGAGGTGCTGGAGACCGGTGTGCGGCTGGCCGCCGCGGTCGAGACCGTGCACCGCGCCGGGATCGTGCACCGGGACATCAAGCCCGGCAACGTGCTCACCAACGACTTCGGCCGTCCGGTGCTGTCCGACTTCGGCATCGCCTCGCCGCGGGACGCCGAGGGCGCCGCCGTGGGCATGTCGATCCCGTGGGCGGCCCCGGAGCTGCTGGCGGCGCAGCCGCACGGTGACGAGCGCTCCGACGTGTACTCGCTGGCGGCGACGCTGTTCTCCGCGCTGGCCGGACGCTCGCCCTTCGAGCGCCCCGGCGGCGGCAACGAGGCGGCGGACCTGGTCGGCCGGATCGAGCGCGGCACCCCCTCGCCGCTGACCCGGGACGACGTGCCCGAGCGGCTGCGCACCGTGCTCGCCCGGGCGATGGCCCGCGAGCCCGTGCAGCGGCACGCCCGCGCCGCCGACCTGGGCCGTGACCTGCAGGCGGTGCAGCAGGACCTCGGCCTGCCGGTGACGGCGCTGGAGCTGGAGGCCGATCCCGGCGTGCTGCGGGGCGCCCCGCTGGACGCCGGTGCCGCCGACGCCACGCGCGCCCGCTCCGTGGTCGAGGTCGCCCCGGTGACGCCCCGTACGCCCTCGGCGCCGCTGCCCGCCGGCCCGGTCGACGTCGCCGGGGCGGAGGGCGCGACCCGGATGCGCCCCGTGCACCAGGTGCAGCCCACCGCACCGGCTGCCTCGCCCGCACCGGCGTGGGCCACCGCGCAGCCCGCCCCGGCACCCGCGCCCGCCCCGGCTCCGGCTCCCGGCGAGGTGCGGATCGAGGTCGGCCCCGGGCACGCGCCCGCACGCCGCACCGGCCGCGTGCTCGCCGCCGTCGGCTCCGCCGTCGTGGTGGTCGGCGCGATCGTGGCCGTGGTGCTGCTCGGCGGGCGCGGCTCCGACGGCACCCCGAACGGCGACGAGACCGACTTCACCGCCCCCGCGCCGACCGTCGCGGCCGTGGTCCCCGCACCCACCAACCTGTTCGGCGCCCGCCAGGACGACGGCACCGTGGTCTTCACCTGGACCAACCCGTCGGAGCAGGAGGGCGACCGCTACCTGTGGGGCGTGCTGTCCGCCACCGGCGAGCCCACGCTGACGCTGGTGGACGACCCGACGGTGGTCGTCACGCCGGACGGCGAGGGTGAGGTCTGCATCGAGGTGTCGATCGTGCGCGCCGACCGCCGGGCCTCCGCGACGCCGACCGAGGGCTGCGCGTCATGAGATGGCCCTGGGACCGCCGTCGGACCGTGTCCGGCGTCGCGGTGGTGACCGTGCCCGCGGTGCTCGCCACCCTCGCGCTGGTCAACCCCGGCTTCCCGCTGGCGCGGGTGGACCTCAACGACGGCGCGGTGTGGCTGACGTCCACCAGCACCCTGCAGCTCGGCCGGTACAACGCGCAGGTCGAGGAGCTCAACGCCGGGCTCACCGCCACCGGCTCGGACTTCGACGTGCTCCAGGAGGCCGGCGACGTCCTGCTCGTCGAGCCCGGCACCGTCTCCGTGGTCGACCCGGCCGGGGTCACCGCCGCCGCGCAGGTCGCGGTGCCGGCCGGCGCGCAGGTGGCCATGGGCGGCGGCACCGTCGCCGTGCTGGCGACCGACGGCCAGGTGTGGGTGCGGACGCTGGCCGACCTGCCGCTGCTGTCCACCACCGACGAGGCCGACGCCGAGATCGGCGAGGACGGGCAGGTGGTCGTCTCGACCTCCGGCGACGCCTTCGCCGTGGCCGGTGCCACCGGTGACGTCACCCGGCTCACCCCGGTCGTCGGTGGCGCGGCCGAGAGCACCGTCGAGGCGGGGCTGGGCGGTCCGGTGGACGCGGTGACCGCGGTCGGCGACGTGGTGGTCGGCCTCGACGGCGACACCGTGCGCACCCCGGGCGGCTCCAGCACCCTGGGCATGACCACGCCGGTGCTCCAGCAGGCCGGGCCCGCGGACGACACGGTGCTGGTCGCCGGGTCGGCCGGTCTGGCGGAGGTGCGGCTGTCCGACGGCGCGGCCGCCGAGACCTACCAGGCCGGCGGTGGCGGCACCCCGGCGGCACCCGTGCGCGTCGGCACCTGCGCCCACGGCGCCTGGCCCTCGGCCACCGCGAACTACCTGCTGCTCTGCGACGGCCAGGACCCCCAGGTGCTCGACCTGGAGGGCGTGACCTCCGGCGACTCGCTGACCTTCCGGGTGAACCGGCAGGTCGTCGCGCTGAACGAGACCGTCGACGGCCGGCTCTGGCTGCCGCTGGAGGACACCGAGCTGCGCGAGCCCGACTGGGCCGACATCGTCCCGGAGGACCAGCCGGAGGACGACAGCGAGCAGAGCGAGGGCGAGCGGACCACCCAGCAGCTCGTGCCCGAGTGCACCGAGAGCAGCGCCCCGCCGCGCGCCAACGACGACTCCTTCGGCGTCCGTCCCGGGCGCACCACGATCCTCTCGGTGATCGACAACGACACCTCCTCGGACTGCGGCATCCTCGCGATCTCCGACCTGGACCCCGTGCCTGCCGAGTTCGGCACCCTGATCGAGGTCTACGGCGGGCGCGCCCTCCAGCTCGCGGTCGCGCCGGACGCCTCCGGCTCGGTGACCTTCTCGTACACGATCACCGACGGTCGCGGGACCAGCGCCCCGTCCACCGCGCAGGTCACCCTGACCGTCCGTGATCTCGGCCAGGACGAGCCGCCGGTGCAGACCCGCACCGGCCAGATCGTCGTGGAGCAGGGCACCACCGCCACCTACCCGGTGCTGTCGGACTTCACCGACCCGGACGGCGACGTGCTGACGCTGGTCAGCGCGGTCGCCGAGCAGGGGACCGCTCGGTTCCGGCAGGACGGCACCCTCACGTACGTGGCCGACGGCGGATCGCTCGGGTCGACCGTGGTGCACGTGGCGGTCTCCGACGGCGCGCACACCGTGGACGGCGTGGTCGAGGTCGACGTGCGCGCGGTCGGCACCACCGATCTGCTGGTCGACCCGGTGCACGCGGTCACCTACGCCGGCCAGGAGGTGCTGCTCCAGCCGCTCGCGGCCGTGCGCAGCCACGGCGCCGAGCAGCCGCGCCTCGCCGGCGTCGAGGAGGTCACCGGCACCACCGTCACCCCGGACCTCGACCGCGGCACCTTCCGGTTCAGCGCCGCGCAGGCCGGCACCTACTACGTGAAGTTCACCGTCACCGCCGCGCCGCAGCAGGCCACCGGCCTGGCCCGGATCGACGTGCGCGAGGTGCCCGACCAGGTGCAGCCGCCGGTGGCGGTGCTGGACAAGGCGTACCTGCCGAGCGGCGGCGAGGTCACCGTCGCCCCGCTGGCGAACGACACCGACCCCGCCGGCAGCGTGCTCGTGCTCCAGTCGGTCGGCACCGTGGACGGGCTGCGGGTCGCCGTCCGGAACCACGAGGTCGTCCAGATCTCGGCCACCGGCGCGCTCACCGAGTCGGTCACGATCCCGTACGTGGTCTCCAACGGCACCGCCTCCGCGACCGGCGAGATCCTGGTCACCCCCGTGCCCGCGTCCTCCACCACCCAGCCACCGGTGGTGCCGAACGTCACCGCCGAGGTGCGCACCGGCGGCGTCGTCACGATCCCGGTGATGGAGAACGCCTACGACCCCGACGGCGACGCGATCACCCTGGCCACCGAGTTCGCCGAGCCGCTGGGCGACGGCGAGGGCCTGATGTTCGTCGCCGGCGACGTGCTGCGCTACCAGGCGCCCGCCACGCCGATGACCGTGCACGCCACCTTCATCGTGCGCGACGCCACCGGCAACGAGACGGCCGCCACCGTCACCGTGCGCGTCCACGAGTCCGACGCCGCCACCAAGGCACCGCCGCGCCCGCTCAACCTCGAGGCACGCGTGTTCGCGGGCGACACCGTGCGGATCAAGGTGCCGCTGGTCGGCATCGACGCCGACGGCGACGGGCTCACCCTGCTCGGCCAGGCCTCCGCCGGCACCAAGGGCCGGATCACCGACGTCGGCGCGGACTACCTGGAGTACGAGGCGCTGACCGGGGAGTCCGGCACGGACACCTTCACCTACGCCGTCGAGGACTGGACCGGCCAGCGCGCCGTCGCCACCGTGCGCGTCGGCATCGCCGCCCGGCCCGCCGACAGCAACTGGGTGGTCGCCCGCGACGACACGGTCACCGTGCGTCCCGGCCAGACCGTCGAGGTGCGGGTGCTGGACAACGACGTGGACGTCGCCGGTGGCGACCTGTCGATCGACCCCGCGCTCGAGGTGCCCGCCGAGGGCGGCGTCGAGGCCACGGTCAGCGGCAGCCGGATCGTCGTCACCGCGCAGTCCGACGGCATCTACCCGATCGGGTACACCGCGAAGAACTCCCGGGGTGCGACCTCCGGTGCCGTGCTCACCGTGACGGTGAACGGCGACGCGCCCGTGCTCGCACCGGTGGCGAAGGACGTCGTCGTGCCGCCGGTCGACACGATCGGCAAGACCGCCGTGGACGTCGACGTGCTGAGCCTGGCGCAGAACCCCAGCGGCCCGCTGAGCGACCTCGCGGTCTCCGTGCCGGGCAGCGCCGCCGACGTCGCCTCGGTGACCGGCGGGGTGGTCACCGTGACGCTCTCCGACCGCGCGCAGACCGTGCCCTACCTGCTCACCAACACCACCGACGAGTCCGCGCGCTCCTACGCGTTCATCACCGTGCCCGCCCTCGGGTTCTTCCCGCCGGTCGCCCGGCCCAAGGCCGCCGAGCTGCGCGTGGCCAGCGGCGAGACCCTGGAGATCACCCTGGACGAGCAGGTGCAGGTCGCCCCGGGCCGCACGCCGAAGATCGCCGACGCCACCGCCGTCACCGCCACCCGCTCCGACGGCTCGGCGCTGGTGGTCGACTCCAGCACCCTGCGCTACACCTCGGCCGCCGGGTACGTCGGACCGGCGTCGATCACCGTCCCGGTCACCGACGCCACCGGCGACGGCGACACCACCGCCCGGACCAGCGTGATCACCCTGTCCATCACCGTGTACACCGAGGACGACTACCCGCCGGTGTTCGTGCCCTCCGTGCTGTCCGTCGCCCCCGGCGAGGCACCGGTCAGCGTGGACCTGCTCGCGTTCACTGAGGGCGTCGAGGGCGCCACCGGCGCGCAGCAGAACTACCGCTACGCGCTGTCCGGCGGCGTGCCCGCCGGCTTCACCGCCACCCTGGACGGCACCCGGCTCAGCGTCTCCACCGACACCGCCACGCCCAAGGGCACCCGCGCCACGCTCCAGCTCACCCTCGGCTACGGCCGCTCCGGGTCGATGGACGTGCAGGTCGAGGTGCGCACCATCGCCTCCACCCGGCGCCTGGCCACCGTGCCCTCCCGCGTGATCAACGACGGGGTCCAGGGCAAGGAGACCGTCGTGAACATGCTCGACGGCGCCTACAACCCGTTCCCCGACCAGTCGCTGCGGATCGTCGGCGTCACCGTCGAGACCCCGGGCGCCGGCACCGCCAGCATCTCCGGCGGCTCGGTGGCGGTGCGCCCCGCCGACGACCTGGTCGGCCAGATGGTCGTGCAGGTGCGCGTGCGCGACGCCACCGACGACCCGTCCCGCGAGGTCGTCGCCAGCATCTCCGCCCGGGTGCGCGGCAAGCCCGCCACGCCTGCCGCCCCGCGTGTCGGCGAGGTCAGGGACTCCACCGTCGTGCTCTCCTGGGACGCCCCGGACAACCGCGGCGAGCCGATCACCGGGTACCGCGTCACCGCGCAGCCCGGCGGCACGCAGACCCAGTGCGCCAGCACGACGTGCACCATCACGGGGCTGACGAACGACACGGCCTACACGTTCACGGTGGCCGCGAAGAACGCGGTCGACTGGTCCGACCCGAGCCCGGCGTCGGCCACGGCCACACCGGACGCGGTCCCCGACCAGCCCGCAGCGCCGAGGTGGACCGGGTTCGGCGACGGCAGCCTGACCGCGCAGTGGACCGCCCCCGCCAGCAAGGGCTCCCCGGTGACCTCGTACCAGGTGACGATCTCGCCCGCACCGACCCGCGGCAACGCGACGGTCACGACCCAGGGCACGTCGTACACCTTCGACAACCTGGTGAACGGCAACGGCTACACCGTCACGGTGAAGGCGTTCAACAAGCTCGGTGACAAGGGGCAGGGGAGTCCGATGAGCGAGCCGTCGGGGGTGGAGGTCCCGGCGGGGAAGCCGGGTGCGCCCGAGCCTGTCGCCGAGGCCACCAACTCGGTGCTCGGCAGGCAGATCGACGTGACGTGGGCTCCTCCCGCGGCCAATGGCGACGTGATCTCGAAGTACGTCATCGTCGTCACCGGCGGCGAAGGCGCCGGGACCTTCGAGCGGTCGGAGCCCCGGTTCACGCTGTCGAACGTGCCGAACGGCACCGAGTACACGTTCTCGGTGAAGGCCGTGAACAAGGCCGGTGAGTCGGCAGCCGGAACGGCGAAGGCTGCGGCGTTCGGCACCCCGGGCACGCCGAGCGCACCGCGAGTGACGGGCGCCTCGAACTCGACCGCCGCACTGGGGGCAGGAACGATCGACGTGCAGTGGGACGCCGTCGACGCCAACGGCTCTCGGTACGTCAGCTACGAGGTGACGAGCTCCGCCGGTTCGGTGGGCAACGTCAACAACAGCAGCCGGACGGCGCGCATCTCCGGGTTGTCCGGCGGCGCTGCGGTCTCGGTGCAGGTGCGTGCCTGCAACGTGCGCGGCCAGTGCTCCGAGTTCGGACCCGCGGTCACGTCCTCCGACGCGCGGACCCGGCCGGACGCCCCCGCCGGTGTCACGGTGGTGGCGACCGCCCCGACCTCGACCCCGGACTTCCCGAACTCGCTGACGGTCAGCTGGACGGCTCCGACCGCGACCGGAGGCGACGCGATCACCGGCTACCGGTACGAGGTCACCGGCTGGCCCGGTGGCACTCTCCGCGGCACCTGGGGCGACCCGGCGACGACGGGGACGATCCCTCTGCCCACCGCTGTGGTCCCGGGCGAGTACTCGCTCACCGTCAAGGTCTGGACGATCACCTCGTCCGAGTCCCAGAACAACGGCACGGGGACGGCGACGGTCCGCTGGGGCCCCGCGCCGTCCAGCGGGGACACCGACGACGGATGACCCCGACGACTCCGCGCACCGCCCCCGCAGCACCCCACCCCCGCAGCACCCGACAGGAGACGAGCACCCGATGACCCCCGAGCAGTCCGCGTGGTTCGCCCAGACGTTCGGCGCCCTGGTGGCGAACGTCTCCCGCGCCGTCCTCGGCGCCGACCGCCCGGTGCGGCTGGTGCTGACGGCGATGGTCGCCGAGGGGCACGTGCTGCTGGAGGACGCGCCCGGCACCGGCAAGACCTCGCTGGCCCGGGCCATCGCGGCGTCGGTGAGCGGCACCCAGCAGCGCATCCAGTTCACCCCGGACCTGCTGCCGAGCGACGTCACCGGCGTGACGATCTACGACCAGAACACCCGCACCTTCGAGTTCCACCAGGGCCCGGTGTTCGCCTCGGTGCTGCTGGCGGACGAGATCAACCGTGCCTCGCCGAAGACGCAGTCCGCGCTGCTCGAGGTGATGGAGGAGGGGCACGTCACGGTCGATCGTGAGCGCCACCCGGTCGGGCGGCCGTTCGTGGTGATCGCGACGCAGAACCCCGTCGAGCAGGCGGGCACGTACCGGCTGCCGGAGGCGCAGCTCGACCGCTTCCTGGTCCGCACCTCGCTCGGCTACCCGGACCGCACCGCCACGGTGGAGATCCTGGCCGGCAAGCGCGACCGCACGGCGGGCCTCGACCCGGTGATCACCACCGAGGTCATGGTGCAGATGGCCGACCTGGCGCAGACGGTGCACGTGGACGGGGCGGTGCTCGACTACGTGGCGCGCCTGGTCGAGGGCACCCGCGAGGACCCGCAGACCTCGCTCGGCGCGAGCGTGCGCGGCGGTCTGGCGCTGGTGCGCTGCGCCCGGGTGGCCGCGGCGGCGGACGGTCGCCCGTTCGTGATCCCGGACGACGTCAAGGACCTGGCCGTGCCGGTGCTCGCGCACCGTCTGGTGATGGACCCCGAGGCGGACTTCGTCGGCGCGACCGCGACGCAGGTGGTGGAGCGGGTGCTGTCCGCGACCCCGCCGCCGGTCGCCCGGGCCTGATCCGGACGGGCACATGAGGGATCTGCGATGAGGGGACGGTCGCGCACCCGCCTGTCGGGCGTGGGCTGGGGCGCCGGTGCGCTCGGCCTGCTCGGCGGCGTGCTCGGCGTGCGGCTGGGCTGGGTCGAGCTGACCTCGCTGGCCGCTGCGGCGCTGGCGGTGCTGCTGGTCGCCGTGGTGATGACCTGGGGCCGGCTGCCGCACCGCGTGCGCCTGGACCTGGCCGACCGCCGGGTGCGGGTGGGGGAGCGCGCGTTCGGCGGTGTCGTGGTGCAGGCGCCCGCGGGGCGTCGCGCCCGGCCGGTGCGCCTGGAGCTCCAGGTCGGCGAGGGCCGTGCCGAGCTGGCGATCCCGGCGCTGCCCGCCGGCACCGAGCACGAGGAGCTGTTCGCGGTGCCCACCGACCGGCGCGCGGTCGTCACCGTGGGACCGGTGCGCGCGGTGCGCGGCGACCCGCTGGGCCTCGCGGTCCGGCACGCGGTCACGACCGGGTCCGAGCAGCTGTTCGTGCACCCGCGCGTGATCATGCTCACCGGCGCCGACGCCGGCCTGCTGCGCGACCTGGAGGGCGGGTCCACCCGCGACCTGTCCGACTCCGACCTGGCGTTCCACGCGCTGCGCGACTACGTGGTCGGCGACGACCGCCGGTCGATCCACTGGCGCACCACCGCCCGGCGCGGGCAGCTCACCGTCAAGCAGTACGAGGACACCCGCCGCACCCAGACCGCCGTGGCGCTGGCCACCGAGCCGCGCGACTACGCACGCTCCGCCGACGACGCCGAGCTCGAGCTCGCGGTGAGCGTGGTCGCCTCCCTCGGCGTGCACGTGATGGCCGAGGAACACCCGCTGGTGGTGCTGGCCGGCGGCAACCGGGTGCGGACCACCGCGCGCCGGCCGTTCCTGGACGACTGCTCCGGCATCGTGTGCGGGCCGGACGGCGCCGCCACCTCCACGCTCGGCCGCCAGGTCAGCCGGGACGCCCCGGACGTGACGCTGGCGTTCCTGGTGACCGGGTCCGTGGTCGCCGACACCGACCTGCGCGCCACCGCCCGGCACGTGCCCGAGGGCACCCGCACGCTGGTGATCTCCTGCGTGCCCGGCGCCGAGGTCGAGGTGCGCACGCAGCGCTCGCTGAGCCTGGTGCGCCTGGGCTCGCTGGACGATCTGCCGCGCGCGCTGCGACTGGCGGCCGCCCAGTGACCGCGACCACGGCGACCGCGCCGATCGACGAGACGACCGCCGGTTCCGGACCGCGCCAGCCGGTGCGGGCCACGAGCCGGCCGGAGCGCTCGACCCGGTCGCTCGTCGCGACCCTGGTGGACGTGCTGCTGCTGTCCGTCGCCGTGGCGGTGGCGCTCAGCCCGCTGCTGCCGGTCTACGGCGGCACCGTCCTGCTGGCCCCGGTGCTCGGCGGCGTGCTGCTCGGCGCCGCGGCGGCGGTGCTGTCGGCGCGGCGCGGCTGGTCGGCGCTGACCACCACCGTCCTGCTGCTGGTCCTGGTCGCCGTGCTCGGCGGCCCGCTGGCGGCGCCGGAGCGCACGATCGCCGGGATCGTCCCCACGCCGGGATCGGTCGCCGACGTGGTGCGCGGCGCCGCCCTGGGCTGGAAGGACGTGCTCACGCTGCAACCGCCGCTGGGCGCCTCGGGCTGGCTGCGCGTCCCGCCGTTCCTGCTGGCGCTCGTCGGCACGGCGCTGGCCGTGCGGGTGGCGCTCGGCCGGGACCGCACCGCGCCCGCCGCCGCGCTGGTGCCACCGGTGGTGCTGGGCGGCGCGGTGCTGCTCGGCGCCTTCGAGACCGTGCAGCCCGCCGGCGTCGGCACCGGCCTGGCCGTGGCCCTGCTGGTGTGGGCGTCCTGGCGGTCGGGCCGGCTGCGCGCCCGCCGGCCGGTCGCGCTGGCGGTGCTGCTGGTGGTCGCGCTCGGCGCCGGTCTCGGCACCGCCCCGCTGGTCGCCGAGCACCGGGCGCGCTACGTGCTGCGCGACGCGCTCGTGCCGCCCTTCGACCCGCGCGACTACCCGAGCCCGCTGTCCGCCTTCCGCAAGTTCGTGAAGGACGACGACACCCGCGACCTGTTCACCGTGACCGGGCTGCCGCAGGGCGCCCGGATCCGGCTGGCCACCCTGGACCGCTTCGACGGGGTGGTGTGGAACGTCGCGGGCGACGGCTCCGCGCAGGCCTCCGGCGAGTTCCGGCGGATCGGCGAGACGGTCAGCGCCGAGGCCGTGGACGAGGCGGCGGCGGCGGACGCCTCCGGCGACGGCGAGCACGTGCAGGTCGAGATCGAGGTCGCGGACCTCGGCGGCGTGTGGCTGCCGACCGTCGGCGACGCGGTCGCGGTGGACCTGGACGGTGCCGACACCGCCTCCCGCCTGCGGTTCAACGACGCGACCGGCGCCGCCGTGCTCACCGGCGGCGTGCCGAACGGCACCCGCTACACCCTGGACACCGTGATCCCCGCGGAGCCGGAGGACGACACGATCGGCGGGGCCGGCGCCAGCAGCCTCGACCTGCCGGAGCCGCAGGGCGTGCCGGACGCGGTGGTCTCCGCCGCCTCGGACGCCGCACGCGACGCGGAGACACCGGTGCAGGTGGCCCGGGCGATCGAGCAGGCGCTGTCCGAGGGCGGGTACTTCTCGCACGGCCTGACCGAGATGGGCGACTACCCGTCCCTGTCCGGCCACGGCGCCGACCGGGTGACCTCGCTGCTCGCCGGCGACCTCATGGTCGGCGACGACGAGCAGTACGCCTCCGCGATGGCGCTGATGGCCCGCGAGATGGGCCTGCCTGCCCGCGTGGTGATGGGCTTCGTGCCCGGCGACGACGACACCGCCACCGGCACCGCCGAGACCGCGACGGACCCGGACGCCCCGCTGGTGGTCACCGGCGCCGACGTGCGCGCCTGGGTGGAGATCTCCTTCGCCGGCTACGGCTGGGTGACCTTCGACCCCACGCCGCCGCAGACCCAGACCCCGCAGGACGAGACCGAGACCAGCCCCGCCGACCCGGAGCCCCAGGTCGCGCAGCCGCCCCCGCCGCCCGCCGACCCGGTGGACGAGCCGGAGGACGACTCCGAGCAGCCGCAGACCACCGACAACCCGGACGCGGGCGCGACCCCGCTCTGGGTGACGATCGCGCTCGGCACGGCTGCCGGCTCCGGCATCCTCCTGCTGCTCCTCGCCCCGTTCCTCGTGATCGCGGCGATCAAGGCCCGGCGGCGGCGACGTCGGCGTCGGGACGCGCAGCTGGTGCGCCGGGTGGTCGGCGGCTGGCAGGAGGTGCTCGACCTCGCGGTGGACCTGCGCCGCCCGGTCGACCCGGTCGCCACCCGGCGCGAGGGCGCCGTGGCGCTCGCCCGCGCGTTCTCCGGCGAGGACGAGCCCGCACCCACGAAGCGTCGCCGCGGCCGGAAGACGAAGGTGGCCGCTGCGACCGCCCCCGTGGCCCGGCCCGAGCGCCGTCGGCGCAAGGGCGCGCCGCCCGACGTCGAGGGAGCCGTGCGCGACCTCGCCGCGCAGGCCGACGCCGTCGTCTTCGGCGGCGCCGAGCCCACCGATCGGCAGACACGCGAGTTCTGGGCCCAGGTGGACGTCGCCCTGGCCCGGATGCGTGCCACCATGACGCGTCGGCAGCGATGGAAGGGCCGGGTCACCACGCGATCCCTGCGCGGCCGGGCCCGTACCCGGCGCTCCACCGGCACGACCAGCAGCACCGGCAGCACCGCACGGGGCCCCCGCCTCCCGCGGCGCCGTCGCACGAAGGGACAGGACCGATGACCACGACCACGCCGGTGACGGCACCGCCCGCCCCGGTCGGACGACGGATCGCCGCAGCGCTGATCGACGGCGCGCTGACCTCGGTGGCCGCGGGCGTGCTCTCCCTCTCGGTGCTCCCGTCCTCCCTCGCCGCGCTGCGCGGCACGGACGACCCGGGCACCGTGACGGTCAACCCGGTGCTGGTCGTGGTCGGCCTGGTGGTGCTGCTCGCGTGGGGCGGCGTGCAGTGGTGGTTCCACGGCACCCAGGGCTGGACGGTCGGCCGGCGGATCCTCGGGCTGCGCGTGGTGGACGTCCGCACCGCGCGACCGATCGGCCTCGGGCGTGCGCTCGGTCGCACCCTGGTGCTCTCGCTCAGCTCGCTGGCCTGCGGCGTCGGGCAGCTCGTCGTCCTGGCCTCGATCCTGTTCGACGGCTCCGGCAAGCACCGGGGCTGGCACGACCGCGCCGCCGACGCGATCGTCGTGGACGTGCGCGGGCTGCCCGCCGCCGCCCGCATCGCCGCCACGCCGCGTCCCGCCGCCGGGCCGGTGCCGGGTGCGCCGGTGGCCCCGGGCGCCGGGGTGGTCGCGGGTGCGGCGAGCGGCACGGAGGAGCAGGAGCGGACCCGGTGGGGCGCCCTCGCCGCCGACCGCCGGCTCGACGACCCGCACCTCGTGCTGCCGCCGCTGGGCACCCCCGGCCCCGGGCCCGACCTGGACACCCGCGCGCTGCCCGTGGTCCCGGGCGGGTCGGCCTATCCGCTGCCCGGCGGGACGGCACCGTCCCCGTACTCGACGCCCGGTGGGGCCGCGCCCTCGCCGTACACCGCACCGCCGTCTCCGTACCCGGCGGCCGGTGGTGCCGCGCAGCCGCCGTTCCCCGCGCCCGGCGACGCCGCGCCCACGCCGTACCCCGGGGGAGCGGCACCGTCGCCGTACCCGGCACCCGCGAGCGGGTACGACCCTGCGCCGAGCCAGTACCCCGCGCCGGGTGGCGCCGGTGCCGCGCCGAGCCCGTACGCCTCGGTGGGGGAGACCTCCGCGGTCGCGCCGGGTGGCCCGCCCGCGGCTCCGGCCCCGTACCCGTACCCCGCCGAGGCGCCGCCCGCGCCCTCGCCGTACCCGTACCCGCCGGCCCCCGCGCCCGCGCCGGGAGTCGGTGCCGACGCGGTGCCGTACCTGCCGCCGCCGCACCCGGCTCCGCCCTCGACCCCGCCGGCCGCCGAGAACGCCCCGCCGCCGTACCCGTACCCCGCCGCCGACGCGAGCGCGCCCGCACCGGTCGCGCCGACGGCGGCTCCCGCCCCGACGCCCGCGCCCGCTGCGCCCGCCGTGCCCGCATGGGACCAGCGCTGCCCGGTCGACCCGGCGGCAGCCCCGTCGACCCCGGTGCCGCCCGGCGCCGGCCGCCACGCGGTCCCGTTCGGCACTCCGGTCGCCCCGGGCCCCGAGGGCACCGTTGCCCCGGCCGCACCCGCACCCGCCGTCCCCGGGTACCCGACCCCCGCTGCACCGGCGCACCCGGCGACCGAGGCCCCGACGTACCCCGCACCGGGCACCGCCGAGCTGCCCGGAGCCTCGCCGCTGCCCGGCTACCCGGCCCCCGCCGTGCAGCCGCCCGCGGCCGCCGCCCCCGTCCCGGCCCCGGCGTTCCCCGCCCCGCCGGCCGGCGCCCCGCTCACCGGCGCCACCCCGGCCGTCGGCGCGCTGCCCGGCTGGGCGGTCCGGCTGCCCGACGGCACGCTGGTCGACCTGGAGTCCCCGCTGCTCGTGGGCCGCAACCCGGACCCGGTGGCCGGTGCGCGGGTGGTCAACGTGTCCGACCCCGGACGCTCCGTGTCCAAGACGCACCTGATGCTGGGCCGTGACGCGGAGGGCCCCTGGGTGGTGGACCGCGGATCGACCAACGGGACGCTCGTGACGTTGCCGGACGGTCAGCGGATCGTCTGCCTGCCGGACCGCCGGGTGCGGCTCGCCGAGGGCTCCGTCATCCAGTTCGGCGATCTCTCGCTGACGGTCGGGGTGCGCGCCTAGAGTTCTGCCCATGGGCCGAGGGCGGTCTGACGCGAGGATGCGTGACGTCGAGCTGATCGACGTCGAGCCGGTCCCCGGCGCGCCCACCGACGGCCCGGTCACCGACGAACACCCGCCCGACCACCCGCGCTCCCGTCCGCGCAGGCGCCCGCCCGACCGCGCGCCGGTCACCGAGCTCTCCCTGGACGGCACACCCCCCGACGTCGTCCACCACCCGCCGCAGCACCGCGCCACCGGCGGGCACCGGCGCCGGCTGGTCGTGCTGCTGGTGGTCGGGGTGCTGGTCGCCGGCGGGGCACTGGTGGCTGACCGCCTCGGCGGCGGGGGCGCGCGGGTGCAGGCGGTGCCACCGGGGATGCTGGCGCGGATCGAGCAGCCGCCGTGGCAGCGGTGGAGCGCGCCGGTGGAGACCGGTGACGTGCTGGTGCCGGTCGGCGACGTGCTGGTGGTGACGGCGGTGCGGCTCGGGCGGTTCACCGTGACCGGCCTGGACGCCACCGACGGGTCGACCCGCTGGACGCAGGACCTCGGACCGGTGGCGGGTGCGCGCCCGCTCACCGGCTGCCGGGCCGCCGACGGGCCGACCGGCGAGGGGGCGGCATCCACGATCCCGCAGGACGAGCCGGCGCAGGCGGCCGGGACCGTGCTGCTGTGCGCGGTGGAGGGGCCGCGCACGCTGGAGCGCCGGGGCGCCTCGGCGGTGGGGGCGCCGGGCACCGGTTGGCCGACCACCGACCTGCTGGTGACGGCGCTGGCGGCGGACACCGGCGAGCCGATGGGCGAGTGGCGGCACCGCGGCCGCCTGCTGGACGTCGCGCGGGCCGGCGACGACCTGGTCCTGCTGTCGGCGGACAACGAGGGCGTGGCGCGGGTGGAGCGGCGCTCCGGCGCCTCCGGCGAGGTCCGCTGGTGGTACGAGGACGAGGTGCCGCTGCGGCTGCGCGCGGGGGCGGCGGCCCGTCCGCAGCTCCAGGTGAGCGACACCTTCGTGCTGGTGCAGTCGTGGTCGGTGCTGGTGCTCGCCGCCGAGGACGGCGACGTGGTGCTGCGACCCCCGCGGGACAGCGTCGTGGTGGGCGCGCTGGACGGCGAGCTGGTGAGCACCTGGACCCCGGGCGTCGGCGGGGTGGTGCGGGACGCGGCGGGAGAGCAGGTGTTCCGCACCCGCGTGCTGTTCCCGCCGCTGGTGGTCTCGGACGTGGCGGCCTCCGACGTGATGGTGCTGGACGAGGGCGGGTCGATCGTCGCGCGCTCGCTGCCCGACGGCGAGGAGATCTGGCGGCTGGACACGTTCCGCTCGGTGCGGATCGTCGCGGGCGGATCGGTGGTGCTGCTGGGCGTCGACGGGTACGAGGTGGTGGACCTCGCCACCGGGCAGGTGCGGTGGGAGCTGCCGTTCCGGGACCTGATGTGGTGGGCGCCGCTGACCGACGGCACGGTGGTGCTCGGCCCGGGGCGCACGGCGTCCGGCGACCCGACGATCGAGGCCCGGCGGCTGTCCGACGGCGAGGTCGCGTGGACGGTGCCGCTGGAACCCGGCACCCGGACGGTGACGGCGGCGGGCGGTCACCTGCTGCTGCGCTCCCGGGACGCGCTCACGGCGCTGGGCTGACACCGGCCGCGGCCACCACCCGGGACGGCTGTCCGGATGCTGAGCGGTTGCGGACGCTCCGAGACCCGGGGGTACAGTGACGACGTGCTCGCCCGTACCCTCCTTCTTCGCTGCCGCGACGAGGCCCTCTAGGCCGGATCCTCGTCGCGGAGTTCGGTGTGCCGGTCGACTCCCGCACCAGCGACGCAAGGAACGCCCCGATGAGCTATCACTCCCGCACCCCCCAGCAGCCCTCCGGCATGCCGGTGCACAAGTACCGCCCGTACGCCGAGCAGATCCGGGTCGAGCTGCCGGACCGCACCTGGCCGACGAAGCAGATCACCACGGCCCCGCGCTGGTGCGCGGTCGACCTGCGTGACGGCAACCAGGCCCTGATCGAGCCGATGAACCCCGCCCGCAAGCTGGCGATGTTCGAGCTGCTCGTGCAGATGGGCTACAAGGAGATCGAGGTCGGCTTCCCGTCCGCCTCGCAGACCGACTTCGACTTCGTCCGCAAGCTGATCGACGAGGACCGCATCCCCGACGACGTGGTGATCCAGGTCCTCACGCAGTCCCGCGAGCACCTGATCGAGCGCACCTACGAGGCCATCGCGGGTGCCGAGCAGGCGATCGTGCACCTGTACAACTCCACGTCGGTGCTCCAGCGCGAGGTGGTGTTCCGGCAGGACGAGGACGGCATCGTCGACATCGCCGTGCAGGGCGCCCGGCTGTGCAAGAAGTACGAGGAGACGATCCCGGGCACCGAGGTCTTCTACGAGTACAGCCCCGAGTCGTACACCGGCACCGAGCTGGAGTTCGCGGTGCGGATCAGCAACGCGGTGCTGGACGTCTTCGAGCCGAGCGCCGAGCGCCCGGTGATCATCAACCTGCCCGCCACCGTCGAGATGGCTACCCCGAACGTCTACGCCGACTCGATCGAGTGGATGGGCCGCCACCTGCGGCACCGCGAGCACGTGGTCCTCTCCCTGCACCCGCACAACGACCGCGGGACCGCGGTGGCCGCCGCCGAGCTCGGCTACCTGGCCGGCGCGGACCGGATCGAGGGCTGTCTGTTCGGCAACGGCGAGCGCACCGGCAACGTCTGCCTGGTGACCCTCGGCATGAACCTGTTCAGCCAGGGGATCGACCCGCAGATCGACTTCTCCGACATGGACCACATCCGCCGCACGGTCGAGCACTGCAACCAGATGCCGGTCGGCGAGCGGCACCCCTACGGCGGCGACCTGGTGTTCACCGCGTTCTCCGGCTCGCACCAGGACGCGATCAAGAAGGGCCTGGACTCGATGCAGGCCCGGGCGGACGCCGAGGGCGCGGGCGTGGACGACATCGTCTGGGCGGTGCCGTACCTGCCGATCGACCCGAAGGACGTCGGCCGCTCCTACGAGGCGATCATCCGGGTCAACTCGCAGTCCGGGAAGGGCGGCATCTCCTACCTGATGAAGTCGGAGCGCGACCTGGACCTGCCGCGCCGGCTGCAGATCGAGTTCTCGCAGGTGGTGCAGCGGTACACCGACGCGAACGGCACCGAGGTCACCGCCGACGAGCTGTGGCGCGTGTTCACCGACGAGTACCTGCCCGCCGAGCCGGACGGCGACCTCACCCCGTGGGGCCGGTTCGCCCTCGGCGGCACCCGCACGGTCACCGGTGACGGCGGCGACGCCCTCTCGGTGGACCTGGTCGACCACGGCACGCCGGTCACGGTGGAGAGCGCCGGCAACGGCCCGATCGCGGCCTTCGTGGCGGCGCTGGGCACCCTCGACGTGCAGGTGCAGGTGCTCGACTACGCGGAGCACGCGCTGTCGGCGGGCGGCGACGCCACCGCGGCGGCCTACGTCGAGTGCGCGGTCGGCGACCGGACGCTCTGGGGCGTCGGGATCGACCCGTCGATCACCACGGCGTCGCTCAAGGCGATCATCTCCGCGGTGAACCGCGCCCAGCGCGCCTGACCCGCTCGGCCCGCGGGCGGTCGGTCCGACGTGACCGGCCGTCCGCAGCCGCGTCCGGCGTGACCTGCGGATTCTGACGCCCTGTCGCTTCAGCGGGCGGAATTCGCGAGCGACCGGGTGAAAACGTCTCTCAGGTGTGCCCGTGGACCAGCGCGTGACCCATGCTCGGGTCCAACGCCGCACCGACCGCGGCGACGGTCGCGTGGTGCGTCCGGCATCCGGGGGGAGGCGACACGCGGTGCTACCCGAGCGCGTCCACGAGTTCGGCCCCCTGCACCGCCTCGCCGCCCGGGCCTTCGACGCCCTCCTGCACGGTGACGCCGAGCAGGCCGTCCGGCTGGCCGAGCGGATCGAGCCCCTGGCGGCGGCGCTGCCGGACGAGGCGACCCTGCGGTACTGCCTGTTCGTGCGCGGGCGAGCGCTGATCGAGGTGGGCCGGCCGTGGGAGGCCGCCGAGGTCGCCGCCGTGCTGGAGGCCCGCACCGCGCAGGACGCGCAGCCGTTCTGGCGGGCCAAGGCGCTGGGCGTGCGGGCGATGGCGCTGCGCAGCGCCAGGGTGCACCACGACGTGATCGACCTGCTGGCCGAGATCTGGGTGCTGGTCGGGCAGCCCGACGGGCGGGTCTACAACCAGGTCTCCGCCGCCGTGATGATGGGCAACGCCCTGCGCCGGGTGGAGCTGTACGAGCAGAGCGACGCGCTGCTGTCCGGGATCTGGCACGTGGTCGCCGACGACATCGTGCCCTCGGTGGTGGTGGACTCCGCGCGCACCCTGGCCGACTGGGCCGTGCAGCTCTCGCTGGTCGGCAGCGCGGACGCCGGTGCCACCTTCGCCCGGCTGGCGTCCCGCGCCGCCCTGCTGCGCCGGGTGGCCCCGCGCTCCGACTGGTCCGGGCTGACCGGGATCGCCGACTGCCACGAGGCGCTGGCCCGGCTCGGGCTCGGGGACGTCGCCGGCGCGGCCCAGCTGGTCGAGGTGCCGCGCGGCTGGGCCGGTCCGCGCCGGGGCAGCCCGGAGTGGCTGATGAGCACCTACGTCGCCGGGACCGTCGCCTGCGTCGAGGGGCGGTTCAGCGAGGGCGCCGCCGCCCTGCACGACCTCCAGGAGGTCGCCGAGGCGCTCGGGGACGACCTGTGGGTGTCCGCCGCCGACCAGGCGCTGATCCGCGCGTCCACCGACCGGTACGGCCCGCACCCCGCGCTGGCGTACTCCAGCCACATGTTCCGCCGGGTGGCTGCCCGCTGGTCCGCCCAGCACGCCGACCGCTTCGACGCCGTGCGCACCCGGATGCGCCTGCACGAGCTGCTGGCCGAGCGCGACCAGGCCACCGAGCTCAGCCAGGTCGACGCGCTGACCGGCGTCGGCAACCGGCGTGCGCTGCAGGCGAGGCTCGACTCCGCCGAGGGGCCGCTGACCGCACTGTTCGTGGACGTCGACGACTTCAAGTCGGTCAACGACGCGCACTCGCACGTCACCGGGGACGCCGTGCTGATCGAGGTCGCCGCCCTGCTCGGCCAGGACGCCCGCGCCGGCGACACCCTGGCCCGGTTCGGCGGCGACGAGTTCGTGCTGGTGCTCGACCAGGTCGCGGCGGAGCAGGACGTCGTGCGGCGCGCCGAGCGGATCGTGGCCGACGTCCGGGACCACGACTGGTCGCGGCTCGCCCCCGGCCTGGCGGTGACCGTGTCGGTCGGCCTGGCGCACTCCGCGGTGGGCGACGACCTGCTCGGCACCCTGAGCGCGGCGGTGCGCGCGGCCAAGCGCGACGGGCGGGACCGGCAGCACCTCGCCGCCGTGGGCACGCACTCGATCTGAGGACGTCCGGTGCACGGCCGGTGCGGATCCCTGCGCGGCGGCGGCGCGGTGTGGGCGGCACGGGGGATGATGTCCTGGTGAGCCTCTACCGCGACGAGGCGATCGTGCTGCGCACCCACAAGCTCGGGGAGGCGGACCGGATCGTCACCCTGCTGACCCGCACCCACGGCAAGGTGCGCGCGGTCGCCAAGGGCGTGCGCCGGACCACCTCGCGCTTCGGCTCCCGGCTGGAGCCGTTCATGCACATCGACGTCCAGCTCAGCACCGGGCGCAACCTCGACGTCGTCACCCAGGTCGAGACCCTCGGCGCCTACGGCCGGCCGGTGTGCGAGGACTACGCGCTCTACACCGCGGGCACCGTCATGCTGGAGACCGCCGAGCGGCTGGTCGAGGCCGAGCGCGAGCCCGCGCTCCAGCAGTACTGGCTGCTGGTCGGCGCCGTGCGGTCGCTGGCCGCCCGCGAGCACGCCCCCGGGCTGGTGCTCGACTCCTACCTGCTGCGGGCGCTCGCGATCGCCGGGTGGGCGCCGTCGTTCACCGACTGCGCGCGCTGCGGCCGGCCCGGCCCGCACCACTCCTTCGCCGTCGCCCAGGGCGGATCCGTCTGCGTCGCCTGCCGCCCGCCCGGCGCGACCGCACCCGCCCCCGAGACCCTGGCGCTGCTCGCCGCGCTGCTGGTCGGCGACTGGCCGATCGCCGACGCCAGCGCCGAGCGGCACCGCAAGGAGGGCAACGGGATGGTCTCCGCGTACTCCCAGTTCCACCTCGAGCGCACCCTGCGCTCGCTCCCGATGGTCGAGAGGGTCTGATGCCGGTCCCACCCCCGCCGCACCCCAGCGGTGCCCGCCCGCCCGCGATCCCGAAGGCCCTGGTGCCCCAGCACGTCGCGATCGTCATGGACGGCAACGGCCGGTGGGCCAACGCCCGCGGGCTGCCGCGCACCGACGGGCACGCCGCCGGGGAGGCCTCGCTGCTCGACGTGGTGGCCGGGGCGATCGAGATCGGCGTGACCCACGTGTCCGCCTACGCGTTCTCCACCGAGAACTGGTCGCGCTCGCCGGACGAGGTGCGCTTCCTCATGGGCTTCAACCGGGACGTGCTGCGTCGTCGCCGCGACGTGATGAACTCCTGGGGCGTGCGGGTCCGCTGGGCCGGGCGCCGCCCCCGGCTGTGGCGCTCGGTGATCAGCGAGCTGGA
Source organism: Cellulomonas sp. GTC20042 (assembly GCF_055389595.1). Lineage (NCBI taxonomy): Bacteria > Bacillati > Actinomycetota > Actinomycetes > Micrococcales > Cellulomonadaceae > Cellulomonas > Cellulomonas sp. GTC20042. The sequence goes on along the minus strand of NZ_AP043678.1, from coordinate 2,682,384 downwards.
GGAGGCCGAGCGGCTGACCGCCGGCAACACCACCTGCACCCTCACCATGTGCGTGAACTACGGCGGGCGTGCCGAGATCGCCGACGCCACCCGCGCCATCGCCCAGGACGTCGCCGCCGGGCGGCTCAAGGCCGACAAGATCAGCGAGAAGACCGTCGCGCGGTACCTCGACGAGCCCGACATGCCGGACGTCGACATGCTGCTGCGCACCGGCGGGGAGCAGCGCACCTCGAACTTCCTGCTGTGGCAGTCCGCCTATGCCGAGATGGTCTTCATCGACACCCCGTGGCCGGACGTCGACCGCACCGTGTTCTGGCAGGCGGTCGAGACCTACGCCCGGCGTGACCGGCGGTACGGGGGAGCGGTCGACAAGCCCGTCGGCGTCTGACGCCCGGGATGTCGGGGGTCGGTCCTACGCTCGCGGCATGACGACGATGAGCGTGGGCATGATCACCTTCGACACCACCGACGCCGCGACCCTGGCGGCCTGGTGGGCGCGGCACACCGGCGGCACCGTGCACGACGACAACGGCGGCTGGTTCGTCACCGTCACCTCCGACGGCCCGACGCTGGCCTTCCAGAAGATCGACGACCCGACCCCCGGCAAGAACCGCATCCACCTCGACCTGCACGTGCCCGACCGCGCGGTGACCGCCCAGACGCTGCTCGCCGACGGCGCGAGCCTGGTCGCCGAGCGGGAGATGCCCGGGTTCCGCTGGACGGTGCTCGCCGACCCCGACGGCAACCAGTTCTGCCTCGCCCAGGAGGACGGCGCCTGATCCGCGCGATCAGCGGGTGAGCGTGAGGTCCGCGATCAGCAGCGTGTCGTGACCGTCGGTCCAGGTGGTGGTCCGGCCGAGCGTGAACCCGGCCGGGCCCGCCGTCGCGGCGAGCGCCTCGGGCGTGCGGAACGGGTCGTGCACCACCGGGTACGGCAGCGGCGCCGACGCCGCGACCTCCCGGTGGTGCTGCGTCGGGTCGAAGTCCGCGAAGGTCGCGGTGACCGCGCGCCCGCCGGGCCGCAGCACGCGTGCCCACTCGGCGAGCACCCGGTCCGTGTCCGGGATCAGGTGCAGGCCGGTCACGCAGGTGACCAGGTCGACCGAGGAGTCCGCGACCGGCAGCCGGCGTGCGTCGGCCTCGACCAGCACCGCCCCGGGCAGCGCGGCGCCGGCGACCGCGAGCATCCCGGGGGAGACGTCCACGCCGATCATCCGGAGCGGGTCGGGTGCGACGTCCCGCAGCGCGCGCAGCACCAGACCGGTGCCGGTCGCCACGTCCAGCAGCGTCTGCACCCCGTCGAGGTCCACGAACCCGGCGACGGCGGTCGCGAGGTCCTGGTGCATCGCGCTGTCGTCATAGGTCGGTGCCCGCCCGTCGAACCGGGCCCGCACCGCGTCCACGATCGCCTCGCTCACCCGCCCGAGCCTAGGCGCGCCCGGATCCGCGCACCCCGGACCAGAGTCCTCGCCTCGCACTCGCGCGCGACCCGCACCGAGCGGGGTCTTTCTGTCGCCCGAACCGGACATCGGGCGACAGGTTCTCCCCGCTCGGCGCGGAGCCTGCCCGGCTACGCGTCGGCGGGGACGCGGGCCTCGGCGGTCAGCGCGGCGGCGGCCGCACGGCGCGACCGGCGGCGCAGCACGAGCACGGCCGCGACGACCACCAGCAGCACGACGACCCCCGCGAGCACCCACGGCTGCTCGGCGGCCAGGGTGACGGCGGCCCATGCGGCGCCGAGGCCGACGGTGCCCCAGATGAACGCCCAGGCGACCGACCCGGGGATCGACGCGATCGTGAACCGCAGGTAGGGCATGCGCAGCAGGCCGGCGCTGGTGAAGACGACGGTCTGCACGCCGACGGTCAGGTACGCCAGGGTGACGGCGAACGGCCCCCAGCGGTGCACCATCGCGAGCCCGCGCCGGGCGCCGGGGCCGGTGAGCAGGCGGCGGACGCGGACGCGGGCGCCCTCGGCACGGGAGGCGGGGAGGGCGGCGGTCGCGGGCGGCTCCGGGTGCGCCGTCGCGGGCCCGGCCGGCGTGGACCCGCTGACCGCGCCCGCCCCGTCGTCCTCGGCGCTCCCGTGCGCGTGCCCCGCGCGGGCGACCAGCACGGTCGTCCCGTCGGTCACCCCGCGGCCGATCCAGTAGAACAGGTGCGACCGTCCCATGACGATGACGAACAGCGCGCCGATCACGGCCTCGACCGGCCACCCGGCCATGCCGTATGCCGCCGCCACGTCCGTCATGGGCGCGAGTCTACGAAACTCCGCGCCCGACCCCGGTCAGCGTCCGAGGGTCCCGGGCGCCGTCAGCTCGACGTCGTCCGGCAGCTCGGGGTGCGGGTCGTGGTGCGGCGCGTCGGCGGCCCTGCCCCGGGCGATCAGCGGTCGGGTGACGGCGACCAGCGCGTACAGGCCGATCGCGAGCAGCACGATCGTGGCGCCGGGCGGGATGTCCTCCCAGTAGGTCATGGACAGGCCGACCACGCTGACGGTGACGCCGATCGCGCTGGCCAGCGCCATGGTGCGGGCGAAGGACCCGGCGACCAGCTGCGCGACGGCGACCGGCACGATCATCAGCGCGGACACCAGCAGCAGGCCGACCACGCGCATGGCGACGGTGACGGTGAGCGCGGAGATCGTGGCGACGACCATGTTGAGCGCGGTGACCGGCAGGCCGGAGCCGCGGGCGAACTCCTCGTCGTGGCTGACCGCGAACAGCACGTGCCGCAGGCCGACGCCGACGGCCAGCACGCCGACGGCGAGGCCGACGGTCCACCACAGGTCGCCGGTGGACACGGTCGAGATCGACCCGAACAGGTAGGAGACCAGGTTGGCGTTGGTGCCGCCGGCGATCTTGATCAGCAGCACGCCGCCGGCGATGCCGCCGTAGAACATGAGCGCGAGGGCCAGGTCGCCGCTGGTGCGCCCGCGCGAGCGCACCCACTCGATGATGATCGAGCCGACGACGGCGGCCACCACGGCGCCGGGCACGGCGAGGGTGTCGGCGGGGGCGAGCCCGGCCCAGGTGCCGACCAGCCAGCCCATCGCGACGCCGGTCAGGGCGACGTGCCCGATCCCGTCGCCCATCAGGGACAGCTTGCGCTGCACCAGGAAGGTGCCGACCACGGGGGCGGCCGCGCCGACCAGCACGGCGGCGATCAGCGCCCGCTGCATCAGCGGGGAGGACAGCATGGACCCGAGGGTCTCGAACCAGGTCACGGCAGGACCTCCAGGGAGAGCCCGGTCCCGGCCGCGGGGGGCTCGGGGTCGGCGTGCGGGTGCTCGTGGTCGTGCTCCGGGCCGGCGTGCTCGCCCAGCGCCCGGGGCGGCGGGCCGTCGTGCACCACGCGCCCGTGCCGCAGCACCACGGCGCGGTCGATCAGCGGGGCGAAGGAGCCGAGCTCGTGCAGGATCACCAGCACGGTCCCGCCGGCCTCGTGCAGCCGGGCGACGGTGGCGACGAAGGTCTCCTGGGTGGGCAGGTCGATCCCGGAGGTCGGCTCGTCCAGCACCAGCAGCTCGGGCTCGCGGACCAGCGCCCGGGCGATCAGCACGCGCTGCTGCTGCCCGCCGGACATCCGCAGCACGGAGCGGCCCGCGTGCGGGGCCATGCCGACCTCCTCCAGGGCGGCGACCGCACGGCGGCGGGCGTCACGCGGCGGACGGATCCGCCGGCCGTGCACCAGCCCGGACATCACCACCTCGACGGCGGTGGCGGGGACGCCGGCACCGGCGGGCATCCGCTGCGGCACGTAGCCGACGCGCTGCCAGGGCACCTCGGGGCCGAGCGGGGCGCCGAGCAGGCGCACCTCGCCGGCGCTGCGCGGCACGATCCCGAGCAGCGAGCGGACCAGCGTGGACTTGCCGGAGCCGTTGGCGCCGAGCAGGGCGACGACCTCGCCGGTGCGGACGGTCAGGTCCACGCCGGACAGGATCGCGTGCCCGCCCAGGGTGACGTCGACGCCGCGGGCCTCGACGGCCGGGGCGGGGGTGATCGCGTCGGTCATGAGCACGAGAGTGCCGTACGCAGCGCCTCGAGGTTGTCCTGCGCGATCGAGACGTAGTCCTGCGTGTCGTCGGTCAGGCCCTCCAGCGGGTCCAGCACGGCGGTCTCGACACCGAGCTCGTCGGCCAGGGTCTCGGCGACCTTGGGGCTGGCGAGGGTCTCGAAGAAGATCGTGGTGACGCCCTGGTCCTTGATCAGGTCGCCGACCTCGGCCAGGCGCGCGGGGGAGGGCTCGCCCTCGGGGTCGATGCCGGAGATGCCGACCTGCTGCAGGTCGTAGCGCTCGGCCAGGTAGGAGAACGCCTCGTGCGTGGTGACGATCGTGCGGCTCTGGCAGGTGGCCAGGCCGTCGGCGTACTGCTGGTCGAGCTCGGTCATCGCCGTGGTGAAGGCGGCGGCGTTGACGGTGTACTCGTCGGCGTGGTCGGGGTCGATCTCGGCGAGCTGCGCGGCGACGTCGTCGGCCACGGCGGGCAGGCGGGAGGGGTCGAGCCAGAAGTGCGGGTCCAGCGATCCCGATGAGGAATGGTCGTGGCCCTCTTCCTCCTCGCCGTCCTCGCTGTGCTCCGCGGCGTGCAGCTCGGTGTCCTCCGCGGCGTCGACCACGTGGGCCGGCGGGTTGGCGTCAACGGCGTCGTCCACGGCGGCCTGGAAGTCGGACAGGTACACCACGAGGTCCGCGCGGCCGACCTGGTCCACCTGCGCGGGGGACAGCTCGAGGTCGTGCGGCTCGGCGCCGGGCGGGGTCAGGCTGGAGACGTCCACCAGGTCGCCGCCGACCTGCTGCACCACGTACTGCAGCGGGTAGAACGAGGCGAGCACCGAGACCGCTCCGTCGCCGCCGCCGGTGCCGCCGCCCGCGTCGTCGTCCCCGGAGGAGCAGGCGGTCAGGAGCAGCGCGCCGGCCGCGAGCGTGGCGACGGCGGTGAGGGGGCGACGGATCATGACAGCCATTCTCATCTAGGTGAGAACGAGTGTCAAAACGCCTGGACGCGAGCGGCGCCCCACGCCCCGACCCCGGTAGCCTGTCGATCGATCTTCCCCGCACCACCCAGGCGCGGGGCCACCGGCACCAGGAGAACCACCGTGGCAGCACCCTCCCGTCTCGATTCCGTCGTCTCCCTCGCCAAGCGGCGCGGCTTCGTCTTCCAGAGCGGTGAGATCTACGGCGGATCCCGCTCCGCGTGGGACTACGGGCCCCTCGGCGTCGAGCTGAAGGAGAACATCAAGAAGCAGTGGTGGCGCACCGTCGTCCAGGGCCGTGACGACGTCGTCGGCCTGGACTCCGCGGTGATCCTGCCGCGCAAGGTGTGGGTCGCCTCCGGCCACGTCGGCGTCTTCACCGACCCGCTGACCGAGTGCCTGTCCTGCCACAAGCGGTTCCGCGAGGACCAGATGCTCGAGGAGTTCGAGGAGAAGAAGGGCCGCGCGCCCGAGGGCGGCCTGGCCGAGATCGCCTGCCCGAACTGCGGCACCCGTGGCCAGTGGACCGAGCCCCGCGACTTCAACATGATGCTGAAGACCTACCTCGGCCCGGTCGAGGACGAGTCCGGCCTGCACTACCTGCGCCCGGAGACCGCCCAGGGCATCTTCGTGAACTTCGCCAACGTGCTCACCACCGCGCGCAAGAAGCCGCCGTTCGGCATCGGCCAGATCGGCAAGTCCTTCCGCAACGAGATCACGCCGGGCAACTTCATCTTCCGCACCCGCGAGTTCGAGCAGATGGAGATGGAGTTCTTCGTCGAGCCCGGCACCGACGAGACGTGGCACCAGTACTGGATCGACACCCGCACCGACTGGTACGTCGACCTCGGCATCTCGCGCGAGAACCTGCGGCACTACGAGCACCCCGCCGAGAAGCTCTCGCACTACTCCAAGCGCACCGTCGACATCGAGTACCGCTTCGGCTTCAGCGGATCGGAGTGGGGCGAGCTCGAGGGCATCGCGAACCGCACCGACTTCGACCTGTCGACGCACAGCGAGCACTCCGGCCAGGACCTGTCGTACTTCGACCAGACGAAGGACGAGCGCTGGGTGCCCTACGTGATCGAGCCGGCCGCCGGCCTGACCCGCTCGCTGATGGCGTTCCTGGTCGAGTCGTACCACGAGGACGAGGCGCCCAACGCGAAGGGCGGCGTCGACAAGCGCACCGTGCTGCGCCTCGACCCGCGCCTGGCCCCGGTCAAGGCCGCGGTGCTGCCGCTGTCCCGCAACGAGGCGCTGTCGCCCAAGGCCCGCGACCTCGCCGCCGAGGTGCGCAAGAACTGGAACGTCGACTTCGACGACGCCGGTGCCATCGGCCGCCGCTACCGCCGTCAGGATGAGATCGGCACGCCGTTCTGCATCACGGTCGACTTCGACACCCTCGAGGACCAGGCCGTGACGATCCGCCACCGCGACGACATGTCGCAGCAGCGCGTCGCGCTCGACCAGGTCACCGCGTACCTGGCGCAGCACCTCGTCGGGGCCTGATCCGGCGCTCGATGACCCACACGCACGGGCCCGCCCCTGACCTGCCGGTCGGGAGGCGGGCCCGTGCCGTCGTGGTCGGGCTGCTGGTGCTGGCGGCGGTGGTCACGATCGCCGGGCTGGTCCGGCTCTGGCCGCACGGCGACCTGCCCGAGCTCAGCACCACCCCCGAGGGCTCCTCGTACCAGGTGGTGACGGTCACCGACGTCGACCTGCTCGCCGACTCGGCCACCGGCCCCGCGTTCCTCGCCGAGGAGGCCGACGGCAGCACCGTGACCGTGCAGGTGGCCCCGGAGTACCTCGACGTGATCGCGGTGGGGGACCGGGTGCGGGTGCTCGCGCTGCCGCAGGCCACCGGATCGGCCCCGTTCGTCTTCGTCGACCTGGTGCGCGGACCGCCGATGGCGCTGCTCGCCGCCGTGCTCGGCGTGCTGGTGCTCGCGGTGGCGCGCTGGCGCGGGCTCGGCGCGCTGCTCGGGCTGGCGGTGTCGGTCGGCGGGGTGCTGGTGTTCACCGTGCCCGCGCTGGTGCAGGGAGCGGCGGCGCTGCCGGTGGCCCTGGTGACCGCCTCGGCGCTGATGTTCGCGCTGCTCTACCTGGCGCACGGGATCTCGATCCGCACCTCCACCGCCCTGCTCGGCACCCTCGGCGGGCTGCTCGCCACCGGCGCGCTCGCGGCCTGGGCCACCGGCGCCACCCACCTGACCGGCCTCAACGGCGAGAACGTGCTCGACCTGCGCCAGCTCGCCCCCGAGGCGGACCTGCGCGGGCTGCTGCTGTGCGGCATGGTGCTCGCCGGGCTCGGCGTGCTCAACGACGTGACGATCACCCAGGCCTCGGCGGTGTGGGAGCTGCGGGCGGCCTCGGCCTCGGCCACCCGGCTCGACCTGTTCCGCGGCGGGATGCGGATCGGCCGGGACCACATCGCGTCCACGGTGTACACCGTCGCCTTCGCCTACCTCGGCGCCGCGCTGCCGCTGGTGATGCTGGTGGCGATGTCCGACCGCACGCTGCTCGACTCGCTGACCAGCGGGGAGATCGCCGAGGAGATCGTCCGGACGCTGGTCGGGTCGATCGGGCTGGTGCTGGCGATCCCGCTGACGACCGCGGTGGCGGCGGCGCTGGTGCCGGCGCCGGTCGCGGGCGGGGCAGGGGCTGCCGTCGGTGGCGGGGCGATCGAGGCGGATCCGAGCGATCCTGTGGCGGCGCCCGAGCGCTGAGCGCGCGTCAGGACGCCAGCGACGCCGGTGCCTCGGCGGGCTCGCAGCGGGTGATCTCCGCCCACACCGCGTCGAGGGACAGCCCCAGCACGTCGGCGATGGCGGCGATCGTCGGGAACGCCGGTGTCGCCACGCGTCCGGACTCGATCTTGCGCAGGGTCTCCGGCGAGACCTCGGCGGCCAGCGCGACGGTCAGCATCGAGCGCTCGCCGCGCGCCGTGCGCAGCAGGGCACCCAGCCGGCGCCCGCGCTCGACCTCGGCGGGGGTGAGCGGCAGTCGGACCATGCGTCCGATAGTAATACCGGGATAGTCTGACCGGGATAGTTGTTGGACAGACAGATGAAGGTGCCCCGATGATCGAGATCCTCACCCCCGCCGAGGTCCACCGCGCGCAGGACACCGGCGCGCTGGTCGCCGACATCCTGCAGACGCTCAAGGGCCGCGCGACCGTCGGCACCAACCTGCTGGAGATCGACCGCTGGGCCAAGGAGATGATCCTCGGCGCCGGGGCGGTGTCCTGCTACGTCGACTACGCGCCGTCCTTCGGGCGCGGCCCGTTCGGGCACTACATCTGCACCTCGGTCAACGACGCGGTCCTGCACGGCCTGCCGCACGACTACACGCTGGCCGACGGCGACCTGCTCAGCCTCGACCTGGCGATCTCCCTCGGCGGCCTGGTCACCGACTCCGCGATCAGCTTCGTGGTCGGTGCGAAGCGCGACCCGGCCGACCTGGCGATGATCGACGCCACCGAGCGGGCCCTCGCCGCGGGGATCGCGGTGGCCGGGCCGGGGGCGCGGATCGGCGACATCTCGCACGCGATCGGGCAGGTGCTCCAGGGCGCCGGCTACCAGGTGAACACCGAGTTCGGCGGCCACGGCGTCGGCTCGACCATGCACCAGGACCCGCACATCTCCAACCTCGGCCGTCCGGGTCGGGGCTACACGCTGCGCCCCGGGCTGCTGCTCGCGATCGAGCCGTGGATCATGGCCGACACCGACGAGCTCGTCACGGACGCCGACGGCTGGACCCTGCGCAGCGCCACCGGCGCCCGCACCGCCCACAGCGAGCACACCGTCGCCATCACCGAGGACGGCGCCCAGATCCTCACGCTGCCCGCCGCGCGCTGATCCGCGGGCGGTCCCACGCTCGCCGAGTTGTCAAGAATTGCCGCTTCCCGGCGCCGCGAAGCGACAACTACTGACAACTCGGCGCGGGCTGGGACTGCGCGGGCGTCGGCGCTCAGTCGTGCGCGTGGGAGTGCGCGTGCGCGTGGGAGTGCGGGTGCGTGGCGGCGTGACCGGGGACGCGGGTGCGGGTGACGACCAGCGCGGCTATCGCGGTCGTCAGCGGGATCGCCAGCACCAGGCCGATCGACCCGACGAACGTGCGCACGATCTCCTCGGCGAACTCCCCGCCGGTCAGCGTCGGCAGCAGGGGCAGCTGGTAGATCTGGAGCAGCAGGAGCACCGGCAGGGCCGCGCCGGTGTACGCGAAGGCGATCGTGTAGACCGTCGACGCGATGTGGTCCCGACCGATCCGCATGCCCCCGTCGAACAGCTCGCGCCATCCCGCCTGCGGGGAGAGCGCCCGCAGCTCCCAGACCGCCGACGCCTGGGTGATCGTCACGTCGTTGAGCACGCCGAGGCCGGCGAGCACCAGCCCGCACAGGAACAGCCCGCGCAGCGAGGTCGCCCCGCTCTCGCCGAGCAGCTGCGACAGGCGGTAGGAGTCCTCCGAGGTCACGCCGCTCAGGTGCGCCCACTCGGCGCCGAGCACGCCGAGGCCGGTGGTGAGCGCGAGCCCGGTCAGCGTGCCGAGCAGCGCGGTCGACGTGCGCAGCGAGAGCCCGTGCGCCAGGTAGAGCACCACGGTCATGATCAGCGTGGAGGCGCTCAGGGCGACGACCACGGCGTTCTCGCCGTGCAGCAGCGCGGGCAGCACGTACCAGCCGATCACCGCGAACGCGATGGCCAGTCCGATCAGCGCGCGCAGCCCGCGCGCCCGTGCCACCAGGATGATCGCCAGCGCGAACGCCGCCGCGATGGTGAGCAGCGGGATCGACCGCTCGTAGTCGTGCCAGGCCCACACCTCCTCGTCGGTGCCGGTGGCGGGGTAGCGCTCGACCACGATCCGCGTGCCGTCCGGGACGTCGGACGCCGAGGTGCCCGCCGTCGCCCACACGGAGATCTCCCGGCCCTTCTCGGAGCCGCTGGTGACCGTGGCGTGCACCCGCAGGCAGGGGACGCGCTCCGGGATCGTGCCGTCGGTGCGCCGGTCCTCGACGGTGCCCTCGCAGGACTCCAGGCTGGTGCCGGTGACCCTCGCCGAGGGGTACTCGGTGTCGACGGCCTCGATGCTGCGCGCGGTGACGGCGGTGCCGTCCGGCCAGGTCAGCGCCATCCCCACCCCGGCGAGCAGCACCAGGGGGACCAGCACGGCGAGGATGATCAGGCGGGTGCGGCGGGCGGCGTCGGAGGGCACCCGGCGATTGTGCCCGCTCCACGCGCACTCGTCCCGCCCCGCACCCGCCCCGCACCCGCCCCGCACCCGCCCCGTCACGCCGAGGTTGCACGAATGCACCCTTCGATCGCGCTGAAGCCTGCGTTCGTGCAACCTCGGCGCAGGCCCCGCGCGCGAGGGTCCGCGGCGGGTGGGGGAGAATGGCGGGATGACTGCTCCGACCACCGCCGTGCTGCCGCCGCTGCGCATCGGGCCGCTGACCGTGGACACCCCCGTGGTGCTCGCGCCGATGGCCGGTGTCACCAACGCGGCCTTCCGTCGGCTGTGCCGCGAGTCCGGCGCCGGCCTCTACGTCGCCGAGATGGTGACCTCGCGGGCGCTGGTGGAGCGCGGCGAGGAGTCGATGCGGATCATCTCGCACGCCCCGGACGAGAAGCCGCGCTCGGTGCAGGTGTACGGCGTGGACCCGGCGACCGTCGGCGCCGCCGTGCACCTGATCGCCTCGGAGGACCGCGCGGACCACGTCGACCTCAACTTCGGCTGCCCGGTGCCCAAGGTCACCCGTCGGGGCGGTGGCTCGGCGCTGCCGTGGAAGGCGGAGCTGTTCCGCTCGATCCTGCAGGCGGCGGTCAAGGCCGCGGAGCCCTACGGGGTGCCGGTCACGGTGAAGATGCGCAAGGGCATCGACGACGACCACCTCACGTACCTCGAGGCCGGCCTGGTCGCGCAGGACCTCGGCGTCGCGGCGGTCGCCCTGCACGCCCGCACCGCCGAGCAGTACTACTCCGGCACCGCGGACTGGGAGTCGATCGCGCGGCTCAAGCAGACCGTGACCGACATCCCGGTGCTCGGCAACGGCGACATCTGGTCCGCCGAGGACGCGCTCGAGATGGTCCGGCAGACCGGCTGCGACGGCGTCGTGGTCGGTCGCGGCTGCCAGGGCCGCCCGTGGCTGTTCGCGGACCTCGCGGCGGCGTTCGCCGGTGACGACACCCGGGTCACCCCGGGCGCGCGCTACGTCGCGCAGGTGATCCGCCGGCACGCCGAGCTGATGGTCGAGGCCTTCGGCGACGAGGGCAAGGCCCTGCGCGAGCTGCGCAAGCACATGGCCTGGTACTGGAAGGGCTACGTCGTCGGCGGGGAGCAGCGTGCCGCCCTGGGGCTGGTGTCGAGCCTGGCCGAGCTGGACGACCGGTTGGCCGCCCTCGACCTGGACCAGCCCTACCCGGGTGCCGCCGCCGAGGGCCAGCGCGGCCGTGCCGGCACGCCGAAGCGCCCGCACCTGCCCGACGGCTGGCTCGACTCGCGCGAGCTGTCCGAGGACTTCCGCCGCGGCCTGCACGAGGCCGAGCTCAGCGTCTCCGGCGGCTGACCCGCACGCTGCGCGCCCGCTGGCCGCACGCGCTCACGCCCGCGAGCCGCACGCGCCGAGAGGACGGCAGTTGTCGTCTCCCGAGCCCGGGAAGCGACAGCTGCTGTCCTCTCGGCGGCAGGACCGCCCGGCTCAGCGCGTGCGGAGCCAGACGGTGGTGTCGGCGGGGAGCACGTCCGCGGGGGCGGGCGCGTCCGTCGTGAGCGCCGAGGTCAGCACGACCTCCGCGCCGGCGGGCAGATCGACCGGCTCCGAGCCGAGGTTCGCGACGACCAGCAGGTCGCCGTTGCGCACGGCGATCACGGTGGGGTGCTCGGCGTAGGCCGGCTCCCACGCCGCACCGCCGAGGCCCAGCCGCTCGGCACGGCGCAGCCGCAGGGCCGCGCGGTACAGCTCCAGCGTCGAGCCGGGCACCCCGTCCTGCGCGTCGGCGGCGTAGGCGGCCCAGGAGGCGGGCTGCGGCAGCCAGGTCGCGCCGGTCGGGGAGTAGCCGAACGCCGGGGCGTCGGCCTGCCAGGGCAGCGGCACGCGGCAGCCGTCGCGGCCGAGCTCGACGCCGTCGGTGCGGAAGTACGACGGGTCCTGGCGCAGCGTGTCGTCCAGCGCGGTGTGCTCGGGCAGGCCGAGCTCCTCGCCCTGGTAGACGTAGGCGGAGCCGGGCAGCGCGAGCATGAGCAGGGTCGCGGCGCGGGCACGGCGCAGGCCGAGCTCCTCGTCGGGCTGCACGTCGCGGTGGCCGATGCCGTTGGGGCGGTCGCCCTGCACCGCGCCGGGCAGGCCGAGGCGGGAGGTGTGCCGGACGACGTCGTGGTTCGACAGCACCCAGGAGGTCGGGGCACCGACGGTGTCGTTCACCGCGTAGGAGGCCTCGATCACCGCGCGCAGCGCCGGGGCGTCCCAGCCGGTCGCGAGGAAGGCGAAGTTGAACGCCTGGTGGGCCTCGTCGGCGCGCACGTACCGGGCCAGCCGGCTCAGCGGCTCCACCCAGGCCTCCGCCACGAGCATCCGGTCGCCCTCGTACTCGTCGAGGATCGCGCGCCAGGCGCGGTAGATCTCGTGCACGCCGTCCTGGTCGAACATCGGGCCCTGGTTGCCGGAGCCGTTCACCGCGTCGGCGCGGTCGACGTCCTCCGCCGCGCCCTCGATCATCGACACGGTGCCGTCCCAGTCGGGCAGCCCGTCCTGCTTGACCATGCCGTGCGCGACGTCCACCCGGAACCCGTCGACGCCGCGGTCCAGCCAGAAGCGCAGCACGTCCTCGAACTCGGCGCGGACCTCGGGGTTGGACCAGTCGAGATCGGGCTGCCGGCTGTCGAACAGGTGCAGGTACCACTGCCGGTCGGTGGCGCCGTGGCGCTCGGGGTCCAGCCGGGTCCACGCGGGTCCGCCGAAGATCGACTGCCAGTTGTTCGGCGGCTCGGTGCCGTCCTCGCCGCGCCCCTCGCGGAACAGGTAGCGGGCGCGCTCGGCGGATCCCGGCTCGGCGGCCAGCGCGTCGGCGAACCAGCGGTGGTCGTCGGAGGTGTGGTTCGGCACCAGGTCGACGACCACGCGCAGGCCGAGCTCGTGCGCGCGGGCGAGCAGCGCGTCGAAGTCGGCCAGGGTGCCGAACAGCGGGTCCACGTCGCGGTAGTCGGCCACGTCGTAGCCGGCGTCGGCCTGCGGGGAGCGGTAGAAGGGCGACAGCCAGACCGCGTCGACCCCGAGCGCCGCCAGGTGGTCCAGGTGCGCGGTGACGCCGGGCAGGTCGCCGATGCCGTCGCCGTCGGCGTCCGCGAAGGACCGCGGGTACACCTGGTAGATCACGGCGTCGCGCCACCAGGGTCCGTCGGTCGGCCCGGCGGGGTGCACCTGGAGGGGGGCGGCGGGCGCGGTGGAGGTCACGGGGGCAGGAACGGTCACGGTGGAGCCTTCGGGTCGGGAGCGGGTGCCGGCCGCGGCCGACGTCGGGATGGTCAGGCGCGCGCGGGTGCGGCGCCGGTGGAGCCGCGCACGATGAGCTCGGGGTGGAACAGCAGCTCCGTGCGCGAGGCCGGGGTGCCGCTGATGTCGGCCATCAGCGCGGCGACCGCGGCCTGGCTGAGCGCGGCGACCGGCTGGCGGACGGTGGTGAGCGGCGGGTCGGTGAAGCCGATCAGCGGGGAGTCGTCGAAGCCGACCACGGACAGGTCGCCGGGCACGTCCATCCCGCGGGAGCGGGCGGCCCGGATCGCGCCGAGGGCCATCAGGTCGGAGCCGCTGAGGATCGCGGTGTGCCCGCTGTCGATCAGCTCGTGCGCGGCCTGGGTGCCGCCCTCGACGGTGAACAGCGTGGACACCACGTGCGGGGCGGCGTCCTCGATGCCGAGCCGGCTGCGCAGCAGCGACGTGAACGCCTCGACCTTGCGCCGGGCGGGCACGAAGCGGGTGGGGCCGACGGCCAGTCCGACCGAGCGGTGGCCGAGCGCGAGCACGTGGGCGAGGGCCTGCTCGACGGCCACGGCGTCGTCGGTGGAGACGACGGGGGCGTCCACGTCGTCCGCCCGGCCGTTGACCAGCACGATCGGCATCCCGCGCCCGCGCAGCACGTGGTAGCGCTCGGTGCTGGCGGTGGTGTCGGCGTGCAGGCCGGAGACGAAGATGATCCCGGCGACCTCGTGCTCGAGCAGGATCTCGACGTAGTTGTCCTCGGTGGTGCCGCCGGGGGACTGGGTGCACAGCAGCGGCGTGTAGCCGCGCCGGGTCAGCATCGACTCGATGCTCTGCGCCATCGCGGGGAACACCGGGTTGGACAGCTCGGGCACCACGAGGCCGATCAGGCCGGTGGAGCGGGCGCGCAGGGTGGAGGGGCGCTCGTAGCCGAGCACGTCCAGGGCGGCCATCACGGCCTCGCGCGCCTGGGTGGAGACGCCGGGCTTGCCGTTGAGCACGCGGGAGACCGTCGCGGTGGAGACGCCCGCCTGCTCGGCGAGGTCGGTCAGACGGGTGCGCACGGAGGCGAGCGTAAGGGACATGGCACCTCCTCGTCGTCGTTGAGCGCGGGTGATCGCCGGAACCGGTCCCAGGACGCGCCGGGGCGCGCCGGCGACCACGGTGCAAGCGCTGACGGAGAATTACCGTAACGCCTTGCAACGAGCCGATCAACTGGGCTAACGTCCGGGACCGTCAAGCCGAGGACGGCGCACGAGCCGCCCGGCACACTTCCTGCGAGACGGAGACGACGATGCGACGGAGCATCCCTCTGCTGGCGACCGCCCTGGGCCTGTCCCTGGTGCTGGCCGGCTGCTCGGGCGGCGGCGAGGACGCCCCCGAGGGCGACGAGACCACGGCGGCAGCGGGGTCCGCCGGCACGCTGACGGTCTGGGTGGACGACACCCGCTCGGGCCCGGTCAAGGAGGTCGCGAAGACCTTCGAGGCGGACACCGGCGTCACGGTGAAGTTCGTGCAGAAGGACTTCGGCGACATCCGGGACGACTTCATCTCCCAGGTGCCCGCGGGTCAGGGGCCGGACATCATCGTCGGCGCGCACGACTGGCTGGGCAAGCTCGTGCAGAACGGCGTGGTCGCCCCGATCGAGCTCGGCGACAAGGCCGGCGACTTCCTCGACGTGGCCGTGGACGCCATGAGCTACGAGGGCACCCTGTACGGCCTGCCGTACTCGGTGGAGAACATCGCGCTGGTGAAGAACAACGCCCTGATCAGCGACCCGACGCCGGACACCTTCGACGCCCTGGTCGCGCAGGCGCAGGGCCTCGGCCTGGAACACTCCGTGCTGATCCAGCAGGACGAGACCACCGGCGACCCGTACCACCTGTACCCGCTCCAGACGTCCTTCGGCGCCCCGGTGTTCGGCCTGGACGACACCGGCGCCTACGACGGCAGCCAGCTCGCCATGGACACTCCCGAGGGCCAGGCCTTCGCCGCCTACGTGCAGAAGCTCGGCGCCGAGGGCGTGATCAAGACGACCGTCTCCGGCGACATCGCCAAGGAGGCGTTCCTCCAGGGCAAGGCGCCGTACATGATCACCGGCCCGTGGAACGCGGGCGACTTCGTGGACGCCGGGCTCGACATCTCGATCGAGGCGATCCCCTCCGCCGGTGGCGGGAAGTCCCAGCCCTTCGTGGGCGTGCAGGGCTTCTTCATCAGCGCCAAGAGCGAGAACGCGCTGCTCGCCAACGAGTTCGTCGTCAACTACCTGGGCACCGAGGACGTGCAGCTCGCGCTCTACGAGGCCGGCGGTCGTGCCCCGGCCCTGTCCGCCGCGGTCGAGAAGATCGCCGACGACCCGGTGGTGGCGGGCTTCGCCGCCGTCGGCACCAACGGCGTGCCGATGCCCTCGATCCCCGCGATGGACTCGGTCTGGGCCGACTGGGGCGCCACCGAGGTGGCCCTGGTGAACCAGCAGGGCGACCCCGCCGCGCTGTGGACCCAGATGTGCGCCGCGATCGCCGGGAAGATCGCCGCCGGCTGAGCACCGCCGCGCCGGGCGGGTGGCGACCTGCCGCCCGCCCGGCGCCCGCCCGCCCGCCCGGCCCCAGCCCGCACGATCGCCCTCAGCGTGGAGACGAGACCATGAGCAGCACCACGACGCGTCCGGCGTCGGACACCCCGCCCGAGGCCCCGCACGGCCCGGCACCCCGCGCCCGCACCTGGATCGGTGCGCAGACCTTCTCGACCGGCTTCGTCGTGAAGCTCGTGCTGGTCGGCCTCGTCGACGCCCTGGGCGTCTACGGCGTGCTGGCCGCCGCCGCGCAGCAGCAGTGGGGGATCGTCGCGTTCCTCGCCGCCGCGCTGCTGGTGGTCAACGTCGTGTACTTCTCCCGGCGCGCCGTGCCCGCCAAGTACCTGGTGCCCGGCCTGCTGTTCCTGCTGGTCTACCAGGTGTTCGTGGTCGGCTACACCGGCTGGACGGCGTTCACCAACTACGGCGACGGCCACAACTCCACCCGCGAGGACGCCGTCGAGGCGATCCTGGTGCAGGACGAGGCCCGGGTGCCGGACTCGCCGACCTACCCGCTGTCCGTGCTGGAGGGCGGCGACGGTCTGGCGCTCGCGGTGGTGGACCCCGCCGACGGCGACGTGCTGGTCGGCGCGGCGGAGCAGCCGCTGGAGCCGGCCCCGGACGCGACCGTCGAGGGCGGGAAGGTCACCGCCGTCCCCGGGTACCGGGTGCTCGGCTTCGCCGAGGTGGTCGCCCAGCAGCAGGAGGTCTTCGCGCTGCGGGTGCCGATGTCCGAGGACCCGAACGACGGATCGCTGCGCACCACCGACGGGTCCTCCGGCTACGTCTACGTGTCGACCAAGGTCTACGACGAGGCCGCCGGCACGATCACCGACACCTCCACCGGCACCGTCTACACCGCCGACGAGGCCACCGGGTCGTTCCGCGCGCCGGACGGCGCCGAGCTCGGCACCGGATGGCGGGTGGTGGTCGGCCTCGAGAACTTCACGCGGGTGCTGGGCGACGCCTCGCTGCGCGGGCCGTTCCTCGGGGTGCTGGTGTGGACCTTCGTCTTCGCCATCGCCTCGGTGGTGCTGACCTTCGGGCTCGGCCTGTTCCTGGCGATCACGCTGAACGACTGGCGGGTGCGCGGGCGGCGGCTGTACCGCTCGCTGCTGATCGTGCCCTACGCCTTCCCGGCGTTCCTGTCGGCGCTGGTCTGGCAGGGGATGCTCAACCGCGACTACGGCTTCATCAACCAGACGCTGCTCGGCGGCGCGGAGATCCCGTGGCTGACCGATCCCGTGCTGGCCAAGGTCGCGGTGCTGACGGTCAACCTGTGGCTGGGCTTCCCGTACATGTTCCTGATCTGCACCGGCGCGTTGCAGTCGATCCCGAGCGAGGTCTACGAGGCCGGCCGGATCGACGGGGCGAAGCCGTGGCGGCTGTTCCGCTCGATCACCATGCCGCTGCTGCTGGTGTCGACCGCCCCGCTGCTGATCTCGTCCTTCGCCTTCAACTTCAACAACTTCAACGTGATCTACCTGACCACCGAGGGCGGCCCGAAGGACCTGTCGGCCCCGGTGGACGTCGGGGCCACCGACATCCTCATCACCTTCGTCTACAAGATCGCGTTCGGCGGGGTGAACCGGCAGTACGGCCTGGCCTGCGCGGTGTCGATCCTCATCTTCCTGATCGTCGCCACGATCTCCGCGATCTCCTTCCGCAAGACCCGCGCCCTCGAGGAGCTGAGCTGATGTCGACCATGCAGACCCAGGAACGGCGGCTGCCCGCGGGACGCTGGTGGCGCGAGATCGGCTGGCGGCACGTCGTGGCCGCGGTGGCGCTGGTGTTCGCGATCTTCCCGATCCTCTACGTGCTGTCGTCCTCGCTGAACCCGTCCGGCTCGCTCACCGGCTCCAACCGGCTGTTCGCCACCGTGTCGACGCAGAACTACGTGGACCTGTTCACCGACCCGGTGCACCCCTACGCCAAGTGGTTCGTGAACACGCTGGTGATCGCGGGCGTCACGGCGATCGGCACGGTGTTCCTCGGCGCGTGCGCGGCCTACGCGTTCTCGCGCTTCCGGTTCCGCGGCCGGCGCGGCGGGCTGCTGTCGCTGCTGCTGATCCAGATGTTCCCGCAGCTGCTGGCCTACGTGGCGATCTTCCTGCTGATGGTGACGCTCAAGGATCTGTTCCCGGCGATCGGTCTCGGCAGCCGGCTCGGCCTGATCCTGGTGTACCTGGGCGGCGCGCTCGGCGTGAACACGTACCTGATGTACGGCTTCTTCAACACGATCCCGCGCGAGCTCGACGAGGCGGCGAAGATCGACGGCGCCAGCCACGCGCAGACGTTCTTCACGATCATCCTGCGGCTGGTCGCGCCGATCCTCGCGGTGGTGGGCCTGCTGTCCTTCGTCGGGACGTTCTCGGACTTCCTGATCGCGTCGATCGTGCTGGTGGACCCGGACAAGCAGACCCTCGCTGTCGGCCTCTACCAGTACGTCAGCCAGCGGTTCTCCGAGTACTGGGGCGTGTTCGCCGCCGGTGCGGTGATCGCGGCGGTGCCGGTGATCCTGCTGTTCCAGTTCCTGCAGCGCTACATCGTGTCCGGTCTGACCGCCGGCTCCGTGAAGGGATGACCATGACCTCGACGCCCCACCTGCTGGACGTCCCGCACCACGACGGCTCCGAGCAGTTCACCCCGCAGGGCGTCCCCGCCCTCGGCGACGTGGTGCCGGTGCGGCTGCGGGTGCCCGCCTCGACCCCCGAGGACGCGGTGTGGGTGCGCACCGTGAAGGACGCCGAGCCGTACATGGTGCAGGCCCGGCTGGACCGCACCGAGGGCGACGAGCGCTGGTACGTCGCCGACGTGCCGGTGCACAACCCGGTGACCTCCTACCGCTGGCTGCTGGACCAGCCGGGCGGCTACCGCTGGCTCACCGGCCGCGGGTCCTTCGACCGCGACGTCACCGACGCCGGGGACTTCCGGCTCACCGTGCACCCGGGGGCGCCGTCCTGGCTGTCCGAGGCGGTGGTCTACCAGATCTTCCCGGACCGCTTCGCCCGCTCCGGCCCGGCGCCCGCCGACCGCACCGACCTGCCGGACTGGGCGGTGCCCGCCGCCTGGGAGGACGAGCCGGTGGGTCGTGGCCCGCTCACGCCGGTGCAGTACTACGGCGGCGACCTGCCCGGCGTCGAGCAGCGCCTGGACCACCTCCAGCGGCTCGGCGTCGACACGGTCTACCTGACGCCGGTGTTCCCCTCCCGGTCCAACCACCGCTACGACGCCACCACCTTCGACCACGTCGACCCGCTGCTCGGCGGGGACGCAGCGCTGGCCTCCCTCGGCAAGGCGCTGCACGCCCGCGGGATGCGGCTGGTCGGCGACCTCACCACCAACCACACCGGCGTCGCCCACGAGTGGTTCGAGCGCGCGGCGGGGGACCCGGGCGCCGCCGAGCGGGACTTCTACTACTGGGACTCCTCCGAGCGTGGCTACGCGGCGTGGCTGGACGTGCCTTCGCTGCCCAAGCTGTCCTACCGCTCCGCCGAGCTCGCCCGCCGGCTGGTCGACGGCCCCGACTCGGTGATCGCCCGCTGGCTGGCCGAGCCCTACGCGCTGGACGGCTGGCGGATCGATGTCGCCAACATGACCGGCCGGTTCGGCGGGGACGACTTCGCCCACCAGGTCGCGCGCGCGGTGCGCTCCACGATCGCCGCCGCCAACCCCGACGCCGTGCTGGTCAGCGAGCACTTCCACGACGCCGGCGGGGACCTGACCGGCGCCGGCTGGCAGGCGAACATGAACTACGGCGCCTTCACCAAGCCGGTGTGGACCTGGCTGGTCGACCCGGCGACCACGCTGGACTTCCTCGGCATCCCCACCACGATCCCGCGCCGCACCGGGCCCTCGGTGGTCGCGACGATGCGCGAGTTCGACTCCACCGTGCCCTGGCGGGTGACCCGCTCGCAGTGGAACATGCTCGGCTCGCACGACACCCCGCGGCTGCGCACCGTGGTCGGCAGCCGGGACCTGGTCGAGGTCGCCGCCGGCCTGCTCTTCACCTACCCCGGCACGCCGGCGATGTTCGCCGGCGACGAGGGCGGGCTGACCGGCTGGAACGGCGAGAACGGGCGGGTGCCGATGCCCTGGCAGGACATCGACGCCGGGGGAGGGCCGCGCTGGGACGCCGCCACCTTCGACCTGTACCGCCGGCTGATCGCGCTGCGCCGGTCCTCCCGGGCGCTGCGCGAGGGCGGCCTGCGCTGGGCCGTCGTGCAGGACGACGCCGTGGCCTACCTGCGCGAGACCGCCGACGAGACGGTGCTGGTGCTCGCCTCGCGCGCGCCGTGGGCGGGGGCCGTGCTCCCGTCGCGGATCCTCGGGGCGGACGCCCCGGCGAACCTGTACGGCGGGGCCGCGCTGCGGGTGGACGCCGCCGGGGTGCACCTGCCGGGCGACGGGCCGGGTGTGCAGGTGTGGCGGCTCGCATGACCGGGTCGGGGGTGGCCGGGCCCGGGGCGGCAGGGTCCGAGGTCGACGGGGACGAGGTCGTCACCGTCGACCGGATGGTCGCGGACCTGCGCGCCCTCGGCGTGCGCCCCGGCGGCGTGCTGCTGGCCCACGTGAGCCTGTCCCGGATCGGCCGGGTGGTCGGCGGAGCGCCCGCGGTGGTGCTGGCGCTGGAGCAGGCGGTCGGTCCGGACGGCACGGTGGTGATGCCGGTGCAGAGCTGGCAGCTGTGCGACCCCGCGTACCTGGCCGACCCGGCCGTGCCCCCGGCGAGCTGGGAGGCGATCCGCCGGACGCTGCCGCCCTACGACCCGGCGTGGACGCCGAGCCGGTCGATGGGCGCGGTGGCGGAGGCGCTGCGCACCCGGCCCGGCACCCGCCGGTCGGCGCACCCGCACCGGTCCTTCGCCGCCCGCGGCCGGCTCGCCGAGGAGATCGTCGCCCGGCACGACCTGGACGACCCGGTGGGCGAGGGGTCGCCGCTCGCGGCGGTGCACCGGCGGGACGGCCAGGTGCTGCTGCTCGGGGTCGACCACGACAAGAACACCTCGCTGCACCTGGCCGAGGCCCGCTCGGGGCTGCCGGTGCACCGGGTGCCGAACGGGGCACCGGTGCTGGCCGACGGCCGCCGGACCTGGGTGACCTTCACCGAGCCCGTCGTGGACGACGCCGACTTCCTCGCCCTCGGCCGCGACCTGGCGACGACCGGCGCCGAGCGGCACGGCCTGGTCGGTCGCGCACCGGCGCGGCTGGTGGACCAGCGGGTGCTGGTGGCCTTCGCGGCGTCCTGGTTCGCCCGCACCCGACCCGCAGGTCGGCCGGCGCACGAGCAGGAGGTGGCCCGCGACTAGGCTGGACGTCGTGACCAGCGAGCAGCCCGACGGCTACGTCGACGCCGACCGGGAGCGCTGGGTCCCCGAGGCCCCCAAGTCCCAGGCGCGCACGCCCTTCGAGCGGGACCGCGCGCGGATCGTGCACTCCTCGGCGCTGCGCCGGCTCGGCGCCAAGACCCAGGTGCTCGGACCGTCCAGCGACGACTTCGTCCGCACCCGCCTGACGCACACCCTGGAGGTTGCGCAGGTCGGCCGCGAGCTCGGCAAGGTGCTCGGCTGCGACCCGGACGTGGTGGACACCGCCTGCCTGGCGCACGACCTCGGCCACCCGCCCTTCGGCCACAACGGCGAGCGCGCGCTGGCTGACCTCAGCGAGGACATCGGCGGCTTCGAGGGCAACGCGCAGACCCTGCGCCTGCTCACCCGCCTGGAGCCCAAGGTCACCGCGCCGGACGGCTCCGCGGTCGGGCTCAACCTCACCCGGGCCAGCCTGGACGCCTCGGTCAAGTACCCGTGGGGCGCCGGCGAGGGCCCGGTCGACGCCGCCTCCGGCCGGCCCACCCACAAGTTCGGCGTCTACGCCGACGACCTGCCGGTGTTCACCTGGCTGCGCGACGGCGCGCCAGCGGGCCGCAAGTGCCTGGAGGCGCAGGTCATGGACCTCGCCGACGACATCTCCTACTCGGTGCACGACGTCGAGGACGGGGTGGTCGGCGGACGGATCTCGCTGGAGGTGCTGACCGTCCCCGAGGAGCGCTCCGGCATCGCGGCGTCGATCCGCACCTGGTACGGCGACGCGATCGACGCCGTCGACCTGGGGGCCGCGATGGACCGCCTGGTGGGCGCCGAGCTGTGGCGGCCGCGCTTCGACGGCTCCCGCGGGGCGCTCGCGGCGCTCAAGGACACCACCAGCCAGCTGATCGGCCGCTTCGCCCGCGCGGCGCAGGTCGCCACCCGCGAGCGCTACGGCCCCGGGCCGCTCACCCGGTACGGCGCCGACCTGATCGTCCCCGAGGAGACCGTCGCCGAGATCCTGGTGCTCAAGGGCCTCGCCGTGTCCTACGTGATGGCCCCGCGCGAGCTGGAGCCGCTGTACCAGCGCCAGCAGGACCTGCTGGCCGACCTGGTGCGGGTGCTCAGCGACCGCGCGCCGATCGCGCTGGAGCCGCCGTTCGCCGCCGACTGGCACGCCGCCGCGGACGACGCCGCCCGGCTGCGGGTCGTGGTGGACCAGGTCGCCTCGCTCACCGACGTCTCCGCCGCCGCCTGGCACGCCCGGCTCGCGCCGCCGCCGCGACTGTTCTGACCCGGGCGGCTGGGTGCTAGCACCCACCCGAGCCCCGGGATCACGCGGATCTCACCCGGTGATCGGCCCCCCGACCGCTCACGGCGGAGCGCCCCCGGTCGATCTGGGTCCTACGTCCTAGGAAGTCGGGTCCCGCGTCGCGGCCGGCAGGGGGAGGACGGACCGACAGGAGATCCGCCGTGCCCGCTGCCCCCTCACGCCTCAGCCGTTCCGGCTGGCGTCTGCCGCTGGCCACCCAGATCATCGGGGTGGCTGCCATCGCGACGCTGTTCGCCGCCGGTGTCGGCGCGTTCGCTGCCGTCCAGATGACCCAGATCAAGCAGGCCACCGCCGACATGGCCGCCGCCGACGCGTCCGTCAACGGTGCGCTGTCCGAGTTCCAGGCCGCGCTGTGGACGGTGCGGATGAACGCCGGCATGGTCGCCGCCTACCCCGACGCCGAGGGCAAGGCCGCGCAGGACGACGCTCTGGAGGCCGGCTACGCCGCCGTCGAGTCCACCGCCGCCGCCCTGGAGGCTGCGTACACCGAGGCCTTCGACCGCGCCCCCGGCGGCTGGGACGAGTTCGGTACTGCGTGGACCGAGTACCGCGACGTGCTGGACACCGAGCTGATCCCCGCCGCGCTCGCGGACGACCGGGTGGCCTACGCGCAGATCCGCGACGAGGGCGGCGCCGGTGAGAAGGGCCGCGCCCTGGTCGCCAGCATCGCCACCGTGCAGCAGGAGATCGCCGAGACCATCGCCGAGGAGTCGGACCAGGTCGCCGACCGCGCCGCCCAGGCGATCACCGTGACGATCATCGGCCTGGCGATCGGTGGTGCCGCCGCGATCGTGGTGGCTGTCGTGGTCGCCCGCCGGATCCGCCGGGCCGCCGACGCCGTGCGCACCTCGCTGGTCGCGATGGCCGACGGCGACCTGACCGTCGAGGCGCACGCGACCTCCCGCGACGAGATCGGCGACATGGCGCGCGCCCTGTCCTCCGCGCAGACCGCGCTGCGGCAGACCATCGGCAACGTCCGGGGCTCCGCGCAGGCCGTGGCCGCCGCCGCCGAGGAGCTGTCCGCCGCGTCCTCGCAGGTCGCGTCCTCCTCGAACGAGACCTCGACGCAGGCCGGTGTGGTCGCCGCCGCCGCCGAGCAGGTGTCGCGCAACGTGCAGACCGTCGCCGCCGGTGCCGAGCAGATGGGCGCCTCGATCCGGGAGATCGCGCAGAACTCCTCGCAGGCGGCCAAGGTCGCCGGCCAGGCCACCGAGGTCGCGCACGTCACGAACGACCAGGTCGCGCGCCTCGGCGTCTCCAGCCAGGAGATCGGCAACGTGGTCAAGGCGATCACCGCCATCGCCGAGCAGACCAACCTCCTCGCCCTGAACGCCACGATCGAGGCGGCGCGTGCCGGTGAGGCCGGCAAGGGCTTCGCCGTCGTCGCCGGTGAGGTCAAGGAGCTGGCGCAGGAGACCGCCAAGGCGACCGAGGACATCGCGCGGCGCGTCGAGGCGATCCAGGCCGACACCGGTGGTGCGGTCACCGCGATCGGGGAGATCTCCCAGATCATCGCCTCGATCAACGACTACCAGCTGACGATCGCCTCCGCCGTCGAGGAGCAGACCGCCACCACCAACGAGATGTCCCGCTCCGTCGCCGAGGCCGCCACCGGCTCCGGGGAGATCGCGGTCAACATCACCGGAGTCGCCTCCGCGGCCGCCAGCCAGTCCGACGTGCTCGGCCAGGTCGGCCAGTCGGTGGTCGAGCTCGCGCAGCTCTCCTCCGACCTCGACGCCCAGGTCGCCCGCTTCCGGTACTGACGCCCCACCGGGAGATGCCCCGGGGTCCACCGTCACCAGGCGGCGGGCCCCGGGGCACACTCGTGCTGGCCCTAGGATCATCGGGTGGCAGGTCGGATCCGGCGGGAGGACGTGGAGGCGGTCCGCGAGCGCGCCCGGATCGAGGACATCGTCGGCGAGCACGTCACGCTGAAGACCGCGGGCGTCGGCTCCATGAAGGGCCTGTGCCCCTTCCACGACGAGCGCTCCCCGTCGTTCCACGTCCGCCCGCACGTCGGCCTCTACCACTGCTTCGGCTGCGGCGAGGGCGGCGACGTCATCGACTTCGTGCAGAAGATCGACGGGCTGCCGTTCACCGAGGCCGTCGAGTACCTGGCCGGCCGGGTCGGCGTCCAGCTCCGCTACGAGGACGGCGGCGCCCCGCGCCCCGGCTACGAGCCCGGCAAGCGCCAGCGCCTGCTGGAGGCGCACCGGGTCGCCGCCGAGTACTTCGTCGAGCAGCTGCTCACCCCCGGCGCCGCCACCGCGCGCACCTTCCTCGCCGAGCGCGGCTTCGACCGCGCCGCCGCCGCGCAGTTCGGCATCGGCTACGCCCCTCAGGGCTGGGACCACCTGCTGCGCCACCTGCGCGGACGCTCCTTCACCGAGGCCGAGCTCACCGCCTCCGGCCTGATGAGCCAGGGCAACCGTGGCCTGTACGACCGGTTCCGCGGCCGGCTGATCTGGCCGATCCGCGAGGTCACCGGCGACACCATCGGCTTCGGCGCCCGCCGGCTGTTCGAGGACGACCAGGGGCCCAAGTACCTCAACACCCCGGAGACCCCGCTCTACAAGAAGTCCCAGGTGCTCTACGGCATCGACCTCGCCAAGCGGGAGATCGCCAAGAACAAGCAGGTCGTCGTGGTCGAGGGCTACACCGACGTGATGGCCATGCACCTGTCCGGCGTCGGCACCGCCGTCGCCACCTGCGGCACCGCCTTCGGCTCCGACCACGCCCGGATCGTGCGCCGGTTGATGGGTGCCTCCGGCGGGTCCTCCGGCGTGCAGCTCGCCTCCGGCGCCAGCGTCGGCGGCGAGGTCGTGTTCACCTTCGACGGCGACGCCGCCGGGCAGAAGGCCGCCATGCGCGCCTTCGGCGAGGACCAGGCGTTCTCCGCGCAGACCTTCGTGGCCGTCGCCGACGGCGGCATGGACCCCTGCGACCTGCGCCAGGCCCAGGGCCCCGACGCCGTGCGCGCGCTGGTGCGCACCCGCAAGCCGCTGTTCGAGTTCGTCATCCAGACCACGCTGTCCGGCTTCGACCTGCACACCGCCGAGGGCCGCGTCGGCGCCCTGCGCGCGGCGGCCCCCGTGGTCGCCGGGATCCGGGACACCGCGCTGCGGCCGGAGTACGCGCGGATGCTCGCCGGGTGGCTCGGGATGGACCTCGACCCCGTCGGGCGCGCGGTGCAGGCCGCGGTGCGCTCCGGTGCGGGGCGCGGTGGCGGTGCGGGCGCAGCGCGCGGGGGAGACGTGCGCGGCGACGGCCGGTCGGCCGGTGCGCGGGGGCGTGACGGCGGGGCTGGCGATCGTGGACGCGGCCCCGGTGATCGGGGCTACGACGGCGGCCCGGGCGATCGTGGACGTGACGGCGGGCCCGGCGGGCACGACCCCCGGGAGACCATCGCCCTGCCCGAGCCGCGGATGACCCTGCCCGACCCCCGCGACCCGGTCACCGCCACCGAGCGCCGCGCCCTGGAGGCCGTGCTCCAGCTGCCCGAGCTGGTGCCCGTGGAGTTCGACGACCTCGACGGCGACTCCTTCACCGCCCCCGCCTACCGCGCCGTGCACGCCGCCGTCCGCGCCGCCGGAGGTGCCGCCGCCGCGCGTGCCCTGGTGGCCTCCGGTGCGCCGGGCGCCTCGCTGTCCTGGGTCGAGCAGGTCCGCGAGCAGGCGGCGGCCCCCGTCGAGGGCCTGATCACCCGGCTCGCGGTCGCCCCGCTGCCCGAGGACCGGCCCGACGTGCTGCCCACCTACGTGCGCGGGCTGGTGATGGCCCTGGTCGAGATGGGCATGACCCGGCAGATCGCCGATCTCAAGGGCCGGCTGCAACGCATGGACCCCACCGGCGACCCCGAGGGGTACCGCGCGGTGGTCGGCGAGCTGATGGCCCAGGAGAGCCGCAAGCGCGCCCTCCGCGAGAGCGCCTGACCGCCCGCGGGCCTCAGCAGCCTGCGGCCGCCACGATGCGGCGGACGTCCCACAGGTGGTGCAGCACGTCGTGGGCGTTGTTGCGCGCCACGTCCTCGGCGCGCTGCGGCCCCCGGGTCGCGTGGTCGAGCACCACACCGGCCTCCAGCGCCGCCTCCACCGCGTCCGTCCAGCCCGGCACCACCCGGCGCAGCGCCGCGATGGCCGCCCCCACCGTGGCGTTCTCGTAGTCGCGGGCCGCGGCGAGCGCGTCGGGGTCGTAGCCGCGGGTCGCGTCGCGTCCGTCCAGCCGGGCGGAGTCCAGCCGGTACGCCCACGCCTCCAGGTTGTCGGCCACGTGCCGCAGGTATCCGGCCGTCGACCAGGTGAGCCCGGGCAGGCGCAGCGGGCGCGGGGCGATCACCAGGGCCGCCGCGAACCGGCCCGGCGCCTCGCCGACCGCGCGCACCGCCGCCCGCGGCGTCAGGTCCCAGGTGTACCCGCACTCTCGGCACGGGTCCCCGTACAGCGCAGCGCCCCACAGCTCCATGCCGGGAACGCTACCCGTCCGCCGAGCGCGTCGTCGCTGGTCGCGGGGGTCGCGCGCGTCGCGGCCGCGCGCCCGTGCCGGGCTCAGCCCAGCACCACGGGCGCGTCGCGGTCCTCCACCGGCAGGTCCCCGTCGATCGTCGCCGTCACGCCGAGCGTGCGCAGCAGCAGATCACCCCGGTAGCTGGACAGGAACGCCGTGTCTGTCGCGTCCCGCCCGGTCGCGATCCGCAGCATCGACGCGCGCGGTGCCAGGTGCGTCGCGTCCACCACCTGCCACCCGCCGTCCACGTAGGCCTCCACGACCGCGTGGAAGTCCATCGGGGCCAGCCCGGGCGCGTACACCGCCGCCAGCCGTGCCGGCACGTCCCGCGCCCGCAGCAGGGCGATCACCAGGTGCGCGAAGTCCCGGCACACCCCGCGCCGCTTGAGCAGCGTGTCCGTCGCCCCGTCGGTCGGCAGGCTCGACCCCGACAGGTACACCAGGTGCCCGTGCACCCACGCGACCACCGCCTGCACCAGATCGGCACCGGTCAGCCCGCGGAACTGGTCGCCCGCGAACGCCAGCAGCCGGTCCGAGTCGGCGTACCGGCTCGGCCGCAGGTACTCGATCAGGTCCTGCTCGCGCACCGGCGGCGGAACGTCCCGGCCGGTCACCGTCGCCCGGTAGCGCACCACCAGGTCGCCCGCGTCGCTGCGCACCCGGTGCAGCCGCGTCCCGTGGTCGCCGGCGACCTCCGTGACCTCCAGCGGCTCGCCGTCCCGGGTGACCGTCAGCTCTTCGGCCACCTCGTAGGCCCCGGTGGCGACCGACACCGCGAGGATCAGGGTGGCGGGGGAGCCGACCTGGGCGGACAGGTGGGCGGTGACGGTGCGCAGCACGGACGTCCTTCGCGAGCGGGGAGGATGCGGGCCGGAGCGGTCGTGCGCCGGGGCGAGAGCAGTGTGCTGCCTGCGGTCCCCGGACGCCAGAGCGGTGACCCTCCGGGGCTGCGCCGTGAGCGGATCGGTGCCCGGGACCTCCCGAATGTCGCACGGATGGGCTACCTTGTGCGGGTAGTCGCTGTGTTTCGTATGTCTTGCCTTGGCTCCTGCGCTCGCGCGCTCGGAGGGGGCGGTGGACGAACCGCCGTGATTCACCGGTCCCGGAAACTCGGGACCGTCCCCGACCGTAAGGAGTTCACCATGGCTACTGGCACCGTGAAGTGGTTCAACGCTGAGAAGGGCTTCGGCTTCATCGCCCCCGACGGCGACGGCCCGGACGTCTTCGCCCACTACTCGGCGATCCAGTCCGACGGCTACCGCTCGCTCGACGAGGGCCAGAAGGTCCAGTTCGACGTGCAGCAGGGCCCGAAGGGCCCGCAGGCCGCGAACATCCAGGCCATCTGAGCATCTCGCTCTCGGCTTGAACTGAGCGAAGCCCCCCACGACCTGGTCGTGGGGGGCTTCGTCGTGCCCAGGGTGTGCCGCCGGCGGGTGCGTGTCAGACCGGCCGGTACTGGTTCACCATCGGGCAGTCGAACGGGTCGCGGGCGGCCAGGCCGACCCGGTTGAGGTACTGCACGACGATCCCGTACGAGCGCAGCAGCGTCGTCTCGGTGTACGGCACGCCGTGGGTGCGGCAGTGCTCGCGCACCAGCTCGCGCGCCCGGGCCAGGTGCGGACGCGGCATGCTCGGGAACAGGTGGTGCTCGATCTGGTAGTTCAGCCCGCCCATCAGCGTGCTCATCGGCGTGCCGCCGGAGATGTTGCGGCTGGTCAGCACCTGCTTGGACAGGAAGTCGATCCGGCTGCCCTCCGGCACCACCGCCATGCCCTTGTGGTTCGGCGCGAACGACGCGCCCATGTACACGCCGAACACCGCGAGCTGCACGCCGAGGAACGCGAACGCCATCCCGAGCGGCAGCAGCCACAGCACCAGTGCCACGTACACCGACAGTCGGGCGATCAGCACCGTCAGCTCCCACGTGCGCGAGCGGCCGCGGTCGTCACGGACCAGCGAGCGGATCGACGTCACGTGCAGGTTCAGGCCCTCCAGCGTCAGCAGCGGGAAGAACGCCCAGCCCTGGATCTTCGTCAGCCAGCGCAGCCCGCGCCGCTGCCGGCGGGCGTCGTCCTCCAGGAACACGATCGTGTCCGGGGCGATGTCCGGGTCCTTGCCGATCTGGTTCGGGTTCGCGTGGTGCCGCGAGTGCTTCGACATCCACCACGAGTGGCTGATCCCGACCACCCCGTTCGCCAGCACCCGGCCCAGGCGGTCGTTCGCCCGCCCCGAGGTGAACACCTGCCGGTGCGAGGCCTCGTGCGCCACGAACGCGACCTGCGTCAGCACGATCCCCAGCGCCCCGGCGATCAGCAGCTGGAACCACGAGTGCCCCAGCAGCACGAACCCGGCCACCAGCCCCGCCAGCGCCAGCCCCAGCACGCTGATCAGGACGATGTAGAACCCCCGCGTGCGCTCCAGGAGCCCGGCCTCGCGCACCAGCCGTGACAGCGCCTGGTAGGACCCGGTGGCGGCTGTCTGGCGCGGGCGTGGCCCGCCCTGCTCGAGCGTGGACGAGGGTACGGTCACGGGACGCCTCCGGAACGTCGGGTCGGCTTCCCAGCCACGGCATGAGCGCTCGCTCGACGTTCGGATGCCGGTCAGCGTAACCCGGGGGTCGGCGGCCCGACCCGGTGCGGCGCGTGCGGTTCGTGTGAAGGTCTGCGGGCGCGAGCCGGCGGTCGGCTCGACGTGCGCCCGCCCGGGCACGCTCCTAGCCTCGGACGACGTCCGAGCACATCGATCCAGGGGGACAGATGAGGAAGCGACTCGTCGGCGCCGGGGCCACCGTGGCCCTGCTCGTCGGCATCGGGATGGCGTCCGCACCGGCAGCGACCGCTGCGACGTCGTCGGTCGGGCCGTTCGCGACCCGCGGTGCGTGCATGACCGAGCGGACCCTGTACTACAAGGAGGGCTACTCGCACCTGGGGGACTGCGTGCTCCAGGCCGACGGGTGGCGGTTCACGCTCAACGTCCTCGTCCCCGACTGAGCGGTGCTCCGGACGCGGCACGACATCGTGCGAAGTAGGCCAGGTGGGGCTTGAACCCACGACCGACGGATTATGAGTCCGCTGCTCTGACCGGCTGAGCTACTGGCCCTCGACGCGCGCCAGGCTACCGCTCGCCGACGTCCGGCGTGACGGACCTCCCAGGTCGGCGGACTACCGTGGGCACGTGCCGATCTTCCGCCGCCGCCCCGCGCTGCCCGCCGCCGTCCGCCAGTCCCTCGCGCTGGTGACGGGGGACCGGGTGCTCGCCTCCGCCGCGCTGACCGACGGCCGCTGGGTCGTCGCGACCCGGCGTGCCCTGCACCTCGCGCCCGTCGACGGCGGCGACGTCGAGCGCACCCCGTGGGCGGACGTGGACCGGGCGTCCTTCGACCCGGAGACCACCACGATCACGGTCTACCGGGTCACCGGGGCCGTCGAGACGCTCGCGCTGACCCCGCCGGTGCCGGTCACCTTCGCGCAGACGCTGCGCGAGCGGGTGCAGTCCTCGGTGGTGCACGTGGAGACGGTCACGGTCCCGCGCGGCGGCAAGGTCCGGGTGGCGCTGCGTCGCGGTGACGACGGCGAGCTGTTCACGCAGGTCATCGGCTCGGGGCTGGTGGACCTGACCGACCCGGAGGTCGCCCGTGTGATCGACCAGGCCGAGGAGCAGGTGCGCGCGGCGGCGGGTCTGCGTCCCTGAGCGTCCGTGCGGGTGAGGGTGTGCGGAGCACCGCCTGAGGGCTGCTAGGCTTCTTCCCGCACGATCCCTTGTAGCTCAATTGGCAGAGCATCCGACTGTTAATCGGACGGTTACTGGTTCGAGTCCAGTCAAGGGAGCCGAGCGAGACGGCCCGCCATCTGCACCATCGCAGACGGCGGGCCGTTCGTGTTTCCTCGTGGTGCACACAGAGGTGCACACATCCCGCCACGCGCCTCCTCGGTCGGTTCCGCGCGCACCTGCGGGCCGCCGTCCCGCCCCGCGACGGCGAGCGCGTCCAGTTCCGCGTTCCTGGGCACGACGGCCCCCGCGGGCCTCCCGTCGTGGGCGCATGAACTCGCCACGCGCGATGGGCGTGGCGTGGGACCATCCGCGGAGCAGGTCCCGGTGCAGCAGCGCCGGCCATATCGCGTAGGGGGAGAACATGGACTGGAAGCCGCAGAAGTCATCCGGGCTCCTCGGGTGGGGCATCGCCCTGCTGATCCTCGGTCAGATCGCGTACAACGTCGGCCAGCGGCAGGCGATCGAGGCCGCGCTGAGCACGGGCTGGAGCACTCCGGACGACGGCACCGCGTGGACCGTCATCGGGATCATCGGAACCGTGGTCGGGCTGCTCTGCCTGATCGCGGGGATCGTCTACCTCGCGCAGTCGGTCGACTACCTCGCGCGGCGCGAACACGCCCGGTCGATGATCGACAGCACTGCGGATGCGTCGGGTCTCTCGCAGGAAGCCCGGGATGCCGCGGCGCGGGGGCAGGAGATCATCGACTCCGACGACGACTGAGCGCCGATCTGCCGGAGAGCGTCCGCCTTCGCCCCGCCTACGTCGCCGGCGGCCAGGGGAGGTGCTGCGGGTCCACCGCCGCCCGCGTGGCGCGCAGCGCCCCGTCGAGGTCGTCGAACCGCAGCTGCGCGACCCGCATGAACAGGAAGTCGACCACCGCGAGCTGAGCCATCCGGCTGGCGAGGGCGGCGGCGCGCAGGGTGGCCTCGCGGGCGGGGGTCCGGAGCACGGCCTGCGCCGCGAGGCCGAGCGGGGAGGCGGCGTCGTTGGTGACCGCGACGGTGAGGGCGCCGGCGCGGCCGGCCACCTCGAGGGAGCGCAGCACGTCGAGGGTGCCGCCGCTGAACGAGAACGCGATGGCGGTGGTGCGCTGGTCGGCGAGCGCCGCGTGGGTGAGCTGCACGTGGGTGTCCGGCGAGGACAGGCACATCAGGCCGATCCGTTGCAGCTTCTGGGCCAGGTCGGTGGCGGCCAGGCCGGATGCGCCGACGCCGAAGACGACGACGTGGTGACCTTCGGCGATGCTGCGTGCGACCCGCTCCAGGGCGTCGAGGTCGAGGGTGCGGGCGGTCTGCTCGATGGTCCGGGCCTCGTGGAACGCGACCTTGGTGACCATGTCGGCCAGCGTGTCCGAGGCGTTGAGCCGTCCCTCGGCGATGTCGGAGCGCTCGAGCTCGACGGCGCGCCGGGAGAGGTCCTGCGTGAGGCGGGTCCGCAGGGCGGGGAAGCCGGGGAAGCCGAGGGTCTTGGCCACCCGCACCACCGACGCGCGGGAGGTGCCGGAGCGCTCGGCGAGGGTGGAGACGGTGGCGCTGAGCGCGGCCTCGGGGTCGTCCAGCAGGGCGTGGGCGACCCGCGCCTCGGCGGGGCCGAGCCGGGGCAGGGCTGCCCGGATCGCCTCTAGGGCATCTCCCGCGCTGTCCTGCATGGAACTCCCTCTCGATCCGGCCGGCTCAGTCTGGCACACGCCGATGGCACGATGTTTGACATGACGCTCTGATGATGGAACGTTGTTTCACGCACCGCGAACGAAGGAGTTGTCGTGCCCGACCTGAGCGCCTTGACCACCGAGGCCAGCAATCCGCAGACCGCGCAGCTCGACGCCATGTCGGTCGAGGACCTGCTCACGGTGATGAACGCGGAGGACCGCCGGGTCCCCGAGGCCGTCGCCAGCCAGATCCCGCAGATCGCCCGGGCGGTCGACCTCGCGGTGGCGGCGCTGCGATCCGGGGGACGGCTGGTCTACCTGGGCGCCGGCACCAGCGGGCGGCTGGGGGTGCTGGACGCGGCCGAGTGCCCGCCGACCTTCGGCACCGACCCCTCGACCGTGGTGGGGCTGCTCGCCGGGGGTGAGGGCGCGATGTTCCGGGCCGTCGAGGGCGCCGAGGACGACGCGGCGCTCGGCGCGGCCGACCTGGCGGCGATCGGGCTGACCGATCGGGACGTCGTGGTCGGGCTGGCCGCCTCGGGGCGCACGCCCTACGTGATCGGCGGCCTCGACCACGCCACGGAGGTCGGCGCGCGCACCGTCGCGGTCGCCTGCAACCCCGGCTCCGAGGTCACCCGGCACGCGCAGGTCGCGATCGAGCTGGACAACGGCCCCGAGGTGCTCACCGGATCGACCCGGCTGAAGGCGGGCACCAGCCAGAAGCTCGTGCTGAACATGATCTCGACCGCCACCATGGTCGGCCTGGGGAAGGTCTACCGGAACCTCATGGTCGACGTGCGGCCCACCAACGAGAAGCTGCTCGCCCGCGCGGTCCGGATCGTGCGGGACGCCACCGGCTGCGACGAGCCCACCGCCAGCGCCGAGCTGGCCGCCGCCGACCAGCACGCGAAGACCGCGATCGTCGCGATCCTGTGCGGCCTCGACGCCGATCAGGCCCGGGAGCGGCTCGTGGCCGCCGACGGGTTCGTCCGCACCGCCGTCACCGGCACCACCGACTGAGAGAGGACGCACCGTGGACTACCCCCGGCTGAGCGCCGACATCCTGCCCCTGGTGGGCGGCGTCGCCAACATCGACTCCTTCACCAACTGCATGACCCGCCTGCGGGTGAACGTGCGCGACCAGTCCCTGGTGGACGGCGACGCGCTCAAGGCACTGGACGGCGTGCTCGGCGTGGTCACCGGCGAGCAGGTGCAGATCGTGGTCGGCCCCGGGCACGCCCAGCGGCTGCGCGACGCCTTCGCGGTGACCAGCGAGCAGGCTCCGGACGCGCCGGTCGACGGGCCCGACGACGACACCGATGCCGCCGCCGACCTGCGGACGCTGGAGCAGGCGAACAAGCAGAAGGTGAAGTCACGTCAGACCACCGGCGTGCACGCGCTGTTCCGGCACATCGGGAACATCTTCATCCCGATCATCCCGGGCTTCATCGCCTGCGGCCTGGTCGTCGCCATCGCGAACGTGTGGAAGCTGATCGACCCGGACGTGGTGGCCAACCCCTGGTACCTGGCGTTCGCGGCCCTCGGCGGGATCGTGGTCGGCGCGCTGAACCTGCTGGTCGGCCACAACACCGCCAAGGAGTTCGGCGGCACGCCGGTGCTCGGCCTGATCGCGGGCGGCGTGTCCTACCTGCCGGCGCTGGCCGGGATCCCCGCGGGGGACGGGACCGACGCCCAGCCGCTGTCGCTGCCGCTGTTCGGCGACCTGCGACCGGCGCTCGGCGGTGTGATCGGCGTGATCGCGACCGCGTGGGTGTTCACCGTGATCGAGAAGCAGGTCCGCCGCCGGGTGCCGGCCGCCGCCGACCTGTTCGTGGTGCCGGTGGTCACGCTGCTGGTCGGCGCGACCCTCTGCGTGCTGGTGATCATGCCGCTGTCGGCGCTGCTCATGCAGGGCATCGACTGGCTGCTGATCGACTTCGCGCTCGAGCGCGGCGGGATCTTCGGCGGGTACCTGCTGGCCTCGCTGTTCCTGCCGCTGGTGATGCTCGGGATCCACCAGGGCCTGACCCCGCTGCACGCCCAGCTGATCACCGACCACGGCTACACCGAGCTGCTCCCGGTGCTGGCGATGGCCGGCGCGGCCGAGGTCGGCATGGCGATCGCGATCTACGTGAAGACCCGCAGCCCGCGCCTGCGCGGCATCATCCGCGCCGCGCTGCCGATCGGTGTGATGGGCGTCGGGGAGCCGCTGATCTACGGCGTCTCGCTGCCGCTGTTCTACCCGCTGATCACGGCCTGCCTCGGCGGCGGGTTCGGCGGGGCGTTCATCGCCTTCGGCATGCAGGTCACCGACGGCTTCGGCGCCGGGGCGCTCGGCCTGTCCGGCGTGCTGATGACCGCGGTGATCACCAACGGGCAGTGGCTCTGGTACGTCGGCGGCCTGCTGATCTCCTACGTCATGGGCTTCACGCTGACCTACCTGTTCGGCTTCAAGGAGCACATGGTCGAGAGGCTCGGCTGATGCTGCACTCGCTCTACCCGACGGATCCGCCGGAGGTGCGCGACGCGGTGGTCGAGCAGGCGGTGCGCCGCGGGGACGAGCTGGTGTTCACCTCGCTGCACCTGCCCGAGCACGACCGGCTCGCCGAGCACGGCGCCCTGCTGCGGGACCTGCACCGGATGCACGGCACCACCTTCTGCGGCGACATCTCCCCGCTGGCCCTGGAGCGCCTCGGCGGCGGGGATGAGGCCCTGGACCGGCTGCGCGACTGGGGGATCGCCGTGCTGCGGATCGACTTCGGGCTCGACCCGGAGCAGATCCGCTGGATCGCCGAGCGGACCGGCGCCCGGATCGCGGTGAACGCCAGCACGGTCACGGCCGCCGAGCTCGACGCGCTCGACGGTCTGCCGCTGGTCGGCTGGCAAAACTACTACCCGCGACCGGAGACCGGGCTGTCGACGGCCACCTACCGCGCGCAGGACGACCTGTGCCGCGAGCGCGGGCTGCCGCTGTACGCGTTCGTGCCGGGGGAGACGACGTTCCGTGCGCCGCTGGGGCTCGGCCTGCCGATGCTGGAGGAGCAGCGCGGTCGCACGGTGTGGCGCAACGCCCTCCAGATCCGGCGGCTCAGCCCCGGCAGCACCCTGGTCTGCGCCGAGGGCGTCGTCGCCGAGGAGCACCTGGACTGGATCGAGCACGTCGAGCGCACCGGCGAGATCACCGTGCCGCTGACCGGGGCCGACCCCGCGGCGCGGTTCCTGCTGGACGGGACGTGGCCGCTGCGGGTGGACGCCGCCGAGGTGTCGTTCCGCCTGGAGGGCACCCGGTCCGACCGCACCCCGGCGCGGCTGCTGAACGCCGACCTGCGCGCCCGCGGCAGCGTGCAGATGGACCTGCCGGACGCCGGGCGGTACCAGGGCGAGGTGCACCTGATGCGGGTCGACCGCCCGCTGCACCCGTGGCAGGCGCGCGTGGCGGACGTCGCGGCGCCGTACGTCGGGATCGTGGACGACCTGCTGCCGGGGCAGATCCTGCGGTTCGTGGCGTCCGGCGCGGCGTAGGCGGCCACGCCCCCGGTGCGGGCCCCGCGCGACCCCGGCCGGAGCCGGGGCCGCGCGGGCGTCCGCGTCAGTCGCCCTTCACGTTGACGATCTGCCGGAGCACGTGCCGCACCTCCACCAGGTCGGCGGCATCGGCCATCACCTGGTCGATGTCCTTGTACGCCGCCGGGATCTCGTCGATGAACGCGTCGGTGTCCCGGTACTCGATCCCGGCCATCGCCTCGCGCAGCTGCTCGTGGGTGAACAGCCGGCGCGCCGCGGACCGCGAGTGGTTCCGTCCGGCCCCGTGCGGGCTGGAGCACAGGGACAGCGGGTCGCCCTTGCCGACGACGACATAGGACGCGGTGCCCATCGATCCGGGGATCAGCCCCGGCTCGCCGACGCCGGCCCGGATCGCGCCCTTGCGGGAGACCCAGACGTCCTTCTTGAAGTGCTTCTCCTGCTCGGTGAAGTTGTGGTGGCAGTTGACGCGCTCGGCCTCCACCACCGGCTCGCCCATGTGCGCGGAGATCGCGGCGACGACGCGGTCCATCATCTCCTCGCGGTTGGCGGCGGCGAAGTCCTGCGCCCAGCGCAGCTCGCGGATGTACGCCCAGGACTCGTCGGTGCCCTCGACCAGGTAGGCGAGGTCGGGATCGGGCAGCGTGATCCACCACCGGCGGCACAGGTCCGCGGCGACGGCGATGTGGTGCAGCGCGATCTTGTTGCCGACGCCCCGGGACCCGGAGTGCAGGAACAGCCACACCGCGCCGGTCTCGTCCACCGACACCTCGATGAAGTGGTTGCCGGACCCGAGCGAGCCGAGCTGCATCCGCCAGCTGCCGGCGTAGGAGTCGGGGGAGAACCCTGCGCGCTCGGCCTTCTGCTCGAGCACGGCGACGCGGGCGGCGGCGGTGTCGGTCAGGGCGGTGTTGTAGCTGCCGGCGGACACCGGCACCGCGCCCTCGATCGCCTCGCGCAGCGGGGTCAGCGGCCCGGCGGCCCGGACCTGCTCCTCGGTCCACTGCGTGCGCACGGCGATCATGCCGCAGCCGATGTCCACGCCCACCGCGGCGGGGATGATCGCGCCGAGGGTGGGGATCACCGAGCCGACGGTCGCACCCTTGCCGAGGTGCGCGTCGGGCATCAGGGCCAGGTGCGGGTAGATGAACGGCATGGTCGAGGTGCGCACGGCCTGCTCGCGGGTGTTCTCCTCCAGGATGGAGGCCCAGGAGATCAGGTGCTTGCTCAGGTGCGTGCGGGTCATGACGAGGATGATGTCGGCCGGCGGGGGACCGGGGCACGGGGTTTTTCGACGTCAGGGGCGGGCATGGGCAGGTTCAGGATCGATCCGGTGCACCTGGTCGACGTGCTGGTCTACGTCGTCGTGCTCAACCTGGCGGCCGAGCACGCACCCCGGGTGATCACCGAGTCCTTCACCGCGTCGCTGCTGGTCGCGCTGCTGCTCAAGGGTGTGCTGGAGGTCGTGCTGCACGCGAAGCACTGGGCGCGCCGACGGCTCGCGGCGGCCACCACGCCGGTCGGCCGGGTGGTCGGCGTGCTGACCCTCGCGGTGGTGCTGCCCGGATCGAAGGTGCTCGTGCTGGAGGCGGTGGCGCTGGTGTTCGGCGACGCGGTGAGCCTCGGCGGGTTCTGGTCGGTGACCGTGCTGATCGTCACGCTGCTGCTCGCGCGGCTGGGCGTACGGCGGCTGCTGCGGCCGGCACCAGGATCCGGGGACTGACCGGTACCGCGAGGACGTTCCGCGCGACAGCCTGTGCCGCCCAGCCGACAGGTTGTGCCCGATCGCGCTGCACGGCCCGCGGCGTCGGGTTCCCTGGACGGACCGCCCGGGACGATCCGGGCCGGACCGTCAAGGAGGACCTCCGCATGTTCCGTCGCACCCGCGCCGCCTGGCAGCGGTTCGCCGAGAAGCGTCCGGCCGTCGCGCAGTTCATCGTGTTCACCCTGCTCAGCCAGGGGATCACCGTGCTCCAGCTCGCGATGATGCCGCTGGTCAAGTGGCTGTTCGGCATGACGTCGCTGGTGGACACCTCGTTCCAGGTGCTCGGCACCGGCACCAACGCGGACGGCAGCACCTTCTACATCTTCGACTACGCGGCGGGCGCGCTGCCGGCCGGCGGCGGTGGGCTGGCGTACTTCCTGGCGGTGCAGATCACGCTGCTGATCGCGCAGGTGATCAACTTCTTCGCGCAGCGCAACGTCGCCTTCAAGTCGAACTCCAACGTGTGGCGCGCGGCCACCTGGTACGCCATCGCGTACGTGATCATCACGTTCATCGCGGCCTGGTTGCAGGGCTTCTACAAGGCGCCGATCTACACCTGGATGATCGACCGCTGGGGCGCCACCGGTGAGACCGGCGCCGACGTGGTGACGATGATCATCAACGCGATGATCTCGTTCTTCGTCTTCTTCCCGATCTTCAAGGTCATCTTCAAGCGCGAGGACGAGGACGAGGACGACGAGGCGGGCACCGCGCCGGAGCGCGAGCCGGTCACCGTCTGACGGAGGTCACTCCCCGGCGTGCGGGACCTTGTCGGTGACGTCCTCGTAGGCCTTCGCCGCGGGCGGCGCGTCGGGGGCGTAGATCAGCCGCACCACGCCGGTCGGGAACGCCTCCGAGCGCAGCAGCCGCAGCGGGTAGATCGGCGTGCCCTCGTCGAACAGCCGCTCGCCCTGCCGGGCCGCCACCGGGTGCACCAGCAGGCGCAGCTCGTCCAGCAGTCCGGCGGCCAGCAGCTGACGGACCACCGAGATCGACCCGGGGATCAGGATCTTCGCCACGCCCGGCTCGGCGGACAGGGCGCGCACGGCCTCGACCAGGTCGCCGTCGATCTTCTCGGCGTTCCGCCAGCCGAGGTCCTGCGCGCCGCGGGTGGCGACCACCTTGCGGGTGTCGCCGAGCTGGGCGGCGTAGGTCGCGTCCTCGCCGCCGGCGGCCTCGCGCTCCGGCCACGCGCCGGCGAAGGAGTCGTAGGTGACCCGGCCGAGCAGCAGCACGTCGACGTCGGTGTAGTCCTCGGTGACGGCGGCGCCCATGTGCTCGTCGAAGTACGGGAAGTGCCAGGCGGGGTCGATCTCGACCACGCCGTCGAGCGAGCTGAACAGGGTGGAGACGATCGTCGCCATCGGGGCCTCCGGTGCTCGGGGTGTCGCGGCTGGTCCGCGCACGCCGGGACCGACCGGCGTCGGGACGATCCGACCGCATCCCCGCCCCGCGCGCGAGCCGGACCGCACCGCGCATGCACGGCCACCGGGTCGGCGCAGCCGCCGGAAGTCCTGCATCCGCGCAGATCACGGCCGATAGGAAAGAACCGGGGGCACCGCAGCACCACAGACGTGAGGACGACCATGCAGCAGACCACGGGGACGACCGTCCCGAACCGCGAGGCCGCCACGGCCGCCCCGGGCGCACCGGAGCGCCCCGCGGTGCTCGACCTGCCGCTGCCCGTCGGCGCCGCACCCGCCGGGACCCCGATCTTCGACGCGCTGCTCGCCCAGCGCCGCACCACCTTCGCCCTGGCGACCCGCGCGGAGCGTGCGCCGACGAGCGGTCTGCCGACCCAGAAGGACCAGCCCGCGCCGACGACGGCGCAGCCGGTGAAGGCCGACGCCGCGCGCTGACCCCTCGGCTCAGGCGGAGGCGGCGCCCCGGCGGCGGGTCTCGCCGATCAGGAGCGCGAGCGCCCCGATCCCGCTGCCGATCGCGGCGAGCATCCCGATCGGTGCCACCCCCATCAGCGCGCTCTGCGCCCCGTCGGACAGCTGCGCACCGAACACCGCGGCGATCGGGGCGTTGCCCGGGCCCGAGTCGCCGCCGTCCGGCAGCAGCAGGTTCACGACGGTCACCGATCCGACCCACACCCAGGCGAGCGCGACCAGACCGGTGGGCAGCGGCTCCGGCCCGCGACGCAGCCGGCCGCCCGGGCGCAGGGCGATCGTGAACACGACCCATCCGGCGACCACCACCGGCACGGCGATCACCGCGCCGAACACCAGCAGCCATCCCGGTGTGGTCAGCCGCAGCAGGCCGCCCACGATCGGCAGGATCCAGACCAGGGCGAGGGTGGCGCTGGCGAGCGTGTCGCTGACGGCGCGTCGGGTGGGTGCGGTCATGGGGCAGAACGGTAGCGGCACGACGGCGCGTGGCTACGATCGCGGCAGGGCCGGGCGCCAGCGCGGTGCGACCGGCGGGAGGGGTGCACGATGCGGCGCGGTCGGCTGCGGGTCCTGCTCGGTGCGGCCCCGGGCGTCGGCAAGACGACGGCCATGCTCCAGGCGGCGCACGACCTGCGCGCCGAGGGCCGGGACGTGGTGGTCGGGGTGGTGGAGGCTCACGGGCGCCCGGCGACCGCGGCGCTGCTGGACGGGCTGGAGGTCGTGCCGCGGGTGACGGTGCCGCGCCGCGGGGTGGCCCTGTCCGAGATGGACCTGGCGGCGGTGCTGGCGCGGCGTCCGGCGGTGGTTCTGGTGGACGAGCTGGCGCACACCGGGTGGCGTGCGGGCGGGTCGCCGGTGCACCGCTGGCAGGACGTGCAGGTGCTGCTCGACGCCGGGATCGACGTGCTGACCACGGTGAACGTGCAGCACATCGTCTCGCTGACCGACGTGGTCGCCGGGATCACCGGGGTCGTCCAGCACGAGACCGTGCCGGACGAGGTGCTGCGCGCCGCCGACGAGGTGGAGCTGGTGGACCTGGCCCCGCAGGCGCTGCGCGACCGGCTGGCCGAGGGGGTGGTGTACCCGGCGGAGCGGGTGGACGCGGCGCTGTCGCACTACTTCCGGCTGGGCAACCTCACCGCGCTGCGCGAGCTGGCGCTGCTCTGGCTGGCCGACGAGGTGGACGCGGCCCTGCGCACGTACCGGGCTGACCACGCGATCGAGGCGCCGTGGGAGGCGCGCGAGCGCGTGGTGGTCGCGCTGACCGGGGGCCCGGAGGGGGAGACCCTGCTGCGTCGGGGCGC
Organism: Cellulomonas sp. GTC20042; assembly: GCF_055389595.1. Taxonomy (NCBI): domain Bacteria; kingdom Bacillati; phylum Actinomycetota; class Actinomycetes; order Micrococcales; family Cellulomonadaceae; genus Cellulomonas; species Cellulomonas sp. GTC20042. The sequence goes on along the minus strand of NZ_AP043678.1, from coordinate 2,641,324 downwards.
CAGGATCGCGGCACGGTCGGCCGGCGGCGAGCTGCTGGCGGTGCACGTGACCGTGCAGGACGGGCTGCGCGGGGCCGATCCGGAGGCGCTGGTGGCGCAGGCGGCGCTGACCGAGCAGCTCGGCGGCACCTATCACCAGGTGGTCGGCGAGGACGTCGCGCGGGCGCTGGTGGAGTTCGCGCGCGCGGTGGACGCGACGCAGGTCGTGATCGGGCTGAGCCGACGCAGCGGGATCGCGGCCGTGCTCGGCGGGGCGGGGATCGGCGCGACCGTGATCCGCGAGGCCGGGCCGGTGGACGTGCACCTGGTGAACCACGCGGGGGCCGCCCGCCGGTTCGCGCTGCCCCGGCTCGGCGGGGCGCTCTCGTCACGGCGGCAGGCGCTCGGCATCGCCCTGGTGCTGGTGCTCGGCCCGCTGCTGACCGCGCTGCTCACGGCGACGCGCAGCCCGGGATCGCTGGTGGCGGACGTGCTGACCTACCAGCTGCTCGTGGTGGTGGCGGCGCTGGTCGGCGGGTTCTGGCCCGCGCTGCTGGCGGCGGTGCTCTCCGGGCTGTCGCTCGACTACTTCTTCGTCGAGCCGCTGCGCACGGTCAAGGTCGCCGAGCCCCGGCACGTGCTGGCGCTGGTGCTGTACGTGGTGAACGGGCTGCTGGTGAGCGCGGTGGTCGATCGGGCCGCGCGCCGGGCACGGTCGGCGCGTCGGTCGGCGGCGGAGTCCGAGCTGCTGGTGACGGTGGCGGGCGGGGTGCTGCGCGGGCAGGACGCGCTCGCGGCGCTGCTGGCGCGCACCCGGGAGGCGTTCGGTCTGACGGCGGTGCGGCTGCGGGTGGACGGGGCGGTGGTGGCGGCGGACCCGCCGTCCGACGCAGGCGGACCGGGTGCGGACGGATCGGGTGGGGGCGCGGTGGGCGCGGCCGGATCGGGCGGGGGCGATCCCGGCGTCGGGCACCCGGACGCCACGGGCACGACGGTCCCGGTGCCCGCCGGGGGAGCCCGCGCGGTGCTGGAGCTCGACGGCCCGGTGCCGGACGCGGGCGCGGCACGGCTGCTGGCGGTGGTCGCGACGCAGTCGGGTGCGGCGCTGGAGCACCAGCGGCTGACCGCCACCGCGAGCGAGGTGGGCCCGCTGGTGGAGGCCGACCAGGTGCGCAGCGCCCTGCTGTCGGCGGTGTCGCACGACCTGCGCCGTCCGCTGACCGCCGCCACCGCCGCGGTGAGCAGCCTGCGCGCCACCGACGTGACGTGGTCGTCGGAGGACCGCGACGAGCTGCTGGCGACCGCCGAGGAGAGCCTGGTGGCGCTGACCGCGCTGGTGACCGACCTGCTGGACGTGAGCCGGGTGCAGGCCGGGGTGCTCGGTGTCGCGCTGCGGCCGACCGATCTGGACGACGTGGTGCTGCCGGCGCTGGACGAGGTGGGCGCCGGACCGGACCGGGTGGCCCTCGACCTCGATCCCGCGCTGCCGGAGGTGCTGGCCGATCCGGCCCTGCTGCGCCGGGTGCTGGTGAACCTGCTGGCCAACGCGCTGCGCTTCTCGCCGGAGGATCGCGCGGTGCGGGTGTCGACCAGCCGGTTCGCCGAACGGGTCGAGATCCGGGTGGTCGACCACGGGCCCGGCGTGGACCCGGCGCGCCGGGCGGAGCTGTTCGCGCCGTTCCAGCGGCTCGGCGACACCGACAACGCGACCGGTCTCGGGCTGGGGCTGGCCCTGTCGCGCGGCTTCGCCGAGGGGATGGGTGGCACGCTGACCGCGGAGGACACCCCGGGCGGGGGTCTGACGACGGTGGTCGGGCTGCCGGTGGCCGGCACCGGGACGATCGATCGGACGACGGAGGACGAGGCGTGAAGATCCTGGTGGCGGACGACGACCCGCAGACGGTGCGGGCGCTGCGGATCACGCTGCGGGCGCGGGGCTACCAGGTGCTGACCGCCACCGACGGGGTGGGCGCGATCAACCTGGCCGTCGAGGAGCGTCCGGACCTCTACATGATCGATCTCGGCATGCCCCGGCTGGACGGGGTCGAGGTGATCCACGCCCTGCGCGGGTGGACCTCCGCGCCGATCCTGGTGGTGTCGGGGCGCACCGGGTCGGCGGACAAGGTGGACGCGCTGGACGCGGGGGCGGACGACTACGTGACCAAGCCGTTCGTGATCGACGAGCTGCTGGCACGGATCCGAGCGCTGGGCCGCCGGGCGGCCGGTGCCGAGATCGACGCGGAGCCGAGCGTGCGGATCGGAGACGTCACCGTCGACCTGTCCGCGACCACGGCGACCCGCGCCGGCGACCCGCCGGAGGCCGTGCGGCTCACGCCGACCGAGTGGCGGATCCTGGAGATCCTGGTGCGCAACGCCGGACGGCTGGTCACCCGGCAGCACCTGCTCCAGGAGATCTGGGGCTCCGAGCACGTCACGGACACCGGCTACCTGCGGCTCTACCTCTCGCAGCTGCGCAAGAAGCTCGAGCCGGACCCCGCCGAGCCGCGCTTCCTGCTGACCGAGCCCGGCATGGGCTACCGGTTCGTGCCCGAGGGCGAGGACGCCGGCACCGCCTGAAGCAGGTCACGGAGGGGACCGGTTCCACTACTGGTGCTCACGCGGTAAGCGATTGCAGGCCTGCGACCTGCGCGTCTGTCCAATCTCGGGTGGTACTTGCCGATCTGTCCGATTTCGGTATAGTTCTCCGTGTACGAGCGACAACGGCAAACCTGCCGCAAGGCAGGGACGCAAAGCCACGGGGCCTACTGGGCCAGCCGGGCTACCGAACCGACAAGGAGTCACCCCCATGACGTACCCCCTCGAGACCCGCCCGATGGAGACCGGTTCCCTGCTGACCCCGGGCGAGGTCGCCGTGATGTTCCGCGTCGACCCCAAGACGGTCACCCGCTGGGCCCAGGCCGGCAAGCTCTCCGCGGTCCGCACCCTCGGTGGTCACCGCCGCTTCCTCGAGTCCGAGGTCATGGAGCTGCTCGGCGCCGTGCCGCAGCAGGTCGAGCGCGTCTGACGCACCCCCCGTACGTAGCAGAAGGGCCCCGAGCGATCCGCTCGGGGCCCTTCTGCATCCCCGGGGAGCACCCCCGTGCACCCCGCTCGGTGAGTTCGGTGGTTCGGGCCGAGTTCGGTGGTTCGGAGGCACTTTTCTCGCACGAACCACCGAACTCGGCGGGGCTGCGCAGCGCGCGGCAGGTGCGCGCAGCGAGTAGCGCGCGCTCAGAACTGGTCGAGGATGGTGGACAGCACGGCGCGGCGGACCTCCACCACGGAGCGCTCGGGCTGGAATGCCAGCCACTCCAGCCCGGCCACCAGCGTGGCGCCGAACATGGTGGCGGCGGTGAGCGAGGGGTCGCGCTGCGGCCAGGACTCGGCCACGACCTCGCCGAACACCGCGAAGGACTCGTCGCGGACCTGCCGGATCGAGTCCTGCCAGTCACGACCGGTGCGGAAGATCTCCGCGACGACGAGCTTGGCGAACGCCGGGTGGGTCTGGATCTGCTCCAGCAGCTCGTGCACCAGGGCGCCGATCGCGCGACGCCCCTCGAGCCCGGCGCGTGCGGCGCGCAGGTCGGTGGTGAGCCGCTGCACGCCCTCGACGATCACGGCCTCGAACAGGGCGCTCTTGGAGCCGAAGTTGTAGTAGACGCTGCCCTTGGCGACGCCCGCCTCGGCGGCGATGTCGTCCACGGAGGTCGCGGAGAACCCGCGGTCGGCGATCAGCGCGACGGTCGCGTCGATGATGGCGGTGCGGGTGTCCCGCACGCGCCGGGACCCGGCAGCGGCCTGCGGGGCGGCAGGTGCGGCCGGGTCCTCGGTGGTGTGCATGGTGCTCAGCCTGTCAGATCGACAGCGCGGGGTGCAGGCGCTCGAGGCTCCACGTGCGCAGCCGTCCGGAGCGCCAGGCGGTGATCGCCAGCGACCCGATCAGCACGCCCGCCAGCACCGCGACCGACAGCCACAGCCGGCCGTCGGCGCCGCCGGTGATCGTCTGCCGCAGGCCGGTGACCGCGTAGGACATCGGCAGCACCGGGTGGATCGCCCGGAAGAACACCGGGGTCGTCTCCACCGGGTACGTACCGCCGGAGGACGCGAGCTGGAGCATGAGCAGCGCGAGGATCGCGACCTTGCCGGCGGCCGGGCCGAGCACCGCCATCAGCATCTGCTGCAGGGCGAGGAAGGTCGCCGCGACCAGCAGGGTGAAGGCGATCGTTCCGAGTGCGGTCGACATCTGGAGCCCGACACCCCAGTGGATCACCGCGATCATGACGGCCACCTGGGCGACGCCGATGGTCAGTGCCGGCAGGTAGCCCGCCAGTGCGGTGCGCCAGCCGGCGACCGGGGTGGCGAGCGCGCGGGACGGCACCGGCCGCAGCAGCAGCCAGGTGATCAGCGCGCCGACGAACAGCGCCAGCGGGATGAAGAACGGGGCGAAGCCCTCGCCGAAGCCCTCGGCCTGCGCCAGGTCGTCGGAGGTGAGGCCGACCGGGGAGGAGATCACCTCGGCCCGGGTGGCACGGGTGTCGGCGTCGTCGTCCGGGATCTGCGCGGCCCCGTCGGCCAGGCCGTCGGCGATCTGCTGGGCGCCGTCGCCGACCTGGTCGGTGCCGTCGGCGACCTGCGTGGCGCCGTCCGCCAGGGTGGCGGTGCCGGTGGCGAGGTCGGTGGCGCCGTCGGCCAGGGTGTGCGAGCCGGTCTGGAGCTTCGCGGCACCGGTGGACAGGGTGCTCGCGCCGATGGCGAGCTGCGAGGCGCCGGTGGCGACCTGCTGCGTGCCGTCGGCCAGCGAGGACGCGCCGGCGGCGAGGTCGGCGGTCTTGGTGGACAGCGTGCCGGCGCCGGTGGACAGGGCTGCTGCACCGGAGTCGAGCTGGTGGGCGCCGTCGACCAGCGCAGCGAGAGACTTCGCCGCCGTGGCGGCGTCGGTCGTCGGCAGGTTGGCGGTCGCGGTCGAGAGCGCGGTCAGGGTGGTGATCGCCTCCTGCGGCGTCACCGTGCCGCCGTGGGCGATCGTGGTGAGGTTTGTCACCGCCTTGTCCATCGCGCCCTCGATGCCGGGCAGCTGGCTCAGCGTGGCGGCGGCGGAGTCCACGCCGACGGCGACATCGTGCGCGCCGGAGGCGAGGGCGCCGCTCTTCTGCGAGAGCGTCGCCGCGCCGTCGGCGAGCGCGCTCGCCCCGTCGGACAGCGTCGCCGCCCCCGCGGCCGCGGAGCCCGCGCCGGTGGACAGCGTCGACGCCCCGGTGGCGAGCGTCGCCGCGCCGGAGGCCAGCGTGTCGGTACCGGAGGCGAGCGTGCCGGATCCGTCGGCGAGCTGTGCGGCGCCGTCGGCGGCGGAGACCGCCCCGTCGGCCACCTGGTGCGCGCCGGTGGACAGGTCGCCGCTGGCCGCGCGCAGGGTGAGCGCGCCGTCGGAGGCGGTGGCGAAGCCGTCGCGGGCCGAGCCGAGGCCGACCAGCATCGTGTCGACGGCCTGGTCGCCGATGGTGGCGGAAACGGCGGACTGCACCTGCGCCATCGCGGTCTTGCCGAGCGTCGAGGCGAGGAAGGAGTTCGCGTCGTTGTAGGTGACCTGGAGGCTCGCGGCGGTCGGGGTGTCTCCGCCGGCGGAGGCCACGTCGGTGGAGAAGTCCGCCGGGATCGTCACGGCGAAGTAGTAGGTGCCGTCGGCCACGCCCTGCGCGGCGTCCTCGGCGTCGGTGAGCCGCCAGTCGAGGTCGCCGGAGCCGACGAGCTTGTCGGTGACCTGGGTGCCGGCGTCGAGCGGCTCGTCGTCCAGGGTGGCGCCGGTGTCGGCGTTGACCAGGGCGACCGGCAGCCGGTCCATGTTGCCGGTCGGGTCCCAGAACGCCCACAGGTACAGGGCGCCGTAGAGCAGCGGCACGAGGATCATCGCGCCGACGGCGAGACGGGGCAGCAGCCCGCGGCGGAACCGGCGCAGCTCGGTGCCGGTAGAGGTGAAGGAGAGCATGGGAGGCGTCCTGGGGTCAGGCGGCCGGGACCGCGTGCGGTCCGGTGGCGAGGGTGATCTGAGCGGGTGCCGTCGTCCAGCGCATCCGGGCGACCTCGTCCAGCGAGGCGACGGCGGCGACGACGGTGGTGCCGGTGGCGGCGATGGCCTCCAGGCGGGTCCACACGGTCTGGCGGCGGCGCGAGTCGTGCACCTGGTCCACGTCGTCCACGACCAGCAGGTCGGGGTGCTGGGCCATGGCGAGCGTGACCCGCAGCAGCATGGCGTCGACCTCGTCGAGGTCCCAGACCAGGGTGTCGGTGCGGGGCAGCGGGCGCTCGCCGAACACGGGGGCGGCCAGGCGGGCGAAGGTCTGCTGGTCGACGCGCGGCACGCGGCGGAACCAGGGGGAGAGCCAGGCGAGGCGCTCGCGCACGACGTCGCCGACGGTCACGGACTCGTCCAGGTCGTCGATCCCGGCGAAGCCGGCGATGGCGGCGCGGCGCTGGACGGCCGTGCGCCGGCGGGGCAGCGGCTCGCCGAGCACGTTCAGGCGGGAGCCGTCGTCCGGGACCATCCGGCCGGCGAGCGTGAGCAGCAGGCTGGAGCGCCCGCCGCCCTGCGGTCCCTGGATGACGGCGAGGGTGCCGGGCTCGATCTCGAGGTCGACGGGCCCGTAGACGGTGCCGCGGCTGCCGTGCAGGCGCAGGTCGGTGGCGCGCACCGCGAGCCGGGTCGCGGCGGCGGGCTCGGGTGCGGCGTCGGCGGCGACCACGCGGGTCGGTGCGGTGGCGGCGTGGGTGCCGCGGGGGGAGGAGTGCCCCGGCGTGCCGGTGGCGCCGTCGGCGTCTCGGGCGGGCTGCGGGGTGGGCAGTGTCGCTGACACGATGCCTCGATCCGTTCGTTCTTAGACTGACTGGTCAGTACAAAGGTAGGACGATCGCCGCGTGCTGTCACCTCCGGATGCGGGTGCCCGGGTGTGACGCCGGTCTCATCGGGGCATCTGCGCAGGTGGAGGCGCGCGCAGGCCGCGGGCACGCGGGCACTGCGTCCGGCATGGAAGAATCTCCGGCATGGCGATGAGAGAGATCCGAGTGGTCGGCGACCCGGTGCTCCGCACCCCGTGCGAGCCGGTGACCACGATCGACGCCCGGGTCCGTGGCCTGGTCGAGGACCTGCTGGAGACGGTGGACCACGACGGTCGCGCCGGGCTCGCGGCGAACCAGATCGGCGTCGGCCTGCGGGCGTTCTCCTGGAACATCGACGACGAGATCGGCTACGTGCTGAACCCGACGATCGTCGAGCTGTCCGACGACTTCCAGGACGGCGACGAGGGCTGCCTCTCCGTCCCGGACCTGTGGTTCCCGACCCGGCGCGCCTGGTACGCGCGGGTGGTCGGCACCGACCTGGACGGCAAGGAGGTCGTCGTCGAGGGCACCGAGCTGATGGCGCGCTGCCTCCAGCACGAGGTGGACCACCTGGACGGCTACCTCTACATCGACCGGCTCGACCGTGCGGTCCGCAAGAAGGCGATGCGGGCGATCCGCGAGCAGCTCTAGACACGCCGCGCGGCCGGTCCACTGGTGCGGACCGGCCGTGATCAGGCATGCTGGTGCCTGCACGCCGCGAGATCCGTGCATCCATCCCGCTGGGACGAGGTCGTTGGGGAAGGCGAACCTCGAGCCGACTGGGAGGATGACATGGCTGGTGCGATCACCCGCGGTGTTCTTTTCGTACACTCTGCGCCGCGCGCGCTCTGCCCCCACCTGGAGTGGGCGGCAGGCAACGTGCTGTCCACGCGCGTGTCGATGGAGTGGACGGATCAACCCGCCGCGCCCGGGATGCTCCGTGCGGAGATGTCCTGGCAGGGCGTCCAGGGCACCGGCGCGCGCCTGGCCTCGTCGCTGCGCGGCTGGACCCACCTGCGCTACGAGGTGACCGAGGACGCGAGCCACGGATCCGACGGCGCGCGGTGGAGCCACACCCCGGAGCTCGGGATCTTCCACGCGCAGACCGACGTGCACGGCAACGTCGTCGTCCCCGAGGACCGGATCCGGGCGGCCCTGGAGCAGGGCGACGCGCACCGGATGCGCGAGGAGATGCACCTCGCGCTCGGCCAGTCCTGGGACGACGAGCTGGAGCCGTTCCGCTACGCCGGCGCCGGCGCTCCGGTGCGCTGGCTGCACCGCGTGGGCTGACCCCCGCGCCCAGCACCGGCGCGCCGCGACGTCACACGAGGCGGCCACCCGCGCATCCCCTCCTCCCGGGATGCGCTGGGTGGCCGCCTCGCTCGTTCTCAGGCAATCTCCAGTGATCGCCCGTAGCGTCGAGCCGTCAGATTCGATCGCATTCAATCAGTCCCAACCCCGGGGCTGACGAGGGAGGACTCGACCATGGCGCACACGCTCCGCCGCCACACCCTGGCCCTGCTCTCCGGAGTCTCCGTGGTGGTGGCCGTCGCCGCCTGCGGGAACGCCGACGCGGCGACCGAGGACACCGGCACGACGCAGCAGGAGTCCACCACCGACACCGGATCCGCCGAGACCGGGTCCACCGAGACCGACAGCGGCACCTCGGACGAGGCCGCGTCCGGCACCACCTACACCGACGGCACCTACACCGCCGAGGGGTCCTACTCCTCGCCGGGCGGCACCGAGGCGATCGAGGTCGAGATCACCGTGGCCGACGACGTGGTGACCGCCGTGACCGTCACCCCCGAGGCCACCGCCGGCAACGCCGCACGGTTCCAGAAGGAGTTCGCCTCCGGGATCTCCGACGAGGTGGTGGGTCAGGCGCTGGAGGGGCTGTCGGTCGACAAGGTCTCCGGCTCCTCGCTCACCGGTGACGGCTTCAACGCCGCGCTGGACCAGATCCGGACCGATGCCGCGGCCTAGCGCCGGCTTCGACGCGATCGGCACCCGCTGGCAGATCGACACCGCCGAGCCGCTGCCCGGCGAGGTCCTGGCGGCTGTGCACGCGCGGATCGCCGCCTTCGACGAGGACTGGTCCCGGTTCCGCGCCGACTCCTGGGTCACCCGGGTCGCGCGGGCCGGGGCCGGCACCTACCCGCTGCCGGCGGACGCCGGGCCGCTGCTCGACGTGTACGACACCGTCGCGCGGTGCACCGACGGGGCGGTGTCCCCGCTGGTCGGGCACGCGCTGGAGGCGCTGGGCTACGACGCGTCCTACACGCTGCGCCCGCGCACCGGCGACGACGGCACCTGGGACGTCGCCCCCGCGCCGGCCTGGGCCGAGGTGGAGCGCGACGCGGGATCGATCACCCTGCCCGTCCCCGCGCTGATCGACGTCGGCGCCGCCGGCAAGGGCTACCTGGTGGACCTGGTCGCCGGGGTGCTGACCGAGCACGGGATCACCGAGCACGTGGTGGACGCCGGGGGAGACCTGCGGGTCGCGCAGCCCGACCGGCCGCTGACCGTCGCGCTGGAGGATCCCCGGGACACCGGCCGCGCGATCGGCGTGCTCCGGCTGACCGAGGGCGCCCTGTGCGGCTCGGCCACCAACCGCCGGGCCTGGGGCGAAGGGCTGCACCACGTGGTCGACGCCCGCACCGGCGCCCCGGTGCACGAGGTGCTCGCCGCCTGGGCCGTCGGCCCGAGCGCGCTGGTGGCCGACGCCGCCGCCACCGCACTGTTCTTCGCCGAGCCGGACCTGGTGTCCGCGCGCCTCGGCATCCGCTACGTCGTGCTGAGGGCGGACGGATCCGTCCGCTGGTCCCTCGGCCTGGACGGGGAGGTCTTCGCATGAGCTGGATCGACGAGCTGCTCGGCCGCGTCACCATGTACCGGCTGCTCACGCTGGGCCTCGCCCTGATCGGCGTGGTGGCGCTCGCGCTGTCGGCCGCCGGACGGCTGTTCGTCACGCCGGGGGCGCTGCTCGCGAGCGCGGCGGTGGCCGTGGTGGCGTCGGTGGCGAGCGCCTGGATCGCGGCGCTGGTCGTCCGCACCCGCGCGCACACCGAGTCGGCGGTGATCACCGGCCTGATCCTGCTCTTCCTGTTCTGGCCGACCACCGATCTGCGCTACCTCGGCACGCTGGCGCTGGCCGCCGCCGTCGCGAACGTCGCCAAGTACGTGATCGCCTGGCGCGGCCGGCACCTGCTCAACCCGGCGGCCGCCGGTGCGCTGGTGATCGGGCTGACCGGGCTGGACGCGAGCACCTGGTGGGTGGCGGACCGCTGGCTGCTGCCGGTGGTGCTGCTGGTGGTCGCCGCGATCGTCATCCGGACCCGGCGGTACGCGCTGGTCGGCACCTTCGTGGTGGTCGCCGTGCTCGCCATCGCGATCCGCCTGGCCGTCGAGGGGCAGGCCTTCGGACCGGCGCTGTGGACCGCGATCGTGTCCTACCCGGTGCTCTTCCTCGGCGGGGTGATGCTCACCGAGCCGCTCACCCTGCCGCCGCGCCGGCACCAGCAGATCATCGAGGCGGTGGTGGTCGGCGTGCTGCTGGCGATCCCGTTCTCCGCCGGGCCGCTGTTCAGCACCCCGGAGCTCGCCCTGGTGGTCGGCAACCTTTTCGCGTTCTGGTGCGGGCAGCGCGGCGCGGTGCGGCTCACCGTCACCGGCCAGCGGCGGATCACCCCGCGCACCCTGGAGGTCGCGCTGCGGGCGGACCGTCCGGTGCGGCTGCTGCCCGGCCAGTACGTCGAGGTCACCGTGCCGCACGCCCGCGCCGACGCGCGCGGCACCCGCCGGACGTTCAGCGTCTCGTCCACCGGGGCCGGATCGACCGGTGCGGCGTCCTGCGCCGCCGTCACCGACCTGACGATCGCGCTCACCGTGCCCGAGCGGTCGTCCACCTTCAAGCGTGCGCTGGCCGCGCTGCCGGCGGGATCGCGGATCGGCGCCACCGGCCTCGGCGGCGACTTCCTGCTGCCCGCCGACCCCGCGCGCCCGCTGCTGCTGGTGGCCGGTGGCATCGGCGTCACACCCTTCGCCGCCCAGCTCGCCGCCGTCGTCGCGGCGGGGGAGCAGCGGGACGTCGTGGTGGTCTACGCGGTCGGCGACCACGCCGATCTCGCCTACACCGAGGTGCTCAGTGCCGCCGGTGCCCGGGTGCTCGTCGTCTCCCCGCACGTCGACGCGCCGCTGCCGGAGGGCTGGCAGCACCTCGGCGTGCGGCGGCTCACCCCCGAGGCGCTGGCCGAGGCCGTGCCGGACGCCGACCAGCGCACGGCCCTGGTGTCCGGGCCGCCGGGGATGGTCGGCCACACGCGGCGGCTGCTGCGCGGGGCGGGCGTGCGGCGGGTGCGGACGGACGCGTTCAGCGGGTACTGAGCGGCGTCGCGCGCTCCGGCCAAGCGGCCCACCGGCTGACAGATCCTCGGTTTACGTCGGACCTCGTGCACCAACCTAGGACGAGAGCGCTCCCGCAGCGCCGACGTTCGGACGATGCGCGACGCAGCCACGGCGGCCAGCCCGACGGCGCTCGTCAGCGTGTCAGCGCCGAGTACTAGCCTCAGTTCGACGTGCAGGCGGCGCGTGGGGCGCCGCGACCGGGAAGGAGCCCACCGCGTGACCCCGAGAAAGAGCCGCACGCCTTCCCGACTCCGCCCGCGCCCTGCTGCTTCTGCGCCTCCAGCTCCCCTTGACGAAGCCGCCGACGCGCGTGAGGAACTCTGGGCGAGCCTTCGGCAGGGGTCGCGCAATGTCGCGGGTGTGACCTGGCAGATCGCGGTCTCGGTGCACCTTCTCGTGCTGTCGCGCGCCGGCCGTCTGCCGTTCACTCGTGTGGTTCCCGAGGGCGTCGAGGACATCGACTGCTATGACCGTGACGGGCGCGAGACGCTCGTGCAGGCGAAGGAGGTCGGCGGGGGAGCCGGACGGCTGTCCGGATCGGTGGTCGCCCACGCGATCCGCTCCGGGGGAGACGCCGTCGCCGTCGTCACCGACGGTGAGCTCGGTTCGGGTCTGGAGTTCACCGGGTGGGAGGCTCCGGTGAGCGAGAGCGCCCCGAGCGGCCACGAGCGGCTGTTGGAGAACCTGGCGCGTCGGCAGGTGGATCTCGCCGCCGCCCGGGAAGCCGTTTCGCGCCTCCACCTCGTGGCCATGCCGTGGAGCCTGCGCGAAGTCACCGAGGCCGCCCTGACCGAGCACCTCGAACTGCACCCGAGCGTCGCCTCTTTTGTCGTCGGCGTTCTCTACGACCGCATGACCGACGCTGCTGCGGCGCAGCGCCACCAGTCATCGGCCACCGCGCGTTCGCTCACCGTCGGTGACGTGGACGTGGTCGTCGCCGAGGTCCAGTCCGGGGTGGACGTGACCGGTCTCGATGCAGCGATCGCGGCGGGTGTGTGCCGGCCGGCCGACTACCTGACCCCCAGCTCCGCCAGCGCCGACCAGTTCTATCTCGGTCTTGACGGCACGCCCGGGCACGTGGCCGCCGCTTACGACGTGATCCGTCCGGTCGAGATGCGCGAGCTCGTAGAAGCCGCGCAGTACGAGCGGAATGCTCTTCTCGTCGGTCCGTCAGGATCTGGGAAGTCCGTCCTGCTCTGGCGGGCGGCTCGCGACCTCGTGCTCGGGGCCCGAGTGCTCCGAGTCGCTCGCGTCGCGGGAGCCGACGACGTCAGCCTGCTCGTGCGGCACGTTCGCGCGCTCCGCCCGACCTCAACGTCTCCAGTCGTCGTCGCAGCGGACGATCTTGGCCGACGGCACACCGGGGCTTGGCCGGACGCGGTGGCCCAGCTGATCGAGGTCCCTCACGTGACCATCCTGGGCGGGTGTCGCGAGGAGGACTTCACCCCGGAGCTCCTGCGAACCCGGGTGCGCGTGGTTCGGCCCCGCCTCGACGGCGACACCGCCGACGCGATCGCCTCGCGTGTAGAGGACGCAGGGCTCCTGACCCGGATGGACAGAGCGGAGGCGTGGGACCGGTGCGGCGGTCAGCTCATGGAGTTCCTGTCGCTGCTCCGTGAGGGGCAGCACCTGGAGCAGGTCCTGGCGGTTCAGGCCGGCGAGCTCGCCGGTCCCGGACGCGAACTGCAGCGGCAGGCCGCGCGCCTGGTTCTCGCGGCGCACAGTGTCGGACTGACACTCACCGCGGATGCGGTCGCTAGGGCACTCGCCGACATCGGCGCCGAGTCTGCGGTGGGCGACGCCCTGGCGGTGCTGAAGGGCGAGCACATCGTCGTCGAAGACGGCGGCATCTGGTCGGGTCTGCACGAGCTCCGTTCGCAGACGCTCACGAGGCTCATGCATGCGTCGCCGCCACCGACGCTCGGTCACACGCTCCGGCTCGTGGCCGGAGCGTTGCCTGTCGGCGACGCCGCCTGGCTCCTGCGCCGAAGTGCAGAGCGGTACCCCGAGTCGGCGGTCTCCGTGGCGGTGGCGGTCGGCGAGCTGATCAGAGACCTCCCGCTCTCCGCTCGAGCGGTCGCAGAACTGCTCGAGGGAGCTGAGCGGGCGGACAACGTCATGTATGCCCGGGCTTGCCTGCCGGTCTTGGCTCAGCTCCCGCCGCACCTTGCGCCTCGGGACTTCGCGTCCTGGCTCTACGGCATGCGCCACCAAGGCTTGGCAGACACGCTGAGCGGTAACCCGGTGATGAAGAACGCCGTGCGGGCCCTCCGGGCGCTCGTCCAGCAGATGCCCGACCGCCCCACGCAGATCGAGGAGGCGGTGTCGAGCTACCTCACGCCTGACCGGTTGGTTGACCTCGCGTCGCGGGCGTTGACGCTCGACGCGGCCCGGCTGCTCGAAGCGAGCGCCACGACCGTCCAGCTGACCCCGAGGCAGGCAGCATCGGTCTTCGCCGCGCTGCCACGGCCGCAGGCAACCTCGGACGCCGAGGGCTGGTCGCGCGCGATTCGATCGCTCTCAGCGCGTGTGTCCCGCGAGAGTTGGGACGACGTCTTCGGCCCGATGCGCGCCCGGGCGCTGACGATCGCACAGGCGGAGCCAGCCGCGATTGCGCTGGAGTTCGACGGTGAGATCCCGGTGGTCAAGGTGCTCACGGGTGCCGGAGACACCATGAAGGCGGTCACGCCTGAGTGGGACGTCGGCGACAGCCGGCGCCGTGACGAACTCAACGAGGCGGTCGTCGGCATCGCGCGGCGCCTCGTCCGCGCCTGTCCCGAGGCGCCAACCGCTGAGGTCGTCACCGTCCTCGCGGACGGGACGCCGTTCCGGATCAGGGACGCCGAACCGGGACACAAGCGCATCGGCAAGGAGTGGTTCAAGGACGAGGTTCAGGTTCGTCGCAACGTCGGCTTCCAGGCCGCAGTAAGTCGACTGCTCTCCGCGCCGAGCTGGACGTCGCTCCTGGAGTCGCAGGCGAGCCTCGGCCGCGAGCTGGACGAGCTCATCGACCAGGCGGTGTTCCGGCTGCGCCCCGAGCCCGACGACGCCCCGGGGAACGTGCGGTGGCGCGAGCGGGTGGGCGCGGCAGTGACACGCGCTGGATCACTGGCCCCGCAGCCAACCCGGGCCACATCGGACCTTCCCACGTCACAGGCGCTCGAAGACCAGACGCAGCGGGAGCACGACCCGGTGACCTCTGCTCTCGAGGCGGCCGCCCGTGCCTTGGATAGCCTGCGTCAGACCGAGCCCCTGGCTGCGTCGATCCACTTGCGTTCGGCAGCCGAGCAAGTGCGCATCTCCGCGCGTACCGCGGGAGGCACGACCTCCGGTCTGCGTCGTCCCATCACCGAGGCGACGGCAGAACGACTCGAGCGCGTAGCCCGGGCCGCGGTCGCCGCGGACCGCGACCCCGACTCGTTCAAGGCGCTGCGGTACCTCGACCACACATCCGTTGACGAGATCATCGAGGGCTGCGTCGCCGCCCAGCACGCCGCCCAACGGCAGGTGCTCGACGGTGTTGTGGGCGTGGCACCCGGAGTGGTCATCCACGAGGCTCGCGACGAGGAGCCGTTCCCCGGCGCCGCGGACGACCGGTCGTGGCTGCTGAGCGTGCCGCTCCCACAGTGGGACGCGGCCGTTCAGTGGCTCACCGCCATGCCCGAGCAGGCTCGGAGCGTTCTGTCGTGCCGGGTCGTACTGGCCTGCGTCGAAGCCGGTGCACCTCTGCCCCTCGGCGTCGCGATGCCCCACTTCGGCGACCCGAGCCCGATACCGCTCACGCGCGAGATGCTGACGCGCACCCTTGAGTCGGCCGGGCTGGCGCCGCTTCTCGACGACGACCGGACCGGCGTCGAATTCTCGGCTCTGCTCCAGGCTGCGCTGGACATCTCGTGGAGGGCAGCCGTCCACCGTGAGCGACCGCACGGGTGGCCGGCGTGTCTAGAAGCGGTGACGGCAGCAGACGTCGACGCGCTGCGGGAGAGCGCCGAGCGCCTCCTGCCCAGTGTCGATGCGGAGGCCGGCCATGCGCTCACCGAGGCGTGGTCGTCGCTGATCGCACATCTCGAGACTGAGATTCGCGATCCCCGGGGGGTGACTTTGGCCGGGGAGACGCTGAGGTTGCTCGGTGCCGGGCCCTCCCGGGCCGCGATGGACGCGGGGCTGATCGAGCCGCTCATGGTGGTCTCACTCGGGGCCGCGCTGGTCAACGCGGGGCGAGCAAACGCCGGTTGACAGACAATCCGCCAGCGGGTGTCGTCCGGGTCTAGACGGCAGACCTGGGGCTGGGGGACGCGGTCGTCCGGGCCCCCGGGTGCGGCGTGTGGCTCGGACGGCTTCCACATCCGGGTGTGGTCGGTTCCCGTCGTGGGAGGGCTCTGCTCCGCTGGGGCACGAGATCGCTGGCGAGAGATGCGTGGCGTGGCGGCCGGGTGCGCGGCAACTACATCGGATGAAACCTGACCTCGGCCTCGAAGTCCCAGTGTTCACCGAGGACGACTGGTCGCCGCTCGACGGCCCCGGCATGGACGCCTACGGGCGCAGCAAGGTGCTCGCGGAGCGGGC
Organism: Cellulomonas sp. GTC20042; assembly: GCF_055389595.1. Taxonomy (NCBI): domain Bacteria; kingdom Bacillati; phylum Actinomycetota; class Actinomycetes; order Micrococcales; family Cellulomonadaceae; genus Cellulomonas; species Cellulomonas sp. GTC20042. The sequence continues at coordinate 2,625,502 of NZ_AP043678.1, read as the reverse complement.
CGCCTGGGACTTCGTGCGCGAGAACGGCGGGCCGGAGCTCGTCACGATCCTGCCGGTGGCCGTGCTCGGGCCGGTCCTGGGCGGCGCGGTCTCCGGCACCAACCGGCTGGTGCAGCGGATGCTCACCGGCGCGATGCCCGGATTCCCCGACCTCGCGATCCCGGTCGTCGACGTCCGCGACGTCGCCGCCGCCCACCTCGCCGCGCTCGACCGCCCGGAGGCCGCCGGCCTGCGCGTGCTGGTCGCCTCCCAGGGCACGGCCACGCCCCTGCGCGAGATCGGGGCGGTGCTGCGGGACGCGCTCGGCGAGGCCGCGCGCCGGGTGCCGACCGAGGACGTCCCGTCGGACGTGATCCGGGCCGGCGCGGCGACGCACCCCGAGATGCGCGCGATGGTGCCGGAGCTCGGCTACGTCAAGCGCCTGTCGACCGAGCGTGCGCGCGACGTGCTCGGCCTGACCCCCCGGCCGTGGACGGAGGCGGTGGTCGCGGGCGCGCGCAGCATGGTCGATCGGGGTCTGGCCGACGCCTGACGTCCCGCGGCTACGCCACCGACCGGAACCCGAGCGAGGCGTACAGCGCCCGCGCCTCCGGGGCGTCGTCGTCCACCCGCAGCCCGACCTCGCCCGATCCCGCGCCCACGGCCGCCCGCCGTGCCGCCGCGAGCAGCGCGCGCCCCACGCCGCGTCGCCGGACCTCGGGCACCACGAACAGGTCGGTGACGAACGGCCCCGGCGGCACGTCGTCCCACGGCGGGTCGAGCACGGTGATCACCGCACCGAGCAGCAGGTCGGCACGCCAGGCGCCGAGGCAGGCCTCCGGCAGCCAGCGGCCGTACTCCCCGGCGCGGGCAGCCCGGACGTCGGCGGTGGCCTCGTCGAGGGTCATCGCGTCGGGGGTGCCGCGGTAGGTCTGCTGGTAGGCGTGGCCGACGGCGTCGATGTCGGGATCGGTCACCGGGCGGATCGTCACGCCGGGCACCGTCGGCACGGGGAGCGCGGGATCGGCGTGCGGGGCTCTCATCAGCACGTTCGCCATGGGCGGCAGGGTAGGGGAGCCCGATCGCGCCGAGCCAGGGGATATCAGGTCGGCGGGCTCGTCGGCGCGGGCGGGGCGGCAGGACGACGGCCCCCGCACCCGGCACCGCGAGGGTGCGTCGGGCGCGAGGGCCGTCGGGAGGGCGGGTCGCTCAGGCGTTCTGCACGATCAGCGCGACGTTGTGCCCGCCGAAGCCGAACGAGTTGTTGATCACCGCGAGGTCGCCGGCCGGCAGGTCGCGCGGGACGTCACGCACCAGGTCCAGCACCAGCTCGGGGTCCGGGTTGGCGACGTTGATCGTCGGCGGGGCCACCCGGTCGTGCACGGCCATCACCGAGAACAGCGTCTCCAGGGCGCCCGCGCCGCCGAGCAGGTGCCCGGTCATCGACTTGGTGGCCGAGAGCACCGCGCCGTCGGCGGCGGAGCCCAGCACCTCGCGCACCGAGCGCGCCTCGATCAGGTCGCCGACCGCGGTGGAGGTGGCGTGCGCGTTGACGTGCCGCACGTCGGCCTCGGTGATCCCGGCGTCCTTCATCGCCATCCGCATGGCGGCGATCTGCCCCCGGCCGGAGGGCTCCGGGGAGGTGATGTGGTAGCCGTCGGAGGACAGGCCCACGCCGGAGACCACGGCGTAGATCTTCGCGCCGCGGGCGCGGGCGTGCTCCTCGCTCTCCAGCACCAGCGTGGCGGCGCCCTCGCCGATCACGAAGCCGTCGCGGTCGACGTCGTAGGGACGCGAGGCGCCCTGCGGGTCGTCGTTGCGCAGCGAGAGCGTGCGGGAGGCGGCGAAGGCGGCGATCGGCATCGGGTGGATCACGGCCTCGGTGCCGCCGGCCACCACGACGTCGGCGCGGCCGAAGCGGATCATGTCGACCGCGTAGCCGATCGCCTCGGCGCCCGAGGCGCAGGCGGAGACCATGGCGTGCGCACCGGCACGCGCACCGAGCTCGAGCTCGACGTAGGCCGAGGGGGAGTTCGGCATGAGCATGGGGACGGTCATCGGCAGGACGCGACGGGCGCCCTTCTCGCGCAGGGTGTCCCAGCCGTCCAGCGTGGTCCAGATCCCGCCGATGCCGGAGGAGACCACCACGCCGAGGCGCTCGAGCTCGACCTCCGGGGCGCCCGCGTCGGCCCACGCCTCGCGGCTGGCGATCATCGCGTACTGCGCCGAGGGGTCCATCTTCTTCAGCTCGGGACGCGCCAGGACCTCGGCCGGGTCGACCTTGATCGTGGCGGCGAACTCGACCGGGATGCCGTACTTCTGCGCCCAGTCGTTGTCCATGGTGCGGGCACCGGAGGTGCCGGCCAGGGCGGCCTGCCAGGTGCTCGTGGCGTCCCCGCCGAGGGGGGTGGTCGCGCCGAGTCCGGTGACGACGACTCTGGTGCTCATGGTCTCGCTCCTGTGCTCAGGGGGTGCTGGGTGCCGGTCCGACGGCCTGGGGCCGTGCGGACGCAGGACGGGGCTGCGCCGTGCCGATCGAGCGCACGGCACAGCCCCGGTCCGACGGGGGCAGGTCAGGCCTGCGCGCCCTCGATGAACTTCACCGCGTCGCCGACGGTCGCGAGGTTCTTGACCTCGTCGTCCGGGATGCGGACCTCGAACTTCTCCTCGGCCAGGGTGACGATCGTCATCATCGACAGCGAGTCGATGTCCAGGTCGTCGGTGAAGGACTTCTCGGGCAGGACGGAGTCGGTCGGCAGACCGGTCTCCTCGCTGACGATCTCGGCCAGCCCGGCCAGGATCTCCTGCTCGCTGTAGGCCATCGGTGTCTCCTCGGTTGGTGTCTGCGCCGGCCCCGGAGGGGGCCCGACGACGATCTTCGGTCGGTGAACGGTACTGCGGGTCGGTGCCCGGTCAGGGCAGCACGACCACCTGTGCGGCGTAGACGAGCCCGGCGCCGAACCCGATCTGCAGGGCGATGGCGCCGGAGGACACCTGGCCCTCGCGGATCAGGCGCTCGGTCGCCAGCGGGATCGAAGCGGCGGAGGTGTTGCCGGTGTCGGCGATGTCCCGGCCCACGACCACGGACTCGGGCAGCTTGAGCTGCTTGATCATCTGGTCGATGATCCGCATGTTCGCCTGGTGCGGGATGAACGCGTCGATCTGGTCGGCGGTCACGCCCGCGGCGTCCATGGCCTTCTGCGCGACCGGGGCCATCTGCCAGACCGCCCACTTGAAGACGCTCGGGCCCTCCTGGCGCAGCGTCGGCCAGCCGGCGCCGTTGTCCCGGACGTCCAGCCAGGAGTGCGTCTGACGGATCGCCTGCGACTGGCCGCCGTCCGAGCCCCACACGGTCGGGCCGATGCCGGGGGTGTCCGAGGGGCCGATCACCACGGCGCCCGCGCCGTCGCCCAGCAGGAAGGAGATCGAGCGGTCCGTCGGGTCGACGAAGTCGCTCATCTTCTCCGCACCGATCACCAGCACGTTGCGGGCGGTGCCGGCGCGCACCAGGGCGTCCGCCTGGCCGATGCCGTAGCAGTAGCCCGCGCACGCTGCCGAGATGTCGAAGGCCGCCGCCGGGGTCGCGCCCAGCCGGTCGGCCAGGATCGCCGCGCCCGAGGGGGTCTGGTGGAAGTACGTGACCGTGGACAGGATCACCGCGTCGATGTCCGCACCGGTCAGCCCGGCGTTCGCGATGGCCTCCCGGCCGGCGCGCTCCGCGAGGTCCAGCACGTCGGTCCCGGCGCCGGCACGGGCACGGGTCACGATGCCGGTCCGCTGGCGGATCCACTCGTCGGAGGAGTCGATCGGGCCGACCAGGTCGTCGTTCGGGACCAGGTTCTCGCCGCGCGCGGCGCCCAGGCCGAGGATCCGCGTGTGGGCGGGGCCGGTGGCCTGGGTCAGGGTGGGACGGCTCACTGCTCGTGCTCCTGCTGCTCGGCGATCGGGAAGGTCCGGGCGTCGGCCGTCCGCGCGTGACGCGCGACCAGGTCGGCGGCGGCGGGCAGATCGGCCGGCGACTGGATCGCGACCGTCTCCACCCCGGGCAGGCTACGCCGGGCCAGACCCTTGAGCACACCACCGGGGGCGAGCTCGAGCAGGGCGGTGACGCCCAGGTCGGCCATCGTCGCCTGGCACAGGTCCCAGCGGACCGGGGCGGCGATCTGCGCGACCAGGCGGGCCACGACCTCGGCCCCGGTGGCGTCCGGGCCGTACGGGGCGCCGTCGGCGTTGGACAGCAGCGTGGTGCGCGGGGCGGCGCTCGGCCGACCGGCGGCGACGGCGCCGAAGCTCTCCAGGGCGCTCTGCATGAACGGCGTGTGGAAGGCGCCGGCGACCTGCAACGGCACCACGCGGGCGCGGGCCGGCGGCGCGGCGGCGAAGGCGGCGATGGCGTCCAGCGCACCGGCGGCGACGATCTGCCCACCCCCGTTGACGTTCGCGGGCCACAGGCCGGCCGCCTCGATCGCGGCGGTGACCTCGGCGGGGTCGCCCCCGAGCACTGCGGTCATGCCGGTCGGCTGCGCGGCGGCGGCCTCGGCCATGAACCGGGCGCGCTGGGCCACCAGGCCGACCGCACCGGCGTCGTCGAACACCCCCGCGACCGCGGCGGCGGCGAACTCGCCCACCGAGTGACCGGCGGTGACGTCCGCCAGCGGCAGGCCGTCCGCGTCGCCGATCAGGTCCAGCAGCGCGCGCAGCGCCAGCAGGGAGGTCGACACGATCAGCGGCTGGGCCACCGCGGTGTCACGGATCGTGTCCGCGTCCGAGGTGGTGCCGTGGGCGGTCAGGTCGACGCCGGAGGCCTCCGAGAAGGCCGCCAGGCGGTCGGTGGATCCGGGCAGCTCGAGCCAGGGGGCGAGCATGCCGGGGGTCTGGGCGCCCTGTCCGGGGCAGACGATCGCGAGCACCCGACCACTCTGCCCGTCGGCGCCCCTCCTGCCCCCTCACGACCCCCACCAACCTCGCCGAGGCGTCTTGTACCCCTCCCACAACTGCGCGGGCGGCGCGCGGGGTCAGGCGGGGTGGTCGAGGCGGCCGACGGCGAGGGCCTGCTGGAGGACGTAGGCCTCGCGCGGGTCCAGCGGGTCCCACCCGGTGACCTCGGACACCCGGCGCAGGCGGTAGCGCACAGTGTTCGGGTGCACGTAGAGCGTGCGGGCGGCGGCCTCCAGCGAGCGCCCCGCCGCCAGGTAGGCGGTCAGCGTCTCCAGCAGCGACCCGGTGCTGGCCAGCAGCGGCACGTACGCCTGCGAGACCAGCGCCTCGCGCGCCGTGGCGTCGCCGACCAGCACGCGCTCGGGCAGCAGGTCCTGGGCGAGCACCGGGCGCGGCGCCTGCGGCCAGGCGGCGACCGCGGCCAGCCCGGCCAAGGCCGCGCGGGCGGAACGGGCGGCGTCGGCCAGGTCCTCGCCGGACGGCCCGATCACCACCGGCCCGGGGCCGAAACGCGGCAGCAGGGACTCGGCGGCCTCGCGCAGGTCGCCGTGACCGCCGAGGAACACCACCAGCCGGTCGCCCTGGATCCCCACCAGCGCGTCGTCGGCGGCCCGGCGCGTCGCCCGGCGCAGGTCCGCGGTCCGCACGTCGTCCAGCGAGGAGGTGGTGGTGCCGACCACGACCAGCGTCGACCCGCGACCGCTCCAGCCGAGGGCCGCGACCCGCGAGCGCAGCGAGTCGTCCACGTCGCCGCGCAGCAGCGCGTCCACGACCAGCGCCTCCAGCCGGGCGTCCCAGGCGCCGCGCATCTCGGCGGCACGGGCGTAGACCTCGGCCGCGGAGAACGCCACCTCGCGGGAGTAGCGCAGCACCGCCTCCAGCAGGTCGCGCTCGGCGCCCGGGGCCGCCAGGCGGTCGGAGTGCGCCTCGACGACGTCCACCACCACGCGCACCAGCTGCAACGTGTGCTGCAAGGAGATCGACCGGGTCAGCTCCGGGGGAGCGGTGGCGAAGATCTCCCCGACGCCGTGCGGCGGCTTGGACGGATCCGCGAACCAGGTGACGAAGGCCGAGATGCCGGCCTGCGCGACCAGCCCCACCCAGGAGCGGTCGTCGGCGGGCAGCGCGCGGTACCAGTCGAGGTCCTCGTCCAGCCGGCGCATCGCGGCTGCCGCGAGCATCCCCGAGCCCTCGCGGACGCGGCGCAGGGTGTCGCCGTTGAACGCGTCGGGGGCGGTGGCGATCCGTCCGGCCCGGGTGCGGGTGCGGGCCGGCGAGGTGGCCGGCGGTGCGGGGGCGAGGGCCTCGGCGCGCACGGCGGAGGCGGCGGACCCGGCGGAGGGGGACGCCGGGGTGCGGGGGGCCTGAGGCATGACCCGAGCATAGGTCCCTGTTGTGGACAGTCCACAAAGGATCGTCGGCGCGGAAGCGATCCGGACGCCGTTCGACCGGGTGCGGCCGTGCGGCAGCGGATAGTGTCGCGTCATGGCTCTGCTGTTCCGGCTGCGACGACTCCTGGGCCGTCCTGCGCCCGCGTCCCGCGTGGGGGCCCGGCGGCCCGGCGCCACGACCCGGCACGGAGACGTCCCTCAGGAGGACGCCCTGCGGTCCCGCCTCGGCGACGACCCGAACGACGTGCGGGCGTTCGCCGCCCTGGCCGAGCTGGTGCGCCGGCACGCGGTCACCGGCTCCGACGAGGACCCGCTCACCGCCGAGGTGGACGACGCCGAGAAGCAGCGCAGCGCCGACCTGGCCGTCTGGGCCCTCGGCGAGGAGCTGGCCGGCAACCCGCGCGCCTGGTACCCGCTGGTCGAGGTCGCCCGGCTCTCCGTGCGCGACGACCTGGAGGGCACCGTCCGCCGGCTCACGACCGCAGCAGAGCGCGACCCCTCCGGGCAGGCGCTGCTCGCCGGCCTGCGGCTGCTGCGCGAGGCGGGGCAGCCCGTCGAGGCGCTCGCCCTGGGCACGGGGCACTGGCACCCGCGCGAGCACGACCCCGAGGTGGCCCGCGAGCTCGTGCTCGCCGCCGTCGAGGCCGACCGGCCGCTGGACGCCAAGCAGCACCTGGCGTCGCTGGACCTGTACCCGCACCAGGAGCGGGTCGCGGAGATGCGCCGCGAGCTCGACCGCCTCGTCCCGCACGCCTGAGCCCCCGCACGCTGCGCTGCGCTTCCCGCGCGCGCGTCCCCGCGTCCTCGCGCGCGTCCCTGCGCCCTCGCGCGCGTCCCTGCGCCCTCGCGCGCTCCCGCTCGTCCGTAGCCCTCGCCGAGTTGTCATCTTTCGTCGCTTCACGGGCTGCGGAAGCGACAAGAGGTGACAACTCGGCGCAGATCCGCCCACGCGCAGACGCACGCAGGGCCCGGACCAGTGCGGTCCGGGCCCTGCGTGTCTGTCAGGTCGTGCGGATCAGGCGTCGCCGCCGGCGTTGCCGGAGGTGCCGGCGGTCACGTCGTGCAGGCGGTACCGCTCGATGGCCTGCGCGGGCGCGTCCGGAGCGACCTTGCCCTCGCGGGCGAGCTGCTGGAGGACGCGGACCACGGTCGACGGCCCGTCGATCTTGAAGTGCCGGCGGGCGGCGGCGCGGGTGTCGGAGAACCCGAACCCGTCGGCGCCGAGCGTGGCGTAGCGGCCCGGGACCCACTGACGGACCTGGTCGGCGACCAGGTGGTCGTAGTCCGTGGTCGCGACGAACGGGCCCTCGGCGCCGGACAGCTTGGCGGTGAGGTACGGGACCCGCTCCTCCTCGCCCGGGTGCAGGAAGGCGTGCTCCTCGGCGGCGAGCGCGTCACGACGCAGCTCGTTCCACGAGGTCACCGACCACACCGCGGCGCTGACGCCCCAGTCGCGGGCCAACAGGTCGCGGGCCTCGAGGGCCCACGGCACGGCCACGCCGGACGCCATGATCTGCGCCTTCGGGCCCTCGCCCTCGGCGGCGGCCACCTGGTGGATGCCCTTGAGGATGCCCTCGACGTCCACGTCCTCCGGCTCGGCCGGCTGCACGATCGGCTCGTTGTAGACCGTGAGGTAGTACAGGACGTCGGGGTCGCGCCCGTCCTCGCCGTACATGCGCTGGAGGCCGTCGCGCACGATGTGCCGGATCTCGTACCCGTAGGCCGGGTCGTAGTGCACGACGTGCGGCATGGTGCCGGCGATCAGCGGGGAGTGGCCGTCGGCGTGCTGCAGGCCCTCACCGGTCAGCGTGGTCCGGCCGGCGGTGGCGCCGATCAGGAACCCGCGGGCCATCTGGTCGCCCGCCGCCCAGAACTGGTCGGCGGTCCGCTGGAACCCGAACATCGAGTAGTAGAAGTAGAACGGGATCAGCGGCTCGCCGTGGGTGGCGTAGGACGTGCCGACCGACTGGAACGCGGCGGCGGAACCGGCCTCGTTGATGCCGGTGTGCATGATCTGGCCGGACTCGGACTCCTTGTAGGAGAGCATGAGGTCGCGGTCCACGGCCAGGTAGTTCTGACCGTTCGTGTTGAAGATCTTGGCGCTCGGGAAGATCGAGTCCAGACCGAAGGTGCGAGCCTCGTCCGGGATGATCGGCACCAGGCGCTTGCCCAGCTCCTTGTCCTTGACCAGGTCCTTGAACAGGCGCACCAGCGCCATCGTCGTGGCGACCTCCTGGTGGCCGGAGCCCTTCTTCAGCAGCTCGTAGGCCTTCTCGCCGGGCAGCGTGACCGGCTTGTGCGTGGAGCGGCGCTCCGGCACGTAGCCGCCGAGGGCCCGACGGCGCTCCTGGAGGTACTGGATCGCCGGGTCGTCCTGACCGGGGTGGTAGTACGGCGGGACGTAGGGGTTCTCGTCGATCTGCTCGTCCGTGACCGGGATGTGCAGCGAGTCGCGCAGCGTCTTGAGCTCGTCGGCCTTGAGCTTCTTCATCTGGTGCGTGGCGTTGCGGCCGGCGAAGCCGGAGCCCAGCCCGTAGCCCTTGATGGTGTGCGCCAGGATGACGGTCGGCTGGCCGGTGTGCTCGCGCGCGGCCTTGTAGGCGGCGTAGATCTTCCGGTAGTCGTGGCCGCCGCGCTTGAGTGCCCAGATCTCGTCGTCGGTCATCCGCTCGACGAGCTGCTTGGTGCGCGGGTCGCGCCCGAAGAAGTTCTCCCGGATGAACGCGCCGTCCTCGGCGCGGTACGTCTGGAAGTCGCCGTCCGGGGTGGTGTTCATCAGGTGGACCAGTGCGCGGTCCTTGTCGGCGTTGAGCAGGGCGTCCCACTCGCGGCCCCACACGACCTTGATGACGTTCCAGCCGGCGCCGCGGAACTGCGCCTCGAGCTCCTGGATGATCTTGCCGTTGCCACGCACCGGGCCGTCGAGGCGCTGCAGGTTGCAGTTGACCACGAAGGTCAGGTTGTCCAGGCCCTGCTGGGCGGCGTGCTGGAGCATGCCGCGCGACTCGGGCTCGTCCATCTCGCCGTCGCCGAGGAACGCCCAGACGTCCTGCTGGCTGGTGTCCTTGATGCCGCGCAGGTCGAGGTACTTGTTGGTCCACGCCTGGTAGATCGCGGACGCCGGGCCGAGGCCCATCGACACCGTGGGGAACTCCCACAGGTCGGGCGCGAGGCGCGGGTGCGGGTAGGACGGCAGGCCGCCGCCCGGGTGCGACATCTCCTGGCGGAAGCCGTCGAGCTGGTGCTCGGTCAGCCGGCCCTCGAGGAACGCGCGGGCGTAGACGCCGGGGGAGGCGTGGCCCTGGAAGTAGACCTGGTCGCCGCCGCCGGGGTGGTCCTTGCCGCGGAAGAAGTGGTTGAGGCCCACCTCGTACAGCGTCGCCACGGAGGCGTACGAGGAGATGTGGCCGCCGACCCCGATCCCGGGGCGCTGCGCGCGGGTCACCATGACCGCGGCGTTCCACCGGTTCCACGAGCGGTAGCGGCGCTCGAGCACCTCGTCGCCGGGGAAGTAGGGCTCCTCGTGCACGCCGATCGTGTTCACGTACGGGGTGTTGAGCTCGGCCGGCACCGCGACGTTCCGCTCCCGGGCACGCTTCAGCATGCTCAGCAGGACGTAGCGGGCCCGGGGGCCGCCCTTGTCGTCGATGAGACCGTCGATGGACTCGACCCACTCGGAGGTCTCGTCCGGGTCGACGTCCGGTACCTGGCTCAGCAGGCCGTTGATGAGCGGCCCGCGCTCGTCCTTGGAAGCCACCAGTGCTCCTCGCCTCTCCACGCTCGTCGCGTCACGGGCCGGTCGGCCCCGGTGCGCATCTCGGCCCCGAGCGGTGCACGCCAGGTGGGCGTGCGTCCGAGCGGGGTAGGACCATTGTCCGGCCTCCCGACCCCGAAAGTCTCCTGGTCGGGGGTCCGGAGTGCGTGACGTCGGTGACATCGGCGTGATTTCGGCGTGGTCCTCGTCACGTCCGCGCACGTCGGAGGGGGTGCGCGGGGTCGCGCACGGGTATCGCGGGCGGATCGGCGGGGTCGCGGGTCGTCGCGGCGGCGGGCGGATCGGCGGTGATCACGGCGACGCGCCGGACGCGCCACGCCCTTGCCACGCGCGCGAGGGGTGAGGTGGGCTACCGTTCGGTGATCATCAGCAGGTCGTCGTCGAGGCGGCCGCGACGGAAGGAACAGGTCGGACGTGGCTTCCAGCACGGGCGACGCCCCCCAGGGGGCGGGCCGTCTCGGGTTCACCTCGGGGCAGGTGGTCCAGGAGTTCGGGTACGACGACGACGTCGACGAGTCCCTGCGCTCCGGACTGGAGGAGCTGACCGGCACCGAGCTGGTCGACGAGGACTACGACGACGTGGTGGACGGTGTCGTGATCTGGCACCGCGACGACGACGGCGACCTCACCGACACGCTGGTCGACGCGCTGACCGTGCTGGACGACGGCGGGCTGATCTGGGTCTTCACCCCGAAGCCGGGTCGTGACGGCCACGTCGGCCACGACGACATCCAGGAGGCCGCCACCACGGCAGGCCTGCACGCCACCAGCACCTTCTCGATCGCGGGGGACTGGTCGGCGACCCGCATGGGCTCGCGCGGCCGCGGTCGCTGAGCCCGGCGCGCACGATCGGTCGGACGGCGTGACCGGGGGGATCCGGGCTCCGGGGCTGCCGGACGTCGGCACGCCCGCGCCCGGGTTCACGCTGACCGACACGCACGGGGCGACCGTCACCCTCGACGGGCTGCTGCGGGGTGGCCCGGTGCTGCTCGTGTTCGTGCCGTTCGCGTTCTCGCGCACCTGCACCGGCGAGCTCGGCGAGCTGACCGCCGGGCTGCCGGAGCTGACGGCGGCCGGGGTGCGCCCGGTGGCGATCTCCTGCGACCCGATGTTCGCGCTGCGGGCGTGGGCCGAGCAGGACGGCTACCCCGTCGACCTGCTGTCGGACTTCTGGCCGCACGGTGCCGCCGCGCGGGAGTACGGGGTGCTGGACGAGGAGGCCGGGTACGCGCTGCGCGGCAGCGTGCTCGTCGGTGCCGACGGCGTCGTGCGGTGGACGCTGCTGCACCGGGACGGCCGGGCGCGGCCCTTCGACGCGTACCGCGCGGCGCTCGCGCTGCTCTGAGCAGCCCTGCCCTGGGCGGGGATCGCTGCCGCCACCGCTCCCGCGCGCCGACGCTGGGGCCATGACCGAGACCTCCGCACCGCCGCTCTTCGACCAGCGCGCCCGCCGCGCCCTCTACGACCGCCGGGTGATCGTCCTGGACGGCCCGCTCGACGACGACAACGGCACCCTGCTCGCCACGCAGGTCGTCGCGCTCGCCGCCGAGGACCCGACCGCCGACATCGCCCTGTGGATCCACTCGCCCGGCGGCTCCGTGCCGTCGATGCTGGCGATCCGCGACCTGATGCGCCTCGTCCCGTGCGACGTCGCCACCCTCGCGCTCGGGCTGGCGTGCAGCGCCGGGCAGTTCCTGCTGTCGGCCGGCACCCCCGGCAAACGGCGCGCCCTGCCGCACGCCCGGATCCTCATGCACCAGGGCTCCGCCGGGATCGGTGGCACCGCCGTCGAAATCGAGCTCCAGGCCGACGACCTGCGGCACACCCGCGACACCGTCCTCGGCCTGATCGCGCAGGACACCGGGCAGCCGATCGATCGGATCTTCGAGGACTCGCTGCACGACCACTGGTACTCCGCGGAGCAGGCGCGCGAGTACGGGTTCATCGACACGGTGGTCACCGGCTTCGACGAGATCGTGCCCGTCGGGCGGGCGCTCGCCGGCTTCGGTCTCGCCGGGATCGCAGGGGGTGCGCGATGAGCACGTACACGATCCCGACCGTCTTCACCCAGCACCCGCGCGGCGACCGGGTGACCGACGTCTACTCCCAGCTGCTCACCGAGCGGATCGTCTACCTCGGCACCGGCATCGACGCCGGGGTGGCGAACGCGCTGATCGCCCAGCTGATCCACCTGGAGTCGGCGGACCCCGACGGGGAGATCCAGCTCTACGTGAACTGCGAGGGCGGCGACCCCGGCGCGATGCTCGCCGTGTACGACACGATGCGATACATCCGGCCCGCCGTCGCCACCACCTGCGTCGGCCAGGCGATCGGCCCCGGCGCCGTGCTGCTCGCCGCCGGTGCCGCCGGACGCCGGGCCGCCCTGCCGCACGCGCGGATCGTGCTGCACCAGCCCGCCGCGCAGGGCCGTGGTGCGATCCCCGACCTGATCCTGCAGGCCGACGAGGTGGTGCGGGTGCGCTCCGACATGGAGGAGGTGCTGGCCCGGCACACCGGGCGCAGCGTCGAGGTGCTGCGGGCGGACACCGACCGGGACCGGGTGCTCACCGCGAGCGCCGCGCGGGAGTACGGGATCGTGGACCACGTGCTCGAGCACCGCTGAGCGCGGGGCGGGGCGGGCGGCGCGGGTGCGCGGATCGGGGCTCGCGAGGGTCAGGCCGTGCGAGGACGATCCGCGCTAGGCCGCGACCATGAGCGTGGCGCGTCCCGCCGTCCCGCGCGCCGCCTGCGCCCGCTCCCCGCGCAGCGTCGCCGCCACGTCCAGCGTCAGGTCCACCAGCGTGAGGTCGAGGGCCCCGGCCACCGCCGCGATCATCTCGCTCGACGGGTCCTTCACCCCGCGCTCCATCTCCGACAGGTACTGCGGGGAGATCCCGGCGCGGGCGGCCGTGTCGTCCAGCGTCTCGCCGCGCTCGTGCCGACGGCGGCGCAGGCGGTCGCCGAGGACGTCGCGCCACAGCGGCTCGCGGCGGGCGGTGGGGGCGGGGCGGGTGTCGGCGGCCATGGCTCACGGTAGGACGGGGCGGGGTGGGGCGGGTCGAGATCCGCTGAGAGCAGAGAGTCGCGTGCGGTCCGTACCTCGCCGCGGACCGCGCCCGGCGGGGTCAGCCGGGGCCGTCGCTGGCGGCGGCGAGCAGAGCGACGATCGTGTCGCTGATCGGCGTCGGGATGCCGTGGCTGCGACCGAACCTCGAGACGACGCCGTTGCGGATCTCCCACTCCAGGGGCCGGCCGGCCTCCCGGTCGGTGAGGATGGAGGTGCTCATGTCGGGCGGGAACGTGCGGAAGAGCGCGAGGATCTCGTCGGCGACGCTGTCGTCGAGCCGCGCGCCTTCGGACCGCGCGACGGTGATGCACTCGTGGAGATAGCCGAGCGCCAGCCCGGCGACGTCGGCCCGCGCGAACATGCCGGAGCGACGCCCCGTGAGGGCCATCAGGCCGGCGGCCGCGTTCTGCAGGAGCTTGCGCCATGCGACCGTCGTGAAGTCCGCGGTGAGATCGACGGCGCAACGCGTCCCGTCGAGCACCTCGGCGACGCGTGCGGACGCGGCCACGTCGGGGAGGGTCAGGCGCGGTACCCCGCGGAGCAGCACCGAGCCGTCCGGCTGCGGGTGAGCGGGGAACCAGATCACCGAGGGAACGGCTTCGACGCCCGCGGCCAGGAAGGGCTCGAGCAGGCGGGTCTGCTCGACGCCGTTCTGCAGGACGCACACGATCGTCTCGGGATGGCAGAGGGTCGCCAGCCAGGGGCCGGCGGCTTCGACCTGGGTGGCCTTGACGGCGAAGAAGACGATATCGGCGGGGTGCGTGTCGCCGCTCGGGTCGGTGCGCACGGGGCCGGGGACGCGCAGGCGCTCGTCGTCGACGCGCAGCTCGAGGTGCGTGCGAGGTGTGCGGCCGTAGAGGTGAGGAGTGCGCCCTGCCTCGTGGAGCGCTGCCGCCACGGCTGTGCCGATCGCGCCCGGTCCGACGATCGCGATCGCGGGTGGCGCCGGCACGCGAGGCTCTGGAGGGTTCGGTGGTGTGCTCACAGACCGCACGTTACGCTGTTACCCGTGGCGCGCGATATCGGTAACAGCGTTGTGAGCGAGAGCGACTCGCTCGGGCGCTGGCTGGGCGTGGTGCAGGCGAACAGCGCCGGCCTCGCGGCGAGCGAGGCGAAGGTGGTCGCGCTGCTGCTGTCCGATCCGTTGTTCGTCGGCATGAGCACCACGGCGCAGGTCAGCGCCCGTGCAGGGGTCTCCGCACCGACCGTGGTCCGCGCGGCACGGGCGATCGGGTACGCCGGCTTCGCGGAGCTCAAGCTCGAGATCGCACGCGCTCGCGGCACGGCAGACTTCTTCGCCCCGCCGGCGTCGCTGGACGGCGGCGCTGATGCCCGCGCGGTGGTGGAGTTCTCGGTGCAGACGGGCGTGGAGGCGCTCACCGCCCTCCGGGGTGCGATCGCCGCCGACCAGATCGACGCGGCGCTGGAGGCCGTGCGCTCCTGCTCGCAGCTGCTCGCGTACGGGGCGGGGCCGTCGGCGACGGTGGCCGCGGACGCGGTGTTCCGCCTGCGTGCGCTGGGCGTGCGGACGGCAGGCGTCGTCGACCACGAGTCCGCGATGATCGCCGCTCGCCTGCTGCGTCCCGGGGACGTGCTCCTGGCCGTCAGCTCGACGGGGCGCACGACCGCGACACTCGCTGTCGCAGATGCGGCGGCCGACGCCGGCGCCACGGTGATCGCGATCACGAATCATCACGGGACGCCGCTCACAGAGCTCGCCGACACCGCGCTCGTGGTCGGCGGGTCGCCCCTGTCGACCCAGATGGCCGCCGCAGGCAGCCGCCTCGCGCACCTGGCCGTGCTCGACGTCCTCGCCGCGGCGCTCGCGCTGCGCGAGCCGGAGCGGGTCCGACGCGCCGAGCGCGCGGGCATCGACCTGCCCGACCTGGCCTAGCCGGCCCGCTGGTGCCGCGGGTAGCGGCGTCCACCCGAGTGTGGGCCCGGCCGGTCTCGAACCGACGACCTCCGCGGTGTAAGCGCGGCGCTCTGACCAACTGAGCTACAGGCCCCTGTGACGGTGGGCCAGCCTACCGGTGCGGGGGTATCCGCTGGACCGCGTGCCCCGGCGCTGGCAGCGTGGCGGGATGCACCTGCGCGAGGCGACGGCGAGCGACCGTGACCTGCTGGTCGACCTGGTCGTGGCGGCGGTCGACTGGGACCACGATGCCGACGGCGCCGAGGCGTGGACCGCGGAGCGGGTGCTCGTGGACGATCACCTGGCCCGGTACGTCGAGGGCTGGCCACGGGCCGGGGACCTCGGGGTCGTGGCGGTGGACGACCACGGAACGACGCTCGGGGCGGCGTGGCTGCGGGTGCTGCCCGAGGACCGGCCGGGGTACGGGTTCGTGGCGGCGGACGTGCCGGAGCTGAGCATGGCGGTGCTGGACGGCGGGCGGGGGAGCGGCGCGGGGTCGGCGCTGCTGGACGGGGGCCTGCGGCTGGCGCGGGAGGCGGGCCACCGGGCGGTGAGCCTGAGCGTGGAGGACGGGAACGACCGGGCGCGCGGGATGTACGAGCGCCGGGGGTTCGTGCCGGTGGGGCGGGTCGGCGGATCGGACACGCTGCTGCTCACGTTCTGATCCCACGTCGGGCGGAGCCTGCGCCGGGCCGGACCGCACGGCGGACGCGACACGCCCGCGTCACACGCGATCCCTACGATGCGCCGGTGCCGACGTTCCCCGCCCTCGCCCGATCCGGTCGTCTGCCGTGGGCGGTGGTCGGCGGGATCCTGGTCGCCGCGCTGAGCCTGCGGGCGCCGATCGTGGCCCCGGCGCCGGTGCTGGGCGACATCCAGGCGGACCTGGGGATCTCGGCGACGGTCTCGGGGCTGCTGACCGGGCTGCCGGTGCTGTGCTTCGCGCTCGCGGCGCCGCTGGCGGTGCGAGTGATCCGACGGGCGGGACCGGACGCGGCGGTGCTGATCTGCCTGCTCGGGGTGCTGGCCGGCGTGGTGGTGCGGTCGATCGGGCCGGCGCCGGTGGTGATCGCGGGGACGCTGCTGATCGGGTCGGCGATCACGATCGGGAACATCGTGATCCCGGTGGTGATCCGACGGGACGTGCCCGCGCACCGGGTCGGGCTGGTGACCGGGGCGTACACGGCGGCGCTGAACATCGGGTCGATGGTGACGATGCTCGGCACGGCTCCGCTGGCGGCACAGGTCGGCTGGCGGTGGGCGCTCGCGGCGTGGGCGCTGGTCGCCGGGATCGGGGCGCTGTGCTGGGTGCCGCTGGCGCGGCGGGACGTGCCGGAGCGCGCCGAGGCACCCGCGGACGCCGGGGCGGGCGGCGGGGCGACGGCGCACCCCGCGCGACGGGTGACCGTGATCGGCTGGCTGCTGATGATCGCGTTCTGCGGGCAGGCGTTCGCCTACTACGCGGTGACGACCTGGCTGCCGACGCTGCTCGCGGACGAGCGCGGGCTGAGCGCGTCGGGATCGGGGTCGGTGGCCTCGCTGTTCCAGATCGCGGCGGTGGTCGGGGCGCTGGGCGTGCCGCTGCTGGCCGCGCGGACGCCGGGATGGGTGCCGGTGGCCGTGGTCGGCGCGCTGTGGTGCACGCTGCCGGTCGGGATGCTGCTGGCGCCCGGGGCGTACCCGGTGTGGGCGGTGGTCGGCGGGATCGCGCAGGGGGGAGGGTTCACGGCGATCTTCTCGATCGTGGCGCGGATCGCCCGGACCGACTCGGAGGCGGCGTCGCTGTCGGCCCGGGTGCAGACCGGCGGGTACCTCGCGGCGACGGCGGGCCCGCCGCTGGCCGGGGCGCTGCACACGGCCACCGACGGGTGGGTGGCGCCGATGCTGCTGGTGCTGGTCGCGACGGTGACGTTCGCGGTGGTGGGGGTGGTCGCGGCGCTGCGTGCCGCGCGGTAGGTGGGCGTACGCGACGCGGGCGGCGCACCCGCCGGTGGTCCGGCAAGCACGCCGCCCGCAGCGCGGGTCGCGGCGATCACGCGTCGGCGGTGGCCTCCGCGGTGGCGGTGCCCTCGGTGTCCTCGCGGCGCGACCCGCCGGCCGACGAGCCGCCCGCCGAGGACCCGCCCGCCGACGACCCGCCGGGTGCGGTGCCCGACGTCCCCGCGTCGCCGGTGAAGTACGCGGAGATCGCGTCGGCCTCGGACTGGATCGTGTCGGCGTCCAACAGGTCGCTCGCCCCGTCGGTCAGCACGGCGACCCAGGTGTCGAGGATCTCCTGCGCGCGTCCGCTGTCGACCAGGTCGGCCTGGAGGGTCTGCTCGGCGGTGTCGACCAGGGCGGAGAAGGTGTCGTCGGCGAGGAACCGGGTGACGAGCACGTTGTCGCCGCCCATGGACCCCATGCCGCCGCCCATCCCGCCGGCCGCCGCGTCGGAGGGCAGGTCTGCCGGGGCCTCGCCGTCGGGCAGGTCGGTGGGCAGATCGGTCGGCGCGTCGCCCGAGGGCGGCTCGGGGCGGTCCCCGGTCGCGCCGTCCGTCCCCGTCGAGCCCGTCCCGTCGGTCGCACCACCGGGCATCCCGCCGCCGCCCGGCCCCTGCCGCCCGGCACCGTCGTCGTCCGTCCCGCCGCCGAAGCCGCCGTCGCCGCCCGGCATCCCGCCACCTGCACCGCCGCCCCCGCCACCGAAGCCGCCGAAGGACAGGTTCTGGTCCCAGGAGACCACCGTCATCAGCCCGGTCTCGGTGTCGTACCGCAGGTAGGCGTTGTTGCCCGGCCCGTCGATGTCGTCGGTGTTGGCGACCAGGTCCTGCACGGCCAGGTAGGTGGCGAAGGAGTCGACGTCCAGGTAGTCGCCGAGCTCGGCGGCGAAGGTCGCGTCGTCGGACTCGTCGAGGAACTTCAGGAACGCGATCAGCGGGGTCAGGTCGTCCTCGCCGTCGCTGGAGGCCTTGACCTCGAAGGCGTCGGCGTAGTCGGCCGGGTCGTCGCCGCGGTAGGACCAGTCGCCGGTGGACAGCGCCTTGTAGAGGATCCCGTCGCCGTCGAAGTTCTCCGCGTCGAAGACCTTGCCGGGGTTCTGCACGACCAGCCGCAGCTGCTCGTCGGAGCCGTTGGCGCTGAACCGCACGGCGGTGGCCTGCTCGGACGCCAGCCCGGCCTCCTCGATCAGCTCGAGCGCGACGGCCTCGTTCAGCGAGGTCTCGGTGCTGTTGCCGCGCACCACCAGATCGGTCTGGCCCTCGTAGCTCTGGCCGTCGACGTACTTGTCCAGGCGGATCCGCCACGGCAGACCGGCCGGGTCGTCGGCAGAGGCGTCGCCGTCGGACTCGTCGCCGCCGTCGTCGCCGTCCTCGGTGGTGGCGGCGGTCAGCCCGCGCAGGGTCGAGTTGCCCTTGAGCTTGAGGCCGACGTCCTCGATCGTGGTGCCGTCGATGGTGACCGTGGCGGTGATCCAGTCCTTCTCGCCGGTCTCCAGGTAGGTGTCGATCATGGCGTCGTAGTCGTCCTGGTCGTACTCGACGGCGATCGAGTGGACCTCGGAGGAGTCGAACAGTCCGGTGCCGGTGGCGGAGTCCTCGTCGGTCGCGGAGGCGGCGGTGCAGCCGGCCAGCAGACCGAGGGCCGCGAGCGCCGCGACGGCGCCCCGCCACGGGCCGCGGCGGGGGGCGGCGGGATCGGGGGATCGGCGGGTGCGGAACCGCATGGGGCGTCCTCTCGTCGGGGTGCGGGCTGCTCCCCAGCGAACGCGACGCGCGTGGGCGCCGACCAGGTGGTCCCTGTGCGCCGGATGTGAGGACCGGTCAGTCCGCGTGCTCCGGCGGCCACACCACCGCGAACCGCTCCAGCACGATCGCGTCCTGCTCGTCCCAGGCCGCCCCGCGCGCGGCGCAGGTCCGCTCCCAGTAGATCCGGTGCTGCGCGCGCCAGGACGTCAGCGAGCGGTCGTCCTCGCCCTCGTCGAAGGCGAAGTCGGCATCGACCTCGCGGAAGGTCGCGATCCGCAGCTCGGTGGTGCGCAGCACGACGCGCGGGGCACCCCGGCCGTCGCAGGCGATCCAGTGCGCACCGATCCGCGGCAGCGCCTCTCCGCGGGCGGCGAACTCGGCGACCAGCTCGGCGGTGGCGCGCTTGTACCCGTGCAGCACCACGCCGAGCAGCGCGTCGGACAGCTGCGCGGAGTCGCCGAAGCGGTCGACCACGTGCTCGTCCCCGGCGACCACGGCCTCCGGGTGCGCGGCGACGTACCGCTGCCACATCTCCTCGGCGGCGGGGAGGTCGAGCGGGCCGGGCGGGGTGCGGTCGCTGGTCACGTGCCCATCGTGCCAGTCAGACCGGCTCGACCAGGTGCGGCCCGTCGTTCGCCACGTTGCCCACCGCCCGGGACACCTCGCGCGGCACCAGGTGCGGCTCCGGCACGTGCACCAGCATCGCGCCGACCTCGTCGGCGGCGGTGATCGACGGGTCGAGCCAGTCGTCCCAGCGATCGGCCGGCAGCAGCACCGGGCAGCGGTCGTGGATGTGCCCGAGGCTGTCGGTGGCGGGGCGGGTGATCACGGTGACCGACCACAGCCAGCGCAGCGGGTCGTCGGCGGCGCGGGACGGGTCGCGCCACAGCTCGTACAGCCCGGCGGCGGCCAGCGGCGCGTCGGCGTGCAGGAAGAACGGGGTCTTGGGGCCGTGCTCCTGCGGCTGCCACTCGTAGTAGCCGTCCATCGGCACCAGCGCGCGACGCCGGGCGGCGGCCTTGCGGAACGCGGGCTTCTCCAGCACGGTCTCCGAGCGCGCGTTGATCATCCGGGCACCGATCGACGTGTCCTTCGCCCAGGACGGCACCAGCCCCCAGCGGGCGGTGCGCAGCTGGCGCTCGGGGCGCTCGTCCTCGACGCGTTCCAGCACCACCGGCACGTCCTGGGTGGGGGCGACGTTCCACGAGGGTCCGGGGTGCTCGCCGAGGATCCGGTCCACGATCAGGTCGCGCTCCAGGGCGTCGGCGGCGCGGGTCTGCGCGTAGCGGCCACACATGCGCCCAGTGTCGGGGCGCGGGGCGGTCGCGGCCAGCGGGCACGTGAGCCCACCCGGGTCTGCGCTGATCACTGCGCGCGTCGTAGGCTGCCGACGTGCGCGCGACCCTGATCCACGGCCCGTCCGACATCCGCCTCGAGCAGGTCCCCGACCCGGTGGTCCACCGACCCACGGACGCCGTGGTGCGCGTGGTCGCCGCCTGCGTCTGCGGCTCCGACCTGTGGCCTTACCGGGGCGCCCGCCCGACGCCGGAGCCCCGCCGCATCGGGCACGAGTTCGTCGGCGTGGTCGAGGAGGTCGGCGCCGAGGTCCGCACGCTGCGCCCGGGGCAGTTCGTGATCGCGCCGTTCATGATCAGCGACGGCACCTGCGTGCACTGCCGCAACGGGGTGCACACCTCCTGCGAGCGGTCGTCCGGCTGGGGCAGCGCGGACTTCGAGGGCATCCACGCCGATGCCGGTCAGGGCGAGGCGGTGCGGGTGCCGCTGGCCGACGGGACGCTGGTGGCGCTGCCGGAGCACCCGGACGCGGACCTGCTGCCGAGCATGCTCACCCTGAGCGACGTGATGGGCACCGGGCACCACGCGGCGCTCGCCGCCGGGGTGCGCGCCGGGTCCACGGTGGCGGTGGTCGGCGACGGCGCGGTCGGCCTGTGCGGCGTGATCGCGGCGAAGCGGCTCGGTGCCGCACGGATCGTGGCGTTCTCCCGGCACCCCGCGCGCCAGGCGCTCGCGACGGACTTCGGCGCCACCGACGTCGTCACCGAGCGCGGCGACGAGGGCGCCGCCCGCGTGATCGACCTGCTCGGCGGGGTCGGCGCGGACGCCGTGCTGGAGTGCGTGGGCACCAAGGAGTCCGTGCAGCAGGCGATCGACACCGTGCGCCCCGGCGGCAAGGTCGGCGCGGTCGGCCTGCCGGTGGGCGGCGGCGTGCTGCCCTTCGGCCAGATGTTCGGCCAGAACAAGTCGGTCGGCGGCGGCGTCGCGCCGGTGCGCGGGTACATCGAGGAGCTCGCGGCCGACGTGTGGGCCGGGGCGATCGATCCGGGCCGGGTGTTCGACCTGGTGCTGCCGCTGGACGAGGTGACCGAGGCCTACGCGGCGATGGACGAGCGCCGCGCGATCAAGTCGATGCTGCTGCCGTGACCGCCACCCTCGCGGACGTGGTCCGCCTGATCGAGCAGCGCTACCCGCCGGCCACCGCGGAGTCCTGGGACCGGGTCGGGCTGGTCACCGGCGACCCCGACCAGCCCGTCCGCAAGATCCTGCTCGCCGTCGACCCGGTCGCCGCCGTGGTGGACGAGGCGATCGGCTGGGGCGCCGACCTGGTGCTGGTGCACCACCCGCTGCTGCTGCGCGGTGTGCACGACGTCGCCGCGACCACGTTCAAGGGCGCGCTGCTGCACCGGCTGATCCGGGCCGGGGTCGCGCTGCACACCGCGCACACCAACGCCGACGCGGCCGAGGGCGGCGTCGCGCACGCGCTGGCCGACGTGCTGGGCCTGGTCGAGCAGCGCCCGCTGGTGCCGGGAGCCGGTCCGGCGATCGACAAGCACGTGGTGTTCGTGCCCGCCGCCGACGCCGAGCGGCTGGTCGACGCGCTGTCCGCCGCCGGTGCCGGCGCGCTGGGGGCGTACAGCCGCTGCGCGTGGACCACCACCGGCGAGGGCACCTTCACCCCCGGCGCGGGCGCCGTCCCGGCGATCGGCACGATCGGGCAGGCCGCCCACGTGGTCGAGGCCCGGGTCGAGATGATCGCGCCGCGCCGGCTGCGCGGGGCCGTGGTCGCCGCGATGCGTGCCGCGCACCCCTACGAGGAGCCCGCCTTCGACGTGCTGGAGCTCGCGCGCTGGGACGCGCCCACCGGCACCGGCCGGGTCGGGCACCTCACGGAGCCGCTGACCCTGCACGCCTTCGCCGAGCGGGTGGCCGCCGCGCTGCCCGCCACCGTGCAGGGCGTCCGCTACGCCGGGCCCGCCGACGCGGTGGTGCGCACCGTGGCGGTGGTCGGCGGATCGGGGGACTCGCTGCTCGACGCGGTGCGCGGCTCCGGTGCCGACGTGTACGTGACCTCGGACCTGCGGCACCACCCGGCCTCCGAGCTGCGCGAGCGGGCGGAGTTCGCGGCCCGGGGGATCGCGGCCAGCCCGCCCTACCTGGTGGACACCGCGCACTTCGCCTCCGAGTGGCCCTGGCTGACCCGCGCCGCCGCCGACCTGCGAGCCGATCTCGCCGCGCACGGGACTACGGTGGAGACCCGCGTCAGCACCCTGCGCACCGATCCGTGGACCGGCCGCGTCGCGGCGCCCCTCGACCCGTCGGAAGGACCCCGCACGTGACCACCGCCACCCCCGCCGAGCAGCAGCGGATGCTCGACCTCCAGGGCCTCGACACCCGGCTCGACCAGCTCGACCACAAGCGGAAGAACCTGCCGCAGCACGCCCGGATCGCCGAGCTCGACGCGCAGATCGCCGATCTGGACACCGCCGTCGCCACCTCCCGCACCGCGGCCGCCGACCTGCGTCGTGAGCTCGCCAAGGCCGAGGCCGACGTGCAGCAGGTGCGCGACCGCGCCGCCCGCGACCAGACCCGCCTCGAGTCCGGCAGCGGCAGCGCCAAGGACCTCCAGGCGCTGCAGAGCGAGCTGGTGTCGCTCGGGCGCCGGCAGGGCGAGCTCGAGGAGGTCGAGCTCGAGGTGATGGAGCGGCTGGAGGCGCACGAGGGCGCGCTGTCCGGGCTGACCACCGCGCACGCCGCGCTGCTCAACGACCGCGCCGTCGTCGTCGCCGAGCGGGACGCCGAGCTGAAGGTCATCGACGCCGAAGGTGCGCAGGTCGCCGAGAAGCGCACCGCCACCGCCGAGCCGCTGCCCGCCCCGCTGATCGCGATCTACGACCGGCTGCGCGCCCGCCTCGGCGGCGTCGCCGTCGCGTCCCTGCGCCGGGGCCGGTCCGAGGGCAGCGGCATGCCCGTGCCCGCCACCGAGCTCGCCGCGATCAAGGCCACCCCCGCCGACCAGCTCGTCTACTGCGAGGACTCCGGCCGGATCCTGGTGCGCGGCGAGGACGCCTTCTGATGCGTGCCCGCGCGCAGGGCGCCTCGCCGCGGTTCGACGACGCCGACCCGGTGACCGTGGTGCTCGTCCGGCACGGCGAGACCACCATGACCGTCGCGCGCGGGTACTCCGGCTCCGGCGAGCCCGGCCCCTCGCTCACCGAGCACGGGCGCGCGCAGGCGGCGGCCGCGGGCGACCTGGTGCAGCGGGTCGGCCGCGACCTGTGGGGCGACATCCCGTACCCCACCGAGCTGATCGCCTCGCCGATGGTCCGCACGCAGGAGACCGCCGGGATCATCGGCGAGCGCCTCGGGCTGACCGCACGGGTGGACGCCGCGTTCCAGGAGGCCGACTTCGGCGCCTGGCAGGGGCTGACCGCCGAGCAGATCGAGCAGCGCTGGCCCGGGCGCCTGGAGCCGTGGCACACCCGCGCCGACGTGCGTCCGGACGGCGGCGAGTCGATCACCGACGTGGGGGAGCGGGTGGGGGCGGGGCTGGACGCGCTGCTCGCCGCCGGCACCGACCGGACCGTGGTCGTCGTCTCGCACGCGGTGGCGATCCGCGCCGCCCTCGGCCGGACGATGGGCGCGCAGCCCTCCTCGTGGAGCCAGCTGCGCGTGGCCCCCGCGTCGGTGAGCATCATCCGCCTGTTCCACGACCGCCGCGACGAGGTGGCGGTTGCGGGAGCCCCCAGCGAAGGCTGGGGCGCCGCGGCGCGCTGAGCGAGCCCGCACCCTGCGCTGCCTGCGCGCACGCGCACCCTGCTCGCGCCCGCACGCACCTGCTCGCGCCCGCACGCACCTGCTCGCGCACCCGCCTCTCCTGGTGAGTTCGGTGGTTCGGGCCGAGTTCGGTGGTTGCGCGGGCGTTTTTCTGCACGAACCACCGAACTCGGCGCAGCGCCCTACGCCACCACGAGCGAGAGGGTGGCTCCCCGGCCGACGGGAGCGTCCAGCTCCACGTCCAGCAGATCCACCCCGACCAGCTCCCGCGCGACCCGTGCCAGCGCGACGGCGGTCGTCGGGGCGGCGCCGCGGCGGGTGACCAGGTGCCGGGTCAGCACGCCGCGGGTGTGCTTGGCGTGGTGCGAGACCACCGATCGTCGCCCGTCGACCTCGCGCAGCACCCGCACCTGCACCCACTGCTCCTGCACGGCGCGCGGGGGGCGCCACGCCGCCAGGTACGCGGCGGACCGGCAGTCCATGATCAGATCGCCCGCGAGCGCCCGGGGGTCGAGCTCCGCCGCCAGCGGGTCGCGCCACGCCGCCGCGAGCGGTCCGACACCGGGAAGATCCACCCCCATCGACAGCCGGTAGGCCGGGATCGGGTCCTCCGGGCCGACCAGCCCCCACAGCCCCGACACCACGCGCACGCTCTCGGCGGCCCGTCGCCGCGCCGCCGGGGTCAGCGCGTCCAGCCCGGCCGCCGCGTACAGCACGCCGGAGTAGACCCGCCGGGCCGGGGCCGTCGACGCCGTACGCAGGTGCACGTTGCGCGCCACCTCGTCCATGATCCCGGCGCCCACGCCCAGCGTCGCCACGGCGTCCGGGCGCGCGCTCGTCGAGACCAGCGCGTCCAGCACCCGGGCACGGGTCGGTGTCAGCGCGGGGGAGGACAGGGCGTCGAGGTCGAGGGCGGGCCCGCGCACCGGCGCGGTCTTCCCCTCCGACGGCGGCAGCAGGATCAGCACCGGACGACCCTACGTGCCCGGGCCGCGTGCTCCGGCGCACCGAGCGGGCAGGCCCGGCCGGACCCGCCCGTCCGGCGTCAGACCCCTGCCTCGCAGGAGGCCGTCACCCCGGCGCCGGAGACGGTGCGCTCGGCGACCACCTCGCCGGCCACGAGGATCCGGCAGGTCACGTCGCCCGCGTCGCCCTCGTTGCGCGCCTCGATGAACGCCCTGCTCCCCGGCTTCAGGTCGACCTGCACACCCGGCTCGCCCTTGCTCTCCAGCGGCAGCCGCCGCGCCGAGGCCTGCTGGGTCCCGGTCGCCGACGCGTACGTCACCGCCACCGAGGCTGCCGTGCCCTCGACCTGGTAGGTCACCGCCACCGAGTCCGGCCCCTCGGCCGCCGCCTCGCCGCCGCCGGTCAGCCGCGGCACCAGCAGCACCGCCGTCAGCGCCACTGCCGCCCCTGCTGCCACCAGCAGCACGACACGTCGTCCGGTACGCGGCCGCACGGGCTCGGGGCTCTCGGCCGGCTCCCGGTGCCGGCCCACGGGATCGCTCATCGTCTCTCCCTCAGCGCGCCGGTCACCGTTGACCGACGCTCCTGGTCACCCCCGACATCGGCACGTGCGCGCCGGGGGTTGAGCGTCGGGGGCCTGCGGATCCGCGCTAGACTCCTCGACGCGGATGAGCTGGCCAGGCGGCCGCGTCGAGCCCTCGGGCTCGCCGAGGAACGTCCGGGCTCCGTAGGGCAGGGTGGTGGGTAACACCCACCCGGGGTGACCCGCGGGACAGTGCCACAGAGAAGAGACCGCCGACCACGACCCTCGGGCCGAGGTCGGTGAGGGTGAAACGGTGGTGTAAGAGACCACCAGCGTGCCGGGTGACCGGCACGGCTAGGTAAACCCCACCCGGAGCAAGGCCAGACAGGGAGCGTTCGAGGGCTGCCCGCCCGAGCTCCCGGGTAGGCCGCTGGAGGCGTGCGGCAACGTACGTCGTAGATGGATGGCCGCCACCCGCGCGGGGGCAACCGCGCGCGGGGACAGAACCCGGCGTACCGGCCAGCTCATCCGCACTCTCGGCGCGAAGATACGGCGGGTGATGTCGGGACCGCGGTAGAGTCCTAGCGGCCATCCGGAGGGAGTGCGATGACAGGGCTCGACTACGAGTATCGAGATCATTGGGACTTCAACCTGGGAATTTCCGAGTATGTTCGAAAGAAGCCGGTTCGACTGAGGGATCGAGAGGCGCTTCGAGCAGTGCTCGTCGCGTTTGATCAGATGGTCGCGCCTCGAGGGTTTTCGGTGATGTTCGATGAAGTCGATTTTCCTGGGGCGACCGACGTCGACACGCTGCTAGATCTTGCCCCTCCGCGTGTTCGAGTCCTCCACATCCAGTCTGACGGGCCAGACACGGTGGTCGTGCGGCTGACAGCCTGGGAGGGCGGTCAGACTTGGGTGATGGCGACTACTGGAGGTTATCCGGGTCACCCGGACCAGCCGGTGTTGCACAGGCTCACTGGCCTCGTGGAGTCGGTGACGAAACCGCTCGGATGGAGACGTGTTTTCACCAAGTCGAAGTCTCGACGGCTCCGCCGCCTGGGGCCGGCGGTCGTGGCTCGTTCGCGTCGCGACGAACTAGATGCGCGGCGGCAGACCTGGATCGTCACCGCATTCTCCTCGATCTTCGGCTTTGTTGCGGGAATTCTTGGCGGCCTTCTTTCGCGAGGATAGAATTTTCGAATAGCACCCTTGGGGTCGGCTCGACGAACCGTGGGTACCGGTGTGCTCCGAATGCCAGCCACGAGGCGACCCGTCCAGGTGACCGCGGGGGACGCGACACGGACGGTGGCCTGCGCGGACCCGCCGGATCGGTAGGGTCGCGGCTGCCGGCACCGTCGGCATGGGCGCCGCAGGGGTGCTCACCGCGCCCCGAGGAGCGATCGTGACCGACCCGTACCCGCCGCAGCAGCCCGAGCAGCCGAACGCGGGGCAGCCGCACCCGCCGGTGCCGGGCGTGCCCGAGGGCGATCCGGCGGCGCCGGGGTACGGGCAGCAGGCGCCCGGCTACGCGCCGCAGCCGGGATATGAGCAGGCGGGCGGCTACGCGCAGCAGCCCTACGCCCAGCCCGGGTACCCGCAGCCCGGCTACCCCCAGCAGCCCGCGGGCCAGGGCTACGCCCAGCCCGTCTACACCGAGCCCGCCGCGCCCGCAGGCTACGGCCAGCCCACGTACGCCCAGCCGGTGTACGCCCAGCCGCAGCCGGTCCACGCCGGCGCCTACGGCCCCGCGCTCCCGCCGAAGGACGTCGGCATCGCCTACCTGTGGGGCCTGGCGACCCTGTTCGGCCTCGCGGGCTTCCAGCACTTCTACCTGGGCAAGCCGGTGCGCGGGGTGATCTGGCTGCTGACCTGGGGGGTGTGCGGGATCGGGACGCTGGTCGACCTGTTCACGCTGCCGGAGCAGACCCGTCAGGTGAACCTGCGCCGCGCGCACGGCATCGGCTGAGCGCGCGGCGTGCCCGCGCTGGCGCAGTTCCGTGCGGTGCTGGCGGAGCACTGCCCGCACCCGGTGCGGGTGACGGTGCTGGACCGTCGCCCCGACGGCCCCGCCCCGAGGGGCTGTGCCTGACGACGACCACGCGGGTGCTGGGCGGTGACGTCGCCGAGGTGCACGCCGCGGTGGAGCCGGTGCTGCTGGACGGGCCCGCGGACGCGATCCGCTACGTGGCGGCGATGGAGGCGGTGAGCCGGTCGGGTCGGCCCGCGACCCCTGCTGACCGGCGCGGGCAGGCACGGGTGCGGGCGCTGCTCGCGGGCACCGGTGACCACCCGTACCGGGGCACCCCGGCGCAGACGCTGTGGTGCCTCGCCTGGGACCACGCGGTCCGGCAGCGCACGCCGTTCCGGCTGGACCCGGCGCTCGCGGCCTGGCTGGACGCGCAGGACGTGCGCGGGTCCCTGCCGTCGTGGGCGGGTCGGCTGCGGGTGCAGGAGCACGCGCCGGAGATCTGGCCCCGCTGAGCCGCCCGGCACCGGCGGCCGATCAGTCCGGCGGCGCGGCGCCCCCGGGATCGACGTCGCCCAGCGGTGAGCGCTGGTGCGGCACCAGCGGCAGGTCGGCGTGCTCGAGCGCGCCCCGGAACGGATCAGGTTCCTCGGATCGGTCCTGCGTCGCCATCTCGGCCCCCTTCGCGATGGTTCCACCACGGTAGGCACGGTCCGCGCCGGCCCGCAGCGCGAGGGGTGGCCGTTCGGGTGACCGGCAGCGGGTGAATCCGTGCCCGGGGGATCACCCGCGCGGGGGAGCGGGCGGGTGACGACGGGGCCGCACGGGCGACCGGGAGCCGTCCGGACCGGCGCCGACCCGGCCGCAGGCGACCACCGGCAGCACACGCCCCCGCACAGCACGCGAGCCCGGCCCGGTGCTCCGGGTCGGGCTCGCAGCGGTCTGTCGCGCGGCGCGCGGGGTCAGCGCTTGAAGGCGTCCTTGACCTTCTCGCCGGCGTCCTTGAGATCGGCCTTCGACTGGTCGGTGCGGCCCTCGCGCTCGAGGTCCTCGTCGCCCGAGGCGTGACCGGTGGCCTCCTTCACCTTGCCGGCGACCTTCTCCGCCGCGTTCGCGATCTTGTCGTCGAGACCCATGGTGCGTCCTCCTCCGAGCGGGTTGCGCTGTCCCCTCGACCGTAGGTCGGCTCCGGCCGCTCCGCATCCGCAGCGACTGCCCGAGGCGCGTCAGGCGGCGGGGCCGTCGGCCTGCGCGGCCTCCTCCTCGGCGAGCAGCGCGGCGAGCTGGGACGGCGTGCTGCGCAGCAGGCAGAACTCGTTCCCCTCGGGGTCGGCGAGCACGTGCCAGGTCGCGTCGGGGCCCTGGCCGACGTCGGCGGGGACGGCGCCGAGGTCGAGCAGGTGCTGGAGCTCGGTGGCCTGGTCGGAGCCGTCCGGCGGGCGCAGGTCGACGTGCAGGCGGTTCTTGACCACCTTGTCGTCCGGCACGCGCAGGAACAGCCACGAGGTCGCGGAGCCGTCCACCGGCTCGATGCCGACCTCGTCCTCGTCCTCCCAGGTCACCTCCCAGCCGAGCGCGGCGGCCCACCACCGGGCCAGCGCGCCGGGGTCGTGCGCGTCGATGCTGATCTGGCTCACCACGAGTCCCATGCCTGGACGCTAGGGCCGCGCACCCACCCTCGCCAGCGGGAACCCCGACCGCCCCCGGGCACGCCGCGACCCCGGGGCCGTCGCGGGTCGGCGGCGGACCCGGGGTCGCGATGGTGGTGCGGTCAGGCGCGGGCGGCCAGCGCGGCGGCCCCGACGATCCCGGCGGCGTTGCGCAGCTGGGCGGGCACGATCGGCGCGCGCAGGTGCAGCAGCGGCAGGAACTTCTCGTGGTGCTTGCTCACGCCGCCGCCGACGACGATCAGGTCGGGCCAGAACAGGTCCTCGATGACGCCGAAGTAGCGCTGGAGGCGCTCGGCCCACTGCTCGAAGTCGAGCTTCTCCCGGTCGCGCACGGCGTCGGAGGCGCGGGTCTCGGCGTCGTGGCCGTCGATCTCCAGGTGACCGAGCTCGAGGTTCGGCACCAGCACGCCCTCGACGACCATCGCGGTGCCGATCCCGGTGCCCAGGGTGCAGATGAACGTGACCCCGCGCGAGGAGCGGGCGGCGCCGAAGGCGGCCTCGGCGTAGCCGGCGGCGTCGGCGTCGTTCACAGCGACCACCCGGCGGCCCAGGGCCTCGCCCAGCACGGTCTCGATGTTGGTGCCGATCCAGGAGGAGTCGACGTTCGCGGCGCTGCGGGCCACGCCGTGCTGCACGACGGCGGGGAAGGTGACGCCGATCGGGGTGTCGGCGGGCAGGTCGAAGGAGCCGACCAGCTCGGCGACGGTGGCGGCGACGGCCGCCGGGGTGGCGGGCTGCGGGGTGGGGATCCGCACGCGCTCGGCGGCGAACTCGCCGGTGGTCAGGTCGACCGGGGCGCCCTTGATCCCGGAGCCGCCGATGTCGATGCCGAAGGCCACGCGCGGTGCGGCGGCGTCGGGGGTGGGGGTGGCGTTCATGGCAGCGTCAGGATCTCCGCTCCGGTGTCGGTGACGAGAAGGGTGTGCTCGAACTGGGCGCTGCGGCGGCGGTCGGCCGTGACGACGGTCCACCCGTCGTCCCACATCTCCCAGTCCGGGGTGCCGAGGTTCAGCATCGGCTCGATGGTGAAGACCATCCCCGGCTCGATCAGCCGGTCGTAGGCGGGTGCGGCGTCGTAGTGCGGGATCACCAGGCCGGAGTGGAAGGCCTCGCCGACGCCGTGGCCGGTGTAGTCGCGCACCACCCCGTAGCCGAACCGGGTGGCGTACTTCTCGATCACCCGGCCGATCACGTTGACCTCGCGGCCCGGGACCACCGCCTTGATCGCACGGGCCAGCGACTCGCGGGTGCGCTCGACCAGCAGGCGGGACTCCTCGTCCACGTCGCCGACCAGGAAGGTCGCGTTGTTGTCGCCGTGCACGCCGCCGATGTACGCGGTGATGTCGATGTTCACGATGTCGCCGTCCTGCAGGACGGTCGAGTCGGGGATGCCGTGGCAGATCACCTCGTTGACCGAGGTGCACAGAGACTTGCTGAAGCCGCGGTAGCCCAGCGTCGAGGGGTAGGCGTGGTGGTCCAGCAGGAACTCGTGGCCGATCCGGTCGAGCTCGTCGGTGGTGACACCGGGGACGGCGGCCTCGCCGACCGCCGCCAGGGCCTGCGCGGCGATCCGGGCGGCGACGCGGATCCGCTCCACCACGTCGGGGGCGACCACGTCGGAGCCGGTGTAGGGCGTCGGCCCCGGGCGGTCCACGTACTCGGGGCGCGGGATCGCCGCGGGGACGGGTCGCCGGGGGCCGATGGTCCCCGGGACGAGCGCCGACCTCGGCGCGTGCACGGACGTCATGACTGGCAGTCTACGAAGAGCAGGGCCCGCACCCGCACCCGGACGTCCCGGGGCGGCGCGGGCGGGGTGTGCCGAGAGGAGCGGTCATGGCCGAGGAGTTCTACTACAACACCGAGACCGGCCAGGTGGAGCAGGGCCGGCAGTCGTCCTGGACGCACCTGATGGGCCCGTACCCGACCCGTGAGGCGGCGCAGCAGGCGCTGTCCACCGCGCGCTCGCGGTCGGCCGCCTGGGACGAGGAGGACCGCGAGGAGCAGTGATCCTCGCTCAGCCTCCGGCTGCGCGCAGCCGGGCCGCGACCTCCGCCACCGCGGCGGCGTCGCCGACGATCTCGAAGTGCATCTCGTCCTTGCGCCCGTCGAAGTCGCCGCCCCAGGACACCACCGGCGACACCTCGGCGAGGATCGCGTGGATCGCCTCGACCTGCGCGTCGGTGTAGGTGCCGGACTCGCCGAGCGGGTGCTCGACGGCGTTGAGGTCGATCGAGGTGCCGGAGGCGTGGTTGGAGATCTGGTCGTCGCCCTCGCCGCGCACCGACCGGTTGGCCCAGCCCCACGAGGAGTCGGGGTCGACGGGCTCCACGGTCGCGTCGAAGCGCGCCGCCACGTGGTCGAGCACGGTCTGCACGTCCCCGGCGAGGATCCGCCCGGTGATCCACGGCGAGGGGGACAGCAGCGGGTCGTCGCCGGCGTCGATCACCGGCCAGCAGTTCTGGGACTGGGTAGCGGTGGGCTCGCAGACCGGCGCCTCCGGGGCCGCTGCCGCCGGGGGAGCGGTCGCCTCGTCCGGCCCCGCGATCAGGCGCACCACACCGACGACCAGCAGCACGAGCACGGTGAGCGTCCCGAGGGCGCCGAGGGCCAGCACCCGACGGCCGCGCGGGGTGATCCGCAGCGTGCCCTGCTGGGTGACCGGCCGTCCGGCGGGGGTGCCGGTGCACGGGGCACGGGTGTCGGTCCGGGCAGCCCCGGCGCGTTCGGCGTGCGGATCGATCGATCGCGGCTGACCGGATCGCGGCTGCCCGGATCGTGCCTCGCCGGACCCCGGCCGCGTCGATCGCGGCTGCGTCGATCGCGGCTGCGCGGACCGCACACGCTCGGACCCGCCCGGCGCCGTGCGCACCGGGATCGGCCGGGGCGCGTCCTCGAGGTCCCGGGAGGTGGGCAGGGTGCGCGTCGGGGCCGGCTCGTCCTCGGGCAGGTGGGGGCGCACGACGTCGAGCGTAGAGCGCGCGGGCGCCCCGGACCGGGACTTCTGCCGTCCGGGTGCCCGCGCGTCGTGCGCGCCGGGCGTCAGGACAGGAAGGAGTGCGCCTCGTCCGGGAACTGCCCGCCGCGCACCTCGGCGGCGTAGGCGCGGGCGGCCTCGCCGAGCAGCGCGCCGACCTGCGCGAACTGCTTGGCGAACCGCGGGGCCCACTCGCCCATGCCGGCCATGTCGGTCCACACCAGCACCTGGCCGTCGACGTCCGACCCGGCGCCGATGCCGATCGTGGGGATGCGCAGGATCTCGGTGACCCGCGCCGCGACCGGCGCCGGGACCATCTCCAGCACCACGGCCACCGCCCCGGCCTCCTGCACGGCGAGCGCGTCCTCGCACAGCCGCTCGGCGGCCTCGTCGCCCCGGCCCTGCACCCGGTGCCCGCCGAAGATGTTCTCCGACTGCGGGGTGAAGCCGAGGTGCCCGACCACCGGGATGCCGGCGTCGGTGAGCGCGCGGATCTGCGCGGCGGACCGCTTGCCGCCCTCGAGCTTCACCGCGTGCGCGCCGGCCTCCTTGAGGTAGCGGACCGCGGTGCCGAGGGCCTGCTCGGCCGACGCCTCGTAGGAGCCGAACGGCAGGTCGGCCACCACCAGCGCGCGGCGGGCGGCGCGGACGACGGCGCGGGTGGGCGGGATCATCTCGTCCACGGTCACCGGGATCGGCGAGTCCAGGCCGAGCATGGTGTTGCCGATCGAGTCGCCGACCAGCAGCAGGTCGATGCCGGCGGCGTCGAAGATCCGCGCGACCGTCGCGTCGTAGGCGGTGAGCATGGTGAGCTTCTCGCCGCGCTCCTTGGCCGCGGCCAGGTGGTGCACCCGCACGCGCTTGGGCGCCGCCGGCGTGGCCGGGGCAGTGGGGGTGGTGGCGGCGGGGACCTGCTCGGACATCAGCTCTGCTCCGTGCTCTCGGTGGTGCTCGTGCTCTCGGGTGCCGCGCTCGCGGCGAGGGCGGCGGCCTCCGCGGAGGCGGAGACGTCCAGCGGCTCGCGCCAGCGCGTCGTGATCGGCAGCCTACGGTCCCGGCCGAACGCCAGCGCCGTGACCTTGGGGCCGAGCGGGTACTGCCGGCGCTTCCACTCCGCGCGGTCGACCAGGGACAGCACCCGGTCGACGATCTCGGTGTCGAAGCCGCGGGCCAGCAGCTCGGCGCGGCCCTCGGCGTGCTCGACGTAGGCGTCCAGCACCCGGTCCAGCAGGTCGTAGGGCGGCAGCGAGTCCTGGTCGACCTGCCCCGGGCGCAGCTCGGCCGACGGGGGCTTGGTGATCGAGGACTCCGGGATCGGCGGGATCATCCCCGCGTCGACCGCGTGGTGGTTGCGCCAGCGCGACAGCGCCCACACCCGGGACTTGTCGACGTCCTTGAGCGGGGCGTAGCCGCCGACCGCGTCGCCGTAGATCGTCGAGTAGCCGACCGCCAGCTCGGTCTTGTTGCCGGTGGCGAGCACCAGGTGGCCCTCGGCGTTGGACAGCGCCATGAGGATCACGCCGCGCACCCGCGCCTGGAGGTTCTCGGCGGCGACGCCGTCCAGCGCCATCTCGCCCTCGAAGGCGTCCACCATGGGCTTGATCGCCTGCACCCGGTAGTCGGCGCCGATCCGCTGCGCGAGGTCGGCGGCGTCGTCCTTGGAGTGGTCGGAGGACCAGCGCGAGGGCATCGACACCCCGACGACCTTGTCCCCGCCGATCGCGTCGGCGGCGATGGCGGCGACCAGCGCGGAGTCGATCCCGCCGGACATGCCGAGCACCACGCTGCGGAAGCCGTTCTTGCGCACGTAGCCGGCCAGGCCGGTGACCAGCGCCCGGTACACCTCCTCGTCGGGGTGCAGCGGGGCGGCGAACGGGCCGCGCGGGTGCGGCTGCCCGACCGGCGGCAGGTCCCAGACCAGCAGGTGCTCGACGAACTGCGGGGCGGAGGCCAGCAGCGTCGCCTCGGTGACCGGTGCGCCCTCGACCTCGTCCGGGCCGACGGGCTCGCCGTCGACGACGAAGGACCCGCCGTCGAACACCAGGTCGTCCTGGCCGCCGACCATGTTCACGTAGGCCACCGGTGCGCCGACCTGGCCGGAGCGCCGCGCGGACAGGTCCACCCGCTGCTGGGTCTTGCCCTCCTCGTAGGGGGAGCCGTTGATCACCAGCACCAGCTCGACGCCCTGGCCGACCAGCGCCTCGACCGGCCCGTCCTGCCAGATGTCCTCGCAGATCACCAGGCCCACCCGGCGGCCGTCCACGTCGATCACGCAGGGCTCGGAGCCGGGGGCGAAGATCCGGAACTCGTCGAAGACGCCGTAGTTCGGCAGGTGCCGCTTGTCGTAGCGCTGCTGCACCGCGCCGTGCCGGAGCACCACGCCCTGGTTGGTGGGACGCGCCGGGGCGCCGTCGTGCTCGCGGGTGGTGCGCTCGCCGACGCTGCCGACCACCACGGTCAGGTCGCCCAGGCCGGCGTCCTCCAGGGCGGCGGCGAGATCGGCCAGCGCGCGCTCGGCACCCCGGCGGAAGGACGCGCGCTGCGCGAGGTCCTCGATCGGGTAGCCGGTGACGGTCATCTCCGGGAAGGCGACCAGGCGGGCACCCGCCTCGGCGGCCCGGCGCACCCAGGCGACGACCGCCTCGGCGTTGCCGGTGACGTCGCCCACACAGGTGTCGATCTGGGCGAGGGCGATCCGCAGGTGACCTGGCTGGGCGGGTGCATCGGGCATGGCAGCAAGCCTACTGACGGTTCCACCCGCGATCGTCGGAGCGTGGCGACACCCGCCCGCAACACGGATCAGGCAGGATGTCCCTCATGGACAGGCAGCAGGAGTTCGTGCTCCGCACGGTCGAGGAGCGCGACATCCGTTTCATCCGTCTCTGGTTCACCGACGTGCTCGGGACCCTGAAGTCGGTCGCGGTCGCCCCCGCCGAGCTCGAGTCCGCCTTCTCCGAGGGCATCGGGTTCGACGGGTCGTCGATCGAGGGCCTGACGCGGGTCTACGAGGCCGACATGATCGCGAAGCCGGACCCGACCACCTTCCAGGTGCTGCCGTGGCGCGGCGAGCGGCACGGCACCGCGCGGATGTTCTGCGACATCCTCACGCCGGACGGGGAGCCCTCGCTGGCCGACTCGCGCAACGTGCTCAAGCGCGCGCTGGCCCGGGCGTCGGAGAAGGGCTTCACCTTCTACACGCACCCCGAGGTGGAGTTCTACCTGTTCGAGGCGCCGGCGGACCCCTCCGCCCCGTTGGTCCCGGTCGACCAGGGCGGCTACTTCGACCACGTGCCGCGCGGCACCGCGCACGACTTCCGGCGCGCCGCGATCACCATGCTCGAGTCGATGGGGATCTCGGTGGAGTTCTCCCACCACGAGGCCGGCCCGGGCCAGAACGAGATCGACCTGCGGTACGCCGACGCGCTCACCACGGCCGACAACATCATGACCTTTCGCACGGTGGTCAAGGAGGTCGCCCTCGAGCAGGGCGTGTTCGCCTCCTTCATGCCCAAGCCGCTGGCCGACAAGCCGGGCTCGGGCATGCACACCCACCTGTCGCTGTTCGAGGGCGACCGCAACGCGTTCAGCGAGCCCGGCGCGCACCTGGAGCTGTCCAAGGTCGCCCGCTCGTTCATCGCCGGCCTGCTCAAGCACGCCGCCGAGATCACCGCGGTCACCAACCAGTTCACCAACTCGTACAAGCGCCTGTGGGGCGGGGCCGAGGCGCCGTCCTACGTGTGCTGGGGCCACAACAACCGCTCCGCGCTGGTGCGGGTGCCGATGTACAAGCCCGGCAAGTCGAACTCCGCGCGGATCGAGTACCGCGCGGTGGACGCCGCCACCAACCCGTACCTGGCGTTCGCGGTCATGCTGGCCGCCGGCCTCAAGGGCGTGGAGGAGGGCTACGAGATGCCCGAGGGCGCCGACGACGACGTGTGGGAGCTGACCGACGCCGAGCGCCGCGCGCTGGGCATCGAGCCGCTGCCCGCCACGCTGGAGTCCGCCATCGCCGTGATGGAGAAGTCCGAGCTGGTCGCCGAGACGCTGGGCGAGCACGTGTTCGACTTCGTGCTGAAGAACAAGAAGCAGGAGTGGGAGGACTACCGCTCGCAGGTCACCCCCTACGAGCTCCAGCGCTTCCTCCCCACCCTCTAGCCCCCACCCCCACACCCACCCCACCCGCACCCGCCCAGCCATCCCGGCGAGGTCGGTGGTTCTGCACGAGGTCGGTGGTTCGGCACCTGATGATCAGGTGCGAACCACCGACCTCGTCGCATGCGGCGGACCTGCGCAGGGATGGACACCCCGCGCCCGCCCGCGCCCGTGCTCGGTAGCGTGGGCCGGGTGAGCAGCACGAACCCCAGCAGCGGACTGCCCGGCGACCCCCAGCGCGGGCGGCCCCGCGGGGGGACCCTCGCCGGACGGCTGACCCGCGCGGGCTTCGAGGACGCCGCCCGCGCGGAGCGGATGCTCGCCGACGCCGCCCTGCTCGCCGTGCTGCCCGAGCCGGAGGCGCTGCTGCCGGCGCTCGCGGACACCGCCGACCCGGACCAGGCCCTGCTCGCGCTGGCCAAGGTCGCCGGCGCGGTGGCCGAGGACCCGGCCCGCCGCAGGCTGCTCGCCGACGTGCTCGCCGCCGACGCCGCCCCCCGGCAGCGGCTGCTCGCGCTGGTCGGCGCCTCGGTGGCCCTTGGTGACGACCTGGCCGCGCACCCCGCGCACCTGGACGTGGTGGTCGACGAGACCTCCGGCACCGGCGTTCCCGTCGAGGAGGTCCGCGCCGAGCTGCTGCGCGCGGTGGGCGCCGACCCTGCCGCCGACGTCCCGGTGGCGACGACCACCGGCACGGACGGGATCGACGCCATGCGGCGCGCGTACCGGCGCCGGCTGCTGCGGATCGCGGCCACGGATCTGTGCTCCGGCGAGCCGCTGACCCGGCTGCCGGGGGTGGCGGCGGCGCTCGCGGACCTGGCGGCGGCGGCCCTGGAGGCGGGGCTGGCGCTGGCGCGGGCCGATCTGGACGACCACGGCTCGGGTGTGCGGCTCGCGGTGATCGGCATGGGCAAGACCGGCGGGCGCGAGCTCAACTACGTCAGCGACGTGGACGTGGTCTACGTCGCCGAGCCGGTCGAGGGCACCGACGAGGGGGAGGCGCTGGCGGCGGGGGCGCGGCTGGCGTCCGGGCTGGCACGTGCCTGCGGCGGTCCCTCCGGTGAGCCTGCCCTGTGGCCGGTGGACGCCGCCCTGCGGCCGGAGGGCAAGGACGGCCCCCTGGTGCGCACGTTGTCCTCGCACCGTGCGTACTACGAGCGCTGGGCGCGCACCTGGGAGTTCCAGGCCCTGCTCAAGGGCCGCCCGCTGGCCGGCGACCGCGACCTCGGCGACGCCTACGTGGCGGCGACGAACCCGATGGTGTGGCAGGCGGTGCAGCGCGAGAACTTCGTGCCGGACTCCCAGGCGATGCGTCGGCGGGTGGAGCAGAACGTGCCGGCGGCGGAGGCGGACCGGCAGATCAAGCTCGGTGTCGGCGGGCTGCGCGACGTCGAGTTCACCGTCCAGCTGCTCCAGCTGGTGCACGGGCGCTCCGACGACACGATCCGCAGCGGCAACACCCTGACCGCGCTCGCGGCGCTGTCGGCGGGCGGGTACGTGGGTCGGGAGCACGCCGGCCAGCTCGCGGTCTGCTACCGGTTCCTGCGGGCGATCGAGCACCGGATCCAGCTGCACCGGCTGCGCCGCACCCACCTGATGCCCACCGCGGAGCCCGACCTGCGCCGGCTGGCCCGGTCGGTCGGGATGCGCGCCGAGGGCGCCGAGGGGCTGCTGGACCGGTGGCGGCAGGTGCGGCGCGAGGTGCGCCACCTGCACGAGGAGCTGTTCTACCGCCCGCTGCTGCCGGCCACCGCGCAGCTGTCCGCCGAGGAGATCAGCCTGGCGCCGGAGGCGGCGCGCGAGCGGCTGGCGGCGATCGGCTACCGGGACCCTGCCGGGGCGGTGCGGCACATCGCGGCGCTCACCGAGGGGGTGTCCCGCCGCGCGTCGATCCAGCGCCAGCTGCTGCCGGTGATGATCGGCTGGTTCGCCGACGGGCCGGACCCGGACGGCGGCCTGCTCGCGTTCCGGCGGCTGTCCGAGTCGCTCGGCGGCACCCACTGGTACCTCAAGCTGCTGCGGGACTCGGGCACCGCCGCCCAGCGGCTCGCCCGGGCGCTGTCCACCTCCCGCTACGTGGCCGACGCGCTGGCCCGCTCGCCCGAGTCGGTGGTGTGGCTGGACGACGACGCCGAGCTGGAGCCACGCAGCCAGGAGCGGCTGGCCGCCGAGGCCGACGCGATCCTCACCCGGGCGTCCGAGCCGGTGCCTGCTCTCACCGCCCTGCGCGCGCTGCGGCGGCGTGAGCTGGCCCGCACCGCCGCCGCCGACGTGCTCGGCGTGGTCACCGGCACCCGCGCCTCGCGCAGCCTCACCGTCACCGCCGACGTGCTGCTGGCCGGCGCGCTGCGGGTGGCCGCCTGGGAGGAGCGGGTGGACCGCGGCCTGGACGCCGACCCGACCGCGCTGCTGGTGGTGGCGATGGGCCGCCTCGGCGGGCGGGAGATGGGCTACTCCTCGGACGCCGACGTGCTGTTCGTGCACGACCCGCTGCCCGGGGCCGATCACGTGCTGGCCCAGGAGTTCGCCACCGGCGTCGCCACCCGGCTGCGCGCGCTGCTCGGCGCGGTCGGCCCGGAGCCGGTGCTGGAGGTGGACGCCGACCTGCGGCCGGAGGGGCGCAACGGCCCGCTGGTCCGCTCCTTCGACGCCTACGCCGAGTACTACGCGCGCTGGGCGGTGGTCTGGGAGAGCCAGGCGCTGCTGCGCGCCCGCCCGGTGGCCGGCGACGAGGCGCTGGGGGAGCGGTTCCTCGCGCTGGTCGACCCGCTGCGCTACCCGGCGGGTGGGCTGGACCAGGCGGCGGTGCGGGAGATCCGGCGGATCAAGGCCCGTGTGGAGTCCGAGCGGCTGCCGCGCGGCGTCGACCCGGCCCGGCACCTCAAGCTCGGGCGCGGCGGGATCTCCGACGTGGAGTGGACCGCCCAGCTGCTCCAGCTCCAGCACGCGCACGCGGTGCCCGCCCTGCGCACCACCTCGACGCTGGACGCGCTCGCGGCCGCCGCCGAGGCGGGGCTGGTGGACGCCGAGGACGTCGCGGTGCTGACCGAGGCGTGGGACCTCGCGTCCCGGCTGCGCGACGCGCTGGTGCTGTGGACCGGGCGCACCGGCGGGGCGCAGGCCGACGTGCTGCCGCACGACCGTCAGGTGATGGCCGGGCTCGCGGCGGTGCTGGGCCACCCTTCCGGCTCGGCGGCCGAGGTCGAGGAGACCTACCTGCGGGTGTCCCGCCGGGCGCGGACGGTGGTGGAGCGGCTGTTCTACGCCTGAGGGGTGGCCGGGGTCTCCGCGTCCGTCGCGGTCTCGTCCTCGGCCTTCGCACCGGCCTTGTCCTCCGCGCCCGCCTTGTCCTCGCCGCCCTTGCGGCGCGGTGTCTCCTCCGCCAGCAGCGTCGGGTCGACGAGCTCGTGCCGGCGCAGGTAGGTGGAGGACACCGCCTGGATCGTGGCCACCACCGGCAGCGACAGGAACGCGCCGAGCGCCCCGAACACCGCGCCGAACCCCAGCACCGACAGGAACGACACCGCCGGGTTCAGCTCCAGCGACCGCTGGGAGATCTTCGGCGTGAGCAGCAGGTTCTCCACCTGCTGGTATGCCACGATGAACGCCAGCACGATCAGCGCCTTGACCGGGTCGACCGCCAGCGCCAGCAGCACCGGCAGCGCGCCGCCGATGTACGTGCCGATCGTGGGCACGAACTGCGACACCAGGCCGGTGAACACCGCCAGCGGCAGCGCGTAGGGGATGCCGAGCACCTGGAGGAAGACGTAGGTGGCGGCGACGCAGATCGCCGCCAGGGCGAGGCGCGAGTTGATGAACCCGGCGACCTTGTCCTGCGAGACCTCCCACACCCGCAGCACCTCGCGCTGACGGTGCGGCGCCAGGTAGCGGCAGACCGCGGCGCGGAACCGCGGGCCGGCGCTGGCCATGTAGTAGACGACCAGCAGGATCGCGGTGAAGTTGAACACCCCGCCGACGATCGAAGTGCCGACCCCGACGATCCCGGGGGCCAGGTCGTCCGCGTAGTCGCCGAGACGCCCCAGCAGCTCGCTGCTCGCCGGCAGGTCGAGCTCGAAGCGCTCGTCGGCCATCTGGCGCAGATCGTTGTAGTAGCCGGGGATCGACTGCACCAGGTCGACCAGCTGGTTGACGAACAGCCCGCCGAGCAGGGTCAGCACGCCGCCGACGGCCACCGCGACGCCCAGCATCACCAGGCCGGTGGCGGGGGCGCGCCGGATGCGGTGGCGCCCGAGCCAGAGGATCGCCGGCTCCATCGCCAGGGCGACGAACCAGGAGACGATCACGATCATCATGACGTTGCCGAGCATCCCGGCGGCGTTCCACACCAGGATCGCGACGATCACCGTGGCGGCGGCCATCACCAGCGCGCGCGGCAGCCAGCGGGGGACCGCCGGGCTGTCCCAGTGGTCGCCGCGGGTGGGGACCCGGGGCGTCACGGGGGTGGGGCCGGTGGCCGGCGGGGTGCTCGTGCCGGCGGTGTCAGGGGTGGGCATCGCTCGCTCCGGTGCTGGTGGGGTGCGCGGGTGCTGGACGCAGGCTACCCGCCGGGTGGGGCGGGCACGTGCGGGGATCGCCGTCGCTGCTCCGCGCGGAGGACGTCGGCCCGAACCCGCCCCGCAGCGCGCCGCCGTGCCCTAGCGTCGGGGCCGTGAACCCGTACCCGGTCGCCCCCGTGCGCCGCCGCCGCTGGCCCTGGGTGGTGCCGGTGGTGCTGCTGGTGCTCGCGGTGTCGGTGCTGGAGGGCGTCGCGATGGTGCGGCTGGTGCGCGGGCCCGCGCCGCACGTCGACGAGTTGGCGGCCGAGCAGGTGCTGGACGCCCCGGTCGCGGCGACCCCGCTCGGGCACGACGAGACCGCCTCGCGGTGGGGGTTCGGCGACGCGGTCGACCAGCCGGCGCTGGCGCGGGCGGCGTTCCAGGTCGACCTGGACCCCGAGGCCGCGCTCGCCGCATGGATCGGCGCCTACGGGGAGCGGTACGGGCTGAGCGACTACGGGGCGAACGGCTACGGCCGGGTCGCGATCGGCACGACCGCCGGGGTGATCGTGGTGGTGACCAGCGCCCAGCAGGTCGCCCTGCCGCCCGGGCTGACGCTCGCCGACATCGGCTACCAGGCGCCGGCCGCCGGTGCCACGGTGGTCACGGTGGAGGTGCTCGGCATGAGCGACCTGTCCGACCTGGTGGAGCTCGCCGGCCAGTCCTGACCGCTCGCGCGCGCCCGCCCGGTCAGCCCGCGAGCCCGGCCCGCCCGCGCCGCACGCCGGTCAGGTGCGTCACCCCGCTCGGCGTCGACACCGCCTCGATCGCGAACCGCTCCTCCAGCGCCTCCAGCCCGTCCCACAGCCGCACGCCCCGCCCGAGCAGCACCGGCACCTGCACCACGTGCAGCAGGTCCACCAGGTCGGCCGCCAGGAACGCGCGCACGGTGGTCGGCCCGCCGCCGAGCCGCACGTCGAGGTCGCCGGCCGCCGCCTGCGCCAGGGTCAGCGCCTCCGCGGGGTCGACGTCGACGAAGTGGAAGGTGGTGCCGCCGGCCATCTCGATCGAGGGCCGCGGGTGGTGCGTCAGCACGAAGACGGGGGAGTGGAACGGCGGCTCCGGCCCCCACCAGCCCTGCCACTCCTGCGGGCTGCCGAGGTCGGTCCACGGCCCGTGCTGCGGCCCGAACTTGCCGCGCCCCATGATCTCGGCACCGATGCCGTCGTCCGTCCGCCGGGCCATCGCGTGGTCCACGCCGGTGCTGCCGCCGGGCTCGCCGACCATCTCGTGCCAGAACCGGGTGGCGAACATCCACTGGTGCAGCCGCTGGCCGGCGTGCCCGAAGGGCTGATCGAAGGTCAGCCCCTCCCCGGTGGCGAAGCCGTCCAGCGAGATCGACAGGTTGTGCACGCGCAGCAGGGACATCGTTCCTCCTCGGTCCGACGCGACGACGCGGCGGGCGTCGCTCGCGAGCGTAGCCAGCACGCGGGACCCTCGCCGGGTGGCGCGTCAGTGCGACGCCGCGTAGGCCTCCCAGACATCCGCGGAGAGGCGCCCACGGACACCGACGTCGATTCCCTGGCCCAGAGCCCAGGCACGCACCACCGACGGCGGAACGGCCGTGGAGATCGCAGACGGTTCGGTCGGTACGGCACCGGCAGGCGGGCGTCGCGTGCTGTGCCGCGTCGTGACCGGCCGTGAGGCCCGGGGCTCCGGCGCCAGACGGGGCTGGATGTGGGTGAGCAGCACCTCGCACTCGGCAGGTCCCACCAGGCGCGTTCCCAGGCTCGCCGCTGCGGCCGCCTTGGTGCCGTGGACGGTCTCGTCGGTGATCAGGGCGACGGTGCGAGCGGTGACGCTGTTTCCGACCCGTATGCCGACCCGTTGCGCCAAGGCTTCCAGCCGGCCGCGACCCTGGCCCTCGCACCCGGTGAACGCGATCCGCTGACCCACGCGGAAGGGTTCGCCCGACGACCAGCCGGCCGGGAGCGCGGGAAGATCTGCGGAGAGCAGGACGAGGCGTGCCTCGGCTTCTCCGTCGAGCAGGTCCTTGAGGGTGCTGTCCGGGACGTCGAGCAGTCCGGCGACGTGGGTGAGCTCGGCCCGCTCGGCGCGTGCGAGGACGCCGTCCTCGACGGCCTCGCGCACCAGTGCACGGACGAATCCGCGGTGCGCGGCGGTGACCTCGGTGCCGTCCAACCGGTAGACCTCCACGAGATCGCGCAGGTGCGACCGTTCGGCGTCGGTGATCTGTCCGTCCTCGAGAACCCCGGCGAGCATCTCGAGATAGGCCAACGATCCCTCCGGTGCGCCGTCGTCGAGAGCGTCGGTGAGCGTGAAGGTCTCCAAGAGCGATCGACGGGCACCCCGGTCGGTCGTGGCGATCACCGTGCGGGCCCGCTCCGAGAGCGCGCGGCGTGGGGCGTCTGCGTTCGCGATGGGTCCCGTCCCCGGACGTGACGGCCACTCGGTGCTGCGTGCGGTGCTGAGCACGGTGCGGTGCCCCGTGAGGGGGGCGATGCCTGAGCCTCCGTCGAGGTAGTGCGCCAGCAGCGAGGCCGTCGCACGTGCGTCACCCAGTGCGGAGTGGGCGTCCACGAGATCGACCCCGGCCGCCCAGCAGCAGTCGGCCAGCCGGCGCCGGTCGAGCTGCGGCAGGAAGTGCGTCGACTCCTGGAGGGTGCACAGTGTCGGGACCGACGGCCAGCCCCACCCGGCCCGGCCGAACTCGAACTTGAGGAACCGCTCGTCGAAGGAGACGTTGTGGCCGCTCAGCACGCGACCCCGCAGAAGAGGCAGGAGATCCGGGACGATGCGCGCGAACGTCGGTGCACCGATCACGTCCTGCTGGTGGATGCCGTGGATGTGCGTGGCTCCCACCGGACCCTGCGGGTCGATCAGGGTGGACCACTCGTACCCGGGACGTCCGTCCGGGTCGAGCTGGACCACGGCGATCGACACGATGCGGTCCTGGCGGGGCGACAGGCCGGTGGTCTCGACATCGACGACCGCGTAGCCGCCCTCGTC
Organism: Cellulomonas sp. GTC20042; assembly: GCF_055389595.1. Lineage (NCBI taxonomy): Bacteria > Bacillati > Actinomycetota > Actinomycetes > Micrococcales > Cellulomonadaceae > Cellulomonas > Cellulomonas sp. GTC20042. The sequence goes on along the minus strand of NZ_AP043678.1, from coordinate 2,581,862 downwards.
CTCACGCGGGTGGCGGGTAGCGGGCGGCATACCCGGGGTCTCAGGTGCTTGTGCGCCGCCGGGGCGCCGTCCGAGCAGTCTGTCGATCCACCCCATGCCGGTCTCCCTGTCGAACGTGCGGGTATGTCTGACGAAGCGAATCACGGACGCGCGGCTCGGGTGGCCGGTTTGCGTGGTGGCTTCGCCGGGGCGTTGACCGCGGCCCTCCGCCTCACTACGCTATGAGTATCAAGTCGCGCACGAATGGATATGCAATGACAGAGATTGCAGGACGAGCAGGGCCGCTCGTCCTCGCCCTCGACGAGGGCACGACGAACGCGAAGGCTGTGCTGGTCGACCCCGCGCGCCGTGCCGTCGTCGCCACCGCCTTCCGCCCCGTCGGCATCGCGTTCCCCGCCCCCGGCTGGGTCGAGCAGGACGCCGAGGAGATCTGGGAGGCCACCCGCGCCGCCGCCGCCGAGGCGCTCGCCGCCGCCGACGGGCAGGTGCCGGTCGCGCTGGCGATCTCCAACCAGCGCGAGTCCGTCGTCGCGTGGAGCCGGTCGACCGGTCGCACCTACGGCCCGGTGCTCGGCTGGCAGGACGCCCGCACCGCCGAGACCTGCGCCGCGCTGACCGAGACGCAGCGGGCCGAGGTCCGCCGCCGCACCGGCCTGCCGGTCGACCCGATGTACTCCGCGCCCAAGATGGCGTGGCTGGCCGAGGCGGCGCTCGCGGACGGCGCCGACCCGGACGACCTGGTGCTCGGCACCGTGGACGCGTTCCTGGTGCACCGGCTGACCGGCGTGCTCGCCACCGAGGCCGGCAACGCCTCGCGCACGCTGCTGCTGGACCTGGAGACCCTGGACTGGCACCCCGACCTGCTCGACGTGTTCGGCGTCGACGCGCGGCACCTGCCGCCGGTGCGGCACTCCGACGCCGGCTTCGGCGCCACGCGCGGTGCTGCGGGGATCCCGGACGGCATCCCTGTGGTGGCGGTGCTCGCCGACTCGCACGCCGCCCTGCTCGCGCACGGCTGCGCGGCCCTCGGCACCGGCAAGGCCACCTACGGCACCGGCTCCTCGGTGATGACCCCGGTCGGCGACCTCGGCCCCGCACCGGAGGGCGTCACCACCACGGTCGCCTGGGTGACCGGCGGCACGCCGACCTACGCCCGCGAGGGCAACATCCTGGCCACCGGCGCCGCGCTGGAGTGGGCCGCCTCGCTGCTGGGCCTCGCCGGAGGGGCCGAGGTGGCGGCGCTCGCGGAGCAGGCCACGCACCCCGGGCAGGTGCACCTGGTGCCGGCCTTCGCCGGGCTCGGCGCCCCGACCTGGGACCGCTCGGCCACCGGCCTGCTCAGCGGGATCACCGCCGGCACCACCCGCGCCGACATCGCCCGCGCCGCCGTGGACGCGGTCGCGCAGCAGGTGGCCGACGTGATCGAGGCCGTGGAGGCCGACGGCCGGGCCCGGATCGACGTGCTGCACGCCGACGGGGGAGCGACTGCCTCCGCGCTGCTGGTCCAGCGGCAGGCCGACCTGCTCGGGCGTCCGGTCGCCCCGGCCACCGCCCCGGAGGCCTCCGCCCTCGGCGCCGCGCTGCTCGCGGCCCGCACCCTCGGACTCCCCGTGGCCGACCCCGTGGTCGGTGCGCGGGTGGAACCCCTGCTCGCCCCGGGCGAGCGGACCGCCGACCGCGCTGCGTGGCGCGACGCGGTGTCCCGCTCGCGCGGACTGACCGTCAACCCTGGAAGGACCGTGTGATGTCTGCTCTCCCGCGTTTCGGTGCCGGCCTGTGGCACTTCGCCTCCTACGTCGACCGCTACGCCACCGACGGCTACGCCCCGGCGGTGTCCACGATCGAGCAGATCGCCCGCGCCGGTGCGGTCGGCGACCTGTCGGTGGTGGACGTGCCCTACCCCTTCACCGAGGGCGTCACCGTCGAGGACGTGAAGGCGGCGCTGGCCGAGCACGGCCTGGAGGCGATCGGCGTCACCCCCGAGATCTACATGCGCAAGTACGCCAAGGGCGCGTTCACCAACCCCGACCCGCAGGTGCGGGCCGACCTGCTGGCGTTCCTGAACGAGGCCGCCGACGTGGTGCGGGCGCTGGGCGCGCAGTACCTGAAGGTCTGGCCCGGTCAGGACGGCTGGGACTACCCGTTCCAGGTGGACCACCACCAGCAGTGGGACCTCGCGGTGTCCGGCATGCGCGAGCTGGCGCAGGCCAACCCGGACGTGCGCATGGTGATCGAGTACAAGCCGCGCGAGCCGCGCCAGAAGATGTTCTGGGACTCCGCGGCCAAGACGATCCTCGGCATCCAGGCCATGGGCGTGGACAACGTGGGCGTGCTGCTCGACTTCGGCCACGCGCTGTTCGGCGGGGAGTCGCCGGCGGCCTCGGCGCAGCTGCTGATCGACCACGGGCTGCTGTGGGCGATGGACGTGAACGACAACCTGCGCGGGTGGGACGACGACATGGTGGTCGGCACCGTGCACCCGGTCGAGGTCTTCGAGTTCTTCTACACCCTGAAGGTCAACGGGTGGGAGGGCGTCTGGCAGCTCGACCAGTTCCCGTTCCGTGAGGACACCGTCGAGGCGGCGAAGCTCTCGATCCGGTTCCTCAAGGCGATCCACCGGGCCCTGGACGAGCTCGACATCGAGGACCTGCGCGCCGCGCAGCACCGCCAGGACGCGATGGGCGCGCAGAAGCTCGTCCAGGACGTCCTGTTCGCCAGCATGAGGGAGGAAGACGCGTGACCACCACCGACGACACCGCCGTGACGCTGCCCGTGATCGGGCAGGCCGGCGCCGACTGGGACCGTGCGCGCGTGGTCGAGCACCTGCGCGAGGCGGCCCGGCTGGTCCGTCGCCGCGACATCGCCATGGTCCGGGCCTCGGGCCTCGGGCACATCGGCGGCGAGTACTCGGTCACCGACATCCTGGTGACGCTGTACCTCGGCGTGATGAACGTCGACCCCACCCGGATCGGCGACCCCGAGCGCGACCGGCTGATCCTGTCCAAGGGCCACGCCGCCGCCGCGCTCTACAGCACCCTCGCCGCCGCCGGCCTGATCGACCCGGCGTCGCTCAGCACGTTCATGCAGCCGCTGTCGCAGCTGAACGGCCACCCGGCCCGTACCAAGATCGACGCGGTCGAGGCGTCCACCGGCCCGCTGGGCCACGGCCTGCCGATCGCGGTCGGCACCGCCATCGCCGGTGAGCTCGACGGCTCGGAGCGCCGCACCTTCGTGGTGCTCGGCGACGGCGAGATGCAGGAGGGCTCCAACTGGGAGGCCCTGATGACCGCCGGCACCCGTCGGCTGTCCCGGCTGTGCGTCGTGATCGACCGCAACCGGCTCCAGCAGGGCGCCCGCGTCGCGGACACCAACGACCTGGAGCCGCTGGCCGACAAGCTGCGCGCCTTCAACTTCGAGGTCGTCGAGGTGGACGGGCACGACCACGCCGCGCTGCTCGACGTGTTCGCCGCGGTGCCCGCCGCCTCGGGCCGACCGACCGCGGTGATCGCGCACACCGTCAAGGGGCACCCGGTGTCCTTCATGTCGGACGACGTCGCCTGGCACCACAAGGTCCCCTCGACCGAGCAGGTCGCCGCCGCGCTGACCGAGCTGGAGGCATGAGATGAGCACCACCACCGTCACCCCCTACGCGCAGCGCCCCACCAGCGACTGCCGGGACGCCTGGGTCGAGGCCCTGCTGGAGATCGCCGCCGAGGACCCGCGCGTGGTCGCGGTCGTCAACGACTCGGTCGGCTCCAGCAAGCTCGGCCCGTTCCAGGCGCAGTTCGGCGACCGGCTGGTGAACGTCGGCATCGCCGAGCAGGACATGGTCGGCGTCGGCGCGGGCCTGGCCAACGGCGGGAAGATCCCGTTCGTCTCGGCCGCCGCCTGCTTCCTCACCGCCCGCGCGATGGAGCAGGTCAAGGTCGACGCCGCCTACTCCGCGCACCACCTGGTGCTGGTGGGGCAGTCGCCCGGCATGGCCTACGGCGAGCTCGGCCCGACCCACCACTCGATCGAGGATCTGGGCTGGCTGCGCACGATCCCCGGGCTGACCGTGATCGTGCCGACCGACCCGGAGGAGACCCGCCAGGCGATCCGCTGGGCGCACCGGCACGACGGCCCGGCGTACGTGCGGGTGTCCCGGATGGGCGTGCCGGACGTCAACCCGGAGGGCTACGAGTTCGTCCCCGGTCGGGCGGTCACCCTGCGCGAGGGCGAGGACGTCACCCTGATCGCCACCGGCACGGTGGTCGGCCGCACGCTGGACGCCGCCGAGCTGCTGGCCGCCCAGGGCGTGCGCGCCCGGGTGCTGTCCATGCCCACGGTCAAGCCGCTGGACACCGACGCGGTGGTCGCGGCCGCCGCCGAGACCGGCGCGATCGTCACCGTCGAGGAGGCCCTGACCACGGGTCTCGGCGGGGCGGTGGCGGAGGCCGTCGTGCAGCACCGCCCGGTGCCGGTGCGGTTCGTGGGTGTCCCGGACACCTTCGCGCCCACCGGGTCCGCCGAGTGGCTGCTCGACCACTTCGGGATCAGCCCCGAGGGGATCGCCCGCGCGGCGGTCGAGGCCCGCGCCCTCGGGGTGCGCGCCTGAGGCAGGAATGGGTGCACCGCCCGGCGGAAAACGTCGTGCGGTGCACCCGGCGCAGGGGTTGTGCACCCTGAGCCGAATGCATTACCATGAAGGTCGGCGGCAGGCTCGCCGGCATCAGCCAGGGATTGTGACTCTCAGCAGGCAAAACCCGGGCTCCACGGACTTTCTCGCACGCAGGACGACCTGCGAGGCGCAAAGGATGTGGGGCTTGGGTTTTTTTATTGCCTGAAGACGGTGACCTCCCGCCACACGTGCAGATTCGAGGAGGAATCACCGTCCGGGGCGCGTCCCCCCGGCCGACCAGGGACGACGACGACCGTCGACCCCGGCACACCCGACGCCCAGATCCGCCACACCCTCCGGCGAGGCAGCCGGCGGCGTCCCTGGCATTCCCGCGTGGCACCCGCCACGCCGACCTGCCCGCACCCGCGGGAACGGGAGCAGAAGATGGCCAAGAACTACGACGACCTCGCGTCCGGCGTCCTCGCCGGCGTCGGCGGCACGTCCAACGTGGACTCGCTGGTGCACTGCGCCACCCGGCTGCGGTTCACCCTGAAGGACGACGGCAAGGCCGACGTCGCCCGCCTCAAGCAGCTGAGCGGCGTGATCAACGTCCTGCAGTCCGGCGGACAGACGCAGGTCGTGATCGGCAACGCGGTGCCCGAGGTCTACGCCGCGGTGGTCCGCACCGGCGGCATCACCGAGGCCGGCGACGACTCCGGCGACTCCGGCGGTGGGCGCAAGAACCGCAACATCGCGGCGGCCTTCGTCGACATGATCTCCGGCATCTTCGCCCCGGTGCTCGCCGCCATGGCCGGCGCGGGCATCCTCAAGGGCCTGCTGATCCTGGCGACCACGCTGAACTGGACGACGGACACCTCGGGGACGTACACGATCCTGTACGCGGCCGCCGACGGCGTCTTCTACTTCCTGCCGATGCTGCTGGCGGTCACCGCCGCCCGGAAGTTCAAGTCTGACCAGTTCGTCGCCATGGGCCTTGCGGCGGCGCTGGTGTACCCGACGCTGGTCGCCGCCTACGGCGCGGGCACCGACCTGGAGTTCCTCGGGATCCCGGTCCAGCTCGCCTCGTACACCTCCTCGGTGATCCCGATCATCGTGGCCGTCTACGTGCTGTCCCGGCTGGAGCGCGTGCTGCGCCGGGCGCTGCCGGACTTCGCCAAGAACTTCCTCACCCCGCTGATCGAGCTGGCGATCATGGTCCCGGCGACCCTGCTGGTGATCGGCCCGATCACCACCTGGCTCGGCAGCGTCCTGGCCAGCGGCTACACCGCCCTGGTCGGCTTCAACCCCACGATCGCCGGGTTCATCCTCGGTGGTCTGTGGCCGCTGTTCGTGCTGTTCGGCCTGCACTACGGCTTCGTGCCGATCGTCTTCAACAACATCGCCCAGTACGGCCGCGACACCCTGTTCGTCATCACCGGCCCGAACAACATGGCCCAGGCCGGCGCGACCCTCGGCGTGTTCCTCAAGACCAAGAACAAGGACCTCAAGGCGCTGTCCGGCGCGGCCGGCCTGTCGGCGGTGTTCGCCGGCATCACCGAGCCCGCGATCTACGGCGTCACGCTCAAGTACAAGCGTCCGTTCATCATCGGCTCGGTGTTCTCCGCCATCGCCGGTGCGATCGTCGCCACCGCCGGCACCGGCACCCCGGCGCTGGTCGGCACCGCGATCCTCACGCTGCCCGCCTACATCGGCCAGGGCTTCGTCGCCTTCCTGATCGCCTGCGCCATCGCGTTCTTCGGCGCCGCGATCGTCACGTACTTCTTCGGCTTCCACGACGGCATGATCACCTCGGACGTCCCGGCCGCCGCCCCGGTGGTGGACGCCGACGCCCCGCACCAGGACCTGGTGGCCCCGGTCAGCGGCGAGCTGGTGGCGCTGTCCTCGGTGGGCGACGCGATGTTCGCCGGGGGCGACCTCGGCCAGGGCATCGGCGTGCTGCCGAGCGACGGCCGCGTGGTCGCACCGGTCGACGGCGTGGTGACCAGCGTGTTCCCGACCCGCCACGCCTTCGGGATGCGGGCCGCCGACGGCACCGAGCTGCTGGTGCACATCGGCTTCAACACCGTGGCCCTGCAGGGCGAGTACTTCGAGGCGCTGGTCACCGACGGCCAGGCCGTGCGCGCCGGCGACACCGTGGTGCAGGTCGACCTGGCGGCGGTCGCCGCTGCCGGCTACGACACCACCACCGTGGTCGTCGTCACCGGCGAGGGCGCGGACGCGCTGGACCCGGTCGCGGTCAGCGGCACCGTCGTGGCCGGTCAGGACGTGGTCCTGCGCCGGGTGAGCGACGCCGTCCCGGTCGCGCAGGGTGTGGCGTGAACGACGATCGCCTGACGGTGGAGGGAGGGGCGTTCCTCCGCGGCGGGCGCCCCTTCCTCTACCTGGCCGACACCGCCTGGAGCGCCTTCACCAACCCCACCGACGACGAGTGGCGCTCCTACCTCGACCAGCGCGCCGAGCAGGGCTTCACCGCCGTGCAGATCGACGTGCTGCCGCAGTGGGACCGCACGCTGCTGCCCACCGGCGCCGACCCGCTGGCTCGTGACTCCGAGGGGCGCGTGGTCTGGGACGGCTGGGACGCGCACTACTTCGACCAGGCCCGACGCCGGTGCGCCGAGGTCGTCGAGCGCGGGATGGTGCCGGTGCTGGTGGTGCTGTGGTGCAACTACGTGCCCGGCACCTGGGCCTCCGCGATCCGGGGCACCGATGTGATGCCGCTCGCGCTGGTCGAGGACTACACCCGGCTGGTGGTGCGCACCTTCGCGGACCTGCACCCGCTGTGGGTGGTCGCGGGGGACTCCGACCTCGACGCGCCGGAGACGGTGGCGCACTACGTCACGGCCTCCGACGTGCTCCGCGCCGAGGATCCGGAGGGCGTGCAGGCGCTGCACCTGCGGCGCGGCTACTCCCACGTGCCCGAGGCGCTGGCCGAGCGGGTGCAGGTGCTGCTGTACCAGTCCGGGCACAACCGCGACGGGCAGGCGGAGGCCTACCGGCTCGGCACGCTGCTGACCGGCGAGCACCCGGACAAGGCCGTCCTCAACGGCGAGCCGTGCTACGAGGGCATGGGCTACAGCCGGCACCTGTACGGGCGGTTCGGGCGGCGCGACGTGCGCCGGGCGATCTGGTCCTCGCTGCTGTCCGGCGCCGACGCGGGGGTGTCCTACGGGGCGCACGGCGTGTGGAACTGGCACGTGCGCGGTCACGCGCCCGACCCTGCGCTCGGCGAGGGCTTCGACGAGTCGCTGCCCTGGGTCGACGCGCTCCAGGCCCCCGGCGCCTGGGACGTCGGCACGGTGCGCCGGCTGCTCGAGACGGCCGTGCCTCGGCCCCTGGTCCCGTGCCAGGACCTGCTCGCCGCGCCGGAGGACCCCACCGTGCGGGCTGCCCGGGCCGCCGACGGCACGATCGTGGTCTACCTGCCCGTCGCCACCCGCGTGGTGCTCGACGCCGCGCTCGACGGCGCGCAGGTCACCGTGCTCGACCTGGCCCGCGGCCGCGTCGGACGCCTGGTGCCCACGGTCGCCGACGGTCGCACCACCGTGCCGGTGCACCGGTTCGACGAGGACGTGCTGCTCCTCGTCTCGCCACGGTGACCCGATCGCAGGCACCATCAGCACGAGGGCCCGGCACCTGCCGGACCCCGACGGACGAAGGAGTCACCGGGTTGCGGATCACGAAGGTCTTCAACAACAGCGTGGTGCTCGGGGTGGACGAGCAGGGCGCCGAGCACGTGCTGCTCGGACCGGGCGTCGGCTTCGGCTCGCGACCCGGTGACACCGTCAAGGCCGAGCTGGTCGACAAGACCTTCGTGCCCAGCGGAGCCACCCCGCCCGAGCGGCTGGTCCGGCTGCTCCAGGAGATCCCGCCGGAGGACCTCGCGCTCGCCGGCCGGGTGCTGGACCAGGTGCAGCACGCCCTGGTGCCCGGCGCCGCCGAGCACGTGCTGCTGCCGCTGGCCGACCACATCTCCTTCGCGCTGCGTCGGGCCCGCGAGGGCGTCGAGGACCTGGAGTACCCGCTCCAGTGGGAGGTGCTCACGCTGTACCCGGCGGAGGTCGCGCTCGCCCGCACGGCGCTGGGCACGATCGAGGCCGAGCGCGGCGTGCGGCTGCCGGAGCAGGAGGCGGCGGCCCTCGCGCTGCACTTCGTCAACGCCCAGCTCGGTGCCGGGGACATGACCCGCACCGTGCGGATCACCCGGGTGCTCACCGAGGTCCTCGGCCTGATCCACCAGGACCTCGGCGTGCGGGTCGACGAGACCTCCGTGCCCGCCGCGCGCTTCGTCACCCACCTGCGCTACCTGGTGGTGCGCCAGCAGCAGGGCCGCACCGCCGACATCCCCGAGGAGGCCATGGCGGCGGTGCTGCGCGAGTCCCGGCCCCGCGAGTACGACTGCGCCGTGCGGATCGCGCAGCTGCTGGCCGAGCGGTTCGGCTGGCCGGTGGACCGCGCCGAGGTGCTGTACCTGGCGCTGCACGTCAGCCGGCTGGTCGCCGAGGCCGGCGCGTGACCGGGGGAGCGGGCCGCGTGGACCCCGCGGCGCTGGCCGCCGACATCGTGCGGCTGGTGGGCGGGGCCGGGAACGTCACCGCCGTCACGCACTGCTTCCTGCGGCTGCGGCTGGAGCTGGCCGACCCGGCGCTCGCGGACCGCGACGCCCTGCGCGCGCTGGCGGGGGTGTCGATGCTGCTCGAGCAGTACGGGCAGACCCAGCTCGCACTGCGCGCGCCGCTGGACGAGGTGCACGACGCGGTGCAGACAATGCTCGGATGAAAGTGTCGCCGCCTTGACGCGGGCACCCGCGCGGAGGTAGAAAAAGAACCGAACATCGAAGGATTGTGACTGATTCGATCAGGCAAGACCTGCTGACATTCTCCGGCCCGGCGCCGAAGAATCGCGCAGGTCTTTTTTCATGTCCTCCCGATCTGCACGAACCGAATCGCCAGAGAAGAGATCTCCCCGTGCCGCACCGCCACGTCACCATCGCCACCGCCGCCGGTCTGCACGCCCGGCCCGCCAGTGTGCTCGCCAAGGCCGCGGCGGCCGCCGCCGTCCCGGTCACGATCGGTCGGCCTGGGGCGGCGCCGGTCACCGCCGCCAGCCTGCTCCTGGTGATGGGCCTCGGGCTCCAGCACGGCGAGACCGTCGAGATCACCGCCGAGGGGGCCGGCGCCGACGCCGTGCTCGATGACCTCGCGACGATGCTTGCCACCGACCTCGACGCGGCGACGGCCTGAGCACGCCCCTCCTCCCGCACCCATCAGAAGGGCTCCACCCGTGACCAGCACCACCACCCCGTTCCCCGAGGGCTTCCTCTGGGGCGGTGCCACCGCCGCCAACCAGATCGAGGGCGCCTACGCCGAGGGCGGCAAGGGCCTGTCCATCCAGGACGTCATGCCGCACGGCCTGATGACCCCGCCCACCGAGGGGCCGACCCCGGACAACCTCAAGCTCGAAGGCGTCGACTTCTACCACCGGTACGCCGAGGACATCGCGCTGCTGGCCGAGATGGGCTTCTCGGTGTTCCGGTTCTCGATCGCGTGGTCGCGGATCTTCCCGCGCGGCGACGAGGAGACCCCGAACGAGGAGGGCCTCGCGTTCTACGACCGGGTGATCGACGAGTGCGAGAAGCACGGCATCGAGCCGCTGATCACCATGTCGCACTACGAGACCCCGCTGCACCTCGCCCGCACCTACGACGGCTGGGTCAGCCGCGACCTGATCGGGTTCTACGCCCGCTACGCCCGCACCCTGCTCGAGCGCTACGGCCACCGCGTGCGGTACTGGCTGACCTTCAATGAGATCAACTCCGTGCTGCACGCCCCGTTCCTGTCCGGCGGCATCGCCACCCCGCGCGAGCAGCTGTCCGACACCGACCTGTACCAGGCCGTGCACCACGAGATGGTCGCCAGCGCGCTCGCCACGAAGATCGCCCGCGAGGTCGCCCCGCAGGCGCAGATCGGCTGCATGGTGATCGCCATGCCGACCTACCCGCTGACCCCGGCGCCCGCCGACGCGCTCGCCGTGATGCACGCCGACCACCTCAACCTGGCGTTCGGCGACCTGCACGTCCGCGGCGAGTACCCCGGCTACCTGCTGCGCCACCTGCGCGAGCGCGGCGTCACCCTCGACATCACCGACGAGGACCGGGAGATCCTGCGGCACACCGTCGACTTCGTCTCGTTCTCGTACTACATGAGCCTCTGCGAGACCGGCGACCCCGACGCCCGCACCCCCGGCGCCGGCAACATCATGGGCGGCGTGCCGAACCCCACCCTGGCGGCCTCCGAGTGGGGCTGGCAGATCGACCCGGTCGGCCTGCGGATCGTGATGAACCAGTTCTGGGACCGCTGGGGCAAGCCGCTGTTCATCGTCGAGAACGGGCTCGGCGCCCGCGACGCGCTGGTCGAGGTCGACGGCGTGCCCACGGTCGAGGACGACTACCGGATCTCCTACCTCAACGACCACCTGGTGCAGGTCGGCGAGGCGATCGAGGACGGCGTGCAGGTGCTCGGCTACACGTCGTGGGGGTGCATCGACCTGGTGTCGGCGTCCACCGCGCAGATGAGCAAGCGCTACGGCTTCGTCTACGTGGACCGGAACGACGACGGCAGCGGCACGCTGGCCCGGTACAAGAAGAAGTCCTTCGGCTGGTACGCCGAGGTGATCCGCAGCAACGGGGCCAGCCTCACGCGCTGAGCGGTTCGCTGCGGCCCGACGAGGTCGGTGGTTGGTGCGCGATCACGCGGTGCGGAACCGCCGACCTCGTGCGGAACCACCGACCTCGTGGGGCGGGGTGGGGGCCCGGGGGAGCGGGGTCAGCGCGCCTCGCGGGCGGCCTGGCGCTGGGCGACCGTGAGGTCGTGCAGCTCGGCGCGCTGCTCCTCGTCGTCCATCACCAGCCACACCAGACCGCAGTTCTGCGGGCCGTCGGCACCGGGGAAGCACAGCGTGCACGGGTCCCCGGGCCGGATCGGGCACTTCGCCTCGGGCCGTCCCACGGTTCCTCCTCCGACCCGCGCCAGGGTGCGTGGGCCTCGTTCGAGCGTACGCCCGCCCGTGCGCCGATCCGGGCGTCCTGCGAGGTCGCGGGCTGTCTCCTCGGTCACGCCCGCGCGCGTGGCGAACCGATCCTGGCAGCCCGCGTGAAACCGCCCTCGCGCCGCCCGTCGCAGGTCTAGCGTGCCGATCACGGGGTGCAACGGCGCACCCCGGTCGGATCGAGGAGAAGGACATGGCGACCAGGTCGTACCCGTACCACTCCCGGGACCAGCGTGACCCGCAGGTCTTCCACGACTACAGCGACTGCCCCAACGGGCAGCAGATCTCCCCGGGCAGCTGGGAGATCGGCACCGGCGACCTCGCCCGGTGCGGCAGCTGCGCACGGCTGGACTGAGGCCCGGACGCACAGCACCCCCGCCACCGCGAGGGTGACGGGGGTGCCGGTGTCAGACGCGAGGCGGCTCAGCGGAGCCGCCGCCGATCACACGTCGTAGTAGAGCTCGAACTCGTGCGGGTGCGGGCGCAGACGGATCGGGTCGACCTCGGCGGAGCGCTTGTAGTCGATCCAGGTCTGGATCAGGTCCGGGGTGAACACGTTGCCGGCGGTCAGCCAGTCGTGGTCGGCCTCGAGGTTGTCGAGCACCTCGGAGAGCGAGCCCGGGACCTGGGCGATCTGGGCGTGCTCCTCCGGGGGCAGCTCGTACAGGTCCTTGTCGACCGGCTCCGGCGGCTCGATGCGGTTCTGGATGCCGTCGAGGCCCGCCATCAGCATGGCGGCGAACGCCAGGTACGGGTTGGACGACGGGTCCGGCACGCGGAACTCGATGCGCTTGGCCTTCGGGTTCGAGCCGGTCACGGGCACGCGGATGCACGCGGAGCGGTTGCGGGCCGAGTAGACCAGGTTGACCGGGGCCTCGAAGCCGGGGACCAGGCGGTGGTAGGAGTTCACCGTCGGGTTGGTGAAGGCCAGCAGCGACGGGGCGTGCTTGAGCAGGCCGCCGATGTACCAGCGGGCGAGGTCGGACAGGCCGCCGTAGCCCTTCTCGTCGAAGAACAGCGGCTTGCCGTCCTTCCACAGGGACTGGTGCACGTGCATGCCCGAGCCGTTGTCGCCGAACAGCGGCTTCGGCATGAAGGTCGCGGTGCGGCCGTCGGCGTGCGCCACGTTCTTCACGACGTACTTGAACAGCTGCACCTTGTCGGCCGACTTGGCGAGCGTGTCGAAGCGGTAGTTGATCTCCGCCTGGCCGGCGGTGCCGACCTCGTGGTGGGCGCGCTCGACCTCGAGGCCGAGCTCGTCCAGCTGGAGCGAGATCTTGTCGCGCAGGTCGGCGAAGTGGTCGACCGGCGGGACGGGGAAGTAGCCGCCCTTGTAGGGGGTCTTGTGGCCGAGGTTGCCACCCTCCTCGACGCGGCCGGTGTTCCAGGCCGCCTCGATGGAGTCGATCGAGTAGAAGGACGAGTTCTGCTTCGTCTCGAAGCGCACGTCGTCGAAGATGTAGAACTCCGCCTCGGGGGCGAAGAAGGCGGTGTCGGCGATGCCGGTCGACCGCAGGTACGCCTCGGCCTTGGCGGCGACCTGGCGGGGGTCGCGGCTGTAGGGCTCGTCGGTGTACGGGTCGACGATGTGGAAGTTCAGCACGAGGGTCTTCTCGGCGCGGAACGGGTCGACGAAGGCCGTCGTCACGTCCGGCAGGAGCTTCATGTCGGACTCGTTGATCGCCTGGAAGCCACGGATCGACGAGCCGTCGAACATCTGGCCCTCGACGAAGAAGTTCTCGTCGACCGAGATGGCCGGCACGTTGAAGTGCTGCATCACGCCGGGCAGGTCGCAGAACCGGACGTCGACGAACTTGACGTCCTCGGCCTTGATGAAGGCCAGGACTTCCTCTGGCTTGCTGAACATCCGCTGCTCCTCGGGTCGGTGTGCCCGGTGGCCGCCGGGCACGGTCGAGGCTAGGGCCAGGCAGTTTCCCTGGGGTGTACCCATTGTTTCGGACGTGTTACGTGACGGGCGGGTGTGTGTCCGGGATGAGTCGCGAACGGGGTCGGTGCCGCGGGATCGTGCGGGACGGCGGTTACCGTGTCCGCATGGTCGATCGCGAGGACGTCGGTTCGTGGCTCTCCGGGCCCCCGGTGGGTGGGGCGGGCGGATCCGGCACCGGTCCGCGGGGCACCCGTCTCGGGCTGCCTGAGCAGGGCTCGGGGGCGCTGGCGTCGCTCGGGCGGCGGGTGGTGGCGCTGGTGATCGACTGGGCGGCCTGCGTGGCCATCGCGGCGGTGCTGTTCGACGGCGACCCGCTGGCGCAGCTGGCCGTGTTCGCGGTGGAGAACGTGCTGCTGGTCGGCACGATCGGGTTCACGCTCGGCCACCGCGTCGTCGGGATCCGGGTGCGCCGGGTGCTGGCCCCGCGCACGCTCGCGCCGGTCGGCGGGGGAGACCCGGACGTCGTTCCCGACCCCGGCCCGGACGTGCCCCCGGGGCCGCTGCTCGGCCTGGTCCGCACGGTGCTGCTGTGCCTGGTGATCCCGGCCGCCGTGTGGGACGCCGACGGGCGCGGCCTGCACGACCGCTTCGCCGCCACCGCCATCGTCCGCCGCTGAGCCGGCTTCGCGGCTCGCCGCGGACGTGCCGAGTGGTCACAGATGCAGGCTTCCGCGCGGATGAAGCCCGCATCTGTGACCACTCGGCGGCGGCGACGCTGCGCACGCGACCCGCGGGCGCGCGGGCCCCGACGTGCGAGAGGCCGTCACCCTGCGCGGGGTGACGGCCTCTCGGTGTGCGTGGGAGCCCGGCGGGCTCAGCGGCCCTTCATGCCCTTGCGGTCGGGGCGCGCGCGCATCGGGTCGACGCCCTTCGGCACCGGCATCTTCACGGCGCCGAGGGCGGTGAGGCGCTTGACGACCTCGCCGGTCTCCTGCTTGGTCAGCGACGGCTTGAGGCGCTGCACGGTGCGCGCGAGCTTCGGCAGCGGCACCTGGCCCTCCTCGTTGCCGACCTGGATCAGCACGATCGGCACGCCCTGGAGCACGCGGGCGGTGCGCTTGCGCTCGGACTCGAGCAGCTTGTCGACGCGGTGGGCGGGGCCCTCGCCGATCAGCACGACGCCGGGGCGGCCGACGCCGCGGAACACGAGGTCCTGGGTGCGCGGCGCGATGGCGACGGGCTCCTCGGTGAAGGTCCAGCCGCGACGGATGGTGCCGAGCGCCGACATCGACGCGCCGGGCTGGCCCTCGATCCGGCTGTAGGCGGCGCGCTCCGCGCGGCGGGTCAGCGTGAACATGGCGCCGAGGGCCGCGAACGGCAGCGCGATCAGCAGGAAGTACAGCCAGTGGCCGACGAGCAGGCCGATCACCAGGCCGACCGCGATGATGCCGACGAACACCGCGAGGATCATCCAGGTGACCGCGGAGTCCTGCTGACGGGTCATCTGGTACGCCTGCCAGACCTGGTGGTACCACCGGGTCTTCTTCACCTTCGCGGGCGCGCTCGGGTTCGCGTTCTTCTCACGGGCCATGACGACGGAGTCTACCGATCGTGGCGACCCGGACGACCACGCGCCGGCTCGCCCACGGCGAACACGTCCGCGATCCGTGGGACCTCGGTCCCTGGACCTGTCGGGCGGCGGCGGGCGAGCCTGGGTGGACGTCGCGACGGGGCGGCTCGGGAGGGGGAGTTCACGATGCGCATCCTGGTGACGGTGGCGTCCCGGCACGGTGGCACGCGGGAGATCGGCACGGCGGTGGCGACGCGGCTGCGCGAGGCGGGCCACGAGGTGCACGAGGTCGAGCCGGAGGACGTGACCTCGGTGATCGCCTACGACGCGGTGGTGCTCGGCTCGGCGGTGTACGTCGGACGGCTGGCCGCCGCGCTGCGCGACCTGGTGGAGCGGCAGCACGGCCAGCTCCGGGCGCGGCCGGTGTGGCTGTTCTGGTCCGGGCCGGTGGGGGTGCCGCCGATGCCGGCGAGCGCCCCGGACGACGTGGCGACGGTGGCCGGCCGCACCGGTGCCCGGGACGTTCGCTGCTTCGCGGGTCGGCTGCAGCGCGAGGAGCTCGGGCTGGCGGAGCGGGCGCTGGTCGCGATGATCGACGCCGAGCAGGGGGACTTCCGCGACTTCGCCGAGGTGGACGAGTGGGCGGGTCAGATCGCGAAGGACCTCGCCGGGATGCCGCGGGTCCTGCGGTAGCCGGGGCGCCGGCTCGCGCCCGTCAGGCCTCCGGTGGGGTGGAGCGCGCCACGATCGTCAGCAGCGCGCGCAGTTGCTCGACCTGCTCGGGGGTGAGCCCGCGGGTGGCGACGGCCTCGGCGGCGACCGGGTCGGCGGCCTCCAGCGCCACCGCGCGCCCGGCATCGGTGATGCTGATCGCGTGCTTGCGCCGGTCGGTGGCGTGGTCGGACCGCTGCACGTAGCCGGTGCGCTCCATCCGGGCCAGCACCCGGCTCATGGTCTGCTCGGTCACCGAGCAGGCGACGGCGAGCTCGGCCTGGGTGTGCGGGCCGCGCATGAGCATGACGAGCACGGGCAGGCTGGCGTGGTTGAGCTGCCAGGCGTCCAGGTGCGTGTTCCACTCGCGCTCGACCCGGCGGGCCGCCGCGGACAGCAGCCGTCCGACCGGCCAGCGCGACGGGTCGCGCGAGGCAGCGTCCGACCAGCGCTGGTCGGTCTCCCGGCCGGCAGACCTCTCCACCCCGGTGACCTCCTGCGTGGTGCGTGCGTGTGCTCGGGTTCATGTTGCCGGATCGGCGGCCGTCGCGCATAGTGCTCAGCATGCTGAGGAATTGGGTGCGGGGTGCCGGGCGCGGCCTGGTGGTGCTGGTCGTGCTGGTCGGATGGCTGGCCGTGGGCGGTCTGGGCGGGATGGCGCAGGGCCGGCTGTCCCAGGTGCAGACCAACGATGCCGCGGCGTTCCTGCCGTCCTCGGCGGAGTCCACGCGGGCGGCAGCGCTGGCCGGCGACTTCACGCAGTCCGAGGCCCTGCCGGTGCTGGTCGTGCTCACCGGCGAGGACGAGGGCGCGCTGCCCGCCGACGCGATGGCGACCGTGGGCGCGACGATCGCCACGCTGCCGGACGTCGAGATCCCCGGGGCCGATCCCTCCGCCGGTGACCCCGCCACGATCGGTGACGTGCTCACCGCCGATCCGGTGGTCGTGCCCTCCGAGGACGGCGAGGCGCTGCTGGTGCCGCTGTCCCTGGACGCGAGCGTCGCCGACGAGGCGTTGGCCGACGACGAGCGGGTGGTCGGCGCCGTCGTGCAGGCCGTGCGCGACACCCTGGCCGACGACCTCGGCGCCACCGCCGACTCCGCGGGCGAGGCCGGGCTGCGCGCCTGGGTCACCGGCCCCGGCGGCTACGTGGCCGACCTGGTCAACGCCTTCGGCGGGATCGACGGGGTGCTGCTGCTGGTGGCCCTCGGTGCGGTGCTGGTGATCCTGGTGCTGGTCTACCGGTCGCCCTTCCTGCCGTTCCTGGTGATCCTCACCGCCGTCTTCGCGCTGTGCGCCGCCGCGCTCGCGGTGTTCCACCTGGCCGACGCCGGGCACCTCACGCTGAACGGACAGGCGCAGGGCATCCTCTCGATCCTGGTGGTCGGCGCCTCGGTGGACTACGCGCTGCTGATCGTCGCCCGCTACCGCGAGGAGCTGCACCGGGTGGAGCGTCCGACCGACGCCATGCGCCGCGCGCTGCGGGCCAGCCTGGAGCCGGTGACCGCCAGCGCCGGCACCGTGATCGCCGGTCTGCTCTGCCTGCTGCTGTCCGACCTCGCCTCCAACCGCAGCCTCGGCCCGGTCGGCGCGATCGGCATCGCCTCCGCGTACCTCGCGTCCTTCACGCTGCTCCCGCTGCTGCTCCTGGTGCTCGGACCGCGCTCGCGCGGGCTGTTCTGGCCCCGCGTGCCGCGGGTGGAGACGCCTTCCGCGGCCGCGGCCGCGCCGGTCGCTGCCGACGCGCCCGTCGCGGCCGGCGAGCACCGCCCGCACCCCGCCACGCACGCGCCGGTCACCGGCATCTGGGGCAGGATCGCCGCCACCGTCGGGCGCCGGGACCGGCTGGTGTGGGTGGTGACGACGGTGGTGCTCGCCGCCTTCGCCGCCTTCCTGCCGACGTTCCAGGCGTCCGGCACCAGCCAGGCCGACGTGTTCCGCACCGAGGTCGACGCGGTGGCCGGCGAGGACGTGCTCGCCGCGCACTTCCCGGCGGGCGTCGTGCAGCCGGCCACGGTGTACGTGGCGTCGGGGGACGCTGACGCGGTGGTCGACGCCGCGCAGGACGTGGACGGCGTGGTCTCGGCCGCGGTCTACACCGGCGGCGACGGGCAGCCCGGGGCGTCGGGTGCGCCCGAGGAGCCGGCCGAGCCGGTGGTGGTGGACGGGCTGGTGCGCGTCGACGTCACCACCGAGGCCGCCGCCGACACCACCGCGGGCGTCGACACGATCGAGCGGGTGCGCGCCGCGGTGCACGAGGTCGCGCCGGACGCGCTGGTCGGTGGGGCCGCCGCCGAGACCCTCGACGCCCAGGACGCCGGCACCCGTGACCTGCGGGTGATCGTGCCCGTCGTGATCGTGGTGATCCTGCTGATCCTCATGCTGCTGCTGCGCTCCGTGACCGCCGCCGCGCTGCTGATGGCCGCCAACGTGCTGTCCTTCGCCGCCGCGATCGGGGTGTCCGCGCTGGTGTTCCGGCACGTGCTCGACTACCCGGGCGCCGACCCGGCGGTGCCGCTGTACGCCTTCACGTTCCTGATCGCGCTCGGGGTGGACTACTCGATCTTCCTGATGTCGCGCGTCCGGGAGGAGAGCCTGCGCTCCGGCACCCGCGAGGGCGTGCTGCGCGGGCTGGCGGTGACCGGCGGGGTGATCACCTCGGCCGGCGTGGTGCTCGCGGTGACGTTCGCGGCGCTGGGCGTGATCCCGCTGCTGTTCCTCGCGCAGCTCGCGTTCATCGTGGCGTTCGGCGTGCTGCTGGACACGCTGGTGGTGCGCAGCCTGCTGGTCCCCGCGCTCGTGCACGACCTCGGCGACCGCGTCTGGTGGCCCAGCCGCCTCGCCCGCACGCGCTGACCGCTCGCCGAGCGGGGAGCTCCTGTCGTCGATCGTCCGCTATGGGCGACAGGAATCGCCCGCTCGGCATGGGAGGGAGCTCGCGCGGGCGCGGGGTGCGCGCGCGGACCTAGGGTGGCGGGCATGACGGAGGCGCTGCGGGTCGGACTGGTCGGGTACGGGTCGGCGGGACGGGGCATCCACGCCC
Source organism: Cellulomonas sp. GTC20042 (assembly GCF_055389595.1). Classification (NCBI taxonomy): domain Bacteria; kingdom Bacillati; phylum Actinomycetota; class Actinomycetes; order Micrococcales; family Cellulomonadaceae; genus Cellulomonas; species Cellulomonas sp. GTC20042. The sequence continues at coordinate 2,562,985 of NZ_AP043678.1, read as the reverse complement.
GCCTGCTGCGGGAGGTCGGCGCCCAGGTGGTCCGGGTGGTCTCGCGCAACCCCGCGCGCTCCGCCGCCGCCGAGCACGACTGGCCGGGCGTCGCCGTGGATCAGGACCTCACCAGCCTGCTCGCGCACGCGGAGGACCTGGACGTCGTCGTGATCGCCAGCCCCACCGGGGAGCACGTCGCCCACGTCACGCAGGCGCTCGCGGCGGGGCTGCCCGTGGTGGTGGACAAGCCGCTGGCGACGACGGTGGACGAGGCGGTGGCGCTGGCGGAGGCCGGCGAGGCGGCGGGCGGTCGGTTGACCGTGTTCCACAACCGGCGCTGGGACCCGGAGCAGCAGACCCTGCGCGCGCTGGTCGCGGCGGGCGACCTGGGCACGGTGCACCGGTTCGAGCGGCGCTGGGAGCGCTGGCGCCCGGTGCCGCAGGACCGCTGGAAGGAGAACGACACCCGCGCCGGCGGCCTGCTGCTCGACCTCGGATCGCACCTGGTGGACTCCGCCGTGCAGCTGTTCGGGCCGGTGGCGACGGTGTACGCCGAGCTGGCGAACCTCACCACCCCCGCGGTGGACGACGTGTTCCTCGCGCTGCGCCACCGGCCGCGCGCCGACGGCTCCGTCGTGACCAGCCACGTGCAGGCGGGCGGGCTGACCGGCGCGCCGGGTCCGCGCACGCGGGTGCTCGGCGCCCGCGGCGCCTACCTGGTGACGAGCTTCGAGGGCGAGGCGACGCCCTTCGCCGTCCTCGACGAGACGGTGACCGGGCCGCTGCACGTGATCGCCGGCACGTCCGCGCCGGCGGAGGAGCCCACGCACGAGGGCTGGCTGGTGCACGGCGACGAGCGGGTGCCGGTGCGCCGGGTCCCGGGCGGGCACGCCGACTACTACCGTGCGGTCGAGGCGTGGGTGCGGGGGACCGGCCCGGTGCCGGTGGACCCGCGGGACGCGGTGGCGACCGCCCGGGTGCTGGACGCCGCGCGGGTGTCGGCGGACGAGGGCCGGGTCGTCACGATCGCGGACTGACGCGCGGCGCGGCGGGTCCGGGGACCGCGCGCGGCCCGGGGGCGATCGACCACCGGCCCCGATCGGCCCGCCCGCTCCGCCCGCGCCCGCCCGCTCAGCCGAGGACCGCGGGAGCCGCCACGTCGATCGTCGGGTGCGCGTGCACGAAGCCGGACGCCCGCAGCACCGTCGGCACCGCGCGCACCGACCCGAGGATCTCCTGCGAGAACTCCCCGACGGCGATCCGCAGCGCCCAGGCCGGCACCGGGATCGCGGCGGGCCGGTGCAGCACCCGTGCCAGCGCCCGCGTGATCTCGCGGTTCGTCGCGGGCTCGGCGACCAGGTTGACCGGACCGCTCACCGGCGCGTCCAGCAGGTGCACGATCGCCCCGACCTCGTCGGGCAGCGTGATCCAGGACCAGTACTGCCGGCCGGACCCGAGCGGACCGCCGACACCGAGCCGCAGCAGCGGCAGCAGCTTGACGAGCGCCCCGCCGCGCGGAGCCAGCACGATCCCGGTGCGCAGGAAGGCCACCCGCACGTCGGGGTGCGCGACGGCCGGAGCGGCGGCGCCCTCCCACTGCCGCACGACCTCGGCGAGGAAGGTGGTGCCGCCCGGCTCCTCCTCGGTCAGCACGTCGTCGCCGCGCTCGCCGTAGGCGCCGGTGGCCGATCCCTGGAGCAGCACGCGGGGCGGGGCGTCGAGCCCGGCGATCGTGCGCGCCAGCAGGCTGGTGGCGTCGGTGCGGGAGCGCAGCACCACCTGCTTGCGGGACGCGGTCAGCCGCTTGTCGCCGACCCCGGCGCCGGCCAGGTTCACCACGGCGTCGGCACCGGCCAGCGCCGCGGGGTCGAGCACCCCGGTCGCCGGGTCCCAGGTGCGCTCCTCGGGGCCCTGCGCGGGTCGTCGGACCAGCCGTCGCACCCCGTGCCCCTCGGCGCGCAGCCGCGCCACCAGCGCCTGCCCGATCAGTCCGCTCGATCCCGCGACCACGACCTCCATCCCTCGACCCTAGGTCGCGTCGGCACGGTCCGCACCGTCGCGCCGCTCACACCCGCGCGGGAGCAGCGGCTGGCGCGCGAGACGCGACGGAGCCCCCGGCAGCGCGGTGGCTGCCGGGGGCTCCGGTGTTCGCGGGTCAGGCGATCAGAGGCCGACCTCGGCCTCGAACGCGCCCTCCTCGATCCGCTGCTTCACGGTCATCAGGTACCGCGAGGCGTCCGCGCCGTCCACCAGGCGGTGGTCGTAGGACAGGGCCAGGTAGCACATGGACCGGATCGCGATGACCTCGGCGCCGTCGGCGTCCTTGATCACGACCGGGCGCTTGACGATCGCGCCGGTGCCCAGGATGGCGGAGGTGCCGCCCGGGACGATCGGGGTGTCGAAGAGCGCACCGCCGGAGCCGGTGTTGGTCACCGTGAAGGTCGCGCCGGACAGCTCGTCCGGGGTGACCTTGTTGGCGCGGGTGCGACCGGCGAGGTCGGCGATCTTGCGGGAGATGCCGGCGAGGTTGAGGTCGCCCGCGTCCCGGATCACCGGCACGACGAGGCCGCGCTCGGTGTCGACCGCGATGCCGACGTTCTCCGTGCCGTGGTACGTGATCTCCTTGCCCTCGAGCACCCCGTTGATCTTGGGGTGGACCTTGAGGGCCTCGACGGCGGCCTGGACGAAGAACGGCAGGAACGTCAGGTTGACGCCCTCGCGCGCCTTGAACTCGTCCTTGGCCTTCGCGCGGAGCCGGGCGACCTTGGTGACGTCGACCTCGACCACGGAGGTGAGCTGCGCCTGGCTGTGCAGGGCGTCCACCATGCGCTCGGCGATGACCTGCCGCAGGCGGCTGGCCTTCTCCGTGGTGCCGCGCAGCGGGGAGACCTCGGCGGTCTTCGACGCGGCGGGGGCGGCGGCAGCAGCCGGAGCCGGGGCGGCAGCAGCGGTCTGTGCCTGCGCCGCGGCCTCGGCCTTCGCGGCGGCGTCCAGCACGTCCTCCTTGCGGATGCGACCGCCGACACCGGTGCCGGTGAGGGAGGCGACGTCCACGCCCTTCTCCGCGGCGAGCTTGCGCACCAGCGGGGTCAGGTAGGAGCCACCGGCCTGCGGGGCCGGGGCCGACGCGGCGGGAGCAGCCGGAGCGGCGGCGGGAGCCGGGGCAGCAGCCGGGGCGGCGGCGACCGGCGCGGGCACCGGGGCCGGGGCGGCAGCCGGAGCAGCGGCCGGGGCGGCAGCGGGGGCCGGGGCAGCGGCCGGAGCGGCGGCACCGGAGCCGATCACGGCGAGCGGGGCACCGACCTGCGCGGTCTCGTCCTCGCCGACCAGGATCTGCTGGAGGGTGCCCGCGAACGGCGACGGCACCTCGGTGTCCACCTTGTCGGTCGAGATCTCGAGCAGCGGCTCGTCCACCTCGACGGTGTCGCCGACGGCCTTGAGCCAGCGGGTGACGGTGCCCTCGGTGACGGACTCGCCGAGCGCGGGCAGGAGCACCTGCTCGCCCTCGCCGGAGCCCTCGGCCGGGGCAGCGTCGGCGACCGGCGCGGCCTGCTCGGCGGCCGGGGCCTCCTGCGCCTCGGCGGCGGGCGCGGCCTCGGCGGCGGGCGCGGCCTCGGCGGCGGGAGCTTCGGCGGGGGCGGACTCCTCCGCACCGGCACCGCTGCCGTCGCCGATCACGGCCAGGACGGCGCCGACCTCGGCGGTCTCGTCCTCCTGCACCAGGATCTGCTCCAGCACGCCGGCGAACGGCGAGGGGACCTCGGTGTCGACCTTGTCGGTCGAGATCTCGAGCAGGGGCTCGTCGACCTCGACCCGGTCACCCACGTTCTTCAGCCAGCGGGTGACGGTGCCCTCGGTGACGGACTCGCCGAGGGCGGGAAGCTGCACGTTGTCGGACATGACCGCTCGTGTCTCCTTGGATCTGTGGGGTCAGTTGTGGGCGTGCAGCGGCTTGCCGGCGAGCGCGAGGTGCGCCTCACCGAGAGCCTCGTTCTGCGTGGGGTGGGCGTGCACGAGCGCCGCGACGTCCTCGGGGTAGGCCTCCCAGTTCACGATGAGCTGGCCCTCCCCGATGAGCTCGCCGACGCGCGCGCCGATCATGTGGACGCCGATCACCGGACCGTCCTTCTGCCGCACCAGCTTGACGAAGCCGGTGGTGGCGAGGATCTGGCTCTTGCCGTTGCCGCCGAGGTTGTACTCGAGGGTCTCGACGTTCTCCGCGCCGTGGATCTCCTTGGCCTTGGCCTCGGTGAGGCCGACCGAGGCGACCTCGGGGTCGGAGTAGGTGACGCGCGGGATGCCGGACTCGACGATCGGGGCCGGGTTCAGGCCGGCGATCTCCTCGGCGACGAAGATGCCCTGGGCGAAGCCGCGGTGCGCGAGCTGCAGGCCCGGGACGATGTCGCCGACCGCGTAGACGTTGCCGACGCCGGTGTGCAGGCGCTCGTTCGTGATGACGAAGCCGCGGTCCAGGGTCAGGCCCTGCTCCTCGTAGCCGAGGCCGGAGGTCGACGGGCCACGGCCGACGGCGACCAGCAGCAGGTCGGCGTCGAAGGTCTTGCCGTCCTCGAGGGTGACGTGCACGCCCTCGTCGTTCTGGGTGACGCCGGAGAACCGGACGCCCAGGTTGAAGTTGATGCCGCGCTTGCGGAACGCGCGCTCGAAGGCCTTCGACAGCGCCTCGTCCTCGTTCGGGACCAGGTGGGGGAGCGCCTCGATGATCGTGACGTCGGCGCCGAAGGACTTCCAGACGCTGGCGAACTCCGAGCCGATGACGCCGCCGCCGAGGATGATCGCGGAGCGCGGCACCCAGTCGAGCTTGAGCGCCTGGTCGGAGGTGATGACCCGGCCGCCGATCTCCAGACCGGGCAGCGAGCGGGCGTAGGAGCCGGTGCCGAGCACGATGTGCTTGCCGGTGACGCGCTGGCCGTTGACCTCGACGGCGTCGGGGGCGACGAGCTTCCCGTAGCCCTCGATCACGGTGATCTTGCGGGACTTGATCAGCCCCTGCAGCCCCTTGTACAGGCGGGCGATCACCGAGTCCTTGTACTCGTTGACCCCGGCCATGTCGATGCCCTTGAGCTCGGTCTGCACGCCGAAGTGCGCGCCCTCACGGGCGTTGTCGGCGAGCTCGGCCGCGTGCAGCAGGGCCTTGGTGGGGATGCAACCATTGTGCAGGCAGGTGCCACCGACCTTGTCGGCCTCGATGAGGGCGACAGTCAGGCCGAGCTGGGCGCCACGGAGCGCGGCAGCGTAGCCGCCACTCCCTCCGCCCAGGACGACGATGTCGAAAGCGGACCCGGTCGTGTCGGACACGTAAGACTCCTCCGGCGCAGACATTCACGAACGACGTGTGTTGACGCCCATCTTGTCATCTCCGTCTAGGCCGGACGACCCAGATCACGGCCTCGGCGATGTGATTCTGGGAACAGTCATCCCATGTTTCGACCAGGCCAGGCGTCCGGGATGCGCCACCTGTGCGGGTCCTGCGTGGAACCTGACCGCGCGTCCAGGGTCGGCGGTTACGCTCCCGGCATGGGTCTGTTCTCCCGCCGCCGCCGCCGCGCCGCCACCGGGTCGGACGCCGCCGCGCCCAGCCCGCGTGACGCGCAGCAGGCCACGCTCGAGCACCTGCGCGAGTTCACGCGCACCCGGGTGGGCGTCGAGGCGTACCTGGAGCCGCAGACCAACGTCACGCAGACCACGCTGATGCTGATCGCCACCGACGGCGAGTGGACCCGGCGCCGGGTGCCCGACCCGAAGGCCGGCGCCGCGCTGGCCCGCACCCTCGGCGTCCCGCTGTACGACGTGCAGCGCACCGGCTACCCGCAGCGGATGCGCGACTGGAACTCCCGCCAGCGGATCGAGCGCGAGCGGGCCCAGCGCGAGCGGGACGCCCGCCGCGCCGCCGAGCAGGCCTGAGCGCACCCGCGCCCCGACCGACCGCACGAGGGGCCGCCACCCCGGTCTCCCGGAGCGGCGGCCCCTCGTGCGTGCAGGTGCGTCGGATCAGCGCGTGGCGCGACCCTCGATCAGCGTGAGAAGCGTCCGCACGCCCACGCCGGTGCCACCGGTCGGCGTGTAGCCGAAGGCGGTCTTCTCGTTGAAGGCCGGCCCGGCGACGTCCAGGTGCGCCCACGGGGTCGAGCCGACGAACTCCTGCAGGAAGATGCCGGCGGTCAGCATGCCGCCGAAGCGGTCGCCGATGTTCGCCAGGTCGGCGACCCGCGACTTCAGGCCGGCCTTGAGGTCGGCGGGCAGCGGCATCGGCCAGAACGCCTCGCCGGCGGTGCCGGCCGCGTCCACGACCTCGCCGCGCGCGTCCTCGGTGCCCATGACCGCGGACACCCGGGGGCCGAGCGCCACCAGCTGCGCGCCGGTGAGCGTCGCGATGTCGATCACCAGGTCGGGCTTCTCCTCGACCGCGGCGACCAGGCCGTCGGCCATCACCAGCCGGCCCTCGGCGTCGGTGTTGAGCACCTCGACGGTCTTGCCGCCGCGGATCGTCAGCACGTCGGACGGGCGCTGCGCGGTGCCGGACGGCATGTTCTCGGCCAGGCAGAGCCACGCGGTGACGGCCACCGGGATCTCCAGGCGGGAGGCCGCGATCACGGTGTGCAGCACGGCGGCGGCACCGGCCATGTCGGACTTCATCGCGTCCATGCCGGCAGCCGGCTTGATCGAGATGCCGCCCGAGTCGAAGGTGATGCCCTTGCCGACCAGCGCGATCTTCGCCGCCGGGCGCGAGGGGGTGTAGGCGACCTTGACCAGGCGCGGCGGGCGGGCCGAGCCCTGGCCGACGCCGAGGATGCCGCCGTAGCCGCCGGCGGCCAGCGCCTTCTCGTCCAGCACGGTGATCTTCACGCCCTTGGCACCGGCGTCCTTGACCGCGCTCTTGGCGGCGTCGGCGAAGGCGGCCGGGTACAGGTCGTTCGGGGCGGTGTTCACCAGGTCGCGCACCCCGTGCACGGCGGCGGCGAGCACCTCGGCGCGGGCCAGCGCGGCGGCGGCGGACTTGTCGCGGGCGCGCGGCGTGGCGATCGTGATCTCGGCCGGCGGGGTGATCTTCGCGGCGGCCTCGGCCTCGCGGTAGCGGGTGTAGGCGTAGGCGCCGAACAGGGCGCCCTCGGCGACGGCGGCCACCTGGGCGGCGTCCTCGGCGGGCAGCGCGACGGCGACCGAGGCGGTGCCGGCGAGCTCGCGCAGGGCGGCACCGGCGGCGCGACGCAGCGCCTCGGCCTCGGGGGCGGTGCCCTCGACCGCGCCCACACCGGTGAGCACCAGCACCTTCGCGGCGACCTTGCCGGTGGTCGGGACCTTGCGCACCTCGTCGGGGGCGCCGGTCACGCCGAGCACGGTGGCCAGGTCGGTCACCTGCGATCGCGTCTCGTCGGGCAGCCAGTCCGCACCGAGCAGCCGGGGGCCGTTCTCGGAGGCGGCGACCGCGACGACGAGCACGTCGGCGGAGAGTCGGGCAGGGTTCGCAGAGGTCAACGTCACTCGAGGCACCCCTCGATGCTAGCGGTGCGCCCGGTACCGTGGCTCCCCGTGACCCCGCCGATCGCCGTCCTCGTCGCCGTCGCCGCGCTGGCGCTCGCCGCGTGGGCCGGCTGGTGGGCGGTCCGTGACCGCGCGGTGGTGCTCCGTCAGCTGTGGGGCGGGGCCGTCGTCGAGGGCCTGATGCTCGTGCAGGCGGCCGTCGCAGGCGTGCGCCACGCCACCGGTGCCGTGCCCGCCGAGCCCGCGGTCTTCTGGTCCTACGTGGTCACCCAGCTGGTGCTGCTGCCCGCCGCCGCCCTGTGGGCCTTCGCCGAGCGCAGCCGCTGGTCCTCCGTCGTCCTGCTGGTCGCCGCCGTCGCGGTGGCGTTCCTCCAGCTCCGCCTGAACCAGACCTGGGGGTCCTGATGACCGCACCCGTCCCGCCGGCCGACCCCGCGCCGCGCTCCACGGCCTCCGGCCCCGGCCGGGTGCTGGTCGCGATCTACGGGATCCTCGCGCTGGCCGCCACGGTCCGCGGCGCCTACCAGATCGCCACCGACTTCGACGAGGCGCCGCTGGCGTACGCGCTGTCGCTGGCCGCCGGCCTGGTCTACGTGCTCGCCACCGTCGCGCTGGCCCGGGGCACCGGGCGCTGGCGGACGGTCGCCTGGGTGGCGGTGGGGATCGAGCTGGTGGGCGTGCTCACCGTCGGGACGCTCTCGGTGCTCGACGCGGGCGACTTCCCGGACGCGACCGTGTGGTCCGTCTACGGCCAGGGCTACGCCTACGTGCCGCTGGTGCTGCCGTTCCTCGGGCTGCTCTGGCTGTGGCGGACACGCCCGGGCGCGCCGGGCCAGGGCGCAGGGTCCCGGCCCGACGTCCCCGCCGGCCGGTAGGTTGGGCGCCGTGTACGGCCTCCTCTTCCGCCTGGTCTTCGCCCGCACCGACACCGAGAAGGCGCACCACTACGCCTTCCTCGCGATCCGGGTGGCGTCGCGCGTCCCGGTGCTGCGCTCCGTCATCCGCGCGATCATGGCCCCGTCGTCGGCGGGGCAGGTGCAGGTGCTCGGCCGCACGTTCCCCTCGCGCTTCGGCCTGGCCGCCGGCTTCGACAAGAACGCCGTCGGCGTCCCCGGGCTGACGATGCTCGGCTTCGGGCACGTCGAGATCGGCACCGTCACCGCCTTCGCGCAGCCCGGCAACGAGGCGCCGCGGCTCTGGCGGCACATCCCGGACCGCGCGCTGCGCAACCGGATGGGCTTCAACAACGAGGGCGCCGTGGCGGTCGCCCGCCGGCTCCGCGCCCTGCGCTCCACGCCCTCCGGGCGCGCGCTGGTGGTCGGGGTCAACATCGGCAAGACCAAGGTCACCCCGGCCGCCGACGCCGCCGACGACTACGCCACCAGCGCGGGCCACCTGGCGCCCTACGCCGACTACCTGGTGGTCAACGTCTCCTCGCCGAACACCCCCGGCCTGCGCGACCTCCAGTCCGTCGACGCGCTGCGCCCGATCCTCCAGGCCGTGCGCGCCGCCGCCGACGAGTCCGCCGCCGCAGCCGGTCGTCCCCGGGTGCCGTTGCTGGTCAAGATCGCCCCGGACCTCGCGGACGCCGACGTCGACGCCGTGGCAGACCTGGCCGTCGAGCTCGGCCTGGACGGCATGGTCGCCGTCAACACCACGATCTCCCACGACCTCGGCCCGGGCGGGCTGTCCGGCCCGCCGCTGCTCGACCGTGGCCTGGTCGTCGTCTCCCGCCTGCGGCACCGGCTCGGCGCCGGCCTGGTGATCATCGGGGTCGGCGGCATCAGCACCCCGGCCGACGCCCGCGCCTACCTGGCCGCCGGGGCCGACCTGATCCAGGGGTACACCGGCTTCATCTACGAGGGCCCGTTCTGGGCGTCCCGGATCGTCAAGGCGCTCGCCCGCGACGCCGAGGATCGCACCGCCCGCGCGCAGCACCCGGACGGGGTCTGACCGTGCGGCCGCAGTGGGAGTGGCAGCTCGCCGGCCCGGACGGCACCGTGCTCGACCGTCCGCTCTCGCCCGCGTTCACCACCCGCTACGACGCCGAGGAGTGGCTCGGCACGCAGTGGCGCACGCTGCGCGCGCAGGGGGTGGCCACGGCGGTGCTGCTGAACGCGGGCACGCTCGTGCCGCCGGCGCACCCGCTGGACGTGCCGGAGCGGCCCTGGCACCACGGCCCGGGCACGGGGTCGGCCGCGGGAACCGCCTCGGCGTAGCGCCCCCGGCGCCGCCGCACCGCGCGTCGGACCCGGCCCGCGGCCGCTGCCCCCGAGAGCGCCCGGGGGTCACACCAGGGCGCCCGTGAGCAGCGCGCTCGCCGTCCCGCCGGACCCGCCGGCGACCGCGGGCACGCCCCCGCCCGGCGCCCCGAGCGCCGCCCACGCCAGCGCCAGCCCGTCCACCGCCCGCACCAGCGCCTCGGCGCCCGCGGTGTAGGGCAGCCGCAGCCGGTCCTCCATCGACCCGTCCACGCCGAACGCCGGCCCGGGCGCCACCCGCACCCCGTGCGCCAGCGCGAGCGCCGACAGCGCCGAGGACACCGGCGCGCCGAGATCCACCCACAGCGACTGACCACCGGCGGGCACGTCGAACCGCCACGTGGGCAGCCGCTCGCGCAGCAGCGCGACCAGCAGGTCCCGCCCGGCCCGCAGCTCTGCTCGGCGCGCCTCGACCGGGCCGTCGCCCTGGCGCAGCAGCTCGGCGGCGACCAGCTGGTCGAGCACGGCGGTGCCGAGGTCCGCGCTGCGCCGGGCCAGCGCCAGCCGGGTCACCAGGTCCCGCGACCCGCGCACCCACCCGACGCGCAGCCCGCCCCAGTGGCTCTTGGACATCGAGCCGATCGACACCACCCGCGCCGACGTGCCGTCACCCGCCCACGGGGGCGGCGGCGGGCCGTCCAGCGTCAGGTCGGTCAGCACCTCGTCACCGGCGACCACGGTGCCGGTGCGCCGGGAGATCTCGTGCGCGCGGGCGCGGGCCGCCGCGTCCAGGCTGGTGCCGGTGGGGTTGCGGTGGTCCGGGATCAGGTACACCAGACGCGGAGCGACCTGCCGGACGGTGGACTCCAGCAGGTCGAGGTCGGTGGCGCCGTCGGGGCCGGAGGGCACCGGCACCGGTCGCGCGCCCACCGCCCGCACCGCGTCGATCGCGTGCGGGTAGGTCGGCTGCTCCACCACCACCCGGTCGCCCGGACCGGCGTGCGCGCTGATCAGCAGCGAGATCGCGTGCTGCGCGCCGGTGGTCACCAGGATCTGCTCCGCGCTCGTCGGCACCCCGCGGGCCGTGTACCGCTCCGCCAGCGCCTCGCGCAGCAGGTCGAGGCCCAGCGGGGCGTACCCGTGGCCGATCCCGGTCAGCGGGAGCGCCGCCGCCGCACGGCCGATCGCGTCGGCCAGGTCGGGCGGGGTGACGGGAGCAGCGATCGACAGGTCCACGATCCCGTCCAGCGCGAGCGGGTGGGGGAGCGGCAGGCCGGTCTCCGCACGGGGACGGCGCGGTGCCCGCTGACCGCGGAGGGTCGTGCGCGGGCCGCCGGTGGGTGCCGCTGCGGCGCCCGGGATCGTGCCCCCGGTTCGGGACGTGGCCCCGGGTGCCGCCGTGCCGCCCTGCGAGCCGAGCGGACGGGGGAGCGCGGTCACCGTGCCGAAGCCCTGCCGGCTGACCAGGTAGCCCTCCTCGCGCAGCAGCCGGTACGCGGCGGTGCTCGTGGTGCGGGAGACGCCGGTGCTGGTCGCGAGCTCGCGCTCGCCGGGCAGACGGGTGGCCAGCGGGAGCGTGCCGGCGAGCACGGCGCGGCGGATCGCGTCGGCCAGGGCGGGGTACGCCGGGCCGGGGCGCTGCCAGCGGCCGAGCAGGGTGGCCAGTCGGGGGCCGCTGATCCGGCGATCGGCGACGAGCGGCGATGTCATGTGGCCACTTTGCCGCAAGTGGCTATCGATCGGAAGGCCAGCGGGGCCTCAGGATGTGTCCATGAGCCAGCCGACCGCACCCGTCACCGATCCCGTCGACCCTCTCGACGTGGCGGCTGCCGACGGGGCCCCTGCCCCCGCCCCCGACCCGGTACCCGCCACTGCTCCGGCCCGGCACGCGGTACGGCGGACCGTGCAGCTGCTCGGCGGCCTGCTGCTCTACGCGTTGTCGATCGCGATGCTGGTGCACCCCGCCCTCGGCTCGATGCCCTGGGACGTGCTGAGCCAGGGCGTCTCGCGGCGGCTCGGCTGGTCGCTCGGCACCGCCGTGCTCGTGACCAGCGTGCTCGTGCTGATCGCGTGGTGGCCGCTGCGGCAGCGCCCGGGGATCGGCACCGTCGCCAACGTGCTGGTGATCGGCCTGCTGGTTGACCCGGCGCTGCGGCTGCTCGACCTGCTGCCCGAGGCGCTGCCGCTGGCCGGACGGATCGCCCTGGTCGCCGGCGGTGTGCTGCTGAACGGCCTGGCCAGCGGCCTGTACATCGGTGCGCGCCTCGGCCCCGGCCCGCGCGACGGGCTGATGACCGGCATCGTCGCCCGCACCGGCTGGCGGGTCGGCCGGGTGCGCGCCGCGATCGAGGTCACCGTCGTGGCCGTCGGCTGGGTGCTCGGCGGGACGGTCGGCCTCGGCACGCTGGCCTACGCGATCTGCATCGGCCCGCTGATCGGGATCCTCCTGCCGCGGCTGACCGTCCCCCGCGACTGACCGTCCGGGCGTCGACACCCGACGAGGTCGGTGGTTCGTGCGCGATCACGCGCGTCCGAACCACCGACCTCGTGCAGAACCACCGACCTCGTGGGCCGGCGGACGGGGGCGTCAGCGGGTGGCGGGGGAGTTCTTCGCCGTCTCCGCCGGGTCCGTGACGACCGAGTCGCCCAGGACCTCGTCGATCGTCGCCATGAGCTCGGCGGGGATCTCGACGCCGGAGGCCTTGACGTTCTCCTGCACCTGCTCGGGGCGGGAGGCGCCGATGATCGCCGCGGCGACGTTCGTGTTCTGCAGCACCCAGGCCACCGCGAGCTGCGCCATGCTCAGACCGAGCTCGTCGGCGACCGGACGCAGGCCCTGCACGCGCTCGAGCAGGTTCGGGCTGTCGAGGAACGAGCGGACCGTGCGCGAGCCGCCCTTCTCGTCGGTGGCGCGCGAGCCGGCCGGCAGCGGCTGGCCCGGCAGGTACTTGCCGGTGAGCACGCCCTGCGCGACGGGGGACCAGACGATCTGCGAGAGACCCTGCTCCTCGGAGGCCGGCACGACCTCCTCCTCGATGACCCGCCACAGCGCGGAGTACTGCGGCTGGTTCGACACCAGCGAGAAGCCGAGGTCCTTCGCGAGGGCCTGGCCGGCACGGATCTGGTCCGCGGTCCACTCGCTCACGCCGATGTACAGCGCCTTGCCCTGACGGACGACGTCGGCGAACGCCTGCATCGTCTCCTCGAGCGGCGTGGCGTGGTCGTAGCGGTGCGCCTGGTACAGGTCGACGTAGTCCATCTGCAGCCGGGCGAGCGAGCCGTCGATCGACTCCATGATGTGCTTGCGCGACAGGCCCATGTCGTTGGCGCCCTTGGGGCCGGTGGGCCAGAACACCTTGGTGAAGACCTCGAGGGACTGCCGGCGCTCGCCCTTGAGGGCCGCGCCGAGCACCTCCTCGGCCTTCGTGTTCGCGTAGACGTCCGCGGTGTCGAAGCTGGTGATGCCGGCGTCGAGCGCGGCGCGCACGCAGGCGGTCGCGGTCTCGTTCTCGACCTGCGAGCCGTGCGTGAGCCAGTTGCCGTAGGTGATCTCGGTGATCTTCAGGCCGGAACGGCCCAGGTGGCGGTAGTTGACCATGCCACCACCCTAGGCGTGATCAGGACGGGTACTCGCCGTGCTTGTTCTGCGGCTTGGGCAGGCGGGCGCGGCGGATCTGGAAGGTGCGGGTCAGCGAGTACATCATCAGCCCGCGCAGCACCAGGTCGTCGCCGAACTTGGCCAGCAGCCGCTTGCGCAGCCGACGCCACATGATCGCGACGTCCACGACCATGCCGAGGATGAACACGTAGAGCAGCAGCAGCCCGAGCACCGCCACCTGCGGGCTGGCCTGCGAGAGCAGCATGTTGAGCAGCAGCATGACGATCGCCACCGGCAGGAACAGCTCGCCGAGGCTCCAGCGGGCGTCCACGTAGTGCCGGATGTAGCGGCGCACCGGGCCCTTGTCCTTGGCGGGCAGGTAGCGCTCGTCGCCGGTCTGCATCGCCACGTACTGCTTGTCGCGCTCGGCGCGCTGCGCGACCCGGGCCTCCTTGGCGGCGGCCTTGCGGTCCGTCGGCACGAGGGGACGGCGGTTCGCCGCCTCGGCGACCTTCCGCTTCGGCGTCGGGCGACCCTTGCCGGGTGCCTCGATGAGGCCGGGGGTCTCCTCGGTCAGGGGCTCTGCGTCAGCGGTGGCGCTGTCCTTGCTGCGTCCGAACACCTGACCAGAGTAGTCGAGTAGCGTGGTGGATCGTGACCGAGCCCTCTCCCACCACCCCGTCCCGCCCCGTCGACGTCGATGACCTGCGCGGACGCGTGCAGCAGGCCTTCGCCGGCATCCGTGCCGACCTCGAGGCGCTGGTCCGCGTGCCGAGCGTGTCGAACGCCGACTTCGACCAGGCCCACGTCGAGGCCTCCGCCGCCGCCGTCGCGGCCCTGCTGACCGAGGCCGGCATGCCCGAGGTGCAGGTGCTGCGCGCCGACCGCCCCGACGGCACGCCCGGCGCTCCCGCGGTCGTCGCCCGCCGCCCGGCCCCCGCCGGTGCGCCGACCGTGCTGCTCTACGCGCACCACGACGTGCAGCCCCCGGGCTCCGCCGACGACTGGGACACCGACCCGTTCGTGCCGACCGAGAAGGACGGCCGGCTGTTCGGCCGCGGCGCCGCCGACGACAAGGCGGGCGTGGTCGCGCACCTCGGCGCGCTGCGGGTGCTCGGCGACGAGCTCGGCGTGGGCGTGACCGTGTTCGTGGAGGGCGAGGAGGAGATCGGCTCGCCGTCCTTCACCCGCTTCCTGCACACCTACGCGGACCTGCTGCGGGCCGACGTGATCGTGGTCGCGGACTCCTCGAACTGGAAGGTCGGCGTGCCCGGCCTGACCACCTCGCTGCGCGGGCTGGTGGACCTCGAGGTCGAGGTCGCGGTGCTGGACCACGCGGTGCACTCCGGCATGTTCGGCGGCCCGGTGCTGGACGCGGTGACCCTGCTGTCCCGCCTGATCGCGACCCTGCACGACGACGAGGGCAGCGTGGCGGTCGCCGGGCTGACCACCGCGCCGGACCCGGCGGTCGACTACGACGAGGACGCGCTGCGCGCCGACGCCGGGGTGCTGGACGGGGTGCGCCTGGCCGGCACCGGCCCGCTCACCGCCCGGCTGTGGACCCGCCCGACGATCGCCGTGATCGGCCTGGACGCCCCGCGCGTCGCGACCGCGTCCAACACGATCACCCCGAAGGCCACCGCCAAGCTGTCGATGCGCGTCGCGCCCGGCGAGGACCCGGCCCGCGCGCTGGAGGCGCTGCGCACGCACCTGGTCGAGCACGCGCCCTTCGGCGCCCGGGTGACCGTGAAGGACGGCGAGCTCGGCAAGCCGTTCCAGGCGCCCGCCGACTCCACCGCCATGCAGGCGGCGCGGGCGGCCTTCGCCGACGCCTGGGGCACCGACCCGGTGGACATCGGCATCGGTGGCTCGATCCCGTTCATCGCCGACCTGCTCGAGGTGTTCCCGCAGGCCGCGATCCTGGTGACGGGCGTCGAGGACCCGGACTCCCGCGCGCACGGCGCCAACGAGTCGGTGCACCTGGCCGAGCTGGAGAAGGTCGTGCTCGCCGAGGCCCTGCTCCTCGCGCGCCTGGCCTGACACCCTGCGCGAGCCCGGTCGGACCTGAGCGTCCGCCCGGGCTCGCGTGCGTCCGGGCCGGACGGGTCAGACGGGCGGGGCGGGGTCGTACTGGATGTGCCGGCGGACGTCGCGGGCGGCCGCGACCGAGTCGAGCCGGGCCACCAGGTGCAGGGCCATGTCGATCCCGGCGGACACGCCCGCCGAGGTGATCACGTCGCCGTCGTCCACGAAGCGCGCCTCGGTGTCGACCAGCACGCTCGGGTCGAGCCGCACGAGCTCGTCGAAGGCCGCCCAGTGCGTCGTGACCGGGCGACCGGCGAGCAGCCCCGCGGCGGCGTAGACCAGCGCGCCGGTGCACACCGAGGTCATCAGCGCCGTGGTGGCCCGCTGCTCGCGCACCCAGGCCAGGTGATCGGTGTCGTGGGCCAGCGGACGGGTGCCCTGGCCGCCGGGGTGCACCAGCACGTGCAGCGGCCCGACCTCCTCGCGGGAGGTGTCCGGCAGCAGCCGCAGGCCCTTCGCGCAGCGCACGCCCGCGCCGTCGGCGGAGAACGTGACGACCTCGGGGCGCAGCGTGGACCGGGCGGCCCACGCGGTCAGCACGTCGAAGGGCCCGACGACATCCAGCTCCTCGGCGTCGTCGAACACGACGATGCCGACCCGCAGCGAGCTTCCCGTACCCATCCGCGCCTCCGTGCGCCGTGTCTCGCGGACCCGTCGGGCCCGCCGGGGTCGATCAGTAGCCGGGCAGCGCCAGCATCTGGTCCAGGGCCACCCGCGCCCAGTGCGCGTCGTCGGCGTCCACCACGATCCGGTTGACCATCCGGCCCTCGGCGAGCGACTCCATCGCCCACACCAGGTGCGGCAGGTCGATCCGGTTCATGGTCGAGCAGAAGCACACCGTGGAGTCGAGGTAGCTGATCCGCTTGTCCGGGTGGGCGGCGGCGAGCCGGCGCACCAGGTTGAGCTCGGTGCCGATCGCCCAGGCGGACCCGGGCTCGGCGGCGTCCAGCGCCTTGATGATGTACTCGGTCGAGCCGACCATGTCGGCGCCGGTGACCACCTCGTGCTTGCACTCCGGGTGCACCAGCACGGTCACGTCCGGCACGGCCGCGCGGGCGTCGACCAGGTTCTGCGCGGAGAACCGGCCGTGCACCGAGCAGTGCCCGCGCCACAGGATCATCCGCGCGTCCTTGAGCTGCTGGGTGGTCAGGCCGCCGTTCGGCTTGCGCGGGTCGTAGACCACGCAGGCGTCCAGCGGGATGCCGAGCTCGAGCACCGCGGTGTTGCGGCCGAGGTGCTGGTCCGGCATGAACAGCACCTTGCCGGTGCCGTCCACGCCGCCGACCTGGTCGAAGGCCCAGCGCAGCGCGACGTGCGCGTTCGACGAGGTGCAGACGGTGCCGCCGTGCCGACCGGTGAAGGCCTTGATCGCGGCGGTGGAGTTCATGTAGGTCACGGGGACGGTGTCCTGCGCGATCCCGGCCTCGACCAGCACGTCCCAGGCGTCCTCCACCTGGTCGATCGCGGCCATGTCGGCCATCGAGCAGCCGGCGGCCATGTCCGGCAGCACGACCTGCTGGGCGTCCGAGGTGAGGATGTCCGCGGACTCGGCCATGAAGTGCACGCCGCAGAACAGGATGAACTCGGCCTCGGGGCGCGCGGCGGCCTCGCGGGCGAGCTTGAACGAGTCGCCGGTGACGTCGGCGAAGTCGATCACCTCGTCACGCTGGTAGTGGTGGCCGAGCACGAAGGCGCGCTCGCCGAGCGCCGCGCGGGCGGCCCGGGCGCGTTCGACGAGATCGGGGTCGGAGGCGGCCGGCAGGGAGCCGACGCACTCCACCCCGCGTTCGGAGTCGAGGTCGATCCCACGGCCGAGCAGCAGCAGCGCGGAGGGCAGGGGCTCCGCGAACGTGACAGGCGTGTCGAGCAGGCTCACGTGCAGATCATCCCACAGGCCCCCGCGGGCGGACCGGGTCGGTCGCGGTCGGCGGGGAGCCGCCCGGGGATCGCGGTGCGCGACGGTGGCGTCGCGGCGAGGGCGGCCACGCGGCGAGGGGGCGCTCCGCCGCGTGGAAGGATCGACGGGTGCACGTGCTGATCGCCCCCGGCCGGTTCGACGTCCCGCCGGACACCGGTCCCGCCGCAGTCCGCCCGACCACCCCGGACCCGTGGCCCGCGCTGACCGCCCCCGAGGCCGCCGCGGCGCTCGCGGACGGGTGGGCCGCCGTCGCCCCGGACGACACCCTGGACCTGCTGCCGCTGTCCGACGGCGGGCCGGGGCTGCTGGACGTGGTGCGGGCCGCGCGCGGCGGCGAGCTGCTGGCGGTCACCACCACCGACGCGTGCGGCGAAGTCGTGCCCGGCGCGGTGCTGGTGGTCGACGAGGAGCCGGGCGGGCGCACCGCCTACGTGGACGCCGCGCTGGCCCTCGGCGCCGCCGCCGGGGACGCGGTCGACCCGGAGCGGACCACCTCCGCCGGGCTGGGCACGCTGATCGCCGCCGCCCTGGACACCGGTGCCGGTCGCGTGGTCGTCGGGCTCGGTGCGCGTCGGACCGTGGCGCACGACGGGGGAGCGGGCCTGCTGGCCGCCCTCGGCGCCGCCCCCGCCCCGGCCACGGGTGGATCGGTGGCCGCCGGGCGGCTCACCGCGGAGGACCTGGCGCCGCTGCACGACCTGCGCGAAGCGCTGCGCGGGCGCGACCTGGTCGTCCTGCACACCCACGACCTGCCGCTGACCGGCCTGAGCGGCATGAGCGCCGACCTCGGCACGGCCGGCCGGGTGGACGCCGCCACGGCGCAGCGGATCGAGGGGGACCTGGCCCGGTTCGCCCACGCCGCCGCGACCGCCGTCGGCGCCCCGGCCCGCCCCGACCTGCTCGCACCCGGTGCCGCGGGCCGACCGGGTGCGGCCCGTGCCGCGTCGGCGCGCGAGGCGCTCGCCCCCGGATCGGGTGCCGGCGGTGGCTGCGCCTTCGCGCTGATGCTGCTGGGCGCCCGGCTGTCCGACGGCGGCGCGTGGGTGGCCGACGTGGTGGACCTGCCCGCCCGGATCGCCGCCGCCGACGTGGTGGTGACCGGGGTCGGCGTGCTCGACGCCTCCGCGCTGGACGCCGGGGTGGTGGCCGCCGTGGCGCGCACCGCCCTGCCGACCGGGGTGCCCGCGCTGGCGATCGCCGCGCGGCTGCGCACCGGGCGCCGGGACTGGGGCGCCGCCGGGCTGGCCGCCGGCTTCGGCGTGGTGGAGGACGCCGGCAGCGAGGACGCCTGGCGGGCCGATCCTGCCGGAGCCCTGCGGGGCCGGGTGCCGCGGGTGGCGCAGACCTGGTCGCGCTGAGCGCCGCTGCGGTGGAAGCGCCGAGGACGCGGCGTACATTGGGAACAGATCACGCAGCAGCGCGGTTGTGCTCGACGTGACCGCCCGCGGCCCGCTGCTGGTGCGCGCGCCGACCGATGACCTGGGAGAGACGATGAGCGAGACCACCGAGACCGCGACGCACGGCGTCGCCCTCACCGACGTCGCGGCGGACAAGGTCCGCAGCCTCCTCGAGCAGGAGGGTCGCGACGACCTGCGCCTGCGGATCGCGGTGCAGCCGGGCGGGTGCTCGGGCCTGATCTACCAGCTCTACTTCGACGAGCGCACCCTGGACGGCGACGCCCTGCGCGACTTCGACGGCGTCGAGGTCGTCGTGGACCGGATGAGCGTCCCCTACCTGGACGGCGCGACCATCGACTTCGCGGACACGATCGAGAAGCAGGGCTTCACGATCGACAACCCGAACGCGGGCAGCTCCTGCGCGTGCGGCGGCTCCTTCAGCTGACCTCGGCGCGGACGCACGTCGAGAGCCCGGGACCTGCGCGGTCCCGGGCTCTCGTGCGTCCGGGGCGGGCCCGCTGCGGGCTCAGAGGTCGGTGACCCCGGCGCGCTCGCGGATCTCCCGCACCACGCCCGGCAGCACGTCGCAGAACCGTTCGACGTCGGCGGCGGACGCCCCGACCGGCAGCGTGATCCGCACGTTCCCCTGGCTGAGCCGACCGGTGGCCGCGAGCACGTGGCTCGGCTGGTCGGTGGCCGAGGTGCACGCCGAGCCGGATGCCACCGCGAAGCCGTGCCGGTCGAGCTCGGTGACGACAGCCTCGCCGTCCACGTAGAGGCAGGAGAACGTCAGCACGTGCGGCAACCGCCCGGTGGTCGGACCGGCGACGTCCACGGCCGGCACCTCGGCCTGCACCCGCGCACGGATCCGGGTGATCAGCGCATCGCGGGGGTCCACGGCGCCGGAGCCGATCCGGGCGTGCGCGACCTGCACGGCGACGGCGGCGGACAGCGCGGCGGGCACCGAGACGCCGCCGGGGAACCAGCGGTCCTCGTCCACCGGGCCGACGGGGGAGCGGCGCACGCCGGTGCGGGTGGCGAGCACGGCGACCCCGGGCACGGCGCCGACGTCGGCGGGGTCGACCGCGAGCACGTCCCAGGAGTCGCCGATCGGCGCGTGGCCGAGCGAGGACCCGGCATCCACCAGCAGCGGCACCCCGGCGGCGCGGGCTGCGGCGTGCACCGCGGCCAGCGGCTGGATCGTGCCGATCTCCCCGTTGGCGTGCTGGAGCGCGGCGAGGGCGGCCCCGGGCGCGGCCAGGGCGGCGGCCATCGCGTCCGGATCCACCCGCCCGTCGGTGTCCACCGGCACCACCACGCGCCCGGGGGCCGGCGCGCCGCTCCCGCTCGATCCCGCGCCATCGGCGACGAACGCGGCGGCGTCCAGCACCGCCATCCGCTCCACGGCGCTCACGACGACACCCGAGCCGGACCTGCGGCGACCCTGCGCGACCGTGCGCACGGCACCGTGCAGGGCCGCGGTGAGCGAGGGGGCCAGGTCGACCTCCTCGGTGCGGGCGCCGAGCACCGCGGCCAGCGCCTCGCGGGCACCGTCCAGCAGCAGGCGCGCGCGGCGGCCCTCGGAGTGCAGCCGGCGCGGGTCCGCCCAGCCCTCGTCCAGTGCGGCGAGGAAGGCCTCGCGGGCGGCGGGCAGCACGGGCGCGTGCCCGCCCGCGTCCAGGACCACGCGCGCGGAGGAGGAGGCAGGGGAGGTGCTCACCCCAGCACGCTAGCCGCCCCGCACCCACTGCCCGCACCCCGACCCCCTGCCCGCACCCACGTGCTCCCGCACCCCACCCCCTCCCACCCGCCCCACCCCCGCGAGGTCGGTGGTTCCGTGCTCCCGACGGCGTGTCGCGCAGGCGTGTCGTGCACGAACCACCGACCTCGTCGGGATCGGGGACAGGAAGGGTGTGCGCGGTGGGTGGGGGATGTGAGGGTGATCCAGATGACACTGCGTCATCTCGTTGCCCCGAAACGTCCGTCTGAGGCCACGACCGGGGGCTCGGCGCGCTACGCTGCACACGATCCAGAGGACGAAAGTCCTAGATGACCTCCCTGTCGGACGACGGACGCCCGAGCGGTGTCGCGGGCGACGGGGACCGGAACGGAAGGCCCCCGGTGCGCTCGCAGACCCCCCGCCGTCCGAGGCGGACCCGACTCGCCGTCGCGGGACTCGTGACCGTCGTCGCGCTCGCGCTCGCCGGCTGCTCGCCGGAGGTCCAGCGCGGCTGGCTGCCGGGCAGCTCCGAGAACGAGATCACCGACCAGACGGGACGGATCAGCGACCTGTGGGTCGGCTCGTGGGTGGCGGCGCTGATCGTCGGCGTCATCACCTGGGGCCTGATCCTCTGGTGCGTCGCGGTCTACCGGAAGCGCAAGGACGACGACCAGCTGCCCGTGCAGCTCCGGTACCACGTGCCGCTCGAGATCATGTACGTGATCCTGCCGATCATCATGGTCGGGGTGCTGTTCTACTTCACCGCCCGGGACATGTCGGAGATCGAGGACACCAGCGCCGAGCCCGACCTCACCGTGCAGGTGATCGGCAAGCAGTGGAGCTGGGACTTCAACTACGTGGACGACGACGTCTACGACACCGGCGAGCACGCGCAGGAGATCGGCACCACCGGCGTCCTGGCGGACCAGCCGACGCTGTACCTGCCCGTCGGGGAGCGCGTCGAGTTCGTGCTCGACTCCCGTGACGTCATCCACTCGTTCTGGGTGCCGGCCTTCCTCTACAAGAAGGACATGATCCCGGGGCGCACGAACACCTTCCAGGTGACGCCGCAGGTCGAGGGCGAGTACGTCGGCAAGTGCGCCGAGCTGTGCGGCGAGGAGCACTCGTCGATGCTGTTCAACGTGAAGGTCGTGTCGCGCGAGGAGTACGACGCGCACATGGAGGATCTGCGGGACGCCGGCCAGGAGGGGCAGCTCGGTCTCGAGTACAGCCGCCTCCAGGACGTCCGCTCCGACTCGTCCGACAGCCCGGAGGAGAACTGATGGCACAGGCCGTCGAGATCGTGCCGGGCCTGAGCCCGCGCCGGCAGACGCTCGGACGCACGATCGTCAAGTGGGTCACGTCGACCGACCACAAGACGATCGGCTACATGTACCTGATCACCGCGTTCGTGTGGTTCGCGATCGGCGGTCTGATGGCGCTGCTGATCCGTGCGGAGCTGTTCGAGCCCGGCATCCAGGTGGTGCAGAGCAAGGAGCAGTACAACCAGCTCTTCACCATGCACGGCACGATCATGCTGCTGCTGTTCGCGACGCCGTTGTTCGCCGCGTTCGCGAACATCATCATGCCGTTGCAGATCGGCGCCCCGGATGTCGCGTTCCCGCGCCTCAACGCGTTCTCGTACTGGCTGTACCTGTTCGGCGGCCTGATCGCCGCGGCCGGGTTCCTCACCCCGCAGGGCGCGGCCTCCTTCGGCTGGTTCGCGTACGCACCGCTGTCGAACTCCGTGTACTCGCCGGGCGCCGGTGGTGACCTGTGGGTGTTCGGTCTCGCGCTGACCGGTTTCGGCACGATCCTCGGCGCGGTCAACTTCATCACCACGATCGTCACCATGCGTGCGCCCGGCATGACGATGTTCCGGATGCCGATCTTCACCTGGAACACGCTGATCACCAGCCTGCTGGTGCTGATGGCGTTCCCGCCGCTGGCCGCCGCGCTGTTCGCGCTGGGTGCCGATCGACGGCTCGGTGCGCAGGTGTTCAACCCGGAGAACGGCGGGGCGATCCTCTGGCAGCACCTGTTCTGGTTCTTCGGGCACCCCGAGGTGTACATCATCGCGCTGCCGTTCTTCGGCATCGCGACCGAGATCCTGCCGGTGTTCAGCCGCAAGCCGGTGTTCGGCTACAAGGGCCTCGTCTACGCGACCATCGCCATCGCGGCGCTGTCCGTCACCGTGTGGGCGCACCACATGTACGTGACCGGCGCGGTGCTGCTGCCGTTCTTCTCGTTGATGACCATGCTGATCGCTGTGCCGACCGGTGTGAAGTTCTTCAACTGGATCGGCACGATGTGGCGAGGAAAACTCACGTTCGAGACACCGATGCTCTGGACGATCGGATTCCTCACGACGTTCCTGTTCGGTGGTCTGACCGGTGTGATCCTGTCCAGCCCTGCCCTCGACTTCCAGGTGTCCGACACCTACTTCGTGGTCGCGCACTTCCACTACGTCGTGTTCGGCACCGTGGTGTTCATGATGTTCGGCGGGCTCTACTTCTGGTGGCCCAAGTTCACCGGGCGGATGCTCGACGAGCGGCTCGGCAAGATCCACTTCTGGCTGCTGTTCATCGGCTTCCACATGACGTTCCTGGTGCAGCACTGGCTCGGCGTGATCGGCATGCCGCGCCGGTACGCGGACTACTCGCCGGAGGACGGCTTCACCTGGATGAACCAGCTGTCCACGGTCGGCTCGATGATCCTGGCGGTCTCCACGCTGCCCTTCCTGTGGAACGTCTACAAGACCTGGCGCTCGGCGCCCAAGGTCACCGTGGACGACCCGTGGGGCTACGGCGCCTCGCTGGAGTGGGCGACCTCCTGCCCGCCGCCGCGGCACAACTTCACGCAGCTGCCCCGGATCCGTTCCGAGCGCCCGGCGTTCGACCTGCACCACCCCGAGGTCGCCGCCATGGACCACGTCGAGCCCGATCCCGGGTTCTTCGACTGGGAGGCCGAGCGCACCGGTGAGCGGACCGTCGCGCAGGACCGCGTCGACCACGACGGCGGCCAGCCCGAGCAGTCGACGGCCACGATCGTCGACGACCGCCCGCGCCCCCGCACCGAGGACGACGAGGAGACCGACCGATGAGCGCCGCCGACGCCCAGCGCGAGGACCCGACCAGCCGGCCGCGGCACGCGATGAAGGTCGAGCCGTACCTCTTCCTCGGCGGGATCCTGTTCTTCATCCCGATCGGCCTGGTGTACGCCTGGTGGTCCGACGGCGAGCCCGTCGGCACCGTCGGCATCCCGCTGGTCGGCGGCCTGGTCGGCATGATCGGCGGCTACCTCGCGCTGGTGGCCCGCCGGATCGACCCCCGTCCGGAGGACGACCCGGAGGCGCTGATCGCGGAGGGCGCCGGCGACCAGGGTGTGTTCTCGCCGTGGTCCTGGTGGCCGTTCGTGATCGCCCTCGCCGGCGCGATCACCTTCACCGGCCTGGCGATCGGGTGGTGGCTGATGTACATCGGCGGCGCGCTCGGCGTGATCGGTCTGATCGGCTGGGTGTTCGAGTTCAGCCGCGGGCAGCACGCGCACTGAGCCGCTCCGCTCGCGCCGGCCGCGTCGAGAGTGCACGAGAGCAGGCTTCCCGGCCCGGGAAGCCTGCTTTCGTGCAACCTGGGTGAGCGGCCCGTCACCGGGTCCGGAAGTAGCGGAACAGGTGCGCCTCGCGGGTGAGCGCCACCGCCGCCTGCCCGCCGAGCAGCGCACCGGCGAGCCCGGGCAGCGCGACGTGCACCGCCACCGCACGCAGCGCCGCGTCGTCCTCGCCGCTGCCGAGCCGGACCAGCAGCAGCGTCGTCGCCGCGACCAGCAGCGCCGCGCACCCGACCCACACCAGCGTCTCGGCGAGCACCTGGCCGTGCTGCTGCCCCGCGCGCACGCCGACGTGCCGGGCCGAGGCGAGCTCGACCCGCCGGGTACGCACCGCGACCCAGCCGATCACGGCCCCGCCGAGCAGCGCCGCCCAGGGTGCGTGCCGGGTGCTGCGCACGGCGAGCAGGCCCTCGCCGTCGAAGCGCTGACCGAGCGTGGTGTTGAGCTGCGAGACGACGACCGGCGCCCGGTCGTCCGCGCCGCCCGGGATCACGGCGAGCCGGGCGAGCGCGGGCAGGTCGGTCGGCATGGGGTAGGCGTCCACCCAGCAGGCGTCGTAGGGCTCGGCGCGCTCGCCGGGGACCAGTGCCGCGTAGCCGTACCCGGGTCGGCGGCCGTCGTCCGGCCAGGGGTAGGTGCCGCGCATGGTGGTGCCGTCGGCCGTGCCGACCAGCGCGACCGTCGAGCCCGGTCGGGCGTCCAGGGTCTGCGCCGCATCCGCGGAGAGCAGCACGCCCGGTCCGGTGGAGTCGGTGGCCCGGAGCACCGCGGGGAGCCCCGGCGACACCAGGTAGGTGGCGAGCGGCCCGCGCGGCAGCACGGCGGGTACCAGCGCGTCCTCCTGCTGACGGATCGCCCCGGCGGCCCGGACCCCGGTCAGGTCGGCCAGCGCGTCGCAGGTCGCCCCGTCGATCGCGCCCGGCGCCTCGACCGTGAGCACCGAGGCGCCGGCGTCCCGGTAGGCGGCCGCCCGGGCGAGCAGCGCGTCCACGGCGGTGACGTCCGCCAGCACCGCCGCGCCGAGCACCAGGACGAGCGCCAGCGCGTACCGCAGCGCGTGGGTGGTGCCGGACAGCACGTCGCGCACCGCCTCGCCGAGCAGCCACCTCATGCCAGGTCCGCCAGGTCGATCACGTCGGTGCAGGCTGCGCGGGTGTGCGGGTCGTGGGTGGCGACCACCACCACCGTGCCGCGCCGGGCGAGCCCGGTGAGCGTGCGGCTGACCTCGGCGGCGGTGCGGGCGTCGAGCTGGGCGGTCGGCTCGTCCACCAGGAACAGATCCGGCCGGGCGGCGATCCCGCGCGCCAGCATCAGCCGCTGCGCCTCTCCGCCGGACAGCGCCGAGAACTCCCGTCCGGCGGCCTCGGCCAGCCCGAACTCGGCGAGCAGGTCGGTGGCCCGCGCCTCGGCCTGCCGACGCCCGAGACCCTGCACGAGCAGCGGGAGCACCACGTGGTCCAGCGCGGTCCGGCGGGCGACACCGTGCGGGTTCTGGAACACCCAGCCCGTGCGGACCACATCGTGCCGCCGCACCTGGCCCTCCGTCGGCGCCACCCAGCCGGCCAGCAGCGACAGCAGCGTGCTCTTGCCCGATCCCGACGGCCCCACCAGCGCGTAGACGCGATCGGGCCGCAGCACCGTGCTCAGCCCGCGGAACAGGAACGGCTGCCCGGTGAACCGGTGCCCGAGACCGTCCAGCGTCACCCGCATCGCGAGGGTCACGCGCAGCCACCGGTCGGGCGGGTGCGCACCGACGTGGGCGGTGCGGTGGCCGTGATCGGTGCCACGAACGTCTGACCGAGCTCGGAGGCCACCACCGTCACGCCGACCGGCCGGTCGTCGGCGTCCCGCACGCAGGCGGCGTCGGTCCCTGCGTCCAGCACCGCCCCCGGCGGCACCACCCACACGTCGACCGGCTCGACCAGGGCCCAGGGGACCGTCAGCGTAACGTCCGTGCCGGCCTCGACCACGGCGGCCGCCTGGACGTACTCCTCGGAGGCCGCCACGACGGCGAGGGACGCTGGATCGGTCATCCGCCCGTCCGGGGCGATGGCGACCGGGGTGCCGCCGATCGTCAGTGCGCGGGCGCCGGGGGCCGCGTCCTCGGGGACCGCCACCAGTGCGGCGGAGGCCAGCGCCGCGGGCAGCCCGGCGAGCGCGTCACCCGCGACGACGTCCGTCCCGACCTCGGCCGTGCAGGTGCCGATCGACACCGTCGGCTCGGGCAGCCACACCACGCGGGCGGGGTCCACCGGGTCCCGGGTGGACGCCGGCGCGGGCGCCCCGACAGCGGTCGTCGCCGCGTGGAACGAGCGCAGCGTCGTCGCCGTCACCCGGTCGTCTGTCGGGGCCTCCCGGCCGAGCGCGCGCAGCGCGTCGTGCAGCGCCGCGACGTCCGGCCCGCGGTCGCCGACCGTCAGTCCGCGCCACAGCGGCACGGCCGTGTGCAGGTCGAGCAGCGGGACGCCGTCCAGCGCGACGGTCGAGCCGCCGCTGGTCATGGTGCCGCCGGGGGAGCAGGTCGAGGACGTCACCAGGCCGCCCGTGCGGGCGGTGACCTCTCGGGCGGCGCCCGCCGTCACGCGCAGCGCGAGGTTGCGGCGGTCGTCGTAGGAGCGGGTGGTCACCGGCACCTCGGTCACCGTCGGGCCGGCGGCGAGCACCTCCGGGGTGCCCGGCGTGGTGAGCACGGTGCCGACCGCCACGCCGCCGGACAGCGCGGCCAGCAGGGCGAGGGCGAGGACCGACGCGGGGCCGGGGCGCAGGGCGGTCATGACGTGGCTCCGGCGGGTGCGGCGAGGCCGAGCGGGTCCTTGAGGCAGGCGACGCCGGTGGGGTCGCCCGGTGGGAAGGGCAGATCTTCGATGTCGTAGGCGTGCTCGAGGTCCTGGCCGGTGTAGCCCGGCTCGACGATCCCGGCGTCGACCAGGCAGGCCGCCTGGATCGTGAACTGCTCGAGGTTCTCGGGGTTGAGGCGGATCTGGCCGTGCAGCACGACGACCCCGCCGTCGGCGAACTCGCAGGTCCCCATGACGTCCACAGGGTCCTCGGTGCCCGTGACGACCTCGACGCGGGCGAAACCGTAGGCGTCGTGCTGCACGATCGCGCCGTGGGAGTCGTAGCACGCGAGGATCAGCGAAATCCCCTCCTGCACCTCGGCATCGGAGATCATGCTGTCGGCGAAGGCCCGGTGGGCGAAGTCGGAGTCGGCGATGGAGTCGTAGTAGGCGATCTCCCCGGCCCACGGCCCGGTGAAGCTCGACGTCGACGAGTCGCCGGTAGGGGCGTCCTGCGAGGAGCAGGCGGTGAGGAGGACCGCGATCGTCGCGACCAGGGCGACACCGATCCGCGACAGCCCGGATCTGCGGCCGCGGCGCGGGGCGATCACGGTGCGTCTCCCGACGGCGTGGCCAGGCCGAGCGGGTCCTTCATGCACGCGGCACCGGTGGGATCGCCTGGCGGGTAGGGGAGGTTTCCGCTCTGGAATGCCTGGTCGAGGTCCTGCGCGGTGAACCCGGGTTCGACGATCCCGGCCGCCACCATGCACTCCGCCTGGATCGTGGACGGGTCGAGGTTCTCGGGGTTGAGCCGCATCTGGTGGTGCAGGACGACGACGCCGCCGTCGGCGAACGCGCACATCCCCATGACGTCCAAGGGGTCTTCGGTGCCGGTGGTGACTTCGACGTACTCGTAGCCGTAGGCGTCGAACTCGACTGTTGCGCCGTGGCTGGCGTAGCACGCGTCGATCAGGGACATGCCCTCCTGCACCTCGGCGTCGGAGACAGCGCTGTCAGCGAGAGCGCTGTGGGCGAAGTCCAAGTCGGTGTGCGCGGCGAAGTCGGCGAGCTCCGCCGCCCACGGACCGGTGAATCCGGGCGAGGGTTCCGCCTCAGGGGCGGTACTGGTACAGCCGGCCAGGGCGAGGATGACGACGGCGCCCACCGCCGACCCAGCGGGCCGGCGGTGGGCGGAGGTGCGGATCGTCACCGGTGGACCATCGTGGGGTACTGGTAGCAGACGCGGCCGTCATTGGACGACCAGCCGCCAGCCGCGACCCAGGGTCCGACCCTGTATCCGCCGGACGCACCGGCGCTGGTCTTGTACCCGTACGCTCCGCGCCAGCAGTCGACGTTCTTCACGCTGATCGAGGTGAGATTGCTGTATCGGCAGCCCGCCGCCTCCGCGGACGGCGCGGTGACGGCGGCGTCCACCACCCCGATCGCCCCCACGGCGAGGGCGAGGGCGGCGAGGCGGGCGATCCCGCGGCGGCGGACGGTCGGGAGTGGTGCTGCTGTGCTCATGGCGTGCTCCTCGTGCGTCTGGGCAGGCCGGTGCCGGGGCGGCTGTGCACCGGGTCGGTCCGTGCGGTCCGACCTCCCGAGACTGCTCGCAGCAGCAGGACGCGATCAGGGCGTTTCCAGTGTTTCTACCTACGCGCCCCCGAAACCCGTCCGGGTTCGTCCGGGTTTGTCGGTCGTCGTCATCTCACGATCCGGACATCCCGGACCTCCGGACATGCCGAGGGCCGGCCACCCGCGTGGGGTGACCGGCCCAGGAGCCGTGCGGCAGGTGCCGTCAGAGCGAGGGGACGATGAGCCCCTTGGTCTGGGTGCGGGCGCGGTCGAAGCGCGCACCGGCGTCGGCCCAGCTGACGATGTTCCACCACGCCTTGACGTAGTCCGCCTTGACGTTGACGTAGTCGAGGTAGAAGGCGTGCTCCCACATGTCGAGCACGACGACCGGCACCAGGCCGAGCGCGAGGTTGGCCTGCTGGTCGTACAGCTGCACGATGACGAGCTTCTCGCCGATGGAGTCCCAGGCCAGGATCGACCAGCCGGAGCCCTGGATCGCGAGGGCGTTGGCGGCGAAGTGCGCCTGGAACTTGTCGAAGGAGCCGAAGAACTCGTCGATCGCGGCGGCCAGTTCGCCGACCGGCTTGTCGCCGCCCTCGGGGGAGAGGTTCTGCCAGAACACCGAGTGGTTGACGTGGCCGCCGAGGTTGAAGGCCAGGTTCTTCTCCAGGCCGGCGACGGCACCGAAGTCGTTCTTGTCGCGGGCCTCCGCGAGCTTCTCCAGCGCGGTGTTGGCCCCGCCGACGTAGGTCGCGTGGTGCTTGTCGTGGTGCAGCTCCATGATGCGACCGGAGATGTGCGGCTCGAGCGCCGCGTAGTCGTAGGGCAGGTCCGGAAGGGTGTACTCAGCCATCAGTGCCTCTCCTGCACTCGGGTCGCGGCTCGCTGCCACGACGTCGTCTGCGCGGGCGCGTGCGCTCGTCGCGGTGCGCGCCCACCTGGTGCAACGATCCACCAGGCGGGATGATTCCGCACGTCAGCAGTGCGTCTCGCCCTCCGGACGGCTGTCCGGACCCTCGGGCTCGACCAGGTGCGTGCCGCCCCCGGTCGCCCCGGCCGCGATCTCCGCGCGCTCCTGCGCGTGGCCCGCGGGGAGGGCGTCGTGCCCGCCGTGGGACTGCGCGGCGGCCAGCTCGGCCGGGGTGACGGGCTCGACGCGGTCCTCGTAGAAGACCTGCGACAGCCGCTGGCGCATCCGGTCGAGGCGGTAGCCCTTGCGGCGCACGCCGCGGGAGTCCTCGGCGGGCTCGATCTCGATCGGGCGGCGCGGGTCGTGCTGCACCCGCAGCCAGCGCTCGTGCGCGTCGAGGGGCTTGTGCACCTCGATGTACTCGCCGCTGGCGAAGCGCACGATCCGGCCGGTCTCGTGGCCGTGCAGCACGAGCTCGCGGTCCTTGCGCTGGAGCGCCAGGCAGATCCGCTTGGTGATCCAGAACGCGATGGCCGGTCCGACGAACAGCAGCACCCGGAACGTCCAGGTGATGTCGTTGATCGACAGGTGGAAGTGCGTCGCGATCAGGTCGTTCGACCCGGCGAGCACCAGGATGAAGAACGCGGTGAGCAGCGAGACGCCGAAGGCGGTGCGGAACGGCACGTTGCGCGGCCGGTCGAGCACGTGGTGCTCGCGCTTGTCGCCGGTGGCCATCGACTCGATGAACGGGTAGAGCGCCAGCGCCGTGAACAGGATGCCGGGCACCACCACCGCCGGGATCAGGACGTTCAGCGACAGCGTGTACTGCCCGAGCACGATCTCGGCCTGTCCAGGCATCAGGCGCAGCGCACCCTCGAGGAACAGCATGTACCAGTCGGGCTGCGCGCCGGCGGACACGGGGGAGGGGTCGTAGGGCCCGTAGTTCCACACCGGGTTGATCGTCATGGTGCCGGCCATCAGCGCGATCACCGCGAACACGATGAAGAAGAAGCCGCCGGCCTTCGCCACGTAGATCGGGAACAGCGGGTAGCCGACGACGTTCTTGTCGGAGCGGCCGGATCCCGGGTACTGGGTGTGCTTGTGCAGCACGACGAAGAACAGGTGCAGGCCGATCAGCGCCAGGATGATGCCCGGCACCAGCAGCACGTGCACGGTGAACAGCCGGGGGATCAGGTCCTGGCCGGGGAACTCGCCGCCGAAGATGAAGTACGACAGGTACGAGCCGAGGATCGGGATCGACTTCACGACGCCGTCGGTGATCCGCAGGCCGTTGCCGGAGAGCACGTCGTCCGGGAGCGAGTAGCCGGAGAAGCCGGCGGCCAGGCCGAGGATCAGCAGCGTGAAGCCGACCACCCAGTTGACCTCGCGCGGCTTGCGGAACGCGCCGGTGAAGAACACGCGCATCATGTGCGTGACGATCGACGCCATGAAGATCAGCGCGGCCCAGTGGTGGATCTGCCGCATGAGCAGACCGCCGCGCACCTCGAAGGACAGCCGCAGCGTCGAGGCGAAGGCCTCGGACATCTCCACGCCGTTCATCGCGGCCCACGGGCCCTCGTAGTGCACCTCGTTCATCGAGGGCACGAAGAACATCGTGAGGAAGGTGCCCGAGATCAGCAGCACCACGAAGGAGTACAGCGCGATCTCACCGAGCAGGAACGACCAGTGGTCGGGGAAGATCTTGCGGGCGAACTCCTTGACCGCGCTGCCGATGCCGGTGCGCTGGTCCAGGTAGTCGGCGGTCGCGGCGGCGGCCTTGGCCCCGCGGCTCGGGGGGGCTTCGGTGGTGCTCATGTGAGTCGCTCCCAGAAGCTCGGGCCGACGGGCTCGGTGAAGTCGCTCTGCGCGACGAGGTAGCCCTCGTCGTCGACCGTGATCGGCAGCTGCGGCAGCGGGCGCTTCGCGGGGCCGAACACGACCTTGGCGCCGTCAGCGACGTCGAAGGTCGACTGGTGGCAGGGGCACAGCAGGTGGTGCGTCTGCTGCTCGTACAGCGCCACCGGGCAGCCGACGTGGGTGCAGATCTTGGAGTACGCGACGATGCCGTCGTACGACCAGTCCTTGCGGTCCTCGGCCTCCTTGAGGTCCCGCGGGTCGAGGCGGACCAGCAGCACGACGGCCTTGGCCTTCTCGTCCAGCGGGTGCTCGGTCTCGTGCAGGTCCTCCGGGATCACGTGGAAGACGGAGCCGATCGTCACGTCGGCGGCCTTGATCGGGCGGCCGGACGGGTCGATCGCGAGCTTGGTGCCCTTGCGCCACATCGTGTACTTGAGCTTGCCGACGTTCCAGTCCTCGCCGATGTTGCCGACCAGCGGCACGGCGATCGACAGCGGGAACAGCGCCAGCGAGCCGACCATGGCGCCCTTGAGCACGCCGCGGCGGCCGATCGCCGAGTCCTTGGCGCCCTCGCGCAGCGCGTCCACGGCGGCAGCACGGACCTCGGGGGTCGACTTCTGCTCGTGCCGCAGCTCGGACTTCTCGTGGTCGTTCATCAGGGCCTTCGCCCAGTGCACGGCCGCGACGCCGATGCCGGCCAGGCTGAGGAACAGCCCGAGGCCCAGCAGCAGGTTGGTGCGCCGCATCGAGGCGACGGTCTCGCCGGGCGGGAAGGCGAAGTAGGCGACGATGAAGCCGATGGTGCCCAGCACCGAGAGGGTGAACAGGGCGACGACCTGGCGCTCCGCGCGCTTGTTCGCTGCCGGGTCGGTGTCGCCGCGCCGGTCGTGGTGCTCCGGGTGGCCCGGGTCCTCGAAACGCTCGGGGAGCGCGGTCCCGTGCTCGGTGGTGGTCAGCTCGCCGCTGGTGGGCTCGTTCGCGTTCACGAGGACTTCGCTCCGATCCAGACGGCGGCACCGATCAGCAGGCCGATGCCGAGCACCCAGGCCCACAGGCCCTCGCTCACCGGGCCGAGGGACCCGAGCGACAGGCCGCCGGGGGAGCCGTCGCGCTGCTCCTCGAGGTAGGCGATCACGTCGCGCTTCTCCTCGGGGGTGATGTTGGCGTCGTTGAACACCGGCATGGACTGCGGGCCGGTGAGCATCGCCTCGTAGATGTGCGTGGGGGTGGTCTCCATCAGCGAGGGCGCGAACTTGCCCTGGGAGAGCGCACCACCGGCGCCGACCGCGTTGTGGCACATGGCGCAGTTGGTGCGGAACACCGCCATGCCGTTGGCCGCGTCGCCCTGGCTGCCGTCCACCTGGTCGGCGGTCGGGATGGCCGGGCCGGCGCCGAGGGAGGCGACGTAGGCCGCGAGCTGGGCGATCTGCTCGTCGTCGAACTGCACGGGCTTGGCCTGCACCTGCGGGCCGGACATCTGCGCGGGCATGCGGCCGGTGCCGACCTGGAAGTCCACCGCCGCGGCGCCGACGCCGATCAGCGAGGGACCGCTCGCGGTGCCGGCGGCGGCCGGACCGTGGCAGGTCGCGCAGTTGGCCTGGAACAGCTTCTGGCCGGCGGAGATGTCGTCGCTGCTCGCGGCGGCGGACGCGGCGTCGGCGCTGGCGGGCTGCACGACGGCGTACACGGCTCCGGTCAGCAGCAGCGCCAGCAGGAGCAGCACCACCGGGGCGGCCCGGTGGTGCCTGCGGGCGGCGAGTGCCTTCACGGGTGGGTCCTCGTCTCGGGGTGGTTCGGGGGGATCTGGGGGGCGGGGGCGGGGCGGGTCACTTGATCAGGTAGATCGTCGCGAAGAGCGCGATCCAGACCACGTCGACGAAGTGCCAGTAGTACGAGGTGACGATGGCCGTGGTGGCCTCGTGGTGCCCGAACCGGCCGGCGGTGAACGACCGCCCGAGCAGGAACAGGAAGGCGATCAGGCCGCCGACCACGTGCAGGCCGTGGAAGCCGGTCGTCAGGTAGAACACCGAGCCGTAGGGGCTGGACGAGATCGTCAGGCCCTCCTGGACGAGCTCGGCGTACTCGAAGATCTGCCCGCCGATGAACACGGCGCCCATCACGTAGGTGAGGGTCATCCACTCGTTCATGCCCCAGCGGGTGATCTGGAGCAGGGATCCGGACCGCACCGGCTGGAAGCGCTCGGCGGCGAGCACGCCCATCTGGCAGGTCACGGAGGACAGCACCAGCACCGTGGTGTTGATCGCGGCGAAGGTGACGTTGAGCTTGCCGGTCTGCGCGGCCCACTCGTCCGGGACCGTGGATCGCAGCGTGAAGTACATCGCGAACAGGCCGGCGAAGAACATCAGCTCGCTGGCGAGCCAGACGATGGTCCCGACCGACACGGGGTTCGGGCGGTTCACGCTCACGCGGGGAGCGGAGGGCGGGGCAGCCGTTGCGGTCGTCACGCACGTCAGTATGGCCGAAAACGGCCCCGCATGGGTCCTAAGTCCCCCGCTCCCGCAGAGTTATCTGTCACATCGTCACCTCGTTCGGCGTGTCGAGGCCCCTCGCGGGGCGCCGGGAGACCGGTGGCGCGCCCGCGTGCCAAGATGCTGCTCGGGACGTGCGGGACCCCCGATCGCCCGCGAGGAGTCCCGCCGCGACGAGTGAAGGACCACCATGGCTGCTGACCGCCCCGCCCCGGGTACAGACACGACCCTTGAGCAGGGCCCGCGCATCCTGCTCTACAGCGACGACGTCGACACGCGCTCCCGGGTGCGGCTGGGCGTGGGCCGTCGTCTCGGGCACGGCACCCCCGACATCCGGTGGACCGAGGTCGCCACGGCGGCCGTCGCGCTCCAGCAGGCCGAGAAGTCGACGTTCGACCTGCTGATCTTCGACGGCGAGACCGCCAAGGTCGGCGGCATGGGCCTGGCCCGCCAGGTCAAGGACGAGATCTTCGACTGCCCGCCGGTGCTCGTGCTCACCGGTCGCCCGCAGGACGCCTGGCTCGCCGCCTGGTCCGACGCCGACGCGGTGGTCTCCGAGCCGCTCGACCCGGTCGAGCTGCACGCCGCCGTCGCCGGGCTGCTGTCCCGGACCCCCGCGGCATGACCGGGCCGACCACCTGGTCGGACCTGCTCACCTCGCTCGTCTCCGGGCAGGACCTCACCGGCGAGCAGACCGCCTGGGCCATGGGCGAGATCATGTCCGGCGAGGCCTCGCCGGTGCGGGTCGCCGGGTTCCTGGTCGCGCTGCGCGCCAAGGGCGAGACCGTCGACGAGCTCACCGCCCTGGCCGACACGATGCTCGCCCACGCGGTGCGCTTCGAGGTGCCCGGGCGCTCCGTGGACATCGTCGGCACCGGCGGCGACCGCGCCCACACCGTCAACGTCTCCACCATGGCGTCGCTGGTGATCGCGGGCACCGGCGTGCGCGTCGTCAAGCACGGGAACCGGGCGTCGTCCTCGTCCTCCGGCTCCGCCGACGTGCTGGAGGCCCTCGGCATCCGCCTGGACCGCACGCCCGCCGAGGTCGCCGCGCTGGCGCAGACCGTCGGCATCACCTTCTGCTTCGCCCAGACCTTCCACCCGTCGATGCGGCACGCGGGCGTCGCCCGCAAGGAGCTCGGGATCGCGACGGCGTTCAACTTCCTCGGCCCGCTCACCAACCCGGCGCAGCCCGCCGCCGCCGCGATCGGCGTGGCCGACCCCCGGATGGCCGGCCTGGTCGCCGGGGTGCTCGCCTCGCGCGGCACGGAGGCGCTGGTGTTCCGCGGCGACGACGGCCTGGACGAGCTCGCCCCCACCGGCACCGCGCGGATCTGGCAGGTGACCGGCGGCGAGGTCGTGCAGCACGTGCTCGACCCGGTGGCCGACCTCGGGCTGGCCCCGGTCACGGTGGCCGACCTGCGCGGCGCCGACGCGGCGTTCAACGCGGGCGTCGCGCGGGCCGTGCTCGACGGCGAGCGGGTGCCCGCCCGCGAGACCGTGCTGCTCAACGCCGCGGCGGCGCTGGTCGCCGAGGGCAGCCTGCCCGGCACGGGCGCCGACGGCGGCTCGCTGGTCGAGCGTCTGACGGCCGGGCTGTCGCACGCCCGCGCGAGCGTCGACGAGGGCCGTGCCGCCGACGTCCTCACCCGCTGGGCCGCCGCGGCCTGAGCTGCGGGCGACGCTGCGCGCACACCGAGAGGGCGGTCGTTGTCGTCTCCCCGGGTCGGGAAGCGACAACGACTGCCCTCTCGGTGGGTCTGGCGCGGCGCAGCGCGGCGCGCGGGTGTCAGTCCTCGAGGCCGAGGGCGAAGGCCTGCTCGAGGTCGTGCTGCGAGTACGTGCGGAACGCGATGAACGTCTCGGTGCGCTGCACGCCGTCGACCTTGCTGATCCGGTCGGCGATGACATCGGCCAGGTCGTCGTGCTGCTTGACGCGGACCATCGCGACCAGGTCGACGCCGCCGGTCACCGAGTAGACCTCGCTGACGCCCGGCAGGTTCGCGATCGTCGCGGCGGCCTCCGGGATGCGGTCGGCGTCGGTGTGGATCATCACGATGGCGGTGAGCATGACGCCATCATGCCGCGTCGGCGGGGGTGAACGCGGTCGACGGGCCGACCGGTCCCGCCTGCGCCGCCCCTACGGCCTCGGCGGGGTCGGTGCGGGCCTGCGCGGAGCGGATCGGCATGGACCAGGGCTGGCTCACCGCCACCAGCCGCACGCCGGGGCGGCTGAGCCAGGCGAGCACCAGGTCGGCCTCCTCGGGGTGACCGGCGGTGGCGGGGGCGACCGGGGCGGGCACGTGCTCGGCGGTGGCGCGCAGCGAGTCGATCGCGGGCTGCGGGTCGGTGCGCGGCGGCACGAGGGCGGTGCCGGCGAGCCGGCCGTGCCGCACGAGGACGACCTCCCAGCCGCCCTTGTCGGTCCGCCGGGCGGCGCACAGCTCGGCACAGGTGGACAGCGGGGTCAGGCGCTGGGAGCGGGCCGCCCCGCGCAGGAAGGCCGCGAGCCGGTCCCGGACGCCGACGGCCTCCTCGAAGCGCTCCTGCGCGGTCAGCCGGGCCAGGTGCACGGCGTGCGCGTCCACCACGGCGGCGGGATCCCCGGTCATCGCGGCGCGCAGCCGGTCCACCACGGCGTCGTGCTCGGCGACGCCCTCGGGGCGCACGCAGGGGGCCGGGCAGCGGCCGATCTCGGCCAGGTGGCATGCCGAGGCGCCGTCGGCGGGGACTGCGGGCAGGCGCCCGGCGCAGCGGCGCACCGCGAAGGCGTCCTGCAAGGCCTCGACAGCCTGCTGCGCGGCGGCGCGGGAGGCGAAGGGCCCGATGTGGGTGGCGCCCTCCTTCACCTCGCGGACGACGGACAGCCGGGGGTGCGGCTCGTCGGTCAGCCGCACCCAGGGCATGCGTTCCGGGGACCGTGACCGGCGGTTGTAGCGGGGCGAGTGCTCGGCGATCAGCCGCAGCTCGCGCACCTGGGCCTCCAGCGGCGTCGCGCAGACCACGGGGGTCACCGCCTGCGCCAGCCGGACCATCTCGCGCATGCGGCGGCGCTTCTCGGCGGCGGTGAAGTACGTGAGCACCCGCTTGCGCAGGGAGGTGGAGGTACCGACGTAGAGCACCTCGTCCTTCGGGCCGCGGAACAGGTAGACGCCCGGGGCGTCGGGCAGGCCGTCGGCCAGGTGGCGCTTGCGCCGGACGTCGGAGGGCACCGGGTCGGCGGCGGTGGCCAGGTCCTCCAGGTGGGTCACGCCGAGGGGCGCGAGCCGGCCGAGCAGGGCGTGCAGCACGTCGACGGTGGCACGGGCGTCGGCCAGCGCGCGGTGCTCGGGGGTGGTGGAGGCGTGGAACAGGCCGGCCAGGGTGCTCAGCTTGTGGTTCGGCGCCTCGTCGCGGGTGACCACGCGGCGGGCCAGCCGGACGGTGTCGACCACCGGGTTGCCCGGCCAGGCGTGCCCGGTCTGCGCGGCGGCGGCCTTGAGGAAGCCGATGTCGAAGGGGGCGTTGTGCGCGACGAGCACGGTGCCGCGCGCGAACTCCAGGAACGAGGGCAGCACCTCCTCGATCCGCGGGGCGCCGATCACCATCGCCGTGGTGATGCCGGTGAGCACCTGGATCGTCGCCGGGATCGGCCCGCCGGGGTCGACCAGCGTCTGCAGCTCGCCGAGCACCTCCCCGCCGCGCACCTTGACCGCGCCGATCTCGGTGATCGCGGAGCCCGCGGGGGAGCCGCCGGTGGTCTCCAGGTCGACCACCACGAAGGTGACCTCGTGCAGCGGCGTGCCGATGTCGTCCAGGGTGACCTGCACCGGTCGACCGACCTGCAGCTGCGCGAGATCGGGCCGCGGCGGCGTGAGCCCGGACCACCGCCCCGGACCGGCGAGCGGTCGCCCGGAACCCGCGTCGGCGGCGCCGCCAGGGGTGGAGGAGGGCAGGGAGACCATGCCGCGCACGCTAGCCGCGGGGTCCGACACGGCCGTCCGGCCCCGCCCGCGCCGTAGGGTGGCGCGCATGCAGCCCACCGACCCCGTCCCCGCGCCCGACGCGGTGCCCGAGGTCGTGCGGTCGGCGGCGGTCCGGCTGGCGGCGGAGGTGCTCGGCGCCCTGGACCCCGCAGCGGTGCCGGTGGCGCTCGCGGCGGTGCGCCGGTTCGCGCCGCGCCGGCGCGCCGAGGCGGGTGCGGGGCGGATCTGGCACGCGCTGGGCTCCGACGACGCCTTCCGGGCGCGGGTGGCCCGCGCGTGGTCGCAGGCGCACCCGGAGGCGGCGGTCGACGTGCTCGCCGAGGGCGTGGTCGCCTCTCGCGCGGACGCGGCGGACGACGGTCCGGGCGCCGACGGGGACGACCGCGCACCGGCGGCGGCGCCGACCGGGGCCGAGGACCCCGTGACCCGTGGGGTCGGGCTGCTCCTGCTGCGCCCGGAGGGCTGGCAGCACCGCCTGGCCGCCCTCGTCCCGCCCACCGCGGACGACCCGACGGCCGACCCGGCCACGGCCACCACCGCGGCCCCGACCACCGCCACCGCCCCCGACCACGCCGAGCTGCACCGCCTGGCCGCCCTGGTCACCGCCGAGCGCGAGCGTGCCGACACCGCGGAGGCGGAGGTGGCCGCGCTGCGCAAGGAGCTGCGCCGGCTGCGCTCCGACGCCGACCGGGCCCGCGCGGAGGCCCGCCGTGCCGCCGCCCACGCCGCCGACGTGGCCGCCGCCGCGGAGCGGGTGCACGCGGAGACCGCACGGGTGCGCGCCGGGGCCGACGAGGACCGACGCCGCGCCGACGACATCGCCCGGGCCGCCCGTGAGGACGCCGCCGTGCTGCGCGACCTGGCCGAGGTGCGGGTGCGGCTGCTGCTGGACACGGTGGTGGAGGCCGGCGCGGCCCTGCGCGAGGAGCTGGCGCTGCCGCCCGCCGGCCGGATGCCCGCCGACCTGGTCGCCCCGGCGCCCGCTCCCGGCGCCCCCGGCCCCCGGGCGACGTCGCGGGGACGGTCGGCGGACGACCCGGCGCTGCTGGACGAGCTGCTGGCGATGCCCCGGGCGCACCTGGTGGTCGACGGCTACAACGTGACCAAGCTGGCGTGGCCGGAGCAGTCGCTCGCGGAGCAGCGGCGCCGGCTGACCGAGCGGCTGGCGAATCTCGCGGGACGCACCGGCGCGGAGGTCACCTGCTGCTTCGACGGGCAGGACGTCGAGGGCACCGGGCGCGCGCCGACGACCCCGCGCGGGGTGCGGGTGCTGTTCTCGCAGGGGGAGATCGCGGACGACCTGATCCGTCGGCTGGTGCGCGCCGAGCCGGCCGGGCGGGTGGTGCTGGCGGTCACCACCGATCGCGCGCTGGGCTCGGACCTGGAGGCGGCGGGTGCCCGGGTGCTGCCCTCGGCGACCCTGATCGCCCGCCTCGGCCGCCTCTGACCCCCGCGGCACGCAGCGCCGCACGCACCCCGCCCGCCCGCACCCCGCGCGCCGCCCGCCCGCGCGCGGCGCGTTAGCTGTCGACCCGCACCAGCGTCCCGCCGGTGATCCGCACCAGGTCGTCCACCGTCATCGGCACCACCGTGTGCGGGTGACCGGCGGCGGTCCAGACCGTCGGGTACGCGAGCAGCGCCTCGTCCACCAGCGTCGGCAGCGGCGCGGGGTGCCCGACGGGAGCGACCCCGCCGATCGCCTGGCCGGTGGCGGCCCGGACCTGCTCGGGGGTGGCGCGATGCAGCGTCCCGCGCCCGGTGCGTGCGGCGAGGGCCGCGGTGTCGACGCGGTGCGCCCCGCTGGTCATCACCAGCAGCGGGGCGTCGTCGCACCAGAAGACCAGACTGTTGGCGATGGCCCCGACCGCGCAGCCCAGCGCCTCGGCGGCCTGCGCGGCGGTGCGGGCGGCACCGGGCAGCACCTGCACGGGCCCGGGCACCCCGGCAGCGGCGAGGGCGGCGGCCACCGCGGCGCTGCTGCCGGGCAGCACCGGGTCGGGCGTGGGGCTGCTGGGCACGGCGCTGCTGGTCACGGGCGCTCCTCACGGGGTCGACGCGGACCATGATGCCCGCGTCGACCCCGCCGAGGAACCCGTCAGCCGGTGTGCTCGGCGGTGTAGATCGCCTCGACGTCGGTGGCGAAGTCCTTGAGCACGTGGGTGCGCCGGACGCTGAGCTTCGGCGTCAGGTGGCCGCTGGCGATCGTCAGGTCGCGGTCGAGGATCCGGTACTGGCGGATCGACTCCGCGCGGGACACCGCCTTGTTGGCGCGCTCCACGCCCTTGTCGATCGAGGCGATCACCTCCGGGTCGTGCGCGGCCTCCTCGACGGTGAGCACCGGGCGGCCGTGGGCGGCGCACCAGCCGGGCAGGCCCTCGGCGTCCAGGGTGACCAGCGCGCCGATGAACGGGCGCCCGTCGCCCACCACGACCACCTGGCTGATCAGCGGGTGCGAGCGCAGCCGGTCCTCCAGCACCGCGGGGGCCACGTTCTTGCCGCCGGCGGTGACGATGATCTCCTTCTTGCGCCCGGTGATCCGCAGGTAGCCGTCGTCGTCGAGCGAGCCGAGGTCGCCGGTGCGGAACCACCCGTCGTGCAGGGCCTCGTCGGTGGCGACCGGGTTGCGGTGGTACTGCCGGAACACCTGCGGCCCCTGCACCTCGACCTCGCCGTCGGCGGCGATCCGGACGGCGGTGCCGGGCAGCGGCGGGCCGACGGTGCCGATCCGGGTGCGGGCGGGCATGTTCACGGTGGCGGGGGCGGTGGTCTCGGTCAGGCCGTAGCCCTCGAGGATCCGCACGCCGATCCCGCGGA
The DNA here is from genome assembly GCF_055389595.1 of Cellulomonas sp. GTC20042. Taxonomy (NCBI): domain Bacteria; kingdom Bacillati; phylum Actinomycetota; class Actinomycetes; order Micrococcales; family Cellulomonadaceae; genus Cellulomonas; species Cellulomonas sp. GTC20042. Next base: position 2,522,588 of record NZ_AP043678.1, on the reverse strand, counting down.
AGAAGTGCCCGAGCCGTTCGCCCAGCGGGGCGCCGCCGGAGATCGCCCACTCGATCCGGCCGCCCATCGCCTCGCGCAGCTTGTGGAACACCAGCCGGTCGGCCAGGGCGTGCTGCGCGCGTAGGGCGATCCCGGGACGGCCCTCGTCCAGCGCCCGCGAGTAGGCGATGGCCGTGCGGGCGGCCCACTGGAAGATCTTCGCCTTCCCGCCGGCGGCGGCCTTCTGCTCTGCGGAGTTGTAGACCTTCTCGAACACCCGGGGCACCGACAGGATGAACGTCGGCTGGAACTCGGCCAGATCGACCAGCAGCGTCTTGGTGTCCGGGGTGTGCCCGAGCACCGCGCCGGCCGGCATGCAGAGCACCTCGACGAACCGCGCGAAGACGTGCGCCAGCGGCATGAACAGCAGCGTGCGCGCACCCGGCGTGCTCACCACCTCGTGCAGCCCCTCGACGGCGTTGCGGGCGAGGATCGAGAAGTTGCCGTGGGTCAGCTCGACGCCCTTGGGCCGCCCGGTGGTCCCCGAGGTGTAGATCAGCGTGGCGAGGTCGTCGCGTGCGGCCGAGCGTCGCCGGGCGGCGATCTCGGCGGCGGGCACCGAGGCCCCGGCGGCCTCCAGCGCGGCCACGGCGCCCTCGTCGATCACCAGCACGTCGCGCAGGTGCGGGGCCTCCGGGCGGACCTCGGCGACGGTGGCGGCGTGCTCGGCGGTCTCCACCACCAGCAGCGTCACGTCGGCGTCGGTGAGGATCCAGTGCACCTGCTCGGCCGAGGACGTCTCGTAGACCGGCACGGGCACCGCGCCGGCCGTCCACAGCGCCCAGTCGAGCAGCGTCCACTCGTAGCGGGTGCGGGACATGATCCCGACCCGGTCGCCGGGCGCGACCCCGTGCGCGACGAACCCGCGCGCGACCGCCTGCACCCGGGCCGCGAAGGCGCTCGCGGACACGGTGGTCCAGGTGGTGCCGGTGCCGGGGGTCTTGAACTCGATCAGCGGGCCGTCGCCGGTGGCGGCCACGCGCGCGTCGAGCAGGTCCAGCAGGTTCTCGTCGGGGGCGGCCTCGACGAGCAGGGGAGTGCGGAACTCTTCCATGTTCTGGCTCCGTTGTCAGAGGTGGAAGGACTCTCGCAGCATAGGGGACCTAGGTCCTACCCGCAGGGGGTCTGTCGCGTCGTCACCCGCTCGTGGTGCGGGTCCGGGCGTTGTGGGCACCTTCCGGCATGGGAGCGCATTCAGAGCCTGGGACCTCGACGCGCTAGCGTGGGGGCGCACGAGCGCGCACCTGCGCAGCGCCGCCTCCGTCGCGGACGCGCCACCCGGGTCCACCGGGCAGGGCCGGGAGCCCTCGTGCACGGTCGGGACCATCACGCGGAAGCAGGGAAGCATGCACGCCATCGGTGTGGACATCGGCGGGACGAAGATCGCCGCCGGTGTCGTCGACGAGGACGGCCGGATCATCGCGAAGACGCGTCGCGACACCGACCCCCGCGACTCGGACAGCGTCGACCACGGCGTGATCGAGGCGTGCCGCGAGCTGATCGAGCAGCACGAGGTCGGCGCGATCGGCCTCGCCGCCCCCGGCTTCATCGGCTCCGACCAGTCGACCGTGCTGTTCACCCCGAACCTGCCCTGGCGCGACCACCCGCTGCGCGACATCGTCGCCAAGGAGCTCGGCGAGGACGTGAAGATCGTCGTCGAGAACGACGCCAACGCCGCCGGCTGGGCCGAGTTCCGCTTCGGCGCCGCGCGCGACGTGCAGGACATGCTCATGCTGACCATCGGCACCGGCCTCGGCGGCGCGCTCGTCGTCGGCGGCAACCTGGTCCGCGGCGCCTGGGGCGTGGCGGCCGAGGTCGGCCACATGCGCGTGGTCCCCGGCGGCCACTACTGCGGCTGCGGCCACGAGGGCTGCTGGGAGCAGTACGCCTCCGGCTCGGCGCTGGTGCGCGACGCCCAGGCCGCCCTGATCACCGAGCCCGAGCGCGGCACCCGCCTGCTGGAGCTGGCCGGCGGCGACGCCGAGGAGCTCACCGGTCCGCACGTCACCCGCGCCGCCCAGGAGGGCGACCCGCTGGCCGTCGAGCTGCTGGCCGAGCTGGGCCGGTGGATCGGCGAGGGCTCGGCCTCCGTGGCCGCGCTGCTCGACCCGGCGATCGTGGTGATCGGCGGTGGCGTCAGCGCCGCCGGCGACCTGCTGCTGGCCCCGGCGCGCCGCGGCTTCCAGGAGCAGCTGTCCGCCCGCGGGCACCGCCCGGAGGCGCCGCTCGCGCTGGCCTCGATGGGCAACGACGCGGGCATCGTCGGCGCGGCGGACCTCGCCCGCCGCTGAGCCACCCCCGGGGCTCGCCCCGGCATGACGCACGAGGGGCGGCGGACCAGCACGGTCCGCCGCCCCTCGTCGTGCGCGCCGTCGTCTGTGCGCAGCGCTTACACCACGGCCCCGTCGTCGTCGGCGTCGTCCGTGCCGCCGTCGCCGCGCCGGTGCGGCATCCGCCAGAGCAGCAGCGCCAGCCCGAGCAGGAACACCACGCCGGAGGCGAGCAGCACCGTGCGCGGGGCGTCGCGCCACGCGATCACCATCACCAGCCAGAACAGCGGGATCCCGCCGACCGCCAGCCAGGCCATCGTCAGCAGCGGGTCGCCGCCGAGGACCGGGCCCGGGTCCTCCGGCACGAAGTGCTCCTCGGCGTCCACCCGCCGCTCGGCCTCGTCCATCTGCGCCGTGGCGTCCCAGTCCCGGGCGCCCGCGAGCTCCGGCGGCACCGCCTCGTCCTCGTCGGAGCCGGGTCGGCGTGCAGGTCGCACGACGCGCCGTTCTGAGACCCACGGCGCGACGGGGTAGGTTACGGCGGGACCGGACGTCGTCCGTGCAGGGTCGGGCTCGCCGGCCGTGCCGTCGTCGGCACCGGTCGGATCAGGTCCGGTGGGGTCGAGGTCGCCACGCAGGTCGGCGACGATCGCGGCCCACTGCTCGTCGCTGACGTGATCGCCGCCCGGCACGGACCGGTCGGTGGGATCGTCGTCGGGCAGGTCGGGACGCGGTGCCATGGCAGCACTCTAGAGTCGGTCGGACCGAGCGTCGCGGGAGTCCCGTGACGACGAGGGCGAGAGGTGGCAGGTTGTTCTACTGGTTCATGAAGCGGGTCCTCGTCGGTCCGCTGCTGCACCTGCTGTTCCGCCCGTGGGTCCGCGGCGCCGAGAACGTGCCCAGCAGCGGGGGAGCGATCCTCGCCAGCAACCACCTCGCCGTGATCGACTCGTTCTTCCTGCCGCTGGTGCTGGACCGCGAGATCGTCTTCATCGGCAAGAACGAGTACTTCACCGGCAGCGGACTCAAGGGCCGGCTGGTCGCGGGCTTCATGCGCGGCGTCGGCACGATCCCGGTGGACCGCTCCGGCGGCAAGGCCTCCGAGGCGGCCCTGCGCACCGGCCTGCGGCGCCTGGAGGAGGGCGGCCTGTTCGGGATCTACCCCGAGGGCACCCGCAGCCCCGACGGCCGGCTGTACCGCGGCAAGACCGGTGTCGCGCGCCTCGCGCTGGAGGCCGGCGTGCCGGTGATCCCGGTCGCGATGATCGACACCGACAAGGCCCAGCCCCTCGGCCAGCGGCTGCCCCGCCCGCGCCGGATCGGCGTCGTGATCGGCGAGCCGCTCGACTTCAGCCGCTACCAGGGCATGGAGAACGACCGGTTCATCCTGCGCTCGGTCACCGACGAGATCATGTACTCGCTGATGAGCCTGTCCGGCCAGGAGTACGTGGACATCTACGCCGCGACCCAGAAGGCCCGGATCGCCACCGGCCACCCCGCCGCGAGCGGCCCCGACGCCCCGGCGCCGAGCGCCCCCGGCGGCCGCGCGGTCCCCGATGTCCAGGTTCCGGTCCCGCCGGAGGACGAGCCGGGGCGTTCCGTAGGATGACCCCCGGTGCGGGACGCCTCGCGCGCCCGCACCCCGGACCAAGGGCCCGGGTCCCCTGGTGGGACCTGACCTTCACTGACGCTGTGCTGTTCCGGGCTGGGGATCGCCCAGCCGTGCTGATCTACGAAGGGTGTTTCTCATGTCGGTTCGTCGCGTCGCGCTCCTGACCGCGGGTGGCTTCGCTCCGTGCCTGTCCTCGGCCGTCGGTGGCCTGATCGAGCGGTACACCGAGATCGCGCCCGAGATCGAGATCATCGCCTACGAGCACGGCTACTACGGCCTCCTGCGCGGCGACAAGATCGTGATCGGCCCCGAGGCCCGCGCCCAGGCCGGCGTGCTGCACAAGTTCGGCGGCTCGCCGATCGGCAACTCGCGCGTCAAGCTCACCAACGCGGCCGACTGCGTCAAGCGCGGGCTCGTGCAGGAGGGCCAGGACCCGCTCCAGGTCGCCGCCGAGCAGCTCAAGGCCGACGGCGTGGACGTCCTGCACACCATCGGTGGCGACGACACCAACACCACCGCCGCGGACCTCGCCGCCTACCTGGCCGAGAACGACTACGGCCTGACCGTCGTCGGCCTGCCGAAGACCATCGACAACGACGTGGTGCCGATCAAGCAGTCGCTGGGCGCGTGGACCGCCGCCGAGGAGGCCGCCGGCTTCGCCGCGAACGTCATCGGCGAGCACCGCTCCGGCCCGCGCATGCTGATCGTGCACGAGGTCATGGGCCGGCACTGCGGCTGGCTGACCGCCGCCTCCGCCTCCGCGTACCGCACGTGGCTCGACGCCCAGGAGTGGGCCCCGGCCCTCGGCCTGACCCGGGAGCGCTGGGACATCCACGCGGTGTTCCTGCCCGAGCTGGCGATCGACATCGACGCCGAGGCCGCGCGCCTCAAGACGATCATGGACGAGCAGGGCAACGTCAACATCTTCCTGTCGGAGGGTGCGGGCATGCACGAGATCGTCGAGCAGCTCGAGGCCTCCGGCGCCGAGGTGCCGCGCGACCCGTTCGGCCACGTCAAGCTGGACACCATCAACCCGGGCCAGTGGTTCGCGAAGCAGTTCGCGGAGAAGCTCGGCGCCGAGAAGACCATGGTCCAGAAGTCCGGCTACTACTCCCGTGCCGCCGCGGCCAACGCCGAGGACCTGCGCCTGATCAAGTCGATGACCGACCTGGCCGTCGAGTGCGCGCTGCGCGGCGAGTCCGGCGTGATCGGCCACGACGAGGAGGACGGCGACCGCCTCAAGGCCATCGCGTTCCCGCGCATCGCCGGTGGCAAGGCCTTCGACGTCACGCAGCCCTGGTTCGGCGCCCTCCTGGAGGACATCGGCCAGCCGCTGGTGCCCGCGAGCCACTCGTGAGCGTCGAGGCAGACCCGGCCGTCGTCCAGGGGCTCGACGCCTGGCGGAGCCTGCCCGTCACCCAGCAGCCCGCCTGGCCGGACCCCGACGCGCTCGCCCGCGTCGGGGCCCGCCTCGCGGGGCTGCCCCCGCTGGTGTTCGCCGGCGAGGCCGACGCGCTGCGGGCCCAGCTCGCCGCCGCCGGTCGCGGTGAGGCGTTCCTGCTGCAGGGCGGCGACTGCGCCGAGACCTTCGCCGAGGCCACCGCGGACAACATCCGCGGCAAGATCATGACCGTCCTGCAGATGGCGGTCGTGCTCACCTACGGCGCCAGCCTGCCCGTGATCAAGATGGGCCGGATGGCCGGGCAGTACGCCAAACCGCGCTCCTCCGAGGAGGAGACCCGCGACGGGGTCACGCTGCCCGCGTTCCGCGGCGACATCATCAACGGCTTCGAGTTCACGCCCGAGGCCCGCACGCCCGACCCGGAGCGGCTGCTCGAGGCGTACCACACGTCGGCGTCCACGCTGAACCTGATCCGCGCGTTCACCACCGGGGGCTTCGCGTCCCTGCTGCGGGTGCACGAGTGGAACCGGGGGTTCACGCAGAACCCGGCCTACTCGCGCTACGAGGAGATCGCCGCCGAGATCGACCGGGCCATCCGGTTCATGGCGGCCTGCGGGGCGGACTTCGACGCGCTGCGGACCGTGGACTTCTACTCCAGCCACGAGGGGCTGCTGCTCGACTACGAGCGGCCGCTCACCCGGATCGACTCGCGCACCGGCCTGCCGTACGACTGCTCGGCGCACTTCCTGTGGATCGGGGAGCGCACCCGTCAGCTCGACGGGGCGCACGTGGACTACTTCTCCCGCGTGCACAACCCGATCGGCATCAAGCTCGGCCCGACCTCGACCGCGGACGACGCGCTGCGGCTGATCGACAAGATCAACCCCGGCGCCGAGCCCGGCCGGATCACCTTCATCACCCGGATGGGCGCGGGCCAGATCCGCGACCGCCTGCCCGGCCTGGTGGAGAAGATCACCGCCGACGGACGCCCGGTCACCTGGGTGTGCGACCCGATGCACGGCAACGGCATCACCTCGGCCTCGGGCTACAAGACCCGGCGGTTCTCCGACGTGATGGACGAGGTCGCCGGCTTCTTCGAGGTGCACCGCGCGCTGGGCACCGTGCCCGGCGGCCTGCACATCGAGCTCACCGGCGACGACGTCACCGAGGTGCTCGGCGGCGCGGAGGAGATCGACGACGAGGGCCTGGCCCGGCGCTACGAGACGCTGGTCGACCCGCGCCTGAACCACCAGCAGTCGCTGGAGCTCGCGTTCCAGGTGGTCGAGCTGCTGCGGCGCTGAGACCGCGCTCGGCACGAACGGCGCCCCGCGAGAGATCTCGCGGGGCGCCGTTCGTGCTGCCGGGGGGCGTCCGCTGCGGGGTCAGACGACCTTGAGGGTGATCTGGGTGCCGCGCTTGATCCTCTCGCCGGCGCTGACGCTCTGCGAGAGCACCCGGCCGGTGGGGGAGGCGAAGACGTTCTCGCGGACCACCACGAAACCCAGGCCCTCCAGCGTCGCCTTGGCGTCGTCGTAGGAGTTGCCGAACACGCTCGGCACCTCGATCAGCTCCGGGCCCTTGGAGACCTGGAGGTGCACGGTGTCCCCGCGGTGCGCCTCGGCGTTGCTGCCCGGGTCCTGCGCCACGACCGCACCGGCGGCGACGGTGTCGCTGAACACCTCCTCGGAGGTGACCTTGAGCCCGCTCTCGCCGAGCTGCTCCGTGGCGTCCTCCAGGGTCGCGCCGACCACCGAGATCACCGTGACCGGTGCGGGGCCGTCGGAGAGGATCAGGTACACCGTCGAGCCGCGCGGGACCTTGGTGCCCTCGGGGATGTCGTTGCCGTCCTCGTCGACCACCCGCAGCACGGAGCCGATCGTCGCGGTGTCGTCCCAGTCGGCCTGGGTGTCGAAGGGCTCGTAGCCGGCGACCAGGTCGGCGGCCGTGAGCGCGGCCGCGGCGTCGTCCTGCATCATCGTCACCAGCCCGGCGGGCAGGTCGACCACGTCGGGGCCGACGGAGACGGTCAGGGTCACCGAGCCGTCCTTGCGGACGCTCTCGCCGTCACCGGGGTCGGAGCTGATCACCGATCCCACCGCGATGTCGTCGGAGAAGCCGTCCTGCGCGGTGTGGTCCAGCCCGGCCTCGTCCAGCGCCGCCTCGGCGTCCGCCTGGGTCAGCCCGGCGATCTCCGGGACGGTGGTGAACGCGCCGGGGCCCTCGGTGGCGTACCACCAGGAGCCGCCCGCGACGGCCGCGACCAGGAGCACCGCGGCGGCGATCCAGGCGACGAGCCGGCGCCGGCTGCGGCGCGGCGGGGCGTCGATCGTGGCGACGACCGCACCGTTCCCGGATCCGTGCTCGCCCAGACCGATCGGCAGCGCGACCGTGCGACCGGCGTGCAGCGCGTCGATCCGGGTGGTGGCGTCGGTGTCGACCGCCGCGTCCTCGTCGCCGTCCTCGGGCTCGGACGCGTCGACCTCGGAGGCACCGGTCTCGGCGTCGTCGGTGTCGGCGGGCAGGACGACGGTCGGCGCGACGTCGGTGCGTCGGTCCAGGGTGGCCGGGTCCAGCGCCTCGCGGGTGCGGCGGAGCAGGGCGAGCGCGGCGGAGGCGTCGGTGGGCCGGTCCTCCGGGTCGCGCGCCGCCAGGGCGCTGACCAGCTCGTCGATCTCGACCGGGATCCACGCCGCCGAGTCCGAGGGCGCCGGGACGTCCGAGTTGACGTGCTGGAACGCGATCTGGATCGGCGTCTCGCCGGTGAAGGGCTGCCGTCCGGTGAGCATCTCGTACAGCAGCACGCCCGCGGCGTAGACGTCGGTGCGCACGTCGCTCTCGCCGCGCACCACCAGCTCGGGGGCGAGGTAGGCGACGGTGCCGAAGACGGTGCCGGTGGTGGTCGAGGTGACCTCGGTGACGGCGCGCGCCAGACCGAAGTCCGCGAGCTTGACCCGGCCGTCCGCGGCCATCAGCACGTTCTCCGGCTTGATGTCGCGGTGCACCAGACCGGCGCGGTGCGCGGCGGCCAGCGCGTCGAGCACCTGCTCCGCGACCCGCAGGGTCTCGCCGACGCTCAGCGACCCGCGCTCGGCGAGGTGCCGGCGCAGGTTGACCCCGTCGACGTACTCCATGGTCAGGTAGGACGTCTCGCCGTCGAGCCCCTGGTCGTAGACGCCGACCAGGCCGGGGTGGGTCAGGCGGGCGGCGGCGCGGGCCTCCCGGCGGAAGCGCGCGACGAAGTCGGCACCCGCCCCGCCCTCGGCGAGGTGGGGGTGCATGACCTTGAGCGCGACGTCGCGGTCGAGGCGGCGGTCCACGGCGAGGTACACCGTGGCCATGCCGCCCCGCGCGATGCGCTGTACGACCTCGTAGCGCCCGTCGACCAGGCGGCCGACGAGCGGGTCGGTGACGGTGGCTCCCACGGCCCGCATTCTACGGGCGGGGGCGGCGCGGACCGGGCATCCGCGCGCTCAGTAGCGCGTCATGAGGGTCTGGACGTTCGCGACGTAGCGCCGGGTGTCCGCGAACATGCCGTTCTTCTTCACCGAGGTCGCCCCCTGGTAGTACCCGGCGATGGCCGTCGGGAGGTCGCCGCCGGACGACTTCAGCAGCGAGCGCAGGATCGCCACGCCGGCCACGACGTTGTCGTCGGGGTCGAGCAGGTTGAGCTGACGGCCGACCAGCTGGGACGCCCACTCGCCGGAGGACGGGATCACCTGCATGGTGCCGATCGCGTTGGCCGGGGAGACCGCGGTGTGGTTGAAGCCGGACTCCTGGAAGGCGATGGCCTGCGCCAGCGACGCGTCCACGCCCATCGCGCGGGCGGTGTCGGCGACCTTGGCCTGCATCTGGGCGGCCGAGGGGACGCTCATCGACAGCAGGGCGGCCTTGTTCTGGTTCGCCGAGGCGACGACGGCCGGGGCGTAGGTGCGTCCGGCGAAGGTGTTGCCGACCAGGTTGCTGGTGGTGGTCGTCGTGGTGGCGGCCGCCGTGGTGGTGGTCGCGCCGGGGATGGTGAGGGTCTGGCCGGCGCGGATGAACGCGCGGGAGTCCAGGCCGTTGGCGGAGACGATCGCGGCGACGGTGGTGCCGTAGCGCTTGGCGATCGAGGACACCGTCTCGCCGGAGGCGACGGCGTGGCTGCCGGCGGCCGAGGTCGTGGTGGCGGCGGTGGTCGTGGTCGCGGCGCTGGTGGTCGCTCCGGGGATGGTGAGGGTCTGGCCGGCGCGGATGAACGCGCGGGAGTCCAGGCCGTTGGCGGAGACGATCGCGGCGACGGTGGTGCCGTAGCGCTTGGCGATCGAGGACACCGTCTCGCCCGAGACGACGGCGTGGCTGCCCGCGGCGGCGGCCGGGGCGGCGGCGACGGCGGGGGAGGAGGTCGCCTGCGTCGGGATCGTCAGGCGCTGGCCCTCGCGGATGAAGGCGCGCGCGTCGAGGCCGTTGGCGCTGCGGACCGCCGACACGGTGGTGCCGTAGCGGGCGGCGATGTGGCTGACGGTGTCACCGGAGCGGACCGTGTACTGCTCGTCGGCGTGCGCGGCGCCCGCGGTGGCGGTCAGACCGACGGCGGCGATGGCGAGCGTGGCGCCGGTGCTGGTGGCGAGGCGGCGACCCCGGGCGGGGCGCGGGGCGGCGTCGTCCTCGACGGTGGCGGTGGCGGTCGTCGTCATGGTGACCTCTGCGGTTCGTGGGGTGGTGTGCGAGTGACCGATGTGACTGGTGTGATTCGTGTGACTGGAGTTGACGGTAATGCACCAGAACGCACAGGGAAAGCCGGAGCCGCAAAATGTCCGATTGTGCTGCGGATTCACCCGTCGGCACCCCGGGGCGCTCGCACGGACGAGGGACGCGCAGGTCAGTAGGCTGACCCCCGTGACTGCGCAGCCCACCCCTGATGACCTCGTCGACTCCTGGCTCACCGTCCCGGACATCGCCGACAAGCTCGGCATCGACGCCGGAAAGGTCCGCCGCCTGCTGAAGGAGGGCCGGCTGTCCGGCGTCCGCCGCGGCGACCCGCCGGTGCTCTCGGTGCCCGCCGACTTCCTGGTCCCCGTCGACCAGGGCAACTCCACCGCCGACGTGCAGGCCGACGGCGCCGGTGCCGCCGTGCTCGCCTCGCTCCAGGGCACGCTCAGCGTGCTCGGCGACGCCGGGTTCACCCCCGAGGACGCGATCGTCTGGCTGTTCACCCCGGACGACTCGCTGCCCGGCCGGCCGGTGGACGCCCTGCGCGCCGGTCACAAGACGGAGGTCCGCCGCCGCGCGCAGGCGATGCTCTGATCGTCCCCGTGCCCCGGTCGGCCTCGATGCCGGCCGGGGTGCTGTCCGGGGTGCCGGTCAGGCCTGGCGGTCGACCGCGAGCCGTCCCAGCCGCTCCAGCACCGACCGCGGCCCCTCGACCAGCGGCGCCGCCGCCAGCGCGCTGAACGCCCGCCCCGACAGGTCGGTGATCAGCTCCTCGACCTGCTCCACCGCACCCGACCCGGCGATCCGGTCCGCCAGCGCCCGGCACGCCTGCTCGGTGAGGTCCGGGTCGCCCAGCCCGTCGTGCAGGGCCGCGGCGAGAGCGGTGTCGCCGGTGCTGGCCGCCTGCGCCATCGCCCGGGCCACCAGCACGGTCCGCTTGCCCTCGCGCAGGTCGTCCCCGGCGGGCTTGCCGGTGGTCGCCGGGTCGCCGAACACGCCGAGCAGGTCGTCCCGCAGCTGGAAGGCCTCGCCGAGCGGCAGCCCGAACGCGCTCGCGCCCGCCAGGGCCTCCTCGTCCGCCCCGGCCAGCACCGCACCGATCAGCACCGGGTGCTCCACGCTGTAGCGGGCGGTCTTCGCCCGGATCACCTCGCGGGCCCGCTGCTCGTCCGCCACCGGGTCCGTGCCCCACGGCAGCGCCTGCGCCAGCAGGTCGAGGTACTGGCCGACGGTGACCTCGGTGCGCATCCGGTCGAACACCGCCTGCGCCCGGCGCACGCGCTCCGCGCGGTCCGCCGACGGAGCCAGCGCGGCCATCGCGTCGGTGAACTCGCGCTCCGCGGCGACCAGGGCCAGGTCGCCGAGCAGGATCGCCGCCGAGTCGCCGAACCGGCGGTCGCTGCCCGACCAGCCGTGCTCGCGGTGCATCGCGGCGAACACCCGGTGCGCGGCCGGGCGGCCGCGACGGGTGTCCGAGTCGTCCATCACGTCGTCGTGGAACAGCGCCGCCGCCTGGAACAGCTCCAGCGCCGCGCCGACCCCGATCACCGGGGACGACGGGTCGTCCGGCTGCCCCGGATCGCCCGGCACGCCGCCGTGCGCGCGCCAGGACCAGTAGCAGAACGCCGCCCGCAGCCGCTTGCCGCCCAGGAGCATCTGCCGCACCGCGTCCCCGAGGGGAGCGGCCCCGGCACCGGCGGCGACCAGCTCGGGCTGCAACCGGTCCACGTGCTCGGCCAGGCGGGCGTCGACGCGGGCCCGGAGGTCCTCGGCGTCGACGAGGGCGGTGGCGGGACTCACGCGGCGAGCCTAGAGCCGGTCAGCCCGCGACGCGCACAGAGCCGCCCAGGGTGAGCGTGCGCACCCCGTCGCGGTCCAGCACGCCCAGGGTCAGCAGCTCGGCGCCGTCGTCCCCGCGCACGTAGGTCGAGGTCGCGGCGAGGCCGGAGGCGCCGGGATCGATCACCGTCTCGACGAAGCCGGCCGCCACCAGCCCGCCGCCGACCGCGGCCACCAGATCGGCGGTGCTCAACGGGCTGCGCAGGTTCAGGCTGACGTCCAGCAGCCCGGTCGCCGCATCGGTCTGCGCGGCAGAGACCAGGATCTCGCTGCCCTCGGGCACCGTCACCAGGTCGGTGGGGAAGCCCGGGGCCAGCGCGCCCACCGCCGAGGTGGTGGAGGTCGGGCTGGGCAGCAGGCTCTCCGTCGCGCTGGGGGCCGGGGCGGGCGCCGTCGCGACCGATCCGGACGGGGTCGGCGCGGGAGTGTCGGACCCGGTGCACGCGGCCGTGGCGAGGGTCGTCAGCACCACCAGCGCGGCGGCGGCGAGAGATCGGGCGGGCACCGCGCCACAGTAGCGCCGCTCAGCAGGCGGACCTCGACGCGTCCACAGGCTCCGCACGGCTCCGTCGTCCCCAGGTCGGCCCGCCGGAGGTGGTGCGCGGCGGGGCGTGGGGCGTGGGCTCGGCGCATGGCGACCACCACCGACCACGCCCGGCCCGGCACCACCGACGACGCACCGCCCGTGCTGCGCCTGCGCGCCGCCCCCGACCTGCTCGCCTACCTCCCGCACCGCCTCGGCTTCCGGCCCCGCGAGTCCCTGGTCGTCGCGGGCATCGGCGGACCACGCCGGCGGCTCGGCCTCGTCGCCCGGGTCGACCTCGCCGACCTCGCCGGACCGACCGGCCCGATGCTCGCGCACGACCTCGTCGCGCACCTGCTCGCCGACGGCGCCCACGAGGTCGTCGCGGCCGCGCACACCGCCGACGACCCGCGCGAGCCGCGCGCCGACGGCCGCCTGCGACCGCGTCCCGGCAGCACCGTCGTGCTCGCCGTGGAGCGCTTCGCCCTCGCCTGGGAGGCCCGTCGGCCCCGGGCACGGATCGAGCAGTGGGTGCTGACCGACGACGGCTACCTCGACCTCGACTGCGCGGACCCCGCCTGCTGCCCTCTCGGCGGGCGCCCGGTGGAGGACGTCGCGGACAGCGACCTCGCACGTCGGCTCGACGCCGCCGGCCCCGTCGCCCCGCGTCGCTCCGACCTCGCCCGGATCACCCCGGCCCCCGCCGGTGCGCGGCGCTCCGCCGACTCCGCGCGCCTGCGCTGGGCGGACCGGCTCCGCCGGGCGCGGCGGGTGCGGCCGGAGGGCGGGGCGGGTGGCGACGCGGCGGCGGGCGGTGGCGGCGGGGTGGGTGCCGGTGGCGGCCGGCCTGGTGCCGGTGGGCGTGCCGGTGCGGGCAGACAGTGCGCCGACCCGCGTGCTCGTGTGGCCGAAGAGGGCGCAGGTCCGCGTGCCAGAGCCGGGACGGGTGCGGCGACCGGCGGCGCGTGGCAGCAGGCCGCCGTGCTGCGCTGGCGTCGGGACTCGCTGGACCTCTGGACGGCGGCCGTCGCGGAGGTGCGCGGGCCCGCGACGGGTGGTGCGGCGGCGATGCGCGGTCCGGCGGCGGTCGGCGCGGCCGGTGGCGGTGCGACGGGCGGTGGCGATGCGGTGCCGGGCGAAGTCGTGCCGGAGAGCGGCGGAGCGCCGGAGGCGAGCGTGAGCGTCGCGCCGAGCATGCCGGCGGTGACCGATGGTGCGACGGCGGCCCGCGTCCCGGCCGGGCTCGGCGTGGCCGACGGTGGCGCGGCAGTGCGACGACCCGGGAAGGACAGCGGCGGTGCGCCGGAGGGCGCCGGCGGGAGGGCGACCGCCCCGCGGGTGCTCGGGCGGATCGAGGCGGCGCTGACCGACCGCGTGCTGCGGGATGCCGTGCTGCTGACGATCCTCGCCCCCGGATCCGCCCTGCCCGACCGGGTGCTGGCGGGCGGCGACGAGGGGTGCGGCCCCGACGGCGCACCGGTGGGACCGCAGATCGGCGCCGTGCTCGACTCGTTGCTGTCGGCCGGTGGCGCGCGCCGGCCGGATCCTGCCGCCACGGCGGCCGCCGTCCACGTGCTGGAGCGGGTCGTCGCGCACGGGCGGGTCCGGCGCCAGGCGCCCGCCCGCACGCTGCTCGCGCTGGTCGCCTGGTGGTCCGGTGACGGGCCGCGGGCCTCGGTGCTGGTCGAGCGCGCGCTCCGGGACGACCCGGAGCACGGGCTGGCCCACCTGGTCCACCGGCTGGTGGACTCCGGCACGCCGCCCGCCTGGGTCCGGGCGGAGCGGTGAGGCCCGCGACGTGGGCGCGGTCAGGCGTCGTGGCTGATGGCGGGCGGGGGCGTGCGCGTCGCCGTTCGTCGGTGCCCGGTCTGTCCGGTACCGTCGGACCACGGTCCATGCCCCCACCGCGCGACGGCGCTCCGGTGGCGACCGACGGACGTAGACGCGCACGTGCGAGGAGCACTCATGAGCATCGTGGTCGGGTACCTGGCGACGGTCGAGGGGCGTGCCGCCCTCGCGGCGGCCACGGGGGAGGCGGTCCGCCGCTCCGAGCCGCTCGTCGTCGTCGTGAGCGAGCGCGGGGACGAGAGCGACGAGCAGCGGGCCGAGCTCGCCGCCGCCCTCGAGGACGCGCAGGGCTCGCTCGCCGCAGCCGGCGTGCCGCACGACGTGCGGGTGATCTCCGGCGGACGTGACGTCGCCGAGGACCTCATCGGCACCGCCGAGGAGACCGGCGCCACGCTGATCGTCATCGGCCTGCGGCGCCGCAGCCCCGTCGGCAAGCTGATCCTCGGCGCGAACGCCCAGCGCATCCTGCTCGACTCGCCCTGCCCGGTCCTCGCGGTCAAGCCCGACCCGGCCTGACCTGCGGGCCCACCCGGCCTGACCTGCGGGCCCGCTCGACGCGGCCGCCCCCACCCGGCCTGACCTGCGGGCCCACCCGGCCTGACCTGCGGGCCCGCTCGACGCGGCCGTCCCCACCCGCCCTGCGCGAGCCCCGCGGCGCGACACGCCCGGGCGCGGTGGCGGGAATCCTGGGGGCGTCCGGCTCGTTGTACCCCCCGACAGGTCAGCCGGTCATGCGCGACGCCACCCGCAGGCGTCGAGCGACGCACGCCGCGGTGCGGGTGCGGCCGGTACAATATGCGGGTACCCGACGCGCCGAACCGGGTCCCTTGCTGCCGAAAGGTCATTCGTGACGCCCCAGACTTCCACCCCCACCCTCCCGCGTGAGTTCGAGCACCCCGCGCTCCAGGACCTCGTCCGGCGCGGCCTCTCCAACGGGAGCGTCGACGCCGCCTCGTTGAGGGCGGCGTGCGAGGCCGCGCAGGTGGAGGACGCCAAGCGGCTCAAGGCCGTCGTGCGCGGTCTGGCCAACGCCGGCATCACCGTCACCGAGCCGACCGCCGCCGCGCCCAAGGTCGCCGCCGCCACCACCGCCAAGGCCCGTCCGTCGGCCAAGGCCGTCGTGTCCGAGGACGGCGAGGAGAAGCCCGCCGCCAAGCGCACCCGTGCCGCCGCCAAGCCCGCCGCGAAGAAGACCGCGACCAAGGCCACCGCCGCCAAGCCGGTGAAGTCCGCGAAGGACGCCGACGACGAGGACGCCGAGGTCGAGGACGTCGAGATCGAGGACGACGTCGAGATCGACGAGGCCGACCTCGAGACCACGGACGACGCCGACGAGTCGGACGACACCGAGGAGTCCGCCACCGCGGGCGACAAGTCCAAGGCCACCCCCGCCGCCAAGGAGGAGACCGAGGACACCGGCTTCGTCGTCTCCGACCGTGACGAGGACGACGCCCCGGCGCAGCAGGTCGTGACCGCCGGCGCCACCGCCGACCCGGTCAAGGACTACCTCAAGCAGATCGGCAAGGTCGCGCTGCTGAACGCCGAGCAGGAGGTCGAGCTCGCCAAGCGCATCGAGGCCGGCCTGTTCGCGGAGGAGCGCCTGGCGAGCCTCGGCGACGACATCGAGCCCAAGGCCCGTCGCGAGCTTCAGTGGATCGCGCAGGACGGCCGTCGCGCCAAGAACCACCTGCTCGAGGCCAACCTGCGTCTCGTCGTCTCGCTCGCCAAGCGCTACACCGGCCGCGGCATGCTGTTCCTGGACCTGATCCAGGAGGGCAACCTCGGTCTGATCCGTGCGGTCGAGAAGTTCGACTACACCAAGGGCTACAAGTTCTCGACGTACGCGACCTGGTGGATCCGTCAGGCGATCACGCGCGCGATGGCCGACCAGGCCCGCACCATCCGCATCCCGGTGCACATGGTCGAGGTCATCAACAAGCTCGCCCGCGTGCAGCGCCAGATGCTCCAGGACCTCGGCCGCGAGCCGACGCCGGAGGAGCTGGCCAAGGAGCTCGACATGACCCCCGAGAAGGTCGTCGAGGTCCAGAAGTACGGTCGCGAGCCCATCTCGCTGCACACCCCGCTCGGCGAGGACGGCGACTCCGAGTTCGGTGACCTCATCGAGGACTCCGAGGCGGTCGTCCCGGCCGACGCCGTGTCGTTCACGCTGCTCCAGGAGCAGCTGCACCAGGTGCTCGACACGCTGTCCGAGCGGGAGGCCGGCGTCGTCTCGATGCGCTTCGGCCTGACCGACGGCCAGCCGAAGACGCTGGACGAGATCGGCAAGGTCTACGGCGTGACCCGCGAGCGGATCCGCCAGATCGAGTCGAAGACCATGTCGAAGCTGCGGCACCCGTCGCGCTCGCAGGTTCTGCGCGACTACCTGGACTGATCAGGTCGCACGACGCGAACCGAACGGCCCCGTCCTCCTGCGCGGAGGGCGGGGCCGTTCTGGCTCTCATGCGTCGGCAGGTGGCGGCGTCGGACCGGGGTTCGACGGCGGGGCGGCGCGGTGAAGGTGCAGCAGCACGCCCGGTCACCGACGGCCGACCCGGGGCACGACGAAGGGCCCGCCCCGGGAGCGATCCCCGGTGCGGGCCCTGCGGTGTCGGTGCGCTCGGTGGCGCGGGTCGAGGCTCAGCGCGCGGCGCCGGCCCCTGCCCCGTGCTCGGCGAGCAGCCTGTCGGTCTCGTCCTGCACGTGGCGCGCGACCCCGGCGAACTTGGGTCCGTGCTCACGGGCGTGGTGCGCGCAGAACAGCAGCTCGCCCACGGGCAGAAGCACGCGGACGTAGGCCTGCGCGCCGCAACGGTCGCAGCGGTCGGCTGCGGTCAGCGGTGTCGGCGTCGTCTCGGTCGTTCCAGTCACGTTGTCATACAACCATCCCGCGCGCGGATCCTTCCCCTCAGGAGCGGGTGGTTCGCTGTCCGCGTACCGAAAGTCACCCGGCCGTCACCGGCCCGCAACACGCCGCGCACACGACGGGCGCGAGATCCCGAGGATCGCGCGGCGAGGCGCCCCGGCATGGCGTCACGGACCTGTCGGAGGGACCGATTAGGCTCCTGCTTCGTGTCGACCGCCTCTGCCGAGTCCAGCTACACCGCGCGCCACCTGTCCGTCCTCGAGGGGCTGGAGGCGGTGCGCAAGCGCCCCGGCATGTACATCGGGTCCACCGACAGCCGGGGCCTCATGCACTGCCTGTGGGAGATCATCGACAACTCCGTCGACGAGGCGCTGGCCGGGCACGGCGACCGGATCGACGTGGTGCTGCACGCGGACTCCTCGGTGGAGGTGCGCGACAGCGGCCGTGGCATCCCGGTGGACGTCGAGCCGAAGACCGGGCTGACCGGTGTCGAGGTCGTGCTGACCAAGCTGCACGCGGGCGGCAAGTTCGGCGGCGGCTCCTACGGCGCCTCGGGCGGTCTGCACGGCGTGGGCGCGTCGGTGGTCAACGCGCTGTCGGAGCGCCTCGACGTCGAGGTGGACCGCGGCGGCAAGACGCACCGGATGTCCTTCCACCGCGGGGAGCCGGGCGTGTTCGACGACGCCACGGGCCGCTCGCCGGAGTCGCCCTTCGAGCCCTTCGTGTCGGGGTCGCGGCTGGACGTGGTCGGCAAGGTCGCCAAGGGCCGCACCGGCACCCGGATCCGCTACTGGGCGGACCGCAGCATCTTCCCGAAGTCGGCGGTGTTCTCCTACGACGAGCTGGTGACGCGCGCCCGGCAGACCAGCTTCCTGGTGCCGGGCCTGACGATCACGGTGCGCGACGAGCGCGGGCTGCCGGGCACCCCGGGCGCCGAGGGGCCGACGGAGGAGGTGTTCCGGCACGACGGCGGGACCGTCGACTTCGCGGACTTCCTGGCGCCGGACGCGCCGGTCACCGACACGTGGAAGCTCACCGGTACGGGGTCGTTCTCCGAGACGGTGCCGGTGCTGGACTCCCGCGGGCACATGACGCCGCAGGAGGTGCAGCGCGAGTGCGAGGTCGACGTGGCGCTGCGCTGGGGCACCGGCTACGAGACCGAGGTCCGCACCTTCGTCAACATCATCGCGACGCCCAAGGGCGGCAGCCACCTCGCCGGCTTCGAGACCGCGATCCTGCGCACGCTGCGCAAGCAGGTCGAGGCGAACGCGCGGCGGCTGAAGATCTCCGCGAAGGACGGCGGGGACCGGATCGAGAAGGACGACGTGCTCGCCGGTCTGACCGCGGTGATCACGGTGCGCCTGGCGGAGCCGCAGTTCGAGGGCCAGACCAAGGAGGTCCTCGGCACGGCGCCGGTGCGCGGGATCGTGGCGAAGGTGGTCGACACCGAGCTCGCGGCGATCATGACCTCGGCGAAGCGCGAGCACAAGGCGCAGTCGGCGGCCCTGCTGGACAAGATCGTCGGGGAGATGCGCGCCCGCGTCTCGGCCCGCAAGCAGAAGGAGATCTCCCGGCGCAAGAGCGCGCTGGAGACGTCCTCGCTGCCGGCGAAGCTCGCGGACTGCCGCTCGGACGACGTGGACCGCACCGAGCTGTTCATCGTGGAGGGTGACAGCGCGCTCGGCACCGCCAAGCTCGCGCGGTCCAGCGACTTCCAGGCGCTGCTGCCGATCCGCGGCAAGATCCTCAACGTCCAGAAGGCTTCGGTCTCGGACATGCTGCGCAACGCGGAGTGCGCCGCGATCATCCAGGTGCTCGGCGCCGGCTCGGGCCGCACCTTCGACCTGGAGGCCCGCCGGTACGGCAAGGTCGTGCTGATGACCGACGCCGACGTGGACGGCGCGCACATCCGCACGCTGCTGCTCACGCTGTTCTTCCGCTACATGCGCCCGCTGGTCGAGGCCGGCCGGGTGTACGCCGCGGTGCCGCCGCTGCACCGGATCGAGGTGATCGGCGCCGGCAGCCGGAAGAACGAGTACATCTACACGTACTCGGAGGCCGAGCTCGCCGCGACGCTGAAGAAGCTCGACAAGGCCGGCAAGCGCTACAAGGACGACATCCAGCGCTACAAGGGCCTGGGCGAGATGGACGCCGACCAGCTGTCCGAGACCACCATGGACCCGCGGCACCGCACGCTGCGCCGGGTGACCCTGCCGGTGGCCGAGCACGCCGACGAGCAGGTGCGGCTGGCCGAGAAGACCTTCGAGCTGCTGATGGGCTCCGACGTCGCCCCGCGCAAGGACTTCATCGTGGAGAACGCCTCCGAGCTGGACGTCTCGCGCATCGACGCCTGATCATCCTGATCACCCGGACGGCACGCCCGGACCGGCGTGTTTGGACGTGACACCGGGCCTGCCGTCAGGCACCGTGGAGCCATGCCGACGAACCTCCCGCCGATCGCCGTGCGCGCCGCCGCCCCCGACGTCCTGCCCGAGCCGGGCCCTCGCACCGGGCTGACCTGGCGCGCGGTGACCCCGCAGGACGTGCCGGCGCTGGCGGCGCTGGTCGCGCGGGTCGAGGAGGGCGACGCGGTGCCGTACCGCACCGCGGAGGTCGAGGTCGGCGAGTGGTTCGAGGGCGGCTGGAAGGACCTGGCGGCGGACACCCGGATCGGGCTGGACGACGAGGGCGTGCCGCGCGCGTGGATGATCGTGGACACCCCGCCCGGTGACGAGCGGGTGGTGCGCGCGCACCTCAACGGCGGGGTCGACCCGGCCTGGCGCGGCCGAGGTGTCGGGCGGGCCGTGGTCGCCTGGGGCGCCGCGCGGGGCCGGCAGAAGCTCGCCGCCTCCGGCAAGGACGTGCCGGGGCGGATCGGGGCCTACCTCCAGCAGGACTCGCCGGAGGCGCTGCGGATGTACCAGGCGGCCGGCTTCGCGCCGATCCGCTACTTCACCGAGATGCGCCGGGACCTGTCCGTGCCGCTGCCCGAGGGCGCCGCGCCGGCCGGGGTGCGGGTGGTGCCGTGGACGCCGGAGCTCGACGAGCAGGTCCGGGTCGCGCACAACGAGGCCTTCGCGGACCACTGGGGCAGCGAGCCGCGCACCGCGGAGGCGTGGGCGCTCGGCCGGTCGATGTTCGCGCCGACCTGGAGCTTCGTCGCTCTGGACGAGACCACCGGCGAGGTCGTCGGCTACACGCTGGGCGGTCGCTACGAGCACGACTGGCCGGTGGCCGGCTACACCTCGGGCTACACGGAGATCCTCGGCGTCCGGCGGGCATGGCGCGGGCGCGGGGTCGCGGTGGCGCTGCTGTCGGCGGCGATGCGGGCGTTCGCGGCGGACGGGATGCAGTACGCCGAGCTCGGCGTGGACACCGCCAACCCGACCGGCGCGCACGGGCTGTACGCCTGGCTCGGGTACGAGCGGACCCACGGTTCGCTGATCACGTCGATCGAGCTCTGAGCGCGGTTCCGAGCCGTACGCTGGGCGGATGGCAGGGACGCTGGACCAGGTCGCGGCGCGGTCGCCGCAGGGGGCCGACGAGGACACCGTGTGGCGGATGTACCTCGGCGTGTCCCGGGAGATGTTCACCGCGCTGGAGCGCGGGCTCGGCGTCGACCCCGGGGTGTCGGTCGCGGACCTCGAGCTGATGGAGCCCCTGCTGGCCGCCGGGGAGCGCGGGCTGCGTGCCAAGGACCTCGCCGCCGCCGCCGAGTGGCAGGACAGCCGGGTCTCGCACCAGGTGCGCCGGATGGAGCAGCGCGGGCTCGTGGTGCGCACCCGGGACCGTCAGGACGCCCGCGGGACCGTGGTGCGGCTCAGCCCGGAGGGGGCGGTCGCCGCGCGCGCCGCCACGGCCACCCGCCGCGCGCTGGTGCACGAGCTGCTGGTGGGGGCGCTCAGCCCCGAGCAGGTCGGCGCGTTCGTGGAGATCGCCGGGCTGATCCGGGACCGCCTGGTGGCGCACGCCGCCGAGGGCGGGGTCGACGCGCCGGTGGTCACGGCCTCCGAGGTGCCGCAGGGCTGAGCGGGCCCGGTCCGCGCTCTCGCCGGTCGCGCCGAGGCCGGCCGCACCGATCGCCGACCGCAACCGGTCGCCGGCCGCACCGGTCGCCGGCAGCCCAGATCTCGCCCGGCCCGCCCGCTCACGCCGCGCGCGACCCCTGCACCTCGGTCAGCCAGCCGAACACCGCCTGCTCGTACGCAGCCCGGGGCCCGTCCGCGGACAGCGACAGGTCGTGGATGCCGCCCGGCACGGTGACCACGGTGACGTCCTCGCCGAGCCGGGGAGCGCGCGCCCAGATCTGCCGCACGTCGAGCACGGTGTCCTGCGCGTCCAGCAGCGGGTTGCCGTGGGCGTTCGGCCCGGACTCGGCGGCGGTGCACACCAGCACCGGGGCCTCGATCCGCAGCCCGCGTGCCAGCCGGGCCTGGCCGCGTCGCACCGCGCGCAGCCACCCGGCGCGCACCGGGAAGCCCTCGGCGGGCTTGAGCGCGCGGTCGTAGTCCCACCGCCCGCCGTTCGCCACGTGGAGGTGCCAGGAGTAGGCGGAGGGGCCGTCGGCGATCACCCGCATCCGGTCCACCGGCGCGAGGGTGTCGAGCACCCAGGTCGAGACGACGCGCTGGAACCACCGGGCGTTGAGGTCGAACCACGGGCTGTTCAGCACCAGCGCGTCCACCACGGCGCGCCCGGCGGCGGAGTCCGCCCACAGGGCCGCGGTGAGCCCGCCGGTGGAGTGCGCGTGCACGACGAGCCGGTCGTGGCCGAGCTGCTCGCGGATCAGCGCGGCGGTCAGCCCGAGCTCGACGCGGTACTCGGCCAGGTCGTCGACGTAGTGCGGCACCTGGCCCTCGCGCCACGATCGCCCGCAGCGTCGCAGGTCGAGGGCGTAGAAGGTGTACCCGCGACGCTCCCAGGCCTGCGCGAGGTGGGTCTGGAAGAAGTAGTCGTTGAAGCCGTGCACGTGCAGCACGGCGGGACCCCCGGGTGCCACGGGCCCGGGGGTGCGCCGCACGGCGGTCGCCACCAGGTCCGGGTCCACGCCGGACAGCGCGAGGGTGGTCTGCTCCCACCCATCGCCGAGCGGGTCGGGGGTCCAGGCAGTCACGGGCGGTCCCCGGCCGTGGGCCCGGCGGGTCCGGCCGCGTGATCGACCCCCGCGCCGCCACGCCCGCCCCGGGCCGCCGCGAGCCGCAGCGGCAGCAGGGCCCCGAGCCCGAGCGCGATCACCAGCACGAGACCCAGGATGCCCCACCGCTGCGAGCCGGACACGGCGACGAAGGTGGAGAACGCGAAGGGCGCCAGGAAGGACGCCGCGCGCCCGGTGGTGGCGTACAGCCCGAACAGCTGGCTCTCCCGCCCCGGCGGCGTGACCCGGGTCAGCAGCGAGCGGCTGGCGGACTGCGCGGGGCCGACGAAGACGCACAGCAGCAGGCCGCACACCCAGAACGCCCCGGCACCGGCGTCCGCCAGCGCGAACACCCCGATCCCGGCGACCACCAGGCCGACCAGCGAGGCGACGATCAGCGCGCGCGGCCCCACCCGGTCGTCCAGCAGCCCGGCGAGCAGCGTCGAGATGCCGGCCACCACGTTGGCGGCGATCGCGAAGACCACGACCTCGCTGGCGGAGAAGCCGAAGGTGCCCGAGGCGATCACCGCGCCGAAGGTGAACACCCCGGCGAGCCCGTCACGGTAGACCGCGCTGGCCAGCAGGAACAGCACCGTCGACCGGGAGGTGCGCCACAGGTCGCGCACGTCGGCGGCGATCTGCCGGTAGCCGGCGACCAGGCCGGTGCGGGCGCGTGCCGCTCCACCACGCGCGGAGGACCGGTCGTCCGGCACGGCGAGCAGCACCGGCACCGCGAACACCCCGAACCACAGGGCGGACAGCAGCACCGCGATCCGGATGTTCGCGCCGTTCTCACCGGTGACGCCGAACCAGCCGACCTCCGGGTCGATGAAGCCGACGAACAGGATCAGCAGCAGCACGATCCCGCCCAGGTAGCCCGCGCCCCAGCCGATCCCGCTGACCCGGCCGAGGGTGGCCGGGGTGGCGACCCGGGGGAGCAGGGCGTTGTAGTGCACCGACGCGATCTCGAAGGTGAGGTTGGCGACTGCGAGCAGGGCGATCCCGCCGACCAGGTTGGCGGTGAGCGCGTCCGGGTCCGGCTGCACCAGGGCCATCGCCGCGCACAGCGTTACGGTGACCGCGGTCTGCACGGCCAGCCCGCGGCGGCGTCGCCCGGAGCCGTCGGCACGGGTGCCGGACAGCGGGGCGAGCAGGGCGATCAGCACGCCCGCGGCGGTCAGCCCCCAGCCCAGCCAGGTCGAGTGCCGGGCCAGCGCGGCGTCCAGCGCGTCGCCGCCCTGCGCCACGACGGCCGGGTCGACGAAGGAGTCGCTGGTCAGCCACCGGGTGAACACGAACGTGGTGATCACCGCGTTGAACGCGGCCGAGCCCCAGTCCCACAGCGACCAGGCGACCACCGGCCACCGCCGGGCGGCGGCGGCCGACGCGGGCGCGGGGAGGTCAGCGGCGGGGACGGGGCTCGGGGCGGCGTCGGCGTGCACGGACCAGGTCTACCGTGCCCGGCCCAACCCCGCGTGACGAGAGCGTGAATCCCGCGCGGTCCGCGCAGGTCAGCCGATCGCCACCGCCGGCGCCGCGAGCAGCGCCCCCGAGCCGTCGCGCCGGTCGTCCGGCTCCGGCAGCTCCACCGGCTGACCGGCTGACCCGGTGGCACGGCCGGGCGCGGCACCGACCCAGGCGAGGATCAGCGCGTCCTCGCCCTTGAGGAACCGGTGCGCGCGGACGCCGCCGGTGGCACGGCCCTTGCCGGGGTAGCGGACGAAGGGCGTGACCTTGGCGGAGCCGGACTGGGTGCCGGGCAGCGCGGTGGACGAGCCCGCGATCGTGACGACCACCGGGCCGTCCTCCTCGGCGGCGGCGTCGGCGGCGGACAGCGCGCCGAAGTGCACCACCTTGGCGCCGGCGGCCAGGTTGATCCCGGCCATGCCGCCGGCGGGACGGCCCTGCGGGCGCACCGCGGAGGCAGGGTAGTGCAGCAGCGAGGCGTCCGAGGCGACGAAGACCAGCTCGTCGTCATCGGCCACGTGCGCGGCGCCGACCACCTCGTCGCCGTCCTTGAGCGTGACGACCTCCCACGAGTCGCGGTTCGCGGGGGCCTCGCCGGAGACGACCCGCTTGACGACGCCCTGGGCGGTGCCGAGCGCGAGGGTCGGGGCGTCGGCGGCGACCGACACCAGCGCGACCACGCGCTCGCCCTTGTCCAGCGCCAGCAGCTCGCCCAGCGGCACGCCGCCGCCCAGGGTGGGGGCGCCGTCGGTCGGCGGGAGCACCGGCAGGTCCAGCACGGACAGCCGGCGGACCACGCCCGCGGAGGTGAGCACGCCGACCTCGGCGCGGGTGGAGGTGGCGACCACGCCGCTGAGCACGTCGTGCCGGGCGCGGGCCGTGCCCTCGGCCGGGCGCAGCGCGACGTCGGTGGAGCCGGTGCGCGCGAGCAGGCCGGTGGCCGACAGCAGCGCGTAGCAGGGGGTGTCGGCGATCTCCAGGCTGAGCGCGGGCGCCTTGGCGCCACGGCCGCTGGTCGGGGCGCCCTCGGCGGCGGTGACGGATCCGCCGGCGGACTCCAGCAGGATCGTGCGGCGCGGGGTGCCGAAGGTGGCCGCGACCTCGGCCATCTCGTCGCTGACCGCGGTGCGTAGCAGCCCGTCGTCGGCCAGCAGGGCCTCCAGCGCGGCGATCTGCTCGGCGAGCTCGTCGCGCTCCTTCTCCAGCTCGATCCGGGAGAACTTGGTCAGCCGGCGCAGCCGCAGCTCGAGGATGTACTCGGCCTGCGGCTCGCTGAGGTCGAACACCTGGCGCAGCCGTGTGCGGGCAGCCTCGGAGTCGTCCGAGGAACGGATGACCTGGATGACCTCGTCGATGTCGAGGATCGCGATCAGCAGGCCCTCGACCAGGTGCAGGCGCTCGCGCCGCTTCGCCAGCCGGAACGCGCTGCGCCGCCGCACCACGGACAGCCGGTGGTCCACCCACACCGTCAGCAGCTCGCGCAGCCCGAGGGTGCGCGGCTGGCCGTCGACCAGCGCGACGTTGTTGATCGAGAACGAGTCCTCGAGCGGCGTGTACCGGTAGAGCTGCTCCAGCACGGCGTCCGGGTCGAAGCCGGTTTTCACCTCGATCACCAGGCGCAGGCCGTGGGTGCGGTCGGTGAGGTCGATCGCGTCGGAGATGCCGGACAGCTTCTTGGACTGCACGCCCTCCTTGATCTTCTCGATCACCTTCTCCGGGCCGACCGTGTAGGGCAGCTCGGTGACGATGATGCCCTTGCGCCGCGCGGTGACGTTCTCGATCCGGGCGGTGGCACGGGTGCGGAAGGCGCCGCGGCCGGTGCGGTACGCGTCGCGCACGCCGTCCAGGCCGATGATCTTGCCGCCGGAGGGCAGGTCGGGGCCGGGGACGAAGCGCATCAGCTCGTCCAGGGTGGCGTCCGGGTGCATCACCAGGTGGCGGGCGGCGGCGACCACCTCGACCAGGTTGTGCGGGGCCATGTTCGTCGCCATGCCGACCGCGATGCCGGAGGCGCCGTTGACCAGCAGGTTCGGGATCGCCGAGGGCAGCACCGCGGGCTGGGTGAGCTTGTTGTCGTAGTTCGGGACGAAGTCGACGACGTCCTCGTCCAGGTCGGCGGTCATCGCCACCGCCGAGGGGGCCATCCGGGCCTCGGTGTAGCGCGGGGCCGCGGGGCCGTCGTCCAGCGAGCCGAAGTTGCCGTGGCCGTCGACCACCGGCAGGCGCAGGGAGAACGGCTGCGCCATGCGGACCATCGCGTCGTAGATCGCGGTGTCGCCGTGCGGGTGCAGCTTGCCCATCACCTCGCCGACCACGCGGGCCGACTTCACGTAGGGCCGGTCCGGGCGCAGGCCCATGTCGGACATCTGGAACAGGATGCGGCGCTGCACCGGCTTGAGCCCGTCGCGCGCGTCCGGCAGGGCGCGGGAGTAGATGACGGAGTAGGCGTACTCGAGGAACGAGCCCTCCATCTCCGTGGCGACGTCGATGTCGACGATGCGCTCGACGACGTCGTCGCCAGGGACGTCGGGGGTGCTGCTGCGGCGCGCCATGCGGTCCTGGGCTCCCGTGGGTCGGTGCTGCGGTGGTGTGCTGGTCGGTGCACGTCGGCGCCCGGTGCGGGCGGATCGGCGTGCCGGGACATTGTCCCCGCCACGCGGGCGTGGGCGTGCCACGACGCGCGGCAGGGGGCGACGATACGCTCGGAGGCATGGCGGAGGTCACCGGGGACGTGCGCGCGGACGGAGCCCTGCCCGCCGGCTACCCGGCGAGCTGGGAGGCCGACGTGGTGCTGCGCGACGGCACCACCACCCATGTGCGCCCGATCCGTCCCGGCGACGCCGATGCGCTCCAGGCCTTCCACGTCGCGCAGTCCGAGACCTCGACCTACCTGCGGTTCTTCGCCCCGCTGGAACGGCTGCCCGACCGCGACCTCGAGCGCTTCACCCACGTCGACCACCGGGACCGCGTGGCGCTGGTCGCGGTGACCGAGGACGACGCAATCATCGGCGTCGCCCGCTACGACCGGGTGGCCCCGGACGAGGCAGAGGTCGCGTTCAACATCGCCGACGCGCACCACGGCCGCGGGCTCGGCTCGGTGCTGCTGGAGCACCTGGCGGCTGCGGCGCGCGAGCGCGGGGTGCGGCGGTTCGTCGCCGACGTGCTGCCGCAGAACGGCCGGATGCTCGCCGTGTTCCGCGAGGCCGGGTACTCGCCGCGGCAGAGCCTGGACGACGGGGTGGTGCAGGTGTCCTTCGACATCGACCCGACCGACCGCTCGCTGGCGGTGATGCTGGACCGGGAGCACTCCGCGGAGGCGCGCAGCGTGCAGAGCCTGCTCAGCGCGCGCAGCGTGGTGGTGCTCACCTCGCCGACCGTCGAGCCCGGGTCGCTGGACGACCTGCTGGTGACCCGGGTGCTGGAGCACCTGGTGGCCGGGCCGGGCGCCGCGCTGCGCCGCACGGGGGCGGTGGTGCCGCCCGCGCCCGCCGCCGATGCGGGGCCGGTGCGGGTCGAGGTGGTCGGCCGCGCCGGGATCGCGGGCGCCCGCTCCTGGGACCGGCTGGAGGACGTGCCCGGGCCGGTGGACCTCGCCGTGCTGGCGATGCCCGCCGCGGAGGCGGTGCTCGCGGTGCGCGGGCTGGCCCGGCTCGGGGTGCGCGGCGTGGTGGTGCTCTCCGGCGGCTACGCCGAGGTCGGCGCCACCGGGCTCGCGCTGCAACGGGCGCTGCTGCGCACCGCGCACGCCGCCGGGATGCGGGTGATCGGCCCGGTGTCCTACGGGGTGATCGCGCACACCGGCGCCGGGCTGCTCAACGCCTCCCTCGGCGGTGACCCGCCCCCGCCGGGCCGGTTCGGGATCTTCTGCCAGTCCGCCGCCACCGCCGTGTCGATCCTCGCCTCGGTGCGCCGGCGCGGGCTCGGGCTGGCGCACCTGGTGTCGGCGGGCAACCGCGCGGACGTCTCCGGCAACGACCTCATGCAGTTCTGGCAGGACGACGAGGCCACCGACGTGGTCGCGCTGTACCTGGAGTCGATCGGCAACCCGCGCAAGTTCTCCCGGGTGGCCCGCCGGCTCGCCGCTGCCAAGCCCGTCGTCGTGGTGACCGCCGGGCGCTCCGGGCACGTGGTGCCGCCGGGGCACGCCGTGCGCCCGACGCTCGCCTCCCGCCGCACCCTGGAGGAGGTGATGCAGCGCTCCGGGGTGATCCTGGTCGAGAACACCCACCAGATGCTCGAGGCCGCCCAGCTGTTCGCGCTCCAGCCGCTGCCGCGCGGGCGCCGGGCCGCCGTCGTCGCCTCCTCGCCCTCGCTGGCCGCGCTGGTCGCCGAGGCCGCCGCCTCCGCCGGGCTGAGCGTGACCGGGCAGGCCGCGATCATCCCCGAGGACGCCGACGACGCCCGGATCACCACCTGCTTCGCCGAGGTCTACGCCGACCCGGAGGTGGACGTGGTGATCACCGTGCACGTGCCGACGGTCGGACCCCGCGACGACCGGGTGGCGCGGGCCCTCGCGGCGGCCGCCGCCGGATCGGGCCGCACGTCGGTGGCCTGCCTGCTCGGGCTGCACGGCGCGACCGAGGTGCTCACCGCCCCGGACGCCGACGGGGTGCCGCGCACCGTGCCGACGTACACCACCCCGGAGGACGCGGTGCTCGCCCTCGGGCAGGCCACCCGCTACGCCGCCTGGCGGGACGCCGAGCGCGGGTCGCTGGTCGCCCCCGCCGGGATCCACGCGCGGCAGGCCCGCCGGCTGGTGACGTCCTGGCTGGCCGAGGCGGAGGTGGACGACGCCCCGGCCGACGCCCCGGACGGGTCCGGCCAGCCCGGGATCGAGCTCAGTGCCGAGCGCGCCGCCGACCTGCTGGCCTGCGCCGGGATCGACGTGCTGCCCAGCGTGCCGGTGCGGGACGCCGACGAGGCGGTCGCCGCCGCGGAACGGCTCGGCTGGCCGGTCGCCCTGAAGACCACCGTGCCCGCGCTGCGGCACCGGGCCGACCTCGGCGGGGTGCGGCTCGACGTGCACGACGCCGCCGAGCTGCGCGCCGACGTCGAGCAGGTGCTCGCGCTCGCGGCCGGCCACGTGCCCGCGCCGGGCCGCGCCCCGCTGGAGGTGCAGGCGATGGCCCCGCACGGGGTGGCCTGCGTGATCCGCTCCACCGAGGACCCGCTGTTCGGGCCGGTGCTCGGCTTCGGGCTCGCCGGGGACACCACCGACCTGCTCGGCGACCTGGCCTACGCCGTGCCGCCGCTCACTGACGTGGACGTGACCGAGATGGTGCGCGCCCCGCGGTCCGCCCCGCGGCTGTTCGGCTACCGCGGGCTGCCCGCGCTGGACGTCACGGCGCTGGAGGAGGTGCTGGCCCGGGTCTCGGTGCTCGCCGACCAGCTGCCCGAGATGCTGTCGCTCGAGCTCAATCCGGTGGTGGTCGCCGAGCACGGGGCGTACGTGCTGGGCGCCACCGCGCGGATCGGCTCCGCCCAGCGCGCCGACGGCCCGCGCCGCGCCCTGCTCACGCCGCCGGTGTGACGCAGGTCCCGGGCGGCGACCCCGGGTGATCCGGCCGAGCGTGTGACGCGCCGGGCCGGCGGATGGGAGGATGCTCCGGTGCCTGCACCTTCGACCGACCTGATGCGTGACCTCGACCGGGCCGGGTACTACCCGCAGCTCGTGGCGGACGTCCTGGACGTCGCGCTCGCGGACGAGCCCGTGCTCGCCCACCTCGTGCACCCCGAGACCACCTTCGACGCCGCCGAGGTGCGGCGGCACGTCACCGTGCTCGCGCTCACCCCGAGCCGGTTGGTGGTGGCGCACGTGGACGACCACCCCGCCGACAGCGAGCACCCCTCGGCCTCCGCAGCCGCGACCACCGAGGCGGTGCCGCTGTCCGAGCTGCGCTCCGTCGCGCTGACCCACGTGATCCCCTCGCCGGAGCAGCACCAGGCCGGCGGCGGCGCCACCGAGCTCACCCTGGCGATCGGCTGGGGCGCGGTCTCCCGGGTCGACCTGGAGCCCGCCGGCTGCGCCGACCCGCAGTGCGAGGCCGACCACGGCCTGACCGGCAGCATCACCCCGGACGACGTGGTCGTGCGGGTCAGCGCCGTGGCCGAGGGCGCCGACGCCGTGCGGGACGCCGTGGCGTTCGCGCGTCGGCTCTCCGCGGCGAGCGCCCGCTGACGATGGGCGCCGGCAGCGCGACCGGGACGACGGCGGTGGCCGACCGGCTGGACGCCCTGGGCCTGCTCGCCCCCGACTACGCGGGACGGTCGCTGTCCGGGCTGCTGCCCGCGGTCGCCGACAGCCTGGGCGTGCCGGTGGACGGCGGACCCGCCGCCCGCGCGACGCTGGGCCTGCCGGACACCCGCCGCGCCTGCATCGTGCTGGTGGACGGCCTCGGCCACGAGAACCTCACCGAGCGCGCCGGGCACGCCCCGTTCCTGCGCTCGCTGCTCGGCGGGTCGCAGCCGCTGTCCGCCGGCTACCCGTCCACCACGGCGGCCTCCATGGGGTCCTTCGGCACCGGCACCGGCCCCGGGCGCACCGGCATGACCGGGTACACCGTGCGGAACCCCGCCACCGGCGCGCTGGCGAACATGGTGTCCTGGGACGGGCTCGGGCCGGCACGCGAGTGGCAGCGCGAGCCCACGCTCTTCGAGACGATCGCCGGGCACGGGGTCACCGTGACGACGGTCGGCCCGGCGCGGTTCATGGGATCGGGGATGACCGAGGCCGCCCTGCGCGGCGGTGGCTACCGTGCCGCCGAGAAGCTGGCCGACCGGGTGGACGCGGCGCTGCGGCTGCTGCGCGAGCCGGGGCTGGTCTACCTGTACTGGGGCGACGTCGACAAGACCGGCCACCACGAGGGCTGCGGATCCTGGCAGTGGGGCGACCAGGTCGAGGCGCTGGACGGTGAGCTGTCCCGGCTGGCCCGTTCCGCCCCGCGTGGCGCCACCCTGCACGTCACCGCCGATCACGGCATGGTCGACGTGGACCGGTCGCTGCGCTGGGACGTCGCGAGCACCCCGGCCCTGCGCCAGGACGTCGCGCTGGTCGCGGGGGAGCCCCGGGCGCTGCACCTGCACCTCGACCCGGACGCCGAGCCCGCCGCCGTGGCCGCCCGCTGGCAGGACGTGCTCGCCGGAGCGGCCGCGGTGCTGGTCGGCGACGACGCGGTGGCCGCGGGCCTGTTCGGCCCGGTCTCCGCGCACGTGCGCCCGCTGATCGGCGACGTGGTGGTGGCCATGGCCGGGCGTGCCACCGTGGTCGACTCCCGCACGCAGACGCCGGCCTCGCTGGAGCTGGTCGGCGTGCACGGATCGCTGACACCGGCCGAGCTGCGCGTGCCGCTGCTCACCGTCCACGGCTGAGCGGCTCCCCGCGCGCCTGCCGCACCGCACGACGTACGACGCACGAACGAGTAGGAACGAGAACCACCGTGGCTGAGCTGGTCTTCTTCTGCGGCACGATGGACTGCGGCAAGTCCACCCTGGCGCTCCAGATGCACCACAACCACATCACGCGCGGCCGGGACGGCGTGCTGTACTCGCGCAACGACCGCGCGGGGGAGTCGCGGCTGTCCTCCCGCCTGGGGCTGTCCGTGCCCGCGCACGAGGTCGCCGACGGCACCGACTTCTGGGCCGAGGTGGTCGCGCTGCGCACCCAGGGGCGCGTGGTCGACTTCCTGATCTGCGACGAGGCGCAGTTCTACTCCGCGGAGCAGGTCGACCAGCTCGGGCGCGTGGTGGACGAGATGGGGGCGGACGTCTTCGCCTTCGGCATCACCACCGACTTCCGCACCCGGCTGTTCCCCGGATCCGCCCGGCTGCTCGAGCTGGCCGACCGGGTCGAGGCGCTCCAGGTGCAGGCGCTGTGCTGGTGCGGCGCCCGGGCCACCCACAACGCCCGCACCGAGCACGGGGTGATGGTGGTCGAGGGGGCGCAGGTGGTCGTCGGTGACGTCGCCGCCGACGAGGCCGAGACCGGCTACGAGGTGCTGTGCCGGCAGCACCACCGGCTGCGGATGACCGCCCGCACCTCCGGGCGCAGCAGCGTGTCGCCGCAGACGCTGGGCGTGCTCACCGAGGACTGAGCCGGGTCTCGTTGGGCCCCGGGGGCCGTGCCTACTCCGGCTTGGCGCCGAAGACGATCTCGTCCCAGCTCGGCACCTTGGCCCGGCCCCGGCGACCGCGCGGGCGCTCGGCAGCGGTGCGGGTGGTCGGCTCCTCCGCCTCGGGCTCCGCGGGCGACGCGTCGGCCTCGGGCGCCGCGGCCGCGGGGGTGCCGCCGATCGCGTGCACCGTGGCCCCGCCGTGCTCCCGCTCGTCCTGCTGCTCCCCGGACCGACCGCGGCCCGGCACGTCGTACACCCGCGCCTCGGCGGCGGGGTCGGCGTCCACCGGGTGCGCACCCGGCGCGTCGAGCATCCCGAAGTCGAAGGCGTGCTGCGGCCCGAAGCCGGGGAACTCGCCCTCCTCGTCCTCGTCCTCCAGGTCGAGGGTCTGCCGCACGCCACGCCGGGCGCGCAGGTCGTCCAGCAGGTCCTGGGTGGCGGCCTGCGGGTCCTCGTCCTCCGGCTCGGGGGCCGGCGCGGGGGAGTCCACCGCCGCCAGCACCGGGCGCACCGATCCCTCGGCGTCGATGTCGTAGACCACGTCGCGCACGGCGGTCAGGTGCCGGCGCGGCAGCGGGCCGTCCGCGATCTCGGTCTCCGACAGCCAGCGGGCCTCGTCCTCGTCGGCGTGCACCGCGCGCACCGAGGGGTCGTAGCCCCAGCGGGCCTCCCGCGGCTCGTCCTGCACCTGGTAGCGCGCGACGACCGTCCAGCCGGCGCCCTGCTCCCGGAACGCGTCCCAGGTGAGCGTCGCGGTGTCCACGCCCCGCGCTGCGAGCCGGTCGAGCACCAGGTCGCCGAGCACCGGGGCGCCGACGTCGCGGCCGATCCGGGTCTGACGCGCCTGCTCGGCCAGGAACTCGCGCTCGGCCACCACGGGCCCCTCGAAGCGCCGCACGTGCTCCACCGTCAGCCCGGAGGCCTCGGCGATCTGCTCGGCGGTCTGCCCCGCGCGCACGCGCGCCTGGATCTCCCGGGGGCTCGGCACCCCGGACTGCTCGGCGCGGATCTGCTCCAGCTGCGGACGGTCACGGCGGACCGCCGCGCGCAGCGGTTCGTCGATGTGCAGGCGGTAGCGCTGCCCGTCGGCGGCTGCGAGGACCAGGTGCTCCCCGTCCTCGTGCAGCCCGACCAGTTCCAGCTCGGCCATCACATCTCCCATCATCCGCCGTGAAGCCTGCCATCGCCCAGCCCCGATCTCGCGGAGGCGCGGCGGTGCGTCGCCCGGGTGCTGCCGGCTGCGATGATCTGCCGGTGATGATCGACCTCCCGCTCCAGCCGGTCATGGAGCTGGTCGGCGTCTTCGTCGGGGCGCTGTCCGGCGGGCTCGCCGCCGTGCGCAAGGGCTTCGACATCTTCGGGATCCTCGTGCTGGCCTGGGCGGCGGGTCTCGGCGGCGGCATCATGCGCGACGTGCTGATCGGGGCGATCCCCCCGGTCGGGATCTCGCAGTGGGAGTTCATCGCCACCGCCTGCGCGGCGGGGCTGGTCACCTGGGCGCTGCACCCCCGGCTGGGCCGGGTCCGCCGGTTCATCCTCGTGCTGGACGCCGGGGCGCTCGCGCTGTTCACCGTGGTCGGCACGGTCAAGGCGCTCGACTACGGCACCGGAGCCACCGCGGCGGTGTGCGCCGGGGTGATCACCGGGGTCGGCGGCGGCGTGCTGCGCGACCTGCTCACCGCCGAGGTGCCCGTCGTGCTGCACCACCGCCAGCTCTACGCGATCCCCTCGGTGCTCGGCGCCGTGGTCACCGTGGTGCTGTGGCGGGTGGGGGAGCTCACCGCGGCGACGGCGGTGGTGGCCGTGGTGCTGGTCTTCGTGCTGCGGGTGGTCGCGCTGCGGTTCCGGCTGGAGGCCCCCGGGCCGTGGGTCGGCGGGCGCCCGCCGCGCAACCCCGGGGTCGGCGGTGCCGGGCGGGCGCGGGGGGTGCGGCGCACCTGGCGACGTCCCGGCGGCGGGGGCGCGCGCACCAGCGGCCCCGCCGACGAGTAGCGCAGCCGGACCGCGCGCTCCTCGCGGTCGGTGGCGGGCGTGGGACAGGATGGGCGCGTGACGACCGAGCAGCCGACCGTGCCCGCCCCCGACCTCACCCCCGACGAGATCCGCGAGCTCACCGCGCTCGCCGAGACCCTCGCCCGATCCGCCGGCGAGCTGGTGCGCGCCGGCCGCCCCGACCGCGTGGACGTCGCCGCCACCAAGTCCAGCGAGGTCGACGTGGTCACCGCCATGGACCTCGCCTCCGAGGCGCACCTGCGCGCGCTGCTCGCCCAGCACCGCCCGCAGGACGGCGTGCTCGGCGAGGAGGACGGCTGGCTGCCCGGCACCAGCGGCCTGACGTGGGTGCTCGACCCGATCGACGGCACCGTCAACTATCTGTACGGCATCCCGGCCTACGCGATCTCGGTCGGCCTGGTGGCCGGATCCGCCGACCCGCTCACCTGGACGCCGGTCGCCGGCTGCGTGCACGCCGTGCCCGACGGGCGCACCTACACCGCCGGCCGGGGGATCGGCGCGCGCCGGGACGGCACCCCGCTGCGGGCCAACCCCGCGCGCGACCTCGCCACCTCCCTGGTGGGCACCGGCTTCGGCTACACCGCCGAGCGGCGGGCCCGTCAGGCGCAGGTGCTCGCGACCCTGCTGCCGCGCGTGCGGGACATCCGGCGGATCGGCTCAGCGGCCCTCGACCTGTGCCGGGTGGCCGAGGGGACGCTCGACCTGCACTACGAGCGCGGGCTCAACCCGTGGGACCTCGCCGCGGGGCAGATCATCGCCCTCGAGGCGGGTGCGCAGGTCAGGGGCCTGCGCGGGCTCGCAGCCTCCGCGGAGATGACCGTCGTGGGCCCGGCGGGAACCGTGGACGAGCTCGCGTCGTTGCTGGAGGAGCTGGGTGCGGACACCGATCGCTGAGGGCGGCGTGCGCTCCTCGGAGAAATAAGGCACAATCCCACCGCCGTCGGGAACAAAGAACCGCCTCCGGTGCTTGATCCCGCGTACACCAAGACCCCGACCTCGACGGAGCGTGACCACACCTCATGGCAACCGACTACGACGCCCCGCGCAAGACCGAGGAGGACCTGAGCGAGGACTCGCTCCAGGAGCTCCAGGCCCGGCGCTCCGACAAGAACTCGGGCGTGGTGGACGAGGACGAGACCGAAGCCGCAGAAGGGTTCGAGCTCCCCGGTGCCGACCTGTCCGGCGAAGAGCTCTCGGTCCGAGTCCTGCCCCGCCAGGCCGACGAGTTCACCTGCACGCGATGCTTCCTGGTGCACCACCGCAGCCAGCTCGCCTACGAGAAGGACGGCATGCCCGTCTGCTCGGAGTGCGCTGCCTGAGTCACCCGCACCGCTCCACGACGCCGTCCGCGCCCCCCGGGGCCGGGCGGCGTCGTCGTACCCGGGGCCGCGTGCGCGCTGCGAATGCGCGTGCGTGCGCGCTGCGGGGAGCGCCGAGGTTGCACGAACGCAGGCTTCACGCCGCACGAAGGGTGCTTTCGTGCACTCTCGGTGCGGGGTGCGGGGTGCGGGGTGCGGGGTGCGGGGTGCGGGGTGCGGGGTGCGGGGTGCGGGGTGCGGGGTGCGGGGTGCGGGGTGCGGGGTGCGGGGTGCGGGGTGCGGGGTGCGGGGTGCGGGGTGCGGGGTGCGGGGTGCGGGGTGCGGGGTGCGGGGTGGTCAGGGGGCGGGCGTGTCGCCCGGGGCGGGGGCGGTGACCTGCGCGCCGGCGGCGAGCAGCGCTGCGACCAGCGCGTCCGGGCGGCGGGTCGACACCACCCAGGCGGGCGTGGGGTCGGCGGGGTCGTCCAGGTCGACGCGCACCGCCGTGCGCACCCACCCGCGATGGGCCAGGTGCGTGCGGGCGTCCAGGCCGGGGCCGAGCTCGTGGCGGGTCCGCGCGGCGTCCAGCGCGCGGGGGTCGCGCAGCAGCGCCACCGGCACGTGCGCCGCCCCGGCGTGCAGCTCGCCGCCGTCGACGGTCACCCGGTCCGCGGCGCGCACCAGCACCGCCCCGCCCGCCACCAGCCCGAGCACGGCGCCCGCGACACCCCAGGCAGGACCGACCGGCACCAGCGCCACCCCGAGCATCGCGGCGAGCCCCACGACCGCCACCCACCCGGCGGCCCCGGGCCACAGCCGCTCGTCATGACGAGCCGCGGGCGCGGGCTGGGCGGGCTGCGAGGGCACGGCGGCGGGTCCGGGAGCGTCGGTCAGCACCCGCCCAGCATCCCATCCCACCCACGAGGTCGGTGGTTCGTGCACGACACGCCATCACGACACGCCGCGTGAGCCGCCGAACCACCGACCTCGCCGGAAGGAGAGGCGCGCGGGGGTCCGGAGGGTCGGATGTGGGAGCAGGGGGAATGCGGAGGGGCCGCGCGAGCAGGAGCAGCCCGCGGAGTGCGCTCGGCGCGCGCAGCGGGGCCGGTAGGGTCGGGGACCGTGACGGACCAGACCGCCCCCGAGGCCACGCCCGCCCCCGCCCCGCCGACGCTGGAGGTGCTGCTGCGCCGTCTGGACGAGGGTGTGCCGGTGCCGGGCTACGCGCACCCGGGGGACGCGGGCGCCGACCTGGTGACCCGGGTGGACGTGACGATCGCGCCGGGGGAGCGGGTGACCGTGCCGACCGGGATCGCCATCGCGCTGCCGGAGGGCTTCGCCGCCTTCGTGCACCCGCGCTCGGGCCTGGCCGCCAAGCACGGGCTGACCATCGTCAACGCGCCGGGCACCGTGGACGCGGGCTACCGGGGCGAGATCGCGGTGACGCTGCTCAACACGGACGCGACGACGCCGGTGGAGCTGCACCGCGGCGACCGGGTGGCCCAGCTGGTGATCCAGCGGGTCGAGCGGGCGCTGTTCGTCGAGGTCGAGGACCTGCCGGAATCCGTGCGCGGCGCCGGTGGTTTCGGCTCCAGCGGCGGCTGGGGCGCGGCCCGCTAGGGAACTCCTCTCGGGCGGACTACGCTCGGTGGGGTACGTGCCCGTGCGCGGGCAGAGCGAGAAGAGGGACGAACGGTGGCGCTTTTCCGGCGCGGCACCCGCAAGGACGCCGCTGAGGACCTGACCGCGTCGACGCAGGACGAGGTCGTGGAGGCCGTCGAGGACTCCGCCGACATCCCCGCCGACGAGCCCGAGGAGCCGTCGGCGCACGACCGCTCGCAGGGGCCGTACGACTCCGAGGAGGAGGTGCCGGCCGGCCCGCGGGTCGACCTGGGCGCCCTGCGCCTGCCCGGCGTGCCCGGCATGGAGCTGCGGATGGAGATCGACAAGGCCTCCGGCGCGGTGACCGCGGTCGGCGTGACGCTGGACGGCTCCACGCTCCAGATGCAGGCCTTCGCCGCCCCGCGCACCGACGGGATCTGGGACGAGATCCGCGAGGAGATCGCGCTGTCGGTCGGCAAGCAGGGCGGGTCGGTGGACGACGTGCCCGGCCCGTTCGGCCGCGAGCTGCTCGCCCGCCTGCCCGTGCGCACCCCCGAGGGCCGCACCGGCCACCGCCCGGCGCGGTTCATCGGCGTCGACGGCCCGCGCTGGTTCCTGCGCGGCGTGGTCACCGGCCGTGCCGCGGTGGACACTGAGGCCGCGACGCGGCTGGAGGACCTGTTCCGCCGGACCGTCGTCGTCCGGGACGACAAGGCGCGCCCCCCGCGCGACCTGCTCGCCCTCACGCTTCCCGACCAGGCCGACGGCGTCCGCCCGGCCCCGGCCCCGGCAGCACCCGCAGCACCCACGTTCGACCCGCTCACCCGCGGGCCGGAGATCACGGAGATCCGCTGACATGTCCACGCCGCTGCGCACCACGCTGCGCAAGGTGGTCGCCTCCCGCGCGGAGATCGAGGCCGACGAGGAGCGCGAGGACGCCGTGCGCGCCACCGGATGCACCCCGGTCGAGAAGGTGCCGGACCGGCACCGCGTGAAGGTGTCCGGGGTGCTGCGCTCGGTGGTGCTGCGCCCGCGCCAGGGCGTCCCGGCGTTGGAGGCCGAGCTGTACGACGGCTCCGGCACCGTCGACCTGGTCTGGCTGGGCCGCCGGGAGATCGCCGGCATCGACCCGGGCCGTCGGCTCAAGGTCGAGGGCCTGGTCTGCACCCGCGACGGCCGCCGGTCGATGTTCAACCCCCGCTACGAGCTGCGGCCCCGACCCGGTGAGTGATCCCCGGGACGCGTCCGCCCCGGCCGAGCAGGCCGCCACGGACGCGACCGGCCCCGCGCCGGACGCCGTCGACGCACCGCCCGCCGAGCGCTCCGGCCCCGGCCGGGGCATGAGCGCGGTCGCCGCCGACGAGTTCTCCTTCTCCGCCGCCGTCGGCGGGGTGCGCGGCGCGATCGAGTCCGTGCTGCCCGGTCTGCTGTTCGTGGTGGTCTTCGTCGCCACCCGCGAGCTGATGCCCTCGCTGATCGCCTCCGGCGGCGTCGCCGTGCTCGCGGTGATCGTGCGCCTGGTGCAGCGGCAGCCGCCCACGCAGGCGTTCTCCGGCGCGATCGGCGTCGGGATCGGCGTGGTCTGGGCGTGGCGCACCGGCCGCGCGGAGGACTACTACGCCTGGGGCCTGCTGGTGAACGGCGCCTACGCGGCGGCGTTCCTGGTGTCGATCCTGGTGCGCTGGCCGCTGGTCGGCCTGGTCGTCGGCGTGTTCCGCCCGGACGGCCCGCTGTCGTCGACCGGCTCGTGGGCCGGCGCGGTGGCCTGGCGGCAGGACCGGGGCGTGCGCGCGCGCTACACCTGGGCGACCTGGCTGTGGGTCGGCATGTTCGCCGCCCGCCTGGCCGTGCAGGTGCCGCTGTACTACGCGGGCCAGGTGGGCTGGCTCGGCACGGCCAAGCTGGTGATGGGCGTGCCGCTGACCGCGGTGGTGCTCTGGCTCAGCTGGATTCTGGTACGCGGGACGACAGGATCGCGGCCAGATCCTCTTCCGACGCCTCCCGGCTCGTGACGAACAGCAGCTCGTCGCGCCCCTCGAGGGTGTCGTCGGCGCTGGGCGTGAACGGCCGGTCGTCCCGGACGATGCAGGCGAGCACGGTGTCGGTCGGCCAGTCGATCTGACCCACCAGCGATCCCGCCAGCGGCGAGTCCTCGGGCAGCGTGAGCTCGAGGATGTCCGCGCCGGACTGGTGGAAGGTGAAGATCCGGACCAGGTCGCCGACGGCGACGGCCTCCTCGATCATCGCCGTCATGATCCGCGGGGTGGAGACAGCGACGTCCACGCCCCACGCCTCGTCGAACATCCACTCGTTCTTCGGGTTGTTCACGCGGGCGACGGTGCGGGGCACGCCGTACTCGGTCTTCGCGAGCAGCGAGATCACCAGGTTGGCCTTGTCGTCGCCGGTGGCGGCCACCACGACGTCGCACTCGTCGGTGCGGGCCTGGGTGAGCGTCGGCAGCTCGCAGGCGTCGGCCAGCAGCCAGTCGGCGTCGGCCACCTGCGCCACGCGCATGGCGGAGGGCTGGCGGTCGATCAGGGTGACCTCGTGCCCGTTGGCCAGCAGCTCGCGGGCGATCGAGCGCCCCACGGAGCCGGCGCCGGCGATGACGACCCTCATGCCTCCACCACCGGGGCGGCGGTGACGGCGCGTTCGACGGCGGCGGAGTCGTCCGCACGCATCAGCAGGTGCACGATGTCGTTCTCCTGGAGGACGGTCTGGGCGTCGGGGAGGATCCCGTCGCCGTACCGGGTGACGTAGGCGACGCGGGCGCCGGTGGCGGCCTCGAGGGTGCGCAGCGGGCGGCCGACCCAGCCCTCGTGCACGTCGACCTCGGCGAGCACGATCTTGCCGGAGGCGTCGGTGAACTGGTTGGTGGCGCCCATCGGCAGCATCCGGCGCAGCACCTGGTCGGCGGTCCACCGCACGGTCGCGACCGTGGGGATGCCGAGGCGCTGGTAGATCTCGGCGCGGTGCGGGTCGTAGATCCGGGCCACCACGTTGTCGACGCCGAAGGTCTCCCGCGCGACGCGTGCCGCGAGGATGTTCGAGTTGTCGCCGTCCGCGACCGCCGCGAAGCCGTAGGCGTCGTCGATGCCGGCCTGGCGCAGCACGTCCCGGTCGAAGCCGAGCCCGGTCACCTTGGAGCCGGCGAAGTCGGCGTCCAGGCGGCGGAACGAGTCCGGGTTCTGGTCGATCACCGCGACGGAGTGGCCGTGGTTCTCGAGCGACTGGGCGAGGGTCGCGCCGGCCCGGCCGCAGCCCATGATCACGAAGTGCACAACGCGGAACGGTATACCCCCGGGGGTGTGTGACGCGCACCGCTCGGCGACCGGGACCTCGGGGGGCGCGCAGGTCACCGGCTGGCCCTAGCATGGTCCCTCGTGCCGGATCTCGCCGATGCCGCCAAACGCTTGCTGCTGGGCCGTCCGGTCCGCAGCGAGAACCTGGGGCACACCCTCCTGCCGAAGCGGATCGCGCTGCCGATCTTCGCCTCGGACGCCCTGTCCTCCGTCGCCTACGCCCCGGACGAGGTGCT
The DNA here is from genome assembly GCF_055389595.1 of Cellulomonas sp. GTC20042. Taxonomy (NCBI): domain Bacteria; kingdom Bacillati; phylum Actinomycetota; class Actinomycetes; order Micrococcales; family Cellulomonadaceae; genus Cellulomonas; species Cellulomonas sp. GTC20042. The sequence continues at coordinate 2,482,340 of NZ_AP043678.1, read as the reverse complement.
GCTGACCCTCGCCATCGCCGGCGTGGGCGCCACCGTGATCTCCCCGTGGGTCGGCCTGGCCGTCATCGTGGTCATGGTCACCGTCATCGCCTCGTACCGGCAGAACGTGCACGCGTACCCCTCGGGCGGCGGCGACTACGAGGTGGCGACGGTCAACCTCGGCCCCAAGGCGGGCGTCACCGTGGCGAGCGCGCTGCTGGTCGACTACGTGCTGACCGTGGCGGTGTCGGTCTCCTCGGGCGCCCACTACGCGGCGACGGCGCTGCCGGCGCTCCGCGGGCACGAGACGATCGTCGCGGTGACCCTGGTGGTGCTGCTGACCCTGGCGAACCTGCGCGGCGTGCGCGAGTCCGGCCGGGCGTTCGCGGTGCCGGTGTACCTCTACATGGTGGCCGTCGGCTCGACCGCGATCTTCGGCTTCATCCAGTACCTGACCGGCAACCTGGGCCAGGCGGAGAGCGCGGCGCTGACGATCGTGCCGCAGGACGGCTTCGACCAGGGTCTGGTCGGCGCGGCCGGTGCGTTCCTGGTGCTGCGCGCGTTCGCGTCCGGGTCGGCGGCGCTGACCGGTGTCGAGGCGATCAGCAACGGCGTGCCGGCGTTCCGCAAGCCCAAGTCGAAGAACGCGGCGACGACGCTGCTGCTGCTCGGCGGGCTGTCGGTGTTCCTGATCATGTCGATCCTCACGCTCGCCCGGCTGACCGGCGTGCACTACGTCGAGGACCCGTCCACGCAGCTGATGCGCGACGGCGTGCTGGTCGGGTCGGACTACGTGCAGGACCCGGTGATCGGGCAGCTCGCGCAGACGATCTTCCACTCGTTCCCGCCGGCGTTCTACCTGGTGGCGGTGGTCACCGGCCTGATCCTGGTGCTGGCTGCGAACACGGCGTTCAACGGCTTCCCGGTGCTGGGGTCGATCCTGGCGAAGGACGGCTTCCTGCCCCGTCAGCTGCACACCCGCGGCGACCGGCTGGCGTTCTCCAACGGCATCCTCACGCTGGCGGCCGGCGCGATCGCGCTGATCGTGGCCTTCGACGCGCAGGTGACCCGGCTGATCCAGCTGTACATCGTGGGCGTCTTCGTGTCGTTCACGCTGTCCCAGCTCGGCATGATCAAGCACTGGACCCGGGAGCTGCGCACGCAGCCGGACCCGAAGGAGCGCACGAAGATGCGCCGGTCCCGGGTGATCAACTCGATCGGCTTCGGCATGACCGGCACGGTGCTGCTGATCGTGCTCGCCACCAAGTTCACGCACGGCGCCTGGATCGCGATCCTCGCGATGATCATCGTGTTCATCGTCATGCAGGCGATCCGCAAGCACTACGACTCGGTGCGCGAGGAGCTGGCGCTCGGCGAGGACGTCGCCGCCGCCCGCGCGCTGCCGAGCCGGGTGCACGCGATCGTGCTGATCTCCCACCTGCACCGGCCGACCATGCGGGCCATCGCCTACGCGCGCGCCTCCCGGCCGCAGGTGCTGGAGGCGGTGACCGTCGGCGTGGACCCGGAGGAGGCGACCGCGCTGCGCGAGCGCTGGGAGGCGATGGACCTGCCGGTGCCGCTGCGGGTGCTCGACTCGCCGTTCCGCGAGATCACCCGTCCGGTGATCACCTACGTGCGCTCGATCCGCCGGGAGAGCCCGCGCGACCTGGTGGTCGTGTACATCCCGGAGTACGTGGTCGGCCACTGGTGGGAGCAGCTCCTGCACAACCAGAGCGCGTTGCGGCTGAAGGGCCGCCTGCTCTTCACCCCCGGCGTCGTCGTGGCCTCCGTGCCGTGGCAGCTCGCCTCGACGGAAGGACAGACCGGTATGGAAGAGCACGTGCGCAGGACGAGCAGTCGTGGCCTCTGAGCAGCGGCGGGGCCCGGTGCGTCGGCGCGCGGGCGGCGGTGGAGGTGCGGCGAGCGGTGCGGCCGCCGGGGGAGCGGGTGCCGCGCGGCGTCCGGCCCCGCGACGCGCGCCGGTGCGCGACGGCGAGCGGGACGGCGAGATCGTCGAGGTCGAGGTCGGACCGGTGGCCCACGGTGGCCACTGCGTCGCCCGGCTGCCGATCGCGCCGGGGGAGGAGCGCGGTCGCGTCGTCTTCGTCCGGCACGCGCTGCCCGGCGAGCGGGTGCGGGTGCGGCTGACCGAGACCGGCCGCAAGGCGTCGTTCTGGCGCGGGGACGCGATCGAGGTGCTGGACGCCTCCGCGGACCGCGTCGACTCGGTGTGGCCGCAGGCCGGCCCCGGCGGGATCGGCGGCGGCGAGCTCGCGCACGTGCGCCTCGACGCGCAGCGCGCCTGGAAGCAGGCGGTGCTCGGCGAGCAGCTGTCCCGGCTGGCGAAGGTCGAGCGCGAGGTCCCGGTGCACGCGATGCCCGGCGACGACGAGCGCGGGGGCCTGGGCTGGCGCACCCGTGTCGAGCTGGAGGCGGATGCCGAGGGGCGGGCCGCCATGCGCCGGTTCCGCTCGCACACCCTGGTGCCGGTGGAGCAGATGCCGCTGATGAGCGACGCGCTCGCCGAGCTCGACCTGCTCGGGCGGCGCTGGCGTGCCGGCTCCCGGATCGAGGCGGTGGCCCCGGCCGCCGGTGACGAGCCGGTGGTGCTGGTCGACGGTCAGCCCTACGACCTGCGGCGCGGCAAGGTCGACCCGCGTCCGAACGCCCGCAGCGTGGTGCGCGAGGAGGTCACGGTCGGCGGCACCACCTGGCAGTACCGGGTCGCTGCCGCCGGCTTCTGGCAGGTGCACCGCGAGGCGCCGGCCGCGCTGACCGCCGCGGTGCTGGACGCGCTGGGCGACGTGCAGGGCGCCACGGTGCTCGACCTGTTCTCCGGTGCGGGCCTGTTCACGCTGCCGATCGCGGACGCGGTCGGCGAGGACGGCGCGGTGGTGGCCGTCGAGGGCGATGCCCGCGCGGTCCGGGACGCCCGGCGCAACGCGCACGACCGGGAGAACGTCGAGCTGCTCGAGGGCGACGTCGCGCAGGTGCTGGCCGTGAACGAGGGCGCCCCGGCGGACGCCGTCGTGCTGGACCCGCCGCGGGTCGGTGCCGGGCGGGACGTGGTGCGCTCGATCGGCGCGCTGGACGTGCGGCGCGTGGTCTACGTGGCCTGCGACCCGGCGGCGCTGGCGCGGGACGTCGCGTACCTGGCCGAGGAGGGCTTCGCCCTGGACGACGTGCAGGGCTACGACCTGTTCCCGATGACCCACCACGTCGAGGCCGTCGCCGTCCTGACCCGCTGAGCGTCGCGCGGGCCCGTGCCTGCGTCGAGGTTGCACGAAAGCATGCTTCCCGCGCCGGGAAGGGTGCATTCGTGCAACCTCGGCGCACGCGGGTCGCACGAGCGGGGTGCGAAGCGGGTGCGCGGGTGCGTCGATCGGCCTAGCGTGGTCGGGCGGGCGCGGCGCGCCCGGACCCGGTGACGGAAGGAGTCGACGATGACGACAGCCCACGACGGCGCGCACCTGAGCGCGGCGGAGGCGACGCGACGGGTGGCGGAGGCCAGCCGGCGCGCGACGGCCGAGCTGCACAAGCAGGGCACGCCGGACTACGACCCCCGGCAGCACGAGAAGGCGGTCGAGCGCGAGCGCCGGGCGCTGGACAGCGCGCAGGAGCAGGCCGACCGGGGCTGACCGGTACCTCCACCCTCCGACGGGCCGGGGATCTCGCGTGATCATGCGGGCGTCCCGGCCCGTCGCACGTACGTCGGTGCGCGCCGCGCACGCGCGTCCGGCGCGGAGGCGCTAGGATGTATCTTGACATCAAGATATCTGCGCTCCGGCAGGTCGACGCCCCCCGACCGGCATCCCGCGGAGCGGAACTCGCCGAACGAAGGAGCCCACCGTGAGCAGCGTCGACAGCTTCGGGTCGAAGTCCCGGCTGGAGGTCGGTGACACCGGCTACGAGATCTTCCGGCTCTCGGCGGTGCCGGGTGTGGAGAAGCTGCCGTACAGCCTGAAGATCCTCGCGGAGAACCTGCTGCGCACCGAGGACGGTGCCAACATCACCGCGGAGCACGTGCGCGCGCTCGCCGGCTGGGACCCGTCCGCCGAGCCGGACACCGAGATCCAGTTCACCCCGGCCCGCGTGATCATGCAGGACTTCACCGGCGTGCCCTGCGTCGTGGACCTCGCCACCATGCGCGAGGCCGTCGCGGAGCTCGGCGGTGACCCCTCGCGGATCAACCCGCTGGCGCCCGCGGAGCTGGTGATCGACCACTCGGTGCAGATCGACGTGGCCGGCCGCCGCGACGCCTTCGAGCGCAACGTGGAGCTGGAGTACCAGCGCAACCGTGAGCGCTACCAGTTCCTGCGCTGGGGCCAGACCGCCTTCGACGACTTCAAGGTCGTCCCCCCGGGCACCGGCATCGTGCACCAGGTCAACATCGAGTACCTGGCGCGCACCGTGATGACCCGCGAGGTCGACGGCGTGCTGCGCGCGTACCCGGACACCTGCGTCGGCACCGACTCGCACACCACCATGGTCAACGGCCTGGGCGTGCTGGGCTGGGGCGTCGGCGGCATCGAGGCCGAGGCCGCCATGCTCGGCCAGCCGGTGTCGATGCTGATCCCGCGCGTGGTCGGCTTCAAGCTCACCGGGTCGATCCCCTCCGGCGTGACCGCCACCGACGTGGTGCTGACGATCACCCAGCTGCTGCGCCAGCACGGCGTGGTCGGCAAGTTCGTGGAGTTCTACGGCGACGGCGTGGCGGCGGTGCCGCTGGCCAACCGCGCGACGATCGGCAACATGTCCCCGGAGTTCGGCTCCACCTGCGCGATCTTTCCGATCGACCAGGTCACGCTGGACTACCTGCGGCTGACCGGTCGCAGCGCCGAGCAGCTCGCCCTGGTCGAGGCCTACGCCAAGGAGCAGGGCCTGTGGCTGGAGCCGGGCGGCGACGCCGCCGAGGCCGTGTACTCGGAGTACCTGGAGCTCGACCTGTCGACGGTGGTCCCGTCGATCGCCGGCCCGAAGCGCCCGCAGGACCGGATCGAGCTGTCCGAGTCCAAGGAGTCCTTCGCCTCCACGATCCTCGACTACGTCTCCGACGCCGAGCGCGCACCCTTCACCGGCCTGGACGAGTCGGTGGACGAGACCTTCCCGGCCTCCGACCCGATCGCGGCGGGGGAGCACACCGACGCCTCCGACGCCCCGACGCAGGTGCACGGGGCGCCGGGCGGGGCGGCCCGTCGTCCGCACAAGCGCGTGCCGGTGACCCTGGCCGACGGCACCGCCACCGAGCTCGACCACGGCGCGGTCGTGATCGCCTCGATCACCTCCTGCACCAACACCTCGAACCCGTCGGTGATGCTCGCCGCCGCGCTGCTGGCCCGCAAGGCCGTCGAGCGCGGGCTGTCCGCGCAGCCGTGGGTCAAGACGTCGATGGCCCCGGGCTCGCAGGTCGTCACGAACTACTACGAGAAGGCCGGCCTCTGGCCCTACCTGGAGAAGCTCGGCTTCCACCTGGTCGGCTACGGCTGCGCCACCTGCATCGGCAACTCCGGCCCGCTGCCGGAGGAGGTCTCCGCGGTGGTGAACGAGCACGACCTCTCGGTGGTCTCCGTGCTGTCCGGCAACCGCAACTTCGAGGGCCGGATCAACCCCGACGTCAAGATGAACTACCTGGCGTCGCCGCCGCTGGTGATCGCCTACGCGCTGGCCGGCACGATGGACTTCGACTTCGACCACGAGCCGCTGGGCCAGGACGAGCAGGGCGTCGACGTGTTCCTCGCCGACATCTGGCCCACGCCGGAGGAGGTCCAGGCCACGATCGACGCCTCGATCGACCGGCAGATGTTCGAGGCCGACTACGCCGACGTCTTCGCCGGTGACGACCGCTGGCGCTCGCTGCCCACCCCCGAGGGCGACACCTTCGCCTGGGACACCGCGTCGACCTACGTGCGCAAGCCCCCGTACTTCGAGGGCATGGGCGCGCAGCCCGCTCCGGTGGTCGACGTCACCGGCGCCCGCGTGCTCGCCAAGCTCGGCGACTCGGTCACCACCGACCACATCAGCCCCGCGGGGTCGATCAAGGCCGACAGCCCGGCCGGCGTGTACCTGGCCGAGCACGGCGTCGAGCGGCGCGACTTCAACTCCTACGGATCGCGGCGCGGCAACCACGAGGTGATGATCCGCGGCACCTTCGCCAACATCCGGCTGCGCAACCAGCTGGTGCCGGGCGTCGAGGGCGGCTTCACGCGCAACCACCTGACCGGCGAGCAGACCTCGATCTACGACGCCGCCCAGGCCTACGCCGCCGCGAGCATCCCGCTGGTCATCCTCGGCGGCACCGAGTACGGCTCCGGCTCGTCCCGTGACTGGGCCGCCAAGGGCACCGCGCTGCTCGGCGTGAAGGCCGTGATCACCCAGTCCTTCGAGCGGATCCACCGGTCCAACCTGATCGGCATGGGCGTGCTGCCCCTGCAGTTCCCCGCCGGCGAGTCGGCCGACTCCCTCGGGCTGGACGGCACGGAGACCTTCGACATCGCCGGGATCACCGCGCTGAACGAGGGCGAGACCCCGCGCACCGTCCGCGTCACCGCGACGAAGCCCGACGGCGGCGTGGTGGAGTTCGACGCCGTCGTCCGGATCGACACCCCCGGAGAGGCCGACTACTACCGCAACGGCGGCATCCTCCAGTACGTCCTCCGCTCCCTGGTGGCCGCCTGACGCACCTCCCCACGGCTCCGCTCCGCCGAGCTCGCGCGCTCAGGCCCGCGAGTTCGGTGGTTCCGGCCGAGTTCGGTGGTTCGGTGGGCGCTTTTTCGCACGAACCACCGAACTCGGCGGCGGCGCGCGCTCAGTCCCCGCGGGTGGCCAGGTGCTCCGTGACCGTGCCGCTGGTGAGGGTGCGGTAGGACTCCGCCACGATCGCGCGCAGCACGTCGAGGTCCACCTTCTCCAGGTCGGGCAGGTAGAGGCAGCCCCGGCCCCCGCTGTGCGTGCCCAGGCGCTCCAGCGCGTCGGCGTGCGGCTCCAGGCCGTCCATCAGGTAGACCGTGGACGCGCGGGCGCGCGGGGGAGAAGCCGGCGGCGGGGGCGTCGCCCTGCCGGCCGCTGGCGTAGTGGTAGTGGTACGTCCCGAAGCCGACGATCGACGGCCCCCACAGGCGCGGGATCTCGCCGGTGACCTCCGTCATCAGCGCGAGCAGGCGCTCGCCGTCACGGCGGCGGACCGGGTGGGCGACGGCCGCGAGGTACGCGTGCACGTCGGCATCGGTCGGGACGGTCACCGGGTCGCCGTCGCGGCGCTGCGTCGGGCTCATCCGCCCATGGTGTCAGGCGGGCGGCGCCGGCGGAACGGGGCGGGCGCCGCCGGGTGCGACGGGGCCGGGTGCCGCCGCGCGGGGTGCGGACGGGCCGGGTGCGGACGGGCCGGGTGCCGACGGGCCGGGTGCGGACGGGACGGACGCGGCGGTGCCGGACGCGCCCGAGCCGGACGGCGTGCCGCGCCCCGACCCGAGCAGCGACTGCGCGAGCAGCGTGGACCCGGCCACCGCGGCGGGCATGGTCGCCACCGCGCCGCCGGGCACCAGGAAGCACAGCTGCGTGGCGACGCCGAAGCCGAGCGCGCGTCCCCGGTGCGCCCGCAGCAGGGCGTTGCGCGCCGACCGGTCGATGCCGCGCGCGACCAGGGCGCGGGAGGTGAGCTCGTGCGCGAGCACCCAGCCGGTGAGCAGCAGCCCGACCACCCACGAGGTGACGGTGCCGATCAGCGGCAGCAGCCCGAGCAGGCCGGTGGCCACGGCGACCAGCAGGCCGCGCGCGACCAGGGCGACGCCGTCGACCGCCCCGCGCCAGAAGCCGGTGTCGCCCGTGGGGACCGTGCCCGTGACGTCGCGCTCGACGGTGCGCCACACCCGGTCGTAGAAGGGCTCGCCGACCGCCAGGGTCAGGCCGGTGAACGTGACGACGACCAGCACCAGCGCCGCGGAGAGCACCAGACCGCCGGCGGTGATCTCGGCGGTGCGCTCCCAGCCGGGGGACCAGTCGTCCGCGAAGGGGGTCAGCGCGTCGCCGAGCCGGCCGAGGTTGACCAGCAGCGCCACGATCCCCGCGAGCACCACCAGGCCGACCAGCGCGGCGGGGACCAGGCCGGCGGCCATCACGCCGGGCCGACGGCGCCACCACCCCCAGCCCTGGCCGAGCACACGGGCGCCGTCGAGGAAGTCGTGCATCGCAGCAGCGTACGGGGCGGATCAGCCCAGCAGGGCGTGCACCGCGTGCCGGCCGATCGCCGCGATCACCGGGTCGTCGTCGCCGTGGGTGACCATCGCGGAGGACATCACCAGCGCCCATCCGGCGGCGCGGGACCACAGCCCGGGATCGGTGCGGGTGCACGGGCCGCCGGTGGCCTCTCCCCGGGCCTCGGTGCGCGTGCGGAAGGCGGCGCGGCCGGCGGGGTCGAAGGTCAGCCAGGCTGTGGCGAGGTCGGTGGCCGGGTCGCCGGTGGTCATGTCGCCGAAGTCGAGCAGAGCGGTGAGCCGGCCGTCCCGGACGAGCAGGTTGGCGGGGTGCGGGTCGCCGTGCAGCCAGAGCGGGTCGCCGGGCCACGCCGGGGCGGCCAGGGCGGCGTCGAACAGGCGGTGGGCGCGGTCGCGGACCTCGGCGGGGGAGGGTCCGGCGCCACCGGGCGAGGGCCGGGCACGGTCGCCGTCGGCGGGGCCGGTGCCGTCGGCGGAGCCGGGGCCGATCGCCGCTGTGCCGTCGAGCACCCGGTCCAGGTGCCCGTCGGCGATCCGTCCCGCCAGCGCCCCGGCACGTCCGGCGAGCGCACCGCCGCGCACCGGGTTGACCGGGGCGTCGGCGGGTCCGGGCACGTGCAGGGCAGCCAGGACGTCGGCGAGGTCGGTGGCCCAGGCGGTGCGCTCGGCGACGGGCTGCTCGGCCACCGTCGTGCCGGTGAACCACGGCACGACGCTCCACGACCACGGGTAGGCGTCGGTAGGGGCGCCGACGCGCACCGGCGCGGGCACCGGCACCGGCGACAGCGCGGCGACCACCGGCAGCCAGCGCTGCTCGTTCCGGGCGAGGGCGGCGGCCATCTCCCGCCGGGGCAGCCGGACCGCCAGATCGTCGCCGAGCCGGAACATGCCGTTGTCCCAGCCCTGCGCGACCAGGCGGACCGGCAGGTCGGCGAGGTCCGGGTGCTGCGCGGCGAGCAGGTCGCGGACCAGGTCGACGGTGAGGTCCACCTCGGCGGGAGGCTTCACGGGCACGGCGGGACCTCCGGTCGGCGGGTGGGGGAGCGACAGGCTACCGCGCGGTCGCGGGCGGTCGATCGGCGGCGCTCGGGTCAGCGGGTCGCGTCCGCCCGTGCCGCGGCACCGGCCGCCGCCCCGGCACGCCGGGTGATCGCGAACGGCAGCGCGAGGTCGTCCAGTGTCGCGAGGTCCGTGAGGTGGTGCACCCCGGCGCCGACGCCCGCGGCATCCCCGCCCGGCTGCACCCCGCGCCCGCGCCCGCCTGTCCCGGCACCCGCGCCCCTCGCACCCCCGGCGATCTCGGCGGCCCGCGCGGCGACCACCCCGGTCGCGTGCGACTGGTTGCTGCCGGTCATGGTGAGCCAGGGGCCGTCGGCGTCGCGCACCTGGAGCACCCAGTCCTCCGAGCCGGGCAGGTGCAGCAGGCCCGGCGGGATCCGCCGCGCGCCGGGCACCCAGGTCAGCGCGGCGAGGCCGACGGTCGCCAGGCGGGTGTCCATGCCGAACCAGGTGCGCACGGTCCGCCCGAGGTCGCGGGTGAGGGTGTGATGGTCGCCGAAGTCGGCGCGGAACAGGCGGCGCCGGCCGTGCGGCAGCGTGAACGTCGCCCCGCCGGTGTAGGTGCGCAGGGTGCGGCCGGGGTGGGCGGTGTCGGCCATCGGGCGGCCGAGCATGGCCAGGCTCCACGCGGTCGCGGCGGGGCCGTGCTGCTCGCCGGCGCCGAGCACGACGGCCAGGTCGAGCGGGGTGCCGGTCGGGGCGGCACGGTGCGCGGCGTGCGCGAGCAGGTTGGTCAGCCCGGGGGCCAGGCCGACGCTGAGCAGCACGGGGGAGGCGGGGTCCAGGCGCTCGACGGCGGCCAGGTAGTCCGGCGAGGCGCTGACGTCGACGAACGCGGCCCCGGCGTCGGTGATCGTGCGGACCAGCGCGGCGTCCTCGCGTCCCGCGGCGTTGACCACCACGTCCACCGCGGCGGCGGCTCGCGCGACGGCGGCGTGGTCGGCGAGGTCGAGCGGCACGTCGGCGCGGGTGGCGTCGCGGCCGGCGGTGGCGACGTGGTGGCCCCGGGTGCGCAGGTCGGCGACGGTGTGCGCGCCGACGGCGCCGTAGCCGCCGAGCACGAGGACGGCGAGCGGGTGGTGCGACAGGGGGATCTCCGATCGATCTCATACAGGCGTGTTCGAGATAAGTAGAACACGCGTGTTCGAGATACTGTTCCCGGGTGGCCCTGACCTCACCCGCAGCCGATTCGCCGACCGGACCCCCACGCCCGGCGCAGCCCGCCGCCCGTGCCGACGCCGTGCGCAACCGGCAGGCCGTGATCGACGCCGCCCTGCGGCTGTTCCGCACCGACCCCTCGGCGACGGTGGCCCAGGTCGCGCAGGCGGCCGGGGTCGGTCGGGTGACCCTGTACGGGCACTTCGCCACCCGGGACGCGCTGGTGGCGGCCGCGCTGGCGCAGGCGATGGCGGACGCGGCGGACGCGGTGGCGGCGATCGACCTGGACGGTCCGCCGGTCGAGGCGCTGGACCGGCTGGTCGCCGGGACGTGGCAGGTGCTCGCCGACGGCTACGGGGCGGTGGAGGCGGCCTGCCGGGTGCTGCCCGTCGCGCAGGTGGACGCCGAGCACGACGCGGTGCTGGACGGGCTGCGTCGGCTGCTGGACCGGGGGCGCGCCGCGGGGGTGTTCCGCACCGATCTGCCGCAGGACTGGCTGGTGGCCTCGGTGGTCGCGCTGGTGCACGACGCGGGTGCCCGGGTGGTGGCGGGCGAGGTCGACGCGGAGGCCGCCGGGCGCTACCTCGCGGCCACCGTGCGCTCGGTGGTCGTCGCGGGCTGATCCTGCGGCCCGCCGGGCCCCCGGCCGTCGCGTCGCGCCCGGCCCTGCGCCCCCGTCGCGCCCCGGCCGTCGCGACCCGCCCGGCCGCGCCGCGTCAGCAGGTCCGTCCCGCCTCGACGTCCGCCGCGCCCACCTCGTCCACCCGGGGCTGCGGCACCACCGCGTCCACCGCCATCGACCCGTCGACCGGCCCCTCCACCGGCACCGGCTCGGGGGTGGCGGCCAGCTGCTCCAGCGGGGCGATCGGCAGCGTGGCGAGGTGCCGGTGCGCGCGCAGGTACGCCGGGACCAGCAGCACCACGGCGCCGGCCCAGGCCAGCGGGTTGCCCCACACGACGCCGATGAACCCGAACATCGCGCCGAGCACCACCGCGGCGCCCACGCGCATCACCAGCTCGATCACGCCGGTGAGCGTGGGCACGCCGGTGCGGCCGAGCCCCTGGAGCGCGCCGCGCAGCACGAACAGCACGCCGAGCAGCGTGTAGAGGGCCGCGTTGACGTGCAGGAACGACGTGGCGAGCGCGACCACCTCGTCCGCGCCGTCGCCGACGAACAGTCGCACCAGCGCGCCGCCGGACGGGATGATCACCACGCCGAGCGCCACCGAGCCGGCCACCGCCAGCCAGGTCGCCTGCACGACGCCGCGGCGGATCCGGTCGGGGCGCCCGCCGCCGAGGTTCTGCGCGACGAACATCGACACGGCCAGCCCGAGCGACTGGAGCAGCGCGACGGCGAGCCCGTCCACGCGCGAGGCGGTGGTGTACGCGGTGACGGCGTCGGCGCCGAGCTCGTTCAGCCGCACCTGCACGGCCAGGGTGCCGATCGCGATGATCGACGCCTGGAAGCCCATCGGCAGGCCGAGCCGCAGGTGCTCGAGCAGGTCGGCGCGCGGCACCCGCCAGTCGGAGCGGCGCACGTGCAGCACGGGGATCCGGCGACGCACCAGCTCGAGGCAGAGGCCGACCGAGATCGCCTGCGCGACCACCGTGGCGAGCGCCGCGCCGCCGACGCCGAGGCCGAGCGGGCCGACCATGAGGATCACCAGCACCACGTTGAGCACGCAGGCGATGGTGAGGAAGACCAGCGGGGTCCGTGAGTCGCCGATCGCCCGGATGATCGCCGACAGGTAGTTGAAGAACATCAGCGCGCTGGTGCCGAGGAAGCTGACCTGCGCGAACGTGGTGGCCTCGGGCATGAGCTCGGCCGGGGTGCGCAGCAGGGACAGCGCCGGGCCGGCCAGCAGCGGGGCGCCGATGGTGAGCAGGATGCTCGCGACGCCGGTGAGGATCGTGCCGGCGGCCACCGAGCGGCGCACGGCGTCGTGGTCGCGCGCGCCGTAGGCCTGGGCGGTCGGGATCGCGAAGCCGGAGGTCATGCCCCAGACGAAGCCGAGCAGCAGGAACAGCAGCGATCCGGTCGCGCCGACCGCGCCGAGCGAGTCCACGCCGAGGTGGCGGCCCACGACGATCGCGTCGGCGAACTGGTAGAGCTGCTGGACGACGTTGCCGACCAGCAGGGGGACGGCGAACACGAGGATGACGCGCCAGGGGCTGCCGGCGGTCAGGACCTTGGCCATGACGGGGGTGCTCCGAGAAGAGGGGGGATCGGGGGTTCTGGGCGGAGCGGGGTCGGCCGGCCGCACAGAAATCGTATCGTTCCGATCCCGGTGTCCTCCAGGGGTTTGCCGGGAGTTGCCGAGGTGTGCGCGGGTGCCGGTCGATCGCGTGGATCAAGTGATCGACCATGGCCGTTCGTGTGACATTCGTGTTGCCAAAGAGTCGCAGCCCTGGCGCTCAGCACCAGGTCACCGCTACGGTCCGCATCAAGGATCATCTGATACATCAACGCGGTGGCTCGGAGGAACGATGGTGCGCTGGGTCCGGATCGTGGCGACGGCTGCTGCCGCCTCGCTGCTCGCCGTCACGCTGGTCGCCGCCGGTCCGCCGGCCGACGCGACCGCGCAGGAGGCGGTGCTGGGGGTCGCCCCGGCCGCCGGCCCCGCCGCGACGCCCGCGGCCGCGACCTCCGCCGACGACCTCGACGGGCGCTGCGTCACCATGCAGCTGCTCCGCGGCAGCACCCCGGCCGACGACTACGTGGGCTCCGCGATCATCGGCTACGGGGTCACGTCCACCCTCGCCACCGCGGCGCCGCTGCGCCTGGAGGCCACCGCGCTCGGGCGCTACATGATCGTCGACCACGCGGGCTTCGAGCTGTACCTCAGCGTGCTCGGCACCGTGCTCGCCGGGGACGGCTGGGGCGATCGTGCCGACTGGACGATCACCTCGACCGGATCGGGCGTCGACCGGCGGTTCACCGTGCGCAGCACCGCCACCGGCCAGCAGCTCGGCCCCTGGCTCGGCGGGCTGGCCACCGGCGCCTCCGAGGTGGCGCTCGCCCCGGCCACCGGGTGCGTGGACCTGCCCGACGTCGCCACCGGGGTCACCGGCACCCCGGCCCCCGGTGTGGACGCCGACGGCGACCTGGTCGGCCTGATCGACGCGCACGCGCACCTGACCGCCAGCGTGGCCTTCGGCGGGGACCTGCGCTGCGGCGCGCCGTTCGCCCCCGGCGGCGTCGAGGACGCCCTCGCGGGCTGCGCCTCCCACGGCACCCTCGCGCCGGGCGCGCTCTTCGAGGCGCTGATCGGCGGCACCGACCCGATCGCCTCCGCCGAGGACGGCTGGCCGACCTTCGGCGACTGGCCGACCGCGAACAGCCTGCTGCACGAGCAGGCGTACTTCCGCGGGGTGCAGCGCGCCTGGGAGTCCGGCCTGCGGGTGATGACGACCTTCCTGGTGGAGAACCGGGTGATCTGCGAGCTCTACCCGACGCACCAGACCTCCTGCGACGAGATGGAGAGCCTGCGGCTGCAGGCGCAGTACCTGCACGACCTCCAGAACTACGTGGACGCGCAGAGCGGCGGCGCCGGCAAGGGCTGGTTCCGGATCGCCACCACGCCGGCGGAGGTCCGGTCGATCGCGGCGCAGGGCAAGCTCGCCGTGCTGATCGGGATCGAGTCCTCCGAGCTGTTCGGCTGCCGGCTGGTCGACGGGGTCGCGCAGTGCGACGAGGCCGATGTGGACGCCGGGCTGGACGAGGTGCAGTCCTGGGGCGTCAGCACGCTCTACCCGGTGCACAAGTTCGACAACGCCTTCGGCGGCACCCGCTTCGACGAGGGCGTGACCGGCGTCGCGATCAACCTGGGCAACCTGATCAGCACCGGCTCCTGGTGGCAGGCGGAGTCCTGCACCGGCCCGAGCGACCACGCCCAGCCGTGGGCCGACGACGACCTCGCCGCCTGGTTGTCCGCGCTCGGCGGGCAGGTGCCGGCCGGGACCACGCTGCCGGTGTACCCCTCCGGGCCGATCTGCAACACCCGCGGGCTGACCGATCTCGGCGCGCACCTGGTGCAGCAGATGATGGATCGCGGCATGGTGATCCAGGTGGACCACATGGGGGTGCGCACCGCGCAGGCCGTGCTCGACCTCGCCGAGGCCGCCGACTACCCCGGCGTCGTCTCGGTGCACACCTGGTCCGACCGGGGCGTGGTGGACGAGATCCTCGGGCTCGGCGGGTTCGTCGCCTCCTACGGCTACGCGGCCGACGACGCCGGCAACGGCGAGCCGGACTTCCTCACCGAGTGGCGCGCCAACCATGCGGGGGCGAACGGCGCGGCGATCACCGGCTACGGCTACGGCTCCGACGTCAACGGGCTGGCCCCGCAGGCGCCCGCCCGGCTCAGCGCGAGCACCGATCCGCTGGTCTACCCGTTCACCGCGCCCAACGGCGTCACCGTCGACCGGCAGACCGTCGGCAGCAAGGTCTTCGACCTCAACATCGACGGCGTCGCGCAGTACGGGCTGTACGCGGACTGGGTGGCCGACCTGCTGCACCGCGCCGGGCCGGACGCCGACGCGCTGGAGGCCGAGCTCATGCACGGCGCCGAGTCCTACGTGGCGATGTGGGAGCAGGCGCAGGCATGACCGAGGCCGTCGTCGCAGCCCCGCTCGCCCGGGTGGACCGCCGCTGGATCGTCGCCTTCGTGCTCGCCATGGTCGGCGTCGGCGCGGGCTGGTTCGGGCCGATCCAGATCCTGCTGCCCGCGCAGGCCGCCCGGATCGCCGGGGAGATCGGCAAGGAGAACCTGCTGGCCGTCGTCACCGCCTCCGGCGCGGTCGCGTCGATGATCGCGAACCCGCTGTGGGGCGTGCTCTCCGACCGACTGCGCGGACGCTGGGGACGCCGACGCCCGGTGCTGGTGGCCGGGACGCTGGTCGGGGTGATCGGTCTGCTCGTGCTGGCCGCCGCCGCGGGGCGCCCGCTGATGATCATCGGCTGGGTGCTGGTGCAGGTCGGCCTGAACGGGCCCATGGCGGCGCTCGCGGCGATGATGGCCGACCGGGTGCCCGAGGAGCAGCGCGGCGTGGTCGGCGCCTGGTTCGGGATCGCGCAGACCCTCGGCCTGGTGGTCGGCACGGCGGTGGCCGTCGCGGCGGGGGAGGGCGCGATCGGGTACGTAGCCATCGCGGTGGCCGTGCCCGCGCTCGGCGTGGCCGTGCTGCTGACGCACCGGGAGGGTGCGGACGCGGGGCCAGGGCCGGAGCGTGCGGCGCGGCCGACGCTGCGCGCGCTGCGACCCACCGCGGCCTACACCGGCGTCTGGACGATGCGGCTGCTGCTCAACATGGTCAACTCGCTGCTGCTGCTCTACCTCTACTACTACCTGACCGACGGGATCGAGGTCGCCGAGGGCAGCGCCGGCACCTGGGTGCTCGTGCTCACCGGGTGCGCCGCGCTGGTCACCGCCGTCGTCGCCGGGCTCGGTGGGGCGCTGTCCGACCGCAGCGGACGCCGCCGGGTGTTCGTCGCCGCCTCCGCCGTGCTGCTCGGGGTGTCCGCCGTGGTGATGGCGCTGCTGCCGCCGCTGCCGGTGGTGCTCGGCGCGACCGTGCTGTTCGGGATCGGCTGGGGGCTGTACGTCGCCGTCGACCTCGCTGTGCTCACCGCCGTCCTGCCCGACGCGGGCACCCGCGCCACCATGCTCGGCATCGGCAACATCGCCTCCTCGCTGCCGCAGGTGCTCGCGCCGGTCGTCGCCGCCCCGCTGGTCACCTCCGCCGGCGGCTACCCGCTGCTCTACGGGGTGACGGCCGCGCTCGCGGTGGTCGCCCTGGCCGGCGTGCGCCTGCTGCGCGTGCCGTGATCCCCGCGATCCCTTGATCTGATCCACGCACCACCACGAGAGGACCGATCCGTGCCGTACCCCCGCCTGCCCCAGGGCTTCCGTCTCGGCGCCTCCACCGCCGCCTACCAGGTCGAAGGTGCCTGGGACGCGGACGGCAAGGGCCCGAGCATCTGGGACGAGTTCACCACCCGCCCCGGCGTGATCCGCCACGGCGAGACCGGCCAGGTGGCGATCGACCACTACCACCGCTACGCCGAGGACGTCGGTCACCTGGCCGACCTCGGGCTGCACGACTACCGCTTCTCGATCTCCTGGCCGCGGGTGCTGCCGCAGGGCACCGGGGCCGTGAACGCCGCCGGCCTCGACTTCTACGACCGGCTGGTCGACGCGCTGCTCGCCGCCGGGATCCGCCCGGTGCCGACCCTGTACCACTGGGACCTGCCGCTCGACCTGCAACGGGCCGGCGGCTGGCTGGAGCGGTCCACCGCCGAGGCGTTCGGGGGCTATGCGGAGGTCGTGCTCGACCGGCTCGGCGACCGGGTGCACGACTGGATCACCCTGAACGAGATCACCGTGCACACCCTGTACGGGCACGCGCTCACCGACCACGCCCCGGCGCTGGGCCTCGGGCTCGGCGCGATGATCACCGGGCACCACCAGCTGCTCGCGCACGGGTACGGGGTGCAGGCCGTGCGTGCCGCCGGGTCCGAGCACCGGGTGGGGATCGCCCCGCAGCACTTCCCGGTGCAGCCCGCCTCGGACGCGCCGGAGGACGTGGCTGCCGCCGACATGTTCCGCGTGCTCACCAACTGGGCGTGGTCCGACCCTGTGCTGCTCGGCCGCTACCCGGAGTCCTGGGTCACCGAGCTGCTGCCCCTCTCGCCGGAGGTGCTCGCGGAGGACCTGGCGCTGATCAGCGCGCCGATCGACTTCTACGGCGTCAACTACTACGAGCCGTCCCGCATCGAGGCGCCCCGCGCCGGCAAGGACTACTCCGGCGTGCACGAGGTCGACGTGCCCGAGGGCCTGCCCTTCTCGCCGGTCCCCGTCGAGGCGGACGAGCGCACCGACTTCGGCTGGCCCGTCGCGCCGGAGGGGCTGACCGCGATCCTGCGCACCCTGCACGAGCGCTACCCCGACCTGCCCCCGGTGATCGTGACCGAGAGCGGCGCGTCCTTCCACGACGAGGTCTCGCCCGACGGTCAGGTGCACGACGAGCGGCGGATCCGGTACGTCGACGCGCACCTGCGCGCTGCGCTGGCGGCGGTCGACGCCGGGGTGGACGTGCGGGGGTTCTACGTCTGGTCGGCCTTCGACAACTTCGAGTGGGCCGCCGGGTACGAGGAGCGGTTCGGCCTGGTGCACGTCGACCTGGACACGCAGGTCCGCACCCGCAAGGACTCCTGGACCTGGTACCGCGACCTGATCGCCGCCCAGCAGGCCTGATCGCGCGCTCGACCGGCTGATCGATCGCCGAGAGTGCACGAATGCAGGCTTCCGGGCGCGTGAAGCCTGCATTCGTGCACTCTCGATGCGCCACACGCGCCCGGGCGCGCGGTCAGGGGGCCCGGAGGCGGTCGACCATCGCGGTCGCGAGGCGCAGGGAACGCGCGGCCGTCGCGCCGCCCGGCCCGGCCCCGGCCCCGGCGTCCGGCTCGAGGACGTCGGACAACGCCGCGCCCTCGACCAGCACGAAGAACTCGTGCACCACGGCCGCGTCGTCCACGCCCGCGCGCAGCTCGCCGAGCTCGCGGGCCTCGGTCAGGCAGCCGTACAGCACCCGGCGCACGTCCTGCCGGGAGCGTCGACGCGCCTCCGCGAGGTCCGGGTGGCTGAGCGCGGCCGCCGCGAAGGCCGCGTTGGCGGCGGCGTCCACCGCGCGCTCCTCGTCCAGCGGCAGCGCGGCCTCCAGCGCCTGCTGGAACGCGGTCAGCCCGAACAGCTCGCCGCCGGCACGGAAAGCCCGCTGCACGATCCGCTCGTACACCGCCGCCTGCGCGGCCAGCAGGATCGCGTCCTTGCCGCCGAAGAAGTGCGCCAGCACGCTCAGCGTGCAGCCGGCCTCGTCCGCGATGGCCCGCGTGGTGGCGCCGTCCAGGCCGTCGCGCCGGACGACGCGCAGGGTCGCCTCGACGATCTCGCGGCGTCGCTGGCCGTGGTCCACCCGTCTCGGCATCGGTCCCTCCCGAGGTCAGGGTAGTGGCGGCGGCGCGGCCGCCGGGCGATCCCGGGCGGGTGCGGCGGTGTGGCCTCGTCCCGCCGCTCCGATCTGTCCGGCACGCGGCGCGGCCGCCGCCGTCAGCGCACCGGCGCCGGCACCGTCCGCGCCGTGTCCCACGGCTCCGCCCAGCCGAGCGCGTCGAGCAGCCGGTCCAGCACGTGCGCGGTGAACCCCCAGACCAGCACGTCCTGCACGGTGAACGCGGGCCCGCGGTGCTCGCGACCCCCGTGCCGGACGACGGCGGTCACCCGGTTCGCGGGGTCGACCAGGTCGGCCACCGGCACCCGGAACACGTCCACGGTCTCGGCGGGGTCGGTGGCGGCGACCTCGGAGGGCCGGGTCCACCAGGCGAGCACCGGGGTCACCAGGTTGCGGCTGACCGCGACGGGCAGCGGCGGCAGCGTGCCGAGCACCCGCACGCCGGAGGGGTCGACGCCGGCCTCCTCGGCGGCCTCGCGCAGGGCGGCGGCCTCCGGCCCGGCGTCCTCGGGGTCGATCCCGCCGCCGGGGAAGGAGACCTGCCCGGGGTGGTGGCGCAGCGTGGGGGAGCGCCGGGTGAGCAGCACGTCCAGGTCGCGTGCGACGGCGGGCCGATCGGTGCGTGCCGGGGCGTCGTCCAATGGGCCGAACAGCACCAGCACCGCCGAGGCGCGCGGGTCGGCGCCCAGGCTCGCCGCCGCGTCGGGCACCCAGACGGGCGCCCGGTCGCAGAGCGCGAGCAGGTCGGCCAGCGCCGAGGGCGCGGGCGTGCCGGGATCAGCCACGCGAGCCCCGGACGCGCCGCACCGATCCGCGCTCCACCGATCCCTGCTCCGATCCGGGCGCCGCCGATCCCGCGCGCGCTCGGCCCGTCTGCCGCGCGGTCACCCGCGCTCCTCCACCGCCCGCGCGAACGCCGCGAACCCGAGCTCCGCCGCCGGCCGCAGCGCGCCCAGGTGCTGGCGCGAGCCGAGCCGCACCGCGTCGGCGTCACCGGGCTCGAGGTCGGCGGTCATCACCGGGGTGTCCAGCCAGAGGTCCAGCAGCGTGGGCTCGACCTCCAGGTGGAACTGCACGCCCACCGCGGACCCGGCGCGGAACGCCTGCACCGGCGTCACCTCGTTCGAGGCCAGCAGGGTCGCCCCGGCGGGCAGGTCCACCGCGTCGGAGTGCCAGTGCAGCACGGTCGGCCGGGCGCCGGCGGCGGCGAGCAGCGGGTCGTGCGCGACGACGTCCACCGGCGCGAAGCCGATCTCGGTGCCGTGCCGGCGGTGCAGCGGCGCGCCCAGGGCGAGCGCGAGCAGCTGCATGCCGAGGCACACGCCCAGGGTGGGCACCCCGGCGTCGACCGCCTCGGCGAGCAGGCGCTGCTCGGCGGCGAGCCCGGGATGACCGGCCACGTCGTCGGCGTCCTGCGGCCCGCCCATCACGACGAGACCGGCGAGGTCGGCCACCGCGGGCAGCCGGGGCGCCGGGTCGTCGACGACGGTGCGGGTGGTGAGCGCACGCCCGTCGAGGGCCCGGGCGATCAGACCCGGACCCTCGTGGGCGACGTGCGTGAGGACGAGGACCGGACGGGCGGCCACGATCACCAGCCGTCGGGCAGCGGGCGGCCCTCGTCGTAGCCGGCGGCGGACTGGATGCCCACCGTGGCCCGCTCGAAGAGCTCGTCCAGCGAGGTCGCGCCGACGTAGGTGGCGGCGGAGCGCACGCCGGAGGTGATCCGGTCGAGCAGGTCCTCCACGCCGGGGCGGGCGGGGTCGAGGTACATCCGCGAGGAGGAGATGCCCTCCTCGTAGAGCGCCTTGCGGGCCCGGTCGAAGGCGGATCCGCCCCGGGTGCGGGCGGCGACCGCGCGGGCGGAGGCCATGCCGAAGGACTCCTTGTACAGGCGGCCCTCGCCGTCGGCGTGCAGGTCGCCGGGGGACTCGTGCGTGCCGGCGAACCAGGAGCCGACCATCACCTGCGAGGCGCCGGCGGCCAGCGCGAGCGCGACGTCGCGGGGGTGGCGGACGCCGCCGTCGGCCCACACGTGCTTGCCGAGCCGGCGCGCCTCGGCGGCGCACTCCAGCACCGCGGAGAACTGCGGGCGGCCGACGGCGGTCATCATGCGGGTGGTGCACATGGCGCCCGGGCCCACGCCGACCTTGACGATGTCGGCCCCGGCGGCGATCAGGTCGCGGGTGCCCTCGGCGGAGACCACGTTGCCCGCGACGACCGGCACCTGCGGGTCGACCGAGCGGACGGCCTCGAGCGCGTCGAGCATCTTGCGCTGGTGGCCGTGCGCGGTGTCGACCACCAGCACGTCCACGCCGGCGCCCAGCAGCGCCTGGGCCTTGCCCTTGACGTCGCCGTTGATCCCGACGGCGGCGGCGACCCGCAGGTGGCCCTGCGCGTCGAGGGCGGGGGTGTAGATCGAGGAGCGCAGCGCGCCGACCTGGGTCAGCACGCCGACCAGGCGGCCGTCGCGGACCACGGGGGAGAACTTGCGGCGCGAGGCGTGCAGCCGCTCGAACGCCGCCTCCAGGCCCGCGGTGCCGGCCTGCTCGACCACGGACAGCTCGACGGTGGTCGGGTCGGCGGTCATCACCTCGGACACCTGGGTGAAGCGGTCGACGTGCTCGCAGTCGGCGGGGGTGACCACGCCGACCGGGCGGTCGCCCTCGACGACGACGGCCGCGCCGTGCGAGCGCTTGCCGATCAGGGTGAGCGCGGTGTGCACGGTGTCGTGCGGCGCGACGACGACGGCGCTCTCCACGACGGTGTGCTTGGCCTTGACCGAGGCCACCACGTCGGCGACGACGTCGGTGGGCACGTCCTGCGGCAGGACGGTGATGCCGCCGCGGCGGGCGACGGTCTCGGCCATCCGGCGGCCGGCGACCGCGGTCATGTTCGCGACGACGACCGGGATCGTGGTGCCGGTGCCGTCCACCGCCGACAGGTCGACGTCGAAGCGGGAGGCGACCTCGGACCGTGACGGGACCAGGAAGACGTCGCCGTAGGTGAGGTCGGACGTGGGCGTGTGCCCGGGCAGGAAGCGCATGAGTGTTCCCCTTTCCGCCTGAGTCTACCCGGCGGCGCCCGGGAGCTCCCGCGGGTCTGCGGTCGTCACTCCTTCACGGCACCGGCGCTCTGGTTCATGATCCGGCGCTGGAAGACGAAGAACAGCACCGCCACCGGGATCGTCATGATCGCCGCGGCGGCCAGCTTGAGTGGGTACTGGGTGCCCTGGCTGAGCTGCCCGGAGGCGAGCTGGGCGACGCCCTTGGTCAGGGTGACCAGCTCGGGGTCCTGCGAGGCGACGATGAAGTGCGACAGCTCGTTCCACGATCCCTGGAACGACAGGATCACGATGGTCACCAGCGCGGGGCGGGCCATCGGCAGCACCACCGACCAGAACACCCGGAACGTGCCGGCGCCGTCCATCCGGGCGGCCTCCTCGACGCTGCGGGGGATCGACTCGAAGAAGTTCTTCATGATGAAGATGCCGGCGGCGTCCGCGAGCAGCGGGATGATCAGGCCCGCGAAGGAGTTGTAGATCCCCACCTGCTTGATCACCAGGAACTTCGGGATCAGCAGCACGACGTTCGGCACGGCCATCACCGCGACCAGCGCGGCGAACACCAGCGCCCGCCCGCGGAACCGCAGCCGGGCCAGCGCGTAGCCGGCCAGGGAGTCGATCGCGACCCGCCCCAGCGTGACCACGAGGGTGACGATCACCGAGTTGCGGAACCAGAGCGGGAAGTCCGAGCGCAGGAACAGCCGCTCGTAGGCCGCCGTGCTCCAGGTCTGCGGGATCAGCGACACCGCGTCCTGCGCGGCCTCGGCGTCGGTCTTGAAGGAGGTCGCCACCTGGATCAGGAACGGGTACACGTACAGCAGCGCCAGCACGACCAGCACCGCGTAGGTGAAGGAGGTGGCGGCGATCCGACGGGTCGACCGGCGGCGGCGCGGGGCGGTCGGCGCGGGGGCCGGGGCCGCGGGACGGACGGAGGTGGCGGTCATCGCCGGGCCTCCTCGCGCAGGAACCGGCGACGGCGGGGGACGGTGTCGCGCTCGCGCAGCACCACCCGTTGCAGCAGGGTCAGCAGCACGATGATCGCGAACAGCACGAAGGCGATCGCCGCGCCCCGGCCCCACTGGTTGTTGAGGAAGGCCGCGCTGTACGACAGGTACGCCGGGGTCAGCGTGGTCTTGGCGGGGCCGCCCTGGGTGCCGGTGTAGATCTGGTCGAAGACCTGCCAGGTGCCGATCAGCCCGAGCGTCACCACCGTGAACACCGTGGGCCGGAGCATCGGCAGCGTCACCCGCCAGAACCGCTGCCAGGCGTTCGCGCCGTCCACGGTGGCGGCCTCCTCGACCTCCGCCGACACCGCCTGGAGGGCTGCGAGGAACAGCAGCATGAACGTGCCGGAGGTGGTGAAGATCGCCAGCAGCACGAAGGCCGACATCGCCACGCTCGGCCCGGCCAGCCACTCCCACAGCGAGATCCCGAGCACGCCGTGGTCAGCCAGCGCCGCCGGTGCGGAGTCCACACCGACCGCGCCGAGCGCCAGGTGCAGCACGCCGCGCGGGTCGTTGAACCAGTTCGGACCGGTGATCGACAGCTTCGCCAGGATCGCGTTGATCGTGCCGGAGGCGGAGAACAGGAACAGCCAGAGCACGGTGATCGCCACCGACGAGGTCACCGAGGGGAAGTAGAACGCGGTGCGGAAGAACCCGCGCCCGCGCAGCGCCTTCCGGTTGACCATCACCGCGAGGAACATCGCGAGCGCGGTCTGGAGCGGGACGACGAGCAGCACGTAGTAGGCGTTGTTGCGGATCGCCGTGCCGAAGTCCTGCGTGGCGAGCCCGCCGCCGAGCAGCAGCCGGTCGTAGTTGTCCAGGCCGACGAAGCCGACCTCGGAGGAGAACGGGCTGCCGCGCCCGTTCCAGTCCGAGACGCTGACCCACGCCGCCATCAGCACCGGCACCACCAGGAACAGCCCGAGGATCACGATCATCGGCGCGAGGAACACCCAGCCGGCGGTGGCCTCGCGGCCGCGCGAGGCACCCCGGCGGCGACGTGGTGCCGACGGCGGCACCGGACGGGCCGGCTCCGTCGCCGGCACCACGGGGACCGTCATGTCAGCCGGCGTTCTCGTCGAGGACGGCCTGCAGGTTGGTCTGCACCGAGGCGAGGATCGCCGCCGGGTCGCCGGTCTTCAGGCCCTCGAGCTGGGCGTTGAAGTCGGTGATCACGTCGTTCGCGCCCTGGGCGTTCACCACGTTCTGCGCGAAGTCCGCCGAGTCGATGAACGCGGTCATCTCCGGGTACAGCGCCTTCCAGCCGTCCGCCGCCGACTGCACGGAGGGCATCACGCCGAAGGCCTCGGAGAACGCGAGCTGCTGGTCGGTGGCGGTGAGGAACTGCACCAGGTCCACCGCGTCGGACTGGTCGCCGGAGTCCGCGGCGACGCCCCAGCAGTTGGTGAACTGGAGCGTCCCCTGGCCACCGGGGCCGGCGGGCAGCGGCACCACCTGGTACGCGACGTCCGGGTAGTCGTTGCTCATGGCGCCGGTGATCCAGTTGCCCTCGATCGTCATGGCCGCCTTGCCGGTGCCGAAGGCCTCGCCACCCCAGCCGGTGCCCAGGTCGGCGGCGTAGGCCGCGCTGCCCGAGGCGAGCATCTGCTGCACGTAGGTCAGGCCCTCGAGGTTCTCCGCGGAGTCCACGGTGGCCTCGGTGCCGTCGGCGCTGACCATGGTGCCGCCGGCCTGCGCCAGGAAGACGCCGACCCGGGCGTACTCGCCGGAGAAGCCGAGGCCGACCTGCGTGCCGGTGGTGAGGCGGGTGGCGACGTCGGTCAGCTGGTCCCAGGTGGTGGGCACGTCGGCGTCGGTCAGCCCAGCGGCGGTCCACAGATCTGTGTTGATCACCAGCGCCAGCGTGGAGAAGTCCTTGGGTGCGCACACCAGGTCGCCGTCGTAGGTGAACTGGTCGACCAGGCTCGGGTAGAAGTCGTCGGCCGCGTCGAGCTCCGCGCCGTAGGGGTAGAGCGAGCCGTTGGCGGCGTAGGCCTGGAAGGAGTCCGCGCTGACGTAGAACACGTCGGCCGGGTCGCCGGAGGCGAAGCCCTGGCTGAGCTCCTGGGTGAGGTCGGAGGCGACCTGCACGGTGGCGTCCACGCCGGACTGCTCGGACCACGCGGCCACGGCGGCCGTGACGGCGTCGGTCTCGGCGTCGCCGGAGGAGCCGATCAGCACGGTCAGCGAGCCGTCGCCGCCGTCCGAGGACCCGGAGGTGCTGTCGCCGCCCTCGTCGAAGCCGCCGCCGCTGCACGCGGTCAGGACCAGCAGCCCGGCGGCGCCGAGGGCGACCGGGGCGAGGGTGCGGGGGATCGTGCGGTGCATGAGTCTCTCCTTCGAGTTCTGCAACGGTGCGCGGCGGCGGAGGGCCGCCGGGTGGTCGATCGGGTGCGCGGCGCCGGTCAGGCCGGCGGGGTCGACGTGCTGCGCTCCACCAGGTGCGGGGCGAGCAGCACCCGGCGGCTGCGGGTGCCACCGGTGCCGTCGAGCTGGTCGAGCAGCAGGTCGGTCGCCCGGTGCGCCGCCTCGGTCAGCGGCTGCGCCACCGAGGTCAGGCCCACGGCGGCGGCCACGGGGGTGTCGTCGAAGCCGACCACCGCGAGCGGGGCCGGTCGGGTGCGGGTGACGGTCAGCGCACCCAGCGCCAGGGAGTCGGAGGCGCAGACCAGGGCGGTGGGGGCGACGTCGGCCAGCACGTGCTCGGTGGCCCGGGCGCCCGCGCCGACCCCGTCCGGCACCCGGGCGTGCAGCCGGTGCAGCAGATCGCCGTCGTGGCCGGCCTCGATCATGGCGGCGGCCCAGCCCGCGGCGCGGTCCTCGCCGACGTCGGAGCCCTCCGGCCAGCCCAGGTAGCCGATCCGCTCGTGGCCGAGCCGGCGCAGGTGCTCCACGGCGGCGCGGGTGCCGGCGGCGCCGTCCACGTCCACCCAGGGGTGGTCGGTCGTGGGCCCGGTGGGCTCCGCGTCGGCGCGGTCCCACGGGCGGCCGAAGGTCACGAAGGGCACGTCGCGCTCGGCCAGCCAGGCGGCGCGCTCGTCGCCCCGGTGCGTGCTGGTGAGCACGAAGCCGTCCAGGTCGGCGGTGTCCAGCAGCTCGCGGTACTGGGCGATCTCCCGCTCGTCGTCGGCGGCGGTGAACAGCATCACCCGGTAGCCCCGGGTCTGGGCGCTCTCGGTCAGCGCGTGCAGGAACCGGTCGAGCACCGCGCCGTTGATCCCGTCGTGCACCGGCTCCAGGCGCAGGCCCAGCACGCGGGAGCGGCCGGTGCGCAGCTGGCGGGCGGCGGCGGAGGGGCGGTAGCCGAGCGCGTCGATCGCGGCCTGCACCCGCTCGGTGGTCTCGGGGCGGACCAGGTGCGGGGAGTTCAGCACGTTGGACACCGTCTGGCGGGAGACGCCTGCGCGCTGGGCGACGCTCTCCAGCGTGGGCCGGGTGGTGGTGTCCATGGCTGCTCCTGTGCATATGATCGCTCCAATTCCGATTGGAACGCTCAAACCGATGCCCCTAGAGTTGCCAGGACTCGGAAGGCTGTCAAGCCGAGACGGCGGGAACGACGAGGTACCCATGGATCTCCAGCCCCTGCTGCACGACCTGCTGGTCGCCGCGGCCGCACCCACCCAGGCCTGGTCGGACCGCGCCGGGCAGATCGCGCTCGCGGACGGTCGCGGCGCCCAGGGCGTCTACCACGGTGACGTCCGGGTGCTGCGTGGTGCCCGGCTGACCGTCTCCGGCGCCGCGCCCGAGGCGGTCGCCGCCGGCGCCGACGGACCCGGACGCGCCCGTGCGGTGCTGCTGGCCCGTACGGTCGACGGCCCCGGCGCCGACCCCACCGCCCGCCTGGAACGCCTCCGCGCCGCCGTGCCGGGCTCGGTCACCGAGACGCTGACGCTGTCCTGCTCCACCGCCGATCCGGTCGCCGCCCGGCTGGAGGTCGTGCTGGTGCCGGACGGCACGCCGATGGACCGGATCAAGTCCGGCGCCCCCGCGCTGGCCCGGCCCGCCGTCGAGGTGGACGCGGACGGGGTGCGCTGGTCGGCCGACGCCGAGGTCTCCGCCGTCGTCACCGCCCCCGGCGCGACGATCACCGCGCAGCCCGACGGCAGCGTGACCCTGACCTGGGACGTCACCGCCGCCACCGGCGAGCCGCAGGAGCGCACCTGGACGCTCGCGATCACCGACACCGGCGGGGTGGTCACCGCCCCGGCCCGCGCCGATCCCGAGTGGTCCGTGCCGCAGGTGGACGCCGCCGACCACCGGATCCCCGCGCTGCTCGACCAGGCGCTGACCGACCTCGCCGGGCTGCGGCTGTCCGCCCGGCACGCGCCGGACGACGTCTTCCTCGCCGCCGGGGCCCCGTGGTTCTTCACGCTGTTCGGCCGGGACTCGATCTGGGCCGCGCGGATGCTGCTGCCGCTCGGCACCGAGCTCGCCGCCGGCACGCTGCGCACCCTCGCCGCCCTCCAGGGCACCCGCACCGACCCGGCCACCGCCGAGCAGCCCGGCAAGATCCTGCACGAGGTGCGCCGCGCCACCCTGACCATCCCCGGCGAGGGCACGGTGCTGCCGCCGGTCTACTACGGCACCGTCGATGCGACCCCGCTGTGGGTCTGCCTGCTGCACGACGCCTGGCGCTGGGGGATGCCCGCCGCCGAGGTCGAGGCGCTGCTGCCGGCGATGGAGCGCGCCCTGGGCTGGATGGCGGAGCACGGCGACTCCGACGGCGACGGCTTCCTCGAGTACGCCGACGAGTCCGGCACCGGGCTGGCGAACCAGGGGTGGAAGGACTCCGGCGACTCCGTGCAGTGGCGCACCGGCGACCTTGCCACCGGCCCGATCGCGCTGGTCGAGGTGCAGGGCTACGCGCACGAGGCGGCGATCGGCGGGGCCGCGCTGCTCGACGCCTTCGGGCGCCCCGGCGGGGACCGCTGGCGGGCCTGGGCCGGTGATCTGGCCGCGCGGTTCCGCTCGGCGTTCTGGACCGCCGACGCCCAGGGCCGGTACCCGGGCATCGCGCTGGACGCCGACAAGCGGGTGATCGACACCGTCACCAGCAACATCGGCCACCTGCTCGGCACCGGCATCCTCGACGCCGAGGAGGAGGCCCTGGTCGCCGCCCGCCTGGTCGACCCCGAGATGTCCTCCGGGCACGGCCTGCGCACCATGTCGACGGCCTCGGCCGGCTACTGGCCGCTGCGGTACCACGGGGGAGCGGTCTGGCCGCACGACACCGCGATCGTGGTGCAGGGCCTCGCCCGCGCCGGCCACGCCCGGGAGGCCGCCGTGCTGGCCGAGGGGCTGCTGACCGCCGCGCAGGACGTGGAGAACCGGCTGCCCGAGCTGTACGGCGGCGACGCCCGCGCCGACGTGCCGCACCTGGTGCCGTACCCCGCCGCCTGCCGCCCGCAGGCGTGGTCCGCGGCGGCGGCGGTCAGCGTGCTCGGCTCCGTGCTGGGGCTGACCCCGGACGTCCCCGGCGGCACCCTCGACGTCGCCCCGCCCGCCCCGGCGCCGCTCGGCGCGCTGCACGTGCGCGGCCTGCGCGTCGGCGGCCGGGCTCTGGACGTCCGGGTGGACGCCGACGGGCGGGCGGAGGTCGTGACCGACGCGGGGCTCGCCGTGCGCGTGCGCGGCTGACCCCGTCGGGCGTCGCGCGCGGGCGTCGAGCTTGCACGAAAGCAGCCTTCCCGCCGCGTGAAGCCTGCATTCGTGCACGCTCGGCGAGGGTGTCGCGCGGGTCGGGCCGCACGGCGCGCGGCGGCGTCGGGCGACGGCGCCTGCTCGCGTGCGTATCGTGGGCCCCCTCGTGCACGCCGCCGGCCGGGGCGGGCACGCGCGACGACGAGGGCGGTGGCGGTGATGGCTCGGTCGCAGGAGCACCTGCTGGACGGCATCGGCTCGCCCGCGGACCTGCGGCGCCTGGACCGGCGCCAGCTGCGGGCGCTCGCGGCGGAGATCCGCGCGTTCCTGGTCGACCAGGTCTCCCGCACCGGCGGCCACCTGGGACCCAACCTCGGCGTCGTCGAGCTCACCCTCGCGGTGCACCGGGCCTTCGACTCCCCGCGCGACACGATCGTCTTCGACACCGGGCACCAGGCCTACGTGCACAAGCTGCTCACCGGGCGGCAGGACTTCGGCCGGCTGCGGCGGCGCGACGGGCTGTCCGGCTACCCCTCGCGCGCCGAGTCCCCGCACGACGTGGTGGAGAACTCGCACGCCTCCACCGCCCTGAGCTGGGCCGACGGCATCGCGCGCGCCAACGCGCTGGCCGGGCGCAGCGACCGGCACGTGGTCGCGGTGATCGGGGACGGGGCGCTCACCGGCGGCATGGCCTGGGAGGCGCTGAACAACATCGCCGACGGCACCGACCGCCGGCTGCTGGTGGTCGTCAACGACAACGGCCGGTCCTACGCCCCGACGATCGGCGGCCTGGCCCGGCACCTCGACGCCCTGCGCACCACCCGCGGGTACGAGTCCGTGCTCTCCTGGGGCAAGCGCACGCTGCAGCGCTCCGGCCCGCCCGGGCGGCTGGCCTACGACGCCCTGCACGGCCTGAAGAAGGGCATCAAGGACGTCGTCGCCCCGCAGGGCATGTTCGAGGACCTCGGCCTGAAGTACGTCGGCCCGGTCGACGGCCACGACGTCGGCGCCGTCGAGTTCGCCCTCCAGCGCGCCAAGGCCTTCGGCGGCCCGGTGATCGTGCACGTGATCACCGAGAAGGGCCGGGGCTACGTGCCCGCCGAGCAGGACGTCGCCGACCGCTTCCACGCCGTCGGCCAGATCCACCCGGAGACCGGCCTGCCCGTCGCACCGTCCCGCTTCGGCTGGACCGGGGTGTTCGCCGACGAGATCGTCCGGATCGGCCGGCGCCGCCCCGACGTCGTCGCGCTCACCGCCGCCATGCTCGCCCCGGTCGGTCTCGCACCCTTCGCCGCCGAGTTCCCCGAGCGGACCTTCGACGTCGGGATCGCCGAGCAGCACGCCGCCACCACCGCCGCCGGGATGGCCTTCGCCGGGCTGCACCCGGTGGTCGCCGTCTACGCGACCTTCCTCAACCGGGCCTTCGACCAGGTGCTGATGGACGTCGCCCTGCACCGCGCCGGGGTGACCTTCGTGCTCGACCGCGCCGGGATCACCGGCGACGACGGCCCCAGCCATCATGGCGTGTGGGACCTCGCCGTCCTCGGCCTGGTGCCCGGCCTGCGCCTCGCCGCGCCCCGCGACGAGGCCACCCTGCGCGACGCGCTGCGCACCGCCGTCGACGTGGACGACGCGCCCACCGTCGTCCGCTACCCGAAGGGCGCCCTCGGCGACCCGCTGCCGGCTGTCGACGAGGTGGACGGGGTGGACGTGCTGGCCCGGTACGCCCCGTCGGCCGGTGCGGGCGGCGTCGGCGTGCGCGTGGGGGAGCGGTCGGTGCTGGTCTGCGGGATCGGCGCGATGCTGCCCACCGCGCTCGCGGTCGGCGAGGCGCTGGCGGCGCACGGCCTGCGCGTCACCGTGGTCGACCCGCGCTGGGTGCTCCCGGTGCCCGCCGCCCTGGTCAAGCTGGTCGGCGAGCACGACCACGCGATCACCCTGGAGGACGGCCTGCGCGAGGGCGGGATCGGCTCCGCGCTCGCCCAGCGCGCCCGGGACGCCGGCGTGCCCACGCCGGTGCAGTCCTTCGGCGTCCCGCGCGGCTTCCACGCCCACGGCACCCGCGACGAGGTGCTGGCCGCCGTCAGGCTGACCCCCGCCGACGTGACCCGCGACGTGCTGGCCGCGCTGGGGTCGGCGGGCTGAGGTCTACGCGCCGCCCGAGAGCAGCGTGATCGCGGCGTCGAGCGCCTGGTCGCCCGGCACCTCCACGTCCGGCACCAGCGGGTCGGCCTCGGCGGTGGCGTCGACCCGGACGAACTTCTTGGTCGACACCGTGACCTCGATGCCGGTGCGCGGGAGCCGGGCCGTCACGAGGTCGCCGTAGGCGGAGGGCATCCCGTCCGGCGTCTCGCCGACCACGCGGGCCAGGCCCTGGTCCTGGAACGCCGCCGCCAGGTTGATCGCGGAGCTGAACGTGCCGCCGTCGGTGAGCACCACGATCTCGCCGTCGAACAGCGGACCCGTGACGTGCTCCACCGGCTCCGGCTCGGCGAGGTAGGTCCGGATCTGCTCGCCCTCGCGCACGTCCGCCCGGCTGAACACCCGGAACGTGTCCACCGCCAGGTGCCGTGCGATCTCATCAGCGACCTGCGAGTCGCCGCCGCCGTTGCCGCGCACGTCGATCACCACCGCGCGGAGGTCGCGGGCCTGCACCTCGGCGAACATCGCGGTCAGTGCTTGCTGGAACGCGTCGTCCACCACGCACGAACCCAGGGTGAGCACGGCGGCCGTGCCGCTGGGATCGACCTGCCAGGCCACCGCGGGCGGGGCCTCGGGCCACCGGACGGGACCCGTGCCGACGTCCACGGTGCCGCGGTCTGCGAGAGTCAGCGTCACCGTGCGACCCGGGTCGAGGCCGAGCATCCGCAGGTCCTCGCGCAGGGTGAGCGACCGGGCGAGCAGCCGGTCCGGCAGCTGCGCCCGCTCGTGCGGCACCAGCGCGCGGTTGCGCTCGCGCAGCGTGGCGACCGGGGTGCCGTCCACCGCCACGACCTCCCGGTCGGCGCACGGGTCGGCGGCGCAGCGGTACCCGTCGCCCACCCGGACCAGGTCCACGTCGATCTGCGCGCTCGGCGACGGTGGGACGGCGGCCGTGTGCGCGTCGCCCAGGGCCGCCAGGGTGCGGGCGACCGCCTGCCGCACGTCCAGCGTCGTCGGCGTCGCGGGCAGGCCGTCGCGCTCAACGCGCAGCACCCGCTCGAACCCCGCTGGGCACGCGTCCACGCACGCCGGGTGCCGCTCGCGCACCGCCTGCGCCGCCAGGTCCAGGTCGGTCACCGCCTCGGCCCGGTCCAGCACCACGTCCAGCCCGATCGGCGTCGTCGCCGAGGGTCGGGTGGCCGTCGGGGAGGCGCCGGCGGTGCTGCTGCCCGGGTCGTCGTCGCGGATCAGGCGCGTCCCGACCACGCCACCGGCGACCAGCAGGGCGACGACCCCGCCGGCCAGGACAGCGCGTCGTCGTCGCGGGGCTGCGGGGCTCGGGGCTGCGTCGTCCATCCCCGCACGCTAGGACGTCGTTCGTCCGGCGACAGGGGACCTCAGGCCCGTGACCAGCGACGACGCCCGCCGCTCAGCCCGGCCACTGCCCGGCGACGCCCTGCTCGGTGCGCTCCCGCACCTCCTCGGCGTGCTCCACCAGCCGGGTCGCCGCCGCGAGCACCGTCACCATCGCGACCATCGAACGCCGCCACCGCAGCCGGGCCTCCGCGTAGGCGCGGGAGGCGTCACCGGTCCACGCCTCGCCCAGCGGGGTCAGGCGGTGCTCCAGGTCGAGCAGGGTGCGGGCCATCGCGGCCTGGGTGCCGTGCATGGCGTGGGCGAGGTCGGCGAGTCCGTCGGCGTCGAGCAGGATCCGCTCGCTCACGGAGTCGCTCCGTCCGGGGTGTCGTCGGGGCGTTCGAGCGGGTAGCTGCGCATCTGGGGCTCGTCGGGGCGGCGGGGGCCGAGGATGGCGACGGACGGGTCCGGGAGGATGCGGTAGTCGTCCGGGACGAGGTGGAGCGTGGGCATCTCGTCCTCGGGAATCCGACCGGAGGTCCCGGGGCGAGGTCCGTACCCGGCCGCGGCGCCGCCGTCGCCGAGGGGGTCGTCGTGGTTGATCGGCTGCGAGCGGTCCCAGGTGCCGTACCCGGGCAGCTGGGTCCGGTCGAACGGAGCGACCCGGCCGAGCGCGGAGATCAGCGGGCGCAGCTCTTCGGACTCGATCGTCATGCGCAGGTCGGTCCCCATGAGATCGAGCGCCTCATCCTCGACGGCGTTGGTCACCCGCTTG
This sequence comes from Cellulomonas sp. GTC20042, assembly GCF_055389595.1. Taxonomy (NCBI): domain Bacteria; kingdom Bacillati; phylum Actinomycetota; class Actinomycetes; order Micrococcales; family Cellulomonadaceae; genus Cellulomonas; species Cellulomonas sp. GTC20042. Next base: position 2,449,946 of record NZ_AP043678.1, on the reverse strand, counting down.
CGCTCGGTCACGGACAGCGGTGTGCCGGACCGGATGAGTCCGAGCACCTTGGGTTCGCGGCGGTCGAGGATCGCGTAGAGGCGTGCCACCCATTCCGGACCGAGCGCGTCGAAGAGCATCGGTCGACCTCCTACTTGATCCATGCGCTGACGACCTCACCGAACTCGTTGACGATCACTGTCAGATCTCCCTTCTCAAACTTCCAGGTCTGCTGACGGGGTTGCCACTGCGGAAGCTCGGGAGGGTTGTCGACGGCGTCCTCGACCTTCCACCGCCCGATCTCCCGCTCCACGGTCCGCTCGATGCCGTGATCGGTGTACCCCGTCACCTGCGTCGGCGGCGCCTCCGGCGCGGCATCCGGGCTGCGCCAGCCGCCCCCACCACCCTCGCCCCGCGCAGGCCCGTGGAAGGTGTCGACGCGCGACTCGCCGGAGGCCTCGTTCGCCGCGCGCAGCCCGCCGTGGACCATCGTCCCGCCGCCGGCGGCGATCAGCCCGACGCCGAGCACGCTGGCGGGCACCCCGGCGACGGCGCCGACCCCGGTGGCGTCGAGGGCGACCCCGCCGGCCATCAGGGTGCTGCCGGCGGACATCATCGCGGCGCCGGCGAGCATCTCGAGCACGATGTCGGGGTTCTGGAGCAGCGCGTTGCCGAAGGACATGATCGCGTTGCCGACCTCCGCCCCGACGTCCGCGGCGCCGTGCCAGACGTCGGACCAGATCCCGCCGACCCGGTCCCAGAAGGAGTCGTCCTCGGGCGCCGCATCGGCCGCCTCGGTGACGAGGTCGGCGGCCCGGTCGCCCGCCTCGTCGGCGGAGACCTGGGCAGCGGTGAGCAGGGCGACGGCCTCGGCGCGGGCGGCCGCCCCGGGATCGCCGGTCGGGGCCGACGCCGTGGGCGCCCAGGCGGCGCCGACCAGGGAGGGCCCGCGCGGGGAGGGGGATCCGGCAGTGGCGGTCTGCCGCTCGCCCCGCTGCCAGAGGGTCACCGCACTGGCGGCCGTGATCCGGGCGCCGTCCTCCGCGTCGGCGTAGGCGGTGAGCGCGGTGGCCGCCCGCCGGTGGGCGTCGGCGGCGGTGGTGAACCGGCGGGGGAGCGCGCCGATCGTGGCGCGGGAGCGCTCGGCGGCAGTGCCCTGCCAGGCACCCGCGGTGTCGATCTGCCGCAGGAGGTGGCCGGTCACCTCGTAGGAGTCGCCCTGCTGGTCCAGCCGATGGGCGAGGTCGCGCGCCGTGGCGGTGTCGCCGGGGACGAGCACGCGGGCGTCGTGGGTACGCGCGAGGGTGGCGGTCACCGGGGCGGTCCCGTGGCACCGGCCGGGTCCAGGTGCTCGGCGACCCGGTGGGCGAGGGTGGCGAGGTGCTCGTCGGCCTCGCGGTAGGCGCGCGCGGAGCCGACCAGCCGCGCCTCGCACTCGTCCACGTCCCTGCCCAGGATCGACGCCCCGCGGTCCCAGCGGGTGCCGAAGTGCGCGAGGGCGTGGTCCAGCCGGTCGTGCCCGACCGGGGCGGGTGCGGCGGGTGGTGCGTCCTCCAGGTGCCCGCGTGCCCGGCGCGCGAGGGCGCCCGCCTCCTCGATCTCGTCGACCTCGACCCTGACCCGTCCGGACATCCACGGCCTCCTCGCCGTCGCTGCGTCGTGACTGATGTCGGCACGCTAGGCGGCTCGGGCGGCGGCTCCGGACGATCTGTGCGTTTTCCGCAACCGCCCCCCGCGCACGGCGTGTCTCCTCGCCCGCACCTCTCGCGCGCGCGAGGTGAACCGGTCCATCCGACCCGACGTGAGGGCCGTCACGTCGCCCTGACCTGCGATTGGGACCGAGGTCCCAAGACATCCCATGACCTCGTGAATAGCGTCACTAGTACACGGACCTCACCGAGGAGCAGCAGATGTCCACCACCGCAGTACCTCAGACCGGCACCGACGCCACCGCGGGTGCCTGGAGCTCGTTCGTCACCGGACCCTGGTGCGACGGGATCGACGTGCGCGACTTCATCCAGCGCAACTACACGCCCTACACCGGCGACTCGTCCTTCCTCGCCGGCGCCACCGAGCGCACCACCGGCATCTGGGCCAAGCTCAGCGCGATGTTCCCCGAGGAGCGCGCCAAGGGCGTCTACGACATCGACAACCACACCCCGTCGACGATCACGTCGCACGGCGCGGGCTACATCGACGAGGCCAACGAGCTGATCGTCGGCCTGCAGACCGACGCCCCGCTCAAGCGCGCCATGTTCCCCAACGGCGGGTGGCGCATGGTCGAGAAGTCGCTCGAGACCTACGGCTACGACGTCGACCCCGAGGTCGCCAAGATCTTCACCACGTACCGCAAGACGCACAACGACGGTGTCTTCGACGTGTACCCCCCGAACGTCCGCGCGGCCCGCTCCTCGCACATCATCACCGGCCTGCCGGACGCCTACGGCCGTGGCCGGATCATCGGCGACTACCGCCGCGTGGCCCTCTACGGGATCGACGCGCTGATCGAGGCCAAGCGCCTCGAGCGCCACGAGCTCGACATGGAGCCCTCGATCGAGGACGTCATCCGTGACCGCGAGGAGAACGCGGAGCAGATCCGCGCCCTGCAGGAGCTCAAGCGGATGGCCGCGGCCTACGGCTACGACATCTCCAAGCCGGCCACCAACGCCCGCGAGGCCGTGCAGTGGCTGTACTTCGCCTTCCTCGGCGCGGTCAAGGAGCAGAACGGCGCGGCGATGTCGCTGGGCCGCACCTCGACCTTCCTCGACGTGTACATCCAGCGTGACCTCGACGCCGGCACCATCACCGAGGAGTTCGCGCAGGAGCTGATCGACGACTTCGTCATCAAGCTGCGCATCGTCCGCTTCCTGCGGACCACCGAGTACGACAACCTGTTCTCGGGCGACCCGACCTGGGTCACCGAGTCCATCGGCGGCATCGGCGAGGACGGCCGTCCGCTGGTCACCAAGAACTCGTTCCGCCTGCTGCAGACGCTCTACAACGTCGGCCCGGCCCCCGAGCCGAACCTGACCGTGCTGTGGAGCAACCGCCTGCCGGAGGGCTTCAAGAAGTTCTGCGCCCAGGTCTCGATCGACACCTCGGCGATCCAGTACGAGTCCGACGACCTGATCCGCACCTCCTGGGGCGACGACGCGGCGATCGCCTGCTGCGTGTCCCCGATGCGGGTCGGCAAGCAGATGCAGTTCTTCGGTGCCCGCGTGAACATCGCCAAGGCGCTGCTCTACGCGATCAACGGTGGCCGCGACGAGGTCTCCGGCAAGCAGGTCGCCCCGGTGTCCGCGCCGGTCGCCGGCGACGTCCTGGACTACGAGGACGTGGCCGCGAAGTACGACAAGCTGCTCGACTGGCTGGCCGAGACCTACGTCGACGCGCTGAACTGCGTGCACTTCATGCACGACAAGTACGCCTACGAGCGGCTCGAGATGGCGCTGCACGACCGCACCATCCTGCGCACCATGGCCTGCGGCATCGCCGGCCTGTCGGTCGTGGCGGACTCGCTGTCGGCGATCAAGTACGCGAAGGTCACGCCGGTCCGCGACGAGGACGGCCTGGTCACGGACTACGTGATCGAGGGCGACTTCCCGAAGTACGGCAACGACGACGACCGTGCGGACGACATCGCCGTGGGCATCACCAAGGCCTTCATGGAGAAGATCCGCAAGCACAAGACGTACCGCAACGCGCTGCACACGCAGTCGGTGCTGACGATCACCTCGAACGTCGTCTACGGCAAGGCCACGGGCAACACCCCCGACGGCCGTCGTGGCGGCGAGCCGTTCGCCCCGGGCGCCAACCCGATGAACGGGCGCGACTCGCACGGCATGCTCGCCTCCGCGATGTCGGTCGCGAAGCTGCCGTACTCCGAGGCGATGGACGGCATCTCGCTCACCTCGACCGTCGTGCCCTCGGGCCTCGGCCGCACCAAGGACGAGCAGGTGACGAACCTGGTGGGCCTGATGGACGCGTACAACGTGTCCTCCGGGTACCACCTGAACGTCAACGTCCTGAACCGGGAGACCCTCGAGGACGCCATGGAGCACCCCGAGAACTACCCGCAGCTCACCATCCGGGTGTCCGGCTACGCGGTGAACTTCGTCCGCCTGACGCGTGAGCAGCAGCTCGACGTGCTCTCCCGGACGTTCCACGGCGCGCTCTGACGCCACCTGACGGGCGCGGGCGTCCGCCGGGGGATCGTTCCCGGCGGGCGCCCGTCCTGCATCACGCACCACCCGGCACCACCGGCACCACCCAGCACCATCGGCACAGCGAGGAGACGGACATGACCAGCACCACGTGCGGCATCGGCGATCAGGTCGGCGCCCCGGTCATCGAGCTCGGCGTCCCGCTGGTCGGCGGCTCGAACCAGCGCTCCTCCGCCGGCACCGCGGGCCTCGAGGTCAGCGCCGCCGAGCGCAGCGAGAAGTTCGCGCAGATGCGCGCCGGCGAGCTCGGCTCCCTGCACTCCTGGGAGCTGGTCACCGCCGTGGACGGCCCGGGCACCCGCCTGACGACCTTCCTCGCCGGCTGCCCGCTGCGCTGCCTGTACTGCCACAACCCCGACACCATGGAGATGCGTCGCGGCGAGCCGGTGCTCGCCGAGGAGCTGCTGCGCCGGATCGGCCGCTACAAGGCGGTGTTCGAGGTGACCGGCGGCGGGCTGACGATCTCCGGCGGCGAGCCGCTGATGCAGCCGGCGTTCGTGGCCCGCGTGCTGCGCGGTGCCAAGGAGCTCGGCGTGCACACCGCGATCGACACCTCCGGCTACCTGGGCGCGCACTGCTCGGACGAGATGCTGGCGGACCTCGACCTGGTGCTGCTGGACGTGAAGTCCGGCATCCCCGAGACCTACAAGAAGGCCACCGGACGCGAGCTCCAGCCGACGCTCGACTTCGGCCGCCGGGTCGCCGACTCCGGCACCGAGATCTGGGTGCGCTTCGTGCTGGTGCCCGGGCTGACCGACGCCGTGGAGAACGTGGACGCCGTCGCGGACTACGTGGCGACGCTGTCGACGGTGAGCCGCGTCGAGGTGCTGCCGTTCCACCAGATGGGCCGGGACAAGTGGGCCAGCCTGGGCATGGACTACGAGCTGGAGGACACCGAGCCGCCGAGCCAGGAGCTCGTCGCGCGGGTGCGCCAGCAGTTCCGTGACCGGGGTCTGACCGTCTTCTGATCGACCCGGTCACCGGGGTCGATCACCCCGGGGCCGTGGGCGCGAGGGGCGTCGGGAGTGCGGCGGGGGCCGCGCCCGGCGCCCTCTGCTGTCCCCGGGGCACTGCCGTCCCGGGATCGCGGCGCGGCCTCACGACCCGGCGCGCGGCTTCACGCCCCCGCGCGCACCGCCAGCCCGGGCGGCAGCAGCCGACGGCCCAGCACGTGCTCCGACCAGCCCTCGCGGTCCAGCCAGGGGCAGATCCCGCCGAGGTGCGGCGGCCACCCGGCGCCGAGGATCATCGCCAGGTCGACCTGCGTCGCGTCGGCGACCACGCCCTCGTCCAGCAGCCCGCCGATCTCCTGCGCGAGCCCGGTCGCCACCCGCGCGAGCACGTCGTCGGCGTCCGGCACCGGCGCCCCGGTCACCGGGTCGTCGAAGGCCTCCTGGATGGCAGGGTCCACCTCCGGCAGCCCGCCGGGGCCGGGGTGGGCGACCGACCGCCCCTCGCGCACCAGCCGCTCCAGCCCGGGTGACAGCCGGAAGCGTTCGCCCAGACCGTCGTGCAGGGTGCCGAGCACGTGCTGCGCCACGCCGAGCCCCACCAGGTCGAGCAGCGCGAAAGGGCTCATGGGCAGGCCGAGCGGGCGCAGCGCACGGTCCGCGACGGTGACCGGGGTGCCGTCCTCCACCGCGCCCAGCACCTCGGCGAGCATCCGCAGCAGCACCCGGTTCACCACGAAGCCGGGCCGGTCGGTGGTGCGCACGACGGTCTTGCCCGCACGGGCGGCCACGTCCACACCGGTGGCCAGCGCCTCGGCGGAGGACGACGCGGTGGCGACCACCTCGACCAGCGGCATCTGCGCCACCGGGTTGAAGAAGTGCAGGCCGACCACCCGCTCCGGGTGCGCGAGCCCGTCGGCCATCGCGGAGACCGACAGCGCGGAGGTGTTGGTCGCCAGGACCGTGCCGGGGTCGACCAGCGCCTCCACCTCGGCGAAGACCGCGCGCTTGACGTCCAGCACCTCGGTCACGGCCTCGATCACCAGGTCCGCCCCGGCGAGGTCGTGCAGGTCGGTGCCGACCCGGATCCGGTCCAGCAGCGCTGCGGCGGCGTCCTCGGCGAGGCGTCCGCGCCGCACCTGCGCCTCGACCAGGGCGCGCACCCGTCCGCGACCGGCCTCGGCGCGCTCCTCGTCCACCTCGCGCAGCCGCACCGGCACGTCCAGCCGGGACGCGAGCAGCACGCCGAGCTGCGCGGCCATCAGCCCGGCACCGATCACCCCGACCTCCCGCACCGGTCGCGGCTCGGCGCCACCGGTCGCAGGACCCGTCCGGTGCGCGCGGGTCGCGCCCCCGACCAGGTCCGCCGCGTACATGGCGGCGGCCGCCTGCTCGGACACCAGCAGCTCGGTCAGCGCCTCGTCCTCGGCGGCGAAGCCGGCCTCGCGGTCCCGCTGCCCGGCCCGGGCGATCAGGTCGAGGGTGTGCGGGTAGGACGGCGCCGCGCCGTGCAGCCGCGCCTCGAGCACTCCGGCGGCACGCTCGACGGCCGCGGCGTCGGCCTCGGTGGCCGGGCGGGGAGCGCGCGCCGGCGGGCGCTCGCGCAGCAGGTCGACCGTCCAGGCGAGCGCGGCGTCGGTGAAGTCCTCCGCGGGCAGCACCGCGTCCACCAGGCCGATCCGCAGCGCCTCCTCGGCGGAGGTCTGCCGGTTGTTCGCGAGCGGGCGCAGCACGGTCAGGTCGATCGCGGCCTCGACGCCGACCAGCCGGGGGAGCAGCCAGCAGCCGCCCCAGCCCGGCACGATCCCGAGCGACGCCTCCGGCAGCGCCAGCGCGCGCACCCCGGCCGCGGCGACGCGGTGGTCGCAGTGCAGGGCGATCTCCAGCCCGCCGCCCAGGGCGTAGCCGCCGACCCAGGCGATCGTGGGCACCGGCATCTCGCCGAGCAGGCGCAGCGTGTCGTGCCCGAGCCGCGCCAGCGCCCGTGCGCCGACCTGGTCGCGCAGCGCCCGGGCCAGCGTGAGGTCCGCCCCGGCGACGAACGCCCCCGGCCGGCCGGTGACCGCCACCGCGGCGATCTCGCCCGCCCGTGCCCGCGCCTGCACGGTGAGCAGCACGTCCTGGAGGGCCAGCAGCCCGCGCAGGCCGAGGGTGGTCGGCCGACGGCCGTCCGCGCTGGTCAGGGTGACCACGGCCAGCGTGCCGCCGTCCGGCAGCGGCTGGTCGCGGGTCGTCACGACGGCGACGTGGTCGTCCGGCTCGACGGTCAGACCGGTGGGCAGGTCGGCGAGGGAACGGGTCATGCGGCGGCCTCCAGACAGCGGTGTCCGACGGATCACCGCGACCCTAGCCGCAGGTCCGGGCGACCGCCCGGGGGACGCCGGCGCGCCCACCCCGGGTGGACGCCCGCGCGCGATCAGGCCGGCGCGTCCTGCGCGGCCCGCACGAACGCCTCGGCGAGCAGCGGCGCGACCAGTCCGATCTGCCAGGACCGCGCACCGCCCTCCGCCAGCCGCTCCGCGATGGACTGCTCGTCGGCCGGGCTCGGCGGCGACCAGCACAGCCGGCGCAGCAGGTCCGGCTGGAGCAGGTTCTCGATCGGCACCGTGTGCTCCTCGGACAGCGCGGCGACCACCTCGCGGGCGGTGGTGAGCCGGGCGGCGGCGGCCGGGTCGCGATCGGCCCAGGCACGCGGCGGCGGCGGACCGTCGGAGCGCGGGCCCCGGCTGGACGGCAGCTGGTCCTCGGGCAGCGCGAGGGCGGAGTCGATCGCGCTCTGCCACAGCGGTGCGCGGCGGCGGGTGCCCTTGCCGGAGAACGCGGGCAGCGCGACGAGCTGCGGCACCGAGCGGGGGAGCGCCTGTGCGGCCGCCATGATCGCGGCGTCCGGCAGCACCCGGCCCGGGGAGATGTCCCGCTGGCGGGCGTTGGTGTCCCGGGTCTGCCACAGCGCGCGGACGACGGCGAGCCGGCGCGGGTCGCGGATGGCGTGCACGCCGGAGACGCGCCGCCACGGGTCCACGCGCGGAGCGGGCGGCGGGGCGAGGCGCACGGCCTCGAACTCCTCGGCCGCCCACTGCGCCTTGCCGGCGACGGCCAGTCGCTCGGCCAGCACCTCGCGCAGCTCGACCAGCACCTCGACGTCGAGGGCGGCGTAGCGCAGCCACTGCTCGGGCAGCGGGCGGGTGGACCAGTCGACGGCGGAGTGCTCCTTGGCGAGCCCGAGGCCGAGCAGCTCGGCGACGACCGCCGCCAGGCCGACCCGCTCCAGCCCGAGCAGCCGGGCGCCGAGCTCGGTGTCGAACACCCGCGAGGGGCGCAGGCCCTGCTCGGCGAGCGCGGACAGGTCCTGCGAGGCGGCGTGCAGCACCCACTCCACCCCGACCAGCGCCTCGGACAGCGCGGAGAGGTCGGGCAGCGCGGCCGGGTCGATCAGCGCGGTGCCGGCGCCCTCGCGGCGCAGCTGCACCAGGTAGTTGTGCTGGCCGTAGCGGTAGCCGGAGGCGCGTTCGGCGTCCACGGCGACGGGGCCGGTGCCGTTCGCGAAGGCCTCGACCACCCGGGCCAGCGCCTCGGGGGTGGCCGTGACCGGCGGGATGCCCTCGGCGGGCTCCAGCAGCGGGACGACCGTGGGTGTGGTGTCGATGTCGGCGTCGTCCCCGCCGCCGGTGGTGTCGGCCGGGGTACCGGCCGGTGCGTCGTTCATGGGATCAACCGTAGGCCGTGCGGACCCGTGCGCCGGTCAGGCAGGGCCGATCAGGGCCCGTCCAGCGCGTTCCCAGCCCCGGAGCGGGGCCGGGCGATCAGGGCAGCAGGCCGGTGCGGATCGAGATCGCGACCAGCGCCGCGCGGTCGCCGGTGCCGAGCTTGCGGGAGATCCGCGCCAGGTGGCTCTTGACCGTGAGCGCCGACAGGCCGAGCTCCTCGCCGATGGCGCGGTTGCTGAACCCGTCCGCGACCAGCCGCAGCACGCTCAGCTCGCGGGAGGTGAGGTCGGGACGGCTGCGGGAGAACGGTGCCGGGGCGGCCTCGGGGGCGGCGGACACCGACTGCCCGGTGCCGGCGTTCGGCTCGGTGGCGACGGCGCCGCGCAGGCCGCCGGTCAGCAGCGTGACCAGCTCACGACGGCTGGCACGACGGGCGAGCAGGATCACCCGGCCGGAGCCCCGGCGCCGCAGGTTGCGCACCAGGGTCTGGCTGTCGCCCTCGGCGAGCTCGGTGACGACGACGCACATCTGGCCCAGGCCGCGACGGCGCGGGTCGGGCGCGGCGGTGCCGGGGCGGCGCGGGGTCAGGGTGGTGGCGCGGGAACCCGCAGGCGCGCCCGGTGCCAGACCGGGCCCACGTCGTGCCGGATCGATGCTCACTGCGTTGCCCCCTCGACTCACTGATGCTTGCCCCACCTATCGGCTGCGACCCGGTCTGTCTTGAGCGGAACGGGTGAAATCGTGACCTCGCCGAGACCTGGCGTCCGGGACCTGCGACGATCCGACGCGGTATGCCCGGGAGGTGACGACCGTCACCGCCGAGGCCCGATCGCGACCACGCCCTCGGGCAGCGGCGGCAGCCCCGCGATCGTGCACAGCAGCGCGCCCCACGCCCGCAGGTGCGGGGCCAGGTCCTCGTCGCGGGCGGTCCACGAGGCGCGCATCTCCAGCTCGACCAGCTCGGGCCGCTCGCCCAGCGCGCCGAAGCTCTGCGACAGCACCCGGGTCACCGTCCCGCCGGCGGCGTGCGCGTCCAGCCCGGCGTCGGACAGCGCGTCGGAGAACCAGCTCCACGCCACCTCCGCGAGCAGCGGGTCCTGGCCGACCTCGGGCTCCAGCGTGGCGCGCACCAGCGTGACCAGCCGGAACGATCCCTCCCACGCCTCCTGGCCCGCCGGGTCGTGCAGCACGACGAACCGGCCGGAGGCCAGCTCCTCGGCGTCCTCGTCCCGGCGCCGGGTGCGCACCTCGGCCACCAGGGCGGCGGTGTACGGGGCGATCCGGGCCGGGCCCGGGGCCTCCTCCAGCACGACCTCCGGCCGGAGGGTCACCCCGCGCAGCGACCGCAGGGCGCGCAGGAACTCCGGTGGCGCGTCGCGGGGGCCGGTGCTCACGCCAGCGAGCGTATGGCCCGCGGGACCGGCGGGTGGGCACGGCACGCCGGGTGCCGGTGGCGCGGACTAGGGTGAAGGGGCTCGTCGTGGCCGGGTGCCCCCGCGCCCGCGCGTCACGAGCCCAGCAGATCTGTCGCCCGAAGGAGCATCCTGCGCATGTCCGTCGCACCCGCCGCCCAGATCGGCGTGACCGGCCTCGCGGTCATGGGCCGCAACCTCGCCCGCAACCTCGCCCGGCACGGCTACACCGTCGCGGTGCACAACCGCTCGTACGCCAAGACCGCCTCGCTGGTCGCCGACCACGGCGACGAGGGCACCTTCGTGCCGTCCGAGTCCGTCGAGGACTTCGTCGCCTCCCTGGAGCGCCCGCGCAAGATCATCGTCATGGTCAAGGCCGGCGCCGCGACCGACGCCGTGATCGACGAGCTGGTGCCGCTGCTGGACGAGGGCGACATCGTGATCGACGCCGGCAACGCGCACTTCCCGGACACCCGCCGCCGCGAGGCCGCGCTCAAGGAGAAGGGCCTGCACTTCGTCGGCTCCGGCGTCTCCGGCGGCGAGGAGGGCGCGCTGCTCGGCCCGTCGATCATGCCCGGCGGCTCGCGCGAGTCCTACGCGGTGCTCGGCCCGATCCTCGAGGACATCTCCGCCAAGGTCGACGGCACCCCGTGCTGCACCTACGTCGGCCCCGACGGCGCCGGCCACTTCGTCAAGATGGTGCACAACGGCATCGAGTACGCCGACATGCAGCTGATCGCCGAGGCCTACGACCTGCTCAAGCAGGGCCTGGGCGCGAGCGCCGCGGAGATCGCGGAGATCTTCAAGACGTGGAACGAGGGCGACCTCGAGTCCTTCCTGATCGAGATCACCGCCGACGTGCTGGCCCACGTGGACGCCGAGACCGGCTCCGCGTTCGTCGACATCGTGCTGGACCAGGCCGAGCAGAAGGGCACCGGCCGCTGGACCGTGCAGAACGGCCTGGACCTCGGCGTGCCGATCACCGGCATCGCGGAGGCCACCTTCGCCCGCGCGCTGTCCGGCTCGGTCCCGCAGCGCACCGCCGCCGTCGGCACCCTGCCCGCGCACACCTCGGCCTTCGACGTGACCGACCGGGACGCGTTCATCGAGGACGTCCGCCTGGCGCTCTACGCCTCCAAGGTCGTGGCGTACTCGCAGGGCTTCGACCAGATCGCGGCGGCCTCCGCCGAGTTCGGCTGGGACATCGACCGCGGCGCGATGGCCCGGATCTGGCGCGGCGGCTGCATCATCCGCGCGCGGTTCCTCAACCGGATCACCGAGGCCTACGAGCGCGACGCGGACCTGCCGCTGCTGCTCGCCGACGAGTACTTCACCGGCGCGGTGTCGAACGGCGTGGCCTCCTGGCGGCGCGTGGTGGCGCAGGCGGCCCTCGCGGGCGTGCCGGCCCCGGCGTTCTCCTCCTCGCTGGCGTACTACGACGGCGTGCGGGCCGAGCGGCTGCCGGCGGCGCTGATCCAGGCGCAGCGCGACTTCTTCGGCGCGCACACCTACCGCCGCACCGACTCCGGCGGCACCTTCCACACCGACTGGTCCGGCGACCGCGCCGAGCACGACGCGTGAGCACCGCCCCCGCCGCGGCGCCGGGCACGGAGCGGCTCCAGCCGGTCCTGCTCGGCGCCGACATCGGCGTGTACGCCCTCGCCCGGGCGTTCCACGAGGAGTACGGCGTCCGCTCGATCGTGGTGAGCGGCGCCGCCCTCGGGCCCGTCGCGCACTCGGCGATCCTGGACAACGTGCTGGTGGCCGACGGGCACGACCCGCGTCAGCTCGTCGACGGCCTGCTCCGGGTCGCCGCGCAGCGTCCCGGTGACCGCCTGGTGCTGCTCGCGAACTCCGACTGGCTGGTGCGCGTCGTCGTGCAGCACCGCGAGGAGCTCGAGCCGCACTACGTGGTGCCGTTCCTGTCCGAGGACCTGCTCGACCGGATCTCCGACAAGGCCACCTTCGCGGAGATCGCCGCCGACCTCGGGATCGCCGTGCCGGGCACCGTCGTGCAGGATTTCGCCCACGCCGACGACCCCGCGTGGGCGCCCGTGCCGGTCGACTTCCCGTACCCGCTGATCGCCAAGGCGGCCAGCAGCGCCGACTACCAGGACGTCGTGTTCCCGGGCAAGAAGAAGGTCTTCGAGATCGGCAGCCCCGCCGAGCTCGACGCGCTGTGGGTGTCCCTGAAGGACGCCGGCTTCCGCGGGCGCTTCGTCGTGCAGGACATGGTGCCCGGCGACGACACGCAGATGCGCTCGATCACCGCCTACGTGGACAGCCGGGGCGAGATCACCCTGCTCTGCTCCGCGCACGTGCTGCTCGAGGAGCACACCCCCTCCGGCCTGGGGAACCCGGCCGCCATGGTGGTGACCCGCGAGGACGAGATGCTCGACCAGGCGCGGACCTTCCTGCGCGGCGTCGGCTACGTCGGCTTCGCGAACTTCGACGTCAAGGTGGACCCGCGCGACGGGACCTACCGGTTCTTCGAGGTCAACCCGCGGATCGGCCGGAACAACTACTACGTCACCGCCGCCGGGGCGAACGTGGCGCGGTTCCTGGTCGAGGACCGGGTGCTCGACCACGCCGTCGAGCCGGTGGTCGTGGACACGCAGGTGCTCTACTCGATCCTGCCGCACCGGCTGCTGCTGAAGTACGTGCTCGACCCGGCGCTGGCCGGCACCGTGCGCGGGCTGATCCGGGCCGGCAAGGTCGCGCACCCGCTGCGCTACCGCCGCGACGCCGGACCGCGCCGGCGCTGGTACGCCTTCGCCGCCGCGCTCAACCAGGTGCGCAAGTTCCGCCGGTACTACCCGGAGGTCACCGGCACCGGCTTCTGAGCGTTCGCCCGCTCTGGACGACGAACGGCCCGGATCCCCGCGCGGGGATCCGGGCCGTCCTGCGTGCGGGGTGGGTCGTCAGCCGAGCTCGGAGGTGCCGGAGTACAGGTGCAGCACCGGCACGTGCAGCTCCTCGCGGGCCCGGGACGCCCAGTCCTGGTGGAAGGTGTCCTCCAGCGCGTGCGGGTAGGTCACCACGACCACCTCCCGGGCACCGGTCTCGGCGACGGCGGTGCGCAGGGCGGGCAGCGGGTCGTCGTCCACCACCGTGCCGGAGGCGGTGACGCCCGCCTCGGCGAAGGACGCCAGCGTCTCGGCGAGCTGCTCGGCGGCGTCGGCGGTGGCCTCCGCCGGCTGCGGCTCGCGGCCGAGCACGGTGTCCAGCGCCCCGCGCAGCTCGCCCAGGCTCAGCTGGTCGATCAGCGAGACGAGCACGTTGCGCTCGGTGTCGGCGGGGACGAGCACGCGGTACGCCAGGGTCTCGCCGTCGTGCAGCGAGAGGATGTGCTGGACGTCCGCCGAGGCCAGGGTGTCCTCCGTGAGGACCAGGATGGTGTCGGTCACCACCCGAGACTAGCCGCGCAGGGCGTGGTCAGCGCCCCGATCGGCCGGGGCGCGTTCGGGCTGCCCGGGCCGGGGGTCAGGACTCGGGGGTGGTGAGGGTCCACCGGCCGAGCAGCATGCCGGCGTGGTGCAGCAGGTGCGCGGGCGTCGCGCGCTGCACCGGGTCGAGCCAGGACGCGCCGTGCACCGGGCGCAGCGCGGGTCCGCCGACCACCAGCGGGCTGGTGCTCAGGCACAGCTCGTCCACCAGCCCCGCGTGCAGCAGGTCGGACAGCAGGCGCGGTCCGCCCTCGGCGAGCACCCGGGTCAGCCCGCGCTCCGCCAGCGCGTCCAGCGCGGCCGCCAGATCGACCGTCTCGGTGCCGGCCACGATCACGTGCTCCGCGCCGAGCTCGGCGCGCAGCGCGGCCAGGCGCGGGCAGGACGCCGCGGTGACCACGTGGGGCGGGCGCTCGGCGCCGTGCAGGCCGTCCGGGAGATCGCCGGTCAGCGTCACGACCGCCAGCGCCAGGTCGGGCCGCTGACCCCGGGCCGCGCGGGCCTCGCGCAGGTCCGCCGGCACGCTGAGCGGGGTGTAGCCCTCGGCGCGGGCGGTGCCGGCGCCGACCAGCACGGCGTCCGCCACCGCGCGCTGCACCCGGAACGCCCGCCAGTCCGCCGGCCCGTTGATGCTGCGCGAGCGCCCGTCCGGACCCTGCGCGGAGCCGTCGACGGTGGCGATCATGTTGGCGCGGACGGCCGAGGAGCGCCCGGGGCGGGGTGCGGGGTGGGCGTAGAGGTCGTGCAGGGCGGGCTCGCCGGCCGCGGGGGCCAGGTGCTCGCCGGCGCGGTCGAGGGGCAGCAGGACGTCCAGGCCGGGGAGCTCGCGGGGCATGGGAGCGAGGGTAGCCGGGACTGCGGCGCGTGCGGCTCGTCGGGGCGTGTTGCGCGGCGCGCGGGGCCGGGGTCATGCGCGAGGGTGCGCGGTGCGGGGCGCGCGCCCGCTGCACCGGGCCGGGCCGGAGCCTGCTGGTGCGGAGGGACCGGGACGGGGCGTCGGGGCGCGCCGATCGGCGCGGGTGCCTAGCATCGCCGCGTGACCTCGCACGCCTCGCAGACCGATCCGTCGCCCGCCAACGCCCCCGCCGCCGCGACCACCCCGGCGCGGCTGGTCGACCGGCGCCCGCAGGTCGCCCCGGACCGCCTGCTGGCCGAGCGGGTCCCGCCCCGGCACTTCGCCGACGAGTCCTTCGACACCTACCGTCCCGACCCGGCGCACCCCAGCCAGGCCGCCGCGGTGGCCCGGCTGCGCGAGGTCGCGGCGGTGCTGACCGCGGGGGCGCGCGGCGGCGGGCTGCTCGGCCGCCTGCGTCGGCGGACCGCACCCCCGGCGGTGTACCTGGACGGCGGCTTCGGCGTCGGCAAGACCCACCTGCTCGCCTCGCTCGCGGCTGCCGTCGGCCCCGAGGCGAGCGCGTACGGCACCTTCGTCGAGTACACCAACCTGGTCGGCGCCCTCGGGTTCCGCCCGACCGTCGACGCCCTGGCCCAGCGCCGCCTGGTCTGCATCGACGAGTTCGAGCTGGACGACCCGGGCGACACGGTGCTGATGAGCCGGCTGCTGCGCGAGCTGACCGACCGGGGCGTCGCCCTCGCCGCGACCTCCAACACGCTGCCCGAGTCCCTCGGCGAGGGCCGCTTCGCCGCCGACGACTTCCTGCGGGAGATCCAGGACCTGTCCGCGCGCTTCGAGGTGCTGCGGATCGACGGGGAGGACTACCGCCAGCGCAGCACCGTCACCGACGCCGCCGGGCTGGACGAGTCGACCGTGCGGACCGCTGCCGCGGGCCGCGCCGGCGCGACCCTGGACGACTTCGGGGCGCTGGCCGCGCACCTGGCGACCGTGCACCCCTCGCGCTACGGCGCCCTGCTGGACGGGGTGACCCTGGTCGGGCTCACCGGTGTCGGCCCGGTGCCCGACCAGGACGTCGCCCTGCGATTCGTGGTGCTCGTCGACCGGCTCTACGACCGCGACGTGCCCGTGCTGCTCGGCGGCGGGGGAGAGGGCGCGCTGTTCTCGCCGGAGATGCTGGCCGGCGGGTACCGGAAGAAGTACTTCCGCGCGCTGTCCCGCCTCGGCTCCCTCGCCGACCAGGCCCGCACCCTGATCGCCTGAGCCCGCGCGCCCGAGCCCGCGCGCCCGAGCCCGCGCGTCCGCCTCGCGCCCCGCTCGTGCTCGCCCGAGCCCGCTCCGCTCGCCGAGTTGTCATCTCTTGTCGCTTCCGGACGCCGCGAAGCGACAAGAGATGACAACTCGGCGTGTGCGGAGGGCGCGGATCGTGCGCGGTGCGGGATCAGGCGAGGATCGCGGTGCCGCCCGGGGGGAGGACGGCGGACTCGGGGGTGAGGGTGCAGGTGGACCAGGACGCGCGGACGGTCAGCCTGCCGGCGCCCGCGACGGGCACGGACTGCTCGTGGTCCGCGAGGTTGACCACGACCCGGGCGGCGCCCCGGTGCAGCACCAGCCAATCCCGCCACGGCTCGCCCGCGCCCGCGCCCCCCGCGCCCGCGCCCGCCTCGGCACCCGGGAACGTCAGCCGGGTCGCTGCGCGGTCGCCGCTGCCGAGGTCGGGCACCTCGCGGCGCAGGGCGATCAGCCGGCGGTACCAGTCGAGCATCCGGGCGTGCTCGGGCAGGTCGCGCTCCGCCCAGTCGAGGACGCTGGCCGCGAAGGAGGCGGGGTCCTGCGGGTCGGGCACGACGAAGTCCGCGTCCTGCGCGCCGTAGAGGTCCGCCCACCCGTGGCTGCCGAACTCGGCGCGCCGCCCCTGCCGCACCGCCTCGGCGAGATCGGGCTCGGGGTGGTCGGTGACGTAGAGCCACGGGGTGCGCGCGCCCCACTCCTCGCCCATGAACAGCATCGGCGTGCCGGGGCCGAGCAGCACCAGCGCCGCCTCGGCGGCCAGCGCGTCGGGGCCCAGCCGCGCGGAGGGCCGGTCGCCGAGCGCGCGGTTGCCCACCTGGTCGTGGTCGGAGCCGAAGACGACGAACCGGTGACCGTCCACCTCGGGCGGCACCGGGCGGCCCCAGGGACGCTCGCGGAAGGTCGACCACCCACCCGCGTGCACGAAGACGTCGGTCATCGCGGTGGCGAGGGTGGCGGGGGAGCCGAAGTCGACGTAGTAGCCGTGCCGCTCGCCGGTGAGCAGGGCGTGCAGCGCGTGGTGCACGTCGTCGGCCCACTGCGCGGTCATGCCCCAGCCGCCCTGCGCGGTCGGGGTGATCGACACGACGTCGTTGAGGTCGGACTCCGCGATCAGCGACACGGGCCGTCCGAGCGATCCGGCCAGCGCCGCCACCTCGTCGGACAGCTGCGCGAGCAGGTGCCGCGGCGAGTCGTCCACCAGGGCGTGCACGGCGTCGAGCCGGAAGGCGTCGACGTGGAAGTCCCGCGCCCAGCGCAGCACGCTGTCCACGATCCATCGGCGGACCTGCGTCGATCCGGGCCCGTCCAGGTTGATCGCCGCGCCCCAGGGCGTCTGGTGCGCATCGGTGAAGTACGGGCCGAGCTCGCCGAGGTAGTTGCCGGAGGGGCCGAGGTGGTTGTGCACGACGTCCAGGCAGACCGCGATCCCGGCGTGGTGCGCGGCGTCGACGAAGCGTTGCAGCGCCGCAGGCCCGCCGTAGGGCTCGTGCACCCCGTACAGGCTCACCCCGTCGTAGCCCCAGCCGTGCCGGCCGTTGAAGGGCGCCACCGGCAGCAGCTCGATCATCTCGACGCCGAGGTCGACCAGGTGCGGCAGCCGCGCGGCGGCGGCGTCCAGGGTGCCCTCGGGGGTGAAGGTGCCGACGTGCAGCTCGTAGACCACCGTCCCGCGCACGTCACGGCCCGGCCACCCGGCGTCGCCCCAGGGGTGCCGTCCGGCGTCGAACACCCGGCTCGGCCCGTGCACGCCCTCCGGCTGCCAGGGGGAGCGCGGGTCGGGTCGCGGCGGGCCGTCGTCGAGGCGGAACGCGTAGTCGGTGCCGTGCGCGAGCGGGGCGTCGGGCAGCCACCAGCCGTCCTCGGCGGGCGTCAGGGGCAGGTCGGTCCCGGACCCGGGCAGGTGCAGCAGCACCGATCGTGCCCCCGGCGCCCACACCGCCCCGGCCGTGCCCGCACCGATCGCGGTCGCCGCGCCCCCGTCCGCACCCGGTTCCGTCATGCCCGCCCCGGCCGCGCCGCCCGCCCCGCTCACGCGTCCGACCTCCGCACCAGCAGCGCCACCGGCAGCCGGTCCAGCAGCGGACCGATCTCCTGCACGCCCCCGTCCACCCGCCGGTCGGCCAGCACGTCGTGCCACTCGCCCTCCGGCAGGGCCACCGTGTGATCGCCCCACCCGCCGAGCCGGTCCAGCCCGGCGGCGAGCCGGGTCGCCAGCACCGTCACCGCGGGCGCCCCGGCGATCGACCGCGCGAACGCCAGCAGGTGCTCGGTGGACCGGGCCAGCGGCACGATCCCCGCGTCCGCGCCGACGAAGGCCTCCGGCAGGTCGCGGCGCAGCCGGAGCGCCCGCGAGGTGACCAGCAGCTTCTCGTCGGCCAGGTCGCGCGGGCCCGCGCCCTCGTCCAGCCGGGTCAGCCGGGCGGCGAGCGCCTCGGCGTCCACCGGCCGCCGGTTGTCCGGGTCGACCAGGGCCACCGCGGGGACCTCGGTGCCCTGGTAGACGTCCGCGACCCCGGGCAGGGTCAGCTGCACGAGCTTGGTTCCGAGGGTGGCGGCGCGCACGGCCGGTGCGGTGCGCCGCTCCCAGGCGGTGAGCAGCTCGGCCACCCGCGGGTCGGCGAGCGCCTGCGTGGCCGCGTCGAGCACCGAGCGCTCGTAGGGCTCGTCCACCGCCGTCCACGAGGTGCGCGACTTCGCCTCACGGATCGCCTTGGTCAGGTACCCGGTGATCCGGTCGGCGGCGATCGGGCCGTCGGCGGTCCAGGTGCCGGCGAGGGTCTGCCAGAGCAGGTTCTCGGTCCGGCCGTCCAGCAGGGTGCTGCGGTAGGCGGCGCTCGCGGTGCGCAGGTCGCGGACCAGCGCCGACCACTCCACCGGCAGCTCGGACAGCACGCCGATCCGGGCGCGCACGTCCTCGCTGCGCTTGGTGTCGTGGGTGGACAGCGTGGTCATGCCGAGCGGGGCGTGCGCCTGCGCGCGGGCCGCCCAGGTGAGCAGCTCGGTCGGGGACAGCGCGAACCGCTGCGGCGACCCGCCGACCTCGCACAGCGCCACCAAATGCGTCCAGCGGTAGAACGCGGTGTCCTCGACGCCCTTGGCGGTCACGGCGCCGCAGGTCTGCTGGAAGCGCACCACCAGCTCGTCGCGCAGCGCGTCCCGGGTGCGCCCGGCGCTGCCGACCTCCCGGCCGAGCAGCAGGTCCACCAGCACGTCCATGCTGGCGGTGCGCTCCGGCGACAGCCGGGCCCGTGCCAGCGCGGCGGCGTGCTCCAGCACCTCGATCGCCTCGGGGTGCGGTGTGCGCCCGGGCACCACGTAGGCGCGGTACCGGTCCATCGCCACCAGCAGCTCGACCAGGCAGTCGTGCAGCGAGCGCCAGGTGTGGTCGCGCAGCCGCAGGTCGCCCCGGCACACCTCGGCGGCGAGCTCGGTCAGCCGGTGCACCTCGGCGTACAGGGCGCCGTCCACGATCTCCCGCTTGGCCTGCTCGACCAGCGCCGGGAGCATGTCGGAGGAGTCGCCGGTGAGCCGGTGCATCTCCGCGCCGAGCAGGGCCGCGCCGCCGGGGTCGAGGAAGGTCTGCTGCACCCGCCACAGCGCCTCGTAGCCGCTCGTGCCGGCGGTGTCCCAGTCGGCGGGCAGCTCCTCGTCGTCCTCCAGGATCTTCTCGACCACCACCCAGGCGCCGCCGGAGCGCTCGCGCAGCCGTTCCAGGTACGCGGCGGGGTCGGCCAGCCCGTCCGGGTGGTCGATCCGCAGCCCGTCGAGCACGCCCGCGTCCAGCAGCCGCAGCACCAGCGCGTGGGTGGCGTCGAAGACCTCGGGGTCCTCCACCCGGATCGCCGCCAGGGTGCCGACGTCGAAGAACCGCCGGTAGTTCAGCTCCTCGTCGGCCACCCGCCAGTACGCCAGGCGGTAGTGCTGCCGCTCCAGCAGCTCGGCCAGCGGCAGCGCCTCGGTGCCGGGGCGCACCGGGAACACGTGGTCGTAGTACCGCAGCACCGGTCGCGGCTCCTCGCCGGACCCGGGGATCGTCTCGACCTCCAGCCGCAGCTCGCCGCCGGCCAGCACCTCGCCGATCCGGGCACCGAGCACCGGCATGAGCACCGCGCCGTCCCCGCCGGACCAGTCCACGTCGAACCAGGCGGCGTAGGGCGACTCGGGCCCCTCGGCGAGCACCGACCACAGCGCCCGGTTGTGCCAGGCGGGCGTGGGCACGGCCATGTGGTTCGGCACGATGTCGAGCACCAGTCCGAGCCCGGCAGTGTGCGCGGCCTCGGCGAGCCGGTGCAGCGCGGGCAGGCCGCCGAGCACGGGGGAGATCTCGTCGTGGCCCACCACGTCGTAGCCGTGGGTCGATCCGGGGGCCGCCCGCAGGATGGGTGACAGGTACAGGTGCGTGACGCCGAGCGCGGCGAGGTACGGCACCCGTGCGGCGGCGTCGTCCAGCGTGAGGTCCGGCCCGAGCTGCAGCCGGTAGGTGGAGGTCGGCACCGGGCGCCCCGGTGCGGGCAGCCGGTGCGCCGAGGTGGCGTGCGTCTCGCCCGTCACGCGGGCCCCGCAGGGTCGGTCGTGCCGGTGGTCCCGGGCGCTGCCGGCGCGGCGGATCCCGGTGCCCGCACGGTGCTGCGGGCGCGGACCGTCGGCGCGGGGGACACCGGCTCCGGCGGGGCGGGCGGTGCCGGCGGGCGGACCAGCACCGCGGTGGACCGTCCGGCCAGGGTGATCGTCGTGCCGTGCGGCACCTGCGCGCCGATCTCGAGCTGGTGGTCGGTGTCCACCACGACGGTCCAGGACTCGCCGTAGTCGGCGTCGGGCAGCGTGAACTCCGTCTGATCGGGCTGCGCGTTGAACAGCACCAGGAACGAGTCGTCCACGATCTCCTCGCCGCGCAGGTCGGGCTCGGCGATGGCGTCCCCGTTGAGGAAGACCATCAGGGCCCGGGCCAGCTCCTCCTGCCACTGGGCGTCGGACATGTGCTGCCCGCCCGGGCTCAGCCAGGCGATGTCGCGCAGATCGGACTCACCGCCGCGCTCCGGCGCCCCGGCGAAGAACCGGCGACGGCGGAACACCGGGTGCTCGCGCCGCAGGTGCACCAGCGCGCGCGTGAACTCCAGCAGCGCCGTGCGGCGCTCGTCCAGGTCCCAGTCCACCCAGGCGATCTCGTTGTCCTGGCAGTACACGTTGTTGTTGCCGTGCTGGGTGCGGCCGATCTCGTCGCCGTGCGCCAGCATCGGCACGCCCTGGGACAGCAGCAGCGTCGCGAGCAGGTTGCGGGCCTGCCGGTCGCGCAGCTCCAGCACCGCGGGGTCGTCGGTGGGACCCTCGACGCCGCAGTTCCACGAGCGGTTGTGGCTCTCGCCGTCCCGGTTGTCCTCGCCGTTGGCCTCGTTGTGCTTCTCGTTGTACGACACCAGGTCGGCCAGGGTGAAGCCGTCGTGCGCGGTGATGAAGTTGACGCTGGCGATCGGGCGGCGGCCGGTGTGCTCGTAGAGGTCGGAGGATCCGGACAGCCGGCTGGCGAACTCGGCGAGCGTGGACGGCTCCCCGCGCCAGTAGTCGCGCACGGTGTCCCGGTAGTGCCCGTTCCACTCCGACCACAGCGGGGGGAACCCGCCGACCTGGTAGCCGCCGTCGCCCAGGTCCCACGGCTCGGCGATCAGCTTGACCTGGGAGATCACCGGGTCCTGCTGCACGATGTCGAAGAACGCGCTCAGCCGGTCGACCTCGTGGAACTGCCGGGCCAGCGTCGCCGCGAGGTCGAAGCGGAAGCCGTCGACGTGCATGTCCTGCACCCAGTACCGCAGGGAGTCCATGATCATCTGGAGCACGTGCGGGGAGCGCATGAGCAGCGAGTTCCCGGTGCCGGTGGTGTCGAAGTAGTGCGCCGGGTCGTCGTCCACCAGCCGGTAGTAGCTGGCGTTGTCGATCCCGCGGAAGGACAGCGTCGGCCCCAGGTGGTTGCCCTCGGCGGTGTGGTTGTAGACCACGTCGAGGATCACCTCGATGTCGGCGGCGTGCAGCGCCTTGACCATGGTCTTGAACTCCTGCACCTGCTGGCCGGTGCTGCCGAAGGCGGCGTAGCCGTTGTGCGGGGCGAAGAAGCCGATCGTGTTGTAGCCCCAGTAGTTCGACAGGCCCTTGTCGGCGAGGGAGGGGTCGTTGACGAACTGGTGCACCGGCATCAGCTCGACGGCGGTGACGCCCAGGGCGGTCAGGTGGTCGATCACCGCCGGGTCGGCCATCGCGGAGTACGTGCCGCGCAGGTCCTCCGGGATCTCCGGGTGCAGCCGGGTCAGCCCGCGCACGTGCGCCTCGTAGATCACCGAGTCGTGGTACTCGTGCTGCGGCGGGCGGTCGTGCCCCCAGTCGAAGTACGGGTTCACCACGACCGAGGTCATCGTGTGGCCGGCGGAGTCGTCGGTGTTGCGGGTGCCCTCGTCGCCGAACGCGTAGGAGTACAGCGAGGGGTCGCCGTCCACCTGGCCGTCGATCGCCTTGGCGTAGGGGTCGAGCAGCACCTTGGACGGGTCGCAGCGGTGGCCCTGCGCCGGGTCGTAGGGGCCGTGCACCCGGTAGCCGTAGCGCTGGCCGGGCTGGAGCGCGGGCACGTAGCCGTGCCAGACGTAGGCGTCGACCTCGGGCAGGTCCACCCGTGTCTCGGTGCCCTGCCCGTCGAACAGGCACAGCTCGACGCGCTCGGCGACCCCGGAGAACAGCGCGAAGTTCGTCCCGCTGCCGTCGTAGGTCGCCCCCAGGGGGTACGGGCGTCCCGGCCAGATCCTCATCCGCGCTGCCTCCTCGTCCGCACGCGTGCGATCGGCACCCGGTGGTGCGCGGCGCGCGGTCTCGATCAGCACAGCGTGCCAGTGCAGGGTGCGTTCCCGCAGGACGAACGACGAACCGGCCCGGTCGGTGCCCGGGGTGGGGCCTCGGCGCGGCCCGATCCGTCCGGGCGCACCCGATCGTGGGAGACGTTCCTCCGCACGGGTGATGCTGTCCTTTTTGTCCTAGTTCACCCCGCGAAACCCGTGCAAAGCGGGCAAAACGGACGCATCCTCGATCCCATGGACGACGACGCGCGGGTGGTGATCACCAACACCGACATCGCCGCGGCGAAGCGGGACTGGCAGCTGGCGCGCAGCCGAGGAGACCTGCCCGACCGCATCGACGCGGCCTACGACCTCTACCGTCGGCTGGTGTCCGCGCAGGCGCAGCAGATCGCCGACACCTTCCGCGAGACCGGCGTGCTGCGCGCCGACCAGGGCTGAGCGCTCAGACCTCCGCCGAGGTGGTCAGCCGCACTCCCCGTCCCACCAGCCGGGTCAGCGCGTCGATCGTGGTCCGCACCCCGACCCCGGCGGTCAGATCGGTGAGCACCCGCACCTCGAAGCCGGCGTCCAGCGCGTCCAGCGCCGTCGCGGTCACGCAGTGGTCGGTCGCCACGCCGACCACGTCCACCGCCGTCACCCCGTGGGCGCGCAGGGCACCGGCGAGGTCGGGCCGGTCGCCGTCCTGCACCACGCCCTCGAAGCCCGAGTAGTCCTGCCGCCCCTGCCCCTTGCGCACGTGCACCGTGCCCGCCGGCAGCGTGAGGTCCGGGTGGTACTCCGCGCCCGGGGTGTCGCGCACGCAGTGCACCGGCCAGGTCGTCACGTAGTCCGGCTGCTCGCCGGCCGCCGGGTCGGCGAAGTGCCCCTCGTTGGTCCCCGGCAGCGGCTCGTGCCAGTCGCGCGTCGCGACGACCACCGCGTAGTCGTCCGAGGTGCGGGCCGCGTGGTCCGTGATCGCCGCGGCGGCCGCCGCCCCGCCGTCCACCGCCAGCGAGCCGCCCTCGCAGAAGTCGACCTGCACGTCCACCACGACCAGCGCCCGAACCATCGCGACCTCCACGTGCCCCGCCGACCCCGCGCGGGCCGGACGATCCCACCCTACGAGCGCCGGTGCCGGTCAGGCTGTGGCGTGCACCACGGTCGCGTCCAGGTCCTCGTCCCGCAGCACGCGCGCGGTCATCCCGTGCGCCGTGCACGCGGCCACAGTGGCCGCCGCCTGCCGCACGCTGGTCTCGATCAGCAGGTGCCCGCCGGGCCGCAGCCAGCGCGGCGCGACCGCCGCCACCCGGCGGTGCAGGTCCACGCCGTCGGCCCCGCCGTCCAGCGCCAGACCGGGCTCGTGGTCGCGGGCCTCCGGCGGCATCAGCGCGATCTCGTCGGTCGGCACGTAGGGGGCGTTCGCGGTCAGCACGTCCACCCGGCCGCGCAGGGCGTCGGGCAGGGGGGTGTCCAGGTCGCCGGTGCGCACCCGGCCCGCGGCGGCCGGCCCCGGCAGGTTGATCGCGGCGCAGGCGGTGGCCGCAGGATCGAGGTCGCAGGCCCACACCTCGGCCCCCGGCACCTCGGCCAGCACCACCGCGGCGACCGCCCCCGAGCCGCAGCACAGGTCGACCGCGACGCCCCCGGCGCCCAGCAGCGTCACCGCCGTGCGCGCCAGCAGCCCGGTCCGCTGCCGCGGCACGAACACCCCCGGTGCGACCGCCACCCGCAGCCCGCAGAACGCCGCCCAGCCGAGCACCAGCTCCAGCGGGTCGCCCGCCACCCGGCGCGCCACCATCGCCTCCAGCGCGGACCCGTCTGCGGCCTCGGCGAGCAGCAGCGCCGCCTCGTCCTCGGCGAACACGCAGCCGGCCGCCCGCAGCCGGCGCACCAGGGCGTCCTGCTCCGCGGGGGTGGGGGTGATCGGCACGGTCGGGGCCTCCTGTCGCGTGCGCGTCGGGCGCTGCGCCCGGGCGGACGCACGGTACCCGCTGAGGATCAGCCCTCGGTGCGGCGCAGGTCCTGCGCCCACGCGGTCAGCAGCGACTCCATCCGCCCGAGCGTCGTGTCGTCGATCCCGTGCAGCAGCGCCTCGTCCGCCGCCAGCACCTGCGCGGCGGTCCGCTCCACCAGCGCGTGCCCCGCGGCGGTGAGCGTGACATCCACCCGGCGCCCGGTGCCCGCCGACCGGGTCACCAGGTGCTCGCGCTCGGCGCGGGCGACCCGCTGCGAGATCGCCCCGGCGCTCACCAGGCAGCGTTCCGCCAGATCGCGGGTGGTCAGCACGTAGGGGTCGCCGGACCGGCGCAGGGTGCTCAGCAGGTCCAGGGTGGCGGCGTCCACCCCGGCGGCGCGCAGGGTCTGCTCCCGTGCGTGCCGCAGCGCGGCGGCGACCTGCTTGACCGCCGACACCAGCACCACCGAGCGGGTGGGGGCGCCGGGCAGCTCGCGGTCCCACGCGGCGGCGATCGCGCGCGGGTCGGTGGGGTCGTGCGGATCGCGTGGGTCGTGCGGGTCGAGCCGTTCGCGCGCGCCACGCGGCCCGGGGTCCTGCCGCGTGGCTGATCCCGGTGCGGTCGTGCCTCTGCTGGTCATCCCGACCCCTCGTGCTCTACGTTCAGGTCTAAACGTTGAGGTCTGAACCTACCTGAGGAGAGCATGGCACGCACGGTCCTGGTCACCGGCGGGACGCGCGGCATCGGCCGGGCGGTGGCGGATCGCCTCGTCGCGGCGGGGGACCGGGTCGTCGTCACCGGCCGCCCGGCGGCGCAGGGCGATCCCGCCCGCCCGGGTGCCACGGGTGCCGATCGACCCGGCGCGCAGACCTCCGACCGGTCCGGCGCCCCCGGCGTCGATCGACCCGGCACGGTGGAGCGCGTCGACCTCGACCTGGAGGACGTCGCCTCGATCCAGGCGCTCGCGGACCGCCTCCCCGACGGGGTCGACGTGCTGGTCAACAACGCCGGCGCCTTCGCCGCGCCCACCCCGGCGGCCGGCGCCCCGCTCGCCGAGCACGCCGCCGCCTGGCACCGGAACCTCGCGGTCAACCTGGTCGGGGCGGCCCTGCTCGTGACCGCCCTCGAGCCCCGGCTGCGCGCCGGTGGGACGGTGGTGAACGTCGGCTCGATCGGCGCCGAGTACGCCGGCAACGCGTACTCGGTGGCCAAGGCTGCCGTGCAGGCGTGGAGCGCCGGGCTCGCCGAGCGGCTCGGACCGCGCGGGATCACGGTCAATGCCGTCGCGCCGGGCTACGTCGAGGGCACCGACCTGTTCGGCGGCCCGGTCGCCGAGCAGCGCCGCGCCACCCTCGTCGCCCGCACCCTCACCGGCCGCCCCGGCACGCCGGAGGACGTCGCCGCGCTGGTCGAGTTCCTGGCCTCCCCGGGCGCTCGGCAGATCACCGGCCAGACCCTGCACCTGGACGGCGGCGCCTTCACCACCCGCTGACGTGGACGCGGGCTGGACGACCGCCGCCGCCGGGTGCGAAGGTAAGGCTCTCCTTACCGTGTGCCCGAGGATCCGAGGAGCAGCGTGGCCCGCACGAACATGAACGACACCCGCACCCGCCCGGAGGTCACCGAGCTGCTGACCCTGCACGTGCTCCGGCGCGAGACGGTCACGCCGGGCATGGCACGGGTCACCCTCGGAGGCGGCGACGCCGAGCGCTTCCGCTACCTCGGGCACGACCAGTGGTTCCGGGTGTTCCTGCCGGTGTCCGAGGACTCGCTGTCCCGGCTGCCGAACAAGCTCGACACGATCGCGTACCTCCGGTACCTCGCCATCGCGAAGACCTCGCGCCCGGTGCTGCGCAACTACACCGTGCGCGCCTACCGCCCGGACGGGCCGCAGGGGCCGGAGATCGACGTCGACCTGGTGCTGCACGGCTCTGCCGAGGACGGCACCGCCGGCCCCGCGGCCACCTGGGCGCAGACCTGCTCCCCGGGCGACGCCGTCGCGATCCTCGACGAGGGCTGCACCTACGCGGCCACCGACCGCCACAGATCGATCGTGCTGGTCGCCGACGAGACCGGCCTGCCCGCGGTCGCCGGGATCCTGGACAGCCTGCCCGCCGACGCCCGCGGGCTCGCGCTGATCGAGATCGGCCGCGCCGAGGACCGCCAGGACGTCACCGCGCCGGAGGGCGTCGAGGTGCGCTGGCTGGTCCGGGACGACCTGCACGACCTGCCCGGCGTGCTCGCGCTGGCCGCCGTCGAGGCGCTGCCGGTGCCCGCCGAGCCGTTCTACGCCTGGGCGGTGGGGGAGTCGGCGCTGGCCACCGGCGCCCGTCGGCACTGGGTGCGCGCCGGGGTGCCGAAGGAGGACATCACCTTCTGCGGGTACTGGAAGGCGCCCAAGCGACGCTGAGCGCGGTGCCGCGGCGGCTCAGCGGCCGGCGAGCAGCCGCTGCCGCCGGGCCTCGTACAGCACCACCGACGCCGCGTTCGCGGCGTTGAGCGAGGAGGCCGACCCGGTCATCGGGATGCTCGCGGTGACGTCCGCCGCCTCCCGCCACGCGTGGGACAGGCCGGTGGTCTCGTTGCCGATCAGCAGCAGCGTGGGCCCGGTCAGGTCGATCTCGTGCACGTCGGCGTCCCCGTGCTCGTCCGTGGCGACCAGGATGATCGGCGTGCCCGCCGACCGCTGCTCCGCCACCCAGCCGAGCACGTCCTGCGGGGCGGCGGCGCGCACCACCGGCGTGGCGAAGAACGAGCCAGTGGTCGCGCGCACGGCCTTGGGGTCGTAGGCGTCGGCTGCGTGCCCGGTGGTGATCACGCCGTGCGCGCCGAAGGCGTCCGCCGAGCGGATGATCGACCCGACGTTGCCGGGCTGCGTGGGCCGGTCCAGCACCACGCCGAGCAGGTCCGGCCCGACCGGCACCCGCGCCAGGTCGTCCGGGCGCATCGCGACCACCGCCAGCAGCTCGGCGGCGCCCTCGTCCTTCTCGCTCAGCTCGGCCAGCAGGTCCGGCGCCAGCTCGATCCGCTCGGCCCCGCGCACCCGCCGCAGCAGGTCCAGCGCCCAGGTCGACAGGTCCCGCGCGGGGTCGTACAGCAGCGCCCGGATCTCCCAGCCGTGCTCGACCGCCATCGTGACCGGGCGGACGCCCTGCACCAGGAACTCGCCGGCGCGGCCGCGCTTCGTGCGGTTGGTGAGCAGCGTGGTCAGGACCTGGAAGCGCGCGTTGCGCGCCGTGATCCGGGTGACGGTCACGTGTCCTCCATCGACGGGTGCCCCGAGTGGGATTCGAACCCACACTGGATCGGGTTTGAGCCGAACGCCTCTGCCGGTTGGGCTATCGGGGCCAGGTCGTCAGCGTAGCGGTCGCGGGGTCTCGGCCCGGACGTGCGCGGCTCGCGACGGCCCTCGAGAAGCCGACCGATCGGTCGGCGTGCCGAGGTTCACAGCGCTCGCGACCGCCGTCAGGCGGGCAGAGGTCCTAGAATCATCACCGTGAGCACCCAGGACGCGACGCCGACCACGCCGTCGAGCACCGACACCGCCGCGGCGGACAGCCCCCTCGACCTCGACATCCCCCAGGCCCGCGCGGCCGAGAAGGCCCCGGAGCCGGGTGCGCGTCCGGCGCGCCGCGCCGTGGTGGCCGAGGACGAGGCCCTGATCCGGATGGACGTCGTCGAGACGCTCCGTGAGGCGGGCTTCGACGTCGTCGGGGAGGCCGGTGACGGCGAGCAGGCCGTGGCCCTCGCCACCGAGCTCAAGCCGGACGTCGTCGTGATGGACGTCAAGATGCCCGTGCTCGACGGCATCTCCGCCGCCGAGCGGATCGCCAAGGCCCACCTCGCGCCGGTCGTGCTGCTCACCGCCTTCTCGCAGACCGAGCTGGTCGAGCGCGCCCGCGATGCCGGCGCCATGGCCTACGTGGTCAAGCCGTTCAGCCCGGCCGACCTGCTGCCCGCGGTGGAGATCGCCATCTCCCGCTACGCGCAGATCAGCGCGCTGGAGTCCGAGGTCGCCGACCTCGCCGAGCGCTTCGAGACCCGCAAGCGCGTCGACCGCGCCAAGGGCCTGCTCATGACCAAGATGGGCCTGACGGAGCCGGAGTCGTTCCGCTGGATCCAGAAGACCTCCATGGACCGCCGCCTCACCATGCGCGAGGTCGCGGACGCCGTGATCGACCAGGTCGGCGGCGGCGCCGCCTGACGCCCTGACGCTCCCGGCGAGGCCCGGACCACCGATCGGTGGTCCGGGCCTCGTTGCATTTCCGGAAGACAACAGGAATGTCACGAATCGGCAACGAATCCGGATGAGACACAACGGACACATCGTGGACACACGCGCCGAATAGTTTCGCGCCACAGTCCTCCGGTGGCCGCACGGTCCCGGGCATCCGGCCGGGTTCCCCGCCGCGGTCGGCAGTTCTCATGACAGGGGTTCTACGCATGATTCGTACGACACATGCCGTCCAGGCGGCCGCCCTCGCCGGTGCCGTCGCGCTCGTGCTCACGGCCTGCGCCAGCTCGGACGACGACGCCGCCTCGGGCGACGAGTCCTCCGCCGCGACCGAGGGTTCTCCGCTGATCATCGGCACGCTGCTGCCCCAGACGGGCTCGCTGGCCTACCTCGGCCCGCCCGAGGTCGCCGGCGTCGAGCTGGCCGTCCAGGAGATCAACGAGGCCGGCGGCGTGCTGGGCTCGGACGTGAAGGTCGTGCACGCGGACTCCTCCGACGCCGACCACGCGGAGGTCGCCACCCAGTCGGTCACCGACCTGATGTCCCAGGACGTCCAGGTGATCATCGGTGCGGCGTCCTCGTCCGTCACGCTCAACGTGATCGACGACATCACCGGCGCCGAGATCGTGCAGATCTCCCCGGCGAACACCGCGACCTCGCTGTCCGGGTACTCCGACTTCTACTTCCGGACCGCCCCGCCGGACACCGTCCAGGGCTCGGCGCTCGGCAACCTGATCACCGGTGACGGCCACAGCAACATCGGCATCCTGGTGTTCAACGACGACTACGGCACCTCGCTGCGCGATGTCGTCAAGGAGACCGTCGAGGCCAGCGGCGCCACCGTCGTCTACGGCAACGCCGGCGAGGAGTTCGACCCGGCCGCGAGCAGCTTCGCGACCGACGTCACCGCGCTCATGGCGACCTCGCCCGACGCCGTCGTGGTGCTCGCCTTCGAGCAGACCAAGCAGATCATCCCCGAGCTCGTCGCCGCCGGCGTCGACCCGTCGACGATCTACATGGTCGACGGCAACACGGCCGACTACTCCGCCGACTTCGAGCCCGGCACCCTCGAGGGCGCCCAGGGCACCATCCCCGGCGCGTTCCCGAGCGACGAGTTCCAGGCCCGCCTCAAGGAGGTCGACGCCAACCTCACGGACTACGCCTACGGCCCCGAGTCCTACGACGCCACCATCCTCGCCGCCCTGGCCGCGGTGAAGGGCGGCGCCACCGACGGCGTGACCATCCAGGCGAACATGGCGGCGGTCTCCGGCGCCGACGGCGGCGAGGAGTGCTCCACCTTCGCCGACTGCGTCGCCCTGCTCGACGACGGCTCCGACATCCACTACGTCGGCCAGTCCGGCATCGGCCCGTTCAACAGCGACAACGACCCGTCCTCCGCGTTCATCGGCGTCTACAAGTACGGGGCCGACAACAAGAACGTCTGGGTGAAGGCGGTCGAGGGCTCCGTCGAGTGACGCACTGACCCTCAGCACCACCCCCGCAGGCCCGGGACGCGCACCGCGTCCCGGGCCTGCTGCTGCGCGCTGTGCGCGTGCGTGCCCGCGTCTCGCACTCACGCCCGCCCGCCCGCGCCCCGCACCCGCGCACGCCCGCGCCCCGCACCCGCGCACGCCCGCACGCCCGCCCGCCCGCCCGCGCAGCCCGCCCTTATCGCCGAGTTGTCATCTTTCGCCGCTTCAGGGCGCGCCGAAGCGACAAGAGATGACAACTCGGCGCTGTGCGCGTGCCAACTCTCGCGCGCACCGGGACGCGCCCCACGCCGCAGCCGCGCGCGCGGGGCGTAGAGCAGGGCCCCTGGGCGGCCGACGGAGGTCCGGCTGCCCAGGGGCCCTGGGATCGTGCGAGATCGAGCGGGTCAGTCCTCTGCGGGCGCAGCGGGAGCGGCAGGAGCAGCGGGCGCGTCCGGCTTCGCCGCCCCGGCCGCCGCCTCGACGTCGGTCGCGAGCGTGCCGAGGTACAGCTCGATCACCTTGGGGTCGTTCATCAGCTCACGCCCCGGCCCGGAGTACGCGTTGGACCCCTGGTCGAGCACGTAGGCGCGGTCGCAGATCTGCAGGCAGCGCCGGGCGTTCTGCTCGACGATCACCACGGACACGCCGGCCTTGTTGATCTTGCGCGTGCGGATGAACGTCTCGTCCTGGCGCACGGGGGACAGGCCCGCGGAGGGCTCGTCCAGCAGCAGCACGGAGGGGTCCATCATGAGCGCGCGGGCCATCGCGACCATCTGCCGCTCGCCGCCGGACAGCGATCCTGCCCGCTGCTTGCGCCGCTCGCCGAGCACCGGGAACAGGTCCACGATGAACTCGAACCGCTCCTCGAACCGCTTCGGGGCCTGGAACAGCCCCATCTCGAGGTTCTCCTGGATCGACAACGAGGGGAACACGTTGTTGGTCTGCGGCACGAAGCCGACGCCGCGGCGCACCAGGGAGTCGGCGCGGTGGTTGGTGATGTCCTCGCCCTTGAGCACGACGGAGCCGGAGCGGATGTTCACCAGCCCGAACAGCGCCTTGAGCAGCGTGGACTTGCCGGCGCCGTTGGGGCCGATGATGCCGACCAGCTCGCCGGGGTGCACGACCAGGTTGCAGTCGTTGAGGATGTTCACGCCGGGCACGTAGCCGGCGATCAGGTCCGTGGCGGCCAGCAGGGGCTCGCCCGCGGGCGCCCCGCGGTGCACCGTGCCCGCGTCCGTGACAACCGTCATCGCTTCTCCTCCTCGGCCTCGAGCTGTGCGATCCCGTCCTCGAGCAGCGAGTCGTCGCCCAGGTCGGTGTCGTGGTGCGCACCGAGATACGCGTCGATCACGGCCTGGTCGGCCATGACGTCCTCCGGCGGGCCCTCGGCGACGATCCGGCCCTCGGCCATCACCACCACCCAGTCCGAGATGTGCCGGACCATGTGCATGTCGTGCTCGACGAACAGCACGGTCGTGCCGTCCTCGCGCAGCGCCTGGATGTGCCCGAGCAGCGACTGGGTCAGCGCGGGGTTCACGCCGGCCATCGGCTCGTCGAGCATGACCATGGTGGGCTTGCTCATCAGCGCGCGGGCCATCTCGAGCAGCTTGCGCTGTCCGCCGGACAGGCTGCCGGCGTAGTCGTCGCGCTTGGCGTCGAGCTTGAACCGGGCCAGCAGCTCCTCGGCCTGCTCGGTGATCTCCTTCTCCCGGGCCTTCCACAGCGGGGGGACCAGGGCGGTGAACAGGTTCTCGCCGGACTGCCGGGTGGCGCCGAGCCGCATGTTCTCGATCACCGTCATGCGCGACAGCGCCTTGGTGAGCTGGAACGTGCGGACCATGCCGGAGCGGGCGACCCGGGCGGCGGGCACGCCGGACAGCGAGCGGCCCTCGAAGGTCCAGGTGCCGGTGCTCGGCTTGTCGAAGCCGGTCAGCAGGTTGAACAGCGTGGTCTTGCCGGCGCCGTTCGGGCCGATCAGCGCGGTGATCGCGCCGCGCTGGACCTCCAGGTGGTCGACGTCGACGGCGGTCATGCCGCCGAAGTGCCGGGTGACGGAGTCGGCCACCACGATCGCGTCGGGCTTGATCACCCCGGGGGTGTGCGCGACGTGCGACAGGTCGGCGGTCACGCGGTCCTTGCCGGTGGCGGTGGTCGCGTAGGGGACGGGCTCGGGGACCTCGAAACGGCCCGGGGCGTCAGCGGACATCGATCGCCAGCTCCTTCTTGTCGCCGAGGATGCCTTGAGGTCGGAAGATCACCAGCAGCATCAGCGTGACGCCGACGATGATCCAGCCGAACTGCTCGATCTGCTCGGTGCGCATGACGGACTCGGGGATCCCGACGCGCATCACGGACTTGATGAACATGAGCGACACCCAGAAGATGATCGATCCGAGCACCGGGCCGAACACCGTCGCGGCACCGCCCAGCAGCAGGATCGTCCAGACGAAGAACGTCATCGGGCGGCCCATGGAGTCGGGCTGCACGGCGCGGGGGAGCACGTAGACGATGCCGGCCACCGCTCCGATCACACCGCCGAGCACCAGCGACTGCATCTTGTACGAGTAGACGTTCTTGCCGAGGGAGCGCACGGCGTCCTCGTCCTCGCGGATGCCCTTGAGCACCCGGCCCCACGGGCTGCGCATCAGCAGCCAGACCAGCAGGCAGGCCAGCGCGACGAGCGCCCAGCCGACGATGCGGATCCACCAGGAGTTCGAGGCGTTCATCGAGTACTCGAAGGGGCCGAGCGCCACGTTGCCGTCCGGGAACGGCGAGGCGTCCTGGAAGGTGTGCTTGTAGGAGTTGCCGCGCAGGCCGGAGGACGCGCCGGTCAGGTCGGTCAGCGCCGTGGACCGGCCGACCAGGCGGACGATCTCGGCGGCGGCGATCGTGACGATCGCCAGGTAGTCGCCGCGCAGCTTCAGCGTCGGGATGCCGAGCAGCAGGCCGAACAGCGCCGCGCAGGCGATCGCGACGAGCACCGCGGCCCACAGCGGCCAGCCGGCGATCGTGGAGATCGCGAAGCCGTAGGCGCCGATCAGCATGAAGCCCGCCTGGCCCATGTTGAGCAGGCCGGTGAGGCCGAAGTGCACGTTGAGGCCGATGGCGGCCAGCGCGTACGCCGCGGTGGTGGGCGCGAAGATCTCTCCGGCCGTGTTGATGAGGATCCGGGACCAGTCCATGACGACTCCTAACCGATCCGCTCGGCGCGGCCGAGGATGCCCTGGGGCCGCAGCAGCAGGACGAGGATGAGGATGAGCAGCGCGCCGGCGTAGCGCATGTCGCTGGGGATCACCAGGTTCGACATCTCGACCACCAGGCCGATCACGATCGACCCGGCGAGCGCGCCGAACGCCTGCCCGAGGCCGCCGAGGGTGACCGCCGCGAACATCAGCAGCAGCAGCGCGCCGCCCATGTTCCAGCTGGTCGCGTTGAGGTAGAGGCCCATCAGCACGCCGCCGAGGGCGGCCAGCGCCGAGCCGAGCACCCACACCAGCCGGACGATCCGGTCCACGCTGATGCCGGAGGCGGCGGCCAGCGCCGGGTTGTCCGACACGGCGCGGGTGGCGCGGCCGACCCGGGTGCCGAGCAGGAAGTACGCGACCGCGGCGAGCACCAGCGCCGCGATCAGCAGCGACCACAGCGACGTCTGGCTGATCCGCACCGGCCCGAGGTTCACCGTCTGCGGGTTGGTGGTGACGATGCGCAGCGCACCGCCGCCGAAGAAGAACTGGAACAGGTACTGCAGGGCCATCGACAGACCGATCGTCACGATCATCTGCTGGGTGGTGCCCACGCGGCGCTTGCGCAGCGGGTGCCACAGCCCGGCGTCCTGCAACCAGCCGGAGGCCGCGCCGGCGACGACCGCCAGCACGCCGGAGACCAGCAGCGGCAGGCCGAGGGTCTGGCAGCCGATGTACGCGAGGATCGCGCCGAGGGTGACCTGCTCGCCGTGCGCGAAGTTGCTCAGCCCGGTGGTGCCGTAGATCAGCGAGAGGCCGACCGACGCCAGCGCGAGCAGCACGCCGAACACCAGGCCGCTGGTGGCCTGCTGCGCGAGCCGTGACCAGGAGAAGCCGCTGCCGCCGCTGCCGGTGGGCGCGCCCACCTCGCCGTCGGTGGTGCCGGCGTCGGTGCCGGTGGACGGCTCGGCGGTCGACCCGCCGGTGCTCCCGCCGGAGGACGCCTGCGGCTCGCCGAGGGGGAACAGCGCCCCGGCGGCGTTGCCGAGCTCGACGGCGACCGTGCGCGGGTTGCCGGCAGGGTCGCGCAGCGTCTCCCCGGCGGGGAGCGTCGCGGTGTCGAGGGTGACGGTGTACGAGCCGCTCGCGGTGACCGCGGCGGTCCACCGGCCGGTGTCGTCGGTGGTGGCCTGGACGCTCTGGCCCTCGCCCTCCACCGTGAGCACCACGCCGACGGCGGGTTGCTGGTCGGCGGTGCGGATCGTGCCGTTGATGCACGCGGTGGCACCGTCGGCGACGCAGTCCCCGGTGGTGGCGGCGTGCGCGGCGCCCGGCAGGGCGAGGGTGAGCAGTGCGGTGAGGACGAGCACGCCGAGGGCGGCGAGGCCCCTGGCGGTGGAACGGTCCCTGGTCGCGGCTGGGCGCACCTGGTCCTCCGTCCGGTCGTGGTCGGCAGCTTCAGACGACAGCGTTGAGGGAATGCGCGAGCGCGCGACCTGGGGGTTCATTCCTCCACGGAGGAATTCGTCCCAGGAATGCCGGGCGCCCACGGATCCCGTGAGTGGGACGGACACTAGGGACGGAGTGTGTCGAACTGATTTCCGGAGTGTTTTCGACATTCGTGTGGTTGCGTCGGTGCTGGTGCGCCCGCGCGGGGGACCCTGGTCCGGCCGTTCACCCGGACGGGTGGTGTGGACGCGCGCCCACCCGCCGCGACCAGCGGCGCGACGACGTGACGGGGCTCACGGCCCGGGCCCCGACTAGGCAGGAGCCGCCGGGTTTGCGATGATCGTCCGATCTTGCGGGGGGCGCAGGAGACGACGACAGTGCCGTCGCCGTGAGTCGTCCACCTCAGGAGGTCGTGGCCAGTGCGCTCGCCCGTCACCGTCCGTCCGGCACGTCCGGAGGATCTCGACGTCCTCGTCGACCTCAGCCTCGCCGCCCGCGCCGAGTCCCTGGTGGGTGCCCAGCTCTGCACCGACGACGGCGACCGGTTGCGGCACCAGATCGGCGCGCTGATCGCCGAGCCCGGCGCCTGCGGCCTGGTCGGCACCCTCGACGGCATAGTCTGCGGGCTGCTGCTCGCGCGGGTCTCCGGACCGAACCTGTTCACCGACGAGGTCTCGGTGGCCCTGGAGGCGGTCTACGTCGCCGAGGGCGCCCGGCGCCGCGGTGTCGGGCACGCCCTGCTCGGCGCGCTGACCGACCAGGCGCGCGAGGTCGGGGCCACCGACGTGATCGCCGTCCCGCTGCCCGGCGCGCGCGGCATGCTGCGGTTCCTGGCCCGGCTCGGCTTCGCCCCGGCGGCCGCGCACCGCGTCGCCAGCACCGAGCACCTCCAGCGCCGGCTCCAGGCCGAGAACGGCCGTCCCGCGCCGCGCGCCGGCCGCACCGGGATCGACGACCTGATCGCCCGCCGACGGCGTGCGCGCACCACCCGTGCCGCCGGGTCCACCGACGGCGTCGCGCGGGCCTCGGCGGCCGAGGCCGGTCAGGCCGGGCGGTCGTCGATCAGCATGCAGGTCAGCCGGGCGGTGCAGAGCCGCCGACCCCGCGGGTCCTCGACCACCACGTCGTAGGTCGCCACCCGCCCGCCCAGGTGCACGGCGGTCGCCGTCCCGGTGACCACGCCCTCGGCCGCCGAGCGGTGGTGCGTCGCGTTCAGCTCGATCCCCACCGCGTGCCGGCCCGCGCCCGCGTGCACGTTCGCCGCGTAGGAGCCCAGCGTCTCCGCGAGCACCGCCGACGCCCCGCCGTGCAGCAGCCCGAACGGCTGGGTGTTGCCCGCCACCGGCATGGTGCCCACGGCGCGCTCCGCGGTGACCTCGGTCAGGGTGATGCCCATCCGCTCCAGCAGCGTGCCGGCAGGGGAGGGAAGGTCGGTGTGGGTCATGCCCGATAGGTTGGCACCCGTGAGCAGCACGACGCGAGACCAGCCCGCACGACTCCTCCTGGTGGACGGTCACTCCATGGCCTACCGGGCGTTCTTCGCCCTGCCCGTGGACAAGTTCGCCACCTCGACCGGGCAGCCCACCAACGCGGTGTTCGGCTTCGTGTCGATGCTGGCCAACCTGCTGCGCGACGAGCAGCCCACCCACGTCGCCGTGGCCTTCGACGCCGGCCGCGTCACGTTCCGCACCGAGCAGTACCCGGAGTACAAGGCGCAGCGCGAGGCGTCGCCGGAGCCGTTCCGCGGCCAGGTCGACGTGATCAAGCGCGTGCTGGAGACGCTGCGCATCCCCACGATCCAGCAGGAGCGGATCGAGGCGGACGACATCCTCGCCACGCTGGCCGGCCAGGGCGAGGCCGCCGGCATGGACGTGCTGATCTGCTCCGGCGACCGCGACTCGCTCCAGCTCGTCACCGAGCGCGTGACCGTGCTGTACCCGGTCAAGGGCGTCTCCGAGCTGGCCCGGATGACCCCGGCCGCCGTCGAGGCCAAGTACGGCGTGCCGCCGGCCTCGTACCCCGACATCGCCGCGCTGGTCGGCGAGTCCAGCGACAACCTGCCCGGCGTGCCCGGCGTCGGCCCGAAGACCGCCGCGAAGTGGGTCACCACCTACGGCGGCCTGGAGGGGATCGTCGCCTCCGTCGACCAGATCGGCGGCAAGGCGGGCGAGTCCCTGCGCGCCCACCTCGACCAGGTGCTGCTCAACCGCCGGCTGAACCGCCTGCTGCCCGACGTCGAGCTGCCGCTCGGCGCCGAGGACCTGGCCGCGCAGCCGTGGGACCGCGAGGCCCTGCACACGATCCTGGACGAGCTCGAGTTCCGCACCCTGCGCGACCGGCTGTTCGCGATGCTCCCCGACGAGGCCGAGGCCGCCGTCGCGGACGCCCCGGTCG
Source organism: Cellulomonas sp. GTC20042 (assembly GCF_055389595.1). Taxonomy (NCBI): domain Bacteria; kingdom Bacillati; phylum Actinomycetota; class Actinomycetes; order Micrococcales; family Cellulomonadaceae; genus Cellulomonas; species Cellulomonas sp. GTC20042. The sequence continues at coordinate 2,412,585 of NZ_AP043678.1, read as the reverse complement.
AGGGCCCGGCGCTGGCCACCCCCGTCCCCGGCGGCCTGGCCGCGTGGCTGGCCGAGCACGCCGCCGGACGCACCGGCGTGGACGTCACCGGCGTGGTGCGCCCGGGTGCCGGCGACGCCACCGGCATCGCGCTGGCCGTCGGCGACCTCGCCGTCGCCTACGACCTCCAGGAGATCGACCCCCGCGACGAGCAGGCCCTCGCCGCCTGGCTGGCCGACCCCGCGCGGCCCAAGGTCGTGCACGCCGCCAAGGAGGCCTGGCACGCGCTGGCCGGCCGGGGGCTCGCGCTGGACGGCGTCGTCTTCGACACCGAGCTCGGCGCCTACCTGTGCCAGCCGGACCGGCGCGGCTACGACCTGGCCGACCTGGCGATCGGCTACCTGCGCCGCGAGATCGGCGTCACCCGCGTGGACGAGGGCCAGGGCGCCTTCGACCTCGGCCTGGACGGCTCCGACGAGCACGCCAAGGCCGCCGAGCGCGCCGCCGCCGTCCTCGACCTCGCCGACGTGCTGACCGGCCAGCTGGTGGACCGCGGCGTCGACCACCTGCTCGCCGACGTCGAGCTGCCGCTGGAGCGCGTGCTCGCCCGCCTGGAGCACGTCGGGATCGCGGTGGACGCCGACTACCTCACCGAGCTCGAGCGCGAGTTCGACGCCGCGGTGCAGCGTGCCGCCGCCGAGGCCTACGACGTGATCGGCCGGGAGGTGAACCTCGGATCGCCGAAGCAGCTGCAGGAGGTGCTCTTCGACCAGCTCGGCATGCCGAAGACCAAGAAGATCAAGACCGGCTACACCACGGACGCCGCCGCCCTGGCCGACCTGTTCGTCCGCACCGAGCACCCGTTCCTCGCGCACCTGCTGGCGCACCGCGACGCGATCCGGCTGCGCCAGACCGTCGAGGGCCTGCTGCGCTCCGTGCAGCCCGACGGGCGGATCCGCACCACCTTCCAGCAGACGATCGCGGCCACCGGGCGGCTGTCCTCCACGGACCCGAACCTGCAGAACATCCCGATCCGCACCGAGGCCGGCCGGCAGATCCGTCGCGCGTTCGTCGTCGGCGCGGGCTACGAGACGCTGCTCACCGCCGACTACTCGCAGATCGAGATGCGGATCATGGCGCACCTGTCCCGCGACGAGGGGCTGATCGCGGCGTTCCGCTCCGGCGAGGACCTGCACTCCTACGTCGGCTCCCGGGTGTTCGGCGTGCCGACCGACGCGGTCACCAGCGCGCAGCGCTCGAAGATCAAGGCGATGAGCTACGGCCTGGCGTACGGGCTGTCCTCCTACGGGCTGTCCCAGCAGCTGAAGATCACCACCGGCGAGGCCGCCGGCCTGATGGAGGACTACTTCTCCCGGTTCGGCGGCGTGCGCGACTACCTGGCCGGCGTGTCCGACGAGGCCCGTGCCACCGGGTACACCGAGACGATCCTCGGTCGCCGCCGCTACCTGCCGGACCTCACCAGCGACAACCGGGTGCGCCGCGAGGCCGCCGAGCGGATGGCCCTCAACGCCCCGATCCAGGGCAGCGCGGCGGACATCATCAAGCTCGCCATGCTCGGCGTGCAGCGCGAGCTCGACGCCCGCGGGCTGACCAGCCGGATGCTGCTCCAGGTGCACGACGAGCTGGTGCTCGAGGTCGCCGCGGGGGAGCGCGAGGAGGTCGAGGCCCTGGTGCGCGAGCAGATGGGGGCCGCGTTCCCGCTGGACGTGCCGCTCGACGTCTCGGTCGGCGTCGGCGGCTCCTGGCACGCCGCCGGCCACTGACCCCGGCGCGCGAGGCTCACCCCCGCGCCGAGAGTGCACGGATGCACGCTTCACGGGCGCCGAAGCCTGCATTCGTGCAACTTCGGCGCCCTGGGACGCACCCCCGCGCGGCTCAGGCCGGGCGGTGCGCGACCAGGATCGCCGTGCCCGGCAGCCGCTCCCCGCGCAGCGGGCTCCACCCGCCCCAGGTGCGGTCGTGCCCCGCGGGCCACTCCGGCTCCACCAGCGCGTCCAGCACCAGCCCGGCGCCGACCACCTGCGCGACGTGCTCGCCCAGCGTCCGGTGGTACTCGGCGTAGATCACCCGGCCCGCCGCGTCCTGCTCCACGTAGGGCCGCCGGTCGAAGTAGGAGCGGTCGGCGGTCAGCCCGCGCTCGCCGGGGTCGTCCGGGAACGCCCAGCGCACCGGGTGCGTCACCGAGCACACCCAGCGCCCGCCGGGCCGCAGCACCCGGAACGCCTCGGCGTGCACCCGCTCGGCGTCCGGCACGAACGGGATCGCGCCGTAGGCGGTGAACGCGACGTCGAAGGACGCGTCCGGGAAGGGCAGCCGGCGCGCGTCCGCCTGCACCAGCGGCACCCGCTCGCCGGCCGGTCGGCGACGGTCCACCGCGGCCCCGGCGGCGAGCATCGCGCCGGACACGTCGGTGGCCACCACCTCCGCGCCCTGGCCGAGCAGCCACCGCGCGCACTGCGCCGCACCGGAGCCGATCTCCAGCACCCGCCGCCCGCGCACCTCGCCGAGCAGGTGCGCGTCGGCCTCGCGCAGCCCCTCCGGGCACCAGCAGAAGTCGTCGTCGCCGAGGAACGCGCCGTGCTCGTCCAGGTAGTCGGCGGCGTTCGCGTCCCACCACAGCCGCCCGGAGCGCTCGGCGGCGGCCGCCGGGACGTCGCGGTAGCCGGCGTCGGCGAGGGGGCCCGGGACGGTGCTGTCGGTGCTCACGCCCCGACGTTACCCGCGCCGTGCACGCGGCCCCGGCGCCCGGTCCGTCCGGTGCGTCCGCGCTGTTCACCCGCCGGACGCGCCCCGGCCACCGCCCGCGACACGGCCGGGACCTCAGGCTCACACGACCCCGTGCGCAGCCCGGATAACCTGGGGCGTGCCACGCGAGGACGCGTCGGAAACCCCCTCTTGACGATCAAGGAGACCTCAGCGTGCGAGTCGGACTGCTCACCGGTGGAGGCGACGTCCCCGGACTGAACGCGGCGATCCGTGCCGTGGTGAAGCGCGGGGAGGGGGAGTACGGCCACTCGATCATCGGGTTCAAGAACGGCTGGCGCGGTGTCGTGGACGGCGACATCATCCCGTTGACCCGCAACCACATCCGCAACGTCCTCCCGGTCGGCGGCACCCTGCTCGGCACCGCGCGGTTCCACCCGCACGCGGCGGACGGCGGCATCGACGCGGTGCTGGCCACGCTGGAGGCGGAGCGGATCGAGGCGCTGATCTGCATCGGCGGCGACGGCACCCTGCACGCGGCGTCCAAGGTCGCCGAGGCGGGCGTGAAGATCGTGGCGATCCCCAAGACGATCGACAACGACGTGTGGGGCACCGACCGCTCGATCGGCTTCGACACCGCGGTGGAGATCGCGACCGAGGCCCTCGACCGCGTGCACACCACCGCCGAGTCCCACAACCGCGTGATGATCGTCGAGGTCATGGGTCGCTCGGCCGGCTGGATCGCCGTGACCTCGGGCATCGCGGGCGGCGCCGAGCTGGTGCTGGCCCCCGAGGAGCCCTTCGACATCGACAAGGTGGTCAAGTTCCTCAAGCACCGCCACCGCGCGCACGCCAACTTCTCGATCGTGGTCGTCGCCGAGGGCGCGATCCCGGCCGAGGGCACCTCGATGTCCTACGAGGCCCCGGTCGGCCAGTTCGGCGAGATCGTCGCCGGCGCGATCGGCGAGCGGGTCAAGGCCGAGATCGAGCGGCGCACCGGCTTCGACACCCGGGTGACCGTGCTCGGCCACGTGCAGCGCGGCGGCACCCCGGTCCCGGCGGACCGGATCCTCGGCAGCCGGTTCGGCGTCGCGGCGATCGACGCGATCAGCGCGGGGGAGACCAACGTCATGACCGCGCTGCGCGGCGAGAAGATCGAGCTGGTCCCGCTGAGCGAGATCGCCGGCAAGGTCAAGCACGTCCCCGCCGACCTGCTCCAGGTCGCGGCGGCCCTGGCCTGAGCCGCACCACCGTCGTCCGAGGACCGGTGCTCCGCCCTGAGCGGGACGCCGGTCCTCGGTCCGTCCCCCGCTTTGACCCGCTGTCATGGGGGTCGGTAGGGTAGTCGCCGGTGTGGCGTGCCCGCGTGTGGTCCGAGAGGACCACCGGGGAGCGTCCCGCCGGTGTTCGCACCGCTGTCCCGGGCTGTCACGCGACCTCGCGTGCCGGTCCCTCCCTGTCCGCACTACGTTCTGTCCGCATCGGAGCCCATCCCTACATGAGCATCTCCACCCCCGCCAAGACCGGCACCCCGCAGGTCGCTGTCAACGACATCGGTTCTGCCGAGGACTTCCTCGCCGCCGTCGACGCCACCATCAAGTACTTCAACGACGGTGACATCGTCGAGGGCACCATCGTCAAGGTGGACCGCGACGAGGTCCTGCTCGACATCGGCTACAAGACCGAGGGCGTCATCCCGTCCCGCGAGCTGTCCATCAAGCACGACGTGGACCCGGGCGAGGTCGTCAAGGTCGGTGACGAGGTCGAGGCCCTCGTCCTCCAGAAGGAGGACAAGGAGGGTCGTCTGATCCTGTCCAAGAAGCGCGCCCAGTACGAGCGCGCCTGGGGCACGATCGAGAAGATCAAGGAGGAGGACGGCGTCGTCACCGGCACCGTCATCGAGGTCGTCAAGGGTGGACTCATCCTCGACATCGGCCTGCGCGGCTTCCTGCCCGCCTCCCTCGTCGAGATGCGTCGTGTCCGCGACCTCCAGCCGTACGTCGGCAAGGAGATCGAGGCGAAGATCATCGAGCTCGACAAGAACCGCAACAACGTGGTCCTGTCGCGCCGTGCCTGGCTCGAGCAGACCCAGTCCGAGGTCCGCTCCACCTTCCTGCAGACCCTGCAGAAGGGCCAGGTGCGCCCCGGTGTCGTCTCCTCGATCGTCAACTTCGGTGCGTTCGTGGACCTGGGCGGCGTGGACGGGCTCGTGCACGTCTCCGAGCTGTCCTGGAAGCACATCGACCACCCGTCCGAGGTCGTCGAGGTCGGCCAGGAGGTCACGGTCGAGGTCCTGGACGTCGACTTCGACCGCGAGCGGGTCTCCCTGTCGCTGAAGGCGACGCAGGAGGACCCGTGGCAGGCGTTCGCCCGGACGCACGCCATCGGCCAGGTCGTCCCCGGCAAGGTCACCAAGCTCGTCCCCTTCGGCGCGTTCGTGCGCGTCGAGGACGGCATCGAGGGCCTGGTGCACATCTCGGAGCTGGCCGTGCGCCACGTCGAGATCCCGGAGCAGGTCGTCCAGGTCGGCGACGACGTCTTCGTCAAGGTCATCGACATCGACCTGGAGCGTCGCCGCATCTCGCTGTCGCTCAAGCAGGCGAACGAGGGCTTCGACCCGACCTCCGAGGACTTCGACCCGGCCCTGTACGGCATGGCGGCGGAGTACGACGAGGAGGGGAACTACAAGTACCCCGAGGGCTTCGACCCGACCACCAACGAGTGGCTCGAGGGCTACGAGACCCAGCGCGAGGCCTGGGAGGCGCAGTACGCCAAGGCCCACGAGCGCTGGGAGGCGCACCGCAAGCAGGTGCTCGACGCCGTGCAGGCGGACGCCGAGGCGGCTGCGGGCGGCGGCGACGCCGTCTCGTCCTCCTCGACCACCTCGAGCTCCAGCTCGTACTCCTCGGCCCCGGCCCAGGAGGCGACCGGCACGCTCGCGTCGGACGAGGCCCTGGCCGCGCTCCGCGAGAAGCTCACCGGCAACTGAGCAGGTAGCCGCCGCCGGGCTCGCCCGGCATCGGTCCCACGGGCCGGTCACCCTCTCGGGTGGCCGGCCCGTCGGCGTTCCCGGGGTCGCCGGAATGGGCGGGCCCGGTGTCGGTGGCCCGTGCGAGGATGACGACAGGTCCACCGCCCGCGCACAGCGTCGGAGCGTCGTCCCGGACCGCGCCACCCACCCGCCCGCTGATTCGAGGTCCTGCTGTGCCCCCGCGCCCCACGCCGCGCCGTCCTGCGCTGCTCACCGGATCGGTGCTGCGTCGATCGGCGCTGCTGATCGGCCGGGGCATCGCCTCCCAGCCGCGCACCTACGTGCTGGCGATCGGCACCTCCGCCCTGTTCGGCGCGCTGACCGTCGCGGTCAGCCGGGTGCTGGGCTGGGCCACCGACGAGGTCGTCGTCCCGGCGATCGGCGGCTCGGAGCAGGCGCAGGGGCGGATCTGGCTCGCCGGGGGCGTGCTGGCGCTGGTCGCGCTCTCGCTGGCGCTGTCCGTCGCGGGCCGGCGCGTGTGGGCCGGCATCGGCGTGTCGGACCAGCAGGCCGGCTTCCGGCGCGGCGTGACCCGCCAGTACCTGCGCCTGCCGATGTCGTGGCACCGTCGGCACCCCACCGGTCAGCTGCTGTCCAACGCGTCGGCGGACGTCGAGGCGGCCACCGGCGTGTTCAACCCTCTGCCCTTCGCCCTCGGCGTCGTCGTGATGATCGGCGTGGCGGCGGTGGCGCTGCTCACCACCGACGTGTGGCTCGCGCTGGCGGCGCTGCTGGTGCTGCCGGCGGCGGTGGTGGCGAACCTGGTGTTCCAGCGCCGGATGTCACCGGCGGCCACGCGCGCGCAGGAGCTGCGCGCCGAGGTCGCCGACGTCGCGCACGAGTCCTTCGAGGCGGCGCTGCTGGTCAAGTCGCTCGGCACCGAGGACCGCGAGGAGGTCCGCTTCGCCGGCCAGGCGCACGCGCTGCGCGCCGCGAACGTCCGCGTCGGCGTGGTGCGCGCCTACTTCGACCCGGTGATCGACATGCTGCCGAACCTCGGCACGCTGCTGGTGCTGCTGGTCGGCGTCGCCCGCGCGTCCTCCGGGGCCGTCGGCACCGGCGACATCGTCTCGGCCGCCTACCTGCTCACGCTGATGGCGGTGCCCGTGCGCGCCTTCGGCTGGGTGCTCGGCGAGCTGCCGCGCGGCCTGGTCGGCCACGAGCGGGTGGCCCGGGTGCTGGACGCCGAGGGCGAGCTCGCTCCGGGGGACCGGCCGCTGGCACGCACCGCGCACGGCGCCCGGCTCCGGATGTCCGGCGTCGGCGTGCGGGTGCCCACCGCCGCGGGGGAGATCGACCTGCTGCGCGACGTCGACCTCGACGTCGCCCCCGGTCGCGTGGTCGCGGTGGTCGGCGCCACCGGCTCCGGCAAGACGACCCTGGTCTCCCTGGTGCCCCGGCTCACCGACCCGAGCACCGGCACCGTCGAGGTGGACGGCGTGGACGTGCGGGACCTGCGGCCGGACGACCTCACCGACCAGGTGGTGCTCGTCGGCCAGCAGACCTTCGTCTTCGAGGACACCGTGCGCGGCAACGTCACGCTGGCGGACGCCGGCGACCCCGACGCGCCGAGCGACGCGCAGGTGTGGGAGGCGCTGCGCCTGGCGCGGGTGGACGGCGTCGTCCGTGACCTGCCCGGCGGCCTGGACGCCCCGCTGGGCGAGCGAGGCTCCAACCTGTCCGGCGGGCAGCGCCAGCGGCTCGCCATCGCCCGCGCCCTGGTGCGGCGTCCCCGGCTGCTGGTGCTGGACGACGCCACCTCCGCCGTTGACCCACGCGTCGAGCAGGCGGTGCTCACCGGCCTGCGCGAGGCCCAGGGCGACGGACCGACCGTGCTGCTGGTCGCCTACCGGATGTCCTCGGTGCTGCTCGCCGACGAGGTGCTGCACGTCGCCGGCGGACGCGTGGTCGACCACGGCACCCACGCCGAGCTGCTGGCCCGCGACCCCGGCTACCGCGAGCTGGCCACCGCCTACGAGCAGGAGTCCGCCCGCCGGGCCGCCCGCGCCGCCGACGCGGCGGACGACCCCGATGCCGACGGCGACCCCGACGACCTGGACCTCGAGGAGGCCACCCGATGAGCGCCGCGACGGACCACACCCTCGGCGCCACCGAGCAGCTCGGCGTGCTCGGCACGCTGCGCCGAGGCGTCCAGGTGTCCCCGCAGCTCGTGCAGGGGATCGGGCTGACCTTCCTGCTGGCCGTGCTCGCGGCGGTCGGCAAGGTCGTCGTGCCGGTGACCGTGCAGCAGACGATCGACTCCGGCGTGCTCGCCGAGGGCGGTCCGGACGTGCGCCGGGTGGCGCTGCTGGTCGCCGCCGCGGTGCTCGCGCTGGTGGCCGGCGGCCTGTGCTCGGCGCTGGTCAACGTGCGGCTGTTCCGTGCCTCGGAGGCCGGCCTCGCCGAGCTGCGGGTGCGCGCGTTCCGGCACGTGCACGACCTGTCCGTGCTGACCCAGAACACCGAGCGGCGCGGGTCGCTGGTGTCCCGGGTGACCTCGGACGTCGACACGATCTCGCTGTTCGTGCAGTGGGGCGGGATCATGCTGCTCGTCTCCACGCTGCAGGTGCTGGTCGCGACCGTGCTGATGGCGATCTACTCCTGGCAGCTCACCCTGCTGGTCTGGGCGTGCTTCCTGCCGCTGGCGTTCGCGCTGCGCCCCTTGCAGAGCCGGGTCAACCGGGCCTACACCCGGGTGCGGGAGCGGGTCGGCGCGATGCTGGGCGCGGTCTCCGAGGCGGTGGTCGGTGCCGAGACCATCCGCGCCTACGGCGTGCAGCGTCGGGTGCAGCGCAAGATCGACACCTCGATCACCGCCACCCGCGACGCGCAGGTGACCGCGCAGAACACCGTCGCCCTGGTGTTCTCCTCCGGCGTGCTGGTCGCGAACCTCGTGCTGGCCGTGGTGGTGGTCGCCGGGACCGCGCTGGGCGTGGCGGGGGACCTGTCCGTCGGCGCCCTGCTCGCGTTCCTCTTCCTGGTGCAGCTGTTCACCGGGCCGGTGCAGCAGGCGACCGAGGTGCTCAACGAGCTGCAGAACGCGGTCGCGGGCTGGCGGCGCGTGCTCGGCATCATCGACACGCCGGTGCAGGTGGCCGACCCGGGCGCGGACGGCGTGCCCTCGCCGCGCGGCCCCGCGCACGTGCGGCTGGAGGGCGTCGGCTTCGCCTACCCCGCTGGCCCGCCGGTGCTGCACGACGTGCACCTCGACCTGCCGGCCGGCGCGTCGGTGGCGGTGGTCGGGGCGACCGGCTCCGGCAAGACCACGATCGCCAAGCTCGTCACCCGCCTGATGGACCCGACCCACGGCGCGGTGCTGCTGGACGGCGTCGACCTGCGCCGCGTGCGCCCGGCCGATCTGCGCCGCCGGGTGGTGATGGTGCCGCAGGAGGGCTTCCTCTTCGACACGACCCTGGCGGAGAACCTCTCCTACGGTCTGCGTGACGAGCCAGAGACCGAGTCCGGCATCGGGCGCGGCCCGAGCGCGGGACACCGGCCGGGTGCCGGGCGTGCAGCGGGCACCGGGCACGCAGTGGGCGCCGGACACGCAGCGGGCACCGGGCACGCAGCGGGCACCGGACCAGCAGCGACCACCGCCGACGAGCACGCCGTGCTGCGCGCTGCCCTGACCGAGCTCGGCCTGGCCGACTGGCTCGCCGAGCTGCCCGGCGGCCTGACCACCCCGGTCGGCCAGCGCGGCGAGTCGCTGTCGGCGGGGGAGCGGCAGCTCGTGGCCCTGGCCCGCGCCTACCTCGCCGACGCCGACCTGCTCGTGCTGGACGAGGCGACCTCGGCCGTCGACCCGGCGACCGAGGTGCGGATCGCCCGCGCGCTGGACTCGCTCACCTCCGGGCGCAGCACGATCACCATCGCGCACCGGCTGTCCACCGCGGAGGCCGCCGACCTGGTGGTCGTGGTGGACGCGGGCCGCGTCGTGGAGTTCGGCCCGCACGCCGAGCTGGTGGTCGCCGACGGCGTGTACGCGCGGATGCACGAGGCGTGGATGGCGCAGACCCGCTGACGCGGGCCGGCGGCTGGGTGGTCACCGGCGCGCGCGGAGCGGTGCCGTGCCTGCGCGCGCCCCTGCCGTGCGCCGCCCCGCGGACGCCCCGCCACGCCCCTCCCGCGCACGTGGGAGGATCGGCGGGTGGCAGACACCGGCACCCTCTCCCCGGCACCCCGCACCCCGTCCGCCCTCGACCCGGCCGTGGCCGCGCGCCTCAAGCGCGACGCCGCGGGCCTCGTCGCCGCGGTCGTGCAGCAGCACGACACCGGCGAGGTCCTCATGGTCGGCTGGATGGACGACGAGGCGCTGCACCGCACGCTGACCAGCGGTCGCGTCACGTTCTGGAGCCGGTCGCGCGAGGAGTACTGGCGCAAGGGCGACACCTCCGGCCACGCCCAGTTCGTGCAGTCGGTGGACCTGGACTGCGACGGCGACGCCCTGCTCGTGCGGGTGGACCAGGTCGGCGCGGCGTGCCACACCGGCACCCGCACCTGCTTCCAGGCCGGCGGATCGCTGGGCGCGGTCGTCGGCACCCGTCCGGAGGAGACCCGATGACCGCCCCGACCGCCGAGCACCCCGCCACCACCCCTGACGGCCCCGCGCTGCCCGGCGGCGTGGCCGCGGTGGACGTCGCCTGGGGTCAGACCTGGCCCTCGGTCGCGGACTTCCGCACGCTGGCGGCCGACCGTCGGGTGATCCCGGTGGTCCGCCGGCTGCTGGCCGACGACATCACCCCGGTCGGGCTGTACCGGCGCCTGGCGGCGGGCCGTCCGGGCACCTTCGTGCTGGAGTCCGCCGAGCAGGACGGCTCGTGGTCGCGCTGGTCCTTCGTCGGCGTACGGTCCCGCGCGACGCTGACCGTCCAGGACGGCCGCGCGGTGTGGACGGGCGACGTGCCGGTGGGCGTGCCGCAGGACGGTGACCCGATCGAGGTGCTCGACGGCACGCTGCGCGTGCTGCGCACCCCCGCCGTGCCCGGGCTGCCCCCGCTGACCGGCGGGCTGGTCGGCTCGATGGGCTGGGACGTCGTGCGGCACTGGGAGCCGACGCTGCCGGCGTCGGCGCCCGACGAGCTCGGCGTGCCGGAGATGACCCTCTGCCTGGCCTCGGACCTCGCGGTCACCGACCACCACGACGGCTCGGTGTGGCTGATCGCCAACGCGATCAACTTCGACGGCACGGACGCGCGGGTGGACGAGGCGCATGCCGACGCGGTGGCGCGGCTGGACGCGATGCAGGCGGCCCTGGCGGCGCCGGTGGCCTCGGACGTGGCCGTGCTCGGCGACGTCGAGGTGCCCGAGCTGGAGTTCCGCTCCACCCGCGAGGAGTACGAGCAGGCGGTCGCGACCGGTCAGGAGGCGATCCGGGACGGCGAGGTGTTCCAGGTGGTGCTCTCCCAGCGCCTCGACCTGGACTGCCCGGCGGAGCCGCTGGACGTCTACCGCGCCCTGCGCACGATCAACCCCAGCCAGTACATGTACTACCTCCAGCTCCAGGACGCCGTCGGCCACGACTTCGCGATCGTCGGCTCCAGCCCGGAGACGCTGGTCAAGGTCAACCGGGGGCACGTCACCACGTTCCCGATCGCCGGTTCCCGCCCGCGCGGCGCCACCCCCGAGGAGGACCGGGCGCTGCACGACGCGCTGATGGCCGATCCCAAGGAGCGCGCCGAGCACCTGATGCTGGTCGACCTGTCCCGCAACGACCTGGTCAAGGTCTGCGAGCCGGCGTCGGTCGAGGTGGTCGAGTTCATGGCGGTGCGCCGGTTCAGCCACATCATGCACATCTGCTCGACGGTGGTCGGTCGGATGCGGGCCGGGGCGACCGCCCTGGACGCGCTGCGTGCCACCTTCCCGGCGGGCACGCTGTCGGGCGCGCCGAAGCCGCGCGCCATCGCCCTGATCGACCAGATCGAGCCGGCCCGTCGCGGCATCTACGGCGGCACGGTCGGCTACTTCGACCTGGCCGGTGACATGGACATGGCGATCGCGATCCGCACGGCGCTGATCCGGGACGGCCGGGCCAGCGTGCAGGCCGGCGCCGGGATCGTCGCCGACTCCGTGCCCGACGCCGAGTACCGCGAGTCGCGGGACAAGGCCGCCGCCGCGGTGCGGGCCGTCCAGCTCGCCTCGCGCCTGCACCGGCCGGCCGCGGGCTGATGGCCCCGCGCGCCCGTGGTCGCTGGGTGGTGCTGCTGCTCCTGCTCGCGGGGGTGGTCGGGCTCAGCGCCCTGCCGACCTGGGTGACCGCCACCGCGACCGCGCCGGTCACCGGGGACGTCGCGGTGGCGGTCAGCGGCTCGCAGGCGGCGCCGGGCGTGGTCGCGGCCGCGCTGGTGCTGCTGGCCGCCGCCGGTGCGGTCGGCCTGGTCGGTCGGTTCGGGCGCTGGGTGGTGGTGCTGGTGGTCGCCGGGGCGGGTGTGCTCGTCACCTCCTCGGCGCTGGCGGCGCGCAGCGGTGCCCGCACGACCGCCGAGCGGCTGGCCGCCGACCGCACGGGGGTGGCCCGCCTGGTCGACGACCCGGTGGTGGCCGTGTGGCCGCTGGTGGTCGCGGTGCTGGGCGTGCTCGTGGTGCTCGCCGCGGTGGCGCTCGCCCGTGCCTCGGCGCGCTGGGCCCCGCCGTCGTCCCGGCACGAGCGCGCGGGCGCGAGCGCAGGCACGACGCTCGGCAGTGCGTCCGCGGGCAGCCTGTCGACCGGCACCGCGGACTCCGGTCCAGCGGGCGCGGCCGCCGGTGGCACGGCCGACGGCGCCGCGATCGACGGCCCCGGTCCCACCGACCCGGCGCGTCCCGACCCGCGTCCCGCCCCGGGCGCCGGGCCCGATCCCGCCGCCGAGCCGGCGCCCGCCGAGCCCGCACCCTCCGCCGCGCCCGCTCCGACGCCCGACGACGAGCGCGCCACCTGGGACGCGCTCAGCCGTGGGGACGACCCGACCTGACCGCGTCGGCTAAGGTGACGACACCTCGTCAGAAAGGTTCTCCGATGGCCGAGCAGACCGTGCCCGCCTCCGTCGCCCGCACCACCCCGGTGGCGCGGCCGGGTGCCTCCGCGGTGCAGCACACCCCGCGCATGGAGTCCCTGCGGCTGCCCCCGACGGCCCCGCCGACCAACCACGGCCGCACGCCGGCCGCGTGGACGACCACCTACGTGGTCCTGGTCGGTGCGCTGCTCGCGGCGCTCGCGATGATCTTCGCGACCGTCTGGCTCTTCTGGGCCGGTCTCGGCGTGGTCGTGCTCGGCGTCGTCGTCGGCAAGGTGATGGCGGTGCTCGGCTACGGCAAGGGCGGTTCCCGCCTGACCGCCGGGGCGCACGGCCACTGATCCCTCGGCCGCGGTCGTCCCGGCGGGCCGCCGTGGACCACCCCTGCCCGCCGTCGGTGCCGGCCGCTAGCCTGGGCTGACGCACCCGTGACGAGGAGACAGCCGATGTCCACCCCGAACCCGCCCTCCGACCCCTACGGTCAGCCGCAGCAGCAGCCGGGCCAGCCCGAGCAGCCGGCTCAGCCGCAGTACGGCCAGTACGCCCCGCAGGACCCGAGCGGTGCCCCGCAGCCGGGCGGCTACCCGCAGTACGGCCAGCAGGGCCAGCCCGCCGACCAGCCATACGGCCAGCAGCCGTACGGGCAGCAGCCCTACGGTCAGGCGCCGGCGTACCCCGCCTACCAGGGCCAGCCCTACGGCGGCCCGGTCTACGGCTACCCGAAGAACAGCCTCGCGATCTGGTCGCTGGTGCTCGGCATCGCGGCCTTCGTGCTGAGCTGCGGCTTCCTCACCGGCATCCCGGCGGTCATCGTCGGCAACAACGCCAAGAAGGCCGTCGCGCGCGGCGAGGCCAACAACGGCGGCATGGCCACCGCCGGCATCGTCCTGGGCTGGGTCTCGATCGTCCTCGGCGTGCTCAGCCTGGTCTGGCTGTTCGGCTTCGGCGGCCTGGCCTGGTACATGGACACGCTCGACCTCTCCGGGTCCTGAGCATGACGAGCCCGGCGGGGACCCGGACGTCCTCGCCGGGCGTCGTCGCCCGCCTGCACGCCGCCCGTGGCCCGTTGCTGGTCGCGGGGGTCGTCGCGGCGGGCGCCGTGGCGCTGGTCGCCGTCGACCCGCACAGCCCCGGGTCCTGGGGCGTCTGCCCGCTCTACGCCCTGACCGGCCGGTACTGCGCTGGCTGCGGCGGCCTGCGGGCCACGCACGACCTGCTGGTCGGCGACCTCGCCGGGGCGTGGTCGATGAACCCGCTCTGGGTGCTCGTGGTCCCGGTGCTGGTGGCGCTGTGGGCGCGCTGGGCCGCACGGTCGTGGCGCGGGAGGCCGACCGCCGCCCCCTCGGCCGGCACCGCGGTGCTGCTCGGCGTGGTCGTGGTCGCCTACTCCCTGCTGCGCAACGTCCCGGCGCTCGCCCCCTGGCTGGCCCCCTGAGCCACCGCCCTCGGACCGCCGCCGGACCGCGCCCGGTCCCACCGGCTGGTCCCGTGGTCGGACCTGTCGCCGCGCGCCTCTACGATGGCCGAGGTGGTCGACGGTGGCCCTCGCCCGGGGCGTGGGGGCCGCAACCGTCGGCCGGAGGTCCCTGGGGCCACCGCACCTCGGGTGCGCCGAGGTCCGAGCACGGGGGAGATGAGGCGTCGATGGCTACTGTTCTGGACGACATCGTCGCGGGAGTCCGCGAGGACCTCGCGGTGCGCGAGGCGGCCACGCCGCTGAGCGCCCTGAAGGAGCGCGCCGCCCGGGTGCCGGAGGCCAAGGAGTGCGTCTCGCGGCTGCGGCTGGAGGACGCCGTCACCGTGATCGCCGAGGTCAAGCGGTCCAGCCCGAGCAAGGGCGCGCTGGCCGCGATCACCGATCCGGCCGCGCTGGCCGCCGAGTACGAGAAGGGCGGCGCGTCCGTCATCTCCGTGCTCACCGAGCAGCGCCGGTTCAAGGGCAGCCTCGCCGACCTCGACTCGGTGCGCGCCGCCGTGGACATCCCGGTGCTGCGCAAGGACTTCGTGGTCACGCCGTACCAGGTGTGGGAGGCGCGCGCGCACGGCGCCGACCTGGTGCTGCTGATCGTGGCGGCGCTGGAGCAGACCGTGCTGACCTCGCTGGTGGAGCGGGTGCACTCCCTCGGCATGACCGCCCTGGTCGAGGTGCACGACGCCGAGGAGGTCGCCCGCGCGGTGGACGCCGGTGCCCGGATCGTCGGCGTGAACGCCCGCAACCTCAAGACCCTCGAGGTCGACCGCGGCACCTTCGCCCGCGTCGCCCCCTCGATCCCGAGCGACGTGGTGCACGTCGCCGAGTCCGGCGTGCGCGGCCCGCACGACGTCATGGACTACGCCCGGGCCGGCGCCGACGCGGTGCTGGTGGGCGAGGCCCTGGTCACCGACGACGCGCCGCGTCAGTCGGTGGCCGACCTGGTGGCGGCGGGCTCGCACCCGTCGCTGCGCCAGGTCCGCCAGTAGCAGCACCCAGCAGCACGAGGAGGAACCGGTGACCGAGGATCGGACGGCGCGCGGCGGGATCACGCCCCCGGCGCTGACGGGCGGCGGGCCGCTGGCCACGCACGCGGGCCCCTACTTCGGCGACTTCGGCGGACGGTTCGTCCCCGAGGCGCTGGTGGCGGCCCTGGACGAGCTCGACACCGAGTTCCACAAGGCGCTGGCCGACCCGACCTTCGGCGCCGAGCTGGCCCGGCTGCACCGCACGTACACCGGGCGCCCGAGCCCGCTGACCGAGGTGCCCCGCTTCGCCGCGCACGTGGCCGAGGGCGTGCGCGTCTTCCTCAAGCGCGAGGACCTCAACCACACCGGCTCGCACAAGATCAACAACGTGCTCGGCCAGGCCCTGCTGGTCAAGCGCATGGGCAAGACCCGGGTGATCGCGGAGACCGGTGCCGGTCAGCACGGCGTCGCCACCGCCACCGCCGCCGCCCTGCTCGACCTCGAGTGCGTGGTCTACATGGGCGAGGAGGACACCCGGCGCCAGGCGCTGAACGTCGCGCGGATGCGGCTGCTCGGCGCCGAGGTGATCCCGGTGTCGATCGGCTCGCGCACCCTCAAGGACGCGATCAACGAGGCGCTGCGCGACTGGGTCGCGAACGTCGACTCCACGCACTACCTGCTCGGCACGGTCACCGGCCCGCACCCGTTCCCGGAGATGGTCCGCGACTTCCACAAGCTGATCGGCGAGGAGGCCAAGGCCCAGCTCGCCGCCGAGATCGGCCGGCTGCCGGACGCCGTCGCGGCCTGCGTGGGCGGCGGCTCGAACGCCATGGGCATCTTCAACGCCTTCCTGGACGACCCGGCGGTCCGCCTGTTCGGCTTCGAGGCCGGCGGCGAGGGGATCGACTCCGGCCGGCACGCCTCGCGGTTCAGCGGCGGCCTGCCCGGCGTGCTCCAGGGCACCCGCTCCTACCTGCTCCAGGACGAGGACGGCCAGACCCTGCCCAGCCACTCGGTGTCGGCGGGCCTGGACTACCCGAGCGTCGGCCCCGAGCACGCGTGGCTGCACGACATCGGCCGCGCCGAGTACCGCCCGGTCACCGACGACGAGGCGATGGAGGCCTTCCGGCTGCTCTGCCGCACGGAGGGCATCATCCCGGCGATCGAGTCCGCGCACGCGCTGGCCGGTGCGATCCAGCTCGGTCGTGAGGCGGCCACCTGGGCGCCGGCGGACGGCAGCGAGCCGGTGATCCTGGTGAACCTGTCCGGGCGTGGTGACAAGGACGTGGCGACCGCCGCGGCGTGGTTCGGCCTGATCGAGGACGAGCCCGTGGTGCAGGCGAGCGAGGGAGAGCAGCTGTGAGCGCGACCGCGACCACCCTGGACCGCCTGCGGGCGGAGGGCCGTGCCGCCCTGGTCGGCTACCTGCCGCTCGGCTTCCCCGACGTCGCCGCCTCGGTGCGCGCCGCGACCACCATGGTCGAGGCGGGCGTGGACGTGGTCGAGCTCGGTCTGCCGTACTCGGACCCGGTGATGGACGGCCCGACCATCCAGCACGCCGTGGAGCGGTCGCTGGCCGGCGGCACGCGGGTGCGTGAGGTCTTCGGGGCGGTCGAGCAGATCGCCGCCACCGGCGCGCCGGTCCTGGTGATGACCTACTGGAACCCGGTGCTGCGCTACGGCGTGGACGCCTTCGCCCGTGATCTGGCCGCCGCCGGCGGTGCCGGGCTGATCACCCCGGACCTGATCCCGGACGAGGGCGCCGACTGGATCGCCGCCTCCGAGGCCACCGGTCTCGACCGCGTCTTCCTGGTCGCGCCGTCGTCCACGCCGGAGCGGCTGGCCATGACCGCCGCCGCCTCGCGCGGCTTCGTCTACGCCGCCTCCACGATGGGCGTCACGGGGGAGCGGACCACCGTCGGCGACCGCGCCGAGCAGCTGGTGGCCGACACCCGCGCCGCCGGTGCCGAGCACGTCTGCGTCGGCCTGGGCGTCTCGCGCCCGGAGCAGGCCGCCGACATCGCGCGCTACGCGGACGGGGTGATCGTGGGCTCCGCCCTGGTGCGGGCGCTGGCCGACGCCCCGGACGAGCGGTCCGGTCTGGACGCGCTGGCCGGTGTCGCGGCGGGTCTGGCCGACGGCGTGAGGGGTGCACGACGCGTCGTCGCACAGGGGTCGGGGTCGTGATGATCCCCGCCGCCATCCCGAGCCCCGCCGAGGGCGTCTGGTACCTCGGTCCGGTGCCGCTGCGCGCCTACGCCTTCGCGATCCTCGCCGGCATCGTGATCGCCGTGCTGCTCACCCAGCGACGGTGGCGCGAGCGCGGGGGAGACCCCGACCAGGTCCTCGAGATCACCTTCTGGGCGGTGCCCTTCGGCATCGTCGGCGGGCGGCTCTACCACGTCATCACCTCGCCGGCGGCGTACTTCGGCGAGGGCGGCGACCCGTGGAAGGCCTTCGCGATCTGGGAGGGCGGCCTCGGCATCTGGGGTGCCGTCGCGCTCGGTGCGGTCGGTGCGTACATCGGCTGCCGTCGGCTCGGCGTGTCCTTCCCGGTGTTCGCGGACGCGCTGGCCCCCGGGCTGCTGATCGCGCAGGCGGTCGGCCGGCTCGGCAACTGGTTCAACCAGGAGCTGTTCGGCGGCCCGACCACGCTGCCGTGGGGCCTGCAGATCGACGACGCGCACCTGCCCGCCGGCTTCGAGTCCGGCACGCTGTTCCACCCGACGTTCCTCTACGAGCTGCTGTGGAACCTCGCCGGCGCCGCGCTGATCATCTGGCTCGACCGTCGTTGGCGGCTCGGTCACGGCCGCGTGTTCTGGCTCTACGTGGTCGTCTACACCACCGGCCGGCTCTGGATCGAGCTGGTCCGGATCGACCCCGCGAACACGTTCCTGGGGCTGCGGATCAACGTGTGGACGTCGATCATCGTGGGCCTCGGCGCGCTGGTAGCGTTCGTCGTCGTCGGACGTCGTCATCCTGGACGCGAGACCACCACCCTCCTGACGGCCGGCACGACGGCTCAGGACGACGAGGTGGCGGAGCACGACAGCACCCGCTGACCGCGGGTCCGCGTGTGACCCACCTCACTCGATGCGAGAACGGTGCCAGTGTTTCCGGCATGTATCGTTCCGCCACACGCCCGGGCCGATGACGTCCCAGCCCCCCACAGATCGAGTCAGACCCACCCGGGTCGTGAGGACGGTGCTGATGCCCGCGACACCCCACGGTGCCCCCGCCGTGACGGAGCGGACCGCCTCCGGGCTGTACGACCCGGCCGCGGAGCACGACGCCTGCGGCTTCGCCTTCGTGGCGACGCTGCGCGGCACCCCCGGCCGCGACATCGTCGACGCCGGCCTGACCGCGCTGCTCAACCTGGACCACCGCGGCGCGGTCGGCGCCGAGGAGAACTCCGGCGACGGCGCCGGCATCCTCACGCAGATCCCGGACGCGTTCCTGCGCGACGTGGTCGACGCCGAACTGCCGCCGGTCGGCCGCTACGCGATCGGCATGGCCTTCCTGCCGTCCGGCGAGGACGAGCGCGCCGCCGCCGTGCGCGCGGTCGAGGCCATCGCCGCCGAGGAGAAGCTCGACGTGCTCGCCTGGCGCGACGTGCAGGTGACCGCCGACCTGGTCGGCCCCACCGCCCGCGCCTCGATGCCGTTCTTCCGCCAGCTGGTCGTGGCCGACCCGTCCCGCGAGCTCGCGGGCGTCGACCTGGACCGCCGGGCGTTCCGGCTGCGCAAGCGTGCCGAGCGCGAGCTCGGGATCTACTTCGCCTCCCTGTCGGCCCGCACGCTCACCTACAAGGGCATGCTGACCACCGGGCAGCTCGAGCCGTTCTTCGCGGACCTGTCGGACCCGCGCTACGCCTCCGAGCTCGCCCTGGTGCACTCGCGCTTCTCCACCAACACCTTCCCGTCCTGGCCGCTCGCGCAGCCGTTCCGGATGGTGGCGCACAACGGCGAGATCAACACCGTGCGCGGCAACCGCAACTGGATGGCCGCCCGCGAGGGCACCCTCCAGCACGAGCTGCTGGGCGACCTGTCGCCGCTGCTGCCGGTGTGCACCCCGGGCGGCTCGGACTCCGGCTCCTTCGACGAGGTGCTCGAGCTGCTGCACCTCGCGGGGCGGTCGCTGCCGCACGCCGTGATGATGATGATCCCGGAGGCGTGGGAGAACCACGCCCAGATGGACCCGGCCCGCCGCGCGTTCTACGAGTACCACGCCACGCTGATGGAGCCGTGGGACGGCCCGGCGGCCATGTCCTTCACCGACGGCACCCTGATCGGCTCCGTGCAGGACCGCAACGGCCTGCGCCCCGGCCGGTTCTGGGTCACGGAGGACGGCCTGGTCGTGATGGCCTCCGAGGCCGGCGTGCTCGACCTCGACCCCGCGACGATCGTCCGCAAGGGCCGCCTGGAGCCGGGCCGGATGTTCCTGGTCGACACCGGCCAGGGCCGGATCGTCGAGGACGACGAGATCAAGGCGCAGCTCGCCGCGCAGCGTCCCTACGCCGAGTGGGTGCGCGAGAACTCCGTGTACCTGGAGCAGCTGCCCGAGCGCGAGCACATCGCGCACTCCACCGCCTCCGTGCGCCGCCGCCAGCGCGCCTTCGGGTACACCGAGGAGGAGCTCAAGGTCATCCTGACCCCGATGGGCGCCACCGGTGCCGAGCCGCTGGGCGCCATGGGCTCCGACACCCCGGTCGCGGTGCTGTCCAGCCGCCCGCGCCTGCTGTTCGACTACTTCACGCAGATGTTCGCGCAGGTCACCAACCCGCCGCTGGACGCGATCCGCGAGGAGCTCGTCACCTCGATCGGTGGCGCGATCGGCCCGGAGCCGAACCTGCTCGAGGACACGCCGCTGCACGCCCGCAAGCTCGTGCTGCCGTTCCCGGTGCTCGACAACGACGGCCTGGCCAAGATCGTCAAGGTCGACCGCGACCCCGCGATGGCCGGGATCTTCCGTGCGGTGATCGTGCGCGGCCTGTACAAGGTCGACGGCGGCGGCGAGGCGCTGGAGCAGCGCCTGGAGGAGATCTTCGCCCAGGTCGACCAGGCGGTCGCCGAGGGCGTCAGCTTCATCGTGCTCTCCGACCGGGACGGCGACGCCGACCGCGCCCCGATCCCGTCGTTGCTGCTGCTGTCCGCCGTGCACCACCACCTGCTGCGCCGGCACACCCGCACGCAGGTGTCGCTGGTGGTCGAGGCCGGAGACGTCCGCGAGGTGCACCACGTCGCGCTGCTGATCGGCTACGGCGCCGCCGCGGTCAACCCGTACCTGGCGATGGAGTCCGTCGAGGACCTCGCCACCTCCGGCTACCTGGCGGGCGTCAGCCCGGAGCAGGCGGTGAAGAACCTGATCAAGGCGCTGGGCAAGGGCGTGCTCAAGGTCATGTCCAAGATGGGCATCTCCACCATCGCCTCCTACCGGGGCGCGCAGGTCTTCGAGGCCATCGGCCTGTCGCAGGCCCTGGTCGAGCGCTACTTCACCGGCACCACCAGCCGGCTCGGCGGCATCGGCCTGGACGTCGTCGCGGCGGAGGTCGCCGCGCGGCACGCCGACGCCTACCCGGCCAGCGGCAACCGCCTGGCGCACCGTCGCCTCACCACCGGCGGCGAGTACCAGTGGCGCCGGGACGGCGAGGACCACCTGTTCGACCCCGAGACGGTGTTCCGGCTCCAGCACTCCACCCGCACCCGGCAGATGGACGTGTTCCGCTCCTACACCGCGCGGGTCAACGACCAGTCCGAGCGCCTGATGACGCTGCGCGGCCTGCTGACGTTCAAGGACGGCGCGCGCACCCCGGTCCCGATCGACGAGGTCGAGCCGGTCAGCGAGATCGTCAAGCGGTTCTCCACCGGCGCGATGTCCTACGGCTCCATCTCGATGGAGGCGCACGAGACGCTGGCCATCGCCATGAACCGGATCGGCGCGAAGTCGAACACCGGTGAGGGCGGCGAGGACCCGGAGCGCCTGCACGACCCCGAGCGCCGCTCCGCGATCAAGCAGATCGCGTCGGGCCGTTTCGGCGTCACCAGCGAGTACCTGACCTTCGCCGACGACATCCAGATCAAGCTCGCCCAGGGCGCCAAGCCCGGCGAGGGCGGTCAGCTGCCCGGCCCGAAGGTGTACCCGTGGGTCGCGCGCACCCGGCACTCGACGCCCGGCGTCGGCCTGATCTCGCCGCCGCCGCACCACGACATCTACTCGATCGAGGACCTGGCGCAGCTGATCCACGACGCCAAGAACGCGAACCCGAAGGCCCGGATCCACACCAAGCTCGTCTCCGAGTTCGGTGTCGGCACCGTGGCCGCCGGTGTCGCCAAGGCGCACTCCGACGTGGTGCTGATCGCCGGCCACGACGGCGGCACCGGCGCGTCCCCGCTGACCAGCCTCAAGCACGCGGGCACCCCGTGGGAGATCGGCCTGGCCGAGACCCAGCAGACCCTGGTGCTGAACAACCTGCGCGACCGCGTGGTGGTGCAGGTCGACGGCCAGCTCAAGACCGGTCGCGACGTGGTGGTCGGCGCGCTGCTCGGCGCCGAGGAGTTCGGCTTCGCCACCGCGCCGCTGGTGGTCTCGGGCTGCATCATGATGCGCGTCTGCCACCAGGACACCTGCCCGGTCGGCGTCGCCACCCAGAACCCCGAGCTGCGCGAGCGGTTCACCGGCAAGCCCGAGTTCGTGGTCACGTTCTTCGAGTTCATCGCGCAGGAGGTGCGCGAGATCCTCGCCGAGCTGGGCTTCCGGACCCTGCTGGAGGCCGTCGGCCGCGTCGAGCTGCTCGACACCCGCGCCGCCGTGGACCACTGGAAGGCGGAGGGGCTCGACCTCTCGCCGGTGCTCGCCCTGCCCGAGCCGGTCCCCGGGTCCTCCCTGCACCACGTGCACGACCAGGACCACGGCCTCGACCGCGCGCTGGACAACCAGTTCATCGCGCTGGCGTCCGACGCCCTGGAGGACGCCCGCCCGGTGCGGATCGAGCTGCCGGTGCGCAACGTCAACCGCACCGTCGGCACCATGCTCGGCCACGAGGTCACCCGCCGGTACGGCGGCGAGGGCCTGCCGGACGGCACGATCGAGGTCGTGCTCACCGGCTCCGGTGGCCAGTCCTTCGGCGCCTTCCTGCCGCGCGGCATCACGCTGCGCCTGGAGGGCGACGCCAACGACTACGTCGGCAAGGGCCTGTCCGGCGGCCGGATCGTGGTCCGCCCGGACCGCAACGCCGTGCTGAGCGGCGAGCACAACGTGATCGCCGGCAACGTGATCGGCTACGGCGCCACCTCCGGCGAGATGTTCCTGCGCGGGGTGGTCGGCGAGCGGTTCGGCGTGCGCAACTCCGGCGCGACGCTGGTCGTCGAGGGCGTGGGCGACCACGGCTGCGAGTACATGACCGGCGGCACCGTCCTGGTGCTCGGCCGCACCGGCCGCAACTTCGCGGCGGGCATGTCCGGCGGCAGCGCCTTCGTGCTCGACCTCAAGCGCGAGCGCGTCAACGTGCAGTCCCTGGAGTCCGGCGAGCTCGGCCTCGACCCGCTGGACGACGAGGAGATGGCGCTGGTGCTCGACCTGCTGCACCGGCACCTGGACGAGACCGGCTCCCGCGTGGCCGCCGAGCTGCTGACCGACCCCGAGGGCACCCGCGCCCGGCTCACCCGTGTGCAGCCCCGCGAGTACGCCCGCGTGCGCGTCGCCCTGGCGCAGGCCGAGGCCGACGGGCTCGACCCGACCGCACCCGGTGTGTGGGAGAGCATCCTGGAGGTGGCACGTGGCTGACCCCCGTGGGTTCCTGAAGGTCCGCGAGCGGGAGCTGCCCGCCAACCGGCCGATCGCCCTGCGCCTGATGGACTGGCGCGAGGTGCACGAGCACCGCTCCGTGCAGACCGACCCGGACGCCGCCGTGCTGCTGCACACCCAGGCCGGCCGCTGCATGGACTGCGGCGTGCCGTTCTGCCACAACGGCTGCCCGCTGGGGAACCTCATCCCCGAGTGGAACGACCTGGTGTGGCGCGGCCAGTGGGCCGAGGCGATCGAGCGGCTGCACGCGACGAACAACTTCCCGGAGTTCACCGGGCGGATCTGCCCGGCGCCGTGCGAGTCGGCCTGCGTGCTCGGCATCAACCAGCCGGCGGTCACGATCAAGAACGTCGAGGTCTCGATCATCGACGAGGCCTTCGACCGCGGGTTCGTGGTGCCGCAGGTGCCGCAGCGGCTCACCGGGCACACCGTCGCGGTGGTCGGCTCCGGCCCCGCCGGCCTGGCGGCCGCCCAGCAGCTCACCCGGGCCGGTCACACCGTGGCCGTCTACGAGCGGGACGACGCGATCGGTGGCCTGCTGCGCTACGGCGTGCCGGACTTCAAGCTCGAGAAGCGGCACATCGACCGCCGCCTGGAGCAGATGGAGGCCGAGGGCACCCGGTTCCGCGCCGGCGTCGAGATCGGCCGTGACCTCACCTGGGCGCAGCTGCGCGCGCGCTACGACGCCGTCGTGGTCGCCACCGGCTCGACCGTCCCGCGCGAGCTGCCGCTGCCCGGGCGCGAGCTGGCCGGCATCCACCCCGCGATGGACTACCTGCACCGCTCCAACGCGCAGGTCGCGGGCAAGCCGGTCGCCGACCCGATCGACGCCGCCGGCAAGCACGTGATCGTGATCGGCGGCGGCGACACCGGCTCCGACTGCGTCGGCACCGCCCTGCGCCAGGGCGCCGCCTCGGTGACCACCCTCGCGATCGGCAAGAAGCCGCCGACCTCGCGCCCGGCCTCCCAGCCGTGGCCGACCGACCCGGTCGTCTTCGAGGTCTCCTCCTCGCACGAGGAGGGCGGCGAGCGCGCGTTCCTGGCGTCGACCGTCGCGTTCCTCGGCGACGAGGACGGGCAGGTGCGCTCCCTGCGCCTGGCCACCACCGAGTACCTGCCGGACGGCCGTCGCGAGCCCACCGCGGGCACCGAGCGCGACGTCCCCGCCGACCTGGTGCTGATCGCCATGGGCTTCACCGGCCCGGAGACCGCCGAGCTGGTCGAGCAGACCGGCGTCGACCTGACCCGGCGGGGCACCGTGGCGCGGGGCGACGACTTCGCGACCTCCCAGCCCGGCGTGTTCGTCGCCGGCGACGCGGGGCGCGGCCAGTCGCTCATCGTCTGGGCCATCGCCGAGGGGCGTGCGGCCGCGGCCGCGGTGGACACGTACCTCACCGGCGCCACCGAGCTGCCGGCCCCGGTCGCCGCGGGGACGGTCGCGCTGCGCGCCTGAGGTGGTCGCGCGGGTGCGGACGCGTGCCGCGCGGGCGCGGTGCACGCGCGACGGCGAGGACGTAGGTCCCGCAGATCGGACGGCGCGGGGTGGGTGCACACGCATCCGCCCCGCGCCGTCGGCGCGTCCGGGTGGACGCGGTGAGGGCGGGGCAGCGGCTCCTGCGTAGACTTCGTCCGACGGGGACGTCCGGACCCGCACGTCGCGGCGACCGGCGCAACCGTCCGCACGCACGCACCGACCCGCACCGATCGTCAGGACCTCGACAGGGCGCGCCGCCCGTCGGGACGTTCGGCACCGGGACCGACCATCACGAAAGGCCTAGGCTGTTCCCCATGCGTAGAGCGAAGATCGTCTGCACCATCGGCCCCGCCACGGAGTCCGCCGAGCAGATCCAGGCCCTTGTCGACGCCGGGATGGACGTGGCGCGTCTGAACCGCAGCCACGGCGACACCGAGGTGCACCAGCGCGTGTACGACAACGTGCGCGCGGCGGCCAAGGCCTCTGGCCGCTCGGTCGCGGTGCTTGTCGACCTCCAGGGGCCGAAGATCCGTCTGGGCCGCTTCGTCGAGGGCAAGCACTACCTCGAGGTGGGCGACACCTTCACGATCACCACCGAGGACGTCCCGGGCACCAAGGAGCTCGTCTCCACCACCCACAAGGGCCTGCCGAACGACGCCCGCGTCGGCGACCCGCTGCTGATCGACGACGGCCGTGTGCTGGTCCGCGTCACCGCCGTCGAGGGCCCGCGCGTCGTCACCCGCGTCGAGGTCGCCGGCCCGGTCTCCAACAACAAGGGCATCAACCTGCCCGGTGTCGCCGTGTCCGTCCCCGCCATGTCGGAGAAGGACGAGGAGGACCTGCGCTGGGCCCTGCGCACCGGCGCGGACATCATCGCCCTGTCCTTCGTCCGCAACGCCGCCGACTACGACGACGTCCGCCGGATCATGGAGGAGGAGGGCCGGGTCGTCCCGGTCATCGCCAAGGTCGAGAAGCCGCAGGCCGTCGAGGCCCTGGCCGAGATCGTGGACGCCTTCGACGGCATCATGGTCGCCCGTGGCGACCTGGGCGTCGAGCTGCCGCTCGAGCAGGTGCCGCTGGTCCAGAAGCGCGCGGTCGAGATGGCCCGTCGCATGGCCAAGCCGGTCATCGTCGCCACCCAGGTGCTCGAGTCCATGACCAACAACCCGCGCCCGACCCGCGCCGAGACCTCCGACTGCGCCAACGCGGTGCTCGACGGTGCCGACGCGGTCATGCTGTCCGGCGAGACCAGCGTGGGCGAGTACCCGATCGAGACGGTCCGCACCATGGCCCGGATCATCGAGGCCACCGAGGAGCTCGGTCGCGAGCGCATCGCGCCGCTCGGCTCGACCCCGCACACCCGCGGTGGTGCCATCACCCGTGCCGCCGCCGAGATCGGCGAGACCCTGGGCGTCAAGTACCTGGTCACCTTCACGCAGTCCGGTGACTCGGCCCGCCGCATGTCGCGGCTGCGCTCCTCGATCCCGCTGCTGGCCTTCACCCCGCAGACCTCGGTCCGCAACACCCTGTCGCTGAGCTGGGGCACGCAGACCTACGAGGTGCCGCAGGTCGAGAGCACCGACCAGATGGTCGCGCAGGTCGAGTCCACGCTCCGCGCGCAGGGCCTGGCCGAGGTCGGCGACTACGTCGTCGTCGTCGCGGGCACCCCGGTCGGCGTGGTGGGCTCCACCAACTCGGTCGTCGTCCACAAGATCGGTGACGAGGCCACGGGCCGCATCGCCTGACGCAGCACGCTCTCCTCGAGGGCCCCCGTGACCACCCGGTCACGGGGGCCCTCGCGCGTGCGGTGACCGTCGGTGGCGGCCTCGGGACCGACGGCCCTGGTGAGCGCACAGCGTGGCGTGGTCCGATGGCGGACATGAGCCACCGTCTGCTGCGCACCCTGACCACCGCCGCCGCGATCGGGGTCGGCTACGCGCTGCTCCGTCAGCAGTCGCTGCGCTGGGGCGCCCGCCAGGACGAGGTGGCGCGCACCCTGCCCGGCGACGACCGCCTGCCGCACGCCGACCTGGTCGCCACCCGCGCGATCACCGTGCACGCCACCGCGCAGGACGTGTGGCCGTGGCTCGCCCAGCTCGGGCAGGGGCGGGGCGGCTTCTACACCTACGACGCCCTGGAGAACCTGGTCGGCCTCGGCATCCACAGCGCCGACCGGATCGTCCCGGAGTGGCAGCAGATCGCGGTGGGGGACCGGGTGCACCTCGCCGAGCAGGTAGGCCTCGAGGTCGTGCACGCTGATCCCGGGTCCGCCCTCGTCCTCGCCGGTGGTGTGCCGATGTCCGAGGCCGAGGACTCCATGCCCTTCGACTTCGTGTGGTCCTTCGTGCTGCGCCCGGGGCCGGTGGAGGGCAGCACGCGGCTGGTGGTGCGCGAGCGCTACGCCTTCCTGCGTCCCTCGGCGCGTCCCGTCGTCGAGGTGGCCGAATGGATCAGCCTGCTGATGTCCACCGGCATGCTCCGCGGCATCCGTGACCGCGCCGAGGCCTCCCGCGCCTGAGCCGACGCGCCGATCCGCCGTGGTGGTGGGACGGTGGGAGGACAGGCGACCCGCCGGGGCCGCCGAGATCGAGGGGAGCGGGCGTGGACGGCGTGCAGGTGCTGACCGAGGGGTTCGGACGGCTGGACGACCTGGTGCGGCGTGCCGTCGCAGGCCTGACCGAGGACCAGCTCGCCGAACGGGTGGGTCCGGAGGCCAACACGATCGCCTGGCTGCTCTGGCACCTGGCCCGGGAGCAGGACGCCCAGGTCGCCGCGCTGTCCGAGAACGCCGAGGTCTGGACCGCCGACGGGTGGGCCGCCCGCTTCGGCCTGCCGCTGGAGGACGCCGAGCACGGCTACGGGCACACGCCCGAGCAGGTGGCCCTCGTCCGGGCGCCGGCGGACCTGCTCGTCGGCTACGCCCACGCCGCCACCGCGGCCTCGCTCACGTACGTGCGCTCCCTGACCGACGCCGCGCTGGACGAGGTGGTCGACCCCCGCTGGGACCCGCCGGTGACCCGGGGCGTGCGCCTGGTCAGCGTCCTGGACGACGCGGTGCAGCACGCCGGTCAGGCAGCGTTCGTCCGCGGCCTGCTGCGCGCCCGTCGCCCCTGATGACGGGCGGGTGACCGCCGAGTTGACGTCGGGCGAAACGTCCGCGTAATGTTCTCCGAGTCGCCCCGCCAGGGAGGAACGGACAACGCGGATCGAACCGTGGTGGCTGGTCCCGGGGAGCGGCCACTCCCTGTAGCATCGTGTGGCGCATTTCGGTGTGCCCGGTACGGTGCGTGCTGGGATGGCATTTGTTGGTTGTTTTCTTTCCGGTGAAACGGTGGGAAACGGGCCGGGAAATGTCTGGTAGGATTGAATGGCAGCCTCCGGTGCGAAGCGGTGAGAGCCGTTGAGCGGGGATGCGCGTCTGTTCTTTGAGAACTCAACAGTGTGCCTAGTAGTTGATGCCAAGATGGTTCATCGCTCGGGTGGTCTTTCCCGTTCGGGGAGGGTTGCTTCAAGTGGTGGGTCTTGGCTTTGACTGAGGACTGACCTCTACTTCCGTCGGGGTTGGTTCTCATAATCAAGCCGAATTTGACTGATCCGTCATCGCCAGCGGTGGTGGGTCGTTTCGTGTGTCGGTGGATCGCCTGCTTCGGTGGGTGGTTGCCATGTAGACATTTACGGAGAGTTTGATTCTGGCTCAGGACGAACGCTGGCGGCGTGCTTAACACATGCAAGTCGAACGGTGAAGGTGGAGCTTGCTTCGCTGGATCAGTGGCGAACGGGTGAGTAACACGTGAGTAACCTGCCCCTGACTCTGGGATAAGCCTTGGAAACGAGGTCTAATACTGGATATGTGACGTTCAGGCATCTGATGCGTCTGGAAAGATTTATCGGTCAGGGATGGGCTCGCGGCCTATCAGCTTGTTGGTGGGGTGATGGCCTACCAAGGCGACGACGGGTAGCCGGCCTGAGAGGGCGACCGGCCACACTGGGACTGAGACACGGCCCAGACTCCTACGGGAGGCAGCAGTGGGGAATATTGCACAATGGGCGCAAGCCTGATGCAGCGACGCCGCGTGAGGGATGAAGGCCTTCGGGTTGTAAACCTCTTTCAGCAGGGAAGAAGCGCAAGTGACGGTACCTGCAGAAGAAGCGCCGGCTAACTACGTGCCAGCAGCCGCGGTAATACGTAGGGCGCAAGCGTTGTCCGGAATTATTGGGCGTAAAGAGCTCGTAGGCGGTTTGTCGCGTCTGCTGTGAAAACTCGAGGCTCAACCTCGGGCTTGCAGTGGGTACGGGCAGACTAGAGTGCGGTAGGGGAGACTGGAATTCCTGGTGTAGCGGTGGAATGCGCAGATATCAGGAGGAACACCGATGGCGAAGGCAGGTCTCTGGGCCGCAACTGACGCTGAGGAGCGAAAGCATGGGGAGCGAACAGGATTAGATACCCTGGTAGTCCATGCCGTAAACGTTGGGCACTAGGTGTGGGGCTCATTCCACGAGTTCCGTGCCGCAGCAAACGCATTAAGTGCCCCGCCTGGGGAGTACGGCCGCAAGGCTAAAACTCAAAGAAATTGACGGGGGCCCGCACAAGCGGCGGAGCATGCGGATTAATTCGATGCAACGCGAAGAACCTTACCAAGGCTTGACATACACCGGAAACTTCCAGAGATGGTTGCCCCGCAAGGTCGGTGTACAGGTGGTGCATGGTTGTCGTCAGCTCGTGTCGTGAGATGTTGGGTTAAGTCCCGCAACGAGCGCAACCCTCGTCCTATGTTGCCAGCACGTGATGGTGGGGACTCATAGGAGACTGCCGGGGTCAACTCGGAGGAAGGTGGGGATGACGTCAAATCATCATGCCCCTTATGTCTTGGGCTTCACGCATGCTACAATGGCCGGTACAAAGGGCTGCGATACCGCGAGGTGGAGCGAATCCCAAAAAGCCGGTCTCAGTTCGGATTGGGGTCTGCAACTCGACCCCATGAAGTCGGAGTCGCTAGTAATCGCAGATCAGCAACGCTGCGGTGAATACGTTCCCGGGCCTTGTACACACCGCCCGTCAAGTCACGAAAGTCGGTAACACCCGAAGCCGGTGGCCCAACCCTTGTGGGGGGAGCCGTCGAAGGTGGGACTGGCGATTGGGACTAAGTCGTAACAAGGTAGCCGTACCGGAAGGTGCGGCTGGATCACCTCCTTTCTAAGGAGCTTCTGACATCGCCCCTGATGCTGTAGTGGCTCAGGGGGGTGTGCAGAGACCATGCTCAGGCCGTTCGCGTCTGGGGTGGTGCTCATGGGTGGAACATCAACTACGGTGACTCGTTTCGGGTCGGCGCCGCGTCAGTACCCCGCTTCGGTGGGTGGAACCTCGCATAGTCGGTCAGGGGATGGGTCGCTCAGGCACGCTGTTGGGTCCTGAGGGAACAGCCCGCTTTGGGGTGTTGCTTCTGACGGGTCCGGTCGGTCGGTCGAACCGCCCACCAGCTCACCGCGAGGTGAACGGTGTTGGGTAGGCGCTGGCGTAAGGTCGGGGATCGTTCGTTGTTTGAGAACTGTACAGTGGACGCGAGCATCTTTTGAAGTATTGTCTTTGTGGTCAAGTTTTTAAGGGCACAGGGTGGATGCCTTGGCACTAGGAGCCGAAGAAGGACGTTGTAGCCTGCGATAAGCCTCGGGGAGTTGGCAAACGAACCGTGATCCGAGGATGTCCGAATGGGGAAACCCCGCACGAGTCATGTCGTGTGACCCGCACCTGAATATATAGGGTGTGTGGAGGGAACGCCGGGAAGTGAAACATCTCAGTACCGGCAGGAAGAGATATTCCGTGAGTAGTGGCGAGCGAAAGCGGATCAGGCCAAACCGTATGCGTGTCAAGCCGGCAGGCGTTGCGTGTGCGGGGTTGTGGGACCTTTCAGTTGATTCTGCCGAGTCAGCAGGGAGTCAGAAAGTCGTGTCATAGTCGAAGGGCATTGAAAGGCCCGGCACAGAGGGTGGTACCCCCGTAGACGAAATGGCATGGCCTCCCGAAGGGGATCCCAAGTAGCACGGGGCCCGAGAAATCCCGTGTGAATCTGGCAAGACCACTTGCTAAGCCTAAATACTACCTAGTGACCGATAGCGGACAAGTACCGTGAGGGAAAGGTGAAAAGTACCCCGGGAGGGGAGTGAAATAGTACCTGAAACCGTGTGCCTACAATCCGTCGGAGCCTCCCTAGCAGGGGTGACGGCGTGCCTTTTGAAGAATGAGCCTGCGAGTTAGTGGTACGTGGCGAGGTTAACCCGTGTGGGGAAGCCGTAGCGAAAGCGAGTCCGAATAGGGCGATACAGTCGCGTGCTCTAGACCCGAAGCGAAGTGATCTAGCCATGGGCAGGTTGAAGCGCGGGTAAGACCGCGTGGAGGACCGAACCCACCTGGGTTGAAAACCGGGGGGATGACCTGTGGTTAGGGGTGAAAGGCCAATCAAACTTCGTGATAGCTGGTTCTCCCCGAAATGCATTTAGGTGCAGCCTCGCGTGTTTCTTGCCGGAGGTAGAGCTACTGGATAGCCGATGGGCCCTACCAGGTTACTGACGTTAGCCAAACTCCGAATGCCGGTAAGTGAGAGCGCGGGAGTGAGACTGCGGGGGATAAGCTCCGTAGTCGAGAGGGAAACAGCCCAGACCACCAGCTAAGGCCCCTAAGCGTATGCTAAGTGGGAAAGGATGTGGAGTTGCACAGACAACCAGGAGGTTGGCTTAGAAGCAGCCACCCTTGAAAGAGTGCGTAATAGCTCACTGGTCAAGTGATTCCGCGCCGACAATGTAGCGGGGCTCAAGTATACCGCCGAAGCTGTGGCATTCACACAACAGTTCAGCCTTCGTGGTTCAGACGTGTGGATGGGTAGGGGAGCGTCGTGTGGCGGGTGAAGCTGCGGGGTAACCCAGTGGTGGACGCCACACGAGTGAGAATGCAGGCATGAGTAGCGAATGACGGGTGAGAAACCCGTCCGCCGAATGACCAAGGGTTCCAGGGCCAGGCTAATCCGCCCTGGGTAAGTCGGGACCTAAGGCGAGGCCGACAGGCGTAGTCGATGGACAACGGGTTGATATTCCCGTACCGGCGAAGAACCGCCCATACCGAGCCCGGTGATGCTAAGCGCCCGAGCCCACGCACCGCTTCCTTCGGGGAGCACCGTGTGGGGGAGCGCGTGACCCGATCCGGTAGTAGGTAAGCGTATTAACAGGAGTGACGCAGGAAGGTAGCCCAGCGTGGCGATGGTAGTCCACGTCCAAGGCCGTAGGGTGAGTGGTAGGCAAATCCGCCACTCGTGAAGCCTGAGAACCGATGGTGACAGCGTATGCTGGATGATTGGGTGATCCTATGCTGCCGAGAAAAGCTTCGACGCGAGGTTCTAGCCGCCCGTACCCTAAACCGACTCAGGTGGTCAGGTAGAGAATACTAAGGCGATCGAGTGAATCGTGGTTAAGGAACTCGGCAAAATGCCCCCGTAACTTCGGGAGAAGGGGGGCCTGAAACGTGAACCGGCTTGCCCGGGGCAGCGTGGAGGGCCGCAGAGACCAGGGGGAAGCGACTGTTTACTAAAAACACAGGTCCGTGCGAAGTCGCAAGACGATGTATACGGACTGACGCCTGCCCGGTGCTGGAAGGTTAAGAGGACGGGTCAGCCGCAAGGCGAAGCTCAGAATTTAAGCCCCAGTAAACGGCGGTGGTAACTATAACCATCCTAAGGTAGCGAAATTCCTTGTCGGGTAAGTTCCGACCTGCACGAATGGCGTAACGACTTCCCCGCTGTCTCAACCGCGAACTCGGCGAAATTGCACTACGAGTAAAGATGCTCGTTACGCGCAGCAGGACGGAAAGACCCCGGGACCTTTACTATAGCTTGGTATTGGTGTTCGGTGCGGCTTGTGTAGGATAGGTGGGAGACTGTGAAGCCGGCACGCCAGTGTCGGTGGAGTCAACGTTGAAATACCACTCTGGTCGCTCTGGATATCTAACCTCGGTCCGTGATCCGGATCAGGGACAGTGCCTGGTGGGTAGTTTAACTGGGGCGGTTGCCTCCTAAAATGTAACGGAGGCGCTCAAAGGTTCCCTCAGCCTGGTTGGCAATCAGGTGGCGAGTGCAAGTGCACAAGGGAGCTTGACTGTGAGACTGACAGGTCGAGCAGGGACGAAAGTCGGAACTAGTGATCCGGCGGTGGCTTGTGGAAGCGCCGTCGCTCAACGGATAAAAGGTACCCCGGGGATAACAGGCTGATCTTGCCCAAGAGTCCATATCGACGGCATGGTTTGGCACCTCGATGTCGGCTCGTCGCATCCTGGGGCTGGAGTAGGTCCCAAGGGTTGGGCTGTTCGCCCATTAAAGCGGTACGCGAGCTGGGTTTAGAACGTCGTGAGACAGTTCGGTCCCTATCCGCTGCGCGCGCAGGAAACTTGAGAAGGGCTGTCCCTAGTACGAGAGGACCGGGACGGACGAACCTCTGGTGTGCCAGTTGTTCCGCCAGGAGCACGGCTGGTTGGCTACGTTCGGAAGGGATAACCGCTGAAAGCATCTAAGCGGGAAGCCTGCTTCAAGATGAGGTTTCCACGGACCTTCGGGTCTGAGAGGCTCCCGGCTAGACCACCGGGTAGATAGGCCGGATGTGGAAGGCAGGACTAACGACTGCCGCAGCTGACCGGTACTAATAAGCCGACAACTTCACCACAACACTTTTTGATGTGTCGCGTCCACTGTGCGGTTCCCGAACCGCGAACACCCACCCCCGCGCGCCCTGCGTGCGGGTTGGTGGCCTGTGTTTGACAAGTTCGACAGAGTTACGGCGGTCATAGCGAAGGGGAAACGCCCGGTCCCATTCCGAACCCGGAAGCTAAGCCCTTCAGCGCCGATGGTACTGCACTCGCCAGGGTGTGGGAGAGTAGGACGCCGCCGGACACCATTTCACGAAGAGCCACCCCCCTTGCGGGGGTGGCTCTTCGTCGTACCCGGACACTGATCCGTACCCGGACACTGATCCGTACCCGCACAATGATCCGTGCTCGGACATCGGTCGTGCTCGGACGAGGGCATTCCCGGACGATGCCACCGGGTCGGGCATGTCCGATCCCACCGGGTCGTTCCTGAACGATGCCGCCGTTTCGTCCCCGGATGATTCGCTCCGGCCGATCGCGGCACGGGCCGTGCCGAGGCTCGGGCCCGATGGCGGATCGTCGGCAGCCGCTAGACGGAGTGCTCACCGGAGCGCGCCGGGCCCTGGGCGCGCAGTGGCGGGATCAGGGAGGCCTGTGATCTGCGACGATGCCTCGATGGCTGTCGAGAGCGGGTGCGTCTTCTGCGGGATCGTCGCGGGACGGGTCGCCGCGAGCGTGGTCGTCGCGGAGGAGCGTGTGCTGGCGTTCATGGACGTCGATCCGGTGACTCCGGGGCACGTGCTGGTCGTGCCGCGTGAGCACCATGTCGGGCTCGGCGATCTGCCTCCGGCGGTCGGCGCGGAGATGTTCGTCACGGCGCAGCGGGTCAGCCTGGCGATCCGAGGGGTCGCCGCTGAGCGTGCCGACGTGCGGTGCGAGGGGATCAACCTGTTCCTCGCCGACGGTGCGGCGGCATCCCAGGAGGTGTTCCACGCGCACCTGCACGTGTTCCCGCGGTTCGCCGATGACGGCTTCGTGCTGCGTGGCTCCTGGGGGACGGCTCCGGAGCGGACCGTCCTGGACGCGCAGGCCCGGGCGATCACCCGGGAGCTGCCGAGCTGACGGCTGCGGTCCGCTGTCCCTCGGTGTGGGCGTCAACTCGTCGCGATGGGTACGCGCCCGGCTGGGTTCGTTCACGTGTGCGAGGGAGGACTCTGCGGCGCCGGGATGTCGTGCTCCGCTGGACGGGTCCGTTCGTGCGTGCGGGGGAGGACGACGACGCAGCCGGTCGTCGGCGGGTGCTGATCGACGCATGCCCGATGTCGGGTTCGTGCGCCGGGGATGAGACCATGGTCGGCGGTCTATGACGAGGAGAAGTACGAGATGAGCAGCGACGAGCGCGAGCCGCGTTCGGGTGGCGCCGGGCGCCCTGACAACCAGGGTGGTGATCGGCGCACGGGTGGGTCTGCCCGCTTCGGGAGCCGGTCCGGCGGCGGCACCGGTGGCAGGACCGGTCGGACCCCGCGGGTCGCGGGCAGCCGCGGTCCGGCGCGCGCGGGACGCGACGAGCGTCCGGGACGCGAGGGCGGGTCGTCCCGTCCGGCCGAGGGCCAGGGTGGCGGACGGTCGAGCGGGTGGCGCGGGGTCGGTGCGACCGGCGGTGCCGGTGAGCGTTCCGGCGGTGCGGGTGCGCGCTCGGGCGGGTACGGCGAGCGTCCCAGCGGTGCCGGTGCGCGTCCCGGTGGGCAGGACCGGTTCGGCGGCGGTCGGGGGCCGGCGCGCGACGATCGTGGCGCGCGTGACGGTGGCTTCGAGGGCCGTGGGTCCGGCGAGCGCGGCTTCGGTGGACGGGGTCCGGGTGCTCGCGGTGCCGAGGGCGGCTCGCGTGGGGGTCGTGGGTTCTCCGGCGCGCAGCGCGACGACCGCGGGTTCCGTGGTCCTCGGCAGGACGGCGAGCGGTCCGGGTACTCGCGTCCGGACGGTCAGCGGTCCGGTGGCTACGGTGCCGGTACGCGCGGTGAGCGACAGGACGGGCGCGGCTTCGGCGGCGGTGGGCAGCGCTCCGGGTACGAGGGCGGCGACCGTGGTGGCTTCCGCGGGCCGCGCCGGGACGACCGGCCCGGGCAGGGCGGCGACCAGCGTGGCGGGTTCCGCCGTGACGATCGTGCTGGTGGGCGTCCGGACGACCGTGGTGGCTTCCGTCGTGACGACCGTCCGGGGTTCCGCCGGGACGAGCGGTCCGGAGGCGGCGACCGTCCGGCATACCGTGGTGGGTCGCGTCCCTCGGGTGACCGACCTGACGACCGCGGCTACGGGCGGTCCGACCGACCGTCCGGTGACGCGCGAGGCCGTGACGGCTACGGCGACCGGCGTCCGTCGGGGGCCGGCTTCCGCGGGCGCGACGACGCCCGACGGGATGACCGTGGCGGCGCCGGCACGCGCGGTGGGTGGCGCGGCGCGGACGACCGCGGTGAGCGTCGCGACGACCGGCCGCGCACCGGAGGGTTCGGTGGCGGCGACCGGGGTGGCATCCGCCCCGACGCACGCCGTGGGGACGACCAGGGCGGCTTCCGCCGGGACGATCGCGGTGGGTTCCGTCGTGACGACCGTGGCGCGGGCGGTGCCGGGTTCCGCGGCGGCGAGGGCCGGGACGACCGTGGTGGCTTCCGGTCGGGTGACCGCGGCGACCGTGGTGGCTTCGGCTCGGGTGCCGGGGGCGACCGTGGCGGTTTCCGCTCGGGCGGCGGTGCGGATCGCGGGGGCTTCCGCTCCGGCGACCGGCCGGATCGCGGCGGGTTCCGGCGTGACGACCGCGCGGGCGGGCGCTCCGACGACCGTGGCGGCTTCCGCCGTGACGACCGTCCGGGGTTCCGCCGCGACGAGCGGTCCGGGGGCGGCGACCGTCCGGGGTACCGCGGCGATCGTGAGCGCGGGTCCGACGAGCGCGGTGGCTTCCGTCGCGACGACCGTCCGCAGGGCGGTGGGTTCCCTGGGGGCGACCGGGGCGATCGTGGTGGCTTCCGGGGCGACGACCGTGGCGGCGACCGAGGTGAGCGGGGCGGCTTCCGTCGGGACGGCGAGGGCCGGCCGGGTCAGGGCCAGCGCGGTGACCGCGGGTCGTGGGGTCAGCCCGGGGGCGCGCGGGGCGGCTTCCGTGACGACCGGGGCGGGCGACCGCACTCCGGTCCGGGCGGTGCCCGCGGGTACGCCGGCGGACGCGGGTCCGACGACGACGAGCGTCGTCCGAGCCGTCCGCCGCAGTCGGTGCGGGTGTCCGGTCCGGAGATCCCGGAGGACGTGGTCTTCGGCGCGCTCGACCGGGACGTCCGGGCGCGGCTGCGCACGCTGAGCAAGGACAACGCGGACGTGGTCGGCCGTCACCTGGTGATGACCGGGCGGCTGCTGGACAGCGACCCGGAGCTGGCCTACGAGCACGCCCAGGCGGCCGTGCGCCGGGGCGGCCGGGTGGATGTGGTGCGGGAGGCGGCCGGGTTGGCGGCCTACCGCACCGGTCGGTTCGCCGAGGCGCTGCGCGAGCTGCGCACGGTGCGCCGGCTGAACGGCTCCTCGGAGCACCTGCCGATCATGGCGGACTGCGAGCGAGGGCTGGAGCGGCCGGAGCGGGCAGTGGCGCTGTGGGCGTCGCCGGAGGCCGAGGGGCTCGACCCGATCGGGCGCACGGAGCTGGCGATGGTGGTCAGCGGTGCCCGGCTCGACCTGGGCGACCCGGACGCCGCGCTGGCGGTGCTGTCCGACGTCGAGGTGGGTCCGGCGCGTGGGCTGCTGGCGGCGCGGGTCGCGCAGGCCCGGGCGGAGGCGCTGCGCGCGGGCGGTCGTGACGCCGAGGCGGAGGCCGTGCTGGCGCCGTTCCCGGCCACGCTGCTCGCCCAGGCGTCCGGCGAGGTCGAGGAGGAGGACGACGTGATCCTCTTTGACCTGGACGGCGAGGACGACCTCGACGCGGAACCGGCGGATGTGGACGGCGAGGACGACCTCGACGCGGAGCCCGAGGACGACGTCGAACCGTCGGACGAGGGCGACGCGGAGGCCGTCGAGCCCGAGCCCGCAGCCGAGGACGCAGACGACGCCGACGAGGTCGACGTGACGGACGAGGTCGACGCGGCGGAGGACGCCGTGGCCACGCCCGAGAGCACCGAGGCCGGGCAGGCCCAGGACGACGACGCCGACGACACGGCCGACGCCGACGCGCCGGCCGCGGCCGACGAGACGAGCACGGAGGACGAGTGAGCGACGCACGACTGCTCGGCAGCGACATCGCGCTGGCGGAGCGCTACGACCTGGCTCTGGTCGACCTGGACGGGGTCGCGTACCGCGGGCACGAGCCGATCGACGGGGCGTCGGCGGGGCTGGCCGGCGCGCGCGCCGCGGGGATGCGCCTGGTCTTCGTGACCAACAACGCCTCGCGCGAGCCGGAGTCGGTGGCGGAGCAGCTGACCTCGCTGGACATCCCGACCGCCGCGGGCGACGTGATGACCGCGGCGCAGGCCGCCGCCGAGCTGCTGGCGACCCGGCTGTCGCCGGGGGCGAAGGTGCTGGTCGTCGGCGGAGCGGGGATGGTCTCGGCGGTGCGGGCCAAGGGCTTCGTCGTGGTGACCTCGGCGGAGGAGCAGCCGGAGGCGGTGGCGCAGGGGTTCTCGCCGGAGGTCGGCTGGGCGCAGCTCGCGGAGGCCGCGTACGCGGTGGCGGGCGGCGCGTGGTTCGTGGCGAGCAACCTCGACCTGAGCCTGCCGACGGCGCGCGGCTTCGCACCCGGCAACGGTGCGCTGGTGGGCACGGTGCAGGCGGCGACCGGCGTGGTGCCGGACTCGGCGGGCAAGCCGGCGTCGACCATGTACGAGCTGGCGGTGGAGCGCGTGGGCGGCAGGGAGCCGCTGGTGGTGGGCGACCGCCTGGACACCGATCTCGCGGGTGCCCGGACGGGCGGCTTCGCCGGTCTGCACGTGCTCACGGGGGTGTCGACGGCGCGGGACGACGTGCTGGCCGATCCCGGGTTCCGTCCGCACTACGTGGCGGCGGACCTGCGGGGCCTGCTGCTGCCGCACCCGTTGCCCGCCCGGGCCGCGGAGGGTTGGTGGACCTGCCGGGACGCCGCCGCCCGCGTGGTGGACGGCCGCCTGGAGGTCCGCGAGGGCGCCGTGCCCGCTGACCTGACGGCGGGTTCGGCCGAGGCCGAGGACCGTCGGGTGGACGTGGTGCGCGCGGCGTGCGCGGCGGCGTGGGACGCGGTGGACGGCGGCACGGTGCTCGACGCGGGCTCGGTGCCGGAGCTGGCCGTCGCGCGGTGAGCACGATGCGCGCGGCCTCGACGCCGACGGGTGCGGCGACCGGTAGCGTGGACGCGGACGTGCAGGGACGACCGGCCGCGGGACGCGGACGCCAGGAGGGACGATGACGGTGCAGCCGACGGGCGACCAGGCGGTCGACGAGGCGATGGTGCGGCTGACCGAGGTCACGGACCTCGGCCTGCGCGAGCAGCTCGCGGTGTTCGACGCCGTGCACCAGGCCCTCCAGGACCGGCTCGCCGACGCGGAGGGCTGACCGGGTGGCGACGCGGGTGGACGCCGCGCTGGTGCGCGACGGCCTCGCCCGGTCGCGCCGGCACGCGGCGGAGCTGATCGCGGCGGGCCGGGTCACGGTGGCGGGGCGCGCGGTGCGCCGCCCGTCCACCGGTCTCGCCGACGGCGAGGAGCTGCGGGTGGCCGCGGACGCCTCCGACGGGGCGGACTACGCCTCCCGGGGCGCCCACAAGCTGGTCGGTGCGCTCGACGTCTTCGCGGTGGACCCGACCGGGCGGGACTGCCTGGACGCGGGTGCGTCCACCGGCGGCTTCACCGACGTGCTGCTGCGCCGCGGTGCGCGCCACGTGGTGGCGGTGGACGTCGGCCACGGGCAGATGGTCGAGCGGCTGGCCGCCGATCCCCGGGTGGACTCCCGTGAGGGCGTGAACGTGCGCGCGCTGACGGCCGGCGACGTGCTGCCGGTGCCGTCGCTGGTGGTGGCGGACCTGTCGTTCATCTCGCTGACGCTGGTGCTGCCCGCGCTGGCGGCGGTGGCGGCGCCCGGCGCGGACCTGCTGGTGATGGTGAAGCCGCAGTTCGAGGTGGGGCGCGAGCGTCTGGGGTCGACCGGGGTGGTGCGCAGCGTCGAGCAGCGCGCGGAGGCCGTGCTGGGCGTGGCCCGGTGCGCCCGTGATCTCGGGCTGACGGTGGCCGGCGCGGTGGCGAGCCCGCTGCCCGGGCCGAGCGGGAACGTCGAGTACTTCCTGCACCTGGTGGCACCCACGACCGGTGCCGCCACCGACAAGGCCGGCCAGGACGACGCGGCGCTGCTGGCGCTGGTCGACGCGGCGGTGCACGACGGACCGGGAGGGATCGGATGAGCAGACGGGTGCTGGTGGTCACGCACTCCGGCCGGGCGGAGGCGGTCACCGCGACGGCGGAGGCGGTGGCGGCGCTGGAGCAGGCCGGGTTCACCGCGGTGCTGGCCGGTGACGACGTGCCGGGGCTGACCTTCCACGACATCGAGCTGGCGATGATCCTCGGCGGTGACGGGACGATCCTGCGCGCGGCCGAGCTGGCGCGCGCCGCGGGGGTGCCGCTGCTCGGGATCAACCTCGGGCACGTGGGCTTCCTCGCGGAGAGCGAGCGGGACGACATCAACGAGGCCGTGCGCCGGATCGCCGCGGGGGACTACGCGGTCGAGGAGCGGACGACCCTGCAGGTGCAGGTCCAGGTGCCGGGCCGGCGCGAGCCGGTGACGGGCTGGGCGCTGAACGAGGCGGCGCTGGAGAAGGCCGAGCCGGCGCGGATGGTCGAGGTGGTGCTGGAGGTCGACGACCGCCCGCTGTCCTCCTTCGGCTGCGACGGGGTGGTGCTGGCGACCTCGACGGGGTCGACGGCGCACGCGTTCTCGGCCGGCGGTCCGGTGGTCTGGCCGGACGTGGACTCGATGATCGTGGTGCCGCTGTCCGCGCACGCGCTGTTCGCCCGCCCGCTGGTGGTGGGCCCGCGCGCGGTGGTGGCGGTGGAGGTGCTCACCCGCTCGCCCTCCGCGGCGGTGCTGGTGTGCGACGGGCGTCGCCGGATCGAGGTGCCCGCGGGATCGCGGGTCGAGGTGCGGCGCAGCCCGGTGCCGGTGCGGCTGGCCCGGCTGACGCCGGCGCCGTTCACGGACCGGCTGGTGAACAAGTTCGGGCTGCCGGTGGTGGGGTGGCGCGGCCGCCCCTCCGAGGACCGCAGCAACGTCGAGGACCGGGGGGACTGACCGCGTGTTCGAGGAGATCACGATCAGCGACCTGGGCGTCATCACGTCCGCCCAGGTCCGGCTGCACCCGGGTCTGACCGTGCTGTCGGGGGAGACCGGTGCCGGCAAGACCATGGTGCTGACCGGGCTGGACCTGCTGCTCGGCGGCAAGGCCGACCCGGCGACGGTGCGCACCGGCGCCGGCTCGGCGGTGGTCGAGGGGCGCGTGGTGGTGCCGGCGGGCTCGCCGGTGCTGGCCCGGGCCGAGGAGGCCGGCGCGGCGCTGGACGACGACGGCGGGCTGCTGCTGGTCCGCACGGTCGGTGCGGCGACGGACGGCGCCGTGGGGCGGTCGCGCGCGCACCTGGGCGGTCGCTCGGTGCCGGCGGCGGTGCTCGGCGAGCTCGCGGAGAGCCTGGTGACCGTGCACGGCCAGCAGGACCAGGCGCGGCTGCGCTCGCCCGCCCACCAGCGGGAGGCGCTGGACGCCTTCGCGGGGGCGGCGCACGGCGAGGTGCTGGCGGCGTACCGCACGGCCTGGGGGCGGCGCGGCGCCGTGCAGGCGCAGATCGACGACCTGATCGCGCGCCGGCAGGAGCTGGCGCGCGAGGCGGAGCTGCTGCGGCTCGGGCTCGCGGAGGTCGAGCGGGTGGCCCCGCAGCCCGGAGAGGACGTCGCGCTGGCCGAGGAGGTCGAGCGGCTGGCGCACGCCGAGGACCTGCGTGCCGCGGCCGCCGGGGCGCACGGTGCGCTGGCCGGGGACGAGGACGGTGCCGGGATCGAGGGCAGCGCCGCCGGTGTGGTCGAGCATGCCCGGCGGCTGCTGGACTCCGGCGGAGCGCACGACGCGCGGCTCGCCGCGCTGCACGAGCGGGTGCGCGAGGCGGGGTACCTGCTGGCCGACGTGGCGACCGAGCTCGCGTCGTACCTCCAGGACCTCCAGGCCGACCCGCTGCGGCTGGAGGCGGCGCAGGCGCGCCGGGCCGAGCTGGCGACGCTGACCCGGTCCTACGGCGAGGACGTCGAGGCGGTGCTGCGCTGGGCCGACGAGGGCTCGCGCCGGCTGCTGGAGATCGACGGCGGGGACGAACGGGTGGTTGCGCTCACCGAGCAGCGTGACGCGCTGGACGCGGAGATCGCGGACCTCGCGCGCACGATCGGCAGCGCCCGCCGGGAGGCCGCCGCACGGCTCGCCGAGACGGTCAGCGCGGAGCTGGCCGGTCTGGCGATGGCCGGCGCGAGCCTGGAGGTGCGGGTGGACGACGCGCCCGAGCCCGGTCCGCACGGTGGAGATCTCGTGGAGATGCTGCTGGTCGCGCACCGGGGTGCGCCGGCCCGGCCGCTGGGCAAGGGGGCGTCCGGCGGCGAGCTGTCGCGGGTGATGCTGGCGCTGGAGGTGGCGCTGGCGACCTCGCCGGACGCGGGGGAGCACCGGCCCGGCACGTTCGTCTTCGACGAGGTGGACGCCGGCGTCGGCGGACGGGCCGCGACCGAGGTGGGCCGCCGTCTGGCGGTGCTGGCGCAGGGTGCGCAGGTGCTGGTGGTGACGCACCTGGCGCAGGTGGCGGCCTTCGCGGACCGGCACCTGGTGGTCACCAAGACCCGCGGCGACGTCGTGACCGCCTCGGACGTGCGCGAGGTGGAGGGCGAGGACCGGGTGCGCGAGCTGGCCCGGATGCTGTCCGGCCAGGAGGACTCCGGCACGGCGCGCGCACATGCAGCGGAACTTCTGGAGGCCGCGGACGTGGCACGATGAACGGCGATGAAACTCCTGCCCCTGCGTAGACGCTCCGCCGCGCCCCTCGGGGGCGAGCTCGTCGGCCCCGCCCGGGTCGATCCTCGGACCAAGTCGCTGACCAAGCGGCTCCGTCCCGGGGAGATCGCCGTGATCGACCACGTCGACATCGACCGGGTCTCGGCCGAGGCGCTCGTCGCCTGCCAGCCCGCGGCGGTGCTCAACGCTGCCCGCTCGACCTCCGGCCGCTACCCGAACCTCGGTCCGGACATCCTGGTGTCCGCCGGGATCCCGCTGATCGACGACCTCGGCCCCGACGTGATGACGATCCGCGAGGGTCGCACGCTCCGGCTGGTCGAGGGCGCGGTGTACGACGGCGACAAGCTGCTGGCCGAGGGCGTGCTCCAGACCGAGCAGACCGTGGCCGTCGACCAGGCCGCCGCCCGCGAGGGCCTGTCCGTGCAGCTGGAGTCCTTCGCGGCGAACACGATGGACTACCTGCGCCGGGAGCGCGACCTGCTGCTCGACGGCGTGGGCGTGCCGGACATCAGCACGCAGATCGACGGCCGCCAGGTGCTGATCGTGGTGCGCGGCTACCACTACAAGGACGACCTGGTCACGCTGCGCTCGTACATCCGGGAGTACCGCCCGGTGCTGATCGGCGTGGACGGCGGCGCGGACGCGATCCTCGAGGCCGGCTGGACGCCGGACATGATCGTCGGCGACATGGACTCGGTCTCCGACCGGGCGCTGCGCTGCGGGGCGGAGATCGTGGTGCACGCGTACCGCGACGGTCGTGCGCCGGGGCTGTCCCGGGTGGACCAGCTCGGCGTGCCGCACATCGTCTTCCCGGCGACCGGCACCAGCGAGGACGTCGCGATGCTGCTCGCCGACGACAAGGGCGCCGAGCTGATCGTCGCGGTCGGCACGCACGCCACGCTGGTGGAGTTCCTGGACAAGGGCCGGTCCGGCATGGCGAGCACGTTCCTGACCCGGCTGCGGGTCGGCAGCAAGCTGGTCGACGCCAAGGGCGTGTCCCGGCTGTACCGGAACCGGATCTCGAACCTCCAGCTGACGCTGCTGGTGCTCGCGGGCCTGCTGGCGCTCGGCGTGGCGCTCGCCTCGACCACCGCGGGCCAGACGCTGATCGGCCTGACCGGTGCGCGCTGGGACGACCTGCTGTCGTGGGTCCGCTCGCTGTTCGGCGGCACGCCGTGACCGCACCCTCCGTCTTCTTCCTGACCGATGCCGCCGCGGTGATCCCCGGCGCCTGCGACCGAGAGCTCTCGCTGTGATCGACTTCCGCTACCACCTCGTCTCGCTGATCTCGGTGTTCCTGGCGCTCGCCGTGGGCATCGCGCTCGGCGCCGGCCCGCTGAAGGAGAGCATCGGCGACACGCTGACCGGGCAGGTGGACCAGCTGCGCTCGGAGAAGGACCAGCTGCGCACCGAGCTCGACGCCTCGGCCTCGGACC
Source organism: Cellulomonas sp. GTC20042 (assembly GCF_055389595.1). NCBI lineage: Bacteria > Bacillati > Actinomycetota > Actinomycetes > Micrococcales > Cellulomonadaceae > Cellulomonas > Cellulomonas sp. GTC20042. Next base: position 2,369,050 of record NZ_AP043678.1, on the reverse strand, counting down.
TGGCCGCCTCGGAGCAGTACATCGCCGCCGCCGGCCCCGCGCTGGTGGACGGCACGCTGGCCGACCGCCGCGTCGCGGTGGTCGCGCTCGGCACGGTGGACGGCGACGCGCTGACCGGCGTGGAGGAGCAGCTGACCGCCGCCGGCGCCACGCTGACCGCCCGCGTCACCCTGGCCGCCGAGTGGTCCTCGACCGACCTGCGCTCGTTCCGGCAGGCGCTGGTCGCGAACCTGCTCGACTACCTGGACCCGCAGCCCGCGACGAACGCCGCGGTGGAGACCTCGCTTGCCGAGGCGCTGGTGCAGGGCCTGACCGGTGCCGACCCGGCCGACCCGGACGTGCTGAGCACCAACGCGAGCACGCTGCTCAGCCTGCTCAACTCCGGTGACGACCCGCTGGTGACCTACGGCGACGGGATCACCACCCCCGCCGATGCCGTGGTGCTGGTGAGCCCGGGCGTGCTGGTGCAGGACGCCGCGGACGCGACCCCGGACGCCGACGAGCTCCAGGCGACGCTGACCGCGCAGATCGCGCTGGCGGAGGTCGCGCAGCGGCGCACCGAGGGCGCCGTGGTCGTGGACGGCCCCGCCGTCGACGGCTCGCTGGTCGCGGCCATCCGTGCCGACGACGACGCCGCCGACACCGTGACCACGGTCAGCGGTGCGGACACGATCGCCGGGCGGGTGTCGGTGCCGCTGGCGCTGAACGCGCGGATCGGTGGGACCAACGGCCACTACGGGATCGGCGACGGCCTGACCGTGATCCCCACCGCCGTGGTGCTGCCGCCGGTGGACCGCAGCGTGGCCGGTGACGCCACCGGTGCCGAGGGCGACGCCGGCACGGGCGACGGGACCGGCGACGCCGGGGCCGAGGGGTGAGCGTGCTGCGTCGGGCCGTCGCCGGGGTGACGGCCCGGGTCGCCACCACGGTGACCCGCGGTCTGCTGGACGACGAGCCCCCGGGCGGCGCCCGCCAGTGGGAGCGCACGAACCACCGGGGCGAGCCGGTGAGCCTGCTGGGCGGCCCGGCCGTCGCGGTGGGGCTGCTCGCCGGCGGCGTGCTCGGCGCGCCCTCGGTGCGCGACGGGCTCGCGACGGCGGTGGCGACCACCTCGGCCGGCGCCTTCGGCCTGGTCGACGACCTGACCGAGGAGCGGGACGGCACGCAGGCCAAGGGGCTGCGCGGTCACCTGGGCGCGCTGGCGCACGGTGAGCTGACCACCGGCGGGCTCAAGGTGCTCGGCATCGGCGCCGGTGCGCTGGTCGCCGCGGCGCTGAGCCGCCCGCACCCGACCGCCCGCACCGGGGCGGCCCGCGCGGCGCAGCGCCTGGCGGACGTCGCGGTGGACGGTGCGCTGATCGCGGCCTCGGCCAACCTGCTCAACCTGCTGGACCTGCGCCCCGGGCGCGCGCTCAAGGCGGCGGCGATCGCGGCGGCCCCGGTGGTCGTGCTGGGCGGACCCGGCGAGGGCGCTGCGTCGGCGGTGGCCGGTGCTGTGGTCGCCGAGCTGCCGGACGACCTCGCGGAGCAGGACATGCTCGGCGACTCCGGGGCGAACGCCCTGGGCGCGACCCTCGGCATCATGGCCGTGCAGCGCTGCCCCCGACCGGTGCGCCTGGCGCTGCTGGCGGGCGTGGTGGCCCTGACGGTGGCCTCGGAGCGGGTGAGCTTCACGCAGGTGATCGCCCGCACGCCGGTGCTGCGCGAGATCGACGGCTGGGGTCGTCGCCCGGCGCACGTGCCCGCGGCCGAGCCCGTGACGCCCGTCGAGCCGGACGCCGACGGGGCGCCGGAGCGGTGACCCGCCGGGGCGTCCTGACCGGTCTGGCGGGCGCCGCGGCCCTGATCTCGGTCGTGACGGTCGTCAGCCGTCTGCTGGGCTTCGTGCGCACGCTGGTCTTCGGCAGCGCGGTCGGCTTCGCGTCGATCGGTGACGCGTACACGCTGGCGAACACGCTGCCGAACGTGCTGTTCGAGGTGGCCGCCGGCGGCGCGCTCGCCGGTGCGCTGATCCCGGTGATCGCCGGGCCGCTGGCGCGGGGGATGCGCGCCGACGTGGACCGGATCGCCTCGGCGATGCTCGGCTGGGCGCTCGGCGTGCTGTCGCTGCTCGCGCTGCTGCTGGCGGTGCTGGCCGGTCCGCTCGCGGCGCTGCTCGTGCACGAGGCCGGCAGCACCCGGGACCTGGTGGCGTTCTTCATCCGGGTGTTCGCGGTGCAGGTGCCGCTGTACGGGCTCGCCGTGGTGCTGTCCGGCGTGCTCCAGGCGCAGCGCAAGTTCTTCTGGCCGGCGTTCGTGCCGGTGCTGTCCAGCCTGGTGGTGATCGCGACCTACGCGGGCTACGGGCGGATGGTCGGGCTCGGGTCGGCGGATGTGCCCTCGCCGGAGGCGCTGCCCGCCGGGGCCGCCTCGCTGCTGGCCTGGGGCACCACCGCCGGTGTGGCGGTGATGGGGCTGCCGCTGCTCGTGCCGGTGTGGCGCAGCGGGATCCGGCTGCGCCCGACCTTCCGGTTCCCGGAGGGCGTCGGCGGCCGGGCGCGCGGCCTGGCGCTGGCCGGTGTCGGCGCGCTGGTCGCCCAGCAGGTCGCGGTGCTCGTGACGCTGTGGCTGGCCGGGCGCTACGGCACGGCGGGCGCGGTCTCCGGGTACCAGAGCATGGTGCAGGCGGTGTACGTGCTGCCCTACGCGGTGCTGTCGGTGCCGCTGGCGACCAGCACGTTCCCGCGGTTGGCCGAGCGTGCCGCGCGGCCGGACCGGGCGGGCTACGCGCCGCTGGCGGCGCTGACCACCCGCGGGGTGCTGATGTCCGCGGTGGTCGGCGCGGCGGTGCTGGTGGCGGTGGCCCCCGCGGCGACGACGGTGTTCTCCGTGGTCGGGCGCGGCGACGCCGAGGTGATCGAGGCGCTGTCCCCGGCGCTGACCCTGATGGCACCGGGCCTGCTCGGGCTCGGGCTGATCTTCCACGTGTCGCGGGCGCTGTACGCACTGGAGCGCGGACGGCTCGCGGTGCTCGCGACCAGCGCCGGCTGGGCGACGGTGATGGTCGCCTCCTGGGTGGCCTGCCTGGTGATCGTGCCGGCGGGCGGCGACGGTCCGGCGACCCTGCGCGCGCTGGCGGTGGGCAACACCACCGGCATGCTGGTCGCCGGGGTGGCCCTGCTGGCGGTGCTGCGCCGGGCCGCCGGGGCCGAGGCGCTGACCGGGCTGGTGCGGACGCTGGCGGTGCTGCTGGTCGGCGGGGCGCTGGGCGCGCTGGCCGGGCGGTGGACCGTGGACGCGGTGGAGCGGCTGACCGGCGGCGCCGGGGGCGCGGTGGTCGCCGCGACCGGCGGTGGCGCGGTGGCGCTGGCGCTGGTGCTCGCGCTGGTGTGGTGGCTGGACCGCTCGACGCTCACCGGGCTGCTGCGGCGCTCGGGCGGCGGAGCGGCGGGCGGCGGGGGAGCGGCGGGAACCCCCGGTGCCGCGGACGCGGGTGCGGCGATCGGTACGGACGGGACGACGGGGGCGGGGCCGACGGTGCCGCTGCCCGGATCGACGGGAGGTGCGCCGTGAGGGTGGTGCAGGTGCTGGGGTCGAGCGCGGGCGGGGTGGCGCGGCACGTCGCGCAGGTCGCCGGTGCGCTGGCCGAGCGGGGCGACCAGGTGATCGTGGCCGGACCGGCGGGACTGCGTCCGACGGTGGCGCCCGAGGGTGCCGGGGTGGGCTTCCACGCGGTGGAGATCGCCGATCGCCCGCACGCCTCGGACGTCGCCGCGGTGGCCCGGCTCGCGACCGTGGCGCGCGGGGCGGACGCGGTGCACGCCCACGGGCTGCGGGCCGGCGCGCTGGCGGTGCTGGCCGTGCGCGGGGCGCCCCGCCGGCCGGGGACCGCCCGCCCGCGCGTGGTGGTGACCCTGCACAACCTGCCGGTGGGCGGGGCCGCGGTGCGCGCGTTCTCGACGGTGCTCGGCACGGTGGTCGCCCGCGGGGCCGACGTGGTGCTGGGCGTCTCCGGCGACCTGGTGGCGCTCACGCGCTCGCAGGGCGCACGGGTGGCGGACCGGGCGCTGGTGCCGGCACCGGCCCGGCCGGACGCCGCCGGCGACGTCGCGGCGACGCGGGACGCGCTCGGGATCGTGCCGGGGGAGGACCTGGTGGTGACCGTGGCTCGCCTGGCCCCGCAGAAGGGGCTGAGCACGCTGGTCGACGCCGCGGTCGCGGCAGCGGGGCACCGGCCCGGGCTGCGCTGGGTGGTGGCCGGCGACGGCCCGCTGCACGGCGACCTGGCGGCCCAGGTGGCGGCGACCGGTGCGCCGGTGCGGCTGCTCGGGCGGCGCGAGGACGTGGCCGACCTGATGGCCGCCGCGGACGTGGTCGCCTCGACGGCGGTGTGGGAGGGGCAGCCGCTCGCCGTGCAGGAGGCGCTGTCCCTCGGCGCCGCGGTGGTGGCCACCGACGCGGGCGGCACCCGCGAGGTGACCGAGGACGCCGCCGTGCTGGTGCCGGTGGGCGACGCCGCCGCGCTGGCTGAGGCCGTGGTCGGCGTGCTGGTCGACCCGGAGCGGGCCGGTGCGCTGCGCGAGGCCGCGCTCGCCCGGGCGGCGGCGCTGCCCACGCTGCCGGACGTGCTGCGCCAGCTGGACCGCGTGTACCGCTGACCCCGCGCGGCTCGCGCGCCTCGCAGGGCTCGCGCACCTCACCGAGACGGCACGACACGCCGCGTGCCGCACGCGCGAGGCGGCATGTCGTGCAGTCTCGGCGGAGCATGGCGGCACGCGCGACGACCTGCGCGCGGATGGGTGCGCGGACGCGGCCGGGGCGGTCGCGAATCGCCCCGGACGGGGGACGTGGGGCACGCCACCCTGACGGACGGCCCCGAGGACGGCTCGCGTGCAGTAAGGTGGAGGCCCGTGGCAGAGCGCGTACACCGACTCTCCGGGCGGTCGGATTCCACGACCCGGCACATCTTCGTCACGGGGGGCGTCGTCTCCTCACTGGGCAAGGGCCTGACCGCCAGCAGCCTCGGACGACTCCTGCGATCCCGTGGTCTGCGGGTCACGATGCAGAAGCTCGACCCCTACCTCAACGTCGACCCCGGGACGATGAACCCGTTCCAGCACGGCGAGGTCTTCGTCACCGAGGACGGTGCCGAGACCGACCTGGACGTGGGTCACTACGAGCGGTTCCTCGACGTCGACCTGGTCGGCTCGGCGAACGTCACCACCGGCCAGGTCTACTCGAACGTGATCGCCAAGGAGCGGCGCGGCGAGTACCTCGGCGACACGGTCCAGGTGATCCCGCACATCACGGACGAGATCAAGACGCGCATGCGGTCGCAGGCCGCGGACGACGTCGACGTGATCATCACCGAGATCGGCGGCACCGTCGGCGACATCGAGTCGCAGCCCTTCCTCGAGGCGGCCCGTCAGGTGCGCCACGAGCTCGGCCGCGACAACGTCTTCTTCCTGCACGTCTCACTGGTGCCGTACATCGGGCCCTCCGGCGAGCTGAAGACCAAGCCGACGCAGCACTCGGTGGCCGCGCTGCGCAACATCGGCATCCAGCCGGACGCCCTGGTGCTGCGCGCCGACCGCGACCTGCCGACGTCGATCAAGTCGAAGATCGCCCTGATGTGCGACGTCGACACGCAGGGCGTCATCGCCTGCAAGGACGCGCCGAGCATCTACGACATCCCGCGCGTGCTGCACGCCGAGGGCCTGGACGCCTACGTGGTGCAGCGCCTCGGCCTGACCTTCCGCGACGTGGACTGGAGCGGCTGGGACGAGCTGCTGGACCGGGTGCACGCACCCGCCCACCACGTCGAGGTCGCGCTGGTCGGCAAGTACATCGACCTGCCGGACGCCTACCTGTCGGTGACCGAGGCGCTGCGCGCCGGCGGCTTCCACCACCAGGCCAAGGTGAAGATCCGCTGGGTCACCTCCGACGACTGCCAGACCCCCGAGGGCGCGAAGCGTGCGCTGGGCGGCGTGGACGCGGTGCTGGTGCCGGGCGGCTTCGGCGTGCGCGGCATCGAGGGCAAGCTCGGCGCGCTGCGCTGGGCCCGCGAGAACACGGTGCCGACGCTCGGCATCTGCCTGGGCCTGCAGTGCATGGTGATCGAGTACGCCCGCACCGTGCTGGACCTGCCGGGCGCCTCCTCCTCCGAGTTCGACACGAATCCGGTCGACCCGGTGGTCGCCACCATGGCCGAGCAGCTGGCGATCGTGGGCGGCGACGGCGACCTGGGCGGCACCATGCGCCTGGGCGCGTACGACGCCGTGCTCACCGAGGGCTCCGTGATCGCGGAGGCCTACGGCAGCACCCGCGTGTCCGAGCGGCACCGTCACCGCTACGAGGTGAACAACTCCTACCGGGCGCGCCTGGAGGAGGCCGGCCTGGTGATCTCCGGCGTCTCGCCCGACTCCTCGCTGGTCGAGTTCGTCGAGCTGCCGCGCGAGGTGCACCCGTACTACGTGGCCACGCAGGCGCACCCGGAGTTCAAGTCGCGCCCGACCAAGGCGCACCCGCTGTTCGCCGGGCTGATCGGTGCGGCCCTCGCGGTGCGCGGCGTGACCCCGGTCGCCGACGGCGCGCAGGCCTGAGCGTGCCGGAGCAGCAGGACGTCGTGGGCGGGCCGGTCGACCGGCCCGCCCCGCGCCCGGTCCTCGCGCACACCGACCTGCACCACGGGAAGATCTGGGACCTGGTGTCCGAGACCGTCGACCTGGGCGTGTCGCAGGTGGTGCGCGAGTTCGTCGCCCATCCCGGCGCGGTCGCGGTGATCGCCCTGGACGCGCAGGACCGCGTGCTGCTGCTCCAGCAGTACCGGCACCCGGTGCGCTCCGAGCTGTGGGAGCCGCCGGCCGGGCTGCGTGACGTGGACGGCGAGGCCCCGCACCTCACCGCCGCGCGCGAGCTCGCCGAGGAGGCCGACCTGCGGGCCGGCACCTGGCACCTGCTGACCGAGTTCTTCACCACCCCCGGTGGCTCGGACGAGCAGATCCTGGTGTACCTGGCGCGCGACGTGCAGCCGGTCCCGGAGGACGAGCGCTTCGTCCGCGAGGACGAGGAGGCGGGCATGGTCCCGCTCTGGGTCCCGCTGGACGAGGCCGTCGAGGCGGTGCTGGCCGGTCGGCTGCACAGCCCGAGCGCCGTGGTGGGCGTGCTGGCCGCCGCGGCCGCACGCGACCGGGGCTGGACGACGCTGCGCGAGGTCTGAGCGCCGCGCACGACCTGATCCGACCGACGGGCCCCGAGGAGCGATCCTCGGGGCCCGTCGTCGTCCACGGTCACCCGCACCGTCGCGCTGCCGCACCGGGGTCGGCGGCGCCCGTGCGGGTGACCCCCGTCGCCCGGACGGACCCCGCCGATCGCCCGGCCAGGTGTCCGCCAACCGGTGGATCCTGACCCGGACGTGTCAGGGACCGACCCCGTCGCCCGATGGGACGGATGTGCCGAGCGCCCGGGTCCCGACCAGCAGCGCGCGGCTGTTCCTCACGGCGCACCAGGTGGCGCTCGCGCTGCTGGTCTGCGCGGTGCTGACCTTCCTCGGCGCGGTGCGCCCGCCCAACGCCGGCACCCGGGTGGAGTTCTGGTACGTGTCCTCGGCGGTGCTGCTGGCCACCGCCGGGGTCGCCTGGCTGCTGCGGGACCGCCGCTGGTCCGCGCTGGTGGCGCTGGTGATCGGGGTGCTGGTCTGCGGGGTGCTGATCGCGGTCTGCCGCACGGCCGCCGGGGTGGTGACCACCGGCCTGGGCATGGTGTGCGGCGGTCAGGCGGCCGCGCTGCTGGGCGGGCGCACGCTGCTGCGCCGGGTGCTGGAGCTGGTGCTGGTCGTGCTCGGCATCGCGATGGCGGTCTCGCCGGTGGAGTTCCGGGCGATGACCTGGCTGGTGATCGCGGCGACCACCGTGGTCAGCAGCGGGATCGTCGCCTGGTTGGCCGCGCGGCTGCGCCTGGTGGCCACCACGGACGACCTGACCGGCGCGCTCACCCGGGCGGCCTTCGAGGAGCGGGTCGCGGACCTGCTCGTCCGGAGCCGGCGTCGCGGCGGGCCGCTGGCGGTGGTCTACCTGGACGTCGACGACTTCAAGGGGATCAACGACAGCCTCGGGCACCTGGCCGGTGACGACGCGCTGGTGGGGCTGGTCGACGTGTGGCGCGAGGCGCTGGAGCACGACGAGGCGATCGGTCGGATCGGCGGGGACGAGTTCGCCGTGGTGCTCATCGGCGCGGACGCGGCCGAGCGGTGGGCGACCCGGACCCAGGACCGGATGCCGACGGACGCACCCTCGTGGAGCCACGGGGTGGCCGTCGCCGGCCCGGAGGACACGGTGCGCGACCTGCTCGGGCGGGCGGACGACGCGATGTACGCCAGCCGCGGGCGGCGCGTGGTGGCGCGCGGGGTCTGGGCCCTCGGGTCGGGCGACGTCAGCCGCGGGTGCGGAAGGTGAGCAGGTACCGCGTCGTGCCGGCGGCGAGCAGCCCGGCGCCGAGCATGTGCAGCAGCACCAGGAGCACCGGCAGGTCGGTCGCGACCTGGACGTAGCCGATCACGGCCTGGAGCGCGACGATCGCCAGCATCGCGACGCCCCGGCTGCGCACCGGGCCGGTGAGCCGGCGGTTGAGCACCAGCAGCCACACCAGCACGGCGATGAACGCCCACGCGGCCAGGGCGTGCACCCGGGCCATCAGCAGCGGGTCGACGGCGAACCGGTAGCCGACCTCCTCGTCGCCGGAGTGCGGGCCGGCGCCGGTGGTGACCGCGCCGAGCGCCAGCAGCACCGCGAGCACCGCCCACATCAGCGGGACCAGGCGCTGGGCGAGCGCGCCGACCACCGGCCGCGGGGCGCCGTCGCCCTCGGTGCTGCGGTGCAGCAGCAGCGCGGAGGTGATCACCAGGCCCATCGACACCAGGAAGTGCGTGCTGACCACGGCGGGGTGCAGGTCGAGCAGCACCGTGACGCCGCCGATCACCGCCTGCGCGACCACGCCGAGGATCGGGGCGAAGCCGAGCCAGCGGTAGGCGGGGGAGCGGCGCCGGTCGGTCCACACCAGCAGGGCCACCGCGACCGCGATGATCCCCAGCACACCGGTGAGCGTGCGGTTCCCGAACTCGACGTAGGGGTGGATCGTGGTCGCCTCGTGGAACTGCGGGGTGAAGTGCCCGGGCTCGCACTGCGGCCAGGTGGAGCAGCCGAGGCCGGAGCCGGTCAGCCGGACGGCGCCGCCGGTGACGACGATGCCGATCTGGGCGACCAGGTTGGCGACCAGCACGCCGCGGGTCAGGCGGTCGCGGTGCGTCGCGACCCAGCGGCGGGTCGCGTCGGGCGCGCTGCGCAGCGCGGTGCCGAGGCGGCGCCCTCGGGTGGTGCGCGCGGGCGCGGCGGGGGTCTCGGGCCGGGGCGCGGGGTCGGCGGTGACGTCGGGGCGGCTCACGTCGTCCAGGGTACGGGCGCGGGTGCGTGCGGGTCGGACGGTCGCGGGGAGGTCTTGGTCACGCCGGGCGGGTCCGGCCGTGCGCGCCGTGGTCGGGCCGACCGGTCGACGGTCCGGCGATCGCTCCGGTCAGGACCAGCGGAACCAGCGACGCACCGCCGCGCCGAGCACGACCACCCACGCGGCCAGCACGGCCAGGTGCACCCCGGGGAACGCCCCGTCCACCAGGGCGGTGCGCAGGGCCTCGCCGAGCGCGCCGGTGGGCAGCAGCTCGACCACCCGCGCCCATCCGTCCGGCAGGTCGGCCACCGGCAGCACGATCCCGCCGACCACGGCGAGGGCGACCAGCAGCAGGTTCGCCACCGCGAGCACGGCCTCGGCGCGCAGCGTCCCGGCGAGCAGCAGGGCGAGGGCGGTGAACGCGGCGACCCCGAGCAGCAGCGCGAGCGCGGCGGCGGGCAGGCCGGACGCGATCGGCCGCCAGCCGGCGACCAGGGCCACCCCGCCGACCACGACCACCTGGAGCACCGCGACCGCGAGCACCGCCAGCGCCTTGCCGGCGAGCAGCCCGCCCCGGCCGAGCGGGGTGGTGGCGAGCAGCCGGAGCACGCCGTTGCGGCGGTCGAAGGCGGTGGCGATGGCCTGCGAGGTCATCGATCCGGCCAGCACGGCCAGGCCGAGCACGCCGGGGGTGACCACGTCGATCCGGGCGGCGCCGCCGGTGGTGACCTCGACCAGCGTGGTGCTGCCGAGACCGATCAGCACGACGACCGGGATGATCAGCGTGACCAGCAGCTGCTCGCCGTTGCGCAGCACGGCGGTGGCCTCGAAGCCGGCCTGGGCCAGCACGCGGCGGCGGGCGGGGGCCGCGGCGCGCGGCGCGGGCGCGGCGGCGCGCGGAATAGCGGTGCTCATCGCAGGTTCCTCCCGGTGAGGTCGAGGAAGACGTCCTCCAGCGTGCGGCGGCCGGCGGCGTCGACCCGGGTGAGCAGCACCTCGCGCTCGGCGCACCAGCCGGCCAGCGCGGCGACCAGCGCGGGGGTGGCGGCGGCCTCCACCTGGTAGGTGCCGGGGCCGGTCTCGCGCACGCCCGCGCCGAGCGCCGTGCCCAGGGCGGTCGCGTCCAGCCCGGCGGCGGCGTCGAAGGCCAGCAGCCCCTCGGCGTGCAGCAGCTCGGGCACGGTGCCCTGGGCGATCACCCGGCCGTGGTCCACGACGGCGACGTGGTCGGCGAGCGCCTCGGCCTCGTCCATCAGGTGCGTGGTGAGCACCACCGCGACGCCGTCGGCGCGCAGCTCGTCCACCAGCGACCACACCGCGTGGCGGGCCTGCGGGTCCATCCCGGCGGAGGGCTCGTCCAGGAACACCACCTCGGGCCGGCCGACGACGGCGGTGGCGAGCGCGAGGCGCTGGCGCTGCCCGCCGGACAGCCGGCGCACCGTGGTCCGGGCGAAGGGGGCGATGCCCAGCCGGTCGACCAGCTCGTCCAGGTCGCGCGGCTCGGCGTACATCGCGGCGACGTGCCGCAGCACCGCCAGCGCCGGCGCGCCGGTGGGCAGGCCCGCGTCCTGGAGCATCACGCCGACCCGGGGGCGCAGGGCGCGGGCGTCGGCCACCGGGTCGAGGCCGAGCACCCGGACCTCGCCGGCGTCGGGGGAGCGCAGGCCCTCGCAGCACTCGACGGTGGTGGTCTTGCCGGCGCCGTTCGGGCCGAGCACCGCGGTCACCCGACCGGGCTCGGCGGTGAGGTCGAGCCCGTCGACGACGGCCCGGCCGTCGTACCGCTTGACGAGCCCGCGCACCACGACGGCGGGCGGGGAGGAGGACAGGCCGAGCACCCCGCGAGTGTAGGCGGACGAGGCCGCTCACCGGGGGCCGGATCCACCGCGCGGCGCCCCCGGGTGAGGTTCGCCTTGCTTGCCAGGACTTATTTCGGCAACAAGGATGTTGCCGATATCGGACGCCCTGCCGGGCGTCGTGGTGCCCCGGGTCGCTCCCGGTGGCCCGTCCCAGCGGAGGGAGGTGCGCATGAGCTCGACCCCAGACCCTGCGGCACCCGAGGGCGCCGGCTGTCCGGACGACCTCGCACCGCACGCCGTCCGTGAGGCGGAGGCCGACGCCGGCACCCGTCGTCGGGTGCTCGACCTGATCGCGAGCGACGGCCCGGTGTCCGCGGCCGACCTGGCCACCGACACGCACCTGACCGCCGCGGCGATCCGTCGGCACCTCGCGGTGCTGGAGGCCGAGGGGCAGATCGGCGTGCACGAGGCCGCCACCTCCGGCCCCGCCCGCCGTGGTCGGCCCGCCAAGCGCTACGTGGTCACCACCGCGGGGCAGGCCGCGCTGACCCAGCAGTACTCCGAGCTGGCCAGCCAGGCGCTGCGCTTCGTCGCCGAGATCGGTGGCGCCGCCGCGGTCCGTGACTTCGCCGAGCGCCGGGTGCTGGAGCTGGAGACCCGGCACGCCGAGGCGCTGGCCGAGGCGGGTGACGACACCGAGCAGCGCGCCCGGGTGCTGGCCGAGGGGCTGGCCCTGGAGGGCTACGCCGCCACCGCCCGCCCGGTGCCCGGCTCGCACGCGATCCAGCTCTGCCAGGGGCACTGCCCGGTGCAGGACGTCGCCAGCGAGTTCCCCGAGCTGTGCGAGGCGGAGGCCCACGCCTTCTCCCGGATGCTCGGCGTGCACGTGCAGCGCCTCGCGACGCTGGCCCACGGCGGCCACGTCTGCACCACGAACATCCCGATCATCCCGGTGCGTCCGACGACGGCGGGGACCCGCCCCGACGCACCCCACGACGAGCACCCCGCACCGAGCCCCCGCACCGTGCGCCTGACGGAAGGACGACGAGCATGACGGCATCGACCGACACCTCGACCGGCAAGCCTGCCGAGCCGATGAGCCAGGACGAGGCGATCGCCTCGATCGGCAACTACGGCTACGGCTGGCACGACCCGGACGCCGCCGGCCAGATCGCCCAGCGCGGTCTGTCCGAGGAGGTCGTCCGCAACATCTCGGCGCTGAAGAACGAGCCGGAGTGGATGCTCAAGACACGGCTCAAGGCGCTGCGCCTGTTCGACAAGAAGCCCATGCCCTGGTGGGGCGCGGACCTGTCGGGCATCGACTTCGACAACATCAAGTACTTCGTGCGCTCGACCGAGAAGCAGGCGACCTCCTGGGAGGACCTGCCGGACGACATCAAGAACACCTACGACCGGCTCGGCATCCCGGAGGCGGAGAAGCAGCGCCTGGTCGCCGGCGTCGCCGCGCAGTACGAGTCCGAGGTCGTCTACCACCAGATCCAGGAGTCGCTGGAGGCGCAGGGCGTCATCTTCGTCGACACCGACACCGGTCTGCGTGAGTACCCGGAGCTGTTCGAGCAGTACTTCGGCTCGGTGATCCCCCCGGGCGACAACAAGTTCGCCTCGCTCAACACGGCCGTGTGGTCCGGCGGGTCCTTCGTCTACGTGCCGCCGGGCGTGCACGTGGAGATCCCGCTGCAGGCCTACTTCCGGATCAACACCGAGAACATGGGCCAGTTCGAGCGGACGCTGATCATCGCGGACGAGGGCTCCTACGTGCACTACGTCGAGGGCTGCACCGCGCCGATCTACCAGTCCGACTCGCTGCACTCCGCGGTGGTCGAGATCATCGTGAAGAAGAACGCCCGCGTGCGGTACACGACGATCCAGAACTGGTCGAACAACGTGTACAACCTGGTCACCAAGCGGGCGACCGCAGCCGAGGGCGCGACGATGGAGTGGGTCGACGGCAACATCGGCTCGAAGGTCACCATGAAGTACCCGGCGATCTACCTGCTGGGCGAGCACGCCCGCGGCGAGACGCTGTCCATCGCCTTCGCCGGCGAGGGCCAGCACCAGGACGCCGGCTGCAAGATGGTGCACGCCGCCCCGCACACCTCGTCCTCGATCGTGTCGAAGTCGGTGGCCCGTGGCGGCGGCCGCACCTCGTACCGCGGCCTGGTGCAGGTCCTCGAGGGCGCGAGCCACAGCGCGTCCAACGTGCTCTGCGACGCGCTGCTGGTCGACCAGATCTCCCGGTCCGACACCTATCCCTACGTGGACGTCCGCGAGGACGACGTGTCGATGGGCCACGAGGCGACCGTGTCCCGCGTGAGCGAGGACCAGCTGTTCTACCTGATGTCCCGCGGCATGACCGAGACGGAGGCCATGGCGATGATCGTGCGCGGGTTCGTGGAGCCCATCGCGCGCGAGCTGCCCATGGAGTACGCCCTCGAGCTGAACCGCCTGATCGAGCTGCAGATGGAAGGGGCCGTCGGCTGATGTCGACCACCACGCAGAACCTGTCGACCGACCACAGCCGGGCGACGGCCGACGAGGCGCACAGCCACGGCGTCGGGGTGATCCCCGAGGCGTCCCGTGCCGCGCGTGCGACCTCCTTCGACGTGACCGACTTCCCCGTGCCCACCGGGCGCGAGGAGGAGTGGCGGTTCTCGCCGGTGGACCGGCTCGCGCCGCTGTTCGCCGGGGCGACCGAGGGCGTGCTGTCCGGGCACGGCGTGCTCACCACCGTGGTGAACGCCCCCGAGGTCGAGGTGGAGATCGTCGACCGCGACGACGCCCGCCTGGGCCGCGCGGGCGTGCCGGGTGACCGGGCCGCCGCCGTGGCGTGGGCCTCGTTCCCGCGGGCCACCGTCGTGACGATCCCGCAGGAGGCCGTCGCGTCGACCGTCACCTCGGTGCGGGTCGAGGGGGTCGAGGGCCAGCTCGAGGCCACCGGCAGCCACCTGCTCGTGCACGCCAAGCCGCTGTCGCAGGCCACCGTCGTGATCGACCACGTCGGCTCGGCGCTGCTCAGCGAGACCGTGGAGATCGTCGCCGAGGACGGTGCGCACCTGACCGTCGTCACGGTGCACGACTGGGCCGAGGGCTCGGTGCACAACACCGCGCACCGGCTGCGCCTGGGCCGCGACGCCACCGTCAAGCACATCGCGGTCACCCTGGGCGGCGACGTCGTCCGGCTGACCCCGGACGCCGAGTTCGTCGGCGAGGGCGCCTCGGTGGAGATGCTCGGCGTGTACTTCGCCGACGCGGGCCAGCACCAGGAGCAGCGGCTGTTCGTGGACCACGCGGTACCGAACTGCAAGAGCCGGGTCACCTACAAGGGCGCGCTCCAGGGCGAGGGCGCGCACACGGTGTGGGTCGGCGACGTGCTGATCCGCGCGGCGGCCGAGGGCACCGACACCTACGAGCTCAACCGCAACCTGGTGCTCACCGACGGGGCGCGCGCCGACTCGGTGCCGAACCTGGAGATCGAGACCGGGCTGATCGAGGGTGCCGGGCACGCCAGCGCCACCGGCCGGTTCGACGACGAGCAGCTGTTCTACCTGCGCTCGCGCGGCATCCCGGAGACCGACGCCCGCCGCCTGGTGGTGCGCGGCTTCTTCGCGGAGCTGATCGGGCAGATCGGCGTGCCGGAGGTCGAGGAGCGGCTCATCGCCGCGATCGAGGCCGAGCTCGCCCGGTCGATGAGCGAGTTCGCCGAGGGCGCCGCGAGCGTCGTCGAGGCCGCCGAGACCGAGACCGCATGAGCGCCCAGCTCGCCTGCATGACCGAGGACGTCCCCGAGGCCGGCGCGCTGCGCGTCGAGCTGGAGGGCCCCGAGGGGGTCGTCGAGGTCGCGGTGGTCCGCGCCGAGGACGGCTCGCTGCACGCCATCAGCGACATCTGCTCGCACGGCGCGGTGTCCCTGTCCGACGGGGAGGTCGAGGACTGCACGGTGGAGTGCTGGCTGCACGGGTCGAAGTTCGACCTGCGCACCGGCGAGCCGCTGAGCCCCCCGGCCGTCCGCCCCGTCCCCGTGTACCCCCTGACCGTGGACGGCGAGCGCGTGCTCGTCGACGTCGGCTGAGCACGCACCCCTGACCTTTCAGCCTGAGGCTTTTCAGAACGAGGAGAACCGAGATGTCCACCCTGGAGATCCGCGACCTGCACGTCAGCGTCGAGACGAAGGAGGGCCCCAAGCCCATCCTGCGCGGCGTCGACCTCACCGTGTCGAGCGGCGAGACCCACGCGATCATGGGCCCGAACGGCTCCGGCAAGTCCACGCTGGCGTACTCGCTGGCCGGCCACCCCAAGTACCAGGTCACCAGCGGCACCGTGACCCTGGACGGGGAGGACGTGCTGGCGATGTCCGTGGACGAGCGGGCCCGCGCCGGCCTGTTCCTCGCCATGCAGTACCCGGTCGAGGTGCCGGGCGTGTCGGTGTCGAACTTCCTGCGCACCGCCAAGACCGCCATCGCCGGCGAGGCCCCGCCGCTGCGCACCTGGGTCAAGGACGTCAACGGCGCCATGGAGCTGCTGCGGATGGACCCGCAGTTCGCCGAGCGCTCGGTGAACGAGGGCTTCTCCGGCGGCGAGAAGAAGCGCCACGAGATCCTCCAGATGGAGCTGCTCAAGCCGGCCGTCGCGATCCTGGACGAGACCGACTCCGGCCTGGACGTCGACGCGCTGCGCATCGTCTCCGAGGGCGTGAACCGCGCCAAGGCGGCCACCGACCTCGGCGTGCTGCTGATCACCCACTACACGCGGATCCTGCGCTACATCAAGCCGGACTTCGTGCACGTCTTCGTCGACGGCCGCGTGGCCGAGGAGGGCGGCCCGGAGCTGGCCGAGCGCCTGGAGAACGAGGGCTACGACCGGTTCCTCACCACGGGCGCCTCCGCCTGACGCACGCACCACACGGATCGAGGACGAGATGACCGACACGCAGGAGCGCGCGAGCACGCGCGTCCTGGACGCCGCCGAGCTGGCGGCGGTCCGGGCGGACTTCCCGCTGCTGCACCGCACGGTGCGCCACGGCCGCCCGCTGGTCTACCTCGACTCCGGCGCCACCTCGCAGAAGCCCGAGGTGGTGCTGGACGCCGAGCAGGACTTCTACGCGCAGCGCAACGCCGCCGTGCACCGCGGGGCGCACCAGCTCGCGGAGGAGGCCACCGAGGCGTTCGAGACCGCGCGCCAGCAGGTCGCGGGCTTCGTCGGCGTGGCCGAGGACGAGCTGGTGTGGACCTCCAACGCCACCGCCGGGATCAACCTGGTCGCCTACGCCATGTCCAACGCCACCGCCGGTCGCGGCGGGGCGGCGGCGCAGCGGTTCGCGCTGGCCCCCGGGGACGAGATCGTCGTCACCGAGGCCGAGCACCACGCGAACCTGGTGCCGTGGCAGGAGCTGGCCGCCCGCACCGGCGCCACCCTGCGCTGGCTGGGCGTCGAGGACGACGGGCGGATCCGGGTCGACGACCTGGACACCGTCGTCACCGACCGCACGAAGGTGCTGGCGTTCACGCACGCGTCCAACGTCACCGGGGCGATCACCCCGGTCGAGCGCTTCGTCGCCCGGGCCCGCGAGGTCGGCGCGCTGACCGTGCTCGACGCCTGCCAGAGCGTGCCGCACCTGCCGGTGGACCTCGGGGCGCTCGGCGTCGACTTCGCCGCGTTCTCCGGGCACAAGATGCTCGGCCCCACCGGCGTCGGCGCCCTCTACGGCCGCCGCGAGCTGCTGGAGGCGATGCCCCCGGTGACCACCGGCGGGTCGATGGTCGAGGTCGTCACCATGGAGACCACCACCTTCGCGCCGCCGCCACGCCGGTTCGAGGCGGGGACGCAGATGGTCTCCCAGGCGATCGGCATGGGCGCCGCCGCGACCTACCTGTCCGAGCTCGGCATGGACGCGGTCGCCGCCCACGAGGCGCACCTGACCGGGCTGCTGCTCGACGCGGTGGCCTCGGTGCCCGGCGTGCGGGTGATCGGCCCGACCGACACCCGCGACCGGCTGGCCACGGTGTCCTTCGTGGTGGACGGCGTGCACGCGCACGACGTCGGCCAGGTGCTCGACGACGCCGGCGTGGCCGTGCGGGTCGGCCACCACTGCGCGCAGCCGCTGCACCGCCGGTTCGGCGTCGCGGCCACCGCCCGCGCCTCCGCGGCCGTCTACACGACGGACGAGGAGATCGCGGTGTTCCGGGAAGCACTGGCGGGGGTCCGGACGTTCTTCGGGCTGGAGGACTGACATGACCGGATCGATGGAGCAGCTGTACCAGCAGGTGATCCTGGACCACGCGAAGCACCCCACCCACCGGGGGGAGCAGGAGCGCTACGACGTCGAGGTGCACCACGTGAACCCGACCTGCGGCGACGAGGTGACCCTGCGGGTGCGCCTGGACGGCGAGGGGGAGCCCGTGCTCGGCGAGCTCACCTGGACCGGCCAGGGGTGCTCGATCTCGCAGGCGTCCGCCTCGGTGATGGCCCAGGCCGTCACCGGCAAGTCGCTGGACCGCGCGCTGGCGCTGTCCGCGGAGTTCCGCGACCTGATGGACACCCGCGGCGTGCTGCCCGAGGGCTACGAGCCCGACGAGGAGCTGGAGGACGGCGTCGCCTTCGTCGGCGTCGCCCGCTACCCCGCACGGATCAAGTGCGCGCTGCTCGGCTGGGCGGCGATGAAGGACGCCGTGGCGCAGGCCGCCGCGGCACGGACCACCGGGGCCGGCACGCCGGTCCACGACGGGGAGGCACGATGAGCGACACCACCACGCCGCCGCAGGCACCGGCGAACGCCGCCGACATCGAGGAGGCGCTGCGCGACGTCATCGACCCTGAGCTCGGGATCAACGTCGTCGACCTCGGCCTCGTCTACGGGATCGCCCTGGAGCCGAACCGGCACGTCACCATCGACATGACGCTCACCTCGGCGGCCTGCCCGCTGACCGACGTGATCGAGGACCAGGCCGGCACCTCCCTGGAGGGACTGGTCGACTCCTTCCGGATCAACTGGGTGTGGATGCCGCCGTGGGGCCCGGAGCGGATCACCGACGACGGCCGCGCGCAGATGCGGGCCCTCGGGTTCAACATCTGACGCGAGCGCGTGTTCGCGACGGCCGGTCGCCCTGCGGGGTGGCCGGCCGTTCGCGCGCCGGGAGTCAGGAGGTCGGGGCCGGTGTGCCCTGGGCGGGGTTCGGAGCCGGGCTGGGGGCGACCTGTTGCGAGGAGACCGTCAGGTCGAGGCCGGGCAGCGCCTCGGCGAGCACCCGGCGGGCGTCGGGGACGGAGCGCGGCGGGACGCGCAGGGTGCCGCCCGTGGTGCCCAGGCCGGCACGGAGCACGGGGACGCCGGCGGCGGTGAGGGCCGTGACCGGCTCGGCGGTGGCCGGGGTGAGCGGGTCGATCTCGTAGCCCGCACGGCCGTCGGCGGACCACAGCGCGAGCGCCGCCTCGTCCCAGCCGTCGAGCGCGACGTACGCGGGCAGCAGTGCGGGGAGGTCGGCCGCGAGGCCGCCGTCGACCTGCACCTCCGCGCGGCGGGTCCGCTCGGCGCTGTCCGGGCGGGCGCTGTCCGGGCGAGCGGTGTCGACCGGGCGCACCTGCACGGTGCCCTCCGGGATCAGTGCGGCTGCCTCGTGCGCGCCGCGCAGCAGGTCGACGTCCGCCCAGCCCCGCTCGTCCAGCGCGATCGTCAGCAGCACGCCGTCGCGCTGCTGCTCCAGCACCGCGGTCAGGTCGCCGTCGCCCTGCGCGATCTCCGCCAACGCCGCCTCGGCCACGACGAGCACCTGCTCGGCGGTGGCGGACGCGTCCAGGGTGACCGTGCTGTCGGCGGTCCCGGACCACGGCAGCGGGTTCTGCCCGCCGCCCTCGACCTCGGACACGCCCGGCAGGTCGCGCACGGCCGCCTCCAGCCCCTCGCCGAGGGACGTGCCGCGGTTCACCGGCCCGCAGGCGGTGAGCGTCAGCGCGATCGCGAGCACGGCGGCCCCGGTCAGCAGTCCTCGTGCCGGTGCGCGCACCCGTCGTCCCCCTCCGACCGTGCCCGGGCGGCGCGGTCCCGCGGCACTCTAGCGGGCGTGACCTGCGGGGGCGTCCGGGGGTCAGGCGGCGAGGCGGACGCTCCACAGGCCGAGGGCGACCAGCGCCAGGGCGGCGAGCGGCAGCAGGGTGCTGCGCAGGTGCGTCGTCGGCGGCACCCCCGGCGCGCCGGGAGCCACCCGCGCCTGGACGGCGGCGCGGGCCACCGGGATGGTCGCGGCGAAGCACAGCACCGTCACCACCCGCCACCACGAGGGGTCGATCACCAGGGCGATCAGGGTGCCGATCGTCATCAGGCCGAAGCCGATCGTGATCGTGATCTGCTGCAACGGCGCGCTGACCGGGCGGGGCGGTTCGTCGGCGGCGGGGCGGGTGGGGCTGTCCTCGTCGGGGTCGGGTCGTGCTGGCACGTCGACCACCGTACGCGTGCGCGCCGATGCGGCTCGACCGGTGGTCATGGCATGTCTTCCAGTCGGCGGGGTTCGTCCTCGCCGGGTACGCGGACGAGGTAGGGGTCGGTGAGGGGGTAGTCGCCGATGGGGGCGACGTCCTGCCAGTTCTCGAAGCGTTGGGCGATGACGGCGGAGTCGTCGCACTCGCCGCTGACGGCCTGGTAGTCGCGGACCCACAGCGAGGGCGGGGTCAGGCCCTGGGCCTCGAGGGTGGCGATCTCGTCGGGGGTGAGGGGCGAGAGGGTGATGTCGGAGGTGCGGCCCAGATCCGCGAATCTCGGCCGAGGCGTGCCGTCTGCTTTCGAGACCTCCATCTCTCGAGAAGAGGCGCCACAGGTGCGGACTGTTGTGGACCCGTCAAGGTTCTCCACAACTGTGACGGGAACCCACGCCGCCGGACCGGTGGATACCCAGGGGTACTCATGCATCGTCTCGGTCGCGTCGTCGTTCAGCCCGGCCACGCTTGGGTTGCTCGCGGGGTCGATCCATTGGGTGAACTGGGCGAAGTGGATGGTGTCGGTGAGGTTGGCCCAGGCCAGCACGATCATCGTCTCGCGGATGACCTGGACGGCGGTGGTCTGTTCCAGGTCGCTGGGTGCGGGGTCGGGTGGGGTGAGGGGGGCGATGTCGGCGGCGGGCCAGGGGCCAGTGGGCTCGGGGGTGGGTGTCGGGGTGGGGTCGGGCGCGGTGGTGCAGGCGGTCAGCGCGAGCAGCACGGTCGCGGTGGCGGTGATCGTGCGGGTGGTGCGTGTCATGGCATGTCCCGGGGGTTGCGGGGCTGGGTCTCGCCGGGGACGCGGACGTCGTAGTCGCCGGTGGCGACGGGGTTGGTGACGGCCGTGGCGGTGGTGGCGTAGGAGTCATCGAGGGTGCTGGTCAGGGTCGGTGCGCCCAGGGGCTGGTCGCTGGTGCCGGTGTAGGCGGGGGTGATCGCGTCCCAGCGGGCGGTCAGGGTGGCGTTGACGGTCTCGTGCAGGAGGTCCCCGCCCATGCCGGTGCCCTGGTCGACGAGCGCGTCGAGGTCCTGCTGGCTGATGATCCGGGGGTCCAGGCTGGCGCCGTGGTCCAGGGCGGTGCCGGTGGCGACCTGGGCGAGGTAGTCGGCGAGGGCGTGACCGGTGCTGACGCCGGGGATGAGCGAGGAGATCGTCATGACGGTGTCGAGCTCGTGGCGGGCCTGGTCGCCGAGGGCCTCGGCGTGCCAGGTGTCCTGGGCGGTGTAGGAGCCGTGGGTCAGGCCGAACAAGGACCCGACACCGTCCAGCAGGGTCGTCGCGGAGTCGACGTCGGGGTGGTTCGGGCCGGTCACGTGGGCCAGGACCTCGGTGGCGTAGGTGCCGGCAGCCCCGGAGAAGGTCGCGAGGGCGGCGGGGTCGAGCAGGGTGACGCCGAGCAGGCGGGACAGGTTGCCCCGCTGGACGTCGAATGGAGCAGCGTCGAACGCACCTGCGGAGCCCACCGCTTGCACATATGAGCTACCTCCGCCTTCGAGGTCCTCGACCATGACGCCACTGCTCAACCCCGCGGCGATCTCCGGCATCACGGTCGCCAGCGCCTCGGCGAGGTCGCGGGCGGCGGTCGGCGACAGGGCCCCGACCTCGAACGAGAGGTTCCCGCCGAGGGCCTCGGAGGCGGCGGCGAGCACCCCGATCGCCTCGCGCCAGGTGTCGCCGAGCGGGTCCGTGGCGCGGGCGGCCTGGAGGTCGGCGTCGTGGGCGATCGCGTCGAGCAGGGTGGCGGGGCCCTCGAACCGGTCGCCGCCCCAGGCGTGCTGCCCGAACCAGTAGTCGACGCGGGCGTCCTGCCCGGCGAACCGGTCCACGACAGCTTCGGGGTGGCGGGCCAGCTGGGCGAAGATCGCCCCGGTCAGTGAGCCGGGGCCGCCGCCGAGCGCGGTGGTGATGGCGGCCTCGACGGTGTGCTGGTTCAGGCCGAGCACGGTCGGCCCGATGCTGGGTGGGGTCCCGGTGAGCTCGTCGAACCGCTCGGGATCGGTGCCGCGCAGCCCCTCCAGACGGTCGAAGGCGCCGAGCACGACGTCGGTGTCCAGGCCCTCGGCCGCCAGCAGGAACGCGACTGCGGGCCGCCGGCCGTGGGGGGTGATCGTGTCCAGCAGCGCGGCGCCGAAGGCGGTGGCGGTGCCCGGTGTCCAGGCCCGAGAGGCGGTGACCAGCCCGGCGGCGATCTGGGCGGCGAGCCCGGCGGTGGTGGTGCCCGTCGGCAGGTCGTCGTGCAGGTCCTCGACGGTGGCGAGGTTGACCAGCAGGTCGGTCACCCCCGCGGCGCCGAGCTCGCGGTAGAGCAGGGACATCGCGGCCTGGTCCCCGGAGTGCATGGACAGCAGCCGGGCGAGCAGCAGGTGGTCCTCGGTGGTGATCGTCCCGTCGAGCAGCCGGTCGAGCACCTGGTCGATCGTGGTGGCCAGCGGGCGTGCGGAGCCGTCCGCGCGGTAGGCCAGCGCGGCCCACGCCCGTGCGCCGGGTCCGGGGGCGTCCAGCAGGGCGTCGGCGGTGCGGCGGTCCAGGGCGCGGCGGCGCTCGCCGAGCGCGTCCAGCAGCGCCCGGGCGGTGGCGATCTCGGCCTGTGCGGTGCTCACCGCCAGCCGCAGGCGCGGGTCGACCGTGCCCGACGCGTCGTCGTCCGTGGTCGCGGTGGCGGTGGTGGCACGGGACAGCGCGGACTTCCCGTGGGTCAGGTCGTCCTGCGCCCGGGCGAGCCGGGTGCGCAGGCCGTCGGCCTCGTCCTGCATCGCCGACAGCTCGGCGGCGTAGCCGGACAGCGCGGCGGCCAGCCGGTCCCAGGCCTGCACGCCGGCCACCGCTTCGGTGGTGCTGATGGCCGCCGAGTCCCGGAACGCCTGCGCGGCCACCCCGTTCCACACCTCGACGCCGACCAGCGCGACCTGCGCCTCGACGTGGCTGCGGCCCTGCGCGAGCGTGGTCGACAGCCCTCGCACCAGGGCCGCGGCCGACTCGCACACGCTCGGCACACCCCCGTCAGGACGAGAGCCCGCCCCGCTCACCGCAGACCCGCCGCGAGGCTCGCGTCGACCCGGCCGAGCTCGGCGAGCACGTCCACCGCCCGCCCGCCGAGCTCGGCCCACCCGGACCAGCACGTCGCGTCCTGCGCGGCGATCATCCGGAATGCCTGCACGTAGGCGCCGATCACCTCGTCCGACCCGCACAGCGAGATCGACGGGGGCGGTCGGTCGGGGTCGGCCTGCGCGCGCAGGCCGACCAGGGTGGAGAGCACCGGCGTGAGCACGGTCTGGTCGAGGGTGAGGTCGGGCACGGTGCTGCCTCTCGTCCGGGGTGATCGGGGGTGTCAGTAGCGGCCGACGGGGGCGACGTCGCGCCAGTTCTCGAACTGCTGGACCACGACGCCCGAGGCGTCGCACCCGCCCGAGACGGCCTGGTAGGAACGGACCCGCAGCGCCGGTGCGGTCAGCCCGACCGCCGCCAGGTCGGCGATCTCGTCCGGGGTCAGCGGCAAGACGGTGATGTCGGAAAGCCCGCCGTAGTCATCGAGGTGCTGGCGCATCGAGCCGTCTGACTTCGAGGCGTACGACTCAGGTGTGAAACGTATGCACGTGCGCACCGTCGTCGAGCCGTCGGCGTTGTCGATCACGCCGAGCGCCACGAACGGCATCGGGCCGGTGCGGACGTACGGGTCTCGCTCCACGGCCGAGCTCAGCCCGACCAGCGCGGGATGGGACTTCGGGTCGATCCGCTTCGTCACCTGGGCGATTCCGGCGTCGTCGGTCAGGTTCGCCCAGGCGACGATCACATCGGTCTCCCGGATCGCCTGCACCGCCGGCGTGTCCTCGAGCTCGTTCGCCCCCGGCTCCGCCGGCACCAGCGCGCCGATCTGCGCCACCGGCAGCGCGCGGGTCACCGAGGGCGTCGGGGTCGGCCCAGGCTCGTCCGCCGGGCCGCAGCCGGCAAGCAGGATCAGCCCGAGCGCGAGGACGCCCCCGGGTCGCGGGGTGCGGGCAGGGGGTGTCGTCACGGAGCGTCTCCTCGGGCGGGCGGGGCGGGCAGCTGCACGGTGCGGGAGCGCCCGGCGGTGACGTACCGGCCGCGTCCGACCGGGAAGTCGGCGCGTCGCATGCGGTCGAACGCCACCCGGAACAGCACGTCGCCGTCCGGCTGGTCGGGTTGCAGGGCGATCCCGGACCGGCCGGCGCGGATCTCGGCGACCAGCGGCCAGCCGGAGGCCCAGGCGGAGGTCTCGGACTCGGCGACGACCAGGTGCCCGTTGCGGCGGGCGGCGCGGACAGCGGCGAGCAGCGGCGCCTCGGCCTCGGTGGTCGGCAGGTCGCAGTAGCCCTCGACGACCAGGGTGATCGCCGGGTGCTCCGGATCGACCGGCTCGCTGAGCAGCGGGAGCAGGCGGCGGGCGAGGTCGGCGATCTCGGCGGGGGTGTGCGCCTGCTCGGTCCACCCGTCCACCCGGGAGGCGGGGGAGCGGCGGGGGCCGCACCGGTACAACGGTGCAGCAGGGTCGTGCCGGTGGATCGCGGCGGCGATCGAGGCGACGGCGGTGGACCGGCCGCTGCCTCCGGGACCGGCGACGAGCAGGGTGCCGGCGCGTTCGAAGCCGATCGGGGCGAGCGTGTCGGCGGCGATCCCGAGCACCGGGTGGCCGTCGACCTGGCCGGGCAGATCGAGCGGATCGATCTCGGCCGCGAGCCGACCGACCGGTGGCGCGACCGGCGCACCCGCGGCACGCAGCCTGTCCGCGATCTCGACCACGGCGACGGCCTGGAGGGCGCTCTCCGTGGCGCCTGCGAGCACGGCGACCTGGATCTCGTCGGTGCTGCCGGCGAGCACGCCACGGCCGGGCGGCAGGTCGGGGCCGTGGTGGTCCGGGGGAGCGCCGAGGTGGGCGCACGCGTTCGCGTCGGCCTGGCGGAGCACGAGCCGACGGGAGATCTGCGCGGACATCACAGTGGTGAGGGCACCGGGCCGCTCCGCGGTGAGGATCACGTGCACGCCGACGGCACGACCCTCGGCGACCAGCCGCAGCAGGCCGGTGTAGGTGCCGATGCGCCCGGGGGACTGGTAGGCGTCGTGCAGGGCGGCGATCCCGTCCACCAGCAGGTAGATCCGCGGCAGGTGCGTGCCGGTGAGCCGGCGGTGGTCGCTCAGCGATCCGGCGTGCACCCGCGCGAACAGATCGGCGCGCTCGTCGAGGGTGGCGCACAACCGGGTGATCACGCGGGCGACCCGCTCCTCGTCGTCCCCGTCGACCACCGCGGCGACCTGCGGCAGCGCGGCGATCATGCCGAGCGCCCCGCCGCCGAGGTCCAGGCCGTAGATCTCGACGTGCCCCTGCGCGGTCGCCACGGACAGCGCCACCGAGCGCAGCACCGTGGACCGCCCGGAGGCGGTGGTGCCGAAGACCGCGAGGGTGCCGTCCTGCTCGGGCCGGTGCAGGAACGGGACCTGCGCCTGCTCGGCGGGGACGTCGATCAGGCCGAGCGGGAGGGTGGCGTCGTCCCGCTCGGTGGTCAGGTCGAGCGTGAGCACCGTGGGCAGCTCGGGCAGCCAGGGTCGGCGGGGTTCGGGCACGCCGGCCCGGCGCGCGGCCGCGCCGAGGGTCGCGACGACGCGCGCGGCGTCGGTGGGGCCGTCGGGGTGCTCGGCCTGTGGGCCGGGGCGGGGCGCGAGCACCCACGGCTCGCCGGGTCCGAAGGTGAGGGTCTCGATGCTGACGGCGGGCGCGGCGGGTGCGGCGTCGCTGCGTCCGCCGACGTAGCCGGTCTGGAACATGGCGAGTCGTCCCGGCCCGGTGCGCACCGCACCCCGCCCGGGCACCCGGGGGTCGAACTGCGCGGCCATCGGCGATCCGAGCACGTCGGTGGAGTCGTGCTCGTCGGCCATCCGCAGCGCGATGCGCAGGTTGGTGTTGGCGCGCAGGTTGTCCTTGATCACCCCCGCCGGGCGCTGGGTCGCCAGGATCAGGTGCAGACCGAGCGAGCGGCCACGCTGGGCGACGTCGACCACCCCGTCGACGAACTCCGGCACCTCCTGCACCAGCGCCGCGAACTCGTCGATCACGATCACCAACGCCGGCGGGGTCCGCGGATCGCCGGCACGCTCCATCGCCAGCAGGTCCTTCGCCCCCGCGGCGGCGAGCAGGTGCTCGCGGTGACGCAGCTCGGCCCGCAGCGAGGCCAGCGCGCGCCGCACCAGGTGCGGCGACAGGTCGGTGACCAGACCCACGCAGTGCGGCAGGTCCACGCAGTCCGCGAACGCCGCCCCACCCTTGTAGTCCACGAACAGGAACGACACCCGGTCCGGGCTGTGCGCCGCCGCCATCCCCAGCACCCACGCCTGCAAGAACTCCGACTTGCCCGACCCGGTCGTGCCACCGACCAGCGCGTGCGGACCCTGCGCCCGCAGATCCAGCACGAACTCCCCATCGGCGCCCTGACCCACCACGGCGCGCAGGGCGGCGTCGGTCCGCCGACGCACGGGCGTGCCGGTGCGGTCGAGCACCGAACCGGTCTCGTGCCACCGAGCCACGACGGAGGCGGGGTCCTCGGCCAGGTCGTGCCCGGCGAGCGTGAGGAAGCCGACCCCGCGCGGCAGGTCGGACTCGTCCGGCACCGGTGCACCGGCGTCGCGCACGCCCGCGAGGTGGCGGGCCAGCCGGTGCGCCTCGGCGGGATCGAGCCGTTCGGGGACCAGGTCGTGCCAGGTGCCGTCGGTGGTGGACCCGACCCGTGCTCCGGCGTCGTCGACGACCAGCACGCACCTGCTGGCGGCGGGCAGCCGCTGCGGCCGCGGGGCGCACCACAGCACGTGCACCCCGACGGCGGGGCCCTCCTCGACCACGCGGACCAGTCGACCGCGGTCCGCCGGGGTGTCGTCCTCGACCAGAACGAGCACGCGCGGGAGGACGGTGGCGCCGTGGGTGCGGTCCGCCCGGCGCGCGGCGATCAGCTCCTCGAGCCCGAGCAGCACGCGGGCGCACGCGGCCGGGTCCGACCCGACGTGCTCGGTGAGCGGTGAGTGCGGGGAGTCGGCGTGCGGCAGCCAGAGCAGCCAGTCCCACCGCGGCGCGCTGGCCCGCGAGGTCAGCGCCACCAGGACGAGCTCGGCGGGGGAGTGCCCGCACACGAGCTGGGCGACGAGGGCGCGGGCGACGGCGGGGGCAGGCTCCGGGCGTCCGGTGACGCCGATGACGCCGGACTCGGCGAGGTCGAGGACCATGGGCACGTCCGTCACGTCCCGCAGCTCGGCCAGCACGGCGTGCAGCTCGTCCCACAGCTCCGGGTCGGCCGATCCGCGGGCGGGGGTCTCCACGGTGGTGCGCGAGACGTCGGTGCCGGTGCCCAGCCGGGCGTGCAGGAAGTCCCGGGAGTCCGGACGCGCCGCCCACAGGCCGGCGTCGAGGCCGAGCGCGTGCTCGACGAGGTCGCGCGTGGCCGGGGTCTCCCGCCGTCGGGCCTGCTGCTCCTCGAGGTGGTCCTGCTCGACCTGGTCACGCAGCCGGCGCAGCCCCTCGTGGAACGCGGCGGCCTCGGAGCGGGACCTGCGGCGTCCGGTCGTCCGGGAATCCCACCAGGTGCCGAGCATCAGCATCGGGCTCAGGGCGAGGAACATCAGCGACATCGGGTTGCGAGTCATCGTGTACATGCCGGCGCCCATCAGCACCGGGCCGATCAGTGCGACGAACGGCAGCCGCTGCGGGGTGAACGGGCGGGGCACCTCCGGCGCGGGCAGCGTGCGCTCGGCGTAGCGGCCGAGCACGCGCGGCGACCGGACGAACTCCACGGTCGCGCTCGGTGGCGCGGTGGGCGCCGGGATCCCCGGCAGGACGCTGCCGGCTACGGGGCGCACCTGGATCTCCGAGCCGCCGACCAGCACGACGTCCTCCGGTCGCAGCACGAGGCGCGGCACCCGGCCGTCCCCGACGACCAGGCCGTTCGACGAGCCGGCGTCCACGATCTCCACCACCTCGCCGACCAGCAGCCGGGCGTGCGTCTTGGAGACCATCAGGTCGTCGAGGCGCACGCCGCTGGCCGGCCCGCGCCCGATCACCACCACGCCGGCCGCCAGGTCCCAGGTGCGGCCCGCGTCAGGACCGCTGAGCACGGTCAGGCGGGCGACGACGGGGCCCTCGGGCTCGCGGTAGCCGGCGCCCTCGCCGGTCAGGGTGATCAGGGAGCCGGCGCGCAGTCCCGCGTCGACCAGCGTGGTCGCGCCCGGGACGGTGCGGAGGGCGTCGTCGTCGGGGCGCTGGAGGCGCAGTGTCGGCGTGCCGGTGACCTCGTGCCCGGAGCCGCCGCGGAGCAGCGCGTCGGCGAGGTCACCGGCGGTCGTCCCGGCACTGGCCGTGACCACGACCGCCGTCTCCACGCCACCCGGGCGACGCAGGACCAGACGTGTGCGCACCTGTGCTCCTCTCCGGGCACGACGACGTCGCGCGGGCGGACCGATCGCCGGGCCGCCCGCGCGACGGACGTGGTCAGCGGCGCAGGCCGGCCGCGAGCTGGGAGTCGACCTCCGACAGGGTGGAGGCGGTGGACCGCAGGTACTGCGCGAGGTTGGTCAGCGCACCGACGGTCTGCGTGGCGGCGGTGGTGAACTGCTCGTAGGACTCGCCGAAGGCGACGGAGGCCTGGTCGGTGACGAAGCCCGAGGAGATCAGGCTCGCGATGAAGGTCCGCAGCTCGGTGAGCCGGGTGGTCAGCTCCTCCTGCCCGGTGGCGAGCCGCGTCGCGGCCTGCTCGATCTCCTGGTAGCTGACGTTCATGTTGGCCATCGCGTGCTCCCTGCTGCGGCATCGGTGCGTCCCGCCGGGCGACGGGGCGAGAGTCCGACGTTGGCACAGGTCAGCGCGTCGCGTGGCGTCGCGTGAGTGGTTTCCCCTACGCGCGCCCGAATTGCGTGCCGTGGTGAGGGAAGACCCTGATCAGTCCACGATCCCGCGCGCGGCCAGCGCCTCGCCGAGGTCGCGTGCCCGGCCGACCACCCGCAGCACGGCGGGGGTGAGCCACACGCGGGGGTCGCGCTCGACACCCCGGGCGCGGGCGGCGTCGCGGACCTCGTGCACGGTGCGGGCGATCTCCGGCACGGTGCGCAGCACCAGCGCCACGGTCAGCGCGACGACGTCGGGGGAGATGCCGAGGTGGCGCAGCGGGCGGGCAGCACGGGTCAGCACGTCGAGCAGCCGGTCGGCGGGGGTGGTGGCGGTGACCACGGTGGCGGCGAGCACCAGGGCGAGCAGATCGGCGACCACCTCGACCGCGGAGGTCCACCCGCGCGCCCACCACTGGTACGCCCCGGCGAGGGCGGCGGTGAGCAGCACCGGCAGCAGCGCGCGCAGGGTGCGACGCAGCGGGAGGCGGGCGAGGACGGCGGCCAGCACGACCACGCCGAGCAGCGCGGTCGACGCGACGACCCCCCGGGTGAGCACGACGGCGAGGCCGAGCAGGGCCAGCGCGGCGAGCTTGGCACCCACCGGGGTGCGGTCCAGGGGGGTGCGTGCGGGCCGGTGCAGGCCGAGCAGGGTCACGGGCGCGGGGCTGGGTCGGGCGCGGCCATCAGTCCACGGTAGGCGGCGATCGCCGTCTCCGGGGCGCCGTCGTGCACCACCTGCCCGTCGTCGACCACCAGCACCCGGTCGGCGCGGGCGGCGGCGTCGAGGTCGTGGGTCACGACCACCACCTGCTGCGGCAGGTCGGCGAGGATCCGGTCCACGGCGGCGCGCCAGCGCAGGTCGAGCAGGGTGGTGGGCTCGTCGCAGACCAGCACCTGCGGCTCGGTGGCGAGGACGGCGGCGAGGGCGAGCAGCTGGCGCTGGCCGCCGGACAGGGCGCGCACCGGCAGGTCGGCGCGATCGGCCAGGCCGACCCGGTCCAGCGCCTCGCGGGCGCGGGCGTCGCGCTCGCGGGCGGGGACGCCGGTGCGGCGCAGGGACAGCGCGACGTCCTCGACGGGGGTCGGCATGACGACCTGCGCGTCGGGATCGGTGAACAGGAAGCCGACCCGGCGACGGACGGCGGCCCCGTCGCGGGCGGTGTCGAGGCCGTCGACGCGCACGGTGCCGGCCGAGGGCAGGGTGAGGCCGTTGAGCAGGCGGGCGAAGGTCGACTTGCCGGAGCCGTTGGCGCCGACCACCGCGACCCGCCGCTCGGTGAGCGTGCAGGTCACCGGGCCGAGGATCCGCACGACGTGCTCGGGCGCTGACCGCCCGCGCCGGCCGTCCCCGCGGCCGTCCGCGGCGGCCGCCCCCGGCGCCCAGGCGGTGACCAGCGCGCCGTCGAGCTCGATCACCGGCCGCGCAGCAGGTCCGGGAACGCGCGGACCGCGGCGGCGGCGACCACCGCGGCGAGCACGTTCTTGATCACGTCGCCGGGCAGGAACACCGCGCCGGCCGCGACGGCCTCCGAGGCCGACATGCCCAGCCGCCAGCCCATGACCGCGATGCCCAGAGGGTGCACCGTGAGCAGGGTGGCGGCGGTCGCCGCGCCGAAGAACGCCGGTACCCGCCACGCCGGACGGGCCCGCCGGGCCAGCAGCCCGAGACCGCCCGCGACAGCCGCCGCCGCCGGGAACGCCAGCAGGTAGCCCGCGGAGGCGCCGCCCAGCACGCCGAGCCCGCCCGCGCCGCCGGAGAACACCGGCAGCCCGGCCAGGCCGACCGCCACGTAGAGCAGCAGAGCGAGGGTGCCGCGCCGCGGGCCGAGCACCAGGCCGGTGAGCACCACGCCGAAGGTCTGCAGGGTGATCGGGACCGCGCCGCCGGTGGGGATCGCGGGGAGCACGGCGCACACGGCGACGAAGGCCGCGAAGGTGGCGACCAGCGCCACGTCGGTGGCGACGGAGGTGCGGGTCACCGGCACCGGCACGGCCGCGTCGACGGGCATCGCGGGCACGCTGCGATCGGCGGGGGAGGTGTCGGACATCGGCTGCGCCTCGCTTCGGGTGGGCGGTGCGCGGGGGCGGCACCGTACGCGGCCACGCTAGCCGTCGGCCCGGCGGCGGGTCTCTGGACGGCCCGGCCAAGCCCGGCACCCCACGGCTGGAGGTTCCGGCAGGTGCGCACCGCGGATATGGGGTCGGCCCGGGGGCATGGAGCCTCGTAGAATGAGCGGCGTTTGTGCCGGGCCGCGAGGGAGCGCGCGGCATCGGTGCGCCCGCGTGCGGGCGAGGACAGGACGAGGGAACCAGTGATCACAGCGCAGGGCGTCGAGCTCCAGATCGGGGCGCGCACGCTGCTGTCCTCGGCGACCTTCCGGCTCGCCGCGGGGGACCGGATCGGCCTGGTCGGGCGCAACGGCGCCGGCAAGACCACGCTCACCAAGACCCTCGCGGGCGAGACGCAGCCCACCGGCGGCACGATCAGCCGCTCCGGCGAGATCGGCTACCTGCCGCAGGACCCGCGCACCGGCGACCTCACCACCCTGGCGATGCACCGGGTGCTGTCCGCGCGCGGCCTGGACGAGATCGTCGCCGCCATGCGCGAGACCGAGGGCGCGATGGCCAGCGCGGACGACGACACCCGCGAGGCCGCCATGGAGCGCTACGCGCGCCTCGAGCAGCGGTTCACCGCCGCCGGGGGCTACGCCGCCGAGTCCGAGGCGCACCGGATCACCGCGAACCTTGGCCTGGACGACCGGATCCTCGCCCAGCAGATCGGCACCCTGTCCGGCGGTCAGCGCCGCCGCGTCGAGCTCGCGCGCATCCTGTTCTCCGGCGCGGACACCCTGCTGCTGGACGAGCCGACCAACCACCTCGACGCCGACTCGATCATCTGGCTGCGCGACTACCTCAAGGTGTACCCCGGCGGGTTCATCGTGATCAGCCACGACGTCGACCTGCTGCGCGACACGGTGAACAAGGTGTTCCACCTGGACGCCAACCGCGGCGAGCTCGACCAGTACAGCCTCGGCTGGGACGCGTACCTCAAGCAGCGCGAGACCGACGAGAAGCGCCGCCGCCGCGAGCGCGCCAACGCCGAGAAGAAGGCCTCGACGCTGATGGCGCAGGCCGACAAGATGCGCGCCAAGGCCACCAAGACCGTCGCCGCGCAGAACATGGCCCGCCGCGCCGAGCGGCTGCTGTCCGGCCTGGAGGACGTCCGCGCGCAGGACAAGGTCGCCAGGCTGCGGTTCCCCGAGCCCGCCGCCTGCGGCAAGACCCCGCTCACCGCCGCCGACCTGTCGAAGTCCTACGGCTCGCAGGAGGTGTTCGCCGGGGTCGACCTGGCGATCGACCGGGGCAGCCGCGTCGTCGTGCTCGGCCTGAACGGCGCCGGCAAGACGACCCTGCTGCGGATGCTCGGCGGGCTGATGGAGCCGGACACCGGCGAGGTGATCCCCGGGCACGGCCTCAAGCTCGGCTACTACGCCCAGGAGCACGAGACGCTCGACCTGGACCGGACCGTGGTGGAGAACCTGCGCTCGCAGGCCCCCGACCTCACCGACACGCAGGTGCGCTCGGTGCTCGGCTCGTTCCTGTTCTCCGGCGACGACGCGGACAAGCCCGCCCGGGTGCTCTCCGGCGGCGAGAAGACCCGCCTGGCGCTCGCGGCGCTGGTGGTGTCCTCGGCGAACGTGCTGCTGCTGGACGAGCCGACCAACAACCTGGACCCTGCCTCCCGCGAGGAGATCCTGGCGGCGCTGCGCTCGTACACCGGCGCGGTGGTGCTGGTCTCGCACGACGAGGGCGCGGTCGAGGCGCTGAACCCGGAGCGGGTGGTGCTGCTGCCGGACGGCGACGAGGACCTGTGGAACCCGTCCTACCTGGAGCTCGTGACGCTGGCCTGAGCCACGCGGACCCGGCCGCGGGTCAGGACTGCGCGTCGATCAGCGCGTCCTCGGTCTCCTCGTCGGAGGGGCGGCGACGTCGGCGTGCGGGGGACGTGCCGGGCGCGGCTCCCGCGGCCGGGGGAGCGCTGCCGGTGCCCGGCCCCGTCCCGGCACGCGTCGGGTCGTCCCCGATCGCCGCACCCGCCTCCGCGAGCGCCCGCCCGTCGCGGACCTCGCGCCGCGCCATCCAGGTGAAGCCGACCAGCGCGCCGAGAGCGAAGGTCCACCACTGGAACGCGTACGACAGGTGCGAGCCGGGGTCGGTGCTCGGTGCGGGCAGCCGGCCCAGCGCCGTCGCGGCGGCGGGCTGCTCGGTGACCACCGCGCCGTAGGCGGCGTAGGAGGTCGCGGCCCGGTTGATGCCGCCGGCGGCGAGCACCTGGTCCACGTGGATCGCCTGCACCTGCCCGGCGGGGGCGCTGCGGTCGCTGGCGGGCTCGTCCCGCCGCATCCGCACGGTCACGGCCACCTCGCCGGACGGCGGCGCGGGCACGTCGATCTCGCCGCTGGCGTCGTCGTCCCAGGCCACCCAGCCCCGGTCGACCACGAGCACGACGGGATCGGCGCCGGTGCTCGCGTCGGTCAGCACCAGCGGCACGAGCACGTGGAAGCCGGGCTGGCTGTCCACCGGCCGGTTGCGCAGCAGCACCGTCGCGTCCGCGTCGTAGCGGCCCTCGACGGTCACCTGCCGCCAGACGTCGTCGGGGTCCAGCGTCGCGTCCGTGCGGGGGAGCAGGTCGGCCAGCGCCACGGGCGTCGAGTCGTAGTTGGCCTCCACCAGGCGGATCGCGGCGTCACGGGCGACGTGCCGGTTCCACTGCCACCGGCCGAGGAACGTGCAGGCGGTCGCCAGCACCACCGCCAGCAGCACCAGCCCGACCGCGCGCCGGGCGTGCGGGCTCAGCCGGGACAGCCCCGGCACCGCGCCGGTCAGCGCCATGGCAGCCCCGGAGCGCCCTGTTCCACCCGCGGCAGATCGGCCACCGGGACCGTGGACTTCCAGAACACCCGCGCGCGCAGGTACTCCTCCAGGTACTCCCGGTGCGCGTCGCAGGCCAGCCAGACCTTGCGGCGCTCGGGGGTGTGCAGCGTCGGGTTGTTCCACAGCACGCCCCAGGTGGCCTCCTGCCGGCAGCCGCGCGCGGAGCAGACCAGCTCGTCGACGCTGTCCGGGGTGGGCTGGCTCATCGGTGCTCTCCTGGTGCGGGATCGATCGGGGCGTCGTGCGAACCGGCGGACCAGCCCGGGCCGAGCAGGCGCGGGTCGAGCTCCACCCCCGGCGGGGCGGGGTCGCGGCGCTCGCGCCCGGCGTTCACCAGCAGCACCGCCACGTAGGGCAGCACCACGGCGCCGACCAGCAGCGTCAGGCTGACCCACAGCGGCACGTGCGGCCAGAGCACCACGGCCAGCAGGAAGCACACCACGCGCAGACCCATCTGCCACAGGTAGTTCCGGGTCCGGCGCGCCTGGTCGGCCGCCAGGGACTCGGGTGCGTCGGTGACGCGCTGCACCGGGGGCCGCCTGCTCACACCTGATCGTAGGCGCGGCCGGCCGCGCGCGGCGGGTGGGCGGGCGCGCCGACGCTGAGGCGCCGGTCACGTCGGGCCGCACCGCCTTTGTGCGATCCGGACAACACCGGCCCGGCAACATGGGGCACGCCGGTGCACCGCGGGCCCCGGAACCGTCGGATACCGTCAGTTCTCGTGCCCGAGACGACGAACACCACCGCCCCCCGCCCCGAGCCGCGCTCCGTGCTGGTGACCGGCGCCAACCGCGGCATCGGCAAGGCCATCGCCGAGCGCTTCGTCGCCGCGGGCGACAAGGTCGCCACGATCACCCGCTCCGGCGAGGCCCCCGAGGGCGTGCTGGGCGTGGCGGGCGACGTCACCGACACCCCGAGCGTCGAGGCCGCCTTCGCTGCCGTCGAGGCCGCGCACGGCCCGGTCGAGGTGCTGGTCGCCAACGCCGGCGTCACCCGCGACCAGCTGCTGATGCGGATGACCGACGAGGACTTCGAGCAGGTGCTCGACGTCAACCTGACCGGGGTGTTCCGCTGCGTGCGCCGCGCGTCCAAGGGCATGATCCGGCTGCGTCGCGGGCGGATCGTGATGATCGGCTCGGTGGTCGGCCTGTACGGCAACGCCGGGCAGGTCAACTACACCGCCACCAAGGCCGGGCTGGTCGGCATGGCCCGCTCGATCACCCGCGAGCTCGGTGCCCGCGGGATCACCGCGAACGTGGTGGCCCCCGGCTTCATCGAGACCGCGATGACCGCCGAGCTGCCCGCCGACCGCCAGGAGGCCTACCTGGCGTCGATCCCCGCGCACCGCTTCGGCGCCGCGGACGAGATCGCCGCCGCGGTGGAGTTCCTCGCCTCGCCGTCCGCCGGGTACATCTCCGGCGCCGTGCTGCCGGTCGACGGCGGCCTCGGCATGGGTCACTGACCCCCACAGCATCTGTCCCCGCCCGTACCAGCAGAACGGAACCACCATGGGTCTCCTCGACGGCAAGAAGCTCCTCGTCACCGGTGTCCTCACCGACGGCTCGATCGCGTTCCACGTCGCCCGCCTCGCGCAGCAGGAGGGCGCCCAGGTGGTGCTCAGCTCCTTCGGCCGCCAGGCGCGGCTGACCCAGGCCATCGCCCGCCGGCTGCCGCAGGAGGCACCGGTCGTGCAGCTCGACGTCACCGACGCCGAGGACCTGGCCGCCCTGGAGGGCCGCGTCCGCGAGCACGTGGACCACCTGGACGGCGTGGTGCACTCGATCGGCTTCGCGCCGCAGTCCGTGATGGGCGGCAACTTCCTGGCCGCCGAGTGGGCCGACGTCGCCACCGCGCTCGAGGTGTCCGCGTTCTCGCTCAAGTCGCTGGCGCTGGCCACCCGGCCGCTGCTCACCGGCGGCGGCTCGATCGTCGGCCTGACCTTCGACGCGCGCTTCGCCTGGCCGGTCTACGACTGGATGGGTGTCGCCAAGGCCGCGCTGGAGAACACCTCGCGCTACCTGGCCCGCGACCTCGGCCCGGAGAACATCCGGGTCAACATGGTCTCCGCCGGCCCGATCCGCACCACCGCCGCCAAGTCGATCCCCGGCTTCGCGTCGATGGAGGACGGCTGGGACGGCCGCGCGCCGCTCGGCTGGGACGTGTCCGACCCGGAGCCCGCCGCCCGCGCCGTGGCCGCCCTGCTGTCCGACTGGTTCCCCAAGACCACCGGCGAGATGGTGCACGTCGACGGCGGCGTGCACGCCATGGGCCAGTAGCCCTCGTCCCTCCGCGACCGCCCGGTCGTCGCCCCGCTCCCGGGGACGGCGGCCGGGCGTCGTCGTCCCCGGGGCGCCGGACGTGCGACCCTAATCGGTGTGACCGATGCCGTGACCCGCCAGCTCGTCCTGCTCCGCCACGCCAAGGCGGAGCCCGGCGGCTCCCTCGAGGACCACCTGCGACCGCTGGCGCTTGCCGGCCGTCGCCAGGCGTCCGAGGTCGGGACGTCCCTGCGCGCCGACGCGCTGGTGCCCGACGTGGTGCTGGTCTCCTCGGCGATCCGCACCCGGCAGACCTGGGACCTGGTGCGCGCCGGCCTCGGCCTGGCGCCGGAGGTGGCCCGGCTGAGCGAGGAGCTGTACTCCGCCGGGGTGCGCACCCTGCTCGGGCTGCTGCACGCGGTGGACCCGGGCGCGGGCACGGTGCTGGTGGTCGGGCACGAGCCGACGGTCTCGCAGACCGCTGCCGCGCTGGCCGGGCCGGGCTCGGACACCGCGGCGATGGCGCGGGTGCGGGTCGGCGTGCCGACCGCCACCTACTCGGTGCTCGACGTGCCCGGGGCGTGGGCGGAC
This sequence comes from Cellulomonas sp. GTC20042, assembly GCF_055389595.1. Classification (NCBI taxonomy): domain Bacteria; kingdom Bacillati; phylum Actinomycetota; class Actinomycetes; order Micrococcales; family Cellulomonadaceae; genus Cellulomonas; species Cellulomonas sp. GTC20042. Next base: position 2,332,688 of record NZ_AP043678.1, on the reverse strand, counting down.
CTGGTGCCGGACGCCGCGCGGCTGCTCCGCGTGGTCTCGCCCGCCTGACGCGGGCGGGTCGCGCGCTCCGGCGGCGCGAGGGTGCCGGCGGCCCGGCAGGTCAGGCGGCGTCCGGCGCGAAGGCCGGCAGCGCCAGCACCCCGTCCAGCCGGTCGCGCACCACGGCGTCGGCCTGCGCGCAGACCACCGGCTTGGCGTTGAACGCCACCCCGAAGCCCGCCGCCGCCAGCATGTCCAGGTCGTTCGCGCCGTCGCCGATCGCCAGGGTCTGCGCCATCGGCACCCCCAGGGCGTCGGCGTACTCGCGCAGCGTGCGGGCCTTGACCGCCCGGTCCACGATCTCGCCCTCGACCCGCCCGGTGAGCCGGCCGTCGACCACCTCCAGAGCGTTCGCGCGGTAGCGGGTGATCCCCAGGCGGGCGGCGAGCGGTCCGACCACCTCGACGAAGCCGCCGGACACCAGCGCCACCGGCCAGCCGCGACGGCCCAGCTCGGCGATCAGCTCCTCGGCGCCGGGGGAGAGCACGATCTCGGCCAGCACCTCGGCGAAGACGGTGGTCGGCAGCCCGGCCAGCGTGGCGACCCGCTCGCGCAGCGACTCGGCGAAGTCGAGCTCCCCGCGCATCGCGCGCTCGGTGATCGCCGCGACCTGCTCCCGGGCGCCGGCGTGCGCGGCCAGCAGCTCGATCACCTCGGCGGTGATGAGCGTGGAGTCCACGTCCATGACGACGAGGCGGGCGGGGGCGCTGTCCTGGCTCACGCGGGGCACGCTACCGGGCGGCGCGCGGGGGTGGGATCCGGTGCCGACCCGTGGGCACGCGGCGCCCCGCCGCCCCGCCTCACAGCCGCGGGTCCACCGGTTCCGACTCCAGCGCGAGCACCGCGAACACCGCCTCGTGCACCCGCCACAGCGGCTCGCGGGCGACGGCGCGGTGCAGCGCCTCGATCCCCAGCGCGTACTCGCGCAGCGCGAGCGAGCGCTTGCGGGTGAGGCTGCGGCTGCGCAGGCGGTCGATCTGCCCGGGCTCGGTGTACTCGGGGCCGTAGATCAGCCGCAGGTACTCCCGGCCGCGGACCTTCACGCCGGGCTGCACCAGGCCGCGCGGCCCGCGCACCAGGTTGGCGAGCGGCTTGACGACCATGCCCTCGCCGCCGGCACCGGTGAGGTCGGTCCACCACTGCTCGCCCGCGGCGCGGGAGGCGTCGTCGTCGGTGCGGACGACCAGCCGCCGGGTGGTCAGCAGCAGCTGTGTGGGGTCGGCCGCGACCAGGGCGTCGATCACCTCGAGGTGCCACAGGTGGTCGCGCTGCTCGTAGGTGCCGCGATCGGTGGCGAGCACCTGGAACGGGGCCAGGCGCACGCCGTCCAGGCCGTCGACGTCCCAGGCGTAGCGCCGGTAGACGGCGGCGAAGCGCTCGGCGTCCTCGGTGCGCCGGGCGGTGCGCGCGGCCAGGTCGGCGACGTCGGCCCCGCGCGCGGCGGCCTGGTCGAGCACGGCGAGCGCGGCGGGCAGGGCTCCCCGGGCGGCGGCGCCGACGGCGGCGTACTGCTCGCGCAGCAGCTCGCCGGCCTTGAGCGACCAGGGCAGCGCCTCGGCGTCCAGCAGCAGCCAGTCGGCGGGGCCGTCCGCGTCGCCCAGGCGGTCCCAGGTGCCCGCGCGGGTGGCGGCCTCCCGCACCCGTGCCAGCAGCGCTTCGGCGAGGTCGTCGGCGAGCAGGGCACGGCCGGTGCGGGTGTGCACGGCACCGGTGGTGCCGGCGGGCAGGCCGAAGCGGTCGGCGGCGACCTCGGGGGTGCGGCAGACCAGCACGACGGCGCGCGACCCCATGTGCTTCTCCTCGCAGACGACCTCGGTCACGCCGTCGGCGGCGTAGTGGTCGAAGGCGGCGGACGGCTGCTCCAGCAGGTCGCCGGCGGGCGCGGTGGCGCACGGGCTCATGGTCGGCGGCAGGTAGAGCAGCCGGCGCGGCTCGATGGCCCAGCGGCTCATCACCTCCAGCGCCCCGGCGGCGTTCTCCTCGGCGACGGTGACCCGGCCGTGCAGCGCCGTGGTGACCGAGCGGCGGCCCAGCACGTCGGTCACGTCGAGCACGTCCGGCTCGCGGTGCGCGCCCTCCGGGGAGTCGGCGGCGACCGGGTGGTACGGGCGGCCCGGGTCGGCCCAGGTCTGCTCGGCGGGCACCTGGACGATCTCCCGCTCCGGCCAGCGCAGGGCGGTGAGGTAGCCGCCGAAGACGCAGCCGGTGTCGACGCACAGCGTGTTGTTCACCCAGGTCGGCCGCTCGACGGCGATGTGCCCGTAGACCACGGCGGCGGACCCGCGGTAGTCGGCCGCCCAGTCCAGGCGCACCGGGTGACCGTGCTCGTCGGTCTCGCCGGTGGTGTCGCCGAACAGCGCGAAGGAGCGCACCCGGCCCGACGCACGGTTGTGGAACCGCTCGGTCAGCCCGGCGTGCGCGACGACCAGCCGCCCCTCGTCCAGCACCAGGTGCGCCACGAGCCCGTCGCAGAACTCGCGCACCTCGGCGCGGAACGCCTCGTCCTCGCCGGCGAGCTGGTCCAGCGTGCCCGCCAGGCCGTGGCCGACGGTGACGTCGCGGCCGTCGAGGGCGCGCACCAGCTTGTGCTCGTGGTTCCCGGGCACGGCGAGGGCGTGGCCGGCGCCGACCATGCCCATCACCAGGCGCAGCACGCCGACGCTGTCCGGGCCGCGGTCCACCAGGTCGCCGAGGAAGAGCGCGCGCCGGCCCTCCGGGTGCGCGGCGTCGACGGGCCGTCCGGAGGCGTCGGTGCTGATCGCGTAGCCGAGCCGGCCCAGCAGGGTCAGCAGCTCGCCAAGGCAGCCGTGCACGTCGCCGATCAGGTCGAAGGGCCCCGAGTCGGTGCGGTGGTCGCTGCGCAGCGGCTCGCGCACGATCGTCGCGGCGTCGATCTGCTCCGTGCCGACCAGGTGGTGCACGGTGCGGAAGCCCTCCGTGCGCAGCCCGCGCAGGGCCTTGCGCAGCTGGGCGTCCTGCCGCCGGACGGCGTGGTCCGGGATCGCCCGGTCGGTGCGTGCCGCGTTGCGGGCCAGGGCCTCGGCCACCGGCACGTCCAGCACCACCGCGACCGGCAGCACGTCGTGGTCGCGGGCCAGCCGGACCAGCTCGCGGCGCGCCGAGGGCTGCACGCTGGTCGCGTCGACCACCGTGAGCCGACCGTGGTCGAGCCGGGTGCCGGCCACGTGCGCGAGCAGCGCGAAGGCATCGGCGGTGGCCTCCTGCGAGGCGGGGTCGTCGCTCACCCAGCCGCGGAAGTCGTCGGAGGACAGCACCTCGTAGGGGCCGAAGTGCCGGGCGGCGAAGGTGGACTTGCCGGAGCCGGACACCCCGACCAGCACCACCAGGGACAGGTCCGGAACCACCAGGTCGCTCATGCCGCCTCCCCCCGGGTCAGCACGGCCATCTGGGTCGGTGGCCCGACGTCGGGGTCGTCCTCGCCGACGGCGACGAACCGCACGGCGTACCCGTGGCGCTCGGCGGCGCCCTGCGCCCAGGCACGGAACGCGGCACGGTCCCACTCGAAGCGGTGGTCGGCGTGCCGGTGCTCGCCGTCGTGCAGCCCGTAGCGCACGTTGTGCTCCGCGTTCGGGGTGGTGACCACCAGCGTGGCCGGGCGGGCGTGTCCGAGCACGGCGCGCTCCAGGGCGCCCAGCCGCGGCGGGTCCAGGTGCTCGACCACCTCCATCAGCACGGCGGCGTCGAAGCCGGTCAGCCGGTCGTCGGTGTAGGTGAGCGAGGACTGCACCAGGGTCAGCCGCTCGCGCTGCCGCTCGGCCCGGCGGTCGACGCGCCGCGCGGCGCGCTCCAGGGCGCGCACCGAGACGTCGGTGCCGAGCACCCGGGTGATCGTGGGCTCGTCCAGCAGCCGGTCGATCAGGGCGCCCTCCCCGCAGCCCAGGTCGGCGACGCTGCGGGCACCCGCCGCGCGCAGCTCGGCCAGCACGGCGGCGGCGCGGGTGCGCGCCAGCGGGACGGTCGCCGCGTCCTCCGGCTCCTCCTCGGCGGCGAGCACGGTGTCGTCCACCTCGGCGAGCCGGTCCAGGGCGGTGCGGGCCAGGCTCCGCTGACCGGCGAGGTAGCGGTGGGTGATCCGCTCGCGCTCCGGGTGGTCCGGCAGCCAGGCGCCGGCGGCACCGAGCAGCTTGTCGATCTCGTCCGCGCCCACCCAGTAGTGCTTGGAGCCGTCCAGCACCGGCAGCAGCACGTACAGGTGGGACAGCGCGGCGGCCACGGTCTGCTCGCCCTCCAGCACCAGGTCGACGTAGCGCGAGGGTCCCCAGTGCGGCAGCGTCGGGTCCAGCGGCAGGCGCTCGGCACGCACCCGCCAGCCCAGCGGCTCGAACAGCCCGCGGATCAGGTCGTCGTCCTCCACCCGGCACGGCACCGCCGGCAGGTGCACGGTGAGCGGCAGGGGAGCGTCCACCAGCTCGGGCCGGGCGTCGCAGCGTCCCGCCATGGCCGAACGGAACACCGAGCGCAGCGCCACGGACAGCAGCGAGGAGGCCGCGTAGGGCCGGTCGTTGACGTACTGCGCGAGGGCGAAGCCGCCGCCCTTGCCGCCCGGCCCGGAGCCGCGGACCAGCGCCACCGGGTCGACCTCCAGCAGCAGCGCGACGGTGCACCGCTCGGGCCCGACCTCGGGGTAGAACACGTGCGCCGCGCCGCCGGAGACGTCGAAGCGCTGCACCCGGTCCGGGTGCTTGTGCAGCAGGAAGCCCAGGTCGGCGGCCTGCGGGGCGGTGGAGGTCAGCGTGAGCAGCACGTCAGCGAGCATCGCATCCCGGGCCGCGCCCCGCCGGTGATTTGCGTGGTCAGCCAGCCGTCAGGCCTCGACGACGGTGCCCTTCGGCACGACGGTGATCCCGGACTCGGTCACGGTGAACCCGCGCGCCAGGTCCGCCTCGCGGTCGATCCCGACCCGGGCGCGGTCCTGCACGACGACGTTCTTGTCCAGGATCGCCCGGTGCACCTGCGCGTAGCGGTTCACCGTCACGCCGTCCATCAGCACCGAGTCGGTGACCTGCGCCCACGAGTGCAGGTACACCCCGGGCGACAGCACCGAGCCGGACACCGTCGCGCCGGAGACGATCACGCCGGGGGAGACGATCGAGTCCGCCGCGTGGCCCAGGCGCCCGGCGCCCGCGTGCACGAACTTGGCCGGCGGCAGGCCCGTGTAGCCGGTGTAGACCGGCCAGGCGTCGTTGTAGAGGTTGAACACCGGCTCGACCGAGATCAGGTCCTGGTTCGCCTCGTAGTACGAGTCCAGCGTCCCGACGTCCCGCCAGTAGTCGCGGTCGCGCGGGGTGGACCCCGGCACGTCGTTGTCCTTGAAGTCGTACACCGCGGCCGTGCCGCGCTCCACGAACGCCGGCACCAGGTCCCCGCCCATGTCGTGCCGCGAGGTCGGGTTCTCGGCGTCCTCGGTGACCGCCCGCACCAGCGCGTCGGTGTTGACGACGTAGTTGCCCATCGACGCGAGGATCTCGTGCGGGGCGTCCGGCAGGCCCACCGGGTCGGTCGGCTTCTCGCGGAACGCGGCGATCTTGTGCGGGTCGGACGGGTCGGTCTCGATCACGCCGAACTGGTCGGCCATGTCGATCGGCTGCCGGATGCCCGCGACGGTGATCTCCGCGCCGGTGGCGATGTGCTGGTCGACCATCTGCGAGAAGTCCATCCGGTACACGTGGTCGGCGCCGACCACCACCACGATGTCCGGCCGCTCGTCGTCCAGGATGTTCAGGCACTGGTAGATCGCGTCCGCGCTGCCCAGGTACCAGTGCTTGCCCACCCGCTGCTGCGCGGGCACCGGGGACACGTAGTTGCCGAGCAGGGTCGACATGCGCCACGTCTTCGACACGTGCCGGTCGAGGCTGTGGGACTTGTACTGGGTGAGCACGATGATGTGCAGGTAGTGCGAGTTCACCAGGTTCGACAGCGCGAAGTCCACCAGCCGGTAGATGCCGCCGAAGGGCACCGCGGGCTTCGCCCGGGCCGCGGTGAGCGGCATGAGCCGCTTGCCCTCTCCACCTGCGAGGACGATTGCCAGGATGCGCGGCGCTGCCATGCCCCGAACCCTAGGCCCCGCGCGGCCCCTGCGGCGAGGTGAACGCGCGTTTCCGCGCTAGCGTGTCGCGCGTGAGAGTCGATCTGCTGACCCGGGAGTACCCGCCGCACGTCTACGGCGGGGCCGGCGTGCACGTCGCGGAGCTCGCCGCGGTGCTGCGACGGGCCGTCGACGTGCGCGTGCACTGCTTCGACGGCCCCCGCGAGGAGCCCGGCGTGGCCGGCTACGACGTGCCCGAGGCGCTGACCGGCGCCAACCCGGCGCTGGCCACCTTCGGGGTGGACCTGGCGATCGTGGACGGCATCGGCCGGCAGCACGTGGACGACGTCTCCGGCGGCGACGCGGGCCCCCGCACCGGGCAGCGCACCGACCTCGTGCACTCGCACACCTGGTACGCGAACCTGGCCGGTCATCTCGCGAGCCTGCTGCACGGCGTGCCGCACGTCGTCTCCGCGCACAGCCTGGAACCGCTGCGCCCGTGGAAGGCCGAGCAGCTCGGCGGCGGCTACGCGCTGTCGTCCTGGGCGGAGAAGACCGCCTTCGAGGCGGCCGACGCGGTGATCGCGGTGAGCGCCGGCATGCGCGCCGACATCCTGCGCTGCTACCCGGCGATCGACCCCGAGCGCGTGCACGTGGTGCACAACGGCATCGACCTGACCGGCTGGCGGCGACCCGCCGGCGAGCAGGAGCAGGCCGAGGCGCGGGCGCTCGCGGTGGCGAACGGCATCGACCCCGACCGGCCCGCGGTGGTCTTCGTCGGGCGGATCACCCGGCAGAAGGGCCTGCCGTACCTGCTGCGCGCCGCCGAGACGCTGCCGCCCGAGGTGCAGCTGGTGCTCTGCGCGGGCGCGCCGGACACCCCGGAGATCCTGGCCGAGGTCACCGCCCTGGTCGAGCAGCTGCGCACCCGCCGCGACGGCGTGGTGTGGATCGACCGGATGCTTCCCCGCCCGGAGCTGGTCGCGGTGCTGTCGGTGTGCACGGTCTTCGCCTGCCCGTCGGTCTACGAGCCGCTGGGCATCGTCAACCTCGAGGCCATGGCCGTGGGGCTGCCGGTGGTCGGCACCGCCACCGGGGGCATCCCGGAGGTCGTGGACGCCGGGCGCACCGGCTGGCTGGTGCCGATCGAGCAGGTGCGGGACGGCACCGGGACCCCGGTGGACCCGGAGCGGTTCGTCGCCGACCTCGGTGCCGCGCTGGCCGAGGCGGTGCACGACCCGGAGCGGGCGGCGGCGTGGGGCCGTGCGGCGCGCACCCGGGTCGAGGACCACTTCTCCTGGGACGCGATCGGGGAGCGGACGCTGGACGTGTACCGGGCGGTGCTGGCGGCGCGCTGAGGCGCGGGCGCGGGTCGCGCGGGCGCCGGCGGTCGGTGCCGGGCGACCGGGTCAGCGGGCCGGCGGACCCGGGTGGGTCGCCACCGCGATCGCGCGGCGGGCGGCGTGGTCGACGTCCCGCAGCGCACCGGTGCGCTGGTCGGCCTGGAACACGTTCACCGCGGCGCCGTCGTCGGCGGTGGCCAGCGCGACGATCGCCCGCAGCCGGACCGCCGTGGTGAGCACCCGCACGCGGCGCTGCTCGGTGCCGGGCGGCAGCCGCCAGCCGGGGTCGGCCGTGGAGCGCAGCGCGGCGATCTGCTCGGCGGCCTCGGGGCGCCAGCGGGACAGGTCGAGGGTGACCAGCGCGTCGGTGGCGCGGGCCAGCGCGCGGGTGAGGTCGTGCTCGGCGTCGGCCAGGCTGCCCAGGTTCCCGGCCAGCGCGTGCTCCCAGTCCGGCACCGCGAGCACCCGCCAGGTCACCAGGTGGCCCGGCTCGTAGACGCTGCCGAAGCGCTCGACCTCCGGCACCGCCGCCCAGGACCCGTCCGGGGTGGTCACCAGCACCGCCTCGCCGGCGGCCTGGGCGTGCTGCGCCACGACGGCCGGGGTGCCCGCGGCGTCGCCCGGCGTCGGGAGCACCGCGGCGACCGACCGCGGCCCGCTCGCCCAGGCGGCGACCAGATCGGCCAGACCGGGGGTGGTACCGGCCTCGGGCAGGCCGGGCACGCCGTCGCCGACCACCACCCGGTGCGGCTCGTCCTCGCCCTGCACCGCGTCGAGCACCCGCTGCACGTGGCCGGGGCCCGCGCCGGCGGGACCCTCGGCGAGCCAGAGCGCGAGCAGCACCGATCGGGGCAGCGTGAGGGGTGAGTGGTCCACGCCACCAACCTACGCGGCGCGCGGCGCACCCCGGCGCGCGGCTCCGCGACTAGGGTCGGGTGCCATGACCTCGGTGCTCGACCTGCATGACGTGTCCGTCCGGCGTGGGACGACGACGATCCTCGACCAGGTGTCCTGGACCGTCCGCGAGGGCGAGCGGTGGGTGGTGCTCGGTCGCAACGGCGCGGGCAAGACCACCGTGCTCCAGGTCGCCTCGGGGCGGATGCACCCGACCAGCGGCACCGCCGACCTGCTGGGCCAGCGGCTCGGCCGGGTGGACGTCTTCGAGCTGCGCCCGCGGATCGGCCTGGCCAGCGCGGCGCTCGCCGAGCGGATCCCGGCCTCCGAGCAGGTGCGCGACGTGGTGCTCACCGCCGCCTACGGCATGACCGGCCGCTGGCGCGAGACCTACGAGGCGGTGGACGAGAACCGGGCGCACGACCTGATGGCCGCGTTCGGCGTGGACCGGCTGGCCGACCGCCGGTACGGCACGCTGAGCGAGGGCGAGCGCAAGCGGGTGCAGATCGCCCGCGCGCTGATGAGCGACCCCGAGCTGCTGCTGCTGGACGAGCCGGCCGCCGGCCTGGACCTGGGCGGGCGCGAGGAGCTGGTGTCGGCGCTGGCCGAGCTGGCCGCCGACCGGCGGTCCCCGGTGCTGGTGCTGGTGACCCACCACGTCGAGGAGATCCCGCCGGGCTTCACCCACCTGCTGCTGCTCCGCGACGGCCGGGTGCACGCCGCCGGGCCGGTCGCGGAGGTGCTGACGGCGTCGACGCTGAGCGAGGCCTTCGGCACGCCGTTGCAGGTGGACCGGGTGGGCGACCGCTGGACCGCACGCTCCGCCGGATGAGAGCGGGCTGAGAACCGATCCGGGCGATACCTCACGGATCGGCAAAGGCACCGTCTAGGATCGGTGGTGCGGCCTGGGTGCCGCGACGACGACGCCCCGTCCCGGGACGCTGCCGCTCAGGTGGTGCACGCGGGACCGGTGGTCGTCGACGACCACGAGGAGGGGAGCGGTCATGGGCTGGTTGTGGTGGCTCGGTGGCGCGATGCTGCTGGGCGTCCTGGAGATGTTCTCGCTGGACCTGATCTTCCTGATGCTGGCCGGGGGCGCGCTGGGCGGGACGCTCGGCGCGGCGCTGGGGCTGCCGGTGGCGGGGCAGATCCTGCTCGCGGCGGTGAGCTCGTTGCTGCTGCTCTTCGCGCTGCGGCCCTGGCTGCTGCGGCACCTGCGCGCCCGCACCGAGCTGGTGGAGACCAACTCCGCCGCGCTGGTCGGGCGGCCCGCCGTGGTCGTCGCGCCGACGAACGACGGCGGTGGCCGGGTGAAGCTCGCCGGCGAGGTGTGGTCGGCCCGGGCGGCGCTGCCGGGCGCGACCTTCGCCACCGGTGCCGACGTGCGGGTGGTCCGGATCGACGGGGCGACCGCCGTGGTGGACGCCGTCGCCGGGGGCGGCACCGCTGCCGAGAACCCGGAGCACCCGGAGCCCGCGGACCGCTGAGGGGCTCCGGCGCGGGCCACGGTCCGCGCACCAGATCTGCTTGACCGTCGCGACCGGCCGGTCGCGGCACCGGACGAGGACGGCCGGCCAGGGGGCGGGCCATCGAGGAGGCGGCGTGGACGAGACCAACGTGGGCGCGATCGTGGGATACGTGTTCCTGGCGATCCTGGTGATCTTCGTGGTGGTGACGCTCGCCCGGGCGGTGCGCGTCGTCCCGCAGACGGTCGCGCTGCTCGTGGAGCGGCTGGGTCGGTACAACCGGACGCTGGACGCCGGCCTGCACCTGATCATCCCGTTCGTCGACCGGGTGCGCGCCGGGGTGGACCTGCGCGAGCAGGTGGTGTCCTTCCCGCCGCAGCCCGTGATCACCTCGGACAACCTGGTGGTCAGCATCGACACGGTCATCTACTTCCAGGTGACCGAGCCGAAGTCGGCCGTGTACGAGATCGCGAACTACATCACCGGCATCGAGCAGCTCACCGTCACCACGCTCCGCAACGTGATCGGCTCGATGGACCTCGAGCAGACGCTGACCAGCCGTGACCAGATCAACGGCCAGCTGCGAGGCGTGCTCGACGAGGCCACCGGCAAGTGGGGGATCCGGGTCAACCGCGTCGAGCTGAAGAGCATCGACCCGCCCGCCTCGGTGCAGGGCGCGATGGAGCAGCAGATGCGCGCCGAGCGCGACCGTCGTGCCGCGATCCTCACCGCCGAGGGCGTCAAGCAGTCGCAGATCCTCACCGCCGAGGGCGAGAAGCAGGCGGCGATCCTGCGGGCCGAGGGTGCGGCGCAGTCCGCGATCCTCACCGCTGAGGGCGAGTCGCGCGCGATCCTCCAGGTGTTCGACGCGGTGCACCGTGGCGACGCCGACCCGAAGCTGCTGGCGTACCAGTACCTCCAGACGCTGCCGAAGCTGGCGTCCTCGCCGGCGAACAAGGTGTGGATCGTGCCCTCGGAGCTGACCGGCGCGCTCGGCCAGCTCACCCAGGGCTTCGCCGGAGCGTTCGGCGGGGCCCCGGGCGCTCCCGCGGCGCCGAGCCGTCCGGCGGGGGAGTCCCCGCTGGGTGCCGACGTCCTGCCGCCGACCTCGCTGGTCGACCCGGCCGAGGCGCTGGCCGAGGCCCGGCGCGAGTCGCAGGCCGCCACCGCCGACGCCACCAGCGCCGGCACGTTCAGCGGCCGGCCGTTCGACCCGACCGCCGAGGTGGGGCAGCGTCCGGAGCAGGGTGGGGCGCGGCACACGGGGGAGCAGCCGCCCACGTCGGCGTACCCGCCGGTGCCGCCGGTCCCGCCGGCCCCGGAGCAGGGCACGCCGCCTGCGCCGTGATCCCCGGCTGAACCGGTCGCCTCCCGCCGAGGCGGGGACCGATCGACGACGACGCCCGTCGTGCCGTGCGCACGGCGGGCGTCGTCGTGCCCGGGCGCGGCGGGTCGCCCGCGTCAGGTCGTGAGCGGGAACGGCACCCTTCCGCGCCGCGCAGTGGGGACCGGAGACGGGAACGGCACCCCGCCGCGGGACGTTGGTCCGGGCGACGAGGCGGGGGTGCGGGGTGATGATCGATCAGTTGCCGGGGGCGACGATTTTGCGAGTGAGTGCTCACTCACTTACGCTGGGCGGCATGGATGACGTCGTGCCCACGGACAGCGGCCGCCCCGGGCGTGCCCGCCCGCTGAGCCGCGAGGACCGGCGGACCGCCATCGCCGTCGCCACGATCCCGCTGCTCGAGATGCACGGTGCCCAGGTCACCACCCGGCAGATCGCGCTGGCCGCCGGCGTCGCCGAGGGGACGCTGTTCCGGGCGTTCGACGACAAGGTCGAGCTGCTGATGTCCGCCGCCCAGCAGGTGATGGACCCCACCGACGCGGTCGCCGCGATCGACGCGCTGCCGCCCACCGCCACCCTGGCCGACGAGGTCACGCAGCTCGCCGAGCACCTGGCCGGCAACGCGCGCCGGCTGCGCCGGGTCATGGTCGCCGTGCACGGCATCCTCACCTCCGAGGAGGGTCGGCGCGCCCACGCGGTGCGCACCGCCCGGGGTGCGGCCGACGAGGGCGGCCACGGCAAGTTCCGGCACGGACGCGACGCGCACCTGCGCGCCATGTCCGCGCTGAACGAGGCGGCGGCCCGTCGCCTCGACCCGTTCCGCGACGACCTGCGCGTCGAGCCCCAGGTGCTCGTGCGCATCCTGCTCGCCACCACCATGGGCCAGGGTCCCCCCGGACTGGCCGAGGACGCCGAGACGCCCACCGCGCAGATCGTCGACGTCCTGCTGCACGGCACCGCTCGCTGACCACGGCCGGCGCGCCGCACCCACGACGCCCCGACCGCTGACGACGCCCCGACGCCGCACCGCGTCCGACCCCCAGCCGGACGCCACCGCCCACCCCCGTCACTCGTCAGGAGTCCCATGTTCCTCCGACTGCTCCGTGAGCACCTGAGGCCCTACCGCCGGCAGGTCGCCGCGGTGATGGTGCTGCAGCTCGCGCAGACCGTCGCCACGCTGTACCTGCCCAGCCTCAACGCCGACATCATCGACAAGGGCGTCGCCGTGGGCGACACCGGCTACATCCTGCGGATCGGGGCGCTCATGCTCGCGATCAGCCTGGTGCAGGTGGCCTGCTCGATCCTCGCGGTCTACTTCGGCGCGCAGATGGCCATGTCCTTCGGGCGTGACCTGCGCGAGCGGCTGTTCGGCACCGTGCAGACGTTCTCGGCGCGGGAGGTCGGCCAGTTCGGCGCCCCCTCGCTGATCACCCGCACCACCAACGACATCCAGCAGGTCCAGATGGTCGTGCTGATGACCTTCACGATCATGGTGATGGCCCCGATCATGCTGGTCGGCGGGGTGATCCTCGCGCTCCAGGAGGACGTCGCGCTGTCCGGGCTGCTGCTCGTGGTCGTGCCCGTGCTCGGCGTCGTCGTCGGCCTGATCGTCTGGCGGATGGTGCCGTACTTCCGCCTGATGCAGGTGCGGATCGACGGGATCAACCGGGTCATGCGCGAGCAGATCACCGGCCTGCGCGTGATCCGTGCCTTCGTGCGCGAGCGCCGCGAGTCCGAGCGGTTCGGCGAGGCCAACGACGCGCTGTACGACACCTCGCTGCGGGCCGGCCGGCTGATGTCGGCGATGTTCCCGCTGGTCATGCTGATCATGAACGTGACCAGCGTCGGCGTGCTGTGGTTCGGCTCCAGCCGGATCGACTCCGGCGAGATGCAGGTGGGGGCGCTGACCGCGTTCCTCAGCTACATCATGTACATCCTGATGGCGGTCATGATGTCGTCGATGATGTTCGTGATGGTGCCCCGTGCCGTGGTGTCCTCCGAGCGCATCACCGCCGTGCTGGACACCGAGACCTCCGTGGTCCCGCCGGTCGCCCCGACCCCGCTGCCGCGGCCCACCGGTCGCCTGGAGCTGCGCGACGTCGAGTTCCGCTACCCGGGTGCCGAGCGGCCCGTGCTGCACCACGTCGACCTGGTCGCCGAGCCCGGGCGCACCACCGCGATCATCGGGTCCACCGGATCCGGCAAGACCACGCTGGTCAACCTGGTGCCCCGGCTGTTCGACGCCACCGACGGCGCGGTGACCGTGGACGGCGTGGACGTCCGCGACCTCGACCCCGAGGTGCTGTGGGGGCTGATCGGCCTGGTGCCGCAGAAGCCCTACCTGTTCAGCGGCACGGTCGCCTCCAACCTGCGCTACGGCAAGGAGGACGCCACCGACGAGGAGCTGTGGCACGCCCTCGAGGTCGCCCAGGCGCGGTCCTTCGTCGAGGAGATGCCCGAGGGGCTGGACGCCCCGATCGCCCAGGGCGGCACCAACGTCTCCGGCGGTCAGCGGCAGCGGCTCGCCATCGCCCGGGCGCTGGTGCGCCGACCGTCGATCTACCTGTTCGACGACTCGTTCTCCGCCCTCGACTTCGCCACCGACGCCGCGCTGCGCGCCGCGCTGGTGCCCGAGACCCGGCACTCCGCCGTGGTGGTCGTGGCCCAGCGCGTCGCGACCATCCGCGACGCCGACCGGATCGTCGTGCTTGACGGCGGATCGGTGGTCGGCAGCGGCACGCACGCCGAGCTGATGGAGAGCTGCCAGACCTACCAGGAGATCGTGTTCTCCCAGATCAGCGCGGAGGAGGCGGCATGAGCGCCGAGAAGACCACGGCGGACGCGCCCGCCCCGCAGACCGGCACCACCACCACCGCGCGGCGTCCGCCCGTGCGCCGCGGACCCGGCGGCGGCGGCCCGATGGGCGGCATGGGGATGCCGGGGGAGAAGTCCCTCGACTTCAAGGGCTCCCTCCGCCGGCTGGTGGGCGTGCTGCGCCCCGAACGCTGGTGGCTGTCGCTGGTCGTGCTGCTCGGCATCGTCTCGGTGGCGCTGTCGGTCACCGGCCCGAAGATCCTCGGCAACGCCACCAACGTGATCTTCGAGGGCGTCATCGGCAAGATGCTGCCCGCCGGCGTCACCCAGGAGCAGGCCGTGGCCGGGCTGCGCGCCGACGGCCAGGGCAAGCTCGCCGACATGCTGTCCGGCATGCAGGTCGTGCCCGGGCAGGGCGTCGACTTCGACCGGCTGCGCACGCTGCTGCTCTGGGTGGTCGCGGTCTACGTGGTCTCGGCGCTGTTCTCCTGGGTGCAGGGCCTGATCACCACGAGCGCCGTGCAGCGCACCGTGCGCACCATGCGCTCCGACGTCGAGGCCAAGCTCGGCCGGCTGCCGCTGAAGTACTTCGACGGCCAGCCGCGCGGCGAGGTGCTCAGCCGGGTCACCAACGACATCGACAACGTCGCGCAGACCCTCCAGCAGACCATGTCGCAGCTGATCACCTCGGTGCTCACCGTGGTCGGCGTGCTGGCGATGATGTTCTGGATCTCCCCGCTGCTCGCGGTCGTCGCGCTGGTCACGATCCCGCTGTCGATCTTCATCACGACGGCCATCGCCAAGCGCTCGCAGCCGCAGTTCGTGCAGCAGTGGAAGGTCACCGGCACGCTCAACGCGCACATCGAGGAGATGTACACCGGGCACGCGCTGGTCAAGGTGTTCGGCCGGCAGCGCCAGGCGGTGCAGGAGTTCCACGACCAGAACGCCGACCTCTACCAGGCGTCGTTCAAGGCCCAGTTCATCTCCGGGATCATCCAGCCCGCGATGGGCTTCGTCGCCAACCTCAACTACGTGATCGTCGCGGTGGTCGGCGGCCTGCGGGTGGCCTCCGGATCGCTCAGCCTCGGCGACGTGCAGGCGTTCATCCAGTACTCGCGCCAGTTCACCCAGCCGATCACCCAGATCGCCTCGATGATGAACCTGCTCCAGTCGGGCGTCGCCTCGGCCGAGCGGGTGTTCGAGCTGCTGGACGCCCCCGAGCAGGAGCCCGACCCGGTGCCGGCGGCCGCGCTGCCGCAGCCGGTGCGCGGCCGGGTGGTCTTCGAGGACGTGTCCTTCCGGTACGTCGAGGACCAGCCGCTGATCGAGGACCTGTCGCTGGTGGCCGAGCCCGGCCAGACCGTCGCGATCGTCGGACCGACCGGTGCCGGCAAGACCACGCTGGTCAACCTGCTCATGCGGTTCTACGAGATCGACGGCGGGCGGATCACCCTGGACGGGGTGGACACCGCGGCGCTCACCCGCGACGACCTGCGCGGTCAGGTCGGGATGGTGCTCCAGGACACCTGGCTGTTCGGCGGGTCGATCCGGGACAACATCGCCTATGGCGTGGAGGAGGTCTCGCCGGAGCGGCTGACCGAGGCCGCCGTCGCCACGCACGTGGACCCGTTCGTCCGCGCGCTGCCCGAGGGCTACGACACCGTGATCGACGACGAGGCCGCGAACCTGTCCGCCGGTGAGAAGCAGCTGCTCACCATCGCGCGGGCGTTCCTGGCCGACCCGGCGATCCTGGTGCTGGACGAGGCGACGTCCTCGGTCGACACCCGCACCGAGGTGCTGGTGCAGCAGGCGATGAACGCCCTGCGCGCCGGGCGCACCTCCTTCGTGATCGCGCACCGGCTGTCGACCATCCGCGACGCCGACGTGATCCTGGTGATGGAGCACGGCTCGATCGTCGAGCAGGGCTCGCACGACGAGCTTCTGGCCGCCGGCGGGGCCTACGCCCGGCTGTACGCCAGCCAGTTCGCCGCGGCGGTCTCCGTGGAGGACTGAAGGCGCAGGGCTCACCACGCGGCCCGGGACCGGTGCACGAAGCGCCGGTCCCGGGCCGCTACTGTGCTCGCGTGACGACGCGCAGCGAGGCGGCCGACACCCCTCGGCTGCACCGGGACCGGTTCACGGTCACCATGTACGCCTACTTCGTGGCGTGGGGCTGGTTCCTCTACTCCTTCAACCCCAGCGTCCCGCTGCTCGCGGAGGACCTGGGGATCTCCAAGGCCGCCGCGGGCCTGCACGGCACCGCCATGGCCGTCGGCGCGATCGGCGCCGCCGCGCTCACCCCGCGCCTCGTGCTGCGGATCGGCCGGCGCGCGTCGCTGGTGCTGTCCGGGCTGCTGATCGCCGGCGGTCTGGCCGTGCTGCTGCTCGGACGGGCGCTGCCGGTCACGCTCACCGGCGTGGTGGTGCTCGCGGTCGGCGGCAACATCGCGATCAGCGCCGCGCAGGCCGGTCTCGCGCTGCACCACGGACGGGTCGCCTCCGCCGCCGTCACCGAGGGGAACGCCGCCGGATCCGGGATCGGGCTGGTCGGACCGCTGGCCGTGGGCGCCTGCGTCGGCCTCGGCTGGGGCTGGCGGCCCGCCGTCGCGGTGACCGCGGTGCTGGCGGTGGTCGCCGCCGTCGCGGCCCGGCGGCTGCCGATGGAGGGGGCGCTCGCGCGGGCGCTGCCCCGGGTGGACCGGGCGCGGGTGGCGGCGGCGGAGGTCGCGGCGGTGGGGGCGGACGCGGCGGGGGACGGCGCGGGGGCGGCGGACGCGTCCGCGTCGGGCGAGGTGCGGTCGGGTGCGGACGGCGCGGCTCCTGCCGGGGCGTGGTCGGGCGCGGATGGCGCGGCTCCTGCCGGGGCCAGAGCGGGGGACGCGGTGACGTCCGGGCGTCCCGCCGCCTCGCTGCGGCGCGCCTCCCGCTGGTTCCTCGTCACGATCGTCGCCGCCATCGCGCTGGAGAACGCCACCACCTACTGGGCCACCGACCTGGTGATCGACCGCACCGGCGCGGGCGCCGACATCGCCACCGCCACCACCGCGGGCCTGGTCGCCGGGATGACCGTGGTGCGGCTGATCGTCGGACCGCTGTCGCTGCGCGTCGCCCCGGCGAAGCTGCTCGCCGCCGCCTACGGGATCGCCGTGGTCGGCTGGGCCCTGCTGTGGACCGCCACCGTGCCGTGGCTCGCGCTGACCGGCCTGTTCGTCGCGGGCCTCGGCTACGGCGCGCACTACCCGCTGGGGATCGCGCTGCTGCTCGGTGCCTCGGCCGGCGCCACCGACCGGGCGCAGGCGCGGGCCACCGTCGCCGGCGGGGCCGCGATCGGCGTCGCGCCCTTCCTGCTCGGCTGGGCCGCCGACGCCGTGGGGGCGCACACGGCGTTCCTGGTGGTGCCGGTGGTCGCCGTCGTCGGCGGGCTGGCGGCGCTCGCCGGAGCACGGGCGCTGCGCCGGGTGGTCTGAGGCGGCGTCGGCGGCGAGAGCACGCGTGCTGCGCCGGGATGCGGGAGATCGTGCGGGCGGGATCACGCCTGCTGCGACGGGTGGTCGAGGCCGCGTCGGCGGCGAGCACGCCTGCGGCCCGGGATGGCACCGTCCGGCTGCTAGCGTGGCCGTGTCCGGGTGAGGAACGCGGTCCCGGGGTGTCGATCGGCGTCGATGCCGAGATCGGTCCCCGACGGTCGACGCTCCGCCCGAGGAACGCCGCCACGGCGACCGTGGCTGTCGGCGCCCGCCCGGACCTCCTCGTGCAGCCACCCGGAGCGGACGCCCCGTCGAGGGAGACCCTGTGCGACTCGTCATCGAGGACGACTACGCGGCGCTGAGCCGCACCACCGCCGCCGTGCTGACCGGCGCCCTGCTCACCGACCGGCGGGTCAACATGGCCTGGACCGCCGGTGCCACCCCGAAGGGTGTCTACGAGATCCTCGCCCCGTGGATGGCCGCCCGGCCGGCGGACCTCGCCGACGTGCACTTCTACCCCTTCGACGAGCTGCCGCTGCCCGGTCGTGAGGGCGTCACCCTGACCGACCTGCGCCGCGACCTCTACGGCCCGGCCGGGATCGTGGAGACCAACATCCACCCCCTCACCCCCGAGGGCGCCGACGCGATCCGCGCCGACCTGCGGGAGCACGGCGGGCTGGACCTCATGCTCATGGGGCTGGGCGCCGACTGCCACTTCTGCGGCAACATGCCCGGCGTCACCCGGTTCGACCAGGACATCTACCGCTACGACATCCGCCAGGACCTGCCCTGGGCCGGGCTGGTCGCCGATCTCGACCCGCGCCCGACGCATGTCGTCACCATGGGTGCGCCGATGGTGCTGCGCGCGCGGCGTGCGGTGCTGGTCGTCAGCGGCTCCGCCAAGGCCGAGGCGCTGGCGGAGACCCTGACCGGGCCGATCGGGGAGGACCGCCCGGCCACGATCCTGCGCACGCACCCGGACCTGCTGGTGATCGCCGACCGCGACGCCGCCGCGCTGCTCGCCCGCGCCGAGGACGGGACCTGGCGCCGCCGCTGACGCGAGACCTGGCCTCGGCCCCACACGCCGAGACTGCACGACATGCCGCGTGGTCCGCACGAGAGACGGCGTGTCGTGCAGGCGCGGCGTGGGGTCGGCGCGGGCGTGCGGGGTGGGTGCGACGTGCGCGCGTCAGGGGCGCGGGGCGGCGGTGGACCCGCGCGGCACCAGCGTGGTGGGCAGCCGGACGTGCGTGCTGTCCGGGGCCTCTCCGTCGAGCAGGGCGACGAGCATGCGCACCGCGGCGGCACCCATCGCCTGGATCGGCTGCCGGACGGTGCTGAGCGGGGGAGTCGCGGCGGCCGCCTCGGGCACGTCGTCGAAGCCGATCACCGAGAGGTCGCCGGGCACGTCCAGCCCGGCCTGCTGGGCGACCTCCATCGCCGCGATGGCGGTGATGTCGTTCGCCGCGAAGACCGCGGTCGGGCGCTCGGGCAGCGCCAGCAGCTCGGCCACCGGGCCGCGCGCGGACTCCTTGCGGTAGTCGCCGACCCGGATCAGGCTCTCGTCCACCGGGATCCCGGCCTCGGTGAGGGCGCGCCGGTAGCCGGCCTCACGCAGCCGGGAGGACTCCAGGTCCGGGCGTCCGGCGACGAAGCCGATCCGCCGGTGGCCGAGGTCGAGCAGGTGGCGCGTGGCGAGCACCGCGCCGGTGAGGTTGTCCGAGTCGACGGTCGGCGGTCCGACCGGGCCGGTGTGCGGGTCCACGGCGACCACCGGCACGCCGGCGTCCGCGTCGACCACCGTGGGCGTGACCAGCACGGCGCCGTCGATCAGGGTGCCGCTGAGCCGGGAGAGGTAGCGGCGCTCCCACCCGGTGCCGCCGCTCTGCCGCCCGCCGGTGTAGGCGAGCAGCTCGTAGCCGGCCTCGCTCACCGCGCTCGCCGCGCCCTTGAGGATCTCGGTGCTGAACGGCTCGAACTCCGCGACGAGGATGCCGATCACGTGCGTGCGGTGCGAGCGCAGGCTGCGGGCGACCAGGCTGGACTCGTAGCCGAGCTCGTCGATCACCTCGAGCACCCGGGTGGAGGTGGCCTGCGCGACGCCGTATCGTCCGTTGAGCACCTTGGAGACGGTCGCGACGGAGACGCCGGCCGTACGCGCGACGTCGGAGATCGTGACTCGTTGCCCCATGGGGGACACCCTAGCGCGTGGAAAACGGTATCGATAACGATTCACGCACCGCCGGGCACCGCGACGACGCGGGGCCCGCGCGAGATCGCAGAGCGACAGGCGAACCGGGCCGGCGCAGTGCCGCGGCCCTGATCCCGGAGGTCCTCATGAACGACCGACCCACCCCCGGCCCCGCGGACGCGGCGGACCCTGCCGTCGTCGCCCCGCCGGCGACCGATCTCGCCCCGGACGCCGCCATCGCCCCGGGTGACCTGCTCGCCTCCGTCGGTCCGGCGGTCGAGGACGTCGCCGCCCGGCTGCTCGCCGCCAGCCTCGGTGCCCAGGAGATCGCCGCCGTCCACGCCGGGGACCGCCTCGGCTGGTACCGGGCGCTGGCCCGCGACGGCGCGAGCACCGCCGCAGAGCTCGCCGAGCGCACGGCGACCCATCCCCGCTACGTGCGCGAGTGGCTGGAGCACCAGGCCGCCGCCGGGTACCTGGTCGAGCAGCCGGGGGCCGACGGGCAGGTGGGTGCCGACGGTCACGCGGAGCCGCGGTACGCCCTGACCGCCGGAGCCGCCGAGGTGCTGGCCGACCCGGACGCGCTCACCTACCTCGCACCCCTCGGGCGGTTCCATGCGGCCAGCGGGCGGGTGGTGGACGAGCTGCACGCGGCCTACCGCACCGGCGGTGGCGTGTCGTGGACGCGGCTCGGCGACGACGCCCGGCAGGCGCAGGCGGCGATCAACCGGCCGTTCTTCCTGCGCGGACTGGCCGACCTGATCGCGCAGCAGGTGCCGGACCTGCACGCGCGGCTGCTCGCCGGTGCCCGGTTGGTCGACGTGGGGTGCGGCGAGGGGTGGTCGGCGATCGGGCTGGCGCAGGCCTATCCCCGGGTCGCGGTGGTCGGCGTCGACCTCGACGCGCCCTCGGTCTCCGCCGCGCGCACCCATGCCGCCGAGGCCGGGCTGAGCGGCCGGGTGCGGTTCGTCGGTGCCGACGTGGCCGATCCCGACGTGCTCGCCGCGGGGCCGTTCGACGTGGCGACGGCCTTCGAGTGCGTGCACGACATGGCGGACCCGGTGGCCGTGCTGGCGGCGGTCCGGGTGCTCGCCCCCGACGGCTGGGTGCTGGTCGCCGACGAGCGCGTCGAGGCGGACCGGGTCGCCCCTGCCGGGCCGCTGGAGCGCTGGTTCTACGGGTTCTCGCTCGGGGTGTGCCTGCCCGACGGGCTGTCCCGGCCCGGAGGCGTCGGCACCGGTACCGTCATGCGCCCGGAGACCCTGGACCGGTACGCGCGCGCCGCCGGGTTCGCCGGGGTCGAGGTGCTCGATGTCGAGCACGACCTGTTCCGGTTCTACCGGCTGCACCCATGAGGCGGGTGGGCTCCCGGGGTGTGCCTGGGTTCAGCGGCGGCGCTGCTCCCGGCGACGGCGACGACGGAACCAGAACTTCTGCCATCGGGTCATCTCGAGGGTGCCGTAGTCGGGCAGGTTCGCGAGGTCATGGACCCACTGCGGGCTGATCAGGTCCGCACGGCGGTCCGTCACCAGGCGCAGGCGGGCGGCGTTCTGGCGCACCTCGGGGTGGCGGTCGACGGCCGTCTGGGGATCGACGGGGTCCGGCTGATCGGTTCTGCGGTTGTCGGTCATCGTTCACCTCTGTCTCGTGCGGGGTCGGCGGCTCTCCGTCGGCGGGCTCCTGGGGGTGCAGGGGTGAGTCCCAGACACTTATGAGTAGCATCTGCTCGTCCTTGCGTGCAAGCTCGCTGTCGGCGAGGTGGGTCAGCACGGAGTAGCCCCGGGCGGCGCTGCGTGCATCCTTGGAGAAGGTCAGGTCGAGCGCCCACCGTGCGCGCTTCCACCACTGGTCCCGCCGGTCGGCGCGGGCCCGCTGGACCACGGTCATCACACCGATGATCAGCGCGAACACCGCGGCGACGGCGGTGGCGGCCGGGCCCAGGCGGGCCAGGTCGTCCAGCGAGCTCGCGGCGGTCACGATCGCGCCGGGTACGTCGGACGATCCCGGGAGGTCGGTCACGAGGTCCGCCGGGTGCCACGGGATCTCGGGTGTGCCGGGACCACGGGCCCTCACCGCCGGGCGACGAGCGCCGCCGCGACCCGCGCGATCGTCGTGCGGAGCCACTGCTCGTGGCGTCGGCAGGCGGCCACCACCTCCAGCACCTCCGTGCGGGTCAGCCTGTCCAGGTCGACCGCCTCGATCAGCAGCGCGAGCGCACCGCCGGGCGGGGTCCGGGGGAGCGCGGAGACCGGGTCGACGGGCCACGGATCGAGGTCGGGCAGGTGACGGTCACGGTGAGGTGAGGTGCCGTCGTGGCGGGGGAGGTCGAGGGTGCGGTGCGGCAGGAGGCGGGGGTCGTCGGGTGGCATGCGGTGACGCTAGGCACGGCCGGCGTCAGGACGTCGGCCCGGGGCGGTCGGCCTGGGGACGGCGAACGCGATCCAAGCCTGTGGACGGCTCGACGACCGCTCGTGGAGCGGTTCCTGCCGGCAGCCGATCCGCCGAGAGATCGATCGTCGGGCGCGCCGTCCCACCCCTGACCTGCCGGGGTACCGTGTCGAGAACGTTCCGGCCCGTGCGCGGGCACCCCGACCCGGAGGGACCACCGACGTGCCCGACCCGATCGACCGGCCCGACCCCGACCGCGCCGCCACGCTGCTCGACACCGCGGACGCGCGGGCCGAGCACTGGCGCGACCTCTACCGCGACCTGCACGCGCACCCCGAGCTGTCCGGGCAGGAGCACCGCACCGCGGCGGCCCTGGCGACGGAGCTGCGGGCGAGCGGGCTGGAGGTGACCGAGGGGGTCGGCGGCACGGGCGTCGTCGGTCTGCTGCGGAACGGCGAGGGGCCGACCGTGCTGCTGCGCGCGGACATGGACGGGCTGCCGATCCTCGAGGAGACCGGTCTGCCGTACCAGAGCCGGCACACCGACGTGAACCCGGCGGGGGAGACCGTGCCGACCATGCACGCCTGCGGGCACGACATGCACGTCACGGCGCTGGCCGCGGCGGTCGACACGCTCGCGCAGGGGCGGGACCGCTGGCGCGGCACGCTGATGGTGATCGGCCAGCCCGCGGAGGAGACCGCCGCCGGCGCGCGCGACATGCTCGAGGACGGCCTGTTCACCCGGTTCCCGAAGCCGGGCGTGGCGCTCGGTCAGCATGTCGGGCCGATCCCGGCGGGGGTGGCGAACCACGCGCGCGAGCTGCTGATGGCGGCGTCCAGCACGCTGGACGTGACGATCCACGGGCGCGGCGGCCACGGGTCGATGCCGCAGGTCACCGTCGACCCGGTGCTCACCGCGGCGTACGCGGTCACCCGGTTGCAGACCATCGTGTCCCGCGAGACCCCGGCGGACGACCCGGTGGTGGTCACCGTCGGCACGTTCCACGCGGGCACGAAGTCGAACATCATCCCGGACGAGGCGCGATTCACCGTCAACCTGCGGGCGCGCTCGGACGCGTCGATGGACCGGGCCGTCGCGGCGGTGCGGCGGATCGTGGAGGCGGAGTCGGTGGCGGCGCGCTGCCCGCAGCCGCCGACGATCACCATCCGGGAGAACCCGCCGGCCACCGTGAACACCCCCGAGATCGTGGACCGCGTGATGGCCGCGCAGCGCGCGGTGATGCCCGAGGGCGCGATCCGGATCGCCCCGCCGCTGATGGGCAGCGAGGACTTCTCCGAGTACGGCCTGCCGAAGGGCCGGTACCCGGGCGAGCCGGTGCCCTACGCCTTCTGGTTCTGGGGCGGCATGGCGCCCGAGCGGTTCGGCGAGGGGTACACGGTCGGGTTCAGCCCCGACGTGCCGGGCAACCACACCGCGCAGTTCGCCCCGGTGGACTCCCCGACGATCGCGGCCGGCCGGCGGCTGATGGTCGCGGCGGCGCTGGAGTTCCTCGGCTGACCGGGGCGTGATCGGCGGCGCGCATGCCGGTCGGACGGCCAGGTGGGTTCGGTGCCGGGCGGTGGAGGCGGGAGGATGTCCGACGTGCCCGCGCTCGACATCGTCCACCTGACCGATCCCGACGACGAGCGGCTCGCCGACTACGTCGCCCTGACCGACGTCGCCCTGCGCTCCCGGCACGAGCCGGCCAAGGGCCTGTACATCGCCGAGTCCTCGACGGTGCTCGGCCGCGCGCTCGCCGCGGGGCACCGGCCGCGATCGGTGCTGGTCTCGCCGCGCTGGCTGCCCGACCTGGAGCGGATGCTCGCTGCTGCCCCGGGCGAGGAGCCGGTGCGGGTCTACGTCGCGGAGCCCGCCGTGCTGGAGGCGATCACCGGCTTCCACGTGCACCGCGGTGCGCTGGCGTCGATGCACCGGCCGCCGCTGCCGACCGTGGCGGACGTGCTGGCAGACGCACGGGGCGGTCGGGGTGCGCGGCGGGTGGCGGTGCTGGAGGACGTCGTCGACCACACCAACGTCGGCGCGGCGTTCCGGTCGGCAGCCGCGATCGGGGTGGACGCGGTGCTGGTGACCCCGCGGTGCGCGGACCCGCTGTACCGGCGGTCGGTGCGGGTGTCGATGGGCACCGTGTTCCAGGTGCCGTGGACGCGGATCGACCCGTGGCCGTCCGGGATCGAGACGCTGCGCGCGGCGGGGTTCGTGACGGCGGCGCTCGCGCTGTCGGACGACTCGATCAGCCTGGACGTGCTGGAGGCGGACGCGCCCGAGCGGCTGGCGCTGGTGCTCGGTGCGGAGGGCGACGGGCTGAAGCCGGCGACGATCGCGGCGGCGGACCTCACCGTGCGGATCCCGATGGCCGGCGGGGTGGACTCGCTCAACGTCGCGGCCGCGGCGGCGGTGGCGTTCTGGGCGACGCGCGTGCGTTGAGGTGCGCGCCTGCGGCCGCCGACCTCGGGCACGCGCTGGCCGCCCGCGTGACGGTGCAGCGCGCCGACCACGCCGACGAGGTGGTGATGACCGTGGCGGCGGCCGTCGACCCGGCGGACGCCGCGGGGATCGACGCGCCCCGGATCGCGCAGGCCGTGCCCGCCGGGATCGTGACCGCCCTCGACCGAGCGGCGATCGTCCGTCGAGTTGTCATCTCTTGTCGCTTCGCGGGGCCGGGAAGCGACAGAAGATGACAACTCGGCGAGCGGGGGTCGGGTACGAGCGCCCAGCCCGCGATGCGGGGCGCGGGGCGGGTCGCCGCTACGGTGGCCGGATGCGTTCTGCCCTGCCTGCTGCCGCTGACGGCAGCACCACCTCCGACGAGGTCACCGCCGAGCACCTGCGGCAGGGGCTCAAGCCCCGGCACCTGACGATGATGGGCCTCGGCTCGGCGATCGGTGCGGGGCTGTTCCTCGGCAGCGGCGTCGGGATCGCGACGGCGGGGCCGGCGGTGCTGGTGTCCTACGCGCTCGCCGGGCTGCTGGTCGTGCTGGTGATGCGGATGCTGGCGGAGATGGCCTCGGCGATGCCGGCCAGCGGCTCGTTCTCGGTCTACGCGGAGGCGGCGCTCGGCCGGTGGGCGGGGTTCACGCTGGGCTGGCTGTACTGGTTCACGCTGATCATGGTGCTGGGCGTGGAGGTCACCGGGGTCGCGCGGATCGTCACCGGCTGGGCGCCGGGCGTGCCGCAGTGGTCGGTGGCGCTGGTGGTGGTGGCGCTGTTCGCGGTCGTCAACCTGTCCGGGGTGCGGCAGTTCGGCGAGCTGGAGTTCTGGTTCGCGTCGATCAAGGTGGCGGCGATCGTGCTGTTCCTGGTCGTGGGCGTGCTGCTGGTCCTCGGCTGGCTGCCGGGCACGGACCCGGTGGGCACGACGCACCTGCTCGGTGACGGGGGCTTCGCGCCGCAGGGGATCGGCGGGATCGTCGCGGGGCTGCTGGTGGTGCTGTTCGCGTTCGGCGGGATCGAGATCGTGACGATCGCGGCCGCCGAGGCGCGGGACCCGCAGCGGGCGGTGGCGCGGGCGACCCGGACGATCCTGTGGCGGATCCTGCTGTTCTACGTGGGCTCGGTGGCGATCATGGTGCTGGTGCTGCCGTGGGACGCGCCCGCGCTCCGGGAGGGGCCGTTCGTCGCCGTGCTGGACCTGGCGGGGCTGCCGGGTGCCGCGCGGGTGATGGAGGTGGTGGTGGTGATCGCGCTGCTGTCGGCCTTCAACGCGAACGTGTACGCGACCTCGCGCATGGCGTTCTCGCTGGCCGGGCGGGGTGACGGGCCGGCGGTGCTGCGGCGGGTCTCGCGGCGGGAGGTGCCGTGGGTGGCGGTGCTGGTGTCGGTGGCGCTCGGCGTGGTCGCGGTCGGCCTGAACTGGCTGCTGCCGGAGACCCTGCTCGGCATCCTGCTCAACGCGGTCGGTGCGGCGCTGCTGGTGGTGTGGGTGCTGGTCGCGGTGTCCCAGCTGCGGCTGCGCCCGCGGATCGAGGCGGAGGCGCGCGAGCGCGGCGAGGCGCTGACGGTGCGGATGTGGGGCTACCCGTGGCTGACCTGGGCGACGCTGGCCGCGCTCGCCGGGGTGGTGGTGCTGATGCTCACGGACGGATCGGCGCGCGGGCAGCTGCTGTCGACGGCCGGGCTGGTGGCGGTGATCGTGGGGATCTACGCGATCACGGCGGTGCGCCGGCGCCGCGCGACCACGAGCCCCGCCGTGCCGGACCCCGCCGAGGCGCGCTGAGGCGTCACAGCCCGAGCAGCAGGCTCGCGGCGATCAGCACCATCACCACGGCGATCCCGGCGTCGAGCACCCGCCACGCGGCGGGCCGGGCGAACACCGGTCGCAGCAGGCGCGCGCCGTAGCCGAGGCCGGTGAACCACAGGACGCTGCCGAGCACCGCCCCGGCGCCGAACCACCAGCGGTCGTCGCCGTGGGTGCCGGCCACCGAGCCGAGCAGCACGACGGTGTCCAGGTAGACGTGCGGGTTGAGCCAGGTCAGCGCGAGGGCGGTGCCGACCACCGGCCAGACCCGGGCAGCCGGCGCGACCGGTTCCTCGGCCGACGGATCCGGTGCCGCCCCGCCGACGCCCGCCTCGCCGGCATCGGCCCCGGGCGCCCCCGGCGCCGCTGCCACCAGCCCCGCCGCCGGACGCCACGCGCGCCGCGCGGCGACCACCGCGTAGCCGAGCAGGAACGCCGCCCCGGCGATCCGCGCGACCGTCAGCACCACGGGCGCCGCCTGCACCAGCGTGCCGAGCCCGCCCACGCCTGCGGCGATCAGCACCGCGTCGGACAGGGCGCACACCGCCACCACCGGCAGCACGTGGGTGCGGGTGAGGCCGGTGCGCAGCACGAAGGCGTTCTGCGCACCGATCGCGACGATCAGCGAGAGCCCGAACGCGAGCCCGGTGAGGGCGGTGACGAGGTGGTCCACGCCGCGACCGTACGGAGATCGAGCAGCATCGGTCCAATGACTGCGATCGATGCTGCATCGATCCTCGTGATGATCAGGACGCGGGCAGCACCCCGGAGCGCATGACCTCGGCGTACCAGTGCGCGCTCGCCTTGGGCGTGCGCTCCAGGGTGTCCCGGTCGACGTGCACCAGGCCGAACCGCTTGGAGTACCCGTAGGCCCACTCGTAGTTGTCGAGCAGCGTCCACAGCAGGTAGCCGCGCACGTCGGCGCCCTGCTCGACGGCCTGGTGCACGGCGGCCAGGTGCTCGTGCAGGTAGGCGATCCGGTCCGGGTCCTGCACGACGCCGTCGGTCACGGTGGTGTCGTCGTAGGCGGCGCCGTTCTCGGTGATCACCAGGTGCGCGCCGGCCGGGCCGGTGAGCGAGGTGTGCAGGTCGAGCAGCAGCTCGCGGAACGCCCCGGGGTGGTTCTCCCAGTCCATCGCCGTGCGGGACGCCTGCGTGGGCACCCAGCGTGACTCGCGCGCGGTGAGCCAGGGGGAGACCCCGGCGTCGGCGGAGGCGCCCGAGGGGGAGACCGTGCCGGAGCCGTCGGGGGCGCCGATCAGCCAGGAGTTGTAGTAGTTGACGCCCAGCACGTCGATCGGGGCGGCGATCGTGGCGAGGTCCCCGTCGTGCACCAGGTCGTCCGGCCAGAGCGGGCCCACGTCGGCGAGGAAGCCCTCGGGGTAGGCGCCGTGGAAGATCGGCTCGGTGAACACCCGGTGCTGCGCGTCCTCCAGGCGGCGCACGGTGTCGCGGTCGGCGGCGCTGGCCGGGTCCTCGGGGGCGTAGCGGGAGAAGTTCAGCGTGATCCCGAGCAGGGCGTCCGGATCGGCCTCGCGCAGCGCCCGGACCGCGAGCCCGTGCCCGAGGTTGAGGTGGTGCAGCGCGCGCAGCGAGGCGACGTCGTCCCGGATCCCGGGGGCGTGCTGGCCGCCCGCGTAGCCGAGGAAGGCCGAGCACCACGGCTCGTTCAGGGTGGTCCACGAGCGCACCCGGTCGCCGAGGGCGGCGTGCACGTCCAGCGCGTACTCCGCGAAGCGCTCGGCGGTGGCGCGGGCCGTCCAGCCGCCCTGCTCCTCGATGGCCTGCGGCAGGTCCCAGTGGTAGAGCGTGAGCCAGGGGTCGATGCCGGCGGCCAGCAGCTCGTCCACCAGCCGGTCGTAGAACGCGAGGCCCTGCGGGTTGACCGGTCCGCCGTCGGGCCGGATGCGCGCCCAGGAGGTCGAGAAGCGGTAGGTCCGCACGCCGAGGTCGCGCATCAGGGCCACGTCGGCGGGGTAGCGGTGGTAGTGGTCGTCGGCGATCTCGCCGTCGTCCCCGCCCTCGACGGCGCCGGGCACCCGGGCGAACACGTCCCAGATCGAGTCGGTGCGCCCGTCCAGGTGGGCGGCCCCCTCGATCTGGTAGGCCGCGGTGGCGACGCCCCAGCCGAAGCCGGCCGGGAACCGGCGCGGGCCGAGCGGTGCGGGCGCCGCCCACGGGCTCGCGGGCCGCGGGTCCTGCGCGGCGGCAGGGGTGGCGGTCACGCGCTCACCTCCGTCGTGGCCACGGCGCCCGGCAGCGGCGTGCCGACCGGGGCCCCGCGCAGCTGTCCGGCGTGCCGCAGCACCCGGGGGTCGAGCACGGCGGCGGGGTCGAGCGGCCCGTCGGCGGTGATCGTGAACACCGCCTCCTCGCCGGGGAGCAGGCTGACCAGCGCACGATCCACCCGCGCCGCGGGGTGCGCGCGATCGACCAGCAGGGTCACGTCGCGCAGGTAGGAGCGGGCGTGGACGGTCACCACCGCGCCGTGCTCCGTCGGGTCGACGGTGGCGATCAGGGCGTCCGGGTCGAGATCCTGGTCGACGATCTCGGCCAGGTCGAGGATCACGCGGGCGAAGCCGTGCAGCGTGGCGACCAGCACCTCGCGGGTGGGATCGGTGGACGCGGTGACCTCGGCGGGCAGCGCCAACCGGGCCACCCCGCGCGCGGGCACGCTCACCGGGGCCGACCAGCGGGCGCGCAGGGCGCCGTCCAGGGTGATCCGCTCGACCACGGCCTCGCCGGACCAGCCGGCGTCGGTGTCGTCGTGCAGCACCAGCACGTGCCCGGGGGTCGCGTCGGCGCTCGGCTCGTAGCGATCGGCCGGGCCGGCGGCGAGCGATCCGACCAGCGCGGTCACCTCGGGCAGGGCGGGCTGGATCGTCGCGAAGCGCGGGGCGTAGACGTCGCGCAGCGCGTACCAGAGCGGCTTGCGGCGCTCGGCGTGGTCGACGGCCGCCCAGGAGACCACCGGCCAGTCGTCGTTGAGCTGCCAGACCACGGTGCCGGAGGTGTAGGGCGCCAGCGCGCGGAAGTGGGAGATCCCGAAGTGCAGCGCGTGGGCCTGGTTGAGCTGGGTGGCGAAGTGCCAGTCGTCGATCGTGCGCGGCTCGGGCAGGTGACCGCGCAGGCCGCGCTCGAGCTTGAGGTTGCCGTTGTTGGCCTTCTGGTGCACCAGCAGCTCGTGGCCGTCGGGGTGCAGCGGGCTGTCGTGCACGACGTCGAACAGGGTGGTCCAGGCGGCGGGGCCCTGGAAGCCGAACTCGGCGACGAACCGCGGGTGCCAGTCGGCGTAGGCGCGGTAGTCCTTCTCGTTCCACACGTCCCAGATGTGCACCGTGCCGTCGGTGGGCAGGTTGGGGGACAGGTGCGCGTCGGCGGAGTACGGGCTGCCCGGGATGTACGGGCGGGTCGGGTCGAGCTCGGCCAGGATCGCCGGGAACGTCTCGCGGTAGTAGCCGTCGCCCCAGGTGCGACCCTCCAGCGTGCCGCGCCAGCCCCACTCGGCGTAGCCGACCAGGTTCTCGTTGTTGCCGTTCCACAGCACGAGGCTGGGGTGCTTGCTCAGCCGGGTCACCGCCTCGCGGGCCTCGGCCTCGATCTCCTCGGCCAGCCAGGGCTCCTCGGCGTAGGCGGCGCACGCCAGCAGGAAGTCCTGCCAGACCAGCACGCCCTGCTCGGAGCAGATCTCGTACAGGTCGTCCCACTCGTACATGCCGCCGCCCCAGATCCGGAGCAGGTTCATGTTCGCCTCGGTGGCGTCGGCCACCCGGCGCTCCAGACGCGCCCGGTCGATCCGGGTGACGAAGGCGTCGTCCGGGATCCAGTTGGCGCCGCGCACGTGCACGACGCGCTCGTTCACCAGGATCTCGAAGGGGTGGCCGGCGGCGTCCGCCAACGTGTTCAGCCGCACGGTCCGGAAGCCGACCCGGTGCCGCCACGGGGTCGCGCCGGGGACGCTGATCTCGACGTCGTACAGCGGCTGCTCGCCGTGCCCGCGCGGCCACCACAGCGCCACGTCCGGCACCACCACGGTCACGACGCCGCTGCCGCGCACGGTGGCGGTGGCCTCGATCGCCTCGCCGTCGCGCGACACCACGACCCGCACCGGGCGGGCCTGCGGCACCCCGTCGTCCACCAGGTCCACGTGCGCGGTGAGCACCCCGGCTGTCCCGGCGACGTCCACCAGCGGGCGCACCGCGGCGATCCGCACGTCCGACCAGCCCTCGATCCCGATCGAGCGCCAGATGCCGGAGGTCGCGACGTCGATGCCCCAGTCCCAGCCGAAGTTCGACGCGGTCTTGCGGATCGCGTTGTACGGGTGGTGGTTGACGTGGAACAAGTGGCCGCCGTTCTCCCGCTCGCGCCGCTCGGCCGCCGGCACGGGCGCGTCGAAGGTGATCTCGATCGTGTTCTCGCCCGGGAGCAGCAGGTGGTCGACGCCCCAGCGGTAGGAGCGGTTCTGGTTGGCGGTCTGCGCGACCACGGTGCCGTTGAGGACGACTGTGGCGAGGGTGTCGAGGCCCTGGGCCACCAGGTCGTGCCGGGCGGCGCCGTCAGGCGTCCAGGTGAACGTGCGGGCGAACCGCCAGACCGTCGAACCGATCCACTGCTGCGCGGCCTCGTTGTCGGCGTCGAAGGGCTCGGCGATCAGGCCGGCGGCCAGCAGGTCGAGGTGCACGCAGCCCGGGACGGTGGCGGGGACCTCGCGGCCGAGCAGGTCGGCGGGGGCCTCGCCGGACAGGGCGGTCACGGTCCAGGAGCCGTCGAGGTCGAGGGTGGTGGCGGCGGTGGTGCTGACGGTCATGCGAGGAACCTCCGAGAGCCGTGGGCGTCGCTCCGGTGCGGCGCGGGTCCCACTCTGCCGGGGTTACTTAAGTCAGTCAAGAAAGAAGGAGATGTGAGGCGGCGCGACCGGGGAACAGCAGGTCAGCGGGGTGCGAGCGCGCGTTGCAGCACCAGCGTGGCGGCCCCGACGGCGGCCGCGTCGGCCACCTGCCCGGACAGGGCGACGTGCACCGGGTGCCGCTCGGCGGCGAACAGCTCGGTCGCGAGGCGCTGCTCCAGGTGCCGCTGGTAGATCGTGCCGGCCACCGCGAACGCCGGGCCCGCCAGCACCACCGAGTCCAGGTCGAGGATGTTCGCGATGGCGAGCACCGCGTCGCCCAGGTGCTCCGCCGACTCCTCGACCAGCGCCAGCGCCACGTCGTCGCCCTGCACCGCCGCCGTCGCCACCGCGTCGAAGTCGGTCAGCCAGTCCGCCTCCGGGCTGAGCCGGATCCGGGTGGCCGCGCCGGACGCCACCAGCGCCCGCGCCCGCTCTGCCACCGCGCGCGGCACCACCACGTCCTCCACGGTCCGCCCGCGCCACACGCTGCCCCGGTGCACGGCCAGGTGCCCGATCGCCCCGGTGTTCGAGGACGCGCCGCGGAACACCGCCCCGTCCAGCACGATCCCGGTGCCCACGCTGGCACCCATGTAGACCGTGCAGTGCGCCCGCGAGCCCACGCTCGCCCCGCCCCAGAAGTGCCCGAGGGCCGCCGCCGTCGCGTCGTTGTCCAGTGCCACCGGCAGCCCGGTCAGCCGTGCCAGCTCGTCCCGCAGCGGGAACCCCGCCCAGCCCGGCAGCGAGCGCGAGCGCAGCACCACCCCGCGGTCCACGTCCAGCAGCCCGGGGGAGGCCAGGCCGATCCCCACCACCCGGTCCCGATCCGTTCCCGTCGTGACCAGCAGCTCGGCGACCACCTCCGCCACCGTGCCCAGCACCTGCGCCGGTGTCCGGCCGCGCGCGCCCCGCACCCGCGTGCGGCCGACCATCGCGCCGACGGCGTCCACCACCGTCGCCACCACCCAGTCCGCGCCGAGCTGCACGCCCACGCCGCAGATCGCCCGGGTGCGCAGCGTCAGCAGGGTCCGCGGCTTGCCGCCGGTGTACTCGCGCTCGCCGGTCTCCTCCAGCAGGCCCTCGTCCAGCAGGGCGCGCACCACGTGCGAGATCGTCGCCTGCGTCAGGCCGGTGACCTCCGCCAGCTCGGCGCGGCTGGCCGACCCGCGCTGCCGGATCGCGTCCAGCACCGCACCGCGGCTGGCGGGGTGCGCCCGGACCTGGCTCATCCGGCAGATGATTCCACAGGCGACGCGCCATACTGCGGACCATGGATCCTGCGTCCCCCAGCAGCGCCGTCGGCGCCGTCGTGCGCCGTACCCCGGGGCACCGCGGCCTCGCCCCGTTCCACACCGCCCTGATCGACGGCATCGAGCACGTGCTCGCCGACCAGGGCGTGCGGCTGCTGGTGCACATCGTCACCGAGGAGGACGAGGAGCTCGCCACCTACCGGCGCTGGGCCGAGCACGGCACCGTCGCGACCGTGCTGGTGAACGACCTCGAGCCGGACGACCCACGGATCGCCCTGTGCCGCGGGCTCGGGCTGACCGTCGTGCTGCTCGGCGAGTACCCCCGCACCGAGGTCACCACCATCGACGTCGACAACGACGCCGCCATGCGCGTCGCCGTGGACTACCTGTCCCGGCTCGGGCACACCCGGATCGGCCGGGTCAGCGGCCCCGCGCGCCTGTTCCACACCGTCACCCGCAGCCGCTCCTTCGAGCGGTACGTCACCGACGCCGGCGCCGTCGGGCGCACCGTGCAGGGCGACTACAGCGCCGAGGCCGGCGCCGCCGGGCTGCGCACTCTGCTGTCGGAGGACCCCGCGATCACCGCCGTGATGTTCGACAACGACGTGATGGCCGTCGCGGCGCTGGGGGAGGCTGCGGCCTTTGGGCGGCGGGTGCCGGAGGACCTGTCGCTGCTCGCCTGGGACGACTCCCCGGAGTGCCAGCTCGCCCGGCCGCCGCTGTCCGTCGTCGCGCGGGACATCCGCGGGCTCGGGCTGCGGCTCGCGGAGGTGCTGCTGGAGCCGGAGCCGCCGCGGGTGGTGCACACGCGCGGGGCGGTGATCGTGCCGCGGGGGTCGACGGCGGGGGTGTCGGGCGCGCGGGGCTGAGCGGCGGACCGACTCAGCGCCGTGACTGGGACGCGCAGATCGGCCGGCGCGGTCGCGGAGACCGGGCAGACTGCCGGGCATGACCAGCGACGGACAGACCCCGCACCCGATCCGCGCCGCCGTCCTCGACGTGGTGGCAGCCCGGATGGGCGCGTTCGGCGACTTCGCGCCGCCGCCGGAGGAGATCGAGGAGCAGGCGCTCGCGCACCTGCGCGAGAGCTACGGCGCGGAGTTCGAGATCGTCGAGATCGAGCGTGCGGGGTTCGCCCACCCGACGGATGTGATCGTGGCGCGTCGCAGCGGCACGGACGAGGAGATCACCGTGCGGCGCTTCCCGACGGACGGGCGCTTCGAGGGATGAGCGACGAGCACCCCGCCGCGCCGGGCGGGCCCGGACCGGCGAGCCAGAGCCGGAGGAGCGAGTACGACGACCTCGCCGACCGCGCGGAGCGTGGCGGGCTCACGATCAGGCCTGGCACTCTGCGCCGCGCACCGGCCGCCGCGCAGAACGGTCGGCGCGCGCTCATGGCCGCGACGGGTCGGTCCACCGTGGAGGACGCGATCCGGGCTGCACTGGGTCGATCGCCTCGGGTGCCCTGAGCCGCGCCGGATCGCCCCTCACCCCTCCGCCCCCACCTCCAGCACCAGCGCCTGCCCCGGCGCGAGCAGCGGCAGCCGCACGCCCGCCCCCGCGAGCGCCGCTCCCGTGAGCGTCACCGACCCCGCCGCCAGCCACGGCACCGGCTGCACGTCCAGCCCGTCCGGCACGGTCAGCTCGGGCACCGGCCGCACGCGATACCGCCGACCCGCGTCCAGCCCCGGCACCCGCAGCACCGTCGGCAGCGCGCGCCCCCCGGTCACGACGCGCACCACCCGCACGACAGCCGCCGACCCGTCCGGCGCGAGCACCTGCGTGACGTGCAGGCCGGGGTCGGGCTGCACGGGGTGCCGGAGCAGGCCGGTGTGCAGCAGGGGGCGTAGGCGGCGGTAGGCGGCGATGCCGCCGCGCAGGGTGTCGAGCTCGGCGGGGGTGCAGCCGGTGATGTCCCACTCGATCCCCGCGGAGCCGATCAGCGCGACGGCGATCCGCAGGTCCAGGGATGCGGGGCGGTGGGTGGTGTGCGCGACGGTCGGGCCGACATGGGCGCCGATCAGCTCGGGCGGGATCAGCAGCTCGGTCCAGCGCTGGATGTCGAGGCGCTCGATCGGGTCGTTGGTGTCGGAGGCCCAGACGCGGTCGGTGTGGTCGAGCACGCCGAGGTCGATCCGGGCGCCGCCGGAGGCGCAGGACTCGATCTCCAGGCCGGGGTGCCGTTCGCGGACGGCGTCCATCAGCCGGTAGACGGCCTCGGTGTGCCGGAGCACGGCCGCGCGCCCGTCGTGCACGGCCTCCAGCAGGTCGCGGTTCTGGTCCCACTTGAGGTAGTCGACGCCCGCCGAGGCGACCACGGCCGAGATCCGGTCCAGCAGGTACGCGGTGGCCTCGGGGCGGGTGAGGTCGAGCACGTGCTGGTGCCGCCAGGTGCGGCCGGGGGCGTCGGCGGGGTGCAGCAGCCAGTCGGGGTGCGTGCGGGCCAGGTCGGAGTCGAGGTTGACCATCTCCGGCTCGACCCACAGGCCGAGCTGCATGCCGAGGTCGTGCACCAGGTCGCCGAGCGGGGCGAGCCCCTCGGGCCAGACGTCGGCGTCGATCGACCAGTCGCCGAGGCCGGCGCGGTCGGAGCGGCGGCCGTGGAACCAGCCGTCGTCCAGCACGAAGCGTTCGACGCCGAGGTCGGCGGCGGTGCGGGCCAGCGCGGTCAGCCGGTCGAGGTCGTGGCTGAAGTAGACGGCCTCCCAGGTGTTGAGGGTGACCGGGCGCGGGGTGCGCGGGTGGGACGGGCGTGCGCGCAGGGAGGTGTGCAGCCGGTCGCCGATCCCGTCCAGCCCGGCGTCGGACCACACGAGCACGACCTCGGGGGTGCGCAGCGACTCGCCCGGCGCGAGCACGACCTCGCCGGGACGCAGCAGGGCGCCGGCGCCGATCACGGTCGGGGCCTCGGGCAGGGCGTCCAGGCGGTAGACGGCGTCGGCGCTCCACGCCAGGTGCACCGCCCAGGTCTCGCCCTGCGACGCGTCGAAGCCGGGCGTCCCGGCCACCAGCAGCATGGGGGAGTCGTGGCCGGTGCGGCCGCGCCGGGTCTCGCGGACCTGGCTGCCCTGGGCCAGCGGGCGGCGCTGCGGGACGCGCTCGCGGGTCCACCGGCCGGTGAAGTCGAGCACCTCGCCCGCGGCGTCGCCGATCGGCAGCGCGACCTCCAGGGCGGTGATCGCGACCGGGTCGGCAGCGGTGCTGGTGATCTCGTGCGAGACGCGCAGCACCCCGGCGGCGTCCAGGTGGAACCGGGTGCGCAGCCGCAGGCCGTCGGCCTCGGCGGTGACGTCGAGCGCTCCGGGGCGGGTGTGCACGGCGGTGGCGCCCCAGCGGGTGAGCAGCAGGCGGCCGTCCCGCTCGCCGGCCAGCCCGGGGCGGCCCTGCCAGCCGTCGGTCTCGCCGGGCAGGATCGTCAGCGGCCACGGCTCGTCGAGCGCGGAGGAGGACACCGGGCGGCCGAGGGCGGCACGCAGCGCGGCCACCTGCGCCGGGTCGGCAGGGTCGAGGTCGCCCAGGTCGGCGCCCCAGTGCAGCACCTCGGGCAGGCCGGTCGGCGGGACGTGCAGCAGCAGGTCGACCCCGGCGGAGCGCAGGCGGTGCAGGGTGGTGCCGGTGGTCATCGGGTCTCCTCGTCGGTCGATCGGTCGGCGTGCTCGGCGACCACCGCGCACCCGCGCGCCGGCAGCACGAACCGCGGCCCCACCGCGGCCCCGGTGATCAGGTCCACCCCGGCGGCCTCGACCTCGGCGTCGGCGTCGGTGTGGTTGAGCAGGAACAGCACGCCGCCGTCCGGGGTGATCCGCCGCACGGCCTCCACGCCGGGAGACGTCACGGCCGCCGGGCGCAGGTCCAGATCGGCGGTCACCTGGTCGAGCACCCGTGCGGCGGCCTCCGGGGTCAGGTGCGCGCCGACGTACCAGGCGGTGCCCGCGCCGTGCCGGTGCCGGGTGACGGCAGCCCGGCCCACCGAGTCCCCGTCCAGGTACCGCAGCACCGCGGACGCCCCGGCGAGCACGGTGTCCTCGGTCCACTCGACCACGGTGCTGCCGTCGTCCAGCCGCACGGACTCGTCCCGTTGCAGGGGCCGGAACTCCTCGGTCCACACCCCGAGCCAGTCCCGGAACGCGCCGGGGTAGCCGCCGGGGATCACCCGGCTGTCCCGGTCGACGACCCCGGACAGGTAGGTGACCAGGGCGGTGCCGCCGCCGGCCACGTACGCGCCGAGCCGGGCACCGAGCGCGGCATCGGCCACGAACAGCGTCGGGACCAGAACCAGGTCGTAGCCGTCCAGCGGGGCGTCGGCGGGCAGCACGTCGACCAGCACGTTGCGGTCCCACAGCAGCCCGTGCCAGAGGCGCGGCTCGCGGGCGTAGCGCAGCGCGCGGTGCGGCTTGAGGCCCTGCTCCAGCGCCCAGCCGGACTCGTCGTCGGCGAGCAGCGCCACCCGTGCGGGCTCGACGGGGGAGCCGGCGACCCGGGAGATCGCGCCCAGCACCCGCCCGGTCTCGACCACCTCGCGCCACACCCGGGTCTGCGTGCCGGCGTGCGGCAGCATCGCGGAGTGGAACTGCTCGGTGCCGGCGAGCGAGGCCCGCCACTGGAAGAACAGGGCGCCGTCGGAGCCGCGCGCCACGTGCCCGAGGGCGTTGCGCAGGATCTCGCCGGGGGACTTGGCGCGGTTGCGCTCCTGCCAGCTCGGCGCGCCGGTGGAGTGCTCCATCAGCAGCCAGGGGGCGCGGCCACCGCCGGGCAGCGAGCGGGACAGGCCGCGGGTGCGGTCGCCGGCGTAGGCGAGGTCCTGGGCGCGGCGTGGGTCGGCGACCAGGGTGTAGTGGTCGGTCGCGACGACGTCCACGTCCGCGGCCCAGGTGGCGTAGTCGGCGACGTGCGGTCCGACCCCGATCATCAGGTTGGTGGTGACCGGCGCGTCGCTGCGGGCGCGGATCACGGCGGCCTCGGCGCGGTGGTGGTCGAGCAGCGCGTCGGAGGAGAACCGCTCGAAGTCCAGGTAGAGGCCCGGCACGCCGATGTCGCGGTGGCCGCGCGGGGGCACGATCTCGGCCAGGTCGCCGAAGCGGTGGCCCCAGAACGCGGTGCCCCAGGCGGCGTTGACCGCCGCCACGTCCCCGTACTTCTGCGCCAGCCACGAGCGGAACGCCGCCGCGGACACGTCGCACCAGCACCGGGCGTTGCCGCCGCCGAGCTCGTTGCTGACGTGCCACAGCCGGACCGCGGGGTGGTGGCCGTAGCGGTCGGCGAGCGCGGTGACGATCCGCAGCGCGTGCCGGCGGAACACCGGGCTGCTCGGGCACCAGCCCAGGCGTCCGCCGGGGTGCTGCGGGTGCAGGTCGCGGTCCACCGGGAGGATCTCCGGGTGCGCGTGCAGCAGCCAGCTCGGCGGTGCGGCGGTGGGGGTGGCCAGGTCGATCGCGATCCCGGCGTCGTGCAGCAGGCCGATCACCTCGTCCAGCCACGCCCAGTCGTACTGGCCCTCGCGCGGCTCGAGCAGCCCCCAGGAGAAGACGCCGAGGGTGACGACGTTCACCCCGGCCTCGCGCATCAGCGCGACGTCCTCGCGCCAGACGGCGGGGTCCCACTGCTCGGGGTTGTAGTCGCCGCCGAAGGCCAGGCCAGGGGTGATCCGGACGGGTGCGGGTACGGGTGCGGTCGTCACAGCATCTCCCTCGATGTCGGCTGGCTCGCACCCCGAGGTTCCAGTCACCGACCCCGCTTTGTCAACCTGTGAAACTAAGAGCGGCCGATCAGGCGACAGGCTCCAGCAGGCTCCGCAGCGCCGCCACGGCCCCGGCGCGCGCCCACTCGGCGAAGTCGAAGGGCTGCACGTCCAGCGGCGTGGCGGCCCCCGGCGGGTTGCGCACCTCGTCGATGGAGGCCCACACCGCCTCCGGCGCCAGGCGCATCACGGCCAGGCCGTCGCCGGTGAGCACGATCTTCTCCGGGTCGAGCACGTTGGCCACCGTCCCGATCAGCACCCCGAGCGCGCGCCCGGCCTCGCGGAACGCCAGCACCGCGCCCGCGTGCCGCTGCTCGGCCATCGCGACGACCTGCTCGTAGGTGACGCCGACGCCGAGCGATCCGGCGATCGCGCCGCTGGTCAGGTACACGCTGACGCACCCGCGGTGACCCAGTCCGCAGATCGGGCCGGAGGGGTCGATCACCAGGTGGTCCAGCCGCCCGGCGCGCCCGGTGGAGCCGCCGACCATCCGGTCGTCCACCACCAGCCCGAGGCCGACGCCGGTGCCGACGGTGACCAGCGCCATGGACCGGCAGCCCGCGCCGGCGCCGAACCAGTGCTCGGCCGCGGTGAGGGCGCGCACGTCGTTCTCGGTGGTCACCGGCAGGCCGAGCCGCTCGGTCAGCACCGCGGTGACCTGCGCGTCCGTCCATCCGAGGTAGGGCGAGTCGACCACCACCTGCGCCAGGCCGGCACCCACCAGGTCGCCCGCCAGGCACACCCCGACCGCGCACAGCGTGTGCACCTCGCGCAGCCGGCCGACCAGGGCCTCGATCTGCGCGATCACCGCGTCGAAGGACCGGTCGACGATCCGCTCCTCGGTGGTGCTCACCACCTGGGCGGTGAGGTCGGTGACCGCGGCGTAGAGCACGTCGGCGGTGAGCTTGATCCCGAGCAGGCGGTAGGTGTCGGACCGGGCCTGGAGCAGCTCGGAGGGGCGGCCGGTGCGGGCGCGCATCTCGAGGCCGACCTCGCCGATCATCCCGTGCTCGACCAGTGCGCGGGTGACCCGGGTCAGGCTGGCGCGGGACAGGCCGAGGCGTGCGGCGATCTCGGTGCGGGGGATCGGCCCGTGGATCAGCACCTCGCGCAGGGCGCCGCGCTCCGCCTGGCCCAGCGCGGGCCAGCGGGTCGGCAGCGCCGTCGGGGCGAGCGGTGCGTGCGTCGTCATGGGATCCGTCCCTTCGTGCCACATCCGTGCGGGGCCCTGCGGCCGGCGCCCGGCCGGTCGGAGGACCGGTCCGAGCATGCCGCAGTGACCGAGCTGTGACCTGCATTCTGGCACGAGTTGGTTGACGCACTTAATTAAGTCGGGTAAGAAGGCTCCAGTCGCGATCCGCGACCTTCGTCAGCGGCGACGAGAGGAACGATGATGATCCGAACACCTGCACGGTCGAGGCGACGGGTGCGGGCCGGTCTGGCCGGCGCGGCAGTCCTGACCCTCCTGCTCACCGCCTGCTCCGGCGGCGGGGACGACCCGGACTCCTCCGAGGGGACCACCGGCGTCAGCGAGGCCCAGACCCTGATCGCGTACACCGGCCAGGCCGGTGACTACCAGATCAACTTCAACCCGTACTCCCCGTCGAACATCGGCGGGCGCGGCACGATCTACGAGCCGCTGTTCTTCTTCAACAAGGCGCAGGTCTCCGACCCCGTGCCGCTGCTCGGCACCGAGTACTCCTGGAACGACGACGGCACGGTCCTGTCGGTCACCCTGCGCGAGGGCGTGAGCTGGTCCGACGGCGAGGCCTTCACCGCCGAGGACGTCGCGTTCACGCTCGACCTGCTCAAGGACACCCCGTCGATCAACAACATCGGCTTCGACGGCACCACGGCGGTCGTGGACGACACCCACCTGACGATCACCTTCGACTCGCCGGCCTTCGTCAAGGC
Source organism: Cellulomonas sp. GTC20042 (assembly GCF_055389595.1). NCBI lineage: Bacteria > Bacillati > Actinomycetota > Actinomycetes > Micrococcales > Cellulomonadaceae > Cellulomonas > Cellulomonas sp. GTC20042. The sequence continues at coordinate 2,292,654 of NZ_AP043678.1, read as the reverse complement.
GCCGGACATCCTCGGCCAGTACATCGTCCCGCAGCACCTGTGGGCGGACATCAACCCCACCGAGGACGTGATCGAGCAGCCGATCGGCACCGGCGCGTACCTGCTGGACAACTTCAAGCCGCAGGCCTTCACGCTGGTCGCCAACGAGGACTACTGGGGCGGCGCGCCCGACCTCAAGGCGATCCGCTGGCTCTCGCTGTCCGGCAACCAGGCCGGTGCCGACGCGCTGGCCGCCGGTGACATCGACTGGCAGACCGGCCCGGTGCCGAACATCCAGGACGTCGCGGCGAACTACCCCGGCTACGACTCGCTCACCGCCAACCAGAGCCAGATGGTGCTCGCCACCTGCTCCAGCGTCGAGCAGGGCTGCACCGGCCCGCAGACCGACCCGGCCGTGCGGCACGCGCTCTACCTGGCGATGAACCGCGACCAGCTGAACAACCTGGCGTTCCAGGGCACGGCATCCGAGATCTCGCCGACCTTCGCGCTGGTGCCCAGCCAGGAGCAGTGGATCTCCGACACGATCACCGACCCGGTGGCCGAGGGCAGCGCCGACGCCGACGCGGCCGCCGCCGTGCTGGAGGACGCCGGCTACGCCAAGGGCTCCGACGGCATCTACGCCAAGGACGGCCAGCGGGTCAGCCTGAACGTCGAGGTGGTCACCGGCTGGACCGACTACATCACCGCGATCGACGCGATCTCCGCGCAGGCCAAGGAGGCCGGCATCGAGATCGTCTCCACCCAGTCCTCGTGGAACGAGTGGACCGACAAGAAGCAGAAGGGCAACTTCCAGCTCGCGATCGACTCGCTCTGGCAGGGCCCCGCGCCGGACCCGTACTACGTCTACCAGTACTTCTTCACCACGGCGACGCCGGTGGGCGAGGCCTCGGGCAACGCCTTCGCCCGGTTCTCCGACCCGGCGGTGGACGCGGCGATCGAGACCCTGCAGACGCTCGACTTCGACGACCCGGCGCGTGCCGAGCAGTTCACGATCATCCAGGACGCGATCGTGCAGGACATGCCGTACGTCCCGGTGATGACCGGCGGCACCACCTCCGAGTGGAACGTCCAGAAGTTCACCGGCTGGCCCACGCAGGACGACATGTACGCCTTCCCGGCGGTGTGGTCGGCGCTGGACGCCGCGGAGATCTTCAAGCACCTCACCCCGACGGGGGAGTAACCACGATGTCGTCGTCCCCGAGCACGAACGCACCGCAGGAGGGAGCCCCGTGAGGTACGTGCTGCGGAAGCTGGGGTTCTACGCGGTGGCCCTGTGGGCCGCCCTGACCCTGAACTTCCTGATCCCCCGGATGCTCCCCGGCAACCCGGTCGACATCCTGCTCGCCAAGCTCCAGCAGCGCGGCGGCACGGTGACCCCGGAGACCCGTGAGGCCTACGCGCTCCTGCTCGGGGGCGACGACTCGATCCCGATCCTCCAGCAGTACTGGATGTACCTGCGCAACCTGGTCCAGGGCGACCTCGGGGTGTCGGTGTCCTACTACCCGGCGAAGGTCACCGACGTGATCGCGACCTCGATGCCGTGGACGATCGCCCTGGTCGGCATCGCCACGATCATCGCGGCGGTGATCGGCGTCAGCCTGGGCATGCTCGCCGGCTGGCGCCCCGGCACCTGGCTCGACTCGCTGGTGCCCGGCACGACCCTGCTGGCCGCGGTGCCGTACTTCTGGCTCGCGCTGATCCTGGTCTACCTGCTGTCCCGCACCTGGGGGTGGTTGCCGGGGCAGGGCGGCTACGACGTGGTGCTCGACCCCGGGTGGAACGCCGAGTTCATCGGCTCGGCGATCTACCACGGCATCCTGCCGGCGCTGACGATCGTGATCGCGTCCCTGGGCGGCTGGCTGCTCGGGATGCGCAACATGATGGTCTCCACGCTGTCCGAGGACTACATCCTCACCGCCCGGGCCAAGGGCCTGACCGACCGCCGGGTGCAGCGGCACTACGCGGCGCGCAACGCGGTGCTGCCGTCGATCGCCGGCTTCGCGATCTCGCTGGGTTTCGTGGTCTCCGGATCGGTGATCACCGAGCAGATCTTCTCCTACCCGGGGATCGGCTCCCGGCTGCTGAACGCCGTGACCAACAACGACTACGCGCTGATGCAGGGCGTGTTCCTGTTCATCACGCTGGCGGTGCTCGGCGCGAACCTGCTGGTGGACCTGCTCTACGGACTCATCGACCCCCGCACGCGGGCCAAGGGCTAGGAGACGCGCGTGACCAACCTGACGCCGGCCACCGAGCCGGACATCACCGAGGCGATCGAGGCCACCGCCGCGATCGACGCCGAGACGGGCAGCGGCGACGAGGGCCGCGCCCGCACCTCCTCCTGGCGGCTGATGCTGCCGACCATGACCCCCTGGCTCGCCGTGGGCATCCTGCTCGTGGTGGGGATCGCGCTGTTCGGGATCATCGGCCCGTACCTGGTGAGCGACCCGTCCACCATCCGCGACATCGGCCTGACCGGGCCGTCCTCGGAGCACGTGCTCGGCACCACGCAGACCGGGCAGGACGTGCTCGCGCAGCTCGCCTGGGCCACCCGCGGGTCCCTGCAGATCGGCCTGCTGGTCGGGGTGCTCGCCACGATCTTCTCCGTCGTGATCGGCATCTACGGCGCCTACCTGGGCGGCATCGCGGACGAGGGGTTCTCGCTGCTGTCCAACGTGTTCCTGGTGATCCCCAGCATGCCGCTGGTGATCGTGATCGCCGCCTTCGTGCCCCGCGAGGCGCGTGGCTGGTGGACGATCGCGATCGTGCTCGCCATCACCTCGTGGGCCGGCTCGGCGCGGGTGCTGCGCGCGCAGACCCTCTCGGTGCGCAGCCGCGACTACGTGGCCGCCTCCCGGGTGAGCGGCGAGCGGGCGTGGCGGGTGATCGCGGTGGAGATCCTGCCGAACCTGCTGCCGGTGATCGCCTCGCAGTTCGTGTTCGCGGTGATCGCGGGCATCCTGTCCGAGGCCGGCCTGTCGTTCATCGGGCTCGGCTCCTCGTCCTCCGCGACCCTCGGCACGATGCTGTTCTACGCGCAGAATGGCTTCGCGCTGTCGCTGGGCGCGTGGTGGTGGTTCGTGCCACCGGGTCTGATGATCGCCCTGTTCGGCATGGGGCTCTCGCTGATCAACTTCTCGATCGACGAGGTGATCAACCCCAAGCTGAAGAACGTGCGGGTGCACCGCAAGCAGGTGCGCCGGATCGCGAAGCTCGAGCGGGAGGCCGCCCGTGCCGAGCGCCGCTCCGGGGCTGCGGGGGTGCGGGCATGAGCGCCGCCGACGAGCGCCGGGTCGTGCTCACCGTGCGGGACCTCGACGTGGTCTACGAGGTCACCCCGCCGGTGCACGCCGTGAAGAGCGCCACCCTCGACCTGCACGCCGGGGAGATCCTCGGCCTGGCCGGCGAGTCCGGGTGCGGCAAGACGACCCTGGCCTACGCGGTCAACCGGCTGCACCAGCCGCCGGCCCGGATCGCCGCCGGCGAGGTCACCTTCCACGACCGGGACGGCACCGACGTCGACGTGCTCGGCTTGTCCGACGAGGCGCTGCGCCGGTTCCGCTGGGACAAGCTGTCCATGGTGTTCCAGGGCGCGATGAACGCGCTCAACCCCGTGCTCAGCATCCGCACCCAGCTCGCCGACACCCAGCGCGCGCACCGCCCCGGGCTGTCCAGGAAGCAGGTCGAGGCGCGCTCGGTGGAGGTGCTGGAACGCGTCGGCGTGGACCCGCGTCGGCTCGCGTCCTACCCGCACGAGCTGTCCGGCGGGATGCGGCAGCGGGTGATGATCGCGATGGCGATGCTGCTCGAGCCGCAGATCATGATCATGGACGAGCCGACCACCGCCCTGGACGTGGTGGTGCAGCGCGACATCCTGCGCGAGATCGTCCGGCTGCGCGACGAGCTCGACTTCGCGGTCGTCTTCATCACCCACGACCTGCCGCTGCTGCTGGAGATCAGCGACCGGATCGCGGTGATGCTGCGCGGCGAGATCGTCGAGCTGGACACCGCCGACCGGCTCTACCGCGAGGCCACCCACCCCTACACCCGTCGGCTGCTCGGCTCCTTCCCGAGCCTGTCCGGCGAGCGCGGGGACTTCATCCGCACCGGCGTGCTCGACGACGAGGGAGCCACCGCATGACCAGCGTCGAGGTCCTGAACCTCACCAAGGACTACCCGATCCGCGAGGGCCTCAAGCGGTCCACGCTACGCGCGGTGGACGGGGTGTCCTTCGACCTCGTGCCGCGCAAGACCGTCGCGCTGGTGGGGGAGTCCGGATCGGGCAAGTCCACGATCGCCAAGCTGCTCACCAAGCTCGAGAAGCCGACCTCCGGCGAGATCAACGTGCTGCTCGACGACCGGACGCCGGTGATGGGCTCGGTCTACCGGCGGCACGTGCAGATGGTGTTCCAGGACCCGTTCGCGTCCCTCAACCCGTTCCACACCATCGAGCACCACGTCGCCCGGCCCCTGCTGCTGCACCACCGCACGAAGGGGTCGAAGCAGACGCAGGAGCGCGTCGCGCAGATGCTCGAGCGGGTCAACCTCACCCCGGCCAGCGCCTTCGCCCAGCGCCGTCCGCACGAGCTGTCCGGCGGGCAGCGGCAGCGCGTCGCCATCGCCCGGGCGCTCGCCCCCGGCGCGCAGGTGCTGATCGCCGACGAGCCGGTGTCCATGCTCGACGTGTCGATCCGGCTCGGCGTGCTCAACCTGCTCGGCCGGCTGCAGCGCGAGGACAACCTCGCCGTGCTCTACATCACGCACGACCTGGCCACCGCCCGGCACTTCTCCGACGAGATCCTGGTGCTGTACCGCGGGCGGGTGGTGGAGCGCGGGCCCTCCGACGCGGTGATCCTCGACCCGCACCACGACTACACCCGGCTGCTCGCGCAGGCGGCGCCCGACCCGGAGCGGCTGGGCAAGGTGGTCGCCACCGAGCTCGGCTTCGACCGCAGCGCGATCGACAACTCGCGGTGCTACGACCACGGGCTCGGCGAGTGGGTGGAGCACCCGGGGGCCGCGGCCGACCGGGTGCGGTCGGGTGCAGGACGGTCGGGACGGCGGGCGGCGTGACGGCTGGGGCTTCCGGGGCTGCGGGGTCGGCACGGGACTGCGGGCTGGAGGACGGACGGGACGACCGCGGGGCGGTCGAGGTCGTCTGGGCCTCGGGGGACCTGCTGCTGCGGTGCGTGGCCGAGCCGGACGGGCCGGTGCGGCTGGTGGGTCTGCTGCCCGGGGGCTCGGGTGCGAGCGGGCCGGTGGGGGACCAGCCGCTGGTGGAGATCTCCGCGATCGGCCACGGGCGGTTCCCCGGCGGGTTCCGGCACGTCGACACCGTGCTCGGGGCGGCGCTGCGGTACGTCGGGCACGTCGTCGACCCCGGCGGGCTGCGGATCGTGCAGGCCGAGGCGATCACCGGGCTCACCGTCACCAGCGTCCTCCGGACGACCGGCCCGTCCTCGGTGCAGGCGTGGACCGAGGTGCGCCACGACGGCGACGCCCCGGTGCTGCTCGACCTGGTGTCCTCCCTCGCGATCGGCTCGATCCTCGGTGACGCCGGGACGACGGTGGACGACCTGGACCTGGTCGCCGGCGCGAGCGACTGGGTGGCCGAGAGCCGGTGGAGCACCCGCCCGCTGCGCGAGGTCGGGCTGGCCCGGATCGACCGCGACCTCCAGCACCACCCGCCGCGCAGCCGGTACACGCTCACCGACCGGGGCTCCTGGTCCACCGGCGAGGCCCTGCCCACCGGCGTGATCACCGCGCGCAGCACCCCCTACGCGCTGGCCTGGCAGGTCGAGCACGACGGTCCCTGGCTGCATGAGATCGGCGAGACCCGCACCGCGGCGTACCTGCTGCTCACCGGCCCCACCGACGCCGAGCACCAGTGGACGCTGCGCCTCGCACCGGGGGAGACCTTCACCAGCGTGCCGGTGGGCGTCGCCGCCGTGCGCGGCGGGGCGGAGGACGCCTTCGCGGCGCTGACCGCGCACCGGCGCGGCATCCGGCGTGCTCGTGCTGCGGACGCGGCGATGCCGCTGGTGTTCAACGACTACATGAACACCCTGATGGGCGACCCCACCACGGAGGTGCTGCTGCCGCTGGTCGACGCCGCCGCCGCGGTCGGGGCCGACGTGTTCTGCATCGACGCCGGCTGGTACGCCGACGGCCACTGGTGGGACTCCGTCGGCGCGTGGCAGCCCTCCGCCCGGCGCTTCCCCGGCGGGCTGACCGAGGTCACCGACCGGATCCGCGCGCACGGCATGACCCCCGGCCTCTGGCTGGAGCCCGAGGTGGTCGGCGTGCGCTCTCCGCTCGCCGTGAGCCTGCCCGACGAGGCCTTCTTCACCCGCGGCGGCGTGCGCGTCGCCGAGCACGGCCGCCACCTGCTCGACCTGCGGCACCCCGCCGCCCGCGCGCACGTCGACGCCGTCGTCGACCGGATCGTCGACGAGCACGGCGCCGGGTTCATCAAGATGGACTGCAACACCATGCCCGGACCCGGCACCGACCTCGGCGGGCTCGCCCCCGGGCACGGCCTGCTGGAGCACGCCCGCGCGCTGCTCGACTGGATCGACGAGGTGCACGCGCGCCACCCCGACCTGCTGATCGAGGGCTGCGCCTCCGGGGCCATGCGGATGGACTACGCCCTGCTCTCCCGCCTGCACCTCCAGTCCACCTCCGACCAGCAGGACCCGGTGATGTACGCCCCGATCGCCGCCGCCGCACCCGCGTCGATCCTGCCCGAGCAGGCCGGCAACTGGGCCTACCCGCGCAGCGGCGACCCCGTCGAGACCTTCACGTTCGCGCTGGTCAACGGGATCCTCGGCCGGATGTACCTGTCCGGGCACCTCGACCGGATGACCGACGCCGAGCGCGCGCTGGTCCGCCAGGCCGTCGCCGCGCACCGCGAGGTGCTGGCGGTGCTCGACCGGACCGTGCCGTTCTGGCCGCTCGGGCTGCCGGGGTGGGAGGACGGCTGGGTGGCGCTGGGGCTGCGGGTGGCGGACGTGGCCGGGGCTGGGGCTGGGGGGTCGGGCGCGGACGGCGGGGCGGCTGGCTCGGACGCGGCCTACCTGAGCGTGTGGCGGCGGCCGGGTGTGTCGGGTGGTCGCGTGGTGCTGCCGGTGCCGCACCTCGCCGGGTCGCGGGTGCGGGTGGACGCGCACTTCCCGCAGCGGCTGGACGGCTGGGCGGTGGGGTGGGACCCGGAGGCAGGGGTGCTCACCCTGGACCTGGACCCCGCCCTGCCCGCAGCCACCGCCCGCACCCTCCGCCTCACGCGGGTGTGAGGCCGTACGATCCGGGCGTGCCCGAGGTCGACCTGCCGCAGCTCCGTGCGCTGCTCGCCGTGGTGGACGAGGGCTCCTTCGAGGGAGCCGCGATCGTCCTGCACCTCGGCCAGCCCGCCGTCAGCCAACGCATCCGCACGCTGGAGCACGCCGTCGGCCAGGTGCTGGTGCGCCGCACCCGCCCCACCGGCGTCACCGAGGCCGGGCAGGTCTACCTCCGGCTCGCCCGGCAGATGGTGGCGCTCGCCGACGAGGCCGCGGCGACCGTCGGCGGCGGAGCGGGCGGCTCCGGGGCGGCCCGGCCCGTCGTGCCCCTCGCGGTGAACAGCGACTCCCTCGGCACCTGGGTGCTGCCCGCCCTCGCCCCGCTCGCCGGCACGATCTGCTTCGACGTCCACCGCGAGGACCAGGACCACTCCGCCGACCTGCTGCGCGACGGCACCGTGGTCGCCGCCGTCACCACCGCCGACCGACCCGTGCAGGGCTGCACCGTGCACCGCCTCGGCGTGCTCCGCTACCGGCCCATGGCCGCCGTCGACCTCGCCCGCCGGCTGCTGCCCGAGGGGGCCACCACGTCGGCGCTCGCGGTCGCGCCCGTGGTGGTCTTCGACCGCAAGGACGACCTCCAGGACCGCTACCTGCGCGCTCGCGGCGTCGACCCCGCCGCCCCGCCCCGGCACCACGTGCCCGCCTCCGCCGACTTCGTCACCGCCGTCCGGCTCGGCCTCGGCTGGGGCATGCTCCCCGAGGCCGACGCCGAGGCGGGGGAGCGCGACGGGACCCTGGTGGACCTCGACCCCGGGCGGCACGAGGACGTCACCCTGTTCTGGCAGCAGTGGCGCCTGCGCACCGAGTCGCTGGAGCGCACCGGCGCGGCCGTGCGCGCGGCGGCGCGGGCCTACCTGCGCTGACCCTGCCGGACGCCGAGCGGGAGCACCGGCGACCGGGACCGATCGACGGGACGTACCCGCGCCGGCGCGGTCCCGGGCACCGGCCGATCACGGACGCACCCCGCGCGCGGGCGCCCGACCCGTGCCGATACTGGACCGATGACGATCGCCCGCGTGACCGGCCGCCTCGCGACCCGTGCCGAGGACGCCGTCACCCGCACGCTGGTCCGGCTGCTCACCCGGCGCGGCTACGGCCCCCGCGTGGTCGCGTACCCCAGCTACGCCGTCCGCGGGCGTGCCCGGGTGCGGGCCCGCGTGCTGCTCACCGCCCCCGGCGCGCCGACGCCCGGCAGCGTCGAGCGGCGCGGCTGGCGGAACCTGATGTCCGCCGAGCTGCCCAGCGCCACCGTCCGCGTGCACGCCGAGCCCGGCGGCCCCGAGATCGCCGTTGCCACCACCGATCGCGGCGGCTACGTCGACCAGGACGTCCGGGTCGACCTCGACCCCGGCTGGGCCACGCTCTGGCTCACCGTCGACGGCGACGACACCGAGGTCCCCGCGCCCGTGCAGGTGGTGGACCCCGCCGCCACGCACGGGATCGTCAGCGACATCGACGACACCGTGCTCGTCACGATGGTGCCGCGCCCGCACGTCGCCGCCTGGAACTTCCTGGTCCGCGCCGAGGCCCGCCGCCGTCCGGTCGCCGGCATGCCGGACCTGTACCGCAGCCTCACCGAAAAGCACCCGGACGCCCCGGTGTTCTACCTGTCCACCGGCGCGTGGAACACCGCCGGCGCCCTCGCACGCTTCCTCGACCGGGTCGGCCTGCCCCGCGGCGCCCTGCTGCTCACCGATCTCGGCCCCACCGGCACCGCGCTCATGCGCTCCGGCCGCGAGCACAAGGCCGGCACCCTGCGCCGCCTCGCCGACGAGCTGCCCGACCTGCGCTGGATCCTGGTCGGTGACGACGGCCAGCACGACCCGCAGGTCTACGCCACCTTCGCCCACGACCGACCCGGCCGCGTCGAGGCCATCGTCGTCCGGCGGCTGTCCGCGCCCCAGCAGGTCGCCGCCGGTGGTCTGCCCGCGCCGACCCCCGCCACCCGGCAGGCGGTCGCCGACATCGGGGACTCGCCGGTGGTGCTCGCGCACGCCGAGGACGGGGCCGCACTGGCGGAGCAGCTGCGCGCGGCGGGGGTGATCTGAGAACGCAGGTTCGTCGTCGCCGAAGGTCTGACAGGTGGAACACTCCTGGGACCGACCGGCCTGACCCTGCCCGGTCCCGAAGGCGCCGGAGGAGACCATGCCCGAGACGTGGGTGCAGGCCACGGTCGTCCTCGCCGTCGTGGTCCCCGGATTCGTCTACCAGGCCTCTCGTCGACACGTCGCAGGACCTGACCCGGAGCATGCCGACTTCTCGGCGCGGCTGCTGCACGCGATCGTCGGGACCGCGATCTTCGCGGGGCTCTACGCGTTGCTGTTCGGATCGCTGATCCGTGAGTACCTCGTCCAGCCCGCGAAAGCGCTGGAGAACCTCGACGACCTCGGGCTGTACTTCATCCTCTTCGGTCTCGGCATCCCGTGGCTCGTCGCCCGCACCTGGTACTACGTCGAGTCGTCCCGCTGGTACACGCGCGTCTCCGCGGGGTTGAGCGATCGACTGGGCCTGCGCAGACCCTGGGACCCGACCCCGAGCGCGTGGGACTTCGCATTCAGCCGAGGCGCGGCCGGCTGGGTCAGGGTGCGTTTCGCCGACGGCACCTGGATCGGAGGGTGGTTCGGGGCGGAGTCGTATGCAAGCTCGTTCCCGAACCCGCAGGAGCTCTTCGTCCAGGAGGGGTGGGTCATCGACGACGACGGGACCTTCACCGACGTGTGCCACGCGCCCGGAGGGATGGTGATCCGGTGCACCGCAGCGGTGTCCGTGGACTTCCTGCCTGCCGAGATCGATACTGAACCCCACCCGGACGAGGAGAGCTGATGACCAAGGACACGCGGTCCAAGCCCGAGCCCCGCGGCAAGTGGTTCGCCCCGTCGTCCGGCGGCTACTCCGGGCTCTCGCAGTCGGGACGGGTCGTCCCTCGCCCGCCCAAGCCGCCGACCGATCGGCCCGCAACGGCCGCCGGGGTCAGCAGGCAGAAGGGGACGAGCGCCTGAGCACGACCGCGAAGGTCTGACGAGCCCTCGACGAGCCGCTCGGTCTCAACGGGTGGCGACCCCGAGCCAGCGCAGCCCGCGCCGGGCGGCATGCCACCCCGCCATCCCGTGCACGCCCGGCCCCGGCGGCACCGAGGCGGAGCACAGCAGCACGCCGGGCACCCCGGTCCCGTAGGGGTCGACGCGCGCACCGCCCGCGCCGAGCAGCATCCGGCCCAGACCCACCGCGCCGCCTGCCACGTCGCCGCCGACCAGGTTCGCGTCGTGCTCGGCCATCCGGGCCGCCGGGATCCCGTGCGCGGCGACCACGGTGTCGCGGAACCCGGGGGCGAAGCGCTCGACCTGCCGCAGCACCGCCTCGGTCGGGTCCACCGGCGATCCGGCGGGCACGTGCGCGTACGCCCACACCGGCCGCATCCCGTCGACCTCCCGCCCCGGGTCGACCGAGGCCGGGTCGGAGAGCAGCACCACCGGGGCGTCGGCGTGCCGGCCGTGGGTCACCGCGTGCTCCGCGCGGGCCACCTGCACCCGGTCGCCGCCCAGGTGCACCGTGCCGGCCAGCCCGACCTCCGGGTGCGCCCACGGCACCGGGCCGGTCACCACCAGGTCCACCTTCGCGGCGGCGGCGCCGTAGCGGTGGCCGGAGTACGTGCGGGCCGTGCGGGTCGGCAGCGCGTCGCCGAGGATCCGGACCGCGGCGTGCGGCGAGGTGTCGAGCAGCAGCAGCCGGGACGGCGGCAGGTCCGCCCGCCCGCGCACCGGGTGGTCCGTCAGCACCCGGCCGCCGTGCGCGGCCAGGTCGGCCAGCAGCGCCGCCGTGATCGCCCCCGACCCGCCGCGCACCACCGGCCAGCCCGCGCCGACGTGGGCGCGCGCGTGACCGTCTGCGTGACCGCTCGCATGGCCCAGCGCGGCGAGCAGCAGGGCGGTGCCCGCCGCCGACAGCGACGGCAGCGGTGTGGTGGCGTGCGCGGCGACCCCGGTGAGCAGCGCCGCCGCCTCCGGGGTGCGCCACGGATCGGGCAGCCGCGTGCCGTGCCGCATCAGGGCGGCGCCGAACTGCGCGGCTGTCGGCAGGTCGCCGGGTGCGGGCAGGTTCCGGTGATCGCCGAGCGCCAGCGCCACCACCGCGTCCCAGCGGAGCGCCAGCGGGGCGAGCAGCCGCCGCCACGCCGGACCGTCCACGCCGAGGCCCGCCGCCGTGCGGTCGAGGTCCCGGAACGCGACCGCCGCCCGCCCGCCGTCCAGCGGCTGCGCGTAGGACGCCACCGGCGTCAGCAGGTCGAGCCGGTCGGTGATCCCGGTCGCGCGGAAGAACGGCGAGGCCCACGCCATCGGGTGCACCGCCGAGCACAGGTCGTGCACGATCCCCGGCGCGAGGCCCAGGTCGAGGGTGCGCGCGCCGCCGCCCGCCGTCGGCTGCTCCTCCAGGACCAGCACCTCCAGCCCCGCGCGGGCCAGCGTCACCGCCGCCGCCAGCCCGTTCGGCCCCGAGCCGACCACCACGGCGTCCACCTCGGTACGGGCGCGCGCGGGGTGCGGCGGGACGGCGGTCATCCCGCGACGGTAGCCCCGGGCGGTTCGCGCGTCCTGCTCGGCCCGGCGCGCCTTGATCGCCTCGCTTGCCGAGAGGGGAGAACCTGTCGCTGGATGTCCGGTCTGGGCGACGGGATCTCCCCACTCGACGGCGGGTCAGTGGGCCGTCGGCGCCCAGCCGGTCGCGGTGGACGCGACGACCTCGTCCCAGGGGGTGCCGGTGATCCCGAAGGTCGCGGTGGTCGCGGCGGCGTCGATCCGGAACGGCCGGTCGAACTGCCACAGCACCTCGCCGAGCTCACGGATCAGCGGGACCACCGGCGACAGCGCGGTCAGCGCCGCCCGGGGGACGCGCCGGACCCGCACCGGACCGTCCGGTGCCGACGGGGCCGCCGCGACCAGGTCGGCGAGCACCTGCCGCACGGTCCGCGGATCGGCGCCCGGCACGTGCCACGCCCGGCCCCAGGCCCGCTCGTCGTCGGCCACCGCGGCCAGCACCGTCGCGACGTCCGGCACGTGGCTGAACGAGTGCGGCACGTCCGGGTCGCCGAACGACCACACCGTGCGACCGGCCAGCGCGGCGTCCGCGTACCGGCACAGCAGCCCGCCCGCGGCGGTCACCGTCGGGCCGATGTAGTCCGCCGCGCGCACCTCGGTCGCCCGCAGCCGACCCGCCTCGTGCGCCGCCAGCGCGTCCGCCCACATCCGTGCCCGCAGCCGACCCTTGTGCCCCGTCGCCGCGAGCGGCAGATCGGTGCTGATCGGCACGTCCACCGAGCCGTAGCCGTACAGGTTGCTCAGTGTCACCAGCGTCGCGCCCGTGCGCTCCGCCGCCGTCAGCAGCGCCGAGGCCAGCGGCGGCCACTCCCGCTCCCAGCGCATGTACGTGCCGGGGTTCGCGCAGTTGAACAGCGCGGTCGCGCCCTCGGCGAGGGCCGTCAGCGCGGCGGCGTCCGTGGCGTCCGCGGCCACCCGATCGATCAGCGGGTGCGTGGGGCCGCCGCCGGATCGCGTCACCAGAGTGATCCGATCGCCCCGCGTTGCGAGCAGGGTGGCCAGGGCCGAGCCGATCGGTCCTGCGCCGACGATCGTGCGCTGCGGGTCTGCGGTGCTCATGGGTCCTCCCGGACGCCGGGTGGTGAGGGGTGGGTGCGGTCAGGCGAGCGCGAGGCCGGGCACGACCTCCGCGCCCGGCATCCGGGCGAGCAGCGCGCCGGTCAGCGCGAGCTTCGAGCGGCGCAGGCCCGATCCGACGATCACCACGTCGCCCGCCGCCGGGTCCGGGTCCGGCGTGACGACGCCCGCGTCCACCAGCACCCGGTAGCCCGTGGGCAGGCCGAGCGGGGTGATCCCGCCGTACTCCATCCCGGACTCCTCGACCGCACGGTCCATCGGCAGGAACGACGCCTTGCGCACGTCGAGCAGCCGCTTCACCGCGTTGTTCACGTCGGCCCGGGTGGTCGCGCGGACCACCGCCGCCGCCACCCGCTCGGCGCCGTCCCGCTTGCCCGCCACCAGCACGCAGTTGCCGGACACCGCGAGCGGCAGCGCGTAGGCCTCGGTCATCGCGGCGGTGTCCGCGAGGTCCGGGTCGATCGCGGTCACCCAGGTGCCGTCGGCCACCTCCGGGTCGGCCTCGGCCCACGCGGCGAGCGCGGCGGCCGTCGGTGCGGCCAGCAGGTCGGGGTGGTCGAGGGCGCGCAGCCAGGTCAGGGATCCGAGCGTCAGCGGCATGCTCGCAGGCTACCCACGCGTCCCGCCGCACGTCAGGGGTGTTCCGCGAGGTGACCGCGATCGTGCGACGGGGCGGGTGGGGTCGTGCGCGGCGGGGCTGCCGTGGCGCGGGCGGTGGATCGATCGCCGGGCGTTCTGCCGGGACGTGCCCGGCGATCGATGATCAGGGCGCGGCGAACGCTGCCCGTGGTCAGCGCCGGGCGATCACCGGGCGAAGGTCGGAGCGATCGTGGCGCGGGCGAGCGTGCGGAACAGCGCCGTGAACGCCACCGCCGTCGGCGTCGCGTCCGGGGTGACGCCCAGGTGCTCGACGTCCAACGCGTGCACCGCGAAGACGTACCGGTGCGGGTGGTCGCCGGGCGGCGGCGCGGCGCCGGCGTAGCCCACCGAGCCGCCGTCGTTGCGGACCTGGAACGCACCGGCGGGCAGCAGCGCCCCGTCCGCCGACCCGGCCCCCTGCGGCAGCGAGGTCACGTCGGCCGGCACGTCCACCAGCGTCCAGTGCCAGAAGCCTGCCGGGGTCGGGGCGTCCGGGTCGAAGCAGCTCACCACGAAGGAGCGGGTGCCCTCGGGGTGGCCCGACCAGGTGAGCGCGGGGGAGACGTCGCCGCCCTCCGCCGTGTGCAGCGCGGGGAGCGGCTCGCCGTGCGCGACGTCGCTGCTCACGACGTCGAAGGACGGCACCACGGGCAGCAGGGAGTAGGGCTCGGGGGCGATGGGACGGGTCAGCGGGACAGCCATGGTCCTCCTCCTGGTGGGCGCGTGCGCCGGTGGATCGGGTCCCCGCCATCATGCCCCTCACCGCCGACAGGACGCAGTCGGTGCCGGGGTCGGCTGGGGACGACGAGCACCGTCCCGGGCGTCGTCCCCAGGGCGGGTGATGCCGGATTGACACCCCTCCGCGTGTCAGCGTCTACTGGCATGATCGAACACGTGTTCGAGAGGGTGTGTGACGGCGGCGATCTGCCGGGACCGGGAGACGGGAGGTGAGGGCGATGGCGGGTGCTGCTGCCGCGACGACGGCTGCGACGGCGAAGGAGGACCGCATCGCCCAGGCGCGGGCGGTGCTGGCCCGCGCCGAGCTGCGGACCGGTGCGCGCAGCCTGCCCACCGATCGCGCGGCGACCGACCGCCGTCCGACGCCCTCCGCCGCTCCCGCGCGCCCGACGGACGATCCCGCGCTGCCCGCAGGTGTCCGGACCCGCGCCGCCCAGCCATCCGCCGATCAGCATCCCGCTGCCCAGCCTTCCGTCGACCGGGGCCGTGCCGTCCCGGGTCGCGTCGTGCCGTCGCGTCCCGAGGCGTCCCGTGCCGCCGCTGCCCCTCGACCCGCGTCGGCGGGGGCTGCCGACGGCGACCTCGGGCGCGCTCCGGCGGGTCACCCGTCGATCCCGGTGGCGACGCCCGCCCCGACGACCTCGCACGGAGCGACGGAGCAGCCGCGCCCGCCCGCGTCGTCCGTCCCGTCGTCACCGCCCGTGACCTCGCCGCCGCCCGTGACCCTGCTGCCGTCGTCGTCCGCGGTGCCCGGGGGAACCGCGGTGCCTGCGGTGCTGCCCACCGCCGCCGTGTCGCCCGGTGCCGTCACGTCCCTGGCGCCCCTCGGCGGAGGCGCCCGTCCCGCCGGTGAGGGGGTCTCGCGCGGCTCCGTGCTGCTCACCGACCGTCCGCCGCTGGCCGTGCCGCCCGCGCTGGCCCCGCTGCTGCCGGACGGGCTGCGCCGGGGCAGCACCACCGCCGTGCTCGGCTCGACCTCCCTGGTGCTCGCGATGATCGCCGCCGCCTGCACCGCGCGCGAGGCGTGGGCCGCCGTCGTCGGGCAGCCCAGCCTCGGCCTGCTCGCCGCCGCGCAGACCGGGGTCGCGCTCCAGCGGCTCGCCGTCGTGCCGCGCCCCGGCGTGGAGGCGCCCACGGTGGTCGCCGCCCTGCTCGACGGGATCGACGTCGTGGTCGTCGGACCGGGGGCCGTCCTGACCGACGCCGACCGCCGCCGGCTCATGGCGCGCGCCCGCGACCGCGGGTCCGTGCTGATCGCCACCTCGCCGTGGCCCGGTGCGGGCTGCGTGCTGACGGTCGAGGGGCGCCGCTGGTCCGGCGTCGGCGAGGGCGACGGTCGGCTGCGCGCCCACGAGCTGCACCTGATCCGCACCGGCCGGGGGAGCGCGGGCCGGGCGCAGGACCTCAGCATCGTGCTGCCGCTCGACGGCACCACCGACCCCTACGGGCTGCCGGTCGCCCCCGCCGCCCCGGCGGCCGCCCCCGCGCTCGCACCCACCGGGACGGACCACGCCCCCGTGCTGAGGCTCGTCGGATGAGCGCGCCACGCACCACGGCGGCGCGTGGGGCGACGACCCGCGCCGCGACGACACCCCGGCAGGCACCTGGCAGGCGGGCGATCAGTGCTGCCCCAGGCGCCCCGGCGCCCAGCATCTCGACCTCCGGGCCTGGCGCGTCGGCCTCCGGGCCCGGCACCTCGACCTCCGCGCCCGGCGCCCCGACCTCCGCCCCGCGAACCCCGTCCGCCACCTCGGCCCCGTCCCGGCCCCCGTCCGGCGCGCGCACCACCGTCGTCTGGGCCCCGGACTGGCCGGTCGTCGCCGCCCTGCGCGCCACCGAGACCCCAGCCCACCTGCCCGCGGCCGTGCTCGACGGCGCGACCCTCGCCGCCGTCTCCGCCCCCGCGCGCTCCCAGGGCGTGCGGCGCGGCATGCGGCGTCGGCAGGCGCAGGGCGTCTGCCCGGAGATCGTCCTGCTGCCGGCCGACGACGACCGTGACGCCCGGCTGTTCGAACCGGTCGCCACCGCGGTCGAGACCGTCGTCGCCGGGATCGAGGTCGCCCGCCCGGGGCTCCTGCTGCTGCCCGCCCAGGGCGCGGCGCGGTACCACGGCACCGAGGACCTGCTCGCCGAGCGGATCGTCTCCGCGGTCGCCGGGCAGACCGGCCACGAGTGCCAGGTCGGCACCGCCGACGGCCTGCTCGCGGCGGTGCTCGCCGCCCGCACCGACCAGGTGGTGCCCGTCGGTGGCTCCGCTGCCTTCCTCGCGCCACGGGACATCGGCGACCTCGCACCCGCCGCCGTGCAGGACGACGCCGTGCGGGAGGTCGCGGACCTGATCGACCTGCTGCGGCGGCTCGGCCTGCGCACCCTCGGCGACCTCGCCGTGCTGACCCCGGGGGACGTGCACGCCCGGTTCGGCGCCCGCGGCACCTGGGCGTGGACGCTGGCGCGCGGCGAGGACCTGCGCCCGCCCGCCCGGCGTCGCCCGGAGACCGACCTGGAGGTGTCGACCGCCCTGGACCCGCCCGCGCACCGGGTGGACGTCGCCACCTTCGCCGGGCGCCGACTCGCGGAGGAGCTGCACGACCTGCTGATCGCCCGGTCGGTCACCTGCGGCCGGCTGCGGATCGCGGCACGCACCGACGAGGGCGAGGATCTCACCCGCACCTGGCGCACCGACCTGGGCGGGCTCGGCGGGCTGTCGGCCGCCCGGATCACCGACCGCATCCGCTGGCAGCTGGAGGGCTGGCTCACCACCGGCACGCCCGCCGGGCGTCCGGCACCCGCCGCCGAGGGGGACGACCTCGGCGAACCGGTCGGCCTGGTGTCGCTGTCGATCACCGCCGAGGACGTCGCCCCTGCCGGGTCCGAGCAGGGTCGGCTGTGGGGCGGGCCGTCCGGCGGGGACCTGCGCGCGCACCGTGCGCTGGACCGGGTGCAGGGGCTGCTGGGCGGCGACGGCGTGCTGACCGCCGCCGTGCAGGGCGGGCGGGACGTCCGTGACCAGGTGCACCTGCAACCCTGGGGCGCGCAGGCCGTCGCGCCGCGACCTGCCGACCGGCCCTGGCCCGGGCGCCTGCCCGCGCCCGCCCCCGCGACCGTCCCCGAGCGCCCGGCCCCGGTCGAGGTGCTGGACGCCGAGGGGCGCCCGGTCATGTTCGACGACCGGCTGACCATGAGCGGCGACCCCGCCCGGGTCCGCACCGCCGGGTCCGCGCGGCAGCGCCCCACCGAGCACGTCGTCGCCGGCTGGGCGGGTCCGTGGCCGCTGGCCGAGCGCTGGTGGTCGCCGGAGGGCCCGCGCGTGTCCGTGCACGTCCAGGTCACCCTGGCCGACGGCCGCGCCCTGCTGCTCGCGTGCCGCCCCGGCGGCTGGACCTGCGAGGCCGTCTATGACTGACGGCCCGCGCTACGCCGAGCTGCACGCGCACTCCGCGTTCAGCTTCCTCGACGGCGCCAGCCAGCCCGAGGAGCTCGCCGCCGAGGCGCACCGGCTCGGCCTGACCGCCCTGGGGCTCACCGACCACGACGGTCTGTACGGGGTGGTCCGGTTCGCCGAGGCCGCGCGCGCGGTGAACCTGCCGACCGTCTTCGGTGCCGAGCTGCACCTGCCCGTGCCCGGGGTCGCCGGTCCCGACGTGCTCGACCCGCCCACCGGTGTCCCCGACCCGCGCGCCGTCCACCTGCCGGTCCTGGCGCGCGGCCCCGACGGCTACCGCGCGCTGTCCCGGGCCATCGCCGAGGCCCACCTCGCCACCGGGCAGAAGGGTGCGGCCGCCTACCGGCTGGAGGATCTCGCCGAGCGCGCCGACGGGCGCTGGCTCGTGCTGACCGGCTGCCGCAAGGGGGCCGTGCGCAGCGCCCTCACCGGTCACGGGCCCGGGGTGGCCGCCGGAGGGATCGAGCGCGCCCGCGCGGAGCTCGACCGGCTCGCCGCGCTGTTCGGCCCGGACAACGTCGCCGTCGAGATCACCGAGGCCGGCGGGCCCTTCGACTCCGAGATCGCCGACGCCCTCGCGCACCTCGCCGCGGAGACCGGGCTGCCGCTGGTCGCCACCGGCAACGTGCACTACGCCACCCCGCGGGACGCCGACCTCGCCGCCGCCCTGGCCGCCGTGCGCGCCCGCTCGTCCATGGAGGACCTGGACGGTTGGCTGCCCGGCGCCCCCACCGGGCACCTCGCGTCCGCCGCCGAGATGCTGCGGCGCCACCGCCGGCACCCGCAGGCCGTCGCCACCGCCGCCGCCCTCGGCGCGGAGTGCGCCTTCGACCTGCACCTCGTCGCGCCCCGGCTGCCGCCGTACCCGGTGCCGCCCGGCTACACCGAGGCCACCTGGCTGCGCCACCTGGTCATGCTCGGCGCCCGCGACCACTACGGCCCGCCCGAGACCGAGCGGGTCCCCGGCGCCTACGCGCAGCTCGAGCACGAGCTGCGGGTCATCGAGCAGCTCGGCTTCCCCGGGTACTTCCTGGTCGTCTACGACCTGGTCGACTTCTGCCGCCGCAACGGCATCCTCGCCCAGGGCCGGGGGTCCGCCGCCAACTCCGCGGTCTGCTACGCGCTCAGGGTCACCGCCGTCGACCCGGTCAAGCACCAGCTGCTGTTCGAGCGCTTCCTCGCGCCCGAGCGCGACGGGCCGCCCGACATCGACGTGGACATCGAGTCCGGGCGCCGCGAGGAGGTCATCCAGTACGTCTTCCGCAAGCACGGGCGCACCCACGCCGCCCAGGTCGCCAACGTCATCTCCTACCGGGCCCGGTCCGCCGTGCGCGACGCCGCCCGCGCGCTCGGCCACGACGTCGGGCAGCAGGACGCGTGGAGCAAGTCGATCGAGCGCTGGGGGAGCCTGCGCGGCCCGCAGCCCCGGCACCCGTGGTGGTCCGGCGAGGCCCGCGAGGAGTGGGCCGCCCCGCCGCCGCGACCCGAACGGGGCACCTCCTCGCCGTGGAGCCCGTCGCTGGGGCACCCGCGGTCCGCCCCCACCTCCCCGGCGGCGCAGGGCTCCTCCGCGGCGCAGGGCTCTTCGACGGCGCGGGGCTCCTCGACGGCACCGAGCGGGGGAGCAGCCACCGCCGACGAGCGCCGTGCCGTGCAGTTCGCCGCCCAGAAGCGCGACCCCGACGGCGTGGTCTGGGGCTGGAACCACGAGCCGGAGCCCCCGGCGCCGCGTCCCGCCCGGCCCGACCCCGAAGCGACCGACGCCCTGGCCGGCGAGCCCACCCCCGACCGGCACGACGTCGTCCCCGCGCACCGGCCGCCACCGGCGAGCGACCTGGACGAGATCCCGGACCAGGTGATCGACCTCGCCGACCGGTTCCTGCGGCTGCCGCGCCACCTCGGCATCCACTCCGGCGGCATGGTGATGTGCGACCGCCCGGTGATCGAGGTGTGCCCGGTGGAGTGGGCGCGGATGCCGGGTCGCACCGTTCTGCAGTGGGACAAGGACGACTGCGCGGACGCCGGGCTGGTGAAGTTCGACCTGCTCGGCCTCGGCATGCTCACCGCCCTGCGGCTCGCCTTCGACCAGGTGGAGCGGCACGGCGGTCCCCGGCTCGACCTGCACGGCCTGCCCGAGGACGACCCGCTGGTCTACGACCTGCTGTGCGCCGCCGACACCGTCGGGGTGTTCCAGGTGGAGTCCCGCGCGCAGATGGGCACGCTGCCCCGGCTCCAGCCCAGGACCTTCTACGGCATCGTGGTCGAGGTCGCGCTGATCCGCCCCGGGCCGATCCAGGGCGGGTCGGTGCACCCCTACATCGAGCGCTACCGCAAGCGCGAGAAGGTCACCTACCTGCACCCGAAGCTCGAGAAGTCGCTGAAGCGCACCCTCGGTGTGCCGCTGTTCCAGGAGCAGCTCATGCAGATGGCGATCGACGTCGCCGACTTCACCCCCGCCGAGGCCGACCAGCTGCGCCGCGCCATGGGGTCCAAGCGGTCGCTGGACAAGATGGAGGCGATGCGCGAGCGCCTGATGGCGGGCATGGCGCGCAACGGCCTGGACGCGAAGACCCGCGAGGAGGTGTTCGACAAGCTCAAGGCGTTCGCCGACTTCGGCTTCCCCGAGTCGCACGCGTACTCCTTCGCGTTCCTGGTCTACGCCAGCGCCTGGCTCAAGGTGCACCACCCGGCCGCCTTCTACGCCGGGCTGCTCGCCGCGCAGCCGATGGGCTTCTACTCGCCGCAGACGCTCGCCGCCGACGCCCGCCGGCACGGTCTGACCGTGCTGCGCCCCGACGTGCAGCACTCCGCCGTGCAGGCCGTCGTCGAGCGGGTCGGCCCGGAGCCCGACGGGGGAGAGCCGCTGCTGACCCCGCAGCAGTCCGGCACCGCCGACGTCCCGCGCCGCCCGGGGCGGGGCGAGGCGGCGGCGGGCGGGCCCGAGCAGGACCGCGCGCTGCCTGCCCCGCACGCGACCCCGGTCCGCTCCCTCGCCGTGCGGATGGGGCTCGCGACCGTCCGCACCCTGGGGACGAAGGTCGCCGAGCGGATCGTCGCCGAGCGGGACGCCCACGGCCCGTTCGCCGACCTGCGCGACCTCGTCCGGCGGGTCGACCTGTCCACCGCCCAGCTCGAGGCCCTGGCCACCGGCGGCGCCCTGGAGACGCTCGGCGTCACCCGTCGCGAGGCGCTGTGGGCCGCCGGCGCGCTCGCGCAGGAGGGGCCGGACACCCTGCCCGGGGTGAGCGTCGGCGTGCAGGCCCCGACCCTGCCCGGCATGAGCGCGGTCGAGCTCGACGTCGCGGACGTCTGGGCCACCGGCGTGTCCGTCGACTCCTACCCGACGCAGCACGTCCGGGACGGCCTGGACTCCGCCGGGGTGCTGCGCGTCGAGCAGGCGTTCCGGCACGAGGCCGACCGCCGGGTCGCGGTGGCCGGCGTCGTCACCCACCGGCAGCGGCCCGGCACCGCAGGCGGCGTCACCTTCCTGTCCCTGGAGGACGAGACCGGGCTGCTCAACGTCGTGTGCTCCTCGGGCCTGTGGCAGCGGTTCCGCAAGACCGCCCGCACCTCGCGCGCACTCGTCGTCCGGGGCCGGCTGGAGCGCGCCGACGGGGCGACCAACCTCGTCGCCGAGCACCTCGCACCGCTGTCGCTCCAGGTGCGGACCACCTCCCGGGACTTCCAATGACGCCCGCTCGCCGGCCGGCGCCCGTGGGCCCCGCACCTCCCGGGCGCCGACCCGCCCGCGCGATCAGCACCCGGCCCGCGACGGCCGGCCGGCCCGCGACGGGCAGCCGGGCGGGCGGCGGCCAGGGCCGAGGACGCGCGGCCCGGGTGACGCGGTGGCGGCGTGCACGCGGTGACGAGGGACCGGGGCTGCGCGGGGCGGGCGCGCGACGACCGGTGCTCCTGGGCGTCGTCGTGCTGGTCGTGGCCGGTGCGCTCGCCCTGGGCGGGGTGCTGACCGACTCGCGCGTGCCCACCGTCGTGGGGGTGGTCCTGCTGATCGCGTGCACGTGGACGCTGCGCCGGTGGGTGCTCCGGCGGCGATGACCGCCCGCGGGGAGGCCCGGCGCCGATCACCGATGCCGCGCACCCGCGCTGCTGGACCGCACTGCTCGCCCGTCGCCCGCGCTGCTCGGCAGCGTCGACCCGCGCTGCCCTCCGTCGCTTCCCTCCCGCACCGCCGAGGCCGAACCCCGCCGCCTCGCCTGCCACCCGACCTACACTCGGCCGATGCCGCTGTTCGGACCCCTGGTCGCCTACCCGCCCACCCCGCGCACCGCCGACGGCGACGTCGACACCCACGCCCTCGGCACGCTGGTCGAGCGCGCCGTGAGCGCCGGGGTGTCCGGCGTCGCAGTCCTCGGCAGCACCGGCGGCTTCGCCTACCTCGACCGAGCGCAGCGCCGGACCGTCGTCGCAGCCGCCGTCGAGGCCGTCGGGGGCCGGGTGCCGGTCATGGCAGGTGTCGGCGCGCTCACCACCGCCGACGTGCTCGATCACACGGCGGACGCGCGGGACGCCGGCGCGGACGCCGTGCTGGTGCCGACCATGTCCTACCTCCCGCTGGCCGAGGACGAGGTGCTCGGCCTGATCGCGACGGTCGCCGCGCGCGGCGGGCTGCCGGTGTGGGCGTACCACAACCCGGTGAGCACGGGCTTCGACTACTCCGTCGACCTGCTCGCACGGGTCGCCGCGCTGCCCGGGGTCGGCGGGGTCAAGGACCGTGGGCGCGACCTCGACGACCTGCGCACCCGGGTCGCGGCGCTGGGCGCCCGGCTGCCCGCTGAGGTGGAGATCGGCTTCAGCGGCGACGTGCTCGGCGCCGAGGCGCTGATCGCGGGGGCGCGGACCTGGCACTCGGGCCTGGCCGGCGTGCTGCCCGAGTGGTACGTCGCCGTGGCGCGGGAGGCCACCGCCGGGCGGATCGATCCCGCACGGGCCCTGATGGATCGACTGGGGGCGTTCGCCACGCTGGTCATGACGCACGGCGGACCGCGCGCGGTGCACGCCGTCGCCGCGCTGCGCGGCACACCCGCCGGAGCGCTGCCCGCGCCGCTGCTGCCGCCGTCGCCCGAGGTCGTGGACCTGCTGGCCCGTGGGCTGGAGACGCTGGGGGAGCCGGTCCCGCCGAGCCGGTAGGCACCGGCCGAGACGGCGCGGTCACGGCTGGAGCCGCACCGCCCGCCACCCGGCACGAGGCGGCGCGCCGTCAGCCGCTCCGCCGATCCCGCCGCTCGCCGGCCCGGTTCCGTCCGCTGCCGCCGCACCACCCGCGGTGCCGCCTGCCGACCCGGCGCCGCCCGCCGCTGCCGCCCCACCGCCCGCCAACCGCTCGTACCGCAGCCGCCGGTGCAGCCGGTCGTCCGGGCTGGTCTGCCACAGCTCCACGTGCTCCGGGATCACCCGGTACGCCACCCAGCCCGCCGGCCGCGCGATCTCGCCGCCCGCCACCGCGCGGTCCCAGACCCGTCGGCGCAGGTCCTCCTCGTCGTCCAGCGCCGCGCCCTGCACGGACAGGGCGGTGGCGACCTGGGCGGCCCACGGCTGCGCCGCCCACATCGCGTCCGCGACCTCGCCGCCGACCTCGGTCACCGGCCCGGCCAGGTTCACCTGGCGCCCGCAGGCCGGCCAGAACGCCGTCACCGAGGCCCACGGGTTCTCCCGGATCTGCGCGCCCTTCGTGCCGGTCCGCGCGCTGGTGAACGTCACCGCGTCGTCGTCGATCCCGCGCAGCACCACCACCCGGCTCGTCACCCGGCCGTCCGCGCCCGCGGTCGCCAGCGTCACCGCCAGCGGCTGCCCCACGCCCGCCGCGCGCGCCTCCTCCACCCAGCGGCGCAGCGGCGCGAAGGGCTCGGGCGGGGGAGCGTCGAACAGGTCGGTCACGGGCGGTCCTCGGCGTCGGACGGTCCGTCGTCGTCCACCGGTTCCACCGCGTCGGCGACCTCCTCGGCCGACGTGCCCTCCTCCGGCGGCTCGGGCACCCGGAGCTGGGAGAACACCGCCCAGGCCACCGACACCAGCGGCACCGCGATCACCGCGCCGAGGATCCCCGCGGTCAGCGTGCCTGCGGTCACCGACAGCGCCACCACCACCGGGTGGAGCGACACCTGCTTGCCCATCACCAGCGGTTGCAGCACGTGGCCCTCGAACTGCCCGATCAGCGCGATCCCGATGCCGACGATCGCCGCCTTGATCGGCCCGTTCGCCGCCAGCGCCACGATCATCGCGATCACCATCGCCGCCGGTGCGCCGATCAGCGGGATGAACGCACCGATCAGCACCAGCACCGCCAGCGGCGCGGCCAGCGGCACGCCGAGGATCGACAGCAGCACGAACGCCAGCAGCCCGTCGGTGACCGCGATGATCACCGTGCCGCGCGTGTAGCCGGAGAACGTGTACCAGCCCGCACCGCCCGCCGTCGTCCAGGACCCGCGCACCGAGCGCGGCAGCTGGTTGACGAACCAGGTCCACATGTCCTGCCCGCGGGCCAGGAAGAAGATCGCGCAGAACACCGCCAGCGCCATCGCCGTGAACACCTCGACCACCGAGCCCGCCGAGGACGCCGCCTGACCGGCGAGGTCCGCCGCGTGGTCCTCGATCCACTGCCGCCCGTTGTCGATCCACTGGGCGATCTGGTCGCTGGTGATCGTCACCGGCAGCGGCCCGTTCTCCAGCCAGTCGACGATCTGGTCGATGCCCTCGCCGAACTGCTTGGACAGCGCCTGCCACTGGTTCGCCACCGAGTAGCCCACGTAGAAGAACATCCCGGCGACCACCAGGAACCCGCTGAGCAGCCCCAGGGCCGTCGCCAGCGGTCGCGGCATCACCCGGGCGTAGAAGTCGACCACCGGCCGCAGCACCGCCGTCATCACGAACCCGATGAACACCGCGATGAACAGCAGCTGCACCTGTCCCGTGGCGTAGAACACCACGCCGATCCCCGCGAGCAGCACCAGCAGCCGCCAGGTCACCCCCGCCGAGGTCCGCAGCCAGCGGGGGACCCCGTCGTCCGCGATCACGTCCAGCCCCGGTCGTCGAGTCCCGGCGACCCGTCGTGAGGCGGATCCGGGGGCGCTCGACGCCCGGCCCGTCGGTCGTCCGACCCCTGTCCGGTCGCCGCTGCTGCCCAGGTCGGCCATGGTGGGCGTCACCTCCACGCTGCTGCTCATCGGCACGTCGCGCCAGGTCGCGCGGTGCCCGGCTGCCAGTCTGCCTCCGAGGGCCGATGCGTGCTCGGACGCCACTCCGTGCTATGTTTCTGCCGCACCTGACGGGTTGTCGGGGCGCATGACTGCGCTCAGGACGGAACGGCAGGAGACACCCTGTCCGGGTGGCGGAATGGCAGACGCGCTAGCTTGAGGTGCTAGTGCCCGTATAGGGCGTGGGGGTTCAAGTCCCCCTCCGGACACTCGTTGAGACAGCGACGACGAAGGCCCCGATCCCGCCAGATCGGGGCCTTCGTCGTGCATGGCCGAGAGCGGTCGTGACGTCCGGCGGCGACCCTGCCACCCCCTCACGGCAACCGCACGTGCCCCGCCCCCAGCTCGTCCAGCGACCGCACGCCCAGCAGCCGCATCACCCGCGCTACCTGCTCCGCGAGGATCGCCCCCACCCGGTCCACCCCGCGCTCGCCCCCGGCCATCAGCCCGTACAGGTAGGCCCGCCCGACGAACACCCCGGTGGCACCCAGCGCCACGGCGGCGACCACGTCGGCGCCGTGCAGCACGCCGGTGTCGACGAAGATCTCGGCCTCGCCGCCGACCTCGGCGACGACCTCGGGCAGCGCACGCAGCGGCAGGGGTCCCTGGTCGAGCTGCCTGCCGCCGTGGGTGGACAGCACGACGGCGGTGGCGCCGGCGTCGACCAGGCGGCGGGCGTCGGCGGCGGTGGCGAGACCCTTGGCGAGCACGGGTCCGTCCCAGCGGGAGGCGAGCCAGGCGAAGTCGTCGATCGTGGCGGCGGGGTTGCCGAGCTGGGAGGAGATCTGGTGCACGGAGCCGCCGGCGGGCACGTCGACGTTGGGGAAGGCGATCGGCTCGGTGGTGAAGAGGTCGAACCACCAGGCGGGGTGCAGGGCGCCGTCGGCGATGGTGCGCAGGGTGGGGCGCGGGGGGATCGTCAGGCCGTTGTACCGGTCGCGCAGGCGGGCGCCGGGGGTGGGGGCGTCGACGTAGACGACCAGCGCCTCGTAGCCGGCGGCCTGCGCGCGGTCGAGGATCCGGGCGGCGAAGTCGCGGTCGCGGGGGACGCCGGTGCCGAGCCAGTTGCGTCCGCCGGGTGCGGCGGCGGCGACGTCCTCCATCGAGGTGGTGGAGATCAGCGACAGGCCGTAGGGGATGCCGAGGCGGGCGGCGGAGCGGGCGACGGCGCGCTCGCCCTCGTGGTGCATGACGCGGGTGACGCCGGTGGGAGTGTAGACGAGCGGGAGCGCGGCGGGGCGGCCGAGGAGGGTGCGGGAGGTGTCGACGTCCTGGACTCCGCGCAGCACGGAGGGGACCAGCTCGAGCTCGCGGAACAGCCGGCGGCTGCGGCCGAGGGTGACCTCGTACTCGGATCCGCCGTCGACGTAGTCGAAGATCGCGCGCGGCACG
The DNA here is from genome assembly GCF_055389595.1 of Cellulomonas sp. GTC20042. Classification (NCBI taxonomy): domain Bacteria; kingdom Bacillati; phylum Actinomycetota; class Actinomycetes; order Micrococcales; family Cellulomonadaceae; genus Cellulomonas; species Cellulomonas sp. GTC20042. The sequence continues at coordinate 2,266,223 of NZ_AP043678.1, read as the reverse complement.
CGCCGGGCGGCCAGCCGCCGCAGGTCCTCGACGGTGTGCGCGCCGGCCAGGCGGCGACGGGTGCCGTCGAGGTCGATCGCGGCGGGGCGGAGCAGCGGGGCGAGCTCGCGCGGGCGGGGCAGACGCCGGGTGGTCATGCGGGGATCCTCTCCGGGGGCGGTCCGTGCATGGTTGCGCCGGACGGGCCGACCGGGGGCGCGGGGTCAGGGGGTGGACGCAGGTGACCGACGACCCGGTCGGCGCAGCGCCCTCGTCGTCGCGTACCGCGGATGCGGTACCCCGATCACGCCAGCCGCCCGATTCGCCGACCACCCCGCCCGCCGCAGCATGGATGGCGAATCCCCCGATGCCGTCTTCGCCCAAGGAGAACCATGTCCACGTTCCTTTCCCGACTGGGGCGCTTCAGCGCCACCCACCGGTGGGCGGTGGTGCTCGTCTGGATCGTGCTGCTCGCCGGTGTCACCGGCGTGCTCGCGGTCAACGGGTCGGGGGAGTCCGCCCCCGACACCATCCCGGGCTCGCGGTCCACGCAGGCGCTCGAGGTGATGAACGAGCACTTCCCGACCGAGGGCGGCGCCTCCGCCGAGGAGTCCCGCGACACCAGCCTCCAGCTGGTCTTCCACCCGGCCGACGGCGCGCTGGTCACCGATCCGGCCGTGGCCGCCGAGATCGCGCAGGTGCTGGCCGAGGCCGCGGACCTGCCCGACGTGCAGACCGTCGCCGATCCCTTCGACGCCACCAGCCCGTACGTCTCGCCGGACCGGACGGTCGCGGTGAGCACGCTGACCTACGGCACCCTGGACGGCAAGGACGCGCAGGAGGCGGCCTACGAGGCGGCGCTCGCGCTGCGGGACGACGCGCCGGCCGACCTGGGCGTGGAGCTCGGCGGGAACCTGGTGCCGCTGGGTGCGCCGGAGCAGGGCGTGGGCGAGATGCTCGGCGTGCTGATGGCGTTCCTGGTGCTGCTGCTGACCTTCGGATCGATGCGTGCCGCCGGTGCCAACCTGCTGGCCGCGGTGGTCGGCGTCGGCGTGGGCCTGGTCGGGGTGCTGGCCTACGGGTCGATCACGCCGATCGGCTCGAACACGATCATCCTGGCCGCGATGCTCGGCCTGGCGGTCGGGATCGACTACTCGCTGTTCATCCTGTCCCGGTTCCGCAACGAGCTGCGCACCGGCAAGCCGGTGGTGGACGCCATCGCGAAGGCCACCGGCACCGCGGGCACGGCGGTGGTGTTCGCCGGGCTGACCGTGATCGTGGCGCTGGTGGCCCTGCTGGTCGCGAACATCGGCTTCATCACGATGATGGGTGTCGCGGCGGCGTTCGCCGTGCTGGTGGCGGTGCTGGTCTCCCTGACGCTGCTGCCGGTGCTCATGCGCACCATGGGCCTGAAGACGCTGTCGAAGAAGCATCGCGCCGACCTCGCCGCCGGGCGGGTGTGGGACGAGTCGCAGCACGCCACCTCCGGGTTCCTCACCCGCTGGGGCAACGGCGTGGTGAAGCGCCCGGTGCTCTCGCTGCTGGCCGGCGTGGCGGTGCTGGTCGTGGTGGCGCTGCCCGCGCTGAGCATGAAGACCGCGTTCAGCATCCCCGGCGGCACCGACCCGCAGGGCACCGAGCGCACCGCGTACAACCTGATCGTGGACAAGTTCGGCGGGATCCAGTCCCCGCTGATCGTGCTGGCCGAGGGCGACGCGATCGCCGAGCACACCGCCGCGATCGAGGCCGAGCTGGCCGACCTGCCCGGTGTCGCCATGGTGGTCCCGGCGGAGATCAACGCCGACGGCGACTACGCCCGGATCACGCTGATCCCCACCGGCGGCCCGATCGACGACGCCACCACCGAGCTGGTGCACACGATCCGCGACGCCGAGGACGCCACCCCCGGGGTGCACCTGGAGGTCACCGGCGAGACCGCGATCGGCATCGACCAGACCGCCGCGCTGAACACCGCCCTGATCAAGTACGTGATCGTGATCGTGCTGATCTCGCTGGCGCTGCTGATCCTGATGTTCCGCTCGATCCTGGTGCCGGTGCTGGCCACCGCCGGCTACCTGCTGTCGGTGCTCGCCTCCTTCGGCGCCAGCACGGCGGTGTTCCAGTGGGGCTGGAACTTCCCGCTGATCCAGGCGCCGCAGGGCGACCCGATGATGAGCCTGCTGCCGATCCTGCTGGTGGGCGTGCTGTTCGGGCTCGCGATGGACTACCAGGTGTTCCTGGTCTCCCGGATCAAGGAGATGCACGACAAGGGCCTGGACGCCAAGGCCGCGATCCGTGAGGGCTTCGCCCGGTCCGCGCCGGTGCTGGTCGCCGCGGCGTCGATCATGACGGTGGTGTTCGGCGGGTTCGCCTCCAGCACCTTCAACGTCGCGGCGTCGATCGCCTTCGGCCTGATGATCGGCGTGATCGCGGACGCGTTCATCGTCCGCCTGGTGCTGATGCCGGCGATGCTCTCGCTGCTCGGCGAGTCGGCCTGGTGGATGCCGCGATGGCTCGACCGCGTCCTGCCGCACGTCGACACCGAGGGGCACGCGCTGGAGCAGGCCGAGGAGACCGGCGCCGACGGGACGCTGGTGGGCACCGAGTCCGAGCCGGTGGGTGCGGTGCGCTGACGCTCACGGTGCGCTGACGGGCCCAGGCGGCCACGCGGCCCCGTGCCCCGGATCCGTCCGGGGTGCGGGGCCGTCAGCGCGTCATCAGCGTCTGCGGCGCGCTGCGCACCAGCCAGACCATGATCGCGACGGTCAGCGCCGTCCCGAGCGCCGTGCCGGCCGGGTGCGGGAGGAACAGCGACAGCACCGCCGCGACCACCCCGGCGGCCAGCAGCAGCGCGACGGTCGCACGGGCCGGGGTGGGCCAGCGGGCGCCGATCCTGCCGAGCAGCAGGTCCAGCAGCCGCAGCACCGGGTAGACCGCCGCGAGCACCGACCCGCGGAACACGTTCTCCGGCGACACCTGCCCGATCACCGGCAGCCAGCTGACGATCCGCACCACCACCAGCAGCACCAGCACCGCGCCGAGCAGGCTGAGCACCTCGGCGACCGCGCGTTCGGTCCGGGTGGGCGGCGGGCGGTTCACGTAGCCCTGGCCACGACCTGCCGGCTCGGCCTCGGCGGCGGTGGGGGTCGAGGTGCCGGTCACCCGGTCGACCCTACGCAGTCGCAGGCCACGCGGGGGGCGGTTTCGTGCGTCTCGTGCGCCCGGGCCGCGGCCGAGCACCCGGCGTATCGTCGCCCGCATGGAGGTCACCGTGCGCGTGGTGCTCGCCGACCCGGCCGCGCGGCCGGCGCCGGGCACGCCGGTGCGCGTCGAGCTGCGGGACGTGACCGAGCAGGACGTCGCCGCGGTGGTGCTGTCCGCGGTCGACGTGGTCACCACCGCCGAGCAGGGTGCCGAGCCGGTGGTCACGGTGACCCTCGACCTGCCGGCGCCGGAGCCCGCCCGTGACCTGGTGCTCTGGGCGCGGGTGGCGGTGAGCGGCGCCGAGCGCACGTCCACCGGCGACCTGCTGTCGACCCGGTCGGTCCCGCTGCCCCGGGGCGACGCGCCGGCCGGGGTGGACGTGCAGGTCGTCGCGATCTAGGGCGAGTCGAAGTCAGCCTCAATCCAAGGTCGCGGTCAGGATGATGGCGGCGTCGTCAGCTAGGCAGTGTTGTCGGTACGCATCCTCATGCCGCGCTCTAGAGTCCCGTCGCAGCTCGGGTGATGTGGCGCTCAAGGCGCGAAGCGAGCGCGGAGTCCTCGGGTGCGAGGTCGAGTGTCGCGGTCCATGACGGAGTTGCCAGCCTCAGGATCATCCCGGTGGTTGCGTCTACGACCATGGTTGCTCGGGTGTCATCCTGGCCGCGGAGCGTAGCGACGACTCGGTCCTCGATGGCATGGGGCTCGACGCCGGTGATGGACCAGTCGTCGTCGACGCCTCCGTAGATGGGGGCAGTCGCGGGGATCGCCATGGACCATGGTGGCCTCGATGGCAGCCGTGTGGGTGCGGACAATGTCCGGTTGTCGTGCCGTGACCAGGTGCGTTCGATCGCGTCAGCGCGAGCGATGGTGACGGCTCCGTCGATCTGGACGGCCCAGCGCGTGGTGGACCGGAACAAGAACGAGCCAAGCTCGCCCTGTCGCTGGTCATGAAACGCAGTCGCGAATCGCCCCCACCGGTCGCTAGGGCAACTGCTCCGCAAGAGAAACTTGAGTTCCTCGGTGTCCATAGCCACCCCCTGCGTGGGCTGTGCGCGTGCGGCCAGCAGCATGCGCAGCGGCCGCACGCGCACGTACATTCCACTTGAACTTGCAACTGACCGTCTTGTAGCAGGTCATCCGATCGCTCTGAGCGGATCCAACGCCCTGGAGGACCTTACCCTGCGCCCCGAGCCGGACGTTGTACATGTCGTAGAAGTACTTGGCGCCGTCGTAGGGGAGTTTGTTGTACCCCTCGTCCCACGCCGGCTCGAACACCGAGTAGCTGGTCGCCTCTGGCGAGCTGCCATACGCGTCGGGGAACGTGAAGACCGTGTCGTCGGGTGCGAGCGTGTTGTCGCGGCGGATCCGAACCGACCAGATCAGTGATGCGCCCGGTGAGGACGTGTAGCTCATCGTAAGATCCGAGGAGTGGTTCTTGATGTTGGTGCGGAGTTTCAGATTCCCGCTGTATGCAACGCCGGACACGCTGGCGTTCCACGGCGCGGTGACGTTCGAGACATAGTCGCTCTGCACAAGCTGCGGGGTGAACACCCCTCCAGGGACCGTTCCCCGTGTCGGCCTGGGCCAGTTCGAAGGTCTCGGCAGGACTCGACTGCCCGTCGACCTCCTCGTAGAGCGTGACGACGCGCCCGACACAGAGCCAGTCACCCTGTTCGCCCTCGCGTTCGGCGGCGAACTCGTCACAGGTCGTGGCAGTGGTCTCGGTGTCGCTCTGCATGACGGGCTCGGGTGGCGTCGGAGTCCCGGCCAGTGCCGGGGTTGCGACGAGCAACGAGACCGAGGTGAGTGCTATTGCGCCGATTACGCGGCAGCGAATCTTCATTGTGCCCCTCTGCTGGTCTGATCTGACGGCGGTTGCCGCCTGTGAAGAAACTGGCACTAAGGGAACGGACCGCGTGCGCAATTGCGATGTGAGCAAGTAGACATGAACTGCGAGTCGCGAGGGCTTGACCGAGGTTGCGATACCTGACTGCCATCCGAGTCAGCTGCTCAGTCTTCCGCGAGCCCGAATGCCTGGGTGCCGGAACTATCAGCGGCCGGGTTGGGCGGCGGCGACGTCCGCGTCCAGAGTCCAGAGTCCAGTCCAGTCTCTCGAGCGGACGCGCGATGTTGGAGTCGATGGCACCGCCGGGTGCAGCGGCGGTGGACCTGCCGGTCGTCGCGATCTGAGCCAGCCGGAAATCCCTGGTCGCGGCGTTCAGCGCCGCCCTAGCCTCGCCGGACCAGCCCGTCCGTGCGAAGGAGCACCCGTGTTCGACCTGCGCGTCTTCTCGATCCGTGAGTCCCGGCACCGCATCCACAACCCGCTGACCGAGCAGCAGCTCGCCACCCTGGGCGCCGCCCTCGACCTGCCGGCGGGCACGCGGGTGCTCGACCTGGCGTGCGGGTCGGGGGAGCTGCTGTGCACCTGGGCGCGCGACCACGGCGTCACCGGGCTCGGCGTGGACCTCAACCCGGACTTCCTGGCCCCGGCCCGGGCGCGGGCGATCGAGCTGGGCGTCGACGACGCGGTGCGGTTCGTGGAGGCGGACGCCGCCGGGTACGTGACCGAGGAGCCGGTGGACCTCGCCGCGTGCGTGGGGGCGACCTGGATCGGCGGCGGGGTGCCGGGCACCCTCGACCTGCTGCGGCGCAGCCTGCGACCGGGCGGGATGCTGCTGGTCGGGGAGCCGTACTGGCGGCGGGTGCCCACGACGGCGGAGCAGGTGGCCGGGTGCGGGGTCGCGTCGGTCGAGGACTACCTGACCCTGCCGGGGCTGCTCGCCTCCTTCGGCACGCTGGGCTACGACGTGGTGGAGATGGTCTGCGCGACGCAGGAGTCCTGGGACCGCTACCAGGCGCCGCAGTGGCTGACCATGCGCCGCTGGGCCGACGCGCACCCGGAGCACGACCTGCACGACCAGGTCCGCGGGCTGCTCGCCACCGAGCCCGCGCAGTACGCCGAGTTCACCCGAGAGCACTTCGGCTGGGGCGTGTTCGCGCTGCTGCCGCGCTGATCCTCAGCCGTGGTCCGGCGGTCCTGCCCACCGTCGTCCCCGCGTCGGCGCCGGGTCCGGCCGGGCCAGCCACCCGGCGACCGCCTCGGTGATCGGCAGCCCGCCGCCGTGCTCGGCGAACAGGAACTCCCCGGCGGGGTTGATCTCGAGGAACACGTGCTCGCCCTCGGGGGTCAGCCGCAGGTCGATCGCCCCGTAGACCAGCCCGAGCCGGTCCACCAGCCGACGCAGCCGGTCGGCGACGCCCTCGGGCAGGGTGCTGGCGGACAGCCGGGCGTCGGCCATGCCGAGGCGGAAGTCCGTGTCGTAGCCGGTGGCGGTGCTGTCGATCGCCAGCGCGAACAGCGTCCCGTCCACCACCGTCACCCGGATGTCGGCCACGGCGGGCACGAACTCCTGGAAGATCACCGGGGCCAGCCGCAGGGTGTCGAGCAGGTCGAGGTCCGCCGCGCGCAGCCGTCGGGTCTCGCGCCAGATCTGCTCGGTGGCGGAGAAGATCTTGTAGATCGTCGACCCGAGGCCGATGCGCTCGACGAAGGCCCGGGCCTGGTCCGGATCCGAGGTGATCAGGGTGCGCGGCACCCGCAGGCCGAGGACGTGCGCCAGCCGCAGCTGCGTGGTCTTGTGCGAGGCGGCGGCATCCAGCGCGGGCGGGTTCATCCACGGGCAGCGCAGCAGGGCGTGCAGACCGCCGAGCGCCTCCTGCCACTCCCCGTAGGCGAAGCCGCGCGCGGCCGGATCGGTGACGGCGTCCAGCCGGACGAGCTGCGGACGGCGCCACCACACGGCGGTGGCGCCGGTCAGCCCCGTGGTGCGCCCCGCCGCGTCGGTCACCCGGACCTCCGGCGCGGCGGGGTCGGCGTAGTCCAGGGTCAGCGTCTGCTCGTGCGGGAAGCCCGCGTAGTCGAGCAGCACCGCCTCGTGCCCGCCGGCGGACAGCCGGTCGAGCACCGCCGTGGCGTGGACGTCCGCCGGGTGCGAGATCACCACGATCATCGGGTCACTGGAGCCCGAAGTCGCCGGCGCCCGGATCGGTGAGCAGCGTGAGGTGCTCGGACAGGGCCTCGACCACGGCCTCCAGCGCCGCCACCCGGGCCGCCAGGTCCTCGCCACCGGTCTCGGCCCCGGCGTCGGCCTGGACGCCGGCGTAGGGCGTGCCGAGCGCGAACGGGACGGCACCGCCGACCCCGCCACGCAGGTCCGGCAGCCCGGGCAGGGTCTGCTCCTGGATCGAGAACCCGCCGCCCTCGCGGATCGTCTCGAAGGTCTCCTTCACGGTCTCGATGCGTTCCTTGAGCGTCTCGGGGATCTTCTCCTTGATCGTCTCCGGCAGCCGCTCCTTCAGCGTCTCGGGGACCTTCTCCTTGATCGTCTCCGGCAGGCGCTCCTTGACCGTCTCGGGCAGCCGCTCCTTCAGGGTCTCCGGCCCGAGCTCCTTGAGGGTCTCGAACGGCGGCTTGGGCGCGCCGGGGCACAGCACGTTCGCGGCGGCGATGTCCCCGGCGGACAGGGCGGTGCGCTGGCCGATCTGCGCGGTGGGGTCGGTGGGGGTGATCGTCTCCGCGCCGTTGATCCCGAAGGCGTCGCGGGGGTAGTGCATGATCGAGCCGTAGTCGTAGGCGCCGACGTCGTCGCCGTCCGTGATGTGCTGGTCGAAGTTGTGCTCGAAGCCGGACTGGATGTTCGCCCAGTTGATCGTGACGAAGGCGTCGCGGTCCTCGCGGGACTGCTCGTGCCACAGGCCGACCGCGTGGCCGATCTCGTGGATGGTGCGCCCGCGGTCGCAGCCGGCGGCGAGGTTGATGAACTGCTGGCCGCCGCGCATGCCCACCGCCGAGGAGCAGCCGCTGCCGACGCGGAAGGTGATCCAGTTCGGGTACGTGGCGGCGTTCGCGGCGGTGCGCAGCACGAACCGGAAGTTCGTCCGGGTCTGCCAGTGCTCCACGGCCTCGGTGACGCGGGCCTGATCGGGCAGTCCCGGGTCGATGTCGTACGGCACCAGGCAGCCGGGCCAGCGGAACTGGCTGCCGGTGATGATCACCCCGAGCTGGACCTCGCCGCGCAGCTCGGCCTTGAGCTGCTCGGACTCGGCCTCGACCTGCTCGACCGTGCCGAGGACGATGTCGCCCTCGAAGACGGCGTCGCCGTCGATCTCGACGTAGCGGACCGCCTTCGCGCGGAAGGTGTTCGCGGTGATGAACGCGGTGCGGACCCCGCGGGACGAGCGGTGCTCGACGGCGGATCCCTCCTGGTCCTCGGACATGACGGATCATCCCCTTGGGGAAGCATGCAGGTGAGGGTGCGCGGCGCGTGCCGACGCGGTGCCGGCGCCGGGCGGTCGACGAGGACTGGCGGTCGACGACGACCGGGCGGGCGCGGCGGGCGGCGCTCCGCGGGGGAGCGGCCGGGCGAGGGCCCTCACGATCCTCCTGCGGGACCTCGCGCGGCAAGGGGCTCAGGGCAGATCCGGCACCGTGATCGTGATGTTCGCGCGCTCGGTGCCCGGCGGGTCGCCGAGCGCCGCCCAGAAGTCGGTGGACCGCATCCACGCCGGCAGGCCCATCGGCAGGTCCCGCGCCGGGATCGGCGGCAGCTCGGCGGGGGAGAAGTCGTCGCCGTAGGGGACCAGCGGGCGCGTCACGTCCGGGTGGGTGACCACCGCGCGCAGCCTGGCCAGCGCCACGTCCCAGTTCGCCAGCAGGTCGGCGCGGCTGATCGGCCCCTCCGGCTTGTCCGCGGTGGGGTGCAGCGCCCGCACGTGCGGGACCGCCGGTGCCCCCGCCGCGACACCCTCCGGCGAGGCCAGGACCGTCCGCCACGCCTCGAACGCCGGGGTGCCGAAGGTGACCACCGCCTCGATCCGCCCCGGTGCCAGTGCCGCCGCGAACCACGCGTGCCGGTACGCGACGATCCCCGGGTCGTCCCGGTGCGGCAGCGCCATCCCCTGGTGGTAGATCCCGTACAGGAACACGTTGACCATCAGGTACCGCCGGGTGAACCCCGCCTTCTCGACGAAGCCCTGCACCCGGCGACCGGCCTGCCCGGACAGGATGCGTCGGGTGAACGCCTCGGTCTGCGCCGGGTCCTGGCCGACCACCAGCAGCCGCGCCGTGCCGTCGGCCCGCCCCCGGTAGAACACCGGCCCCCAGGACGAGCGGAACCCGTCGTCCCCGCGGTAGACCGTCGCGTCGGGATAGGTGCGGCACAGCGCCCGGAACGCCCCCGTCGGGCCGCCGTCGAACAGGTCTCCCGCCATCGGGTCCCCCTCGTCCCGTGCGTGAGGAGACCAGTGCAGCGGATCGCGGACCCCGCGCGCAAGACCCCTTCTCCCGCATGATCCTGCGGGAGTACCGTCGTCCGCACCGTCACCGCCGACGGCGGGGTCAGGGGGGACCATGGCTCAGCTCGTGCTGCACGGACGCGTCGCGACGATGGCCCGCGGCGCCGACCGGCTGCCCACCCGCGGACGGGTCTGGATCGAGGACGGCCGCGTCGTCGCGGTCACCCACGGCCGCGCCGGCACCCCCGGGTTCACCGGCGCCCCCGTGCTCGACGTCGGCGACGACCTGGTGCTCCCCGGCCTGATCGACATGCACAACCACCTCGCCTACAACGCCCTGCCGCTGTGGGCCGAGCCCGGCCGCACCGACCCCTGGCTGCACAACAAGCACTGGCCGGACGCCGACACCTACACCGCGTCGATCACCGAGCCCGCCTGGGTGTACGCCAAGGCCAGCCCCGAGGCGCTGCTCGCCTACGTGCAGGTGCGCGCTGGCCGGCGGCGCCACCGCCGCCCAGGGCTGGCCCACCGCCAACCGCGGCTACCGCACCGTGCTGCGCAACGTCGACGCCGAGAACCTCGGCGGCACCGACGAACTGATCTACACCTCCGTGGTCACCAAGACCGGCGAGGCGCTCACCGAGGCGGTGCGCCGGATGACCGCCGGCGCCGGGTTCCTGTACCACTGCGCCGAGGGCCGGCGCGGCTCCCGCGTGCTGCGCGACTACACCGACCTGGACGCCGAGCACGGCCTGCTCCCCACCCTGATGGCCGTGCACTGCTGCGCCGTCGACGCCGCCGACTGGGCCCGCTGGGACGTCGCCCACGCCGGCGGTGTCGTCTGGTCCCCGCTGTCCGACCTGCTGCTCTACGGCGAGACCACCCTGATCGACGACGCCCGCGCCCAGGGCGTCACCGTCTGCCTCGGCTCCGACTGGGGACCCTCCGGCACCAAGAACCTGCTCGGCGAGATGAAGGCCGCCCGGATCGCCGCCGACCGGTTCGGCTACGCCCTCACCGACGCGCAGATCGTCGAGATGGTCACCTGCAACCCCGGCACCCTGCTCGAACGCTGCTGGCACACCCCGGTCGGCCGGCTCGTGCCGGGGGCGCTCGCGGACGTCGTGGTGCTGCACGACCGCGGCGGCGACCCGTGGGAGCAGGTGGTCGCCGCCCGTGAGCAGGACGTCTCGCTGGTGGTGGTCGGCGGGGTGCCGCGCTACGGCGACGCCGACCGGATGGCGCAGATCGGGACCGAGCCGGACTTCGCGTTCACCGTCGCGGGCCTGCCCCGGCGGGCGGCGCTGCCCCGACCGGACCGGCCCGGCGCGGCGTGGTCCTGGCGGGCGATCACCGACGCGCTGCGCGCCGTGCAGCGGGATCCGCAGCAGGCCATCGCCGGGGCGCAGGCCCGTGCCGCCGGGGGATCGCGCTTCGCGCCGGACGCCGAGCTCGAGCTGTTCCTCGACATGCCGGACTCCCGCCGCACCGGACGCGCCGGCCCGCCGAAGGACCCGTCCACCGTGCGGATACCGCCGGTGCCCGCGCTGGAGCACGACGCCGCCTACTTCGACCTGCTGGACGCCTCGCCGATCCAGGGCGGGGTGCTCGACCCGCTGCGCGGGCGGTTCCTGCCGTGACCGGCGGTGGAGGCCGGGCGGCCCGCGCGCGTCGGGGCGCTCCGCTGCGGACCCGGGGCGCGCCGGACCCCGCGGCGGTCGCCGACGTCACGCTGACCCCGGTGCAGCGGCACGACCTGATCGACCTGTGGACCACCCTGCTCACCGACGTCTACGTGCACGACGCCCAGAAGCGTGCGCTCTACGGCGTCGATCCGGTGCGGGCGCTCGCGGCGCTGCGCCGGGACATCCCGTTCCTGGACTCCGCGGGGTTCCTGCGCGCGCTGAACCGCCTGGTCAACCGGCTGCGCGACCAGCACACCCAGCTGCTGATCGGCACCGGCGCCGCTGCGAAGGTCGCCGCGCTGCCGTTCCTGGTCGAGCACCTCGGCCCGTACACCGCACCGACCTTCGTGGTCACCAAGACCAGCGCCGGGGTGCCGCGCGGCTTCCGGCCCGGCGTCCGGCTGACCACCTGGAACGGCGTGCCGGTGGCCCGCGCGGTGGACCTGCACGCCGACACCCTGTCCGGCGGGCGCCCCGACGCGCGCCGGGCCCGGGCGCTGGCCACGCTCACCCAGCGACCGCTGGCGTACCTGCCGCCGCCGGACGAGCTGTGGGTCGAGGTCGGGTACCGCCGACCCGGCGACCCGCCGACCGTGCCTGACCGGGCCGCGCGGATGGAGCGGCGGATGCTCGCGCCGGGCACCGCGGGCACCGCCGACGACCGGCTTGTCACCCGCACCCACCGCGCCGTCGACGCGATCGGCGAGCACGCCCGGCGCGCCCGCAAGCTGCTGTTCGCCACCGCGCTCTGGGAGCAGGAGCAGCCCGGCGTCGCCCTCGCCAAGCGGCCCGGCTGGCTCGCCACCACCTTCTCCGACGTGCCGTCCGCGCGCGTGGTGCGCACCTCGCACGGCGAGTTCGGCTACCTGCGGATCTGGTCCTTCGACGTGCAGCGGCCCGGGGCCTTCGTCGCCGAGGTGGCCCGGCTGCTCGCCGCGCTGCCCGGCGCGGGCCTGATGATCGACCTGCGCGCCAACCCCGGCGGGGTGATCGACGCCGCCGAGCGCACCCTCGCGCTGCTCACCGACCGGGTCGAGCCCGCACGCTTCGCCTGCCGCGCCACCCGCGCCATGGTCGACGTCACCGGCGCCGAGGCCAACGGCGCCGACCTGGCTGACTGGGCCGACTCCACGCGCACCGCCCTCGACCTCGGCGAGCCGTTCTCCCAGCACCTGCCGATCACCGACCCCGAGGCCTGCGCCGCCACCGCCCGCGCCTACACCGGCCCCGTCGTCGCCGTGGTGGACGCCGGCACGTACTCCTGCGGGGACCTGTTCGCCGCCGGGATCGCCGACCACGGCATCGGCCGGATCGTCTCGGTCGGCGCCGCCTCCGGCGCCGGCGGCGCGAACGTGTGGACCGCCGCCGAGGTCGAGTACGCGTACCACGCCGCCCACCGCACCCTGCCGCCGCTGCCGCCCGGGATCGGCTACACGATCGCCGTGCGCCGCATGGTCCGGACCGGCCGCTCCGCCGGGCTCGCCGTCGAGGACGTCGGCGTGGTGGGGGACGAGGAGCACGAGACCACCGAGCGGGACCTGGTGGACGACAACGCCGACCTGCTGGAGCGGTGCACGGGGCTGCTCGCCGCGGGGTGAGCCGGCCGTCCGACCGCTCAGTGCCGCGCCACGTACCCCGTGCGGTCGGCGTCGGTGATCGCCCGCAGCACCCGCGCCGGGTTGCCCGCCGCCACCGTGCCGGCCGGGACGTCCCGGGTGACCACGCTGCCCGCGCCGATCACCGCGCCCGCGCCGATCGTGACCCCCGGCAGCACCGTCACGTTCGCGCCGATCCACACGCCGTCGCCGATCGTGATCGGGCGGGCGAGGCAGGCGCCGGTGACCCGCTCGGTCAGGTCGAGGGCGTGGTTCGAGGTGTACAGGCCGACCTTGGGGCCGAGCAGCACGTCGTCGCCGATCGTGATCGGGGCGCCGTCGAGAATCACGCAGTCGAAGTTCGCCCAGAACCGCGCGCCGAGGTGGATGTTCACGCCGAACTCGCAGCGGAACGTCGGCTCGAAGTTCGCGCCCTCGCCCACGGTGCCGAGCAGGTCGCGCAGCAGCGCCTCGCGCTCGGCCTGCTCACGGCCGAAGGCGGCGTTGTACGCGTTCGTGGCCAGCACGGCGCGGCGGCGGGCGTCGACCAGCTCGGGGGTGAGGTCGTCGTAGACCTCCCCGGTGGCCAGGTGGGCGAGCTGCTGGTCCAGGGTCATGGGCCTCGACGCTAGCGTCCCGCGTCGCGCGCCGGGCGGACCCTGGGCGCGTCGAGATTGCACGGATGCAGCCTTCGCGAGAGCTGAAGCAGGCATTCGTGCAATGTCGGCACGACAGGTTCACCCGCGAAACCCCTCATATCCCATCAAAACGGACAGTACCGTGTGTCTCGCGACGGCACGGGCGCCGCACAGCGACCCGGTGCAGCGCCTCCTGCCGTCGTCCACGTCCGAGCCCTCGCCCGAGGGTCCGCCAGCCCCAGCGCCCGACGCCCGAGGAGGACGCCGTGCACTCCCGGCTCATCCCGCTGCCCGCCGTCACCGACGCCGACGTCCGGGCCTGGCGCGCGCTCGCCGCGGACGCCGCGGAGCCCAACGCGTTCCTCGACCCGCGCTACCTCGTCCCCGCCTGCCACCGCAGCCCCGGTGCCGCCGACGTGCGGCTCGTGGTCGTGGAACGGCGGGGGCAGTGGCTGGGGCTGCTCGCGGTCACCACGAAGTCCGTCGCCCCCGGGCTGCCGGTGCGGGCGACCACCACCGGCGGCTCCTTCCTCACCACGTACTCCGACCGGCACCACCCGCTGGTCCGCGCCGGGCACGAGGAGGAGGCGCTGGAGGCGCTGCTGCGCGCGGTGCCGGAGGTCGGGCTGCCCGGGCTGGTGCAGCTCCAGCACTTCCCGGGCGAGGGCGTGCTCGCCGACGCGCTGGCCGCGGTGCTCGCCCGCACGCCGATGCTGGTGCACGAGCGGCGCCGGGTGGACAGCGCCTTCGCGGCCCGCCCCGCGTCCCCGGCCCCGGATCGTCCGGCATCCGCGCCGGACCCCGCCGCGCCCGCGCCCGCCCCCGCCCCCGCGTCGTCCGGCCCGCGCGACCTCGGTCGCGTGCTCGACCTGCCGCTGGCCTACGACCACATGGGGTCCGGCCGCCGCAAGGACGTCCGCCGGCGGATCCGGGCGCTGGAGCGTGCCGCCGGGGGACCGCTGCTGCTCCAGGACGTCTCCGACGACCCCGCCGCCGACGCCGACTTCCTCGCCGTGCAGGCCGGCGGCTGGAAGGGTGACACCGCGCTCGGCGGGGCGGCGGTCGCGCTGGACCCCGCGATGGAGCAGTGGTTCCGCGAGGCGCTGGCCGGCTTCCGCGCCGACGGCGACCTGCTCGCGCTGCGGATCACCGCCGGCGGCAGCACGCAGTGGATGGGCTACAGCCTGCGGTCCGGCGGCGCCTACGTCGGCTTCCTCGACGCCTTCGCCGAGCAGCACCAGCACCTCAGCCCCGGGGCGATCGGACGGCTGGTCGAGCTCACCCACGTGCTCACCGCCACCGACGCCCGGCACTTCGACCCCGCGTTCGATCCGCGGTACGTGGTGGGCGCGACGGTGTACCCGCAGCGGCGCACCCACGTGGACCTCCTGGTGTCGGTGCGCGGGCTGGTCGCCCGGTCGGCGGTGCGGGCGGCCCCGGTGGCCCGACGGATCGGGTTCCGCGCGCAGGTGCTCGTGCTGCCGCTGGCGGCGGACGCGGAGGACCTCGGCGTGGCGCTGGCGCTGGTCGGGGCCTGAGGCGCACCGGTCCGTCCGGCCCGTCGCTGTCACGGTCGACCCCGCCGGTCACCTACGCTGTCCGGCGATGATCACACGTGCCGAAGGGGCCTACCTGGGAGCGGTCCGGGCCTTCCAGAACCCCATGCTCGACCTGCTGCACAAACGGCACGCCCCGCTCGTGGTGTCCCTGCTGTCGCTGGTGTTCACCGCCGAGCGCCCCACCGTCGCGGTCGCCGACGCGCACACCGAGGTCGGCGACGCCCTCGACCAGCTGCGTTCCGCCGGCCTCGGCGACGACCTGCCCACCGGGTCCGCGCGCGACCTGTGCCGGCAGTGGGCGGACGCCGGGTGGCTGGTGCGCCAGGTGCTCGAGGACGACGTCGAGGTCTACCACCTGTCCGCGCACGCCGTCGGCGCGCTGGAGGTCGCCGGCCGCGCCGGGGGCGCCCACGCCCGCGTCTCGCGCTCCCGGGTGCGCACGCTGCTCGACGCCGTGGACCGGCTCGCGGAGGACGCCGACCCCGACGTGCTGGTGCGGATGGCCCGGCTGGACGCCGAGATCGCCCGGCTGCGCGCCGAGCTGGACCGGATCAGCCGCACCGGCACCGTGGACGAGGTCGACGACGACACCCTGATGGAGGAGGCCGAGAACGTCCTGCACCTGGTGCGGGAGCTGCCGGCGGACTTCGCCCGGGTCGCCGAGTCGATCAAGTCCATGCAGCGCGACGTGGTCACCGCCCTGCGCCAGGACGAGCGCCCCACCGGCGAGGTGCTGCGCGAGTACCTGGAGCGCGGCGAGCACGTGATGCTGTCCACCGCCGAGGGCCGGGCCTTCGCCGGCGCGCTGCGGCTGATCGGCGACCCGCAGCGGCTGGACCGGCTGTCCGCGCAGCTCGACGTGGTGCTGCGGCACCGGTTCACCCGTCGGCTCGCGGCGCAGCAGCGGCTCGACCTGCACGAGATCGGCCGCCGGATCGAGCAGGGCCTGGAGCAGGTGTTCGCCGCCCAGCGCGAGGCCTCGTACGTGATCACCGCGCAGGTGCGCAACCACGACCCGCTGCGCGACCGGCAGGTGGACGAGCTGCTGCGCGACGTGATGACCGGCATGCAGACCTGGGTGCCCGGATCGCGGCGCGGGCAGGCCGTCGACCCGCTGCGCCGGCTGCCGGTGGCCGAGGTGGACCACCTGCGCCAGACCCCTGGCGACCTGCGCCCGCCGCAGGCCCCGGCACCGCTGGTCGAGCGGGACGAGGACGACGACCCCGCCGCCGCCGACGAGGCGCTGGCCTGGGGCGGTCCGCGCTACGCGGACCTGAACGCGCACCTCGCCGCCCTGGCGACCGCCGGGCAGCCGGAGGTGGACGTGGCGGCGGCCTTCGGCTCCGCGCCGGAGACCCTGCGCCGCCCGGTGGACCTGCTGGGCCTGCTGGAGATCGCGCACCAGCTCGGCATGACGGAGACCGGCCAGATCGCCTACGTCGAGGCGGTCCGCCCGGACGGGACCCGCCGGCGGTTCGCCTTCGGCGGCGTGACGGCACGAGTGAAGGACGAGACCCATGACTGACACCACCACGACGCCGGACGAGGTCGAGGTGCCGGGCGAGGACCCGTTCATCGCGCCCGTGTCCATGGAGGACGACCCCGCGGAGCTGTTCGCCGGGGACTCCGGCACGCTCGACGCCGAGGTGCGCCGCGTGCTGGTCCGGCTGCTCCAGCGCCGGTTCCTGCTCGCCGAGAAGAACCGCCAGCAGTGGCGGGTGCTGCTGGACAACCAGCAGGTGATCGAGTCGCGGCTGCACGACCTGTTCGTGCACCTGGTGGTCGACCACCAGCGGGGGATCGCCTACAAGCGGCAGGTGCGCTCCGCCGAGCTCGACGTGCCGGTGCTGCTGCGTGACGACGCCTACTCGCGCGCCGAGACCCTGGTGCTGGTGCACCTGCGCACGGTGTTCCAGCGCGGGCACGGCGCGGGGGAGACCTCCGTGCGGGTGGACGTCGAGGAGATCGAGCAGACCGCCCTGACCTACTTCGACCCGGACGACACCAACGTCGCCGCCCGGCAGCGCGAGGTGCGTGCGGCCGTCGCCCGCCTGGCGAAGGACGGGCTGATCGAGGAGGAGTCCGAGGGCCGCTACCGGGTGACACCGTTGGTCGAGATCGTGCTGAGCAACGAGCACCTGGTCGAGCTGCGGGACTGGCTGCGCGCGCAGAACCGCGGGGAGAGCCTGGCGACGGTCGACGAGCCCGAGATCGAGGAGCCCGAGCCGGTCGACGACGAGCCCGAGATCGACGATCCGGATCCCGAGCCTGCCGACCCCGCCGATCCCGCCCCGGCGACCCCGGCCCCGAGCGAGACGCACATCCCCACCGGCGGCGACCTGGACGCCCCCGCGGACCACCCGACGCTCGACCTGACCGACGCCGACATCGACCCCGAGACCGGCACCGCCGAGGAGGCCGCACGATGACCATGGTGGACTCCCTGTTCGGGCTGATCCCGGCGGCCTCCACCGGCCAGCAGTGGGTGGCCCGCGACCTCCAGCTGGTGAACTGGGGCGGCTACGACGGCCACCACCGGGTGCGCCTGGCGTCCACCGCGACGCTGCTGTCCGGCGGCTCGGGCTCCGGCAAGTCCACGCTGATGGACGCCTACATCGCCCTGCTCATGCCGCACACCACGCCCTTCAACGGCGCGTCCAACGGCGGCGTGGTCGGGCGTCCGCGCGGCAAGGACCAGCGCAACATCTTGTCCTACGCGCGCGGCAAGCTGGACGAGTCGCGCACCGAGGACGGCACCCGGCAGCGGGTGCTGCGCGGCGACGGCGTCGACACCTGGTCGGCCATCGCGATGACCTGGGCCGACCAGTCGGGGCGCGAGTTCTCCGGCGTGCGCGCCTGGTACGTGCCGTCCACCGCCCGCACCCTGGAGGACGTCGTCGCGGTGCGTGCCACCACCGACGGCACGTTCGACCTGCGCGACCTGGAGGATGCCGCGGTCGACCGGCTGTCCCGTACCGCGATCACCCATGCCGGGCTGACCGCCTACGACACCGACCGCGAGTTCACCGCCCGCCTGCACTCCACCCTCGGCATCGGCGCGGCGGGCGACGGCACCAAGGCGGTCGCCCTGCTCGGCCGGATCCAGGCCGGGCAGCAGATCACCACGGTTGACGCCCTGTACAAGGCGATGGTGCTGGAGGAGCCGAGCACCTTCGCCACCGCGGACGCCGTGGTCGAGCAGTTCGACAAGCTCAGCGGCACCCGCGAGCAGATGATCACCGCCCGGCAGCAGGTCAAGGCGCTGGAGCCGATCCGTGCGCACCGCGCCGCCGTGGACGCCGCCGCCGAGCGGCTGCGCGTGATCGACCGGACCGGCGCCTTCGACGACGCCGCGTCCCCGGCGGCCCTCTGGCGGTTCGAGCGCCGGCTCGGCCTGCTGCGCGCCGTCGAGACCGATCTGCAGCGCGCCCGCACCGGCGCCCAGCGGCAGGCCACCGAGACCAGCAGCCGGGTCGACGCCGCCCGTGCCGAGCTCGACGGCGTCAAGGAGACCCTGTGGGCCTCCGGCGGCGACAAGCTCGCCACCGCCCAGCGCGAGCTGCGCGGCGCCGAGGACCGCCTCGACCGGGTGCGTGCCGCCCGGGAGAAGATCGGCGAGGTGCTGGCCGCCGCCCTCGGCGTCGGGATCGCCTCCGAGGCCGACTTCGCCGATCTGAGCGCCCGCGCCCGCGACGCGCTGGCCGACGGCGACGCCAAGGCCTCCGCCCGGCGCGGCTTCGGCGACGCCATGACCGAGAAAAAGGCCGCCGGCGTCGACCTGGCCGTGCTGGAGTCCGAGCGCGCCGAGGCCGCCAAGGGCCAGGGCAGCATCCCGCTCGACCTGCTGCGCGCCCGCGCCGCCCTGGCCGAGGCGGCCGGCCTCACCGCCGACGACCTGCCCTTCGTCGCCGAGCTGATCGAGGTGCGTACCGAGCACGAGCCGTGGCGCGAGGCCTTCAACCTGGCGCTCGGCGGCTTCGCGACCCGGCTGCTGATCGACATCGCGCACCTCGGGGCGTTCCGCAAGGCGATCAACACTGTCCCGGTGGCCCGGCGGATCCGGTTCGAGGGCGTGCCCACCGACCTGCGCTCCGACGTCGCCCTGGACCAGCGCACCCTGCCCGGGCGGCTGGACTTCCGCAGCGGCCCGTTCACCGGCTGGCTGCGCACCGAGCTGGCCAGCCGCTACGCCTACGTCTGCGTCGACACCGCCGGCGAGCTGTCCCAGCACGCCAAGGCCCTGACCCGTTCCGGGCAGGTGTCCGAGGGCAAGCAGGGCGCGCACGGTGGTGGCGGCCGGCCGAACGTGCTCGGCTTCACCAACACCCGCCGGCTCGCGTACCTGGACGAGCAGATCGCCCGGTCCCGCGAGCGGCTCGCGCTGGCCGAGCGCCGGGTGGACGACGCCGAGCAAGGCCTGGACCAGCACGAGGTCGAGCTCGGCGCCTACCGCGCGGTGGACGAGACCACCTGGGCCGAGATCGACGTCGCCGGCGCCGAGGCCGACCGGGCCCGCTGGGCGCAGGTCATCGAGGACGTCACCTCCGGCAACCCCGAGGTCACCCGGCTGCAGAAGCGCGCCGACCAGCTCGAGAAGACCATCCGGTCGCTGAGCGAGGAGCTCGGCCGCACCAAGGGCACCGTCGAGGCCCTGGGCGAGCGCTGGTCCGCCACCTCCGACGAGGTCGACGTCGCCCAGGCCGCGCTGGACGCCGCCGAGGACGCCGAGGTGGTCGTGGCCGACGACCAGCGCGCGTACCTGGACGGGCTGATCGACGCCGGCAGCGGCACCGCCGAGGACGCCTCGCCCGCCGAGGCGCTGGCCGCCTTCGACGCCACCGTCGCGCGGGCCTCCGAGCTGCTGCGCGCCGACCGGCAGCGGGCCGAGCAGACCGTCGGCACCTCCCGCGAGGCGCTGCGCCGGGCGTTCGAGACCTTCGTCGAGCGCTGGCCCGACCCCAACCTCGGCACCGACCCGGACGGCTCCTACGCCGACTTCGAGCGGATCCTCGGCGAGCTCGAGACCAACGCCCTGCACGAGCTGGAGAGTGACTGGCGCAAGAGTCTACTCCGGCTGTCCGGCAACGACCTGACCGACCTCCACAACGCCCTCGCGCGCTCCGTGCGGGAGATCAAGGAGCGGATCCGGCCGGTCAACGACATCCTCGCCGACCTGCCCTTCGCCGACGACGACCACCGGCTGCGGATCGACGCACGCGACACCCAGTCCACCGTCGTCGCCCGGTTCCGCAAGGAGCTGCGCGACCTGCACGAGCTGCTGTCCACCGACGCCACCGACGCCGAGCGCGAGAAGCGCTACCTGCGGATGGCCAAGGTGATCGACCGGATCCGCCGCACCGCCCCCGACTTCGCCGACCTGGTCGACGTGCGCCGCCACGTGCGGCTCAGCGCCGAGAAGGTCGACCTGGAGGGCAACCACGTCGCCCTCTACGACCACATCGGAGAGAAGTCCGGCGGCGAGTCGCAGGAGCTCGTCGCGTTCATCGTCGGCGCCGCCCTGCGCTACCAGCTCGGCGACGCCGGTGCCGACCGCCCACGCTACGCCCCGGTGTTCCTGGACGAGGCCCTGATCAAGGCCGACGCCCGGTTCACCGGCCGCGCCGTGGGCGCCTGGCGCGGGCTCGGCTTCCAGCTCGTGATCGGCGCGCCCAACGACAAGTTCAGCGCCCTGGAGCCGCACGTCGACGTGAAGTACGTCGTGCTCAAGGACGCCGCCGGGAGGTCCCGCACCAAGCCCCTGGCCGGCGTGGCCCCCGAGGCCTGACGGCTGCTTTCCCTCCCCGCCCTTCCCACGAGGTCGGTGGTTCTGCGGCCTGCGCGGCGTGTCGCGCAGGCGTGTCGTGCACGAACCACCGATCTCGTTGGCTGGGGGAGGCAGGCTGTGCGTCCCCTGTGCGGGTGAGCGAGTGCGGCGGGCGGGTGAACGGCAACCGTTCTCCAGTGGTTGACCTGCGGCGTCGCTAGCGTCCGGACCGGCGGCAGCTGCCGTCGACACGACGGTCGCGCGTCGTCGCGCGGTAGGGGGAACCGTGGTCCGGATCAGTGCTGTACGCAGTGCAGTTGCCTTGGTCACCGTCTTCGCGTGCACGGCGGTCATGGTGGTCAGGGACCCTGGGTTCCCGGCCGAGGCCGCCGAGATGCCCACTGCTGCGGTGGCTGCGACCGACACACAGCCTGTCGAGCGTGAGCCATCTCCGCTCACCCTCGCGCTGGAGGACGACGGCACGACGCTCGTCGCGCGTGGGACTGGTGACGACCCCACGCAGCCGGTGGTGATCCAGGCCGACGACGGCGCGATCCTGGCGACCTGCGTCGGTGAGGACGAGTGCGCGGTCGAGGTGCCGGACGACGAGTCGGGGTCGTTCATCGCCCGAGCGGGGGACTCGTTCTCGGAACCGGTGGTGGCGACCGAGCCCACACCGGCGGAGGTCGCAGCGCCTGCTGACCCGGTGACAACGCAGGCCGCAGCGCCGGTGCTCGGCACCGCCCTGGATCTGACCGAGGGCACCAACGGCGGCTGGGGTCTGTCCATCGGCACTCGCGTGAACGAGTACGAGCACAAGGACGACCAGGGCTACTGGTGGTACAGCACGCCGTACACGGGCACGAGCACCTGGTACGAGTTCTACGCGACGGCGACACCAGGAGCATCGATCCCTGAGGGCGCCTACCTCCGAGTCCGCGACTTGGTCACAGGCCACCACGTCTGTTCGGACGACGAGCTCCCGTTCGAGTGCCACAGCCCGTACTACGCCACCTACGACGGCCCGCAGCATGACGTCGCCGTCGAGATCGCCACTTACGACGGCGTCTCGGAACCCGTTGTCGTGGCGCAGTTGGTCTACGACGGCTGGTATGACCGAAGCCTCAACCTCAGCTTTACGGCACCGCCGCACATCCGTGCGGGCGACACGATCCACCTCACCGCGGACATCTACCTCCCGCCGGATACGGACGGGCTGTACGAGACCTACATCCAAGAGGTCGGGTCGGGCGACATCCTCGCCCGGTGCACCTCGTTCCCGTGCGAGGTGGACACCGTCTACTACACAGGCGTCCGCAGCTATCGGGCATTCGTCGCCTCGACGGAGGATCCGTCCCGGATCGCGTTGATGACCGCGCCACGTGTCGTGCCGCGGGGGACATGGACCACGGGGATCTACCAGTACGGTCCGGTGCAGGGCGGTCGGGTGGCAGTCATCGCTCCGCCAGACCAAGAGGTCGGCAAGACCGCCGGTCACTACGCGGTGTACATCGTCGACGTCACCGCGGACAAGGTGGTGCACAAGTGCACGACCGGTCACTGGTGCATCGCCACGGTCGACGCCACCCAGGGCCACGCCTACGGCAGTGTCGTCGCGGCGTCGAGCGGTGTGGATGACGACATCCAGGCCGTCAGTCCCACGGTCTACGTGCCGTCCTCGGACGGCGGGACGATGCGCAACGGAGTGCGCTGGGAGACCTCCGGCGGGTACAACCCGTCGATCCCGAGCTGTCAGACCTGCGCCGGCGACCCGGTGAACACCTATACCGGCGAGTTCTGGGACTCGGTCTCCGACCTGACTCTCGGAGATCTCGCCGTGACGCGCAGCTATGGCTCCACGCTGGGTTCGGTCGACGGGCCGTTCGGGCATGGATGGGCCGACTCGCTCGGCATGCGCGTCGAGAGGACGGCGTCAACCGGGGGTGCCACATTGGCCGACTCGTTGCAGCTCGTCGTCGTCCAGGAGAACGGCTCCTTCGTCCCCTTCGCCCGCACCGAGGAGGGCTTCGCCACCGCGCAGCGTGTCCAGGCGACCCTGGAGGAGCGTGACGACGGCACCTACGCCTTCGCCCGCAAGGACGGCCTGACCTACGTCTTCGCCGCCACCGGCGAACTCACGCAGATCGCCGACCGCAACGGCAACACCCGCACGCTGACCTACGCCGACGGGCACGTCGCGCGGATCGCCGACGATCGTGGTCGGTTCATCGACCTCACCTGGACCGACGGGAACGTCACCGCCGCGACCGACAGCACCGGCCGCACGGTCTCGTACACCTACGACGCCGCCGACGACCTGGTGAGCGTCACCGCGGTCGACGGTGCTGTGACCACCTACGAGTACGACGCCGCCCACCGCGTCGTCGCGTTCAGCGACGCCCGCGGAGCTCGGGTCGAGAACGTCTACCAGGACGAGCGGGTGGTCGAGCAGACCGATGCCCTCGACCGGGTGACGACCTTCGCCTACGACATCGACGCGAACGGCGACGGGACCACCGTCGTGACCGCGCCGGACGGGTCGAAGACGCGCAGCACCTACGACGACGGCGCGGTGGTCGCGCAGACCGTGGCGCTCGGCACGGACGCCGAGGCGACGACGACCTACGGCTACGTCGACGGGCTGCGGGTGTCCACCACGGACCCGCTCGGCCACACCACCACCGTCACCTACGACGCGCGGGGCAACACGACCTCGGTCACCGACCCGCTGGGCCGGACGAGCACCACCACCTACGACGCCATGGACCTGCCGCTGACCAGGACCGCTCCGGACGGTGCCACGACCGCGTTCACCTACGACGAGCACGGGAACGCGGTGTCACGGACAGACCCGGACGGTGCTGTCACGACCTTCACGGTGACCATCGACGGGTCCGTCGCCACCGCGACCGACGCGCTCGGTCTGGTGACGTCGTTCGACGACGACGCGGTGGGCAATCTGGTGTCGTCGACCGCCCCGGACGGCGCGATCTCGGCTGCGACCTACGACGCCACCGGACGGCTCACGTCGACGTCGGACCCGCGTCAGGTCGGTGCCGCTCCCGGGCAGTTCACCTCGACCTACGCCTACGACGCGGCCGGCCGGGTGCTGTCGTCCACCGATGCCACCGGCGCCGAGACGTCTTTCACCTATGACGCGGCAGGCGCTGTGCTCACGACGACCGACGCCGAGGACGCGGTCACGGAGACCGAGTACGACCTGGCCGGTCAGGTCACCGCCGTGGTCGATGCATCGGGCGGGCGCACCACCTACACCTACGACGACGCGGGTCGGGTCCTCACGGTGACCTCTCCAGGCGGTGGCGTGACGACGTACACCTACGACGCGGCGGGCAACCGGACGACCGAGACCGATCCGCTCGGCCGCACGACGACGACTGAGCACGACGCACGGGGCCGCGTCGTCGCAGTCGTGGCGCCGTCGGGCGCGCGGACGGTGACTGCCTACGACGCCGCTGATCAGGTGGTTTCGGTGATGGCGGCCGACGGCACGGCGACGACCACCACCTACGATCTCGCGGGCCGGGTGGCGTCCGTGACGGACGCCGACGGACGGGCGATCAGCAACGGCTACGACGCTGCGGGTCGGCAGACCTCGGTGACCCGGGCTGACGGCTCGACGCTGACCTGGACGTACGACGCGGATGGGCGGTTGTCCACGGCGACCGACGCCGACGGAGGGGCGACGACATACACCTACGACGCGGCCGGGAACGTCGTCTCCCGTGTCATGGACGGCGGCACGGTCACGCTCGCGTACGACCTGGCTCGCAATCTGACCAGCCAGACCGCTGCCGACGGGACGGTGACCACCTACTCGGTCGACGCCGCTGATCGCGTCACCGGCATCGACTACCCCGAAACCACCGGGGATGTCACGTACACATATGACGCGACTGGTCGACTGATCGAGACCAGCGATGCCACCGGCACATCGACCCGCGCCTACGACGTGCTCGGGCGTCTCACGGCCGAGACCCGCGCCGGTGCGCTCGTCGCGTACGAGTGGGACGGTGACGGCAACCGGACCGCCGTGACCTACCCGGACGGCACGCGCACGACGTCGGTGTACGACGCTGCCGGTCAACTCGCGACCCTCACGGATCCGATCGCGGGCACGATCGACTACGACTGGTCCGTTGACGGGCGGCTCGCTCAGATCGACTTCCCCAACGGGGTCAGCACGGGGATCCAGCACGACCCAGCCGGACAGCTGACCGGTTCGACGACCGTGGACGGGTCAGGGGCATCCCTGCTCGACCTGGCCTACGCGTACACCGACGCTGGTCTGCTCATCGAGCAAGCCACCACCCGGGGTGCCACGACAGTCGTGTCGGAGTATGCGTGGGACCCGCGCGGTGTGCTCGACGAGGTCACGGGACACCTCGCCGGGGACGTCGCGCTGACGGCGGGCGGCAAGGTCACCACGCTGGACACCGGGACCTCGTTGACCTACGGCGACGACGGCTCGTTGGTGTCGAGCACGGCACTCGGGGTCACCACCTCGTACGACGTCGATGGGCGCGGCAACCGCATCAGCGAGGTCACGGGCGACCAGGCCCGGACCTTCATGTGGGATGCGGCGAATCGGCTCGTCTCGGCGTCGAGCGACGGTGTCGACCACGCCTACACGTACTTCGCGGACGGCCTGCGCGCCACCGCGAGCAGTGACGGGTCGTCCGTCGCCTACTCCTGGGCGACGCAAGGAGCCGTCGCCGAGCTGCTGACGGACGGGGCGTACCGGTATGTCTACGGTGCCAGCAGCAGCCCGATCGCACAGGTCGACTCGGACGGCGAGGTCGAATACCTCCATGGCGACCTGACCGGCAACGTCCGGGCGGTCACCGATGCGGGCGGCGTCGTCATCGCGGCGTCGGACTACTCGGCCTATGGGGTCGAGTCGGGGGCGGCAGGCGTCGCCGTCTCGGAGGTGACGGCATTCGGCTATGCCGGTGAATACACCGACGACACCGGGCTGGTCTATCTGCGAGCTCGCTACTACGACCCGGAGACGGCGCAGTTCCTGAGCGTCGACCCGATGCTCGACGTCACGCAGATGCCGTACGGCTACACGGAAGGGAACCCTCTCCAGATCACCGACCCGCTCGGACTGATCGACTGGGGTCTGGTCGGCGCTGCCGCTGCGGTCGGCGCGGGGATCGCCCTCGCCGCAGCCTGTGTCGCATCGGTCATCTGCGGCGTGACCGCCGGGGTCGGCGTCGTCGTCGTGACCGCGAGCGCAGCGACCGTGACTGCGGTCGCCGCGACCGGTGCTGTCGCAGCCGGCACCGGCGTAGCGTTGGCGCAGCGGTACCAGGAGGACGAGTGGTCTCGACGGAGCAGCTCGCGCGGGCCGGACTGGAAGACGCCTCGCGACAACACCGTTCAGAACAAGCAGTTCAGAGACGCTGTACAAGCTGCTGAACGACAGATCGGTCGACGGCTGACGGAGGAGGAACAGACGCAATTGCACCAAGCGATCACCAAGCAAGGCTTCGGCTTCCACGACATCGTGGAGGAAGCGGTGTGCATGTTCGGAGGTGCCGGGTGACGCGGGGCGACGAGGCTCGAGCAGCCTTGATGTCGGCGCTCCACGCGCTTGTGGGGAAGCGGGTGTGGGAACCGGACATCGGCATCGGCAGCTTCGTCACGATGAACCTCGGTGGCACCCGCGTGAACTCGCTGGGGCGGACGATCGGCGAGTACTACCTGTGGGTGTACGGCGCACGGTGGATGATGCGGCACGGGTCGTCGGTGATAGCGACGTCGCACGACACCGCGGCGACGATGGAGCGGGCCGCTGCGCGATTCGACGGTGAAGCGGTCGTCAACGCGGAGTTCGATCCTGAGGGGCCGTGGTTGGCGATCACGCTGACGGGTGATCTGATGCTCCTCGTCGGGCCGACAGCAGTGCCGGACATGGTGAGCTGGCTACTTTTCCTGCCGGACGGGAACGTGATCTCTTCCGGGCCAGGTGCCGCACTCGTGCATAAGTCGGCGAGCAGGTAGCGGTCTCACCGCGCTCGGTGTGCGATGAGAGGATTCCCTCCGGTCTCGTCGAGGCGTCCTCGCCGAGCCTCAGTCCTCCGCGTCCCCGTGCGCGATGTGCCGCAGCTCCCGCCAGATCGCCACCACGAACACCGCCGACCCCGCGAACGCGAACCAGAACGGCGCCGTCACCCCCCAGTGCTCCGCGAGCACCCCGCCGAGCCCGGACCCGATCACCAGCCCGCCGAACACGCCGACGGTGTTCACCGATCCCACGCGCCCCTGCAGGGCGGTCGGCACGGCCCGCTGCCGGACGGTGACGGAGGTGGTGCCCCAGACGAAGGTGTGCGCGCCGAAGACGAAGAAGATGACCATGGCGACCCACGGGCGGGTGGTGAGCGCGAGGCCGAGGTGCGTGAGGGTCTCGACGATCAGGCCGATCCGCATGAGGTTGCCGAGGCTGACCCGGCGGGTGATCCAGCCGTAGGCGGTGGTGGCGGCGAGCCCGCCGAGAGCGCTGATCGTGGTGAGCAGGCCGTAGCCGACCTCGCCCATGCCGAGCCGGCGGGTGGCGTAGAGGACGAGCACGGACCAGGCGGCGCCGAAGGTGATGTTGAAGGTGAAGATGGTCAGCACGAGGGTGCGGACGGCGGCGTGGTGCCGCACCCAGCGCAGGCCCTCGGCGATGTCGGCGCGGATGTGCGACCGCGGTGCGTCGGGGTCGCGCGGGGCGGCGGCCGGCAGCACGACGCGTGAGACGAGCAGCGCGGCGAAGGCGACGAGCACGGCCTCGCTGACGAAGGGCCAGAAGGCGCCGGCGGCGAACAGGGCGGCGCCGACCGGCGGCCCGGCGAGCTGGTTGACGGTGATGAAGCCGGTCTGGAGCCGGGAGTTGGCGACGGCCAGGTCACGCCGGGCGACGAGCATGGGCAGCAGGGTCTGCGCGGAGTTGTCCGCGAACACCTCGGCGGTGCCGAGCGCGAAGAGCACGCCGAGCGCGACGGCGATCGAGACGTGCCCGGTGGCGATCGTGGTGACGAGCACGCCGAGCACGGCGACGCGGATCAGGTTGACCACGACGACGATCCGCTTGCGGTCCAGCCGGTCGGCGAGCACGCCGGCGAGCAGGCCGAACAGCAGCGGGGGCAGCCACTGCAGGGTGGCGCCGAGGGCGACGAGCCGGGCGTCGTCGGTGAGCGAGGCGATCAGCAGCGGGCCGGCGGCCAGCGCGATCCCGTCGCCGAGGTTGCTGGTCCAGGAGGATCCGAGCAGCCAGCGGAACGGGATGCCGAGCCGTCGGGGGACCAGGGTCTCGACGATGCGGCTCACAGGGGCGAGATCGTAGCCGGATCAGGGCCGCGCGGTCGTCCGGAATTGCGTCCCGCCCGGGGTGCACCGGGGCGCGCGGCTAGACTCGCCGGTCGTGAGACGCCGTGCGGGACGAGCCCCTGACGTGCGGGGCACGTACCGCGAGGTCCGGCTGCGCCGCTCGCCGGCCGACCTGCTGACGCTGCTGGTGGCGACGCTGGTGTCCCTGGTGGGCGCGACGGCGGCGAAGATCGCGGACCGCACCCTGGCGGGCCTCAACGCGGACATCACCGACGGGTTCGCGGCCGTGTCGCGCCCGGTGGCCTTCGCGGTGCTGGTGGGAGTGCAGATCGCCTACCTGGCGCTGGTGGTCGGGGCGCCGGTGGCGCTGCTGGCCCGGCGGCGGTTCGGGCTGCTGCTGCGCACGGTGCTGGCGGTGACGGCGGGGCCGGTGGCGTTCGCGCTGCTGCGCCGGTTCCTCGGGGACGGCGAGACCGGCCCGCTGGTGCCGCTGGTGGACGAGTCGCACGCGGGGGTGGACTGGCCGCCGACGCCGCTGGTCGCCGCCTTCGCTGCGGCGGCGGTGGTGCTCTCGCCGGCGTTCTCCCGGTGGTGGCGGCGCACGGTGTGGGCGCTGCTGGTGGTGCTGGCGCTGACCCGGGTGGCGACCGCGACCGGTGCCCCGCTGGACGTGGTGCTGGCGATCGGCACCGGCGCCGCGGTCGGCGCGTTCGTGCTGCTGGTGCTGGGGCGCAGCGACTACGCGCTCACCCCGACCGGCGTGCGGCAGGTGCTGGCCACCGGCGGCCTGCCGGTGACCGAGGTGGAGCGGGTCGGCGACGGCCCGGGCCGGTACCGGGTGCTGCCGGTGGCGCGCGCGGGCGAGACGCCGTGCCCGGTGGACGTGAAGGTGCTGGACGAGCACCAGTGGCGGGTGGACCGGATCACCCGGGCCTACCGGCGGGCGCGCTGGCGCGGCGTCGGCGACGACAGCCCGTTCGCCTCGCCGGGGCGTGCGGTGGCGGCGGAGGCGATGGTCGGTCTGCTGGCGGCCTCACGAGACGTGCGGGTGCCGGCGGTGCGGGCGGTGGCGCGCGCCCCGCGCGGGGAGGCGCTGCTGGCCACCGACGCCCTGCCCGGGCGCTCCCTGGCGGAGCTGCCGGTCGACGAGGTCACCGACGACCTGCTGGACCGTGCCTGGCAGCAGGTGGCCCTGCTGCGCGCCGCCCGGGTGGCGCACCGCCAGCTCGACACCGACCACGTGGTCCTGGGCGAGGACGGCGCGGTGCACCTGCGCGGGCTGGACCGCGGCGAGCCCGGCGCGGAGGACTCGCTGCTGGCCGGCGACGTCGCCGAGCTGCTGGCGGGCACCTCCGCGATCGTCGGCCCGGAGCGCGCGGTGGCCGCGGTGGACCGGACGCTGGGCCGGGGGATCCTCGGCGAGGCGCTGACCCGGCTGGTACCGGCGGCGCTGACGGCGCCGACCCGCGCCGCGCTCAAGGCTTCCGAGGACGGCTTGCCGCCGCTGGTGACGGAGGTCTGCCGGGTGACCGGCGTGGACGCCCCGGTGTTCGAGGACGTCGAGCGGATCAAGCCGCGCGTGCTGCTGATGGGCGCCATGCTCGGCGCGGCGGTGTACTTCCTGGCCCCGCAGCTCACCGACCTGCCGGCGATGCTGGACGCGGCCCGCGGCGCCGACCTGAAGTGGGTGCCTCTGGTGGTGCTGGCCTCGCTGGCGACCTACGTCGGCGCGGCGCTCGGGCTGGCCGGCGGCACGCCGGGGCGGGTGTCGGTGCCGGAGGCGACCGGGGTGGCGCTGGCCTCGTCCTTCGTGGCGACGTTCTCCCCGCCGGGCGTCGGGCAGGTGGGCCTGAACATCCGCTACCTGCAGAAGCGCGGCTTCCCGACCGCGGTGGCCGTCTCGGCGAGCGCCGCCAAGGAGACCGCCGTGCTGGTGGTGCACCTGACGCTGCTGGCGGCCTGCGCGGTGTGGGCCGGGTCGACCGGCGTGCTCCAGGGGGAGATCAACAAGCTGCCGCCGCTCGGGATGATCGCCGCGATCGTCGGCGTGGTGCTCGGGCTGGCCGGGCTGGCGCTGATGCTGCCGAAGGTGCGCGCCCAGATCTCCGGGCGGCTGGTCCCGGCGGTGCGCGCCTCCGCGGAGGCGATGGCGGGGGTGCTCGGCGATCCGGGCAAGCTCGCGACCCTGTTCGGCGGGGTGGTGCTGCTGCCGCTGGGCTACGTGGTCTGCCTGTACGTGTCCGTGCGCGCGGTGGGTGCGGACGCGTCCTTCGCGGCGGTGGCCCTGGTGTCGCTGACCGCCGGCACGGTGGCGACGGCGGCGCCGACCCCGGGCGGCATCGGCGCGGTGGAGGCGGTGCTGCTCGCCTCGCTCACCGGCATCGGCGTGCCCTCGGCCCCGGCGCTGGCCGCGGTGCTGGTGTACCGGCTCGCGACGTTCTGGCTGCCGATCGCCCCGGGTGCGCTGGCGTTCCGCTCGCTGACCCGGCGCGAGGTGCTGTAGCGGCTCAGCTCGGCTGCGCGTGCACCGATCGCACCACCAGCTCCGGTGTCGGCGACCCGGCGGGCACCCGGTCGGGGAAGTCGAACAGCCCGAGGATGATCTGCACCGGGTAGTCCGGCGCCTGCTCGACCACCCGGGTCACCGCCCCGTCGATCCGGAAGGTCAGCCGTCCCGGCGCCCAGTCCACCGCGTAGGCGTGCCAGGCCGCGACGTCGATCGCCCGCACCGGCGCGTCGAACTCCTCGTGCAGCAGCGGGTCGCGGAACGGGTGCACCCCCGACCCGACGGCGGCGGACCCACCGGCAAGCGTCTCGCCGAACACCTCCACCAGGCAGATCTCCCCGGAGCGCTCCGGCACGTCCTCGATCCCGACCAGCCAGGCCGAGAACATCGATCCCGGGCCGATCGTCGCGCGGCAGACCACCTCGACGGTGCCGAGGAACGGCGTGCAGCCCCAGACCGCCGGCTGCTGCTCGCGCACCACGAGCCCGTCGCGGAACGGCTGCTGCCCCTGCGTCGAGCCCACCGGTCCGGACCAGGTGCCGCTCTGCACCGCGGACACCCGCAGCGGCTCGGGGTGCAGGTCGGGGCACCAGCGCGGGTGCTCCGGCGGCAGGCTCAGGTGCAGGCCGTCGGCGTCCGCCGCCCAGGTCGCGGCGGCCTCGGCGCGGGAGGACCAGGCGGGCAGGTGGGCGGCGGTCCAGACCGCGGGATCGAGCCGGTCGAAGCGCTCGTCGATCCCGCGCGGCCCCGGTGCGGCGATCGTCATGCCGCCCAGCGTAGGCCCGCCCTTGCTCAGTGCGGCTAATGGCATTAGCCTTCGTGCTATGAACATGAGCCACATCGAGATCGAGGGTCGCCGGGTCGCCGTCGAGGTCCGGGGGAGCGGCCCGCTGGTCGTCTGCTCCCCCTCGATGGGCGACCTGCGCGACGCCTACCGCCCGCTGGCCGACGCGCTGGTCGCGCAGGGGTACCGCGTCGCCCTGCTCGACCTGCGCGGGCACGGCGACAGCGACACCGGCTTCGCCCGCTACGGCGACGAGGCCACCGCCGACGACCTGCTCGCCGCGGTCGACGCGCTGCGCGGCCCCGAGGACGGCCCCGCCGTGCTGGTCGGCGCGTCGATGAGCGCCGCCGCCGCGGTGATCGCCGCCGGTCGGCGTCCCGAGGCGGTCGGCGGTCTGGTGCTGCTCGGCCCCTTCCTGCGCACCACCGGCGGACGCGCCCTCGCGCTCGCCCTGCGCCTCGCGCTGCTCCGCCCCTGGGGCCCCGCCGTCTGGCGCGCCTACGCCGCCCGCCTCTGGCCCGGGCTCGGCCGCGCCGCCGCCCGCCAGCGCGCCGCCGTCACCACCCGAGCGCTCACCCGGCCCGGGCGCTGGTCCGCGTTCCTCGCCACCACCCGCACCGATCACGCCGTGGTCGGCCCCTGGCTCGAGAAGGTCACCGCCCCCGCGCTGGTGGTGATGGGCGAGGCCGATCCCGACTGGTCCGACCCGCGCGCCGAGGGGGAGTGGGCCGCCGGAGCCGTGCGCGGCGACCTGCTCCTCGTGCCCGGCGTCGGCCACGCGCCGATGCTCGAGGCCCCCGAGGTCGTCGCCCCGGCCGTGCTCGCCTTCCTGGAGGAGGTCCGTGATGGCGCGCGCCGGTCTTGACCCGCAGATCGTGGTGCGGCGGGCCGCCGCCGTCGTCGAGGAGCACGGCCTGGAGGCGCTGACCCTGTCCCGGGTGGCCGCCGACCTCGGCGTGCAGACCCCGAGCCTGTACAAGCACGTCGGCGGGCTGGACGACCTGGTCGAGCGGATCGCCACCGCCGTCACCGCCGACCTCGCCGCCGCCGTCGGCGACGCCTCGCGCGGACGGTCCGGCCGGGACGCCCTGGAGCACGTCGCCGCCGCCTACCGGGAGTTCGCCCGCGTGCACCCCGGCACCTACCCGCTCACCCAGCGGCACCGTGACGCGGCCGCCTGGCAGGACGCCGCCGGGCAGGCGATCGACGCGATCGTGGTCGCGCTGCACGGCTACGGCATCACCGCCGAGGACGTCGACCGGATCCGCGTGGTGCGCGCCGCCCTGCACGGCTTCGTCGACCTGGAGCGCTCCGGCGGCTTCGGCCTGCCGTCCCCGGTGGACCGCAGCTTCACCCTGCTGGTGGACGCGCTGGACGCGACGCTGCGCGCGGTCTGAGGGGCTGGGGCGCCTACGGTACGACCGTGACCGGCCAGCGCGCCCCGCGCACCAGCCGCACCGCGATCGACCCGGCGACCCGGTGGCCCAGGCTCTCCGAGGAGCCGACGACCACGCAGTCCGCGCGCAGCTCGTCGGCGACCTCGGACAGTACCTGGTACGGATCGCCCTGCCGGACCAGCAGCTCGATCTCCACGCCCTCGTCGGCGGCCTCGGTGCGCGCCTGTCGCAGCATCTGCTCGATCCGGTCCTGCTCGCGCATCGCCAGCGCCCGGCTCGCCCCGGTCGAGTCCATGAACCCGGCGAGCCCGCCCGCCGGCACCCGCGCATAGACCACCACCAGGCGGGTGCCCCGGCGGCGTGCCGATCCCATCGCGTACGCCGCCGCGCGCAGCGACGTCTCCGAGCCGTCCACGCCGACCACGATCGCGGACTGCTTGCGCCCCGACATCTCCCACCACCTTCGATCCGCCCCGAGGCTATCGGCGCACCGACCTCGGCGTCCGGGTCTTCCGTCGTGCCCCGGGCCACCTACTGTGGTCCTGGTCATCGATGAAGGAGCGCGGGAGAGAGCCGATGAGCAGCACGGGCAACGTCACCATGCGGGACGTCGCGGAGGCGGCGGGCGTCTCGACCAAGACGGTGTCCAACGTGGTCAACGGCTACCCCTACATCCGCCCGGAGACCCGCGAGCGCGTCGAGGCGGCGCTGGCCGCGCTCGGCTACCGGATGAACGTCTCCGCGCGGAACCTGCGGCAGGGGCGGACCGGGATGATCGCGCTGGTCGTGCCGGAGCTGCGCTCCCCGTACTTCGCCGAGCTGGCCGACTCGGTGATCACCGCCGCCGACGCCCACGGCCTGCGGGTGCTGATCGAGCAGACCGGCGGCGACCGGGACCGCGAGGTCGAGGTGCTCCAGGGCGCGCTGCGGCACCTGGTGGACGGGGTGATCTTCTCCCCGCTGGCCCTGCACACCGACGACCGCCAGCGGTTCGCCGTCGAGTTCCCGCTGGTGCTGCTGGGGGAGTCGGTGTTCGGCTCCGCCGCCGACCACGTGACCATGAGCAACGTCGAGGGCGCCCGCGCCGCCACCGCCCACCTGCTCGGCCTCGGCCGGCGCCGCGTCGTGGCGCTCGGTGCACCCACCGACGACCGGCCCGGATCGGCCACCCTGCGCCTGGAGGGCTACCGCGCCGCCCTGGCCGACGCGGGCGTCGCCGTCGATCCCGCCCTGGAGGTCGCCGCCGCCACCTGGCACCGCGCCGGCGGCGAGCGCGCCGTGCTCGACCTTTTGGACGCCGGGATCGGGTTCGACGCCGTCTTCGCCTTCAACGACGCCCTGGCGCACGGCGTGCTGCACGCCCTGCACCGGCGGCGGGTCGCGGTGCCTCAGGACGTCGCCGTGGTCGGCTTCGACGACACCGAGGAGTCGTCCTACTCGACGCCCACGCTGACCTCCGTCGAGCCGGGTCGCGCCGAGATCGCGCGCACCGCGGTCGAGCTGCTGGTGCAGCGGTCGGCGGGGGACGGTGCGCCGCACGAGCCCGTGCTGGTGACCGCGCCGTTCACGCTCCAGGTCCGCGAGTCCTCCGGGGCGTGACCGGCTCTGGACCGACCGGGGGGCTCAGCCGATCAGGTGCAGGTCCTCGATCGGGTTGAGCCGGTAGCCCACCCCGCGCACCGTCGTGATCAGGGCGTCCAGCCCGGACTTCGCCCGCACCCGGCGCACGTGCACGTCCACCGTGCGGGTCACCGGGGACAGGGTCTGCCGGTGCCAGGCGCTCTCGTACAGCTCCTCGCGGGTGACCACCCGGCCGGCGGCCCGCGCCAGGTACACCACCAGGTCGAACTCCTGGAGGGTCAGCGGCACCTCCGCCCCGTCCACCAGCAGGCGGCGGCCCGGCACGTCGATCAGCACCGCCGGCCCGGTCGGCAGCCCGGCGAGCAGCCGCTCGAAGTCACGGATGCGGGGATCGGGCAACGTCGCGGCGCGCGGGCCGGCGGCGGTCGGCAGGTCGGGGACGGCGCGCAGCACGCGCGGTGCGGCCGTGCGGTGCGGGGCGAGCGGACGGGTGATCGGCTGGACGGTCATGACGGGCTCCACGGGACGGGTCGCCGCCGCTCGCGTCACGGGGGACCGAGGGGGTGGCGGCGCGGACGCCTCACGGGGCGCCCGGCGGGATGCTGACGGCTGGGGTGGCGGTCAGGCCCGACAGAGCACGCGGGCGCACACGAGGGAGCACCGCAGGGTGCTGCTCGTCTCGGGTGCGCCGGTCATGGCACGGGAGTCTGGCACGGCGCGCCCGCGATCGGCAGTGCGCACCCGGGGAGATCTCACCCACCGGGACGAGGTGACGCCCAGCGCTCAGGGTGTGGGCGCGTCCGTCGCCTCCGTGCTCGCCTCGTCGGCCTCGGGGTCGGGGTCGGGGACCGCGACGGGCCAGCGCTCCCGGTCGTGCACGGTGGCCTGCGCCTCGGGGTCGATGTCGACCAGCTGCCAGTCCAGGATCCGCCGCGAGGTGGGGTCCCAGCGCAGCAGGGTCATCTCGGCGATCCCGCGCAGCGGCCCGATCCGGGGTGCGTCGTCCACGGCGCCGGCGGTGGAGGCGTTGATGTACCGGATGCCGTCGCCGACCTGCTCCGGGTCGGTGCGGGTGTGGAAGTGCCCGGAGACCATCGCCGGGATGCAGCCGTCGGCGAAGATCGCCGGAGCGATCCGCGGGTTGTGGAAGAGCGCCAGGTCCACCCCGTCGGCGGAGTCCTCGCAGGCCTGCACCAGACGCTTCGCGACGTCGGGGTAGGACTCGTCCTGGGTGGTCTCGGCGGCGACGCGGGTGACCTTGGGGTCGTGGTCGCCGATCAGCCGCATCCCGGCGACCTCGATCACCTCGCCGTCCAGCACCGTGGCGCCGGCGCGGGCGTACTGCTCGGTGGTCTGCGGCGAGTCGTGGTTGCCGGGCGCCGTGACCAGGGTGACGCCGTCCGGGATCGCGCGGGCGATCGTGCTCACGCAGTACTGCTCGACCGAGGTGCCGTTCATCGTCGTGTCGCCCGCGTCCAGCACGATCTGCGCGCCGGAGCGCTCGGCGAGGGTGGTGATCAGCGGGGCCATGCCGACGTTGCAGTGCAGGTCGGAGATCACCAGCAGGGTCACCGGCTCGGCGGTCTCGTCGTCGGTGGGGCTGGGCGTGTCGCTGGGGCTGGGGTCGTCGGTCGGGCCGGGCTCGTCGGTCGCCGCCACGCTCTGCTCGTCCCCGTCCGGCTCGTCCTCGCCGGCGGCGTCCGCGGCCTCCCACTCGTCCCACGCCGCCACCAGCGCCTCGTCGGCCCGCTGGTAGAACTCCTCGTTCTCCCGGTAGGCCTGCACCACCAGGCCGCCGTAGGTGTCGATGATCCCGCCGAGCCGCCCGGTGATCCGGGCCCCCTCGAGCGGGGTGTCGTCGAACACCGCCGTCGTGCGGCCCTCCGGCTCACGGTTGCGGGCGCGCCCCGCCTCGCTCGCGGTGGCGAGCCCGCCGACCAGCACCACCACCAGCGTCCCGGCGACCGCCTGGTGCCGGTGCGCGTGCACGGCGGCGAGGATCTCCCGGCGTCGCGGGGGGCCGAGCAGGGCGCGCGCCGCCCAGCCGAGCACCACGAAGACCGCCAGCAGCACCCCGGTGCGGGCCAGCGCGTCGCGGACCAGCGCCCAGGCGGCGTCCTGGATCGTGGCCTGCGGGCCGGTGAAGAACTGGAGGTAGCCCTGGAGGTCGCCGGTCAGCGCCTGGAGGGTGTCGACGCCGTCCAGCGCGTCGATGTCCTCGGGGATCTCCTCCACCGTGACCCGTGCCCCGAGGGTGAGCGGCAGCGGCGAGTCGATCACCAGCGTGCCGAACGGCCCCAGGTCGATGGTCACCTCGGAGTCGGTGGTCACCTCGTAGAGCGCCTCGTGCGGACCCAGGCTGGACTCCGCGCTGGCGGTGGTCACCCCGATCACCAGCGACACCAGCAGCGCGACCAGGCCGAGTCCGAGCCAGCGACCCCAGCGGCGGCGGCGCACGCCGGGCGGCGGCGTCGGGTGCCCGCCGCCGGGCCAGGAGGTCGGCCACCAGGACGGCAGGGCCGCGAGGCGGCGCGAGGTCCGGGTTCCGGGGGTCGGGTCGGGCGGGGTGCTGTCGGCGGCAGAGGTCATCGGATCCGAGCCTAGACGCGTGCGCAGGTCCCCGCCCTGTGCTACCCCGGTGCCATGGCCACTCCCGCCGGCGCGCCGGACACCCACGCCGAGAGCACCCTGACCGTCGTCGTCGCCCTCGCCGCCAACGCGCTGGTCGCCCTCGCCAAGACCGTCGCCGCCGTGCTCACCGGTGCCGCCTCCATGCTCGCCGAGGCCGCGCACTCCTGGGCCGACACCGGCAACGAGGTGTTCCTGCTGGTCGCGCAGCGCCGCGCCGCCAGGCCTGCCGACCGCTCGCACCCGCTCGGCTACGGCCGCGAGGTCTACGTCTGGTCGCTGTTCGCCGCGATCGGCCTGTTCGCCGTCGGCGCGGGCGTGTCGATCACCCACGGCATCCAGGAGCTCGTGCACCCCGCGCCCGCCGACTCCTTCCTCGTCGCGTACGTGGTGCTCGCGGTCGCGTTCGTGCTGGAAGGCGTGTCCTTCCTCCAGGCGTGGCGGCAGGCGCGGGGCGCGGCGGCACGGCGGGATCAGGACCTGCTCGAGCACGTGCTGGCCACCTCGGACCCGACCGTGCGCGCGGTGTTCTTCGAGGACGCGGCCGCGCTGGTCGGCCTGGTGATCGCGGGCGCGGGGATCGCGGCGCACCAGATCACCGGATCGACCGTGCCGGACGCCGTCGGCTCGATCCTGGTCGGTGTGCTGCTCGCCGTGGTCGCGGTGGTGCTGATCGACCGGAACCGCCGGTTCCTGGTGGGGGAGAGCGTCGACCCTGCCGTGCGGGCGGCGGCGGTGCGGATCCTGGCGGCGATGCCCGAGGTGGCGCGGGTGACCGACCTGCGCCTGGAGGTGGTCGGCGCCCGGCAGGTCTTCCTCACCGGCGCGGTGGACCTGGTCGGCAACCTGCCGGAGGACGACGCCGCGCACGTGCTCGCCCTGCTCGAGCGGCGGGTCCGCGAGCACCCCGGCGTGGTGGGCGCCGTGCTGTCCCTGGCCGAGCCCGAGGAGCCCACGCTGGTGGTGTGAGACTCGTCCCACCCGTGCCGGTGAACCTGTGCCCGCGCCGGGTGGAACCTCAGAAATCTGTTCGTAACCTGTCAGGCGACAGGCGTAGACTGCCCACGAGGGCTCGACGCCCGCGCCCGGACCGCCGCGCTGACGCGCAGCCCCGGATGACCTCCCAGGTCCACGTCTCGCAGAGGCGTCGCCGTGCCCTCGCGTGGTTCCGGCGACCCCGGCACTGCGCGCCCGGAACCACGGCTCCGCACGAGGAGCCAGAGAACAGCCCAGGAGGGCCCTCGATGAACATGTCCATCGCCCGTGCCGGTCGACCGTCCACCCGCACCCTCGCGGTGATCGGCGCCGCCGCGACGACGGTCGCCCTGCTCGCCGGCTGCGCCAGCGGCAACACCGCCGGCTCCGCCTCCTCGGACGAGCCGTCCGCCGAGCAGACCGCCGCGTCGACCGAGGTGCAGGTCATCGACCAGACCAACCTGCTGCTCGTCTCCGCGCAGGAGACCCTGGAGGCCCGCGGCCTCGTCGTGCAGGTGGCGGACGCCTCCGGCCAGGGCCGCACGATCGACGACCCGAGCCAGTGGGTCGTCGTCACCCAGGACCCGAAGTCCGGCTCCGCCGAGAAGGGCGACGAGGTCACCCTCACCGTCCGGATGACCACCGACCCGATCGGCTGATCTGAGCCCACGGGAATAATCGCTGGACCACCGGCGCTGTACCGGGCGAGACTGAGATCTCCCGGCCTGCGTGGTGGTGGCAGCATCCCACCGCGAAGGGTCGGCCCGGACGCGGAGCACGCTCCCCTTGAGAGGGGTGGACGGACGCGGTCCGGGTGGCTCGTCACCGACGGTCTCCAACCAGGCCGAGACGGTTCAAGCCGCGCGTGAGAAGGACAAGCGGGCGCGGTGGGCGGTGACGTACGGATGCTGTCCTGGCACTGACGGCCCCGGGGTCGATCCCCGCACGAGAGTGCGGAGGTCCCCCGGGGCCGTTGCCGTACCCGGGGTCGGACGGCGCCCCGTCAGGACAGGTACGGCACCACCAGCCGACGCAGGTGCGCGGCGTAGCCCCCGCCGAACAGCACCGCGTGCATGCCCACCGGGTACACCTGGTGCAGGCCGACCCGGTGCTGCCAGCCGCGACGCAGCGGGTGCACCTCCTGGTAGCCGGCCAGCACCTCGTCCAGGTGCGGGCAGCCGAACAGCGCCAGCATCGCCAGGTCGTGCTCCCGGTGCCCGCCGTGCGCGGCCGGGTCGATCAGGGTGGCCCCTGCGGGCGTCCACAGCACGTTCCCCGACCACAGGTCCCCGTGCAGACGTGCCGGCCGGTCGTCGTCGTCCAGCGCCCCGGAGAGCAGCAGCGCCGCCAGGTCGCGCAGCATCGCGCGGTCGCCCTCGGTGAAGGCGTGCACCCGCAGCCCGGCGGCCAGCATCGGCTCGATCCGTCGCTCCGCCAGGAACTCGCCCCAGGAGGCGTGCGCCCCCGCGGGCATCACGTGCGGCTGCTGCACGGGCCCGAAGAACCCGTCGCCGTCCCAGCCCGCCGGCGGGCTGCCGAACGCGGGTGCTCCGGCGTCGTGCAGCACCGCCAGCCGCTCGCCGAGCTCGTGCGCCGCGCGGCGGGTCGGCGCCGTCTCGGGCAGGCGCTCCAGGTCGAGGTGGTCCGCGCCGACCCCGAGCACCCGCACCACCGGCGGGCCGCCCGGCACCCGCAGCCAGTCCAGCCCGGCCGCCTCGCAGGCGAAGAAGCCCGCGGGCGCGCCGGTGCGCTGCTTGCGGTGCACCACCTCGACCACACGGCCTCCCCGTCGCGCCGACCCTAGGGTGGGCAGGTGCGCGGAGCAGCCCACCAGCCGATCGTGGCCCGACCGGTGCCCCCGCACGGGCCAGGCGCGCCGGTGGTGATCACCCCGGCACTGCGCCAGGGCGCGGGATCGACCCCGGACGGCCGGGAGTGGATCGCCCGGCTGCCCGCCCTGGTCGCCGCCGCCGTCGCGCGCTGGGACCTGCGACTCGGTGCGCCCTTCGCCTCCGGCCGCTCCTCCTGGTGCGCACCCGCCCGGGATGCCGACGGCGCCGACCTGGTGCTCAAGATCTCCTTCCCGCACGAGGAGGCCGCCACCGAGGCCGCCGTGCTGCGCGCCTGGGCCGGTCACGGTGCCGCGGCGCTGGTCGACGCCGACGCCGCCGACTGGGCGCTGCTGCTGCGCCGGGTGCGACCGGGCACGCCGCTGCGCGCGGCCCGGACCCCGGTGGACCGGCGGCTCGCCGAGGCGGCAGCCGTGGTGCGCCGGCTGACCGCGGCGCCGGTGCCGGACGGGCTGGCGGCGCTGCACGTCGTCACCGCGTCGTGGGCCGATCTGGTGGAGGAGCGCGCCGATCGCGCCGCGCGGGCCGGTGCGCGGGTCGATCCCGAACTGGTCGACGACGCCCTGCGCACCCAGCGCGCACCCGCCTTCGCGCACCCGGTCGTGCTGCACGGCGACCTCAACCCCGGCAACATCCTGCGCGGGCCCGACCCGGACGACCCGTGGGTGGCGATCGACCCCAAGGCGATGAGCGGCGACCCCGGCTACGACCTCGCCCCGCTGCTGGAGCAGGTGGCCGACCCCTGGCGCACCGCCGCTGACCCGGTGGCGACGCTGACCCACCGCACCGCTCTGCTCGCCGGCCACGCCGGGGTCGACCCGGCCGCCGCCGCCCGCTGGGGGCTCGCGCGGACGCTGGACCAGGGGCTGTGGGCGTGGTCGCACCGCGCCGACCCCCGTCTGCTGCGGGCCGCCGAGCGCCGGGCGCGCACCTGGGCGGCGGTGCGGGACAGGCTCTGACGGGGAGCCCGGCGTCAGACCGCGACGCCGCCGCGGAGGTGGTCGAAGACCAGGCTGGTCTCCGTGCTGGCGACCTCGGGCCGGTCGCTGAGCTGGTCGACGACGAAGGTGCGCAGCTCCGCGGTGTCCCGCACGGCGACGTGCAGCAGGAAGTCGTCCGCGCCGGCCAGGAAGTACACGTCCAGCACCTCGGGGCGGTCGGCGATCGACCGGGCGAACGGCGCCAGGCTCTGCCGGGACCCTGCCGCCATCCGCACCGCCACCATCGCCCGCAGCCCGCGACCGAGCGCGGCCGGGTCCACGTCGGCGTGGAAGCCGCGCAGCACCCCGGCACGGCGCAGCGCGCGCACCCGGGCCAGGCAGGTGGACGGGGCGATCCCCACCGCGGCGGCCAGCGCGTTGTTCGCGATCCGGCCGTCGTCCTGGAGCAGGCGGACCAGGTGCCGGTCCACGGCGTCGAGCACGAGCGGCCCGGCGACCGGTGCGCGAAGATCGTTCGGTGCTGTGGTCGACGCCACACCGGGCGCCGCAGGATGTTCGGTCACAGCCGCAGCGTAACGAAGCGATACACGGCGACACCCTGTGGAAACATCAGGAAGTTCAGTCTGATCGGCGTAGCGGCCCGCACCCCGCGGCCCCGTACCGTCCAGGAGACGTCATGAGGATCGGCATCCCCGCCGAGGTCAAGAACCACGAGTACCGCGTCGCGATCACGCCCGCCGGCGTGCACCGCCTCGTCGCCGACGGGCACGTCGTGCTCGTGCAGGCCGGCGCCGGCCTCGGCTCCGCGATCACCGACGCCGAGTACGCGGCCGTCGGCGCCACGATCGTCCCCACCGCCGCCGAGGTGTGGGGGAGCGCCGAGCTGGTCTGCAAGGTCAAGGAGCCGATCGCCTCGGAGTACGGCTACCTGCGCGAGGACCTGGTGCTGTTCACCTACCTGCACCTGGCCGCCGACCGTCCGCAGACCGACGCGCTGCTCGCCTCCGGCGTCACCTCGATCGCCTACGAGACCGTGCAGACCGCCGACGGCGCCCTGCCCCTGCTCGCCCCGATGAGCGAGGTGGCCGGCCGGCTCGCCGCGCAGGTCGGCGCCTACCACCTGATGAAGAACGAGGGCGGCTCCGGCCGGCTGCTCGGCGGGGTGCCCGGCGTGGCCCCGGCCCGCGTCGTGGTGATCGGCGGCGGCGTGGCCGGTCAGCACGCCGCCGAGGTCGCCGTCGGCATGCGCGCCGACGTCACCGTGCTCGACCTGTCCGTGCCCCGGCTGCGCGAGATCGACACCGCCTTCGGCGGGCGGGTGCGCACGCTGGCGTCCTCGGCCTACGCGATCGAACGGGCCGTGGCCGACGCGGACCTGGTGATCGGCGCGGTGCTCGTGCCCGGTGCCCGCACCCCGCGGCTGGTCACCGACGCGATGGTCGCCACCATGCGGCCCGGGTCGGTGCTGGTCGACATCGCCGTGGACCAGGGCGGCTGCTTCGAGTCCACCCGCCCCACCACCCACGAGGCGCCCACCTTCGCCGTGCACGACGCGGTCTTCTACTGCGTGGCGAACATGCCCGGTGCCGTCCCGGTCGCCTCCACCCACGCGCTGACCAACGTGACCCTGCCCTACCTCGCCGCGCTGGCCGGGAAGGGCTGGCGCACCGCCCTGGCGGAGGACCCGGCGCTGGCCGCCGGCCTGTCCACCCACGCGGGCGGGCTGTT
The DNA here is from genome assembly GCF_055389595.1 of Cellulomonas sp. GTC20042. NCBI lineage: Bacteria > Bacillati > Actinomycetota > Actinomycetes > Micrococcales > Cellulomonadaceae > Cellulomonas > Cellulomonas sp. GTC20042. The sequence continues at coordinate 2,223,774 of NZ_AP043678.1, read as the reverse complement.
CCACGCCGGCGTCGGCGCCGCGCACGGCCTGCCGGTGCAGGACACCGCCGCGCTGCTCGCCTGACGCGGCCGCCCGTGGTCGCGCCGGGGTGCTCCAGACGGGTGCACCCCGGCGCGACACGACGGGTGACCAGGCCAAAGACCGGGACAGCGCCTGCCCGGCTGTGGCACGCTCGACGGCCATGGAACCCTTCGAGATGACCGACGGCGTCGTCCTGCTCCGCGCGCCCGACGCCTCCGACGTGGACCGGATCGCGCACCTCTGCCAGGACCCGTCGATCCAGGCGTGGACCACCGTGCCCAGCCCGTACACCCGCGAGGACGCCGAGTCCTTCGTCACGCACCTGGTCGCCGGGGGGTGGGCCGCCGGCACCGGCTGCAACTGGGCGATCCGCGGTGCCGCCAGCGGCGACCTGCTCGGCATGATCGGCCTGGCGATGGAGCCGCCCGGCTCCGCCGAGATCGGCTACTGGCTGTCGCCCGCGTCCCGTGGCCGCGGCCTGATGAGCCGCTCGGTGGCCCTGGTGCTGGACGCCGCCTTCGGGGGGCTCGGCCTGGAGCGGGTGACCTGGCGCGCCTACCTGGGCAACCTGCCCTCGCGGCGGGTCGCCGAGCGCGCCGGGTTCCGGGTCGAGGGGGAGATCCGCGGCGGCGCCGTGCAGCGCGGCGTGCGGCGGGACGAGTGGGTCGGCACCCTGCTGCGCGCCGACCCGCGGCCCGCGCGCTGAGCCGGATGTCACCGACGTCGGCCATGATGGCGGCATGACCTCGATGCTCGACGACGACAACCCGTACGCCACCCCGTCCGCCCTGCCCTACGGCCTGCCGGACTTCACCCGGATCCGCGAGGAGCACCACCGACCGGCGCTGATCGCCGGCATGGCGGAGCAGCGCGCCGAGGTCGAGGCCATCGCCGCCTCCGCCGAGCCCGCCACCGTGGAGAACACCCTGGACGCCCTGGAGCGCTCCGGCCGGCTGCTGCACCGCGCCGCCACCGTGTTCTTCAACCAGTCGTCCTCCGACTCCACGCCGGGCCTGGAGGAGCTGGAGGAGGAGATCGCCCCGCTGCTCGCCGAGCACCACGACGCGATCTACCTGGACCCCCGGCTGTTCGCCCGGGTCGACGCCCTGCGCGCGCAGGTCGAGGAGGGCACGATCGCCCTCGAGCCGGACACCGCCTGGCTGCTGGAGCGGCTGCACACCGGCTTCGTGCGCGCCGGCGTGCGGCTGGAGGGTGACGCCCAGACCCGGCTGCGCGAGCTCAACGGCGAGATCACCCGCCTGGAGACCGTCTTCGGCCGGCTGCTGCTCGCCGAGACCAACGCCGCCGCCGTGCTGGTCACCGACGAGGCCGAGCTCGACGGGCTCGCCGACGACGCCCGCGCCTCCGCCGCCCAGGCCGCCGCCGGTCGCGGCCACGAGGGCGCCTGGCTGGTCGAGCTGATCCTGCCGACCCGCCAGCCCGCGCTGTCCGTGCTGCGCGACCGCGGCCTGCGCCAGCGCCTGCACACCGCCTCCGTCACCCGCGGCGGCCGGGGCGGCGAGCACGACACCCGCGCCACCCTGCTCGCCCTCGCCCGGCTGCGCGCCGAGCGCGCCCGCCTGCTCGGCTACGCGCACCACGCCGCCTACGTCGTCGAGGACGCCACCGCCCGCACCACCGCCGCCGTCGACGACATCCTGGGCCGGCTGGCCCCGGCCGCCGTCGCCAACGCCCGTGCCGAGGCCGCCGAGCTGGAGCGCGCCCTCCAGCGCGACGTGCCCGGCGCCACCCTGGAGGCCTGGGACTGGGCGTACTACGCCGAGCAGGTCCGCAAGGAGACCCGCGCCCTGGACGACGCCCTGCTGCGCCCCTACCTCGAGCTCGACCGCGTGCTGCACGAGGGCGTGTTCCGCGCCGCCCACGAGCTCTACGGCCTGTCGTTCACCGAGCGCACCGACCTGGTCGGCTACCACCCCGACGCCCGCGTCTTCGAGGTGCAGGACGCCGACGGCTCAGGCCTGGGCCTGTTCGTCGGCGACTTCTGGACCCGCGACTCCAAGCGCGGCGGCGCCTGGATGAACAACCTGGTCGACCAGTCCGCGATGCTCGCCGAGAGCCCGGTCGTCGTGAACAACCTCAACATCCCCAAGCCCGCGCCGGGGGAGCCCTCGCTGCTCACCTGGGACGAGGTCATCACGATGTTCCACGAGTTCGGGCACGCCCTGCACGGCCTGTTCTCCGCCGTGCGGTACCCCTCGCAGTCCGGCACCGAGGTGCCGCGCGACTTCGTCGAGTACCCCTCGCAGGTCAACGAGATGTGGGCGTGGGAGCCGAGCATCCTGCGCGCCTACGCCGTGCACCACCAGACAGGCGAGCCGATGCCGCAGCAGTGGATCGACACCCTGATCGCCGCCCGGCAGGACGGCGAGGGCTTCGCCACCACCGAGTACCTGGCCGCCGCCCTGCTCGACCAGGCCTGGTACCAGCTCGCCCCCGAGGACGTCCCCACCGACGTGGACCAGGTCGAGCCCTTCGAGGCCGCCGCGCTGGCCGCCGCCGGCGTCGACTTCGCCCCGGTGCCGCCGCGCTACCGCACGACGTACTTCAACCACGTCTTCGGCGGCGGGTACTCGGCCGGGTACTACTCGTACATCTGGTCCGAGGTGCTGGATGCCGACACCGTCACCTGGTTCGGGGAGAACGGCGGCCTGAAGCGCGAGAACGGGGACACCTTCCGAGCGCGGCTGCTGTCGCGCGGCGGGTCCGTCGACCCGATGGAGGCGTTCCGTGACCTGCGCGGACGCGACCCGGAGATCGCCCCGCTGCTCGCGCGCCGGGGGCTGGACAAGGCCTGATCGCCGCTGCTGGGGCCGGGTACGGTGGAGGGCATGACCCCCACCTCCGGCACCAGCACGTCCGACCCCGCGCGATCCACCGGCACCACCGCGGAGGCCGAGGTCGTCGGGATCTGCCAGGACCTGATCCGGATCGACACCTCGAACTACGGTGACGGCTCCGGACCGGGGGAGCGGGCCGCCGCCGAGCACGTCATGGCGCTGCTGCACGAGGTCGGCCTGGAGCCGGAGCTCTTCGAGTCCGCACCCGGGCGCGCCAACGTCGTCGTCCGGCTCGAGGGCGAGGACTCCTCCCGCCCCGCGCTGGTGCTGCACGGGCACACCGACGTCGTCCCCGCCGAGGCCAAGGACTGGAAGGTCGACCCCTTCGCCGGCGAGGAGCTCGACGGCATGGTCTGGGGCCGCGGCGCCGTGGACATGAAGGGCATGGACGCGATGATCCTCGCGGTCGTCCGCCAGATGGTCCGCGAGGGCCGCCGCCCCGCCCGCGACGTCGTGATCGCCATGTTCGCCGACGAGGAGGCCGGTGGTCGCTACGGCGCCCGCTACGCCGTCGACGAGCGCCCCGAGCTGTTCGCGGGCGCCACCGAGGCGATCAGCGAGGTCGGCGGCTTCTCCGTCGACGTCGACGGGCGTCGCGCCTACCTGCTGCAGACCGCCGAGAAGGGCATCGCCTGGCTGCGGCTCGTCGCCGACGGGCAGGCCGGGCACGGATCCGCGGTCAACCCCGACAACGCCGTCACCGAGCTGGCCGGCGCCGTCGCGCGGATCGGCGCCCACCAGTGGGACATCCGGATCACCCCGACGGTCCTGGCCCTGCTGGAAGGCGTCGCCGACCTCACCGGCCTGCCGCTCGACGTGGACGACCCGCTGGCCATCGACCGGCTGATCGGCGCGCTCGGCCCCGCCCGCCGGTTCGTCGGCTCCTCGATCCGCACCCTCGCCAACCCCACGCAGCTGCACGCCGGCTACAAGAGCAACGTCATCCCCAGCCGCGCCACCGCCACCATCGACGTGCGCCCGCTGCCCGGCGACCACGAGGACGTCCTGGCGAAGGTCCGCGAGCTCGCCGGCCCGCACGTGCGCGTCGAGCCCGAGCACCTGGACATCGGGCTGGAGGTCGCGCACACCGGCGCCCTGGTCGACACCATGACCGACGTGCTGCGCGCCCAGGACCCCGAGGCCGTCGTGCTGCCGTACATGCTGTCCGCCGGCACCGACAACAAGTCGCTGGCCCGGCTCGGCATCACCGGCTACGGCTTCGCCCCGCTGCGGCTGCCCGCCGACCTCGACTTCACCGCGCTGTTCCACGGCGTCGACGAGCGCGTGCCCACCGACGCCCTGCGGTTCGGCGTGCGCGTGCTCGACGGGCTGCTGCGCGAGGCGTAGACGTCAGCCCTCAGTCCTGGAAGTACCCCAGGGTCGATCTCACCCGGATGATCCGGCGGCGGAGCCACACCTTGCGCTCCCCGCCGGCGAAGAGCAGCGTGCGCGCCAGCTCCCAGCGGCCGTGCTCCGCCTCGTCCGTGAGCATCTTGCGCGCGTCCGAGCGCGTGATGCTCCGGGGGATCGTCACGACCCGGTACTCGTACTGAGCAGCGTCGCTGCGCGCCATGCCACCACCCTCCGCCTGCGATTCGTCGGTGCCATTGTGCCTGGTGCGGCGGTACGGTCAGGGCATGACGATCGATCCCCGCGCGGCGCTGGACCGCCTCATCGCTGCTCTCGAGGCGCACTACACCGCTGTGGCCACCCGTCGGGGCGAGGACGACCCCGCGGTGGACGACGCCTACGACGTGCTCGCCGACGCCTTCGAGGTGTACGACGACGCCCTCGGCACCGTCCACGGGGAGGCCACGCCGTTCTACCTCGCCGAGGAGGACGACGACGAGGACGAGGACGACGAGGACCTCGAGGAGGGCGACGAGGACTACCTCGACGACCACGACGACGAGGACCTCGCGCACCGCTAGGTCGTTCGGGGGCAGGCCCCTCAGCGGCGGCCGAGGCGCTCCGGGTAGCCCACCGCCGGGGCGCTGATCTCGTCCAGCGCGCGCAGGATCTCCGGCGGCAGCACCACGTCCTCCGCCGCGATCGACGCGCGCAGCTGCGCCGGCGTGCGGGCACCCACGATCGCCGAGGCCACCTGCGGGCGGCCGTGCAACCAGGCCAGCGCCACCTCCAGCGGCGCGCGCCCCAGGCCGTCCGCCGCCGTCACCACCGCCTCCACCACGGCCGCCGCCACCGACCCCAGGTACGGCTCCACGAAGCCCGCCAGGTGCGCCGACGCCGCCCGCGAGTCCGCCGGGACCGTGCGTCGGTACTTGCCGGTCAGCACGCCACGGCCCAGCGGCGACCACGCCAGCACACCCACGCCCAGGTCCGCCGCCGCCGGCAGCACCTCGCGCTCGATCCCGCGCTGGAGCAGCGAGTACTCCGCCTCCACCGCCGCCAGCCCCGGGTCCTCGGCCAGCAGCGTCGCCGCCCGCGCCACCTGCCAGCCCGCGTGGTTCGACAGCCCCACGTAGCGCGCCCGCCCCGAGTCCACCGCCCGGCGCAGCGCGCTCACCGTCTCCGCCAGCGGCGTGCGCGGGTCCGGCGTCTGCACCAGCCACAGGTCCACGTGATCCGTGCCCAGCCGACGCAGCGACGCGTCCAGCGTGTCCAGCAGCGCCCCGCGCGAGGCGTCCACCACCCCGCCCTCCGGCGTGCGGCGGACACCGGCCTTCGTGCACAGCACCACGTCCTCGCGCGGCACCACCGTGCCCAGCAGCGAGCCCAGCAGCTCCTCCGCGCCACCGTCCGCGTAGGACGCCGACGTGTCCACCAGCGAGCCGCCCGCGTCCACGAAGTCGCGCAGCTGCTCCGCCGCGTCCTGCTCCTCGGTGTCCCGGCTCCAGGTCAGCGTGCCGAGACCGAGGTGGGAGACCCGCAGGCCGGTACGTCCGAGCTGGCGCTGTTCCATGCGTCGAAGGGTAACCGGGCGCGACGCGCGGGGTGGCTGGTCAGCGACCGCAGACGCCGCGGCTAGGGTGGCGGACCATGAGCATCTGGGAGGCGATCGTCCTCGGCCTGGTGCAGGGGCTCACCGAGTTCCTGCCCGTCTCGTCCAGCGCGCACCTGCGCATCGTGGGCGAGCTGATCGGCTCCGGCGACCCCGGCGCTGCCTTCACCGCCATCACCCAGATCGGCACCGAGGCCGCCGTGCTGCTCTACTTCCGGCGCGACCTCGCCCGGATCATCACCCACTGGTGGCGGGCCGTCCGCGGCGACCTCGGCAGCGACTGGCGGTCCCGCCTCGGCGCCCCCGTCGGCGGGCAGCGCGACCCCGACGCGCAGATGGCCTGGTTCATCGCCCTCGGGTCCATCCCGATCGTCGTGCTCGGCCTGCTGTTCCAGGACGTCATCGAGCAGCCGTTCCGCAACCTCTGGCTGATCGTGCTCACCCTCGTCGTCTTCGCGCTGATCCTCGACTGGGCCGACCGACGGTCCCGCCGCGAGCTGCCGCTCGACGCGCTCACGCCGAAGCACGCGGTCTACTTCGGCCTCGCGCAGGCCATGGCGCTCATCCCCGGCGTCTCCCGCTCCGGCGGCACCATCACCGCCGGCCTGCTCATGGGCTACACCCGCGAGGCCGCCGCGCGGTACTCGTTCTTCCTCGCCGTGCCCGCCGTGCTCGGCTCCGGGCTGTTCCAGCTCGGCAAGAGCGTCGGCGACTTCGGCGCCGCCGGCACCCCGGGCCTCGCCGCCACCCTCGTCGCGACGCTGATCGCGTTCGTCGTCGGGTACGTCGTGATCATCGCGTTCCTCAAGCTGGTGTCCACACGGTCCTACCGGCCGTTCGTGGTCTACCGGATCGGGCTCGCCGCCGTGGTCGCGCTGCTGCTCGTGTCGGGAGTGCTGGAGCCGCTCGCCGGGGCCTGAGCCGGCTGGGCCTGGTCCGACCGGCTCAGAGCCAGCCGGCGCGCTTGAACTGCCGGAACAGCGCGAACGCCGCCGCGCCCATCACCAGCAGCGACAGCGGGTAGCCGGCCAGCCAGTGCAGCTCCGGCATGTGGTCGAAGTTCATCCCGTAGACCCCCGCGATCAGCGTCGGCACCGCGATGATCGCCGCCCACGCCGAGATCTTGCGCATGTCCTCGTTCTGCCGCACCGAGATCCGCGACAGATGCACCGACAGCATGTCGCCCAGCAGCGCGTCGCTCGAGTCCAGGTGCCGGTCCACCTTGCTCAGCATCGTGTCCAGCCGACGCATCCAGCGCATCGTCTTCGTCTCCCGCTGCTGGTCCTCCTGCTCCGCCACCAGATCCGGGAACGCCGCCAGCAGCGGCACCAGCGCCCGCCGCGCCTCCGCGATCTCCCGCTTCAGGTCGTACACGTCCGCGGCCGGGTCCGGCGAGTCCTGCGAGAACACGATCTGCTCGACGTCCGCCACCGCCTCGCCGATGCCCAGCTCGACATCGCTCGCCCGGCCCACCAGCGCCATCAGCACCGCCGCGAACACCTGGCTCTGCGCGTCCTGCGGCAGGTGCTCGTCGTCACCCAGGCGGTCCAGCACCTCGTCCAGCAGGCCGGCGGGGCCCTCCTCGGCGGTGATCGTCACGTCGTCCACCACCAGGCACGCCCAGGTGCCCGTGCGCACGTCCCGGGTCTGCGCGTCGTAGGCCAGCGTCGGGCTGAGCAGGTAGCGGCCGCCGCCGGGCAGCTTGCGCAGCTGCGGGTGACGCGGGTCGCGCTGACCCGGCACGTCCACCGACCGGCGCACCACCGACTCCGGCACACCCGCCTGCCGCGCCGCGTCCGCCAGCAGCTCGATCGAGTCGACGTGCACCCACGCCGACGGCGGCTGCGGCCCCGCCAGCAACGCCAGCAGACCCTCCGGCTCCGTCGCCGTCCAGCCGTCCGGACCGTTCACCCACGCGCTCTCCACGTCCGGCATCGTCCCAGTGCCCCGGGCACGACCGCTCGGCGACGCGCCGCACAGACACCCCGGTCACCCGGGTTAGGCTTCCTGCCGTGCTGACCTGGCCCGCCCCGCAGATCCCCCAGCTGCCCGGAGAGGGCCGACCCGTCCGCGTGCGAGACACCTCCACCGGCGAGCTCGTCGTCGCCGCCCCCGGGGCCGACGCCACGCTCTACGTCTGCGGCATCACCCCGTACGACGCCACCCACCTCGGCCACGCCGCCACCTACGTCGCCTTCGACCTGCTCGTGCGCGGCTGGCTCGACGAGGGCAAGCGGGTCAGGTACGCCTCCAACGTCACCGACGTCGACGACCCGCTCCTCGAGCGCGCCGAGGCCACCGGTGTCGACTGGCAAGACCTCGCCGCCGACCAGACCGCGCTCTACCGCGAGGACATGACCGCCCTCGGCGTCGTCCCGCCCGACGTCTACACGGGCGCCGTCGAGTCCGTCCCCGCAGTCGTCGACGCCGTCGAGGCACTGGTCGCCGCTGGTGCCGCCTACCGGGTCGGCGTGCCCGACGCGCAGGGACAGGGTGTGGACGACATCTACGCCGACCTCACGTCGGACGCGGCGTTCGGCGCGGTCGCGCGGCTCGGTCGACCCGAGATGCTCGCGCTGTTCGGCGAGCGCGGGGGAGACCCGGTGCGCGCGGGGAAGCGCGACGCCCTCGACCCGCTGCTCTGGCGGGCGGCGCGGCCGGGTGAACCCTCGTGGGACGGCCGCACCCTCGGCGCCGGGCGCCCCGGTTGGCACATCGAGTGTGCCGTGATCGCCCGCAACGGGATCGGACTGCCCTTCGACGTGCAGGGCGGCGGGTCCGACCTGCGGTTCCCGCACCACGAGATGAGCACCTCGCACGCGCGGCTGCTCGACGCCGGCCACGGTGCGCGCGCCCACGTGCACACCGGCATGGTCGGGCTCGACGGCGAGAAGATGAGCAAGTCTCTCGGCAACCTCGTGCTCGTCTCGCGACTGCGCGAGCAGGGCGTCGACGCGATGGCCGTGCGGTTGGCGATCCTCGACCACCACTACGCCAGCGACTGGGAGTGGACGGCGGAGGGCCTCGCGACGGCGGAGGCGCGGCTCGACCGTTGGCGGGCCGCGGTGTCCGGCAACGGGGGGCCCGATGCAGCCGAGACCCTCGCCGCGATCCGGGACGCCGTCGCGGAGGACCTCGACGCGCCGCGGGCCCTGCGGGCGGTGGACGCGTGGGCCGACCGGGCGCTCGCTGGGCGGGCCGAGGATGCGGCGGAGGACCACCTCGGGGCGCCGGGTGTGGTGGCGCGGGCGGTGAACGCGCTGCTCGGGGTGCGGCTGTAGCGGGCGTACGGGGCGAGTTCTCGCGGCCCGGTCTGCCTGCGCGCAGCGGGCGGTCGCTGGCAGGATGGCACGCGTGATCACCCTCTACCTGCACGGACGCGTCCTACCAGGGCGCCGCGCCGACCTGGAGCGGTTCCTCGCCGAGGCGCGACCGGTGTACGAGGAGCCGGACGGGATCAGGGTGCGGTTGCAGTGGTCGCTCGACGACCCGGACGCGTTCGTCGAGATCATGGAGTACCGCGACAGGTCGGTGTACGAGCACGACCAGCTACGCGTCGAGTCGGACCCTCGGATGCGCGCGCTGATCGAGCGCTGGCACGCGCTCCTCGCGGATGGCCCCCGGGTGTCTGCGTACGGCGAGGCGAGCGTCTGAGCGGATGCGCCACTGCGTGGCATCGCGCTTCCCGACACGGGATGGCTGAGCACGCCTCTTCTGGGAACCACTCTGCCTAGAACGGTGGCGCTACCGCGGCCTCACCCGGCGCCGCAGCCGGCTGCTGCCCACCGTCGCCGCCGTCGCCGGCCACCCCGAGCGGCCGATGACGCCCGTCAGCCCCCGGCTGCACCAGGTGCCGCTCGCCGGTAGGTGTCGTCCAGACGTACACCCCGGGCGACGTCTGGCGCAGGGTGAACCCGCCGTCGGTCTTGAGCCGGTGGTCGCGGTGGCACAGCGCGCCGAGGTTGTCGTGCGCGGTGGCACCGGGGGGCGATCCGTCGGGCGGGGCGTGGTACTCGACGGTGTGGTCGATGTCGCAGGCCTCGGCGGGCGTGGAGCAGCCGGGCCGGGCGCACTGGGTGTCCCGGGCGTGGATGTGCCGGACGAGGGCGCGGGGTGGCCGGTAGGTGGTGCGTCCGACGTCGAGGACGGCACCGGTGACGGGGTCGGTGACAATCCTGCGCCAGACGGCGCCGGCGGCGAGGGCTGCCTCGCGGGCGCTGTGCGCGTCGATCGGCCCGATGCCGGACAGGTCCGCGGGCTGGTCGTCGAGTCCGAGCACGGTGGTCAGCGGCATGGTGATGCGGACCTCGGTGCGGTGGTGGCCGCGTGCGCGCCCGGTGCTGGGCGTGGGATCGCCGTCGGCGGGCTGGTCCGAGGGCAGGACGAGGTCGCGCAGGCCGTCGGCGCGGAGCTGGTCGAGGGTGCGGGGGTCGCCGGCGGACCGGGCGGCGCGGGCGGCGGTGTCGAGGGTGGCGTCGATCCGTGCGGCGGTGGCGGCGGGGAGGATGGCGGTGAGCGAGGCGAGCCCGTCGGGCAGCGGGCGTGGGCGGTAGACGCGGCGCCCCGCCTGGGCGCGTTCGATGCGGTGGGCGGCTTCGGCGGGGTCGATCTCGATCAGGGCGCGCTCGAGGTCGCGAGCGAGCTGGGTGGGGGTGCGGAACGGTGCCTCGGGCAGCACGCGCGCCTCGACGGCGGTGGCGATCTCGCTGGGCTGGTCGCCGAGGCGGTCGGCGATCAGGCCCGCGGCGACGGTGGAGATCGCTCCGGCGGCGAGGGCCTCGCCGGTGGCGGTGAGGTCGCGGGTGAAGGCGCGCCCGTGGTCGACCAGCCGGGTGGCCTCGCGGCGGGAGCAGGACAGCCGCATGGCGAGCTCGTCGCCGGCGACGCAGGCCTGGGCAGGCGGGTGTCCGGCGGCGGGGTCCCAGGAGGGGTTCATCGACGGGCGTCCGGCGAGCTCGGCGGCGTCCCGTGCAGCGAGCGCGTGCGCCCAGGACTCGAGCCGGCGGGCAGCGGCGACGCGTTCGACGAGCGCCGCGTCGGTGGCGGTGCGGGGGTCGAGGGACTCGAGCAGCACGGCCAGCGCGCTGCCGGTCGCGATCCCGCTGAGGTCGGGGTCGCCCGGTGGCCTGGGCGGCGCGGGGGCGTGCTGGTCGAGGTCCATGCCGGGCAGGCTAGGCACGCACACGGATCCACCGTCGCCCCGCCAGCACAGCCCTGGGGACGACGACGGCGGATCGGGCCTGTGGACGCGTCGGCACCCGCTCCACGAGCGGATCCGGCCCTCATCCGGCGGTCGAGAGCTTCTGCCAGGGCCCGATCTGCACGGCCGCCCCTGCGAGCACGTCGAGCTCGGCGGCGACCGCGACGTCCACCTCGGGCCCACCGGCGACGGCGGTGACCCGGAGCGACACGGTGACGTCGGGGTCCTGCGAGGTGGACATGGCCCGCCACTCCACCGCGGCCTGGACGGCACCGCCGACGGGGAGGACCTGTCGGGCGCCGACGGGGCTGCCGGTAGGGGTGCCGGTCTCGACGTCGGGGACGGGGGTGCCCGACGCGCGCAGGAAGGTGATCGCCGGGGTGCCCTCGACGGCGCAGGGATGGTCGGCGGTGCTGGTGGCGACGAGGGTGAGGTAGCGGTGGCCGGCGGCGGCGTCGAGGCCGGTGCTGGTGATCGCGAGGTCGCCGGGGCCGCAGGCGGGTGCGCCGGGGTCGTCGGGCCAGACGTCGCCGGGGGTGCTGTCGGCAGCGGCCGGGTCGGCGGGGCTGGCGGCCCGGCCGACGACCCCGCCGAGCGAGCGGAAGGACGACCCGACGGAGTACGCGATCTCCTCGCCCTCGGGTGCGTCGAGGGCGGTGAGGGCGTCGGCGACGGCGGTGACGCGGTCGTCGCCGGTCACCTGGACGTCGACGCGCAGGCCGCCGTCGCCGGACAGGAACATGCCGGTGACGCCGTCCCACGCATCGATCTGCGCGACGAGGCGGGCGAATGCCGGGGTGAACGCCCCGTCGGGCAGGTACCCGGTGACGCGCTGGGCGTGGGTGGCGACCATGGCGAGCGGGACGTCGAGGCGCTGCGCGGTCTCGGCGACGGCGACGAGGTCGGCGGCGGCGACGACGGAGACGGAGTCGCTCTCACCCTGGATCTGCGTGCCGGTGACCCCGGCGAGCGCGAGGAACGCGCGGACCTGGTCCAGCCGTTCGGCGGGTTCGGCCCCGGTGCCGAGCGCCACCCGGACGCCCGCGACGTCGTCGGCCTCGTCGCGCCAGAGCTGGGTGGGCGGTCCGTCGTGGGCGTCGACCAGGTCGGCGACGGCGGTGCCGAGGTCGATCAGGTCGTCGGTGCCGGGCAGCGTGGTCTGCACGGCCAGCGAGAGCAGCGCGTCGTCCTCGGAGTCGCGCTCGGGCAGCACCTGGACGACGCCGTCGAGGTCCTCGATCGCCGCGACGAGGTCGGCGTCGTCGGGTCCGGGGGAGGGGCCGGTGCAGGCGGCGAGGCCGAGCGCCAGGATCAGGATCAGTCCGAAGGCCGCGATTCTGCTGGTCACGACCTCGACGGTAGCGGCTTGACCCGCACAGAACGGGCCGATCAGCCGCCGATGCCCTTGTCACGGCGGCGCAGGTAGCGCTCGAACTCCTGCGCGATGGCCTCGCCGGAAGCCTCGGGCAGGTCGGCGGTGTCCTTGGCCTCCTCGAGCTGGCGGACGTACTCGGCGATCTCGGAGTCCTCGCCGGCGAGCTCGTCGACGCCGTCCTGCCAGGCGGCGGCGTCCTCGGGCAGGTCGCCCAGCGGCACGGGCTCGCCGCTGAGGTGCTCGACGGCGCCGAGCAGCGCGAGGGTGGCCTTGGGCGACGGCGGGTGGGCGACGTAGTGCGGGACGGCGGCCCACAGGGAGATCGTGCGCAGCCCCCGCGCGGCGGCCTCGTGCTGGAGGACGCCGACGATTCCGGTGGGGCCCTCGTAGGTGTTGGCCTCGATGTCGAGGGTCTCGCGCACCTGGGTGTCCTCGGAGGTGGTGGTGACCGGGATCGGCCGGGTGTGCGGGACGTCGGCGAGCAGGGCGCCGAGGGTGATCACGGTGGTCACCCGCAGCCCGGCGGCGATGTCGAGCAGCTCGCCGCAGTACCGGCGCCAGCGCATCGACGGCTCGATGCCGTGCACGAGGACGATCCGCCGGCCGGAGCGGGGGGCGCTGGCGACGGCGACGGCGGTGGTGGGCCAGGTGATCTCGCGGGAGCCGTCGGCGGCGAGCCCGATCACCGGGCGGTTGACCTGGAAGTCGTGGTACTCCTCGGGGTCGAGCTCGTCGACCTGCTCGGCGCCCCACACCTCGTGCAGGTGCTCGAGGGCCTGGCTGGCGGCGGACCCGGCGTCGTTCCAGCCCTCGAAGGCCGCGAGCAGGATGGTCTCGTGCTCGGGGAGGCTCGGCTGCACGCTCATCGTCCCAGCGTAGGCCGCGCGCGGGGGGAGCGGTGTGACCAGCGTGTCGGTGCCGGCTGCGACCATGGACCGTGCCCCTCGTGCTCGTCGCCGCGGATCCCGGCCTGCCGGGCGGTGCCGTGCTGCGCGAGGCCGTGGACGGGGCGGCGGCGGTCGCCGGGGACCTGGGTGATCCGGTGCGGGTGTCGGCTGCCGATCTGCCCGCCCACGTCGCCGCGCGGGAGGCGGCGGACCGTCCACGCTGGGTGTGGGACGACACGGAGCACTGGTACCCGGCGCTGCTGACCGCGGGGGTGCGGGTGGAGCGCTGCCACGACCTGCGGCTGTGCCACGTGATCCTGCGCCGCAGCACCCGCGCGGCGGGCACGACGATCGCGCGCGGGCCGGCGGACGCCTGGGACCGGCTGACGGTCGTCACGGATCCCACCGGCGCGCCGGGCGGGGCGCCGGAGCACGAGACGCCGAGCCTGTTCGACGTGGAGCCGGAGCAGGCGGACGAGCCGCTGGACGTGGCGGCCGAGCTCGCCCGGCAGCTGCGCTCGATGGACGAGGCCGGGGACGACGGGCGGCTGCGGCTGCTGCTGGCGGCGGAGTCGGCGGGGGCGCTGATCGCGGCGGAGATGCGCTTCGACGGGATGCCGTGGCGGGCGGAGGTGCACGATGCGCTGCTGACCGAGGTGCTGGGTCCGCGCCCGCCGGAGGGGGTGCGCCCGGCGCGCCTGCAGGAGCTGGCCGATCAGGTCGCGGCGGCGCTGGACCGTCCGGGCCTCAACCCGGACTCGCAGCCGGACCTGCTGCGTGCGCTGCGGGCGGCGGGGCTGGAGGTGGAGTCGACCCGGCGCTGGGAGATCGCCGCGCTGGACCACCCGGTGTCGGCGCCGCTGATCGAGTACAAGAAGCGGGCGCGGCTGCTGTCGGCGAACGGCTGGGCGTGGATGGATCGCTGGGCGTCGGACGGCCGGTTCCGCCCGGACTACGTGCCCGGCGGGGTGGTGACCGGGCGGTGGGCGTCGAGCGGCGGCGGGGCCTTGCAGCTGCCGGCGCAGGTGCGGACTGCTGTGCGGCCCGATCCGGGGCACCTGCTGGTGGTGGCGGATGCGGCGCAGCTGGAGCCGCGGGTGCTGGCGGCGATGTCCGGCGACGGGGCGATGGCGGCGGCGGGGCGGCACCGCGATCTGTACGCGGGGGTGGTGCAGGCCGGGATCGTCGAGGACCGGCAGCAGGCGAAGTACGCGATGCTCGGCGCGATCTACGGGGCGACCACCGGGGCGAGCGCCGCGCTCATGCCGCAGCTGACCCGGGCGTACCCGCGGGCGGTGGCGGAGGTCGAGGCGGCGGCGCGGGCGGGGGAGCGCGGCGAGCAGGTGACGACCTGGCTGGGCCGGTCGTCGCCGACCCCGGGTGCGGAGTGGCTGGCGAACCGGCAGGCGGCCTCGGCGGAGGGGGCGTCGGCCGAGGAGGTCCGGGTGGCGCGACGCCGGTCACGGGACTGGGGGCGGTTCACCCGGAATTTCGTGGTGCAGGGCACGGCGGCGGAGTGGGCGCTGTGCTGGATGGCGCTGCTCCGGCTGCGGATCGCCGGGATGCCGGGGCGGCCGCACCTGGTGTTCTTCCTGCACGACGAGATCATGGTGCACACCCCGGAGCCGATCGCCGATCAGGTGGCGGAGGCGGTGCGAGAGTCCGCGGTGGAGGCGGGCCGGCTGCTGTTCGGCGAGACGCCGGTGGAGTTCGCCCTGGACGTGAACGTGGTGGAGTCCTACGCTGACGCGAAGTAGATAAACCGGTCTGTCTAGTTCACGATCAGGAGACGCGCCGTGCCCGCACCAGCCCGCGAGCGCCTGCTCGCCGCCGCCGCCCGCCGGTTCTACGCCGACGGGGTGGCCGCCACCGGCATCGACGCGGTGATCGCCGAGGCAGGTGTCGCCAAGATGAGCCTGTACAACTCCTTCGGCTCCAAGGCCGAGCTGGTCGCCGCGTACCTGACCGCCCGGCACGCCGAGTGGATCGACCTGTACCAGGCACGCCTGGCGGATGCCGACGGCCCGGTCGCGGGGGTGCTGGCGGTGTTCGACGCGTACACCGACCATGCCGACCAGGCGTACGAGCGGGGCTTCCGGGGCTGCGGGCTGCTCAACGCGGCGGGCGAGCTGCCGGTGGGCGATCCCGGGCGGGACGCGGTGCGTCGGCACAAGGAGGAGGTCGAGGCGCTGATCGCCGGGCACCTGGCCGCGATCCACCCTGACGACCCGGGTCGTGCCGCCGATCTCGCCGAGCACCTGTCCTACCTGCTGGAGGGTGCGATGGCCCGCGCCGGTCTGGACGGGGTGGACACCCGGCTGCTGCGCGCGCGCCGGATCGCGGCGGACCTGCTGGCCTGCGGGTGAGCACGGCCGAGCGATCGGCGGCTCGCGGAGCGTGGGCGGTGCTGGCCGCCTCGACGCTGTGGGGGACCACCGGCACCGCGGCGGCGCTGGCGCCGGAGGTCGGGTCGCTGGCGATCGGCGCGGCGGCGATGGGGATCGGTGGGCTGCTCCAGGCGGCGACGGCCCTGGGGGCGATCCGGGCGGCGCGATCGATCCTGGTGCGGCGGCGTGGCCTGGTGCTGCTGGGAGCGCTGGCCGTGGCGGTCTACCCGCTGGCGTTCTACACGTCGATGCGGCTCGCGGGGGTGGCGGTCGGCACGGTCGTCTCGATCGGCTCGGCCCCGCTGGCGTCGGCGCTGGTGGAGCGGGTGGTCGATCGGCGGCGGCTGCCCCCCCGGTGGGTGGTCGGCGCCGGGCTCGGGCTGCTCGGCATGGTGCTGCTCTGCACCGCGGAGGCGGGGGCGTCCGACGGATCGCGTGCGGGGACCGACGTGGTCGTCGGGGTGCTGCTCGGGCTGGTCGCCGGGCTGACGTACGCGCTGTACTCCTGGGTCGCGCACCGGCTGATGCGCGCCGGTGTGCCCTCCCGCGGGGCGATGGGTGCGGTGTTCGGGATCGGCGGGATCCTGCTGCTGCCGGTGCTGGCCGTCACCGGCGGGCCGCTGCTGGGCTCCTGGGGCAACGCCGCCGTCGGCCTGTACATGGCGGTGGTGCCGATGTTCCTCGGCTACGTGCTGTTCGGCTGGGGGCTCGCGCGGGTGCCGGCGTCCACCGCGACGACGCTCTCGCTGCTGGAGCCCGCGGTGGCGGCCGTGCTGGCGGTGCTGGTCGTGGGGGAGCGGCTGGCCCCCGGCGGGTGGATCGGGGTCGGCCTGGTCGCCGCCTGCCTGGCGGTGCTCACCGTGCCGGTGCGATCCCGGTCGCGGCGGGCTCTCCTACCCTGGACGGCATGACCGCGCTCGACCCGACGACCTGGACCGCCCTGGCCGAGGCGCACGCCGAGCGCGCCGACGCCCTCACCGCCGGGCACCGCGAGCGCCGGGCGCGTGGCGAGCGGCACGCGGTGGAGGACTTCCTGTTCGAGTACTACCCGGCCAAGCCCGCGCACCTGCGCCGCTGGCACCCCGGCGCGGGCGTGCACCTGCGGCCCGGCCCGGGCGCGCCCGCCCCTCACGCCGCGTGGCGCTGGTACCGCACGGATCCGTCCGGCACGGTCACGCTCGACGTCGAGGCCTTTCTCGCCGATCGCGGTGACACCATCCGCTACGTGCACGCCCTGCTCTCCGCCACCGCGTCCCGCCCTGCCGCCACCGGCTGCTTCGGCCTGCACGAGTGGGCGATGGTCTACCGCGAGCGCCCCGGCGAGCATCGGCACGCCCTGCCGCTGCGACTCGGCGAGGACGGGACCGACGCGGTGGTGGAGGCGCACCGGATCCGCTGCACGCACATCGACGCGTTCCGGTTCTTCACCCCCGACGCCGTGGCCCGCAACACCGTGCAGCCGACGCGTGAGACGCAGGTCGCGATGGAGCAGCCGGGGTGCCTGCACGCGAACATGGACTAAGACTGTCGGTTGCTGCATGATCGACTCATGGACATCGGAACCGCGATCCACGAGTCGGGGCGTGCTTGGGCTCACGCCGTGCTCTTCGTGCCGTTCCGGTACGTCACCGTTCGACCGCGCACCGCAGGGGTGAAGGGTCAACTGGTGAGGTACGGCGCTCGCCGTGAGAGGTCGAGTATCGGAGACCGGCTGCACTTTGCGGGGCCGTGCGCGGAGATGCTCAGTGCGATGCGTAGCGGCGACGGATCCATCGACATGGCTGATGTTGCAACGGTCCTGTTCGAGGCCGGACGAGACGACATGGCCGCGATCGACGACGCTCACAAGAACGACCCCGAGTGGCTCGCAGCCCAGGTCGCTTGGGTTGCCGAAGGTATGGCAACGATCACCGAGGTCGCTAGAGCCCTGCTTGAGAAGAAGACACTCACCGCCGCCGAGGTGCGCAGGATCGTTTCGGAGTACGCGCGATGAACGATGTGAGTCTCTACCTGCGTCAGTCTCTGGACGCGACGGGCGATGGTGTCGCTATCGAGCGCCAGGAGGCCGAGTGCCGCGAGCACGCTGGCGCGCACCGGCTCAACATCGTTGAGGTGTTCGTCGACAACGACGTTTCGGCGACGACTGGCAGAGTGCGACCCGGCTTCGAGGCCGCGCTGGCAGCCGGGCGCGATGTGCTCGCCTGGCATCAAGACCGGCTCGTGCGAGTCTCGCGCGACCTGGAGCGGGTCCTGGACGCGGGGGTGAATGTCCACACCGTGCGCGCGGGGACCTTGGATTTGAGCAACCCGACCGGGCGAGCCGTCGCGCGCACCGTTACGGCATGGTCGACGTTCGAAGGCGAGCACAAGGCCGAACGGCAACGAGCCGCCCATCGTCAGCGCGTCGCCGCTGGACGTCCGTGGTGGCCAGTCGCGCCGTTCGGCTTCACCAGGGACGGGGCGCCATCGTCCGACGCCCCGCTCGTGGTCGAGGCGTACGAGGGCATCCTGGCGGGCAAGACCATCGCGCAGATCGCGCGAGACTGGAACAGCGCCGGTGCACTCACGGCTCGCGGCAAGTCCTGGATCAGGACGTCGGTGCTCCAGGTGCTCAAGAGCCCGAGGAACGCCGGGCTCCAGTCGTACCGGGGCGAGATCGCTGGATCGGGTGGCTGGGACGCTCTGGTCGACGAAGGGACCTGGTCGGCGGTCCAGGCCGTGCTCGCCGACCCTCAGCGCGGGAAGGGCGGGACACCCCGCAAGCACTGGCTCACCGGCGTTGCTCGCTGCGGCATCGAGGGGTGCGGGCGCGGCCTGATCGCGCACTGGCAGGGCAAGGCGCCGTACAAGTACCAGTCGCATCGGTGCCCGAGTGGGCACCTCTCGATCAAGTCCGAGTTGCTCGGTCAGTGGGTCGCCGAGGTGGCGAGTCGACCCGAGTCGACCCCGGGCGGCCGACCGCGCTTCCGGACCCCCGGGGAGACGCCGGAGGAGGCCCGGCTGGGCGACGAGGCTGCGCAACTGCGCGCACGCCTGGAGGAGATCGCCGCCGCTGCCGCCGACGGCCTGTCGATGGCGGTCGTGCTCAAGGCCAGCGCCGACATCGAGCGACGGCTGGCCGATAACCTCGCCCGGCTCCAGGCCATCGCTGCTGAGGGTCAGACGTTCGCGCCGACGGGAGCCTGGCACGACCTGGACGACGAGAGGCGCCGCGCCTTCGTGCGGTCGCGGTTCGATGTGGTCGTGCTGCCGATCGAGCCCCGCACGCGGCGGCAGCCCGAGTCGGTCCGGATCACGCGCCGCGAGGCCGCCTCAGCGGCGTGACGCCATCGCGCATCCAGCGACGGACGACCGCCTTGGCCTGCGAGCGCGTCCCTGCCGACAGTCGCATCAGGCGGCAGTCGTCTGGGTCGGTCAGGGGCACGAGCAGCGCAGCGCGGTAGCCCGGGCTCAGGCGGCCGATCGCGCGGGCGTAGGCGCGGAACCGGTCGCGCTCGATGACCTCACGCTCGACGTCCTGACGGTCCGGCAGGTCGAGTCGCGCCAGGACGTGGGGGTCGAACGCGGGCTCGCTGTAGGGCGTGGACCGGCGCCATTGGTAGTGGAACCGGTGGCGCGCCCACCTGCTCATCGCCCACTGAGCGCGCTGGTAGATCACCCCCGGGGCGACCTCGTCCCGGTCGGTCTTGGCCAACCACTCGGCGACCCCCAGCAACCCCTCGCCGACCAGGTCGTCGAGGTCGATCTGATCGCGCCGAGCGTGTCGGCGATGGAACGCCACGGCAGCGCGCCGGACGACCTCGATCGTCTCGGAGTCCATCTTCACGCGGCGACCGTCTCACACGGTCCCGACATTGTTGTGAAGGTTCCTTATAGCGACTATAGGGTTTATCAAACCCGTCACCAGAATGTCACCGAATCGTGACCGAGCGACTCGACTACCTGCATGTTCACGCCTAGCGTGGGCATGAGGAGCCCCCGCGATGCGCGAACATCCGGGGGCGTGGACGACCCGACGAGAACGGATCGACATGCAGGAACTTACCGCACCCGAGCGACCCACGGAATGGCGACCGGCCTTGGAAGATAAGAAAATCTCCAGCCGCGCGCTCGCCTTCGCGTGGACGGTGCGCGACCTCATCGGCGAGGACCGGCAGCACCGCCGCATCGATCGACGCACCGTTGAGGTCTACACCGGAGTCGACCACAGCCGCTGGCCGCTGACCGAAGCGATCGACCGGGGTCTGCTCGCCTTCGAGCCCGGACGCTCCGGTCGCGCCGATGGTCTGGTCGAGGTGGGTCGCTGGTCGACCGAGATGCCGTCGCAGTCCCAGTTCGCCCCCACCGTCTCAGATACCTCTACTAGCACCGTTGAACACAGTGCTGCCTATGTGGACATGGATGAAGGTGTGGGTGGGGGCGAACTGGGACTGCGACCTGCCCTCAGCCCTTTCGAACAGCGGCGCTGGCTGGTCGCTCTCCAGCCGGGCAACGACTTGTGGTCCGAGATGGGGAGGTACGCCTACGACTGGTGGAGGGCTACCGCTCTGCTCGGGCCGGTCGACCGTCCGATCTCGGCGAAGGACCTCATGGCGCTCACGCCGCTGAGTCGGAGCGCGGCGTTCCGGGCCATGGATGCCATCGCGGGCACGGGGCTCGTGGTCGCCGGTCGCTACTACGGCTCAGCGCTCCTCGGGCACGGTCCGTGGTCGATCGACGTGGGCTCCAGCAGGGTCCGGCAGCGCGCCAGGCAGGCGGAGGCCGAGGTGCTCGTGTGGCGTCCTCGCGTGGAGCCGGAGCCGGTCGCGGCGGTGGCGGGGTGGTGACCCTGTCCGGCACGGCGCGTCTCCATCGAAGAGATGAGAGCCCCCGACTTCGAGGAGACACGATGCGCACCACCACCGTCCACCCCGGCGCCCGCTTCGGCGCGCTCACCGTCGTCGGGCGCGTGGGCACGTACGTCTCGCCGGGCGGCCACCGCACCCCGGTCTGGTCGGCCGCCTGCGATTGCGGCGCCAGGACCCGGGCACGCGCCGACCATCTCCGCGCCGGTTACGTGCGCTCGTGCGGCAATCGCGACGCCCACCCGCAGGCCCCCCGCCAGCCGTACAACGGCGTGCACCGCCGAGTGCGAGCCGCGCGTGGCCGTGCTGCCGCCGACGCCTGGGGATGCCGGTCGTGCGGTGCCCCGGCAGACGAATGGGCATACGACCACGGCGACCCGGCCGAGGTGGAGACCGAGGGTGGCGTGCGGTACAGCCTCGATCCCGAGCGCTACGTGCCCCTGTGCGTCTCCTGCCATCGTGCCGACGACGCCGCCCACCGCCGCATCGCCGACGCCTTCGACCGGATGCGAGCGCGCGAGGCCCGCGACCTGGCGCGCGCCGTGCTGGCCGAGGTCGTAGCCGAGATGGCGGCTCAGCGAGAGGATTTCAGCCGGTGAGCGGGTGGAACGGCGCCACGGTGCGCACCGCCCGTGCCAGGTGGAGGCCCCTGGTCGAGGCGGGCGAGGTCGTGTGCTGGCGCTGCGGCCGGCTGATCGTCCCGATCCCCGACGCACCCGCTCATGGCTGGCAGGTTGGGCACGTCGAGGATCTCGCGCTGGGTGGTGACCACGGCCACCACAACCAGGCCCCCGAGCATGCTCGATGCAACATGTCAGCAGGCGGACGGCTGGGCGCACGCATCGTGAACGCCCGTCGCTCGGAGCGTCCGGCCGCGTCCCCGGGCATGGCGCCGGAGCGAGACCGAGGCATCAGGGGTTGGTTTTTGAGTCTCGCTGGCAGCCCACGCACGCTTGCTTCTGCCTTCGTGCGTGTGGAGGTGGCCCGTGGCTAGGCCGACCTACGCGTCCGCCGTGCCGCGCGAGACCGACATCTCCGCGGCTCACCTCGGCGCTGCTGCCCTCGGGCTGCCGCTGTTCGACCAGGGCGAGCGGGTGGCCCGGCTGCTGGAGGCCCGTGGGCGCGGCGGCGGGGTGAAGTACGACACCGCCGTCATCCAGATGCCCCGGCGTTCGACGAAGACAACAAGTCTGTGGGCGGTGCTCATCGGGCGGGCGCTGACCCGGCCGGGCTACCGGTGCGTCGTCACGGCGCAGTCGGGCAACGTCGCGTCCCGCATCCTGCTGGAGCACGCCACGCTGCTCATCGCCAGCGGGCACGCTGTCGAGTCGCGTGAGGCGCGCAGCGGCGCCGACGTGGCCATCGTGTTCAGGAACGGCGGACGCGAGCACATCGACTTCCCGAACGGGTCCCGCATCTGGGTCGTGCCGCCGGAGGCCGGTGCCGTGCGATCGGCAGCGGCAGATGACATCGTGATCGACGAGGCAGGGGAGTTCGACGGACCGAAGGGCCAGGACTTCCTCGACGCCGTGCGTCCGCTCCAGGACACGCGCGGCCCACTGGCTCAGTTGATCGTGAGCGGGACACCGGGCAAGACCAGGACCGGCCTGTTCTGGGGGCTGCTGGTCCAGGGCCGGACGAAGGCCGACCGGGACCTGGGCATCCTCGACTACTCCGCTCGGGACGACGAGGACCCGGAGGACCTCAAGGTCTGGCGCCGCGTGCACCCCGGCCCGTCGAGCCGGAAGCCGGACGGCACCGCGCTCACGCCGATGAAGGTCCTGGACAAGCGCCGGAAGACGATGGACCTGATCTCGTTCAGCCGCGAGTACTTGTGCGTCTGGCCGACTGACGCGACGACCGGAGCGCTCGACGTCGAGGCGTGGAAGCGCTCGGCGGCGCCGTTTCCCGAGGCGCGGGGGAGCCGGGTCGTCATCGGCGTCGAGACCCCGAAGGATCAGACCTGCACGGCCGTGGTGGCCGTCTGGCGCAACGACGCGGGCAAGGCGTGCATCGAGGTGCTGGCGTTCCGGCCCGGAGTCACCTGGGCGACGAAGTTCGCGTACGACGTCGCCAAGCAGGCTCGGGCGGCTATCGCGGTGGACGGGATCGGCGGCGGCAACGTCGGCACCGCGCAGGCGCTGCGGAGGTTCGTGCGTCCGGCCGTCCAGGTGGTCGAGCCGAAGACGCTGCACGTGGGCGCAGCGGCGCAGCACCTGGCCACCGAGATCCGCGAGGGGCGGGTCGAGCACTACGACCAGGCCGACCTCAACGCCGCCGTCGAGTCGGTGGCCTGGCGTCCGCTGGGGCGCGACGGCCGGGCGTTCATGCGGCGCACCGGGAAGGGTGAGATCGCGGCCATCGTGGCCGCCTCGCACGCTCTCTGGCTGCTGGACGGGACGCCGGTGCGCCGAGCAGGACGGATCGCGTCGTCGTGATGGTCGACACCACGCCAGCGTCGGCGGTCGGCGTGTGCGGGCTGCCGGGCTGCCCGTGGCGGATCGTCGCATCCACGCGCGCCGAGGTGGTCGCCGCCGGGGTCAGGCACGAACAGCAGCAGCACCCGCGTAGCAAGGCGTGGCAGGTGGCGCGGGCCAGGGCGAGGCGACGCACCCGCGAGTGATAACCACTCGCACCAGGCTTGTCCTGTGCGGATCTTCGGCATGGGGCGTGTCCCCTCGACGCAGGCGGCGGAGATCCTGTCGCCCGGTCGTCGAGCGCGGATTCACTCGCCGTGGTCGCCCGGCATGTCGGTCAACGTCATGGCGGCGGACTGGCTCGGAGCGCAGAACCTCCCGGCGACGCGCGAGGAGGCGATGCGGGTCCCGGCCGTGGTCGGCGCGCGCAACCTCATCACCGAGTCGCTGGCCGGTGGCGTCCTGCGGGCGTTCCAGAACGAGACCCGGATGGCGCGCCAGCCCCGGTGGCTGACCCGCACCGACTCGGAGATGCCGCCCCAGCGCCGCCTCGCCTGGACGTTCGACGACCTGCTGTTCGGCGGGTTCTCGCTCTGGGCCGTCGACCGCGCCAGCAACGGGCAGATCGGCGACGCCATGCGGGTGCCGCCGGAGCGGTGGGACTTCGACGAGCAGTTCCAGATCCTCGTCGATGACGAGGAGGCCAAGGCCGGTGAGGTCGTGTTGTTCACCGGCCGGGATGAGGGCCTGCTCATCACCGGCTCCGACACGATCCGACAGGCGCTGGACCTCTCGGCGGCCGTGGGCCAGCGAGTGCGCACGCCGGTCCCCACGACGCTCCTCAAGGAGCAGAACGAGGCGGGCCGGTCCGACGGCTCTCCCGAGGACCCCATCGACCCGGAGACCGGCGAGCCGCAGAACGAGGTCAAGGACCTCATCGACGGCTACATCAACGCCCGCCGTGACCCCCGTACGGGCAGCGTCGTCTACGTCCCCTTCGGGATCGCGGTCGAGGCCTTCGGGCAGGCCGACATCGGTCTGTACGAGCAGGGCCGGAACGCCAGCACGCTCGACGTCGCCCGGCTCACGGGCATCCCGGCGAACCTCCTCGATGCCAGCGGCGTCGCTGCGTCCTTGACCTACGAGTCGACCGAGGCGACGCGCTCGATCCTGCTGGACCGCCTGCGGGGCTGGGCCTCCCTGGTCGACTCCCGCCTCTCGATGGACGACTGCACCGCGCCGGGTACGCGCATCGCGCTCGACATCTCCCACCTGTCCGGCCCGAACTCGGGCCTGCCGTCGCCCTCGGAGGACTGAGCCATGACCAACGCCACCATCGTCGCCGGGACGCTCACCGCGTCGCGCGCGGACCGCGTCGTCTCCGGGCTGCTCCTGCCCTACGGCGAGGTCGGACGGACGAACCTCGGCAAGTTCGCCGTCCCGCGCGGTGCGTTCGAGATCCCGGCCGACCCGTCGGTCGTGACGCTCAACCTCCAGCACGACTCCGAGCAGCCGGTGGGCCGTGCGCTGACGCTGACCGACACCGACGCCGGGATCGTCGCCGCGTTCTCCGTGGCCCGCACGGCCGAGGGCGACGCCTACTTGGACGAGGTCGAGCGCGGCGAGCGCAACTCCCTGTCGGCCGAGGTCTCCGGCGTCGTGATCCGCGCGGGCAAGGCCATGGCCGGACGCCTGTACGCCGCCGCCGCTGTACTGGCCGGTGCCTTCCCGAGCGCGACCCTCATGGCCGCCGACGCGGGCGACCTCGACGACGAGGACGAGCAGGACCCCCAGACCCCCGAGGGCGACCAGCCCGAGGACGATGCCGCGAGCGCGGCGGACGAGGAGATCACCGTGGACGAGACCACGACCGCCGACGCCCCGGAGGACGAGCGCCAGACGCTGACCGCGTCGCTCCCCGGCGGGATGCGCGGCACCAACCCGACCAAGGCCAAGGGCAACGACGGCCGGACGCTGTTCGCGCGCCTGGCCGAGGCCCACGGCTCGATCAACTCCGGGCGCCTCCTGGCGGCCCTGGACCAGGTGATCCAGGGTGACGCCGAGTCGGCCCAGGTCAAGCAGTGGCTGGGCGAGGTGTACGCCTCGCGGACCTACCAGCGGCGGTTCGCCAACCTCATCAGCCACGGCGACCTCACGGGCCTGCACGCCGTCGGGTGGAAGTTCACCGAGGGCAAGACCCCGACGGTGGGCGACTACGCGGGCTTCCCGGCGCAGCCGACCTCCACCGAGGTCAAGACCGAGGCGGTCACCCTTGACGCCTCGCGGATCGCCGGTGCGGCGGCCGTCGACCGGGCCTTCGTCGACTTCAAGGTTGACGGGTTCTGGAGCGGCTTCTACCGCGAGGCGACCAACGACTACGAGCGCAAGATCGACGGCAAGGTCATCTCGCTGCTCACCACGGCGGGCAACTTCACCGCCGTCAACTCCTCGCTGGCCACGACGCCGTCGGGTGTCTCCCGGGCCGCCGCGCTCATCGTGGACGGCGCCCTGAGCGTCATCAACGCCGAGCGCGGCCTGCCGACCTTCGCCATCGTCGGTTCCGCGCTCTACCGCGACATGCTGCTCACCCGCGCGGACGACACCTTGGCCTACCTCAACGCCGCGCTCGGTCTGGAGGAGGGGTCGCTGACGGGCTTCCAGATCGTCCCGACCGCCAACGCCGCGCTGACGAACAAGGTCGTCGTGGGGGCCAAGGAGGCCGCGACGCTCTACGAGTTGCCCGGCAGCCCCATCCGCGTGGACACCGTGTCCATCGCCACGGGCGGCGTCGAGACCGGCGTCTTCGGCTACTGGGCGGGGGTGTCCAACGACGCCAAGTCCGTCGCCCTGGTCACCCCGACCGCCTGACCGAGCGCCCGACGAGACGGAGGGAGGTGGCGTCCGTGCTGTGGATCGAGCCCGACAGTGACCTGCTGGACGGTCTGTGGACGGACGCCGCCGCCCTGTCCACCGAGACGCTCACCATCGTGCTGGAGGCTGCCCAGGACCAGTGCTCGGCCTACGCGCCGACGCTGGCCGAGGACGCCGAGGTGCCCGCCCGGTACAAGGTCGCGCTCGTCATGCAGGCCCGGGCAATCTACCGATCGCTCATCGCGGGCGCCGACGACCAGATCGGTCCCGACGGGATGAGGATCACCGTCTACCCGCTCGACCGCACGGTGAAGGGTCTGCTGCGACCGCCTTGGATCAGGGGTCCGCGATGAGCCTCCGGAGTGAGATCGCCGACTTCCTGACCGACCGTCTGCCGGACACTTGGCGGATCTACGCCTACGGCCGCGACCTGGACGGGGTCGGCAAGGCCCCGACCGTGATGGTCGAGCAGAAGAGCGTGAGGCCCAGCACCGCTGCCTGGGGGCTGCTGGAGGTCGAGGTGGTCATCAGCCTCGCTGTCGGTGCGGAGGACCCGGCCAAGGCGGAGGACGCCCTGGAGGACGCGCTGTTGCCGCTGCTGGACGTTGTCGGGGACCTGCCCGCGCTGTCCGTCGGTGAGGCCGTCCGGGGCGTGATCCAGGACCGATTCAACGCCTACTCGCTCACGCTCACCGTCCAGACTCAGAAGGAGAACTGACCATGACCGTCCTCGCCTCTCCGAAGGCCCTGGTGCTCAAGGAGTTCGACCTCCTGTTCGGTACGGGCACGCCGGACGACTTCGCCGCGCACGCCTCCAGCGTCACCTTCACCCCATCGGGTGGCACGGTGACCTGGGCGGGCGGCAAGCAGAACACCATCACCGACGCCACCGTCCCGACCTGGACCTGCGGTGTCGACTACGCCCAGGATTGGGCTTCCGCCAAGTCGCTCTCGCGCTACTTCTGGGACCACGAGGGCGAGCACATCCCGGTGAAGTTCACCCCGACCCACGGTTCGGGGCCCTCGTTCGAGGGCGTGGTGATCGTGACCTCGGGCGCGGTGGGTGGCGCCGTGAACGCCGTCTCGACCGCCTCGGTCACGCTCGGCATGGAGGGCAAGCCGACGCTCGTCCCGGCCTCGGGCTCCTGACGTGGCGTCGCGGGTGGAGGGGCCGAGGGAGGCGCGGGCTGCTGTGGTCGCGCTGCGCTCGATCGACGCCACCACCCGCAAGGCCCTGAACCGGTCCGTGCGCGAGGTGGTGAACCCGGCCTGGCAGGGGGCGGTGCAGAGCAACGTGCGCACCAAGATGGATGGCCTCGTGCTCGCCAAGGGCGCCCGGGTCAATGTCGGTGCCAGGCCTGCTCTGGTCGCCGCGTCCTCCACCCGGCCGCTCTCCGGCGGCTTCACCCCCGGGCGTGCGAGGGCGTGGGCCGCGTGGGAGTTCGGCAGCCCGGCCCGCAACTTGCGCAGGGAGTACCAGGGCACGTCGCCGAAGGGCGCGAAGTATTCGATCACCCGCCGGACCCGTCGGCAGGTGCCGAACGAGGTCAAGGGCGGGCGCGTGCTCTACCCGGCGGTGAACGACATCGGTCCGCGCGTCTACGCGCTCTGGAGCCAGACCAGCATCCGGCTCATCTTCGAGGCGTTCGAGAAGGGGGCGTGACGTGGCAGGCGGCTTCCTGTGGAAGATGGACTGGGACGTCAACCCGCTCAAGCGTGGCGGCCAGCAGGCGGCTGACGCGATCGAGAACGCAGTGGACGTCTTCGAGGACCTCGCGAAGTCCGCCGACCGCGCGACCGAGAAGGCCGGGAACTCCCTGGGCGACGAGGTCAAGAGCGGCACGAGGACCGCCGAGAAGGCGCTGGACGCGCTCGAAGATGCCTTCCGCGACGCTGCCCGCGAGGCAGACCGGCAGTCGAAGAAGGCCGGGGACGACCTGGGCGACAACGTCCGCCGTGGCTCCCGCGAGGCAGAGGACGCCACCGGGGAGTTCAAGGACGAGGCCCGGCAGAACTTCTCCGAGGTCGCCAGTTCGTTCAGCGGCGACATGGACTCTGCCGTCGACCTGGTGCAGGGCACGCTCGGCGGTCTGGCGGGCACGTTGACCGGTCCGGTCGGCCTCGCGCTCGGCGGTCTGGCTGCCTCCGCCGGCCTGTTCTACAACGCCTGGCGGGAGAACAGCGAGGCCACCCAGCAGCGGATCTCCGACATGTACGAGGACATGACGGAGAGCGGCAACAAGTACCTGTCGGAGCAGTACCTGAAGGACGCGATGAACGACATCATCACGGGTGCCGACGGGGCTGCGACGTCGCTGGAGAACGTGGAGGACAGCGCCGAGCGGGCGGGTGTCTCGACGTCCACGATGCTGCGGGCGTGGGCCGGTGACCAGGACGCGATCAACGAAGTCCTGGAGAAGACCAAGGCCAAGCAGGACGAGATCACCACGGCGTACGACGGTGCTCCGCTGGCGCAGGAGGACCGGGCCAGGAAGTCCCGTCTCCAGGACATCGTGAATGGCTTGGAGGGCGTGATGGAGTCCACCGACAACGCCCGGGCCAAGACCGAGTTGTGGGACCAGGCGCTGTCGGAGTTGCCGAGCGGCAAGCGCACCGACGTCCAACTGTTCACGAACGCGGCTCAGGACACGCTGAATTCCTGGACGCGATCGACCAGCCCGTACGTGACCGCCACCGTCAACGTCGATCGCTCGCAGGCACAGACCGCTGTGGATGCCGCACTGCGCGGGGTTCGCCCGACCGTCCAGGTCGCGCTCGATGCCATCGCCGGATTCCGGAGGCCCTGACATGCCCGTGACCCTGACCGCGACCCCGCTGCCCGGTGAGGCTGCCGTGCGCCTGCACGCCTCGGCGTCGGTGCCCGCCTACCCGACGGTGGTGTCGGAGACCCTGACCGGTCTGGACGCTGCGGCGATCCTCGCGACGGCGAGCCGGTGGACGACCTTCGGCCCGTGGAACTGGCGGATCACGGCCAACGGCGTCGGTGCCTTCGGCTCCCTCCAGTTCCAGGCCTACACGATGACGACCCCGGGCACCTACCCGGCCCGCTCCCACGGGGTGCGTCGCACGATCAGTGGCCTGACCGTCGGGCAGCGGTACCTGGTCTACATCGGTCTGGATCCGTCGGGCGCGTACGACGGGCCGATCGAGGTCAGCATGGGTGGCGCGACCACCGTCCTGCGGCACGGGATGCCGGACTTCGAGGACGACGGCGCGTGGCCGGTCGGTCAGAACTCCGGGGCGATGCCGGACACCCCCTACGTCTTGGACTTCACCGCAACGGCCACGAGCCACGTCATGGAGTTCACGAACCTGGCCGCGAACCAGCCGATCCAGTTCGGGTTCATCTGGCTGCGCGTGGTGCCGGTGGTCACGGGGACCACGCTGACGCAGTCGGACTTCATGGCCGACGACACCAGCGTGACCCTGACCGCGACCG
The DNA here is from genome assembly GCF_055389595.1 of Cellulomonas sp. GTC20042. Lineage (NCBI taxonomy): Bacteria > Bacillati > Actinomycetota > Actinomycetes > Micrococcales > Cellulomonadaceae > Cellulomonas > Cellulomonas sp. GTC20042. Next base: position 2,194,491 of record NZ_AP043678.1, on the reverse strand, counting down.
CACCGGCCGGGCTGTCGGCAACGCGGGTGTTCGAGCCCGTCGGCAACATCGCCGCGCGGTTCGCCCCGACGTCGGGCCCGGTGGTCGTCCCGACACACCTGGGCCTGATGAAGGTGCTCACCGGCCTGACCGTCGGTGTGCGGTACCGGGTGACTGTGGCTGCTGCCGCCGGGGGCTACATCGCCGACAAGGGTGACGGGACCGGCATCGGGTGGTCCGGTCCATGGCGGCTGTCGATCTCGGGCACCAGCGTCGCACCGGAGTCGGGTCCCTCGACCTGGCTCTCCGCTGAGTTCGTCGCCACGAGCCCGGCCGCGAGCCTGTCCATCACCTTCAAGTTCGCGCAGTCCCTCGCTGCCGGGGACACCGCCTCGCTGCGGCTGGGGTACCTGCGCCTGGACTCGGTCCCCGACGCCGACGACGCCTACACCCTGCGCACCTTCACCCGCGCCGACGCCAACGGCACCCGGCCGGTGCGGATCTACGAGGGCTCGGACCTGTCCGCCGGTGAGTTCGTCGCGACCGACTTCGAGCCGTCGATGCTCGGGCCGCTGGTGTACTCGGTCGAGGTCTTCAACTCGATCACTGGGACCACCGAGACCGCGACGGCCACCGCCACCCTGGACGGCGCGGTGACCCGCGCGCGCATCGCCCCGGCCTCGCTGCCCTCTCAGGGCGAGTGGTACGACCTGGCACCCGGGCTGACCCTGGGCCGGGAGACCACGACGACCGTCGCGCAGGTCATCAACCGCCCCGACCCGCTGGTGACGCTCGGTAGTCAGACGCTGCGCCGGGGCACCCTCAAGATCTGGGCTCCTGACTACCAGGCGGGGACGGCGCTGGAGCGCGTGTTCAACGCCGGGGAGACCGTGTTGCTCAGGCAGCCCGACTACCTCGGGCAGGACATGTACATCGTGGGCACCAGCACCTCCCTGGACCTCCAGCCGGAGACGACCGACCCCCGGCGCTGGATTCTCGAAGTCGAGTACACGGAGGTGGCTGCCCCGACGACGCCGCTGCGGGGCTCGATCGGCTGGACCATCGCCGCGAGCACCGCCCGCAACCCCACGCTGGCAGCATCCCGGGCGGAGTTCCCGACGGTCCTCGATCTGCTGATCGGTCCGCAGTGAGCACGCTGACCGCACCCTTCGACCCCGCCTGGTCCTCGCGACTCGGCGGGGCACTGACCATGCTCACCAACGTCCTGGTGACGGGCTCCGGCATCGACCCGATCACCCTCGACGTGATCGACGGGACCGTCACCTACGACGAGGACGCGGCTCCGCACATCGTGGCCACCCTGACCTGCCGCGTCCCCGACACCCAGGCGACCCTCGACGCCCTCGATCCTCGGCTGGTCCGCCGCCTGGTGCTCACCACCGGCTACCGCGTCCCGGGGACCAGCGAGAGCCATGTGCTGGCCGATCTGCGGCTGCTGTCGCGCGTCGTGAACCGCCCGGACAACACGATGACCATCGTGGCCGTCTCCGGCGAGCACGCCGTGCAGGACACCAAGCCGATCGCCACGAGCATGTCGTTCACCGCCGCGTCTGACGGGGGAGCGGCCATCGCCGCACTCATCGGCTGGGCCGTCCCCGGTGCCACCGTGAAGGTGTCGGCCAGCGGGCAGTTCGTCACCGGAGCCGACACCCTCCTCGTAGACCGCGAGGACGAGTTCTGGCCCACCATCTCCGACATCGCCGACCGCATCGGAGCCTGGGCCTACCACGACGGGCTCGGCACGTTCCATGTCGTGCCCCAGCCGGTGAATGCGGGCTCGGCGGCAGCCATGCTCAACGTCGGGGCGCTGGGAACCATCACCAGGTCGCAGGCCGACCTCTCCCGTGAGGAGTGGGCGAACACCGTCGTCGTGGTCTACCAGTGGTACGACGGCGAGAGTCGCACGGCGTTCGGGTGGGCAGAGGTCACCGACGGCCCGCTGTCCGTGCCCGCCGTGGGCCGGAAGGTCAAGACGGTCACGATCGAGCGTCAGGGCAGTGCTGCGCAGGCCAAGGCAGCAGCCGCGTCGATCGTGCGCCGGACCGTGTCCCGTGGCCGCTCGCTCAGCATCGAATTCGAGCACGCGCCCTGGTGGGTCCGCCCTGGCCAGACCATCACCGTCGGCCTGCCGACCGGACCGCAGGAGCGGCACCTGGTCAGGCGCATCGACTTCGACATCCCTAGCGGGCGGGGGCACGTCACCACCCGTCAGCCCGAGAACGTCACGATCAGCACTGGAGAGTGATCCCATGCCCGCATCCACCAGCCAGCGCGGCTACACGTACGCCACGTCCGGCGACGCGAACGACCTCGCTCTGATCAGCCAGCGGCTCGCCGAGCAGATCGACGCCGACGTGCAGGCCCAGGCCGGTCGGCTCACGACGCTGGAGACCGATACCGACTGGGTCCAGATCACGACCTTCAACACCGGGTGGTCTGGCTACGTCGGGGGAGGCTGGAACGGCGTCGTCGTCCGCAAGGTCGGGCGCACGGTCTACGTCGCCGGAGCGGTCACCAAGTCCGGCACCGTCGTGAACGGCGAGACCGCGTTCACGCTGCCGGTCGGCTTCCGCCCCGCTCGTCAGACCATCGGGTGGGCGACCACCGGTCTGTGGCCGACCTTCACCGTGAGCGGCAACGTGACCGTGCAGCCGGGCACCGTGCCCACCGCCATCGCAGGCACCTTCCTCGCGGCCTCCTGATGCCCTACTTCGAGCCCGGGTCCCGGTCCTGCCTCAGATGCGGCGTCCTCGTGCCCGACCCCGGTCGTGACACCCATGTCGAGTTCCACGAGCGGATCGACCCCGCACCCACCGAGCCCGACCCCGAGCCCACCGAGGAGCCCGCGTGACCCCCGACCAGATCGACCTCAGCGCGATCGTCAACCCGTGGCAGGCCCTCGTGCTCGTGGTGTTCATCGTCGGCGTGCTCTTCGTGCCCCAGGTGGGCGCGTGGGTCCAGGCCCGGCGCTCCGCCTCCGCCGTCAACGACGTGAAGAAGACGCTCACGACGAACAACGGCGGGAACCACATCAAGGACAGCCTGGACCGGATCGAGGCCGCTCAGAAGGAACAGGGCGACACGCTCACTGCGCTGGGTCAGCGGGTCGAGGCGCTGGAGCGTCGTCGGCGGTGGTGGGGCTAGGAGGCTTCACGAGGTCGAGTTCGTCACCAGTGACCTTCAAGTCGACGAACCGGTTTGGGTCGTTCGGGTCGGCGTTCTCGCCTATGTCGCGCAGCAGGGCTTCACCTAGTTCCTCGCGGAACTCCATGTTCCGAAGGACGCCATCCAGGGGCGTAGAGGGCTTGACCGCCACGATTGGCACCGGCACACGCTCCAGGTACAAGCGGACGAACTCCTCACGAGGGATGAACTTGTACTCCGGTTCCTTGTCCCGTGAGGCCAACGTCTGCACCCTGATGGGATCCTCGTCCGGCGGGAACAGTTCTGGCAACGGGGACAGGATGTCGTCGCGGAGCAGCAGTGCGTGCGCGTCTGCCTTCCAGGTGTAGCCCTCGATAGTCATGCCCTGAGGCTAGGTCGAGTGCAGCGCCCGCGTGGCCGATTCAGACGCGGAAGTTCAGCGGGACCTCTCCGCCGCCCACCTTGCTCGGGCACTTCGGGTTCAGGCAGACGCGGATGCCGATGGTCTCCGGCTGGCCGCTCAGCGTGCCCTCGGTCATGATCCGTGGGTCGATGGTGATGGGCTTCCCGCAGGCGCGGCACGGGCGCTTGTCGTCGGTCTCGTCTCTCATAGCGGGGACGGTACGACCCGGGTGCGACACTAGGGTCAGATGCAGGAACCGACACTGATTGGACCTGTACAAGTGGGCGCTCAAGCTCGGGCCGCTGGTGCCGGGGGACCTGCTGCTGGACTGCTTCGCCCTCGCCGCGGAGATCCGCCGGACCGACATGCAGGCCTCGCCCTACGACGTGTCGCGGTTCGGGCTGGAGCCGGTGGCGATCGAGACGCCGGAGGGCAAGGCGGAGTACGTGCGGCGGCAGCGCGGGTTCGCGGTGCGGTCGGCGGTGCTGCGCGAGCGGCTGGTGAGCTGCTGCGCCCTCGGCTGACGACGGGTGCCCTCAGTGCGGTGCCCCCTGTCTTCGCGCGATGATCGATCGTGCGGCGCCGAGGAGCGCCATGCCGTCACCGAACGGCGGCAGCAGGAAGAGGAGGTGCATCAGGTACCACCATCCCGTCGCGCTGCCGATCGTCAGGAGGACCGCTCCCACGGTCCCCGCAGCGATCGGGCCGGCGAGGGCGACGAGGACACTCTCCGCCCGGGTGAGCGAGCCCTCGGGGATCTGCGAGACGCGCAGCGCGGAGGTCTCCAGACGCACGCGCGTCACCCCGGGGATCCGCAGGAGGACCAGCGCGTGGGCGAGCTCGTGCACGAGGAATGATCCGACCAGGCCGCCGAGCGTGACGGTCCACCACCTCGCGGTCAAGGCGATGAAGGCGTGGTCGCCCGACCAGATCCACCAGAGCAGGCTGCCGAGCGTGAGCGGGATCAGGACCGTGTAGGCGGGCCAGGCGAGTCTCACCACCGCGCCGGTGGTGGTCAGCAGCGCCGCGCGGACGCCCTGCCGTGGGCGCACGGTCCGCTAGCTCACGTCCAGGCCGGCGGCGGCCTTCTGCGCGATGAGCGCCGCGCGACGCCTCGCGAGGAAGCGGTAGGTCCCGCGGACGAGCGTCAGCCACAGTGCGGTCGCCAGGAACACGACGAGCACCGGGACCGCGTTGGTGACGCCGAGCGTCAGATCCACCGCTCCGTCCGAGCTCTCGACCGACCGGAACTCGAGCGCACCAAACAACCCGGTGCGGTGAACGTCACCGGAGTTGTCTCCCGTGAACATCATGATCAGCAGCGATCCCACGCAGATCATGAGCGTCAGGATCGCCGATCCGACGACGATGTTGACGATCGGAAGAACTCGTTTCATGACGTCTCCTTGAATTGTCTGCCGATATTCCCAGAACGGAATAGGTGGCGAACATCAGCACGGCTAAGCACGCGATCGTCACGACGGCAGCCGCGGGCAGGTTGAGCATCCCGATCGCCATCGCGCCGAGCGCGGAGACCATCGCGACCGAGGTGACCCCGACGAGCACCGCCAGGGGGTTGTCTTTCTCGGTGGGGAAGATCACGCCGATGCCGACCATCACGACGGAGGTGACCACGGTCACCCCGAGCGCAGTGCAGGTGGCACCGGCCCACGCGGTGTCGAGGCAGGCCGCGACCGCGGCGAAGATTGCGGTCAACGGGACGACGAGCACCGCCTGGGCCCGGATCATCAGGCCGAAGGTGTGCAGCGGCGAGTGCCGACTGCCGTAGATGACGCGCAGTGGCGTCGTGCTGCTGAACTGGTAGAGGCCGCTGAAGGGCACGACCGTGATCGCCCAGACGGGGTTGGTCCCGCGTGCCGCCAGCCAGACGTGCACGAGCAGCGCGAGGACGACCGCGGTGACGGTCTGGGAGCTGCGCAGGAGGCTCAGGTCGTAGGGGTTGAGGAGGTGACGCAACCTCCGGCCGGTCCAGAGCCGTACGTAGCGGCCCTGGTGGACGTGGCGTCGGGGGGACAGCGCCACGACGAGGGCGGACAGAGCCGCCACCGCGAGCAGGACTGCGAGCATCGTGGGGACGGTGCCGATCGATCGCTGGAGCCGGCTGACGGTGGTCACCCAGAGGTGGGCCTCCCGCCCTTGCAGGTAGGCGCCGGTGATCTCGCCGACCAGCGCCTGGCTGCGACCGGTGCCCAGGATGACGAGCCCGAACAGGGCGACGATGTTCAGCACGCCGGCGATGCGATCCAGCCGCAGGACGACCCAGAGCCGGGTCAGCAGCTGGTAGAGGACCGACACGACGAGGTAGGTGAGCACCGCCGGGAGGACGAGCGAGGTGAGCACCGGTTCGACGGAGGCCACGCCCAGGAGCGCGATCGAGCAGGCGCAGAGGGCGAACAACCCGCCCGCAGCGATCACCCCGGTCATCGCGACCTCGTAGACCAGCAGCGCCAGCGCACGCTCGCGGTTCGTGACGGGGAGCTGGAAGGTCAGCTCGAGCATCCCGTCGGCGTGGACGAACAGCACCTTGACGATGAGCAGCGCGATCAGCACCCAGACGATCGTCGAGACCGTCGTCGCGTCGAACAGCAGGCTCCAGACCGCTGGGTCCTCGGTGAGGCCGTCGAGAAACTGGTAGGCCGCTGCCGTGGTCCCCGCCACGTAGACGGTCGCGGCGAGGGTGATCCCGATGCGGACGGAGCGGAGCCGGAGGGCGCCGGCCGACAGCGCCCGCCTGACGAAGAAGATGAGCAGCATCCGCGCCACGACGAGCGCACGAGCGATCCGCATCGCTACCGGGACCCGGACTTCAGGTACCCCATGACGAACTCGGCGAGCCCTCCGCCCTGCTCGAGCAGAGCCTCCGCCGGCTCGTCGAGCACGGTCACGCCGAAGTCGAGCAGGACGATCCTGTCGGCGACCCGTTCGAGCACCGTGAAGTCGTGCGTGCAGAGCAGCACGGCGTGGCCGTCGGATCGCAACGTCATGAGCTCGGCGGCCGCGCGGTCGAGTGCCTCCACGTCGATGCCGTTGAGCGTCTCGTCGATGACTGTCAGGGGTCGCCGGACGAGGAGCGCGGAGATCAGCTGCGTCTTCTTCCGCATGCCGTGCGAGAAGTCCTCGATCAGGTCGTCGTAGCGACCCTCCATGGCGAAGTCTCGGAGCAGCGCCCCGGCGACCGTGTGGTCGAGATCGACGTCGTAGAGCTGCGCGATCATCGAGAGGTACTCGCGTGCCGTCAGGAAGTCGGGGAGGTAGCCGTCGGACGCGAGGTGGATGGCCCGTGACCGTGCGTCGCGGTGGTCGTGGGCGATCCCGTCGATCCGGATGCGGCCGTGCTGGAGCCGAAGCAGGTCGAAGACGGTGTTGATCAGGGTCGACTTCCCGGACCCGTTGGGTCCGATCAGACCGACGATGGTTCCGGGCTCCACCGTCAGCGAGACGTCGAGCAGGACGTTCGTCGTGCGGTCGTACGAGTAGGTGAGGTGTTCGACCTCGAGGACGGACATCCCGATCAGCTCCTTCCGGATCGGGTCCCGTCATCGGTGACGACGGGACCCGATCACGCGGCTAGACGCACTGGACGTTGACGGAGACGCCGGTCCACTTCCAGTTCCAGCTGCCGGTGAAGCTCTTGTTCTTGTAGACCGTGCACCAGATGGCGAGCGCCGTCGCGACGACCATCGCCAGGACGAGGAGCACGGCGAGCAGGACGACGAACCAGGCGTCGTAGCGGACGAGCGCGCCGTCGATCCTGGCCTGGAGCGATTCGACGGCACTCCGGGCACCGACTTCGGTCGCGACAGCCTTCTGCATGAAGTAATTCATCGAGATGCACCTCTCCGTGCGTTTCGGTTCGGGTGTGTTCCTGCGGTGTTAATTGATCCTGGCACAGCCGCAGAGGATCGATCAAGGCATTCGCGCGCGCGGACCAGTGTTTTCCCTGTGCCCGTTTTGTCGTTCATTGTGCCAAGCGAGACAAAGTGCGTCGCATTGCCGGATCGCCGCACGTCGCCGGTCACAACTGTGGGCACGACCAGTGGCCCGAGGCGCTCACTCCTCGACCCAGAACCCGAACCCTTCGCCCCAGGCGACGTGGATCTCGGCGTCCTCGCCGAGGTCGACCTCCGCGCACTGGTAGATCCCCAGCGGGTCACGGCCGGGATCGCCCTCGGCGCAGCAGCCGTAGTAGGTGCCGGGCGGCACGTCGAGGGTGAAGCGCCCGCGGTCGTCGGTGACGACGACCTGACCGCCCGCGCCCTCGATCTCGTCGGCGGTGACCTCGGCGTAGCCGACCTCGGGCGGCGACCCGTCGGGTCCTGTGCCGGGGCCCAGGAGGTCGGCGGCCGCAGTCGGGAGCACCAGGACGGTCCGGTCGGTCATCGGGTGGCCGCTCCGCGCCGAGGTGCCGACGCCGTCGATCGACTCGAACACGCCGTGCTGCCCCTCGGGCGACCCGCAGGCGGCGAGCAGCAGCACCAGCAGCGATCCGCCGATCAACGTGCGGCGCATCCCACCCTCCTCCGGTCGCCGGGAGGGGCGGACCTGGCTGGACGGTAGCGAGCGCCGGGCCTGGCACGGTGCGGAACGCCGCGGGCGTCACCCGGCCGGCGCAGCACCCGGGCCCCGCAGCACCCCGGTCGAGAGCAGAGCCCGCACGGCGCCCGGCCCGTGCACCGCGTCGTCCAGGCTGATCAGCGACTTCCACAGCGCCCACCCGCGCCCGCGCCGCCAGGTCGCCTCGTCGACGTCCACCGCCGCGCGGAACCGGGCTCGCGTCTCGGCGCCGAGCACGGTCCACGCCATCGCGAGGTCGCAGGCCGGGTCGCCGACGCCGGCCAGTCCGAGGTCGATGATCGCCGAGATCCGTCCGTCGGTGAGCAGCAGGTTGCCGGGGGCGACGTCGCCGTGGAACCAGCAGCGGGGCACGATCCCCGACCCCGCGTCCAGCGCGTCCGACCAGAGCGCCAGCGCCCGCTCCGCGTCGATCCGATCCCCGAGCGCCGCCACGGTGGACCGCACCTGCGCGTCCCACTGGTCCAGCGGTGCCCCGCGTCCGCTGCTGTGCTCGCCCGGTCCGGGTCCGCCGGCGGTCGGCACAGCGCGCAGCGCGCGCAGGAACGCCCCGAGGTCGTCGGCGAGCAGCCCCGGATCGACCGGATCTGCCGCGAGCAGGGTGGATCCCTCGATCCAGCGACGCACGGTCCACGGGTAGGGGTACCCGTCGCCGGGCTCGCCGACGGCGACGATCTCCGGCACGGACAGCGGCAGGGCGGCGGCGAGGTGCGGCAGCCAGGCGATCTCCTTGGCGACCTGCGGGACGTACCCGGCGGCGCTGGGCAGCCGGACGGTGAGGTCGGGGCCGAGCCGGAAGGAGCGGTTGTCCCAGCCGTCCTGCTCCATGGGTCGGACGTCGAGGTGCGCCCAGCGGGGGTGCTGCGCGGCGATCAGTCGGCGGACGAGGTCGGTGTCGATCCGGGGGCGGTCGTCGGGGTGCACGCCTGGAGGCTGCTCGATCCGACACGCCAGCGGCAACGGTTTTCGGGCCGGCTGCTCCTGGGTACCTGGAAACAGATGTCAGCCGTCGTCCCCACCGCGTCGACCGCGGAGGCGCGCGCCGAGGTGCACCGCGAGCGTCACGACGCACATCAGGGGACCGGCGATCACCAGGAACGACAGCAAGGTCAGGTCCCGCCCGAACGGGGCCAGTGCGCTGTCCAGGACGAATGCTCCCACGATGCCGACGAGGAACCCGGTCGACGCGATGGCGACTCCGCCTCGGCCGCCGCGGAGGCGCCCGAGGGCGAGCATCGCGGCGGCCGAGGCGAGCATCGCGACAGCGGCGGAGAGTGTGATCATTTCCTCAGCTCGTTCACGAGAGACCAGCACCCGCCGATCCCGAGAACCTCGAGCGCGGTCGATCCGCCGAACTTGATGAGATTCTCGACGGACTTTCGCTGCGCGGCGGTGAGTGCTGACTTGTCCTTGACGTACTGCGCGACCTTACCCAATGCAGCCTTGATCCCACCCAGTGCGGAGAGTGCTTTCTTGGCGGTCGCCGACCTGTTGATGACCGTGACCGCCTTGGCGAGCGCGGTCGCGACCTTGGAGGCCGCGAGCGGCGAGATGATGGTGGCTACCCCGGCCACGCACTGCGCCGTGGTGCTGACCCACCACCATGCGGAGGGATCGGCCACGACGGGGAAGGTCGCCCCGGTGGTGTCGACGTGCTGCGTGATGGCGCCTCCCTCGACGGAGAACGAGGTCGGCAGCTCCTTGCCGTCGGCGTCGAGCGCCCACGGGGCATCGACGACCATGATCGGCAGTCCGTCTGTCCCGACGAGTCGGAGCCCACCATCCTCCTGCGCGTGCCAGGTCGCCCCCGCGGGAACCTCCGTGGAGATCGCGAGGTCGGCGGTCGGCGCCGCATCCTCGATGACCGCGACGATCTGCACGCCGTTGTCGGTGGCGTGCACCATCACGGACCGGTCGAGGTCGAGTTCGCCGGTGACGGCGCCTCCGGACTGCTCGACGACGTCGAGACCCTCGACGTCGAACGAGACGGTCTCACCGCTGACGAGCGAGACCGTCTCGACCGAGGTGTCGCCGGTCGTGGGCAGTGCGGTGAGTATCTGCTCGGTGACGGCGATCGAACCGTCCGGCACGACGGTGTCGCCGATCAGATCGGCGATCTGCTCGGCAGCGACATCGCCACCGAGCGCTGCCAGGGCATCGAGGCCGTCGACCGAGGTCGCGGTGTCCACCCCGGGGTTCTCGTCGGGATCGGTGCCGGCGACGGCGGGGATCCCTGTCCAGCACATCGCTGCCGCGATCGTCGTGGCGAGGACAGCTCGCCTCGTGCGTGGAACCACGTCCACATTCTCGACGTCCGCCCGGCTTTTCCAGGTGGCGGTGTCGTCGAGCATTCTGGCCGAATGTGTCGCATGGCAAGGCCTGCGCCAATGTTGAGGGATAGCCCTAGCCGTTTCGGCGCATTCGTCTCGATGCGCGAGACGCCTGCCCCCACGCCCTACGCGATCAGCCGCTCCACCGCGTCCGGCGCGAGCACGTGGTCCACCGCCATGGCGCTCGCCCCGATCAGCCCGACCTGCGCGCGCGCCTGGGAGGTGACGATCCGCAGGTGCTGCGTGGCCAGGGGCAGGGAGCGCTGGTAGACGACCTCGCGGATGCCGGCGAGCAGGTGCTCCCCGGCCTCGGCGAGCACGCCGCCGATCACGACGATCGAGGGGTTGAGCAGGCTGACGCAGGCGGCGAGCACGGTGCCGATCTCGCGTCCGGCCTGGCGGACGGCGCGGCTGGCGGCGAGGTCGCCGGCGCGGACCAGGGCGACGACGTCGGTGCCTCCGGCGGCGGGCACTCCCTGGGCGGTGAGGGCCTCGGCGACGGCGCGCCCGCCGGCGACGGCCTCGAGGCAGCCGACGTTGCCGCAGCGGCAGGGGACGTCGGCGGCGCCGGGGACGGCGATGTGACCGATGTCCCCGGCGGCGCCCTGGGCCCCGCGGCGCAGCCGGCCGTCAGCGATGATCCCGGAGCCGATGCCGGTGGCGATCTTGACGAAGAGCAGGTCGTCGACGTCGGGGAAGGCGGTGCGGTGCTCGCCGAGGGCCATCACGTTGACGTCGTTGTCGACCAGCACCTCGGCGCCGAGGCGGGCGGCGAGGATGCCGGGCACGTCGACGTCGTCCCAGGCGGGCATGATCGGCGGGTTGATCGGCCGGCCGGTGGAGTGCTCGACGGGCCCGGGCAGGCCGACGCCGACGCCGACCAGGTCCTCGGTGCTGCGGCCGGTCTCGGCGATCAGCGCGCGGCCGTGGGTGACGACCCAGTCGAGGACGACGTCGGGGCCGTCGGAGATCGGCAGGTCGGCGCTGGTCTCGGCGAGGATCGTGGAGGCGAGGTCGGTGACGGCCAGGCGGGCGTGGGTGGCGCCGAGCTCGGCGGCGAGCACGACGCGGGCGGCGGGGTGGAAGGCGAAGGTCGCGGGGGGTCGGCCGCCGGTGGAGGTGGCCTCGCCGGCGGGGGTGATCAGGCCGGCGGCCATCAGGGCGTCGACGCGCTGCGCGATGGTGGACCGGGCCTGACCGGTGAGGGCGGCGAGGTCGGCGCGGGTGCGCGGGCGGCCGTCGCGGAGCAGCTGGAACATCGCGCCGGCACCGGTCTGCCGGGGGGCGAGCCTGATGAGATCCTGCATGGGCCTCAGTGAACCACGAAGTCAGGCCACTTGTGTCGGTCTCGGTTCGGTAACTTCGTCGATCGACCACCGACTTATGATTGCCAGCCGACAGAAGTGCGGGTACGTTCCGACACATGGTCAACGAGGACCGCACGCAGCCGCTGCTGGAGATGCGCGGCATCGTCAAGGAGTTCCCGGGGGCGCGTGCCCTCGACGGGGTGGACCTGGACGTCCTGCCCGGCGAGGTGCACTGCCTGCTCGGGCAGAACGGCGCGGGCAAGTCGACGCTGATCAAGGTGCTGGCCGGTGCGCACCAGCCCACCGCCGGCGAGGTGCTGGTGGACGGGCAGCCGGTGACGATCCCGCACCCGGTGGCGGCGCTGCGGCTCGGCGTGGCGACGATGTACCAGGAGCTCGACGTGGTCGAGGGGCTGACCGTCGCCGAGAACGTCTTCCTCGGGCACGAGCTGGCCAGCGCGGGCTTTTCCCGGCGCCGCGCGGCGCACCGGCGCACCCGCGAGCTGCTGGCACGGCTCGGTCACCCGGAGATCTCCCCGTCCCGTGAGGTCGGCCGGCTGTCGGCGGCGGCGCGGCAGGTGGTGGCGATGGCCCGCGCGCTGTCCCACGACGCGCGGGTGATCGTGATGGACGAGCCCTCGGCGGTGCTGGACGCGGAGGAGGTCGGCAACCTGTTCCGGGTGGTGCGCGAGCTCACCGCGAGCGGGGTGGCCGTGGTCTACATCTCGCACCGCCTCGAGGAGATCCGCGCGATCGGCGACCGGATCACCGTGCTCAAGGACGGCCGCACCGTCGCCCGCGACCTGCCGGTGGCCGGCACCCCGACCCGCGAGCTGATCCGGCTGATGACCGGCCGCTCGGTGGAGTACGTCTTCCCGCCGGACACCGCTCTTGCCCCCGACGCGCCGGTGGTGCTGGACGTCCAGGGCCTCGCCCTGCGCGGCACCTTCGCGGACGTCACCTTCCGGGTGCGGGCGGGGGAGATCGTCGGGCTCGCCGGGCTGGTCGGATCGGGGCGCTCGGAGATCCTGGAGACGGTCTACGGTGCGCGCCGGGCCACCGCCGGCACGGTCACGGTGGCGGGTCGACGGCTGCGCGCCGGGGCGGTGGGCGCGGCGGTGTCCGCCGGGGTCGGGCTGGCGCCGGAGGAGCGCAAGAGCCAGGGGCTGCTGCTGGACGAGCCGGTGTACCGGAACGTCACGCTGGCGACCTTCGGCCGGTTCGCCCGCGCCGGGTGGCTGGACGAGCGGGCCGAGCGCGCCGCCGCCCGCGAGCAGGCCGAGGCCCTCGACCTGCGGCCGACCGGGGTCGAGCGGCCGATCCGCACGCTGTCCGGCGGCAACCAGCAGAAGGCGATGCTCGCCCGCTGGCTGGTGCACGGCTGCCGGGTGCTGCTGCTGGACGAGCCGACCCGCGGCGTGGACGTCGGCGCCCGTGCGGAGATCTACGCGCTGGTGCGCCGGCTGGCCGACTCCGGAGCCGCCGTGGTGGTGGTCTCCAGCGAGATCCCGGAGGTGCTCGGCCTGGCCGACCGGGTGCTGGTGGTGTCCGAGGGACGGGTGGTGCACGAGGCCCCCGCCGCGTCGATCGACGAGCACGCCGTGCTCGACCTGGTGATGGAAGGAGCCCGCGCGTGAGCGATCAGCCCAGCCCGGCGGTCGACGAGTCGGCCCGTGTCGAGCAGGCGGTGAAGGACCAGCCGCGTCCCGGCGGCGTGCTGTCCGGATCGGTGGCCCGGACGCTCGGCCTCGTCGTCGCCCTGGTGCTGCTCGGCGTGGTCGGCTACCTGACCGCCGGCAGCCGGTTCGCCAGCCTGGACAACCTCACGGTGATCGTCAGCCAGGCCGCGATCATCGGCGTGCTGAGCATCGGCATGACCTTCGTGATCACCGCCGGCGGGATCGACCTGTCGGTGGGATCGGTGCTCGGCCTCGCCTCGGTGTGGGCGAGCACGCTGGCCACGCAGCAGATGGCGGAGCAGTACGGGCCGTGGGTGATGGTCGGCTGCGCGCTGCTGGTCGGCACCGTCGCCGGGCTGGTCAACGGGGTGCTGATCGCCTACGGCCGGGTGGTCGCGTTCATCGCCACCCTCGCGATGCTGGTGGCGGCGCGCGGGCTGGCCGAGCTGATCGCGGGCCGGCGCACGCAGCTGGTCGACGTGCGGTCCTTCGACGAGACCTTCAAGGGCGACCTGCTCGGGATGCCGAAGATCGTGTGGATCTTCGTGCTGGTGGCCGTCGCCGGCTGGTTCCTGCTCAACCGCACCACGTTCGGGCGGCGCACGGTGGCGATCGGCGGCAACCCCGAGGCCGCGCGCCTGGCCGGGATCGCGGTGCGCCGCCACCTGGTCGCCCTGTACGCGCTGTCCGGGCTGGCCGCCGGGATCGCCGCGGTGATGATGCTGGCCCGCACCGGCGCGGGGTCGTCCACCAACGGCCAGCTGTACGAGCTCGACGCCATCGCCGCCGTGGTGGTCGGCGGCACCCTGCTCGCCGGGGGTCGCGGCACGATCGTCGGCACCGTGCTGGGCGTGCTGATCTTCGCGACGCTCACCAACCTCTTCATCCAGAACAACCTGGACTCCTCGGTCCAGGCGATCTGCCGCGGCGCGATCATCATCGCCGCCGTGCTGCTCCAGCAGCGCTTCTCGTCCCGCACGCGCACCTGATCGAAGGAGATCTCATGTCGCACCGCACCGCACGACGCGCCCTGCCGCTCGCCGCCCTGGCCCTCGCCTCGGCGCTGGTGGTCACCGGCTGCACCTCGAACACCCCGGAGGAGGACGACGACGCGGGGACCAGTGCCCCGCAGGCCGTCTCGGACAACGACGAGCCCGGCGACACCGTGGTCATCGGGTTCTCCGCCCCGGCGGCCGACCACGGCTGGATGGGCGCGATCACCTCGGCCGCGCAGAAGGAGGCCGACCGCTACGAGGACGTCGAGCTGCGGGTCGCCGAGGGCACGAACGACGTCAACCTGCAGATCAGCCAGGTCGAGCAGTTCATCAACGACGGCGTGGACGCGATCGTGCTGCTGCCCTTCGACGGCGCCGCGCTGACCGACGTGGCGACCAAGGCGATGGACGCGGGGATCCCGGTGATCAACGTCGACCGCGAGTTCTCCAGCCCGTTCGCGTCTCGCGCCACGGTGCTCGGCGACAACTACGGCATGGGGGTCAGCGCCGGCACGTACATCTGCGAGGAGCTCGGGGACCAGCCGGACGCGGTGATCGCGGAGATCGCCGGGATCGACTCGCTGCCGCTCACCCAGGACCGCTCGCAGGGCTTCGCCGACGCGCTGGACGGCTGCGGCCTGCAGGTCAGCAACCGCGTGGCGGCGGACTTCACCGTGCAGGGCGGCGAGCAGGCGGCCACCAACCTGCTCCAGGCGGCCCCGCAGATCGACGCGATCTGGAACCACGACGACGACCAGGGCGTCGGCGTGCTGGCGGCGATCGAGAACGCCGGGCGCGACGAGTTCTTCATGGTCGGCGGTGCCGGGTCGGCGAACGTGATGCGGGAGATCCAGAGCGGTGACTCCGTGCTCCGCGCCACGGTGATCTACCCGTCCACCCAGGCGGCCGACGGCATCAAGCTGGCCCGGCTGATCGCGCACGGCGACCGGTCGATGAGCGACCTGGCGTCCTCCGGCGTGCCGCGCACCGTCCAGCTGTACGCACCGGTGGTGACCGCCGACAACGTCCAGCAGTACCTCGACTCGGCCTTCGAGTCCTGATGCCGGCGCAGACCCTCGGGGTGGGGATGGTCGGCCACGCCTTCATGGGAGCCGCGCACTCCCAGGCGTGGCGGACCGCCCCCCGGTTCTTCGACCTGCCGCTGGACCCCCGGATGCGGGTGCTCGGCGGCCGGGACCCGGCCCGGGCGAAGGCCGCCGCCGAGCGGCTGGGCTGGGAGAGCGCGGTGGTCGGCTGGCAGCAGGTGGTCGACCGGGAGGACGTGGACCTGGTCGACGTCTGCACCCCCGGCGACACCCACGCCGAGATCGCGGTGGCCGCGCTGGAGGCCGGCAAGCATGTGCTGTGCGAGAAGCCGCTGGCCAGCAGCCTGGCCGAGGCCGAGGCGATGACCGCCGCCGCGCAGGCCGCCGCCGCGCGCGGGGTGCGGTCGATGGTCGGTTTCACCTACCGCCGGGTGCCCGCCGTGCAGCTCGCCCACACGCTGGTCGCCGAGGGGCGGATCGGCACGGTGCGGCACGTGCGGGTAGCCTACCTGCAGGACTGGCTCACCGATCCGGAGACGCCGCTGTCCTGGCGGCTGGACCGGCAGCGCGCGGGCTCGGGGGCGCTGGGTGACATCGGGTCGCACGCGGTGGACCTGGCCGAGCACATCACCGGGGAGCGGCTGACCGGGGTGTCCGCGGTGCTGGAGACCTTCGTGCACGAGCGTCCGCTGGCCGCGGTCGGTGCGGGCGGGACCGGCGGCGGCCTCGGTGGCTCGGCGGCGTCCGGCCGGGGGCGGGGGCCGGTGACCGTGGACGACGCGGCGGTGTTCCTCGCCCGGCTGTCCGGCGGCGGGCTCGGCGTCTTCGAGGCGACCCGCGTCGCCGCCGGGCGCAAGAACGCCATCCGGCTGGAGGTCAACGGATCGCTCGGGTCCTTGGCCTTCGACTTCGAGGACATGAACGTCCTGCACTTCCACGACGCCACCGAGGACCCGGCGACGGCGGGCTTCCGCCGGATCGTGGTCACCGAGCCGCAGCACGCCTACGTGGCGCACTGGTGGCCCGCCGGGCACGGCCTCGGCTACGAGCACGCCTTCACCCACCAGGCGGTGGACCTGGTGCGGGCGATCGGCGCGGGGGACGACCCGGCTCCCTCGTTCGCCGACGGGCTGCACGTGCAGCGGGTGCTGGACGCCGTGGAGCGCAGCGCTGCCGACGCCAGCCGCTGGGTGGCGTTGTGACCGACGAGGAGGGACGAACCGTGGCACGACCGATCACCCTGTTCACCGGCCAGTGGGCCGACCTGCCCTTCGAGGAGGTGGCCCGGCTCGCGTCGGAGTGGGGCTACGACGGCCTGGAGATCGCCTGCTGGGGCGACCACCTGGACCCCTGGCGCTGGGACGACGACGCCTACGTGCGGTCCCGGCTCGACGTGCTCGACCGCTACGGGCTGAAGGTGTGGGCGATCTCGAACCACCTCAAGGGCCAGGCGGTCTGTGACGACCCGATCGACCAGCGGCACCGCGACATGCTGCCCGACGTGGTGTGGGGCGACGGCGACCCCGAGGGCGTCCGACGGCGCGCCGCGCAGGAGATGCAGCACACCGCCCGGCTGGCCGCACGCCTCGGCGTGCGCACCGTCGTCGGCTTCACCGGATCGGCGATCTGGAAGTACGTGGCGATGTTCCCTCCGGTGTCCGCCGCCGCGATCGAGGCCGGCTACCAGGACTTCGCCGACCGGTGGAACCCGATCCTGGACGTCTTCGACGAGGTCGGCGTGCGCTTCGCCCACGAGGTGCACCCGAGCGAGATCGCCTACGACTACTGGTCCACCGTCCGCACGCTGGAGGCGATCGGCCACCGGGAGGCGTTCGGGCTCAACTGGGACCCCAGCCACATGGTGTGGCAGGACCTCGACCCCGTCGGCTTCCTCTGGGACTTCCGGGACCGGATCTACCACGTGGACTGCAAGGACACGAAGAAGCGGATGACCAACGGCCGCAACGGACGCCTGGGCTCGCACCTGCCGTGGGCCGACCCGCGCCGGGGCTGGGACTTCGTCTCGACCGGGCACGGCGACGTCCCGTGGGAGGACGCGTTCCGCGCGCTGTCCGCGATCGGCTACGACGGGCCGCTGTCGGTGGAGTGGGAGGACGCGGGGATGGACCGGCTGGTCGGGGCGCCCGAGGCGCTGGCCTTCGTCCGGCGACTCGCGTTCGAGCCGCCGGACGCCGCCTTCGACGCGGCCTTCGCGTCGCGCTGAAGCGTCAGGCGGGCACGGCCAGCGGGGCGTGCCCGCCGCGGTGCAGCGCCGCCCCGAGCGCGGCCGCGGCCTCCTCCGGGGTGATCCGCAGCGCCTGCGCGACCTCGGCGGCCACCACGGCCAGCGCCTGCCGCAGCAGCTGGCCCTCGGCGGTGGCCCCGGGCTTGGCGCCGCTCGCCGCGATCTCCCGGATCACCAGGCAGGTCTGCTCCAGGTCGCCGCGGGACAGCCGCTCCTGGTGGTCCTTCATCCGACGCGCCCACTGCTGGGTCACCGGTGTCTGCGGCGCCTCAAGCAGCGCCAGCAGCTCCGCGACCCGGGCGGGGGAGTAGACCTCGCGCAGCCCGACGTCGTCGGCGCGGTCGGCCGGCACGCTGATCGTCAGCGGGTGGGTCGGCGTCCCGGCGACGAGCTCCAGGTAGGTGCGCGGTCTGCCGCCGATCACCCGCTCGACCACCCGGTCGACGCGGACCGGTCCGTGGTGGGGGTGGACGATCGTCTGGCCTTCGCTGAACGGCATTCTTCACCTCGTGCGCGGTGCGAATGTCCGGCTCGGCACCCCGCCCGCCGGCGGGTCGACCCCGGCGCTGACCGGGGCACGGGAGCCGTCGCCCGGCACGGACCGGACGGCGATCTCCTGCGAGTTCGACGGGGCGATTGTATCGGTGGGGTGTCACACGTCCCCGGGATCAGCCGGCTTCGCCCGTCCTCGCCTGAGCGCTCGTGCAACAACTGGTTGCGCATCACCGGATCGCGTCGTAGCCTCGTCTGCAACCAACCGTTGCAGGAGGATGCGATGACCACCACCGACGAGACCGGCAGCATCGAGCGCACGCTGCGCATCGCGGCGACGCCCGAGGTCGTCTACGCCGTCGTCAGCACCCCGGAGCACATCGCCGCCTGGTGGTCGGACGACGTCGACCTCGACGGCACCGGCCCCGGTGCCCGCGGGTCGCTGGTGTTCGGCGACCGGGGGAGCGCCGAGGCGGTGGTCGAGGGCTTCGAGGTGGTCGAGGCCGACCCGCCGCGCTCCTTCACCTTCCGCTGGGGGCACCCCGCCGGGTCGGCGGCCGGCCCGGCGACGTCCTACCTGGTGACCTTCGCGCTGGAGGACGACGGCGCCGGCACGCTGCTGCGGATGACCGAGACCGGCTTCCGCGAGCGCGGCTGGGAGGTCGCCGTGCTGGAGCAGGCCTACGCCGACCACGTCGCGGGCTGGGCGCACTTCCTGCCCCGCCTCGTCACCCACGCCGAGGCGGTCGCGCAGGGCACGGGGGGCGCGTGATGACCGACGACGCGCTGTGGTCCGCGATCGGCGACCCCACCCGGCGCCGGCTGCTCGACGTGCTGCTCGCCGAGGGCCCCGGCACGGCGACCACCCTGGCCGCGCACGTGCCGGTGACCCGGCAGGCGGTCGCCAAGCACCTCGCCGTGCTCGACCGGGCCGGCCTGGTCCGCTCCTCCGCCGAGGGGCGCGAGCGGCGGTTCCGGGTGGACGAGGCGCAGCTCGCGCGGGCGGCGGCCGAGCTGGACGCGGTCGGCCGGGCCTGGGACGCGCGCCTGCGCCGCATCGCCCGCATCGCCGAGGCGATCCACCAGCAGAGCACGCACTGATCCGCCAGCACCCACCAGAAGGAGAGCACCATGGTCGACATCCGGCACCGGATCGGCATCCGGGCATCGCAGGACGCGGTCTACGCCGCCCTGGCCACCCGCGAGGGTGTCGCCGGTTGGTGGTCCAGCGGCACCCAGGGCGACGGCAGCCTCGGGGGGCGGCTCACGCTGCCGTTCCGCGCCCCCGAGCCGTACCTGGTCGAGGTGGTGACCGCCGAGCCGGCGACGCACGTGCGCTGGCGGGTGGTCGAGGGGCCGGCCGAGTGGATCGGGACGCACGTCGACTTCCGGCTCAGTCGGCCGGGGGAGCAGACCGTGGTGCTGTTCACCCACGAGGGCTGGGCGGAGCCGGTGGAGTTCCTGCACCACTGCTCGACCAAGTGGGCCGCGTACCTGTTCAGCCTGCGCGAGCTGGTCGAGCGGGGCGCGGGGCGGCCGGGGCCGTACGACCTGAAGATCGACGACTGGGACTGAGCGCGCAGGTCGGGGCCGATCGTCCCTTGTCCGGCCTCCCGGCCTTCCCCTAGCCTCGCGTCATCCTGACGGCAGCGGGCGCGCGGGCGGACGGACGGGGTGAGGGCGATGGCCAGGACGAGGGCCGCGGCGATCCTGGCGCGCCGCGCGGTGGTGGCGGTCGGGCTGACCACGGTGCTGCTCATGACCCCGTCGTCGGCGCTCGCCGGGCCGCCGCCTGTGCCCGGCGGGGCGATCTCAGCGCTCCCGGCCTGGCTCGACGTCAACAGCGTCGAGGGGATCGTCACCATGGTCGTGGCGGTCGTCACCCTGGTCGGCAGTGCTGCTGCGGCGGTGCGCACCCGTTTCCGGGTGGAGCTCGCGGTCACCTCCCGTCCGCACGAGGAGCGCCCGGGGAGCCGGGTCGTCACCCTGACCAACAGCGGGCGCTGGTCCGGTCGGGACGTGCGGCTGCTCTGGCAGCGGGCAGGTGAGGACGCATGGCTCTATGTCGTGCACCGCAACCCGTTCCCGCTCGCAAGCGGGGTCCAGCCGGGCGCTCCCTTCTCCTTCGAGGTGGACCTCGCCCCGCTGTCCTGGGACGAGGTCGTCACCACTGTCGAGTGGGCCCGCTGGTGGCGCAGGAAGGCCCGGAAGACGCTGACGGTGTCAGACGTGGTCTGAGCGCACCGTCGCGCCGGCGACCGAGCGGCCGAAGCCCTGCTCGGCCCGTCCGCGTCCGGTGGGTGACAGCACCGACACCAGCACCAGCGCCGCGGTGCAGACCAGCCACGGAACCGGGTGCCCGAACGCCACCACCGGGGCGAGCGCGCCCACGTAGGTCAGGGGCAGCATCACCACGGTCGGACGGACGACCGCTTCGAGGTCCGGGAACGCTCGGTGGCCCCGGTGCGCGAGCACGAGTGCCGGGACCACCGCCAGCGCCCAGGCGCCGAGGGTCGGGACGAGCCGCTGCGGGCCGGAGACGAGCACGGCGGCGACGCCCGTCACCACGCAGGCGGTCGCGATCCCGGCGGTACCCACCGGACCGGCGCGCCGTACTCGCGGACCGCTCACCGTGGGGGCGAACGCGAGCAGCCAGCCGGCGGTGGTGATCCGGCCGTGCATCCGGTCGTTCTCGTAGTCGCGGAAGCCGCCGTAGAAGCCGGTGTAGAGAGCCACCAGGAGCCCGTAGCCGACGGTCCACACGAGGACGGCGAGGTCGAGCCGGCCGGCCAGTGCGCAGGCGACCGGTGCCGGCGAGGCGTAGGCCAGCCCGCAGACGGCGTCGGCCAGCAGGGGGTGCGAGTCGGTGCGGCCCCGGTAGTTATAGAAGGCGAAGCCGAGCAGGACCGCCGCGGCGAGCGCGAGTGCCGTCCACGCGTGCAGCAGCAGGGGTATCAGCAGCACCGACGAGGCGCCGAGCAGCACCACCGTGTGCGCCAGCCACAGCGGCGCTCGTCCCGACGGCAGAGGCATCACCGAGCGGCGCGCGCTGGTGCGGTCGACCTCGAGATCCGCGAGGTCGTTCTGCACGGCGCTGAACAGGTGGACGCCGAGACCGAAGCCGATCGCGAGGGTCACATCCGCCGCGTTCGGGGCCCGTGCGGTCCAGAACGCGCCGACGACGCTGGGCACCAGGGTGGTGATCGCCAGCGGAAGCCGGAGGAACTGGCCGATGTCCCGCGCGACCCGGTCCGCGCGGCCCAGCACCGTCACGGCGTCCTCCCGTCGTATCCGAACAGCAGGCCGATCCGGTATCCCCGGTCAGCGACGGCACGGACGAAGGTCACCGGCATCGTCCGGGACCAGCGCCGCGCGCTGCGTAACCGCACGGCGCGGTCGACCGCCGGGATGAACAGTGCGTCGCGAAGCCCTGGGTACTCGAAGACCGCCAGGGCGGCTGCGGTGGCGAAGCGGGAGACGTCGCGCAGCTGCTCGCCCAGCGCGGGGCTGCACCGGGCCCGGATCACCTCGGCGCCGCCACGCCCGAGGCCGGCGGTGATCCCCGGGAGCAGGACGGCGAGGGCCTCGGGTCGCAGCGACACCACGGCGGCGACCGCGTCCACCGCCTCGTCGCGGGCGATCGGGCCGCGCGCGCCCGACAGCGCCGCAACCAGGCCGGGGAGGAGCGCCCCCGCGTCGTGCGAGGCGCCGACCGCGGCGACGACGGGTGTCAGTCCGTCGGACCTGCCGAGCGGGTGGCTGGTGGCCCAGTGGGCGTCGAGCAGTCGTTCGACCGACGGGAGGACGGCGACCTGCTGCTCGACCGGGACCGCGAGCACCGACTGAAGCATCAAGGCGACGGCGGTCGGCGACAGCGGTGCCTGCACGACCTCGGCGAAGGCGGCGACGTACTCGTCGGCGTCACGGAAGGCAGTCGACGCGGCGGCGCAGCCCAGGACCAGGCTCGACCAGTCGCCGGCCGCGGACATCGCGACCGCGATGCTGCGCGCGTCGAGGACCCCGTCAGCGGCCTGGTCGAGCAGCGCGGTCGTCAGGGCACGTTCCTGCGCGGGTACCGGTCCGACGGCCAGCCCGGCTGTCGTCACCGTGCGGCCGAGGGTGGCCCCGATCTGCCCGGCGAACAGCCGGGCGAGTCCGCGCGCCAGCACGGGGGGCCAGCCGGGCAGGTGCAGGCGGTCGATGAGGATCGTCTCCCAGAACACCGACGAGGCCTCGATCTCGACCGTCGACCGGGGGTCGGAGATCCACGACCCGATGGTCACGTCGGCGGCGAACCTTCCGAAGGTGAGCATCGCGGCCGGTCGCCACGACCGCGGTCGCCGCGCGGTGGCGGCGCGCAGCAGGGCGGAGCCGACGCGGGTGCCGACCTCGTCGGTGCGCACCCAGTCGTGGCCGATCCGGGCGCCGAGGTCGGCTCTCCGCGCGCCGCGTCCCCGGGTGCCGACCCACCAGAGCTCGGCCGCCTGGGCCTCCCGGTCGGTGATGAGCGGGAGCGTGCGAGAGCAGAGGTTCGCGGCCGAGGGGAGCCCGCTGCGCGCGAGCGCCCGGAGCACCCGATGTCGCAGCCCCGGCCCGCACGCCGCGATCAGGTCGGGGCCGATGACGGCGAGCCGGTCCTGGACGACGCCGCTGGGAGACCCCAGCAGGCGGATCAACCTGCGTGGGGCGCTGGAGGTCCAGGTCGCTCGGGTGAGCAGGGCGCGGACGTAGCTCTCGGTCGCAGCCTCGACCAGGGCGCGCGGGTGGTCGTCGAGGGGGTGGACCAGCCGATCGCCGACGATCCTCACGATCCTGGTGAGCCGGGCGTCGTAGTCGCCGCCGGTGAGGTCCGCGGCGACCGCGTGGTACAGGCCCTTGCTGAACAGGTACGGATCGGTGACGCCCCGACCGCCTCGGCGGCCGACCGCGGCGAGGTGGTTCGCGACGATGGCATGCCCGTGCGCGGACGCCTCGCGGCCGTCGTCCAGCCGATCGTGCAGGATCTCCACGGCGTAGTGGTCCGAGTGCATCGAGATCGTCCCTGCGTGCACCCGCACGAAAGGGCTGACTGCGCGCAGCGCCTCGGCGAACCGGCGCTCGTCGGTCCGCAGCATCTCGCGGACGACGTCGCGCGGGACCGGGCCGGTGAGCACGGCCGCGACGACGAGGAGGCGCCGGGCGAGCTCGCGCTGCTCGCCGTCGCCGACCCGGTGCAAGCACGCCTGGACGTCCTCACGCAGCCGTGGGTCGAACCGGCCGACCGGTGCCTCCCTTGCCGTGCCGTCGATGAGCACGTCGCGCAGGCATGTGAAGTCTTTGGAGACCACCTCCATGCCGGAGAGCCGCTCGGGCGGCCGGACCGGGAGCCCACGAGCCTGCGCCTCGGCGGCATACGCGAGCAGGTCGTCGCGCCACTCGCCGTCGAACGTGTCGGACGTCAGCTCGAGCACGCTCACCGGCAGGGCCGAGGTCAGCGCGCCGATCGCCTCGGTGTCGACGTCCTGGCAGGTCATGACGAGACGGATCTGCGGGGGCAGGTCGTCCAGGTCGTCACGCAGGAACGCGACCAGGCGCTGACCCGTGCGCGTGTGGTCCTGGTCGAGCCCGTCGACGCAGATGTAGAGGTGCTGGTCCGGGTCGAGCCGTGCCGCGAGAGCGCGCAGCCGGGGGAGCAGGTACTTGCGCCAGCGGTGGCTCGGGCCGGGGCCCTCCAGGCGGGGATCCGCACCGGAGGTCGCTGGCTGCGGGTCCTGCCGGTCGAGGTCGACCTCGATCGACATGAGGAAGTCGGCGACCGGGTTCGCGGACCCGTCGGTCTCGCGGTCGCACACGTGGAGGAGGGTGTGCCGTGCCCCGGGCAGCAGCCCGGGCATGCCGTGCAGCCGCTTCAGCAGCGTCGACTTGCCGCTGCGGCGCCGCCCGGTGATCAGCAGGTGCTGGGCGTGGCCGGCCAGGTGCCGGCGCACCTGGTCGGTGAGCCACGCTCGGTCGAGGTCGATGCCGAGCCACGCGGTGAGTTCGGCCGCCTGAGTCATCGGGGCTCATGCTAGGAGCGGCGGGCCTGCTGCGGGGGTGGATTCGCCGGTCGACTTCCCTGGCGTTCACCGGCCGGTCCCACGCTCCGGTTAGCCTCGTGCGGTGACCGAGTCGACTGCCACCGCCCTGCCCGACACCGCCCTGCCCGCCGCGATCCTCTGGGACATGGACGGCACCCTGATCAACTCCGAGCCGCTGTGGATGGCGGCCGAGAGCGAGCTGGTCGAGTCCTGGGGCGGCACCTGGAGCCACGACGACGGGCTGACCCTGGTCGGCAACCCGATGCGGGTGTCGGCGGAGGTGCTGCGGGGCCGGGGCGTGGGCCTGTCGGTGGACGAGGTGATCGACTTCCTCAACGGCCGGGTGGCGGCGGCGGTGGCGGCGGACACGCCGTGGCAGCCGGGGGCGCGCGAGCTGATGACGGCGGTGGCGGCGCTGGGCGTGCCGCAGGCGCTGGTGACCTCGTCCTACCGCGAGCTGGCCGATCCGTTCGCGGCGACGGCGGGGCTGTTCGACGTGGTGGTGGCGGGGGACGACGTGCGGGCGCCGAAGCCGGACCCGGAGCCGTACCTGACCGCCGCGCAGCGCCTGGGCGTGGACATCGCGCGGTGCGTGGTGGTGGAGGACTCGCCGACCGGCATCACCTCGGGCGTGGCCTCGGGGGCGCGGGTGCTGGCGGTGGAGGTGTTCCGGGAGATCCCGGCGCTGCCCGGGCTGAGCGTGACCGGGTCGCTGGCGGACGTGACGGTGGACGACCTGCTGCGGATCGGCCGGGGCGACGTGCTGGACCTGCTCGGCCGCTGACCGGGCATCCAGCGGCCGTCAGGACGCGATCGGCACCACGCCGATCGCCCGCTCGACGGCGCCCTCGGGGATCTCCGGGGGCGTGCCGCCGAACTCGGGGCAGATCGCCCGGTGCGCGCACCAGTCGCACAGCCGGGACCGCCGGGTGCGCCACTGCCCGGTGCGGGCGGACTCCTCGATCGACTCCCACAGCGACCGCAGCCGCAGCTCCAGCGTGCGCATCTCCTCCTCGGACGGCTGGTGCCGGAGGATCTGCCCGTTGCCGAGGTAGACGAGCTGGAGCATCCGGGGCAGCACGCCGCGCTCGCGCCAGAGCACGTAGGAGTAGAAGCGCATCTGGAACAGCGCGGAGCCCTCGTAGCCGGGGTTCGGCGACTTGCCGGTCTTGTAGTCGACCA
This sequence comes from Cellulomonas sp. GTC20042, assembly GCF_055389595.1. Taxonomy (NCBI): domain Bacteria; kingdom Bacillati; phylum Actinomycetota; class Actinomycetes; order Micrococcales; family Cellulomonadaceae; genus Cellulomonas; species Cellulomonas sp. GTC20042. The sequence continues at coordinate 2,169,019 of NZ_AP043678.1, read as the reverse complement.
CCCGCAGCGCGCCGTCGGGGGCGACGTCGAGGCGGTCCACGATGCCGCGCAGCTGCGGCCCGTCGTCGAGCTGGGTGCGCACGGACAGCTCGCGCTCGCCGGGCTGGAGGCGGTTCGGGTCCTCCAGGGTGAAGTAGGTGTCGAGCAGCAGCCGCGCGGTGCCGAGCCACGCCTCGCGCTCCTCCTCGGAGGCGAACAGGCCGGTCACCTCGGGGGAGCGCTCCAGCAACCGGTCCCAGGCCTCGGGGATCAGATCGTGCGCGGCGGCGGTGGTGCGCTCGCCGAGCGGCAGGTCGTACAGCCGCTCGAGCACGCTGTGCACCAGGGTGCCGCGGGCGGCGGCGCTGCTCGGCGGCTCGGGCAGCCGGTCGACCACCCGGAACCGGAACAGCAGCGGGCACTGCTGGTAGTCGTTGGCCCGCGAGGGCGACAGCCCGGGGACGCGCGGCTCCGGGCTCGGCTCCACGTCACCGGCGGCGTCGGCGGTGCTGGGGACGAGGAGCTGCGGGTCGGAGGTCGTCACCCGACGAGCGTAGGCGCTGCCGCCCACACGCCCGGCCCGATCGCGCAGTGCGGCGCCGGGCTCAGGCCGCGCGCCCGCGCGCGCAGTCAAGCCCGGTGCAGCACCGCGGCCAGCAGCGCGGCGCGCTCCGCGATCGATCCCACCCGCACGTGCTCGGTGACGGCGTGCGCCCCGCCGCCCAGCGGCCCGAACCCGTCGAGGGTCGGCACGCCGAGCGCCCCGGTGAGGTTGGTGTCGGCGGCCCCGGGGGCGGCGGCACCGGTCACCTGCTGACCGATCGTGCCGGCGGCCTCGGCGACGCGGTCGAGCAGCGCGTCGGAGGTGCCCGGTCCCCAGGCGGGCCGCCGGGACAGCACGTCGACGCCGACCACCGCCCCGGGGCGCACCGGTGCGGGGGCCAGCAGCCGGGCCAGCACCTGCTCCTCCTCGGCGGTGGTGACGAACCGCAGCCCGATCTCGGCCTCGGCCGCCGCCGAGACGACGTTGGTGCGGGTGCCGCCGCGCACGGTGCCGACGTTGGCGAGCACGTCGGGGTGGTCGGCGAGCACGGTGCGCACGGCGATCAGCTGGTCGACCAGCTCGTCGATCGCCGGGACGCCGGCACCGGGGTCGACGGCGGCGTGGGCGGCGCGGCCGGTGACGTGCAGCCGCAGCCGGGTCGAGCCGCGCCGGGAGGTCTTCAGCGTGCCGTCGGCCATCGGCGCCTCCAGACCGAGCGCGTAGGCGACGTCGGCGGCGCTCGCGCGGACCAGGTCGGCGGAGGTGGGGGAGCCGACCTCCTCGTCCGGGGTGCTGACCAGCACCACCGGGCGGTGTGGCAGCCCGAGGTCGCGCAGCAGCGCGACGGCGGCCAGGGCGACGACGATCCCGCCCTTCATGTCGTAGGTGCCGGGCCCGTGCAGCAGGTCGCCGTCCTCGCGCAGCGGCACGGCGCCGGCCAGCGAGCCGACCGGGTGCACGGTGTCGTGGTGCACCAGCAGCAGCGCGGGGCGGTGGTCGGCACCCGGCGTCCCCGCCAGGTGCAGCCGCACCGCGTCGCCGGAGCCCGATCCCGACGCCGCCCCCGTGGCCCCCAGCGGCACCCGGCCGCCGGTCATCCCGAGCGCACCCGCGTCGGCGACCAGCACGTCGGCGAAGGAGTCCAGCGCGGCGGCGTCGCCGGTGGGGGTCTCGTGGCCGGCATAGCGGAGCAGGCGTGCCACGTCCTGCGGCAGGCGCGCCTGGGCGGCGGCGGTGAGGTCCATGGATACGCAACGTAGACCCGCGCCCGACACCGGGCAAGCACGAGGTCCCGTCGATCCGACCGGTGAACATCCGTCACGTATCCGCGCGATCGGGTCTACGCTCACCCGCAGATCCACCCGCTCCCGATCCGATCCACGCAGAGAGGTGCCCCCTCGTGGACACTGCGGCCACCCCCGCGCCCGACGGCCTCGTCGCCCGCACGCTCACCGCGCCCGACGAGCTCCAGCACGCCGCCGAGCTGTACCGCCGGGTGTTCGGCTACCAGGACCCGGCGCACGGGGTGAACCCGCGCTTGCTGGCCGCCCTGGCTGCGAACGGGGGATCGGTGGTCGGCGTGCTCACCCCGGACGACCGCGTGGTGGGCTTCGCCTACGGCTTCGCGGGCGCCGACCCGGACGGGCGGACCTACCACTACTCGCAGGCGGCGGTGGTGGACGCCTCGGTGCAGGGGCAGGGGATCGGCCGGCGGCTCAAGCGAGAGCAGGCGGCCATCGCGCTGGCGCACGGCGCGAGCACGATGCGCTGGTCCTACGACCCGGCGGTGGCCCGCAACGCGCACTTCAACCTCGACGTGCTCGGTGCGCACGCCCGCTGGTTCCACCCCGACTTCTACGGCCCCGGCACGGATCGCCTGGTGGTCGAGTGGCAGCTCGCCGGCTCGGACGCGGGCGCCGGGCACAGCGATCCGCCCGCCCCGCACGTGGACGCCGGTCCGGAGACCTGGGGCCTGCCGCTGGACGCGGGGGACGGCTCGCGCTGGCTGCCGCTGCCCGCCCGGATCGCCACCCTGGACGCCCGCAACCCCGCACTGGCGGCCTCGGTGCGCGCGCTGCTGCACGAGGCCGTCCCGGCGCTGCTCGCCGAGGGGCTGGTGGCAGCCTCCTGCCGCCGGATCGACACCGCGACCTCGGTGTACCGCTTCGACCCGGCCGGCGACCGATGACGCCCCCACGCGACCCGGCCGCGCCGCGCGACCCGGCCACGCCGGACGAGCGGTACGCCCAGCGCCTCGGCGGGTCCGCGGGGACCGGCAGCGCCGACGCGCTGCAACGCCGGGTGGCCGCGCAGGAGGCCGAGCACCTGCCCGGCGCGCTGGCCGCGGTGGTCGAGCGGGGGTCGCTGCCCCGGGCCGCCGCGCTGGTGGTCGGTGCGCGCCGCCGGTTCGTCGCGGGCACCGCCAAGTCCTACGGGCACGCCGCGCTGCTCGCGGGCGATCTGGCGGTGGGACTGTCGCACGTGCACCTGGTGGACGGCGCCACGGTCCCCGCCCTCGACGTGCTGAGCGAGGTGGGATCCACCGACGTGCTGGTGGCGTACTCCTTCCGCCGCTACCGCCGGGAGACGGTGCAGCTCGCCCGGCACTTCGCCGCCGCCGGCGGGGTGCTGGTCGCGATCACCGACCACTCGCGGGCCCCGCTGGCCGAGGTGGCCGCCGAGACGGTGGTGGTGGACACCGAGTCCGCCTCCTACGCCGACTCGCCGACCGCCGTGGTCGCGGTGTCGCACGTGCTCGCCACCCTGGCCGCCGCCTCGGCCAAGGGTGCCCGCCGCCGGATCGCCACCCGCGACCGGCTGGCCCACGACCTCGGCCTCTACCTCTAGGGAGCACCCCGTGCGCGTCGTCACCGCCTCGCTGCACCTGGTCCGCCAGGACCTCGTGCACGAGTTCCAGACCTCCTCGCACCGCAAGTCCTGGCTGGACCACGTGCTGGTCCGGCTGGTCGACGCCGACGGCGTCGAGGGCTGGGGCGAGATCGCCTCGGCGGCCGCGCCCTACTACAACCCGGAGACCGTCGAGACCTGCTGGACGATCGCGCAGGAGTTCCTGCTGCCCGCGCTGCTCGGCGCCCGCTGGGAGCACCCGGACGAGGCCGCCGCCACCTGGGCGAAGGTCCGCGGCAACGCCTTCGCGCGGGCGGGGGTGGACATGGCGGTGTGGGCACTGTGGTCGCGGGCGCGCGGCGAGTCGCTGGCCACGGCGCTCGGCGGGGAGCGCACCCAGGTCGTGGCCGGGGTGTCGCTCGGGATCGAGCCGACGATCGACGCGCTGGTCGAGCAGGTGGCCGCGCAGGTCGCCGCCGGGTACCCGCGGGTCAAGCTGAAGATCCAGCCCGGCTGGGACGTCGAGCCGGTGCGCGCCGTGCGGGCGGCCTTCTCGCGGCTCGACCTGCACGTGGACGCGAACGGCGCCTACACCGAGGCCGAGGAGCACCTGGCGGCGCTGCGCGCGCTGGACGACCACGGGCTGACGATGATCGAGCAGCCCTTCGCCCCCCGCGAGCTGCTGGCCCACGCACGCCTCCAGCGCACGGTGTCCACCCCGGTCTGCCTGGACGAGTCGGTGGAGACGCTGGCGGACCTCGCGCTGGCCCTGGAGCTCGGCTCCGGCCGGGTGCTCAACATCAAGGTCTCCCGGATGGGCGGCCTCGGGCCGGCCCGCGCCGCGCACGACCTGGCCCGGCGGCACGGGATGCCGGTGTGGTGCGGCGGGATGCACGAGTTCGGGATCGGGCGTGCGGCCAACGTGGCGCTGTCCTCGCTGCCCGGGTTCACCCTGCCCTCGGACGTCTCCGGCTCGGACAAGTACTACGCCCGGGACGTGGTGGTGCCGCCGGTGGTCGCGGACCACGGGATCGTGCCGGTGCCGACCGGCCCGGGCCTGGGGCACGAGGTCGACCGCGGCTGGCTGGCCGAGCGCACCCGCCGCACGATCGAGCTGCGGGCGTCGTAGCGGGCGGGTCAGCCGAAGGGCTCGGCGCGGAACCGCTCCAGCAGCGAGCGCGCGGCGGCGGTGACCAGCGTCTGGTCGTGCGTGACCGCGAAGGCGAACTCGCGTGCGGCGTCCCGCCGGCCGGGGCGTCCGGCGCCGAGCTCGCGCCCGACCAGCGCCACCGAGTCGTGCGCGCCGAGCACCACCACCGACCACTCGCGGGACAGCGGGTCGTCCCCGGCGACCTCGGCCCAGCGCACGCCCTCGGGCAGGTCGGCGGGCACGCCGACGCCCAGGCCGCCGACGAAGGGCAGCCGCTCGGCCAGCAGCCGGTAGCGCTCGCTGGTCTTCCCCGCGAAGAAGCGCTCGTCCTGGAACGAGCCCAGCACCAGCGGCGGCACCCGGCCGCTGACCCCGGAGGCCTCCAGGGTGCGGGACAGCGGGAGCAGCAGGTGCTTGGGGGCGGGCCGGACCGCGCGGCGGGCGGCGACCACCTCGAAGGGGGTGGAGCCGATCGACGGGGTGGGCTCGGCGCGCGGGATGCGCGCGGTGTGCCGCTCGCCCTCCGGCACCGGGCGGTGCGGGCGACCCAGGTACCAGCCCTGGCCGAGGTCGGCGCCGAGCACCAGCGCCCGGGTCAGGTCGTCCCGGGTCTCGATCCCCTCGGCCACCACGCGGGCGCCGGTGGCCTCGGCGCGGGCGCGCACGGCGTCGGCGACGGTGATCGTGGCCGGGTCCTCCAGGGTGCGCAGCAGGCCGAGGTCGAGCTTGATCACCTCGGGGGCGAGCAGAGGCAGGAACGCCAACGAGGCGGGCTCGGCGCCCACGTCGTCCAGGGCGATCACGCAGCCCACCTCGCGCAGCCGGTCGGCGGCGTCCAGGATCCCGGCGGGGTCGGAGGCCAGCGCGCGCTCGGTGATCTCCACCACGATCCGCACGCCGGGCGCGCGGCGGTCCAGCGTCTCCAGCACGGCGACCAGGTGGCGGGACAGCGTGCGCGGCTCGATGTTGAGGAAGAGCGTGTGCGCGGCGCCGGCGGCGGTCCGCTCGGCGTCGGTGAGCGCGGCCCGCATCGACGCGGTCTCCAGCTCGCAGAGCAGCCCGGCGCGCTCGGCGCCGTCCAGCAGGTCCAGCGGGGAGTCCCAGCCGGAGCCCTCCGGCGTGCGCATCAGCGCCTCGCGGCCGACCAGGCTGCCGGTGGCCAGCTCCACGACGGGCTGGTACACGCAGTGCACGCCGCCGGTCGCCAGCAGCTCGTGGACCGGCTGCCGGCCGGGGCGTCGCCGCTCCAGGGTCGGCAGGGGACTCACCCCCTCACCATCGGTCGTTCCGAGCCGATCATGAAGGTCCTGACCGGCGCAATCGTTGCGCGAGCGCACGTCGGTGCCGATCGGTACCGTGACGGGACGACGGCCGGACGACGAGGGGGGAGCCGTGGGGCGCCACGACAACGACCGCCGGGTGGGCGACTACCTGGTCGACCGCGGGCTGGTGCGACCGGAGACGCTGGACGCGGCGGAGTCGGTGGCGAAGGTCAGCGGTGCCCGCGTCGGCGAGGTGCTGGTCGCGATCGGTGCGGTCGACTCGGAGTCGCTGACCCGGGCCCTGGCCGACCTGTGGGGGCTGCCCTACGTGGTGCCGTCCCGCAGCGCGCCCGTCGACGGCGACCTGGAGGACGTCGACGTCGAGGAGCTGCTGCGTGACGGCTGGCTGCCGCTGGAGAAGCGTGCCGACGGCAGCCGTGTGGTCGCCGTGCTGGACGTGCCGAGCGACGCCATGCGCCGCCGGATCGCCGAGCGCCTGGGCGAGGAGCCGTTCCTGGTGCTCGCCGACCAGTGGGAGTTCCAGCAGGCCGTGCTGGAGCGCTTCGGCGGCGACCTGCGGGACAAGGCCAGCCTCGGGCTGTGGGGCCGCTCGCCCGCGCAGTCCGCCCGCACGGTGCTCGTCGGCTGGCAGCGCGTCGTCGGCGTGATCCTGCTGGTCCTGCTGGTGCTGGCCGTGGTCGCCGCCCCGCGGGTCGCGATCGTCACGCTGTCCGTGGTGGTCGGCATCGCGTTCCTGATCGGCACCGGCTTCAAGTTCTGGGCCTCGCTGCGCGGCGCGCGGATGGAGAACGTCGCCCGCACCGACCCGGCCGCCCTGGCCGCCCTGGACGACGACGACCTGCCCCGCTACACCGTGCTCGTGCCGGTGTACAAGGAGGCGAACATCGTCGCGAACCTGATCGGCAACCTCGGCGCGCTGGACTACCCGGCGCACCTGCTCGAGGTGCTGATCCTGGTCGAGGAGGACGACACCGAGACCCGCGCCGCCGCCGAGGCCGCCAACCCGCCGGCGCACTTCCGGTTCATCACCGTGCCCGCCGGCCAGCCGCAGACCAAGCCGAAGGCGTGCAACGTCGGCCTCGAGTTCGCCACCGGCGAGTTCCTGGTGATCTACGACGCCGAGGACAAGCCGGAGCCCGACCAGCTGAAGAAGGCCGTGCTCGCCTTCCGCGAGGCCGGCGAGGACCTGGTGTGCGTGCAGGCGGCGCTGAACTACTTCAACGCGGACGAGAACCCGCTGACCCGCATGTTCACGCTGGAGTACTCGTTCTGGTTCGACTACATGCTGCCCGGGCTGGAGTACGGCAGGCTCGCGATCCCGCTGGGCGGCACCTCCAACCACTTCCGGGTCAGCGGCCTGCGCCGGCTCGGCGGCTGGGACCCGTTCAACGTCACCGAGGACGCCGACCTGGGCATCCGGGCCAGCGCCGAGGGCTTCCACGTCGGGGTGATCGACTCGACCACCTACGAGGAGGCCAACACCTCGTACCCGAACTTCGTCCGGCAGCGCTCGCGCTGGATCAAGGGGTACATGCAGACGACCCTGGTGCACCTGCGCAACCCGTTCCGCCTGGTGCGGATCGCCGGTCTGCGGCAGACCCTGTCGTTCCTGTTCCTGGTGGGCGGCACGCCCGCGACCTTCCTCGCGGTGCCGCTGCTGTACGCGGTGTTCGTGCTGTCGCTGTTCGCCGACCCCGCCACGCTGGAGTTCCTGTTCCCGGGGTGGGTGCTCTGGCTGAGCATGTTCAACCTCGGCGTCGGCAGCGCGCTGATGATCTACGTCTCGATGATGGGTGCGTTCAAGCGCCGCCGCTACGGCCTGGTGCTGTGGGGGCTCGCCAACCCGTTCTACTGGCTGCTGCACTCGGTCGCCGCGTACAAGGCGCTCTGGCAGCTGATCACCAAGCCGCACTACTGGGAGAAGACCGCGCATGGCCTCACTGGTGTTGCCCACACCTCGCCTCTCCCCGCGCCGGTCGGCGGCTGACGTCTGGCCGATCCGCGGGCTGGAGCGCTGGCTGCTGCGGATCGCCCTGGCGCTGCCCTTCGTCCTGGTCGCGCTGTTCTCCCGCTCCTCGCCGTGGGTGGCGGACGCCAACGTCGCGCTGTCCGCGCGCGCCGACGCCGTGCGGTGGGGCGACACGGAGCTGCACTGGACCGCGGAGGTCTTCCCGCCGATCTCGGCCGCCATCGCCTCGGTGCTGCGCGGCAACGAGCTGGCGATGAACCTGCTGGCCGCCGCGGTGATCGGCTTCACCCTCCAGCGGCTCGCCGGCGTGCTGGTGCGGCGCGGCTTCGGGCTGTGGGCCACCACCGCCGTGATCGGCACCCTCGTGCTCACGCCGCCGCTCTACTACCTGGCGGCGAACGACCTCGAGGCGCTGCTCGGCATCGCCCTGCTGGTCGTCGCGCTGGACGGCGTCGCGTCCTTCGTCGAGGACCGCTCCACCGAGGCGGGCTTCCGCGCCGGGCTCGCGCTCGGCGTCGCGGTCATGGTCGATCCCGGAGCCTGGCTGTACGCGCTGACCCTGGGCGCGGTCGCCCCGTTCATCGCCGGGCGCGCCGGCCAGTCCGGCCGTGGCGCCAACCGCGCCACCGTGGCGGTGCTGCTGTTCCCGGCCGTGGCCGCCGTGGCGTTCTGGCTCTACGTGTCCTGGTGGTTCTCCGCCGATCCGCTCGGCGGCATGGAGAACGCCGCGTCGGCGGGCTGGTTCGTCGGCGGGGTCGGCTCCTCGGCGGCGTCCGCGGCGGTGTCGATCCTGCTCGGCATCGTCTCGGTGCCGCTGTTCTGGGTGGCTGCCGGCTTCCGGGTGGCCCGGGACCCCGCGTCGCTGATCGCCCCCGGCATCGCCGTCGTCGGCCTGTTCCTGTCCCTGTGGTTCGGCCTGCGGCAGTCCAGCGGCCAGACCTACGTGCTGCTCACCGCGCTCTACGTGCTGCTGCTCGCCGTCCGGCGGCCCACCGGCGCCCGGCGCGGGCTGATCGTCGGCGTGGCCGTGGCGCAGGTCGCGCTGCTCTGGGCGCTGGTGCTCGGCGGGGACAGCGTGCTCGGCCAGTGGGTGCGCAGCATCGTCACGTCCTGGTGAGGCGGCGAGGGCTGGATCGGGGTAGAACCGAGGCATGACCCCCACCTCGCGCCCCCGCGACCTCACCTCCGACCCCGCCGCCGAGCACCTGGCCGACGCCCGGACCTCCGAGGCCGAGCTGCGTGCCGCCGACGCCCGCTCCGGCGGCGACCCGACCCGCGCGCCCCGCTCGCTCACCTCCACCGAGCTCGACCCGGACGACGAGCAGATCGCCGCCGCCGACGAGTGGGACCAGCCCGAGCGGCTGTGAGCCTTCCCGGTACCGACGGCACGACGAGGCCCCGGCCGCCCCGCGCAGGGGTGACCGGGGCCTCGTCGTGCGTGCCGACGGCGACGTGCTGCGTCAGGCGGCGCCCTTCGCGGCCTTCTCGGCAGCGGCGGCGGCCGTCTTCTCCGAGGTCGCACCGGTGGTGCTCAGCTCGCCGCCCGCCGACTCCAGGTGCGCCCGCACGAACCAGTGGAAGAGCTCGAGCTCGTGCAGGTGGCCGATCAGCAGGTCGTTCGTGACGGTGTCCAGGTCCTCGGTGTCCTCGGCGGCCTGACGGTGGTCGCTGATGATCCCGACGTAGACCTCGTCCAGCGCACCCAGGTGCTCGATCGCGGACGCGCGGCCGATCGCGTAGTCGTCCCAGGTGCGGTCGGCGACCAGCGCGCCGGGGGTGCCGACCGGGGCGACGCCGAGGGTGGCGATCCGCTCGGCGATGGCGTCGACCATGGCCCGCACGGCGTCGACCTGCGGGTCGATCATCTCGTGCACCGCGATGAAGTGCGGTCCGGTGACGTTCCAGTGGATGTGCTTGAGGGTGAGCGCGAGGTCGTTCAGCGCGTTCAGGCGCTTCTGCAGCACGGCGGCGACCTTCGCACCGTCCTCGACGGTGAGCGAGGGGACGGTGTACTTGGGCAGTTCGGCACGGCGGGCCATGACGGATCCCTCCTCGGGGAGACGACGTGCGGCGCGGCTGCTGCGCGCCGGCTCCTCCCACGCTGCCGCAGGTGGCGGCATGCCGCAACGTTTCCCGTCAGCCGGCGGCGAACGGGTCGCCGTCCTCGGCCAGCCGGTCCAGCACCTCGGCGGGGGAGAGCTGTGCGAGGTCGGGCCCGATCTCCTCCCACCGGCGCGGCGCCGCCACCGTGGGCCGCTCGCGTCCGCGCAGCGAGTACGGGGTGATCGTGGTCTTCGCCGGGTGGTTCTGCGACCAGTCGATCAGCACCCGCCCGGTCCGCAGGTCCTTGCGCATCACCGCCACCACCAGGTCCGGGTGCGCGGTGGCGATCCGGCGGGCGAGCGCCTGGGCGTCCTCGCGCACCTGCACCGCCGAACGTCGGCCGGCCAGCGGCAGGTACAGCTGCATCCCTTTGCTGCCCGAGGTCACCGGCACGATCGCCTCCCGGTCCGCGCCCCCGTCGACCAGCGCGTCCGCCACCAGGTGCGCCACCCGCGCGCAGGCGGCCAGGCCGGCGGGCGGCCCGGGGTCGAGGTCCACCACCAGCCGGTCCGGCGGGTGCACGCCGCCACGCGGGCCGACGCGCCACTGCGGGGTGTGCAGCTCGAGGGCGCCCGCGTTGGTCGCCCACACCAGCCCCGCGACGTCGTCCAGGAACGGCAGGTCGAGGATCGTGGCGTCCGCGTCCTCCTCCTCGGCACCGGGGGAGGCGGGGACCTCCTGGTGCCGCAGCCAGGACGGGGCCCCGCGCGGCACGTTCTTCTCGAAGAAGGTCGGGGCACCCACCCCGTGCGGGAACCGGATGCGGGTCACCGGGCGGTCGCGCAGCTGGGGGAGCAGCGCCGGGGCGGCCCGCACCACGTAGTCGATCGCCTCCGCCTTGGTCAGGCCGGTGGCCGGGTACAGCACCTTGTCCAGGTGGGTCAGCCGCACCTCGCGCCCGTCCACCCGGACCACCTGCGCGGGCTCCTCCGGGCTCACGGGACCTCCCAGGGGTCGGGGTCGGCGTCGTCGCGGACGGCCTGCACCACGGGCTGGCGCAGTCGGCCGGTCGGTGTGCGCAGCAGGTAGCGCGTCTGCACCAGCACCTCGGGACGCACCCAGACCGTGCCGCGCGCGTCCTCCGGCGGCACGGTGTCCGCGAAGGGCGAGGTCGGCACCCCCAGCGGGGCCAGCACGTCGGTCAGCGTGCGCGCGAGCGTCCCGGAGATCCCGCTGCCCGCCCGCCCGAGGTAGCGCAGCCCGCCGTCGGCGTCCGGGGCGCCGAGCAGCACCGCCCCCAGGCGTCCGGTCCCGGTCGACTCGGGCCGCCACCCGCCGACCAGCGCCGTGCGGGCCGAGCGGTGCACCGCCTTGACCCAGTCCGGCGAGCGCCGACCGGGCTGGTAGGTCGCCTCCGCACGCTTGGCGACGACGCCCTCGAGCCCCTGGTCGGCGGTGACCTGCCACAGCGCGGCGCCGTCGGCGTGCACGGGGGAGCGGTGCACCGCCTCCGGCAGCGGCAGCGCGTCCAGCAGGGCCCGCCGCTCGGTCCAGGGCAGCCGCGTCACGTCGGTGCCGGCGAGCACGAGCACGTCGAACACCAGGTACGACACCGGCACCCGCCGGGCCAGCGCCGCCGCCCGTGCCGCGTCCCGCACGTGCATCCGCTCGGCCAGCGCCGTGAACGACGGCCGCCCGTCGTGCAGCGCCACCACCTCGCCGTCGAGCACCGTGCCGGGCAGGTCGCCCGCACCGATCCCGGCCAGCTCGGGGTACGCGAGCGCCGCGTCCCGCCCCTGACGGCCGAGCAGGCGCAGCCGGTCGCCGGTGGTGTCGGCGAGGATCCGCACGCCGTCCCACTTGACCTCGAACCGCCACCCGGGGCCGGTCGGCAGGAGGCCCGGACGCGCCGCTGCGGTGGCGAGCATGGGCTGCACGGGTCCATCCTGCCGACAGCAGCGCGATCCGTCGCGGGGAGCCGTCGCAGCGAGAGGTGGTCGCCATGCGTGCGATCTGGAAGGGCGCCGTCGCCTTCGGGCTGGTGAACGTCCCGGTGCGGCTGTACGCGGCCACCGGGGAGCACGAGGTGCCGCTGCACCAGGTGCACCGCAGCGACGGCGGGCGGATCCGCTACCGCCGGGTGTGCTCGATCGAGGACGAGCCGGTCGAGATGGCCGAGATCGCCAAGGGCTACGAGACCGACGACGGGCGGCTGGTGATCCTCACCGACGAGGACCTCGCGTCGCTGCCGCTGGCCACCGAGCGGGAGATCGAGGTGCTGGAGTTCGTCCCCTCCGACCAGGTCGACCCGATCCTGCTCGCCAAGACGTACTACCTGGAGCCGGACAAGACCGCCGCCAAGCCCTACGCGCTGCTGCGGCAGGCGCTGGCCGCCACCGACCGGATGGCCGTGGTCAAGGTCGCGCTGCGCCAGCGGGAGTCGATGGCGGTGCTGCGGGTGCGCGGCGACGTGATCTGCCTGCAGACGCTGCTCTGGCCGGACGAGGTGCGCGCGGCCGACTTCCCGGTGCTGGACGCCGAGGTGCAGGTGCGCGACCAGGAGCTCGCCATGGCGTCCTCGCTGGTCGAGCAGCTCGCGGGGGACTTCGACCCCTCCGGCTTCGAGGACCGCTACCGCGTCGCGCTGGAGGCGGTGATCGAGGCCAAGGTCTCCGCCGGTGGCACGCAGCCGGTGCCCGCCCCGGCGGAGGGCGAGGGCGGTGGCGGCGAGGGCCAGGTGGTCGACCTGCTCGCCGCCCTGCAACGCTCGGTGGAGAAGGCCCGGTCGGCGCGCGGGGAGACCGCCGAGCCCGCCGAGGAGAAGGCCACCGGGACCACCGGTCGCGCCCCTGCCAAGCGCGGCGGCTCCACGACGCGAGGGTCGAAGGCCGCGAGCACGGCGAAGAAGCCCGCCGCACGTGCCTCCAAGGCGAAGGGCGACTGAGTGGCGTCCGTCACACCCGCCGCCGCCGGGGACGGGCCCGCGCAGGCCGCCGTCGCCGCGCTGCGCCGGGCCGCCTTCCTGCTGGAGCGCGGGGGAGCGACGCCGTACCGCGCCGAGGCGTTCCGCACCGCCGTCCGCACGCTGGAGGCGCTGGACATCGCCGACCTGACCGCCCGGATCGCCGCCGGGACGCTGACCGACCTGCCGGGTGTCGGCGCCCGCACCGCCGAGGTCGCCGGGGCCGCGGCCGCCGGCCGGCCGGTGCCCTACCTGGACGACCTGGAGCGCAAGCACCCCGCCGTCGAGGTGACCGGTGCCGCCGCCGACCTGCGCGCCGCCCTGCGCGGGGACCTGCACAGCCACACCGAGCAGAGCGACGGCAGCGTGCCCGTGCAGGAGATGGTGCTCGCCGCGATGGACCTCGGCCACGCCTACCTGGCGGTCACCGACCACTCGCCCCGGCTGACCGTCGCGCACGGCCTCAGCGCGGCCCGGCTGGAGGCGCAGATCACGCAGATCGAGGCGCTGAACAGGGCGATCACGCCGTTCCGGGTGCTGACCGGCATCGAGGTCGACGTGCTGGACGACGGCTCGCTCGACCAGGACCCCGACCTGCTGGACCGCCTCGACGTGGTCGTCGCGTCGGTGCACTCCAAGCTCCGGATGGACGCCCCGGCGATGACCCGGCGGATGCGCGCCGCCGTCGCGAACCCCCGGGTGGACGTGCTCGGCCACTGCACCGGACGGCAGCTGACCGGCCCCCGGCAGCGCCCGGCCAGCACCTTCGACGCCGCCGCGGTCCTCGCCGACTGCGCCGAGCACGGCGTCGCCGTGGAGATCAACTGCCGCCCCGACCGGCTCGACCCGCCGCACGCGCTGCTCGACCTCGCGGTGGCCGCCGGCTGCCGGTTCACGATCGACACGGACGCCCACGCACCGGGTCAGCTCGACTGGCAGCCGGTCGGCTGCGAGCGCGCCGCGAGCCACGGGATCGGCCCCGAGCAGGTGCTGGACGCCTGGCCGGTCGAGCGTCTGCTGGACCACCTGGAGGGGCGCCGGGTCGCGACACGCCGGGTGTGAAAGTGCACGCGGCATTGCACCTCGCGGGCCGTTCCCCGTTATGGTCGTCCGCGTCGGTCCGCCGGACACGTGCCCCACCGGGCTCCGGCCGGCCCGCAGCACCGTCCGATCCACAAGGAGCACATCCGTGAGCGTGAACCGCACCGAGCTCGTCCAGGCCATCGCCGCCAAGGCCGGGCTCACCAACACCGCTGCCGACGCGGCCCTCAAGGCCTTCCAGGAGGTCCTGGTCGAGCAGCTCGCCGCCGGCGAGAGCGTCACCATCCCCGGCCTGCTCGCGGTGTCCCGCGCCGAGCGTGCCGCGCGCACCGGCATCAACCCGCAGACCGGCGAGAAGCTGGACATCCCGGCCGGCTTCCGCGTGAAGCTGACCGCCGGCTCGGCCCTGAAGCGCGCCGTCGCCAAGTGAGCCACCGCCGGGCGTGATGCCCGGTGAGAGTCGTCTCCACGAGCCAGGGACCTGCGACAGGTCCCTGGCTCGTGGCCTACCATGGGTCGCCGTTCTGCGGGTCCGTCGATCGACGGGCCGTCGGGACGGGCGGACGAGGAGGGGCACGGAAGATGGCGGTCATGCAGCGGAACACCCGGCAGCGGGCGGAGATCCTCACCCTGCTGGACGACCTGGACGAGTTCCGCAGCGCCCAGCAGCTGCACGACCTGCTGCGCGGGCGCGGCTCGACCACCGGTCTGGCGACCGTCTACCGCGCCGTGCAGACCCTCGCCGAGTCCGGTGACGTCGACGTGCTGCGCTCGCCGGAGGGCGAGTCCGTGTACCGGCGGTGCCTGCGGCGCAGCCACCACCACCACCTGGTGTGCCGGTACTGCGGCAAGGCCGTCGAGATCGACGGGCCGGACGTGGAGTCCTGGGCCGCGCAGGTGGCCGCCACGCACGACTTCGCCGAGGTCGAGCACACCGTCGAGCTGATCGGCACCTGCGCGGAGTGCCGCGCCGCCCGCGCCGCCGAGGCCGCCGCGGCCGCCGAGGCCGCCGCGCAGGGCTGAGCCCGCTGGTCAGCGCACCCGCCGCGCTGGGGCAGACTGGACCGGTGGACAGACTGCACGACCCCGACAGGCGCGAGCTCGGATCCGACAACTACGCGGGGGTGCACCCCGAGGTCCTCGCGGCCCTGGCCGCCGCGAACGAGGGCCACCAGCCCGGCTACGGCGCCGACGTGTACACCGAGCACCTGCAGGAGGTGCTGCGCGGCCACTTCGGCCCGACGGCCACCGCCTACCCGGTGTTCAACGGCACCGGCGCCAACGTGCTGGCCCTGCAGACCATGCTGCCCCGCTGGGGCGCGGTGGTGTGCGCCGAGACCGCGCACATCAACACCGACGAGAATGCGGCCCCCGAGCGGGTCGGCGGGATCAAGCTGCTCACCGTGCCCACCCCCGACGGGCGGCTCACCCCCGAGCTGGTCGACCGGCAGGCGCACGGCTTCGGCGACCAGCACCGCGCGCAGCCCGGCGTCGTGTCGATCACCCAGGCCACCGAGCTCGGCACGGTCTACGCCCCGGAGCAGATCCGCGCGCTGGCCGACCACGCGCACGCCCTGGGCATGCGCCTGCACCTGGACGGCTCCCGCCTGGTGAACGCCGCCGCGGCCCTGGACCTGCCTCTGCGCGCGCTGACCACCGACGTGGGCGTGGACGTGGTCAGCCTGGGCGGCACCAAGAACGGCGCGCTCTTCGGCGAGGCCGTCGTGGTGCTCGACCCGGAGGCGACCCCGGGGATCGACTTCCAGCGCAAGGTCGACATGCAGCTCGCCTCGAAGATGCGCTTCGTCTCCGCGCAGCTCGTGGCCCTGTTCGAGGGCGACCTGTGGCGGCGCTCCGCCGCGCACGCCAACGCGATGGCCGCCCGGCTCGCCGCCGGTGCCGCGCAGGTGCCCGGCGTCCGGATCACCCAGCCGGTCGAGGCGAACGCCGTGTTCGCCGCGCTGCCCCCGGGTGTGGCCGACCGGATGCGCGCGGTCCGGAGGTTCTACGACTGGGACCGGGCGACCGGCGAGGTGCGCTGGATGTGCGCCTTCGACACCACCGAGGCCGACGTCGACTCGTTCGTCCAGGCCCTGCACGAGCACACGCGCGCCTGATCCCGCGCGCACGCGCTGCGCGCGCAGGTGCGGCTGCTCGCCGAGTTGTCACCTTTCGTCGCTTCGCGGGCCCGCGAAGCGACCATTCTTGACAACTCGGCGCGCGCGCGGGGCGTGCCGAGGGTGCTGTCAGCGGGCGGGGCGGTAGCCGCCGTCGCGCTGGCCGCGGTAGCCGCCGTCGCGACGGTCGTCGCGCTGGCCGCCGCGGTAGCCACCCTCGCGGCGGTCGTCACGCTGGCCGCGGTAGCCGCCCTCACGGTGCCCGTCGCGCGGGCCGTCGTGGCGGGCGTGGTGCGTGCCGGCACCGCGGGAGGCGCCGGCGCCGGGGCGCGGGCCCGGGCCCTCGTCCACGCGGATGCGCAGCGGGCGGCCGGCGACGCGGGCGCGGGCGATCCGGTCGAAGGCGTCCGGGGTCAAGCCGGCCGGGATCTCCACCAGCGAGAACGTGGCGAAGATGTCGATCTTGCCGAGGTCCTTGCCGGTCAGGCCGCCCTCGTTGGTCAGCGCGCCGACGATCGCACCGGGCTGCACGCCGTGGGTGCTGCCGACGGCGATCCGGTAGCGCGGGGCGCCGGAGTCGGAGCCGCGGGAGGCGCGACCGCCGCGGGGGCCGTTGCGGTCGGAGCCGGGACGCTCGCCGCGCTCGGGGGCGAGGTGCGCGCGGGACAGCGCGTCGTCCAGGTCGTCGCCGGTGGTCGGGCGGGGCGCGGGGCCCTCGTCGCCGACGGCCAGCGCGGCGAGCACGGCGAGCAGGTCGGCGACCTCGAGGTCGGTGTGCTCGGCCAGGAACTCGTCGGCCGCGGTGCGGTACAGGTCCAGGCGGCCCAGCGCGTGCCGCTCCGGCACCCGGCCGAGCAGGGTGCGGACGCGGTGCGCGGAGACGTCCACCGGGGAGGGGATCTGGATCTGCTCGAGCTTCTGGCGGGTGGTGCGCTCGATCGCGCGCAGCTTGCCCTGCTCGTTGGGGGTGACGAAGGTCAGCGCCTCGCCGGTGCGGCCGGCGCGGCCGGTGCGGCCGATGCGGTGCACGTAGGCCTCGGGCTCGCCGGGCACGTCGAAGTTGACGACCAGGCCGATCCGGTCGATGTCGAGGCCGCGCGCGGCGACGTCGGTGGCGACCAGCACGGAGATCGCGCCGGAACGCACGCGCTCGACGATCTTCTCGCGGTCGGCCTGGGCGACGTCCCCGGAGATGTACGCGGCGGCGACGCCCCGCTCCACCAGGGAGACGGCGACGTCCTCGGCGGCGCTGCGGGTGCGCACGAACACGATCGCGGCGTCCGCGTCGGTGATCGCGAGCACGCGGGCCAGCGCGCCGGCCTTGTGCCGGAACGGCACCACGGCGTAGGTCTGCCGGACGCTGGAGACGGTGGACGACTGCCGGGCGACGGTGATCTCGACCGGGTCGGTGAGGTGCTGCGCGGCGACGCGGCGGATGCCGGCGGGCATGGTCGCGGAGAACAGGGCGACCTGCTTCTCGGCGGGGGTGGCCGAGGCGATCCGGTCCACGTCGTCCACGAAGCCCATGCGCAGCATCTCGTCGGCCTCGTCGAGCACGAGGAACCGCACGGAGTCGAGCGACAGGCTGCCGCGGTCGAGGTGGTCGATCACGCGGCCGGGGGTGCCGACGACGACCTGCGCGCCGGCACGCAGCGCGCGCTGCTGCGGCAGGTACGGCGAGCCGCCGTACACCGGGACGACGGTCAGGCCCGGCATCTGGCGGGCGAAGGACTCCAGCGCCTCGGCGACCTGCATGGCGAGCTCGCGGGTCGGCGCCAGGACGATCGCCTGCACCTCGCGCAGCTCGGGGTCGACGGCGGCCAGCAGCGGCAGGCCGAAGGCGGCGGTCTTGCCGGTGCCGGTCTGGGCGACGCCGGTGATGTCGCGCCCGCCGAGCAGCGCGGGGATCGCGGCGGCCTGGATCGCGGTGGGGGTGGTGAAGCCGAGCTCGGCGACCTGGGCGCGCAGGGCGGCCGGCAGGTCGAGGTCGGCGAAGGTGATCGCGGGGGAGTCGGGGGTCGAGACCGCCGCGGAGGCGTTCTCGGGCAGGGCAGGGTCGAGCAGGGTGGTCATGGTGAACCGTTCGTGTCGTGGAGTGAGGGGACCAGGAGGGTCACCCGGCGGTCGCACTCCCACACCCACACAACGGGACGCCCACTCACATCAGGGGGGCGTCCGGCACGCACAACACGGGACTCTGCGACGGACTCCGAGTAGGACCAGTCTACCTGCACCGATCACGGAACCGGTCCTGCCGCCCGGGTGACGTCGCGCACAGCAGGTCGGTGCCGCCTCAGCCCAGGCCGAGCCGCCGTGCCTCGATCGCCGGGCACCGGTCCATCACCACGTCCAGCCCCGCCGCCAGCGCCCGCGCCGCCGCGGCCTCGTCGACCACCCCGAGCTGCAACCACACCGCCCGCGCGCCGGCCGCGACCGCCTGGTCCACCACCGCACCGGCGAGCCCGGCGTTCACGAAGACGTCCACCACGTCCACCGGCCCGTCGATCTCCGCGATCGTGCGCACGCCCGCGGCGCCGTGCACGGTCTCGGCCCGGGGGTGCACCGGCACGATCCGGTGGCCGAGCCCCTGCACCACCGCCGCCACGCCGTAGGCCGCGCGGGCCTGGTTGGCGGACAGCCCGACGACCGCCCAGGTACCGGGCTCGACCAGCAGTCGACGGATCGCCGCGGGATCGTTCAGCGCGCTCATAGGACCAGCGAACCACCGTCGCGGACGGTGCGCCCGGGTCCGAGGTCCACGGACGTAGGATGTGCCGAGGTCCAGGAGCGGAAGCGGGGGCAGTGGTGGCAGAGCAGGGCGTGGTCAGCGACCGCGTCGTCACGGTGCCCAACGCGATCAGCATCGTGCGGCTCGCGATGGTGCCGGTGTTCGCGTGGCTCATCGCGACGGGGCACGACGGGTGGGCGCTGCTGGTGCTCGCGGGCTCCGGGGCGAGCGACTGGCTGGACGGCGTGCTCGCGCGACGCCTCAACCAGGTGTCCCGGCTCGGGCAGGTGCTCGACCCCGCCGCGGACCGCCTGTTCATCCTGGTGACGCTGCTCGGGCTCGCGAACCGCGGCATCGTGCCGTGGTGGCTGGTCGGGGTGCTGCTGGCCCGCGAGCTCATGCTGCTCGTCATGCTCATGGTGCTGGCGCGGCACGGCTACGGCCCGTTGCAGGTGCACCTGGCCGGCAAGGCCGGGACCTTCGCGCTGCTCTACGCCTTCCCGCTGCTGCTGCTGGCGCGCTGGGGCGGGATCACCGGTGACCTCGCCTCCGTGTTCGGGTGGGCCTTCGCCTGGTGGGGGATCGCCCTGTACTGGTTCGCGGGGCTGCTGTACGTGCGTCAGGCCGCTGTGCTGCTCGGCGGCCAGGACCGGCGCACGGACGAGCCGGAGGAGTCGCGACCGGTGGTCGCGTGACGTCCGCGCCGCGTCGTCCGGACGCCTCGATGTCGCTGCTGACCGAGGTGATCCGCAACCCCCTCGACCCGGGCTACCGCGCCGCCGCCGAGCGCCGTGCGCGCACCGGGCAGCCGCGACGCTCGACGGTGAGCACCGTCGCGGTCGCCGTGCTCGCCGTGGCGCTGGGCGTGGTCACCACCTGGTCGGTGATCGAGCTGCGCGCCCCGCAGCCGGACGCGCTGGCCGCCCGCCAGGTGCTCGCGGAGCAGATCGCCGAGCGCAGCGCCGAGGTCGAGCGGCTGCGGACCGAGAGCACCGACCTCACCGGGCAGATCGCGGTGCTCCAGCAGCAGGCGCTGTCGGACGCCGACTCCCCGCTGCTGGACCGGCTGGCCGAGGACTCGCTGCGTGCCGGCACCTCCGCGGTCACCGGTGACGGCCTGCGGATCACCCTGACCGACGCCCCGGCGGTGGAGGGCGAGGACGACCCGGACTCGCGGGTGCGCGACTCCGACCTGCAGATCGTCGTCAACGGGCTGTGGGCCTCCGGCGCCGAGGCGGTGGCCGTGAACGGCGAGCGCCTGTCGAGCACCACCGCGATCCGCACCGCCGGTGACGCGATCCTGGTGGACGTGGTGCCGCTGGTCGGCCCGTACACGGTCGAGGCGATCGGCGACGCGCAGGACATGCAGACCCGGCTGGCCCGGACGACGGCGGGCCAGCTGCTCGCGGTGCTCCAGTCCACCTACGGGATCCGCACGCAGATCACCTCGCAGCAGGACATGGAGCTGCCGGGCGGGCCGACCGTCACGCTGCGCTCCGCCCACCTGCCCGACGGGGTGGAGCCGGTGCCCGACGACGGGTCCGGGTCCTCCGGTCTCGCCGCGCCGTCGGGCACACTGTCGGACATCACTCGGAGCGAGGGGGAGCTGTGATCGCCGTCATCGGCCTGCTGGTGGGCGTGGTCGGGGGCCTCGTCCTCGACCCGACCGTGCCTGCGTGGTTGCAGCCCTACCTGCCGATCGCGGTGGTGGCCGCGCTGGACGCCCTGTTCGGGGGTCTGCGCGCGGTGCTGGACGGGATCTTCGACGACCGGGTGTTCCTGGTGTCGTTCCTGTCGAACGTGGTGGTGGCGGCCCTGATCGTCTTCCTCGGCGACCAGCTCGGCGTGGGCTCGCAGCTGTCCACCGGCGTGGTGGTCGTGCTCGGCATCCGGATCTTCTCCAACGTGGCGGCGATCCGGCGCCACCTGTTCAAGGCATGACCGAGGTCGAGCCGGGCGGGTCGCCGGAGCCGAGCACCCCGCAGACCCCGGCGCCGGCGACCTTCACCGGTCCGGAGACCGGCCCCTGGCGGCGGCTCGCCCGCACGCTGCAGCCACGGGCCACGCCCGCGCAGGTGCTCGCCGGCGTGCTGTGCGCCGCCCTCGGCTTCGCCATCGCCGTGCAGGTGAGCCAGTCGAGCACCGACTCGCTGTCGACCATGCGCGAGTCGGAGCTGGTGAACCTGCTCGACCAGACCACCCGGCAGGCCGACGAGCTGCAGGAGCAGGTCGCCCAGCTGGACCGCACCCGGCAGGAGCTCCAGTCCGGGTCGACCAGCCGCGAGGCGGCGCTGGAGGCCGCCACCCGCAGCGCCGCCGTGCAGGGGATCCTGTCCGGTCGCCTGCCCGCGGAGGGCCCCGGCATCACCGTGACGATCAGCGACCCGTCCGGGAAGGTCTCCGCGCTGACCCTGCTCAACCTGCTGGAGGAGCTGCGCAACGCCGGTGCCGAGGCGGTGCAGCTCGGCGACCTGCGGCTCACCGCGTCCTCCTACGTGATCGCCGCGGACCAGGGCGTCGAGGTGGACGGCACCGTGCTCACGCCGCCGTACCGGTGGATCGCGATCGGCGACGCGTCGACCATGGCGACGGCGCTGTCCATCCCGGGCGGGGCCATCGCCAAGGTGCAGGTGGACGGGGGATCGGCCACGGTCGAGCAGCACGACGAGGTCCAGGTGACGGCCACGCGCACGCCCTCGGAGCCCGAGTTCGCCACCCCCGTGGTGCCCGAGGCCGGCTGATCCGGCCGCATCCGCGCAGGCCAGGCCCGTGCGCGACGGGATCCGGACATTCCGGACCGATCTGCGCGTCGGGCGCGGTTCCGGGGGCCGAGCGGGGTGTGCGGAGGGCCTCCGGCCACATAGGCTGTCCGGTACCCCCGGCGCAGGTCGGGCCAGGGGTGAGCGGGTCAGAGCGGTAGGAGGTGGCATGAACGACGAGCAGCAGGTGCCGGGCACGCAGGCGTCCGGAGCGCCCGAGGGCGTACCGGCGCCGCACCCGTCGGACACGACGATCAGCTTCGGCTCGCTCGGGGCGATCGAGCCGGACCCCCAGGCGCCGGTCGGGCTCACGCCGGAGCAGCACGCCGCCGTGCAGGCGCTGCCGCGGACCTCCGCCCTGCTGGTGATGCAGCGCGGGCCGAGCTCGGGCGCGCGGTTCCTGCTCGACGCCGACCGCACCGTCGCGGGCCGGTCGACGCACGCCGACATCTTCCTGGACGACGTGACGGTCTCCCGCAAGCACGCCGAGTTCGTGCGCGAGCTGGACGACTTCCTGGTGCGGGACATCGGCTCGCTGAACGGCACGTACGTGAACCGCGAGCGGATCGACTCCGCGGTGCTGCGTGCCGGTGACGAGGTGCAGATCGGCAAGTTCCGGATGACCTTCCACCCCAGCCCCGCCGCCCACCACGGGCCCGCGGCGGCCGAGGCGTGACGGCCGCACGTCCGGCGGCCCGCGCGGCCGCCGCGCGGGTGGACCAGCCGTCCGCCCCCCAGCAGGCCGCCACCGCCGAGGAGGGCGTCGCCGGGTCGTGGCCGCGCGGGCT
Source organism: Cellulomonas sp. GTC20042 (assembly GCF_055389595.1). Classification (NCBI taxonomy): domain Bacteria; kingdom Bacillati; phylum Actinomycetota; class Actinomycetes; order Micrococcales; family Cellulomonadaceae; genus Cellulomonas; species Cellulomonas sp. GTC20042. The sequence goes on along the minus strand of NZ_AP043678.1, from coordinate 2,146,809 downwards.
GTCCCGTGCCGCGAGCATGCGGATCTCCGACGTGCTGGCCGCGCTGCGCCTGGAGTTCCCGGCGGTGACCACCTCGAAGCTGCGCTTCCTCGAGGAGCAGGGCCTGGTCGAGCCGGTGCGCACGCCCTCGGGCTACCGGCAGTACAGCCCGGCGGACCTGGAGCGGCTGCGCTACGTGCTGCGCGAGCAGCGGGACCGCTACGTGCCGCTCAAGGTGATCGGCGAGCACCTGGCCGCGCTGGACGCCGGCGTGGAGCAGGAGGACGCCCCGGCGGCGCGGCTGGTCCCGGACCAGGACGGCGCCACCCGGTACACCACCGCGGCGCTGGCCCGGGACGCCGGCGTGGACGAGCAGCTGGTCACCGACCTGGTGCAGGCGGGCGTGCTGCGTCCCTCGGCCACCGGGCACCTGGACCCGTGGGCGAAGGACGTCGTGCTGGCCGCGGCGGCGCTGGCCGAGCACGGGATCAACGCCCGGCACCTGCGCACCGTGCGCAGCGCGGCGGACCGGCAGATCGACATGGTCGAGGCCGTCGTCGCGCCGTGGCGCGGGCAGCAGACCCCCGAGGCCCGCGGGCGTGCCGGCGTGGTCGCGGCGGAGGTGGGCGAGCTGTGCACCCGCCTGCACACGGCGCTGGTGCGCGGCGGCGTGGCGGATCTCACGCCCTGACGACCGTGCTGGTCACGGGCCCCGCGCGGGCCCGGATGACGGGTCGGGACGTCCGTCGTAGCGTGGGGCCATGCACGACGACGACCTGGTGGAGCTCGAGGTCCTCGGGGTGCGTCGCCACCCCGGTGACGACGCGCTCGTCGTGCTGCTGCTCGAGCCGGTGGGCGAGCTGATCGTGCCGATCGCGGTGGGTGCCGCGGAGGCCGGGGCGATCGCCACCGCGCAGGCCGGGGTGGTGCCGCCGCGCCCGATGACGCACGACCTGCTGCGCGACGTGCTGAGCACCCTGGACGTGCACGTGGGGCGGGTGGAGATCACCGAGCTGGTGGCCGGGGTGTTCCACGCGGCGCTGGTGCTGGACGGCGGGCGCCGGGTGGACGCGCGGGCGTCGGACGCCATCGCGCTGGCGGTGCGGGTGGGCTGCCCGGTGATGTGCGCGACCGAGGTGCTGGAGGAGGTCGGCGTGGAGGCGACACCGACCTCGGCACCGGCGGACGGCGTGCCCGCCGCGCCGGTGGGGGACCCGGACGAGGAGGTGGCGCGGTTCCGCGAGTTCCTGGACGGCGTGGAGCCGGACGACTTCGAGCGCGGCTGAGCGGCGGCGCGCTGACCTGCGGGGACGCCCCTGGTCTCAACTTCAGGTCGAAGGTGAGACACGCCGCCCGCGACACGCCGAGAACCGCCGTGGGCGTGGTCGTTGACCACCCCTGGTCGCGGGCCTAGCGTTGCTCACAGATCAGCACGATCCGACGCCGCACCGGCGGCACGGACGCGACACAGAGGAGCTCGGCGTGAGCGGCACCGAACAGACGGCGGACGCGAGCAGCGTCCCGCAGCGCGCGCAGGGCCTCCTGTTCGGCGACGACCTCCCGGACCTCGACCAGACCACCGGCTACCGCGGGCCCACCGCCTGCCGCGCGGCCGGGATCACCTACCGCCAGTTGGACTACTGGGCTCGCACCGGCCTGGTCGAGGCGTCGATCCGCCCGGCCACCGGCTCCGGCACCCAGCGGCTCTACTCCTTCCGCGACATCCTCGTGCTCAAGGTCGTCAAGCGCCTGCTCGACACCGGGGTCTCCCTGCAGCAGATCCGCACCGCCGTCGGCCACCTGCGCGAGCGCGGCGTGGACGACCTGGCGCAGATCACCCTGATGTCCGACGGCGCCTCGGTCTACGAGTGCACCTCCGCGGACGAAGTGATCGACCTGGTGCAGGGTGGTCAGGGCGTGTTCGGCATCGCCGTCGGTCGTGTGTGGCGCGAGGTCGAGGGCACGCTGGCCCAACTGCCCACCGAGCGCGCCGAGGACGACGCCCCGGTCGCGAGCGGCACCGACGAGCTCGCCGCCCGCCGCCGGGCGCGCAACGCCGGCTGACCCGCACGCACACGTCCGACGCCCCTCGCCCCCGGTGATCCGGGAGCGGGGGGCGTCGTCGTGCGTGAGGTACCGGCTCAGCCGCGCGGCGCGCTGGGTCCGATCAGCCGCGCGGAGCGCGGAGGGCGCGGTCGAGCAGCGCCTCGAAGACCTCGCCGAGCTCGCGGGCACCCTGCCCCGGCCAGGCGTGCACCGGCTGGGCCGCGCCCTGCGCCTGCTGGAGGGCGGCGCGCTCCGGCACGAAGGGGGTGAGCACCAGCGGGCCGTACAGCCCCTGCAGCTCCTCCAGGCGGAAGGCCTGCTCGATCGAGCGCGCCTTGACCCGGTTGACGATCACGCCCAGCGGTTGGAGCTGGCCGGCCGGGCCGCGGCGCAGCTCGTCGATCGTGCGCATCGCGCGTCCGACGGCGGTGACGGAGAACAGGCCGGGCTCGGTGACGACCACCGCGCGGTCGCAGGCGGTCAGGCCGGTGCGGGTCAGCCCGCCGAGCGAGGGCGGGCAGTCCACCAGCACCAGGTCGTAGTCGTGCAGCCAGGCCAGGGCGTAGCGCAGCCGGTCCACCTCCGCGGAGGAGCCGTCGTAGGCGTCGTGCCTCGCGGAGGCTGCGGAGCCCACCAGCACGTCCAGGCCGTCCTCGGCCCAGTAGCTCGGCGCGAGCGCCGCCTCCAGGGTCTCCACGCTGGGGGAGTCCAGCAGCCCGGCGACGTCGCCGGTGGACTCGCCGGTGGCCAGGGCCAGGGTGCTGTCGGCCTGCGGGTCGAGGTCGATCACCAGCGTGCGCAGCCCGCGCTCCAGCGCGGCCGAGGCCAGCCCGAGCGTCACGGATGTCTTCCCCACGCCGCCCTTGAGCGAGCACACTCCCAGCACCAGCATCCCGCCACGGTATCCGGGACCTGCGTGGTTGCGGAATCACGCCGCGCCGAGCCGTCCACAGGGCCGCCGGGCCGAAACCCCTGTGGACAACCTGCGGACACCGCGACGCCGGGTGCCGTCGCGGCGCTACGGTGCTGAGCGACCTGGAAGAGGTGAGCGGTGTTCGACAAGGTGCTGGTGGCGAACAGGGCCGAGATCGCGGTGCGGGCGTTCCGTGCCGCCTACGAGCTCGGGGCACGGACGGTCGCGGTGTTCCCCTACGAGGACCGCTCCTCCGAGCACCGCCTCAAGGCGGACGAGGCGTACCGGATCGGCGAGGTCGGGCACCCGGTGCGGGCCTACCTCGACGTGGACGAGATCGTGCGGGTCGCGGTCGAGTCCGGCGCCGACGCGATCTACCCCGGCTACGGCTTCCTGTCCGAGAACCCCGAGCTGGCCCGCGCGACCGCCTCCGCGGGGCTGACCTTCGTCGGCCCGCCGCCGGAGGTGCTGGAGCTCGCCGGGCACAAGGTGCACGCCATCGAGGCGGCGCGTGCCGCCGGGATCCCGGTGCTGCGCTCCTCGGCGCCCTCGGCCGACGCGGACGCGCTGCTGGCGGCGGCCGAGGCGATCGGCTTCCCGATCTTCGTCAAGGCGGTGGCCGGCGGCGGCGGGCGCGGGATGCGTCGGGTGGACGACCCGGCGGCGCTGCCGGACGCGCTGGCGGCGGCGATGCGCGAGGCGCAGGCGGCCTTCGGCGACGCGACGGTCTTCCTGGAGCAGGCGGTGCTGCGCCCGCGGCACATCGAGGTGCAGATCCTCGCGGACGCCACCGGCGAGGTGGTGCACCTGTTCGAGCGGGACTGCTCGGTGCAGCGCCGGCACCAGAAGGTGATCGAGATCGCCCCGGCGCCGAACCTGGATCCGGCGATCCGTGACGCGCTGTGCCGGGACGCCGTGGCCTTCGCGCGGTCGATCGGCTACGTCAACGCCGGCACCGTCGAGTTCCTGGTCGACACCGTCGGCGAGCGGGCCGGCCAGCACGTGTTCATCGAGATGAACCCCCGGATCCAGGTCGAGCACACCGTGACCGAGGAGGTCACCGACGTCGACCTGGTGCAGGCGCAGATGCGGATCGCGGCGGGGGAGACCCTGGCCGACCTCGGCATCAGCCAGGACACCGTGCGGGTCAACGGCTTCGCCATGCAGAGCCGGATCACCACCGAGGACCCCGGCGACCACTTCCGCCCCGACACCGGGCGCATCCTCGCCTACCGCTCCCCGGGCGGCGCCGGCGTGCGGCTGGACGGCGCCACGGCCACCGTCGGCTCGGAGATCAGCGGGCACTTCGACTCGATGCTGGTCAAGCTCACCTGCCGCGGGAGGGACTTCCCGACGGCGGTCAACCGGGCGCGGCGCGCGCTGGCGGAGTTCCGGGTGCGCGGCGTGCGGACCAACATCCCGTTCCTGCGCGCCGTGGTGGCGGACCCGCAGTTCGCCGCCGGCGACCTGGCGACCTCGTTCATCGACGAGCGCCCCGAGCTGCTGGTCAGCACCAGCAGCGCCGACCGGGGCACCAAGATCCTGCAGTACCTCGCCGACGTGACGGTGAACCGGCCCTACGGCCCGCCGATCCAGGTGGTCGAGCCGGCCGACAAGCTGCCCGCCGTCGACCTGCGCGTCCCCGCGCCGGACGGCACCCGCCAGCAGCTGCTCGCGCTCGGCCCCGAGGGCTTCGCCGCCGCGCTGCGCGCCCGGACCTCGGTGGCCGTCACCGACACCACCTACCGCGACGCGCACCAGTCGCTGCTCGCCACCCGGGTGCGCAGCCACGACCTGCTGACGCCCGCGCCGGTGGTCAACCGCACGCTGCCCGGGCTGTGGAGCCTGGAGGCCTGGGGCGGCGCCACCTACGACGTCGCGCTGCGCTTCCTCGCCGAGAACCCGTGGGTGCGCCTGGACCGGCTGCGCGAGCTGTACCCGACGATCGCGCTCCAGATGCTGCTGCGCGGGCGCAACACCGTCGGCTACACGCCCTACCCGACCCGGGTGACCGAGGCGTTCGTGCAGGAGGCCTCGGACTCCGGCATGGACGTGTTCCGGATCTTCGACGCGCTGAACGACGTCGAGCAGATGCGGCCGGCGATCGACGCCGTGCGCGCCACCAACCGCTCGGTGGCCGAGGTCGCGCTCTGCTACACCGGCAACCTCGCCGACCCCGGCGAGACGCTCTACACCCTCGACTACTACCTCCGGCTCGCCGAGCAGGTCGTGGCGGCGGGTGCGCACGTGATCGCGATCAAGGACATGGCCGGCTTGCTGCGCCCGCGCGCCGCCGCCACCCTGGTCGCCGCGCTGCGGGAACGCTTCGATCTGCCGGTGCACCTGCACACCCACGACACCGCCGGTGGCCAGCTCGCCACGCTGCTCGCCGCCGTGGACGCCGGGGTGGACGCGGTGGACGTGGCGAGCGCGCCGATGTCCGGCACCACCAGCCAGCCGTCGATGTCCGCGCTGGTCGCGGCGCTGGAGCACACCGACCGGGACACCGGCCTCTCGCTGGACGCGGTCACCGACCTCGAGCCGTACTGGGAGGCGGTGCGTCGGCTCTACCGGCCGTTCGAGTCCGGGCTGCCCGGCCCCACCGGCCGGGTGTACGAGCACGAGATCCCCGGCGGCCAGCTGTCCAACCTGCGCCAGCAGGCCATCGCGCTCGGCCTCGGCGACCGCTTCGAGGCGATCGAGCGGATGTACGCCGCCGCCGACCGCATCCTCGGCCGGCCGGTCAAGGTCACCCCGTCCTCCAAGGTGGTCGGCGACCTCGCCCTGCACCTGGTGGCCGTCGACGCCGACCCGGACGACTTCGCGAAGCACCCGCAGCGCTACGACGTGCCGGACTCGGTGGTCGGGTTCCTGCGCGGCGAGCTCGGCGACCCGCCCGGCGGCTGGCCGGAGCCGTTCCGCACGCGCGCCCTCAAGGGCCGCGGCGCCCCGCCCGCGCCCGCCGACCTGTCCGCCGACGACCTGGTCGAGCTCGGCGCCGACGGCGAGCGGCGGCGCGCGCGGCTCAACCACCTGCTGTTCCCCGGGCCCACCAAGGACTTCGAGACCGCCCGCGCCGCCTACGGCAACCTGCGCGTGCTGGACACCTCCTCCTACCTGTACGGGCTCACCCCCGGCGGCAAGCAGGAGATCGAGGTCATGCTGGAGCGCGGCGTCCGGCTGCTGATCGGCCTGGAGGCGATCGGCGAGCCCGACGAGCAGGGCATGCGCACGCTCATGTTCACCCTGAACGGTCAGCTCCGGCCGGTGCGTGCCCGCGACCGCTCGGTCGAGGTGGACGCCGCCGCGGCGGAGCGGGCCGACCCGCACACCCCGGGGCACATCGCGGCGCCGTTCTCCGGCGCGGTGACCCCGGTGGTGCAGGAGGGGCAGAAGGTCAAGGCCGGCCAGACCGTGGCCACCGTCGAGGCGATGAAGATGGAGGCGGCCATCACCACGCCGGTGTCCGGGATGGTGCAGCGGCTCGCGGTGGGCGCGGTGCAGCAGCTCCAGGGCGGGGACCTGGTGATGGTGATCGGCTGAGGCGCGGCTCGGTTCGACGCGGGGCGGATGCGGAGAGATGCTGGCGCCATGACCTTCACCCTCTCCACCTGGGGACATGCCTGCGTCCGGATCGAGCGTGACGGGCGGCGGCTGGTCCTGGACCCCGGCGCGTTCAGCGACCCCGCGGCGCTGGACGGCGCCGACGCGGTGCTGATCACCCACGAGCACCCGGACCACGTCGACCCGGCCGCGCTCGCCGGGGTGCTCGCCGAGCGTCCCGCGCTGGACGTGTGGGCGCCGGAGGGTGCGGTGCGGCTGCTCCGCGAGGCCGGTGCGCCGACCGACCGGCTGCACGTCGCGCACGAGGGCGACGAGTGGGAGGTCGCCGGCTTCACGATCCGCGGCGTCGGGCACGCGCACGCCGTGATCCACCCGGACGCGCCGGTGCCGCAGAACGTCGGCTACCTGGTCGACGGGACGCTGCTGCACCCGGGCGACTCCTTCGTCACCCCGCCGGAGGGGACCGTCGACGTGCTGCTGGTCCCGGTGGCCGGGCCGTGGATGAAGGTGGCGGAGGCGGTCGAGTACGTGCGCGCGGTGCACCCGCGCCTGGCGGTGCCGATCCACGACGCGATCATGGCGCCGGCCGGGCTCGGCCTGGTGGACCGGCTGGTCGGCGGGCTGGGCGGCGCGGGGGAGTACCGCCGGCTGGCGATCGGCGAGGGGGCGTTGATCGGGCGCGCGGGGGACTGAGCGCTCCGGCGACCGGGGGCGCTCGGCTCAGACCGGGTGGGTGAACGAGACCGGGGTGCCGGTGGCGCGGGCGTAGGCGATCTCGCGGCGGGTGGACTCGCCGACGTACCCGCCGGGATCCACCACGAGCACCCGGTCGGCCAGGTCGATCTTGCGCAGGTGCAGGGCGTCCAGCACCACCTTCTGCGCGGCGGTCACCGGGCCGTCCACCTCGCCCGGCGCGAGCACGATGCAGCCGGCCAGGGTGAGGTCGCGGTTCGCGGCGCGCATCTCGGCCACGAACCGGGCGGAGCCGCACAGGCAGACGATCTCCGGGCGGTCCGCAGCCGGGATCGCCGGTGCGTCGCTGCGCCCGGTCACGGCCGGCTCCGCTCGGGCACATCGGCGAGCGTGGCTGTCCCTGCCGACGGGCCGGTCCCGGCCCGCTCGCGCGCCACGTGGCTGCGGGCGTGCTCGACGGCCGCGTCGAGGTCGTCGAACAGGTGCCGCTCGTCGCGCAGGGCGTCGATCACGCCGACCCGACGAGCCAGGGTGAGGTGCCGGTCCTGGATCCCCTTGACCAGCACGGTCACCCCGCGGCGCTCCAGCCCCGCGACCAGCTCGGCGAGCACCTGCGCGCCGGTGGAGTCGAGCAGCTGCACCTGCGACAGCCGGAGCACGACCACGCTGACGCCCTCGATCGCGCCGACCCGTTCCAGCACGCGCTCGGCGACGGCGAAGAACAGCGCGCCGTCCACCCGGATCACCGCGATCCGCTCGTCGCCGGGCCGGGCGGGTCCGGCGATCTCCTCGCGGTGCACGCCGGCCGAGCGGGCCAGGGTGCGCAGGGCGGTGACGGCGGCCACCGCGATCCCGATCCCGACGGCGTAGACCAGGTCGACCGCGACGGTCACCACGGCGGTCACGACGAACACCAGGGCGGCGGAGCGGGAGGAGCCGAGCACGGCGCGCACGGTCCGTACCTGCACCATGCGGACGGCGGTGACCACCAGCACCCCGGCGAGGGCGGCCAGCGGGATCCGGGAGACCACCGGCCCGGCGACGCCGACCACCAGGAGCAGCAGCAGGGCGTGCACGACGGCGGAAGCGCGGGTTCGGCCGCCGGAGCGGACGTTGACGGCGGTGCGGGCGATGGCGCCGGTGGCGGGCATGCCACCGAACAGCCCGGCGGCGATCGAGGCGAGGCCCTGGCCGACGAGCTCGCGGTCGGCGTCGTAGCGGGTGGCCTCGGTGCGGGTCGTCCGTGCCGGCCCGACGTCCCGCGCGGCCTCGGACTCGAGCACGCCGACCTGCCCGGCGGCGACCCGCGCGGACAGCAGCGACTCGATCGCGGCGAGGGCGGCGACGGTGGCCGAGGGCACGAGCAGCGAGGACAGCAGCGACGGGTCGAGGTCGGGCAGCCCGGGCAGCGGGAGACCGGCGGGCAGGGCGCCGATCGTCGCCACCGGCAGGTCGAGCAGCACGGAGGCCAGGGTGACCAGCACGATCGCCACGATCGAGCCGGGGACGGCGGGGTGCAGGCGCGGGGCGAGCAGCATGATCGCGGCGACGGCGGCCACCAGCGCGAGGGCGAGCAGGGCGTGCGCGGGATCGGCCTCGGCGACGGACTGCACGGCGGCGACGGCGGCGTTGGCGTCGTGCCCGCCGGTGCCGACGCCGACGGCCGCGGGCACCTGCTGGAGGAAGATGATCACGGCGATCCCGAGGGTGAACCCCTCGATCACCGGCCACGGGATCGCGCCGACCGCCCGCCCGAGGCGCAGGACCCCGGCGAGCACCACGAGCGCCCCGGAGATCAGGCAGACCGCGCCGAGCGCCCCGACGCCGCGCTCGGCGACGATGGGGGCGAGCACGACGACCATCGCGCCGGTCGGCCCGGAGACCTGCACCGGCGAGCCGCCGAACACCGCCGCGACGATGCCGGCGACCACGGCGGTGACCAGCCCGGCCTCGGCGCCGGCGCCGGAGGAGACGCCGAAGGCGAGGGCGAGCGGCAGCGCGACGATGCCGACGGTGACCCCGGCGAGCAGGTCGGCGCGCCAGGTGCGCGGCAGGTCGGCGTAGTCGCGGCGGGAGGGCAGCAGCGCGCGCAGGTGCGCCCCGGCGCTCACCGCCGCACCGCGTCGGCCGCGCGGTCGGTGTCGTGGGACCCGGGGCGCGGGGGCGGCGGGGCGTCGTCCAGGGTGCTGAGGTGGCGCTCGGTGGTGCGCAGGTTCTCGGCGAGCAGCTCGCGAGCGACCCGCAGCAGATCGGCGACCAGCGGGGACGCCAGGCGGTAGCGGACCTGGCTGCCGGTGCGGGTGGACTCGACGAGCAGGTAGCGGCGCAGCACGGACAGGTGCTGCGACAGGTGGGAGGCCTCCAGGCCGGTGCCGGCGATCAGGTCCTGCACGGGCACCTCGTCGGCGGCGGCCAGGATCTCCAGGACGCGGATCCGGACCGGGTGGGCGAGGCCCTTGAACAGGTTGGCCTTGATCTCGTTGAGCGGCTGCTCGGCGGGCACGACGATCTCCTGATGGCGTGATGAATTGATGGATCCATCATATGACCCGGTCGGAGCGCCGGGCGACCACCGTCTGGGTAGGTTGGGCACCGGACCGCCGACGACGCCGGGAGGACGACCGATGGACGTGCAGCAGCTCGCGCAGGACCAGATCGACCGCGCGCACCAGGACGAGCACGGGCGCAGCGCGCAGGTGCTGGTGCACGACGGCCCGCTGCGGCAGAGCATCATCGCGCTCACCAAGGGCAGCGTGCTCGCCGAGCACAACTCGCCACCGGCGGCGAGCATCCTGGTGCTGCGCGGCACCGTCGCCGTCACCACCGCCGAGCGCGTCGACACCCTGCCCGCGCACCACCTGGCCGAGCTGACCCACGACCGGCACGGCGTGGAGGCGCTGAGCGACGCGGCGTTCCTGCTCACCACGGTCACCGGGACGGGGGAGCCCTCGCACGGCGCCTCTTGACGATCGAGAGAAATCGCTCGATGATCGATCGATGAGATCGATCGTCCCCCTGGTGCTGCGCGGCGTGATCCTCCTGCTCGTGACCGGGTCGCTGCTGGTGCAGGCGCTGCTGCCCGGCGTCGCCCGCGAGATCGGCGACGAGTACGAGGAGGTCACGCACCTCGCCGTGCCCTACGCGGTGCTGGCGATCCTCGCGGTGGTCTGCGTGCAGGTCGCGCTGGTGGCGGTGTGGCGGCTGCTCGTCCTGGTCGAGGGCGGCACGATCTTCACCCGCGACGCGCTGCGCCCGGTGGACGTGATCATCGGCTGCGGCGCGGCGGCCACCCTGCTCACGATCGGGGTGATGCTGCACCTGGGCCTGGTGGTCCGGCTCGGCGGTCCGGGGATCGGCCTGGTGCTCGCCGCCGGGTCGGCGCTGGGCGTCGCGCTCGTGCTGCTGATGGTCGTGATGCGCGGCCTGCTCACCACGGCGACCTCGTACCGCACCGAGCTCGCCGAGGTGATCTGATGCCGGTGGTGGTCGACCTCGACGTGATGCTCGCCCGGCGCAAGATGTCCGTGGGCGACTTCGCCGCCGCGATCGGGATCAGCACCGCCAACGTCGCCGTGCTGAAGAACGGCCGGGCGCGCGCGGTGCGGTTCTCCACGCTGGACGCGATCTGCCGGGTGCTCGACTGCCAGCCCGGCGACGTGCTTCGCTGGGTGCCGGAGGACGACACGGCGATCGAGGGGGCCCCATGACCGAGGACGACCGCCCGACGCCCCACGACGAGCGACCCGGCGGACGCCCCGGGATCAACGGCGACCCGCTCGCGCCGACCTTCCGGGACGGCCCGCGCCGCAGGCCGGTGTCCGTCGGCTCGATCCTGACCTCCGCGCTGCCGTTCCTGGTGCTGCTCGCCGTGGTGGCCTTCGCCACGACGCGCTGAGCGTGCGACCGCCGCGCAGGCCCTAGCCTGGCGGGCATGGCCGCCGTCAGCGTCGTCGTCACCGCCCACGACCAGGGGGATCTGGTCGCCGAGGCCGTCGCCTCCGCCCTCGCGCAGAGCCGGCCGCCGGCCCGGGTGGTGGTCGTGGACGACGGCTCCACCGATCCCCGGTCGCTGACCGTGCTGGACCGGATCGCCGGGACCGAGCGCTGCTCGGTGCTGCACCGGGTGAACGGCGGGGTCTCGGCCGCGCGCAACTCCGGGATCGCCGCGGTGGAGGAGCCGCTGGTGGTGGTGCAGGGGAGCGGCCGGGGGCAGGCCGGGAAGATCAGGCGGCGGGGCAGCGGCCGGTGATCGTGAACGTCGAGCCGTAGCCCTCGGCGAGCGGGCTGGCGTCCGTCCCCCGGATCACCACGTCGCCCGCGTCGCCGACCTGCACCTGGTCGATCGTCCCGGTGAACACCGCGTCGCCGACCAGCCCGATCGAACCGCCGCCGGCCGCCGCCTCGACGTCCAGCCGGCCGCCCTCACCGGTGATCGAGGTGATCACGGAGCCCTCGTCCGGGACCACGCAGACGTCGGCGGTGCCCGCGAAGTGCAGCCCCTCGGCCACGTCGTCGAGCTGGAACGCCCCGGCGGGCGGGCTGGACGGCGCCGAGGCCGGGTGGGTCGCGCAGGCCGACAGGGCGAGGGCCAGGGTGAGCGCGGTGGCGGCGGCGGTCGCGGCGGCGCGTGCGGCGGGGATGGGCACGGTGGGTCTCGTCTCGTCAGGCCGGCACGGTCCGCCGGCGTCGGGACGAGCCTGTCGGCGCGGTGCCGGGACCGGCGTCGGCCCGTCGGCCGCGCCCGGGTGCGACTTTGGTGGCAGCGCGGTCCGGGGTGCCGGCGGGGCGATCTGCCGGGCAGAAGCCGCCCGCGCGGCGGTGGCCTGCTCCTACGCTGTCCGCCATGGGGCGCTCCGCAGCACGGTCCGCACGATCCACCCGACCGGTCCGGCACCGTCGCGCGGCGGTCGTCGGCGCGCTGGTGCTGCTCGTGCCGGCGCTCGCGGCGTGCGGGGACGACCCGGAGCCGCCGTCGCAGGCCGTGGGGTTCTGCCAGGGGCGGGACGCCGCCCACCCGGACCGCACGCGGGTCGAGATCGAGCTCCGCCAGCACGGCGAGGTGGTGGGCACGGCGTCCGTCCCCGTCCTCGGGGGTGCGGCGATGCGGGTGCCGCTCGGCGAGGTGGAGGTGTACGTCGACGGGGAGCACGTCGGCACCGCGGGCAGCGACGACCAGCCGCTGCAGACCCCGGCGCCGACCGACATCACCTACCTCACCTCCGGCGAGGGCTGCGCGGACACCATGATCGCCCCGCCGCCCGGTCCGCCGGCCGGCTGACCGGCCGCCCGCGCACGACGCCCGCGCGCCGATCCGCCCCGCGCGGCACACTGGCCGGATGGAACGCGTGCAGGGCATCGGCGGCTACTTCCTGCGGGCCGCCGACCCGGTGGCGCTCGGCGCCTGGTACCGCGAGGTGCTCGGCCTGGACGCCGACGAGCACGGCCTGTGGGCACCCGCCCCCGGGCCGACGGTGTTCGCGACCTTCGAGGCGGGCACCGACTACCTCGGTGCGCCCGATCAGCGCACCATGCTCAACTTCCGGGTGCGCGACCTGGACGCCATGCTCACGCAGGTGCGCGCCGCTGGGGGAGCGGTCGACGAGGAGACTCAGGAGATGGACGGCGTGGGCCGGTTCGGCTGGGTGACGGACCCGGAGGGCAACCGGATCGAGCTCTGGCAGCCCGCCTGAGCGGTCGTCAGTCGGCCATGACCTCGCGGATCTCGATCCACTCGTGCATCGGAGCGCCGCCCGGCCCCGGCTCGGAGGAGACGAAGGCGGCGATCTCCACCGCGCGCTCGTAGGACGCCACGTCGATCCGGTACCACCCGGCCACCAGGTCCCCCTCGTCGGGGCTCGGGATCGCGACCGGCGGCGCGTCCGGGCCGTCGAACCGGACCCAGGTGCTCTCCGGCGTGAGCGCCGAGGCCTCGACGTGCTCGCCGCTCGCCTCGAGCACGTCGCTCACGTGACCGAGGAACGCCATGTGCGCGGCCACGTCCTGCGGCTCCCAGCGGTCCATCGGCGGGACCGGCACGTGCTGCGCCGGTCCGCCGTGGTAGTGCTTCACCAGCAGGTACTGCGGCATCGTCGCCTCCGGGGCCGTGCGGGGTCGGTGCGGGTCGAGCCCATCGAAGCACCGGGGCACGCGGCGGGCACGCGGTCGCGGCTCCGTTCGCCTCAGCACCGGGGCGTGTCCGACGATGGGACGACGCGGGTCCGTCCGGGTCCGCGCCGCGCCGCGCAGGGGAGAGTCGCGATCGACACCGAGCAGGCCGCACCGCCGGTCGACGACGCGCGCTGGCGCGAGGCGCTGCACGCGATCCTGGAGGACCCGTCGCGGCACGTGCTGCACGCGCAGCCGATCGTCGAGCTGAGCGGCGGGTCGATCGCCGGCTACGAGCTGCTGTCCCGGTTCGACGGGCCGTGGCGCACCACCCCGGACCGCTGGTTCGCCGCCGCCCACCACTGGGGGCTGAACCCCCGGCTCCAGGCGCGCGTGCTGGAGCGGGCGGTCGCGGCGCGGGCCGATCTGCCGCCGAACACCTTCCTCACCGTGAACGTGGACCCGCACCTGCTGGCCGAGGACCTGGTCGCCGAGGCGCTGCTGCGGCACGAGGAGCTGAGCCGGGTGGTGCTGGAGCTGACCGAGCGCACGCGGCTCGACGGGGCGGGGCGCGCGGGTGCGGTGCTCGACGCCGTCCGCGCCGCCGGTGCCCTGGTCGCGATGGACGACGCCGGGACGGGCTACGCCGGTCTGGAGCTGCTGCTGGAGCTGCGGCCGGACATGGTCAAGCTCGACCGTGCCCTGGTCAGCGGGATCGACGCGGACCCGGTCAAGCGCACGCTGGTCCAGGTGTTCGGCGACCTGGTCGGGCGGATGGACGGCTGGGTGCTGGCCGAGGGGATCGAGACGCGGGCCGAGCTGGACACCGTGATCGGTCTCGGCGTGCCGCTGGCGCAGGGCTGGGCGCTGGGTCGCCCGCAGCCCCGGATGCTGGAGGCGCTGCCCGCCGAGGTCGCCGCGCTGATCCGCGCCGCGACGTCCCGCGCGTCCTTCGCCGACGCGGTGGTCAGCCTGGTCCGTCCCGCCCGCGCGGGTCGGGACCGTGCCGTGTGCGACGTGCTGCTCGCGGAGAACGGGCTGGTCACCGAGGTGGTCGACGCCGCTGGGCGCTGGGTCCCCGCCATGACCGTGGCGCCCAGCGCGAGCGTGGTCGACGTGGTGCGCCGCGCCATGGTCCGCGACGACGCGCACCGCTGGGACCCGCTGGTGTGCACCGATGCGACCGGTGCGGTGGTCGGCACGCTCGCGATCGACGCGCTGGTGCTGGCGATGTCCGACGCGGTCTCACCCGCTGGTTGACTCATCAACTACTCGTACGGTGCCGATGGGACCAGGTCGGCCCGGTCGGGTCGGAACGACGGAAGAGGGCATCGACATGAAGGCATTCCGCTGCGGCGACGTCGTCCCGGGCTGCACCCGGGCGTTCACCGGGACCGAGGACGAGATCCTGGCGCAGGTCGGTCAGCACGCCCGCGCCGACCACGGGCTCGCCGAGGTCCCCGCCGAGCTGGTCGCGCAGGTGCGGTCGGCGATGGTGCCCGCCTGACCTCAGGCGGTGAGCACGACCTCGTCGTGGGTCGCGACGCCGATCTGCTGCCCGGGGTAGCGCAGCCCGCGGAAGTACATCGTCGTGTGCGCGACGATCTGCTCCGCGGCGATCGTGACGTCGCCCTCGTGCGCGTCGGTGGTGGTGTGCGCGTCGCTGACCAGCGTCACGTCGAGCCCGCGGGCGGCAGCGGCCTGCGTCGTCGTGCGGATGCAGTAGTCGCTCTGCGCGCCCGCGACCACGAGCCGGGTGGCACCCAGGGCGTCCAGCACGGCGGCGAGGTCGGTCTCGGCGAAGGAGTCGCGGTACCGCTTGCCGACCAGGGCCTCGTCCTCCCGGCGCCGGAGCGGCGGCTGGAGCGCCCACTCGTCCGAGCCGACCGTGAAGTAGCCGTGGTCCTGCACCCAGACCACCGGCACCTCTTCGGCGCGCGCCCGCTCCACGAGGGCCGCGGTGCGGGCGACGACCCCCTCGGCGTCGAGGCAGCCGGGGAGCACGCCGACCTGGAGGTCGATGACGAGGAGCGCGGTGCGGGAGGTCACGGGCACATCCTGGCATCCCGGGGCGCGGACCCGTGGGCCCTGCGACTGGCCCACGTCCTCGGCGACCACCAGCCGCGCGCCGGTGCGCTCGAGCTCGCGCCGCAGCAGCACGAGCATCCCGGCGGCCGCGCTGTCGACGAAGGGCGTCGTGCGGGCGTCCAGCACCACCAGGTCGGCGTGCTGCGCCGCCGCCAGCCGGCGCACGTCGGCCCGGACGGTGTCGGCGTTGGCGAAGAACAAGCCCGCCTCCACCCGCACGACCAGGACCCCCGGCACCGAGCCGCCCGGCGTCTTGCCCCGCTCCGTGCGCCGTTCGGCGTCCACCCAGGTCCCGTTCCGGTCGGTGACCAGGATCGCGACGTGCGGGCGGGATGCTCGGGCGATCAGCAGCAGCACCGAGATCACCACGCCGATCAGCAGCCCGGGCAGGGTGTCGAGCACCAGCACGCCCACCAGCGCAGCCAGCGCGGCGTAGGCGTCGTACCGCGCGGCGTTGCCGTAGATCCGGCGGCCCGCGGCGTCGGCGAGCGATCACAGTCGGCGCAGCGCCCGGACGTCCACCAGCTCGACCACCGCGGCGATCACCACCGCGGCCAGCGTCGCCTCCGGCAGGGACTCGAACACCGGTGCGAGGAACAGCAGGGTCGCCAGGGTCAGCGCCGCCGCGGTCATCCCGGACAGCTGGCTGCGCGCACCCGCCCCGCCGTTCACCGCCGTCTTCGACAGGCTGCCGTTGACCACCATGCCGGAGGCCAGCCCGGCCCCGACGTTCGCCAGCCCCATGCCGATCAGCTCGCGGTTCGGGTCGACGTCGTACCCGGCCCGCGCCGCGTAGGCCTTCGCCGCGCCCAGCGCCTCCGCGAAGCCGACCAGCATCACCCCCGCCGCCGGGCCGACCAGGTCCCCGTAGCCGGCCAGGTCGACGTCCGGCAGCCCCAGCGTCGGCAGCCCGGCGTCGATCGGCCCCACCACCGCCACCCCGCCGTCCGCCAGGCCCAGCGCCAGCGACGCGACGATCCCGACGACCACCAGGACCAGCGCGCCGGGCACCCGCTCGGCGAACCGGCGCAGCAGCAGGAGCACCGCCAGGCACGCCCGCCGAGCACCGCCGTCGTCGGATCGGTGTCGGGCAGGTCCCCGATCAGGTCCACCGTCTTGGTCACGAAGCTGCCCTCGCCCTTCGGCAGCCCGAGCAGCGCGGGCACCTGGCCGACGATGATCACCAGCGCCAGCCCCACGACGAATCCCTTGAGCACCGGTTCGGAGATGAACGCCGCCAGGAACCCGGCGCGCAGCACCCCCGCGAGCAGGCAGAGCACCCCTGTCACCAACGCGGTCGCCGTCGTCAGCGCCCAGAACGCCGCGTCGTCGCCCGGGTGCAGGGTCGCGACGACCCCCGCGGACAGCGCCGCCGTCGCCGACATCGGCCCGACGATCAGGTGCCGGGAGCTGCCGGCGGCGGCGTACAGCAGCAGCGAGGGCACCGCCGCGTACAGGCCGACCACCGGGGGCACCGCTGCGATCGTCGCGTAGGCCAACGACTCCGGGACGAGCACCGCCCAGACGGTCAGCCCGGCGAGGGCGTCGGTGCCGAACCAGGCGCGGCGGTACCCCGCCAGGGTCGGGTAGAGCCGGATGCGGGCCACGGCGCGCTCCTCGGTCGACGGCGTGCGCACGGGGCCCGGGTCCGTCGGTGCGCGCCCCGCGCTCCGGGACCAGACCACCCGAGATCGGGCGGTTCCGCGTCACCCGCGCCGAGTGAGCGCCGGGCCGGCTGGGCGCCGGGTCGGGCGCGGGAGCGGGCGCCGGGCGGCGCGTCTCATCCGCGACGGGCGAGGCCGAGCGGCCCGGACCGCGCCATCGTGGAGGTCCGGCAGCACCACGGCGGAGGAGGGCTCATGGCGACGTCGACCTATGGACCGGTGGAGATCGTCGCGCTCGGCTTCCCGGGCGACCGGGTGCCCGACACCGTGCAGGAGGCCGTGCTGGAGGTGCTGGCCGACGGGGTGGTGACCCTGCTCGACCTCGCGGTCGTTCGTCGCGACCAGGACGGCACCGTCGTGCTGCTCGAGGTGGACGAGCTGGGGCCGGACGTCCGGCTGACCCGCGTCGAGCTGTCCGGCGCCGGGCTGGCGGGGGAGGACGACCTGCACGAGGTCGCCGGCTCGATCGCCCCGGCACCTGCGCCGTCGTGCTCGTCATCGAGCACACCTGGGCCCGGGACGTCGTCGCCCGGACCGCCGCCACCGGCGGGGTGGTGCTCGCGCGCGAGCAGGTCCCCGCCCACGTGGTGAACGAGGTCGCCGACCTCGCCCTCGCCGTCGACTGAACTCGAACCGAACCCGAACCGAACCCGCAGGAGCAGACATGCCGCTCGGACGCCGCTTCGGCCGCCCCGGACTGATCGGGACCGCCGCCCGCACCGCCGTCATCGCCGGCACCGCCCAGGCCACCGCCGGGGCCGTGCAGCGCCGCCAGGCCGCCCGCGCTGAGCAGGGCTGGCAGGAGCAGCAGCGTGCCGCCGCCGAGGAGGAGGCCCGCGTGCAGGCCGCCGCGCAGCGGGCGGCGGCGCAGTACGCGGCGCCGGCGGCTCCTTCTCCCGCGACAGGTGCGCCCGGCGGCGCGGGGACCGACCTGCTCGACCAACTCGAACGGCTGGGCGGCCTGCACGCCTCGGGGGTGCTGGACGACCAGGAGTTCGCCGCCGCCAAGGCCCGGCTGCTCGGCTGAGGGCGGCGCGCGCGGGCCTCAGCGCGGGCTCATCCGGCGGGCTCCGGGGGTGCCTGGGTGGCGAAGGAGAAGTCGTCGGGGTCGTCGTGATCCCACTCGGTGAAGTTGTCGGGGGCCGGGGTGCAGGGGGACATGAATCTTGATCTGGAGGTAGGCGTAGTAGTCGACGGTGTCGAGGTACTCCTGCGAGACGCCCTGGATGCGCAGCATGTAGCCGTCCTTGGTCACGTCGACGATGGTCGGCTGGCGGTCGCGGTGGTCGCGCCAGACGCTCCAGCCCTCGGCGAGGTAGGACTGCACGAGGGGTTCGAGCAGATCGACCGTGGGCTGGCGGGGCTCGACCTGGTAGCCGACGGTGTAGAGCCAGAAGGACTCGTCGGGGCCGTCCCAGTGGTCGGTGTAGGGACTGTCGTCGCACGGGCGCCAATTGCCGTTGTGGGAGTTGATCTCGGCGGCGGTGAACGTGAGGTCGGGGTGGGTCGCGATCAGCAGATCCTGGACGCGGGTCTCGGCGTCGTGGGCGAGGGCGAGGCTGGTGTCCCAGGTCTGACGGACTGCGGTGACGCGTTCGGCCTGGCTAGGGCCGGTGGCGCAGCCGGCCAGCAGCAGCACGGCAGCGAGGGCGGTGGCGCATGGGGGTCGGCGCGGGTTCATCCGGCGGGGTCCGGGGGTTCCTGCGTGGCGAAGGAGAAGTCGTCGGGGTCGTGCTGATCCCACTCGGTGAGGTGGGCGGGCGCCGGGGCGCAGGGGGACATGATCTCGACGCGGAGGTAGGCGGGGTAGCCGCTCGTGATCGTGTCGAGGTATTCCTGGGACGCGCCTTGGATGCGCAGGGTGTAGCCGTCCCTGGTCAGGTCGACCAGTGTGGAGCTCTGCTCGCGGCGGTCGCGCCAGATGCTCCAGCCCTCGGTGAGGTAGGACTGCATGAGCGGTTCGATCAGGTCGACGGTGGATCGGCGGGGCTCGACGGAGTAGTCGACGGTAAAGGCCCAGAAGACCTCGGAGGGGCCGTCCCAGTGGTCGTTGTACGGCTCCGCGTGGCACGAGTGCCAGCCACCCTGATCGGGCCCCATCTCGCCGCCGGTGAAGGTGAGCTCGGGGTGGGCCGCGATCAACAGGTCGTGGACGCGACGGTCGGCGTCGCGGGCGGAGGTGGTGACGACCTCCCAGGTCGCGCGGGCGTCGGCGATGCGTTCGGCCTGGCCGGGGCCGGTGGCGCACCCAGCGAGCAGCAGCACAGATGCGAGGGCGGAGGTGGCCGCCTGCGGGGGTCGGCGCAGGCTCATCCGGCAGGCTCCGGGGGTTGCTGCGTGGCGAAGGAGAAGTCGTCGGGGTGCTGCGGGTCCCACTCGGTGAGGTTTGCCGGGGAGAGGAGGCAGTAGGACCAGACCCGGACCCGGACGGTGGCGGGGGAGGACTCCTTGACGGTGTCGAGGTGCTCCTGCGAGGTGCCCTGGAGGCGCAGGATGAAGCCGTGCTGGGTCACGTCGACCACGGAGGGCTCGAGGTGGCGACGGTCGCGCCAGATGGCCCAACCCTCGTCGACGTAGGACTGCAGGAGGGGTTCGAGCAAATCGACCGTGGGCTGGCGGGGTGCGACGTCGTAGCCGAGGTTGAAGGCCCACATGGAACGCTCGGGGCTGTCCCAGTGGTCGTTGTAGGGCGCGTCGCTGCACGAGTGCCAGCCGCCGTGCTCGGGTTCCATCTCGCCGTTGGTGAAGGTGAGCTCGGGGTGGGTCGCGATCACGAGGTCCTGGATGCGCTGGTCGGCGTCGCGGGCGTAGACCCGGGTGGCGTCCCAGGCCTCCTGGGCGGCGGCGACCCGTTCGGCCTGGCTGGGCCCGCGTGCGCAGCCGGCGAGCAGTAGCGTCAGGGTGAGGGCGGCAGCGAGGATGCGTGTCATGGCACGTCCTGGGTCGGGGGGACGAAAGTGGGGTCGTCCATCGGGTAGTGGCGTTCGCGGGTCGGCAGCTGAGCGGTGTGCTGCACCCACCGGTCGGTCGGCGCGGTCCACAGCGTGATCTGGCCGCCAGTCATCACCGCGTGGATGTTGCCGAACGCGTCGGTCCGGGGGTCGAAGACCTCGCTGTGCGAGGACCAGCCGCTGACCAGGCGTTCCGGCCCGTCCTCGGGGCCGGTCGGATGGAAGCGTCCGGTCTCCAGGCGGATGGTGCCGGTGATCTCGTCAGGGTCGGAGCCGTGGGCGCCGCTGGCCTGGACGGGTTCGATGAAGTCGCCGGGTGCGGTCATGGAGTAGCGGGGGGTGTCGGGGGCGGCGTACTCGTGGGCGTCGCGGACACCGGACCCGGAGGCCTCGACGTAGATGACACGGTCGACGACCATGCCGTTGGCTTCGGCCTGGCCGACGACGAGTCCGCCGTAGGAGTGCCCAGCCACGGTCAGCGGCACGCTGATCGTGGCGCGGATCCCGTTGGCGAATCCGGCCAGGTGCGGGCCTATGGCGTCGGCGTAGGTGCGCAGCGGGGAGTTGACGACCGGGTCCTGCGGCATCGGCCCGCCGAGGTAGGTGATCACCGCAAGCTTCTCGGCGTCGGTGGCGACGAGATCCCAGGCGCGCTGGGCCTGGTCGTCCATGGTCCCGAGGTTGGTGCCGGTGCCACCGACCAGGACGGCCAGGTTGTCCGCGTCGAGTGGGCCGATCACCTCGCCGAAGCGTCCGGCGTCGGGGTCGAAGAGCACCACCTGGTGCCAGGCCGGTGGATGCTCCCCCTTGAAGTTGATCTCTCCGACCGGTTCGGCGAGCAGCCCCTCGCACCAGGGGATGCGGTCGACCAGTACCTGGCGTTCGAGCCGGCACCGGAGCAGCTCGTCGTCCCACCGCCGCGACCCGGCCGCGCGGAGGGCTTCGAGCTCAACGATCCGGACGTCGAGGTCCGCGATCCGTCGCTGCGCGTCCGGGATCGCCGCGCGGATCACGACCCGGTTCGCGGCCGCGCGCACCGCCAGCGGTGCCCCGTCGAGGTTGCCGACCAGGCCCGGGAACGTCCGCGCGGCCCGGGTCGCCTGCGCGGGGGTCATGGTCGCGAACGCGGCCGCGATGGCTGCGATCCGGGCGTCGGGCTCACCGACGGCGAGCGCGGTGGCGAGGTCGGGGTGGGAGCGGGCCAGGGCGGCGCGGTCCTCGCGCGCCAGGCGGGTGGCCAGGTCGGGGCAGCGCGCGAGCAGCGCGTCGAGGTCGGCCCCCGTGAGCTGCCCGGCGAGCCAGCGCAGCGCGGCGTCGCCCCGGGGGCCGGCCTCCAGGGCGAGAGCCCACAGGCCGATCGCGGACAGGTCGGTCGCCTCGCCGCGGAACACCCCGGGGTCGAGGGTGCCGGCGAGCCCGCCGGAGTCGGTCCAGGTCGCGGGCAGGGCGGCGCGCAGCCGTGCGGTGAGCATCTGGTCGGCGCACCGGCGCTCCTCGGCGAGGCGGGTCAGCAGGTGCGCGGCGTGGTCCTGCTCGTCCTCACGGGCGCGCAGGGCGTACCGGGCGTACCGCAGATCGCCGTCGTCGGGATCGGAGCCGGTGCGCAGCCGATCCAGGTCGGTCCGGGCGCGCGCGGCGCCGAGACGAGCGGCGTCGAGGTCCTCGCTCACGACCTGCGCACGGGTGGCGATCGAGGCGACGGTCATCGCGTAGTCGTCCAGGGCCTGCGCACCGGCGCGCAGGGCGGGGTCCAGGTCGCGGATCCGGGTGGCGAGCCCGGCGGCGCTCTCCCGCCAGGCGTCGGCGGCCTGTCCGGTCCAGCCCTCGCTGGTGGTCGCGACCAGCCGGTCGACCCGGTCCGCTTGCTCGGCCACGCCAACCAGGTGCTCCGCGCACCGGTAGACCAGGCCCTGCACCCCGTCGCGGTCGATCCGCCCGGGATGCCGCTCGTCCCACTGGCTCATGCGGGCCGGGCCGATCCGGAGCGTTGCTGCGGGATCCGGCCCGCCAGCGCCGTGTCCGCCTCGGCGAGCGTTCCCGCGATGCGGGCGACGTCCAGGCCCAGACCCTGGGCGCCCTGAGCGGTCGCCAGGGACGTGGCCGCGAGGTGCTCCACCCAGTCCTCGACCGCGGTGGTGCACGCCCGGTCCCCGCAGTCCGGCACCCACCACCGCAGGTCCAGCCCGACCGCCTCGCCGACACCGTCCAGGACGGTTCTCGCCTCCGTGACCGTCTCCTCGGTCATGCTCACCGACACCCGGCACCTCCTCGCCGCGGGCGGCCCCGGACGAGCCGCACGTCCCGCGACGGTAGGCCGCTCCGGGACCCCGCCCTGGACAGAAGTGAGGAAACCGCACGGCACCCGGGAGAACGCGTCCGAATTGCCGGTATCGAGCGGGCCGAAACCGGACAGATCGGGCGCGGAGCGGCGCGAGAGGCGGGCCGCGGTCCTACGCGGCGACCCGGCGCGGGCCGCCGAGCCCGGGGCGCGACACGCGCCTACCCTGGGCGACGTGAGCGACGCGCTGGACGACGGACCGTTCTTCCACGGCACCAAGGCCGACCTGCGGGCGGGGGACCTGCTGACCGCGGGCTTCCGGTCGAACTACCGCCCCGAGATCGTGATGAACCACGTGTACTTCACCGCTCTGGTCGGCGGCGCCGGCCTGGCAGCCGAGCTGGCCGCGGGCGATGCCGAGCCCCGGGTCTACCTGGTCGAGCCCACCGGCGCGTGGGAGAACGACCCGAACGTGACCGACAAGAAGTTCCCCGGCAACCCCACCCGGTCCTACCGCAGCACCGCGCCGCTCCGGGTGGTCCGCGAGGTCACCGACTGGCCCCGGCTGACCCCGGAGGCGCTGGCGAGCTGGCGGGAGCGGCTGGCGGTGCTCGCGGCCGACGAGCGGGGCGAGATCCTCAACTGACCCGGCGCGCGGGCTGACGTCAGGGCCGCCGTGCGGGTCGCCATCCCGTCGGCGTGCTCACCAGGAGCCGGCGCCCGACGGTGGCCGGGTCGGTGACCACCCGCAGGATCGCGCGGGCGGCGTCGGAGAACGGGAGCGCGGGCATGCCAGGGACCGACCCGACCTCGTCGAGGTCCTCGATCGTCGCCGCGCCGAGCGACCTCGCGTCCGTGAGGTTGACCGGGTACACGATCGTCCAGTCCAGGCCGGAGCCCGCCAGGAGCGCGTCGGCGGCGGCCTTGTCGGCGAAGAACCTGCCCAGGACGGTCCGGTAGGCGAGCCGCATGAACCAGGAGGCCTTCGCCGCGGTGTCGCCGGCACCGAAGGCGGAGACCAGCACCACCCGCCCGACCTCGGCCTGCCGGGCGGCCTCGATCACCGGTGGCAGCGTGCGCTGCATGAACGTCGCGTCCCTGGTGGACCCCGTGATCGACACCAGGAGCGCGTCGGCACCGGTCGCGGCCGCCGTCAGCGCGGCGGTGTCGGTGGCCTCGCCGCGCACGACGCTGACGCCGGGGCGTCGCTCGACGGCCTCGGGTCGGCGGGCGACGGCGACCACCTCGTGCCCGGCGTCGACGGCCTCGGGCAGGAAGCGCGAGCCGATGTGGCCGGTGGCGCCCAGGACGACGATCTTCATGACGTTCTCCTCCAGGTGTGCGGGTGGGTCCGGGCGGGTGCCCGGTCAGGGGAGCGGGCGGCCCGTCGCGGCGCTGAGCGCCTCGGTGCACAGGTCGATCGCCTCGCGGCGGGACAGATCGGCCTCGGTCGCGGCGCTCCGGGCGATCTGCTCGACGAACGCGAGCCAGGCGCCGACCGCCACCCGTGTGCGGGCCGAGTCGGGCAGCGCGAGCACCTCGCGCACCCGCGCCACCTGCGACCGGTGGTTCCCGGCGGTCAGCTCCGCGACGACGGCGGGCGACGTCGGGCGCGGGGTGTAGAGCTCGCGCAGCCCGCCGGCTGCCGCGAAGTGGTCGAGGTAGGCGCCGACGGCGCGCTCGACGTTCTGCCGGGCCGTGCGCGCGGGGTCGGGGGCCGTCGCGTCGAGCAACGCCTGCGACTCCCGACGCAGCACGGCGTCGAGCAGGGCGTCCTTGCCCGGAAAGTAGTGGTAGACCAGCGCCCGCGTGACGCCGGCCTCGGCCGCGACCGCGCTGACCGACCCGCCGTCGTGGCCGTTCCGGGCGAGGTGGGCGGCGGCGACCTCGAGGATCTGCTCACGGCGCTCGTCCGGGGTCAGCCGCTTGCTCGCCGCACTGTTGGACATGTGTCAAACAGTAGCACCGGTCCGGCCGGACGGGTCCCCCGCGGACGACCGACCCGCGACGCGCCGGTCAGTCGCCGACCACCCCCACGTCCACCCGCACGCCGTACTCCGCCTCGATCACCACCTCGGTGCCGTCGGGGACATGGCCGGGCAGGCCGGCGAGCAGGGTGCCGGTGCCGGGCAGGGCGCCGTCGGTGCTGATCTCGACCGCACGGGCGACCAGACGCTGGCACGGCGCCTCCTGATCACGGGGACCGACCCATGCTCGCGGCGCGACCGCCCGGGCGGCGTCATCCGCCCGGGATGAGGCGACGACCGTCGGCCTCAGCCGGCCGCCTCCGCGGTGGCGCTCGCCGGGCTGGTCGCCAGCACGGCGCAGGCGACCACGGCGGCGACCAGCGCGAGCCCGACCGGTGCCGCCCACCCGGCGCGCACCACGTCGCCGAGCACCACCACGCCGACGGCCCCGGGGACCACCACCTCGGTCACCGAGAGGATCGCGGCGAGCGGACCGGCCGCCCCGCGCTCCAGGGCTCGCAGGTAGGCGAGCACCCCGACCGCGCCGCAGGCGACGATCGCGAGGGTGAGCGGCTGCACCACCGTGCCGACCAGCCCCTCGGCGGCGTGCGCCCCCCGGGCGGCGACGGCGGTGCCGGAGTAGCCCAGGCCGCCGAGCAGGGCCAGCAGCCAGGCGGGTGCGGACCGGTAGGCGGCGACGGTCGCGAGCACCAGCGCGCCGGACGTGATCAGCATCGCGGTGACGAACCCGGTCGGCGGTGCCGTGGCCGGCTGCTCGCCGGACCCACCGGCGAGCACGCCCAGCGCCAGCACGACCACGGCGACCGCGGCGAGGTCGACGGGTCGCACGACGCTCCCGAGCACCGCCCGGGACAGCAGCACCACCACGACCACCGAGGACGCGAGCACGGCCTGCACCACGAACAGCGGCAGCCGGTCCAGCGCGAGCAGGGACAGCAACCATGCCAGGCCGTCGATCACCAGCGCACCGATCACCAGGGGCTGACGCAGGGCGGACAGCCCGTGCGCGCGTCGGGTCGCGACGGCCTGCATGATCGTGGAGGCGCCGTACCCGAGCGCGGCCACGACCGCGGCGACCAGGGCGAGGGTCATCGGGCGCCCCGCCCGGAGGGGCGCACGAACGGGAACGTCAGGGTGTCCCGGATCGACCCGCCGACCAGCATCATCACCACCCGGTCCACGCCGATGCCGACACCGCCGGTGGGCGGCATCGCGAACTCCAGTGCGCTGAGGAACTCCTCGTCGATCTCCATGGCCTCGGGGTCGCCGGCCGCCGCGAGGAGGGACTGCTCGGTCAGCCGCCGGCGCTGCTCCACCGGGTCCACCAGCTCGGAGTACGCCGTGCCGAGCTCCGCCCCGAAGGGGACCAGGTCCCAGCGCTCGGCCAGGCGGGGGTCGCGGCGGTGCGCGCGGGTGAGCGGGGAGGTCTCCACCGGGAAGTCCAGGTAGAACGTGGGCTCGACGGTCTGCCCCTCGACGAACCGGTCGTAGAGCTCGTTCACCAGCGCGCCGTGCGTCTCGTCAGGGTCCCAGGCGACGTCGTGGGCGTCGCACAGCGCACGCAGGTCGGCCAGCGGCAGGTCGGGGGTGACGTCGGCGTCCAGCGCCCGGGACACGGCGTCGTGCACGGTCACCGTCGGCCACGGGCCGTCGAGGCGGACCACCGTGCCGTCGGGCCGGTGGGCGACGGGTTCGCCGTGCACCGCGACGGCGGCGGCCACGATCAGCTCCCGGGTCAGGTCGCGCATGGTCAGGTAGTCACCGTGGGCGGCGTAGGCCTCCAGCGAGGTGAACTCCGGGTTGTGGGTCGCGTCGACGCCCTCGTTGCGGAAGTTCCGGCCCAGCTCGAACACGCGGCCCGCGCCGCCGACCATCAGCCGCTTGAGGAACAGCTCGGGGGCGATCCGCAGGTACAGGTCCAGGTCGTAGGCGTTGATGTGGGTGCGGAACGGGCGGGCGTTCGCGCCGCCGTGGATGCGTTGCAGGATCGGGGTCTCGACCTCCAGGAACCCGGCGGCCACCAGGGAGGAGCGCAGCGACCACACGGCGGTGGACCGCGCGCGCAGCAGGTGCTGGGCGTGGTCGTCCAGGGCCAGGTCCATGTGCCGCAGCCGCACGCGGGCCTCGGGGTCGGCGAGGCCGCGGTGCTTGTCCGGCGGCGGGGTGAGCGCCTTGGCGGCCATCGTCCAGGCGGTGACCGCCAGCGAGGGCTCGCCGCTGCGGCTGGTGACCGGCGACCCGGTGACCGACACCTGGTCGCCGAGGTCGACGGCGCGGCGCCACAGGTCGAGGTTCGCCGTGCGGTCGGCGGAGAGCAGCACCTGCACCTCGGCGGTGCCCTCGCGCAGCACGGCGAACACGACGCCGCCCAGGTCACGCAGCCGGGTCACCCGCCCGACGGCCGAGATCTCCGGGACGTCGGCGGCGCCCGGACCGGCGGCGAGCACCTCGGCGGCCCGCGCCACCGTGACCGTGCGGGGCACCGCGACCGGGTAGGGCTCGGTGCCGGCCTCGCGCAGGATCCGCAGCTTGGCGTGCCGGGCCCGCTGCTGCTCGGTGAGGTGCCGGTCCGGGGCGGTCACGGCCAGCGCCTCGGACTCCTGGTCCCGCACCGCGGCCACGTGCGCCGGGTCCTGCAGCGACGCGGCACCCGCGGCCGCCTCCGTGCCGCCGAGCCAGGCCGGCCCCCGGGGCACGAAGCCCTCCGCCTGACCGAGCGCGAGGATCACGCGGGTGAGCTGGCTGCCGGCCTCGTAGCAGAGCAGCCGCGGCACCCAGTCCGGCTGGTACTTCTCGTTCGAGCGGTACAGCTGCTCCAGCTGCCAGAACCGGGAGGCCAGCAGCAGCACCCGCCGGTTGAACCGCTGCACCGGGGTGGCACCGACACGCTCGCCGAGCTCGAAGGTCCCCCGGAACATCGCGAAGTTCATCGAGATCCGGTCGACGCCCAGGTCGCCGGCGGCACCGACCAGGCCGTGCACCATGATCTCGGTGACCCCGGTGATCGCGTCGGGGGATCGCCGCATGACGTCCAGCGACAGCCCGCGCCGACCCCACGGCGCGAAGGAGAGCAGCCCCTGGCACCGCCCCTCGGCGTCGTGGGCGCTGACAACGACCAGCCGCGGGTCCACCGGGGAGCCGATGCGCTCCAGCGCCATCGAGTAGCCCCGCTCCTCGCCGTGCCGCCACCGGTCGGCGTCGGGCACCAGCGCGGCGAGCTCCGGCTCGGGGATCGCGGACTGACGACGGACCTTCACCTGGTACCCCGCCGACCGGCCCCGCTCGACGCTGCGCCGCACCGCGCGCATGGCCGGTGCCGCCAGGTCGAACCGCCGGGGGACCACGACCGCCTCGTCGCCCATCGGCACCGGGTGCAGCCCCGCGTCCTGGTAGGCGCGCGCACCGGCCTCGGTGGTCGAGGTGACCGCGGGGACCCACCCGTGCTCCCGGGTGTGCGCCAGCCAGCGGTCGATCGCGTCCGGCCAGGCCTCCGGCGCGCCCAGCGGCTCGCCGGCCGCCAGGCTCACCCCGGACACGACCCGGTAGGACACCGCGGCCCGACCGTCGGCGGACAGCACGGTCGACCGGTCGGCCCGGGTGGCGAAGTAGCCGAGCGAGTCGCCCTCGCCGGAGGTGAGCAGCAGCCGCCGCACGGTCAGGTCGTCCTCGGCGTGCCGCGCCCGGTCGTCGGAGGTCGAGCGCAGGAAGACCGCCAGCCCGAGCAGCAGACCGGTGGCGGACACCAGGCTGGCGAGGGCGCCGATCCAGAGCGGCCCGTGCGCCTCGCCGTGCAGCGCCGGGGTGTGGACGCCGATCGCGTGCGCCACGCTCCACCGGACCTGCTCGCCGATCGAGGCGCCGTGCGAGGGCTGCACCCGCAGCAGCACGATCGCCAGCAGCGCGCCGAGGGCGACGCCGGCGAGCGTCACCAGCACCGCGCTGCGCCAGGCGCGTCGGCGCAACCGGGCCGGGAAGGCGCGCCGAGATCCCACCAGCAGTACGGTCGCCACCACCGCGACCACGACCGACACCGCCAGGGAGGCGAGGTCGGAGCGGCGCAGGCCGGCGTCCTCGACCGACAGCACGCCGGTGCCGCCCAGGACCAGCAGCACGCCCCCGAGCACCGCCGTCGGCACCTGCCAGACCAGCACGACGAACCACATCGCGGCGCGCAGCCGACGCAGCATGCCGGAGGCGATCACCCCGACCAGCACCGCCGCGAAGAACCCGGGATGGCTCGGGACGTTGAGGACCGCGAGCCAGCCCGCGACCGTGTGCACGGCGTGCGGCGCGAACGGCAGCAGCGCCAGACCGACCAGCTGCCAGATCGCGAGCGCCTGGAGCACCCGGCTGCTCACCCGGGCGACCGCCACCGCGCGGGGCGAGGGCGATCGTGCCCTGGGTCGAGCAGCGCTACCCGATCGCGACCGACCGCACGTACCAGGCGGTCGGCGGCATGTCCTCGGGGGCGTACTGCGCCCTCGACCAGGGCCTGCGCCACTCGGAGGACATCGGCACGATCCTGGCGATCATGCCGTACGACCGCCCCGGCGCCGGCGCGGAGACCGAGCTGTCCACCCCGCAGGAGATCGCCGCGCACAGCCCGCCGACTACGTCCGGACGATCGCGCTCACCACGCCCACGGCGGTGTTCCTCGACCGCGGCGGCGACGAGGGCGACCCCGAGGTGGTGCGGTCCGCCACGGAGCTGGCCGCGGCGCTGGAGGCGCGGGGTCAGCCCGTCGAGCTGCGGGTCGAGCCCGGGGTCGGGCACACCTGGGCCGCCGCGATGGTCGCGCTGCCGCACGCCCTGGAGTTCTTCGAGCGGCAGATGGCGGCGGCCGAGGTGCGCGCCCCGTGAGCACGACCGCGCCGGCGCGCTCTGCTCCGCCGTCTTCCTGGTCTGGGCGGCGGGTCCCGCCTCCCTGCTGGCGACGTTCGCGGTGAACGTACTGGCCCGTCGGCTCGGGCGGCGGTGAGACGGCCCCGGCCCTGATCCCCTCAGTGCGAGCGCAGCGCCTGCACGAGATCGCTCTTGTTCATCGAGGACCTACCCTCGATCCCGATCTCGGCGGCACGCTTGCGCAGGTCGGCGACGGTCCAGTCCTCGTAGGAGCCGGACGTGCCGCCCTTGCGGCCCACCGCGGAGCGGCCGCGCGCCGCGGCGGCGTTCGCGATGCGCGCGGACTTCTCCTTGCTGTTGCCCTCGTCGCGAAGCTCCTCGTACAGCTCGGGGTCCTTCACGCTCGGACCCGGGTCTCGCTTCGGCATGGCGTCCTCCTTCGCCGGCGGCTCCTGATCCCTCGATCGTGCTCCGCGGCCCCGGCACCCGCATCCGGTGCAGATGCGGCACCCGGTCCGGTCTGCCTAGCGTGGAGAACCGCAACTCTCGGAGGGAGTCGACATGAACGACACGTCGCTGCCGCGGCAGCAGCAGGACCCGCCCGGTCTGACCGGCCCGATGGATCCCGCCCCCGACCACGGGGAGACCTCGTACGTCGGCTCCGGCAGGCTGACCGGTCGCCGGGCGTTCATCACCGGCGGTGACTCCGGGATCGGCCGGGCGGTCGCCATCGCCTACGCCCGGGAGGGCGCCGACGTGGCGATCGGCTACCTGCCCGAGGAGGACGTGGACGCCCAGGAGACGGCCCGCTGGGTGCGCGAGGCCGGCCGGACCTGCGTGCTGGTGCCGGCCGACCTGCGCAGCGAGGACGCCGCGCGCGGGGCGGTGAGCACCGCCGTGGAGGGGTTGGGCGGGCTGGACCTCCTGGTGAACAACGCCGGCTACCAGATGGCCCGGCGGGAGTCCTTCGAGGACGTGCGCACCGACGACCTGGATCGCGTGATGAAGACCAACCTCTACGCGCTGGTCTGGGTGACGCAGGAGGCGCTGACGCACCTGGGCGAGGGCTCCGCGATCGTGAACTGCTCCTCGATCCAGGCCTACCAGCCCTCGGAGTCGCTGGTGGACTACGCCTCGACCAAGGCCGCGATCAACAACATCACCGTGAACCTGGCCTCGGAGCTGGGGGAGCGCGGGATCCGGGTGAACGCGGTGGCGCCGGGGCCGATCTGGACGCCGTTGCAGCCCGCGACCCAGCCGCCGGAGAAGGTGGAGAAGTTCGGCCTGGACACCCCGCTCGGCCGCCCCGGGCAGCCGGCGGAGGTCGCGCACGCCTTCGTCTTCCTCGCCTCGTCCACCACCGCCTCGTACGTCTCGGGCACGGTGCTCGGGGTCACCGGGGGCAAGCCGGTGTTCTGACCCGGCTGGCCGGTCCGGCGCGGCCGGGCCCGCGCGGATCTCGCGATCCGTGCGACAGTGGTGGCAGTGCGGGGCGTCGTCGCACCGATCTCAGATCGACCTTGCCGTGCACGACGGCGCCGACCGGTGCCGGCGACCCCACGCCGGAGGCGGCGCGATCATGAAGACGCACGAGATCACGACCGAGCGCGACGGCGACGTCGCCGTGCTGCACCTGCGTGGCGAGATCGGCCTCGCGCTGCGAGAACAGGCCCGCCAGGCGTTGCACTGGATCGCTGCGGCCGATCGGCCCGTGGTGGTGGACCTCGGCGAGGTCACGTTCCTGGACTCCTCGGGCGTCACCTTCCTCCTCCAGTGCCGGCGTGCCTGCCAGGAGTCCGGCACCCGGTGCACGCTCCGCCGGGTGCCGTCGCCCGTCGCGCACGTGCTGACGCTCCTCGGGCTCACGGACGTGCTGCCGATCGAGACGACCCTGCCGGTGGGTGCATCGTGAACCCGGGGTGTGCGCGGGCCCGCTGCGGTGGGACGAGCCGCACGTGACGACCGCGCCCGCGCCGGAGGAGCCCGAGGGGGACCGCTTCGCCGACCTGAGCGTCGAGGAGCGCGGGCGCAGCCGGATCGTGGTGCTCCACGACCCCAGCGAGCAGGGGGAGGCGACGACGTGGCGGCTGAGCCTGGTCGATCTCGCCGGTCGCGTCGTCGCCCGGATCGACGTCCACGAGATCGCCCCGGTGCCGTTCGACGACCTCGTCCGGCCGCACCTCGACGTGATCGGCCGGCAGGTCGACGGAGGCTGGATCAGCGATCACGACCACCACGGCCGGCCGCGCCACCGAGCCCGGCTCAGGTGAACCGGATGACCGCCTCGACGCCGGTGCGCGGTCGCTACAGGCGCTTCTCCAGCAGCACGACGTCGAGCCAGGCGCCGGCATGGGGCCCGTGCTCCATCAGCCCGAGGCGTTCGCGCGTGCCGACGACACGGAAGCCGGCGGCGGCGTGCAGGGCGAGGCTGGCGGTGTTCTGCGGGAACACCCCGGACTGCACGGTCCAGATCCCACCGGCTGCGGCGTCGGCGAGCAGGTGGTCGAGCAGGAGCGCGCCGACCCCGCGGCCGCGGGCGGACGGTGCGACGTAGACGGAGTGCTCGACGACGCCCGCGTAGACGCACCGGCCGGAGACGGGGGAGACCGCGATCCAGCCGATCACCTGGTCGCCGTCGAGGGCGACGAAGCGGTGCGCGGGCAGGTGGCCGGTGTCGAACTCCTGCCACGTCGGCGCCTGGGACTGGAAGGTCGCGGTGCCGGTGGCGATGCCGGCGGTGTAGATGTCGAGCACGGCGACGGCGTGCTCGGGGCCCATCGCGGCGATCTGCACGCCGGTGGCCGTGGGGGCGCTCATGCGTCGACCTGGCCGAGCAGGTGCTCGCCGAGGTGGGTGCTCAGTGCGCGCACCGCGCCGGGGACCAGGGTGTAGTAGGCCCAGACGCCGCGCTTGTCCCGGGTGACGAACCCGGCCTCGGTGAGCACCTTGAGGTGGTGGGAGACGGTGGGCTGCGACAGCCCGACCGGCTCGGTCAGGTCGCAGACGCAGGCCTCGCCGCCCTCGTGCGCGGCGATGATCGACAGCAGCCGCAGCCGGGTCGGGTCGGCCAGCGCCTTGAGCGTCCGCGCGGTGGCCTCGGCGTCCTGAGCGCTCATCGTCGGGCCGGCGGCCGGGGAGCAGCAGCCGGTCGACGTGGCCGGTGCCAGCGGGAGCAGGTCGAGTGCCATGCGCCCATGATGACCCAGACATTGACAGTTGTCGATCCCTGGTCCAGGCTTCCGGTCAGCAGGTATTGATGAGCGTCGATGTGGAGGTGGTCGTGATGGTGCAGGACGTGCGGGAGCAGGTGCGTGCGCGGTACGCGCTGGCGGCGGTGCAGGGCAGCGGGGACGCGGGCTGCTGCGGCGGGTCGGGCGGAGGGTGCGGGCCGACGGATCTGGTGATCGACGAGCGGTTCGGTGCCGGCCTGTACGGGGCGGACGACGCCGCATCGGTGCCGGCCGAGGCGCTGGCCTCGTCGCTGGGGTGCGGGAACCCGCTGATGGTCGCCGAGCTGCGCGAGGGGGAGCGGGTGCTGGACCTGGGCTCCGGCGGCGGGATCGACGTGCTGCTGTCCGCGCGTCGGGTCGGTGCGACCGGGTTCGCCTTCGGGGTCGACATGACCGCGGAGATGCTGGACCTGGCGCGGGCGAACGCCGAGCGGGCGGGTGCGTCGAACGTGGAGTTCCGCCAGGGCACGATCGAGGACCTGCCGCTGGAGGACGCCTCGGTGGACGTGGTGATCTCCAACTGCGTGGTCAACCTGTCCCCGGACAAGTCGGCGGTGCTGGCCGAGGCGTTCCGGGTGCTGGTGCCCGGTGGCCGGTTCGGGATCTCCGACGTGGTCGCCGAGGACCACCTGACCCCTGAGCAGCGGGCCGAGCGCGGCTCGTACGTGGGGTGCATCGCCGGGGCGCTGTCCCGCGCCGAGTACCTGGAGGGCCTGGCGGCGGCGGGGTTCGTCGACGCCGAGGTCACGTTCACCCACCCGGTCGCCGACGGCATGCACGGCGCGATCGTCCGGGCCCGCAAGCCTGCCTGACCGTCCCGGCCGCTCAGGCGGTCACGGGGTCGACGCCGAGCTCGGCCAGCAGGATCAGGACGCGGGCGCGGATCTCGTCGCGGATCGGGCGCACGGCCTCGATGCCCTGCCCGGCCGGGTCGTCCAGGGCCCAGTCCTCGTAGCGCTTGCCGGGGAAGATCGGGCACGCGTCACCGCAGCCCATCGTGATCACCACGTCGGAGGCCTTGACCGCGTCGGTGGTCAGGATCTTCGGGCGCTCGTCGCGGAGGTCGATGCCCTCCTCGAGCATGGCCGCCACGGCGACGGGGTTGATCTGCTCGGCGGGCATCGACCCGGCGGAGCGGACCTCGACGGCGCCGCCGGACAGTGCGCGCAGGTAGCCGGCGGCCATCTGGGAGCGTCCGGCGTTGTGCACGCAGACGAACAGGGCGGACGGCTTCGCGGTGGTCTCGGTCATCAGGTCTCCTGGTGCCAGCGGGTCGACAGGGGCAGGTCGGGCAGCAGATCGGCGAGCAGGGCGCGCACCCGGCGGTCGATCTCGTCGCGGATCGCGCGCACGCCGGTCTCGGAGGCCAGGGCCGGGTCGCCGACCGCCCAGTCCTCGTAGCGCGTGCCGGGCAGGATCGGGCAGATGTCCCCGCAGCCCATCGTGATCACGACGTCCGCCGCGCGGATCGCGTCGTCGGTCAGCGGCTTGGGGAACGCGTCGGCGTCGGCGGCCAGCTCGGCCAGCAGCGGTCGGACCCCGGGGTGGACCTCGCCTGCGGGGGTCGACCCGGCCGAGCGGACCGTGACGGCGTCGCCCGCGTAGTGGTGCAGCAGCGCGGCGGCGAGCTGGGAGCGTCCGGCGTTGGCCACGCACACGAACAGCACCTGCGGGCGGTGCCGGGCGTCGGTCGCGGCGGCGAGGGACCGGGCGACGTCGGCGAGCCGCTGGCGGGCGAACCGCTCCGTGTTGACCAGCAGGTGCGCGCGGACCGCCGAGGAGCGCGCCAGGCCGGTGTAGGACTCGCGGACCACGCTCAGCACCGCAGCGCGGTCCCGGTCGGGGAACTCGCCGGCCAGCCGGTCGGTGATGCGGTCCAGGGCCTGCTCGGCGTCGGTCAGCCCGGCCAGCGGGACCAGGTGGGCGGCCTCGGCGGCGATCGGCGCGAACGAGTCGAGCAAGGTCGTCACCGCGCCGCGCAGCGCAGGCCGGACACGGTAGTGGACCCAGGTGCCGCGCCGCTCGGACGTCAGCAGCCCGACGTCCTTGAGCAGCTTGAGATGGTGCGAGACCGTCGGCTGGGACACCTCGGCGACGGTGGCCAGGTCGCACACGCACAGCTCACCGGTCGGGGAGGCGGCGATCAGCGACAGCATCCGCAGCCGCAGCGGATCGCCGAGCGCCTTCAGGGTGCCGGCCACGTGCGTGGCCGCGTCCATGCCCATGGCGTGATCGGCGGGGGAGGCCGCGGGGACGCAGCCGAGCTGATTCGACATGCAT
The DNA here is from genome assembly GCF_055389595.1 of Cellulomonas sp. GTC20042. NCBI lineage: Bacteria > Bacillati > Actinomycetota > Actinomycetes > Micrococcales > Cellulomonadaceae > Cellulomonas > Cellulomonas sp. GTC20042. Next base: position 2,112,188 of record NZ_AP043678.1, on the reverse strand, counting down.
CTATATTGACATCTGTCTAAATGGATGTCGACACGGGGGAGCCAGAGCCCGGCGACCGCCCCGCTGGTCGGGGAGCCCGGCCGTCAGCCGCGGGGGAGCGCGGGGTCCCACCGCCGATGGCCCGCCCGCAGCACGACGCCCTCCGGCGCGTCACCCCACGGTTCGACGTCCTCGTGCAGGACCAGGAACGTGCCGCGGTGCCGGTGACGCAGCCAGCGGGCGATCAGGGCGGGCGCGTTCGCGTCGGTGCGCTCGTAGCCGAGGAACGAGGTGCCGGTGCGCGGGCTCACGAGCAGACCGTGCAGGCGCGGGGCCGCCAGCGTCCCGTCGAGCGGACCGTCCAGGACGAGCCGGACGTCCACGACGAACCCGAGCGGCCGGCCGTCGGCGTCGCGCACCGGCAGGTCGAGCAGGTCACTGAGGATCATGGCGACCTCCGGGGATCCGGCCGATCACGTGCTCGCGCAGCCAGCGCTCCACCCAGAGCACGTCGAGCTCCTCGCCGGGCACGCCCAGCCGGACCACCGCGCCGACGTCGGTGACGTGGGCCCACCGGATCCGGTGCAGCCGCCCGCGCGGCGGTCGGCCGCCGAAGATCCGGGTGACGAGCACCGGACCGCTGAGCAGGTGGGTGCCGACCAGCACAGCCGGGTCTCCGGGCAGCGGTGCGAGCTCCAGGTCGTCCAGCACCGCGACGGCGTCCCCGCCGCGGTCGATCACCTGCCGGTCCAGCAGGTGCAGACGGGCGTCGAGCACCAGCCCGGCGGGTGCCGGGGGAGCCGGCAGGGTCTCGTGCCGGTCGACCGGTCGGTCCCGGCGCCGCAGGCGGGGGCTCATCGTCCGGCCCCCGTGGCGATCATCAGCGGGATCGCGGCGAGCGACGCCACCACGATGACCACCAGGTAGACGAGCCCGAGGGCGTTGGTGAGCCGGCCGTTGACGTGCTCGCCCATGTACTGCCGGTCGTTGGCGACGACCAGGATCGGCAGGTAGGTCAGCGGCAGCGCCACGGCGGAGAACACCACGGAGTACTCGGTGACCGCGATCGGGTCGATGCCCGACAGCAGCACCAGCGTGCCGAGCAGCACCGCGAGCAGCATGGCGGTGTGGAAGCGCGCGGCCCGCGCGGGCCGGTGGCTCTTGCCCCAGGACCAGCCGAAGAACTGCGCCAGGGTGTAGCCGGTGGACAGCGCGGTCTCCAGGGCGGCGCCGAAGGTCGCCGCGACGATGCCGAGGATCACCACGGCCAGCGCGAGCTTGCCGCCGGCCAGCGCCACCGGCAACGTGATCTCGGACAGCGAGGTCACCTCGATCCCGCGCGGCAGCAGCACCACGGCCGCGCAGCCGGCGATGGCCACCGAGAGCAGCCCGCCGAGGGGGAAGCCGATCAGCACGTTGCTCCGGGACTGCGACAGGTCCTTCGCGGTCCACCCCTCCTCGCGTGCGCCGGAGGAGAAGAAGAACACCTCGTACGGGGTCATCGCCGCGCCGAACAGCGCGACCGCGTAGTACCAGTACACCGGCGCGGGCTCGTCGGCCGGCGTGACGGGGTGCAGCGCGGAGTCGATCAGCGCGCCCCAGTCCGGGCCGAGCTGGACGAGCGCGACCGCGAAGACCACCAGCAGCAGGCCGAGCATGCCGGTGACGTTCTCCAGCACCTGGAACTTGACCCGCCACAGCACCAGCCAGACCGCGAGCCCGGCGACGGGGATCAGCAGCCGTGACTCGACGCTGGTGGCGAGCTCCAGGGCGAGCGCGATGCCGCCGATCTCGGCGGTGAGCGTCATCAGGGTCACCGCGAAGGACGCGACCAGGTTGGCGCCGCCCGCCCGGGGTCCGAGGCGTTCCCGGATGATCTCGAAGGTCGCGCGCCCGCTGACCGCGGCGACGCGTCCGGACATCTGCGCGAACAGGCAGATCCCGACCACGCCGACCACCACCACCCACACCAGGGAGGTGCCGAAGCGTGCGCCGACCACGGCGTTGGTGACCAGGTCACCGATGTCGACGAAGCCGCCGATCGCGGTCAGGATGCCGAGCGCGACACCCAGGAGCCGCTTCATCCCGCCACCTCTGCCCCCGCGGCGTCCAGCGCGTCGGCCGCCGCGGAGAGCGCGGCGGCGACATGGTCGACGTCCGAGCCGGAGGTGTCGTTCACCCACGCCCGCGCGTCGGCGAGGGCGGTGGCACCGGCGTCGGCCGCTGCGGTGGCACGGTCCCGGGCGGCGGTGGCCTCCGGGTCGGCCGGCACGTCGCGGGTGAGCACGCCCTGGGCGTCCCAGACGTCGAGCAGCGCGTCGTTCAGCGTGGTGTCGGCGGTGGCGGCGGTGGTCCGGTCGTCGCGCACCAGCTCGACGACGAGGGTGCCGATCGCCACGGCGGAGGTCGCCTGGTCCACCGCCTGACTGACGGTGTCCGCCGCGTCGCGGTCGGCGGACGACGGGCCCGTGCACCCGGCGAGCAGCAGCACGACGGCAGCGACCGCTGCGGACGACGGGCCGACGGGACGACGGGCGGGGGACATGTCGGCATGGTGGTCCTGCTGGCGGCGGCGCGCATCCGCAGCGGCCGGTCGCCGCTCCGGGGACCCGGTGCGAGACTGGCGAGGCCGGTGTGGAGCCAGCGCACCGCCACCATCCGCCACCGACGGCGGCCCAGACCGCCGCCGACGCGGCGACTCGAAGGGGAGCGCGATGCGCGCACTGACCTGGCAGGGACGCGAGCACGTGAGCGTCGAGACGGTGCCGGACCCACGGATCGAGCAGCCGACCGACGCGGTGGTGCGGATCACGTCCACCGCGATCTGCGGATCGGACCTGCACCTGTACGCGGTGCTCGGCATGTACCTCGACCCGGGCGACGTGCTCGGCCACGAGGCGATGGGTGTCGTCGAGGAGGTCGGCGCGGTGGCCGGCGAACGGCTCAGCGTCGGCGACCGGGTGGTGGTGCCCTTCGGGATCGCCTGCGGGACCTGCTTCATGTGCCGCCGCGGGTTGCAGTCGCAGTGCGAGACGACGCAGGTGCACGCCCAGGACAAGGGCGCGGCCTTGTTCGGCTACACCCGCCTCTACGGCAGCGTGCCCGGGGGGCAGGCGCAGTACCTGCGGGTGCCGCAGGCGCAGTACGGGCCGGTGGTCGTGCCGGACGACGGCGAGCCGGACGAGCGCTACCTGTACCTGTCGGACGTGCTGCCGACGGCCTGGCAGGCGGTGGAGTACGCGGGGGTGCAGGCGGGGTCGACGGTCGCGGTGCTCGGGCTGGGGCCGATCGGGCAGATGGCGACCCGGGTGGCCCTGCACCGCGGCGCGGCGCGGGTGATCGGCGTCGACACGGTGCCGGAGCGGCTGGCGATGGCGGCACGGCACGGCGTGGAGGTGCTGGACGCCTCGCGGACCGGCGAGGGTGATGTGGCAGCCGTGCTGCGGGACGTCACGGACGGCCGCGGGCCGGACGCGGTGGTCGACGCGGTGGGGATGGAGGCGCACGGCTCACCCCTGGCGGAGGCGGCGCAGAAGGCCGTCGGCCACCTGCCCGGTGCGCTGGCGGCCGCGGTGACCGAGAAGGTCGGCGGAGACAGGCTGGCGGCGTTCCTGATCGCGATCGACGCCGTGCGGCGCGGCGGCACCCTGTCGATCTCCGGCGTGTACGGCGGCGCGAAGGACCCGCTGCCGATGATGCAGATCTTCGACAAGCAGATCACGCTGCGGATGGGCCAGGCCAACGTGCGGCGCTGGGTGGACGACCTGCTGCCGCTGGTGCAGGACCCCGCCGACCCGCTCGGCGTGCTGGACCTGCGCACGCACCGGGTGCCGCTGGAGGACGCCCCGGCGGCGTACCGGACCTTCCAGCGCAAGGAGGACGGCTGCGTGAAGGTCGTGCTCGACCCCGCGCTGCCCGCAGCGCAGTAGGCGCGGGAGGTCCGCCGGCCGGACAGCGCCGAGCGTCGTCAGACCGGTCGCTGACCCGGTTCTGGCGGCCTCGGCGCCTCGTCGTCGGTGCGGAAGCCGATCGCCTTGTGCGAGCCGTCGCAGAACGGCTTGATCGCCGAGACCCCGCACCGGCACAGCGCGACGGTCGCGCGCCTGCGTGGCACGAGCGCACCCGCCGCGTCACGGATCTCGACGTCACCGCGCACCAGGATCGGCCCGTCGGGACACGCGGTCAGCACGACCGGAGCCGGCCGGGTGCTCACACGCCCACCTCCGCCCGTGCGGGCCGGCGCAGCGAGCTCTCCCCTGCGGACCACCGGTCGATCAGGAACGTGCCGACCCGGGCGTCGGCCGCCAGGCAGGCCGCGGCCCCGAACAGCACGTCGTCACGCAGACCCGGTTGCTGGGCGACGAGCTCGCCGGCGAGGTCACGTCCGGCGATCTGCTCGTGGACGGCGTCGGCCTCCACGTGCTCGTCGAAGTACCAGGTGGTGTCGGTGCCGTACCCGTGGCGGCGGAAGCCGTTCCCGTAGAGCCGGTTGGGCTGCGAGGACGTCATCTCGAACGCGGCGAGGTGCCCGACGATGCAGCCGCGCAGCCGGCGTTGCAGCCCGAACATCGACATCATGTTCACCGACGCCAACGTGAGCGCGGGCACGTCGTCGACGTAGCACCCGTAGGTGTCGTCCAGCCCGAGACCGCGCATGGTGCGGGCGAACAGGGCGGAGTGCATGCGCTCCGGACGTCCTCCGCCGTACTCGTCGGCCTGGATCTCGACGAGCGCCGCCTTCGGCGGGCCGGACAGCCTCGGGATCGCCCAGGTGTGCGGGTCGGCCTCCTTGAGCTGGTAGACCGAGCGATGGATCAGCAGCTCGTGCAGCTGGTCGTCGGTGGCCTTCCTGGCCACGTATCCCGACAGGCTCGGTCCGGCGTCGCGGCTGGTCAGGTCGAACAGCGCGCGAGCCACGCCGACCGCCACCCCGTCGGTCGCGATGTCCCGATCGACCGCCTCGAGGAGGTCCGCCGGGACGGTGACCTCGGCCCGCAGCCGGTCCTCGAACCGCTGCTCGAGGACCGCACGGGTGCGCAGGATCGTGGTGTCCCACTCGAACCGGTCGTCGACACCGTCGATCCCGTGGTGGTGCAGCTCGTAGAGGACCGTCAGCGTGATCTGCACGTCCTCGTCCGTCCACAGGTCGGTGCTGCTCTCGGCCGCGCGGGCGGCATGGTCGGGCAGACTCGCGTCGATGTCGCCTGCGGTCAGCGCGGCGAGCACGTCGGTGCTCAGCGGACCGCGGGGGATCGGTGCTCGCACAAGGGCCTCCGTTCAGGGAGAAGGCATGGCGCCCCGGTGCTGGAGGCTGCTGCCCCGCCGGAGCCGGTGGGACGCGGTCGACGCTAACCGCGACCCGCCCCGCCCGCCTCCCGAGGCGACTGCGCCGGACATGACGCGTCACCGACCGATGACGCGACGGCGACGCCTGGTCCGGGCGCCGGGGTCGAGACCGCGGATCCCGGACGACGACATCGGTGCCGTGAACCGGGTGCTCGACGCGAGTCAATACACCTAGACCCGGTGATCACCTAGTCCTCCTCGACTACCTAGATTCCCGCGTGGTCTACCTCATTCTCTGTCTCACGACAGCTGATCGCGCCGGGTCCCGTACGGTCACAGGTGATTCTCAGCCGACACTGCAACACCCACGGCCAGGGCGGCGCGCAGGCCGGCGTCGGTGAAGTGGCCCGCAGGTCGGTCCGACCGGCGGCGATCATCAGGAGCCCGCAGATCCCGCCAACGATCAGCCCGAGAATGACGCGGGCCACGATCACCGGCCACGGGCTTCCCAGGTCCCATCCGACCGGGACGCCCACCACGAGCCCGGCGACGGCGCCGGCGAGCGAGCTGCCGAACCAGAGCCCCAGGTTGCCCTGCTCCTCGTACTCCGCGGCCACCAGGCGCGCGAGTCGCTCCCAGCGCAGCGCCTCGATCGCGCTACCCACTCGGGCGGGGGGGGGGAAGCGCACCCTCGTGCGGCGTCGACCCGAGGCGGGCACGCGCACGTCCCAGGTGCGATCTGGCCCGGTGCGGCCCGCACCCGAGATCGCTGGGCCGACCCAGACACGGATGAGCCGACCGGCCTTCCTGCTGCTGGTCTCCGCCGGCGGACGGCGCCGACCTCTCACGTGCGGGCCTCGACGTATTGCCCGGCGCGCTTGCTCATGCCCCGCAACGTAGTCCGCGGCCGGGTGGTTCCGGGTCGAAACCGAGGGGTGACGTGCAGGTGCGCGCCGCCGCCCGCACGCTAGGTTGTTCTTCCCCCGTGAGGTTGTGAACGCGGTGTGCGGGGCGTGCGGCTGCGAGACCGGAGCTGCCGCATCCGACCCGCGAGTCGAAGTCGTGGCATCCCGGTCGTCACGGTCCGCCGCAGCGGCGTCCTCAGCGGTTGACGAGTTCGACGCCGCGCAGTCGCGGGGAGTCGATCACGGGGTGGTCGCCGCGCGGTCTGGTCGGGATGTCGTCCGGACCGAGCCCGTCGAGCACGACGCCGACTTCCGCGCCGGCGGCCACCTGCTGCGGCCGACGACGCGATGACTCGATCCGCCGGATGGTCACGAGCCGCGCGCCATCCGGAAGCAGGAGCGACGCCTCCTGGCCCTTCGACATCCATCCGCTGACCACCACGCCGGTCAGGATCGGGCCCACGCCGCTGACGGCGAAGACGTCGTCGACAACGAACACGAAGGGGCCGGGTGGCGGGACTTCGGGGGATCGGCGGGAGAACAAGCCCATGGCGTCAGCCTAACGGCGCGCGGCCCTCGGCCGCGGCTTCGGTGTACCGGTACCTGAACCCGCAGCCCAGGCGGCCCCCCAGGCGCGCGGACCCTCTGGAGCGGGGGAGCGGGACCGCGGTGATCGTGAGGGTGGACGCGAGGGTAGTGCCAGACGGCCTGTGGTTGGCGATCGCACCGCACTCGGAGGGGCCCGACACACGGGATCGACACCTCGAGTGTCATGCGTCTCGGGTCCTGAGCGTGAGGTGAGCGGCGAGTGTCGTCCAGAGGGTGAACACCGCCATCACGGCGAGCCCGGCCGTCGGGGTCAGAGGACCGGTGCTGGAGGTCATGTAGGAGGCCTGCCCGGCGGTGGTGGGCCAGTAGGTCCTCGCGAGGTCCCCGACGGCTCCGGGTAGCCCGGGTGCGAGAGCGGGGACGAGCAGCGCCACGGTGACCACGACGGCCAGCGCGCCCGAGGAGGAGCGGGTGATGGCCCCGAGCCCCACGCCGAGGATGGCGGTGAGCACCAGGTACCCGGTCGCGCACAGGATCGCCCGGACGGTGTGGGCGTCGGCCAGATCGGCCGTCGGCAGTCCGGCGGCGGCCAGGGCCGCTTGGCTCGCGCCGAAGCTGCACGCCACGGTGAGCACGGCGGTTCCGAGGGCGATGAGGGCGGTGACGGCGAGTTTCGTGGTGAGCAGGAGGAGGCGACGGGGTGCGATCGTCAGGCTGGTGATGATCTGACCGGTGGCGTACTCGCCGGTGAACGTCTGGGTGCCGAGTGTGGCGATGAGGATCTGCCCGACGAGGATGCCCTTGAAGCTGGTCCCGGTCGGGTCGAAGTCGACTGGCAGGTCGGCCTGCCAGTCGGTCAGGAGACCGCTGATGCCCAGCAGGCTGACCACGGCGGTGACCAGGACGGTTCCGGCCGCCAGGATCCACGTGGTGCGGATGCTGCGGGCCTTGATCCACTCCGAGGCGAGAAGGTCCATGTCAGGCGGCTCTCTTCTGGGTCGAGGTCATGGAGAGGAAGACGTCCTCGAGGGAGTCCCGGACCGCGCTCAGCTCGGACATTTCGATAGCGGCGGAGGCGGCGACGCGACCGACGTGGTCCGTCGTGGCATCAGGGACATCCAGCCCGTCCGTGCTCGCTGCGTCGGGTGTCGCTTGCACGCCGGCGCGGCCGAGCGCCTCGAGGAGCCCGCGTCGGTCGGGTGTGCGGGCCCGGACGTGCTCGGTGGTGTGGTCGGCGATGAAGGCGGCCAGGGGCTGGTCGGCGAGAAGCTGCCCGTGGTGGATGACGACGAGGTGATCCGCCGTCAGCTCCATCTCACCCATGAGGTGGCTGGAGAACAGCACCGTGCGTCCCTCGGCGGCCAAGTCGCGCATGAGCGAGCGCGCCCATCGGATGCCCTCAGGGTCGAGGCCGTTGAGGGGCTCGTCGAAGATCACGACGGCCGGGTCGCCGATCAGCGCGGTGGCGATCCCCAGTCGTTGCTTCATCCCCAGGGAGAAGTCGCCAGCTGGCCGGCTCCCGGCGCCGTCCAGTCCGACGAGTTCCAAGGTCTGAGGCACCCGGTTCCTCGGCATGCCTCCGGCACGGGCCACCGCTGCGAGGTGGTCCGCGGCCGTGCGGCGCGGGTGCACCGCCCGCGCGTCGAGCATCGCGCCGACCACGCGCATCGGGTGCGGTGTCTCCGCGAGCCGCAGCCCACCGACAGTTGCAGCACCGCTGGTCGGTTTGTCCAGGCCCAGGAACATCCGCAGCGTCGTGGACTTACCCGCACCGTTCGGGCCGAGGAAGCCGGTCACGACCCCCGGTCCGACCGCGAACGACAAGCCGTCCACAGCAGTGAGGTGCCTGTATCGCTTGACCAGGGAGTGTGCCTGCAGAGACACCGGGTTCGTCGAGTTCACATCGGCACACTACACCGTGTGGTGTAGTGCTACACCGTACGGTGTAGTGTCATTCTCAGGAGACTCAGGAGGAGAGATGACGACGGTGAGCGACAGGCCCGTGCGCGAGGGGCAGGCGCACAAGCGCGCGGCGATCTTGACCGCAGCGCGAGACCTGTTCGTGCAGCCGGGTGTCGAGCGCACGAGCATGGACGCGGTCGCCGCGCATGCCGGGGTGTCGAAGCGGACGGTCTACGACTACTACGGAGACAAGCGGCGTCTCCTCCTGGGTGTCGTCGAGGACGCGGGACAGAAGGCGTTGGCCACCCTGCGGGCGCTGGTCGAGCAGCACCTGGACGACCCGGGCATCACGCGCGTCGATGAGCTCGAGCAGGCCTTCACCGACCTCGCGGCGGACCTCGGCCGATCTCTGCTGCTGTCGTCGGGCTACATCGCCGCGGTCAGGCTCATCAACGAGAACGAGTCGCTGCTGCCTGAGCTGGACGACCACCCGCTCGACGCAGCCCACGCACAGGTCCTCGCCGAGCGGGTCGGTCACTACGCCCGCACGGGCCTGCTCGACACCGAGGAACCGGGGCTGGCCGCCGCACACTTCCACGCCATGACCGTGCTGCGTGTGCTGAACGAGCCCTCGCGCCGTCGCGCCGAGGCCGCGCACGTCCAGCAGATCATGACCGACGGCGCGCACGCGTTCATGCGGGCCTACGGCGCGCGAGGCGCAGGCGTGTGACCAGCGCGCCGACGGCAACCGGCGCCGACGTTCGTACACACCGAGCAGCCGCGCTCAAGGAGCGCATCTACGTAGCGTTCACAGCTCTGGCCGTCATCATCACCGTGCGGATCCATGACGCGCACCCGACGACCGGCGGGGCGCTCGGGACCCTCGCCGTCGCCGTCGCCTCAACCGTCTTCGCCGTCTACGTCGCTGACCTCCTCAGCCACATGGTCGTGCACGCGCACCTGCCGGCACGCCGTGAGCATCGGCGCATGGCCTCGAGCACCCTGGGTGCCGGCGCGGTGGCTGCACCGCCCCTCGGGTGCATCGCTCTGTCGTGGACCGGCGTGTACAAAACAGCGACGGGTCTGCTGGCCGCGATGGCAACAACAGTTGCGACCCTGACGGTTATCGGCGTCTTGGCCGTCCGCAAGCTCGAGATGCCTCGTCGCTACCGCATCCTCGCCCTCACGGCCGAGGCGGTGATCGCAGTCGTGGTGCTCGCCCTGGGGCTGCTTGCCCACCGGTAGCAGCGCGGATCGCAGCTGCCCGCGCTGCTCCGCACGAGGACCGTCAGGGTGCGGGAAGCGACGGCGCCGCTGGAGTGCTACATCACGACGCACCCCTCGACCTCTACGGGCACCTCTGCGTATCAAGTCTGGTCGTGCTCTGACCGGTGGCATCGCATAGTGCAGGGGCCTTCCGGTCGGCAGGCCGGAGATCTGCAGCACCTGCCGAGGGATGCTGCCGAGCAGTGGCACGAGGCCGTCAGCAGTGAGAACGCCACACTCGACAGCTGACACCCACCCCGTGCGCGCGGCGACCGCGGTCCTGCTGGACCGCGGTCGCCCAGTCCCGGACGTGGGGAACCAACCACCCCACCGAATACCCGCCTTGGCCGGCGCGCCCCGTGTCCACCCCGCCGGAGCTGCCCGGGCACCCGTCGGGCGAGCTCACGTTCACCACCGCGCTCATCGCCGTGATCGCCTGGACCGGCGCCACGCTGCTGCTGACGTGCGCCGTGGTCCGCCGCCGGGACGTCTGACGAGCTCGTCTGGCCAGCATCCCGTGCCCAGGCTCGGGAGCAGAATTGCAGGTCAGGGCGATACGCAGACTAACGGATGACATAACATCCATTATCGGCTCACGCTGGATCTGCCGCAGGAGCCACTGAGCGGGGCCCTCAGGCCGTCCCGCCACCGTCCCGCAGCGCTGCCACCATGCTCCGCAGCAGCCGGAACGCCTCCGTCTGCTCGTCACCGCTGAGCCCGCCGAGCATCGCGACCTCGACGGACCGCACCGCGACGGTGGCCTGCGCCAGCGTCTCGCGCCCGTGCGGGGTCAGCCGCGCCGGCAGCACCTTGCCGACGGCCTCGTCGGCGGAGCGCGTGACGTGGCCGGCGCGCTCCAGGGTCTGCAGGACGACGTTCATGGACTGGCGGGTGACGAAGGTGCCGCGTGCCAGGTCGGACGCCGACAGGCCGGGTCGCTGCGCCAGCAGCTCGAGGCACGAGTAGTGCGTCACCGTCAGGCCGAGCGGTCGCAGCGCGTCCTCCATGGCGGCGCGCAGCGCGCTGGACGCCTCCTTGAGCAGGTACCCCACCGACGTCTCGAGGTCCACCCCGGCTCCGTCTTGACTCATGTCAACATCCTGACATAGCGTCGAGTATGTCAGTAATACTGACACGATCGAAGGAGCACGACATGCCCGTCACCGGACCCGACTTCCTCTCGCTCCAGGTGAGCGACCTCGACGCCTCGCAGGCGTTCTACGAGCACTACCTCGGCCTCGTCCGCTCCCCCGCGGGCCCGCCGCACGCCGTCGTCTTCACCACGACGCCGATCGCCTTCGCCCTGCGCGACGTGCTGCCCGGCACCGATCTCTCGACGGTCCCCCAGCCCGGGATCGGCACCGCGATCTGGCTGCACGCGACCGGCGTGCAGGAGATCCACGACGCGCTGGTCGCCGACGGCCGCACGATCGTGCAGGAGCCGATCGACGGGCCCTTCGGGCGGACGTTCACCTTCGCCGACCCGGACGGCTACCTGATCACGCTGCACGACCGCGCCGACCGCGGCTGAGCGGACCGAGCAGCACGGAGCCGCCTCACCGTCGCGGCGGCTCCCCCGACCCGGTGGCAACAGCCGCCCGGCGGGCCGCGAGCACCTGGCTCACCAGGACGAGCACCATCGCGGTGACGGTCCACCAGTTGCCCAGGACGGCCGAGGCCACGCCGATCACCACGGCGAGGACCGTGAGCGCCAGTCGGGTTCCACGCATGCCGCCAGGGTGGCACACGGACCGGCGGCGTCGCAGGCCGTCGGCGATCCGGTCGTCGAAGCCCCCACCCGCGGCCCGCTCCCCCGGCTACCGTGCCTGGCATGTCGCAGCCCGAGGCAGCACACCGTCCGGAGCCGCGGGCCACCCCCGTGCGCACCGCACTGGTCGCGCTCGCCCCGGTGCTCGTCTCGGGGCCGGCCCTCGCGGTGATGCTGCTCGTCGGCCGTGCGCTGGACGCCGCCGACGAGCCGGCGCCGTCCGGGGTGATCGACCTCGGCCCGCTGGTGAGCACCCTCGTGATCGGCGGCGGCGCCGGGGCGCTGGTGTGGCTGATCGGGCTCGGGGTGGTCGTCGGCGCGCTGTTCCCGGCAGGCCGTCGCGTCGGGGTGTGGTGGCTGCTGGTCGGCGTCGGCGGGGCCGCGATGCTCGTGGGTGCACGGCTGGTGCCCGTGGTGCTGCCGGTGTCGATGGTCGGCGGGGGGTGGCTGGCGCAGCAGGTGGCGCTGGTCGCGGTCGCCCTGTCCGCCGATCGCCGGGCCCGGCGCGGAGACGATCGCCCGCGCGCCGCGGCCCCGGACGTGCTTCGCTGACCTCGTGCGACTGGTCACCACCACGCAGGTCAGCCTGGACGGCGTCATGCAGGGCCTCGGCGGCGCCACGGAGGACACCCGCGGCGGCTTCGCCCGGGGCGGCTGGTCGCTGCCGCTGGGCGATCCGGAGGTCGGCGCCCGGATCGTGGCTGCGTACGGCGGGGCGCGGGCGTTCCTGTTCGGCCGGTGGACCTACGACCTGTTCGCCGGCTACTGGCCGACCGTGCCGGACGCCGACCGGGACCCGATCGCCGCCCCGCTGAACAGCCGGCCGAAGTACCTGGTGTCGAGCACCGTGACCGCGGGGCGCTGGTCCCCCACCACCGTGCTCACCGGCGACGTCGCCGCCGCGATCCGGGCGCTGAAGGACGACGGCGACGACGGGGTGCTGCTGGTGCCGGGCAGCGGGACGCTGGTGCGCTGGCTGCTCGCGCACGACCTGGTGGACGAGGTCGAGCTGCTGGTCTACCCGGTGGTGATCGGTCAGGGCACCCGCCTGTTCCCCGCCGACGGCCCGGACCTCGCGCTGGACCTGGTGCAGTCGCAGACGACCTCCGGCGGCACGCTGATCGCCAGGTACCGTCCCGCGGGCCGACCGACCTACGCGGAGTGACGAGCGATCACCCGCCGAGGCAGTCCCCCGACCCGGTGTAGCAGGGGTGGTAGTCCGCGGCGGGCTCCTCGACGGCGGGCTCCTGCGGGGTCCACCGCCCCTGCGGCACCGCGAACACCACCGCGGCGACCAGCGCGACGCCGACCAGCACGACCCCGGTGACGACCATCCGCACGTGATCGGCGAGGAACGCGACCACGGTGGTCACCGCGAGCACGCCGAGGCACAGCGCGACGGTGATCACGTGGCGGCGCTCGTCGGCCGGCGTCGGGTCGGGCAGCTCGCCGAGCAGCACGAAGTAGACGTCCCACCAGATCGAGACCAGCCGGAGGATCAGCACCACCCCGGCGACGATCCCGACGGTCTCGATCCACCGGGCCACCCGTGGCGGGATCCGCCCCTCGTCAGGACGCGCAGGTCGGGCGGGACGCGGTGCGCCGGTGAGATCGGTCTCGGCCATCGCTCCCCCTCCGCGCGGGTCGGTCGCGCCGAGTGTGGCACGGCCGACCCGCGCCGGGGGCCGGTTCGGCGACCGCGCTCAGTGCCGCTCGCTCGCGTTGAGCGTGGCCACCACCTGCGGGTAGTCGCCGCGGATCTCGGCGTCGCGGAGGAAACGCACCCGGTCGACCAGGATCTCGGTGGCGTCCGGCTGCGCCATGCGCTTGACGGTCTCGGTGACGAAGTCGTCCAGCGGCATGGCGACCGGGTCGTCGCGGTGCCCGGGCATCAGGTCGGTGGCCACCGACGGCGGCACGATCTCCAGCACCTGCACCCCGGCGTCGGACAGCTGGAGCCGGATCGACTCGCTGAGCAGGTGGATCGCGGCCTTGGTGGCGTTGTAGGTCGGCGTCGCGGCGAGCGGCACGTGCGCCAGCCCGGACGAGACGGTGACGATCGCGGCCTCGGGGCGGGTGCGCAGGTGCTCGACGAAGGCGGCGATCAGCCGGATCGGCCCGAGCAGGTTGGTGGTGACGACCTGCTCGGCGGAGGCGAGGAAGCCCTCGGGGCGGGTCCAGTCCTCGGCCTGCATGATGCCGGCCATCGGGATCAGCACGTCGACCCCGGGGTGATCGGCGATCACCCGCGCGCTCACCTCGGCGATGCTCGCGGGGTCGGCGGTGTCGATGCGGTAGGCGTGCAGGCCGGGGTGCGCGGCGGTGATCTCGTCGAGCAGGGCGGTGCGACGCCCGCCGATGATCACGACGTTGCCCTGGGCATGGAGGGCGAGCGCGAGGGCCAGGCCGATGCCGCTGGTCGCGCCGGGGATGAAGACGGTGTGTCCGGAGATTCGCATGGATCGAGCGTGCGCCGACGCCGCGGGGCGGACCAGAGAGCGGTTGTCGGGGGATCGCCGATCCCTGGTTGCGCCCGCGACCTCGACCGATACTGCTCGGGTGGATCGTGATGCGTTGGCCGACTTCCTGCTCCGGCACCGGGAGGCGCTGCGCCCTGCCGACGTGGGGCTGAGCCCGGGGGCCCGTCGGCGTGCGCCGGGGCTGCGCCGCGAGGAGGTGGCCCAGCTCGCGGTGATGTCCACCGACTACTACACCCGCCTGGAGCAGCGGCGCGGGCCGCAGCCGAGCACGCAGATGCTCGGCTCGCTGGCTCGGGCGCTGCGGCTGTCCCCCGAGGAGCGCGACTACCTGTTCCGGGTGGCCGGGCACAGCGCCCCGGACCGCACGACCACCACGGACTACGTCGCCCCGGCGCTGCTGCGCGTGCTGGACCGGCTGACCGACACCCCGGCGCTGATCCTCGACTCGCTGGGCCGCACGCTGGTGCAGAACGACCCCGCCCGCGCGCTGTTCGGCGACGTCAACGACCTGGTCGGCTGGGAGCGCAGCGCGATCTACCGCTGGTTCGTGCACCCGACCACCGAGCGGTGGCGCTACCCCGAGGAGGACCGCGACCGGCAGTCCCGCGCGCAGGTCGCCTCGCTGCGCGCCGCGCACGGATCGATGGGCTCGCGCTCGCCGGCGGGCGACCTGGTGCGCGAGCTGTCCACGCGCAGCGAGGAGTTCGTCGCGCTGTGGGCGGAGCACCAGGTGGGTCGCCGCTTCGAGGACCACAAGACGCTGATCCACCCGGAGATCGGGCCGATCGAGGTGGACTGCCAGGCGCTGTTCACCGAGGACGAGCAGCAGGCGCTGCTGGTGCTGACCGCTCCCCCGCGCTCGGAGGCGGAGAGCCGGCTGCGGCTGCTCGCCGTGCTGGGGACGCAGCAGCTCGTCGACGGGCCCTGACCGCCGGACCTCGCGCACCGGCCCCGACCGCTCGCTAGCGTGCGGGGCATGACCGATCGCATGCGCGTCCCGCTGCGGTCGGTGCTCCGTGGTCCGCGCGGTGCGCTGCTCGGTGCCTACCTGCTCACCGAGTTCGCCGCGGGCGTCGACGGGCTGAGCTACGCGGCGGTGCTGCCGGTGGCTGCGGTCGACCTGGACGGGATGGCCCTGTACGCGCCCGCGCTGACGGCGACCGGCGTGGTGAGCGTGGCGTTCATGGCGGTGGGCGCGGCGCTGTACGGGCGGGTCGGGCCGCGGGTGCAGCTCGGGATCGCGACGGCGGTGTGGCTGGCCGGTGCCGCGGCGACGGCGCTGGCGCCGGCGATGGCGTTCGTGGTCGCCGGCATGGCGCTGCGCGGGGCCGGTGCGGGCCTGATGGCGGGGGCCGGGATGGCCGTGATCAGCGGGCTCTACCCGGACCCGAGGGAACGGGAGCGCGCGCTCGGCCTCTACGCGCTGATGTGGGTGGTGCCCTCGCTGGCGGGGCCCGCGGTCAACGGGGTGCTGCTCGCGACCGTGGGCTGGCGGGTGTCGCTGGCGTGGCCCGCGGTGCTGCTGCTCGTCGGCCGGGCGCTGGTGGCACGGAACCTGCGGATCGTCCCGTGGCAGCGCGACGCCTCCCCGGCGCGGGTGCGTGGTGCCGGGGCGTTCCTGGCCGTGGCGGCCGGGCTGGTGCTCGTGCAGGTCGGCGTGGTCGCGGGATCGGCGGTGGGAGTGCTCGGCGCGGTGCTGGCCGCCGGTGCGCTGCTCGCCGGGCCGTTCCGTCGCGCCCTGCGCCGCACCGTCCCGAACGCCCCGCGGGCACGGTCCGGCGGCTGGGTGCTGCTGCTGGTCTGCGCCAGCTACTTCGGCGTGGTCGCCCTGGTCCCGTTGCTGGCAGCCCGCTACGTCGACCCCGCCGGCGTGGTCGGCACGGTGCTGGTGTCGATCGGGCCGCTCACCTGGGCGCTGCTCTCCGGCTCCGGGATCACGGCGCGGCTCTCCGCCCGGGACGGGTACCGGCTCGCGGCGGTCGCGTTCCCGACGGCCGCCGGCGCGGTGGCGGCGTGGGCGCTGACCGGCCCGGACCGGCCCGGCGCCTCGGGGACGATCGCGGTGCTCGTGCTCGGCGGCGCCTCGGTGCTGATCGGCGCCGCCATGGGCACGGTCTACCCCAAGGTCATGGTGCTGACTTTCGAGGGGTTCCTCGAGGAGGAGGGCACCACCCGCGCGCACGGCGGTGCGGTGCTGTCGCTCGGCGAGGACGTCGGCACCGTCGTCGGCGCCACGCTGCTCACCGGGGTGGCCGCCCGGGCGGTCGGCACCGGGGCCGAGACGGTGGCGGGGATCGCGGCCGGGGCGACGGTGCTGCTCGCCGTCGTCTGGGTCCTCGCCGGGCGCGCTCTGCTGTGGCGGGAGGTCGCCCCGGGCCGGTGAGCGTGGCCGATGTCGTCCTCTCGACCCGTTCCGTCCGGCGGGGTGCCGGCGCTCCGAGATCAGGCGTCCGCGTCGGGGCGGCCGTCCTCACCCGTCACCGCAGCCAGCGCGGCGATCGATCGCAGCAGCTCCACCTCCGCGAGCAGCGACTGCCGGCCCGCCGGGGTGATCCGCGCCCAGGTGCGCTGCCGACGCCCGTCGTAACCGTCCCTCCCCCAGCCCGCACCGGAGACCTGCCGCTGCACGGCCATCACCAGCCAGACGATCACGAAGGTCACGGTCGGCGCCACGACCTCGACCGGCCAGACGCGCGGCCCGTAGCCCTGGTGGAGCCCGGTGAGCACCGCCAGCGCGACGGTCACGGCGATCAACGGCACCGACCGGGCGTGCCGTGCCGCCCGCTCGCGCTCCTGCACCCGCAGCACCACGTCGTCGTCCATGGCACTTGCTCTGTCAGGCAGAGTGAACGGCGTCCAGGGGTCGCCACGTCTGACGCGGCGCGTAGCCCGATCGGCGCAGCCAGTGCTCGGTGTAGAGGATCCGGTCCGGGGTGATCACCGTGATCGGGTCGGTCGGCGGATCGTCCAGCGACCGACTCCGCTCGACGTGGTCCGACTGCCAGCGGAACGCCTCCCAGTACGCCTCCGCCGCCGGGTCGTCGCGCTCCAGCGTGCGCGCGGTGCCGAAGACCTGCGCGCCCCGGCTGCTCGCCAGGCCGACCAGCGGGGCGACGATCCCGACGGACACCCGCGGGTCACGGCGCAGGTTGCGCGACTTCAGCGAGGCGTTCCACGACGTGTAGACGATCTCGAAGCCGAGGCTGGTGTAGCGCACCGGCGTGGCGACCGGGGACCCGTCGGCGCTCACGGTGGCGATCACGGCGGTGCTCTGCGCGGAGAGCAGGTGCAGGATCCGGTCCTCGAGCTGCTCGCGCGGCAGCGTCGCCGTGGGGGCGGGCCCGACGAGCCAGGGGTTGGTCAACGGCATGGCACCGATCGTGCCAGCGCGGGCGGGGCGGGCGGGGGCGATCGAGGGTCGCGGGTCGCGGATCGCCTGCTGCGCCGCGGCGTCAGGCGTCGCGGAGCGCGCGGAGCACCGGCCAGGCGCCGTCCGAGCTGTTCGAGAGCACCGAGACCGTGACGTCGGTCGCCGGGTCGACCCAGCTGCGCCCGGAGACACCGGCGTCGTAGCCCTCCAGCACGATCGTCGCGTCGTCGAGCCCGAGCCAGAAGCCCCGGCCGTAGCGCATGCCCTCGTCCTCGACCACGTGCCGCGGCTCGACCATCGTGGCCAGGGTCGCGGCGGACACGATGCGGTGCCCGAGCAGCGCCCGCCAGAACGCGGCCAGGTCGCCCGCGGTCGCCGCCGCTCCCCCGTCGCCGGAACCCCGCACCGGCAGGTGCAGCACGTTGGTGCGGGGACCGGTGGCGTCGAGGTAGCCGGTGGCGAGGTCGGCGGCCGGCTCGTCGCCGCGCGGGAAGCCGGTGGCGGTCATGCCGGCCGGGGCGAACACCCGCTCGGCCACCAGCTCCGCGAACGGTCGACCGGCCACGCGCTGCGCCACCAGCGCCAGCAGCACGAAGCCGCCGTTGTTGTAGGCGAAGACGGCGCCGGGCTCGGTCACCTGCGGGTGCCCGTCCAGCACCGGCAGGAACGCCTCGCTGTCGTCCAGCACGTGCGGCGGCAGGGTGAGCACGTGGTCGGTGATGTCGCCCGTCGCGGACTCGTCCAGGTAGTCGCCGATCCCCGAGGTGTGGCCGATGAGGTGCTCGATCGTCACGCGGTCGTCCACCAGCGGCAGGTCCGTGCCGAGCACGTCGCGCACCGGGGTCGTCCAGCGCAGCCGCCCCTCCTCCACCAGGCTCGCCACGGCGAGGGCGGTGAAACCCTTGGAGATGCTGGCCAGGCCGAAGCGGTGCTCGGGCGTGCACGGCACGCCGTGGGCGCGGTCGGCGAGGCCGTAGCCCTGCGCGTGCAGCACCTCGCCCCCGCGCGCGACGTGCACCACGCCGCTGAACCCGCTGGTCAGGGCGCTGTCGTGCAGGCGGGGGCCGAGGGTCTGCGGATCGGTCATGGCCACGACGGTAGGCCGGGCGGGTGGGCGCGGGCGACCTGATTCAGCGATCCGGCGGCGGATCGCCGGGCAGCCCGCTCCACTCCCACGGGGTGATCAGCCCCCAGACCACCACGCCGACCACGGTGCCGTCCGCCGCGTGCCCGACCAGCACCGGGTACCAGCCGTCGCCGCCGCCGATCGTCGTCACCACCGCGTCCGTCGCGTCGCCGCCCTGTCGCTGCGCGCACACGCCGTCGTCGTCGAAGATCGCCGGGCTCATCTGCATCGTGGCCGCGTCCAGGTCGGTCGGGGCGAGGAGCGCGCCCGCGGCGATCAGCGCGGCGTCGCCGCCGTCGGTGACCATCCCCCCGTGCTCCTCCCAGCGCACCGCCGGCCCTCCCGGCAGCTGTGCCGCCAGGAACGCGACCCGCCGCCCGGAGTAGGCGCTGTCCAGCACCGCCACCGAGATCGCGGCCGTCACCGGCCCGTCCGCGACCGACACCACCTCCGACCCGCCGCCGATCAGCGCCTCCCCGCCGTTGCCGACGGCGAGCCGTCCGTCCGGGAGGTGCAGGTCGCCGGCGTCCTCGACCAGCAGCGGCCCGTCGAAGGGGATGCCGCCGTATGACGGGTCGTTTGGGCCGCTCTCCTCCGGGAGCGTCGGCAGCGCGACCAGGTCGGACCGTCCCGGCGCCGGCGCCTCGCGCGGGCAGGGCGTGAAGGTGACGTCCTCCGTCGGCGGCGGGGTCACGCCGGGGATCTGCGGGGGCGTCCACGTCTCGTCGGCGGGTCGTGGTGGCAGCGTCGGGCCGGCGGGGCCGTCGGAGAGCACGGCGCAGCCGGTCAGCGCGAGGCAGCCGGTCAGCAGGATCGCCCCGAGCACCGGGGTCGCGCGGCGCACCGGGGTCGCGTGGCGCGCGGGGCGGCGGCTGGCAGGCATGCCGGTGACGCTACCGACCGGCGGTCCGCTCGCGGGGCGGATCCCTCGATCGGCCCCGTCGATCGACCCGGAGCTGGCGCTAGATAGACAGCCGATCTAGATAGCCGTACTGTCGAGCCATGGAGGAGACGACCTGGCCCGCGGAGTGGCTGCGCGGCGTGCTCGAGGTCTGCGTGCTGCACGTGATCGGGCGCGGCCCGACCTATGGGTACGCCATCGCGCAGGATCTCGAGGCGATGGGTCTGGGCACCGTGAAGGGCGGCACGCTCTACCCGCTGCTCACCCGGTGCGAGCAGGCCGGGCTGGTCGAGGTCGAGTGGCGTCCGGGCGACAGCGGCCCCGGGCGGAAGTACTACCGGCTCACGGCGGCCGGACGGGCGGAGCGTGACCGGCGGGCGACCGGCTGGCTGGCGTTCTCCGACCGGGTGCGGGCGGCGATCGTCGGCGCGGACGGCGGTCACGACGAGGAGGACCGATGAGCAAGGACCTGTCGATCGAGCAGGCGCTGGCGCCGCACGTGGACCCGGCCTGGGCGGAGGGCCTGCTGCTGGAGCTGCGGATGCTCGACGTGCCCGGCCCCAGGATCGGCGCGGTGCTCGCCGAGGTCGAGGCGCACGTCGTGGACAGCGGCGAGACCGCCGAGGAGGCATTCGGGGACCCCGCGCGCTACGCCCGGTCGCTCGGCCTCGCCCCCGGTACGCCCAGCAGCCGCTCGGCAGCGGTGGCGACCGTGCTCCCCGTCGCGGTCCAGGTGGCGGGCATGTCCCTGACGATCGGTGGGGCGTTCGCGCTCGCCGCGGGCACCGAGTTCTCCGTGACCGGCGGCGGCCTGGCGTCGGCGCTGCTGCTCACGGGCGCGCTGCTCACGCTGGCGCTGGCACCCACCGTGGTGATGCGCCTGCTGCTGCGCTCGGCGGCGGTCGCCTTCGGGGTCGTCTTCGCGACGTTCGTGATGGTGACGCTCCCCGGGGCGCTCTTCCGCGGGGCCCTGCTGACGCTGCCTCCCGTCCCGGTGCTGCTGCTCGGGGCCGTCCTGCTGCTCGGGGCGACCGGGGTGGCGCTGCGGTCGGCGCTCCGGGAGGAGCCCGATCTCGTCACCTCGCCGGTTCCGGGCACCCGCGCGCCCGGTGGACCGAGGCGGGTGCTGACCGTCCTGCCGCACCTCATGGTCCCGGCGGCGACCCTGCTGCTGGTGGGGGTGGCACTCCTGTCCTGAGGTGGGCGACGCTCGCCTGACGAGCTGGGCGGCGCTCGCTTGACGGGACGGGCGGCGCTCGCGTCGTGATGCGGGCCGATCGCTGCGCACCCAGCCGCCCGGTGCCACCCGGTGCCGGGCCCGGGCCGCCGGGGCAGACTGGCCCCATGACCGGCCAGCCGCTGCCCGACGTCGACGCGGTGGTGTTCGACGTCGGCGAGACGCTGGTGGACGAGTCCCGGGCCTGGGCCGACGCCGCCGAGCATGCCGGGGTGACCCCCTTCGCGCTGGTCGGCGTGCTCGGTGCCCTGATCGAGCGCGGCGAGCCGGTCGGCACCGTGTGGGACGTGCTCGGCGTGCCACGCCCCGAGCGCCTGCCGGTGGAGGGCGTCGACCTCTACCCCGACGCGGTGAGCTGCCTGGTGGCCTGCCGGGACGCCGGGCTCCGGGTGGGGATCGCCGGCAACCAGCCCGCCGGGGTCGAGCGCGAGCTGCTGGCGGCCGGGCTGCGCGCGGACTTCGTGGCCTCCTCGGCAGCATGGGGCGCGGCGAAGCCCTCCGCCGAGTTCTTCGACCGGGTGGTCGAGCACGCCCGGGTGCCCGCCGGACGCATCCTCTACGTCGGCGACCGGCTGGACAACGACGTGCTCCCGGCGCGGGCGGCGGGCATGCGCACGGCACTGCTGCGGCGCGGGCCGTGGGGCTACCTGCACCACGCGTCCCCCGGCGCGCAGGCCGCCGACCTGCGGATCGACTCGCTGGCTGACCTGGTCGCCGCGCTCAGGCGCCCCGGCCGTCGCTGATCGGCCCGGCCAGCGACCGCAGGTGCCGGCGCAGCAGCACCCGCGCCGCGTCCCCCGGCAGGGACTCCGGGTGCCAGAGCAGGTGCAGCGCCGTGCCGTCGAGCAATGCGTGCAGGGACTCCGCCTCGGCCTCCGCGTCGCGCGAGGCGTGCAGGGCGCCGGTGCGGTCGAGCTCGGCGATCCCGGCGGTGCACGCGCCGCGCACGGCCAGGTTCAGCGTCACCACCTCCGTGTGCAGGGCGTCGTCGGTCAGGGCGAGCGCCCCGAGCTGCACCTGCGCGCCGAGCTCGACCCGCCGCTCCTCGTCCAGCGGCAGCAGCTCGGCCAGCATCGCCTCCACCCGCGCGATCCCCTCACCGTCCAGCGCCCGGATCCGCCGTGCCGCCCGCTCGGCGACCGCCTGGAGGCAGAACCGTCGCAGCGCGTCCTGCGTCGGGAAGGCGCGCCGCAGCGAGGCGGTGGCGAGCCCGGCCTCCTCGGCGACCTTGCGCACGGACAGGCTGGTCAGCCCGTCGCGACCGAGCACCCGCAGCGCGGCGGCGGCGATCTCCTGGTCGCGGGCGTCGTGGTCGATCAGTCGGGGCACGGGCTCATCGTGCCTCAGCCGCGGGGGCCTTCCGGGGCCAGATCGAGTACGACACCGCCCACAGCAGGTCGATCGTCAGCACCAGCGTGAGCACGCCGGAGAACTCGGTCAGCGCCGCGGTGCGCTCGGGGGCGTCCACCACGAGCACCAGCCCGCCGAGGATCGCCGCCGCCAGCAGCACCGCGAGCAGCGTACGCCCGACGTCCTTCCAGCACGCGACCGTGTACGCGGCGCCGTGCAGCCGGAGCCGGCGGGGCGCGCCGTCGACCCGGTGCGCGAACTGCGCGTCGGCCCAGGCGATCATCCGGTGCCCGTACGCGACCGAGATGCCGATGTAGAGCGCCGCGAGCCCGTGGTGCCACGACGCCGTGCCACCACCGACCAGGTCGATCGCCACCAGCACCAGCAGCAGCACGTCGATCAGCGGCGCCGCCACCAGCAGCGCGGCGCCGAGCCGGGGCCGGCGGGCCAGGTAGCGGGCGGACAGGCCGGCGAGGATCGCCACCCAGAACCCGATCTCGCACGCGACGATCGCGGCCAGCACCATCGTGGACCTCCTCGGTCGGATCTTTTGCGAGCACGACTGTACTAGCAAAGATCGACCATGATGGACCCGCCACCTGATCCCGACGCCAGGAGCCCGCGCCGTGCCCGACCAGCCCCCGCTGCCGCTGCTCACCCCCGACGGGGCGCCCGACCCGGAGATGATCGGTTTCGCGCGCCGGATGCAGGAGGGCTTCGCCCGGCTGCAGATGGAGCACCAGTTCGCGGTGGACGAGATCCTCACCAAGGTGCAGATCCTGCGCACGGAGTTCCTGCACCTGCACCGGTACAACCCGATCGAGCACGTCGGCTCCCGGGTCAAGTCCCCGGCGAGCATCGTGGACAAGGTGCTGCGCCGCGGGATCGCCCTGACGCCGGAGGCGATCCGCGAGGGCCTGTCGGACATCGCGGGCGTCCGGATCACCTGCTCGTTCATCGCCGACACCTACCGGATCCTCGACACGCTGACCGCGCAGGACGACGTGCGGGTGATCCGGGTGAAGGACTACATCGCCGAGCCCAAGGGCAACGGGTACAAGAGCCTGCACGCGATCGTGGAGATCCCGGTGTTCCTGTCGACCGGCCCGGTACCGGTCAAGGTCGAGGTGCAGATCCGCACGATCGCGATGGACTTCTGGGCCAGCCTGGAGCACAAGATCCACTACAAGTACGACGGCGAGGTGCCCGAGCACCTGGCGGCGAGCCTGGCCGAGGCGGCCGAGGTGGCGGCGCAGCTCGACCGGCGGATGGAGCAGCTGCACGGCGAGGTGCACGGCGCCGAGGACCCGGACGCGGCGCCGGTGCTGCCCGGGCGCGTGGACGAGAACCTGCTGCGGCGGCTGTGGGAGCAGGCACGCACCGGCGCTCCTGAGTAGCGCGCCCCGCGCGGCCCGGGCTCAGGCCGGGGCGCCGACGACGTGCAGGTACAGCCAGCGCCCCTCGGCGACGAAGCCCAGGCGCTCGGCCAGCCGGACGGACCCGGTGTTGTCCTCGCGGCACGACCACACCGGCGTGAGCCCCGCGGCGAGCACCCGATCGATCAGCGCGGCCGCCGCCCGGCTCGCGAGCCCCTGTCGGCGGTGCGCCGCGCTGGTCTCGATGCCGATCTCGACGAAGCCGTCCCAGCGGTACGACGCCAGCGCGAGCGCGCCGACCTCGCCGTCCCGCTCGACCACGGCTCCCCCGCCGTGCGCCAGCCAGGTCGCCGCGTCCGGCCAGAACCCCGCCGGCACCACCGATCCGGGGATCGCGAAGTCGGCCTCGGTCGCGTCCCGCACGGTCCAGCCGTCGTCCGGCACCGGGCGTGCGGCGATCCCCGCCCGGAACGCGTCCTCGTCGAAGCGGAAGGTGATCCGCACGTGCCGCACCGCGGCTGCGCCCGGGTGGTCGGCCGCTGCGTCGATCGGCACCGCGCCCAGCGCGCCGTCCCAGTCCAGGCCGTGCCAGCGCGGCTCCACCTGCACCCACTCGTGCCGGCCGGTCGCCGCCCGCGCCCGCAGCCGCTCGACCACCACGTCGAAGGCCTCGTCCACCGCAGGACCCCACACCTGCGACATCCCGTAGGGGTGCACGGCGTGGAACGCCCGCGGATCGTCCGTCCGGTCGGCCCACAGCTCGGCGGGCTCGCCCAGCGGGGTGCCGGTGAGGCCGGGGCTGTCGATCACCGCCCGCACGAAGCCGACGTTGGTGGGGACGACGTCCAGCGCGCGCCGGGCCGCGGCGCGCAGCGCGGGGGTGATCGAGGGCTCCATCCGGGCATCGTGGCACGTCAGCGCCGTACGCGGCCTCGGCCCGAGGTCCCGGGTGGCCGCCGTCGGGCGGTCATCTGCGCCGCGTGCGACCCCGGCGTCTCGTCCGCTGGCGTGCGTCCGTGCCAGCATCGACGGCGTGACCCGGACCGTGCGCGCCCTCGACCCCGCGGAGGTGGCGCAGGCCGCCGACGTCCTCGCCCTCGCCTTCGACGGCTACGCCTGGACGACGTGGACGGTGGCCGCCGACGACCACCTCGACCGGCTGACCGGGCTGTTCCGGAT
Organism: Cellulomonas sp. GTC20042; assembly: GCF_055389595.1. Lineage (NCBI taxonomy): Bacteria > Bacillati > Actinomycetota > Actinomycetes > Micrococcales > Cellulomonadaceae > Cellulomonas > Cellulomonas sp. GTC20042. Next base: position 2,087,514 of record NZ_AP043678.1, on the reverse strand, counting down.
CACCCTCGCCGAGATCGGCCTACCCTACGGCGACGTGCACGTGGCCGTCGGGGACGAGGGGATCGAAGCGGTCGCGGTGTGGCTGCGCCCGGACCGGGTCGTGCCCGGCGAGGTGTGGGCCGGTCTGGAGTGGCAGGAGGAGGCGCTGGCCGGCGACCGCTGGGCCGCCTCCCTGGCCGCCGAGGCCGCCTGCCTCCCGCTGCGCACCGCCGGACCGGCGTTCACGCTGGCCACGGTGGGCGTGCACCCGGACCACCGGCGCACCGGAGCCGGGCACGCGGTGCTGCGCCCGGCGCTGGACGAGGCCGACCGGCTCGAGGTGCCCGCCGTGCTGGAGACCTCCGTGGAGGAGAACCTGCTGTTCTACGCCGCCCTCGGCTTCGTGGTGACCGGTGAGGTGCAGGTCGCGCCGGACGGGCCGCCCGTGTGGGCGATGCGCCGCCCGCCGGTCGGCGGGGTCTGACCGCCGTGCCGGGCTGGACCTGGACCGTCGTCGGCGTGCTCGGCGGCGTGCTGCTGCTCTGGGCGGCCCTGGTGGTCGTCCTCTGGCTCACCGCCCGCCCGCAGGAGCGCGACCTGCGCGGGGTGCTGCGGCTGCTGCCCGACGTGGTGCGCCTGGTGCGCCGGCTCGCCGCCGATCCGCTGCTGCCCCGCGGAGTCCGGGTGCGGCTGTGGCTGCTGCTGGCGTACCTGCTCTCGCCGATCGACCTGGTGCCGGACGTGCTGCCGGTGATCGGGTGGGCCGACGACGCCGTGGTGGTGGCGCTGGTGCTGCGCTCGGTGGCGCGGCGCGCGGGCGGCGACGCCCTGGACCGGCACTGGCCGGGCACGCCCGACGGCCTGACCGCGGTGCGGCGGCTCGTCGGGCTGCCCGGCTGAGGTCCGGTCAGGCCGCCGGCAGCGCCCCCGGCGCACCGCAGACGCACGCCTCGTTGCCCTCCGGATCGGCGAGCACCCAGAACATCGGGGCGTCCTCGTCGTGCAGCACCCGCCCTCCTGCGGCCACCGCCGTGGCGACCCGCTCGGCCGCCACCGCCAGCGGCAGGTGCACGTCGACATGCAGCCGGTTGCGCTGCGGGCGGACCTCCGTCGTCTGCTGGAACCACACCGCCGGCAGGCGCCGGTGCGGGTCGCGCAGCGGGTCGGCGGCCGGGCCGCCCTCGAAGCGCTCACGGTCGCCCCAGCCGAGGTCCAGCGGCTCGTGCCCGAGCAGAGCCCGCCAGAACGCCTGCACCGCAGGCCCGTCCAGGGCGTCGACCGCGATCTCGATCTGCTGCGGCCCGTGCGGGTCCGGCTCGGTGCCGAGGCTGCGCGCGATCTCCCCGATCTCCCGGGCGAGCACGCGGTCGCGCGGCAGGAACTCGGCCAGGCCGGTCACCGGGATCGCGCAGGTCACGCCGTCCGGGCGCAGGTCGAGCCGCAGGGGCACGTCGGCGGCGACCGCCCGCTCCCCTGCGGCGGCGGCCAGCGTGAGCGCCTGGGTCAGCGAGGTCGTGCGGTAGCGCGCGTACGCGGCGTCCACGAGCACGGACCAGTCCTCCAGACCGGGCACGCCGGTCAGCTCGTCGGCGGGGATCGTCTGCTCGGTCGGGATCGTCTGCTCGGCCACGCCGCCTCCTGCGTCGCGGGGCACGTCCGATCGCCCCCGGTGCTCGGCAACCTAGGCCCGCCGCAGACGCGCGACCAGGACCTTCGGTCCCGCCCGCACCCGCGCGCTCCGCGCGGGCCCGCGCCCGACCAGCCCGGTTCCCGATGTCGCTGGTGCAGATCGCGCCGGGCACGCGGTCGTCGTGATGGGCGTGAAGACGGTGGCGTTCCTGGCCGGACCTTGCCCGCGCTGCGCGCTGCCCGGCAGGACCCGATCCCCTCGCTCCGGTACGAGTGAGCACGCGCACCTGACCGCGCTCCCCGCCGAGACTGCACGACCCACCTGACGCCACGGCCCGGACGCACGGCATGTCGTGCAGTCTCGGCGTCCCGGGCGCTCGGTCAGCGGGCCGGAGCCACCGGCACGGCGATCTCCATCACCGGTCCGGGCTCCCCGGTGCCCCAGGACGGCAGGTACACCTCGCGGTCGTCGCCGGCGGGGACGAGGTCGGTGGAGAACGCGCCGGAGGCGAGATGGTCGTGCACCGCCACGACCCGGCCCTGGTCCGCGGCGGCGTCCTGGTCGAGCGCCACCCACGCCTCGGTGCGCGCCGGGTCGATCGTCACCGCCGTGCCGACCGCCGGACGCACCGGTGCCGCGATCGGCACGCGCAGGGTCAGCCGTGCCGGCCAGCCCTCGGTGGCGCGCTCGTGGTGCTCCACGAAGGGGCTGCCCGCCAGGTCCACGCCCGCGGCGCCGAGCAGGTCGAACACCCGGGCCGTCCCCGCGGTGATGACCGCCGCCATCTCGGGCAGGGTGGCCCGCAGCGGCAGGTCGAGGGTCATCCGCTCCGGGACCTCGCGCACCCGCACCTCCTGGTCGATCCGCGGCGAGCCCGCCAGCACGGAGCGCGCGTAGACCGCGGCGGCGGGGATCGCACCCAGCCGGCCACGCCGCTCGTCCCACACCGTGTCGAACGCCTCCGCACGGTCCTCGGCGGCCAGCACCGCGCCGATCTGCTCCAGCGAGAGGTCCAGGCCGCGCAGCAGCGCGATCGTCCGCGCCTGGCGCCCCGCCTCCGGCCCGAACTCCCGCCGGTCCCCGGTCGCGTCCTGCCGCACGTCCAGCAGCCCGCGCGCCGCGTACAGCCTGACTGCCTTGTCGCTGATGCCGGCCGCTCGCGCGACCTCCCCTGTCGTCGTCATGCCGGCGACGCTAGGGCCTGCCCCAGGGGAAGGTGCAAGCATCCGCGCGACGCCGTCACCTGCTGCTACGGTCACGATGACGACCAGGTGGTCGGTTTCACGGATCGGAGGGAGCGCGCGATGACGCGCGAGCAGGGGTCGCCGTCGGCCCGGCGGGTGCTGCTCCGCACCCTGGTCACCGCGACGCTCGCCGCCGCGATCATCGCCTGGTCGGTGCGCGGGGTCGACTGGTCCGAGGTCGGACGCAGCCTGCGCGGCGCCGACCTGCCGCTCACGGCGGCGTGCGTGCTGGTGTTCGCGGCGTCCTTCGGCACCGTCGACGTCCTGGCCTTCGGCCGGGTGTGGCGGGCGCACCTGGACCCGACCGTGCCGTGGCGCGACGTGCAGGCGCTGGTGCTCGGCAAGCAGCTGCTGTTCACCACGGTCCCCCTGCTGACCAAGACCGTCCCGCCGGCGTACTTCTGGCGGCGGCGCGGGCTGCCGCTGGCCCGGGTGATCGGCGCGTCCGAGCTGGTCAGCGCCGCCGAGCTGGTCGTGGTGCTCGGGATCGCCTCGCTGACCGCGCTGCTCGGACCGGTGGACCTCGACCCGGTGCTGACCGCGGTGCTGCTGGCGCTCTGGGTGCTGCTGGTCGGCGGCGCGCTGTGGGTCCGTCGATCCCGACCGGGCGGGGCCGAGCAGGGCCCGGGTCTGCTGCACGCGTTGCGCACCGCCCGCACCCGCGACCTGCTGGCGCAGATCGGCCTGCGGCTGGTGCACCAGGTGGTCGCGCTGGTCTGCGTCACGGTGCTGCTGCACGGCTGGGGCGCGACCCCGACGCTGGCGCAGGTGCTCACCTTCGGCCCGCTGTTCCTGGTCAGCGGCACCCTGCCGATCTCCCTCGGCGGGTACGGCGGACCGCAGGGCATCGCGGTCGCCCTGCTCGCCGACACGTGGGGGCTGCTGCCGGCCGCCGACGCACTCGCGTTCAGCCTGGTCTGGTCGACCGCGGTGCTGCTCACCCAGCTCGCCACCGGAGTCGTGCACCTGCCCCGGCTGGTCGCCCTGGTCCGGCGGGCCGACGCCGCACCGGCCTGAGTCAGGCCACCAGCAGCCGCCGCCGCACACCCGTCACGTCGGCCCGGGTCAGCCCGGCGACCCGCAGCGCGTCGATCAGCCCGGGATCGGTGAGGAACGCCAGCAGCTCGGCCCGGCTGCTCGCGAGGTAGGCGTCGAGGGCGTGCGGGTCCAGCGCGCGCTCGGCTCCGCGCGGGGCGTCCCGCAGCTGCTCGTCGGCGTCCCGGCGTGCCACCTCGTCGGCGTCGGCCACCACCTCGGGCGCGACCCCGGCCAGCGTGAGCAGCAGCGCGGTCACCTGCCCGGTGCGGTCCCGGCCCGCCGCGCAGTGCACCAGCACCGGGCCCGCGGGCGCCTCCGCGATCGTCCGCACCGCCGCCACCAGCAGATCGGGCCAGCGCCGCAGGATCTCCGGGTAGTACGCCGGGCTGCCGAGCCGCCGCCCCCACGCGGCCCGGAACTCCGCGTCCGTCGGGTCCTCGACCGGTCGGAGGTGCCGCACCGCGCGCTCCGGCAGCGGGCAGACCTCCCCCTCGCCGGGGTTGCGCAGGTCGACCACGGTGCGCACCGGCGCCAGGACCGCCGTGGCGTCGGGGGCGCGCAGCGCGAACGCCGAGGTCCGCAGCACCCGATCGGGCACCGTGGTTGCCCGGGTGCCGTCGGGCAGCGTGGCGGGCAGACCGCCGAGGCATCGGACATGGCGCAGATCGACGGGCATGCCAGCCAGCCGATCACACCCGCGCCGCGCAGGTACCGGGATCGGCCAGGCGTGCACGAGATCTCCGCATCGCCGCGGTCCTGCCGCAACCCGGCCCTGTCCAACGGCCGCCAGGAGGCGTACTCTGCCGCCCATGTCATCGCTGCGCCTCGTCACGACCACGCCGGACCCGTTCCGGCGGTAGCGCGCAGCACGACGCACACCCGACCTCCGGAGCATCCCGCCCCGGAGGTCGACTCGTTCTCGGCCGGTCTCCGGCAGGCGGTCTCCCGGACCGACCGAAGGACCCACCGATGATCGACAGCCCCGCCCCGCGCCTGGACCACCGCGACCTCAACGCGGACCTCGACGTCTTCGCCACCGACCCGCTGGTCGGCTCCGGCCTGCCGCTCTGGCTGCCCGCGGGCGCCGTGATCCGCCGCGAGCTGGAACGGCTCGCCGAGGAGATCGCCCTGCGTGACGGCTGCCAGCCGGTCTACTCCCCCGTGCTCGCGCGGCGCGCCCTGTTCGAGCGCTCCGGCCACTGGGCGAAGTTCAGCGCCGACATGTTCCCGCCGATGAAGGTCGGCGGCGACGAGCTGGTGCTCCGCCCGGCGAACTGCCCGCACCACGCCGCGATCTACGCCGCGCAGCCCCGCTCCTACCGCGACCTGCCCGTCCGCCTGCACGAGCTCGCGCCGATGTTCCGCGCCGAGCGCTCCGGCGTGCTGTCCGGGCTGAGCCGGGTGCGGCAGATCAGCCTGGACGACACCCACGTGTTCTGCCGGCCGGACCAGGTCGCCGCCGAGGTGGCCCGCGCGCTGCGCTCCGCGCTCGACGCCCAGCAGATCCTCGGGATGCGGGTCGACGCCGTCCGGCTGTCCCGCCGGGTGCCCGGCGACGCTCGCTACCTCGGCGACGACGCGTCCTGGGAGCGCGGGGAGGCTGCGCTGCGGGCGGCCGCGCACGAGATCGCCCCCGGGTTCGGCCTGCCGGTCGTCGAGGCGCCCGGCGAGGCGGCGTTCTACGGCCCCAAGCTCGACCTCCAGGTGCGCGACGGACGCGGTCACGAGGAGACCATCGCCACCGTGCAGCTCGACTTCAACCAGCCCGAGCGCTTCGACCTCGGCTACACCGGTGCCGACAACGCCCGCCACCGCCCCGTCATGGTCCACCGCGGCACCGTCGGATCCATGGAACGCGTGGTCGCCGCCCTGCTGGAGCGCTACCAGGGCCGACTGCCGATCTGGCTCGCGCCGGTGCAGGTGTGCGTGCTGCCGGTGGGCCCCGGGCAGGACGAGGCCGCCTCCGCCGTCGCCGAGGCCCTGGGCGCGGCCGGCCTGCGGCACCGGGTGGACCGCGAGGGCTCGCTCGGCCTGCGCATCCGTGCGAGCCGCCGCCGGCGCGACGCGGTGATCGCCGTGGTCGGTCCGCGGGAGCAGGAGGCGGGCGCGGTGCAGGTGACCGACCCGGCGGTGGATCACCGGGGCGTCGAGCCGGTGGCGCGGCTGGTGGAGGTGGTCGGTGCGGCGGCGCGGGAGCGGGCGGCGGTGGCGGGGTGGTGAGCGGGGCGAGGCGGGTCAGGCGCGCCCGGCCCGATCGCGCTCGGCCCGTCGCTTCGCGGCGCGCTCGGTCGTCCGGTCGAGCATGGTGAACCCGGCCAGCCAGAAGTGGTGAGCATTCGGCCACGTGTCGAGCAACGAGCCGTCGAGCCAGTGGATCGGGTGCCCACCATCCGTGACCGGCCCGGCCAGGTCGACGACGAAGAGCGCAGTGTCCCCGACATGGAACGGGTAGATCGACTCCCGCGGGGGAACCCGATCGCGGGCCCGTCCTCGTAGTACCCGCGCAGCATCGTCAGGGCTCGCTGCCAAAGCGGCCCCTGGCCGAGCTCGTCCGTGCTGAGCAGGTCGGCGTGGGCGAAGGCGTCCTCCCACCCGTTGAACTCGCGGAGGATCGCGGCATGCTGGGCGTCGAGCGGGTGACCCAGCCGGGCCTCGGCGGCCGCGATGTCGCTGTCAGTCCCGCGCACGCCGACGGGCCGAACGGGGTACTCGCGGGGCAGCGCGGCCTGCTCCAGGATGATCCGGCGGCGCAGCATCTCGCCGGCCATCGCGTCCCACGGCACGTCCTCGGTCACCATCACGACGACCGGCCGCGCTCCGCGCGCTCGCGCAGGTAGGAGATCAGGAATACCCGCGACTGTTCCAAGAGCGTCAGCCCCGCGAGCCAGAACTCGCGCACGTTCGGCCACCGGTCCACCAGGTCACCGGCCAACCAGAACACCGGATGCCCGCCGTCGGTCAATGGCCCCGAACGGTCGATGACGAACACGCTGTCCTCGACGACGTGGATCGGGTAGATCGACTCTCGCGGAGGGAAGCCCGCGGTGTTTCCCTCCTCGTAGAAGATGGTCAGCGCCTGCTGCGCCTGGCTCCACCGGGCGCCCTGGCCCAGGTCGCTCGTGCCGAGCAGGTCGCCGCCCGCGAACAGGTCGGGCCAGCCGTTGACCCGCTTCAGCAGCTCGACCTGTTGCGCATCGAGCGGGTGTTCCAGGCGGGCCTCGGCGGCGGCGATGTCAGCCGCGGAGGCCCGGTATCCGAAGGGCTGGAGCGGGTGAACAGTGGGGGCGACCTCTTCCAGGATGATGCGGCGTCGCAGCATCTCGCCGGCCAGCGCCTCCCACGGGGTGCTCGGCCCCTCAGAGCCCGTTCTGTTCACGCGCCCGCTCCTCAGCGAGCCGCTGGGTCTGCGCCAGGATCGTGAACCCGGCCGACCAGTACTCGCGGACGTTCGGCCACCGGTCCAGCAGGTCGTTCGAGAGCCAGTAGACCGGGTGCCCGCCGTCGGTCACCGGGCCAGACAGGTCGATCACGAACATCGAGGTCCCGCCGAGGTGGATCGGGTAGATCGCGCTTCGCGGCGGCCAGCCGGAGATCGGGCCGTCCTCGTAGTAGATCGACAGCGTGTCCATCGCGTCGTCCCACCGTGCGCCCGCGCCGAGATCGCCGGTGCCGAGCAGATCACCGTGCGCGAAGGCATCGGGCCAGCCGTCCACCTCGCGTAGGACGGCGGCGTGCTGGGCGTCGAGCGGGTGACCCAGGCGCGCTTCGGCGGCGGCGATGTCCGCGTCGGTGCCGCGCAGACCGAACGGTGCCATCGGGTACAGGGCGGGCGCTGCCTGCTCCAGGGCGATGCGGCGGCGCAGCATCTCGCCGACCAGGGCGCCCCACGACTCTGTCGCGTTCATTCGGGACTCCAATCAAAACTCCCTCGCACGATCGAACCGTCCGCCAGCCGTCCCTGGAACACGGTCGGCCGGAATCCGATCGGGTAGTCGAGCGACTGCCGCCCGAACGATGCGTTCACGGTCTTGTACTGAGCCTGCCAGTAGAGCGCCTCTGAACTGTCCGTCCAGGTTCCGTCTGGACCGTGCCCCACCTCCATTCCTCGATAGCGGGTGTCCCCCGCGGCCTCCGCGCGCGCCCTCTCGGCCTTGGCCGCCAGATCCGACGCCGTGCGCAGGGCTCCGTCGGTCGCGACGCGACCCGTCCCTGACAGGCCGCCTTCGAGCCGAGTCGCGTTCGCCAGATCGAGGTGCTCGACCGCGTTCAGCACCCGGTCGTCGTCCCAGTCGGCGCGAAACCGGAACGTCACCGGCCCGTCCCCCGGGGTGGGTGCCATGAGTTCCTCCGCGGTCCAGGGTGTCGGTCCGATCGTCACGCGCTCGCCGACCCGCGCCCCGGCCGCCGCCACCTCGGCCGCACGTGACCCGGCCCGCGCCGCCGACACCGCACGCGACAGCGTCCCCGCACCTGCGACGACGCTCAGGGCGATGTCCGGCGCGAGCCCGCCCCACCACCGCCCGGGGTCGTCACGACGCTGCTGGCCGTTCAGCAGCACGTCCGGCGCACCCAGCGGATCGGTGGTCAGCAACCGGTACGTCCCCGTCGCGGAGTCCCAGATCGCGACCGCGTCCCGGGCGAACCCGTCCGGGTCGATGACCCCGCGGATCAGGTTGGTGTCCCAGGCGACGAACCGCACCGTGTCGGTCAGCCAGTCCCACGCACCCGCGGCGAAGGAGTCCCAGTGCCAGCGCCCGTCCGGCATCCCCTCGACCAGACGATCGATCGCCTCGGCGGCGGCCCGCTCGGCCTGCGCCACCACCGCCCGGGCGGCCTCGAGATCCGCGGTCGCCTGCGCCCGCACCTTCGCTGCCTCGACCCCACCGGGACGCAGCGGACCACCGATCGGGCGCCCGAAGGGGTCGAGCTGCTTGGGCGGGGCGACGTCGATCTGCCCGACGAGATTCGGTCGACGCCCCGCGGGGGTGGCGCTCGCCGTGGCATACAGGGTGATCGCGGCGGCGGCCCGACGCTGGGCCCAGGCCAGCACGTCGGCGTAGGCGTGCAGGGTCTCGGCCGCCCACCGGTAGACCTGCCCCACCGCACCCAGGCGCTCGACCTCGACCACCCGCCGCGCCGCATACCCGTCAGCGGCAGTCCCCTGCCAGGACGGGATCGTCCGACGCGCCGCGCACGCCCCCACGTCCTCCAGATCCCCCGCCTGGGCGATCAGGTCCTCCGCGTCCCGACGCACCGCCTCCACATCACCCGGGATCAGATCGACCGGATCAGCCCCCGCCGACAGCACCGCCACGCTCACGACGCACCGTCCAGGCGGGTGCCGAGGCGGGTCAGGTCGTCGGCGGCACTGGTGTCCATGAACTCGTAGGACTCCGCGGTGCCGCGCAGGTGGTGACCGACCTGCTCGACCTCAGTCGCCAGCGCCTCCACCGCGTACGACGTGCGCTCCTCGAACCGGCGTGCCGCACCGGCGAGCGCCCCGGTGCCGCCGTACCGCGACGCCGAGGCCATCAGCACGTGGTGCCGGGCGAGCTCGACCCGGTCGGCGGAGCGCAGCCAGTCGTTCCCGGTCGCACGCAGGTCCTCGGTGTCGGCCGTCAGGAACACCGGGGCCGGGCCGTCGTCGCCCATGCTCGCCTCCTCGCGGGCTCGGACGGCCCGACGAGTCCACGCTACCTATACGTAGCGTGCACGAGATGCGATCTGCGTGGTGCCCCCACGCCCGGCGTCGAGGCGTGGAAATCCCGTCGCCCACGCCTGCGACCTGCGCGTACGGTCACGATCCGTGGAGCTCACCGCTGATCGCCTCGTCCTGCGCCCGTTCACCCCGGCCGACGCCGACGCCCTGCACGGGTACCTGAGCCGCCCGGAGGCGGTGCGCTTCGAGCCCTACGGGGTGCAGAGCGCGCAGGACTGCGTGCGGCTGGCCGCCGAGCGCGCGCAGGACGACCGCTTCCTCGCGATCTGCCTGGGCGACGCCGGTAGTCCGCTGATCGGCAACCTGTACCTCGCCCCGGAAGGGCCGCCGCACTGGCGCGCCTGGATGGTCGGCTACGTGCAGCACCCGGACCGCTGGGGCCACGGGTACGCGACCGAGGCGGTGATCCGGCTGATCGACCACCTGATGACCGACCGGGGCGCGCACCGCGTGCTGGCCCGGTGCGACCCGCGCAACGAGCGATCCTGGCGCCTGCTGGAGCGGGTCGGCATGCGGCGGGAGGCGCACGTGCTCGAGGGGGCGTCCTTCACCGTGGACGCCGACGGCGCGCCGGTGTGGCACGACACGTACCAGTACGCGGTCCTCGACCGGGAGTGGCGGGAGCGGGGCGGCGGGGAACGGCGCGAGCGGGTGCGGCGCGCGCAGGCCTGATCGACCCGCCCGCGCCGCCCGCGCGACGTCACCCGCCCGTGCGCCGCCCGCGCGCTCAGGCGCCGACGTACTGCGCCAGGTGCTCCCCGGTCAGCGTCGAGCGGTCCGCGACCAGCGCCGCCGGGGTGCCCTCGAACACGATCGTGCCGCCGTCGTGCCCAGCGCCGGGGCCGAGATCGATGATCCAGTCGGCGTGCGCCATCACGGCCTGGTGGTGCTCGATCACGATCACGGACCGCCCGGCGTCGACCATCCGGTCCAGCAGGCCGAGCAGCTGCTCGACATCCGCCAGGTGCAGGCCGGTGGTGGGCTCGTCCAGCACGAAGACGCCGCCCTTCTCCCCCATGTGCACGGCGAGCTTGAGCCGCTGGCGCTCCCCGCCGGACAGCGTGGTCAGCGGCTGACCCAGGCTGATATACCCGAGGCCGACGTCCACCATCCGCGCGAGCACGGCGTGCGCGGCGGGGGTGCGGGCGTCGCCGGAGCCGAAGAACTCCTCGGCCTCCGCGACCGACATCGCCAGCACCTCGGCGATGTCCTTGCCGCCCAGGTGGTAGTCGAGCACCGAGGCGTCGAAGCGCCGGCCCTCGCACACCTCGCAGACCGTGGACACCGTCGCCATGAAGCCGAGATCGGTGAAGATCACGCCCGCGCCGTTGCACGCCGGGCAGGCGCCCTCGGAGTTCGCGGAGAACAGCGCCGGCTTGACCCCGTTGGCCTTGGCGAAGGCCTTGCGGATCGGTTCGAGCAGGCCGGTGTAGGTGGCGGGGTTCGACCGGCGGGACCCGCGGATCGCGGACTGGTCGACCACGACCACGCCCTCGCGCCCGGCCACCGACCCGTGGATCAGCGAGGACTTGCCGGATCCGGCCACGCCGGTGACGACGGTGAGCACGCCGAGCGGCACGTCCACGTCGACCCCGCGCAGGTTGTGCGAGTCGGCGCCGCGCACCTCGATCGCCCCGCTGGGGGTGCGGACCTCCGGCTTGAGCCGCGCGCGGTCGTCCAGGTGCCGACCGGTGAGCGTGCCGGAGGCGCGCAGCTCGTCGACGGTGCCCTCGAAGACGATCTCGCCGCCGCCGGTGCCGGCGCGGGGTCCGAGGTCGACGACGTGGTCCGCGATCACGATGGCCTCGGGCTTGTGCTCGACCACCAGGACGGTGTTGCCCTTGTCGCGGAGCTGGAGCAGCAGCTCGTTCATCTTCTGGATGTCGTGCGGGTGCAGGCCCACGGTGGGCTCGTCGAAGACGTAGGTGACGTCGGTCAGCGAGGAGCCGAGGTGCCGGATCATCTTGGTCCGCTGCGCCTCGCCGCCGGAGAGCGTGCCCGCCGGGCGGTCCAGCGACAGGTACCCGAGCCCGATCGCGACGAAGGAGTCCAGCAGGTCCTTCAGGGTGCCGAGCAGCGGGGCCAGCGAGGGCTCGTCCAGGCCGGCGACCCACTGCGCCAGGTCGCTGATCTGCATCGCGCACGCGTCGGCGATGCTCACCCCGTCGATGGTCGAGGAGCGGGCGCCCGCGCTGAGCCGGGTCCCGTCGCACTCCGGGCAGGTGGTGAAGGTCGCGGCGCGCTCGACGAACGCGCGGATGTGCGGCTGCATCGCCTCGCGGTCCTTGGCGAACATCGCCTTCTGCAGCTTGGGCACCAGGCCCTCGTAGGTCATGTTGATGTCGCCGACCTTGACCTTGGTCGGCTCCTTGTAGAGGAAGTCGTGCCGCTCGCGCGTGGTGTAGTCGCGGATCGGCTTGTCCCCGTCGAGGAACCCGGACCCGGTGTAGATCTTCACGCCCCAGCCGTCGGCGGTGTACCCGGGGATGGTCAGCGCGCCCTCGTTGAGGGACTTGCTGTCGTCGAAGAGCTGCGCCAGGTCGATGTCGTTGACCGTGCCCATGCCCTCGCAGCGCGGGCACATGCCACCGGTGATGTTGAACGACCGCCGCTCCTTGACCTTCTGCCCGCCCTTCTCCAGCGTCACCGCCCCGGCGCCGGACACCGAGGGCACGTTGAAGGAGTACGCCTGCGGGGAGCCGAGGTAGGGCTGCGCGAGCCGGCTGAACACGATCCGCAGCACCGCGTTGGCGTCGGTGGCGGTGCCGACGGTCGAGCGCGAGTTCGCACCCATCCGCTCCTGGTCCACGATGATCGCGGTGGTCAGACCGCTGAGCACGTCCACGTCCGGGCGGGCCAGGTTCGGCATGAAGCCCTGCACGAAGGCGCTGTAGGTCTCGTTGATCATCCGCTGCGACTCGGCGGCGATCGTGCCGAACACCAGCGAGCTCTTGCCGGAGCCGGAGACCCCGGTGAACACGGTCAGCCGGCGCTTGGGCAGGTCGACGTCGACGTCCTTGAGGTTGTTCTCACGGGCGCCGCGCACCCGGATCTGGTCGTGGGAGTCGGCGGGGCGGTCGGCCGGGGCCTGGGTCATCGGGGGCTGCTCCTGCGGTGGGTCGACGCGTGACGGGATGACGATGGTCCCTCATCCGCGGGCACGTCGCGCACGATCTGCGTGGTGCCCCAGGCCGGACGCCGCTCAGCCGCGCTGCTGGATCCGCACCAGGTTGCCCGCCGGGTCGCGGAACGCGCAGTCCCGCACGCCGTAGGGCTGGTCGGTCGGCTCCTGCACGACCTCGACCTCCTGCGCCTGGATCCGGTCGAAGTCCGCGTCGACGTCGTCCGTGGCCAGCAGCAGGCTCGCGAAGGTGCCCTTGGCCATCATCTCGGCGACGGTGCGCGACTCCTCCTCGGTGATGCCGGGGGTGGCCGACGGCGGGTACAGCACGATCGAGGTGTCCGGCTGGCCCTGCGGCCCGACGGTGATCCACCGCAGGCCCTGGTAACCGACGTCGAGGCGCACCTCGAAGCCGAGCACGTCGCGGTAGAACGCCAGCGAGGTCTCGGGGTCCTCGTGCGGCAGGAAGCTGGAGTGGATGCTGATGCTCATGACGACGACGCTAGGCGCGGGCCCGTGCCGGTCGCTTCTCGATTCCTGACCGGTCGCGTCACCTGCTTCGCCACGCAGGCGGGCAGCCCCTGCTCCCCCGTCGCCGCCCGTGCCCGGTAGGCGCTCGGCGGCTCCCCGACCAGCTCGGTGAACCGCGTGCTGAACGTGCCGAGCGAGCCGAAGCCGACCGCGAAGCACACCTCGGTCACGCTGAGGTCGCCCCGCCGCAGCAGCGCCATCGCCCGCTCGATCCGCCGGGTCATCAGGTACGCGTAGGGCGACTCCCCGTACGCGGCGCGGAACTGCCGGCTCAGGTGCCCCGCCGACCAGTGCACCCCGCGCGCCAGCGCCTCCACGTCCAGCGGCAGCGCGTACTCGCGGTCGATCCGGTCGCGCACGCGCCGCAGCCGCGCCAGGTCCTCCAGGCGCTCGGCGGTGGTGGCGGGTGCGGTCATGGGGCGATCGTGCCACGCCTCTAGCGCCCGTTCAGCGCCACCCGTGCATCAGCCACGCGGCCAGCGCGAGCACCAGCAGGTGCCCGGCGATCCCGACCCGGGCGCGCCCCCGGTCCCCGATCAGCCTGCCCGCCCGCGCGGCGGCCAACGCCAGCAGCACGTGCCACCCGGCCGAGGCGAGCGCGACGCCGAGCACGAACACCGCCCGCGGCGCCGCACCGTCCCAGCGCCCGCCGAGGGCGGCCACCACCACCGCGAACGCCAGCGCGGTCGTCGGGTTGACCAGGGTGATCGCGGCGAACCGTCCCCAGGTGCGGTGCGCGGGCGTCCACGTCGGGGCCGCAGCCGCGCCCAGGGACGACGCCGCGCCGGCCGATCGCCCGCGCCACGCTCGCACCAGGCCGAGCACCGCGATCGCGGCCAGCACCGCACCGGCCACCACCCGGACCGTCCCGGCGTGCGCGGCGATCGGCCCGGCGACCGCTGCCCCGCCGAGCACCGCGAGCAGGGCGTAGCCGGTGTCGGTGCTCGCGATCCCGAGGCCGGCGGCCAGCCCGGCACGGCGCCCGCGGGTCAGCGCCTCGCGGAGCAGCAGCACGGCGACGGCGCCGGGCGGGACAGCGACGCCGAGGCCGGCGACGATCCCGGTGAGGAACGCTGAGGTGGTCTCCATGCGGGCGAGCGTGCCGGGTCGGACCGCGTGATCCAGCCCACCGACCGGCTGACGCTGCGATGATCGCGGCATGGACGCCATCGACAGCGAGATCCTCGGTCTGCTGCGTGCGGATGCGCGGATGGCCTACCGGCAGATCGGCGCGGAGGTCGGGCTGTCGGCCAACGCCGCCGCCGACCGGGTGCGACGGCTGCGCGCGACGGGCGTGATCACCGGCTTCGTCGCCCTGGTGGACGAGGCAGCCGACCCGGACGCCCGTCTGGACCTGCTGATCGACGCGCGCGTGCGCCCGGAGGCCGATCCCGGAGTGGTCGAGCGGCACCTCGCCGCACTCCCCGCGGTGACCGAGGTGCTGCACGTGACCGGCGACTGGGACTACCAGGTGCGGCTGCGGGTACCGACGGTCGCCCACCTGGACGCGGTGCTGCGCGGGCTCAAGCGGGACGGCGGCGTGGCGGCGACCCAGACCCGGCTGGTGCTGGGCTCCCCCGTCCGCACCCCGCGAACGTGATCATCAAGAACTCTTGATCAAGACATCTTGATAGTCGTACGCTCGGCGGCATGAGCCCGAGCGACCTCCCCGCGCGCCACGCCGACAGCGACCCGGAGCGGATCCGCGCGCTGGCCCACCCGCTGCGGCTGCGGCTGCTCGACCTGCTCGATGCCGAGGGCGACCTCACCGCCACCGAGTGCGCCGCCCGCACCGGCGAGTCGGTGGCCGGCTGCTCCTTCCATCTGCACACGCTGGCGAAGTACGGCTACGTCGAGGCCGCCCCGCGCCGGGGCCGGGAGAAGCCCTGGCGATCGGTGCGCACCCGGGACAGCCGCTACGACCCCGCCGTCCCCGGATCGCTGCGCGCGGTCTCCGAGATGGCCCGGCTGACCGTCGATCGCGAGGCCGACCGGCTGCACCGGTGGATCGACACCGCGCAGGACCAGCCCGACGAGTGGCTGCTCGCCTCCAACCTCACCGTGTCGACGTTCTGGGCCACCGCCGAGGAGCTGCTGGAGCTCTCGCAGCAGGTGCAGCGGCTGACCGACCGGTTCGCCGGCCGGTCCGAGGACCCGACGCTGCGACCCGCCGGGGCCCGGCACGCCCGGCTGTTCGGCGCGGTCACCGCGGACGGCGACGCATGACCGCCGTCGACCCCGCCGCGACCGCCACCTCCCCCGATCCGCGCGCCGCCCTCCGCAGCCGTCCGTTCCGGCGGCTGACCGCCGTCTGGCTGGCCACGAACGTCGCCGACTCGCTGCTCGCACTGATCCTGGCGGTGTGGGTCAAGGACCTCACCGGGTCGGACGCCGCCGCCGGTCTGACGCTCGCCGCGCTCGGGCTGCCCGCGCTGGCGACCCCGCTGATCGGCCACCTGGTCGACCGGGTCTCCCGCCGGCTGGTGATCGTCTGGGCGTACGCGATCGGCGCGGCCGCGCTGCTCAGCCTGCTCGCCGTGCGCGGGCCCGGCGGGGCGTGGCTGGTGCTCGCCGTGACGGTGGTCTACGCGACGGTCGGCTTCACCACCGGCTCGGCGCAGTCCGGCCTGCTGCGGGACATGCTGCCGGACGAGGCGCTGGCCGCCGCCAACGGCCGGCTGACCACGATCGACCAGGCGTTCCGGCTGGCCATGCCGATCGTCGGCGCCGGGGTGTACGCGCTGGTCGGACCGCTGCCGCTGGTGATCGCCGCCGCGCTCGCCTTCGCGGTGGCCGCGCTGCTCGCCGCCCGTCTCGACGTCCAGGAGACCCCGCCCGAGGAGCACCCCGAGCCGTTCCGCCGCTCGGTGCTCGCCGGTTTCCGCCACCTGCGCCGCACGCCGCCGCTCGGCGCGCTCACGCTGGCCCTCGGGCTCGGCTTCGGCGTCACCGGCCTGATCAACGGGGTCTCCTTCGCGATCATCGACCGCGGGCTCGGCCTGCCGGCGCAGATGCTCGGCCCGATCACCAGCGCGCAGGCGGTGACCGCCGTCGTCGCCGGGCTGACCTCCGCGCGGCTGATCGCACGCTGGGGCGCCCCGCGTCTGGTCGCCGTGGCCATGCTGCTGGCCGGGGCCGGTGTCGTCCCGCTGCTCGGCGGCAGCCTGGTCGGCGTGGTGGTCGGCATGGGGCTGCTCGGCGCCGGGATCACCTGGGCGGTGGTCGGCTTCGTCACCGAGAGGCAGGTGCGCACGCCCGCGACCATGCAGGGCCGGGTGCAGTCCGCCGGGGCGATGGTGCTCAACGTGCCGCAGCTCGGCCTCGCCGTGGCCGCCGCCGCGGTGGTGGACCTGGTCGACTACCGCTGGCTCGTGCTGGTGTGCGTGGTCGGGCTGGTGGGCGCGGCGCTCGTCGCCGCCCGCAGCGGTCGGAAGAACGCGCGCAGCTCGGCGGCGTAGACCTCCGGCTGCTCGAACGCCGCGAAGTGCCCGCCGTGCTCCGGCTCGGTGATCCGCACCGTGTTCGCCATCCGCTCCAGCCACGCGCGCGGCGGGCGCACCACGTCGCCGCCGAAGATCGCGAAGCCGGACGGCACCTCCACCCGGCGGCCGAGCTGAGCCGGGTCGATCGCCGCGTTCGCCGCGTACATCCGCATGGACGACCCGATCGTGCCGGTGAACCAGTACTGGCTGATCAGGGTGAGGATCTCGTCCCGGGTGTAGGCCGCGTCCAGGTCGCCGTCCGGGCCGCAGTCGCTCCACGCGCGCAGCTTCTCCACGATCCACGCCGCCAGTCCCGCCGGGGAGTCGGTCAGGCCGACGGCGGCGGTCTGCGGGCGGGTGCGGTGGATCGCCGCATAGGCGCCCTCGACCGCGCCCCAGCGCGCCACCTCGGCGAACCAGTCCCGCTCCTCGGGGGTCAGCGTGCTCAGGTCGGTGCTCGGCGAGGGCAGCCCGGCGTCGGTGCGGTGCACGCCGACCAGCCGCTCCGGGTGGTCGAGCGCCAGGTACCGGCTGACGTGGCTGCCGACGTCACCGCCGGCCGCGCCGAAGCGCGGGTAGCCGAGCGTCGTCATCAGCTCCGCCCACAGCCCGGCCACCGCGATCGAGTCCAGCGGGGCCCCGCGCGGGGCGTCGGACCAGCCGAAGCCCGGCATCTCCGGCACCACCACGTCGAAGGCGTCCGCCGGGTCCGCGCCGTGCGCGCCGGGATCGGTGAGCAGGTCGATCACCTTCGTGTACCGCCAGGACGAGTCCGGCCAGCCGTGGCACAGCAGCAGCGGCAGCGCCGGGGTGCCGTCCGGCGCGGGCGTGGCGCGCACGTGCACCAGGTGGACGCCGAGCCGGTCGGGCCCGACCTCGGCGCGGAAGCGCGGGTGCCGGGCCAGCGCGGCCACCTGCGCTTCCCAGTCGAAGTCCTCCGCCCAGGTCCGCACCAGATCGCGGAGGTAGCCGACGTCGGTGCCCAGCGACCAGCCGGACCCCTCCGGCGCGTCCGGCCACCGGGTGGCGCGCAGCCGCGACCGCAGGTCCGCGACGGCCACGGGGTCGGCGACGAGGGCCACCGGCTCGACCGCCCGCTCTTCCCCCGGCGGCACGGGCATCAGACCGCGCACTCGCAGACGAGGTTGTACTCGACCACCTGCTCGCCCTCCTCGGGGCGAGCCCAGGCCTCCGCGGCGGCGCGGTCGGTGAACGTCCGCCCCGCCAGCCGTCCGTTGGCGAGCAGCACGCCCACCTCGATCATCGTGCGCGGGTCGTCCAGGTCCACCACGGCAGTTCCTCCGATCGATCGGTCAGTCGCCCGGTACAACACTCACCACCCCCAGGATGAGTCCCGGTGCGGCGCAGGACATTCTGCCGCGCCCGCCGGCAGCATCTCGAAGTGCCACACCTCGTTCGCGTAGGTCGGGCACAGGCCGTGCTCCAGGCCGTGCTCCTGCAACCAGTACGCGCCCTCGGTGGGCCCGACGTCGATCGCGAGACCCTGCACGTGCGCGGAGGTCTCCGGCGGCAGCACCCGCCGGTGCGCCTCGGCCGGGTCGCCGTACCGGGCCAGCGCGTCGTCCACCAGGTCCTGCTGCTGCTCCGGCGTGCGCCAGCCCGAGGTCAGGGTCAGCGTCACGCCGTCGTCGGCGGCGGCCTCCTGCGCGGCGGCGAAGCGTGCGGCGAGCTCGGGGTCCAGGCCTGTCGCGGCGGCGGCCGAGCCCGCTGCGGGGTCGGCCGCGTCGGGGGCTGCGGGGCCGGCTGTCGGGTCGAGGGCGGAGCCCGTGCCCGACGTCCGACCGAGACCGCCCGGTCGGAGCACCGCCGCCGCCACCCCGAGGGTGAGGAGCACGACGAGCACCAGCAGGACGGTGCGGCGGCCGTTGCCGCACGGCGATCGGTCGGGGCGTGGCCGGTCGGGACGCCGCTGGTCCGGACGGGGGCCTGCGGGCTGCCGTCGATCGGCGGGCTCGGTGATGCGGAGTGAGGTCATGCCGTCCACGGTCCCGGTGGGCGGCTGGGTGCCGCGTCCGGCGAGGGCCGGGTCTCCGCGCGTCGTCACCCGGCCGTCCGACCGTGCGCGGGGCATCCTCCAGGGGGATCCCGGCACGGCGGGCGTCATCCCCCGGGCGGTCCCGGCGGGTGGCGGCGGCGACCTAGCGTGACGATGTGCCCGAGCCGTCCACCCGCGCCCGCCTCGGCGACCTCGCCCGTACCGACGTGATCGTGGCCGGGATCGCGCTGCTCCTGTGGTGGGCGATCGGCCGGGCCGTCGAGGCGGGCACCGCCTGGTACCCGCGCTGGCCGGTGTCCTACACCTGGGCGGGGCTGTGGCTGGCGGGGGTGCTCGTGCTGCGCCGGATCGCGCCGCGCACGGCGCTGGTGCTCGCCTGCACCGCGTACCCGGTCGGTTACACCCTCGCGGTCGGCCACGAGGGCATGCAGTCCGACTTCCACGTGCTGCCGCTGCTCGTCGCGGCGTTCGCGGTCGCCCGCGCCGGGCGCCTCGGGCCGGTGCCCACCGTCGCGACCTCGGTGCTCGCGGCGCTGCTGCTCGACCAGGGCATCCTCGGCGTGCAGATGCTGGTCGAGGGCTCCGGGGTCCCCGACCTGTCCTCGGCCGCGCTCGTCGTCGCGCTGACGGCCGGCGCCGGGGTGCTCGGCGCGGCCTTCCACCGGCTCGACGCGACCGCGCGGTCGCTGGAGAGCAGCAACGCCGCGCTGCGTGCGCTCCAGGAGGTCCGCGCCCAGCAGGCGGTGCGCGCCGAACGCACCCGGATCGCCCGCGAGCTGCACGACGTGCTCGCGCACCACGTCAGCGCGATCGTGGTCCGCGCCCAGGCCGCCGACCGGGTGGGAGCCCGTGATCCCGAGGCGTACCGGGAGGCGATCCGGTGGATCGTGCCCGAGGGCAAGGAGGCGCTGGGATCGATGCGCGCCGTGGTGCGGGTGCTGCGGGACACCGGTGCGGCCCCGCGCGCCCCGCTGCCCGGCCTGGACGCGCTCGGACCGGTGGTCGACCGGGTGCGCGGTGCCGGGCTCGACGTCACGACCACCCTGCCCTCCACCGTGGACGTGACCTCGCCCGCGATCGGCCTCGCCGTCGTCCGGATCGCCCAGGAGGCGCTGACCAACGCGCTCACCCACTCCCTCGCCACCCGCGCCGACCTGGCGCTCCGCCGCACCGGGGACGTCCTGGTGCTCGAGGTCAGCGATCCCGGCCCTCCCCGCCGGTCCCCCGACCCCGTCGATCCGGCCGATCGCAGCGTTCCGGCCGATCGCGGCGGCAACGGGCTGATCCACATGCGCGAGCGGGCTGCCTCCTGCGGGGGCACCCTCGCCGCCGGGCCGACCGCCGACGGCCGCTGGCTGGTCCGGATGGAGGTGCCGCTCCCATGACCGACGAGCACGACGCCCCGATCCGGGTGGTGATCGCCGACGACCAGCCGATGATCCGGCTCGGCCTGCGGATGATCCTGGACGAGGAGCCGGACCTGGTGAACGTCGGCGAGGCGGGCGACGGCGCCGAGGCGGTCGCGGTGGCGCGCCGGACCGCCGCCGACGTGCTGCTGCTGGACATCCGCATGCCCGGCACCGACGGGATCGAGGCCACCCGGCACGTCCGCTCCGATCCCGCCCTCGCCGCGCTGCGGGTGGTGGTGCTCACCACCTTCGACGACGAGGAGTACGTCACCGGTGCCCTGCGCGCCGGGGCCGACGCCTTCCTGCTCAAGGACACCGACCCCGGCACGCTGGTCAGCGCGGTCCGGCGGGTGCACGGCGGCGGCAGCCTGATCGACCCGATGATCACGGCGCTGGTGCTGGACCAGTGGCGCGCGTGGGGCGCCGGACGGCCCGCGTCCCCGATCGGCGGCGGCGGTGGTGCGGCGGGCATCGGCGACGCGCTGTCCGGCCTCACCCCGCGCGAGCGCGAGGTGCTGCGCGTCGTGGCCCGGGGCGCCAGCAACGCCGACGCCGCCGCCGAGCTCGGGCTCAGCCCGGCCACGATCAAGGCCTACGTGCACGACCTGCTCACCAAGCTCGGGTGCACCGCACGGAGCCAGCTCGTCGTGGTCGCCTACGAGGCGGGCCTGGTGGTGCCGGGCGCCTGATCATCGCGACGTCGAGCACGGTCTCCGCACCCAGGCCGGGCAGCAGTCACGCGTAGTCCGCCGCCACCCGGTCGTAGCCGGACCGGGTCTGTGCCCGGTGCGGGTCGTCGGTCATCGCTGCGCCGCCACCAGCCGGACCAGACGCTGCGGCCGCGCGCCCCGGCAACCCGTCCCCGGAGGGAGGGCGGCGTGCTCCTCCACCGCGCGCCGCACCTGCCAGCCCGCCGCACCCAGAAGCCCGTCGACCTGCTCCGGTGCGAATGCCGACCGCCACGGCTCCCCGGTGGCGCCGACCATCGCGGCGACCGCGTGGGCATAGGCGCGCCCGGCGTCGTCGCGGTGCTCCTGCGGCAGCACGTGGTCGAGCACCAGCCACGACCCCGCCGACAGGTCCGCCAGCGCGCGCAGCACGGCCTCGACCTCGGACGGCGCCAGGTACATGGTGGTGCCGAGCCAGACCACGACCACCGGTCGGTCCGGATCGAGCCCGGTGTCCACCAGCGCGCCGAGCAGATCACCGCCAGGCAGCTCACCGCCAGGCAGCTCACCGCCGGGCGCGGCACCGCCGGTCAGGTCGACCGGCACCGGCGTGCCGACATCCGCCAGACCGGCGGCGGCGAAGCGCTCGGCCCGCCAGGCCAGCACGCCGGGCAGGTCCACCAGCCAGGTCCGCACCCCGGCGGGCGCGCGGTGCGCGGAGGTGTCGAGGCCGGCCCCGAGCACGACGTGCTGGTCGACGTCCGCCGCGTGCAGCACGTCCTCGGCGAACCGGCTGCGGGCGAGCGTCGCCACCCGGGCCGCCGCGAGCACGGGTTCCTCCGGAGCGCCGGTCTGGTAGCCGAGCGGGGACGGCCCGGCGGCGGGGTCGGTGCGGCACAGCGCCTCGGCCTGCTCGTCCACCAGGACGTGCGGTGCCGGGTCGACGTGCAGGTGTGCGGCACGGGCCGCGGCGGAGAGCAGAGCGGACGGACTGGGGGTGATCAGGGGTTCCATCTCAACCAACTACCGGACCGGCCCCGCCGACCGGGGGACGCGCGCCGTCGGCGTCCGACGGATCCACCCGTCCGGAGCAGGCCTCCTGCTCCCGCGAGCCAGGGCCACCACTTCTCGGCCAGCGCCCGTTCCACGTCCACACCGAGCGCCCCGGCGAGCAGCAGCGCGTGCGCGATGACGTCGGCGCACTCGCGTTCCAGGTCGGCGCGCAGGGCCTCGGGGCCACGACCGCGGTCCCGCGAGCGGCCGCTCGCCGCCAGGTGCGCCGCGACGAGCTCGCCGACCTCCTCCTGCATCTTCATCACGTACCAGTCGGGGTCGCGCTCGATCCCGGCAGTGCGCGCGTACAGCGCCGACACCCGCTCGACCCGCGCCTGGACCTCCGCCAGATGCATCGGGATCAGCCCCGCCCGGCGACGGCGGGGGTGGGCGTCGCCGCGCTGGTCGTGCTGCCGTCCGACGTGTCGACCGGCCCCGGCACGCCCTCGGCCGTCCGCCCCACGCCCGCCGCGGATGCTTGCTCGCCGTCCGGCGCCCACCGCGCCGCGTCCACCGCCACCCGCTCGCCGTCCGGCCGCAACGGGACGCCCTCGGCGACCAGCAGCCGGCGTGCCTCCTCGGGGTCGCGGCACGCCACCCGGCCGTCCACGGCGACCACCCGCCACCACGGCAGCGTGGGGCCGAGCAGGCTGAGCACCCGGGCGGTCTGCCGGGGTCCTCCGCGCCGCGTGCTGCCCTCAGCCTCGAGCCGGTCGGCCACCTCGGCGGCGACCGACCCGTAGGTCATCACGCGGCCGGGCGGGATCGCCGTGACCACCTCGACGGTCGACCGGGTGTACTCCTCGTCTACATCGCCTCCTGAGCGCAGCGCGTCGTCCCGCGCCCTCGCCCTGGGCTCGGCTTCCGGCACGACCGTAGCGCCGACCACCGACACGGTGACCGGCGCGGACGCGCCGGTCGGCCACCCCGTCGTCTGCTCCTCGTCGGAGCGCGCCGGACTCCGGCTCACAGGGCCACCCGGTGGCGCGCCGCGCACGCCGCAGCCGCGGCGGCTCAGGCGAGCGTGCCTGCCGCCACCCGCAGGTCCACCGTCGTCGCCAGCGCCGCCCGCAGCACCGCGGTCAACCCCGCCGCCGACCGCTCCGCCGGCAGCGAGGCGCCACCGGGCGCCACCTGCTCCGGCAGCCGGGGCACGTGCACGAACCCGCCGCGCACCCCCGCGCTCCCCTCGCGAGCACCCGCGGCGACACCCACCGCGCCGCCCGGCGCCAGCAGGTCCGCCAGGGCGTAGGCGATCGTGTTGCACACGTACGTGCCGGCGGTGTTCGACACCTCCCCGGGCACGCCCGCGTCGAGCATCGCGGTCAGGCACGCCTTGACCGGCAGCCCGGAGAAGTACGCCGCCGGACCGCCCGCGCGCACCGGCACGTCGACCGGCTGCGCGCCGTCCTCGTCCGGGATCCGCGCGTCCTGCACGTTCACCGCGACCCGCTCGACGCCCACCGCGGACCGCCCGCCGGCCTCGCCCACGCACAGCACCAGGTCGGGCTGCACCTCGGCGACCAGCGCGGCCAGCGCCTCGGGCGCCCGCGCGAAGGACACCGGCAGCAGCCGCGCGACCAGGGTGGTGCCCGGCTCGGCCCAGCCGTCCTCGACCAGGCGGACGGCGGCCCAGGAGGCGTTGATCTCCTGCTGCTCGAAGGGCTCGAACCCGGTGATCAGGATGGTGGTCACGGGACGTCGACCTCGCTCTCGGCGGTGCGCTCGGCGGCCAGGCGCTCCCACAGGGTGTCGACCTGCTCGCGCAGCCCATCGGGGTCGCCGGCGCCGTCGAGCACGATGTCGGCGGCGGCCAGGCGCTCCTCGTCGGTGGCCTGCGCGGCGATCCGGGCCTCGGCGTCGCGCCGGGACATGCCGCGGGTGCGGACCAGCCGCTCGACGCGCAGCACCGCGGGGGTGTGCACGAGGACGACCAGGTGGAACCGGTCGCGCCCGCCGGTCTCCACCAGCAGCGGGATGTCATGCACCACCACGACGTCCGGGTCGACCGCCGCGGCGGCGGCCTCCCGCTCGGCGGCCAGCCGGTGGATCACCGGGTGCACGATCGCGTTCAGCCGCGCGCGGGCGTCGGGGTCGCCGAAGACGACGGTGCCCAGCGCGGGCCGGTCCAGGCTGCCGTCGGCGGCGAGCACCGCCGGGCCGAAGTCCTCCACGATCGCGGCGAGGCCGGGCGACCCCACGGCGACGGCCTCGCGGGCCAGCACGTCGTGGTCGATCAGCACGGCTCCGCGTTCCTCGAGGCGGTCCGCCGCCACCGACTTGCCTGCCGCGATCCCGCCTGTCAGTCCGATGCGCTGCATCGGTCCATCCTGCCCCGCCCGCTCGCCCACGTCACGTGCGCGGGCCGCCGCGGGCATCGCACGGCCCGCCCGACGCCGCGCCCGCGCCCGACACCTGCGCGCCCGCGTCCGACGGGCGACGCTCAGCGGACGACGAAGCCCCGCGTACGCAGGTGGTCCTTGACCTGCCCGACGGTGAGCGCGCCGAAGTGGAACACGCTCGCGGCCAGCACCGCGTCCGCCCCGGCGGCCGCGGCCTCGGCGAAGTGCTCGACGGTCCCGGCGCCGCCGGAGGCGATCAGCGGCACCCGCACCTCGCGGCGGACGTCGCGCAGCATCTCCAGGTCGAAGCCGCTGGTGGTGCCGTCGGCGTCCATCGAGTTGAGCAGGATCTCCCCGGCGCCGAGCCCGGCGGCGCGCGCCGCCCACTCGACGGCGTCGATGCCGGTGCCCTGCCGCCCGCCGTGGGTGGTCACCTCGTAGCCGGAGCCGGTCCGGGTGTCGCCGGTGACCCGCCGGGCGTCGACGGACAGCACGAGCACCTGCGAGCCGAAGCGCTGGGCGATCTCTGCGATCAGCTCGGGCCGGGCGATGGCGGCGGTGTTCACGCCGACCTTGTCCGCGCCGGCCCGCAGCAGCCGGTCCACGTCGTCGGCGGAGCGCACGCCACCGCCGACCGTCAGCGGCACGAACACCTGCTCGGCGGTGCGGCGCACCACGTCGTAGGTGGTCTCGCGGTCGCCGGAGGAGGCGGAGACGTCGAGGAAGGTGACCTCGTCGGCGCCCTCGGCGTCGTAGCGGCGGGCGAGCTCGACCGGGTCGCCGGCGTCGCGCAGGTTCTCGAAGTTCACGCCCTTGACGACGCGTCCGGCGTCGACGTCCAGGCACGGGATCACGCGCAGCGCGACGGACATGTCACTCCCCCGCGGGCTCGGTGGCGGCGTCGGTGGAGGCCGGCGTGCGGGTGGCGAGGATGTCGATCACGAAGACGATCGTCTGCCCGGCGAGCTCCTCGCTCTGGGTGGCGCCCAGCGCGTAGGACGGCGGGACGACCACCATCACCTGGCTGCCGACGGTCTGCTCGACCAGCGCCTCGGACCAGGCAGGCACGTCGTCCAGGCTGAACGTCGCAGGGCTGCCGGTGGTCCAGGTCGAGTCGAAGGCCTCGCCGGTGGCCCAGACGAAGCCGGTGTACTGCACGGTGATCACGTCGTTCGCGGCCACCTGCGTGGTCGAGGGGCTGCGCAGCAGCGGCTGCACGACGAGGTCGGACGGCGGCTCGGTGCCGGTCGGGGTGAGCGAGGGCACGCCGTCGGCGTCCAGGCTCACCGCGGGCAGGCCCTCGCGCGGGGTGACGGGCTCGCCGTCGGCGCGGGTGGGCAGCACGTCGAGCACGGTGACCGTCGGGTAGGCGGAGGCGCTGCCGCTGGCGGCCGGGCTGATCTGGAGCAGGCGCGCGCCGACCCGCTGGCCGGAGAGCGTGGCGTAGAGGTCCTTGCCCAGGTCCTCCTCGGTGAGCAGGCGCGGCGTCGGCGACGTGCTGTAGCTCTCCTTGACCAGGGTGGCGTCGGAGGCGTCCTCCAGCCAGAAGTCGAGCAGCACCGGGCGTCCGTCGACGAGCTCGGGGCCGGTGCCCTCCCAGATGTTCTGGTGGATCGTCTCGGCGACGTTCAGCGGCGTCCGGTAGGTGATCGTCGGGGCGGTGCCGGCATCCCCGGTCACCACGACCTCGGGCGGCGCGGGGTCGGCGCCGGTGCAGGCGGTCACCCCCAGCGCGAGGGCGGCAGCGGCGCACAGGGCCACAAGACGTCGCACGTCGTTCCTTCCGAGCCGGTCAGCAGGTCCGGCGCCCACTGTACGGGCCCTGGCCGGGTGCTCCGGCCACCGGTCACATGGACTCGATCAGCCGCTCGACGCGCTCGTCCACGCTGCGGAACGGGTCCTTGCACAGCACGGTCCGCTGCGCCTGGTCGTTGAGCTTGAGGTGCACCCAGTCGACCGTGTAGTCGCGGCGGGCCTCCTGGGCGGCGCGCACGAACTCGCCGCGCAGCCGGGCGCGGGTGGTCTGCGGCGGCACCGACGTCGCCTCGAACACCTCGACGTCTCTGGTGACCCGCTCGACCAGACCGCGCTGGGCCAGCAGGTTGTACAGGCCCTCGGTGCGGGAGATGTCGTGGTACGCCAGGTCCATCCGTGCGATCCGCACGTCCCCGAGGTCGAGGCCGTGCTTGGCGCGGTAGCGCTCGATCAGCCGGTACTTGATCACCCAGTCCAGCTCGCGCTCCACCAGCGACAGGTCCCCGGTGCGCAGGGCGCGCAGCCCGCGCTCCCACAGGTCGAGCACCTGCTTGACCTCGGGGGTGACGTCGGCCTCCGCCGTGACGAAGTCCTGCACGCGGGCCAGGTACTCCTCCTGGAGGTCCACGGCGGTGACCGTGCGGCCGGTCGCCAGGGTGACCGGGTGCAGGCCGGTGACGTCGTGCGAGATCTCCCGGATCGCCCGGATCGGGTTCTCCAGCGTGAGGTCACGCATCGGCAGGCCGGCCTCGATCAGCCGGAGCACCAGGTCCGTCGAGCCGACCTTGAGCATGGTGGTGGTCTCGGACATCGAGGAGTCGCCGACGATCACGTGCAGCCGGCGGTAGTGCTCGGCGTCGGCGTGCGGCTCGTCGCGGGTGTTGATGATCGGTCGCGAGCGGGTGGTGGCCGAGGAGACCGCCTCCCAGATGTGGTCGGCGCGCTGCGAGAGGCAGAACACGGCGCCGCGCGGGGTGGTCAGCACCTTGCCGGCGCCGGTGAGCACCTGCCGGGTGATCAGGAACGGCACGAGGATGTCCGACAGCCGGGAGAAGTCGCCCTGCCGGCGTACCAGGTAGTTCTCGTGGCAGCCGTAGGAGTTGCCGGCGGAGTCGGTGTTGTTCTTGAACAGGTGGATCCGCCCGGACAGCCCCTCGTGCTCGAGGCGCTGCTGGGCGTCGGCGACCAGGCCCTCGAGGATCCGCTCGCCGGCGCGGTCGTGGGTGACCAGCTGGCGCCAGTCGTCGCACTCGGCGGTGGCGTACTCCGGGTGCGAGCCGACGTCGAGGTACAGCCGCGAGCCGTTGCGCAGGAAGACGTTCGAGGAGCGGCCCCACGCGACCACCTTGCGGAACAGGTAGCGCGCGACCTCGTCGGCGGACAGGCCGCGCCCGTCGGGGGCGGCGCAGGTCACGCCGTACTCGGTCTCCAGGCCGAAGATGCGTCGGTCCACGGGTGCCTCCTCGTTCGTCCTCGGGCCCGTCTCGGTCCCGCTCCGCTCTGCTCTCCGTCGCCCTTCGCCCGGCCGACCGCCGGGCCCGTCAGGCCTGGGCGCCCTGGCCGAGCAGGTCCTCCAGCACGACCCCGGACAGCCGCCGGAACGCGCGCCGGGGCCGGGTGCGGTCCAGCACCGCGACCTCGAGCTGTGCGGCCGGGATCACCCGTCGGTCGTCCTCGTCGCCGCCGTCCGGCGGGGTGCCGAGCACCCGCACCGCGAGCCCGAGCACGTCGGCCAGCGGCATGTCGGGCACCCACGCACCGGCGATCTCCTCGCGGAGGCGCTCGGACTGCCCGCCCATCACCACGAAGCCGCGCTCGTCGGCCACCGAGCCGTCGTAGGACAGCCGGTAGATCTGGTCGGCGGCGGCGGTCTCGCCGACCTCGGCCACCACCAGCTCCACCTCCAGCGGCTTCGACTCGGTGGTGAACACGGTGCCGAGGGTCTGCGCGTAGGCGTTGGCCAGGCCGCGGGCGTTCACGTCGCGCCGGTCGTAGGAGTACCCGCGCAGGTCGGCGTAGCGCACGCCCGCGACGCGCAGGTTCTCGAACTCGTTGTACTTGCCGACGGCGGCGAACGCGATCCGGTCGTAGATCTCGGAGACCTTGTGCAGCGCGCGCGAGGGGTTCTCGGTGGCGAAGGCGATCCCGTCGGCGTAGGCCAGCACGACCACCGAGCGCCCGCGGGCGATGCCCTTGCGTGCGTAGTCCGCCCGGTCCTTCATCAGCTGCTCGGGCGAGACGTAGAACGGCATGCTCATCTCGGGGCCCCCGCAGGATCGGGAGCGCAGCGAGCGATGTCGTGGGGTGAGGGCATCGTCAGATCTCCTCGCGACGGGAGCGGGCGTGCTGCTCGCGGCGACCGGCGACCACCTGCGCGACGACCTCGCCCAGGGCCTCCTGCCCGACGCGCTGGTAGCCGGCGCCGGTCACGACGGCGACCACCGGCCAGATCCGCCGGGACTCGTCGGGACCGCCGGTGGCGGAGTCGTCGTCGGCGGCGTCCACCAGGGCCTCGACGGCCACCCGCACGGCGTCGTCCACGTCGAGACCGGGCCGCCAGAGCTTCTTCAGCGAGCCACGGGCGAACACGGAGCCGGAGCCGACGCTGTGGTGCTCGTGCTCCTCGTAGCGGCCGCCGGTGACGTCGTAGGAGAAGATCCGCCCGGTGCCCCGGTCCAGGTCGAAGCCGGCGAACAGCGGCACGACGGCCAGGCCCTGCATGGCCAGCCCGAGGTTCCCGCGGATCATCGTGGCGAGCCGGTTGGCCTTGCCGTCCAGCGAGAGCAGCGTGCCCTCGATCTTCTCGTAGTGCTCGAGCTCGAGCTGGAACAGCCGCACCAGCTCGACGGCCAGCCCGGCGGTGCCGGCGATGCCGACCGCGGAGTGGTCGTCGGCGGGGAACACCTTCTCGATGTCCCGCGAGGCGATCTGCGAACCCATGGTGGCGCGGCGGTCACCGGCCATCACCACGCCGCCCTCGAAGGTCAGCGCGACGATCGTGGTGGCGTGCGGGGCCACCGGCACCTCACCGGCGGGCAGCGGGCGACGCCCGGGCAGCAGCTCCGGGGCGTGGCCGGCGAGGAAGTCGACGAAGGACGACGAGCCCGGTGTGGTGAACGCGGCCGGCAACCGCCCGGTCGCGGCGTCGCCGGGGATCACTGACCGCCCTTCTGCACGAAGCCGCGCACGAACTGCTCGGCGTTCGTCTCCAGGACGTCGTCGATCTCCTCCAGGAGGGCGTCCACCTCGGCGTCGCGCTGCTGGGTCGCCGCGGCGACCTGCTCGACGTCGGGTCCGTCGGTGGGCTCGTCGTCCTCGCGACGCTCCCGCGCGCGCTCCTGACCGGCGTGATCAGCCATCGTGCACCCTCCACGGCTCGTGCCCCGTCGCACCTGCGTGCGACCGTGCCACCACCCTAGGCCCTGGTGGGCGCGCTGTCGGGTCGGGTCTCAGCAAGTCCTCAGCCGCGCAGCGCGGCCAGCAGCGAGCCGACGTCCGGCGAGCGCTCGAACAGCTCAGCCACGTGCGCGCGGGTGCCGCGCAGCGGGTCGCGCATCGGCACCCGCTGCAGGCTCGGCGCGCCGGGCACGTCGAAGACCACCGAGTCCCAGGACGCCGCCGAGACGTGCCCGCCGAACCGCGCGATCGCCTGCCCGCGGAAGTACGCCCGGGTGTCCTCCGGCGGCGTGCCGACGGCCGCGGCGACCTGCTCGTCGGTCACCAGGCGCTCGACGGCGCCGGCGGCGACGAGCCGGTGGTAGAGCCCGCGCTCGGGGCGCACGTCGGACCACTGGAGGTCGACCGCCGCCAGGCGCGGGTGGTCCCAGTCCAGGTGGTCGCGGCGGCGCATGCCCTCCAGCAGGCGCAGCTTGGCCAGCCACTCCACCTCGCGGGCGCAGGACGCGGGATCGGTCGCCAGCCGGTCCAGCAGCGACCCCCAGCGCGCGATCACGTCGGCCGTCTGGGCGTCCGTCTCCCCCACCCGCAGCAGGGCGGACTGCACGGCGGACAGGTACTCGCGCTGGATCTCCAGCGCGGTGAGCCAGCGGCCGTCGGCCAGCGGCAGCCGGGCGGTCAGCGCGAGGTCGTGGCTGACGGTGTGCACGCAGGCGACGGGATCGGCCAGCGCCAGGCGGTCCACGGCGGCGGCCAGGTCGCCGATCTCCCCGGCGGCGGCCCGCTCGATCAGCCAGAGCACCAGCGAGGTCGTGCCGAGCTTGAGGTAGGTGGCGACCTCGAGCTGGTTGGCGTCGCCGATGATCACGTGCAGCCGTCGCCAGCGGTCCGGGTCGGCGTGCGGCTCGTCGCGGGTGTTGACGATCGGGCGGCGCAGCGTCGTCTCCAGGCCGACCTCCGCCTCCATGTAGTCGGCGCGCTGGGACAGCTGGAATCCGGCGGTCTCGCCGCGCTGGCCGATCCCCACCCGCCCCGCACCGGTGAACACCTGCCGGGTGACCAGGAACGGGGTGATCCGGGAGGCCAGGTCGGTGAACGGCACCGCGCGGTCGACCAGGAAGTTCTCGTGGGTGCCGTAGGTGGCGCCCTTGCCGTCCACGTTGTTCTTGTAGAGGGCGACGTCCGGCAGCGCGCTCGTCGAGGCCAGCGCCCGCACCGAGGCCAGCATCACCAGCTCCCCCGCGCGGTCCCAGCGCACCGCGTCCAGCGGGTTGGTGACCTCCGGCGAGGAGTACTCCGGGTGCGCGTGGTCCACGTAGAGGCGGGCACCGTTGGTGAGGATCACGTTGGCGGCGCCCGGGTCCTCGTACTCCTCGACCAGCGAGCGCGCGACGTCCTGCGGGCCGTCGCCGGAGGGCGCCGGGCGGGCCGGGTCGTCGGTGAGCAGCGAGGGGTGCGCGGAGGCACGTTGCAGGTGGAACCCGCGGGCGTCCTGCAACGGGTCCTCGTCGTCGTAGTCCCAGCGCGCCTTGGCCCGGGCCCCCTGCCGCGCGGCCGCGTGCACCGCGACGACGTGGCTGGACAGCAGCATCGGGTTGGCGTTGGGGCGGTCCGGCTGGAGCACCCCGTACTCGGTCTCGATCCCCATCACGCGGCGCACGGTCACGGCGTCCACCCTAGTCGGGGCGGACGCCGTGACCTCGACGCGCGGCAGGAGGACGTCAGGGGCGCTGGCCGCCCTGGCCGCCGCCGGGCTGACCGCCGCCCGCGGCGCCGCCCATGGTGCCGCCGGTGTGCTCGCCGGCGGTCACGGTCATCACCTCGGCGCCGTCGGCGGTGATCGTGTAGGTGTCCCCCGCCACGATCGCCGCGTCGGAGACCACCAGCGAGGTGATCTGCTTGGCGGCCGTGTACGAGGCGACCACGGTGCCGTCGCTCGCGACCACCTCGATCACGGTGCCCGCGGTCTGCGTGCTGCTGAACGTCGCCGACACCCAGCCCTGCCCGTCGGTGCCCGGGGCGATCGCCATGCCGGAGGAGCCGGCCGCGACCAGGGTGCCGCCGGTGACCTCGAAGGTCCCGTCCACGTCGAGCGCGCCGTTCCCGTCGTCGGTCGGCCCGTCCACTACCACGTCGCCGCCGCTCATGGTCAGCGTGCCGTTGGCGTCCAGGCCGTCGCCGCCGGCGTCCACGTGGATCGTGCCGCCGGTGATCGTCAGGCTGGCGGTGCCGGAGGTCTCGCCCTGCGGGCCGCCCCAGTCACCCTGCGCATCCTCCGTCGATCCGGTGGCGCTGCTCGCGGCGTTCACGCCGTCGTCGGAGGCGGTGACGTCGATCGTGCCGCCGGCCAGGGTGATCGCCTCGGCCTCCAGCCCCTCGTAGGAGGTGCTGACCGTGATCGTGCCGCCGGTGACGTCGAGGGCCACGTCCGCGTGCACGCCGTCGTCCCCGCTGGCGAGGTCGATCGTGCCGTCGGTGAGCGTGACGATCCCGTTGGAGTGGATCGCGTCGTCGGCGGCGTCGATCGTGACCGCGCCGTCGTCCACCACCACGGCGGCGTTCCCCTTGACGCCCTTGGTGGAGGTGTCGTCGGCGAGCGTGGCGCCGGACCCGCCGCCGGCGGTGACGTCCAGGGTGCCGCCGGTGACCACGGCGTCGGTCTCGGCCTGCACGCCGTCGCCGTCCGCGACGATCGTCACGTCCCCGCCGGCCAGGTGCACGAAGCCGGCGGTGGTGTCGGTGTCCTCGTCGGACTTCAGGCCGTCACCGCCCGCGGTGACGTCGATCGTGCCGCCGGTGACCACCAGGTAGTCCTTGCCGCGGATGCCGTCGTCCACCGCGTCCACGGTGATCGTGCCGCCGCTGATCACCAGCCCGTCCTTGCCGACGATCGCGTCGTTGGCGTTGCCGTGCACGGTGAGCGCGCCCTCGCCGGTGATCGCGAGGTCCGCGGTGGAGTACAGCGCGCCGGTCGGCTCGTCCTCGCCGTCGCCGTAGGCGGTGGTGTCGGACAGGGTGTTCTGCGACCCGGCGGCGAGCTCGACGGTGACCGAGCCGGCCTCCTGCACCCAGATCGCGGCGCTGGTGCTGCTGGAGATCTCCGCCCCGTCGAGCACCAGGCGCACGACCTCGTCCCCGGTGGCGACCACGATCTGCCCGTCGTCGAGGGTGCCGGAGATCGTGTAGGTGCCACCGGCGGTGATCGTGACGACGCCGCCGTCCACGGTCACGCCCTCGGCGTCGCTGCTCGCGGAGTCGCCGTCCAGCGTGATCGTGCCGGTGGTGTCGCCCGGGTCGTCGCCCGCCGCGTCGTGCACGGTGAGGTTCGCGGCCAGCACCTCGTCGGCGGTCGATCCCGCGGCGACCGAGGTGTCGGTGGTGCCGTCCTCGGTGGTGGTGGTCGTGACGGAGGTGCCGTCGGTGTCCGCCGCGCTGACCGCGGTGGAGCAGCCGGCCAGCACGGCGACCAGCACGGCCGAGGCGGCCAGAAGGGTTCGAGGGTGTCGCACGGGGATCTCCTTGCTCTGCACGAGGTCGGTGGTTCGGTCGCTCACGCGGCGTGTCGCGATGGCGTGTCCTGCACGAACCACCGACCTCGTCGGGATGGGGTGAGGTCTCAGGGGGTGAGGGTGCGGCGCACGGTGCGGCGCCAGGGGCGCGCGCTCAGCGTCGGGTCGAGCACGACCAGGCCGGTCGCGTACTTCGAGATGCGGGTGGGGCGGTGGCCGAGCGACCAGAGCGCGCGATCGGCGCAGGACGCCCCGGCGGTGCTCTTGGTCTCGACCACGGCGTGCGCGGGCACACCGGCCGCCGCGTCCGCGTCGCTCCACTCCAGGCCGGTGTCCACGGTCATCCGGGCGCCGTCCGGCAGGTAGAGGGTGCGCCGCGCGTAGCGGGTGGTCAGGGTCGGGACGAGCGTCAGGTCGGCGGGGACGGGCACGCCCTGCCCGGTCAGCACCTCGCGGACGAACGGCAGGCCGTCGGCCAGCGAGCCGCGCAGGTCGGTGGCGTGCTCCTGCCGGTTCTTCACCGTCGTGCCGCGCGGGCCGCGGGTCTTGACCTCGAGCCAGGAGCCGCCGGTGTCGCAGTACGTCCGGGTGCGGACCTTGTACCGGCGACGACGCCTGCCGGCCGCGAGGTGGAAGCACTCCAGGTCCGGGGTGTCGAAGTACACCGACTCGTAGCCGAAGGTGTCGGCCTCGTCGATCACCAGCCGCCGGGTGCCCGCCGGCAGCGCGTCGTGCAGGGCGGCCAGCGCGGTCAGCGGCAGCACGTACTTGCGGTCGACCCGGGTCTGCAGGGCGGCGGTGGCCTCGATCTCGGCCAGGGTGATCGTCGGCATCCTGGCGAGGTCCGGGACGATCACGGCCGGGGGGCCGGACAGGGCGGTCATCGGCCGGCCCCGGTCAGCACCTCGGCGCGACGGTCCGCCGCCAGCTCCACCGGCACGGCCGTGCGGTCGAGCACCTGGTAGCGCACGTCCACCACGGTCACGTCGTCCACCAGGTCGAGCCGCTGCACGGTCACGCCGTGCACCCGGGCGCCCAGCACCTCCTCCAGGCGGGCCACCAGCGCGGTCCGGTCCCCGAAGGCCCCGTCCAGCACGACGACCTGGTGCTCGTAGCGGCGCAGCAGCCCCGGGTGGTCACCGACCAGCATGGCGACCAGGATCAGCGCCATCAGCGCCGGTGCCAGCGCGCCGAGGGACGATCCGAGCCCGCCGATCAGGCCGAGCGCCAGCGCCGAGAAGTAGTACGCGACCTCCCGCTGGTCGATCTCCGAGGACCGCAGCCGGATGATCGACAGCACGCCGAACAGGCCGAGCCCGAGGCCGGCGCCGACCGTCGAGGAGGACAGCGCCCCGGCGACGGCCAGCACGCCGACGTTCACGCCGAGGAACGCGACCACCAGGTCACGCCGGCGGTGCCGGGGGAAGTACAGGGCGAAGGTCAGGATGCTGATGGCGACCAGGTCGATCGCGAACAGGGCGGCGGCAGGCATGGGCACCTCGATGAACGTGCGGTGAACAGGACACGTCCATTGAGCCGTCCGGGTCTGTGCGGTGGCTGTGCGAGGCGTCAGCCGGTGGTGTGGGTCTGATCCGCCGGAGCGCCGAGGTCCAGCGCCCGCAGCGCACGATCGGCGACCCGCGCGGCCTCGGCGGCGGACGCGGGGGCCCCGGCGAGCAGCGCGCGGTACAGCAGCGGCCCCACCAGCAGCTCCGCCAGCGCGAGGACGGTCTGCTCCCCCGCCGCCTCGACCGCGATCTCCCCGCGACGGGCCGCCCGGGCCAGCGCGTCGGCCAGCGAGGCGGCGCGCGGCGCGACCCACTCGCCGATCAGCGCCGCACGCGTCCCGGGGTCGTCGGCCAGGTCGACCAGCAGCCCCGGCAGCACCGTGGCGAAGGCCGGGCGCGCGGTCACCGTCGCCACCGCACGGGCCACCGCGCGCAGGTCCGCGACCAGGCTGCCGGTGTCCGCCGCGGGGTCGGGGTCCTCGTGCCGGGCCACCGCCGCCATCACCACCGCGACCCGCGAGGGCCAGCGCCGGTAGACGGTCGGGCGGCTCACCCCGGCGCGGGCGGCCACCGCCTCCACGGTCACCGCGGCGTAGCCGCCCTTGGCGAGCAGGGCGTCGGCGGCGTCGAGCAGCGCGGCGTCCACGGCGGGGTCGCGGGGTCGGCCGGCCACGAGTCCTCCTGCGGTGCATTACGTTACGTCGTGTCACTCTATCCCGAGGAGCCTACACCGATGCCCGCGACCGCCACGCCGCACCGCCGCACGATCGCCACGCTCGCCCTGGTCACCACCGTGGGCGCGCTGGTCGGCGCGATCGGCTTCCTCACCGGCACGCTCGACCTGGGCGCGGAGATCCTGGCCCGCACGCCCTTCACCTCCTGGGTCTGGCCCGGCGTCGCGCTCGCCCTGCTGATCGGGCTGCCCACCGCCGCCACCGGGACCGCCGCCCTGCGCCGCGACCCGCGCACCGGCACGCTCGCCGTCGGCACCGGTGCCGTGCTGGCGCTGTGGATCGCCGCGCAGCCGGTCTGGCTGCACGTCGTGCACCCGTTCACGGTCGTCTTCGGCCTGGTCGCGCTCGCCCTGCTCGTGCTCGGCACGCGCGCCCGGCCGGTCCGGCCCGCCTAGAGGTACTGGCCCGTGCTGGTGACGTTCTCGATCCGGCGCGAGGCCTCCTCGCCCTTCTTGTCCTGGACGATCGTGCGGATGAACACGATGCGCTCCCCCTTCTTGCCGGAGATGCGCGCCCAGTCGTCGGGGTTGGTGGTGTTCGGCAGGTCCTCGTTCTCCTTGAACTCGTCCACGCACGCCGTCAGCAGGTGCTCCACCCGCAGGCCGCGCTGACCGGTGGACAGCAGGTCCTTGATCGCCGACTTCTTCGCCCGGTCCACGACGTTCTGGATCATCGCGCCGGAGTTGAAGTCCTTGAAGTAGAGGATCTCCTTGTCGCCGCTGGCGTAGGTGACCTCGAGGAAGCGGTTCTCGTCGTCCTCGGAGTACATCCGCTCCACGGCCCGCGACACCATCGCGTCCACCGCGTCCCGCGCGGACCCGCGGTGCTCGGCCAGGTCGTCGGCGTGGATCGGCAGGTCGGCGGTGAGGTACTTGGCGAAGATCTCGCGGGCCCCCTCGGCGTCCGGGCGCTCGATCTTGATCTTCACGTCGAGCCGGCCGGGCCGCAGGATCGCGGGGTCGATCATGTCCTCGCGGTTCGAGGCGCCGATCACGATCACGTTCTCCAGCCGCTCCACACCGTCGATCTCGGCGAGCAGCTGCGGGACGATCGTGGTCTCGACGTCGCTGGACACCCCCGTGCCACGGGTGCGGAACAGCGACTCCATCTCGTCGAAGAACACCACCACCGGGTGCCCCTGGGACGCCTTCTCGCGCGCTCGGGAGAAGATCAGCCGGATGTGCCGCTCGGTCTCGCCGACGTACTTGTTCAGCAGCTCGGGGCCCTTGACGTTGAGGAAGTAGCTCTTGGCGTCGGTGACCTCCTCGCCGCGCGCCCGGGCCGCCGTCGCGGCGAGCGAGTGCGCCACCGCCTTGGCGATCAGCGTCTTGCCGCAGCCGGGAGGGCCGTACAGCAGCACGCCCTTCGGCGGCTTGAGACCGTGCTCGCGGAACAGCTCGGGGTGCAGGAACGGCAGCTCGACGGCGTCGCGGATCTGCTCGATCTGCGGACCCAGCCCGCCGATGTCCGCGTAGTCGATGTCCGGCACCTCCTCGAGCACCAGGTCCTCGACCTCGGCGCGGGGCACCCGCTCGAACACGAAGCCGCTGCGCGCCTCGACGGTCAGCGCGTCACCGACCCGCACCGAGCCGTCGGACACCTGCCCGGCCAGCCGGACCACCCGCTCCTCGTCACCACGTCCGACCACCAGCGCGCGGTCCCGGCCCAGCAGCTCCTTGACGGTGACCAGCTCGCCGACCTGCTCGTACCCGCCGACCTCGACCACCGTCAGCGCCTCGTTGAGCATGACCTCCTGGCCGGGCCGCAGCCGGCGCACGTCGACCGCCGGCGAGGCGCCCACGTGCATCTTGCGCCCGGCGGAGACGATGTCCACCGTGCCGTCGGTGCGCGCGGCGAGGAAGGTCGCGTAGGTGCCCGGGGGCTTGGCGAGGTCGTCGATCTGCCGCTTGAGCTCGATGATCTGGTCGCGCGCGGCGACCAGCGCGTCGGACAGGCGCTCGTTCTTGGCGGCCAGGAGCGCGAGCTCGCGCTGCAGGTCGCGTGCTGCCGGTTCGGTCATCGCCCTACCTCCGATCGCGGGGTTCCACGAGGTTAACCACCGCTGTCAATCGCTGGCGGGACGCGCGCCGCGCACGCTCCCCCACGCTCCCTCGCGCACGCGCTGCGCGCCTCCCGCGCTCCCTCTCCGCGCGCTCCCCGCGCCGAGTTCGGTGGTTCGTGCGAAAAAAGCACCGCGCAACCACCGAACTCGGCCCGAACCACCGAACTCGCGGGAGGGGTGGGAGCGGAGCGGGGGGTGCGAGCGGAGCGGGGTCAGTCGCGGCCGATGTCGCGGCGGACGCGGCGGAGCTTCTTCTCGGAGAGGGGGCGCTCGCCGACGGCCTCGGGGGTCCACTCCTCGGCGGGGATCTGCCGGACGGAGCGGGTGCTGACCGCCTCGTCGGACTCGTCCGTCAGGGGCGCGTCCCCGTCGATCTGGCTGCCCTTGGCGGGACGGCGCTTGCGCAGCGGGGGCTCGACGCCGTCGGCCAGCCGCCGGGCGGTGAGCAGGAAGCCGGTGTGGCCGATCATCCGGTGCTCGGGGCGGACCGCCAGACCCTCCAGGTGCCAGCCGCGGACCATCGACTCCCAGGCGGTCGGCTCGGTGTAGCGCCCGTCCGCGCGGATGTCCTCGGCCAGGCGGGACAGCTGCGTGGTGGTCGCGACGTAGCAGATCAGCACGCCGCCGGGGGCCAGGGCCACCGCCACGGCCTCCAGGTTCTCCCACGGGGCGAGCATGTCGAGCACCACGCGGTCGACCGACCCGGGCTGCTCGGTGACCGGCAGCACGTCGGACAGGTCGCCGGTGGACAGCGTCCAGGCCGGGTGCGGCCCGCCGAAGAAGGTCTCGACGTTCCCGCGCGCGATCGACGCGAAGTCCTCCCGCCGCTCGATCGAGCGCAGGTGCCCGCCGTCGCCGACCGCGCGCAGCAGCGACAGGGTGAGCGCACCCGAGCCGACGCCGGCCTCGACCACCCGCGCCCCGGGGAAGATGTCGGCCATCGCGACGATCTGCCCGGCGTCCTTGGGGTAGACCACCGCCGCGCCGCGCGGCATGGACAGCGTGTAGTCGCTGAGCAGCGGGCGCAGGGCCAGGTAGTCCACGCCGCCGGTGCTGCGGACCACGGTGCCCTCGGGGGCGCCGATCAGCTCCTCGTGGCGGAAGTAGCCCTTGTGGGTGTGGAACGTGGCCTCGGGGGCCAGCGTGATCGTGTGCAGCCGGCCGCGCGGGTCGGTGAGCTGCACCCGCTCCCCCACGCGCAGCAGCCCGCGGCGCAGGTGGGCGCCGGTGGACGTGCCCGGGGTCGTGGGGGCAGGGGCGGGCACGGCGGTCTCGTCGGTCACGGTGGACGAGTCTAGGAGCGCGCGGGGGTCCGCAGCGCCGCCGCCACGTCCTGCGAGCGGATCAGGGCCACCGGACGCCCGTCCACCACCGCCACCATCACCGGCGCCCACCGAGCGACCTGGCCCACCGCGCGCACCAGGTCGACGCCCTGCAGCCGGCCGTCGACGGCGGCGCCGGCGGGCAGGGTCACCGCGACGGCGGTCACCGGCACGTGCGCACGGTCGTGCGGGGGCACCGCGGCGGCGGCCGCCGGGTCGACGTAGGCCGCCACCCGCCCGTCCGGGGACAGCAGCAGCACGGCCTCGGCCCGGGCCAGCCCGCGCGCCGCGTCCGCCTCGGCCAGCACCGC
The DNA here is from genome assembly GCF_055389595.1 of Cellulomonas sp. GTC20042. Lineage (NCBI taxonomy): Bacteria > Bacillati > Actinomycetota > Actinomycetes > Micrococcales > Cellulomonadaceae > Cellulomonas > Cellulomonas sp. GTC20042. The sequence goes on along the minus strand of NZ_AP043678.1, from coordinate 2,048,684 downwards.
CGTGGCCGGCACCGCGACGGCGGGCACGCCGACCCGCTGCACGGTCACCGCGTCCACCGCCCGGGAGGACTGCGCGGAGCGGATCGCCTGCGAGGCGCCGGACCAGAGGAACGCCCCGACGATCGCGGCCCACACCACGGCGACCAGGTCCGGCGTGCGCCCGGCCAGCAGCGGGATCCCGAGCACCCAGAGCACGAAGCCGATCGCGACCACCCGCCCGCACCAGCCGGCGACCACGGCCCCGCGCCGGCGGTCCCCGGTGATCCGCCAGACCAGCGCCTCCAGCACCTGCCCGCCGTCCAGCGGCAGGCCGGGCACCAGGTTGAAGCCGCCGACGAACGCGTTGGAGAACGCCCCGGCGAACAGCAGCAGGTGCGCCAGCCCGTAGGGCTCCACCAGCGTCGCGGCCAGGCCGAGCAGACCGGCCAGCACCAGGTTCGCCACCGGGCCGACCACCGCGACCAGGGCGCTGGTGCCGGCGGTGATCGTCCCGCCGCCGAAGGCGGTGTGCCCGCCGATCAGGGTGAGCGCGTACTCGCGCACCCGCAGCCCGCGCGCCTGCGCGACCAGCCCGTGCGCGAGCTCGTGCACCAGCACCGACAGCAGCAGGAGCACCGCGAAGCCCAGCGCCACCAGGTAGGTCGATCCGGCGCCGAGCTGCGGCGCCCGGGCCTGCACGGTCGGCGCGAACACCAGGGCGATCACCGCCGCCGTGAGCGCGCTGCTCGGCGTCAGCACCACCGGCGCACCCTTGACCCGCGCGATCACCCAGCCCCGTGTGCGTCCGTCCACGGGCACAGGCTACGGGGCCCGGCTGGGCGCGCGGGCCGGGTGCTCAGGCAGGCAGGCGCGGCGATCAGGTCAGGGATCGAGGTGGTCGCGCTGCTGCGCGTCGAACACCCGGGCCACCTCACGGGTGACCGGACCGACCACGCCACCACCGATCGGCACCCCGTCGACCGCCACCACGGGCTGCACGTCGCGGCCGGTGGAGGTGAGGAACACCTCGTCCGAGGTGGTCAGCGCGTCGTAGGGCAGATCGACCTCGCGCCCGCCGAACCACTCCAGCACCAGCGCGCGCGTGACGCCCGCCAGGCAGCCGGAGATCAGCGGCGGGGTCAGCAGCTCGCCGTCGCGCACCACGAACACGTTGGTCCCGGTGCCCTCGCAGAGCAGGCCCTTGGTGTTGGCGAACACCGCCTCGCTGGCCCCGGCGGCGTGCGCCTGGGCGAGCGCCAGCACGTTCTCGCCGTAGGAGGTGGTCTTCAGACCGGTGAGCGCGCCGACGTCGTTGCGCCGGTAGGGCACGGTGATGATCGAGGTCTGCGGGTCCGGGTCGTGCCCCGGGGTGACGCCCAGCACCAGGGTCGGGGTGGCGTCGCCGACGCGTCCGCTGCCCAGCAGGCCGGGGCCGCCGGTGAAGGTGATCCGCAGCAGGTCGAAGCCGGTGGTCAGCAGGTCGGCGTTGGCCTCGACCACCTCGTGCGCGGCGCGGCGCACGGTCTCGACGTCGAAGCCGGTCAGGCCGATCCCCGCGGCGGAGCGCTCCATGCGGCGCAGGTGCCGCGTGAGCGCGAAGATCCGGCCGTGGTCGACCTTCACCGCCTCGAACACCCCGTCACCGACCACGAAGCCGTGGTCGCGCGCGGAGGTCGTCGCCTCCGCCGCCGGCACCAGCGTGCCGTTCACCCAGAACACGGTCGACGAGACGTCGATCTCCACCGCAGCGCTCCTGTCTCGGGTGCGGCACCGGTGCGGGCCGCCTGCGCGGCAGCCTACGCGGGCCGAGGTTTCCGGCAGGTGACGCCTGACGTGCGTGGACGGCGCCGGGTGCCTGGCGGCGGGTGCGGGCCTCAGGCGGCGGGTGCGGTGCGGCGCAGCAGGTCGGCGCCCCAGGCGGCCGCGCGGTCCAGCTCGCCCGGCTGCAACGGCCCGACGGTGCCCGCGACGTGGAAGCCCTCGGGGTGCCGCACCACGTCGTAGCCGGCGCGGGACAGCCGCTTGGCGATGCCGGCGGCGGCCCGTCGAGGCACCGGGACCGGGTTGTCGACCCGGGTGTCGTAGGCGGCCGCCGGGGTGCCGTCGGCGGGCGGCAGCTGCTCCAGCCACTCGCGGACCCCGCGGCCGGTGTCGGCGCCCGGCTCCCCCGCGGCGCGGCGGCGCGCCTCGTCGGAGTCGATCTTCTGCGGCCGGCTGGCGCGGGTCTCCGGCTTGCTCAGCGTGAGCATGTGGGTGGGGCCGCCGACCACCAGCAGGTCGCACTCGGGGGCGTCCGGCACGTCGAGCACGTTCACCGCGCGCACGTCGGCGGTCGGGTCCGCCGCGCGCAGCCCGGCGGCCACCGCCTCGGCCACCGCCCGGCCGTTGCCGAACATGCTCTCGAACACCACCAGCACCCGCATGACCACTCCCTCGACCGTCCGTCCGGGCACGTCGTCGGACCCGGGTCCCAGCACGGTAGCTCCGGCACCGGGTCCGATCTGGGCCGTCGGTCCCGGGGCGTGCGCTCAGGGCAGCCGGTGCAGCGTGACGGTGCTCACGGCGCCCTCGACCACGGCCTCGGCCACCTGCTCGACGGTGGAGGAGCGGGCTGCCGCGGTCACGGTGAGCACGTGCAGCGCCTCGGTGGCGTCGCAGCCCCGACGCTCCATCAGCACGCCGACCGCCTGCTCGACGGTCACGTGCCGGCGCCGGTACCCCGCCCCGCCGCCGGGCAGGTCGGAGCGCTCCGGGATCGTGGCGTGCAGGTCGACCAGCGAGGCCATCTGCACCACGAACCGGCGGGCGCGCTCCACCACCGACTCCGGGCAGGACGCCGGCCGGTCGCCGTAGAGCGTCAGCGACACCTGGTCGCCGCGGGTGAGGTCGGCGTGCAGCACGGTCACCGAGCGGAAGTGCTGGCCCAGGACGACCTCGCGCCAGCGGTGCCAGCGCTGCTCCTGGCTGACGTCCGGCACGTGCAGCGCCTCGCCCGGCACCGCGCGCGGTCCGTCCGCGCGCACCGCGGCGGCGTCGCAGCGGTCGACCCGGTCGCCGGAGCTCGCCAGCCACCAGTCCGTGCCGCGCCGGCGCGCCCACACCGATCCCTCGACGGGTGATCCCGCCTGCGCGGTCGCGTGGGCCAGGAGGTCGCCCAGGAGCGCGTCCACGCTCCGGGCTGGCTCGACCCCCGGCCAGACCGCGCACGCCTCCTGCGCCATGCGTCCCCCTGCATCCGCGCAGCCTTCCCAGGTGCGCCCTTCGCGTCCGTGCGACCGCGCGCGAACGCGCTCCGACATCGTGGCACGCCGAAGGGCTCTGTCAAGGCTGGATGCGGGTGCCAGTACCTGCTGGACCGTCGGGATCGCTCGATGGGGTGAGGTCCGCCTTCATCGCGCGGGCCGCGGCGGCGGTCAGCGGGTGCGGTCGCCGGAGAACGCCAGGCGCCGGTCCAGCACCGCCTCGACCACCTCGGACAGCCCGGTCGAGCCGGTGAAGGCCCGTGCCCGCAGCAGCGCCAGCGCGTCCGTCGGGGGCAGGCCGGTCTGCGCGACCACCATGCCCACGGCGCGGTGCACCCGGGCCCGTCGACGCTCCTCCGCCTGCCGCACCGCGGCGGTCGGCGCGCCGCCGGCGATCGAGCCGGACAGCGCGTCCGCGAGCACCTGCCCCTCGGCCACGGGGAGCGCACGCCGGTAGGCGCCGCGCACGTGCAGGGTCAGCACGGCCACCGGCACCCCGCCGGCGCGCACCGGCCAGGAGCGCACCTCCACGGCGCCCTCGGCGTCCAGGTCGGCGTCCTCGCCCAGCGCGGCGACGAACAGCGGGAAGGCGATCGTCCGCTCCGGTCCGGGGACGCCGCCGGCGCGCACGCCGAGCAGCGCGGCGGACGACCGCTGCTCGCGGAAGGCGGTCATGCCGGGGCCCTCGCCGGTGACCTCCTCGATCTCGGCCACCCGTCGCGCGAACGGATCGGTCGCGCACAGCACGGCACGGCCCTCCTCGGCGGGGGCACAGGTCACGGACCCGCCGTCCACGTCCAGCAGGTCCACCACCGCGCGGCACATCCGGGCGACCAGCGGCTCGGTCGGCGCAGCACGACCCACCCGGCGGGCCAGCGCCGAGACGAGGTGCGACGGGTCGATCACGTGCCCAGTGTCGGTGGGACGGCGTCCCGATGCACGCGCTGCGACGAGCTCGCAGGTGGCGAGGCCGGACCGTCACCCGTCCGGGGGTGTCGCACGGGTGCGCTCAGGCGAGGGCGTCCAGCGCGGCGACCACGTTCGCCTCGCACACCGACCGGTAGTGGCCGATCCCGTCACCGGCGTAGCCGCGCGGGGCGATCTCGACGGTGAGCACCAGCGCCATGTACAGCCGGTACAGCAGCAGCCGGACCTCGCCGGAGGGGGTGCCGAGCGGCAGGTCCCCCGCCTCGGCGGCGTAGCCCGCGACCAGCGCCTCCGGCACCGGCCCCCGTCCGGTCTGGTCGGCGCCGGCGAGCTCGAGCAGCGGGTCGCCCCACACCGAGCGCTCGGTGTCGATCACGCCGGTGAGCCGCACCGTCGAGGGGTCGACGAACAGGTTGCCGGACCACAGGTCGGTGTGGACCAGCGAGGGCACGGTCACCTCGGCGAGCGCGGTCCGGTGCCGGGCCACCGCGGTGCGGATCCGGTCGTGCGGCAGCAGGGTCCCCCAGCGGTGCGCGTCGGCGAGCAGCGCCTCGACCATCCGCCCGAACGCGTCCGGCCAGGTGCCGCCGACCAGCCCGGCCTCGGCGTTCGGGTAGCCGAACCGGGTGCCGTGCACGGTGTGCAGCCGGGCCATGAACGCGCCCAGGTCGTGCTGGATCCGCTGCTCGTCCGTCGGCGAGAGGTCACCCTCGGCGCGCAGGTCGGTCAGCGGCACGCCGCTCAGGTGCTCGACCACCAGCACGTCGCCGGGCAGCACCTGCCGGGAGAAGTCGGTCTTCACCACCGCGGGCATCAGCAGGCCCGACCGCCCGGAGGCGATCCGGTACACCTCGGCCTCCGTGCGCAGCAGGTCGTGCTCGTAGGTGAGCAACCGGTCGGTGGCGGTGGGGGCGGTCTTGACCACCAGCCGCCGGCCGCCGGCCAGGGTCACCCGGTACGTGGTGGCGAACAGCCCGCCGGTCAGCCGCTCCACGGCCGCGACGGTGCCGACGTCCGCCAGGAGCGTGTCGATCTGCTCCCGGGTGCGGGTCGGGACGCCGCCGTCCTCGACGGGCGCGGTTCCGGGTGCGGCGTCGGTCTCGGGACCGGCGGCCGTGGCAGAGGGCATGACCTCGATGGTAACGCTGCCCCCTACCCCGGGCGGGAGCCCTTCGCATCCGCTGACGTGCAGCGATACCCGTCCGGGCGAGCGCTTCCCCACCCGTTCCGGTGGCCGTTCCCCCGGACGCCGTGCGGCGGCCCCGGCGCACACTGGTCCCATGGACGAGAAGACCACCCTGCTGCGCTACCTCCGGCTGCGCCGTGCGGACCTGCTGGCCAAGACCGACGGGCTCTCCGAGTACGACCTGCGCCGCCCGATGACCCCCACCGGCACCAACCTGCTCGGCCTGGTCAAGCACGTCGCGAGCGTCGAGATCGAGTACCTGGGCGAGGTGTTCGGCCGCCCCGCCGGGATCGCCCTGCCCTGGATGGCCGACGACGCCGAGCCCGACGCCGACATGTGGGTGCCCGCCGACGAGTCCGTCGCTGAGGTGGTCGCCCTGCACCACGCCGGCGCCCGGCACGCCGACGCCACGATCGAGGCGCTGCCGCTGGACGCCCCCGGTCACGTGCCGTGGTGGCCGGCGGAGCGCGCCGACGTGACCCTGCACCAGATCCTGGTGCACCTGTGCGTCGAGACCGCCCGGCACGCCGGCCACGCGGACATCCTGCGCGAGCTGATCGACGGGCAGGTCGGCAACGGGCCCGCCGACCCGAACATCCCCGGTCGCACGGCCGAGGAGCGGGCGGCGCACCGCGCCAGGATCGAGGCCGCGGCGCGTGAGGCGGGTGGGATCGCGGCCGGCGCGTGACCGGGGCGCGCCCGGATCAGACCGGCTCGCCCAGCTCCATCGCGCGCCCGACCCGCACCTGGTCGCGCCCGCCGGCCTTCGCTTCGTACAGCGCCGCGTCCGCACCGGCGAGCACCGCCTCGACCGCCACCCCCGTCGCGTGCGCGGCCACGCCGATGCTCACGGTCAGCCGCTCCCCCGACATCGGCCCGTCCCAGGCGATCTCGGCGACGGCGGCCCGCACCCGCTCGCAGACCTCGCGCGCCACCCGGTCGTCCAGCCCGTCCAGCAGCAGCGCGAACTCCTCGCCGCCGTAGCGCGCGGCCAGGTCGTCCCGGCGCAGCACGTCGCGCAGCGTCGCCGCCACCCGGATCAGCACCTCGTCGCCGACCTGGTGCGACCAGGTGTCGTTCACCCGCTTGAAGTGGTCCACGTCCACCAGGCCCACCGCGAACGGTCGGCCCGCCTCGGCGCGCGCGGCCAGCTCGCGGTCCAGCGCCCGGCGGTTGGCCAGCCCGGTCAGCGGGTCGTGCGCGGCCTCGTGCGCCAGGCGGGCGTTGCGCTCCTCCAGGGCCTCGGAGCGGCGGCGCTCCGACTCGGCCTGCCGCTCCGCCTGCTCGATCTCCATCCGGGAGCCGAGCAGCATCGCCCGGCGCTCGGCCATCGCGTCGGTCAGCCGCACGGTCAGCTCGTGCAGCTCGTGGAGCGCCCGCAGCGCCCCGGCCAGGTCGCCGGTCTCCTCGCTCGCCGCCACGAGCACCCGCAGCAGCTCGGTCCGCTCGGCCGGTCGCCGCATGTCCTCGCAGACGGTCAGCCCCGCGCTGGCCTCCGCCGCCGCCGCGTGCGCCCGGCCCTGCGCCAGCGCCACCTGCGCCCGGATCCGGTGCAGCACGATCTGCTGCCCGTTCGACGGGAAGTCCGCCAGCATGCTTGCCGCGGTGTCCAGCACCGCGCTCGCCGCCGCGAGGTCGCTGGCCAGCAGGTGCGCGGTCGCCACGGTGAAGCGCGCGTCGATCGCGGTCCGGCTCAGGCCCGCCGCGTCCGCCTCGCCCACCGCGTCGGTCGCCAGGGCCAGCGCCCGGCGCGCCGAGGCACGGGCGCCGCGCGGGTTCTCCTGCGCGAGCCGGCGGCTGGTCTCGACGAAGGTGCGGGCCAGGTGGGCCAGGGCGATCGACGCCCGGTCCGGGTCGCCCGCCGCCAGCCACAGCCGGCGCGCCTGGGTCAGCACCCCGGCCGCCTGCGGGGCGAAGTGCGGCATCGCCGTGTAGACGGTGCCGAGCATGGTCAGCACGTCGGCGGTGCCCGCGCGGTCGTCCGCCTCCTGCCGCAGCTCGGCGGCCCGGGTCAGCAGGTCCACCGCGTCCTCGACGTGCCCGAGGTCGTGGTGCACCATCCCCTGCCGCGCCAGCGCCCGCGACTGCCACACCAGCTCGCCGGCGTCCTGCGCCAGCCGTTCGGTGCGCTGCGCCCGCTCCAGCGCCCGCGAGTCCTCGCCGAGCGCGTGGTGCGCCACCGCCGTGTAGAAGCACATCTGCATCTCGGCGTCCACGGCCCCCGCCGCACGCGCCGCCGGCACCAGCTCGGACGCCCGCCGCACGCAGGCCCGGGCGTCGTGCTCCGCCAGCAGCGCCAGCTCGTCCACCGCACGCGCCCAGTCGGAGGGACGAGCGTCCTCCAGCCCGGGGTCGGAGGCGGTGGTCGTGTTCGTGGCGGGGTCCGTGTTCTGCTCGGTGCCGGGGTGGGGCGCGGGTGGTGGTCGGTGCTGCGGGACGGGTGGTCCCTCACCCGCTCCCATCGGGCGCACCGGCGCGACCTTGAGCGTGGGCTGAGCGGATCACCCCGTGGTGACCAGGTCTTTCACCCTTGAGGCGCACTCGTGGGGGCCCGGCGCGACGGGGAACCGCCATCCTGCTGCGCCGGGAGTACTCACCTGTGGCAGCGTGTGCGGGTGGCCACCCCTGACCCGCAGCCGTTGTTCCCCGGCAAGCAGTTCATCAGCACCGCCCTCGAGGTGCTCGAGACCAAGACGACGATGTCCGGAGCGCTGCGCCGCCGGTACCTGCAGCGCGCCGCGATGGCCGGCGTGATCATCGGTCTGCTGTACGCGACGAACTACGCCGTGGTGGCGGCCTTCGACGCCGTCGACCTCGGCACCTCGACCCTGCGCCCGATCGGTCGGCTGGTCGGCGCCGCCGTCTTCGGCTGGGCCCTGGTGTTCATCTACTACTCGCGGTCCGAGCTGCTGACCTCGAACATGATGCTGGTCTCGATCGGCGCCTACCACCGGCGCACCGGCTGGCTGCGTGCGGCACGGATGCTGGTGCTCTGCTACCTCGGCAACCTGGTCGGCGGGCTGTTCATCGCCCTGCTGATCCGGTTCTCCACGATCGCCGACGGCGCGCCGATGGCCGAGATGGTCGCCTCCGTCGAGCACAAGCTCGCCTACATCACCGACGGCGCGACCGGCTGGGGCGACCTGCTGGTCCGCGCGGTGCTGTGCAACTTCTGCATCAACCTCGCGATGCTGCTGGTCTACAACGGGCTGATCAAGGACGACCTCACCAAGAGCCTGGTGATGATCACCGCCGTGTTCATCTTCGCGTTCCTCGGCCTGGAGCACTCCGTCGCCAACAGTGTGCTGTTCACGATCGTCGGGCTGCACGAGGGCATCGCGCTCGGACCGGCGCTCGGCAACGTCGGGATCGCCCTGGTCGGCAACTTCCTCGGCGGCGGGCTGCTGATCGGCCTGTACTACGCCTACGTCAACGACGACACCCGCTGGCTGCGCGACCAGGCTGCGCGGGAGGACCGGCCCGCCTGAGCCTCGCCCGCCGGGACGGCTGCTCGGCGGGCCACCGGGCGCGCCGCGACGGCGGTCACGGGTACTGCCAGCCGCCTGGCAGGCCGAACAGCTCCTCCAGGGTGACCGCCCCGCTCGCCCGCAGCGCCTCGACCACCTCCGGCCCGACCCAGCGCAGGTGCCAGCCCTCCGCGTCGAAGCCCGTCACCTCGCGGCCCTCCGGCGTGTAGCGGACCACGAAGCCGAACTCCCCGGCCCGCTCCGCCAGCCACCGGCCCTCCGCGGTCTGCGCGTAGCACGCCTCGAAGTCGCAGGCCGGGTCGCTGCCGCTGCCCAGGTCCACCGCCAGGCCGGTCTGGTGCTCCGAGTGCCCAGGGCGGGCGGACACCTGATCGGCACGCTCCTGCCCCAGTGCCGCCACCCAGCCGCCGTGCACCCGCACCTGGTCGGCGTACGAGCGGTACCCGCTGAGCACCGGCAGCGTGAGTCCGTCCGCCGCCGCCGCGTCCAGCAGCGCCTGCAACGGTCCGGCGACCTCCGGGCGCGCCTGCACCGCGCCGACCGTCACCAGGGCCGCGGGCACGTGGTCCACCGGGTCGAGCGGGCGGGCCTTGTTCACCACCACCCACGGGGAGGCGGGGTCGTCGGTGCCGTGCCCGGCCGCGAGCGCGGCGAGGCGGGCGAGGGCGTCGGCGGGGGTGGGTGCGGGTGCCGGGGTCGCGTTCGGGTCCGGCAGCGGGCGCGGGAAGGTGCGGGGCAGGTGCGGGCCGTCGGGGTCGGGCAGCGGCGATCCCGGTGCGGCCGGCAGCGGTGCGGCCGAGCGGGACGTGGCAGGGACCGCCGCGAGCGCCGGCCCCACGACCGCGAACGTGCCGGGTGTCGCGGCCGCGGCCTGGGCCGCAGGAGCCGCGAGCGCCGGGGTGGGTGCCGCGAGCGCGACCACGAGCCCGCCGAGCACCGCGATCCCCCGCCCGAGCGCGCGCCCACGCGGGATCCGCAGGGCGGCGGGCGCACCGATCGTGCGGGCGGACGGGGTCACGAGCGGTGCTCCGAAGGACGGGGGCGGGACGCTCCCAGTGTCCCCATGACGACCCGCCCCGCGCACGCCGGATCGCGAGACGCCCACGACCCCGCGGCCCCGGCGGCTCCGGTCAGACCACCGGTGTCGGCCAGGTCCGCCCGGTCTGCTCCAGGAAGTCCAGCGCCGCCGCGACCCGGCGGTTCTGCGTCTGGTCGTCCAGCTCGAACTTCGCGTAGATCCCGCGCAGGTGGCTCTCGACCGAGCGGGCGGAGATGTCCAGGCACTCGGCGATCGAGATGTTCGAGAGCCCCTCGGCGGCGAGCCGGAGCACCTGGAACTGGATGGTGGTGAGCTCGGACACCGGCGAGCCGGGGCGGGGCTGGGAGCGGCGCACCAGGTACGGGTCGACGACCACGCTGCCCCGTGCGACGGCGAGCAGGGTGCCTGCGAGGACCTCCTCGGTGAAGGTGGAGCGCTTGGACAGGTAGCTCCACGGGCGGACCATCTCCTTGCGGATCGCGCTGAACAGCCCGACGTGGTCCTGCCCGGACATGAGGACCACCGACAGCTGCGGGTCCACCCGTTGCAGCTGCACGCCGAGCGCGATGCCGTTGCCGTCCATCAGGCTGATGTCGAGCAGGGCGATGTCGGTGCTCCCCGGGGTGATCGCGAGCCGGGCCTCCTGGTAGCCGGGCAGCGAGTGGACCACCCGCAGGCCCGGGTGCGCGTCGATCGATCGGGTGAGCAGGCTGCGCATCAGCCCCTCGTCCTCGACCACGCTCACCCGCACGAGGCGCTGGGGCTCGTTCCGCCGCGGGGGGACGAGCCGGCTCGCCGGGAGGTAGGCGATCTCCTCCGGCACCACCGGGCGCACGGGCGCGTCCTCCTCGTCGTCGTCGACGGGGGGTGGCTCCGGGGCCGGCGTCGGGGGTGGCAGCGGACGCTCGTCCGGGGGGTCGGACAGGTGCGCGAGCACCTCCACGATCGTGGCGGCAGCCGTGCGCTCGGCCGGCTTCCTCCCCGTGTTGCTCATCCGCACTCCTCGTCCCGTCTCGGGCCGGCCCGCGTCTGCGGCGCCCGGACCACGATGCCTGCCCGCTGAGCGTCTGAGTGGCGATCTGAGTAGTTCTCGCGGCAGATCTAGGTAGTCCGACCGCGATCTGCGTAGTCGGTGCGCCGCACCCAGGAGTCGGGGCGGATGTCGGACCCGTGATCGAACATGTGTTCTATGTCCTCGCGCCCGCACCGGCCGCCGCTCGGCCCGATCGACCCGCTCGACGCGCCCGACCCGCGCGCCGGCATCCTGCACGCGGACCTCGACGCGTTCTACGCCGCCGTCGAGCAGCGCGACGACCCACGGCTGCGCGGCCGTCCGGTGGCGGTGGGCGGCGGCGTGGTGCTCGCGGCGTCCTACGAGGCCAAGCGGCGCGGGGTGCGGACGGCGATGGGTGGCCGGCACGCGCGGGCGCTGTGCCCGGGGCTGATCGTGGTCCGGCCCCGGTTCGAGGCGTACACCGCCGCCAGCCGTGCGGTGTTCGCGATCTTCGAGGACACCACTCCCCTGGTGCAGGGCGTGTCGATCGACGAGGCCTTCCTCGACGTGCGCGGGCTGCACCGGATCGATCTGCCGCCGGTGGCGATCGGCGCACGGCTGCGCGAGCGGGTGCGCACCGAGGTCGGCCTGCCGATCACCGTCGGGGTGGCCCGCACGCCGTTCCTCGCCAAGGTGGCCTCGCGCGTCGCGAAGCCCGACGGCCTGCTGCTGGTGCCGCCGGAGGGTGAGGACGCGTTCCTGCACCCGCTGCCGGTCGAGCAGCTCTGGGGCGTCGGCGACGTCACCGCCCGCAAGCTGCACGAGTACGGCATCGTCACCGCCGGGGACGTCGCCGCGCTCCCCCGCGAGGTGCTGGTCGCCGCCCTCGGCCCCGCGCAGGGCCGGCACCTGCACGCCGTCGTGCACGGCCGCACCCCGGACCGCGTCGAGACCGGGCGCCGCCGCGGGTCCGTCGGCGCGCAGCGGGCGCTCGGCCAGGGGCCGCACCGGCCGGAGGCGGTCCGCGCCGCGCTGCTCGGCCTGGTCGACCGGGTCTGCCGCAGGCTGCGCGGCGGGCACCGTCAGGCGCAGACGATCGTGCTCCGGCTGCGGTTCGCCGACTACACCCGCGCCACCCGGTCCCGCTCGGTGCCGCGTCCCACCGACTCCGGGCAGCAGATCGCCGACGTCGCGCTGCGGCTGCTGGACGAGGCCGCCCCGCTGATCGCCGCCCGCGGGATCACCCTGGTCGGCATCGCCGTCGGCGGCCTGTCCGCCGACACGTGGGTGCAGCCGCAGCTCGACCTCGACGGCACCGGCGCCGCCGGGCTCGACGCCGCGGTGGACGCGGTCGCGGTGCGGTTCGGCTCCGGCGCGCTCACCCGCGGGGCGCTGCTGCGGCAGGGGGCGGGGTTCGAGATGCCGATGCTGCCGGACCCGGGGTGAGCCTCAGGCCGACGGCGGGGTGGTGGGCGCCGTGGCGGCGATCCGCGCGATCGTGCCGAGGCTCGCCGGGGTGCCGATCTCGGCGGCGCGGCCAGGGCGCGCGTACTCGCGGATCACCGCCGCGAGCGCGGCCCCGTCGATCGCGTGCACGCCGGAGCGGATGAACAGGACCCCGCTGTCCGCCGAGCCGGGCATCGGACGCATCGTGGAGGAGTCCTCCGGGACGGTGACCCGGCGGAGCATCAGCAGGTCGTCCGGAGGGACCGGCGCGTTCACCTCGCGGACGAGCGCCCACACGGTCCGGGACGACGCGTCCCGCCCTGCCGCACGCAGGACCAGCGCCTCAGCGGTGAGCCAGATGCCGACGCGTCGTGCCCGATGCACCAGCCACGCCCCCGCACCGAGCGGGATCACCCCCAGCACGGCCAGCAGCACCGCGAGCGAACCGTCCTCGCCCGTCCCGAGCGTCGCCGCCGTCCCGAGCAGCCACACCGCCGTGACCAGCACGATCCCGGCACCGGCGTAGCCGAGGGTGCGATCCGCCGGCAGCACCGTCGCCGGCCGACCGTCGAGCGTCGCCAGCCGAGGTGCCGGAGCACGGGACCGCCCGCGCCGCTCACGGGAGCGCACCACCCACGGCGCGAGCAGCAGCAGACCGATCGCGACGAGCCAGCCGGCGAGCACCAGGCCCGGAGCGCTCTGCCGCCCGAGCACCGCGATCAGCAGCCCGAACGCGACGATGCCGAGGGCCGTCGGGACCTCCAGCCGACGCTGCCGAGCAGCGTGGCGGTCGAGGTCGACACCGAGGCGCTGCCACTCCTCGGGCGAGGGGACCCGGTCGGGGGTGGACCCGCGGCGGGTCATCCGAACACCGCATCCCACGCGTCGGACAGCCCGTCGCCGGCACGCCCGATCATGTCGCCGACCGCCTCGACACCATCCACCGCGAGGTCACCGATCGCCGCGCCGGTGTCCTTCAGATCGTTCCAGCCGTTCTTCAACGCCTCGCCCACGTCGAGGTCGTGCTCGAAGAGGCCGTCGATCGCACCGGATGTGAAGATGCCCACCACGCCTCCCACGATCGCACCTCCGACCGCGCCCACCACGTTGCCCGCGCCGGGGACGATCGAACCTGCGACTCCTCCGATCGCGGTGCCTGCTGCAGCACCGGCGACGATCGAGGCGATCAGACCGCCTCCGTTCGATACGACCGCCTGCGTCGTGCTCTCGCCTGCCTCGATGTCCGAGTGGATCGAGAAACCCGTCAGCACGGCGCCGACGACAACCCCACCAACCTTCCCGGCTCTGACCAGCTTCGACGCGTCATCGGCCACGGTGGTCGCTTGTGCTGCCGCCCGCGCCGCGTCATCGAGGTCGCGGTAGAAGAGCCCAGGAGTGAGCGCGCTGCCTGGGCGCGCCGCGTTCGCGGCGAACGAGTTCGCCTGCTGCCTCAGGAGAGCGGCGTATCCGCGCATCTCGATCGCGCCACGCCCGACCACTGCTGAGATGCCCGCACCCGTGACGAAGTCGACTGCCGGGATCAGCAGTGTCTTCACCGCCGCCTCCACGGAGGCTAGCGCGCGCTCAGCCTCCTCGACGTCCTCTCGGATCGACTCGACTTCGGCCGAGGCAGAGTCAAAGGCGGCGCACCGAGCGACGGCCGTACGACGGGCGTTCGCGGCGCGTTCGAATGACTGAGCCTCCGCGGGAGTCGCCGCGAGTCCGGGATTGAGCGGGATCGGTCCGGGGCTGCTCGGTGCGACGATCGCGGTAGCCGTCACGGTCAGGCCGGCGGCAAGCGCCTCGCTCCGCACGCCCTCCATACGGATCTGGGCGTCGGCGACCACGTCCGCGAAACGTTCCAGCCCGGCAGCCATCTCCGAGGTGCGTGCCGAGGCGGACTCTGACGAGCCAGAGAGGGTCGACATCCGACCTCGGAACGCGTCGCCCGCGGTACCGATCCACGTGCCTCGATCCTCGCGGGCGTAGCGCAGGGAGGCTGTCGCTGAGTCGATCGCCGAGCCGAGATCCCGACGCAGCCAGTCCGACAACAGCCGCGTGCCGGGCACATCAGCGTCGATCGAGGTGTCGATCGCGCTCACAGTGCCCTCATGTGCATCTGCGAGCGCTCGACGACACGGGACTCGGCGTCGGCGTAGGCATCGCGGCTCGCCTGGACTGCCTCCGAGGCCGACTCCAGGGCCAGGCAGAGATGAGCCACGTTCTCCAGCAGGTGGCTCGTCATCGCTGCGACAGCCACACTCCCGAGGGTCCCACCAGGTGTGCGCGGCATCGATCCGGTCGTCTCCCCCACAATAGACGCCGCCTCGAACAGCCGCGATCGGAGTGCGCCGAGTTCCTCGTAGCTGACCTCGATCCCGTGAGTCATGCGACCACGGCCCGGAACTCTTCGGGGATCCGCAGGTCCTGGTAGATCACGTCGTAAGGAGACTCGGTCTTCACCCGGGAGAGGTCCTCCACGGACAGGAGCGCCCAGGGGACGTCTCCGGCACCGCCACGGAGCCGGTCGAGGGCTGAGTACACAAGGAGGGCAGTACGCCCGTCACGGGTTCTCCGTAAGGTGACACGCAGGTCACCCTCAGGATCGACGGTGCATGGGACGTAGTAGACCGGCAGCGGCTCGTTCACATCGATGCCTCGGATCGCGCGGGGTGTCACGGACGCGTCGAACCTAGCAACCGGGATCGACCGCTCAGGACCGTTCTGCGCAATTCGACAGACGGGGCGACCTGGGGCGATCCCCGGCTCGCTCGCGTCGTCAGACCGGCCCCGCCACCCCGTCCGGCACCGCGGCCAGCGGCCGCCCGTCCGGCACCGCGGCGTGGTGCCGCCCGATCGGCACCATGAGCGGCGTGCCGGACACCGGGTCGGTGACCACGGCGCTGCGCAGCCCGAACACCGCCTCGACCATCGCCGGGGTGAGCACGTCGGCGGCGGCCCCCGCCGAGTGCACGCGCCCGTCGGCCAGAGCCACCAGGTGGTCGGCGTAGCGGGCGGCGAGGTTCAGGTCGTGCAGCACCATGACGATGGTGGTGCCGCGCCGGCGGTTGAGGTCGGTGAGCAGGTCCAGCACCTCGACCTGGTGGGTGACGTCGAGGAAGGTGGTCGGCTCGTCGAGCAGCAGCACGCCGGTCTGCTGGGCGAGGGCCATCGCGATCCACACCCGCTGGCGCTGCCCGCCGGACAGCTCGTCCACCGGCCTGTCGGCGAGGTCGACCACGTCGGCGGCGAGCAGGGCGTCGGCCACCGCCTCGTCGTCCTCGCGGCTGGGGCGGCTGAACATCCGCTGGTGCGGGTGGCGACCGCGTCCGACCAGGTCGGCGACGGTGATGCCCTCGGGGGCGATCGGCTGCTGCGGCAGCAGGCCGAGGGTGCGGGCGAGCTGCTTGGCGGGCAGGCGGTGCACCGCCGCACCGTCGAGGAGCACCTGGCCCTGGGAGGGTGTGAGCAGGCGGGACATGGAGCGCAGCAGCGTCGACTTGCCGCAGGCGTTCGCCCCGACGATCGCGGTGATCCGGCCGGGCGGCACGATCAGGTCGAGGTCCTGGATCACCACCCGGTCCTGGTAGCCGAGGGTGAGGTGCTGGGCCTCCAGCGTGTGATCGACGTGGTCGACGGTGTCGGTCACAGGGACCCTCCGGCGCGGTTGGTGCGGACGATGAGGTAGAGCAGGGAGGGCGCGCCGAGCACACCGGTGACGACGCCGACCGGGTAGCGGGTGCCGACGACGAACTGCCCGCAGAAGTCGGCGACCAGCACGAGCAGGGCCCCGACCAGCGCGGCGGGCAGCAGCAGCGATCCGCGCGGGCCGATCAGCCGGGCGGCGACCGGGCCGGCGAGGAACGCGACGAAGGCGATCGGCCCGGACGCGGCGGTGGCGAAGGCGAGCAGGGTGACGGCGGCGACCACGCCGACCAGGCGGGTGCGGTCGACGCGCACGCCGAGCGCGGCGGCGGTGTCGTCGCCGAGCTGGAGCAGCCCGAGGTCGCGGCCCCGGCCGAGCAGCACCGGGCCGAGCACGACGAGCGCGAGGGCGAGCGGGCCGATCTCCGACCAGGACGCCCCGTTCAGGCTGCCGGTGAGCCAGCGCATCGCGTCCTGCAACGCCCACTCCGGCGCGCGGTCGAGGATGTACGAGGTGGCGCTCTGCAGCACCGCCGCGACACCGATCCCGACCAGCACGAGCCGGGTGCCGGCGACACCGCCGCGGTAGGACAGCAGGTAGACCAGCAGGGCGATCCCGAGGCCGGCGACGATCGCGAAGACCGACACCGCCGCCCCGCCGAGACCGAGCACCACGATCGCGAAGGCGGCGGCCGTGGACGCACCCGAGGAGATGCCGATGATGTCCGGGCTGGCCAGCGGGTTGCGCAACATGGTCTGGAAGGTGACGCCGGCGATCCCGAAGGACAGCCCGGCGAGCAGGCCGAGGGTGGCGCGCGGCAGGCGCAGGGTGCCGATCGTGAAGGAGGCGCCGGGCACGTCCTCGCCGAGCAGCACCCGGAGCACGGTGGCCGGGCTGTGCGCGGTCTGGCCGACCATCAGGGTCAGCGCGTAGACCGAGACCACGCCGATCGCGAGCACGATCAGCACGGTGGCGCGGCGGCGGGTGCGCTCGTGCCGACCGGCGCGCACCTCCGCCAACACGGCGGCATGTCGCGCCGCCGCGGGCGTCGCGGCCAGGGACAGGTCGGTCACAGGGCACGCACCTTCTGGCGGCGGACCACCCAGATGAAGAACGGGGCGCCGAGGAACGCCGTGATGATGCCGACGGCGACCTCCTCGGGGCGGGCGACCAGCCGGCCGAGCACGTCGGCGCCGGTGAGCAGCGCGGCCCCGCCGAGCGCGGAGAACGGCAGCAGCCAGCGGTGGTCCACGCCGACCAGCAGCCGGCACAGGTGCGGGACGACGAGCCCGACGAAGCCGATCGGCCCGGTGACCGCCGTGACCGCCCCGCAGAGCACCACGGCGCCGAGGGACGCGGCGGCGCGGGCGAGCGCGACCCGCTGGCCGAGGCCGGCGGCGAGCTCGTCGCCGAGGGCGAGCAGGTTGAGGCCGCGCGCGGACAGCAGGCAGATCGCGATGCCGGCGGCGAGGAATGGCCAGACGATCCCGAGCTGCGACCAGGTGGCGCCGCCGACCCCGCCGATCTGCCAGGACTGCACGTTCTCGCCCAGGTCGTTGCGGCCGAGCACGACGGCGCTGATGAAGGAGGCGAGCGCCGCCGAGGTCGCCGCACCGGCCAGCGCCAGCTTGAGCGGGGTCGCACCGCCGTTGCCCAGCGAGCCGATCACGTAGACCAGCACCGCGGTCAGGCCGGCGCCGAGGATCGCCGCCCACACGTAGCCGCGCGCGGTGCCGAGGCCGAACCAGGCCATGCCGACGACCACCGCGAGCGAGGCGCCCATGTTGACGCCGAGGATCCCCGGATCGGCGAGCGGGTTGCGGGTGACGCCCTGCATCACCGCACCGGCCAGGCCGAGGCCGGCGCCGGCGACCAGAGCGAGCACCGTGCGCGGGACGCGCTTGGCGACGGCGGCCTGGTCGAAGCCGTCCAGCGGCCCGCCGAAGGCACCGCGCACCCCGTCCACGACGGCGTCCCAGCCGACCACCCGCGAGCCGAAGGCCACCGACAGGACGGCCAGCACGACGACCACGGCCACCACGGCCAGCAGGGCGAGCGCACGCGCGCGTCCCGGACGCCGCACGACGGCCAGCGCGTGCTGGTCGGGTGCGAGGTCCGGGACGGCGGTGCTGCGGGTCTGGGTCACGCGGAGGCGGACGCGGCCTCGGCGATCAGGCCGAGGTAGTCGTCCAGGATCCAGGAGATCGCCAGCGGGGTCGGGTTGGCGGCGGTGCCCAGCGGCGCCGAGGAGGGCAGCGCCACGATCGCGCGGTTCGCCACGGCGGGCATCTGCGCGAGCACCGGGTCGGCGGCCAGCGCGTCGATCATCGAGGCGTCGCCGTAGGTGACGATGACGTCCACGTCGCTGAACGAGTCGGCCTGCTCGGTGCTGACCGTGATCGCGAACTCGTCGGTGGCGTCCGAGGCGTCGAGGATGCTCTGCGGGTGGGTCAGGCCCAGGTCCTCGAAGAACTTCACGCGGGTGTCGTGCGTGGAGTAGAAGGAGATCTCCGACAGGTCGGTCGGGTCGACGTGCGTCATGAACGCGACGGACTTGCCCTCCAGCGCCGGGTACGCGGCGACCTTCTCGGCCATCTCGTCCTCGAGGTCGCTGATCAGCTGCTCGCCCTCGTCGCCCATGCCCATGCCGAGGGCGTTGAACTCGATCATCTGGCGCCAGTCGGTGCCCCAGGCGTTCTCCGGGTAGGCGACGACGGGGGCGATCTCGCTCAGCGTGTCGTAGTCCTCCTGGGTCAGGCCGGAGTAGGCCGCGAGGATCACGTCGGGCTCGGTGCCGGCGACGGCCTCGAAGTCGATGCCGTCGTTCTCGTCGAAGAGCACCGGGGCCTCGCCGCCGAGCTCCTCGAGCTTCTCCTCGACCCACGGCAGCAACCCGTTGCCGTCGTCGTCGCCGAAGTTGGCGGCCGCCATGCCGACCGGCACCACGCCGAGGGCCAGCGGGACCTCGTGGTTGGCCCACGCGACGGTGGCGACGCGCTCGGGCTTCTCCTCGATGACGGTGGTGCCGAAGGCGTGCTCGATGGTCACGGCATCGAACTCGGTGCCGGAGCCGGTGGTGGGCTCGGCGGCGATGTCGTCGGAGCCGGTGGAGCAGGCGGCCAGGCCCAGCGCGAGCAGGGCGGTCGCGGAGGCCGCGATCCAGCGGGGAGCGGGAGACATGGGGTCCTTCCGGGTGGTGCCGCGAACGGCGCGATGGGGGTGCGATCCGCCCGCGCGGGCGCCGGGATCGAGGGGTCTGCCCCGTCGCTCACCAGCACGTCCGCCACCCTGATCCGGGCGAGGTAAGGATTGCCTTGCTAAGGTAAGGCAGTCCTCATCCGCGGCGCAATCGCGCCATCACGACACCAGATGTCGCGAGAACGACAGCGATCAGGCGGCCGGATCGCTCCGGAACGCGCCGGGGGTCATGCCGGTGACTCGGCGGAACGCCGTCCCGAAGGCGCTGACCGAGCGGAAGCCCACCGCGGAGGCGATGTCCTCCAGGTCCTCCCCCTGCGCGATCAGCACCACCGCCCGCTGCGCCCGCGCCGTCGCCACCCAGCGCGCGAAGCCCAGCCCGGTCTCGGTGTGGAACGCCCGGCCCAGCGTGCGCGTGCTCACCCCGAGCCGCTCCGCCCACTCCTCCAGCGTCGTCGGGTCGCCCGGGTCGTCCCGCAGCGCCGCCAGCACCGGCTCCAGCAGCGGCGAGGCCGGCACCCGCAGCACCAGCTCGTGCGGCGCGGGCACGATCAGGTCCAGCACCACCGCCTCCGTGCGCTCGCGGGCCGCGTCGTCCAGCGCGCCGTCCTCGTCCACCAGGCGGTCCAGCAGCAGGCGCAGCAGCGGGGTCATCTCCACGGCCACCGGACGGTCCGCGATGGCCGGCGACGCGTGCACGGCGAGCTGCGCGGCCCGGTGCAGCACCCCCGCCGGCGCGGTGCCCGAGTGCCGCACCCCGGCCGGGATCCACAGCGCCAGCGTCGGCGTCACCGTCCACACCCGCTCGCCCACCACCGCCGTCGACGCGCCCCGGTCGTGCCAGAGCAGCTCGTGCGTCGGGTGCGCGTGCTCCGCCCAGGACACCGGCGCGTGCAACGTCTCGTAGGTGTTCTTGACCCGGTAGGGCACGTGCACCTCGCCCGCGCCGTACACCGGCAGCCGCCGGGTCTCGGCATCACGGGTCCGCGTCACGCCCCGCAGCGTACGGGTCCGGCGCTACGCTCGGGCCAGCGCCGGCCCGGTCAGATCCGCACGAGCGTTCGGGGGACCCCATGATCCGCTTCCTGATCCGCATCGCCATCAACCTCGGCACCGCCGCCCTCGGCCTGCTGATCGCCGCGTGGCTGGTGCCCGGCGTGCACGTGTCCGTCTCCGGCTTCCTGGTCGCGGTGGTGGTGTTCACCGTCGCGCAGGGGATCCTCGGGCCGTTCATCTTCAACGTCGCCCGCCGGTACGCCAACCCGCTGCTCGGCGGGATCGGCCTGGTGTCCACGCTGGTCGCGCTGTTCATCGCCACCCTGTTCCCCGGCGGGATCCGGCTGTCCGACGTCACCGCCTGGGTGCTCGCCCCGCTGATCGTCTGGATCGTCACTGCTCTCGGCGGCTGGATCCTCGTGGCGGTCTTCCTCAAGGACCGCGCCGCCGACCGCCGCGCACGCCCGGCGACCTGAGGCCCACACCGGGTCGATCAGGCCGCGGGCTCGGGCGCCGGGTCGGGGATCTCCCCCGCGCGGTACCGCGGCAGCCTGCTCGCCGGCAGCACCGCCGTCGCGCTCACCGCCGCCAGCACCAGCAGCCCCAGGCGCAGGGTGTCCAGCCGCGCCTGCTCGTTCAGCCGCACGGCCGCGTCCACCTGCGCCGGGTCGGCGTCGGTGGCGGCCAGCACCGAGCGCAGCTCGTCGTTGCTGATGAAGTTCACCTGGTCCAGGTCCACCTGCGCCACCAGCGCCGGCGGCAGCTCCGGGTGGTCGAGGACCGCGCGCCCCACGCCGACGCCGAGGATCGTCACCAGCAGCGCCCCCACCGTCGCGGTCCCCACCGCCGAGGCGAGGTTCTGCGTGGTCCCGCGGATCGACCCCACGTCACCGGCCAGGTGCGTCGGCGCGGCGCTCACCAGCACGTTGAACACCAGCGTCACCAGCGCGCCCTGCCCGACACCGAACACCAGCAGCCCGGCGATCGTCGGCACCGTCTCCCAGTTGTTGGTCACCACGAACGCCAGCCACACCAGCGCCACCGTGGTCAGCCCGAAGCCGGCCGTGCCGATCGCCCGCGGGCTGAACCGCCCGTAGAACCGCACCACGAGGGTCGCCGTCACGAACACGGTGAGGTTGAACGGCATCATCGCCAGCGCGGTGTCGAAGGGCGTGCGCCCCTGCACGATCTGGATGTAGAGCGGCACGGTGAAGTTGAGCGCCGCCTCCAGCGCCACCACCACGAACATCGCGTAGACCGCCGCCCGCTCGCTCGGCTCTGACAGCACCCCGAGGTCCACCAGCGGGGTCCGCCCGGTCGCCGCCCGCCGCCGCGTCCACCAGAAGAACGTCTGGCCGAGCACCACGCCGAGCACCACCAGCAGCGGCGCCGGGGACACGCCGGCCACGTCGAAGGGCGCGTCCGCGGACGCCGCCAGCAGCCCCCACGCGTTGAGGTTGTTGAAGCCCAGGGTCAGCGAGACGATCGCCGCGCCGATCAGCACCGCGGCCACCAGGTCGATCCGGATGCCCGGGTCACCCCGGTCCGCGCGCAGCCGGAAGCTCAGTGCGAACACGGCCACCGCCAGCACGAGCACGATCCCGAACACCGGGCGCCAGCCGACCAGCGTGCCGAGCGCCCCGCCGACGAAGAACGCGGTCACCCCGGAGATCGCCCGCGCCGAGCCGAGCGACCCGATCGCGGTGGCCTGCTGCGGCCCGCGGTAGTTCTCTGCCACCAGCGCCACCAGCGACGGCACGATGATCGCGGCGGAGGCCCCCGCGAGCGCCTGGCCCGCGATGGCCCAGCCCACGGTCGGCGCGAGCATCATCAGCAGCGCCGAGACCGCGAAGGTCGCCACCACCACCCGGAACACCGTCACCCAGCCGATCCGCTGGCCGAGCTTCGCCCCCGTCATGACCAGCGCCGCGACCGCCAGGCCGTAGGTGACGATCGTCGAGCTGACCACGGTCGGCGGCACCCCGAAGTCCTCGACCATCCCGCCCAGCGACACCGGCAGCGCGGCGACGTTGAAGGACATCAGCACCTGGGCGAGGAACAGCCCCACCATCGGCACCCACGACCGGCGTTCCGTCCCGTCCTCGACCGTGCTCATCTGCCGTGCTCCCCCCGTGACCTGACCTGGACGGCCGACGCGAACAGGTTCAGCCCGAGCGTCCGGGACAGGTAGGCCGTCACCCGCTGCCCCCGCACGCTGTTCCCGGCGCGGTCGAGCAGCGGCGAGAACGTCCCGATCGCCCCCTTGCCCGGCGCCACCGCGACGATGCCGCCCGCCACGCCCGACTTCGCCGGCAGGCCGATCTCGACCAGCCACTCCCCGGACCGCTCGTACAGGCCCGCGGTGGCCAGCACCGCCAGCGTGTCCCGGCACACCTCCGCCGAGACCACGCGCTCCCCCGTCACCGGGTTCACGCCGCCGTCCGCCAGAGTCGCGCCCATCACCGCGAGATCCCGGGCGCTCACCCGCAGAGAGCACTGCCGGGTGTAGACGTCCACCACCTCGAGCGGGTCCGGCTCCAGGCGCCCGTAGCTCTCCAGCAGCCGCGCGATCGCCCGGTTCCGCTGGTTGGTGGCGGCCTCCGACCGGTACACCTCCTCGTCCAGCAGCAGCGAGCGCCCGGCGAACCGGGACAGCCCGGCACGCACGCGTTCCCAGCGGTCCTCGGCGGAGGTCGCCGGCAGCAGCGCCGTCGTGGCGAGCGCACCGGCGTTGACCAGCGGGTTCATCGGGTGGCCGTCGTTGAGCTCGACGGCCATCACCGAGGAGAACGGCAGCCCGGTCGCGTTCACCCCCACCCGGTCCAGCACCACGCGGTGACCCACCTGCTCGCAGACCAGCGCGTAGACGAACGCCTTGGAGATCGACTGCACGGTGAACTCGACGTCGGCATCCCCCGCGACGTGCACGTCCCCGCCGGACTCGGCCACGCACACCCCGAACAGGTCGGGATCGGCCCGCGCCAGCGCGGGGATGTAGTCGGCCACCCGGCCCGCGCCGTGGTCGCGGTAGCGCGCGTGGCCCTCGACCACCAGCTCCTCGACCCGCGACCAGCCCGGCAGCACACCCGTCGAGACCTGCTGCTCGACCCCGTCGACGTCCAGATCCACGTCCGCCCCCACCTGCTCGGTGACCGCCGCCCCGATCCTGCCACCGCCCCGCACCCCCTGGCGAGGGTGCCCCCACCCCTGCGTTCCCCCCGCTCACCCCGCTCCCCCGCTCCCTCCCTCTCCCGCACTCCCCTGCCCGCGAGTTCGGTGGTTCGGGCCGAGTTCGGTGGTTCGGGGGCACCTTTTCCGCACGAACCACCGAACTCGGCGCCTGAGCGGCCGCCGCGCGCACCCCCGCGCGCGTGTCGGACCCCGGCGGGAGGATGGCCGCGTGCTCCTCGCCGACCTTGCCGCGACCACTGCGGCCCTGAGCGCCACCCGTTCCCGCCTGGCCAAGCGCCGCCTGCTGGCCGAGGTGCTGCGCCGTGCCGAGCCCGCCGAGGTGCCCGTGGTCGCCCGCTACCTCGCCGGCGAGCTGCGCCAGCGCCGCACCGGCCTCGGCTGGCGCTCGCTCCAGCACCTGCCCGAGCCCGCCGCCGACCCCATCCTCGACGTGCTCGCCGTGGACGCCGTCTTCGAGCGGATGTCCGCGCTCGCCGGCCCCGGCTCCGCCACCGCACGCACCGCCCTCGCCACCGACCTGTTCGCCGCCGCGACCGCCCCGGAGCAGCACCTTCTTGCCGGGCTGGTCACCGGCGAGCTGCGCCAGGGCGCCCTGGACGCGCTGCTGCTCGACGCGGTGGCCGAGGCCGCCGACGTGCCCGCCGAGGTCGTGCGTCGCGCCGCCATGCTCGCCGGGGCCACCGAGCCGGTCGCCTCCGTCGCCCTCGCCGCCGAGAACCCCGCAGCCGCCCGCGCCGCGCTGGACGCCTTCGGGCTGACCGTCGGCCGCCCGGTGCGCCCGATGCTCGCCGCCTCCGCCCCGGACGTCGCCACCGCCGTCGCCGGGTTCGACGGACGCGCGGTCGTGGTCGACGCCAAGCTCGACGGCATCCGGATCCAGGTGCACCGCGACGGCGACGAGGTGCGTGTGTTCACCCGCAGCCTGGACGACATCACCGACCGGCTGCCCGAGGTGGTCGCCGCCGTGCGCGGGCTCGCCGTGCGCAGCGTCGTGCTCGACGGCGAGGCGCTGGCCGTGGGCGCCGACGGCCGACCGCGCCCGTTCCAGGAGACCGCCGCACGCTCCGCCACCCGGGACGCCGACGTCGCCGCGGCGCTCCCGCTGCACCCGTTCTTCTTCGACCTGCTGCACCGGGACGGTGTCGACCTGCTGGACGCCCCGCTGCACCAGCGCCTCGCCGCCCTGGACGCGGTGCTGTCCGGGCCCGTCGACGCGGGATCCGGCCCGACCGCCCGGGCCTTCGCCGTCCCCCGGATCACCGACGCCGACACCCCCGCCGCCGCCGAGGCCTTCGCCCGCTGGGTGGCCGAGGGCCAGGAGGGCGTCGTGATCAAGGACCCCGACGCCCCCTACGACGCCGGTCGGCGCGGGGCAGCCTGGGTCAAGGTCAAGCCCCGGCACACCCTCGACCTGGTGGTGCTCGCGGTCGAGCGCGGATCGGGCCGCCGGGTCGGCAGCCTGTCGAACATCCACCTCGGCGCCCGCGACCCCGCCGGCGGCTTCGTCATGCTCGGCAAGACCTTCAAGGGCATGACCGACGAGATGCTCGCCTGGCAGACCGCCCGGTTCCGCGATCTGGAGGTGGCCGACGACGGGTGGACCGTCACGCTGCGGCCGGAGCAGGTGGTGGAGGTCGCATTCGACGGGGTGCAGCGCTCGCCGCGCTACCCCGGCGGATTGGCGCTGCGCTTCGCGCGGGTGGTCCGGTACCGGGAGGACAAGACCGCCGCCGAGGCCGACACGATCGACGCGGTCCGGGCGCTGACGGCCACCACCCCGGCAGACGATTCCCCGACCGAGCAGCACTGAACGACACCGGTCAGGACTTCCCGCGCGGGCATGATGTCTGTATGCGCAGACGGGACGCTCGCG
The DNA here is from genome assembly GCF_055389595.1 of Cellulomonas sp. GTC20042. Classification (NCBI taxonomy): domain Bacteria; kingdom Bacillati; phylum Actinomycetota; class Actinomycetes; order Micrococcales; family Cellulomonadaceae; genus Cellulomonas; species Cellulomonas sp. GTC20042. Next base: position 2,023,478 of record NZ_AP043678.1, on the reverse strand, counting down.
GCGAGACCGCGCAGATCAGGGCGCTCCTGCTCACCTGGGACGCGATCGGCGTGGCCGGCGAGGCTCCCGACGACGAGTACGACGGCATGATCGGCCCGTTACTCCACCGCCTGCACGAGGGCCTGGACGCCGACGCGTTGCAGGCGTGGATCGCCGCCTACCGCGAGGAGCACATCGGACTGCCCGCGCACCCGCGTGACGACCGGGCGCTCGCCGACGGTCTCGTCGCCCTCCGCGATCGGCTCCCCCACCTCGGTCCCGCCTGATCCCGCCCCGCAGATCGTGCTCCAATGAAGCCCGGGCCCGACGACGAGGAGCAGCGCATGGCCGAGCACCGGATCTACAGCATGCCGTTCGGCAGCATCTACCCGCTGTACGTCACGAAGGCGGAGCGCAAGGGGCACACCCGCGCGGAGGTGGACCAGGTGATCACCTGGCTCACCGGCTACGATGACGCGGGGCTGGCCGAGGTCACCGCCGACGGAACCGACCTGCGCACGTTCTTCGCGCAGGCCCCGGCGATGAACCCGAACGCGTCGCTGATCACCGGCGTGATCTGCGGGATGCGCGTCGAGGAGATCGAGGACCCGCTCATGCAGCAGATCCGCTACATGGACAAGCTGGTGGACGAGGTCGCGCGCGGCAAGAAGATGACCTCGATCCTGCGCGCCTGACGCCCGCGGGCACGGGCGCGCCCGGCTCAGCGGTAGTGCTGCTCGCCCCGGGCGGCCTTCTCCACCACGTCCACGATCCGTGCGGCGCGCACGGCGGGGGTCTTGATCGACGTCAGCCGGAAGTAGATCCGGAACCGCTCGGTGCGGGTGAGCGTCGCGAGGAACGCCGCCGCCGCGGGGTTCGCGTCCAGGGCGGCCTGGAGGTCGGCGGGCGGGGCCGCGTCGCGCATCCGGTAGGCGGCGTCCCACCGACCGTCGGCCTGCGCGCGCTCGACCTCGGCGAGCCCGCCCGCGCGCATCCGCCCCTCGGCGATCAGCCGGGCGACGTGCTCGCGGTTGATCTGGGACCACGGGCTGTTCTTGCGCCGGGGCGTGAACGCCTGCAAGGAGTAGTCGTCGTCCAGCCGCTTGCCCTGCCCGTCGATCCACCCGTGGCACAGCGCGACGTCCAGCGCCTCGGACCAGGTGATCCCGGGTGCCGACGACGTCTTCTTGCGCAGCTTGAGGCGCACCCCGTCCGGGCTCGGCGATCCCTCCAGGTACGCCTGCCACTGCTCGATCGTCAGATCGAGGATCGGCTTGTCGTCGAAGGAGGACACCCGCCGGACGCTAGCAGCGCCCTCCGACACCGGCCCGTCACACCTGCGGCGCCGAGTAGTACCCGATCTTGTCGGTGAGCACGCCGATCGCCCGCTGGATCGTCGCCACCCGCGCCTCCAGGTCGGCCCGGTGCGCGCGCAGGAACGCCACCCGGTCGGCGGCATCGGCCTCGCCGCGCAGCAGCGTGGTGAACTCGCGCAGCTCGGCGATCCCGAGGCCGGCGTCCCGCAGGCAGGTCACCAGCCCGATCCAGAACAGGTCGTCGTCGGTGTACGCGCGGTGCCCGCTGGACGCGCGCCCGACCGGTCCGACCAGCCCCTCCTTCTCGTAGTAGCGCAGGGTGTCGATCGTCAGGCCGGTGCGGGCCGCTGTCTCGGCCGGCGTCAGCGTCGGTGCGTCCACGGATCCTCCCTCGGATGGCGCGGGTCAGCGTGCTGCCGCGAAGGCTGCCATGTGCGCGTCGGTCAGCACCAGGTCCTGCGCGTCGATCGCCTCGTCCAGGTGCTCGACCCGGCTGATCCCGACCAGCGGGCTGATCCCCTGCCGCAGCAGCCACGCCAGCACCACCTGGTTCCGGGTGGCGCCGACCTGTGCCGCCACCTCGGCCAGCACCGTGAGCACGCGGGCAGTGCCGGGGTGGTCGTAGGCGGGCGGGAACGGCCGGTCGGCGCGCACGTAACCACCGTGCAGCAGCGGCGTGTACGTCCACAGGTCCAGGCACTCCTCGCGGGCGAGGTCCAGGTCGTCCGGGGTCATCAGCCGGTGACCGGCGTCCGGCAGCACGGCCTCCGGGCGCGGCTGGGCGAGCGAGTGCCGCAGCTGCACCGCCGACCACGGCGCGATCCCGGCGTCCCGCGCGATCGACCGTGCCCGCTCCACCCGCCACGACGGGTGGTTCGCCGCCCCGACCCGCAGGGTCCGTCCCTCGGCGACAAGCTCGCCGAAGGCGTGCACCGTCTCGGCCAGCGGCACCTCCCGGTCCTCGGCGTGCGCCCAGAGCAGGTCGACCCGCTCGACGCCCAGCCGGTCCAGGCTGCGTGCGAAGCCGTCCCGGATCGCCGTGCGCGACAGGCCCTCCGCCGACTCCGGCCAGCGGTGCGCCACCAGCGGGTCCTGCCGCACCTTCGTGGCGATCCTCACCCGCTCGCGCACGCCGGGGCGCTCGGCGAGCCAGCGCCCGATCACCCGCTCGCTCGCCCCGCCGAGGCCGCTCGGGTCGGACCAGAACGAGTAGCAGTTCGCGGTGTCGAGCCAGGTGCCGCCCGCCTCGACGAAGCGGTCCAGGATCGCGAACGCGCGGTCGGGGTCGACGTGGGTGCCGTAGTCCATCGTGCCGAGCACGATCTGCGGGGCGGTGGGCGTCGTGGTGTCCATGGGTCGAGCGTCGGACCTGGAGCGCGCTCCAGGTCAAGCAGATGGTCCGCGGCGCCCGGATCGACAGCGCCCCTGTCCGCCGCGGACGTCGACGCCCCGGCCGAGTGCGCGGACGACCGGCAGAGCCAGGACCGATCTCGATCAGCCCTCCGCGGGGGTGGCCCGCTCGACGGCCGCACCCGCCAGTTCCGCGTCGCCACCGCCCGCACCCGGATCGCCCGCGCCGATCGCGTCCGCCCCGCCACCGAGCGCGACCGCGAGCTGCGCCCCGGCCACCCGCAGCCAACGCGCCGGGTCGGCGAGCGCTGCCTCCACGGACCCGGCGAGGTCGGTCAGCGACCGCACCGCCGCGAAGCCCCGCGCCGATCCCGGTGCCACCCGCCCGGCGACCAGCGCGACCGCGACCCCGTGCCTGCGCGCCAGGTCGGCCACGAACCCGGGGGCCTTGCCGGACGCGGACTGCGCGTCGTACGCGCCCTCACCGGTCACGACGAGATCGGCCCGGGCCACCGCCTCCGGCAGGCCGACCAGCCGGGCGATCTCCGGGGCCCCCGGCACCAGCCGCGCACCCCAGGCGAGCAGCGCGGCGCCCGTGCCGCCCGCGGCCCCCGCGCCGGGCGTGCCCGGGTCGACGCCGAGCAGCCGCGCCAGCCGGGCCAGCCCCCGGTCCACCCGCTCGGCGTCCGGGCCGACGAGCCCCTTCTGCGGCCCGAACACCGCCGCCGCCCCGTCCGGGCCGGTGAGCGGGTTCACCACGTCGCTGAGCACCACGGCCCCGCCCGGCGGCGGCAGGCGCAGCGCGGACAGGTCGACCCGGGCCAGCGCGTCCAGCCCGCGCGCCCCCGGGAGGATCGGCCGGTCGTCGCCGTCGAGCAGCCGGCCGCCGAGCGCGGTGAGCAGACCGGTGCCGCCGTCAGTGGAGGCGCTGGAGCCGATCCCGAGCACCAGCCGGTGCACGCCGTGGTCCAGCGCCGCGCCGACCGCCGTCCCGAAGCCGCGGGTGTGCGCGTCCAGCGGGCGGAGCCGGGGCGGGCTGCCCAGCAGCTCGATCCCGGAGGTGCCGGCGAGCTCGACCACCCCGGTCCCGCTTCCGGAATCCGCGCCGGCGTCGGGCGCGAGCAGCAGCCAGCACGTACCGACCGGCCGGTCATCGGGGCCGGGCACGACCACCGGCACCCGGCGCGACCCCGGACTCGCCGTGGCGACCGCCGCCAGCGTGCCCTCGCCGCCGTCGGCCACCGGCAGCAGGTCGAGCCGGTCCCCCGGGCGCACGTCGTGCCAGCCGTCCGCGAGGGCGCGAGCGGCCTCGGCGGCACCGATCGACCCCTTGAGGCTGTCCGGCGCGATCACCACCCGGCGGACGCTCACCGGGGCACCGGCACGGACGCGCGCAGCCCGGCCATCGGCCTCGCGCGGGCGGTGCACGCTCGGGTCGTCGGGCTGGCGGTGCTGGTCCTCGGGTGCACGTCGTCTCCGGCCTCGTTGCGCGGTCGATCTCGGGAGATCGGACAATCGACCCTATGTCCCCCACGACGTCCCGGACCAGGAGGCATGCCCGATGCGCGCGCAGGTGATCACCGGCTCCGGCAGGTACGCCGACCCCTGGCACCCGTTCGCCGAGACCGGCGCGATCCTGGCTGACCTGCTGCGCACCGAGGGCTTCGACGTCGCGGTCGACGACCACGTCGACGGCGCGCTCACCCGCCTCGACGGGGTGGACCTGCTCGTGGTCGCCGCCGGCGACCCCTGGCGCGCGGAGGACGATGCCGTCTCTGTGCCGGAGGACCCGCCCGCGTCGTCCGTGGCCGGGCTGGCCCACGCGCTCGACCGCGGCATCGGCGTGCTCGCCGTGCACGCCGCCCTCGCCTCGCTGCGCGACCACCCGTCCTGGGCCCCCGCGATCGGCGCACTGTGGCTGCCCGGCATCTCCTGGCACCCGCCGCAGGCCACCGTGCACGTGCACGGCGGCACCCTCCCCGACGGCACCGAGATCGCCGGCTTCGACGTGCACGACGAGCTCTACCAGCGGCTGCAACCCGTCGGCGACCGCCACGTCGTCGCCTGGCACGAGCACGACGGCCGGCAGGTCGCCTCCGCGTGGGTGCGCGAGCACGGGGCGAGCCGGGTCGCGGTGGACGCGCTGGGGCACGACGCGCGGTCGTACGACTCGGCGGGGCATCGGGCGCTGGTGGGGGCGCTGGCGCGGTGGGCGGTGCGGGGGTGATCCGGCGGCGGGGCAGGGCGCGCGGAGCGGGGTGTGATCGGCCGAGAGCAGCCGATTCCCCGCCCGGCGACCGGCGCCGGGAACGACGAAGCCCCGATGAGAAGTGATCCTCATCGGGGCTTTCCCGTCGGGCTGACAGGATTTGAACCTGCGACCCCTTGACCCCCAGTCAAGTGCGCTACCAAGCTGCGCCACAGCCCGATGGCCCCCGCAGGAGCCTCGATAACTCTACCGTACCCGGACGGCTCCTCCGTCCCCCGTGGGCAGGTGGGCGCGCCAGGCGCACGCGACGACCACCAGGCACAGCGCCGCGACGCCCACCCCGCCGATGAACATCGCCGGGTAGGTCCACCGGGTCGACAGCCAGGCGAGGATCGCCGGCACGAAGAACCCGAGGTACGCCACCGAGTAGTACACCGCTGTCAGGCCGGCGAGGTCGGCGGGAGTGGCGATCCGCTGCACCTCGGACAGCCCGGCGACCAGCGCCAGCCCGTACCCGCAGCCGAGCACGGCGGCGGCCAGCACGACGACGGGCAGCGACAGCGTGGCGGCGGCCCACGAGGCGAGCACCATGCCGATCAGCACGATCACCAGCGCCACGACGGAGGCCCGGGCGGAGCGGTGGGTGTCGATCAGCCGGCCGAGGGTCTGGATGCCGAAGCCGCAGGCCAGGGTGATCACGGTGAGCAGGGCGGAGAACGCGATCGGCACGCCGCCGGAGTGCGAGCGCATCAGGCCGGGCAGCACGGCGTAGGCGGAGCCGACGGCGCCGAACACCCACGGCGCGAGCGGGACGACCACCCGCAGGAAGCGACGGTGCGCGACGGCGGGCACCCGCAGGTCGTCGCGCAGGCGTCCCCGGTCGGCGGCGGCGGGTGCGAGGTGCGTCTCGGGCACGGACAGCACGATCACCCCGGCGACAGCGGTCACGACGACGTGCAGCAGGTACGGGGTGCCGGTGCGCCACGGGCCCCACTGGGCGAGCACCCCGGCGATCCCGGCGCCGAGCAGGAACCCGAGGGTGAGCGAGAGCGACGCCCGGCGCGGACCCGCGGCACCGGAGCCGGTGGCGGCGCACAGCTCGGCGATCCAGGTGGTGCCGACGGCCATCACCAGGCCGAGGGCGAGCCCGGACAGCACCCGTCCGACGGCCAGCGCGGGCACCGAGGCGGGGCCGAACGCGAGGATCAGCGAACCGACGATCCCGAGCGGGGCGGCGGGCAGCAGCAGCGGGCGACGGCCGTAGCGGTCGGACAGCGGGCCGCCGACCAGCAGCGCGGGCACGATCCCGAGCACGTAGGCGCCCAGCAGCACATTCACGGTCAGGGCGGACAGGTGGCTGACCTCGCGGTACATCACCAGCAGCGGCGTGAACTCGTTGCCGCCCCAGGCGACGGCGAACATCAGCGCGCCGACGCGCAGCCACGCCTTCGGGTCGATCCCCGAGGTGTCGCCCGCCGCGGGCGCGTCGGTGGCGAGGTCGGCAGCGGACAGGTCGGCGGTGTCGGTCGCCACGCTCAGCGCTCCGATCCGGTCGAGGCGGCGCCGGTCGCGGGTCTGCCGGACCCGGTCGCGCCGACGGCTGGCTCCGCAGCGCGTCCAGCGGTCGGCCCGCCGAGGTGGGCGGTGTGCAGGTGCGCGGCGAGCAGCGCGCGGAACGCGGGGGCGTCCCCGGCCTCGATCGCGGCGACCAGCGCGTCGTGCCCGTCGACGAACTCCGGCGCGCGCTCCCCCGCCGCACCGACGGACAGCGCGATCATCCGGCGCTGCCGCTCGCGCAGCGTCACCAGGAACCCGGTGAGCAGCGGGTTGCCCCCGGCGGCCACGATCGCCTGGTGGAAGGCCGCGTCGTGCTCGGCGTACCCGGTGATGTCCGCGGCGTCGATCGCCGCACGCTGCGCGACCACGTGCCCGCGCAGATCCTCCACGAGCGCGACGCGCCCGGCCGGCGGTCCCGCGACCACCGTCTCCACGGCGTGCGACTCGAGCAGCAGCCGGGCGTCGAGCAGCGCTTCGGCCTCCCCCGCCGCCACCGGCACCACCAGTGCGCCGCGCTTGGGGAACAGCCGCAGCCAGCCCTCGGTGGAGAGCCGCAGGAACGCCTCGCGCACCGGCGTGCGGCTCATCGCGAGCTCGGTGGCGACGTCACCCTCGCTGACCATCTCACCGCCGGGCAGCCGCCCGGTGAGCAGCGCGTCCTTGACGTGCTGGTAGGCGATCTCGGCGGCAGGCGGCGGTGCGACGGAACTCATGGTGTCTACATGTATCTCAGTCGTACCCATCCATGCGTCATGCGTCCACCACGCGGACACCACTGCTCACCGAGACTGCACGACACGCCGTCTCGATCGCGGACCACGCGGCATGTCGTGCAGTCTCGGCGCACGCGTCGCGCGCGCGGGCTCAGCGCGCGGGCTCGACCGCCCCGGCAGGGCTGGTGTCGGCCTCGGCGTCCTCCGGGCCGTGCCCGCGCAGCACGTCGAGCTCCGCGGCGACCAGGCCGAGCAGCACCAGGTCCACCACCAGCCCGCTCACCGCGCTCCACTGGTCCACCCGGAACAGGAAGATCTGCGTCAGCAGCAGGTTCACCAGCACGGCCCGCCGGAACCACTCGTACCCGCGCGCCCGGTCCCGCCCCACCGCCCGCAGGCCGACCACCGAGCACGCCAGCGACCCGGCCGCCGACACGAGCATCCCGGCGACCGCCCACCAGGGCAGCGACGCCCCGCCGAACCAGAGCACGAGCCCGCGCACGACGGTGTACAGCGTGGCGACGCCGAGCACGATCACGGTCACCCGCGGCGCCCAGCGCACCCGCACCACCCGACGCGACACGCGCACCACGAGGCCGGTGATCCCGCTGATCGGGTCGGGCAGCTCGCGGGCGTCGTCCTCCACCACGTCGAGCAGCGCCCGCACCTCGGCGGCGCCGCGCACGTCCCCCGCCTCGTCGACCAGGGCCCGGGCCTGCCGCCGTGCACGCACGGAGAAGCCACCGGCCACCCCGGCGACCGCCAGGTCCGCGGCGGCGGCCAGGGTCTCGTGCGGGTCGCGGGCGCGACGTCCGTGGATCACCTCGCCGGCCAGCACCAGCAGCACGACCACGACGTAGATCAGCGAGGCGGTCGGCTCGTAGAAGTAGTCGTTGTCGCTGGTGACGAACTTGCCGATCTCGTCGATGAACAGGCCGAAGCCGATCCCGCCGACCAGCGCGGCGAGCGGACGCACCACCGGCCCCGCCCAGGACAGCGCGCCGAGCACCGCCACGGCCATCAGCAGCCCGCCCCACAGCACGTGGGCGATGTGCAGGCCGCCGCCGCCGCCGAGCTGCGGGTAGCCGGACAGCGCGAGCAGCCCCCGGGTGACCAGCACGGTCAGCACCGTGACCGCGAGGAACCCGGCGACGTGCCGCGGGCCGAGCGGATCGCGGGGCAGCCCGAGGACGAGCACGGGCGAGCGCCGGACCAGCCGTCCGTCGTCGCGCGACCCGCCGTCCTCCGGCCCGCCCCGGTCGGTCACCGCTTGCGCTTCTCCCGCACGCGCACCGAGATCGAGATCGGCGATCCCTCGAAGCCGAAGGTCTCGCGCAGACGACGCTCGATGTACCGGCGGTAGCCCGCCTCGAGGAAGCCGGAGGCGAAGATCACGAACCGCGGCGGGCGGGTGGACGCCTGCGTGGCGAACAGCACGCGGGGCTGCTTGCCGCCGCGCAGCGGGTGCGGGTGCGCGGCCACCAGCTCGCCGAGGAACGCGTTCAGGCGCCCGGTCGGCACGCGGGTGTCCCAGGACTCGAGCGAGGTGGTCAGCGCGGGCACCAGGCGGTCGGTGTGCCAGCCGGTGCGCGCCGAGATGTTCACCCGCGGCGCCCACGGGATCTGCACGAGCTCGCGCTCGATCTCCCGCTCCAGGTACGGCCGACGGTCCTCGTCCATCAGATCCCACTTGTTGTAGGCGATGACCAGGGCGCGCCCGGAGTCGATCACCTGCTGCACCACGCGGATGTCCTGCTCGGTGATCGGCACGGAGGCGTCGAGCAGCACGACGGCGACCTCGGCCTTCTCGATCGCGGCGGCGGTGCGCAGCGAGGCGTAGAAGTCGGCGCCGGAGGTCTGGTGCACGCGGCGGCGGATGCCGGCGGTGTCGACGAACCAGTACGGCACGCCCTTGAGCTCGACCAGCTCGTCCACCGGGTCACGGGTGGTGCCGGCGACGTCGTCCACCACCACGCGGTTCTCGCCCAGCACCTTGTTGAGCAGCGAGGACTTGCCGACGTTCGGGCGGCCGACCAGCGCGACGCGGCGCGGGCCGCCGGGGCGGGCGACGCCGTGCGCGGACTCGGTGGGCAGCGCGGCCATCGCGGCGTCCAGCAGGTCGCCGGTGCCACGGCCGTGCAGGGCGGAGACCGGGTGCGGCTCGCCGAGGCCCAGGCTCCACAGCTCGGAGGCGTCGGCCTCCAGGCGCGGGCCGTCGACCTTGTTGGCGCAGAGCACCACCGGCTTGCCGGCACGGCGCAGCAGGCGGACCACGCGCTCGTCGGTGGCGGTCGGGCCGACGGTGGCGTCCACGACGAAGACCACGGCGTCGGCCAGCGCGATCGCGACCTCGGCCTGCTCGGCGACGCGCGCCTCGATCCCGGCGACGTCGACCTCCCAGCCACCGGTGTCGACCAGGGTGAAGCGGCGACCGGCCCACTCCGCGGGGTAGGACACGCGGTCACGGGTCACGCCCGGGCGGTCCTCCACGACGGCCTCGCGGCGGCCGAGGATCCGGTTGACCAGCGTCGACTTGCCGACGTTCGGGCGCCCGACCACGGCCAGCACCGGCAGGACGCGGTCGTTGCCGTCCTCGTCGAGGTCACCGCCCTCGCCGTCGAGCAGCGCGACGTCCTCGTCGTCCAGGTCGTACTCCTCGAGGCCGACGCGGAGGGCACGCTCGCGGGCGGCCTCCTCCTCGGTCTCGGGGGCGTGCAGGTTGGCCTCGGCGTCGGGGCTGATCTCCAGCGCCTCGTCCGTCCCGTCCTCGAAGGGGGTCTCCGACTCGGCGGGATCGGTGGTCGTCGGCTCGGCCGGGTCGTTACGCATGGTCACCATGGTCCCAGACGCGGCCCCCTGCCCGCGACGTGGGCCCGGTTGTCGCTCGGGTCGCACCGAGAGTGCACGAAAGCACCCTTCGTGGCCGCTGAAGCCTGCATCCGTGCAATCTCGGCGCACGTGCGGCGCCGCGCACGCGCGGGCCGCGCGGAGCAGGGCTCAGGGCAGCGGGATCCCGTGCCGGGCGGAGGCGTCGGTCACCAGTGCGGACATCGCCTCGCGGATCTGCTCCGCCGCCTGCGCGGTCGCCTCCCGGCGGGACACGCCCTCCGGACGATCGACCCGCACCGGCTCGCCGAACTCCACCACCGCGCGCCGACGGAATCCCGGCACGTGGCCGACGGACTCACCGGTGCGACGGGTGCCGAGCACGGCCACCGGCACCACCGGGGCGTCCCCGTTCACGGCGAGCCAGGCGACACCCGCGCGGGCACCGGCGACGTCGCCGCGCCCCCGGCTGCCCTCGGGGAACATGCCGATCGCTCCCCCACGCTGGAGCACGGACAGCGCCGACACCAGCGCAGCACGACCGCCGGAGCGGTCCACCGGGATCTGGGCGGCGCCCCGCAGGATCAGCCCCACCGGCCCGGAGAACATCTCCTCCTTGACCAGCACGTGCGTGGGCCGCGGCGCGACGCCGATCAGGATCGGGCCGTCCACGACGCTGGTGTGGTTGGCCGCGAAGATCACCGGGCCGTCGACCGGCACCCGCTCGCGCCCGACCACGCGGGTCGACCAGACGCCGTGCGCGAGGAACCAGCCGACCCAGCGCGCCCACGCCGGGCCGGCCGGGCTGGGCTCGTACGGACCGGGGCGGGACCCCGCGCTCACGCCGTGACGCCGGCGGTGCGCGCGACCACGTCCAGCACGGCCTGCACGGTCTGCTCGAAGTCCAGGTCGGAGGAGTCCACGGTCACCACGCCGTCGGCGGCGACCATGAACTGCACCACCGTCGAGTCGTCGGCGTCGCGGCGCACCACCTGGTCACGGGTGGCGGCCACCGCGGCGGCGTCGTCCGTGCCGTGCACCTCGCGGGCGCGCCGGGCCAGCCGGGCCTCCTCGGAGGCGGTGAGCAGCAGGCGCACGTCGGCGTCCGGGGCGATCACGGTGGTGATGTCGCGTCCCTCGGCGACGATCCCCCGCCCGCCGGAGAACGACGAGCCGACCGCCTGCGCGGCGATCTCGGCGCGCTGCCGCCGGCCCAGCTCCGCCCGGACCTCCAGGTTGGTGGCCACGGCGCTGACCGCCGAGGAGATCGCGGTCTCGCGGATCGCCTCGCCGACGTCGGTGCCGTCCACGGTCACGCTCGGCGCGGCCGGGTCGACGCCCATCACCAGCGGCATCTCGCGGACCAGGGTGGCCACGGCCTCGGTGTCGGTCAGCGGCACGCCGCGGTGCAGCGCCCACCAGGTCGCCGCGCGGTACATCGCCCCGGTGTCCAGGTAGGCCAGGCCGAGCCGCCGGGCGACCTGCCGGGAGACGCTCGACTTGCCGGAGCCCGAGGGCCCGTCGATCGCCACGACCACCGTCCGCGCCGCGCTCATCGGACCAACCTCCATCCGCGGGCCGTCAGCTCCGCCTCCAGGTGCGCCGAGCGGGCGGGGTCGACGGAGACCGACGCCATGCCGACGGGACGTCCCGCCGCGTGCTCGAGCTGTAGCTCTTCCAGGTTCACCCCGGCGTTGCCGACGTCGGTCAGCAGCCGGGCCAGCTCGCCGGGACGGTCCGGCACCAGCGCCGTGACCACCGCGTAGGTGCGCGGGGCGCCGCCGTGCTTGCCGGGCACCAGCCCGACGCCGGTGTTGCCGTCCGCGATCGTCTGCGCGATCCGGGCCAGCGCACCGAGCGCGACGTCCTCCGGGCCGCTGGCCTCCGCCGCGCTGCCCAGGGCGCCGAGGGTGACGTCCAGGTCGTCCCGCAGCGCCAGCAGCACGTCGCGCACGGCGGCGGCGTTGGCCGCCAGGATCGACGTCCACAGCGCAGGGTCGCTGGCGGCGATCCGGGTGACGTCGCGCAGACCCTGCCCGGCCAGGCCGAGCGCGTCCGGCGCCGCCCCGCGCAGCCGCGAGGCGATCAGGCTGGACATCACCTGCGGCACGTGCGAGACCAGCGCCACCGCGGCGTCGTGCTCGTCGGCGTCCAGCGTGGTCGGCACACCGCCCAGATCGGTGGCGAGCGAGCGCACCGCGAGCAGCGCGGCCGGGGTCGACTCCCCCGAGTCCACGATCACCCACGGGCGACCGACGAACAGGTCCGGCACCGCCGCCGCCGGTCCGGAGCGCTCCCGCCCGGCCATCGGGTGCGAGCCGACGTAGCGCGACAGGTCCGCGCCGGCATCGCGCAGCTCGCGCAGCACGTAGCCCTTGACGCTCGCCACGTCGGTGACGACGGCGCCGGGGTGCGCGACCAGCTCGGCGCGCACCACGTCCGCGGTCACGTCAGGCGGCGCGGCCACCACGACCAGCGCGGGCTCCGCGTCGTCCGGGGCGGCCGGACGGCCGGCGCCGACGTCCCTCGCCAGCGCGAGGGCGGTCCGCGACGGGTCGCTCAGGGTGACGTCGACGCCACGCGTGGTCAGCGCGAGGCCGACCGACGCCCCGAGCAGGCCGGTGCCGACCACCCGGACCGGACCGACCGTCGCGGCCACGTTCACATGCCCACCTGCGTCATCAGCGAGCCGAGCTCCGCCTTGCCGAGCACGCGGGTGCGCCCCGGGCGCAGGTCGCCGAGCTTGATCGAGCCCATCTGGGTCCGCACCAGGCGGGTGACCGGGTGCCCGACCTCCTCCATCAGGCGACGCACGATCCGGTTGCGGCCCTCGTGCAGCACGACCTCGACCATGCTGGCGTGCGGCAGCGCGTGGATGATCCGGAAGTCGACCACCTGCACCGGGCCGTCCTCCAGCTCGACGCCCTTCTTCAGGCGCGCGCCCAGCGACCCGGGCACGCGGCCCTCGACGGTCACCAGGTAGGTCTTGGCAACACCGTGCGAGGGGTGCGACAGCCGGTTGGCCAGATCGCCGTCGTTGGTCAGCAGGATCAGGCCCTCGGAGTCCGCGTCGAGCCGACCGACGTGGAACAGCCGCTCCTCACGGTTGCCGATGAACTCGGCCAGCGACGGCCGGCCCTCCGGGTCGTGCATGGTCGAGACCACGCCGAGCGGCTTGTTCAGGGCGATCGTGATGACGGACTCGTCGAGCTGGAGGCGCAGGCCGTCCACGTGGATCGCGGCCTTGCGCGGGTCCACCCGCACGCCGAGCTCGGTCACGATCGACCCGTCCACGGTCACGCGACCGGAGGTGATCAGCTCCTCGCAGGCGCGCCGCGAGCCGAGACCGGCCTGCGCGAGCACCTTCTGCAGCCGCACGCCCTCGGGGTCGTGCACGTCGACCTCGGGCTCGGTGCTGCGCGGACGACGATCCGGGGTCACCCGCGGGCGCGACGGCCACGCGGAGCCCGGACGACCGATGCCCGGGGAGGACGGGCGGCCGGAGCGCGCACCGCCGGAGGCGCCGCCACGGGAGCCGGCACCGCCGCGGGCACCAGCACCGGTGCCTGCACCGCGCGAGGCGCCACCGGCACCGCGCGGACCCGCGGCCGGACCGCGACCGCCGCCGCGCGCGTCGTCACGACCGCCTGCGCCGGCACCGCGGTACCCGCCGCGCTCGTCGCCGCGCGCGCCGCCGAAGCCACCACGCTCGTCGCGCCCGCGAGCGCCGGACGCACCGGAGCCGCCACGCTGGCCGTAGCCGCCGCCGGAGGACGAACCCCCACGGGAGCCGCCGCTGTAGCCACCGTCGCGACCGCCGCCGTAGCCGCCGTCACGACCGCCGCCGTCACGCTGCCCGTAGCCGCCCGACGACGACCCGCCCCGCGAGCCGCCGTAGCCGCCGCCGGAGGACGAGCCCCCGCGGGAGCCGCCGCCGTACCCGCCGGAGGACGAACCCCCGCGCGAACCGCCGTAGCCACCACCGGACGAAGACCCGCCGCGCGAACCACCGTCACGCGAACCGCCGTAGCCGCCGTCACGACCGCCACCGTCACGCTGCCCGTAGCCGCCCGAGGACGAGCCCCCACGGGAACCGCCGTAGCCGCCACCGGAGGACGAACCCCCACGGGACCCGCCGCCGTACCCGCCGGAGGACGACCCCCCGCGCGGGCCACCGTCGCGCGAGCCGCCGTAGCCGCCCGACCCCCCGGATCGTCCGACACCACCGGCACCGCCGCCGCTGCGCCCGTTGGTGGGTCCGCTGCGGCGGGCCGCGCCGCCCTGGCCGCGTCCTGCTGAGGTCATCGCTCTTCTCCTGTCGTACCGGCTGCGCCGTCCAGCCCCTCGAACGCGTCGATGTCGGGCAGGTACGGGGCGAGCGGGGGCAGCTCGTCCAGACTGGACAGCCCCATCCGCTCCATGAAGTATCCCGTGGTGCGGTAGAGGACCGCACCTGTGGTCGGGTCGGTGCCGGTCTCCGCGACCAGCCCTCGGGCGGTCAGCGTCCGCACCACCCCGTCCACGTTCACGCCGCGGACCCCAGAGACCTGTCCGCGCGTGACCGGCTGACGATACGCGATCACGGCCAGGGTCTCCAACGCGGCCTGGGTCAGGCGCGCGGTCTGCCCGTCGATCACGAACCGTCCGGCGACCTCGTGGTAGATCGGCGCCGAGTAGATCCGCCACCCGCCGCCGACCTCGCGCAGCTCGAAGCCGCGGGGGCGTCCGCCGTGCTCGCCGCGGTACTCGGCGGCCAGCGTGGCCAGCAGGTCCGCGACCCGATCGGTGGGCAGGCCGAGCACCGCCGCGAGCCGGACCGCGGGCACCGGCTCGTCGACGACCATGAGCACCGCCTCCAGCGCGGACAGCGCGCCGCCGGGCAGGTCCTCGACGTCGAAGGCGAGCTCGTCGGGCTCCACCGGGGTGGCGTCGTCGATCGGTGCGTCCTGCTGCTCGGTCATCGGACCGCCTCCTCGTCCCGCACGCTCTGCTCGTCGCCATCTCCGGACTCGTCCGCGCCCGGCCCGCCCGCATCCGGCCCGTCCGCGCCCGGCACGCCGCCGACCTCCGCGCCGTCCCCGTCGTCGTAGTCCGTCCGCACCTCGACGTCCCCGTCCTCCGCGCCGGTCCACCGCACGGTCAGCTCGCCGAGCGGCGTCACCTGGTCGAAGCCGACCGCGCCCTCGCGGAACAGCTCCAGCAGCGCGAGGAACCGCGAGACGACCACCAGGGTCGACCCGGCGTCGGCGGTCAGCGCGCGGAACGTGGTCGCTCCCCCGTGCCGCAGCCGGTCGGCGATCACGGCGGCCTGCTCCCGCACGCTGACGGCCGGAGCGTGCAGGTGGCTGATGTCCACGCCGGGCGGCGGGGGCGGCGGTGCGAGCGCCTTGGCGGCGAGCTGCGCCAGCTCCTCCGGCCCGATCTGCCAGACCAGCTCGGGCAGCATCGCGGCGAGGTGCGGCTCGAGCTGCACGGTGCGCGGGTGCCGGGTGGCCTGGTCGGCGAGCCGGCTGCCGATGTCGGCGGCGACCACCTTGTACGCGCGGTACTGGAGCAGCCGGGCGAACAGCAGGTCGCGGGCCTCCAGCAGCTCCAGGTCCTCGGCGTCCTCGACGTCGCCGGCGGGCAGCAGGCGCGCGGCCTTGAGGTCGAGCAGGGTCGCGGCCACCAGCAGGAACTCGCTGGCCTGCCCGAGGTCCCAGGTGCGCCCGCCGTCGGCGGCGGCCCGCTCGGCGGTGCGGATGTAGCCGATGAACTCGTCGGTCACCGCCGCCAGCGAGACCTCGGTGATGTCGAGCTTGTGCTTGGAGATCAGCCCCAGCAGCAGGTCGAACGGCCCGGAGAAGTTCTCCAGGTGCACCTCGAAGGCGCTGGACCCGACGGGCGCCGCGGTGTCGTCCGCGACGGTCCCCGGCGCGGCAGGCTCAGGCGGCGTCGCCACGGGCGACGAGCTCACGGGCGAGCTGCCGGTACGCGTGGGCACCGGCGTGCGTCGGGGCGTAGGTGGTGATCGGCTCGGCGGCGACCGACGCGTCCGGGAACTTCACGGTGCGGCCGATCACGGTCTGGAGCAGGTTGTCGCCGAAGGCCTCGTACACCCGGGCCACGACCTCGCGGGCGTGCAGGGTGCGCGGGTCGTACATGGTCGCCAGGATGCCGTCGACCTCCAGGCGCGGGTTGAGCCGGTCGCGGACCTTCTCGATCGTCTCGACCAGCAGCGCGACGCCGCGCAGCGCGAAGAACTCGCACTCCAGCGGGATCAGCACGCCGTGCGCGGCGGTCAGCGCGTTCACGGTGAGCAGGCCGAGCGAGGGCTGGCAGTCGATCAGCACCACGTCGTACTCGTCCAGCACCGGGCGCAGCACGCGGGACAGGATCGACTCGCGGGCGACCTCGCTGACCAGCTGCACCTCGGCGGCGGACAGGTCGATGTTCGCGGGCAGCACGTCCAGGCCCTCGACCTCGGTGGGCCGGATCAGCTCGTGGATCTGCGCGTTGCGGTCGACCAGCAGGTCGTAGACGGTGCGGTCGAGCTCGTGCGGGTTGACCCCGAGACCGACGGAGGCGGCGCCCTGCGGGTCGAAGTCGACGATCAGCACCCGGCGGCCGTATTCGGCCAGCGCGGCGGCGAGGTTGATCGTGGTGGTCGTCTTGCCGACGCCACCCTTCTGGTTGCACATCGCGATCACGCGGGCGGGACCGTGGGCGGCCAGCGGCGCGGGGACCGGGAAGTCGGGGAGCGCACGCCCCACCGCGTCGAGCGCTGTCTCGGTCATGTCCTCGCGTGCCACCCGCACAACCTACCGGAGCAGGACCGGTGGCAGCCGCGCGCCACCCCGCACGACCGGCGCGCGGGCTCAGCGCGGGCGCAGCGCGCGGGGGTGGCTGGTGGCGTAGACCTCGCGCAGCGTGTCCGGGGTGACCTTGGTGTAGATCTGCGTGGTGGTCACCGAGGCGTGGCCGAGCAGCTCCTGCACCACGCGGACGTCCGCCCCGCCGGCCAGCAGGTGGGTGGCGAAGGAGTGCCGCAGCGTGTGCGGGGACACGTGGTCGGCACCCGGCAGCCCGGCGCGCTCGGCGGCGGTGCGCAGCACGGCCCAGGCGCTCTGCCGGGACAGGCGCGCGCCCCGGGTGTTGAGGAACACCGCGCCCAGCCCGCGACCGGCCGAGGCCAGCGCCGGCCGAGCCCGCACCAGGTACGCCTCCAGCGCGTCCACCGCGTAGGAGCCCACCGGCACGACGCGCTCCTTGCGGCCCTTGCCCATCAGCCGCACGGCGGCACGATCGCGGGTCAGGTCCAGGTCGTCCACGTCCAGGCCGACCGCCTCGGAGATCCGCGCGCCGGTGGAGTACAGCAGCTCCAGCAGCGCCCGGTCGCGCAGCGGCACCACGCCGTCGCCCAGCGAGGACGCCTCCAGCAGCCGCTCGACCTCGTCGGTGGAGATCGCCTTGGGCAGCCGCTGCGACTGCTGCGGCGGGCGCACCGCGCGGGCGGGGTCGTCCAACGCGATCCCTTCCAGCACGCAGAACCGGTGCCAGCCGCGCACCGCCACCACCGCGCGCGCCGTGGAGGACGCGGACAGCGCGCTCCCGCCGTCCGAGCCGGTGCGCAGCGCGGTCACGAAGTCCTCGACGTCGGCCTCCACCACCTCGGCGGGGGTCGCGCGGCCGGTGGTCGCGAGGAAGCCCAGGTAGCGGCCGAGGTCGCGCCGGTAGGCGGCCAGCGTGTTGCCGGACAGCCCGCGCTCGACCGTCAGGTGGGCCAGGTAGCCGTCCAGGGCGTGCCGCAGCGCAGCCGGGACCTCCGGCGCCTCGGGGGCAGCGGGCACCGCGGGCACAGCCGTGGCCCGCTCGACCGTCGCCGCCACGCGGCCCTCCTCCCCTACAGCGGGAGGAACACGTCCACCGCCACCGCGACCGACAGCAGCGACAGGTAGGTGATCGACCCGTGGAAGACCTGCATCGCGTTGAGCTTGCCGCGCGACGGGTCCTGCGCGCGACGGTACAGGGCGATGCACGACCAGAGGAACCAGACCCCGAGGGCGGTGGCGACGACGGCGTACACCCAGGTCATCCCGGCGACCGGCACCAGCAGCAGGCTGCACGCGATCATCGCCAGCGTGTAGGCGATCATCTCGCGGGCGACCTTCGCGTCGGCGGCCACCACCGGCAGCATCGGCACCCCGGCGTTCGCGTAGTCCTTGCGGAACTTCATCGACAGCGGCCAGTAGTGCGGCGGCGTCCAGAAGAAGATCACCCCGAACAGCAGCAGCGCCGCCCAGGACACCCCGCCGGTCACCGAGGACCAGCCGATCAGCACCGGCATGCACCCGGCGGCCCCGCCCCACACGATGTTCTGCGGGGTGCGGCGCTTGAGGATCATGGTGTAGCCGACGACGTAGATCACGATCGCGCCGGCGGTCAGCAGCGCCGAGGGCACGTTCACCAGCAGCGCCAGCCAGGTCAGCGAGCCGATCCCGAGCAGCAGGCCGAACACCAGCGCCGCGCGCGGGGTGATCGCGCCGGTCACCAGCGGGCGGCGGCGCGTGCGGTTCATCACCTGGTCGATGTCACGGTCCAGGTAGCAGTTGAGCACGTTGGCCGATCCGGCCGCGGCGGCACCGCCGACCAGCGTGGCGAGCACCAGCCACACCGAGGGGAAACCGCCCTCGGCCAGGATCATCGTCGGCAGCGTGGTGACCAGCAGCAGCTCGATCACCCGCGGCTTGGTCAGCGCGACGTAGGCGGCGACGCGGGCACGGATCCCGGTGCGGGGCTGTGCCGTGGCGCCCGGGTGCGCGCTCGCTGCGCTCGCACCTGTCGGGGCGGCTGGGCTCATCGTGCGCACGCGATCCGGTCCTCCGTCTCGGCCCGGGTCGGTCCGAGATCGGTCCGCCGGGCGTCGGGCCGCGGTGCGTCGAGCCGTCCGCGGCGTTCCTCGTCATCGTACGGCCTGGTGGCTAGCCGACGTCGGCCGACCGGGCCCAGGACCTCGGTCCCACCCCTGTGATCTTGCCGACCCTCGTCCCACGCGGTCCCGCCGCGCGCATCCCGCACCCCGCACCGACCCCGCATCCCGCCCCCACCCCTCGCCGAGTTGTCACGTCTTGTCGCTTCACGCGGCCTCGAAGCGACAAGAGATGACAACTCGGCGCAGTCGGACCCCGCCGCGCGCATTCCCGCAGACGACGTGACGGGCGAGACAGGGTCTCGGACGGCGCACCTGCTGGTGGCGGGACTAGGCTCGACACACGCGCTCGGGGCTGCTTGGCACCGGGCGTGAGCGGCGCCCGATCCCCCGACCGGGCACCGTCCGTCGACGTCCTGACGTGCACCGTCGGGGCGGGAGTGAGGTGACGACACGATGACAGGCAGCACCACGCCGCTCGACCAGGTGAGCGAGGCCGGGGTCGCCGTATGGCTCGACGACCTGTCCCGCGAGCGGCTGCGCACCGGGAACCTGCAGGATCTCGTGGACCACCGCCGGGTGGTCGGCGTGACCACCAACCCGACCATCTTCGCCGGCGCCCTCGCGAAGGGCGACGCCTACGACGAGCAGCTGACGACCCTGGCGCAGGCCGGCACGGACGTGGACGACGCGGTCTTCGCGATCACCACCGACGACGTGCGCGCCGCCGCGGACGTGCTGCGCCCGGTGTTCGACGCGACCGACGGCGTGGACGGGCGGGTGTCGATCGAGGTCGACCCGCGCCTCGCGCACGACACCGCCGGCACCGTAGCCTCCGCGCGCGCGCTGTGGGCCACGGTCGACCGCCCGAACGTGTTCATCAAGATCCCGGCGACCCTGGAGGGCCTGCCCGCGATCACGCAGGTGCTCGCCGACGGGATCAGCGTCAACGTCACGCTGATCTTCTCCCTCGAGCGCTACCGCGCGGTGCTGGACGCGTTCCAGTCCGGCCTGGAGCAGGCGCGTGCCGCCGGCATCGACCTGGCCCCGATCGCCTCCGTCGCATCCTTCTTCGTGTCCCGCGTGGACGCCGCGATCGACCCGCGCCTGGACGAGATCGGCACCGACGAGGCCGCCGCCCTGCGCGGGAAGGCCGCCATCGCCAACGCCCGGCTCGCCTACGGGGTGTACCAGGAGGTCGTCGCCGCCGAGCGCTGGACCACCCTGGCCGCCGCCGGCGCGAAGCGGCAGCGCCCGCTGTGGGCCTCCACCGGCGTCAAGGACAAGGCCTACCCGGACACCCGCTATGTGGACGAGCTCGTGGTCGCCGGCGTGGTGAACACCATGCCCGAGGGCACCCTCCAGGCCGTCGCCGACCACGGCGACTTCCGGGGCGACACCGTCACCGGCACCGTCGCGGAGTCCCAGGGCGTGATCGACGCGCTGGCCGCGCTCGGCATCGACCTGGACCAGGTGACCGACCAGCTGGAGATCGAGGGCGTCGAGAAGTTCGAGACGTCCTGGACCGACCTGCTCGGCACCGTGCGCGCCGGCCTGGACCGGGTGACCGCGTGAGGCCGGCGAAGGTCAGCGCGGACCACAACCCGCTGCGCGACCCCCGCGACCGCCGCCTGCCGCGGATCGCGGGGCCCTCCGGCCTGGTGATCTTCGGCGTCACCGGCGACCTCGCGCGCAAGAAGCTCATGCCCGCCGTCTACGACCTGACCAACCGTGGTCTGCTGCCCCCCGGCTTCGCGCTGACCGGCTTCGCCCGGCGCGACTGGGAGGACCAGGACTTCGCGCAGATCGTGCACGACTCGGTCAAGGAGCACGCCCGCACGCCGTTCCGCGAGTCGACCTGGCGGCAGCTGTCCGAGGGGATCCGGTTCGTCCAGGGATCCTTCGACGACGACGACGCCTTCGACCGGCTGCGCGAGACCGTCGAGGAGCTCGACGTCAACCGCGGCACCGGCGGCAACCACGCGTTCTACCTGTCGGTGCCGCCGAGCGCGTTCCCGGTGGTCTGCAAGCAGCTCGCCCGCTCGGGCCTCTCGCAGCCGGACACCGACGCCTGGCGTCGCGTGGTGATCGAGAAGCCGTTCGGCCACGACCTGAAGTCCGCGCGCGAGCTGAACGCCGTGGTGTCCGAGGTGTTCCGGCCGGACGACGTGTTCCGGATCGACCACTACCTCGGCAAGGAGACGGTGCAGAACCTGCTGGCGCTGCGCTTCGCCAACCAGATGTTCGAGCCGATCTGGAACGCCAACTACGTCGACCACGTGCAGATCACCATGGCCGAGGACATCGGCATCGGCGGCCGCGCGGGGTACTACGACGGGATCGGCGCCGCCCGCGACGTCATCCAGAACCACCTGCTCCAGCTGCTCGCCCTCACGGCGATGGAGGAGCCGGTCACCTTCGACGCCCACGACCTGACCGCCGAGAAGATCAAGGTGCTCTCGGCCGTGCGCGTGCCGAAGGACATCGGCAAGCACACCGCCCGCGGCCAGTACACCTCCGGGTGGCAGGGCGGCGAACAGGTGCTCGGCTACCTCGAGGAGCCCGGGTTCAACCCGGAGTCCACCACCGAGACCTTCGCGGCGATCCGGGTCGACATCGACACCCGCCGCTGGGCCGGCGTGCCGTTCTACCTGCGCACCGGCAAGCGGCTGGGCCGGCGCGTCACCGAGATCGCGATCGTGTTCAAGAAGGCGCCGCACCTGCCCTTCGAGTCCACCGCCACCGAGGAGCTCGGCAAGAACGCCCTGGTGATCCGGGTGCAGCCCGACGAGGGCGTCACCCTGCGGTTCGGCGCGAAGGTGCCGGGCACCGCCATGGAGGTCCGGGACGTCACGATGGACTTCGGCTACGGCCACGCGTTCACCGAGTCCTCCCCGGAGGCATACGAGCGGCTGATCCTCGACGTGCTGCTCGGCGACCCGCCGCTGTTCCCCCGGCACGAGGAGGTGGAGCTGTCCTGGAAGATCCTGGACCCCATCACCGAGTACTGGGCGTCCAAGGGCAAGCCGGACCAGTACCGGGCCGGCACGTGGGGGCCGGACTCGGCCGACGAGATGATGGCGCGTGACGGACGCGCCTGGAGGCGACCGTGATCATCGACATGCCCGCGACCACCACCCGCGACATCAACAAGCGGCTGGTGCAGGAGCGCGACGAGGGCGGCGCGGTGGCCCTGGGCCGCGTGCTGACGCTCATCATCGACGTCGGCGCGCAGGACCCGGAGGCCGCGATCGAGGCGGCCAACGACGCCAGCCGCGAGCACCCCTGCCGGGTGGTCGTGCTGACCGAGGAGCACGCCGACGCCACCAGCCGCCTGGACGCGCAGATCCGCCTCGGCGGTGACGCCGGCGCCAGCGAGGTGATCGTGCTGCGCCCCTCGGCGGACCAGGTCGCGCACCTGGACACCCTGGTGCTGCCGCTGATGCTGCCGGACGCCCCGATCGTCGCGTGGTGGCCGTACTCGATGCCGGAGAACCCGAGCGAGCACCCGATCGGTCGACTCGCCCGGCGCCGGATCACCGACTCCACCGAGTGCGACGACCCCACCGGCCGGCTGCGCGCCCTGTCGCAGACCTACACCGACGGCGACACCGACCTCGCGTGGACCCGCACGACGCTGTGGCGCGGGCTGATCGCTGCGACGCTGGACCAGCCGCCCTTCGAGCCGGTGCAGCGCGCGGTCGTCTCCGGCGAGAGCACGCACCCCTCGGTGGACCTGATGGCCGCCTGGCTCGCGCACTCCCTGCACTGCCCGGTCGAGATCGAGCGCCAGCCGGACGCCCCGGCGATCACTCAGGTCCGCCTGGAGCGTCGCTCGGGCGCGATCGTCCTGGACCGCCCCGACGGCAAGACCGCCGCCCTGCACCAGCCCGAGCAGCCCGAGCACCGGATCGCCCTGCCGATCCGCCAGCTGCGCGAGTGCCTGGCCGAGGAGCTGCGGCGGCTGGACGCCGACGAGGTGTACGGCGAGGTCCTTCGCAAGGGCATGACGAGAGTGAGCGCATGAGCACCACGACCCCGCACCAGCGCGCCGTGCTGGTCCACCCCGACGCCCGCGTGCTGGCCGAGGCGGTCGCCGCCCGGCTGATCACCCGGATCGTCGACCGGCAGTCCGACCACTCCCCGGTGCACGTCGTGCTCACCGGCGGCACCGTCGGCATCGCCACCCTCGCGGCGGTGGCCGCCAGCCCGGCGCGCGACGCCGTCGACTGGACCGGCGTGCACCTGTGGTGGGGCGACGAGCGCTTCCTCGCGGACGGCGACGAGGACCGCAACGAGACCCAGGCCCGTGACGCGCTGATCAGCGCCCTCGGCGACGCCCTGCCCGCCGAGAACGTGCATGCCGTTCCCGCGCTCAGCGACTCCACCCCGACCCCCGAGGTCGCGGCCGAGGCCTATGCCGCCACCCTCGCGTCCTTCGCCCCTGAGGGCGCGGCCGTGCCGGTGTTCGACGTGCTCATGCTCGGCATGGGCCCCGACGGCCACGTCGCGTCGCTGTTCCCGGGCCACCCCGGCGTCGGCGTGACCGGCGTGTCGACCACGGGCGTGCACGACTCCCCCAAGCCCCCGCCGCTGCGCGTCTCGCTGACCTTCGAGGCGATCCGCGCGGCCCGTGAGGTCTGGGTCGTCGCCGCCGGCCCCGAGAAGGCCGCCGCAGTGGCGAGCGCCCTCGCCGACGCCCCCGTCGAGGTCACCCCCGCAGCCGGCGCCCTCGGCACCAAGGCCACCCTCTGGCTCGTCGACGCAGCCGCCGTCGCGGAGGTCGGCGCCCCCGCCTGACCCGTGCCGACGCGACCCCGCCGCCCTCCTGGGCCGCGGGGTCGCGTCGTTCGTCGCCGGCGACCTGGCCGCGGTCAGCGCGACCGGACGTCGCGGAACAGGCTGGCAGCTCGCGCGGTCGCGCCGACCGCCGCTGTTGCCACGACGAACGCGAAGGGGCCCGCCAGCACCGACCGGCACGCCACCGTCGTCAGCAGCCCTGGCTCCGCCGTACCCGCCGACCGGACCACGACCACGAGCACCGCGAGGCCGACCAGGACGGTCACCAGCGCCGTGGCCGATGCCTCGACCACCAGCTGCGCGACGAGCGCGAGCCGCTGCACCCCGGCTTGCCGGGCAGAGGCCAGCTCCACGCGACGCAGCCGCACCAGGACCCCGCCGAGCACCAGCCCGGCCACAGCTGCCACCCACGGCGCGAATCGTGTGTCCCGCCCGAGATAGGTGTCACGCGGCCGGAACTCGGTGCCCCACGAGGTGTTGAGCACCGACGTCGAGGCAGACGGAGGTTCCGCCGAGGCCAGCAGCACCGAGGTGATCAGGTCCGAGGTGCGCTCGTCCATCGGCCACACCGTCGCCCAGCACTCGTCGAAGGTCTCCGCCGTGCGGGTCGGTGCCAGCGCGGCATAGGCGAGCGACCGTCCACGGCCGTCCTCCGGCCAGGCGTAGACGCCCCTGACCGCGACCACTGATCCGTCCTCGTCGACGATCGTCGTGGCGTCGGCACCGAGCATCCCGTCGGCGACCTCGGTCGAGAGCAGCACACCCGCGGCACCGTCCCGCAGCTCGACGTCGAGCATCGCGACCAACCCCTCGGTGACCTCGACGACCGGGACCCCGGTGCCCGGCGCCGAGGACGGGACCAGCCGCTGCCCGCTGGTGCGCACGGCGCCCGAGCCCACGATGCCCGGCTCGTCCGCCAACGCGTCGCAGGACTCCCCGGCGACAGACCCTGCAGCGCTCAGGACGATCGTGGCGCCACCGCCGGCGAGCATCGCACTCGTGCGGCGATCCAGGTCGAGGATCGCCCGAGCGTCCGCCAACGCGCACAGCAGCACGAGCACGGTCAGCGCGAGCGTGCCCACCGCGGCGCGCGACGTGCCCGTCGAGAGATTGCGCCAGGCCTCGCCGACCACCGAGGACGGCCTCATCGCACGCCACCCAGGTCGATCACAGCGTCGCAGGCGTCGCGCGCCTGCGGGTCGTGCGTCGCGACGAGGACCACCGCACCCGCCTGCGCTGTCTGCGCCAGCGTCGCGGACACCTGGTCGGCGGTGGTCCGGTCGAGCTGCGCGGTGGGTTCGTCCACCAGCAGCAGGCCGGGACCCGTCGCGACGGCGCGCGCCAGCATCAGCCTCTGCGCCTCTCCGCCGGACAGATGCCGGAACGCCCGCCCGGCGACCTGGGAGAGCCCGAAACGGTCGAGCAGCTCGCGGCCCGTGACGTCGGCCTCGCGGCGCCGCGCACCTGCCGCGAGCAGCGGCAGCGTCACATGGTCCAGCGCGCTCCGCCGCGGCACCCCATGCGGATTCTGGAACACCCAGCCGACGTGGCCGACCCCGACGCGCTCCGCGGTTCCCTCCGTCGAGGCGAGCACCCCGGCGGCGATGGCGAGGAGCGTGGACTTCCCGCAGCCGGACGGTCCGGTCACGGCCGTCACGGTCCCACCCAGGCAGACCGCCGCCACCTCGCGGAAGAGCCAGGGTCCGGTGTCGAAGCGGTGCCCGAGCCCGGCGAGCCGAAGCTCACGACCCGATCCTGGGGCCGTCACGGGCAGGTGCCGTCCACGTCCAGGTCGACCCGCTCCGGCACAGCGGCCCCACCGAGGTCGACGAGCGCCACCCCGAGCGAGGACGTCACGACCGTCACGGGAAGCACCGTGCCCTCGGAGGAGAGGCAACCCGTGCCGCCGGAGAGGCCGAACAGCGCCCGAGGCGGCACACGCGCCAGGTCGACCGGCACGGCGAGCGCCCACCCGGTGTCGAAGGAGTCCTCACCCGCTGCGACCACTGCCCGGAAGGCCGCCGAGGCGGCCACCTGCCCCAGCACGGCCTCGTCGGTCACGACCCCCACCTCGTCGGTCGGGGCGAGGACCCCGCCGATGTCCAGCACCCGCGAGCCGGGTAGCACGTCCGGCAGCACCGTGTCCACAGTGAGTCTGACCAGCCGGGAAGGCAGCTCGATCAGCACGTCATCCGCCTCGACCGCAGTACCGACCGACGCGGCACAGGTCGCCACCGTGACCTGCTCGGCCGGGATCCAGAGCACCCGTGCCCGCGGCAGCGGGTCTGCCGCCGTGAGCGCTGCGCCACGATCCGCGAGCAGGGTCCGCACCGCCCGGTGCGTCGCGGCACGGTAGCGACCGTCCACCGCGACCGGGTACCCGAGCCTGACGAGCTCGTCCTGCAGCGCCCGGACGTCCTCGCCCGAGTCGCCCGGGGCGAGGTCGCGCCACAGCGGCACCGAGGTCGCCAGAGCCACCACCGGCACCCCGTCCACCGCGAACGGGGTCTCCCCGGACGACACCGTCGCTCCGGCGACGCAGGTCGAGGCGGTGACCCGCCCGGCCGACGGCGCCACGACGTCCTGGCCTGGCTCCTGCTCCGAGATGACGGTCACCGTGCGCTCGTCGTCGAACACCTGGGTGGTCACCGCCGCCGACGTCGGGACGCTGCCCTGCTCCGCGAACGCGGGTGTCCGCGACGGCAGCACGAGCGCCGCGGCGAGCGCGCCGACCGCGAGGAGCGCGATCCCGGCGAGCAGCATGACACCGACACGTGCGGTCGTGTGGGACCGTGCCGTCTGTCTGCTCACTGACCGACCGCGAAGCCCAGGGAGGTCAGGCACGTGGTCGCCGCCGGGTCGGTGACGTCGTAGGGCGCCCCCTCCCACCCGGCCGCAGCGTCTGCGGCGAAGGCGTCGGCGTCGTAGGAGCCGTCCACCACGCCGGCCTCGCGCAGGCAGGCCACGACCGCGTCGTCCTGTGGCAGACCGGTCGGGTTCGCGACCTGCAGCTTGTAGAGCGCTTCGATGCTCGCGAGTCCGGAGGAGAGGCCGCACGCCGTCGTGTCCTCGAGATAGGTGCTGTCGTCCACCGAGGACTGCGGCTCCCAGCGGTACACACCGTTCGACTGCATGACCGCCTCGATGGTGTGGCCGGCCTCCTCGGTGCAGGCGAGGTAGCGTTCGACGGCCTCGGCGTAGTCACCCGCCGCGATCGATCCCGACGTCACCGCACGGTCGAGGACGTCGCGCTCGAAGTCCGAGGTCGCGTCGTCCCGGTAGAGGACGAACTGCTCGTTCAGGCTCAGCGGCGCCCCGTCGTCGGTCGCCGGGTCGGCCGGCGCGCTGGTCTCGCTGGTGCAGCCCACCAGGGCGAAGGCCAGCACGCCTCCGGCCACCAGCTTCGTCCGGGTGCTTCGTGCCATGGCACGATCCCCTTTCTTGCAGCAGATCGGGTGGAGCGGCGTACCGCTCCACCCGATCGGTTCACTTGATCTTGCTGACCTGTGCCTGGGCCTCGGTGGACCCGATGCCCTTCGCCCACGCGCTCGTCGAGCCCGCGTACCAGCCGGAGTCGCCCTTGGCCGAGCCGATCCGCGCGTACGACCGCGTCGTTCCCGACCTGCAGCTCCCGTAGTTCACGCTCGCGTTCGCCGACACCAGCGACGTGCTGGTCTTCGTCGAGTAGCACGCCGCCTGCGCCGTGCCGGCCCCCAGCACCACCAAGCCCGGCATCAGCAGCGCCGTCGTCGCTGCCAGGGTGATCACTCGCCTGCCCTGCATCGTTCTCTCCCGTCGTCGTTGAACTGAGAGAGCCGCGGAGGTCCCGCAACTCGGCGCTGACGCTAGCCAGAACGCGCGGCGCTCCCGGGCCCCACATGAGTGTTTTCCCTCACCGCAGCAGGGCGACGTCGCGACGTCCAACCACAGAGGGCATGACCGATCCAGGGGCGAAGGTCCCACGCGCGGGAGCTGCGCCGGCATGCACGAAGCCCTCGTCGCCACATCGGCGACGAGGGCTTCTCGCCTCGTGACTCAGCACGCGCTCAGCGCGTGCGGCCACCCCGGCGCGCACGCAGCGCGGCCAGCGCCTCGTCCAGGATCGCCTCGCCGTCCTCGGCGGAGCGGCGCTCCTTCACGTAGGCCAGGTGCGTCTTGTACGGCTCGTTGCGCACGGGCTCCGGCGGGTTCGCCTGGTCCTGCCCGCCCGGGAACCCGCAGCGCGGGCAGTCCCAGGTCACGGGCGCCTCCTCGACGGCCTCGGCCGCGAAGCTCGGGCGGGTCTCGTGGCCGTTCGCGCACCAGTAGGAGACCCAGATGCGGGGAGCCGCGTCGCCGCGCTCCGCCTCGCCCATCGGGCCCGCGCCGACGCGGGACCCGCGGATCGCACTTCCGCTCGCCATGTGGGTGTCTCCCTCAGCTCACGCGCTCGATCAGGCCCAGCAGCACGATCGCGGCCGCCCAGACCAGGCTCACGGCCACGGTGATGCGGTTCAGGTTGCGCTCGGCGACGCCGGAGCTGCCCGCGCTGCTGGTGATGCCGCCGCCGAACATGTCGGACAGGCCACCACCCTTGCCCTTGTGCAGCAGGACGAGCGGGACGAGCAGCAGGCTCGTGGCCACCAGGAGGACCTGGAGGGTGATACGGAGGGCATCCACGACGGTGTCGCAACTCTCGGTCGGAAGGGGCACCGGTCCGGGTCGGCCCGGTGCGATGTTCGGGTGGTGCGGGTGAACCGCGGTCCAGGGTAGGCGACGTGACGGCGTCCGGGCCAGCAGCCCGCGCCCGGGTGTCGCCCGGTCGGCGCACGTCACGCCGCGTCGGCCGGTCCGGCCCCTCCCCGTGCGGGGTGCGGGGGCCGGACCGGCCGCGGGTGGATCAGGCCTGGAAGCGCGCGATCTTCGCGAACTCCTCGGCGTCGAGCGAGGCGCCGCCCACGAGGGCACCGTCCACGTCGGCCTTGCCGATGATCTGCGCGGCGTTGCCGGACTTCACCGAGCCGCCGTAGAGCACGCGCACGGCGTCGGCGACCTCGGCCGAGTACAGCTCGGCGAGCTTGCCGCGGATGGCCTCGCAGACCTCCTGCGCGTCCTCCGGGGTGGCGACCTCGCCGGTGCCGATGGCCCACACGGGCTCGTAGGCGATCACGACGGACTTGGCCTGCTCGGCGGTGATGCCGGCCAGGGAGCCCTCGAGCTGCGCGAGCGTGTAGGACACGTGCTCGCCGGCCTTGCGGATCTCCAGGCCCTCGCCCACGCAGACGATCGGGACGATGCCCGCGCCGAAGGCGGCGACGGCCTTGGCCGCCACGACCGCGTCGGACTCGCCGTGGTACTCACGACGCTCGGAGTGGCCGACGGCCACGTAGGTCACGCCGAGCTTCGCGAGCTGCGCCGCGGAGACCTCGCCGGTGTAGGCGCCGGACGCGTGCTGCGACACGTCCTGCGCGCCGTAGCCGAGCTCCAGCTTGTCCGCGTCGACCAGGGTCTGCACGGAGCGGATGTTGGTGAACGACGGCAGGACGACGACCTCGACCTGCGAGAAGTCGTGCTTGGCGTCCTTGAGGCTCCACGCGAGCTTCTGGGCCAGGTGCACGGCCTCGTGGTGGTCGAGGTTCAGCTTCCAGTTGCCCGCGATCAGGGGGGTGCGTGCCATGTTCTCAGTCCTCCAGGACAGCGATGCCGGGGAGGGTCTTGCCCTCGAGGAGCTCGAGGGAGGCGCCGCCACCCGTCGAGATGTGGCCGAAGCCGGCCTCGTCGAAGCCGAGCAGGCGCACGGCCGCGGCGGAGTCGCCACCGCCGACGATCGAGAAGCCCTCGGTGTCGACCAGCGCCTGCGCGACGGCCTTGGTGCCCTCGGCGTAGGCCGCACGCTCGAACACGCCCATCGGGCCGTTCCAGGCGATCGTCTTCGCACCGAGGATCGCGGCGCGGAACAGCTCGCCGGACTTCGGACCGATGTCCAGGCCCATCTTGTCGGCGGGGATCGCGTCGACGGCGACGGTCTCGAAGTCGTCGGAGCCGAACTCCGGGGCGACCAGGGTGTCGACCGGCAGCACGATCTCGACGCCGGCCTCGGCGGCCTGGGCGAGGTAGCCCTTGACCGTCTCGACCTGGTCCTGCTCGAGCAGCGAGGAGCCGACCTCGTGGCCCTGGGCCTTGAGGAAGGTGAACATCATGCCGCCGCCGATGAGCAGCTTGTCGGCCTTGGTGATCAGGTTGCCGATCACGCCGAGCTTGTCGGAGACCTTGGCACCGCCGAGCACGACGACGTAGGGACGCTCCGGGTCCTCGACGGCCTTGCGCAGCGCCTCGACCTCGGTGAGGACGAGCTTGCCGGCCGCGTGCGGCAGACGCAGCGCGACGTCGTAGACCGACGCCTGCTTGCGGTGCACGACGCCGAAGCCGTCGGAGACGAACGCGTCGGCCAGCGCGGCCAGCTCGTCGGCGAGCTCGCCGCGGGCGGCCTCGTCCTTGGAGGTCTCGCGGGCGTCGAAGCGGATGTTCTCGAGGAGGGCGATCTGGCCGTCCTCCAGCGCCGCGACGGTGGCCTTGGCGGAGTCGCCGACGACGTCCTCGGCCAGCGCGACCGGCTGGCCGAGCAGCTCGCCCAGGCGGGCGGCGACGGGGGCCAGCGAGTACTTGGCGTCCGGCTCGCCCTTCGGGCGGCCCAGGTGCGCGGTGACGATCACGCGGGCGCCGGCCTCGAGCAGACCCGACAGGGTCGGCAGGGCGGCACGGATACGGCCGTCGTCGGTGATGGTCGTGCCGTCGAGCGGCACGTTGAAGTCGGAGCGGACGAGCACGCGCTTGCCGCGCAGGTCGCCGAGGTCCTCGATGGTCTTCATGCTCTCCTACCTTGCTCAGGTGGGGCCGCCGCGGTGCGGTACGGCCGGGTGCTGCCTGGTGCTGCGGGTGCCGCCGCGGCGCGGCGACCGAGGGGCCCGTCAGGCCCCGGCACAGCAGCGTCCGCGTACGCCGGAGCCGTGAGACTCCGGCGTACGCGGACGCATGTCAGTGCTGGTGCTGCGGGACGATCAGAGACGCTCGCCCACGTAGGAGGTCAGCGCGACGAGGGAGTTGGAGTAGCCCCACTCGTTGTCGTACCAGGAGACGACCTTCACCAGGTCGCCCGACACCTTGGTCAGCTTCGCGTCGAAGATGCTCTGGTGCGGGTCGGTGACGATGTCGGAGGAGACGATCTCGTCCTCGGTGTAGGACAGGATGCCCTTGAGCGGGCCCTCGGCGGCGGCCTTGACCGCAGCGTTGACCTCCTCGACGGTGACCTCGCGCGACGCGGTGAAGGTCAGGTCGGTGGCGGAGCCGGTGATCGTCGGCACGCGCATGGCGAAGCCGTCGAGCTTGCCCTTGAGCTCCGGGAGCACCAGGGCCACGGCCTTGGCGGCACCGGTCGAGGTGGGGACGATGTTCTGCGCGGCGGCGCGGGCACGACGGAGGTCGCGGTGCGGGCCGTCCTGCAGGTTCTGGTCGCCGGTGTAGGCGTGGATCGTGGTCATGAGGCCACGCTCGATGCCGATCGCGTCGTTGAGCGCCTTGGCCATGGGGGCCAGGCAGTTCGTGGTGCAGGACGCGTTGGAGATGATGTGGTGCGCGGCGGCGTCGTACTGGGTGTGGTTCACGCCCATGACGAAGGTCGCGTCCTCGTTCTTCGCCGGGGCGGAGATGATGACCTTCTTGGCGCCGGCGGCGATGTGCGCCTTGGCCTTCTCGGCGTCGGTGAAGAAGCCGGTCGACTCGATGACGATGTCCGCGCCGAGCTCGGCCCAGGGGAGGTTCGCCGGGTCGCGCTCCTCGAGGGCGCGGATGTTCTTGCCGTCGACGATGATGTTCGCGTCGTCGAAGTCCACGCTCAGCGGGAACCGGCCGAGCACCGTGTCGTACTTCAGCAGGTGAGCCAGCGTCTTGTTGTCCGTCAGGTCGTTGACGCCGACGATCTCGATGTCGGCGCCCGACGCCACGATGGCCCGGTAGAAGTTGCGCCCGATGCGGCCGAAGCCGTTGATGCCGACCTTGATGGTCACTTGCCCTCCTCGGCACGCGCCGGCACGCGCCGACGCACACTGTTGCGGTGATGGACTACGCACGACGCTGTGCGTGGGGCCGGTGACCGCAGGTCACATGTTCGTCACATGGTCTTGACCCGCTTGAGGTCTCCGGTTGGCTCCAAGCCTATACCCCGCGCGCAGTGGTCGCAGGGACCTAGGTCTGACCACGCACCCACCGCGCCCGCGCACGCGCGCACGAGGGGCGACGGCCCTAGAGATCCAGCAGGTCCGGGCTGAGACCGGCCTCGGTGTCCGGGATCCCGAGGTCCTGCGCGCGCTTGTCGGCGGTGGCGAGCAGCCGGCGGATCCGGCCCGCCACCGCGTCCTTGGTGAGCGCGGGCTGCGCCAGCCGGCCGAGCTCCTCCAGCGAGGCCTCCTTGTGCGCGAGCCGCAGCTCGCCGGCCTCGCGCAGGTGCTCGGGCACGTCGGCGCCGAGGATCTCGAAGGCGCGCTCCACCCGGGCGCCGGCGGCCACCGCGGCCCGCGCCGAGCGGCGCAGGTTGGCGTCGTCGAAGTTCGCCAGCCGGTTCGCGGTGCCGCGCACCTCGCGGCGCACCCGGCGCTCCTCCCAGACCAGCAGCGTCTCGTGCGCGCCGAGGCGGGCGAGCATCGCCGAGATGGCGTCGCCGTCCCGGATCACCACGCGGTCGACGTTGCGCACCTCGCGGGCCTTGGCGGGGATCTGCAGCCGCCGCGCGGCGCCGACCAGCGCGAGCGCCGCCTCGGGGCCGGGGCAGGTGACCTCCAGCGAGGACGACCGGCCGGGCTCGGTGAGCGAGCCGTGCGCCAGGAACGCGCCGCGCCAGGCGGCCTCCGCCTCCTGCTGGCCGGCCGCGACGATCTGCGGGGGCAGCCCGCGCACCGGGCGACCGCGGTTGTCCAGCAGGCCGGTCTGGCGGGCCAGGGACTCGCCGTCCTTGACCACGCGCACCACGTAGCGGCTGCCACGGCGCAGGCCGCCGCCCTGCACCACGATGATCTCGGACGTGTGCCCGTAGACCTCCGCGATGGCCTGGCGCAGCCGACGTGCCGCGGCGCCGGTGTCCAGCTCCGCCTCGATCACGATCCGGCCGGAGATGATGTGCAGCCCGCCCGCGAAACGCAGCGTCGCCGCCACCTCGGCCTTCCGGCACGATGTCTTGTCGATCTGGAGCCGCGCCAGCTCGTCCTTCACCTGTGCCGTCAGAGCCATGCCGTCATCCTGCCATCCCCTGACCGGTGCCCGGGGCCGCGCTGCGGTCCCCCACGTCGCCGAGGAAGTCCTCGACGACGTCGCTGATCGCCGCGGCGAGCCGCAGCGCGTCGTGCCGCGGCGAGCCGTCCCCGCGTCGCACCTGCCGGAGCAGCAGCCGCCCGCCGAGCGCCGCGGCGCGCGCCTCCAGGGCGTCCACGTCGTCCACCGACCCGGGATCGGCGATCACGGCGTCCACCCGCAGGTCGCCGGCGTGGTCGCGCAGCGCGTCCAGGTGCTCGCAGGGGCCCATGCCGGCGGTCTCCGACTCCGGCACCAGGTTGAGCGCGACGATCCGGCGGGCACGGGTGCGGCGCAGGGCGTCTGCCAGGTCCGGGACCAGCAGGTGCGGGATCACGGAGGTGTACCAGGAGCCCGGTCCGAGCACCACCCAGTCCGCCTGCTCGACCGCCTGCACCGCCTCGGGCAGCGCCGGCGGGGCCTCGGGGGTGAGCCGCAGGTGGGTGATCTGCCCGCGCGCGACCGCCACCCGGCTCTGACCGGTCACCGTGGTCGTGGAGCCGTCCGGGCGCAGCACGTCGGCCTCGATCGCGAGCGGCACCGCCGCCATGGGCAGCACCCGGCCCCGGGCCCCCAGCAGCTTGCCGACCCAGTCCAGGCCGTCGACGGTGTCCCCCAGCAGCTCCCACAGGGCGACGATCAGCAGGTTGCCGACCGCGTGGTGGTCGAGGTCGCCGGAGGACGTGAAGCGGTGCTGGAGCACGTCGCGCCACGTGCGCCCCCAGTCGGAGTCGTCGCAGAGCGCGGACAGCGCCATGCGCAGGTCGCCCGGCGGCAGCACGTCCAGCTCGTCGCGCAGCCGGCCCGAGGACCCGCCGTCGTCCGCCACCGTGACCACCGCCGTGATCCGGTCCGACACCCGGCGCAGCGCCGACAGCGTCGCCGACAGCCCGTGACCGCCGCCGAGCGCGACGAACGCGGGGCGCTCCCCCTGCGTCACGGCTACTCCTTGCCGAGGTCCCGCGCGGCGACCGTGACCCGCTGGCCGCTCGCGCGCAGGCGGGCGGCGACGGCCTCGCTGATCGCCACCGAGCGGTGCTTGCCGCCGGTGCAGCCGACCGCGATCGTCACGTAGCGCTTCTCCTCCTGGAGGTACCCGGCGAGCACCGGCTCCAGGGCCGCGACGTAGCGGTCCACGAAGGTGCGGGCGCCGGGCAGGCCGAGCACGTAGTCGCGCACCGGGGCGTCCCGCCCGGACAGGTGCCGCAGCTCGCTGATCCAGTACGGGTTCGCCAGGAAGCGCACGTCGACCACGTGGTCCGCGTCCAGCGGGATGCCGTACTTGAAGCCGAAGGAGATCACGTTGATCCGCAGCGCCTCCTCCTCGGTGACCGAGACGGCGTTCCGCACGATGCGGGCGAGCTCGTGCACGTTGGTCTCGGAGGAGTCGATCAGCACGTCGGCGCGGTCACGGATCTCGGCGAGCAGGGCGCGCTCGGCGGCGATGCCGTCCAGGATCCGGCCCTCGCCCTGCAGGGGGTGCGGGCGGCGGACCTGCTCGTACCGGCGGACCAGCACCTCGTCCGAGGCGTCGAGGTAGATGATCTTGTAGTCGACGCCGGACTCGCGCAGCTGGTCGAGCACCCCGGTCAGCGCGGCGAAGAACTCGCGCCCGCGCACGTCGACCACCGCGGCCAGCCGCAGCTCGCCGCTCGGCGGCCCGCCGTGGGTGAGCATGCCGACCAGGTGAGTGAGCATCTGCGCGGGCAGGTTGTCCACGACGTACCAGCCGAGGTCCTCCAGCACCGCCCCGGCACGCGAGCGGCCGGCGCCGGACATGCCGGTGATGATCAGCAGGTGCGGCTCGCTGACGCGGGGCGCCTGCGTGGCCCTCTCGATGGCCGGGATGCCGTGCGGGACCGTGATCGGCGAGGGGTCGCTGCTCATGCCCCCAGCATGCCAGCCGCGCCCGCATCTGCAGGTCGGGGGGCGTTCGCGTCGTCCTCGGGAGCGGTCGCCGGCTCGGGCACCGCCGGGTCCGGGACCGCCGCCTCGGGGTGCAGCGCGCGGACCACCGCGGCGGCGGTGCGGTCGCCCATGCCGGGCACGGTGGCGATCTCCTCGGCCGACGCCGCACGCAGCCGCTTGAGCGAGCCGAAGTGCTTGAGCAGCGCCGCCGAGCGCGCGGGGCCGAGGCCGGGAACGCCGTCCAGCGCCGACACCGTCATGCCCTTGCTGCGCCGCTTGCGGTGCGCGGTGATCGCGAACCGGTGGGCTTCGTCGCGCAGCCGCTGGAGCAGGTACAGCCCCTCGGATGAGCGCTCCAGGATCACCGGGTACTCGTCGCCCGGCACCCAGACCTCCTCCAGGCGCTTGGCGAGGCCGCAGAGCGCGACGTCGTCGATCCCGAGCTCGGCCAGCGCGGCGGCGGCCGCGGCGACCTGGGGCGGGCCGCCGTCGACCACGACCAGGTTGGGCGGGTACGCGAAGCGCTGCGGGCGACCGGTGGTCGGGTCGACCGGGCCGGAGCGCGCGGGTCCGGCGTCGGCGTCGGCCATCGCCTCGGCGACCTGGTCCTCCCCCAGACCGAGCTCCAGGTCGCCGGCCTGCTCGCGCTCGGCCAGGTAGCGCCGGAACCGCCGGGTGATCACCTCGTGCATCGCCTCGGTGTCGTCGCGGGCGCCCTCGCCCTCGGATCCGCGGATCGAGAACTGCCGGTACTCGCTCTTGCGCGCGAGCCCGTCCTCGAAGACCACCATCGACGCGACCTGGTAGGTGCCCTGGTTGTGCGAGACGTCGTAGCACTCGATCCGCAGCGGGGCCGACTCCAGGCCCAGCGCCTCCTGGATCTCGCGCAGCGCCTGGCTGCGGGTGGTGAGGTCGCCGGAGCGGCGGGTGCGGTGCAGGGCGAGCGCGTGCTCGGCGTTCTTGCGCACCGTCTCGGCCAGCTCGTGCTTCTCGCCGCGCTGCGGGACGCGCAGGAACACCTTGCTGCCGCGCAGGCCGGTCAGCCACGTCTGCACCTGCTCCGGCTCCGGCGGCAGCTCCGGCACCAGCACCTCGCGCGGGACGGACCCGGCGGCGGCACCGGTCGCGCCGTCGTCGGTGGCCTCGGAGCCGTAGACCTGCTGGAGCAGGTGCTCGACCAGGTCGGCGTCGGTGGCGTCCTCGACCTTCTCCACGATCCAGCCGCGCTGGCCCCGGATGCGCCCGTCCCGGACGTGGAACACCTGCACGGCGGCCTCGAGCTCGTCGCCGACCAGCGCGAAGATGTCCGCGTCCGTGCCGTCGGACAGCACCACGGCGTTCTTCTCGGTCGCCCGCTCCAGCGCCACGATGTCGTCGCGCAGCCGGGCCGCCTGCTCGAAGTCCAGCTCGGCGGCGGCCTCCTTCATCCGCGCGGTGAGCCGCTTGGTGAACCGGGCGGTGTCCCCCGCCATGAACTCCGCGAACTCCTCGGCGAGCGTGTGGTGGTCCACCTCGGAGATCCGGCCGACGCACGGCGCCGAGCACTTGTCGATGTAGCCGAGCAGGCACGGCCGGCCCTGCTGCCCCGCGCGCTTGAACACCCCCGCCGAGCAGGTACGCACCGGGAACACCCGCAGCAGCAGGTCGACGGTCTCCCGGATCGCCCAGGCGTGCGCGTAGGGGCCGAAGTACCGGGTGCCCGGCCGCTTGGCGCCGCGCATCACCTGCACCCGGGGGAACCGCTCCGCCAGGGTGACCGCGAGGTACGGGTAGGACTTGTCGTCGCGGTACTTCACGTTGAACCGCGGGTCGAACTCCTTGATCCAGGAGTACTCCAGCGCCAGCGCCTCGACCTCGGTCCCGACCACGGTCCACTGCACGGAGGCCGCCGTGGTCACCATGGTCTGCGTGCGCGGGTGCAGGCCGCCGACGTCCTGGAAGTAGCTGTTGAGGCGCTGCCGCAGGCTCTTCGCCTTGCCGACGTAGATCACCCGGCCGTGCTCGTCCCGGAACCGGTAGACGCCCGGCTGGTCCGGGATCTCCCCGGGGGCGGGGCGGTAGGTCGCGGGATCAGCCATGCGGACGAGCCTAGTTCGCCCCACCCACAGGGCCCGAACCCCCCGGGTACCCTCGGGCGATGGGACTCCTGCACACGTACACCGCGGAGGTCGTCTGGACCGGCGCCGGGGCGACCGGGACCACCGGGTACCGCGACTACACCCGCGACCACGACGTGCACGTGGAGGGCAAGCCGGTGATCGCCGGCTCCGCCGATCCCGCGTTCCGCGGCGACCCTGCCCGGCACACGCCGGAGGACCTGCTGGTGGCGGCGCTCGCGCAGTGCCACATGCTCTGGTTCCTGCACCTGGCAGCGGTGGAGGGTGTGGTGGTCGTCGGCTACGCCGATCAGGCGTCGGGGACGATGCGCGTGGCGGCGGCCGGGCACGGCGAGTTCACCGAGGTCACGCTGCATCCGCGCGTGACCGTACGTGAGCCCGAGGATGCCGCGGGTGCGCGCGACCTGGACGCGCTGCTGGCCGAGGTGCACCGGAAGGCGCACGAGCACTGCTTCATCGCCCGGTCGGTGAGCTTCCCGGTGCGCACCGAACCGGCGCCCGTGGCCGTCGAGCAGCACTGACCCGCTGCGCGGCTCCCGGCGCGTCGGACGTCGAACCCTGCACGTCAGGCGCCGCGCGGATCCGTGCGCCCTCGGACCCCGCGCTCCGAACCCCGGGGAACGGCGACGGCCCCGCCCCGTGGAGGGGTCGGGGCCGCTGCCGCGTCGATCAGGCGCTGACCTGCTCCTGCTCCTGGCCCAGCACCTCGGCGAGGAACCGCCCGGTGTGGCTCGCCGCGACGC
The DNA here is from genome assembly GCF_055389595.1 of Cellulomonas sp. GTC20042. Taxonomy (NCBI): domain Bacteria; kingdom Bacillati; phylum Actinomycetota; class Actinomycetes; order Micrococcales; family Cellulomonadaceae; genus Cellulomonas; species Cellulomonas sp. GTC20042. The sequence goes on along the minus strand of NZ_AP043678.1, from coordinate 1,985,734 downwards.
CGGCGATGTGCTCCGGCGTGCCCTGCGCGACGACGGTGCCGCCACCGCTGCCACCCTCGGGGCCCATGTCGATCACCCAGTCGGCGTTCTTGATCACGTCGAGGTTGTGCTCGATCACCATGACGGAGTTGCCCTTGTCGACCAGCGACTGGAGCACGCCGAGCAGGCGGCGGATGTCCTCGAAGTGCAGGCCGGTGGTGGGCTCGTCCAGGACGTACACGGTGCGCCCGCTGGACCGGCGCTGCAGCTCGGAGGCGAGCTTGACGCGCTGCGCCTCGCCGCCGGACAGCGTGGTCGCCGGCTGGCCGAGCCGGACGTAGCCCAGGCCGACGTCGACCAGGGTCTTCAGGTGGCGGCTGATCGCGGGGACGGCGGCGAAGAACTCCGCGGCCTCCTCGATCGGCATGTCCAGCACGTCGGCGACCGTCTTGCCCTTGAAGTGCACCTCGAGGGTCTCCCGGTTGTACCGGGCCCCGTGGCAGACCTCGCAGGGGACGTAGACGTCCGGCAGGAAGTTCATCTCGATCTTCAGGGTGCCGTCGCCGGAGCACGCCTCGCAGCGCCCGCCCTTGACGTTGAAGGAGAACCGCCCGGCGGTGTAGCCGCGCACCTTGGCCTCGGTCGTCTCCGCGAACAGCTTGCGGATCCGGTCCCACACGCCGGTGTAGGTGGCGGGGTTGGACCGCGGGGTGCGACCGATCGGCCCCTGGTCGACGTGCACGACCTTGTCCAGGTGCTCCAGGCCGGTGACCCGCTTGTGCCGGCCGGCCACGCGGCGGGCGTGGTTCAGCTCGTTGGCCATCACCGTGTAGAGGATCGAGTTGACCAGCGTCGACTTGCCGGAGCCGGAGACCCCGGTGACGGCGGTGAGCACGCCGAGCGGGAAGGACACGTCGATGTTCTGCAGGTTGTGCTCGCGGGCGCCGACCACGGTGACCTGACGCTTCTTGTCGATCGCGCGGCGGGTCGCGGGCATGGGGATCTGCCGGCGGCCGGACAGGTAGGCACCCGTGACCGACTCCTGCGACGCGAGCAGGCCGGCGAGGTCGCCGGAGTGCACCACGTGGCCGCCGTGCTCGCCGGCGCCGGGGCCGACGTCCACGATCCAGTCGGCGGTGCGGATGGTGTCCTCGTCGTGCTCGACCACGATCAGGGTGTTGCCCAGGTCGCGCAGGCGGGTGAGGGTGTCGATCAGCCGGCGGTTGTCGCGCTGGTGCAGGCCGATCGACGGCTCGTCCAGCACGTAGAGCACGCCGACCAGGCCGGAGCCGATCTGCGTCGCCAGGCGGATGCGCTGCGCCTCGCCGCCGGAGAGGGTCGCGGCGGCGCGGGACAGCGACAGGTAGTCCAGGCCGACGTCGAGCAGGAAGCCGAGCCGGGCCTGGATCTCCTTGAGCACCTGCGCGGCGATCTGCTTCTCGCGCTCGCCGAGCTCCAGGGTGTCGAGGAAGTCACGGGCGGCGCGGATCGGCAGCGAGCACACGTCCGCGATCGACCGGCCGCCGACCAGCACGGCCAGCACCTCGGGCTTGAGGCGGGCGCCGTCGCAGGCGGGGCACGGGACCTCGCGCATGAAGGCCTCGTACTTCTCCTTGCTCCACTCGGACTCGGTCTCCTGGTGGCGCCGCTCGAGGAAGGTCAGCACGCCCTCGAAGCCGGTGGAGTACTGGCGCTCACGGCCCCAGCGGTTCTTGTACTTGACGTGCACCTTGTGGTTCTCGCCGTGCAGCACCGCGTCCTTGGCGCGCTGCGGCAGGGCGCGCCACGGCACGTCCATCGAGAAGCCGAGGTCGTCGGCGAGGGCGGTCAGCACCCGCTCGAAGTACTCCGAGGAGATCTGCGCCCACGGCGCCACCGCCCCGTCGCGCAGGGACAGGTCCTCGTCCGGCACGACCAGGTCGGGGTCGACCTCCAGCCGCATGCCGAGGCCGGTGCACTCCGGGCAGGCGCCGTAGGGCGCGTTGAACGAGAACGTCCGGGGCTCGATCTCCTCCAGCGTGAGCTGGTGGTCGTTCGGGCAGGCGCGGTGCTCGGAGAACCGCATCTCGCGCCCGAGGTCGTCGATGTCGGCGTCGACCAGCTCGATCACGACCAGACCGCCGGCCAGCGGCAGCGCGGTCTCGATCGAGTCGGTGAGCCGGCGCTGCACGCCCTCGCGGGACACGAGGCGGTCCACGACGACCTCGATGTCGTGCTTGAGCTTCTTCTCCAGCGTCGGCGGCTGGCTGAGCTGGATCACCTCGCCGTCGACCCGCGCGCGGGAGAAGCCCTTGGCCTGGAGCTCGGCGAACAGGTCGGCGTACTCGCCCTTGCGGCCGCGGACGACCGGCGCGAGCACCTGGTAGCGAGTGCCCTCGGGCAGCTCGAGCAGGCGGTCGACGATCTGCTGCGGGGTCTGCGCGATCACGCGCTCGCCGCAGACCGGGCAGTGCTGCACGCCGGCGCGGGCGAACAGCAGGCGCAGGTAGTCGTAGACCTCGGTGATCGTGCCGACCGTCGACCGGGGGTTGCGGTTGGTCGACTTCTGGTCGATCGACACCGCCGGGGACAGCCCCTCGATGAAGTCGACGTCGGGCTTGTCCATCTGCCCGAGGAACTGCCGGGCGTAGGCCGACAGGGACTCCACGTAGCGGCGCTGGCCCTCCGCGAAGATCGTGTCGAAGGCCAGCGAGGACTTGCCCGAGCCCGACAGACCCGTGAAGACGATGAGCCGGTCACGGGGCAGGTCCAGGTCGACGTTGCGGAGGTTGTGCTCGCGGGCCCCCTGGACCACCAGTCGATCGTTCACGGGCGCCATGGTACGTGCCGGGACTGACATCCGCACACCTGTTCGAATGCCGAACCCCTCGCGCGGGACCCCGTCCCGACGGGTGCACGGGCCCCTGACGTCGCATGATGGCGCCATGCCCGACCGCTCGCCCACCCCGATCGACGACTACGCCGTGCTCGGCGACGGACGCACCGCGGCCCTGGTCTCCCGCACCGGATCGGTGGACTGGCTGTGCGTGCCGCGGGTCGACTCCCCCGCCTGCTTCGCGGCCCTGCTCGGCGACCCCCGGCACGGCCGCTGGCTGCTCACGGTGCCCGACGCCGAGGTCGAGCGGCGCTACCTGGGCGAGTCCTTCGTGCTGGAGACCACCTTCCGCACGCCGACCGGAACGGCCGTGCTGCTGGACGCGATGCCGCTGGGCGACGACCGCTGCGACCTGGTCCGGCGGATCGCCGCCACCGAGGGCACCGTGACCGTCCGGCACGAGTGGGTGGTCCGGTTCGGCTACGGCGCCGTGCAGCCGTGGGTGCACCGGGTGACCGATCCCGACGGGGCCGAGGTGATCCAGGCGGTCGCCGGTCCGGACGCGCTGGTGCTGCGCGGTGACCGCCTGCCGGTGCCGGACGACCACGCGCACACCGACACCTTCAGCCTGGCCGCCGGCGAGAGCGTCGAGCTGTCGCTCACCTGGTCGCCGTCCTGGCGGCCGGTCCCCCGCCGCCCGCACCTGGAGCACCGGGTGGAGGCCACCGAGGCCCGCTGGGGCCGCTGGGCGCGTCGCTGCCGCTACCAGGGCTCCTACCGGGAGGCCGTGGTCCGCTCGCTGCTGGTGCTCCGGCTGCTCACCGACGCCGAGACCGGCGGGATCGCGGCGGCGGTCACCACCTCCCTGCCCGAGGACCTCGGCGGCGAGCGCAACTGGGACTACCGGTACTGCTGGCTGCGGGACGCGGCGATGACCCTGGAGGCGCTGCTGGAGCACGGCTACCGGGAGGAGGCGCAGGACTGGCGGCAGTGGCTGCTGCGCGCGGTGGCCGGCGACCCGGCGGACGTGCAGATCATGTACGGGCTGGACGGGCGGCGGGACCTGCCCGAGCGCACCCTCGACCACCTGCCCGGCTACGCAGGATCCCGGCCGGTGCGGGTGGGCAACGCCGCCGTCGGGCAGGTGCAGAACGACGTGCTGGGCGAGGTGATGTGCGCGCTGCACCTGGCGCGTGAGGCCGGGATCGAGGAGAGCGCGGACTCCTGGTCGCTGCAGACCCACCTGGTCGAGCACCTCTGCCGCACCTGGCGCACGCCGGACAGCGGGATCTGGGAGGTGCGCGGCGCGCCCCGGCGGTTCACCCACTCGGCGGTGATGGCCTGGGCGGCCCTCGATCGCGCGGTGCGGGCCGTCGAGCAGCACGGGCTGCCCGCCGCCGACGGGGCGGTCGACCGGTGGCGCACCGAGCGGGACGCCGTGCACGCCGAGGTGCTCGCGCACCACTGGGACGCCGGTCTGGGGTCGTTCGTGCAGCACCCGGGCGCCGGGCACACCGACGCCTCGCTGCTGCAGATGGTGCAGGTCGGCTTCCTGCCCGCGGACGACCCGCGGCTGGTCGGCACGGTGGCGGCGGTGCGCGCCGAGCTGGAGATCGCCCCCGGCCTGCTGCTGCGCTACCGCACCGAGCGCACCGACGACGGCCTGCGCGGCTCCGAGCACCCGTTCCTGGCCTGCTCGGGCTGGCTGGCGGACGCGCTGGCGCGGCAGGGCGACGTCGCGGGATCGACCGCGGTGCTGGACGTGCTGACCGGTCTGCGCACCGATCTGGGCCTGCTCGCCGAGGAGTACGACGTCGCCGCGGGCCGCATGATGGGCAACGTGCCGCAGGCGCTGTCCCACCTGACGCTGGTCCGCGCCGTCCACGCGCACGACCTCGCGCTGGCGGGCGGCACCGCGCCCGCACCGACCACCGCGACCGACCCGACCGCCGAGGAGGCGACCGCACTGTGACCGACCCGGGCACCTACACCGGCCACGTCGAGCCCGGCGGCCCCGCCGCCACCCTCGACCTGGGCAGCGCCACCCTGCGCAAGCTCTCGGTGGGGCCGATGGACAACAACGCCTACCTGCTCACCTGCGCGACCACCGGCGCGCAGCTGCTGGTCGACGCCGCCGCGGAGCCGGACCGGCTGCTCGACCTGGTCCGCGCGGGGTCGGCGGAGGGACGTCTCGACCTGGTGGTCACCACCCACCGGCACGCCGACCACCTCGGCGCGCTCGCCGCCGTGCTCGACGCCACCGACTCCCCGCACGCCGCCGGTGCCCCCGACGCGCGGGCGGTCGCCGAGCACGCCGGCACCACCGTCCCGCGCGGGCTCGGCCACGGCGACCGGCTGACGATCGGCGCGCTCACCCTGGACGTGATCACGCTGCGCGGCCACACCCCCGGCGCCGTCGCCCTCGCGCTGCGCGACGGCGCCGACCGCACCGTCCTGCTCACCGGCGACTCGCTGTTCCCCGGCGGCCCCGGGCGCACCACCACCCCCGCCGACTTCGCCTCGTTGATGACCGACCTCACCGAGCGCGTCTTCGACCCGCTGGCGGACGACACCCGCGTGCTGCCCGGCCACGGCGACGACACCACCCTCGGCGCGGAGCGGCCGCACCTGCCGTCCTGGTGGGCGCGCGGCTGGTGACCACGACCACTGCTGCGCGGGCATCGGCTCTGGGATAGTGGCCCGCAGCACCCGATCCGCCCGGAAGGACCCCCATGTCGCACGAGACCGGCACCCCCGACCCCGCCGACCGGCCCACCGAGCCGATCGGCTCCGGGGCGGAGGGCAGCGAGCCGACCGGCACCGAGCCCACGCAGGCGATCCCGGCGCCCGCGCCGTTCGTCTCCGGGTACGAGGTGCCGTCGAGCACCGCGCCGGTCACCCCACCGGCACCGCCCGCGTCGCCCTACGCCGCACCGGCCGCGCCGTACCCGGCACCGCCCGCGTCGCCCTACGCCGCACCGGCCGCGCCGTACTCCGCGCCCGGATCCGCCGCCCCGCAGCAGCCCGACGGCGCCCCCGCTCCGGCCCCCTCGCCCTACGGCAGCGCCGCCCCGCAGCAGCCCTACGGCGCCAGCCCGCAGCAGCCCGCCCCGAGCACGCCCTACGGTGCTCCCGCGCCCGGCTATGCCACGTCGGCCGCGCCCCCGGCCCCCGTCGGCGCGACCTACGGCGGCTACCCGCCCGCCCCCGGCTACCCCGGCCAGACGCCCTACGCCACCCCCTACCCGGGCCCGGCACCGGCGCGACCGACCGACGGCGTCTCGATCGCCGCGCTGGTCACCGGCCTGCTCGGGCTCGCGGTCGTGCCGCTGGTGCTCGGCATCCTCGGCATCGGCCGCACCAAGAAGAACGGCACCGGTGGCAAGGGCATGGCGATCGCCGGCGTCGCGCTCGGCGCGGCGCAGATCGTGCTGTACGCCGTGATCGGGATCATCGTCTTCCTCGGCGTCTCCGCCTACCAGGACCGGATGGCCGACCTGCGCTCCGACTGCGCCGGCGGCGACATGGCGGCCTGCGACACCCTCTACGACGAGGCGGTCGACGGCTCCGACGACCAGCACTTCGGCGACACCTGCGGCGGCACCACCAGCGGCGGCCAGTACTGCGACAGCAGCAGCCTGCCCGACCCCGGCTCGGACACCGGGTCGGGCACCGGCGACGACGTCTCGACCTACGGCGACGACCCCGAGCTGGACGCGCTCTGGGACGCCTGCGCCGCGGGCGACATGGCCGCCTGCGACGACCTCTACGTCGACTCGCCGTGGGACTCGGACTACGAGGAGTTCGGCCAGACCTGCGGCAACCGGGTCGAGACCACCTGGTCCTGCGAGACCGAGACGTTCTGATCCGGGACGCCCCGCGGCGCCACCGTCACGCCGGCCCGAGCCAGGCCTGCGCGACGGTGGCGTGCGCGGACTCCCCGTCGGAGGGGTGGAAGATCCCGGCGAGCACGTCGCGGTAGAGCCGACCGAGCTCGTTGCCGGCGAAGTACGAGCCGCCGCCGGCCACCCGGATCGCGTGGTCGACCACCACCCGTGCGCTCTCCGTCGCGCGCACCTTGAGGCCGACCATCTTGGCGAACCACAGCGCGCCGTGGTCGACCTGCTCGTCGACGTCCCGCGCCAGCGCCCACACCTGCGGCTCGATCCCGTCCTGCCCGATCGCGGCCTCCGCCACCCGCCAGCGGATGTCCGGGTCCTGCGCGTAGGGGCGGCCGTCGTGCTTCATCGACGTGCGCCGGTGCGCGGCCGCGACGGCGAGCTCCAGCGCCCGTCGGCCGATCCCGGTGTAGACAGCGGCGAGCAGGATCTCGAACACCGCGAACAGCGCGAAGACGTACGGGTCGGCGCTCGGCCCCGGCGGCAACGAGCGGAACACCCGCTCCGGCGCCGCGTACGCGCCGTCGAGCAGCGTCGTACGGCTCTGGGTGGCGCGCATGCCGAGGGTGTCCCAGTCGTCCTTCGCGGTGACGCCGCCGTCCTCGCGCCGCAGCACGGCGTGCACCAGGCGCGGGTCGTCGGGGTCGGCGTCGTCCCGGCCGAAGGTCGCCAGCCGGGTCCACACCGGGGAGAGCGTGGTGAAGATCTTGGTGCCGGTGTACCGGTAGCCGCCGTCGGGCTGGCGCTCCGCGCGGGTGCGCGAGTCGAACATCACCAGGTCGTTGCCGGCCTCGGAGTTCCCGAAGGCGAACACCTCCCCCGCGGCGGCGTCCGCCAGCACGAAGCCGAGCGAGTCGTCGCCCCGGCGGTCCAGCACGGCGGCGATCCCGGTCACCACCAGGTGCATGTTCACCGCCAGCGCGGTCGCCGGGGCCGCCGCCGCCAGCCGGGCCTGCTCGCGCGCCACCTGCTCCAGCGTCAGACCGGCACCGCCCAGGCGCTCCGGCACGAAGGCCGCGAGGTAGCCGGCCGCGCGCAGGTCGGCCAGGTCGTCGTGCGGGAAGGTGTTCTCTCGGTCGTGGCCCGGCGCGCGCTGCGCGATCCGCGCCAGCAGGTCCTCGTTCAGCAGGACGCCGCTCATCGTCACGCCCCGAACCGGTCGGGGTCCGGACCGATCCGCCCGGTGCCGTCCAGCCCGGCGATCCGCGCGTGGTCCTCCTCGGTGAGCGCGAAGCCGTGCACGTCGAGATTGGCCCGGATCCGCTCCGGGGTGACCGACTTGGGGATCGCGACGATGCCGAGATCGAGGTGCCAGCGCAGCACCACCTGCGCCGGGCTCACCCCGTGCGCGGCGGCGATCGCGCCCAGCACCGGGTCGTCCAGCACGCCCAGGTCGCGGCCGAGCGGCGACCACGCCTCGGTGACGATCCCGTGCCGGGCGTGCACCTCGCGCACCTCACGCTGCTGGTGGTACGGGTGCAGCTCCACCTGGTTGACCACCGGCACCGCGCCGGAGTCGTCGATGATCCGCTCCAGGTGCGCCGGACGGAAGTTCGAGACGCCCACGCTGCGCACCCGCCCCTCGTCGGCCAGCTCGACCAGCGTCCGCCAGGTCTCGGCGTAGAGGTCCTGCCCGGGGAACGGCCAGTGGATCAGGTACAGGTCCGGCGCCCCGAGGTCGAGCCGCGCCACCGAGGCCTCGAAGGCCGCCAGCGTCCGGTCGCGCCCCTGGTCGTCGTTCCAGAGCTTGGTCGTGACGTAGACGTCCTCGCGGGCGAGCCCGGAGGCGCGCACCGCGCGGCCCACCCCCGCCTCGTTGCCGTACAGCTTGGCGGTGTCGATCAGCCGGTAGCCCGCGTCCAGCGCGTGCCCGACCGCCGCCTCGGCGCCGTCGTCGTCCACCTGGAACACCCCGAAGCCGAGCTGCGGGATCGCGGTGCCGTCGAGCAGCGGGAGGTCCGGGATCTGCGATGTCGTCATGCGGCCACTCTGCCACCGGCGCGACGGGTCCGGCAGGATGGGAGCCATGTCGATCTTCGCCGTCCGCTACACCTACGACCAGCGCACCGATCTCCAGGACGAGGTCCGCCCCGCCCACCGCGACTACCTGCGCGGGCTCGCCGAGGCCGGGCAGGTGCTGGGCTCCGGCCCGTGGACCGAGGGCGAGGCCGGCGCGCTGCTGGTGTTCCGCGCCGCCGACCGGACCGCGCTCGACGCGCTGCTCGCCGCCGACCCGTTCGCGCTGGCCGGCGTGATCGCCGCGACCGAGGTGCGCGGGTGGAACCCGGTGATCGGCCCGTGGGCGGACGGCCTGGCGGACTGAGGCCCGCTCAGCGCGCTGACGGACCAGCGCTCAGCGCGCGGTGACCTCCGCGCGGCGCTCGTCCCGCCGGGCCGCCGCGATGCTGGTCACCGCGGTCACCCCGAGGGTCAGCACGATCACCGCGAGCGACACCCACGACGGCAGCTCTGGTGCCCAGCCGAAGGGCTCCCCGCCGTTGAGGAACGGGAGGGTGTTCTCGTGCAGCGCCTGGAGCACGAGCTTCACGCCGATGAACCCGAGCAGCACGCCCAGGCCGATGTTCAGGTAGCGCAGCCGGGTCAGCAGGCCGCCGAGCAGGAAGTACAGCTGGCGCAGGCCCATCAGCGCGAACACGTTGGCCATGAGCACCAGGTACGGCTCCTGGGTGAGCCCGAACACGGCAGGGATCGAGTCGAAGGCGAACAGCAGGTCCGTCGCACCGATCGCGACCAGCACCAGCAGCATCGGCGTGACGTGCCGGCGCCCCTCGACCTTCGTGGTCAGCGCGACCCCGTGGTAGCCGTCGGTGGTCGGCAGCCAGCGCTGCACCAGCCGGACCAGCGCCGGCGGCGAGTAGGCCTCGTCCTCGGACTCCTCGCCCATCCCTTCCCGGGCCACCTTGACCGCCGTCCACACCAGGAACGCGCCGAACAGGTAGAACACCCAGGAGAAGTGCGAGATCGCGGCCGCTCCCACGCCGATGAAGATCCCGCGGAACACCAGCGCCAGGATGATCCCGATCAGCAGCGCGGTCTGCTGGTACTGCCGCGGCACCGCGAACCTCGACATGATCAGCAGGAACACGAAGAGGTTGTCCACCGACAGCGAGTACTCGGTGAGCCAGCCCGCCACGAACTCCCCCGCGGGATCGGTGCCCCACACCAGCGCGACCATGACCGCGAAGGCCAGTGCCAGGCCGATGTAGGCACCGAGGTACCGCAGGCACTCCGCCGTCGAGGGGATGTGCGGCCGCCGGCCGACCACCGCGACGTCCACGATCAGGACGGCGGCGGCCAGGCCGAGCGACACGCACCAGACGAGCGGAGAGACGTCCATCCGAGGGTCAGTGCTCCTTGCTGGGTTCCGGGGTCGGCGCGTCGGCGGTCAGGGCCGGGGCCGAGGGGGTGTCGATGCCGTCGCGGCGGGTCTTGATCAGGCTCGCGACGGTCGCGACGGTCAGGGTACCGAGGATCACCAGCAGCGAGAGCCAGGTGGGGATCTCCGGCGCCCACTCGATGTGCTGGCCACCGTTGATGAACGGCAGCTCGTTGGTGTGCATCGCGTGCAGTACAAGCTTGACGCCGATGAAGCCGAGGATGAACGCCAGGCCCTTGTTCAGGTACACCAGGCGCTCCAGCAGGCCGCCGATCAGGAAGTACAGCTGGCGCAGGCCGAGCAGCGCGAACGCGTTGGCGGTGAACACGATGTACGGCTCCTGGGTCAGGCCGTAGATCGCCGGGATCGAGTCGAGCGCGAAGAGCACGTCGGTGGAGCCGATCGCCACCATGACCACCAGCATCGGGGTGATCAGGCGCTTGCCGTCGATCTTCGTGGTCAGGCGGTCACCGTGGTACTCCTCGGTGGTCGGCACCACGCGCTTGAGCAGGCGGACCGCCAGACCGTCCTTCTTCTCGCCCGCGTGGTCGACCTCGTCGGCCTCGTGCTTCTCCTTGGCCAGCTTGATGCCGGTGTACACCAGGAACGCGCCGAAGATGTAGAACACCCAGGACCACTGCTCGATCGCCGCGGCGCCCAGCAGGATGAACACCGTCCGCAGCACCAGCGCGATCACCACGCCGACCAGCAGCACCTTCTGCTGGTACTCCCTCGGCACCGCGAACTTCGTCATGATGATGAGGAAGACGAACAGGTTGTCCACCGAGAGCGACTTCTCGGTCACGTACCCGGCGAAGTACTCCGTGCCGTGGTCCCAGCCCCACACCATGCCCAGACCGATGCCGAACACGATCGCCAGCGCGATGTACACGGCCGACCAGGTGGCGGCCTCGCGGAACGAGGGGGCGTGCGGGGTGCGCACGTGCGCGAAGAAGTCGAACAGGACCATCCCGACGATCGCCACCGCGGTGACGATCCAGACCCACAGGTCCACAGACATAGAAATCCTCCGGTACGTACGACTGAGTACCGGAGGTCTCTCCCTACCCGCTGACGGGCCGGCGGCCCCGGGTCGACGTCGGAGGCGACCGTGATGACGGGGGCGCCGTGTCGGGATACTCCCCTCCACTGCGTGCGCCAGCATAGGTCATGAGTCCCGTGCGCACCTCCATGACGTCCGTCACGGGGTGTCGGTGCTGGTGGCGCCTGCCGCCACGCGGGTGACGGGTGCGGCGCGCGACCGGCCGCGGGCCCTACGGTCGGCCCGTCGGACGCGTCCGCGCACCGACCCGCCGCTCGGCAGGAGACCCGATGAGCACCGGCAGGCACGACCGGCGCAGCGCTCGGACCGCGCGCGCCGGCACGATCCCGTGGTTGCTCGCCGTCGCCGGCGCCGTGACGGGCGTCGCGCTCGCCGTGCTGCTGGCGCACCGCCCTCCGGTCGTCGTCGCTCTCCTGGTGGCCGCGACCCTGCTGGTCGCCCGCACCGCCCGCCTCGGGGTGCGCGTGGACGAAGAGGCGCTCACCGCGACCGGCTGGACCCGCACCCGTCGGCTGCCGCTGCACGCGGTGGTGGACGTGCGCGCCGCCCGCCCGTCCGGTGCCGATCTGCACCCCGACGCCGCGCGGGGCCTCGCCGTGCTGGACGTGCGGCTCGACTCCGGCCTGCGCCTGCTGCTGCCCGCCACGATCGGCAGCCCCACCTCGGCCCGGGAGGCCGCCGCCCGGACCACCGGCATGATCGTCGCCGCCCGCGGGTCGCTCGCCCGGATCGCCGAGCCCGGCCCCGCACGCGCATGGACCCGTGACGACGCCTGGATCGCCCTCGCCGTCGTGGGCTCGGCCGACGCGGGCCTGGCCGCCGTCCTGCGGCTGGCCGACCACCTCAACCACGACCGTCCGACGCCCGGCGAGGTCGCCGACGTGATCGCGCGGCTGGTCGGCAGCGGTCTGGCCACGGCCGAGGACGGGAGGCTGCACCTCGGCGAGCCGATCCGGGCGCTCGCGGAGGAGGCGCTCGCGAGCGACGCGTCCCCGTGGGCCGAGGACGGCGCGATCGCGCAGGCCCACGCCGGGCTGCGCGTGCTGACCGGGGATGGCGTGGTGGTGCCGGCACCCGTGCCGGACGGGATGGCGAGCTGGTGCGCGGTGCTGGAGCGGCGGAGGCGGCGACGGGCGCCGGCCGGAGAGGAGTCGCGATGATCGACACCGTGATCGGCTTCCTGCTCGGTGACGCGTGGGCACGCCGTCGCACCCGGCGGGTGGCGGTCGTGGCAGCCGACGACGGTCGCGTGCTGAGCGCGGTGCGCGCCGTCGAGGGCCGGGTCCCCGGGCTGCTCCAGGGCTGGCACGGCGGTGAGTGGCGCGTGACGCCCGGCATGCTCACGCTCGGCGGGATCCGGGTCCCGGTCGACTCGGTGGACGACGGATGGCGCCGACCGACCCTGCGCGAGTCGCTCGCGGTCGACGAGGACGCGCAGATCCTGCGCTGCCGCTCCGGGGCGACGGTGGTCGAGTGGGCGGTGCCCGAGCACCTGCACGCCCGGGCGTCGGCGCTGCTGCGGATCGGTGGTGCCGTATGAACGCGGACCGCACCGGGATCTACCACGTGCGGGTCGCCAACGAGATGGCGGAGCAGGTCGCGGAGTACGCGTGCGCGATCGAGGCGCTGGTGCTGACCACCTCGCGCTGGCGCGCCGTGCAGGTCCTGCGGGCGTCCGGCGTCGGCGGCTTCTCGTCGCGCGACCTGCGGCGGGTCCGGGTCGATGAGATCCAGGACGGCCCGCCACTCGAGTTCGAGGTGGTCGTCTCACGACCGGTGTACGTGGACGGCGCGTGGGAGAGGCGGAGACGATGACGAGGTTCCGGAAGCGGTGGTGGGCCAGCCGGGTGGACTCCGACGAGGGCTGGTCGGTGTGGATCGCGGACCGCTTCGTGCTCATGTACGTGGACGCCGAGGGCGAGGTCCAGTGCCGTGGCGAGGCGGACGGCGTGGGCACCGGCTTCGTGATCGACCACGACTCGCTCGATCACCTCGCTCCGGCCCGTCGGGCGCTCGTGCTGGGACGGGCGCACGCGGCGTTCGAGTTCGCCGGCTGGCCGTTGGGGCGGTTCCTGTAGGCCGGGCCGGTCAGTCCGGTGCCGCACGGCTCCGGACGGGTGACCTGCGGGAATCCCCACGACGGCGGGGGCGCGACATCGGTAGCGTCCTGCCATGACGAGGAGCAGCCGGAGGCGCGACCACGCCCTGCGCGCGCTCGACCGTGCGTTCAGCGACGCCGCGGACCTCGACGTCGAGGATCCGGCCTTCGACACCGTCATCGCGGCGAACCTGCTCCACCTGGCCGTCGCGAGCGGCACCCGGGGATCGGGGATCGCGACCGGCGCGGTGATCGACGGGATGGCCGCAGCACGCGACCTGCTCACCGACCCGCGCCTCACCACGGTGCAGCGGACCGCGGTGGAGGACGTGCTCGCCGCACTGGAGGCGTCATGACGCCCCGGACCGCCTCGTGAGCCGACGGCCCGATTTCGACCGTGTCGTCGAGGACCCTCGGCTCGACGGCCTCCGCAACCGTGCCGGGTGGCTGATGCGCGACGGCGAGCGGTGCGGGCTGGTGCTGCTCCGGCAGGACTTCCACGCCCGCCACGCGGGAGGTGCGCTGTGGTGGCGGCGGTGGACCGTGCCGACCGAGTGCGTCCACGAGCACCTCTGGCCCGACGAGGGCTGGGACCAGGACGCGATCATCACGGATGACGGCGGCCTGGCGGCTGCGATCGTCGAGTGGTCGCGGGGGTGGGTCGAGCTGCGCGGCGAACGCATTCCGGTCCGCTGGCTGGACGAGGCGACGTCCGCGTGGGTGTTACGCCAGCTCGGCGCCGGCTTCCCGGATGGACGCAGGTGAGCGCCGGACGGGCGCGCCGCCGGCTCCGCCCGGTGCGCGTCGTCGCCCTGGGACCGCTGCCCCGCGTCGCGGTGACGGTCGCGGTCCTCGCGCTGGTGTCCGGTGCCGTGCTGCTCGCGCCACGCGTCCCGTGGGTGGCTGCGGCGCTGCTCGCGGTGGCGGCGGGAGTCGGCGTCCGGGCGGCGCGGATCGGCATCGCGGTGGACGAGAACGACGTGTCGGTCACCGGCTGGACCCGCACGCGGCGCGTGCCGCTGCCCGAGGTCGCGCGGCTGACGGTGCTCCCCGCGTCGCGCTCGGGTCACCCGGTCGCCGACGGCTCGCGGACGGTGGTCGCGGTGGAGACCGGTGCCGGGCTGCGGCTCTCGCTCCGGGCGTTCGTCACCCACCGTGCCACGGCGCAGCACGCGGTCGACCGGCTGGCAGGACTGATCGCGGAGCGTCGTCCGGGCGCCGCTCCCCCGGTCGACCTGCACGGGTCCGCGACGCCCCGGCCCCGGCTGCACAGCACGATCGGCGGCGAGGTGCGGTCCACGGAGGGCTGGTCGGTGCGGCTGGTCGGACGGACCACGCTGCGCTACCGGGACGCCGAGGGCGTGGTCGACGTGACCGGTGACGCCTCGGGCACCCGTCTCGGCTTCGACGCCGACGCCGGCAGGCTGAGCGCCCTGGACGACGCGCGGGTCGCGATCGTGCTGCCCCGCCTCCGGCAGGCGGCCACCCACGCCGGCTGGCGCCTGCGTCTCGACCCAGCAGGAGTCGAATCGACCATGGGGACGTCCCTCGAGCTGCACGGGCTGATCGGTGTCGGACCGCTCGTGCTCGTCCCGGAGGACGGCATGATCGACCTGCGCGACGGGTTCTCGATCCTGGACGTGACCATCGACCTGGCCGCCGCAGAGATCCGCCTGCTGCTCTTCGGCGCCGGCACCACGCTCACCCTCACGCTCGGCGGGGTCACCGAGATCACCACCCCGCCTGTCGATCCCGACGACCCGTCGGTCTTCGTCCGGGAAGCCGTGCTGCTCACCCGACCCGATCAGTTCGACGTGGGTCAGGAGAAGGGCGCCGACCCCGCGCGCCGGTGGTGGTGCTCGGTGGCGACCGAGGGCGGGCTCGCCTTCTCCGCCACGCTGACGTCGCTGACCCTGGGGCCCGGCCCGACCCTCGCGCGCCGCGCCCCGAGCGTGTTCCACGGTCGCACGGCGCGGTGGCGGAAGGACCGTTCGACCGGTCGCTGGCTGCTCGGCACCGCTGAGGGCCTGCTCGAACCGGAGCTGATGCGCCTGCGCTCGGTCGACCTCGACCTGATCAACCAGGAGGCACGCCTGCTGGTCGACCACGGCTCACGGCGCCGGCTCATCGGGCTCCCCATGGAGGGCCTGCGCCTGGGGCCGCTGGACCCCGCGTGGGCAGACGCCCGGGTGCCGCAGGACGGTGCCGGTGACCCGCTGCGGGTGCTCGGGCCCTCGGCAGGACCCTGGACGGTCGTGGCCCCGTGGTGCGAGATCGCGACCTTCGGCGGGCTCCGGATCGGCATCCTGCCGGGCGCGGGGATCGTGGCCACCGTCCACGACCTCCCGGATCCGGAGGTGGGACGTGGGTGAGGGCGGCGTCCTCATGGTGGCCCTCGTCGTGCTCTACGCGATCTACGAGATCGGCGTGTGGGAATGAGCGAGCTCAGCGCGAGCATCGCCGCGCTCACCGGCGTGGCGGAGGTCACCGTGACCCGGGTCCGCGGTGAGGACGAGGACCTGCTCGTCCAGTTCTGCGATCCGCGGACCGATGACGCGATCATCTGGCACCTCGAGGCGGCGCGAGAGGCACGGGTGCTCTTCCTCGAGATGCGGGCCGATCTCGACGACGACACCGCGCTGCGCCTGGTCGCAGCGATCGCGGCAGGCAGGTACGAGGCCGTCGCCGATGGCCGGGCGGTCGCCATCTTCGTGGACGGCGAGAGGACCGTGATCGCATGAGCACCGACCGGCACGCGTGCGCACCGACGCAGAGGCTCCGATGACCAACCCGTTCGCGTGGGGCGAGAAGCACGTCCAGGTGTCCGATCCGACCGACGGGACCTGGCAGACCATCCAGATCCACCGCGCCGACGGCTGGCCGGGATGGAAGCTCATCGACCGCCTCGTCGATCTCGGGGGTGACGACTACGGGATCGCGCTCGCCCTCACACTCGTGCTGGTGATCGCCTCGATCCCGTCACGCGTGCTGCACCGGATCCGGCACCCGCGCAGGCTGAGCACCGAGTGGGAGGTGCTGGTCTACGACCGAGGGGGCGCCGACTACCGCCCCCGGCAGGCGCGCGAGATCCACGTGGTCGAGGACAAGCAGACGGCGGTCACGCTCGCCGGGCAGATGCTCGCGCAGGAGCAGGCCCGTTGCGATGCGCTGACGCGTACCCGTCAGGCCAACCTCGCCGACCCTGGTCACGCCGCGTGAGCGTCGACCTCGCGACGATCGCGTTCTGGGCGGGGATGCTCTTCTTCGCGCTCGCGATGGCGATCACCGTCCGCAAGATCCGGAGGCGACCGCCGGGCATCGGCGTGTTCGCCTCGATCCAGGAGTCGGCGCGCGGCGACACGGCCGTGGTCGTCGCGATGTTCGTCTGCCTCACCGTCTACCACTTCGTGGGCGGGGACTGACCCGCTCTCTCGCACCCAAGGAGGACCGTGATGTCGGATCTCACCGATCACGACCGTACGAACCTCTCCGCCTTCCGTCTTATGTTCGGCACGGAGATGCGTCCTGTCGCACCCGGGGCTGCCTGCACCCTCGAGGCGATCGTCATGACGACGTCCCGGATGCGGGCGACGCAGCTCATGCGCGCTGCCGACATCGGCGGCGTGTCCGCTCGAGAGATCGAACGCGTCGACCCACGCAAGATCGCGGATCTTCCGATACTCGAGCCGGACGTCGTGCTCTCGCGCGACGGCTATCCCGCAAGCGAGTGGAGCCCTCGCTGACCGACCGATCTCGCGGGTCGGCGGCCCAGAAGGCTCCCGCTGAGAAGAAGCCGGGCCAACCGGCCGTAGCCCGGTCGGCGTCCACGCAGAACGATCGCTCAACACGCCGAGCAACCACCAAGGAGGACCGTGATCCCCGACAAGGCCCCCGGGCACTCGCACTGGACCCTCGACGACGCCTGGTTGCTGCACGCCTCGGTGCTCTCGGGGCTGACCAGCGTGGGCACGCTGATGCGCACCGCCGACCACCTTCGCCACGACCTTCCCGGAGCAGACCTCGCCGCACGCGCGCTGGCGAAGTTCGCGAACGCCGGCCTGATCGCCTACGAGCGCGATGCACTCGCGGTCACCGAGCGGGCGGTCGACCTGGTCACGAGGACGAACAGGTCCGGGCTCTCGCTGTGGCAGCCGGGCGGTCCGATGGAACTGACGCTGCACGAGCTGGACGGGGTCGATCCTGGAAGGACAGCCACCGTTCCCGATGGGTACTGGAGCTGGTACGACGTGCTGGAGCGAGGCGGTCACCACGGTCGACGTCACCGCCTGGGCCTCGGCCGGTGGTAGGGCCGGAGCTGTCCCGGGCGCGAGTGCTCGTCACCCTCGGCCTGGCGATCGTGGCGCGTGACAGCTGACGCGACGGGGGCGCGGCCTCGTCGGGGCCGAGTCATCGCGACGACCACGGCCGTGTCGCCGCGCGCCGACTCCTGGATCGACCCCGCACGGCCCCCGAACGCGAGCGCCCAGGGGCGTACCGCTCAGGCCTCCGTGCCCCCACCAGGGCCTTCGGTCCCGGTCGGCCCGTCCGCCCGCCTCTACGTTTCCCGTGTCGTTCACATGGGGACCCTGTGAGACGACCGCGCGAGGAGCTCGCGTGGAGTCATCGGTGCGCCCACCAGCCACCGACTCGCAGGGGGAGGGCCTCATGGCCGCTCTGACCGTCGCCTTCGGCACCGTAGGCGCGTGGCGCCGTCGCGTCCCCGTCGTCGGGGTGCTCGCCGCGTGCGCGATCACCGTGGCGGGGCTGCCCGCCGAGGCGGCCGTCCGACCTGCCGCCGCGCCGGTCGCGGCGGCGACCTCGGCCACCGCCGAGGCCGGCACGGAGGACGCCGGACCGCTCACCGCACCGGACGTCGTCTCGGCCGCCGCCATCGCCCGCCTGGAGGACCAGCCCGTCGAGGTGCTGGCCGAGCGCACCGAGTTCGGCTCGGTGTACGTGCTCCCCGACGGCACCATGGCGTCGGGCACCGGGTCGGGCCCCGTGTGGGTGCGGCAGGGCGACGGCGACGGCACCGCCGACGAGGACTGGGCGCCGGTCGACCTGACCCTCGTGGCGGACGAGGACGGCAACGTGCGCCCGGTGGCCCACAGCGGCGACCTGGTGCTGGCCGGAGAGAGCGAGCCCGACCCGGAGACCGGGTCAGTGGCGCTCGCGAGCATCACCGATCCCACCACCGGCATCACGACCTCGGTGGAGTGGGACGGCGCGCTGCCGGAACCGGAGCTCGACGGGCGCCGTGCGACCTACCGCGAGGTCGAGCCCGGCATCGATCTGGTGCTGGAGGCGACCAGCACGGGCTTCGAGGAGTACTTCGTCGTCGCCGAGCGTCCTGCCCCGGACCAGGCTCTGGTGTTCCCGCTGACGGTGACCGCGGACGGTGCCGAGCTCCGGACGGCCGACGACGGCTCGATCAGCGTGGTCGAGCAGGGCCAGGACCAGGTGATCGCCGCCGCGCCCGTGCCGATGATGTGGGACGCGGACAGCGACGCCGGGCGCGCGTTCCCGATCACGCAGGACCGGCCGGCCGAGCACGCCGACGCCGCGACGCTGTCCCCGATGCCGGCCTGGGTGCTGGAGCCGGACCACGGCGCGACGACTTCGGACAGCGCCACCCGCGCCGATGCCGACGCGGAGCAGGCCGAGCCGATCGAGGTGGTCGGTGACACCACCATCGATGCGCTCGCCGGGGCCGTCGAGGTCAAGCGCACGAGCACCCAGCCGTCGCATGAGGTCGCCGAGGTCGACCTGACCCCGCAGCAGGACTTCCTCCAGGACCCGGCGACGGTGTACCCGGTCGTGATCGACCCCGACGTGGGCCTCGCCTGGGGCTTCGACACCTACGTGCTCAAGGGCTACTCGAACGATCGCTCCACGCAGGGCGAGCTCGACGTCGGCACCTACGACGGCGGGGCGCACGTGGGGCGCGCGTTCATCCAGTTCCCGGTCGCCGGGCTGTCGTGGCGCACGGTGTTCTCCGCCCGGCTCGAGCTGTTCAACTTCTACTCCTGGTCGTGCCAGGCGCGGAACTGGCAGGTGTGGAACACCTACCCCGCCGGTCCGGGCACGGTCTGGGCCAACCAGCCGGGGTGGGCGGCGCACTACTCGACCAGCTCGGAGACCCACGGCTACTCGGGCAGCTGCCCCGGTGGCTGGTCCAACGCGGACATCACCCAGTACGCCCGGGACTGGGCCGCGTCGGCCACCCAGGTCGGCAACATGGGGATCAAGGCGGAGAACGAGGCCGACAACTACGGATGGAAGAAGTTCTTCGCCGCTGACTACGGCGCCTATGTGCCGACCGTCTGGGCGACGTACAACTCGACCCCGTGGCCGCCGTCCGGCCAGCGCATCTCCAACTCGCCGAACGGCACCGTCTCGGGCGCGTGGACGTCGACGAAGACGCCGACGCTCAGCGCCACCGTCTCCGACCCCGACGGCGGGCTGGTGCACGGCATCTTCACGCTGGTGCAGTACCCGAGCAACCAGGTCGTGTGGACCGGGTCGCAGAACTACATCCCGAGCGGCTCTGTCGCGTCGGTGAAGACACCGACGCTCACCGAGAACACGACGTACTACTTCTCGGTCAAGGCCAGCGACGACATCATCGAGGGGCAGTCGACCGGCGGCTTCTGGTTCCGGGTGGACACGATCGCCCCGCTCGCGCCGACGGTGGCCTCCACGGACTACCCGAACGACAACACCTGGCACAAGGCCGAGAACCAGGCCGGTGCGTTCACGATCAAGCCGCCGGTGGACGAGAGCCTGTCCACCTACCGGTGGGGCCTGGACAAGGCGCCGGACCCGGCGCAGACGGTCGCCGCCTCCACCACGGGGGCGCCGACCACGCTGAACGTGACCCCGACGACGCCGGGCCGCCACGTGCTCCAGGTCCAGGCGGTCGACCTCGCGGGCAACGTCTCCGGGATCGTGAAGTACACCTTCCACGTCGGGCGCGGCGGGATCGTCACGCCGGAGGAGGGTGCACGGGTCGTCCGGCGCGCGCGGCTCCAGGTGACCGGTGAGCCGGTGTTCACCCACGTGAAGTTCCAGTGGCGCCGCGGACCCGACTCGCCCGCCGCCGACATCAAGGACGTGCCGCTCGCCCAGCTCCAGACCTCGACGGGCAGCAGCTGGCAGGACGTCGCGATCGGCGGCTGGGCTCCGCTGCCGCAGGGTGATCGCGGCTACTCCACCTGGGACGTCGGCGCGACGCTCGGGTTCGTCGGCGGACCGGTGCAGGTCCGGGCGGTGCTCGCCACGTCCTCAGCCGGCGCCGGCTCCTACGCGGGCGGCTGGACGACCCTCACCGTCGACCCGGACGCCTCAGGCGCGGCGACCACCGAGATCGGCCCGGGCACGGTCAACCTGCTCACCGGCGACCACACGCTGTCGGTCACCGACGCCGAGGAGTTCGGGCTCTCGGTGGTGCGCACCACCTCGTCCCGCGACACGGATGCCGGGTACGAGCTCCAGGCCGAGAAGCTGACCACCGAGCAGACCCAGGCGACGACGCTCACCGGTGTCAGCGCCGCCTACGGCACCGTCGCGACCGACACGGTCCGGTTCCACACCGGGACGACCTCGTACAAGATCACCCCGAGCGGGGCGTCCCAGGACAGCTTCGTCTCGATCGGCGGGGATACGGGCGGGCTGCGCCTCGGCATGCTGCCCGGGCGCACCTACCGCGTGTCCGGCTGGGTCTACGTGCCCGAGCAGACCGGCCTCTCCCCCGACATGTCCCGTGGCCTGCGCCTGGAGGTCTTCACCCGGGTCGGCACCGGCGCCTACTCCGAGCCGGCGAACGTCGGAGCCGCCACCCCGCGTCCCACCGCGACGAACGCCTGGCAGCAGGTCAGCGTGGACGTGACGATCCCGGCCGGTGCCACCGAGGCGTTCCTGCGTGCGTACAACGGCAACGTCTCCGCGGCCAAGCCGGTCTACTGGGACGACATCTCCGTGCGCGAGCTCTGGTCGCCGTTCGGCAAGGAGTGGGCCTCCGGCACCAGGGACTCCTCCGCCGGCACCGCGTACACCCGGATCTCCAAGCCCTACGACGACGTCGCCGCCGTGCACCTGACCGGTGGCGGGGAGATCTGGTTCAGCTCGGGCAACGGCACCCAGTGGTGGCCCGAGCCCGGCGCCGAGGACCTCACCCTGACGCCGACGTCGGCGACGAGCTGGCGCCTCACCGAGATCGACGGCACCACCACCGACTTCGTCAAGAACGCCGCGAGCGGTGACTTCCCGGTGACCGTCACCGCGCCGCCGGCCGCCGCCGGGGCCACCCGGCACGTCTACGACACCTCCGTCGCCGGGCAGTCCCGGCTGGTGCGGATCATCGCGCCGATCGAGGACGGGGTCGACGGCTGGCCGACGAACGCGAACGCCTGCAACCCCGCGACCGGTGTCGCCCCGGCCCGCGGCTGCGAGGTGATGGATCTCGTCTACGCCACGAGCACCACCGCGACCGCCTCGACGCTCGGCACGATCACCGGTCAGGTCGACCGGATCGACCTCTGGGGCACCGACCCGGCCACCGGCGTGGTCAGCGCGGTCACCGTGACGCGGTACCTGTATGACGCCCAGGCGCGCCTCACCCGGGTCTGGGACCCGCGGATCGGCACCTCCAGCGCCACCGCACCCGGCGCGAACACCCTGGTCACCGCGTACGCCTACGACTCCGCCGGCCGGATCACGTCGGTGACCGCCCCCGGCGAGGAACCCTTCCGGTTCGGCTACGGCACCGCCGGGGCGACCACCACCGGCACCGGCGACTTCATCGACGCCTCGACCGGCCGCCTGCTGACGGTCTCGCGGCGCTCGCTGGAGCCCGGCACCACCGACCAGTGGGGTCCAGACAACGTCTCCACAGTCGTCTACGGCGTCCCGACCACCCGCACCGCCGGTGGCCCGTACGACCTCGGCCCGGAGGCGCTCGCCACCTGGGCGCAGGTGGACGGCCCCACCGACGCCACCGCCGTCTTCGGCCCGCAGGACCCGCCCGGCGTCACCTCCGCCAGCGCGACCGTGCCCGGCAAGGACGGGTACAAGCCCGCCACCGTGCACTACCTGAACGCCAGCGGCCAGGAGGTCAACACCGCCTCTCCCCTCGGCCTGGACGCGCCGGTCGAGGGCTACATCGACACCACCGAGTACGACAACCAGGGCAAGGTCGTCCGAACCCTCGACGCCACCAACCGGCTGCTCGCGCTCGGCAAGCTCGCCGAGTCGGCCGACCTGGCGACCTGGAACCTCGGCGGCACGGGGTCGGTGTACCTGTCGCAGGTGCTCGACACCCGCACGACGTACACCGCAGACGGGCTGGACGTGCGGTCCCAGCGCGGTCCGGCGCAGCAGCTCGCGGTCGCGAACGACCCGGACGCGATGCAGACGCTGCACGCGGTGACCCGGTACGTCTACGACGAGGGCAAGCCGGACGGCGTCGCGTACCACCTGGTCACGACGTCGACCTCCGGCGGGCTGCCGGTCGGGGCCGATCTGGACACCGCGACGTTGCTCGACCCGATCGTCACCGTCAACGCCTACAACCCCGTCGACGGGGCGGCGGTGCTCGGCGGCTCGTCCGGCTGGGTGCACAAGCAGCCGACGTCCGTCACCGTGGACGCGGGGCAGCCCACGTCGCTGACCTCGACGGTCGTCTACGACACCAAGGGCCGGCCCCTGCGTTCCAGCAAGCCCGGATCCACCGGCTCCGACGCCGGCACCACCCTGTCGATCCTCTACACCGCGGGTGCGAACCCGACGGACGCCTCCTGCGGCAACCGCCCGGAGTGGGCCGGCCAGCCGTGCCTCACCCGAGCGGCCGGCGCCGTTACCGGGCACGACGCCGCGCTCGCCGCGAGCCAGCTGCCGGTGAAGCGGGTCGACGCGTACAACCGGTACGGCACGCCGACCTCGATCACCGAGTCCGCCACCGGCCCGCTCGCCGGGTCGACGGTGACGCAGAGCCGGTCCACGGTGACCACCTACGACACCGCGGACCGGGTGACCCGGGTGCAGATCAGCGGCACCGGCGCTGGGGTGGGCGAGGCAATCGCCGCGACCACCACCGAGTACGACACACGCACCGGCGACGTGCTCGCCATGCGCTCGGTCGACGCCTCCGGCACGACGACGGACGAGGTGACAAAGTCGTACGACCTGCTCGGTCAGGTCCTCGCCTACACCGACGCCGACGGCTCCACCAACACGATCACCTACAACCGGTGGGGCAACCCCGAGTCCGCCGTCGAGAGCGTCACCGACGCGCTCGGCACCCGCGAGATCGGCTCGATCACCTACACCTACGACCGCGCCAAGGACCCGCGAGGCGTCGTCACGTCCTTCACCGATTCGGTCGCCGGCACGGTGTCGGCGACCTGGGGACCCGACGGACAGCTCGAGTCCGAGACCCTGCCCGGCGACGTCCGGCTCGACATCGACTACGACCCGGCGCGCGTCCCCGTCCGACGCACCTACGTCCGGGCGTCAGACGACACCGTGATCGCCACCGACTCCGTGGTGGAGAACCATCGCGGCCAGTGGACCCGGCACGTGTCCAGCACCGGCTCCCGTGACTACTCCTACGACCGGCTCGGCCGGCTCGTCGAGGTCGAGGACACCGGAGCGATGTCGGGCGTGTGCACGACGCGCACCTACACCTACGACAGCCACACCAACCGCGTCGGGTCGAGCAGCGTCGCCGGCGAGCAGGGCCAGGCGTGCCCGGTAGCCGGGGCGAGCACGGTCACCTCAACCTTCGACACCGCGGACCGGCTCGTCTCCTCCTCCACCGACGCCGGTGGCACCTGGGCCTACGACCCGCTCGGCCGCGTGGTCTCGATGCCCTCCGGGGACCAGCAGGTCAGCAACGGCTACTACGTGAACGACCGCGTGGCCTCGCAGGAGATCGCCGGGCAGCAGAGCGTCTCCTGGGGCATCGACCCGCTGCTGCGCCGCGCGACCTTCACCAGCCGCACCTGGGCCGACGGCGCGTGGTCCGACCCCACGGTCAAGACCTCGCACTACACCTCCGACTCCGACGAACCCTCGTGGATCCAGGAGGACGCGAACGACCCCGCCGCCGTCACCCGCTACGTCGGCGGCGTCGAGGGCGACGTCGCGATCACCACCTCGCTCACCGGTGAGCGCGAGCTCCAGCTCGTCGACCTGCACGGCGACATCGTCGCCACCCTGCCGATCGGCGACGGCGCCGACACCGCCACCTGGACCGGGCTCGCGTTCACGTCCTTCGACGAGTTCGGCGTCGCCCAGCCCATGAGCGGATCGGGGGCGACCAATGCGCCCCCCGCACGCTACGGCTGGCTCGGTGCCGCGCAGCGCTCCGCCGAGGCGCTCGGTGGCGTCATCCTCATGGGCGCGCGGCTGTACTCGCCCGAGATCGGGCGGTTCCTGTCGATCGACCCCGTCGCGGGCGGGTCCGCGAACGCGTACGACTACTGCAACGCCGACCCGGTCAACTGCACTGACCTCGCGGGGACGTGGTCGTGGAAGGGCGTGCTCAAG
This sequence comes from Cellulomonas sp. GTC20042, assembly GCF_055389595.1. NCBI lineage: Bacteria > Bacillati > Actinomycetota > Actinomycetes > Micrococcales > Cellulomonadaceae > Cellulomonas > Cellulomonas sp. GTC20042. Next base: position 1,960,936 of record NZ_AP043678.1, on the reverse strand, counting down.
GCGGTCGCCGTCGTCGCCGACGTGGCGTCGATGGTGCCGGGGCCGATCGGGATGGCTGCTGGGGTCGTCGCAGCGGGCGCCTACTACGCCGCGGGAGACAAGAAGCAGGCGCTGATCTCTGCGGCTAGCGCCGCGCTGTCGCTCGTCGGCGCGGGATCGGTCGTCAAGGGCGCGAAGGCGATCTCCAAGCTGCTGAAGCCTGCAGAGATGACCGGCGAGGTCGCCACGAAGGCCGCCCCGAAGGTTGGACGAGTATTTTGGACCGGAGGCGAGACCGCACACCAGGCAGCAACCGCTTTCGCAAAGGCGAACGGGGGCACCACATTGGGCATGACTCGACTGGGACGAGCAGCAGAGAAGATCACGTCGAAACTCAGCACCTGGGAGCGGAAGAGACCGGTATGGGACGTCGCCTCCGGAATTTTCGCACTCGGGGCAGGTCGAAATGTTCACGTCTTCATCCATCCGAACCCCCGCTTCGTCACGAGCACATGGATTCGAATCGAGCGACGAGTGTTGAAATTCAAGCGCACCAACATCAACGTCCACATCGTCTGATGGCACGAGACAAGGGAAGCCTCAGGAAGCGTTGGTGGAAGAGTTGGGTCGACTCAAGCGAGGGCTGGTCAGTCAGAATCGACAACCGGTTCGAGATCGTTTACGAGGACGAGTTGGGTGAGGTTGTCGCCCACGGCGAGGCAGGCCTGGACGAGTTTGCCCTCGACGACGACGCGTTTGGCGCGCTCGATCCTGCCAGACGCGAGTTTGCGTTGGAGCGAATTCGAACTGCTTTCGAGTTCGCAGGTTGGAGACTCGTGTAGGCCTCGCTGCAACTGGGCTCGCCAGCCTCGCACGACGTTGAATCTTGGCAATCCGGCCAGGAGAGAAGTCGCATGCGGGAGCGGGACAGCACGAAGTTCATCGCGGTCGGGGCTCTTCCGCTCGGCGCACTCCTGCGCTCATCGTCCGCGTCGTCAAGTGCCCGCCCGTGATGAGTGCGGGACGCCGGCCATCGACCCTCACGTCACGCAGAACTCGTTCCCCTCCGGGTCCGCCATGACCACCCACGCCCCCTCGCGCGGGTCGTCCACCTCGCGCAGCACCACCCCGCCGGCCGCCACCAACGTGGCCGCGTGCGCCCGAGCCGCCGCGAGCTTCGCCGCCCGGTCCTCCATGCTCACTCCGTGCGCGGCGGACCAGCGCACGTCCAGGTGCACCCGGTTCTTGACGGTCTTGTCCTCCGGCACCTTCTGGAAGAACACCCGCGGCCCGGCCCCGTCGGGGTCGATCACGGCGTAGGCGGGGTCGCGGTCGTCGTCGGGGCCGATGCCCCAGGCGTCCATCGCCTCGTCCCAGGTGCCGAAGGGCGGCGGGGGCGGCTCCTCGACGTAGCCGAGCGCCAGCATCCAGAACTGGCCGAGCGCGCGCGGGTGGTGGCAGTCGATGACGACCTGCACCTCGAGAGCCATCGTCGTCTCCGTTCGGGGTCGGGGCGCACGCGCGCCGGGGGGCGTCAGGCCGTGGCGGCCTGCATCTGCCGGAGCTCCTTCTTCAGCCCGGAGATCTCGTCGCGCAGCCGTGCCGCGAGCTCGAACTGGAGCTCCCCGGCGGCGGCGTGCATCTGGTCGGACAGCTCCTGGATGAGGTCGGCCAGCTCGCCGGCGGCGGCTCCGACGAGCTTGGTGCGCTCGGTGGGTGCGCCGCCCTTGGAGCCGAGGCCGGGGACGGGGGCCTTGCCGCGCGACGCCTGGCGCCCGGCGCCGCCGAGCAGCTCGGCGGTGTCGGCGTCCTCGCGGGCGAGCAGGTCGGTGATGTCGCCGATCTTCTTGCGCAGCGGCTGGGGGTCGATGCCGTGGGCGGTGTTGTAGGCGATCTGCTTCTCGCGGCGTCGCTCGGTCTCCTCGATGGCGAGGGCCATGCCGGGGGTGACCTTGTCGGCGTACATGTGGACCTGGCCGGAGACGTTGCGCGCGGCACGGCCGATGGTCTGGATCAGGGACTTGCCGGAGCGCAGGAAGCCCTCCTTGTCGGCGTCGAGGATCGCCACCAGGGACACCTCGGGCAGGTCGAGGCCCTCGCGGAGCAGGTTGATGCCGACCAGCACGTCGTACTCGCCCATCCGCAGCTCGCGCAGCAGCTCGACGCGGCGCAAGGTGTCGACCTCGGAGTGCAGGTAGCGGACCCGCACGCCCTTCTCGAGGAAGTAGTCGGTGAGGTCCTCGGCCATCTTCTTGGTGAGGGTGGTGACGAGCACGCGCTCGTCACGCTCGACGCGCAGCCGGATCTCCTCGAGCAGGTCGTCGATCTGGCCCTTGGTGGGCTTGACGACGACCTCGGGGTCGACCAGGCCGGTGGGGCGGATGATCTGCTCGACCACGCCGTCGGACATGGCCAGCTCGTAGTCGCCGGGGGTCGCCGAGAGGTAGACGGTCTGGCCGATCCGCTCGACGAACTCCTCCCAGCGCAGCGGCCGGTTGTCCATGGCGCTGGGCAGGCGGAAGCCGAAGTCGACCAGGTTCCGCTTGCGGGACATGTCGCCCTCGAACATCGCGCCGATCTGCGGCACGGTGACGTGGGACTCGTCGATGACGAGCAGGAAGTCCTCGGGGAAGTAGTCCATCAGGGTGTTCGGCGCGGTCCCGGCCTCGCGGCCGTCGATGTGCCGGGAGTAGTTCTCGATCCCGGAGCACGAGCCGATCTGCCGCATCATCTCGATGTCGTAGGTGGTGCGCATGCGCAGCCGCTGGGCCTCCAGCAGCTTGTTCTGCCGCTCCAGGTCGGCCAGCCGCACCTCGAGCTCGGCCTCGATCGAATTGATCGCGCGCTCCATGCGCTCCGGGCCGGCGACGTAGTGGGTGGCCGGGAAGATGTGCATCTGCTGCTCGGCGCGCACCACGTCCCCGGTGAGCGGGTGCAGGGTGGCGATGGCCTCGATCTCGTCGCCGAAGAACTCGATCCGGATCGCCAGCTCCTCGTACACCGGGATGATCTCGACGGTGTCGCCGCGCACACGGAAGGTGCCGCGGGTGAAGGCCATGTCGTTGCGGGAGTACTGCATGGACACGAACTGGCGCAGCAGCTGGTCGCGGTCGACGGTGTCGCCGACGGACAGGGTGACCATCCGGTCGACGTACTCCTGCGGGGTGCCCAGGCCGTAGATGCAGGACACGGAGGCGACCACGACGACGTCGCGCCGGGTCAGCAGCGACGAGGTCGCGGAGTGCCGCAGCCGCTCGACCTCGTCGTTGATCGAGGAGTCCTTCTCGATGTAGGTGTCCGTCTGCGCGATGTACGCCTCGGGCTGGTAGTAGTCGTAGTACGAGACGAAGTACTCGACGGCGTTGTTCGGCAGCAGCTCACGGAACTCGGTGGCGAGCTGGGCGGCCAGGGTCTTGTTCGGCGCCATGACCAGCGTCGGGCGCTGCAGCTTCTCGATCAGCCAGGCGGTCGTGGCGGACTTGCCGGTACCGGTGGCGCCGAGCAGGGTGACGTCCTTCTCCCCCGCCTGGATCCGCTTCGCGAGCTCGGCGATGGCGGTCGGCTGGTCGCCGGAGGGCGTGTACTCGGACACCACCTCGAACGGGGCGACGGTGCGCTGGAGATCGGTCACGGGACGCATGCGTCAACCGTACGTCCGGCCACCCACACGCACGTCCCCGGACCGCCCCCACGGCTCACGCCGAGGCCACCACCAGCGACTCCGTGCCCTCGACCAGCAGCGCCTGGTCGTCCCGCAGCAGCACCAGCCGGTGATCCTCGCCGTAGCGCTCGACGGTCTGCGCGATCACCTCCGACGGGTACAGCACCCCGTCGGCGTGCGGCACCACGACCGCGTCCACCAGGCCGAGGCCGCCGAGGTCGGTCAGCCCGGGCGCGTCCTCGGGGTCGTCCATCACCGAGGCGGGCTCGATGCTGGGGCCGGCGAGGATCGATCCCGCGCTGGACCCGATGTAGAGCAGCCCGCCACGCACCCGTGCCGCGATCTCCTCGGCCGCGTCGGCACCGCGCACCGCGTCCAGCAGCGCGAAGGTGCTGCCACCGGCCACCCACAGCGCGTCCACCCGGTCCAGGGCGTCGGCCACCTGAGCCCGCGAGGACCCGGTGAGCACGACGTCGACCACGGGGTGACCGAACGCCCGCACCCGGTCCCGCTCCTCGGCGGCGAAGGGCGCGTCCGCGTAGGCGCGGGCGGCGTCCGGCACGTACCCGATCGTGAACGGCCGCGCGCCGGCGCCGTGCGCGCGCAGGAACCCGGGCACCGCTCCCGCGCCGAGCGAGAGCAGCAGCGCGGCGGTCACGCGTCGACCTCCGGACGGCTGATGTCGATCGTGCCGTCCTCCCGGATGGTCCAGCCCGGGTTGTGCGCGACCTCCCACACGTAGCCGTCGGGATCGGCGAACGCGCCGGAGGTGCCGCCCCACTCCATCACCTCGGGCTCGCGCACGATCGTCCCACCGGCCTGCCGCGCCTGCTCGAGCACCTCGGCCACGGCGGCGGGGGTGCGGACGTTGTGCGCGAGCTCGATCCCCGGAGCGCCCCTCCCCTCCAGCCCCGCCCACAGCGCGAGCACCATGCCGCCGGCCTGGAAGAAGCAGATCTCGTCGTCGGGCTGCTGGCCGTCCCGCCAGCCCAGGGCCTCGTAGAAGGCGCGCGAGCGGGCCAGGTCGTCGATGCCGAGGGTGATCAGGCTGATCCGCTGTTCCATCCCTCGATCATGCCCACGACCACCGACACGCACCGACCCTGGCCCTCAGTACACGATTCGCTGTACTGTCCCGAGCGTGGAGACCGTCACCCTCACGCACACCTCGGCGCTGACCCGGCTCGGGCACGCCCTCGCGGACGAGACGCGCACCCGCGTGCTGCTCGCGCTCCGCGAGGCACCGGCCTACCCCTCCGACCTCGCCGACGCGCTCGGCGTGTCCCGGCAGGTGATGTCCAACCAGCTCGCCTGCCTGCGCGGCTGCGGGCTGGTCGAGGCGATCCCGGACGGCCGACGCACCTGGTACCGGCTGGCCGACCCCGCGCTGGCACCCGCGCTGGGCGACCTGCTGCACCTGGTGCTCGCGGTGGACCCGACGTGCTGCGGGGAGGACTGCTCGTGCGCGTGACCACCGACCCCGCCCGGCGCGCGGTGCTCACCCGGCGCGTGCGCCTGGTCGTGATCGCGACGATCTCCTACAACGTGGTCGAGGCGGTGGTCGCGATCGGGGCCGGCCGGGCGGCGTCCTCCTCGGCGCTGATCGGCTTCGGCCTGGACTCGGTGGTCGAGGTGCTGTCGGCGGCGGCGGTCGCCTGGCAGTTCGCCGCCCCCGACCCGGAACGGCGCGAGCGTGCGGCGATGCGGCTGATCGCGGTGTCGTTCTTCGGGCTCGCGCTGCTGGTCGGCGCGGACGCCGTGCGGGCGCTGGTCACCGCGCACGCGCCGGACCACTCACCGGTGGGCATCGTGCTGGCGGCGGTGAGCCTGGCGATCATGCCGGGGCTCTCCTGGTTCGAGCGGCGCACCGGGCTGGAGCTCGGCTCGGCGTCGGCGGTGGCCGACTCGCGGCAGACGCTGCTGTGCTCGCTGCTGTCCGGGGTGCTGCTGGTGGGGCTGCTGCTCAACGCGTCGGTCGGCTGGTGGTGGGCCGATCCGCTGGCGGCGCTGGTGATCGCCGGCTTCGCGGTGCGCGAGGGCGTGGAGGCGTGGCACGGGGACGCCTGCGGGACGCCGCTGGCGCAGATGCTGGGCGACGAGGACGAGCGCGACGACTGCTGCTGATCCCGGCCCTCACGGCCAGGGGACCAGGCCCCCGAGCGCGAACCCGCCCGCCGCCAGCGCGACCGTGGCCACCAGCATCCCCAGCCCGTTGACCGCCGCGTCCGCCCAGCGTCGCTCGCGCACCATCCGCGCGGTGTCCAGGCTGGCGGTGGAGAACGTGGTGTAGCCGCCGAGGAACCCCGTGCCGGCGATCGTCACCACCGCGCTCGCCGCACCGGCGGCCACCCACCCGGTGAGCAGCCCGAGGGCGAAGGAGCCGGTCAGGTTGATGATCAGGGTGCCGCGCGGCACGCGATCCACTCGACCCGCCCGGGTGGTGAGCTCGCCGTCGACCCAGAACCGCGCCACCGCGCCGAGGGCGCCGGCCAGCGCGAGCGCCACCGCGATCACGCCTCCACCTCCTCGACGCGCCGCCGCGCCGCCCGACTGATCCCGCGCCTCCGCGCGCCCAGCGCCAGCCCGGCCAGCGAGGCCAGCAGCCCGAGCACCAGCGTCGCACCCGCATAGGCCAGCCCGAGGCCGACCCGCCCGCCCGCGAGCAGGCGCTCGGTCTCGACCGCCAGCGAGGAGTACGTCGTGAAGGAGCCCATCACGCCGGTGCCGAGCAGCAGCCGCAGCGTGCGCCGGCGTCCGACGTCGGGTCCGCGGGCGGCGAGCGCAGCGACGATCAGCCCGAGCAGGAACGCGCCGGTGATGTTGACCGTCCAGGTGCCCCACGGCCAGTCGTCGGCAGGCAGCGCCACCTTGAGCCCGTAGCGCGCCGAGGTGCCGACGATCCCGCCCAGCAGCACGACCAGCAGCATCGCCGGATCGCGGTGCGGCGGGCGCGCCGGGATCTCCAGGGCGCGCCCGGCGTCGTGGGCGTGCGGGTGCGGTGCGTCACGGTCCTCCACAGGTCCCGATCATGGCAGCCGATCGTGTGAGAGCGTGACCACAGACTGTCGAATCGTTACGATCGACCGCGATGCGACTCATCGTCGAGAGGAATCACCGGTGACCACCACCCCCGCCTACCTCGATCCGGCACTGCCGGTCACCGAGCGCGTCAGCGACCTGATCGGTCGGATGACGCTGCCCGAGAAGGTCGGCCAGATGCTCCAGCTCAACGCCAAGCCCGGCGTGCGCGACCTGATCGAGGAGATGTACGCCGGCTCGATCCTGCACGCCTCCCCCGAACGGCTGCACGAGGCGATCGACCTCACCGCGCAGAGCCGGCTGCGGATCCCGCTCCTGGTCGCCGAGGACTGCATCCACGGCCACTCGTTCCGGATCGGCGCGACGATCTATCCGACGCAGCTCGGCATGGCCGCCACCTGGGACCCCGCGCTGGTGCAGCGGGTCGCCCGCGCCACCGCCGTCGAGGTAGCAGCCACCGGCACGCACTGGACCTTCTCCCCCGTGCTCTGCATCGCCCGCGACCTGCGCTGGGGCCGGGTCAGCGAGACCTTCGGCGAGGACCCGTTCCTGATCGGCGAGATGGCCTCCGCGATGGTCGCCGGCTACCAGGGCGACGGCCTGGACGACCCGACCGCGATCCTCGCCTGCGCCAAGCACTTCGCCGGGTACTCCGAGACCCAGGGCGGGCGCGACGCCTCCGAGGCGGACATCTCCCGCCGCAAGCTGCGCTCCTGGTTCCTGCCGCCCTTCGAGCGGGTCGCCCGCGAGGGCTGCCGCACGTTCATGCTCGGCTACCAGTCCACCGACGGCGTGCCGATCACGGTGAACAAGTGGCTGCTGAACGACGTGCTGCGCGGCGAGTGGGGCTACTCCGGCACCCTGGTCACCGACTGGGACAACGTGGGCCGGATGGTCTGGGAGCAGCACATCTACCCCGACTACGTGCAGGCCGCGGCCGCCGCCGTGAAGGCCGGCAACGACATGGTGATGACCACGCCGCAGTTCTTCGAGGGCGCGCAGGAGGCGGTCCGGCTCGGGCTGATCACCGAGGCCGAGATCGACTCCGCCGTCGCGCGGATCCTCACGCTGAAGTTCGAGCTCGGGCTGTTCGAGGACCCCCGCCTGCCGGACGAGGCGCTCCAGGACGCGGTGATCGGGTCCGCCGAGCACACCGCGCTCAACCTGGAGATCGCCCGGCGCTCGCTGGTGCTGCTGCGCAACGACGGCGCGCTGCCGCTGGACGGCGGCTACGTGGCGGACGCCGGCGACCCGGACGGCCGCGTCGTGCGCGCCGACGGCTCCGCCGCACCGGTCCGCACGATCGCCGTGGTCGGCCCGAACGCCGACGACCCGCACGCCACCCTCGGCGACTGGGCCGGCGCCTCCGGCCAGGCCGACTGGCTGCCCGACGGCCACCCGCGCGAGATGATCCGCACCGTCCTGGACGGCCTGCGCGCGCACGTCCCCGCCGGCTGGACCGTCACCCACGCCCACGGCGCCGACATCGTCCGCACGATCCCCGACCCGGAGGGCGACTTCTTCCCGGACGGCCAGCCCCGCCCGCCGATCGGCGTGCCCGCCGAGGTCGACCCGGCCGCCATCACCGAGGCGGTCGCGCAGGCCACGGCGGCGGACCACGTGGTCGCGGTGGTCGGCGACTGCATCGAGCTGATCGGCGAGGGCAAGTCCACCGCCACGCTCGAGCTGGTCGGCGGGCAGGTGGCGCTGCTCGACGCGCTGGCCGACGCCGGCACGCCGTTCACCGTCGTGGTGCTCGCCTCCAAGCCGCTGGTGCTCCCCGCCTCGGTGGACCGGGCCGCCGCGGTGCTCTGGGTGGCGAACCCCGGCATGCAGGGCGGGCGCGCGGTGGCCGAGCTGCTGCTCGGCGCGATCGAGCCCACCGGCCGTCTGCCGATCTCCTTCGCACGGCACGCCGGCCAGCAGCCGACCTACTACAACCAGGTGCGCGGCCAGCACGGCACCCGCTACGCCGACCTCACGCAGGACCCCGCCTTCGCCTTCGGCGACGGGCTGTCCTACAGCACGGTCGAGTACGGGGACCTGGAGGTGCTCACCCCCGAGGTCGACGCCGACGGCACGATCCGCGCACGGGTGGAGGTGCGCAACACCGGGTCGCGCCCGGCCACCGAGACCGTGCAGGTCTACGTGAGCGACGTGGTGACCTCGGTGACCTGGGCGGACCAGGAGCTCAAGGCGTACCGCCAGGTGACCGTCGAGCCCGGCGCCGCCGTGGTCGTCGACCTCGAGGTGCCGGTGGCCGCGTGCACGATCGTCGACGCCGAGGGCCTGCGGGTGGTCGAGGCCGGCGAGCTGGAGCTGCGGGTCGGCCCGTCCTCGCGGGCGGCGACCCAGCGGCGCGGCACGGTGGTCGTGCGGGGCTGACGCGACACTGCCCGGGCACGGACGAGGGCCGGCACCCTCCGCGGGTGCCGGCCCTCGGTGCGGGCGGCCGCGCCGGGCGGCCGCGCGTCAGGCCGGGATCGCGACGTGCGGCTCGGCCTTGGCGCGCGATCCCTGGGACATCCGGTCGATCAGCGCCAGCGCCAGCGCGGACGCCACGAACGCCAGGTGGATCACGGTCTGCCACAGCATCGTCTCGCCGGTGACGTAGCCCTGCGAGGACTCGATGAACGTCCGCAGCAGGTGGATCGACGAGATGCCGATGATCGACATGGCCAGCTTGGTCTTCAGCACGTTCGCGTTGACGTGGTTCAACCACTCCGGCTGGTCCGGGTGCCCGTTGAGCCGCATCCGCGAGACGAAGGTCTCGTAGCCGCCGATGATCACCATGATCAGCAGGTTCGAGATCATCACGACGTCCACCAGCCCGAGCACCAGCAGCATCGTGGTGGCCTCCATCGAGAAGTCCGCCATCGACTCCGGCGCGCCGTGGCCGAGCAGCGCGAACTCCACCAGGTGCCACAGCTCCTTGAGGAACTGCCAGACGTAGACGAGCTGCGCGACGATCAGGCCCAGGTACAGCGGCACCTGCAACCAGCGCGAGAAGAAGATCAGGCCGCTCAGCGCGCGGGCCGGCGTCGGTGTCGGGGCGGGGGTCGGGTCGGCGGCGCTGCTCACGCGGGGTGCTCCAGGGGATCGGGGTCGAGGGCGGTAGGACCAACGTCCCGGGTGAGGTGCAGGTTCCCGGCGGGCCGTCGCGCTGCTCTCCCGCAGGACAGCGGCTCGCCGGAGGGTGAGACTTCCCCCGTGCGGACCATCGGTGTGGAAGAGGAGTTCCTGCTCGTCTCGGAAGACGGTGTGCCCCGGGCCGTGGCGGCGGCCGTGCTCCAGCACGCCTCCGCGGAGGACGGCGACGACCCCTCCGTGCCCGGCGGCGCGCTGGAGAAGGAGTTCGCGCAGGAGCAGGTCGAGACCTCGACCCGACCGTGCACCGACCTCGCCTCCCTGCTGGACGAGGTCCGCGCCGGCCGCTGGCGCGCCGAGGCCTCCGCCCGGCATGCCGGCACCCACGTCGCCGCCCTCGCCACCTCCCCCCGGCCCGCCGACCCCACCGTCGTGATCAACCGCCGCGCCCAGCGGATCCGGGAGGTCTTCGCGCAGACCGCCCGCGACCAGCTCACCTGCGGCTGCCACGTGCACGTCGAGGTGGCCGACGACGACGAGGGCGTCCGGGTGATCGACCACCTGCGCCGCTGGAACCCCGTGCTGCTCGCCCTCAGCGCCAACAGCCCGTACTGGCACGGCGAGGACACCGGCTACGAGTCGTTCCGCTCGCAGATCTGGGGGCGGTGGCCGACCGCGGGGCCCACCGCACCCTTCGGCGACGGCGCCACCTACCGCGCCACCGTGGACGCGCTGGCCGCCAGCGGCACGATCCTCGACACGGGGATGGTCTACTTCGACGCCCGGCTGTCGGCCCGGTACCCCACCGTCGAGGTGCGGGTGGCCGACGTCTGCCTCGACCCCGCCGACGCGGTGCTCCTCGCGGCGCTGGTGCGCGGGCTGGCGGAGTCGGCGCTGGCGGGGCCGGGGTCGGCGGGTGCGGGCGCGGGGACGGGCGGTGGGGCCGGGGGCGCGGAGCCGCGCACCGAGGTGATCCGGGTGGCCGCCTGGCGGGCGGCGCGATCGGGGCTGTCCGGCGACCTGGTGAGCCCCGTGCACGGCGCACCCGTGCCCGCCCGGCAGGCCGTGCAGGACCTGGTCGAGCACGTCTCCCCCGCCCTCGACGCGCTCGGCGACCTCGGCTGGGTGCGGCAGCAGGTGGACGAGGTGCTGCGCCGCGGCAACGGGGCCGGGCAGCAGCGCGCCTGGCGGGCCGAGGGGGCGGACGAGGCCGAGGTGGTCCGGCGGGCGGTCCGGCGCACGCTGTCCTGATCCCGCCTGCGCTGATCCCGCCTGCCCTGATCCTGCCTGCGCTGATCCTGCCTGCGCTGATCCTGCCTGCGCCGATCCTGCCTGCCCCGAGGCCGCGCCCCTGATCGCTGCGTCCCTGACCACCCCGTCCACGATCCGCACGTCGCTCGCGCGTGCCGTTCCCGCTCGGCGGGCGGGCGTCGAGCGGTCCACAGGCGCGGCGCGCGTGATTCGTCCCCAGGTGGCGCGATCGGGGGTTGATCCGCCCGCCCCGCACGACGCACGTTGCCGCCATGTCCGTCCTCACCCCGCTCCTGCCCGCCCCGCTCCCACCCACGAAGAACCTCCGGCCCGCCGCTCGTGGACCGCGCCCACCCCTCCATCTCGCAGATCGACGCCCGCCGGCCCGCCGACCGGATGGTCCGCGACCCCGCGCCGCCGCCGAGCCCCCGTGGCGGACAGTCGACACGGTCGCCCTCCTCCGCCGCCTCGCCGCCGCACCCCGGGTCGCCGCCGGCCTGACCCTGTGGCTGGTGCTGCTCGGCGAGCACGACGCCCCCACCGGCCTGGTCGTGCCGGTGCCCGACCTGCCGTCCTCCCCCGACCCGTGGGTGCTGCGGGGCGTGCTGCACGCCGTCGGCGCGCGGTCACGGAGCGACGGACCCGAGGTGCGGGTGGCTGTCGGCCACGCCCGCCCCGACGGCGGGTCACGTGGAGCCGCCGAGGTCGCGTGGTCGCGCGCGCTCCACCGCGCCGCCGACGACCTCCGGGTGAAGATCGTCACCGAGGTGGCCGTCGGTCGACGCCGGACCAGCGTGCTCTCCGTGCACCGATCCCTGCCGCACGCCGCCTGACCAGCAAGGACACGTGGCGGGGTGATCACTGGTACGGTCGTCCGTCGCCTCGGACCGGTCGCGCACCGACCTCCCGGCGGTATCCCCGCCGCGCGTTCACGGGACCTTCACGGCATCCTGGAACACTCGGGAGCAGTCGGACGTTGTCCAGTCCGAGCACGCAACACCCCAGCACGTCATTGCATGTCAAGGCACGGAGGTCCCTGATGTCGAACCGGTCCCTGCGCGGTATGCGCATCGGGTCCCACAGCATGGAGACGGACGAGGGCGTCGACTTCGCCCCGCGTCTCCAGGCGTACTACGACTGCCCCAACGGGCACACGATCATCCTGCCGTTCTCGGTCGAGGCCGACGTCCCGGTGGTGTGGGAGTGCCGGTGCGGCGAGGAGGCGCTGCTGCGCGACGCCTCGAAGCCCGAGCCGAAGGCCACCAAGCCGCCCCGCACGCACTGGGACATGCTCCTGGAGCGCCGCACGATCAAGGAGCTCGAGGAGCTGCTCGACGAGCGCCTGGACCTGCTCCGGGCGGGCAAGTTGCGCCGCAGCGCCTAGAAGGCACGGTTGCGTCGCAGCGCCTGACGGCACCGCTGCGCCGCAGCGCCTGATCGACCACGTCCGGCAGGACGTACAGCAGTCCACGAAGGGCGGATCCCCACGGGGGTCCGCCCTTCGTCGTGCTCGGTGGGCCCGGCACGACGAGGTCGGTGGTTCATGCGCGATCACGCGGCGCAGAACCACCGACCTCGTGCGCAACCACCGACCTCGTCGGAGAAGGGAGCGGAAGGGGGGTGGGAGGGGACAGCAGGGGCTAGCGGGTGAGGAGGGACCGGAGCTGGCGCCAGCGCTCCTGGGCGCCCCAGACCGTGACCTTTACCAGGGCCTCGACCACGATGTCCCGGCTCATCTTCGACCGGCCCTCGGCGCGCTCCACGAACGTGATCGGCACCTCCACCACGTCACCGCCCGCGCGGACCACCCGCCAGGCCATGTCGATCTGGAAGCAGTACCCGTGCGAGGCCACCTGGTCCAGCGGCAGCGCCGCCAGCACCGAGGCCCGGTAGGCACGGAAGCCCGCGGTGGCGTCGCGCACCGGCAGGCCCATCGCGAGCCACGCGTACACGTTGGCCCCGCGCGAGAGCACCTGCCGGTGCAGCGGCCAGTTGACCACCCGTCCGCCGCGCACCCAGCGCGAGCCGATCACCAGGGCGGCGTCGTCGGTGCGGGCGAGCAGCGCGGGCAGGTCCTCCGCGCGGTGCGAGCCGTCGGCGTCCATCTCCACGACCACGTCGTAGCCGCGCTCCAGCGCCCAGCGGAACCCCGCGACATAGGCGGTGCCGAGGCCCTGCTTGCCCGTGCGGTGCAGCACGTGGACCGCGCGGCGCCCGGCGGTGGTGGCGTCCCGCTCGGCGTACTCCTCGGCGAGCTCGCCGGTGCCGTCCGGGGACGCGTCGTCCACCACCAGCACGTCGGCATCCGGCACCTCGCGGCGCAGGCCGTCCAGGGCGCGGGGCAGCGACGCCCGCTCCTCGTAGGTCGGCACGACGACCAGCACGCGGCTCATGCGCCCATCTCCGGCCGGTCGTCCCGGCGGGTGCGCAGCGCGCCCGCCATGCCGGCGATCGTCACCACCACGCCGAGCCCGGCGGTGATCCATCCCGGCCACTGGCCGAGGCGGGCGGCGGGGGTGAGCGACTGGCGCAGCGGCAGCGTCGCGACGAGCTGGTCGGCGGTGAACAGGTCGGTCTCCTGGGCGACGGCCCCGTTGGGGGCGATGACGGCGCTGACGCCGACGGTGGACACCTGCACGGTGGCCCGGCCGAGCTCGACGGCACGGAAGCGGGACATCGCGAGCTGCTGGGTGGACTCGGGCGAGCGCCCGAAGGAGGCGTTGTTGGTCTGCACGACCAGCACCTCGGCGCCCTCGGTGACCGACTCGCGCACGATGCCGTCGTAGGCGACCTCGAAGCAGATCACGTCGCCGAGCACGACGGTGCGGCCGAGCCGCTCGGACTCCAGCGGGATCACCCCGGGCTCGGTGCCGGCGATCATGTCGTGCGTGACCAGGTCCACCGCGGAGGAGAACGGCCGGACCAGCGAGCGGATCGGGATGTACTCGGCGAAGGGCGCCGGTCGCTGCTTGGAGTAGCGGGCCACCGGGCCGACGCCGGGCTCCCAGAGCAGGGCGGTGTTGTAGCGGCCGCCGGACTCCGGGTACTCGATCGTGCCGACCAGCAGCGGGGCGCCGACGGCCTCCCCCGCGGCGTCCAGGTCGGCGGCGACCGAGGCGTCCACCTGCGGGTCGATGTCGGTGCCGTTCTCCGGCCAGAGCACCACGTCGAGGTCGCCGGGCTGCACCTGGTCGAGCAGCGCGTAGGTGCCCGCCAGGTGGTTGTCGAGCACCTCGCGGCGGCGAGAGAACGCGTCCAGGCCGGAGTCGGCGAGGTCGCCCTGCACGGCGCCGACCCGCAGGGTGCCGTCCTCGGCCTTGGTGTCGAGCGGCACGGCGAGCCCGACGACGACCAGCGCCACCGCGACGCCGAGGCGGCCGAGGGTGGGCAGCAGCGCGAACCGGCGGGCGGCGCACCACGCCAGCGCGAGCGCGGCTCCGATCGCGGCGACGGCGGCCGAGACCAGCGGTGCCCCGCCGAGCCGGGCGAGCGCAACCAGCGGTGCGTCGGCCTGGGAGAACGCGAGCCGTCCCCAGGGGAAGCCGCCGAAGGGAGCGACGGAGCGCAGCTCCTCGACGGCCACCCAGAGCACCACGAACACGACGAGCTGCAAGGAGCCCCGGCGCCAGACGGCCTCGCCGCGACGCGCCCAGGTCCAGGCGGCGGCGAACAGGGCGATGAACCCGGCCTCCGCGATCGACAGCGCGATCCACGGCACCAGGCCGACCGCGTCGCCGGCCCAGGTGAGCAGCGGGACGAAGAACGCGACGCCCCACACCAGACCCATCAGGGCGTTCCACCGGGCGCTGTCGCGCCGCAGGGCGAGGAAGAGGAGGGCGATGCCGGGGGCGGCCGCGAACCACCAGCCGAGGTCGGGGAAGGCGCTCCACGTCGCCAGACCACCGACCAGCGCCAGGACCGCGCTCCACCAGCGGGAAGGCTCATGTGCTGGCACGGCGCCAGGGTACGGCACCCACCTGGCCGTCCGGGTCGCTCCCTGAGCCGACCGGCCCGCGTGTCCTTCGTACCGTGGGCGTCGCGGCGGGGCGACGTCCGTTCTCTACTGAACACGCGGGCCCGGCCGGGGCCCTGAGGGGCGATCCGGCAGGGAGCGCGCGCGAGGAGGAGGACCCCCTGCGCGGCGCCGCAGCACCCGAACCACTGCCGAGAACCTACCGGCTCCCTGTGCGCTGTCAAGGCTCCGCAGGCCCAGGTCAGCGGCGTCAGCGCAGGTCACCCCGGCGCCGGGCACCGACCGATCTGACCGACCCGTCCGGGTCACCCGGCGTGTCGCTCGGCGTGTCGCGGAACGGCGGGCGAACGGGGTACCCGCCGCGCGACGCCGGGCTCACCCGTCCGCGTCTCGGGCCGCCGCCGGCGTTCACCCGAGCGTGTCGTGCAGCACCACGCCCGCGCGGACCGTGCGCAGGCAGCGCGGCAGCGGATCGTGCTCCGCCAGGGCGGGCAGCACGGGATCGCGGCGGTCCGTGCCGTACGCCCGCCAGGCGGTGCCGTAGGCCGACTCCGCCGCCGGGGTCGCCGGATCGGCAGCCTCGCCCGAGCCGATCTCCCAGACCGCCAGGTGCGCCGGGGCGCCGACCCGCAGCTCCCCCGCGCCGGTGCCCCCGAGGCCCGCCGCCGTCCAGCCTCCCCGGGTCGCCGCCTCCACGGCCGCGCGCACCGGCACCCGCTGGTCCGGCGTCCGGTGGCGCACCGCCGCCCGCACGGCCGCCCACGGGTCGAGCGGCGCCGAGGGCGCACCCGAGCCGATCGCCACCGGCACCCCGGCGGCCAGCAGGTCCGCCACCGGCAGCAGCGAGGCCGCCCGGCCCCGGCCCAGGCGCGCGGCGTGCATGCCCTCGTCCCCGCCCCAGGCGGCGTCGGTGCCGGGCTGCACCGCGCAGGTCAGCCCGAGCAGCACCGCGGTCGCCAGCGCGGGCGCGTCCAGCATCGTGCCGTGCTCGATCCGGTGACCGGCCCCGCGCAGCGCCTCGACCCCCTCCACGTCCGAGGCGGCACGGAAGCCGAGCAGCACCTCGTCCATCGCGCGGTCGCCGACCACGTGGAAGGCGACCTGGAGGCCGGCGCGGGTCACGGCGGCGACGTGGTTGCTCACCTGCTCCGCGCTGAGGTCCAGCCGCCCGGTGGCGTCCGGGGCGCCGAGGGGCAGGTCGGCGTAGGGCGCGCGCAGGGCGGCGGTGCGGGTGCCGATCGTGCCGTCGACCGCCAGGTCCCCGCCGAGGCCGGTGAGCCCCGGGATCGCGGCGAGGATCTCCCGCGCGTCGTCGGTGGTCTCGCACAGCTCGGCGCGGTAGCCGATCACCAGCGGCAGACCGGAGGCGGGATCGGCGGTGAGGTCCAGCAGCGTCGCGAGGTCGGCGCGGGTGCCGGTCTCCGGGGCGCTGTGGTCGTGCACGGCCACCACCCCCGCCTCGGCGGCCGCCCGCAGCGCCGCCCGGTGCAGCGCGTCCCGGCGTGCGGGGTCGACGTCCATCACGGCACGCCGCACCACCGCGAGCGCCTCTCCGGTGACCAGGCCGCCCTGGCGCCATCCGGCGCGGGTGCGCAGGTCGAGCACCTCGGCGACGGAGGTGGAGACGACGGCGGCGTGCCGGTCGACCCGGAAGAGCACCACCGGTGCCCCGCCGACGGCCGTGTCGAGGTCGGTGCCACGCGGCGGTCGGGGGTCGTCCCAGCGGTGCTCGTCCCAGCCGTGGCCGGTGAGCAGCGTGCCGGTGGCGGCCGAGCGGGCGCCGAGCGGACCCCGGGCGGCGGTGGCGACGGTCGCGACCACCTCGGCGGCCGAGGTCGCGCCGGACAGGTCCACGCCCTCGGCGGCGAGGGCGGTGCCGAGCAGGTGCACGTGGGCGTCGACGAAGCCCGGGGTGACCAGGGCGCCGCGCAGGTCCACCACCTCGTCGGCGGCGGGGGCGAGCCCGTCGGCCTCGTCGTCCCCGCCGATCCAGGCCACGGTCCCGTCGACGATCAGCAGGCTGGTGGCGGAGGGGACGACGGGCGCCAGGACCGCGCCGCCCCGGTACAGGGTGGAGCTCACATCCGGTCACCCTAGCCAGCGCGGACGGGGGCGTCGCGTCGAGCGCCCCGACCGAGCGGAACCGGTTCAGGTCCCGGCGTAGGCGACGACCCCGCGCCGCACCGCCTCGACGGCCTGACGGGCGGTCCGCCGGACGCGCTCCTGCGGGGCGGCCTTGGCGACCTGGTCCAGCACGTCGATCACCTGCTTGCACCAGCGCACGAAGTCGCCGGCTGCGATGTCCGACCCGCGCAGCACGGCGTCCAGGCTGCGCCCGGCGGCCCAGCGGTGGACGGCCTGCACCAGCCCGAGGTCCAGCGGCTGGGTGGTCTCGAGGCCGTGGTCGCGCTCCAGGTCGTCCAGCTCGGACCAGATCCGGGTGGTCGCCTCCAGCGCCGTGCCCAGCCGTCCGGCCGGGCCGCCGGGGATCGCCGGATCGCCCCGGTCGTCCCGGCGCGCCGAGTACACGACCGCGGACACGGCGGCGGCCAGCCCCGGCACGTCGAGCTCGTCCCACGCACCCCGGCGCAGGCACTCGGCGAGCAGCAGGTCGTTCTCCGCGTAGATCCGGCGCAGCCAGATGCCGTCCTCGGTGACCAGCGTGCCGGCGGGTCCCTGGTCGGGGGCGGTGGCGAGGTAGCCCAGCCGGTCCAGCACGTCGCAGATCCGGTCGAAGACCACCGCGATCGACCCCGTGCGCCCCTCGATCCGGCGGACCAGCGCGTCGTGCTCGTCGCGCAGCCGGTACCAGCGCTCGGCCCAGCGGGCGTGGTCCTCCCGGTCCGGGCACTGGTGGCACGGGTGCGCGCGCAGCCGGCGCCGCAGGTCGGCGATCACCGCGTCCTCGTCCTGCACCGTCCGCGCTGCCGCACCACGCCGTCGCGGGGCCACGTCGGCCAGGCGTCCCGAGGCGATCTCGGCGCGCAGCGCGGCGGCCAGGTCACGGCGGTGCGAGGCCGCGCGCGCGGCGAAGCCCTTCGGCACCCGCAGCGTGCCGACCGTGCGCACCCCGTCGCCGACCTCCTGCACGGACAGCCGGCGCACCTCGCGCTCGGCGGTCAGCACCAGTGGACGGCTCACCTCGAAGCCCCCGGCGCGCCCCGCCTCGACCACCACGGCCTGCCACGGGCGACGCCCGGTGCTCACGCTGATCACGTCGCCGACCTCGAGCGCGTGCAGCGACTGCGCGGCGGCCTCCCGACGGGCGGCGGCACCGGCCCGGCGCTCCCCCCGCTCGCGCTGACCGAGCTCGCGACGCATCGCCGCGTACTCGGCGAAGTCCCCGAGGTGGCAGGTCATCGCCTCGGCGTAGCCCTCCAGCGCCTCGGCGTGGCTCTGCGCCTGCCGGGCCAGCCCGACGACGCCGCGGTCCGCCTGGAACTGCGCGAAGGACGTCTCCAGCACCTCGCGGGCCCGCACCCGGCCGACCTGCGCGACCAGGTTCACCGCCATGTTGTAGGTGGGGCGGAACGCCGAGCGCAGCGGGTAGAGGCGCTTGGACGCCAGGCCCGCGAGCGCCATCGGGTCGAGGTCGCCGCGCCCGACGACGACGGCGTGCCCCTCGGTGTCGATCCCGCGCCGCCCGGCCCGTCCGGTGAGCTGCGTGTACTCCCCCGGCGTCATGTCGACGTGCTGCGAGCCGTCCCACTTGACCAGCTTCTCCAGCACCACCGAGCGCGCCGGCATGTTGATCCCGAGCGCCAGGGTCTCGGTGGCGAAGACGACGCGCACCAGCCCCCGGGCGAAGGCCTCCTCGACGGTCTCCTTGAACGCAGGCAGCATCCCGGCGTGGTGGGCGGCCACCCCACGGGTCAACGCCTCGACGAACCGCCAGTAGCCGACGACGTCCAGGTCCTCCTGCGGGATCGACGCGCAGCGGGTCTCGGCGATCAGCCGGATCTCCTCCTGCTCCGCCTGGTCGGTCAGCCGCAGCCCGGCGGCGACGCACTGGTCGACGGCGCCGTCGCAGCCGGCCCGGGAGAAGATGAACACGATCGCGGGCAGCAGTCCCGCCTCGTCCAGGGTGTCGACCATCACCGGGCGGGAGACCGGTCGCGGACCGGGGCCCCGGTCGCCGCCCGCCCCGCCCCCGCCGGGGCGTCGACCGCCGGATCCCCGGTACCCCCGGTCGCCGGGGCCGCGACGTCCCCGGTGCGGCGGGCCGTCCGAGCGCTCGGCGCGGCGCAGCCGGTGCGCCAGCTCGGGGTTGATCGGCGGGTTCTTGCCGGGCGCCGTCGGGTCGACGTTCCCGGCGTACAGGTCGAGCAGGTCGTCGCGCACCAGCACGTGCTGGCCCAGCGGCACCGGCCGGTGCTCGCTCACCACCACGGCCATGTCCCCGCGCACGGTGCGCAGCCAGTCGCCGAACTCCTCGGCGTTCGACACCGTGGCCGACAGCGACACCAGCTGCACGTCGGCGGACAGGTGGATGATCACCTCCTCCCACACCGGCCCCCGGAACCGGTCGGCCAGGTAGTGCACCTCGTCCATCACCACGTAGCCGAGGCCGTCCAGCGTGGACGAGCCCGCGTAGAGCATGTTGCGCAGCACCTCGGTGGTCATCACCACCACCGGCGCCTCGCCGTTGATCGTGGTGTCACCGGTGAGCAGGCCGACGTTCTCCGCCCCGTGCCGGCGCACCAGGTCGCCGTACTTCTGGTTCGACAGCGCCTTGATCGGCGTGGTGTAGAACGCCTTGCGCCCGCCGGCCAGCGCCAGGTGCACCGCGAACTCCCCGACGACGGTCTTGCCCGCACCGGTCGGCGCCGCGACCAGCACGCCGGAGCCGCGCTCCACGGCCTCGCAGGCCTGCACCTGGAAGTCGTCCAGCGGGAAGTCCAGCATCGTCCGGAACCGCGCGAGCTCGGTGCGCTCGGCGGCGGCACGCTTCTTGGCGGCCGCGTAGCGCTCGGCGGGCGAGGGCTCGGGGTCGGGGGCGGGCCGGCGGGGGCCACGGGGTCGCTGCGAGCCGGTGGGGCGGGAGGAGGACGAGGTGTCGCGGGGTGCCACGGGTCCAGCCTAGGTGTCGCCGTCACGCCCGATCGGCGCCGTCACCGCATCCGGATCCCGAACGACGCCGCCGGCGATTCCAGCGCACCCAGCCCGACCTCGATCGTGCACCCGCTCTCCGGCTGCTCGGCCAGCACCCGGATCCCGATCACCTGCGTGGCCCCGCACGCCCGGACGTCGACGCCGTCCAGCCCCAGGCCGCCGGTGAGCGCGAGCAGCAGCTCGACCTCCATGCCGTCGGTGGTGGCGTCGGTGAACAGGTCGGTCCCCTCCTCCGGGCCGGCCCCGGACCACCGGGCGAGCACCCGGTACGGCACCGGGGTCGCCGGATCGGCGAGCGTCACCCCCGTCGGCTCGACCGTGACCCCGGCGATGCGCTGCAACGGGAACGCCGTGCCGGTGATCGCGGCCAGCGCCTCGTCGGTGGCCCGCTGCACGGCGTCCAGCCACGGTCCGTAGTCGGCGGTGACCGCGCCCTCGCCGTCCACCAGCTCCAGGTCCACCGGCAGCGCGACGGTGGCCGGCGCACCGGGCTCCACCGCGACGGCGGGCAGCCGGTAGCCGCACGGGATGTCCAGCCCGTCGGTCGAGGCGCGTACCGGCACGACCACCTCGTCCTGCTCGACCACCTCCGCGCAGGCCTGCCCGTCCTGCGCGCCGGGAAGCACCACCAGCACGTCGCCCCGCAGCGGGGCGTTCGGCGCGCCGGAGAGCGTCACCGTCAGCATCGTCGTCTGCTCGGCGGTGTCGTAGTCGGCGTCCAGGTCGATCCGCAGCCCCGTCGGACGACCCGTCCCGCTGGAGTGCGCGGCGGCCGTGGTGATCTCGACGGCCTCGTCCGCCCGGCCCTCGCGGTCGAGGAGCCCGGCGCGCCAGACCGCGACCCCGCCGCCCGCCAGCACGACCGCCGCCGCCGCGGCGACCAGCACCCGGGTCCGGGCCGACGAGCCCGTCCGCCGCGGTCCGGGCGGACGGGGCGCCGCGCGGGGCGCCGCCTTCGCCATGGTCTCGCCGTGCTCACCGCCCAGCGCACCCGCAGCGAGCGCCGCGACCGGCTCGGTCGTCCGCGGGCTGGTCAGCCGCAGCGCGCGCATCGACGTCGCCGCGGCATCGGCCTCGTCCAGCGTCGCTCTCGCCCGGGGCGCCTCCGCGCCGCCGCCGAGCGACAGCTCGACGGCCGCCTTGTCCGGCAGCCCCTCGTCGGCGGTCGCCCACCGGTCCGGCTCGGCCTGGACCGGCAGTGCCAGGTCGGTCAGTGCCGAGGCCGGCAGCGCCCGCAGCGCCCGGGTGCAGTCCTCCGCCGTCCCACGGCGCGCCGGGTCCTTCGCGAGCATCGCGTCCAGCACCTGCCAGAGCGCGTCGTCCACCGGGATCCGCGGCGGCGCGGAGGTGACGTGGCGCAGCGCCACGGTCACGTTCGTCCCCGCACCGGCGAAGGGGGTCCGGCCCGCCAGCAGCTCGTAGAGCATCACCCCCACCGCGTAGACGTCGGACGCGGGTCCGGACCGCCCGTAGGACACCAGCTCGGGCGCCATGTAGCCGGGGGTGCCGATCAGCTCGGTGACCGCGGCGACCTCGTCCTGGACGATCCCGGCGATCCCGAAGTCGGCCAGCCGGACGTTCTCCGGGACCGGGTCGCCCGCCGCGACGAGGAGCACGTTGTCGGGCTTCACGTCCCGGTGGGTGACCCCGCGCGCGTGCGCGCCGGCGAGCGCGTCCAGCACCGCAGCCGCGAGCGGCACGGCCGTCACGGCGTCGAGCGTGCCGCGCTCCTCGACCAGTGCGGCGAGGCTCGGACCCGCCACCAGATCCATCACGATCGCGAGGTCGTCCCCCTCGACGACGAAGTCGTGCACCCGCACGATCTGCGGGTGCTCGAGCCCCAGCAGCACCGCCCGCTCCTGCACGAACCGGGACAGGATCTCCGGGTCGGCGGCGTGCCGGGGCCACAGCAGCTTCGCCGCCACACCACGCCCGGCCTGCTGGTCCCAGGCCCGCCAGACCTCGCCGGACGCACCCTGCCCGAGCCGCTCGAGCAGCCGGTAGCGGCTGCCCAGCGCGCGTCCCGCTCCCTCGGTCATCCGTCCACCCCGAGGAACCAGGTCAGCGGCTCGGCCACGCCAGCCGCCGCCGACGGCCGCACCGCCGAGGGCGAGGTCGCGGCGTGCAGCACCACCACGTCGACGTCCGCAAGCGCATCGCCGCCGTCCGGCCCGAAGTCCAGGTCCGGTCCGGCCAGGCCCTCGGCAGCGCCGAGCCGGCTGCCGCCGAGCGCCTTCCGCACCGCCGAGGGCGAGGTGCTTCCCGCCCGCTCGGCGGCACGGACCAGCGCCACGGTCGCGTCGTGGGCGGCCTGCCCCGCGCGCGGGACGCCGACCGCGCAGGCGTCGTCGTCGTAGACGTTCCGGCAGACCGGGTCGCCGGCGGCGAGCCGCAGCGCGGTCCGGAACGCCTCCGCCCCGTCACCGGGCCGCGTGCCGGCGGCCGTGACCAGCCCCACCGGTGCACCAGCCGCGGCGAGCGCGTCGCCGAACGCCGGGGTCAGCGCCTCGGGGGTCAGCACCACCGGCAGCTGCCGGGCACCCAGCAGCTCCTGCACCGCCACCACCAGGGCGGCCTGCTCGACCGCACCGCCGGCCACCACCACGGCGTCGACCTGCCGCGCCTCCAGGGCCGCGACCACCTCCTGCGCGGCCGCACGCGGGTCGTCGAGATCGCCCGTGACGGCGGCGGCCAGGTCGAGGGTGCGCCCGGGGGCCGTCAGCAGGTAGGGGCGCTCGGCGCCGGCCTGCTCGAGCGCCGCCACGACCTGGTCGGCCACCGCTCGTGCGGACGGCGCCGTCGACCACACCCCGTCGCTCACCACCGACGGCGCCCCGAAGGGCATCACCACGGCGGTGCCCGCCTGCTCGGCCACCTCCAGCGCGCCGGCCAGGTGGTCGCCCTGCGCGGCGAGCACCACCCCGGCCACCTCGGCGTCCACGAGGGAGCGCATCGCCGCGGTCGCACCGGTGGCCGTCCCGTCGTCCAGCGCCACCTCGAGGTCGACCACGTGCTCGTCGAGCGCGAACCGGTAGCCGGCCACGCGAGCACCCTCGACCAGCGGCCGGAACTCGGAGCCCTCGCCCTCCACCGCCGGGACGAGCACACCGATCCGCACCGGCCCGAGGTCCGCCGCGAGCGTGAGGGACGCCTCGACGGCGGTCGCCACGGGCATCGGCGCGTCGTCGGTGCAGGCCGAGACCGTCAGCGCGAGCGCGAGGGCGGCGACCACCGCCCTGGTGCGGGCCCTCATGCGCCCTGCTCCCCACGCACCTGGATCACCAGCACCGTCTTGACGTCCTCGCCGGCCCGGGCGAACGGCCGGAACTCGTCCAGACGCTCCTGCGCCGCGGCGAACTGCGCGGTGCGCAGGCCGAGCTCGCGCAGGCCCGCGGTGCGCAGGTTCCCGTAGGCCGAGGTGGTGCCGCCGACCGTGTCGAGCACCGTCCCGGTCTCGCCGACCTGCGTGGTGATCGCGTGCAGCTTGCCCATCAGCCCGGTCCGGCTGGTCGGCTCGGGTGATCCGAGGTTCGCGAGCAGGTCGGCGAAGTCCGCATCGAGGATCTGCGCCACCTCCGTCGACCGTGCGGCCGACCGGTTCATCGACGCGTCCAGCCGGGTGAGCATCTCGTTCATCGCGAGGTCGTGACTCGCGAGGATCGCGTCGACGTCCGTCCCCACCTGGCTCCGAGCGGCCTCGACCAGCGCGAGCGAGCCGCCGAGAGCCGCCTCGCGCTGCACGGTCACCTCCTGCACGATCTGGTCGGAGAACTGGTCGATCTGCTGATCAGACCGCTCGGCTGCCGACGTGGCGACCCCGGCGGTGTGCTCCGTCCAGCCCGCCGCGTCACCCGCGCTCGTCAGGATCTGACCGTTCAGGTCGTCCAGGCGGCTGCCGAGCCCATTCTGCGCGCACAGCAGCCGGTTGGTCAGCCACACCACGCCCTGACCGGCCGCTGCCGGTCGCTCGGCGGTGCCCGGCAGGACCGCGGGGCAGGCGTGCTCCGTCCCGACCGGCTGCACCGAGTCGTCGGGCCAGATCGCGTCGAGCGTGGTGCCGGCCGCGTCGATGGTCCGGTGCAGCGCAGCCAGGTCGGTGCCGCCGCTCGCGGCGCGGACGTCCGCCACCGCTGCGGCGACCTCGGCCAGCGCACCGGTCCCCTGCGTCGGGCTCCACAGCGCGTCGATCCCGGTGACGAGCGAGCCCGCGGGCCCGGTGAGCGCGATCAGGTCGTCGATCGACCGCACCACCGCGTCCAGGTCCGCCGCGGCCGCGCCCAGGGCCGTGCTCTGCGTCCCGACCGCGGTCGCCGCCTGCGCGTACCCAGCGACCAGCTCACGGGTCGCCGCGGCCACCGGCTGCACCGAGCAGCCCGGACGGTCGAGGGTGGCCAACGCGGAGTCGAGGCCCTCCTGGGTGGGGTCGCCGCCGAGGTCGGCGGCCCAGTGCTCGTCGCAGCCCCGGCCCTCGGCGACGAGGTCCTCGATGCCGGCCACGAGCCCCGACCCGAGGAACCACACGCCGACGCTCTCGACGCCCTCGCCAGCCAGCTCGGCAGCATCCAGGTCCGACCCGACGTCGACGAGGGTCGCCCGCAGGGCCGTGAGCGAGGACGTGATCGTCGTCACCGTCGACCGGAGCGCGTCGGTCCGGGCCTGCGCGCCGATCACCGCCGCCTCCACGGCGCGCAGCCCCTGGTCCAGCCCGCCTCCCAGCGCGTCCGCGCCGGCACGCAGGGCGGCGACCTCCGCGCGCAGGTCGCCCAGCCCTGCCGCCAGGCCGTCCGGTCCACCGAGGGCCGTGGCCAGCGTCGGCACCTCGAGCCCGTCGTAGGCGTCCCGCGCGAGGGCACCGGCCTGCACGATCTCGGCGAACCCGGCCTGCAGCGACTCGCCGGCGAGCAGCAGCACGCAGGTGACCGTGCGGTCGGTCGGTGCGCTCTGCCGGCAGGCCGTCGCCTGTGCCGGGTCCTCCAGCGTCGCCGGGTCCCCGAGGGTCTGCGCGACGACCTGGTGCAGCGCGTCCCTGCAGGTGCTGGTGGCACCGTCCTGACCGGCCTCGAACAGCCCCACGATCGTCCGCAGCTGGGCGTCGGCGAGGTGCACGGTGGACGCGACGGTCCGCTCCTGCCCCTCGGCGAGGGTCGGCATCTGCACCGAGCAGCCCGCCACCGACGCCCCTACCAGCTCGGGCGGGGTCCGGGTGGGGCCGAGCAGCGCGTCGAGCGATCGGGCGAAGGCGTCCACCTGGGCGTGGGTCTGCGTCCCGAGCCGGCTGGTGTCGCCCTGCGCCTGGTCGAGGATCGACCCGAGGTCGTCCGCGGCCACCAGGAGGTGGTCGAGCACCGATGCGGAGCTCTCCTCGAGCTCGCGGTAGGTCTGCTCGCCGATCTGCGCCACGTCCGCCTGGAGCGCGGCGTGCACCTGGTCCACGAACTCGCGCGCCGACGTGATCTGCGCGGTCACGTCCAGGACCAGCGCGACGGTCGAGGCCTGGAGGTGGGCCGAGTCGCCGTCCGCGCCGTACGCGCGCTGCACCAGCGCCTCGACAGAGGGGTCGGTCAGCAGGCCGGGCTGCACGGTGAGGTCGAGCGCCGGCACCTGGAAGTCGTCGGTGTCCAGCACCAGCGTCAGCTCGGTGGTGCCGGAGAGCATCGGCGGCGCGAGGAACGCCGCCCACTGCACCGAGCGACCGCTGTCGTCCGTCTCGACCAGCACCCCGTTGGTCACCCGCGGGTCCGCGACCCCGTCCTCGACGCTCTGCACCACGCGGTCTCCCGCACCGAGGTGGGCGGAGGCGACCACGGTCAGCGGGACGCCGACCAGCGCCTGCTGCCGGTAGCGCACGCCGTCGGTCTCGTAGGACAGCTCGGTCGCCTCGGCGGTGCGGTCCTCGACGGTCACCTGGATCGTGAACCGCCCGGACCGGCCGGTCAGCTCCGCGAGGTCCGTGCCGGAGCCACCGTCGTGCCACCAGGACGTCTGGACCCGCACCGGCAGGTCGGCGGCCGCCCGGGTCGGGTCGAGCGTCTGCGCGGCCTCGGTCACGTGCCCCTCGGCGTCACGCGTGACGCTGGCGGTGGTGACGGCGGAGATCGAGGTGTCCGGACCCATGACGACCTCGATCGTCTGGATCCCGGCCTGATCGGCAGCCGCCGGGCGCGGCAGCAGAAACATCGTCGCCGCCAATGCGACGACGATCACCGCACCGATCAGCACCGACATTCTGCGGTGATTGCGCACCTGTCGAACCATCGCGTCCGTCCTGAGCACCGGTCCCCCTCGTCGTTCGTCCGCCGACGCGCTCGCGCCCGGCCGTCCTGCACGTTCCTGGCGGCGGATGCTAGTCGATGCGCAGGTAGACGACGTGCGATCTGCGTGGTGCCCCCGACCGACCCCGGTCCACGGCCCTGCGCAGCGCTACCACGAACGACAATTCGGGCACTATTTCAGTGTTTTCACTCATGCCTCGTCGACCGCCGTGCGAAAACCTCCGTCCGTGCTCTTCGGGCCGCCGTCGATGGGTTAGATTCCCCGCTCCGAGCATCCGCCCGGGCCACACCCACGAAGACAGGGGATCCTTCGCATGGCGAACATGAACGTCAGCTACGACGAGATGCAGAGCGCGGCCACCCAGCTGCGCACCGGCCAGACCCAGCTGCAGGACCAGCTCACCCAGCTGCGCACCTTCATCGCCAACCTGGTGTCCGGCGGCTTCGTCACCGACCAGGCCTCGATGGCCTTCAACGAGACCTACGAGCAGTTCACGACCGCCGCGACGAACACCGTGGCGAACCTGGACGTCCTGGCGCGGAACCTGGAGACCACGGCCTCCGTGCTCCGCGACACCGACTCCCAGCTCGCCGCGCAGCTGCGCGGCTGACACCCGAGCGGGGTCCGGTCCCGGCGGCTGCACGCGCCGGGACCGGGCCCGACCGCGTCCGACCCCTCCGACCCCGAGGCCCCATGCGCACCCGAGTCGTCCTGCGCCGCCCGGACGGCACCGCCGTCCCCGTCGCGATCACCACCGACGCCACCGCCACCGCCGGCGACCTCGCCGACGCGCTCACCCGCGCCGACGGCGGCCTCGCGGGCCGAGGCACACCCGTGGTCCGCATCCACCGCCCCGAGGACGTCGAGCTGCGCGAGATCCCGCGCGAGGCGAGCCTGAGCGAGGCCGGCTTCCGCGCCGGCTCCACGATCGAGGTCGCCACGCCCTCGCAGACCGCCCAGGCGGCCCGGTCCCTTGCCGTCGCGCGGCTGGTCGTCGTCGCCGGCCCCGACTCCGGCCGCGAGATCGACCTCACCGCCGGGGTCACCACGGTCGGACGCGGTGCGGACTGCGACCTGCGGCTCTCCGACCAGCAGGTCTCCCGGCTGCACGCCCGGCTCCTCATCGGCGAGGAGATCGAGGTGGCCGACGCCGGGTCCGCCAACGGCGTGCTGATCGACGACGAGATCGTCGCGCGGTCGGTCCTGCGCCCGGACGACACCGTCGTGCTCGGCGGCACCGAGATCCAGGTGCAGCTGATCGACCCGGACGCCACCACGCACACCGTCAGCGCCACCGGCGCGATGGTCCGGCACAACCGCTCGCCCCGGATGGTCGAGCGCTACGCCGACCGCTCGCTGCCCGCGCCGGAGGTGCCGAGCCCGGCGCAGCCCGGCCGGTTCCCCGGCCTCGCGCTGATCGCACCCCTGGCCATGGGCGTGGCGATGTACTCGGTCACCCGCAACTCCATGTCGCTGATGTTCGTCGCCCTGAGCCCGGTGATGATGCTCGCGAACTGGTGGAACGGACGCAGCACCGGCCGGCGGCGGCTGCGCACCGAGACCGCCGCCTTCCACGAGGGGATCGACCTGCTGCGCCGACAGGTCGAGCACGACCACCTGGTCGAGCGGGAGGCCCGGCTGGCCGAGGCGCCCGCCACCCGCGACACCGTCGGTGCCGCCCTCGCGCTCGCCCCGGTGCTGTGGTCGCAGCGCCCCGACGAGGCCGGGTTCCTCACCGTCCGGCTCGGCATCGGCACCGCACCGTCCCGCACCACCGTCGACGCCCCGAACCGGGGGTCCGCCGACGCCGTGCTGTGGGAGGAGCTGCAGCAGACGCTCGGCGAGCTGCAGGACGTCACCGGCGTCCCGCACGTCGCCGATCTCACCGCCGACGGCGTGCTCGGCATCGCCGGCGAGCCCGAGCACGCCGTCCCCGTGGCCCGCGCGGTGCTCGCCCAGATCGCCAGCCTGCACTCCCCCGCCGAGCTCGTGATCGCCGGCCTCGCCTCGCGCACCAGCGCACCCTGCTGGCTCTGGCTGTCCTGGCTGCCGCACGTCGACTCCGCGCACTCCCCGCTCGGCACGCACCTCGCCTCGGGACCCGCCGCCTGCACCAGCGTCGTCACCCAGATCGAAGAGCTGATCGCGCAGCGGCGCGGTGCCACCCGCGGCGCCTCTCGCACCGCGCCCTGGGTGGTCGTCCTGGTCGAGGACGACGCCCCCGCCGAGCGCGGCCGCCTGGTCCGGATCGCCGAAGAGGGACCCGCCATGGGCGTCGTCGTCATCTGGTGCGCCCGCTCCCAGCGCCGACTGCCCGCCTCCTGCCGGATCGTGCTGATCGCCGACGAGCACGGCGCCCGCACCGGCCGCACCGCCGACGGGACCTGGCACCCCGTCACCCCGGAGACCCTGGACGAGGACACCGCCGTGGCGCTCGGCCGGCACCTCGCCGGCGTCGCCGACGCCGGGGCGCTCACCCTCGACGAGTCCGACCTGCCCCGCGCCGTCGGCTACCTGTCCGTGGCCGGCGCCGAGATCGCCACCGAGCCCGAGGCCGTCATCGAGCGCTGGCGCGAGACCGGATCCCTCCTCGACCGCGACGCCCCACCCGTGCGACGCAGCCACGACGCCCACCTGCGCGGCACCATCGGCCAGGGCGCCGACGGCGAGTTCGTGCTCGACCTGCGCACCCAGGGACCGCACGCCCTGGTCGGCGGGACCACCGGCGCCGGCAAGTCCGAGTTCCTCCAGGCCTGGGTGCTCGGCATGGCCGCCGCGCACTCGCCGGACCGGATCACCTTCCTGTTCGTCGACTACAAGGGCGGCGCCGCGTTCGCCGACTGCGTCGACCTGCCGCACTGCGTCGGGCTCGTCACCGACCTCGCCGGCCACCTGGTCCGGCGCGCCCTGACCTCCCTGCGCGCCGAGCTGCGCCACCGCGAGCACCTGCTCGCCTCCGTCGGCGCCAAGGACCTGCTCGCCATGGAACGCACCGGCGACCCCCGCACCCCGCCCGCCCTGGTCATCGTCGTCGACGAGTTCGCCGCCCTGGTCCAGGAGATCCCCGAGTTCGTCGACGGCGTCGTCGACGTCGCCCAGCGCGGCCGCTCCCTCGGCCTGCACCTCGTCCTGGCCACCCAGCGCCCCGCCGGCGTCATCAAGGACAACCTGCGCGCCAACACCAACCTGCGCATCGCGCTGCGCATGGCCGACGAGTCCGACTCCTCCGACGTCCTGGGCAGCCCCATGGCCGCCCACATCGACCCCCGTACCCCCGGACGCGGCGCCGTCCGCACCGGCCCCGGACGCCTCACCCTCTTCCAGACCGGCTACGTCGGCGGCCGCGCCACCACCACCGCGCCCCCACCCACCATCGGCGTCGAGTCCCTCACCTTCGGCCCCGGCGAACCCTGGACCGTCCCACCCCACCCCGCCGCCCTGCTCCCCCGCGCCGCCGACGGCCCCACCGAAGCCGCCCGCGTCGTCGCCACCCTGCGGGAGGCCGCCGACCGGGCGGGGGTTCCGGCGCCGCGGCGGCCGTGGCTGGACGAGATCCCCACCGTCATCCCGCTCGACACCACCGGCGACCACACCGACGGTGACCTGCCCCTGGGCACCATCGACGTCCCCGCCGAGCAGGCCCAGCACCCCTACCGATACCTCCCCGACGACGACGGCGCTCTCGCCGTGTTCGGCACCACCGGCTCGGGCAAGTCCACCGTCCTGCGCACCATCGCCACCGCCGCCGCCACCGCACGCGGGCACGTGCGCATCTACGGCCTCGACTTCGCCACCGGCGCCCTCGCCATGCTCGAAGCACTGCCCCAGGTCGGATCGATCATCAACGGCTCCGACACCGAGCGCGTCACCCGGGTGCTGACCGAGCTGAGCGACGAGGTCGACACCCGCGCCGCCGCGTTCTCCGCAGCTCGGGCAGACGACCTGGACACCTATCGCGGGCTGACCGGGAGCGACCTGGCGCGCGTGTTCCTGCTGGTCGACGGGTTCTCGGCGTTCCGTGACGGCTACGAAAACCAGTCAGGCCGTCAAGCCGTCTTCGCCGCGCTCCAACGGCTGGTCACCGAAGGTCGCGCGGTCGGCGTCCACGTGGTGCTGACCGCCGACCGCTCTGCCGCGCTCCCGAGCGCCTTCGCGGCCGCCATCACCCGCCGGCTCGTGCTGCGCCAGGCGGACGAGAACGCCTACAGCACGCTCGGCGCTCCGAGAGACGTGCTGACCCCGGAGAGCCATCCGGGACGTGCCGTGCTCTCCGGGAGCACGGACTTCCTCCAGATCGCCGTGATCAGCGGCAACGAGTCGCCGAAGACACAGGCCGACGCCACACTCGCGCTCGCGGGCCACCTGGAGTGGACCGGAGCACCCTGCGCGCCTGAGGTCCGCCGCCTGTCCGACCACATCGCGCTCGGTGACCTGCCGACCGAGGTGGACGGTAAGCCGGTGCTCGGGGTGGCCGACGACGACCTCGCACCCGTCGGATTCGACCGCTCCGGCGTCTTCCTGGTCGCCGGTCTCTCGGGCTCTGGGCGCACCACCGCGCTCAGAACCCTGACGCGCTCACTTCGACAGCACGGGGACCTGCCGATCTACTTCGCCGGCCCTCGCGGTTCGACCCTCCGGCTGGCAGAACGCTGGGACCGCTCGGCGACAGGCCCGTCCGAGACCAACGCACTGGCGAAGGATCTGCTCGAGGAGTTCGAGCGGCCCGCCTCCGCCTCCGGAGGTTCGACCCTCGTGATCGAGGGGGTCACCGCACACATCAATGGCGAGGCCGACTCCGCCCTGGTCGCGCTCATCCGCGCCGCGCGGGCGAACGGCCACCTCATCGTCGCCGAGGCGGAGAGCTCCACCTGGGCCTCGTCCTGGGTGCTGGCGAACGATCTGAAGAGCGAGCGTCGCGGGATCGTGCTCCAGCCCGACCAAGCCGACGGCGACCAGGTGCTGCGGACATCCTTCCCCCGCGTCAAACGTGCCGACAACCCACCCGGCCGCGGATATCTCGCCGAGTCCGGCCGGGTCCGCCTGGTCCAGCTGCCCATCACCACCTCCGACACCTTCGACGAACGGACCGACAGATGAGCGACCTCATCGTCAACCAGGACGCCATCTCGGCGTCCGCAGCACAGCTCAGCGCGTTCAGGCAGACGGTCGCGCTCGACCCGTTTCCGCCCAGGATCGACGGCTGCGGCTCGACATCCGTCGCCGAGGCGTTCCGCCAGGCCTACGCGCTGATCTCCGGGCAAGAGACGACCGTCCGAGAGAACTGGACCACCGCGGGCGACCAGCTGTCGTCCACGCTCGCCGCCTTCACCACCGCCGACCAAAACCTCGCGACCCAAGGGAGCTGACCCACCGTGCTGAAAGACCCGACCCGGGGCGACACCGATGCGATCCGTACGGCAGCACGCCTGCTCAACGGCCGCGCCCAGGCGCTCGTCAACGACCGGGCCACGGCCGATCGTCAGGCCGAGGTCGCCACAGACGGCCGATGGACCGGTGCTGCCGCCGCCGCCTTCGCCACCACGATGGACGGTTTCTCCACGACCGCTGTCGGCATCGTCGACGCCTGGGACCGCCTGGCCACCACCCTGGTCGACTACGCCAGCCGGCTCGACGCCCTCCAGGACGACTACCAGACCGCGCTCGCTTCCCTCGACCCGGACGCAGGTGTCAGGGCCAACGCACGCCACTTCGACGACATGCACGAGGCCGGCACGCGCCGCAGGTCTCTCGACGCCGAGATCGTGCGGACACTCGGTGATTCCGCAGGGCCAGGAGCCGCCATGTGGATCGCGACGACGACAGGACCGGACGGACGCCGGCTCAGCGACCAGAAGATCATTGAGGAGATCATCGGACGCGTCGACGACGGTGCGATCACCGTCGACGACCTCGATCTCGTCCAGCAGTTCCTCCTGCAGAACGCCTCCGACCCGGCGCTCTGCGACAAGTTTTACACCGCCCTGGGTGCCACCGGGACCGTCGACCTGCTCGACGCCGCCGTCACCGTGCCCGGGATGTCCGACCTCGACACACGCCGAGCACAGCAGCTTCTCTCGCTGCTGTCGACAAGCCTGACCTCGGCCGCGACCACCTGGACCGCGACGGCGTGCCAGGAGTTCGGTGCCGCCCTCGTCGACACCATCACCGATCCCGAATGCTCAGCGATCGTCACCGTCCCCGCCCTGCTGTCGGCCGCCGGACTCACCCCAGACATCAGCGCAGGCGCATTCGTCCGGCTCGAGCAGATCCGCACGACAGACCCCGCACTGTTCGCTCAGATCGGGGTGGAGCGCGGACCCGAGAGCCTCTTCGGTGATGCGGGGCTGGCCGCTTGGGCCCTGGGAAGCACCGGCGTCGTCGACCTCGCTGCGAGCATCTTCGGCGGGATCTCGACCGACCCCCAGCTCGCGCTCGAAGCCTTCGGCGGCCTGACGGGCGACCCGCGCCTCGCCCCCGAGCTCACCGGTGCGACTTGGGCCGCCTCGGCCACGGAGCGCATCGACTACTGGTTCTACGAGCGCGACTGGTCACTCGGGGGCTTCACCGCACCGACCGAGCTGCTCGCATCAGTCATCACCTGCCCCACACTCCAGGAAGGCCGATACAGCGCAAGCAAGGGAACACCCTGGTACGAAGTCACGACCTTCGCCAGCCGCGCCGTCGAGGGCCTTGGCGCCAACAGGTCCTTCACCGTGAGCAGCATCTCCGCAGCCGCCACCGAACACCTCATCACCGCCCTGACGCCGTACATCCCAGAGATCGCCGCATGCGCAACGAACGGCGACCCGGACAAATCTACACAGCACATCTACTCGGGCCTTGGCGTGCACGAAACGGCAGGACTCGAAATGAACCGCGGCAACCTGGCGCGCCTTTTAGGGATCACCCTGGCCCAGGAGGGTTCACTGGAGTCCTTCGGTGACGCGCTGAATTTCTGGAAATCCGGCCTGGTCACGGCGATCAACAATGGCAAAATTCCGACCGACGAGGTCAAGACCGCCCTGGAGATGCTCGGCGCGATGCAAGGATTCACCGCCGCCTACGGCGCCGAGGTACAGATCCACGCCGGCAACATCAGCGACGCGCACCAACAACGCTTGGACCTGGCATTCACCCTGCTGTCATTCATTCCCGGCGCATCCACCGGAAGCGAGATCACTGATTACCTAGCCGGGATCGGCGCCGGCCAGGCCCAAGGCGTGATAGCCGCCATGGATCCACAGATCCTCAGCGACGACGAACTCTCCCGACTCGGCAGAGATCCCCGAACGGACGGCACCCTGCACGTCACCGACATCGCCCAGAACAAGATGACCAGTTCCCTCGACGAGGCGCTGCACCTCACCCCGGAAGCCCTCGCCACCCTCCGCGACCAGACACCAGCCGAGATCGTTCGCAACGCCTACGCCACAACAGCCAACGCCACCTCCAACATCAACTCCACCCAGGACTACTCCATCGTCGCCCCCGACGCTCTCGAAGGCGGCCCTTCCACCCCACGAAGGGACATGCCGTGATCGCCTGGATCCGCACCCACCTGGCCGCGACCGTCACCCTCGTCCTGGCCGCCCTCGTCACCGCAGGCCTGACCGTCCTGTACACGGGCGCCGACGAAGCCCGCGAAGCTGCCCACCGACCCGACCCGGTACTGCCTCTGGCAGCCCCGGCCGAGTTCCACCTGACACCTGAGCTCGACACCACCAACGACCTGGAGAACACCGCGGCCGTCCGCGCCATCCGCACCAGCTACACAGCCTTCTACTGGGCGAAGGTCACGAATTCCAGCAACTTCGCTCAGTTCAATATCTACCTTGGCATGAATAAAAACTTCCCGTTCCGATTCATCACACTCACCAGCAGGGACTACAAGCCCGACGTCCCCCTCGGACCACCGCCGTTCACCCCGATAGCCATCACCGAGAACGAGGACGGCACTACTACCGTCGACGGATGCGAATCGACCGACTGGCGCTACTACTCGTTCGACTCCGACGAGATCGAACCTCAGGGGGCCGCAGAGACATCGATCAGTCCGCAGTCGTTCCTCCTGTCACCGCCCAAGGAGGCCGAGCGCGCCGCCCTGGCGAACTACGACCTACCTGAGGACCTCCTGCTCATCCGTGACGACAGCACGACAAGCGGTACCAGCTTCGACTGCACCGGCGTCACCCCCGTCCAGCAGGAGTTCACCAACTGGCAGGAGAACCTGTGGGGGTGACCGCACCGGCACACCGTTCGACATCGCACCCCCGTGATGCGCTGCCAACGCTCGCGCTCGTGCTCCATCGGAGGCGCGGCACATCGGGTCAAGGTCAAGTTCGCTCTCCTGTCCACGATCCAGCCGGCCGGCCCTGGACGTCGTGATCGCCGAGGGTGAGGCCTCGAACCAGTACTGGTCAAGCGATCCGCACAGCGGCGCAGTACATGCCCGACCCCGGATGGGGACCGGAGTGCTCCTCGGGCAGCGCTCGCGTGGACGACCTCCTGTCCGACCTGTCCACGACCGTCGGTCACCAGCTGCTCGGCGGCGCCGAAGAGATGTTCCGCGTCGGCCAGGGCGCTGTCGACACCGCCGAGATCTACCGCCTCACCGACCACAGCCTGTAGGAGCTCCCATGTCCTGGACGACCCAGAACCCCGGCATCGGCGACACCGCCACGCTGCGCACCCGCGCGGGGACCATGAACACGATCGTGCTCCAGCTCGATCACGCGCGCACGCAGATGCGCACCCAGCACGACGCCCTGACCGCGGACCGGTGGTCCGGTGCGGCCGCCGACTCCTTCCGCCAGTCCTGCCAGACCACGCTCACGCGGATCACCACCCTGATCAGCTCGCTCGCGCCCTACTCCGCGGCCCTGGTCAGCTACGCCGCCGAGATCGACGACATCCACGAGCAGGACGAGCTCCTCGACCAGCAGGGCGCCGAGGCCCAGCGCGACCTCGAGGCCGCCAACAAGATCCTGAACGATTTCCCCCCACCCGGTGTCGTCGTCACCGCCGCCCAGATCCGCCGCGCGAGCACGAAGCGGGCCGACGCGCGCGCCACGCTCGCCTCGGTCGCCCGGGATCGCGCCGACCTCGTCCAGCGCCGCCAGGACGCCGACGCAGCAGTCGAGTCCGCCCTCGGCGCCGTCGCGATCGCCGACTGGGCGACCGCGGGCATCGCGCTCACCACCGCCGGGATCACCCGACCCGACCTCCTCGACGCCGACGCGATCCGTGACGCCCTGCTCGACCTGGCCGACCTCGCGGCCGAGGGCCACCCCGAGTCGATCGACCAGCTCGCGGCCCTCCTCGCGAAGTGGCGCGACGACCCGATCGTCCTGCGCGACTTCCTGGACGAGCTCGGCGGCGAGGGTCTGGCCGACCTGCTCACCCGCCTCGACGTCACCCGCGCCGAGGGCACCAGCGACGCCCCCCGGCTCCTCCAGGAGGAGCTGCGCCGCACGCTGTCCCTCGCCGCGCCGCTGTGGAGCGACGCCGAGGCCACCACGTTCGCCGGCGCACTGGTCGACGCACGCGAGGGCGCCGTCCCGATCGCGTTCCTGTTCGCCGACGTCGAGGGCGCGCCCATGCCCCCGCACCTCGTGCAGGCGCTTGCCGACTCCACCCAGGACTGGGAGCAGGACCACGGCACGCTCTTCACCGTCCAGTACCTCAACGCCGGCGAGGGCATGGCCGCCGACCTGCTCTACCGACCGCTGGGCGAGGGCATGTACCGGCTCGATCCCGCCGACGGGCTGTTCCGCCACCTCGCCGCCGACCCCACCGCCACGCTCGAATGGTTCGCGGACGCCGAGCACGGCAAGAAGCGCGCCGACTACTGGTACGGCACTCGCGACTGGCACGACGGCGGGGGGTACACCGCACCCATGCTCGCCTGGGAAGCGATGCAGCACGTGCCCGGCGGGCTGCTCGGCCCGGACATGGATCGCGCCACCGCCGAGGCGCTCGCCACCGTCAACGCCACCATCATCAACGCCTGGGCGGACCTCGAGACCTACTACGACGGGTACATGGACCCCGAGGCGCGGGCCGCGCTGGCCGCGATCGTCTCCGTGCACCTGCCCGTCTGGGTCGAGACCGTCTCCACCCTGAACAACGCAGCCACGAGCACGAGCGCGACCGAATATGTCAGGGTCCACTGGCTGGGCGAGGACGGGGACGGGTGGTTGGTCGACATCTCCCAGCGCGCGTTGGCGATCATGCTGGCCCAGATCGAGCGCGACCCCACCGCGGCCGGAATCCTGCTCAACGCGGTCACCGACCTGCAGGCGCGTCTGGTCGCCTCGGTCGGCACCGTGCCCGAGATGACGTATGACGGCGCGCTCGAACGCATCATCGGGCTGCTCGGGATGGTCGACGGCGCCAAGCTCGCCAACGAGCTGTCCGCCGCCGCCGCACAGGACCAGGCCGTCGACCAGCTCATCGGCATCGGTGGCCTGCTGGCGGGTGAGGCGCTCTCCTCCGGAGGGTTCGCCGCGAGCCTGGCCGTGGCCGGGGCCGAAGACCTCGCCTCGTCCGCTTGGGCGAACAACTACGACACCGTCCTGAACGACCTCTGGTCCACCGACCACGACGCCACCAGCGACGAGGACGACGCAGCCGCCCGAGCGGAAGACACCAAGAAGGCGCTCGCGAACCTGGTCGAGGGGTGGGTGCCCGAGCAGATCATCCACACCGGCGGGCAGAGCACCGAGCAGTACCTGCGCGACATGATGAGCCCGTACTACGACAAGCGCGACGCGCTCGACATCACGAAGGTCCGCTGATGCGCGCCACGACCCCGCCCCGACCCGTGCTGCTCCTACGCTGGTGCGCACTCACCCTCGGCGCCGCTCTGCTCACCACCGCCTGCTCCCCCGACGGCGACCCGACCCGCTGGGAAGCCGACGAGGTCATCGCCGACGTCCCCGCGATCGACTGGCCACTGGGCGTCCCCGACCTGAGCAACGAGTGGACCGCCACGATCTACCGCGCCGAGATCGCCGCAGCAGCAGCCCGCAACGCCGCCGACTACTCCACCCCCGCCCTCAAAGACCTCTTCGAAGACGACCTCCTCACCCAGTACGCCACCCAGGCCGCCGACGTCACCTCACCCGTCTACACCTCGGGTGGCTCGGCCTACCTCTACGCACCGGGACCACCCCCGCTCCAGGTCGTCAAACTCACCGTGGACGACGACGAGGCCACCGCCATCATGTGCTACCCCTCCGCGTCGGCCGGTTGGTTCAGCTCCGGCGCGTACGTCCCCCCCACCCTCGACGACGTCCAGGAGAAGATGACCAGGGGCCAGAAGATCGTCTACACGCTGCATCGCGACGCGGCCGGAGTGATCCGCCTGTCCTCGATGCGCGTCCCGATGCTCGGCGAGCCTGACGACGGCGGATGCGACCTGTCCAGATCCCGCCCCGGATTCTTCGACCCCGCCCCGCCCTACGGCACCCCCGTGCCCTCCACCGAGCTCCTCGGCCCCGACGGCGTCGTCATCCCCAACCGCCAAGGCATCATGCCCGACGGCCTCATGGTCGACCCCGAGACCGGCGAACCCGACATCGACCCCGAGACCGGAGAACAACGCCGCGCCTTCACCTACCCCGAACCCACACCCACACCATGACCTCATCCGGCACCCCGTCCGCAGCTCGGTCTCAGGCGAGCACGCGCACCGCGCCCGGCTGCACCTCGGCCACCAGCGGCAGCGCCCCGATCCGTTCGCCGTCGGCGTGCGCGTCCGGCGGCGGCGCACCCAGTGCGGCGACCGGCTCGACGAGCAGCCGTCGGGTGCGCAGCACGTGCACGGCGGGGTGCTTGAGGTGCCGCCCGGTGTACATGCCGGGGAAGATCCGGACCACGCCGGCGCGGGTGAACGGTCCGGCGACCACCACGTCGAGCAGCCCGTCGTCCATCCGCGCGTCGGGGGCGACCCGGATGCCGCCGCCGATCCACGGGCCGTTCGCGGCGACCACGACGGTGCCGGCGGACTCCCACACCACGCCCTCGTCGGCGGTGAGCCGGAAGCCGTAGGGGCGGAACGCGCGCAGCTCGGGGCCCAGCGCGCGCACGTAGCGGGCGGCGCCGCGGGGCCAGGTCATCGCGTTGGCGCGGGCGTTGACCGCGGCGTCGATGCCGCAGGACAGCGCGCCGAGGTACCACTCACGGGCGGACTGGTGCGGGGACCCGACGCTGACGGCGTCCACGGCGCGGGCGCCGGTGAGCAGCCCGCGCTCGATCGCGGCGACCGAGGCGGCGACGTCGCCCCGGGGCAGGCCGAGCGCGCGGGCGACGTCGTTGCCGGTGCCGGCCGAGACGATCCCCAGCGGCAGCTCCGTGTCCGCGACCACGTTGGCGCCCAGGTGCACCAGCCCGTCCCCGCCGACCACGACCAGCGCGTCCAGCCCGGCCACCGAGGCGCGGCGGGCGTGGGCGGTGGCGGTGTGCAGGTCCTGGGCGGTGAGGTCCTCGACGTGGTGCCCGCGCCGGCGCAGCGCGTCGAGCACGGCCGCACCGATCCCGGTGCCACGCCCCCGGCCGGCCACCGGGTTCACCACGACGCCGAGGTGGCTCACACCGGCACCCCGTCCTCGCCGACGGTGGCGGGCTGGCGGCGGTCGACCCGGCGGTCGTGCAGCACGGACAGCCCGACGGCCGCCATGTACAGCGCGATCGTCGGGGTGGCGAGCACGAGCATGGTGAGCACGTCCGGGGTCGGGGTCATGATCGCGGAGAAGATGCAGGAGATCAGCACGGCCCAGCGCCAGCCCTTGAGCCAGGTGCGCCCGCGCACCAGGCCGACCAGGTTGACGCACACCATCACGACCGGCAGCAGGAACGCGATCCCGAACGCCAGCACGAACCGCATGACGAACGACAGGTAGGTCTGCGCGTCGATCAGGTTGGTGGCGTCCTCCGGGATGAACTCGGTGAGCACCGAGACGGCCTGCGGCAGCGAGTACCAGGCGAACGCGGCACCGGCCAGGAACATCGGCACGGCCGCTCCGATGAACCCCAGCGACGAGCGCCGCTCGCGCCGGGTCAGCCCCGGGGTGATGAACGCCCACAGCTGGTAGAGCCACCACGGGCTCGACACGATCGTGCCGAGGAAGATCGCCACCTTGAACTTCATGTCCATCGCGGTCGCGACGCCGGAGAAGTTCACCGAGGCCTGCACACCGCGGTCCGCGGCGGCCGACAGCAGCGGGTCCTGGAGGGCGCGGAACACCGGGTCGTACACGATCCAGCCGAGCACCGCACCCACGAGGATGCCGAGCGCGGCCAGCACCAGCCGCTTGCGGAGCTCGATCAGGTGCTCACGCAGCGGCATCCTGCCGTCGGGGTTGCGCGACGGGCGACGCCGGGCCACCGCCGCTCAGGCGGAGGGGTCGGACGGGCGCTGCTGCTCCGGGGCGACCGGCGGCTGGGCGGCGACGGGCGGCTGCGCGACGGGCGCGACCGGTGCGGGCTGCGGCGCCACCGGGGGCTGCGCGACCTGCTGCGGCACGACCGGCGCGGCCGGCTGCGCAGGCGCCGCCGCCGGCTGGGCCGGGGTCGTGGCCTTGTCCTCGTCGGAGAGGTCACGCACCTCGCGCTTGAAGATCCGCAGCGACTGCCCGATCCCGCTGGCCAGGTCCGGCAGCCGCTTGGCACCGAACAGCAGCACGATGATCAGGAGCAGGACGATCAGCGTCAGCGGGTGCTCGAAGAGGCGCCCCATGATGGTTCTCCCTGGTAGCCGGTCGATCGATCCGCCGAGTCTAGCCCCGGCGTGTATCGGCCCCGTGTCGTGACGCCCGTGGATCTCAGCGGGATCTCAGCGGCTGTACGTCTTCCAGCGCTCACGGGTGGCGCGGTCGCGCTCCCGGCGCCGCTCCTTGCGCTCGGCGGCCTCGGCGCGCAGCGTCGCCCACCGGCCCCGGGCCTCCTCGCGGTCCGGCAGCAGCTCGGTCACCGCGGCCGCGGCCCGCTCGGCCTCGCGCGCCTGCTCGGCGATCCGCCCGGTGGTCTCGGCGAGCTCGCCCAGCACCTCTGCCGCCCGCTCGAGCTCGGTCACCAGCGCGCGGGCGCGCCGCCACAGGTCCCGGCCGAGGAAGAACGCGCCGACGAGCGTGCCGAGCACCAGCACGCACCAGACGAGGACCCAGACCACTCGGCCAACCTACCCGGTCACCACGGCGTCGACCGGCGCGCCGCCCGCCTCGGCGGCCAGGTCCCCGTAGGCGGCGAGCGCCAGCCGGGCCTGCTCGGCCACCTCGACGGCCACCTCGGCCGGACGCACGCCGATCAGGTCCTCGGCGGCCTGGAGCACCAGGCGGTGCACGAACGCCGGCTGCGTCACCCGCAGGTCCACCTCGAAGGAGCCGTCGTCCAGGTTGCGCACGTCCTCCACCGGCACCTGCTCCGCGACCCACCGGCCCTGGCTGCGCAGGTGCAGGGTCACCACGTCGCCGCTGGCGTCCGGACGGAACTCCGCGGTCGCACCACGGCCGGCCCCGGGGTGCGCGGCGGCAGGCGTGTCCAGCACCTCGGCGGCCACCACCCGATCCAGCCGGAAGAGTCGCTCCTCCCCCGCGCGCAGGCACCACGCCTGGAGGTAGGAGCGCTCATCGCTGGTGGTCAGCCGCAGCGGGTCGACCTCGCGGTCGCTGGTGACGTCGGCGGCGTTCACATAGCGGATCCGCAGCCGGCGCCCCTCGGCCAGGCCGGTGCGGATCGCCGCGACCACGTCCGGGCGCCCGTCGACGGCCAGCCGCACGTCCACGGCGTCCGCCGCCTCCCCGGTGGCCGCGGTGAGCTTGTCCAGCGCCGAGCGCAGCACCTCCGCGCGCTCCGGGTCGAGCGTCG
Source organism: Cellulomonas sp. GTC20042 (assembly GCF_055389595.1). NCBI lineage: Bacteria > Bacillati > Actinomycetota > Actinomycetes > Micrococcales > Cellulomonadaceae > Cellulomonas > Cellulomonas sp. GTC20042. Next base: position 1,919,696 of record NZ_AP043678.1, on the reverse strand, counting down.
GCCCGAGATCGGCCACCATCGCGCTCAGCGCCGCCACCAGGGTCACCGCCTCCCGGGTGCCCAGGCGCAGCGGCCGGGTCATCCCGCGGGCCTCGGTCAGCCGGATCACGCCGCGGTCGTAGGAGTCGGCGTCGAAGTCGATCAGGTCGTGCGGGTAGTACCCCGGGGTGCCGCTCATCCAGAGCGTGTCCACGTCGGCCATCACCTGCGCCGGCGGCACGCCGAAGTGCTCGGCGAGCTGCGCCACGGTGACGTCCTCGTGGCGGTCCAGGTAGCCGATCATCCCGAGCAGCCGCACCAGCCGCTCGCTCGCCCGCTCAGCCACGGTCCGCCCCCGTCGTCGTTCCCGCCGTGCCGCCCAGCGCCACCGCCAGGCGCAGCGTGCGCAGCACCGCCGCGCGCAGCTCCGGGGGCTCGACGACCAGCACCGCGTCGCCGTACCCGGCGACCTCCTCCGCCAGCTCCCAGATCGCGCGGTAGGGCACCCGCACCAGGTCGCGGTGCGCGGTGAGCGGCGCGAGCCGGGGGTCGACCGTCGCGGTCGCGCCGACCGGGGTCCCCCGGGCCCGCAGCGCCTCCGCGCGCTCCGGGCGCAGCGCCAGCAGGGCCGAGCTCGACCGGTCGGCGTCCCAGGTGCGCAGCACGGCGGTCAGCTGCTCCTCGGTCGGCGCGTCGAACGCCCCGGCCTCGCCCTCGACCCGCACCCGGCCCTCGATCCGGCTGAAGCGGAACGACCGCGGCGCACCCCGGTCCACGTCGAGCCCGACCATGAACCAGCCGCCCCGGCGCGCGATCAGCCGCCACGGCTCGACCAGCCGGTCGCGCACCTCGCCGGTGTTCGCCGCCCGGTAGGTGAAGCGGACCCGGCGCCGCTCCTGCACCGCGTCCAGCAGCGGCGCGAAGGCGTCGCCCCCGGCCCGCACCCGCGGGCTCAGCCCCGCGACCAGGTCGGTGGCGCCCGAGCCGACACCGACGGCGCGCAGCTTGGTCAGCGCCCGCGAGGTGTCCGTGCGGGCCGCGCGGTCCTGCCACAGCTCGGCGGCCAGCGACAGCGCACCCAGCTCGGCCGGGGTCAGCTCGACGGCGGGCAGCGCGTAGGCGTCCTGGTCGATCCGGTAGCCGATGTCGTCGCCGTGCCCGGCGGAGGTCACCGTCGACACCGGGATCCCGAGGTCCCGCAGCGTGTCCTTGTCGCGCTCGAACATCCGCTCGAAGGACTCGTCGGTGGCGGCGTCGGCGTAGCCCGCGACCGTGCGACGGATCTGCTCCTTGGTCATGCGCCCGGGGGTGTGCACCAGGGCGATGACCAGGTTGAGCAGCCGCTCGGCGGGGGGAGTCTGTTCGGGCATCGGCACCACCGTAGTGGCCGGTAACGTGGTCCGGTGATCACGTGGCGTGCGGGTGTCGTGGAGCAGGTCGGCCGGTCGTGGCCCGGAGCGCAGGAGCTGCGGGTGCGGGTGCCCGACGGCGTGACCGACGACACCCCGGTCGAGGTGCGGGCGCTCGCCTACCCGGACCTGGTCGGCACCCCGGCGGTCGGCGACCCGGTGCTGCTCAACGTCTCGGCGCTGGCCCGCGGGCTCGGCACCGGCGGCTACGCGCTGGTCGTGGCCCCCGGAGACGCCGCGCACCTGCCCGCCGACCCCGGGGCCGGACCCGGTCACCTGGTCAAGGCCCGCTACACCCCGTTGCAGGCGATGGTGCTCGGCGTGGACGACCAGGAGTCCCCGCACCACGAGGTGCTGCGCGACGCCGACGACCTGGCCGGGCTGCCCGTCGTGGTCGCCGACCTGCACTCCGCCCTGCCCGCGGTGGTCGCGGGTGCCCGGCACGCCGCCGCCCGCGCCGGACGCCCCGCGCCCCGGGTGGTCTACGTGATGACCGACGGCGGCGCGCTGCCCGCCTGGTTCTCCATGACGGTCGCCGGCCTGCGCGACGCGGGCTGGATCACCGCCTGCATCACCGCCGGGCAGGCCTTCGGCGGCGACCACGAGGCCGTCACCGTGCACACCGCGCTCCTCGCCGCCCGGCACGTGCTCGACGCCGACCTGGTCGTCGTCGCCCAGGGCCCGGGCAACCTCGGCACCGGCACCCGCTGGGGGTTCTCCGGCGTGGCCGCCGGGGAGGCCGTCAACGCCGCCGCCGTGCTCGGTGGCCGCCCGGTCGCCTCGCTGCGCGTCTCCGGCGCCGACCCGCGCGACCGGCACCTCGGCGTCTCGCACCACTCGCTCACCGCCTACGGGCGCGTCGCGCTCTCCCCCGCCGACGTGCCGGTGCCCGAGTTCGACCCCGCACCGGTGGACCGCGCCGACGCGGGCGCGCCGGTGGGCGCGCGGGGTGCGGAGGGCGTGGGGGCGGGCGCGCCCGGGTCCGGGGCGAAGGACGGGCACGGTGCTCCTGGCGCGCCCGGGGCGACCGACGCGTTCGGGGTGCCCGATCCGGTCGCGGAGCAGGGTGCGCACCTCGCCGCCGTCGGGCGCCGGGTGGACCAGCAGGTCAAGGCCCTGACCGGCCCGAGCGGACGGCACCGCCTGGTGCGGGTGGGCGCGGGTGCCGATCTGCTCACCGCCCTCGGCGGCAGCCCCGTGCGGCTCTCCACCATGGGCCGGACCCTGGACCAGGACCCCGCCGCCTTCCTCGCCGCCGCCGTCGCCGGCGTGCACGCCGTCGACCTCACCACCCGCTGACCCCGGGCACCCGGCCTCGCCGAGAGGTCGCAGATGCAGGCTTCCGGGCCGTTCAAGGCTGCATCGGTGACCGCTCGGCGCCCTGAGGCACGCCCGGCCTCGTCGAGAGTGCACGAATGCAGGCTTCCCGGCGCGTGAAGGGTGTTTTCGTGCACGCTCGGCGCTGGTCCGCCGCGAACGGGCGCGCAGGTCGGACGCGGGCGCGCCCGGCGCGGGTCAGTCGTCGCGGGCGACGCGGGTGCGGGCGGCGACCAGCGTCGCCAGCCGGCGTGCCTCGCGCCCGGCACGCTCGCCGTCGGCACGCTGCACGCCCATCACCGCGAGCGTGTCGCCGTCGGCGAGGTCGAGCTGCACCCAGGGCCGGCCCTCGCCGAAGCGCACGGACACGATCTCGGCCCAGGTCACCGTGCGGGTGGTCGCCAGGTTGCGCACCCGCAGCCCGTCGGGGGTCGGCGTCGCGCGCACGGTCGCCTGACGCCAGCAGAACCAGACGATCCCGCCCGCGACGACCACCAGCCCGATCCGGTCACCGGTGCCGTACGCCGACGGTCCCTCGGTGGGCAGCAGCACGAGCAGCAGCACCGCCGAGACCGTCACCAGCAGCGCGAGCGCCGCCGACACCCAGCGCGCCCACCGCGGCCGGAACACCGCGTCCAGCGCGGGTCGCCCGGGCACGGATCCCCCGGCCTGCGCCGGGTCACCGGGCCGCGCGTGTCCGCCCGGACGCACCGCGCCGCCGGGCTCCGCAGCACTCCCGCGCTCCGCGCCCTCCGGCCCGACGCCGTCGTCGTCCCGCCCCGGCACCGCGTCCGCCTACAGCCGGCAGGCGTGGATCGAGGTGACCAGGATCGCGCGGGCGCCGATGTCGTACAGCGCGTCCATCACCCGGTTGGTCTGCGCGCGCGGGACCATCGCCCGCACGGCCGCCCACTCGCCGTTGTGCAGCGGGGACACCGTCGGCGACTCCAGCCCGGGGGTGATCGCGACGGCCTGCTCGACCAGCGCCTGCGGCACGTCGTAGTCCATCAGCACGTACTCGCGGGCGGTGAGCACGCCCTGGATCCGGCGGGTCAGCACGTCCAGGCCGGCGGGCTCGGGACCGTCCGCGCGGCGCACCAGCACGGCCTCGGAGCGCAGGATCGGCTCGCCGAACACGTCCAGGCCGGCGGCGCGCAGCGTGGTCCCGGTCTCGACCACGTCGGCGATCACGTCGGCCACGCCGAGCCGGATGGCGGTCTCGACGGCGCCGTCCAGCCGGACGATCTCCGAGGCCTCGACGCCCTGCTCGCGCAGGTAAGCGGCGACCAGCACCGGGTAGGAGGTGGCGACGCGCCGGCCGGCCACCTGCTGCACGTCGGTCATCTGCCCGGCCTGGGTGGCGAAGCGGAAGGTCGAGCGGGCGAAGCCGAGCTCCAGGTGCTCGGTGGCGGGTGAGGCGGAGTCCAGCAGCAGGTCGCGGCCGGTGATGCCGACGTCGACGGTGCCGGTGCCCACGTAGACCGCGATGTCGCGGGGGCGCAGGAAGAAGAACTCGACGCCGTTGTCGGCGTCGGGGAGCACGAGCTCACGGGAGTCGCGGCGCTGGCGGTAGCCCGCCTCGCGCAGCATGTCGGCGGCCGGCTCGGCGAGCGAGCCCTTGTTCGGGACGGCGATCCTCAGCACGGGGAGTCCTCGGGTGTCAGGGTGCCACGGTCGGTGCCGTGGCCGGCGCGGCGGGCGCGCCTCGGCTGGACGGGGTGGCCGCCCGCGCAGGTCGGCGCGGGCGGCGGTGGGTCACAGGTGGGTGTAGACGTCCTCGAGCGTCAGACCCTGCGCGACCATGAGCACCTGCAGGTGGTAGAGGAGCTGGGAGATCTCCTCGGCGGTGCGATGGTCGCCCTCGTGCTCGGCCGCCATCCAGACCTCGGCGGCCTCCTCGACGATCTTCTTGCCGATCGCATGGACCCCGGCGTCCAGCTCCGCGACGGTCCCCGACCCCTCGGGCCGGGAGATCGCCTTCTCGGACAGCTCAGCGAACAGCGCGTCGAACGTCTTCACGCCCGCCAGGGTAGACGGTCCCGCGCACCCCGCCCGCCCGCGTCCGCCCTCCGGTCAGCCCTCGACGGCGGCGGCCGCGGTGATCTGCTGCGGCTCCTCCTGGCGACGTGCCCGCAGCCAGACCACGAAGCCGGAGATCACCACGCCCGCGTACACCACGTACAGCACCGCCGAGGGGTAGTACCCGGCGGACAGCAGCAGCGGCACCCCGACGGCGTCCACCGCGATCCAGATCAGCCAGAACTCGATCCACCCGCGCGCCATGCCGTAGGTGGCGAGCAGCGAGCCGACGAAGATCCACGCGTCCGCCCACGGCCCCCAAGAGCCGAGCGCCTGGAAGACCAGCGCGCACACGACCGTGCCGATCACCGCGACCAGGCCGATCTGGATCCACCCGGACCGCCCGGCCCAGCGCGGGACGACCGCCGGCGCCTCCGGCTGACCGGCCTCGCGGGCGGCGGCGCGCGCCCGGCTCCACCGCACCCAGCCGTACACGGCGACCGCGACGAAGAACACCTGCCGACCGGCCTGCCCGTACAGGTCACGGGCCTGCGGCGTGTGGAACACCCCGCCGAGGAACACGGTGAACAGCAGCACGTTCCCGACGATCCCGACCGGCCACGCCCACACCTTGCGGCGCAGGCCGCCGAGCGCGGACGCGAGCCCGAACAGGTTGCCGATCACCTCGCGCCAGAGGACCGGGTGCCCGGCGATCACGAGCTGCGCGTCGAACAGCCAGCCGATCACGCGTCCAGCCCCCGCAGCGCCACGACGGTCGCGACGGCGGCCTCCGCAGCCTCGGCGCCCTTGTCCTCGTGCGATCCGGGCAGACCGGCACGATCGATCGCCTGGGCCTCGTCGTCACAGGTGAGCACGCCGAAGCCGACCGGCACGCCGGTGTTGACGGCCACGTCGGTCAGCCCGGCGGTGGCGGCCTGGCACACGTACTCGAAGTGCGGGGTGCCGCCACGGATCACCACGCCGAGGGCGACCACGGCGTCGGCACCGCCCCGGGCGGCGTGCGAGGCGGCCACCGGCAGCTCGAAGGTGCCCGGCACCCGGACCTCCCGGACGTCGGTCACCCCGGCCGCCGCGAGCGCGCGCCGCGCCCCGGCCAGCAGGCCGTCCATGACCGTGGTGTGCCAGCTCGCGGCCACGACGACGACCCGCAGGCCGGTGCCGTCCGTGGTGATGCTGGGTGCGCCGCTGCCGCTCATCGTGCGTCCTCCGTGCTGGTGCTGTCGTGGTGGTCGAGGCTCGGGAGCAGGTGCCCCATCGCGCGGGCCTTGGTGCGCAGGTAGGCCTCGTTGTGGGGGGTGCGCCCGACCTCCAGCCCGCGCACCTCGACGACCTCGATGCCGTGCGCGGTCAGGCCGGCGGTCTTCGCCGGGTTGTTGGTCAGCAGGCGGACCCGGTGCACGCCGAGGTCGGCGAGGATCGCCGCCGCCGCGCCGTACTCGCGCCGGTCGGCGGGCCAGCCGAGGTCGAGGTTCGCCTCGACGGTGTCCCGGCCGGCGTCCTGGAGCGCGTAGGCGCCGATCTTGGCGAGCAGTCCGATCCCCCGGCCCTCGTGCCCGCGCAGGTAGACGACGGCGCCACCCTCCCGCGCGGCGAGGTCGAGCGCGGCATCGAGCTGCGGGCCGCAGTCGCACCGGGCCGATCCGAAGGCGTCGCCGGTCAGGCACTCGGAGTGCACCCGCACCGTCGGCACCTCGGCCAGCCCGCCGGCGGCGACCAGCGCCACGTGCTCGGCACCGGTGCGCAGGTCGCGGTAGGCGTGCACGGTGAGGTCGCCGTGCCGGGTCGGCAGCGCCGCGGTGGCCGCGCGGTGCACCCGGCGGGCGGGGTCGGCCCCGTCGACGGCGGCGCTCGGCGCGGGGCCGGTCGGCAGGTCGCCCTGGGCGGTCCGCCAGGCGATCAGGTCGGCGATCGTCAGCACCACCAGCCCGTGCTCGCGGGCCAGGGCGGCGGTCTGCGGCAACCGCATCATCGTGCCGTCGTCGTTCACCAGCTCCGCGATCGCGGCCACCGGCGCCAGCCCGGCGAGCCGGCACAGGTCCACGGCCGCCTCGGTGTGACCGGCACGGTGCAGCACCCCGCCGGGCACGGCGCGCAGCGGCAGCACGTGCCCGGGGCGGATCAGGTCCACCGCGCCGGAGGAGGGGTCGGCCAGCACGTGCAGCGTCGTGGTGCGGTCCTCCGCGGAGATCCCGGTGCCCACGCCGTGCGCGGCGTCCACGGTGACCGTGTAGGCGGTGCGGCGCGGGTCCTGGCTCTGCGGCACCATCAGCGGCAGGTCGAGGGCGTCGGCGCGCTCCACGGTCATCGGCGCGCAGAGGTAGCCCGAGGAGTGCCGGATCGTCCACGCCACCCACTCCGGCGTGGCGATCTGGATCGTCCACGCCACCCACTCCGGCGTGGCGATCTCGGCGGCCAGGATCACGTCGGCCTCGTTCTCCCGGTCCGGGGAGTCGGCGACCAGCACCGGGCGCCCGGCACGCAGCGCGGCCAGCGCCTCCTCGACCGTGCCGAGGCCCAGGTCGTCCGTCGCGGTCATCGGGCACCACCGGTCACGCCCGCCACCGCGCCCGCGGTCAGCAGCCGCTCCACGTACTTCGCCAGCACGTCCACCTCCAGGTTCACCCGGTCGCCGACCTGCGCGGTGCCGAGGGTCGTCGCCGCGAGCGTCGTCGGGATCAGCGAGACCCCGAACCAGTCGTCGCCGACGGCGGTGACCGTCAGCGAGACGCCCGCGACCGCGACGGAGCCCTTCTCCGCCACGTAGCGCGCCAGGGCAGGGTCGAGCGCGATCTCCACCTCGTCCCAGCGCGGGCCCGGGGTGCGGCGGCGGACCGTGCCGACCCCGTCCACGTGCCCCTGCACCACGTGCCCGCCGAGCCGCGCGTCGGCGCGCACCGCACGCTCCAGGTTCACCGGCGATCCCGCGGCCAGATCACCCAGCGCGGTCCGCTCCAGCGACTCCGGCATGACGTCGACCGCGAAGGTGCCGTCGCCGGGCAGCTCGGCCACGGTCAGGCAGACCCCGGACACCGCGATCGAGTCGCCCAGGGCGGCGTCCTGCACCACCAGCGGGCCGCGCACGGTCATCCGCGCGTCGGTGCGGCTTCCGGGCGATCCCGGCGAGCCGGGCAAGCCGCCGCTCGTCGCCAGGTCGAGCGCGACGACCGCGCCGACCTCCTCCACGATCCCGGTGAACATCACAGGCCTCCTCGGGCGCTGCGGCCGTCGCGACGCTCGTCGCGCTGGTCGGTGGTACGGACGGTGACGGGGTCAGGGGCGGACGACGCCGCAGTGGGGCGCGGCACGTCCGGGGTGGCCGGGCGCACGGGGTCGGGCGCGGCGTCGGCGGGCACGGTGCGGGTCGCGGGGTCACGCTCGGCGGAACGGTCCTCGGGCGTGACGTGCCGGCCGGGGGCCGCACCGTCGATCCGGGGCGCGGCCACGATCAGCACGTCGGGGCCGACCGGCTGCACCGACCGCACGTCGAGCCGCAGCGCATCGTCGATCGTGCCGATGCCGAGATCGGCAATCGCGAGCGCGCCGGCGCCGAGCAGCACCGGGGCGACGTAGGCGTGCACCTCGTCCACCAGCCCGGCGCGCAGGAACGCCGCGGCCAGCCGGGGACCGCCCTCGACCAGCACGTGCCGCACCTCGCGGGCGTGCAGCGCGGCGAGCACGGCGTGCGGGTCACGGGTGCGCAGGTGCAGCAGCTCACCGCCGACACCGTGCAGCCGACCCCCGGCGGGCAGGTCGCGCTCCCCCACGACCACCCGCAGCGGCTGGTGCGCGGCGAGGTCGCCCTCGGGGGTGCGGGCGGTGAGCGAGGGGTCGTCGGCCAGGGCGGTGCCGGTGCCGACCGCCAGCGCGTCCACCGTCGCGCGGACGGCGTGCGCGTGGGCGCGGGCCTCCGGCGAGGTGATCCACCGGCTGCTGCCGTCGGCGGCGGCGACCCGGCCGTCCAGGGTGCTCGCGGTCTTCAGCGTCACCCAGGGCCGACCGCGCCCGACCGCCACCCACCACGGCCCGAGCAGCGCGCGCCCCTCGTCGGCGAGCACTCCGGTCACCACCTCGGCCCCGGCCGCACGCAGCCGGTCGGCGCCGCCGTGTGCCACCGGGTTCGGGTCGGTCACGGCGATCACCACGCGGGCGATCCCGGCCTCGATCAGCGCGACGGAGCACGGGCCGGTGCGACCGGTGTGGTCGCAGGGCTCCAGCGTGACGACGGCGGTGGCCCCCCGGACGTCGACCCCGCTCTCCCGGGCGTCGGCCAGCGCGGCGACCTCGGCGTGCGGGGTCCCGGCGCCCCGGTGCCAACCCTCGCCGAGCACGGTGCCCTCGGGGGCGAGCAGGACGCAGCCGACGCGGGGGTTGGGGCCGTGGGCCGGGCCGCGGCGGGCGAGGTCGATCGCGCGCACCATCGCCGCGCGCTCGGCGGCCGCGCGCTGCGTCGCGACGTGCTCGGCGGGCCCGTCCGCGTGCGCCTGACGCGCGTGCCCGGCACCGTCGGCAGGCGCGCCGCGATCAGCGCCGTGCGCGTCGTGCCGCCCGTCCTGCGCTGCCATGCCCGCTCCCTCGTCGCCTCGAAGGCTCCGGGGATGTGGGCGGGCGCACGACCGGGAGGTCGCACGACGGCCACGGCGCGCCCGGGGATCACCCCGGGTACGCCGCCACGACTCCTCCCATCCGGACTTTCACCGTCGGTCCTGGATTTCCACCAGGTCAACCGGTCACGCCGAAGCGATCGCGGGTCGCGGACTGTCACCGCCGGCTCGGAATTACACCGACCCCGGAGCACGTGTTGCTGCTGCTGCAACGATCATGCCACAGCAACCATTCCCACCCGCCCACTCCCCCGCTCGCGAGTTCGGTGGTTCGGGCCGAGTTCGGTGGTTCCGGGGCGCTCTTCTCGCACGAACCACCGAACTCGGCGGACGGCAACGCCGCGAAAGGGGATCAGCCCGCCAGCACCTCGTCGGCGAGGGTGCGCAGGGTGTCGATCTCGGCGCCCGGGTCCTCCGCCCCGTAGACCGCGGATCCCGCGACGAAGACGTTCGCACCCGCGGCCGCCACCGTCCCGATCGTGGACCGGCTCACCCCGCCGTCCACCTGGATCCAGGTGTCGGCACCGGCGGCGTCGATCGCGGCGCGCAGCCGGCGGATCTTCGGCAGGGTGCCCTCGATGAACGACTGGCCCCCGAAGCCGGGCTCCACGGTCATCACCAGCACCATGTCGAACTCGGGCAGCAGGTCGAGCAGCGGCTCCACCGGGCTCGCCGGGCGCAGCGCGATCGACGCCCGGGTGCCGGCGGCACGCAGCTCGCGGGCCAGACGCACCGGCGCCTGCGCGGCCTCGGCGTGGAAGGTCACCGAGGCGGCACCGGCGCGGGCGTACTCGATCGCCCAGCGGTCGGCGTCCTCGATCATCAGGTGCACGTCGATCGGCACCGGGGACACCTCGACGATCCGCTGCACGATCGGCAGGCCGAGCGTGAGGTTCGGCACGAAGTGGTTGTCCATCACGTCCACGTGCGCGTAGTCCGCCCGGGCGATCCGGTGCAGGTCGCGCTCGAGGTTGGTGAAGTCGGCGGACAGGATGCTGGGGCTGATCAGAGCGGGCACGGCGTCCAGCCTAGCCACGCCCCGCGGCGCGCCCGCCGCGCACCGCCGTCACGCCGTGCGGCGCAGCAGCGTGAGGTGCATCGCGTCGGTGCCGTGCACGTGCGGCCAGAGCTGCACGTCGGGGCGCTCCGGCAGGTCGATCTCCGGGGCGATCCCGGTGACGACCGCGCGCGCGTCCAGCACCTCCGAGCCCAGACCGGCCTTCGTGGCGGCGCGCTGGGCGTCCAGCACGGCGAGCCGGGTCTCGGCCAGGTGCGGCGAGCAGGTCACATAGCCGACGACCCCGCCGACCCGCACCGCGCGCAGCGCCGAGACCAGCAGCTCGCGCTGCAACGCGCTCAGGGCCGCCAGGTCGCCCGGGGTCCGCCGCCAGCGCGACTCCGGCCGGCGCCGCAGCGCCCCGAGACCGGTGCACGGCGCGTCGAGCAGCACCCGGTCGTAGGCCCCGGGCTCGGCGGCGCCGACGTCCCGGCCGTCACCTACCCGGACCGCCTCCACCGCACCCGCCGGGGCGGCGTGCACCGCGTGCTCGACCAGGCGCGCACGGTGCGGCTGCACCTCGTTCGCCACCAGCCGCGCACCCCGCTCGCCCGCGAGCGCCGCCAGCAGCGCCGCCTTGCCGCCCGGGCCCGCGCACAGGTCCAGCCAGCGCTCGTCGGCACCGTCCAGCGGGGCCGCCGCCAGGGCCAGCGCGACGAGCTGGCTGCCCTCGTCCTGCACCCCGCCGCGTCCGCTGCGCACCGCCGGCAGCCCGGCCGGATCGCCGCCGGCCAGGGTCATCGCGGTCGGCGCCCACCGGCCCGGCACCGCGTCCGGCCCCGCCTGCGCGAGCAGGTCCGCCGGGTCGATCAGCCCCGGGCGCGCCACCAGGCAGACCTGCGGGGCCGCGTTGTCCGCCCGCAGCAGGTCGCCGAGCTCCTCCGCGGACCGTCCGTGACCGAGCAGCGCCTCGCGCAGCGCCCGCGTCACCCAGCCGGGGTGGCTCTCGGTCGCCGCGAGCCGCGCCACCGTGTCCGTGCCCTCGGGGTCGGCGGCGTCACCGATCCGGGACAGCCAGCCGTCCAGGTCCTCGCGACCGACCGCGCGCAGCACCGCGTTGACGAACTGCGCCGCCCCCGCGCCCACCGTCTCGCGTGCCAGGCCGACCGTCTCCGACACCGCCGCGTGCGGCGGCACCCGCATCCCGAGCAGCTGGTGCGCGCCGAGACGCAGCAGGTCGAGCACCGGGGGGTCGACGTCCTCGATCGCGCGGCCACCGATGCACTGGGCGATCACCGCGTCGTACCGGCCGCGCAGCCGCAGCGTCCCGTAGGCCAGCTCGGTGGCGAAGCCCGCGTCACGGCCCCGGATGCCGCGCTCGCGCAGCAGCGGGGGCAGCACCAGGTTCGCGTAGGCGTCCGAGCCGTCCACCTCGCGCAGCACGTCGAAGGCCGCGGTGCGGGCGGGGTCGCCCCCACGCCGGCGCTGGGACGGCGCCGCCGCGGTGCGACGACGGGGACCACGGTGCCCGCCACCACCCGGCGCGCCGCCGTCACGGCCGCCGTCGGACCGCCCCCCGGTCCGCGACCGCTCGCTGCCGCCCGACCCGGCACCCGGCCGTCCGCTGCCGCCCGACCCGGCACCCGGCCGCTCGCTGCCGCCCGACCCGGCACCCGGCCGCTCGCTGCCGCCCGACCCGGCACCCGGCCGTCCACCGAAGCCCGGGCCGTCCTGCCGACGCCCGCTCACGCGTCCGCCCCGGCCGTCGCGCCGGTCGCGTCCGTCGCACCCAGCACCGTGCCCTCGGCCGGACGCGCCCCGCGCGCCCAGTCCGCCGCCGCCATCGCCCGCTTGCCCGCCGGGCGCACGTCGCCCAGCCGGACCGCGTGCGTGCCCGTGCCGACCAGCACCTCGGACCGTCCCACCCGCACCTCGCCGGGCGCCAGGTCCGTCACCTCCGGCACCGGCAGCACCGGTCCCAGCCCGAGCCGCGACCCGTCCGGCAGCGTCGTCCAGGCGCCCGGCGCGGGGGTGCAACCGCGCACCCGCCGGTCGACGGCCAGCGCGGGGTGCGCCCAGCGGACCCGTGCGTCCTCGGTGGTGAGCCGGGGCGCCAGGCTGATCCCCTCGGCGGGCTGCGGCTGCGGCAGGATCACCCCGTCCTCCAGGGCGTCGAGCGTGTGCACCAGCAGGCCGCTGCCCGCGTCGGCGAGCCGACCGAGCAGGTCGCCGGCGGTGTCGCGCGGGCGGATCGTCTCGGTGAGGGTGCCGAGCACGGGGCCGGTGTCCAGGCCCTTCTCCAGCAGGAACGTGCTCGCGCCGGTGACCTCGTCACCGCTGATCACGGAGTACTGCACGGGCGCGGCGCCACGCCAGGCCGGCAGCACGGAGAAGTGCAGGTTCACCCAGCCGTGCCGGGGCACGTCCAGCGCCCACTGCGGGACGAGGTTGCCGTAGGCCACCACGGGCGCCGCGTCGGGCGCGATCTCGCGCAGCCGCTCCGCGAAGCCGTCCTCGCTCAGCCGCTCCGGGGTCAGCACCTCGATGCCGGCCTCCAGCGCGCGCTCCTTGACCGGGCTGGGCCGCAGGGTGCGACCGCGGCCGGACCGGGCGTCGGGGCGGGTGAGGACGGCGACGACCTCGTGACGGGAGGCGAGCAGGGCGTCCAGGGAGGGCAGCGCCACCTCGGGCGTCCCGGCGAAGAGCAGGCGCATGGGCCCGATCCTAGGCCGTGGCGGGCAGCACCCCGTGCGCGACCAGGTCCGCCCGCAGGCTCACGGCGTCGGTGAACAGCACGGCGACGTAACCCTCGGCGGCCGCCGCGGCGACGTTCCGCGGGGAGTCGTCGGCGAAGAGCGTGCGCGCCGGGTCGAGCCCGTAGCGCTCGGCCAGCAGCCGGAAGATCGCCGGGTCCGGCTTGGCGATCCCCTCGTGCCCGGACACCAGCACGTCCTCCAGCAGACCGATCGCCGGGGCCGCCGGCACCGCGTGCGGGAAGGTCTGCGCGGACCAGTTCGTCAGCCCGAGCAGCCGCACCCCGGCGGCGCGCAGCTCCTCGACCAGGGCGGCCGATCCCGGCACCGGCCCGGGCAGGGAGTCGGCGAACCGCTCCACGTACCGGTCCAGCGCGGCCACGTGCTCGGGGTGGGTGGCGGCGACCTCCGCCCGCGCCTCGGCCCACGGGCGCCCGGCGTCCTGGCGCAGGTTGAGCGCCGGGAAGTCGACGTCGTCGAAGAACCGCTGCACCTCGGCGTCGCTCAGCCAGCCCGCGAAGGGCAGCGTCGGGTCCCAGCGCACCAGCACGTTGCCCAGGTCGAGCACCACGGTCGTCACGGATCTCACAGCATCTCCCCCGGATCGAGCCGCACCCGCACGCTGCCGCCCTCGCGGCGGGCGCTGCGCACGGCCAACGACGCCGCCAGCGCGCGGGCCAGCCGGCGGCCCTCGGCGGTCGGCACCCGCACCAGCGTGCGCACCGGCGGGTCCAGCGACACCTGCACCGCCCCGCCCGGTCCCCCGCCGCCGTGCGGCTCGGGCATCGGCACCGGCCCGAGCACGTCGGCGCCCTCCGGCAGGTCCACCCGGGACAGCACCGCCGCGACCACCTCGCGGGTGCCGGTCAGCTCGGCGACGCGCACCGCCGGCGGCAGCCGCACCTCCTGCCGCTCGGTCAGCTCGCGCGCCGCCAGCCCGACGGGATCCCACCGGACCAGTGCCTGCGTGGGCCGTTCCGCGCCGTCGCCGACCAGCAGCACCTGTCCCCCGTCCGCCGCCGGCCGGACCAGCGCCGCCGCGACCATCCACCGGCGCAGCGACTCCTCGGTGGCACGCAGCGACGTCGACCCCGTGGTCACCGCCGCGTCCAGCAGCACTGCCGCCGCGTACCCCCCGGGCGCCACCGGCTCGGCACCCGTGGTCGCGACGACCAGGGCGGGCCGATCCGGCACGGTCGCGAGCACCCCCGCGCTGGACCGCGCGCCGGAGGTCCGGACCGTCACGCCGGTGAACGCCCGGCCGAGCTCCTCGGCGGTGCGGTCGGAGCCCACCACCACCGAGCGGAACGCTCCGTGCCCGCAGGCGTCGCACCGCCAGCGCGTCGCGAGCCGCCCGCACCAGCCGCACTGCGCGGTGGCGTCGCCGGAGGTGAGCTGCAACGGCCCGTGGCAGGTGGTGCACCGGGCGACCGCACGGCAGCGCGCGCAGGCCACCACCGGCAGGTACCCGGCGCGGGGTACCTGCACCAGCACCGGTCCGTCCGCCAGCCGTTCGCGGATCGTGCGCCACGCCTCCCCCGGCAGCCTCGCCGCCGCGGCGGCGCCCTCGCGGGCGAGCTCGACGCTGGTCAGCGCCCGCACCCGGGGCGCCCGGCGCCGCACCTCCGCGCGGTCGGCGGCCACCTCCCGCACCCAGCCGGACGCGACCAGCGCCTGCACCTCGACGGTGCGCGCGTGGGCGGCGAGCAGCAGGGCGCTGCCCTCGGTCTCCGCGCGCAGGCTCAGCACCTCGCGCACGTGCGGGTAGGGGGCGCGCGGCTCGGCGTGCAGGTCGTCGCCGTCGTCCCAGCACACCGCCAGGCCCAGGTCCGCCACCGGGGCGAAGGCCGCCGCCCGGGTGCCGACCACCACCCGCGCGCGGCCGTGCAGCGCCGCGAGGAACGCCCGGTAGCGGCGGGACGGGCCGTCGTCGGCGGTCAGCCGCACGTAGGACGCCGTGCCGCTCGCCTCGTCCCACGCGGGCACCCCGGCGGCGTCGAGGGCTGCGCACACCCGGTCCAGGTCGCGCGCGTCGGGCACCACGACCACCGCGCCGCGCCCGCTGACCAGCGTCGCCGCGACGGCCTGCGCGACGGCGTCCGGCCAGCGCTCCCCCGCCGGTCCGGGCAGGGCGGCCAGGGCGGCACGGGGCGATCCGCCGGCGGCGAGGTGGGCGAGGAACGCGGGTCCGCTGCGGTACGGCGCCCACGCGGTGCCAGTGAGGTGTCCGGGCGCGGCAGGGTCGAGGGCGCGGGCGGGCGTCGTGCCATCGGAGGCGGCATCGAGCGCCGGCGATCCAGGCCCCGCAGGATCGTGCGCCCCGCCGTCGGAGGCGGCCGGATCGCCCGCAGCACCGTCCGCGTCGCCCGCAGCCGCCGCGCCCCCGCGCGCCGCCTGCTCCGTCCGCGCGTGCCGGGGCGGCACCGCCAGCCGCAGCACGTCGGCGAGGGTGCCCGCGTAGTGGTCAGCCACCGCGCGCGCGAGCCGCGCCACCGCGGGGCTGAGCACCGGCTCGGCGGAGACCACCCGGCGCAGCGGCAGCAGGTCGCCGTCGTGCTCGGCCTCGGCCACCCGTTCCAGCAGGTAGCCGTCGACGTCCTGCGCACCGAAGCGCACCTTGACCCGCACGCCCGGGCGCGCGTCGGCGTCCATGGCGGCGGGCACCAGGTACTCGAAGGTGCGGTCCAGGTGCGGCGGCGACAGCTCCACCGCGACCCGGGCCACTGGCAGGTCGGCGGCCGGCTCGACCTCGACGTCCCGTGCTCGGGCACGACGGCGCGTCGCCCGCGCGGGGGCGCGCACGGCCCCGGCGTCGGCCAGGCCGGCGAGGGTCGGCTGCTCCGGGACCTCCGCCACGCGGGTCAGGCCAGTGCGGCCCGCAGCGCGTCGACGCGGTCCGTGCGCTCCCAGGTGAACTCCGGCAGGTCGCGGCCGAAGTGCCCGTAGGCGGCGGTGGACCGGTAGATCGGCCGGAGCAGGTCGAGGTCACGGATGATCGCGGCGGGCCGCAGGTCGAACACCTCGCGGATCGCGGCGGTGAGGCGCTCGACGGGCACGGTGCCGGTGCCGAAGGTCTCCACGTAGAGGCCGACGGGCTGGGCCTTGCCGATGGCGTAGGCGACCTGCACCTCGCAGCGCGTCGCGAACCCGGCGGCCACCACGTTCTTGGCGACCCAGCGCATCGCGTAGGCGGCGGAGCGGTCGACCTTCGACGGGTCCTTGCCGGAGAACGCGCCGCCGCCGTGGCGGGCCATGCCGCCGTAGGTGTCGACGATGATCTTGCGGCCGGTCAGGCCGGCGTCGCCCTGCGGGCCACCGATCACGAACTGGCCGGTCGGGTTGACCAGCAGCCGGTAGTCGCTGGTGTCGAGCTCCAGCCCGTGCTCGGCGAGCACGGCGAGCACCGGGGCGACCACGTGCTCGGCGATGGCCGGGGCGAGCTGGGTCTCGAGCTGCACGTCGGGCTCGTGCTGGGTGGACAGCACGACGGTGTCGAGGCGGACCGCGCGGTCGCCGTCGTACTCCACGGTGACCTGGGTCTTGCCGTCGGGGCGCAGCCCGGGGACGGTGCCGTCCTTGCGGACCTGGGTCAGCCGCTCGGCGAGCCGGTGCGACAGCCAGATCGGCAGCGGCAGCAGGCTCGGGGTGTCGTCGCTGGCGTAGCCGAACATCAGGCCCTGGTCGCCGGCGCCCTGGAGGTCCAGCGGGTCGTGGTCGGCGGCGTCCTGGCGGGACTCCCAGGCCTTGTCGACGCCCTGGGCGATGTCCGGGGACTGCTGGCCGATCGAGACCGACACGCCGCAGGAGTCGCCGTCGAAGCCGATGTCCGAGGAGGTGTAGCCGATGCCGCGCACGACCTCGCGCACGATCTGCGGGATCTCGACGTACGCGCTGGTGGTGACCTCGCCGGCCACGTGCACGAGACCGGTGGTCACCATGGTCTCCACCGCCACGCGGGCCGCCGGGTCCTGCTCGAGGATCGCGTCCAGGATCGCGTCCGAGATCTGGTCGCAGATCTTGTCGGGGTGGCCCTCGGTCACCGACTCGGACGTGAACAGGCGCAGAGAGGCATCGGTCATGCGCCCAGGCTACCGGGGCGCGGACCCCAGAAGTGCCGCGACGGCGTCCCAGAGCCGGTCGGACACGTCGGCCTTGCTGCCCTCGGCGCTCAGCACGACCTCGCCGGTCCCGTCGAGGATCGTCAGCGCGTTGTCCGTGGTCCCGAAGCCGAGGCCGCCACCGACGGCGTTCACGGCGAGCAGGTCGGCACCCTTGCGCAGCGCCTTGGCCCGCCCGTGGTGCAGCACGTCGCCCTGGGCGTCGCCGGTCTCGGCCGCGAAGCCGACGACGAGCTGTCCGGGGCGCGGCCGGTCGGCGGCCAGCTCGGCCAGGATGTCGGGGTTCTGCACCAGCGCGAGCGGCGGGACCGTGCCGTCGGCGGACTTCTTGATCTTGTGCTCGCCGGCCTCGGCGGGGCGGAAGTCCGCCACCGCGGCGGCCATCACCACGACGTCGGCCTCGGCGGCCTCGGCGCGCACGGCGGTGCGCAGCTCGGCGGTGGACTCGACGGTCACCACGCGCACGCCGGCGGGCGGCGGCACGGTGAGGTTCGCGGCGACCAGCGTCACGCGGGCTCCCCGGGCGAGCGCGGTGCGGGCGAGCGCGACGCCCTGCCGCCCGGAGGACCGGTTGCCGAGGAACCGCACCGGGTCCAGCGCCTCGCGGGTGCCGCCGGCGGAGACCACGACGGAGCGTCCGACCAGGTCACGTTCACGAGGCGTGCCGTCGGCGTGCACCAGGCCCAGCGCCGCCTCGACGATCGCCTCGGGCTCGGGCAGCCGGCCGGGGCCGGTGTCGGCGCCGGTGAGCCGGCCGGAGTCCGGGTCGAGCACGTGCACGCCGCGCTCGCGCAGGGTCGCCACGTTGGCCCGGGTCGCGGGGTGCTGCCACATCTCGGTGTGCATGGCGGGGGCCATGAGCACCGGGCAGGTGGCGGTGAGCAGCGTCGCGGCGAGCAGGTCGTCCGCGCGCCCGGTGGCCGCCCGCGACAGCAGGTCGGCGGTCGCGGGGACGACCAGCACCAGGTCGGCATGCCGCCCGAGGCGCACGTGCTGCACCTCGGGGACGTCCTCGAAGACCTCGGCGGTGACCGGGTGGCCCGACAGGGCCTCCCAGGTGGCCCGCCCGACGAACTCCAGGGCGGCGCGCGTGGGCACCACCCGGACGTCGTGACCGGCCTCGGTCAGCAGCCGCAGGACGAGCGCGGCCTTGTACGCCGCGATCCCGCCGGCGACGCCGAGGACGATGCGCACGGCGGGAGGCTCAGGCCTCGTTGGCCGTGACGGTCAGCAGGCCGGCGTCGATCTCGCGCATGGCGATGGACAGCGGCTTCTCCTGCGGGCGGGTGTCCACCAGCGGGCCGACGTACTCGAGCAGGCCCTCGTTGAGCTGCGAGTAGTACGCGTTGATCTGACGGGCGCGCTTGGCCGAGTAGATGACGAGCGCGTACTTGGAGTCGGCGCGCTCCAGCAGGCGGTCGATCGGCGGGTCGGTGATGCCGATGGGCTGGGCGACGGTTCCGGACACGGTGGCTCCCGTTGACGATGCTGGTGATGGGGACTGCGGGTCAGTCTACCTGGTCGGCAGTCCCATCAGGCCGACCAGCTCGTCCGTGGCACGTCGCACGTCGTCATTGACGATCACGTGGTCGAACTCCGCCTCGGCGGCCAGCTCGACCCGGGCGGTGGCCAGCCGGCGCTCCCGCTCCTCGGCGTCCTCGGTGCCGCGACCGACCAGTCGGCGGACCAACTCGTCGAAGGACGGCGGCGCCAGGAACACGAACTGCGCGTCCGGCATGGTCGTGCGGACCTGCCGGGCGCCCTGCAGGTCGATCTCGAGCAGCGCGGGCTCCCCGGCGGCCAGTCGCTCCTCGACCGGCCGCCGGGGGGTGCCGTAGCGGTTCCTGCCGTGCACCACCGCGGTCTCCAGGAACTCGCCCGCCGCCTCCCAGGCGTCGAACTGCTCCGTCGTGACGAAGTGGTAGTGCACCCCGTCCACCTCGCCGGGGCGAGGCGCGCGGGTGGTGGCCGACACGGAGAGCCACACCTCGGGGTACCGGGCCCGCAGATCGGCGGACACGGTGCCCTTGCCGACGGCGGTCGGTCCGGCGAGAACGGTGAGCCGGGCGCGAGGCGTCGTCATGCTCTTCTGGTGCTCCTGCGTGTCGGCGGTCCCTGGTGGGACCGCGGGGGACGTCCGGTGCGGACGACTCACCCGAAGCGGTCGACCAGCGCCTTCACCTGGTGCGGGCCGAGCCCGCGGACGCGCCGGGTCTCCGAGATGCCCACCTCGGAGATGATCTGGCGTGCCTTGACCTTACCCACTCCGGGCAGGGACTCGAGCAGGGCGAGCACCTTGAGCTTGCCGATCGTCTCGTCCTGCTGGCCGAGCTTGATCACCTCCGAGAGCGTGCCCTGGGAGTACTTCAGCTTGTTCTTGACCTCCGCGCGGGCCTGGCGCGCGGCGGCGGCCTTCTCGAGCGCCGCTGCGCGCTGCTCGGGGGTGAGAGTCGGAAGTGCCACGTGAGTCACCTTCTCGTCACTGTCTGTGGAGGCGGTTGGACGGGGAACTGCGGGGCCCTCGGTCCGGTGCGACGTCGCGCCGCCCCGGGGGTCCTTCGTCCGAGGATGGCACGGGAATCGCCGCCCGGCACGTCACGGCGCCGTGTCGTTTCGCTGGTGACGGCGCCGCGCCACCATCTCCGTCGGCCCGGAACCGGTCCCGGGGCGAGGTCGAACCGATCCGAGCCTGCGCGGCGCTCGCCCGCCACGTGCCTGCACGACATCGCGCGACGCCACCGCGGCGATCGACACCACGACTCCCGCCGATGCCAGGAGCCACCCGAGCACCGATCCGGCCGGCAGCAGCGCCCAGGGCGACCAGGCACCCGCCGCGATGGCGGCCTGCTGCCCCACGATCACGACAGCGACGCACGAGGCGATCGCGACGACCGACGCCGCGGAGCGACCTCCGAGCAGCCACCCGACCGCCGCCGGACCGGCCACCGCACCGAGCGCCCGGACCAGCACCCACGCCGCCGTGGCGTCGAAGGCCCGCGCGCCGGTCGCGAAGGTCACGGCTGCGACCAGGAGCAGCCCCGCACCGAGAGCCAGCACGCGAGCGGGCCCGAGGTCGCGCGGGGCGAGATGCTCCGCCCAGACCATGTCGCCGCCGTCGAGACAGCCGAAACAGACCGCTACCAGGGCACCGGGGACGATCGAAGCCAGCGGAACCGGGAGATCGATGCCGGGCAGCGGGATCGCGACACCGCCGCAGAACCACAGCACCGTTCCTGAGCCGAGGAGCAGCAGCAGCGCGCCGACCACCTGGTGCTCACGGAGGAAGCCCCGCGGCAACCTCACGCCTCGCAGCCCTGCGCTCGCAGTGCACGGGTCGCCGCCCATGCGATCTGCTCGTGCTCCGGCAGATCGAGCACGGCATCCACCTCGACCTGCTGCGAGCGGCCCGCGCCGATCCACTGCGGCGCGGGCGTGCGGTAGGCCTCGGCGATCCGCCCCTCGACCCACATCGACCAGGCGGTCCACGCCTCGCTGTCGACGCTGTCCCAGGAACCGACCGTCGGGCAGGACGGGAACTGGTTCAACCACTCCGACGCGACCGAGGAGGCGATCCCCGGCCCACCCATCCGCAGGGTGACACCGGAGCCGACCGCGTCCGAGGGCCCTGCGAGCCCTTCCTCGAGCAGAGGTTCCGCCGGAGGCGGCAAGGTCCCTGCCACCGCCGCCTCGGCAGCACGCGCCGCTCGTTCCACGCTCGAGATCCGTGCGCGGTTGTCCGGCCACAGGCAGACCATGACGGCACCGCTGGTGCACTCGGCGCCGTCAGGTCGACGAGGCTCGATCGGCGGACCCGCCGTCGACGCGAGGATCACCGTGGCGACGAGGGCCATCGCCGCGGACCAGGTCCGCATCAGGTCGGACCGCGAGGCGAGAAGGACCAGCAGCACCAGGGCGGCAAGAATCGCGGCACGCGCGACGAGCGCGCCCGGCGACACCGCGAGCTGGGGCCAGCCACGCACGACGAACCAGTAGTCCATGCCCTCGACGCGCACGAGGTAGATCGTGGCGAAGACTGCCAGCGCGACGGCGAGGGAGACGATCCTCCCGCGCAACGCCACCCCCACCGCATGACCGACCACCGCGGCGATGGCGAGCGTGAGCGCGGTGAGGGCCGGATACCCGAGCATCGGACGCCCGGAGGCTCCCTCGAGGACCGCCAGGACCCACGCGACGCCGTGGGTGCAGAGCGCGACCGCCACCGCGACGGCGACCGGTCGCACCAGCTCGAGAGCCCGCCGGACGACGACCGGACGTGGTGTGCTCGTGAGCAGGTCACGGGACTGCTGGCGGCGCCGGCGTTGCGCGTCGAGGCAGGCGGTCGCCGCGATCGCCGGCGCTCCGAGAAGCACGCCGAGATCGGCCGCAGCGGAAGCGAGCGACCAGACAGAGGTCCAGTCGCGGTCGCGCAGCAGGAGGGTGGCCACCATCACGGCCGTGCCGGCCACCCAGGCCGAGAGCGGTCCGCGCCACGGGGCCAGCAGCCGGATCATCGCTCCTCCCCGTCCTGCGCGAAGAACGTGAGCAGACCACGCTCGAGCGCGTTCACCGAGTCAGCAGAGCCACCGCCGATCCGGGCGAGCTCGTCCACGGTCCCGGAGAACGGCGCACGTCCGGCGGACATGACGACGGCACGTCCACCCAGTGCCGCGACCTCCTCGAACTGGTGCGTGCTGAACAGCACCACCGCGCGGGACGCGATGTCGCGCAGCACGACCCGCAGCTCCTGGCGTTGGAGCGGGTCAAGCCCGACCGACGGCTCGTCGAGCACGACGAGACGCGGTGCACCGAGCAGCGCCTGCGCAAGGCCGAGCCGCTGACGCATCCCTCCCGACAACGTCCGGACCCGGGTCCGCCCGTGGTCGGACAGGCCGACGGCCGCCAGCACCCGTCGCACCTCCGCGTCACGGCTGCCTCGAGGAATCTCTTTGAGCCAGGCGAGGTACTCGAGCACGTCACGGCACCGGGCTCCGTGGTCGAAGTCCACGTGCTGGGGCAGGTAGCCGAGGTCGCGCCGCAGGGTGCGCAGCGACGCACGGGTGGTCACCTCGACGCCGTCCCAGCGGATCGTGCCCGTGGTGGGGCGGTCGGAGGTCGTGATCATCCGGATCAGCGTGGACTTACCGGCGCCGTTCGGACCGAGCAGACCGGTGATCCCCGGCCGGAAGGACTGGGTGAACCCGCGCACGGCCCAGGTGTCAGCACGCGGATAGCGATGAGACAGGTCGATCAGGTCGAGCACGGAAGAACCTCCCGGATCGGCAACGGTCGGGTGCGGCGCGACACCGCACCCGACCGCGATGTCAGCGGATGTGGATGAAGGTCCCCGTGGCCCGCGAGATGCACTCGGCGTACAGGTTGGTCCGACCCGAGCGCTGGTTGATCCAGCCCGAGCTCTGCGCCACCTGCCAGTGGCAGTTCACCTGCACCTTCCACGTGCCCGGGCCGTTGTCGCAGGTCCCCTTGCCGACGGTGTTGTAGGTCGTCGTCCAGCAGGACAGCGCCGCGTCGGCCGGCTGCGCCGAGGCGACGGCGGGAGCGCCGATCACCGCGAGCAGCGTGAAAGCGATGGCACAGAGACGGGACAGCATGTCGAACTCCTGAGATCGGTCGTCGGCATGGCCGAGCACCGCTTTGCACGTACGCAGGCAGCGCTCATCCACCCGTTCGGGTGACACCCGAACGGGGTGAACCTAGCAACGGTCCGCAGGTCAGAAGGCTGCACCTTGCGCTTTCGTCCGCCCCCTCGACGCACGACGCCGGGCCGGTGCTGATCGCACCGACCCGGCGTGACGCGGCGCCAGGCGCCGTCGTGCTCCGGAGAGGTCCTCTCAGCGCAGCGCGGCCCCCGCGGCGTCCGCCGCCGCCCGCGCGGCGTCCCGCAGCGCGCCCACGTCCGGGCCCGCGCGCAGCACCCCGCGCGAGGAGGAGGCGAGCACCGCCGGCCGCGCGTCACCGAAGACGGCGGCGAGCTCCGCGGGTCCTGCCCCCTGGGCGCCCACGCCGGGCGCCAGCAGCGGCCCGCGCACGGCGGCCAGGTCCACGTCGAGGCGTCGTGCGGCGTCGCCGATGGTGGCACCGACCACGAGCCCGACCGAGCCGAGGGTGCCCGCCGGCTCCCCCGCCACCTCGGCGGCGTTCAGCGCGGCGGCCTCGGCGGCGATCCGTGCCGCCACCGCGACCCCGTCGGCGTCCCGCGCGTGCTGCACGGAGGCGCCCTCGGGGTTGGAGGTGAGCGCGAGCACGAACAGCCCGCGCCCGGTGGCGTGCACGGCCTCGACGGCGGGGGTCAGCGAGCCGAAGCCGAGGTAGGGCGAGACGGTCAGCGCGTCGCCGGCCAGCGGCGACCCGTCGCGCAGGAACGCGTCGGCGTAGCCGCCCATGGTGGAGCCGATGTCGCCGCGCTTGGCGTCGACGATCACCAGGGTGCCGGTCTCCCGGCCGATCGCGACGACCTCCTCGAGCACCGCGACGCCGGCGGAGCCGTGCCGCTCGAAGAACGCCGCCTGCGGCTTCACCGCGGCGACGGTCCCGGCCACCGCCTCCAGCACGGTCAGGGCGAACCGGCGCAGCCCCGCGGCGTCGTCGGTCAGCCCCCAGTCGGCCAGCAGCGTGGCGTGCGGGTCGATGCCGACGCACAGCGGGCCGTGCGCGGCCATCGCCGCGCCGAGGCGGGCACCGAACGGCACCCGCCCCGAGGCCCCGGCACCGGCTCCGGCAGTCGGCGCGGCGGCGTGCGCCCCACTCACGCCACGGCCCCGGCGCCGGCCGACGCGGCGGCCCGACGCTCGGCGGTGCGCGCGTCGTGCTCCTGCAGGCTGGCGACCCGGAACGGCCCGGCGGCCAGCGCCTCGATCGCCTGCACGGCGGCCGACAGCTGCTGCACGGTCGTCACGATCGCCTTGTCGGCGGCGGTGGTGGCCGCGCGGATCTCGTAGCCGTCGGCGCGGGCGCCCTGGCCGGACGGCGTGTTCACCACGATGTCCACCTCGCCGGCGCTGATCAGGTCCACGATCGTCGGCTCCCCCGCCGGACCCTGCCCGCGGGAGAACTTGCGCACCACCCGCGAGGAGATGCCGGAGCGGCGCAGCACGGCGGCGGTGCCCTCGGTGGCGAGGATCTCGAAGCCGAGCTCCGCGAGCCGCTTCACCGGGAACACGATCGACCGCTTGTCCCGGTCGGCGACCGAGATGAACGCGGTGCCGCTGGCGGGCAGGCCGCCGAAGGCCGCGGACTGCGACTTGGCGAAGGCGGTCGGGAAGTCGGTGTCGAAGCCCATGACCTCGCCGGTGGAGCGCATCTCCGGGCCGAGCACGGTGTCGACCACGGTGCCGTCGGCGGTGCGGAACCGCTTGAACGGCAGCACGGCCTCCTTGACGGCGATCGGCGCGTCGAGGTCGATCACCCCGGCGTCGGTGGCCGGCAGCACGCCGGAGGCGCGCAGGTCCGCGATCGTGCGGCCGGTCATCACCAGGGCGGCGGCCTTGGCCAGCGGGACGCCGGTGGCCTTGGACACGAAGGGCACGGTGCGCGAGGCGCGCGGGTTGGCCTCCAGCACGTAGAGCACGTCGCTGACCAGCGCGAACTGGATGTTCAGCAGGCCGCGCACGCCGACGCCCCGGGCGATGGCCTCGGTGGACACCCGGATCCGGTCCAGCTCGGAGGCCGACAGCGTCACCGGGGGCAGCACGCAGGCCGAGTCGCCGGAGTGGATGCCGGCCTCCTCGATGTGCTCCATCACGCCGCCGAGGAACAGCTCGGTGCCGTCGTACAGGGCGTCCACGTCGATCTCGATCGCGTCGTCCAGGAACCGGTCGATCAGCAGCGGCGGGATGGTGCCCGGCCGCCCGGTGGTGCTGGCGTCGGCGAGCGCGCGCTGCACGTACTCGGTCAGCTGCTCCTCGCCGTAGACGATCTCCATGCCGCGCCCGCCCAGCACGTAGGACGGGCGGACCAGCACCGGGAAGCCGATCCGGCGGGCGGTCTCCCGCGCGCCCTCCAGCGTGGTCGCGGTGCCGAAGGCCGGGGCCGGCAGACCCGCGGCGGCGAGCACCTTGCCGAACTCGCCACGGTCCTCGGCGGCGTCGATCGCCTCCGGGGAGGTGCCGAGGATCGGCAGGCCCGCGTCGGCGAGGCGCTGCGCCAGGCTCAGCGGGGTCTGCCCGCCGAGCTGCACGATGATCCCGGCGACCGGGCCGGCGGCCTTCTCCGCCTCGTAGACCTCGAGGACGTCCTCGAAGGTCAGCGGCTCGAAGTACAGCCGGTCGGCCGTGTCGTAGTCGGTGGAGACCGTCTCGGGGTTGCAGTTGACCATGACGGTCTCGTACTCGCCCTTGAGCGCCAGCGTCGCGTGCACGCAGGAGTAGTCGAACTCGATCCCCTGGCCGATCCGGTTCGGGCCGGAGCCCAGGATCAGCACGGCCGGACGGGTGCGCGGCGCGACCTCGGACTCCTCGTCGTAGGACGAGTAGTGGTATGGGGTGCGGGCGGCGAACTCGGCGGCGCAGGTGTCCACGGTCTTGTAGACCGGGCGGACGCCGAGGGCGTGCCGGACCTGCCGGACGACGTCCTCGCTGATCCCGCGCAGCGCGGCGACCTGCACGTCGGACAGCCCGTGCCGCTTGGCGCGGGTGAGCACCCGGCGGGTGAGGTCCGGGGCGGCGGCGGTCTCGGCGGCCACCTCGTTCATCAGCTGGATCTGGTCGAGGAACCACGGGTCGATCCCGGTGAGCGCGTAGACCTCGTCCACCGAGGTGCCCGCACGCAGCACCTGCTGCACGTCGACCAGGCGGCGCTCGGTCGGCCGGGAGATCGTCGCGGTCAGCGCAGCCAGCGCGTCGCCGGTCAGGGCCTCGCCGTCCCAGTGGAAGGTGGCGCCCTTCTTGTCGATCGACCGCAGCGCCTTGCCCAGCGCCTCGGTGAAGGAGCGGCCCAGGGCCATCGCCTCGCCGACCGACTTCATGGTGGTGGTCAGCGTCGGGTCGGCCGCCGGGAACTTCTCGAAGGCGAACCGCGGCACCTTGACCACCACGTAGTCGAGGGTGGGCTCGAAGGACGCCGGGGTGGAGCCGGTGATGTCGTTCGGGATCTCGTCCAGCGTGTAGCCGACGGCCAGGCGGGCGGCGATCTTGGCGATCGGGAAGCCGGTGGCCTTGGACGCCAGCGCCGAGGAGCGGGACACGCGCGGGTTCATCTCGATCACGATGATCCGGCCGGTCTGCGGGTCGATCGCGAACTGGATGTTGCAGCCGCCGGTGTCGACGCCGACCTCGCGGATCACGGCGATGCCGATGTCGCGCAGCCGCTGGTACTCGCGGTCGGTCAGGGTGAGCGCCGGGGCGACGGTCACCGAGTCGCCGGTGTGCACGCCGACCGGGTCGACGTTCTCGATCGAGCAGACCACCACGACGTTGTCGTGCTTGTCGCGCATCAGCTCGAGCTCGAACTCCTTCCAGCCGAGGATCGACTCCTCCAGGAGCACCTCGGTGGTCGGCGAGTAGTGCAGGCCCTGGCCGACGATCCGGCGCAGGTCGGCCTCGTCGTAGGCGATGCCGGAGCCCAGGCCGCCCATGGTGAAGGACGGGCGGACGACCACCGGGTAGCCGAGGTCCTCGACGGCCACCAGCGCGGCGTCGATGTCGTGGATGATCGCGGAGCGCGCGGACTCGCCGCCGCAGACCTCGACCACCTGCTTGAACTGCTCGCGGTCCTCGCCCTTCTGGATGGCGGGGATGTTGGCGCCGATCAGCTCGACGCCGTACTCCTCGAGCACCCCGGCCTCGTCCAGCGCGATGGCCGCGTTGAGCGCGGTCTGCCCGCCGAGGGTCGGCAGGATGGCGTCCGGGCGCTCCTTGGCGATGATCGTGGTGAGCACCTCGGTGGTGATCGGCTCCACGTAGGTCGCGTCGGCGAACTCCGGGTCGGTCATGATCGTCGCCGGGTTGGAGTTCACCAGGACGACCCGCAGGCCCTCCTCCTTGAGCACCCGGCACGCCTGGGTGCCGGAGTAGTCGAACTCGCAGGCCTGCCCGATGACGATCGGGCCGGAGCCGATGACGAGGACGGACTGGATGTCGGTGCGGCGCGGCATCAGGCGTCCGTCCCTTCGGTGGTGGCGGTCGCCGGGCGCATGAGGTCCAGGAACCGGTCGAACAGGTAGGCGGCGTCGTGCGGGCCGGCGGCGGCCTCCGGGTGGTACTGCACGGAGAACGCGGGCAGGTCGAGCGCCTGGAGACCCTCCACCACGTCGTCGTTGAGGTCGATGTGCGAGACGGTCACCCGGCCGTAGCGGCCACCGTCGTGCGGGGCCACCGAGACCTCGTCGCGCGGGGCGTCCACCGCGAAGCCGTGGTTGTGCGCGGTGATCTCGACCTTGCCGGTGGCGCGGTCCATCACCGGCTGGTTCACGCCGCGGTGGCCGTAGCCCAGCTTGTAGGTGCCGTAGCCGAGCGCGCGCCCGAGGATCTGGTTGCCGTAGCAGATGCCGAAGAACGGGATCTTGCGGTCCAGCACCTCGCGGAGCAGCTCGACCTCGTGCACGGCGGCGCCGGGGTCGCCGGGGCCGTTGGAGAAGAACACGCCGTCCGGGCTCACGGCCAGCACGTCCTCGATCGTGGAGGCGGCGGGCAGCACGTGCACCTCGATGCCGCGCTCGGCCATCCGGTGCGGGGTCATCGCCTTGATCCCGAGGTCCACGGCGGCGACCCGCGCCACCGGCTCGGCCAGCGGCGTGCCGTCGGGGGCCAGCGCGGGCACCACGTAGGCGGCGTCGGTGGACACCTCGGCGGCGAGGTCGGCGCCGGCCATCTGCGGGGAGCGGCGCACCGCCTCCACCAGGTCCTCCGGGTCACGGGTGCGGCCGGAGCCGTCCAGCAGGGCCTCGCCCGAGACGATCGCCGCGCGCATCACGCCGCGCTCGCGCAGGTGCCGGGTGAGCGCGCGGGTGTCCAGGCCGGAGATCCCGACCACGCCCTGCGCCGCCAGCTCCTCGTCCAGGGTGCGCTGCGCCCGCCAGGACGACGCCCGGCGTGCAGGGTCGCGCACCACGTAGCCGGACACCCAGATCCGGCCCGACTCGGGGTCCTCGTCGTTGACGCCGGTGTTGCCGATGTGCGGCGCCGTCATCACGACGATCTGCTTGTGGTAGCTCGGGTCGGTCAGGGTCTCCTGGTAGCCGGTCATGCCGGTGTTGAAGACGATCTCGCCCCAGGTCTCGCCGGTGGCCCCGTAGGCCTCGCCGGTGAACGTCCGCCCGTCCTCCAGGACCAGCAGTGCGTCCGTCATGGTGTCTCCTCAGGCCCGCGCGCGGCGGGCGTCGATCCGATCAGGTCCTGGGCCTCGCGCGCTAGCTGCTCGCCCTCGTGGGGGTGCCGCAGGCGCAGGCCGGTGTCGAGGCCGCGGGGGTCGTCCGGGTCGGGGGCCCAGGTCAGCACGACCAGGCCCTCGCCGCCGACCACCTTGCCGGCCATGCCGCCGGAGGTGCCCACCGCACGCAGCGCCGCGCGCGGGACGAACACGTCCGGCGCCCCTCGTCGTCGCAGCACCACGCCCGCCTCGTGCACGCGCACGGTGGCCGCCGAGCGCACGCCGAGGCCGTGCGCGGTCACCCGGTCCAGCCAGTCGCCGGCCCGGGTGGTGGACACGTAGGTGGCCTGGATCTCGTCCGTGCGGGGCGCGCCCAGCGCGTCGGGCTCGGGGACGGCGGGCGGTGCCGCGACCTCGGCGGTGCTGCGGCGCAGCCGGTGCCGCCAGCCGACGAGCATGGCGGCCAGCCCGACCACCGCGAGGGCGATCATCAGCGTGACCGACAGCCAGACCGGCATCAGCGGGTCACCCACGCCGGCTGCTGGGCCTCCCGGCCGAGGGCGGTCGGGGCGCCGGGGCCGGCGTCCGGGTCGTCCTGCGGCACGCCGTCGAGCACGGTGGCCCGGCCGCGCAGGAAGGTCGCCACCACCCGTCCGGGCAGCTCACGGCCGCGCAGCGGCGAGTTCGCCGAGGCGGTGGCCTGCTCCTCCGGGCGCACCACGCGCCGGGCGGCCGGGTCGACCAGCACCAGGTTGGCGGGCTCCCCCACCGCGATCGGCCGGCCGTGGCTCTCGACCTGGCCGATCCGTGCGGGGGCCTGCGACAGCACCCGGGCGACGTCCGCCCAGGTCATCCGGCCGGTGTCCACCATGGTCTGCTGCACCACGGACAGAGCGGTCTCCAGGCCGGTCATGCCGAAGGCGGCGGCGGCCCACTCGCAGTCCTTGTCCTCGCGGGTGTGCGGGGCGTGGTCGGTGGCGACGATGTCGATCGTCCCGTCGGCCAGGCCCTCGCGGACCGCGTCCACGTCGGCCTGGGTGCGCAGCGGCGGGTTGACCTTGAACACCGGGTCGTAGCCGCGCGCCTCCTCGTCGGTGAGCACCAGGTGGTGCGGGGTGACCTCGGCGGTCACCTCGATCCCGCGCGACTTGGCCCAGCGGATCAGGTCCACCGAGCCGGCGGTCGACAGGTGGCACACGTGCAGCCGCGATCCCACGTGCTCGGCCAGCAGCACGTCGCGGGCGATGATCGCCTCCTCGGCGACCGCCGGCCAGCCGGCCAGGCCGATCTCCGCGGAGACCACGCCCTCGTGCATCTGGGCGCCCTCGGTCAGCCGGGGCTCCTGCGCGTGCTGGGCGATCACCCCGCCGAAGGCCTTCACGTACTCCAGCGCGCGGCGCATCAGCACCGGGTCGTGCACGCACCTGCCGTCGTCGGAGAACACCCGCACCCGGGCGGCCGAGTCGGCCATCGCCCCGAGCTCGGCGAGGTGCTCCCCCGCCAGCCCGACGCTCACCGCGCCGACCGGGTGCACGTCCGCCCAGCCCGCCTCGCGGCCGATCCGCCACACCTGCTCCACCACGCCGGCGGTGTCCTGGGTGGGGGTGGTGTTCGCCATCGCGTGCACCGCGGTGAACCCGCCGACCGCGGCGGCGCGGGTGCCGGAGACGATCGTCTCGGCGTCCTCCCGGCCGGGCTCGCGCAGGTGGGTGTGCAGGTCGACCAGGCCGGGCAGCAGCACCAGGCCGGCACCGTCGATCACCCGCAGGTCGTCCGGCACGCCGGCGGCGGCGTCCTCGGCGTCGGGGCCGATCGCGGCGACCAGGCCGCCCTCGACCAGCACGTCGGTGGGGTCGCCGCCCAGCGGGGCGACACCGCGCAGCAGGTAGCTCGTGGTCATCGGGCGCTCACCTCGGCGATCGTCTTCGGCATGGCGGTCAGGGCGGGGACCTCGGGCACAGCCCCGGTGGCGGGCGGCGCACCGATGTCGCCGTCGCCGGCGAGCAGCAGGTACAGCACCGCCATCCGCACGGCCACGCCGTTCGCGACCTGCTCGACGATCACCGCGCGCTCCGAGTCCGCCGCGTCGGCCGAGATCTCCAGCCCGCGGTTCATCGGCCCGGGGTGCAGCACGATCGCGTGGTCCGGCAGCGCCGCCATCCGGCGCGCGTCCAGCCCGTACAGCCGCGTGTACTCCAGCGGGCTCGGGAAGAACCCGCCACCCGCCGTCGACATCCGCTCACGCTGCACGCGGAGCATCATCACCGCGTCGGGGCCCTGGGCCAGCACCTCGTCCAGGTGGTAGGACACCGCCGCCGGCCACGGGCCCACGCCCACCGGCAGCAGCGTCGGCGGGGCGACCAGCGTCACCCGCGCGCCGAGGGTGT
Organism: Cellulomonas sp. GTC20042; assembly: GCF_055389595.1. Classification (NCBI taxonomy): domain Bacteria; kingdom Bacillati; phylum Actinomycetota; class Actinomycetes; order Micrococcales; family Cellulomonadaceae; genus Cellulomonas; species Cellulomonas sp. GTC20042. The sequence goes on along the minus strand of NZ_AP043678.1, from coordinate 1,888,773 downwards.
GCAGCAGGTCCACGTTCGACCGCGCCACCCGACTGTGCAGCACGTCGCCGACCACCGCCACGTGCAGCCCGTGGAGGTCGAGCCCGACACCGTCCGGGTTGTCCGGCGTGCCCACCAGGTGCCGCCGGATCGTGAACGCGTCCAGCAGCGCCTGCGTCGGGTGCTGGTGCGTGCCGTCACCGGCGTTCACCACCCGCGCGTCGGTCCAGCCCGCGTGGGCCAGCGTGTGCGGGGCGCCGGAGGCCTGGTGCCGGACCACGATCGCGTCCGCGCCCATCGCCTGCAGGGTCAGCGCGGTGTCCTTGAGCGACTCGCCCTTGGACACGCTCGACCCCTTGGCCGAGAAGTTGATCACGTCGGCAGACAGCCGCTTGGCCGCAGTCTCGAAGGAGATCCGCGTGCGCGTCGAGTCCTCGAAGAACAGGTTGACCACCGTGCGGCCGCGCAGCGTGGGCAGCTTCTTGATCTGCCGGCCCTGGGTCGCCGCCATCTGCGCGGCGGTGTCCAGCACCCGGATCGCGCCGGCCCGGTCCAGGTCGGTGGTCGAGAGCAGGTGCCTCATCGCGCGCCCCCCTCGATCACCACGGCGTCCCGGCCGTCGGTCTCGGCGAGCAGCACGTGCACCCGCTCCGAGGTCGACGTCGGCAGGTTCTTGCCCACGTAGTCCGCCCGGATCGGCAGCTCGCGGTGACCCCGGTCCACCAGGGCGGCCAGCTGCACCGCGCGCGGGCGGCCCAGGTCGTTGATCGCGTCCAGGGCCGCACGGATCGTCCGGCCGGAGAACAGCACGTCGTCCACCAGCACCACGACCTTGCCGTCGACGCCCGCCGGGGGCACCAGCGTCTGGCCGATCGTGCGGGTGGGGTGCTGCGCCAGGTCGTCCCGGTACATCGTCACGTCCAGGCTGCCGACGAGCTGCTCGGCCACCAGGCCGGGCTCGACCGCTGCCAGACGCTCCGCGAGCCGGCGCGCCAGCGGGACGCCGCGGGTCGGGATGCCGAGGACGACGACGTCCGCACCACCCTTGTTCCGCTCGAGGATCTCGTGCCCGATGCGCGTCAGCGCGCGTGCCACGTCGTTCTCGCCCAGGACGGTGGTCGCTGCGGAGTCCGCAGGGACCTCGTCGGGCACGGGGGTACCGGACATCATCCGGCCGCTCCTTCCCCGCCTCACGGGACGGTGTTAAAGGACTGCCTGTCGTGTGCACCTTACAGCGGTCGCGCAGGGGTCGCCGCGTGCGTCCGCGCTCTGCGCGCGTGACCCTCGCCACGCCCGCGTGCGGCCGCGCAGGCTGTGCGCGCCCGCGCGCCCGCGCGCCGAGTTGTCATCTCTTGTCGCTTGACGGGCTGCTGAAGCGACAAGAGATGACAACTCGGCGGGAGTCCGGGTCCAGGAGTCCGGGGTCTGGATACGCGGACGGCCCCGGACCGTGGGGTCCGGGGCCGTGCGAGGGTGCGCGTGACGCGCGCGGCTCAGGCGAGCAGGGTCGGCTTGAGGTCGACCAGGCGGCCGAGCAGGCCGTTGACGAAGGCCGGCGACTCGTCCGTCGACAGCGCACGGGCCAGGTCCACGGCCTCGTCCACCGCGACCGCGTCCGGCACGTCGTCGTTGAACAGGATCTCCCAGGCACCGAGCCGCAGCAGCACACGGTCGACGGCGGGCATCCGCTCGATCGTCCAGCCGTGCGAGTGCGTCGCGATCACCTCGTCGATCCGGGCGCGCTGCGCGCAGACGCCCTCGACCAGCTCCACCGAGTACTGCGGCAGGGCCGCCTCGGTGCCGGGCTCCGCGATCCGCTGCGCGAGCAGGGTGATCGGGTCGAGCCGGCGCTGCTCGGCCTCGAAGAGGACGTCGAGGGCCCGCTTGCGGGCCTTGGTACGGGCTCCCACCTCAGTCGTTCACGCGACCCAGGTAGCTGCCGTCCCGGGTGTCCACCTTGACCTTGGTGTCCGACTCGAGGAACAGCGGGACCTGGATCTCGTACCCGGTCTCGAGGGTGGCGGGCTTGGTGCCGGCCGACGAGCGGTCGCCCTGCAGGCCCGGCTCGGTGTAGGTGACCATGAGGGTCACCGACGGCGGCAGCTCGACGTACAGCGGCACGCCCTCGTTGGTGGCGACCATCGCGTTCGTGCTCTCGAGCATGAAGTTCGCGGCGTCGCCGACGGTCGCGGCCGGGACCGTGATCTGGTCGTAGGTGTCCGTGTCCATGAACACGAAGTCGTCGCCGTCCTTGTACAGGTACTGCATGTCGCGCTTGTCGACGTTCGCGGTCTCGACCTTCAGGCCCGCGTTGAACGTCCGGTCGACGACCTTGCCGGACAGGACGTTCTTCAGCTTGGTGCGGACGAAGGCGCCGCCCTTGCCGGGCTTGACGTGCTGGAACTCGATGACCGTCCAGAGCTGGCCGTCGATCTTCAGCACGGTGCCGTTCTTGAGGTCGTTGGTCGTCGCCACGTTTCGTTGCTTCCTGTCAGGGGTCTCGGTCGCCCCACCACGCGCGTCCGGGTCGGGACGGGGCTGGGCCGCCGATCATCTTAGCGCGAGACGGGACATGCCAGCGGTAGGACCGGTGCCTGGGTCAGCCGACGGCCGCTCCGCCGCCGAGCAGCCCCCAGGCCCCGGCCAGCAGCAGGCCGACCCCGAGCAGATAGACCGCCCGCTTGAGGTACCGGTGCTTGGCCTCGGCGATCCGCGCGAGCGTGACCGCCTCGCGCCATGCCTCGACCCGCTCGTCCGCCGCACCGAGACCAGCGAGCCACTCAGGCTCCTTCGCCACCAGCCCCGGCCAGGCGAACCGCGACCACTGCTGATCAAGCTTCACCCGGGGCACGAGCACAGCGCCCAGCGCCGCGACGGTCGCCACGAGCGCGACCAGCGCGGCGAGACCGGCGCCCGCGGCGACGCGCGTCTGCAGGTCACCGGGGTGCACCAGCACCGCGACGTCGACCCGCGTCACCAGGACCCCGGCGAGCACCGTCGCCGCCGTCGCCAGGACGCTCGCCTTGACGTCGGCGCCCGCGATCGACTGCTGGGTCAGGTCGATGACGCGGAACGCGTCCTCCGAGCCGGGCTGCGGGCGGGTCCGTCGCCGCGTCAGGACGCCGATCACCGGCGGGCCGTGCGGGGCGAGGGCGGCGTGCGGCGGCTCATGGCCGCAGCCTAGGGCCGACCGTGCCCCGCTAGAGGGAGATCCCCGCCGTCGGCGTCGCGCCCTCGGACACCTCGGCGTAGGCCGCGAGCAGCAGCGACGGGTCCGGGCCCTCGAGCCGCGCCGGCCGGGCCGGCCCCTCCAGCACCACGAAGCGCAGCAGGCTCCCGCGCGCCTTCTTGTCCCGGCGCATCGCCGCCGACAGCTGGTCCCAGCGGTCCCCGCGGTAGGTGGTCGGCAGACCGAGCGATGTCAGCACCGAGCGGTGCCGGGCGACGACCTCCTCGTCCAGCCGGCCGGCCAGCCGCGCGAGCTCCGCCGCGAACACCATCCCGACGGACACCGCGGCGCCGTGCCGCCACTGGTACCGCTCGACGTGCTCGATCGCGTGGCCGAAGGTGTGCCCGTAGTTGAGGATCTCCCGCAGCCCGGCCTCGCGCAGGTCCTCGCCGACCACGCGCGCCTTCACGGCCACCGAGCGCTCGACCAGCTCGGCCAGCACGTCGCTCTCCGCCGCACGCGCCGGCTCGGTCACCAGGTCGCCGGCCGCCTCCACCAGGTCAAGGATCGCCGGGTCCGCGATGAACCCGCACTTCACGACCTCGCCGAGGCCCGCGACGTAGTCGAAGCGCGGCATGCTCGCCAGCGCCGCCAGGTCGCACAGCACCCCGACCGGCGGGTGGAACGTCCCGACCAGGTTCTTGCCCTCGGCGGTGTTGATGCCGGTCTTGCCGCCGACCGCCGCGTCCACCATCGCGAGCAGGGTCGTCGGCACCTGCACCACACGCACCCCGCGCAGCCAGGTCGATGCCACGAAGCCCGCCAGGTCCGTCGTCGCCCCGCCGCCGAGGCCGACCACCACGTCGCTCCGGGTGAAGTCCGCCTGGCCGAGCACCTGCCAGCAGAACGCCGCCACCTGCGAGGTCTTCGCCGGCTCCGCGTCCGGCACCTCCGCCAGCAGCACCTCGTAGCCGTGCGCGGACAGGTCCTCGCGGACGGTCTCGGCGGTCGTCGCCAGCGCCGCCGGGTGGATCACCAGCACCTTGCGGGCGTCCTCGCCGATCATCGCGGGCAGCTCGCCCAGCAGGTGCCGGCCGATCACCACCTCGTAGGGCTGGTCGCCCCGGACCTGGACCCGCCGTGCCGTGCTCACCGCTGCTCCCCCGTCGTCGCCTCGATCAACGCCACCTCGACCCGGTCCGCGACCACGTCCGGCGTCACGCCGTCGGTCGGCACCGTCACGCTCGCCGCCTGCTCGTAGGCCCCGCGCCGCTGCTCCATCAGCGCGGCCCACTGCGCCCGCGGGTTGCCCAGCAGCAGCGGGCGCGGCTGGTTGAAGCCCACCCGCGAGGCCGCGTGCGCCAGCGTCACGTCGAGGAACACCACCACGCCGCCGTCCGCGCGGTACGCGGCCAGCGCCGTCTGCGCGTCCGGGTGCAGCACCGCGCCGCCGCCGAGGGCCAGCACGTGCCGACCCTCCGCCGCCCGCTCCGCGCCGCCGGCGTCCAGCGCCGCCAGCACCGCCGCGCGCTCCAGCTCGCGGAACCGCTCCTCGCCGTCCTCGACGAAGATCTCGGTCACCGGCTTGCCGGCCACCCGCTCGACCTCCGCGTCGGTGTCCCGCGCCGGGGTCCCCCAGCGACCGGCCAGCACCTCGGCCACCGTGGTCTTGCCCGCTCCCGGCGGACCGACCAGCACCACCGTCGGGCGCACCGGCGCGCTCATCGCAGCAGGTCGGGGACGGACGCGAGGAACGCCTCGAGGTTCCGGCGCACCTCCACCACCGAGTCGCCGCCGGTCTTCTCCAGCAGGGCATCCGCCACCACCAGGGCCACCATCGCCTCCGCGACCACCGCCGCCGGCGGCACCGCGCACACGTCCGAGCGCTGGTGCTGCGCCTTCGCCGGCTCGCCGCTGGCGGTGTCGATCGTGTCCAGCGCGCGCGGCACCGTCGAGATCGGCTTCATCGCCGCGCGCACCCGCAGCACCTCGCCGTTGGTCATGCCGCCCTCGAGGCCGCCCGCGCGGTTGCTCCGCCGCCGGATCCGCCCCTCGGCGTCCCGCTCCATCTCGTCGTGCGCCTGCGAGCCGCGCCGGGTGGCCGTGCGGAAGCCGTCACCGACCTCGACGCCCTTGATCGCCTGGATGCCCATCAGCGCACCCGCCAGGCGCGCGTCCAGCCGCCGGTCCGCGTGCACGTAGGACCCCAGCCCGCTCGGCAGGCCGTACACCAGCACCTCGACCACGCCGCCCAGGGTGTCGCCGTCCTTGTGGCACGCGTCGATCTCCTCGACCATCGCCGCCGACGTCGCCGCGTCGAAGCAGCGCACCGGGTCCGCGTCCAGCGCCGCCACGTCGTCCGGCGTCGGCAGGTCCGCGTCGTCCGGCGCCGCCACCGGCCCGATCGCCACCACGTGCGACACCAGCCGCACACCCGCCGCCTGCTCCAGCAGCCGGGCGGCCAGGGTGCCCAGCGCCACCCGCGCCGCCGTCTCGCGCGCAGAGGCGCGCTCCAGCACCGGCCGGGCGTCGTCGAAGGCGTACTTGCGCATGCCGACCAGGTCGGCGTGACCCGGGCGCGGGCGGGTCAGCGGGGCGTTGCGGGCGCGGTTCAGCTTCTCCGGGTCGTCCACCGGGTCGGCGGACATCACGTCCACCCACTTCGGCCACTCGGTGTTGCCGATCTCGATCGCCACCGGCCCGCCCTGGCTCACGCCCAGGCGCACCCCGCCGAGGATCCGCACCTCGTCCTGCTCGAAGGCCATCCGCGCGCCCCGGCCGTAGCCCAGCCGGCGGCGGGCCAGCGCGTCGCGCACGTCCTGCGACTGCACCTCCACCCCTGCGGGGAGACCCTCCAGGACGCCCACCAGGGCAGGGCCGTGCGACTCACCGGACGTCAACCAACGGAGCATGCCCGTGATCCTCTCACCTGCGGCGGACATCACCGTGCCCCGGTCCAGGGTGTGGGCCGGGGCACGGGCTGGGTGGTGGGTGGGTCAGCTGGCGGCGCCGATCACCTCGGCGGCGAACGGGTTCCTGCCCGCAGGCGCCTGCGGCAGCGCGCCCGGCTCCTCCGGCGTCGTCGCCGTCCCGCTGGTGGGAGTGAGCGCGAACGCCGCCACGGACACCGCCAGCTCGACGTCGCCCGGCTCGGAGGCCGGGCGTCCGCTCGATCCCTCGCCACCGTCGAGCCGGACCAGCGTCATGTCGCCGACGAGGAAGAACCGCTGGGTGCCGGTCTGCAGCGTCGCGATGAAGTTCCGCACCTCGTCGTAGGACCCGACCACATCGATCGACACCGGGATCGAGAACAGCCCGTCGACGTCGGCGATGCTCGCCGCGGCCTCCTCGAGCAGCGACTGCTCGTCCGTGCCGGCGGCCGCGTCCGCAGCACCGTCAGCAGCAGCCGTCGGCTCCGGGCTTGCCGCGGGCTCTGCCGCGGCCGACGTGTCCGTCTCCGCGTTCGCGCTCTCGTCGGTCTCCGGGGCGACGTACTCCTGCGACGCACCGGGCGAGGAGATCACGAGGGTGACACCGGTCTGGTCCGCCACCGCCTGGATCTCGCGCAGCAGGGCGCTGATGTCACCGGCCTCGGGGATCTTCACCCGAGCGTCGGCCAGCGCGGCACGGTAGACGTCGATCTGCGCGAACTGCGCCTTGAGCTCGGCGACCTCATCGGCGAGCGTGTCGTTCGACGCGGCCAGCGTCTGCGTCTGCAGGTCGAGCTCGCCGGCCTCGTCGAACTGCGGCTTGACCACGAGGAACCCGCCGAGGCTGAGCACGACCACGCAGAGCAGCGTCGTCCCGAGCACCCAGGTCTTGAGCGACTGGCCCATCACTGCCCCTCTCCCATGAGGCGGAGCGAGAACGCCGCCGTGCTGACCTGGACGCTGGCCGTGATGTCGTAGATCTGGGCGTCGTTGCGCTGGACGACCGACACCGTCGCGCCGTCGAACCCGGGCACGCTGTTCAGCGCGTCGATCAGGTTGGCGACGTCCGGGACCGTGCCCGCGGTCGCGGCGAACGTGACCGACGCGTAGCCCTGCGGGACCAGCGGATCAGCCTGGTCGGGAGCACCGACCTTGGTGCTGAGCGAGGTGAGCTGCACGTTCGCGGGCAGCACCGCGGTCACCGCGTCGACGTAGCTAGCCCAGAGGATCTCGGTCCCGGAGGCCAGCACGGAGGCCTTGCCGACGCGACCGAGGTCCGTGAGCACGGGCGTGACCTCGGCGTACTGCGCCTTCTCCGCGAGCAGGGTGCTGGTGCGCTGCTGCTCTGCGGTCAGGTCGTCCTGCGCACCGCTGACCCGGAGCATGCCGAGCAACCACGCGGCGACGACCAGCACGATCGACGCGAGCACCGCCAGGCCGAACCAGCCACGCAGCTCGCGCAGCCGGTGCACCGCCCGGACGCTCTCCGGCAGGAGGTTGACCTGGGGCAGGCCACGGCCCACCACGCTCGCCTCAGCGACCGGACGACGTCCGCGCGCCTTCTCGGTCTTCTTCGCGGTCCCGTCTGCCAGCGCGGTCATGCTGCGACCCCGTACGCCAGGCCGGTGGGCAGCGCCACCAGCGACTCCATGCCCCGCAGCGCCGTGGTCGGCGCGCTCTTGCCCATCCGCACCCCGGCGAGCGCGTCGCCGAGCACCGCGGGCAACCGGCTCACGCTCGACAGGTACTGCCCCAGCCCGGACAGGTGCGCCCCACCACCGGTGAGCGCCAGGACCTCGATCCCCTGCCCCGGGTTGTTCCCCGAGTAGTAGACGAGGGTGTTGCGGATCGACTCGACAAGGGTCCGCGCCACGGCACCGATCGACTCCTGCGCCGTCTGGTGCGCCGGGCTCGCCGCGCCGCCCATGCCGACGCCCACCTCACGCTTGATCTGCTCCGCCTCCGGCGTGCTGACGGACAGCGCGCTGGCCACGGCATCGGTGATGTTCTGGCCGCCCATCGGCAGCACGCGCACGAGCCGGGGCGTCGTCCCGTGGGCCACGACGACCGTCGTGATCCGCGCGCCGATCTCCACGAAGGCCGCGATGCGACCGGACAGGTCCCCACGGGCGAGCGAGCGCACCAGCGCGAACCCGTTCAGGTCGACCATCGTGGCCCGCAGCCCGGCGGACTCGACCGCGAGCAGGTTCGTGGTGACCGTGTCGCGCGGCGCCGCGATGAGCTGACCGCGCACGACACGTCCCGCCGGTCCGACGGCCTCGTCGGTCGGGAGGAAGTCGAGCAGCGTGTCGTCTACCGAGACCGGCAGCAGCTCCTGCACCTGGTAGGGCAGCGACTCGCGGATCTGGGTGAGCGGCATCCAGGGCAGCTCCATCTCGCGGACGACGACACGCTGGTTGCCGACGCCGACCACGACGTCCTTCGACGTGAACTTGCCGTGCTGCCAGAGCTCGCGCAGCGCGGTCGAGACGGTGTGCTGCTCGACCACCTCGCCGTCGCGCACAGCACCCGCCGGGATCGGCACCTGGTGGTAATGCAGCAGGGTCGGCGGCGTCTTGCCGGACGGCCCTCCGCTCCCGAACTCCAGCTCGGCAGCACGGACAGCGGTCGTCCCGATGTCCAGCCCGATGACGCGTGCGGAACCCACTCCAGGTCCTTCCGACGAGAGGAATTGCTCGTCAGACTCATCGGCCGACGCCTGCCCGACCTTGAGCGTCCTGGCCGCGGATCCGCCCAGGTCACCCGGTCGCGGCGCCTCAGACCCCGAACAGGTCCAGGTACGCCCCGGCCAGCGCCGGACCCGCGACGATCCCGACCCACGCGCCGAGCAGCATCCACGGGCCGAACGGGATGGCCGAACGACGCCCGGCCCGACGGACGAGCAGGAGCCCGATCGAGAACACCCCGCCCAGGAGGAACCCGGCGAACCACCCGACGACCACCGCTCCCCATCCGACCCACCCGAGGGCGAGCCCGAGGATCCCGGCGAGCTTCACGTCGCCGAAGCCCATGCCACGGGGGTAGATCAGGAAGATCAGCAGGTACACACCGCCCATCGCCAGGCCGCCGAGCAGGGCCCGCAGCAGCGCGTCCCAGGACGGATCACCCCCGGGGGTCCAGGAGGCCAGCGCGAGCAGCACGAGCAGGACGGCGTACGAGGGCAGCACGATCGCGTCAGGCAGCCGGCGCACGTCGAGGTCGATCAGCGCCAGCGCGACCGTGATCGCGGCGAGGTACCAGTAGGCGGGCAGCGACCACGAGAGCCCGGCCCAGAGCAGCACGGCGACGAACGCCAGCCCGGTTCCCGCCTCCACCAGCGGGTAGCGCCACGAGATCGGCTCGCCGCAGTCCCGGCAGCGACCGCGCAGCAGCAGCCACGAGAGCACCGGCACGTTGTCCCGCGCCCGCACCCGGGCGCCGCAGCGCGGGCACGCGCTCGGCGGCGAGACCACCGACTCCGCGCGAGGGACGCGCCACACGACGACGTTGAGGAACGAGCCGATGGCGAGACCCAGCACGGCGGCGACGATCACGAGGAAGAGCACGGTGCCTGACCCTAGCGTCCGGAGGACCCTGACCCGGCGCGGGTCAGAGGTTGTACCGAGCGGTCTCCTGGAACGCGTACAGGCCGGTGTCGGGGCCTTCCATGCCGGGCGGGGTCACCTCGGCGTGCGTGATCTTGAGCGCGTTCGAGGCGTCGAGCTTGCAGGTGTAGAGCGCACCGGTCATCGACACGTTGTTGGTCGAGTGCACGGTGCCGTTGGTGTAGACCAGTGTGTCGACGTTGCTGTCGAAGATCACCGTCTCCTTGAACGTGATGTCACCCTTCGAGGAGGAAGGCATCGCGGACGAGCAGGTCGGAGTGTTCTCGGCTCCGACCACGATCAGCCGGAACTTCGCGCCGTTCTTGACCGAGCTCACCCGGAACGAGCCCGACATCGTGAAGCTCTTCACCACGATCGTGAGGTCGTCCTTGAGGTTGATCGTGATGTTCCGGAAGTCGACGTCGCACGAGCGTGCGTCGACCACCGTCGGCACGTCGAAAGACTTCACGTTGCCGTTGAGGTTGTAGTTCGCTGAGTCGGTGCTGCATGCCGTGCCCGACCGTGACGTCGAATACGACGGTGCGCTGTTGGCCTCCGCGCTCTCTTTGAGCCAGGCGCCCATCGTCTTCTGCGGCCAGCCCGGCTGCGTGATGTCCGTCCAGGTGATCGCCGGCATCACCTCGGCCGCGGGCGCGTCCGGAGCAGCGCTGGGATTGTTGGCCGAGTAGCCACCGGCGAAGATGTTCGCCTGTGTCCCGTTCGGTGCCGTCACCGTGCCGCCCGCACGCCCGTAGCCCGCCACCATCGACGAGCCCTCGTTGGTGAACTGGAGATAGCTCTCGGCAGAGATCAAGTTGCCGCCGATGCGGAAGGACGACCCGGTGAACCGGACCGGGCCGCGGGTGGTGACCGTACCCGACACCTTGCAGGTGTTCTGGATCGAGGACTGGTCGGTGCCCGCCGCCGTGATGTCGCCGTCGACCCAGCCGCCCGAGTCGCAGGTGAACTTGCCACCGGCCCGCACGGACTGGGTCTTGCACCCGTTGGTGATCTTGACGTCGCCGGTCGCCGTCACCGGTCCCACGATCGTGCCGGAGCTGTTGCACTCGTAGGTCCCGTTCGAGTGCAGGCCGCCTCCGTCGATGGTCAGGGTGTTGGTCGCGGTGAACGAGGAGCCGAGGAACACCCCGTAGCCGAAGAGCGAGCCGCCCGACTCGCTGTCGGTCACCTCGAGCCGCTGCTTGACCGTTCGACTCGCCGTGCGCGGTCCGTCACCGGTCGACAGCGCGACCTCCGTGACCGCGACGACCTCGGCCTCGACCACCGGGGTCGACGTCGGGATCGGGCAGGAGAAGGTGGACGCACCCTCCACGCGGTACGCGATCGACACCTGCGTCGTCGCGGTGCCCGAGGGCGTGATGTCCTCGAACGGCAGCCCGCAGACAAAGGTGGACTCCGCGCCCTTCGCGAACTGCGACATCTGCGAGATCGTGCGGTCGACCGCGTTCTCGGCGGAGGCCTGCGCCTGCACCGCCGCCCGGGAGACCGCCGAGGTGCTCGTCGCGAAGGTCACCGTCGCGACCATCGTGGCGCTCACGATCGCCACGATGACCGAGATGGCGATCACCGTGACCAGGGCTGCGCCTTCGTCGCCACGGGCAGTGCGGAGCCGTCGGATCAGAAGCATGAGTCGTTCCCTGTGCTCGTTCCCTGGGGCCGCGGGATGGCAGCCGACTTGATCGTGAGGCTCGACCCGTCCTGGCCGTCGACGACCTCGAACCGGATCTGCGCCCCGGTGGCGCCCTCGGCGCTGAAGATCACCTGGTCGCTGCCACCGAGCGCGGACGGCCGGACACCGCCCAGCGCCACGTTCCACCCGGAGAAGTCCGAGGTGGTCGTCAGGCCACGGGTGACCGCGTCGTCACCCGTCGCGCCGCGCACCGTCAGCAGCTCGCCGGTGCTCGCCCGGTAGTACCAGGCCCGGCACTCGAAAGAGGACTCCTGGGAGTCGTCGTCGCCCACGCGCGTCTTGACCAGCAGCATCGAGCCGTTGAAGCTCGACGGGGTCTGGACGCTCACCGCGTTGCGCAGCGCTCCCTGCATGTCGGTGAGGACCACCTGGGCGGCGTTGGACGCGGTGGCCTGGTCGCGGACGTCGCGCTGGGTCACCAGCGACCGCACCAGCAGGGTGCCGACGATCGCGAGCACGATCCCGGACAGCACCATGTAGGCCAGCAGTTCGGCGAGCGAGACGCCGGCGTCGTCGCCACCGCTGCCGGCGGCGCGTGCCCGGCGGACGATCCGGCGCAGAGGGCCCACGTCAGTCCTTCCCGACCCAGATCTTGGTGCTCAGCGTGGCCTGGACCGGACGCTTGGCGGAGTTCGTGTCGGCGGTCACGGTGACCGAGTACGCGACGAGTCCGTCCGTCGACGGGCACGAGATCGTCGTCGGGTCGGTCTCCTCGATCACGTAGTCGATCCCGCGCGAGTCGTTGGTCTGGCTCTCCGCGTTCGCCGAGGAGCCGGCCAGGTGGCTCTGGAGCTGGGTGCAGCTGGTGCCGGCGGAGCGCGCGCGCTCGAGCTGCTGGTTCGCGATCTGGCTGGCGGTGGCGAGCTGGGAGGCGCGGGCGGACTGCACCGCAGAGGCGTACATCAGCGGGACGGCCGCGGCCATCACCAGTCCGAAGATCGTCATCGCGACGATGATCTCGATGATGCCGACGCCCTCGTCGCCGCCCCGTCGCGCGGGGCGCCGGTCGCGCCAGGTGCTCTGCTGCACCGTGCCTGCCTCTCGTGGGTGCCGGTGTCGGACGTGCGGCCGGGCCTCGGGAGCGTGCGCCCCCGAGGCCCGGCCGAACCGTGCGGAACTGGGATCAGTTCGTGGAGCCGCCGCCGGGGGTCGAGGCGACCTCGGAGATGCCGCCGTCCTGGTCGACCGCGAACACCTTGTCGGTGGAGGAGGTCGCCGTGATGGTGAACTCACCGTTCGTGATCGTCACGGTGACGTCACCCGTGGTGGCCGCGCCGTTCACCTCGACCGTGTTGTCCGACCAGGTGAACTTCACCTCGGGTGCGGACTCGTTCGGGGTGTCCGAGTCGCCCAGGACGACCGAGTCGGCGTTCGGGGAGTCGACCAGCGCGGTGGCGACGGCGATCTTCGCGTTGCCCAGGTCGGACTTGACGGCCGAGTCCTTGGCCTTCGCCTGCTGGTTCAGGTACACCGGCACGGCGATGGCGGCGAGGATGCCGATGATGATGATGACGACCAGGAGCTCGACGAGCGTGAAGCCCTGCTCCTTGTCCTCAATGGCCTTGCGGTAACGAGCGATCACGCTGTGCTCCCGAGAGTGTGCGAAATGTCAGGTTCAAGTCCGGCCGTGACGGCCGGTCAGGGTGTTGCACTCACAGCATCGGCCCCGCTCCCGAAGCACTTGATCACCCGAACGGGGGTAATCCTGCGTTCACCCGGTCGCCACGCCCGAAGGCCTCACTCGATGAGGTCGTAGACGTTGAAGATCGGGAGGTACAGGGCGATGATCATGCCGCCGACGATCACGCCGAGGAACGCGATCATGAGCGGCTCGATGAGGCTCGTTAGCTGCTCGGTGGTCGCCTCGACCTCCTGGTCGTAGAACTCCGCGACCTTCTCGAGCATCGTCTCCATCGCACCGGAGTCCTCGCCGACGGCGAGCATCTGCACGACCATCGGTGGGAAGACGGGATGGTTGGCGAGCGGCCCGCTGAGCGTCTCACCTCGACGGACGGCCTCCTGGACGTCCGTGATGGCCTTCTCGATGACCCAGTTTCCGGAGGTCTGCCCGACGATGTCGAGCGCCTGGAGCAGCGGGACGCCGGCGCCCATCATGGTGCCGAAGTTCCGGGCGAACCGGGCCACGGCGATCTTGCGCGCCAGGTCGCCGAACACCGGGGCCTTGAGTTTCCAGGGGTCGACCCGCTCGCGCACCGACTGGTCGTTCTTGTGCCTTCCCCACCACGAGATGCCGAGCACCACGAGCACGACGAGCGGGATTGTGATCCATTTCATCGCGTTCGAGACGTACACGAGGATCAACGTCGGGAAAGGCAGCGTCCCACCGAGGTCCGAATACATGTCCCGGAACACCGGCACGATGAAGATCAGCATCGCCGCCACGGCCACGATCGCCATGATGAACACCATCACCGGATAGGTCATGGCGGACTTGATCTTCGCCCGCAGCTTGACCTCGGACTCGTAGTTCTCCGCGACCGACAGCAGCGACTTCTCCAGGAAGCCGCCGACCTCGCCGGCGCGGATGATGTTGATCATCAGCGGCGGGAACGCGTCGGTGTGCTTCTGCATCGCGGCGGACAGCGACAGGCCGGTCTCGACGTCGGAGCGGACCTGGCCGAGCACCTTCGCCAGCGGCTTGCTCTCGGTCTGGTCGGCGAGGATGGACAGCGTCCGGATCAGGGACAGGCCGGCGGACACCATGGTCGCCATCTGCCGCGTCATGATCGCGAGGTCCTTGAGCGAGATCTTCTCCCCGAAGCCGGGGATGTGGATCTCGCGCTGCAGGCCGGTGGTCTGCACCTCGGTGATCGACGTCGGCGCGAGGCCCATCGTCTTGAGCCGGTTGGCGACCGCGGCCTGGTTCGCCGCCTCGATCCGGCCCTTGACGACCTTGCCCTCGCGGTCGCGGACCGCGTACTCGAAGACCTTCGCGTCGGCCATCAGAGCGCCCCTCCGGGCTGCCCGTACGCCGCGGGGGCGGCGACCGGCGGGTAGGAGTCGTACATGGCCTGCTGCGCGGGCACCCCGCCCTGCGCCAGCTGGCCACCGCCGCCGAAGCGCCCGGTCAGCCGGTTGAAGTCCTCGGCGTGGTGGCACTTCTCCAGGCCGGTCTCGTAGGAGATCCGCCCCTGCTTCACCAGGTCGGCGAGGTGCTGGTCCATGGTGTGCATGCCCTGCTGGGCGCCGGCTTGCATGGCCGAGTAGATCTGGTGCGTCTTGCCCTCGCGGATCAGGTTGCGGATCGCGGGTGTCGCGATCAGCACCTCGGTCGCGACGGTGCGTCCCGGGCTGTCCGCGCGCTTGCACAGCGTCTGGCAGACGACGCCCTGGATCGCCCCGGCCAGCTGGGTGCGCACCTGCGCCTGCTGGTGGGCGGGGAACACGTCGATGATGCGGTCGATCGTCTGCGCGGCGTCCTGGGTGTGCAGGGTGGCGAACACCAGGTGGCCGGTCTCCGCGGCGGTGAGGGCGACCGAGATCGTCTCCAGGTCGCGCATCTCGCCGACCAGGATGATGTCGGGGTCCTGCCGCAGCACGTGCTTGAGCGCCTGGGCGAAGGAGTGGGTGTCCTCCCCCACCTCGCGCTGGTTGATCAGCGACTTCTTGTGCCGGTGCAGGAACTCGATCGGGTCCTCGACGGTCATGATGTGGTCGGCCCGCGTGCGGTTGGCCAGGTCGATGATCGAGGCGAGCGTGGTCGACTTGCCGGAGCCGGTCGGGCCGGTGACCAGCACCATGCCGCGCGGCAGGCCGGCGAAGTTGCCGACGACCGGCGGCATCCCGAGGTGCTCGAGCGGCTTGATCTCGTAGGGGATCACGCGGAACGCGGCCCCGATCGACTCGCGCTGCTGGTAGAGGTTGACGCGGAACCGCGCGTGGCCGCGCACCGAGTACGACAGGTCGAGCTCGAGCTCCGCCTCGAACTTCTCCCGGTGCT
This sequence comes from Cellulomonas sp. GTC20042, assembly GCF_055389595.1. Classification (NCBI taxonomy): domain Bacteria; kingdom Bacillati; phylum Actinomycetota; class Actinomycetes; order Micrococcales; family Cellulomonadaceae; genus Cellulomonas; species Cellulomonas sp. GTC20042. The sequence continues at coordinate 1,873,418 of NZ_AP043678.1, read as the reverse complement.
TCTGGGTGAGCACCGAGTAGAGCGTGCGCTTGAGCGACTCGCCCTCCAGCGGCTCGAAGCCGGGCAGCGGCTGGAGGGTGCCGGCGAGGCGCACCGTGGGCGGGGCCCCGGCGGTGAGGTGCAGGTCGGAGGCGCCGGCCTGCACCATGGCGACCAGCACGTCGTCCAGCGCCAGGTCGGTGGGACGGGCGCCGTCACCCATGCCGACCCGCGCCTGCTGCTGGGTGCGCAGGGCGGCGCGCGAGGTCGGCGGGCGCTGCCCGGCCGGGGCCGCGGGGGCTCCCGGTGCGGCGGCGGGCGCCGCGGGCTGCGCGACCGGCGCCGTGCCGGCGGGCGGCGTGTAGGGCGGCAGCGGCCTCGTCTGCTGCCCGGGGTCACCCGGGTAGGTCTCGCTCACCGTCACACCCTTCGTCGGTCCGGGCCGCTCACCTGCGGCTCCGGTGCTCTGCTCCGTCTGCATGCATCGGCTCACCGCGACCGGGCCTTGAGCCCTGACCTCGGGTTCCACCCGGTCGGCCCGTCGCCGGTGCGCTCGGGGCGTGGGCTCACGCCACGACGCGCAGGATCTCCTCCACCGACGTCTGCCCCAGCGCGACCTTCTGCCACCCGTCGTCGCGGAGCGTGATCATGCCCTGCTGCTGCGCGACGGCTGCGATCTCCGCGGAGGAGGACCGCGACACGGCGAGCCGCTCGATGTCCTCGGTCACCCGCATCACCTCGTGCAGGGCGACGCGCCCGCGGTAGCCGGTGCGGGAGCACGCGACGCAGCCGACGGGGCGGAACAGCTCGGGGATGGTCTCCCCCGGCACCCAGGGGAACCGGGCGGCGATCAGCTCGGTCTCGGTGGGCAGGTACGGCTCGGCGCACTTGGCGCACAGGCGGCGGGCGAGCCGCTGGGCGACGACGGCGTCGAGCGCGGACCCGACGAGGAAGGGCTCGATGCCCATCTCGACCAGGCGGGTGACCGCGGACGGCGCGTCGTTGGTGTGCAGGGTGGACAGCACGAGGTGACCGGTGAGCGCGGCCTCGATGGCGATCTGCGCGGTCTCGTGGTCACGGATCTCACCGAGCAGCACCACGTCCGGGTCGGAGCGCAGGATCGAGCGCAGCGCACCGGCGAAGGTCAGGCCCGCCTTCGGGTTGACCTGCACCTGGTTGATCCCGGGCAGCCGGTACTCGACCGGGTCCTCGACGGTGATCACGTTGATCTCCGGCTTGGAGACCGCGTTGAGCGTGGCGTACAGGGTGGTCGACTTGCCGGAGCCGGTCGGGCCGGTGACCAGGATCATCCCGTAGGGCTTGGTGTACGCCTCGCGGTAGGTCTCGTAGTTGTGGTCGAGGAACGCCAGGTCGCGCAGGTCGAGGCTCGCGGTGGAGTTGTCGAGGATACGCATGACGATCTTCTCGCCCCACACCGTCGGCAGGGTGGCGACTCGGAGGTCGATCTTGCGACCGTTGTGCGTGACGGACATGCGGCCGTCCTGCGGCTTGCGCCGCTCGGCGATGTCGATGTCGGACAGGATCTTGACGCGGGAGATCACGCCGCCCTGGATCTGCTTGGGCGAGCGCTGCATCTCGTGCAGCACGCCGTCGATCCGGTACCGCACGCGCAGGTCGTGCTCGGTGGGCTCGATGTGGATGTCCGAGGCGCGGTCGCTGATCGCCTGGGTGACCAGCAGGTTCACGTAGCGGACGATCGGGGCGTCGTCCTCGACGCTGTCACCGATCTTGCTCAGGTCGAGGTCGGCGGGCCGCTGCTCCTCCTCGAAGGCGGAGGACAGGTCCTCCATCTCGCCGTCGGCGCGGCAGAACCGGTCGATCGCGCGGGACAGGTTCTCGAAGGTGGCGACGATCGGCAGCACCGACATGCCGGACACGGTGCGCACGTCGTCCACGGCGACCACGTTGCCGGGGTCGGCGGTGGCGAGGATCAACGAGCCGTCCTGGAAGCCGACCGGCAGCACCGTGTACCGGCGGCAGAGCGCCGCGGGGACCATCGAGACCGCGGAGCGGTCCACCGGGTACTCGTCGAGGTCGACGAAGGCCATGCCGACCTGGCGGGCGAGCGCCGCCACCAGCTGTCCCTCGGTGAGGACCCCGATCTCGACCAGCGTGCGCCCGAGGGACTGCCCCCGTGCCATCTGCTCGTCCAGCGCCGCCATGAGCTGCGCCTCGCTGACCAGGCCCTCGTCCAGCAGGATCTCGCCGAGCTGCTTCACCCTGTGTCCCTCCACCGTCGGGGCAGGATGGTGCACCTGCCCTGGAGGGACCATCGGCAGGTGGACGGGTGCAGATGAGCACCCCTTCGGGTGGGTTCCCGCGATCGGGGGTGAAACCGCTTTCCGGTCCGCGCATCCGTCCGGGGCCGCTCAGGCCTCCGGCAGCGCCTCGACCAGCGCGCGGTCCATCGCGTCGAGCGGCGCGGGGCGGCCGGTCATCAGCCGCACCTGCTCGCCGGCCTGGTGCAGCAGCATCCGCTCGCCCGCCACCGCGCGACCGCCCAGCTGCTCCCACGCGATCATCAGCGGGCTGCGGCGCGGGTCGTAGGCCACGTCCAGCAGAGCCGCTCCGGGCGTGACCGGCCCTCCGGCCAGCAGGTCCGGCACCAGGGCGTCGGCCGCGCCGGGCGGCAGCGTGGACACCACGAGGTCGGCGCTCGCCAGCCCGTCGACGGCCTCCGCGAGCGGCCGGTACACCGGCTCGACGCCCATCCGGTGCGCGGCGCGCGACAACGGTCCGACCCGGCCGAGCGAGCGCACGTAGACCACCGGCACCGGGCAGCCGAGCTCGGCCAGCGCCGCCAGCGCGGACGCCGCCGTCGCCCCGGCACCGAGCACCACGGCGTCGCGACGATCCCCCGGACCGTCGTGGTGCTCGGCGTGGTCGTGCGGCCCCGCGTGCGCGTGCCCGGCGTGCAGGCCCGCGGCCGCGCCGGTGCCGTGGTCGGCCGGTGGCAGCGCCCCCGCCTCCCCCAGCGCCGCGACGATGCCGTGCACGTCGGTGTTCGCCCCGGTGAGGGTCGGTCGCCGCCCGCCGGGCTGCACGAGGACGGTGTTCACCGCGCCGACCACGGACGCGAGCGGCTCCACGTGGTCGAGCAGCCCGATCACGGTCTGCTTGAGCGGCATGGTGAGGCTCAGCCCCGCCCAGGTGCCGTCCAGGCCGTCCAGGAACGCCGCCAGCGCGTCCTCGGTCACGTCGATCGCGTCGTACCGCCACCCGTCCAGCCCGAGCGCCGCGTAGGCGGCCCGGTGCAGGCGCGGGGACAGCGAGTGCGCGATCGGGTGGCCGAGGACCGCCGCGGTGCGGGCCTCGGTCAGGAGTTGGCCTCTTCCCAGGCGCGCAGCTCGTCCACGTACTCGTCGTGCTCGTCGTTCGTCACGGCGAACTTGGTCTCCCCGGTGTCGAGGTTGACGGTGACCCAGAAGTACCAGGGCCCGTCCGCCGGGGTGAGCACCGCGTCGATCGCCGCAGATCCCGGGTTCGAGATCGGCGTGGGCGGCAGGCCGGAGACCTTGTACGTGTTGTACGGGTTGTACGGCGGCTGCGCCTGGATGGTGTCGGCGTAGGTGAGCTCGCTGCCGGACTTGCCGAGGCCGTAGGCCACGATCGCGTCGATCTGCAGCAGCCAGCCGCTGGCCAGCCGGTTCTCGATCACGCGAGCCATCTTCGGCAGGTCCTCCGGCCGCTTGCCCTCGCGTTCGATGATCGACGCCTTGTTGAGCACAGTCTCCCACTGGTCCTGCGCGACACCCTTGCTGGTGAGCACGCTGACCGTCTGCGCGACCATCTGGGAGAGGACGCCTGCGGCGGTGCTGCCCGGCTCCACCTCGTAGGTCGCCGGGTACAGCCAGCCCTCGACGACCCCGTTCGCCTCGGCCGGCAGACCGATCGCGGCAGGGTCGGCGGCGGCGGCCTGGAGGTCCTCGACCGGGATCGCGGTGATCTCGTAGATCCGCTGGTAGACCTGGCTCGCGGTGTAGCCCTCGGGGATGGTCACCCGGTTGGACACCCGGTTCGCGGGGTCGAGCAGGGCGGTGACGGCGTCGCTGGCCTTCATCTGCTGCTGGAGCGCGTAGGTGCCGGGCTGGATCGAGACGGCGCTCGGGTTCGCGGCGTAGGCGGTGGTGAACGCCTTGACGGTGGCGACGACGCCCGCGTCGTGCAGGGTCTGGCCGATCGCTCCGCCGGTGTCGCCGGAGGCGACGACGACCTGCACCTCGCCGGTGCCGGGGCCCGGGTAGTCGCTGACCCCCGCCTCGGAGCCGCCGCCGCTCTCGAACAGGCCGCCGACGATGCTCCACACCACGAAGGCGGCACCGCCGACCAGCACCAGGGCGAGCGCGAGCACGGTGATGCTGCGCCGCCGCCGGTGCTTGCGCTCCTGGGTCCGCTGCTCCTGGCCTTCACGGCGCGAGCGGCGCGAGGGCAGCGGCGGCTCGCCGTTGCCCTGCGCGGGCTGCGCCCCGAGGAAGAGGTCGCTCACTCGGTCGTCCCTTCGGTCTGTCCTGCTGGTCCGGCCTGCCCGCAGCTCCCCTCGCGCCGGGCAGTCGCGTCCACGGGTGCCTCCACCCGCTCACCGGGTCGGCGACCCGTCGAACGCTCCTGGTCCAGCGCGGCCTGCAGGATCACCACCGCGGCCGCCTGGTCGACGACGCTGCGGTGACGACGTCCGGCTCGGCCGGACGCGTGCAGCGCCTGATGGGCGGACACCGTGCTCATCCGCTCGTCGACGAGCCGCACCGTCACCGGGGCGATCGCCTGCGCCAGCGCACCAGCGTACGCGCGCGCGGCGGCCGACGCAGCGCCTTCGTTCCCCGAGAGGTGCCGCGGCAGGCCGACGTAGACCACCGCGGTGAAGCGTTCCTGCACCTCGGAGACGATGGCGGCCAGGTCCGACGGCAGCGCGCCGGGCGCCGGACGACGCGTGTCACGCGCCAGCGTGGCGACCGGGGTGGCGATCAGCCCGTCCGGGTCGCTCGTCGCGAGACCGACCCGCACCGAGCCGACGTCCACCGCGAGCCGGGAGCCCCGCACGACCTCGTCGGGGTCCACCGGCACGCCGCCGCCGCTCAGGCGCTCGCCCCGATCGCGTCGCGGACCGCGGTCAGCGCCTCCGGCAGCCGGGCCGCGTCGGAGCCGCCACCCTGGGCGAGGTCGTCCTTGCCGCCACCGCCGCCGCCGAGCACCGTGGACGCGGTCTTGACCAGGGCGCCCGCCCGCACGCCGCGCTCGCGCGCCGACGCGTTGGTGGCGATCACCACGACCGGACGGCCCTTGGCGACGCCGCCGACCGCGACCACCGCCGGGGCGGACTCGCCCAGGCGGGAGCGCACGTCGAGCACCAGGGTCCGCAGGTCGTCCGCGCCGACCTCGCCGGCGTCGTGGGCGACCACGCGGACGCCGTCGACGTCCTGCGCGGCGGCGGCCAGCGAGCCGGCCGCGGCGAGCACCTGGGCGGCGCGCACCGACGCGAGCTCCTTCTCGGACTCCTTGAGCCGGGCCATCAGCGACGACACCCGGTCGGACAGCTCGTCCGGGCGGGCGCCGAGCAGGCCGGACAGCTGACCGACCAGCGCGTGCTCCTTGGCGTGGAAGCCGTAGGCGCCCGCACCGACCAGCGCGTCGACCCGGCGCACGCCGGAGCCGATCGAGGACTCGCCGAGCAGCGTGACCAGGCCGAGCTCGCCGGAGCGGCGCACGTGGGTGCCACCGCACAGCTCGCGCGACCAGTCGCCGCCGATCGAGACCACGCGCACCTGGTCGCCGTACTTCTCGCCGAACAGCGCCATCGCACCCAGCGCGCGCGCCTCGGCGATCGGCATCACCTGGTCGGTGACCTCGAGGTCCTCCTGCAGGCGGGTGTTGACCCGCTCCTCGACCTCGGACAGCACGCCGGCGGGCACCGCCTGGCCGCTGCGGAAGTCGAAGCGCACCCGGCTCGGCGCGTTCTCCGAGCCGGCCTGCGTGGCGGTGTCGCCCAGGGACTCGCGGATCGCCTTGTGCACCAGGTGCGTGGCGGTGTGCGCGCGGCTGATCGCGACGCGGCGGTCGGTGTCGATCGAGGCGGTTCCGGGCTCGTCCAGGGTCACGGTGCCCTCGACCAGGCGGCCGCGGTGCACCGGCAGGCCCTTGACCGGCGCCTGCACGTCGTCGACCTCGATGGTCGCGCCGCCGTCCAGCACGATCGTGCCGTGGTCGGCCAGCTGGCCACCCATCTCGGCGTAGAACGGGGTCACGTCCAGCACGACCTCGACGTCCGCCGGGGCGGTCGCCGCCGGGGCGGGCACGCCGTCGACGAGCAGACCGACCACCCGGGACCGGGACTGCGCCTGGGTGTAGCCGACGAACTCGACGGCCTTGCCGCCGCCCGCCAGCGTGGAGTGCAGGTCCTGGTACGCCGCGGTGTCGGTGCGGCCGGCACGCTTGGCCAGCGCGTCGGCGCGCGCCCGCTCCCGCTGCGCCTGCATCAGCGCGCGGAACGCCTTCTCGTCCACGGAGACGCCCTGCTCGGCGGCCATCTCGAGGGTGAGGTCGATCGGGAAGCCGTAGGTGTCGTGCAGCTGGAACGCCTTCTCGCCGGACAGCACCGAGGAGGTGCCCGCGGGGGCCTTCGCCTCGGTGACCGCCTGGTCGAGGATCGTGGTGCCCGCCGCGAGGGTGCGCCGGAACGACTCCTCCTCGGCGTAGGCGACCTTCGCGATCCGCTCGAAGTCGCGCGCGAGCTCCGGGTAGGACGGGCTCATCGCGTCCTTGCTCACCGGCAGCAGGTGCGGCAGCGCGGGCTCCTCGACCCCGAGCAGGCGCATCGCGCGCACCGCACGACGCAGCAGGCGGCGCAGCACGTAGCCGCGACCCTCGTTGGACGGGACGACCCCGTCGCCCATCAGCATCAGGCCGGAGCGCACGTGGTCCGCGACCACGCGCATCCGGACGTCGTCCTCGTGGTCGGCACCGTAGCGGCGGCCGGACAGCGCCTGCGCCGCCTCGATCACCGGGAAGACCTCGTCGATCTCGTACATGTTGTCGACACCCTGGAGCAGGAACGCGACGCGCTCCAGGCCCATGCCGGTGTCGATGTTCTTCTGCTTCAGCTCCCCGAGGATCGGGAAGTCCTCCTTGCCACCGCCGTTCCCGCGCTCGTACTGCATGAACACGAGGTTCCAGATCTCGATGTAGCGGTCCTCGTCCACGACGGGGCCGCCCTCGAGCCCGTACTCCGGGCCGCGGTCGACGTAGATCTCCGAGCACGGGCCCGCGGGGCCGCGCGCACCGGTGGACCAGTAGTTGTCCTTCATGCCCCGGCGCTGGATGCGCTCGTCCGGCAGGCCGGCGATCTTCTTCCACAGCTCGGCCGCCTCGTCGTCCTCGTGGAAGACGGTGACCCAGATCTTCTCCGGGTCGAAGCCGTAACCACCCTGGTCCTGGGGCGTCGTGATGAGCTCCCAGGCGAAGGTGATCGCCCCCTCCTTGAAGTAGTCGCCGAAGGAGAAGTTGCCGTTCATCTGGAAGAACGTGCCGTGGCGGGTGGTCTTGCCGACCTCCTCGATGTCGAGCGTGCGCACGCACTTCTGCACGCTGGTCGCACGCGGCCACGGCGCGGTCTGCTCACCGAGCATGTACGGGATGAACGGCACCATGCCGGCGATCACGAACAGCGTGGAGGGGTCGGGAGAGATCAGCGGGGCAGAGGGCACCACGGCGTGGCCGCGGCTCTCGAAGAAGTCGAGCCAACGCTGGCGGATCTCGGCGGTGCGCATGGTGTCCTCGTCGTCTCGGCCGGGCGGTCCCGGCGCCTGTGGTGCTCAGCGTCGCACGGCGCGGTGGTGTTCCCGCGCCGGACGACCGGTGGTCATGTGTCTGGGTGGTGCTGCTGCGGCCGGCGATCAGTAGAACGCGTACGGCAGGTCGCCCTCGCCGTCGTCCGGGTCCTCGGTGGGCTCGTCCGCCCAGCCTCGGCGGGCCCGGTCCGTGCGGGCCCGATCGCGCGCGTCCTCCGCGGTGTCCTCCTCGGCCTCGGCGGCGGCACGGCGCTCGGCGCGGGCGGCGCGCAGGGCGTCCACGTCCACGTCGCCGAGCAGGTCGTCACGCAGCTGCTGCTCGCGCTCGGCCATGCCGATCGAGAACTCCCGGCGGGCGTCGGTCAGCGCGCGGGCGGCCCCGGCGGCCGAGGACATCGTGCGGAAGGCGGCACGCGCCCCGGCGGCCGCTCCCCCGCCGGCACCGGCCGAGCCGGCCTCCGGCACGCCGATCAGCCCGAGCCTGCGGGCCCCGGCGACGGCGGCGGCCGCCCCGACGGCGACCCAGAGCAGGCGGGCCATCAGCGGGCCTTGCCGCGGCCCGTGAGCGAGGAGATCGCCCGGCGCACCCCGTAGGAGAACGCCGCGACCTTGATCATCGGACCGCCCACCGTCGCCGCGAACAGCGAGGACAGCGCGGAGACGTTCTGGGTGACCGTCGCCGCGGAGGAGGTGATCGCGTCCACCCGCTCCAGCTGCACGTTGGTCTGCGAGACCGTGGTGGTCGCCTCGTCCAGGATCGGCACGGTGTGCTCGGTGAGCTCGCGCACCGACTGCCGGGTCTCGTCCAGGACCTTGCCCAGCTTGACCAGCGGCAGCGCGAGCGCGCCCACGAGCAGCACGAACGCGATGGCGGCGATCAGCCCCGCGATGTCTCCCAGCATTGGCGCGTCCTTCTTCCGAGCCCGGTGTCTACGTCCTGGAGAACCCTACCCGCCGGCAGGCCGCGCCCGCGGCCCCCCGACCCGCCGCGTCCCGACCCACGGTGCGCACGGGCCGGGAACGACGACGCCCCGCCACGGCACCGTCTGGCGGGCCGTGCGGGGCGTCGTGCGTGGGCTCGCGTCAGCGGGCGTAGTACTCGACCACGAGCTGGACCTCGCACGTGATCGGGACCTCGGCGCGCTTCGGGCGACGGGTCAGGACCGCGCTGAGCTTCTCCAGCTGCACGTCCAGGTAGCCCGGGACGGCCGGCAGCACGTCGCGGTGGGCACCGGCGGCGGCCACCTGGAACGGCACGGTGGTCTGGCTCTTCGGCTTGATCTGGAGGGTCTGGCCCTCCTTCACGCGGAAGGACGGACGGTCCACGATCTTGCCGTCGACCAGGATGTGACGGTGCACGACGACCTGGCGGGCCTGCAGGATGGTGCGGGCGAAGCCGGCGCGGAGCACCAGCGCGTCCAGACGGGTCTCGAGGTCCTCGACCAGGGCCTCACCGGTCAGGCCCGGGGCCTTGCGGGCGGCCTCGTAGGCGCGGGCGAGCTGCTTCTCGCGCAGCGCGTACTGGGCGCGCAGACGCTGCTTCTCGCGCAGACGCACCGCGTAGTCCGACTCGGTGCGACGACGGGCACGGCCGTGCTCGCCGGGCGGGTAGGGGCGCTTCTCGAAGTGCTTGACGGCCTTGGGCGTCAGGGCGAGGCCGAGGGCGCGCGAGAGGCGCACCTGGCGACGCGAGCGGGTCACGCTGCTCATGGGGTTACTTCCTGTCGTACTCGTTCACGGCACACCCGGTCCGGAGGGTTCCGGTGCGGGCGCGGGGCCGACCTTCGTGCGCCGGTGCCTCGCCCGTCGCGGACGACGGGCGGTGCGGTGGCGCTGGCTAGGGCCCCAGGGTGTCGGTCCGCAGCCGTGACCGGCGGCAGACAACCTGAGAAGCCTACCGCACCTGCGCGGTGGCCCGGTCCGGCGGAGGTCAGCGCGCCTCCGGCGGCGGCGCCTGGTCGAGCACGGAGCGGATCCGGGTCAGCCGTTCGGTGACCTGCCGCTCGTAGCCGTTGTCGGTGGGCGTGTAGTAGCGGGTGCCCACCAGATCGTCCGGCAGGTACTGCTGCGCGGCGACGGCGTGCGGGTGGTCGTGGGCGTAGAGGTAGCCCGTGCCGTGGCCGAGCTGCTTGGCGCCGGCGTAGTGCGCGTCCCGCAGGTGCGCCGGCACCGAGCCCATCCGCCCGGCGCGCACGTCGGCCAGCGCGGCGTCGATGCCGAGGTAGGCCGCGTTCGACTTCGGAGCGGTCGCCAGGTGCACCACGGCCTCCGCCAGGATGATCCGCGCCTCCGGCATGCCGATCAGGGCGACCGCCTGCGCCGCCGCCACCGCGGTCTGCAAGGCGCTCGGATCGGCCATGCCGACGTCCTCGGAGGCGGAGATGACGATCCGGCGGGCGATGAACCGCGGGTCCTCCCCCGCCGCGATCATCCGCGCCAGGTAGTGCAGGGAGGCGTCCACGTCGGAGCCGCGCACCGACTTGATGAACGCGCTGATCACGTCGTAGTGCTGGTCGCCGTCACGGTCGTAGCGCACCGCCGCCACGTCGATCGCCCGCTCCACGGTCGCCAGGTCCACCTCGGCGGGCTCGGACAGGTCCGGCGGCTCCGCGTCGGGATCGGCCAGCCGCGCCTGCCGCTCCTCCAGGGCGGCACCGGCGGCGGCCTCCAGGATCGTCAGCGCCTTGCGCGCGTCCCCGCCGGCCAGCCGCAGCAGGTGCTCGGTCGCCTCCTCGGTGAGCCGCACGGCGCCGCCCAGCCCGCGCTCGTCCTCCACCGCGCGGGCCACCAGCGCCGCGACGTCGTCCGGGCCGAGGGGTTGCAGCGTCAGCAGCAGCGAGCGGGACAGCAGCGGCGAGTTCACCGAGAAGCTCGGGTTCTCCGTGGTGGCGGCCACCAGCGTCACCCAGCGGTTCTCCACGCTCGGCAGCAGCGCGTCCTGCTGGGCCTTGGTGAACCGGTGCACCTCGTCGATGAACAGCACGGTCTCGGTGCCGTCGGCGGCCAGCCGGCGCCGGGCGTCCTCCACCACCTGCCGCACGTCCTTGACGCCCGCGGTCACCGCCGACAGCTCGACGAACCGGCGCCCGGAGGCGGAGGCCACCAGGTAGGCCAGCGTGGTCTTGCCGGTGCCGGGCGGCCCCCAGAGCACCACCGAGGACGGCGCGGCACGACGGGTGGCCGGATCCGAGGGGTCGACCAGGCGGCGCAGCGGCGACCCGGGGACCAGCAGGTGCTCCTGCCCGGCGACCTCGGCGAGGGTGCGCGGTCGCATCCGCACCGCGAGCGGCGCCCCGGCCTGCACGGCGGGGGTGCCCTGCGCCGTCGAGGTCACCGAGTCGAACAGGTCCATGCCGCGAGCCTACGCAGCCCCGCCCACAGGCGCGGACCACCCGGTCCGCGGGTCGGCGCCCCGCCGCGCCACCACCGATGATGCGCGGCAGCCCTCCGGCCTGCGATGCTGACCTGCGTGTTCGAGAGCCTGGGCCGCACGGTCGCCCGCCACCCCCGTCTGACGGTCCTCGTCTGGCTGGTGATCACGGCCGCCTGCCTGGCGCTCGCCCTGTTCGGCGTGCACGGGCAGAACCTCTTCGACCGGCTGTCCACCGGCGAGCCGGTCGTCCCCGGGTCGGACAGCGCGCACGCGAACGAGCTGCTCGCGGACGCCAGCACCTCCGGCGCCTCGCTGACCCTCGTGGTGCAGGACGTCGACCCCGCCGCCGAGGGGATGGCCGAGGCGCTGGCGCCCGCGCGCGAGGAGATCACGGCCGTGGACGGCGTCGTCTCGGTGATCGACCCCTACGTGCTGCCCGACGGCGTCGCCAACCCCGCCGCCGCTCCCCTGCTCGCCCAGGACGGCGACGGGTTCCTGGTGGTGGCCGAGCTCGACCCCGCGCTCGGCGACGATGCGCGGTCCGCCGCCCTCGACCAGGTGCAGGCCGCGATGCAGGCCGTGCCCGCCGCGCTGCACGACGTCGCGCCGGACGCCACCGGGATCGTCGGCGGGACCTCGCTGATCGTCTCCGCGATCACCGACCAGGTCGAGAAGGACCTCACCACCGGCGAGGCCGTCGCGCTGCCGGTGGCGCTGCTGATCATGGTGCTGGTCTTCGGCGGCTTCCTGGCCGCCGCCATGCCGCTGGTCGGCGCGCTGGCCTCGATCGCCGGCGGGCTCGGCGCGCTGCTCGGGCTGTCCTACCTGATCACCGACATGGAGTCCTCGGTGGTCAACGTCGTCACCGTGCTCGGGCTCGGCCTGTCGATCGACTACGGCCTGCTGGTGGTCTCCCGCTTCCGCGAGGAGCTGTCCGCGACCCTCGGCGACGACGAGGGCCAGGGTGCCCGGCGACGCCGTGGCGACGGCGCGGTCACCACGGCGATCATCCGCACCATGGCCACCGCCGGACGCACCGTCGCGTTCTCCGCGGTCACCGTCGCGGTGTCCATCGCCGGGCTGCTGGTGTTCCGGCAGGAGATCCTGCGCGCCTTCGGTGCCGGCAGCGTCGCGGTGATCGCCTTCGCGGTGGCCACCGCGCTCACCCTGGTCCCCGCGCTGCTCGTGCTGACCGGCCGGCGGCTCGCCCGCCCCGCGCTGCTGTCCCGGGTGCCCGGGCTGCGGTCGCTGCTGGCGCGCACCGCCGACGTGCAGTCCGAGGAGGGCGCGTTCTCCCGGCTCACCGCGCGGGTGCAGCGCCGGCCGTGGTGGGTGATGGGCGGGTCGCTGGCGATCCTGCTGGTGCTCGCCTCCCCGCTGCTGCACCTGGAGCTGCGCAACTCCACCACGCAGCTGCTGCCGCTCAGCAGCCCGCAGCGCGAGTTCGTCCGGGTGCTCGCCGAGCAGTACCCCGGCTCGTCCAGCGCCGCCGTGCAGGTGGTCACCCAGACCACCCTCGAAGAGGCCGAGGCCGTCATCCCGCAGATCGAGGCGATCGACGGCGTCGCCTCCGTGGACGCCCCGGCGGTGGCCGGGTCGCTGGTCGTGATCGGGGTGCGCCCCGACGCCACCGACCCCGGCGGCCGGGTCGCCCAGGACGTCGTGCACGAGCTGCGCGCGCTCGAGCTGCCGTTCGACGCCTGGGTGTCCGGGCAGGCCGCCAACCAGATCGACTTCGTGGACGCGCTGGTCGACCGCGCACCGTGGGCCCTCGGCATCGTCGCCGTCGCCACGCTGGTGCTGCTGTTCCTGATGACCGGCTCCGTGCTCGTGCCGATCAAGGCGCTGCTCACCAACGCGATCTCGCTGTGCGCCTCCCTCGGCGTGCTGGTCTGGGTGTTCCAGGACGGGCACCTGTCCGGGCTGCTCGGCTTCGAGCCCACCGGCGGCATCGAGACCTACGTGCTCGCCCTGGTGATCGCGTTCGCGTTCGGGCTGGCGATGGACTACGAGGTGTTCCTGCTGTCCCGGATCAAGGAGCTGCACGACCGCGGGGTGCCCAACGACGAGGCGGTGCGCCTCGGCCTCCAGCGCTCCGGCCGGGTGATCACCTCCGCGGCGGCCATCGTGATCGCGGTGTTCGCCGGCTTCGTCGCCGGTGAGCTGCTGGTGATCAAGGAGGTCGGCTTCTCGCTGGCCGTGGCGGTGCTGATCGACGCCACGCTGGTCCGGCTGCTGCTGGTGCCCGCGACGATGACCGTGCTCGGCGACCTCAACTGGTGGGCCCCGCGCCCGCTGCGCCGGGTGTACGAGAAGCTCGCGATCACGCACTGACCCGCCCGTGCCGCGCCCGCTGCCCGTCGACCGCCTCGCCTACCGGCGCGCGCTGCGCGTCTCGCGGCTCTGCACGGCGGTGCTCGCGGCGCCCCTGGTGTGGCTCGTGCTGGAGATCGTCGCCCGCACCGGCAGCACGGATCCGCAGATGCGGGCGAGCGCGGGCTTCGTCTTCTTCGTGATCGGCGTGCACGTGCTGGTCTCGGTCGGGGTGCTGGTGCCCGTGTGGCGGCGCTCGTACCGGCTGCGTCCCGTGGTGCTGCGGGCCGACGCCACCCACGGCGAGGAGGTCGGGGTGCCGGAGATCGACGCGCCGTCCGGCCCGCACCGCGGGCTCAGCGGGGAGGTGCCGCCACCGACCCGGTGGTGAGCGGGCGGGGCGCGGGCGGCGGGGCGGCGCGGGCGCGGGCGCACGCGTGACGGCGGCACAGGCGCGCAGGTGCCGACCGCCCCCGCGCTGAGCAGCGGGGCTGCGGGGTCGGCGCCGGTGCCGCGGGTCAGCGACGGTGCAGCGTGGTGAGCCGGTGCACGGTGCGGAAGCCGAGCCGGTGGTAGATCCGACGCGCGCCGTCGTTGTCGTCCCACATGCCCAGCGACACCCACTCGGTGCCGTCGGCGAGCAGCGCGCGGGACGCCCCGGCGGTCAGCGCCGCCCCGAGTCCCTGCCCGCGCGCTCCCGGGCGCACGCCGAGGCCGTGCAGGTGCCACGAGCCCGCACCGCCGACGGTGCCGGTGGTCCAGCCCGCGCCGATCACGCCCGCGAGCCCGCCGCCGGTGTCCTCGGCGTCGTCGACGCCCCACCAGCGCTCGCCCTCGGCCAGCGGCACCGCCTCGGTGCCGGGGTTGGACACCGCGAGGCACGCGACCGCCGCCTCCCGGTCGTCGGGGGTGAGCACGCGCAGCCGGCGCTCCGCGGTGACCTCGGTCGGGGCCGTGCGCAGCACCATCCACTCCCAGCCGGTGCGGTTGGGCCGCAGGCCGTCGGCGAGCAGCGCGTCGCGCAGGTCCGGCATCGCGGCGGTGGGGACCCAGGCGTGCCGCAGCGTGCCCGGGTCGCGGGCCAGCGCCCGGCGCACCAGCGGCACGGTGGTGGCACGGCTGAGGTCGTCGTCGTGGCCGGCGCTGCTGCTGCCCGCGCCGTCGTCGTGACCCGCACCCGCGGATCCGTCCAGCGCGACGAGCATCCGGCCGCGCGTCGCCGGGTCACCGCCGGGCGTCGCCACCTGCTCGAGCACCACGCAGAGCGCGTCCCCGGCCACCTCCCAGGCGCCCGGCAGCCATTCCTCCCGCTCGCCGAGCAGCAGCTCGTCGCGGGACCAGGGGTCCGGGAGCGGGCCGTGGCCCGCCCCCGGCGTCCCGGCGGTCAGCTCTGGGCCGCGGTCTGCTCCGCGGCGGCCTTCTCGGCGTCCTTCGTGGCGTCCTTGGGCTTGGCGTCCACACCGGCCTCCTTGCGCTGCTGCGCGGAGATCGGGGCCGGCGCACCGGTCAGCGGGTCGTAGCCGCCACCCGACTTCGGGAACGCGATGACGTCGCGGATCGACTCCGAGCCGGTCAGCAGCGCGACCACGCGGTCCCAGCCGAACGCGATCCCGCCGTGTGGCGGGGCGCCGAACTGGAAGGCGTCGAGCAGCCAGCCGAACTTCTCGCGGGCCTCCTCCTCGCCGATCCCCATCGTCGCGAACACGCGCTCCTGCACGTCGCGGCGGTGGATACGGATCGAGCCGCCGCCGATCTCGTTGCCGTTGCACACGATGTCGTAGGCGTAGGCCAGCGCCTCGCCCGGCGACTCCTCGAAGCGGTCGATCCACTCCGGCGTCGGCGAGGTGAAGGCGTGGTGCACCGCGGTCCAGGCGCCGTCGCCCACGGCCACGTCGTCGTCCTCGCCGGTGGGCTTGAACAGCGGGGCGTCGACCACCCAGAGGAACGACCACTGCGACTCGTCGATCAGGCCGCCACGACGGCCGATCTCCAGGCGGGCGGCACCGAGCAGCCCCCGCGCCTCGGAGGCCTTGCCGGCGGCGAAGAACACCGCGTCGCCCGGCTGGGCGCCCACAGCGGCGACCAGGCCGTCGCGCTCCGCCTCGGAGATGTTCTTGGCGACCGGCCCGCCCAGGGTGCCGTCCTCGGCTACCGTGACGTACGCGAGGCCCCTGGCGCCGCGCTGCTTGGCCCACTCCTGCCAGGCGTCGAAGCCGCGGCGCGGGGTGGAGGCACCGCCGGGCTGCACCACGGCACCCACGTAGGGCGCCTGGAACACCCGGAACGGGGTGTCGGCGAAGAACGCGGTCAGCTCGACCAGCTCCAGGCCGAAGCGCAGGTCGGGCTTGTCGGTGCCGTAGCGGGCCATCGCCTCGGCGTAGGTCATCCGCGGCAGCGGCGTCGGCACCTGGTGGTCGATCAGGCCCCACAGCGCGACGAGCAGCTCCTCGCCCAGGCGGATGACGTCCTCCTGGTCGACGAAGGACATCTCGATGTCGAGCTGGGTGAACTCCGGCTGACGGTCCGCGCGGAAGTCCTCGTCGCGGTAGCAGCGGGCGATCTGGTAGTAGCGCTCGACGCCGCCGACCATGAGCAGCTGCTTGAACAGCTGCGGCGACTGCGGCAGCGCATACCAGGAGCCGGGGGCCAGACGGGCGGGCACCACGAAGTCGCGGGCGCCCTCCGGGGTGGAGCGGGTCAGCGTCGGGGTCTCGACCTCGACGAACTCGTGCGCCTCCAGCACGCCGCGCGCGGCCTGGCTGGCCTTCGAGCGCAGGCGCAGCGCCTTGGCCGGAGCCGGCCGGCGCAGGTCGAGGTAGCGGTGGCGCAGGCGCGCCTCCTCGCCGACCGGCTCGTCCAGCGAGGAGGAGACCTGGAACGGCAGCGGCGCCGCCTCGTTCAGCACGACGACCTCGGTGGCGACGACCTCGACCTCGCCGGTGGCGAGCGCGGTGTTCTCGTTGCCCGCGGGACGGCGGCCGACCTCGCCGGTCACCTGGAGCACGTACTCCGCGCGCAGCCCGTGCGCGACGGCCTCGTCCCGGATCACCACCTGGGCGATGCCGGAGGCGTCCCGCAGGTCCACGAAGGCCACGCCACCGTGATCGCGACGCCGGTCCACCCACCCGGTCAGGGTGACGGTGGTGCCGATGTGCTCGGCTCGCAGCGAGCCGGCGGTGTGGGTGCGCAGCACGACAGGTCCTCTCAGGTGGTGGGGCGCTGGCCACGGCGGGCAGCCCCGCGAGTCTACTGCGGGCCGCTCGCCCTGCTCACCGCCGGTCGAGCCCGCGCGTCGCCTCCCTCGCTCGCTGCCGGTCGGGTCCGCGCGTCGCTCGCCCCGCTCACCGCCCACCGGCACCCCCCGATCCGCCCCGCACCCCGATCCCCCGCTCAGAACAGCGCCGGTTGCAGGATCGCCGGACCACTCGCCACGGGTTGCGACGTCCCGCCCGCACCCCGCCGCCAGGGCGCGAAGGACGGCTCCCCCTCCGACGCGGGCCCGGGCGGGTGGCCCAGCCCGTACCGGTGGCGCAGCGGGCGCACCCGGTCCCGCAGCCACCGCCGGTACTCCTCCGGCACGTTCGCCCCGCGCCGGTAGAGCCGGTGGTAGCCCGCCACCAGGTCCGGCCGGTGCTCGGCCAGCCACGCGAGCATCAGCGGCCGCACCGGCCCGCGCAGGTGCAGCGGGATCACCGTCACCCAGGACGCGCCCGCCTCGGCCAGGTCGGCGAACAGCCCGTCCAGGTGCGCGGTGCCGTCGGTCAGCCAGGGCAGCACCGGCGCCACGAGCACCCCGCAGTCCAGCCCGGCGTCCCGGACCGCCCGGATCAGCGCCAGCCGGGCGCGCGGGGTCGGCGTGCCCGGTTCCAGCGCCTGCTGCAGCTGCTCCTCCCCGATCGCCAGGGACACCGCGAGGCTCACGCCCACCTGCCCGGAGGCCTCCACGAGCAGCGGCAGGTCGCGGCGCAGCAGCGTGCCCTTGGTCAGCAGCGACAGCGGCGTGCCGGAGGCCGCGAGCGCCCCGATGATCCCCGGCATGAGCGCGTACCGGCCCTCGGCCCGCTGGTAGGGGTCGGTGTTGGTGCCGAGCGCCACGTGCTCGTGCGCCCAGCTACGGCGGCGCAGCTCGGCGGTGAGCACCTCGACCACGTTGGTCTTCACGACGATCTGGGTCTCGAAGTCCGCACCCGCCCCCATCCCCAGGTACTCGTGCGTGGGCCGGGCGAAGCAGTACGCGCAGGCGTGCAGGCAGCCGCGCATCGGGTTGACCGTCCACCGGAACGGCATGTCCGAGGCCTCGGGCACCTTGTTCAGGGCCGAGCGGGCGCGCACCTCGTGGAAGGTGACCCCGGCGAACTCCGGGGTGCGCACCGAGCGGACGAGGCCCGCGAGCGCGAGGCCGGGCAGCGCGTCGCCACCGCTCTCGTCGCCCAGCTTCTGCCCGTCCCATCGCATGTCTCCATTCGAACACGCGTTCGAACGAGAGGCAAGATCTCCGCGCGCCCGGTCGACGAGCCCGTCCGAGACCCGCCGGGTTGCCGCGTCGGCCGGGCCGCCGGACGGTGGAGGCATGACGACCGCACCCGCCACCCCGTACGAGCCGGCCACCGACCCGGGACCCCACGCGCCGTCCGCCACCCGCCGCTGGCTGGTGCTGGGTGGCCTGCTGGCCCTGAGCGTCGCGGTCGCCCTGGTCGGCGGTCTCGCCTCCGCGTCCGGCGTCGACGGCTGGTACCAGGACGCCGCGAAGCCGTCCTGGACACCGCCGGACGCGCTGTTCGGGCCGGTGTGGACGGTGCTCTACGCCGCGATGGCGGTCGCCGCCTGGTGGGTGTGGCGCGAGCACGGCTGGCGCGGGGCGCGCACGGCGCTGACCCTCTACGGCGCGCAGCTGGCGCTGAACGCGGCGTGGACGCCGGTCTTCTTCGGCGCCGAGCAGCTCGGCCTCGGGCTGGCGGTGATCCTCGCGCTGGAGGTGGCGCTGGTCGCGACGATCGTGGCCTTCCACCGGCTGACCCCGGGCGCGGCGTGGCTGCTCGGCCCGTACCTCGCCTGGGTGCTGTACGCGACCACGCTCAACGCCGGGATCGCCGCGCTGGCCTGAGCCCGCGCGCGGTCCGCGACTCAGACCTCCGCGGGCACCACCCGGGGCCACAGGTCCTCGGCCGGCGGCGCCCACGTCGCGGCGTCGGCGTCCACCTGCTCGCCGGAGCGGATGTCCTTGACCTGATCGGCGGCGTCGGCGCCCGGGAACCACACGAAGGGGATCCCCCGACGGTCGGCGTGCTTGATCTGCTTGCCGAACTTCGCGGCGGTCGGCGCGACCTCGACCGGGATCCCCCGGGCACGCAGGGCGGCGGCCACCGCGTCGGAGGCCGCCCGGGTCTCCTCGTCGGTGACCGCGACCAGCACCGCGGCGGGCACGGCACGGGTGGCCCGCACCAGACCGCCGGAGATCAGCCGGGACACCAGCCGCGAGACACCGATCGACAGGCCGACGCCGGGGTAGGTGTTCGCGCCGTCCGACGCGAGGGTGTCGTAGCGGCCGCCGGAGCAGATCGAGCCGAGCTGCTCGTGACCCACCAGCACGGTCTCGTAGACCGAGCCGGTGTAGTAGTCGAGGCCCCGCGCGATCTTCAGGTCGGCGACGACGACCCCCGGCGCGCGCACGGCGGCGGCGGTGATCAGCTGCGCCAGCTCGGTCAGACCCTGCTCCATCAGCTCGGACTCGACGCCGTGGGCGGCCGCGAGCGCGCGCACCCGGTCGATCACGCCCGTGTCCTCGCCGGAGATCGCGGCGAGGTCCAGGCACGCCCGCGCCTGCGCGTCGGTGGCACCGGCCTCGGCGACCAGCAGCGCGACGACCTTCTCCGGGCCGATCTTGTCCAGCTTGTCGATGCTGCGCAGCACGGCCTCGACGTCGTCCAGCCCGATCCCGCGGTAGAAGCCCTCGGCGACGCGACGGTTGTTCACCAGGATCCGCACCGACGGCACGCCGATCTCGCGCAGCGCGCCCAGCGCCTCCGCCATCACCAGCGGCAGGTCCACCTCGTAGTGGTAGGGCAGGTCCCCGGAGCCGACCACGTCGATGTCGGCCTGCACGAACTCGCGGAACCGGCCGTCCTGGGGGCGCTCGCCGCGCCACACCTTCTGGATCTGGTAGCGCTGGAACGGGAACGCCAGCCGTCCGGCGTTCTCCAGCACGTAGCGCGCGAAGGGCACGGTGAGGTCGAAGTGCAGGCCCAGCCCGGCGTCCTTGCCCGCCTCGCCGCTGTCCTCCTGGAGCCGGCGCAGCACGTAGACCTCCTTGGAGGTCTCGCCCTTGCGCAGCAGCTGGTCCATCGGCTCGACCGCGCGGGTCTCGATCCCGGAGAACCCGTGCAGCTCGAAGGTGCGGCGCAGGGTGTCGAGGACGTGCTGCTCGACGAGACGACCGTCGGGGAGCCACTCGGGGAAGCCGGACAGCGGGGTGGGGCGTGCCATGGGGGTCATCCTGCCAGGTAGGGGTTGGTGCGACGTTCGACGTCCGTGCGGGTGGCGGGGCCGTGGCCGGGCAGCACGTGCGCGTCGGCGGGCAGCGCACGCACCACCTCGCGCAGGGTCCGCTCCATGACCGCGGGATCGCCGCCGGGCAGATCGGTGCGGCCGACGCTGCCGGCGAACAGCACGTCGCCGGTGAGCACGACCGGTGCGCCGTCCACCTCGACCAGGTACAGCGTCGATCCCGGGGTGTGGCCCGGCGCGTGCCGCGCGAGCACCCGGATCCCGCCGAGGTCGAGCGTGACGTCGTCGGACCGGCCGCCCTCCGGCGCCACCTCGCCGAACGCCTCGACCACCGGGACCTCGTACGTGCCGGGGTCCCGTCCGGCGGAACGCAGCGCGTCCGCCAGCGCCCCGCCCACGGCGAGCGAGGCCGGACCTGTTCCCCCGGCCAGCACGTGCAGCGGATCGATCGCCGCTGCGGCGTCGGCGGCGTGCAGCCGCAGCGGGACACCGGCGGCACCCGCCACCGCGGCGGCGTCCCACACGTGGTCCGGGTGCCCGTGCGTGGCGAGCACGGCCACCACGTGCAGCCCGTGCTCGGCGACCGCGCGCTCGACCAGCGGGGCCGCGCCGCCACCCGGATCGACCACGACGCAGGCGCCGTCGTCGGCCACCAGGAGGTAGCAGCTCGTGCCGAAGACGGGGGCCACCAGGGCGAGGATGCGCACCCCGTCACGCTAGCCGGGACCGGTCCCGCGCCGCACCGACCCGACGCACCGCACCGTCGATGCCGTCGGACGGGTCCGGGCTGCCTAGACTGTCCGGCGGGTGCGGGAGCCGTGCGCCGTCGACGTCTGCGACGGTGCGGTCCCCCGCGGCCTCGTGACCGAGACCGAGGAGTGTGCGTGCCGTCCAGCAAGCGCGAGCGCGAGTACGAGCGCCGCCGGTACGAGAAGTGGCAGGAGCGCCAGCAGGTGCGACGGGCGCAGCGTCGTCGCACCCAGGTGATCGCGGGCTCCGTCGTGGGCGTGCTCGTCGTCGTCGGCGGTGTCGCCGCGGCGATCGGGCTGTCCCGCGGCGATGACGCCAGCGCCTCGCCGAGCCCCTCGGCCTCCGCCAGCACGGCGACCGACGCGTCGACCGCCTCCACCGAGGCCCGCACCGGCAACGGTGGTGTGCTGCCCGACATCTCGCTCGCCGAGGACCGCACCTGGACCGGCACGATCACCACGGACCAGGGCGACATCGGCATCGAGCTCGAGGGCGACGTCGCCCCGCAGGCCGTCGCGAACTTCGTCACGCTGGCCCAGGAGGGCTACTTCGACGACACCGCCTGCCACCGGCTCGTGACCAGCGGCATCTACGTGCTCCAGTGCGGCGACCCGACCGCCACCGGCACCGGCGGCCCCGGCTACTCCTGGGGCCCGATCGAGAACGCGCCCTCGGACGACGTCTACCCGGCCGGCACCATCGCGATGGCCCGCCAGGGCGGCGACGGCGAGTCGATGGGCAGCCAGTTCTTCCTCGTCTACGAGGACTCGACCATCCCGTCCGACACCGCGGGCGGCTACACCGTGTTCGGCCGCATCACGTCAGGACTCGACGTGGTGCAGGCAATCGCTGACGCGGGCGTGAGCGGGGGTGCCTCCGACGGCACCCCGGCCATCCCCGTCACCATCGAGGGAGTGGAGACCCAGTGACCGAGACGCCCGAGCAGCACGGCCCCGAGAGCGACGAGGCCGCGGTCGACGCTGCGCTCGCGCCGACCACCGAGCCGACGGAGCCGGAGACCGCCCCGGTCGCCGAGGAGACGGCCACCGAGGCCGAGGTCGCGACGCCGGCCGAGACCGCGCCGGAGGCCGTGGCCGCCGAGCCGGAGACCACCGACGAGGTCGCCACCCCGGCCGAGGCCAAGGCCGAGCCCACGCCCGTCGAGGCCGAGGTGAGCGACGCGACAGCCGAGCCCGCCGCGTCCGAGACCGAGCCGGAGACCGCCGCGGAGGACGCCGAGGTGCAGGCCGAGGCCGCACCCGCCGCGACGACCCCCGCCCCCCGTCCGGGCCCGCGCCCGCCGCTGCCGAGCGCCATGCGTCCCCGGCCGCGCCCCGCGACCCCCGCCGCCGAGAGCGCCGCGCCGGCCGCACCCGCCGTGCCGGTCCCGGCGCCGGACGACTCCGCCGAGGCGGCCGCCGCCGCCGAGTTCGGCCGGGTCGACGAGGAGGGCACCGTCTACGTGCGCGAGCCCGCCGGTGAGCGCGCCGTGGGCCAGTTCCCCGGTGCCGGTGCCGACGAGGCGCTCGCGCTCTACGTCCGCCGGTTCCTGGACCTCCAGGCCAAGGTCGTGCTGTTCGAGGCCCGCCTGACCGCCACCGACCTCGCGGTCAAGGAGATCGACCAGACCCTCGCCAAACTGACCGAGGAGCTGGCCGAGCCGGCCGCCGTCGGTGACCTGGACGGGCTCCGCACCCGCCTGGAGGGCCTGCGCGGCGCCGCCGCCGAGCGTCGTGCCGCCGTGGAGGCCGAGCGCACCGCCGCCCGCGCCGCCGCCGTCGAGGCGCGCACCGCGATCGTGGACCGTGCCGAGAAGGTCGCGGGCACCGACCCGTCGCGCATGCAGTGGCGCCCCGCGGGCGAGCAGCTGCGCGCGCTGCTGGACGAGTGGAAGGACGCGCAGCGCTCCGGCCCGCGCATCGACCGCCCGACGGAGGAGGCGCTCTGGAAGCGCTTCAGCCACGCGCGGACGACCTTCGACCGCGAGCGTCGGCACTACTTCGCCGAGCTCGAGTCCCGCAACGCGGGGGCGAAGGCCACCAAGGAGGAGATCGTCCGCGAGGCCGAGCGCCTCGTGACCAGCACCGAGTGGGGTGCCACGGCCGGTGCCTACCGCGACCTGATGGCCCGCTGGAAGGCGGCAGGGCGCGCCAGCCGTGCGGACGACGACGCGCTGTGGGCCCGGTTCCGTGCTGCCCAGGACGCGTTCTTCCAGGCCCGTGACGAGGTGAACGCCGCGACCGACCGCGAGTTCGGCGCCAATCTCGAGGTCAAGGAGGCCCTGCTCGTCGAGGCCGAGGCGATCGACGTGTCGCGCGGCCTGGCCGCCGCGAAGTCCGCCCTGCGCTCGATCCAGGACCGCTGGGAGGCTGCCGGCAAGGTCCCGCGCGGCGACATCCAGCGCGTCGAGGCCCGCCTGCGCGCGGTCGAGGCCACCGTGCGGGACGCCGACCAGGCCGAGTGGCGCCGGACCAACCCCGAGACGCGGGCCCGCGCCGAGGGTGCGGCCGCGCAGCTCGAGAACGCCATCGCGCAGCTCGAGTCCGACCTCGCCAAGGCCCAGGCCGGCGGCGACGCCCGGAAGGTCAAGGAGGCGCAGGCCGCCCTCGACGCCCGCCGGTCGTGGCTGGAGCAGGTGCAGCGCGCCGCCGAGGAGTCGCGCGGCTGACGCACCGCCTCGCAGCACCCCGACGGGGCCCGTGATCGCCTGATCGCGGGCCCCGTCGGGCGTCTCGCCGACGACGCACCACGACGACCGGGACCGGCCGCGATCAGGACACCCGCAGGATCACGGGTCGTCGAGCCGTCCACAGGTCCGAGATCGCTCCGTCGTCCACAGGCCGACCAGGTGCCCCTGGCGAGACCGACAGCGCGCAGGTCACGCTGTCCGCATGACCGCGCCCTGGCTCCCCGCCCCGCTGCTCGACGCGAACCCGCGCGTCGGGCTGGCCGCCGACGACCCGCCGGTGCGCCCCGCACGCGATCCCGACGCGGTGGTCCGCCGGTCGGATCTCGGCTCGGTGGCGTGGCAGGTGCTCGTGCACGACGGCGCCGTGCTGGCGCTCACAGACGAGGTCGGCGTCCCGGGCGGCACGCCGGTGCGGCCCGTGCACCGGGCGGCGGCGCTGCCGGAGCGTCCTGCCAAGGGTCGTGCGGTCTGCGGAGCCGCTGCGGTCTGGGTGCACACCGGTGGGCCGTGCCCCGACCTGCTGGACACGTGCCTGCCGGCGGCGGCCGGCCGCACCTCGCCCGGCGGGGTGGTGGTGCTCGCCGGGATCCCGGTGCTGGACCCGGTCGGGACGGCGGTCGAGCTGCTGCGCCGTGTGCCGCTCGACCGTGCGCGGCCGCTGGTCGACCGGCTGCGCACGCACGCCGGGGTCGATCTGGGCGCGGCGTGGCTCGCGCTCGCCGCGTGGTCGAACCGGCGCGGGATCCGGCAGGCCGAGACCGCCCTGCGCGCGCTGATGGCGCAGGAGCCGGGCGGTCAGTGCAGGACCGGGGTCTCCCCCGCCTTGGCACCGGTGATCCGGTACACGTCGAAGACGCCCTCGACCTTGCGCACCGCCGACAGCACCGAGGCGAGGTGCGAGGGCTCGGCCATCTCGAAGACGAACCGGGACATCGCCACCCGGTCGCGGGAGGTCGACACCGAGGCGGACAGGATGTTGACGTGATGGTCGGACAGCACCCGCGTCACGTCCGACAGCAGGCGGCTGCGGTCCAGCGCCTCCACCTGGATCTGCACCAGGAACAGCGCCGTGCTGCCCTGGCTCCACTCGACGTCCACCATGCGCTCGGGCTCGGAGCGCAGCTGCGTGACGTTGATGCAGTCCGAGCGGTGCACGCTCACGCCCGCGCCCCGGGTGACGAAGCCGACGATGTCGTCGCCCGGCACCGGCGTGCAGCACTTGGCGAGCTTGACCCAGATGTCGTCCACGCCCTTGACGACCACGCCGGGATCACCGGTGCGCACCCGCCGCGCGGTCTGGCCGGGACGCGCCGTCTCGGCGATGTCCTCCTCCGCGCCCGGCTCGCCGCCCATGGCGTGCACCAGGCGCTGCACCACGCTCGCCGCCGACGCCTGGCCCTCGCCGATCGCCGCGTACAGCGCAGAGACGTCCGCGAAGCGCATCTCGTTCGCGATGGCGACCAGCGACTCGTGCGACAGCAGGCGCTGGATCGGCAGGTTCTGCTTCCGCATCGCCTTGGCGATGAGGTCCTTGCCCTGCTCGATCGCCTCCTCGCGGCGCTCCTTGGTGAACCACTGGCGGATCTTGTTCCGCGCACGCGGGCTGGTGACGAAGCCGAGCCAGTCGCGGCTCGGGCCGGCGGTCTCGGACTTCGAGGTGAAGACCTCGACCACGTCGCCGTTCTCCAGCGTCGAGTCCAGCGGCACCAGCCGCCCGTTCACCCGGGCGCCCATGGTCCGGTGGCCGACCTCGGTGTGCACCGCGTAGGCGAAGTCCACCGGGGTCGCGCCGGCGGGCAGCGCCATCACGTCGCCCTTGGGCGTGAAGACGTAGACCTCGCCGTCGGCGATCTCGAAGCGCAGCGAGTCCAGGAACTCCGACGGGTCCGCGGTCTCCTTCTGCCAGTCGACCAGCTGGCGCAGCCAGGTCATGTCGTTGCCGGCGGAGTCCTCGGCGCCGGCCTGGTTCTTGGCGCCCTCCTTGTACTTCCAGTGCGCCGCGACGCCGTACTCCGCGCGACGGTGCATGTCGTGCGTGCGGATCTGGATCTCCACCGGCTTGCCGCCGGGGCCGATCACCGTCGTGTGCAGCGACTGGTAGAGGTTGAACTTCGGCATCGCGATGTAGTCCTTGAACCGGCCGGGCACCGGGTTCCATCGCGCGTGCAGGGCGCCGAGGGCCGCGTAGCAGTCCCGGACGGTGTCGACCAGGACGCGCACGCCCACCAGGTCGTAGATGTCGGCGAAGTCGCGACCCCGCACGATCATCTTCTGGTAGATCGAGTAGTAGTGCTTCGGCCGGCCGGTGACCGTGGCCTTGATCTTCGCGGTGCGCAGGTCGGTGCCGACCTGCTCGCGGACGACGGCCAGGTACTCCTCGCGGGCGGGGGCGCGCTCCGCCACCAGGTGCACGATCTCGTCGTACACCTTGGGGTAGAGCGTCGAGAACGACAGGTCCTCGAGCTCCCACTTGATCGTGTTCATGCCGAGCCGGTGCGCCAGCGGGGCGTAGATCTCCAGCGTCTCGCGGGCCTTCTTCTCCGCGGAGGCCGCCGGGACGAACTTCCAGGTGCGCGCGTTGTGCAGCCGGTCCGCGAGCTTGATCACCAGCACGCGGATGTCGCGGGACATCGCCACGACCATCTTGCGGACGGTCTCGGCCTGCGCGGCGTCGCCGTAGGTGACCTTGTCGAGCTTGGTCACGCCGTCGACCAGCATCGCGATCTCGGGGCCGTACTCGCTGCGCAGCTGCTCGAGCGAGTAGTCGGTGTCCTCGACGGTGTCGTGCAGCAGCGCGGCGGCCAGCGTCGGCGGCGTCATGCCGAGCTCGGCCAGGATCGTCGCCACCGCCACCGGGTGCGTGATGTACGGGTCGCCGCTCTTGCGCAGCTGACCCCGGTGCGCGCGCTCGGCGGTCGCGTAGGCGCGCTCCAGCAGGGTCAGGTCGGCCTTCGGGTGGTTGGTGCGGACGGCCTGGAGCAGCGGCTCGATCACCGGCGACTGCGTCGGGGCCCGCCCGGTGCCGAACCTGGCCAGGCGCGAGCGCACCCGAGCGGTGGCCCCCGTCGCGGTGGGGGCTTCCGCGCGCGCCTCGGGCGTGGTCGACGTCCGTACCGGGTCCGCCATCGACGCCTCCACCGTGGTCGCGCTGCTGATCCGGACGATTCTACGGCGTCGTGGGAGCCTCGCTCTCCGCCCTGCGCGATCACGCCCCGGCGCGGCGGCCTCCGATGCGCGATCGTGACCTCGACCAGGTGAACCGGCAGGTCGCGGCGTCGCGGGACGGTCGGGGCGTGGAGGACACGCGGGCGATGCGCTCGGTGCGAGCAGTTCGTGCGCGCGCACCGAGGGCGCGGACCGCACGGGCACGCCCGCCGACCGCCGCCCCCGACGCACCGGCGCCCGCGTCCGTCGTGAGGACGGGCGCGGGCGCCAGTAGAGGTGCTGCGGGTGATCCGGCCGCTGCCTGCGCGGCGGCCGCGATCCGCCCGGTGCTCAGTCGACGGCGAGCAGTGCGTCGACCGGGTAGCCGGTGAGCTGGGAACGCCCGGGCAGGAACGTCAGGTCCATCAGGAACGACAGGCCGACGATCTCCGCCCCGCACTCCTCGAGCAGCGAGACGGTCGCCGCCGCGGTGCCGCCGGTGGCGAGCACGTCGTCCACGACGAGCACGCGCGCGCCCCGCGGGACGGTGAACGGGTGCACCTCGACGGTGGCGGCCCCGTACTCCAGCTCGTACTGGCGGGAGGCGGTCGGTCCGGGCAGCTTGCCGGCCTTGCGGATCGGCAGGAACCCGGCGCCGAGCTCGCGGGCGACGGGGGCGGCGAGGATGAACCCGCGCGCCTCCATGCCGGCGACCAGGTCGACCGGTCCGGGCACCCGGGCGGCGATCTCGCGGACGACCGCCGCGAAGGCGGGGCCGTCGGCGAGCAGCGGGGTGATGTCCTTGAACACCACGCCGGCCGTCGGGTAGTCCGGCACGTCGCGCACGAGCTCGTGGATCCGTGCGACCAGCGCCTCGCCGCTCAGGGCGGTGTCGTTCCCGGCGCTCATCGCCGTCCCTTCTTCTTGCGCGGCTGCGCGGTGACTCCCTGGTGGCCGCCCGGACGCAGCTGGCCGGTGACCCGCGCGACGTCGGCGGTGCTCACCTCGGCGCCCTCGGCGGTCGCCTCCTCGGTCCGTCCGGCACGGGCCGCCAGCACCTTCGTGGTGTGCGCGCGGATCGCGGGCTCACCGTTGCGGAAGGCGACCTCGAGCGGCGTCGCCAGGAAGATCGAGGAGAACGCGCCGACGATCATGCCGACGAACAGCGCGAGCGCGATGTCGCGCAGCGTGCCGGCGCCGAGCACGAAGGCCCCGATGAACAGGATCGCCGCGACCGGGAGCAGCGCCACGACCGAGGTGTTGATCGAGCGGACCAGGGTCTGGTTGACCGCGAGGTTCGCGCGCTCGGCGTAGGTGGCCCGCGTCTGGTCGGTGATCGCGACGGTGTTCTCGCGCACCTTGTCGAACACCACGACGGTGTCGTAGATCGAGTACCCGAGGATCGTCAGGAAGCCGATCACCGTCGCCGGCGTGACCTCCCAGCCGACCGCCGCATACACGCCCGCGGTGATGACCAGGTCGTGGAACAGCGCGATCAGTGCCGCGATGGCCATCCGCCAGTTGCGGAAGTAGATCGTCATGACGACCGTGACCAGCACCAGGAAGACGATGAGGCTGGTGATCGCCTTGTTCGAGACGTCCTTGCCCCAGGTC
This sequence comes from Cellulomonas sp. GTC20042, assembly GCF_055389595.1. NCBI lineage: Bacteria > Bacillati > Actinomycetota > Actinomycetes > Micrococcales > Cellulomonadaceae > Cellulomonas > Cellulomonas sp. GTC20042. The sequence goes on along the minus strand of NZ_AP043678.1, from coordinate 1,845,250 downwards.
GGGCCGATGAACGAGCTCGCGACGTCGTCCTCCGTGACGTCGAAGGTCTGCTCGAGGGTGGTGCGCACCTGCTCGACCTGGTCGTTGGTCAGGGTCGAGGTCTGGATGCGCAGCGTGGACGAGCCGACGCTGGTGACGCGCGGCACCTCCTCCGGGGCCACGGAGGTGACGGCCTCGCTGGCGGCGTCCTGGTCGGCGTCCTTGACGTTCGAGACGGTGAACTCGGAGCCACCCCGGAACTCGATGCCGGGCTCGAGGCCGGGCCAGATCAGCAGGATCGCGGACAGCACCACGAGCACGCCGGAGATGGTGAACCACGTCCGGCGGCGCCCGACGATGTCGTACGAGCGGCGACCGGTGTAGAGGTCGTTGCCCCACTGGGCGAAGTTGACGGCCATCAGCCCTCGCTCCCCTCGGTGCGTCGGGTCTGGGTCTGGTCGACGTCCGCGGGCGGTCCGTCGTCACCGTCCGGCGCCTCGGCCACCGGCTCCGGCGCGCCGGCCGTCTCGGCAGCCACTCCCGCCGCTGCGGCGCGCTCGGCGGCGCGGCGCTCGGCGATGGTCTGGCCGTGCGGGGTCTCCACCAGGGTGGACGTCGTGGTGCTCGCGTCCGCGCCGAGCAGCGCGGCCTCGCCGGCGGGCTTGCGCCCGCTGCTGACCCGGCCGCGGCCGACGTAGCGCGGGGACTCGGTGACGCCGAGGCGCTTGGGGTCCAGGCCGGAGAACCGGTGACCGCTGCCGAAGAACTTGGTCCTGGCCAGCAGCAGCATCACCGGGTGGGTGAACACGAAGACGATCAGCAGGTCGAGCAGCGTCGTCAGTCCGAGGGTGAAGGCGAAGCCGCGCACCCCGCCGACGGCGAGCAGGTAGAGGACGACGGCAGCGAGGAAGTTCACCGCGTCCGAGGCCAGGATCGTGCGGCGCGCCCGCTCCCACCCGCGGTCCACGGCGGCGACCAGCGTCCGGCCCTCGCGCAGCTCGTCACGGATGCGTTCGAAGTACACGATGAACGAGTCCGCGGTGATGCCGATCGCCACGATCAGTCCGGCGACGCCGGGCAGCGACAGGCGGTAGCCCTGGCCCCAGGACAGCAGCGCGATCACGCCGTAGGTGAGCACCGCGGCGATGACCAGCGAGGCGACGGTGACCAGGCCGAGGGCGCGGTACTGGAACAGCGAGTAGAGCACCACCAGCAGCAGGCCGATCACACCGGCGATCAGACCCTTCTCCAGCTGCTCGGAGCCGAGCGTCGCGGAGATCTGCTCCTGGCTCTGCACCTCGAAGGACAGCGGCAGCGCGCCGAACTTCAGCTGGTTGGCCAGCGCGGTCGCGCTGTCGCGGGTGAAGGAGCCGGAGATCTCGGCCTTGCCGTCGGCGATCACGGTGCCGCTGGACAGGCTGGGCGCGGAGATGACCAGGCCGTCGAGCACGATGCCGAACTGGTTCTGCGGGCTCGTCAGGGCCTGGAGCCGCTGGGTGACGTCCTTGAACTCCTCGGCGCCCTGCGAGTCGAACTCGAGGTTGACGACCCACTCGTTGGTGACGGCACCGGTGGAGGTGGTGCGCAGGCCGGAGGACGCGGTCTTGATCCGGTCGCCCTCCACCTCGACCGGCCCGAGGATGTACTTCACGGTGCCGGAGGGGTCGCAGGTGACCAGCGCGGTGTCGGGGTCGTTGCCGCCGCCACCGGTGAGGTTCGCCGGGTCGGTGCAGTCGAGCTGGTCGAACGCCGCCTGCACGGCCGGGGTGATGTAGTACTCGGCGTCGCTGGCGCTGTCCGGCGCGTCCTTGGTCGGCTCGTCCGAGGGCTCCGCGGTGGCGTCCGCCGAGGCGGTCGGGTCGGAGGTGGCCGTGGCGTCCGCCGTCGGCGTCGGGTTGCCGTAGGTCAGGACCGGGCGGAACTCCATCTGCGCGGAGGTCCGGACCAGGTCCAGGGTCTCCTCGCTCGGGCGCCCGGGGAGGGCCACGACGATGTTGGACCCGCCCTGGCTGGTGATCTCGGCCTCGGCGACGCCGGAGGAGTCCACGCGCTGGCGGATCACCTCGATCGCCTGGTCGATGGTCTCCTGGTCGACCGAGGAGGCGTCCTCCGCGATCGGGGCGAGGATCAGCTGGGTCCCGCCCTCCAGGTCCAGCGCGAGCTTCGGCGCCCAGGTGGCGTCGGAGAGCTTGGTGCCGGCGAACAGGGTGCCGAAGACGGCGACGACCAGGACACCGAGCGTGACCAGCGTGCGCGCCGGGTGCCGGCGACGGGTGGGTGGGGCCAACGGATCTTCTTCTCTCGTGCGCGTACCGCCCGTGGTGTGCGGGCGGTACGGGTGATGGAGACCCCGGCCGACGAGCGGCCGGGGGCCGGCGCGACTACTTCTTCTTCTTGTCCTCGTCCTCGGGGGCGTCCTCGCCGCGGGCCGGCGGCAGCGTGGACAGGTCGTCGGGCACCTCGATGGTCCCGATCACCTCGTCCGCGTCCTGCTCGACGTCCTCGTCGTCCTCCCACTCGTCATCGACGTCCTCGTCGGAGCCGTCCTCGTCCTCGTCCTCGACGGGGGGCTCGACCAGGCGGGAGATCGCGGCCAGCACCCAGCGGGTCTGGCTGCCGGAGGGCGACTCGAGGGTGACGACGCCGTCCTCGACCTCGACCACGGTGCCGAGCATGCCCGAGGCGGTCTGCACCTCCTGGCCCGCCTGCAGGTTGTCGCGGAAGCTCAGGGCCGCGCGCTGCTGCTTGCGGGTGCGGCTCGTCATGAGCCACATGGCGCCCACGGCGAGTACGAGGATGATCAGAAGGTCCACAGCGAGATGCTCCAGTCGGTGATGACGTCCGCCGCAGTCTAGGCGCCGCGGCTCCGCGCTCCTAACGACCAGAGGTGGTCGGCGGTTCCCGGCGCGCAGCACTGCGACGCACGCGCGCCATGCTAGCGGGTGGACCCGTGCCCTGGTCGCAGACCTGCGTACCAGCACGGACGGGTGCGCACGCGCCCTCAGCCGAACAGCGTGCCGCTCGGCTCCGGGGCGCGCAGCCCGAGGTGCGCCCACGCCTCCGGCGTCGCGACGCGTCCGCGCGGGGTCCGCCCGATCAGCCCCTCGCGCACCAGGAACGGCTCCGCGACGGTCTCCACGGTCTCCGGCTCCTCCCCCACGGCCACCGCGAGCGTGGTCAGCCCCACCGGGCCGCCGCCGAAGCGGGTGCACAGCGCGGTGAGCACGGCGCGGTCGAGGCGGTCGAGCCCGCGCACGTCCACCTCGTAGACGTCGAGGGCGGCCCGTGCGGCGTCGAGGGACAGCGTGCCGTCTCCGCGCACCTGCGCCCAGTCGCGCACCCGGCGCAGCAGCCGGTTGGCGATCCGGGGGGTGCCGCGCGAGCGGGAGGCGATCTCGGCCGCGGCCTCGCCGGCCAGCGGCACGCCGAGCAGGCCGGCGGAGCGCACCAGCACCCGCTCCAGCTCGTCGTCGGCGTAGAAGTCGAGGTGCCCGGTGAAGCCGAAGCGGTCGCGCAGCGGTGCGGGCAGCAGTCCGGCGCGGGTGGTGGCGCCGACCACGGTGAACGGGGGCAGCGCCAGCGGGATCGCCGACGCCCCCGCACCCTTGCCGACGACGACGTCCACCCGGAAGTCCTCCATGGCGACGTACAGCAGCTCCTCGGCGGGCCGGGCGAGCCGGTGGATCTCGTCCAGGAACAGCACCTCGCCCTCCTCCAGGGAGGACAGCACCGCGGCGAGGTCCCCGGCGTGCTGGATGGCCGGGCCGCTGGTGACGCGCAGCGAGACGCCGAGCTCGGCGGCGATGATCATGGCGAGGGTGGTCTTGCCGAGCCCGGGCGGCCCGGACAGCAGCACGTGGTCCGGGGCACGGCCGCGGCCGACGGCGGCCTCCAGCACCAGCGACAGCTGCTCGCGCACGACCTTCTGCCCGACGAACTCGTCCAGGTGCCGGGGGCGCAGCGCGGCCTCGGCGGCCCGCTCGACCTCGTCGGCACCGGACCGGACCAGGCCGGCCCCGCCGTCGTCGTCCACGGTCGGCTCAGCCACGGCCACCGCCCAGGGCGCGCAGGGCGGCGCGCAGCACGCCCGCCACATCCTCGTCCCCGACCGGCTCGTCGCCCTCGCCGAGCACCTGGCCGACCGCGTCGGCGGCGGCCTTCTGGTTCCAGCCGAGGCCGACCAGCGCCTCGACCACCTGGTCCCGCCGGTCCCCCGGAGCGGGCACGCGGCCCCCGGTCGACGTGACCTCGCCGTGCGGCGCGCCGAGCCGGTCCGCCAGCTCGAGCACGATGCGCTGGGCCCCCTTGTGGCCGATGCCCGGCACCCGCTTGAGGGCGGCCAGATCCTCGCCGGCGACGGCACGGCGCAGCCCGTCCGGGGTGTGCACGGCGAGCATCGCCAGCGCGAGACGCGGGCCGACGCCGCTGACGGTCTGCAGGATCTCGAAGACCTCGCGCTCGTCCTCGTCGCCGAAGCCGAACAGGGTCAGCGACTCCTCGCGGACCACCATCGAGGTCGCCAGGCGCGCCTGCTGCCCGACCCGCAGCCCCGCGAGCGTCGCCGGGGTGGTCTGCACCAGCAGGCCGACACCGCCGACCTCGACCACGGCGGCGTCCAGCCGCACCGCGAGAACCGTCCCGTGCACCGAGGCGATCACACCCGGCTCCTTCCTGCTGCCACCTGAGGTCCCCCGCAGTCTGCCACGGATCCGAACACGTGTACGAACGCCGCGCGGCGCGCGCTCACAGCCGGACCGCGCGCCGTGCCTTCTGCTCGGCGGCGGCCCACGCCTGCTGCGCCGCCGTCATCGACCCCGGGGCGCGCTGCGGGGCGCCGACCGCGCCGGCGGGACGCCACAGGTGGCAGATCGCCAGCGCGAGCGCGTCGGCGGCATCGGCGGGCTTCGGGATCTCGTCCAGGCTGAGCAGCCGGGCGACCATCGTCTGCACCTGCGCCTTGTCGGCCCGGCCGTTGCCGGTGACGGCAGCCTTGACCTCGCTGGGCGTGTGCAGGGCCACCGGCACCCGGTGCCGCGCGGCCGCGAGCATCGCGATCCCGGCGACCTGCGCGGTGCCCATCACGGTCCGCAGGTTGTGCTGGGCGAACACCCGCTCGACGGCGAGGGTGTCCGGGGCGTGCTCCTCGATCCACTCGTCCAGGGCGGCGGCCACCCCGAGCAGCCGCTGGTCGATGTCCTCGCCCGGGTCGGTGCGGGCCACGCCGACCGCGACCATCCGGGCACGGCGGCCCGGCAGTCCGTCCACGACGCCCAGACCGCAACGGGTCAGACCCGGATCCACTCCCAGCACGCGCACCCGGCCATCCTCGCAGGCCCCCGGACGCGACGGACGCCAGGGTGCGCACCCGGCGTGTCCGGGCGGCACCCTGGCGTCCAGGGTCGTGCGTGCAGCGGTCACCAGGACCGCGCGGGGATCAGTCGGCGTCGAGCTCCGCCATGACCTCGTCCGAGGCGTCGAAGTTCGCGTAGACGTTCTGCACGTCGTCCGAGTCCTCGAGCGCGTCGATCAGCCGCAGCACCTTGCGGGCGCCCTCGGCGTCGACCTCGATCTGCGTGGCCGGGTAGAACACCACGTCGGCGGAGTCGTACTCGATGCCGGCGTCCTGCAGGGCCGTGCGCACCGGGACCAGGTCGGTCGCCTCGGACAGCACCTCGAAGGAGTCGCCCGCGTCGTTGATCTCCTCGCCGCCGGCCTCGAGCACCGCCTCCATCACGGCGTCCTCGCTGGTGCCCTCCTTGGGGACCATGACGACGCCCTTGCGGGAGAACAGGTAGGCCACCGAGCCCGGGTCGGCCATCTGGCCGCCGCTGCGGGTGAACGCGACGCGCACGTCGGCGGCGGCGCGGTTGCGGTTGTCGGTGAGGCACTCGACCAGGAACGCGACGCCGCCGGGGCCGTAGCCCTCGTAGAGGATCGTCTGGTAGTCGGCGCCGCCGGCCTCCTGGCCGGAGCCGCGCTTGATCGCGCGGTCGATGTTGTCGTTCGGGACCGAGGTCTTCTTCGCCTTCTGGATGGCGTCGAAGAGCGTCGGGTTGCCCGCGGGGTCACCACCGCCCGTGCGGGCGGCGACCTCGATGTTCTTGATGAGCTTCGCGAAGAGCTTGCCGCGCTTCGCGTCGATCACGGCCTTCTTGTGCTTCGTGGTGGCCCACTTGGAGTGACCCGACATTCCGTACCCTCTCGTTTCCGCGGTCGACCTGCGCTCCCCCGGCCGGTGCGTCGCGCGACCGCCACAGCACCGCGGCGATCAGCGCGTCGCTCTCACAGGGCGTCGCGGACGATCTCGACGAACAGCCGGTGCACCCGCGTGTCCCCCGTCACCTCCGGGTGGAAGGACGTGGCGAGCAACGAGCCCTGGCGCACCGCGACGATCCTACCGGCGGCGGGCCCCGACTCGACCCGGGACAGGGCGGTGGCCGCCGGACCGATCTCGTCCACCCACGGCGCGCGGATGAACACGGCGTGCACCGGCTGCTCCGCGCTGTCCGCGATGCCGTCGATCCGCAGGTCGGTCTCGAAGGAGTCCACCTGCCGGCCGAAGGCGTTCCGGCGGACGGTCACGTCCAGGCCGCCGAGCGTGCGCTGGCCCTCGATCCCGCCGACGATCCGGTCCGCCAGCAGGATCATCCCGGCGCAGGAGCCGTAGGCCGGCATGCCCGCGCGCAGGCGCTCGCGCACCGGCCCGTCCAGCTCGAAGGCGCGCAGCAGCTTGTCGATGGTGGTCGACTCGCCGCCCGGCAGCACCAGGCCGTCCACGGCGTCCAGCTCGGAGGTGCGGCGCACCGGCACCGCGCGGGCACCGCTCGCGGACAGTGCGGCCAGGTGCTCGCGCACGTCGCCCTGGAGGGCGAGCACGCCGATCGTCGGGGTGGAGGGGGAGGTCACGGGTCTCATCCTACGAATCGACGCGACCGCTCGGCGACCATCCCCCGACGCGCCCTCGGGTCAGGCGACCGGGACGGCCCCGTCGACCTCGACCAGCGGGTCGACGTCCCAGCCGTGCACCAGGTCGGCCAGCCGGCCCAGGCCCTCGAGCAGCCCGGCCCGCTCGCTGGCCAGCGACACGCGCACCATGCCCTCGCCGCCGGCCCCGAAGGCGCTGCCCGGGGAGACCGACACGTGCCGCTCGTCCAGCAGCCGCAGCGCGAAGGCCTCGGAGTCGTCGGTGGCGGCGGACACGTCCACCATCAGGTAGAACGCGCCCTGCGGCTCCACCGAGGGCACCCCGCGCTCCGCGAGCAGCGCGCGGGCGGCGTCCCGGCGCTCCCGGTAGGAGTCGACCGCCTTAGCGACCTCGTCCTGCGGGCCGGTGAGGGCGGCGAGCGCGGCGCGCTGGCCCACCGAGGAGGGGCAGGCGACGGTGGCCTCGGCGACCTGGCCGAGCAGGTCGACCACCATCTCGCTGCGGGAGACGACGTAGCCGATCCGCCAGCCGGTCATGGCGTAGGTCTTGGAGAAGGAGAAGAAGGTGACCACGCGGTCGTCGGTGTCGAAGGACGCGGGGCTGACGTGCGGCTGGTCGAAGGTGATCGCCTCGTAGCACTCGTCGGAGAACACCCACAGGTCGTGGCGGCGGGCGATGTCCACCACGCCGGCCAGCAGCTCGGCGGGGTACATCGCGCCGGTGGGGTTGTTCGGCGAGCAGACCACCAGGATCTTCGTCGCCGGGGTGATCGCGGCCTCGATGTCGGCGAGCGTCGGCACGAAGCCGTTCTCGGCCCGCGCCGGGTAGGTGCCGACCTGCACGCCGGCGGCGACGGCGGCCATCCGCCAGTTCGGGAACTCCGGGTCCGGCAGCAGCACCTGGTCGTCCGGGCCGGCCAGCGCGTTGATCGCCATCGCCAGGCCGTGCATGGCTCCGTGCGTCACCACCACGTCGTCCGCGGTGACGTCCAGGCCGTTGACCCGGCGGACCTTCTCCGCGAGCGCGGCGCGCAGGTCCGGCGTGCCGGTGCTGGACGTGTAGGCGGTGTGCCCGGCGGCGGCGTCGCGCGACGCGGCGGCCACCACGTGCGCGGGCGTCGTCGCGTCGGGCTCGCCGATCTCGAGACGGATCGCCTCGGGGTCGCGCATGGCGAGCTCCATCAGCGTACGGATGCCGCTGCGGTGGATCTGGGTCACGGAGGAGGTGGAGGTGGGCACGGGCCGACCCTAACCGATCCTCCGGCCCGGAAGTTACTCCCCAGTACGCCTCAGGCGTCGTGCTGGGTGCCCAGGTGCCGGACGGTGCCGTCCCACCCCGTCAGCAGCGGGCGCACCAGGCCGACCAGCCCCTCCGGGAACACCTCGATCCGCACCTCGGCCAGGTCGTCCAGCGCCCACCAGCGCACCTCGTCCATCAGCGCGGTCTCGACCTCGGTCCAGCCGTCGTGCCGCAGCGTCAGGCCGGAGGGCACCCGGGCCAGGTAGAACACCTCGTCCTGCCGGCAGGTCTGCGCGAAGAAGTCGAAGACCGCCGAGCGGGTGAGCACCGGGCCGACGATCTCGTCCTCGCCCAGCACGAGGCCGGTCTCCTCCCGGAGCTCGCGCAAGGCGCCCTGCGCGTCCGACTCCCCCGGCTCGATCCCGCCGCCGACGGTGAACCACCAGGAGCGCTCCGGCTGGTCCAGGTCGTGCCCGCGCAGCAGGAGCAGCCGGTCCTCGGCGTCGAGCAGGATCACCCGGGCGGCCCGGCGGAACGGCACCCCGTCCGGCCCCGGCACCCACTCGTCGCTGAGCGTCGAGGGCACGCTCGGCGCGGGCGCGACTGCTCCGGGAACGGCGGACGGCCCGCCCTCCCCCTGCGGGGCGGACGGGCCGTCGACGGGAGACGTGCTGCTCACCAGCCGCGGTCGGCGAGGCGGTGCGGCACCGGCACGTCGTCGACGTTGATGCCGACCATGGCCTCGCCCAGGCCGCGGGAGACCTTGGCGATCACGTCCGGGTCGTCGTAGAAGGTGGTCGCCTTGACGATCGCGGCGGCGCGCTGCGCCGGGTTGCCGGACTTGAAGATGCCGGAGCCGACGAACACGCCCTCGGCGCCGAGCTGCATCATCATCGCCGCGTCGGCCGGGGTGGCGATGCCGCCCGCGGTGAACAGCACGACCGGCAGCTTGCCGTTCTTCGCGACCTCGGCGACCAGCTCGTACGGCGCCTGCAGCTCCTTGGCGGCGAGGAACAGCTCGTCCTCCGGCAGGGAGGTCAGGCGGCGGATCTCGTCGCGGATGGTGCGCATGTGGGTGGTGGCGTTCGAGACGTCACCGGTGCCGGCCTCGCCCTTGGAGCGGATCATCGCCGCGCCCTCGGTGATCCGGCGCAGCGCCTCGCCCAGGTTGGTGGCGCCGCAGACGAACGGGGCGGTGAACTGCCACTTGTCGATGTGGTGCGCGTAGTCCGCCGGGGTCAGCACCTCGGACTCGTCGATGTAGTCGACGCCGAGGCTCTGCAGCACCTGCGCCTCGACGAAGTGACCGATCCGGGCCTTGGCCATCACCGGGATCGAGACGGTCGAGATGATCCCGTCGATCAGGTCGGGGTCGCTCATCCGCGCCACGCCGCCCTGGGCACGGATGTCGGCGGGCACGCGCTCCAGCGCCATCACGGCCACCGCGCCGGCGTCCTCGGCGATCTTGGCCTGCTCGGCGGTGACGACGTCCATGATGACGCCGCCCTTCAGCATCTCGGCCATGCCGCGCTTGACGCGGGCGGTGCCGACCACCGAGGCGGTGTCGCTGGTCGTGGGCTGGGTGCTCTCGCTGGTCACGGTGTCCTCGCAGGATCGAAGGAGGGTGGGTTCCGCCACCCATCGTAGTCACCGCCCGGGCGGGCGGTTCCGGTGGTCACGGCGTGGACGCGCGTCACGTGTCGGCGCCGGGCGGGGCGCCCGGACGGCCCAGCGCGGGTGGCCAGGAGTCGTCCAGCTCGAGGGTCTGCGGCAGGGGCGCACGACCGGCCAGCCGCAGCGCGCGCACGACGCGACCGCGCCGCATCCGCTGCGCCTGGGCGACCGCCTCGTTGTGGAACCGGCGGGCGAGCTGCACCCGGTACCAGGCGTCGGCCAGGGCGTCGAGCAGGTCGTCGCCGCCCGGCTCGTCGCGGACCTCGGCGACCTCCTCGGGGTCGTCCAGCGCCTCGCGCAGGGTGGAGGACAGCTCGCTCTCGATCAGCCCGCGGTCCACCGTCGCCCGGTCCTCGCCGACCAGCTCGGTCGGCAGCGGCCCCATGCCCTGCGTGCCGGGGGTGCCCGCGCTGATCGACGCCCAGGACGCCTCGCCGACCAGCACGGAGCTGACCGGGTCGAGCAGCCCGGAGGCGGCCAGCGTCGAGGCGGCGGACGCCCGGCGCATCAGCTGGGTGTCCACCACGGCGCGGGAGGCCTCGACCTTGCGGTGCAGCCGGTCGATCCGGGAGGCGGAGACCCACGTCCACCAGACCAGCACCACCAGCACGGCCACCACGAGCACGGCGGTCTCGGACCAGCTCATCGGGCGTCCTCCTCCCCGCGCATCCGGCGCAGGTCGAGCCGGCGGGCACCGCGCCGCGACGTCGGGTCCTCGCCGACCGGCGCCTCGCTGCCCTCGACGGCCATCTCGTAGACGGTGAGGATCTCGTGCGCCACCGAGGACCAGTCGTAGCGCCAGACCGCGCGCGCACCGGCCTCGGCCACCGCCGCGCGCCGCTCCGGGTCGCCCAGCAGCTCGATCAGGGTGCGTGCCAGGTCGGCGCTGTCGCCGGTGCGGAACAGCACGCCGGCGTTCCCCTCGTCCAGCACCCGACGGAAGGCGCCCAGGTCGCTCGCGACCACGGCGGTGCCGGCGCTCATCGCCTCGACCAGCACGATCCCGAAGGACTCGCCGCCGGTCTGCGGCGCCACGTACACGTCCGCCGAGGCGAGCAGCCGGGCCTTGTCCTCGTCGCTCACCCCGCCGACGAACTCGACGGCGGCGGCGTCCTCGCCCAGCAGCTCGCGGACGTCGTCCGGCCCGGTCTCGCCGCGCCCCACCACCAGCACGCGCACCCCGGGGACCGCCCGGCGCAGCGCGGGCACGGCCTCCAGCAGGACCGGCAGTCCCTTGCGCGGCTCGTCCAGCCGGCCGAGGAACACCACGGTCGGCGCCTCGGGCGTGCCGGTCCACCGCGGGTCCTTCTCGACGTGGAACGCGTCCACGAACACGCCGTTCGGGATCACCACGGCGTCGCCGCCCAGGTGGTCCACCAGCGTGCGGCGGGCGTCCTCGGACACCGCGATCCGGGCGCTGATCTTCTCCAGCGACTGCCGGACCAGCGGGTACGCGATCTGCAACGAGCGCGAGCGCACCAGGGAGGAGTGGAAGGTCGCGACGACCGGGCCGTCCGCGATCCACAGCGCCAGCATCGACAGCGAGGGCGTCACCGGCTCGTGCAGGTGCAGCACGTCGAACCGCCCCGCCTCCAGCCAGCGGCGCACCCGCGCGGCGGTCATCGGACCGAAGGTCAGCCGGGCGACGGCGCCGTTGTAGCGCACCGGCACCGCCTTGCCCGCCGAGGTCATGTACTCCGGGATCGGGGTGTCCTCGTCGGCCGGGGCCAGCACCGAGACGCTGTGCCCGCGCCCGATCAGAGCCTCGGCGAGGTCCCGCACGTGGAACTGCACACCGCCGGGCACGTCGAAGGAGTACGGGCAGACGATCCCGATCCGCAGCGGGCGCTCCGGACGCTCCAGCGCGTCGAGGCCGGGCACGCCGGTCATGCGCCCGCCGCCTCGTCCGCCAGCGTCTTCGCGTAGCGCTCCGGGTCGAGGTCGGCCACGAAGACCTTCTGCAGCATGTGCCAGTCCTCCGGGTGCCGGTCGATGCCGTCCGCGAGCGCGTCCACCCACAGCTGGGTCAGCGTCGGCACACGCTCGTTCTTCGGCAGGTCCGCCGGCACGGTCAGCAGGGGGCCGAACTCGATCACCAGGCCCCACGGGGTGCCGGCCGCGCGACGCCGGGCACCGGTCAGCCGCTCGTAGGAGAGCACCGCGGTCACCAGAGGCGCCCCGGTGGACACCGACAGGGCCGCCGGGCCCGCCGCCACACGGGCGCGCTCGCCGAACATCGTCACCTCGACCCCGCGGGCCGTCAGGTCGCGGTCGGCCAGCAGCGGCACCAGTCCCCCGCCGGGCTTCTTCACCGCGCGGACCAGCTCGCGGAACACCCCGCCGCCGGCGGTCTCGAGCGGGATGATCTCCAGGCCGATCGACTCGCGGAACGCCAGGAACTCCTGGAACAGCGCCTCCGGCTTCAGCCGCTCGGCGACCGTCACGGTCCGCCCCAGGTGCTTCGTGGCCCAGGCACCGGCCAGGTCCCAGTTGCCCAGGTGGCCCAGCGCCATCACGACCATCCGGCCGCTCGCGATCTCCTCGACCACCTGGTCGCCGTCCGCCAGCCGCACCCGCGCGGTGATCTGCTCCGGCGTCGACCCGGACAGCGCGAACGCCTCGCCGAAGTACCGCATGTACGAGCGCATCCCGGCCAGGCTCAGCCGGCGCAGCTCGCGCGGGTCGGCGTGCGGGCGCACCCGCCGCAGGTTGGCCTCCAGCTGACGCACCCCGCCACCCCGGCGCAGCCAGGTCACGTCGGCGACCAGCCGGAACGCGCCGCGCACCACGGCGTCCGGCAGGCGACCGGTGACCCGCCAGGCGAAGGCGTACAGCGCGGCGACGTCCGGGCCGCGACGGGTGCGCGGCGTGCTGCTCTCCTGCGTCACGCGGCGTCCACCGCCTGACGCCGGACCACGACCATCCGCTGGATCACCGTGACGAACGAGGCCACCGCGAGCAGCCCGAGCACCACGACCAGCACGACCTGCGGGACCCCGACCCCGATCAGCGCGGTGGCGACCAGCACGGCGGCCAGCCGGTCCGCGCGCTCCGCGATCCCGACCTGCGCGGTCATGCCCAGGCCCTCGGCACGGGCCCGGGCGTAGGGCACGATCGCGCCGAGCACGAGGCAGGCCAGCGCGAGCCCGGCGCCCCAGGTCGAGTCGCCCTCGCCGATGAACCACAGCACCAGGCCGCTGAAGATCGCCGCGTCGCCGAAGCGGTCCAGCGTCGAGTCCAGGAAAGCCCCCCACGGGCCGGAGCGGCCGGCGCGCCGGGCCATCACCCCGTCGAGGGAGTCGGTGAGCGCGAAGAACGCGATGATCAGGCTCGCGGCCAGGAAGTGCCCGGTCGGGAACAGCCAGAGCGCGGTCGCGACCACCAGGACGGTGCCGGTGATCGTCACCGCGTCCGGCGACACCCCGCGCTTGAGCAGCACGTCGGCCACCGGGGTGAACAGGCGGGTCATGGCGCCGCGCAGTCGGTTCAGCACGTGCGGGTCACTCCTCGGTCGTCGGCCACGCCGCGGCCAGCCGGGCGCGGGTGTCGTGCAGCAGCTCCGGCAGCGCGCGGGTCTGCCCCACCACGGGCAGGAAGTTCGCGTCCCCCGCCCAGCGCGGCACGACGTGCTGGTGCAGGTGCGCGGCGATCCCGGCCCCCGCCACGTCGCCCTGGTTCATGCCCAGGTTGAAGCCGGCCGGTGCGCTGACCTCGCGCAGCACGCGCATGGCGGTGCGGGTCAGCTCGGCGACCTCCACCACCTCGGCGGGCTCCAGGTCGGTGTAGTCGGCCACGTGCCGGTACGGGCAGACCAGCACGTGCCCGCCGTTGTACGGGTACAGATTGAGCAGCACGTAGGCGGTGGTGCCCCGGGCGACGATCAGCGCGTCCTCGTCGGGAAGCGACGGCGCCCGGCAGAACGGGCACTGCGACCCGGCGGCGGAGTCGTCCGGCTTGTTCTCTCCGCCGATGTACGCCATCCGGTGCGGCACCCACAGCCGGCCGAAGCCGTCCGGCACCCCGGGCAGGGTGCCGGCCGGCTCCGGCACGACGTCGCCGTCAGACCTGGGCATGGTCACGGACCGCGGACACGATCCGCTCGACCGCCTCGGCCACCGGCACGCCGTTGTCCTGGTGACCGTCGCGGTACCGGAAGGACACCGCACCCGCCTCCGCGTCCTCGCCGCCCGCGATCAGCACGAACGGGATCTTCTGCGTGCTCGCGTTGCGGATCTTCTTGCCGAAGCGGTCGCTGGAGCGGTCCACCTCGGCGCGGATCCCCTGCGCGCGCAGCTGCGCGACGACCTCGTCCAGGTACGGCTCGAAGGGCTCCGCCACCGGCACCGCGAGCACCTGCACCGGCGCCAGCCAGGCCGGGAACGCGCCCGCGTAGTGCTCGGTCAGCACCGCGAAGAACCGCTCGATCGAGCCGAACAGCGCGCGGTGGATCATCACCGGGCGCTGCCGGGTGCCGTCCGAGGCGGTGTACTCGAGCTCGAAGCGCTCGGGCAGGTTGAAGTCGAGCTGGATGGTCGACATCTGCCAGGTGCGGCCGATCGCGTCCTTGGCCTGCACGGAGATCTTCGGGCCGTAGAACGCCGCGCCGCCCGGGTCCGGCACCAGGTCCAGGCCGGAGGCGGTGGCGACCTCCTCCAGGGTGCGGGTCGCCTCGTCCCACACCGCGTCGTCGCCGACCGACTTCTCCGGGTTGCGGGTGGACAGCTCCAGGTAGAAGTCGTCCAGGCCGTAGTCCTTGAGCAGGTCGAGCACGAAGGTGAGCAGGCTGGTCAGCTCGTCCTTCATCTGCTCGCGGGTGCAGTAGATGTGCGCGTCGTCCTGGGTGAAGCCGCGGGCACGCGTCATGCCGTGCACCACGCCGGACTTCTCGTACCGGTACACCGTGCCGAACTCGAACAGCCGCAGCGGCAGCTCACGGTACGAGCGCCCGCGCGAGCGGTAGATCAGGTTGTGCATCGGGCAGTTCATCGGCTTGAGGTAGTAGTTCTGCCCCGCCTTGCGGACGTTGCCGTCGGCGTCCCGCTCCTCGTCGAGCTGCATGGGCGGGTACATGCCGTCGGCGTACCAGTCCAGGTGCCCGGAGGTCTGGAACAGCTGCTCCTTGGTGATGTGCGGGGAGTTCACGAAGGAGTAGCCCGCCTGCACGTGCCGGCGGCGCGAATACTCCTCCATCTCCATCCGGATGATGCCGCCCTTGGGGTGGAACACCGCCAGGCCGGAGCCGATCTCGTCCGGGAAGGAGAACAGGTCCAGCTCGGTGCCGAGCCGACGGTGGTCGCGGCGCTCGGCCTCGGCGATCCGGTCCAGGTACGCCTTGAGCTCGTCCTTGGTCGGCCACGCGGTGCCGTAGATCCGCTGGAGCTGCGGGTTCTTCTCGCTGCCGCGCCAGTACGCCGCCGCCGAGCGCATCAGCTGGAAGCCGTTGCCGAGCAGCTTCGTGCTGGGCAGGTGCGGGCCGCGGCACAGGTCCTGCCAGACGACCGTCTCGGACTCACGGCCGGCGCCGCGCACGTTCTGGTAGAAGGTCAGACCGCCCTCGCCGACCTCGACGGAGGCGCCCTCGCCCGCCGTCGCAGCGGTGGACTTCAGGCCGATCAGCTCCATCTTGTACGGCTCGCCGGCCTCGATCGCCCGCGCCTCGTCGTCGGTGACCTCCACCCGGCGGAAGGTCTGCCCCTCCTTGACGATCCGGGACATCACCTTCTCCAGGGCGCGCAGGTCCTCCGGGGTGAACGGGGTCTCGACGTCGAAGTCGTAGTAGAAGCCGTCGGTCACCGGCGGGCCGATGCCGAGCTTGGCGGTCGGGTTGACCTCCTGCACCGCCTGCGCGAGCACGTGCGCGGCCGAGTGGCGCAGCACGGCCAGGCCGTCCGGGGAGTCGATCGTCACGGCCTCGACGGTGGCGCCGTCCGGCAGCGGGCGGGACAGGTCCCACAGCTCGCCGTCCACGCGGACCACGACGACCTCGCGGCGAGAGGAGAACAGGTCCGCCCCCGTCGTCCCGGTCTCGGCGGTGGTGCTCGTGCCGTCGACGGTCAGGGTGATGGGTTCGGGCACGGTGCCTGCTCTCCTTCCGGCCCGCACCTCGCGCGCGGACGCAGGTCGATGCTACCGACCGCGTGAGTCCTGCCGGCACCGTGCGCGGACGTGTCCGGGAAACGCGAACGGCCCCCGGTCCACGAGGGACCAGGGGCCGTCAGCCGGTGGGCGATACTGGGTTCGAACCAGTGACCTCTTCGGTGTGAACGAAGCGCGCTACCACTGCGCCAATCGCCCGGCAGGTGAGTACGTTACCTGATCGGCGGGGGTGCTCGCGAACCGGCTCCGTCCACCCGCTCGATCCGCCGCGTGCACCCGTGCCGGAGCCGGCGGGACCACCCGGAGGACTCCCACCGGGTGAAGTTCCGTGCCGGCCCTCGGCGGAACCGCACGGGCCTGTCATGATGTCAGTCTCGCGCCCGGTGAACTCGTGAGACGTGAAGGAGGATGCGGTGGCCCAGCGCTCGTACGACGTCGTCGAGTCCGTCGCCATGCAGCTCATCAGCTCCGACGCCAGCGTCCTGCCGGTCACCGCGGAGCTGTCGTACCGCGCCGGCGACCCCTACACGGTGCGTGCCGTGTTCACCTCGCCCCAGTCCACCTCGGTGTGGCTGCTCGGGCGCGAGCTGCTGCTCCAGGGCATGCTCGCCGACTCCGAGGACCCGGCCGGCACCGGTGACGTGCAGGTCTGGCGCGACGAGGACCCGATGTTCACGCTGATCTCGCTGACCGGCATCGAGGGCAGCGCGCTGCTCGCGGCGCCGTCCGAGCCGCTGGAGCGGTTCCTCACGGCCACCGAGCAGCTCGTCGCCCTGGGCACCGAGAGCGACCGCATGGAGAGCGAGATCACCGCGCTCATCGCGGCGCTGCTCACCGCCTGACCGGCCCGCCCGCTCAGTCCTCACCGGCCGCCACCCGGCGGTCCACCATCGCGCGCACGGCGTCGACCAGCGGCGTGCCCGCCACCGGCACGCCGTCCAGCGCGCGCACCGGCACGAAGCCGCGCAGGGCGTTGCTGATCGCCAGCCCCGCCTCCCCCGCCGTCACGCGCTCCAGCACCGACCACGGCACCTCGGCCTCCCGCACCGGCATGCCCTCCTCGCGCGCCCACCCCAGCACCAGCTCGCGCGCGATCCCCGGCAGGCAGCCGCTGGCGAGCGAGGGGGTGAGCAGCACGCCGTCGACCTCCACGTACACGTTCGAGGTGGCGCCCTCGCTGAGGTGCCCCCGGGTGTCGGCCAGCAGCGCCTCGTCCGCGCCGTGCTCGCGCGCGTCCGCCAGGGCCAGCGCGTCGGCGGCGTAGGCGGTCGACTTGTGCCCGGCCAGCGGCGAGCGCTCGTTGCGCACCCAGGCCGACCGCCGGGCCGTCGGCTCGCCGCGCACCGGGGCGGGTCCCCCGACCACCACCGGACCGGCGGGCGAGCCGATCGTCACCCGCACGCGCTGCACGTCCGGGCCCAGCACCGCCGCGACCCCTGCCCGCACCGCGCCGAGGTCGAGCGCCAGCCCCAGTGCCTGCGCCGACCGGGACAGCCGCGCCAGGTGCCGCTCGAGGGCCACCACTCGACCGTCGAGCACCCGGCAGGTCTCGAACAGCCCCAACCCGTGCGTGGCGACCGGGTCCTGCGCGCCGTAGACCGGCTCCGTGGGATCGATCAGGCGTCCACCGGCCCAGACCGTCATGCGTCCTCCTCCGTCGACGCCAGCGCGACCAGCCGCGCCGCCTTGAGCTCCGTCTCCGCCCACTCGCCCGCCGGGTCGCTGCCCCAGGTGATCCCGGCGCCGGTGCCGAAGCGCAGCACCCCGTCCGACCACCAGAACGTCCGGATGCCCACCGCCACCTCCGCGCGCACCGTGCCGTCCTCCGCCACCTCCACCCAGCCGACCGCCCCGCAGTACGGCCCGCGTCGCTCCGGCTCCAGCCGCTCGATCAGGTCCAGCGCCGCGCGCTTCGGCGCCCCCGACACCGATCCCGGCGGGTAGGTCGCCCCGAGCAGCCGCGCCCACAGGTCCCCCGCACCGAGCACGTCCGCCGCGATCCGCCCGCGCACCGTCGACACCAGGTGCACCAGCCCGGGGTGCCGCTCCACGCCGAGCAGCGTCGTCACCTCCACCGTGCCGGGCTCGCACACCTGCTGGAGGTCGTTGCGCACCAGGTCGGTGATCATCACGTTCTCCGCCCGGTCCTTGGCGGTCAGCCCCGCGGCGGTGACCGCCGTGCCCTTGATCGGCGCCGACGTCACCCAGCCGTCCTCGATCCGCAGGAACAGCTCCGGCGACGCGCTCACCACCCACACCGGCGGGACGTCGCCCCCGGCGGGCACGTGCACCCCGCCGGCGTAGGGGGCGGGGTTGCCGGCGGCCAGCACGGCCGCCAGGGCGCGCGCGTCGGGCTCGGTGCGCGCGGGGTCGGCTGCGGCGCCGTCGGCCGGGAGCGGGGCGCTCAGCACCCGGCAGAGGTTCGCCTGGTAGACGCCGCCCTCCCGGATCGTCGCCCGCACCCGCTGCACGGCGTCGGTGTACGCGGCCTCGTCGGCGGAGGTGGTCCACGCGTCGCGCCGGGGTCCGCGCCAGGGGCCGGCCGACGCGACGAGGGCTGTCGGCGGGGTCGGCGCGTCGGGGGCGACGGACGCGGGCGGCACGGCGTCGGTGCGTGCGAGGTCGGTGCGCCAGGCGTCGGTGCGCTCGGCGAACCGCCAGGCCGCCACCGGGCCCTCGAACTCCCCCACCAGCACCCAGTGCCCCGGCGCACGCAGCCGCTCCGGCTCCGCGGCGACGTCGGGCACGTGCTCCACCACCCCGCGCAGCGCGCGACCCACGAACCACGCCTCCCCCGGCGCACCGTCACGCTCGGGGCCGTCGACGGTGCCGAGGGGGTGCGCGAGCGGCGCGGGGGGCGTCGACGGGGCTCCGTGCGGGGGCATGGCGTCACGCTACCCGGGTGCTCCGCCGGTCCTCGGGCTGGTCGGCGTCGAGGAGTTCCGCATGATCACGCGGAACTTCAGCCGTGCAAGACGCCAGTTGGACTCTTCCCGGAATCTCAGGCTAGAGTTCTTCTCGCACCACGGAACACCGGGGAAAACGCCGGTGGGAAGTGACGCGCGGACGTGGCTCAGTGGTAGAGCATCACCTTGCCAAGGTGAGGGTCGCGGGTTCGAATCCCGTCGTCCGCTCGGAGGCAGACTCCCGGCCGACCTACCGGTCGCTGAGGACTGAGGTCTCAGGGTGGAGTGGCCGAGAGGCGAGGCAGCGGCCTGCAAAGCCGTATACACGGGTTCGAATCCCGTCTCCACCTCGTATGCACCCCGGGCGATTGGCGCAGCGGTAGCGCGCTTCCCTGACACGGAAGAGGTCACTGGTTCGATCCCAGTATCGCCCACCAGCACGAACCCCCAGGTCTCCTGACCTGGGGGTTCTGCCGTTCTGCGGCTCCATCGTTCTTCGGCCCTGCCGTTCTCCGGCACGGAGCGCGCCCGCTCACGGCTCCCCTGCCACGGCACGGTCGTCAGGGCACGACCAGGTCCCGACACATCGCCTCCGGCAGGTCCGGCAGCGCGGCCAGCACCTCGTCGCAGCTCCGTCGCTCGTTGATCCAGTCTCGTTCCACCCACGCCGGGATCGAGGCGTCGAACCACAGGACCGCGTACCGCCGGTCCGAGGGCACGTCACAGGTCGGCTCACCGTCCTGGGGGCCGCACAGCCCCGACGAGGGATCCACCCGGAAGATCATCCAGGTGCCGTCGCAGGACTCGATGCCCGTGCTCGCGCCGCGTGGTGCGTCGATCCGCGCGATGAACCGGCCGGTGTAGCCCTCGCAGGGGTCGGCGGGCGGTTCGCCGCAGCCGAGGAACTCGTCGCAGCGCTGGTACGCGCCGTCCGGCCCGGGCTCCCAGGTCTGCTCGTTCAGCACGAGCACCGCGCCGTCCGGCGACCGCCCGAGGTCGACCAGCACCTCGCCCGTCGCCGCGCCCTCGGCGCACGGGCCGCCGAACTGCTGGGTGGCATCCGAGACCGGCGCCGCGATCGTGGCGGAGAACATCCCGTTCTCCCAGACCGAGTGGGTGATCTCCGGCTGATCCGCACAGCTCGGGGCGACGGCCACGACCACCGTCCGCAGCAGCAGGCTGCTGGGCCCGTCGCCGGGCAGCACCTCGGTGACGTCCGCCACGGAGAGCGTCCAGCCGGTGGTGTCCGCGGGCGGATCGGCGGGGCCGGTGATCCCCGGGGTGGGCGCTGGCGGCACGGCGGCGCTGGCCGGCCCGCCCGACGCACCGGCCGAGCCGGGCGGGGTCGCGCACCCGGCGAGCAGCAGCACGAGGCCGAGGACGGCGCGGGCACCGGGCCGAGGGCGCGCACGGCCGGCACGCACCGGCAGGGCACGGGTGGCGGGCCCCGGCACGGCGGAGGTGGCACGGCGCCGCGCGATGGCCGGCGTCCGCGCCCGCCGATCGGCTGTCATGCCCGCGATCGTGGCACACCGCCCCGACCCGCGTGGCCGGTCCGCACGCTCAGGCGCCGGCAGCGACCGCGGTCGCCACCTCGCCCTCCCCCACCTCCGGGTCGAGCAGCTCCAGCAGCCGGGGGGCCAGGCTCGGCCCACGTCCGGTGATCGCGTGCACCACCCACCACGCCTCCTGCGCCAGCCGCACGGTGACCAGCCCGGCGGCCTGCGGCTTGGCCGCGACGTGCTGCGGCACCAGCGCGACGCCGAGCCCGCGGCCCACCAGGTCGAGCAGGGTGTGGATGTCGTTCACCGTGCAGCGGACCTGCCGGGTGACTCCGTGACCGGCGCAGACCGTGTCGTTCAGCGACCGCACGCCCCAGCTCGGGTGGAAGTCGACGAAGTCGTGCCCGGCCAGCGCGGACCACGGCAGGCGGGTGGTGGCGGCCAGCGGGTGCCCGGGCGGGCAGAGCAGCACCACCTCGCGGCGGCCGAGCTCGAACCGCTGCGCGCCGGCGAGGTGCTCCTCGGTGGCGACCAGGGCGAGGTCCAGGTCGCCGGATCGCACCGCCTGCACCAGCTCGTGCGAACCGGCCTGGGTGAAGGCGATGTCCACCTGCGGGTACCGGCGCCGGAACCGCTCCAGCAGCGGCGGCACGTCCACCACGCCGAGGCACTGCTCGGCGCCCAGCCGCAGCGTGCCGTCGAGCTCGCGCGTCGCCCGGACCACGGCGTCCCGACCGGCGGCGGCGCCGTCGAGCAGCGAGCGGGCGTGCGGCAGCAGGGCCAGGCCGGCGGCGGTCGGCGTGACGCTGCGGGTGCTGCGCGCGAACAGCCGGGTGCCGAGCTCGTCCTCCAGCGCGCGGATCGCCGCCGAGAGGCCGGACTGCGAGACGCCGCACAGCGCGGCGGCGCGGGTGAACTGCTGCTCCTCGGCGAGCGCGACGACGTACTCCATCTGCCGCAGATCCATTGATCGACTCCGCTTCTGAATGCCATGACCGTCAGTCGTTGGACTTCTGATGCCGAGGGTACCTAGGGTCGAGAGCACCGACGAGGACGTCACTCCAGGAGGAGCCCCACCCCATGAAGACCTTCACCCTGCCCGGCACCGAGATCGTCGCCCCGAACGTCGTGCTCGGCCTGATGCGCATCGCGGACAAGTCCGACGACGAGATCCGTACCCTGGTCCGCACGGCGCGCGACGCCGGCATCGACTTCGTCGACCACGCGGACGTCTACGGCGGCGACATGCACGAGTGCGAGGCGCGGTTCGCCGCCGCCATGGACCTCAGCCCGTCCGAGCGCGAGGCCGTCACCATCCAGACCAAGTGCGGCATCGTGAAGGACGGCCCGTACTTCGACTTCTCCTACGAGCACATCCTGGCGTCGGTGGAGGGCTCGCTGCAGGCGCTGCGCACCGACTACCTCGACATCCTGCTGCTGCACCGCCCGGACGCGCTGGTCGAGCCGGACGAGGTCGCCCGCGCCTTCGACGAGCTCGCCGCCGCCGGCAAGGTGCGCGCCTTCGGTGTCTCCAACCACACGCCGGGGCAGATCGAGCTGCTGCGTCGGTCCGTCCAGCAGCCGATCGTCGCCAACCAGCTCCAGCTGTCGATCACGCACGCCGCGATCGTGGCGCAGGGCGTCTCCGCGAACATGGTCGGCGCCGATCAGTCGGTCACCCGGGACGCCGGCGGCATCCTCGACTACTGCCGGCTGCACGACATCACCGTGCAGGCGTGGTCGCCGTTCCAGGGCGGGTTCTTCACCGGCACCTTCCTCGGCAACCCGGAGTACGCCGACCTCAACGCCGTGATCGACCGGCTGGCCGCGCAGTACGACGTGCCGCCGATCGCCATCGCGACCGCGTGGATCACCCGGCACCCCGCGCACATGCAGGTCGTGCTCGGCACCACCACGCCGGAGCGGGTGGCCGGTGCCGCGCAGGGCTCGGACCTGCCGCTGACCCGGGCCGAGTGGTACGAGCTGTTCCGCGCCGCCGGGCACATCGTGCCCTGATCCCGGGCGACAGACGACCGAGGCCGGGTGGCCGCTCCCTCACGGGGGCGACCACCCGGCCTCGTCTCGTCCCTGCCGGCCACCGATCGACCCCGGTCACCCGGATCGATCGGCCGCGCTCACCGGCTCAGGCGGCGTCCTCGTCCACCACCGCACCGGCGAACTGCGACTGGTACAGCCGGTGGTACGCGCCCTGCGCCTCGATGAGCGCGTCGTGCGTGCCCTGCTCCACGATCGCGCCGTGCTCCATCACGAGGATGAGGTCGGCGTCGCGGATCGTGGACAGCCGGTGCGCGATCACGAAGGAGGTGCGGCCCTGGCGCAGCGAGGCCATCGCCCGCTGGAGCAGCCGCTCGGTGCGGGTGTCCACCGAGGAGGTCGCCTCGTCCAGGATCAGCACCGAGGGCTGGGCCACGAACGCGCGGGCGATCGTGATCAGCTGCTTCTCCCCCGCCGACAGGTTGGCGGCGTCCTCCTCGAGCACGGTGTCGTACCCCTGCGGCAGCGAGTGCACGAAGCGGTCGACGTAGGTGGCCTGCGCCGCGGCGAGGATCTCCTCGTCCGTCGCGCTCTGCCGGCCGTAGCGGATGTTCTCGCGGATCGTGCCGGAGAACAGCCACGGGTCCTGGAGCACCATGCCGGTCCGGGCGCGGGCGTCGTGCCGGCTCAGGGTGGCGATGTCCTGGCCGTTCACCAGGATCCGCCCGCCGTCCAGCTCGTAGAACCGCATCAGCAGGTTGACCAGGGTGGTCTTGCCGGCGCCGGTCGGCCCGACGATCGCGACGGTCTGGCCGGGGCGCACCGTGAACGACAGGTCGGAGATCAGCGGCTGGTCCGCGCTGTACGAGAACGCCACGTGGTCGAACTCGATCGTGCCGTCGCCCTCGGCGGGTGCCGGCGCCTGCGGGTCGTCCGCGGACTGCTCGTCCTCGTCGAGCAGCTGGAACACGCGCTCGGCGGAGGCGGTGCCGGACTGCACCACCGCGGCCATGCCGCCCAGCTCGGACAGCGGCTGGGTGAACATCTGCGAGTACTGGATGAAGGCCTGCACCGAGCCGAGACCCATCGATCCGCTCGCGACCATGAGGCCGCCGACCACCGCGATCCCGACGTAGGTCAGGTTGCCGACGAAGGACATGCCCGGCCAGATGATCCCGGACAGGAACTGCGCCTTGAACGACGCCTGGTAGAGCTCCTCGTTCTCGGCGCGGAACTTGTCGCCGAAGTCCTGGCGGCGGCTGAACACCTTGACCAGCGCATGCCCGGAGAACGACTCCTCGACGCGTGCGTTCAGCCGGCCGACCTTGCGCCACTGGGTGCCGAAGGCCTTCTGCGACTTCGGGCCGATCACCCCGAAGATCACGCCCATCAGCGGGATCGACACCAGCGCGATCAGCGCCAGCTGCCAGGAGATCGAGAACATCATCACCAGCACGCCGATCACGGTGAGCACCGAGGTCAGCGCCGAGGACAGCGACTGCTGCATGGTCTGCGTGATGTTGTCGATGTCGTTGGTGACGCGCGAGATCAGCTCGCCGCGCTGCACCTTGTCGAAGTACGCCAGCGGCAGCCGGTTGATCTTCTGCTCGACCTGCTCGCGCAGCCGCCACATGGCCCGGACCATGACGACGTTGATGATGTAGCCCTGCGCCCACATGAGGAACGCCCCGGCCACGTACAGCGCCAGCACGGTCAGCAGCAGGCGGCCCAGCAGGTCGAAGTCGATGCCCGCACCGGGCACCAGGCCGTCCGCACCCTCGACGATCGAAGCGAAGGTGTCCTGACCCTGCGCGCGCAGCCCCTCGACGGCCTGCTCCTGCGTGATGCCCGCGGGGATCTGCCGGGACAGGAACCCGGTGAACACCGCGTCGGTGGCCCGGCCGAGCACCTTGGGGGCGAGCACGGTGAGCACCACGCCCGCCGCACCCATGATCGTCACCGCGATCAGCGCGGCGCTGTACGGGCGGAGCAGCCCGAGCATCCGCCCGAACGACTCCTTGAAGTTGTCCGCCTTGCCCGGGGCCACGGAGTCCCAGGAGTCGGCCGCGATGCGCGCCTGCTCGCCGAGCTCGATCTCGTACTTCTCGTCCTCGGTGAGCTCGGGCTCCGCCGGGGTGGTGGTCGTCTTGTCGCTCATGCGCCGGCCTCCACGGAGAGCTGGGACTCCGCGATCTCGCGGTAGGTCTGGTTGGTCTCGAGCAGCTGCTCGTGGGTGCCGAGCCCGGCCACGCGACCGTCCTCCAGCACGAGGATGGCGTCCGCGGAGGTCACGGTGGACACCCGCTGGGCGACGACGATCTTGGTGACGTCGGGAAGCTCGCGCCACAGCGCCTGCCGCAGCCGGGCGTCGGTCGCCAGGTCGAGCGCGGAGAACGAGTCGTCGAAGACCAGCACGTCCGGCCGGCGCACGATCGCGCGCGCGATGGCGAGCCGCTGCCGCTGCCCGCCGGAGACGTTGGTGCCGCCCTGGGCGATCCGGGCCTCCAGGCCGCCGTCCATCTGGGCGACGAAGTCGCTGGCCTGGGCGATCTCCAGCGCGCGCCACAGGTCGGCGTCGGTGGCGTCCGCGTCACCGAGGCGCAGGTTCGACGCGACCGTGCCGGCGAACAGGAACGGGCGCTGCGGCACCAGGCCGATGCTGCGCCACAGCCGCTCGAGCTCGACGTCCTTCACGTCCACGCCGCCGACCCGCACGGTGCCGCCGGTGACGTCGAACAGCCGCGGGATCAGCGAGACGAGCGTGGTCTTGCCGGCGCCGGTGGAACCGATCACGGCGAGCGTGTCGCCGGGGCGGGCGGTGAAGGTGATGCCGTCGAGCACCGGGTGCTCGGCCTCCGGGTAGGCGAAGGTGACGTCCTCGAAGGCGACCTCGCCGGGGCGCGGCAGGTCGTGCACCGGTTCGGCGGGCTCGGCCAGCGCCGTCTCGCTCGCCAGCACCTCGGAGATGCGCTCGGCGGACACCGCGGCGCGCGGGATCATCACCGTCATGAACGACGCCATCAGGACGCCGAACAGGATCTGGCCGATGTACTGCATGAACGCCAGCAGCGTCCCGATCTGCACGTCGCCCTTGTCGATCTCGATCGCACCGAACCAGATCACGCCGACCACGGTCACGTTGAGCACGAGCATCGCCAGCGGGAACAGCACGACGAACAGGGAGCCGATCTTGCGGCCGACGACCATGATGTCGGTGTTCGCGCCGCGGAAGCGCTCCGCCTCGATGTCCTCGCGCACGAAGGCCCGCACCACGCGCACGCCGGTGAGCTGCTCCCGCATGATGCGGTTCACCCCGTCCAGCTTGCCCTGGTAGGAGCGGAACAGCGGGACCATCCGGCTGATCACCACACCGGCGATGAGCAGCAGCGCCGGGACGGACACGCCGATCAGCCAGGACAGCCCGACGTCCTGGCGCAGCGCCATGACGATGCCGCCGATCGCGAGCATCGGCGCGCTCACCAGCATGGTCGCGCCCATCATCGCCAGCATCTGCACCTGCTGGACGTCGTTGGTGTTGCGGGTGATCAGCGACCCGGCGCCGAAGGTCGAGACCTCGCGCTCGGAGAAGCCGCTGACCCGCCCGTAGACGTCGTCGCGCAGGTCGCGGCCGACCTGCATGGCCGCGCGGGCGGCGAAGTAGGTGGCGATGATCGCGGCGACGATCTGTCCCAGCGAGACGGCGAGCATGAAGCCGCCGGTCCGCCAGATGTAGCCGGTGTCACCCAGGGCCACACCCTGGTCGATGATGTCGGCGTTCAGGCTGGGCAGGTAGAGCATGCCCAGCGCCGACGCGAGCTGGAAGACCAGCACGCCGGCGAGGTACCAGCGGTAGGGGCGCATGTAGCGCAGGAGCAGGCGGGCGAGCACGGAGGCCTCCGAGGGGTGGGCGCGGGGGTCGTCGATCTGGTGGGTGCACGCGGCCCGGCTGGGGACGGTCCGCGGTCTGCTGGACGAGGGTACGCACAGCCTCCGACATCCACCGCTTGATATGGAGGTTTTCGCACTCAGCCCCGGTGCCGGGCCCCGTGCGGGTGACCGAGGCCGGCGAGGACCTCCGCCGGCTCCGACCCGGAGCGCACGGGGAGGTGCACCTGCGCACGCCCCAGCACCAGGGTCACCGTCGTCACGCCCCGGTAGCGCGGGTCGGCCACCGCCCGCACGTCGGTGATCCCGGCGAGCGGCAGCACCAGCCGCGACCACGAGTGGTCCGGGGTCCGTCCCCGCACCAGCGGGTGCGCCCGCCCGAACACCTGGAGCTCGGTGGCGTCCGCGCACACCAGCACCGCGTGCAGCGTCATCGGGCGCAGGGCGTGCAGCAGCCGGGTCGGTCCGCCCGCCACCGGCGCGACGACCCGGCGGGGCTCGGCGGCGAGCGTGCGCACCCCCGGCGAGGAGCGCAGCGCGTCCCGGTACACGGTCATCAGCCCGAGCTCCCGGTCGCCCAGGGCGTGCCGGTCCAGCGGTCGCGCCGGCTCGGTGCCGCCCGCGTCCGCCGGCGTCGGCCAGGCCGCTGCCCGCAGCAGGTCGACGAGCTGCTGCACCGGCTCCGCGGAGGATCCGGAGAACCGCACCAGCACCTCGGACCCGTCGCGGGCCTGCACCCGCAGCCGACCGTCGAGCAGGTTGACCTGGGTGCGCACCGCGGCCACCTGGTCGTGGGCCACCTCGTGCCGGACCACCGCCGCGCCGTCCCGGCTCAGCACCGTGAGCCCGCGGTCGCCGAGCACGAGCAGGTGGTCGTAGAGATCCATGTCCGGCGTCGCGTCCCGCCGCTGCACGTCGCGCGGCACCTTGAGCACCAGTCGTTCGGCTGCCGGGTCGATCCCCTGGTCGCGGTACAGCCGCGGCAGCTCCTCGACCGAGCGCACCGGGTCGACCCACGGCCCGAACGCGTCGTACTCCGCCGTGCTGCCGGGCCCCTGCGCCGTCGTCGTCCGCACCATCGCGCACCTCCTCGTGCTCCTCGCGGCATCATCCCACCGCAGGTGCCCCGGGCCCAGGGCCTTCCCCTCGGGAGATCGCTCCCACCATGATGTGCTCCACGGGGGCAGCACCCGGGCGATGGGCAGCGCAGGACCCGGGCGACAGGTCCGGACGCGCTCCCCCACCCGGATCCCCGCGCGCCTGACCGGAGCCGATGCGCCCCGGTCGTCGATCCGGCGGGCCGACCAGGCCACCGCCGACACCGCACCGTGATCGCACCTCGCGCCGACATCCCCCTCGGGAGTCCCCATGAACGCT
Source organism: Cellulomonas sp. GTC20042 (assembly GCF_055389595.1). Classification (NCBI taxonomy): domain Bacteria; kingdom Bacillati; phylum Actinomycetota; class Actinomycetes; order Micrococcales; family Cellulomonadaceae; genus Cellulomonas; species Cellulomonas sp. GTC20042. The sequence continues at coordinate 1,817,672 of NZ_AP043678.1, read as the reverse complement.
GCACCTCTGCCCACCAACGGCCCCGACGCCGCCGCACCCGACACCGTCGTGCTCGTGCACGGCCTCTGGATGACACCCCGCTCCTGGGAGCACTGGGTGCCCTACTACGAGGCGAAGGGGTACCGGGTGATCGCACCGGCCTACCCCGGCTTCGACATCGAGGTCGAGGCGCTCCGCGAGCGGCCGGAGATCATCGCCCGACTCACCGTCCCGGAGACCGTCGACCACCTCGCCGCCGTGATCGAGGGCCTGGGCAAGCCGCCGATCATCATCGGCCACTCCTTCGGCGGCACGCTGACCCAGCTGCTGCTCGCCCGCGGGCTGGGCGCCGCCGGCGTGGTGATCGACTCCGCACCGACCGAGAACGTCTACGTGACGCCGCCCTCGCAGCTCAAGTCGCTGCTGCCCGCGTTCACCCACCCGTCGAGCCGGCACGAGGCGCTGGCCTTCACGCCCGAGCAGTTCCACTACGCCTTCGCGAACACGCTCAGCCGCGAGGACTCCGACGCCGTGCACGCGAAGTACGCCATCGCGGCCCCGGGATCATGGATCTGGGCGTACGGGCTGATCGCGAACTTCAAGCCCGGTCACCAGGAGACCTGGGTCGACTACGCGCAGGACCGCGCACCGCTGCTGTTCATCGCCGGCGGGGAGGACCACATCATGCCCGCCTCGGTGAACCGCGGGAACGCCAAGAAGTACGAGAAGTCCCCGGCGATCACCGAGTACCAGGAGCTGCCCGGGCGCTCGCACTGGACCTGCGCGGAGCCGGGCTGGGAGGCCGTCGCCGACCTCGCGCTCGACTGGGCCGTCGAGCACGCCCGGACCACGCCGGTCGGGGCCGCCTGACCGCACGTCGGCACCGGTGCCCACCCGTCCCGCCTGTCGAGGCTGGTGGGCACCGGCGCGACGCGGCACCCGTGCGGGCGCTCCGCGCTCAGGCGTCGACGGCCGACTCCGCGGCGGCGGACCGGTGCAGCACCCGCGGGGCCAGCGCGTCGGGCATCGGCACCCGGCCGGGTCCGCCGTCGGCGAGCCACCCGCGCAGCGCGGCGGTGTCCTCGTCCCCGGCGAGCCGCTCGAACCACACCGGCCGACCGCCGGCACGCCGGCCGCCCGGTCCGGGGCGCACCACCAGCACGTCACCGCGCTCGCACTCGTCCAGGCACTCCACGGTGGTCACCCGCGCGACGTCCGCCAGGGCCGCGACCCGGGCCGCCTGACCGCCGGGGTGGTCGTCCCGACCCTCGAGGGTCTCCCCCGCGCACAGGCTGCACGCGGTCAGCCCGGGACGGTCGTCCGCCGTGTCGCTCGTGCTCACCGGCACAGGATACCCCCATGGGGTATTGGCTCGGCGCGACGGGTCCCGGACCCCGACGCGACGGCGCACCGGGCGGACGGGAGCGAGGCATCGCACGTCGGACGCCGGACGCGACGGATCGGGATCAGCGCTCGGTGACCCAGCCCGGGTGGCGCGGGTCGTCCACCCGCACCACGACGTCCGCCACGCCCTCGGGGTCGACCTCGTCCGCGTACCGGTGCTCCGCCGCCAGCCGCCAACGGTCGGCAGGTGCGGTCAGCCGTTCCAGCGTCGCCGGCCGCACGGCCAGGTGCACGCTCAGGTCGGCCGGCAGCCACCGCCCGAGCAGCAGACCGCCGTCGAGCAGCAGCGCCGCCCCGGCCGGCGCCTCGACCCGGACCGCCCGCGCCGACCGCTCGCGCACCGCGTCCCACAGCGCCGGCAGGTAGGTCCCGTCACCCTCCGGGCCCAGCGGGTCGAGCACCTCGCGGATCAGCGCACCGTCGTCCAGGGCGGTGTCGAGCAGCGCGTCGGGATCCTCCCGCCCGAACTCGAACCGCACGCCGGCCGGCCGCAGGAAGTCTTCCGCCCGGACGCGCACGGCCGCACGTCCTGCCGCCCGGAGCGGCTCCATCAGCGCATCCGCCCACCGCTCCGGTGCCGTCGCCGGCGATCCGTCGACCAGCACCCGCGCATGACCGCCCGCGCGGTCTGCCTCTTCCGCCGCCGCCAGCACCCGCTCCACGAGCCGCTGCACCACGACCTCGGGACTCACCGGCTCGACACGCACCGCCCCAGTCTGCCCGCTCGCTCAGCGACCCAGCGCCGCCACGATCCCCTCGCCGAGCCGGACCGACCACCAGGCCCAGTCGTGCCCGCCAGGCACCACCGTGTGCACCAGGTGCTCGCCGCGATCCCGCACCAGCGACGCCACCTGCGCGTTCGCCGCCGTGATCGGCCCCTCGTACGCCCCGACCTGGAGCACCGTGCGTGCACGTCGCGGCGCGGTGGTGCGCAGCCACCGGACCACCACCGGCTCCCCGGACGGATCCTCGTCGGCCCACCACAGCGACCCCGACTGGCTCACGCTCGCGCCGAAACGGTCCGGTCGCCGCGCCACCGCCCGGAACGCCGCCAGCCCGCCGTAGGACTGCCCTGCGATCACCGTGCGCGCCGGATCGGTCGTCAGCGTGAGCCCACGCGCGGCCAGCAGCGGTGCCACCACCTGCGGCAGCAGCTCGTCCGCGAGCAGGTCGAGGTAGGCCGGATCACGGGCGAGATCCGCCTCCCGCCGGTCGGGCCCCATCGCGTCCAGCAGCACCGCCGCGGTCGGCGGGATCGCCCCGGACGCGTGCAGCGCGTCCAGCACCGGAGCCACCGGCACCGACTCCGCCCACGGACGCCCGTCGAAGAGCACCAGCAGTCCGACCTCGGCGACGGCCCCTGCCGGAGCCCCTGTCGACGTCGCGGCCGACGTCGCTGTCGAGGACCCGGCAGCGTGGCCGGACGGGCCCACCCCAGACCCGGACGAGCTGCCGGGTTCCCGACCCGTCTCTCCGCCGAGCGACGACGGCAGGTAGAGCCACGCCGGCTGCGCCACTCCGTCGGATCGCTCCCACACCCGCTCGTCCACCCGACCAGCCGCCCGCGGTGCGTCCGCCGACCCCGCGTCCAGCCGCCTCGCGTCACCCACCGCGGGGTTCGCCGCCACCTCGACCACCGACCGCCGAGCGCCCTGCCGCACCACCTGACGTCGAACCCGCGCCAACGGATCGGGCCCCGACCCCGCCAGCACCCCGAGCCACCACCGTCTCGCCTCCGAGGTGTCCCGCGCCGCAGGGGACTCCAGCTCGCCGCTGAACGAGACGAACCCGAACGACGCCACGAACCCCGGCTCGACGCCGAAGGCCGCGATGCGCACATCCGTGCCTGGCACCCGGCGCATCACACCGGACGCCAGATCGGACCGATCGGTCAGCCCCACGAGGTCGACATAGACGCCCGCCTCCGAAGCGTCACGATGCAGGAACACAACGGTAGGCACACCCGATCGCCGACAGCCGATATCGACGAGCCCGTCCGGGAACCACAGCGGCGTCCCCGCGTGCTCCACAGCCCGCCACCAGTCCGTGGAACCGGCAGCGGCCTCGGCATCGCGCGCACCGACGTCACGCGCAACGACGGCAGGATCAGAAGAACGAGCAGGCGTACCGGCGCGAGTGCCGGCCTGCACACCGATCACGTCACTGAGCATGCCGATCTCGACCGCGGACAGCGCGAGGAAGGCGTCCTCCTCGGCAGTCGGCCGCCGACCGACGCCGGTCGGCAGCATCGCGGTCCTCGTCGGTGGCCCCGGAGATGCCTGCTGCGACGTCATCCGCCCAGGCTAGGCGCTCAGGCCCCCGTCAGGCGTCGCCCGCACCCCGCTCCACGATGCCGCTCGCATGACCGGTCCCACAGCCCCACGAACCCGCCACCACGCACCCGCTCACCTAGGTACGAGCTGACACCTGCTCGCGTCAGCCGCGCGCTCCGATCCCGTCACGCGGACGAAAAGCGCGCTGCGTGCTCCCTATCCCGTCGCGCGACCCGGTGGCATCGTCCGGGAATGCCCTCATCCGAGCACGACCGATGTCCGAGCACGGATCATTGTGCGGGTACGGATCAGTGTCCGGGTACGGATCAGTGTCCAGGTACGACGAAGAGCCACCCCCGCAAGGGGGTGGCTCTTCGTGAAATGGTGTCCGGCGGCGTCCTACTCTCCCACACCCTGGCGAGTGCAGTACCATCGGCGCTGAAGGGCTTAGCTTCCGGGTTCGGAATGGGACCGGGCGTTTCCCCTTCGCTATGACCGCCGTAACTCTGTCGAACTTGTCAAACACAGGCCACCCACCCGCACGCAAGGCGCGTGCGGGGGGTGGGTGTTCGCGGTTCGGGAACCGCACAGTGGACGCGACACATCAAAAGTGTTGTGGTGAAGTTGTCGGCTTATTAGTACCGGTCAGCTGCGGCAGTCGTTAGTCCTGCCTTCCACATCCGGCCTATCTACCCGGTGGTCTAGCCGGGAGCCTCTCAGACCCGAAGGTCCGTGGAAACCTCATCTTGAAGCAGGCTTCCCGCTTAGATGCTTTCAGCGGTTATCCCTTCCGAACGTAGCCAACCAGCCGTGCTCCTGGCGGAACAACTGGCACACCAGAGGTTCGTCCGTCCCGGTCCTCTCGTACTAGGGACAGCCCTTCTCAAGTTTCCTGCGCGCGCAGCGGATAGGGACCGAACTGTCTCACGACGTTCTAAACCCAGCTCGCGTACCGCTTTAATGGGCGAACAGCCCAACCCTTGGGACCTACTCCAGCCCCAGGATGCGACGAGCCGACATCGAGGTGCCAAACCATGCCGTCGATATGGACTCTTGGGCAAGATCAGCCTGTTATCCCCGGGGTACCTTTTATCCGTTGAGCGACGGCGCTTCCACAAGCCACCGCCGGATCACTAGTTCCGACTTTCGTCCCTGCTCGACCTGTCAGTCTCACAGTCAAGCTCCCTTGTGCACTTGCACTCGCCACCTGATTGCCAACCAGGCTGAGGGAACCTTTGAGCGCCTCCGTTACATTTTAGGAGGCAACCGCCCCAGTTAAACTACCCACCAGGCACTGTCCCTGATCCGGATCACGGACCGAGGTTAGATATCCAGAGCGACCAGAGTGGTATTTCAACGTTGACTCCACCGACACTGGCGTGCCGGCTTCACAGTCTCCCACCTATCCTACACAAGCCGCACCGAACACCAATACCAAGCTATAGTAAAGGTCCCGGGGTCTTTCCGTCCTGCTGCGCGTAACGAGCATCTTTACTCGTAGTGCAATTTCGCCGAGTTCGCGGTTGAGACAGCGGGGAAGTCGTTACGCCATTCGTGCAGGTCGGAACTTACCCGACAAGGAATTTCGCTACCTTAGGATGGTTATAGTTACCACCGCCGTTTACTGGGGCTTAAATTCTAAGCTTCGCCTTGCGGCTGACCCGTCCTCTTAACCTTCCAGCACCGGGCAGGCGTCAGTCCGTATACATCGTCTTGCGACTTCGCACGGACCTGTGTTTTTAGTAAACAGTCGCTTCCCCCTGGTCTCTGCGGCCCTCCACGCTGCCCCGGGCAAGCCGGTTCACGTTTCAGGCCCCCCTTCTCCCGAAGTTACGGGGGCATTTTGCCGAGTTCCTTAACCACGATTCACTCGATCGCCTTAGTATTCTCTACCTGACCACCTGAGTCGGTTTAGGGTACGGGCGGCTAGAACCTCGCGTCGAAGCTTTTCTCGGCAGCATAGGATCACCCAATCATCCAGCATACGCTGTCACCATCGGTTCTCAGGCTTCACGAGTGGCGGATTTGCCTACCACTCACCCTACGGCCTTGGACGTGGACTACCATCGCCACGCTGGGCTACCTTCCTGCGTCACTCCTGTTAATACGCTTACCTACTACCGGATCGGGTCACGCGCTCCCCCACACGGTGCTCCCCGAAGGAAGCGGTGCGTGGGCTCGGGCGCTTAGCATCACCGGGCTCGGTATGGGCGGTTCTTCGCCGGTACGGGAATATCAACCCGTTGTCCATCGACTACGCCTGTCGGCCTCGCCTTAGGTCCCGACTTACCCAGGGCGGATTAGCCTGGCCCTGGAACCCTTGGTCATTCGGCGGACGGGTTTCTCACCCGTCATTCGCTACTCATGCCTGCATTCTCACTCGTGTGGCGTCCACCACTGGGTTACCCCGCAGCTTCACCCGCCACACGACGCTCCCCTACCCATCCACACGTCTGAACCACGAAGGCTGAACTGTTGTGTGAATGCCACAGCTTCGGCGGTATACTTGAGCCCCGCTACATTGTCGGCGCGGAATCACTTGACCAGTGAGCTATTACGCACTCTTTCAAGGGTGGCTGCTTCTAAGCCAACCTCCTGGTTGTCTGTGCAACTCCACATCCTTTCCCACTTAGCATACGCTTAGGGGCCTTAGCTGGTGGTCTGGGCTGTTTCCCTCTCGACTACGGAGCTTATCCCCCGCAGTCTCACTCCCGCGCTCTCACTTACCGGCATTCGGAGTTTGGCTAACGTCAGTAACCTGGTAGGGCCCATCGGCTATCCAGTAGCTCTACCTCCGGCAAGAAACACGCGAGGCTGCACCTAAATGCATTTCGGGGAGAACCAGCTATCACGAAGTTTGATTGGCCTTTCACCCCTAACCACAGGTCATCCCCCCGGTTTTCAACCCAGGTGGGTTCGGTCCTCCACGCGGTCTTACCCGCGCTTCAACCTGCCCATGGCTAGATCACTTCGCTTCGGGTCTAGAGCACGCGACTGTATCGCCCTATTCGGACTCGCTTTCGCTACGGCTTCCCCACACGGGTTAACCTCGCCACGTACCACTAACTCGCAGGCTCATTCTTCAAAAGGCACGCCGTCACCCCTGCTAGGGAGGCTCCGACGGATTGTAGGCACACGGTTTCAGGTACTATTTCACTCCCCTCCCGGGGTACTTTTCACCTTTCCCTCACGGTACTTGTCCGCTATCGGTCACTAGGTAGTATTTAGGCTTAGCAAGTGGTCTTGCCAGATTCACACGGGATTTCTCGGGCCCCGTGCTACTTGGGATCCCCTTCGGGAGGCCATGCCATTTCGTCTACGGGGGTACCACCCTCTGTGCCGGGCCTTTCAATGCCCTTCGACTATGACACGACTTTCTGACTCCCTGCTGACTCGGCAGAATCAACTGAAAGGTCCCACAACCCCGCACACGCAACGCCTGCCGGCTTGACACGCATACGGTTTGGCCTGATCCGCTTTCGCTCGCCACTACTCACGGAATATCTCTTCCTGCCGGTACTGAGATGTTTCACTTCCCGGCGTTCCCTCCACACACCCTATATATTCAGGTGCGGGTCACACGACATGACTCGTGCGGGGTTTCCCCATTCGGACATCCTCGGATCACGGTTCGTTTGCCAACTCCCCGAGGCTTATCGCAGGCTACAACGTCCTTCTTCGGCTCCTAGTGCCAAGGCATCCACCCTGTGCCCTTAAAAACTTGACCACAAAGACAATACTTCAAAAGATGCTCGCGTCCACTGTACAGTTCTCAAACAACGAACGATCCCCGACCTTACGCCAGCGCCTACCCAACACCGTTCACCTCGCGGTGAGCTGGTGGGCGGTTCGACCGACCGACCGGACCCGTCAGAAGCAACACCCCAAAGCGGGCTGTTCCCTCAGGACCCAACAGCGTGCCTGAGCGACCCATCCCCTGACCGACTATGCGAGGTTCCACCCACCGAAGCGGGGTACTGACGCGGCGCCGACCCGAAACGAGTCACCGTAGTTGATGTTCCACCCATGAGCACCACCCCAGACGCGAACGGCCTGAGCATGGTCTCTGCACACCCCCCTGAGCCACTACAGCATCAGGGGCGATGTCAGAAGCTCCTTAGAAAGGAGGTGATCCAGCCGCACCTTCCGGTACGGCTACCTTGTTACGACTTAGTCCCAATCGCCAGTCCCACCTTCGACGGCTCCCCCCACAAGGGTTGGGCCACCGGCTTCGGGTGTTACCGACTTTCGTGACTTGACGGGCGGTGTGTACAAGGCCCGGGAACGTATTCACCGCAGCGTTGCTGATCTGCGATTACTAGCGACTCCGACTTCATGGGGTCGAGTTGCAGACCCCAATCCGAACTGAGACCGGCTTTTTGGGATTCGCTCCACCTCGCGGTATCGCAGCCCTTTGTACCGGCCATTGTAGCATGCGTGAAGCCCAAGACATAAGGGGCATGATGATTTGACGTCATCCCCACCTTCCTCCGAGTTGACCCCGGCAGTCTCCTATGAGTCCCCACCATCACGTGCTGGCAACATAGGACGAGGGTTGCGCTCGTTGCGGGACTTAACCCAACATCTCACGACACGAGCTGACGACAACCATGCACCACCTGTACACCGACCTTGCGGGGCAACCATCTCTGGAAGTTTCCGGTGTATGTCAAGCCTTGGTAAGGTTCTTCGCGTTGCATCGAATTAATCCGCATGCTCCGCCGCTTGTGCGGGCCCCCGTCAATTTCTTTGAGTTTTAGCCTTGCGGCCGTACTCCCCAGGCGGGGCACTTAATGCGTTTGCTGCGGCACGGAACTCGTGGAATGAGCCCCACACCTAGTGCCCAACGTTTACGGCATGGACTACCAGGGTATCTAATCCTGTTCGCTCCCCATGCTTTCGCTCCTCAGCGTCAGTTGCGGCCCAGAGACCTGCCTTCGCCATCGGTGTTCCTCCTGATATCTGCGCATTCCACCGCTACACCAGGAATTCCAGTCTCCCCTACCGCACTCTAGTCTGCCCGTACCCACTGCAAGCCCGAGGTTGAGCCTCGAGTTTTCACAGCAGACGCGACAAACCGCCTACGAGCTCTTTACGCCCAATAATTCCGGACAACGCTTGCGCCCTACGTATTACCGCGGCTGCTGGCACGTAGTTAGCCGGCGCTTCTTCTGCAGGTACCGTCACTTGCGCTTCTTCCCTGCTGAAAGAGGTTTACAACCCGAAGGCCTTCATCCCTCACGCGGCGTCGCTGCATCAGGCTTGCGCCCATTGTGCAATATTCCCCACTGCTGCCTCCCGTAGGAGTCTGGGCCGTGTCTCAGTCCCAGTGTGGCCGGTCGCCCTCTCAGGCCGGCTACCCGTCGTCGCCTTGGTAGGCCATCACCCCACCAACAAGCTGATAGGCCGCGAGCCCATCCCTGACCGATAAATCTTTCCAGACGCATCAGATGCCTGAACGTCACATATCCAGTATTAGACCTCGTTTCCAAGGCTTATCCCAGAGTCAGGGGCAGGTTACTCACGTGTTACTCACCCGTTCGCCACTGATCCAGCGGAGCAAGCTCCACCTTCACCGTTCGACTTGCATGTGTTAAGCACGCCGCCAGCGTTCGTCCTGAGCCAGAATCAAACTCTCCGTAAATGTCTACATGGCAACCACCCACCGAAGCAGGCGATCCACCGACACACGAAACGACCCACCACCGCTGGCGATGACGGATCAGTCAAATTCGGCTTGATTATGGAAGCCACCCCAACGGGGTTGGGGTCGACTCCCAGTCAAAGCCAAGACCCACCACTACAAGCACCCTGCCCCGAACGAGGCAAGACCACCCGAGCGATGAACCATCTTGGCATCAACTACTAGGCACACTGTTGAGTTCTCAAAGAACAGACGCGCATCCCCGCTCAACGGCTCTCACCGCTTCGCACCGGAGGCTGCCATTCAATCCTACCAGACATTTCCCGGCCCGTTTCCCACCGTTTCACCGGAAAGAAAACAACCAACAAATGCCATCCCAGCACGCACCGTACCGGGCACACCGAAATGCGCCACACGATGCTACAGGGAGTGGCCGCTCCCCGGGACCAGCCACCACGGTTCAGATCCGCGGTGTCCGTTCCTCCCTGGCGGGGCGACTCGGAGAACATTACGCGGACGTCGCGCGCAGCGTCAAATCCCGGTCGCGGGCACCCCTCGGCACCGGTCCGCAACGCTCTCACCAGCGTCGATGCGCGGATCGAGCCGACTGACCGCCGCTGATCGGGCCCGGAGCACCGTTGTGCCCCCGGACACATCCCAGCCTGCACCAGCCCGCGCTCCCCCGCCACCGGAATCCACCACCGTGATCGGCCACCGGGTTCTGCCGCCGAGGTTCGGCCCGGCCCCGGACCGGACGCACCGGAGGGCGGCCCCCGGACCGGGGACCGCCCTCCGACGACAGGACGTGCGTGACGTGCGGGCGCTCAGCCCTCGACCAGGCGGGCCACCGCGAGGGTGCGCTTGCCCCGGCGCAGGATCGCCCACCGACCGTGGATCAGGTCCTCGGCGGTCAGCACCTGGGCCTCGTCGCTCACCTTGGTGTTGTTGATCGAGGCGCCCCCCTCGGCGATGGCGCGGCGGGCGGCCCCCTTGCTGGCGACCAGACCGGATCCGGCCAGCACGTCCACCAGCGGGTCACCCACGCGGACGTCCACGGTGGGCAGCTCCGCGACGGCGGCACCGAGGGTGTCGGCGTCCAGACCGGCGAGGTCGCCGCCACCGAACAGCGCCTTGCTCGCGGCGATCACCTTCTCGGTCGCGTCGACGCCGTGCACCAGGGAGGTCACCTCGTAGGCGAGGGCACGCTGGGCCTCGCGGGCCTGCGGGCGCTCGGCCACCGCCTGCTCCAGGTCCGCGATCTGCTCGCGGGTGAGGAAGGTGAAGACCTTGAGGTAGCCGACCACCTCGGCGTCGTCCTGGTTGAGCCAGAACTGGTAGAAGGCGTACGGGCTCATCATCTCCGGGTCGAGCCAGATGGCGCCGCCCTCGGACTTGCCGAACTTGGTGCCGTCGGCCTTGGTGATCAGCGGGGTGGTCAGGGCGTGCACGGAGGCACGCTCGGCCTTGCGGATCAGCTCGACGCCGGACAGCAGGTTGCCCCACTGGTCGTTGCCACCGGTCTGGAGCACGCAGCCGTGCCGACGGTGCAGCTCGAGGTAGTCCAGCCCCTGGAGGATCTGGTAGCTGAACTCGGTGAAGGAGATGCCCTCGTCGGAGGCGAGCCGCCGGGCGACGGTGTCCTTGGCCAGCATGGTGCCCAGGCGGTAGTGCTTGCCGACGTCGCGCAGGAAGTCGATCGCGGACAGCCCGCCGGTCCAGTCCAGGTTGTTGACCATGCGCGCCGGGTTGTAGCCGTCGAAGTCGAGGAAGCGGCTGATCTGCGCCTGCAGGCGGCCGACCCAGTCGGCGACGGTGTCCTTGGTGTTGAGCACGCGCTCTCCGGACATGCGCGGGTCGCCGATCAGGCCGGTGGCGCCGCCGACCAGGGCCAGCGGGTGGTGGCCGGCGAGCTGGAGGTGGCGCATGAGCACCAGCTGCACCAGGTGGCCGTGGTGCAGGCTCGCGGCGGTCGGGTCGAAGCCGGCGTAGAAGGTGATCGGCCCGGAGTCGAGGGCCTCGCGCAGGGCCTCGGTGTCGGTGGTCTGGGAGACGAGCCCGCGCCAGGCGAGCTCGTCCAGGATGTGCGTCACGTCAGTGCTCCTCGGGTCGCGGCAGGTGGCCGCGGATCGATCGGTCCGTCACGGGTGGGGAGGCGGGGGCGGCTCCGGGCCGCACGCCGCGCAGGGATCATGCCGACGTCGTCCCGCTCAGCGGGTTTCCCGACGCCGGCCGGCGATACGCGGGCCGGAAGGCCGACACGGTGGGCTCGCCGGTCAGCCACAGGCGCCACGGGTAGCGGGCCGCGTCGGCACCGGCGCCGCCGACACCGACCCGGGGACCGGTGGCGTGCGCGGGCACGAGCGCGTCGGGGTCGCGGTGCAGCACGATCCGTCCGCCGGCCTCGGTGACGTCGGCGCCGTTCGCCTCGACGTCCAGCCCGAGGGCCACCGCGAGCCGTGCCGGTCCGCGGGCGATCTGGCGCTCGGTCTCGACCACGCCGACGCGCTCGCGACGCTCCCGGGCCAGCCCGGCACCGTCGACCACCTCGCCGGCGCGCAGCAGGACCGCGGCGGCCTCGCCGGCCGGGGCGGTGACGACGTTGAGGCAGTGGTGCAGGCCGAGGTGCCGGTAGACGTACAGCCGGCCGGGCTCGGCGAACATCGCGCCGTTGCGCGCGGTCCGGCCCTTGAAGGCGTGGGAGGCGGGGTCGTCGGTGCCGCCGTAGGCCTCGACCTCGGTGATCCGCACGGTGACGTCGCCCTCCGGCGAGCGGACGGTGAGGTGCGCGCCGAGCAGGTCGGCGGCCACGGCGAGCACGGGCCGGGCGTACCAGACACGCGCAGGGACAGCGGGCAGGACGGGCACAGCGGACAGGGCCGCGGGCGCGGACGATGGCACAGTGCCGTCCTCGGCCGCACCGGACCCCGGTTCCCGCTCCTGGCTCACGGCGCCATCTTGCCGTACGCGTCCACCGCGATGTCGGCACGTCCACGCGTGCCCTCGCGGGCGTAGTGCTCGCGCTCCTCGGTCATCCAGCGTTCCCACTGCGTGCGGGCGGCCGCGCCGTCGCGCTCCAGCCCCCGCGCCAGGCGCAGGTCGTCGTCGGCCTCGACCCAGACCAGCACCGAGCGCAGGGCGTCGCCGTCCCGGCGCCCGGAGCCGCAGCCCTCGATCACCAGCACGTCGGAGCGCGGCACGTCGACCCACTCGGCGAAGGCGCCGGCGACCCAGTCGTAGCGCTGGAAGCGCCCGTCCCGGCCGCGACGCAGGGGTTCGAGCACCTGCGCGGACAGCCGGGGCCACAGGTCGCCCTCCAGGCCCGTCCACCCGGCGTAGAGGTCGTCCAGGTGCAGGACCGTCGCCGTGGCGCCCTGCGCGACGCAGCCGGCGGCGAGCGCGGCCGCGAGCGTCGTCTTGCCCGATCCGGCGGGCCCGTCGATCGTGACCAGGCGTACCGGCCCGAGACGCGCGGGCCGGTGCAGCACCAGGGGCACGAGGACACCCACGGCGTCCTCGTGCCCCTGGTGCTCCGACCGATCGGTCACGCCCCGGTGCCCACCCAGTCACGCAGGGCCGCAGCGCGGGCGCGCGCCCGGCCGAGCTGCTCGGCGACCCGCACGGGCGCGGTGCCGCCGTGGGCCGAGCGGGAGGCCACCGATCCCTCGACCGTCAGCACCGAGCGCACCTCGGGGGTGAGGTGCTCGGAGATCGCGGCGAGCTCGGCGTCGGTGAGGTCCCACAGCTCGACCGGCGGCTGGTGCTCCTCGCAGGCACGGACGCAGGCACCCGCCACCTCGTGCGCGACGCGGAACGGCACGCCCTGGCGGACCAGCCACTCGGCGACGTCGGTCGCCAGCGAGAAGCCCTGCGGGGCCAGCGCCGCCATCCGCGCGGTGTCGAAGCGCAGCGTGGCGATCATCCCGGCGAAGGCCGGCAGCAGGACGGTGAGGGTGTCGACCTGGTCGAACACCGGCTCCTTGTCCTCCTGGAGGTCGCGGTTGTACGCCAGCGGCAGGCCCTTGAGCGTGGTGAGCAGGCCGGTGAGGTCGCCGACCAGGCGGCCGGCCTTCCCGCGGGCGAGCTCGGCGACGTCCGGGTTCTTCTTCTGCGGCATGATGCTCGACCCGGTGGAGTACGCGTCGTCCAGGCGGACGAAGCCGAACTCGTGGGTCGACCAGAGGATGACCTCCTCGGCCAGCCGGGACAGGTCCACGCCGAGCATGGCGCTGACCCAGGCGAACTCGGCCACGACGTCGCGGGAGGCGGTGCCGTCGATCGAGTTCTCCACCGGCCCGTCGAAGCCGAGGTCGGCGGCCACCGCCGCCGGGTCGAGCCCGAGGGAGGACCCGGCCAGCGCGCCGGAGCCGTAGGGCGACACCGCGGCCCGCTTGTCCCAGTCGATGTAGCGCTCGACGTCCCGCAGCAGCGGCCAGGCGTGCGCGAGCAGGTGGTGCGCGAGCAGCACCGGCTGGGCGTGCTGGAGGTGGGTGCGACCGGGCATCACGGCGTCGCCGGCGGCCGCGGCCTGCGCCACGATCGCGTCCACGACGTCGAGGGTGAGCGCCACGATCGCCCGTGCCTCGTCCCGCAGGTACATCCGCACCAGCGTCGCGATCTGGTCGTTGCGGGAGCGCCCGGCACGCAGCCGGCCGCCGAGGTCCGCCCCGGCCCGCTCGATCAGCCCGCGCTCCAGGGCGCCGTGCACGTCCTCGTCGGACTCCGCCGCCACGAAGGCGCCGGACTCGACATCGGCGCGCAGCCGCTCCAGGGCCTCGAGCATCCCGGCCAGCGCGGCGTCGTCCAGCAGCCCGGCGGTGTGCAGCACCCGCGCGTGGGCCTTCGAGCCGGCGATGTCCTGCGGGGCCAGCCGCCAGTCGAAGTGCGTGCTGGCGGACAGGGCGGCTAGCGCTTCAGAAGGGCCACCAGCAAAACGGCCGCCCCACAGCGCACCGGCCTGCTCAGGCACCGGTGCCGCCGATCCCGCCCTGCGAGCCGAGGTCCTCGGCGTTGCCGAACTTCACGTCGCGCGCGGCGGCGAGCTTGGACGACAGACCGTAGATCTCGATGAACCCGCGGGCCGCCGACTGGTCGAAGGAGTCGCCGGTGTCGTAGGTCGCGAGGTTGAAGTCGTACAGCGAGGACTCGCTGCGTCGGCCGGTGACGGTGGCGCGGCCGCCGTGCAGCACCAGGCGGACCTCGCCGGAGACGTAGCGCTGGGTGTCGGCGATGAAGGTGTCCAGCGACTTCTTCAGCGGGGAGAACCACTGGCCGTCGTAGACCAGCTCGGTCCAGCGCTGCTCGACCTGGCGCTTGAAGCGGGCCTGCTCGCGCTCGACGGTGACGTTCTCGAGCTCCTGGTGCGCGGCGATCAGGGCGATGGCACCGGGGGCCTCGTAGACCTCGCGGGACTTGATGCCCACCAGGCGGTCCTCGACGATGTCGATCCGGCCGACGCCCTGGGCGCCCGCGCGGCGGTTCATCTCCTGGATCGCCTGGAGCGGGGTGACCGGCACGCCGTCCAGGGCCACCGGCACGCCCTGCTCGAAGGTGATGACGACCTCGTCGGCGACCGGCGGGAACGTCGGGTCGTCGGTGTAGGTGTAGACGTCCTTGGTCGGGGCGTTCCAGATGTCCTCGAGGAAGCCGGTCTCGACGGCGCGGCCCCACACGTTCTGGTCGATCGAGAACGGATTGTGCTTGGTGGTCGCGATCGGCAGCTTCTTGCGCTCGGCGAACTCGATCGCCTTGTCGCGGGTCAGCGCCAGGTCGCGCACCGGCGCGAGGCACTTGAGGTCCGGCGCGAGGGAGGTGATGCCGACCTCGAAGCGCACCTGGTCGTTGCCCTTGCCGGTGCAGCCGTGCGCGACCGTGGTGGCGCCGAACTGGCGGGCGGCGCGCACCAGGTGCTTGACGATCACCGGACGGGACAGCGCGGAGACCAGCGGGTAGCGGTCGAGGTACATGCCGTTGGCCTGGAGCGCCGGCATGCAGTACTCGGCGGCGAACTCGTCGCGGGCGTCGGCGATGTAGGCCTCGACGGCGCCGCAGTCCAGCGCGCGCTGGCGGATGACGTCGAGGTCCTCGCCGCCCTGGCCGACGTCGACCGCCACGGCGATCACCTCGGCGCCGGTGGCCTCGGCGATCCAGCCGATGCCCACGGAGGTGTCCAGACCGCCCGAGTAGGCGAGGACGACGCGCTCAGTCATGGTTCTTCTCTTTCGTCAGCGGAGGGTGAGGCAAGGAGGGGGTGTCAGGCGGTGCCGGTGGTGGCCAGCTCGAGGAAGCGCTCGGCGATCGCGGCCCCCTCGGGCCCGTCGGGGCCCTCCCGGGTGATCACGAGCACGGTGTCGTCCCCGGCGATCGTGCCGAGGATCCCCGGCACCACCGAGTGGTCGATCGCGGAGGCGAGGAACTGCGCCGCGCCCGGCGGTGTGCGCAGCACCACGAGCGACCCGGAGGCCTCGGCGGTGACCAGCAGCTCCCCGCACAGGCGGGCGAGCCGGGCGGCCAGCGCCTCGGCGTCGGCGACCGGCACGGGGGTGCGGTCGCCGCCCTCGCCGGGCACCGCGTAGGCCAGCGCGCCGACGGGGGTGCGGATCTTGACCGCGCGCAGCTCGACCAGGTCGCGGGACAGCGTGGCCTGAGTGACGGTGACGCCCTCGGTGGCCAGCAGGTCGGCGAGCTCGGACTGCGAGTGCACCGGGCGGCGGGACAGCACCGCGCGGATCAGCGCGTGCCGGGCCGCCTTGGTGGCGGGCACCCGGCCGGTGGTGGTGGGGACGTCCTCGGCGCTCATGCGCGCTCCATCAACCAGGTGAGCAGGGCCTTCTGGGCGTGCAGGCGGTTCTCCGCCTCGTCCCAGACCACCGACTGCGGGCCGTCGAGCACCTCGGCGGTGATCTCCTTGCCGCGGTAGGCGGGCAGGCAGTGCAGCACCAGCGCGCCGGGGGCGGCCAGGGCCAGCGCGGCGGCGTCCAGCCGGAACGGCACGAAGGGCTGCTCGCGGTCGGCGGCCTCGTCCTCCTGGCCCATGGAGACCCAGGTGTCGGTGGCCACCGCGTCAGCGCCGGTGACGGCCTCGGCCAGGTCGGAGGTGACCAGCACCGATCCCCCGGTCTGCGCGGCGCGGGCGGTCGCGTCGGCGAGCACCTGGGCGTCGGGGAGGTAGCCCGCCGGGGTGCCGATCCGCACGTGCGTGCCGGCGGTGGCCCCGCCGAGCAGGTAGGAGTGCGCCATGTTGTTGGAGCCGTCGCCGACGTAGGCGAGCGTGCGGCCGCGCAGGGCGTCGACGCTCCCCCAGTGCTGGACCAGGGTGAGCAGGTCGGCGAGCACCTGGCAGGGGTGGAACTCGTCGGTCAGCGAGTTGACCACCGGCACCCCGGCGACGGCGGCCATCTCCTCCAGGCGGGTCTGCGCGTGGGTGCGCCAGACGATCGCGGCAACCTGGCGGCCGAGCACCCGGGCGCTGTCCGCCACCGACTCCCGGACGCCGATCTGCGCGAGCTTGCCGTCGACCATCAGCGGGTAGCCGCCGAGCTCGGCGACCCCGGCCGCGAAGGAGACCTGGGTGCGCAGCGTCGGCTTGTCGAAGATGATCGCGACCGGCTTCGGGCCGTCCAGCGGGCGGCGGGCCAGCCGGTCGGCGCGCAGCACCAGGCCGAGCTCGAGCACCTCGGCCTGCTCGGCCGGGCTCAGGTCGTCGTCCCGCAGGAAGTGCCGCAGGGTGGTGCTGGACATCAGGCCTCCGGGGTGAGGTCGTGCGGGAGATCCGCGAGGAAGGCGGTGAAGGTCGCGGCCTGCTCCCGGGTGAGGATGTACGGCGGGGCCAGGCGGATCGTGCGCGGGTTGCACGGGTTGACGACGAAGCCCGCCGCCAGCGCCCGCGCCGCCACCTGCGGGGCCACGTCGGCGGTGAGCGCGACGCCGATCAGCAGCCCCTCGGCCCGCACCCCGGCGATCAGCGGGTGGCCGAGCGCCTCGATGTCGGCCTTCCACGAGGCGCCGAGGTCACGGACGTGGGCGAGCAGGTCGTCCCGCTCGATCACGCCGATCGTCGCCAGCGCGGCGGCCGAGGCCACCGGGTTGCCGCCGAAGGTGCTGCCGTGCTGACCCCGGCCGAGCAGCGTCGCCGCCCGCTCGCCGTAGGCCACCAGCGCGCCGACCGGGAAGCCGCCGCCGAGGCCCTTGGCCAGCGTGACGGCGTCCGGGTGGATGCCGCCGCCGAGGTGCGGGTGCTGGTGGGCCAGCCACCGGCCGGTGCGGCCCATGCCGGTCTGCACCTCGTCCAGCACCAGCAGGGCGCCGTGCGCGGCGGTGAGCTCGCGGGCCAGCGCCAGGTAGCCGGCGGGCAGCGGGAGCACGCCGGCCTCGCCCTGCACGGGCTCGAGGAAGAGCGCGGCGACCGTGCCACCGGCGCCGTCGGCGAAGGCGGCCTCCAGGGCGGCGGTGTCCCCCGCCGGCAGGAACTCGACCCCGCCGGGCAGCGGCTCGAAGGGCTCGCGGTAGGCCTTCTTGGAGGTGAGCGCGAGGGCACCCATGCTCCGGCCGTGGAAGGCACCCTCCAGCGCGAGGATCCGGGTGCGGGTGCCCGGGCCCTGCGGTCCGTCGTTGTTGCGCCGAGCCATCTTGAAGGCGGCCTCGTTGGCCTCGGTGCCGGAGTTGGTGAGGAAGACCCGCGATCCCTCGGGTGCGTCGGCCAGGGCGATCAGCCGCTCGGCCAGCGCGATCTGGGTCGGGCTGGCGAAGAAGTTCGAGATGTGGCCCAGGGTGCCGAGCTGCGCGGAGATCGCTGCGGTCAGCGTGGGGTGGGCGTGGCCGAGGGCGTTGACCGCGATCCCGCCGAGCAGGTCGAGGTAGCGGGTGCCGTCGGCGTCCCAGACGTAGGCGCCCTCGCCGCGCACCAGCACCCGCTGCGGGGCGCCGAAGGTGTCCATCACGGCGTGGGTGTAGCGCTCGGTCCAGTGGGCGACCGAGTCCGTGCCGGCCAGCGTGGCGGCGGTCTCCTGCTCGGACGGCACGACGTCGGTCACAGCGTCTCCTCGGATGCGGCCCGGTGCTCGGTGGCTGCGCGGTGGGCGGGGACGACCGGCACCGGCCCGGTCGGGGTGCTCGGCACGACCACGCGCGGGATCGGTGCGGTGAACAGCGAGGGCTGCTGCTCCTCGTCGGGCAGCACCATCGTGCCGATGCCGTCGGTGGTGAAGACCTCGACCAGGATCGAGTGCGCGGAGCGCCCGTCGATCACGTGCGCCCGGCCGACGCCGCCCTCGACGGCCCGCCAGCAGGCCTCCATCTTGGGCCGCATGCCGGAGTCGAGCGTCGGCAGCAGCTCGGCGAGCGCCGAGGAGCGGATCCGGCGGACCAGCGAGGTCGTGTCCGGCCACGAGGTGTAGAGGCCCTCGACGTCGGTCAGCACGATCAGCTTGCGGGCGCCGAGGGCCACGGCCAGCGCGGCGGCGGCGGTGTCGGCGTTCACGTTGAGCACCTGGGTCGGGTCCTCGAGATCCGGCGCGACGGTGGAGACCACCGGGATCCGGCCGGCCTCCAGCAGGTCGAGCACGGCGCCGGGGTTGACCTCGACCACGTCGCCGACCAGGCCGACGTCCACCTCGACCCCGTCCACCACGGCGGTCCGCCGCCGGGCGCGGAGCAGGCCGCCGTCCTCGCCGGACAGGCCGACCGCGTAGGGGCCGTGCGCGTTGAGCAGGCCGACCAGCTCGCGGGACACCTGCCCGGTCAGCACCATCCGGACGACGTCCATCGCCTCGGGGGTGGTGACGCGCAGGCCGCCGCGGAACTCGCTGGCGATGCCGAGCCGGTCGAGCATGGCGTTGATCTGCGGGCCGCCGCCGTGCACCACCACCGGGCGAAGGCCGACCTGCCGCAGGAAGACCATGTCCTCGGCGAAGGCGCGCTTGAGGTCCTCGTCGATCATGGCGTTGCCGCCGTACTTGACCACGACGATCGCCCCCGCGAACCGCTGCAGCCAGGGCAGCGCCTCGATCAGCACCTCGGCCTTCTGGTCGGGGCGCAGGTCGGTGCGGGTGTTGAAGACGAAGTCGTCCGGGACGACCGTGGGCTGCTCGCTCATGTGCTGTACGCGCTGTTCTCGTGGACGTAGTCGTGGGTGAGGTCGTTGGTCCACACGGTCGCGGCGGCGTCGCCGGCGTGCAGCTCGATGTCGACGCGCACCTCGCGGGCGGCGGCCAGGTCGACGCCCTCGCGCGGGTCGCCGACACCGCCGGCACGGCAGACCTGCACGCCGTTGATCGCGACGTCGAGCCGGTCGGCGTCGTAGGGGGCGACCTCGGCAGGCACGGTGCCGACGGCGGCGAGCACCCGGCCCCAGTTGGGGTCGTTGCCGAAGACCGCGGCCTTGAACAGGTTGGAGCGGGTGACCGCCCGGGCGACCGCGACGGCGGCCTCCTCGGTGGTGGCACCGGTGACGGTGACCGCGATGTCGTGCGACGCGCCCTCGGCGTCGGCGACCAGCGCGCGGGCCAGATCGGCGGACACGGCGGCGACCGCGGCGGCGAAGGCCTCCGGGTCCGGGGTCACGCCGGAGGCGCCCGAGGCGAGCAGCAGCACCGTGTCGTTGGTGGACATGCAGCCGTCGGAGTCGACCCGGTCGAAGGTGGTGCGGGTGGCCCCGCGCAGCGCGGCGTCCGCCTGCTCGGCGGTGATCACGGCGTCGGTGGTGAGCACCACGAGCATGGTCGCCAGCCCGGGGGCCAGCATGCCGGCGCCCTTGGCCATGCCGCCGACCGACCAGCCGTCACCCTGCGCGGTGGCGGTCTTGGGCACGGTGTCGGTGGTCATGATCGCGGTGGCGGCGTCGGGGCCGCCCTCCGGGGTGAGCGCCGCGGCGGCGCTGTCCACGCCCGCGAGCAGCAGGTCCATCGGCAGCCGCTCGCCGATCAGGCCGGTGGAGCAGACCAGCACGTCGCCCGCCGAGGTGCCGAGCACCTGCGCCACGTGCTCGGCGGTGCGGTGCGCGTCGCCGAAGCCCTCGGGGCCGGTGCACGCGTTGGCGCCGCCGGAGTTGAGCACCACCGCGGTGGCGACGCCGTCCGAGACGGCCTGGCGGGACCAGACCACCGGCGCGGCGACCACGCGGTTGGTGGTGAAGACGCCCGCGGCGACCTGGAGCGGGCCGTCGTTGACGACCAGGGCGAGGTCCGATCGGCCGGAGGCCTTGAGCCCGGCGGTGACGCCCGCGGCGCGGAAGCCGGCGGGGGTGGTGACGCTCACGGGGCGACTCCTTCGGTGCTGAGTCCGGTGGTCTCGGGCAGGCCGAGCGCGAGGTTGAGCGACTGCACGGCGGCGCCGGCGGTGCCCTTGACCAGGTTGTCCAGCGCGGTCACGGTGACGACCCGGCCCGCGTCGGCGTCCACGGCGACCTGCACCAGGGCGGTGTTGGCGCCGGTGGTCATGCCGGTGGTGGGCCACTCCCCCGCGGGCAGCAGCCGGACGAAGGGCTCGTCGGCGTAGGCGGCCTCCCAGGCGGCGCGCACGGCGTCCGGGTCGGTGCCGGGGGCCAGCGGGGCGGTGGTCGTGGCGAGGATGCCGCGGGACATCGGCACCAGCACCGGCGTGAAGGAGATCCGGGTGCCGGCGGCCCCGGCGACGCCGAGGTTCTGCACGATCTCCGGGATGTGCCGGTGGGTGCCGCCGACGGCGTAGGGCTGCGCGGAGCCGAGCGCCTCGGAGGCGAGCAGGTGCGGCTTGAGCGAGCGACCGGCGCCGGAGTAGCCGACGGCCAGCACGGCGACCAGATCGGCCGGGTCGACGATCCCGGCGGCGACGCCCGGCTGCATGCCGAGGGTCACGGCGGTGACGTTGCAGCCCGGGACGGCGATCCGGCGCGCCTGCGCCAGGGCCGCGCGCTGCGCCGCCGGGGTGGTCTCCCCCGCGTGCAGCAGCTCGGGCATGCCGTAGGGCCACGTGCCGGCGTGCTCGGTGCCGTAGTAGCGGGACCAGGCAGCCGGGTCGGTCAGCCGGTGGTCGGCGCCGAGGTCGACCACGACAGCCGGGTCGCCCCGGTCCGCGAGCGCCGCGGCGACCTCGCCGGAGGCCCCGTGCGGGAGGGCGAGCACGACGACGTCGTGGCCGGCCAGCTCGTCGACGGTGGTGGGGGTGAGCACGCGGTCGGCCAGCGCGCGCAGGTGCGGCTGGTGCGGGCCCAGGCGGCTGCCGGCGTTGGCGTGCGCGGTGAGCGCACCGATGGTGGCCTCGGGATGACCGAGCAGCAGGCGGAGGGTCTCGCCACCGGCGTACCCGCTGGCGCCCGCGACCGCGACGGAGAACGACATGTGCATGATCATACAACCGAATGCAGGGTGATGCACTCACGCGGGGTCGTACGTCTCATTGTGCTCCTGCGCGCGGGTGAGCGGGGTCACCTGCGGGAATGCCGGGAGCGGACCGCGCGGTTGCAGCGAGCATGCACGCGATCATCGCCACCGCGCCCGGTGGCCCCGACGTCCTCGACCTGGTCGAGATCGACGATCCGGCCCCGGGCCCCCGCGACCTGCTGGTGCGGACCGCCGCCGCCGGGGTCAACTTCATCGACACCTACCGGCGCAGCGGCGCCTACCTGATGCCCTTCCCGCACGTGGTGGGCTCCGAGGGCACCGGTGAGGTGGTGGCCGTGGGCCGCGACGTCACGGACTTCGCCGTCGGCGACCGGGTGGCCTGGGCCGACGCGCCCTCGTCCTACGCGGAGCTGGTGGTGGTGCCGCAGATCTTCGCGCTGCGGGTGCCCGAGGGCGTCAGCGCCGAGGTGGCCGCCGCGCTCCCGCTCCAGGGGATGACCGCGCACTACCTGGTGACCTCGACCTTCCCGGTGCAGCCGGGCCAGGACGTGCTGGTGCACGCCGGGGCCGGTGGGGTCGGCCTGCTGCTCACCCAGCTCGCGGTCGCGCGCGGGGCACGGGTGATCACCACGGTCAGCACCCCGGAGAAGGAGGCGCTGTCCCGCGCCGCCGGGGCCGCCGACGTGATCCGCTACTCCGAGCTGCGGGACCTGACCGAGGAGCTGCCGGCGATCGTGCGCGGCCTGACCGGCGGCGCCGGGGTGCACACCGTCTTCGACGGGGTCGGCAAGAGCACCTTCGACGCCTCGCTGGCGTCCCTGCGCCCGCGCGGCGGCCTCGCCCTGTTCGGCGCCTCCTCCGGGCCGGTGCCGCCGGTGGACCCGCAGCGGCTCAACGCCGCCGGGTCGGTCTTCCTCACCCGCCCGACCCTCGGCCACCACACCGCCACCCGCGAGGAGCTGACCTGGCGCGCGGGCGAGCTGTTCGACGCGGTGGCCGCCGGCACGCTCGACGTACGGATCGGCGCGACCTACCCGCTGGCCGACGCCGAGCTCGCGCACCTGGCCCTGGAGGGCCGCACCACCACCGGCAAGGTGGTCCTGATCCCATGAGCACGTTCCCCTTCCCCACCGCCCCGGAGGCTTCCTTGCAGGTCGAGATCTGGTCCGACATCGCGTGCCCGTGGTGCTACATCGGCAAGCGCCGGTTCGCCGCCGCACTGGCCGAGTTCCCGCAGCGCGACAAGGTCGAGGTGACCTGGCGGTCCTTCGAGCTGCAGCCGGAGGCCGAGCCGTCCTCCGCGCACCCCGGCATGACCGAGCGCGAGCTGCTGTCCCGGATGAAGGGCATGCCGGTCGAGCAGGTGGACCGGATGTTCGCGCAGGTGACCGAGGTCGCCGCGGGTGTGGGCCTGGCCTACGACTTCGACACCGTCGTGCCGGCGAACACCTTCGACGCGCACCGCCTGGTGCACATCGCTGCTTCTTTGCTCGGTGACGCGCCGGACGCACGCGCCACGATCGGCGATCTGATGGAGCGCCTGATGAGCGCGCACTTCGAGCACGGCCGCGTGGTGGACGACGTCGAGGTGCTGGCCGACGTCGCCGCCGAGGCCGGGCTGGACCGGCACGCCGTGCTGGCCGCGCTGGCCACCGACGAGGGCGCCGGGGCGGTGCGCGCCGACGAGGCCGAGGCGGCCGCGCTGGGCGTGACCGGGGTGCCGTTCTTCGTGGTGGACCGGCGGCTGGCCGTGTCCGGGGCGCAGCCGGTGGAGGTGTTCCGCCAGCTGCTCACCCAGGGCTGGGCCGACGGGCACCCGCTGATCACCGTGCCCGGCGCGGCCGACGCGGAGGCGTGCGGGCCCGAGGGCTGCTGAGGCCGGACGCACGACGGCCCGGGTGGGGATCGCTCCCCGCCCGGGCCGTCGTGCTTCTCAGGCGGCTACTTCTTGACCGTCACCGTGACCGGTGCGCTGGTGCTGCCCGCCACCACGTCCGGGGCGGAGGGCACGAAGGTGGCCGTGTACTGGTGCACCCCGACCGACGCCTTGCGGGGCACGGTGTCGAGCGCGAGGCCCAGCACCACCCGCGAGCGCCCGATCACCGTGTCGCCCTCACGGAACTCCACGGTGCCGGAGGGGAACCAGGTGCCGTCCACGTGGACGGTGGCGATCAGCACCGCGGGCAGCCAGGTGTTGTACGACTGGCTGGACCGGGTGGTGATCAGGTGCGTGCTGGACGCCGTGAGGTCCGGACCCTCCGGAGCGGCCACCGTGAGCGGCAGCGTGACCGTGGTGCCCGAGGGCGCCGCGACCAGCGTGAGGGTGCGCGCACCCTCGGCGGTGGCCGCCGGGACGGTGACGGCGACCGTCGCCGCACCGGCGGTGACCGTGGCGCTGCCGATCGAGGTGCCGTCGAGCTGCACGTCGAGGGCGGTGTTCTGCGGCGCGCCCAGGCTGGTCAGGTCCAGCCCGGTGACGTCGAAGGACAGCTCCTCGCCCGCGGTGACCTCCTCCGGCAGCGCCGGCACGCCGACCGCCCGCTCGGCGAAGTCCGGGGTCAGCCCCGGGTGCGTCTCGAGGTAGGTGATCCACGCGTCCCGGTCGATCAGACCCGAGTCGGTGGTGCCGGTGCCCTCGCTGAACACCCGGAAGTTGTCCCCGCCCTGCGCCAGGAAGGAGAACGTGCCGACCCGGTAGGACGCGGCCGGGTCGATCGGTGCGCCGTCCACCGTGACCGAGGTGATCCGGCTGCCCAGGGGCTGCGTCTCGTCGTAGGTGTACGTGACGTTGTCCGACAGGCCGAGCTGGAGGTACGGCCGCGACGGGATGGTGCCGTCGGCGTTGGTCTGCCACTGCTGCTCGAGCATCGTGATCACCTGGTCACCGGTGAGGCTGGTGGTCCAGAGGTTGTTCACGAACGGCAGCACCGCATTGGCCTCGGCGTAGGTGATGGTCCCGTCCGGGGCGTAGAGCAGCTCGGCGCGCAGACCGCCGGGGTTGACCACGCCGATCTGGGCACCGCCACGATCGGCGGAGGCCAGGGTCTCCAGCAGCGCGTCGGCCACCAGGTTGCCCAGCGTGGACTCCTTGGACCGGTCGTCCCGGGTGCCGCCGGCGTAGGTGCCGCCGGTGCCCGTGTAGCCGCCGCCCGCGAAGGCGGTGGTGATGTCGGCGGTCACCGAGCCCTTGGGCTGGCTGCCGACCACGTCGGCCGCGGCGATGGCGGCGTCCACGATCGACTTGACCTCCGCGACCCGCGGGTACGCGGCGACCAGGGCGGCCTGGAACTCGGCCGGGGTCTGGCCGGCGGCCGGGGCGATCCGGGCGACGTTCGAGCCCGCGAGCGCGGAGACGGCGTCGGTGGCCGGGTCGTAGGTCAGCGTCACCTTGCCGATGTTCTCGCCGTAGGAGCCGGTCTGCACGATCGGCCGGGTCCACTCGCTGCTCGTGTCCTCGGACGCGGGGCCGTACCAGGCGTACTGCTTGTGGGTGTGGCCGGTGAAGATCACGTCCACGTCGGCCGAGGTCAGCGTGGCGATCTCCGAGAAGGCACCGCCGGCGGCGATCTCCTCCTCCAGGGTCGCACCGTCCGGCGTGCCCGCACCGGCGCCCTCGTGGTACTCGGCCACGATCACGTCGGCCTCGCCGTTGGACTCATCGCCGTCGGTGAGCTGGGCCGCCACGCGGTTGACCGCCTCGACCGGGTCACCGAAGTCCAGGTCGGCGATGCCGCCCGGGGTGACCAGCGTCGGGGTCTCCTGGGTGACGACGCCGATCACGCCGACGGTGATCCCGCCGGCCTCGACCAGCGCGTACTCGTCGAGGGCCGGGTCCTGCGTGCCCTTGGCGTAGACGTTCGCGCCCAGGTACGGGAACTCGGCGTTGGAGCCGCCCGCGATCACCCGGTCGATCAGGTCCGAGTACCCGCGGTCGAACTCGTGGTTGCCCACCGCCGAGGCGGCCAGGTCCAGCGCGTTCAGCACGTCGATCGCCGGCTGGTCCTCGGCCACCGCGGAGGCGAACAGCGAGGCGCCGATGTTGTCGCCGGCGGACAGGAACACCGCCGCGCCCCCGGCCTGCTCGGCCGCCGCGCGCTGCTGCTCGACGGTCCCGGCGAAGGCGACGGTGTTCGCGTCGATCCGGCCGTGGAAGTCGTTGATGTTGAGCAGCGTGAGGTCCACCGGGCCCTCGGGCGTCGTCTCGCCCGCGGACAGCCCCACCAGCACCGGGTCGTGGTCCGAGGAGCGGTAGGCGTCGTCGGCGTAGAACAGCGTGCCGTGGGTGTTGTAGCGGCTGTACTCCAGCGCCACCGACTCCCCGGCGTTGATGTTCCAGATGTCCGCACCGGTGGCCCGGCCCAGCGCCGCCTCGTTCAGCAGCACGTGGTCCAGCGACCCGGACAGGCCGGAGAAGGAGTAGGAGTACTCCCCCGGGTCCAGCGCGGTCGCGGCGTCGGTGTAGCCCGCCGCGTACAGCAGCTGCAGCGGGTCCTCGGCGGTGTACGAGTTGAAGTCGCCGAGCAGGGCGACCGCCTCGACGTCACCGGCAGCGGTGGGCACCCAGTCGCGCAGCGCCTCGGCCTGACGGACCCGGGACTCGTTGGACGCGCCCTGGCCGTCACCGGCGTCGACGTCGCCCGGCCACGGCCCGGCGGATCCCTTGGACTTGAGGTGGTTGACCACGACGAACAGCTCCTCGCCGCCGCCGACGGGGGCGAAGGTCTGGCCGATCGGCTCGCGGGCGTTGCCGAAGGCCTGCTCGTCACCGGACTGGTCGCCCAGCGCGCGGGCCTCGCCGACCGTCTCGACGGCGGCGGGGCGGTAGATCAGCGCGTTGGTGATCGTGTCCTGCTGGTCGGTGGCCGGCAGGTCGGTCGAGGAGGGCACGTAGGCCCAGGTGCCGGCGCCGGCGTCCGCGTTCAGCGCCTCGGTCAGGGTGGCGAGCGCCTCGTCGGCCACGCCGTCCACCACCGCGGAGTTCTCGATCTCCATCAGGCCGACCACGTCGGCGTCCAGGGCGTTGATCGCCGCGACGATCTTGTCCTGCTGGCGCTGGAGGTCGTCCGGGTCCCAGGCGCCGCGCTGCGCGCAGCCCTCGCGCACGGTGACCGGGTCACCGGTGCGGTCGGTGTACGCCACGCAGGAGGCGGTGTCCGCGCCCAGGGTGGTGAAGTAGTTGAGCACGTTGAAGGACGCCACGGTGACGTCGGCGTCGCCGAGGCCCTCCGGGGCGGCCGTGCGGTCGTCCGCGAAGGTGACCGGCGAGGTGCTCGGGTCGGCGGGGTCGACCGGCAGGGTGGGGCTGAGCTTCCACGCGCTGTTGCGGTAGTCGACGACCACCGGCGCGGTGAAGGTGGCCTGCGCGCCCACGCGCACCGGGTTCTCCAGCGAGACGTACGGCGGGGTGAGCCCGCTGTTCGCCGCTGAGAGGAAGTTGGTGGAGGCGCCGTCGTCCAGCGTCACCGCGCGGGCGGTGTTGTCGGCGGCGGCCGCGGCGTTCTCCGGCGTGCCGGGTGCGGCCACCTCGGTCGGCTGGACCAGCGGCTCGGCACCCACCGCGAGGCCGACCTCGCCGTACTGGTTGGTGGTGTAGGTGTTGCTCACCGTGAGGTCGCCCGAGGGCAGGTAGAGCATCGACTCCAGCGTCTCGCGGGCGGCGTCGACACCGGGCCACGTGGCGGTCACCGGCAGCACCGGCGGGTAGTCCTGGTCGAGCACGGTCAGACCGGCCGCGGCGGTCACGGTGATCTCGGTGAGGCCCTGGTACTCGGACACGGCGCCGGTGACCTGCACCAGGTCGCCGATCTGCACCGATCCCACGGTGGCCTGCGAGAACACGAAGACCGCGTCCGAGGCGGTGCGGGCGCCCAGGTCGGCGTCGCCGCCGGTGCCCGGGGTCTGGATCACGTAGCCGCGGTAGCCGCCGGTGGCGTACACCGCCGTCACCGCACCGGTGGTGGTGACGGTCTGACCGGCCAGCGGGGAGGCCGCCCCCGTCCCCTGGATCTCCGCGATCGTGCTGGTGTCCTCCACCGCGACCGCCGGCGCGGCGGCAGCCAGCGGTGCCACCACCAACGCCCCCGCGGCGGCCAGGCCGACCGCCCATCTGCCTCTTGCCCGTGCTACGACGCTCACGACATCTCCGTTCGCCCAGATCGTCACATGGCTGTGTCATGCAGGTCACACAGCCGCTTGACAGTATGGGCGGAATGTCCGGATAGGCAACCAGGTCAGGGCGACGGGCGGGCGTCCACGCGGTGAACTCCGGCCCGTGCCCGATCCTTGAGACCCCGATCCCGCGGTCCGGACGAGTGATCCCCCGATCGGCCGCGTCTCGCCCGGGCGCAGGAGGGGCGCTCGGGCGCTGCGGACCGGATCCGAGGGACGCACCGGCCTTCGGTGAGCGTGCACGAACGCAGGCTTCAGCGCACCGGAAGCCTGCGTTGGTGCACGCTCGACGCGCGGGCGCGGAGAGAGCGGGCGCCGGGCCCGCACGCTGGACGGCCCCGGGCGCTGCCCGCGCGGGAGCAGCGGCCGGGGCCGTCGAGGGTGGTGCGTCAGGCGCGCAGCGTCGCGCCGAACCGGCGGTGCGCCTCGGCGACCACCGCCTCGCGCACACCCGCGGTCTCCTCCGCGGTCAGCGTGCGGTCGGCGGCGCGCAGCCGCAGCGCGAAGGCCAGCGACCGCTGACCCGCGCCGACCTGCTCGCCGGTGTAGACGTCGAACAGCTCGGCGCTCTCCAGCACCTCGCCCGCCGGGCTCGCGGCGGCACCGGCCCGCACGGCGTCCAGCACGTCCGCCGCCGGCACGGAGGCCTCGACCACCAGGGCCACGTCCTCCTTGGCGACCGGGAAGGTCGACACCTCACGGGCCACCACCGGCGCCTGCGGGGCGGCGGCCAGCAGCGCGGTCAGGTCGACCTCGAAGGCGCAGGCACGCGCCGGCAGGCCGAGCGTCGCGACCACCTTCGGGTGCAGCTCGCCGGCATGGCCGACGACGACGCCCTCGGCGGTCTCCACGCGGGCGCAGCGGCCCGGGTGGAACGGCGCGGTCACCTGGTCGGCGACCAGCCGGATCTCCACGCCCAGCGTCTCCGCGATCGTGCGGACGGCCGCCACCGCGTCGGTGTGGTCGGCCACCCGGCCCGGCCCCCACCAGCCCGCGGGCTCGCGCAGCCCGGTCAGCACACCGGCGACGTGCCGGGGCTGCTCGGGCACGGCGGCGTCCAGCGCCGCCAGCGTCTCGGCGGAGGGGCGCTGCGCCACCGGCGGCACCGGGGCGACGGGGGCGCCGGAGCGCGGGCGGGTGACCGCACCGATCTCCGAGATCGCCAGGTCCGTGGTGCCGCGCGAGACGTTGCGCCGGGCGGTGTCGAGCAGCGTGACCAGCAGGCTGCTGCGCAGGAACGGCTGCTCCTCGGACAGCGGGTTCGCCAGCCGGACCATCGCGCGCCGCGCGTCGTCGGCGGGCAGCGCGAGGGCGTCGAGCTGCGCGGTCGAGACGAACGGGTACGACAGCGTCTCCACCCAGCCCGCACCGGCCAGCGCCTGCGCCACCGCGCGACGACGACGCTGGTCGACGGTCAGGCCGAGGCCCACCGGCGAGCGCGGCACCACCGAGGGGATCAGGTCGTAGCCGTGCAGCCGCGCGACCTCCTCGACCAGGTCCACGCCGACGGTCAGGTCCGGCCGCCAGGACGGCACCGTGACCTGCAGGACGTCGTCGGTGACCGGGCCGAGGGTGCAGCCGATCATCGTGAGGTAGCCGGACACGGCCTCCGCGTCCAGGTCCAGCCCGATCAGCCGGGACGGCAGGGACAGCGGCAGCGCGACCGTGCGCGGGCCGGCGGTGCGGTCCACGTCGGTCACCACGGCCTCGGCGGTGCCACCGCCGTGCTCGACCAGCAGCGCCACCACCCGCGCGACCGCGACCCGCGGCAGCAGCGGGTCGACACCGCGCTCGAAGCGCTTGGACGCCTCGGAGGGCAGCTTGTGCCGACGGGCGGTGCGGGCGATCGTCACCGGGTCGAAGTGCGCGGCCTCGATCAGCAGATCGGTCGTCGCCTCGGAGACCTCGCTGTCGGCGCCGCCCATCACCCCGGCCAGGCCGAGCACGCGCGAGGCGTCCGGACCATCGGTGATCAGCAGGTCCTCGGCGTCCAGCGCACGGTCCGTGCCGTCCAGCGTGGTCAGCCGCTCGCCGGCGCGGGCCCGCCGCACCACGATCGGGGCGCTGAGCGTCGCCAGGTCGTAGGCGTGCAGCGGCTGCCCGAGGTCGAGCATCACGTAGTTCGTGACGTCCACCGCGAGCGAGATCGGCCGCATGCCCGCCTGCGTGAGGCGCTGCTGCATCCAGGACGGCGAGGGCGCCGAGGCGCGCACGCCCCGCACCACGCGGGCGACAAACCGGTCCGCGCCGGGCACGCCGTGGATCGGCGCCTCGTCCCGGATCTCGACGGCGAAGCCGTCACCGGCCTCTCCCAGGTCCAGGTCGGCGGTCGGCAGGCCACGGTCGGTGAACGTCGCACCCGTGGAGTGCGCGAACTCGCGGGCCACGCCGCGCATCGCGAAGCAGTAGCCGCGGTCCGGGGTCACGTTGATCTCCAGGACCTCCTCGCCGAGCCCGAGCAGCTCGCGCGCGTCGGTGCCCGGGGCGGCGTCGATCCCGATCTCGGCCAGCACGATGATCCCGGCGTGGTCCTCGCCCAGCCCGAGCTCACGGGCCGAGCAGATCATCCCGTCGGAGACGTGGCCGTAGGTCTTGCGCGAGGCGATGGCGAACGGCCCCGGCAGCACCGCGCCCGGCAGCGCGACGACCACGTGGTCGCCCACGTCGAAGTTGTGCGCACCGCAGACGATCCCGCGCGGCTCCGCCTCGCCGACGTCCACCTGGCACCAGTTGATCGTCTTGCCGTTCTTCTGCGGCTCCGGCAGGCGCTCGACCACCCGGCCGACGACCAGCGGACCGGTCACGGCCGCGGGGTGCACGGCCTCCTCCTCGAGACCGACCTTCACCAGGTCGACCGCGAGCTGCTCGGCCGACAGGCCGACGGGGAGCTCGACGTGCTCGCCGAGCCAGGTCAGAGGGATGCGAGGCATCAGATCACCGCCCGGAACTGGGTGGAGAAGCGCACGTCGCCCTCCACCATGTCGTGCATGTCCGCGATCTCGTGACGGAGCATGAGCGTGCGCTCGATGCCCATCCCGAACGCGAAGCCGGAGTAGACCTCGGGGTCGATCCCGGCCGCGAGCAGCACGTTCGGGTTGACCATGCCGCAGCCGCCCCACTCGATCCAGCCGGCCCCGCCCTTCTTCTGCGGGAACCAGAGGTCCATCTCCGCGGAGGGCTCGGTGAACGGGAAGAACGACGGGCGCAGCCGCGTGCGGGCCTCGGGGCCGAACATCGCCTTCGCGAAGTGGTCCAGCGTGCCCTTGAGGTGCGCCATCGTCAGGCCCTTGTCGACCGCCAGGCCCTCGACCTGGTGGAACACCGGGGTGTGCGTGGCGTCGAGCTCGTCGGTGCGGAACACCCGGCCCGGGCACGCGATGTACACCGGCAGGTCGCGCTGGAGCAGGCTGCGCGCCTGCACCGGCGAGGTGTGCGTGCGCAGCACCAGGTGCGGGTCCGGCTCGCCCTCGCCCGGGGCCACGTAGAACGTGTCCTGCATCTGGCGCGCGGGGTGGTCCGGGCCGAAGTTCAGCGCGTCGAAGTTGAACCACTCGGCCTCGACCTCGGGGCCCTCGGCGATCTCCCAGCCCATCGCGACGAAGACGTCCGCCACGCGCTCCTGCAGCAGCTCCAGCGGGTGCCGGGCGCCGACCGGACGGCGACCGGTCGGCAGCGTGACGTCCACGGCCTCCTCGACCAGCACGCGCGCGTCACGCTCGGCCTCGAGCTCGGTCAGGCGCGCGGCCAGCGCGGCGTTCAGGCGGCCACGGGCCTGGCCGACGGTGCGACCGGCGACGCCCTTGTCCGCGGGCGCGAGGCCGCCGATCTGCCGGTTCGCGACCGCCAGCGGGCTCTGCTCGCCGGTGTGCGCCAGGCGCGCGGTCTTCAGGGCGTCCAGGTCGCCGGCGGCGGCGACGGCGGACAGCGCCTCGGTGAGGGCGTGCTCGACACCGGCGGCGTCGAGCGGGGACAGGGGTGGTGCGTCAGGCGTGGACATCCGGACCTTCCAGGCGGGAGGGGTGGCCGGCCGACTCGACGCGCCGACCAGCAGGGCAGTCTAGTGGCGCCCGCTCCCAGGGCTGAGGTCCGCCCGCCGGTCAGGACGGGAGGGTCCGCGCGTCAGCGACGCTGCCCGGGAACGGGCCCGGGAAATCGGCGCGCGGCGGAGGTCATGCCGCCATCGTGCCACACGGGGGCGGCGCGGCGGGCCGGGGGTCGGCGCGCGGGCGAGCAGGCGGACCGGGCGAGCAGGGCCGCGCGATCGGGCGCGCTCGGACGATCAGCCGTCCGCGCCCGTGCCCGCGCCGCCGAGCGGCCACCGGCCGAGGTGCTCGTACAGCGGGCCGCCGGCACGCCCCTCCCCCGGCCGCGACGCGGTGAGCACGAGCTCGTCCACCGGCCAGGTCGGTCCTCGGTACACCGCCAGCGCGTGCACCAGCAGGTCGGCAGGGTCCGGGCCGGCGGCACGACGGGCGCGGGACCGTCGACGATCCGGGCCGCCCGGCGTCGCCCGGCCGAGGGTCAGGTGCGGACGGGAGCGCACCCGCTCGTCCTGCCGGGCACCGACCTCGTCACCGGCTTCCCGGCACGCCGCGACCAGGTCGTGCACCGCGTCGACCTCCCCGCCGACCCCGGTCCACAGCGTGCGGTGCGCGAACACCCCGGCGCCGGTCAGGTGCAGCGCGAACGGGTCGGCGCCTGTCGCGACCCGCTCCAGCGACGCCGCCAGGTCCTCGACCCGCCCGTCACCGAGGTCGCCGTAGAACGCCAGGGTGACGTGCCAGCACTCCGCCGCCGACCAGCGCACGCCGTCCTCGCCCCGCCCGGGCGCGATCACCGGGTCGACGCCGACCGCGGACACCAGCGTGGACCTCAGGTGCTCGGACACCTCCGGGGACGGCCACAGACCGGCGAAGACACGCATCGGGCCAGCATGCCACCGGGATCGACGCGGGTCCGGACGGATCGTGCGTCACCGACCGGAGCGCACCTCGGCGGAAGGACCGCGGGCCGCGCGCACCCGGGACGAGGCGACCCGACCGCCGAACGGCCGGCACGCAGCGCGCCGGGCCGGTCAGCGGTGCGCGCGCGAGGAGGCGTAGAGGCAGACCGCCGCCGCGGTGCCGAGGTTGAGCGACTCGGCGCGCCCGCGCAGCGGCACCCGCACCACCGCGTCAGCACGATCGGCGTCCTCGGCGGGCAGCCCCCACGCCTCGTTGCCGAACATCCACGCCGTCGGCGCCCGCAGGTCGGGGGCCGCGCCACCGTCCCCGGCGCCATCGGCAGCCGCCGCACCGCGCACGGCCGCGTCCTGGAGGTCGTCCAGGTCGTGCTCCCCCGTGCCGTCGGCGGCCAGCACGGCCAGACCGGCGGCGTGCAGGGCGTCCACCGCCTCGGCGACCTGCACCCCGGTCACGACGGGCAGGTGGAACAGCGAGCCGACGGTGGACCGCACGACCTTGGGGTTCGTCACCTCGACGGAGTCCCCCGCGAGCACCACGGCGTCGGCACCGGCGGCGTCGGCCACCCGGATCACCGTGCCCGCGTTGCCCGGGTCGCGCACCTGCGCCAGCACCGCCACCAGCCGCGGACGGGTCGCCAGCACGTCGTCCAGCGCCTCGGCCCCCAGCGGGCCGACCGCCGCCACCGACGCCGGCGGTGCCGCGACGGCGAGCACGCCCTGCGCGTCCGGCGACATGGCCGTCAGCACCGCGTCCTCGCCGAGGTGCACGTGCAGCCGCGCCGCCTCGGCGTCCGCGACGATCTCGGCGTAGCGCTCCGCGGCCTCCGGGGTCAGGTACACGTCGAGCACCTGCTCCGGCGCCCAGCGCACGATCTCGCGCACCGCCTGCGGTCCCTCGACCAGGTAGCGCCCCGCCCGCCGCCGTGCCGACCGCGCGGACAGCCCGCGCACCGCCTTGACCCGGTCCGCGTGCGGGTTGGTCAGCAGCCCCGAGCCGGGCCTCTCAGCGCTCATGGTGAGCCATCCTCCCATCGCCCACGCCCCGCGGGCCGCACACCCCACTCGCCGAGAGGACAGCTCTTGTCGCCTCCGGGCGCGCTGAAGCGACAACTGCTGTCCGCTCGGCGCAAGCGCGCACGGCCCCGGACGCACGAGACCCCCGGGAGCCACGGGGGCTCACGGGGGTCTCGGGACGCGGGCGCGGACGGGGCCGTGCTCGCGGGGTGCTGTCCCGGAAGGGATCAGGCGGCGGCGCGGGGCGCGTTGACGTCGGCCGGCAGCGCGTCCTTCGCGGCCTGGACCAGGACGTTGAACGCCGGGGCGTCGTTGACGGCCATGTCGGCGAGGACGCGACGGTCCACCTCGATGCCGGCCAGCTTGAGGCCCTGGATCAGGCGGTTGTAGGTCATGCCCTGCTCACGCGCCGCAGCGTTGATCCGCTGGATCCACAGCTTGCGGAAGTCGCCCTTGCGGACCTTGCGGTCACGGTAGGCGTAGACGAGGGAGTGGGTGACCTGCTCCTTGGCCTTGCGGTACAGGCGCGAACGCTGACCGCGGTAGCCGCTGGCGCGCTCGAGAGTTGCCCGGCGCTTCTTCTGGGCGTTGACCGCCCGCTTCACGCGTGCCACGTGATGCTCCTTGCGTAGTCAGGGCTCAGCCGGCCCCGTGGCGCCCCGAGAGGCGCCGACGGGTCACTTGCCGAGCAGCTTCTTGATCTTGGGGGCGTCGGCCGCGGAGACGACCTGGTCGGCGGCGAGGCGACGCGTGCGGCGGCTCGACTTGTGCTCCAGCAGGTGACGGGCGTTCGCCTGCTCGCGCATGACCTTGCCGCTGCCGGTGACCCGGAAGCGCTTCTTCGCACCGGAGTGCGTCTTGTTCTTCGGCATGGCTGCCGCTCTCTCCTTGTCGTCGCGTCGCGCTCTCGCGTGACTCGTCCGTCCGGGCCCGGTGGGACCCGTCCGTGATGGTGCTGGTCAGGCGGTCCCGCCGGTCGACCGGGGCGCCGGTCGAGCAGCAGGACGGGGTGCGGCCGGGCCGGGGCGCGGCGCGGGCCGGGGTGCCGGCGTCGCGGCGGGACCGGCAGCCGGTGCGGGCTTCGGCCGGGCGGCCGGCTTCGGCGCAGCAGCGGGCTTGGGCGCCGCCGCCGGCTTCGGCGCGGCCGAGGTGGCCGGCTTCGGCGCAGCGGCCGGACGCGGTGCCGCGGCCGGCTTGGCAGCAGCCGGCTTCGCGGCGGGACGCGGGGCGACCGGAGCGGCCTCGACGACCGGCTCCGCCTCGACCACCGGCGCTGCCGGCTCGGCCTCGACGACCGGGGCCGGGGCGGCCGGGGCCTCCGCGGCCGGAGCCTGCGCGACGGGTGCCGCCTCGACGGGCGCGTCCACCGCGGTCTCCGCGACGGGGGCCTGCTCCGGACGCTCCTCGCGGCGGGCGCGCCGCTGCTCGTTCTTCTGCTCAGCCTTCTTCTTGGTCGGGCCGAGCACCATGATCATGTTGCGCCCGTCCTGCTTCGGCATGCTCTCGATGAAGCCGAGCTCGGTCACGTCGTCCGCGAGCCGCTGCAGCAGGCGCACACCCATCTCGGGGCGGGACTGCTCACGACCACGGAACATGATCATGACCTTGACCTTGTCGCCGGCACCGAGGAACCGCTCGACGTGGCCCTTCTTGGTGGCGTAGTCGTGCGGGTCGATCTTGAGCCGGAAGCGGATCTCCTTGAGAACCGTGTTGGTCTGGTTCCGCCGTGCCTCGCGCGCCTTCATGTCGGCTTCGTACTTGAACTTGCCGTAGTCCATGATCTTGCAGACGGGCGGACGGGCGTCCGGGGCGACCTCGACCAGGTCGAGGTCGGCGTCCTGGGCCAGGCGCAGTGCGTCCTCCACGCGGACGATCCCGACCTGCTCGCCGTTCGGGCCGACCAGGCGGACCTCGGCGACGCGGATCCGATCGTTGATGCGGGGCTCGCTGATGTGGTGCTCCTCAAGTCGTCGTGGACGACCGCCAGGAACGAGGAAGGCCCCCGATCCTGGGTACAGGTGGGGGCCACGACAGGTCCGCACCCGTGCCACGGGGGCACGAGCACCGAGTCGCACGACACCCGCAGCAGCGAGCGACGACGACCCTCGGACCGAGACCTGGACTCTGTCGCCGGCGAACCGGTCGGTCGAGACTCAGGTGGGATGGACTCCACTTGTGCACCTGGTTCGTCGTCCGTCTTCGAGAGGACGCACGTCGACCCAGGCCAGTCATGGAGAACTCTACCAGAACCCCCGACCACCCTCGGCGCGACCGCCGATCGACCTGACGCACCGTCAGATCCCTGCTTGAACTGTTCCAGAAAGCATGCCAGGGTGAGGTCATGCCCGTCGAGCACAGCCACCCCGTACCGGTCACCGACCCCGCGGAGCTGCTGCGCGAGCACGGGCTGCGCGTCACCGCCCCGCGGCTCACGGTGCTCGAGGCGGTCGGGTCGCTCCCGCACGCCGACGCCGACACCGTGCTGCGCGCGGCGCGGACCGCCCTGCCGACCGTGTCGGTGCAGGCGGTCTACGACGTGCTGCACGCGCTGACCGACGCCGGCATCCTGCGCCGGATCGAGCCCGCCGGGCACCCCGCGCGCTACGAGCGGCGGGTCGGCGACAACCACCACCACGTCGTGTGCCGGATCTGCGGCGCGGTCGACGACGTGGACTGCGCCGTCGGGGAGGCGCCCTGCCTCACCCCGAGCTCGACCTCCGGCTTCACGATCGAGGCCGCCGAGGTCACCTACTGGGGCGTCTGCCCCTCCTGCCGCGCCGGCTGCTGACACCCACCCCACCCATCCACCGACCGGGTCCAGCCCGGCCGGTCCCCGGCGTGCCCTCGCGCACCCTCCCACCGGAAGGACTCTCGTGACCGACCCGACCACGACCACCTCCGGCGCCCCCGTGGCGTCCGACGCGCACTCGCTCTCCGTCGGCGCGGACGGCCCGATCGTCCTGCACGACCACTACCTCGTGGAGAAGCTCGCGCAGTTCAACCGCGAGCGCGTGCCCGAGCGCGTCGTCCACGCCAAGGGCGGCGGCGCCTTCGGCACCTTCACCACCACCCACGACGTCAGCCGCTACACCCGTGCCGCGCTCTTCCAGCCCGGGGTCAGCACCGAGATGCTGGCGCGGTTCTCCTCGGTGGCCGGCGAGCACGGCTCCCCCGACACCTGGCGCGACCCGCGCGGCTTCGCGCTGAAGTTCTACACGTCCGAGGGCAACTACGACCTGGTCGGCAACAACACCCCGGTGTTCTTCCTGCGCGACGGGATCAAGTTCCCCGACTTCATCCGCTCGCAGAAGCGCCTGCCCGGCTCCAACCTGCGCGACAACGACATGCAGTGGGACTTCTGGTCGCTGTCGCCCGAGTCGGCGCACCAGGTGACCTGGCTGATGGGCGACCGCGGGCTGCCGCGCTCCTGGCGGACCATGGACGGATTCGGCTCGCACACCTACCAGTGGATCAACGCCGCGGGCGAGCGGTTCTGGGTCAAGTACCACTTCACCACCCAGCAGGGGATCGAGAACCTGACGAGTGACGAGGCCGCCGCCCTCGCCGGGTCGGACGCCGACCACCACATCCGCGACCTGTTCGACCACATCGCCGCCGGGGACTTCCCGCGCTGGACCCTGTCGGTGCAGGTGATGCCGTACGAGGACGCGAAGACCTACCGGTTCAACCCCTTCGACCTGACGAAGGTGTGGCCGCACGCGGACTACCCGCTGATCGAGGTCGGCGTCATGGAGCTGAACCGGAACCCGGAGAACTACTTCGCGCAGATCGAGCAGGCGACGTTCGCCCCCTCGAACTTCGTGCCGGGGATCGCCGCCAGCCCGGACAAGATGCTGCTGGCCCGGATCTTCTCCTACGCCGACGCGCACCGGTACCGGGTGGGCACCAACCACGCGCAGCTGCCGGTGAACGCCCCGCACTCCCCCGTGCACGCCTACTCCAAGGACGGCGCGGCGCGGATCACCTTCCCGCCCGCCGACGTGCCGGTGTACGCGCCGAACTCCCTCGGCGGCCCGGCGGCCGACCCGGCACGTGCCGGCGAGCACGGCGGGTGGGAGTCCGACGGCGAGATGGTCCGCTCCGCGGCCACCCTGCACCCGCAGGACGACGACTGGGTCCAGGCGGGCACGCTGTACCGCGAGGTCTTCGACGACGCCGCCCGCGCACGCTTCCTCACCACGATCACCGGGCACGTCGGCGCGGTCCGCAGCCCCGAGATCCGCGCCCGTGCCATCCAGTACTGGACGAACATGGACGCCCAGCTCGGCGCAGCCCTGGCGGCCGCGCTGGCGTAGCACTCGCGCCGGCCTACGAGGTCGGTGGTTCGTGCACGATCACGCGGCGCAGAACCACCGACCTCGTGCAGAACCACCGACCTCGCCGGGGCTCGGGGAGCAGGGGGTGTCTGCGGGCGGGGTGCGGGCACGCGTGCGGGAGCGGGGGTGCGAGTGGGGGTGGGATGGCAGGATCGGCGCATGAGCCAGATCCCGGACGCCTCCACCGCCACCCGCGACATCGCCGACGTGGCCGCGGTCGAGGTCATCACCACCGCCGCCGTGCACCTGATGAGCGCCGCGGCGGTGAAGTGCGGGCTCGCGGAGGACACCGCCACCACGGCGGGGCGCGACCTGACGGACCTGGACGAGGCCCGCAAGCTGATCACCGCGCTGGCCGCCCTGGTCACCGCCTCGGCGCCCGACGTCGGCAACCAGCACGCGCGCTCGCTGCGCGACGGGCTGCGCTCGCTCCAGCTCGCCTTCCGCGAGGCCTCGCCGTTCCCGGACGCCCCCGGCGAGGGCCCGGGCGAGAAGTTCACCGGCCCCGTGTCCTAACGGGGACGCCGCGGAGTCAGTCCGCGGCGGCGGCCCGTCCCGCGCCGTGCCCGATCTGCCCCGCCCGACGCGCGACGTCGCGGTCGGTGTGCTCGGCGATCCCCGCCGGCTCCGCCAGATCCATGGGCACGACGATCTGCGCCACGATCCCCTCGTCCGCGACCTGGTCGGCCGCCGTCACGACCTCGGCCGAATCCACGGCCGCGCGCGCCGCCGACCGGCGCCGGAACACGGTCAGCACCGCCAGCCCCGCGGCGGCGAGCACCAGGCCCACCCCGCCGGCCATCGCGAAGCCGGCCTGCGGGCCGAGCCGGTCGATCACCGCGCCGCACACCGGGGCGCCCAGCGCCGCACCGACCGTGTTGGCGGTGCCGCTCCAGCCCATCACCTCGCCGCGCCGGTGCTCGGGCACCATCCGGACCAGGGCCGCGTTGATCGCGGACAGGCTCGCCGCGCAGGGCAGGCCCGCGATGACCACCGCCACCGCGAGCTGGGTCTGCGTGCTGGCGAGCGCGGCGGGCAGCGTGCACAGGCCGAGCAGCGCGACCAGCGCCAGCGGGTGCAGCTCGTGCCGGCCGGCGCCGTAGACCAGCCCGCCGATCACCGAGCCGACGCACCACAGCGCGACCATCCAGCCGACCGCCTGCTCCTGGTCCCAGCCCTCCAGCGCCGCGATGATGCCGACGTCCGTGCCGTTGAGGATCAGCGCCGCCGCGGAGGCCGCCGCGAGGATCACCAGCACGCCGGGCGACACCAGCCGGCCCTTCGGCGCGGCGACCGGCACCGCGCCCTCGACCGGGGCCGACCGGGTCGGCGGGTTGAACCACATGAGGAACAGCCCGGCGCCGACGGTGGCGACACCGATCACGGTCAGCGCCGCGGAGGTCGACACCTGGGTCGCGATCAGCACGCCGATCGTCGGCGCGAGCATGAAGGTCATCTCGGTGCCGACCGAGTCCATGGCGTAGGCGGTGCGCTGCTGCTCCGGCGGCACGATCACCGCCAGCGACTGGCGCACCACCGAGAACACCGGCACCAGGAACGCCCCGGCGACCACCGCCGCGACCACCAGCGCCTCGTAGCCGAGCCGGGGCGCGAGGATCCACACCGCCGACTCGACGACCACCGAGGGGATCAGCGCGCGGCGCAGGCCGAGCTTGTCCACCCGCCGGCCGCGCCACGGGGAGCCGATCGCCACGCCCACGGTCATCGCCGCCGCCACGAGCCCGGCGTCGCGGTACCCGCGGTCCAGCGTGCTCACGACGTGCAGGGTGAGCACGACGCCGGTCATCGCGTGCGGGATGCGCGCGACGAAGGCGACGAGGACGAGCGGGAGGACTCCGGGCAGGCGCAGCAGACGTCCGTAGGGGGCGAGGGGCATGGGAGGAATTCTGCCGTGCCGCGGGCCACGGGCTCGACGTGAATCCGAGCCGTGGACGGTGGATGCCCGGGCGTGCCGCCTGCTCGTCCGCCTATCCTGTGGCGCGTGACGTCCGCCACGCCTCCCGACCGCCCCGGACCGCCGACGCCGCCCGGGGAGTCGTCCTGGCTGCCCGGACCCGCCGCCGGCGCCGCCCCCGAGCCCGCTGCCGAGACCGCGTCCGCGACCCCGGCCGGCCACACGCCGGGTTGGCCCGCCGCCGGGTCGTGGGCCTCGACCGCGCCGACACCCGCACCGCAGCCCGCGCCCACGCAGCCGCTCGGCACGCCGTTCCTGCCGCCGCTCGGCGCGCCGGACCTGCCGGGGGCCACGCCGCGCGAGGACGGTCACGGGCACGTCGCCCCGGCGCCCGCCGGCCGGCACCGCCGTCGCCCGTGGGCCGTGATCGTGCTGTCGGTGCTGCTGGTGCTGGTGACCGCGCTGTCGACCTACCTGTGGATCCGCACGGTCCGGTTCGAGGACTACGCGCAGGGGATCGAGGACCAGGCACGCACGATCGGCACGGACCTGACCGCGCTGCGCGAGGAGCACGAGGGCACCGTCGGCGAGCTCGCCGCCGTGAACGATCAGCTCGCGACCGCGCAGGCCCGGATCACCGAGCTGGCCGACGAGAAGGCCCAGATCGGCGACGACCGGGAGATCCAGCGGCAGCTGGTGGACTACCAGGAGCGCGTCTCCCAGGCCGCCGCCAACGTCGCCTCCGCGCTGTCCACCTGCATCGACGGGCAGAACCAGCTGATCGGCTACCTGGAGAACTCGGCGGCCTACGACCCGACCGACCTGCAACGGTTCAAGGACGACGTGACCCGGGTGTGCGGGATCGCCACCGACGCCAACACCCAGCTCCAGCAGGAGCTCGCCGCGGGGACGGACGGGTGAGGCGCTCGACGGGGAGCACGGTGCTCGTCGCCGCCGTCTCGGTGGTGCTGCTCGCCGGCTGCGGGGTGCTGCCCGCGATGCCCGGCCCGGTGCCGACCGACCTGGTGCCGACCAGCGTGCCGGCCGCCACGCCGACCTCCTCCGGAAACCTGTCCCCCGACGGCTTCGACGCCGCGCAGCGGATGGCGGTGCGGATCCGCAACGTCGGCTGCGCGTCGCTGTCCACCGGGTCCGGCTTCGCGATCGACGAGACCACCCTGATCACCAACAAGCACGTGGTGGCCGACTCCGCCGACCTCCAGCTGTCCACCTACGACGGCCGGGACATCGCCGTGACCGCGTCCTCGACCGCCGGGCTGGCCGACCTGGCGGTCGTGCGCACCGCGGACCCGCTGCCCTCGGCACCCGTGCTGGCCGAGGCCGATCCCGCCCCCGGCGACGCGGTGACCGTGGTCGGGTACCCCGAGGGCGGTGCGCTGACCGTCACCAGCGGCCAGGTGATCGGCGCGACCACCGACCCGCTGAACGAGAACCTCGGGCAGGTGCTGGTCACCGACGCCCCGGTCGAGCCCGGGTCCTCCGGATCCGCGGTGCTGGACACCGAGGGACGCGTGGTCGGCGTGGTCTACGCCAAGAACTCCACCGGGCAGAGCTTCGTGGTGCCGGTGAGCACGCTGAGGCAGATGCTCGCCGACGACTCCTCCTTCACCGCGACGACCTCCTGCGCCGGCTGATCCCGCGGGGCCCTGGTGGCGGCCGCCCGGACGTGCCACGGTGGAACGTCCGCGCCCGGACCCGCCGGGACCACCGGACACCCAGGAGGACGCGATGAGCCACGACGAGGATGCACCGGAGCCGGTCGAGCTCGCCGACGTGCCGGAGCTGGCCGACCTGCCCGAGCTCGCCCGCGCCGTCGGGGACGCGTCCTCGGTGCGCCGGGTGTTCGGCGAGGCCTACGAGCGCGACGGGGTGCTCGTGGTGCCGGTCGCCAAGGTGATGGGGCTGAACGCGCTGGCCCGCGCCGCCGGTGGTGGGCGCTACGGCTTCCGCGCGGGACGGCACGGGGCCGGTGGCGGGCCGGTCGACGCGGATGGTGCTGACGTGCAGGACGTCGCCGACGCGGCCGACGCGCCGGAGGGCAGGCCGGAGGCGGTGGCGGACGAGGCTGCTCCGGAGGCCGCTCGCGCGGCGGGACCGTGGGGGCGCGCACCGCGCGGGCCCGGCTGGGGACCGTTCGGGCACGGGCGCCCCGGGCCGGGCGGCGGCTGGCACGGGCCGCACCCGCACGGTGGACCGGGTCACGCGCACGGCCGGGGCCGCGGGCGCGGCTGGGCCGACGCGGGATCGGCGGCCACCCGCACCAAGCCGCTGGGCGTCTACGTGGTCGACGACGAGGGCGTGCACTGGCACCCGGCGCTCGACCTCAACCGGGTGATCCTCGGCGGCCAGGTGGTCGGGGCGGTCTCCGTGCTCGCGCTCGCCTGGGTGCTGCACCGGCGGCGCTGACGCCCGCGCGGGTCGGCGACGGCGGCGCGGGGCCAGGTCGCGCCCGGGCCCGTCGGCGCAGGGCCGAGCGCGGGTTCAGGCGGAGCGGGGATCAGACGGCGTTGCGTCGGGCGGCGCGGGGACCGGGCAGCGCGGGGATCAGGACCGCGCAGGGATCAGGACAGGCGCATCTCGAGCGAGTCGACCCGGCGGGTGACCGTCTCGTCCGTCGCCAGGGCGTCGCCGACCCGACGCAGCACCGCGTCCAGCGCGGTCCGGTCCAGGCCGGGCACCAGTGTCAGCGCCACGGCGACCTCGGCGCGGCGACCCGGCTCGGCGTCCACCGCGACCACCGGTCCGCGGTCCGCGTGCAGCAGGCCGGGCACCCCGGACAGCGTCGCCCGCACCGCGTCGCGCACCTCGGGGTCCACCGCGCGGCGCTCGCCGACGCCCGGCACCGCGGGACGCCACTCCTGCTGCTGCGCGAGCGCCCACACGGCAGGGCGGGGCAGCAGCACCGTCACCGGGCCGCCCGGGTCGAGCACCAGCAGCTCCCAGCCCTCGGTCACCGCCGACAGCGCGGCACGGGCGATCTCGCTGGGCACCGGACGAGCGTCCGCACGCCAGGCGGCGACGGCCTGCACGCTGGAGAACACCGGCAGCGCGGTCCGTCCGTCCGGGGCGCGCAGCGCGACGATCCCGGCGGAGGCCTCCTTCTCCACGGTGTGCGCGTGCCCGCCGACCTCGACGGTCTCGGCGGACTCCAGCTCCGCGAGCACCGGCACCAGCACCCGCGTCCCGGCGAGCGCGGCCACCACCGCGGCCACGTCGGCGTCACCGGCGGCGTGCGCGGCGAGCACCGCCGCCAGCGCCGGGTCCGCCCGCCCGTCGTCGCCCGCGAAGGGCGAGGAGGGCGGCAGCGCGCGCCCGGTCACGGCCGGCCGGCGACGTCCAGGGCCTCGGGCAGCGTGAAGGCCCCCGCGTACAGCGCCTTGCCCACGATCGCCCCCTCGACACCCTCGCCGACCAGCGCACGCAGCGCCACCAGGTCGTCCAGCGAGGAGATCCCGCCGGAGGCGACCACCGGGGCGTCGGTCCGCGCGCACACCTCGCGCAGCAGGTCGACGTTCGGGCCGCGCAGGGTGCCGTCCTTCGTCACGTCGGTCACCACGTAGCGGGCGCAGCCGGCGGCGTCGAGCCGGGCCAGCACCTCCCACAGGTCGCCGCCCTCACGGGTCCAGCCGCGCGCGGCGAGCGTGGTGCCGCGCACGTCCAGGCCGACCGCGATGGCGTCGCCGTGCCGGGCGATGGCGTCGGCGGTCCACTCCGGGTCCTCCAGGGCGGCGGTGCCGAGGTTGACCCGGGTGGCGCCGGTGCCCAGCGCCCGCTCCAGCGAGGCGTCGTCGCGGATGCCGCCCGACAGCTCGACCTTGACCCCCTTGCCGGACAGCACCTGGGCGACGTCGGCGAGCAGCGGGGCGTTCGACCCCCGGCCGAAGGCCGCGTCCAGGTCGACCAGGTGGATCCACTCGGCGCCGCCGGCGTGCCAGTCGAGCGCGGCGGCCAGCGGGTCGCCGTAGCTGGTCTCGGACCCGGCCTCGCCCTGGACCAGCCGGACGGCCTGTCCGTCGGCGACGTCGACGGCGGGCAGG
Organism: Cellulomonas sp. GTC20042; assembly: GCF_055389595.1. Lineage (NCBI taxonomy): Bacteria > Bacillati > Actinomycetota > Actinomycetes > Micrococcales > Cellulomonadaceae > Cellulomonas > Cellulomonas sp. GTC20042. The sequence continues at coordinate 1,773,603 of NZ_AP043678.1, read as the reverse complement.
AGCTGCAGACGGTCGGACATGGATCTCCTCGTTCGGGTGGGGTGGGGGCTGCTCGCGCTCAGGACAGCGAGCGCACCCAGTTCTCGAGCAGGCGGGCGCCGGCGTCGCCGGACTTCTCCGGGTGGAACTGCGTGGCGGACAGCGGACCGTTCTCCACCGCGGCGACGAACCGGCCGCCGTGGTCGGCCCAGGTCACCCGCGGCAGCGCGAACCGGTCCGGGTCGCCCTCGGTCAGCAGCGGGAACGACCGGGCGGCGTAGGAGTGCACGAAGTAGAACCGCTCGTCCTGCACGCCGTCGAAGAGCACCGTGCCCTCGGGGGCGTCGACCGTGGACCAGCCCATGTGCGGCACGACCTCGGCCTCGAGCCGGTCCACCAGCCCGGGCCACTCCCCCAGCCCGTCGGTCAGCACGCCGTGCTCGTCGCCGGAGCCGAACATCACCTGCATGCCGACGCAGATGCCGAGCACCGGACGACCGCCGGCGAGCCGCCGGTCGACGATCTGGTCGCCCCGGACCTCGCGCAGGCCGGCCATCACGGCCGCGAAGGCGCCCACACCCGGCACCACCAGGCCGTCGGCCTCCCCCGCCGCACGCGCGTCGGCGGTCAGCTCGACATGCGCGCCGACCCGTTCCAGGGCGCGCACCGCGGACCGGACGTTGCCGAATCCGTAGTCGAGGACGACGACACGAGGCTGGCTGGGCACGGGGTCAGGCTAACCGTCCGCGGGGCCCGGCACGCCGCACGTCCGGCGAGCGGAACGCGCGTCAGCCCTTGGAGCCCTTGCGGCCGGCGAGCGCGCGCATCGCCGCCCAGCGGGACATGCCCACGCTGGTCTGCACGCCCGGCACGTCCTGCACGGAGGTGCCGCCGACCACCAGGTCCTCGAGCACCTCGGGGGCTCCCGACAGCACGAGCCCGGCCGCGAGCTCGTCCTCCTGAGCCCCGCCGAGCCACCGGCTCGCCGCGATGCGACCACCGCGGCGGTCCAGCAGGATCACCGGCGAGAGGCGCAGCACCCGGGACAGGTCGCCCGCGGCGGTCGCGACGACGGCGGCGGTGGAGACGTCGCGCAGCACGGCGAGCGCACCGACCGGGGACGCGACGGTGTCGGCCTCGATCCCGGCGAGCGCGCAGGCGGCGGCCAGCGGACGGGCGCCGGCGACCTGGGTCACCAGCACGGCGAGCACCGGCTCGTCCTCCGGCTCGGCCGCCGCGGCGGCGGCGTCGGACGCACCGGTAGCGCCGTCGGAGGCACCGGGGGCGCGGTCGAGCGCAGCCGTGGCGTCGGGACCGAGCAGGGCGTCGAGCCCGGACAGGTCGTCCGGGATCTCGATGCCGAGGTCGTCGTCCTCGCCGGGACCCTCGCCGCCGGGGCGCGGGTCGTCGACGCTCACAGCGCGCCCTTGGTGCTCGGCACGCCGTCGACCCGCGGGTCCAGGGCGACCGCCGCGCGCAGGGCGCGGGCCAGCGCCTTGAACTGCGCCTCGACGATGTGGTGCGGGTCGCGGCCCGCGAGCACGCGGACGTGGATGCCGAAGGCGGCGTGGTGCGCGATCGACTCCAGCACGTGCCGGGTCAGCGAGCCGGTGAAGTGCCCGCCGATCAGGTGGTACTCCTGCCCGGCGGGCTCGCCGGTGTGCACGAGGTAGGGGCGGCCGGACACGTCCACGACGGCCTGCGCCAGCGCCTCGTCCAGCGGCACGGTCGCGTCGCCGAAGCGCGCGATCCCCCGCTTGTCGCCCAGCGCCTCGCGCAGCGCCTCGCCCAGGCAGATCGCCACGTCCTCGACGGTGTGGTGCGCATCGATCTGGGTGTCGCCGGTGGCGCGCACGGTCAGGTCGATCAGCGAGTGCTTGCCCAGCGCGGTGAGCATGTGGTCGTAGAACGGCACCGTGGTGTCGATCTCGGTGCGGCCGGTGCCGTCCAGGTCCACCTCGACCAGGACCGTCGACTCGCTCGTCGTCCGCTCGATCCGTGCGGTGCGCCCGCCCGTCGTGCTGCTCACAGCCCCACCACCTCCACCAGCGCGGCCTTGAACGCCGCCGTCTCCTGCGGGGTGCCGACCGACACCCGCAGCCATCCCTCGGGGCCGACCTCACGGATCAGCACGCCCCGGTCCAGCAGACCCTGCCACACCGCGTGCCGCTCCTCGAACACGCCGAACAGCACGAAGTTCGCGTCGGACTCCGCCACCCGGATCCCCCGGTCGCGCAGCCACAGCACCAGCTCGTCCCGCTCGGACCGCAGCGACCCGATCTGCGCCATCAGCTCCTCGCGGTGCCGCAGCGCCGCACGGGCGACCGCCTGGGTCACCGCGGACAGGTGGTACGGCAGCCGGACCACGCGCAGCGCGTCCACGAACGCCCGCGAGGCGGCCAGGTACCCGACGCGCGCGCCCGCGAGGCCGAACGCCTTGGACATGGTGCGGCTCACCGCGAGGTGCGGGTGGTCGGCCAGCAGGGTCAGCGCCGAGTCGACCCCCTCGCGGCGGAACTCCGCGTACGCCTCGTCCACCACCACCACGCAGCCGCCCGGCACCTCGGCGGCGGCGGCGAGCACCTCGCGCACCACGTCGAGCTCCAGCGAGGTGCCGGTGGGGTTGTTCGGGCTGGTCAGCAGGACCACCGAGGGCTGTTCGGCCGCGATCAGCGCGCGGGCCTGCGCGGGATCGACCTCGAACTGCTCGGTGCGGCGACCGGCGACCCAGCGGGTGTGGGTGTCCCGGGCGTACTCGGGGTACATCGAGTACGTCGGCGCGAAGGACAACGCGGTGCGCCCGGGGCCGCCGAAGGCCTGGAGCACGTGCAGCATGACCTCGTTCGAGCCGTTGGCGGCCCACACCTGCTCCGGGGCCACCCGCACGCCGGACTCGACAGCCAGGTAGTCGGCGAGGTCGGCGCGCAGGTCGAGGAACTCACGGTCCGGGTAGCGGTTGAGCCCCGCCGCCGCCTCCGCCACCGCCGCGGCGATGTCCGCGACGACCTCGGGCGAGGGCGGGTACGGGTTCTCGTTGACGTTGAGCAGGTTCGGCACCGCGAGCTGCGGGGCGCCGTAGGGCGCGCTGCCGGCCAGCTCGGGGCGCAGCGGGAGCACCGGTGCGGGGGTGGGATCGGGTGCGGTGGTCACGCGGCCGATCGTATCCACGTGAGCCGTGGACGCCGGGGCACGTCTCAGCGAATGCTCAGGTGCACGGAGCGGGGCGGTCGTGTCGGCGGGCGTGGTTAGGGTCGATCCCGATGAGCGACACCGACCTGCACCCCGTCCCCTCGGCCGACCTGCGCACGGAGGCCGAGGCGGTGCTGCGCCGGCTGGTGGGCCGTGAGGACGCCCGGCTGCGCGACGACCAGTGGCGGGCGATCGACGCGCTGGTCACCGATCACCGGCGGGCGCTCGTCGTGCAGCGCACCGGCTGGGGCAAGTCCGCGGTCTACTTCGTCGCCACTGCCCTGCTGCGTGCCCGGGGCGCCGGGCCGACCGTACTGGTCTCCCCGCTGCTCGCGCTCATGCGCAACCAGGTCGCCTCCGCCCAGCGTGCCGGGGTGCGCGCCGCCACCCTCAACTCCGCCAACGTCACCGAGTGGGACGCCGTGCACGAGCAGATCGCCGCCGGCGAGGTCGACGTGCTGCTGGTCTCCCCCGAGCGGCTGACCCACCCGCAGTTCCGCGACGAGGTGCTGCCCCGGCTGGCGGCCGACGCCGGGCTGGTGGTGATCGACGAGGCGCACTGCATCTCCGACTGGGGCCACGACTTCCGGCCCGACTACCGGCGGATCCGCACCCTGCTCGCCGAGCTGCCGGCGGGCATCCCCGTGCTGGCCACCACCGCCACCGCGAACGCGCGGGTCACCGCCGACGTCGCCGAGCAGCTCGGCACCGCCGCCCACGACGACGTACTCGTGCTGCGCGGCCCGCTCGACCGGTCCAGCCTCGACCTGTCCGTCGTCCGGCTGCCCGACACCGCCGGACAGCTCGCCTGGCTGGCGCAGAACCTCCCGGCGATGACCGGCTCCGGCATCGTCTACTGCCTGACGATCGCGGCCGCGCAGCAGGTCACCGAGCACCTGCGCGGCGCAGGGATCGACGTGCGCACCTACACCGGCCAGACCGACCCCGCCGAGCGCGAGGTCTCCGAGGCCGACCTGCTGGCGAACCGGGTGAAGGCGCTGGTGGCGACCTCCGCCCTCGGCATGGGCTTCGACAAGCCCGATCTCGGCTTCGTGGTGCACGTGGGCGCGCCCTCGTCCCCGATCGCGTACTACCAGCAGGTCGGCCGTGCCGGTCGTGCCGCCGAGGCCGTCGGCGGCCGCGCCAGCGCCGTGCTGCTGCCGGGACGTGAGGACCGCGCGATCTGGGAGTGGTTCGCGTCCACCGCGTTCCCGCCCGAGGACGACGTGCGGGCCGCCCTGCGCGCGCTCGGCGAGGCCGGCACCCTGTCCACCGCCGCTCTGGAGACGCACGTCTCGCTGCGCCGGTCACGGCTGGAGCAGATGCTCAAGGTGCTGGACGTCGACGGCGCCGTGCGGCGGGTACGCGGCGGCTGGGAGGCCACCGGCGCGCCGTGGTCCTACGACGCCGAGCGCTACGCCCGGGTCAGCGCCACCCGCCACGACGAGCAGCAGTCGATGGTCGACTACGTCACCGGCGAGGGCTGCCGGATGGCGCACCTGCGCCGAGCCCTGGACGACCCCGAGCTGGTCGGCGCCACCGCCGGCCCCGACGCCGCCGGCTGGCAGTGCGGACGCTGCGACCGCTGCACCGGACGCACCGCCGGCACCACCCCGGACGCCGCCCACGTCGCCGGCGCGCAGGCCCTGCTCACCGCCGCCGGCGTCGCCGTCGAGCCACGCCGCCAGTGGCCCAGCGGCATGGCGACCCTCGGCGTCGAGCTGTCCGGCCGGATCCCCGAGGACGAGCGCGCCGGCACCGGACGCGCCGTGGCCCGCCTCGACTCGGTCGGCTGGGGCGGCCTGCTGCGCGACCTGTTCGGCGGCGAGGCCGACCCGGACGCGGGGCTCCCGGTGGCGCTGCGCGACCCCGTGCTCGCCACCCTCGACGCCTGGCAGCCCGAGCACCGGCCCGCCGGCGTCGTGCTCGTGCGCTCCGCCACCCGCCCCGCGCTGGTCGAACAGCTCGCGCACGGCGTGGCCCGGCACCTCGGCATCCCCGTCGTCGGCGCCCTCGCCCCCCGGCCGGACAGCCCGCCCACCCGGCACGACGTGAACTCCGCGCACCGGCTCGCCGCCGTCGCCCGCCGGCTCGACCTGGACCTCGGCCCCGCGGCGGCCGCCGGGCTGCCCGGGCGGACGGTGCTGCTGGTGGACGACCGCACCGACTCCGGCTGGACGCTCACCGTCGGCGCGCGGCTGCTACGGCTCGCGGGGGCGGAGGCGGTGCTGCCGTTCGTGCTGGGCGTGGGGTGATCGGTCGCGACGCCGTCAGGCGACGCGAGGTAGTCCACCGAACGCGCACCCGACTCCACCGGGTCCGGGTCGAAGAACCCGTTCGGGAGAGGGCGTCACGGTAGGCGCTCTTCACCATCGGCGCGAAAGTCAGCACGTCACCAGTCGGGGTTCGTGTCGCCTCGGACTCCGTCGGGCGACACGAGGTCGTCCACCGTCCACACGCCCGAGTCCGCAGGCCCCGGGTCGAAGTACCCGTATCGCAGACCCGCCATGGTGCCGTCACACGCGCCGCCGAGACCCGCACCCGGGTCCTTGGTGTGTGAGTACCTGGGGTCGGTCACCTTGAGCACCCCGTCCTCGATCTCGAGCAACGACTCGATCAGCACGGGCTCAGCATCACGCAGATCCTGCCCGTTCACGCCACCGATGGGCACGCACGAACTCACCAGATAGGCACCATCAGACCTTTCGACCACATCCACGATGACAGCGCCACCCGGGCCGTCCGGTCCATCGTCCGTGGGCGTCACGCCCTCCGGATGACTCCGTGCCTCGCGCAGCTGTGCGTCTTAGTACTGCTCGTACAACCACCTGCGAGTGGAGGCCGCGAGATCGGGAGATGACCAGTCGTGCGTGTAGCGCGCGACCGCAATCGCCATCTTGTGCTGGCGGAAGGTCTTCACAGCGATGTCGTCTGCCCACTTCCCGTCGTCCGGCTCCCCGTAGGGCCACACGATCTGCAGCGGCTCACCCGCCGCCGTCTCACCGACCGTCACGGATGTCGAAGGGCCGGGGGCCGGGGGCTGCTGATCCGACGGCAACGTGCACCCCGCGAGTAGCTCTACCGCGAGCACCGACAGCCCCCGGCGGAACCTCACCCGTCAGCACCCGGCTCCGCCGTCGCCGTGGCGGTCGGGTCGGTGACCCACTTCTTCGCTTCCGGATAGCCCTCGATGAACGTGTACCAGTACGGCTCGCCGTCCACGCCGAGGATCGACAGGTAGTCGAAGGGCTCACCGTACGGGGGTGGCGGATCGAACTCCCCCACCCGCACCCCGTCCAGATCACACATCCCCAACCTGTACTCCCGCTCCGCGATCAACAGAGCATCGCCCTCGCGACGCACCGTGATCTCCGCGCGGTCGCCCGTGCCATCCAGCGGTGGTAGGTCCCGGAAGTCCTCGTCCGAGGTGAATGCCCATGCCTGCACCCGGCACACCGACACCACGGCCTGGTCCCCATCCTCGTCGACCCCCAGCACGATGCTCGGCGCAGGACCAGGGAAGTACTTGTAGCCACGGCCCTCGTCGCTCACGACGCTCACGTTGAACTCCGGTGCGAACTCCCCGCCGACCAGGGCAACGAACTCCGGATTGGAGTAGTCACGCATGTACATGCCGACAGCCATCAGCAGCTCGAACTGCCGGTAGGCCGCCACCCATTCGTCATCCGCCCACCGGCCGTCGTCGGGCAACCCGTTCGGCCACAGCACGTCGGGCGCGCCCTCGGTGCGCCACTCGACCTGCTGCACGACCGGATCACTCGGCGCCGGACCCGGCGCACATCCCGCCAACAGAACCACCGCGAGCAGAGACGGCCCCCAGCGACACTTCACCCGTCAGCACCCGGCTCCGCCGAGGCCGTGGCCGTCGGCTCGGGAAGCAGCTCCGTGTTCGGCGGCAGGCTCGGAGCAAACGTGTACCAGTACGGCTCGCCGTCAACACCGAGGAACGACAGGTAGTCGAACGCCTCGCCGTACGGAGGCGGCGGATCGAACTCCCCCACCCGCACCCCATCCAGATCGCATAACCCCAACCCGTACACCCGCTTCGCGATCACCAGAGCGCCGCCCTCGCGACGCACGGTGAACTCGGCGCGATCACCGTAGCCATCCAGCGGGGGCAAGTCCCGGAAGTCCTCGTCCGACGTGAATGCCCATGCCTGCACCCGACACACCGACACCACGGCCTGGTCATCATCCTCCTCGACATCCAGGACGATGCTCGGTGCCGGTCCCGGCAGATACGGCATGTCGCGACCCTCGTCGCGAACCGCCCGCGTGTCGTAGAACGGCGTGTACTGCCCACCGACCAGGGCCACGAACCCTGAGTCGGAGAAGTCACGCATGTAGCGACCCACTGCCTCCAACACCTCGAACTGCCGGTAGGCCGCTACCCACTCGTCATCCGCCCATCGGCCGTCATCGGGCAACCCGTTCGGCCACAGCACGTCGGGAGCACCTTCGGTGTGCCACTCGACCTGCTGCACCACCGGATCACTCGGCGCAGGGTCAGGCGCACACCCCACCAGCGCCAGAGCGGCACCTACCCCGATCGCCATCGCCCGGTATACCCGCCTGTTCACTCGCACTCCTGGGGTTTGTCGTCGACGGTGTCGGCCATCGTGTAGTAGTCGGAGACGATCTTGGCGACCGTAGCGGAGCGGTCGGTCGGGCCGTGGAGCATCGCGTCGTCGGCGAGCATGTCATCGGTGACGTGCTCCGCCACGAGTCGCTCGACCACGCCGCGAAGCGTGTCCTGCTGGGTCCCGTTCTCTGCGGCGACTGCGGCATGCACCGAGTCGTAGGTGCTGCTCCACCAGCGTGCGCCGTCGGCGAGTCCTCCCACGATCCCGTCGATCATGAGGCCGGGCACCGGCTTGACCGGGATGAACGCCGTCGCGACGCCGGCGATCGACTCCGCGGAGGAGATGCCACCGGACACGATCTCGTCGTGCCGCGCGGCGACGTTGAGCGTCGCCCCTCCCGAGGCACCGTCGATCAGGCCTTGCAGCATGGCGGCGCGCTCGATCGCGCCCAGGGGACCGTAGGTGACCGGTTGTCCGATCGTCGCGAGCATCTTGTTCTGGAACTCCTGCACCGCGACGTCCAGCGTCGCCCGCACACCCGGGTCGAAGGCGGCGATGCCAAAGACCTCCGTCAACGCCCCCGGCGTCACGTTCGGCACGAGGCGGAGTCCGAGACCTGGAATCGGCCTCTCCGAGACTAGGTCGCTGCCGCATTCGCCGTCCGAGCCGATCAGGTAGACGGCGTTCTCGGTGAGCAGTGGCAGCTGTGCGGCGATGGCCTCGGCGAGGTGGGTCTGCGCCTCGATCGAGGTGTGCTCCGCGATGAACGCGTGGTTGTCCGCCAGTCTCTGGAACACACGCGCGTTCGCTGCGGCCAGGGCGTCCCAGGTCGCCGGGTCGTACTCCGGATAGGTCATCGGTCCGCCGGTCGCGGTCTGCATCCCGTCCCACAGCGCCGTGATGCCGACAAACCCGTCACCGGACCAGTCCCGCTCACCGAACCAGTAGTCGATCCGCGGGAACCCATTCCCCGCGTCACCGCCGGCGGTCAGCCAGGCCAGTGCCGCGTCCGGATAGCCCCCCAGCGTCTCGAGCACCGCCGAGGCCGGATCAACCGCGCGCCCGGGCTGATCGGGGTCGGCCAGGTTCGCCAGCACCAGGCCACCACCGGGCAGCGCCGCGAACCACGCCCCCACCCCGAGCCGCTCACGCTCGTCGATGAGATCGGCCGCCGCGACCGTGAACCGCTCACCCATCGGGGACTCGCCCGGGTCGCCGAACAGGAACCCGACCACCGACGCCGCCTCCGGCGCGTTGAACAGGTCCGCGGCGAAGGACCGCGCCTTCGTGCTGCTCCACGTGGTCGACGCCAGCGCGAGCGCGGACCGCAGCGCGAGCGCCAGACCCAACCCGTCATCCGAGTCCATCCGGCCGGCGTAGATCTCGTCCCCGAGCAGGTCGAGGACCTCGACGGTCTTCCCGCCCCCGAGGGTGTCGAAGTACTGGCTCATCAACGTCGCCGACCCACCCCATGCCGCCAGCAACGCCGACAACCCGGCCACCGCATCCGGGTCACCGTCCAACACCTGCTCGGACAGCTCGACCAGCGCATCACGCACCGCCAGCGTCGTGAACTCCTCCGGACGCGTCATCCCCGCCGCGGCCATCGCCGCACCCACCACCTGCCAGTCAGCCACCGGCGCGGCCCGCAACGCCCCGGCCGCGATCCGATCCGCGGACTGCCTGCGCGCCACCAGGTCCTCGCGCTGCAGCTCCAGACCGGACTGCACCCGGCGCGCCGCGACCAGGCTCGACTGCGCACGCTTCTGCGCGTCGGTCAGGTCGTCGCTCTGCGCGTAGTGCGGGACCACCCGCCGCGCCGCGGTGATGTCGTCCTGCGCGTCCTGCCACGACCGCTCGATCCGCGCAGCCTCGTCCGCGATCGACTCGACCTCACCCGCATAGGTCTGCAACGCCGCCGCATACGGCGCCAACGCGTTGATCAGCACACCCAGATCCGCCAGATACGACGCCCCCGTGGCGCGGAACGCTTCACCGGCCTGACCCGACCACACCACCGGCGTCACCCCGTCGACATGACCCCGGAACCGCGAACGCGCATCGTCCAGGCACCGCACCAGGGTGTCCATCGCCATCGCCCGTGCACGCACCCCCGCGGTATCCCCCGCACCCGGATCCTGAGCAGTCCACTGCACCACGCCAACCCCCCTCAGATCGCCGCGTCGGTGTCGAGGAACACCTGCACGGCATCAGCGGTCCCCTGACCGATCCGGAACATCTCCCCCGCGGCACCCAGCAGCTGGTTCACCACGGTCGGGGTGAGCGCGCGCAACGCCGCATCGACGTCCGCCGACCCGCTCGCGCACGACGGACCCCACCCCGGATCGGGCATCATCCGCGAGACATCACGGATACCGGAACCGGCATCACGAATGGCGCGGGCGTCGATCAACAGGTCAGCCACGGTGAATCCTCACGGAGTCGAACGATCGGTCGGCGGGCGGTGCTCACCCGGGTGGTAGAGGCACCTGCACGCGGTGCATCCGTCCGGCGGCGACGTAGAGCCCGCGACCGGGCGGGAAGTCGGCGGTGGTCAGACGCGGGAAGGTCACGCCCATCAGCGCGCCGCCGTCGTCCTGCGTGGGTTGCAGGACCAGACCACGGCGGGCCTTGCGCAGCTCGGCGACGGGCGGGCTGATCGATCCCCAGGTCGTCGTCTCGGCCTCGCCGATCACCAGGTGCCCGTTGCGCTTGGCGGCGCGGACGGCAGCAGCGAGCGGCATCTCGACCTCGGTGGCGGCGAGGTCGGTGAGCGCCTCGACGACCAGGGTGACCGGCGGGATGTCGTCCGCGGACTGGTCGAGCAGCGGCTGGACCTCCGCGAGCAGCTCGGCGACCTCCGGGGGCCGGTGCGCCATCCGCGTCCAGCAGGAGGCCTGGGCGGCCGGCGAGCGGCGGGGGCCGATGTAGTAGACCGGGGCGTCGGGCAGGTGCCGGCGTAAGGCGTGCGCGAGGGCGACGAGGGTGGTGGTGCGCCCGGAGCCGGTCATGCCGGCGACCATGAGGGTGCCGCGCCGGTCGAAGCCGATCGGCTCGAGGGTGGAGTCGGCCACGCCGAGCACCGGGTCGCCGCCGACGGCGTCGGGCAGCGAAGCGGCCGGGATGATCGCCTCGAGCCGGCGGACGGCGGGGGCCCGCGGGGTGCCGGCCGCGTGCAGAGCGGCGGCGATCTGGTCGATCACCCCGGCCTGCGTGGCGATGTCGGCGCCCCCACCGGGCACGGCGATCTGGAGCTCGTCGGTGCCGCCGGCGAGCACGGCCCGACCGGCGGCAGGGTCGTCGCCGAGGGCGTCGCGGGCGATCCCGAGCTGCACGGCGGCGTTCTCGTCGCTCTGGCGCATGACGATCCGGGTCGCGACGGAGGCGGCCATCGAGGTGGACAGCGCGTGCGGCCGCTCGGCGGACATGACGACGTGCACGCCGAGCGGGCGGCCCTCCGCCAGCAGCCGGGCGAAGCCGGCGACCGCCTTCATGCCCTGGGTGTCCTGCTCGAAGGCGTCCCGGAACGCGGCGAGGCCGTCGACGAGCAGCAGGACCCGCGGCTCGTCGGTCCCGGTGAGCGTGCGGTACTCGGCCAGCGTGGCGGCGCGCGCGGCGGCGAAGGCGACGGCGCGCGCGTCCAGGAGCGCGACGAGGTCGGTGACGATGCGCACGACACGCTCGGAGTCGCCGCCGGGGACGATCGACCCGACCTGCGGCAGCGCGTCGAGCACGCTCAGCGCCCCGCCGGCGAAGTCGAGCCCGTAGAGGCGCACGTGGCCGCGCGCGGTGGCCGCGGAGACCGCGACCGAGCGCAGGAAGGTGGACTTGCCGGCGCCGGAGGTGCCGAAGGCGACCACGGACCCGTCCTCGTCGGGCCGGTACACGAAGGGCACCTGCGCCTGCTCGGCGGGCACGTCGACCAGGCCGAGCGGCAGCGCGCCGTCGGGGTGGGTTCCCGCGAGGTCGAGCGGGACGACGGTCGGCAGCTCGGGCAGCCACGGGCGACGCGGCGCGGGCACGCGGGCGACCTGCGCGGCGGCCCCGAGCGTCCGCACGAGGCGGGCGGCGTCGGTCGGCCCCTCGACGGAAGCGGCGCCGGGATCGGCCGCGGCGGGCACGTCCCACACCTCCCCGGGTCCGAAGGTGAGGGTCTCGATGCTGACGGCCGGTGCGGCGGGTGCGGCGTCGCTGCGTCCGCCGACGTAGCCGGTCTGGAACATGGCGAGCCGTCCCGGCCCGGTGCGCACCGCACCCCGCCCGGGCACCCGGGGGTCGAACTGCGCGGCCATCGGCGATCCGAGCACGTCGGTGGAGTCGTGCTCGTCGGCCATCCGCAGCGCGATGCGCAAGTTGGTGTTGGCGCGCAGGTTGTCCTTGATCACCCCCGCCGGGCGCTGGGTCGCCAGGATCAGGTGCAGACCGAGGGAGCGGCCACGCTGGGCGACGTCGACCACCCCGTCGACGAACTCCGGCACCTCCTGCACCAGGGCCGCGAACTCGTCGATCACGATCACCAGCGCCGGCGGCGTGCGCGGGTCGCCGGCACGCTCGAGGGTGAGCAGGTCCTTGGCACCGGCCTGGTTGAGCAGGTGCTCGCGGTGACGCAGCTCGGCCCGCAGCGAGGCCAGCGCGCGCCGCACCAGGTGCGGGGACAGGTCGGTGACCAGACCCACGCAGTGCGGCAGGTCCACGCAGTCCGCGAACGCCGCGCCACCCTTGTAGTCGACGAACAGGAACGTCACCCGGTCCGGGCTGTGCGCCGCCGCCATGCCGAGCACCCACGCCTGCAGGAACTCGCTCTTGCCCGACCCGGTCGTCCCACCCACCAGCGCGTGCGGACCCTGCGCCCGCAGATCGAGCACGAACTCCCCGTCCGCACCCTGACCCACGAGCCCGCGCAGCGGGGCGTCGGACCGTCGCCGCACCGGCGGCGCACCGCTGCGGTCGAGCACCGACCCGGTCTCGTGCCAGCGCTCGAGCGCGGCGGTCGCGTCCTGGGCGAGCTCCTGACCGGTCAGCGCGAGGTAGTCGACCGCCCGCGGGAGGTCGGACTCGTCGATCGTCGGCGCCCCCGCGTCCACCACGCCGGCGAGGTGCCGGGCGAGCGCCAGGGCGGCCTCCGCGCTCATCGGCTCGCAGGCGAGATCGCTCCAGACGCCGTCCGCGGTGCTGCCCAGGCGCGCACCCGCGCCGTCGACCACCAGGAAGCTGCGGCAGGCCGCCGGGAGCTGGTGCGGCACGGCGGCGCACCAGAGCACGTGCACCCCGACAGCGGCGCCCTCTTCCGCGAGCCGGACCAGGCGGCCACGCTCGGCCGGGGTGTCGTCCTCCACCAGCAGCACCACCGAGGGCACGGTGCTCGGGCGGCCGCCCGCGGCGGTACGGGCCGCGACCAGCTCCTCGATGCCGGTGACCACGGCGGTGCACGCGGCCGGGCTCGACGCGAGGTGCGCGGGCAGCGGGCTGTGCGGGCTGGCGACGTGCGGCAGCCAGCTCAGCCACTGCCACCGGGGTGCGCTCGCCGCCGAGGTGACCGCGGCGAGCACCAGCTCGGAGGGCGAGTGCAGCGAGACGAGCTGCGCGACGAGCCCGCGCGCCACGGCCTGCGCGACCGGATCGGCACCCGCCACGCCGAAGGACCGGCAGGCTCGCAGGTCGGCGACCAGCGGGACGCCGTCGACGGTCTCCATGCCGCGCAGGGCCGCCTGCTGCTCGTCCCAGAGCACCGGGTCCGCGGCACCCCGGGCCTGCGCCTCGACGGTGGTGCGCGACCTGCTGCTGCCCGTGCCGGCGCGCAGCGTGAGGAACCCCGCCTGGTCGGGCCGGTGGCTCCAGAGGCCCGGGCTCAGGCGCAGCGCGTCGTCCACGGCACGACCGCTCGACGGCACCTCGGCGAGCCGGACCTCGACCTCGCGCCGGTGCTCGCCGGCGACCTGCTCGACGAGCAGGTCCATCCCGGTGCGGAACGCGGCGGTCTCGTCGCGCACCCGCCGCCGTTCCCCCGACCATCGCTGGAACCAGGTGCCGGCCATCAGCAGCGGGCTCAGGGCGACGAACATCAGGGTCAACGGGTTGCGGGTCATCGCGTACATCGCACCGCCCATCACCACGGGGGCGACGAAGGCGAGCAGCGGGAACTTCTGCGGCTTCACCGGCTCGGGGACTCGGGGGGCCGGCAGGGTGCGCTCGACGTACCGGGGCACGACCCGGGGCGATCGGTTGAAGGCGGTGACGGCACCGGCGCCCGCGGAGGCGGCGACCTGCGGCAGCCGGCGGATCTGGAGCTCGGACTCCCCGAGCAGGACGACGTCCTCGGGGCCGAGGACCGTGCGCGCGACGCGCCCGTCACCGACGAGTACGCCGTTGGAGGATCCGGAGTCGACGATCTCGACCCCGGCGCCGACGACGATGCGGGCGTGCAGCTTGGAGACCATCTGGTCCTTGAGGCGCACGTCGTTCGCCGGCCCGCGGCCGACCGTGCTGGACCCGAGGGGCAGGTCGATCTCGAGCCCCGCGTCGGGGCCGGAGAGCACGGTCACGCGGGCGGCGGCGAGGGCGGGCGCGGTGCCGGGCTCGGACCAGCGCTCGGCGGCCGGGCCGACCGCGATCGTCGACCCCGCGCGCACCCCGGCCTCGACCAGGGTGGCCGTCCGGGGGACGCTGCGGAACTCGGTGGCGTTGGGCGGGCAGAGCCGCAGGGTCGCGCGTCCCGGCTCCGCGCCGTACGCCGGGTCGACGCGCAGCAGCGCATCCGCGACGTCGCCCGCCGTCGCACCGGCGTCCGCCGTGACCACCACGGCGGTCTCGCCACCGTTCGGCCGACGCAGCCCGAGCCGTGTGCGCACCTGTCCCCCTCGTCGTCCCCGCCCAGCACCCGATGCACCGGGGCGCGGCCCGCGGCCGCACCCCGGGACAGGTCAGCCGCGCAGGCCAGCCGCGAGCTGGGCGTCCACCTCGGACAGCGTCTGGGCAGTGCTGCGCAGGTACTGCGAGAGGTTCGTCAGCGCGGCGACCGTCTGGGTGGCCGAGGTGGTGAACTGCTCGTAGGACTCACCGAAGGCGACCGACGCCTGGTCGGTGACGAAGCCGGAGGACACCAGGCTCGCGATGAACGTGCGCAGCTCGGTCAGCTTGGTGGTGAGCTCGTCCTGGCCGGTGGACAGGCGCGTGGCCGCCTGCTCGATCTCCTGGTAGCTCACGTTGAGGTTCGCCATGGCACTGCCCTCCTGCACACGCCGCACACTGCGACGCCCTTGACCTGCGAGAACGCCGGACGACGCCCCCCTGCGGGACAGTACCGACCGCTCGCGACCCTCGGGCGCCCGCGTAGGGGTTTCCACTCACGCGCCAGGAAGATTCGTCCGATCACCGCATCGACCAGGACCTTCGTCCTCAGCCTGACGGGCTCAGAACCGCGCGCGCACCGCCTCGCCGTGGGCGGGCAGCCCCTCGGCGTCCGCCAGCGCGACGATCTTGTCGGCGATCTCCCGCAGCGCGTCGGCGTCGTACTCGATCACCTGCACCGCCCGCACGAAGGAGTGCACGCCGAGCCCGGAGGAGAAGTGCGCGCAGCCGCCGGTGGGCAGCACGTGGTTCGACCCGGCCATGTAGTCGCCGAGCGAGACCGGCGAGTACGGCCCGACGAAGATCGCCCCGGCGCTGGTGACGCGCTCGGCGAGGGCGGCGGCGCCGACGGTCTGGATCTCCAGGTGCTCGGCGCCGTAGGCGTTGACGACGGCGAGCCCGGCGTCCAGGTCGTCCACCAGGACGATCGCGGACTGCTTGCCGGACAGCGCCTGCGCGACGCGGGTGGCGTGCCGGGTGGTCTGCACCCGGTCGACCAGCTTGGCCTCGACGGCCAGCGCGAGCTCGACCGAGGGCGTGACCAGGACGGATGCGGCCAGCGGGTCGTGCTCGGCCTGGGACACCAGGTCGGCGGCGACGTGCTCGGCGTCGGCGGTGCCGTCGGCGAGGATCGCGATCTCGGTGGGGCCGGCCTCGGCGTCGATGCCGACGACCCCGCGCACCAGGCGCTTGGCGGCGGCGACGTAGACGTTGCCGGGACCGGTGATGACGTCCACCGGCTCGCAGAGGGTGGTGCCGTCGACGTCCTCGGAGCCCTCGGCGCCGTAGGCGAGCATGGCGATCGCCTGGGCGCCGCCGACGGCGTAGACCTCGTCGACGCCGAGCAGCGCGCAGGTGGCGAGCACCACGGCGTCGGGCAGACCGCCGTTGTCGCGCTGCGGCGGGGAGGTGACGGCGAGCGAGCCGACCCCGGCCTCCTGGGCGGCGACGACGTTCATGATCACCGAGGAGGGGTAGACGGCCAGGCCGCCGGGCACGTAGAGACCGACCCGGCGCACCGGGATCCACCGCTGCCGCACCTGCGCGCCGGGGCCGACCTGGACGGTGTGGTCGGCGGGGCGCTGGGAGGCGTGCACCAGGCGCACCCGGCGGATCGTCTCCTCCAGGGCGGAGCGCACGGCGGGGTCGAGCACCTCGACGGCCGCCTGGACGTCGGCGGCGGGCACGCGCAGGTGCGCGGGGCGGACGCCGTCGAACTTCTCGGCGAGGTCGCGCAGGGCTGCGGCGCCGCGATGCCGCACGTCCGCGAGGATCGGGGCCACCGCGTCGGCGGCGGACTCCACGTCGAGCTCGGGACGGGGCAGCGTCTCGAGCAGCTCACGGCGGGACAGGTCGCGACCGCGCAGGTCGATCCGGGAGATCACGTGCCGAGTCTAGGCGTCGCTGCCCCGCGCCCTCCGACCTGCCCGTACTCCGGGCGGCTGCGCCGAGGTTGCGTGAAAGCACGCTTCACGCGCCGGGAAGCCTGCATTCGTGCAACCTCGGCGGGCGGCGCGGCTCGGTGCGCGCGCGGCGCGCCGCACGGCGAGCGGACGCGCCGCGGTCAGCCGACCTCGGCGCGCTGCACCCCGGCGGGGGTGTCGACCTCCACCACGTCGCCGCGGTGCAGCTGGCGACCGCGCCGGGCCTCGTCCTCGCCGTTGACCTGGACCACGCCGTCGTCCAGCAGCAGGCGCGCGTCGGCGCCGGAGTCGGCGATCCCGGCGAGCTTGAGGAACTGGCCCAGACGGATCGAGTCGTCGGAGATCGGCACGGTGAGGTTCACGGCCGCCATCCTGCCAGCACCCGGGCGTCGCACCGCACCGCGCTCACACCCCCACCGGGGTGCTCGTGGACTGGAGGCAGCCCGGGCCGAGCAGCGCCTTGAGGTCGCCGAACAGCGCGGGCGAGCGCTCGACGCGGAAGCCGGCGCCGGCCCGCAGCAGGGTGGTGCGTCCGCCGGGGCGGGCGACCCGCAGGTGCAGCTCGGAGACACCGGGGTGCGTGGTGAGCACCTCGCGCAGCCGCTCCACGACGGGCGGGATGCAACGCGACTCCGGCAGGGTGACGACCACCGGCGCGTCGGCGACCGCCGACAGGTCGGGCAGCGACACCTCCATGGCCTGGAGCTGCATCTGGTCGTCCCGGCGCCGGACGCGTCCGCGCACCACGACCACCGCGTCCTCGGCGAGCACCGTGGAGTACGCGAGGTAGGTCTCGCCGAAGAACATGATCTCGACGCCGCCCTCCATGTCCTCCAGGGTGACGGCCGCCCAGGGGTTGCCCTGCTTGGACATCTTGCGCTGCAAGGAGGTGATCAGGCCCGCGACCTGCACGGTGGAGCCGTCCGGACGCGCCTCGTCGGCGTTCAGGGTGGCGATCGAGACGTCCGCGGCGGCCGACAGCACGTGCTCCAGGCCGGACAGCGGGTGGTCGGAGACGTACAGGCCGAGCATCTCGCGCTCGAAGGCGAGGCGCTGCTTCTTGTCCCAGTCCGGCACGTCCGGCACCTGCACGGAGAAGCCGGGGCCGTCGTCGCCGCCGAGGTCGGCGAACAGGTCGAACTGCCCCTCGGCCTCCTTGCGCTTGACGCCGATCACGGACTCGACGGCCTGCTCGTGCACCAGCAGCAGCGCGCGGCGGGAGTGGCCGAGGGAGTCGAAGGCGCCGGCCTTGATCAGCGACTCGATGGTCCGCTTGTTGCAGACGACGGCGGGCACCTTGTCCAGGAAGTCGGTGAAGGACGTGAAGTCGCCCTTCTCCTCGCGGGTGCGCACGATCGCCTCGACCACGTTGGCGCCGACGTTGCGCACGGCGGTCAGGCCGAAGCGGATGTCCTTGCCGACGGCGGTGAACAGCGCCACCGAGGAGTTGACGTCCGGCGGCAGGACGGTGATGCCCATCCGTCGGCACTCGCCGAGGTAGAGCGCCGACTTGTCCTTGTCGTCACCGACCGAGGTGAGCAGGCCCGCCATGTACTCGGTCGGGTAGTTCGCCTTGAGGTAGGCGGTCCAGTAGGAGACGACGCCGTAGCCCGCGGAGTGCGCCTTGTTGAAGGCGTAGCCCGCGAACGGGACCAGGGTGTCCCAGACCGCCTGGATCGCCGGCTTGGAGTAGCCGCGCTCCTTCATGCCCGCCTCGAAGGGCACGAACTCCTTGTCGAGGATCTCCTTCTTCTTCTTGCCCATCGCGCGGCGCAGCAGGTCCGCCTGGCCGAGCGAGTAGCCGGCGAGCACCTGCGCGGCCTTCTGCACCTGCTCCTGGTACACGATCAGGCCGTAGGTGCCGTCGAGCACCTCCGCCAGCGGGGCCTCGAGCTCCGGGTGGATCGGGGTGATCGGTTGCAGGCCGTTCTTGCGCAGCGCGTAGTTGGTGTGCGAGTTCATGCCCATCGGCCCGGGCCGGTACAGGGCGATGACTGCGGAGATGTCCTCGAAGTTGTCGGGGCGCATCTGGCGCAGCAGGGCGCGCATGGGGCCGCCGTCGAGCTGGAACACGCCCAGGGTGTCGCCCCGGCCGAGCAGGTCGTAGGTGGCCTTGTCGTCGAGCGGGATCTCCTCGAGCTCGATCGGCGTCTTGTCGTTCGCGACGATGTTGCGCAGGGCGTCGTCGAGGATCGTCAGGTTGCGCAGCCCGAGGAAGTCCATCTTGATCAGGCCGAGGCCCTCGGACGTCGGGTAGTCGAACTGCGTGATGACGGCGCCGTCCTGCGGCCGCTTCATGATCGGGATGATGTCGATCAGCGGGTGGCTGGACATGATGACGCCGGCGGCGTGCACGCCCCACTGGCGCTTGAGGTTCTCCAGGCCGCGCGCCGTCTCCAGCACGCGCTGCGCCTCGGGATCGGCCTCGACGACCTTGCGGAACTCCTCGGCCTCCGCGTAGCGCGGGTGCTCGGGGTCGTACATGCCGGACAGCGGGATGTCCTTGCCCATGACGGCCGGCGGCATGGCCTTGGTGAGCTTGTCGCCCATCGCGAACGGGAAGCCGAGCACGCGCGATGAGTCCTTGAGCGCCTGCTTGGCCTTGATCGTGCCGTAGGTGACGATCTGCGCGACCCGGTCGTCGCCGTACTTCTCGGTGACGTACCGGATGACCTCGCCGCGCCGACGCTCGTCGAAGTCGACGTCGACATCGGGCCAGGAGACGCGCTCCGGGTTGAGGAAGCGCTCGAAGATCAGCCCGTGCCGCAGCGGGTCGAGCTCGGTGATGCCCATCGCGTAGGACGCCATCGACCCGGCCGCCGAGCCACGGCCCGGTCCGACGCGGATGCCCTGGTCCTTGGCCCACTGGATGAAGTCGGCGACCACGAGGAAGTAGCCGGAGAAGCCGAGCTGGACGATCACGCCGGTCTCGTACTCCGCCTGCGCGCGCACGTCGTCCGGGATCGCGCCCTTGTACCGCCGCAGCAGGCCGCGCTCGACCTCCTTGACGAACCAGGAGTTCTCGTCCTCGCCCTCGGGCACCGGGAAGCGCGGCATGTAGTTGGCGCCGGTCGGGAACTCGACCTCGCACCGCTCGGCGATCAGCAGCGTGTTGTCGCAGGCCTCGGGCAGCTCGGCCCAGGTGCGACGCATCTCCTCCGCGGACTTGACGTAGTAGCCGTCGCCGCCGAAGGCGAAGCGGGAGCCGCCCTGGTCGTAGGTCGGCTCGTCCAGGGTGGAGCCGGACTGCACGGCGAGGAGCACCTCGTGCGCGTGCGCGTCCTCCTTGGTCGTGTAGTGCAGGTCGTTCGTGGCGACCAGGGGCGCGCCGATCGTCTCGGCGAGGCGCAGCAGGTCCTTGACGGTCCGGCGCTCGATCTCGAGGCCGTGGTCCATCACCTCGACGAAGAAGTTCTCCTTGCCGAAGATGTCCTGCAGCTCGCCGGCGGCGCGGACGGCCTCGTCCCAGTGGCCGAGGCGCAGGCGGGTCTGCACCTCGCTGGACGGGCAGCCGGAGGTGGCGATCAGGCCCTCGGAGTAGGTCTGGAGCAGCTCGCGGTCCATCCGCGGCCACTTGCCCATCTGGCCGTCGAGCGAGGCCAGCGAGCCCATCCGGAACAGGTTGTGCATGCCCTGCGTGGTCCGGGACAGCAGGGTCATGTGGGTGTAGGCACCGCGGGCCGACACGTCGTCGGCGGCCTGGTGCGCCTCGCCCCAGCGCACGCGCGTCTGGTCGAAGCGGCTGGTGCCCGGGGTGACGTACGCCTCGACGCCGATGATCGGCTTGATCCCGGCCTTCTTGGCCTGGGAGTAGAAGTCGAAGGCGCCGAACAGGTAGCCGTGGTCGGTGATCGCCATCGCCGACTGACCCAGCCGCTTGGCCTCGGCGAGCATCTCCCCCACCCGCGCCGCCCCGTCGAGCATCGAGTACTCGGAGTGCACGTGCAGGTGGACGAAGTCGGTACCCGAGGCCATGCCAGCCATCCTAGGTCGCCGGTCCGACAGCCCCGCGCACCGGCGCGACGACCGGCCGCTCGATCAGCGGTACGCGGCGCGCAGCGTCTCCAGGGCGTGCTCCAGGTCCGCCGGGTACTCGCTGGTGATCTCCAGCCAGCGCCCGTCGGCGGGGTGGTGGAAGCCGAGCCGCACGGCGTGCAGCCACTGCCGGGTCAGCGTCACCCGCTGGGCCAGCGCCGGGTCGGCACCGTAGGTGAGGTCCCCGACGAGGGGATGGCGCAGGGCGGCGAAGTGCACCCGGATCTGGTGGGTGCGGCCGGTCTCCAGGTGCACCTCGCACAGCGAGGCGGCGGGCAGCATCTCCAGCACCTCGTAGTGGGTGACCGAGGGCTTGCCGTCCGCGACCACGGCGAACTTCCAGTCCTGCCCGGGGTGCCGGCCGATCGGCGCGTCGATGGTGCCGGTGGTCGGCTCCGGGTGGCCCTGGGCGAGCGCGTGGTAGACCTTCTCGACCGTGCGCTCCTTGAACGCGCGCTTGAGCACGGTGTACGCGTGCTCGCTCTTGGCGACCACCATCAGGCCGGAGGTGCCGACGTCCAGCCGGTGCACGACGCCCTGGCGCTCGGCGGCGCCGGAGGTGCTGATCCGGTAGCCGCGCGCGGCGAGCACGCCGACGACGGTCGGGCCGGTCCAGCCCGGCGAGGGGTGCGCGGCGACGCCGACCGGCTTGTCGACCACGACCACGTCGTCGTCCTCGTAGGCGACGCGCAGCTCGGGCACGTCGTGCGCGACCACGGTCGTGCTGGGGGCGGGCGTCGGGTCCTCGAGCTCGACCTCGAGCCAGGAGTCGGCGGTGAGGCGGGCGGACTTGCCGATCTCGACGCCGTCCAGGCGGACCCGGCCGGCCTCCGCCAGCTCGGCGGCGCGGGTGCGGGACAGGCCCAGCATCCGGCCGAGGGCGGCGTCGACCCGCTCCCCCACCAGGCCGTCGGGCACCGGCAGCGTGCGCACGTCAGGCATCGCGACGGGCGCTCTCGTCGGGGGTGACGGGGGCCGGGGCCTCGGCGTCCGGCGCGGGCGCGTCCTGTGCCGGCGGTGCGGCCTCGGCAGCCGCCTCCGCCTCCTCGGCGGCCCGCACGTCGCGCTCCCGCGTGCCGTCGAGCCGCACGCCGCGCACCGACAGCAGCATGAGCAGCCCGGCGGCGACCACGATCGCGATGTCCGCCACGTTGCCGACGAACAGGTCGCCGTAGGCGATGAAGTCCACGACGTGCCCGCGGAAGACGCCGGGATCGCGGATCAGCCGGTCGACCAGGTTGCCGAGCGCGCCGCCGAGCAGCAGCCCGAGCGCGAGCGTCCACCCGCGCGAGCCGAGCCGGCGCGACACGCGCACGATCACCACGACCACGGCGACCGCGACCAGCGACAGCACCCAGGTGGTGCCGTTGGCCAGCCCGAGGGCCGCACCGGGGTTGAACAGCAGCTGGATGCCCAGCAGGTCGCCGAGCACCGGCGTGCGCACGCCCTCGTCGAGGGCGCTCAGCGCCCAGGCCTTCGTGGCCTGGTCGACCAGGAGCACCGCGGCGGCGAGGGCGACCAGCGTCCCCACGAGCCGGGTGCGCCGGGCGGCGGAGGCAGGACGGTCGTCGGGCTCGGCGGAGGCAGAGGTGCTGGACATCGGGGCGAGTCTACGCAGCGGGAGGGGTGTCCCCCGCCGTCAGCGACGCTCCTCGCGCTGCTTGCAGGTGACGCAGAGCGTGGCGCGCGGGAAGGCCTGCACGCGCGCCTTGCCGATCGCCTCGCCGCAGGAGTCGCAGCGCCCGAAGGTGCCGGCCTCGATGCGGGCGAGCGCACGGGTGGTCTGCTCGAGCATGTCGCGGGTGTTGTTGACCAGGGTGAGCTCGTGCTCGCGCTCCAGGGCGCTGGAGCCGGAGTCGGCCTGGTCGTCGCCCGCGCCGTCGCCGGAGTTGCGCAGCAGCTCGGTGAGCTCCTGGTCGGCGGCGGCCAGCTCGGAGGTGAGCCGGTCGATCTCGGAGATCAGCTCGTCGGCGATCTCCTGCACCTCGGCGGGCGTCCAGGGGTCCTCACCCGCGCGGACCGGGAACCGGGTCGCCGCGTCCGTCAGGTCGGGGAGCGCACGGCGGGCGGGCGCGCTGAGCGAGTCGTTGATGGCCACGTGGCGATCCTCTTTCTGTCAGAGTCCGCAGAGAGTATGCGCCCGCGCACGGCCCGCACAACACGACACACCACGCCCGGCGTGCGGACGTGGTGCGTCGTGGGTGACGGTGCGGCGGGCGGCAGACCCCCCGCGACGTCAGATGCGGTCGGCGGAGGGCGTCGCGCCCTGGGCGCCACGCGCGGGGAGCGCGTTGGCACGGTTGTCGAGGTCGCCGAGCAGGTTCTCGAGGTAGCTCTTGAGGCGCGTGCGGTAGTCCCGCTCGAACACCCGGAGCTCGTCGATCTTCCGCTCGAGGAGCGAACGCTCCTGCTCGAGCTGGCTGAGGGTCCGCGCCGAGGTGTCCTCGGCCTCGCGGACGATCCGCGCCGCCTGGCCCTTGGCCTCGGTGACGAGGCGGTCGCCCTCCTCCTGGCCGCTGCGGACGTAGTCGTCGTGCAGCTTCTGCGCCAGGGCGAGCATGCCGGTCGCGGACTCGGGCTCGCTCTGCCGCTGCGGCTGGACCGGCGCGGAGACCGCGGGTGCCGGCGCAGCGACCGGGGCGGGCGCGACCACGGGGGCCGGGGCCGGCACGGGAGCCGGGGCGGGCTTCTCGGCCTCGGGCTTCGGCGCGGCCTGCGCCTGGGCGCCGGCCCGGCTGAGCTCGGCGATCCGGCGCTCGGCGGCGGCCAGCTTGCCCTTCAGGTCGTCGTTCTCGGCCTGGGTCTCCCGGAGGGTGTTGACGACCTCGTCCAGGAAGTCGTCGACCTCGTCCTGGTCGTACCCTTCGCGGAACTTCGTCGCCTGGAACTTCTTGTTCAGGACGTCGTCTGCCGTCAGCAGTGCCATCGTCGTCACCTCTTCGGTCGTACTGGGTCGAGCCGGTGGCAGATCACCGACCACCTCGGGCCACCGTAGCGGACATTCACGCCGTTGCACGCGACCCGGCCCGGCGCGAACCCTCGCGCGTGTCGCGCGACGGACCGCTCAGGCCAGCAGCGGGAGCAAGGACAGGAGGAACCAGCAGCCCAGCATCAGGATCATGAACGCCAGGTCGAGGCGCACGGATCCGATGGTGAGCGGCGGGATGACGCGCCGCAGCAGGCGCAGCGGCGGGTCGGTCACGGAGTACACGATCTCGGCGACGACCAGCGCGAAGCCGGTCGGACGCCAGTCGCGTGCGAAGTACTGGACCCAGTCCAGCACCAGCCGTGCGAGCAGGAGCAGGACGAAGACCAGGAGGACGAGCTGGAGCAGCCCGACGACGAGCCCCACCGGGTGCGGCCGTCAGCTCTGGTTGAAGAAGCCGCCGCGCGGGGCCTCGGCCGGGCCGCCCTCGCCGGCGACCTCGACGTAGGACGGCGAGAGCAGGAAGACCTTGTTGGTGACCCGCTCGATCGACCCGTGCAGGCCGAAGATCAGGCCCGCGGAGAAGTCGACCAGGCGCTTGGCGTCGGAGTCGTCCATGTCGGACAGGTTCATGATCACCGGGGTGCCGTCGCGGAAGGCCTCGCCGATCTTGCGCGCGTCGTTGTACGAGCGCGGGTGGATCGTGGTGATGCGACGGATCTCGCCCTCGGCGCCGTGGTGCGGGGCCGGTGCGGTCTGCGGCGCGGCATAGGCCGAGCGCTCCGCCTGGGGCGCCGGGCGGTGCAGCGGCGTGACCTCGGCCTCGTAGTCGTTCACGGTCGCCTCCGGCTCGTCGTACTCGTCGACGTACTGGTCGTGCTCGCCACGGTCGTCGGCAAGCCCGAGGTACAGCATGGTCTTGCGCAGCGCTCCGGCCATCGCGATCACTCCATCCCCGTACTGACATGTCCTGCACGGTCACGGTAACAACGCGCGAGCACGTCACCGCGTTCCGACACGCCAGGCGCGTGCGGGCGCGTCGGATGTGCTCAGGTGGGCAGCAGCCGGACGAGGGCGGCGCTGCGGCCGGTGGTGGTGCCGGCCCGCTGGGCGCGACGGTGGGAGTAGAAGCGGTCGTCGGTGTCGGTGCACCAGCCGGTCTCGTGCACCTGCTCGACGCCCGCGCGGCGCAGCACGGCGGCCACCCCGCCCGGCAGGTCGAGGCCGGGGGTGCCCCAGACCGTCTCGCAGGCGGCCTCCGGCACGATCGCGGCCACCTCGTCGCGCATCGCGGCGGGGACCTCGTACCGGGGTCCGCTGATCGCGGGGCCGATCGCGGCGCGCACCCGCGCGGGGTCGGCGCCGTGCTCGACCATCGCACCGAGGGCGGCCTGCACGACGCCGGCGACCAGGCCGCGCCGGCCGGCGTGCACGGCGGCGACCACCCGGGCGTCCGGGTCGGCGAGCAGCACGGGCACGCAGTCGGCGACCAGGATCCCGACGGCGGCCTCCGGCGTGACCGACACCAGCGCGTCGTAGCGGCCGACGGTGGTGCGGGCGTCGCCGAGCCGGTCGGTCATCACCCGGACATCGGCGCCGTGCACCTGGCTCGCCCACGCCACCCAGGAACCGGTCCACCGGCCGACCAGGTCACGGTTGGCGAGCACCCGGTCCGGGTCGTCGTCCACCGCGAGGCCGAGGTTGAGGGAGTCCCACGGCGGCAGGCTGACCCCGCCGGCACGGGTGGTGAAGCCCGCGCGCACGCCCGGCCCGAGGTCGACCTCGAGCACGGGCGGCGGCGCGGTCCTCATGCGCGATCTACTTGAGGAAGTCGGGCACGTCCAGGTCGTCCTCCTTGCGGCGGGCGACCTCCTCCTCGAAGATCCGCGGCACCTCGAGCTGGCTGGTGCTGGTGGAGGCGTCCGGGGTGAGGAACGCCGGCACGTCGGAGGACTCGTCGTCCGGGCCGACCGGGCGGGGCTGCGCGGCGGCGTGCGCGGCCGGGGCGGCCGCGGCGGGCGGGATGCTCGCGGGGGCACCGGCGCTGACCTGGCCGAGGGCCCGGCCGTCGCGACGGACGACCGGGGCGCCGCCGTCGAAGCCGGCCGCGATCACGGTCACCCGCACCTCGTCGCCGAGGGCGTCGTCGATCACCGCGCCGAAGATGATGTTGGCCTCGGGGTGCGCGGCCTCCTGCACCAGGCGGGCGGCCTCGTTGATCTCGAACAGTCCGAGGTCGGAGCCACCCTGGATCGACAGCAGCACGCCGTGCGCGCCGTCGATGCTGGCCTCGAGCAGCGGCGAGGAGATCGCCAGCTCGGCGGCCTGCACCGCACGGTCCTCGCCGCGGGCGGAGCCGATGCCCATCAGCGCGGAGCCGGCGCCCTGCATGACCGACTTCACGTCGGCGAAGTCGAGGTTGATCAGGCCGGGGGTGGTGATCAGGTCGGTGATGCCCTGGACACCGGACAGCAGGACCTGGTCGGCGGAACGGAAGGCGTCGAGCACGGAGACCGAGCGGTCGGAGATCGACAGCAGGCGGTCGTTCGGGATCACGATCAGCGTGTCGACCTCGGCCCGCAGCGCCTCGATGCCGGAGTCGGCCTGCACCGAGCGGCGACGCCCCTCGAAGGTGAACGGGCGGGTGACCACACCGATGGTCAGCGCGCCGAGCGAGCGGGCGATCCGCGCGACGACGGGGGCGCCGCCGGTGCCGGTGCCGCCGCCCTCCCCCGCGGTGACGAAGACCATGTCGGCGCCGCGCAGGACGTCCTCGATCTCCTCGGCGTGGTCCTCGGCGGCCTTCTTGCCGACCTCGGGGTCCGCGCCGGCGCCGAGCCCACGGGTGAGCTCGCGGCCGACGTCGAGCTTGACGTCGGCGTCGGACATGAGCAGGGCCTGCGCGTCGGTGTTGACGGCGATGAACTCGACACCCTTGAGGCCGACCTCGATCATCCGGTTCACGGCGTTGACGCCACCGCCACCGATGCCGACGACCTTGATGACCGCCAGGTAGTTCTGCGGAGCTGCCACGGTGGGTGCCTCTCGTTGCGCTGCGGACAACCTTCACCCTCAAGTAGAGAGTTACAGTTATGTCATTTTCTCTAAGACGTGACGGTAGGTGCCGGACCGGACCGGATCAACGACCTCGGTCGCGTGTCGTCACGCTCACCCCACGACGGGCATGGTCGGAGCGGTCACGTCGTAACGGGCGGCACCCGCGGTCTCCGGCGCGGCGCGCAGCGCCTGGAGCACGGCGACCTTGAGCGCCGAGTCCTGGTCGCTCCCCCACTCGACGACGGCCCCGTCGCGCAGCACCAGCTGCACGGTGTCCTGCGAGGAGGCCGAGACCTGACCGATCGCCGCGAGCAGATCGGCCGGCAGCGACTCCAGCACGCCCAGCGTCGACGCCAGGATCCGCGCCTCGCCCACCGGCACCTGCACCACCGGCAGACCCTCCGGCGGCGCGTCCGCCCGACCGACCTGCACCCCGTCCTGGTCCACCAGCGCGTAGCCGGTGCCCTCCGAGGCGTCCGCCGCCCCCTCGGCCTGCTCGGCCACGTCGGTGGACTCCGGCACGGCGGCGACGGGCTCGCGGGACTCCAGCGCCACGGTCAGGCCGTGCGGCCAGTTCCGGGACACGGTCACGTCGCGCACACCGGGCACGTCCAGCAGCGCCGTGCGCAGGGCTGCGGTGTCCAGCCGGGTCAGCGGGGTGCCCGCCTCGGCGTCGACCACCGCGCGCACCTGGTCCACCGCGACGACCGTGCCCGCGCCGGAGACCTCCACCTGCTCGGCGTCCAGGGCCAGCAGCGGGGAGAACAGCAGACCCCACGCGAGCAGGCCGGCCAGCAGCACGCCGCCGACGGTGAGCAGGATCTGCCGCCACGCCATCCGCTGCCGGGCGCGGGCGCGCTCGGAGAACCGGGCCACCGATCCCTGGCTGACCACCGGCGGGCGCACCGGGAACACCGAGCCCCTGCTCGGGGCCAGGGCGCTGCCGGCGGCGGGGGTGGCGGGCGTGGTGGCGCCGGGCGGCGTGGTGCTGCGGCCGGAGCCGGTGGTGCGGCGCGGGGCGCGGGGGGCGCCGTCGCCGGCCGCGGGGGTGGTGCCCGGGGTGGTGCTGCGCGGCGTGGCGGCGGTGCGCGGGGCAGCCGCGGGCCGCGGAGCGGCCGCTGGGCGCGGGGTCGGTGCGGTCGCCGGGCGCGGGGCCGGCGTGGCGGTCGCCCCGTCGCCGCCGGTGGTGCCCGGGTCGGTGCGCGGCGGTGCCGGGCGCGGGGCGGCGGGCCGCCGCGGGCCGGCGGTGCGGTCGGCCTGCGGCGGTCGGGGACGCTGCGGCGTCACACCGCCCCCGTCGGCGTGCCGTCCTCGGGCGCGTCGGTGGCCGGGTCTGCCGGGTCGTCGGTCGCGACGTCGGCCGGGTCGTCGGCCGCCGTGCCGTCCTCGGGCAGGTCGGTCGTCGGGTCGTCGGTCGCGGACGCCTCGTCGGGCGCGGCGGTGGCCGAGTCGTCGGTCGCGGACGCCTCGTCGGGCACCGCGGGCGCGGCGTCGGGCTCGCCGCCGCCGGCCGCGCGCTCGGCGAGCGCGGCGAGCACCACCGGCGCGAGCGCGGTGACGTCCCCGGCGCCGACGGTGAGCAGCAGGTCCCCCGGCCGGGCCAGACCGGCGATCGTGAGCGCGGCCTCGTGCCGGTCGGCGACGTGCTGGGCACGGCCGGGCGTGGGCACCTCGTCGACGATCGTCGCGCCGGTGGTCTCCGGGTCCGGGTCCTCGCGCGCGGCGTAGACGTCGGTGACGACCACCTGGTCGGCGAGGTCGAGCGCCTGGCCGAACTCGACGGCGAAGGTGCGGGTGCGCGAGAACAGGTGCGGCTGGAACAGCACCAGCACCCGGCCGTCGCCGACCAGCGTGCGGGCGGTGCGCAGCAGGGCGGCGACCTCGGTGGGGTGGTGCGCGTAGTCGTCCACCACGCGCACGCCGTCGGCGGTCCCCCGGTCCTCGAACCGGCGACCGGTGCCGCGGAACTCGCCGAGCCCGCGGGCGACCGCCTCGGGGTCGGCGCCGACGGCCCAGGCGGCGAGCAGGGCGGCGGTGGCGTTCGCGGCGTTGTGGTCGCCGGGCACGGCGAGCGACAGGGTGACGTCGGGCAGCTCGGCCAGCCGGGAGGTCAGCGCGACCTGCCAGGTGCCGTCGACCTCGCGCACCAGGCCGAGCAGGAGGTCCGTCGGGTGGCCCTCGGCCGGATCGGTGGTGCCGTAGGTGAGCACGCGGACGCCGCGCCGGGTCAGCCGCTCGTCCACCGCCGCGACCAGCCGGGCAGCGCCGGGGTCGTCGGCGCAGGCGACCAGCGCGCCGCCGTCGAGCACCCGGTCGGCGAAGGCCTCGAAGGCCGCCTCGAAGGCCTCGCGGGTGCCGTAGTGGTCCAGGTGGTCCGGCTCGACGTTGGTGACCACGGCGACCGCCGGGGCGTAGGCGAGGAAGGAGCCGTCGGACTCGTCGGCCTCGGCGACGAAGACGTCGCCGTCACCGGTGCGGTAGCCCGGCACCGGCCCGTCGTCGGTGCGCACGGTGCCACCGATCGCGTAGGAGGGGTCGAGCACGGCGTCCTCGCGGCCGATCGCGCGCAGGGCGGTGGCGACCATGGCCGAGGTGGTGGTCTTGCCGTGGGCGCCGGCGACCGCGATGCCGATCCGGTCGGACATCAGCGCGGCCAGCGCCTCGGAGCGGTGCAGCACCCGCAGCCCGCGCTCGCGCGCCCGGACCAGCTCGGGGTTGCTGCTGCGGATCGCGGAGGACACCACGAGGGTGTCGACGTCCTCGACGTGCGCGGCGTCGTGCCCGACGTGCACTCGCACCCCGGCGGCCCGCAGGCCGTCCAGCGCGGGGCCCTCGGCGGCGTCGGAGCCGGAGACGGTGAGCCCGCGCGCGACCAGCAGGCCGGCCACGGCGGACATGCCCGCACCGCCGACCCCGATCAGGTGCACCCGGCCGAGGTCCGCGACCGCGACCGGCGCGGCCCCGGGGACGAACGCGACCCGCTCGGCGGCGGCGTCGGGTGCGGCGGCAGCATCGGGCGCGGCGACCGCCGGGACGGCGGTGGTGGGCGCGGCGGTGGCCGAGACGGTGCCCGCGGGGATGGTGCCGATCGGCACGGCGGCGGTCACGACGGGCGCGGCACCGGTCGCCACGGACCCGGCCTGCCCGGCGTCCTCGCGATCCACGCTGTCCGCACGCTCCTCCGCAGCCTCCGGCGCGTCCTCCTCCGGCGCGGCGTCGTCAGCCCCGGCATCACCCAGCCCCGCGTCCTGCGAGCCGAGGCCGTCCGGGCCGAGCTCGTCCGGCCCGAGATCGCCCGCCCCGGCCTCCCCCTCGGCCGCCACGCGCTCCGCCTCCGCCCGCTCCGCCTCGGCCGCCGCGCGCTCGGCCTCCGCCGCCCGCTGCTCCGCGGCCAGCACCTCGGCCTCCACCAGCTCCTCGACGATGTCGGCGACCCGCGCGGCGGCGTCCGGCACCCCCACCGACGCGGCGGCCCGGCCCATCGCCGCCCGCTCCTCGGCGGCCTCGGGGGCGAGCAGCGGCAGCAGGTGCGCGGCGATCCAGTCGTCGGTGAGGTCCTCGTCGGCCACCAGCAGGCCGCCGCCCTCGGCGACGACCGGCTGCGCGTTGAGCCGCTGCTCGCCGTTGCCGACCGGCAGCGGCACGTACACGGCGGGGATCCCCAGGGCGGCGAGCTCGCTGACGGTGCCCGCGCCGGAGCGGCACAGCACGAGGTCGGCGAGGGCGAGCGCCTGCTCCATCTCCCCCAGGTACTCGCGCACGTGGTAGCGCTCGGCGCCCGGCACGCCGCGCACGGCGGCGCGGACGGACTCGGCCTTGCCGGCACCGGTCAGGTGCAGCACCTGCGCGCCGGTGGCGAGCACCTCGCGGGCCCGCGCGGCGACGGCGGTGTTCACCGAGACCGCGCCGAGGGACCCGCCGGTGACCAGCAGGGTGACCCGGTCGGCCTCGAAGCCGAGCTCGGCGGCGGCGCGGCGGCGCACGCCCTCGGGGTCGGCGGCGCGCTCGGCGAGCAGACCGGCGATCTCGGGGCGCAGCGGCAGGCCGGTGACCTGGGCGCGCGGCAGGCGGGTGCCGGGGAAGGTGATCGCGACGGCGGCGGCCCCGCGGGCGCCGAGCCGGTTGGCGAGCCCGGGGCGGGCGTTCTGCTCGTGCACGACCACCGGGACGGCGCGGGCGCGGGCGGCCAGGTAGGCGGGGGTGGACACGTACCCGCCGAAGCCGACCACCACCTGCGCGCCGATCTCGTCGATGGCGTGCCCGGCGGACTCCACGGCGGAGCGCAGCAGCCGGGGCAGCCGGAACCAGTCGGCGGTGGGGCGGCGCGGCAGCGGCACCTTGGGCACCAGCAGCAGCTCGATCCCCCGCTCGGGCACCAGCCGGGCCTCCAGCCCCTCCGCGGTGCCGAGGGCGACCACGCGCAGGTCGGGGTCGCGGCGCCGCAGCTCCTCGGCGACGGCGAGCAGCGGGTTGACGTGACCGGCCGTCCCGCCGCCCGCGAGCAGCACCGCACGCGGGCGCGGTCCGAGGGGGGCGGTGCTGTCGGTCACGGGGTCCTCCGGGTGGTCGGTCGGGCGCGGGTCACGCGCCGAGGGTGCTGCGGGCGCAGCGGGGTCGGTGTCAGGCACGGGTCCGGCCGATCACCGCGAGCGAGCGGCGCACCACCGACGGCCGGGCGGCCAGCGCCTCGGCGGCCCCCGGTTCGGTGCGCGCGAAGGAGATGACGACGCCGATCCCGACCAGCGTCGTGATCAGCGCGGAGCCGCCCGCCGAGACGAGCGGCAGCGGCACGCCGATCACCGGCAGCAGCCCGATCACCACGCCCATGTTCACCAGCGCCTGCCCGACGATCCACGCGGTGATCGCACCGGTGACGATCTGCGCGAAGGGGTCGGTGTGCCGGGCGATCACCCGGATCATCGCGAAGGCGAGCACCCCGATCAGCGCGAGCACCAGCAGGGTGCCGATCAGGCCGAGCTCCTCGCCGATGATCGCGAAGATGAAGTCGTTGTGCGCCTCGGGCAGGTAGGACCACTTCTCGCGGCTCTGCCCGAGGCCGAGGCCGGCCCAGCCGCCGGTGGCCAGCGCCTGGAGCCCGTGGGTGGTCTGGTAGCAGCCGGCGGTGACGTCGCAGTCACCGCTGAAGAAGTCCATGATCCGCTTGGTGCGGTTGTCGCTGCCGATCGCGAGGAACGCGACCACGATCCCGGCCGCGACGCCGGCACCGGCGAAGATCCGCATGGGCACCCCGGCGACGAACAGCGCCCCGGCGACCAGAATCAGCATGACGATCGCGGTGCCGAGGTCGTGCCCGAGCAGCACCAGGCCGACGGCGAGGGCGGCGACCGGCAGCGCAGGGATGGCGGCGTGCTTCCAGTCGTCGAACAGCGGGCGCTTGCGCACCAGGATCGCGCCGAGCCACACCGCCAGCGCCAGCTTGAGCGCCTCGGAGGGCTGCGCGGAGACCGGGCCGAGGTAGATCCACCCGAGGTTGCCGCCCTTGCCGCGGCCGAGCGGGGTGAACACCAGCAGCTGGGCGAACATGCCGAGCGCCAGCAGCCACCAGGCGGCGCGCTGGTAGAACCGGGCCGG
Source organism: Cellulomonas sp. GTC20042 (assembly GCF_055389595.1). Classification (NCBI taxonomy): domain Bacteria; kingdom Bacillati; phylum Actinomycetota; class Actinomycetes; order Micrococcales; family Cellulomonadaceae; genus Cellulomonas; species Cellulomonas sp. GTC20042. The sequence goes on along the minus strand of NZ_AP043678.1, from coordinate 1,741,450 downwards.
CAGCCGCGAGGCGACCCACATCAGCGGCAGGCCGATCAGCGCGTACTGCGCCTGGCCGAAGAACACCGCGTAGGGCGACTTGCCGTCGGCCAGCGACTCCACCGAGGAGGAGGACAGCACCATGACCAGACCGAGCACGAGCAGCAGGAGGGTCGCGCCGATCAGCAGGTAGTAGCTGGTGACCGCGCTGTTCCACTGCCCGAGGCGGGAACGACGACGGCGCCCGTCCGCGTCGGGGGTCGCCGAGGAGGACGAGGGCGGCACGGTGGTCTGGGCCATCGGCGCCGGGGTCACCCCCTCGGGACGAGTGCGCGGACCTCGGCGGCGAACGCGTCGCCGCGGGCGGCGTAGGACGCGAACTGGTCCATCGAGGCGCACGCCGGTGCGAGCAGGACGGTCGTGCTGCCCGCGTCGCGGCCGGACGCCAGGCGGCGAGCCTCGGTCACGGCGCGGGTCATCACCGTCCCAGTGTCACCGGGATCGACCCGGACGACGGGAACCTGCGGCGCGTGTCGGGCGAGCGCGTCGGCGAGCGGGGCGGCGTCCACCCCGATCAGCACCACGGCGTGCAGCCGGTCCGCGCGGGAGGCGACCAGCTCGTCGAAGGTCGCGCCCTTGGCCAGCCCGCCGGCGATCCACACGACGCTGCCGGCGGCGAAGGACGCCAGGGAGGCGGCGGCGGCGTGCGCGTTGGTGGCCTTGGAGTCGTCGACCCAGCGGACGCCGTCCACCTCGGCGACGGTGGCGATCCGGTGCCCGCCCGGCGCGTAGGCGCGCAGCCCGGCGCCGACCGCCTCCGGCGGCACGCCGTGCGCGAGGGCCAGCGAGGCCGCAGCCAGCGCGTTGGCGACCACGTGCGGGGCCAGCCCGTCCGGCCCGGCGAGGTGGGCGAGGTCGGCGAAGGTGGCGAGCTCGGCGGCGTGCGTGTGGCGCAGCGCGGCGAACCCGCGGTCGACCAGCACGTCCTCCACCAGGCCGACCTGGCCGAGGCCCGGCGTGCCGAGGGTGAAGCCGACCGCGACCGCTCCGTCGGCGACGTCGGCCTCGCGCACCAGGTGCTCGGTGACCGGATCGGCGGTGTTGTAGACGCAGGCGACCTCGACGCCGGTGAAGATCCGGCCCTTGTCGGTGGCGTAGGCCTCCATCGAGCCGTGCCAGTCCAGGTGGTCGGCGGCGACGTTGAGCACGGCGGCGGCCTGCGCGGCCATCGACTCGGTGTGGTGCAGCTGGAAGGAGGACAGCTCGACGGCCAGCACGTCCAGGTCCGGGTCGGTGGCGGCGAGCACCACGGGGGTGCCGACGTTGCCGACCGCGGCGGTGCTGCGTCCGGCGGCGCGCAGGATCGAGGCCAGCATCTCCACGGTGGTGGTCTTGCCGTTGGTGCCGGTGACGGCCAGCCAGGGCGCCGGTCCCCCGCCGGACGCGCGGTCGACCCGCAGCCGCCAGGCGAGCTCGACCTCGCTCCACACCGGCACGCCGGCGGCGCGCGCGGCGACCAGCAGCGGGTGGCTCGGCGGCCAGCCCGGCGAGACCACGACCACATCCGTGCGCGCGAGCCCGTCGGCGGTGAGGAACGCGTCCACGTCCGCGACGTCGGCGTCCGGCGCCTGCGCGTCCACCGTGGTCACGGCGGCGCCGAGCCCGGTCAGCACCTGCGCGGCGGCCCGGCCCGACACCCCCAGCCCGGCGACGAGCACGTGCGCCGTGCTCAGGTCCAGCACCACCTAGCCCGCCACCCACTCCGCGTAGAAGATGCCGACGCCGAGCGAGACGAACAGCCCGGCGATCAGCCAGAACCTGATCACGATCGTGACCTCGCCCCACCCCGACAGCTCGAAGTGGTGGTGCAGCGGTGCCATCTTGAACACCCGTCTGCCGGTCATCTTGAAGAAGCCGATCTGGATGACGTCCGAGAGCACGATGATCACGAACAGCCCGCCGATGATCGCGGCCAGCACCTCGGTGCGGGTGACGATCGACATGCCGGCCAGCGCGCCGCCGAGGGCCAGCGAGCCGGTGTCGCCCATGAAGATCTTCGCGGGGCTGGCGTTCCACCACAGGAAGCCGAAGCAGGCGCCGGTGATCGCGGCGGCGACCACGGCCATGTCCAGCGGGTCGCGGGTCTGGTAGCAGCGGGCCCCGGCGGTGAGCGCGCAGCGCTGGTTGAACTGCCAGACGCAGACGATCACGTACGCGCCGAACACGATCAGCGAGGCGCCGGTGGCCAGGCCGTCCAGGCCGTCGGTGAGGTTGACCGCGTTGGACCAGGCGGTGATCAGGAAGTTCGCCCAGATCACGAACAGGATCGCGCCGATCGCGACACCGGCGAACGCGAGGTCCAGGTTGGTGTCCCGGATGAACGAGATCTTGGTGGACGCGGGGGTGCGCATGGTCGCGTCGGGGAACTGGAGCGCGAGGATCGCGAACACGATGCCGACGAAGCCCTGCCCGACGATCTTCCACCGCGCGCTGAGCCCGAGGCTGCGCTGCCGGGAGATCTTGATGAAGTCGTCCAGGAACCCGACCACGCCGAGCCCGGTCATCAGGAACAGCACCAGCACCGCGGAGGCGCTCGGCACCTGCCCGGAGACCAGCGCGGCGACCGCCCAGCCGATCAGGGTGGCGCCGATGATCACGACACCGCCCATCGTCGGGGTGCCGCGCTTGGTGTAGTGCGCGGTGGGGCCGTCCTGGCGGATGAACTGGCCGTACTGCTTGGTGACCAGGAACTTGATGAACAGCGGCGTGGCGAGCAGGGCGACGATCATCGAGATGCCGCCGGCGACGAGGACGGAGATCACTCGGCCACCTCCTGCGCGCCCGCGGCGGTCGCGGCCGGGGCGTCGGCCGCGGTGAGCCGGTCGCCCAGCCGCCACAGCCCCGCGTCCTTCGAGGACTTGACCAGCACCACGTCACCGGGCCGCAGCTCACGGTCCAGCAGGGCGGCGGCCTCGTCGACGTCGGCGACCTCGACCACCTCCTCGCCCCAGGACCCCTCGCGCACCGCGCCGGTGGCGATGCCGTGCGCGCCGGCGCCGACCACGACGGTCAGGCCGACGTTGAGCCGGACCACCTGCAGCCCGATCGCCTCGTGCTCGGCGAGGGCGTCCGGGCCGAGCTCCATCATCTCGCCGAGGACGGCCACCGAGCGACGCTCGCGCCCGGCGAGCACCGCCAGGGCGCGCAGCGCGGCGCGGACCGAGTCCGGGTTGGCGTTGTAGGAGTCGTCCACGACCGTGACCCCGTCCGGCCGGTCGACCACGTGCATCCGGTGCGGGCTGAGCGCGTCGGCGGCGCTGAGCCCGGCGGCGACGTCGGCCAGCGGCAGACCCACGGCCAGGGCGGCAGCAGCGGCGGCCAGCGCGTTGTGCGCGTGGTGCTCCCCCACCAGCCGCAGCGCGACCTCGGCCTGCTCGCGCGGCGCCTCGGCGCCGGCCCCGGTCAGCGATCCGGAGACGTCCAGCGTGAAGGCGGCGCGCCCGGCGCGGTCCACCCGCAGGTCGAGCGCCCGCACGTCCGTGCCGCGGGTGGCGCCGAAGGACACCACCGGTCCGGGGGCGACCGCCGCCATCGCCGAGACCCGCGGGTCGTCGGCGTTCAGCACGGCCGTGCCGCCGGGCACCAGGCCGGTGACGATCTCCGACTTGGCGCGGGCCACCGCCTCGATCCCGCCGAAGCCGCCGAGGTGCGCGTGCCCGACCACCAGCACCACCGCGACGTCCGGCGGGGCGATGTCGGTCAGGTAGTCGAGGTGGCCGATCCCGGAGGCGCCCATCTCGAGCACCAGGTACTGCGTGCTCTCGTCGGCGCGCAGCACGGTCAGCGGCAGGCCGATCTCGTTGTTGAAGGACAGCACCGGCGCGATCGTCGGCCCCTGCGCGGTGCACAGCTGCGCCAGCAGGTCCTTGGTGGTGGTCTTGCCGACCGAGCCGGTCACGCCGATCACCTTCAGGCCGGAGCCGCCGGGCTCGCAGGCCGCCTCGCGCAGCCGGGCCAGCACCACGCGGGCCAGGTCGCCCAGCGCGTGCTCGACGTCCTCGACCACCACGCTCGGCACCGGGGCGCCGTCGGCGTCGTCCACCTCGCGGGCGGCCAGCACCAGCGTCGCGCCCGCCGCGTGCGCACGGGCGGCGTAGTCGTGGCCGTCCACGTGCTCGCCGGGCAGCGCCACGAACAGCGAGCCGTGCTCGACCTGCCGGGAGTCCACGACCACCGGGCCGGTGACGACCGTCGCCGGGTCCAGCGTCGCCGGGTGCAGCCGTCCGCCGGTCGCCTCCGCGACCTCCGCCGCCGTCAGCGCGATCACGCGACCGACCCCCGGGCGGTGAGCGCCGCATCAGCGGCCTTGAGCACGTCGCGGTCGTTGTACCGGTGGAACACCCCGGCGATCTCCTGGGTCGGTTCGTGGCCCTTGCCGGTGATGATGATGGTGTCCTGCTCTCCCGCCAGGGCGACGGCGTCATGGATGGCCTGCGTGCGGCTGGTCGCCTCGTGCACGTCGGTGAGGTCCGGGCGCTGCTCGCGCACGCCGTCGAGGATCGCGGCGCGGATCGACGCCGGCGGCTCGGAGCGCGGGTTCTCGTCGGTGACGACGACCACGTCGGCGAGGCGGGCGGCGATCGAGCCCATGATCGGGCGCTTGCCGCGGTCCCGGTCGCCGTCGGAGCCGAGCACGATGATCAGCCGGCCCGGGGTGATCGGGCGCACCGCCTCGAGCGCCAGCACCAGCGCGTCCGGGGTGTGCGCGTAGTCCACCAGGCACAGCGGGCGGGCGTCCGGCGCGGGGCGGCGCTCGATCACCCGCTCCATCCGGCCGGGGATCTGGTGCGCGTGCGCCACCGCGTCGATCGCCACGCTCAGGTCCACCCCGGCGCGGTGCGCGACGACGACGGCCAGCGCGGCGTTGGAGACGTTGACCAGACCGGGCAGCGGGCTCGCGGCCAGGTGCTCGACGCCGTCCGGCCCGCGCAGCGTGAAGGAGGAGCCGACGCCGTCCAGGCCGACGTCCGCCGAGGTGACCGCCCAGTCGGCGGTGGCGGCCTCGGGGGTGCCGACGTGCGTGGCCACCGACTCCACCGGGACCGTCGCCTCGGCGAGCAGCCGCCGGCCCCACTCGTCGTCCACCACCACCACGCCGCGACGGGCGTGCTCGGGGGTGAACAGCAGCGCCTTGGCCCGGAAGTACCCGTCCATGTCGCCGTGGAAGTCCAGGTGGTCGCGCTGGAGGTTGGTGAACCCGGCGACGTCCACCACCAGGCCGTTCATCCGGCCGAGCGCGAGGGCGTGCGAGGACACCTCCATCACGGCCGCGCTCGCGTCGCGCTCCAGGCCGAGCGAGAGGATCGACTGGAGCACCGGGGCCTCGACGGTGGTCCGCGGGCTCTCGATCGCCTCGTCGCCGATCTTCAGCTCGACGGTGCCCATCACGACGGTGCGCTCGTGCGCCCGGCGCAGTGCGGCGTCGACGAAGTAGCTGGTGGTGGTCTTGCCGTTCGAGCCCGTGATGCCGACCGTGGTCATCCGGCGGCCCGGGTGGTCGTGCAGCCAGGCGGCGAGGTCCCCGGCCAGCGCGCGCGGGTCCGCGGTGACGAGCACGGGCACGGTGACGGCGGGCTCCAGGCCCGCGACGACCTCGGCGCCGGCGGCGTCGGTGACCACCGCGACCGCACCGGCGGCGACGGCCTGCGCGGTGAAGGAGGCACCGTGGGCGTGCGCACCGGCCAGGGCGACGAAGACGTCACCGGGGGCCGCGTCGCCGCTGGCCACGGTGATGCCGGTGGTCTCGAGATCGGGGCGCACGGGTGCCCCCGCGCTCACCAGCGCGAACGTGTCGGCGAGGTCGACGACCCGGCGGCTTCGGGGGTGCTCCGGGCGCAGCCGGCCCTGCGGGGACGTCATAGGGAGAATCTACCGCGACGCGCGCGGGCCACCGCCCCGGGGACCGGCGCGGCGCAGGTGCCGCTCGTCACCACGTCGTCGGGAAGAGCTGGGCGGGCGTGCCGCTGGGTGCGATGCCGAGCTCGGTCAGGGCGTAGCCGGCCACGTCGCTGAACACCGGCGCCGCCACGGTGCCGCCCCACTCCGAGGTGCGCGGGTTGTGCAGGATGACGCTGACCGCGATGGCCGGGTCGTCCGCGGGCGCGACGCCGATGAAGGACGAGGTGATGCCCGGCACGCCGTCGATCCAGTTCTGCGCGGTACCGGTCTTGCCCGCCACCCGGTAGCCCGGGATCGCGGCGTTCGAGCCGGTGCCGTCGCTGACGGTGCTCTCCATCATCGAGAGCACGGTGTCGGCGGTGGTCTCGGAGACCACCTGGGCGGTGGCTGCGGGATCGGCGGCGGTGTAGCTGCCGTCGGCCTCGGTCCAGCCCTTGACCAGGTGCGGGGCGATCCGCACGCCGCCGTTCGCGATCGTGGCGAACACCTCGGTCGCCTGGAGCGCGGTCACCGAGACGCCCTGGCCGAACAGCACGGCGTACTTGGTGCGGCCGTCCCAGGCGTCCGAGTCGTGCAGGATGCCCGCGGACTCGTTCGGCAGCTCGACGCCGGTCTTCGAACCGAAGCCGAACTTCGCCAGGTAGTCGTACCGCACCTGCTGCGGGATGTTCTGGCCGATCATGACCGTGCCGGTGTTCGAGGACTCGGCGAGGATGCCGGTGGCGGTCAGCCGCAGGCCGGCGTGCTCGTGCGAGTCCTTGAAGGTCTGGTCGTTCGGCGTCGTGTACTGGTAGGGCACCTCGAACTGCGAGGTCGGCTCGACCAGGCCGTTCTCGATCGCCGCCGCCATCGTGATCACCTTGGCCGTCGAGCCGGGCTCGAAGACGTCGGTCACCGCGCTGGACGAGCGCAGCAGGGTCGCGTCGGCCCCCGGGTCGTTCGGGTTCACCGTGGCCGACTCGGCCAGCGCCAGGATCTCGCCGGTCCGGGTGTCCAGCACCACGATCGAGCCGGAGTCCGACCCGGTGGCGGCGACCTGGGCCTCGATGGCCTGCTGCGCCTTCCACTGGATGTCGGTGTTGATCGTCAGCTGCACGCTGCGTCCGTCGGTGGCGGCGGTGGACTCGGAGTAGCCGCCCGGGATCTGCTGCCCGCCGGCGCCCCGCTCGTACACGGTGGAGCCGTCGGTGCCGGTCAGTTCCTCGTTCAGCAGGCTCTCGACGCCCTGGGCGCCCACGCCCTCGGCGTTCACCCAGCCCAGCACGTTGCCCGCGACGTCACCGTTCGGGTAGACGCGCTCGGCGACCTGCTCGGCGCTGATCCCGTCGATCCGCAGCGCCTTGACGGACTGCCAGACCTCCGGCAGCACGCCCCTGGCGATCTTGCGGTACTTGGACTCGCCGTCCAGCTTCGCGCCGAGCTCGGCGGCGTTCGCCTCGATCAGCGGGGCGATCAGCTGGGCGGCACCGGCCGCGCCGGACAGCTCCTGCTCGTCCACGGTCGAGTGCCAGCGGGCGAGCTCCACCTGGTTGACCACGATGTCGTAGCGCTGCACCGAGGTCGCGAGCACCTGGCCCTGGGCGTCGGTGATCTGCCCGCGGCTGGCGATCAGCGTCGCGCTGCTCAGCCGGTCGTCGCGGGCCTCGGCGGCGACGGCGGGGCCGGAGACCACCTGCACGTAGGCGAGGCGTCCGGCGAACACCGCGAGCAGCAGCGTCACGACGACGACCAGCGAGGTGCGACGGCGGTCCAGCACCGCGATGCTCGGGCCGTTGCCGGCGGCGGGGCGGCGCGGGGTGCGGGCGGCGAGCGGCGCGGTGGCCTGCGGACGACGGGCGGCCGGGCGGGCGGGACGTGCCGCGCGCTGCGGGGCCCGGCCGTCGCGGCCCGGGCGCTGCGTCGTCATCCCTCGGCCCCGCCGCGCACGGTGCCGTCGGAGAGCGTCAGCCAGCCGACCTGCTCGGCGGGCTGCATCCCGAGCGCCATGGCCGCGGCCGCCAGCTGCTCCGGGGAGCGGTTGGTGTCGAGCTGTGCGGAGAGCTGCTGCTCGGTGCGGGCCAGCTCGGCCAGCCGGACGTCGAGCTTCTGCTCGGTGTACGAGCCCTGCGCGAGGTGGGTGTTGAGCAGCAGCGCCGAGAGCAGCGCGGCGGCGAGGATCGCCATGCAGACCACCACGAACGGCACGTGGGTGCGCGCCTGCGCCGGCGGGCGGACCAGCCGCAGCCGGGCCCGCTCGCGCGGCTGGGCCGCCGGGCTGCCCGGGGTGTGGTGCGGACGAGGGACGGGGCGCGGCGCGCGCAGGGCCTGCTCGGCGCTCATGCGGTCCTCCTCGGGGTGGAGCTGGGAAGCAGGTGCTCGGGGGTCGGGCGGAGGCGCTCGGCGGCGCGCAGCCGGACGGACTGCGAGCGCGGGTTGCGCTCCCGCTCGACGGCGTCGGCCTCCTCGGCGCCCCGGGTGAGCAGCCGCAGGTACGGCTGGTGGGTGTCCGGCACGACCGGCAGGCCGGGCGGCGCGCTGATCTGCGATCCGGCGGCCAGCACCCGCTTGACGATGCGGTCCTCGAGCGACTGGTACGCCTCGACGACCAGCCGGCCGCCGACCACCAGGGACTCGACGGCGGCGGGCACGGCGCGCTCCAGCACCGCCAGCTCGTCGTTCACCTCGATCCGCAGCGCCTGGAAGGTGCGCTTGGCCGGGTTGCCGCCGGTCTGGCGCGCCGCCGCGGGGATGCCGGCGCGGACCAGCTCCACCAGCTCGCCGGAGCGGGTGACCGGTGCGACCTGACGGGCCTGCAGGATCTTGCGGACGATCCGCTGGGCGAACCGCTCCTCGCCGTACTCGCGCAGCACGCGGATCAGCGCGGCCTCGTCGTAGGTGTTGAGCACCTCGGCGGCGGTGCGACCCCGGGTCGGGTCCATCCGCATGTCCAGCGGCGCGTCCTGCGCGTAGGCGAAGCCGCGCTCGACCTCGTCCAGCTGCAAGGAGGACACGCCCAGGTCCATCAGCACGCCCTGCACGCCGGGCAGGCCGAGCCGCTCGACCACCTCGGGGATCTCGTCGTACACCGCGTGCACCGGGGTGAAGCGCTCGCCGAACCGGGCGAGCCGCTCCCCCGCCAGGCGCAGCGCCTGCGGGTCGCGGTCGATGCCGATCACCCGCACGTGCGGCAGCGCGTCCAGGATCCCCTCGGTGTGCCCGCCCATGCCGAGCGTGGCGTCCACCATGACCGACCCCGGCTCGGCGAGCGCGGGGGCGAGCAGGTCGATGCAGCGCTGGAGCAGCACGGGCGTGTGCCGCGCGGCGGCATCGCTCGTGCTCATGGGTGCTCCTCGGGGTCGTGGTGCGTGCGTGGTGCGGGTGCTGCTGCGGGGCTGGTGGTCGGGCGGCCCCTCCGCCGTCCGACCAGATCCCCCACCGACCCTCTGGCGCCGGGGAAGTGGCGTCAGAGCGACGGGAGGAGGTCTCACCGGGCGGTGGTGCGGGCCTCGTACGTGGTGCTGTGGTGCGGGGTTCTGCGGGGTCGTGCTCAGAAGGCGCCGGGGAACACCTCCTCGGCGGTCTCGGCGTAGCCGGCCTCCTGGGCGGCCAGGTAGGTCTCCCAGGCCGCCAGGTCCCAGATCTCGACCCGGGTGCCGGCACCGATCACGGCGACGTCCCGGTCGAGCCCGGCGTAGGTGCGCAGCATCGGCGGGATCGAGATGCGCCCCTGCTTGTCCGGGACCTCGTCGGAGGCGCCGGACAGGAAGACGCGCAGGTAGTCCCGCGCCTGCTTGCTGGTCACCGGGGCCTGGCGGAGCTTGTCGTGCATCCGGGCGAACTCGTCCAGCGGCAGCAGGAACAGGCAGCGGTCCTGACCTCGGGTCATGACCAGGCCCTGCGCGAGCTGGGGGCGGAACTTCGCCGGAAGGATCAGCCGTCCCTTCTCGTCGAGCCGTGGTGTGTGCGTGCCGAGGAACGGGACCGTCGCGCCGAGGCCGGCGAGCGTCTGCTCGAACCCCACGGACGTCCACCTCCCCCGGGCGTCTGCGGGCACCCCTCGGCACCCGATGGCTCCACGGTACTCCACTTTGCTCCACGATCCACGGGTGAATCCGCGACGGACGGGTGAATGTTCTGCGTCGCCGCAGGTCAGAGCCGGTGGAGGGAGGTGGAGGGAAAACACTGCGACACGGGCCCTCGGGGTGGCGGATCGGTCGGCGGCAGGTCAGCGCTTCCCGGTGTTTCCGCAGGTCAGGGAGGGTTTGGTCGGAGCGGTCGGGGCGCGGTCGCAGCCGCTCCACCCCGAGGGGGAGCGATGTGGAGGATCCGGGGCGGCGCGGGTGGCGCGCGGTGGTGGGGCGGGGTGGAGGGGGTGGGTGGGCCGACCGGGTGGCGCGCGATCCGGCGGTCCGACGCCCTCCCGCGCAGGCCGGACGACCTTTAGGCTCTGCTCAGCCGAACGATGGGGGAACCATGACGAGGGCTGTACCCGGCACACCCGCGCTGGACGAGCTGATCGGGATCACCGACCGGATGCGCGCGGGCATCGACCGCGTGGTCTCCGGGCGGCCCGACCTGGTGCGGATCACCGTGGCCGTGCTGCTGGCCGAGGGGCACCTGCTGCTCGAGGACGTGCCCGGCGTCGGCAAGACCACCCTCGCCAAGGCGCTCGCCCGCACGATCGACTGCACCGTCGGCCGGGTCCAGTTCACCCCGGACCTGCTGCCCTCCGACCTCACCGGCGTGACGATCTACCGCTCGGCCACCGGCGAGTTCGAGTTCCGCCCCGGCCCGGTGTTCTCGAACGTGGTGATCGGCGACGAGATCAACCGCGCCTCGCCCAAGACGCAGTCCGCCCTGCTGGAGTCCATGCAGGAGGCCCAGGTCACCGTGGACGGGTCGACCTACCCGCTGCCCCGGCCGTTCCTGGTCGTCGCCACCCAGAACCCGGTGGAGATGGAGGGCACCTACCCGCTGCCCGAGGCGCAGCGCGACCGCTTCATGGCCCGGCTGACCGTCGGCTACCCCGAGGTCGACGCCGAGCTCGCCATGCTCGACCTCCAGGAGACCGCCGACCCGCTGGACCACCTGCACCCGGTGACCGACGCCGCGCAGGTCCGTCGGCTGATCGAGACCACCCGCCACCTGTACGCCGCCCCCGCCGTCAAGCAGTACGTCGTCGATCTGGTCGCCGCCACCCGCGACGACGCCGGGCTGCGGCTCGGGGCGTCCCCGCGCGCGTCGATCCAGCTGCTGCGCGCCGCCAAGGGCCTGGCCGCCGTCTCCGGCCGCGACCACGTGCTGCCGGACGACGTGCAGACGCTGGCCGAACCGGTGCTCGCGCACCGGCTGATCCCCAGCGCCGAGTCCCGGCTGTCCGGCCGCAGCACCCGGGACGTCGTCGCCGACATCGTCGCGCGCGTGCCCGTGGCCTCCCCCACCCGCACGTCCGTGCGCGACCGGTCCGTCGCGGGCTGATGCGCCTGCGCCCCACCGCCCGTGGGCTCGGCCTCCTGCTGCTCGGCATGGCGGTGGCCGGCACCGGCACCGCCCTGGGCTCCCCCGACCTGCTGACCCTCGGGATCCTGCCGGTGGTGCTGGTGATCGCCTCGACCGTCGTGCTCGGCTTCGTCGACCCCGGCCGGGGCCGCCGCGGGCTGCGCGCCCGGCGCACCGTGCACCCCGACCCGGTGCACACCGGGCAGGAGGCCGCCGTGCGGGTGGACGTCACCGTCTCCGGCGGGCGGTCCGGCGCGCGGCTGGCCGACCTGCGGCTGCGCGAGCAGGCCGCCGTCGAGCTGTCCGGCGGCCGCCCGCTGCGCGCGCAGGTCAGCCGCGAGCCCCGCGCCGTGCACCTGCACTACCCGGTGCGCGCCACCCGGCGCGGACGCTGGGGGCTCGGACCGCTCGTGGTCACCCGCACCGACCCGTTCGGCGTCGCCCGGGTGCAGGCCGTGCTCGGCGAGCGCGACACCGTCACCGTGTGGCCCGCCGTCGTCGACCTCGACGTGCCCCGCGAGCTGCTGGTCGCCGAGCCCGAGCGCGCCGTGGTCGGCGCCCGCACCCCCGCCACCGACGACGCCGCCCTGCGCGAGTACCAGGTGGGCGACGACCTGCGCCGCGTGCACTGGCGGTCCTCCGCCCGACGGGGCGAGCTGGTGGTCCGCGCCGACGAGCGCGCCGGGCTGCGCCCCGTCTCCGTGCTGCTCGACCAGGCCGCCCCCGGCGAGGAGCTGGAGTGGTCGATCACCCTGGCCGCCTCCGTCGCCCTCGCGATGCAGGACGCCGGGCACGCCGCGCACCTGCTGTCCGGCACCGCCGGCGACGAGCGCCGCACGCTGCGGCTGGAGGCCCCCGTCCGGCAGCAGGTGCTCGACGCCTGCGTGGACCTCGAGGGCCACCCCGACCGGGCGACCGCCGAGCAGGCGCTGCTCGCCGAGGTCCGCGACATCGACGACACCGACGGCGGCGCCGGCCTGGTGGTCGGCGTGCTCGGCGCGCAGGGACCGGCCGGCCGGGCCGCGCTCGCCGGGCTCAGCCAGACCCGCTCCTGCTGGGCCGTGGTGCGCGGCGGGCCGGACGACAAGGAGGCGGGCGCCACCGCGCACGCCCTGCGCCGCGCCGGATGGCGGGTGGTGCGCGCCGAGGCCGGCGAGCCGCCCGCCGACGTGTGGTGGCGGCTGACCGAGGGGGCACGATGAGCGCGCCCACGACCAGCACCCGGGACGCCCGGCGCGGTCGACGGCGGTCCGCCCCCGGCGGGCGACGCCGACCCGTCTCCGCGCTGCGCCGTGGCTGGCGCTCCCCCGTGGCCACCGGCATCGTCGCCCTCGCCACCATCGTCTCCACCGGGGCGCTCACCGGCGTCCTCGCCTCCGGGGCCTGGCGCTGGCACGTGGCCGTCGCCGTGCTCGGCACCGCTGCCGTCGTCGCGGGCGTCCGCGCGTTCACCCGCTCCGTCGTGCTGCCCACCCTGGTCGGCCTGGTCGTCGCCACCTACGCGATCCTCGCCCGCTACGCCACGCCCCCGGGGTCGAGCTGGCTGATCCCGGACGGCGACACCCTGTCCTGGGCCGACCAGCTGATCCGGCAGGCCGCCACCCTGATCGAGACCTCCGTCGTGCCGATGACCGTGTGGCCGCCGGTCGAGCTCGTGATGGTCAGCGCCGCCGTGCTCGTGTTCCTGGCCGCCGACATGCTCGCCGTCGGCACCGGCGTGCCCGCGGCCTCCGGCATCGCCCTGCTCGCCGTGTGGACCCCCGGCGTCATCATCGGCTTCCCCGGCTCCACCTGGGCCGTCGCCGGCACCGGCTTCCTCTACCTGGTGCTGCTCGCCCTCGGGCACGCCCCCGCCGCGCGCAGCCTCACCTCCCGGCGCACCGCCGCCGTCCTCGGCGGATCGGCCGCGCTGGTCGCCGTCACCCTCGCCGCCGGGCCCGTGGTCGCCGCCGTGCCCGTGTGGTCCTGGGTGGACCTGCCCGAGGTCGGCACGGGCGCCGTCGGCCCGGTCCGGCTGTCCGACGACCTCGACCTGCGCGACAGCCTGCGCGCCCAGTCCAGCCAGGTCGTGCTGTCCTACGCCGTCGACCCCTACCTCACCGGCGACGAGGACCCCGACGAGGACCGCCCCGCGGCCACCGCCGGGCTGGTCGGGCCGCTGCGCTCCTTCACCCTGCGCGACTTCGACGGCCGCGCCTGGGAGCGGGACACCGACTCCGCTCTCGGCGAGTGGGACGCCGACACCCTGCTCACCTCCGACCCGGGCCTGCTCGGCACCACCCCCGACCCCGACCAGGGCACCCTGGTGGAGGTCGACGTCGAGGTCGGCGCTCTGCGCGAGCAGCGGCTGCCGGTCAGCACCTTCCCCCGCACCGTCGACATCGACGGCACCTGGCAGTACGACAGCCTGCGCGACGAGGTGGTCGGCCGGGGCCGCACCGACACCGGCAGCACCTACCGCATGATCGTGCAGGTCCCCGACCTCACCCCCGAGCTGCTCCGCTCCGCCGAGGGCGACCTGCCCGAAGAGGTCGAGCCGTACCTCACCGTCCCGGACACCGAGCACGGGGACGACGTGCGCGCGCTCGCCGAACAGCTCACCGCCGGCGCCACCACCGCCTACGACCGCGCCATGGCGCTGCAGACCTACTTCCGCAGCGGCACCGAGTTCCGCTACGACACCTCCGTGGCCACCGCGCGGACCGACGACGCCGTCTGGGACTTCCTGGAGAGCCGGCGCGGCTACTGCGTCCAGTTCGCCACCTCCATGACCGTGATGGCCCGCATGGTCGGCATCCCCGCGCGCCTCGGCGTCGGTTTCCTGCCCGGGTCGATCAGCAGCGACGGCACCTACCGGGTCACCGGCGCCGACGCCCACGCCTGGCCCGAGCTGTACTTCCCCGGCACCGGCTGGGTGCGCTTCGAGCCCACCCCCGCCGTGCAGACCGGCCCGCCGCCCTCGTGGAGCAACCCGTTCCGCGCCGACCCCGGCGCCAGCCCCACCACCGAGGCGCAGCAGCCCACCACCGCACCGTCCAGCACCCCCGGCGCCACCCCGACCACCGGCGCGGGCACCACCCCCGACGCGCCCGGTGCCACCGGCAGCACCGGCTCCGGTCCGTGGATCGCCGTCGGCGTCGCACTCATGGTCGCCGCCGCGCTCGGACTCCTCGTGCTCCGCCGTCGACCTGCCGCCGCTCTCACCCCCGAGACCGCCTGGCGACGCCTGCGCAGCCGGCTGCGTCGGGCCGACATCACCTGGAGCGACGCGCACACCCCCCGGCAGGCGGCCGCCCTCGTGCGGCAGCAGGTCCGCACCGCGCGCGGCACCCCCCTCGGCGCCACCGCCGACGCCGCGCTCACCGCGCTCGCCGCCGCCGTCGAGGGTGCCCGCTACGCACCCCGGCCCGCATCGGTGGACGCGGAGGTGCTGCAACGCTGGGTCGGCGAGGTGCTGACCGACGTGAGCGGGTCGCACCGGCGGGCGCCTGCGGCATCGGCGGCGGGCCGTGGCGGCGGCGACGGCGGGCCGGAGGCAGCACCGGCCTGACGCGCCGACGCCTGGTCGCGCCCGCCTCGCGGCGCGCCTCGCGGTCGTGCGGGTGGAACCATGGGCCGATGGACGTGACGAGCGTGACCGTGGGGCTGCCGGTCAGCGACCTGACCGCCGCGGTGCGCTGGTACCGCCGCGTGCTCGACCTGCCGGACCCCGACCTGGAACCGGCGGAGGGCGTCGTCGAGCTCGCCCTCGGCCCCGTGTGGCTCCAGTTCGGCGAGGAGCCGACCGCACGCACCGGCGCCGAGGTAGTGCTGCGGCTCGGGGTCGCCGACGTGGCGCGGGAGCGGGAGCGCCTGCTCGGGCTGGGCGTCACCGTGGGTCCGGTGGAGCACGTCGAGGGCGCGGTGGACTACGTCGACCTGAGCGACCCGGACGGCAACCGGCTCAGCCTGTACGCGCTGCTCGCGCCCGAATCCTGACAGGTCCGTCCGCGCGCCGACGGCGCGTTCGGGACCATCGTCGGGAGCGTTGCGGCCCCACGGCCGACGGCGGCTCGACCTCGACCGGATCACGGCACGGACCGCAACCGGACGACGGCACGGCCGGACGCGCGGCCGCGCGAGCCCGTCAGGCTCGCGACACGCCGGCCGTCAGGCCTGCCGCGCGTGCAGGGTCAGCGGTCGCCGCCCTCGCGGCGCCGGTCCCAGCGGTCCTCCATGCGGTTCATGAAGCCCTTCTTGCGCGGGGCGGCGGGACGCTTGCTCGTGGAGCCGTCCGGGCGCACGACACCCACCGGGCCGTTCTGCGCCGTCGCACGCGGCCGGGCGAAAGCGAAGGCGACCGAGGCGAACATCACCACGAAGCCGAGCACGCCGAGCCACACCTGCGAGGCAGCCGCGCCGACCACGAGAAGCAGCAGCCCCACCACGGCGCCGACGCCGCCCAGGACATACCGCAGGACCGGCCGTCGACCACGCGAGGTGAGCGTGTTCGCGAGCCGGGGATCATCAGATGTGAGCTGACGCTCCATCTGCTCCAGTACACGTTGTTCGTACTCGGAGAGAGGCATTCCGACCCCCGTGCTCCGCCGTCGGGACTTTCTTCACGTCAGGATAGATGGCCTCGGCCGAACTCGGTAGTCGAGCGCCGTCACGCGCACCGGATCACCCTCGGCTCTCCGCACGACGCCGAGGTGCGACCCGCGTGACGCTCACGCCACCGGCCGCCCGTCGGCAGTCCACGCCGGCCGCAGCGCTGTGGCGTCACCCTCGGCACCGCCCGTCCCGGCGACCTCCTCCGGGCCCGCCGGCGTCTCCGCCCGCGCCGCCGTCCGCCCGACGGCACGGGTGCCCGCACCGATCACGTGCTCCCCGAACCGCTCACGCACCAGGTCGACGGCCCGTTCCGCGTCGCGCCGGGCGTCCGCGTTGTCGGTGACGGCCTCGTCCAGCGTGAGCTGGCGGACCACCTCGCCGGCCGGCACCAGACCCTCCGTCCGCACGCCGATCAGTCGCACGGGCAGACCGGCCAGGTCCACGGCGGAGAGCAGCCCGCGTGCGGCGAGGTAGACCTCGCGCCCGACGTCGCTGGGCTGGGCGAGCGTGCGGGAGCGGGTGAGCGTGCGGAAGTCGGAGGTGCGGACCTTGATCGACACCGTGCGGGCGGCGAGGCCCTGGGCGCGCAGGCGCGTGGCGCACCGATCGGCGAGCTCGAGCACCTTGCTCTCGACCACCGTCAGGTCGTGCACGTCGACGGCGAAGGTCTCCTCGGCGCCGACGCTCTTCTCCTCGCGCACGGGGACGACCGGACGCGGGTCGCGGCCCCAGGCGAGGTCGTGCAGGTGCGCACCGGCCACCTTGCCCACGGCACGCTGCACGGTCTCGACGTCGGCGTGCGCGAGCTGCTCGACGGTGCGGACGCCCCAGCGCTCGAGGGCGATGGCGGTGCGCTCGCCGACCCCCCACAGGGCCCCGACCGGCAGGGCGTGCAGGAAGGGCACGGTCGCGTCCTTGGGGATGAGCAGCACGCCGTCGGGCTTGGCGTGGCCGGAGGCGAGCTTGGCGACGAACTTGGTGGCGGCGATGCCGACGGAGCAGGTGATGCCGTGCTCGGCGGCGACCTGCTCACGGATCAGCGCGGCGATCCGGGTGGGCGGGCCCAGCCGGCGCCGGGCGCCGCTCACGTCGAGGAAGGCCTCGTCGACGCTGACCTGCTCGACCAGCGAGGTCGTGCTGCGCAGCACCTCCATCACGCGGGCGGAGACGGCGCGGTACGCGTGGTGGTCGGGCGGCACCACCACCGCCTGCGGGCAGC
The DNA here is from genome assembly GCF_055389595.1 of Cellulomonas sp. GTC20042. NCBI lineage: Bacteria > Bacillati > Actinomycetota > Actinomycetes > Micrococcales > Cellulomonadaceae > Cellulomonas > Cellulomonas sp. GTC20042. The sequence continues at coordinate 1,724,223 of NZ_AP043678.1, read as the reverse complement.
GACGCAGCGCGTGGGCCATGGGCATCGCCGAGTGCACGCCGAACGCCCGGGCCTCGTAGGTCGCCGCGAGCACGACGGACCGCTCGGACCCGCCGACGATCACCGGACGCCCGCGCAGGTGCGGCCGACGGGCGAGCTCCACGGACGCGAAGAACGCGTCCATGTCCACGTGCAGGATCGAGCAGCCCTCCTCCTCGCTGCCCCAGTCCCGCTTGGCCGCCTCCGACCGTGGGCCGCGACTCATCCCGCTCGTGCCACGAGCCGGTCGCCCGGCTCCGCGGCCGCGGCCTCCAGCTCACCGCGCACGATGTCGAGGAAGTCCTCCGCGTGGCACAGCACCTGCTCCGCGCGCTCGGCGGTCACCGCGTCGAACCGGCCGGCGTCCACCGCCGCGCGCAGCCCCGCACCGGCGGCGAAGTAGGTCGCCCAGCGACCGAGCTCCGGCGCCGCGAGGTCGAGCAGCTCCCACACCGTGCGCGGGGCACGACGGCCGGACACCGGCTGACGCTCCGCGAGCACGGCCGCCCCGGCACGCAGCGCGGCGAGGTGGGCGTGGGTGAACTGCTCCCACGGCTCGGAGGAGAACTGCGCGGCCACCAGCTCGGCGTCCGCGCGCTCGAGCAGCTCGGCGGTCCGGCCCGACAGCCCGGGCACGGCGCTCCGTGCGGAACGCAAGGTCCTGACCGGCATCGCGCACCTCCCTCTCTCGACAGCACCAGTATCGAACACCTGTTCGATCCGGTCAACCCGTACGGTGGCCCGATGGCGAAGGACCGGTCCGGGCGTCGGGCACCAGCGTCGCACCGACCACCCACACGGTCCGGGCGCGGGGCGTCCGCACGCCCGCCGATCCCGGAGGGGCCGGTGCCGATCGCCACCGGGACGGTCGAGGTGCAGCGCTCCCCCGACGACCCCGACGCGGTGACGCTGCTGGTCAACGGCGTGCCGAGCTCGCACCTGGACCTCGCCGACCCGCTGCGCCTGGAGTTCGAGTACATGCAGCAGATGGCGGCGGTGCTCGAGCGTCTGCCGCAGGACGACCCGCTGCGGGTGGTGCACCTCGGGGCGGCCGGCTGCGCGCTGGCCCGGTGGGTGGCCGCGCGCGACCCGCGGTCCCGCCAGGTGGCGATCGACCTGGACCCGGTGCTCGTGGCGCTGGTGCGCGACTGGTTCGACCTGCCGCGCTCCCCCGCGCTGCGGCTGCGCACCGGCGACGCCCGTGAGCAGCTCGGCACCCTGCCCGACGGCGGCGCGGACGTGCTGGTGCGCGACGTCTTCGCCGGCGACCGCACGCCCGCGCACGTCACCACGGTCGAGTTCACCCGGGACGTCGCCCGCGCGCTGCGACCCGGGGGCGTCTACCTGGCGAACTGCGCCGACCGGCCGCCGCTCGCACTGGCCCGCGCCGAGGTCGCCACCGCGACGGAGGTGTTCGCGCACGTCGGGCTGGTGGCCGAGCCGGGCGTGCTGCGCGGCCGCCGCTACGGCAACCTCGTGCTGGTCGCCACCGACGACCCGGCGGTGCTGGACGACGCCGGCCTCGCCCGCGACCTGCGCTCGCTCCCGGTGCCCGCGCGGCTGCTGGTCGGCGAGGAGCTGGCGGCCTTCGTCGGCCGCACCCCGCCGCTGCACGACGCGGCCCCGGAGATCGCGGACGGCGGCGCGGTCGAGGAGGACGCGGGCGCCGCGCAGGGATCGCCGGACGACCACGTCTGATCACCCCGCGCGCGCACGACTCACCCCGCGCGCGCACGACCCGGCACCACCCGCTGCCCCCCGGAACGCGGACGAGCCCGCACCCACGCGGGGTGCGGGCTCGTCGAGGCTCTGCGCCAGTGACGCGCGAGGGCCTACGCCGGTCGAGACGAGCTCAGAGGGCGTGGACCTTCTCGGCCTGCGGACCCTTCGGGCCCTGCGTGATCTCGAACTCGACGCGCTGGCCCTCCTCGAGGGAGCGGTAGCCGGAGGAGTCGATCGCGGAGTAGTGGACGAAGACGTCGGCGCCGCCGCCGTCCTGGGCGATGAACCCGTAGCCCTTCTCAGCGTTGAACCACTTGACAGCACCCTGTGCCATGTTCTTGTCCTTCTGTCCATCCGGTGACGGTCCGGGACCTCGTGCCCCGCTCCGTGCCGCAATGCCTTACCCGCGTCCTGCACCGGGAGGACCAGCCGGACGGCTGGAGGGTGCCGCTCCACGGATCGCTCCGCGGGAGTGGCGCCGGTCAAGCGTCAGTACGTCACTGCAACACGGCGATCTTCTCACGCACGTCAGGGCCGCGCCATGGTGTTTCCCGGCTTTCCAGGTCGCCTGAAGACAACGATCTGGTCACGGCGAGGTCACGGTCCGGGCCGCGGTCACCGGCGGCGCGCGGCCCCGTCGACGTCCTGCTCATGACCCGGTGACGTCCAGCGGACGACCAGGCACGGTCGGTCAGAGAGGGGTCCCGCCGCGACGCATCGCGCGCCGGCCGAGCAGCATCCCGGCCACGCCGACGGACCACGGCGCCGCCACCCAGGCGAAGGCGGAGCGGAACGCGTCGAGGTCGCGCAGCGCCGCGCCACCGGTGGCCCGGTCGAGCACGAGGCCGACCACGAGCATGGTGGCGAAGGCGCCGACGAACCCGCCGGTGTTGACGAAGCCGGTGGCGCTGCCCAGCCGGGGCGCCGGCACGCGGGACCGTGCGACGTCGAAGGCCACCAGCGACATCGGCCCGCCGACGCCCACCACGACCACGAACGCGCCCAGCACCCACAGGGGCACCGGCCCCGAGGGCAGCACCACCGCCAGCCAGGCGAGGCCGATCGCGGCGCTGGTGCCCATCGCCATCGCGAACCGCGCCCGCGGGTGCCGCCCGGCGAGCAGCCCGATCACCGGGCCGGCCACCACGGCGGCGACGACGTTGAGAGTGAGCAGGGCGCTGGCCTCCGCGGCGGTGCGGCCCTGGCCCTCGACGAAGAACGCGAAGCCCCAGAGCAGCACGACGACGTGGTTGCTGAACTGCCCGGAGAAGTGGATCCAGAACGCCAGCCGGACCGCGGGCTCGCGCAGCACCGCCCGCAGCGCACCCCGCTCCCGGGGCGGCCGGGCACGCCGTGGCGTCACCTCTCCCGGCGCGTCACGCACCACGGCCAGCACCGCGATCGTCGCGACCACGCCCACCGCCGCCACGGACAGGAAGGTGGTGCGCCAGCCCGCGGCGTGCAGCAGGGCCACCAGCGGCACCGCGGACACCACCTGCCCGAGCTGGCCGATCGACCCGGTGAGCTGGGTGAGCAGCGGCACCCGTCGCACCGCGAACCAGGCGGGGATGAGGCGCACCACGGAGACGAAGGTCAGCGCGTCCCCCGCGCCGACCAGCACCCGCCCCGCGAGCACCCCCGCCGCGGAGGGCGCGAGCGCGAGCACCGCCTGCCCGAGGGCCATCACTCCGGCGCCGGTGGCGACCAGCAGCCGCGGGCCGTAGCGGTCCAGCAGCACGCCGACCGGCACCTGGAGGGCTGCGTAGACCACGAGCTGCGCGACGGCCATGGTCGCGAGCAGCGAGGAGGAGACGCCGAACCGCTCGGTGACCTCGAGGGTCGCCACGCCGAAGGACGAGCGGTTGGTGATCGCGACCACGTACGCCGCGACCGCCACTCCCCAGACGATCAGGGCGCGGCGGTCGGAGCGTTCGGGTTCCACGTGGGGTCATTCTGCCCGGTCGCCCGGGCGGGACGGCCCGCGCGCTCAGATCCCCTTGTCGTCACCGCCCTGCTCGGCGAGGAAGCGCTCGAACTCCGCGCCCAGCTCGTCGGCGGTGGGCAGCTCGGCGGTCTCGGCGAGCAGGCTCGGCCGGCCGATGTTGTGCGTGAAGGCGTCGTACTGCTCCTCCAGCGCGTGCACCACCTGGGCGACCTCGGCGGAGTCGGACACCTGGCGGTCCACCTCCAGGCGGGTCTCCTCGGCGGCCTCGGTCAGCGCGGCGACCTCGAGCTCGAGGCCGGAGGCGCGCTGCACGTGCTCCAGGGCGGTGATGCTGGCCTGCGGGAAGGGCGACTGCGCGAGGTAGTGCGGCACGTGCACGGCGAAGCCGACGGCGTCGTGGCCGGACTCCCCCAGCCGGATCTCCAGCAGCGCCCCCGCGTCGGCGGGCACCCGCACGGAGCCGAACCAGGACGTGTAGTCCGCGATCAGCTCGGGACGGTTGGCGTGGGCGGTGACGGTGAGCGGCCGGGTGTGCGGGATGCCCATCGGCACGCCGTGCACACCGACGGTCAGCGGCACGTCGAAGCGCTCCACGATCTGCCGGACCGCCGCCGCGAACCGCTCCCACTGCACGTCCGGCTCGACGCCGTGCAGCAGCAGGAAGGGCACGCCGGAGGTGTCGCGCACCAGGTCGACGGCGAGCTCGGGCTCCTCGTAGTCGATCCACCGGGTCGAGTCGAAGGTCACCGTGGGGCGCCGCGAGCGGTAGTCGAGCAGCTGGTCGACGTCGAAGGTGACCAGCCGGCTCGTCGACAGCTGCTCGGTGAGGTGCTCGGCGGCCAGCCGTCCGGCGCCGCCGGCGTCGACGAACCCGCGCACCGCGTGCACCAGCACCGGCCCGGCGCCGCCCGCGGACCGCGCCTCCACCTCGGCGGCGACCGCCGGGTCGACGTCGTAGATCTCGCTCGGGTCGAGCATCGGTCCTCCTGCTGGTCTCGGCTGCGCCACCGTGCGGTGGTGCCTCTGCGAGGTGCAACGCACGGGCGGTCCCGGATTCTTCCCCGATCGACTCGTGGATCGGCGCGCGGTCCTGCGCGGACGTCGTGCCCGCGCACCCGTCCCGCTGCTGGATAATGGACGGCCGCTCGCGGGCCGTGGGGTGCGCGGACGGTGGTGGCGACGTGGGATCAGGCACGTCGCGGGGAACGTGGACGGGAGCACGGGTGACCGGCATCGAGGCGCAGCTGCGCGCCGAGCAGGACGTCGTGGACGAGCTGTACCGCCGGCTGGACGAGCTGCGCGCGCAGACCCGGTCCCGGCTGGCGGAGACCCGACGGGTCGGTCCCTCCGGGTCGCCGCAGAACCGCTCGGAGCGCGACGCCTTCGCCACGCTGTACGAGGACCGGCTGGCCCGGCTGGAGGCCGTCGAGGACCGGCTGGCGTTCGGCCGGCTGGACCTGGTGGACGGCGAGCGCCGCTACGTGGGCCGGATCGGCCTGAACGACGACGAGCACGCCTCGATGCTCACCGACTGGCGTGCCCCGGCGGCGCAGGCGTTCTACCGCGCGACCTCGGCGAACCCGGACGGCGTGGCCCGGCGCCGGCACCTGGTGACGCGCGGTCGGTCGGTGTCCGGCGTCGAGGACGAGGTGCTCGACCTGGACCATCTGGCCGCCGACGGCCAGGCCGGCGACGGCGCGCTGGCCGGGTTGTCCGGCGAGGGGGCGCTGCTCGCGGCGCTGGCCGCCCGGCGCACCGGCCGGATGGGGGACATCGTCGCGACGATCCAGGCGGAGCAGGACGCGATCATCCGCGCCGAGCTCCAGGGCGCGCTGGTGGTGCAGGGCGGTCCGGGCACCGGCAAGACCGCCGTCGCGCTGCACCGCGCCGCCTACCTGCTGTACGCGCACCGACGCACCCTGGAGCGGTCCGGCGTGCTGCTGGTCGGCCCGAGCCGGACCTTCCTGCGCTACATCGACCAGGTGCTCCCCTCCCTCGGCGAGACCGGCGTCGTCGCCACCACGATCGGCGAGCTGTACCCCGGGATCGTCGCGACCGGCGAGGAGCCGGACGAGGTCGCCGCGATCAAGGGCCGCACGGTGTGGGCGCGGATCATCGACCGAGCCGTGCAGCAGCGCCAGCGGGTGCCCGCGCAGGCGACCGTGGTGATGATCGACGGCCACCGGATCGTGGTGAAGCCCTCGGACGTGCGGCACGCCATCGCGCACGCCCGGCGCGGTCACCGGCCGCACAACCTGGCGCGGGTCACCTTCGTGCGTGACATGCTCGGCAAGCTCGCCGAGCAGTACGTCAGCCAGCTCGGCTGGGCGGTGGCGCCGGACGAGCGCGGCGAGGTGATCGAGGAGCTGCGCACCACCCGGGAGATCCGGGTCGCGCTCAACCTCGCCTGGATGCCACTGACGCCGCAGGGGCTGGTCGCCGGGCTGCTGTCGAAGCCCGCCCGGCTGGAGGCCGCCGCCCCCGAGCTGTCCGCCCGCGAGCGCGCGCTGCTGCTCCGGGACGCCGACGCGCCGTGGACCGCCGCCGACGTGCCGCTGCTGGACGAGGCCGCCGAGCTGCTCGGCGAGGACGACCAGGCCGCCCGCGCGCAGGCCAAGCAGGACGCGCAGCAGCGGGCCGCCGAGCTCGACTACGCCCGGCAGGTGCTGGAGCAGTCCGGCACCGGTCTGGTGTCCGCCGAGCTGCTGGCCGACCGGTTCGCCAGCACCGGCCCCTCGCTGACCACGGCCGAGCGGGCCGCCGCCGACCGCACGTGGACCTACGCGCACGTGGTGGTGGACGAGGCGCAGGAGCTGTCGCCGATGGCGTGGCGGTCGCTGCTGCGCCGGGTGCCGACCCGCTCGCTGACGATCGTGGGCGACGTCGCGCAGACCTCCACCTCCGCCGGCACCCAGGACTGGGCGCGCACCTTCGACCCGGTGCTGGCCGGGCAGTGGCGGCTGGCCGAGCTCACGGTGAACTACCGCACCCCCGCCGCGGTCACCGAGGCTGCCGAGCGGGTCGGGCACGCGGCGGGTCTGCCGCTGACGCCGACCACGGCCGCGCGCGACGTGCCGGACGCGCTCACCACCCGCCGGGTGACCCCGGAGGGCGTCGTGGACGCGGTGGTCGAGGCGGCCGCCGCTGCGGTGGAGCAGGTGCGGGACGCCAGCGGTGCGGGCCGGGTCGCGGTGATCGCCGTGCCGGGCACCCTGCCGACGCTGGCGGTCGCGCTGCGCGATCTGCCGGGGATGCGCCCGGACCCGCGCCGCAACGGATCGCCGGACCTGGACGCCCCGCTCACCCTGCTCACGCCGACCCAGAGCAAGGGCCTGGAGTTCGACGCGGTGGTGCTGGTGGAGCCGGCGGCGGTGCTGCGCGACGGCGCCGGGCCGCGCGGCGGGGCGGGCGACCTGTACGTCGCGATGACCCGGCCGACGCAGGCGCTGCGCGTGGTGCACACCGAGGACCTGCCGGCGGGCTGGGAGGCCTGAGGACCTGCGCGGTTGTCCGAGGATCGGGACCGGCTTGGACGCACGCCCGGTCGGGCGCACCATAGGGGCGTGCCACGCGCCCTGCTGCTCGAGAACCTGCATCCTCAGGCCCGGTCCATCCTGGAGGCCGCCGGCTACGAGGTGACCGCCCGCTCCGGAGCCCTGGACGAGGCCGAGCTCGCCGACGCCCTCCAGGGCGTCCAGCTGCTCGGCATCCGGTCCAAGACCCAGGTGACGAAGGCGGTGCTCGACGCCGCCCCCGACCTGGTGGCGGTCGGTGCGTACTGCATCGGCACCAACCAGATCGACCTGTCCGCCGCCGCGACCAACGGCGTCGCGACCTTCAACGCGCCGTTCTCCAACACGCGCTCGGTGGTGGAGATCGCGCTGGCGGACATCATCGCGCTGACCCGCCGGCTCACCGTGCTCGACCGGTCGATGCACGACGGCGTGTGGAACAAGTCGGCGGACGGCTCGCACGAGGTGCGCGGGCGCACGCTCGGGATCGTCGGCTACGGCAACATCGGCACCCAGCTGTCCGTGCTGGCGGAGAACCTCGGCATGTCGGTGGTGTTCTACGACACCGCGGAGAAGCTGTCGCTGGGCAACGCCCGCCGCGCCGACTCGCTGGACGAGCTGCTGGACGTCGCGGACATCGTGACCCTGCACGTGGACGGCCGCAGCGGCAACGCCGGGCTGTTCGGCGCCAAGCAGTTCGCGCGGATGCGCCCGGGCGCGATCTTCCTCAACCTGTCCCGCGGCTTCGTGGTCGACTACGCCGCCCTGCGCGAGGCGGTGCTCTCCGGCCACGTGGCGGGCGCGGCCGTGGACGTGTTCCCGGAGGAGCCCAAGCGCAAGGGCGACCCCTTCGAGTCCGAGCTGCGCGGGCTGCCGAACGTGATCCTCACCCCGCACACCGGCGGCTCCACCGAGGAGGCGCAGGAGGCGATCGGCCAGTTCGTGTCGAACAAGCTGCGCGACTACATGGGCACCGGCACCACCATGCTCAGCGTCAACCTGCCGAACCTCACCCTGGAGCCGCGCGAGGGCGTGCACCGGCTGGCCTACCTGCACCGCAACGTGCCGGGTGTGCTGGCGGCGGTGAACCAGACGCTCGCCGAGCACGGCGCCAACATCGAGGCCCAGCTGCTCGCCACCCGCGGCGACGTCGGCTACGTGGTGACGGACGCCGTGTCCGTGCACCGGGACGTCGTCGAGGCGCTGCGGGCCCGCCCGGAGTCGATCCGGCTGCGGGTCGTCTCCTGACCGCTGCCGCCGGCTGACGTTACGGTCGGGGGGTGCACCTCGCCGACGCCGACCGCCACGACCGTCTCCCGCTGCGCCGCGCCGGGGGCCTCGACCTGCCCCTGGTGACGCTCGGCCTCTGGCAGAACTTCGGTGACGCCACGCCGTTCGCCGATCAGCGGGCGCTGGTGCTGCGCGCGTTCGACCTGGGGATCGTGCACCTCGACCTGGCGAACAACTACGGCCCGCCGCCGGGAGCCGCCGAGGAGAGCGTCGGCCGGCTGCTCGCCGGTGACCTCGCGCCGTACCGCGACGAGCTGCTGATCGCGACGAAGGCCGGCTACCGGCAGTGGCCGGGACCGTACGGCGAGTTCGGCTCGCGCAAGTACCTGCTGGCCTCGCTGGACCAGTCGCTGCGCCGGCTCGGCACCGATCACGTCGACGTGTTCTACAGCCACCGCTTCGACCCGCGCACCCCGCTCACCGAGACGATCGGCGCGCTGAAGACCGCGGTCGACTCCGGGCGGGCCCGCTACGCCGGGATCTCGTCGTACTCCGCGCGGCGCACCGCCGAGGCGCTGGCGGTCGCCGCCGATCTCGGGCTGACGCTGACCCTGCACCAGCCCTCGTACTCGATGCTGAACCGGTGGGTGGAGCAGCCGGACATCGACGGCCGCACCCTGCTGGACGTCGCCGGCGAGGCCGGGATGGGCGTGGTCGCCTTCTCCCCGCTCGCCCAGGGGATGCTCACCACGAAGTACCTCGGCGGCGTGCCGGAGGGCTCGCGCGCGGCGCGGGGCGGCTCGCTGCGGTCGGAGTACCTGTCCGAGGAGAACCTGGCCCGGGTGCGCGCGCTGGCGGCGGTCGCGGAGCGGCGCGGGCAGACCCTCGCCCAGCTCGCGATCACCTGGGTGCTGCGCGACACGCGGGTGACGTCGGTGGCGCTCGGCGCGCGGACCGCCGCACAGCTCGAGGAGAACCTCGCCGCGGTGCACGCAGATCCGCTCGACGACGCGGATCTGGCGGAGATCGACCGGTACGCGGTGGACGGCGGGATCAACCTGTGGGGCTCCCGTTCGAGCGAGCTGTAACCCCCTGCACAGGACCTGCACACCTAAGTTACGGCTGCGTAGGTTACGGTGACCACGTGACCGACTTCACGCGCCCCTGGCACGCCTCGTACTCCGCCGGAGTCCCGGCCGAGATCGACGTGCCCGACGAGCCGCTGGACGCCGCCCTGGACCGTGCCGCCGCCACCTGGCCGGACCGGGTCGCCGTGGACTTCCTCGGCGCGACCGTCACCTACCGCGAGCTCGCTGACCAGGTCGCCCGCGGGGCCGCCGCCCTGCGCGACCTCGGCGTCGTCGCCGGTGACCGGGTCGCCATCGCGCTGCCGAACTGCACCTCGCACGTCGTCGCGTTCTACGCGGTGCTGCGGATCGGTGCGGTCGTGGTCGAGCACAACCCCACCTACACCGCCGCCGAGCTCGCCCACCAGCTGCGCGACTCCGGCGCCACCGTCGCGCTGGTCTGGGAGAAGGCCGTCGACGCCGCCCTGGCCGCCCGCGAGTCCAGCGAGCTGCGCACCGTCGTCTCGGTGGACGTCTCCGCCGACCTGCCGTGGACCAAGCGGCTCGCCCTGCACCTGCCGCTGCGCAAGGCGCGCCAGACCCGCGAGGCCCTGCGCGCCGAGGTGCCCGAGGGCACGCCGGTCTGGCACCGGCTGGTCGACGCCGCCCGCCCGCTGCCGCCGCACCACCCGCACCCGACCACCCGCGACGTCGCGCTGCTCCAGTACACCGGCGGCACCACCGGCACCCCCAAGGCGGCCGTGCTCACGCACCGCAACCTGGTCGCCAACGCCGTGCAGGGCCAGGCGTGGACCGGCGCGGTCCCGGGCACCGAGACGATCTACGCGGTGCTGCCGTTCTTCCACGCGTTCGGGCTGACGCTCTGCCTGACCTACGCCACCCGGGTCGGCGCCACGCTGGTCGCCTTCCCCAAGTTCGACCCGAAGACCGTGCTCGCCGCCCAGCGCCGCCGGCCCGGGACCTTCCTGCCCGCGGTGCCGCCGATGCTCGACCGCCTCGCCACCGCCGCCCAGGCCACCCGCAGCGACCTCTCCTCGTTCCGCTACGCGATCTCCGGCGCGATGTCGCTGTCCGCCGAGACCGCCGCGCGCTGGGAGGCGCTGACCGGCGGGCTGGTGGTCGAGGGCTACGGCATGACCGAGACCTCCCCCGTCGCGCTCGGCAGCCCGCTGTCCGCCGACCGCCGCCCCGGCGCCCTCGGGCTGCCGTTCCCCAGCACCGACATCCGCGTGGTCGACCAGGAGGACCCGACCCGCGAGGTCGCCCCCGGCGAGCAGGGCGAGCTGCTGATCCGCGGCCCGCAGGTGTTCCAGGGCTACTGGGGCCGCCCGGAGGAGACGGCCGGTCAGCTGCTCGACGGCGGCTGGCTGCGCACCGGCGACGTGGTCCGCGTGGACGAGACCGGCTTCGTGGTCCTGGTCGACCGGATCAAGGAGATGATCGTCACCGGAGGGTTCAAGGTGTACCCCTCGCAGGTCGAGGACCACCTGCGCTGCATGCCCGGCGTCCGCGACGTCGCCGTGGTGGGCATGCCCGGCGGTGACCTGGGCGAGAAGGTCGTCGCGGCGGTCGTGATGGAGATCGGGCACGCGCAGATCGAGCTGCAGGCCGTGCGCGACTGGTGCAGCGAGCGGCTGGCCCGCTACGCCGTGCCGAAGGACCTGGTGATCCTCACCGAGCTGCCCCGCTCGCAGATCGGCAAGGTCATGCGCCGCGTGGTCCGGGACGACCTGATCGCCGCCCAGCCCGCGTGACCTCCGGCGCTGCGCTCACCGGCCTCGCGCCGGAGCAGCGTGCGCTGCTGGACGACTGGCTGCCCGGGCACGAGGTCGTCGCCGATCTCGGCTGGGGGCTGATCGCGACGACCGTGCTGCGGGTCCGTGCCGGCGACGACGACCTGGTCGTGAAGGCCGGCGGCCCGGGTGACCACCACATCGCCCGGGAGATCCGCGCGCACCTCGACTGGCTCGGCCCCTGGACGCCCGGACGCGCGCCGACGCTGCTGCACCACGACCGCGACGCCCGGCTGCTGGTCACCCGCTGGCTGCCCGGCGAGCTGGTGCTCGGCACCCCCGCGCAGGACGACCCCGACACGTACCGCCAGGCCGGCTCCCTGCTCGCCGCCCTGCACACGCAGACGCCCGGGATCGTGGACGACGGGTGGGAGGCGCGGGAGAACGCCCGCTCGCTCGCGTGGCTGGACCGCCCGCACCGGATCGCCCCCGCGATCGTGACCCACCTGCGGGACCTGCTCGCCTCCTGGCCGCAGCCGCCCGCCGTGCTGGTGCCGACGCACGGCGACTGGCAGCCCCGCAACTGGCTGCGGCACGCGGGCGAGGTGCGGGTGATCGACCTCGGGCGGGCCGACCTGCGCCCGGCGGCGAGCGAGCTGACCCGGCTGACGCAGCGCGACTTCCGGCGCTCCCCCGCGTGCGAGGCCGCGTTCCTCGACGGGTACGGTGCGGACCCGCGCGTGGCCGACGAGGCAGCGGGCGCGCGGGACGGCGCGGCGCGGGAGGGCGCTGATGCGTGGACACGGTCGCTGGTGCGCGAGGCGATCGGGACGATCGCGTGGGCGTACGCCGTCGGTGCCGAGGACTTCGAGGCCGAGGGGCACGCGCTGCTCGCCGAGCTGCTGGGCTCGGGCTGAGACGTGCGCACGGCCCCGCGCCCGCCCGGATGGACGTGCGCGGGGCCGTTCGACGGGCCGTCCGGAGCAGGACCGCTCAGCGGGACAGCGGCAGGTGCCGGGCCCACCAGTCGAGGACGTGCTCGAACCGGACCAGCCGGTGCTGCGGGCGGCCGGAACGGGTCAGCTCGTGGCCCTCGCCGGGGAACAGCAGCAGCTCGGCCTCGACGCCGCGGCGCTTGAGCTCGACGAACCAGCGCTGGCCCTGCTCGACCGGGCACCGCCAGTCCTGCTCGGAGTGGATCACCAGCGTCGGCGTGGTCACCTTCGCCACGTGCGCCATCGGCGACTGCGCGGCCACGGCGGCCTTCTCGGCGTCGGAGTCGCCGTCGCCCAGGTACTCCAGGCCGAAGAACCAGCCGATGTCCGAGGATCCGGTGAAGCTGACCGGGTCGAGGAACCCGCGCTCCACGATCGCCGCCTCGAACCGGTCGGTGCGGGTGGTCAGCCACGCGGTGAGGTAGCCACCGTAGGAGCCGCCCATGACGCCCACCCGCTCGGCGTCCAGCGCCGGGTCAGTGGTCGCCGCGTCCAGCAGCGCGAGCACGTCGTCGGTGTCCACGGTGCCGAACGCGCGATGGATCGCCTTGCCGTGCGCGGAGCCGTAGCCGGCGGCACCGCGCGGGTTGCCGTAGACCACCGCGTAGCCGGCCTCGGCCAGCGTCTGCACCTCGTCGAACAGGCCGACCGTGTACTGCGCGTACGGGCCGCCGTGGATCATCAGGATCGTCGGGTGCGGGCCCGCGCCGAAGCGCTCCGGGTCCGGGGTGACCACCCAGCCGTGCACCGGGTACCCGTCCGGGGCGGTGGCGTTCACCTCGCGCGGCTCGCGCACCCGACCGGTGGCGCGCAGCGGGGCCGACAGGTCGGTCAACGCCCGCGAGGTGCCCGCCGTCAGGTCCAGCACGTGCAGGTCACCGCTGTCGGTCGGGCCGGCGACCGAGGCCACCGTGGTCCCGCCGGCGGAAGCGACGCCGTGCACGACGACCGCGCCGCCGAACGCCTCCCGGGCCGTGCCGTCCGCGTGCACCTCGTCCAGCACCACCGTGCCGCGGTGCAGCCGACCGACCAGCACCCCGCCGTCCACCGCAAGGAACGTGCCCGCGTCGAGGTCGACCGCCTCGGCGTCGGTCAGCCGCACCGGCGTGCCGTCCGCCCGCGGCCCGTCCGCCGTCGCCGTGAGCGCGAGCGCGAACAGGCCGGTCTGGCTGGCGACGAACTCGCGGCCGGAGGTGCCCATGTCCTGCGCGAGCAGCCAGACGCCGGAGCCGTCCGTCGTCGGGCGCGCGGCGATCACCGCGAGCGTGCTGCCCGCGTCGACGTCGGTCAGCGGCACCAGCGTGCCGTCCGACCCCTCGGAGGCGTCCACGAGCACCGCGTCCTCGCGCAGATCGGTGTCCTTGCCGGCGTGCCGGGCGGACACCGCGACCAGGTGACGGCCGTCGGCCAGCCACTCGGCGCCGTCGACGTCGAGGTCGCCGCTGGTGATCTGACGCGGCTCGGTCTCGGCCACCGCGCCCGGCGTCTGCGCCGGGACGTCCACCACGAACAGGTGCCGGCGCTTGTCCCGGGTGAAGCCCGCGCCGTCACCGCGGTACGGCAGCTCGGTGATGTGCCGCGGCCGCTCGGCGGCGGGGTTGCCGTCGGCGACGTAGCGACCCTCCTCCGGCACGCGGGCGAGGTAGGCGATCCGGCTTCCGTCCGGGGAGAACCGCGGCGACTGCGCACCGAGCGGGGCGTCGGTCAGCCGCACCGGCTCACCGCCCGCGAACTCCACCACGTGCACCTGAGGGCGCCCCTTCGCCTCGGCGCGCAGGAACACCACCCAGCGGCCGTCCGGGGAGATCTGCGGGTCCGTGTCACGGTGGCCGCGGGTCAGCCGGGTCGGCTCGGCGGAGCCGTCGGTCGCCACCCGCCACAGCTGGCCGGTGTACTCGTCCAGGTCGAGGTCGGGCGACGTCACCGCGACGACGGCGGTGCGGCCGTCGGGGCTGAGCGTCGGGGTGCCGGGTGCGTGCAGGAGCGCGAGGTCGTCAGGGATCACCCCATGACCGTAGTACGACGCCCCGACAGGCCGCGTCGGTCATCCACGGGCGGGGATCCCCGGCGCGGCGAGCGCGAGGGTTCGCGCCACGTCACCGCTCAGGAGGCGGACGCGTCGCCCTCGCGCCCGGCGCGCTCGGCGTCCGCGACCTCGTTCTCGGCGCGCAGCACCGTGATCGCCGCCTCGAAGTCGTCCAGCGAGCTGAACGCCTGGTAGACGCTCGCGAACCGCAGGTAGGCCACCTCGTCCAGGTCGCGCAGCGGTCCGAGGATCGCCAGCCCGATCTCGTAGGCGTCCAGCTCCGCGCTGCCGCTGGCACGCAGCGTCTCCTCGACGCGCTGGGCGAGCAGGGCGAGGTCGTCCTCGCTCACCGGGCGGCCCTGGCAGGCCTTGCGGACGCCGTTGACGATCTTGTCCCGGCTGAACGGCTCGGTCGCCCCGGAGCGCTTGACCACCGAGAGGCTCGCGGTCTCGATCGTGGTGAACCGGCGGTTGCACTGCGGGCACTGGCGGCGGCGACGGATCGACAGGCCGTCGTCGGAGGTGCGCGAGTCGACGACGCGGGAGTCCGCGTGACGGCAGAACGGGCAGTGCATGGTGGAGCCTCCTCGGTGCTTCTCCCGGAGGGCGGGCCCGGCCACGACGCCGACGTGCCTCACCCCCGCAAGGACCGGGACAACGTAGGTCGCCGCCGGTCGGCGGTGCAAGGCGGCTCGCCTCGGAGCGACGGTGGGACCGTTCCCGGGCGCCGCCCGGCCACGCCGTCCGGTCTTCGCGCGGCTGCGCAGTCCGGGCCGCGCACCCGCACCGGGTCCCGGACAGACGACGAGGGTGGCCGCAGTGCTGCGGCCACCCTCGTGGGGACGCCCCCGTCCCGTCTCGTCCGGACGACTCGCCTCGTCAGAACGGCGTTGCTTCACGCGCCTGCGTCGCGCACTCGGTGCCGACGTCGATGCGTCCTTCGAGGCGAGCCCCCCAGCCAGCCGTCGAAGTGATCACCACTGTAGGGGCCGGGATCCGATTTACGCAAGCCTGCACTTTCGTAATACTCGCCGCGACCTGCACGGGGTCAGCCCCAGGCCAGTGCGGGGGCAGCGCGCGGCCGGTGCGAGGTCAGCGCGCGGCCGGCGCAAGGCCAGCCGGAGGCCGGTGCGAAGTCCGCGCGGGATCAGGAGTCGGCCGGGAGCAGCAGCACCTGGCCGGCGCGCAGCGAGGCGTCCGCCAGACCGTTGAGCTCCTGGAGGCGCAGCACCGCGTCCCGCACGTCCTCACCGGGCAGCGCCACGTCGCCGGCGATCTGCCAGAGGGTCTCGCCCGCCTGCACCGCGTAGGTGCGCACCTCGATCGCCTGCTCCGGCCCGTCGGCCACCGCACGCCCACCGAGGACGCCCGCGAGCACGATCAGCGCGGCGAGCAGGAGGAGCACCGCACGCCCGCGCCGGGTCAGGTGCAGGTCGCGCAGCCCGGGCTCCGCCCGCTCCGCCACCACCGCCCCGGTCGCAGCCTCCTGCCGGGGAGCGGATGCCCGCCGGGCCGCAGTCGCCCGCCGAGAAGCAGCCGACCGCCGGGGAGCGGACGCCGGACGACGCACGTCGGCCAGGGCCACCCGCGGGGCCATCGTGATCGCGCTCATCCTCACCACTCCCTCTCGCCGACGGTCGCCCGCCGCTCTCGATCGATCCCGCTCGAACACCTGTTCGTCGAACGCTTGTACGATGCTGCCACGACCGGGCGTCGTTGTCGAGACACGCTCGAACAGATGTTTGATCCGTCCGCTCGCTCCGCCTAGGCTCGGCACATCGGGGCAAGCCCACCACCGACCACTGACACGGCCGGCCGACGCGGACGCCGCGCGACCGTGACCAGCACGGACGGTGCGCAGGGGCGGGTGCGAGCAGGTACGGGCAGCGGGCAGGGACGACGGAGAGGGTCATCATGACGAGCGGGACGAGCGGTGCCACCGGTGCCGGCACGACGGACGGCGTGGTCGACCTGCACGCCGAGGACGACGGGCTGACCCCGCGCCAGCGCCTCGTGCTGGAGACGGTGCGCGCCTCCGTGGAGTCCCGCGGCTACCCGCCGAGCATGCGCGAGATCGGCGACGCGGTCGGCCTCACCAGCCCCTCCTCGGTGAAGCACCAGCTGATGGCGCTCGAGCGCAAGGGCTACCTGCGGCGCGACCCCAACCGTCCGCGCGCGATCGAGGTCGTGCAGCCGGACGACTCCCGCGGCGTCACGGCGCTGCCCGGGCAGGCGGGCCCCACGGTCGCGGGCTTCGGCGACGAGGACTCCGCCGAGCGCGACGGCGCGCCGCGCGCCGCCTACGTGCCGGTGGTGGGCCGGATCGCCGCCGGCGGGCCGATCCTCGCCGAGCAGCTGGTCGAGGACGTGTTCCCGCTGCCCCGTCAGCTCGTCGGCGAGGGCGAGCTGTTCCTGCTCAAGGTGGTCGGCGACTCGATGATCGACGCCGCGATCTGCGACGGCGACTGGGTGGTCGTGCGGCGTCAGCCGGTGGCGGAGAACGGCGAGATCGTCGCCGCCATGCTCGACGGCGAGGCCACCGTGAAGACGCTCAAGCGCTCCGACGGCCACGTGTGGCTGCTGCCGCAGAACCCCTCGTACGCGCCGATCCCCGGTGACGAGGCGCAGGTGCTCGGTCGCGTCGTGTCGGTGCTGCGCAGCCTCTGACGCCGGACCCGCCCGGGTCGAGGGTGGCGACGCTGGTCACCCGGCGTTCAGGCGCCCTGGGCGCAGGCGCTCCGCACCGACGCGGGGCGGGTCAGGCCGCGCCGCGGGCCGGCACCCCGGCGCCGACGAGCGCTGCCACCGCCCGGTCCACGTCGCCCTCGTCCGCCCACACGTGGCACGCGAGCCGCACCCTGCCCGCGCGCCCGGCCACCCGGCAGCCCGCCGCCTCCAGGGCCGCACGCCGACGGCCGTCGGGATCGTCCAGCGTGACGATCGCACTGCCGGTCTCCGGCAGGCCGAGGCCGGCGCGCAGGCGGTCGGCGAGCCCGGCCGCGTACGCCTCCACAGTCACGGGATCGACGGCGGCGAAGGCCTCGACCGTCTCGGCGGCGCCGATCCACGCCTGCCACGCGGGCGAGACGTCGTACCGGCGCGCGTCCGCCGCCAGCCGCATCGACGGCCCGTAGCAGGAGCCCCAGACGTCCTCCCCCGCGTACCACCCGGCCTGCACCGGGCGCAGCGCGGGCTGCACGTGCTCGCCGACGGTGAGGAAGCCGGTGCCGCGCGGCGCGCACAGCCACTTGTAGGCGGCGGTCGCCGTGAGGTCGTAGACCCCCGCGTCCACCGCCTTCCACCCCGCCGCCTGGGTGAGGTCGGCGAACGTCCACGCCCCGTGCTCACGGGCGGTCCTGGCGATCGAGGGACCGTCCAGCACCGCCCCGGTGGCGGACTGCACCAGCGAGAAGGCCACCAGCGACGTGCGCGGACCGATCGCCTCCGCCAGCGCCTCGGCGGGCACCTGGCGGACATGGATCCGCGGCTGCTCGACCAGGAACGGGAACACCATCGAGGAGAAGTCGTCCTCGACGCAGAGCACCTCGGCACCGTCAGGCAGCGAGGCCGCGACCAGGGCTGCCATCACCGAGGTCTGCGCGCCGATCGCCACCCGGTCCGGCCCGACGCCGACCAGCCGTGCGAAGGCGGACCGCGCCCGCGTCACCGCGTCGTCGTAGCGTCCGGCGTCCAGCCCTCCGTCGGCCCAGCGGTCCAGGTCGGCGCGCAGCGCGGCGGTGGCAGCCCGGGTGGGCAGGCCGGCGGTGGCGGCGTCGAGGTGGCCCCGGACGGGCGGGAAGGCGGCGCGCAGATCGGCGAGGGAGGTCACCCCACGAGCGTGCCGGGCGCCCACCCATGCGCACAACGGCCAGTTGCCACGCGATCCATGCATCGGTCTTATGCTGCGGCCATGGCTCCCCGCGCCCTCGACGCCGCCGCCCTCCGCCTGGTCCGGGCGGTGCAGACCACCGGCTCGGTCACCGCCGCCGCGCAGCACCTCGGCCTGACCCAGCCCGCCGCCAGCCAGCAGCTGCGCGCGGTGGAACGGCTGATCGGCACGCCCGTGGTGGTCCGCTCGGGGCGAGGTGTGCGACTGACCGAGGCGGGACAGGTGCTGGCGCGCAGCGCGGTGCAGGTGCAGGCGGCGCTCGACGCCACGCTGGAGGAGGTCGCGGCGGTGGCCAGCCTGCGCGCCGGACGGGTGCGGCTGGCGGCGTTCCCCTCCGCCGCCGCCACGCTGCTCCCCCGCGCGCTGGCCGCGCTGCGCGCCGCGCACCCGGGGATCGCGACCACCTTCGTCGAGGCCGAGCCGCCGGAGGCGCTGAGCCTGCTGGACGCCGGACGCTGCGAGATCGCGCTGACCTTCCGCGACCCGGACGTCGAGCCGGATCGCGAGGGCCCGCGCCGCGCCGCCGTTCCGCTGCTGCGCGACGAGGTGCACCTGGTGCTGCCGCGCGGCGAGCGCGCGGTGGGCGATCCGGTGGACCTGGCCGATCTCGCCGACCGACCGTGGATCGCGGGCTGCGAGCAGTGCCGCGCCCAGCTCGTCCGCAGCTGCACCCGGGCGGGCTTCGACCCGGGGATCGACTTCGCCACCGACGACTACGTGACCGTGCTCGGTCTGGTCCGCGCCGGGCTCGGCGTCGCGACGCTGCCCGGGCTCGCGCTGGCAGCCGTGCCGCACGAGGGCGTGGACGTGCACCGGCCCGCGCAGCGCACCTTCCGCCTGGTGGAGGCCGTGCACGCCCCGGGCATGGACCGCGTGCCCGCGGTGGCCGCCGCCCTGCACGTGCTGCGCGAGACGGCGACGAGGTCGGTGGTTCGCGCCTGACCATGCGGCGCGGAACCACCGACCTCGTGCAGAACCACCGACCTCGCGGAATGGAGGGGGTGGGTGGGGCTGGGGTGGGGTGAGAGGGCCTGGGCTTACAGGCCGAAGCGGCGGGCTACGGCGCGGAGGGATTCCGCCGAGCGGCGGAGGCCGCTGAGCTCGTCCACGGACATCGGGACCTCGAGGCGCTCGCCGACACCGCCGCGGCCGACCACCGAGGGCACCGAGAGGCACACGTCGCTGATCCCGTGGTAGCCGTCCAGCAGCGAGGACACCGGCAGGATGCGCCGCTCGTCCTTCACGATCGCCTCGATGATCCGGGAGCCCGCCAGCGCCACCGCGTAGTTGGTCGCGCCCTTGCCGGCGATGATCCGGTAGGCCGAGTCGACCACCTCGCGGGCGATCGAGTCGCGCACCTCGGAGGTCAGCGGCACGTGGCCGTCGATGCCGTTCCAGTCGAGGATCGGCACGCCACCGATCGTCGCGGAGGACCACAGCGGCAGCTCGGAGTCGCCGTGCTCGCCGGCGATGTACGCGTGCACGTTCTGCACGGCCACACCGGTGTGCTGGGCGATCAGGTAGCGCAGCCGGGAGGAGTCGAGCACGGTGCCCGACCCGAACATCTGCGTCGGCGGCAGGCCGGAGTACTTCAGCGCGGCGTAGGTCACGATGTCCACCGGGTTGGTGACCATGACGTACACCGCGTTCGGCGCGACCTCGACCAGCGGCGGCAGGATCTTCTGCACCAGCGAGATCGTGGCCTCGGCCAGGTCGATCCGGGTCTGACCGGGCTTCTGCTTGGCGCCCGCGGTCACCATGACCACGTCGGCGTCCGCGCAGGCGGCGATGTCGTCGGAGCCGATCACCTCGGCCATCGGCATGAACTGGATGCCGTGCCCGAGGTCCAGCGCCTCCGCCTCGACCTTGGCCTTGTTGATGTCGTAGAGCACGACGCTGCGCGCGGCCCCGCGCATGAGCGCGGCGTAGGCCATCGTCGATCCCACCGCGCCGGCGCCGATCACGGCGAGCTTGGTGGTCCGTCGCGGCCCCGCGGTGGTGCCGGCCAGGCCGAGCTCGTCGCCGTCGTCAGTCTGGTCGCTCACGGGTCCTCCTCGCAGGTCTGCGCCGCAGGTGTCGGCGCCGGTCACGAGGGTAGTTCACGCGCTGGCGGCATGCTCCTGACCCGACAGGCGCCGCAGCGCACCGAGAGCGACGTCACGATCCGTGGTCCGCCAGAACCCGGGCAGCGAGCGGACCAGGAACTCCCCGTAGCGCGCGGTGGACAGCCGCGGGTCGAGCACCGCCACCACCCCGCGGTCGGCGGTGGAACGGATCAGCCGGCCGGCGCCCTGGGCGAGCAGCAGCGCGGCGTGGGTGGCGGCCACCGACATGAAGCCGTTGCCGCCCGCGGCCACCACCGCCTCCGAGCGCGCCGAGCGGACCGGGTCGTCCGGGCGCGGGAACGGGATCCGGTCGATCAGCACCAGCTGGTTGGACGGGCCGGGCACGTCCACGCCCTGCCAGAGCGACAGCGTGCCGAACAGGCAGGTGGGCTCGTCCTCGGCGAACTGCCGCACCAGGGTCGGCAGCTGGTCGTCGCCCTGCACCAGCACCGGCACGTCCAGCCGCTCGCGCATCGCCTCGGCCACCACGGTCGCCGCGCGTCGCGAGGAGAACAGCCCCAGCGTGCGGCCGCCGGCGGCGGTGATCAGCTCGGCGATCTCGTCCAGCTGCGCGTCGGTGGCGGGTTCACGCCCAGGCGGCGGCAGGCGGCGGGCGATGTAGAGGATCCCCTGCTTCGGGTAGTCGAACGGGCTGCCGACGTCGATCCCCCGCCAGTGCAGCGTGCTCGACGTCTCGGCGCCGGGCGCCGGGTCCGCGCCGCCCGGGCCGTCGGCGGCGGAGGCCGTGGCCGCCGCCTTGTCGCTGGCGCCCTCCAGGCCGATCCCCCGCGCCATCGAGCGGAACTCGCCGCCCAGGCTGAGCGTCGCCGAGGTGAGCACCGTCGCCCGCCCGGTGAGCAGGTGGGTGCGGATCAACCCGTTGACCGCCAGCGGGGCCGCGTGCAGCCGGGTCGCCCCGTCACCGCCGCGCCCGTCGCCGCGCGAGCACCACAGCACCGTGTACCGCTGGGCCTCCGGATCGGCCGCCATCGACTCCGCGACCTCGAACAGCGACTGCACCGCCGACGTCGCGATCTTGAGCCCGGTGTCCGCCTCCGCCGTGCCACCACCGCCCGCCGGCTTGTCCGGCTTGAGGTCCGACAGCAGACCGCGCGCGGCGTCCCGCACCATCGCCACCGCCGCGCGCGCCTCGGCGGGCAGCCCGTCGGTGAACCGGCCCTCCGGCAGCGCGAACATCGCCGTGCCGAGGGCGGTCGCCGCCGCGTCCAGATCGGTGGTGACGATGCCACCGTGCCGCCGCGCCATCCGCCCGGCGTGCTCGACGGTGCTCACGGACAGCTCGGCGGTGGACTGCGCGGTCACCCGGTCGGCCAGCTCGTGCGCCTCGTCCACCACCAGCACGTCGTGCTCCGGCAGCACGTGGGTCGACCCCGAGGCGGCGATCCCGAGCATCGCGTGGTTCGTCACCACCACGTCGGCGGCGCGGGCCGTGGCCTTGGCGCGCTCCGGGAAGCACTCGGCGAGCAGCGGGCAGCGCTGGCCCAGGCACTCCAGCGAGGTCACCGACACCTGCCGCCACGCGCGGTCGCTCACGCCGGGCACCAGATCGTCCCGGTCGCCGCTGTCGGTGCCCTGCGCCCACTCGCGCAGCCGCACCACCTGGGCGCCGAGCGACTCCTTGCCGCCGTCGTCGCCCTCACCCGGTTCCGGCGCCGGGTGGTCGGCCGCGCCGTGCTCGCCGAGGTCGAAGAGCATCCCCTGCTCGTCCGGCGGGTAGCCGCCGTCGGTCTTGTGCACGCAGACGTAGTTGTGCCAGCCCTTGAGCAGCGCGATCTTCGGCGCACGGGGCAGCGCGGGACCGAGCGCCCCGGCGACCAGCGGCAGGTCCCGGGTCATCACCTGGCGCTGCAGCGCGAGCGTCGCGGTGGAGACCACGACCTTCTCGTCCGCGAGCACCGCGTGCCGCACCGAGGGCACCAGGTAGCCGAGCGACTTCCCGGTGCCGGTGCCCGCCTGCACCATCAGGTGCTCGCCGGCCTCGATCGTCTGCGCGACCTCACGGGCCATCTGCCGCTGGCCGTCACGGGGCGCCCCGCCGAGGGCGGCGACGGCCAGGTCGAGCAGGTGGTCGACGTCGGGAGCGGGGTCAGGCACCCGAGAAGGGTAGTCCGGTCATCCGACAGCCACGGACGCCGCGTGCAGCTCCGCCGCCAGCCCCTCGTCCACCCGGCCGCGCAGGGCCGTGCCGTGCGCGGTGTGCTCCTCGCGGTCGATCTCGCCGGTCTCGTGCACGCGGTGCACCAGGTCGCCGCGGTCGTACGGGATCACCACGTCGACCACCACGCCGGGGCGCGGCAGCTGGTCGGCGATCAGGGCCTGGAGCTGGTCGATCCCCTCGCCGGTGTGCGCGGAGACGACGACAGCCCCGTGCTCGCGCGAGCGCAGCCGGGCCACCACCTCCGGCTCGGCCAGGTCGACCTTGTTCAGCACGATCACCTCGGGCACGTCCATCGCGCCCGGGATGTCGGCGAACACGTGCCGGACCGCCGCGATCTGCCCCTCCGGGTCCGGGTGCGAGGCGTCCACGACGTGCAGCACCAGGTCCGAGTCGGCGACCTCCTCCAGCGTGGAACGGAACGCCTCGACCAGCTGGTGCGGCAGGTTCCGCACGAAGCCCACCGTGTCGGCCAGCGTGTACACCCGCCCGTCGGCGGCCTGCGCGCGGCGGACGGTCGGGTCCAGGGTGGCGAACAGGGCGTTCTCCACCAGCACCCCGGCGTCGGTCAGCCGGTTGAGCAGCGAGGACTTGCCGGCGTTGGTGTACCCCGCGATGGCCACCGAGGGGATCGCGTTCTTGCGGCGGGACGCGCGCTTGGTCTGCCGGCCCGGCTCCATCGCGGCGATCTCACGACGCAGCTTCGCCATCCGGTTGCGGATCCGGCGCCGGTCCAGCTCGATCTTCGTCTCACCGGGACCACGCGAGCCCATGCCGGCACCCGCGCCGCCGACCTGGCCACCGGCCTGCCGGGACATCGACTCGCCCCAGCCGCGCAGGCGCGGGAGCAGGTACTCGAGCTGCGCGAGCTCCACCTGCGCCTTGCCCTCCCGCGACTTGGCGTGCTGGGCGAAGATGTCGAGGATCAGCGCGGTCCGGTCGACCACCTTGACCTTGACCACGTCCTCCAGCGCGCGGCGCTGCGAGGGGGCGAGCTCGCCGTCGACGACCACGGTGTCCGCGCCGTGCGCCAGCACGATGCCGGCCAGCTCGGCGGCCTTGCCGGAGCCCAGGTACGTGCCGGGATCGGGGTTCTGCCGGCGCTGGAGCAGCCCGTCGAGCACCTCGGAGCCCGCGGTCTCGGCCAGCGCCGCGAGCTCGCGCATCGAGATCTCCGCGGCCTCCTGCGTCGCGTTGCCGCCCCAGAGGCCCACCAGCACCACGCGCTCCAGGCGCAGCTGCCGGTACTCGACCTCGGTGACGTCCTGGAGCTCGGTGGACAGGTTCTGGACCCGGCGCAGCGACGTGCGCTCCTCCAGGTCGAGCTGGTCGCCGTCGTGCGCGGAGTGGACCGTGCCGCCCTCGTGCACCGCGGTCCCGGCCCGCGCCAGCACGCGGGCCACCACGTCGTCCGCGACCCGCTGGGCGTCGCGCGCGGCCTGCTGCGCGTCCACCTCGGTCACGTCCTGGGCGTCCGTCGTGGGGTGCTGGGGATCGTTCACGCGGGTCCTTCCGGTCGGCCCGGCGGGGTCGACGTCAGTCGTGGGCCGCCGGCATCGGTGCGGCGGCGTCGTGATCCAGGGTGTCACGGCGGGGCGCGGGGGCGCGACGTCATTCGCCAGAGGCGGACGCGGGGGGTGGTTCGAGCGGCGCGGGGTGGGGGCGGCAGGGTCGCGGGGGCTGGGCCGGTGACCGGGCACGGGCGCGGGAGTCGGTAGGGTCGCGGGCGTGACCGGGAACGACCACTACTTCACCGCCGAGCCGGCCTCCCCCGACGAGCGACGCACCCGCACCGTCCACCTCGCCGGTCGCGACCTCACCGTGGAGACCGCCGGCGGGGTGTTCTCCCCCGACCACCTCGACTCCGGCACCGAGGTGCTGCTGCGCACCGTCCCCGCGCCGCCGGCCGAGGGCCACCTGCTCGACCTGGGCTGCGGGTGGGGGCCGGTCGCGCTGAGCATGGCCCTGCTCGCCCCCGGCGCGACGGTGTGGGCCGTGGACGTCAACGAGCGGGCGCTCGACCTGACCCGGCGCAACGCCGAGCGGGTGGGCGCCGCGTGGCCGGACGGCGCGGGCGACGGCGCGCCGGCCGAGGGCGACGCCGGACCGGAGCACGGTGCCGGCACCCCGGGCGCGAGCGCCGGCGTGCGCGCGGTGCACCCCGACGACGTGCCGGAGGACGTGCGGTTCGCGGCGATCTGGTCGAACCCGCCGATCCGCGTGGGCAAACCCGCCCTGCACGCGATGCTCCTGCACTGGCTCCCCCGGCTGCTCCCGGGCGGGTCCGCCTACCTGGTGGTCGGCAAGCAGCTCGGCGCGGACTCGCTCCAGCGGTGGATCGCCACGGAGCTCGGCGCGGCGGCCGACGTCGAGCGCGTCGAGACCGACCGCGGATTCCGCGTCCTGCGCGTCACCGCCCGCTGACTGCCCGTCTTCCGGCCGCGGGCTTCGTCTGCGCCTGACCCTCCGCGCACAGGTCTGGACAGCACCTCCCCGCGGCCGGCACATCGCCGAGTTGTCACCTCTTGTCGCTTCGCGAGCACCTGAAGCGACGAAAGATGACAACTCGGCGGGATGGGGGCCCGCGGTGCGCGGGGTAGCTCAGTGCGGGGGCAGGAGGGGGGCGACGGCGGCGCGGGCCTGGGCGAGGGTGGGGACGCCCTCGACGCGCAGCACCGGGGTGCCCTCCGGGTCGAGCAGCACGACGGTCGGCGTCGAGGTGATCGCGAAGGCCTCCGCCAGATCGGCCCGCTGCGCGACGTCCACCTCGACGTGCGCGACGCCCTCGGAGGTGTCGACCACCCGCTCCAGCACCCGGCGGGCGGCCCGGCACGGCGCGCAGAAGCCCGAGGAGATCTGCACGAAGGTCGCGCGCTCGCCCAGCGGGTGCCGCAGGGTGCCGGCATCCAGGGGTGCACGCTCGCTGCTCACGCCACCCTCAACCCTGCGCGGCGCCCGCTCTGTTCCCGCCCCGCGCGCCGAGTTCGGTGGTTCATGCGAGAAATGGGCCGTGGAACCACCGATCTCGGCCCGAACCACCGAACTCGCGGGAGGTGCGCCGCACGGGAGGGTGCGGGCGGGCACGGGTGCGGGAGCAGGCCGGGGGCGCAGGGATCAGTGCGCGAGAGACGCGCGGGTGACCTGGATCTCGGCGACGAGGACGGCGGGGCCGGCGAGCTCGACGTGGCCGTCGGGGAGCACGGTCACCCGCACCGTCCCGCCGGGGACGTCCACCAGCCACACGTCCGGCGACCCGGCGCCGCCCCAGGTGCGGACCGCGAGCGCGGCGGCGCAGGCGCCGGTGCCGCAGGAGCGGGTCTCGCCGACGCCGCGCTCGTGCACGCGCATGCGCAGCCGGCCCACGGGGGTGCCGTCGGCGGCCCGGTCCTCGCCGAGGGGCACGACGAGCTCGACGTTGGTGCCGTGCGGGGGCACGGGGTCGACGACGGGGGCGCGGGTGAGGTCGGCGGCGACCAGGTCGGCGGCGTCGGCCAGGGCGATCACGGTGTGCGGGTTGCCCAGGTCGACGCTGAGCGCGGGGCGCGGGACGTCCAGCCCGGCGACGGTCACCTGCGCGTCGAGGCCGGCGGCCACCGCTGCGTCACCGCCGGGCAGCCGCCACGGGCCCATGTCGACGGCGTACCAGGTGGCGTCGCCACCGTCGGCGGCGGGCACCTCGCGGACGCGGCGCACGCCGGCGCGGGTGCCGAGCACGAGGTCGCCGGCGGCCGGGTCCCAGACGCCGAGGTGGCGGGCGTACTCCGCGACCACGCGCACGCCGTTGCCGCACATCTCGGCGATCGACCCGTCGGCGTTGCGGTAGTCCATGAACCAGGTGGCGGCCGGGTCCTCGGCGAGCACGGGGGCGCCCTCGGGCAGGGCCTCGCTGGCGATCAGCCGGATCACGCCGTCGCCGCCGATGCCGGCCCGCCGGTCCGCGAGCGCCCGCACCAGGTCGGCGTCCAGCGCGGCGCCGTCGCGGCCGTCGAGCAGCACGAAGTCGTTCTGGGTGCCGTGCCCCTTGGTGACGTGCAGCGCCTCGGTCATGAGCCCAGACTACGGCGCGGCGCCGGGTCCTCCGTGGCCGGTCCCAGCGTGCCGGCGTCGGCCGCGGCGACCAGGGCGAGGGCACGGTCGACCAGGTCGGGGTCCTGGGCGTCCAGCCAGTGCACGCGCGGGTCCCGGCCGAACCAGCCCATCTGCTTGCGGGCGAGCCGGCGGGTGCCGGCGACGGTCTGCTCGCGGGCCTCGTCCTCGGTGATCTCCCCGCGCAGCACGGCCAGCACCTCGGCGTAGCCGACCGCGCGGGAGGCGGTCCGGCCGATCCCGGCGGCGGCGAGCGTGCGCACCTCCTCGACCAGCCCGGCGGCCCACATCCGGTCGACCCGTGCCGCGACGCGCGTGTCGAGCACGGCGCGGTCGCAGTCCAGGCCGATCTGCACGGCGGGCACCTGGTACTCGTGGCTCGGCAGGTTCGCCGAGTAGGGGCGGCCGGTCAGCGCGATCACCTCGAGCGCCCGGACGATCCGGCGGGCGTTGCGCGGGCCGATCCCCTCGGCGGCCACCGGGTCCAGGCGGGTGAGCTCGGCGTGCAGGGCCCGGGAGCCCTCGGCCTCGACGCGGGCCTCCAGGTCGGCACGCACCTGCGGGTCGGTGCCGGGGAACTCCATCCGGTCGAGCAGCGCGCGCACGTACAGCCCGGACCCGCCGACGACCACGGCCCGGTGCCCGCGCGCGGCGATGTCGGCCAGGTCGGCGCGGGCGGACTCCTGGTACGCGGCGACGGTGGCGTCCTCGTGCGGGTCGAGCACGTCGAGCTGGTGGTGCGGCACCCCGTTCCGCTCGGCGGGCGCCAGCTTGGCGGTGCCGATGTCCATCCCCCGGTACAGCTGGAGGGCGTCGGCGTTGACCACCTCGCCCCCGAGGCGCTCGGCGAGAGCGAGCCCCAGGTCGGACTTGCCGGTGGCGGTGGGTCCGACCACGGCGACGACGACGGTCAACGGGGCTCCTCGGCGTTCGGGGCAGCGGGGACGGGGGCGGTCGCCCGGGACGGGACCGGGGCGGACGCACGGGCCGCGGCGGCGGTGGGATCGAGACCGGGCGCGTGGGCCGGGTCCGGGACGTCGAGCAGCCAGCGGGCGACGACGTGCGCGCCGAGCGCGGTTCCGGTGGTGCGCGCGAGCACCCGGACGAGATCAACCGGATCAGCGGGATCTGAGGGCTCGGCCGACACGTCGTGCTCGGCCAGCAGCCCGAGCAGCGCCCGCCAGGGCCCGGCGCCGGACACCGCGAGCGCGGCCAGGTCCGCGGGCCCGTCCAGCACGGCGGCGAGCGCGGCGGGGCCGGTGCCGAGGGCCGCGGCCAGCGCCTCGTCCAGGGCGGGGGCGTCCGGGTCGGCGGCCAGCGGGGCGTCCTCGCCGTCCCGGGCGCTGAGCGACCCGACCACCACCAGCAGATCGGGCAGCACGGCATCGATCCGCTCCGGGTCAGGCAGCGCGATCCCTCCGCCCGCCGCCACGCGCGCCACCTCCCGCACCTGCACCGCGTCCAGCGGCACCCCCGCGGCGTGCAGGAGGTGCAGCGCCACCGACGCGGGGACGTCGGCAGGCGGGCCGTCGACGGGTCCGACCTCCGGCACCAGGGCGACGGGCACCCCGGCGGCGGTCAGCGAGCCGCGCGCGCCGCGCAGGTCACGGTCGTGGGCACCCGGAGCGATCACCAGGACCGAGCACGCGCCCGGTGCACGCCGCGCGCCGGCAAGGTCGCTCCCGCTCACCTGCGCCCACGCCTCCACCAGCGCCTCGACCGCCGCCGCGCGCAGCCCGGCCAGCGGATCGGACCGCCCGGCGGCACCCGGCACGAGCAGGGCGGTGTCGGGCAGCAGCACCACGGGCAGGATCACCCCCCGACGGTAGCCCGTCACCAGGGATGGTCCTGCCCGCGACGCCGGCCCCGGCGCTCAGGCGGTGAGCTCGGCGGCCAGCGCCTCGGCGCGGGCGACCTGCCCGGAGCGGCGCAGCACGTCGATCAGCAGGTTCGCCACCTCGCCGCGCAGGTCGCGCCGCCGGACCATGGCGAAGCCCTCCATGGCGGACTCCAGGTTCCACACCGCCTCGTCCACCTGCCCGAGGCGGTCGTGCAGCCGACCGGCCAGCCAGAACGCGTGCGCGGCGTCGCCGATCGCCCCGAGCCCGCCGAAGGACTCGGCGGCCTGCTGCGCGAGCCGGGCGCCCTCGACGGCGCCCGCGTCGTCGCCCCGGGTGGCGAGCAGCCGGGCGGCGGCGTCCTGCAGGTCGGCGGTGGTGCGGCGGCGCTCGGCCTCGGCCTTCTTCGCGAGGTCCGCGGCGAGGTCGGGCGCGGGCTGCTGGGCGGCGAGCGCGGCGACCAGGGTCTCGACGGTGGCGAGCACCCGGTCGGCTCCCCCGGCGACGGCGGCGGCGCGGGCCCACTGCACGACCACCGGCGCGACGGTCGCGGGCTCGGCGCCCCCGGCGGTCAGGCGGGCGACGGCGGCCTCGTAGGCACCGGCGGCCCCGTCGTCGTCCCCGAGCGTCTGGGCGCAGTAGGCGGCCTCGGCGTAGCAGAAGCCGGACTCGACCAGCAGACCCGCGGACTCGGCGGCGCCGGCCGCGCGCAGGTAGGCGGTGGCGGCGCCCTCGGTGTCCCCGGCGCCGGACAGCCGCTCGGCCTCCGCGATCAGGGCCGTGGGGTCCGCGATCGACGCACCCGGATCGGCGATCGACGACCCCGCCGCCGGAGCACCGGATCCCGACCCCGCCGATCCGCCCACAGAACCCGCACCGCCCGCGAGCCCCGCCCCGCGCGGCAGCACGTCGAGGTCCAGCACGACCCCCGCCGGCTCGGTCGCCCACGCCGTCGCGACGCTCTCGGACTCGGAGGAGGTCCCGTTGCGGGCGTCGAAGGCGGTGGCCAGCTCGTCGGCCTGCGCGCGCAGCCAGTCGTCCAGCTCGGCCACGGTGGCGGCGGGCACCCCGGTCAGCCGGACCGGTGCGTCGGCGTGCTCGGCGCGCAGCACGTGGGTGGCGGCACCGACCAGCACGGAGAACACCAGCCGCGAGTACGGCGAGTCCCCGCCGGTGAAAAGGTGTTGCTCCTCCTCGATCGCGCGGATCGCCCGGGTGGGCTGGCCGCCACGGGCCAGCAGGCGGATCCGCCGGCCCCGGGCGCCGACCATGTCGGAGTCGGCCTCGGCGAGGGCGGCGACCGCACGACGGTAGGCGCGGGCGGCGTCCTGGGCGCGACCGGTGAGCAGGTAGGCCTCCGCCAGGTAGGACAGCATGTCCGCCGGCTCGGAGGCGCAGGACGGGTCGGTGGTGAGGGTCTGCTCGATCAGGCGGATGCCCTCGTCGACCCGGTCGGTGGCGATCAGCCAGGACGCGCGGTCGCCGGGGTCGCAGGCCTCGCACTGCGAGAAGTCGTCGCGCGGGGTGGCCACCCAGGCCTGGAAGTGCTGCTCGACGTCCGCCGACCCGCGCTGCCGCGCCCAGGCGAAGCGCTCGTAGGCGACCGCGTCCATGCCGTTGCCGGCCAGCGCGTAGCGGCGCTCCATGTCGGCCAGGGTGCGGTCGATCTGCGCGGCGGGCACGGTCGGGAAGTTCGCCAGCTCGCTGACCATCCACTTGTACGACCAGAACATGCCGTGCCGGTCGTACTCGTCGAACTTCTCCGGGTGCTCGTCCCACCAGCGCAGCAGCTGCGCGAAGGGCACGAAGGACTTCTCCGGCTCGCCGCCCCAGTTGTACGCCTCGACCAGGGTCGACAGCGCGAAGGCACGCGCCTCGTCCGGCCCCTCGGCCTCGACCACCCGCACCTGCCGCTCGGCGGCCTGGGTGCGCGCGAGCCCGTAGGGCATGCCCCGCACCGCGGAGATCTCCCGGTTGGCCTCGTCCAGCGTCCGGCTCATCGCCCGTCCTCCCCCGCCGGTCCCCCGGCATCCGTCCCGCGCGCGCCCCGCAGCCCTTCGCGGAGCAGCACGCTCATCGATCCCGTCATCAGCTCCGACTCCCGCGCGCGCAGCGGCTCGCCGGCCAGCAGCAGCGCGGAGACGTACAGCGAGCGCACGCCCGCCTCGAAGACCTCGCCCGGCGGCGCGGCCAGCAGGTCGCGGACCAGCGGGCTGCGGTCGTTGAGCACCAGGCTGCGCGCGGCGGCGGGGGCGGCGAACCCCGCGAGCACGTCGCTCCACAGGTCGTCCGCCTCGGCCACCGTGCGGGCCAGGTCGCGCTGGTGGTCGCCCTCGCGGTCGTGCAGCAGCACGGCGGGCAGCCCGGCGGGCTCGAAGGTGCGCAGCAGCAGCTCGCAGTCCAGCGGGCGCAGCACGGCGTCGCCGGCGGTGACCGCGTCCAGCGTCGCCAGCTCGCGCTCCGGGGTCACCGGTTCCAGCACCTGCGCGATGTCCCCGCCGCCGAGCGGCCGCACCTCGCCGGAGGACCGCGCGGCCAGGCGTGCCAGCAGGTCGGCGTCGTAGACGTAGCCCGCATTGACCACCGCGAGGCCCTGGGCGCGGGCCACCGGGGCGATCCGCTTGTACTCCTCCAGGGTGGGCGCGTAGACGATCCGGCCGTGCTGCTCGGCGACCTCGGCCAGGCTGAGCGGTCCGTCGGTGGTCTCGAACGGCAGGATCTTCGTCGCCAGGTCGAGCATGGTGTCGTCGGTGAGCGCCAGCGAGCGCACCGCCAGGTGGTGCGTGGTGACGAAGGTCTTGGCGAGCGTGGTCGAGGACTCCAGCGTGCGCAGGGTCCATTCCCGGATCGCTCCGGCCAGCGCCTCCTGCGTCGCCAGCAGCACCTCGTCGGTGTAGAGCTGCTCGCGGGAGGCGGTCGGCCGCAGCCCCGAGGCGTCGATCACGCAGCGCACGAAGAACGCCCACTCCGGCAGCAGCCCCTCCACGCGGGTGCCGAGCAGCATCCGCTTGAGGTACACCCGGTGCGACCCGCCCCCGCCCGGCGGCACGGCGGCCGGCAGCACGTAGGCCACCCCGCTGACGCCGGCCAGCGGCACGGACAGGTCGATGCTGGCCAGCGGCGTGAAGCCGAGGGTGCGTTCGCAGTACTGCGCCAGCGCGCGCTGCCGGGACGCCTC
Source organism: Cellulomonas sp. GTC20042 (assembly GCF_055389595.1). NCBI lineage: Bacteria > Bacillati > Actinomycetota > Actinomycetes > Micrococcales > Cellulomonadaceae > Cellulomonas > Cellulomonas sp. GTC20042. The sequence continues at coordinate 1,692,682 of NZ_AP043678.1, read as the reverse complement.
GTCGCCGTGCTCGCGCGCCCAGGGCAGCACCGGCTCGGTGATCCGGCGCCAGACGTGCCCGGGGCGCGGGTCGCCGCCGGCGAGGGGCAGGTCGTCCGGCGCGGCCGCCCCCGGGACGGCGCCACCGGCCGCCCCCAGCGGGACCTCCACCGCCACGTCCACCGGCAGCAGCGAGCCGAACTCGCCCGCGAGCGCCACCACGGTCTCGCCGCTCAGCCAGTGCTCCATGTCGCGCCGGGGCCGCAGCCGCACGGTGCTGCCGACCGGGACGGCGGCCGTGTCGGCACCGGGGATCTCCGCCAGGTCGTAGGAGCCGTCGGCGTGCCCGCGCCAGCGCACCGGCGCCGCGTCCGGCGACTTCGCCGAGCGGGACACCAGCTCGATCTCGTCCGCGACCATGAACGCCGACAGCAGGCCGATGCCGAACTGGCCGAGGAACTCCTCGCGGCCGAGCCCGAGGTCCAGGTCCCGCTTGGAGGACCGTCCGACGGTCGCCAGCAGCTCCTCCGCCTCGGCGAGCGTGAGCCCCACGCCGGAGTCGGTCACGGTCAGCGAGCCGTCCGGCAGCGGGCGCAGCCGCAGCGTCGCCGGGGCGTCCGCGTCCAGGGCGTGCCGCGCGGTGATCGCGTCGACGCCGTTCTGCAGCAGCTCGCGCAGGTAGACCCGCGGGCCGGAGTACAGGTGCCGCGCCAGCAGGTCGACGATCCCGTGCAGGTCGACCTGGAACGCCTTCGAGGACGTGACGTCCCCGCTGCCCGTGCTCGGTCCCACGTGTGCTCCTTCGTCTCGTCCGTCATGCCTCGCGGCGAGGCCGGTGCGGGAGGTCGTCCGCGCGCACCGGCCCCGCCGGGTCGATCAGTCCTGCTCGATCAGTCCTGCGCCTCGTCCGTCCCGGTGATCCCGAGCCGCACGTGCGCCTCGGCGACCGCCTCCGGGAAGAACTCGTCGAGGTGGTCGAAGAACGGCAGCGTCGTCTCGATCCCGCAGGTGATGTGGTCGGCGAGCCGCGCGTCGGACAGGCCCTCCGGGTACGCGACCGTGTGGTGCGCGTAGATCATCAGGAACTCGCCGTCGGCGTCCGGCACCGCGTACACGTGCGGCCACGGGTGGCTCTGCGACCACGCGTTCGCGATCTCCAGCACCTGGCCGAGCCGGTCGACCGGGATCTTGCGGTTGTACTGCGCGCGCACGAACAGCGCGGACTCCTGGGCGCCGAGCAGCAGGAACCAGATGCCGTGCTGGTCCCACCAGCCCCAGACGTCACCGTCCTCGTCGACCTCGTAGCGGTACCCCTGGGCGTCCAGGTAGGCGCGCACCCGCTCACGGCTCAGCGGGGCCAGCGCCTCGCCGCCGTCGGCGGGCAGGGCGTCCTTGGTGAAGAAGCCCATCACTCCGCCGCGTCGTACTCGGCCTTGGCGACGGCGGCCTCGGCCGGGTACGCCTCGTCGATGTGCTCGAAGAGCTGGAGCGCGGTCGAGATGCCGCAGGCGAGGTGCAGGTCGATCTGCTCGTCGGTGACGCCGTGCTCGTAGTCGACGGTGTGCTCCGCGTAGATGCCGAGCACGTCGTCCTCGACGCGCACGTAGCCCTTGGGCCACAGCTTGTCGGCGTTCCAGGCGTTCACCAGCGCCGTGGCGCGCTCGAGCTGGTCCAGGCCGATCTTCCGGTTCCAGCGCCCGCGCACCTGGAGGTACTCCTGGTGCTGGCCCATCCGGAAGAAGTAGAAGAGGTGCCCGTCCCAGTAGCCGCCGATGTCGCCGTCGTCGTCCACGGCGTACCGCATGTCGCGGCCGTCCAGCACACCGGTGATCCGGTCGTGGGTCAGCGGGGTCAGGTGGCCGCCCGCGGCAGCATCCGGCTTGGTGAAGAATCCCATGTCGTCCTCGTCGCTCGTCGGTCGGGCGCGGCCGTGGTCCTGGTGGACGCCGCACCCCGGGAACCTGTCGGTGCAGGTGAGAGCACTCGCGTGCCCGTCGAAGGTGAGACTAACAACCGAATCGGACAAAGCGACCTGTGGGCCGCGCGCGCACCCGTCCGGGTGGCACCGCGGACCCCCGGGTAGGGTCTTCTCATGGGTCTCTTCCGGAACCGGCGGCAGCGCCGAGGTCCGGGCGGTCCGCAGGACGAGGGCGTCGGCACCCCGCCCGGCAGCCCGTCGCGGGCGGATCGCGCCGCCGTGCCCGCGACCGTGGACGACGGCCGGCCCTCGCCGCTGAGCACCGAGCGCGTGGTGCAGTGGCTGGAGGCGAACGGCTTCCACTACTTCGTGGACAACGACGGCGACCTCGGCGGGCTGTGGCGCGGCCGGCTGTTCTACTTCTTCCTGTTCGGCGAGCGCTCCGAGATCCTCCAGGTGCGCGGGCAGTGGCACCGGGAGGTCGCGATCGAGCGCCTGGAGGAGGTGCTGGACGCCTGCACCGAGTGGAACGCCGAGCGGATCTGGCCCAAGGCCTACGTGCGCGTGCGGGACAACGGCATGGTGCACGTGGTGGCCGAGGTCTCCACCGACCTGGAGCACGGCGCCACCGACGACCAGCTCAGCCAGCTGCTGTTCTGCGGGCTGAGCAGCTCGACCACCTTCTTCGACGCGATCGACGACCTGTACCCCGACCCCGCCGCGGTGGCTCCGTGAGCGCCCGTCAGCCGGGCTGGCTGTCCCGGGTGCTCGCGGTGCGCCAGCCGGTGCCGCAGCGCCGGGTTCCGGTGCAGGCCCGGCCGACGCCGCTCACCCGCGACCGGGTGGCCGAGACGCTCACCGCGCACGGCTACCACCACCGGATCGACGACGACGGCGACCTGACCGGCGTGTGGAACGAGTCCCGGTTCTGGTTCCTGCTGCTGGGCGAGGAGCACGAGATCCTCCAGGTGCGGGGCCGCTGGCATCGCCAGCTGCCGGTCGCCGGGCGCCGCGCGGTCACGCTGGCCCTGAACGACTGGAACCGCGAGCGCATCTGGCCCAAGCTCTACGTCCGCGAGGAGGAGGGCCAGCTGGCGATCTACTCCGAGGTCTCCACCGACCTGGAGCACGGGGTCACCGCCGAGCAGCTCGACCAGCTCGTCTCCTGCGGGCTGGGCACCGGCGTGCAGGCGTTCGCGTCCTTCGAGAGCCTGCTGCCGCCGTCGGAGTGAGCCGCGGCGCGATCGATCAGCGCGGCCCCATCGATCAGCGCGGCCCCATCGATCAGCGCAGCCCGATCGATCAGCGCAGCCCGATCGATCAGCGCAGCCCGATCGTCGGCAGGCCGAGCAGCACCGGGGCCGCCGGACCGCCGCCCTCCGCACCGCCGCCACCGGTGCCGCAGGAGTCCCCCGCTCCCCCGTGCGTGTGCTCGTCCTCGCCGTTCTGCCGGCGCTCCCAGGCGTCGCCGGCCCGGGTGCGCCGGACCGCGAACGGGCCGCCGTCCAGCGCGGAGTCCGCGACCAGGTGGTGCGGGGCGGCGTGCGTGACCTGCACGGTGACCAGGTCGCCGGGGCGCGGGGCGTCGGCGGCCGGCAGGTCGACCGGCAGCGAGAGGTGCACCAGGCGGTTGTCGTCGGCGCGGCCGGACAGCCGGCGGCTCTCGCCGTCCTTGCGGCCCTCGCCCTCGGCGAGCAGCACCTCGACGGTGCGACCGACCTGCGCGCGGCTCTCCTCCAGCGTGATCCGCTCCTGGAGCGCGACCAGCCGCTCGTAGCGCTCCTGGACGACCTCCTTCGGCAGCTGGTCGGGCAGGTCCGCGGCCGGGGTGCCGGGGCGCGGCGAGTACTGGAAGGTGAACGCCGAGGAGAACCGGGAGGCCTCCACCACGCGCAGCGTCTCGGCGAAGTCCTCCTCGGTCTCGCCGGGGAAGCCCACGATGATGTCGGTGGTGATCGCCGCGTGCGGCATCCGCTCGCGCACCCGGTCGAGGATCCCGAGGAACTTCTCCGAGCGGTACGAGCGGCGCATCGCGCGCAGGATCCGGTCCGAGCCGGACTGCAACGGCATGTGCAGGCTCGGCATCACGGTCGGCGTCTCGGCCATCGCCGCGATCACGTCGTCGGTGAAGGACGCCGGGTGCGGCGAGGTGAAGCGCACCCGCTCCAGCCCCTCGATCTGCCCGGTGGCCCGCAGCAGCTTCGCGAACGCCCCGCGGTCGCCGAACTCGACGCCGTAGGAGTTCACGTTCTGCCCGAGCAGGGTCACCTCGATCGCGCCCTGGTCGACCAGCGCGGCCACCTCGGCCAGCACCTCGCCCGGCCGGCGGTCGCGCTCCTTGCCGCGCAGGTGCGGCACGATGCAGAAGGTGCAGGTGTTGTTGCAGCCCACGCTGATCGACACCCAGCCGGCGTAGACCGACTCGCGGCGGGTGGGCAGCGTCGAGGGGAAGACCTTGAGCGACTCCTCGATCTCCACCTCGGCCTGCGCGTTGTGCCGGGCGCGCTCCAGCAGCACCGGCAGCACGTCGAGGTTGTGCGTGCCGAAGACGACGTCCACCCACGGCGCGCGCTCGACGATCCCGGCGCGGTCCTTCTGCGCCAGGCAGCCGCCGACGGCGATCTGCATGCCGGGTCGCGAGCGCTTGGTGCCGGCGAGGCGGCCCAGGTTGCCGTAGAGGCGGTCGGCGGCGTTCTCGCGCACCGCGCAGGTGTTGATCACGATGACGTCCACCTCCTCCGCGGCGGCGGACGCCGGGTCGGCGGGGACGTAGCCGGCCTGCTCCAGCATGCCGGCCATGTGCTCGGAGTCGTGCACGTTCATCTGGCAGCCGAGGGTCTTGACCAGGTACGTGCGCGGCGCGGCGCCGGGCGTGGGGGCGCCGAGCGTCTCAGGTGCGGGGGGCGTGATCGTGCTCATCGCCGTCAAGGGTACGACCCGCGATCCCCTCGTCCCGCCGCGCCCTTCCGACGGCGGGCGCGCGCCGATCTGCTGGTCGGCAGACGGTTGCACTGACCAGGTCTGTTTCCAGATCGTGACTCGATCGAATGGCAGCCTTAACAGACGGGTCATAGGTTTCCCAGATGGCAGAGACCCGCCCTGGCCCCGCCCCCACCGCCGCCGGTGACCCCCTCGTCGTCCTCGATCAGGTGAACAAGCACTTCGGCGCGCTGCACGTGCTCCAGGACGTCGACCTCACGGTGCGTCGCGGCGAGGTCGTGGTGGTGATCGGCCCCTCCGGCAGCGGCAAGTCCACGCTGTGCCGCACGATCAACCGGCTGGAGACCATCGACTCCGGCACGATCACCGTCGACGGCGCCCCGCTGCCCGCCGAGGGCCGTGCGCTGGCCCGGCTGCGCGCCGACGTCGGCATGGTGTTCCAGTCTTTCAACCTGTTCGCGCACCGCACGGTGCTGGAGAACGTCACCCTCGGCCTCCGCAAGGTCCGCCGGGTGCCCACCGGCGAGGCACGGGCCCGCGCGACCGCCCTGCTGGAGCGGGTCGGCGTCGCGGGTCAGGCCGCCAAGCTGCCGGCGCAGCTGTCCGGCGGGCAGCAGCAGCGCGTCGCCATCGCCCGCGCGCTGGCGATGGAGCCCAAGGTCATGCTCTTCGACGAGCCGACCTCCGCGCTGGACCCGGAGATGATCAACGAGGTCCTCGACGTGATGACCGCCCTGGCCGCCGACGGCATGACGATGATCGTCGTCACGCACGAGATGGGCTTCGCCCGGCGGGCCGCCGACCGCGTCGTGTTCATGGACGGCGGGCGGATCGTCGAGGAGGCCGATCCGGAGACCTTCTTCACCGCCCCGCGCAGCGAGCGCGCCCGCGACTTCCTGTCCAAGATCCTCACCCACTGAGCCGACCCTCCGACCCCGACCCGCACCCGACCCCGACCGACAGAGCTCCGCCCGCAGACCACGACCGCCGCGAACCGAGGAGATCCTGATGAGAACCCGCACCGCTGGACCGATCGCCGTCCTGGCCGCCGCCACCCTCGCCCTGGCGGCGTGCAGCAGCTCCGACGACGGCGCCGACGGGGGCGACACCCCCGAGGAGTCCGTCACCGCCGTCGACCCCGCCAGCTTCCCGGAGGGCTCCACCATGGCGGCGCTCGCCGAGGCCGGCGAGATCCGGATCGGCACCAAGTTCGACCAGCCGCTGTTCGGCCTGGTCGGCCCGGACGGCGTGCCCGAGGGCTTCGACGTGGAGATCGGCAAGCTGATCGCCGGCAAGCTCGGCATCCCCGAGGACGGCATCACCTGGACCGAGACGATCTCCGCCAACCGTGAGACCTTCATCGAGTCCGACCAGGTGGACCTGGTGATCGCGACCTACACGATCAACGACGACCGGAAGAAGGTCGTCTCCTTCGCCGGTCCGTACTACGAGGCCGGGCAGTCGATCCTCACGCTCGCCAGCAACGAGGACATCCAGGGCGAGGACGACCTCGCCGGCAGATCAGTCTGCACCGTCGGCGGCTCCACCCCGGAGAAGAACCTGCTGGAGAACTTCCCCGACACCGAGGTCGTCGCGTTCGGCGCCTACTCCGACTGCCTCGACCCGCTGCGCAACGGGCAGGTCGACGCGATGAGCACCGACAACGTGATCCTCGCCGGCTTCGCGGACTCCGACCCGACCTTCGAGGTGCGCGGCGAGCCGTTCACCGCCGAGCCCTACGGCATCGGCCTCGCGCTGGACGACACCGACTTCCGCATGTGGATCAACGACGTGCTGGAGGAGTCCTTCGAGGACGGCAGCTGGGAGGCCGCCTGGACCTCGACCGCCGGCGCCGTGCTCCCGACGCCGGAGCCGCCGACCGTCGACCGGTACTGACCGCACCACCGACCGTCCGCGACCGCGGGGACGGGCCGGGGCCCTGCACCCTGACCCGTCCCGGCGAGCCGACCTGATCCCTGTGAGGACCCACCGGTGGACCTGATCGTCGACAACCTCCCGGCCTACCTGACCGGCTTCTGGGTGACCCTGCGCCTCACGCTGATCTCCGGCGCGCTGTCCCTGGTCGCCGGCACCCTGCTCGCCGCGCTGCGGGTGTCGCCGCTCGCCCCGCTGCGCGCCGCCGCCACCGTCTACGTCGAGATCCTGCGCAACACCCCGCTCACGCTGGTGTTCTTCTTCCTGGTCTTCGTGGCCCCGCAGTTCGGCATCCTGCCCCCGCTCGGGTTCTGGACCGCGGTCGTCGCGCTGTCCCTCTACACCTCGGCCTTCGTCTGCGAGGCGGTGCGCTCCGGGATCAACTCGGTGGCCGTCGGGCAGGCCGAGGCCGCGCGGGCGATCGGGCTGACCTTCGGGCAGACCCTCGGCCTCGTCGTGCTGCCGCAGGCGGTGCGCTCGGTGATCCCGCCGCTGATCAACGTGCTGATCGCCCTGACCAAGAACACCTCGGTCGCCGCCGGGTTCGCCGTGGTCGAGCTGCTGGCCACCGGGCGCCGGCTCGCGCTGGCCAACCCCGCCGACGCGATGTGGGCGCTGGCCGGCGTCGCGATCTTCTACCTGGTGATCACCGTGCCGGCGGGCTACCTCGCCGGCGTCCTCGAGCGGAAGGTGGCGTTCGCGCGATGAGCTCCGTCCTGTACGACGCCCCCGGACCGGCCACCCGCCGGCGCGAGCGGATCGGCTCGGTGATCGGTGCGCTGGCGCTGATCGTGCTGCTCGCGTTCGCCTTCCGCTACGCCGACCAGCGCGGGCTGTTCGGCGCCGACCGCTGGGACGTGCTCTACGACCCGCCCAAGAACCAGTCGGCCTCGGCCGTGTGGACGTCCATGCTGGTCCGCGGGCTCGGCGCCACCCTGCGCGCCGCCGTCGTCGCCGCCCCGATCGCCCTCGCCCTCGGCCTGCTGCTCGCGCTGTGGCGCACCACCCGTCACCGCTGGCTGCGGCTGCCCGCCACCGTCGTGATCGAGCTGTTCCGCGGGCTGCCCGTGCTGCTGCTCATGCTCGCCGGGCTGCTCGTCTTCGGCTGGGACGCGTTCATCGCCGTGGTGTTCGGCCTGTCGGTGTACAACATGGCGATCATCGCGGAGATCCTGCGCGCCGGGCTCGCCTCGCTGCCGCGCGGTCAGGCCGAGGCCGCCTACGCCATCGGGCTGTCCCGCACGCAGACCCTGCTGCTCGTGCTGCTCCCCCAGGCCGTCCGCACGATGCTGCCCAGCCTGATCGCCCAGCTCGTCGTGCTGCTCAAGGACTCCTCGCTCGGCTACATCGTCGGCTACGCCGAGCTGCTGAAGTCCATGCAGAACAACGCGCAGTACTTCGGCAACCAGTACTACGTGGCGCTGTTCGTCGTCGGCGCGGGCACCTACCTGATCGTGAACCTCACGCTGACCCGGCTCGCGATCTGGTTTCAGGGGCGCTCGCTGCGCACCGCCGCGCCGTCCGTCGGCGATCCGACGCTGCCCGGCAGCGACCTCGCCAGCGGCCGCGCGGTGTGAGCGCGGTGCTCGGGTTCGACGGCGGGTGGCGCGTCAGCCCGCGGTGGCGCTGGCGCGGACCTCGCGGACGACGGTCACCTTGATCTCGCCCGGGTAGGACAGGTCGGCCTCGATGTGCCGGGCGATCTCCACCGCGAGCCTGCCCAGCGCCTCGTCCGGCACCGTCTCCGGCTCCACGACCACCCGCATCTCCCGACCGGCGGCCATCGCCAGCGCGCGCCGCACCCCCGCGTGCCCGGCGACCAGCTCCTCCAGGCGCTCCAGCCGCTCGACGTGCTGGTCGATGTCCTCGCGACGGGCACCCGGGCGCGCCGCCGAGATCGCGTCCGCGACCTGCACCAGCACCGCCTCGACCGTCTCCTGCGGGACCTCGTCGTGGTGCGCGGCGATCCCGTTCACGACCACCGCCGACTCCCCGTGCCGACCGGCCAGCGCCGCACCCACCTGCGCGTGCGTGCCCGGCACCTCACCGGTCACCGCCTTGCCGATGTCGTGCAGGAACGCCGCCCGCCGGGTCACCTCGACGTCGGCACCGAGCTCCGCGGCGATCTGCGCCGCGAGCAGCGCCGTCTCCACCAGGTGCTCCAGCACGTCCTGCCCGTAGGAGCCGCGCAGGCGCAGCCGGCCCAGCAGCCGCAGCAGCGTCTCGTCCAGGCCGCGCACCCCGGCGCGCTCCGCCGCGTCCGCACCCGCCTCGTCGGCGCGCTGGTCCGCACCCGCCACCGCCTCGGCGTACGCCGCCTCGATCCGCTGCGGGTTGATCCGCCCGTCCGCCATCAGCGCGTCCAGCGCCACCTGCGCGACCTCACGCCGCTCCACGTCGAAGCAGGACAGCACCACCGATCCCGGGGTGTCGTCCACCAGCACGTTCACACCGGTCAGCGCCTCGAACAGCCGGATGTTCCGGCCCTCCTTGCCGATGATCCGGCCCTTCATCTCGTCCGAGGGCAGCGGCAGGATCGTCACCGCCGCCTGCGCGCTCGTCGGCACGGCCGTGCGGTGCACCGCCGTCGCCACCACCCGGCGCGCCCGCGCCTCCGCCGTCCGCTTGGCCTGCGCCTCGATCCGACGCACCGACGCCGACGCCTGCTGCATCGCGTCCGCGGTCAGCTGCCGCAGCAGCTCCGCACGCGCCTCCGCCGCCGACAGCCCGGAGGTCGCCTCCAGCCGCGCCGTCGCCTCGCGCTCCGCCTCGGTCAGCCGGGCGGCCGCCCGCTGCTCCGCCTCCGCCCGCGTCTGCTCCGCCGCGCGTGCCGCCTCGGACTGCTCGCGCTGCACCGCGCTGCGCAGCTCCTCCGCCTCGTCCCGCGCGGCCCGCGCCGCCGACTCCCGGCGACCGGCGGCCTGCTCACGCTCCGCCGTCGCCCGCTCCTGCTCCCCGACCGACCGCTCGCGCGCCTCGACCCGGACCTCCCGGCGCTGGGCGTCCGCGAGCAGCGTGCGGGCCTCGTCGCGGATCGTCTGCACGTCCTCGTTCGCCTGCCGACGCACCGCATCCGCCTCGCGACGGGCGAGCAGCACCAGGATCAGCGCGACCAGGCATGCCGCCAGCAGACCGACGACGATCACCATGTCGCGCACGTGCACCACTCTCCTTCGCCCGGTCTCGGACCGACAACGCCCCGGACGGGGGTCCGGTTCCGCGGGTGAGCGCCACGCGAGGTCCAGGCACCGGATCACCCCGGCGCCGCAGCTGTGACGCTCCCGGCATTCTCCCGCACCGGCGGCTCACAGGAGACGAGCGACCCGCATCCCGGAGGCGCGGATACCGTCGAGTATCAGCGGGCGGGCGGCGTGGGCGGGCGGCGCGGGCGGGCGGCGCGGGCGGCGCGGGCGGCGCGGCCGCATGGGTGCTGTCGGACTGCCCCTTCGCCCCCGCAGGTCACGCCCAGGGCGCGTCCGCGCACCGGCCCGAGCCGGCCTGCGCTTCGCCCCAGCGGTCACCCCAGCGGCTCGTCCGCCCACGGGTCAGCGTCGGCCTGCCCCTCCGCCGCCAGCTCCTCGCGCACCAGCCGCGAGACGAGCCCGCCGCCGTAACCCTTGCGCCCGAGCATCGCCGACGTGCGTCGCACCCGGACCTCCCGGTCGAGACCGCGCGTCGACGCGAGCTTGCGCCGGACCAGCACCCGCGCCGCACTCTCCTCGTCGGACTCCTCGACCTGCTCCAGCGCCTCGGCTGCCGTCACCGGGTCGACCCCCCGACGCCGCAGCTCCATCGCGAGCGCACGACGGGACAGCCCCTTCTCGGCGTGCCGGCTGCGCACCAGCACCTCCGCGTAGGCGGCGTCGTCCACGAGGCCGACCTCGGTGAACCGATCGAGCACCCGGTCGGCGATCTCGTCAGGGACGTCCCGACGCGCCATGGCCTCCGCGAGCTGCGCCCGGCTGCGCGGCGCCCCGGTGAGCAGCCGCAGCGCCACCGTGCGGGCGACCTGCTCGCGGTCCGGCTCCGCGTCCACCGCGGCCGCGCCGGTCTCCGGCGGCTCCTGCGCCGAACCGCGACCCCGGCGGCCGCCCCGCGCGCCACGGCCCGACCAGGACGAGCCACTGCTGCGTCGGGTGCCGGACGCGCCGCCCCTCGTGCCGCGCCGGGAACCGCGCTCGGCATCAGCACCGCCCCGCGGGTCCTCGGGCGCGGCAGGAGGCCCGAGCCATGGATCCTCGGGGTCATGCGGCTCGCCTGCGGCACCGTCCCATGGGTCCTCGGACACCGGCAGCGCCGGCGTGCCGGCCCACGGGTCGACGGCGTCGACCGGCCGCGCTGGAGCGCCGGCCCAGGGATCCTCCGGCTCGGACCCCGTCGGCACCTCGGCCCAGGGATCATCGGCGCCCGCGGATGAGGCGCGTGCTGCCCGGGCTCGCGCAGTCTGGGCGCGCGCGACTTCGCCCGTCGCCGCCTCGCCCTGCGCCACCTCGTCTGTGGCCGCCTCAGCCGCGGAGACCCCCGCCGACCGCGCCGCACCACCGCCGACCAGGCCGCCGCCGGCCACGCCATCACCGGCCACGCCATCACCGGCCACGCCACCGTCCGCCGCACCGCCGCCGGCCACGCCACCGTCCGCCGCGCCACCACCAGCCACGCCACCGCGCGCCGCGTCCGCGCGTCCCGCCGTCAGCTCCGCGAGCCGACGCGCGAGGTCCGCCACCTGCTCCTCGTGGCTCGGCCGCCCCGCCGCGCGCGCGCCGTCCCCGGCACCGTCCTGCTGCTGCATCACGCTCGCCTTCCCGCCGACCGTCGTGCGCGCCACGTCGCCGACCGTCGCGCGCGCCGCACCACCAGCCGCCGCGCACCCCGCGCCGCCGGCCCGGCGCAGGACGACCCCTCACCCACCCGTCGTCGCGGGCACGTGAGGGGCCGTCCGTCGTTCACCGATCAGGTCCGCTCAGAAGTCGACCTTGACCGCGTCCTCCGCCGGCGCCTCGGCCTTGACCCCGATGCCGAGCTTCTCCTTGATCTTGCGCTCGAGCTCGACCGCCAGCTCCGGGTTGTCACGCAGGAAGGACCGCGCGTTCTCCTTGCCCTGGCCGAGCTGGTCGCCCTCGTAGGTGAACCAGGAGCCGGACTTGCGCACGAACCCGTGCTCGACGCCCATGTCGATCAGGCCGCCCTCGCGGGAGATGCCGACGCCGTAGAGGATGTCGAACTCGGCCTGCTTGAAGGGCGGGGCCATCTTGTTCTTGACGATCTTGACCCGGGTCCGGTTGCCGACCGCGTCGGTGCCCTCCTTGAGGGTCTCGATGCGGCGGATGTCCATGCGGACCGAGGCGTAGAACTTGAGCGCCTTGCCACCGGTGGTGGTCTCGGGCGAGCCGAAGAACACGCCGATCTTCTCGCGCAGCTGGTTGATGAAGATCGCGGTGGTGCCGGAGGCGTTGAGCGCACCGGTGATCTTGCGCAGCGCCTGCGACATGAGGCGGGCCTGGAGGCCGACGTGGCTGTCACCCATCTCGCCCTCGATCTCGGCCTTGGGCACGAGCGCCGCGACGGAGTCGATGACGATGATGTCGATCGCGCCGGAGCGGATCAGCATGTCCATGATCTCCAGCGCCTGCTCACCGGTGTCCGGCTGGGAGACGAGCAGGGCGTCGGTGTCCACGCCGAGCTTCTTGGCGTAGTCGGGGTCGAGCGCGTGCTCGGCGTCGATGAAGGCCGCGATGCCGCCGGCGCGCTGGGCGTTGGCCACGGCGTGCAGGGCGACGGTGGTCTTGCCCGAGGACTCCGGGCCGTAGACCTCGACGATGCGGCCGCGGGGCAGTCCGCCGATGCCGAGCGCGACGTCCAGCGCGATCGAGCCGGTGGGGATGACCTCGACCGGGGCACGCCCGTCGTCGCCGAGGCGCATGATCGAGCCCTTGCCGAACTGACGGTCGATCTGGCTGAGGGCGGCCTCGAGGGCCTTCTCGCGGTCCTGGGGAGCGGCCATGGTGTTCCACCTCGTGCGTCTCGTGCAGCGGTCGTGCTGCGCCTGCGGGGACTGGTCTCTGTCGTCGCGGATGACGGTATGCCCGACCACCGACATGCACCTCGGAGCCGTCCACAGGGCCGCCGCGCGATCCCGCTGGGGACCGTTCGACGCCCGCCTCCGGACCGGGGCGTGTCATCCGAGGGCCACTGTAGCCGAACAGGTGTTCGATCGCCGCCGACCCCGCGCATCCGGCGTGTCGGCAGGTCAGGACCCTGCGCGCACCGGGTCCAGCACCGCCCGCTCCCCCGGCGCCAGCACGACCGCCTCGCCCTGCCCGCCACGCGCGAGCGCCGCCGCGAACGCGGGCCCGGCCCGGTCCATCCAGCCCGGAGGCAGCCGCCGCGAGGCCGGCGCGTGCAGCGTGCCCCAGTGGATCGGCACCGCACGCCGCACCCCCACCAGCGCGCACACCCCGGCCGCCTGCACCGGGTCCATGTGCCCGCCGGACAGCCGTGGGCCCCAGCCGCCGACCGGCACCAGCGCGAGATCGATCGGCCCGCCCGCGAGATCGGGCAGGTGGCGCATCTCCGGGTACGGGGCGGTGTCGCCGGCGAACCAGATCCGTGCGCCCGGCGCGTCCACCAGGAACCCGTGCGCCGCGTTCGGCCGGTGCGGCATCGGCCGGTGCCCGTGCACCGCGGTCACCGTGCGCACCCGCACCGCCGATCCGGGCACCGTCCACCACGTGTCGTCGGGCAGCCCGTGCGCACCGGGCACGCCGTGCCGGGCCAGCCAGTGCGCGTTCGCCGGAGCGGTGAGCACCGGCGTGCGGCCGAGCAGGGTCAGCGAGCCGATCTCCGCGTGGTCGTGGTGCAGGTGCGAGACCAGCACCACCGACGGGTCCGCCCATGCCGACCGTGACGGCGCCGCACCGCCCGCGCGACGCAGCAGCCCCGCGTGCGGGCGCAGCAGCGGATCCGTGAGCAGGCGAGCCCCGCCGACGTCCAGCACCACCGTGGCGTGGCCGAGCCAGCGGACGGCGATCTCGCCGTGCGCGGAGGCGGCGGCGGCGGATCCGGGCCCGGTCATCCCTCAGCCTCGCGCAGCCCGAGCGCCGACGCCCACCGGAGCAGCTGGGCGTGCACCCGGTCGGCACCGATCAGCATCGGCCCGTCCGCATCGTCCGTGCACAGGTCCTCGTCCACCGGCAGCGCCGCCGGGTGCAGCAGCAGGGCCTCGTTCTGCGCGCCGCCGATCCCCCCGTGCGACCCGACCTGCCCCTCGAAGGCGTGCACGTGCCCGGCGTCCGTCACCGTCGACAGCAGCACCAGGTCGCCGACGTGGTCCAGCCGTCCGAGTCGGCGCAGGTCCGCCCGCGCGTGCGGGCCGTACCGGGCGAGCGGGTCGGCGCCGTCCGTCGCCTCCGGCCCCTGCTCCTCCAGCCACGCCACCCCACCGGGCCCGACCGCCATCAGCCCGCGCGCCGCCGTGTCCACCAGCACGATCCCGATCCCCGGGGTCGCCGCGAGCGAGCGCACCAGACCGGGCCAGCGGTGCTCGATCTCCTCCAGCACCAGCCGCCGGGGCTCGCGCGGGAACCACACCATGCCGAGATTCCCCGAGCCGGTGACGGCCACCTCCGGCGGCAGCTTCGACGATCCGGGGGCCGGCGCCTGCTCGCGGTCCTCGCCGCGCCGCTCGCGTCCCTGCGGACCGAGCACCCTCGATCGCTCCTCGCCCTTGCGGGCCGTCACCGAGCTGAGGAACGCGTTCAGCGGACCCCACTCCTCGTCGCCCGCCGAGTGCACCGCCGCGACGTCCCCGCCCGCCGACGCCTGCGACATCAGCGCGCGCACCACCTCGACCAGCGACCGACCGCCGATCTGCTCGAAGGTCGCACCGAGGGTCTGGCCGTGGTCCGACAGCACCACCACGCGGTAGTCGCGCGGCGCCACCTCCACCACCCGCTCCAGCGTGGCGAGCACGCGGTCCAGCCCCTCCAGCGCGCGCAGCGACTCCGGGCGGGTCGGACCGGCGTGGTGCGCGATCTCGTCGTAGTCGACCAGATCCACGAACACCGTCGGCGTCCCGCGCACCAGCTGCTCCGCGACCAGCGACGTCGCCAGATCGCGCAGCAGCACGTTCGTCACCCCGCGGAGCACCACGTACCAGCCGCGCCGCGACACCCGGGGCCGCACGTCACGCACCTGCTGCCGGCGCCCCTGGTACAGCTCCTTGACCATCTCACCGATCGTCAGCGACACCGCGCGCGCCAGCACGAACGGGCTCGCGAAGAACCGCAGGAACGGCGTGCCCGGCCCGATCCCCCGCCGCGCCTGGCTCATCACGAGCAGCTGGGCGGAGGCGTCGCCGGAGAACATCGTCGCCACCGCCGCGCCGCCACCGCTCAGCAGACCGCGGCCGTCCGCGATCCGCCGCTCCACCAGCGCCGCGTCGTCCGGGTGGTTCGTCACCACCAGCCGGCCCAGATCACGGTCCCACCAGCGGAACGAGGGGATCGCGTCGGCGGCCCCGTGCAGCAGACCCGCCTGGCTGGCCGGCGTGGTCGAGGGCGCCTGCGCCCACCAGCGGTCGACCCGGTGGCTGCCGCCGGTGATCCACCGCGCCATCGTGGGCGCGAGCCCCGCGTCCACCGCCTGCGCCAGCACCGGCGCGGCCACCCCGTCGAGCTGCACCACCAGCAGCCCCGGCGGTCGGACGTCCCCCGGCCCGGATCCGTCAGCCCCCGCGCGCCGGGCCCGCGACCGCGCGCGCCGCAGCACGTCACCGACCACGTACTCCGAGTCGCTCGCGCCCCACACCCAGCGCCCGAGCGCCATCACGACCGCCGCGATCATCAGCACCGGCACCACCGCGAACGCGTTCGTCGTGGCGACGCCCGGCACGACCGACAGCGCCAGCCACGCCACCAGCACCTGCGCGGCCAGCCCCGCGAGCAGCGCGCCCATCGCCCCGCCGACCCGTGCCAGCACGCGCAGCGCCGGGCGGAGCACCAGGTCGCCGACCGCCACCACCAGCGCCGCGAGGACCACCGCCCCGGGGTTCGACGCCGACACCCCGTCGACCAGCGCGATCGCCACGCCCAGGCCGACAGCCGTCGTGACCAGGGAGAGCAGCGCGTCGCCCACGTCGCTGAGCGTGACGGCCCACCGCGATCGGGCGGACGTCGGTGCAGGTGCGGCGGGCACGGGGCCAGCCTGCCACGCGGCGGAGCGGTGGGGGCGGTGGATCGCGGTCGGCGGATGGATCACGGCTGGCCGGTGGATCGTGGGCGGCCGGTGCAGCGGGCGGTCGGGCGAGGTGGGGGGGATCGGTGCAGCACCGCTGATCGGGATCAGCGGTGCGGGGGCGCCTGCCGGTGCCGGTCGCTCCCCCAGCGGCGCGCGTCCGGGATGTCGAGCTCGTCGCACAGCGCGTGCCAGACGTCGCGCGGCTCGACCCCGTCGTCCAGCGCCTGCTGCGCGGTGCGCTGGTCCAGCCCGATCAGCACGAGGTCCGCGACGAGCACCCGCCCGTGGGCAGACCCCAGCACTTCGTCGACCAGCTGCCAGAACTCTCGATAACGCACCGCACCAGCCTGCCACGGACCACCGACGTCCCCACGCGCCGATCACTGATCGCCGATCGCCGATCACCGAGGAGATCTCCTGATCGCGACGAGATCGTCTCGGACGCTCTTCCGCTCCAGGAGCGGGTGTCGAGCCGTCCACAGGCGTGATGTGTGTTCGTCGTCCCCAGGTGGGGTGTGTGGGGCGGGGCGCGTGTGGGTGGTGGTGCCTAGGGTGGGTTCATGGCATCTGACCTGCACGAACACCCTGACGCCGGCGGCGAGTCCGCCGGTGGCGGTGGTGCGCGCAGGGGCGGTGACGTGCTCGTCCCGGAGTGGGTGCGGGTGATCCACGCCGAGCAGGACCACGCCACGGCGGTGGCGTTGCTGGCCTCCACGATCCCGGGCATCGAGGGCGTGGGTGTGGGCGGCGAGGGAGTGGGCGTGGGCGTCGAGGGCGGCGTGGTGGACGTGGACGGCCTGGCTGGGGTGGCCCCGGGTGTGGCGTTGGCGGCCGTGCTGGACGCCGCGGACCTGGACGGGGTCTCCGACGCGGGTCTGGTGGAGGTCGTCGCGGCCTGGCAGCGGATCGGTTCGTGGGTGCACGCCCACACCACCCGTGCAGCGGCCACCCTGGCGGGGCGGGCGTCGATGAACCCGGCCTGGAGCCCCGCCGCCGGTGGCCCACCCGCGCGAGCGTGCGTGGCCGGGGATGAGCTCGCGATGCGCCTGGCCTGCTCCCGGCGCACCGCCACCCGCCTGGTCGAGCACGGACAGGCCTACACCGGTGTGCTGTCCGCGACAGGGGACGCGTTGGCGGCCGGGCGGATCACGGCGGTGGTCGCGGACAAGATCGCCGACCGGTTGGGTGATCAGCCGATCGACGTCGCCCTGGCCGCCGAGCACCGGGTCCTGACGCAGGCCGGTGAGCGCACCCCCACCCAGATCGACCGCGACCTGGAAAAGGCCCTGCTGGTCGTCGACCCGCACGAAGCCGCCCACCGCGTCGAGAAGGCACGGAGCAAGCGGTGCGTGTATCGGCCGCGGGTGCTGCCCGACGGGATGGCCTCGGTGACCGCGATCCTGCCCGCCGCCACCGCCGCACGCATCGACACCACCCTGGAATCCGCCGCCCGCACCGCACGCACCGCCGGGGATCCCCGAACCCTGGACCAGCTACGCGCCGACGGACTCACCGACCTCGTCCTGCACACCACCTGCACCAGCAGCACGCCCGACAGCGACGTCCAGGTGCCGGACGCCGGACCGCTTTCGACGTCCGGCCTCGGGATACGCACTCACGGTCTGAGGGGCACCGGCGCCACAGCATCGACCAGGCCCGGCAGCGACGCCCGCGGAACCTGCGCTGCCCACGACACGGACGCCCTCGACGAACCAGGCCGTATCGTCCGCACCGACCACACCGACGCCACCAGCCCCGACGACGACGTCCACATCGACGCCACCAGCCCTGACGACGACGTCCACGCCTCCGCGGCCCGCACCGTCTGCGGGAACGCCCCGCACCACCGCACCGAGATCCGCGTCACCGTGGCCCTGACCACCCTGCTCGGCCTCGACGAGCACCCCGGCGACCTCGCCGGCATCGGACCCGTCGACGCCACCACCGCCCGAGACCTCGCCCTGGCCGAGGGCGGCGTCTGGCGGCGGATCGTCACCGACCCGCTGTCCGACACCGTCCTGGACGTCGGCCGCACCACCTACCGCCCACCGCGCGCCCTGGCCCGACACGTCCGCACCCGCGACCAGATCTGCGCCCGCCCCGGCTGCACCACCCCCGCCGAGACCTGCGACCTCGACCACACCATCGAGTACCACCACCCACCCGACGGACAACCACCCGGCACCACCGCCCACCACAACCTCGGCCCCCTGTGCCGACGCGACCACCGCCTCAAGACCGACGGAGGCTTCACCCTGCGCCACACCACCCCCGGCACCTACCTGTGGACCACACCCACCGGACACCAGTACGCCACCACCCCCGGCCACGACAACCACCACGCACACCTCGGCACCGCACCACCACGAGCGCACGACTCCCGACCCGGGCCCATGCCGGCACCACCGCACCGAGACGACGCCCGCTCGACGGCCGCTCCGCCACCACCGTTCTAGGCAGTGCGGAGCCGACGCCCGCCACCCCGCCATCGATCTGACACTGATGACGACTCGACGCCACCACCGTCCTGTGCCTCCGGCTCGCCGAGCGGCCAGAGCACTACCTCCAGCCTTCTCCCGACCCGCACACCGGACGGGAGCCCGCCAACCTCCCCGCAACCGGCGTCCTTCGGGACCACCGACGCACACTCCTTGAGCCCGCCGCGTCAGACCCCCTGCCCCACGCCGCACGTGTGAGTGTCTCCGCGCCGCGCGTGTCGGTGCCGCGGGCCACAATGACCCGGTGACCAGCCACGCCTCCGACGCTCCACGCCCTGCCGAGGGCGGCGACGTGCTGGCACGGTTCTCGCCCGCCACGCAGGACTGGTTCCGTGGCGCGTTCGCCGAGCCGACGTCGGCGCAGGCCGGCGCGTGGGACGCGGTGTCGACCGGCCGGCACGCGCTGGTGGTGGCGCCGACCGGATCCGGCAAGACGCTCGCGGCGTTCCTCTGGGCGCTCGACCGGATCGTGACGGCGGACGAGACCGGGCCGGGGCAGGACGCGGCAGCCGCCGCCGATCCGTTGCAGCGCTGCCGGGTGCTCTACGTCTCCCCGCTCAAGGCCCTGGCGACCGACGTGGAGCGGAACCTGCGCTCGCCGTTGGTCGGGATCCGGCAGGCGGCGACCCGCCGCGGGATCGAGCTGCCGGACGTGCGGGTCGGGGTGCGCACGGGCGACACGCCGCCGCAGGAGCGCCGGGCGTTCGCGACGAAGCCGCCGGACATCCTGATCACGACGCCGGAGTCGCTGTTCCTCGTGCTGACCTCGGGCGCGCGTGCGGGGCTCTCCGGGGTGCGCACGGTGATCCTGGACGAGATCCATGCGGTCGCGGGGACGAAGCGGGGCGCGCACCTGGCGGTGTCGCTGGAGCGGCTGGACGCCCTGCTCGACCGGCCGGATGGTCCGGGGCCGGCGCAGCGGGTCGGCCTGTCGGCGACGGTGCAGCCGGTGGACCGGGTGGCGGCGTTCCTCGCGGGCGGACGCACCCCCGCGGACGGCGGACGCGAGGTCGTGGTGGTGCAGCCGCCGTCGACCAAGGAGATCCGGGTGGACGTGGTGGTCCCGGTGCCCGATCTCACCGAGCTCGCAGTCCCTGCGACCACCGCCGACGGCACGGCCCGACCGACCGTCGAGCCCGCGGTCGCGCCGCTGGCGCCGGGCGAGGTCGACCTGACGGGGCAGGCGGCGGGACCGGGGGGCGGGGCGACCCGTGCGTCGATCTGGCCGCACGTCGAGGAGCGCGTGGTCGACCTGGTGGCGGAGCACCGATCGACGCTGGTGTTCACGAACTCGCGGCGCGGGGCGGAACGGCTGACCGCGCGGATGAACGAGGTGTGGGCGGAGCGCCAGGGCGAGGACGTGCCGGATCCCGGCGCGCTGTGGGCGGCGCAGGTGACCGCGCAGTCGGGCACGGCCGTGGGCGTGGACACCCGGGAGGCGGCGACGATCATCGCCCGGGCGCACCACGGGTCGATGAGCCGCGCGGAGCGCACCCGCACGGAGTCGGAGCTGAAGGCGGGTCATCTGCCGGCGGTGGTGGCGACGAGCTCGTTGGAGCTGGGGATCGACATGGGGGCGGTGGACCTGGTGGTGCAGGTCGGCGCTCCCCCCTCGGCGGCGAGCGGGCTGCAACGGATCGGCCGTGCGGGCCACCAGGTCGGTGCGGTGTCGCACGGCGTGGTGTTCCCGACGTTCCGCGGCGACCTGGTGCCGGCGGCGGTGACGGCGCAGCGGATGCGTGCGGGGCAGATCGAGCCGCTGCACGTGCTGGCCAACCCGCTGGACGTGCTGGCGCAGCAGATCGTGGCGATGGTGGCCACCGAGGACTGGACGATGACGGACCTCGCGGCGACGGTGCGGCGGTCGGCGCCGTTCACGACGCTGGGCGACGCGACGCTGCGCGCGGTGCTGGACATGCTGGCCGGGCGGTACCCGAGCGAGGAGTTCGCCGAGCTGCGCCCGCGGATCGTGTGGGACCGCGCGACGGACGTGCTGAGCGGGCGTCCCAGCGCGCTGCGGCTCGCGGTGACCAGCGGTGGCACGATCCCGGACCGCGGGCTGTACGGGGTGTTCCTGGCCACGGGCTCGGACACGGCGGACGTGCCGGTGGACACCGAACGGTCGGGCGGGCGGGCGCGCGGCGGCAAGCGGGTGGGCGAGCTCGACGAGGAGATGGTCTACGAGTCCCGCGTGGGCGACACGTTCACGCTGGGGTCGAGCACCTGGCGGATCGAGGAGATCACCCCGGACCGGGTGCTGGTGACCCCGGCGCCCGGGTTGCCGGGACGGCTCCCGTTCTGGAAGGGCGACTCCCAGGGCCGCCCGGCGTCGCTGGGTCAGGCGATGGGCGCGTGGGCGCGGGAGGTCGCGGACCTGCCGGACGCCGAGGCGCGGGCGCAGGTGCGGGACGCGGGGCTGGACCCGTGGGCGGCGGACAACCTGCTGGCCTACCTGCGCGAGCAGCGCGAGGCGACCGGGGTGCTGCCCTCGGACTCGACGATCGTGGTCGAGCGGTTCCGTGACGAGCTCGGCGACTGGCGTGTGGTGGTGCACTCGCCCTACGGCGCCCGGGTGCACGCGCCGTGGGCGCTGGTGGTGGGCGCGCGGCTGCGCGAGCGCTACGGGGTCGACGCGGCGGCGCTGCACGCGGACGACGGGATCGTGCTGCGGCTGCCGGACATGATCACCGGCGACCCGCTGACCGATCTGCTCGGCCTGGACGACGCGATGCCGGGGGCGGGCGGTGCGATGCCGGGAGCGGGTGGCGCGATGCCGGGAGCGGGTGGCGCGTCGGAGCCCGACGGATCGGCTGGGTCGGCGGGCTGGTCCGCGGCGGGATGGCCCGGACCGACCGGGGGCACCGAGGAGCCGGTGGGCACGGCGGACCTGCTGATCGAGCCGGACGAGGTCGCCGACGCGGTGCGCGCGGAGCTCGGCGGGTCGGCGATGTTCGGCGCCCGGTTCCGTGAGGCGGCGGCGCGCGCGCTGCTGCTCCCCCGGCGCCGGCCCGATCGCCGTCAGCCGCTGTGGCAGCAGCGTCAGCGCTCGGCGCAGCTGCTCAGCGTCGCGGCGCGGTACCCGGACTTCCCGATCCTGCTGGAGGCGGTCCGCGAGTGCCTCCAGGACGACTTCGACGTCGAGGCGCTGACGACGCTGATGCGGGACGTCGCCGCCGGGCGGGTGCGGGTGGTCGAGGTGACGACCTCCCGACCCTCGCCCTACGCGCAGTCGCTGCTGTTCGGGTACACCGCGCAGTTCCTCTACGACGGGGACGCCCCGCTGGCCGAGCGCCGCGCCGCCGCGCTGACGCTGGACCCGACGCTGCTGGACGAGCTGCTCGGCGGGGGCGGCGGCTCGCAGGTGGCGGATCTGCTCGACCCGGATGCGGTGCTGCGCACGGAGGCCGAGGTCACCGGCACGGCCCCGGACCGGCAGGCGCGATCGGTCGAGCAGCTCGCGGATGCGGTGCGCCGGCACGGCCCGCTGCCGCTGGCCGGCGTGTCCGCACGGGTGCGCGAGGACGTGCGCGCGCAGACCGAGCAGTGGCTGACCGATCTGGAGCGCGCCCGTCGGGTGATCCGGGTGCGGCTCGGCGGGGTCGACCCCGCCGAGGCGGAGCAGTGGGCGGCGGTGGAGGACGCCGGACGGCTGCGCGACGCGCTCGGCGTGGCCCTGCCGGTGGGGGTGCCGGAGGTGTTCACGGAGGTGCTGCCCGACCCGCTCGGCGATCTGCTGCGCCGGCACGCGCGCACGCACGGACCTTTCACCGCCGGTCAGGTGGCCTCGCGGTTCGGGCTCGGCACCGCCGTGGTGCAGGCCGGGCTGCGCCCGCTGGAGCGCGCGGGCACGATCGTGCAGGGCCGGCTGCGCCCCGAGGTGCTGGGCGGCGTCGGCGACGAGTACTGCGACGCCGACGTGCTGCGCACCCTGCGCCGACGGTCGCTGGCCGCGCTGCGCTCCGAGGTCGAGCCGGTGCCGCAGACCGCCCTGGGCCGGTTCCTGCCCGCCTGGCAGCACGCGACCGTCGCGCCGGACCCGGGACGCAGCCGCACACCGAATGCGCTGCGCGGGCTCGACGGGCTGGCGCGGGCGATCGAACAGCTCGCCGGTGCGGCGCTGCCCGCCTCGGCGCTGGAGACCCTGGTGCTGCCGGCGCGGGTGGTCGACTACACGCCCGTGCTGCTGGACGAGCTGACCGCCGCCGGCGAGGTGCTGTGGGCCGGGCACGGCACGCTGCCGGGCAGCGACGGGCTGGTGAGCCTGCACCTCGCGGCGACGGCGGACCTGACGCTGCCGCTCGCGCCGGTCGAGGTCCCGGCGTCGATCGACACCCCGTTGCACGCGGCGGTCGTGGAGGCGCTGGGTGGCACGGGTGGCGGCGGGGGTGCGTTCTTCCTCGGTGCACTGGGTGCGCGGGTCGCGGAGATCCTGGCGGCTCGCGGCGACAGCGACGCGGGCGGCGCGGGCAGCGTGGGCAGCGTGGGCAGCAGCGATGGAACGAGCACTGCGCCCTCCTCCGCCGCGCTGCTGGCCGCGGTGTGGGACCTGGTCTGGGCCGGGGTGGTCACGAACGACGGGCTGACCCCCCTGCGCGCCCGGATCGCCGGGGGCAGCACCGCGCACCGCACGGCGCCGCGCGCACCCCGCGCCCGGGCGATGTCGGGCCGGTACGGCGGGCTGGCGCTGCGCGGGATCGGCGCGGCGGGTCCGCGCGGCAGCCGTCCCACGGGGGCGATCGCGGTGGCCCCCGACGGGGCGGGCCGCTGGTCGCTGCTGCCCCCGCGCGAGACCGACCCGACGCGGCGCGCCCATGCGCTCGCTGCGCAGCTGCTCGACCGGCACGGGGTGCTGACCCGCGCGGTGGCCCCGGCGGAGGGCGTGTCGGCGCAGTTCGCCGGGGTGTACCGGGTGCTGTCGGCGCTGGAGCAGGCCGGGCAGGTGCGGCGCGGGTACTTCGTGGAGCACCTCGGCGGCTCGCAGTTCGCGCTGCCGGGCGCGGTCGACCAGCTGCGCGCGGACGCCCGCACGCTGGAGCGGCTGGCCGAGCAGGACCACCCCGCCGACGCGGATCGCACGGTGGTGCTGCTCGCGGCCACCGACCCGGCGAACCCCTACGGCGCCGCGCTGGGCTGGCCGGCGTCGACGGAGGGCGGGACCGGGCACCGTCCGGGTCGCAAGGCGGGCGCCCTGGTGGTGCTGGTGGACGGCGACCTGGTGCTCTACGTGGAGAAGGGCGGTCGCACGGTGCTGACCTTCACCGAGGAGCCCGCGACGCTGCGGCTGGCCGCCGAGCACCTCGCGGCGACGGTGCGCGCCGGGCGCCTGGGGCGGATGACCCTGGTGCGCGCCGACGGCGAGGACCTGCTCACCGGCGGGCCGGGATCGACGCCGCTGGGCCGGGCGCTGGTGGATGCGGGCTTCGGCCCGACGCCGCGCGGCCTGCGGCTGCGGGACGTGCGGTGACAGGGATGCACGGGGTGCGAGAGGCACGCGAGGCGCGAGGGGCACGCGGTGCCCGAGGGTGACATCCTGCGCCGCACCGCCACCCGCCTGGACGAGGCGCTGGCCGGGCGGGTGCTGGTGCGCGGCGACCTGCGCTGGCCGAGTGCCGCGAGCACGGACCTGACCGGCCGGACGGTGCTGACGACGGTCCCCTACGGCAAGCACCTGCTGACCCGGCTGGACGACGGCCGCACCCTGCACACCCACCTGCGGATGGACGGGTCCTGGCGGGTCGAGCGGACCGGCTCTCCCGGCGCCCGTGCTGCGTCCCCGCAGGTCCGCGCGGTGCTGGCGAACGAGACGTGGACGGCGATCGGCCGGCTGCTCGGGATGCTCGACGTGGTGGCGACCCGGGACGAGCACACGCTGATCGGCCACCTCGGCCCGGACGTGCTGGCGGACGACTTCGAGGAGGTCGGGCTGCCGGAGGGGCTGCGCCGGTGGGCGGAGCGCGGGTCGGCGCCGGTGTGCGACGTGCTGCTCGACCAGACGGTGATGGCGGGGATCGGCACGATCTTCATGGCGGAGCCGCTGTTCCTGGAGCGGCTGTGGCCGTGGACGCCGGCCGATCAGGTGCCGGACCCGGCGCGGCTGCTGCGGGTGGCTCGGGCGCTGATGCTCCGCTCGGTGCGCTCACCGCTGCCGTCGTCCACCGGCGAGTCCGGGCGCGGGCGGTCGTCCTACGTGCACGGGCGGTTCCGGCAGCCCTGCCGGCGCTGCGGGGCGCCGATCCGGGTGGGTCAGGCGCGCAAGCCGCCGTACGAGCGGCCGGTGTTCTTCTGCGGGGTGTGCCAGGTACCGGCGGCGGGCTGAACGCGGGAACGACCCACGAAGCGCGAGACGCGCGAACGCCCCCCGTCGGTCATCCGACGAGGTCGGACACGGACGAGGGGCGTTCAGCGACGCTGTGCTCAGCTGATCAGCGCATCAGCCGATCGGTGCCAGCTCGGGACGGCGGCGCGTCCAGTCGCGCTCGGGGCCGGCGGCCCACACCGAGGCGAGGTCGGCCGGGACGGTGTCGGGGATCAGCAGACCCTCGGCGACGGCGATCCGGTCGCTGACCTCGCGCAGCACGCGCGACATCGACACGTCGAGCGCGTCGCAGATGCTGGCCAGCAGCTCGGAGGACGCTTCCTTCTGCCCACGCTCGACCTCGCTGAGGTACCCCAGCGACACCCGGGCGGCGGAGGACACCTCGCGCAGGGTGCGACCCTGCCGCTGCCGCGCATCCCGCAGCACGTCACCGATCTCTCGGCGCAACACGACCATCTGGCGTCCTCCTCTCGTCTCTCGGTCCTGCTCCTGCCGCACCGTCGTGGGCGCGCCCGCAGGCGTCGTCCGGACGAGTGCGACACCCTTGTGCCCCCGCTTGGGGAGGCTCCTACCGTACATGTCGCCACCCACAGGGGCAGCGCCGGTGCGGGTCGGAGGCCGTGTGCTCATCACGACCATCCCAACGCCCGGACCCCCGGCGATGTTCCCCGGCCGGTGCGCGGGCGGGTGTCAGCGCCCGTCGGTACCGCCCCGGACCAGCGTCTCGGCCAGACCGAGCACGGTGGTCACGGCGGCGTGACGCACCTCGGCGCGTCCGCCGGGCAGCACGACGGAGATCACCCGCTCGGCCTCGGGCGTGGCCACCGCGAGGTGCACGGTGCCGGGCGGGAAGCCGTCCTGCGGGTCGGGACCGGCCACGCCGGTGGTGGCGAGGCCGACGTCGGCGCCGGTCACGCGGCGCACCCCGGCGGCCATCTGCCGGGCGACCTCGGGGTGCACGGCCCCGTGGGCGGCGAGCAGCGCGACGTCGACGCCGAGCAGGCTGCCCTTGAGGTCGGTGGCGTAGGCGACGACGCCACCGCGCAGCGCCCGGGAGGCGCCGGGGACGTCGACCAGGGTGGCGGCGACCAGCCCGCCGGTCAGCGACTCGGCGGTGGCCACGGTCCAGCCGCGCGCGGTCAGCGCCTCCAGCAACGCGGCGGGCAGCGCCTCCAGCAGCGCAGGGGGCAGCGCAGCGGGCAGCGCCGCCGGCCGCGCAGCGTCCGGCTCGCCCGCGCCGGCCGCCCCGCCCGCGCCGCCCGCGTCGGCCGCCCCGCCCGCGCCGCCCGCGTCGGCCGCCCCGCCCGCGCCGGGCGCGCCGTCAGCGTCGCGCGTCGTCACCGTCGCCGTCCGCGACGCCCCGGCTGGTGGTCCCGGTGCCCGCGGCGACGGCGGTCGCTCCCCCGGGCCCCGGCACGACGCCGGCCCGGTGCTCGTGGTGCACGCGCACGGCGGTGCGCACGTAGTCGGCGCCGGTGACGAGGGTGACGACCACGGCGGCGCCCATCACGACGGCGGCGACCCAGCCGACGACGGCGGGCAGGTGGTCGAGCGGCAGCAGGTAGATCCCGACGGCGACGGACTGCAGGACGGTCTTGATCTTGCCGCCGCGCGAGGCGGGCAGCACGAGGTACTTGAGCAGGAAGAACCGCATGACGGTGATCCCGAGCTCGCGCACCAGCACCGCGATCGTCACCCACCACCACACCTCGCCGAGCGCGGACAGCAGCACGAGCGCGGTGCCGATCAGGGCCTTGTCGGCGATCGGGTCGAGCAGCTTGCCGAGGTCGGTGACCAGGCCCATCCGGCGGGCGAGGTAGCCGTCGATGCGGTCGGTGACGGCCGCCAGCGCGAACAGGCCGGCGGCGACGAGACGCCACACCACGGAGTGCCCGCCGTCGATCAGCAGCGCCCACGCGAAGAACGGCACCGCCACGATGCGAGCCACCGTGAGCACGTTCGGCAGGTTGAACGAAGACGGTCGGTGGTCCACCACCCCGACAGCCTACGGGCTCGGCGCCGGTGCCCGGCGACGCGCGCACGACCGCGCAGCCACCCGCCAGAGGGTCAGCGCAGGTCGTCCGCGTCGTCGTCGTAGTCGACGGCCTCCGGCGGCTCGCCGGGCATCCGGCCCTCGGGGGCGGCGTACCGGTCGTCGGCCGGGCCGTCCTCCTCCGCACCGGGCTCGCCGCGCAGCATCGCCAGCGTGCCGGGCAGGTCGTCCGGCTGCACCAGCACCTCGCGCGCCTTGGACCCCTCGGAGGGTCCGACGATCTCGCGGGACTCCAGCAGGTCCATCAGGCGGCCGGCCTTGGCGAAGCCGACCCGCAGCTTGCGCTGGAGCATGGACGTCGAGCCGAACTGCGAGGTGATCACGAGCTCGGCGGCCTGGAGCAGCAGGTCGAGGTCGTCGCCGATGTCCTCGTCCACCTGCTTCTTGGCGGCGGTGACGGTGACGTCCTCGCGGTAGACCGGCTTGAGCTGGCCCTTGACGTGGTCGACGACCGCGTGGATCTCGCTCTCGGTGACCCAGGCGCCCTGGGTGCGCATGGGCTTGGCGGCGCCCATCGGCAGGAACAGCGCGTCGCCCTGGCCGATCAGCTTCTCGGCGCCGGGCTGGTCGAGCACGACGCGGGAGTCGGTGAGCGAGGAGGTGGCGAACGCCAGGCGGGAGGGCACGTTGGCCTTGATCAGACCGGTGACGACGTCCACCGAGGGGCGCTGCGTGGCGAGCACCAGGTGGATGCCGGCGGCGCGGGCGAGCTGGGTGATCCGCTGGATCGACGCCTCGACGTCGCGCGGGGCGACCATCATCAGGTCGGCGAGCTCGTCCACGATCACCAGCAGGTACGGGTACGGCGCGATCTTGCGCTCGGACCCGGGCAGCGGCTTGACCTTGCCGGCGCGCACGGCGACGTTGAAGTCGTCGATGTGCTTGAAGCCGAACATGGCCAGGTCGTCGTAGCGCGCCTCCATCTCGCGCACCACCCACTCCAGGGCCTCGGCGGCCTTCTTGGGGTTGGTGATGATCGGCGTGATGAGGTGCGGGATGCCCTCGTAGACGGTGAGCTCGACGCGCTTGGGGTCGACCAGCACCATGCGCACCTGGTCCGGCGTGGACCGCATGAGGATCGACACGATCATCGAGTTCACGAAGGAGGACTTGCCGGCGCCGGTGGCGCCCGCGACGAGCAGGTGCGGCATCTTGGCGAGGTTCGCGGTGACGTAGCCGCCCTCGACGTCCTTGCCGACGCCGATCACCATCGGGTGCTCGGTGCGGCGCGCGGCGCTGGACCGCAGCACGTCGCCGAGGGAGACGGTCTCGCGGTCGGTGTTGGGGATCTCGATGCCGATCGCGGACTTGCCGGGGATCGGCGAGAGGATCCGCACGTCCGCGCTGGCCACCGCGTAGGCGATGTTCTTGCTGAGCGCGGTGACCCGCTCGACCTTGACGCCCTTGCCGAGCTCGACCTCGTAGCGGGTGACGGTCGGTCCCCGGGTGAAGCCGGTGACGTGCGCGTCGATCTCGAACTGCTCGAGCACGCTGGTCAGCGCCTCCACCACCCGGTCGTTGGCGGCCGAGCGGACCTTGTGCGGGGCGCCCTTGGCCAGCGCCTCCTCCGAGGGCAGCGTGTAGAGCACGTCGCCGGTGAGCATCGGCTGCTCGCCGCGCGGCACGCCGGTGGTGGGCGGGGCGACCGGCTCGCGCCGGGCGGCGGGCGTCGAGGAGGCAGCAGCGACGCCCGTCTCCTCGTCCAGGTCGACCGCGGAGACCGCCTCGGTGGGCGCGGTCATCGGGTCGTGGCCGGCGCCGAGCACGGCGGTCGCGTCGTCCTCGCGCGCCTCGACGGTGGCGGCGCGCTCGAAGGCCTCGTCGGCCTCGTAGCCGTCGAGGCGGGCGTCGTCCACGTGCTCGTCCTTGGCGCCGCGACGCAGGCGGTCGCGCAGGCCGCGGCGGGCGGGCTTCGCGGGAGGCTCCTCGATCGCGGTGTGCCCGGCGTTGATCACCAGCGGGGCGTCGTCGTCCTCGACCTCCTCCTCGCGGTGGTTGCCGGTGAGGCGGTCGTAGCCGGCGCGCAGCCGGGGCACGATCTGGTTGACCGGGGTGGCGGTGACCACCAGCACGCCGAAGAAGGCCAGCAGCACCAGCAGCGGCACGGCGGCCCAGGTGGTGACCAGGCTGACCAGCGGCGTGCCGACCAGGTAGCCGATGATCCCGCCGCCGTCGCGCACCGGCTCGAAGCCGTCGGCAGGGGCGGGCAGCTCGGCGGCGATGTGCGCGAGGGCGCAGGCGGCGACCGTGATCGCGGTGACGCCGATGCTGATCCGGGAGTTCGCCTGGTTGCGCTCGGGGTGCCGCATGAGGCGCACGGCCATGCCGACCAGCGCGACCGGCACCGCGACGGCGACCCGGCCGAACACCCCGGCGACCACGACGTGCACGGCGTCGCCCGCCATGCCGTCCAGCCCCCACCACTCGCGGGCGGCGACCACGATCGCCAGCGCGAGCAGGAAGAACGCCCCGCCGTCGCGCCGCAGCGCGGGGTCGAGGTCGCGGGCTCCCCGGCCGACGCGCCGTGCGGCCCCGCCGACCAGGTGGGCCAGGCCCATCCAGATCCCGCGGATCATCCGCAGCGGCAGCGCAGGCCGATGCTCGGGGGCCGGGCCGGACGCGGCCTTGCCGCCCGACCGCCCGGATCCGGATCGTGCGGCGCCGGACCGTGCGGCCGGGGCCGCGGCGCGGGAGCGCGCAGGGGCGCCCGCACGGGTGGCGGTCGAGGACGGACGCGGGGCCATGATCCTCACGGTAGCCCGAGCACGCGCCGGACCCGCGGACCGCCGCGCCCGCACGAGCGGGCGGGCCGGCTCGCGCGAGCGCCTGGTCCGGCTCGCGCGAGCGGCCGAGCCACCCGCGCGAGCGCAACGCGATCAGGCCGCGACGACCACCGGGATGATCATCGGACGGCGGCGCAGGCGGTTGGACACCCAGCGGCCGACGATCCGGCGCACGATCTGCTGCATCTGGTGCGTGTCGGCGTTGCCGCCGCGCGCGGCCTCCTCGAGCGCCGCGGTGACCTCGGGGAGGATGTCCTCGAAGACGGCGGCGTCCTCGGCGAAGCCGCGGGCGTGGATCTGCGGGGCGGCGAGCACCTTGCCGTCGGTGGAGGACACCACCGCGAAGATCGAGATGAAGCCCTCGTCGCCGAGGATCCGGCGGTCCTTCAGCTCGGCCTCGGTGATCTCGCCGACGCTGGAGCCGTCCACGTAGACGTAGCCGCAGGGCACGGCGCCGACGACGGTGGCCTTGCCGCCGGCCAGGTCGACGACCACGCCGTCCTCGGCGAGCACCACGCGGTCGGCCGGCACGCCGGACTTCACCGCGAGCGCGCCGTTGGCGACCAGGTGGCGGACCTCGCCGTGCACCGGCATGACGTTGCGCGGGCGCAGGATGTTGTAGCAGTAGAGCAGCTCGCCGGCCGAGGCGTGCCCGGAGACGTGCACCTTGGCGTTGCCGGAGTGCACCACGCGGGCGCCGAGCCGGGTCAGGCCGTTGATCACGCGGAACACCGAGTTCTCGTTCCCGGGGATCAGCGAGGACGCCAGGATGATCGTGTCGCCGGGGCCGACCGAGATCTTGTGGTCCTGGTTGGCGATCCGGGACAGCGCGGCCATCGGCTCGCCCTGCGACCCGGTGCACATGAGCACGAGCTCGTCGTCGCGCAGGTCGCCGAGGCGCTTGGCGTCGACCAGCACGCCCTCGGGCACCTTGAGGTAGCCGAGCTCGGCGGCGATGGTCATGTTGCGGATCATCGAGCGGCCGACCAGCGCGACCTTGCGGCCGTGCGCCTCGGCGGCGTCGAGCACCTGCTGCACGCGGTGCACGTGCGAGGAGAAGGACGCGACGACGATCTTGCCCTCGGCGTCCAGGAACACCGAGTCGAGCACCGGGCCGATCTCGCGCTCGGGGGTGACGAACCCGGGGACCTCGGCGTTGGTGGAGTCGACCATGAACAGGTCGACGCCCTTCTCGCCCAGGCGGGCGAAGGCGCGCAGGTCGGTGATCCGGCCGTCCAGCGGCAGCTGGTCCATCTTGAAGTCGCCGGTGTGCAGCACGGTGCCGGCGGCGGTGGTGACGGCGACGGCGAGGGCGTCCGGGATCGAGTGGTTGACCGCGACGAACTCGCAGGAGAACGCGCCGATCTGCTCGGTCTGCCCCTCCTTCACCGTGAGGGTCAGCGGCTGGATCCGGTGCTCCTTGAGCTTGGCCTCGACGAACGCGAGGGTCAGCTGCGAGCCGATCAGCGGGATGTCGCGGCGCAGGCGCAGCAGGTAGGGCACCGCGCCGATGTGGTCCTCGTGCCCGTGGGTGAGCACGATGCCGTCGATGTCGTCCAGGCGGTCCCGGATGTACTCGAAGTCGGGGAGGATCAGGTCGACGCCGGGCTGGTGGTCCTCGGGGAAGAGGACGCCGCAGTCGATGATCAGCAGGCGGCCGTCGAACTCGAGGACGGCCATGTTCCGGCCGACCTCGCCGAGGCCGCCGAGGGCGACGATGCGCAGGGCACCGGCGGCGAGGGCGGGCGGCAGGGTGAGCTCGGGGTGCGGGTGGGACATGCTTCTCCTGGTCTCAGCGGACGAGGGCGTCCAGCAGGCCGGCGGCGCGCAGTCCCGCGCGCACGGCCTCGGTGTCCTCGTCCGACGCGGCGACGTTGGGCAGCCGCAGGTGTCGGGTGGGGATCAGGCCGAGCGCCCACACGGCCGCCTTCGCGGCGACCGCCTGGAACCCCTGGCCGTTCAGCGCGTCGATCGCCGGTGCGATCGACAGGAAGATCTCGAGGGCGCGGGCGTGGTCGCCCGCGTCGTGGGCCGCGGTGATCGCGGCGAGCTGCGGGCCGGCGACGTGGCCGACCACGGAGACGATGCCGGCCGCGCCGTGCGCGAGGAACGGCAGGTACAGCGAGTCGTCGCCGGAGTACCAGGCGA
Source organism: Cellulomonas sp. GTC20042 (assembly GCF_055389595.1). NCBI lineage: Bacteria > Bacillati > Actinomycetota > Actinomycetes > Micrococcales > Cellulomonadaceae > Cellulomonas > Cellulomonas sp. GTC20042. The sequence goes on along the minus strand of NZ_AP043678.1, from coordinate 1,660,878 downwards.
GCCCGGTGCGCGCGGCGTGCTTGGCGGCGGAGTACACGTCGCCGGTGGCGTCCTTCATGGCGACCACGCGGTCGTGCGCGGCCAGGGCGTCGAGGGTCGCGGGGGCGAACCGGACGCCGGTGCGGCCGGGCACGTCGTAGAGCATGACCGGCAGGCCGGTGGAGTCGGCCACGGCGGTGACGTGCCGGACCACGCCCTCCTGCGAGGGGCGGGAGTAGTAGGGGCTGACCACGAGCAGCCCGTGCGCGCCCGCCTCGGCGGCCTGCTCGGCCATCCGCACGGCGTGCAGCGTGTCGTTGGAGCCGGCGCCGGCGACGATCGAGGCCCGGTCCCCCACCGCGGCGACGACCGCGCGGATCAGGTCGGCCTTCTCCGGGGCGTGGGTGGTGGGCGACTCGCCGGTGGTGCCGTTGAGCACCAGGCCGTCGTGCCCGTGGTCCACCAGGTGCGTGGCCAGGGCCACCGCGGCGTCCAGGTCGACCGCACCGTCCGTCGTCATCGGGGTCACCATGGCGGTGAGCACCGCGCCGAACGGGCGGGAGGGAGTGCTGGGGCGCATGGGCTCACGGTACCGCCCGTGGACGCACCGGCGCCGCACGCGCCCATCGGAGGGGCACGTGCGGCGCGGGTGAACCGGATCGTTCAGGCGACGATCAGAGGTACGGCTCGACGTTCTCGCGGTACGCCGTCTCGATCTGCGGCGCGACCTGCTCGAACGCGGTGGCCGGGTCGGTGCCCTCCAGCACGATCTGCTCGATCGCGTCGGTGAGCAGCGCGTCGGCGCCCGGGACGAACACCCGGATGTAGTCCTGCGAGCGGGCCTTCTCGCCGAGCTGGTCGACCGCGGTGCGGAACTGCGGCGCGGCCTGGTAGACGGCCTTCATGGTGTCGGACTCGACGGCCGAGGTGCGCACCGGCATGTAGCCGGTGGCCTGCGAGAAGGTCGCGGTGTTCTCGGTGTTCGTGAGGAACTCGAGGAACATCGCGGCGGCGAGCTGCTTCTCCGGGGTGCTGGAGGAGGAGATCGCCAGGCCGGTGCCGCCGGTGGGGGTGCCGGTGCCCTCGGGGCCGTCCGGCAGGTAGGCGGTGCCGACCTCGAACTGCGCGGCGTCCAGCGCGCCCTTGAGCGAGCCGGTGGAGCCGACGGTCGACGCGATCAGGCCGGAGGCGAAGTCCGCCATCGAGTCGGTGGCCGAGACGGTCGCGATGGCCTGGTCGCCGTGGAACAGGTCACGCAGGAACTCGCCGCCGGCGAGCGCCTCCGGGGTGTCCAGCGTCACGTCGAAGCCGTCGGAGTACTGGCCACCCTGGCCCCAGATCATGTTCTCGAACCACCAGGCGGACCACGACGTGCCGAGCGACAGGCCGAAGGGCGAGCCGTCGGCGGGCACCTGGGCGTCCAGGGCGGTGCTCCACTCCTGGAGCTCCTCCCAGGTCTCCGGGCCGCGGTCGGGCAGGCCGGCGGCGTCCCACATGGTCTTGTTGTAGTAGAACAGCGGCGTCGAGCGGGCGTACGGCGCGGCCCAGTGCTGGTCGTCGTACTCGTAGTCGCTGTAGAGCGCGGGCTGGAAGTCCTCGGCGTCGGCCTCGAGGTAGTCGAAGACGTCGTCCAGCGGCATGATCTGGTCGTTCAGGTGGTAACGGAACCACCAGACGTCCGAGGCGATCACCAGGTCCGGCTTCTCGTCGGTCTGCGAGGCGGCCTGGAACCGCTGGGCGACCTCGTCGTAGTTGGCGCCGGCGGTCACCAGGTTGACGGTGATCTCCGGGTGCTCCTCGTTGAAGGCGGCGATGAGCTGCTCCTCGACGGCCTGGGACTGGCCGGGGTGGTTGCTCCACCAGGTGATCTCGGAGGCGGGCTCGACCTGCGACCAGTCGGTCGCCTCGGTGCTGGGCGTGTCCGAGCTCTCGGCACCGACGCTCGGACCACCGCAGGCGGTGAGGGCGAGGGTCGTGCCGGCGACGAGGGCCGCGAGCGCGGTGGTCGTCCGGCGACGGCCGGTCAGGGGGTGAGACACGGGTGTGCTCCTTCGGGGGGGTCGTGCGCCGCGGGTGCGGCGCTCGGCGGACGGCCGTGCGAGGGCATGACCGTCGGGGCGACCGGCGGTGGGCCGGCCACGTGGGTGGGGGTTCGTGCGGGGTGACGCCCGGGGTCAGCCGGTGACGGCGCCCGCGGTGAGGCCGTCGACCAGCCGGCGCTGGAGCACCAGGAAGACGACCAGGATCGGCAGGGTGACCACGACGGTGGCGGCGAGCAGCACGCCCCAGTTGGTCATGCCGTCGATGTTCTTCAGCAGGGTCAGGCCGATCGGCAGCGTCATCTTGTCCGGGCGGTCGATCACCAGGAACGGCCAGAGGTAGTCGTTCCACTCGGTGACCACCGACACCAGACCGACCGCCGCGACCGTCGGGGTGCTCATCGGCACCACGAACCGCCACAGCCGCCGCCAGTGCCCGGCGCCGTCCAGCTCCGCGGCCTCCAGGATCGAGGCCGGCAGGGTGAGGAAGTGCTGCCGGAACAGGAAGGTGCCGAAGGCGCTCGCCAGGCCCGGGACGAGGATGCCCTGGTACGTGTTGAGCCAGCCGAGATCGGCGACCAGCGTGTAGTTCGGGATGATCGTGACCTGCGGCGGGATCATCAGCGTCGCGATGACCAGCCCGAACACGATCTTCTTCAACGGGAACTCGAGGAACACCAGCGCGTAGGCGCACATCAGGCCGAGGATCACCTTGAGCCCCGCGCCGACGGCGGTGATGCCGATGCTGTTCGCGAGCAGCCGGGCCAGCGGCACGGTGTCGGCGGCGTCGGCGTAGTTGTCCAGGTTCACCGAGCCGGGCAGCCACTGCAACGGCTGCTGGTAGAGCTCGCCCGGCGTCTTCAGGCTGGCCAGCAGCATCCACACCAGCGGCGCGCCGAGCACGATCGTCGCGAAGACCATCGTCAGGTAGCTGATCACCGGCGGGCGGGTGCGGCGCCCGGGGCGGGAGGACGGCGGGGTGGCGCGGACGGCGCCGCGGTCGCGCGTCGTGCCGGTCGCCCCGGCACCGGCCGTCGTGGGGGTCGCGTCGGCCGGTGCGGGCCGGCGGATCGTCGGGGCGCTCATGCGTAGTGGACCTTCCGCTGGACGAAGCGCATCTGCACGGCGGTGACGGCCAGCAGCACGAGGAAGAGGATCGTGGCGACCGCCGAGGCGTAGCCGGCCCGGCCGTTGACGAAGCTCTCCTGGTACACGGAGTACATGAGCGTGGTCGTCGATCCGAGCGGTCCGCCCTGGGTCATCGCCTGGATGATGTCGAAGGACTGCAGGGAGGCGAGCAGCATCGTCACCAGCAGGAAGAACGTGGTCGGCGTGAGCAGCGGCAGCACGATCGAGCGCAGCGTGCGCGCGTTCGTCGCCCCGTCGAGGGCCGCCGCGTCCTTGAGGTCCTGCGGCACGGACTGCAGGCCCGCCAGGTAGATCAGCGCGACGTAGCCGAGGTTCTTCCAGAGGTAGACCACCACGATCATCACCAGCGGCCAGGGGCGCTGGGTGTACCACTGCGGCGAGGACGCGCCGACCCAGCTCAGCACCTCCCTCATCAGCCCGTAGCGCGGGTCGAAGATGAACAGCCAGAGGATGCCGACCGCGAAGCCCGAGAGCACGTACGGCGCGAAGGCCACCGTGCGGGCGAAGCCGCGTCCGCGCAGCTTCTGGTTGAGCAGCAGGGCCAGGCCGAGGCCGAGCACCATCGCCCCGCCGACCGTCGCGACCGTGAACACCAGCGTGGTGACGACGATCCGGCCGGTGCTCGGGGCGGTGAACCACTCGACGTAGTTCCCCAGGCCGACCGAGCGGGCCTGCGGCGACCCGAGGTTCCACTGGAGCGTCGAGAGGTAGAAGCTCTGGATCAGCGGGCGGTACACGAACACCAGCAGCAGGGCCAGGTTCGGTCCGGCCAGCAGGACGAACCAGAGGAGCGCGGTGCGCCGGCGGCGGCTGCTCAGCCTGCCGGTGCGGGGCGCGTGGAGATCGGCTGTCGTCACGGGAGTCTTCCGCTCGGGGGGATCGGGGCGGTGACCGACATCCGTGGCGGCCTCGACCACGCTAGGCAGGCCCTGAGCGGGTTCTGGACCGCTGGAGCCAGGGTTCCGCGAGCCGTCGCCGGGTGTTCATCGAGGTCGCCCGGAGGACACCGATCAGCCGGTCGGTGTCTGCTCGCACGTCGGGAGGCGGACCACCGCTGGACACCTCGGGGCCACCCGGCGCGGAGCGTCTAGCCTCGGCCGGGTGCGACCCCGATCCCCCGACCCCGCCGTGCGCGCTGCGGTGCGCACCGCGCTGTCGGTGTCGGTGGCGACCGGGCTGTACGGGATCTCCTTCGGCGCGCTGTCCGTCGCCGCCGGCCTGGACCTCGCGCAGACCATGGCGCTGAGCCTGCTCATGTTCAGCGGCGGCTCCCAGTTCGCCGCGATCGGGGTGATCGGGGCCGGCGGCGCGATCGGCGCGGTGGTCGGCACGGCCGGGCTGCTCGGCGCGCGCAACGGGCTGTACGGCGTGCAGGTGGCGCCGATGCTCGGGGCGCACGGCTGGCGCACCCTGCTCGCCGCCCACCTGACGATCGACGAGTCCACCGCCGTCGGCACCGCGCAGCCCACGTCCCGCGCGGCCCGTGCCGGGTTCTGGTGGACCGGCGCCGGGGTGTTCGTGCTGTGGAACGCCTGCACCCTGCTCGGCGCGCTGCTCGGCGACGCCCTCGGCGACCCGCGACGCTACGGGCTGGACGCCGCGGCGGCGGCCGCGTTCCTCGCGCTGCTCTGGCCCCGGCTGCACGGCTCGGGCGCGGGTGCCGGCGCGGGCACCGCGCGGGTCGTGGCGGCGGCCGCCGCGGTGGTGGCGCTGGTGCTCACGCCGGTGGTGCCGGCCGGGGTGCCGGTGCTGGCCGCCGCGGTGGTGGCGGTGCTGGCGGGCACCTGGGGCGGGACGCCCGACGACGGCACGCGCGGGCCGGGACCGGTGGTGCAGCCGTGAGCCGGCTCGGCATCTGGGTCGCGGTGATCGCCTCGGCGGTCGTCGTCTACCTGACCAAGCTCGCCGGGCACCTGGTGCCGGAGCGGCTGCTCGCCCACCCACGGATCACCCGCACCGCCGCGCTGGTCACCGTGGCGCTGCTCGCCGCCCTGGTCGCGGTGCAGACCGCCACCGCCGACGGCGCGCTGGTGCTGGACGCCCGGGTGGTCGCGCTGGCGGCCGCCGCGGTGGCGCTGGCGCTGCGGGCGCCGTTCGTGGTGGTGGTGCTGGTCGCCGCGGTGGTGGCGGCGGGGCTGCGCGCGCTCGGGATGCCCTGAGCGCGGGGCGAGCGGGCTCAGACCGCGATGCCCGAACCGGTCTGCTAGACCGCGACCGGCGCCTTGATCGCCGGGTGGTGCTGGTAGCCCACGATCTCGACGTCCTCGAAGGTGTAGTCGAAGAGCGAGGCCGCCGGGCGCAGCTCCAGCGTCGGGAACGGGTACGGCTCGCGGGACAGCTGCTCGCGCACCTGGTCGACGTGGTTGTCGTAGATGTGGCAGTCGCCGCCGGTCCACACGAAGTCGCCGACCTCCAGGCCGACCTGCTGGGCGACCATGTGGGTCAGCAGCGCGTAGGACGCGATGTTGAACGGCACGCCGAGGAACAGGTCCGCCGAGCGCTGGTACAGCTGGCAGGAGAGCTTTCCGTCGGCCACGTAGAACTGGAACAGCGCGTGGCACGGGACCAGGGCCATCTTGTCCAGCTCGGCGACGTTCCACGCGGAGACGATGTGCCGGCGCGAGTCCGGGTTCGCCCGCAGGTCGTCCAGCAGCCGGGCGATCTGGTCGACGTGCCGGCCGTCCGGGGTCGGCCAGGAGCGCCACTGCACGCCGTACACCGGCCCGAGGTCGCCGTGCTCGTCAGCCCACTCGTCCCAGATGTGCACGTTCCGCTCCAGCAGCGGCCCGATGTTCGACTCGCCGCGCAGGAACCAGAACAGCTCCTCGGCCATGCCGCGGACGAAGACCTTCTTGGTGGTGATCAGCGGGAAGCCCTGCCGGAGGTCGAAGCGCATCTGGTGGCCGAAGACGCTGCGGGTGCCGGTGCCGGTGCGGTCGGACTTCGCGGTGCCGGTCTCGAGCACCAGCCGCAGCAGGTCCTCGTACGCGGTCGGCACGGTCGTGGTCGCGACAGACGTCATGGCGTCATCGTAGGCGTCGGTCCGCTGGGGGTGCTGGCGCCGCGCCCCCGCGCGACACTGGACGCATGTCCGCGTCGCTGCCGCCCACCGTCGCCGCCCACGTGCCCACGGGGCTGCTGGTGGACGGCGCCTGGCGGCACGCCAGCGGTGGCGGCACCTTCCCGGTGACCGATCCCGCCACCACCGAGGTGCTGTTCGAGGTGGCCGACGCGACGCCGGAGGACGGCCTGGCGGCCCTGGACGCCGCGCACCGGTCCTGGCCCGCCTGGCGCCAGGCGTCCCCGCGCGCCCGGTCCGACCTGCTGCGGGCCGTCTTCGACACGATGACCGCGCGGGCCGAGGACCTCGCCGCGCTGGTCACCGCCGAGGGCGGCAAGCCGCTGGCCGAGGCCCGCGCCGAGGTGGCCTACGCCGCCGAGTACGTGCGCTGGTACGCCGAGCAGGCGGTGCGCCTGGACGGGCTGACCCGGCGGGCGCCGGCGGGCACCCACCACCAGCTCGTGCTGCGCGCACCGGTCGGCCCGGCGCTGCTGATCACGCCGTGGAACTTCCCGATCGCGATGATCACCCGCAAGGTCGCCCCGGCGCTGGCCGCCGGCTGCCCGGTGGTGATCAAGCCCGCGAGCCTGACCCCGCTGACCACCGCGTTCTTCGCCGAGCTGGTCCGCGAGGAGCTGGACGCCCGGGACCTGCCGACCGGGGTCCTCAACGTGGTGCCGACCTCTTCCTCCGGCCGGCTGACCGCCCCGGTGATCGCCGACCCCCGCCTGCGCAAGCTGTCCTTCACCGGCTCGACCGAGGTGGGCCGGGTGCTGCTCGGCCAGGCCGCGCAGGGCGTGCTGCGCACGTCGATGGAGCTCGGCGGCAACGCGCCCTTCCTGGTGTTCGACGACGCCGACCTGGACGCCGCGGTCGAGGGCGCCGTCGCCGCCAAGATGCGCAACGCCGGGCAGACCTGCGTGGCCGCCAACCGGTTCCTGGTGCAGCAGGGCGTGGCCGCCGAGTTCACCGACCGGCTGACCGCGGCCTTCGAGGCCCTGGTGGTCGGCCGTGGCACCGACCCGGGGGTGACCGTCGGCCCGCTGATCGAGCGCGCGGCGGTGGACCGGGTGTCCGAGGTGGTGGCCGAGGCCGCCGACGCGGGCGCCCGGGTGCGCACCGGCGGCGAGCGCCCGGCCGGACGCGGCTACTTCTACGCCCCCACGGTGCTCGACCGGGTGCCGGCGGACGCCCGCGTCGTGCAGGAGGAGATCTTCGGGCCGGTGGCACCGGTGGTGACCTTCGGCGACGAGGCCGAGGGGGTGCGGCTGGCCAACGCGAGCGAGTTCGGGCTGGTCGGCTACGCCTACACCCGAGACGTCGGCCGGGTGATGCGGCTGGCCGAGCAGGTCGAGACCGGGATGCTCGGGATCAACCGCGGCATGGTGTCCGACGCGACCGCGCCCTTCGGCGGCGTGAAGTCCTCCGGCCTGGGCCGCGAGGGCGGCGAGGCCGGCATCGAGGAGTACCTGGAGACGCGGTACGTGGCATTGTGACCCGCATGGGTCCCCTGCTCTCCGCCACCTCCGACGTCTCCGTGCGCCCCGCCGTGCCCGGTGACGAGACCGCCGTCGCCGCCGTGCAGATCGCCGCCTGGCGGGCCACCCACGCCGACCGGCTCGGCGCCGAGGTGCTGGACGGGATCGACGGCGCACGGATGGCCGCCCAATGGCGCGAGGCGATCACCGCCCCGCCCGGCCCCGGCTACCGGGTGCTGGTCGCCATGCACGGCCCCCGCCTGGTCGGCTTCGCCTCGGTGGTCCCGGTGACCGCCCCCGCCGGCAGCGGCGACGACACCCCCGGCGGGGAGATCCTGGCGCTGGAGGTGCACCCCGACGACCGCCGGGTGGGCCACGGCTCCCGGCTGCTGGCCGCCGTGGTCGACCTGCTGCGCGACGAGGACCACGCGACCAGCGTGCAGACCTGGGTGATCGACGGCGACACCGGGCGCGAGCAGTTCCTCGGGTCCGCCGGGCTCGGCGACGTCGGCGCCCGCCGGGTGCTCGGCGAGCAGGACGACCCGCGACAGATCAGCGAGCACCTGTGGGGTGCGGAGATCTGAGCCGGCGCCTGCCCGCTCACCCGTCCGGACCTGCCGGTCACCCGCCCGTGGTGGCCGCCGGGTCCGCCCGGTGAACCCCGGCCGAACATCCGCCGGCGGCGGCGCGGGATCCCTCGCGGACGGCTCCGCGCGGCCGATCGTGCGGGCGTGACACCGCGAACGTCGTGGCGCCGGTCCGACCACGGCCGGGCGCTGGTCGACCTGCTGTCCCCGCCGGTGGTCGTCGACCCGGAGGAGCCGTGCGCGGCCGTGGACGTCGGCTTCCGCACCACCTGGACCGCCGGCTCCGTGCTGGTCGGCCCCCGCGACCCCGCCGGACCGTACGGGCTGGTCTCGCGCAAGGACTTCCTCACGCTGATGACCGGCCGCTACGGCTTCGGGCGCTCGCTGTGGGCGCGCCGGCCGATCGCCGAGATCGCCCGCTGGGACGTGCCGGTGGTCGTGGTCACCGCCAGCCTCACCGAGGCCGCCGCCCGGCTCGCCGAGACCGACGGCTGGTCGGACATGATCGTCACCGCGACCTCAGGAGAACCTGTGGGCATCCTCGACCCCACGACGCTGATGGAGGCGCTGGCCGCCGAGCTGTCGCACGAGGCCTCGCACGACCACCTGACCGGGATCACCTCGCGAGCCGCCTTCGTCGACGCCCTGCGGGAGCGCTGCGCCCTCGCCCGCACCGACGGGGCCGCCGTGGTGCTGGCCTTCCTCGACCTCGACCGGCTCAAGGAGGTCAACGACACCCTCGGGCACACCGCGGGCGACGCGCTGCTCGCCTCGGTGGCCCGCCGGATCGTCGCCAGCACCCGCACCGGCGACGTCGTGGGACGGATCGGCGGGGACGAGTTCGCGGTCGCCCGTCTGCTGCCGCCGCAGACCCCGGACACCCCCTGGCGGGACCAGGCGCTGGCCCTCGGCGAGACGCTGCGCGCCGCCCTGGCCGCCGACGACCCCGAGCTGCCGTCGACCGTACGCTCCGCCGCGAGCGTCGGCCTGGCGATCGGTGCGGGCGCCGGGGTGGACGACGACCGGCTGCTCCGGGACGCCGACCAGGCGATGTACGGCGCCAAGAAGGCGGGCGGCAACCGAGTCCGGCTCGCCGGCGCGGACCTGACCGGGGCCGGCGTCGGTCACGATGCCGAGGGGACGTGGGACGTGCCGCTGCCCGCCGAGATCACCCGGGGTCTCGAGGTGCACTACCAGCCGATCGTCTCCACCGCCGACGGGCTGGCCCGCGAGGTCGAGGCGCTGCTGCGCGGACGGGACGAGGACGGCGCGCTCACCGGCCCCGCCGGACCCCTCGACCGCGCCGCCCACGAGGGCCGGTCCCTCGACCTCGACCTGTGGGTGCTCGAGCACGCCTGCGCCGACCTGGAGCACTGGCAGGGCACCCTCGGCGGCCGGGCGCCGCGCACCGTCAACGTGAACCTGTCCCCTACCGCGCTCACCGCCCCCGGCCTGGCCGCCCGCGTGCTCGACGTGCTGGACCGCACCGGAACCCCGCACGCGGCCGTCCGCCTCGAGCTGTCCGAGGCCGCCACCGCCGCGCAGGTGGACCGGGCGCGCCCCGAGCTGCACCTGCTGCGCGCCGCCGGGGTGCCGATCGCCCTGGACGATCTCGGGGCCGCGCTGTCCGGGATCGCCGGGCTGCGGTACGTGGCGCGCCTGGAGGTCGACGTGCTCAAGATCGACCGGTCCGTGGTCGCCGGGATGCTCGCCGACCCGGTGGACGCGCTGCTGGTGGAGCTGCTGCACCGGCTGGCGCTCGCGCACGGGCTGACCGTCGTCGCCGAGGGCGTGGAGCACGCCGACCAGCTCGACGCGCTGCGGGACGCCGGGGTGCCGCTGGTCCAGGGCTACCTCACCGGGCGCCCGATGCCCGCCGACGCGCTCGCGGAGTTCCTGGTCGCGGTGTGAGGGCGCCTCAGTCGCGCGCTGCGCGCCCGCGGTGGATGCGCGAGGCCGAGCGCAGCGCCGCACGCGCCGCCCGCCGGTCGCCCGCGGCGTCGTAGGCGAAGGCGAGCCGGTACCAGACGCCCCAGTCGTCCGGCGCCGCCTGCTCGGCCTCGGCACGCACCGCCCCGAACGCCTCCAGCGCCGCCTCGCGGTCCACCCGTCCGCCGGGAGAGCGCGGCAGGTCGTCCACCGGCAGCTCGCCGCGCTCGGCCAGCCGGTCGGCCATCCGCTGCACGTCGATCGCCAGCAGCCACTCCCGGGCCACCAGCACCAGCACCAGCAGCGGCAGCAGGCCGAAGGCGATCCCCAGCACCACGCCCACCGGTTCCCCGGTGCGCACCAGCGCCACCGCGCGCCCGGCCACCAGCCAGACGTACAGGGCGAGCAGCGCGGTCAGCGCGACGGCGGCGGCGAGCGCGGTGCGGCTGCGGCGCGGTCGGGGCGCGTCGTGCGCGGGGTCGGGCGTGGTCGGCTCGGCGGGGTCGGTGCCCATCGCGGTCAGCCCAGGTCCAGCAGGTGCTCGAGGCCCACGGTCAGCCCCGGACGGTCACCGATCCGGCGCACCGCGTGCAGCACGCCGGGCATGAAGGACGTCCGGTCGAAGGAGTCGTGCCGGATCGTCAGCTGCTCCCCCGGGTTGCCGAGCAGGATCTCCTCGTGCGCGGTCAGCCCGCGCAGCCGCACCGCGTGCACCCGCACCCCGTCGACGTCCGCACCCCGCGCGCCGTCCATCGCCGTGGTGGTGGCGTCAGGGCTCGGCGCGACGCCGGCCTCGGCGCGGGCCCGGGCGATGGCCTCGGCGGTGTGCCGGGCTGTGCCCGAGGGCGCGTCGACCTTGTCCGGGTGGTGCAGCTCGATCACCTCGACCGACTCGAACCACCGGGCGGCCTTCGCGGCCAGCGTCATGGCGAGCACCGCGCCCAGGGCGAAGTTCGGGGCGACCAGCACGCCGACGCCCGGGGCGCGCACCAGGTGGTCCTGCACCCGGCGCAGCGCGTCGGCGTCCCAGCCCGTCGTGCCGACCACCGCGTGCACCCCGGCGTCGACCAGCGCGTGCACGTGCTGCTCGGTCACCGACGGCACGGTGAAGTCCACCGCGACGTCCACCCGGTCGGCCGTGATCGCCGACAGGTCGTCGTCCGGGCCGATCTGCGCCACCAGGTCCAGGTCCGGCGCGGCCTGCACCGCCTGCACCACCGTCGCGCCCATGCGTCCGGCCGCGCCCAGCACGGCCACCCTCTGTCGTCCGCTCACCCGCCGACCCTAACCGGCGAGCAGCTCCTCCAGCCCGCGCACGCACCGGCGCAGGTCCAGCGGGCTCAGGCCGGTGAACCGCTCGACCTCGCGCGGGGAGAACCCGGCGTCGGCGTACCGGCGCAGGGTCGCGACCACCTGCGCGGCGTCGGTGCCGCCCCGGGTGTCGATCCCGAGCTCGCGCACGGCACAGCTCAGGCGCACGCCGGCCAGGTACGCGGTGGGGGCGAGCCCGACCTCTTCGGCGAGGATCTGGTGCAGGCAGGCCAGCGAGCGGTCGATCGCGCGGGCCAGGTCGATCGGCCGGACCAGCCCGCGCTCCTGCTCGGCGACCGCGCTGATCCGTTCCAGGTCCGCCTGGCGCTCGGCGCTCAGCGGCCGGCGGACGGCGGCGACCAGGGCGCCCTCCAGCAGGCGGGCGGCGCCGTGCGCGGGGTCGGCGGTGTCCCAGCAGGCGCGCATGGTCCCGGCGAGCACGGCCTCGTCGGTGCCGAGCACCTCGCCGAGCGGCGCCACGTCGTCCACCAGCAGCCGTCCGGTGCCGATCCGGGCCAGCGCCCACGGCGTCAGGCGCGCGCCGACCGACCACGCCTCACCGGGCTCGACCACCAGGTGCGGGGTGCTGCGCGGGCCACGCGCCACGCTGCCGACCTGCTGCTGGGTGCGGCTCAGCGGGTCCGACCAGCGCGCGGGCGCACCGAGGCGCACCACCACGGCGCCCCGTCCGTCCGGCAGGGCCACCCGCGGCGGCACCCCGGCGGACGCGCGCACCACCCAGATCTGCTCCACGAGCCCCACGGCGGCCGGCCCCGGGGCGACGACGCTGCGCTCGACCTGATCGACGCTCATGCCGCCATCATGCGCCGCAGGACCGCCCCGCGTCCCGGGACCTGAGGCCCGGACGCGCGCTGGTCGCCGAGAGTGCACGAAAGCACCCTTCGTGCGCCGTGAAGCCTGCATACGTGCAACCTCGGCGCACCCGCGCCCCGCGCCCGCACGCCGCAACGTACGAGAGCGCCCCCGCCAGGTCGGCAGGGGCGCTCTCGGGGTCGATCAGCAGCGGGTCAGTCGCCGAAGGGGCCGACGCGGACGACCGAGCGCGGACGCCCGGCCAGGTCGACGGCCAGCTCCTGCACGTCCGCGGCGGTGACCGCACGCACCCGGTCCAGGGACTCCTGGGTGGACAGCAGCTCGCCGTGCACCAGCTCGGACTTGCCGAGACGGCTCATCCGGGAGCCGGAGTCCTCCAGCCCGAGCACGAGGCCGCCGGACAGCTGCCCGACGGACCGGCGCAGCTCGGCGTCGGTGATCCCGCCGTCGGCGAGCCGCTCGAGCTCGGCGACCAGCAGCTCGGTGACCTGGTCGATCTTGCCCGGCGCGCAGCCCGCGTAGAGCCCGAACACCCCGGTGTCGGCGTGCCCGGAGGCGAAGGAGTACGTGGAGTACGCCAGCCCCCGCTTCTCGCGGATCTCCTGGAACAGTCGGGACGACATGCCGCCGCCCAGCACCGCGTTGAGCACGGAGAGCGTGAACCGGCGCGGATCGGTGGCGGTGAGCCCGGTGCCGCCGATGATCACGTTGCCCTGCTCGGTGGCACGGCGCACGGTCACCCGGGAGGCCCCGGCGGTGACGGGCAGCGCGTCGGACGGACCGCGTCGGCCCGCCGGCACCGCGCCCGCGGTGAGGTCCCAGCCGCCGTCGGCCAGCGCCTGCACGACCTGCTCGGCGAGCCGGTCGTGGTCGACGCCGCCCGCCGCGGTGACCACGAGGGTCCCCGGGCGGTAGTGCTGGCGGTAGTGCTCCCAGACGGCGTCGCGCGGCACGGCCCGGATCGTCTCCGGGGTGCCGCCGATCGGCCGGCCGAGCGGGTGGTCGCCGAGGACGACCGTGGCGAAGCGCTCGTGCACGACGTCGCTCGGGTCGTCGTCGTTCATCGCGAGCTCTTCGAGGATCACCCCGCGCTCGGTCTCGAGCTCCTCGGCGTCCAGGCGCGCGGAGGTGACCATGTCGGCGATGACGTCGACCGCCATCGGCAGGTCCTCGTCCAGCACCCGCGCGTAGTAGCAGGTGTGCTCCTTGCCGGTGGCGGCGTTCGCCTCTCCCCCGACCTCGTCGAACGCCTCGGCGATGTCCATCGCCGTGCGCCGCGCGGTGCCCTTGAACAGCAGGTGCTCGAGGAAGTGCGTGGAGCCGTGGTGGCCGTCGCTCTCGTCGCGGGAGCCCACGCCGACCCAGGCGCCCACCGAGGCGGAGCGCATGCCCGGCACCTGCTCGGTGAGCAGGCGGACCCCGCCGGGCAGGACGGAGCGACGGAAGTCGCCCGCCTGCCCGGCGGTCAGCTCGCTGCCCGGCTGACCGGGTGCGACGAGCGGGAGGTCCAGCGGCACGTCAGGCGTCGGCCGGCTGCTCGGCGGCAGCCTCGCCCTCGGCGGCCTCGTCGACCACGGCGTGCAGCGACAGCTTGCCGCGCGGGTCGATCTCGCCGATCTCGACCTGGACCTTCTGGCCCACGCCGAGGACGTCCTCGACCTTCTCGACGCGCTTGCCGCCGACCAGGCGACGGATCTGCGAGATGTGCAGCAGGCCGTCCTTGCCCGGGGAGAGCGACACGAAGGCGCCGAAGGTGGTCGTCTTGACGACGGTGCCGACGAAGCGCTCGCCGATCTCCGGCATGTGCGGGTTGGCGATCGCGTTGATCGCCGCCCGCGCGGCCTCCGCCGACGGACCGTCGGTGGCGCCGATGTAGACCGTGCCGTCGTCCTCGATCGAGATGTCGGCGCCGGTCTCCTCCTGGATCTGGTTGATCATCTTGCCCTTCGGGCCGATGACCTCGCCGATCTTGTCGACCGGCACCTTCACGGAGATGACGCGCGGGGCGTTCGGGGACATCTCGTCCGGGACGTCGATCGCCTCGTTGAGCACGTCGAGGATCGCCAGGCGAGCCTCCTTGGCCTGGGTCAGCGCGTCGGCCAGCACGGAGGCGGGGATGCCGTCGAGCTTGGTGTCGAGCTGGATGGCCGTGACGAACTCACGGGTGCCGGCGACCTTGAAGTCCATGTCGCCGAAGGCGTCCTCGGCACCGAGGATGTCGGTGAGGGCGGCGTACTTGGTGACGCCGTCCACCGTGTCGGACACCAGGCCCATGGCGATGCCGGCGACCGGGGCGCGCAGCGGCACACCGGCGTTCAGCAGCGACAGGGTCGAGGCGCAGACGGAGCCCATCGAGGTCGAGCCGTTGGAGCCCAGCGCCTCGGAGACCTGACGGATCGCGTAGGGGAACTCCTCGCGGCTCGGCAGCACCGGCATGAGCGCCCGCTCGGCGAGCGCGCCGTGGCCGATCTCGCGACGCTTCGGCGAGCCGACGCGGCCGGTCTCACCGGTGGAGTACGGCGGGAAGTTGTAGTTGTGCATGTAGCGCTTGCGCGTCTCGGGCGACAGCGTGTCGAGCTGCTGCTCCATGCGGAGCATGTTCAGCGTGGTGACACCCATGATCTGGGTCTCGCCGCGCTCGAACAGCGCCGAGCCGTGCACGCGGGGCAGCACCTCGACCTCGGCGGACAGGGTGCGGATGTCCCGCAGGCCACGGCCGTCGATGCGGAAGCCGTCGGTGAGGATGCGCTGGCGGATGACCTTCTTGGTCACCGAGCGGACCGCGGCGGACAGCTCCTTCTCGCGACCCTCGAAGGAGGCGCCGAGCTCGGCCAGGACCTCGGCCTTGACCTCGTCCAGGCGGTTCTCGCGGGTCTGCTTGTCGGCGATGGTCATCGCCTCGCGGATCTTGGCCTCGCCGGCACCCTCGACCGCGGCGTACGCGTCGGGCTGGTAGTCCGGGAAGGTCGGGAACTCGCGGGTCTCCTTGGACGCCTGCGCGGCGAGCGCCTGCTGCGCCTCGACCAGGGCCTTGATGAACGGCTTGGACGCCTCGAGGCCCTCGGCCACGACGGCCTCGGTCGGGGCGACGCCGCCCTCGTCCTTGATGAGGTTCCAGGACTTCTCCGGCGCCTCGGCCTCGATCATCGCGATGGCGACGTCGCCGCCCTCGACGACGCGGCCGGCCACGACGATCTCGAAGGTGGCGCGCTCACGCTCGGTGTACCGCGGGAAGGCGACCCACTGGCCGTCGATCAGCGCGATGCGCACGGCGCCGACCGGGCCGGAGAACGGCAGGCCGGAGATCTGGGTGGAGATCGACGCGGCGTTGATCGCCAGCACGTCGTAGGCGTCGTCCGGGTGGATCGCCAGCACGGTGACGACGACCTGGACCTCGTTGCGCAGGCCCTTGACGAACAGCGGGCGCAGCGGGCGGTCGATCAGGCGGCAGGCCAGGATCGCGTCCGTCGAGGGGCGGCCCTCGCGACGGAAGAACGAGCCGGGGATCTTGCCGGCGGCGTACTGCCGCTCCTCGACGTCCACCGTCAGCGGGAAGAAGTCGAACTGGTCCTTGGGGTGCTTGCCCGCGGTGGTCGCGGACAGCAGGGCGGTCTCGCCGTCGAGGTAGGCCATGGCGGAGCCGGCGGCCTGCTTGGCCAGACGGCCGGTCTCGAAGCGGACGGTGCGGGTGCCGAAGCGACCGTTGTCGATCACGGCCTCGGCGAACTGGATCTCGGGACCCTCCACGGGTGCCCTCCTTCTCTTCGAAGGCGCCGACCGGCTCACGGCGGTCTTCGACCGTGGTGCCCGGACCGCTCAGGCGTTCCGGGCGCCACTACCGAGGACCGGACGCATCGGCCGGCGCGGTGTGGGACGGGTTGCCGGTGCGCCTCTCCCGAGGGGCCCCGACGCGGGACCAGCCCGGACCCTCAGGCGGGTCCGGGCTGGTCCCGGGGTGTCAACGACGCAGGCCGAGGCGCTCGATGAGGCTGCGGTAGCGGTTGATGTCGACCTTCTGCAGGTAGCCGAGCAGACGACGACGCTGGCCGACGAGCAGCAGCAGCCCACGGCGGCTGTGGTGGTCGTGCTTGTGCGTCTTCAGGTGCTCGGTGAGGTCCTTGATGCGCTGCGTGAGCATCGCGATCTGGACCTCGGGGGAACCGGTGTCACCCTCGTGGGTGGCGTACTCGGTCATGATGGACTGCTTGGTGGCGCTGTCGAGGGGCACGACTCTCCCGGTTGTCTCGTTGCACGGTGCTCCGGGGCTGGTCCACCCGGGCGCTCTCGTTCCGTGGCCGTTCTGACGGCGAGACGATGCTATCAGGCCAGCACGTGGCGCACGCCGTCGACGTCCGCGTGCATCCGCTCGACCAGCGCCTCCACCGAGTCGAAGCGCAGCGTGGGGCGCAGCAGCTCGACGAACTCGAGCACGACCTCCTCGCCGTAGAGGTCCAGGTCGGTGCGATCGAGCACGTAGGCCTCCACCCGGCGCTGCGATCCCTCGAACGTCGGGTTGGTGCCGACGCTGATCGCGGCGGGCAGCACGGCGTCCGGGGCGTCCGCCGGGCAGGCGGTGCGGCGCAGCCACCCGGCGTACACGCCGTCGGCGGGCACCATGCCGGTGGCCTCGGGCGACAGGTTGGCGGTCGGGAAGCCCAGCTCGCGACCCCGGGCGTCCCCGTGGACGACCTCGCCGCGCATCCGGTGCGGGCGGCCGAGCACGTGCGCGGCCTGCCGCACGTCACCGGCGGACAGCGCCTCGCGCACCCAGGTCGAGGACCAGCGCCGGTGCGTCGGGGCGTCGCCCCCGGGCTCCTCGCCGGCCACGTCCTCGATCACCTCGACGTCGAAGCCGTACCGCTCCCCCAGCGCGATCATCGTCGCGAGGTCGCCGGCGTTGTCGAGACCGAAACGCACGTCCCGACCGACCACGACCGTGCGGGCGTGCAGCCCCTCGACCAGGTAGCGGCGGACGAACTCCTCGGGGGTCTGCCGGGCGAACTCCAGCGTGTAGGTGACCAGCAGCACCCCGTCGAGGCCGGTCCGCGCCAGCAGCTCCAGGCGGTCCGCGTCGCCGGTCAGCAGCGGCGGCGCGACCTCGGGCCGGTGCACCTGCGCCGGGTGCGGCGTGAACGTCACCGCGACGGCGGCGGCACCGGCGGCACGGGCGTCGGCGACCATCCGCGCCAGCACCCCGGCGTGACCGCGGTGCACCCCGTCGAAGCTGCCGATCGTCACCACCGACGGTCCGAGGTCCCGCGGGACCTGCGCGAGATCCGTCCAGCGCTGCACGACTGCTCCCGTCGGTCGGCGCCTCCCGGCGCACGCTCGATGCGCACCGGCCGGTGCGCGGGGACAAGCCTGCCACGCCGCACGGGTCGCTCCGCGCACGGGTCCACGGGCCGACCGCCCGGCGCGGGTCTACGCTGCGGCCACCCGCACCACCTGCGACCCCTCGGAGGATCCCGTGGTCAGCCTGCGCACCACCCTCGCCGCCACCGGGGGCACCACCACGGGCATCGAGGTGCCTCAGGACGTGGTGCTGAGCCTGGACCGCGGCAAGCGGGTGCCGGTGGTCGCGACGATCGGCGCGAACTCCTGGCGCACCTCGATCGCGCCGTACCGCGGGTCGTACTGGGTGGCCGTGTCCTCGGCCGACCGCGCCGCCGCCGGGATCGCGGCGGGTGACGAGATCACCGTCGAGCTGGTGCCGGACGACGCCCCGCGCACCGTCGAGGGGCCGGAGGACCTGGCCGCCGCGCTGGCCGACGCCGGTGCGGGCGAGACGTGGGCCGCCCTGTCGGCGTCGAAGCAGAAGGCGCACGTCGCCGCCGTGACGGGCGCCAAGACCGACGCCACCCGCACCCGCCGGCTCGCCGCCGTGCTGGAGGCGCTCGGGGCCACGGGACAGGGGTAGCGTCGAGCACCATGCGCTGGCAGACCTTCGGAGAACGAACGATCTACGACAGCCCGTGGGTGCGGCTGACCCAGGTGGACGTGGAGGTCCCCGGTCACGGCCGGATCGACCACCACGTGGTGCGGGTGCCGCCCGCCGCCGGCACGGTGGTGCACGACCCGGAGCGCGGCGTGCTGCTGCTGCACCGGCACCGGTTCATCACCGACACCTGGGGCTGGGAGGTGCCGGCGGGCAGCATCGAGGCCGGCGAGGACCCCGCGGAGGCAGCGGCGCGCGAGGCCTGGGAGGAGACCGGCTGGCGGCCCGGGCCTCTGCGACACCTGGCCACCTGGCACCCGTCCAACGGGCTGTCCGACCAGGCGTTCCACGCGTTCGTCGCCGACGGCGCCGCGCACACCGGGGACCCGGTCGACCCCTCGGAGTCCGAGCGGGTGGCCTGGGTGCCGCTGGACGAGGTGCGGGCGCTGGTCCGCGGCGGCGGGGTGCTCGACGGGATGTCGCTCACCGCGCTGGCGCGATTCCTGCTCGACGTCTGAGCGGCGGCCCGATCGACGGTCTCGACCGCGCCGAGCACGCGGCTCAGGCCGCGCCGAACACCAGCACCGGGCGCGCCTGCGGCCCCTTGTCCTCCAGCAGCGCGACCAGCGTGCCGTCCGGGCCGATCGCGGCGACCGTCACCCCGGCGCCGAGCCCCCCGGCCGGGATCCGCTGCCCGTGGGACAGCGCGGTCGCCTCCGGCTCGGTCAGGTCGCGCACCGGGAAGGTCGCGCGGGCGGCGTCGGCGAGCGGCAGCGTGTCCAGCGGCATGTCGGCGGGCCAGGCGTCCAGCGTCTCGACGGTGCGGGCGGTGTCCACCGGGTAGCCGCCGACCCGGGTGCGCCGCAGCGCGGTCAGGTGCCCGCCGACGCCGAGGCCGGCGCCGAGATCGCGAGCCAGCGCACGGATGTACGTGCCCGAGGAGCAGACCACCGTCACGTCGACGTCCAGCGCGGGGACGCCCGACCCGTCGGCGTCCGGCACCGCACGGACGTCGTGCACGTCGAACCGGCCGATCGTCACCGGACGTGCCGCCAGCTCGACCTCCTCGCCGGCCCGCGCCAGGGCGTACGCGCGCTGACCGTCCACCTTGATCGCGCTGACCGAGCTGGGGACCTGCTGGATCGGGCCGGTCAGCGCCGCGATCCCGGCGTCCAGCGCCTCGCGGGTCACCGCATCGGCGGCGGTGCGGGTGCGCACCTCGCCCTCGGCGTCGTCGGTGCTCGTGACCACGCCCAGCCGGATCGTCGCGGTGTACTCCTTGTCCGCGCCGACCACGTAGGTGAGCAGCCGGGTGGCCCGCCCGACGCCGATCACCAGCACGCCGGTGGCCATCGGGTCGAGGGTGCCCGCGTGCCCGACCTTGCGGGTGCCGGCCAGGTGGCGCAGGCGTGCGACGACGTCGTGGCTGGTCCAGCCCTGCGGCTTGTCCACCACGAGCAGCCCGTCCGGGGCGGTGGGGCGGCGCGGCTGCTGCGCCCGGGCGGCGCGGCGGCGCTCCCGCTCGCGGGCGCGCTCGCGCTTGGACAGCGCCGGGGCCCCGGGGGTCGGGGGCTCGGCGGGGGTGGTGCTCTCGCTCATGCCTCGATCTTCTCGTGCTCGGCGTCGTGCCCGAGCACGCAGCGCAGCAGGGCGTCGAGCCCGGGGTCCTCGCCGCGGTGCTCGGGGGCGTCCACCGCGAGCAGCACGTTGATCAGCATGCCGACGGCCACGAAGTCGCGGGCGGCGTCCTCCTGCGCCTCGGGGTCGTCACCGGGCATCCCCGCGCGGACCACCGCGAACACCTCGCCGAGCGCGGTGCGGGCGATCCGGCCGATCTCCGGGTCTCCCCCGGCGACGAAGCCGTGCATGAGCACCCGCAGCAGCGTGCGGTCGCCCATCAGCTCCACGTACGCCGCTCCGGCGCTCGCCACGGACTGCTCGCCGGTGGCCAGCGCGGCCACGGCGTCACGCAGCGTGTGCACGATCCGCTCGGCCACCCCGCGGTACAGCTCGAGGAAGAGCTGCTGCTTGGAGCCGAACAGCCGCACCACGTAGGGCTGGGAGACGCCGGCGGCACGGGCGACCTGATCGGTGCTCGTGCCGGCGTAGCCCCCCTCGGCGAAGGCGGTGAGGGCGGCGGCGAGGATCTGCTCGCGGCGCTGCTCCCCCGACATCCGTGTCGTCGTCATGGTTGACATGTTATCAGTCGATAACTAGCGTCAGGGCTTGTTATCAGTCGATGCCAACTACTCCGCGGGAGCCACCGATGTCGCACCCCCTCGCCGAGCGCCGCGCGGTCCCCGTCGGGATCGCCCTGCTCGCCGCCTCGCTGCCCATGTTCATGGCGACCCTGGACAACCTCGTCGTCACCTCCGCGCTGCCCGTGCTGCGCACCGAGCTCGCCGCCTCGCTGACCGACCTGCAATGGGTGGTCAACGCGTACACGCTCTCCTTCGCCGCGCTGATGATCGCGGCCGCCACCCTCGGCGACCGCTGGGGACGCCGTCGGACCTTCCTCGGCGGGATCACGCTGTTCACCCTCGCGTCGATCGGGGCTGCGCTCGCCGACAGCCCCGCCACGCTGATCGCCGCCCGCGCCGTCCAGGGCGTCGGCGCCGCCGCGATCATGCCGCTGTCGCTCACCCTGCTCGCCTCCGCGGTCCCGGTCGCCCGGCGCGCGATGGCGATCGGCCTCTGGGGCGGGATCTCCGGCCTCGGCGTCGCGCTCGGCCCGGTGGTCGGCGGCGCCGTCGTGGACGGGATCTCCTGGCAGGCGATGTTCTGGATCAACGTGCCGGTGGCGCTGGTCGCCGTGCCGCTGGTGCTGCGTGCGCTGCCCGAGTCCCGCGGCCGGGTGCAGCGCCTCGACCTGATCGGCCTGCTGCTCGCCGGGCTCGGCGTGCTCGCCGTGGTCTGGGGCGTCGTGCACGGCAACGACGACGGCTGGACGTCCGCGACGGTGCTCGGCCCGATCCTCGCCGGAGCGCTCGCCCTGGTGCTGTTCGTCCGGCACGAGGCCCGCACCCCGCACGCCCTGGTGCCGCTGCGGCTGTTCCGCGCCCGCTCGTTCAGCGTCGCCAACCTCACCGGTGCCGCGTTCTCGCTCGGGAT
Organism: Cellulomonas sp. GTC20042; assembly: GCF_055389595.1. Taxonomy (NCBI): domain Bacteria; kingdom Bacillati; phylum Actinomycetota; class Actinomycetes; order Micrococcales; family Cellulomonadaceae; genus Cellulomonas; species Cellulomonas sp. GTC20042. The sequence goes on along the minus strand of NZ_AP043678.1, from coordinate 1,639,465 downwards.
CTTCGGCGCGGTGTTCCTGCTCGCCCAGTACCTCCAGGTCGTCCAGGGGCACTCGCCGTTCCAGGCCGGGCTGCGCACCCTGCCGTGGACCGCCGCGCCGATGGTCGTGGCGCCGATCGCCGGGCTGCTCACCGCCCGGGTCGGCGTGCGACCGCTGCTCACCGCCGGCCTGGTCGCGCAGTCCGGCTGCCTGGTGTGGCTGGCGCTGGTCGCCGGCGCCGACGCGTCCTACGTCTCGCTGGTGCCCGGGCTGCTGCTCGCCGGCGTCGGCATGGGCCTGACCTTCGCGCCCAGCGCCACCGCCGTGCTGGCCGACGTGCCCGCCGAGGACCACGGCACCGCCTCCTCCACCAACTCCACGCTGCGCGAGATCGGCGTCGCGCTGGGCGTCGCCGTGCTGACCGCCGCGTTCCAGGCCGCCGGGGGCGACCTCACCCCGACAGCCTTCGCCGACGGGCTGCGCCCCGCCGTGCTGCTCGGGGCCGCCGTGATCGCCGCCGCCGCGCTGGTGTCGCTCGCCATGCCCCGCAGCACCGGCCGCGCCGTGCCCGCGGAGGGGGCGGAGGCGGGCGTGGGTGCAGGTGCGGGTTCGAGCACGGGCACGGGTCCGAGCACGGGTGCAGTCACGGGTGCAGGGACCGGAGACCCGAGCACGCACCCCGAGCACGCGCACCCGCTCCCGCTCTGATCCCCCGCTCCTCCCACCCCACACCCCGCGAGGTCGGTGGTTCTGCGCTCCGCACGGCGTGTCGCCCAGGCGTGTCGTGCACGAACCACCGACCTCGTCGGGAGGAAGGCTGCGGGAGGGGGCAGGGCTGGGGGTGTGCAGAAGGGCCGGGCCCCGTGGGGGTCCGGCCCTTCTGTGCGTGCGTGCGCGGGATCAGCGCGCCGAGCTGTCCTCGGACGCGTCGTCCTCCGGCGCGTCGTCCTCGTCCTCCTCGTCGGCGGGGCGACGGTACGGGTCCGCCTCCCCCGCGAACGCGGCGTGCTCGGCCAGGCGGGACACCTCGGCGTCCCGACGGGCGGCCTCGAGCAGCGCGGCGTCCAGGTGCGCGGCGGTCTCCGGCACGGCGTCGAGGTGGAACTCGAGCGTCGGGGTCAGGCGCACGCCGGTCTGCTTGCCGACCTCGGAGCGGATGAGCCCCTTGGCGCTCTCCAGCGCCTTGGCGGTCCCCTCCCGGGCCTCGGCGTCGCCGAGCACGGTGTAGAACACGCTGGCGTGCTGGAGATCGCCGGTCACGCGCACGTCGGTGACGGTCACGAAGCCCAGGCGCGGGTCCTTGATCCGGGTGTCGAGCATCTGCGCGACGATCTGCTGGATGCGGTCGGCGAGCTTGCGCGCCCGCGGGTGGTCGACCATGTGCGGTCCTCCTTCACGTGCCCGCTGCTGCGGGCGGACGACCGCGGGCCTGGACCCGGTGCGCGTGCACCGGTGTCGCAGACCCGCGGTCTCGTACCTGTCGAGGCGTCAGGAGCGCGGCTTCTCGCGCATCTCCCAGGTCTCGATGACGTCGCCCTCCTGGATGTCGTTGTACGACCCGAGGCCGATACCGCACTCGAAGCCCTCGCGGACCTCCGTGGCGTCGTCCTTGAACCGCTTGAGCGACTCGATGGTCAGGTTGTCCCCGATCACCGCCCCGTTCCGCAGGACGCGCGCCTTGGTGTTGCGGCGGATCTCGCCGGAGCGGACCAGCGAACCGGCGATGTTGCCGAACTTGGAGGAGCGGAACACCTCGCGCACCTCGGCGGTGCCGAGCTGCACCTCCTCGTACTCCGGCTTGAGCATGCCCTTGAGGGCCGCCTCGACGTCGTCGATCGCCGCGTAGATGACCGAGTAGAACTTGACCTCGACGCCCTCGCGGTCCGCCAGCTCCTCGACCCGCTCGCCGAACTTGACGTTGAAGCCGATGATCACGGCGTTGTCGACCGTGGCCAGGTTCACGTCGTTCTGGGTGATCGCGCCGACGCCGCGGTGGATGACCCGCAGCTCGACCTCCTCGCCCACGTCGATCTTGAGCAGCGCGTCCTCCAGGGCCTCGACGGCACCGGAGACGTCACCCTTGATGACGAGGTTGAGGGTCTCGACCTTGCCCTGCTCGAGAGCCTTGGTGAAGTCCTCCAGGCTGATGCGCTTGCGACGCTTGGCCAGCAGGGCGGCACGCTCGGCGGCCTCGCGCTTCTCGGCGATCTGACGGGCGGTGCGCTCGTCCGGCGCCACCAGGAAGGTGTCACCGGCGCTCGGCACCGACGCCAGGCCGAGCACCAGGACCGGACGGGCCGGGCCCGCCTCGGTGACGTTGTTGCCGTGCTCGTCGAACATCGCGCGGACACGGCCGTGGGCCGTGCCGGCGACGATCGCGTCACCGACGTGCAGGGTGCCGGACTGGACCAGGACGGTCGCGACGGCGCCGCGGCCCTTGTCGAGGTTCGCCTCGATGGCGACACCGCGCGCGTCCTTGTCCGGGTTGGCCCGCAGGTCGAGCGAGGCGTCCGCGGTGAGCAGCACGGCCTCGAGGAGGTCGTCGATGCCCATCTTCTGCTTCGCGGAGACATCGACGAACATCGTGTCGCCGCCGTACTCCTCGGCCACCAGGTTGTACTCGGTGAGCTGCTGGCGGATCTTGGCGGGGTTGGCCCCCTCCTTGTCCACCTTGTTGACCGCGACCACGATCGGCACGCCGGCCGCCTGGGCGTGGTTCAGCGCCTCGATCGTCTGGGGCATCACGCCGTCGTCCGCCGCGACCACGAGGATCGCGATGTCGGTGACCTGCGCACCGCGGGCACGCATGGCGGTGAACGCCTCGTGACCCGGGGTGTCGATGAACGTGATCGCCCGGTCGACGCCCTCGTGCTCGGCACGCACCTGGTACGCACCGATGTGCTGGGTGATGCCGCCGGCCTCGCCCGCGACGACGTCCGTCTGGCGGATCGCGTCGAGCAGCTTGGTCTTTCCGTGGTCGACGTGACCCATGACGGTGACGACCGGCGGCCGGGGGGCCAGGTCCTCGTCGGACTCGCCCTCCAGCTCGGCGTCGAGGTCGATGTCGAAGGACCCGAGCAGCTCGCGGTCCTCCTCCTCCGCCGACACCATCTCGACGACGTAGCCGAGCTCCGCCGCCAGGGTGCCGAAGGTGTCCTCGTCCAGCGACTGGGTCGCCGTGGCCATCTCACCGAGGTGGAACAGCACGGTGACCAGCGAGGCCGGGTTCGCGTCGATCTTGTCCGCGAAGTCGTTCAGCGAGGAGCCGTGACGCAGGCGGACGACGGTCTTGCCGTTGCCGCGCGGGACCTGCACGCCGCCGAGCGACGGCGCCTGCATCTGCTCGAACTCCTGGCGCTTCGCCCGCTTCGACTTGCGACCGCGGACCGGACGGCCCCCGGCGCGACCGAACGCACCCTGGGTGGAACCACGACCACCGGCACCGGGACGGCCACCGCCGCCACCGGGACGACCGGCGTAGCCACCGCCGCCACCGGCACCGCCGGGACGACCGGCGCCACCGCCGTAGCCGCCACCGCCGCCGGGACGACCGCCACCACCGGGACGGGCCGGGCGCTCGCCCGGACGACCGACACCGCTGGCCGAGCGGCCGGGCATCATGCCCGGGTTCGGGCGCGGACCACCCGGACGCGGCGCCGCGGGACGCGGGCCGCCGGGACGCTCGCCCGCGGGGGCGCCGGCACCGGCCTGCGCCGCGGGGGCGTCGGAGCGACGCTCGCCCGGACGGGGCATGCCCTGTGAGGACGCGAAGGGGTTGTTGCCCGGACGCGGGCCGCCGGGGCGCGGACCACCCGGGCGCGGAGCGCCGGAGCGGGGCATGCCCTGGGAGGACGCGAACGGGTTGTTGCCGGGGCGCGGGGCGCCGGGGCGCGGCGCCGAGGTGCGCGAGCCCTCGCCACCCTCGGAGCGCGCCGGGGCGGCCGGACGGGCCGGGGCTGCCGGGGCGGGAGCCGCCGGACGGGCCGGGGCCGGACGGGCGGCGGGCGCCGCGGAGGCGGCCGGAGCCGCCGGGGCGGACGCGGCCGGGGCGGACGCCGCGGGGGCGGCGGGAGCGGCCTGCGCCGGGGTGGCCGGAGCCGCCGCGGGGGTCGCCGCCGGAGCGGCCGGGGCCGCCTGCTGCACGGGCGCGGCGGGCTTCGCCGGCGCCGGACGGGCGGCGGGCTTGCTGCCGCCACCGGCCGCCGGGTAGGTGTCCCGCAGCTTGCGGACCACCGGCGGCTCGATCGTCGAGGACGCCGAGCGAACGAACTCACCGAGGTCGTTCAGCTTGGTCATGAGGGTCTTGCTGTCGACTCCGAGCTCCTTGGCGAGCTCGTAGACGCGGACCTTGGCCACATCTCTCCTGTCTCGGTCCGCCCGGACAGGTGCGGACCGTCGTTAGTGCTGGGTACTCATCGCTGGGTACTCATCGGTGCGTGCTCATCGGGTAGCCATCGGCTTCCAACCCGCTTTCCCTGATCGACGGTTCGCCACCGGGTGATGTGGCCCGGCGGCCTGGTCCCCCTCAGCGACCTGCGAGGTGCGCCTGCACCGCGGACGTGTCCAGCGGCCCTGCGTGACGCAGGGCCCGCGGGAACGCACGTCGGCGTTCGGCGAGCTCGAGGCAGCGAGGTTCGGGGTGCAGCCACGCCCCCCGGCCCGGCAGCGTGCGAGCCACGTCGACGACGACCGCGGGTGTCCCCACGGCCCCCGACGCGAGGACCACGCGCAGCAGGACCGACCTCGGGCCGGTCGCTCGGCACCCCACGCACGTGCGGACCGGACCCACGACGACCTCCGCAGCGGCGTGCGCTGCGCGGGCATCGGGGTTCCGCCTGCTCGGCGAGGACTGCCGGGCCTCCGGCCCAGCGTGGTCCAGTCTAGCGCGCGACGTCACCGACCGTGACCGTCGGTCTCGGACGAGCCCGTGACCTCGGTCTCCGCACCGGCGTCGTCGGTGTCGTCCGACCCGGCGCCCGGGGCGTTCTCGGCCGCGTCGGAGCGGATGTCGATGCGCCAGCCGGTGAGCTTGGCGGCGAGGCGGGCGTTCTGGCCCTCCTTGCCGATCGCGAGCGACAGCTGGTAGTCCGGCACCACCACGCGGGCGGCCCGGGCGGCGGCGTCCACCACCGTGACGTTCAGCACCCGCGCCGGGGACAGCGCGTGCGCGACCATCGCGGCCGGGTCGTCGGAGTGGTCGACGATGTCGATCTTCTCGCCGTGCAGCTCGGCCATCACGGCGCGCACCCGGGAGCCGAGCGGGCCGATGCAGGCACCCTTGGCGTTCAGGCCCGCCACGCGTGAGCGCACGGCCATCTTGGTGCGGTGGCCGGCCTCGCGGGCGAGCGCGGTGATCTCGACGCTGCCGTCGGCGACCTCCGGGACCTCCAGCTCGAACAGCTTGCGCACGAGGTTGGGGTGGGTGCGCGACAGGGTGATCTGCGGGCCCTTGGGTCCGCGCGAGACGTCCAGCACGAGGGCGCGGATCCGCTCGCCGTGCACGTACTGCTCGGTGGGGACCTGCTCGTGGGCGGGCAGCACGGCCTCGGTGCCGCCGACGTCCACCAGCACGACGCGCGGGTCGCGACCCTGCTGGATCACGCCGCCGAGGACCTCGCCCTCCTTGCCGCGGAACTGCCCGAGCACCTGGTCGTCCTCGGCGTCGCGCAGCCGCTGCACGATCACCTGGCGGGCCGTGGCGGTGGCGATCCGGCCGAAGCCGGCGGGCGTGTGGTCGAACTCGGGGCCCGTGACCACGGTGGTCGGCGGCACGGCGGTCGCCTCGGCCTCCGGGTCCTCCTCCACCGGCGCGGCCGGGACCACGGTGCGCTCGCGAGCCCACACGGTCACGTGGCCGGACCGGCGGTCCAGCTCGACGCGGGCGTCCTGGTGGGCCTCCGGCGTGCGGTGGTAGGCGGACAGGAGCGCCTGCTCGATCGCCGAGACCAGCACGTCCAGGCTGATGTCGCGCTCGCGCTCGATGAGCCGCAGCGCCTGCATGTCGATGTCCACGTCAGTCCTCCTGGCCCGTCGGCCCGTTCGCCCCGGCGCGGTCGGCACCGGGGATGTCCTTCACCAGCTCGATCTCCACCTGACCGTCGCGCACACCCGCGAGGTCCACGCGCACCGGGTCGCCGATCTTCGCGGGACGACCCTTCACGCCCGGGGTCACGGGGACGACCACCACCGTGGCGGACTCCCCCGCCGGCTCCACCTCGACCAGGCGGCCCGCGAGGGTGCCGCCGTCGGTCAGCCGCAGCGTCACCAGGCGGCCGATGGCGCGCACGTAGTGCCGACGCGCGGTCAGCGGGGCGGCGGCGCCGCGGGTCGACACCTCGAGGGTGTAGCTGTCAGGCAGCCCGTCCAGGTCGTCCAGGGCGGCGGACACCGCGCGGGACACCTCGGCCACGGCGTCGAGGTCCGGGGCCTCCTCGGCGTCCTCGGTGGCGTCGACCACCACGCGGAGCACCTGGCGTCCGCCGTCACGCACCAGCGCGACGTCCTCCAGCCAGAGACCCGACCCGGTCACCACCGGCTCGATGCTCTCCCGGATGCGCTGCGCACTCGTCGGCGCGGCCATGGTGTCCTCCTGTCGGTCCTGCGATGACGGGCGGTCCGGGCGTCCCCGGGCGCACGTCCGCCACCGGGGACGTCGACGCTGTGATGTTGTCGGGCCCTGCTGGTGGTGCGTGCGCGGGGCGGCGGACCGTCCTGCTGCTGAGGCAAGCGTACTGACTCCTGCGGCTCGCACCCGACGTCCGGCCCGGACCCCGCCCGACATGGGAGGATCCACGGTGATGTCCGCCACCGCCCAGCCCCGCCCGTCCCGGTCCCGGCGCACCGTCGCCGCCCTCCTCGTGGCGGTCGCGACGGTCGCGCTCGCCGGCTGCGACCTGCGCCGCGAGACCCCGGAGCCGACGGAGCCGTCGCCCGACGCGGTCGAGCAGGTCCGCCGGGACGCCGTGGACGACGCGCTGGCGCTCCAGGCCGCCGCGACCGCCGCCTCGGTCGGCACCGTCGACCCCGTGCTCGCCGCGCTGACGCTGGTCGGGGCGACCGCCACCGAGCAGGTGACCGCGCTGGGCGGCGTGTACGACTCCGGGCTGCCGGGCGCGAGCCCCTCGGCCACCGCGACCACCTCCCCCGCCGCGCTGCCCGCCGACGTGCTCGCGCTGCTCGCCGGCACGGCCTCCGACGCGCGGGCCGGTGCGGTCGCCGCGCAGGACGGCGCGCTGGCCCGGCTGCTCGCCGCCGTGTCCGCCTCCCGCGCGCAGCTCGCGGTGCGGCTGGCCGGCGGGCTCGGCGTGGAGGTACCGGCGATCGACACCACCGCACCCGCCTCCGGCACCACCACCGGCGGCTCGGCGGACGGCTCGGGCTCCGGCGACGGCTCGGCGGCGGATCCGGGCGCCACGCCCTCGGCCACGACCGACGGCTCGGGTGCCACCGGTGACGACCTCTCCCGTGCCGCGCTGCTCGCGCTGGTCGCCGCCGAGGACCAGGCCGGCTACGGCTTCGAGGTCGCCGCGGCACGGCTGTCCGACGCCGACCGTGAGGCCGCCCGCGCCTCCGCCGCCCGGCACCGCGCGCAGGGTGACGCCTGGGCCGCGCGCGCCGGGGTCGCCGGGACCGCCGACGACCCGCGCCGGGTGACCTACGCCCTCGGCGCCGACCTGTCCTCGGTGGCGGCCGTCCGCACGTTCTGCGGCGGGCTGGAGACCACGCTCACCGGGGTCTACGGCGACGCGGTGCTCGCCAGCGCCGGCGGGACCGCGGACCGGGTGGCCGTGGTGGACGCGCTGCGCGAGGCCGCCGTGGCGTCGCTCGCGTGGGACGCGACCCCGACCGCGCTGCCCGGGCTCCCCGCCGCGACCCCCGCGGGCTGACGCGCGGGCTGCGCCGACCACCTGCGGGCCGTGGCGCGTCTGAGAACAGCGCCGAGAGTGCACGAATGCAGGCTTCCCGGGCGCTGAAGGCTGCGTTCGTGCAACCTCGGCGCTCAGCTCACGGGCACAGACGCGCGAGAGCCCCCGGCCGCGCGGGGCGGACGGGGGCTCTCGGGCGGGCGCGGCCAGCGCGCGGTGCGCGCGGTCAGCCGGCGAGCAGGTCCGCCACCAGGGCGGTGACGCGGTCGGCGACCTCGGCCACCGGCACCTGCTCGGCCTGCGGGCCGCCCTCGGTGACGACGCGCGGGCGCACCTCGACCAGGCCGTCGGCGAGGCCACGACCCACGACGACGGTGAGCGGCACGCCCAGCAGCTCGGCGTCGGCGAACTTCACGCCGGGCGAGACCTTCGGACGGTCGTCGTAGACGACCTCGATGCCGCGCTGCTCCAGCGTGGTCGCCAGCTCCTCGGCGGCCTCGAAGACGGTCGCGTCCTTGCCGGTGGCGACGATCTGCACGTGGGCGGGGGCGACGCCGACCGGCCAGGCGAGGCCGCGGTCGTCGTGGTTGGCCTCGGCCAGCGCGGCGAGCACGCGGGTGACGCCGATGCCGTAGGAGCCCATGGTGACGACCTGGGACTTGCCGTTCTGGTCGAGCACGGTCAGGCCGAGGGCCTGCGCGTACTTGCGGCCGAGGGCGAAGATGTGGCCGATCTCGATGCCCCGGGCGAGCTCCAGCGGGCCGGAGCCGTCGGGGGCGAGGTCCCCGGCGCGCACCTCGGCGGCCTCGACGGTGCCGTCGGCGGCGAAGTCACGGCCGGCGACCAGGTCGAAGACGTGCTTGCCGTGGACGTTCGCGCCGGTGATCCACCGGGTGCCCTCGACCACGCGGGGGTCGAGCAGGTAGCGCACGCCCGTGCGGCCCTCGGCGTCGGCGGCCAGCCCGTCGAGGTTCGGGCCGAGCACGGCGGGGCCGATGTAGCCCTTGACCAGCTCGGGGTGCGCGGCGAAGTCGGCTTCGTTGGCGGTCTCGACCTCGGCGGGGGCCACGGCGGCCTCCAGGCGCTTCATGTCGACCTCGCGGTCGCCGGGCAGGCCGACGACCAGCAGCTCGCGCTCGCCGCTCGGGTGCACCAGGGCCAGCACGACGTTCTTCAGCGTGTCGGCTGCGGTCCAGGCGCGGTCGGTGCGGGCGAAGCGCTCGTTCGCGACGGCGACCAGCGAGTCGATCGTCGGGGTGTCGGGGGTGTCCTCGACGTGCGCGGCCGGCGCGTCGGCGAACGGCAGCGCGTCCGGCACGACCGTGGTGACGGCCTCGACGTTGGCGGCGTACCCGCCGGGCGAGCGGACGAAGGTGTCCTCGCCGATCGCGGTGGGGGTGAGGAACTCCTCGGAGCGCGAGCCGCCCATGGCGCCGGAGGTCGCCGCGACGATCACGTACTCCAGGCCGAGGCGGGTGAAGATCCGCTCGTAGGCGTCGCGCTGGCGCTGGTAGGAGGCGTCCAGGCCGGCGTCGTCCAGGTCGAAGGAGTAGGCGTCCTTCATGATGAACTCGCGGCCGCGGATCAGCCCCGCGCGCGGGCGGGCCTCGTCGCGGTACTTGGTCTGCACCTGGTAGAGCGCCAGCGGCAGGTCCTTGTACGAGGAGTACAGGTCCTTGACCAGCAGCGTGAACATCTCCTCGTGCGTGGGCGCGAGCAGGTAGTCGTTCTCCCGGCGGTCCTGCAGGCGGAAGATGTTCGGGCCGTACTCGGTCCAGCGGCCGGTGGCCTCGTAGGGCTCCTTCGGCAGCAGCGCCGGGAAGTGCACCTCCTGCGCGCCCGCCGCGTCCATCTCCTCGCGGACGACCGCCTCCACCTTCGCCAGCACCCGCAGGCCCAGCGGCAGCCAGGTGTAGATGCCGGGGGCGGCGCGGCGGATGTAGCCGGCGCGGACGAGCAGCTTGTGGCTCGCGACCTCGGCGTCGGCCGGGTCCTCGCGCAGGGTGCGGACGAACAGCGTGGACAGGCGTAGCAGCATGGTCCGCAGCCTAGTGGCCGCGAGGACCCCGCCCGCGCGTCGCGCCTCGGTCGGCCGCGCCCACCGGGCGCCTCCGTCGGTCGCGCCCACCGGGCGCCTCAGGCGGTGGTGTGCGCCAGGATGGCCCCATGCCCGAGCTGCCCGAGGTCGAGTCGCTGGCGGAGTTCCTGCGCACCCGTGCCGTCGGCCGTCGCGTGACGGCGGTCGAGGTGGGGGCGATCAGCGCGCTCAAGACGTTCCGACCCGGCCCGGCCGACCTTGCGGGCGGCGAGGTCGTCGGCGCGGGCCGACACGGCAAGTGGCTCGACCTCACCGTCCACCCCGAGTCCGGCGACGCCGCCCTGCACCTCGTCTTCCACATGGCCCGCGCCGGCTGGCTGCGCTGGTCGGACGCGCTGTCGACGAACCCGGTGCGCCCCGGCAAGTCGCCGCTGGCGCTGCGGGTACGGCTGGACGACGGCTCCGGCTTCGACCTCACCGAGGCGGGCACCCGCAAGCGCCTGGCCGTCTACGTCGTCGCCGATCCCGCCGAGGTCCCGCAGGTGTCATCGCTGGGTGTCGAGCCGCTGGGCCCGGACTTCACCGTGGAGCGGTTCGCGGCGCTGATGGCGAGCAGGAACCAGCAGATCAAGGGGCTGCTGCGCGACCAGGGGACGATCGCCGGGATCGGCAACGCCTACTCCGACGAGATCCTGCTGGTCGCCCGCACCAGCCCGTTCGCGCTCACCCGCTCCTTCGACGCGGACGCCGTGGCCCGGCTGCACGCCGCGGTGGTGGCGGTGCTCACCGAGGCGGTGGAGACGTCGCGGGGCCGCCCGGCCGCCGACCTCAAGGACGCCAAGCGCCGCGGGATGCGCGTGCACGGCCGCACCGGCGAGCCCTGCCCGGGGTGGGACAGCACGCCGTGCGGGGACACCGTGCACGAGGTGTCGTTCGCGGACTCGTCCCTGCAGTACTGCCCGACCTGCCAGACCGGCGGCATGCCGCTCGCCGACCGCCGGATGTCCCGCCTGCTGCGCTGAACCGCGACGATGCAGCCACGCCCGCAGGGCGTCAGAACAAGACCGTCGCGTACGTGCCCACCTGCCGGAACCCCACCGCCCGGTACGCCGCCAGCGCCCGCTCGTTGTAGTGGTTCGCGTACAGCGACACCGTCGGGGCGACCTCGCGGCGGGCGGCGGCGACCACGGCGGCCATGCCCCCCTCGGACAGCCCCTGCCCGCGCCGGGCGGGGGTGACCCAGACGCCCTGCACCTGCGCCACTCCCCCGGCGACCGCGCCGAGCTCGGCCTTGAACACCACCTCGGGGCCGGGATCCTCGACGCGCACGAAGGACCGGCCGTCGCGGATCAGCGCCTGCACCCGGTTCTCGTAGGCGCCGCCGGCACCGCCGAGGGGCGAGTAGCCGACCTCCTCGGTGAACATCCGCACGCAGGCGGGCAGCACCAGGGGGTACTCCTCGGGCCGGGATCGGCGCACGGCGGGGTCCGGCGCGAGGGCGGGCTCGTGGTCGATCACCATCGAGGGCTGGTCGGCGCGGACGTCGCGGACGCCGCCCCAGGTGGGCGCCAGGCGCTCCCAGACCGGCAGCACGACCTCGGCGGCACCGACGATCGAGGAGCAGCGCCGGCCCTGGGCCCGCCCGAAGGCGGCGAAGGCGTCGACGGCACCGGCCCGGACCGCGGGGTCGTCGCCGGGGACCACCGGCACGAGGTTGGCGCCGGCCCAGCAGATCGCGCGCAGCACGCCGTCCACCTCGTAGCCCCAGGCCTGCCCGCCGACCCGGCGCAGCCCGACGTGCGCGGCCTGCTGCAGCCGCACGGTGGCGAGCACGGCGGCGACCGGGTCGAGGGCGCAGACGGCGAGGGCGTCGGCCACGTCGGCGTCGTCCAGCACCCGGCCGGTGCCGGGTCCGGTGCGGACGGGGCTCATCCCACCGTGACGACGGGGCCGCCGTCGCCGGCGGGCAGGGTGTCGGCGATCCGCAGGGCCTCGTCGATCAGGGTCTCGACGATCGCGTGCTCGGGGACGGTCTTGACCACCTCGCCGCGCACGAAGATCTGGCCCTTGCCGTTGCCGGAGGCCACGCCGAGATCGGCCTCGCGCGCCTCGCCGGGACCGTTGACGACGCAGCCCATCACGGCGACCCGCAGCGGCACGGTCAGCCCCTCCAGGCCGGCGGTGACCCGCTCGGCCAGGGAGTAGACGTCCACCTGCGCGCGCCCGCAGGACGGGCAGGACACGATCTCGAGCTTGCGGGGGCGCAGGTTGAGCGACTGGAGGATCTGGATGCCGACCTTGACCTCCTCGACCGGCGGCGCGGACAGCGAGACCCGGATCGTGTCGCCGATCCCCTGGCTCAGCAGCGCGCCGAAGGCGGTGGCGGACTTGATCGTGCCCTGGAACGCCGGCCCGGCCTCGGTGACGCCGAGGTGCAGCGGCCAGTCGCCGCGCTCGGACAGCAGCTCGTAGGCACGGACCATCACGACGGGGTCGTTGTGCTTGACCGAGATCTTGAAGTCGTGGAAGTCGTGCTCCTCGAACAGCGAGGCCTCCCAGACGGCGGACTCGACCAGCGCCTCCGGGGTGGCCTTGCCGTGCTTGGCCAGCAGGCGCGGGTCGAGCGAGCCGGCGTTCACCCCGATCCGCAGCGACACCCCGGCGTCGGAGGCCGCGCGGGCGATCTCCTTGACCTGGTCGTCGAACTTGCGGATGTTGCCGGGGTTGACCCGCACGGCGGCGCAGCCCGCGTCGATCGCGGCGAAGACGTAGCGCGGCTGGAAGTGGATGTCGGCGATCACCGGCAGCTGCGACTTGCGGGCGATGGCCGCCAGCGCGTCGGCGTCGTCCTGGGTCGGCACGGCCACCCGCACGATGTCGCAGCCGGCGGCGGTCAGCTCGGCGATCTGCTGGAGGGTGGCGTTGACGTCGGAGGTCAGCGTGGTGGTCATCGACTGCACGCTCACCGGCGCGCCGCCGCCGACGTCCACCGAGCCGACACGGATCCGGCGGGTGGGGCGTCGCGGGGCGAGGACCGGGGCGGCCGGCTCCGGCATGCCCAGGGCGATCGGGGTGCTCACCGCGTCATCCTCCCACCGTGGTCGTCCGCGTGCCCGGCACCCGGCCGGTCAGCCCAGCGTGGTCGGGTTGACGATGTCGGCGTAGGCGATCAGCAGCCCGGCGCCGGCGAGCAGCACGAACATGGTCAGCGCCAGCGGCTGCAGCCGGGCGGCGTCGGCGGGGCGCGGCCGGGGCAGGTGGCGCACGCGGGCCCACTGCCGCTTGATCCCCTCCCACAGCGCGGCGGCGACGTGCCCGCCGTCCAGCGGCACCAGCGGGATCAGGTTGAAGACGAACAGCGCGATGTTCAGCGAGGCGAGCAGGCTGAGCACCGTGCCGACGCGCTCGGCGGTGCCGACACCGGGGACGTCGCTGGACGCGACCTCGCCGGCGAGGCGGGCGATGCCGACCGGGCCGATCACGCCGGTGGCGTCCCGCTCCTCGCTGCCGAAGGTGCTGCGGGCGATGTCCACGATCTTCGCCGGCAGCGTGACCATGGCCTTGCCGGTCTGCCACACCCAGTCCGCCGTCACCGTGACGACCTCGGACGGCGAGGTGCGCTGCAGCTCGGTGCCGGGGCCGATGCCGAGGAACCCGACGCTGGCGGTCACCGGCTGCCCGTCGTCGTCCAGCACGGCCATCCCGTCCTCGTCGGCCACCGGTCGCTCGGCCACCACGGGGGTGACCTGGAGGGTGAGCCGCTCGCCGTCGCGCTCGACCACGATCGGCACCTCCTCGGCGCCGGTGCCGCGGATCAGCCCGGACAGCTGGTCCCAGGAGTCGATCGTCACGCCGTCGTACTCGACCACGGTGTCGCCGGGCAGGATGCCGGCGGCCGCCGCGGGGGCCTCGGGGTCGGCGTCGGTGCACTCGGTGGCGGTGGAGCTGACCGGGATCACGCACTGGTTGACCGAGGAGATCGTGGTGGACAGCGCCGAGGTGCCGATCCCGAGGAACAGGATCGCGAGCAGCACCACCGCGATCACCAGGTTCATCACCGGTCCGCCGAGCATGACGACGAGCTTCTTCGGCGTCGAGAGCCGGTAGAACGCGCGGTGGTCCTGCCCGGGCAGGATCTCCTCGGCGGAGGCCTCGCGGGCGTCGGCGGCCATCCGGCTGAGGAAGCCCTTGACCGGCGGGTTGCCCACGGCCTCGGGGGTCGGGTACATGCCGATCAGCCGGACGTAGCCGCCGAGCGGGATCGCCTTGACGCCGTACTCGGTCTCGCCGCGGGTGCGGGACCAGAGCGTCGGACCGAAGCCGACCATGTACTGGCTGACGCGCACGCCGAACTTCTTGGCGGGCAGCATGTGGCCGAGCTCGTGCAGGGCGATCGAGACGAGCACGCCCACGACGAGCACGAGCACGCCGATGAAGTAGGCCACGCGGTCCTCCGGTTGATCAGGCAGGGCTGCCACATCTTGCCCCCTCCGGCTGGGCGTGCGCTGGACGCCGTGCGGGAATCCCCCACCCGGGGCACGAGACCTGCACATCGCCGATCGCGCCGCCGCGGGCAGATCAGGGCGCGAAACCGCACGATCATCCGTAACAATCGACGGATACCGTGCGATCGACCCCCGATCACCGACGATTTCCGGAGCACGAGATGTCGCACACGCTGGAGCAGCGCCGCCACCTGGTCACCGCGGTCCCCGGTCCCCGCTCGCGGGCGCTGGCCGAGCGACGCGCCGCGGTGGTGGCCGCCGGGGTCACCTCGACGCTGCCGGTGTACGTGGAGCGTGCCGGGGGCGGGGTGCTGCGCGACGTGGACGGCAACACCCTGGTCGACCTCGGCTCCGGGATCGCGGTGACCTCGGTCGGCGCCAGCGCGCCCGAGGTGGTCGAGGCCGTCGCCGCGCAGGCCGCCGCCAGCACGCACACCTGCTTCATGGTCGGCCCCTACGAGGGCTACGTCGCGGTGTGCGAGGCGTTGGCGCGCCTGACCCCCGGCGACCACGCCAAGCGCTCGGTGCTGCTCAACTCGGGGGCCGAGGCGGTGGAGAACGCCGTCAAGATCGCCCGCCGCACCACCGGCCGGGACGCGGTGCTGGTGCTCGACCACGCCTACCACGGGCGCACCAACCTCACGATGGCGATGACCGCTAAGGCCATGCCGTACAAGACCGGCTTCGGCCCCTTCGCCGGCGAGGTCTACCGGGTGCCCGCCTCCTACCCGCTGCGCGACCCCGCCGGGATGACCGGTGCCGAGGCGGCCGCGCGGCTGGTCGCGGTGGCGGAGCGGCAGATCGGCGCGGAGCGCGTGGCGGCGCTGGTGGTGGAGCCGGTGCTCGGCGAGGGCGGTTTCGTGGTGCCGGCGCCGGGGTTCCTGCCCGCGCTCGCGGCGTGGACCCGCGCGCACGGGATCGTGCTGGTCGCCGACGAGGTGCAGACCGGCTTCGCCCGCACCGGCACGATGTTCGCCTGCGAGGACGAGGGCGTGGTGCCGGACCTGGTGTGCACCGCCAAGGGGATCGCCGGCGGGCTGCCGCTGGCCGCGGTCACCGGCCGCGCCGAGATCATGGACGCGGTGCACGCCGGCGGGCTGGGCGGCACCTTCGGCGGCAACCCGGTGTCCTGCGCGGCGGCGCTCGCGTCGATCGCCCTGTTCGAGGACCGCGACCTCGCGGGCGCGGCGCGCGCGATCGAGACCCGGGTGCGCGCGCGGCTGGCGCCCCTGGTGCGTCCCGGCGGCCCGGTGGCGGAGGTGCGCGGGCGGGGCGCGATGATCGGCGTCGAGCTGGTCCGGCCCGGCACGCTCGACCCGGACGCGGACGCCGCCCGCCGGGTCGCCACCGCCTGCCTGGCCGCCGGGGTGGTGCTGCTGACCTGCGGGACCTGGGGCAACGTGGTGCGGCTGCTGCCGCCGCTGGTGATCGAGCCGGCGCTGCTGGACGACGCGCTGGACGTGCTGGTCGAGGCGCTGGCGACCCTGGGCTGAGGGATATCCCTCGCGAAGAGTGGAACCACACACGCGGGCGAGCGGGGACCGGCGCGATCGTGCCAGGGTCCGGGTCGAGGTGGTCGCGCTCGTCCTGGAGGTGCTCGTGTCGGATCTGGTGGTCGATGCCGGGGTGGTGTCCGCGACGGGATCGGTGATCCGGTCGCTCGCACGGATGATGGAGTCGCCGTGCTGGGCCGGGGCGTTCGAATCGGGATCCGGCCCCGTCGACGAGGCGGTGCGCGCACTGAACCCGGTGGTGGGACGCCAGGTGCTCGGCGCCGCCTCGGAGGTGTTCCGGATCGGGCAGGGTGCGGTCGACTGCGCGGCGCAGCTGCTCGACGCCGACGCGGCGCTGGCGCGTCAGGGATGAGCGGCACCTGGACCCGGCAGGATCCGGGCGCCGGGGACGTCGCCGGCCTCCGCCTGCAGGCGGCGGAGCACGAGCGCACGTCCACGATGCTGGCCGAGGCGCACGCCCTGATGCGCACCCACCAGGGGAACGTGACGTCGACGGTGTGGTCCGGGGCGGCCGCCGAAGCGTTCCGGGACGGGGTCGAGCAGTTCTGCGCGCGGGTGCGGTCGGTCGTCGAGTCGATCGCGTGGTGCGCCGCCGAGCTGCTGGTCTACGCCGGGACGGTCGAGCAGATCGCCGAGGACGCGCACCATGTGCGTGTGCGACGGGACGCCGCCCTGGACGACCGGCGTGCCGGCCAGGCCGTGCTGAACCGGGTGCCGCACCCGGGCGAGGTGATCGACGCGAGCACGATCGCCCGAGCGTCCGCCCAGGTCGCCGAGGCCGACCGGACGCTCGCCGCGGTCGACCGGGACCTGGACCGGCTGGGCGAGGAGCGCACCGCCGCCGACACCCGGGTGCGCGGCGCGCTGGTCCTGGAGGGGGTGCCGTCCTGGGACTCCGTCGCGGCCGCACTGCAGACCGCGGGGATCACGGGCGCGGAGCACCTGACCTGGCGCGGACTGCGCACGAGCCTGGTGGACCTGGCCCGCCGTGTCGCCGACGGCGAGCGCAGCGCGACCGACGAGCTCGCGACCCTGCTCGCGACCTGGGGCACGTCCGCGTCGATCATGGGCTCGTTCCTGCGCGACCTCGGCGGGCGCGACCTGGCCGACCTGCTGACCGCGGTGGACGCGGAGGCGCTGCGCGACCCCGCCCGCGCCGACCAGGCCGGTGCCGTGCAGGACGCCCTGCGCCGCGCCCTCGCGCTCGGTGCCGGCGCGTGGGACGAGGACCAGCAGGCGGTCTTCGCCACCGGCCTGCTCACCGGCACCAACGCCGCCCTGGTGGTGTCGTACCTGTTCGCCGACGCCGAGGGCGCGCCCATGCCGCCCGGGCTGATCTGCGCGACCCTCGACGCGATCCAGGCACGCGAGCGCGACGGGATGCTGATCTGGCAGCTCGATCCCGACGCCGGGGGCGTCGGGCCGATGGCCGACGGGCTGCTCGCGCCGCTCGGCGACGGCTCGCCCTCGTGGTTCGTCGATCCGGCGGCGGTGCTGCTCCGGCAGGCCGCGGGGTGCCCGGGCGACGTCACGGCGTGGCTGGCCGCGGACGCGGCGCGGGCGCAGCACTGGTACGGCGCGCGCGACTGGCCCGCCGCGGGCGGGTGGGCCGCTCCGCTGGTGCTGTGGGAGGCGTTGCAGACCGTGCCGGGGGCGCTGGCCGGGCCGGGGGCGGACCCGGTGCTGGTGGACCGGCTGGTGGCGGCGAACGTGGCGATCATCAACGCGTGGATGGACGACCCGGCGCGGCACCTGACCCGGCTGGACGCCGAGGCCGCGGACGCGCTGGCGGGGGTGGTGGAGCGGCAGCTGCCGCTGTGGTTGGAGACGGTGCTGACGGCGGACAAACCGCTGGAAGGCAGCGCACGTTCCACCAACGCGCCGATCATGTGGATGGGGGCCGACGGCGGCTGCAACAGCGTCTGGGTCTCCGACAAGACTCTGGCGACGCTGCTCGCGCTGGTGGCGCAGGACGCCGACGCGGCCGCCCGGCTCACCGCGAGCACGGCGACGCTCCAGGTGGTGCTGGTCGACAGCCTGGGCGCGAGCCCGGTCATCCGGCAGAACGAGATCCTCGACCGGGTGGCGGCGCTGCTCGGTGCGGTCGACGGCGCGCAGGTCGCCGCCGAGCTGACCGCTGCGAGCCTGCACGACGCGGCCGTCCGGCAGCAGATCGGCCTGGGTGGGCTGGTCTCCGGCGAGGTCCTCGGCCGGATCGCCGGGGAGGCCGGCATCGCCGCCTCCGTGGTCACGACGGTCGGCGAGGACCTGGCGGAGAACGCCTGGGCGAGCAGCTACGACACGGCGCTGCGCGACTTCCTGGCCGAGGCGGGTGCCACCGGCGAGCGGGAGGCCGCGGCCCGCCGAGTGCTCACCGCGCTCGCCGAGGGCTGGGCACCGGCGGAGGAGATCGAGGCCGCCGGCGGTCTCGATCACTACGTGGACAAGCGGATGGACGAGTACGACGACGAGCGCGACGCGCTCGACGTCACCAAGACCGACGCGGCGGGCTCCTGATGGCCCAGCGACACGCGCTCCGCGTGGTTGCTCTCGTGACGGCGGTGCTGCTGGGCGTCCTGGCCGGCTGCGGCGGGCCGCCGTCGGACCCGGTGCGCTGGCCCGCTGACCCCGACTCCGACACCCCCGCGATCGACTGGCCGAACGGCGCACCCGACACCTCCGACGAGTGGGTCGCCACCCTGCTCGACTACCAGATCGCCATGGCCGTCGCCCGCAACACCCACGACTTCTCCCGCCCTGCCCTCGCAGCCCTCGCCACGCAGGAGCACATCGCCGCCTGGGCCGGGGGTGCCGAGATGCTCGCGTCCCACAGGGAGGGCAATGCCTCGCACTACGAGTACCGGCCCGGCCCGTTCCCGATGACGATCCTGGACATCGACGCCGAGGACGACCGCGCCACTATCAGGGCGTGCATCCCCTCGAACTGGAACACGATCGATGGCCCCGCACCGGCACCCGAGGACCTGACCGGGAATTACCGCGGCTGGGTCTACATCTACACACTGCGCCGCGAGCCCGACGGCCATATCGTCGTCACCGACAGCCGTATCCACGGCGGCTGCGACCCCGACGAACCTCGCGCCGGGTACTTCGACCCCGCACCTCCCTACGGCCAGCTGGTGCCCGCCGAGGAGGTCATCGGCCCCGACGGCCGACCCGTCCAGGAGTCCGAGCGATGACCCGCGCTCGCGCCCCCCAGGCCGCCGCCGCACTGGGTCTGTGCCTCGCCACCCTGGCCGGCTGCGGCGGGCCACCGTCCGACCCGGTGCGCTGGCCCGCCGACCCCGACTCCGACACCCCCGCGATCGACTGGCCGAACGGCGCACCCGACACCTCCGACGAGTGGGTCGCCACCCTGCTCGACTACCAGATCGCCATGGCCGTCGCCCGCAACACCCACGACTTCTCCCGCCCCGCGCTGGCCGCCCTCGCCACCCAGGAGCACATAGCCGGCTGGGCCGGCGGAGCCTGGGGTCAGGCGTCCCACCGCGAGAACCTCCATGACACCGGGTCGATCTACGCGTACCGGCCCGGGCCCAACCCGATGACCATCCGGGACGTCGAGACCGAGGGCGACGAAGCCACTGTCTCGGTCTGCATCCCCCCGGAGTGGATGACCGTCGAGGGCCCCGCGCTCGACCCGGACGACCTCGCCAACGGCGACACCGGGAAGTACAACGGCCACACGATGATCTATGTCCTGCACCGCGAACCCGACGGCCACATCGACGTCACCGACGCCCGCAACGGCAGCGGCTGCGAGCTGGGCAATCCCCGCGCCGGCTACTTCGACCCCCCGCCCCCCTACGGCGAGACCGTCTGGGCGGACGAGGTCATCGGCCCCGACGGCCGACCCATCCAGGAGTCCGAGCGATGACCCGCGCTCGCGCCCCCCAGGCCGCCGCCGCACTGGGTCTGTGCCTCGCCACCCTGGCCGGCTGCGGCGGGCCGCCGTCGGACCCGGTGCGCTGGCCCGCCGACCCCGCCTCCGACACCCCCGCGATCGACTGGCCGAACGGCGCACCCGACACCTCCGACGAGTGGGTCGCCACCCTGCTCGACTACCAGATCGCCATGGCCGTCGCCCGCAACACCCACGACTTCTCCCGCCCGGCCCTCGCCGAAGTCGCGACCCAGGAGCACATCGCCTCGTGGGCAGGGAGTGCCGAGATGCTCGCCTCGCACATCGAGGGCAACGCCTCGCACTACCCCTACTCCCCCGGCCCGAACCCGATGACGATCCGGGACGTCAAGACCGAGGACGACCACGCCACCATCACCACCTGCGAACCCAGCAACTGGGAAGCCGCCAGCGGCCCGCCTCCCGGCCCGGACGACCTGTCCGAGGAGTTCGGCGGCAAGGCCTTCACCTACGCCCTGCGCCGCGAGCCCGACGGCCACACCGTCGTCACCGACAGGGAGATGACCACCCCCGGGTCGTGCCGACCCGACAACCCCCGGGCCGGCTACTTCGACCCCCCGCCCCCCTACGGCCGGCTCGTGCCCGCCGAGGAGGTCATCGGCCCCGACGGCCGTCCGATCCAGGAGTCCTGGTGACCCGCGCCACCCGCCCGACCCCGCGACCGAGCCCTCAGACCCCCGCGCCCACGTCGGCGGCCGTCCCGTCGCCGTCCCCCGCCTCGTCCCCCGCGACGCGGTCGCGCCCGGCCCGCTTCGCCCGGTACATCAGCGCGTCCACCCGGTCCAGCGCGCGGGCGGGCTCCTCGTCGGCGCGCAGCGCGGTCACGCCGAAGGACGCGGTCACCCGCACCCCGGCGTCCCGCTCGACGGCGGCGGGCAGGGCGACGCGCAGCCGCTCGGCCATCTCCCGGGCGTCCTCGGGGGCGAGCCCGGGCGCGACCACGACGAACTCCTCGCCGCCGGGGCGGGCCACCAGGTCGCCGGAGCGCACGTGCTGCTCGAGCACGACGGCCACCGCGATCAGCACCCGGTCGCCGACCACGTGCCCGTGCTCGTCGTTGACGGTCTTGAACCGGTCGAGGTCGAGGTAGACCAGCGCGACGTCCAGCCCGGAGCGCACGACGCGGCCCTGGTAGGCGAGCTCGTCCTCCAGCCGGCGGCGGTTGGCGGCACCGGTGAGCGCGTCCCGGTAGGCCATCTCGCGCATGGTGGCGGCCTCGGCGCTGGCGTGCTGGGCGACCTGGAACGCGCGGGTGGCGTGCTCCTTGGTGCGGGACAGCACGTAGACCATGGCGGCGAGCACGGCCAGGTAGATGCCGTACCGGACCAGGTCGACGGCGTGGTCCGGGTCGCTGCCGCCGTGCAGCGCGACCAGGCCGACACCGACCGTGGCGAGCACCACGACGCCCGCGTGCACGACGGCACCCCGGGTCGGGAACACCAGGTAGCCGATCACCACGTACAGGGCCAGGCCCATGAAGGTGGTCGGGAACAGGGCGTCCCAGCCGCCGCCCTCGTCCACCGGCAGGCGCAGCCGGGTCGCCATCAGCACGAGCCACAGCACCTCGAGGCCGATCAGCACCAGCCGGGACACCGCGATCGTGGCCCGCGGCTGACGCAGCACCACCCAGGCGAACGCGAGGATCACCACCAGCAGCACCGGCGAGGTCCACCGCACGACGGGGTCGTCGCCCCGCAGCACCAGCACCCCGACCACCGAGGCCGCACCGCCGAGCAGGCACACCAGCAGCACCCGGCGGATCAGGCCCACCGTGGGGTCGCCGGACCGTCGGGCCACCGGCAGCTCGCGCGGCGGTGCGCTCATCGGGTCAGGGGTGCGTGCATGTCAGGGCTCGCGTTCGTCCATCCCCCAGGGGGAGCCGTAGCCCGCGGGCTCCGGGGCGGCCAGCAGGTCGAGGAACGGTACCGCGTCGAACGCCTCGGGGCCGAGGACGCCCACCCCCGCCCAGCGCCCCTCGGCGATCAGCTCCAGGGCGACCACCGGGTTGACCGCCGTCTGCCAGACCACGCACTGCGCGCCGTACTCGGCCATCGACCAGGCGTTGTCGACCACGTGGTGCAGGTAGACCTCGCGCGGGGCGCCGTCCTTGCCGGTGCCGGTGACCAGCAGCCCGGCGCAGGTGGCCCCGGACATGCGGGGGCCGAGACCGGCCGGGTCGGGCAGCACGGCGGCCACCACGTCGCGCGGGCTGACCTCGACGCCGCCGACCCGCACCGGCGCGGTGGAGTCGAGACCCAGGGTGTGCAGGGTGCGCAGCACGCCGATGAACTCCTCGCCGAGGCCGTACTTGAAGGTGACCTTCTCGGCGTCGACCCAGCGCGGCATGAGGAGCACCTCCTCGTGCTCGACGTGCACGCACTCCACCGGGCCGATCGGTGCCGGGAAGTCGAAGACCTCGGGCTCGTGGAACGGCGGGACGGTGTGCCAGCCGGCGTCCCGCTCCCCTGCCGCGCGCGCCCGGGCGGCGTCGAAGACCACCGGCGGGTTGAGGCACTCCTCGATGGTGGTCCAGATCGAGAACGACGGGGCGAAGACCGGCTCGCCGTGCTCGTCGTGCACCACCAGGTTGGCGCCGTCGCGCACGCCGAGCTCGGTGATCGCGGAGAACAGGTGGTCGGCGGCGTAGCGGGCGAAGACGTCGGACAGCCCGGGCTCCACGCCGATCCCGACCAGCGCCAGCCGGCCCTCGGCCTCCCAGTCGGACGCCTGCGCGAACTGCGCGTCGCCGAGCTTCACGCCGACCCGCTCGTAGGGAGCGGTGGGGTGCGGGGTGGACAGCGACATGGCCATGTCCAGGTAGTCCACGCCGGCCGCGCGCGCCGCCTCGAACACCGGCAGCACGAACCGGGGGTCCACGGCGTTGAGCACGTGGGTGGCGCGGTGCTCGCGCAGCAGGTCGGCCACCGCGCCGGGGTCGGAGGCGTCGACCTGCGCGGCCAGGAACCGTCCGCCGACCACGTCCCGCTCGGCGGCGGCCGCGACCGTGCGCGCGGACCGTCCGGGGTCGTAGTCCGCGACGATCATCTGCTCGAAGAAGTGCCGCCGGGCCGCGATCCGGGCGACCGCGTCGCCCACCCCACCGCTGCCGACCACGACGATGCGCATGGCTGTCCTTCTCTAGGAGGGCGCGGGCGGTCAGGCCCGGCGCCGGCGGAGCCGTCCGCTGCGGACGACCTGGGACCCCACGACGATCGCCAGCGAGAGCAGGAACATGAAGGACCCGATCACGTTGGCCTGCGGCGGGATGCCGCGGGTCGCAGAGACGTAGACGAACTTCGGGAACGTGGTGAACGACCCGGAGTTGAAGTTGGTGATGATGAAGTCGTCGAAGGAGAGGCTGAACGACAGCAGCGCGGCCGCGGCGATCCCGGGCAGCAGCAGCGGGAACGTCACCTTCCAGAACGCCTGCCAGGGCGAGGCGAACAGGTCGGCGGCGGCCTCCTCCAGCCGGGGGTCCAGCGAGGCCACCCGCGCCTTGACCGTCACGACGACGAAGGACACGCAGAACATCACGTGCGCGGCGACCACGGTCCAGAACCCGAGCTGGACGCGCAGCGAGAGGAACTGCGCCAGCAGGGCCGCGCCCAGCACGACCTCCGGGGTGGACATCGGCAGGAAGATCAGCAGGTTGGCCAGCGCCCGGCCGCGGAAGGTGTACCGGACCAGCGCGATGGCGACCAGGGTGCCGAGCGCGGTGGCGAGCAGGGTGGACAGCAGCCCGACCTGGATCGAGTTGACGAAGGCTTCGCACACCTGCGGGGCGCCGCACGGGTTCTTCCAGTTGTCGAGAGTGAAGCCGCGCCACACCAGGTTGGTCTTGCCGGCGTCGTTGAAGGAGAACGCCACGGTGTAGGCCACCGGCACCAGCAGGTAGAGGAAGGCGAGGCCGGCGAACACCGGCACGATCGCGTCGCCGAGGCGGCGGCGGGGTCGGCGTCGGCGGGCCCCCGGTCCGAAAGAGGTGCGCGCCACCGGCGCGGCGGGCGCGCTCACACCAGGTCCTCGGTGCCGGCGCGGCGCACGTACGCCCCGACCAGGATCAGGATCGCGATCATCAGCACCACCGACAGCGAGGCCGCCGTCGGGTAGTCGAGCACCTTGAAGAACCGGGCGTCGATCACCTGCCCGATCATCGCCGTGTCGGTGTTGTTGCCGAGCAGCGAGGAGTTCACGTAGTCACCGGCCGCCGGGATGAAGGTCAGCAGCGTGCCGGAGACGACCCCGGGCAGGGACAGCGGCAGCGTGACCGTGCGGAACGTGGTGACCGGCCGCGCGTACAGGTCGCCGCCGGCCTCGATCAGCCGCGGGTCCATCCGCTCCAGGCTGGCGTAGATCGGCAGCGCCATGAACGGCAGGAAGTTGTAGGTCAGGCCGGCCACCACCGCGAAGGCCGTGGCGGTCAGCCGCCCGTCCGGGGGCAGCAGGTGCAGCCAGCGCAGCGCCGAGACCACGAAGGAGTCGTCGGCGAGGATCTGCTTCCAGGCGATCGTGCGCAGGATGAACGAGGTGAAGAACGGCGCGATGATCAGCACCAGCAGGATCCCCTGCAGGAAGGTCCGCCCGCGGGCGCGTACCGCGATCACGTAGGCCATCGGGTAGCCGATCACCAGCGCGGCGGCGGTGGCGAGGAACGCGAAGACGAAGGACCGCAGCAGCTGCGGCCAGAACTGGCTGAGCGCGTCGACGTAGTTCTGCCAGGCGAACGCGGGCTGGAACTGCCCGACGTCGCCGCCCGGCACCGGCACGTAGAGCGAGGTGGCGAGCAGCGCGCCGACCGGCACCACGAAGAACAGCACCAGATAGAGCGTGCCGGGCAGCATCAGCCCGAACGCGCCGGAGCGCGACCGCCGGGTCGGCTCGGCAGCCGGCGCCCCGGCTGTGCCCGGCGCCCCGAGCCCGCCCCCGCCCGAGCCCGGCCCCGAGTCCGCGAGCGCCGCGGCGATGCTCATGCCGGGACCGCCTCGGGGTCGGTCTCCGCACCGGCACCGGCGGACTCGTCACCGGCGAGGCCGAAGGTGAACTCCGTCGCCCAGCACAGCCGCACCCGGTCGCCGACCCGCAGGGTGGCACCGCCGACCAGGTTCTGCGCGAACACGCCGAAGGTGCCGAGCCCGGGCAGGTCCACCTGGTACTGGGTGCTCACGCCGGCGAAGGCGACGTCGGTGACGGTGCCCGGGCCGAGCACGTTGGCGCCGGGTTCCGGCTGCTGCCCGTCGAGCAGCACGCGGATCTTCTCCGGGCGGACGCCGACCAGCACGTCCCCGGTGGTGGCCACGGCACGATCGGTGGGCACCAGCACGCGGGTGCCGCCGACGTCCACGCCGATCGTGCCGCTGCCCTGCTCGGCGACGGTCCCGGCGACCAGGTTGGACTGGCCGAGGAAGTTCGCCACGAAGGCGGTGCGCGGCAGCTCGTAGAGGTCGGCCGGCGATCCCTGCTGCTCGATCTTGCCGTGGTTCATCACCGCGACGGTGTCGGCCATGGTCATGGCCTCCTCCTGGTCGTGGGTGACGTGGATGAACGTGAGGCCGACCTCGGTCTGGATCCGCTTGAGCTCGAGCTGCATCTGCCGGCGCAGCTTGAGGTCGAGGGCCCCGAGCGGCTCGTCGAGCAGCAGCACCGCCGGGTTGTTCACCAGGGCGCGGGCCAGTGCGACGCGCTGCTGCTGCCCGCCGGACAGCTGGGCGGGCTTGCGGTCGGCGAGGTGCGGCAGCTGCACCAGGTCCAGCCCGGCGCGGGCCTTCGCCTCGGCGTCCTTGACCCGCTTGCGGCGCAGCCCGAAGGCGACGTTCTCCAGCACGGTCAGGTGCGGGAACAGCGCGTAGGACTGGAACACGGTGTTCACCGGGCGCTGGTGGGCGCGAGTGCCGGTGACCTCGCGGCCGCCGATCGAGATGCTGCCGGAGGTCGGCTGCTCCAGCCCGGCGACCATGCGCAGGGTGGTGGTCTTGCCGCAGCCGGAGGGGCCGAGCAGCGCGAAGAACGAGCCGGAGGGCACCGTCAGCGTCAGGTCGTCCACCGCGACGAAGGAGCCGAAGGTCTTGGTGACGTCCCAGATCTCCAGCGCGGCGCCGGCGGCGGGAGCCGTGTGCGTGCCGCTCACGCGCCGATCACGTCCAGGAACGCGCCGTTGTAGGTGGTCTCCTCGTCCGGGGTGAGCGTGCGGAAGACGTGCGCCTTCGCCAGCGTCGCCTCGTCCGGGAAGATCATCGTGTTCTCGGCCAGCTCGGGGTCGATCGCCTCCATCGCCTCCTGAGCGCCCTGCACCGGGGTGATGTAGTTGACCCACGCCGCCACCTGCGCGGCGACCTCGGGGTCGTAGTAGTAGTTCATGACCTGCTCGGCGTTCGCCTTGTGCGTGGCGCCGATCGGGATCATCAGGTTGTCGCTCCACAGGGTGCCGCCGGCGTCCGGGATCGCGAAGGAGAACGCGTCGTCGTTCTCGTAGTTCAGCGCGGTGATGTCGCCGGACCAGCCGATCACCGCCACCGCGTCGCCGGAGACCAGGTCCTGCGCGTAGGAGTTGCCGCGCACCTGCCGGATGTGGCCGGAGTCGATCTTCTCCTTGAGCACCGCGAGCGCCGCGTCGAACTCGGTCTGCCCCCAGTCGCCGGCGGGGTCGACGCCCTGGTCGAGCATGATCAGGCCGATGGTGTCGCGCATCTCCGAGAGCACCTCGACCCGCCCGGCGAGCTCCGGCGCCCACAGGTCGGAGACGCTGGCCAGCCCGTTCGGCACATGCTGCTTGGACCACGCCAGGCCGCCGAAGCCGGACTGCCAGGTGAGCGAGTGGGTGCGGCCCGGGTCGAAGTCGACCTCGGCGAGGTTCGGCAGGATGTTGTCGGCGTTCGGGATCGCCGTGCGGTCGAGCTGCTGGGTGTAGCCCATCCGGATCAGCCGGGCGGCCATCCAGTCGGTGAGCGTGATGATGTCGTAGCCGATGTCCTGGCCGTTGGCGAGCTGCCCGGAGACCTTGCCGTAGAACGAGTCGTTGTCGTCGATGTCCTCGGTGTACTCGACCTCGATGCCGGTCCGCGCGGTGAAGGCGTCCAGCGTCGGGTAGCCGGTGCCGGAGTCGTCCTGGTCGAGGTAGAGCGTCCAGTTGGCCCAGCGCACCAGCTTCTCGGTGTCGGACAGGTCGGCGGCGGCGGTGGCCGACCCCCCGGTACTCGGGCTGCCGCCGGTGCCGCAG
Organism: Cellulomonas sp. GTC20042; assembly: GCF_055389595.1. NCBI lineage: Bacteria > Bacillati > Actinomycetota > Actinomycetes > Micrococcales > Cellulomonadaceae > Cellulomonas > Cellulomonas sp. GTC20042. Next base: position 1,612,407 of record NZ_AP043678.1, on the reverse strand, counting down.
GCGGCGAGCAGCAGGCCCGCGCCCAGGGCCCCGGCGCCGCCGAGGAACTGCCGACGGTTCGGGCCGGTGGCGTCCGCGCCGGGCAGGGCGACCGCACGGCCCGCGCCGGGCGCGCGGCGCAGCGGGGTGCCGCGGTCCAGCCCGAGGGCGGCGATCAGGGCCCGCGCGCGCGGGTCGGCGGGGAGCTGGCGGGGTGACCGGCGAGCGGACATCGGACTCCTCGGGGTCGTGCCTGGGCGGGATGGTTGGTGCTGATCCTGGCGTCAGGAGGGACCGCGCTCAACGATTTCGTCGTCGGATCGACGTCTGGCAACGAAAAGTTTGCACGGCTGGAACATGCGGCTACTCGATCGCGGACATCACGTGCTTGATCCGCGTGTAGTCCTCGAAGCCGTACATCGAGAGGTCCTTGCCGTAGCCGGAGTGCTTGAAGCCGCCGTGCGGCATCTCCGACACGAAGGGGATGTGCGTGTTGATCCACACCACCCCGAAGTCGAGGTCGCGGGACAGCCGCATCGCCCGCGCGTGGTCGCTGGTCCACACCGAGGACGACAGCCCGTACTGCACGCCGTTCGCCAGCGCCACGGCCTCCGCCTCGTCCGCGAAGGTCTGCACGGTGATCACCGGGCCGAAGATCTCCTGCTGCACCGCCTCGTCGTCCTGGCGCAGCCCGGCCACCACCGTCGCCTCGTGGAAGTACCCGCGATCCCCCTGCCGGTGCCCGCCGACCACCACGTCGGCGTGGTCCGGCAGCCGGTCCAGGAACCCGGTGACCCGGTCGAGCTGCGCGGCGTTGTTCAGCGGGCCGAAGGCCACGTCCGGGTCGTCCGGCATGCCGGTGCGCTGGCCACGGGCCTCGGCCGCGAGCGCGGCGAGGAAGTCGTCGTGGGCGCCGCGCTGCACCAGCACCCGGGTGGCCGCGGTGCAGTCCTGCCCGGCGTTGAAGTACCCGGCCCCCGCGATCCCGGCCGCCGCGGCGGCGAGGTCGGCGTCGTCGAAGACCACCACCGGCGCCTTGCCGCCGAGCTCCAGGTGCACCCGTTTGACGTCCCGGGCCGCCGCGCCGGCGACCTCCATGCCCGCGCGCACCGACCCGGTGATCGACACCATGTCCGGCCGCGGGTGCTCGACCAGCGCGCGGCCGGTGTCCCGGTCGCCGCAGATCACGTTGAGCACGCCCTCGGGCAGGAACTCCCCGGCGATCTCCGCCAGCAGCAGCGTGGAGGCGGGCGTGGTGTCCGAGGGCTTGAGCACGACGGTGTTGCCCGCCGCCAGCGCCGGGGCGATCTTCCACACCGCCATCATCAGCGGGTAGTTCCACGGCGTGACCTGCCCGATCACCCCCACCGGCTCGCGTCGCACCCAGGAGGTGTGCCCGGCCAGGTACTCCCCTGCCGACAGCCCCTCCAGCACCCGGGCGGCCCCGGCGAAGAACCGGAAGTGGTCGGCGCTCGGCGGCAGCTCCTCGGTGGCGGTCAGGCCGATCGGCTTGCCGGTGTCCTTGGACTCGACGGCGACGATCTCGTCCGCGCGGGCGTCGATCGCGTCGGCGATCCGGAGCAGCGCGCGCTGCCGCTCGGCGGGGGTGGTGCGCCGCCAGGTGGTGAAGGCGCGGGCGGCGGCCTGCACGGCGTCGTCCACGTCCGCCGCCCCGGACAGCGGCGCCTGCGTGTAGGGCTCGCCGGTGGTCGGGTCGATGATCGCGCTGGTGCGGCCGTCGCGGGCGGGCACCTGCCGGCCGCCGATCACGTTGAGGAGAGCGGTGCTCACGGGTGGCTCCTTGGTCCGGGTGCCGAGCACGCTAACGCCGGAGTGCGCTCCCGCGCTGCCCCAGATGCTGAAATCCTCGTAACAAGTGTGTTTCCACGAGCGGATCCGTTGTTTCGAGGCGACTCGATCGCGGAATCGCTTGCGCCGCGCCGGGTGTCCGGGGGACGATCGGGAGCGTGACCACGCGCTCCACCCCTGCCCACGCCCCCTCCGCCGGCCCCGCTCCCGTCGTCCTGGACGACCTGTCCAAGGCGATCATCGAGCAGCTCCAGGAGGACGGCCGGCGTGCCTACGCCACCATCGGCCGGGCCGTCGGGCTGTCCGAGGCGGCGGTGCGGCAGCGGGTGCAGCGGCTCACCGAGTCCGGCGTCATGCAGATCGTCGCCGTCACGGACCCGGTGCAGGTCGGCTTCGCCCGGCAGGCCATGATCGGCATCCGCGCCGAGGGCGACCTGCAAGCGCTCGCCGACGCCCTGGCCGACCTCGCCGAGGTCGACTACGTGGTGATCACCGCCGGCGGCTTCGACGTGCTCGTCGAGGTGGTCTGCACCGGCGACGACCACCTGCTCGAGGTGCTGAACGAGCGCATCCGCACCCTGCCCGGGGTGCGCGCCACCGAGACCTTCGTCTACCTCAAGCTGCGCAAGCAGCTCTACAACTGGGGGACCCGATGACCGACACCCTGCCCGGCACCCGCACCCCGCGCGGCACCGACCGGGACGCCGCCGCCCGCGACCACCTGTGGGGGCACTTCACCCGGCAGAGCGCCTGGGAGCAGAAGGTCCCCACGATCGTGCGCGGCGAGGGCCACCACATCTGGGACGACCAGGGCCGCCGGTACATCGACGGCCTCGCCGGGCTGTTCGTGGTGCAGGCCGGGCACGGCCGCGTCGAGCTCGCCGAGCGGGCACGCCAGCAGGCCACCGAGCTCGGGTTCTTCCCGCTCTGGTCCTACGCGCACCCGCAGGCGATCGACCTCGCCGAGCGGCTGGCCGAGCACGCGCCCGGCGACCTGAACCGGGTGTTCTTCACCACCGGCGGCGGCGAGGCCGTCGAGACCGCGTGGAAGCTCGCCAAGCAGTTCTGGAAGCTCCAGGGCCGGCCCGGCAAGCACAAGGTGATCTCCCGGGCCATCGCCTACCACGGCACCACCCAGGGGGCGCTGTCGATCACGGGCATCCCCGCGCTCAAGGAGCCCTTCGAGCCGCTGGTCCCCTCCACGCAGCGGGTGCCGAACACCAACATCTACCGGGGCCCCGAGGCGCTGCGCGACGACCCGGAGGCCTTCGGGCGCTGGGCCGCCGATCGGATCGCCGAGGCCATCGAGTTCGAGGGGCCGGAGACCGTCGCGGCGGTGTTCCTCGAGCCGGTGCAGAACGCCGGCGGCTGCTTCCCGCCGCCGCCGGGGTACTTCCAGCGCGTGCGGGAGATCTGCGACCGCTACGACGTGCTGCTGGTGTCCGACGAGGTGATCTGCGCCTTCGGCCGGATCGGCGAGATCTTCGCCTGCACCGACTTCGGCTACGTGCCCGACATGATCACCTGCGCCAAGGGGCTCACCTCCGGGTACTCCCCGATCGGCGCCACCATCGTCTCCGACCGGGTGTACGAGCCGTTCCGCACCGGGTCGACGACGTTCTACCACGGGTACACCTTCGGCGGTCACCCGGTGTCGGCGGCCGTCGCCATGGCGAACCTGGACATCTTCGAGCGCGAGCGGCTGACCGACCGGGTGCACGAGAACGCCCCGGTGTTCCGGTCCACGCTGGAGAAGCTGCTGGACCTGCCGATCGTCGGCGACGTGCGCGGGGCCGGGTACTTCTACGGCATCGAGCTGGTGAAGGACAAGGCGACCCGGGAGACCTTCGACGACGACGAGGCCGAGCGGCTGCTGCGCGGGTTCCTCTCGACGGCGCTGTTCGACGCCGGCCTGTACTGCCGCGCCGACGACCGCGGGGACCCGGTGATCCAGCTGTCGCCGCCGCTGACCTGCGGGCCCGCCGAGTTCGACGAGATCGAGCAGATCCTGCGCGGGGTGCTCAGCGAGGCGTGGGCGCGGCTGTGAGCACGGCGGGCACGGCCGGCGCCGCCGGGGCGCGCGGCGGGCCGGCGCTGGCGTGGACCGCGGGGCGGGATCTCGCGTCGGTGTCGCTGTGGTTCGACCAGGTGCACGCCGAGGCGCCGATCGTGCCGCGCGACCCGCTGGACGACGACACCACCGCCGACGTGGTCGTGGTCGGCGCCGGGCTGACCGGCCTGTGGACCGCGTACTACCTGCTGGAGGCCGACCCGGCGCTGGACGTGCTGGTCGTCGAGCAGGCGGTGGCGGGATACGGCGCCAGCGGGCGCAACGGCGGCTGGTGCTCGGCGCTGTTCCCCACCTCGGCCGCGGCGCTGGCCCGCGCGCACGGCGAGGACGCCGCCCGATCGATGCGCGCCGCCATGCGGGACACCGTGGTCGAGGTCGGCGGGGTGGCCGCCGCCGAGCAGATCGACTGCGACTTCGCCTACGGCGGCTCCGTCACCGTCGCCCGCACCCGCCCGCAGCTGGAACGGCTGCGCGCCGAGGCCGCCGACGCCCCGCGCTGGGGCGACGAGCTGCACCTGCTGGATGCCGCCGGCGTGGCCGAGCACGTGCAGGTGGACGACGCGCTCGGCGGCACCTGGACCCCGGACTGCGCCCGCCTGCAGCCCGCCCGGCTGGCACGCGGCCTGGCCGACGTGCTCGAGTCCCGCGGGGTGCGGATCGCCGAGGGCACCCGCGCGCTGCGGATCTCCCCCGGCGCCGTCGTCACCGACCAGGGCACCGTGCGCGCCCGGCAGGTCGTGCGGGCCACCGAGGGCTGGACCGCACGGCTGCCCGGATCGCGGCGCGCGATCGCGCCGGTGTACTCGCTGATGATCGCCACCGAGCCGCTGCCCGAGGTCGTCTGGGACACCATCGGCCTGGACCGCGGGCAGACCTTCACCGACGGCCGGCACCTGATCGTCTACGGCCAGCGCACCGCCGACGACCGGCTCGCGTTCGGCGGACGCGGCGCCCCCTACCACTGGGGATCGACCGTCCGCCCCGAGCACGACCAGAACCCCCGCGTCACCCGGCACCTGCACGCCGCCCTGCTCGACCTGTTCCCCGCCGTCCGGCACGCCCGGATCACGCACGCCTGGGGCGGACCGCTCGGCATCCCGCGCGACTGGCACGCGTCCGTCGGCCTCGACCCCACGACCGGCATCGCGTGGGCGGGCGGCTACGTCGGCGACGGGCTCGCGACCACCAACCTCGCCGGGCGGACGCTCGCCGACCTGCTGACCGGCGCCGGCACCGCGCTCACCCGCCTGCCCTGGGTCGGTCACCGCTCGCCGGCGTGGGAGCCGGAGCCGCTGCGCTGGGCCGGGATCACCGCCGGCCTGCGCGGGGCGGCCCTGGCCGACGCCGAGGAGCGCCTGACCGGCCGTCCGAGCCGCATCGCCCGCGCGCTGGCCCCGCTGCTCGGCCACTGAGCCCACGCGCGCGCGGGTCCGTGCGCACCGAGGGGGCGATTCCTGTCGGCGATTGTCCGGTTCGGGCGACAGGGAATGCCCTCTCGACGCGCGCGGGCGCGGGTCAGCGCGCGGCGAGGACCTCCTGCGTGCGGGCGCGGGCCCAGCGCTCCGCGGCCAGGACCTCGTCCAGGGTGACGTCCGGGGCGACCGGGGCCGGCGCGCCGTCCGGGGTCAGCGCCGTGCGGGCCGAGGTGCCGCCGCCCAGCGGGTCCGCGTCCGCCGGGGTGCCCGCGCCGATCCCCTGGTGCTCGGCCAGCACCCGCTCCACCGTCGCCACGATGTCGAGGAACCCGATCCGCCCGGCCAGGAACGCCGCCACGCACTCCTCGTTCGCCGCGTTGAGCACCGCGGGGTGCGTCGCGGAGGCGGCGACGGCGGCGCGGGCGAGCCGGATCGCCCCGAACGCGTCCTCGTCCAGCGGCTCGAAGGTCCACGACGCCGCACGGGTCCAGTCGCAGGCCGCCGCCGCACCGGGCACCCGGTCCGGCCAGCCCAGGCCGAGCGCGATCGGCAGCCGCATGTCCGGCGGCGAGGCCTGCGCGATCGTGGAACCGTCCGCGTACTCCACCATCGAGTGCACGACGGACTGCGGGTGCACCACCACGGCGACGTCGGCGATCGGCACGCCGAACAGCAGGTGCGCCTCGATCACCTCCAGCGCCTTGTTCACCAGCGTCGCCGAGTTGATCGTGACCACCGGGCCCATCGCCCAGGTCGGGTGCGCGAGCGCCTGCTCCGGCGTCACGTCGGCCAGCGCCGCGCGGTCCCGGCCGCGGAACGGCCCGCCCGAGGCGGTGAGCACCAGCCGGCGCACCTCGGCCGCCGAACCGGCACGCAGGCACTGCGCGACCGCCGAGTGCTCGGAGTCCACCGGCACCACCTGGTCGGGGCGCTGCTGCGCCGCGCGCACCAGCCGCCCGCCGACCACCAGGGACTCCTTGTTGGCCAGCGCCAGCGTCGATCCGGCCCGCAGCGCCGCGAGCGTCGGGCCGAGCCCCACCGACCCGGTGATCCCGTTGAGCACCACGTCGGCACCCCGGCCCGCGAGGTCGGTGGCGGCGTCCGGACCGGTCAGCACCTCGACGCCCAGCTGCCGCAGCCCCGCGGCGGCGGACTCGCGCACCAGCGCCGCGAACACCGCCCCGGCCGCGTCGGCGTCGGCCACCGCGACCGTCTGCACCCCGAGCGCCACCGCCTGCCGGGCGAGCAGGTCGGGGTCGGAGCCGGCGGCGCTCAGCCCCGTCACCCGGAACCGCTCCGGGGAGCGGGTGATGACGTCGACCGCCTGGGTGCCGATCGATCCGGTGGAGCCGAGCAGGACGACGCTGCGCCGGGCGGTCTGGGTCGCTTCGGTCATCCGTCCATCCTCGCCGATCCGTGGACCGGCCGGGCTCACTCCGCGGCGAGCAGCACGTCCACGGCGCGCTCGAAGAACGCGTCCACGGACACCTCGTCGTAGGCGCCGGAGCCCTTGCGCGCGGTGAACACCGCCGAGCGGATCTCCTGCGCGGTCAGCGGCGCGTTCTGGTCGAAGTAGGCCACCAGGCGGCGGCACAGCTCGTCGACCTCGCCGGCGTCGTAGCCGTGGTGCCGGCCCTGCGGGCGGTCGAAGCGCTCGCCGTCGGGGCGGGTCAGCCGGCCGTACAGCGAGCGGGCCTGCTCGGCCAGCGTCTCCAGCCAGGCCTGCCGGCCGTGCTCGGTGATGTACTCCTGCCGGGAGCGGGCGACGAACGCGGCCTCCAGGCGGTCCAGCGCGGCGTCCACGGCGGTGGTCGAGTAGCCGTGACGCACCAGGTCGAAGGACACCGTCCGCACGTCCTTGCTGGACAGCGCGCCGACGGGGCCGTTCTCGTACACGGACTTGGCGTGCCCGAAGAAGTCGTCGACCTCCTCCGGGTGGTAGCCGGTGCGCACCCCGGTCATCCGCCGGAACATCGTACCGCCGCTCATTCGTCCTCCTCCGCCGCCAGCTGCCCGCAGGCCCCGTCGATGTCGCTGCCACGGGTGTCCCGGATCGTCGTCGGGATGCCGTGCGCCCGCAAGCGTGCCACGAATTCCTGTTCGACAGCCGGGTCGCTCGCCGTCCACTTCGAGCCGGGGGTCGGGTTCAGCGGGATCGGGTTGCAGTGCACCCAGCCGCGCCCGCGCCGGTTGAGCTCGGTGCCGAGCAGGTCGGCGCGCCAGGCCTGGTCGTTGATGTCCTTCATCAGCGCGTACTCGATCGACACCCGCCGGCCGGTCGCCTGGTAGTACTCGTAGGCGGCGTCGATCGTCTCCTTGACGCTCCACCGGGTGTTGATCGGGACCAGCTCGTTGCGCAGCTCGTCGTCCGGCGCGTGCAGCGAGAGCGCCAGCGTGACCGGGATGCCCTCGGCGGCGAGCTTGCGCATCGCCGGCACCAGGCCGACCGTCGACACGGTGATGTTGCGGGCCGACATGCCCAGACCCTCCGGGGTCGGTGCGACCAGGCGCCGCACCGTCTCCATCACGGTCTTGTAGTTCGCCAGCGGCTCGCCCATGCCCATGAACACGATGTTCGACAGCCGGGACGGCCCGCCGGGCACCTCGCCGTCGGCCAGCGAGCGGGCAGCCTGCCGCACCTGCTCCACGATCTCCGCGGTCGACAGGTTGCGGGTCAGGCCGAGCTGACCGGTGGCGCAGAACGGGCACGCCATGCCGCAGCCCGCCTGGCTGGACACGCAGAGCGTCGAGCGGTTCGGGTAGCGCATCAGCACGGACTCGACCTTGGCGCCGTCGAACAGGTGCCACAGCGTCTTGACCGTTGTGCCGCCGTCCGCGCGCAGGGTGCGCGCCGCGGTGACCAGCGGCGGGAACAGCGCCTGCACCAGCGTGTCCCGGCTCGCCGCCGGCAGGTCGGTCATCGCCGCCGGGTCCGCGGTGAGGTGCGTGAAGTAGTGCGTCGCGAGCTGCTTGGCCCGCATCGGCTTCTCGCCGAGGGCGGTCACCGCCTCCACCCGCTCGGCGGGCGTGAGGTCGACGAAGTGACGCGGCGGCTTGCCACGACGGGCCGGCGTGAGCGTGAGGGCGACGGGGGTGCCGCTCATGACGGTGACCTTCCGGGTGGGGGGTGCGGGGGCGGGCCGCGCTGTCAGGAGGACGCGACGGGGAGGAGGACCTCGAGGAGCAGGTAGACGACCGGGGCGGCGAGCAGCATGGAGTCGATCCGGTCCAGGATGCCGCCGTGACCGGGCAGCAGCGTGCCCATGTCCTTCATCTCGAGGTCGCGCTTGAGCATCGACTCGCCGAGATCGCCGAGCGTGGCCACCGCGACGGTCGCCAGGCCGAGCAACGCACCGATCGCCGGGTCGCCGTCGAGCATCAGGTGCACGCCGAGCACGCCGACCACGCAGGCCAGCACCACGGAGCCGAGCAGACCCTCCCAGGTCTTCTTCGGGCTCACCGACGGCGCCAGCGGGTGCCGGCCGATCAGCACGCCGACCACGTAGCCGCCGGTGTCGTTCGCGACGCAGAGCAGGATGAACAGCGCCACGCGCATCGCGCCGTCCTCGGCGGCCAGCATCAGCATGACGAAGCCGCCCATCAGCGGCAGCCACGAGGCGGCGAACACCCCGGCGGTGACGTCCCGGACCGCGGGCGCGCCGCTGCCGTCCAGCACCCGCCACACCACGATCCCGCCGACGGTCAGCACGAACGCGACGAACAGCGCCTCCATGCCGGCCACGTACGCCGAGACCAGGATGCCCAGGTCACCGACCAGCAGCGGCAGCACCGGGATGTCGATCCCGCGCCGCGCGAACGCCTGCGCCAGCTCCCACAGCCCCGCGCCGACCGCCAGCACCGCGAGGACGCCGAAGGCCTCCCTGCGGATGAACAGGGAGGCGGCGACCAGCACGAGCAGCCCGAGGCCGACGGTGACGGCGACAGGCAGGTTCCGCCCGGCACGCGAGGTGCCGGGGGCGGGGGCGACGACGGGCTGGGACGACATCAGACCTCGAGCAGCTCGGTCTCCTTGGAGGCGAGCAGCGCGTCGACCAGCTCGACGTGACGCTTGGTCACCGCCTCCAGCTCCTTCTCCGCGCGCGCGACCTCGTCCTCGCCGGCCTCGCCGTCCTTGGCGAGCTTGTCCAGCTCGTCCTTGGCGCGACGGCGCACCGAGCGCAGCGAGATCCGGGCGTCCTCGGCCTTGCCCTTGGCGAGCTTCACGAACTCCTTGCGACGCTCCTGCGTCAGCGCCGGCAGCGACACACGGATGACGTTGCCGTCGTTCGTCGGGTTCACGCCCAGGTCGGAGTCGCGCAGCGCCTTCTCGATGCCCTGCATCGCCGACTTGTCGAAGGGCGTGATCAGGATCGTGCGGGCCTCGACCACGTTGAAGGACGCGAGCTGCTGCAACGGGGTCGGCGCACCGTAGTAGTCGACGACGATCTTGTTGAACATCGCGGCGTTGGCCCGGCCGGTGCGGATCGCCGCGAAGTCGTCCTTGGCGACCTCGACGGCCTTGTCCATCTTCTCCTCGGCCTCGAGGAGGATCTCGTCGATCACGTGTGCTCCCTGGTGGTTCGGTGCTGCGGTGCGTGGCGTGCGGGCGGGCCGTGCGTCGGCCGCCGGGGCGTCAGTCCTCGGTGACCAGCGTCCCGATCTTCTCACCCCGGAGGACCGCGGTGACGTTGCCGGCGCCCTCGAGACCGAAGACGCGCATCCGCACGCCGTTGTCCCGGCACATCGACAGGGCGGTGGAGTCCATGACCCCGAGCTCCTGCACGATCGCCTCGGTGTAGGTCAGGTGGTCCAGGCGGTGCGCGGTGGGATCGGTGCGCGGGTCGGCGGAGTAGACGCCGTCGACGCCGTTCTTGCCCATCAGCACCTCCTGGCAGTGCGTCTCCAGGGCGCGCTGCACCGAGACGGTGTCCGTGGAGAAGTACGGCAGGCCGGCGCCGGCGCCGAAGATCACGACGCGGCCCTTCTCCAGGTGGCGGATCGCCCGCAGCGGGATGTACGGCTCGGCGACCTGGCCCATCGCGATGGCGGTCTGCACGCGGGTGCTCACGCCGGCCTGCTCGAGGAAGTCCTGGAGGGCCAGGCAGTTCATCACGGTGCCGAGCATGCCCATGTAGTCGGCGCGCGCCCGGTCCATGCCGTTCTGCGCGAGCTCGGCGCCGCGGAAGAAGTTGCCGCCGCCGACCACGATCGCGACCTGCACGCCCTCGGCGACGGCCTGGCCGATCTCGGCGGCGATCCGGCGGACCACCCCGGCGTCCAGGCCGACGGACCCGCCGCCGAACGCCTCGCCGGAGAGCTTGAGCAGGACACGGCGCGCCGTGGGAGCGTCGTCCTTCGGGATGTCCGTGGTCATGGGGTTCCTCCAGGTCGTCTCACGCTCGGGTGGGCGCTCGGTCGTGCTCCGTGCTGGCGCGCCCCCGCCGGTCGGGCGGTTGCGCGCCGGTGGCCCCGCCCCCTCACGGGACGGGGCCACCGGGTCGAGCAGGTGGGTCAGGCGCCGACGCGGTACCGGACGAACCCGGTCACCGTGCCGCCGACCTCGGCGAGCACCTGGGCGATCGACTTCTTCGGGTCCTTCGCGAACGGCTGGTCGAGCAGCACGACGTCCTTGAAGTAGCCGTTGAGCCGGCCCTCGACGATCTTCGGCAGCGCGGCCTCGGGCTTGCCCTCGTTGCGGGCGGTCTCCTCGGCGATGCGGCGCTCGTTCTCGACCGTCTCGGTCGGGACCTCGTCGCGGGTCAGGTACGACGGCGAGAACGCCGCGATGTGGGTCGCGATGTCACGGGCCACCTCGGCGCCCTTGACGTCGGTCGCCACGAGCACGCCGACCTGCGGGGGGAGGTCCTTGTTCACCTTGTGCAGGTAGACGGTGACCTTCTCGCCGGCCACGCGGGCCAGACGACGCACGACGACCTTCTCGCCGAGCGTGGCGGCGGTGCCGTCCACGACCTCGGTGAGCGGGGTGCCGTCGACGTCCGCCGCGAGCAGCGCGTCGGCGTCCCGGGCACCCGAGGCGACGGCGGCCGCGAGGACCGTCTCCGCCAGGGTGAGGAAGGTCGCGTTCTTCGCCACGAAGTCGGTCTCGGAGTTGATCTCGACGATCACGCCGGACTCGCCCTCGCCGTCGGCGGTGGCGCCGACGTGCGCGGCCACCAGGCCGTCGGAGGCCGCACGGCCCTCGCGCTTGGCGACGCCCTTCAGGCCCTTGACGCGGATGATCTCGAGCGCCTTGTCGGCGTCGCCCTCCGCCTCCTCCAGGGCCTTCTTGACGTCCATCATCCCGGCGCCGGTCTTCTCACGCAGCGCCTTGATGTCGGCCATGCTGTAGTTCGCCATCAGCTCTTTCCCTCTCGTCGGTTCGTCGGGGCCGCGGTCACTCGGACGCGGCGTCGCCCTCGGTGGCGGGAGCGGCGTCGGCGGCCGGGGCCTCCGCAGCCGGGGTCTCCTCGACGACCGGGGCGGCCTCGGCGGCCGGGGTCTCGGCGGTCTCGGAGCCGGCGAGCAGCTCGCGCTCCCACTCGGCCAGCGGCTCGGACTCGGCGGCGGCGCCGGCAGCGGCGCCCTCGGTCGAGCCGGTGCGGGCGGCGTGGCGGGCGATGGTGCCCTCGGCGGCGGCGTCCGCGATCACGCGGGTCAGCAGCTGCACGGCGCGGATCGCGTCGTCGTTGCCCGGGATCGGGTAGTCCACGACGTCGGGGTCGCAGTTGGTGTCGAGGATCGCGACGATCGGGATGCCGAGCTTGCGCGCCTCGTCGACGGCCAGGTGCTCCTTGTTGGTGTCGACGATCCACACCGCCGACGGCACCTTGGTCATGTCGCGGATGCCGCCCAGGGTCTTGGCGAGCTTGTCCTTCTCGCGACGCATGATGAGCAGCTCCTTCTTGGTGAAGGCGCTCCCCGCGACGTCGTCGAAGTCGATGAGCTCGAGCTCCTTGAGGCGCTGCAGACGCTTGTTGACCGTCTGGAAGTTGGTGAGCATGCCACCGAGCCAGCGCTGGTTCACGTACGGCATGCCGACGCGGGCGGCCTGCTCGGCGACGGGCTCCTGCGCCTGCTTCTTGGTGCCGACGAACAGGATCGAGCCGCCGTGGGCGACCGTCTGCTTGACGAAGTCGTAGGCGCGGTCGATGTAGGACAGCGACTGCTGGAGGTCGACGATGTAGATGCCGTTGCGCTCGGTGAAGATGAAGCGCTTCATCTTGGGGTTCCAGCGGCGGGTCTGGTGCCCGAAGTGGACACCGCTCTCGAGCAGCTGGCGCATGGTCACGACGGCCATGGCACGTCCTTCCGGCACGCCCCAGCGGGGGCGCGCACTGTGATCGCGGGCCGCCGTGGGCGTCCCGCTCGTCGGGTTGTCGGCGCCGTCCGGGTGGACGGCTCCCCTGGCGCCACGACCGTGCTGGCGCCGGTTCTCCCCCGAGGGGCGGACCGGACCGCTGCCAGCGCGGCCCCTCGGACGACGGCCCCGTCGACCGTCTCCGGTCGGGTGGCCGCGCCTCGGTGATGGCGCGCGAAGTCGACCGGCACGTGCCGGTCGCAGCGAGGAGTCTACCGGACCGCGGACCTGGCCCGGGACAGCCGGCCGGGGCGTGCTGCCGTGCACTCTCGGCGAGGCCACCCGTCCGGGTCTGACGGTGGTGAGGGCGGGCGCGCGAGGTCGGTGCGGGGTCGGCGTGGGGTCGGCGTGGGCGAGCTGACGGCAAGGTCACCACGCCCGGTGCCGCACGATCACGCGGCGTCGAGCCGTCCACAGGCGACGATCGCGTTCGTCGTCCCCAGATCCGGGCGCCCACGGGTGCGGCCGCCGGCGACGGGACCGCAGCATCGGCGCCATGACAGCCGACCCGCACCGTTCACGCCGCCCGAGCCGATCGCGCCGACCGTCTGCGCACGCGGTGCCGGGCCGGTGGCCGCGGACTGCCGCGCAGCTGCGCACGGGCGCGCCGCCGCGCACGGTCGCGCCGCCGCGCGTGCTCGTGCTGCTCCGCGTCCTGGTGCTGCTCGCGCTCGGCGCGGCGACGGCAGGCCTGCTGCTGCTCGACGGCGACGCCGCCGCCGGCGGGTGGCCAACGACGGTCTCCGCGCACCCGTGGTCCTCCCCCGTCGGCGAGCCGGTCGAGGTGCGCCGGGCGTTCGACCCGCCGAACCGGCCCTGGCTCGCCGGTCACCGCGGCGTCGACCTGTCCGCACCGCCCGGCTCGATCGTCCGCGCACCCCGGACGGGGACCGTCACCTTCGCGGGCGTCGTGGTGGACCGCCCCGTCGTGGTGGTCGAGCACGACGACGGGCTGCGCAGCACCCTCGAACCGGTCGAGCCGACCGTCGCGGTGGGTGCGCGGGTGCACGGCGGTGACCCGGTCGGGGTGCTCACCGGGAGCGCGCACGTCGCCCGGGACCCGGACGCGGCCGTCACCGCACCGGACGGCGGCTCGGCCCTGCACTGGGGGGTGCGGGACGGGGACGCCTATCTCGACCCGATGCTGCTGCTCCGGGCGGGGCCGGTGGTGCTGCTCGCCACGACGGAGCCGCCGGCCGGCGCAGGGTCAGGCGCGGTCGGCCTCGGTGAGCCGGGCACGCAGCCGCAGCATCGCCGCGGTGTGCATCTGCGAGATCCGGGACTCGGTCACGCCCAGCACCCGGCCGATCTCCGCGAGCGTCATGCCCTCGTAGTAGTAGAGGACCAGCACCAGCTTCTCGCGCTCACCGAGCTGGTCGATCGCTCGGGCGAGCAGGAACTTGGTCTCCTGCGCCTCGAAGGAGTTCTCCGGGTCGGGCGTGCGGTCGTCGCCGAGCGTGTCGATCAGCGACAGCCGGTCGGAGCGGTCCTCGCCGGCACCCAGCAGCTCGTCGAGCGCCGCGACGTTGACCGTGGAGAGCTGGGTGAACAGCGCCCGCAGCTCCCGGACGTCGATCTGGAGCCGCGCGGCGACCTCGGTCTCCGTGGGGACCCGGTGCAGCTCGCTCTCGAGCTCCGCGTACGCGCGGTCCACCGCACGGGCCTTGGTGCGCACCGAGCGCGGGATCCAGTCCATCGCGCGCAGCTCGTCGATGATGGCGCCGCGGATGCGCGAGCTGGCGTAGGTCTCGAACTTCACCGAGCGACCCGGCTCGTACTTCTCGATCGCGTCGATCAGCCCGAACATGCCGTAGGACACCAGGTCGGCCTGCTCGACCATCGCCGGCAGCCGCATGCCCACCCGGCCTGCGACGGCGGTGACCAGCGGCGCGTAGTGCAGGATCAGCCGCTCGCGCACGAGGCGGTCGCCACCGGTCTTGAAGATCTGCCAGTCCTGCTCGACCGGGTCCAGCACCACCTGCTCGGAGTCGTCGACCTCGACCAGGTCCTCGACCGCGGTGAGCACCACCACGACGCCGTCGAGGTCGTCCTCCTCCAGCACCTCGACATCGAGGTCCGTGTCCGTGACGGCCCGCAGGGCGACGAGCTCGGCGGCGTCGACGTCGAGCAGGTCGGCGTCGGCCTCGACCGACACCTGCCGCGGAATGACACCGAGAGGTGCACGAGCAGCGCGCGCCTGAGGAGCCGCCGCCGGGACCCAGTCCTCGGCCGGAACGGTCATGCTGGTCTCCATCTCGGACGTCATGCTCGGGGGTGCGCCTGCTGGTAGGACGCGCGGAGCCGGTCCGCCGTCACGTGGGTGTAGCGCTGCGTGGTGGCGAGGCTCGCGTGACCGAGCACCTCCTGGACGCTGCGCAGGTCGGAACCGCCCTCCAGCAGGTGGGTCGCCACCGAGTGTCGCAGAGCGTGCGGCGCGATGTCCTCCACTTCGGCCATTCGGGACAACTCGTGCACAACGTGACGAAGCCGACGCTGGTCCACGCGACCACCCCTGCTGCCCAGCAGCAGAGCGGGACCGGAGCCCTCGACGGCGAGCAGCGGGCGACCCCGCTCCAGCCACGCCGTGACGGCGTCGACCGCGATCTCACCCACAGGGACCACACGCTGCTTGTCACCCTTTCCGGTGACGCGCAGGGTGCGGGTGCCCAGGTCGAGGTCGTCCACGTCGGCGCCGCACAGCTCGCCGACGCGCACCCCGGTGGCGTACAGCAGCTCGACCGCGGCCCAGTCGCGCAGGTGCACCGGGTCGCCGTCGTCGGCCCGCAGCCGGGCCGTGTCCAGCAGCGTCGCGGCGGCGTCCTGCGCGAGCACGTCCGGCAGCACCGAGGCGGGGCGCGCCGAGGCCAGACGCAGCGCGGGGTCGTGCACGACCCGGCCGGTCCGTGCCGCCCAGGAGTAGAAGGTCCGCACCGTCGCGCCGCGCCGCGCGAGCGTCGCACGGGCCCGCTCCCCCGCCGCCATCGCAGCGAGCCATCCGCGCAGCACCGCGATGTCCACGTCGGCCAGACCGCCCCGCCCCTGCCGCGCCGCGTAGGCGGCGAGGTCCCGCAGATCACCCTCGTAGGCACGCACGGTGTTCTCCGAGAGACCGCGCTGCGCGCGCAGGTGGACGACGAACGCCTCCATGAGGGCGGTGTTCCCTCGCGCGATAGCGGACTCGGCCGACGTGTGCACGGAACAAGAGTCCCCGTCACACCTCCGGGCGACAAGCGCCCGGGAGAAGGAATCACCCACCCCTGGGTGAATCACGGTGGATTGTCCGAATTCTCCCTGGTGGAATGCGCCGGTCGAGGTCATTCTCAGGTCGGATGTGTCCACCTGTCGGACGCATCGTGACGGAGGGGTGATCGCCGGTGCGCCGCAGGAGGGCGTCCGGCACGGGGCGGAGCGGTCCGGCAGGTACGGCGCGACCCGGTCGGCATCGCGCGGCGCGGCCCGGTCGGCATCGCGCGGAGCGGCCCGGTCGGCATCGCGCGGCGCGGCCCGGTCGGCATCGCGCGGAGCGGGCCCGGCCTGCACGGCGCGAGGGCATCTCCGCCGTCGCGGCGTGGAGTGCTCGCTCCGGTGCGACAGGACGTGACCGCGCCACCGGTGGCGGGACGTCATGCCGTCACCGATGGCGGGACGTGACGGCGTCACCGACGCGGCGGCACGATCGACCACCTCCCCTCGCGTCGGCGGACGCGCCCGGACAGCTCCAACGACCCGAGCGCGGCCTCGACCTCCTCCCGCGCGAGCCCGGCACGGCGCGCGAGCGTGGTGACGTCGACGGCACCCCGCAGCGGGAGGGCGTCGAGGACCCGGGTCCGGGGGTCGTCCGGTCGCAGGTCGCCGGGGTCGTCCGGCGCAGAGCGGTTCGGGGCGGGCCCCTCCGCGGCTGGTCCCTTCAGGGCCGGGCCACGCAGGCCCGGTGATCGCGGACCCGGCGCGCGCGGATCCGGCACGTCCCGGGACCGGCTGTGCGCGTCCGACGCGAGGACCTCCGGGGCAGAGGCGCCGAGGCCGTCGCCATCTCGGTCAGGAGCGTGCGCCGTACCACCCGTCGGTACGGCGTCCTCCCGGGCAGGGCCGTCTGCGTCGGGTGCGGGCGAAGAGGGCGCGCCGGGAACGTGCCCACGCGGGGCGGCGGCACGACGGGCGCGACTTTCTGGTGCCGCCCCGCCGGGCGGGCCGATCAGCTCCAGCACGTCGGCGGTGCTGGTCACGCAGACCGCGGCACCGTCACGGATCAGCCGATGGCAGCCGACAGAGGCCATGGAGGTGACCGGACCCGGAACCGCTCCGAGCGGGCGCAGCAGCGCACCGGCGTGCGCGGCGGTGCTCAGGGCACCCGAGCGCCACGCAGCCTCGACCACGACGGTGGCCCCGGCCAGCGCGGCGATGAGCCGGTTGCGCAGCAGGAAGCGGGAGCGGACCGGTGCGGTGCCCGGCGGGCACTCCGCGACGACGGCACCGTGCTCGTGGGCGAGGGACTCCAGCAGGTCACGGTTCCCGGCCGGGTAGGTGCGGTCGACGCCGCCGGCGAGCAGGGCGACGGTGGTCCCGCCTGCCGACAGAGCCCCGCGATGGGCGGCGACGTCGATGCCGTAGGCGCCGCCGGAGACGACCATGCCGCCGGCCTCGGCGATCCCCGCGGCGAGGTCGGCGGCGACGTGCTCGCCGTAGGGCGTGGCGGCACGGGCCCCGACGAGGGCGGCGGACCGGGCGGAGAGCGCGTGCAGGTCGGCGGGGCCGCGCGCCCACAGGCACAGCGGGGCGGTGGCGTCGAGGTCGTCGAGCGCGGTCGGCCAGCCGGGGTCGCCGGGGACGAGCAGCCGGCAGCCGATCCGGTCGGCGGCGTCGAGCGCTCGGCGCGGCTCGAGGGCCATCAGACGCGGGGCCCAGCGGGACAGCGCGCGGCCGAGCACCCGGCGGGCGGCCGGTCCGGTGATCGCGGACGCCGGGAACGCGATCACCGATCCGCCGTTCGACGGATCGTCGGTGCGACCGCGCGTACCGCCCTGCCGCCCCCAGTCGCCGTCGGATGACGGCAGCCTGCCGCCCTCGGCACGATGTCCCGCGTCGCGAGCCGGCCCGCGCACGGGATCGAAGTGCAGCAGCACCGCTCCCCTGTCGCGGCCGCCAGTCACGCCCTCTCGGTCGACCACCGCGCCGCAGAGATCGACGACGGTGCCGTCCCGGCCGCATGTTGCGCCACCTGAGACGGCCGTCGCGCCGGCCCGCTCGCCCGGCAGGTCGGGCTCCCTCAGGGCGGCGCGCAGCGCGCGCACGGCTCGGTCGACGTCGATCTCCCCGCTCGACGCGTTCGACCCGTTCGACCCGCGCGACCCCGCACCGACCCGCACACCCGCGCCAGCACCCGCACGCGGACCGGAGCCACCGCCGACCCCCGCGCCCGCACCGGCCCCGACGGCCCAGCGCGCCCAGTCGAGGGCGCGCGCCGGGCCGAGCGCCCGGACCAGGGCGACGGCCACGGGGTCACCGGGCTCGGCGACGACGTTCCACGCGACCAGGGCGAGCCGCTGCTCGTCGGCGGTCATGCCTGCCCCCGGGTGCGCAGCAGCAGCGCGCGGCCGATGTCGACCCGGCCGGGGGCGTCGCGCCCGGCGAGGTCGGCGAGGGTCCACGCGACGCGGAGCACGCGGTCGGCGCCGCGCAGGGTCAGCAGCCCGTGGTCGACGCCGGCGTCGACCTCGGCGAGCAGGCCGGGCCCGGCGCCGAGGCGGTCCCGCAGCACCCTGCCGGGGACGTCGGCGTTGCGGACCCAGCCGGTGCTGCCCCAGCGGTCGCGCTGCGCGTGCCGGGCGGCGAGCACGCGGGCGGCGACCTCGGCGGTGCTCTCGGCAGGGCCGTCGAGCGCGGAGCGGCGCACGGGTGGCACCTCGACCTGGACGTCGACGCGGTCGAGCAGCGGTCCGGAGAGCCGACCGAGGTAGCGACGGCGGGCCAGCGAGGTGCAGGTGCAGCGCAGGCCGGTGCCGATGGCCTGGCCGCAGGGGCACGGGTTGGCGGCGAGCACGAGCTGGAACCGCGCGGGGAACCGGGCGACGCCGGCGGTGCGGTGGATGACGAGCTCGCCGTGCTCGAGGGGCTGCCGCAGGGTCTGGAGGACGGCGGCGGAGAACTCGGGGGCCTCGTCCATCAGCAGCACGCCGCGGTGGGCGCGGGAGGCCGCTCCGGGGCGGGGCACGCCGGACCCTCCGCCGACGATGCTGGCCGGGGTGGCGGTGTGGTGCGGGTCCTCGAAGGGCGGACGCCGCAGCAGGCCGCCGCCGGGGTCGAAGGTGCCGGCGACGGAGTGCACGGTGGTCACCTCGACGGCCTCCTCCTCGGTGAGATCGGGCAGCAGGCCGGGCAGGCGGGCGGCGAGCATGGTCTTGCCGGTGCCGGGCGGGCCGATGAGCAGCAGGTGGTGCCCGCCGGCGGCGGCGACCTCGAGCGCGGTGCGGGCGTCGTGCTGGCCCCGGACGTCGGACAGGTCGCCGACAGTCGTCCGCGGCGCGCCGATCCCGGTGCCCCGGACGACGGGCACCGCGGCGACCTCGACCCGGGGGCGTCGGAGGTCGGCGCCGTGCCGGCGGGCCACCTCGGCGAGGCTGCGGCAGCCGGTGACGCGTGCACCGGGCACGAGGGCGGCCTCGGCGACGTCGGCCTCGGGGACCACGACGTCCGGGCGACCGGCGGCGACCGCGGCGGCGACGGCGGGCAGCACGCCGCGCACGGGGTGCAGGCGACCGTCCAGGCCGAGCTCGCCGAGGTGCACGGTGCCGGCGACCCGCTCGCCGGGCAGGAGCTCGGCGGCGGCCAGGACGGCGACGGCCACGGCGAGGTCGAAGGCGGGCCCGGCCTTGGGCAGCGCCGCCGGCGAGAGGTTGACGGTGATCCGCCGGTTCGGCCAGACCAGCCCGGAGGAGCCGACGGCGGCCCGCACCCGGTCACGGGCCTCGGCCAGCGAGGCGTCCGGCAGGCCGACCAGCACGAACGCGGGCAGGGCGGAGGCGAGGTGCGCCTCGACCTCGATCAGGTGTCCGTGCAGGCCGACCAGGGCGACGGCGAGGGTGCGTCCGAGGCTCACTCAGTCCACCGCCCGCAGGTGCTCGACCCGGTGGCCGCCGTGCGGGTGCAGGGTGACGGCCAGCACGTCGACCCGCACGGTCGCCGGGTGCAGCTCGTGGGCGTCCAGCCAGGCGGCGGTCAGGCGTCGCAGCCGGGCGACCTTGGCGGGGGTGACGGCCTCGGCGGGGTGGCCGTAGGCGTCGCCGCGCCGGGTCTTGACCTCGACGGCGACCAGGCCGTCGCCGTCCAGCGCGACGAGGTCGAGCTCGCCGGCGCGCCCGTGCCGCCAGTTGCGGTCGACCACCTGCCAGCCCTGCGCCGCGGCCCAGCCTGCGGCCAGGTCCTCCCCCAGCCGCCCGGTCTGCGCCCGGGTGGGCCGCTCCGTCCGGGCGCGCTGATCCGCCCGGGCGGGCCGTTCCCTCGCCCCGGCACCGCTCGACCTGTCGCCACCCGGCCTGTTGCTCGACCCCGTGGGTCGTCCTGCTCTCGGCATCGCGCCACCTCCTGCGACCACCGTGGGTCGCCGGAGGGCGGAGATCGAGGCGTCGGCCCGCGATCTGGGGACGACGAACGCCCGAACGGCCTGTGGACGGCTCGACGCCCGCTCGCCGAGCGGAACCGCTCAGCGGCCGGTGGAGCCGGGATCCGCGATCAGCGGGGGAAGCCGCCACCCGCGCCGAGGTCGAGGTCGGCCTTCACCAGCTCCTCGACGTTGACGTCCTTGAACGTCACGACGCGCACGGACTTCACGAACCGGGCGGAGCGGTAGACGTCCCACACCCAGGCGTCGGCGAGCGTGAGCTCGAAGTAGACCTCGCCGGCGGCGGACCGCACCTGGAGGTCGACGTGGTTGGCCAGGTAGAACCGGCGCTCGGTCTCCACCACGTACGAGAACAGCCCCACCGCGTCGCGGTACTCGCGGTAGAGCGCGAGCTCCATCTCGGTCTCGTAGTTCTCCAGGTCTTCCGCACTCACCGGTCCATCATCCCCCATCCGCGCCCGCGCGCCGCACCCGGGTCAGTCGCCCTCGGTCGACGGGGTGACGTCCACCCCGGGCAGCCGCCAGGACCGGCGGTGGTGCACGGTCGGGCCGAGCCGCCGCAGCGCGTCGACGTGCTCGGGGCTGGCGTAGCCCTTGTTCTCGTGCCAGGCGTACTCGGGGTGCTGCTCGGCGAGCTCGAGCATCATGGCGTCACGGGTGGTCTTGGCGAGGATGCTGGCCGCGGCGACGGCGGCGCAGGTCATGTCGCCCTTGATCCGGGTGGTCACGGGCCACGCCGCGCCGGGCTCGTCCTCGTCGAACAGCGAGACCTGCGCGGGCGCGGACAGGTAGTCGTGGTTGCCGTCGAGCAGCACGTGCGCGGGCACCACGCCGAGCGCCTCGATCGCGCGCCGTCCGGCGAGCCGCAGCGCGGGGATGATGCCGAGGGCGTCGATCTCGTCCGGGCTCGCGTGGCCCACGCCCCAGGCATCGGCCCAGCGGCGGATCTGCGGGGCGAGGGCGGTGCGGCGCGCGGGTGCGAGCAGCTTGGAGTCGCGCACGCCCTGCGGGGCGGACCGGGTGCCCTCGCCGATCAGGACGGCGCCGACGGTGACCGGACCGGAGAGCGCGCCGCGGCCGACCTCGTCGCAGCAGGCCAGGGTGACGGCGCCGGCGCGCAGGATCTGCCGCTCGAGCCGCAGCGTCGGGGCCGTCGAGCGCGCGGGGGCCACGGATCCCCGCCGGGTCGCCCGCCGCACCGGGGCGGCCGTGCCGGGCAGGAGCACGTCACGCAGATCGGTCATGACGGGTCGGGGACGTCCCGGAACACGTCGCCGGGGTTGCGGAGCAGGCCGACGCGGTCGAAGGGCCACAGGGTGATGAAGGCGGTGCCGACCACGTTGTCGATCGGCACCGAGCCGCCGCCGGGGTCGCCCAGGTGGTAGCGCGAGTCGGCGGAGTGCTGGCGGTTGTCGCCCATCACCCAGATCGAGTCGGCGGGGACGGTGATGTCGAAGGCGATCTCGCTCGGGCTGGCGCCGGGGGCCAGGTACAGCGACTCGTCGATCGCGACGCCGTTGACGGTGAGCGGCGAGCCGTCGCCGGCGGCGACGACGTGGTCGCCGGGCAGGCCGATCACGCGCTTGATCAGGTGGTCCTCGGACTGCTGCGGCATGAGACCGATCGCGATCAACGCGTCCTGCACCACGTTGGTGTCGACCTGCTGGGCGCCCTCGAGCCAGTTGGCCGGGTCCTCGAAGACGACGATGTCGCCACGGTGCAGGTCGAACGGTCCCGGCGCGAGCTTGTTGACGAGCACCCGGTCGCCCTCGAGCAGGGTGTCGTGCATCGACGCGCTCGGGATGAAGAACGCCTGGGCGAAGAACGTCTTGACGACCAGCGAGAGCACGATCGCGCTGACCAGGATGATCGCGGTCTCGCGCACGAAGGAGGCGACCGGTCCGCGCCGTCGGCCCGAGGCGGGGGCGGCGGCGGTGGCACCGCGCTGGTGTCGGGGCGGCGCGTCGGGCTGGTCCATCACCCGCACACTCTCCCACGTCACCCGGCCCGTCGCCCACGTCCCGCACCGCGCGCACCGAACCTCCCCGGGACGCACGACGGGCGGCCACCCCCGCAGGGGTGACCGCCCGTCGACGTCAGCGCGGTGCTCAGGCCTTCTTGGCCGGCACGGAGTCGCGCTTCTCCTTGATCTTCGCCTTCTTGCCGCGCAGGTTGCGCAGGTAGTACAGCTTGGCGCGACGGACGTCACCACGGATGGCGACCTCGATCGACTCGAGGGTCGGGGAGTGCACCGGGAAGGTGCGCTCGACGCCGACGCCGAAGCTGACCTTGCGGACGGTGAAGGTCTCGCGGACGCCGTCGCCCTGGCGGGCGATGACGACACCCTGGAACACCTGGACGCGGGAGCGGTTGCCCTCGACGACCTTGACGTTCACCTTGAGGGTGTCACCGGGGCGGAAGTCCGGGACGTCGGAGCGCAGGGAGGCTGCGTCGACCAGGTCGAGAGTGTGGGACATCACACGGTCGCTTTCTCGCGGTGCCACAGGTCACGCACGTACGTCGTCGGCACCGCCGGGGCGCCGAGGCTGGATTCGAAAGGTGCGTCGCCGATCGCTCGGCGGGCCGTGGTCGTCTCCCCTGTGGCAGAGACGCGGCTGCGCGCACCGACCGACGATTCTGCCACAGCGCAGGCAGCGCAGGAAATCAGTCGGTCTCCGGGACCAGCCGGTCCCCCGCGACGCGCCAGCCGATCGCGTCCAGCACCGCACGGTCGGCCTTGTCCAGACCGGCGACGTCGAGACGGGCCAGCAGGTCGGGTCGCCGGGCGGCGGTCCGGGTCAGCGCCTGGTCGCGCCGCCAGCGCTCGACGTTGCCGTGGTGGCCGGACAGCAGCACCTCCGGCACCTCGAGATCACGCCAGGCCGGCGGCTTGGTGTAGACGGGGTACTCCAGCAGACCCGCGCTGCCGTGCGACTCCTCCACCAGCGACTCCGGGTTGCCGACGACGCCGGGCAGCAGCCGGACCACCGCCTCCACCAGCACCATCGCGGCCACCTCGCCGCCGTTCAGCACGTAGTCGCCGATCGAGTACTCGCTGACCGTCACCCCGGGGCGGGCGGCGTAGTGCTCGGCCACCCGGGCGTCGATCCCCTCGTACCGCCCGCAGGCGATCACCAGGTGGGTGTCGGCGGCCCACGCCTCGGCGTGCCGCTGGGTGAGCGGGGCGCCGGACGGGGTCGGCAGCAGCAGGTGGGTGCCCTCGGTGACCAGATCGTCCAGGGCGGTGCCCCACACGTCGGGCTTCATCACCATGCCGGCGCCGCCGCCGAAGGGTGTGTCGTCCACGGTGCGGTGCCGGTCGGTGGTCCAGTCGCGCAGGTCGTGCACCCGCAGGTCGAGGATGCCGGAGGTGCGGGCCTTGCCGACCAGCGACAGCTCCAGCGGGGCCAGGTAGTCCGGGAAGATCGAGACGACGTCGATGCGCACGTCAGGCGTCCTCGCCCACGGTCTCCTCGCTGACCACGAGGTTCGCCGCGTCGGAGGCGAGCAGCCCGCCCGGCGGGTCGATCACCACACGCCCGCCCGGCACGTCCACCACCGGGACGATCGCGCGGACGAACGGCACCAGCGTGCGGGCGCCGCCGGTCTCGCGGACGACGAGCACGTCGTGCGCGGGCAGGTGCTCCAGGCCGATCACCTCGCCGATGGTGCTGCCGTCGACGTGCTCGGCGCGCAGGCCGGCGAGCTCGTGCGGGTACCAGGCGTCGTCCTCGTCCTCGTCGTCGGCCTCGACGACCAGCTCGACGCCACGCAGCGCCTCGACGGCGGTGCGGTCGGCGGCCTCGACGAAGGTCACGTGCCACCGGTCGTGCTGCACGCGGACGCCGGCGATCGTCAGCGGCCCTCGGTCGGCGGGCTCGGTGCGCAGCACGGCGCCGACCGCCAGGCGCTCCTCGGGGGCGTCGGTGCGGATCTCGAGCGCGACCTCTCCGCGCAGGCCGTGGGCACGGCCGACACGGGCGACGGTGAGCAGCATGGGGTGTTCCTCTCGGGTCGTGACCACCAGCGTAGGCACTGGTGGAGACGCAGCGCAGGCCCGGTCCCACGGTGGGGACCGGGCCTGCGTGCTGTCGTCCGGCGACCCTCACGGGCCGGCGGGACGGGCGTCAGCGCCGGGCGACGTCCACGACGTCGATGCGGACCGGGCCGTCCGTGGACAGCGCACCGACGACGGTGCGCAGCGCACGGGCGGTGCGCCCGCCGCGGCCGATGACGCGGCCGAGGTCCTCGGGGTGCACCCGGACCTCGAGCAGGTCACCGCGGCGGAGCGTCCGGGCGTCGACCCGGACCTCGTCCGGGTGGTCGACGATCCCGCGGACCAGGTGATCCAGCGCGTCGGCGAGCATCAGGCCTGCTCGTCCTCGGTGGCCTCGACCTCGGCGGTCTCGGCCTCGACCGGGGCGGCGGCCTTCTTCTCGGCAGCCTTCGCCTTGGCCTTCTCGGCGTCGGCGGCGATGGCCTCGACCTTGGCCTTGACGTCACCCTCGGCCGGGGTGGCCTTGGTGCGCAGGGTGCCCTCGGCGCCCGGCAGGCCCTTGAACTTCTGCCAGTCGCCGGTCACCTTGAGCAGCGCGAGGACCTGCTCGGACGGCTGCGCGCCGACGCCGAGCCAGTACTGCGCACGCTCGGAGGAGATCTCGATGAGCGAGGGCTCCTCGGTGGGGTGGTACTTGCCGATCTCCTCGATGACGCGACCGTCACGCTTGGTGCGGGAGTCCGCGACGACGACGCGGTAGTACGGCGCCCGGATCTTGCCGAGGCGCTTCAGGCGGATCTTGGTGGCCACTGTGTGGTCTCTCCTGGTGTCTACGGGGCGGTCCTCGCACCGCGCACGTGGGGCATGCGGCTCGGCTCGGACCTGAAGGACACGGCATCGCGTGGGTAGAGGGGCCGCGCGCGCCGAGTACAGCAGGTCATTGTGCCAGACGCGACGACGTCGTCGCGACTACGCCACCCGTCGCCCGCGCAGCACCACCGCGTCCGGCGCGGCGAGCACCCGCACGTCGGCGCGCGGGTCGGCCGGGTACACCACGAGGTCGGCGTTCTGCCCCTCCGCGAGCCCCGGCACGCCGAGCCAGGCGCGGGTGCGCCAGGACGCGGCGGCGACCACGTCGGCAGCGGGCAGACCGGCCTCGACCATCGCCAGCGCCTCGTCCGCGATCCGCCCGTGCCCGATCGTGCCACCGGCGTCGGTGCCGACCAGCAGGGGCACCCCGGCGTCGTGCAGGTCGCGCGCGTGCTGCTCGCGGCGGGCGTGCATCCGGCGCATCCGGGCCGCGTACACCGGGTACCGGTCCGCTCGGTCGGCGATGGCGGCGAACTGGGCGACCTGGAGCAGCGTGGCGGTGACCGGGATGCCGGCGGCGGCGATCCGGTCGATCTGCCGGGCGTCGGCGCCGGTGGCGTGCTCCAGGCAGTCCACCCCGGCGTCGAGCAGCGGGTCCAGCGCCTCGGTGGCGAAGGTGTGCGCGGTCACCCGGGCGCCGGCGGCGTGCGCGACGGCCACGGCCTCGGCGAGCAGGTCGTCCGGCCACAGCGGGCGCAGGTCGCCCTCGGCACCGAGGTCGCGGTCGATCCAGTCGGCGACGAGCTTGACCCAGCCGTCACCGCGCACGGCCTCCTCGGCGACCGCCCCGGGCAGGTCGGTGACCGCGTCGAGCTCGCGGCCGTAGTGGCGCAGGTAGCGCTTCGGGCGGGCCAGGTGGCGTCCGGCGCGGATCAGCCGGGGCAGGTCCGCACGGTCGTGCACCCAGGAGGTGTCGGCCGGGGACCCCGCGTCGCGGACCAGCAGCACGCCGGAGTCACGATCGGCCAGCGCCTGCGCCTGCGCGGTGGCACGGTCGACGGCTCCCTCGGCGGCCAGGCCGATGTGGCAGTGCACGTCGACCAGCCCGGGCAGCACCCAGCCGGTGAGCGTCGTCTCCGGCACGCCGGAGGGGCGGTCGAGGGTCAGGCGGTCGCCGACCACCCAGGCCTCGCCGACCTCACGCTCGTCGTCCAGCACGATCGTGCCGCGCAGGTGCAGCACGGCCCACCCCCCTCGCGTGGTCAGCGACCGAGGAACTTCTCCAGACCCGCCAGGTCGATCGACGCCGGGTCGGTCTCGGCGGGCCCCGAGGAGCGGCCGAGGCCGAACGCGGACCCCTTCGGCGCGGCGGGCGCGGCGGGCGCGATGCCGGCGGCGCGGTCGGCGGCCTCCTGCGCCTGCTGGGCGCGCTTGGCCGGGTTGCCGGACTTGCCCTTGACCTTCTTCGACGACGGCGCCTGACGGCCCCGGCCCTTCTTGCCCATGCCCGGCAGGTTGCCCATGCCCGGCACCGGCATGCCGCCGCCGCGCGCCATCTGCTTCATCATCTTCTGCGCGCCCTCGAACCGCTCCAGCAGCCCGTTGACGTCCGAGACCTGCATGCCGGAGCCGGCGGCGATCCGCGCGCGGCGCGAGCCGTTGATGATCTTCGGGTTGACCCGCTCGGCGGGGGTCATCGAGCGGATCATCGCCTCGACCCGGTCGACCTCGCGCTCGTCGAAGTTGTCGATCGCCTCGCGCATCTGGCCCATGCCCGGCAGCATCCCGAGCATCTTCTTCATCGAGCCCATGTTCTTGAGCTGCTGCATCTGCTGGAGGAAGTCCTCCAGCGTGAAGCCCTCGCCGCTGGCGAGCTTGCCGGCCATCTGCTCGGCCTGCTCGGCGTCGAAGGCCTTCTCGGCCTGCTCGATCAGGGTGAGCACGTCACCCATGTCGAGGATGCGCGACGCCATGCGGTCGGGGTGGAAGACCTCGAAGTCGGTGAGCTTCTCACCGGTGGACGAGAACAGGATCGGCCGGCCGGTGACCGAGGCGACCGACAGGGCGGCACCACCGCGGGCGTCGCCGTCGAGCTTGGACAGCACGACGCCGGTGAAGCCGACACCCTCCTGGAAGGCCGTGGCGGTGGCGACCGCGTCCTGACCGATCATCGCGTCGATCACGAACAGGATCTCGTCCGGCTGCACGGCGTCGCGGATGTCCGCGGCCTGCTGCATGAGCACGCTGTCCACGCCGAGGCGGCCGGCGGTGTCCACGATCAGCACGTCGTGCTGGCGGGCCTTCGCGGTGGCGAGGCCCTCGCGGGCGACGGCCACCGGGTCGGCGCCGAGCACCACGTCGTCCTCGGCACCCTGGTTGCCGGGGTGCGGGGCGAACACCGGCACGCCGGCGCGCTCGGCGACCACCTGGAGCTGGGTCACGGCGTTCGGCCGCTGGAGGTCGGCGGCGACCAGCAGCGGGGTGTGGCCCTGGCCCTTGAGGTGCAGCGCGAGCTTGCCGGCGAGCGTCGTCTTGCCGGCGCCCTGGAGGCCCGCGAGCAGGATGACCGTCGGCGGGTTCTTCGCCAGGGCCAGCGGCCGGTTCTCGCCGCCGAGGATCGCGACGAGCTCCTCGTTGACGATCTTGACGACCTGCTGCGCCGGGTTCAGCGCGCCCGAGACCTCGGAGGACAGCGCGCGCTCGCGCACGGCACCGGTGAAGGTGCGCACCACCGGCACGGCGACGTCGGCGTCGAGCAGCGCGCGACGGATCTCGCGCACGGTGGCGTCGATGTCCGCCTCGGACAGGCGCCCCTTGGAGCGCAGGTTCTTGAAGGTCGACGTCAGCCGGTCGGACAGGGTGTCGAACACCGCGCGATCCTCACGCTCTGTAGGCAGGTCAGGGACGTCCCAGGGTACCCGCCAGCCGGGCGGTCGCCCGCGCCACGAGGTCGTCCACCAGGTGCGCGCGCCACGCGGTCCACGCCGTCGGCCCCGCGGAGGAGGCGTCGGCCTCGGTCAGCGCCCGCAGCAGGTGCAGCAGGTCGAGCCGTCCGTCCACCGCCTCGAGCAGCCGGTCGACGGTCGCCGGGTCGTCCGGGTCGGCACCGGTGGCCAGGTCGGCGAGGGTCAGGTGGTGCCGCACCAGGGTGGTCAGGTCGGCGGCGTCCTCGCCCGAGAAGCCCATCCGCAGCGCGATCGGGCCGACCAGCCGGGCCCCCTCGATCGAGTGGTCGCCGGCGCCGGCGCGCTTGCCGATGTCGTGCAGCAGCGCGCCCACCAGCAGCAGGTCCTGCCGCTCGACGCTGCGACGCAGACCGGCGGCACGGGCGGCCGCCTCGACCAGGTGCCGGTCCACGGTGTGCCGGTGGATCGGCGAGCGCTGCGGCCGGTTGCGCACCCCCGCCCACTCCGGGATCCAGGTGGTGACGACGCCGGCGAGGTCCAGCGCCTCCCACACCGGCACCTGCGCGGGGCCGGTGGCGAGGAGCTGCACCAGCAGGGTGCGGGCGGCGCGCGGCCACGGCTCGGGCAGCGGCGGGGTGCGGGTCAGGCTGGTCACCGAGATCGGCGAGAGCGTGAGCCCGGTGCGCGCGGCGGTGGCGGCGGCGCGCAGCGAGAGCAGCGGGTCGGCGGCGGGCTGGGCGTCCGCGGCGAGCACCAGCTCCCCGTCGTGCTCGACCAGGCCCTCCCCCACGGCGCGCAGCCGGGGCGGCGTGCGACGGCCGCGCACCAGCACCGGCTTGCGGGCGGGCCGGTGCAGCGCCTGCCGGGCGTTGCGGGCGGTGGTGTCCAGCGCGTAGGAGATCACCCGTCCGGCCTCGGCGATCCCGGCGAGCAGGTCGTCCCGGTCCCCCACGCCCAGCAGCTCGGCGACCTCGTCCTGGTCCTGGAGCAGCAGGCGGTTGGTGTGCCGGCGGCTGACGGTCTGCACGGCGTCGCGCACGTCCAGCAGGTGCGCGTGCGCCCGGTCGACGGCCCCGTGCGGGCGATCGGTGAGCCAGGTGGCGGCCAGCGCCGAGAGCACCACGGCGTCCCGGATGCCGCCGCGCGCCTCCTTGAGGTCCGGCTCGATCAGGTAGGCGACCTCGCCGTGCCGCTCCGCGCGCTGCCGGGTGGAGGCGAGCAGCTCGGGCAGCCGGCGGCGGGCGGCGTCGCGCCAGTCCGCCAGCAGCGCCGATCCCGCGCGGTGCACCACCACGGGGTCACCGGCGACCGGGCGCAGGTCGAGCAGGCCGACGGCGGCGGGCAGGTCGCGCGAGGCCACCTGCCGGCACTGCGCCAGCGAGCGCACCGAGTGGTCCAGGTCGACCCCGGCGTCCCACAGCGGGTACCAGAGCCGGTCCGCCAGGCGGCCGATCTCCTCGGCGGAGTGCCCGCGCCCCTCGTGCACCAGCAGCAGGTCCAGGTCGCTGGCCGGGCTGGCGTCGCCGCGGCCGATGCTGCCGACGGCGCCGAGCGCCACGCCGGGCGTCGCCTGCCCCTCGGTGGCCTCGTCCCACAGCTCCGCCAGGCGCCGCAGCACCAGGTCGGACATCGCGGCGCGCCGGGTGGGTCCGTCGCTGCCCGGTCCGGACAGGCGGGCCGCCAGCTCGATCCTCTCGACGCGGAGGTCCCGCACCCCCTGACGAGGGTGCGGGACCTCCGAGGACCCGCCGGCCGTGCCCTTCGGCCGATCGGTGTTCATCTGTGAAGGATCGCCTCCGTCAGAGGGCGTCCGGGCCGTGCTCACCGGTGCGGACGCGAGCCACGTCCTCCACCGGCACGACCCACACCTTGCCGTCGCCGATCTTGCCGGTCTGGGCCGCCTTGACGACGACCTCGACCACGACCGGGGCGTCCTCGTCGGTCACCAGCACGTCGATCTTGACCTTCGGCACCAGGTCGACGGTGTACTCCGCCCCGCGGTAGACCTCGGTGTGGCCGCGCTGGCGGCCGTAGCCGCTGGCCTCGCTGACCGTCAGGCCGCGGACACCCGCCGCCTCCAGCGCCGACTTCACGTCGTCCAGGCGATGCGGCTGGATCACCGCGCTCACGAGCTTCGTCATCACTTCACCTCCGTCACCACGCGGGCGCCGCCCAGCGTCTCGTATGCGGTCTCACCGTGCACGGCCAGGTCGATCCCGCCGACCTCGGCCTCCTCGCTGACCCGCCAGCCGAGGGTGACCTTGAGGATGTACCCGATCACGGCCGTGACCAAGCCGGAGAACACCAGCGCGATCAGCGCGACCACGAACTGCACCACGAGCAGCTTGACGCCGTCGCCGAAGAACAGACCGCCGTCGGCGGCCAGGAAGCCGATGCCGATGGTGCCGACGAGACCGCCGACCAGGTGCACGCCGACCACGTCGAGCGAGTCGTCGTAGTTGAACTTGTACTTCAGGCCGACCGCCAGGGCGCAGAGCACACCGGCGACGACACCGAGCACGATCGAGGTGACCGGGCGCAGGGCGCCGGCGGCCGGGGTGATCGCGACCAGACCCGCGACGATGCCGGAGGCGGCACCCAGCGAGGTGGCGTGACCGTCACGGATCTTCTCGGTGACCAGCCAGCCGATCACGGCGGCGGCGGTGGCGGCGGTGGTGTTGACCCACGCCAGACCGGCGTTGCCGTCGGCGGTGAACGCCGAGCCCGCGTTGAAGCCGAACCAGCCGAACCACAGCAGGGCGGCACCGAGCATCACGAACGGCAGGTTGTGCGGACGCATGGGCTCCTTGCCGAAGCCCTTGCGGCGGCCGATGATCAGCGCGAGCACCAGGCCTGCGATACCGGCGTTGATGTGCACGACGGTGCCACCGGCGAAGTCGATCGGCGAGACGACGGCCGCACCGGCCTCGGCGTCCCAGCCGAACAGCTTCGCGGCGATGCCGTTCTCGTTCAGGCCGGAGAGCAGACCGCCGCCCCAGACCATGTGGGCCAGCGGGAAGTAGCTGACGGTGACCCAGAGCGCCACGAAGACGACCCAGGTGCCGAACTTGACGCGGTCGGCGATCGAGCCGCTGATCAGGGCGACCGTGATGATCGCGAAGGTGACCTGGAAGGCCACGCCGACGACGACCGGCACGCCGAACCCGTCGATCGCGAACTCACCCGCGTCGTCCCAGATCGTCCCCGAGAGGCCGAACTGGTCGAACGGGTTGCCGAACAGCCCGCCGACGTCCGAGCCGTAGGACATCGACCAGCCCCAGAGCACGTAGACGACGACCACCACCGCGATCGCGATGAAGGACATCATCATCATGTTGAGGACGGACTTGCCGCGGACCATGCCGCCGTAGAAGAACGCCAGTCCAGGCGTCATGAGCAGCACCAGCGATGCTGACATCAGCATCCAGGCTGTCGCTCCGGTGTCCAGATCCATGTGGAACGCCTCTCCCCTCGCCAGCCGGGCGGCCGGTCGGGGACAAGGTTCCCGACCGGCCGTTACCGTCGGCGGCGGCGTGCGTTACAGCGGTGTGACAACGGGGCGGGCCAGGTAAACGTTGCGTTGCACCGGTGTGCAGCGGGTGAGAAGGCTGTGACCTGGGTCTCAGCAGGGTCGGTCATCCGGCGGTGGCGAGCAGCGGCAGGGCGAGCAGGGTCATCGCCACGAACGCGAGCACCCCGCTCGACACGACGTGCACCCCGCCGAGCGCGGTGACCCGGGCACGGTCCCTGCGCGAGACGCCCCAGCCGAGGTCGAGCAGCGCGGCCGGCGGCAGCCGCCCCTCGACCGCCAGGTCCTCGACGGCCTCGCGCAGCTCCGGCGGCGTGCCGCCACGCAGCGAGTGCAGCAGGACGACGCGACCGCCGCGCCCGTCGGTCAGCAGGTGCAGCCACGGGTTGCCGCGGCGGACCCAGATCCGGACCGATCGGATCCGGAGCGTGCGCAGGTCGACCCGGCGCCGGCCGAGCACCGTCGGCAGGGTCAGCACCTCGTCGTCGACCCGGGCCAGCGCCACCGGTCCGACCGGGGCCAGCAGCATCGGCAGCAGCAGCCCGGTGAGGAAGCAG
The DNA here is from genome assembly GCF_055389595.1 of Cellulomonas sp. GTC20042. NCBI lineage: Bacteria > Bacillati > Actinomycetota > Actinomycetes > Micrococcales > Cellulomonadaceae > Cellulomonas > Cellulomonas sp. GTC20042. The sequence goes on along the minus strand of NZ_AP043678.1, from coordinate 1,580,359 downwards.
ACGACGAAGAACACGATCGGCAGCGGGTGGTCGGGCATCCCGCCGGCGTCCCGGGGCGCGGTGGACCACACGTCCCGGGTGAGCGGCACCAGCACCGCGAGCACCGCCCACCCGACGACCAGCAGCCGCCCGCCCCAGAGCAGCCCGGGGCCGAGCAGCCACGACGCCACCGCCGGGGCGCGCCGGGTCAGCGGGTCGTGGTCGGCCTCGCCCGGCGTGCGGTGCCGGGCGACCGGCGGGGTGCTCACGGGCGGGCGGGTCGAGTCGACCGGGTCAGCCGAGGATGCCGTCGACGAACTCCGCGGCGTCGAAGGGCGCCAGGTCGTCCGGGCCCTCGCCGAGGCCGACCAGCTTGACCGGCACGCCGAGCTCGCGCTGCACGGCGACCACGATGCCGCCCTTGGCGGTGCCGTCGAGCTTGGTGAGCACGATGCCGGTCACCCCGGCGACCTCCGCGAACACGCGCGCCTGGGTCAGGCCGTTCTGGCCGGTGGTGGCGTCCAGCACCAGCAGCACCTCGGACAGCGGGGCCTCACGCGTGATGACGCGGGTGATCTTGCCGAGCTCGTCCATCAGGCCGGCCTTGTTCTGCAGGCGGCCGGCGGTGTCGACCAGCACGACGTCCACGCCCTCGGTGACGCCGGTGCGCACGGCGTCGAAGGCGACGGAGGCCGGGTCGGCGCCGTCGCGGTCGGCGCGCACGGTGCGCAGGCCGACCCGGGATCCCCAGGTCTGGAGCTGGTCGGCGGCGGCGGCGCGGAAGGTGTCGGCGGCGCCGAGCAGGACGGTGCGCTCCTCGGCGACCAGCACGCGCGCGAGCTTGCCGACGGTGGTCGTCTTGCCGGTGCCGTTGACGCCGACCACCATCACGACGGCGGGAACCGGCTCGCCGGACGGGCCGGGCACGCGCTCGGTGGCCAGGGTGCGGTCCAGGCCGGGGTCGACCAGCGCGAGCAGCTGCTCGCGGAGCAGGGCGCGCACCTGCGCCGGGTCCTTGAGGCCCTGCACGCGGGCCTGGGTGCGCAGGGCGTCGACCAGCTCGGCGGAGGGGCCGGCGCCGACGTCGGCGAGCAGCAGGGTCTCCTCGAGCTCGTCCCAGTCGTCCTCGGAGAGGTGGTCGCGGGAGAGCACCGCGAGCATCCGGGCACCCAGCGGGGAGCCGGAGCGGGCCAGGCGGTCGCGCAGCCGGGCGAGGCGGCCGGTGGCGGGCGCGGGGACGTCGAGCGCCGGGGCCTCGACCGCGGCGGCGGGCTCGTCGACCGGCTCGACCTCGACGGGTGCCTCGGCGGCGGGGGCCTCGGGACGGCCGAGGGTGGTCGTGCCCGCACCCGGGCTCGTGCCGGCGCCGGGCTGCTCGCCACGGCCGGAGCGACGACGGGCGATCAGCGCACCGCCGCCGCCCAGCACCACCAGCGCGGGGACGGCGACGTACAGCAGGTTCAGGAGATCGTTCTGGTCCACCGGGCCAGTGTGTCAGGCGCGGGTCCCGATCGGCGCCGCAGCGCCCTGCTCAGTCCTGGTGGGTGCGGTGCGGGGCGTGCAGCAGCCGGCCGGCACGCTCCCCCGTGCGGTCGAGCAGGTCGGCGAGGTCGTCCAGGTGCAGGTAGCCGTCCTCCGGCTCGGCGTCCTGCGCGAAGATCTCGGCGAAGGTCACGTCCACCGGCTCGGCGGCCTCCTCGGGCAGCGGCTGCTGGCCGGAGCGTCGGCGGTGCAGCCCGGAGCGCAGGTCACGCCAGAAGGTGCGCAGCGCCCCGGCGTCGTCGCCCCACGCGCTCGCCGCCCCGATCACGCCGGCAGCGGCCAGCAACGCGATCCCGATCCCCCACAGCAGCGCCCCGGTCATGGGATCTATTCTCGCCCCGTTCACCCGGGCTCGCTGCGTGCCGGGCCGGACCGGCGAGGAACCGGCACGAGACCTTCACAGCGGTCCTACGCGGGCACCTCGTCGCGCAGCCGCTGGCTGATCACGGTGGTCACCCCGTCGCCGCGCATGGTCACCCCGTACAGGGCGTCGGCGATCTCCATGGTGCGCTTCTGGTGGGTCACCACGATCAGCTGCGAGTCCTCCTGCAGCTCGCGGAAGATCTCCAGCAGGCGGCCCAGGTTGGCGTCGTCCAGGGCGGCCTCGACCTCGTCCATCACGTAGAACGGGCTCGGGCGGGCCTTGAAGATCGACACCAGCAGCGCCACCGCCGTGAGCGAGCGCTCGCCGCCGGACAGCAGGGACAGCCGCTTGACCTTCTTGCCCGCCGGACGCGCCTCGACCTCGATCCCGGTGGTGAGCATGTCGGAGGGATCGGTGAGCACCAGCCGGCCCTCGCCGCCCGGGAACAGGCGCGGGAACACCCGGTCGAACTGCGCGGCGGTGTCGCGGTAGGCGTCGGCGAACACCTGCTCCACGCGCTCGTCGATCTCCCGGACGATCTCCAGCAGGTCGGCGCGGGACTTCTTGAGGTCGGCGAGCTGCTCGACCAGGAACCGGTGCCGCTCCTCCAGCGCCGCGAACTCCTCCAGCGCCAGCGGGTTGATCCGGCCGAGCTGGGACAGCGCCCGCTCGGCCGCGCGCAGGCGCTTCTCCTGCTCGGCGCGCACGTAGGGCACGGTCTCGACCGGCTCGGGGGCGGGCTCGTCCGTCGTCGGAGCCGTCGCGGGGGCGTCGTCCGCGGTCGCGTCGGCGTCCGGATCCGCCACCGGTGCCGGGCGCGGCACGACCACCGGCGCGACGACCGGCACGCCCTGGTGCGGGCCGTACTCCTCGACCAGCACGTCCGGGTCGATGCCGAGGTCCTCGACGCTGCGGGTGCGCAGCTGCTCGATCCGCAGCCGCTGCTCGGCGCGCGCCACCTCGTCGCGGTGCGCCGCGTCGGTGAGCTGCGCCAGGTCGCGCTGGTGGCCGTCCACGGCGGTGCGCACGGCGGTCAGTGCGGTCTCCCGCTCGGTGCGGGCGGCCTCGGCGGCGTCCCGGGCGTCGGCGGCCTGCTGCACCGCGCGCTCGACGGCGGTCAGCGTGGCGGCGGCACCGGCGGCCACGGCGTGCGCGACGGCGACCTGCCGGGCGCGCTGCCGCTCGCGCTCGGCGGCCCGCTCCCGGGCGGCGCGCTCGGTGCGGGCGGCGCGGTCCAGGGACTCCGCACGACCGGAGAGCGCACGGGCACGCTCCTCGCTGGTGCGCAGGGTCAGCCGGGCCTCGGTCTCGCGGGCGCGGGCCTCGGTGGCGGCGGCCGCCCGGGCGTCGCGCTCGACGGTGCGCTCCTCGATCGCCGCCTCGGTGTCGGCGGGCTCCTCCTCGGCGACGCGCAGCCGCTCGACCAGCTCGGCGAGCTCGCCCTGGCCGTCGGCCAGCGTCTGCTCGGCGGTGGCCAGCGAGGCCTGCACCCGCTCGGCCTCGGCGCGGGCGGCGCGGGCGGTGGCCCCGAGGTGGCCGAGCTGCTCGGAGACCGCCGCCAGGGCCGCGTCGGACTCGTTGAGCCGCTCCAGCGTCTCGGCGTAGACCTCGCCGGCCTCGGTCTCGGCCTCACGGGCGGCGACCAGCGCGAACCGGGCCTGCTCACCGCGGGCGGCGGCGGCCTCGGCACCGGCGCGGGCCTCGTCCAGGGCGGACTGGAGGTGCAGGGCGCTCGGGGCGGTCGCGGAGCCGCCGGACGCCCGGTGCGCGGCGAGCACGTCGCCGGTGCGGGTGGCCACCACCAGATCTCCGTGATCGGCCAGCACGGCGCGGGCCTGCGCCAGGTCGTCCACCACCACGACGTCCCGCAGCAGCCGGGCGACCGCGGGGCGGACCGGGGCGGGCGACTGCACGAGGTCCAGCGCCCAGGCGGCACCGTCGGGGGCGGGCGCCCGCGCGTCGTCGCCGGCCGAGGCCGCGTCCGCCACCACCAGCCCGGCGCGTCCGGCGTCCTGCTCGCGCAGGAAGCGGATCGCGTCGACGGCGGCCTCCACCGACTGCACGGCCACCGCGTCCGCCGAGGCGCCGAGCGCCGCCACGATCGCGTCCTCGTCCCCCGCCGCCACGCCGAGCAGCGCGGCCAGCGAGCCGAGCACCCCCGGCACCTCGTCCGAGGCGAGCAGCGCGCCCGCGCCGTCCTTGCGGGTGAGGCTGAGCTCCAGGGTCTCGATCCGGGACTCCAGCGCGGCCCGGTCCCGCTCGGCGGCGGTCAGGTCCTCGGTGAGGGCGCGCACCCGGGCGGAGGTCTGCTCGACAGCGTCAGCGGCGGCCTCGTGAGCGGCGTCCAGCCCCTCCTCGCCCTCCTCGACCCCGGCGACCTGCGTCTCCAGGGCGGCGAACTCGACGGTCGCCTCGTGCCCGCGCCGCTCGGCGGCGGTCAGCGTCTCGCGCAGCCGGCCGATCTCCGCCTCGGTGGCCTCCAGGCGGGAGCGCCGGGCGCCGACCTGACCGGCCAGCCGGGCCAGCCCCTCACGCCGGTCGGCGGCCCCGCGCAGCACGGCGGCCAGCGCCTTCTCCGCGGCGGCGGCGGCGTCCTCGGCCTCCTGCCGGGCGGCCTGCACCCGCTCCAGACCGGCACGGGCGACGTCCACCTCCGACTGGAGCTCGGCCTCGGCGGCCCGGGCACGCTCGGCCTGGCGCAGCAGCTCCTCCGGGTCCTGGCCGCCGGTGCGCTCGGGGGCCGCCGAGCCCAGCAGGCGGGCGCGATCGGTGGCCAGGGAGGCGGTGCCGCGCAGCCGCTCGCGCAGCGAGGACAGCCGGAACCACACGTCGGAGGCCTCGCCCAGCGCAGGCGCGGCCTCGGCGGCCTCCCGCTCCAGGACGGCCAGGCGGGTGCGCGCGTCCCCCAGGGCGGCCTCGACCTCGGCGCGCCGGGCCAGCAGCGCGGTCTCGTCGGCGAGGTCCTGCTCCAGGGTGGCGGTGAGCTGGGCCAGGTCGTCGGCGAGCAGCCGGGCGCGGGCGTCGCGCAGGTCCGCCTGCACGGTCTGCGCCTTGCGGGCGACCTCCGCCTGCCGGCCCAGCGGCCCGAGCTGCCGACGCAGCTCCCCGGTGAGATCGGTCAGCCGGGTGAGGTTGGCCTGCATCGCGTCGAGCTTGCGGAGAGCCTTCTCCTTGCGCTTGCGGTGCTTGAGGACGCCCGCGGCCTCCTCGATGAAGCCGCGCCGCTCCTCCGGCGTCGCGCGCAGCACCGCGTCGAGCTGGCCCTGCCCGACGATCACGTGCATCTCGCGGCCGAGGCCGGAGTCGGACAGCAGGTCCTGGATGTCCAGCAGCCGGCAGCCGCGCCCGTTGATCGCGTACTCGGAGCCACCGTTGCGGAACAGCGTCCGGGAGATCGTGACCTCGGTGTACTCGATCGGCAGGGCGCCGTCGGTGTTGTCGATCGTCAGCGACACCTCGGCGCGGCCCAGCGGCGGGCGGCCGGAGGTGCCGGCGAAGATGACGTCCTCCATCTTGCCGCCGCGGAGCGACTTCGCGCCCTGCTCGCCCATCACCCAGGCGAGAGCGTCCACGACGTTGGACTTGCCGGAGCCGTTCGGCCCGACGACGCAGGTCACCCCGGGCTCGAGGTTCAGCGTCGTCGCCGAGGCGAACGACTTGAACCCGCGCAGGGTCAGCGTCTTGAGGTGCACCCGCGCAGCCTACCGATCGGGTGCGCCTGCGCCGAGAGGGCAGTAGCTGTCGCTTCCCGGGGTCGGGAGACAGCAGCCACTGCCCTCTCGGCGCAAGGACGGGGAGAGATCAGAGCGCGGGGAACCAGAGGGCGATCTCGCGGGCGGCGGACTCGGGGGCGTCGGAGCCGTGCACGAGGTTCTGGGTGACCGCGAGGCCCCAGTCGCGGCCGAGGTCGCCACGGATCGTGCCGGGCGCGGCGGTGGTCGGCTCGGTGGACCCGGCCAGCGAGCGGAAGCCCTCGATCACGCGGTGGCCCTCGACGACCACGGCGACCACCGGGCCGGACTTCATGAAGTCGACCAGCGGCTGGAAGAAGGGCTTGCCGGCGTGCTCGGCGTAGTGCTCGCCCAGCAGGGCGTCGTCGGCGGTGCGCAGCTCGACCGCGACCAGGGTGTAGCCCTTGGCCTCGATCCGGCGGAGCACCTCCCCCACCAGGCCACGGCGGACGCCGTCGGGCTTGACCAGGACGAGGGTGCGCTGGATGTCGCTCATGGCCGTCACCCTAACGGCAGCGTCAGCCCTCGGGGTGGGCGGCGTCGTAGGCGGCGCGCTCCCGGTCGATCCGCCCGCCGAGCCGCAGGGCCACCACCCAGAGCACGACGAACAGCCCGCCGAGGGCGAACATCGCCGGCAGCACGAAGCCGCAGGCCAGCACGAGCACCTGCGCGACCGACCCCGCGACGTAGCCGCCCGGCACGGTGACCAGCCGGGACAGCACCACCAGCGCGAGGAAGATCGCACCGGCGGAGGACCAGAGCACCGGGGCCGGCAACGACTCGAGCCCGTGCGCCGTCAGCGCCGCGAACAGCACCAGCACGCCCTCGAGGACCAGGATCATCGAGGTGAACTGGGGCTTGGCGGGGCGCTTGGGGCGCACGGGCCGCGAGGCGTGCATGCTCATCGCAGGTGAGGCTACCCGGCGATCGTCAGGTGCGGTCGGCGGCGCGGCCGTCGTCCGTCGTGACGGAGCCGACAGGGGTCTCCCCCGCGGCCGCGGCGACCCCGGCGGTGACCGAGGCGGACGGGGCGGTGCCCTCAGCACCGGGAGCGCCCTCGACGGTCGCCTCGCCGCGCGCCACCATGCCGGCGACGTCGGAGAGCTTCACCTCGCGCAGGAACAGCGTGAGCACGAAGCCGAGGGCCAGCAGCGGCACCAGGTACCAGAACGCCGGGGCCAGCGCGTCGGCGTAGGCGTTGACGATGCCGTCGTGCAGCTGCTCCGGCAGGCCGGCCACGATCGCCGGGGTCAGCGACTCCGCACCGCCGCCGGTGGGCACCTGGTCGGCCGGGACGCCCGCGAAGGCGTCGGTCAGCCGCTCGGTGAGCCGGGAGGTGAAGATCGTGCTGAACAGGGCGGTGCCGACCGCCGCGCCGATCTCGCGGAAGAAGTTGTTCGCGGAGGTCGCGGTGCCGAGCTCGTGCGGGTCCACCGAGTTCTGCACGGCGAGCACGATCGTCTGCATGACCAGGCCGAGGCCGGCGCCGAGCGCGAAGATCATCACGCCGAACAGCACCATCGACATGTCGCCGGTCAGAGTGGTGAGCCAGGCGAGGCCGAGGGTGGCGATGGCCATGCCGACCACGGGGAACCTCTTGTAGCGGCCGGTCTTGGTGATCGCGAAGCCGGAGCCGATCGCGGTGAGCATGACGCCGACGGTCATCGGCAGCATGAGCAGGCCGGACTCGGTGACGCCCGCGCCGGTCGCCATCTGCAGGAAGGTCGGCAGGAAGGCCAGCGAGGCGAACATGCCCATGCCGATCACCAGGCCGACCGAGGTGGCGATGGCGAAGGTCGGGTTGCGGAACAGGTGCAGCGGGAGGATCGGCTCCTCGGCGCGCTGCTCGACCAGGATGAACGCGATGATCGCGGCGACGGTGAGCACCAGCAGGCCCACCAGGCGGCCGTCCGACCAGTCGTAGCCGGACTCGCCGGTCAGCGAGGTCCACGAGGTCAGCAGCACGATCGCGGAGGTGCCGAGCGTCATCAGGACGATGCCGGCGATGTCGATGTGCTTGCCCGCGCGGTGCGTCGGCAGCTTGAGGGTGAACCAGGCGACCGCGAAGGCGGCGATGCCGATCGGGATGTTGATCCAGAAGCACCAGCGCCAGTCGGCGTGGTCGGTGAACAGCCCGCCGAGCAGCGGGCCGGCGACGGCGGCGATGCCGAACATCGCACCCATCGGGCCCATGTACTTGCCGCGGTCCTTGGCCGGGACGATGTCCGCGATGATCGCCTGCGACAGGATCATCAGACCGCCGCCGCCGAGGCCCTGGATCCCGCGCCAGATCACCAGCTCGATGAAGGACTGCGCGAAGCCCGCGCCGGCGGAGGCGACGGTGAACAGGCCGATGGCGATGAGGAACGGCCAGCGCCGCCCCCACAGGTCGCCGAACTTGCCGTACAGCGGCATGACGATCGCGATGGCCAGGATGTAGGCCGTCACGACCCAGCCCTGGTGCTCGACGCCGTTCAGCTCGCCGACGATCGTGGGCATCGCGGTGCCGACGATCGACTGGTCGAGCGAGGACAGCAGCATGCTCGCGAGCAGGGCGCCGAAGATCAGCCAGACGGTGCGCTGGTTCAGCACCACCAGCGGCTTGTCGGGGGCGGGGGCGGTGGACGCCATGAGGAGGTACCTCGTCCGTTCTGGTCGGTGGGTGGCCGGCAGCGGTCCCGCGGCAGGGCACGACGGACCGGCCGGGGGCCGTCGTCGGCGCGCAGGAGGGTGCGGCCCGCGGGGGCGGGTCGTGAAGTGTGCGGGTCAGGGTGGGTTCAGGTGGCGGGGACCGGGGCGCCGAGGAGCAGCGCGCGCAGGTCGGTGACGATGCTCGGCAGGTGGTCGCCGACCTCGCCCTCGTGCCCCCGCACGCCCCATCTCTCGAAGGTGGCGTGCGAGAGCACCATCATGAGCGCGCCGACGACGTGCACCAGCGCGTCGTCGGTCGCCGTGCCGTCGGCGGTGGCCTGCAGCCGGCGCCGGGCCAGGCCGGCGACCGCCTCGTGCTGGTTGTGGATCAGGACGTAGGCGCGCACCAGCAGGTCCGGGTGCTGCTTGGCGAGCTCGAAGGCGCGGGCCATCCGGTCCGGGCCCAGCGGCGGGTGCTCCAGGATGCTGCGCACGAGCACCTGGAGATCGGCGAGCAGGTCACCGGTGGGACCGCCCGCCGCGAACACCTCGGACGCGTCGGGATCCAGGGACCACTGCCCCAGGCCGAGCACCGCGTCGTCCTTGGTCTCGAAGTAGTTGAAGAACGTGCGCACGGAGATGCCGACCTCGGCGCAGATCGCCTCGACCGTCACGTTCTCCAGGCCGTGCTCGGCGGCCAGTCGGTGGGTGGCGTCGACGAGGGCCTCGCGGCGTGCGCGCTTCTTGCGCTCGCGCAGCCCCGAGGGCTCGGGCCCACGCAGCCCGACGGTCTCCTCGACTTCTTGCATGACATGCATTCTTGCACGCCCTGCAATGTTCTGTCCCACGGGATCGGCTGCGATCCCGCTCACACCTCGCCGAAGCCCTCCTCGACCGCGGCGACGAAGGCGTCCACGGCGACCCGCGCCTGCGGACCGGTGGCGGAGACCGTCAGCTCCCGGCCCTGGGTGGCGCCGAGCTTCATCAGCTCCAGCACGCTCGCGGCGTTCACGCCGTCCACCTGCACCTGCGCGTCGAAGCCGGCCATCGAGCGCGCCAGCACCGCCGCCGGGCGGGCGTGCAGGCCGAGCGGGTTGCGCACCACGACGTGCGCGGTGAGCACGGCCGGATCGGCGGCCTCGGCCTCCGGCGGGGCCGTGGCCGCCGGCGCGTCCGTGATCGCCGGGCCGCCGGTCGCCGCGCCCGCGCCGAAGGTGGTCCCGGCGCGCACCGCCGCCGCGAGCACCGCGTCCAGGTCCCCGCCGCCGGCCGCCTCCACCGAGGCCGCCACCGCCGCCTCGACCAGCGGCGCGTCCGGCACCCGCACCCGCGCGGCGACGTCCTCGTCGAGGAACTCCACCACCGACTCCGCGGTGAGCACCGCCGAGCCCAGGTCGGTCAGCACCACCACCGAGCGCCCGTCGCCGGCCGCCTCGGTGATCGCCTGCTCGACCAGGTCGAAGGAGGTGCCGAGCCCGCCGGACCCGTCGCCGCCGGCCGCGATCATCAGCACGCCCGGCGCCATCTGGCCGGCGAGCTCGCGCACGCCCTCGGCGAGGCCGTGCGAGTGCGAGACGAGCACCAGGGCGACGGGCGCGGTGGTCATGCCTGCTCCGCCGCCGTGCTCGCCGCCGCGTCCAGGATCAGCGCGGTCGAGGTCGCCCCCGGGTCCTGGTGGCCCGCGGAGCGCTCGCCCAGGTAGGACGCGCGGCCCTTGGTGGCGATCAGGGGGGTGGTGGCGACCGCACCGGCCTGCGCCGCCTCGGCCGCCGCCGCGAGCACCGCCGCCGGGGAGGCCCCGTGGTCGGCGGCGGCCACCGCGGCCTCCACCGCCGGGGTCCACGCGTCGACCATGGTCTTCTCCCCCGGCGCCGCCTTGCCGCGCGCGACGATGCCCTCCAGGCCGGCCTCCAGCATCGCGACCACCGCGGCGCTGTCGAGCTCCGGGCTGGCGGTCACCTTGGCGGCCCGCAGGTAGGCGGTGCCGTACAGCGGGCCCGCCGCGCCGCCGACCGTCGACATGAGCGTGGTCGCGACCAGCTTGAGCACCGCGCCGACGTCGGCGGGCTGCTCCTCCAGCGCGTCCAGCTTGGCGACGACGGCGGTGAAGCCACGGGTGAGGTTCTCGCCGTGGTCGCCGTCGCCGATCTGCCGGTCGAGCTCGATCAGCTCCTCGCGTCGCTCGGCCACCGCCTGCGCGGTCCGTCGCGTCCAGGCCAGCGCCCAGCCGGTCCCCAGGGATCCCGCCATGCTCCGTTCCCACCTCCACGTCGTTCGGTCGGGGGCCGGGCCGACCCCGGCGTGATCGACCCGTCGGCTGCTACCAGTGCAGCGCGGCGGTGCGGACGGGCGCGTCCCAGAGCGCCGTCAGCTCGTCGTCCAGCCGGAGAACAGTGACCGAGGCTCCCTGCATCTCCAGTGATGTCACGTAGTTGCCCACCAGCGAGCGGGTCACCTGCACTCCGCGCGCCTCGAGCAGCGTGCGCGCCTGACGATAGACGACGTAGAGCTCCGAGGCGGGCGTGCCACCCATGCCGTTGACGAACAGCAGCACCTGCTCGCCCGAGGTGAGGCCCAGGTCGTCGGCCACCGGCGTGAGCAGCATCTCGGTGATCTCGTCGGCGGGGGCGGCCTTGATCCGGCGCCGGCCGGGCTCGCCGTGGATGCCGATGCCGATCTCGATCTCGTCGTCCGGCAGGTCGAAGGACGGCTTGCCGGCGTGCGGCACGGTGCAGGCGGTCAGCGCCACCCCCATCGAGCGGACGTTGGCGATCACCTTCTCGGCCACCGCGACCACGCCGTCCAGGTCGTCCCCGCGCGCGGCGGCGGCCCCGGCGATCTTCTCCACCGCGACCGTGCCCGCGACGCCGCGCCGGCCGGCGGTGTAGAGCGAGTCCTCGACGGCCACGTCGTCGTTGACGATCACGGAGCGCACGGTGACGCCCTCGGCGTCCGCGAGCTCGGCGGCGGTCTCGAAGTTGAGCACGTCGCCGGTGTAGTTCTTCACGATCGCCAGCACGCCGGCACCGCCGTCGGCGGCCTGGAGCGCGGGGGCGATCTGGTCCGGGGTCGGCGAGGTGAACATGGCGCCCGGGACGGCGGCGTCGAGCATGCCCTCCCCGACGAAGCCGGCGTGCAGGGGCTCGTGCCCGCTGCCGCCGCCGGAGACGAGGCCGACCTTGCCGCTGACCGCTCCGCCGACGCGGGCGACGAACAGCGGGTCGGTGTGGACGGTGACGATGTCGGCGTGGGCGAGACCGAAGCCCTCGACGGACTCGGCGACGACGTGCTGCGGGTCGTTGATGAGCTTCTTCACGGCGGCGTTCCCTCTTCCCGGCGGTCGACCACGGCCTCGTTGCCGCGACACCGCCCACCCTCGCCGCAGGTCAGCCGGACGTCAAGGGGACGACGTGCGGCGCGGGTGCACGTTGGTGCACACCGCGCCGCTCGTCTAGCTGCACCGGCCCGCGCCGGGGCAGGACCGGTTCCGTCGTCAGGGGCGGCCGAACAGGATCCGCGCCTCGGCGACCAGCACGATCGAGCCGGTCACCACCACCGCAGCACCGCGCTCCACCTCGGCCTCCGCCAGGTCCGCCGCGAGCGTCACGGCGTCGTCCAGGCGCTCGCGCACGTGCACCCGGTCCTCGCCGAAGACGTCCACCGCGATCTCCGCGAGCTCGTCGACCTCCATCGACCGGTCGGAGGACGCCCGGGTGACCACGATCTCGGCCACCGTCGGCTCCAGGCCCGCGAGGATGTTCTCCGCGTCCTTGTCGGCCATCACGCCGACCACCGCCACGATCCGCTGGAAGGCGAAGGCCTCCTCCAGCGCCGCGGTGAGCGCCTCGATCCCGGCGGGGTTGTGCGCTCCGTCCACGATCACCGTCGGGCTGGACCGCACCAGCTCCAGGCGTCCGGGCGAGTCGACGTCCGCGAACGCGGCCTCGACCACGGCACCGGACAGCGCGCCGCCGCCGGCCATCATCGCCTCCACGGACGCGAGCGCCAGCAGCGCGTTGTGCGCCTGGTGCTCGCCGTGCAGCGGCAGGAACACGTCGGTGTAGACGCCGCCGGTGCCGCGCAGGGTGAGCAGCTGGCCGCCGACGGCGACCTGCCGCTCCACCACGTCGATCTCGACGCCCTCGCGCACCACCCGTGCACCGCGCTCGGCTGCGGCGTGCAGGATCACGCCCTCGGCGTCCTCGTCCTGCCGGGCCAGCACCAGCGTGGCGCCGTCCTTGACGATCCCGGACTTCTCCCCGGCGATCTCCACCAGCGTGTGCCCGAGGAAGCGCTCGTGGTCGTGGGCGACCGGCGTGATCACCGCGACCTCGCCGTCGGCGACGTTGGTGGCGTCCCAGCGCCCGCCGAGGCCGACCTCGATCACCGCGACGTCCACCGGTGCGTCCGCGAAGGCCGCGAAGGCCATCACCGTGAACACCTCGAAGAACGACAGCCGGGGGCGGCCCTCGGCCTGCTCGCGGGCGTCGACCATGTGCACGTAGGGCGCGACGTCCTGCCAGACCTCGACGAAGCGCTCGTCGCTGATCGGCTCGCCGTCGATCGCGATCCGCTCGGTGACCCGGGTCAGGTGCGGGCTGGTGAACCGGCCGGTGCGCAGGCCGTGCTCGCGCAGCAGCCGCTCGACCATCCGCGAGGTGGAGGTCTTGCCGTTGGTGCCGGTCAGGTGCACCACCCGGTAGGCCTTCTGCGGGTCGCCGAGCAGCTCGCAGACGCCCTGCACGCGCGCCAGGGTCGGGTCGATGTCGTGCTCCGGGGCACGCTCGAGGATCCCGGCGTAGACCTCGTCCGCCGCCTGCCGGGCCGCGCGGGCGACCTCGTCCTTCAGGTGGTCGGCACCACCCTTCTTGCGGGCGCTCATCGCGCGATCCTCTCCACGACGACCTCCAGGGCCGGGCCGGTCTCGACCGTGATCTCGGTGGCCAGGGTCTCCCCCGCGATCAGGTCCTGGTGCGTGCGCACCGCCGCCTGGTCGGCCTCCGGCACCCGCAGCGTGAGGCGGATCCGGTCGCTGACGTCGAGGTCGGCGGCCTTGCGGGCGTCCTGCACGGCACGGACCACGTCACGGGCGTAGCCCTCGGCGCGCAGTGCGTCGTCCAGCGCGAGGTCCAGCACCACGAACCCGCCCGAGGGCAGCACCGCGGCGGCCAGGGTGTCGCCCTCGCCCTCGGCCAGGTCGATCGTGGTGGCGAGCTCGTACTCGGTCTCGAGCATCGGCACGTCGCCCTCGTCGGTGCGGACCACCACGGTCCCCTCCGCGTCGGTGGACCACTCGCCGGCCTTGGCCGCGCGGATCACCGCCTGCACGCCCCGGCCGAGGCGCGGGCCGGCGGCGCGGGCGTTCACCGCGAGGGTGCTGCGGACCGAGACCCCGCCCTGGGCGGCGTCGGCCACCGAGGTCGTGGTGGCCTCCTTGACGTTGAGCTCCGCCGCGATCAGCGCGACGAAGGGCGCCAGCGCGTCGGGGTCCGGCACGGCGATCCGCAGGCTGCGCAGCGGCTGGCGCACCCGCAGGCTGTTCGCCTTGCGCAGGCCGAGCGCCGCCGACACCGCCTCACGGACGCCGTCCACCGCGGCGACCAGGTCGTCGTCCGCGGGCAGCGCCACGTCGTCCGGAGACCCCGCGTCCAGCACCGGCCAGTCGGTCAGGTGCACCGAGCGGTCACCGGTCAGGCCGCGCCAGACCTCCTCGCTGAGCAGCGGGGCCAGCGGGGCCATCACCCGGGTCAGCGTCTCCAGCGCGGTCCACAGCGTGTCGAAGGCCGCCTGGTCCTCGTCCCAGAACCGCTGGCGCTGGGTGCGGACGTACCAGTTGGTCAGCAGGTCCAGGTGCACGCGCACCGTCTCGCAGGCGCCCGGCACGTCGTAGGCGTCCAGCTGCGCGGTGACGTCCTCGACCAGCTTGCGGGTCCGGGCCAGCACGTAGCGGTCCATGGTCGCCAGCGGGGTGTCCGCGGTCACCCGACGGCCCGTGATCCCGGCGCCGCCGTTGCCCGCGTTGGCGTAGAGCGCGAAGAAGTACCAGGTGCTCCACAGCGGCAGCAGCACCTGGCGCACCTCGGAGCGGATGCCCTCCTCGGTGACGACCAGGTTGCCGCCGCGCAGGATCGGCGAGGCCATCAGGAACCAGCGCATCGCGTCCGAGCCGTCACGGTCGAAGACCTCGTTGACGTCCGGGTAGTTGCGCAGCGACTTGCTCATCTTGCGGCCGTCCGAGCCCAGCACGATCCCGTGGGACACGCTGGTGCGGAACGCCGGCCGGTCGAACAGCGCCGTCGCCAGCACGTGCAGCAGGTAGAACCAGCCCCGGGTCTGCCCGATGTACTCGGTGATGAAGTCGCCCGGGTAGTGGTTCTCGAACCAGTCGGTGTTCTCGAACGGGTAGTGCACCTGCGCGTAGGGCATCGACCCGGAGTCGAACCACACGTCCAGCACGTCCGGGATGCGGCGCATCGTGCTCGCACCGGTCGGGTCGTCCGGGTTGGGGCGGGTCAGGTCGTCGATGAACGGCCGGTGCAGATCGGGCTCGCCGGCGTCGTTCAGCGGCAGGCGGCCGAAGTCGGCCTCCAGCTCCGCGAAGGAGCCGTACACGTCGATCCGCGGGTACGCCGGGTCGTCGCTCACCCACACCGGGATCGGCGTGCCCCAGTAGCGGTTGCGGGACACCGACCAGTCACGGGCACCGGCCAGCCAGTTGCCGAACTGCCCGTCCTTGATGTGCTCCGGCACCCAGGAGATGTCCTGGTTGAGCTCCACCATGCGGTCGCGGAACGCCGTCACGCGCACGAACCAGGACGACACCGCCTTGTAGATCAGCGGCTTGCGGCAGCGCCAGCAGTGCGGGTACGAGTGCACGTAGGACGCCTGGCGCAGCAGCCGGCCGTCCGCGCGCAGCCGCTGGGTGATCGGCTTGTTCGCCTCGAACACCTGCTGGCCCTCGAAGTCCGGCACCAGCGACGTGAAGCGGCCGCCCTCGTCCACGCTCAGCACCGTCGGGATGCCGGCCTTCTCGCAGGTCTCCTGGTCGACCTCGCCGTAGGCGGGCGCCTGGTGGACCACACCGGTGCCGTCCTCGGTGGTCACGTAGTCCGCGAGCAGGATCTGGAAGCCGTGCTCGGCCATGCCGGGCTGGTCCGCCAGGAAGTCGAACAGGGGCGCGTAGCGGACGCCTTCCAGGTCGGAGCCGACGACCTCGCGGCTGACCGCGGCCAGCGCGTCCTCCGCCGAGGCGTAGCCCAGGTCCTTCGCGTAAGCCTTCACCAGGTCCTGCGCCATCAGGAAGGTGGTCGCCGAGGCGCTGGTGCCCTCCGGGCCGGCCGGCAGCACCGCGTAGGCCACCTCGGGCCCGACCGCCAGCGCCGAGTTGGTCGGCAGCGTCCACGGCGTCGTCGTCCACGCCAGCGCCGCCACCCCGTCCAGCCCCAGCGCGGCCGCGCGCTCGCCCGTGAGCGGGAAGGTCACGGTGACGGTCTGGTCCTGGACGTCCTTGTAGACGTCGTCGTCCATCTTCAGCTCATGGTTCGACAGCGGCGTCTCGTCGTTCCAGCAGTACGGCAGCACCCGGTAGCCCTCGTAGGCCCAGCCCTTGTCGTACAGCTGCTTGAACGCCCAGATCACCGACTCCATGAACGTCGGGTCCAGCGTCTTGTAGTCGTGATCGAAGTCCACCCAGCGCGCCTGCCGGGTGACGTAGACCTGCCACTCGTCGGTGTAGCGCAGCACCGAGGACCGGCACGCCTCGTTGAACGCCTTGATGCCCATCTCGTCGATTTGGGACTTGTCCGTGATGCCGAGGATCCGCTCCGCCTCGAGCTCCGCCGGCAGACCGTGCGTGTCCCAGCCGAACCGCCGCTCCACCCGGCGCCCGCGCTGCGTCTGGTACCGGCCCACGATGTCCTTCGCGTACCCGGTCAGCAGGTGCCCGTAGTGCGGCAGGCCGTTCGCGAACGGCGGGCCGTCGTAGAACACGAACTCGTTCGCGCCGTCCTCGCCGGCCGGGCGGGCGTCGATCGACGCCTGGAACGTGCCGTCGTGCTCCCAGTAGGCCAGGACGTCCTTCTCCAGGCCGGGCAGGTCCGGGGAGGCGGGCAGGCCGAAGGACGCGCCGGGGGCCGGGGCGGCGGCGGGCGCGGCGGGGGTGGTCGCGGCGGGGGTGGTGCGGTGCAGCGGATAGGCCATGGCGGATGGCGCTCCTGTGGTCGGCGCCCTGCCGTGCTGCGGCGCGGGCGCGTGCGGTGGTGGTGTGCCCGGGGACGACCTGACGCCGGATCGCTCCGGCACCGGACCGCGGTACCACCCCGCTTGCCGCCGTGCGTCCCGTGGCCCCGGCCGGGGTCGAGGAGCGCGCTGCGACCGCTCGTGAGGGCTGTGACGGGCCTACCCGTCCGGTTCTACTGGGCTCCGCTCTGGCGGGGGCGGGGCCGTTCTTCCGGAGGCTCCCCGGTGATGGCCGGATCGGTGCCTGTGGGGGTCAGTGTAGACGCGAGGACGGCCCAGGGCAGGACAGGCGCGGATCCCGGGGGGGGGCGAGGGCACCACTGGATTCGTCGATCGCCCGCGTCGACCTGTGCCAGGGTCGAGGTGACGCGCACCCGCCCGGGTGCAGCCGCCGCGTCACGACCGCAGAGGAGCACGCCCGTGCCCACCCTCGCCGTGACCTACGACGACCTCGACACCGCCGCCCGGATCGTGGCCGAGCCGTGCGCGCTGGACCGTGCGCTCGATGCCATGCCCTCCTGGACCGCCGACCGCACCCCGACGATCGCGCCCCACCTCGCCGCCGCGACGGACGACTGGCGACGCCACGCCCGCCGTCTGGACGAGCTCGCCGAGCACGCGCACGACGCCCTGCGTGCCACCGGCGCCTCTCTGCGCGCCGTGGACGCAGACGTCGAGGCCCGGATGACCGCGCTCGCCCGCCGCCGGGTCCCGGTCCCGCGATGAGCCGCACCCTCACCTACCCCGCCGACGCGCCCGCCGACGTCCGGGCCGCCGCCGACACGTTCCGCGCCGCCGCCACCGCGACCGACGAGCGCCGTCACACGTTCTCCCGTGCGTCCGCCCTGCTCGACACCTGGCAGGGACCGTCCGCACGGGCCGCCGGGCGATGGTTCGACCGGCACACGACCACGATCGCGTCCGACGTCGACGGGCTCGTGCAGATCGCCGCGGCCCTGGACTCCTACGCGGTCGCGCTCGACACCGCGCGGGCGACGGTCGATGCCGCGCGCGCCGAGGACGCCGCGCTCGCGACCGCACGGACGGCGCTCCTGTCGGTGCTGCCGACCGTTCGACCAGGGGCGTTCTGCCTGCCGACCGGCGTGGTCTCCCGCGCGCGTGCACTCCGATCCGCGGCCGCCGCGGGGAGCACCGCACACGACGAGGCGGCGACCGCGCAGCAGGGGCTCGCGCGGGCCGCGGAGGCGGTGATCGACGCGTTTCGCGCTCACGCGCCTGTGGGCGAGGGGACGACACGGACCCCGCATCCGTACACCCCGGGTTCGGAGAGCCCGCACGGCACGGCGTACGAGTACCCCGGGCTGGGGCCGATGAGTGCGCCTGGGTGCTACGCCGTTGTCGAACCCGCGTGGCCACCGATCGATGCCGGTGCGGGTGCGTACGCCTCGCGGGAGCCAGGATGGAGCGACGCTCTCACCTACGGCATCGTCGATGCTGCGGCGACCGCCATGGCGGCGCGGTGGCCGGACGCATCGCGCAACCTGCGTCACTACCTCGGCGGCAGCGGTCGGTCGTTGGAGCAGGACGTGGACCGCATGCTCATGGACGATCCGTCGTTCGCCGCCCGTGTCGCGGCGCAACGCACCGACCTCATCGGTGCGGCGGTCGCCGCTGCACGCACGCAGGGAGCTTCGGGGCCGGTGACCTTCCCGGTGGCCTCTGGCTGGACCGGCCACGATCTCCAGGACAGGAACTGGTACCTGGCCTCGGGCGCGACCTCCTACGCGCTGACGGGCCAGGTCACCGTCGCACCGCCGACAACACCCGACGGCGCCTGGACCTACGAGATGTCGACCACGGTGTCGACCTACGACCGGTACAACTGGGACCCGGGCAAGAGCACAAACATCGACGGGATCGACGTCACCGACCAACAGATGGCGAGCCTTCACACCGCGGGGCTCGCCCAGGAGTACGACCTGCACGGCACCTCGACGGCGGAGACGAGCAGCGGGAGCGCCCGATGACACGAACCCGATGGCGCTGGGCCGCAGCAGCGATCGGTGCTGTCGTCCTGCTCGGTCTCGGCGGCCTGACGGTGCACCTGCGACACGGGGACGACGTGCTCTTCCCCTGGGTGCATGCGCCCACCACCATCGGGATGGGCACCGGGCAGACGATCGCGCGACACGTCCGCCCGGTCGCCGACGATCGAGCCGTCGCCACGGCGCGAGAGCGACTGGCCGCGCTCGAGATGACCCTGCCTGCCTCTGTCCATGACGTCGGGGTCGAGGACATCGACTACGAGGTGCTCTCCGGTGCGCCGTACGAGGCCGTGACGATCATCCGGTTCACCGTCGGTGCGGACGAGTTCGACGCGTTCGCCTCCACGCCGCCGCTGTCCGGCGTCGGCCCAGCCGTGGTTCTGGACGACAGCGAGCCCGAGTGCTTCGCTCCGAACCTGCTCGACATCGTCGAGAAGCAGCTTCCTCCAGGATGTCTGCGCACCCGAGTGCAGATCGACCGCCCCGACGGGACCTGGACGGACGTCGAGGTCCGCGCGGTCTCCTCGGCGGCAGATGTCGAGGTGACGGTTCTGCTCATCACACCGCCGACCCGGTGAACGCACCTCCGAGCAGGCACGAGCACGCTATTCCCCTCGCGCGCGAGGAGGCTGGGGTCTCGTACGCACCACCTGCACGCTCGCTGTGCTCGTTGGCCTCGCGCTGCTCGTGCTGGTGCTGGTCCCCGATCTGCTGCTCCGCCCCCGCTGGACGCACGAGCCGAACGCGACCGCAGCCGGCACGGGCGCCGAGATCGCGCGCACCACCACCAGCACACCGCCCGCACAGGCCCGGGGGGATGCCGATCGTCGGCTCGCAGCCGTCGGGATCGCGCTCCCGGAGTCCGCGGAAGATCTCGCCGTCGACGGCGTGGCCTACGAACCCCAGCCGGGGCGGCCGTACGAGGACATGGCGATCGTGCGCTTTCGCGTCGACTCGACCGACCTCGACGCGATCGTCGCCGCCGCGCCGTTCAGCACGACGCTCCCGCCGCATCCCTCCGCGCACGGCGGATGCGTGACCGCGGACCAGACGGACATGCTCGGCGCACCGCTGACCGAGGCGTGCGTACAGGTCAGCGCCCAGGTGGTGCTCGATCTCCCACCCGGAACGAGTTGCTCGGACGTCGCCTGGCTGCACCTGATCGCGACCACCGACCCGGAGCCTGCGGTCACCGTCCTGCTCGACCGCCCACCCGTCCGGTGAGCGACCACGGTCACGCGGTGACCGGCGGCTCCGCCGACCAGGGGAACGTGATCCACTGCGCCGTGCGCTTCCACACGAAGTCCGGGTTCACGATCGAGTGCGGCTTGGCGTAGAGGACGGCGGTGCGGGCCTCCTCGCAGTGCTCGGCGAC
This sequence comes from Cellulomonas sp. GTC20042, assembly GCF_055389595.1. Classification (NCBI taxonomy): domain Bacteria; kingdom Bacillati; phylum Actinomycetota; class Actinomycetes; order Micrococcales; family Cellulomonadaceae; genus Cellulomonas; species Cellulomonas sp. GTC20042. The sequence continues at coordinate 1,560,493 of NZ_AP043678.1, read as the reverse complement.
GATGCGCTGCACCAGGGCCAGGGTCTCGCCGGTGTCGGCGACGTCGTCCACCACCAGCGCGCGGCGGCCGACGAGGGCGGCGGTGTCGAGCAGCGGGGGCAGCAGCACGGGGTCCGGCAGGCGGGTGTCGATGCCGGTGTAGAACTCGACGTTGAGGGTGCCGCAAGCCTTGAGGCCGAGCGCGTAGGACAGAGCCCCCGCGGGGAGCAGACCACCGCGGGCGACCGCGACGACGACGTCGGGCTCGAAGCCGGAGGCGACGACCGCGCGGGCCAGGTCGCGGGAGGCCTCGCCGAACTGGTCCCAGCCGAGGATCTCGCGCTCGTCGGGCATCTGCTGGCCGGGCGCGGCCTCCGCTGTCGTCATGCGCTCAGGGTAGACGGCGCAGATGTCCGGCGGGTCACGACATCGGTCCCGGGTGAAGCGCCCTGCGAGGTGGCAGGGCGGGTGTCCCGGGCGGATCGCCCGAGGATCCGGGACGGGCGCCCTTCTGCCCGGGACGCCGACCGGCCGAGGGTCGGTGCCGACGGGGGCGGTCGGCGCCCCTCACGGTGAGGAGCACGAGATGACCACGCAGGACACACCCCTGGAGCACCGCGCACGGACCGGCGTCGGTGCCGCAGCAGGGGGCGGCACCGGCGTCGCCCGGGGGCCGCGCGGGTGGGCGGTCGCGGGTGTCGCCGCCGGGATCACCGGGCTGGTCTCGATCCAGTCGTCGATGGGGCTGTCGGCGGACTGGGAGACGACGGCCGGGGACGCGGACGCGATCGTGGCGGGGATGGCGGGCAAGCTCGGCACGCAGCTGGTGTTCCACACGGCGACGGTGCTGACGACGCTGCTGCTGGTGGTGTTCGCCGCCGGGCTCGCACGACGGCTGGCGCAGCAGGGGCCGGCGGGGAGCCTGCTGCCGTCGGTGGCCTCCGGCGGTCTGCTGCTGGTGGCCGTGGCGGGGCTGCTGGGCAGCGGGCTGGACACGCAGTTCCTGTTCGCCTTCGCCGAGACCGACAAGCTGGTGCCGGAGTCCGGGGCGTTCTACACGGACTGGGTGGCCACGATCCCGTGGCTGTGGGTCGGCGCGGGCCTGACCGGCGTGGCGGTGGCGGTGGCGGCGCTGCGGCACGGGGCGGCGCCGCGGTGGATCGGCTGGGTGAGCGCGGTGCTGGGCGGGCTGACGCTGGTCGCCGGGATCTCGCCGTTGCAGTACATGGCCGGGTTCACCGGTCCGCTGTGGCTGCTGGTGGTGGCGCTGGGCTTCACGCTCGGCGGTCGGCGCTGAGCACGTCGATCCCGGGGCGATCTGTCCCGGTATGCCCCGACCCCTCCCGTTCTGTGGTGGATTGCCCCTACGGTGGCGCCATGGCACGGGAGGGGGCCGTCGCGCGTCCGGGATCCGTCGCGCCCGGCGCCGGGGACCGTCCGCGCTCCCCCGGGCTGCCCCGCACGGCCACCGTGATCGCGCTGACCGCCTGGCTGCTCGCCGGCACCGCCGCCGTGCTGCACGTGGCCGCCGCGACCGCCGGCCCGCACGCGATGACGGCGGGCGATCTGCTGTTCACGGCGGTCGACGTGGCGGTGGCGGCCGTCTACGGGACGGTCGGCGCGGTGATCCTGTCGCGGAGGCGGCACCCGGTCGGCTGGCTGGTGGCGGGCACCGGGATCGCGGGCGGGGTGTCGGCGGTCGGCGGGGCGTGGGGCGCGCTGCTGCTGGCCCGGCCGGGGCTGCCCGCGCTCGATCCCCTCGTCGGCGCGTTCGGCTGGGTGTGGGTGCCGGGTACGGTGGCGCTGTTCACGATCGTGCCGTGGCTGGCGCGGGACCGGGCGCTCGGACCGGTGGCCCGGGCGGGGGTGCTGCTCGGCGCGGCGGTGACGGTCTGGTTGACGGGGACCCGGCTGCTGGCACCGATGGCGGATGCGCGGGCGCCGATCGCGGCGGTGGTGGTGGCCGGGATCGTGACGGCAGGGGCGACGTGGTGGCGGTCGCGGCGCGGGCCGGTGGACGAGCGGCGCGGTCTCGGGGTGCTGGCGGGCGCGACGGCGGTGATGGCGCTGTCGTTCGTGCCGCTGGTGCTCACCGATCCCGGCCCCGCCCTGTTCCTGCTGGTGCCGATCAGCCACCTGGTCTGCCAGGCGCTGTTCCCGGCGGCGCTGCTGGTCAGCGTGCTGCGCAACCGGCTGTGGGGGCTGGACCTGGTGGTGAGCCGGGCGACGGTGGCCGCGCTGGCGACGCTGGTGCTGGCCGCGGGGTACGCGGGGGTCGCCGCCGGGGTGTCGCTGCTGGTGGGCGGATCGGGGTGGGCGCAGGTCGCGGCGGCGGTGGGCGTCGTGCTGGCGATGCAGCCGGTGCGGACCTGGCTGGGCGGACGGGTGCACCGGCTGGTGTACGGCGAGATCGACCCGGCCGGTGCGGCGCTGCGGGTCGGGCGCACGCTGGCCGACGGTGCCGGGTCGACCACCGATCCGGACGACCTGCTGGACGACCTGGCGGCGGCGGTCGGCCGGTCGCTGCGGCTGGAGTCGGTCACCCTGCGGATGGTCGACGTCGAGACTGCATCCGCGCGGGAGAGGGCGGGTCCTGCAGTCGCGGCGGGTGGCGCGGGGACGTGGGGCGTGGCGACCTCCCCGGCGCTGCACGTGGCGGTGCCGCGGGGCGATCGGGTGATCGGGGACCTGGCCGTGACCGCCCCGCCGGGCGAGCGGCTGGACGCGCGCACCCGCGACGGCCTGGACCAGGTGCTGCCGGTGGTCGCCGCCGGTCTGGCGCTCGCGGCGGGCGCCCGCGACCTGGCCGACGCCCGCGACGCCGCCCTGCGCGCCCGGCTCGCGGAGCGCCGGGTGGTGCGGCGCGAGCTGCACGACGGCCTCGGTCCCTGGCTGAGCGGGGTGCGGCTGGGGATCCAGGGGGCGATCAACCGGCTGGACGACGACCCGGCGGGCGCCCGCGCGGTGCTGGAGGCGCTGCACGCCGAGGCCGGCCGGCGTGCGGAGGACGTGCGGGACCTCGCGCGGAGCCTGCTGCCCCCGGTGCTGGACGAGCAGGGGCTCGACGCCGCGCTGGACGACCTGGTGCGACGGCTGTCGGCCGAGGGGTTCACGGTGCGGCGGTCCGGCGACGACCCGGGCGACCTGGACCCCGCCGTCGCGGCGGCCGCGTACGGGGTGCTGAGCGAGGCGGCGCGCAACGCCTGGCGGCACTCGGGGGCCGCGGGCTGCCGGCTGGTCCTGCGCCGCACGGCCACCACCCTCGAGGTGCTGTGCGAGGACCGGGGTCGCGGCCCGGAGGGGACGGTCGGCGTGGGCACGCGGGCGATGCGCGAGCGGGTGGAGGAGATCGGCGGGGTGTTCCGGATCGGGCCCGCGGACCCCGCCGCCGCCGATGCCCCCGGCACGCGGGTGCACGCCGTCCTGCCGCTGCGCCCGGTGCTGACCGCGGCCGACCCGCGCGCGGCCGCCCCGCGCCCCGTCGCGCGCGGCACCGACGCCGGACGGGCGGCCGCCCGATGATCCGCGTGCTGCTGGTCGACGACCACCCGGTGTTCCGGATCGGCATGGCTGCGCTGCTGGGCTCCCTGCCGGGGATCGCCGTGACCGCCGAGGCGGACTCCGCCGCGACCGCGCGCGAGCTGCTCGCCGGGGACGGGCCGGAGGTGGTGGTGATGGACCTCGACCTCGGTGACGGCTCCGGCATCGACCTGACCCGTGAGGTGCTGGTGGCCTGGCCGGGGGTCGCGGTGCTGGTGATGAGCATGCACGAGGACGACGACGCGGTGCTCGCGGCGGTGCGGGCGGGTGCGCGCGGGTATCTGGTGAAGTCGGCGCCGCCGGAGCAGGTGGAACGGGCGGTGCGGGCCGTCGCGGCCGGCGAGATGATCCTCGGTCCGACCGTCGCCGAGCGGGCGATGGCCTACGTGCTCGGCGGGCGCACGGCGGTGCGGGTGCCGTTCCCCCGGCTGACCGACCGCGAGCGCGAGGTGCTCGACCTGGTGGCCGGCGGGCACGACAACCTGGTGATCGCCCGGCGGCTGGGGCTGTCTGCGAAGACGGTGCGGAACCACGTGGCGAACGTGCTGACGAAGATCGAGGTGCCGGACCGCGCGGCGGCGGTGGTGCGGGCACGGGCGGAGGGGCTCGGCGGCGCGAGCGCCTGAGAACACCCCCGCCGCCGAGCCCGACGCCCGCCCGACCGGCCCTCCGGCCGCGTCAGACGTCCCGCGCGACCTGCGTGTTGCTGACCTGCGCGCGCGGCCGCACGACGAGGGTGTCGATGTTGACGTGGTGCGGGCGGGTGAGCGCGAAGGCGATCACGTCGGCGATGTCGTCGGCGACCAGCGGCTGGTAGCCGGCGTAGACCTTGGCGGCGCGCTCGGCGTCTCCGGCGAAGCGCACCAGGCTGAACTCCTCGGTGGCGACGTTGCCGGGGGCGATGTCGATGACGCGGACCGGCTGGCCGATCAGCTCGAGGCGGAGCGTGGTGGTGAGCATGCGCTCGGCGTGCTTGACGCCGGTGTAGCCGGCCCCGCCCTCGTAGGGGGCGATCGAGGCGGTGGAGGTGACGACCAGCACGTCGCCCCGGCCGCTGGCGACGAGCAGCGGCAGCAGGGCCTTGGTCACCTGCAGGGTGCCTAGCACGTTGAGCTCGTACATCCGGCGCCAGCCGTCGACGTCGGCGTCGGCCACCCGGTCCAGGCCGAGGGCGCCGCCGGCGTTGTTGACCAGGCTGGTGACGCCGCCGGTGGCCTCCAGGTGCGCGGCGAGGCGGACGACGTCCTCGGCGGAGGTCACGTCCATCGGGAAGGCCTCGGCGCCGGTCTCCTCCGCGAGCGCGGCCAGGCGGTCGGCGCGGCGGGCCACGGCGACGACGTCCCAGCCCTCGGCGCGCAGCCGTCGGACGGTGGCGGCGCCGATGCCGGAGGAGGCGCCGGTGACGACGGCGCGGGGTGCGGGCGTGCTGGACATGCGGGTGGTCCTCCTGGAAGGCGAGCGGATGGGTCCGACTGTACGGCCGGGCGGGGTGCCGGCGACGAGGTCGGTGGTTCGTGCGCGTTCATCGGGTGCAGAACCACCGACCTCGTGCAGAACCCCCGACCTCGCGGGAGTTCGAGAGGGCTAGAGCGTCTGGTCCAGCTCGGTCAGGACCTCGTCGTAGGCCGCGAGGGCGGTCGCGACCTGGGGGTCCGTGATGATCAACGGCGGCACCACGTGGATGCGGTTGTCCTGGACGAAGGGGAGGATGCCGCGGTCGATCAGGCCGGACTTGAGGGCGCCCATCGCGGCGGCGGGCACGGGCTCGCGGGTGGCACGGTCGGTGACGAGCTCCAGCGCCCAGAACGCGCCGGTGCCGCGCACCTCCCCCACGCTCGGGTGCGCGTCGGCGAGCGCGGCCAGCCCGGGGGCGAGCAGGTCGGTGCCGACCCGGGCGGCGTTCTCCACGATCCCCTCGGTCTCCATCGCCTCGATGGTGGCGACGATCGCGGCCATCGCCAGCGGGTGCCCGGAGTAGGTCAGTCCGCCGGGGAACACCCGGTCGTCGAAGGTGGCGGCCACGGCGTCGGAGATCAGCACGCCGCCGGCCGGCACGTAGCCGGAGTTCACGCCCTTGGCGAAGGTGATCAGGTCGGGCACCACGTCGTGCTGGTCGAGGGCGAACCAGGATCCGGTGCGCCCGAAGCCGGCCATCACCTCGTCGAGGATCAGCAGGATCCCGTGCTTGTCGGCCAGGGCACGCACGCCGGCGAGGTAGCCGGGCGGCGGGATCAGGATGCCGCCGGTGCCGACGACGGTCTCCACCAGGATCGCGGCGATCGAGGTGGCGCCCTCGGAGACGATCACCCGCTCCAGGTGGTGCAGGGCGCGCTCGCACTCCTGCTCCGGGGTGCCCGCCCAGAACTCGGAGCGGTACAGGTAGGGGCCGAAGAAGTGCACGTGCCCGCGGGCGTACTCGTTGGGCACCCGGCGCCAGTCGCCGGTGGCGACCACGGCGGAGCCGGTGTTGCCGTGGTACGAGCGGTAGAACGACAGGATCTTGTCCCGGCCGGTGGCGATCCGCGCCATCCGGATCGCGTTCTCGTTGGCGTCGGCGCCCGCGTTGGTGAAGAAGACCTTGGAGAAGCCCGCGGGGGCGTGCCGGACGATCGCCTCGGCGGCCCGGCCGCGCGGCAGCACGGCGTGCTGGGGGGCGATCGTCGCCAGGGTGGCGGCCTGCTCGGTGATCGCGGCGACCACGGCGGGGTGCTGGTGGCCCACGTTGGTGTTGACGAGCTGGCTGCTGAAGTCCAGCAGGGTGCGCCCGTCGGCGAGCTCGACCTCGCAGCCGGCGGCGGAGCGCACCACCATCGGGGTGAGCGCGGCCTGCGCCGACCAGGAGTGGAAGACGTGGGCGCGGTCGAGGTCGTAGGCGAGCTGCCCGTCGGCGTCGAGCGGAGCGGTCATGGAGGTGCCTTTCCTGGCAGGGCTGTGCCCATCGAAAGCGTGCCGAACGGGGTGGATCAGCCCCCGGGCCGGCGGCTGACCTGCGCCACCGGCCCGGGGACGCGTCGATCAGTTGCCGCCGGGCTGGAGCTCGACGTCGATGGGCGTGAAGTCCGCCCCGACGACGTCCAGACCCTCCGCGGTCAGCTCGTCCAGCGCCTGCTGCACGTACTCGTTGCTGTACGCGGTGGCCGGCGGCTCGGAGGTGATGATCGTGGCGCCGGTCTCGTTGGAGGTCTTGAGCGCCATGTCGACGGTGGCGTCCCAGGCGGACTCGTCGATGATGCCGATGCCGCCGGAGGTGGACGGCCAGATGAGCTTGTTGACCTCGTTGGTCATCCACAGCTGGTGGCTGGTGCCGAGGGTGGAGCCGGCGGCGGTGACGATGCTCGCCGCCTCCTCCGGGTTGTCCCGGGCGTAGAGCCAGCCCTTGATCGACGCCTTGATGAACTTGACCGTGGTCTCGGCGTAGTCCGGGTCGTCGGCCAGACGGCCCGCGTCCGCCCAGATCGCGTCCTGGAGCATGGCGGTGCCCTCGTCGTTCCAGTCGATGACGTTGAAGTCCTCGGGCTGGTAGAGCTCGCCGGTGTCCGGGTTCTCGGTCTCGAGCAGCTGGGCGTACTCGTTGTAGGTCATCGCCTGCGCGGCGTCGATGTCCCCGGCCAGGAACGCGTTCATGTCGAAGGCCTGCGACACGATCGAGTAGTCGGTGACGCCCGCCTTGTTCAGACCGGCGAACAGCTCCCACTCGTTGCCGTAGCCCCAGGAGCCGATCGTCTTGCCGGCGAGGTCCTCGGGGCCCTCGATCCCGGAGTCGGCGAAGGACACCTGGAGGGTGGCCGAGCGCTCGAAGATCTGCGCGACGTCGGTGATGTTCGCACCCTGCTCGATCGAGCCGAGCACCTTGGGCACCCAGGCGATGGCGTAGTCGACCTCGCCGTTGGCCAGCGCGTCCTGCGGCACGATGTCGCCGCCGCTGGGGATGATCTCGACGTCGAGGCCCTCGTCCTCGTAGAAGCCCTGGTCCACGGCCGCGTAGTAGCCGGAGAACTGGGCCTGCGTCAGCCACTGGAGCTGCAGCTTGACCGGCGTGAGGTCCCCGGAGGCCGAGGTCTCCTCGGAGCCGCCGGCGGTCGCCTCGTCGTCGCTGCTGCCGGAGCATCCGGTGAGCACGAGCGCCGCCGCGACGGCGAGGGTGCCGAACCGGGCCGCGACCCGCTTGCTGTTCCTCATGTCATCCCCTTTCCCTGCATCGATCACTGGTGGGTGGAACCTGCACCTGACGGCCCTGGCAGGTGGACGTGCACACCGCCCCTAGGAGCGGTGCATCCCCCTGCTCCCCCGCCGTTCGACGGCGAGGGTGATCCCGTAGAACAGCAGCCCGACGATCACGCCGCCGAGCACGTACGCCCAGGCGCGGGCGTAGTTGGAGCCCGCCGCGGCGGTGGTGATGAACGAGCCGATCCCGCTGCGCGGCCCGCCGAAGTACTCGGCGACGATCGCGGAGATCACCGCCAGCGAGGACGCCAGCCGCAGGCCGGTGAACACGAAGGGGAGAGCGGTCGGGATCGTCACCACCCGCACCGCCTGCCGGGGGGTCGCGGCGTAGGCCCGCATGAGGTCGCGGTGCACCGGGCGGACCTGGCGCAGGCCGCGCAGGGTGTTGACGAACACCGGCACCGCCACCGCGACGGCCACCACGATCTGCCGGCCGGTCTCCACCGAGGCGCCGTACATCGTGTAGAGCACCGGCGCGAGCGCCACGATCGGCACCACCGCCAGGCCCGCCACCACCGGGTTGAGCAGCGCGTCCACGGTCCGCACCGCCGAGGCGAGCACGGCGGCGGCGATGGCGACCACCGCGCCGATCAGCAGGCCGACCAGCGCGTTCGTGCCGGTGACCAGGGCCGCGGAGGCGATCGTCGGGAAGAACTCGCGGAACTCGCCGGCGATGGCCGTCGGGCTGGGCAGCAGGAACGCGGGCACGTCGCCGAGCACCACCACCGCCTGCCACCCGCCGAGCAGCGCGACGAACAGCACCACCGGTGCCAGCCGGTGCGCGATCCGGGTCGCCCGCGGGCTCATCGGGTCTCCACGCCGCGGGTCGGCACGGCCTCGGCCCCGCCGTGCAGCGCCTCGCGCACCGCGGTCACGGCGGCGAAGTAGCCGGCGTCCTCGCGCAGGTCGTCCCCGCGCTCCCCCGACCGGCCGAGGCCGACGTCCACGATCCCGGCGATCCGGCCCGGGCGGGCGGACATCACCACGACGCGGTCGGAGAGGAACACCGCCTCCGGGATCGAGTGCGTGACGAACACGACCGCCGCCTGCGTCTCGGCGCAGATCCGCACCAGCTCGGACTGGAGCCGCTCGCGGGTCATCTCGTCCAGGGCGCCGAAGGGCTCGTCCATCAGCAGCAGGCTCGGCCGCTCCGCGAGCGCCCGGGCGATGGCCACCCGCTGCTGCATGCCGCCGGACAGCTGGTCCGGGAAGTGGTCGGCGAAGTCGGTCAGACCGACCAGCGCCAGCATCTCGTCGGCGCGCTCCCGCCGGCCGGCCCGCCCGACGCCGTGCAGCGCGAGAGGCAGCTCGATGTTGGCGCGCACGGTGCGCCACGGCAGCAGACCCGCCTGCTGGAACGCGATGCCGTAGTCGTGGGCGAGGCGGGCCTGCTCGGCAGAGCGCCCGAAGACGCTGATCGATCCGGAGGTCGGCCGGTCCAGGTCGGCGATCAGCCGGAGCAGCGTCGACTTGCCGCAGCCGGAGGGGCCGATCAGCGAGACGAACTCCCCCGCCGCGATCGTCAGGTCGACGGACTCCAGGGCGGTCACGCTGCGCCCGCCGTCGGCGGGGAACACCCGGCCGACACCCGAGACCTCGACCGCGGCGGCGGCCTCGACGGCGGCGGCGCTCATGCGGCCACCTCCGCCCGGCGGTAGCGGCCCAGGCCGAGGCCCAGCAGCGCGACGGCGCCGGAGGCGATCAGGCCGAGCAGCACGGCACCGAAGATCGGCGCCCACGGCTTGGCGGGATCGCTGCTGGCGAAGTTGGCGAACTCGAGGATCATGCGTCCGATACCTCCGGGCATCCCGGTCGAGACCTCCGCGACCACGACGCCGAGGACGGCGCTGGTCGCCGCGAGGCGCAGTGCGGGCAGCAGGTGCGGCACCGAGGCCGGCAGCCGCAGATGGATCAGCTCTTGCGTCCACGACGCCGCGTAGCCCTGGAACAGCTCGCGGTGCAGGGTGTCCGGCGACTGGAGCCCGCGCAGGGCACCCACCGCCACCGGGAAGAAGGCCAGGTAGGAGGCGATCACGGCGACCGACATCCACGGCTCCCAGGTGAAGCCGAGCTCGAGCTTGGAGCCCCAGCCCTTCACCAGCGGGGCCAGCGCGATCAGCGGCACGGTCTGGCTGAGCACCACCAGCGGCAGCACCGCGGACTCCGCGATCCGGAACCGGCTCATCAGCAGCGCCAGCAGCATGCCGACCACCACGCCGATCACCCAGGACACCGTGGCGATCCGCAGGCTGGTGCCCCCGGCGCGCAGCACGGCCAGCCACAGCGGGTCGGCCCCGGGCTGCGCGGTCAGCGGCTCGCCGAGCCGAGCGATCATCTCCGAGACGTGCGGCATGGCCAGGTCGGTGGTGCGCGGGAGCACCCGCAGCTCGCCGATGCTCCACCCGTCGTCCGGCACGACCGCCTTGACGAGCTCCCACAGCGCGGCGAGCAGCACGAGCGCGGCCAGTCCGAGGGCGACCGGCCGCAACCGCCGGGCGACGCCGCGCGGCGCCTTCACGGGCACGACCACGGCCGTCATGCCGTCGCCACGACCGTCTCGGCCATCGCCGGGATCACCCGCTCGCCGTACATCCGCAGCGTCTCGTCCTTGTTGTCGTGCTGGAGGTAGCCGGCGAACTGCGTGACGCCGAGGTCGCGCAGGGCGTTGAGCTTCTCCACGTGCTCGCGCGGGGAGCCGATCAGGCAGAACCGCTCGACGATCTCGTCCGGCACGAACTGGGTGTGCGAGTTCCCGGCGCGGCCGTGCTCGTTGTAGTCGTAGCCCTCGCGGCCCGCGATGTAGTCGGTCAAGGCCTTCGGGACGGAGGAGCCCTGGCCGTACTTGGCCACGATGTCCGCCACGTGGTTGCCGACCATGCCGCCGAACCAGCGGCACTGCTCGCGCATGTGCGCCCGTGCCGCCGGGGAGTCGCCGTCGCCGACGTACATGGGCGCCGCGACGCAGAACTTGATCGCGTCCGGGTCCCGGCCCACGGCCTCGGCGGCGTCGCGGACGGTGCGGATCATCCAGGACGCGACGTCCGGGTCGGCGCACTGCAGGATGAAGCCGTCGCCGACCTCGCCGGTCAGCTTGAGGGCCAGCGGGCCGTAGGCCGCCACCCACATCTCCAGCTCGGAGCCCTTGGACCACGGGAACTGCACGGTGCGTCCGTTGTGCTCCACCGCCCGGGAGTTCGCCAGCTCGCGGATCACATGGATCGACTCGCGCAGCGTGGCCAGGTTGGACGGCTTGCCGGCCAGGGTGCGCACGGCGGAGTCGCCACGGCCGATGCCGCAGACCGTGCGGTTGCCGTACATCTCGTTCAGGGTCGCGAAGGACGAGGCGAGCACCGTCCAGTCGCGGGTGGCCGGGTTGGTCACCATGGGCCCGACCTTGACCTTGCGGGTCGCGGCGAGGATCTGCGAGAACACCACGAACGGCTCCTGCCACAGCAGGTGCGAGTCGAAGGTCCACACGTAGTCGAAGCCGTGGGTCTCGGCCTGGCGGGCCAGATCGACCACCCGGGACGCGGGCGGGTCGTTCTGCATGACGACGCCGAACTCCATGGGCGCGCCTCCTGTCGTGTCGAGAGGGTGGGGGTCAGATCAGGTACTGGGACAGGCCGCGCTTCACGTACTGCCCGTGGCCGACCCGGCCCAGGAACGCGCCGCCGTCCACGACGACCTCGCCGCGGGACAGGACCGTGTCGACGTGGCCGTCGATCTCGAAGCCCTCCCAGGCGGAGTAGTCCATGTTCATGTGGTGGGTCTTGCCCAGGCCGATCGAGGTGTGGCCGTTCGGGTCGTAGACCACGACGTCGGCGTCGGCACCCGGGGCGAGCACGCCCTTCTTGCCGTACATGCCGAACATCCGGGCCGGGGTGGTGCAGCAGATCTCCACCCAGCGCTCCAGGCTGATCTCGCCGGTGACCACGCCCTGGTAGAGCAGGTCCATCCGGTGCTCGACCGAGCCGATGCCGTTGGGGATCTTGGAGAAGTCGCCGATCCCCATGTCCTTCTGGTCCTTCATGCAGAACGGGCAGTGGTCCGTCGACACCAGCTGGAGGTCGTTGGTCCGCAGGCTGTTCCACATCTGGTGCTGGTGGCCCTCGTGCTTGGAGCGCAGCGGCGTCGAGCACACCCACTTGGCGCCCTCGAACTCGCCCCACTCCTTGCCCTGCGCGCCCAGGTGGTCCTCGAGCGACAGGTACAGGTACTGCGGACAGGTCTCGCCGAAGACGTTCTGGCCCTTGTCACGGGCCAGCGCGATCTGCTCGGCGGCCTGCTTGGCGGACACGTGCACGATGTACAGCGGCGCGCCGGTGAGGTCGGCCAGCATGATCGCGCGGTGGGTGGCCTCCTCCTCCGCCTGCCAGGGGCGTGAGACGCCGTGGTAGTACGGGGTGGTCTCGCCGCGGGCCACGTGCTGCTGCACGAGGGTGTCGATCACCGACCCGTTCTCCGCGTGCATCATGATCATCGCGCCGTTGTCCGACGCCTTCTGCATCGCCCGCAGGATCTGCCCGTCGTCGGACAGGAACACGCCCTTGTAGGCCATGAACAGCTTGAAGGACGTGACGCCCTCCGCGATCAGCTCGTCCATCGCCTGCAGGGACGAGTCCTGCACGTCGGACAGGATCTGGTGGAACGCGTAGTCCACCGCGCAGTTCCCGGCGGCCTTGGCGTGCCACAGGGCGTACTGGTCGATCGGGTTCTCGTGCGGGTACTGCACGACGAAGTCCACGATCGTGGTGGTGCCGCCCCAGGCCGCCGCCGTGGTGCCGGTGGCGAAGGTGTCCGAGGCGAAGGTGCCGCCGAACGGCATCTCCATGTGGGTGTGCGCGTCGATGCCGCCCGGGATCACGTACTTCCCGGTCGCGTCGATCACGCGGTCCACGGTGGCGCTCAGGTCCGCGCCCAGCAGGGTCGACCCCGGCTGGAGCAGGGCCACGATGGTCTCGCCGTCGATCAGCACGTCGGCCGGTCCGCGGCCGGTCGCGTTCACGACGGTGCCGCCGGTGATGAGGGTCTTCATGTGCGGTGCTCCTTCCGGGGTCGACTCAGTGATCAGGGGGCGACGATCGCGCCGTAGGCGTCCGGACGGCGGTCGCGGAAGAACTGCCACCGCTCGCGCGTGGTGCGGATCTGCTCCAGGTCGAGGTCGCGGATCAGCAGCTGGTCCTCGCTGGTGGAGCCGACCTCGCCGACGTAGTTGCCGTCCGGGCCGACCGCGTAGGACGAGCCGTAGAAGTTGACCGCCTCGTCGCCGTACTCGTTGTCCTCGAGGCCCACGCGGTTGTTCGCGATGATGAACATGCCGTTCGCGACCGCGGCCGCCGGCTGCTCGACCTCCCACAGCTTGTTGGAGATGCCGGGGGCGGTCGCGTTCGGGTTGAACACGATCTCGGCGCCGTTCAGCGCGAGCACCCGCCAGCCCTCCGGGAAGTGCCGGTCGTAGCAGATGTTCACGCCGATCTTGCCGACCGCGGTCTCGAACACCGGGTAGCCCAGGTTGCCGGGACGGAAGTAGAACTTCTCCCAGAACTTCGGCAGGTGCGGGATGTGGTGCTTGCGGTACTTGCCCAGCACGGTCCCGTCCGCGTCGATCACGACGGCGGTGTTGTAGAGGACGCCCGGCTGGTCCTCCTCGTAGATCGGCAGCACGACCACGATGCCCAGCTCCTTGGCCAGCGCCGAGAACCGGTCGGTGGTCGGGCCGGGGATCGTCTCGGCGTAGTCGTAGTACTGGGTGTCCTGGGTGATCCCGAAGTACGGGCCGTAGAACAGCTCCTGGAAGCCGATGATCTGGGCACCGGCCGAGGCGGCCTCACGGGTCCAGTCCTCGTGCAGCTTGATCATCGACTCCTTGTCGCCCGTCCAGGTGGCCTGGGTGAACGCGACACGCACGACTGTCATGGGGTTCCTCCGCTGATCGGTGCTCGGCTCGCACGGCGGTCCCCGGTGGCGATGGTCAGCCTGCCCGGGCCTCCTCGCCGTGGAATGTGACTCTGGGGCTTGAACATTTCTGCGGCGTTACCCGGCGTTTCCGTCCCGAGAACGTTCGTGACGTGCAGGTAAACACTGCGCCGGGACCGTTCACGGGGCGCGGAGGGGTTCCTGGGCGGAGGCACCATGGCGGGCATGGACGTGGTCCAGCACGTGGAGGACCGCAGTCCTCGAGGGATCGCCGCCGCCGTCTCGCGCCTGGTGCGCAACGGCGACCTGCGGCCCGGCGACCGCCTGCCCACCGTGCGCCGGCTCGCCGCCGACCTCGGCGTCAGCCCCGCCACCGTGAGCGGTGCCTGGCAGGCGCTGGCCGCCGTCGGGCTGGTCGCCTCGCGCGGGCGCGCCGGGACCGTGGTGCTGCCCGAGCCGGCGTCCTGGCTGCCGCCGCGGTACCGGGACATGGCGCAGGGCGGGCGGGTGGAGCTGGACCCCGCGGAGCGGGTGGACGGCGGGGTGCCACGGGTGGACGGCGGCGGGTCGCGCGTCAGGGACGCGACGAGGCCTGCCGATCCGACCGCCGCCGACCGGATCGCGGCACCGTTCTCGACCGCCCGCCGCGGGCTGCCCCGCCTCGACCTGTCCACCGGCACGCCCGACCCCGCGCTGCTGCCCCCGCTCGCCCCCGCGCTCGGCCGGACCGCCCGGCGCACCCCCGCCGCCGGCACAGGCTCCTACCTCGGCGCGCCGGTGGTCGAGCCGCTGGAGCGGCTGCTGCGCGCGTCCTGGCCGTTCACCCCGCAGCGGGTCACCGTCGTGGACGGCGCCGTCGACGCGCTCAGCCGCACCCTGGAGCAGGTCGCGGGCTTCGGCGACCGGGTGATCGTGGAGGACCCGGGCTTCCCGCCGATCTTCGACCTGTGCGACCAGCTCGGCCTGGAACGCGTCCCGGTCCCCCTGGACCGCGCCGGCCTGCGCCCCGACGCCCTGGAGACCGCGCTGCGCACCGGAGCCGAGGTGATCGTGCTGCAGCCCCGCGCGCACAACCCCACCGGCGTGTCCATGTCCTCCACCCGTGCCCGCGAGCTCGCCGCGGTCATCCGCACGCACCTGGCCGCCTCGCCCGGATCCGACGTGCACGTGATCGAGGACGACCATTCCGGGGAGATCGCTTCCAGCGCCGACGTCTCCCTCGGCAGCCACCTGCCCGACCGCGTGGTGCACGTCCGCTCGTACTCCAAGTCCCACGGGCCCGACCTGCGGATCGCCGCCATGGGCGGGCCGGCGGCCGTGCTCGACCGGGTGATCGCACGCCGGATGCTCGGACCGGGCTGGACCAGCCGCCTGCTCCAGCACCTGCTGGTGGACCTGCTGACCGACGGCGACGCGATGGACGCCGTCGCGCAGGCCCGCCGGGTGTACTACGCCCGGCAGCGCGCCCTCACCACGGCCCTGGCCGACCTCGGCGTCGACGTGCAGCCCGGCGACGGGATCAACCTCTGGGTGCCGGTCGCCGACGAGCCGACCGCGCTGGTCCGGCTGGAGGCCGCCGGCATCCGCGTCGCGCGGGGTCGCCCGTTCCAGGCCGAGCCGAGCGCCGGGGTGGCTGCGGGGGCGGGCGCGGGTGTCGCGGCCGCGTCGGCGGCCGGTGCGGCGTCCGGGCGCGGGACGTCCGACGGGCACGCCGCGCCGGACGGGCACGTGCGGGTCACGGTCGCGGGGCTGTCCGGACCGCCCGAGACCGTGCACCAGGTCGCCCGCGCCCTCGCCCTCGCTGCCGCCCCCTGAGCCCGCGCGTCCGCGCCCTCTCTCGTCGAGAGGTCGATCACTGTCGCCCAAACCCGGCATCGACCGACAGGAATCGCCCTCTCGATCGCGGGCCTCGCGCCCGGATGCGGCGAGGTTGCACGAACGCAGGCTTCAGCGCGCGCGAAGCCTGCCTTCGTGCAACTTCGGCGCGGGGACGCGCACGGGCCGGCGCGCGGACGGGCTGGTCGGACCCGGGTGGGCTGGGCGTAGGGTGTGCAGCGGACCGGGCCGGACGTGGCCCGGAGGCCGCCGCCCGGTCTGGGCGACGCATCCACGGGCGCGACGTGCACCCTCCCCCTCACTCCGCACGCCCCGCGGCTGGTCGCAGCCCCGGCGTGCTGACCAGCGTCCACCGTCGGACCGGGCCGCCCGCCCTCCCGGCGACCCGGCCGCACCGGTCCCGCCGCCCCGCGCCTCGGCGCACCCCGCGACGGACCGCACCTGTCAGGAGCACCGATGCGTCACCTCCCCCGCCCCCTGATCGCCCTGCCCGCCGTGCTCGCGGTGGCCGTCCTGGCCGCCTGCGGCTCCGGCTCCGGCGACGCCGCAGCCCCCACGGACAGCGGCAGCAGCGCCGCCGCCACCGAGACCGCGTTCACGCCGATCACCCTGGACAACTGCGGCACCGAGGTCACCGTCGACACCCCGCCCGAGCGGGTCGTCGCGATCAAGTCGACCTCGATCGAGATGCTGCTCGCCCTCGGGCTGGGCGACCGCATGGTCGGCACCGCGTTCTCCGACGGCCCGGTGCCCGACGACCAGACCGACGCGTACGCCGCGATCCCCGTGCTCTCCGACAAGGTCCCCGACCAGGAGGCCCTGCTCGAGGTGCAGCCCGACTTCGTCTACGCCGGGTGGGAGTCGAACTTCTCCGCCGACGGCGCCGGCGAGCGTGCGACGCTCCAGGGCCTCGGCATCGGCACCTACGTGTCGCCGGCGGCCTGCAAGGAAGAGGGCTACATGCCCGACCCGCTGACCTTCGACGGGCTGTTCGACGAGATCCGGGAGATCGCCTCGGTGTTCGGCGTGCAGGACCGTGCGGAGGACCTGATCGCCGAGCAGGAGGCCGCGCTGGCGTCGGTCGAGAAGCCGGCGGACGAGGTCACCGCGCTCTGGTACTCCTCCGGCTCGGACACCCCCTACGTCGGCGCGGGGATCGGTGCGCCGCAGATGATGATGGACGCCGCGGGGCTCACCAACATCTTCGCGGACGTGCACGACACCTGGACCTCCGCCGGCTGGGAGCAGGTCGTCGCCGCCGACCCGGACGTGATCGTGCTGGTCGACGCCACCTGGAACACCGCGGCGTCCAAGATCGAGATGCTCGAGGGCAACCCGGCGACCGCGCAGCTCACCGCCGTGAAGGAGCACCGCTACCTGACGATCCCGTTCCCGGCGGCCGAGGCGGGCGTGCGGAACGCCGACGCCGTGGTCGACCTGGCCGCGCAGCTCGCCGCGCTGGAGGGCTGAGCAGCGGTGCCCCGCCCGTCCCCCGCCCCCACGGCCCCTGCGGCCTCGCGCGCCGTCGCGCCGAGCATCCCGGCCCGCCGGCTGCCGCTCGGCGTGCTGCTCGGCGTCGGCCTGGTGCTGCTGGTCGCGACCGTGCTGGTGTGCGTCACGATCGGGCCCGCGGACATCGCGGTGCCGGACGTCGCGCGCAGCATCGCCGGGCACCTGCACCTGGGCGCGGGGGCGGGCGAGCCGGGCGGGGTGCCGGTGCTGACCGACGCGATCGTGTGGGACCTGCGGCTGCCGCGGGTGCTCACCGGTGCGGCGGTCGGCGCCGGGCTGGCGCTGGCCGGGGCGGTCATGCAGTCGCTCACCCGCAACCCGCTGGCCGACCCGTACCTGCTCGGGCTGTCCTCCGGGGCGTCGCTCGGCGCGGTGGCGGTGCTGATCCTCGGCGTCGGGCTGCTGCTGCCGGTGGCGGCCTTCGGCGGTGCGCTGCTCGCGCTGGTCGCCACGCTCAGCCTGGCGCGGGTCGGCGGGGTGCTCACCCCGGGGCGCGCGGTGCTGGCCGGGCTGGCGGTGTCGCAGCTCGCGGCGGCGGGCACGTCCTTCGTGATCTTCTGGTCGTCCACCGGCGACTCCTACCGGGAGATCCTCAACTGGCTGCTCGGCTCGCTCGCCGGGTCGACGTGGCAGAGCGTGGCCATCGCCGGGATCGCCCTGGTGCTGGTCGGCGTGGTGCTGATCGCGAGCGGGGTGCGGCTGGACGCGTTCGCCTTCGGTGACACCGCCGCGGCGGCCCTCGGCATCGACGTGGACCGCACGCGCTGGACCCTGATGACCCTGGTCGCGCTGCTCACCGGCGCGATGGTCGCGGTGTCCGGGTCGATCGGCTTCGTCGGCCTGGTGCTGCCGCACGTGGTGTCGGCGCTGACCGGCCCCGCGCACCGGCGGCTGCTGCCGGTGGCGGCGGTGACCGGCGCGATCTTCCTGGTGTGGGCGGACACCGGTGCCCGCACCCTGTTCGACCCGCGCGAGCTGCCGGTCGGCATCGTCACCGCCCTGATCGGCGTGCCGGTGTTCGCGGTGCTGCTGCGACGGCGCAACGGCGGAGGCAGCGCATGGACCTGAGGATCGCGGGCGTCGGCACCCGGCTCGGCGGGCGCTGGGTGGTCGACGGCGTGGACGCCACCCCGCCGACGGGGGCGCTCACCGGGCTGCTCGGCCCCAACGGCGCCGGCAAGACGACGCTGCTGCGGCTGGTCGCCGGGCTGCTCGATCCCGAGGCCGGCGCGGTGCTCGTGGACGGCGTCCCGGTGCACACGATCGGCCGCCGCGACCGCGCCCGCCGGGTGGCCCTGCTGGAGCAGGAGTCGTCCTCGACCGTGCCGCTGACCGTGCGCGAGGTGGTCGCCCTCGGGCGGATCCCCTACCGCACGCTCTGGGGCGCCGACACCGACGAGACCGCCGTCGACCGCGCCCTGCACGCCGCCGACGCCGCGCACCTCGCCGATCGCCCCTGGTCCGCGCTGTCCGGCGGCGAGCGGCAGCGGGTCAACATCGCCCGGGCGCTGGCCCAGGAGCCCGAGCTGCTGCTGCTCGACGAGCCGACCAACCACCTGGACGTCAGCGCCCAGCTCGCGCTGCTCCGGTTCGTCCGCGATCTCGGCACCACCACCGTCGCCGCCCTGCACGACCTCAACCTCGCCGCCGCGTACTGCGCGCACGTGCTGGTGCTCGCCGGGGGCCGCCTGGTCGCCGCCGGGGACCCGCGCGACGTGCTCACCGCCGACCTGGTGCGGGACGTCTACGGCGTGGACTGCGAGGTCATGACGCACCCGGCGACCGGACGGCCGGTGATCGCGTTCGGCGATCCCGCCCCGGTCCCGATCCCCCACCCCGTCACCGAGGGAGCCCGATGAAGGTCACCGTCCTGTCCGGCGGCGTGGGCGGCGCCCGCTTCACCCGCGGCCTGCTCGCCCTGCTGCACGACCGCGGCGTGCCCTGCGAGGTCACGGTGATCGCCAACACCGGCGACGACATGTGGCTGCACGGTGTGCGGGTCTGCCCCGACCTCGACACGCTCATGTACACGCTCGGCGGCGCCGTGCACGAGGAGCAGGGCTGGGGCCGTCGCGAGGAGTCCGCGCGGGTCAGCGCCGACCTGGCGGCCTACGACGTCGGCTGGGAGTGGTTCACCCTCGGCGACCTCGACCTCGCCACCCACCTGGCGCGCACCCAGTGGCTGCACGAGGGGCTGACCCTGTCGCAGGCCACCGAGCGGCTGTGCCGACGCTGGGACCTCACCGGTGGCACCGGGGTCGACGTCCGGCTGCTGCCGATGTCCGACCAGCCGGTCGAGACCCACGTCGAGGTCGAGGACGGCCGGCTGATCCACTTCGAGGAGTGGTGGGTGCGGCACCGCGCCGCCCTGCCTGCCCGCCGGTTCGTGCAGGTCGGCGTCGAGTCCGCCGCCCCGGCCCCGGGGGTGCTCGACGCGCTGAGCAGCGCCGACGTGGTGGTCGTGCCGCCGTCCAACCCGGTGGTGTCGGTCGGCACGATCCTCGGCGTCCCCGGCATCCGTGCCGCGCTGGCGGCCACCCCGGCCCCGGTGGTCGGGATCTCCGGGATCGTCGGCGGGGCGCCCGTGCGCGGCATGGCCGCCGAGTGCCTGGCCGCGATCGACGTCGACGCCACCGCCGAGGCCGTCGCCCGGCACCTCGGCCGGCGCGGGACCGTGACCGCCACCGGCGAGCTGGGCGTGCTGGACGGCTGGCTGGTCGACACCGTGGACGCCGACGCCGCCGAGGCACTGACCGCCGACGGCTGGCGCGCGGCGGCCACCGGCACGCTCATGCACGACGTGCCGACCACCGCACGGATCGCGGCGCAGGCGCTGGCCCTGGTCGAGCGCTGAGCCGACCGGCGACCCGCCCGCGCGCCGATCAGGCGACCGGCCCGGCGACCCCCGGCAGCGGCGCGAGCCGTCGCAGCAGCGTGCCCGTGCGCCCACCGATCCCCCGTGCGACCAGCGCGGTCAGGTCTGCCGGCACGTCCACGTCCTGCCGCAGGGTCGACCCGGCGGGCAGGTCGATCGCCACGTGCCCGAGCGCCCGGTGCGCGGCCGCCGACCCGCCGCCGAACCGGGGCGTGAACGGCTCCCCCGCCGCGACCGTGAGCAGCGTCGTCCCGGTGCCCTCGGCGTCCGGGATCACCGCGCGCGGGTGCTCCGCCGCCGCACGCAGCGCCGCGCCGAGCTCGGCGGGATCCAGGCCGGGCAGATCGCCGAGCAGCACCCCGACCGGCGCACCGGGGACCTCCGTGCGGGCCGCGTCGACGCCCGTGGACACCGCCCGATCGAGCGCCGCCCACCCGCTTCCCGTCGCCGCGCCGTCCGGCTCCGGCAGCACGCGCACCCGGGGATCACGCGCCGCCTCGATCGACACGACCGGATCCGCGGTCACGACCAGCACCCGACCGACCTCCGGCGCCGCGAGCACCGCGTCCACCGTGTCCAGGGCCATCGCCCGCACCAGCGCCGCCCGCGCCCCGGGCTCCAGCACCTCGGCCAGCCGGGTCTTGCCCCGGCTCGCGTCCTTCACGGGCACGACCACGACCCACCGTCCGACCAGCACCCGAGCACCCTACGCGCGGCAGGTGTCCGGCCTGTTGCCGGGGTCGGTGATCGGTGCCAGGGTCCGTGCATGGCCGAGTTCGTGACCTTGCAGTCGGGCAACCCCGACGACGCCCTGACCGTCAACGTCGACGCGATCACCTACGTCCGTCAGGGGCGCGACGGCACCCGCGTGCACTTCGCCGGCGGCGACAACCTCTGGGTCACCGGTGAGCAGGAGCGTGCGCTGCTGCACCTGCTGCACGAGCACACCTGAGGATCACGGCCGCGGGCCCGTCCCGGTGTCGATCTGGTCCCGCCGGCCGGACACCAGCGCGTCGAAGGCCGCGTCCGGCAGCGGTTCCGCGACCGTGCACCGGATGCCGCCCTTGCTCGCCGGGAACGTCGGCACGGTCGCGTGCACCGCCGCCGTCACCTCCGAGCTGAACGGGTACACCGTCACGCCCCGGGCGCCGCTGACCACCGCCACCAGGGGTCGGCCCCGGTAGCGCAGCGCCGCCATCCCGTAGGAGCGGCCCTCCTCGACCTCCGGCACGGCAGCCCGTGCGCGCTCCACCAGCCGCGCCACCAGCGACCGTCCCGGCTCGTCCAGCCCGGCGACGTAGTCCGTGACCTCGCCCATCTGCCTGCCTCCTCGCTCGGCCCGAAGCCGATCTTGCCACCGGGTGCGACCATGACGGCATGACCCTGTGGCTGACCGGCGACGCCTCCGCCGACCGTCTGCTCGACGAGGACCCGTTCGCCCTGCTCGTCGGGATGCTCCTCGACCAGCAGGTCACCATGGAGTCCGCCTTCGCCGGCCCGGCCAAGATCGCCGCCCGCATGGACGGCCTCGACGTGCACCGGATCGCCGACGCCGACCCCGAGGCGTTCGCGGCCCTGTGCGCCACCCCGCCCGCCGTGCACCGGTTCCCCGGCTCGATGGCCGGACGGATCCAGGCCGTCGCCCGTGCGATCGTCGAGGAGCACGACGGCGACGTGACGCGGATCTGGACCGACGGCGACCCCGACGGCGCGACCGTGCTGCGGCGGCTCAAGGCCCTGCCCGGATTCGGCGACCAGAAGGCGCGGATCTTCCTCGCCCTGCTCGGCAAGCAGCGCGGGGTCACGCCCGCCGGCTGGCGCGAGGCCGCCGGTGCCTACGGCGACGACGTGCCGCGCTCGATCGCCGACGTGCGCGACCCGGACTCCCTGCGCGCGGTGCGCGAGACCAAGCAGGCCGCCAAGGCCGCCGCCCGCGCCGCGAAGGGCTGACGCGCCGCTACCCCCGCAGCGCGTCCGGCACCGGCAGCCCGATCAGCCGCACCAGCCGCTCGACGGTCTCCTCCACGAAGGTGTCCTCGGGCTCCTCGCCCTCGACGGCCATCAGCCGCCGCACCTCGCTCGGCCGCACGTCGTCGGCACCGATCGACTCCGCCCAGGCGGCGAAGCCCTCGGCCTCGGCGGCGAGGTCGACCGGCTCGCTCTCCGCCGGGTCGTCGTAGTAGTCGCGCGGCTGGAAGCCGAGGTAGAACCGCCCGGAGGCGCCCTCCGGCACGGGCCGGTAGTCGATCA
Organism: Cellulomonas sp. GTC20042; assembly: GCF_055389595.1. NCBI lineage: Bacteria > Bacillati > Actinomycetota > Actinomycetes > Micrococcales > Cellulomonadaceae > Cellulomonas > Cellulomonas sp. GTC20042. The sequence continues at coordinate 1,538,361 of NZ_AP043678.1, read as the reverse complement.
CCGCGATGTCGCTGTCGTGCACCTCGATCGCCAGGCTCGGTGTCGCGGCGAGGTCGCCGCCCCATGCGCCGCCGCCGTACTGGAGCTTCTCGAAATCGCCCACGGTGGGCCTCCTCCTGGTCGATCACCGACCGGCCGCGGGTGCGACCGGCGGTCGCCGTCGATGCTAGGCCCGGCCGCAGGGCGATCCGCGCGCCGCGCCGATCCACCCACCACCACGCGCTGAGCATGACGCGCCCCGGCCCTCGACCTGGCACGATCGCCCCATGATCGTGGTGACGACGAACGAGATCCCCGGCTACCGGATCCAGGCGGTGCTGGGCGAGGCGATGGGCCTGACGGTGCGCTCGACCAACATCGGCGCGAGCTTCACGGCGGGCTTCCGCTCGCTGGGCGGCGGCGAGATCCCCGAGTACACGAAGATCATGTACGAGAGCCGGCACGAGGTGATGCGCCGGATGACCGAGGAGGCGCAGCGGCTCGGCGCGAACGCGATCGTCGCGATGCGCTTCGACACCGACTCGCTGGGCCAGTTCAGCGAGGTGTGCGCCTACGGCACCGCGGTGATCGCCGAGCCGATCGCAGCCGGTGAGCCCGGGGCGACCGGGCAGTCCGCGCAGATGGCGGCGCAGGCGCAGCAGCACTGATCGATCCGCAGCTCGGGCCGGGGCGCGACGTGCGCGCCCCGGCCCGATCGTGCCTGGGGGGTCAGCCGGCGACGCCCCCGGAGCCGGCCGCGTCCTTCCACCCGCGCGCGTAGGCCTCCGCGGTGCCCTCGGCGAACATGTCGTCCGGGCCGGTGCGGGTGAGCGTGCGGGCGCCGGGGCCGTCCTCGGCGGTGACCACGTGGGCCATCCCGCGCACGACGGCGACCGGGACGCCGGTGGCCTTGCCCTTGACCAGCTCGGCGGCGGCGGTGATCTCGTCGGCGACGGCGGCCATGCTCACCTGCAACGGCCGGCCGTGGGTGTCGGTCGAGCCGCGCAGGTCGTCCAGCACGACGACCCCGGCGGCGCCGATCGCGATGTCGGTCTGCCCCTGCCGCCAGGGACGACCGGCGGTGTCGGACACCAGCACGCCGAGCCGCACCCCGAAGCGCGCGGACAGCGTGGCACGCAGCGTGCGGGCGGTGGCGTCGGGGTCCTCGGGGAGCAGCAGCACGGTCCCCTCGTCGGTGTTCGAGGCGTCGACGCCGGCGGCGGCCATCACCAGGCCGAGCCGGTTCTCCACGATCCGGGTGATCCCGCCCGGGTGCTCGCGGGTGGCGACCACGCGCACGGTCTCGGCGGTGATCGCGTCCTCGCGGTCGTCGGCGCGCACGATCCGCCCCTCGGCCTTGGACACGATCTTGCTGGTGACGACCAGCACGTCGCCGTCCTGCGGGGCGGTCGCCGGGCGCGCGACGGCGTCGGCGGCCAGCGCGTCGCCGATCAGCACGGCCAGGTCGTCCCCGGGCCGGATCTCGCCGATCCCGGGGACGCCCCACGCGCTGAGCACGTCAGCGGCCTGCGTCACGGTCAGCGCACCAGCTTCGGCAGCACGTCGCGGCCGAACACGTCGATCCACTCGCGCTGGTTCCGGCCCACGTTGTGCAGGTAGATCCGGTCGAAGCCCAGGTCCACGTACTTCTGGATCTCGGCGCGGTGCACGTCGGGGTCGGCGGAGATCACCATGCGGCCCTCGAAGTCCTCCGGGCGCACGAGCTTGGCCATCTGCGCGAAGTCGAAGGGCGAGCGGATGTCGCCCTTCGGGAACTTCATGCCGCCGTTGGGCCACTCGACCATGGCGTTCTCCATGGCCTGCTCGTCGGTCTCGGCCCACGACAGGTGCAGCTGGAGCACCTTGGGCAGGTCCTGCGGGTCACGGCCGGACTCGCGGACGCCCTCGTCGAACTTGCCGAACAGGCCGCTGATCTTCTCCAGCGGGGCGCCGACGGTGATCAGGCCGTCGGCGTGCCGGCCAGCGCGCTTGGCGGTGACCGGGCCGGCGGTGGCGACCAGGATCTCCGGGGCGACCTCCGGCATGGTCCACAGCCGGGTCGACTCGAGCTTGTAGAACTGCCCGGCGTGCTTGACGTCCTTGCCGGCGAGCGAGGCCGTGAACAGCTTCTTGATGATCTCGATGGCCTCGAACATGCGGTTGATCCGCTCCGGGGCCTCCGGCCAGTAGCCGGCGGTGATGTGCTCGTTCAGCGCCTCGCCGGAGCCGAGGCCCAGCCAGTGCCGGCCCGGGTACATGGCGGCCAGCGTCGCGGAGGCCTGCGCCACCATCGCGGGGTGCCAGCGGAAGGTCGGCGCGGTCACGCCGGGACCCATGTCGCCGGTGGTCCGCTCGCCGAGCGCCGCGAGCACGTTCCACACGAACGCCGACTGGCCCTGCTGCGGCACCCACGGCTGGTAGTGGTCGGCCGCCATGGTCCCGAGGAACCCCTGGGACTCCGCGTAGGCGGACAGCTCGACGGCCTCCGTCGGATGGAACTGCTCCAGCATCGCCGCGTACCCGACCTGCAGGCCGTCGGCCACCACACCCTGTGCCACGACTTCTCCCTCGTCTGCGCCCACGATCCTCGTGGACCTCCTCGAGGGTAACGACGGAGTGTGTCGCCGCCATTTCCTCCGACCATGGACCGGGACGTGACGAGGGCCACCCCGTCACGTCCCGGTGATCGGCTCGCGTCAGGCGCCGCGGACCAGGTTGAGCAGCAGGCCCTGCGCGTGCAGCCGGGCGGCGACCGCCTCGCTGACCTCGCCGAAGACGTTGTTCGAGCGGGCGATCCCGACCGCGCCGCCCATCACGCCGGCACCGCCGTCCCGGCCGAACCGCGCCACCGGGGTGCCCTGGTGGTCGAAGAAGTCGACGCGGTACTCCAGGCGCTGCCGCTTGCGGCCCGCCCACGCACCGAGCCAGAACGTCGCGGCCTTGGACCCGCGGGCGACCAGCCAGCCGCCGGGGGTGGTGGAGTCGACCGTGAAGCCGTGCTCGGCGAGCGCGGCGGCGAAGGCCTGCCGGGCGGCCTCGGGCGATCCCTGCAGGAAGTAGTCGGCGCTGGGCACGGGGTGTCCTCTCGGTGGTGCTGATCGGTGCGCCCCGCGACGTCATCGCCGGTAGGGCGGCCCGACGGTAGCGCAGGTGCCGGTGCGCGCGGCGGGTCCGCGGCCGAGATCACACCCCCGGCTCAGCGCGGCGCCTGGTCCAGGATCGCGGAGGTCAGCGCCTCGATCGGCTCGCGCGGGGACTGCGGGTTGGCGACCAGGGTGATGTCCACGTCGCCGAGCTCGGGCAGGCCGAGGCCGGCGGGCAGCTGCACCAGGTCGGACGGGATCAGGCTCTGCGCGAAGACCGCGATCCCGATCCCGGCGCGCACGGCCGCGAGCACGCCGTTCACCTCGACGGTCTTGCAGGTCACCCGCCAGGTCCGCCCGGCGTCGGTGAGCGCGCGCACCGCCGTCTGCCGGGTGAGCGAGGCGCCCTGGTAGGTGATCAGCGGCACCGGCGCGCCCGCCTCGATCACGGTGCCGGCCAGCCCGACCCACACCAGCCGGTCCCGGCGGACCAGCTGTCCCTCGGTGCGCCCCGCCGCCTGCTTGAGGAACACCAGGTCGAGCTGACCGGCCAGCAGCCGCCGGTGCAGGGCGCCGCTCTGCGCGACGGTCAGCTCGAGGTTGATCCGCGGGTGCAGCCGCCGGAAGTCGCGCAGCACCCGCGGCAGCTGGGCGAGCGCGAGGTCGTCGGCGGCGCCGAACCGGAGCCGGCCGTGCATGGCCGACCCGGCGAAGTAGCGGGTGGCCTCGTCGTGCGCCGCGAGGATCGTGCGGGCGAAACCCGCCATGGCCTGACCGTTGTCGGTGAGCGCGACGCCGCGGGTGTCCCGATCCAGCAGGCGGCGCCCGGCGGCGGCCTCGAGCTTGCGCACGTGCTGGCTGATCGTGGGCTGCGACAGACCCAGCCGCGCGGCAGCCCGCGTGAAGTTCAACGACTCGGAAACGGCGAGGAACGAGCGGAGCTGGTCCGGGTCAAACACGTGCTGCTCCTCGTCGGCGTGGCCGGGTCGATCGGCTCGATGACCTGCGGTGACGCGGGCCACTTATCACGAACCATGATCACACTGAGAGCGTGCATGACGTGAAGGAATCGCCGTGACGGACCGTACCGTAGAGGGACCAGACGTCCACGATCCGCGTCCGCCACGACACCGCACCCGCATCCCGCAGCAAGGACCTTCCGTGCCCTCGGCCCGCCGCCCGTCCCCGTCCCCGACCCGCACCCGCCTCTCCCGCACCGTCCGTGCCGCCCGCGGCACCGCCCGCGCCGTCCCGCACCAGCGCACCGCCGACACCGCCGCCGTGCAGCGCAGCACGATCCGCGACGCGCTCGGTGTGCGGAACTTCCGGCTCTACGTCACCTCGCAGGTGCTCACCAACACCTTCGGCTGGGCGGCCCGCGTCTCCCAGGACTGGCTGGTGCTCACGCTCACCGGCTCCGCCGCGTGGGTCGGCCTCACCGTCACCCTCCAGCTGCTGCCGGTGCTCGCCTTCGGGCTGCTCGGCGGCATGCTCGCCGACCGGGTGGACCGCCGGAAGCTGCTCATGGTCACCCAGTCGATCTTCGGGCTGTCCGCCGCCACGATCGGCGTGCTCGCGCTCACCGGGCACGTCCAGGCGTGGCACGTGCTCGCCGGCGCCCTGGTCGGCGGCATCGCGACCGCCTTCGACAACCCCGCGCGGCAGGCATTCGTGCACGAGGTCGCCGGTCCGGCGCACCTCCGCCAGGCGATCAGCATCAACTCCGCGGTGTTCCAGCTCGGCGGGCTGGTCGGCCCCGGCGTCGCCGGCGTGCTGATCAACCTGGTCGGCCAGGGCTGGACCTTCGAGCTCAACGCCATCGCCTGCCTGGTCGCCGTGGTGCTGCTCACCGCCATGCGTCCGTCCGAGCTCACGGCTCCCCCGCGCGTCGAGCGCGCCAAGGGCCAGCTGCGCGAGGGCCTGCGGCACGCCCGGCGCAGCCCGCGCATCCTGTGGGCGACCGTGCTGCTCGGCTTCGTCTCGATCACCGGCGTCAACATGGCGACCGTGCTCGCCGCCTGGGCCGACGGGGTGTTCGCCACCGACGCCGGCGGGTACGCGCTGCTCAACTCGATGCTCGCGGTCGGCGCCCTGATCGGGGCGGTGCTCGCCGGACGTCGTCGCGGAGGTCGCCTGCTCACGCTCGTGCTGCTCGCCGCCGCCGTCGGCACGATCCAGCTGCTCGCCGCCGCCGCCCCCTCGCGCCCGGTGTTCATCGTGGCGCTGGTCGCGATGGGGCTGTGCACGATCATGTACCTGACCAGCTCGAACACCCTGGTGCAGATGACCGTCGCCCCGCACCTGCGCGGCCGGGTGATGAGCCTCTACATCCTCACCGGCTTCGGCGCGCAGGGGATCTCCGGCACGCTGATCGGCTGGGTGTGCGAGCACTTCGGCCCGCGCATCGGCATGGTCGCCGCCGGCACCGGCCCGCTGCTCGGCGCGCTGCTGGTCGGCCTGGTGCTCGCGCGTCGCTCGGACTGGGACGTGCGCTCGGCCCTGCGCACCCGCACGATCCCGGTCGCCCCCGCCCCCGCGCCGGGCAGCCCGCAGGTCTGACGGCTCCGGCGCGCCATGATGAGGGCGTGACGCACGCGGCGACCGAGGAGACCGGTGCGGTCGTGCGCGTGCGCTGGGCTCGGGCCGACCTCGCCGAGGCCGTCGCGGTGGCCACGGCCCTGCTGCCCGCCGAGTCCGACCGCGTCGCCCGGGCCGCACCCGTCGATCGTCCGGCGGTCGCGCTCTCGCTGCTGCTGGTGCGGACGCTCGCCGCCGAGGTGTGCGGGTTGCCGGCCGACGCGGTCCGGGTCGACCGCCGCTGCCCGCGCTGCGGGGCCACCACCCACGGCGTGCCCCGGGTCCGGCGCGTCGACGGCAGGCCGGTGCCGCACGTCTCGCTCGGCCGGTGCGCGGATCGGGTGGTCGTCGCGGCGAGCGCCGCGGGGCCGGTCGGGGTGGACGTGGAGCGCGCGGACGCCGAGGCCGCCGCGCTTGCGGCGCTGGGCGCTGACGCGGGCGTGGGCACCGGTACCCACGCGGCGAGTGCGGGTACGAGCGCGGCCGATGCCGGCGCGGGCGGCGCCCGGGGTCCGGCTCTGCGCACCTGGGCGCGCACCGAGGCCCTGCTCAAGGCCGCCGGCACCGGCCTCGCGATCGACCCCCGCGGCGCGCGGGTGCAGGAGGCGCTCCGCCGACAGGTGGTCGCGACGGATCAGCGCGTGGCAGCGACCGACATGCTGGCGGAAGCGGGCCGATCAGCAGACACGGATCGACCTGCACGCACTGACGACCTGCCGGACCCGCCCGCGGGCACGCGCTGGTGGGTGGACGACCTGGACCTCGGCGGATCCCACGTCGGCGCCCTCGCGCTCGCGCTGCCGATCGGCTCCGCACCCCGGATCGAGCTGCTCGAGATCACCCCCGCCCACCTCACCGCCTGAGCCCGCGCCGAGAGTGCACGAAAACACCCTTCGCGCGCCGTGAAGCCTGCATTCGTGCAACCTCGGCGCGCGCCCGCGCGAGCGCGCGCCGGTCAGCGCGCGCGGGCGGGCAGGCGCGGCAGGGCGGGGCGGTCGACCCAGTCCGCGACCAGGCCGCTCACGTCCACGCCCGCGACGTCGGCCACGCAGGCCACGAACCCGGCCGTCGTGACCGTGCCGTGCCGGTGCCGCGCGGTCCACGCCCGCAGCACGTGGAAGAACGCGGCGTCCCCGAGGGTGAGCCGCAGCGCGTGCAGGGTGAGCGCCCCACGCTTGTAGACCCGGTCGTCGAACATGTGCGCCGGCCCGGGGTCGCCGATCACGATCGTGCGCGGCAGCAGCGCGAGCCGGGTGCGCCAGGTGCGGGCGTGCGCGTCGGCGGTGCGGCCGCCCGCCTGCTCCTCCCACAGCCACTCGGCGTAGCAGGCGAAGCCCTCGTGCAGCCAGATGTCCTGCCAGGTGGCGGCGGTCAGGCTGTTGCCGAACCACTGGTGCGCGAGCTCGTGGGCGACCAGCCGCTGCGATCCCCCGCGTCCGTCGGTGTGGTTGGCGCCGAAGACGGACAGCCCGTGCGCCTCCAGCGGGATCTCCAGCGGGTCGTCGGTGACCACCACGTCGTAGCGCGGGAACGGGTAGGGGCCGAACCGGTCGCAGAACAGCGCCATCATCGCGGGCTGCGCGGCGAGGTCGTGCGCGACGGCGTCCCGCAGCCGGGGCGGGGCGAGCACGCCCTGCGGGACGGGGCCGGTGGCGAGGTCGGTGCGCTCGTACCGGCCGATCTGCACGGTGGCGAGGTAGGGCGCGGTGGGCTCGGGCTGCTCGAACTCCCAGCGGACCCGGCTGGACCGCGCCCGGCGCGAGCGCAGCACGCCGTTGCAGGCGACCTCGTAGCCGGCCTCGGTGGTGATCGCGATCGAGAACGCCGCCTTGGCGGACGGCCGGTCGTCGCAGGGGAACCAGGAGGGCGCGCCGTCGGGCTGGCCGGCGACGATCACCCCGTCGGTCAGCTCCTCCCAGCCGACCTCGCCCCAGGGTCCGACCCGCGGTCCGGGCATGCCGGAGTAGTGCACCTCGACCAGCACCGGCGCACCGGCCGGGATCCGCCGGGCGAGCCGCACCTCGAGCCGCCCGTCGCGCACCGCGAACCGGCCGGGTCGGCGGCCGTCGACCAGCACGCGGGAGACGGTCAGCCCGACCAGGTCGAGGGACAGCCGGTCCAGGTCGTCGGCGGCGCGGGCGTGCACCCGGGCCACCCCGTCCAGCCGGTTGGTGGCGACGCGGTAGCCGAGATCGAGCTCGTAGCGGTCGACGTCGAGGCCGCCGGGCAGGCGGTCGGGCAGGTAGGGGTCCGGCGCGGGCAGCGTCGGGGCGTCCGCCGTCACCGCTGCTCCGGGGCGACCGGGTTGCCGGTCCAGCGCGTGCCGGCGGGGATCGTCTCGCCACGCAGCACCAGCGACGCGGGGCCGACCGCCGCCCCTGCGCCGAGGGTGGCGGCGGGCAGCACCACGCCGTGCGGTCCGATGCCGGCGCCGGGTCCCAGGCGCACCCCGTCGATGCTCATCACCCGATCATGGAACAGGTGGGTCTGGAGCACACAACCGCGGTTGACGGTGGCACCGTCGCCGAGGTCGACCAGATCGGCCTCCGGCAGCCAGTACGTCTCGCACCAGACCCCGCGCCCGATCCGTGCACCGTGCGCCCGCAGCCACAGGTTCAGCGCCGGAGATCCCGCCACCGCCGGGCCCAGCCAGGCGACCCCGACGACCTCCAGGAAGGCGTCGGCGAGCTCGTTGCGCCAGACGAAGGTGCTCCACAGCGGGTGCTCGCCGGGGCGGATCCGTCCGACCAGCAGCCACTTGGCACCCGCCGACACCACCAGACCGGCCGCCGCCGCGCCGAGCACCACGACGGGCGACAGCCACGCCGCCGCCCCGATCCCGTGGGCGTGCGCGACCTCGCCGAGCACCAGCAGCACGCCGAGGCCGATCCCGAAGGCCACGACCACGGCCAGCAGCCGGCAGAGCTCGACGGCGGCCCGGGCCACCCGCAGGCCGACCGAGGGGTCGTAGGTGCGTCCGGTGTCCCCTGCGCCGGGGGTGCGGCGCAGCGGCTCCGGCGGGGAGCCGAGCCAGGAGGTGCCCGGCTTGGCGCGCTCCGGGGTGGCCGAGAGCACGGCGACGAGCCCGCGCTTGGGCACGGCGCGACCGGGGGCGATCATCCCGGAGTTGCCGAGGAACGCGCGCTTGCCGACCTTCGCCCGCTCGACGCGCATCCAGCCCCGGCCGAGCTCGTAGGAGCCGATCAGGGTGTCGTCGGCGAGGAACGCCCCGTCGCCGACCGTGGTCAGCGAGGGCAGCATCAGCACCGTGGACGCCTCGACGTCCCGGCCGATCCGCGCGCCGAGCGCCCGCAGCCACAGCGGGGTGAGCGTGCTGGCGTAGAGCGGGTACAGCGTGGACCGGGCGTCGTCCATCAGCCGCTGGGTGGCCCAGATCTGCCAGCCGGTCCGGCTGCGCACCGGGTGGTACCCCTCGCCGATCCCCCGCGCCAGCAGCCGCACGCCGAGCAGCGTGAGCGCGGCCAGCATGGCGAAGGACGCGAGTGCCCCGAGCGGCACCGCCAGCGCCGCGTCGTCCCAGGCGCCCGCCCACGACCCGGCGTCGCGCAGGCTGGTCCCGACCACCAGCAGCCCGACGGTGGCGGCGAGCACCGGCAGCGCGGACAGCACCGCGGCGGTGGCGGCGTACACCAGCACCCAGCGGCGTCCGCGCGGCGCCCGTCCGGCGGGCCAGTCCTCCCCCGCCGGTCCCTCGAACACCGCGGGCGACCCGGCCCAGACCTCCCCCGGCGGGACGCTGACCAGGACCGCCGATCCCGGGGCGACCTGCGCGCCCTGGCCGATCCGCACCCCCGGCGCGACGGTGCTGCGGGTGCCGACAGTGGCGCGCTTGTCGATCCGCACCCGACCGACGTGCAGCACGTCGCCGTCCAGCCAGTGCCCGCGCAGGTCCACCTCGGGCTCGACGGCGCACCGGTCGCCGAGGGTGAGCAGGCCGGTGACCGGCGGCGGGGTGTGCAGGTCGACGTCCTGCCCGACCTTGGCGCCGAGCAGCCTCGCGTAGGTGGCGGTCCACGGCGCGCAGGACAGGTTCTCGGCGCCGGCCGCCTCCGCCCACGACTCGGCGAACCACAGCCGCAGGTGCTCGCGTCCGCCGCGCGGGTAGGTGCCGGGTCGCAGGTCGCGCAGCAGCCGGCGCGCCACGACGACGGTGGTGCCCATCCGCCCGGCGGGGCTGATCAGCAGCAGCCAGCCGATCGCCAGCCACCACCACACCCCCGGCAGCGGGTCGAGCCACGGCACCAGACCGGTGAGCACCAGCGCCTGCTCGGCGGCCAGCAGCCACACCAGCCAGCGCAGCCCCACCAGCGCGGCCAGCGGCACGCCGAGCAGGGTCTGGACGACGCGGGCGCGGCGCGGCGTCGGCCGGACCTCGCGATGCTCGGCGGGGGTCGCCGGCGCGAGCTCGTCCAGCCGCCGGGACAGGTCGCCCAGCCGGGGGAAGTCGTAGACGTCGGCCACCGTGACCGTCGGGTACCGCTCGCGCAGCGCCGACACCAGCTGCGCGGCGACCAGGCTGCCGCCGCCCGCGTCGAAGAAGTCGTCGTCCGGCCCGCTCACCGGCGCACCGAGCGCGGCGGTCCACAGCCCGGCGACCCAGGCGGCGGTGGGCGACAGGCCGACGACCGGACCGCCGTCGGCCGAGGCCCCCGCACCAGTCCCCGGCAGCGGCCAGGGCAGCGCGTCCCGGTCGACCTTGCCGGAGCCGCGGGTCGGCAGCGCCTCCACCACGCCCAGCACCGGCACCAGCGCCCCCGGCAGCACCGTCCGCAGCCGGGTGCGTGCGGCGCCGAGGTCCAGCACCGTGCCGTCCTCCGGCACCAGGTACCCGGCGAGCACCGCCGTCCCCGCCGGCGTGCGGCGCACCGCCACGGCCGCGCCGTGCACCCCGGGCAGCGCGGACAGCGCCGCCTCCACCTCGCCGAGCTCGATCCGTCGGCCGCCGATCTTCACCTGGTCGTCCGCGCGTCCCACGAACAGCAGGCCCGCGCGGTCCAGCCGCACCACATCGCCGCTGCGGTACGCGCGCTCCCAGCCGAGCGCGGGTGCGGGCGCGTAGGTGGCGGCGTCCTTGACCGGGTCGAGGTACCGCGCCAGGCCGACCCCGCCGATGATCAGCTCGCCGGTCTCCCCCTCGGCCACCGGCGTGCCGTCCTCGCCGACCACCGCCAGGTCCCAGCCGTCCAGCGCCAGCCCGATCCGCACCGGGCCCTCGCCGGTCAGCCGCGCCGCGCAGGCCACCACGGTCGCCTCGGTCGGGCCGTAGGTGTTCCAGACCTCGCGTCCCGGTGTCGCCAGCCGCGCCGCCAGCTCGGGCGGGCACGCCTCGCCGCCGAAGATCAGCAGCCGCACCCCCGCCAGCACCTCCGGCCGCCACAGCCCGGCCAGGGTCGGCACGGTGGAGATCACGGTGATCTGCTGCGCCACCAGCCAGGGGCCGAGGTCGGTGCCGGTGCGGACCAGCGCGCGCGGCGCCGGCACCAGGCACGCCCCGTGCGCCCAGGCCAGCCACATCTCCTCGCAGGAGGCGTCGAAGGCCACCGACAGCCCCGCCAGCACCCGGTCCTCCGGACCCAGCGGCGCCTCGGCGAGGAAGATCCGTGCCTCCGCATCCACGAAGGCCGCCGCCGACCGGTGCGTCACCGCGACGCCCTTGGGGGTGCCGGTGGAGCCCGAGGTGAAGATGATCCACGCGTCGTCACCCAGCCCCGGGGCCGCGAGCGCACCCCCGGCCGCACGGCGCCCGGCCGCCACCAGGTCGCGCAGGTCGCCCTCCGCGATCACCCGGTCCACCGCCGCCTCGGCGAACACCGTGCGCGCCCGCTCGTCCGGGTCGTCCACGTCCACCGGCACGTAGGCGGCACCGGCGACCAGCACCGCCAGGATCGCCGCGTACAGCTCGGCGGTGCCCGAGGGCACGCGCACGCCCACCCGCGATCCCGGGCCGACGCCCTCGGCGGCCAGCCCGCGCGCGGCCGCCCGCACCCGGTCGTCCAGCTCGCGGTAGGTCAGGACCGTGCTGCCGTCGTCCAGCGCCGGGGCGTCCGGGTGGGCCGCCACCGTCGCGGCGAGCACGTCGACCAGGGTCCGCGGCGGTGCCGCCAGCGCCGACCTCAGCAGGCCGTCGTCCGCACCCGTCACGCCTGCCACCTGTTCCACCGGTCCTCCGCTCACGCAGCGCCGGACGGCGCACGCGTCGGGCAGGGTCGCATGCGTCGCCGCCCGGGACGCCGCGCCGGTCGCGTCGTTCACCGGATCGTCGTCCCCCGTTCGCCGACGTGCCACCCGCGCGGGCCCGCGGCGCACCGCACCCCGCGACTCTGGAACAATGTCCGACCATGACCGACCTGCCCACCGCACCGTCCCCCGCCCAGCCCGCGACCGCCTCCGCCTTCGGGGTACGCGCGGTGCGCGAGGTACCGGACCGGGTGTCGCTGGACGGCGTCGAGGGGCGCTGGGACGCGTCGTGGACCGCGCAGGGCACGTACGCCTTCGACCGCAGCAAGACCCGCGAGCAGGTGTACTCGATCGACACCCCGCCGCCGACGGTCTCCGGGTCGCTGCACGTCGGCCACGTGTTCTCGTACACGCACACCGACGTGGTGGCCCGCTACCGCCGGATGCGCGGCGCCGAGGTGTTCTACCCGATGGGCTGGGACGACAACGGCCTGCCCACCGAGCGCCGGGTGCAGAACTACTTCGGCGTGCGCTGCGACCCCTCGCTGCCCTACGACCCGGACTTCACCCCGCCGTTCGTCGGCGGTGAGGGCAAGAGCGTCAAGGCCGCCGACCAGGTGCCGATCAGCCGGACGAACTTCGTCGAGCTGTGCGAGCGGCTGACCGTCGAGGACGAGCAGCAGTTCGAGGCGCTGTGGCGCCGTCTCGGCCTGTCGGTGGACTGGACGCGCACCTACCAGACGATCTCCGGCGAGGCCCGCGCGGTCGCGCAGCAGGCGTTCCTGCGCAACCTCGCCCGCGGCGAGGCGTACCAGGCCGAGGCCCCGGGCCTGTGGGACGTGACCTTCCAGACCGCGGTGGCGCAGGCCGAGCTGGAGGCCCGTGACTACCCGGGCGCCTTCCACAAGGTCGCCTTCCACGCGGCCGACGGGCCGGTCTACATCGAGACGACGCGTCCCGAGCTGCTGCCCGCCTGCGTCGCCCTGATCGCGCACCCGGACGACGAGCGCTACCAGCACCTGTTCGGCACCACGGTCACCAGCCCGCTGTTCGGCGTGGAGGTGCCGGTGCTCGCGCACCCGGCCGCCGAGCCGGACAAGGGCGCCGGCATCGCCATGTGCTGCACCTTCGGCGACCTGACCGACGTGCAGTGGTGGCGTGAGCTCCAGCTGCCGACCCGCTCGGTGATCGGCCGCGACGGGCGCCTGGTCCGCGACACCCCGGACTGGATCGCCGACGAGGCCGGCCGTGCGCTCTACGGCGAGCTGGCCGGCAAGACCACCTTCTCCGCGCGCGAGGCCGTGGTGGCCGGGCTGCGCGAGTCCGGCGACCTGGACGGCGAGCCGCAGGCGACGCAGCGCAAGGCGAACTTCTTCGAGAAGGGCGACAAGCCGCTCGAGATCGTCACCAGCCGCCAGTGGTACATCCGCAACGGCGGCCGCGACGCCGACCTGAACGCCGCCCTGCTGGCCCGCGGTGCCGAGCTCGGCTTCCACCCCGACTTCATGCGGGTGCGGTACGAGAACTGGGTCGGCGGCCTGAACGGCGACTGGCTGGTGTCGCGCCAGCGGTTCTTCGGCGTGCCGTTCCCGGTCTGGTACCCGGTGTCCGCGGCCGGCGAGATCGACCACGAGCACCCGATCGTGCCGAGCGAGGACCAGCTGCCGATCGACCCCTCCTCCGACGTGCCGGCCGGCTACACCGCCGAGCAGCGCGGCGTCGCGGGCGGCTTCGTGGGCGACCCCGACATCATGGACACCTGGGCGACGTCCTCGCTGTCCCCGCAGATCGCCGGCGGCTGGCGCACCGATCCCGACCTGTTCGAGCGCGTCTTCCCGATGGACCTGCGCCCCCAGGGCCAGGACATCATCCGCACCTGGCTGTTCTCGACGGTGGTCCGCTCGCACCTGGAGCACGGCAGCCTGCCGTGGAAGGACGCGGCGATCAGCGGCTGGATCCTGGACCCCGACCGCAAGAAGATGTCGAAGTCCAAGGGCAACGTCGTCACGCCGATGGGCCTGCTGGAGGAGCACGGCTCGGACGCGGTGCGGTACTGGGCGGCCTCGGCGCGCCTGGGCACCGACGCCGCCTTCGAGGTCGGGCAGATGAAGATCGGCCGCCGCCTGGCGATCAAGGTGCTCAACGCCTCCAAGTTCGCGCTGTCCTTCGGCGACGCCACCGACGGCGCGACGGTGCTGGACGCGAGCCTGGTGACCGACGCGCTGGACCGCGCGATGCTCGCCGGGCTGGCGGACGTGGTCGACAAGGCCACCGCCGCGCTCGAGTCCTACGACCACACCCGCGCGCTGGAGATCACCGAGACGTTCTTCTGGACGTTCTGCGACGACTACCTCGAGCTGGTGAAGGACCGCGCCTACGGTGCCGGTGCCGAGGCCGCCGACATCACGCCGGAGATGGCCTCGGCCCGGGCGGCGCTGGGGATCGCGCTGGACGTGCTGCTGCGGCTGTTCGCCCCGGTGCTGCCGTTCGCCACGGAGGAGGTCTGGTCCTGGTGGCGAGAGGGCTCGGTGCACCGCGCGCCGTGGCCGGTGGCGGAGCCGCTGCGCGCGGCCGCCGGAGACGGCGACCCGTCGGTGGTCGCGGCCGCCGGTGCCGCCCTGGCCGCCCTGCGCAAGGTGAAGTCCGAGGCCAAGGTCTCGATGCGCGCGGAGATCACCTCGGCCCGTCTGGAGGTGCCGACCGCGCTGCTCGCGGGTGTCACCGTGGCGCTGGGCGACGTGCGCGCCGCCGGCCGGGCCACCGGCACGCTGGACGTGGTCGAGGTGCCGGACGCCGCCGACGCGACCGTGGTGGCGCGCGACGCCGAGATCCTGCCGCCGGAGCCCAAGCAGAAGGGCTGACGCACCGCACGTCGGACGCACGAGGGCGCCTCGGGGACCTGCTCCCCGCAGGCGCCCTTCGTTGCGTTCTCCGGCGGACGAGCCGTGGGTGTCAGATGACAGCACGTGGGGCGTGAGCCTCACCGAACGAACGAGATCTTGCGCATCCCGTCGGCCGCAACGGGGATGCCTTACGGAGAAGCACACCTAGACCGTCTACCTGAAGCCATCGATCAAGTGACGAATGTCCCACTAGGCCATTCGAGTGATCACTACCGTCACTTGCTGTCATCCGAACGAGTGAAGGAACTCTCATGACAGTCAGTGCAGTTCTGGTTTCCGGCGGTCCCGACTCTGCGGTCCTGCTGCATGACATCTACGCCCGCGGAGAGCGCGCGCTGGCGATCCATCTCAACCTGGGCGAGCTGGAGTCGCAGGCAGATGCGCCGCGCGCTGCGGCACAGGCGGCCGCCGTGGGTGCAGATCTCTACACCATCGACCTGGCGAGCAGCCTGCGAACCATCTACCGGAAGCCGCTGCCCGCCGTGCTGCGCGGTCCGATGGTGTGCCGGGCGACAGAGCCGTTCGGATCTGGTGTCGCGCTCAGCATCGTCGCCTCGGCAGCGGCCTCGATGGGCGCTCGGCGCCTCTACTACGGCGTCCACAAGGGCGACACGATGTTCCGGGACAACTGCGAGGATTTCTTCGCCTCTCTCTCGCGCGCCATCTCCATCGATCTCGGCGAGGACTTCGCAGTCCTGACGCCGATGCTCGGGATGGAGAAGCACGAGGTGCTCGCTCGTGGCGCCGAGCTCGGGGTGGACCTGGGAAGCACTTGGTCGTGCACCGAGCAGTCCACGACTCACTGCGGAGAGTGCTTCGCGTGCGGCATCCGACGCAAGGCGTTCATCGACGCCGGACTGGTCGACACCACCGGATACGAAACCCTCAGCCAGGTGCAGACGATCCCGGTCGCCTGACCGGGCAGTGATGTCTCAGGTGTCGGGGATGCGCATCGACGCGCCTCCCCGACACCCCGATCTGAGGGAGAGCGAGTGATCAGCGACCTACGATCGTTGATGCACGAGGCAGCATTCATGCGCTTCTTCGCGGCGCAGGCGCTGGTGTGGCTGGGATCAGCCGGCACGACGATCGCACTGCTGTTCGCCATGCTGGGGTCTGACTACGGGATCGCAGGGGCGGGAACGCTCCTGGGCGCCCGGGCCCTCCCCGCGGTGCTGTTCGGGTTGGTCGGGGGCGTGTTCGCCGACCGATACCACCGACGCACGGTCATGGTCACCTGCGCCGCCGTCGGTGCCGCAGTGCAAGCCTGCGTCGCGGCGACCCTCCTCGGA
The DNA here is from genome assembly GCF_055389595.1 of Cellulomonas sp. GTC20042. Taxonomy (NCBI): domain Bacteria; kingdom Bacillati; phylum Actinomycetota; class Actinomycetes; order Micrococcales; family Cellulomonadaceae; genus Cellulomonas; species Cellulomonas sp. GTC20042. The sequence continues at coordinate 1,522,329 of NZ_AP043678.1, read as the reverse complement.
GGCCACACCCCGCTCGCGATCCTGGTGGCTGCGGTGCTCGTGCTCGGCTCTGCACAGGCGCTGGCTGCGTCGTCGATCTACGCCACGACACCGACGCTCGTGCCCCCTGGACTCATTCAGTCAGCGCAGGCACTGATGAGGATCGTCCGCAATGCGAGCTCCGTGATCGGCCCCGCCGTCGGTGGTCTTGTCGTCGCCTCCGTCGGTCCGGGTTGGGTCGTCGCGATCGATTCGGCCAGCGCGGCGTTGTCCACTCTCGTGCTGACGACCGTGCCGATCGCCGGTTCAGCGACAGCCCGGTCCGGCGCGTGGGTCGAGCTCGCCGCGGGGTGGCGCGAGGTGCGCGAACGCACCTGGCTGCTGGCCTGCATTCCCGCCTTCTCCACGGCTCTCCTCGCGTGGACGGCAGGCTTCGGAGTGCTCGCTCCGGCAGCGGTCGTGGAGAACGGTGGCACATCTCGCTCGTGGGGCCTGGTCGGATCGGCCATGGCCCTCGGCTACCTCCTCGGGTCCTTCGCGGGCCTGCGCTGGAAGCCGAAAGACCTCACCGTCGCTTCCCTGCTCGCCCAGGCGGTCACGATCATCCCGCTCGCCGCGGTGGCATCGGACGCGCCCCCGCTCGTGCTGATGACTACTGCAGGGCTCGCAGGAGCGGGGCTCGATCTTGCAGGCATCTGGTGGGCCACCACGATGCAGACCCGGGTGCCCGCCGAGGTGCTGGGGCGCGTCTCTTCCTTCGACTACGTAGGCTCGTTCGGCCTCATGCCGGTTGGCTACCTGGCCGCTCCGTGGCTGCAGTCCGCTCTCGGCACGCAGAGGGCGACCTGGCTGCTCGCCGCTCTCATCGCGGCCTCTGTGGGGAGTGCTGTCGCCGTGGCCCTCAAGACCGATCCGACGGCGACGCATCCCGATGTCGCCCCCACCTCGGTCGCGAGCTGAGCACGTCGCCGACACCGCACGTCGGACGCACGAGGGCGCCTCGGGGCCTGCTCCCCGCAGGCGCCCTTCGTGCGTTCCCCGGCGGCTCCTCCGCGCCATGCGCCACCCCGGTGATCGTGGGACCGTGGTCCCATCCGTCCGGATTATGCATATGTATCTTCGCTCGCGTATATTCTTGCGGTCCGTCGCCAGTCGAGGAGAACCCGATGCGTACCCGCTCCACCGCCCTGCTGCCCGCCGCCGTCGTCACGGCCCTGCTGCTCGCCGCCTGCGGTGGCGGCGACGACTCCGCCGGGGGCGACACGACCGAGGGCGGCGTCGACCTGGTCACCGCCGGGACCCTGACGCTGTGCACCAACCCGCCGTTCGAGCCCTTCGAGTACGAGGAGGACGGCGAGGTCACCGGCCTCGACATCGCGATCGTCAACGAGGTCGCCACCGACCTGGGCGTCGACCTCGAGGTCGTCTCGACCTCCTTCGACGGCATCCAGTCCGGCGTGGCCCTGAACTCCGGCAGCTGCGACATCGTCGCCTCCGGCATCACGATCACCCCGGAGCGCGAGGAGAAGATCGACTTCTCCGAGCCGTACTTCGACGCCAACCAGGGCCTGCTGGTCGCCGAGGGCTCCGGCCTGGACGACGTCGCCTCGCTCGAGGGCAAGAAGGTCGGCGTGCAGCAGGCCACCACCGGTGAGACCTGGGCGACCGACAACGGCCTCGACGTCGTGCAGTTCGAGGACCTCGGCCTCCAGGTGCAGGCGCTGAAGACGGGCCAGGTCGACGCCGTCGTGAACGACATCGCCGTGCTCGGCGCCTACGTGGGCGACGGCTACGAGGTCGCCGCGGAGTTCTCCACCGGCGAGCAGTACGGCCTGGGCGTCAAGAAGGGCAGCAGCGCCCTGCTCGACCAGGTGAACGCGACGCTGGACCGCATCCGCGAGGACGGCACCTACGACGCGCTCTACACCGAGTTCATCGGCACCGCGCCCAGCAGCGGCACGGACGGCTGACGATGACCACCACCGTGCCGGCCGGCACGCCCGGCACCCCGCTCACCCTGCCCCCGGGCAAGGCCCGCTGGAGCCCGCGCAAGCGCGCCCGGGTCGCCCGGGTGGTGCAGTACGGCGTCGTCGTGCTGGTCCTGGGCGTGCTGGCCGCCACGGTGAACTGGGCCGACGTCCGGTCCAACTTCTTCGACGTCGAGGCGGCGTCCAGCATCCTGGAGCAGGTCCCCACCGGCTTCGTGAACACGCTGCGGTACACGCTGGCCGCCTTCGCGGTCGGCGTGACCCTGGGCACCCTGCTCGCGCTGATGCGGCTGTCCCAGGTCGGGCTGTACCGGTGGATCGCCACCGTCTACGTCGAGTTCTTCCGCGGCATCCCCGCGCTGCTGGTGCTGATCACCGTCGGCTACGCGGTGCCGATCGCCTTCGGCGTGCAGCTCGGGTCGATCACCCTCAAGGCGGCCATCGCGCTGGGCATGGTCTCCGCCGCGTACATCGCCGAGACGCTGCGCGCCGGCATTCAGGCGGTGCCGAAGGGCCAGGTCGAGGCGGCGCGCTCGCTCGGCATGTCGCACACCCGCACGCTGATCAGCGTGGTGATCCCGCAGGCGTTCCGGATCGTGCTGCCCCCGATGACCAACGAGCTGATCCTCCTGACCAAGGACACCTCGCTGGTGCTGCTGCTCGGCCTGAGCACCTCCCAGTACGACCTGACCAAGATCGGCCGCGACGCGCTGAACTCCGCGACCGGCGGCATCACCCCGCTGTTCGTGATCGGCGCGTTCTACCTGCTGATCACGCTGCCGCTGGGCGCGCTCGCCCGGTACCTGGAGAAGCGCACCGGCGCGAGGAGCCGTTCATGACCGCCACGACCCCCGCCGGGGCACCCGTCGTCCGGATCGCCGGGCTGCACAAGTCCTTCGGCGAGCGCGAGGTGCTGCGCGGGATCGACCTGGACGTGCACGCCGGCGAGGTGGTCTGCGTGATCGGCCCCTCCGGCTCGGGCAAGTCGACCCTGCTGCGCTGCGTGAACCTGCTGGAGCAGCCCACCGCCGGGCGGATCGACGTGCTCGGCGTGGACGTCACCGACCCCGACGTCGACATCGACCGGGTGCGCACCCACGTCGGCATGGTGTTCCAGCAGTTCAACCTGTTCAGCCACCGCAGCGTGCTCGACAACTGCACGATGGCGCAGCGCCAGGTGCTCGGCCGCTCCCGCGCGCAGGCGGAGCAGATCGCCCGCGCCAACCTGGAGCGGGTGGGCCTGGCCGACCGCGCCGACGCGCACCCCTCGCAGCTGTCCGGCGGGCAGCAGCAGCGGGTGGCCATCGCCCGGGCACTGTCGATGGACCCGCACCTCATGCTGTTCGACGAGCCGACCTCGGCGCTCGACCCGGAGCTCGTCGGCGACGTGCTCGGCGTGATGCGCGACCTCGCCGACGCGGGCATGACCATGATCGTCGTGACGCACGAGATGGCCTTCGCCCGGGACGTCGGCGACCGCGTGGTGTTCATGGACGAGGGCGTGATCGTGGAGCAGGGCCCCGCGGACCAGGTGATCGGCGCGCCGCGCGAGCAGCGCACCCGCACCTTCCTCCAGCGCGTGCTCGACCCGACGCACACCGGCGCGCCGCAGGGCTGAGCGCCGGCCCGGACCTCCGGGCGGGTTCTGCCAGGACCGGGTCCCGGTCCGGACGCACCCTGCCCGGTAGCATGTCCGCTGGTCGGCGCCGCCCGAGGGCGGCCGCGTGACCGAGACCGCCCGACCCTGACAGCCCGACGGCCCCCGACTGGAGCGACGATGCGCGAGTTCAGCGCCGAGACCCCCGTCCCGCACGACCCCGACCTCGCGATCCCGGGGCTGCTGCTCGCCCGGCTGGCCCGTGACCCGCAGGCGGTATTCATCGAGCGGCCGTCCCACCTGGGCGGGTCGTGGACCCCGCAGACGATCGCCGAGTTCGTCTCCGAGGTGACCGCCCTGGCCAAGGGCTTCGTCGCGCAGGGCGTGCAGCCCGGCGACCGGGTCGCGATCATGTCGCGCACCCGCTACGAGTGGACGCTCACCGACTTCGCCGTGTGGTTCGCCGGCGGCGTGGGCGTGCCGGTGTACGAGACCTCCTCCGCCGAGCAGGTGCAGTGGATCCTGTCGAACTCCGGCGCGACGCTGGCCGTGGTGGAGACCGCCGCGCACGCGGCCGTGGTCGGCCAGGTGCGCACCGAGCTGCCCGACGTGCGCGACGTCTTCGTGATCGACGAGGGCGGGCTGCCCGCGCTGGTCACCGCCGGGCGGGAGATCGCCGACGCCGAGATCGAGCGCCGCCGGTCGATCGCCAAGGCCGCCGACCTCGCCACGATCATCTACACCTCCGGCACCACCGGCCGCCCCAAGGGCGTCGAGCTGAGCCACGGCAACTTCGTCGACAACGCCGTCAACGGCGCCACCGCCCTGCGCGAGGTCTGCGGCACGCCGGGGTCCCGCACGCTGCTGTTCATGCCGCTGGCGCACGTGTTCGCGCGGTTCATCCAGATGGTCGCGATCGCCTCCGGCGCGGTGCTGGGACACTCCCCCGACACCCGCACGCTGCTCGCCGACTTCGCGTCGTTCAAGCCGACGTTCATCCTGGCCGTGCCGCGCGTGTTCGAGAAGGTCTACAACTCCGCGGAGCAGAAGGCCGGCCACGGCGCCAAGCTCAAGATGTTCCGCTGGGCCGCCAAGGTCGCCATCACCTACTCGCGCGCGCTGGACACCCCGCAGGGGCCGTCCGCGCAGCTGCGGGCCGCGCACGTCGTGGCCACCGCCCTCGTGCTGCACAAGCTCAAGGACGCCATGGGCGGCGCCCTGCGCTACGCGATCTCCGGCGGCGCCCCCCTGGGCGAGCGGCTCGGCCACTACTACCGCGGCATCGACGTGCGGGTGCTCGAGGGCTACGGCCTGACCGAGACCACCGCGCCTTCCGCGGTGAACCTGCCCGGGCGGATCAAGGTCGGCACCGTCGGCCCCGCCTACCCCGGCACCAGCCTGCGGGTGGACGACGCCGGCAACGTCTACGCCAAGGGCCCGCACGTGTTTCGCGGCTACCACGACAACCCGGAGGCCACCGCCGAGGTGCTGGACGCCGACGGCTGGTTCGCCACCGGCGACCTGGGCACCCTGGACGACGACGGCTACCTGCGGCTGACCGGCCGCGCCAAGGAGATCATCGTCACCGCCGGCGGCAAGAACGTCGCCCCGGCCGTGCTGGAGGACCGCTTCCGCGGTCACCCGCTGGTCAGCCAGGTCGTCGTGGTCGGCGACGGACGCCCGTTCATCGGCGCGCTGGTCACCCTGGACGCCGATATGCTGCCCGGCTGGCTCACCATGCACGGCCTGCCGCCGATGGACGTCCGCGCCGCCGCGCAGGACCCGACCGTGCTGGCCGCCCTGGACCGCGCCGCCACCCGCGCCAACGAGGCGGTGTCCCGCGCCGAGTCGATCCGCAAGGTCCGGGTGCTCACCACCGACTTCACCGAGTCGAACGGGTACCTGACCCCCTCGCTCAAGGTGAAGCGCGCGCTGGTGCTCAAGGACTTCGCCGACGACGTGGAGCAGCTCTACGTGGACACCCGCGGGGAGCACTGAGCCCCGGTCCACGCACGACGACGCCCCGCCCCCGGCATCGACCGGGAGGCGGGGCGTCGTCCGTCTCGCTCAGACCACCTTGTGCAGCCGGCGCTGGTCCTGCGACTGCGAGGGCACCGCCTCGCTGGGCGTCGAGCCGTCCGACCAGCGCAGCACCGCGCCGACACCGTCCACCAGCTCCACGGCGTCGGTCGGGGCGATCGTCAGCCCCGCGTCCTGGCCCAGGGCCGCGCGGAGCAGCGCCACGTCCGCCGGCATGGCGCGTCCCTCGCCGCCCGTCACGCCGAGCGCCGCCAGGTCGTCCTCCGCGACCGCGACCTGCAACGGCTCGGGGCCGACCCAGAGCGTGCGCTCGTGCAGCGCGGAGCCCGGCAGCGTCGCGGCGTCGTCCAGCAGCAGCTCGGCCACCTGACCGCGCTGCAGCACGGCGACGACGTCCTCCAGGGCGGTCACCGCCGCTCCCCCACGACCCTGCTCCGAGCGGTACCGGTCCAGCACGGCCTCGCGCCGCCGCTCCCGGTGCGCGTCCAGCGCCGCCCCGACCTTGGCCTTGAACGCCTGCTGGTTCACGCCGTCGGCGCGGGAGCCGCCCGGCACCTCGACCAGCACCTCGCGCACCTTGGCACCGACCGCGTCCCGCAGCAGCCCGACCGCGCGCACGTCCCCGGTGACCAGCACGATCTCCGGGCACCGCTCGGCCACCTGCTTCTCGAGGTCGGCGGCGACCACCCCGGCGTTGCGCTCCCAGGAGTCCTCCGCGCGGGTCTGCACCCGTCGCTCGCCCCAGCCGCCGCCCTCGCGGACCTTGTGCAGCACGTCGTGGCTGCCCTCGACGACCTCCTTGGCGGCCGGGCGGGGCCCGGTGCCGTCCGACCAGGTGAGGTCGGCGCCCTGCCGGTCGATCTCCACCAGCAGGAACCGGGTGGACTGGTCGGCGGCCCGCGCCGCCGGCAGCAGCACCGGCACCGCGTCGAGCACCGCCGTCGACAGCGCCGGGGGCTCGCGCAGCACCCGGTCCGCCACGACCTCCTCGGTGTCGGCGATCACCACCCGGCCGTGCGGGCCGGTGACCCCGGTGGGCCGCGTCACCCGCTCCTCGATCGCGTCCAGCACCCCGGCGCCCGCCCCGGCACGCTCCAGGTCCCGGCGCAGCGCCCGCCATCGGCCCGCCACCTCCTCGTCCCCGGCGGCGTCGGCGCGCGTGGCGTCGAGGTGGACCGTGACGAACGGGCCGGGCCGGCCGAGCAGGGGCTTGAGCCAGTGCAGTTCCACGAAGCGACCTCCTTGCGAGAGGGGGCGACCGTCACCGGCGCTGCCACGTCACAGGCCGACCGGTCCTGACCCCTCCCACCCTCTGACAGGGCGGGCCCGCGCGCCACCCCTGCGGGTGAACCTCTCAGGCCATGGGGTCGCGCTGCTCCGGGTCGGCGGCGATGGCCTCGTGGTGCCGGATCACCTCGGCGACGATGAACGCGAGGAACTTCTCCGCGAACACCGGGTCCAGGTCCGCCTCGTGCGCGAGATCGCGCAGCCGCGCCACCTGACGGGCCTCGCGACCGGGGTCGGAGGCCGGCAGCCCGTGCCGGGCCTTGAGCACGCCGACCTGCTGGGTGGCCTTGAACCGCTCGGCGAGCAGGTGGATCAGCGCCGCGTCGATGTTGTCGATGCTGTGGCGCAGGCGCACCAGGTCGGCGGGCAGCGCGGTCATCGGGTCGTCGCTCACGTGCGCGATCCTACGGGCCGTGCGGCGATCGGGCCGGTGCGTCCCGCGGTGCAGACGCGCCGCCCCACGACCCGGATCAGGCCGACTTCTCCCGCGGGGTGCGCTTCGGCGCCTGGCGCGGGACCAGCGTCGGGTTGACGTTCTCCAGCACGACCTCGCGGGTGACGACCACGCGCTCGACGTCGTCGCGGCTCGGCACCTCGAACATCACCTGCTGGAGGACCTCCTCCATGATCGCCCGCAGACCGCGCGCCCCGGTGCCGCGCAGCAGCGCCTGGTCGGCGATCGCGCCCACGGCGTCCTCGGTGAACTCCAGCTCGACGCCGTCGATCTCGAACATCCGCTGGTACTGCTTGACCAGCGCGTTGCGCGGCTCGGTGAGGATGCGGGTGAGGGCCGGACGGTCCAGCGGCGACACCGTCGTGATCACCGGCACGCGGCCGATGAACTCGGGGATCAGCCCGAACTTGAGCAGGTCCTCCGGCATGACCTCGCCGTAGACGTCGCGGTCGTCGGCGGTGTGCAGCGGGGCGCCGAAGCCGATCCCCCGGCGTCCGGCGCGCGAGGTGATGATCTCGTCCAGCCCGGCGAAGGCGCCGGCCACGATGAACAGCACGTTCGTCGTGTCGATCTGGATGAACTCCTGGTGCGGGTGCTTGCGCCCGCCCTGCGGCGGCACCGACGCCTGCGTGCCCTCGAGGATCTTCAGCAGCGCCTGCTGCACACCCTCGCCGGACACGTCCCGGGTGATCGACGGGTTCTCGCTCTTGCGGGCGATCTTGTCGATCTCGTCGATGTAGATGATCCCGGTCTCGGCCTTCTTCACGTCGAAGTCGGCGGCCTGGATCAGCTTGAGCAGGATGTTCTCGACGTCCTCGCCCACGTAGCCCGCCTCGGTGAGGGCGGTGGCGTCCGCGATGGCGAACGGGACGTTGAGCATCTTCGCGAGGGTCTGCGCGAGGTAGGTCTTGCCGCAGCCGGTGGGGCCGATCAGCAGGATGTTCGACTTGGCGATCTCGACGGCGTCCTCGCCGGAGCCCAGGGTCCCGCCGGCGCCCTCGCCGGCCTGGATGCGCTTGTAGTGGTTGTAGACGGCGACGGCCAGCGACCGCTTCGCGGCGTCCTGCCCCACGATGTACTGCTCGAGGAAGGCGAAGATCTCCTTCGGCTTGGGCAGCTCGACCATGCCGATCTCGGTGGCCTCGGCCCGCTCCTCCTCCATGATCTCGTTGCAGAGCTCGATGCACTCGTCGCAGATGTAGACGCCGGGGCCGGCGATCAGCTTCTTGACCTGCTTCTGCGACTTGCCGCAGAAGGAGCACTTCAGGAGGTCGGCGCCGTCCCCGATGCGAGCCACGTGCCTCTCCTTCGCGTCTGTGCGGCCGAGCGCCGCGTCCTGCCACTTCCACCGTGCGTCACGCGGTCCGCGTCACGACACCGTCCGACCATTGCACACCACGACGCGCGCCGTGTCAGCGCCACGCCCGGGAGCGGGGGTGTTCCGCCCGTCGGACCCCTGGTCACGGGGCCCGACGGGCGGTCCAGCTGTCAGGAGGGCTCGACCACGGTGGGCTGCACGCCCTTGCGGCTGGTGAGCACCTGGTCCACGAGACCGTACACCAGCGCCTGAGCCGCCGTGAGGATCTTGTCGCGCTCGATGTCCTGCCGCACCTTGTCGATCGGCTGGTTCGTGTGGTGCGCGAGGGTTTCCTCGAGCCATTCGCGCATGCGGATCAGCTCGTTGGCGTGGATCTCGATGTCCGAGGCCTGCGCGTAGCCGCCACCCTCCATCGCGGGCTGGTGGATCAGCACGCGGGCGTTCGGCAGCGCGAGACGCTTGCCGGGGGTGCCGGAGGCGAGCAGCACGGCCGCGGCGGAGGCCGCCTGGCCGAGGCACACGGTGGCGATCTGCGGCTTGATGTACTGCATCGTGTCGTAGATCGCGGTCAGCGCGGTGAACGAGCCACCGGGCGAGTTGATGTACAGCGTGATGTCGCCGTCCGGGTCCGAGCTCTCCAGCACGAGCAGCTGGGCCATGACGTCGTCGGCCGACGCGTCGTCGACCTGGACGCCGAGGAAGATGATCCGGTCCTCGAACAGCTTGGTGTACGGGTCCTGGCGCTTGAAGCCGTAGGCGGTGCGCTCCTCGAACTGGGGCAGCACGTACCGGGCGCTCGGCGCGGCGGAGGTGGCGCCCCAGCCGCCGGCGAGCCGGCCGGCGCGGGCGATGAACTGCGACTCGGTGCTCACGGGTTCTCCTTGAGGTCTCGGGGTGTGGTCGTCGGGCGGGCCGTCAGGAGGCCTGCGTGCCGCCGCCACCGGTGACGGCACCGGCGTGGGTGACGACCTTGTCGACGAACCCGTACTCGAGGGCCTCGGGCGCGGTGAACCAGCGGTCGCGGTCCGAGTCGGCGGTGATCTGCTCGACGGTCTTGCCGGTCTGCTCGGCGATCAGGCCCGCCAGCACGGTCTTCATGTGCAGGATGAGCTGCGCGTTGATCCGCACGTCGGTGGCGGTGCCGCCGATGCCGCCGGAGGGCTGGTGCATCATCACGCGGGCGTGCGGGGTGGCGTAGCGCTTGCCCTTGGCCCCGGAGGACAGCAGGAACTGGCCCATCGAGGCCGCCATGCCCATCGCCACGGTGGCGACGTCCGGCTGGATGAACTGCATGGTGTCGTAGATCGCCATGCCCGCCGTGATCGACCCGCCGGGCGAGTTGATGTACAGGAAGATGTCCTTGTCCGGGTCCTCGGCGGCGAGCAGCATCATCTGCGCGCAGATCGCGTTCGCGTTCTCGTCGCGGACCTCCGACCCGAGCCAGATGATCCGCTCGCGGAGGAGCCGGTTGTAGATGCTGTCGTTGAGGCCGAGTCCGCCGGACTCTGCCCGGGCGATGGCCGGCGTCTGGTCGTTCACGAAGGCTCCCTCGTCAGGCTTCGGGTCCGTCCGGGGCACGCCCGGTGCGGACCTCTGAATGTCTTGCTTGCAGCGACCCTAACGCCCGGCCGGTCCGCCGTTCGTCCCGGTCGCGGCCCGTTTCGCTGTCGGCGCACCGGGCTCGCCCGGCGGAGGGCAGCGCGCTCGCCCGGCGGACGGCAGCGCGCTCGCCCGGCGGACGGCAGCGCGCTCGCCCGGCCGGGGCGGGCGCGCCCGGCGCGGTTGCGCGCAGGGCCCCGCGCCGACCAGCGGTGCGGGGCCCTGCGGGCGTCGTGCGGTGCGTCAGGCCGTGGCGTCCTCGGCGGGCGCCTCGTCAGCAGCCGTCTCGTCGGCGGTGGCCTCGGCCACGGCGGCCTCCAGCGCGGTCTGCGCGGCGTCGTCCTCGTCCGACCCGATGTACTCGGACAGGTCGACGGCGGTGCCGGCGGCGTCCACGATCGCCACGCGGCGCAGGGCCACGGCGAGCGCCTTGGAGCGCGCGACCTCGGCCACCATCGCGGGGATCTGGCCCTGCTGGTCGATCGTCTGGATGAAGGTGTTCGGGTCCATGCCGTACTGGCGGGACGCGCTCACCAGGTAGTCGACGAGCTCGCCCTGGGCGACCTTGACCTCGAGGTTCTCGGCCAGGGTGTCCAGCAGGATCTGGTTGCGCAGCGCGTCGGTCGCCTGCTCGGTGACCTCGGCGCGGTGCACCTCGTCCTCCAGGCGGCCCTCGGACTCCAGGTGACGGTGCACCTCGGTCTCGACGGCACCGGCCGGCACCGGGATCTCGATCTTCTCGAGCAGCTGCTCGAGCAGCACGTCGCGGGCCTGCACGGCCTGGTTCTGCGCCTTGATCCGGGCGACCTGCTCGCGCACGTCGGCCAGCAGCTCCTCGGCGGTGTCGAACTCCGAGGCCATCTGCGCGAAGTCGTCGTCCGCCTCCGGCAGGTCGCGCTGCTTGACGGCGGTCGCGGTGACCTTGACGTCGGCCTTCTCGCCGGCGTGCTCGCCGCCGACCAGCACGGTGGTGAAGGTGGTGGTCTCGCCCGCGGACAGGCCGGTCAGGGCCTCGTCCAGGCCGTCGAGCATGTTGCCCGAGCCGATCTGGTAGGAGACGCCGGAGACGGTGTCGACCTCCTCGCCGTCGATCGACGCGATCAGGTCGATCACCGCGAAGTCGGTGTCGGCGGCCGGGCGGTCCACGCCGACCAGGGTGCCGAAGCGCTCGCGCAGCGCGTCCAGGCGGGACTGCACGTCCTCCTCGGACACCTCGACGCCGTCCACCGTGACGGACAGGCCGTCCAGCTCCGGGACCTCGATCTCCGGGCGGACCTCGACCTCGGCGGTGAAGACCAGGTCACCGGTCTCCTCGCCCGGCACCAGGCCGGGGACCTTGGTGACCTCGACCTCGGGCTGACCCAGCGGGCGCAGCTTGTTGTCGCGGACGGCCTCGGCGTAGAAGCCGGACAGGCCCTCGTTGACGGCGTGCTCCATGACGGCCGGGCGGCCGACGCGCTGGTCGATGATGCGCGGCGGGACCTTGCCCCGACGGAAGCCCGGGATGTTCACGTCCTGGGCGATGTGCGAGTAGGCGTGGTCGATGCTCGGCTTGAGCTCGTCGTACGACACCTCGACGGTCAGCTTGACCTTGGTGGGCTCCAGGGTCTCGACGGCGCTCTTCACTTCAGTGATCTCCAACTGCTCGGACGACGTGCGCCGGGGGTCCGGCGAGGGGCGCTCACGCGCGCCGGACGGTCGAACCCCCTCGGCGGCACGCATCGGCGCGTGCGGGCATGGCTCGCCGCACCGGCCGGTCGATCTTACGCCACCGGGCCCGCGCCCTGCCAAAACCTCCCGCGCCCCGCGGATCGCCGAGTTGTCATCTCTTGTCGCTTGCCGGGCACCCGAAGCGACAAGAGATGACAACTCGATGGGACCGGGTCAGCCCGGCAGCGCGTGCGGACGGACGGTGAGGCGCACGGCGGCGTCCGCGCCGAGCAGGGGGCGCTGCGCGGCGGGGACGGGGACCTCGGCCAGCCACGATCCCGGCGCGGGGTCCTGGTCGGTCAGCGGTGCGTCGCCGGTCGGGTCGTGGTCGGCCAGCGGCTCCGCGATCGTGGACACCCAGGACGCCCATGCCCGCGGGGTCGTGGCGCCCGCCGCGCCGGGATCGATCGCGATGTCCACCACCAGCACGTCCTCCCACTCGGCGGTCTGCTCCAGGTGGTCGCGGAACGACAGCAGCCCGCCGCGCTCGCGCAGGGACAGCAGCCGCAGCGCCAGCACGTAGCGCATCGGCACCCCCGATCCCGGGTCCCTGCCCGCACGCGGCGCCCCGGTGAGCAGGTAGGACCGCGCCAGCGGCACCGGGTCCGACGGCCGGTCCGGCCCCGGCGGCGCACCGATCTGCACCGGGCACAGGTGCGCCGTGCTCTGCTCGTGCAGCCTCACTGGCAGCCCGCGCACCGACAGCGCGGTCTCCAGCTGCCAGGTCAGCCCCTCGGCCGTCGGCAGCCGCAGCCCGCTCAGCTCCGCGGACACTTCCAGGTCGCCGAGCAGGAACCGGTGCAGGTTCTGGTAGCCCTCCTCGGAGTTGACCATCCCGAACCGCCCGGAGTGGCTGCGGTGCACCAGCGCCCGCGGCGCCCCCGCGACCGCGGCGTTGTCGATCTGCACCAGCCCGTCCGAGCGCGGCCCCACCGCCCGCGCGGAGAGCCCGAGCGCGACGTCGTAGTCCTCCGGGTTGGTGCCGACCAGGCAGAAGATCCGCTCGGCCGGGAAGCCGCCGGACGGGATCACGCGGGCGTCGAACTCTCCCCCGTCGTCCCGGGCCCCCGCCGGCGTCAGGTAGGCACGCATCCGCGCCGGGCCGAACACGTCCGCCCCGTTGAACCCGGTCAGGTCCCGCAGCCGCTCGATCAGCCCGCCGCCGATCGCGAACTCGATCCCGCCGTGCGGCGTGCCGTAGGTGAACAGCCGCGCCACCGGGTCGACCCGGTCCGCAGGCCGCCCGGTGGCCTCCGGCAGCGACTTCTGCAGCATCGTCCGGGCGACCAGCCCGCCCATCGAGTGCGCCACCAGGAACACCTGCGGGGCGCCCGTGGCGTCGAGCACCAGGTCCACAAAGGCCAGCAGCGAGCGCCCCGCGCCCTCCATGCTGAACGGTGCGGCTCCCGGCGTCAGGTCGCTCGCGTGGTCGTCGTAGTAGCGGTGCACCCAGATCGAGGCCGGCTCGATCGACCCCGGTGCCTCCTGCGCCGCCTGCTCCAGCAGCCGCAGCTGGTCCCCCTGCACCCGCAGCACGTAGCCGTGGTCGGTCATCAGCCGGAGCAGCGGGCTCTCGAACTGGTGGAACACCGGCCGGTCCTCGCCGCTGACCCGCACCTGCACCGAGCCGTCGTTGAAGCCGTTGAACGGATCGGTGACCGCGGCGTTGATCCCGGACGGGCCGCCGGCGTAGCCGCGCAGGTAGATGATCGGCAGCCTGCTCTGCGAGGTCGCGATGACCATGACGCCCCCCTGACGGTCGCACCGCCTCGTGCGGCCGTCAGGGGTCAGTTTACGCCGATCCGGATATACCGGACAGGGTCCTCCTGAATCAGGTCCGTCACGGGAGGAACTGGACGTGCGTGATCTGGAAGTGGTCGTCGTAGTCGTAGGTCTCTTCGCCGAAGACGTACCAGTTGTAGTCAGGAATTCCGTGCCACGCGCTCCAGTACGCGCCGTTGCCGACCATGTACTTCACCCGACCCGTGTAGCCCCCGGGCTGGAGCGCGACGGTGCCCGGCTCGCCATAGCTGTGAACCGGGGTCGCCAACGCGAGCGTGCCTGCCGTGCCGATGAAGCACTGGTAGGTCGAGACCGCGCGAATCTTGTATGAATTGGTCGTGCAGTCGGACTTGATCACCATCGGCGTGATCCCCCCAGGATTCTGGAGCACCGGAGGAGCGACGGAGATGCTCTCGAACGCGTCGGCGAACAGCTCATGCTCGACCCGCGACTGCGCAACCTGGGTGGCGCGTACGTCTGCCGGCAGCGAGGCCCAGAGCTCCTGCTGGTCGGCGACCTCGGCAGCCGAAGCACCGAGGGCCAAGAGCTCGTCGACGGTGACGAGGGTCGCTCCTTCCGGGATGGAGACGGTCGCACTCTCGACCGGCGGAACGGCGGGCTCGGGCGAGGCCATCGCCGCCGGTGCGGAAACGACGAGCGCAGCCACCGCGCCAACCACTGTGGCAAGATGCGTGATTCGTGATGACGTGGACATTCTTTCTCCCCTGTTCGCGATCACTGTCGGAATCAACGTCCGACAAGGATCACACTAGGCTTCCACCAACACGCGCGCAGCGCTTTCACATATTCATCTCGTCACATCGCGATCGACGTACCGGCCTGCATCGCACCGCCCTCCCGTGCAGATTCCACGGCCCGGTCGCCCAACGCCTCCCGACGCGTGGCGCGGACACGCGCTCTAGTCGAGCGTGACCCCGACGAGCGACTTGCCGGGCGGAGCGGTGATCCGCTCCGGACAGCCCGCGTCGACCATCGACGCCGCCCCATCGCCGCTCACCGTCAGCTCGACGCAGAGGCGCGCGTACACGGTCGCCCCAGTAGTGCCGCCGCCCGCCTGCCCCCAGTCGAGGTAGCCCAGCACGACCCCGCCGACGGTGTCCGGCGACTCCCGGACGACCACCGCGCGGTCCGATGCGACCAGGACCGCCACCATCTCCGCCGCGTCGAGCGCCCCCGCCGATGCGGCACGCTCGACGTCCAGCCGGTCGAGCCGCGCCAGGTCACGCACCCGTGCGGTGGCGATCTCCTCGGCCTCGCGGCGCTGCGACCCCGAGATCGCACACCCCCCGAGGCCGAGGGCCACCAGAAGGCCGACGAGCGCGACCAGACCCGCCGCCTTACCACCCCAGCTCGGAGAGGCGACGCTCAAGAGCATCCGCATAGAGCTCGTACCCTCCGATCTTCGGATGGAAGGACTGCTGCGAGGCGATTCCCGACTCCTCACCCGCGGTGGTCGTGGTGATCACCGCATGGATCATCTCAGGGTTGCCGCCCGCACCCTTGCCTGCGAAGTCGCTCTGCGGGTCGGCGAACGCCGCCACGCTGGCGTTGCCGCTGACACCGACCGATGCGTTGAATTCGTCGACGGCCTCGGCCATTCCCGCGTTCAGCGCCGACGCCATCTCGACGGTGAATGCTCGTTCCTCGATCGTCACCAGCGTGGAGCCGTCGCCCGCGATCACCGCCGGGTAGCCCATGAGGACGATCTTGGCATTGGGCGCTCGGTCGTGGATCGCCTGCAGGGTGGTCGAGATCGACGGTTTGACGAAGTCGTCGATCCGCGCTTGGTACACCTGGTAGAGCGGTGCGCCGTCGTCACCGAAGATGTGCGACCGGCAGGAGATGATCTTCGGGTCCACGCACGCCAGGATGATGTCGGCGAATCCGAAGTCGTTGCCCCCGATCGAGTACGTGACCAGGGTCGTGTCCTCGTTGAGGTATCCCTGGTCGATCTGCGTGGGCTCGCCGTACTGCCCACGGTTCGTGGTCTGCCTCGCGTCCGCGTAGACCGAGTCGTCCAGCGCTGTCGTGCGGGTCGCCAAGATGTTGTGCACCTCGGCGCCGCTGCACGCGACCAGGTGGTAGTCCAGGGTTGGGTCGAGCGCGTCCGCCCGGGCCCCCACCGTGGCCACAGCACCGTCGAGCTGGGCGACCCGGGACCAGGTGAACGGCGAGCGGTGGCACCCGTTGCGGAGCGGGCCGTTGTTCCCGTTGTTGTTCGAGACGGAGTAGTAGTCGACACCGCCGGACGCCGAACCTCCCTCGCCTGAGGAATACGAGTCCCCCAGCGCGACGACGATGTCCGCCGGCTTCTGCGCGAGCGGCTCGAAGGCGACGGCGTCGAAGGCGACGTCCTGGTTGGTCACGACGAGGTTGCCCTGGCCGTCCTTCCAGAAGCCGTCCCCGCTCCAGGTCTCGGTCGAGAGCGTGACCGAGGGCACGCCGTCGATCTCGAAGACGCCGAGGCTCATCCACGAGTTGGTCCCGACACGTTGTGGGAGCGTCCGCTCGCTCGTCCCCCCGTTGCCGTCCGACACCGTATAGCGGGCGTCCTGCGCGTGCGCACCTACGTCCGGGATGTGCACCAGGACCCGTGCCCACTGCTGGAGGCTGCGATCGAGGGTCCAGGTCCCCGAGATCTTCATGCTGCCCTCGCGGATGTCGTCGGTGCGGGCATGGCCGAACCAGAAGTGCCCGTCATACCCGCCGCCGACCTGATGGAGATCGACCTTGGACGGGAAGTCCCCGCCGCGTCGGGCGAAGTCGAAGCTGAAGGTCCCTGCCGAGGTCGAGGACCGGGAGCAACCAGGGCGGACGATCGGCGCCGACGCGGGGATGTCGTCGATCACAAGCGCACCGGCCGGCAGGCCAGACCGGGTGCACGCCGGCGGATAGGAGTTCCCGTTCGCCTGCTCAGCCAGGTAGGTGTTGTCGAACCGCCACAACTCACGCCCGCATGTGGTGCTGCAACTGTCCTTCCAGGTCACGGGGCCGTGGTACCAGCACTTCCCGTCGTACTGCCCCGCGGCGTTCTTGTGCTGGCAAGGACCGACCGGGTACCCGTCGATCCCCGGAGCCTGCCCGGTCTGGTTCGTGCCCGGGTAGCAGTCGTTGGTGTCGAAGCAGAAGGTGTTGATCGGCGGCTTCGAGGTCTCTCGGTTGCCGGTCGGGTCGGTACCCACCCAGTAGGCGGCGCGGAAGCCCGCCACCGGGGTCAGCGGGGCCTCGTAGAGCGTAGGCGGCGAGGCGGCGAAGCCGATGACCTTCTCGGGGTAAGGCCAGTTCTGCGGATTCGCTGCGTCGGCCTGCAACGCCATGAAGCGTCCGCGCGTGGCAGGGAAGCTCGGATTCGCCGGGTTGTTGCCCCAGCCGACACCCCAGGCGCCGTTGCGGTCCTGGGTGAATCGCGCGGACTCCGGGTAGAGACCGGAATTGTACGCCCAGATCGCGAAGAACCAGTTCTCGATGCGTGCCGGGTTGCCGTCGTTGACGATCAGACCTGCTGCACGGGTCTGGTTCCACTTCTCGGCGAGCATGTTGGTCGCCAGTGCGATGTTGACCGTGTAATCCAGCGCGATGGCGCGCTGGGTAGCGTACGGGTACGACGCCACACCGGTGCCGACGTACTCCGGTAGGCGCATTCCGTCGGTGATCTGCCCCACACCATAGCCGCAGTCTGACTTGTCCCAGTCGACATCCCAGCGGGCGAGGTCGGACGGCGCGTCGAAGTCGAGCCCGTAGAAGTTGCCGGTGAGCGGGTTGCCGGTCATGCCTGGCATCACGCTGCCGGTCGCCTGCCAGAGGTTGGACTCCTGTGCGAGCACGCCGAGCACGACCTGCGACGGGATGCGGGTGCCGGCCGCAGAACCGTCGAGCTGGACCAACGGGAACATCCCCTGCGGCGTGTACGCCGGCATTCCGAGGTTGTTCCAGTTGGCCGGGCGCTGGATGTCCAGGGTGTCGGACACCGCCCGGTTGACCGCCCACTCGACCTGCCGCGGCTTGGGCTGGAGCGCCTGGTTCTGCGGGTCGTTGCGCGGGACGGAGCAGGTGCGCTCCGCCTCGACCGGGTCATGAGGATCACCGGCAGGACGCGCTGCGGCGACCCCTGCGCGCGCCGAGGTGTCCGCCGCGTCCTCAGCCGCCGGCGCCGAGCCTGGTGCCTCCGACGGCGCGATGACGGTGGCCACCGGGGTCGCGACGCCCCGCAGCGCCACCTGGTCGTCGCCCTCTCTGTCCAGCACCGTGAGCGCGAGCTCCGTCGGCGCCGCCGTGAGGTCGAGGGTCGTCCCGGCCGGGACCACCGAGTCGAGCACGGCCAGGGAGGTGCCGTGCACGCTCACCTCAGCCTGCGCGGGCGCATCGACGAGCTCGACGTCCGTAGGCAGGTCGGAGATCGCGCGGGCGTCGCCGGTGACCAGGACACGCCCCTCGCTCGTGCTGGTCACGCCGACGTCGCCCAGCGGTGCCTCGGCGAAGGCCTCGGCCGTGACGACCGGGCCGTCGCCCCGCAGGTCGGCCGGTGCCAGGCGCGCGATCTGTGCGAGGTCGCCATCGTGGTCGAGGTAGACGAGCCCGCCCTCGGCGTCCAGCACCAGCTCGGAGGCCGTCGCCGTCGTCGCGGCGACCGCGGTCACGCTCGCGTCGTCCTCGACGCGGACGAGGGTCCCGCCGGCCGCGCCGACGATGCCGGCCTCGGTGGGGATCGCCGAGGTGATCGTCGTGGCGACCTCGACCTGCTGCGTGACCTCGCCCGTGCCGACATCGATCACGCTGAGGAGCGTCGCGTCGATGCTCTCGCCGCCCGACGCGGTGAGCACCGCGTCGTCCCCGGCACCGCACCCCGGGGAGAAGTACTCAAGCGACGAGCGCGCCGTGCTGGTCGTCACCGCACCGGTCTCGAGGTCGACGACTGCGACCAGCGCGCCGCGCAGGAAGAGCTGCTCGTCGTTCGTGAACGCGCGGGGCGCGTATGCCACCACCAGGTGCACCCCGTCCGCCGCGAGACAGCCGTTGCCGATCCACCGGTCCGTCTCGACGCCGTCGGCACCGAGGGTGGCGACAGTCTCGGACGAGAAGCCTGCGTCGGCGCGCGCCACGACGACGTGCAGTCCCGAGGGGTCGCCGACCAGCCGCCAGGAGAAGTCGTCCGACTGTTCCCACTCGTCCCCGACGATGCGGTCTGCCTGCGCCGAGGTCAACCGATCCGGCCGCCCGGCGTCCACCGCGGCGGCCGGCTCGGAATCATCCACCGGCGGCGACGACGCCTCGGCAGAAAGGGGCACCCCGGACCCTGCGATGAGTGCGGCGACGAACGTCGCCATCATCCTGCGTCGCCGCAGCGTCACCTTCTTCACGCCGTTTCCCCCTCGATCAACAAGTCATTCACGAGCGACGCGAGCGGAGTATTCCGCGACGCGGAGACGACACCCTGGAGACGTCGGAGGGCGTCGGAGCGGTCAGCCGACCTGGTCTCCCGGGCCGACTCCAGACGGGAGCACGAGCGCGTCTCCCGGGACCAGCGGCCCCGTGTTGTTCACGCCACCGAGCAGGTTGAGCGCGAGTCCGAGCGGGTCGTCCGGGTAGAACCGCGCCGCGATCCTCGCCAGCTCGTCGCCCTCGACCACGGTGTAGGTGAGCATCCCGTCGACTTGCGGACCGACGGACCCTCCCGCCCCCGGCGCCTCGCCGGTGTCGCGGAGCGGATGGGCAGGCAGGGCGACGCCGGAGGCCGCGTCGGGCCACGACGGGGTCGCGGTGACGGCCGGCTCGGGCGGGGCGGGTGCCGCCGTCGGCGGTGACGCGGGCGCCGGAGTGCTCGCCCGCGTCGGCGGCTGCTCGACCGGGACCGGATCCCGCGCCTCGCACGCCGCCACAGTCGCTGTGACCAGCAGGGCGAGCACGACCGGCACAACGTGTCGTCGCCGAATCCGAGCCCAGGTCAGCATGGCTGTGCGCACCTACGCGCCAGGATTCAGGGTCACCCTGTCGAAGCCGGTGGGGTTGAAGCCCGAGTCCGCGAAGTAGAAGCACGTGCTGTTGTAGGCGTAAGGACCGCGCAGGGTGGAGGTGTAGCTGCCGCTCCAGGTCTGGTAGCGGATCTGCCCCCGGTTGTTGCCCGGGCACACGCCGATCACCTTGTCGAGCATCAGGTAGTCGAGCTGGGACTTCGCCACGGACAAGGTTCCGACGCCCCGGTAGCAGAGACTGTAGTAGGTGGCGTCGGCGTACTTCGTGAACAGCACCCTGTAGTTCGACGCGGTGCAGCCCTCCTCGGTCGTCATCGGCGAGATCCCGCCGTGACCTGGCACGGGCGCGTCAGGGAAAGGGTTGGCGATCGACGCACCGGTCTCTTCGTCGAACCAGTCGAGCGTCGAGGGATCGATCGCCTCGACACCGACCACCGCGACTCCCCGGTCCGGCGAGCCGACGTCGGCAGCCCCCGCTGGCACCGTCACGGCGAGCGTCATCATGGCGGCACACATCGTCCCGAGCACAATCTTAGCAGCGAATCGCATAAGCCCCCCTGTTCGTTCCTCGACCACGATCTCGCGCATCGGCGGACCTGGATCGAACAATGGCGCCCGACGCCACGGCTTCGTGCATTTGCAGACGATCATGCCGCGCGCCACGAACCACAGAGGACGGATTCCTGTGTGACGTGGATCACACGATCCTTCACCGGTCAGCCGGACGATCGCTACAAGTGTCGGCACCGTTATCGGCACGCACTACGTCGGCGCTCCAGGGGGCCCGCCGGGATGAGGGGACCCGAACCCGCGACGGACACTGCGGACCTCACCACGATCGACGCGGCCGCTCGCCCACCGGGGTAGCGACAGACCCTCCCACCACCTGCCCCGATCTCCCTACGGTCGAGGAGCACCGGGTGCACCAGGCCCGGTCCGAGCAGGGAAGAAGGAACGCTCATGCAGCTGCGACCGCTGGGACGCACCGGCGTCCAGGTCAGCCCGTTGTGCCTCGGCGCGATGATGTTCGCCCGTGGGGCAACGACGACCGCGCCGACGCCACCCGGATCATCCACCGCGCGCTCGACGCCGGGATCAACGTCGTCGACACCGCGGACGTGTACTCCGCCGGGGTGTCCGAGGAGATCGTCGGCGAGGCGCTGAAGGGTCGACGCGACGAGGTGGTGCTCGCCACCAAGTTCTTCATGCCGATGGGCGCCGACCCGAACGCCCGCGGCGGCTCGCGCCGGTGGGTCGTGCGCGCGGTGGAGGACTCGCTGCGCCGGCTCGGCACCGACCACATCGACCTGTACCAGGTGCACCGGCCCGACCCGGCGGTGGACGTCGAGGAGACCCTCGGCGCGCTGACCGACCTGGTCCGTCAGGGCAAGGTCCGGTACATCGGCTCGTCCTCCTACGCCGCCTCGCAGGTGGTGGAGGCGCAGCGGGCCTCCCGCGAGCGCCGCCTGGAGCGCTTCGTCACCGAGCAGCCGCCGTACTCGATCCTGGTGCGCGGCATCGAGGAGGACGTGCTGCCGACCCTCCAGCGCTACGGCATGGGATCGCTGGTCTACTCCCCGCTGTCCGGCGGCTGGCTGTCCGGGCGGTGGCGGGCGGACAACCCGCCGACCCCGGCGTCCACGGCCCGCCCCGGTGCGCGCTTCGACATGAGCCTGCCGGACAACGTCCGCAAGCTCGCCGCCGTCGAGCAGCTCGCGCTGCTGGCCGAGGAGGCCGGCCTCAGCCTGCTCGAGATGTCGATCGCCTTCGTGATCAACCACCCGGGCGTGACCGCCGCGATCGTCGGCCCGCGCACGATGGAGCAGCTGGAGTCCTACCTGCCGGCCGCGGAGATCACCCTGCCCGCCGACGTGCTGGACCGGATCGACCAGATCGTCGCCCCCGGCGTCACGCTGAACCCGGTGGACAACTCCTACGGCACGCACGAGCTCGCCCCGGCGGCGCGTCGGCGCTGACCGCGGGGACGACGACGGGGCGGGCGCCGATCGGCACCCCGCCCCGTCGCTGCTCAGGCGGCGGCCGGGATCAGACGCAACGTGCCCGGGTGCGCAGACGCCCCGGTGATCGCCCCGACCGGCCCCGGCCCGTAGCGGTCGTACTTCGTGTGCAGGGCCGCGTCGACCCCGGCGTGCACCTCGTCCTCCGGCTGCTCGAACGTGACGTCCCGCGCCACGCCGCCGGCCTCGATCCGCCCGCTGCCGGACGCCACCGCACGCCGGAACCACGGGTTGTCCACGCCGTGCGCGGACCGGACGTAGACCTCGTCGCCGCTGCGGGCCACCCAGATCGTCACGAAGCCGCGCAGCGTCCCGTCGGAGCGGCGCGAGGCGATCCGCAGCTCGTCGGCCCGCCCGATCCGGGTCAGCTCGTCGGGGGTCCAGGTGGTCATCGTGTGCTCCTCGTCGCGGCGGACGCGTGCGGGTCGCGCGTCCGTCCAGCACGGTAGGTCGGCGGCGGTGAGCGGAGGAGGCACTGGCGTTACCTGTCAGCGGCGTCGGGCCGGGGGCTCGGCGGCTCACAGACAGGCAGCAGCAGTGCCTGGCACGCGCGGCCACGAGCGTGTGTGCTGGTCCCATGATCGCGGAGCACCCCCTCGAACGCTGGTGGCACGAGCAGGAGCCGGAGCGCACCCGCGCCCGCCGCCGCCCGAGGCAGCGCCCCGCCGACGACGCCCAGCCGACGCCGGACCCCTCCGGCGGGTGCGGCAGGTGCGGCCCCGGGGCGGCGGCGGATCCGGACGGCGGGCGTCGCGGGCGCTGAGCCGGCGACGACCGGTCGGCCGGCGGGCGGGACCGACCGCAGGAGGGCCCGGCGCGGGAGCATAGCCCCGCGCCGGGCCCTCCTTGGGTCCGAGCGTCAGACGGTGCCGAGCACCGCGCCGCGACGGCGACGACGGGTCGCCACCGCGAGGCCGGCGCCACCGAGGATGAGCATCCCGGCCAGCGCCGTCAGCGCACCTGCACCGTCGGCGCCGGTGGTCGCCAGGGCGCCGGTGGAGGCGTCGCACTCGACCTCCGCACCCAGCGGGAGCGTGAACGACACCGGGTCGAGGGACTCCCCCGCGGAGTAGAAGCCGGCGAACGCCGCGGCACCCGCGGTCGTCAGCGTGGCCGGGACCCCGCTCCAGCGGGCCGCGGTGTCACCGGTGCTCGAGGAGCCCGCCGCCAGGTTCAGCGTGGCGAAGGCGACCCGCGAGGTGTTCCCGTCGGAGTCCGTGACGGTCAGGTAGAGCGTCGCGGCGGACGCGCTGGTGACCCGGATCGCGGGCGAGGACAGGGTGACGTCCAGGGTGCCGTTGTGGCCGGTGAAGTGGACCGATCCGCCCCAGCTCGTCAGCCCCATCACGCTGCTGGCGTTGAAGCTGCCGGTGCCGCCGGACCAGGTCCAGGGGCCGGAGCCGCTGACCCCGGAGGACGAGATGCTGCCGCCGGCGATCGGGCCGGTCACGTAGGACCGGAACGAGTCCCGCACGCCCCAGGTGAGGCTCGCCCCGGAGACCGCGCGGGCGGTGCAGGTGGGCAGCGCGGCGGCGATCGTGATCGCGACCTCCGCCTGGTGGCCGGCACCGATCAGCACCAGGGTGTGCGCGCCGGTGGGTGCGTCGGCCGGGATCGTGAACGTGGCGGTGACCACGCCGGCGGCGTTCGCGGTGAGCCCGGTCGCCAGCAGGATCGGGTCGGAGTGCAGCTCGAGCCGGATGCCGGTCTCGTTCGCGCCGAATCCGCCGGCGGTGATGGTGACCTGCGACCCGGTGCGGATCACGCCGTCGGTGGTGGCGACGTCGACGGCGGCCGGGGTGACGGTCGGACCGACGCTGGGCACGCTCGGGATCGTCGGGGTCGTCGGGGTCTCGTCGTCGATCACGAACGAGATCGCCGTGGCCGTGTCGGAGGACCGGTCGGTGCTGCCGTGCGCCGCGAAGGTCAGCACGGAGAACGGCGTGGTCGCCTGGTCGTAGGTGACGCCGCCGCCGACGTAGGTCGGGGTGACGCCGGTGAAGTGCACGGTGAACGTGCCGTCCGCGGCGAGCGGCGCCATCACGGCGGTCTCGGTGGCGGCGGAGGTGGTGACCCACTTGGCGTCCTGGAACACCGAGGCGTTCAGGTACCAGGCGTCGCCGACCTTCGGGCCGACGGCGACGTAGATGCCGACGCCCGCGGCCGCGGTGGTGAAGCCGGTGCCGGTCACGGTCAGGTCGAGCGAGCCGTCGGCGTTCGCGGTGCGGGTGACGGAGGTCGACGGGCCGGTGGGCGTGGTGCCCGGGTCCGTGGGCGTGGTCGGGTCGGTCGGCGTGGTCGGGTCGGTCGGCGTCGTCGGGTCCGTGGGATCCGTCGGCGTCGTCGGGTCGGTCGGCGTCGTCGGATCGGTCTCGACGGCGGGCAGAGTGACCGTGATCGCGTCGCCGACGGCGTTGTTGTACGAGGTCAGGCCGGGGTGCAGGGAGCTCCAGCCGGAGCCGAGGGTGGTCGCCAGACCGGTGTAGGTCAGCGTGCCGTCGACGTTCTCGACCGGGGTGGCCCCGTCGGTCGCGAAGGTGCCGAGCACGAAGCCCGGGGTTGTGGTGGACGTCAGACGCTCCAGCGTCGCGGTGTCGAAGGTCTGGATCGTGGCGTCGCCGACGATCGACCCGGTGGTGCCGGACACGACGACCTTCAGGTTCGCGAAGCCCAGGCGGAAGCCGTGCGCCAGCGCGTTGAAGGTCATGCCGCCGCCGAGCGCGACCTCGGTGTCCGAGGTGGCAGAGGCGGGCAGGGTGAAGACGCCCGAGGCGAGGGTGGCCGGGGTCGCGGCGACGACCGGCTTCGCCGACGCGTAGTTCGTCACGTAGCTCTGGAACGAGGCCCGCACCCCCCACTGGGCGGCGGTCAGCGCCGTGCCGGTGGCCGTGCCCGCCTCCGGGAGCGTGACGGTGAGCAGGTCACCCGCACCGTTGCTGTACGAGGCGAGGCCCGAGTGCAGCGATCCCCAGCCGGAACCCAGCGTGGTCGCCACGCCGGCGTAGGTGCTGCTGCCGTCCCCGCCCACCGTCGGCGTGACGGTGCTCAGGTCGAAGGTCGCGACGATGAAGTCGGGCGTGGTGCTCGTGGTGAGCTGCTCGAACGTCGTGGTGTCGAAGGTCTGGATCGTGGCGTCACCGACGATCGAGCCGGTGGTGCCGTCGGTCTCGACGTGCAGGTTCGCGAACCCGAGGCGGAACCCGTGCCCGAACGCGTTGAACGTCATGCCGCCGCCGAGGGCGACCTCGGTGTCGGAGGTGACGGTCGCCGGCAGCGTGAACACGCCGGAGGCCAGGGTGGCGGGCGTCGCCGCGACGACCGGCTTCACCGAGGCGTAGCTCGTCACGTAGTTCTGGAACGAGGCCTTGATCCCCCACTGGGCCGACGCCACCGTCGTGGCCGCCTGTGCGGGGAGGGCGAGCATCGTGGTGACCACCGCCACGAGCGCCGCGATCGCGGTCACCGCGCGGCGCCGGTCCCGTACCGCCGTCCGTCCTGTCTGCATCCTGTCCCTCTCCTCGGGTCCGCACCGGGCCTCGCGGCGTCGGTGTTGTTCCGCGGCCGGCTCGGTGCCGGCGCGGACGTTCGTGGTGGCCGGGGTCCGGCCGGGGTGGCCGGATGTCGGCC
The DNA here is from genome assembly GCF_055389595.1 of Cellulomonas sp. GTC20042. Taxonomy (NCBI): domain Bacteria; kingdom Bacillati; phylum Actinomycetota; class Actinomycetes; order Micrococcales; family Cellulomonadaceae; genus Cellulomonas; species Cellulomonas sp. GTC20042. Next base: position 1,496,940 of record NZ_AP043678.1, on the reverse strand, counting down.
GGGTCGATCAGCGGGTGCTCGGGCCCGGATCCGGCGGGTCGGCGGTCGCTCCGGCACCGTCTGTGGAGGCCCGGGCGGTCGCGACGCGGTGCCGGATCAGCACGACGGCACCCGCGAGCAGCACCAGCAGCGCGACGCCACCCGCGGCCAACGCCGCCACCGGGGGTCCGCTGTCCTCGGCGGCGCTCTCCGTCGTGGCCGACCCGTCTGCGGGGGCGGCGACCGGTGCGGTGGTCGGCTCGGCCTCGCCCGTGACCGAGGCTGCCGGCTCGCTCGGCTCAGCCGTCGGGGCCGCCCCTGCGGGGGCGGCGAGGTCGTCGACGAAGGTGATCGGGGTGAAGGTCTCGTTGGCGGCGTTGGCGACGCCGTGCGCGCCGATGGTGAGGACGCCGCAGGTCTCGACGGTGCAGTCCACGGGGGTCGTGGCGCCGTCCAGGCCGATCAGCTCGAGCTGCGGCGTGGGGATGGTCATGGTGACCGACCAGGTGCCGTCGGCGGCGATCTCCCCGCCGTTGGCGGCGGACGCGGTGTCGGACCCGGGGAACGCGACGAACCGCTGGAAGCCCTCGTTGTCGACCGAGGCGGTGTCGGCGGCGTACCGGTAGTCCACCCCGGACACGCCGCCCTGGCTGGGGGCCCAGGCGCCCGAGGTCGGGTCCACCCAGCCGAACATGACGTAGATGCCGCCGAAGCCGCCCTGGACGGACTGGAACCCGGTGCCGGAGACCGTGACGGCGGTGGGCTCGGTGCTGCTCGCGGTGGCGGAGCCGACGGCGCTCTGCACCTGCACGGCGGGAGCGGCCCACGCCGGGCCGGCGGCCAGCACCGGGGCGACCAGCGCGCCGGTCACGGCCAGCACGGCGGTCAGCGCAGATCGGCGCGGGTGCACCGACCGGTGACCACGATCGCGTCGGGCAGCAAGGGACCACGTGCGCACGCTGGAGGCACCTCTCGCCATGGGAGCGGTCACCTCGGCGCCGCCCCTACGCACGCCCGGACCTGCTCGTCTGTCTCAGGGCAGATCCGCCCTACTCAGGTAACCCTAACCTAAGTAAGGCTGTCCTGACAGAGCGTCGCGAAAATTGCCTCGCGGATCTCGGTGCGCCGAGCGCGCGCCCGACATGAGGTGGCGACCAGCCCGGCTGCGTGGCGAAGAGCCGGTGCCGGGAGTCGATGCGCTCCGGGGCGCCGGCCGCGCGGCGATGGCAGGGCGGCGGAGGCCGGGAGTGCCGGCGGGGCACTCGGCGGGCGGGAGAACCGGCTCCCGCCGTACGGTCGGGATGGCGGGATTCGAACCCACGACCTTCCGCTCCCAAAGCGGACGCGCTACCAACCTGCGCCACATCCCGTGCGAGCGGGAGTCTAGTCGGGTGCGCGGAGCGCGTCGTCACGCTTGGTAGGCTGTCCCGGCGCAGATCACGCGGGTGTAGCTCAATGGTAGAGCCCCAGTCTTCCAAACTGGCTACGCGGGTTCGATTCCCGTCACCCGCTCCACCTCGACGGCCGGTCCCCTCCACGGGGCCGGCCGTCGTGCTTGTCCGGCCCGGCAGGGGACGCGGCGCTCAGACCCCGAGCACCCCGCGCACCAGGCGCTCCACGTCGTCGGCCACCGCGTCGGCGTCGCGGTCGGCGTCCACGCGCTCGACGCGCTCGACGTCCTGCACCCGGGCGATCACCTGCTCGTAGCCGTCGTGCGCGACGGTCAGCCGCTCGATCACCTCGAACTTGTCGGTGGCCTCGCGGCGGGCCTGGAGCCGGCGCAGGGCGGCCTCGGGGCTCAGGTCGAGGTAGACGGTGAGGTCGGCGCGCAGCAGGTCGGTGGCGACGGAGTTGGCGGCGAGCACCCAGTCCATGCCGGTGTCGCCGGAGTGGTACGCCGCCGAGGAGAGGTGGTAGCGGTCGCTGATCACGGTGACGCCGGAGTCGAGCAGCGCGAGCAGGCCGTCCCGGTCGTTGGTGAGATGGTCGATCCGGTCGGCGACGAAGAGCGCGGCGATCACACGGTCGTCCAGCGGGATGCGGCCGGAGAACGCCTGGCGGATCAGCACGCCGATGGGTCCGGTGGTCGGCTCGGCGGTGACGTGCACCGGCACGCCGGCGTCCTCCAGGCGGCGCACGAGGGTGCTGACCTGCGTGGACTTGCCGGAACCGTCGATCCCCTCGACGACGATGAACCGTCCCCGCTGCGTCGTGCTCATCCTCGCCGTGCCCTCCACCGCTCGCCTCGGTCCACCGTGCGGCGGACGGGCGCTCACGCTACCCGTCCGGGGCGGTCGGCCGGGCGCGCGGGGCCCGGGAGCGCGACGCCGCGCGGCCCTGCGTCAGCGCTGGAGGATCACCGCGCCGCTGTCCGGGTCGACCGGTGCGGAGGTGTGCTCGTGCACGATCTGCCAGCGGCCCTGCGGGTCGGGCAGCAGCACCCAGGTCAGCCGGTTCGCCATCCAGCGGAGCACGGCGCCGTCGGCGTCGCGGGCCTCGAAGCGGGTGACGGCCTCGACGACGGCCAGGTCGGTGCCGAGCTGGGCGCGCACGTCGGACATCGTCACGTGCACGGTCTCCTCGCCGAGCGACCCGAACCACTCCTCGACGGCCGCGCGCCGGGCGTCGCCACCCTCGGCGGACCACGTCGGGCCCCACAGGTCGTAGACCCGCACGTCCGGGGCGTACAGGGCGAGCAGCGCCTCGGCGTCGCGGGCGAGCACGGCCGCCCGGTACGCGTCGATGGTCTGCGTGACGACGTCGTCGGTCGCGTCCACGGGGGCACCCTCCTGCGTTTCTCTCACCGGATCGATCCATCGTGCCGGGTGCCACCGGCACGCGCGAGCGAGGCCGACGCGCGGCAGACCCGGTCCGCCTAGGCTCCCGGCATGGCCACCGTCCTGCTCGTCCGCCACGGCCGCACCACCGCCAACGCCTCGGGGCTCCTCGCCGGACGCACCCCCGGCGTGCACCTGGACGACGTCGGGCGCGAGCAGGCGGCGCGCACCGGCGAGCGGATCGCGGCGGTGCCGCTGGTGGCGCTGGTGACGAGCCCGCTGGAGCGCTGCCGCGAGACCGCGCAGGCGATCACCGACCGGCAGGCCGTCACGCCGACCGTGCTGGTGGACGAGCGGTTCACCGAGTGCGACTACGGCACCTGGCAGGGCCGACCGCTGCGCGAGCTGGCGACGGAGCCGCTGTGGGCGACGGTGCAGGGGCAGCCGAGCGCGGTGGTGTTCCCCGGCGGCGAGTCGCTGGCGGGGATGCAGGCCCGCGGGGTGGCGGCGGTGCGGGAGCGGGACGCGGCGATCACGGCGGAGCACGGTCCGGGGGCGGTGTGGGCGGTGGTGACGCACGGCGACCTGATCAAGGCGCTGCTCGCGGACGCGCTCGGGATGCACCTCGACCTGTTCCAGCGGATCGGGCCGGACCCGGCGTCGGTGTCGATCGTGCGCTACGGGCCCCGGCAGCCGGACGTGGTCGCGATGAACACCACCGGGGGCGACCTGTCCTGGCTGCGCGCGGCGGCACCGGGCGGGGACGCGCCGGTGGGCGGCGGGGCGGGCCCGGGCGCGCCGACGGCCTGACGCCCGGGCGGGCTGGCCAGGGCTCCGCGGCCCGCCCCCGTGATCCAGCCGGACGATCCGCCCCGAGGGACCGAGCCCCGCGAATCACGCCCCGCGATCAGGCCCCGAGCCGGCGCAGCATCCCGTGCGCGGCCCGCACACCGGTGCTGAACGACGCCTGGAGCAGGTACCCGCCGGTGGGCGCCTCCCAGTCGAGCATCTCCCCCGCGACGAACACGCCGGGCAGCGCGCGCAGCATGAGGTCGTCGTCCACCTCGGACCAGCGGATGCCGCCCGCCGAGGAGATCGCCTTGTCGATCGGCATCGTGTCCGCCACCCGCACGGGCACCGCCTTGACCAGGGCGGCGACGGCGGCGGGGTCGTCCGGGACCGCACCGGCCACCGCCTCGCGCAGCAGGGCACCCGCGGCGGCGTCCAGGCCGAGCGCACGACGCAGCCAGGTCGATCGCGAGTCCTTGGGCCGACGCCGCGACAGCCGGTCGATCAGCCGGTCGAGCGGCAGGTCGGGGCGCAGGTCCACCTCGATCACGCACTCCCCGGCGTCCAGCGCGTCCCGGATCGGCGCACCCAGCGCGTACACCGGTCCGCCCTCCAGACCGGTGCGGGTGAGCATGGCGTCACCGCGCACCGCCGGCCGGTCCTGCCCGCGCACCGCCAACGACACGCTCTTCAGCGGCACCCCCTGGAACCGCTCGGCGAAGTCGGCGCCCCACGTCACCCGCACCCCGACGTTGGCGGCCCGCAGCGGCGCCACGTCCACGCCCCGCGCGACCAGCCCGTCGATCCACGAGCCGTCGGCACCCAGCCGCGGCCAGGACGCACCGCCGAGCGCGAGCAGAGTGACGTCATGGGACGCCGAGGTCTCGACGCCGTCCGCGGCCCCGCCGACGCCGACCAGCCGCAGCCCCGCGCCGTCGGCGGTCCAGCCGGCCCACCGGGTGCGGGTCTCGATCGTCACGCCGAGCCCGGCCAGCCGGGTCAGCCAGGCACGGACCAGCGGGGTGGCGCGGAACGATCGCGGGAACACCCGTCCGCTGGTGCCGACGAAGGTCTCCTCCCCCAGCTCGGCGCACCAGGCGCGCAGGTCGGTCGGGGTGAAATCCGCGATCATCGGCGCCAGCACGTCCGCGGCGGCGCCGTAGCGCGGCAGGAAGCGGGACAGGTCCTCGGAGTGCGTGATGTTCAGGCCGCCGTGCCCGGCGAGCAGCATCTTGCGGCTGACCGAGGGCATCCGGTCGTAGACCGTCACCGCCACGCCGGCCCTCGCCAGCACCTCCGCGGCGATCAGCCCCGCCGGGCCGCCACCGACCACTCCCGCCGTCCGCACCGGGCGACGGTAGCGCACGGGCCGCCTCGGGCCGACGTGGGCGGGCGCTCGTAGCATGGGCCCATGCCCACGATCGTCCACGAGCACGACTGGCCCGACCGCGTCGTCATCGGCACTGTCGGCCGCCCGGGTCAGCGCACGTTCTACCTCCAGGTCCGCACCGGCCGCCGTACCACCAGCGTCGCGCTGGAGAAGCAGTGGGCGGCGCTGCTCGCCGAGAAGATCGACGCGGTGCTGGACGAGCTCTCCGCCGCCGAGGGCAACCCGTTCAGCGTGCCCGCGCACGCCACCGCCGAGCTGGTCGACACCGACCCGGTGGAGCAGCCCGTCGAGGAGGACTTCCGCCTGGGGGCGATCCGGATGGGCTGGGACCCGACCACCGCGCAGCTCGTGGTGGAGGCGTTCCCGGTCGCCGAGCAGGACGACGACGAGGAGCCGGTCGACGGGGACGACGAGGCGCCCGAGCCCGCCGAGGCGCTGGTGCTGCGGATCCCGGTCGGCACCGCGCGGGCGTTCGCGGAGCGCACCCGTCAGGTGGTGGCCGCGGGTCGTCCCACCTGCCCCCGGTGCGGGGAGCCGATGGATCCGGACGGCCACCTCTGCGCGCCGCCCGCGGCCGTGTGAGCGTCCCGCCCGATCTGCCCGACGCCCCGCTGGAGCTGGTCGGCCGGATCACCGTCGCCTCGAACGCGACGTTCCTGGGCCGGATCGGCGAGGTGCCGGTGGTCTACAAGCCGGTGGCCGGCGAGAAGCCGCTGTGGGACTTCCCCGACGGCACGCTCGCCCGCCGCGAGGTCGCCGCGCGCCTGGTGTCCGAGGTCACCGGCTGGGGCGTCGTCCCGCCGACCTGGCTCGGGGACGGCCCGCACGGGCCCGGCATGGTGCAGCTCTGGCAGGAGCCGGACCGCGCGCAGGACCCGGTGGACGTGGTCGATCCCGCTGCCGTCGGCGACCGGCGCGCGGTGATCACCGGCGAGGACGAGCAGGGCACCCCGGTGGCGCTGGTGCACGAGGACTCCTCCGCGCTGCGCCGGATGGCGGTGCTGGACGTGCTGCTGAACAACGCCGACCGCAAGGGCGGGCACGTGCTGCCGATGCCCGACGGGCGGCGCCTCGGCGTCGACCACGGCGTCACGTTCCACACCGAGCCCCGCCTGCGCACCGTCCTGTGGGGCTGGGTCGGCGAGCCGCTGGCTGCCGAGGAGATCGCCGGGGTGGAGCGGGCGCTGGACGGGCTGTCGTCGGATCTCGGCGCAGCGCTGCGCGATCTGCTGGCCGAGCCGGAGATCGCGGCCCTGACCGACCGCTGCGAGCGGATCCTGGCAGACCCGCACTTCCCCGGCCCCGAGGGCGACATGCCCGCCCTCCCCTGGCCCTTCTTCTGACCCGCTCGGCAGGGCCCCTGCACGAGGTCGGTGGTTCGAGCGCGATCATGCGGCGCAGAACCACCGACCTCGTGCCGAACCACCGACCTCGTGGGTCTGGGGGGGGGTGGGGCTACAGGCCTCGTGCGGCCAGCCAGCCTGTGACTTCGCTCAGGTACTGCTCGCGGGCGGGGGCGGGCGAGAGCGCGAGGTCGTGGGCGCCGCCGGGGATCTGGACCAGGGTCACGTCCGGGCCCAGCCCCGGCGCGAGCCGGCGCATGTCCGCCACGTCCAGCACCGAGTCGGTGCTGAGCAGGTCCTCGTGCCAGCGGTCGTCGGGGCCGGTGGCGTCCGAGGTCGCGACCAGCACGGGCACGTCGATCGCGAGCCCGCGTGCCACCCGGGCGTGCCCGCGCCGGATCGCCCGGACGAAGCCCGCGCGCACCGGGAAACCCTCGTGCGGCTTCCAGGTGAGGTCGTAGTCCCACTCGCCGCCGGTGCCGGCGTGCAGCGCCTGCCCGTAGTGCGGGGCCAGGTGCGAGACGACCAGGTCTGGCGCCACCCGGCCGATCACGCCGACGATCGCCCAGGTGAGCACGGTGCGCTCCAGCCGCGATCCGCGGAGGTCGAGCCACGGGCTGTTCAGCACCACGGCGTCCACCAGGCCGCGGCCCCGCCGCGCGTCGGCCCACAGCGCCGCGACCAGCCCGCCGGTGGAGTGGCCCAGCAGCACCACGTGGTCGTAGGTGTCGCGCAGCAGGTGCACGGCCGCGTCGATCTCCTCGGCGTAGACCGCCAGCTCGCGGGTGTCGTTCGGCACGCGCCCCGGGCGGATCGACCGGCCGTAGTCGCGCAGGTCCAGGCCGTACAGGTCCTGCCCGGCGTCGGCCAGCGCCTGCGCGACGTGCGGGTGGAAGAAGTAGTCGACGAAGCCGTGCACGTAGAGCACCGCCGTGCGCGCGGCCCCGGCGTCCTCGCGGTGCACCAGCGTGGCGACCGGGTCGCCGTGCGCGTCGGGGCGCAGGTGGATCGTCCGCTGCACCCATCCGGGTCCGAGCACGTCCGGGCGGGGAGCGTCGACGGTCGCCATGCCGAGCATCGTGCCACCCCGCCCGTCGGCCCGCCGGGATCCCGCCCGGTGGCAGCACCCGACGAGGTGGACCACCGTGGGATCGTGACCTCGCCCGCGACCAGCCGGTCCACCCGATCGGGTGCCCCCGGGCATCTTTGTGGCCGGTCTGTCGTTACGGCTACTGTCAGTGCAGCAGCCCCGTCCGGGGCACCACGTGGCAGAGGGAGGCCGGCATGCGCACCGCACCCGTCGCCGTCCCCACCACGACCGCCGCCCGCCCGGCGGCGACCTGCACCTGTCTGTGTCGCTAGAGCGCTGGCCGCTCCGCCCCTGACGGCGGAGCCACGCGCCCGGGGCTCCCGGCACCCGGCCAGCGCTCGCCCCCGCGGTCCTCGCCCCGCGACCGCCCCGCAGCACACCTCCCCGCTGCTTCCCCGCAGCACAGCCCCGGCCCGCTGATCGCGGACCCCACGACAGGACGGACTCTCATGGCACAGATCTACGACGACGCGACCCAGCTCGTCGGCAACACCCCGCTGGTGCGCATCAACAAGCTGACCGAGGGCATCGGCGCCACGGTCGTCGGCAAGCTCGAGTTCTACAACCCGGCGAACTCGGTGAAGGACCGCATCGGCGTGGCGATCGTGGACGCGGCGGAGGCCTCCGGCGAGCTCAAGCCCGGCGGCACGATCGTGGAGGCGACCTCCGGCAACACCGGCATCGCGCTGGCGTTCGTGGGTGCGGCGCGCGGCTACGACGTCGTGCTGACCATGCCGGAGTCGATGTCGAAGGAGCGGCGCGCGCTGCTGCGGGCGTTCGGCGCGGAACTGATCCTCACCCCGGCGTCCGAGGGCATGAAGGGCGCGGTGAACAAGGCCGACGAGATCGTGGCCGAGCGCCCGGGTGCCATTCTTGCCCGCCAGTTCGCCAACGAGGCCAACCCGGCGATCCACCGCAAGACCACCGCCGAGGAGATCTGGGCGGACACCGACGGCGAGGTCGACATCCTGGTCGCCGGCATCGGCACCGGCGGCACGATCACCGGCGTCGGCCAGGTGCTCAAGGAGCGCAAGCCCGGCGTGCAGATCGTCGGCGTGGAGCCGGCCGAGTCCCCGATCCTCAACGGCGGCGCCCCCGGCCCGCACAAGATCCAGGGCATCGGCGCGAACTTCGTGCCGGAGATCCTCGACACCAGCGTCTACGACGAGATCATCGACGTGGACGCCGACACCGCCGTCGCCACCGCGCGCCGCGCCGCCACCGAGGAGGGCCTGCTGGTCGGCATCTCCTCCGGCGCCGCCCTGCACGCCGCGATCGAGCTGGGCAAGCGCCCGGAGAACGCCGGCAAGCTGATCGTCGCGATCATCCCGTCGTTCGGCGAGCGCTACCTCTCGTCCATCCTCTACGCCGATCTGCTGGACTGATCAGGATGACCTCGACCCAGCGGCTGCCGCACGGCGGCGTGCCCGAACCCGTGCGCCCTCCGGGCGGCGAGGGTGGCGCCGGCGTGCCCGGCCGCGGGGTCGGGGTGGCGTCCGGCGAGGCGGCCCGGGCCACCGACCGCCCCACCTCGGCGCGGATCGCGGTGGCGGTGCGTCACCTGCTGCGCGCGTTCCGCGAGGACCTGGACGCCGCCCGTCGGCGCGACCCCGCCGCTCGATCGCGGCTCGAGGTCGCGCTGGCGTACCCCGGGCTGCACGCGGTCTGGGTGCACCGGGTCGCGCACCGGCTGTGGCAGGAGCCCGGGCTGCGCCTGCCCGCGCGGCTGCTGGCACAGGTGTCCCGCGCGGTCACCGGCGTGGAGATCCACCCGGGGGCCACGATCGGGCGTCGGCTGTTCATCGATCACGGCATGGGCGTGGTGATCGGCGAGACCGCCGTGGTCGGCGACGACGTGGTGCTCTTCCACGGCGCGACGCTGGGCGGCAAGTCGATGAAGCGCGGCAAGCGGCACCCCACGGTCGGTGACCGGGTGGTGGTCGGGGCGGGCGCCAAGGTGCTCGGCCCGGTGTGGATCGGCGACGACGCGCAGATCGGTGCGAACGCCGTGGTGCTCAAGGACGTGCCGCCGGGGGCGGTGGCGGTGGGCGTGCCCGCGACGATCCGCCAGAAGCCGGCCAGCGCGCCCCCGGAGCCCGAGGTCGACGACCCGGCGATCTACATCTGACCTGCACCGGCGCGGCCGCGCGCCGGTAGCCTGCTGCGGGTGAGCGACGCACGGCCCCCGCACGCCCGGTTGCCGCAGGTCCGCGACGCCGGCTGGTTCCGCGACGAGTGCGCCCGGCTGGTCGCCGCCGACGACTGGTACGCCCTGTACCGGACCGCGATGGAGTGGCGGACGGTGGCCGGCGGGTCGTGGACGCCCGAGGCGTGGCTGATGGACGTCGCCTCGGCCCTGCTGCACCGGCAGCCGAAGACGGCGGTGCACTGCTGCGACCTGGCACTGACCACCTGGGTGGAGCGCCCGCTGGACCGGCTGGTGCTGCGCGGGGTGCGGGGCGTGCTGGTCCGCGGGCCGGTCGGCGACCCGCTGCGCGCCCTGGACGACCTGGAGGCCGCGACGGCAGGGCCCGGGTGGATCGCCGACGACGCCCGCGCGGTGCTGGCGCTCGCGCAGGAGGAGGGCGCGCGCTCGCGGGTCCGTCGACCCCGGGTGGGGCCGAGCCCGGCGTTCACCGGGGAGCACCGGTCACCGGTCGCGGCGGCGCCGGATCCGCTGCCCGCCGACGGGGCGGAGCCGGTCACCTGGGCGGTGCTGCGCCCGCTGCTCGGGATCGGCTGACCGGGGCGGCCTGACCGCGACCGGTCGGCCGGGTCGGATCGACCCGACCGCTCAGCGGGCGTCCGGCGCGGGTGCCGTCGCCGAGGTCGCCGGCGCCTGCGGGTCGAGGACGACCACCCCCGCGTCGAGGTCCACCGGGCCGGGCGCACCCGAGGCGACCAGCTGCACGTCCAGCAGTCGCCGTTCCCGCTCCTCGGCCACGTGCCGGCTCGGCGGGTGGAAGATCTCCACCAGCTCGCCACCGGCCAGCCCCGCACCGCTGCCACCGGGGGCAGGACGCCGATGCTCGCGCGGGCGCACGGGCAGCCGGGCGACGAGGCGGTCGGCGACGAACAGCACCGCGACCACCCCGAGCACCAGCAGCACCCACGCGACAGGCGTCATGCCCCGACGGTACGGCGCGCGGGCGCCGAGCGGGAGGGGTCGGAGGTCCTCAGGACGTCGGGGCGCCGCCGTCCCAGCCGCGCGGGGTGATGTCGGGGCGGCTGGTCCACGGCTCGGCGAGCAGCGGGGACGAGATCAGCATGTCGGCGGTGGCCCGGTTCGAGGCCATCGGGACGTTCCACACCGCGCCGATGCGCAGCAGCGCCTTGACGTCGGGGTCGTGCGGCTGCGGCTCCAGCGGGTCCCAGAAGAAGACCAGCATGTCGATGACGCCCTCGGCGATCTTCGCGCCGATCTGCTGGTCGCCGCCGATCGGGCCGGACAGCAGCCGGGTCACCGGCAGGCCGAGCTCGTACTCGAGCATGGTGCCGGTGGTGCCGGTGGCGTACAGGTGGTGCCGGGAGAGGGTGCCACGGTTGAACTCGGCCCAGCGCAGCAGCTCGACCTTCTTGTTGTCGTGGGCCACCAGGGCGATGTGATGGGCTGCGCCGGACATGGCGGCTCCTCTCGTGCGGTGCGGGGACGGGTGCTCCTCGCGCTGCGGCTCACCCTAGGGCCCCCGGCGGTGCGCGCACGTCGCGGGTCCGACACGTTGTTCTAGTTCTCATCTAACAACTAGGATGATCGGCGTGCTCTTCCGCATCGACCCCACCTCCGCCGAGCCGCTGTTCACGCAGCTCGCCGCGCAGGTGCGCTCCGCCGTCGTCCGCGGCGACCTCGCCCCCGGCACCCGCCTTCCCTCCGCCCGCGACCTCGCCGCCTCGCTCGACGTGAACCTGCACACGGTGCTGCACGCCTACCAGGACCTGCGCGACGAGGGGCTGATCGAGCTGCGACGCGGCCGGGGCGCCGTCGTCAGCGAGCGCGGCGTGCCGGACCTCTCCCCGCTGCACGACGCGATCGAGGCGCTGGTCCGCACGTCCCGCGACCTCGATCTCGCCCCCGGCACCACCCTCGGGCTGGTGAAGGACGCCCTGACCGCACCGCTCGCACCCGCCACCGCACCCACCCAGGAGGATCGATGACCACGCCGACGCCGGCCGCCCCGGTGACCCACCGGCTGTCCAGCACCCTGCTCGGCCTGGTGCTGCCGCTGCTGGTGCTGGTCGTGGCCACGGTGCTGACGCTGTCCTGGCGCGACCAGATACCGGCGCAGATCGCGATCCACTTCGGCCCGGGCGGTCACGCCGACGGGTTCGGCGCGGTCGTGCCGTTCGTCGCGCTGATGGCCGGGGTGTTCGCCGTGCTGGTGATCGGCTCGTGGGCGCTGGCGTTCTTCCGCGGGCAGGACGGGTCGACCCGGCGGATCGCCGTGGGCACCTCGCTCGGCATGGCGTGGTTCGGCGCCTCGATCCTGGTCGGCACCGGACTGATGCACCGCGGGCTGACCGACGCGGCCGACGTCGGCGACGTGGACCCGGTGATCACCGTCGCGATCGTCGGCGCCCTGGTGCTCGGTGCCGGCGTGGCGCTGCTGCTGCCACGCGACGCACACCGGCCCGCCGATCCCGGGACCGCCGTGGACGGTCCGACGATCCTGCTCGGCGACCAGGAGCACGCGGCGTGGATCGGCCGCGTCGGCAGCCCGGTCGGCGTGGTCGCCGGAGTGACGTCCGTGGTGCTGGTCAGCGTCCTGACGATCGCGCTCGACATGCCGGTGTTCGCCGTGCTCGCGCTGGTCCTCGGCGTGCTGCTCGGCGCGACGACCCTCTACACGGTGACCGTCGACGACCGCGGCCTGCGGGTGCGCTCGGTCGCCGGGTTCCCGCGGGTGACCGTCCCGCTGGACGAGGTGGTGGCGGTCCGCGCCCGCGACGTCCACCCGCTGCGCGACTTCGGCGGCTGGGGCTACCGCGTCCGCATGGACGGCACCGTCGGCGTGGTCGCACGCTCCGGCCCGGCGATCGAGGTCGAGCGCGCGGGCGGGCGGCGGTTCCTGGTCACCGTGGCCGACGCCGAGACCGGTGCCGCGCTGCTCACGACGCTCGCCGGGCGCGGGCGGGACGGGGACGGGCCGGTGGCGGCGGGCACAGGGTCGGGGTCGGACGGCACCGCGGGCTGACGCGGCGGGCGGCTCCGCGGGTTGACGCGGCGGAGGGCGCGGCGGGCTGACGCGGCGGGCTGATCCCTCGCGTCACCGCCCGTGCCACGGCACGATGGGGCCGCATCAGCGCCCGACGGCGGGTGCGCGCGAGGAGGCGACGATGCGGCTCGGCTACCACACGGGGTACTGGTCGGCCGGTCCCCCGCCGGGCGTCGCCGAGGCCGTGGTCGCCGCCGACGCGTCCCGCTACGACTCGGTGTGGACGGCCGAGGCCTACGGGTCGGACGCCTTCACCCCGCTCGCCTGGTGGGGCGCGCGCACCCGGCACGTCCGGCTCGGCACCGCCGTCGCGCAGATCGCCGCCCGCACCCCCACCGCCACCGCCATGGCCGCGCTCACCCTGGACCACCTGTCCGGCGGGCGGGCCGTGCTCGGGCTCGGGGTCTCCGGACCGCAGGTGGTCGAGGGCTGGTACGGGCAGCCCTACCCGCGGCCCCTGGCCCGGACGCGGGAGTTCGTCGCGATCGTGCGCGACGTGCTGCGCCGGGAGGGACCGGTGCGTGCCGACGGGGACTTCTACCGGCTTCCGCTGCCCGCCGACCAGGGATCCGGCCTCGGCAAGCCCCTGCGATCGACCGTGCACCCGCTGCGCGCCGACCTGCCGGTGCACCTGGCCGCCGAGGGACCGAAGAACATCGCGCTCGCCGCGGAGATCGCCGACGGCTGGCTGCCGCTGTTCTACGCGCCGCGCCTGGACGCCGACTTCCGCGGGCTGCTGGCCGAGGGCTTCGCCCGGCGCGCGGCGGGGACGCGGGCGATCGAGGACTTCGAGGTCACCGCGACCGTGCCCGTGGTGCTCGGCCCCGACGTCGAGCAGGCGGCCGACGCGGTGCGGCCCTTCGTCGCGCTCTACGCCGGCGGCATGGGCGCGAAAGGCGCGAACTTCCACGCCGACGCCCTCGCCCGGCTCGGCTACGGCGAGGCGTGCACGGAGATCCAGGCGCACTACCTGGCCGGCGACCGCGCCCGGGCGGCGGCGGCCGTGCCGACCGAGCTCGTGCGGGACATCGCCCTGGTCGGCACCCCGCAGGACGTGCGCGAGCAGGCCCGCGCCTGGCAGGGCACCGCGGTCACCACGCTGCTCGTGCAGACCGCCCCCGCGCACGTGGCCGAGGTCGCCGACCTGCTGCGCGGGTAGCGCGCGCGGGTCGGGTGCCCGGGGCGTGCGGGCAACAGGGCGGACACACGGGTCCGCTACGGTCCGGCGGGTGACCGCCGAGACCGCCGCCCGACCGGGGCCCACGCCGCGCGACCGGACCTCCCTGTCCGCGGGCGTGGTGACCGCACTGGTGGGCTTCACCAGCGCGTTCGCGGTGGTGCTCAGCGGGCTGCGGGCGGTCGGCGCGACCCCGGCGCAAGCCGCGTCCGGGCTGCTCGCGGTGACGGTGGCGATGGGCGCGGCCTCGGCGCTGCTCGCGTGGCGGACCCGCCTGCCGATCACGGTGGCCTGGTCGACCCCCGGCGCGGCCCTGCTCGCGACGACCGGCACCGCCGCGGACGGGTGGCCGGAGGCAGTGGCGGGCTTCGTGCTGTGCGGGGTGCTGCTCGCGCTGGTCGGGCTCTGGCGGCGGCTCGAACGCTGGGTGCGGATGATCCCGGTGCCGCTGGCCAACGCGATGCTCGCCGGCGTGCTGGTCGACCTGTGCCTCCAGCCGGTGCTCGCCGTCGCGGACCGACCGCTGCTGGTGGGTCCGGTGATCGTGACCTGGCTGGTGCTGCTGCGGCTCGCCCCGCGCTGGGCCACCCCGGCGGCGATCGGGCTGGCTGTCGCCCTCGCGGTGGCCACCCCCGAGGTGCGCGCGCTGACCCCCGCCGACCTCGCACCGAGCCTGGTGTGGACCACGCCGCACCCCTCGTGGGCATCGGTGGTGTCGGTGGCGGTGCCGCTGTTCGTCGTCACCATGGCCTCGCAGAACATCCCCGGCATGGCCGTGCTCGCGGGCTTCGGGTACACCGCTCCCCTGCGCCCGGTGATGCTGGTGACCGGCATCGGCACCGTGCTCGCCGCGCCCTGGGGCGGGCACGCGATCAACCTCGCCGCGATCAGCGCCGCGCTCGCCGCCGGACCCGAGGGCGGCCCCGACCCGCGCCGGCGCTGGCGGACCGCCGTCGTCGCCGGCCTCGGCTACCTCGTGCTCGGGGTCGGCTCGGCGGCGGTGGCCGCGGTCGCCCTCGCCGCACCCGCCGGCCTGATCGCCGCCGCTGCGGGTCTGGCACTGATCGGCACGCTCGGATCCTCGCTCGGCGCCGCGTTCACCGCACCGGCCGATCGCGTCCCCGCCGCGGTGACGTTCCTGGTCACGGTGTCCGGGATCAGCGTCGGCGGGGTGTCCGCCGCGTTCTGGGGCCTGGTCGCCGGCATCGCCTGCCGCCTCGTCCTCCCCCGCCGCTGACCCCGCGCGCACCCACGCCCGCTCGCACCCCTGCGCGCACCCGCGCGCTCACCTCGCACATGCGCGTACTCGCGCCGAGTTGTCAGCATTTGTCGCTTCCGAGGCCCGCGAAGCGACAAGTTGTGACAACTCGGCGTCGTGGAGGCGTGCGCGCGGGCGGGCGGGGTTCGGGATGTGGGCAGGGGTTGTGAGGGGGGCCACGTCCGGCTACTGTCGTTCGCAGTCCCGAGGCGTGAGCGTTCACGTCTCACATGATGGGACATTGCGACTTCGCAGACCTGACGACGCACGAGAGGGGACGGCCCGTGGCCCGGTCGACGCACCCGCGCACGACCCCGCGCCCCGGCATGCCCGACCCCCGCTGTCGCCGCTGCTGTCGCCCCACGGACCGCTGTCGCAGCACGCTCGGCCGCTGATCCCCCGGCGCTGACCGGGACCGCCATCGCCCGTCACGGGCAGGGGCGCTCCCACCGGCCCTGAGCCCGATCCTCCCGGCGCCGGTCGCGCCGCATGCCCCTCCGCCGGGGTGCACCCGGCCGGCACGAGCAGCCACCCACGGACCTGCGACCACGCACCGGGCCCGCCCGGGTCGCACCGCGGACCGCCGCCAGGCAGCCGCCGCCCGATGCTCGCGCACCGCCCCGAGGCGCAGGGCAGGGCATCCCCGGACACCCGCATCGCACGCGCGAACCGCACCCGCACGACCCGCACCCGCACTCGCACCCGCACGACCCGCACCCGCACCCGCACCCGCACCCGCACCCGCACCCGCACCCGCACCACGCTGCACACGCAACGCACGCCCCACACGCACCGCACGCCGCACGCGCACCGCCCCGCACGAACGACGCAGCACGCAGCACCGCACCTCGCCCCGCCCGCCCACGACGACCACGGGACCCACGATGACCTCAGCCCTCGCCCCCGCCGCCACCGGCGCCGCCGGCACGCCCGCGGCCGGCACCGTCGACGCGCTGCCGGTGACGCTGCGCGGCGTCGGCCGGACGTTCCCGACGCCGACCGGCCCACGCACGGTGCTCGCGGGGGTCGACCTGGAGATCGCCGCCGGCGAGGTGGTCGCGGTGATCGGCCCCTCGGGCTGCGGGAAGTCGACGCTGCTGCGCCAGGTCGCCGGGCTGGACCGCCCGGACGCCGGCCGGATCGATGTGGCGGGGTCCCCGGTGGACGGGATCGACACCCGCACGGCGGTGGCGTTCCAGGAGCCGCGGCTGCTGCCCTGGCGCACGATCGCCCAGAACGTCGCGCTCGGCGTGCCGCGCGGGACGCCCCGCGCCGAGGCACGGGAGCAGGTGGACCGGCTGCTGACGCTGGTCGGGCTGGAGGGGTCGGCGGCGCTGCGCCCGCGGCAGGTGTCCGGCGGCATGGCGCAGCGCGCGTCGCTGGCCCGGGCGCTGGCCCGCCGTCCCGGCGTGCTGCTGCTGGACGAGCCCTTCGGCGCCCTCGACGCGCTGACCCGGCTGCGGATGCAGGACCTGCTGCTCGACGTGCACCGCAGCCGTCCGACGACGGTGCTGCTGGTGACGCACGACGTCGAGGAGGCGCTGTACCTGGCCGACCGGGTGGTGCTGCTGGGCTCGGCCGCCGACACCGGACGATCGGTGCGCTCGGTGATCACCGTGCCGGGCCGCCGGCCCCGGGATCGTGCGGACGCCCGCCTGGCCGAGCTGCGCGCCGAGCTGCTGGACGGGCTCGGCGTCGCCACGCACCACACCGCCCCCGCCGACCACCACCAGATCTGACCCACCCCCCGACCACGAAGCACCGATCGAGGAGCGACCATGACCGCCCGCACCACGCACGCCGCCCGACGCAGCGGCCGGGGCCCGCTGGCCCTCGCCACCGCCCTCGCCGCGACCCTGCTGCTCGGCGGCTGCGTCGCGGGCGAGGACGCCGCCGCCGACGCACCAGCCGACGACACCACCGCAGGCGACAGCGCCGCCGAGGGCTGGAGCGCCGACACCCTGACGCTCGACTACGCCACGTACAACCCGCTGAGCCTGGTGATCAAGGACCAGGGCTGGTTGGAGGACACGCTCGGCGACGACGTGACCGTGGAGTGGGTGCAGTCGGCGGGGTCGAACAAGGCCAACGAGGCGCTGCGCGCCGGGGCGATCGATGTGGGATCGACGGCGGGCTCGGCGGCGCTGCTGGCGCGGTCGAACGGCTCGCCGATCCGCACGATCGACGTGTACTCGCAGCCGGAGTGGGCGGCGCTGGTCGTCCCGCAGGGCTCGGAGATCACCGACGTGGCCGATCTGGCCGGTCGCTCGGTGGCCGCCACCAAGGGCACGGACCCGTACTTCTTCCTGCTCCAGGCGCTGGACGAGGCGGGGGTGGACCCGGCGGACGTCGAGGTGCAGAACCTCCAGCACGCCGACGGCAAGGCCGCGCTGGAGAACGGCTCGGTGGACGCGTGGGCCGGGCTGGACCCGCTGATGGCCGCCAGCCAGGCGGACGCCGGGTCGACGCTGCTGTACCGGAACGTCGACTTCAACACCTACGGCTTCCTCAACGCCACCCAGGACTTCCTGGACGCCAGCCCGGACCTGGCGCAGGTCGTGGTGGACGCCTACGAGAAGGCCCGTGCCTGGGCGCAGGAGAACCCGGACCAGGTCGTCGCGATCCTCGCCGAGGTGGCCGGGATCGACCCGGCGGTGGCGCAGACCGTGATCACCGAGCGCACCACCCTCGACATCGACCCGGTGCCGGGGCAGGCGCAGCGGGACGTGCTGGAGGTGGTCGGCCCGATCTTCGTCGAGTCCGGTGACGTCGCGAGCCAGGACCTGGTGGACGCCGCCCTGGACGCGCTGTTCGAGCCGACGTTCGCCGAGCAGGCCGACCCGTCCACGATCACCGGCTGACCCTCCCCCACGCCCCGTCAGGAGTCCCCCCATGTCCCAGGCGATCGGCACGATCACCGGCAGCCCCGCCCCGGTGACCGACGCCCGCGGCCGTCCCCGCGTCGGCCTCAACCCCTTCGCCCCGGCACCGTCGGGTCGGGAAGGGCACAGCGCGCTGCGCCGCGGCCCGTTGGCCCGGCGGTGGGTGCGGGCCGGGGTGGGCCTGGTGCTGCCGGTGCTGCTGCTCGCCCTCTGGCAGTGGGTGACGAGCACCGGTCGGGTGGCGCCGTACCAGCTGCCCGCACCGTCCTCGGTGTGGACCGCGGCGACCGACCTGCACGCCCGCGGGCTGCTGCTGCCCTACGTCGCGATCTCCACCCAGCGGGTGCTGATCGGCTTCGCGATCGGTGCCGCGCTCGGCCTGGCGATCGGGTCGGCGGTGGGGCTGTCCCGCGTGGTGGGGGCGCTGCTGGAGCCGCTGCTGGGGGCGGTGCGCGCGGTGCCGTCGTTGGCGTGGGTGCCGTTGCTGATCCTCTGGATGAAGCTCGGCGAGGACTCCAAGATCACGCTGATCGCGATCGGCGCGTTCTTCCCGGTGTACACGACGGTGGTGGCCGCGCTGCGGCATGTCGACCCGCACCTGGTGGAGGCCGGGCGGGCGTACGGGCTGCGCGGGGTGCGGCTGCTGACCGGCGTGCAGCTGCCGGCGGTGGTGCCCTCGGTGGTGGCGGGGCTGCGGCTGGCGGTCGCGCAGTCCTGGCTGTTCCTGGTGGCGGCCGAGCTGATCGCCTCCTCGATGGGCCTCGGCTTCCTGCTGATGGACTCCGGGCAGAACGGCCGGGTGGACCGGATGCTGCTGGCGATCGTGCTGCTGGCGCTGCTGGGCAAGACGACGGATGCGCTGGTCGGCCTGGCCGAGCGCTCCCTGCTGCGGAGGTGGGCATGAGCACGATCGACGACACCCGGACCCGGGCGGGCGCATTCGACGCGCTCCAGCAGGAGGCCCGCACCTACCCGGCGCCGGCCGCGTTCGCCGCGAGCGCCCAGATCGACGCCGCCGAGCACGAGCGGCTGCGCGCCTGGGGCGAGGCGGACCCGGTCGGCTTCTGGGAGGCGGCGGCGCGCCGGTTGGAGTGGGCGGAGCCGTGGCACACCGCGCACACCTGGTCCCCCGCCGTGCCGATCGCGGGCACCGACGACCTCACGGTGCCCGAGGCCCGCTGGTTCGAGGGAGGGCGGCTGAACGCCGCGGTGAACTGCGTGGACCGGCACGTGGCCGCCGGGATCGGCGAGAAGGTCGCGCTGTACGCGGAGGGCGAGCGGGGCGACCGCCGGGTCTACACCTACGCCGATCTTCAGCGGGAGGTGTCCAAGGCCGCCAACGCGCTGACGGCGCTCGGGGTCGGGAAGGGCGACCGGGTGGTCGTCTACCTGCCGGTGATCGCGGAGACCGTGATCGTCACGCTGGCCATCGCCCGGATCGGCGCGGTGCACTCCCTGGTGTTCGGCGGCTTCTCCGCGGAGGCGGTGCGGTTCCGGGTGCAGGACACCGGCGCCAAGGTGCTCGTGACCAGCGACGGGCAGTTCCGGCGCGGGGCGGCCGTCGAGGTGAAGTCGGCGGCGGACGAGGCGGTCGCCGGGCTGGACCACGTGGAGCACGTGCTGGTGGTGCGGCGCACCGGGCAGGACGTCGCGTGGACGCCGGGCCGGGACGTCTGGTGGCACGAGGTGGTCGGCACCGCCTCCGACGTGCACGAGGCCGAGGCCTTCGACGCCGAGACCCCGCTGTTCATCATCTACACCTCCGGCACCACCGGGAAGCCGAAGGGGCTGGTGCACACCACCGGCGGCTACCTGACGCAGACGTCCTGGACGCACTGGGCGATGTTCGACGCCCGCCCGGACGACGTGCACTGGTGCACCGCCGACCTCGCCTGGGTCACCGCGCACACGTACGAGATCTACGGGCCGCTGAGCAACGGGCTGACCCAGGTGATCTACGAGGGCACCCCGGAGACCCCGCACCGCGAGCGCCACCTGGAGATCATCGAGCGCTACGGCGTGACGACGTACTACACGGCGCCCACGCTGATCCGCACGCTGATGACCTGGTTCCCGGACGGCCTGCCCGGCACCCACGACCTGTCCAGCGTGCGGCTGCTCGGCACCGTCGGCGAGGCGATCAACCCCGAGGCGTGGGTGTGGCTGCGCGAGCAGGTCGGCGGCGGCACCGCCCCGGTGGTCGACACCTGGTGGCAGTCCGAGACCGGCGCCGGGGTGATCGCCCCGATGCCCGGGTCCTCCACCCTCAAGCCCGGGTCGGCCACCCGTCCGCTGCCCGGGCTGTCCGCCCGCGTGGTGGACGAGGCGGGCGTCGAGGTGCCGCGCGGGGCCGGCGGGTTCCTGGTGATCGACCGGCCGTGGCCCGGCATGGCGCGCACGGTGTGGGGCGACCCGCAGCGCTACCTCGACTCGTACTGGCGGCGGTTCGCCGGGCACGGGGTCGACGGCCAGGGCTACTTCCTGGCCGGCGACGGCGCCGCGTACGACGCGGACGGCGACATCTGGCTGCTCGGCCGGGTGGACGACGTGGTCAACGTCTCCGGGCACCGGCTGTCCACCATCGAGATCGAGTCGGCGCTGGTCGCGCACCCGGCGGTCGGCGAGGCCGGGGTGACCGGCGTGACCGACCCGGTGACCGGGCAGGCGGTGGCGGCGTTCGTGGTACCGGCGGTCGCCCCCGGTCCGGTGGACGACCTCGGCGCGTGGCGGGCGGCGACCGACGCGCTGCGCGAGGACCTGCGGGCGCACGTCGGACGGCAGATCGGCCCGGTCGCCAAGCCCCGGCACGTGATCGTGGTGCCCGAGGTGCCCAAGACGCGCTCCGGCAAGATCCTGCGCCGGCTGCTCGCCGAGCTGCACGACGACCGCCCGCTCGGCGACCGCACGTCGCTGCAGAACCCCTGGGCGGTGGAGCAGGTGGCCGCCCTGCTGCGCACCCCCGCACCCGCCGCGACCGGCGCACCCCTTCCCCGCACGGCCCCGACCGAGGAGACTCCCCGCGCATGACCAGCCCCACCCCCCGCGAGCCGGAGCACCGGTTCGGCTTCCGCACCCGCGCGCTGCACGCCGGCGCCGTGCCGGACGCCGCCACCGGTGCCCGCGCCGTGCCGATCTACCAGACGACGTCCTTCGTGTTCTCCGACACCACCGACGCCGCGAACCTGTTCGCGCTGCAGAAGTACGGGAACATCTACTCCCGGCTCGGCAACCCCACGGTCGCCGCCCTGGAGGAGCGGATCGCCTCGCTGGAGGGCGGGATCGGCGCCGTCGCCACCGCCTCGGGCATGGCCGCCGAGTTCATCACCTTCGCCGCGCTGGTCGGCGCCGGGGACCACGTGGTCGCCTCCGCGCAGCTCTACGGCGGCACGGTCACCCAGCTCGACGTGACGCTGCGCCGGTTCGGCGTCGACACCACCTTCGTGCCCGGCACCGACCCCGCCGACTACGCCGCGGCGATCCGCCCGGAGACCAAGGTGCTGTACACCGAGGTGGTCGCGAACCCCTCCGGCGAGATCGCCGACCTGGCCGGTCTGGCCCGCGTCGCGCACGAGGCCGGCATCCCGCTGGTGGTCGACTCCACGCTGTCCACGCCCTACCTGGTGCGGCCGATCGAGCACGGCGCCGACATCGTGATCCACTCCGCCACCAAGTTCCTCGGCGGGCACGGCACCACCCTCGGCGGCGTGGTGGTGGAGAGCGGGCGCTTCGACTGGGGCAACGGCAAGTTCCCGCAGATGACCGAGCCGGTCCCGTCGTACAACGGCGTGAAGTGGTGGGAGAACTTCGGCGAGTACGGCTTCCTCACCAAGCTGCGCTCCGAGCAGCTGCGCGACATCGGGCCGACCCTGTCCGCGCAGTCCGCGTTCCAGCTGCTCCAGGGCGTCGAGACCCTGCCGCAGCGCCTGGACGCGCACCTCGCCAACGCCCGCACCGTGGCCGAGTGGCTGGAGGCCGACCCCCGGGTGTCCGCCGTGCACTGGGCGGGGCTGCCCTCGCACCCGCACCACGCCCGCGCCGCGCGCTACCTGCCGCTCGGACCGGGTTCGGTGTTCGCCTTCCGGCTCGCGCCGACCGGTGACCGCGACGGACGGGAGGTCGGCCGCCGGTTCATCGAGGCCCTGCAGCTCGCCAGCCACCTGGCCAACGTCGGCGATGCGCGCACGCTGGTGATCCACCCCGCGTCGACCACACACCAGCAGCTGTCCGCCGAGCAGCTCGCCACCGCGGGCGTGCCGGAGGACCTGGTGCGGATCAGCGTCGGGCTGGAGGACCCCGAGGACATCCTGTGGGACCTGGACCAGGCCCTGCGCGCGGCGACGGCACCGGCGGCGACGGGTGCGGGCGCCGGTGCAGGCGGGGGCGGGGGTCATGGCGGCAGTGCCGGCGCGGCCGGATCGCGTGCCGCCGGATCACCTGCCCCGCTCGCGATCCCCGCCGTCGACGCGACCGCGTCCTGCGCCCTCCCGGAGGCCACCCGATGAGCACGTCCGCCCCCCGCACCTGGGTCGGCCCCAGCGCCCCCCAGCGCCTGGCCCTGCTGCGCCGCACCCGCTCGATCGCGATCGTCGGCGCGTCGAACAACCCGTCCCGCGCGTCGTACTTCGTCACGACCTACCTGCTGTCGTCCTCGCCCTACGACCTGTACCTGGTCAACCCGCGCGAGACCGAGATCCTCGGGCAGCCGGTGTACCCCTCGCTGGACGCGCTGCCGGTGGTGCCGGACCTGGTGGACGTGTTCCGCCGGCACGACGACCTGCCCGGGGTGCTGGACGAGACCCTGGCCGTGGGCGCGCCCGCGCTCTGGCTCCAGCTCGGCTCCTGGCACGAGGACGTCGCGCGCCGGGGCGAGGCCGCCGGGCTCACGGTGGTGATGGACCGCTGCGTCAAGATCGAGCACGCCCGCTTCCACGGCGGCCTGCACCTCGCAGGCTTCGACACCGGCGTGATCAGCGCCAAGCGCGCCCTGAGCTGAGCCCGCCCAGGCCTCCCACGAGGTCGGTGGTTGCGCACGAGGTCGGTGGTTCTGTGCCGCGTGATCGCGCACGAACCACCGACCTCGTCGGGGTGGAGCCTGCCTACGCGCCGGCGATCAGGGCCGGCTCGGGCACCTGCGTGGTGCGGCCGGTCACCAGCGGGAGGATCACCGCGTCCACCAGCCGCTCGGCGAACTCCTGGTCCATCGGGCGGTGCGCGACGATCTTGCGGTAGTGGATCATCGCGGGGGCGACGGCGGCAATCATGTCGAGATCGGCCTCCGGGGCCACCTCGCCGCGCTCGCGGGCGCGCTCGAGCAGCTGGCGCATCAGGCGCACCCGGCCGCTGACGAACTGCTCGTGGAACACCGCAGCGACCTCGGCGTCCTCACGGATCGCGCTGATCAGCCCGGACATGAGCTCGTCGTTCTTCATCCGCATCGCCATGGTCGCGACGCTGAGCAGGTCCTCGCGCAGGGAGCCGGAGTCGGGCACCTCGGAGATGCTGAGCTGCTTGCTGCACAGCAGGCTGTCGACCGTCAGGCGCACCTTCGACGGCCAGCGGCGGTACACCGTGGACTTGCCGGTGCCGGCGCGCTCGGCGACGGCGTCCATGGTCATCGCCTCGTAGCCGCACTCGGTGAGCAGCTCGCGGGCGGCCTGGAGGATCACCTCGTCCTTGCCGGCGTCACGCCGACGCCCCGGGCGCCGCTGAGGGCTCGGGGACGTGTCGACCTCGGGTACCGCGGCCTCGCTGACGGACATGAGGCTCCTCTCCTCGCCCGCCATTGTGCCGCTGCGCACAGCCTGGATCAAATCGCGACTGCCGGGTATCGAAACTCGCCGGTTCGGTATTACAGTCGGTGCACCGACCCCGACGTCCCACCGGAGCACCACCATGTCCACACCCGCCACCCCCGCCGCGACGACGGCATCCCGTCGCCGCTGGCTCGTGCTCGCCACCGTGGCCCTCGCCCAGCTGATGGTCGTGCTCGACGCCACCATCGTGAACATCGCCATGCCCTCGGCGCAGGCCGAGCTCGGCTTCTCCGACAACGACCGGCAGTGGATCGTCACCGCCTACGCCCTCGCCTTCGGCAGCCTGCTGCTGCTCGGCGGACGCCTGTCCGACATGCTCGGCCGCCGCCGGATGTTCCTGGTCGGCCTGGTCGGCTTCGCCGGCGCCTCGGCCCTCGGCGGCGCCGCCGGCACCTTCGAGCTGCTGGTCGCCGCCCGCGCCCTCCAGGGCGTCTTCGGCGCTGTCCTCGCCCCCGCGGCGCTGTCCGTGCTGACCACGACCTTCCATGACCCGCGCGAGCGCGGCCGCGCCTTCGGCATCTTCGGCGCCATCGCCGGCATGGGCGGCGCGATCGGCCTGCTGCTCGGCGGCTACCTCACCGAGCACTTCGACTGGCGCTGGAACCTCTACGTCAACGTGCCGATCGCCGTGATCGCCCTGGTCGCCGGGATCGTGCTGCTGCCGCGCGCCGGCGGCGTCGCCGGTCACCGCCTGGACGTGCCGGGCGTGATCCTCGGATCCGGCGGTCTGTTCGCGCTGGTGTTCGGCTTCTCGCAGGCCGAGCCGCAGGGCTGGGACTCCGCGCTGACCTGGGGGCCGCTCGCCGCGTCGGTCGTGCTGCTGGTCGGCTTCGTGCTCCGCCAGCGCACCGCCGCCAACGCCGTGCTGCCGCTCGGGGTGATCCTCGACCGCGACCGCGGGGCCTCCTACCTCGCGATCCTGGTCGCCGGCTCCGGCATGTTCGGGGTGTTCCTGTTCCTCACGTACTACCTGCAGAGCACCCTCGACTTCACGCCGATGCGCACCGGCCTCGGGTTCCTGCCGATGGTGGCCTCGATCATCATCACCGCGCAGATCCAGTCGAACCTGCTGATCCCCCGGTTCGGGCCCAAGCTGCTGGTGCCGATCGGCATGCTGCTCGCCGCGACCGGTCTGCTGTCCTTCACGCTGCTGGACGTCGACAGCACCTACCCGCACGTGCTGCCCGGCCTGATCCTCATGGGCATCGGCATGGCGTCGATCATGCCCGCGTCCTTCCAGCTCGCCACGCTGGGCGTCGAGCAGCGGCTCGCCGGCGCGGCCTCCGCGCTGGTGTCCACCAGCCAGCAGGTCGGCGGGGCCATCGGCACGGCGCTGCTCAACACGCTCGCCGCGACCGCGGCCACCGCGTACGTCGCCGACCACGCGCCGGCCACGCCCGAGGTGCTGGCGCAGGCGTCGATCCACTCCTTCGACACCGCCTACGTGTGGTCCGCAGGGATCTTCGTCGGCGGTGCGGTGCTGGCCGCGGTGCTGTTCCGCACCCGGGACGACCGGCGCGCCCGCGTCTCCGCCACCGAGGTCGCCGCTGCCGAGACCCGCGCCGCCGACGCCCCCGCCGCGCCCGCGGAGGCCCCGGTCATCGCGCACTGACCTCGCGCTGCACCTCGCCGAGTTGTCAGCACTTGTCGCTTCCGACGCCCGCGAAGCGACAAGAGCTGACAACTCGGCGTTCGTGCGCGGGTCGCGAGCGGGCAGAGCGGGCGCGGGCGGGCGCGAGCGCGAGCGCGCGGGCGCGGCTGGGTGCGCGGACTCGCGCGGGTCAGTCGTCGGGGAACCAGATGGCGCGGCGCAGGGCGACGCGGGTGCCGTCGGCGGACAGCGGGGTGCCCTCGGCGCGCAGGTTCTCCAGCGCGGCGCGGGCGTGGTGCGCGGGCGGGGCGCCCGAGGCGTTGACCACCCGCCACCACGGCACGTCGGACCCGCCGCGGGACATGATCTGCCCGACCTGACGCGGGCCGCCGCGCGCCGGCTCCCCCGCCGCCACCAGCCGGTCGGCCACGACCTCCGCGATCGTGCCGTAGGTCATCGCCCGCCCGGAGGGGATCTCGGCGACGACGTCGAGCACGGCCTCGAGGTAGTCCAGGTCCACGTCAGTCCCTCCGCACCAGCACGAGCGCGCGGTCGTCGCCCTCGCCGGCGCGCACCTGCGCGAGCACGGCGTCGGCGTCCCCGCGACGGGTCGCGAGCAGGTGCTCGACGGCGCCCATCAGCCGGTCGATCCCCTGGTCCAGGTCCTCCCCCGGCGCCTCGACCAGGCCGTCGGTGTAGAGCAGCAGCACGTCGCCGGGCTCGATCCGCCCGTGCAGCGGCGCGAAGGGCACGTCCTCCACGATCCCCAGCGCGGGGCTGCCGGCGGTGTCCAGCAGCTCGACCAGCCCGGACCCGGCGTGCAGGTGCACCGGCGGCAGGTGGCCGGCGGAGTGGACGGTGAAGTCGCCGGTGGTCAGCGAGACGGTCAGGTGCACGGCGGTGGCGAAGCCCTCGTCCCAGTCCTGCCCGATCAGGTACGCGTTGGCGGCGGGCAGCAGGTCGGCGCTGTCCATCGCGCCGACCAGCCCCGCGAGCGCCCCGGACAGCTGCAGGGAGCGCACCCCCGCCCCCTGGCCCTTGCCGGAGACGTCGACCAGCGCGATCTCCAGCACCTGGCCGTGGGCGCGCGTCGCGGTGACCACGAAGTCGCCGGAGAACGCCTCGGCGTGGGCGGAGCGCAGCGCGGTCTGCACCACCCAGCCGGCGGGCAGCGCCGGGATCGTCCCGTGGGCGGCGAGCCGGTCGCGCAGGTCCACCAGCATGAGGTCGCCGGGGGCGCCCTGGAGGCCGAGCCGGTCCCGGTGCGCGGCGAACAGCAGCAGGGCGACGATCGCGATCCCCTGGAGCACGAAGGTGCCGGGGGTGAAGTCGGCCAGCCCGCCGAGGGTGACGACCAGCACCTGCGCCACGATCGCGGCGCACAGCATGACCATGCCGCGCATCCGGAGCAGGAAGGCGCCGAGCAGCTCGATCAGGATGAACGTCGAGGGCGGCACCCAGGGCCGCGCCAGCACGATCCCGACCGAGGCGGCGAGGGTGAGCGCGATCAGCAGGGTGGTGAGCGCCGGCTGCGAGCCCATCCCCCACCGGTGCAGCCGGGCCCGCACGCGTTCCAGCGCGCTCGTCGCCGAGCGGCGGCGGGGCGGGGACGTCGGGCTCACGCGGCGAGCGTAACCAGCGGCACCGACAGCGGCACAGGGGCGGCGACCGGGCAGGTCCGAGACGCGCGAGCACCTGGCCGATCCCCGGGCGCGACGCCGCCCACCAGGAAAGACGTCGCGCGTGTCGGACCGCCGGGACAGGATGGCGCCATGACCGACGCACCGCAGGGCTACCGCCAGATCACCATCCCCGAGGACCGCCTCCCCGAGTTCCGCACCGTCGAGGAGATGGCCTTCGCCGAGGCCCCGGACCCGGCCGTCGAGGCCGCCGTGCCGTTCACCGTGCCGCTGGACCGCACCCGCGCGATCGAGACCGCGGACGGCGAGCTGGTGGCGGTGCACGGCTCCTACGCGTTCACGCTGCCGGTGCCGGGCGGCGAGGTCCCGTGCGCGGGGCTGACCTGGGTGGGCGTGCGGCCGGACCACCGGCGGCGCGGGCTGCTGTCGACGATGATCCGCAGCCACTTCGCCCGGTCGATCGAGCGCGGCGAGGCCGTGTCGGCGCTGTTCGCCGCCGAGCCCGGGATCTACGGGCGGTTCGGCTACGGCTCGGCGTCCGACAACCTGCGGCTCACGGTGCCCCGCGGGGCGCGGCTGCGCGACGTGCCGGGATCGGCGGACCTCACGGTGCGCTTCGAGCCGCTGGACGCAGAGCAGCACCGCGACCTGGTGGACGCCGTGCAGATCGCCGCCGGTCAGGGCCGTCCGGGCTGGGTGATCCGGTCGAACGACGCGCAGCGGATCGCCGCGGTGGCCGACCCGCCGGCCTGGCGGCAGGGCGCGGAGCCGGCGCGGCTGGTGACGGTGCGGGACGCGCAGGGCGAGCCGCGGGCGTACGCGATCCTGCGCCGGACCGAGAAGTGGCCGGACAACAACCCGGAGTACACGGTGGCGGTGAACAAGTCGGCGGCGGTGGACGCGGCGGCGGCGCACCGGCTGTGGTCGTTCCTGCTGGACCTCGACCTGGTGACCACGCTGACCACCGGCATGCTCGCGGTGGACGACCCGCTGCTCGGGATGCTGGTGGACGTGCGCCGCACGGTGCCGAAGGTGACGGACAACCTCTGGGTGCGGCTGCTGGACGTGCCGGCCGCGCTGGCCGGGCGCCGGTACGCGGCCCCGCTGGACGTGACGATCGCGGTGACCGACGCGCACCTGCCGGCGAACGCGGGCACCTGGCGGCTGGTCACCGGCGAGGCCGGCGCCGACGGCACCTACCCGGCGCGCGTCGAGGCGGCGGCCGCCGAGGGCGAGGCGGACCTCACGCTGGACGTGCGCGAGCTCGGCGCGGCCTACCTCGGCGGGCGGTCGCTGACCGCGCTGGCCGGGGCCGGGCAGGTCCGGTCGCGCACCCCGGCCGCCCTGCACGCCGCGAGCGCCGCCTTCGGCTGGCCGGTCGCGCCCGTCTGCCCCTGGGTGTTCTGAGACCTGCCCCGGCGCCCGCCGGTCCCCGGTGAGGTTGCACGAATGCAGGCTTCCCGAGCCAGGAAGCCTGCATCCGTGCAACCTCGGCGTCTGCGCGCCGCGCGCTCAGCCCGCGTAGGGGACGGGGGCGGGGCTGGCGTCGCCGGCGAAGGTCTGCACGATCGTCGCGTAGCGCTGCGCCTCGGCGCCGACGACCTCCAGCGCCGTGTCCTGCCAGACGCGCCGACGGACCGCGACCAGGGCCCAGTCGCGTGCGGTGCCGCGGATCACGTCGGCGGCACCCTCCTCACCACGGGCCCAGACAGCGCCCGAGGGCAGCGTGACCTCGACGCGCACCGGCGTCTCCGGCAGGTCGAGCCCGTTGATCCGGTACGCGTTGGGCCGCGCCTGCCAGGACAGGAACAGGGTGTGCGCGATCCGGTCCCTGACCACCGGCTCGATGCCGAGGGCGTCGTACAGGTCGACCGAGTGCGCCCACAGCTCCATCAGCCGCGCGGAGGCGAGCGAGCGTGCGGACATCGGCAGGCCGGGCGCCCACGGGATGCGTGCCTTGGGGTCCTGGTCGAGGAACGCGCACACCAGACGGCTGCGGGTGCGGCGCCAGAACGCCAGCACCTCGGCGCCGGGCCGGTCGCGGTACCGCGTGACGCGGTGCACCTCGTCGTGGCCGAACTCGGCGTCGGCGAGGGTCTTCACGTCCGGGGCCACCCCGAGCATCATCTGCATGGCCGCCCAGTCGAACGCCGCGAGGTGCAGCAGCTCGTCCTTGAACGTCCAGTCGCAGGTGGCGGCCTGCCGGTCCCAGTCGGCCTCGGTGAAGCCGTCCATGAGCGTGTCGACCTGGGCCTGCTCGGCGATCAGGTCGGTGACGATGGCGTCCACGGCGCTCAGTCCCGGAACTGCTTGAGGATGCTGCGACCGGCGATGTGGATCATCACCTCGTCGGTGCCACCGCCGATCCGGTGCACGCGGGCGTCGACCCACAGCCGCGAGACGCGGGCGTCGGTGGTGTAGCCGATGCCGCCCATGATCTGCAGCGCGTCGTCGATCACCTCGTTGGCGGCCTGCGCGCAGTACAGCTTGGCGAGCGCCGAGTCGATCTGCACCGGGATGCCGTTGTCGATCTCCCACGCCGTCTTGTAGACCAGACCGCGCATGTTCTCGATCTTGATCTTCATCATGGTGATCTTCTGCTGGATCAGCTGGAAGGAGCCGATCGGCTTGCCGAACTGCATGCGCTGGGTGGCGTAGCGGGCGGCGTCGCCGAAGGCGCACTCGGCCATGCCGAGCAGGGACGCGGCCATCAGCAGGCGCTCGACCTCGAAGTTGATCATGGCCTGCATGAAGCCGTTGCCCTCGACGCCGACGAGGTCCTTCTCCTCGACCTCGACCTCGTCCAGGTAGACCTCGCAGGTGTCCATCATGTGCCAGCCGATCTTCTTCAGCGGCTCGATGGTCACGCCCGGGGCGTCCATCCGCATCCACCACATGGTGAAGGCGTTCTTCTTCGTCGAGTCCTCGGGCGCGTCCGCGTCCTTCGCGAGGCAGAGCATGTAGGTCGACCGCAGCGCGTTGCTCATGAACGTCTTGTGGCCGTTGAGGTAGACCTTGCCGTCGCGGCGGGTGAACGTGGTCGCGATGGCGGAGGAGTCGGAGCCGGCCTGCGGCTCGGTGAAGCCGAGCACGAAGCCGACGCGCCCGTTCATCACCTCGCCCATGCACTGCTCCTTCTGCTCCTCGGAGCCGAACTCGAGCATGTCGGCGATCGACAGCGCCTGGCCGAACGCGAAGTGCGGGCCGCCGTGCTTGGTGATCTCCTCGGCGACCAGCATGAGCGTGGTGGTGTCGACCGGGGTGCCGCCGTGCTCCTCGGGCACGCCGAGGGAGGTGAAGCCGGCCTCGGTCAGCGCGTCGATGAACTCCTGCGGGTAGCGGCTGTTCTCGTTGCACTCCTTCATGTAGTCCTCGGTGCAGGAGCGCGCCATCACCTCCCGGAGGCTGTCGAGGAGCAGGTTCTGCTCGTCGGTGATGCTGAAGTCCATGGTGGTGCCTCTCGTCGGTGCTGACAGCAGGGGTGCGCGCGGGGGCGCGGGATCAGGCGGTGGGGACGTGGCCGGTGGCCCCGTCGGGACGCGGGACGCGACGGATCTCGCCGACGCCGACCAGGTGGTCCAGGTGCGCGAGGGTCTCGGTGGCGAGCAGCCAGCGCAGGCCGGCGGGGGCGCGGTCCCACGGGCCGGGGGCGCTGCTCCACCGCAGGGAGCGGGCGATCTCGGCGGCGGTCGGCGCCTCTCCCCCGGCGACCAGCGCGCGCACCGCGTCGAGCCGGGTCTCGTGGTGCCGGCGCAGCGCGGCGATCCGCGCGGAGGCGTCGCCCTGCGGGTCGCCGTGCCCGGGCAGGCAGCGGTCGATCTCCAGCGCGGCCAGCCGGTCCAGGCTCGCCAGGTACGCGGTCAGCGCCCCGGCACCCGGATCGGCGGACCCGCCCGGTGCGCCGAGCGTGGGCGGCGACAGGTGGAACAGCACGTGGTCGCCGGACAGCAGCAGCCGGCGGTCCTCCTGGTACAGGCACAGGTGCCCGGCGGCGTGACCGGGGGTGGCGAGCACGGTGTAGTCGTGGCGGCCGACCCGCAGGCGCTCGCCGTCGGCGACCGGCCGGATCGCAGCATCCGCGGCAGCCGCAGGGATCACGCGGACGCGCATGGCGTCGAGGTCACGCGCCTCCTCGGCGCCGAACCCGGCGGCGACGAAGCGTGCGACGCAGGCGGCGGAGGTCTCCGGCGCCCACCAGTCGCGGAGCAGGTCGACCAGCGCGGCCGAGGCGAGCACGGTCGGGCCGGTGCCGGGCTGCGCCGCGACCGGCGCCCCGCCCGCCCCGGCCAGCCGCACCGCCCCGCCGAGGTGGTCGGCGTGCTCGTGCGTCACCAGCACCCGCGAGCGGGCGAGGTCCACGCCGAGCCGGTCCAGCGCCCCGCGCAGCACGGCGAGCGACGCGGGGTCGTCCGCGCCGGGGTCCACGATCAGCGCCCCGCCGTCCCCGTCGGGCAGCACGTAGCAGGCGGTGCTCCGCTCGAAGCCCTCGCTGAGCGGCAGGGCCACCCGGTACACGTCGGGGTCGATGCCGACCTGGGTGCAGACGTCCTCGCCGGCGGTCCGCAGGTCGCGTCGGCGCTGCGCCTCGGCGAGCACCCGGACCCGGTCGATCTTGCCGGAGTAGTCGCGGCCCAGGCTCTCCAGGACCTCCAGGTGCCGGGGCTTCTTGTAGGACGCCATCCGGGCGCGGCAGAAGTCCTGCAGCTCGTCCAGGGTGAGCGTGGCGCCGGGCACCAGCTCGACGGCGACCGCGACGACCTCGCCGAGGCGGGGGTCGGGCACGCCGTGCACCAGGGCGTCGCGGACCGCGGGGTGGGAGCGGACGACGCCCTCGACCTCGCCGACGAAGACGTTCTCGCCGCCGGACTTGACCAGGTCGCGCTTGCGGGAGCGCAGGTAGAGGTAGCCGTCGGCGTCGCGCTCCATCATGTCGCCGGTGCGCAGCCAGCCGTCGGCGGTGAACGCGCCGCAGGTGAGCTCGGGCTGCTGGTGGTAGCCGCGCATGACGGCGACGGAGCGCACGGCCCCCTCGCCGATCACGCCGGGGCCGACCTCGGCGCCCTGCTCGTCCAGGATCCGCAGCTCCAGGTAGGGCTGCGGGCGGCCGATGCTGGCGATCCGGGGGTGCTCGGTCTCGGCCATCTCGCGGGTGAGCACCAGGCTGGTGCCGAGGCCGGACTCGGTCTGCCCCCAGCCGTACAGCACCCGCGCCTGCGGGAAGTGCCGGTGCATCCGGCGCACGATCTCCGGGGTGGTGGCGCCCGCGCTGCTCTGCACGAGCCGCACCGAGGTCAGGTCGTGCTCGTCGATCGCGGGGTGGTCCATCAGCCGCGCGTAGGTGGTCGGCGGCAGCAGGATCATGTACGACACCCGGTGCCGCTCGATCGCGTCCAGGATCACCTCGGGCCGGAACTTGTCGACCAGCACGACGGTGGCGCCGCAGGCGAAGGACATGCAGAACCAGTCGTGGCCGCCGTGGTGCTCCAGCGGGCACTGGATCAGCACGATCTTGCTCGGGTCCTGGTCGAGGCCGTTGGACAGGTAGGTGCCCTCGATCTCCACCAGGTCCGCGCGGTGGGTGCGCTCGACGCCCTTGGGCACGCCGGTGCTGCCGCCGGTGTACTGGATGCGCGAGACGGCGTCCGGATCGGGCTCCGGCAGGTCCGGGACCACCCCGTCCGGCACCGCCTCGGCCAGCGCCGTCAGGCACTCCGCGGAGTCGAGGGCCGCGTCCGTGCACAGCAGCACGCGCAGGTCGGGCACCTCGGCTCGCGCCTCGGCCACCCGCTCGGCGGCGGCCTGCGGGAACACCAGCACGGTCGACCCGGAGGCGCGTAGCAGGTAGGCGACCTCGGCGGCGCAGCACCGGTAGTTCAGCGGCACCGCGACCGCCCCGACCGCCTGGATCGCGTAGTAGAGCTCGACCAGGTCGCGCCCGTTGGGCAGCAGGTACGCCACCCGGTCCCCCGCCCGCACGCCGCGGGCGAGCAGCACGTGCGCCACCTGCTCGATGCGTCGGGCCACCTGCGCGTAGGTGAGCGCGACGTCGCCGTGCACGATCGCGAGCCGGTCCGGGTGCCGGCGCGCGGCAGCGACGAACGGCTCGGCCATCGACCGCATCGACGAGGGCGGGGGGATCGGGATCACGGCGCCGCTACTTCCCCGGCCCGCCGGCGAACGGACCCGTGGCGGTGCAGAACGGCGAGGCGGTGGCCTCGGCCTGGAGCACCTGCGCCAGCCCGGGATCGGCGGCGGCGTTCATGATGCTCTTGGTGATCTGCACCGACAGCGGCGGCATCCCGGCGACCTGCCGGGCCAGCGCGAGCGTGCCGGTCTCCAGGTCGGCGGCGGGCAGCACCCGGTTGGCGATGCCGAGCCGCAGCAGGTCGTCGCCGGTGAGCCGCTCGCCGAGGAACAGGATCTCCTTGGCGCGCTGCTGACCGACCAGGTCGGGCAAGAACTTCATCATGCCCATCTCCGGCACGATCCCGATCTGGCAGAACGCCGGCACGATCGTCGCGCGGTCGCTCACCACCACCAGGTCGCTCGCCAGCATCAGGCTGAACGCCCCGCCCACCGCGTAGCCGTCGACCATGGCGATCACCGGGGTGGCGATCTGCCGGAGGGTCTCGGTGGCGCGCAGGTAGCGGCGCAGCTGCTCGCGGGCCCGGGCGATCGTCGCCTCCTCGGGCGGCGTCTGCGTGAGGTCACCGCCGGAGGAGAAGTGCTCCCCCGCGCCGCGCAGCACGACCACCCGCACGTCCGGGTCGTCGTCGCAGGCGATCAGCAGCTCGCGCAGCCGGTCCATCATCACCGCGCTGATCGCGTTCTTCTTGCGCGGCTGGTTGAGCACCACGACGGCGACGCCGTCCTCGGGGCGCTCCAGGAAGACGGTCTCGTCCATCAGATCCGCACCGCCGCCTGGTAGCCGGCCTTGGTCGCGTCGGCGATCCGGCCCGGGCTGCGGCAGTCGCCCGCCGCGTAGACCTCGATGCCCATCTTCTCGATCTCGGTGAACAGGTCCATGTTCGGCTGGAAGCCCAGCGTCACGGCGACGGTCTTGGCCTTGGCCTCCACCGGCTGCTCGCCCTCGGGGGTCTGCTGCATGCCGCGCACGCCGTCCGGGGTGATCTCGGTGACCCGGGTGGAGGGGTAGGTGGTGACCTTCGGCGACTTCTTGAACGCCGAGGTGACGTGGAACCGGTCGGAGGCGCCCACGTCGTAGCCGATCTTCTTGCCCTCCTCGAAGATCGTCGTGGTGCGCGGGCTGTGCATGGTCAGCTCGCCGAGCTCGCAGCCGGGCAGGCCGCCGCCGATGATCGCCACCGAGCCGCGCAGCGGCCACGGGCTGTACTTCGTCGCCACCCGGGCGAAGCCGGGCGTGTAGTACATCCGCAGCACGACGGCTCCGGCCTTCCACATGAACGAGTTGATCAGGCCGGACTTCTTCGGCGGGTTGCCGGACAGCATCTGCAGGAAGTCGTGCGAGGTGACGACGTTGCGCCCCTCCACGCCCGGCACGTCGATGCCCTGGGGCTCGCCGCCGTTCGCCACGATCACCGCGTCCGGCTTCACCTGGCGGACCAGGTCGGGGGTGACCGGGGTGCGCAGCCGGATCTTCACCTCGGGGTGCTTGCGCAGCTGGACCTTGTAGTACGACAGCAGCCGCTCGTGCAGGGGGGAGAAGATCGAGGACATCTTGACCGAGCCGCCGATGCGCGGGCCGAGCTCGTAGACGGTGACGTCGTGGCCGCGCTCGCTGGCGGTGAGCGCCGCGCGCAGCCCGCCGGGGCCGGAGCCGACGACCATGACCTTCTTGCGGGTGGTGGCCGGCGGCACGGTGAGGGTGTCGAGCTCCGGGCCGAGGCGCGGGTTCATCCCGCACTTCTCCAGCGGCAGCTCCTTGCCGACCACGTCGTCCAGGCACCGGTTGCAGCAGATGCACATGGCGATGTCCTCGGCGCGGTCCTCGATCACCTTGCGCGGGAACTCCGGGTCGGCGATCGAGTAGCGCAGGCCGCCGATGACGTCGGCCTTGCCCTCGCGCAGGATCTGCTCCATCACCTGCGGGTCGGTCTCGCGGTAGGCGGTGACCACCGGCTTGGTGGCGACCGTCTTGATCTGCTCCGAGATCCACGACCACTGGCCGTCCTTGACCTGCTTGGTGGTCAGCGGCACCGAGGTCTCGTGCCAGCCGACGGCCAGGTCGTGCAGGTCGGCACCGGCACGCTCCAGGTGGGGCACGACCTCCAGCGACTGCTCGATGGTGTGGCCCTCGCCGTGCGGGCTCTTCACGTATTCGACCGGCGACCAGCGCACCAGGATCGGGAAGTCCGGGCCGACCAGCGCGCGGATCTCGCTGATCACCTCGACGGTCAGGCGGACCCGGTTCTCCAGGCTGCCGCCGTACTGGTCGGTGCGGTTGTTGGTCGCGGGCGACAGGAACCGGTTGAGGATGCCGCCGACACCGGCCATCACCTCGACGCCGTCCCAGCCGGCGGCCTGCATCACGCGCACGCAGTTGACGAACTGCTGCGTGAAGATCTCGATGTGCTCACCGGTCATCGCCCGGAACGGGCCCATGAACGGCAGGATCGAGATGTCCGAGGGGCCCCAGGGGTGCTCGTCCTCGTCGGCCTTGGTCTTCCAGTCGTGCACGAAGTACGGCTGCCCGACGATCAGCCCGCCGTGCTTGTGCACCGCGTCGGCCATCTGCGCCAGGTGCGGGATGCAGGTGTCGTCGTAGGAGCCCGGGATCGGCGACATGCCGGGGTGGGCCTCGCTGCGCTCGTGCGGGCAGATCGTCTGCACGATCATCGCGGTCTGGCCGGCGGCGCGCTGCTCCAGGTAGTTGAGGAACCGCTGCGTGGGGCGGGAGTCCTTGTCGGTGTACCCGGCGCCCGGGGACATCGAGGTCGTCATCATCCGGTTCTTCAGGGTGACGCCCCCGACCCGGACGGGAGAGGAGAGGTGGGGGAAGTCCCGGCCCATGGCGAGTGGTTCCTTTCGTGGGTACAGCGGTGAGGAGTGGCCGGCGGGGCGGTCGGGGGTGGCCGCCCCGCCGGACGGATGGTGCGCCTCAGCGACCGGCGGCGACCGGCACGGGTGCGGTGGACGGCGACCAGCTGCGGCGCGCGGTGCGGGCGATGATCGGGACGATCACGGCGGTGGCGACGTACATGCCGATCACCAGGACGAACGCCGGGGTGAACGAGCCGGACAGGTCGTAGATCCGCGCGTAGAGCAGCGCGGCGGCACCGGAGAAGATGAAGATGCCGGTGGAGACCCAGGAGTAGATGTCCGAGTAGTTCGCGGTGCCGAAGCCCTCGCGGGCCAGCAGCGGCGGGATCAGGGTGAGCGCGGAGTACGCGACGCCGAACACGCCCATGCCGACGAAGAAGATCGCGGCGGTGGAGCCGGACAGGATCGCGGCGGTCAGACCGCCCGCGCCGCAGACTCCCGCGACGACGCCGGAGATCTTGGCGCCCACCCGGTCGCTGAGCCAGCCCAGGAAGAACTTCCCGAGCGTGCCGCCG
Source organism: Cellulomonas sp. GTC20042 (assembly GCF_055389595.1). Classification (NCBI taxonomy): domain Bacteria; kingdom Bacillati; phylum Actinomycetota; class Actinomycetes; order Micrococcales; family Cellulomonadaceae; genus Cellulomonas; species Cellulomonas sp. GTC20042. The sequence continues at coordinate 1,460,465 of NZ_AP043678.1, read as the reverse complement.
ACCATGATGATCGACACCGCGGTCGCACCCGCGTCGGCACCCAGGTCACCGGTGGCCGCGAAGGACGGGATCTGCTGGAAGAAGGACGCCCCCAGGCAGAACATGCCGGCGACCAGGATCAGCAGGTAGAACGCCGGGGAGCGCTTGGCCTGGGCGAGGGTGGCGCCCTCGGCAGCGGGGGCCGGGGCGGCGGCGGTCGTGGCGGCCTCGGCGGCCTCCTGCTCGGCGCCCCAGGGCTGCATGCCCATCGACGCCGGGTCGCGCCGGACGAACAGCGCCGCCAGCACGGTCGGGACGACGGTGATCACGATGCCGAAGACGGTGCGGGCGTACTGCCAGCCGTGGTTCTCGATCAGCGACTGCGCGACCGGGCTCATGATCGCCGCGATCAGGCTGAGCGTGGCGCCGGCGATGCCGAGGGCCAGGCCGGTGCTGCGGCGGAACCACGCGTTGATCAGCGTCGGCACGGCCAGGAACATGAAGAACGAGCAGCAGATGCCGTAGATCACGCCGTACAGGTGCCACTGCCACGGCTGGTCGGCGTAGGCGGTCCAGATCGTCGCCAGGCCGTACACCAGCGCGGAGGCGGTGAGCACCCAGCGCGGGTTGTACTTCTTCATGATCCGGGCGGCCACCGGCGTGAACACCGCGGCGACCCAGGGCTGGATCGTCATGTAGAGCGTGGCGGTGGTGCGGTCCCAGCCGAACTCGTCCATCACCGGGGTGACGAACAGGCCGGAGGTGTTGCCGACGACCCCGACCGGGATCGCGTAGAAGCCGATGCATGCCAGGACGATCAGCCAGGCATAGGTCGACCTGCGGGTAGATCCGCTCATGGTTCTGTGACCTTCTTCTCGAAGAGGTGTGCGCTACGCCGGTGCGCCGTCGCCGAGGACGTACGCCGCGTACAGGGCGTCGATCTCCTCGTCGGAGTAGCGGTGCTCCCGCAGGACCGACCGGGTGTCGTGGTCGTAGGGCGCGCCACCGCGCACGGTCCGGCTGGGGTTGTTGCGGAACCGCGGGACCGGGGCGACGCCCTGGACGGTCTCGCCGGTCTGGATGTCCTCCCAGGACTCGAAGACGCCGCGCGCCTGGTAGTGGGAGTTCTCCTGCATCATGCGGTAGTCCATGATCGGGCTGAGAGCCACGCCCAGCGGGCCCAGCTCGGCCTCGACCTCCGCCACCGTGCGCTCGGCGCAGTACGCCTCGAGCGCGGTGGTGAACTTGCGGGCGCGCTCCGGCTTGTCGCGGGTGATCGACTGGATGACGCCCTCGAAGTCGGGGTCGTCGCCCAGGCCGAACAGCTCGATCATCGAGCGGATGCCGCGGGCGCCGCCGACGGCGATGAAGATCCAGCCGTCCTTGCAGCGCTCGGTGCCGTTGCACGCGCCGACGGTGTCCAGGTTGCCCATCCGGGGCGCCTGGAGGCCCTTGTTCAGGCCGTCGGACAGGTAGGACGCCTGGAGGCGGACCAGGGTCTCGAACTGCGCCAGGTCGACGCTCTCGCCCTTGCCGGTCTCCCGGGCGCGGATCACGCCGGCCAGCGCCGACCAGGCACCGAACAGGCCGGTCACGAAGTCGCCGGTGTAGGGCTTGGTGACGTACGGCGGCATCGGGTCCGGGAAGCCGTTGATCGCCAGGTAGCCGCTGAACGCCTGACCGATCGAGTCGTAGGACGCCCGGCGCAGGTACGCCGGGTCGCCGGACAGGCCGAAGCCGGAGATGTGCACGATCACCAGGCGCGGGTTGACCTCCCACAGCACCTCGTCGGTGAGGCCCCACTGCGCCCAGGTGCCGCCGCGGGAGGACTCGACCAGCAGGTCGGCGTCCTCGATCAGCCGGAACAGCACCGCGCGACCCTGCTCGGTGGGGATGTTCAGCGTGATCGAGCGCTGGTTGCGGCGCTCCTGCGACCAGGACTGCGGCCAGAGCCGGTACATGTCCGGGACCTTGGTGCTCTCCACCTGGATCACGTCCGCGCCCTGCTCGGCGAACAGCTCGCACATGAACGGGCCTGCCACCACCGAGGAGGCGTTGATGACCTTGAGCCCCTGCAGGGTGCCGAAGCCGGTGCCGTCCGGGTTCTTCATGGTGTGGTGCCTTTCGTCGAACCGGCGCTCAGGCGCCGGTGGTCTCGGAGTAGGGGGCGGAGGCGAGCACGCCGGCGGCGACCATGCGGGCGCGGGTGGCGGCGGTGACGGCGAGCTCGTCCAGCAGGTCGTCGTTGTCCTGGCCGATCGTGGGGGCGCCGCGCCAGACGCGTCCGGGGTGCCGGGTCAGCTCGGGCACGACCTTGACGCCGGGCACGGTGGTCTCGCCGTCGGCGGCGGTCCACTCGGTGAACACCCCGCGCGCCCGGTAGTGCGGGTGCTCGCGGGCGGCGGCGTAGTCCATCAGCCGCGAGCTCGGGATGCCGTGCTCGGCCAGCACGTCCTCGACCTCGGCGGCGGTGCGCGCGCCGATGAACGCGGCCCAGGCCTCCTCGATCACCGCGGCGGCCTCGGTGTCGACCGGCACCAGCCCGGCGCCGGCCGGGAACAGGTCGGTGCGCTCGGCCAGCCCGAGCAGCGCCACGGTGCGCTGCACCACGCCGGGGCCGAGCACCAGCACGTAGACCTCCTCGCCGTCGCCGCACACGTAGGTGCCGTAGACGGCGCAGATCAGCGAGTGGTCACCCTCCTTGACGTAGTCCAGGCCGTAGCGCAGGTAGTCCGTCGGGTAGTTGGCCTGCACGCGCATCATCGCCTCGAACTGCGCGATGTCGATGCTCTCGCCCTTGCCGGTCTCCTGACGCTTCACCAGCGCGGCGTTCGCCATGCCGAAGGCGTAGAACGCGGCGGTGTAGTCGGCGGGGAACGGCATCGCGGGTACCGAGCGCTGGCCCGGCAGGCCGTTCATCCGCATGGCACCGCTGAACGCCTGGGCGATCGGGTCGTAGGACGGGCGGCGGGTGTACCGCTCGTCGCCGGTCTGGCCGAAGCCGGAGATGTGCGCGATCACCAGTCCCGGGTTGCGCTCCCAGAGCACCTCGTCGGACAGGCCGATCCGCGCCCAGCGACCGCCGGTGGACGCTTCGATCAGCACGTCGGTGCCGGCCAGCAGGTCCATCAGCACGGCCCGGCCGTCCGGGTCCATGTAGTTCAGCGCCAGGCTGCGCATGTTCCGGCGGTCCTGCTGCCAGGCGCCGGAGCGCCGGGAGGTGCGGGCGGTGTCGACGCTGGCGGGGTTCTCCAGCCAGATCACGTCGGCGCCGTGCTCGGCGTACAGCTGGGCGGCGAAGGGGGCGGCCACGGACAGCCCCGTCATCACGACCCGGATCCCGGACAGCAGCCCGAACTCGGGCCGAGACTCGCTCACCACGTGCCACCTCTCGTCGTCCTCGACGCGTGCTTTCTCGCGTCGAACCTATTGCGTGCTTATCCGGTTCAGAGGGACCTACGTCCCCATTCTGGAACACATTTCGGACATTCCTCAGGTCGGGTCGGGCGGAGCCCCGTCAGCTCCGCCCGACCCGGTCTCGCACCGGGTCGCGCGGGTTGCCCGCGACCCGGTCATCCCTCGCGGAACTGCACCCCGTAGCCACCCCGGGGGTAGTGCCACCGCAGCGCACCGGGCGCCGCGACGGCCAGGCAGGTCCCGCACTCCAGGCAGGCCGCCGCCTCCACCAGCACCTCGCCGGCGGGGCCGCGGCTGTACACCTCGGCCGGGCACACCGCGATCAGCCGGTCACCGGTGCCGGTCGCCCGGCACAGCTCCTGGTCGACCTCGATGTGCGGTTCTTCCTCGTCGACCTCGAACCGATTCAGACCCAGCCGGGCCGGAACCGTCGGGACGTCCAGCACCACGATCGAGCTCACAGCGCCCGCACCCCCGCCCATCCGTCACGCACCAGGTCCCGCGTGCGCACCCCCGAGCGACGCAGCGCGCGCAGCGCCGTGCTCGTCAGGTGCCGCCGCGGCGTCGTGTCCAGGCTGAACACGTCGTGCAGCACGTCCGCCGCCAGGTCCCCGTAGGGCCCGTACATGCCCGGACGCTCCAGGAACGCCGGCGCCTTCGCGTAGGTCGTCAGGTCCTGCCCGACGAAGGACGCGAACAGCCGCTCGCGGTAGCCGGCCAGCCCCGACGCCGAGGTGTCCCCCGCCGCCAGCGCCGCCACCAGCGCGTCCGAGGCGGCGATCGCCGACCCGATCGCCAGGTCCATGCCGCGCACGGTCAGCCCGGAGTTGATCGTCAGACCGGCGGCGTCCCCGACCACGACCAGGCCGTGCGTCGCGATCTCGCCGACCATCGCCAGCCCGCCCTCGGCCACCAGGTGGGAGCCGTACTCGACGATCTCGCCGCCGCGCAGGTAGGGCGCCAGCGCCGGGTGCCGGTAGCAGTGGTCGAAGACCTCCGAGGACTGCTTCCCGGACTTCACCAGGTCGTCCAGCCGCAGCACCACGCCGAAGGACAGCGTGTCGGTGTTCGTGTAGAGGAACGCGCCGCCGCCGATGCCCTGCGTGCAGTCCCCCACCAGCGCGTGCGCGGCCCCCTCGTCGCCGGAGACGGAGAACCGGTCCTCGATCGTGGTGCGCGGCAGGCTGATCACGGCCTTCACGCCGACCGCCAGGTGGTGCTCCGGCGGCTGGGGCCGCAGGCCGATCGACCGGGCCAGGAACGAGTTGACCCCGTCCGCCGCCACGACCACCCGGGCGCGCAGCTCGTCGTCACCGGCGCGCACGCCGACCACGCGAGGCGTGCCGTCCGGGCCGGGCTCGGTCAGCAGCGCGTCCACCCGCACGCCCGGCATGAGGAACACCCCGGCGGCCTCGGCCTGCTCGGCCAGCCACGCGTCGAACTTCGCGCGCAGCACGGTCACCGCGTTCACCGGCGCCGCCAGCCGCGCCGAGGCGTAGTCCAGCGACACCGTCGAGTCCCCGGTGACGAAGGTCGTCACGTGCCGGGTGATCCGCCGCTCCACCGGCGCCTCGTCGGCGAACCCCGGGAACACCTGGTCCAGCACCCGGCCGTACAGCACGCCGCCGGACAGGTTCTTGGACCCCGGCGCCTCGCCGCGCTCGATCAGCACCACCGAGTGCCCGGCCTGCGCCAGGCGGTAGGCGGTCACCGATCCCGCGGGTCCGCCGCCGACGACGATGACGTCGAAGTCCGGCTCCTGCTCCTCCGTCATGTCAGGCCCCGCGCAGCGCCGCGGCCAGCGCCGGGGCGACCGCGTACAGGTCGCCGACGATCCCGTAGTCGCACTCGGCGAACACGGCCGCGTCCTTGTCGGTGTTCACGGCCACCACCGTGCGGGCCTGCCGCACGCCGACCATGTGCTGCACCTGGCCGGAGATGCCGAGGGCCAGGTAGACCTCCGGCGCGATCTGCCGGCCGGAGACGCCCAGGTAGCGGTCGCGCGGGAACCAGCCCGAGCCCTCCGCCAGCGGGCGGGAGCACGCGGTCACCGCACCCAGCGCGTCGGCCAGGTCGGTCACCAGCGCCAGGTCCGCCTCGGCCTTGAGGCCACGGCCGACACCGACCACGCGGGCCGCCGAGCCGAGGTCCGCCTGCACCGCGCGGGCCGGGGCCTCCTCGACCACGGTCACCGGGTGCTGCTGCGCGGCGGGGACCGTCCGGATCGGGGCGGGGTCGGTGGCGGTCGGGTCGGCCAGGGCGTCGACCACCAGGGCCACCGGGCCGCCGGTGACGGCCTCGGAGGTGGCCGCCGCGCCGTTCAGCGCGGAGCGGTGCACCAGCAGGCCACCGTCGATCGCCTCCAGACCGGTCACGCCGGCCAGCGCCGGGGCGCCCAGACGGGCTGCGGCCGCACCGAGCAGCACGCGCTCGGCGTCGCCCGGGACGGCCAGCAGCGCCGCGGGGGCCAGACCGGCCACGACCTCGGCGACCGCCGGGGCCAGCGCCTCGACCGGCGCACCCTCCGGCCCGGTCACGTGGACGACCTCGTCGACGCCCGCAGCGGCGACCTGCTCGGCCACGGCGGCGGGGCCGGCGACGACCGCCGTCACCGGGCCGCCCGCCGCACGGGCCAGCGCGACCGGACCGGCCACGCCGGCGTCGGTCCCGACGATGATGCACAGGGTGGAGCTCATGGGTCCTTCTCCTTCTCGGTCGCGCAGGCTCAGAGGATCGCGTCGGCGCGCAGCGCGGCCACCAGCTCGGCAGCGGCGGCGGCGGGGTCCGAGGCGTCGATCATCCGGCGGCGACGGGCGGGGGTCTCGGGGCGGGCGATCGTGCGCACCTCGACGCGGGCGGCGCCCGCGGGTGCGGCGACATCGGCCGGCTCGCGCACGTCCACCGGCTTCTTGCCGGCGGACAGGATGTCCTTCATGCCGGGCACCCGGGGCAGCGCCGCATCGGTCGCCACCGCGAGCACCGCCGGGCCCTCGACCCGCAGCGTGCGCGTGCCGCCGCCGGCCGCCTGCTCGACCACCAGGCCGCCGTCCACCGGCGTCACCGCGGAGACCTGCGCCAGCGCCGGCCAGCCCAGCACCCCCGCGAGCAGCGTCGGCACCAGGTGCGCGCCGACGTCCACCGAGGAGTCACCGGTCACGACCACCTGCACGTCGCCGATCTCCCCCACCAGCGCGGCCAGCGCCTGCGCGGTGGTGGTGCTGCCCGCGTCCTCGAACGCCGCGTCGGCGACCAGCACCGCACGGTCCAGCCCGCGGGACAGGGCGGCCTTGCGCGCCATCGGTGACCCGGCGTCCGGACCGCCCACGCTGATGCCGACCAGCTCGGTGCCGAGGGTGTCGGCCAGCAGCCGCGCCACCTCGATCGCCACCGGGTCGTACTCGCTGACCGCGCCCTTGGCACGCGACCAGTCGACGGTGCCGTCGGCCCCGATCGAGACGTCCTGCGGGTTGCGCGCCCACTTGTAGGCGACGACGACGGTCATGGTCTGCTCCTTGCTGGTCGTGCTGACTGACGGGGGTGTCCGGCGCGGGGGCGTCGGGGGGTCGTGCGGGTGCGTGCGGATCAGGGGTGCGGCTCGGTGGTGCGGTCTAGGGCACCGGGACGAGCGGCGCGTCGGGGGTGGTGGTGCGCAGGGCCGGCGAGGTGCGGGCGGTGCGGACGGCCACCGCCATCAGCAGGCCGACCACCGCGTAGGCGCCCACGCACACCCACCACGCGCCGTCGAAGGTGCCGGTGGCGTCGTGGATGCGGGCGTAGAGCACCGGCGCGACGGCGGCGAACAGCCCGAGCGCGACGGTGACGAAGGAGTAGATCCGGCTGTACCGCGCGGTCCCGAAGAGCTGCCGGACCGCCAGCGGCGGGATCACGGTCAGACCGGCGTACGCGCCGCCGAACAGGAAGCAGCCGAGCAGGAACACCGCCGTGGTCGTGCCCGCGGCGATCACCACCACCGAGCCGATCGCCCCGAAGGCGGCCGCGATCAGCGTGGTCGGCAGGATGCCGAGCCGGTCGAACACCCAGCCCAGCGCGAGCTTGCCCAGGATGCCGCCGACCATGATCGCCGAGACGCCGGTGGCGCCGGTGGTCGCCGACAGCCCCTGCGAGTCGGCCACGCTCGGCACCTGCTGGAGCATCGAGGCGGTCATCGCCAGCAGCCCGGACAGCAGCAGCACGGCGAGGAAGGGAGCGGAGCGCAGCACGCGTCCCAGCGCGGGGGCCGGCGCGGCGGCCGCGGCCGGCTCGGAGGACTCGGCGGGTGCGTCGGAGTCGTCCGCGCCGTAGGGGCGCAGGCCGAGCTCGCCCGGGGTCAGCCGCACCACGGCGAGCACCAGCGGCACAGCCATCAGCCAGGCGACCACCGCCATGATCACGCGGGTCTCGCGCCAGCCGACCGCCTCGATCAGCCGGCTGCCGACCGGGTTCGCCACCGCCGCGACCACGCTGGCGAACGCCGCCGCGATGCCGACCGCCAGCCCGTTGCGCCTGGTGAACCAGTTGTTCACCAGCAGCGGGACCGGCAGGTAGAACAGGAAGGAGAACGCGATGCCGAGCAGCGCCCCGCCCGCGTACCAGTGGGCCAGCTCGGTGAACAGCGAGCTCGCGCCGTAGACCACCGCCGCCAGCGTCACCGCCCCGGCCAGGATGAACCGGATGCCCGTGCGCGGCAGCAACCAGCCCGCCACCGGCAGCGACGCGGTCATGAACAGCGCCACGAAGGTCAGGTACGAGTTCAGGTCGCCCAGCGACCAGCCCATGTCCTCGGACACCGGGACCAGGTAGATGCCGGCGGAGTTGCCGATCACCCCGACGCTGGCGCCGAACAGCGCGCAGCAGGCGACGAGGATCAGCCACGCCCGGTGGGGGCGGGCCGTCTGCGGACGCGAACGGTGAGCCGAGGACATGCAGGACCCGCCTTCCTGGGAGCGCGCACGAGGCCGCGGGACCGCCGCGTCGAGCAGCCGGGCGCAGGGCTGCGCCGGCTCCTCGGGCCTCGTGATCCTCGTCGACCGCCGATGGAGTACGCCACTGAACCTATGGCTGATTAACCGGTTCAGACGGGACTATCGTCCTCGGTCCACCAAGGACAAACGTCCTGCGTGCGAATTGCATCACACGTGCGTTGCGAAAATACGTCCGCGCATTGGTGCGGGCGCGGCGGGAATGATGGGACGACCGGCGCAGGAATGTGGGACCACGGTCCCAGACGCGTGCGGGCGCGCCGCCGGGAGCCGCGGGCCGGCCGAGGTGACGTTCAGACGCCCGGTCAGACGATCAGACGCGCGGGCACGCACGTGCTCGCGGGACTCCCGCGCATGCCTCACGCCTCACGCGCACGTCCTGCGTCCCGAGCTTCGTGTGCACGCCGCACCCGTACCCCGCCGCACGCGCGCTCCGCACCCGCCGAGCCTCGCGCGAGCGCCTTCTCCCGCCGAGATTGCACAACACGCCGCATCGTTCGCCACGCACACGGCATGTCGTGCAATCTCGGCGCACAGCCGCGGGCACAAGCACACAGCGCGGGCGCGAGCGCACAGCGCACGCAGGCCCGCGCGCGGGTCAGAGCACGCAGGTCAGAGCGCGCAGGTCAGAGAGCGCGCAGGTCAGACCGCGCGAACCGGCGCGGTGCTCCCCCGGGGCACGAACACCGGCGCCCCACCGGCACCGTCGCCGCCGTCGCCGCCCGCCACGATGTCCAGCAGCATCCGCACCGCGCGGGCGCCCTGCTCCAGCGGGTCGTGGTCGACCGCCGACAGCGTCGGGTGCGTGTACTCGCACAGCGACGCCTCGCCCCAGGCGACCACCGACAGCCGACCGGGAACGTCGACCCCCATCTCGGCGGCCACCGCGATGCCGGCCATGGCGGTGACAGTGTTGTCGAAGACCAGCGCGGTCGGCGCGTCCGGCCGGGTGAGCAGCGCGCGCGTGGCGGCCGCCCCCTCGGCGGGCGAGGCCCCGCACTCCACCACGGCGGTCTCGGTGACCCCGGCGGCGGCGCAGGCCTCGTGGAACGCGCGGGTGCGGATCGTCGAGTGCACCAGCACCGCGCGGTCGGCCACCCGGGCGATCCGTCGGTGACCGAGCGCGGCCAGGTAGTGCACGACGTCGTGCACCGAGGCGGCGTCGTCGGTCCACGAGGTCGGGATCCCGCCGGACACCGAGGGGTCGCCGACGCCGACCGCGGGGATGCCGGCCTCGGCCAGCAGCGCGGGGCGGTCGTCGCCGACGCGCAGGTCGATCAGCACCACGCCGTCCACCCGGCCGCCGCTCCACCACGAGCGCAGGGTCAGCTGCTCCTGCTCGTGGTCCGGCACCACCTTCATCAGCAGCGACACGGCGTGCCGGGACAGCTCGCCCTCGACGCCCTGGAGGAACCCGGTGTAGCAGGGCTCGATGCCGACCAGGCCCGGCGGGCGGTTCAGCACCAGGCCGACGGTGTCGGTGCGGGCGCCGGAGAGCACCCGGGCGGCGGCGTTCGGGGTCCAGCCCAGGTCCTCGGCGGCGGCGAGCACCCGCGCGCGCGTCGAGGCGGCGAGACCGGGCCGGTCGTTGAGCGCGTAGGACACCGTCGCCTTGGAGACGCCCGCGCGCGCGGCGACGTCCGCCATCGTGACCCGCTTCACGCTGCCTCCGGCCCTGCGTCCGGCGTGCGGCGGGAGCCGGCACGTCCGAGCGGTGATGCTACCCGGAAGTCGGACACCGACGAATGTCGCCGCGCCCGCGCTTGACGCGGTTCAGCGAAGCGCTTCCCTGCGCGAACGTCCGCGCAAGAAAAAGAACCGGTTCAGGAACGCTGCGCCTCGTACGCCGCGAGCTGGTCGATCCGGCGCTGGTGGCGCGGGTCCTGGCTGAACGGCTCGGCGACGAACGCATCCACCAGCTCCAGCGCCTCGTCCACCGAGTGCTGCCGGGCGCCGATCGCCACCACGTTCGCGTCGTTGTGCTGACGGCCCAGCCGCGCGGTGTCCAGGTTCCAGGCGAGCGCCGCACGCACGCCGGTCACCTTGTTCGCCGCGATCTGCTCGCCGTTGCCGGAGCCACCGATCACCACGCCCAGGCTGCCCGGGTCGGCCACCACGGCCTCCCCCGCGGCGAAGCACACCGCCGGGTAGTCGTCCTGGGGGTCGTAGGCCTCGGCGCCGTGGTCGACCACCTCGTGCCCACCGGCACGCAGATGCTCCACGAGCGCGACCTTGAGCTCGAATCCGGCGTGGTCGGCGGCGACATGGATACGCATGGGGCCATAGTGCCCCATCGGCCCGGACGGCGTGCCGATCCGACCGGCGCGCGGACCCGTCGCAGCCCCGCCAGGTCACGGGCGGATCCGTCCGTGCGTCTCCGCAGGGTGCATCCGCCCCGGGATCGGTAGCCTGACCCCGCCGCCGAAGGGAGCCCCGCCGCATGACCACCGGACCGACGCCCGCGCACGACCCGGACACCGAGGACGCCCGTCCGAGCAGCCCCCGCCGCGAGGTCACCCGCCGCCGGGTGCTGGACGCGGCACGCCGGGTGTTCGCCGAGCAGGGCCTCGCCGGCGCCTCCGTGGACGACGTCGCCCACGCCGCCGGCTTCACCAAGGGCGCCGTCTACTCCAACTTCCGCACCAAGGAAGAGCTGTTCTTCGCGGTCTTCGCCGACATGAACGACCTGATGATCGCCGCTGCCGAGCAGGTGATCGCCGAGGCGCCCGAGGACACCGACGACCCGCGCCGCATCATCGCCGGGGTGATCGAGCGCTTCGCCCCCCTCGACCGGGAGTGGGCGCTGATCAACGCCGAGTTCCGCCTCTACTCGCTGCGCAACCCCGCGGCCGTCACGCCGATGGCCGAGCACACCCGGCAGACCCAGGAGCGCCTGCACGCGATGTTCGCCGTCGCCCTGGACCGGCTGGGCCGCGAGCCCGTCGTGCCGATCCCCGCGCTGGTCGCCATGATCGTGCCGGTCTACGTGGACGCCGCCTCGGCGGTCCCCGCGATCACCTCCGAGGGCACCGCGGGCGCCGACCCCGAGGTGCTGCCCGCCATGCTGTTCGCGCTGTCCCGGCCGCGCGGGGAGGTCGCACCCGCCTGAGGTGGGCGGCGACGCCTACGCTGGCTCCGGGCGCGCACCGACGCCCCGGGCCACCGCCCGCGCACCACCGGAAGGGACGCACCTCCACCCATGACTCGCAGCGGCATCGACCTCACGGCCCTCGACCCCGACGTCCGCCCGCAGGACGACCTGTACGCCCACGTCAACGGCCGCTGGGTCGCCTCCCACGAGATCCCGGCCGACCGGGCGATGGACGGATCCTTCCGCGCGCTGCACGACCAGGCCGAGGAGCAGGTCCGCGACATCATCACCGAGGCCGCCGACCTGGCCGAGCCCACCGGCGTGCAGGCCCAGATCGGCGCGCTCTACGCGTCCTTCATGGACACCGACGCCGTCGAGGCCGCCGGGGTCGCCCCGCTGCGCCCCGAGCTGGACGCCATCGCCGCCGCCGGCGACCCGGCCGCCCTCACGCGCGTGCTCGGCGACCTCCAGCGCACCGGCGCCGTCTCCGCCACCGGCTTCTGGGTCGACAACGACGCCAAGGACCCGGAGCGCTACGTCGTCTACCTCACGCAGTCCGGCCTCGGCCTGCCCGACGAGTCCTACTACCGCGACGAGCAGTACGCCGAGGTGCTGGCCGCCTACCGCCCGCACGTCGCCCGCATGCTGCGCCTCGGCGGCTGGTCCGCCGACGACGTGACCGCCGGCGAGGCCGCCGGCCGGGTGCTCGCGCTGGAGACGAAGATCGCCGCCGGGCACTGGGACGTCGTCGCCGACCGCGACGCCGACCGCACCTACAACCCGACCACGCTGGCCGCGCTGGCCACCGACGCCCCCGGCTTCGACTGGGCCGCCTGGGCCGACGCCCTCGGCGCCCCCGCCGGCTCGCTCGACCAGCTCGTCGTGCGCGAGCCCTCCTTCGCCACCGCCTTCGCGGCCCTGTGGGCGTCCGAGCCCGCCGCCGACTGGCAGGCCTGGCTGGCTTACCACCTGATCACCGCGCGGGCACCGTTCCTCAGCAGCGAGGTCGTCGAGGCCAACTTCGACTTCCACGGCCGCACCCTCACCGGCGCCCAGGAGCTGCGCGACCGGTGGAAGCGCGGCGTCTCCCTGGTGCAGGGCGTGCTCGGCGAGGCCGTCGGCGAGGTCTACGTCGCCCGACACTTCCCGCCCGCGCACAAGGACCGCATGGAGGTGCTGGTCGGCCACCTGGTCGAGGCCTACCGCGAGTCGATCAGCGGCCTCGACTGGATGGGCGAGGAGACCCGCGCCAAGGCGCTCGCCAAGCTCGACGCCTTCACCCCGAAGATCGGCTACCCGGTGAAGTGGCGCGAGTACTCCGCCCTCGAGGTCCGCGCCGACGACCTGCTCGGCAACGTCCGACGCGCCTCCGCCTTCGAGCAGGACCACGAGCTGCACAAGATCGGCCGGCCGATCGACCGCGACGAGTGGTTCATGACCCCGCAGACCGTGAACGCGTACTACAACCCCGGCATGAACGAGATCGTCTTCCCCGCGGCGATCCTCCAGCCGCCGTTCTTCGACGCCGACGCCGACGACGCGGTCTCCTACGGCGGGATCGGCGCTGTGATCGGCCACGAGATCGGCCACGGCTTCGACGACCAGGGCTCCAAGTACGACGGCCAGGGCCGCCTGGAGGACTGGTGGACCGAGGCCGACCGCACCGAGTTCGAGAAGCGCACCTCCGCGCTGATCGCGCAGTACGACGGCTTCAGCCCCGCGCAGCTCGACGGCTCGCACCACGTCAACGGCGCCCTCACCATCGGCGAGAACATCGGCGACCTCGGCGGCCTGTCGATCGCGCTCAAGGCCTACCGGATCGCACTGGGCACCCCGCTCGACCAGGCGCCGGTGATCGACGGCCTGACCGGCGTGCAGCGCGTGCTGCTCGGCTGGGCGCAGGTCTGGCGTGCCAAGGGCCGCGACGAAGAGGTGATCCGCCGGCTCGCCGTCGACCCGCACTCCCCCGACGAGGTCCGCTGCAACGCGGTGGTGCGCAACATCGACGAGTTCGCCGAGGCGTTCGACGTGCAGCCCGGCGACGGCCTGTACCTCGCGCCGGAGGAGCGCGTGCGCATCTGGTGACGCCGTGACGCCCGCCCCGGTCGCTGCCCGTGGGGTGGCGGCCGGGGCGTCGTGCGTCCGGCGGGTGCTGCCCGGGGCTCAGTCGCCGACGAACCAGAGGTAGCGGTGCGGCCGCGCCATGTGCCCGGCGACCAGGACCCTGATCCCCGCCAGCAGCGTCCGCGACCCCTCGGACGGCGCGGCCCGGTGCCACGCGTCGAGCTCGGCGACCACCGCAGCCGACTGGGCACGGTTGAAGCAGGTGCTGCCGTGGGGCTCGACGTGCGCCAGCAGCGGGAAGCCCGCCGATCGCCCCAGCCGCAGCAGGTCCGCGGTGACGGTCACCGGCGGCATCGGCAGGGTGACGAGCGCGTCCTCCAGGCGCGCGAGGTCGTGATGGCGCTCGTCACGGACGACGACGGAGATCGGCACGGACGCATTCTGCTGGACGACGCCCGATCCCGGGGCCGATCCTGCCGACGGCGGAGGGCGCGCGCTCACCCGGCGCGTGCATCCCGGGTGACGTAGAGCGCGCACCCACCGCACCACAGCAGCACCGCGACCACCGCGGCGGACCTGCTGTCCGGCGTGTGGCTGAGCACCGCCCACCAGCGCGCCGTGCCGGCGAGATCGGTGGTGCCGAAGATCCAGCCGGCCAGGGCGAAGAGCGACAGCGGGACCCAGGCGAGCGCCGGGCGCAGCAGCACGGCGCAGACCAGCACGATGCCGGTCCCGATGATCCCGTTGCGGGCGACCAGCACCGCCCCGTCCAGGCCGAGCCCACGCGCGACCGCCACCGTGACACCGGTGACGACCACCAGCGCCGACAGCAGCAGCGTCCAGGCGAGCCGGCACGCCACCAGGCGCCACCCCGCCACCGGGCGCTCGATCTCCGGGCCTGGGGCGCCGAGGCCGCGAAGGCAGCCGAAGGCCGGCAGCACCGCGGACACGCCGAGGGCGACCAGGGCGACGTGGTCCATCAGCGGCACACGACGCAGTCCCACCGGGGCCCACCCGACGACGAGCACGCTCGCGACGACGACCACGGCAGGCGGCACGAACCCGCCGCGCGACCGTGCGAACAGCACCGGCAGCGGTGCGAGGCTCACCAGCATCCTCGACAGGTGCGCAGGTCGACCAGCGCCGCCTGCGCCTCCGGGAGCGTCGGCCGTAGGTCGAGCGGTCGACCGTCACCGCTCCACGACCAGGTCGACGTCATCGGGCCGACGTCGAACTCCGGGTCGAGGTAGCGCGTCACCGCGACCAGGGCGCGCACGTAGGCCGCGTGATCGGCCTCGGACCACTCGGGTGCCTCCTCGGGGACGGAGCAGCCGGCGAGTCCGCTCGCGAGGTCGGTCGCGAGCCCGCCGCCTTCGTCGCTCGAGATCGGCGCACGGACGTCGAGCCAACCCGGGAGAGGCTCGGGGGCGGCGGACACCGGGCCGTAGCGGACCGCAGCCGTCTCGGGGGCGAGCTCCCGCAGCCGGGCGTCCAGCGGGCGTATCGACTCCGCGAGGCCGGCAAGGGTGTGCTGCTGATCGCGCGGAAGGCACACCTGCGAGCGTGCCGAGACGTGCTCGCACGGCCAGGTCGAGACGTCCGCGAGCGTGAACATGCCGGAGGTCACCGCCGCAGATCGTTGCTGCTCCACCGGCACCAGCGCCACGACAAGGACGACCAGGCACACCCGAGCGGCGCGCCCCGCACCGGTCGCGACCGCCACCAAGACCGTCATGAGGGCGATCACCATGACGAAGAGTCCGAGCTGCCACCCGACCGCGGCCGGCACGAAGTCCAGCACCACCACCGATGTCCCGGTGGCCCCGGTGAACGCGAGCAGTCCCGGCGCGATCCCGTGGTCGAAGATCAGGAAGGCGTACGTGAGCGCCGCGGCCAGCGGAGGCAGCGACCACGATCTCCTGTGCGCAGGAAGGCAGGCCAGCGCGGTGCCGAGGACGGCCGCGGCGAGCAGGCCGATGATCGCGAGCACGAGCGGGAACCATGCGGCCGGCTGCCTCCAGGGGACCGTCGACCCGTGCACCCGCGCGAGGACCACGCCCAGCACGGCGCACGCGACGATGCCGATCGAGGCCCATGCCGCGAGGCCGAGCGACCGGCCGACCAGCAGCCGGACCCTGGACGCGACGGGTGCCACCGCGAGCAGATCGAGCGCTCCGGTCCGCCGGAGCCGCACGGCGTCCGCGGCGGCGAGTCCGACGATCACCGGCCAGAGGATGATCACCTGGGTCGTCGCGGCGTCCACCGCCCAGAGTCCGCTGCGGAGAACAGGTCTGTCGGGAGTCAGTAGGAGGACCAGCCCGAGACCGACTGCGACCAATGCGACCGGCCAGAACCGCCTCATCGCCCGCCCTCGCCCGGGTCCGTGCGTTCGCGGGCGACAGCGCCCGCGAGCAGATCGAGCAGGGCCGACTCGGCAGAGGACTCGGCGGCGACCGCCTCGTCGGCCCCGTCCGGGGCGTCACCGCCGCCGCGGCGCCGCACGAGGTCCGTCGGGCTCCCCGACCACACCGCGTGGCCGGAATCGAGGACCAGCAACGTGTCCGCGGTGCGCACGACGTCCTCGACCAGGTGGGTCGACAGCAGCACCGTCCGGTGCGCGGCGAGGTCGCCGAGCAGGTGCCGGACGCGCAGGCGCTGCACCGGGTCGAGCCCGGAGGTCGGCTCGTCGAGGATCACGACGGAGGGGTCGTGCACGAGGGCCTGCGCCAGGAATGCGCGCCGCCGCTCGCCGCCGGACATCCGCCGGATCTGCACGTCCCGCCGGTCACCGAGCCCGACCTCGTCCAGCACCTCCCGCGCCCGCACTGTCGCACGTCGCCGTCCGAGGCCGCGGAGCACGCCGACATACCCGGCCAGCTCGGCCGCGGTGAACTCGCCGGGCCACCCGGGCTCCTGGGGCAGCAGGCCGACCTCGTGCCGATAGGCGGCGCGCTGCCGTGACGACCGGACCTCGGCGCCCCTGACCAGCAGGCGACCGCTGGTCGGGACCAGGACGCCCGCCAGCATCCGGAGCAGCGTGGTCTTGCCGGCTCCGTTGGGCCCGAGCACACCGTGCACCCCCGGACCCCAGGTCAGATCCAAGGGTGCGAGGGCGTCGATTCCACGGTACGCACGCGCCAGACCGTCGGCCCGAAGCGTGGTGACCATCAGAAGGTCTTGCTCGCGCAGGAGTCGGGGGCGAAGTGCACGTCGAGGCACACCCGCGCCGTCGTCGTCCACACCCCGGTGTTGTCCGCCGACGCCCGGATCATCACGCCGGTGCTGATGGTCCCCTCGGTACGCGACGTCTGGGTCGAGCCATCGGAGACCGTGGTCGGCACAAGCAACCACTTGCCGCCGGGATAGCCGCGCCAGACGTTCTGCTGGTGCAGCCCGACCAGCTCGCCGTACGACGCCTTTCCGTCCGCTCTCCGGTCGCGCACCGTGAAGTCGGCCGAGTGGATGTTGCCGCCGGCGACGCCGGAGTAGCCGCGGAAGACGCTGGCGCTGCCACTCGTGACGATCGCGCCGTCGCGCCGCGCGGTCAGCGTGCCCGTGCTCAGCGCCGAGGCACCCACCCCCGCACCGATGAGCAGGGCCGACGCCCCGACGACAGCGGCGACCGCCCTGGACCTGAGCTTGCCTGCCGAGACCGATCGCATGGGGACTCTTTCGTCCGCATCCCGGGGACGACGTGTCGTCCACCGACGGCGAGGACGTCCCGCCGTGCGCCCACCGTGTCCCGGTCGCGGGCGCCCGCACCACCCCTGATCAGGAAGTTGAGTAGCGCGGGAGCGAATCTGAGTATGTCCGGGGGGAACCGGGTAGGTGGGCTAGGACGACCCCGTCAGCAGCCCCAGCGGATCCCGCAGGCAGCGCTCGCCCACGGTCCCCGGCCCTCCCCCCGGGACGCCGTCGGCCGCCTCGAGGTCGTGACGGGTGTAGCCGGGTTCCACGATCCCCTCCCGGACGAGGCACTCCGCCGCCAGCGCGAGCATGTCGTCGTTGTTCGGGTTGACGGCGATGATGTCCGAGAGCGCCACCACCCCGCCGTCCGCGAAGGCGCACTCACCCATGACCTCGGCCGTGTCCTGCGTGCCACCCGTGCTCGTCACCGTCTCGTAGCCGAACTGGTCGTACTCCACCGTGTACCCGCGCGACTCGTAGCACTCGGTGACGAGGGCCAGTCCCTCCGCGCGTTCTGCTGGGGTGATCGTCGAGTCGCTGAACACGGCGAGCCCGAAGGGGACGTCCGTCATCGCCGCCCATGCGGCGAAGGTGTCCGCCCACGGCCCGGTGTACTGAGCCGTGCCCTCCGGAGCAGGAGCAGGTCCCTGCCCGGGCGAGCACCCGACGAGCAGCACGACCGCACCGATCTGCACCAGGGACGCCATCCTCCGCACTTCCACGCCTTCCTCAGAAACGTTCACGACCGCTCGGGCTGGAAAGCCCTGCCGTGCGACCACCGTGCCCGGCCGCCACGCGACCGCACCATCCCTCAGCGGGAAGTTGAGTGGTGTGAGGCGCGTCTGAGTACCGCCTGCGTAGGTGGTGTGCGGTGCACCCCTCGCGCCGGGCTCAGCCCGTCGGGTCCACGCCGCCCGGGTGCGCGAGCCAGGCCGCCAGGCTCACCGCGTCCTCGGACACGCAGAGCACCGCGGCGGCAGGTTCCGACGGGCAGAACCACACGGCGACCGGGTCCCCGACCGCGAGCTGGACCTGCGTGCTCGCCTGCACGTCGAGCCACCAGGAGCGGTCCGGCACGTCCGGGGTGGTCACCGTGATGCGGAGCCGGTGCGGGTAGTCGGCCATCAGCCGCAGCGCGACCACGCGTCCCTCCGCCCGACGGTGCTCGTCCAGCAGCCGTGCCAGCGACGGCCACCACTGCTCGCGCGCGCGGTAGCCCGCCCAGGACGGCCACGCCGGCACGGCGAAGAGCAGCGCCGTCCCCACGGCCGGCACCCCGCCGCCGGTCACCGCAGCGCCGACCGCTCCGATGACCGCGCCCAGCAGGAGGCCGACCGGATGGCCCCGCAGGTGGATCAGCATCGCGGGGACCAGCGCCAGGCCGAAGCCGACCAGACGGGACGTGCCGAGATCGAGCCCCGGGATCCGGACGGCCGACGCCGCGGGCAGCAGCAGCGCACCGAGCAGCAGACCGAGGACGAGACCGGTCACCACCCGCCGCGGCCGGGGCCGCACGTCCTCGACGGCCTCACGCGGGAAGGTCCAGGTGTCCGCGGCCGTCGGCACGACGCTCAGCACCACCGGGTGCCGCTTCACCAGCACCGTCCCCTTGGGTGTCGGTTCGCTCATGAGGGCCATCATGCTGGATCACCGGCAGCAGATCGGTCGTTCCCCGACCCCCGTCGGGACGCGATCAGGTCGAGCGCCTCAGGGCAGCGTGACGAGCTCCGCCGTCGCCACCCGGAACCCGACGCCGGACTCCTCCACCACGCAGGTCATCCCGTTGGTGGCGCTGGTGCAGGTGTAGCCGTCGACCTGCTGCGAGCGCCCGTAGTCGAGCACGGTCACGTCGGCGGAGGCGACGGCGGGGTCGGCGCCCTCGACGCAGGGCACGGTGACGCCGTCGGTGTTCAGCACGACCATGTGCCCGGTCGACCCGGTGCAGCCCTCGACGGCGGGCGGCGCGAAGGTGATGTGCGCGATCGTGCAGGTCACGCCGTCGGCGGACATGGTGCAGGCGATGTTGCCGCTGGGCGACGCGAAGGTGGACACGTCGGCGGAGGTGGCCTGCGGCGAGGACGCGTCCGACGTGCCCGACGGGCTCGACCCGCCGGTGGCGGAGGTCGCGGCCGGCGACCGGTCCCCCGCGGTGTCGTCGCCGGAGTCGCCGCCGCTGAGCACGATCGCCGCCGCGATGACCAGCGCGAGCACGAGCACGGCGTCCACGCCCAGGAAGATCTTGATCCCACGGCTCAGCCCTGACATGTGATCCCCTCCGTCATCCTCGACCGGCAGACGCCCCGCCCCGCGGCGGTCACCCGAAGTCCGGGCCCGCGGTGCGCGTGCGCTTGATCTCGTAGAAGCCGGGCACGCCGGTGACCAGCACGAACCCGTCCCACAGCCGACCGGCGTCCTCGCCCTTCGGCGCGGGGGTCATCACGGGGCCGAAGAACGCGGTGCCGTTGACGGCGACGACCGGGGTGCCGACCTCGTCGCCGACCAGCGCGATGGCCTCGGCGTGCGAGGCGCGCAGCTGGGTGTCGAACTCGTCGGTGTCGGCGTAGGCGGCCAGCGAGTCGGGCAGGCCGGCCTCGGCGAGCGACTCGCGGATGATCGCCGCGGTGTCCTTGCGGCCGCCGGGGTGCCGCCGGGTGCCCAGGGCGTCGTACAGCGGCTTGAGGTGCTCGGCGCCGTAGAGCTCCTGCGCGGCGATCAGCACCCGGACCGCGCCCCAGGAGTCGTCCATCAGCGTGCGGTACTCCTCGGGCAGGTCACGCCCCTCGTTGAGCACCGACAGGCTCATCACGTGCCACCGCACGTCGACGTCCCGGACGCGCTGCACCTCGTCCATCCACCGCGAGGTCATCCACGCCCACGGGCAGGCGGGGTCGAACCAGAAGTCGGCGGTGTCGCGGGCGGGTGCGGTCGAGGGGTCGACGGTCACGGGTGGGGGTCCTTCCAGCGGCGGCTGCGGGCACACGCGCACCCCGCGAGAGGGGGTCGCGTCCGCCATCATGCCCCGCGACCCCGGGTCTCTGTCACCTCCGGCGGCGCACAGGACCGCAGTTCGGTGCAATGATGCCGGACGGTCCACGACCCGATCTTGCGAGGAGAACACCGCGTGCCCGCTGAGAACCTGACCCGTGACGAGGCCCGTGCCCGCGCCGGGCTGGTCGCCGTCGAGCAGTACGACGTCGCGCTCGACCTGACCACCGGTCCGGAGACGTTCACGTCCACGACGACCGTCCGGTTCACCGCCCGCGAGGCCGGTGCCGGCACGTTCGTGGACCTGATCGCCCCCACCGTGCACCGGGTGGTGCTGAACGGCGTCGACCTGGACGTGGCCGACGTGGTCGCGGACTCCCGGATCCGCCTGGACGGCCTGGCCGAGCGCAACGAGCTGCTGGTGGTCGCCGACTGCGCGTACATGAACACCGGCGAGGGCCTGCACCGGTTCGTCGACCCGGTGGACGACGAGGTGTACCTGTACTCGCAGTTCGAGGTCGCCGACTCCCGCCGCGTGTTCGCGGTGTTCGAGCAGCCCGACCTCAAGGCGACCTTCTCCTTCACCGTGACCGCCCCGGCGCACTGGGTGGTCGTGTCGAACTCCCCGCAGGCGGGCGAGCCGACGCCGGTCGAGGGCGGCGTGAACCGCAACGGCGGCGCCGAGAAGGGCACGGCGACGTGGACCTTCGAGCCGACCCCGCGGATCTCGTCCTACATCACCGCGGTCGTGGCAGGTCCGTACCACCACGAGCACGGCGAGCTGACCAGCAGCGACGGCCGCACGATCCCGCTGGGCGTGTACTGCCGCTCCTCGCTGGCCGAGCACCTGGACACCGAGAACATCCTGGACATCACCCGGGCCGGCTTCGCGTTCTACGAGGAGTCCTTCGACTTCCCGTACCCGTTCGCCAAGTACGACCAGCTCTTCGTGCCGGAGTTCAACGCGGGCGCGATGGAGAACGCCGGGGCGGTCACGTTCCTGGAGAACTACGTCTTCCGCTCCAAGGTGCCCGAGGCCACGGTCGAGCGTCGTGCGGTGACGATCCTGCACGAGCTGGCGCACATGTGGTTCGGCGACCTGGTGACCATGCGCTGGTGGGACGACCTGTGGCTGAACGAGTCCTTCGCGGAGTTCGCCTCCACGCTGGCCACCGCCGAGGCGACCCGCTGGACCTCCGCCTGGACGACGTTCTCCTCGCTGGAGAAGGGCTGGGCCTACCGTCAGGACCAGCTGCCCTCCACGCACCCGATCGCCGCGGACATCCGTGACCTGGAGGACGTCGAGGTCAACTTCGACGGCATCACCTACGCCAAGGGCGCGAGCGTGCTCAAGCAGCTCGTCGCCTGGGTGGGCCAGGAGCAGTTCTTCGCCGGCGTCCGGCAGTACTTCGCCAAGCACGCGTGGGGCAACACCGAGCTGCGCGACCTGCTGACCGAGCTGGAGGCCACCTCCGGCCGCGACCTGTCGGCGTGGTCGGCGCTCTGGCTGGAGCAGTCCGGCGTGACCCTGCTCCGCCCGGAGATCACCTCGGCCCCCGACGCCGACGGCGTGGAGCGGATCACCGGCCTCGCCGTGCTCCAGGAGGTGCCGGAGACGCACCCGGTGCAGCGGCCGCACCGCCTGGTGATCGGCGGCTACGACGTGGTGGACGGCGTGCTGGTCCGCACCAGCCGCACCGAGCTCGACGTGGACGGCGCCCGCACCGAGGTGCCCGCGCTGGTCGGCGAGCGCCGCCCGGACCTGCTGCTGCTGAACGACGACGACCTGGCCTACGCCAAGGTCCGCCTGGACGAGCGCTCGCTCGCCACCGCGGTCGCCCACCTGGCACACTTCACCGCCTCGCTGCCCCGCACGATGGTGTGGGCCGCCACCTGGGACGCCACCCGCGACGGCGAGACCCCGGCCCGCGACTACGTGGACCTGCTGCTCGGCAACATCGCGCACGAGACCGACTCCTCGGTGGTCCTGGTGCTGCTGCGCCAGCTCGCCACCGCGCTCGACCTGTACGTGGCCGCGGAGCACCGCACCGCCACCGAGGTCGCCGCGGCCGACCGGCTGTGGACGCTGGCGACCGATGCGGCCGCCGGCAGCGACACCCAGCTCCAGCTGGTCAAGGCGTTCGCCGCCCGTGCCTCGACCCCGGAGCAGCTCGACGCGGTGGCCGCCCTGCTGGACGGCGGCACCCGCCTGGAGGGTCTGAGCATCGACACCGACCTGCGCTGGGAGCTGCTGACCTCGCTGGTCACCGGCTGCCGCGCAGGCGCGGAGCAGATCGACGCCCAGCTCGAGGCCGACCCGACGGCCACCGGCCAGCGAGCCGCCGCCGCCGCGCGCGCCGCGATCCCCACCGCGGAGGCCAAGGCCGCCGCGTGGGCCGCCGTGGTCGAGTCGGGCGACCTGCCGAACGCGCTGCAGGCCGCGACGATCAACGGCTTCGGCCGGGTGCACGACCGCGCCCTGCTGCGCCCGTACGTCGCGCCGTACTTCGACGCGCTGGAGCAGGTGTGGGCGGACCGCACCAACGAGATGGCGCAGAACATCGTGGTCGGCCTGTACCCGACGGAGCTCGCCGACGACGAGACGGTCGACGTCGCGGCGGTCACCGACGCGTGGCTCGCCGAGCACACGGAGGCCGCCCCCGCGCTGCGCCGCCTGGTGATCGAGGCCCGCGACGGCGTCCGCCGCACCCTGGCGGCCCAGCAGGCGGACCGGAGCTACCACCAGCTCTGAGCCCCCGGCTCACCTGCCCGGCCACGAGGTCGGTGGTTCGCGCGCGATCATGCGGCGCGCAACCACCGACCTCGTGCTGAACCACCGACCTCGTCGGGGGGATGTGCGGGGTGGGGAGCTGAGCCTGGCGGTCAGGCCCGCAGCACGTCCACCAGGGAGTGCCAGCGGGGGTTGGTGAGCAGGTCGTCCAGCAGCACCAGGCGGCCGGCGCCGTCGGCCAGCGGGACCTTCCAGTTGGGGTACTCGGTGTCCGTCCCGGGCTGGTTCTGCGCGCGCCGCTCCCCCACGGCGTCGGCCAACGACACCCCGACCAGCACCGAGGGCGTCCGCAGCACGTAGCGGTGCAGCGCCTCGACGACCTCCCGCTCGGAGGGGTCGGCGCCGACCAGACCCCGCTGGCGCAGGGCGGCGAGCATGTCGGCACGCTCCTCCCGCGCGGCCCGGCGCACCTCGGCCACCGGCTGGGTGAGCAGCCCGAGGCGCTCGCGCAGCGCGACGTGCTCCTCGGCCAGGTAGCCCGCCGTGGGCGGCAGGTCGTGGGTGGTGACGGTGGACAGCGCCAGGCGGCGGTACCGCTCGGGCGCCAGCGGCCGGCCCTGCTCGTCCTTCTCGAACCAGAGCACCGAGGTGCCGAGCACCCCGCGCTCGATCAGGTGGTCGCGGACCCACGGCTCGACGTTGCCCAGGTCTTCGCCGATCACGAGGGCGCCGGCGCGGTGCGCCTCCAGGGCGAGGATGCCGATCATCGCCTCGTGGTCGTAGCGCACGTAGGTGCCCGCGTCGGCAGGGGCGCCCTGCGGGATCCACCAGAGCCGGAACAGGCCGATGATGTGGTCGATCCGCACCGCCCCCGCGTGCCGCAGCACCGTGCGCAGCAGGTCCCGGTACGGGCGGTACGCGACGCGGGCCAGCTCGGCGGGGTGCCACGGCGGCTGCGACCAGTCCTGGCCCTGCTGGTTGTACATGTCCGGCGGCGCGCCCACCGACGCCCCGCGGGCGAGCACGGCGCCGAGGGACCACACGTCGGCGCCGTCCGGGTGCACGCCGACGGCCAGGTCGTGCACCACGCCGACGGACATGCCGCCCTCGCGGGCCCGCCGCTGGGCGGTGGCGAGCTGCTGGTCGCACAGCCACTGCAACCAGCAGTAGAACTCCACCCGGTGCGCCAGCTCGGTGCGGGCACGCAGCGCGCCCGGGGCGGCCGGGTCGCGCAGGTCGGCGTCCCACGGCGGCGGACCGTCCCGCTCCACCAGCGCGCACCACAGCGCGAAGTCCTCCAGGCCGCGGCCCTCGCGACGGCGGAACGCGTCGAGGTCGGCCTGGCGGGCGGCCGAGCGCGGGGCGGCGAAGACGACGTCCAGGGCGGCGCGCTTGGCCTCCCAGGCGACGTCCCGGTCGATCGGCCCGTCGTCGGTGTCCAGCGCGAGGGCGCGCTCGGCGGCCCACTCCACCAGCGCGCGGTCCGCGGACGACAGGTAGGCGGTCTCGTCGACGTCCTCGACCCGCAGGTAGAGCGGGTTGACGAACCGGCGGGTGGTCGGCAGGTAGGGCGAGGGGGTGAGCGGCGGCACCGGCTCCGCGGCGTGCAGCGGGTTGACCAGCACGAAGCCCGCACCGGCCTCGTGCGCGGACAGCCAGGCGAGGTCGGCCAGGTCGCGCAGGTCGCCCACGCCCCAGGACGCCCGCGAGCGCACCGAGTACAGCTGGACCATCAGCCCCCACGCGGAGGAGTCGGTCAGCGCCTCCGGCAGCTCCAGGCGGTCCGGGGTGACGGCCACCGGGCAGGCGGCGTCGCCGGAGGGACCGCTGGTGCGCAGCACGTGCCAGCCGAGCGGCAGATCCGCCGGGATCGTGAAGGTGGCGCGGCCGACCAGCCGCCCGTCGACGCTGCGCGGCTCGGTGTAGACGTCGGCCTGCTCCAGCTCGACCGTGCCGCCGGGCCCCGCCGTGGCGGTCGCGGCACCGGCGGCGGCCACCGCCTCGCCCGCACCGATCACCAGCCAGGCCTGCACCGGGTCGCCGTGGGTGACGTGCACCGGCACCTGCACCTGCTGCGACTGCCGCAGCACCACCACCGGGGGCAGCACCTGCCGCCAGGGCGCGGTCTCGGCCTGGCGCAGCGCCACCTCGACCCGTTCCGGGGAGGAGGCGTCCACGCCCAGGGCGCCGAGCACGCCGATCAGCGTGCCGGTGCCCGCCTGCCGTCGTTCGCCGTGGAACCCGTCGAACTCGTGCGCCACGCCGTGCGCGCGCGCCAGCGCGACCAGTGCCGGGCTCGGGGTGCCGTCGTCAGCCACGTGCCGATCCTGCCAGAGCGAGCACCGGCCGGCGGGAGAGCGCGCCGTAGGGTGCTGACCATGACCTCCTACCCCGCCGCCCGCCGCCTGGACCTGGTCGAGGACCTGCACGGCCGTCAGGTCGCCGATCCGTACCGCTGGCTGGAGGACGCCGCCGACCCGGTGACCGAGGAGTGGTCCACCGCGCAGGACGCGCTGTACGCCGCGCACCGCGACCGGCTGGACGCCGCGATCGACGCCGACGGACCGCTGGGGACCGGCCCGCTGACCGCCCGGTTGCAGGCGCTGCTGGGGGCGGGCTTCGTCGGCACCCCGGCGTGGCGCGGGGACCGGCGGTTCTTCTCCCGGCGCACCGGTGAGCAGGAGCACGCGGTGGTCGTGGTGGCCGAGCCCGATCCCGACGTCCCCGGCGCCGAGCGCGAGCGCGTGCTGGTCGACCCGATCGCGATCGACCCGGTCGGCACCACCACGCTGGACGCCTGGCAGCCGAGCAAGGAGGGCGACCTGCTCGCCTACCAGGTGTCGCACGGCGGCACCGAGGAGAGCGTGCTGCACGTGATCGACGTCGCGACCGGCGCCGCCGTGGACGGTCCGATCGATCGCGCCCGGTACTCGCCGGTGGCGTGGGAGCCGGGCGGCGAGGCCTTCTTCTACGTGCGGCGGCTGGCCCCCGAGCTGCTGCCCGAGGACGAGCGGCAGTACCACCGGCGGGTGTGGCGCCACGTGGTGGGCACCGACCCGGCCACCGACGTCGAGATCCTGGGCGCCGGCCTGGACATGACCAACTACTACGGCGTCTCGGTGTCCCGCGACGGACGCTGGCTGATCGCCTCGGCGGCGGCCGGCACCGCCCCGCGCAACGACGTGTGGATCGCCGACCTCACCGCCACCGCACCGGGCGAGGTGCCGGCGTTCCGGGAGATCCACGTCGGGATCGACGCGCAGACCGGCGCCTGGGTGGGCCGCGACGGACGCCTGTACCTGCACACCACCCTGGACGCGGACCGGGCACGCCTCGCGGTGGCCGACCCCACCGAGCCGGGGGTCCCGCACTGGCGCCCGCTGCTGGCCGAGGACCCGGAGGCGGTGCTGGAGGACGTCGCGCTCACCGACGACGGCGGCGACGCCACCGCCCCGCGCCGGCTGCTCGTCTCCTGGCGGCGGCACGCGGTCAGCGAGCTCACCGTGCACGACCCGGTCACCGGCGAGCGCACCGGCACCGTCGACCTGCCGGGTCTGGGATCGATCGGCGGGCTGGCCACGCGTCCCGAGGGCGGACCGGAGATCTGGTTCACCTACACCGACCACACCACGGTCTCCACCGTGCACCGCCACGACGCCGAGCGGCAGGTCACCGAGGTCTGGGCCGCGCCGCCCGGGCTGGTCGCCGACCTGCCCGAGGTGCGGGTGCGGCAGGTCGTCGCCACCAGCGCCGACGGCACCCCGATCCGGGCGTTCGTGGTCGCCCGCGCCGACCTCGTGGACGCCGAGGGCCGCCCCACCGCTCCCGCGCCGACGATCCTGTACGGCTACGGCGGCTTCCAGATCTCCCTCGACCCCGCGTACTCGGCGACCACCCTGGCCTGGGTCGAGGCCGGCGGCGTCTACGCGGTGGCGAACCTGCGCGGCGGCGGCGAGGAGGGCGAGGCCTGGCACCGCGCCGGGCGCCGGGCGCACAAGCAGCGGGTGTTCGAGGACTTCCAGGCGGTGGCCGACCTGCTGGTGGCCGAGGGGTGGACCACCACCGACCGGCTCGCCTGCTGGGGCGGCTCCAACGGCGGCCTGCTGGTCGGCGCCGCGCTGACCCGCAGCCCGCAGACCTGGGCGGCCGTGGTCTGCTCCGCGCCGCTGCTCGACATGGTCCGCTACCAGCGGTTCGGCCTCGGCGTCACGTGGACCGACGAGTACGGCGACGCCGACGACGCCCGTCAGCTCGACTGGCTGCTCGACTACTCGCCCTACCACCACGTGCACGAGGGCACCGCGTACCCGGCGACGCTGTTCACGATCTTCGACGGCGACACCCGCGTCGACCCGCTGCACGCCCGCAAGCTCGCCGCCGCGATGCAGGCGGCGACCTCGGCGACGATCGAGGAGGCGCCGGTGCTGGTCCGGCGGGAGAAGGGCGTCGGGCACGGTGGGCGGGCGCTGTCCCGCACGATCGGGCTGACCGTGGAGCAGCTGCGGTTCGTGGCCGAGCGGACCGGGCTGGCCTGAGACGTGCAGGTGGTGTGCGGGTCCCGCGCACCCGCCGGACCGGTGCGACGACCGTGCGCCCGGTCCGGCTAGCGTGGGGCGATGCTCTCCGCACGATCCCTGCTGGACCTGACCGCCCTGGCGTCCGACCCGACCACGGCACCGACCGACGACAGCACGCCCGGGCTCGGCGAGGCCGTCGGCGACGGCGCGAACGCGCTGGTGGACTGGCTGCTCGGCCCCGGGCTGCGGATCGCGATCATCCTGGCGATCGGCGCGATCACGCTGCTGATCGTGCAGCGGGTGATCAAGGCCGCCACCGAGCACATCGCCGAGGGCACCTCGCTGCTCCAGCGCGGCATCGCCCGCCCGCTCGGCGGCACCGAGGTCGCCGCCGCGCTGCGCAAGGCCAACCCGATCGCGAACGCCCGGCGCAGCCAGCGCGCCC
Organism: Cellulomonas sp. GTC20042; assembly: GCF_055389595.1. Taxonomy (NCBI): domain Bacteria; kingdom Bacillati; phylum Actinomycetota; class Actinomycetes; order Micrococcales; family Cellulomonadaceae; genus Cellulomonas; species Cellulomonas sp. GTC20042. Next base: position 1,432,570 of record NZ_AP043678.1, on the reverse strand, counting down.
GCACCATCGGCTCGGTGCTGCGCTCCACCGCAGCGATCGTGATCGGCTCGATCGCGGTGCTGCTGGTGCTCGACCAGCTCGGCGTGAACATCGCGCCGTTCATCGCCTCCGCCGGCATCGTGGGCGTGGCCTTCGGCTTCGGCGCGCAGAGCCTGGTCAAGGACGTGCTGTCCGGCCTGTTCATGCTGCTGGAGGACCAGTACGGCGTCGGCGACGTGGTGGACGTCGGCCCGGCGCAGGGCACCGTCGAGGAGGTCGGCCTGCGGGTCACCAAGATCCGCGACGTCAACGGCACCCTCTGGTACGTGCCGAACGGCACGATGACCCGGGTCGGCAACAAGACCCAGGGCTGGGCCAACGCGGTGGTCGAGGTCAAGGTCGACTACTTCGCCGACCTGGACGAGGTGACCGAGCTGCTCACCGCCGCCGCCACCGCCCTCGCGCAGGACCCGGACGTCGGCCACGACCTCGAGGGCTCCCCCACCGTCGCCACCGCCGACGACCTCACCTTCGACGCCGTCACCATCCGCGTCACCCAGCGCACCTCCCCCGCCCGGCAGTGGGCCGTGGGGCGGGCGCTGCGGGTGGCCGTGCGGCAGGCGCTGGAGGCCGCGGACATCCCGCTCGCCGGGCAGCGCGACCTGCTCACCGCGCACCGCGAGCGGCTGGCGGACGGCGGCGCCTCGGACGAGGACGCGGCGGCCGACCGCGGCTGATCGCCGACGCCGGGCCGGACGGATCGATCACCGACCACGTGCTCCCGGACGCGCCGGAGGGCGCCACCCTCGTCGGTGGCGCCCTCCGGCGTCTGCGGTGCGTGCGCGGCTTCAGCGCAGCCCGTCGAGCTCCGCGGCCAGGCTGTCGGCCTCCGGGCCGACGATCACCTGCACGATGCGACCCGAGCGCACGACGCCGAACGCGCCGGTCGCCTTGAGCGCCGCCTCGTCCACCTGGCCCGGGTCGGTGACCTCGACGCGCAGCCGGGTGATGCACGGCTCCAGGTCCACGACGTTCCCGCCGCCGCCCAGCGCCACCAGGATCTGCTCTGCCTTGCTCATCGAACCCCCGTCATGATCGTGCGTGAACGGCCCTGCGTCGGCCGTGACGTCACAGCCGTCTGCGCCCCAGGTTAGCCCGCGCGCGCGGGTACCGCGGTCCGGGGACCGGAGGGTCGCGGCGGCACGGGAGGAGACGCTGGTCACGCCCGCGAGGCGCGTCGGTGTCACGCCTGGCGCCCGGTGCGACACTGGCCGCATGACCGAGCCCACCCCCACCGGCGAGGACCCGAGCCGGCGCGACTCCTTCTACGCGGCGATCGGCGGCCACGACACCTTCGAGCGGCTGGTCGACTCGTTCTACGAGGGCGTCGCGGACGACCCGGTGCTCCGGCCGATGTACCCCGAGGAGGACCTCGGCCCGGCCAAGCGGCGGCTGACCATGTTCCTGGAGCAGTACTGGGGCGGCCCCACCACGTACTCCGAGGAGCGCGGCCACCCCCGGCTGCGGATGCGGCACATGCCCTTCGCGGTCGACCTGGACGCCCGCGACCGCTGGCTGGCGCACATGCGGGTGGCCGTCGACCGGCTGCACCTGGCGCCGCTGCACGAGGCGACGCTCTGGGACTACCTGGAGCGGGCCGCGCACTCGCTGGTCAACACCGCGGGCGGGCACCGGCCGGCGTGATGCGGGCCACCGCAGGTCGCGCCGGAGGCGTCGCACCGACGTGAGACGCTGGTCCGCGTGACCTCGCACGACACCATCGCCGCCCTGCTCGACGTCCTCGACCTCGCCCCCGGTGACGGCCCGGACACGTTCGTCGCGGACAGCCTGCCCAAGCCCGGCGGCCGGGTGTTCGGCGGCCAGGTGGTCGCCCAGGCGCTGATCGCCGCGGGCCGGACCGTGCCCGACGGCCGGCTGCCGCACTCCCTGCACGGGTACTTCCTGCGGGCCGGCGACGTCGGCACCCCGATCGACCTGTCCGTCGAGCGGCTGCGCGACGGCCGGTCCTTCTCCGCCCGGCGCACCCACGCCAGCCAGGGCGGCGAGGCGATCCTGTCGATGATCGCGTCCTTCCAGGAGGAGCAGCCCGGGATCGACCTGACGCAGCCGATGCCCGAGGTCCCCGACCCCGAGCAGGTCGAGTCCGCGATGGACCGCATGGGGCACCTCGACCACCCCGTCGCGCAGTTCTGGACCCACCAGAGCGCCTTCGACGTCCGGCACGTCGGCGGGTCGCTCTACCTCGGCCCCGCACCCACCGCCGAGGGCACCCAGCGGGTGTGGATGCGCGCCAAGGCGCCGCTGCCCGACGACCAGCTGCTGCACCGCGCGCTCGTCGCCTACGCCTGCGACCAGATCATGCTCGAGCCCGTGCTGCGGCGCGCCGGGCTGTCCTGGCTGACCTCCGGCCTGTCCGTCGCGAGCCTCGACCACGCGATGTGGTGGCACCGCGACGTGCGCGTGGACGAGTGGCTGCTGTTCGACCAGAGCAGCCCCAGCGCGCAGGGCGGGCGCGGCCTCGGCGCCACCCGCGTGTTCGCCCAGGACGGCACCCTCGTCGCCAGCATCGCGCAGGAGGGCATGGTCCGGGTCCCGGACTGACCCCCCGGTCGCGCACCCGCCGGGCACGTCGCACGATGTGCCGGTGGTGAGGCTGCGACGCGTCCGGATCGACGTCCCGGGCTGGGCACGCCGCCGTGCCGGTCGCGGGTTCGTCTACCTCGACCTGGACCGGGTGCGGATCACCGAGCCGGAGCACCTGGACCGCATCCTCGGCCTCGCGATCCCGCCCGCGTGGGAGGACGTCTGGATCAGCCCGTGGCCCACCGGGCACATCCAGGCCGCCGGGCTGGACGAGGCCCGGCGCCGCCAGTACCTGTACCACGCGCAGTGGCGGCTGCGACGCGACCGGCGCAAGCACGACCACGTGCTCGAGATCGCCCGCCGGCTGCCGGCCGCACGCCGCTCCGTGCGCCGCGACCTCGCGCTGGACGGCATGCCGCGCGCCACCGCTCTCGCCCTGTCGTTCCGGCTGCTCGACCTCGCGTACTTCCGGGCCGGCGGCGAGGGCTACGCCCAGCGCAACGGCTCCTACGGGCTGGCCACCCTGCGCCGCGAGCACGTCACCGTGCTGGACGGCACCGGCGAGCCCGCCCGCGCCGGTGGCGAGGAGGCCGCCGTGCGGTTCCACTACCCCGCCAAGTCCGGGCAGGTGCGCGACGTCGTCGTCGAGGACGCGCGGGTCGCCGCCCTGGTCGGCACGCTGCTGCGCCGTCGTGGCGGCGGCCCCGAGCTGCTGGCGTGGCGCGACGACGACGGCTGGCACGACCTGACCAGCGCGGACGTCGCCGCCGACGTCAAGCGCCGGCTCGGCCCGGACGCCACCCCGAAGGACTTCCGCACCTGGCACGCCACCGTGCTCGCCGCCCGCGGGCTCGCCGACGTCGGGGAGCCGCCCGCCTCGGACCGGGCACGCCGGGCGGCGGTCGCCGGGGTGGTCCGGGACGTCGCCGCCGAGCTCGGCAACACCCCAGCGGTCTGCCGCGCCTCGTACATCGACCCGCGGCTGATCGACCTGTGGGCGCACGGGGAGACGATCCGGCCGACCCGCTCGCAGGCGGTGGCCGAGCGGGACACGCTCCGGCTGCTGGGCTGATCGGGGCGGGGTCGCGGGCTGGGCGCGCGCTGGCTCGCGGGCGAGGCCGGGCGATCCGACGTGGTCGCGGGGGCCGGTCGCTGCGGCGCGGGCACGACCGGGGCCGGGCGTTGAGGCGGGGTCGCGGGTGACGCCGGGCGGTGCGGCGCGGGCACGACCGGACGGCCGCCGCGGATCCACGCCCCGCCGACCACGTCCCCGCGACCGCGCCGAGATGCGGCACCCGGTCCGCGCTCGCAGACTGCGGTGATGCCCGAGCCCGCCCGCACCACACCCGCCGCCGGCCCCGGCGCGCCCGCCGGCGACGACCTGCTGCCCGAGCCTGTCGCGCGCACCCTGCCCGGGCTGGTGCCCGGCACCGACGCCGACGGACGGCCCCGCGCCGACGCCCCGCTGGTCGCGGTCACCGGGGTCACCGGCTACGTCGGCGGACGGCTGGTCCCCGAGCTGCTGGCCGCCGGCTACCGGGTGCGGGCGCTCGCCCGGCACCCCGAGCGGCTGCGCGGACGCCCCTGGTACGACGCCGTCGAGGTGGTCGCCGCCGACGTCGGCGACCCCGAGGCCCTGCGCGCCGCCCTGGACGGCACCGCGGTCGCGTACTACCTGATCCACTCCATGGACGGCGGGCGCCGGTTCGAGCAGCGCGACCGGGCGCTCGCCCTCGGCTTCGGGCGAGCGGCGCGCGAGGCGGGCGTCGGCCGGATCGTCTACCTCGGCGGACTGTCCCCGGACGTCGAGGACCTCTCCCCGCACCTGGCGTCCCGCCGCGAGGTCGGCGAGATCCTGCTCGCCTGCGGGGTGCCCACCGCCGTGCTGCGCGCCGCCGTGATCCTCGGCTCCGGGTCGGCGTCCTTCGAGATGATGCGGTACCTCACCGAGCGGCTGCCCGCCATGACGGTGCCGCGCTGGGTGGAGAACCGCATCCAGCCGATCGCCGTGCGCGACGTGCTGCGCTACCTGGTCGGCGCCGCCGCCCTGCCGCCGGAGGTCAGCCGCACCTTCGACATCGGCGGGCCCGAGGTGCTCACCTACCGCGACATGATGCAGCGCTACGCCGCCGTCGCCGGGCTGCCGCGACGGGTGATCGTCGGCGTCGGCGTGCTCACCCCACGGCTGTCCAGCCTCTGGGTCTCCCTGGTCACACCGGTGCCCTCCGGCATCGCCCGCCCGCTGGTCGAGTCGCTGGTGCACGAGGTGGTCGCCGGCGAGCACGACATCGCCCGCTACGTGCCCGACCCGCCGTCCGGGCTGATCGACTTCGACCGCGCCGTGAGGCTCGCCCTCGCCCGCGTGCACGAGGCCGCCGTCGCGACCCGCTGGTCCTCCGCCGCGCTGCCCGGCGTCCCCTCCGACCCGCTGCCCGGCGACCCCGACTGGGCCGGCGGTTCCCTCTACGTCGACGACCGGCGCTCCGAGGTCCAGGCCTCCCCCGCGGCGCTCTGGCGGGTGCTCGAGGCCGTCGGCGGCGAGCGCGGCTGGTACTCCTGGGCGCTGGCGTGGCGGGTCCGCGGGCTCGCCGACCGGCTCGTCGGCGGCCCCGGGCTGCGACGCGGACGCCGGGACCCCCGCCGGCTGGTGGTGGACGACGCGCTGGACTTCTGGCGCGTCGAGGAGGTGGTGCCGGGGCGGCTGATCCGGCTGCGCGCAGAGATGCGGGTGCCGGGTCTGGCGTGGCTGGAGCTGCGGGTGGAGCCGGCGGACGACTCGGCGGACGCGACGAACGCGGCCGATGCGGGGACGGCCGTCGATCCGTGGGATGCCGAGGCGTGGGGCACGCCGCCGGTCGTCTTCGCGCAGCGCGCCGTCTTCCACCCGCACGGCCTCGCCGGGCAGCTGTACTGGTGGACGGTCGTGCCGTTCCACGGGATCGTGTTCGGCGGGATGCAGCGCAACATCGCCCGCGCCGCGGAGGCCGCCGAGCGGGCGCGATCGGACCGCTGACCGCACGTCGGGCTGTCGACCGCGCGTCGGTGCCGGCCACCGGCCGTGCGTCCGCGCGACCGCTCGTGCCGGCCGTGCGTCCACGCGACCGCTCGCGCCGGCCACGGTCTGCACGCCGACGGCACCACCACCGGGCGCATCGACCGGCCTGCCCGCGATGCGGTCGATGCGCCCGTCGATCAGTCCTCGGCCACCAGCGCGTCGAGCTCGTCCTGCCGCTCCGCGACCAGCACCGCCTCGGCCGCCCAGAGGACCTGCTCGGCCCGCCCGCGGTAGTCGACCGTCTGCTGGCAGGAGGCGTCCGCCGTCGCCAGCGCGATCTCCTCCGCACGCAGTTCCGTGCGCACCTCGGCGCTCGCCTCCTCGCCCCCGGCGGCGAACCACGCCGCGCGGATGCGCGCCGCGGCGTCCGCGGGTGACGCGATCCCCGGGTGCCCGGCATCCGCGAGACAGGTCGACCACTCCGAGTCGAGCGCGATCATCGGCTCCGAGGTCGCCGCGTCCTGCTGCACGACAGCCACGGCAGCGAACAGGGCGGCGAACCGGGGGTCGCGCATGATCTCGTCGGCTCCCCCGGTCGCCTCGTGGTACGCCGCGCCCATGCAGCCCTCCTGCTGCCAGTCGTAGGCCGACTCGTCCCCGGTGCCCGCACCGTAGAGCGCGGCGTCGTAGGCGGCCTGCTCGGCCCCGCTGCGCTGCTCCGGCTCGGCGGTCGCTTCCCCCGCGTCGAGCGTCGTCACGCCGTAGCCGTACAGCTCCGCCCACTGCACCGGCGTCAGCCCGTCGAGCGGCGGCAGGATCGGCTCGTCCGGCACGTAGGGCTGGTCGTAGGTGAAGCCCTGGTCCTTCATGCACCCGGCGATCAGCGTCTCGGCCTCGGCGGAGATCGCGCGCTGCTCATCGACGGAGATCGCGAAGAGCGGCAGGTACGGCGCCAGCGGGCTCTCGGCGTAGGTCGTCGCCGGGGACACGGCCGGGCTCGGGGCGTCGGCGGACCCGGTGCCCGTGCCGCAGGCGGCGAGGGCGAGCGGCAGGGCACCCACCGCGACGAGGGTGCGGACGCCCCGGGTCAGCCCCATCCGAGGTTCTCCTCGCCGGGCCAGGGCGCGAGGGGGTCGTCGCGCGGCTCGTCCTCGCCCCAGATGATCCCGTAGGCCGAGTTGTACCGGGCGCGGTTCCCGAAGTCGTCCATGTCGAGCGATTCCAGGTCCGGCTGGTTGACCCACCAGCACTGGGTGTAGGCCCGGGTCATCCGGCGGCCCTCCCACTCCTCCGGGGTGTCGATGATCCCCTCGCCGTCGGACATGTCCGGGTCGACGATGTCGTCGAGGGTGAAGGCGTAGCCGAGCTTCTCCGCCGCGCACGCCAGCAGCATCTCCTGCTCCTCGGCGTTCGGACGCCAGATCGGCGCCTCGCTCACGCTCGGGGAGGCGCTGACGACGGTGTCCGGGTCAGCGGTCCGGTTGTCCGCGCTCGCGCAGGCGACGAGGGCGCCGCAGCAGGCGGCCACCGTCATGACGGTGGCCGCCCGCTGCACCCGGGTCAGACGCGGCACGACGTCGGGTCCGAGTTGGTGTGGTGGTAGTCCCGGTACGACGGCCCCTTGGCGCTGTCCGTGTTGTTGATGTAGTTGTCCGTCCGCTTCCACCACGCCATCCCGTGCGTGTGGTCGCGCGTGTTGCACCGCGAGTCCGCCTGCGCGGCGGGGGCGACGACCGCCATCGACGTCGCCAGCACCGCCGTCGCGCCGATCGTCCCGACGAGCCGTCCGAACCGTGATCTCATGCGTGGACCTCCTGCTCAGAGGCGGCCCCTGCGACCGCCTCAGACCACCGTGTCGGACTGGCCACCACCGGAGCCAGGGCATCGGACGAACATGAGTGGTCCGGACCCCGAAGATGAGTGCTGTCACCCCTGCACTAGGTGGTCAGGCGTCGTCCCTGAGTAGTGATGCCCAGCGTCCGCGCTGCTCAGCGCCCCCGGCGGCGGAACCGGGGCGGCTCCTCGACGTAGGGCAGCCAGGCGTCGCGCTCCACGGGGGCGATCCGGCGCGGGGACCCGGTGGCGGCGTCGACCAGCACCAGGGTGGTCACCGCGCGGGCGAACGGACCGGCCTCGTCGTCCTCCTCGCCGCCGTGCACCTCGTAGCAGACATCGAGGCTGGCGCCGCCGAGGTGACCGATCCACATCTCGACGACCACCGGCGTGCGGCGGTAGCCGAGCGGGCGCAGGTACTCGATCTCCTGCCGGGCGACCAGCGTGGAGGTCTGCGCGCCGGGTCCGGCGTCGAGCACCGCGGTCGGCCAGGGGGTGCGGGCGTCCGCCGGGGCGGGGTGGCGGGCGTCCGGCACGCCCGCGGCGTCGGCCTCGGGCGCGGGCGTCCTCCCCGTCGCCGGCACCGCCACCGAGGTCACCGGGGACGGGTGCGCCCAGAACGCCTCGATCCGCGCCTCTTCGAGCAGCCGCAGCATCTCGACGTTGTTGACGTGCGCGTAGGCGTCCATGTCGGACCAGCGCAGCGCGACGGGGACCCGCAGCCGGGCCATGGTGCACCTCGTTCGTCGTGGTCGTGCGGGTCGGCGGGCGTGGGCACCGGGTGGTGCAGGCGCGGGACGACCCCGGGTGGAACGGCTCGGCCGCCGCGACCGTGGTGGTCGCGGCGGCCGAGGGTGTCAGTCGCGGGTCAGCTTGCGGTAGGTGACCCGGTGCGGGCGGGCCGCGTCGGCGCCGAGCCGCGAGACCTTGTTCTCCTCGTAGGAGGCGAAGTTCCCCTCGAACCAGTACCAGTTCGCCGGGTCCTCCTCGGTGCCCTCGTAGGCGAGGATGTGGGTCGCGACCCGGTCGAGGAACCAGCGGTCGTGGGAGACGACGACGGCGCAGCCGGGGAACTCCAGCAGGGCGTTCTCCAGCGAGCCGAGGGTCTCGACGTCCAGGTCGTTGGTGGGCTCGTCGAGCAGCAGCAGGTTGCCGCCCTGCTTGAGGGTCAGCGCGAGGTTGAGGCGGTTGCGCTCACCACCGGACAGCACGCCCGCGGGCTTCTGCTGGTCCGGGCCCTTGAAGCCGAAGGACGCGACGTAGGCGCGCGAGGGCATCTCGACGTTGCCGACCTTGATGAAGTCGAGCCCGTCGGACACGACCTCCCACAGGGTCTTCTTCGGGTCGATGCCACCGCGGGACTGGTCGACGTAGGACACCGACACGGTCTCGCCGACCTTGAGCGACCCGCCGTCGAGCGGCTCGAGACCCACGATCGTCTTGAACAGGGTGGTCTTGCCGACGCCGTTCGGGCCGATCACGCCGACGATGCCGTTGCGCGGCAGCGTGAAGCTCAGACCGTCGATCAGGGTGCGGCCGTCGAAGCCCTTGTTGAGGTCGGTGGCCTCGAGGACGACGCTGCCCAGGCGCGGGCCCGGCGGGATCTGGATCTCCTCGAAGTCCAGCTTGCGGGTGCGGTCCGCCTCGGCGGCCATCTCCTCGTAGCGCTGGAGGCGGGCCTTCGACTTGGCCTGACGGCCCTTGGCGCTCTGCCGGACCCACTCGAGCTCGTCCTTGAGGCGCTTGGCGAGCTTGGCGTCCTTCTTGCCCTGCACCTCGAGGCGCGCCTGCTTCTTCTCCAGGTAGGTGGAGTAGTTGCCCTCGTAGGGGTAGAGGCGACCGCGGTCGACCTCGCAGATCCACTCGGCGACGTGGTCGAGGAAGTACCGGTCGTGGGTGACCGCGAGCACGGCGCCGGGGTACGACGCGAGGTGCTGCTCGAGCCAGAGCACGCTCTCGGCGTCGAGGTGGTTGGTGGGCTCGTCGAGGAGCAGCAGGTCGGGCTTCTCGAGCAGCAGCTTGCACAGCGCGACGCGGCGGCGCTCACCACCGGAGAGCACGGAGACGTCGGCGTCGGCCGGCGGGCAGCGCAGGGCGTCCATCGCCTGCTCGAGCTGGGCGTCGAGGTCCCAGGCGTCGGCGGCGTCGATCGCCTCCTGGAGCTGACCCATCTCGGCGAGCAGGGCGTCGAAGTCGGCGTCCGGCTCGGCCATCAGGGCGGAGATCTCGTTGAAGCGGTCGATCTGGCCCTTGATCTCGGCGACGCCCTCCTGGACGTTGCCGAGGACGGTCTTCTCCTCGTTCAGCGGCGGCTCCTGCTGGAGGATGCCGACGGTGTAGCCGGGGCTGAGGCGCGCCTCGCCGTTGGAGGGCTGATCCAGCCCGGCCATGATCTTGAGGATGGTCGACTTGCCCGCGCCGTTCGGCCCGACGACGCCGATCTTGGCGCCGGGCAGGAAGTTCAGCGAGACGTCGTCGAGGATGACCTTGTCGCCGTGCGCCTTGCGCGCCTTGTACATGCTGTAGATGAACTCAGCCACTGGCTCTTCGTCCGCCTCGGTGCTCGTCGGTGTCGTCGGTCGCGGGCCGACGTCCTGCGCCGGTCCGCTCGTGCCTGTCGGCGGCGGGGCGCGGTGCCGGGTGGGCTCGCGGTGACCCAGCCTAGGCGATCACGCCGCCCGGGTCAGCGGGACCTGGGCCGGGCCGCCGCCCGGGCGTCGGTCCGGCACCTGCCCGGCAGGTGCGCGGCACGACCATCGGCGCGCCCCGCACGGGCACCCCTGCCGCCGTCCGCGGCAGGGGCACCCGCGACGATCACGCCACCGCGCCGATCCCCTCGTCCGGCTCGTCGTCCAGCAGCAGCGCTCCCGACAGGTCCACCGGCACGCCGCCGGGCCCGTCCTCGACGCCGTCCAGCGGGTCCGTCGGCAGCACGTCGCCGATCCCGGGCTCGCCGCCGCCCGCCTGGTCCGGACGCGCCCCGCCGCCGGTCGCCCCGCCGCGGACCGTCCGGGCGAACCGTGACGTGCCGAGGGCGAGGTTGTGCCCGAGCGCGGTCGCGACCAGCGTCGCCGTGGTGCGCTCCTGCCCGTCCGCGGCGATCCACTCGTCGAGCCGCAGTCGCCCGTGCACGACGACCGGGTCGCCACGGCGCAGCGACTCCGCGACGTTGGTGGCGGCGTCGCGGAACACCTTGACGGTGAACCAGTCGGTGCCGGCGTCGACGTAGGTGTCGTGGGCGCGGTCGTAGGAGCGCCGGGTGCGGGCGACCCGGACCTGCGTGAACGGGACCTGCCCGTCCTGCCCGGGGTAGTGGCGGGGGTCGCTGCCGACCCAGCCGGCCACCGTGATGTCGATGTCGTTCGCGGCCATCGGTCCTCCTCGTCCGTGCCGGCACCCGATGGCGCCGGCGGTCCGGACAGCGTCACGACGTGCACCCGCGCACGTCACGCCGCGAGGACGCGGCCTGGGGACGACGAACGCCTGGACCGCCTGTGGACGGCTCGACGCCCGCTCACCGAGCGGAACAGCCCCGGACGAGCCGGTCGCGAGCTCTCCGGCAGCAGCCGAGATCAGCCCTGCGCGACCGTCTCCGTGTCCCGCGCCGCCCGGGCGACGAGCTCGCGCACCCGCCGGTGATCGGCCAGCACCGCGGCGGTCGGGACCGCGAGCCGCTGCTCGACCACACCCTCCAGCGCCGCGCGCCCGTCGAGCATCACCCGGTCCGCCCGGCGGAGCGCCGCGGACCGCCGGGCGCGCAGCGCGAGCACGACGAGGACCACCGCCACCACCGCCAGCCCCAGCGCGACCGGCCAGAGCAGGGTGAGCGCGGTGCGCAGGTCGGAGCCGAGCGCCAGTCCCCCGCCGACAGAGGCCAGCACGAGGCCCGCGACCCCGGCGACGAACGCGAGCGTGAACAGCGTCGCGGCCGCGGCGGACCGGCGGGCGACCAAGGTGACCTGCGCGAGCGCCCGGTCGGCGGCGGTGCGGATCTCCTCGACGCCGGCGAGCGCGGAGCGGACGGCATCCGCCCACCGGCGGGGCATCCGCGCGGTGGCGGCGGTCGCCCACTGCGACCGGGCGAGCTCGACGGTGTCCGGCTGCACGGCGACGAAGGACGGCACCGGGTCGGCCCCGCCGCGCACCACGGCGGCGACGGCGGAGGCGATGGCGGGCAGACCGGCGGCCTCGGCGAGGGTGTGCGCGACCTGCGCGGCGTCCAGCGCGTCGGAGCCGGACTCGTCCGGGGCGAGCTCGGCGGCGACCAGCCGGGCGGCGTCGCCGATCTCCGCGGATCCCCGGCGTGCGGCCAGGCTGCGGCCGCGCACGACCGCGGCGAGGTCGTCGCGCAGCTCCGCGATCCCCTCGCCGGCCCGGGCCGAGACCGCCCGCACGGTGACCCCGGCGAGCCCGTCGGCGACCAGCAGCCGCTCCAGGTCCGCGACCAGGGCCTCGCGCTGGTCGGCGGGCACGGTGTCGATCTGGTTGAGCAGCACGAGCATGGCGCCCTCGTGACCGACCAGCTTGCGCAGGTAGCCGGAGTGCAGGGCGTCGTCGGCGTACTTCTGCGGGTCGACCACCCACACCAGCAGGTCGGACATCGGCAGCAACCGGTCCACCACCGCCTGGTGCGCGGGCTCGATCGAGTCGTGGTCGGGCAGGTCGAGCAGCACGAGCCCGCGCAGCGGGGCCTCGGTGTCGCCGTCCAGGGCGCTCTCGCGGACGATCCGCCGGTCGCGGTCGACGTCCAGCCAGTCGAGCAGCGCGGTCCCGCCCTCGCCCCACACGCAGGCGGCGGCCAGGGACGTGGTGGGCCGCTTGACGCCGACCTCGGCGAACTCGAGCCCGCACACCGCGTTGAACACCGACGACTTGCCGGACCCGGTGCCACCGAGCAGCGAGACGATCGTGTGGTCCACGCCGAGCGCCAGCCGGTCGCGCACGTGGTCGCCGATCGCCCGGGCCTTCGCGGTCACCGCGGGGTCGACCCGGTCGCCGGCCAGCACCAGGGCCTCCTCCAGCGCCGCCAGCCGCTCGGCGAGCCGCGCGGTGTCGCTGCCCGACCCGTCGGTCTCGACGGCGTCCACGGCGGTCCCGGTCATGTCAGCCCCTTGATCACGGCGAGCCGCAGGCGCAGCGTCGAGGCCGCGTCGGGCGCCAGCTCGGGCCTGTCGAGCACGGCGGCCACGGCGGCGGCCTCCCGGTCGGCCTGCCCGGCGGCCTCCTGCGCGAGCCGGTCCCGCAGCAGCACGACCAGGCGGCGCCCGCGCTCACCCAGCAGGTCCACGAGCATCCGCTCGGCGGCGTCCAGCCCCGCGGCGGCGGCGAGCCCCAGCGCGACCAGCCCCTCGTCCCCCAGCGCACGACGCCCGGCGGCGACCCGGCGCTCGGCGCGGGCGAGGGCACGGCGCGCGGCACGACCGGGGCCCTCCGGCTCCACCGTCGCGGCCAGCACCTCGGCGAGCGCGGGCTCGGCCGACGACGCCCAGGCGAGCGCGGCCCGCTCGGCCTCGTCGGGACGGACCTCCGACCGGCTCGCCGCCGACCAGGCACGCTCCACGGAGGAGCCACCGGCGGGCCCCTGCACCAGCGCCTCGCGCAGCGCCCGCTCGGTGGCCTCGCCGATCGCGACCACGGTCGACCGCGCGGAGGCGACGACGTCCTGCACCAGCGGGTCCACCGACCCGGCACGCTCCCGGCCGGCACGGCGCGACCGGTCCACCCGGCCGGACCCGCGCAGCACGTCGACCAGCGGCGCGCCCGGTGCGGTCAGCTCGGCCCAGCGCGCCTGCGCCGGTCCCTGCGCGACGGCACCGCGCCGCACGGTCGCCCGCGCCTCCTCGCGCGGGGCCACCACGGCCTCGTCGATCGCCGCACGCACGCCGGTCGCGGCCTCGGCCTGGCCGTCCACCGCCTCGGCGAGCTCGTCCACCCAGGGTCGCAGCGCCGCCAGCGAGCCGCGCAGCGTCCGCGCGACCACGGTGCGCGCCCGGTCCGGCCCGGCGAGCATCGACAGCCAGCGCCCGATCGGCGCGACGACCCCCGGCTCCAGCACACCCTCGTGCGGGCCGACGTCCGGCACCACGAACAGCGGCGACCCCTGCATGCCGTGCGCGCGCAGCCGCTCCAGCAGGTCGCCGCGCACGGTCGGCAGCGCCGCCGGGTCCACCCGGTTGAGCACCATCGCCACCGACGCGCCACGCTCCGCGGCCCCGCCGAGCACCCGCCACGGCAGGGCGTCGCCGTACCGGGCGGCGGTGGTGACGAACAGCCACAGGTCCGCGGCCTCCAGCAGCCGCTGCGCCGAGCGGCGGTTGGTCTCCAGCACGGAGTCGAGGTCGGGGGCGTCCATCAGCGCGATCCCGCGCGGCACCTGGTCGCTCGCCACCACCTCGACCGCGTCGGTCACCGGGTGCGCGGCCATCAGCTCGGCGTCCTCCGGGTGGTGCACCAGCACCGGGCGCCGGGTGGTCGGCCGCAGCACGCCCGCGGCGCTCACCTCGGCCCCCACCAGCGAGTTCACCAGCGTCGACTTGCCCGCGCCGGTGGATCCGGCCACCACGACCACCGCCGGGGCGGACAGCTCGCGCAGCCGGGGCAGCAGGTGGTCGGCGAGCTGGTCGACCAGCCGCGAGCGCGACGCCCGCGAGGTCTCGACCCCCGGCACGTCCAGCGGGAAACCGGTTGCCTCGACGTCGCGCAGCAGGTCGCCCATGGCGTCCAGGAGGGACGTGGCGGCGAGCGGACGGTCGAGGACGTCCCTCGCCGCGGAACCGGATCGGTCCGCCGTGCCCGTCGGGCTCCCCGCCTGCGCATTCACAGGGTCCATACTCGCCCGTCCGGGCGACCTGGGCCAAACGATCTGCGCTCCGTGTCGCGCAGGAGGACGGCGCGGCGGGCCGTCACCGCCCTGGGCCCCGCACGCGTACGCTGGTGCGCCGGGTGGCCGACCTCGGGCCGGGCACCACGCCTCCATAGCTCAATGGATAGAGCAACGGCCTTCTAATCCGTCGGTTGCAGGTTCGAGTCCTGCTGGGGGCACCCGACCTCACCCGTCCAGCGCCACCCCGGTCAGCTCCTGCGACACCCGCCAGACCCGGCTCGCGTCCTGCGCGCTGCGCAGCGGCGGGTACAGCGCCTGCTCCCCCGGCGCGCCGCCGACGTGCCCGATCCCCCGCGGCCCGTAGAGGGTGCCTCCCACGACGGACGGCCCGGTGGCGGCGAGCAGCGCGGGCAGCCCGGCGCTCTGCACCGTGCCGGTCAGCCCGAGGCGGGACAGCAGCACGATCGTCCGGCGTCCGGCGGTCTCCCGGGTGCGGCCGATCTCGGGGCGGGCGTCGAGCAGGCTGGTGGGTGCGACGCCGGGGTGGGACAGGGTGCTGGTGATCCCCCAGCCGCCGGCCCGGCTGCGCCGGTCGAGCTCGAGGCCGAACAGCCCGAGCGCGACCTTGGACTGGCCGTAGGCGTGCATCCCGTCGTACGAGCGCTCCCAGCCGAGGTCGTCCCAGTGCATCCGCCCGCGGTTCGCCGCGACGCTGATCTGGGAGGTCACGCGGGCCTGTCCGGCACGCAGCAGCGGCAGGAGGTGGCCGACCAGGGCGACGTGGCCCAGGTGGTTGGTGCCGAGCTGGAGCTCGAAGCCGTCGGCGGTGACCTGCCGCTCCGGCGGGGTCATCACGCCGGCGTTGTTGATCAGCAGGTGAATCGGGTCGCCCTCCGCCCGCAGCGTGTCCCCGAGGGCGGCGACCGAGGCGAGCGAGGACAGGTCGAGGTCGCGCAGCGAGACGTCGGCAGCCGGGACCTGCCGGCGGATCGCGGTGAGGGCGGCTTCGCCCTTGGCCCGGCTGCGGACCGGCAGGACCACCTGCGCACCCGCGGCGGCGAGGCGGGTGGCGATGCCGAGGCCGATGCCGTCGCTGCCTCCGGTGAGGACGGCGCGACGGCCGGTGAGGTCGGGGACGGTGAGATCGGTGCGTGCCACGGTGGGCTCCTGTCGGTGCGGGGATCGGTGCGTCCACGCTGGCCCACGTTCCGGCGGGGCTCCAGGGATCGTCGATCCGCGGATCCACGGTCCGTGGCTGCTCGCCGCGAGGGGCGGATCGCCGGGCCCTGGCTGCGCGGGCGGCGGGCCGGTAGGAACAGGGCATGAGCATCGACCGTCCGGGCCTGGCGCAGTTCCTCCGGCGGCGCCGGGAGGCGTTGCAGCCGGAGGACGTCGGGCTCCCCCGTGGCGCGCGGCGCCGCACCGACGGGCTGCGGCGCGAGGAGGTGGCGGCGCTGTGCCACATGTCGGTCGACTACTACGCGCGCCTGGAGCGCGAGCGCGGGCCGCAGCCCTCGGAGCAGATGCTGGCGTCGATCGCGCAGGGGCTGCACCTGTCGCTGGACGAGCGGGACCACCTGTTCCGGCTGGCCGGTCAGCACCCGCCGCTGCGCGGTGGCACCAGCGAGCACGTCGGCCCCGGGCTGCTGCGGATCTTCGACCGGTTGCAGGACACCCCGGCGGAGATCGTCACCGAGCTCGGCGAGACGCTGCGGCAGACCCCGCTCGGCGCGGCGCTGACCGGCGACCTGACCGTGCACCGCGGGCCGGCGCGCAGCATCGGCTACCGCTGGTTCACCGATCCCGCCTCCCGGCTGCTCTACGCCCCGGAGGACCACGACTTCCTCACCCGGCTCTGGGTGTCCGGGCTGCGCGAGGTGGCGACGCGGCGCGGGGCGGGATCGCGGGCTGCCGGCCTGGTCGAGGACCTGCTGACGCGCAGCGCGGAGTTCCGGCAGGCCTGGGACGCGCACGAGGTCGGCCTGCGCCCGCGCGAGACGAAGCGCTTCGTGCACCCCGAGGTCGGGGCGATGGACCTCGCCTGCCAGACGCTGCTGGACCCGGTGCAGCAGCACTCGCTGCTGGTCTACACGGCGCTGCCGGGCAGCGAGAGCAGCGAGCGGCTGCGGCTGCTGTCGGTGGTCGCGCCGCCCGTGCCGCGCTGAGCCGTGCGAGTCCCGCGGACGGGCGCCTCAGCGCACCCCGGCCGCCAGCAGATGCCCGGACAGGTCCGCCGACGCCGGGTGCCCCTGCGCCCGCTCGGCGAGCAGGGTCGCGGCCGCCACCACCTCGTCCTCGGGCCGCACCAGCTCCAGCGCGAGCGATCCCGGCCCCTCGATCCCGGTGACGTCGACCTCGGTGAACCCGGCGGTGGTCAGCTCGTCGCGCAGCTCGGCGGCGGTGTGGAAGTGCCCGGCGGGGAAGCCGTCGGCGTCGTCCAGGCTCTCGCCGGTCTCCAGCAGGCGGATCAGGGCCGCGCCGGGCAGGTCGGCGAAGTCGGCGGCGAGCACGAGGTCGAGCGCGGCGATGCTGCGGGAGATCCCGGCGGCGAGCACCTGCCCGCCGGGGCGCAGCACGCGGCGCGCCTCGGCGAGGGCCTGCAGCCGGTCGGCGCGGTGGCGCAGGTGGTAGAGCGGACCGAGCAGCAGCACGACGTCGACGGACGCGTCCGGGAACGCCAGCGTCCGGGCGTCGCCCTGCTGCGCACCGAAGGTGCCGACGGCGGCAGCGGCGGCGACGTGCTCGGGCACCGGGTCGACCAGGGTGACGTCGTGGCCGGCGGCGGCCAGCCAGACGGCGTGCGCACCGGTGCCGCCGCCGACGTCGAGCACCCGGGAGGCCGGGGCGATCCGCGCCTCGATCAGGGAACGCGTGCGGGCGGCCTCGATCTGCCCGGCGGCGGAGCGGGTGGTCAGCCGCTCCGCCTCGGCGTACCGGGACCCGTAGTAGCGGCGGATGCGGTCGTCGAGGTCGGCCTGCGTCGTCATGGCACGAGCCTGGTCGACGCCCACCGCTCCGACCAGGGGTTTTCGTCCCACGAGCGCGGATCGCCCGGCGTGCCGGGAACCAACGCACCCCGCCGATCGTCTCCTGCGGTACCGGGAACCCCCGCCCGGCCGACGGAGGTCCGCATGCCCGACGAGTCGCTCGCCGCCGAGATCGCCGCGTCCGAGGACCCGGACGCCGGTCCGCGCCGGTTCCTGGCCGCGCTGCGCGCCCGCACGGAGAGCCGGCCGTGGCTGCGCACCGCCTACAAGGTCGTGGTGACCGTGGTCGGCGGCACGATCGTGCTGATCGGGATCGCCCTGCTGGTGCTGCCCGGCCCGGGCTGGCTGATGATCTTCCTCGGCCTGGGCATCCTGGGCACGGAGTTCCCCGCGGTGCGGCGGATCACCGACCGGTTCAAGGCGCTGGTGCTGCGGGTGTGGCATCGCAGGCGCGAGCACCGCGCCCGCCGGGCCGCACGCCGCGCAGCGGCCTGAGCAGGCACCGCGCAGCGGCCTGAGCAGAGACCGTCAGGCCGTCGCGCAGCCGTCCTCCGCCGAAGGATCGGCGCCCTGCGCCTCCAGCCGGTTCTCCGGGTCGAGCGCACCCAGCACCGCGAGCGCCAGCGCGTCGAGCTGCTCGACCTGCTCCGGGGTCAGCCGGTCGATCACCAGGCGCCGGACCTCGGCGACGTGCCCGGGCGCGGTGGCGTAGACGGTCTCCCAACCCGGCTCGGTGAGCGTGGCGAGGGTGGACCGGCGGTCGTCCCGGCAACGGCGCCGGGTGATCAGCCCGCGCTGCTCGAGCCGGCTGACCACGTGGGACAGCCGGGGCAGGCTCGCGTTGGTCTGCGCGGCGAGCCGGGTCATCCGCAGCGTGCGGTCGGGGGCCTCGGAGAGCTTGGCCAGCACGAGGTAGTCGAAGTGCGAGAGGCCCGCGTCGCGCTGGAGCTGGTGGTCGAGCGCGGCGGGCAGCAGCTCGGCGACGGCCTCCAGGCGCGTCCAGGCCCGCAGCTGGTCCGCGGTGAGCCACCGGGGCGTGGGGTCGGGCGTCGTCATGCCCTCAGTCTCGCACGATTTGGTTGACGCTTCAATCAGATCAGGTCTATGGTCGTTGAAGCGACAACAACTGCCGCACCGGATCACGAAGGAGCACGACATGACCAGCGTCACGATCATCGGAGCGGGCAACATCGGCGCCGCGGTGGCCCGCATCGCCCTCAAGGCCGGCGCGAGCGTCCAGGTGCTCACCCGCGACGCCGCCAAGGCCGCCGCCGTCGACCCGGCCGTCACCGCGGGCACCATCGGCGAGGCCGTCACCGGCGAGATCGTCGTGCTCGCCCTCCCCTACGGCGCGATCGACGACGTGCTGGCGCAGTACCCCGACGGCTTCGCGGGCCGCACGGTCGTCGACCCCACCAACCCGGTGGACTTCTCGACCTTCGACTCGCTGGTCGTGCCGGAGGGCTCCTCGGCCACCGCGCAGCTCGCCGCCCGCCTGAGCCAGGCGCACCTGCTCAAGGCGTTCAACACGAACTTCGCCTCGACCCTGGCCACCGGCACCGTCGGCGCCCTGCCGACCGCCGTGCTCGTCGCAGGCGACGACACCGACGCCAAGGCCGCGCTGATCGCCCTGGTGACCGCCGCCGGCCTGCGCGGGATCGACGCGGGCTCGCTCAAGCGCGCGCACGAGCTGGAGGCGGTCGGCTTCCTCCAGATGACCCTCGCCGCGAGCGAGCAGACCTCGTGGACCAGCGGGTTCGCGCTGGAGCGCTGAGGTGGCGATCGACACCACGACGCTGCGCCGGGCGGGTTCCGACCTGCCCGGCGCGCCGGTGCTCGTGCTGCTGCACGGCTACGGCTCCCACGAGGGTGACCTGATCGGCCTCGGCGCGCACCTGCCCGCGCACCTGCGACTGATCGCACCGCGCGCGCCGATCCCCGCCGGCCCGGGTTTCGCCTGGGCACCGCTCGCCGCCCCCGGACGCCCCGACCCGGCTCCGGTGCGCGCGGCCGCCGAGGCGCTGGCGGCCTGGATCGACGCCGAGGTGCCGGCCGACGTGCCGGTGGCGCTGCTCGGCTTCTCCCAGGGCGGGCTGATGACGACGCAGCTGCTGCGCACCCGCCCGGAGCGGTTCGCCGCCGGGGTGGTGCTGTCCGGGTTCAGCCTGGACGCCGAGGAGCCCGGCGACGCCGCACTCACCGAGCGCCGGGTGCCGACGTTCTTCGGCTACGGCGACACCGACCCGGTGATCCCGGCCGACGCGACCGTGCGGACCTCCGCGTGGCTGGCCCGGCGCACCGCCGCCGAGGAGCACCGCTACCCCGGCCTCGGGCACGGGATCGCCGGGCCGGAGCTGGCCGACGTGGTGGCGTTCCTGGACCGGGTGCTGCCCGCCTGACCCGGGCGCGCCGCGTGATCGCGCGGAAAAGAAGGTGACCGCGCCGGTGCGCAGTGGTGTGCTGGTGCTCACCGCGGTGAGTCCCCGGGGCCCGGCCAGGCCCCACCCCAGCAGCACGTCGGGAGACCACCACCATGCACCCCACCCTCACGTTCGAGCTGGTCCAGCAGGACCACCTCGACCGCATCGAGACCGCTCGCCGGATCGCCCAGGCGCAGGCCCGGGCCGCCGAGCGGCAGAGCGGCCGCAGACCCGTCACCACGGATCGCGGTCATCCGCCGGAACGGCGCCCCCGCTGGCGTCCGCGCCCGGTGCTCGCCGCGACCACCACGGTCGCCGCGGCACGGTGAACCACCTCACGAGCCCGCCGGGCCCACCGCCCGGCGGGCTCAGCCGTACCCTGGTCCGGTGAGCACCGTGAACAGCAACGGCACCCCCAGCAGCGACCGGATCGTGTGGATCGACTGCGAGATGACCGGACTCGACTCCGTCAACGACGCGCTCGTCGAGGTCGCGGCGGTCGTCACCGACTCCGAGCTCAACGTGCTCGGCGAGGGGGTGGACGTCGTGATCGCCCCGCCGCCAGGCGCGCTGGAGGCCATGGGCGACTTCGTCCGGACCATGCACACCACCTCCGGGCTGCTGGACGAGCTGGCCGCCGGCACCACGCTGGCCGACGCGCAGGCGCAGGTGCTCGAGTACGTGCGCACCTGGGTGCCCGACCCCGGCAAGGCGCCGCTGGCCGGCAACTCGGTCGGCACCGACAAGGTGTTCCTCGACCGCGACATGCCCGAGCTGATCGGCCACCTGCACTACCGGATCATCGACGTCTCCTCGATCAAGGAGCTCGCCCGGCGCTGGTACCCGCGGGTCTACTTCGCGTCCCCGCAGAAGCACGGCGGACACCGCGCGCTCGCCGACATCCTGGAGAGCATCGACGAGCTGCGCTACTACCGCGCGGCGCTGCTGGTGCCGCAGCCCGGGCCGGACTCCAAGACCGCCAAGGCGGTCGCCGCGCAGATCACCGCGACCTCCGTGGCCGCCGCGCACCAGGCCGGCTGAGATCCCGCGCGCGGGGTGTCACCGGCACCCCCGCGCATCCCGTACACTTTTCGTCGGCCCCA
The DNA here is from genome assembly GCF_055389595.1 of Cellulomonas sp. GTC20042. Taxonomy (NCBI): domain Bacteria; kingdom Bacillati; phylum Actinomycetota; class Actinomycetes; order Micrococcales; family Cellulomonadaceae; genus Cellulomonas; species Cellulomonas sp. GTC20042. The sequence goes on along the minus strand of NZ_AP043678.1, from coordinate 1,411,826 downwards.
GATCCATCGGGGCACGCGGGTCGGCTCGTCCGGCACGGCGATGGTGGCTATAGCTCAGGTGGTAGAGCGCCTGGTTGTGGTCCAGGAGGTCGCGGGTTCAAGTCCCGTTAGCCACCCCAGCACGAAGGCCCCGCACCAGCAGGTGCGGGGCCTTCGTCGTGCGTGCCGCGGATCGGCCGCCGGTCAGAGCCGCGCGACGATGGTGTCGACGAAGCGCTCCACCGATCCGGGCGCCTGCGCGAAGAACAGCGAGGGCTCGATCAGCTCGAGCTCCAGCACCACCGGGTTGCCCTCGTCGTCCGGGATCAGGTCCACCCGCGTGTAGGGCAGCGGGCCGTCGACACCGGGCACCAGCGCCGGCAGCGCCTCGATCACCCGGCGGCCCACCTCGAGCTCGGCCTCGGAGGGCTCACGCGCGGTCATGACCTCCTCCTTGTAGAGGACGCCGTCCATCTCGCCCGCCCGGTACGGGCCCTCCAGCAGCGGGGCCTTGCGCACCGCGTGGCTGAGCACGCCGTCGAAGTAGACCAGCGCGGTCTCGCCCACGGTGTCGACCTGCTTGAGGTAGCGCTGCACCATGACGTGCCGGCCCGCGCCGAGCAGGTCCTTCACGTGGGTGATCGCCAGCGCGCGCGAGGGGGTCTCCCCCGCGTCGTAGCGCCCGGTGTCGCGGGAGCCGGCGCTGACCGTGGGCTTGATCACGAAGTGGCCGAACGCCGGGAAGCGGGTGTGGATCGCGCGGGCGTTGAAGTTGCGCTCGGGGTCCATCCAGATCGTCGGGACGATCGGCAGCCCGGCGGACTCCATGGTGCGCTGGTAGGTCTTGTCGATGTTCCAGGCGATCACCGACGGCGGGTTGAGCAGCTTCGTCACCTGGCCGACGCGCTGCGCCCACCAGCGGAAGTCGCGCGGTCGCTCGGTGTAGTCCCAGGTGGAGCGGACCACGACCAGGTCGTAGGTGGACCAGTCGACGGACTGGTCGTTCCACACCGGCGCGGAGACCTCGTAGCCGCGTTCCCGGAGCGCCGCGACGAGCGGGGCGTCGTCCGGGTCGAGGTCCGGCAGGGCGGCGCAGGTGGCGAGCGCGATACGAGTGGTCACGCGGGCAGACTACCCACGCGGTCGGCGGCGCGGGGAGGCGGGGGTCGCGGGACGCGCTCAGCCCGCGACGGCGGCGGTCTCCTCCTCCGCGTCCGGGCGGGCGGCGTCGACCACCCGGTGCAGCGCGCGCAGCAGGCCGGGGGCGTCCAGCCAGCCGGCGGGCCGGTCCCCGTCGAGCACCGGGACCCGACCCTCGGGCGTCGCGGCGAGGGCGGCGAAGGCCTCATCCAGCGGGTCGCCCAGCCGCACCGGTTCCGGGGCGTCAGCGGTCTCGGCCCCCGGGCTGAGGTCGGCGCGCTCGACGGCGCCCAGCGCGAGCAGCCGCACCGCCGCGCCGGAGCCCACCAGGTCGGCCACCGCCGGGCTCGCCGGGGCCGCGAGCAGCCGCACCGGGTCGGCGAGCTGCTCCAGCACACCGCCCCGGCTGAGCACCGCCACCCGGTCGGCGAGCCGCACCGCCTCGTCCACGTCGTGCGTGACGAGCATGACCGTGGTGCCGAGCTCCTGCTGGATCCGGCGGAACTCCACCTGGAGCCGGCGCCGGCCCACCGGGTCCACCGCGCCGAAGGGCTCGTCCATCAGCAGCACCGGCGGGTCGGTCGCGAGCGCACGGGCCACCCCGACGCGCTGCCGTTCGCCGCCGGACAGCTCGTGCGGGTAGCGGCGGGCGTACCGGCCGGGCTCCAGTCCCACCAGCTCCAGCAGCTCGCCGACCCGGGCGCGCGTGCGGGCGCGGTCCCAGCCGAGCAGCCGGGGCACGGTGGCCACGTTCTGCTCGACGGTGCGGTGCGGGAACAGGCCGACGTTCTGGATCACGTAGCCGATCCGTCGCCGCAGGCCCACCGGGTCCACGTCGGTCACGTCGTCGCCGCCGAGCACGATCCGGCCCGAGGAGGGCTCGACCAGGCGGTTGGCCATGCGCAGGGTGGTGGACTTGCCGCAGCCGGACGGACCGACCAGCGCCAGCAGCTCGTGCTCGCGCACCTCCAGCGAGAGGTCGCCGACGGCCACCGTCCCGTCGGCGTACTCCTTGCGGACGTGCTCGAACCCGATCGCCGTCACCATGCGGTCGAACCTACCGGCGGGCACCCACACCCGCCCGGGGGTGCTGCGCCCCGGGTGCGAGAAGCGCAGGGTGGCCGGGCGCGTGTCGGTGGTCGCGGGTAGCGTCCCTGCGGTGACCTGGACCGATCTCGCGGCGACCGTGCTGCCCGCCCGCCCCCCGGGCGTGGTGCGCGCCGCGGCGCAGACCGTGCACCAGGCCGCCTCCGGCGACGCCGCCGGGAACCCGTGGCTGTCCTGGGACTACGTGCGGCGCAACTGGTCGGACATCGTGCACGCGCTGGAGCAGCACACCACCCTCACCGTGCAGGCCGTGCTGATCGCGGTGCTGATCGCCGTCCCGCTGGGCATGCTGGCGCACCTGCGGCCCCGGCTCGCCGCGCCGATCGTCGGCACCACCGGCGTGCTCTACACGATCCCCTCGCTCGCCCTGTTCACGGTGCTCGTGCCGTGGACCGGCATCGGCCGCACGCCGGTGCTGATCGGCCTGGTGGTCTACGCGCTGCTGGTGCTGGTGCGCAACGTGGTGGTCGGGCTGGACGGGGTGGACGAGAACGTCCGCGACGCCGCACGCGGGCTCGGCTACGGCCGGTGGCGGCTGCTGCTGACCGTCGAGCTGCCCAACGCGCTGCCGACGATCGTCGCCGGGATCCGGCTCGCCACCGTCACCACCGTGGCGCTGGTGACCGTCGGCGTGGTCGTCGGCTACGGCGGGCTCGGCACGCTGATGTTCCGCGGCTTCCGCAACAACAAGTACCACGCGGAGATCCTCACGGCGACGCTGCTCTGCCTGGCGCTCGCGCTGGTGCTGGACCTGCTGCTCTGGCTGATCGGCCGCGCCGTGACGCCGTGGGCCCGACGCGGACGGGAGGCCTGAGATGGACGTGCTGTCCGAGGCCCTCGCCTGGCTGAACGACCCGCTGAACTGGCAGGGCCGGCGCGGCGTGCTCGCGCTGACCGTCGAGCACCTGCGCCTCAGCGTGCTGGCGGTGCTGCTCGCCGCGGTGGTGGCGCTGCCGGTCGGGATCTGGCTCGGGCACCGGAGGCGCGGCGGCGTGGTGACGGTGGTGCTCGCGAACACCTCGCGGGCCCTGCCGACCTTCGCCCTGCTGACGATCTTCGCGTCCACCGGCCTGTTCGGCTCGCGCGCGACCATCCTCGCCGTCGCGATCTTCGCGGTGCCGCCGATCCTCGCGAACACCTTCACCGGGTTGATGGAGGTGGACGCCGACGTGCGGGACGCGGCGCGCGGCATGGGCATGTCCGGCGGGAAGGCCCTGGCGCAGGTCGAGCTGCCGCTCGCGCTGCCGCTGATCGGCGCGGGTCTGCGCACCGCCACCACGCAGGTGCTCGCCACCGTCCCGCTGGCCGCGCTGGTGGGCGGCACCAGCCTGGGCTCGATCATCGTGTCCGGCATGGCCCTCCAGCGCTACGGCCAGGTGGTCGCCGGGGCGCTGCTGGTCGCCGCGCTGTGCCTGCTCGCCGAGGGGGTGCTCGCGCTCGTGCAGCGGGTGCTCACCCCGCCGCCGATGCGCGCCACGGCACCCGGCCGACGCCGCCGACCCGCGCGCCGACGCTCCGCGGCCGACCCCGCCACCGCACCCGGCGGTGCGACCCGCGACCCGGCCGCACGCACCACCGACCCGGCTCCCGACCCCAGGACCGATCGCGACGCCACGGCTCCCCCGGTTGCCGACCGGGCACCGCACCGCTGAGATGTCAGACGCGATCAGCGACGACCTCCACCACCGAGCAGAGGAACGCACCATGAACGCACGCCGACCCGCCCTCGCCGCCGCGGCGGCCGGGCTCCTCCTCCTCGTCGCGGCCTGCGGCGACCCCGGGTCCGGCGGGGGCACCGCCGACCCGACCTCCGGCGGCGACGCCTCCGGCACCGTCTGCGCGCCGGTCGCCGGCGACCAGCTCGTCGTGCTCGAGGACGACAAGGGGCTGCAGAACGCCGACAACGTCATCCCCGCCGTCAACGGGGCCTTCGCCACCGCGCACCCTGACGTGATCCCGCTGCTCGACACCGTGTCGGACGCCCTGGACACCGACGTGCTGATCGGGCTGAACAAGTCCGTCGACATCGACCGGCAGACGTCGACCGAGGTCGCCGCGCAGTTCGTCGCCGACCAGGGGCTCGCCGCCTCCGACAGCAGCGTCGGCTCCGGCACCAGCATCGTGGTCGGCGCGGCGAACTTCTCCGAGAGCGCCACGCTCGCCGAGATCTACGCCGCCGTGCTGCGGTCCGCCGGCTACTCGGCGGAGGTGCAGACGATCGGCAACCGCGAGACCTACCTGCCGGCGCTGGAGAGCGGGCAGGTCACGCTGACCCCGGAGTATGCCGCCACCCTGGCGGAGTTCCTCAACACCTCGGCCAACGGTGCCGACGCGGAGCCGGTCGCGAGCGGCGACCCGGACGCGACCGTCGCGGCGCTGACCACCCTCGGCGAGGGGGTGGGCCTGGTGTTCGGGGCGGTCTCGGCCGCGCAGGACCAGAACGCCTTCGCGGTGACCTCGGCCTTCGCCGACGAGCACGACGTGGCGACCCTCTCCGACCTGGCGACCGCCTGCGACGGCGGGCTCGTGCTCGCCGGACCGGCCGAGTGCCCGGAGCGCCCGTTCTGCCAGCCCGGTCTGGAGGAGACGTACGGCCTGAAGTTCACCGACTTCACCGCGTACGACTTCGGCCTGATCGGTGACGCGGTCCGGCAGGGCGAGGCGTCGATCGGCCTGGTGCTCTCCTCGGACGGCTCGCTCGCGAGCTGATCCGGCGGCACGACGCGACGGCCGCGTCCCGGGGGTGACCTCGGGGCGCGGCCGTCGTGCGTGGGCGGGGTGCCCGCCCGGGTGCACGGCTGGGGTGCCGGGTGCGCGGCCGGCTCGGCGACGCCCCGCACCGCCTACAGCCCGGCGCTCTCCAGCAGCCGGAGCCACACCTCGCTCACCGTCGGGTAGGCGGGCACCGCGTGCCACAGCCGCGTCAGCGGCACCTCCCCCACCACGGCGACGGTGGCCGCCTGCACCAGCTCGGCGGCGTCCGGGCCGGTGAACGTGGCACCGACGATCGTGCCGCGCCCGAGGTCGAGCACCACCTGCGCGGTGCCGCTGTAGCCGTCCGCCGCCACCGACGCACCGGCCACCGAGCCGATCGGGTACGACACCGTGCGGACGTCGATCCCGGCGTCCCGCGCCTGCTGCTCGGTGCGGCCCACCCAGGCCACCTCGGGCCGGGAGAACACCACCTGCGGCACCGCAGCCTCGTCGGCGGTGGCCCGGTACCGCGACCAGGGCCCGGCGTCCCGCTCGATCGCGGCGGGGTCGCCCTCCTCGCCCCAGGCCGACGTCCCGGTGCCCTCGCCGGACACGTCGGCACCGGAGCCCGCCGCCGCGTCGGCGAACCGCGCGGCCACCACGTCGCCGACCACCCGCGCGTCGTACTTGCCCTGGTGGGTGGTGGCGGTGCGCCCGGTGACGTCGCCGACCGCGTACAGCCAGCCGCCCTCGACCCCGGTCACCTGGAGCGCGTCGTCCACGGCGAGCGGTGCACCGGGCTCCAGGCCCAGGACGTCCAGGCCGAGCGCCGAGGTGCGCGGGCGGCGACCGGTGGCGACCAGCACCTCGTCGGCGTGCACCTCCGCGGCGCCCTGCGGCCCGGTGACGTCCAGGTGCACCCCCTGCTCGTCGCGGCGCACGGCGGTGGTCTCCGCGCCGAACCGCAGGTCCACGCCGAGGTCGCGCAGCCCGGCGGCGACCTCCTCGGCGGCGAAGGGCTCGGCCCCGGTGAGCAGCCGGTCTCCGCGCACCAGCAGCGTCACCTCCGCACCGAGGTCGCGGTACGCCACGGCCATCTCGACGCCGACCACGCCGCCGCCCAGGATCACCAGGTGCCCTGGCACCTCCTTGACCGAGGTCGCCTCGCGCGAGGTCCACGGGCGCGCCAGGGCCAGGCCGTCGATCGGCGGGACCACCGGCTCGCTGCCGGTGGCGACGATCACCGCGTGCCGGGCGATCACCCGGGTCGGCCCGTCCTCGCCCTCGACGACGAGCTCGCGCTCCCCGACGATCCGGGCCTCGCCGCGCAGCAGCGCGATCCCCACGGAGTCCAGCCAGCCCACCTGCCCGTGGTCGTCCCAGTGCGCGGCGAACTCGTCACGGCGCGCCAGCACGGCGGCGGGGTCGAGCGACCCGGAGACCGCCTCGGCGGCGCCCGGGACCGCGCGGGCGGCCGCCAGCACCGAGCCGGGTCGCAGCAGCGCCTTGGACGGCATGCACGCCCAGTAGGAGCACTCCCCGCCGACCAGCTCGTGCTCCACGACGGCGACGGTCAGCCCGCGCCGGCCCGCCCGGTCGGCGGCGTTCTCCCCGACGGCTCCGGCCCCGATCACGACCACGTCGTAGGTGACGGTCCCCGTGGACGGGGCAGAGGTGGGCTCGGCCATGACAGCGCTCCAGACGGCTCGACGGACCGCGCGGCGTGCGCGGCGGGTCCATCGTCCAGCGCCTCGCGCGCTTCGGCAGGTCGAGACCGGGCAGGCGTCGCCGGGAGGCGCTCACCCGAACGGCGCAGGCGATCTGTCCGGGTTCACCCGGGTTGCGGGTGAGATGTCCGCGTGGGGGGTGCTGGTACCCGGGTGAAACCGGCCCGCACCGGTGCGCGAGGGGTTGTCGAGGTGGGACCTTGGACCCATGACCGAGGACACCTGGCGCATCGACGTGACCGATGCCGACATCCGCACCGCCAAGCGCGCGTGGATCGCGGCGCGCGACGACGCCGACGTCCCGGACGCCCGCGTCGAGCGCCTCTACGACGACCTGCGCGCCCTGATCCACACCCAGGCGCAGCAGCTCGCCGAGGCCGTGCGCGCCCGCCGCTCCTCCCGCACCCCCGACGCCGACTGACCTCGCGCGGGCGCCGCGCGCCCCGCACCCGCGCGACGCGCCCTGCGCGCCCCGCTCCGTCGCCGAGCTTGCACGAATGCAGGCTTCCCCCGCCGGGAAGCACGCGTTCGTGCAAGCTCGACGGGGGAAGCCCTGCGGTCAGTACGTGAAGCGGGACACCTGGCCGCGCAGGTCCTCGGACAGCCGCGCCAGCTCGGCGATGGCGCTGCCCATCTGGCCCAGGGTCTGCGAGGAGGTCGACGCCGCCGAGGCCACACCGGTGATGTTCACCGCGATCTCCCCGGAGCCGGTCGCCGCCTCGGCCACCGAGCGCGACATCTCCGTCGTGGTGGCGGTCTGCTCCTCCACCGCCGAGGCGATGGTCAGCTGGTAGTCGTTGATCGACGCGATGATGTGCGAGATCTCGCCGATCGCCCCGACCGCACCCGTGGTGTCGGCCTGGATCGCCTCGACGCGCCGGGCGATGTCCTCCGTCGCCTTGGCCGTCTCCTGCGCCAGCTCCTTGACCTCACCGGCCACCACGGCGAACCCCTTGCCCGCCTCACCCGCACGGGCGGCCTCGATCGTGGCGTTGAGCGCCAGCAGGTTCGTCTGCTCCGCGATCGAGGTGATCACCTTGACCACGTTGCCGATCTCCTGCGAGGACGCGCCCAGGCGGGCCACCTGGTCGTTCGTCACCGCGGCGGCGTCCGTGGCCTGACCGGCGACCTTCGCGGCCTGCGAGGCGTTCTGCGCGATCTCCCGGATCGAGGCGCCCATCTCCTCGGCACCGGCGGCGACGGTCTGCACGTTGCGCGAGACCTGCTCCGCGGCGGCAGCCACGACACCGGCCTGCGAGGACGTCTCGTCGGAGCCGGCCACGACCTGCGCGGAGGCGACGGACAGCTCCTCCGCGGCGGCGGCCACGGTCTGCGCGGTGTCCACCACGCCGGACATCAGCGAGCGCAGCGATCCCTGCGCGTCGTTCAGCGAGCCCGCCATCCGGCCCAGCTCGTCGCGGGTGTCCAGGTCGACGGAGACGGTGAGGTCGCCGCGACCGATCGCCTCGACGGTGCCCTGCACGCGACCGAGGTCGCGCACGATCCGGCGGACCAGCACGACGACCAGCCCGATCGCGAGCAGCACGCCGGCGATCCCGGCCCCGATCATCACGAGGGTGGCGCTGCGGGCGATGGCGCCGGAGTCCGCGACGTCCTGGGTGGCCTTGGCGGACACGGAGTCGGTGAGCGCCTGCATGGCGTCGCCGATCTCGGTGGTGGTGCCCCGCACGGATCCGGCGTAGGCCGTGTGGTACGCCGTGGCGCCCTCGTCGGCGAGCGCCATCAGGCCGTCGGCCTCGGACTGGTAGCGGGCGTAGGCGTCCTGGAGGGTCGCGTAGGCCTCGGCGTCCAGCACGTACGGCCCGTAGGCCTCGATGTTCTCCAGCGCGTCGGCGTCGTAGTCCGCGCGCTGCTGCTCGATCTCGGCGCGCTGGGAGGGGTCGACCATGCCGTACTCGAGCACGCGGGCACGGCTGGCCTGGAACCAGCGCTGCGTGTTCACCAGGTAGGTCTGCGGCTCGATCGCCGTACGGCCGAGCTCCTCCACCCGCGAGTCGAGGGCGCCGAGCCGGACGATGCCGACGGTCGCCACCGCGATCGTGACCAGGACCAGGATGCCGAGGGCGCTGCCGATCCGGGCGCCGATCGGGAGGTCTCCCACTCTGCGGGAGGGGGTGCGGGTGGCGGCCAGCGGCGTGCCGGGCATCGGGTGTGCTCCGTCCGTCTCGGGGGTGGGCGTGGATCCGCCCTCGAGGGCCCGATCGACGCGGCCCGCGAGGCGGTGAGGGGCCGGGCCGGGTGAAGTGATGGGATGACCTGCGCCCCCACCCGTCCGGGTGCACGTCACGGCGCCGTCCGTACCCTGAACGGATGGACGTGGCGTTCGAGGGCTCGGTGATCCACTGGCGCGGCCCGTCACCCTTCCACTTCGTGCCCCTGCCCGGCCCGGCCGCCGCCGAGGTGCGGTCGGTGGCCTCGCTGGTGACCTACGGCTGGGGCGTGATCCCGGTCAGCGCCCGGATCGGCCGCACCACCTGGACCACGTCGCTGTTCCCGAAGGACGGCGGGTACCTGCTGCCGGTGAAGGCGGTGGTGCGCCGCGCCGAGCAGATCGACCTGGGCGACGAGGTCGCCGTGCTGCTGCGCCTGGACGCCTGAGCGCGACGAGTGCGCAGGTCACCGGCGAAACCGGCCCGCGTGGAGCACCGGTCGCCCTAGGGTCGGCGCATGGGGCGGGCGCGCAGGGACATGGACGAGGTCGAGCTGGTCGAGGACGGCTCGGTCGCCCCGGTCGATGAGTCGGCGGCGGACCCGGACACCGCCCGCGATCCCCGGGGACGGGTGCGCCGCCTGCTGCGCCGCTGGTGGCCGGTCCCCGCCGTCGTGCTGGTCGCCCTGGTCGCGTGGCAGCTGGTCGGCGACGCCCGGACGCGGGCCGAGGTGGCGCGGCTGCGCGAGACCGCCGACGTGATCGGCACGACCGTCAGCCCGCCGCTGGAGAGCACGGCGTGGGGCACCGACGCGACCTCGGAGGTGCTGGGGACCGGCTGGACCACCGACGACGGCACGATCGCGGGGCTGGTGCGGGAGCGCGCCGACGGCCCCTGGGAGGTCGTCGGGCTGGATCTCGCCACCGGGGACGAGCGCTGGCGTGCGGTCGTCGCACCGGCCACCTCCGACGTCGAGGGCCTGCCCCCGTCGGTCGGCTGCGCGCCCGACGCCACCCCCGCCCGCTCGCTGTGGTGCACCGTGCAGGTCCCGGTGCTGGTGGCCCCGCCGGGGAGCACCGCAGAGGATGACTGGACCGGGCTGCACTTCCGGTCGTCGCTGCTCGAGGTCGACCTCGCCACCGGTGACGTCGGGGAGGCGCAGGACCTGCCGGACAGCGCGTCCGCCGCGGTCACGGGCGGGCGGCAGATCGTGGTCGCGCCCACCGCCGAGGGTCTCGACGTCACCGCGACCGAGGTCGGCACCACGACCGTCGCCTGGCACACCGTCCTGCCGGACGCGATCGAGACCGACGCCGGAGTGACGCCGTCCCTCCTGGTCCTCGACGGGTACGCCGCGATCACCGGCACCGAGACCACCGTGCTCGACGCCGCGGACGGCACCGTGCTCGCCACGGACGACGGCCTGCCGGTCGCTCGGGGCGCCTGGCTGGTCGCGTCGCAGGGCAGCTCCGCCACCACCGTGCTCGGTCGCACCGACCGCTCCTCCGCCGCGGACGCAGGGCGCGCGCTGGAGGGCATCCCTGCGCAGGTCTTCCCGGACGACGGCAGCGCCCCGGACGTGCTGCTGCTCTCCGTGGCCGACGGCACGCTCCTCGGCGAGCTGCGCGCGGTCGACGTGCCCACCGGGACGACCCTGTGGGCGCGGGAGGGCGCTGCCGCCGCGACCAACCTGGTCGTCCTGGACGGCATCGTCTACGGCAGCACCGGGCAGACGCTGTGGGCCCGCGACCTGACGACCGGCCGGACGGTCTGGCAGACGGCCACCGACCAGAGCCAGACCGCCGGGTACCTGCTGACCGACGGGTCGGCGCTGCTGCGCTCGGAGACGGACCGGCGCACCGGCGAGGCGGTGCTCGCGGCCTACGGGCTGCACGACGGGGAGCAGCGGTGGACCACGCCGCTGCCCGACGGGGTCACGTCCGTGGCCGCCGTCGGCGATCTGCTCGTCGGCTGGGGCGCCGAGGGCCCACGGGTGCTCGGCTGAGCGCACGTGCAGCCGCCCGCCGCCCCTTCCGGGGAACGACGAAGGCCCCGACTGTTCCCGGTCGGGGCCTTCCGCTGTGCGCCATCAGGGACTCGAACCCCGAACCCGCTGATTAAGAGTCAGCTGCTCTGCCAATTGAGCTAATGGCGCGCGAGAAGAAAGATAGCAGGCCTCGGGCGTCGGACGCGAATCGGCTCCGTCAGCGGCCCGCAAGCCCCTGACGTGCAGTGACGTGGGTCACTCCGCGGCGTCGGGATCGACCGGCAGCTCGTCCTCGACGACCCCCGGCTCCACCGCCGCCACCGGCTCGGCGCCCTCCTCGTCCTCCCACCAGGCCTCGGCGGGCAGGCCCTCCGCGCGCAGGATCGCGTCCGAGCGCGGCTCCGGCGCGGCGAGGTCGGCGAGCAGGGTCAGCGGCACGTGCTCGGCGAGCAGGTGCATCACGCTGCCCGCGGCCTCCTCGTCGATCCGGCCCACCTCGCCCGTCCCGCTCCCTGTCTTCTCGTCCTCGTGCACGGCCCCACCCCCGGTCGTCCTGCCGCCCATGGGACCACCCCGCGGTGCGGTCCGCAACAGCGGTCCCCGCACTGATCTCACAGGTAGAGACCGGTGCCCTCGCCGCCGTCGCGGGGCTCGGCCACCGCGTGCACGTCCTTCTCGCGCAGCAGCAGGTACGTCTGCGCGGACAGCTCGACCTCGGCGCGCTCGTCGGGGTCGAAGAGCACCCGGTCCCCCACGCCGACCTGGCGCACGTGCTGGCCGACGGCGACGACCTCGCCCCACGCCAGCCGCTTGCCGACCACGGCGGTGGCGGGGATGACGATGCCGGCGTTCGACCGGCGCTCGGAGGCGTCCGGGTCGAGCCGGACCAGCAGCCGGTCGTTGAGCATCCGGATCGGCAGCCCGGAGGCGGTGGCCGAGGGGTCGGGGGCGCTGCGCTGTGCACTCACCGGGCTGACGCTACCGCCCGGCGCGCAGACCCCGCGGCGGCGTCGCACCCCCGACGTACGCTGGTCCGGCCGGGGTCCCCCGGCACCCCACCGAGCACGCCCAGGAGCCCGCCCATGCCGCGCCTCGCCGTCGGGGACACCGCCCCCGACTTCACGCTGCCCACCGCCGACGGCGGGTCGCTGACGCTGTCCGACCTGCGCGGGGAGCACGTGGTCGTGTACTTCTACCCCGCCGCCGGCACCCCCGGCTGCACCAAGCAGGCGTGCGACTTCCGGGACAACCTGGCCTCCCTGCAGAGCCACGGGTACCGGGTGGTCGGCGTCTCCCCCGACTCCCCCGCCAAGCTCGCGTCCTTCGCCGAGGCGGAGGAGCTGACCTTCCCGCTGGTCTCCGACCCGGAGCACGCCGTGCTGGCGGCGTGGGGCGCCTGGGGCGAGAAGACCCTCTACGGCAAGACCGTCACCGGCGTGATCCGTTCCACGGTGGTCGTCGCCCCGGACGGCACCGTCGCGCTCGCGCAGTACAACGTGAAGGCCACCGGGCACGTCGCCAAGCTGCGGCGCGACCTGGGCATCGACTGACACGGCGACGGCGCCTGCGCGGACCCGCCCGGGTCTGGCAGAGTGCCGCTCGCGCAGGAGTGGTGAAACGGCAGCCACGCCAGGTTTAGGTCCTGGTGCCCGCGAGGGCGTGCGGGTTCGACTCCCGTCTCCTGCACCACGGCCCTGCGCGGGCGCCGGGCATCACCTACGCTCGGAGCCATGGGCGCGGACGAGCTGGTCTTCACCACGACGATCGGTGTCGAGGTCAAGGGCGACACCTGGAGCTGCGTCGAGATCCCCGGGTCGGCGGAGCTCTTCGGCACCCGCAGGACCGTCCGGGTCGACGCGCGGATCGACGACGTCGTGCTGACCGACGTCGGTGCGATGGTCACCGGCACCGGGGGTCACATGGTGTCGCTGAGCGCCAAGGTCCGCCGCGCCCTGGGCAAGGAGATCGGCGACACCGTCGAGGTGACCGTCTCCCGGCGGCAGCCCGCCGACACCTGACCGCTCCCTCGGGCCGCGCGCCGGCGCCGGCAGCACCACCGGGACCATCGTCCGTCGCCCGACCGGCCCCACCCGCGACGGCCCGTCACCCGCCCGGGGTTCACCCCGTCGCCGGGCTCACCCGGGTGCCTCACCCGAAGGATGCGGCGTCGCCGTCTCACCCGCTCCGGCGTCCCGTCGATGGGTCGGTGGAGCGCGCACAGAAGCGCGCCGAGCACTGAGGAGCGCCTTCGATGACGAGCACCGCCACCGCACCCACGACCCCACCCGCCCCGCAGCCCCGCCGCCGGGGCACCGCCGGTCTGGGCTTCACCGCCAAGATCCTGCTGACGGTGAGCGTCGCGCTGGTGGTCACGGTCGGTGTCGGCGTGACGTCGATCATGGCGGTGCGCTCGATGGTGACCGTCGCGCACACCATGTACAGCCAGGACGTGCGGGGCACCGCGCTGGCCGGCGAGATGCGCTTCCAGATGGCGACCGCCCGGCAGAACACCGTGGCGACGCTCTACCAGCAGGCCGTCCACGGCGGCGACGACATGATCCGGCAGTTCGTCACCGCGCGGGACGCCGCCCTCCAGCAGGTCGCGGTGCTCGGCCAGGAGTACTCGCAGCAGGCCGGGCTGACCGACGAGCAGTCGACGGCGATCGGCGAGGTGCTGGCCGACGTGACCTCCTACCAGGAGAAGCTTGCCGCGCTGGCCGACGCGCAGGCGTCCGGGGACACCGCCACCGCGCAGCAGCTCCAGAACGACACCGCGCCGATCGGGCAGGCGATCACCGACGGCATCAACACGCTGGTGGACCTCCAGGTCGAGGCGTCGAAGCACTCGGACGACTCGGCGGCCGCGATGGGCACGCAGCGCACGGTGCTGATCGTGGTGCTGCTGGTGCTCGGCTCGGTGCTCTCCGCTCTGGTCGGCATGCTGGTGGCGCGCCGGCTGCGGCAGCGGCTGGACCGGGTCGGCGTGATCGCGGACGCGCTGGCGCACGGTGACCTGACCGCGCGCAGCGGGGTGACCGGCGGTGACGAGATCGGTCGCACCGCGCAGTCCCTGGACGCCGCCACCGAGCAGCTGCGCGGCATGCTGGCGGGGGTCGTCACCACGGCGCAGGCCGTCGCCACCGCCGCCGAGGAGCTGTCCGCGGCCTCCGCGCAGGTGGTCTCCGGCTCGGACCAGACCTCGGCGCAGGCCGGGGTGGTCGCCGCCGCCGCCGAGCAGGTCAACCGCAACGTGCAGTCGGTGGCCGCCGGTGCGGAGGAGATGGGCGCCTCGATCCGCGAGATCGCGCAGAACGCCTCGCACGCCGCGAAGGTCGCCGGCCAGGCCACCGAGGCCGCCGCCAGCACCAACGAGCAGGTCGCCCGGCTCGGCGAGTCGTCGATCGAGATCGGCAACGTGGTCAAGGTGATCACCTCGATCGCGGAGCAGACCAACCTGCTGGCGCTCAACGCGACGATCGAGGCCGCGCGCGCCGGGGAGGCCGGCAAGGGCTTCGCCGTCGTCGCCGGCGAGGTCAAGGAGCTCGCGCAGGAGACCGCCAAGGCCACCGAGGACATCGCCCGGCGGGTCGAGGCGATCCAGGCCGACACCACGGGTGCGGTCGGGGCGATCGGCGAGATCGGCACGATCATCGCCAGCATCAACGACTACCAGCTGACCATCGCCAGCGCCGTGGAGGAGCAGACCGCCACCACCACGGAGATGTCCCGCTCGGTCACCGAGGCCGCCACGGGGTCCGGCGAGATCGCCGCGACGATCACCGGCGTCGCATCGGCCACCGCCGGCAACACGGAGGTGCTCGAGCAGATGGGCGCGTCGATCTCCGAGCTGGCCCGGATGTCGGAGGACATGCGGCTGCGGGTGAGCGCCTTCCGGTACTGATCGACCGCGCTCACCCGGTCGGCCGCGCGACGGGCCGTCAGGAGCACCCGGACGGGTGGACCTGGCGGCCCGTCGCCGTCGGTTCCCTCAGGCAGCGGTCACGGCCACCGACCGAGAGGGCTGACGACGCACGGCAGGCGTGCGCGCGATCGAGAGGTGCCGCCACGTGACGACCCGTTCGTCCCGGAAGTCCCGCAGCCCCCGCAGCGCCCGCGGCCCGCGCCGCGCCCGCACGACCGGGTTCACCGGCAAGATCCTGCTCGCCGTCTCGGTGTCCGTCGCCGTCTCGCTGGGCCTCGGCACGCTGTGCGTGGTCGCGATGAGCCAGCTCGCCGCCATGACGCACTCCATGTACACCGAGCACGTCACCGGGCTCACCCTGGCCAGCCAGATGCGCTCCCAGCTCGGGGCCGCCCAGCAGGTCGCCGCCGACATCCGGTACGCGCAGTCCTCCGGCGACCCCGTGCGCGCGGCGAGCATGGCCGGACAGCGGGACGCCGCCGTGTCCGTCGTCGAGGACCTGCGTCAGCAGTACCTCGCGCTGCCCGGCCTCTCCGACGAGCAGGTCGAGGCCGCCGACGCCCTGGGCGAGTCCCTGGGCGTCTACGCCGACCTGGTCGCCCGCACCACCTCCGCCGACTCCTCGGCGGTCACCGTGGCCGGGCAGATCGACGACCTGATCGACCTCCAGGCGCAGGCCGCCGCCGACGCCGACCGGGAGGCCTCCGCCTACAGCCGGCTGCGGATCCTGGTCGTCGGGATCACGGTGCTGCTCGGGGCGGCGCTGGCCGCGGTGGTCGGGCGGATCGTCGCACGGCGGCTCAGCAGGCGGCTGGACCGGGTGTCGGACGTCGCGCACGCCCTCGCCGACGGCGACCTGACCGTGAGCAGCGGGGTCTCCGGCGGCGACGAGATCGGCCGCACCGCCCAGGCGCTCGACAGCGCCACCGGCACGCTGCGCGGCATGGTGGACGGGATCGTCGCCACCGCCGGCACCGTCGCGCAGGCCGCCGAGCGGCTGGCCGCCTCCTCGCAGCAGGTGGTGGCGGGATCCGACCAGACCTCCGCGCAGGCCGGCGTCGTCGCCACCGCCGCGGACCAGGTGAACCGCAACGTGCAGGCCGTGGCAGCCGGCGCGGAGGAGATGGGCTCCTCGATCCGCGAGATCGCCGAGAACGCCTCCCGCGCCGCGAAGGTCGCCGGCGCCGCCACCGAGGTCGCCGCCATGACGAACGAGCAGGTCACGCGGCTGGGCGAGTCCAGCCAGGAGATCGGCAACGTGGTCAAGGTGATCACCTCGATCGCCGAGCAGACCAACCTGCTGGCCCTGAACGCCACCATCGAGGCCGCCCGCGCCGGGGAGGCCGGCAAGGGGTTCGCGGTCGTCGCCGGGGAGGTCAAGGAGCTCGCCTCCGAGACGGCCAAGGCCACCGAGGACATCGCCCGGCGGGTCGAGGCGATCCAGGCCGACACCATCGGCGCGGTGGGGGCGATCGGCGAGATCTCCGCGATCATCGCCAGCATCAACGACTTCCAGACCACGATCGCGTCGGCGGTCGAGGAGCAGACCGCCACCACCGCCGAGATGTCCCGCTCGGTGGGCGAGGCAGCCACCGGCTCCGGCGAGATCGCCCGGACGATCACCGGCGTCGCGGACGCCGCCGCCGACTCCTCGTCCACGCTGACCGAGATGGGCGGATCGATCGCCGAGCTGGCACGGCTGTCCGAGGACCTGCGCTCCCGCGTCGCCCAGTTCCGCTCCTGAGCGGGCCGGACGCGCGAGGGGCCCCGCACGCGGTGCGCGTGCGGGGCCCCTCGCGTGGTGCTGCGTGCGGCGGGCGGTCAGCCCTGCGCGGCGCCGGCGGCGGCGATCTGCGCGCGGACGTCGTCCATGTCCAGCGCCTTCACCGCGTCGACGACCTGCGCGAGCGCCGGGGCGGGCAGCGCGCCGGCCTGGTTGAACACCAGGATGCCGTCGCGGAACGCCATCAGCGTCGGGATCGACGTGATCTGGAGCTCGGCGGCGAGCTGCTGCTCGGCCTCCGTGTCCACCTTGGCGTGCACGATCTCCGGGTTCTCCTCGGACGACTGCTCGAAGATCGGTCCGAACCGCTTGCACGGACCGCACCACTCGGCCCAGAAGTCCACCAGGACGATCCCCTCGGTGTCGATCGTCTTCTGGATGGTGTCGGCCGTCAGCTCGGTCGTGGCCATCTCTCGCCTCCTGTATGACTCGGGTGTCGGACGGTTGAGCGTCCGGACTGGTTCCAGTATTCCCGGAGGCGGCACAGCCCGCCCGACCGAGGCCCCGACCTGCCGCTCCGCGCGTCGGGCTGTCGCCGCCCGGCACCCTCGGGGTACAACTGCACGGTGACCGACACGGCCGACCTGCCCCGCGAGCCCGAGCGTCCTGCCGGCTGGCTGAGCCCCGAGGGCATCGCCGCCGCGCGCCGCTCCCTCCCGCTGCTGTACGTGGACGCCGTGCCCGTGCGGGTGGACGAGTCCGGCGACGTGGTCGCCGTGGGCCTGCTGCTGCGGGTCACCCCGGAGGGCGTGATGTCCCGGGCGCTGGTCTCCGGCCGCGTCATGTACCACGAGCGCGTGCGCGACGCCCTGCTCCGGCACATCGAGAAGGACCTGGGACCCGTGGCGCTGCCGCAGATCCCTGCCTCGCCGCAGCCGTTCACCGTCGCCGAGTACTTCCCCACCCCCGGGGTCACCCCGTACCACGACCCCCGGCAGCACGCCGTCTCGCTGGCCTACGTGGTGCCGGTGTCCGGCGACTGCCGCCCGCAGCAGGACGCGCTCGACCTGGCCTGGCTGACCCCCGAGGAGGCGTCCAGCGAGCAGGTGCAGGTCGAGATGAACGGCGGGCAGGGTCTGCTGCTGCGGCAGGCCATGGCGCACGTCGGCCGGATGCCCTGAGGCCGGGCGTGAGCGTGCCCGGGGCGGTGGACGAGGTCTGGCTGATCCGCGGCACGCGTGCGGTCCGGGTGCTGCACGCCCTGCTCGCCCTCGCGGCGCTGGTCGGCGTCGGCATCGAGCTCGCCACCGCGTTCACCGGCGGCCCCGGCATGGCGGACTCGCGCACCGAGCGGCTGGTCCGGCTGTTCTCGTTCTTCACCATCCAGTCCAACCTGATCGTCGCGCTGGCCGGCGTCCTGATCGCCGTCGCCCCGCTGCGGGTCGGGCGGGTGCGGTCGGTCATCCAGCTGGACGCGCTGCTGTGCATCACGGTGACCGGGATCGTCTACCACACGCTGCTCGCCGGGGACTCCGGCGCCCTGACCCCGAGCGGCTGGCTGGCGAACTTCCTGCTGCACACCGTCACCCCGGTCGGCGCCTGGCTGGTCTGGCTCTCCGTCGGCCCGCGTCCCCGGTTCTCCGGTGCGACCGTGCTGTGGGCGGTGGCCTACCCGCTGGCGTGGATCGCGTACACCTTCGTCCGGGGCGCCATCACCGACTGGTACCCGTACCCGTTCCTCGACGTCGGGGAGATCGGCCTCGGCGCGGCGGCGCGCAACACCGCCCTGGTGGCGGTCGGGTTCCTGCTGCTGGCGGCGCTGGTGCGGCTGCTGGAGCGCGTGCTGCCGGCAGCGCCGCGGGCGATCCCCGGGGCCGCTGCGGATGCGGAGATCGCACCCCCGGCCTGACGGCCCGGTGCCGTCACCCGACCCGCGACGTCAGCAGGCCACGCGCGGCACGGGCGCCCTGCGACGACCCGCGGAACCCGCCCAGCCATTCCCGCAGGGCCGGGTCGGCCACCGGCTCCCCTGCCCGGATCTGCTCGTCCAGCAGCAGCCCGACCAGTCCGCCGACACCGCGGGTGGACCGGTCGAGCGACGGCAGCAGCGCGGTGAGGACCGCCCGCACCGTCGCCGCCCCGGCCGCCGAGATCGACGCGGCGTCGGCCAACGCGGTCGTCCAGCGGCCCGGCAGGCAGGCCGGTGCGCACGCCAGCATCCCCGCCGCGAACCGGTCGACGTCGATCCGCGCGGGCACCACCGTCACCAGCAGCTCGGCGGCCTGCGCGCGCACCTCGGCGCGGACCGAGGACAGCGCGAGGGCGACGAGCTGTGCGGTCTGCGCGGTCCACTCCCCCGGGTGGACGGCCAGCGCGTCCAGCACGTCGGTCTCCCCGAGCGGGCCTGTCGAGACGGTGCAGTGGTGCAGCACGCCGATCGACGCCTCCACCAGCGGGACGGTGCTCGACGGCAGCAGGTGCACGAGCGCGCGGAGCTCCGCCGGACGGGTCAGGTCCTCGTCCGCACGACGTCGACCGCTCGGCACCACCAGCGGACGTGCGCCGGACCGCCGCGGGTCCGTGCTGCCGTCGACCACCTCGGGCCACCAGCTGGTCCAGTCGCGGCCGTCGACCGTGCTCGTCACCGAGCGCCAGGTGATCGCGAGCACCGGCGGGCGAGCCAGGCCGGGGGCGTCGAGACCGGCGGCGGCCAGCGCGGGGTGCACCGGACCGCCCCGGGCGCAGCCCGCCGCCGCCCACCACGGCGTCGTGCGGACGACCGGGACCCGGTCCGAGCCGAGCGCGTGCGCGAGCGCCGCACCGGCCTCCTCCCAGCCCGGCGCCGCGTCCCCGGCCGACCGGCCGAGGTGGGGTTCGAGCAGCGCCAGCGCCGCCGGACGGTCCTGCGTGCCGAGGCGGAGCAGCGCCTGGACCAGGTCCAGTGGTGCGGGCGCGGCCCCGGCGGGCTCCCGGGCGAGGAACCGGTCGACCAGCACCTGCGGCGAGATCCACCCGTCCGCGTCGGTCGGGGTGGCGAGCAGCGCGCCACGCGGTGACCTGCCCCGGACCCCCTCCACGACCTCAGCCACCCGACCGGTGAGCAGCGGCACCACCGTGCCGGCCCACCACTCGGGGACCGGGCGCGGGTCTGCCTCGGGGTCGGTGACCGCGACGACGAGCCCGGCGACCAGGTCGCTCGCGGTGCGCCGCCGGTCACGGGCCCGGCGAGCCACGGGCGCCAGCACCGCAGCGGGGTCGGGGTGCGCGGCGAGCCACGCGAGCAGCGCCTCGAACGCGATCGGGTCGGTGGGGTCCTCCAGCAGGGTCGCCACGCCGTCGAGCGCCTGCGTGTCGTCCCACGGCACGAGCGGCGCCGGGCGGGTCGGCAGCGGGAGACCGCGACCCGCCATGCCGCCGCCCGGGTCCACGGGCGACGCGTCGTCGGACGGGCTCTCGGCGCCGAGCACCTCCGCCGCCACCGCGGGGGCGAGCACCGCCCGGTGCGCGGCGACCACGTCGGCCCGTCCGTGCACGGTCAGGGTTCGCACCGCCGCGCGCTGCACGTCGGGGTGCGGGTGGCTCAGGGCGTCCGCGACCCGGTCCGACGCCTCGGGGCGCTCCGGCACCAGGTCCGCCAGCACCCGCAGCACCGCCAACCCGTCGGCGCGGGTGCTGTCGAGCGCCGGGCGGCAGGCGGCCACGAACCCCGGTCCGTCCAGCGCCCCGGCCCGGTGCACCACCACCAGCCCGGCCACCGCGAGGCTGACGCCGGCGGTCACCCGCGACCCGAGCAGGCCGAGCAGCAGGTTCTCGTGGGTGACCTGCTCCTGCGGCGTCGGTGCCAGCGCGCGGTACATCCGGGAGAACCAGCCCGCGCGGTACGCGCTGAAGTCACGGCCGAGCGCCTCCAGGCAGCACCGCAGCACCCGGGCGCGGTCCAGCGTTCCGTCGGCGACCAGGGTGAGCACCGTCTGCTTCCAGGTCGCGGGTGCGAACGAGAACTTGTCGACGTTCGCGAGCGAGATCATCTGGTTGCCCTCGACCTCGAAGATCCGCCAGAACGTCTCCTCGCGCAGGGCGTGGTCCTGCCGCAGCAGGTGCTCGCGCACCCAGGGGGTCCGGCGGTCGCCGAGCGCGCTCACCATCGCCAGCACGTAGTCATCGGAGTGCTCCAGCACCAGGTCGCCGAACAGCTCGCGTAGCCGGAGCGCCGCGAACAGCGGGATCTGCGGCCAGTTCTGCGCCAGGCCGAAGGTGCCGCCGAACCGCGCGACCTCGTCCCCGTAGAGGTCGCGGCGCCGAACCTCCCGGTGAAGGTCCTCCAGCGGTGCACCCGCCGCGGCCAGCCGGTCCAGCGGGCCCACCCACCCCACCGGCACCACCTCCTCGCTCATGCGGCCGCCCTCGCCTGCGCCGCCGCCACGACCACCAGGTCCGTCGCCGCCGGCCGCACCGCGAGCAGCGCCCGCACCGCCACCGCCGTCGCGGAGCCGCCACGGCCCTTCGCGACCCAGGCCTCCGGCACCGCCACGGGCGTCCCGTAATCCTGCGACAACCGCGCCGCGAGCTCGACCAGCCTCCCGCCGCCGGTCACGCCGGCCACGTCCGGCAGCAGCGCCTCGAGCACCTGGAGCACCCGGTACCCCGCGAGCGCGCTGATCGACGCCGCATCCGCCGCCGACCCGGCGATCCGACCCGCCATCACGAACCCCTCACCCAGCAGCAGGCGCGCCTGCTCGGCCAGGGCCACCGGGTCCAGCAGGCCCGATCCCGCCAGCGTCGCCAGCGCCTCCGCCGCAGCCGCCCGGTGCTCGGCGCTCCTGGCCGACAGCGCGAGCGCCAGGGCGCTCCAGGTCGGCCCGCCGGGTGTCCGACGGGAGCCGCCGAGCGCCGACAGCAACGGGACGACGCCACGGACGTTCGCCACGACGGTCGCGGCGACCAGCATCGGGTGCGCGTGCGCGGCGAGCGCGTCCGGGTTCTCCCGCAGCACCCACGTGGTCCACTGCACGATCTGCTCGAAGCCGTCCTGCTCCCGCGCCGAGCCGACGCGCCACCACGCCTCCGAGCCCACGGGTGCCACGTCCAGCAGCGCTGCGGCCAGGTCATCGGCCCGACGGGGCGGAGCGGCGTCCGAGCGCCAGAACGGCCACGGCCGGTCCGCGGCGGGCCACCCGGCGGCCCGCGGCGGCCCGAGATCACCGCCCTCGGGGAGGCGCGGTGCGCGTTCCCAGACCTCCGGCCGTGCCGCCAGCGGCGCGCCCAGCACACCCGACCGGCAGGTCGGCACCCCGAGCGCGCGACGCCGCACCTGCACCGCCGTGCGCAGGTCGTCGGTGTCCTGGCCCAGGGTCCGGGCGAGCACCACCGCCGGGGCGTGGGTCGGCACCCGCCGCTGACGTTCGACGAAGGTGCGGGGATCGAGCAGCGACCGACGGAAGTCGATCCGGACGTAGCCGGACACCCGGGGACCGGGCACCGGGCTACCGGCACGGGCCAGCAGCAGCGCAGCCAGATGGCGGCGCGGGGACAGGCCCCGGTCGTCCCAGACGTCGCCGAGGACGGCACGGGCACGGTCGATCACGGGCTCCGGCAGGTCGCGCGTCCCTCCGGTGACCGTCGTCCCGCACAACCACGTCACCAGCCGCGGCAGGTCGGCGCCGTCGCCGACGCCCTCGAGATGGTCCGTGACCAGGGCGAGAGCCTCCTCGTCGGAGCCGACCGCCGGCCGGTGCGCGGGTCCGGGCGCCAGGTCGGTGGCGCGCGGGGCCGGGACGACCACGGCGTCCACGGACCGCGGCGGCACCGAGGACGGCACGACGGGTGCCGGGGCGTCCGGGAGCCGCCGGCGGGCGCGCGCCGCCACGTCGGGCGGCAGCGTCGGCAGCGCCTCGGCCAGCACCTCCCCGATCGCCGCGGCCTGCTCCGGTGCGACCTTCCCGAGCGCAGCCAGGAGCCGCACCTGCGCGGTCAGCACCTTCTTCTCCGTCCGGCCCAGCACGACCCGCGAGGCGTCCAGCAGCCCCACCGCGTCACCCGCACCGGACGTCAGGGACCGTGTCAACATCTCCTGCGCCAGGCCGACCGACGCCGACGGCGCCGTGCGCAGCACCGCCAGGTACCGACCTTCCAGGCTCCGGGCCTCGACCGGTGTCGGCTCCAGCAACCGGTGCACCCGGTGGTACCAGACGATGCTCCTCGCCGGGAAGTCGCGGAGCAGGCCGTCCAGGCTCTCCGTGAGCAGACGGGTGCGGAAGGCGGGATCGGCGGCGGCACGCGCGCGCAGCGCGTCCTCCCACTCCCCTTCGAGCAACGACCACTCGCCGCCGACCCCGTCGACCCGGAACACCTGCCACAGGTCGTGCTCCCAGAACCACGCGTCCGGTCGGGCCGTGCCGTCGACCAGCACGGCGTGCACCCGGTGCCGCAGGTAGGTCACTGAGTCCGGGCGCAGGTCGTGGTCCGCGATCACGTCCGCGAGCAGACGCTCCGCCAGCCACGGGTTCCACGCCGCGTTCTCCGCGATGGCGTCCACCCACCGTGTCGCCCACGGCGTCGACCGGCCGGCCACGCCCGGGCGCACCACCGCCCGGAGCGCCTCCCCCACGGGCCCGACCGCCCGCCGCTCCGCGGGCGTCGCGAACGGCAGCAGCGCCTCGGCCAGCGCCGCGGGGCTCCCGAGCGCCGCGAGCACCAGGACCGCTCGTGGTGTCGCCCCCTCCTGCTCGAGCCATCGCGTCGGCGGCAGCGTGCGTGCCAGCGCCGTGCGCTCCGCCTCGTCGGCTCCGTCGAACGCCCGCCGCAGCAGGTCCATCACCTCGCGGTGCTCGGCCGTCGTCGCCGCCCGCAGCAGCGTCCGTCGCTCCGCCAGCGCGATCACACCCGCACCTCCGCCGTCATCCGGGCCGCGAGCACGTGGCTGCACGGCCCGCGTGTGCCGCGGTGCTTGGCGAACCACGGGCAGGTGCACCGGTCTGCCCCGTCCCCACCGCCCAGCCGCACCTCGTGCTCGCCCCCGTGCGATGCCTGCACGGCGAACCACCCGGGCCCGAGCACGCGCACCCCGCCCTCGCGCACCAGCGACTGCGCGCCGGCGAGCCGCGGGTGCAGCACGCCGAGCGTCGAGGAGTCCAACGGCAACGGCCGGTGGAAGTACGCCTCGGCCGTGACGTCGTAGCCGACCTGCCCGGAGGTCGCGAGCACCCCCAGCGCGGCGGCGACCCGCGCGACCGGCAGGTCCGCCTCGGCGGCGAGCCGGTCGACGTCGATCCGCGGCTCGAAGGCGAGCAGGGCCGCGACCAGGTCGGCGTCCTCGACCACCTCGGTGCCGGTGAGCCCGAGCAGCACCGCGCCCTCGCCGGAGAACCCGCGCGCCTTCTCCGGGCTGAGCGCCAGGCTGAGCCGGGCGCCCGGCAGGTGGAGCACCCACACGCTCGGCATCGGGCGGGAGGACGAGTCGACCTCGGGGCCGTAGGCACGCAGCCCGGTGGCCAGGCCGAGCAGCGGCTCGAGCGCCCGCAGACGCTCCGGGCCGGCCACGCACACCGACCCCGGCGTCGGCCGGGTCGCGAGCCGCAGCGAGCGCACCGCCGGGGTCGCCCACATCACGGTCCGGGTGGCGGAGGTGGCGGGCAACCCCTGCACGAACCGGCGGGCGCTCACCGCGTCGAGCTCGTGCCGCAGTCGCATCCCGGCGGCGAGCACCTGAGTCTCCGCGAAGCCCTTGAGCCAGCGGTCCGGCAGCGGGACCTTCTCCTCCACGACCTCGGCGTCCAGCGTGCTGACCCGCAGCTCCTCGGCACCGACGCTCAGGTGCAGCGGCTCGGTGGCGCGCAGACCGGCGAGGGCCTGGCGCAGCGGCGGGTTCACGTCGACGTTGGTCACCCCGGCGGCGCTGAACGCGGTGTCCAGGCCGTCCGGCAGCACGTCCAGTCGCGCGTACACCCCGCAGCAGACGCTGAACGACTCGAACCGCAGACCCTCCGGTGTCGCGGTGACCACCGGGTCGGCCGCGCGCAGCACCGCGGCCAGCGTGTTCGGCGGCACGTGGTAGCGCGTGCGCGCCACCCGCGCGACGACCAGCAGCGCCGTCGCCACCACGTCGGGGCGCTCGGCGAACCCGGAGAAGAAGTACGGGTGCGGCACCGGGGATCCGTCGAGCGCCACGCCACCGCTGGTCGCCAACGCCAGGTCGGCGCCGTCGTCCGAGGCGTTCAGCACGGAGGGGGTGGCGTAGCCGTAGGACTGTGCGGTGCTCACCCGGTCATCTGAGCACACCGCACCCACCCGGCGTGGGCGGTCCGGCGGTTCTCGCGCTCTCAGAGCTCGATGCTCGGCCAGTCCGCGAGGTCGGCGCGCATCGCGCGGTCGTGCGTGGCCACCACCACCGCCGCCGAGGTCAGCCGCAGCGCCTCGGTCAGCTCGTCCACCAGCGCGATCGACAGGTGGTTGGTCGGCTCGTCCAGCACCAGCACGTGCGGGGCGGCGATCAGCGCGGCGGCCAGCGTGAACCGGCGGCGCTGCCCGACGGACAGCTCGCCGAGCGGGCGGTCCAGGTCCGCCTCCTCCAGCAGCCCGAGGGCGGCGACCGGGAGCACCTGCGCGGGGTCGAGCAGGCCGGCCTCCAGCAGGTCGCGCGCGTGCCGGGCCACGGTGTCGAAGCCGCTGGCGGCAGGATCGAGACCGGCGCCGTCGTCCTGGCCGACCACGCCGAGGCGCACCCCGGGGGCGATCGTGCGCAGCCCGCGGTCGAGCGGCAGGGCGCCGGTGAGCGCGGCGAGCAGGGTGGACTTGCCGGCGCCGTTGGCCCCGGTGACCAGCAGCCGACCGGCCGGCGGCAGCTCGACGCGCACCCCGGGCAGGTCGAGGCGGTCGCCGACCCGCGGGGCCCGCACCTCGAGCAGCGGGCCGCCGCGGTAGTCCGCGGGGATGCTGGGCAGGTCGGGGAACAGCAGCGCGGGCGGCGGCACCGGCACCTCGACGGCCTCGGCCTCCAGCTTCTGCACCAGCCGGTCGGCGGCCTTGACGTGGATGCGGGCGCGGGTGGCCCGGCGGTGCTTCTGCGAGCCCTTCTCCGGCCGCCACTCGTCGGACAGCCCCTCGTAGGACTCGTCGAGGCGGCGGGCCAGGGCGGCGGCGCGCTTGCGCTCCTGCGCGTACCGGGCCCGCCAGCGGCGCAGCGCCTGGTCCTTGGCGAAGCGGTAGGTGGCGTAGCGGGTGGCGCCGTAGAGCACCGGGCGGCCGTCCATCGAGGGGTCGAGGTCGAGGATGCCGGTCATCACGTCGTCCAGCAGCCGTCGGTCGTGGGTCACGATCACCACGACGCCCGGCCACTGCTGCAGCGCGCCGGTCAGGTAGTCGATCCCGCTGACGTCGAGGTGGTTGGTCGGCTCGTCCAGCAGCAGGATGTCGGCACGCTCGGCCACGTGGCAGGCCAGCCGGGCACGGTAGGCCTCGCCGACGCTCAGGGTGTCCAGCCGCCGGGCAGGGTCGCGCGGGGCGCCGAACCGGGTCAGCGCCTCGTCCACCCGCCGGTCGACGTCCCACGCCGCCAGGTGCTCGACGGCGGCGATGGCCTCGCTCAGCGCGGTCAGGTCGCCGGACTCGTGGTCGAAGTCCGCCACCACGGCGTCCAGGCGCTCGGCGGCCGCGCGGACGTGCCGCGCGGTGCGGGCGACCAGGTCGCCGATCGTCGATCCGGCGGGCACGTCGAGCTCCTGGTGCACCACGGAGACGGTGCCGGAGCGCCGCACCTCGCCCGCGGTCGGCACCAGGTCGCCGGACAGCAGCCGGAGCAGGGTGGTCTTGCCGGCGCCGTTCTCGCCCACCAGCCCGATCCGCTCCCCCGCCGACGCCGAGACGCCGACCCGGTCCAGCACCGGCCGCCCCGGGTAGCCGAAGGTCAGGTCGTCGGCGACCAGGTGGACGGCCCCCACCGGATCAGCCACGCAGGGCCGCGACGACCGCCGGCACGAGCGCGCGGAACGCCTGCCCGCGGTGCGAGATGCGGTTCTTCTCCGCCGGGTCGAGCTCCGCGCAGGTCCGCTGCTCGCCGGTCGGCACCAGGATCGGGTCGTAGCCGAAGCCGTGGCTGCCGCGCGGGGCGGTCGCCAGGGTGCCGACCAGGTGGCCGACCTCGACGTGCTCGGTGCCGCCCGGGGTGACCAGGGCGGCGGCGCAGGTGAAGCGCGCACCCCGGTGCTCCGGGGCGATGTCGCCGAGCTGGGCGAGCAGCAGCGCGAGGTTCGCGGCGTCGTCGCCGTGCCGGCCGGCCCAGCGCGCGGAGAAGATCCCCGGGGCGCCGCCGAGCACGTCGACCGACAGCCCGGAGTCGTCCGCGATCGCGGGCAGGCCGGTGAACGCCGCCAGCGCCCGCGCCTTGATCAGGGCGTTCTCGGCGAAGGTCACGCCGTCCTCGACCGGCTCGGGGGCGCCGACGTCCCGCGCGCCGACCACGAGGGCCGGGTCGAGGTCGGGCATCTGCGGGGCGAGGATCGCGCGCAGCTCGCCGATCTTGTGCTGGTTGTGCGTCGCGAGGACGAGCCGGGCGCTGGTCACGCGCGCACCGCGGAGCCGCCACGACGGGTGATCGTGCCCTCGGAGGCCGGCACCGCCAGCACCTCGGCCTGCACCCGCGCCAGCTCGGCGGTGCCGCCGAGGGCCAGGTCGAGCAGCGCGTCGAGCTCGGCGCGGCGGAACGGGGCGTGCTCGGCGGTGCCCTGCACCTCGACGAAGGTGCCGGAGCCGGTGACGACGACGTTCATGTCGGTCTCGGCGCGCACGTCCTCCACGTAGGGCAGGTCGAGCATGGGGGTGCCGTCGATGATCCCGACGCTGACCGCCGACACCGAGTCGCTGAGCACCTTCTTCGACGGGTCGACCGAGCCCTGCGCGACACCCCAGGCCACCGCGTCCGCGAGCGCCACGTAGGCGCCGGTGACGGAGGCGGTGCGGGTGCCGCCGTCGGCCTGGAGCACGTCGCAGTCCAGCACGATCGTGTTCTCGCCGAGGGCGGAGACGTCGATCACGGCGCGCAGCGAGCGGCCGATCAGCCGGGAGATCTCGTGCGTGCGGCCGCCGATCTTGCCGCGCACGGACTCGCGGTCGGAGCGGGTGGTGGTGGCGCGCGGCAGCATGGCGTACTCGGCGGTGACCCAGCCCTGGCCGGAGCCCTTGCGCCAGCGCGGGACGCCCGCGGTGAAGGACGCGACGCACAGCACCTTGGTCCCGCCGAACTCCACCAGCACGCTGCCCTCGCCGGCGTCGAGGTAGCGCCGGGTGATCGAGATCGGGCGCAGCTCGTCGGTGGCGCGGCCGTCCTCACGGACGACGGGCTGTGCGGGAGCGGCGGGGCTGGTGGTGGCGTCGGACGTCATGCCCGCCAGGGTAGTCGGGCGGGCCGGAGGTCGCCGACACCGGGTTACAGCGTGACGACCAGCCCCGGGCGGGCCAGGTCCACCGGGCCGTCGTACACGCCCTGCGCCTCGGCCAGGGAGGCGGCGGGGTCGTTCCACGGCACCAGGTGGGTGAGCACCAGCCGGCGGGATCCCCCGCGCGCGGCGGCGGCACCGGCCCGGCGCCCGGTCAGGTGCACGCCGCGCGGGGCCCCGACGGTGGTCTCCAGGTAGGCGGCCTCGGCGAGCAGCACGTCGGCGTCGCGCGCCAGCTCGTCCAGCCCGGGGCACTCGTCGGTGTCGCCGGTGTACGCCAGCGTGACCGTGCGGGACGGGTCGGCCTGGGCGGGCCCGGTGATCCGCAGCCCGAACGCCGGCACCGGGTGCTCCACCGGCACCGGCTCGATCGTCAGCGGGCCGACGTGCACCGCCTCCCCGGCGCGCCAGGTGCCGACGTCCAGGTGGTCGGCGGTGCTGGTGGCGGGGTCGTGACCGGCCAGCTGGGCCAGCCGCTCGCGGGTGCCCTCCGGGCCGTGCAGCGGCAGCGGCGCCGGGCGCGGGCCCTGCGGGCCGTAGCGGAGCATCACGCCGAGCACCACGACGTCTGCGACGTGGTCGGCGTGCAGGTGGCTGATCGCCACCGCGTCCAGGTCGGTGGGCGGCAGGTAGCGCTGCAAGGGGCCGAGCGCGCCGTTGCCCAGGTCGAGCAGCACGTTCCACGTGCGACCCGCGGCGTCCTCCGCCTGCACCAGGTAGCAGGACGCGGCGGAGTCCGGGCCGGGGAACGACCCGGCACTGCCCACGACCACCAGCCTCATCGGCACACTCCCCTGGCGGGCCCGAGTGACGACGTCGACCCTGCGGCGGCCCGTCGCCCATCTTGCCCCGCGGGGCCGGCCGACGACCGGCCGAGGGTCCCGGTCCGGACGTGTCGCTCGTCACGCCGGGGAGGGGCGGGGACGCCCGAGCGGGCGGGGTCCGGGCGGGCGGTGTCCGGGCGGGCGGTGTCCCGATCAGCGCAGCGCGCCGTGCCCGATCAGCGCAGAGCGCCGCGGGCCTCCACGTGGCGCACCTCGGGGCCGAGGAACCGGCGGGCCAGCGCCGCGAACGGCTCCGGGTCGCCGGTGGCGAGGAACCGGTGCTCGGCGGGGCCGGCGGCCGGGTCGCGCTCCAGGTCGTGCGCGACCAGCGTGCGGTACACGTCCTTGGCGGTCTCCTCCGCGGAGGACACCAGCGTCACGTCCTCGCCCATCACGTAGGAGATCACGCCGGTGAGCAGCGGGTAGTGCGTGCAGCCGAGCACGAGGGTGTCCACGCCGGCCTCCTTGACCGGGCGCAGGTACTCGTCGGCGACGCCCAGCAGCTCGGGGCCGGAGGTGACCCCCGCCTCGACGAACTCCACGAACCGCGGGCAGGCCTGCGTGGTCAGGGTGATCCCGGGGGCCACCGCGAAGGCGTCGTCGTAGGCCCGGGACTCCACGGTGGCCTTGGTGGCGATCACGCCGATCCGCCCGGTGCGGGTGGCGGCGACCGCGCGGCGGGCCGCGGGCAGGATCACCTCGACCACCGGCAGGCCCTTGCGCAGGGTGTACCGCTCGCGGGCGTCCCGCAGCATGGCCGCCGAGGCGGTGTTGCACGCGATCACCAGCATCTTCACGCCGGCATCCACCAGGTCGTCCATCACCTCGAGGGCGTGGGCGCGGACCGCGGCGAGCGGCTTGGTGCCGTACGGGGTGTTGAGGGTGTCCCCGATGTAGAGGGTGGACTCCTGCGGCAGCTGGTCGAGGATCGACCGCGCGACGGTGAGACCGCCCACGCCCGAGTCGAAGATCCCGATGGGGGCGTCATTCACCCGAGTGAGCCTAGTCCCGCACGCGGGGCCCTCTCGCCGCCGGGGCGGGTCGCCGGGTGGCGATGCTGTGACGATCCGGTGATCGGTGCGCTCAGTTCCGGTCCAGGTCCGCGAGCAGGCAGGACATCAGCGTCTCCTGCCACCAGCCCAGCGCGACGTAGACGGTGCCGAGGTAGTGCCGCACCTGCGCGCTGCGGTCGTCGGCGTCCGGCTCCGGGCCGTCGAGCTCGTCCTCCAGCGCGGCGGCGGCCTCCTCGTCGGTCAGGCCGAGGCGATCGGCGAGCACCAGACGGATGTCGGTCAGCGTCGCCGCCAGCCGGGGGCCGTGCGCCCGCGGCAGCAGCAGCACGCCCTCCTCGGCGGCCTCCGGTGCGGTCAGCGCCGCGTAGAGGATCGCGAGCCGGTCGATCTTGTCCTGCCGCAGGTCGTCCTCGGTCAGCCGGCGGAACTCCGCGGCCACCTCGGGGTCCTCGCGGGAGGCGTCGGGGAGCAGGCGGTGCACAGCCGGGTCGTCCGGCGCGGGCAGCGGGTCCAGCCGCAGCCGCAGCCCGACCTGGTCCTCGGGCGCACCGTCACCGTGGGGTGCACGAGACTCCAGCCGTCCGGCCCCCAGCAGCTCGGCGACGTCGGCGACCACCGTGGACAGCACGTGCCGCTCGTCCTCGCCGACACCCGCGGTCAGGGCGTCGTCCACCACCCGGAACGCGCGCACCTAGGCGTCGCTCCGCTGGAGGGTGGCCCACAGCCCGAAGCCGTGCATCGCCTGCACGTCGACCTCCATCTGCTCGCGGTTGCCGGACGAGACCGCCGAGCGGCCCTCCTCGTGCACCTGGCGCATCAGCTTCTCGGCCTTCGCCTCCGGGTAGCCGAAGTACGAGCGGAACACGTAGCTGACGTACGACATCAGGTTGACCGGGTCGTTCCACACGATCGTCACCCAGGGGTCGGCCACGGCGTCGGCGGGCGCACCGTCGGTCTGGACGGTCTCCTCGGGGGCGGTCTGCACGGGCACCGCTCCACTGTAGGTGCGATCCACCTGCGGGGACCTACCGTGTCCCCATGACGTCCAGCACCGCGCTGCTCACCGACCGGTACGAGCTGACCATGCTCCAGGCCGCCCTCGCCGACGGCACCGCCCACCGTCGCTGCGTCTTCGAGGTGTTCACCCGGCGCCTGCCGCACGGTCGCCGCTACGGGGTGGTCGCCGGCACCGGGCGCGTGCTGGAGGCGCTGGCGGACTTCCGCTTCGGCGCCGTGGAGCTCGACTGGCTGGCCGCCGAGGGCGTGGTGGACGACGTGACGCTGGAGTTCCTGGCCGGCTACCGGTTCACCGGGTCGATCAGCGGCTACGCCGAGGGCGAGACGTTCTTCCCGCACTCCCCCGTGCTCACCGTCGACGGCACCTTCGCCGAGGCGGTGCTGCTCGAGACGCTGGTGCTGTCGATCCTCAACTACGACTCCGCCGTCGCCTCCGCCGCCTCCCGGATGACCAGCGCCGCGATCGGCCGGCCCTGCCTGGAGATGGGCGCCCGGCGCGCGCACGAGGAGGCCGCCGTGGCCGCCGCCCGCGCCGCCGCGGTCGCCGGGTTCGCCGGCACCTCCAACCTCGAGGCCGGCCGGCGCTACGGTCTGCCGACGATCGGCACCGCGGCCCACGCGTTCACGCTGCTGCACGACGACGAGCAGACCGCCTTCGCCGCGCAGGTGGCCGCCGCCGGACCGGGCACGACGCTGCTGGTCGACACCTACGACGTGCGCACCGGCGTGGAGCGGGCGGTCGCCGCTGCCGGCACCGGGCTGGGTGCGGTGCGGCTCGACTCGGGCGACCTCGGCGTGCTCGCGCAGGAGGTGCGCGCCCAGCTCGACGCGCTCGGCGCCCGGAGCACGAAGATCACCGTCACCTCCGACCTGGACGAGCACGCCATCGCGGCCCTCGCCGTCGCGCCGGTGGACTCCTACGGCGTCGGCACCTCCCTGGTCACCGGCTCCGGCGCCCCCACCTGCGGGATGGTCTACAAGCTGGTCGCCCGCGAGGGCGCCGACGGCCGGCTCGCGCCGGTGGCGAAGGCCTCCGTCGCCAAGCAGTCCGTGGGCGGTCGCAAGTCCGCCGCCCGGCGCCTGGGCGAGGACGGGCGCGCCGTCGCGGAGGTCGTCGTGGTCGGCGAGGACGCGGCGGTCTCCGGCTGGCGGCCCGGCTCCGACGACCTGCGCCCGCTGGTGGTGCCGCTGGTGCGCGAGGGCGAGGTGCTGCCCGGCTGGACCGGCGCCGAGGGCGTGCGGATCGCCGCCGCCCGGCACCAGGCCTCCCGCGAGGAGCTGCCCCGCGGCGCCCGGCGGCTCTCCGCCGACGAGGCGGCGCTGCCGACGGTCACGCTGACGGTCTGATCGCCCGCGCACGACGGCGCCCGCGGGCCGGAGGGTGTCTCCGGCGCCGCGGGCGCGAGTCGTGGTGCGACCGGACGGTCAGGCGCTCTGCTGCACCCCGCTCCCGCCCGGTGCCCGCCTAGACGCGGGACCGGCCTCGACCGATCAGCCCGAGGATCAGGCTGATGACGAGCACCGCCACCCCCACGTACAGCAGGAACTTCGCGGCCTCCACGGCCACACCGAGGATCAGCAGCACCACACCGATGATGATGAGGATCAACCACGCCGGCATCTGACGTCTCCCTTCGTCCCGCGCGCCCCGTCCGGATCGGCGGTCCGGGGCCTTGTCACAGGTCGAGCGTGGCACCGTCGGGGCCGGTCGGCACGTCGAACGCCCGGCTTGCGAGCCGCCACGACAGTGCTATGGAAACGCGACCACCAGGCCGCTGACCTGCGACGACGCTCGTGCGTCAACGTTTGCCGACGAACCAGCCGCGCAGCATCGCGATCCGCGCCTCGAGCTGCGCCGGGTCGGCCATCGGCACCTCCGGACCACCGCACCGCCGCCGCAGCTCGGTGTGCACGGCCCCGTGCGGCTGACCGCTGCGCCGCGACCACGCACCGACCAGCTGCGCCAGCTCCTTGCGCAGCTCGGCCTGCTTGCGGTGGTCCATCGCCGCGAGCTCCTCGGCCTGCTGCGCCGCGCTCTTGTGCCGGCCCCGGCGCCCGCTGACCTGGTCCGCCTGCCGCTGACGCAGCAGCGTGGTCACCTGGTCGGCGTCCAGCAGGCCGGGCAGCCCGAGGAAGTCCAGCTCCTCGTCCGAGCCGACGTCCGCGCCGGTGCCGAACTCGCCGCCGTCGAACAGCACCCGGTCGAAGGACGCCTGCGCCTCCAAGGCCTCGAACGTCCCCTGCTGACCGTCCGGCCCGATCGCGTCCGAGCCGCGCTCCTCGCGGTTCGCCGCCGCCAGCAGCGCGTCCTCCGGGTTGAAGCCCTCGCCCTGCTCCTCGCCGGTCAGCGGCCGGTCGAGGGCGTGGTCGCGCTGCACCTCCATCGCGTTCGCCAGCGCCAGCAGCGGCGCCACGCTCGGCAGGAACACCGAGGCGGTCTCGCCACGCTTGCGGGCACGCACGAACCGGCCGATCGCCTGCGCGAAGAACAGTGGGGTCGAGGCGCTGGTCGCATACACGCCGACCGCGAGCCGGGGCACGTCGACGCCCTCGGACACCATGCGCACGGCCACCAGCCACCGGTCGTCCGAGGCGGAGAACTCGTCGATCCGGGCGCTGGCGCCGTCGTCGTCGGAGAGCACCACCGTGGGTGACTTCCCGGTGATCCGCGCGAGGTGCCCGGCATAGGCGCGCGCGTCGGTCTGGTCGGTGGCGATCACCATGGCGCCCGCGTCCGGCACGGTGCGCCGGACCTCGGTCAGCCGGCGGTCGGCGGCGGCCAGCACCGACGGGATCCACTCGCCCTCGGGGTTGAGGGCGGTGCGCCACGCCTGCGCGGTCATGTCCTTGGTCAGCGGCTCGCCCAGGCGCGCGCTGACCTCGTCGCCGGCCTTGGTGCGCCAGCGCATCGAGCCGGAGTACGTGAGGAACAGCACGGGCCGGACCACGTGGTCGCGCAGCGCCTCGGAGTAGCCGTAGGTGTAGTCCGCGCGGCTGCGGCGGATGCCGTCCCGGTCGCGCTCGTACTCGACGAACGGGATCGCGGCGGTGTCCGAGCGGAACGGCGTGCCGGTCAGCGACAGCCGGCGGGTGGCGTCCTCGAACGCCTCGCGCACCGCGTCGCCCCAGGACAGCGCGTCACCGCCGTGGTGCACCTCGTCCAGGATCACCAGCGTCGGCGCGGCGGTGGTGCGCGCGGCGTGCAGCGCCGGCTTGGCGGCCACCTGCGCGTAGGTCAGCGCGACGCCGTCGAAGCCGTGGCCGTGCCGGCCCTGGGCGTTGCGGAAGTTCGGGTCGATCTTGATGCCGACCCGCGCCGCCGCGTCCGCCCACTGGTGCTTGAGGTGCTCGGTGGGGGCGACGACGGTGACCCGTCGCACCACGCCCGCCGCCAGCAGCTCGGTCGCGATCCGCAGCGCGAAGGTCGTCTTGCCGGCGCCGGGGGTCGCCACCGCCAGGAAGTCGCGCGGTGACGTCGTCAGGTACTGGTCGAGGGCCGCCGCCTGCCAGGCACGCAGCTTGCCCGCCGTCCCCCACGGCGCACGCCCGGGGAACGCCGGCGGCAGCTGCGATGCTGCCGACGTCGAGGCGTGCGTGGTGGGTGCGGACGGGGACCGGTCCGCGGCGGTCACTGTCCGCCGGAGGAGTCGCCCGAGCCCTTGCCGCGACCGAAGCCCCAGCGCCGGCCCCCGCCGCCCGAGGATCCCCCCGAGCCCCCGGAGCCGTCACCGCCGTCCTGCGGCTCGCGCAGGCCCTCGTAGATCTCCTTGCACACCGGGCAGACCGGGAACTTGTTCGGGTCACGACCCGGCACCCAGACCTTCCCGCAGAGCGCGACCACGGGCTTGCCGGACAGCGCCGACTCCATGATCTTCTCCTTGCGCACGTAGTGCGCGAAGCGCTCGTGGTCGCCCGGCTCCACCTGCTCCTGGGACTCCGTGCGCTCCAGCAGCCCCGTGGACGTGCCCGTCGACGGCTCCGACAGGCGGTCCGGCTCGGTGCTCGGCGGCAGGGGCTCACTCATGCCCCCGAGTCTACGTCCCCCCTCCCACACACCCCCCGCACCCCCGCACGCACGCCCATCCCGCGAGTTCGGTGGTTCGGGTCGAGTTCGGTGGTTCGGAGGGTGATTTCTCGCACGAACCACCGAACTCACCGGCCAGCCAGGGCCCGCCGCACCCGCGACGCCAGTTCCCCTCCCTCGGTGTGCACGTCTCGCCAGCTCGCGCGCACGAGGCGCCATCCCTCCTCCTCGAGCTCCTCCTGCCGCTCCTTCTCGGCGACCAGGGCCGGCACGCCGCCGATGCCGGCCTCGCCGGTGTACTTGATGCGCCCGTCGAACTCCAGGCCCACGCGCTGCGCGGGCCAGCCGAGGTCGACGTACCGCCAGCACCGACGGGTCCGGACCGGCACCTGGAGGTCGGGTGCGGGGAGCCCGGCGCGGTGCATCTCCCAGCGCGCGAGGGTCTCGCCGGCCGACTCGGCGCGGGCGTCGGCGAGCGCGAGCACGGCGCGGGCACGCACCACACCTCGGCCCCCGGCCCGGGATCGCAGCAGGGCGTTCACCCGGCCCAGGTCCGCACCGCGCCGCAGCGCCGCGTCCGCGACGACGAGCCCGTCCCGCTCCGGCAGCACGCAGGCGCAGTCGATCAACGTGCGTGCGAGCCCCGTGACGCGCAGCCCGTCGACCACTGCCCGATCCGCGGGGTCGAGCACGCCGACGTGCCGGACCAGGCAGTCGTCGTTCCGCCGCCCGGGGTGCGACCGCTGGATCACGTGCACCTCGCCCGCGAGGTGGAGCACCGGGCATCCCCAGACCACCGCGGCCGAGGTGTGGCTGAACCACGCGTCGAGACGTGTCTGCGCGGCGACCGCGCGGATCCGCGCCAGCGTCTCGTGCCGCCTGTCGCGCGACCTCCCCTGCGTGGGCAGCCGTTCCGTGTAGGCACCGCGGCGGAGCCGATGCACGACACCACCAGTGCGCAACCGGTCGAGCTCGGCGCGCTCGAGGTCCCGCGTGAGGAGCACCTGCGGGCTCAGCTCGTCCGGGCCTTGAACCGCCGCCGGCCGCTCGGGATCTCCACGGCCTTCCGGCCCGCCGGTGCTGCTCGAACTCCCCGCGCGCATCGCTCCCATGCCCTCGACGGTCACCCGCCGGAGCGCCTCGCCGCTACCCCCGCGCGCAGATCTGTGGACAACCGCCGCGCCGAGTTCGGTGGTTGCTGCGAGAAAACAGCCACGGAACCACCGAACTCGGCCCGAACCACCGAACTCACGGGAAGGGGGGAGCGGGAAAGTCGGGAGTGGGGCTAGGGGCGCTGCCAGGTGGGCTTGAGGTGGTAGGTCTCGCGGTAGTAGGCGGCGAGCTGGAGGCGGCTGGCCGCCGCCTCGTCGACGAGGACCGTCACGTGCGGGTGGTGCTGGAGGACGGTGCCGGGCCACATGGCGCTGACCGGCCCCTCGACCAGCTGGTGCACGGCCTCGGCCTTGCCCTTGCCGACGGCGACGAGCACCAGGTGCCGGGCGGACATGATCGTGGCGAGGCCCTGGGTGAGGCAGTGGGTGGGCACGCGGTCGACGTCGCCGTCGAAGAAGCGCGCGTTGTCCTCGCGGGTCTGCCGGGTGAGCGTCTTGATCCGGGTGCGCGAGGCCAGCGAGGAGCCGGGCTCGTTGAAGGCGATGTGCCCGTCGGTGCCGATCCCGAGGATCTGCACGTCCACGCCCCCGGCGGCGGTGATGGCGTCCTCGTAGGCGTCGCAGGCCGCGGGGATGTCGGCGGCGAGGCCGTCCGGCCCCTGCACCGCCGCGGGGTCGATGTCCACGCGGGAGGCGAACTCGGTCTCGATGACGTTGCGGTACCGCTCGGGGTGGTCGGCGGCCAGGCCCACGTACTCGTCGAGCATGAAGGCGCGCGCACCGGCGAAGGACAGGCCCTCCTCCTCGTGCCGGCGGACCAGCTCGTCGTAGACGGCCAGCGGGCTCGACCCGGTGGCCAGGCCCAGCACGGCGGTCCGCCCCTCGGCGGCCCGTCCGCGCACGACGCGCTCGACCGCGTCCGCGGCGATCCGGGCCAGCTCCGGCCCCGTCGCGATGACGACCTCCATCAGTACTCCCTCCGTCCGGCCAGCGCGGCGCCCACGGCACCCACCGGCACTCCGTGGGGAGCGAGACGGACCCGCTCCCCCATCTGCATGGCGGCGACGAACGCCGACCCCTCGGCCGCCCGGTCCAGGGCGGCACGCACCTCGCGCAGCAGCGGCTCGCCGAGCTCGGAGACCCCGCCGCCGATCACCACGTGGGCGACGTCGGTGGTGAGCACCAGCACGCGCACCGCGGCGGCGACCGCGTCGGCGAACGTGTCCCGCACGGCCACCGCCGCCGGGTCGCCCGCGTCGGCGGCCGCGAACAGCGCCACCGGGGGCGGCACGTCGCCGTCGACCGGCCAGGCGGCCCCGACCGCGGAGCCCGACGCGTACTGCTCCAGGCAGCCGCGCTGGCCGCACGGGCACGGGATCCCGTCCACGACGTGCACCAGGTGGCCGATCTCCCCGGCAGATCCGCGCGTGCCGCGGCGCAGCCGACCGTCGAGCACCAGCCCGGCGGCCAGGCCGGTGCCCAGCGCCAGGAACGCGAGGTCGGTGGCCGGGCCCGGCAGCAGGTGGGCGGCGCCGAGGGCGGCGGCGTTCAGGTCGTTCTCGACCTGCACCGGCACGCCGTCCAGCGCCGCGGACACCAGCGCCGCGAGCGGGACGCCGTCCTCGATCCCGAGGTTCACCGCGTGCTCGACGCGCCCGGAGGCCGGGTCGACCACGCCGGGCAGCCCGATCCCGACGCCGACGAGGGCACCGGTCCCACCGGGCACCGCCTCGGCGAGACCGCGCACGGCCTGCGCGGCGGTGGCGACCACCGCGTCGACGCCGTGGCCGGTGGGCAGCCGCAGGGGGGTGCCGCCCACCGTGCCGTCGGGTCGCACGAGCACCCCGAGGGTCTTGGTCCCGCCGACGTCCAGGCCG
The DNA here is from genome assembly GCF_055389595.1 of Cellulomonas sp. GTC20042. NCBI lineage: Bacteria > Bacillati > Actinomycetota > Actinomycetes > Micrococcales > Cellulomonadaceae > Cellulomonas > Cellulomonas sp. GTC20042. The sequence goes on along the minus strand of NZ_AP043678.1, from coordinate 1,374,080 downwards.
ACCGACCAGCCGCGCGGCGCGCTCACGTCCCCCGTCCGGAGGTCCGTCGCCAGCTCCACCACCGTGTCAGCCCTTCACCGCCCCGGAGACCAGCCCCGAGGTCATCTTGCCCTGCACCAGCAGGAAGAACACGATCACCGGCACGGCGATCAGCGTGGACGCGGCCATGACCTCGCCCCAGTCCACACCACGGCTCGCGCTGGACGCGAGGAACCCGCGCAGCCAGAGCGGCAGCGTCTGCGCCGACTCGGCGGGCAGCGCGACCAGCGCGACGGTGAACTCGTTCCACGCCTGGAGGAACGCGTACACCCCGGAGGCCACCAGCCCGGGGGCCAGCAGCGGGAAGGTGATCCGCAGGAACGCCTTGGTCCGGCTGAGCCCGTCGACCATCGCGGCCTCCTCCAGCTCGATCGGCACACCGGCGACGAAGCCGCGCAGCATCCAGATCGTGAAGGGCACCACGGCCGCCGTGTAGAGGATGCTCACGCCGATCACGCTGTTCAGCAGGCCCACGGTGGACAGCATCTTGTACTGCGCGATGAACAGGCCCTCGGCGGGCAGCATCTGCACGAAGAGCACGGCGACGATGAAGGTCTTGCGCCCGCGGAACCGGAACCGGCTGATCGCCAGCGCCGCGAAGAACGCGAACACCAGCACCGCCAGTACGGTGAGCAGGGTGATCATCAGGCTCATCTGCAACGCGGGGCCGAAGCCGGAGCCGGTCAGCACCGAGCGGTAGTTGCCCCAGGTCGAGTGGGTCGGCAGGAAGGACGGGGTCGCCGAGCGCAGCCGCGCGTTCGGCAGCAGCGAGGACAGCACCATCCAGTACACCGGGAAGGCCCAGACCAGCGCGATCAGCACCGCGAGCACGCCGAGCAGCACCGAGGTGACGCGGCGACGGGTGCGACCGCCGGCGCGGGGCGTCCGCGCGGGCACCTGGCCCGCGGGCGCTGCGGCCGTGACGGGTGCGTGGGAGACGGCGGCGCTCATGCGGCGTCCTCCTTCAGCAGGGAGCGGACGTAGGGCCAGCTCAGCAGGACGGTCAGCGCGAGCACGAGGATCGACACCGCCGCGGCGGCCGCGAAGTCCTGGCTGCCGACGCCGAGCTCGAAGATGAAGTTGCCCAGCAGGTTGGTCTCGCCCACGGGGGCGCCGGAGTCCTGGAGCAGGCGGATCTGCGCGAACACCCGCAGGTCCCAGATGATCTGGAGCAGCAGGACGATCGACAGCACCGGGCGGATCAGCGGCATGGTGATGTGCCAGAGGATCCGGCTCGGGCCGGCGCCGTCGATCCGCGCGGCCTCCAGCACCTCGTCGGACACCTGGGTCAGCGCGGCGTAGACGGACAGCGCCACGAAGGGCACCGACATCCACACGATGATCACGGTGGCGACGAAGAAGAAGGACAGCGGGCTCGCGAGCCAGTTGTGCTGGTGGTAGTCGTCCAGGCCGACCTGGACCAGCAGCCAGTTGATGACACCGGTGCGCCAGTCGAACAGCCACTTCCACACGGTGACGGCCGCGACCATCGGCATGGCCCAGGCCAGCAGCAGCGCCACCTGGAGCACGATCCGGACCACGGGGTGCAGGGCCTTCATCAGCAGGGCGAAGAGCACGCCGATGCCGACGGTGAGGAACGCGTTGACCAGGCAGAACGCGATGGAGCGGGCGACGACGGCCCACATCCGGTCGTCGGTGAGGACCCGGACGTAGTTCTCCAGGCCGACGAACTCCGGCGGCTGGCCGAACTGCTGCGCCAGCCCGAACTTCTGCAACGAGGTGATGGCCTGCCAGATCAGCGGGTAGCCGAGGCCGGCGGCCAGCACGGCCAGCACGGGGATCAGCAGCAGGTAGGGGGTCCACCGGGGACCGCGCCGCTGCCGCACCACGCGGGTGCCGGCTGCGGGGTCGGGGGTGGTGGTCGGACTCTGCCCGGGGTCGACCGGGGCTGTCGAAGGCATGCGCCTCTCCTTCCGCGCGACGAGGCGACGTCTGCGGGGCGGGGTTGTGCGGGGGGTTCCGGCCGGTCGCGGGAGCGTGCAGACCCCCGCGACCGGCCGGCAGGGGTCAGCCCTGGCCGTTGAGCATCGGCGTGATGCGCTCGTCGAACTCCTTGGCCAGCGCGGTCACGTCACCGCCCTCGGCGATCTTCTGGAACAGCTCCTCGTAGACCGACGCGGCCTCGACCGACGCCCAGCCCGGCGCCGCCGGGGTGAGCTTGGAGGCGGCCGCGGTCTCGATCATCGTCTGGGCGAACTCGTCGTCGCCGAGCGAGTCGACGTACTGCGAGTTCGCCGGGCCCAGACCGTTCTCGCCCAGCATCTGCTGGTACTCCGGCGAGAAGATGATCTTCAGCAGGTTCTCGGCCAGCTCCGGGTGCTGGGACTTCTCCGAGATCGCGATGTTCGAGCCACCGGCGAACACGGGGGCGATGCCGCCGTCCTTGCCGGGCAGGGCGAAGATGCCGAACTTCGCGGTGTCCGCCATGCCGTCGCGGACCTCCTCGCCGGCGTCGTTGGTGGTGAGGTCACCGATCGACCAGCGGGCCCAGCCCGGGGCCATGATCGTCGCCGCGGCCGGCGCGGAGCCGTCCTCGCCGTCGTTCAGGAACTCCCAGTACGCGACGTCCTTCTCGGTCGCCGGCACGTTCGAGGCCGTCTGGTAGACCTGCTGCCACTGCTCCAGGCCCGCGATCGTGTTCGGGTCGGACAGGGTGGAGGTCCACTCGGTGCCGTCCACCGTCGCGAGCTCGCCGTCGTTGGCGAACACCCACGAGATGCCGTTGCGCCAGTCCTGGCCACCCAGGGCGAAGCCGGACTGGGTGTCCGTCTTGAGCTGGGCGACGTCCGCGGCGAACTGGTCGAGCGTGGTCGGCGCCTCCAGGCCGGCGGCCGTCCAGAGGTCCTTGCGGTAGAACATGTAGCGCGAGCCGAAGTAGTACGGCAGCGCGTAGTTCTTGCCGTCCACGGCGCCGACCTCGACGAAGGACTGGAGCAGGTCGTCGCCGCCCAGCTCCTCGTACAGCGGGGTCAGGTCGCGGAACGCCCCGATGGTGGTGAAGGTCGGCGACTGGGTGTTGCCGATCTCGACCACGTCCGGGGTGTTGGCCTCGTCCGGCAGCGCGGTGGTGAGCTTGGTGACGAGGTCGGACCAGTCCTGCTCCTCGATGTTCAGCGTGGAGCCGGGGTTCTCCTCCTCGAACGTCGTCACGAGGTACTCGCGCAGCGCGTCCGGGGTGTCCGGGCCCGCGAGCCAGAGGGTGATCTCCGAGGCCTCGGGGGTGCCGTCGGAGCCCGTCGAACCGCCGTCGTCGCCCGACGAGCAGGCGGTCAGCACGAGCGCCGCCGCCACACCGACGGCTGCCATCCGTACGATCTTCACGTTGGTGTTCCTCCCTGATGCGAGGCGAGGCCGTTGAGGCGTCGCCGGGGGTGGTGATGCCGGCACTGCAAGCGGTCGGCTCGGGGTCGTCACGTGACCCCGAGCTGACCGGCCAGGACGAGGGCCGCGGCGCCCGAGAGCGCCCCGTCCTCGTCGAGAGCTCCCATCCGGAGCACCAGGTCCTGCCCGATCAGCGGCATGGTCCTGCTCCGGACGGTGGCGAGCGCCTCGCTCCGCAGGGGTCCGTCGAGCAGGTCCGGGGGGCCGGACAGCAGGACCTCGGCGAGGTTGAGGGCGCTGACGACGGGAGCCAGGGCGATGCCCAGCTTCCGTCCGACCGACGCGAGGACCGCGTCGGAATCCTGGGGTGTGCGGCCGGCGGTGGCGCGGCGCAGGGCGGGCAGCGAGAGCAGGGTCTCCAGGCAGCCGGCGCGTCCGCAGGCGCAGGGCAGCGGCAGCGGGTCGCCGGCGCGCACGTCCCGGTCGTCGACGACGGTGACGTGGCCGATCTCGCCGGCGGCGTCGCCGCGCCCGCGGACCAGGGCCCCGTCCAGCACGATGCCGGCGCCGACGCCCTGGCCGATCGTCACGACCATCAGGCCGGTGCCGGTGGCCCCGCCGTAGGTGAACTCCCCCAGCGCGTGCGTGTTCGCGTCGTTGGCGACGTGCACCGGGACGCCGAGCAGGTCGGTCAGCCGCCGGGCGAGCGGCAGGTGGTACCAGCCGCGGTTCGGGGCCTCGATCACGACGCCCTCGTGGTCGATCACGCCGGGCGAGCCGATCCCGACGCCGATCACCGGCTGGTCCGCGGCGGTGAGCAGCTCGCGGCAGAGGTCCTCGAGCACGGTGAGCGCCTCGTCGCCGGTGCGGCCGTCGAGCGCCACGGACCGGCGGGCGACCACCGCGCCGGTCAGCGTCATCACCGCGCCGCGCAGGGCGGCGTCGTCGGCGAGGTCCACCGCGATCACCTGGTGGTCCTCGGTGCGCATCCCGACCAGCGTGGCGGGCTTGCCGACCCTCCCCTCGGGGCGGACGCCGAGCTCGGCGACCAGCCCCTCGGCGATCAGCACGGAGACGAGGTCGGAGACGGTGACCCGGGTCAGGCCGGTGGCGCGGGCCAGGTCGGCGCGCGAGGAGGGTCCCTGGTGGAACAGGTGCTGGAGCACCAGCGAACGGTTGTGGGCCCGCGCGTGCTCCGGGAGCACCTTCGCGGTGGGCCGCAGCGTGCGTCCCACTCCACCCGGCCCGGGGCCGCCCGTACGGGCCGGCCTCGACGCCTCCGTCGCCGTCGTCATGTTTGTTAGTAGACCTTCCTTACTAATCGCCGTCAAGGAGTTCGGCGGACCGTGACCGCATCGTGACCGGGCGTTCATCGCGCCGACATGCGGCCGGTCGCGCGGTCCTGCCGCACGCCGCCGCTGTGCGTCCCGTCACACCGGTCCCAGATCGTCAGTGGAAACACTGACCGGCACCCCGCATTCGGAGCCCGGCCGGAGATCCTCTCCCCCGTACCGCGAACGGCACCCATCCCGTGCCGCTCGTGGATGCCCGATCCCTCTCACGACGAGGTCCTCATGTCTCAGACCCTGCGATCCGGTCGCGCCGTGCGCTCGACCGGCGCCGTCCTCGCCGCCACGGTCGCGCTGACCGGTGCCGGCATCGCGCTCTCCACCGCCGTCGCCCCCGACGCGCACGCCGCGGAGAGCCCGTTCCCCGACCCCGAGCTCGACTCCTGCGTCTCGGCGTGGTTCGAGGACACCACCGGCGAGAACCTCAACGGTGAGCCGGTGCCGATCGACCAGGCCGCGAGCCTCGGCGGCACCCTCGTCTGCAACTACAGCGACGTCGCCGACCTCACCGGGCTCGAGCTGCTGGACGGCATCACCGCGGTCAAGCTGATCGAGACGCCGAACCTCACCGACCTCGCACCGCTCGGCGGGATGGACGCGCTCGAGTCCGTCGACGTGACCGGGAGCCAGGTCACCGACCTGTCGCCGCTCGCCGACCGACCGGCGCTCAGCTCGCTGTTCGTCTCCGACAGCCCCGTGGCCGACCTGACCCCGATCGCCTCCATGCCCGGGCTGCGCACGCTCAACCTGTCGGCGATCCCCGCCACGGACCTCGGCCCGATCGGGCAGAGCGACGTCACCGACCTCGCCCTCTCGGACATGGGCGTCACCGACGTCGGGCCGCTCGCGGAGCTCGACCTCGAGCGGCTGATGCTGTTCTACCTCCCGCTCAGCGACCTCTCGCCGATCGCGAACCAGACCGGCATCACCCAGCTGATCGTCGCGCAGACGCAGGTCGCCGACCTCACCCCGCTGGTCGGCATGCGGGAGCTCGTCATGCTGTACGCGGCCGACAACCAGATCGTGGACCCGTCGCCGATCGCGCAGATCCCCTCGCTGACGTCCGTGACGCTCACGAACAACCGGATCTACGACCTCTCCGCGCTCGGCGCGCTGCCGAACCTGACCATGGCGACCGCCACCGGACAGGTCGCGGTGATCCCCGCGGCGATGGCCACGGTGGCGACCACGGACACCGTGCGCGACGGCGTCGGCCCGGTCGCGGTGACCGTCACCGACGGTCCGGTGGCCACCGCCGACGCGACCTCGTGGACCTACGACGCCGAGGGCACGTCGAGCATGACCTGGAGCTCGGTCCTCATCGGCGGCGGCACCTTCTCGGGCACCGCCACGCAGGACGTCGTGCCGTTCGTCGCGCCGCCCGTCGACCCGGTCGACCCCGCGGACCCGGTCGATCCCGTCACCCCGGTCGACCCCGCGGCCCCGGTGGACCCGGCCGCGCCGGCGGCCCCCGCCCAGCCCGCCGCCCCGGCGCAAGCCGCCCCCGCGGCGACCACGCAGGGCTCCGAGGTCCTGGCGACCACCGGTGCCGAGGTCACGCTGGCGGCCGGAGCGGCCGTGGTGCTGCTCGCGGCCGGTGGCGCGCTGGTCCTGCTGCGGCGGCGTCGCTCCGCCTGACGGCGGCACCGATCCCGACGGCCGCGTCGGTCCCCTGCACGGGACCGGCGCGGCCGTGGTGGGAAGGCCTCGCGGGCCGCACGTCCCGGGCAGCAGGTGGGGCCACGCGACTACCGTGTCCCCTGACGCAGCACCCGCGCCTGAGCACGCAGCACAGAGCACTCGAGAAGGACGATCCGTGAGCACACCCATCGACGCCACCACGACCGGCGCCTGGTCCGCCCTGACCGCGCACCGCGACGCGCTGACCCCGGACCTGCGCGGCTGGTTCGCGACGGACCCGGAGCGCGCGACGCGCCTGACCCGCACGGTCGGCGACCTGCACGTCGACCTGTCCAAGAACCTGGTCACCGACGAGACGCTCGAGCTGCTGACCCGCCTGGCCGACGAGGTGGACCTCGCGGGTCGCCTGGCCGCCATGTTCGCCGGTGAGCACATCAACGTCACCGAGGACCGTGCGGTGCTGCACACGGCGCTTCGCCGCCCGGCCGGCGCCACCCCGGCGCTGGTCGTGGACGGTCAGGACGTGGACGGCGACGTGCAGGCCGTGCTGGCCAAGGTCGCCGCCTTCGCCGACAAGGTCCGCTCCGGCGAGTGGACCGGCGTCACCGGCGAGCGCGTCGCGACCGTGGTGAACATCGGCATCGGCGGCTCGGACCTCGGCCCGGTCATGGCGTACGAGGCGCTCAAGCCGTACGTGCAGGAGGGCCTGGAGATCCGGTTCGTGTCGAACATCGACCCGACCGACCTGGCGGAGAAGGTCAAGGGCCTCGACCCGGCGACCACCCTGTTCATCGTGGCGTCGAAGACCTTCGGCACCCTGGAGACGCTGACCAACGCGCGCCTGGCGCGCGACTGGCTGTGGCGCGAGCTCGCCGCCGCCGGGGCGATCGAGGACACCGAGGAGGCCCGCACGGGCGCGGTCGCGAAGCACTTCGTCGCGGTGTCGACGGCGCTGGACAAGGTCGCCGCGTTCGGCATCGACCCGCAGAACGCCTTCGGCTTCTGGGACTGGGTCGGCGGGCGCTACTCGGTGGACTCCGCGATCGGCACCTCGCTGGCCATCGCGATCGGCCCGGACGGCTTCCGTGACTTCCTGGCCGGCTTCCACGCCGTCGACGAGCACGTGCGCACCACGCCCTTCGCGCAGAACGTGCCGGTGCTGATGGGCCTGCTCAACGTCTGGTACGTGAACTTCCTGGACGCGCACACCCACGCCGTGCTGCCGTACGCGCAGTACCTGCACCGGTTCCCGGCCTACCTCCAGCAGCTGACGATGGAGTCCAACGGCAAGTCGGTGCGCTGGGACGGCACCCCCGTCACCACCGAGACCGGCGAGGTCTTCTGGGGCGAGCCCGGCACCAACGGCCAGCACGCGTTCTACCAGCTGATCCACCAGGGCACCCGGCTGATCCCGGCGGACTTCATCGCGGTCGCCAACCCGGCGCACCCGCTGAAGGACGGCGAGACCGACGTGCACGCGCTGTTCCTGGCGAACTACTTCGCGCAGACCAAGGCGCTGGCCTTCGGCAAGACCGCCGAGGAGGTGCGTGCCGAGGGCACCGCGGAGGAGATCGTCCCGGCCCGCGTGTTCAGCGGCAACCGCCCGACGACGTCGATCCTCGCCGCCTCGCTGACCCCGTCGGTGCTGGGCCAGCTGATCGCGCTGTACGAGCACATCACCTTCGTGCAGGGCGTGGTCTGGGGCATCGACTCCTTCGACCAGTGGGGCGTGGAGCTCGGCAAGAAGCTCGCGATGGAGATCGCCCCGGCGGTCGAGGGCGACGCCGCCGCGCTGGCTGCGCAGGACCCGTCCACGCAGGCGCTGATCACGACGTACCTGGGGCTGCGCGGCTGATCCCCCGCACCCGCCCGTCACGACCGCCGTCGCGCCCCCGCCCGGGGCCGGCGGCGGTCGTGCGTCCGGGGCCGACCGGGCGCGGACCGACCGCGAGCAGAGCGCCGGGCGGGTGCCGGACCGGGTGAAGTCCGGCGGGCAACCGCTGTCCCCCGGACGGGTGGTCCGATTCCTCGCGAAACCCGTTCCATGAGTGAGCCAGGTCACACTCAGCATCGATCAGGGACCTTGGTCCTCCTCCGATAGGGCGACGTCACCTCGCCTGACGTGACAGCCAGCCGCGGCCCCGCGGCCCATCGAGGAGATCCACATGATCGCTGCGACGCGCGCCTCCGGCGCCCGCGCTCGCCTGCTGGCCGTCACGGGGGTGTGCGCCGCCACCGTGCTCGCCGGACTGCCCACGCTGACGACGCTGACCGCCACGTCCGCGTTCGCCACGACCGACATCCCCTACGTCGAGCAGGGCGAGCCCACCCCGGTCGGCCAGTACCTGACCGTGAGCGACCCCGGCCCCTACGACGGCAAGTACGTCGACTTCCAGGTCCAGGGCGCCGACGCCTCGGACTCCCTCACGCTGCGCCAGGACGCGGTCGCCTCGACCGTCGCCGGCGAGGTCACCGTCGTCGGTGACGTCGTCTACCTCGGCAACGGCACGACCGCGGAGCAGGTCGGCACCGTCGACGAGGTCTCCGACGGCGCCGGTGGGCGCACCCTGCGGGTCAACTTCGGCTCGGCGTTCTCCAACGCCTCCTTCGAGACCGGCGACGCCGACGGCTGGACGGTCCTGAACCAGCGGATCGACCTCGGCGTGACCCCGATCAACGGCTTCGTCGCGCAGGACCGCTCCACCTACCCGGGGAACGTCCCGAACCTCGACAACAACGAGCCGGAGTACGCGGAGTACGACTCCGCGGTCGAGAGGGGCAACGTCAGCGACGGCCAGTACGCGCTGCGCCTGACCTCCAACATGGGCACGCTCGCCGGCTGCGACGTGGTGCACGGCCCCGCCGTCTACTCCTCGCCGTTCCGCGCCGTCGCCGGCGACTCGATCTACTTCGACTGGCGGGCCTACGCGGGCAGCGACAACTTCCACGTCTTCGGCTACATCGTCGACCAGTCCGGCAACCAGATCGACGTGCTGGACGCCACCGGCGGCCAGACCGAGTGGACCACCAAGGCCACCCAGATCCCCGCCGACGGCACCTACACCTTCGTGTTCGTCGCCGGCACGCACGACCTGTCCTGCGGCCAGGCCGCCGGCGCGTCGCTGCTGATCGACAACGTGCAGGTCTACGGGCACAAGGTCGACGGCGCGGTCGTGCAGCAGGTCGCCCAGCACCTGCTGTACTCCTCCAGCACCGACCGCCCGGCGTCCTCGCGCACCATCACGATGAACGCCGTCACCCAGTCCGGCGGCACCGTCCCGGGCAGCGCGGTCGTCACCATCGAGCCGGTGGACGACGCCCCGGCGATCTCCGGCACGACGGTCGAGACCCGGTTGTCCAACGTGGACGGCGCGCAGACCTACGCCACCACCACCGGCCAGATCGTCGCGGACGACCCGGACGGCGACGTGCTCACCTACGGCATCGACGGCGCGGTGGCGCAGGCCGCCACGATCGAGGGCGAGCCGTTCACCCACGCCCGCACCGGGGCCCTCGGCACGCTGTACGTGAACAGCACCACCGGTCGCTACGCCTTCGTGCCCTCGGCCGCCGCCGTGGACGCGCAGCTCGTCCCCACCACCGAGCAGTACGCCTTCACCGTGACCGCCGCCGGCGTCACCGTGTCCTCGCCGTACGTGGTCTCGGTCGACGTCCCGCCGACGGTGCCGGGGATCCCCGGCCCGGTCACCGCCACCGCGGGCGACCGCCAGGTCACGCTGTCCTGGTCCGGCCCGGCCTGGCTCGGCGGCTCCGCCACCTCCGGCTACCGCGTCGAGCGGTCCGACGACGGCGGCGTCTCCTGGACGGTCGTCACCGAGAGCACCGGCTCCGCCGCGACCTCGTACACCGTCACCGGCCTGACCGGCGGCGCCAGCACGGCGTTCCGCGTCGCGGCCGTCAACGCCACCGGCACCGGTGAGGCCGGCGCACTGGTGCAGGTCACCCCGTACGCCCCGGCGTCCTCCCCGGTGATCCAGTCGGTCACCAGCGGCGCGCACAAGCTGACCGTGGCCTTCACCGCCCCGGCCGACGTGCGCGGCAGCGCGGTCACCGCCTACGAGTACACGATCGACGGCGGCGCCACCTGGAAGCGGGCCACCGGCACCACCTCGCCGCTGGTCCTGCGCGGCCTGGACAACGACAAGACCTACTCCGTGCAGCTGCGTGCGATCAACGCGGCGGGCGGCGGCGACGCCTCCGCCGCGGTGGTCGGCACCACCACGCTCGCGCCGATCGAGGCGCCGGGCGTCACCGGCTCCGCCCGGCCGACCGTCCCCGCCGGCCAGTCCTGGCTGGTCGTGGACGACGTCCGCCAGCCGGTGCAGGTGTCCACCACCGACGGCGCGTGGAACGTGACCGGCGAGGGCTTCACCGCGCGCCTCCAGGCCACCGAGACCGACGGCACCCCGCTGGACGTCGACGAGGCCGGCCGCCTGATCGTGCACGAGAGCGGCAAGGTCCAGGTCTCCGGCACCGGGTTCCTGCCCGGCAGCACCGTGGACGTGTGGCTGTTCTCCACGCCGTACCTGCTCGGCCAGGCCACGGTCGGCGCCGACGGCACCTTCTCGCAGGCGTTCGCCCTGCCGGCGGACGTCCCGGTCGGGGCGCACACCGTGCAGATGAACGGTGTCGGCACCGACGGCTCGGTCCGCTCGCTGTCCACCGGCGTGGTCGTGCTGGCCGACGCCGCGGCGGCGCCGGCACCGCTGGCCGCCACCGGCTCGCAGGCCGACACCCTCGGCCTGATGGCGGCGATCATGGTCGGGCTCGGCGTGCTCGCGCTGCGGGTCCGCCACCTGGCCCGCCGCCGGGTCGCGCGCGTCTGACGCCTGGCGGCAGCGGAGCGGGGCGGGTGGTCGGTCGACCACCCGCCCCGCTCTCGTCGTGCGTCGGGCGTCCGCGTCAGGCCCGCGCGAAGGACACCGTCGAGAACGACACCGACGGCAGGTCGATCGTGAGCACCCCGCCGTCGACCGTCACGTCGTCGCGGTCGCGCGGGGCCACCCGATCCGGCTCGTCGGCGCTGTTCGCGGCGAAGAGGTCGTCGTCGTGCAGCGTGGTCGCGGCGGTCACCCGCACGTCGCCGAAGCGAGACAGGTCCACGCTCAGCGGCAGCGCCCGCTCGGGGTCGCGGTTGACCACCAGCAGCGCGCCGGTGCCGGTCTCCTCGTCCCAGGTCGCCACGGCGTCCACCGACGGCACGTCGCCGTGCTGGTCGGTGGCGAAGGTCGGCGAGGTCGGGGTCACCCGCAGCACCACCCCGCGAGCCAGGGCGGCGGCCTGCGCGAACGGGTGGAAGATCGTCTGCTTCCACACCCGGCCGCCGGGCTCGGTCATGATCGGCGCGATCACGTTGACCAGCTGCGCCTGCGAGGCCGAGGTGACCCGGTCCGAGTGCCGCAGCAGCGTGATCAGCATGTTGCCGACGACCACGGCGTCCGCCGCCGTGTAGTGGTCCTCGAGCAGCACCGGGGCCACCGGCCAGTCGTCGCCCTGCGGGGGCACCGAGGCGGCCCGCGACTGGTACCAGACGTTCCACTCGTCGAAGGACAGGTTCAGCCGCTTCTCCTGCTTGAGGGCGGCGCGCACCCCGTCGGCGGTGGCGACGACGTCCTCGATGAACGCGTCCATGTCGACGCAGGAGCCGAGGAACGAGCGGACGTCCTCGCCCTTGATCTCGTAGTAGCGGTGGATCGAGATGTAGTCCACCTGGTCGTAGGTCTCGGTGAGCACCTCGCGCTCCCAGGTGCCGAAGGTCGGCAGGTCCGGCGCGGAGGAGCCGCAGGCGACCAGCTCGAGCGTCGGGTCGACCTGGCGCATGGCGCGGGCGGTCTCGGCGGCGATCCGGCCGTACTCGTGGGCGGTCTTGTGCCCGGTCTGCCAGGGGCCGTCCATCTCGTTGCCGAGGCACCACATCCGTACCGCGTAGGGCTCCGGCGAGCCGTTGGCGGCGCGGGCCTTCGACCAGGCGGAGCCGGAGGTGCCGTTGCAGTAGTCGAGCAGGTCGACCGCCTCCAGCACGCCGCGGGTGCCGAGGTTCACGGCCATCATCGGCTCCACGCCGGCCTTGCGGGTCCAGCGCATGAACTCGTCGACGCCGACGGTGTTCGGCTCCAGGCTGTGCCACGCCAGGTCGAGGCGTGCCGGGCGGTCCTCCACCGGGCCGATGCCGTCCTCCCAGCGGTAGCCGGAGACGAAGTTGCCGCCCGGGTAGCGGACCGTGGTCACGCCGAGCTCACGCACCAGGTCGAGCACGTCCTGGCGGAAGCCGTCCGCGTCGGCGGTGGGGTGACCCGGCTCGTGGATGCCGGTGTAGACGCAGCGGCCGAGGTGCTCGACGAAGGAGCCGAACGTGCGGCGGTGCACGGGCGAGACGACCTGCTCGGGGTCGACGGTCAGGCGGGCGGCGGTGCTCACAGGACGGGATCCTCTCGATGGACGGTCCACCCATTCTGCATCGATGAGTACATCGATGTAAACCGAGACGACGAGAGGCGGGTCCCCGCACCGCCGGGAGGGGAGGCGGTGCGAGGACCCGCGTGGGAGGGATCAGTCGGCGGGGCCGGCGATCAGGGTGACGGTGGCGGTCTGCGCGGTGCCGGAGGCGGTGGTCCAGGTCAGCGTCACCTGGTCGCCGGGGGCGTGCGCCGCGAGCGCGGTGCGCAGGTCGTCGCCGGAGGTCACGGCCGTGCCGTCCACCGCGGTGATCGTGTCGCCGGCCACCAGACCGGCCTGCGCCGCGGGGGTTCCGTCGATCACGCCGCCCACGGTCGCGCCGGAGGTCGTGGTGCTCAGCCCGGACCCGGGCAGCCCGGTCGCGCCGCCGGTGGTCGCCCCCGGGAGCGTGGAGGTGGAGGTGGTCGCCAGCTCGACGCCGAGGAAGGCCGGGTAGCCGATCGTGATCGAGTCGGAGTCCTGGCCGGCGACGATCTGGGTCACCACGTCGAGCACGTCCTCGATCGGGATCGCGTAGCCGGTGATGTCCGCCGAGCCCGAGGACGCCGCGGTCGTGATGCCGACCACCTCGCCCTCGTCGTCCAGCAGCGGGCCGCCGGAGTCGCCGGACACCACGTCGGCGTCCACCTCGATCATCCCGGTCAGCGACTCACCGTCGGACACGCCCTCGGCCTGCGTGGTCACGGGCTGGTCCAGCGCGGTCACCGTGCCGTCCGCCGCGACCAGCACGCCGCCGCCCTCGGCGTTGCCCACCGCGGTCACGTCGTCCCCCACGGCCACCGCGTCGTCGGTGTCCAGCGTGGCGGTGGTGAGCCCGGAGGCGCCCTGGAGCTGGAGCACGGCGACGTCGGCGGTGCTGTCGGTGCCGACCACGGTCGCGGTGTAGGTCTCGCCGGTGGACGCGATGGTCACCTGGATCTCGGTGGACCCCTCGATCACGTGGTTGTTGGTCACGACCAGCCCGTCCGACGTGAGCACGATGCCGGTGCCCGCCGCCTCGGCGCCCGCGTAGCCGAGCACGGTGTCGATCAGCACCACGCCCTGCTGCTGCGCGTCGGTCGCGTCCGTGACGTCCAGCGTCGAGGTGCCGGTGCTGCCCTGGGTCGCGGTGCCGCCCTGCGTCGAGCCGCCCGAGGTGGACCCGCCGGTGGCCGAGCCGCCACGCGCCGAGGAGCCGCGGCCGAACATCCCGAAGGACGCGCCGGGGTCCGTCGCCGTGTACCCGGTGGTGGCGGTGGCGCCCGGCAGGCCGGTGGCGATCAGCGCGCCGCCGACCACCAGACCGGTGGCGACCACGCCGCTGGCGAGCAGCGCGAGGGCGGTGCGCCGACGACGACGCGGCGGCGCGGGCCACGGCTCCCCCGCCGACGGTGCGGTCAGCGGGTCGGCGGGGGTCGACGATCCGGCGGCGGAGTACGCGCCCTCGGGCTGCGCACCCGGCACGGGCTGCTGCTGGTTCTGGTCCACGAGGGCACCTCCTGCGACGGGACGCCGCGGTGGCGTCGCTGAGATCCAGTGGACCTCTCGTGGCAGGACGTGCGCTGGGCTCTTCCTGGGAGCCAGCCGTGGATCGTGCCGGGTGCGCCGCGTGATCCCGCGGGACGCACGCTCAGGTGGTGCTCAGCGGGCGAACCGCTCGGAACGCTCGACCACGTGACCGGTGCCGGTCTCCGCGTCCCAGGTGTAGACCGTGCGGCCCTCGATCAGCACGTGCTCGGCGCGGGCGTGCACGTCCAGCGGGTCGCCGGACCAGATCACCACGTCGCCGTCGCGCCCGGCCTCCAGCGCGCCCACCCGGCCGTCCAGCCCGAGGAACGACGCCGGGTTCACCGTCAGCGCCTCCAGCGCGGTCTGCACGGGCAGCCCGTCCTTCACGGCGAGCGTCGCCTGGTGCACCAGGAAGTTGATCGGCACGACCGGGTGGTCCGTGGTGATCGCCACCCGCACCCCCGCAGCGGCCAGCGCGGCCAGGTTCGCGATGGCCCGGTCCCGCAGCTCGACCTTGGAGCGCGAGGTGAACATCGGGCCGAAGATCACCGGGATGTCCCGCTCGGCGAGCACGTCGGCGATCTTGTGCCCCTCGGTGCCGTGGTTGACCACCAGGCGGTAGCCGAACTCGTCGGCCAGCCGGATCGCGGTGGCGATGTCGTCGTGCCGGTGGGTGTGCTGGTCCCAGACCAGCTCGCCCTCCAGCACCCGGGCCAGGGTGTCCAGCCCGAGGTCGACCTTGAACGGCTCGCCCGTGGCCTCGGCGGCGGCACGGGCGGCGCGGTAGTGCTGCGCGGCGGTGAAGGCCTCGCGGATGATCATGGCCGTGCCGAGGCGGGTCGACGGCGTCTGCTTCTTCTCCGCGTACACCCGCTTGGGGTTCTCGCCGAGGGCCGACTTCACGCTGACCGCGTCGCTGATCACCTGCTCGTCGATCGTGCGGCCGCCCCACGACTTGATCGCGACGCTCTGCCCGCCGATCGGGTTGCCCGACCCCGGCTTGACGACCACCGAGGTCACGCCGCCGGACAGCGCGTCACGGAAGCCCTCGTCGTCGATGTTCACCGCGTCGATCGCGCGCACCGCCGCCATGTTCGGGCCGGTCATCTCGTTGGTGTCGTTCCCGGCGACGCCCTCGCCCTCCTCGTGGATGCCCACGTGACCGTGCGCCTCGACGAAGCCCGGCAGCACCCAGCGACCGGTGGCGTCGACCACCCGCGCGTCCGCCGGCACGTCGACCTCGGCCGCGGTGCCGACCGCCACGATCCGCCCGTCCCGGATGAGGACGGTGCCGCCCTCGATCGGCGCGGCGGAGACGGGGACGACACGGCCGCCGGTGACGGCGACGACGGACGGGGAACCTGCGGTGGGAGTGGTCATGACCTCCACCGTACGTCCGCCACCGAGGTCGCTCGCACGGGCGCCCGCATCGCGGCACGCCCGAGGTGTGGCACCGTGGCCTGGTGCGATACGTGATCATCGGCGCCGGCGCGGTCGGCGGGACCATCGGCGGGCTGCTCGCGGAGGCGGGGCGCGACGTCGTCCTGGTCGCCCGGGGCGCCCACCTCGACGCGCTGCGGGCCGATGGCCTGCACCTGACCACCCCGGCCGGCGCGCGCACGATCCGCTGCGCCACCGCCGCCGGGCCCGAGGACGTCGACCTGCGCCCCGGCGACGTGCTGGTGCTCGCGGTCAAGGGCCAGGACACCGCCGCCACCGTCGCCGCGTGGGCCGGTCGCCCGGTCGCCGGCGGCCGGACCGCCGGGGAGGACCTGCTGCTGGTCTGCGCGCAGAACGGCGTCGACAACGAGCGCACCGCCCTGCGGCACGTCGCCCGGGTCGCCGGCATGTGCGTGTGGCTGCCCGCGACCTTCCTGGAGCCCGGGCACGTGTCGGCGGCCGGCAGCCCGGTCACCGGCGTGCTCACCCTCGGCAGCGTGCCGGTCGGCGCACCGGACCCGGATCTCGCCACGGTGTCCGCCGACCTGGAGGCCGCCGGCTTCTCCGCGCCGGTGGTCGAGGACGTGCTCGCGTGGAAGTACGGCAAGCTGCTGAGCAACC
Organism: Cellulomonas sp. GTC20042; assembly: GCF_055389595.1. NCBI lineage: Bacteria > Bacillati > Actinomycetota > Actinomycetes > Micrococcales > Cellulomonadaceae > Cellulomonas > Cellulomonas sp. GTC20042. The sequence continues at coordinate 1,357,683 of NZ_AP043678.1, read as the reverse complement.
TCGGCAACGCGGTCGAGGCGCTGTGCGGCCCGATCCGCGACGACGCCACCCGCGCGCTGCTCGGCGCCGCCGTGACCGAGGCCCGCACCGTGCTCGCCGCCGCCGGCGTCACGCCGACCTCGGACGAGGAGCAGGCGCGCGCCCGCACGGGCTTCGCCCTGGTCGACCTGCCCGGCGCCCCGCGCGGCGGCGGGTCCTCCTGGCAGAGCCTCGCCCGGGGGGCCGGGTCGATCGAGGCCGCGTTCCTCAACGGCGAGATCACCCTGCTCGGCCGGCTGCACGGCGTGCCCGTGCCGGTGAACGCGACGCTGCTCCGCCTGGCCGAGCGGGCCGCCGCCGCGCACGCCGCCCCCGGCGGCCACGACGCCACCACCGTGCTCGCCACGGCGCTGGCCTGAGACCGCACGCCTAGGCTCGTCCACCATGAGCACCCCCGACGCCCCGGCAGCGGGACCGACGCCGCGCCCGCTGCCCGCCGGTCCGGCGGCGACCCGGGTCGACCGCTGGGTGTGGGCGGTGCGGCTGACCCGCACCCGGGCGCTGGCCGCGGCCGCCTGCCGGGCGGGGCACGTCCGGGTGAACGGCGAGCGCGCCAAGCCCGCGACCACGGTGAAGATCGGCGACGAGGTGCGGGTGCGCGGCGAGGGCCCCGAGCGGATCGTGCTGGTGACCCGGGTGATCGAGCGTCGCGTCGGCCCCGCCCCGGCCGCCGAGTGCTACGACGACCGCACTCCCCCGCCGCCGCCGCGCGAGCACGTCGCGCTGGCCGCCCAGCGCGACCGCGGGGCCGGGCGACCCACCAAGCGCGAGCGCCGCGAGATCGACCGGCTGCGCGGGCGGGACTGAGCCGCGAGCGATCGGGCGAGGGCGGCGCGCTCAGGCGAGCACGTCGACCGTGCCGCCGGTGCCGTCCGAGGCGGTGGACGACATCTGCGCCGCCGCGATGGCCATCTGGTCCTGCACGATCTTGGCCTGGTCGGCGGCGATCACGGTGTCCCCGGCCCCGGCGCGCTGGTGCTGCACCAGCGTGCGCTGGTCAGCCTGGAGCTGCTTCTGCAGGTCCGCGACGCTGCTGCTGGTGCTCGAGCCGATCTCCACGGCGGGTCTCCTCCCCGACGGCCGGGACGATCCCGGCGTCCCCCGACCGATCGACCCGCCGGGCTCCTGACCTGAGGGATCGCGGGCTGTGGGGACCCTGTGCATCCGTGCAACCTCGTGGTCACACGCCGGGGATACCGTCACCGCCGTGACCTCCGCGACCCCGACCGACCCCGCCACGCCGACCGCCGCGCACCCGCGCCGGATCGTCTGCCCCAGCGGCGAGGGCGGGCTCGCCCGGCGGATCGACGCGCTGCGCGACCGGCTCACCGCCCTCGGCGAGGTCACCGTGCACCTGGACGAGCCGGACGCCGCCGGGGTGGTCGACCGGGTGCGGGGTGCCGACGTCGTCCTGCTGTCCACCCATCTGCCCGACGCGGCGCTCGACGTGCTCGCCCCCGGGGCGCTGGTCGCCTTCACCGGCACCGGCGTCGCCTCCTACGTCGACCTGCCGCGCGCCGAACGGCTCGGCGTGACCGTCACCAACGTCACCGGCTACGGCGACCGCGCCGTCGCGGAGCACGCCCTCGCGCTGCTGCTCGCCGCCGCCCGGGGCATCCCCGCCGCCGACACCGCCGTGCGCGCCGGCGACTGGACGGGGTCACCGGGACGCGAGCTCGCGGGTGCGGTGGTCGGCGTCGTCGGGCTCGGCGGGATCGGACGCACCTTCGCCGGGATGGTGCACGCGCTGGGCATGCAGCCGCTGGTGTGGGACCGTCGCGCCGACGACGCCCTGCTCGCCTCCCTCGGGGCCCGCCGGGCACCCGACCTCGCCGCGCTGTTCGCCGGGTCGGACGTGGTGAGCCTGCACCTGCCGCTGACCCCGCAGACCCGGCACCTGATCGGCGCCGCCGAGCTCGACCTGCTCCACCCGGGCGCGATCCTGGTCAACACCGCCCGCGGCGAGCTGATCGCCCCCGGCGCGCTGGTGGCACGGCTGGCCCGCGGTGACGTGGTCGCGGCGCTGGACGTCTTCGACCCCGAGCCGCTGCCTGCCGACGACCCGCTGCTCGCCGCCCCCGGCACCGTGCTCACCCCGCACCTCGGGTTCCGCACCCCGCAGGCGCTGGACCGGATGGCGGCGGGCTGCGTCAGCGCCGTCGAGGCGTTCTGCGCAGGCGCACCGGTGCGTGTCGTGGTCGGGCCGGGCGCGCCGAGCATCTGAGTAGTTCTACGCAGTCGAGTACGCAGAAGCGCCTCCGGCCTACGCAGAAACGGCAGTTCTCCACGGAGATTTCCCTCTGGGTGGTGCCAGAGCCCGGAGCGGGCGCGCAGGGTTGCTGCGAGTCCGGCGACCAGACCCCGTGAGCGTCCTCACCCCACCCCGACGCTCACGGCCGTCGCACCCTCCGGCCCGCGTGCCCCCGCGGCGCCGGAGGGTGCGACCTTCTGAGCCGGGCTCGGCCCCGCAGGGCGGTCCTGCCGGGTCGGCACCGGCAGGAGGCGAGCGTGATGGGCACCGTCCGCGTGACCGCGCACCAGGCGGCCCAGATCTACCGCGAGCTGCGCGGCGTGGACGCCGTCCGTCGGCGTACCCGGCGGGCGGCGCCGCACGCGCGGGACGCCTCTCCGGCGGGCGACCGCACCCGGCACGCGCTGCGCACCGCCACCCGGGCGGTCGGGGTCACCGACGACCTGACCCGCGAGGTCGCGCTCCAGTCGGCGCTGCTGCTGATCCAGCCCTACCTGGGCGTCGGCGGCGCCATGTCCGTGGACCTCGCCCGGCTGGTCACCGAGGTGCTGGACGAGGACGCCCCCGTCCTCACCGAGGCCGCACCGTCGCCCGGCGGCGACCCCGCGCTGGAGGTCACCGCGGCGGCGACCCGCGTGGTGCTCCGTGCGAGCCTGCTCACCGCGATCGACGCCGCCGTCCCGGAGGCGCCGGACTGCGACGACGTGCCGCAGCCCCGGCTCCCCGGCGACGACGCCTGACGCCGGAGGGCCGTGCCGACGGTGCGTCGGCGCGCACGGCGACCGCCGGACGACACCCCGGCCACCTGCTCCGGACCCCGGCTCGACGCCCCGTACCGGGCCGACCTCCTCCGCGCTCAGGCCAGGAACAGCGCGCGCAGCCGGCGGGTGGTGGCGACCAGGCCGATCGCGATCATCGCGACGAAGTACCCCACGTGCACCAGCGTCGCCCCGTCCAGCGCCCCCGTGGTCAGCCCACGGATCAGCTCGACGGCGTGCCACAGCGGCATCGCCTGGATCACCCACTGCACCGGCTCCGGGTACACGCTCAGCGGGAAGAACGTCGCCGAGAGCAGGAACATCGGCAGCATGACGATGGTGATCCAGTCCATCTGCTGGAAGGTCGACATGTAGCTGGTGATCGCCATGCCGAGGCTGGCGAAGCCGAAGGCGATCAGCACCACCGCGCCGAGCGACAGCACCGCCGTCCAGGACAGGTTGAGCCCGAGCACCTGCATGACGGTGAGGAAGCCGGCGGCGTACACCACCCCGCGGAGCAGGGCGTAGGAGATCTCGCCCAGCGCGACGTCCAGCGGGCCCAGCGATGTCGACAGCATCGAGTCGTAGAGCTTGCCGAAGTGCATCTTGAAGAACACGTTCCACGTCGAGTCGTAGACCGCGCCGTTCATGGCGGACACCGCGAGCAGGGCCGGGGCGATGTAGGCGGCGTAGCTGATCGTGCCGGCAGAGGTGGTCACGTCGCCGACGTACGTGCCGAGGCCGACGCCCATGGCGAGCAGGTAGAACACCGGCTCGAAGAAGCCGGAGACCACGACCACCCAGTTGGTGCTCTTGGTGGCGAGCAGCCCGCGCCGGACCACTACGCGGGCGTTGCCGGAGTACACGGCGCGCACGGCGTCGATCTTGCGCAGCCCGCGCGGGGGGCGTGCGGTCGCGCCGACGGCGGTGACCACCAGATCCGTGCTGTCGCTCATCCGCGCAGCCTCCGTTCGAACAGGCGGCGGGCCAGCAGCCAGCCGCCGACGGCCAGGCCGAGCAGCACGACCAGGTGGACCGCGATCATCAGCGGGGAGACCGGCGCGCCGAAGGCGACGACCCGGCCGAGCTCGGTGGCGTGCCACACCGGCGAGACCCAGCCGATCCAGTGCAGCCAGACCGGCAGGGTGTCCAGCGGGTAGAACGTGCCGGAGAACAGGAACATCGGCGTGAAGACGAACCGCTGCACCACGGAGAACTGCCCGGTGTCCTCGGTGAGCGACGCCGAGTACGCCAGCAGCGGCAGGCCGAACGCGAGACCGCCGAGCAGGCCGACCACCGGCAGCAGCAGCACCGCCGTCAGACCGTGCACGGCGCCGAAGGCGAGGGCGATCAGCGCGTAGGCGACAGCGGTGAACAGCATCCGCACGGCCACCGCGATCACCAGACCCCCGGCGACCTGCGACGGGCTGATCGGGGTGGCGTTCATGGCGAGGAAGGTCCGCCGCCACTTGAAGCCCTCCATCACCGAGTAGGTGAACTCCTCGGTGGCCACCGAGACGGCGGCGGTGACCAGCAGCGCGGGCGCGACGAACACCAGGTACTCGACCGGGCGGCCGTCACCGCCCGTGCCGAGCTCGCCGACGAAGGTCTGCAACCCGCTGCCGAGGCCGACCAGGTAGAGCAGCGGGGCGCCGACGCCCATGATCACGATCGTCCAGCCGTAGGCGCGCATGGAGCGCAGCCGGTACTCGGCGACGTAGAGGGCGCCGAACCGACGGGGCCCACGGGCGGCGGCGGTGGCGCGGGCGACCGGGTCGACGGCGGCGGTGGGGACCACGGGGGCGGTGCTCACTCGATCAGGCTCCGTCCGGTCAGGCGGAGGAAGACGTCCTCCAGGCTGGACCGGCGCACCAGGCTGGTGGTCGGGCGCAGGCCGATCCGCACCGCGTGGTCCAGCACCGCCTCGCCGTCGGCCGAGTAGACCAGCACCCGGTCCGGCAGCACCTCGATCCGCTCGCCGACACCCTCCAGCGAGCGGGCGGCCTCGGCGTTGCGGTCGGAGCCGAAGCGCAGCTCGGTCACCTCGCGCGAGGAGTGCTGCCGGATCAGCTCGGCGGGGCTGCCCTCGGCCATGATCCGGCCGTGGTCGACCACGACCAGCCGGTCGCAGAGCTGCTCGGCCTCGTCCATGTAGTGCGTGGTGAGCACGAGGGTGGTGCCCTGCTCCTTGAGCCGGAACAGCCGGTCCCACAGCACGTGGCGCGCCTGCGGGTCGAGGCCGGTGGTCGGCTCGTCGAGCATGAGCACGGTCGGCTCGTTGACCAGGGCGCGGGCGATGGTGAGCCGGCGCTTCATGCCGCCGGACAGGTCGTCGACCTTCGCGCGGGCCTTGTCCTCCAGCTGCGCGAACTCGAGCAGCGTGCCGGCACGCTCCTCGCAGACGGCGCGCGGCAGGCCGAAGTACCGGCCGTAGACCACGATGTTGTCGCGGGCGCGCAGCTCGGTGTCGAGGTTGTCCTCCTGCGGGACCACGCCGAGCTGCGAGCGGATCTCCGGCCCGTGGGTCTCCGGGTCCATGCCGAGCACCCGCAGGTCGCCGCCGGTCCGCGAGGACACCGCGCCGATCATCCGCATGGTGGTGGACTTGCCGGCACCGTTCGGGCCGAGCAGCCCGAAGGCCTCCCCCGGCGGGACCTCGAGGTCGATGCCGTCGACGGCGGCGAGGTCGCCGAAGCGCTTGACGAGGCCGCGGGCGGCGATCACGGGTGTCGTGGCTGGTGGGTGCACGGCGACGACCCTAGCGACGAGGTCCGACAGGAGAGCACGGAATACCCCGGACGGGCGCGTCGCTGCACAATGGTCCCTGCGCGGGGCTGCTCGACCCGGCCCCGGCGCGACCAGCCCGACCACCGAGATCCGAGGTCCTCGTGAACCAGCCCCGCATGAACGTCGAGTCCTTCAACCTCGACCACCGGACCGTCGCCGCGCCGTACGTGCGGCTGGCCGACACCAAGGTGCTGCCGGCGGGTGACGTGATCAGCAAGTTCGACATCCGGTTCACCCAGCCGAACAAGGCCCACCTGGAGATGCCGACGGTGCACTCCCTGGAGCACCTGTTCGCCGAGCACTCCCGCAACCACAGCGACCGGGTGATCGACTTCTCCCCGATGGGCTGCCAGACCGGGTTCTACCTGATCCTCGAGGGGCGCTGGGAGTCCGAGCAGGTGCAGGAGCTGGTCGCGGCGACGCTGACCGACATCACCACCGCGACCGAGGTGCCCGCCGCCAACGAGGTGCAGTGCGGCTGGGGCGCCAACCACACGCTCGAGGGCGCCCAGGGTGCGGCGCGGGAGTTCCTCGCGCACCGCGCCGAGTGGAGCCAGGTGACCGCGTGAGCATCCTGCCCGAGAGCACCGGCGTGCCCGCGCTGGCCGAGGTCGAGGTCGTCGTCCAGGTCGCCATGCCGGACGAGGCCGCGCCGTTCCTGGCCCGCGCGCAGGAGGTCGGCACCCCCACCACCGTCGGTGGCGCCGAGCACCACCTGCTGCGGCTCGGCGGACGTGCGGTGCTGCTGGTGCGCGGCGGGATCGGCCTCGCCAACGCCGCCTCCGCCGCCTCCGCGGCGCTGGTGCTGCTGACCGCGGCCCGCGGCGGCGCCGTGCCGTCCGCGCTGGTCAGCGCCGGGACCGCCGGCGGGGTGCAGGCCGGGGTGCACGTCGGCGACGTGGTCGTCGGCACCGAGCACCTGTACACGGGGGCGGACGCACGGGCGTTCGGCTACGCGCTCGGCCAGGTGCCGGGCATGCCGGCGACCTACCGCGGCGCGCCGGACCTGCGCGCGGCGGCGCTCGCCTCCGGCACCGAGCGGACGGTCCGCGCGGGGCTGATGATCTCCGGCGACCAGTTCGTCGACGCGGCCCTGGTCGGTCCGGTGCGCGAGCAGTTCGCGGGCGCGCTGGCCACCGACATGGAGACCACCGCCATCGCCCAGGTCGCGCACGTGTACGGGGTGCCGTTCCTCGCGGTGCGCGGGATCTCCGACCTGTGCGGACCCGCCGGCGCGGACGACTTCCTCACCCACGTCGACGACGCCGCCGACCGCTCCGCCGACGTGGTCGAGGCCCTGCTCCCCCGGCTCTGACCCCGCGCCCTCGCCCGCCCTCGCTCGCTCGGGCCGTCCGCCGTCGCCGAGTTGTCAACACTTGTCGCATCCCGACGCCGGGAAGCGACAAGAGATGACAACTCGGCGCATGAGGGACGCGCGCAGGGGTCAGGGGTGCGGGGCGGGGTCGGGCGGGGCGACGCCGGAGGAGCCGGCGCCGCCGCGCAGCTTGGCGCGGTACATCGCCTGGTCGGCGTCGTGCAGCAGCAGCTCGGTGGTGTGCCAGCGCTCGGCGGACGCCCAGCCGACGCTCGCGGTGATCGGCACCGGCTCGCCGGCGACCGCGACCCGCACGTCCTGCACGGCGGTGCACACCCGCTCCGCGACCTCCGCGACGTCCACGTCGCCCAGCACCAGCACCGCGAACTCGTCCCCGCCGATCCGCGCCGCGGTCGACCCGGGCGGGGCGCTGGACATCAGCCGCCCGGCGACGGCCCCGAGCACCCGGTCGCCGGTGGCGTGCCCGTAGCCGTCGTTCACGGACTTGAAGTCGTCCAGGTCGACGAACAGCACCGCCACCCGCGGCGCGACCCCGCCGCCCGCCTCGGCCACCGCGCGTGCGTCGAGCGCCGCGTCGATCAGCCGGTGCAGGTGCGCGCGGTTGACCAGCCCGGTCAGGGTGTCGTGGTCGGCCAGGTGCGCGAGGCGCTCCTCCAGCAGCTTCTCCTGCGTGACGTCCACCAGCACCCCGTGGAACGCGAGCGTGCCGTCGGCGTCGGCCAGCAGCATGGCGTCGTCCCGCACCCAGACGGTCCGGCCGTCGGCGTGCCGTATCCGGTAGGTGAAGGAGGGCAGCAGGTCGTCGGAGACGCCGCGCGCGCTCACGGCGTCCTCGTGCCGGATCACCGCCTCGCGGTCCTCGGGATGGATGTGGCACGCCCACAGCGTCGGGTCGTCGATCAGGTCCTGCGGGGCGATCCCGAGCATGTGCTCGATCCGGGGGCTGACGTACCGCCAGCGCCCGGCGGCGCCCGGCTCGGCGATGTAGACCACCGCGGGCACGTGCTCGACCAGCAGCCGGTAGTGCAGCTCGGCGGCGCGCAGCTCGTCGGCCAGCCGCTTGCGCTCGGTGATGTCCTGCGTCATGCCGATCGAGTACTCCGGCCGGCCCTGCGCGTCGCGCACCAGCGACACCGTGAGGTCGGCCCAGAGCGTGCCGCCGTCCTTGCGGACGAACCGCTTCTCCATCGCGAACCGGTCGAGGTCCCCGGCGACCATCCGGTCGAACAGCGCCTCGTTGGCCGCGACGTCGTCCGGGTGGGTGTAGTCGGAGAAGGTGCGTGCGGCGAACTCCTCGCGGGTGTAGCCGAGCAGCCGGCGCAGCGTCTCGTTGGTGAGCGGCGTGCGGCCGTCCAGGTCCACCACACCGATGCCGACCGGCGCGGCCTCGATCACGGTGTCGAGCAGGACGAGCCGTTCCGCCTGGGCAGCGAGCAGCGCGCGCAGGTCGTCCTGCGACGACTCCCGTCCCGTGCCGTCCACTGCCGTCCCATCCCCTGCGCCGGAGGCACGCGGGGTCGCCCAGGGGCGCTCGTCCGGCCGCGTGCCGTCGTCCGACCCGGTCCGTCGGCCCGGGTCGGGCGGCTGACACTCTGATCGACCGGTCTAGGGACCTTCTGAGCGCTCGCCGGGAACGGTCTCAGACCTCGCTCGACCCCAGGTCGGGCTCGGCGACGAACGACACCCGCGGGGCGGCGGCGCCGTGCAGCTCCAGCACCACGATCTCGTTGCCCTCGGCGCGCAGCACCGGGCCGGGCACGTACATCGTGCCGGTGGGCGCGGCGCTCCAGTAGCGGCCGAGCAGGTAGCCGTTCACCCAGACCACGCCCTTGCTCCAGCCGTCGGTGCGCAGGAAGTGGTCGGCGCCCGCGACGGTGTCGAAGGTGCCACGGACGAGCACCGGGCCCGCGACCGGGGCGTCGGCGGCGATCGTCGGCGCGGCGGCCAGCGCGTCGGCGGCGGCCCCGTCCCAGGTGTCCAGGTCCAGAGAGACCGTCTGCCAGGCGGTGAGGTCGCGCACGGCGGTGCGGGCGCCGCCGATCAGCCCCTTGGGCTCACCGATCCGCGGGCCGTAGTTGACCCGGCCCTGGTCCTCGACCAGCACGGTGAGCTCGCCGGCGCGGGCCGGCAGCGGGATGGTGGCGGTGTGCTCGGTGCGGCTCAGCACGCCGACCGGCTCGCCGTCCAGCAGCACGACGGCGCGGTCGCGCACCTCACCGAAGGTCAGCGCGCGGTCCTCGGCGGTGATCGCGGTGCGGTAGGCGGTGAAGCCGTGCCACTGGCCCAGCTCGTCCATCGTCGGCAGGTGGTCCCAGGTGCGCGCGGCGCCGAGCAGCGGCAGCGCCTCCACCAGCGGCAGCGCGCGGTCCAGGGTCGCGTCCAGCACGGGGGCGGGCGGCGCGTCGGCGGGCACCTCCTCCGGCACCGGGGCGTAGCGGGCGATCACCTCGCGCATGGCGTGGTACTTCGCGGTCGGCGCGCCGTGCTCGGACAGCGGGGCGTCGTAGTCGTAGGAGGTGGTGATCGGCAGGTAGGTGCCCTTGTCGTTGGCGCCGTTGGTGAAGCCGACGTTGGTGCCGCCGTGGAACATGTAGAGGTTCACCGAGGCGCCCTGGGCCAGCAGGTCGTCCAGGTCCTGCGCGTTGGCCTCCGGCGGGGCGACGTGGTGGTGCAGGCCCCAGGAGTCGAACCAGCCGTTCCAGAACTCCATGCACATCAGCGGGCCGGTGGGCTGGTGGCGGCGCAGCAGGGCCAGGCGCTCGGTGGCGCGGGAGCCGAAGGTGATGGTGCGGTGCAGCTCGGGCACGGAGCCGCGGGTCTGCATCTCGTCGTCGGCCTGGTCGCAGCTCAGCAGCGGCACGTCGATGCCGCCGGCGCGGGTCAGGTCGATCAGGGCGCGCAGGTACTCGTGGTCGTCGCCGTAGGCGCCGTACTCGTTCTCGACCTGCACGGCGATCACCGGGCCGCCGCGGGTGATCTGCCGCGCGGCGACGATCGGCAGCAGGGCGTCGTAGTACGCGCCGATCGCGGCGAGGTAGCGGGGCTCGTGCCGCCGCACGCCGACCTCGGGGTCCGCGAACAGCCAGCCGGGCAGGCCGCCGCCGTCCCACTCGGCGCAGATGAAGGGGCCGGGGCGCACGATCGCGTGCATGCCCTCGGCGGCGACCAGGTCGAGGAACCGGCCCAGGTCGCGCTGCCCGTCGGTGTCGAACCGGCCGGGCTCCGGGGAGTGGAAGTTCCACGCCACGTAGGTCTCGATGGTGTTGAGCCCCATCAGCCGGGCCTTGCGGATCCGGTCCGCCCACTGCTCGGGGTGCACGCGGAAGTAGTGCAGGGCGCCGGAGATCACCTGGTGCGGACGTCCGTCCAGCAGGAAGTCGCGGTCACCGATCTCGAACGTCGGCATGGCGGGTGCTCGCTCCTCGTGCCCCGCGGGCGGGGCGGATCAGGGGTGGATCGGGTGGTGCTCGGCCCGGTCAGGACCGGGTCCGTGGCGGGCCGGCGGCGGAGGATCGCTCCCCCGCCGCCGGGACCACCGGTCAGCGCGTCACTTGGTGGTGAAGCCCTGCTCGTTGCCGTAGGCGATCGAGGCGTCCTGCCAGTCGGTCAGGCCCTCGCTCAGGGTCGTGCCGGAGACGTACGCCTGGCCGACCGTGTCGTTGAAGATGCTGTTCGCGTAGACCTGGAACGGCAGGTACTGCCAGCCGGTCACCACGTCGGCCGCGGCCTGCGAGAGCACCTCGTTGATCTTCTGGCCGCCGAAGTAGTCCGAGGTCTTGTTCTTGAACTCGTCGGACTCCAGGTCGGCCGTCGTGGCGGGGAAGCCACCGGCGTCGATGCGGATCTTGGTGCCCGCGCCGTTCGACAGGTAGGTCAGGAAGTCGTAGGCGAGCTCCTTGTTGGGGCTGGCCTCGGTGATCGACATGGCCGAGCCGCCGTTCTCGGAGGTGTCGGACGCGCCGGCCTCCCACTGCGGCATCTGCGCGACGCGCCACTGACCGGCCGAGGCGGCCACGGAGGCCTCCAGGTTGCCCGGCATCCAGGCGCCGATGGTCAGCGTGGCGATCGTGCCGTTGCCGAGGCCCTGGTACCACTCGTCGCTCCAGGACGACGTCGGGGCGAGCAGGTCCTCGTCCAGCAGCTGCTGCCACAGGTCGGCGAACTTCTGCGAGCCCGCGTCGGAGAAGTCGATCTGCACGTCGGTGCCGTCGACGGTGTACGGCTGGCCGCCGGCCTGCCAGATCATCGAGGTGGTGAAGCCCGCGTCACCGGTGTCGTTGGTGATGTAGACGTTCGGGTCCGCGGCGTGCAGGGCGCGCGCGGCGGTCAGGTACTCGTCCCAGGTGGTCGGCACGGTCACGCCGTACTTCTCGAACACCGAGGTGTTGTAGAACAGCGCCATCGGGCCGGAGTCCATCGGCAGGCCGTAGATGCCGTCGCCCTGGTGCACCGCGGACCACGGTCCGGGGCTGTAGGTGCCGTCCAGGTCGCTCGCGCCCAGGTCGGAGATGTCGGCCAGCGCCTCGCCGATGGCGAACTGCGGCACCGCGTAGTACTCGATCTGCGCCAGGTCCGGGATGCCGGAGCCCGCGGCCACCGCGTTCTGCAGGGCGGTGTACTGGTCGTTGTTGGTGCCGGCGTTCACCACGTCGATGGTGACGTCCGGGTGCTCGTCCATGTACGCCTCGGCGATGGGCTCCACGGTGTTGTCCCAGGCCCAGACGGTCAGCGAGCCGCCGTCGGAGGAGCCGGACGCGTCGTCGGAGCCGGAGCCGGAGTCGCTCGAGGAGCAGGCGGTCAGGCCGAGGGCCAGCACACCGGCGAGCGCGACGCCGCGCCACAGCGTGCGGCGGGTGGGGGTGGTCATGAGGGGTCCTCTCACTTCGTCGTCAGAAAACAGGCACATCGGGACGGCGCCGGCGGGTGCCGACGTCGGTGGATCGGTCGATCACTCCTTGACGGAGCCGGCCGCCAGACCGGACTGCCAGTACCGCTGGAGCAGCAGGAACGCGATGATCAGCGGGATGATCGTCAGCAGCGCGCCGGTGATCACCAGGTTGAAGATCGCCTCGCCGCCGGCGGTGGCGGCCTGCGCGTTCCACGCGTTGAGGCCGAGCGGCAACGGGTACCAGTCGGGGTTCTTCAGCATGATCAGCGGCAGGAAGTAGTTGTTCCAGGTCGCGACCATCGTGAACAGCAGCACCGTGACGATGCCGGGGGCCAGCAGCGGCAGGCAGATCTGCCCGAAGGTGCGCGCCTCGCTCGCCCCGTCCATCCGCGCCGCCTCGAGCAGCTCGGTCGGGATCGCCTCGGCGGCGAACGTCCACATCAGGTAGAGGCCGAAGGGCGAGATCAGCGACGGGATGATCACCGACCACGGGGTGTTGGTCAGACCCATCTTGCTGAACATGAGGAACGTCGGGACCGCGAGGGCCGTGCCGGGCACCGCCACCGCGCCGATGACGATCGCGAAGACGCCCTTCTTGCCGGGGAAGCTGAACTTCGCCAGGCCGTAGCCGCCGAGCACCGCGAGCAGGGTGGCCCCGCCGGCGCCGACCACCACGTACAGCAGCGTGTTGCCGAGCCACCGCACGAAGATGCCGTCGTCGTAGGCGAGCGTGTCGCCGATGTTCCGGAACAGCGCGAAGTCGCCGCTGAACCACAGCCCGAAGCTGTCGAACAGGTCGGACTGCGTCTTGCTCGCGTTGATGAACAGCCACAGCAGCGGGACCAGGCTGTAGACCAGCACGATGCCGGTCAGCACGGTCATCAGGACGCTGCGGCGCGGCTTGTCCGGGTTGTGCCGGCGCGTGGTGCGCAGGCGCGGGCCGCGCACCGGGCGAGCGACCGCGGGGGCCGTGGTGGGGGTCGTCGTCGTCATCGCGTCAGGCCTCCTTGCGCATGCCGCGCAGCTGGACGACGTAGGCGATGGCCATGGTGATCAGGCCCATGATGATCGCGACGGTCGCCGAGTAGTTGTACTGCTGGCCGGAGAACGACAGCGAGTAGGCGTACAGGTTGGGCGTGAAGTAGGTGGTGATCGCGTTCGGCGCGAGGCTCTGCAGGATGCTCGGCTCGTTGAACAGCTGGAAGGAGCCGATGATCGAGAAGATCGTCGCGATCACGAGCGCGCCGCGGATCGCCGGCAGCTTGATCGCCCGGATGATCCGCCACTGGCCGGCGCCGTCGATCTCCGCCGCCTCGTACAGCGAGGTCGGGATCGTGCGGAGCGCCGAGTAGAAGATCAGCATGTTGTAGCCGACGAACTCCCAGGTCACGATGTTGCCGATCGAGGCGAGCACCAGATCCGGCGAGAGCGGGTTCGGCAGCGTGATCCCGAGCGCGTCGTTGATGTTGCCGACCAGGCCGAAGCGCGTGCCGTACATGAAGCCCCACATCAGCGAGGCGACCACGGCGGGCACCGCGTAGGGCAGGAAGATCGAGATCCGGAAGAAGCTCTTGCCGTACAGCCGGCCGCTGTCCAGGGCCAGGGCCACCAGCAGCGCGATCCCGAGCATGATCGGCACCTGCACGGCGAGGAACAGCGACACCCGGCCGGTCGCCGACCAGAACTGCGGGTCGGTGAACGCGCGCTGGTAGTTGTCGAAGCCGACGAAGGACGTGCCGCCGACGAGCTGCTTGCGGAACAGGCTGAGGTAGATCGAGTAGGCGATCGGCGCCAGGAACACGAGCGTGAAGATGCCCATGAACGGGCCGACGAAGCCCCAGCCGGTCCAGCGGCCACGGTTGGTCGACCGGCGTCGGCGCGTGGGTTGCGGGGCGGGGGCCGCCACCGCGGGGGTACTCAGCGTCACTGCGAGCCACTCCTTCGGGGTTCCGGTGCGGCCGGGATGTTGACGTCAACATCGGTCGCGAGGAGTCACGCTGCCATGGCGGCCGATCGACTGTCAACCGAGTGGTCGGTAGTGGCAGGTCACGAAATGATGACGTCACCATCCGCATGATCACCGGGAACGGCGACTGATGATCCGATCGGGCGACGGGGACGCCGTTCGAGTGCGGCTCGCGCCGCGAGGCACCACGCACGTCCCGGATGGTGACGTCACCATCCGGCTATCATCCCTGCCATGCACACGACCGACGACGCCGTGCCCCCCGATGTCGCGGGGCCCGTCGCACGCGGACGCTCCCACCCGTCGATCGCCGACGTCGCCCAGCTCGCCGGCGTGTCGTCGCAGACCGTGTCGCGCGTGTCCACCGGCGCAGAGAACGTCCGGCCGGCCACCCGCCGCCGCGTGCTCGACGCGATGGCCCAGCTCGGCTACTCCCCCAACCACGCCGCCCGCGCGCTGCGCAACGGCTCCTTCGGCACGATCGGGATGATCGCCCACCGCCTCGCCCGCACCGGCGAGTCCCGCACCGTCGAGGCCGTGGTCGAGGCCGCCCGCGCCGAGGGCTACACCGTCAGCCTGGTCGACGTGCAGAGCCCGTCCTCGGACGACGTCACCGCCGCCGTCGCCCGGCTGTCGCACCAGTCGATCGACGGCCTGGTGATCGTGCGCGCCGAGACCGCCACCCCCACCAGCCTCGTGCTGCCGCCACGGGTTCCCGTCGTCGTCTCCGACTCGCGCTTCGTCGGCCACCACCCCGCCGTCGGCGCCGACCAGGTCACGGGCACCCACATGGCCGTGCAGCACCTGCTCGACCTCGGCCACCGCACCGTGCACCACCTCGCCGGCCCCGCCGACTCCTCCCCCGCCGAGGTGCGCATCGAGGTCTGGCGCGAGCACCTGGTCGGCTCCGGGCGCGAGGTGCACGAGCCGATCCGCGGCGACTGGTCCGCCCGCTCCGGCTACGAGCAGGGCCGCCGGATCGCCGCCGACCCCGAGGTCACCGCCGTGTTCTGCGCCAACGACGAGATGGCCGCCGGGCTGATCCGCGCGCTGTACGAGGCCGGGCGCCGCGTGCCCGAGGACATCTCCGTGGTCGGCTTCGACGACATCCCGCTCGCCGACTTCCTCTGGCCGCCGCTGACCACCGTGCAGCAGGACTTCCACCTGATCGGGCGGCAGCTGATGGACCTGCTGCTGCGGCAGATCCGGCACGGTGCCGAGCTGACCGACCACCGGATCGTCGTGCCCACCCGGCTGATGGTGCGGGAGAGCACGGCGCCGCCACGGGGCTGACGGCTGGGCGTAGGGTCGGGGCCGTGACCTCGACCTCCACCGCCGCAGACGTGCGTCCCACCCCCGACCCCGACCGCTCCGAGTACGACAAGATGGTCGCCGGCGACTGGTACCGCTACCGGATCAGCCCCGAGCTGGCGGAGATCACCACCCGCAACCAGGAGGCGTGCCGCCGGCTCACCGAGATCTACCGCACCGACCCCGACGCCGGGCTCGCGCTGCTGCGGGAGATCGTCGGCGAGGTCGGCGAGGACGTCGACTTCCGGCCCCCGTTCGTCGTCGAGTACGGCCACCACGTCTCGATCGGGCGCGGCACCTTCATCAACACCGACTTCCTGGTGCTCGGCGGCGGGCGCGTCACCATCGGCGAGCACGTGCTGATCGGCCCCTCCTGCCGGTTCTACACGCCGAACCACCCGCTCGACCCGGACGACCGGCGGGCCGGCTACGAGCGCGTGGCCCCGATCGTCGTGGGCGACAACGTGTGGTTCGGCGGCAGCGTCGTCGTGCTGCCCGGTGTCACCATCGGCGAGAACAGCGTGGTCGGCGCGGGGTCCGTCGTGACGCGCGACGTGCCGGCCGGGGTGGTCGTCGCCGGCAACCCGGCGCGGGTGATCAAGGAGATCTGACCGCGCGGGAGCGGGTCCGCAGGGTCGGTGCGGCGCGCGAGAGCAGGGCCGGCACGGCGCGCGGGTGCGGCGGGTCAGCGCGAGAGCGCGGCCTGCTGCGGCACCTGCTCCTGCTGCGCGATCTGCTCCTGCTCGGCGACGGGCCTGGCCTGCGCCGGCCACGCCTCCTGCACCGCGCGCGGCGCCCGCGTGACCAGCACGGGGCAGTGCGCCCGCTGCACCACGGCCCGGCTCACCGATCCCAGCACCAGGCTGGTGAACCCGCCGCGCCCGCGCGTTCCGACGACCACCAGCCCCGCGTGCCGCGAGCGCCGCACCAGCACCTCCTGCGCGCGCCCCTCCGCGAGGTCGTAGGTGACCGTCAGGTCGTGCTGGGGCGCGAACCACTGGCGGGCCCGGTCGAGCGTGCGCTCGCCCTCCTCGACGGCCACCTCCCCCGGCGACCGGCTCGGGTACGCCATCGTCCAGTACGCCGGACGGGTCGTCTCCGTGCCGACCGTCCACGCGGTCACCACCGTCACCGGGGCGCCGCGCAGCCGTGCCTGGTCGCACGCCGCCTCCAGCGCGCCGAAGGACTCCGCCGACCCGTCGAAGCCCACCAGCACCGGGGCGGTGTCGTCCGGCACGCCCGCATCCGCACCCTCCGGCACCACCACCACCGGGCAGGGCGCGTGGTGCAGCACCCCCGAGGTCACCGAGCCGATCAGCGCCCCGGCGAACCGGCCCGCGCCGTGCCGACCCAGCACCACGAGCCGCGCGTGCCGGGCCCGGTCCACCAGCACCCCGGCCGGCGAGCCGTGCTCCACGCAGGCCTGGGCGGTCACCGTCGGCGCTGCCTCGCGGGCCAGCGCGGCCCCCTGCTCGGCGACCTCCTCGACGGCGGCGCGCACCTGCATGCCCAGCCACGAGGACCCGGCTCCGCCACCCTCCTGACCGGCGAAGCCCCAGACGTGCACCACGTCCAGCGCCCAGCCCAGCCGCTCCGCGGCCACCGCCGCCCACCGCACCGCGGTCGACGACTCCTGCGACGCGTCGTACCCGACGACCACCCTGTCGTCCATGGCGCACCTCCCCCGATCGGCGCCTGCCCCTCCAGCGTGCGCCCGTCCGCGCCCGAGTTCCAGGGGCCGGAGGTCCTACGCGCGCCCCCTCCCGCACCCGGGATCCCCCGCGCCCACTCCACCCGTACCCCTGCACTCGCACCCGTGCTCCCCCGCCCCTCCTTCCCACCCCCGTGTCCGGGCCCCTCTCTCCGACGAGGTCGGTGGTTCGGCGGTCCGCGCGGCGTGTCGGCATGGCGTGTCGTGCACGAACCACCGACCTCGTGGGGTTGGAGGGACGAGGTTGGGGTTGGCCAGGGGGTACGCGGGTCAGCGGCCGGTGGTGGAGAAGTGCTGGTAGTCGATCGGGCTCGCCCAGTCGCCGCCCCACTGCCAGCCGTGGGCGGCGAAGGTGCGCACCACCGCGTCGTCGGCGTGCAGCACCCCGGGCTCGTCGGGGCGGGAGGCGTACGGGATGCCCTCGGGCGGCAGCACCAGGGAGCCGCGCACGTAGGGGTTCTCGCGGGGGTTGAGGTCGATCGCCCGGCCGTAGGCGTGCTCGGACCAGCCGGTGCCGCGGCTGATCGGCCGGCAGTTGAACGCGGAGGTGTTGTCGGCGGCCATCGAGGCGTCGTCGCTGCCGCCGTAGTCGTCCACCAGGCGCATCGACCGGATCGGGTAGCCCAGCGCGAACAGCTCGCCGAAGACCGCCACCACGCTCTCCGCGACGTCCGCGTGCACCACGATCTCGCCGGTCACCACCGCGCCGGTCATGTCGAGGTGCGTCACCGTCACGTAGCGCAGGTCGGCCAGCGGCACCGGGCAGCCCTCCCGCCAGGACGGTGCCATCCGTGCAGCGAGGTCCGGGGTGATCGCGGCGATCGTGCTGGTGAACATGGGGCCCTCCGGTGCGAGCGCGTCCGGCGCGGGTCCGTCGTGCGCCGTCCAGGGCAGGTCGCCGACGGCGACGGGGGTGGGGTCGGCGGTCGGGCTCGCGGCAGGAGCGGGCGAGGTCACGGGCGGCGAGCCGTCTCCGTCCGTGCACCCAGCGAGCAGCAGCCCCGCGAGCACCAGCGCACCCGCACCCTGCGCACTCATCAGCGCATCCCCGAGCGCACGCGCACCCACCAGCGCACGCACCCTGCGCGCACCCCTGAACCCCGCACCCGCTCCCCCTCCCGGACCCCGCACGCCCCGCCCCTCCACGAGGTCGGTGGTTCCGCAGCCCGCACGGCGTGTCCCCACGGCGTGTCGTGCGCGAACCACCGACCTCGTCGTCCTGGGGGGGACGGGAGGGCTCGGCGGCTGCGTGTCACGTTCACGATGACAGACCGTGGCGATCGTGCCTACGGTGGGGACGCAGCGCCGCGCCGACACCCCCGTGATCGACCGCTCTCGATCGACCGACCGTGAGGACCCGTGCCTGTGCGCCGACCGACCGCCGCCCCGCTGCTCGTCGTGCTGGGCGTGCTGCTGCTGTCGGCGCTGGTGCTCCTGCTGGTGCTCCGCCCGAACCGCGAGGACGCGCCCGACGACGGCGCCCCGACCCCCACGCCCAGCGCGTCCGCGTCCGACCCGGCCGCCGACCTGACCGCGGACCTCACCACCGTGCTGAGCAGCGGATTCGACGAGGGCGACGACGGCTGGCAGCCCCTCGGCGAGGCGGTGGAGGTCGCCCGCGTGGAGGACGTCACGCACAGCGGCGCGGGCAGCCTGCGGATCACCGGGCGCACCGAGGCCTGGCACGGCGCCGCCGTGGACGTGTCCGGCGTGGTCTCGCCCGGCGTCCCGCACACCGTCACCGCCTGGGTGCGCACCGGCGGGGGCGAGGCTGACGTGCAGCTCACCCTGGAGCGCGACCCCGACGGCGAGCCGGTCTACCTGCACCTCGACCCGGTGCGCGCGGGCGACGACGGGTGGACCCCGGTGGTCGGCACCGTGGACGTGCCCGAGGGCGCGGGGCCGTGGCGGCTGTACGTGGAGACCACCGGCGCCCTGTCCGACCTGAGGATCGACGACGTGACCGTGAGCCGCCCCAGCCCGCCCGTGCAGACCGACGTGCCCGCCTTGCGCGACGTCGCCCCGTTCCCGGTGGGCACCGCGGTCGGCCCGCAGGACCTCACCGGCCGGCCCGCCGAGCTGCTCACCCGGCACTTCGACCAGGTCACCCCCGAGAACGCGATGAAGCCGATCACCGTGCAGCCCGTCGAGGGCGAGTTCGACTTCGGGCCGATGGACCAGGTGCTCGACGCCGCGGTCGCCGGCGGTCTCACCGTGCACGGGCACACGCTGGTCTGGTACCGGTCCACCCCCGACTGGTTCTTCCAGCGCCCGGACGGCACCCCGCTCACCAGCAGCGACGAGGACCGTGCTCTGCTGCTCGGCCGGCTGGAGACGCACGTGCGGACGATCGCCGACCACCTCGCGCAGCGCTACGGCGACGCGAACCCGGTCCGCTCCTGGGACGTGGTGAACGAGGCCCTCGACCCCGCGCAGGACGACGGCCTGCGCCGCAGCCGCTGGTACCAGGTGCTCGGCCCCGGCTACGTCGCCGACGCGTTCCGGATCGCCCGCGACGTGCTCGGCCCCGACGTCGCGCTCTACCTCAACGACTACGAGACCGAGCAGCCGGACCGCCGGCGCGCGCTGGTCTCCCTGGTGCAGGGGCTGCGGAACGAGGGCGTGCCGATCGACGGCGTGGGCCACCAGATGCACCTGCGCCTCGGCGCATCCACCGACCGGATCGACGCGACCCTGGACGCGGTCGGCGACCTCGGTGTCGACCAGGCGATCACCGAGCTCGACGTGGCGATCAGCAGCCGGGACGAGCACCTCGACAGCACCCCCGCCGACCGCGTCGAGCAGCAGGGAGCCGACGTGGAGGCGCTGCTGCGGGTGCTCGCCGCGCACGACCCCGCGTTCGTCAGCGTCTGGGGGCTGTACGACACCCGCTCGTGGCTGCGCACCTGGCCGCGCGACCGCCCGTTCGAGGCGCCACTGCTGTTCGACGACGACCTCCAGGCCAAGCCGGCGTTCTGGGGGTTCGTGCGCGGCGTGGAGGGGTAGCCCGGTCCCGGGATCAGGACGAGAGCAGCTGGTTGGCCCGTTGCCCGGACACCCCGAGCACGGTGCCGATGTCGCGCTGCGGGACGTGGTGCTCGGCGAGCGCCCTCGCGAGCGCCTGGGTCTGCTCCCGGGCCCGCTGGTCGTAGTCGGCCGCCAGGCGCCGCAGGTCGTCGATGGCCTCGAGCCGCGCCTCGACGTCGACGTCCTCGACCGGTGCGTACCGGATCTCGACCTCGACCTGGTCCTCGGGCACGTCACGGACGACGGCGACCAGGCCCCGAGCCATGTCCGCGACCTCGGCGACACGACGCGCCTGGGTCAGGCCGAACCCGGGCACCTCGACCATCCACCACCTGCCGTCGCGGGAGACGTTCGCGACGGCACGGATCAGACCGGGGCTGTCGGGCACGACGGACTCCTGCGGATGCTCGGGACGGCTCGGGTTCTTGCTGCGGGCACGCGGATCGTTCGTCATCGTCGGGCTGCCTCCTCGATGCGCGCGGCCTCGTCGATCGCGGCGCGGATGGTGCGGTAGACCCCGGGGCTGATGACCCGGTGCCCGTCGGGCACCGGTATCGCCACGCCCGTCGCGTGCTTCCACAGGGTGTGCGAGCCGCGTGTCCGCAGCGGCGCGAACCCGGCGGTCCGGAGCTCCTTGACCACCGTGCGGGTCGCCTGCTCGCTCCATCGACAAAGTCTAGTCACGATTGACTGTTCCAGTCCAGCACGACTAGACGCGGCACTTCGAACGCGTCACGCGATGGCGCGGACCTCCACCGGCAGCGTGGTGGCACGGGCCAGCCGGGCGCCCCACTCCAGCGCGGCGTCGCGGTCGTCCACGGCGACGATCGTGAAGCCGCCCAGGTGCACGTCGCCGGGGACCGCCGGGCCGTCGGTGACCCGCACGTCGCCGTCGGTCACCCGGAGCACCGTGGCGGCGGCGGGCAGCTCCAGCCCGCAGGTGAAGACCCAGACCCCGGCGGCGCGCATCTGGGCGTCCACCGCCTCGACCTCGGCCATGATCCGGTCCAGCACCGCGGGCTCCGGGACCGGGCCGTCGGGCTGGACGATGCTGAGCAGGTACTGGGTCACGGTGCGCACCTTTCGGGGGCGGGCCGCGGGCCGGGCGACGCTGCCCGGTGCTGCGGCGAGGAGACCCACGGTGCCAGGTCGCGGGGCGGCGCGCACCGGGTCGGCGCGGATCCGCCCGCGGGCAGACGGATGCGGGGCGGCACGGCCGGGTCACGTCACCGGCCGCACCGCCCCGCGAGCGCCGGTCAGAGGTCGCGCACGGCCTCGACGGCAGGGGTGACGGCGTCCCGCACCCAGGCGGCGAGCGGGGTGGTCGGCGGCCGCAGGATCGCGGTCTCGACACCGAGGGCGGCGTAGGGGCGCAGGCTGTCGACGAACGCGGGGACGTCGCCGCGCAGCAGGTCGTCGCCCCCGATCAGCAGGGTGGTGCGGATCTCCGCGGGGTCGCGGCCGAGGTCCTCGCAGTGCCCGCGCAGCACGTCGAGCTTGTGCGCGACCTCGTCGGGGGTGGTGGCGAACAGGTTGCAGGCGTCGCCGTACTGCGCGACCAGGCGCAGCGTCTTGCGCTCGCCGGAGCCGCCGACCATGATCTCCGGCCCGCGACCGGGACGGCTCAGCGGCAGCGGACGGCACAGCGTCTCGGCGAGCTGGTAGTGCTTGCCGGTGTAGGGGCCCTCCTGCGCAGGGTCGAACATCTGCTGGGCGATCTGCAGGGTCTCCTCCAGCCGCTCGAAGCGCTCGGCCAGTGGCGGGTACGGCACGCCGAGGGCCAGGTGCTCGCGCTCGTACCAGGCGGCGCCGATGCCGAAGGTGGCGCGCCCGCCGGACAGCACGTCCAGGGTGGCGACGATCTTGGCGAGCAGACCGGGGTACCGGTAGGTGACGCCGGTGACCAGCACGCCGAGCTGCACGGTCTCGGTGCGCGCGGCGAGGAAGCCGAGGGTGGTGTACGCCTCCAGCATCGGGTCCTCGGCGGGGAAGCCGCCGGGCTCCATCTGGAAGTAGTGGTCCATGACGGACAGCCAGGCCAGGTCGGCCTCCTGCGCCGCCTCGGCGGTGTCGGCCAGGTCCTGACGCAGGTGGGCGGGCTCGACGGCGTCGAACCGCATGAGGTGGGCACCGAGACGCATGGGTGTGCTCCTGGGGGGTCGGATCCGGTCGCCGCGCAGCACGACGACCGGGTCCGACGATCCCCCTTCGAGCGCGCTCGAAGTCAAGTCGGCAGAGCGAGCGCGCTCGAAGTCAAGCCGGCACAGCGAGCGCGCTACCCCACCGGCAGCCACACCCGCATCGTCGCCGGTCCCCGCTCCGCCCAGGAGTGGTACGGCACCAGCGGTATCGCCACCTCCGGCCCGACCCCCGCACCCGTGCCGGACGCGTCCCGGTACGGCCACCCGTCCGCCCGGTGCCGGACCACCCGCCCGCGCAGCACCGCCACCGGCCGCACGCCGTCGCCACCAGCCCCGCCGCCCGCGCCCAGGTCCTCCGCCGTCGTCCCGGCGAGCACCCGCACGTCGTCCACCCCGACCCCCGCGGGCAGGTCCACCGACTCGGCGCAGAGCACCACCGGCCCGCGCTCGACCGCGATCGTGCCGCGCACCGCGTCGATCCGTCCGTCGGCGGCCGTGATCCGCGGGGCCACCGGCAGGTCGAGCCGGATCACGTCCCCCACCGCGAACGCCCGCCGCACCACCACCTGCGACAGCCCGGCGTCCACCGCCGTCCCGTCCAGCAGGGCCTGCCCGCGCGCCCAGGCGGGCACCCGCAGCGCGATCTCCCACTCGCCGCCGGGCGCGTCCGTGACGGTCACCGTGATCGCCCCGTCCTCCGGGTAGCGGGTGCGCACGTCGAGCCCGATCGTCCGCCCGTCGCCGAGCACGGCCCGCACGGTCCCGCCGGCGTACTGGTGGATCTGCACCCCGTCGTCCGTCGTGGTGGCGACGTAGCAGGCAAGCTGCGCGAGGGTGCGGGCGACGTTGGTCGGGCAGCAGGAGACCTCGAACCAGGGCGCCCGCAGCTGGGCGGCGGCACGGGGGCTGACCGCGTCGGCGTCGGCGACCGCGCCGGGCCGGCGCAGGTGCAGCGGGTTGGTGTAGAAGAACGACCGGCCGTCGGCGGCGGGCGAGGTCGCGACGACGTTGAGCAGGGTGCGCTCGATGGTGTCGGCGTGCGCGGGGTCGCCGGTGGCGAGCAGCAGCCGCCAGGCGACCATGATCGAGCCGACGCCGGCGCAGGTCTCGCAGTAGGCGCGGTCGGCGGGCAGCTCGTAGTCCTCCCCGTAGGCCTCGTCCTGGTGGTGCGAGCCCATGCCGCCGGTCAGGTAGGTGCGCCGGTCGAGCGTGGTGGCGTACTGACGGCGGACCGCGTCGAGCAGGTCGGTGTCCCCGGTGTCCACCGCGACGTCCACGGCGGCGGCGGCCAGGTAGAGCGCCCGCACGGCGTGCCCGCGCAGCACGGTCGCCTCGCGGATCGGCTGGTCGTCCTGGTAGTACGCGCGCCCGAACTCGATCTCCGGCAGGGTGCCGGTGCCGCGCCGGGCGAGGAACAGCGCGGCCTGGTCGAGGTAGCGCCGCTCCCCCGTCGCCCGCGCGAGCTCCGTGAGCGCGACCTCGATCTCGGGGTGCCCGCAGACCGACGCGATGCCGTCCGGCCCGAAGGTGTCGCAGACGTGGTCGGCGGCGCGGCGGGCGATCGTGACCAGGTCGTCGTCGTGCCCGGTGCGCAGCCGCGCGACGGCGGCCTGGATCAGGTGGCCGTAGCAGTACAGCTCGTGCCCCCAGGCCAGGTCGCTGTACCGCGCGGGCTGACCGGGCCTGCCGTAGCGGGTGCTGAGGTACCCGTCCGGCTCCTGCACCTGGCCGATCAGCGCGGTCAGCTCGCCGATCCGGGCCTCCAGCCGGGGGTCGCCGGTGCGGCCGACCTCCCACGCCATCGCCTCGATCAGCTTGTAGACGTCGGAGTCGGAGAACTCGCGGCCGGCGCGGCGCCCGACCAGGGTGCCGTCCAGGGCGCGCGCGAAGTTGCCGATCCAGCCGACCCGCTGCTCCCAGGTGTCGCAGTGGTCGATCGTGGCGGTGGCGTTGACCCGCTGCCGTTCGCCCCAGAACCCGCCGTCCAGGCGGACCTCGTCCAGGGTGAGCGGGCGCAGCGCGCCGGTCGCGGGGGCCACGGGCAGCGCGCGGCTGCCGGTCGTCGTCGTCACGGGGGTCATCCCTTCAGGGCGCCGGACATGAAGCCGCGCACGTAGTGGCGTTGCAGCACGAGGAACAGCACGACGCAGGGCAGGGTCAGCACGACCACGCCGGCCTCGGTGGCGCCGTAGTCGATGACGCCCATCACCTGCTGGCGCATGTTCACCAGGGCCAGCGGCAGCGGCGCCTTGTCCCCGCCGAGCAGGTACAGCGGCACCATGAAGTCGTTCCACGCCGCGAGGAAGGCGAACAGGCCGACCGTGATCAGCCCGGGCTTGACCGCGTGCACCAGGATCCGGCGCAGCGCCCCGAAGGAGCCGCAGCCGTCGACCAGCGCCGCCTCCTCGATCTCGCGCGGGACCGCCTCGAAGGAGATCCGCATCATGAACGTCGCGAAGGGCAGCTGGAACACCGCCAGCACGAACGCGACGCCGACCAGCGTGTTGTTCAGGTGGATCGCCTTGAGCCAGATCATCAGCGGGATCAGCAGCGTGGCGTACGGGACCATGAGGATCGCCAGCGTCACCAGGAACAGCAGGTTCTTGCCGGGGAAGGTGAACCGCGCGAAGGCGTAGCCGCCGAGCGTCGAGGCGAGCACCGTGAACACCACCGCGCACACCGAGATCACCACGGAGTTCGTCAGGTAGGTGCCGATGCCGGCCTGGTACTGCGCCAGCGTGGCGTAGTTGTTCCAGCCCATGCCGTCCACCTGCGCGGAGCCCGGCTGCGGGGAGATCGAGCTGATCGTGGTCCAGATCAGCGGGTACAGGAAGATGATCGCCAGACCGCCCGTGAGGACGTAGTACGGCGTGCGGGTCAGACCGCGGGAGATCGCGTGCACCGGTGCCCTCACTCGTCGTCGGCGCCGCGCAGCACGCGCAGCTGGAAGAAGTTGATGACCACCAGCGCGAGCAGGGCGATCACGGACAGCGCCGCCGCCATGCCGAGATCACGCTTGGACTCGAAGGCCAGGTTGTAGACGAGCTGGACGATCGTCATGGTCGATCCGTCCGGGCCGCCCTTGGTCAGGATGAAGAACTGGTCGAAGGCCAGCAGTGAGCCGGTGACGCACATGACGGTGGTCAGGGCCAGCGAGGGCCGCAGCAGCGGCAGGGTGATCCGGCGGAAGCACTGCCAGGTGCCGGCGCCGTCCAGCCGCGCGGCCTCGTAGACGTCGGCGGAGATCCCCTGCAGCCCCACCAGGAGCAGCAGCATGTAGAAGCCGGTGTACCGCCAGACGATCAGGAACACCGTCCCCCACAGCGCCCCGCCGGGGCTGCCGAGGATCGACACCAGCCCGTCGGTCAGCCCGAGCCGGTCCAGCAGCGGGCTGATCGGCCCCACCTGCGGGGAGTACAGCGCGTAGAACAGCAGCGAGGACGACGCCAGGCCGAGCGCGGTCGGCAGCAGGAACGCCGTGCGCAGGAAGGAGTGCCAGCGGCTGCTCTCCTGCACCAGCAGGGCCAGGCCGAGCCCGAGGCCGATCAGCAGCACCGTCGCGATCACCGTGTACGTGAGGGTGAACCGCACCGCCGGCCAGAACATCCGGTGGTCCAGCACCGCCGTGTAGTTCTCCGGCAGGTTCACGCCCTGGCGGCCGCCGAGCAGCATCCAGTCGGAGCCGGACATCACGAAGACCAGGCCGATCGGGATGACGAAGAACACCAGCACCAGGGCGGCGGTCGGGCTGGCGTAGGCCCACCCCTGCCAGGAGGGACGGCGGGTGCCGCCCGCCGGACGGGGGCGCGGGGCGCGGGGCGGGCGCGGGGGTCGGGGTGGGGCGACGCGGCGAGCGGCGGTCGCCGTGCTGGGGGCTGTCATGAGGGCTCCTGCGGGTGGTGCGGGGTGGCGGGCGCGGGTGCGGGCACGGCGGGTGCGGGGTCGCGGCGGAGGCGGAGGAGCGCCCCCGCCGCGAACCCTCGCGGGTGCGCGCTACTGCGCGAGCACCTCGGTGATCGCCTCGTTGTCGGCCGGCAGGGTGTCGCTGCCGTCGAAGACCGCGCTGCGCAGGGCGGTGATCCACGGGCTGCCGGCGGCGTTGAACGCCTCGGAGAAGTACGGCGCGACCGGGGTGCGACCGCTGGCGACCACGGCGTTCATCGTCAGGGCCAGCGGGTCGGCGGCGGTGTACTCGTTGTCCAGCAGGGAAGTCCGCGCGGGGACCTCGCCGGCCTTCGCGATCACCTCGAGCTGGGTGTCGTCCGAGGTCAGCCAGGACAGGAAGTTCCACGCCTGGTCCACGTGCTCACTGGTGGAGGAGATGCCCATGGCGTCACCGCCGAGGAAGGTCGACTCCCCGCCGTCCACGCCCGGGATCGGGCCGACGCCGACGTCGATGCCGGCCTCCACCGCCGCGAAGACCGCGGTGTTCGGGTACTGCATCACACCGACCGACCCGTTGGAGAACGGCGCCGTCCAGGTGGACCCGTCCTCCTCCTTGGAGCCCGCACCGACCGCACCGGCCTCGACGAGCCGGTGGTACGCGCCGAGCACCTCCGTGGCGGCGTCGCCGTCCAGCAGCGACTCGGTGCCGTCGGCGGACAGCACCTCCTCGCCGGAGGCCCAGATCATCGGGAACAGCGTGAACACCGCGGCGCCGCCGCTGTTGCCGGCCAGGTAGGTGCCGGAGACGCCGTCCTGCCCGAGCGCCTGCACGGCCTCCGCCTGCTCCACGTACTCCTCGACGGTGGTCGGCCCCGCCTCCGGGTCCAGACCGGCCTGCCGGTAGAGGTCCTTGTTCCACGCCATCACGGAGATGTCGGTGACGAAGGGCAGCGTGTGCTTCGCCCCGTCGGCGTCGGTGCCGGCGTCGATGTGCCCCCGGGCGATGTCGTCGGCGTAGGGCAGCGCGTCGATCCGGTCGGTGAGGTCGGTGAACAGCCCGTTCGCGACCCAGTACGGCAGGCGCACGACGTCACCGGCGAGCAGGTCGGGCAGCTCGCCGTTGGTGGCCGCGCCACCGACCTTCCCCTCCATGTCGTCGTTCGGGATGATCTCCAGCTTCACCTGGTTCTGGTGCGTCTCGTTGTAGGCGTCGACCAGCATCGTGGCCTGGCGCTCCAGCGGTGCGCGGGTCCACATGGTCAGGGTGGTGCCGTCGTCCAGGCCCTCGACGCCCACCTCGGCGGCGGCGCCGGGGTCGTCGGAGCCGCTGTCTCCGGATCCGCAGGCGGCCAGGCCGCCGGTGAGCAGCGCACCGGCGGCGAGCGCGGCCAGGGCACGACGCGCGCGGGGCGTCCGTGCGGGGTTGCGGCTGATGGTCATGGTGGTCGTCTCCTCGGGTTCTTCGTCGTCGAAGCACGCGGGCCCGTCGGAGGGACGGACCGTGGGGAGCGTGTGCTGTGCATCACCGATGAAACAGACCGAAAAGGTTTTCGTCAACAATCCGCGCTACGCTCCTGATCGACGGTGACCGCAGCGTTCACCCGATCGAAGGAGACAGCCGGTGGCAGGGACCGCACGATCAGGCTTCCGTCGCAGCACGCTCAGCGATGTCGCCCGGCTCGCCGGGGTGTCCGTCGCCACCGCCTCCAAGGCCCTCAACGGGCGGGCCCAGGTGCGCGCCGAAACACGTGATCGCGTGCTTTCCGCCGCCGAGCAGCTGTCCTTCACGCCGAACCCGCTCGCCCAGGGGCTGCTCGCCGGACGCTCCGGCACCGTCGGCCTGGTCACCCACGACCTCGAGGGCCGGTTCTCCATCCCCA
Organism: Cellulomonas sp. GTC20042; assembly: GCF_055389595.1. NCBI lineage: Bacteria > Bacillati > Actinomycetota > Actinomycetes > Micrococcales > Cellulomonadaceae > Cellulomonas > Cellulomonas sp. GTC20042. The sequence continues at coordinate 1,329,703 of NZ_AP043678.1, read as the reverse complement.
CGATGATGGGCGCCGAGGACTACTTCGGCTCCGACGAGGTCTCCGTGCTGCTGTGCGACGCCCGCGGCGACGCCATCCGCGAGCGGCACCACGTGCAGGCGCTGCTCGGCCGCCGCGTCGACGGGCTGATCGTCGTCGGTGCGCGTCCCGACCCGCGTCCCTCCCTCGGCCGCGACCTGCCGGTGCCCGTCGTCTACGCCTACGCCCCCTCCGCCGACCCCGCCGACCTGTCCGTCGTCAGCGACAACGTCGGCGCCGGCCGGCTCGCCCTGGAGCACCTGCTCACCTGCGGCCGCCGCCGCATCGCGATCATCTCCGGCGACCCCGACTACGGGGCCGCCCACGACCGCGCCGACGGCGCCCTCGCCGCACTGGCCGAGGCCGGGCTCGAACCCCTCGGCGGCGGCGTCACCTTCGGCTCCTGGACCGAGGCCTGGGGCCGCGGCGCCACCCGCCTGCTGCTCACCCGCCACCCCGAGGTCGACGCCGTGCTCTGCGGCTCCGACCAGATCGCCCGTGGCGCCATCGACGCCCTGCGCGAGGCCGGCCGCGACGTCCCCGGAGACGTCGCCGTGATCGGCCACGACAACTGGGAGATCCTCGCCACCGGCGCCCGCCCCGAGCTCACCAGCGTCGACATGAACCTCGAAGAGCTCGGCCGGCTCGCCGCCCGCCGGCTCGCCGAGGCGATCGACGGCCACGGGCGGCACGAGCGGCACGGGGTGGAGACGATCGGCTGCCGTGTGGTGCCGCGGGGGTCGACGGCGCCGGTGGGGTGAACGGGTCGGCCGCGCCGGGGGTGAGCCGGCCGTCAGCGCGCCAGCCGCGTGAGCAGGTCGGCGCTCGAAGGGTCAGCGTGGGCATGTGCAGGCGTCACGAGCCCGAGCGCTCGGACCGCTGTCGTTCGGCGATCCGTGCGGTCAGGCGGTCGAGCATCGCGCACCCGGCCACCCAGTACTGATACGCGTTCGGCCACGAGTCGAGCAGTGCGCCGTCGAGGCGGTGCACCGGGTGCCCGCCGTCGGTGACCGGCCCCGCCATGTCGACGACGCACAGCGAGGTCTCACCGACGTGGATCGGGTAGATCGACTCTCGCGGCGGGAAGTCGATCGCAGGACCGTCCTCGTAGTAGCCCCGCAGCATCGCCTCGGCATCGCGCCACCGGGGTCCCGCGCCCATGTCGCACGTGCCGAGGACATCCCCGTGGAAGAACGCCGACCGCCATCCGTCCACCTCACGCAGGATCGCCGCGTGATGCGCGTCGAGCGGGTGCCCCAGGCGCTGCTCCGCCGCCGCGAGATCCGCTCCCGTCGCCCGGACGCCGAACCCCGGCATCGGGTACACGTCGGGATCGACCTGCTCCAGCGCGATGCGGCGACGCAGCATCTCCCCGATCATGACGTCCCACGGAACCCTGTCACTCATCTGCAATCGCCTCCCAGCTGCCGTGGACGATCCTGCCGTCCGGCATGACACCGCGGAACACGGTCGGCCGATATCCGAAGGGGTAGCCGTTGGCCTGTCCGCCGAACGAGCCGTTCACGGACACGTACTGCGCCTGGTAGTACCGCGCGTTCGCCTCTCCGGTCCACGTGCCGTCGGGTCCGTGCCCGACGACCATCCCTTCGTACCGGTCGTCGCCGGCCGCGCGCGCACGGGCCCGCTCGGCAGCCGCCGCCGCATCGAGATCATCCCGCAGGTCCCCCTTCGTCGGCACCCGGCCGGTCGGCGACAAGCCGCCCTCGATCCGCGTCGCATTCGCGACGTCCAGGTGCTCGAGCCCGTTGAGGTTCTCCGGAGTGCTCCAGTGCGCACGGAAGGCGAAGACGACCGGCCCGTCCCCGGGTGTCAGCGTGGCAAGTTCCTCCGCGGTCCAGGGTGTCGGTCCGATCGTCACGCGCTCGCCGACCCGCGCCCCGGCCGCCGCCACCTCCGCCGCACGCGACCCGGCCCGCGCCGCCGACACCGCACGCGACAGCGTCCCCGCACCTGCGACGACGCTCAGGGCGATGTCCGGCGCGAGCCCGCCCCACCACCGCCCGGGGTCGTCGCGGCGCTGCTGGCCGTTCAGCAGCACGTCCGGCGCACCCAGCGGATCGGTGGTCAGCAACCGGTACGTCCCGGTCGCGGAGTCCCAGATCGCGACCGCGTCCCGGGCGAACCCGTCCGGGTCGATGACCCCGCGGATCAGGTTGGTGTCCCAGGCGACGAACCGCACCGTGTCGGTCAGCCAGTCCCACGCACCCGCGGCGAAGGAGTCCCAGTGCCAGCGCCCGTCCGGCATCCCCTCGACCAGACGATCGATCGCCTCGGCGGCGGCCCGCTCGGCCTGCGCCACCACCGCCCGGGCGGCCTCGAGATCCGCGGCAGCCTGCGCCCGCACCTTCGCTGCCTCGACCCCACCGGGACGCAGCGGACCACCGATCGGGCGCCCGAAGGGGTCGAGCTGCTTGGGCGGGGCGACGTCGATCTGCCCGACGAGATTCGGTCGACGCCCCGCGGGGGTGGCGCTCGCCGTGGCATACAGGGTGATCGCGGCGGCGGCCCGACGCTGGGCCCAGGCCAGCACGTCGGCATAGGCATGCAGGGTCTCGGCCGCCCACCGGTAGACCTGCCCCACCGCACCCAGGCGCTCGACCTCGACCACCCGCCGCGCCGCATACCCGTCAGCGGCAGTCCCCTGCCAGGAGGGGATCAGCCGACGCGCCGCGCACGCCCCGATGTCCTCCAGATCCCCCGCCTGGGCGATCAGATCCTCCGCGTCCCGACGCACCGCCTCCACGTCACCGGGGATCAGATCGACCGGATCAGCCCCCGCCGACAGCACCGCCACGCTCACGACGCACCATCCAGCCGCCTGATGTCGTCCACGCGCGCCTCCCCGCGGGCCCGATGGCCCAACGAAGACACGCTACCGATACGTAGCGCACGTGAGACGCGATCTGCGTGGTGCCTCGCACCCGTTCGACGACCCGCCCACAGGTCCGCGCCGCGTCACGGCGCGGCGCCACGGCGACCTCAGGTCCCCGCAGATCCCGTCGAAGCCCGTGCGCACCTCGACGCGCTGCCCGGTCTCACCCGGCGATCACTCCTCGCGAGCACCACCGGCACGACGTCACGCCGGCGACCCAAGGGCATGAAAAAACCGACACTGAGCATGACTCCACCGGATTCCGGAAGGTCCATGCCGCGCCGGCAGCCCCACGGTGCCACCGGCGCAGATCCCGTGGCAACCGGATTGCCCTACCCGATCAGCCCCCGCAGCGCGCCCTCCGACACGTCCCGCTGGTCGCGGATGACCGCACGCGCCCGGTCGGTGGCATCCCACACGTTCCACAGCAGCACGCCCACCACCCGCCCCGCGTCGAGGTAGTACACGACCCCGGCCCCGTAGGCCTCCTCGTGCCAGTCCTCCACGGTGTCGAGGGACGCGTCCAGCCGACCGACCGCCTCGTAGCCGGCGTCGAGCAGGTCGGACCAGAAGTACGGGGTGTGGTCGAAGACCTCGTCGGCCCCGGCGGCGGCGCGCCCGGCGTGCCGGCCCATCGTGCCGGCGGCGTCCACGTGCTCGACGCGGCGGCGGCCGAGCAGGGCGTCGGGGTAGCGGGCGACGTCGCCGGCGGCCCACACGTGCGGGTCGGAGGTGCGCAGGTGGTCGTCGACCTCGATCCCGTCGGCGCCGTGCTCCCCGGCGACGGTCAGCCCGGCGGCCGCGGCGATGCCCGCGTCGGGGACGATGCCGGTGCCGAGCACCACGGCGTCGGCGTCCAGGGTGGTGCCGTCGTCCAGCACGACGTGCGCCCCGTCGGCGTCGGAGGAGCCGGAGACCAGGCGGCGCCCGCGCAGCAGCGTCACCCCGGCGTCGACGAACATCGCGTCGATGTGCCGGGCGAGGCCGGCCGGGAACACGTGGGCGGTGAGGACGTCGGTCGGGACCACCTGCGTGACGCGGGTGTCGTGGCGGACCAGGGCGGCGGCGATCTCGGTGCCGATGAACCCGCCGCCGACCACGACGACGTGCCGCCCCTCCCCGGCGAGGTCGCGCAGCCGCTCGTAGTCGTGCACGGTCCGGTAGGCGATCACCCGCCCGGACGGCTCGATGCCCATGGGCCGGGGGTGGCCGCCGGTGGTGAGGATCAGGGCGCCGTAGCCGATGGTGAGCCCCGAGTCGGTGGTGACGGTGCGTTCGTCCAGGTCGATCGCCGTGACGGCGGTGCCGAGCAGCATCTCGACGCCGGCCTGCTCGGCGGTGCGGAGCCACACGTCGTCCAGGGTGGTGCCGGGATCGTTCCACAGCGCCTTGGTCAGCGCGGGCCGGTCCACGGGGGCGGTGGGTTCGCGGCCGATCATGAGCACGGTGCCGTCGGGGTCGCGCTCGCGCACGCCGCGGGCCGCGCCGTCACCGGCGACACCGGCGCCGACGATCACGTAGTCGGAGGTCTCGCGCACCATGGAACCACCGTGGCACGCCGGTCCGGCGGACGCGCGCGCAGGGGCGGATCAGCCGAGCGGGTGGATCAGCCCAGCGGGGTGAGGGCCCAGGCGCCCTCGGTCGCCACGGCGACCACGCCGGGCAGCGGCACGGCCATCGGCTGGTCGACCGCGGAGTCGGCGCCGAAGGCGGTCGATCCCGGGGTGCCGACGGTGGCCATGCCGGTCTCCGGCACGGCGCGGGCGCTGAGGCCGTCCTCCGCGTCGAGCGGGGTGTAGGCGAGCTGCACGGAGCGCGTCGCGTCGCCGAGGCGCAGCACGGTCGATCCGGTGCCCTGCTGCGGACCGGTGACCACGGGCAGGTCGTCCCAGGCGAGCAGCTCGACCGACCAGGGGCCCTCGGCGTCGACGACGACGGCCCGCCGGGTCTCGTCCTCGTCCAGCCGGTCCACCAGGTAGGAGCCGGACAGCGGCGGGTCGCCGGCGCCGAGCACGGAGCCCGCGGTGTCGGTGAGCGCGAGCGGGCCGGAGCAGGTGGTGCAGTCCACCCGGGCGACCACGCCGAAGGCGCCGCCGCGCACGAAGTCGAGCACGGCCGGTCCGTCGCCGGTGACCGTGACGGGTGCACCGGCGCTCACGACGCCGGCGTCGAGGCGCTGCTCGGGCAGCGTGACGGGGGCCGGGGCGAGCGGCGTGCCGATCCCGGTGGAGGTCGTCGGCGAGCTCGTCGGGGACTCCGCGCCGGTGCTCGAACCCGGCAGGCTCGCGCAGGCGGCGAGCAGCGCCGTGGTCGTCACGAGGACGAGCACGGGTCGCAGCAGGCGCGCGGGAGCAGCAGGGGGCACGTCCCCATTGTGCCCGGCGTCACGCACGGCGCCGCGCGGGCGTACGGGTGCTGGCACCCGCCACGGCACCGCGTCGGCGCGCGACGACGGCCCGGCCACCCGCCCGGGTGACGCCCGCGCTGGTCACGACGCTTCCCTCGTCCGGGTGACCGCCGTGACGTGTCGCGCCACGTCGTGACGCATTTCACCCGCGCCCGCGCATCGACCCGCCGCGGCTCACGCCCGAGATGTCCCGAACCGCCCGATCTGCCACGTTTCCGCAGGTCAGCGCGGCAAGCGCTTGCCGGTCAGGTGGTGGGCAGCTCCCCCGTGACCACCCGGCCACGGCTCACCACGGCGACGATGTTCTCCACCCGCAGCGCGTCCACGTCCTCCCAGGGGCGTCCGCGCAGCACCACCAGGTCACTGCCGAGCCCGGCGCGCAGCCGCCCGGTGGAGCCGCCGATCCGGATCGCGTCGGCGGCGTCGGAGGTGGCGGAGACCAGCGCCCGCTCGGCGGACCAGCCGAACATGGCGGCCATGGTGCGCACCTCCTCCATCTGGTCACCGAAGCCGACGAACTGCCCGGAGGCGTCGGTGCCGAGCACGAAGCGGACCCCCGCCTCGGCGGCCCGCGCGAAGCCCGCGTCCCGCACCGCGACCACCTCGCGCGCCTTGGCCTGCGCCTCGGCGCCGACCGGCTTGCGGCCCTCGGCGATGATGTCGTTGATCAGCAGGGTCGGCGCCACCGGCAGCCCGCGCCCGACCAGCGTCGCCAGGTGGTGCTCGGCGATGGCGGTGCCGTGCTCGATCGAGTCGACGCCCTCGGCGAGCGCGATGTCCAGGCCCTCGACGCTGTGGGTGTGCGCCGCGACCAGCATGCCCAGGGCGTGCGCCTCGTCGACGGTGGTGGCGATCTCCGCGCGGGTCTGGTTGCGCCAGCCCACCCGGTCGCCCAGGGAGAGCACGCCGCCGGAGGTGTAGATCTTCACGCCGGTCGCCCCGGCGCGCGCCCACTGGCGCACCAGCCTGCGGCACTCGTCCGGGCTGTCGGCGGTCGGCGGGCGGTGCGGGTAGTGCGGCGGCACGAAGAGGTCGCCGTGCCCGGCGGTCATGCCGACCTGGCCGTGGCTCAGCAGGCGCGGACCGGCGAGGAAGCCGGCGTCGAAGGCGCGGCCGACGGCGAGCTGGACCGAGTCGGCGGCCAGGTCGCGCAGGGTGGTGACGCCGGCACGAGCGCAGCGCAGCGCATTGGCGGCCACGTGCAGCGAGCGCTCCTCCGGCGGCGTGACCAGCGGCCAGGTCGAGGCGTCACGGGCGGGCTCCCCCGCGGGGTAGCCGAGGTGCACGTGCGTGTCGATCAGGCCCGGGATCACGCTGAGGTCGGTGCGGCGGGCCGGGGCCTCCTCGACGGCGAGGATCTCGTCGCCGGCCCAGGTGATCCGCGCGGGGCCGACCTCACGCTCGCCGTCCCACAGCGGCAGCCCGTCCAGCACGTGCTCGGTCATCACTCGGTCCTCTCGGGGGTCGTTCACAGCGCGGGGGTGATCTCGCCGACCACCGTGCCGTCGGGGTCCACCAGCGGCAGGTGCCGCCAGCGGTCGAAGGCACCGCACGGGTGGCTGATGCCCAGGCGCACGACGGTGCCGGGCGCCGGGGTCTCGCCGGAGGGCACCCGGACGAAGGCGTGGTGGTCGTTGACGCCGGTGACCTCCCAGCCCTCGCGGTCCAGCACCACGGGCAGCCGGTCGTCGGTGGGCACCTCGCGGCGGCCGAAGCCGAGGATCACCCTGCCGTCCTCCGGGGCGGAGAGCACCGAGGCGCGCAGCTCGAAGGCGGGCCGGAACGTCGGACGCCCGGGGGTGCCGCGCTCCTCGCCGAGCGGGGAGGTGCGCCGGTAGACGCCGTGGTCGTGGGTGAGGTAGCAGCCGGAGCGCAGCACGGCGGTGACCGGGCGGTCCCACACGGCAGGGCCGATCTCGCGCACCACCAGGTCGAAGTAGGAGGAGCCGCCCGCGGTGACGACCGGCACGCCGCCGTCCACCAGGTCCGCGTCGGTGATCGCGACCACCAGCGCGCGCACCCGGCGCAGCAGGTCCACCGCACCGATCGGCTCGCCCGGGTCGTCGCCGGCCGGCATCAGGCCCTCGAAGGCCGCGACCCCCGCGAGCGCCAGCACGTCGCTGTCCGCCACCCGCCGGGCCAGCGCGAGCGCTGCGGCGTCCTGGTCCGGGCCGGGGTCCCCGGGGCGCACCCCGGTGCGACCACCGGGGAAGCCGAGCTCGACCAGCACCCGCAGCGGGCGCTCCGGGCGTGCCTCCCGGAGGATCCCCTCCAGCAGGTCGACCCCGGCGATCGAGTCGACGTACGACAGGTGCTCCGCGCGGTCAGGGCCGCTGAGCACGTTCCGAGCCAGCCAGCGGATCGCCGAGGCGTCGACCAGCGTGTTCGCGTGCAGCACCCGCGGGACGCCCCAGGCGTGCAGCCGGCGCACCTGCGCGGGCGTGGCCGCGGTGAAGCCCCAGGCGCCGGCGGCGGTCTGCCGACGGACCACGTCGCGGGACATGTGCGTCTTGGCGTGCGGGGCGAGCTCGACGCCGGCCTCGCGGCACCAGTCGGCCATCACCCGCAGGTTGTGCTCCAGCGCGTCGTCGTGCAGCAGCATCACCGGCAGGTCGAGGTCGTCGACCGCGGCCGGGCGGGTAGCGACGCCCGCGCCGGGCAGCCCGGCGTGCCGCCCGCTCACGCGGCGGCCCCCGCCGCAGCGGCCCCCGGCTCGGCGAACCCGGCGCGCAGCACCCGCCCGTGCCGCTCCCCGGTGAACTCCCCCGCGTCCACCACCACGTGCCCGGCGACCACCGTGCACCGCACGCCGGCCGGCCGGACCCACGGCGCCTGCGGGCTGCCGGCGTGGCCGATCGTCGCGGGGTCGAAGACGGCCACGTCGGCGATCGAGCCGACCGCCAGGTACCCGCGACCGGGCAGCCCGAGGGCGCGTGCGGTGAGCGAGGTCATCTTGCGGACCGCCTCCTGCAGGTCGAGCACGCCGAGGTCGCGCACGTAGCGGCCGAGCACGGTCGGGAAGCAGCCCCAGCCGCGCTGGTGCGCGTTGCCGACCGGCACCGAGTTGTCCGAGCCGATCGCGATCAGCGGGTCGGCGAGGATCGCCCGCACGTCCGCCTCGTCCATCAGCTCGTAGACCATCATCGCGCCCGGGTCGGCCAGGATCAGGTCGCACAGCGCGTCCCACGGGTCCAGCCCGCGCTCAGCGGCGACCTCCGCGACGCTGCGCCCGAGCAGGCTCGCGTCGGTGTGCATCGAGAGCATCACCCCGGCGGGCGTGGTCTGCCCCCACGACCCGGAGCCCGGTCCGCCGGCCGCCCCGCGCTCGGCCAGCGCGCGCCGCTCGGCGGGGTCGGAGAGCCGGCGCACCAGCGCCTCACGCCCGCCCACCTGCGCGGCGGCGGGCAGCAGGGCGGTGAGGAAGGACTCGCCGGTGGTGTACGGGTACTGGTCGCCGAACACCTCGACGCCCCGCGAGCGCGCCTCGTGCAGCGCCGCCAGCAGCTCGCCGGAGCGGCCCCAGTTCTGCCGGCCGGCGGCCTTGCAGTGCGAGACCTGCACCTGCACGCCGGTGCGCCGCGCGACGTCCAGGGTCTCCGCCAGCGAGTCCGCCAGGCCGTCGCCCTCGTCGCGCATGTGGGTGGCGTAGGGGCGGCCCCAGCGGGCGGCGACGGCGGCCAGCGCTGCCACCTCGTCGGCGTCGGCGTAGACGCCCGGGGCGTAGATCAGCCCGGTCGACAGCCCGAAGGCCCCCTCGGCGAAGGCCTGGTCGGCCAGCGCCACCATCCGGTCCAGCGCGCCGGGTGCCAGCGGCTCGGCCATGCCGTTCGCGCTGATCCGCAGCGTATGGTGCCCGACCAGCGAGGCCAGGTGCGTCGTCGTGCCATGCCGCTCCACCGCGTCCAGGTAGCCGGCGAAGCTGCGGGGCTCGTGCCAGACGCCGTCCACCCCGGCCGCCACCGTCGAGGAGATGGGCTTGTGCAGGTCGACCGCGCGCTGGTCCACCAGCGGGCCCGCCGAGTTGCCGCAGTTGCCCACGACCTCGGTGGTCACGCCCTGGAGCACCTTGAACGGCTGCGCCTCGGCCATGAACGCCACCACGTCGGAGTGGGTGTGCGCGTCGATGAACCCCGGCGCGACCACGAGCCCGCGCGCGTCGATCACCCGCACGTCGGAGCCGGCAGCCAGGTCGCGGCCGATCGCCACCACCCGGTCCCCCTCGACCGCCACGTCGGCGACCACGGGGGCCGCGCCGGTGCCGTCGACGACGGTCCCGCCCCGGATCAGCAGGCTCACGACAGGCGCCCCATCCGCTCCTGCACCAGGGTGTCCGCCACCGCGACCACCGCGTACACCAGCATGGTCACCCCGGCGATCGTGATCGCGCAGGCCCACATCAGGTCGTAGCCGAAGGAGCCGGCCGCGCGGGAGATCATCCCGCCCAGCCCCTCGCCGGTGGACAGCCACTCGGCGATCATCGCGCCGGTCACCGCCGAGGGCACCGAGATCCGCGCGGAGGCCAGCGTCGAGGGCACCGCCGCCGGCAGCGCCACCTTGCGCAGCACCGTCCACGACGACCCGCCATAGGCCAGCACCAGGTCGCGGTGCTCGCCGGAGACGCTGCGCAGCCCGTAGAGGATGTTCGCCAGCGCCGGCAGGAAGACCACGATGATCACGATCGCGGTGACGCCGGACTGGCCGATGCCGAAGATCAGCGTGATCAGCGGGGTCAGCACCACCAGCGGGATCGAGCGCAGCACCATCGCGGTCGGCATGACGATCCGCTCGGCCACCGGCGACACGCAGAACACCACCGCGAGCGCGAACGCCGCCGCCAGGCCGACCAGGTAGCCGATCCCGGCGTCCCGCACGGTGACCAGCAGGCCCTCCAGCACGGTCGACCGGTGGTCCGCGGCGCCGTCCCCGGTCACCAGGTACTCCAGCACCTGCCACGGGCGCTTGCCCACCAGGTCGCTGACGTCGAAGGCCTCCAGCACCGCGATCCACACGCCGATCGCCACCACCACGGCCGCGAGCAGGGTCAGCACCCGGCGCCCGACGAACCGCCACGCCTGCGCCGCGCTCATGCCCGCACCTCCTTCGCCCACGGGGTCAGCACCCGGCCCAGCAGTCCGACCAGGCCGTAGCCGGCCAGCGAGATCAGACCGGTGAGGATGCTCAGCGCCCACACCCGGTCCGGCTGCACCTGCCGCTGCGCGGCGTTCAGGGCCACACCGATGCCGGAGTCGATGCCGCCGAGGTACTCCCCGACGATCGCGCCGAGCAGTGCTGCCGGGACCGCCACCTGCAGGGCGGTGACGATCGCCGGCAGCGCCGACATGAGCTGGACCTTGCGGATCTGCGTCCACCGGCCGCCGCCGTACGCGGCCACCAGGTCCAGCGAAGACCGGGTCGCCGAGCGCATCCCGAGGATCGCGCCGACGAGGGTGGTGAAGAACGTGAGCAGCGCGGCGAGGAAGATCGCCGAGGCGCGCCCACCGAAGATCACCATGACGATCGGACCGATCGCGGTCACCGGCAGGCAGGACGCGATCACGCCGAGCTGGGTGACGACCTCCTCCAGCTTCGGCACGACCAGCACCACGGCGGCCAGCGCCAGACCGGCGAGGTTGCCCCACAGGTAGCCCTGGGCGGCGCGGGTCAGCGACGGCGTGAGGTTCGGGCCGTAGAACGACCAGCCGTCCTCCACCGCCGAGCGCAGCACCGCCGCGGGTGTCGGGAAGGACGTGCTGTTCGTCAGCCCGGCGGTCATCGCCCACCACAGCGCGATCAGCAGCACGATGCCGACGGTGCCGCCGACCCACGGCCGCGCCAGTGCGCTGGCCCAGCGCCGGGCACCCGCCCGAGGCAGTGCGGGCATCAGTGCTCCTTGCCGGGCGAGAACAGCAGCCCGGACAGGTGGTCGACGATCTCGTGGAACTCCGGCGTGCGCATCATCTCCGGCGTGCGCGGGCGCTCGAACGGGATCTCCACCAGCTCGACGATCCGGCCCGGACGCGCCGACATCACCGCGACGACGTCGGACAGCAGCACCGCCTCGGAGATGCCGTGCGTGACCATCAACGTGGTCGCCGACCGCTCGGACCAGATGCGCTGCAGCTCGAAGTTCAGCCGCTGCCGGGTCATGTCGTCCAGGGCGCCGAAGGGCTCGTCCAGCAGCAGGAAGTCCGGCCGGACGGCCAGCGCCCGGGCGATCGACGCACGCTGCCGCATGCCGCCGGACAGGTGCGCGGGACGGGCCTTCTCGAAGCCGGACAGGCCGACCAGGTCGATCAGCTCGTCCACGATCCCGTCGTCCTGCTTCCGCTGGATCTCCAGCGGCAGGCGGATGTTCGTACGGACCGAGCGCCACGGCAGCAGCGCGGGGTCCTGGAAGGCGATGCCCATGCCGTCGGCGCGCCGGCCGGGGGCCACCGGCGCGCCGTTCACCGCGACCGTGCCCGCCGTCGGGGTCTCCAGCCCGGCGAGGATCCGCAGGATCGTCGACTTGCCGCAGCCCGAGGGGCCGAGCAGCGAGAGGAACGACCCGCGCGGCGTGGACAGGCTCACGTCGTCCAGCGCCTGCACGGTGCGGCGGCCGGAGCGGAAGACCTTGTCCAGGCCGGAGATCTCGATGCCGGCGGGCACGGTCGCGGTGGAGGTCACTTCAGCAGGTCCGGGTTCTCGGCGTAGACCTCGTCGAGCAGCGACGTGTCGAACAGGTCCTCCTGCGCGATGTCGATGCCCGCGTAGGCCAGCGAGGCGATGGTGCCCGCCTGCAGGTCGTCGGAGATCGTCAGCAGGCCGTGCGCGGCGGTGTCGTCGGTCGCGATCAGGTCGGACTGGCGCTGGAACGCGAGGGTCATCTGGCCCAGGTCGTACTGCTGGTCCTTGCCGTAGACGTTCACGGTGAGGTCGACGGCGCGCTCCGGGTCGGCGAGGGCGCCGTACCAGCCGCGGGCCAGGGCGAGCAGGAAGGCCTTGACCTCCTCGGGACGCTCGTCGATCGCCTCCTGCGAGGTCACGATCACCTCGCCGACGATCGGCAGGCCCTCGTCCGACAGCAGGAACTCGGTGGCGTCGAAGCCCGCCTCGATCAGCGCGGAGGCGCCGGAGGTGGTGTAGCCGATGTAGCCGTCCACCTGGCCGGTGGTGAGCATCGAGGTGTCGGACAGCGGCACCGTGGTGACCTCGGAGGCGTCGATGTCGTTCGCGGCGAGGAACGCGTTCCACACCAGCGTGTTCGAGTCGGAGACCGCGATCGTCGTGCCCGGCAGGTCGGCGGCGCCCTCGATCGGGGCGGAGGAGGCAGAGATCAGCGCGAAGGGGTTGCGCTGGTAGGTGGCCCCGATGATCTTCAGCTCCGCGCCGCCCTGGATCGCCGGGGCGGTGATCAGCGGGGAGGAGATGCCGGCGAAGGCCTGCCCGGTCGCGACGGCGGCCTCGGCGGAGGTGGCCGAGGAGCCACCGGCGGTCAGCGTGACGTCGGCGAAGCCCACGTCGGTGAAGAAGCCGTCCTCGGCGGCGACGTACTCGCCGGCGAACTGGGTGTTCTTCAGCCAGGACAGCTGCACGTTCACGGCGTCGAAGCCGTCGGCCTCCCCGCCCGCGGAGCTCGTCGAGCCGGCGTCGGCGGAGTCGCCGCCGGAGCAGGCGGACAGCAGGAGTCCGGCGGCCGCCACGACGGCGGCGAGCCCCAGCCGCGCGCGGCGGCCGGTCGGGAGGGAACGGGTCACGTCAACCTCGATCACGTCGAGCGGCCACCCGGTCCTCGGGTGGCCGCGGTGCCTGGGGGGAGCGCGTCGGGACGGCTCCCGGCGACGTCCTTCATCGAACCCGGCGGGCTCGCGACGCCGCCATGTGGGATCGTCCGAACTCCCCCGCCCCCGGAGCCCGTCCACGTCGTGCGATGGGACGAGCGTGTCATCTCGCGGACACATTCGCCGATCGGTCCGCGCCTCGGCTGACCGATCGCCCAGGCCGCGCGCCGATCGACCCCGGGCGTCGTTGGTGGATCGCACGAAGATGCGCGGGCGGTCCTGTGGTTGGCTCCCTGACCAGGGGTCCGGCACCGAGGATCCGGCACCGAGACAGAAGATCGTGAGGACCGGGCGTGTGGCCGACGGCTGAACTGCACGTGCACATCGAGGGGACGCTCGGCGGCCCCCTGATCCGCACGCTCGCGGCGCGCAACGGCCTGCCGGTGCCCGCCGGCGCCGACGGCGGCGCGCCCTTCGGCTCCCTGCAGGACTTCCTGGACGTCTACTACGCCAACCTCGACGTGCTGCGCACCGAGCAGGACTTCCACGACCTCGCCGAGGCCTACCTGGTGCGCGCCGCCGCCGCCGGGGTGCGCCGCGCCGAGATCTTCTTCGACCCGCAGAGCCACACCGCCCGGGGCGTCCCGCTGGCCGACGTCGTGCACGGGCTGGCCCGCGCGCTGGAGGCCGCCCCGGCGCGGCACGGCCTCAGCGGCGCGCTGATCCTGTGCTTCCTGCGCCACCTCGGCCCGGACGCCGCGATGGCCACCCTGGAGGAGGCGCTGCCGCTGCGCGAGCACCTGCTCGGCGTCGGGCTGGACTCCTCCGAGGTCGGCTTCCCGCCCTCGCTGTTCAAGGACGTCTACGAGCGCGCCGCCGCCGAGGGCCTGCGCCGGGTCGCCCACGCCGGCGAGGAGGGCGGGCCGGACTACGTCTGGGAGGCCCTGGACGTGCTCGGCGCCGAGCGGATCGACCACGGCATCCGTGCGCTGGAGGATGTCGAGCTGGTCGCCCACCTGCGCGCCCGGCAGGTCCCGCTCACCGTGTGCCCGCTGTCCAACGTCGCCCTGCGCGCCGTGGACGACCTGGCCGCGCACCCGATCGCCGTCATGCTGGACGAGGGTCTGCTGGCCTCCGTGCACTCCGACGACCCCGCCTACTTCGGCGGCTACCTGGACGACAACCAGCGCGCGCTGCTGGACGCCGGGCTGGTCACCGAGGACCACCTCGGCGTGCTCGCGGCGAACTCCGTGCTCGCGTCCTTCCTGCCGGACGCGGAGAAGGCGGCGCTGCTGGCGGAGATCCGCGCGCACGCGCTCGCCGTCGGCGCGGCGGTGCCGGCCGCAGCGGGCGGGAACGGCTGAGCGTGCGCACCAGCGAGGTCACCACCGGCCGCCGGATCGCCGTCGTGCTGGAGCCCGGGGACGACGTGCTCGGCTCCGTCGCCCGCGCCTGCCGCGAGCACGGCGTGCGCCAGGCGTTCGTGCCGGTGTTCTCCGGCGCGTTCCGCACCGTCCGGCTGATCGCCGCGCACACCCCGGTCGACGACCAGGAGCCCCCGCTGCCGCAGGAGGTCGCGGTGACGTACACCGAGGGGATCGGCAGCGGCACCGTGCTCTGGGACGCCACGGCCGGCACCCCGGAGCCGCACCTGCACCTCGCCGTGGGGGTGAAGAACGCCGCCGCGGCCGCCTACGCCGGGCACCTGCTCGGCGCCGAGGCGCACTACACGGTCGAGATCCTGATCGAGGAGGTGCTGGAGCCCGCGATGCTCCGCGTCCCCGATCCCGCCGCCCACGGCATCCCCACCCTGCACTTCGCCTGACCCCGCGCGCTGCGCGCTGCCACGCGCCCTGCGCTGCCACGCGCCCTGCGCCGCCGCGCGCCCTGCGCCGAGTTGTCATCTCTTGTCGCTTCACGGCGCGCTGAAGCGACAAGAGATGACAACTCGGCGGACCGGGCGAGCGCGCGGGTGGGCACGCGGGCGCGTGAGATCAGCGCGCGCGGGTCAGGCACGCGCGGGGTCAGGGCTCGGGGTCGGTGTCGTCGAGGCAGGTCATGGCGAGGAACAGGTCCACCCGGTCGGCCATGGTGCCCATGTCGCGGTGCGTGAGCTCCTCGATCCGCGCGATGCGGTAGCGCAGCGTGTTCGTGTGCAGGTGCAGCTGCCGGGCGGTCTCCTGCCACGCCCCGCCGCCGTCGAGGAACGCGCGCAGGGTGCCCACCAGGTCGGCGTTGTGCCGCTCGTCGTAGGACAGCAGCGGCGCCAGCACCTCGCGGGCGTACCCCTGCCGGGTGCTCTCGCCGAGCATGCGCAGCAGCGCGCGGTGGCTCTGCACGTGCAGCGAGGTCGACACCACCACCGGGTCGGACCCGCCGGCGTGCTGCACCCGCTCGACGGCGGTGGCGATGGCCGAGTTGAGCCGGCTGACCCCGCTGACCGGATCGCTCATGCCGACGCGCAGCTGCCGGCCGGCCAGCAGCAGGTGGTACTCCTCGGTCAGCTCCTCGGCGAGCGGCCGGTCCGACTCTCCCCCGCCGTTGACCAGCAGGATCGCCAGGTCGTCGCAGCGGGCGCCCATCACGCGGTGCCCGCGGGCGGACAGCGTGCGGGACAGCATCTCGACCACCGCGGTCACGCTGAACCGCGGGTCGTCCACCCGCGCGGCGACGATCGTGGTCTCGTCCTGCGGGCCGAGCCCCTCCAGGCGCATCCGCGCGGAGATCGCCCCGGGCGACGCCTCCTGGTTCCGGATCGAGGTGATCAGCGCCTCGACCTGCGCGTTGCGGGTCTCCCGCCAGCGGCTGGCCAGCTCGAGCTCCACGCGCAGCGCGCCGACCAGGGCGTCCATCGCGAGGGTGACCTCGTCGGAGAACGACCGGTGGTCCCCCCAGCAGCCGACGAACCCGGTGCGGTCCCCGGCGCCGGTGCGGGTGATCGTCACCGGCCCGCGCTCGTCGGTCAGGATGATCCGCTGCTCGTGCTCGCGCCGGACCATGCTGTTCCACTGCTCGGCGACCTGCGCCCGGTCCGGGGCCGTGCCGACGCTGGCGAGCAGCTGACCGGTCTCGTCGATCACCCAGCAGCCGATCGAGAACTCGTCGGCGAGCTGGCCCAGCAGCTCGGACACTCCCCCGCCGCGGGACACCGTGTCGGCCAGGCGACGGCTGAACCGCATGGTGCGGGTGGCCATGCCGGCGGCGGAGCCGGGCTGCCGGGCGGTGATCTCGTCGGAGATCTGCCGGAACGACACCCCGGGCGACACCGTGAGCAGGGTCAGCCCGGAGCGGCGGCAGCGATCGATCACCTCGTCCGGGATCACGCCGATCTCGATCAGCCCGAGGATCAGCGCCGCGACGTGCTGCTGCGCCAGCGCGCCGAGGAAGGTCTCGGCCCCGTCGGCGCGGTCCAGCCACAGGCCGCTGGTGAGCACCACGTCGCCGGTGGACAGGAACCGCGAGGGGTCCGGCAGGTCGGTGATGTAGGCGGCGGTGACCGCGCGGTCCAGCGCGTCGGGCTCCGCGGCGACCACCGTCAGGCCGAGGCCCGGCACCGCCAGGAGGTCACGGACGTCCATCGCTCGTCACCACCCGGTCCCACCTCAGCACCGGAGCAGTCTACGAGGGCGCCGCGCGCCGACCGGCCCGTGCACCGGGCGAACCGTGGATGATGGCGGGGTGAGCCTCGCACCCCTGGTCGGCCCCGGCGGCACCCGCCCGCGGCTGCGCAGCGCCCTGTTCGTCGACTTCGACAACGTCTACATCGGCCTGCAACGGCTGGACCCGACGGCGGCGGAGGCCTTCGCCACCGACCCGGGCCACTGGCTCGGCGAGCTGGAGTCGGGCTCGGACGCCGACGGCGACCTGGCCCGGCGGTTCCTGGTGCGCGCCTGCTACCTCAACCCCTCGCGCTTCTCGCAGTTCCGGCCGAACTTCACCCGCGCCGGCTTCCAGGTGGTCGACTGCCCCTCGCTCACCCAGCAGGGCAAGAGCAGCGCGGACATCAACCTGGTGCTGGACGCGGTGGACGCCCTGGCCGCGCCGACCCGCTACGACGAGTTCGTGATCGTCTCCGCGGACGCCGACTTCACCCCGCTGGCGCTGCGCTGCCGGGCCGCCGACCGCCGGGTCACGATCATCACCGCGAGCCCGGCTGCCGCCGCGTACCGCGCGGTCGCGGACACCGTGGTCACCGCCGACGACCTCGCCGAGCTGGTGACGCAGACCGCGCTGGTCACCGGGCGGGCCGCCACCGCCGCCGCTGCGGAGGCCGCCGAGATCCCGCCCGCCGCCGTTCCCCCAGCACCGGCCGCTGCCGGCTCTGCCGCCGCACCGGCCCCCGCCGCCCCGCCGACCGCCGCAGCCACCGCACCCGCCGCGACCACCCCGGCCGCCACCCCCGCCGTCGACCCCGCCGGTCAGCTCGCCGCCCGCCGCGCCGTGCTGCAGCGGGTGCGCTCCGCCGACCGACCGGTCCCCTCCGGCGCCGCCGCGCAGGCAGCCCAGCAGGCCGACCCCACGCTGCCCGCGACCCGCTGGGCCGGCACCGGCGGGTTCTTCGCCTGGCTCGCGCAGGCGGTCCCCGAGCTCGGCGCGGCCTCGCGCCCGGCGCCGGGCTTCGTCTGGGACCCCAAGCGCTTCGGCGAGGCGGACCTGCCCGGGGCGGTGGCCGACACCGACCCGACCACGCTGCAGCGCCAGGTGATCACGGTGACCGACGTGCCGGGGCTCAGCGCCGCCAACTACCGGGTGCTGCTGACCACCCTCGCCGAGGACGTGCGCCGCACGCCCTTCGAGCGGATCGCGACCTCCCGCCGGGTGCGCGACACCTGCCAGGAGGCGGGCGCCGCGGTCGGCCGGTCGACGGTGAACTTCGTGATCTCCGGGGTGCTGTACGCCGGGCTCGACCTCGGGCCGTCGGTGACGGTGCGGCAGGTCGCGCAGGCGTGGGCGGACAACGTGATCGGTCTGTGCCGGGGCGCCCGGATCGAGCTGACCGAGGGCGACGTCGCGGCGATCCGCGCCTGGGTCGGCGGCGGCCTGCTCGACGCCTGAGCGTCGGCGGGAGCCGCCTGCCGCCGCTCCCGCGCGGGCGCCCGGGCCGACGCGCGCGCCGGGCCCCGCCTCAGTCCTCCGTGCGCGCCGCCGCCCGCTCGCTGTCCTGGCGGATCTGCACCCGGCGGATCTTGCCGGAGATCGTGGTCGGCATCGCGTCGACGAACTCCACGATCCGCGGGTACTTGTACGGCGCGGTGCGGCTCTTCACGTAGCCCTGGATCTCCTTCGCGAGCGCGTCGGACGGCTCGTAGCCCTCGCCGAGCACGATCGTCGCCTTGATCACCACGCCGCGGACCTCGTCGGGGGCGCCGGTGATCGCGCACTCCACCACCGCCGGGTGGCCCATCACGACGCTCTCCACCTCGAAGGGGCCGACCCGGTAGCCGGAGGTCTTGATCATGTCGTCGGTGCGCCCGACGTACCAGAAGTAGCCGTCCGCGTCGCGGGTCGCCAGGTCGTGCGTGTGGTAGTACCCGTCGTGCCAGACCGCGGCGGTGGTCTCCGGGTCGCCGTCGTACCCGGTGAACAGGCCGATCGGCTTGCCGCCGGCGGGCACGCGGATGCAGATCTCCCCGTCCTCGCCGACCTCGGCCTCGCGGCCGTCCTCGGTGAGCAGCACCACGTCGTAGCCCGGCGACGGCGTGCCCATGGATCCCGGCTTGGTGGCCTCCCACCAGTTCGTCACCACGGCGAGCGTCATCTCGGTCTGGCCGTAGCCCTCCTTGAGCTCCAGCCCGGTCTGCTCGCGGAAGGTCTCGTACACGACAGGGTTCATCGCCTCGCCGGCGATCGTGCAGTGCTGGAGCGCCGACAGGTCGTAGCGGGACAGGTCCTGGGTGATCAGGAACCGGTACACGGTCGGTGCCGCGCAGAACGTGGTCACCCGGGCGCGCTCCAGGTGCTCGAGCAGGCGGGCGGCGTCGAAGCGGTCGAAGTCGTAGACGTCCACGCAGGTCTCGAGCAGCCACTGCCCGTAGAGCTTGCCCCACACCGACTTGGCCCAGCCGGTCTCCGACACCGTGAGGTGCAGGCCCTCCGGGTCGACCCTGTGCCAGTACTTCGCGGTGGCGATGTGCGCGATCGGGTAGGAGTAGTCGTGCACGACCATCTTGGGCTGCGCGGTGGTACCGGAGGTGAAGTAGAGCAGCATCGGGTCGCCGAGCGCCGGCACGTCCTCGCCGGTGGGGCGCTCGAACGGTGCGGCGGCGGCCATGCCGGCGTCCAGGTCGGTCCAGCCGTCGCGGGTGCCGCGCACGCCGATCTTCACCAGCGGGCGGCCGATCTGCTGCTCGGCGGCGTCCACCTCGGCGGCGACGTCGCCCTCCAGGGTGCTGACCACGGCGGTCACCCGGGCCTCGGTCAGCCGGTACACCAGGTCGTAGGCCTTGAGCTGGTTGGTGGCGGGCACCGCGACCGCGCCGAGCTTGTGCAGGGCGGTGATCGCCCACCAGAACTGCGCGTGCCGCTTGAGGACCAGCAGCACCCGGTCGCCGCGACCGATGCCGAGGGAGCGGAAGTACGACGCCGCCTGGTCGGACAGCCGCGCGACGTCGGCGAAGGAGTAGGTGTGCTCGGCGCCGGTGTCGTCGCACCAGCGCAGGGCCCGCCGGTACGGGGTCTCGCGGCCGAGCCGGTCGACCACGTCGTAGCCGAAGTTGAACGTCGGCGGGCAGGTCAGCGTGAACGTCCGGGGGTGCCCGGCCTCGTCGAGCTCCTCGGTGAGGTACTCCTCGTGCAACCCGATCATCCTGCCGGCCCTTCTCACGTCCCGCGGCGCCCGCAGCGGGTGCCGAGCGCACACTAGCCCTCCTGGTCAGGCGGGTGCCGGGACGTCTTGCTCAACGTCGGGCCCCCGGTGGCCGATGAACAGACGTGAGCCATCCCCCGGGACCGCGCGACTGGTCCCCCGACCCGGCGCCGTGGTCCACCACGCACCCGGCCGGCGACCGGGGCGGCTCGCCGTGGGTGCCGCCGCCCGCCCCGCCGGGCCGCCGGGACCGCCGCCGTCGCCGGACGCCGCGGTCGCTGCGGGTGCTGCCGTGGCTGGTGGTGCTGACGATCGCGGCCGTCTACGGGGCGCGCTGGCTGCCCGAGATCGGGGTGGTCGCCGATCTGCGCAGCAGCCTCAGCGGTGCCCTGCCGCTGCCCGCCGCCACCGACCGCGACTACCCGACGCCCGGCTACGAGGAGTCCGCCGACCGCCTGCTGCCGCCGGTCGCCGGTCCGGACGCGGCCGGCTACGCCGTGCAGCAGAGGCAGCCCGAGCCGGAGGGCAGCACCGTGCCGGTCGCGTGGTCGCCGTGCCGCCCGGTGCACCTGGTGGTCGACCCGACCGGCGCGCCGGAGGGCTTCGCCGACCTGGTGACCGTGGTCGCCGGGGAGATCACCGCCGCCACCGGCCTGGTGCTCACCGTGGACGGCCCCACCACCGAGGCCGCGAGCGCCGAGCGCCCCGCCTACCTGCCGGAGCAGTACGGGGACCGGTGGGCGCCGGTGCTGGTGCGGTTCAGCGACGCGGCCACCGTGCCCGACCTGACCGGCGACGTGGTCGGCGTCGCGGGCACGCAGACCGTGCACGACCGGATCGCCGGCGTCTCGTTCCTGGTGTCCGGGTCGGTGTACCTGGACGCGACGCTGCTCACCGATCCGGGCGCGCTGGAGTGGTACCCGGAGGTGCTGCGGCACGAGATGGCCCACCTGGTCGGGCTGGACCACGTGGACGACCCCGCGCAGCTGATGTACCCGACCACCACCGTGCACGGGTTCCAGGCCGGCGACCTCGCCGGGCTCGCGCTGGTCGGGCAGGGAGCGTGCGCGCCCGGGATCTGAACCCTCGGGCGCGCGGTCGGCTCAGGCCTGCGCGCCGGCGATGTTCACCAGCCAGAACACGCCGAACTTGTCGGTGACCATGCCGAAGGCGTCGCCCCAGGGCGCCACCGCGAGCGGCTCGACCACGGTGCCGCCGTCGGCGAGCTTCTCCCAGTAGCCGCGCATCTCGGCGTCGGTCTCGTGCCCGCCGCTGAGCGAGACGCTGCCGTTCGGGGTCGGCTCGCCCATGGAGACCGGGGTGTCGGCGCCCATGAGCAGCAGGCCGCCCGGCGTCTCCAGCTGGGAGTGCATCACCTTGTCCTGCTCGGACGGGTCCTGGGCCATCTGGTAGTCGCCGAAGGTGCTGACGGCCAGGTCGCCGCCGAAGACGTCGCGGTAGAACTCCATCGCGGCGCGGGCGTTGTCACGGAAGTTGAGGTAGGGGTTCAGCCGGACAGCCATCGTGCGCTCCTGGGTGTGGGTGCGGCGATCGATCAGGCCGCCACGGCGCGGCCCGCTCGCACCGTACTGCGCACGGGTGAGCGCGGCACGCGCTCCTGCGCGCACCCTCCCGACCGCGCTCCCGGCTCAGCCGAGGGTGCGGTCGCGGCGGGCGATCTCCAGGTGCGCGAGGCCGCGCAGCACCCCGATCGCGTGCCCGAGATCGGCCCCCACGTCCACCGACCCCGCACCGGGCACCACGGTCAGCGCCGCGACGTCGGCGCCGAGGTCGCGGTCCTCGTGGGCCTGTGCCACGGCTGTGAGGTCCAGGTCGGTGCCGTGCCGCAGCTCGACCTCGTCCAGCAGCACCTCCAGGGCCAGCCGGAGCTGATCGACCTGCAAGGACACCTCGTGCACCGCTCCAGGATGCCAGCCTCGCGGCGCCGCCGTGGCCGGTCCGTCCGGCGTCACCCTCATGGCCCTCGCTCAGCGGACCCACGGGGCGGCCCTCGGCCCGCTCCCTAGGAACGGGGCATGAGCCCACGCACCCGCACCCCCGGCGACCGACGGCGTCGCCCCCGCCTGCTCCGCCGCGTCGTCGTGATCCCGGCGCTCGTGGTCACCCTGACCCTCGGCGGCGCGACCGCCTGGGCGCTGGACCGGTACGTGATCGAGCACGTCGAGATCAGCGACGTGGACGCCTACGAGGCCGCGCAGAGCGGCTCCACGACCGCCTCCACGGACACCGGCACGGACGCCGGCACCGACGCCACCACCACCGACACCACGTACGAGTCCGACGATGCCAGCATCTCGATCTCCACCGTCGTCACGGGCAGCGGCGACGACACCGTCACCTACTACGTCGCCGACGTCACGCTGAGCGACGCCACCGTGCTCCGCTCCGCCTTCGCGCAGAACGCCTTCGGCACCAACATCACCGAGACCACCTCGGACATCGCCGAGGACAACGACGCGGTCTTCGCGATCAACGGCGACTACTACGGCTTCCGTGACACCGGCATCGTGATCCGCAACGGCGTGGTCTACCGCGACGAGGGCGCCCGCGAGGGGCTGGCGTTCTACCGCGACGGGACCGTGGAGGTCTACGACGAGACCACCACCACCGCGGACGAGCTGGTCGCCGACGGCGTGTGGAACACCCTGTCCTTCGGCCCGGCGCTGCTGGAGGACGGGCAGGTGGTCGACGGGATCGAGGACGTCGAGGTCGACACCAACATCGGCAACCACTCGATCCAGGGCGAGCAGCCGCGCACCGCCGTCGGCGTGATCGACGACAACCACCTGGTGTTCGTGGTCGTGGACGGCCGCTCCCCCGGCTACTCCGCGGGCGTCACCATGACCGACCTCGCGGAGATCATGCAGTCGCTCGGCGCCACCACCGCGTACAACCTCGACGGCGGCGGCTCCTCGACCATGTACTTCGACGGCGAGCTGGTGAACGACCCGCTGGGCACCGGCACCGAGCGCGGCACCTCCGACATCCTCTACATCGGGGGCTGAGCCGTGATCGTCCTCATCCCGTCCTACGAGCCCGACCAGCGCCTCGGCCGGCTGCTCGACGACCTGCGGGCCAGCGCCCCCGACGTGCACGTCGTGGTGGTGGACGACGGCTCCGGCCCCGCCTACCGCCCGGTGTTCGCGGCGCTCCAGGGCCCCGGCCGCACCGTCCTGTCCTACGTCGGCAACCGGGGCAAGGGCTGCGCGCTCAAGACCGGCTTCGCCTACGTCGCCCGGCGCTGGCCCGGGCAGGCGGTGGTGTGCGCGGACAGCGACGGCCAGCACTCGGTGGCCGACATCCTGCGGGTCGCCGCCGCGCTGCACGCCCAGGACGCCGGGTCGCCCGCGATGGTGCTCGGCTGGCGGTCCTTCACCGGTCCGGTGCCCGCGCGGTCGATCGTCGGCAACCGGGCCACCGCGCGGCTGTTCCACCTGGCCACCGGCGTGCGGCTGCGCGACACCCAGACCGGGCTGCGCGGCTACCCCGGATCGATGCTCGGCTGGCTGCGAGCGGTGCGCGGCGAGCGCTTCGAGTACGAGCTGAACCTGCTGCTGCGCGCCGCCGCCGAGGGCGTGCCGATCGAGGAGGTCGAGATCGCCACCATCTACCTGGACGAGAACGCGTCCTCGCACTTCCGCCCGGTGCAGGACTCCGTGCGGGTGCTCGCGCCGCTGCTGCGGTTCTCGCTGTCCTCGCTCAGCGCCTTCGCGATCGACACGATCGCGCTGCTCGCCCTGCACGCGGCCACCGGCTCGCTGGCGGTCTCGGTGGTCGGCGCGCGGGTGCTCAGCGCCGGGTCGAACTTCCTGCTCAACCGGCGGGTGTTCGACCGGGGTCGGCGGGTGCCCGTCGGGCGGGCGGCGCTGCGCTACGGCTCGCTGGCGATCGGGCTGCTCGCCGCCTCCTACGCGCTGCTCGCCGCGCTGACCGGGATCGGTGTGCCGCTGCTGGCGGCGAAGGTGGCGACCGAGGTGGTGCTGTACCTGGTGAGCTTCCAGGTGCAGCGGCGGTTCGTGTTCGCGCGGGGCACCGCGTCGGATGCCACCGCCCGGGACGTCACACCAGGTCGAGCCCCGACGCCGCCGCCAGCAGCTCCTCGATCACCGCGACCGTCGCAGGACCGGGCTCCCGTCGGGTCGCGCGGTGCCGTGCCACCAGCCGCCGCGATCCCAGACCGGGCACGGTCGCCACGGTGACGCCGTCCGGCAGCTCGCCCTGGAGCGCCAGCGCGGGCAGCATCCCGACCCCCTGCCCGGCGGCGATCAGCGCCAGCGCCACGTCGAAGTCGTAGTAGACGTGCCGGGTGGTCAGCGGGCCGAGGGCGGTCGCGATCCGGCCCATCGCACGCGCGGCGGCGGTGCCCGGCTCGGCACCGAGCCAGGTGGCCCCGGCGAGGTCGGACAGCTGGGTCGGGGTGGCGACCGCCTCCGGCAGCACCACGCGCCACGGCTCCTCCAGCAGCACCACGTCCCGCTGGCCGCGCGGCACGTGGGTGTCGGCGTCCTCGTCCCGCTCCAGCAGCACGATGTCCGCGTCGCCCTCGCGCAGCCGACGCACCGACTCCCCCGGCTCGCGCTCCTCCACCACCAGCTCGACGCCGGGATGGTGCTCGGCGACCACCGCGAGCGCCGGGGCGACCACCGCACGGATCGCGGTCTGGAACCCGGCGATCGTCACCCGCCCGGACAGCTCGCCGCCGAGGGCCGCCAGCGACTTGCGCGCCTCGACCAGCTCCGCCTCGATCCGCTCGGCCGCCTCGGCGAGGATCCGGCCGGCCGCCGTGAGGGTCGCGCCGCGCGGTCCGCGGTCCAGGACGGGCACCCCCTCCTCGGCCTCCAGCCGGGCGATCTGCTGGGACACCGCCGAGGGGGTCACGTGCAGCACGTCGGCCGCGGCCAGCACCCCACCGGCACGATGCACGGCGAGGAGGACGGCCAGGCGTCGGGGGTCGGTCGGCATCGGTTCTCCCAGCGCTGGATCACGGTTCAGTCATGTAGTTCTGCTTGATACCCGGTACATTTTTGTTCGATTGCGCTGAACCCCGCAAGTCGGCACACTGGAGGGGTCGTTCCCCCTGATCATCAGGGAAAGACGCCATCCCTCCACCCCTCTCTGCCTGCATGGAGCACGCCCGTGTCCGCTCTCGTCACCGCGCTCGGCTGGGTCGGCGCGGTCACGTGCCTCGTCGCCTACGTCATGGTCACCCGTGGTCGCTGGGCCCCCTCGTCGGGGCGCTACCAGCTGACCAACGTGGTCTCCGGCGCCCTGATGGGCCTGGTCGCCGCGCGCAGCGGCGTGTGGCCGTCGGTGGCGACGAACCTGGTGTGGACCGCGGTGGGCGTGTACGCGGTGGCGGTGATCCTGGTGGCCCGTCGGCGGCGGCGTGCCGCGGCGGTGGCATCGCCGGTCACGGTCGAGGCGGTTGCGGGTACGACGGTCGAGACGACCGCGGCCCCGGTGGGGACGATCGAAGACGTGCCCGTGCTGCCCACGCAGCGCGGAGCGGACGTGCTGGTGGCCTGAGAACGCCAGCTCGCAGGACGAGCCCTCGGCGCCAGTGGCGGCGCCGAGGGCTCGTCCTGTCTCGGGGCCATGCGGGTCGAGCAGCCCGACGGCGAGCCGGCCGCCCGTCAGACGTCCAGCAGCCGCAGCCGGACCCGCACCGGCTCCCCGACGGTCAGCCCCTCCGCGACCCGCACCACCTTCTTGATCGGCAGCGAGTACGCCGAGTCCCCCGGGAAGATCGACGTGCGCCACACCGTGCCGCCCACCGTCACCTCGACCCGCAGCGACCCGAACCCGTGCGCGAACGCACCCGCCCGCTGCTCCACCTCGTCGGACAGGCCCTCCGGAACGGACACGAACGTCCACCGGTCCACCCGTGCCTGCCACTCCCACAGCGGCGCCTCGAACTCGATCTCCACGCCGACGATCCTCCCCCACGCCTCCGACACGCGGACCACCCCGGCGCGGGCCAGGATGAGGACGTGCGCCACCCGCGCGCGCCGACCCGGAAGGACCCCGCGATGACCGAGCCCACCGCCCGCACCCTCGACCTCCCCGGCGTCACCCTCGCCTACGACGTGCGCGGCCCGCTGCCCACCGCCGACGGCACCCCGCCGCTGCTGCTGGTCGGCCAGCCGATGGACGCCAGCGGCTTCGCCACCCTCGCCTCGCACTTCCCCGACCGCACCGTCCTCACCTACGACCCGCGCGGGCTCGGCCGCAGCACCCGCACCGACGGCGGCACCGACCACCTGCCCGACGAGCAGGCCGCCGACCTGCACGCCCTGATCACCGGCCTGGACGCCGGACCGGTCGACGTCTTCGCCAGCAGCGGCGGAGCCGTCACCGCCCTCGCGCTGGTCGCCGCGCACCCCGCCGACGTGCGCACCCTCGTCGCCCACGAGCCGCCGCTGCTCACCGTCCTGCCCGACGCCGAGCAGGCCCTCGCCGCCGAGGAGCAGGTCCGCCAGGCGTACCACCGCGCCGGCTGGGGCACCGGCATGGCCGCGTTCATCGCCCTCACCTCCTGGCAGGGCCCGTTCACCGCCGACTTCGGCACCGGCCTGCCCTCACCCGACGCCTTCGGCCTGCCCGCCGAGGACGACGGCACCCGCGAGGACCCCCTGCTGTCCGGCCGCTCCGCCCCCGTCACCGCCTACCGCCCCGACCTCGACGCCCTGCGCGCCGCGAGCACCCGCGTGGTGATCGCCGCCGGCACCGAATCGCGCGGGCTGCTGACGTGGCGCACCTCCGAGGCGCTGGCCGCCGCGCTGGGGACCGACCTCGCCGTGTTCCCGAGCCACCACGGCGGGTTCCTCGGGCCGGAGCTCGGGCAGGCGGGCGAGCCGGAGGCGTTCGCGGCGCGGCTGCGGGAGGTGCTGGGGGGCTGACGCGGGACGCTCAGGCGAACGCGGCGACGAACTGCACCAGGTACGGGTCGTCGGGCTCGTCGGGGTAGGCGCGCCGGAAATGCTCGACCGCCTCGTCCGCGTCGGAGAACCCGCAGCGCGGCCAGATCGCCCGGAGGTCGTCGGCGTCGCGGGCGCGTGCGGCGTAGAGCTTCATCGCGAACAGGTCGCGCCACGGCAGCCCGAGCACCCGCAGCCGACCGTGCTCGATCAGCACCTCGCACGCGTCCAGGTCGACCGTCGCCGGGAGGAACGGCCGAGCCGCGTCGTTGAGCCAGCGCGGGCCGAGCCCGTGCCGCGCAGCCACCGACCTGACCGCGTCCTGCACCGCGCGGTCGAGCGCCCGCACGCTGTCCACGTCCACGGTCGTCCCCCGCAGGCCGTGCAGCGCGAGGAGCGCACCCCCGGCGAGCACCACCTCGTGCACCGGACCCTCGGGCAGGGCGGCACCGACCTCCAGCAGCAGCGTGCGGATCCGCTCGGCGTCGAGCGCCACGTCAGGACACCTGGTCCAGCGGTCGGCGCCACAGCGAGGGTTCGTCGATCACGAGCCCGCGCGCGGCGAGCGACGGCGGCGTCTGCGCGCGCCACGACGCCCGCATGCGCGGCGTGCCCGGCGCCGACCACTCCTCGGCGAGCGGCGGTACCGCGGCTGTCCACGGTGGCCGCGCAGCGCCGCGATCGTCGCAGACCTTCTCGGCGATCCCAGCGATCAGGGTGTCGACGACCGCCGAGCCCGAGCGGGCCGGTGCCTCGGCGACCGCGGCCAGCGCGATCACGTCCGGGGCCTCGGACGCACGGTCCAGCCAGTCCCGCAGCACGGTGAAGTCCGGAGATCCCCCCTCGGCGACCGCTGTGCGGGCGATCCGGGAGATCGGCGCCAACGCCGGCTCGCTCACGAGGTGACGACCCGCAGCACGCAGCAGGCGGAGCAGGGTCGAGACGGTGGGGTCGACGTGACCGTGCTCGACACGGGTGACGGTCGAGGCGGGCACCTGCGCGCGCGCGGCCAGCGCCCGCACGGACAACCCCGCAGCACGACGCGCGTCCCGGACGATCTCGGCAGCCGACTCCATGGCGTGAGCATACCTGCGCACACCGTGTCGGCCTCGGGCGACCACGCCGTCCGGCAGACTCACCTGCGTGACCGCGCTGCTCGACGACCACCCCTGGCTCGCGATCCTCGTGCTGCTGCTCGTCCTGTGGGGCCTGCGCGCGCTGCGCCCGCGCCGCCGTCGCCGCCGGCCGACCCGCCCGCGGCCGTCCGCCCCGTCGCGGGTCGGGGTCGGCGAGGTGTGGTTCGCCCTGGTGCCGTTCTCCGACGGGACCGGCGCCAAGGACCGCCCGGTGCTGGTGCTCGACGTGCACGGCAGCACCTGCTGGGTCGCCACGCTCACCTCGCAGGACAAGGGCGACCGCCGCGACCACGTGCGGGTGCCGGACGGCTGGAACGGCCTCGACAAGCCGTCGTGGATCGCCCTGGACCCGCGTGCCCTGGACGCGACCGCGTTCCGGCGTCGGATCCGCGGCGCGAGCACCCGCCTGCTCGACTGGTACCGCGCGCAGTCCCGCTGACCGGTCAGTCCGTCGTGACCGGTCGCTCCACGTCGCCGCCGACACGCGTCGCCTCGGTCCAGGCACGCACCCAGTCCGGCACCTCGCGCCCGTCCGGCGGGTCGCCCGCGAGCGCCCGCAGCTCGTCGTTCTCCACCGTGCCGCCGCTCCGACGCAGGAACCGGGTGCGCACCACCGCGCGGGCGTGCACGACCTCGCCCCGGCAGAAGGTCTGCTCCACCAGCACCCACCGGTCCTGGTAGCCGAGGATCCGCGTGTACAGGTCGAACCGCTGCCCGAGGGTCAGCGAGCGGCGGTAGGTGATCGTCTGCCCGGCGACCACCGGGTACCAGCCCGCCGCGACCGCCTTCGCCCAGAACCCCGACCGCAGCAGCAGGTCCATCCGGCCCAGGTCGAGCATCGTCAGGTACGTGCCGTTGTTCACGTGCCGCAGCAGGTCGAGGTCGGTGATCCCGACGCGCAGCGGGGTGCGGGCGGTGTCCCAGACGTCCAGCGCGGGCCGGCGCCGGGCACGGGCGCGCAGCCGGAGCAGGCGCAGGTACATGTTCACGGGCGGCGGCTCCTCGGATCGGCACTGGTCCTCGGTCACGGTATCCGCCGACCCCCACCCGCCGCCCGGCGTCAGGAAGGCGTGAGGGACGGCGGCGTGAGCGTACGGATCCCGTCAGGATCGCCGCCGCCGCCCGCGCGCAGGTGTCTGCTGAGAGGTGGTCCATCGACACGGAGGCGCACCATGACGCAGCAGATCGGCACACCGGCAGCAGCCCCACCCCGGACAGCGGTGGTCGTGGGCTTCGCCCTGGTCGTCCCACCGGCGGTGGCCGGGGTGCTGCACCTGCTCGGCGACGCCGTCACGCCCGCCGTCGGCGCCCTGGTGCTCGTGCTCGTCGTGGTCGCGGCGGCGACCTCCGGCGTGCGGATCGCCGGGGTGCTGGCGGCGGTGTCGGCGGGTGTGTGGTTCGACTTCTTCCTCACCGCGCCGCGGCTGAGCCTGACGATCGTGGACCGGGACGACGTCGAGGTGCTGGTGCTGCTGCTCCTGGTCGGGCTCGCCGTCACGGAGGTGGCGCTGTGGGGCCGGCGGCAGCAGGCCCGCGCCAGCCGGCAGGCCGGCTACCTCGCCGGGGTGCTGCGCACCGCCGACCTGGTGGCCCTGCACGACGCCTCCCCGCAGACCCTCACCGACGAGGTCGCCGACCGCATCACCGACGTGCTGGGCGTGGACGCGTGCCGGTTCGAGCCAGCCGAGGGCCGGCACGCCGCCTCCGCCACCACGCTGCACCGCGACGGCTCCGTCGCCCAGCGCGGCGCCCGGATCGACGTGGACCGGCACGGCCTGCCCACCGACGACCTGCTCGCGCTGCCGGTGGAGCACGACGGGGTGCCGCTCGGGCGGTTCCTGGTCACGTCCTCCACCCGGCACGCGCGGCCGACCGTGGAGCAGCGGCGGGTGGCGGTGACGCTGGCGGACCAGGTGGGCACGCGGCTGGCGGCGCGGGTGGGCTGATCGCGTTCGCCCGCACCGCCCCGGCCAACGCGTCGACCGCCGCGACGGTCTCGGACTCGCGCAGGTTCGCGAAGCCCAGCGCGAACGCGGGCCGGTCCTCCCCCGGCGCCGGCACCAGCACCAGCCCGCGCGCGCGTGCCGCGACCACCACCGCCGCACCGTCCCTGGACGTGCTGCCCGCCGGCATCGTGGCGAGCACGTGGGTCGCCCCGTCCGGCACCTGCACGTCCCAGCCGGGCAGCCGGGCGGCGAGCACAGCGGCGAACCCGCGCGCCCGGGTGCGGTACCGCGCACGCATCCGCCGCACGTGCCGGTCCAGGTCGCCGCTGGTGAGCAGCTCGACCAGTGCGAGCTGGTCCAGCGCGGGCGGTCCGGCCATCAACGGCAGCACCGGCGCGACGGTCCGCAACCAGAGCGTCGGCAGCAGCATCCAGCCCAGCCCGAGCCCCGGCCCGACCGACGTGTCCCAGGAGCCGAGCAGGATCACCCGGTCGGGCCCGACCGACTGGAGCACCGGCACCCGGCGTCCCGTCACCAGCGGGCCCTCGTCGTCGTGCTCGATCACCACACCGTCCACGTCCCGCGCCCACCGGACCAGCGCCTCGCGGCAGCCCGCGCCGCACCCGCACGGGTGCACCGCCGAGGACGCGACCACGACGGCACGAGCACCCGAGCGGCGCAGCACGTCGATCCGCGGTCCGTGCGCGTCCACCCCGATCGGCACCACCGACAGCCCCTCGGCCTCGGCGAGCACCCGGGTGCGCTCCGCGACCGGCCCGACCAGCGCCACCTGGGTCAGCCCGATCCGCCGCACGATCCGGAACAGCCGGTCCAGGGTGTCGGCCGAGCCGCGCGTCGCGACGACCGCGACCTCCGCCGGCAGCACCGCCCCGCGGGTCCGCACCAGGTAGGGGCCGAGCTCGGCGCGCAGCCGTGGCAGCCCGAGAGCGCCGGAGCCCGCGAGGTCCTGGTGCCCGGCGGTCGCGAGCGCCGTCGCCAGTGCCCGACGCCACCGGGTTCGGGGGAAGGACGCGAGCTCCGGCAGGCCCGGCCTCAGGTCGAGCACCGGCGGCCCCGTCACCACCGCGGGCGCGGCGGGCTCCGCCGGGGCGGGTGCGACACCGTGCACCCAGGTCCCGGACCCGGTGCGGGCCGCCAGCACGCCCTCGGCCACCAGCAGCCCGTAGGCCTCGGTCACCACCGAGCGGGAGCAGCCGAGCGATCCGGCCAGGTCACGGCTCGGCGGCAGCCGGGTCCCCGCACGCAGGGTCCCCCGCCGGACGGCCGCACGCAGCGCACCGGCCAGGCGCACGTGACCGATCGGCCCGTCACCGAGATCGAGGGTCACGTCGGCCACCACCACCGACGCCGCTGGTCTGAGCACACCGCCACCGTAGGACCGCCGGCGCCGGGCCCCGAGGTCCGGAGGTCCCTGCCGCCGCACACCGCCCCGTCGACCGCGCGATCGGTCTGCCGGATCCGCCCCCGGATCGGTCCGCCGTCGCAGGTCGGCGGGTCCCTAGCGTCGGCCCGGGCACGACGACCGTGCCGCACGACGGATCGTCCGGCACGTACCTGCCGGTGAAGGGATTGATCATGGCAACTGTCACCTATGACAAGGCCACCCGGGTCTACCCGGGGACCGAGCGCCCCGCGGTGGACGCCCTGGACCTGCACATCGAGGACGGCGAGTTCCTCGTCCTCGTCGGCCCCTCGGGCTGCGGCAAGTCGACCTCCCTGCGCATGCTCGCGGGCCTCGAGGACGTCAACGCCGGCCGGATCCTGATCGGCGACCGTGACGTCACCGACGTCCAGCCCAAGGACCGGGACATCGCGATGGTGTTCCAGAACTACGCCCTGTACCCGCACATGACCGTGGCGGACAACATGGGCTTCGCGCTGAAGATCGCCGGCACCCCCAAGGCCGAGATCCGCACCCGCGTGGAGGAGGCCGCCCAGATCCTCGACCTCACCCAGTACCTGGACCGCAAGCCCAAGGCCCTGTCCGGTGGCCAGCGTCAGCGTGTGGCCATGGGCCGCGCGATCGTGCGCCAGCCCCGCGTGTTCCTCATGGACGAGCCGCTGTCCAACCTCGACGCCAAGCTCCGCGTCCAGACCCGCACCCAGCTGGCCTCCCTCACCCGGAGGATCGGCGTGACGACCGTCTACGTCACGCACGACCAGACCGAGGCGCTGACGATGGGTGACCGCATCGCGGTGCTCAAGGACGGGCTGCTCCAGCAGGTCGGCACTCCGCGCGACATGTACGACACCCCGGCCAACGTGTTCGTCGCCGGCTTCATCGGCTCCCCCGCCATGAACCTCGGCACCTACCCGGTCGTCGACGGCGCCGCCCGGGTCGGCACCGCCGCGGTCCCCGTCCCTCGTGCCGCCCTCGACGCGCTGACCGGCGAGGACGCCGGCGCGGTCACGCTCGGGTTCCGCCCGGAGGCGCTCGACGTGGCCTCCGTCGGCACGCCCGGCGCGATCCCGGTGCGGGTGGACGTCGTCGAGGAGCTCGGCTCGGACGCCTACGTGTACGGCACCGTGCTCGGCGGGGCGGCGCAGGCCGAGGCACCGGTGTTCACCGACGGCGCCGGCGGGGCGCAGGTGGTCGTGCGGATCGACCCGCGTGCCGTGCCCCGTCCGGGGTCGGAGATCGCCGTGACCGTGCGCGCCGGGGAGGAGCACCTGTTCCACCCGGCGTCGGGGGCGCGGATCGAGGTCTGAGCGGGTGGGCGCCCGACGACGGGCGCCCACCGCTGCTCGCCCCGGGTCAGACCGCCGGGTAGCCGCCGTCCACCTGGTGCAGGCTGCCGGTGATGAACGACGCCTCGTCGCTCAGCAGGAACGCCACCAGCGACGCGACCTCCTCCGGGCGGCCGATCCGGCCGATCGGGTGCTTAGCCGTGATCGCGTCGATCTGCTCCTGCGGCAGCGCCGCCATCAGCGGGGTCCAGATGTTGCCCGGCGCCACCGCGTTCACCCGCACCCCGCGGGTGCCGTACTCGACAGCCGCGTTCTTGGTCAGCCCGTTGATCGCGTGCTTCGACGCCACGTACGCCGAGTTGCCCGGCGCCGCCACCAGCGCGTGCATCGACGCCATGTTGACGATCGCCCCGCCACCGGCCGCCTCGATCGCCGGCAGCTCGTAGCGCAGCCCGTACAGCACCCCGTTGAGGTTGATGTCGATCACCCGGCGCCAGTCCGCATCCAGGTCGAGCTCACCGGTCGGCAGCTGGTGCTTCGCGGCGATTCCCGCGTTGTTCACCGCGAGGTGCAGGGCCCCGTACGTCGCCTGCGCGAACTCGACGGCGGCCAACGACTGCTCGGCGTCCGCGGTGTCCTGCTGGAAGGCGGTCGCCGTGCCACCGCTCGCCGTGATCGTGTCGGCCACCCGCTGCGCCGCGTCCAGCCGGATGTCGGTCAGCACCACCGAGACACCGTCCGCGGCCAGCCGCGTCGCCACCGCCTCACCGATCCCGCTGCCGCCGCCCGTCACCAGCGCCACCTTGCCGTCGAACCGTGCCATCGCCCGTCACTCCTCGATACGTCCGGTGCCGCCGTCTGCGGTACCTGACGTGTCAACACCGACCGGGTGGTCGGTGATGGCGTCGCGGGGGTGTCTCGGCGGTCACAGGGAAGGAGTCTGGTCGGTGGCGCGAGCGACGATCCTCAGGCACTCGCCGAAGTGGTGACTCCACTGCTCGCGATTTCGTGTGCACCTTGCGATCGGGCGGTCAGCGCGAGAGACGTGGTTATGCTCGCCAGGTGTTCAATCGACGAATCCCCGTGCGCGAGTACTTGTACATTTCGACTGCCAAGATGGAGGGCCTCGACGAAGGTCCCGCTCGTTCCGCCGTCAGACTCGCATCACTCTCCGCCAGCATTCCGCCACTCTCTGCACAACTGTCGAGCGTGGGCGCCGATCTTCGCCCAGATCACCTACGCCGAATCGAACCGCTCGGACAGCGCCTGCGTGCGCAGTCCCGCGACTATCGCGACACCGACGTCGCACCCAATACCTGGGTGAACTTCTCATGCGAGATGCGGTGGGCGACGATGCACCCGGACAGCGGGCCCGACGGCCCGGATCGAGTGGTCGTCTTCACCACCTGCTTTCCGCAGCCGAAGGGCGAGACAGACCTGGTCCTTCTCGGATCGACATGTCACCTACTCGACCGCACCGGGTCAGTCGGCCGCATGGGCTCGAACAGTAAGACCCTCTTCGAGATCGCCGAGAGCCCCTTGCTGATCGACTCGCGTGGCGACCTCTTACCTCCCGACGCCGCCGAGTCGGCAACTCACCTCAGCCGAATCGTCTCGACCGAGGCACCCCTGGGGCAAGTAGGTCGTGTCGAAGGGCTTGCCCGGGTCCTCCACACGATCGACAACGACTACATCGCTCGGCATGTTGTTGCAACCCCGCTGTTCGTCAGGATCTGCCAGCCCACCTCGAGAGAGTCACGGCGCCTCGCGGCGCAGCGAAAGAAGTTCATCGACAAGAACGGCGTCGAATTCAAGCCTGGGCGCCAATGACATCGATGCGCCGACGGGCAAACCCGGAGGCGGAGAACCGCGCCGCAGGTCTGACGACGAGAACAGTGAGCAACTCTGAGCGGGCGATCCCAGACAGATAAGCCGAATCGCTCGCTCACTCCGCGGCCTCGCCCCGCCGCCGCCCGCGCTTCGTCACGTACAGCGCCACGTCCGCCCGGTGCAGCAGGTCGTGCACGGTGTCGTCCCGGCCCGCGACGGCGATCCCGGCGCTCCACGGCGCCGTCGACACCGCCTGGGTACGGGCGACCCAGTCGGCGGCGCGGGCGTCGTCGTACCCCGGCAGCACGACGACGAACTCGTCGCCCCCGGTCCGCCCGACCACCGGCGGCGCCCCGTGCTCGGCAGAGCGCCAGGTCGCCACCAGCGAGCCCAGCACCTCGTCACCGGCGAGGTGACCCCGCGTGTCGTTGATCGTCTTGAAGTCGTCCACGTCCGCGGACACGACCGCCAGCGCCGCGCCGGTGCGCCGGGACTCGCGCAGCAGCGTCGCGAGGCTGTCCAGCAGCGTGCGTCGGGTGAGCGCACCGGTGAGGTCGTCGGTCGACGCGTGGCGGCGCAGCCGGTGCGTGACGTAGCCGAGCAACGACGTCGACGCGACCGTCATCACGGTCACGGCCACCCAGGTCATCGGGTGGAACGGCGCGGGCGCGGCCACCATGCCGCCGGTGATCGTCGCGAGCGCGAGCGCGACCAGGGGGACGGCCTGCGCCGCGGGGAAGGCGAAGGCGGCGAGCTGGGCCGCGGTGATCAGCCCGAGCGACATCGAGACCAGTCCCTCGGCTGTCCGGCAGGACGCCAGGAGCACCCCGAGCCCGAGCGTCGCCAGCGCGAGGACCACCGGTCGCACCCCGGGGCGTTCCGGCGCCAGCAGCGTGAACCCGGACGTCAGGGCGAGCAGCGTCCCGACCGTCACCCACGGCACGGCCGACGCGTGCGGGTTCACCGACCAGCGCAGCGCGGCGAACACGATCACCGCCATGACGGCCAGGGTGACGGCGAGCAGGCCGCGGGTGCCGTAGAGCCGGCGGACCGACGCGTCGACGAGACCCATGCCTCCGGTATCGGCAGGTGGCACCTGCGACCTGACGGGTTCGACGGGGTGAGACGCGTCACGGCCTCACCTCGACGCGCCGCCGGTGCCGGGATCACGTGCAGGTGGCCGGCCGTTCGACGTCGCTGCCCGCGATCCGGGACCACTCGGCCCCGGTCAGGGCGACACCACGGCCGGCCACCGCGCAGGCACGTCGCAGCGCCCCCTCCACGGTGACGTCCCACAGCCGCACCGTCCGGTCGGCGGACGCCCCGGACAGCACGCTCCCGTCCGGCGAGAACTCGATGCCGTAGACGGTCCCCTCGGCGCCGGAGAGCGTGGCCCACCGGGCGGGGTGCGTGCGGCTCGACAGGTCCCACAGCCGGATGGTGCCGTCGGTCCTGGCGACCGCCACCCGGGTCCCGTCCGGGGAGAACGCGGTGTTGGTGCCGTATCCCTCGCCCCAGCGCAGCGGCTCCCCGAGCACCCCCGGGGCAGCGGGATCGGTCACGTCCCACAGCCAGACCGTCCCGTCGTTCCCGCTCGCGGCGACGGTGCGCCCGTCGGCGCTGAACGCGGTGGAGTACACGTACCCCTCGGGGCCGGTCAGCGGGGCGCCGATCACCGCGGGAGCCGCCAGATCGCTCACGTCGACCAGGTGCACGGACCCGCTGAGCACCGAGGCGACCAGCACCGAGGCGTCCGGCGAGAACGCGACCACGTAGACGGCACCGCCCAGGCCGTCGATCCGGCCCGTGGGCTCGTCCGGCACCGCACCCCCGGACAGGTCCCACAGGGTGATCGCGCCGTCGTCGGAGGAGACGGCCAGCCGGGTGCCGGAGGCGTCGAACGCGACGGTGTCGACCCAGTCGGTGTGCGCGGCGGCGGATCCGAGGTACACCGGAGCGGCGGGGTCCTCGATGTCCCAGGTGTGGATGCCGCCGGCCGTGTCGCCGGCGACGGCCAGGTGCAGGGCGTCCGAGACGTCGACCGCGCCGTCGAGGCGGGCCCCGTCGGGGGCGGGAGCCGCGCCGAGCAGGACTGCCGCGGCGGGGTCGGTGGCGTCCCAGACCCGCAGCCCGTTGGTGGTCGCGGTCACGACCACCTGGTCGCCGCCCCGACCGGTGCCGAACGCGCCCTGGCCCGGGATCGACGCGAACCCCCCGAGCACGGAGCCGGGCACGGGCCACTCGCGCAGCATGCCGTCGGCACCCGAGCCGTAGATCACGGTCCCGTCGGGCGACCACTGAGCACCGAGCAGGGTCGTGGGGGCCGCGGCACGCCAGAGCGTCGTGCCCGTGCTCGCGTCCCAGACCCAGAGGTGCTGGTCCGAGCTCGCCCCGGCGACAGCAGCTCCGTCCGGGGTCCACGACAGGTCGTTCACCCAGGACGCCGGACCGGCGAGGGACGCCCGCTCCGCCGGGGCCGCGGGGTCGCTGACGTCGATCAGGCGCACCCCGCCGTCGGTCGTGCCCGCGGCCAGGGTCGAGCCGTCCGGCGACCACGCGAGCGACTGGACAGGCGCCCCGACGTCGAGGACACCCGCGGACCGCACCGGGGCGCCGGGGTCGGCGAGGTCCCACAGCGCGATCTCGCCCGCCGAGCCGGCCGCCGCGAGGCGCGAGCCCGAGGGGTCGAGGACAGCGGACTCGACCGTTCCCCCGGCGACCGCCGGCACGGTGGTCGCCGGCGTGGGCACGGCGCCCTCCGAGAGCGCCCACAGCAGGGCGGCACCGTCGGAGGCGCCCGCCACCACCGTCGTGCCGTCGTCGGACACGGTCACGTCGTAGAGCGTCGCTCCCGCCGGTTCGCCCCGGTCCGGCAGGGGACGCGGCGAGGTCGGGTCCGCGACGTCCCACACGTGCAGCACCCCCGCGTCCCCGCCCGCCAGGAGCGTGGCCCCGTCCGGGGTGAAGGCGACCGCGTACAGGGCCGAGTCGGCGACCTCGAGCCGGGTGATCCGGCGCGGGTCGTCCCCGAGCGACCACAGGTCGACCGCTGAGGCGTCGGTGGCCAGCGCCGCGGTGGACCCGTCAGGGCTGATCGCGACGGCGTTGACCAGGGCGCCGGTCGATCCGAGTCGGGACGACGTGGCGACCCCGGTGCTGGACAGCAGCGCGGAGCGCGCCTCCAGCGTCGCGGCGGTGGCGAAGGCCGCGTTCGCGACCTGGGAGGACAGACCCGGATCGGTGCTGGTCAGCGCCTGCGCGGTGACGGCGAGCTGACGGGAGACCGCGATGTCGCGTTCTCGACCCGTCACCCGCGACTGGTGCGCGGCGGCGCCCGCGAGAGAGGCCGACGTGAGGGCCAGGACGCCGAGGCAGGCCGACAGCAGCCGCAGCCGCCGGGCCGACCGGTGCTGCACGGCGGCCTCCCGGTCACGCGCCGCGCGGGCCGCCGCCAGGAAGGCACGCTCGGGCGCGGTCGTCGTCGGACCGCCGGACTGCCAGGCGAGCGCGGCGTCGAGCACCGCCCCGCGGTAGAGCAGGTCGGGATCGCGCTCCGCGTCCTGCCAGGTGCGGGTGGCCTCCGCCAGCCGACCGTGCAGCCTGAGCGCGTCGCGGTCCTCCTCGATCCACCCGGCCAGCCGGGGCCAGGCGCTGATCAGCGCCTCGTGCGCGATCCGGATCTGCCCGTGGTCCGAGGTGAGCAGCCGGGCGTCGACCAGCGCGCGCACCGCCGCCTCCTCGGAGGAGCCGGCACGGACCAGGTCCTCGGACGCCACGGCCCGCGCCACCACGTGCAGGTCGCGCACGTGCACGAGGGCGAGCAGGACACGCCGCACGGTGGCCATCAGGTCGGCCGGGAGCGCGTCGAGCACGGACTCCGCGGTCTGGGTGATCGCTCCCCCGAGCCCGCCGACCTCCCGGTAGCGGACGAGGGTGAGCCGGCGGCCCGAGCTCGCCGCCCAGGTCGCGAGCAGCGCGTGCGAGACCAGCGGCAGCACACCCGCCGCGAGCGTCCCCGCCGATCGCCGCGGTGGCGTCTCGCCCGCGGCGTCCCGCACCAGCACGTCGACCAGGGCCTCGTCGACCTCTACCCCGACCTGTCGGGCCGGCTCCACGATGACGCGCCGCAGGTCCTCGGACGTCATCGGCGTGACGACGACGGTCCCCTCGGCCAGCCAGCCCGCCAGGGTCTCGTGCTCCAGCGCACGGTCGACCAGGTCGGCCCGCAACCCGAGCACCACCGTCGTCCCGGCGGCGTGCCAGGCCCCGAGCCGGTCCACCAGGTCCGCCGCGCCCGGACCCGACGGGAGGTCCGGGCCGTCCTCGGGCTCCGGGGCGACGAACGCCTCCTCGAACTGGTCGACGATCAGCACCTGCGGCCGCGCCGGCACGGTCTCCTGGCCGGTCGCGAGCAGGCTGGGCGTCGTCACGACGACCTCGACCCCGACGCCCTGCAACGAGGCCGCGAGACCCGCACGCAGCAGCGAGGACTTGCCGGAGCCCGAGGCGCCCAGCACCACCAGCGGACGGGACGGGTGTGCCTGCACCCGGGCGACCAGGGTGCGCGTGAGAGCCTCCCGCCCGACGAAGCGGTCGGCGTCGTCGGTCCCGTACGCCGCGAGCCCCAGGTACGGTGCCGTGGCCGACGCGGGCCGAGGACCGGGTGCACGCCGGAGCCGTCCAACGACCTCCAGCCAGGCCGGGCGCTCGTCCGCAGGCACCCGCAACGCGTCGAGCACCCGCTCGAACTGGTCGAGCGCGGCCGCCTGGGGAAGGTGCCGTCCCGACAGGTAGCCACCGACCGTGCTGAGCGGGAGGCGGGCGAGGCGCGCGACGTCGCGGACGCTCAGGCCGCGCGCCTCGCGCAGCGCCGTCAGACGCCGCGCGAGATCCGCCCGGTCGAGGATCTGACCCGCGGGCTCACCATCGGCCCGATCGGGGTACGTGTCGTCGCTGATCGTCGGTCCCTCCTGGACGTCAGATCACCGTCGTCCGCGCAGTGCGCTCCCGGTCGGGAGCATAGTGGTGCACCCCGCTCCCCCGGGGCGGATCGCCGAGTCCCGCAGCGCGGATCCGTGCTGCTGTCCTCACCGCAGCCGGAGCAGGCTCTCGGAGTCGACCTCGCGCGCGGCGCGCAGGCTCACCGCCCGGGCGGCCGCGACGTCCGCCCCCGGGGCCACCGTGACCCTGAGGGTCTGCCTGCCCCGCCGGACCTCCGTGGAGACCGTCACTCCCGTGATGCCCTGATCGGCGATGGCACCGGCGACACCGGGGGCGATCGCCGCAGCATCGTGGGCTGACAGCACGATCCAGAACGCCGAACCCCGGCGAGCACGCGCCGAGGCGATGAGCGCGTCGGCACCCGAGTCCACGGCGCTCCCCAGCGCGACCTTGAGCCAGGTGACCGCGATCGCGCCGACCAGCAGGACCGCCAGGACGACGAGGGTGCCCATCGGCGCGTCAGCCCGCGGTCAGCTCGGTGCGGAGCACGTCGACGAACGTGTCCATGACCTTGCCGGCGTTGATCGTGGGCTTCATGCCGAGCGACCCGCTCTGGAACAAGAAGTCGCCGACCCTGAGCGACACCCGGGTCGTCCCTCGATCGGTCGTCACCCCCGAGAGCACGAACACCATCACCGTGACGACGCCGCCCGGCCCGACGACCTTGTAGGTGGCGAGCGTCTGGCGCTCGCCGTTCGTGGTCACCTGGCCTTCGACGACCTTGCCCTTGAGCCGGTGCTTCGACGCCTCAGCGGCTCGCCGCGCGGCCTGGATCCACCCGTCCGTGGACAACGCGGTCTCCAGCTCGACGCCGTAGCGCTCGTCGACGATCGCGCGCGCCTTCTCCTTCTGTCCCACGTCTACTCCTGATCAGTCGTGCCGGTGCGAGCGCGGCCGCGATCGCCCGGTGTCCTGCGGTGACCGCGCCGCGAGCACGGTCGTGAGCACGAAGGGAGCGCGAGCGCGGCCGAGCCTCCCGAGGTGTCGGGAACCACGCGGAGGCTCCCCTCTCGCGTGCCGAGCAGCCGCGCACCGGACGACGACGGGAGGTCGGGTACACGGTAGGAGCGGCGCGCCTGCCGGCACTGCCCGACGGCCCGTCAGGTACGTCCGAGATCGTTCGGACATCCTGCCCGGGCCGAGGACGCAGATCGCCGGCCGCCGCTCACCGCGACCACGCCCAGCGAGGCCACGAGCGCCCCGAGCAGCAGCAGGCCGCCGGGGGCGAGCCGCGCCGGCCCCGGCAGCACCACCAGGGCGACGACCGGGACCGCGCAGAGCAGGGCGGCGACGAGCCCGCCCCAGCGGCGACCCCCGGCCCAGGCCACCGATCCGACCAGCACCGCGCAGGCCAGCGCCGGGGCCAGCGCGACGAGACCGACGCCCCGGGGCACGACGTCGCCGAACCCGCCGGCGAGCGCGGCCCGCGCCAGCTCGACGGGTGTCAGCGCCGAGGTCGGACCCCGGGCGCGCCAGGGCAGCACCGTCGCGGCGGCGCAGCACAGCGCCGCCGCGACGAGCAGGCCCGAGGTGATGCGGTCGCGCACCTCACTCCCCGTAGATCGTGGAGTCGTCCACCGCGAGCTCGTAGCTCGCCGGACCGGTCTGCCCGTACACCCAGACCGTGACCTCCAGGTCGACCATCCTCCCGGTGGTGTTCTCATAGGTGTAGTACTCGGAGACGCCGGCGATCCCGCTGTCGATGGTGTGGTAGTCCCAGGTCTGGATGTCGGCGACCGAGAGCACCAGGTCCGAGTCGGTGAGGGGGGTGAGCGAGATGGTGACCCGTGAGCCGGCCGGGATCGACGTCACGTAGTGGGTCCCGGCATCGATGGCGTCGATGTCGGCACGGACGGACCGTGACGCGCCGTCGACCGCGAGCGCCGGACGGTCCGTCAGAGTCACGGTGAAGTCATCGCCCTCCCCCGGGTTCCCCTCCAGCAGAAGCGTGGCCGGTCCGGCCTCGGTCAGCGGCATGCACAGCGTGACGCCGTCGTCGCCGTAGCCGCTGCACTGCTGCTCGCCGTCCTGGTAGACGGACCAGAAGGGTGCCCCGTCCACGTCGATGGCGATGCCGTCCTCCGCCAGGTCGAAGGTGAACGCCGCCCGGGGCGAGTCCGCGTCGAGCGTCCCCGAGGCCGGCACGTCGAGCGTCAGCGGCGTCGGGTCGGCCCCGCGCACCGCCAGGTGGACCTCCTCGGACGGATCACCCCACGCGACGAGGACGAACGGGCCCCCGTCCGGCAGCTCCGAGTACCCGCCGGACGACAGGAGATCACCCGTCTGCGTGAACACCTGGATGCCGTACTGCCCGCCGTCCAGGAACACCGGGCCGGCGCCGGTGAGCGTCGCCGTCACCACCCCGCCGGTGCCGATCGTGGCATCGGTCCCACCGTCGTCGACGGCGAGCTCCGCGCTCGGCTCGATCAGCCACGGCGCGCCGAACCGGGCCAGCACGACGTCCAGGTCGGCGCTGGCGACCACCGAACGGAGCGTCTGCGCGAGGCTGTCGAGCGGGCTGACCGTCCAGCCGCCGTCGGTCTCGACGGCGACGAACGTCAGCCGCGCCTCGGCCGCGCCGTAGGTGTCCTCCAGGCAGGACTCCTCGGAGCCGTCGACGAGCACGCAGGACTGGTCGATCCGGAGGGTCCCCGAGCCGGACGGCGTCGTGGCACTGAGCTCCAGCGAGTCGACCGTGACCGCCGTCATCCCACCGCCGAGGTCCTGGGTCGTGGCGCGCAGGTCGTCGACCGTGAGGGACACCGTGCCCGCGTCGCCCAGGCCCAGCCGGGCCGGCAGGCTGGCGAAGACCCGGCGGTAGGCCATCACCGCCGCGGCCTCCCGCTCGGGCACGGTCTCCGCGATGTCGTCCGGGTCCAGGCTGCCCGCCGCCTCCAGGAAGGCGCGGACCGCCGACTCCGGGTCCTCCTGCACCCGCGGCGCCCACCCGGACTCCGCGAAGGAGGGCGTGCGCTCGCCGGTGACCTCGCTGACGATCTGGCCGACCGTGTACAGCGGGCTGACGTACCAGCCGCGTCCCTGGCGCACCACCATGAGGAACGGCGGCGTCTCACGGACGTCGTGGTCCTGGAAGGCCAGGTCGTCCGCCGTCACGCTCGCCGTGCCGACGTCGCCCGCGCGCAGGACGGCCCCGGTGCGCTCGGCGGCGGCGTCGGCGTCGGTGGTGACGCGCAGGGTGCCGGCGCTGA
Organism: Cellulomonas sp. GTC20042; assembly: GCF_055389595.1. Classification (NCBI taxonomy): domain Bacteria; kingdom Bacillati; phylum Actinomycetota; class Actinomycetes; order Micrococcales; family Cellulomonadaceae; genus Cellulomonas; species Cellulomonas sp. GTC20042. The sequence continues at coordinate 1,287,051 of NZ_AP043678.1, read as the reverse complement.
TCTCCACCCTTGCGACGTCCTCGCTCAGCTGGTCGACCGTGAGCTCGAGCCCGTCGACCGACAGGTCGATGCCCGCGTACGTGCTGCCCTCCCGGGCGAAGCCGAGCGAGGTCGCGCGATCCTCGACGTCGGCGACCAGGGCGGTGAGCATCCGCACCTCGTCGGGCGCCAGCGCGGCCATCGCTGCGGCGGGGTCCTCGCGGTCCAGGGCGTCGGCCAGAGACTGCACCGCGGCCTCCGGCGAGGACGCGCCACCCCCGCCGAGCAGCGCACCGACCACGAGCCAGCCCACCGCCGCGAGGATCGCCACCCCGGCTCCGACCGCCACCAGCGCGGGCCAACGCCGGCGGCCCCCACCGGCCTGCCCGGCCTCGACGGCCGGTGCCGCCTCGACGGGTGCCACGAAGGTGGGCCCGGCCGGGGCGTCGACCGCCGCGGGCGCGGGCGTGGCGAGCACCGCGGGCGCGGGGGCGGAGAGCACCGCGGGCGACGGTGCGGCGACCACCGGGGGCGGCGGCGCGGCGCCGGTCATCGGTCGGCGCTGCGCGATCGCCGCGTCGACCGCACGGTCTCCGAGGCGCCCGAGCCACTCGACCAGCCCCGGGTACGCGCCGGAATTGGCCGCGACGAAGACCCTCAGCTCAGGGCGGGTCTCCGCGATCGCTGCCAGCACCTCCGGAGGCGTCGCAGGGTCGAGCGCGACCCGCGCGTCCGCCGCTCTCGCCGTTGCTGTCACCGTCTGCTCCGTCACCACGACCTCCATCCGTCACGACCTGACCTGCTCGCCACCGTCGGTGGCGGCACCGCGGGCACCCGGCCCACGCCTCCTGCTCCCCGGCCCAGTGCCCGCGCGGCTCCGGCTCAGCGCCCGCGCTGCGCGAGCGCCGCGGTCACCTCGGGGTCCCCGAGCGCCGCGAGCCACCCGAGCAGCGCCGGGTAGCTCGCGGGGTTGCGGGCCAGGTGCACCCACGTCTCGGGCGCTCGCGCGGCGAGGTCCGCGAGGACGTGCGCCGGGGTGCCCGGGTCGGCGGCGAGCCGCACCTCGGTGCTCACCACCACCGCAGCGACGGGCGGGGGCGGCGGCGGGGCGGGCGCGGGCGGCGGCGGGGCGGGCGCGAGCGGCGCAACGACGGGCGGGGGCGGCGGGGCGGGCGCGGGTGGCGCGGCGGGCGCGGGCGGCGCAGCGACGGGCGGGGGCGGCGACCCGGGACGGACGGACCCGTCGACACCTCCGGGGGCGACCGACCGACCTGCCTGCACCGCAGGCACCGCGAGCACCACCAGGAGCGCGGTCGGCAGCACCAGCGTGACCACGAGGTCGATGCCCGAGAACCTCCCGGTGGTGCTGTTCGCCGCGACCACCAGCTGGGCGATCCCCAGCACCAGCAGGCCACCCGCCGCCGCGTACGCCGTGGTGCGCGCGCCGGCCTGGGCCACCAGCAGCGCGCTGCGCCCGATCAGCGCAGCGACCACCGACAGCGCCCCGAGCACGACCAGGACGACCAGGCGCCCCCGGTCGGCGGCGTCCACCAGCGCGAGGACCGCGATCGTCACGACCAGGACGTCCGCGACGGCCGTGAGCGTCAGCAGCCGCGCGGCGGCCGCCTCCCAGATCGACCGGCCGGTGACGGGACGCGTGCCGCGGCGGACGACAGGTGCCGCAGCAGCAGCGGCGATCGCCGGCCACAGCACCAGGCCCGGGCCCAGCGCGTGGACCGACTCCACCGACGGCGCCACGATCCCGTCACCCTGGCCGAGCAGGTAGATCCCGACCACCGGTGCCCCCGTCGCGACCACGACGAGGCGCCAGGCGGCGTCGCGCTGCACGGTCCCCAGCAGCGGCCAGCCGATGAGCAGCAGCGTCAACCCGCTCGACAGCAGCATCGCGATCAGCGACAGGGCACCGCCGTACCGCACCAGATCGCCCGCCCGGGTCAGCAGAACCACCGTCGAGACCACCTTGAGCAGCACCAGCAGACCCGCCAGCCCCCCGAGCACCCAGAACCCGGTGCGGTCCGCCGACGGGATCCCGTCCCGCAGCTCCGACTCCCGAGCCTGGGCCGCGAGCACGGCGCCGGCGAGCCCGACCGCCGCGGCGGCCCCGATCCCACCGCCGCCCCCGTCACCCGTCACCGCGTCGATCAGCACGTACACCAGGACGACCACGAGGTAGGGCCCGTTCGCGAGCGTGCGGACCGTCGCGGCGGTGCGCACGGTGAAGGTCGGGCCGAACGCCCCGACCCGAGCCAGGTACGGCAGCGCGAGCGAGAGCAGCGACACGATCGTGGCGAGGATGACGTCGACCCGTGCGGTCGCGTCGTGGGTGTAGTCCCACGGCAGTGCGAGGGAGGTCAGCAGCAGCACCGCCGCCACCACGTCACGGGCGTAGTCACCCGCGGTCACCGCGGTGAACGGGCTCGGCCCCGCCACCACCGGCGCGCCCGAGGCCGGGGCCGGCGGAGCCTCGCGCGCCGCCGCCGACGGGGGTGGCGGGGGCGCACCCTGCCCGCCGGTCGGCCAGAATCCCTGCTGCGCGTCACCGGTCATCGTCGTCCCTCGTTCGTGGTGGTCACGGAGCGCCCTCGTCGGGAGGACCGCGGTGAGCAGGGCGCCGGAGCGCGTCGCGGCCGGGCCGCACCGGGGCGGACCGGCACGGCAGGCGTCGGCACGTCCCGGGTCACTCCGGATCCTCCGGATCGACCGTGGTCGCGGTCACCGGCGCCGTCCTGCGCAGCCGGACACCTCGGACCAGCAGCACGACCCCGCCGAGCAGCAGCACCCCCGATCCCGCGACCAGCGGCGGGAGCCACGCCGGCCGCGGCGGCAGCACCGAGAGCCCCGTCGATCGCTCGACCACGCCGGGTTCCGGCCCGAGCCCGGTCACGGACAGCCGGTGCGCCCCGGCCTCCAGGTCCGCCGGGACGTAGACCACGCCGTGCGCGGTGCCGTCCTCGTCCACCGGCAGCGAGCCGAGCACCCGCGGCGTGGAGTGCACCACCACGGTGACGGTGGTGCCCGGCACCAGGCCGCTCATCGTGACGTCCACGGCCCGGCCCGCCTCGACCCGGAGGACCGCGTCCTCGTCGACCGTCGACATGTCCACGGCGATCGCGGGCTCCTGAGCACGGACCGTCCGGACCGGCACGGCAGCGGGAGCGCTGACCTGCACCGGCTCGACCGTCTGGGACCAGGCCAGCAGGGCGTTCGTCATGGCGTCGTACCCCTGGGCGTCGGGGTGCAGCAGCTCTTGCTTGCGACCCTGGTCCAGCGCCACGGAGTAGCCGCGCAGGGCGTCCACCGGGTTGATGAACGGCTCCGGGTCGCAGGCCGTGTGCCGAGGGAGCACGGCGCCGTGCACGTCCGAGGCGAAGTAGACGGAGTACCCGTCCTGCTGGACCGCCGCGACCGAGGCCGCCGCCACCCGGTCGAGCTCGGCCACCACGCGGTTGCCGAAGTCGATCTCGGACGCGCTGAAGCCCTGGCACGAGCCGCGCTGCCACTGCGGCAGCACCTGCGGGTACGCGAGCACGATCACCGGCGCGTACCCTCCGCGGGCGGCCACCATCGACGCGGTGTTCACCTGGTCCCAGACCTTCACGTACGTCTGCTCCAGCGTGCCTCCGAGCTCAGAGAGCCGTCGCGCCGTCGAGGCGACGAACAACGGGTCCTCGTTGCAGTTGTCCGTCTCGGGCCAGGGGACCGCGAAGTCGCCGATACCGGTGTAGACGCAGCGCATGATGATGTTCGCGAAGCCGATGTCGTTGCCACCGATGGTCATCAGCACCACCGACGGCGGGTCCGCGAGGTCCGCGACGTCGTCCAGCTGAGCGGAGACGTGCCGGTCCCACTGCGGGGTCTCGAGGTTCGCCGTCACCGCCCCCGAGCACGCGACGATCTCCGTCCGGCTCGCCGACACCAGCCGCACGCCGTACGTCGACATGCTGCGGTGGCAGAGCGTGCTCTCGTCGTCGGTGCCCCGCAGGTAGTCCCCCGCACCCTCTCCGGAGGAGTACGAGTCCCCGAGGACCACCACCGGGCCCGACGACAGGTCGCGCAGCACGGGCCCGGCGTCGTCCAGGGTCGCCTCCCCGGAGCGGACGGCGATGCTGCCGGTCTGGCTCACGGCCCCCACATCGGTCGCCCACGCGGTCACCCGCCAGCTCGCGGACTGCTCGTCCACGCCGGTGCCTCCCGGGGCCCCCGCGGTGGACAGCGTCCACTCCCGCACCACCGTCGCGCCGCCGGGGATGTTGCCCAGCCGGTAGCGCGGTGGGACGACCGCCGGGAACACCGTCCGGGAGCCGTCGTCGGTGAAGACCAGCGAGACCGACACGTCCTCGGTGGCCTGCGCGGAGGAGTTCGACACCTGGGCACGGATCGTGGTCGCCATCCCGGCAGTGACGGTGGCGGCGGCGGTCACGTCGAGCGCGAGCCGGGGTACGGCGACCTCGTCCAGCAGCGTCGCCAGCTCGGCGCTGTCCCGCACGTCGTAGTAGCGACCGTTCGTCGCGGCGGCGATGCACTCCAGCTCCGACCGGCCGTTCTGCGAGATCTGGAAGCCCATCGCCTGCACCGTGAGGTCGAACCCCTCGTCGGAGATCTGCTGCGCCACCTCGCACGGGTCGATGCCGCAGTTGCTCTCGCCGTCGGAGACCAGCAGCAGGGTCGCGCCGGTGATGTCCCGTGCCCGCAGGGAGTCCGCGACCGAGGTGAGCGCGGCCGCCGTCGGGGTGTCGCCCGCAGCCTTCAGCGCGTTGATCTTCGCGGACAGCAGGCCGGGGTCGGCCACCGGCCCGATCTCCGCACCCGGGACGTAGCCTCCTGCGCCGCACGAGTCCGACGGGGACGGGTAGGTCCACAGACCGACCTCGGCTCCGGTCGGCTGCCGGCGCACCAGCGAGGACAGCGCGACCTTCGCCCCGTCGAGCCGGACGGTCCCGGCACCGTCGTCCTCGAGCATCGAGGACGACAGGTCCACGATCACGACCAAGGGCTGCGTGAGCGCGGTCGAGTACGTCGTGGTGCCGGCGGTCCCCGGCGCGGCGGTGACCTCGGCCGCGGGCGGCGGCGTGCTCGCGCCCGCGGCCGGACCCGCCCCGACCGCCGCGAGCATCACCAGCAGCATCCCGCCGAGCCCCAGCACCGAGCCGACCCGGGTGCGCGCGCCGTGCCGGCTCACGGCTCGACGCCGAGGTTCTGCATCGCGTCCGCCCCACCGACCAGGCGCGCGTCGGCCAGCACGGCCGAGCCGCTGGACCGGCTGCCCTCCGTCGCGCTGACGAGCGTCACCCGCACGGTGAGGCGCAGCGCCCCCGTCACGGTGGCATCGAGCGCGGCCGGCTGCCCGTACCCGGCCTCCGCGGACCCGACGACCACGCCGTCGGCCAGCACCTCGACCCGCACCCGCGAGCCGGTGTCGCCGTCGTCCGGGACGCCGACGGTCGCCGTGAAGCCGTCCACGACGCGCGACACCACCCAGGAGGTCTCGGTGGGGTCACGATCGACACGGCAGGCCAGCGAGCTGTCGTACGTCGTGCCGTTCACGCCCTCCGATCCGCTCGTGCACCTGCCGTCCACCGGATCGAGGTCCGCGAGATACACGGACGACGGCGGCTCCGCGACGACCACCAGCACCTGGTTCGGCAGCGGCGTCCCCGGCGCCGGGTCGATCGACTGCACGACACCGACGGTCGCGCCGGGCACGTACCGCTGCTCGATCGTCACCTCGGCCCCGTACTCCCCGAGCGCGGCGACCACCGCGGCACCGTCCATCCCCACCGCCTCGGGGACCGTCACCTGCTCCGACAGCACGAGCGTCACCGCGTCCGGGTCCTCGGTGCCGAAGGCCGGCGTCTGCTCGACCACCGCCCCCGCCGGGCCGGCGGCCGGGCGCGTGCTCACCGACACCAGCGACGGCGCGACGCCGGAGTCCGTGAGGACCTCGCGCGCCGCGTCCTCCCCGAGCCCCCGGACGTCCGGCATGATCACCGCCGCGGTGCTGGTCACCGGGGCCAGATCGACCGGCTCGGCGGTCGCGGCCGGCTCGCTGGGGGTCCGCCGCGCCTCGACCTCGGACAGGGCCGTCCATCCGAGCGCGACACCGCCGGCAACGGCGCCGAGCAGCATGAGCGTCGCGGCGCCGACCAGCAGCCCGGCGCCGCGGCGTCGACGGGTCCGTCCAGGGCGGTCCTCCGGTGCGGTGTCGGCGTCGCGGTCGGGCTCCACGACCGGCTCCGCGCGTTCTGCTTCGGGTTGATCCGGCGCGACGTCGGTGTCGCCCCCGGCCGCCCGCGCCGGGTGCGCGGTCTGCGGCGCGAGGAGCTGAGGTGCCGCCGCCGCGCCTTGCGCCGGTGCGGGGTGCGCGACCGGCGGCTGCTCCGCGATCCACTGCCGCAGCCCGGGGTACGCCGACGGGTTCTGCGCGACGACGGCCCGCAGCGCGGGGACGAGGTGCGCGATCCGGGCCAGCTCCTCGGGCGGTGTCGCCGGGTCGGCCGCGCGGATCGCGTCAGGGTCGCGCGGGAGGTCCGAGCCGTCTGTCACCTGTGCTCCTGGTCCGCTGGTCGGGGTCGCTCGACAGCCCGGGGCATGACTCCCGGACCGTCGAGGCGAGTGTCCCGACCAGACCCGCGCGGCGTCCGCGTTCCCGGCGTCCGGACCTGTTCGGACATCCGGCGAGGCGGGGCGGCAGCGGGTCCCGACGACGCGTACGACCTGCGGGGACGCCGGATCGCCGCGGGCGGCGCACGGGTCCCCCGAGCACGTGCCTCCCCGTGCTCGGTCGCGCCGTGGAGACCGGCGGCGGACGCAGCAGAGGCCCGCCCCCGGCAGGGGGCGGGCCTCGTGACGACGTGGGGTGTTCGTGAATTGCAAGACCGCAGGTCAGGGCTATCAATCTACGAAGACGGACGGCGCTCTGCACCCTTCCGTCCACGTTTCAGCACCCGTCCAGCTCGGATCCGTGCTGCCTCAGGCCGGTTCCGCACGGAGGGAGCCGCTCGATGCTCGGAGCCTGTGGCACGGTGCAGGTCGACCGTGAAGCAGCTCCTCGAACCCGCGGTCGTCGATCACGTGAACATGCTGGTCACGCTCACGCATGACACGCTCGACGAACACGAGCTTCTGGCTGTAGCCGCGCTCGGGATCCGTCAGGTGCCGCCCGCCGAGCTCGCCGTGCACCATGAGGGTGACGGCGCGTGATCGGTCGGGCGCCGGCGTCCCTCTGAGGCGGCGCGTGTGCATCTTCAAGGTGCGTCGCTCCATGTGGTCCCCGTCGACGTGAGCCGTTCCCGTGTACAGAACGGTCTCGCCGCGCAGGGTAGTGACCCAACCGGAGCGCTCGGCGGTCGTCATGCTGACACTCCCGATGCGCGCCGGGCGTCATCGTCATCCCACTGCTCGTGGGAGCGCACCAGGACCGTGATGACCTGACGGGTCTGGGGCACTGCGATGACGACGAGGTCACCGGCGATAAACCTCACCCGTCCGGACCCGTAGTTGTACGCCGTGACCGTGATCTGCGGCCCCTCGCACGTCGCGACCACCTGGTGCGGGTCGAAGCCACGAGCGTCGATGTGCTCTCGAGCGTGCGGGCTGAAGTGCCAAACCCGCAGCGCACGAGGACACTGGATCCGGGGTCGCTGCTGCGGCGCCGGCAGTGGATGCTTGGCCTGAGCACCAATAGTCACGTTCTGATAGTTCTTCTCAGGATTATTCAACTTTGCTCCTTATACGGCACGAGGCGCCAAGTGCCTCTGCACTTAGCGCCTTAGTAACTGTTTTGATGTAACTTCTCTACGCAAGCGCCGCCCCAACCGGACGTCGACGCCTCGCCACCATGCTGGCACTTCGGCGCGACACCCGTCAATGCCCCGTCGCGGTGCCTGTGCCGCTATCCGGACGCGCGGCGCGAGCACGCGTCGCCGAGGCTCGTGCCGCCCTCACCAACTCGCGCATCCGATCCTCCAATCTCTCGAGACGGGCGAGAGCCGGGCTACAGCGGCCGCCCGGCCTCCAGTCCGGCGACGAAGCCGTGGCGATCTCCCACGGAGAGCGATCGGGCGGGGTCGCCCTCCAGATCCGGCGCCGTGACCTCCCGGACACCCCGGTGGTCCGCACGGCACAGACAGCCGTCAGGTCGCGTCCGCGTTCAATGGCGGACGCCTGGACGCCACTTCAAGATCCACGCGCAGATCAGCCCACACGGTCTCCTCGAGGACGGCGACGCCACGCTCGTGCATGACAGCGCCGAGAGCGGCGTCCCACGAGGCCTCGGTCACCCGGCCGACCGGCGCACCCCGCGACTCCACGCGCGCAAGGTAGTCCGCCGCAGACATTCGCCACGGTCGTGCGCCGGTCTCGGCGCACACGTACGCCGCGATCCGCACACCCTCGCCGTCGAGATCCCCGTGGTACCGCAGCGCGTGTCCCTGCGAGCCGAGACCGACGAGCAGCTCGATCGCGGCTCCGGACGGCCAGCCCGAGACGCACACCATCGGCGGGATCCTGTCGCCGAGCGCGGTGGACGCCATCGAGAGGATCGCCGGGTTCTCGACGACGAACACGTCGCGCGGGCCGGGGAACACCGGCGCGCCCGTCCGGATCGCAGCGAGGGTGAGGCTGACCGCTTGTCCGGCCGCGACGCCCACGCGACAGATCCTGTCGGCGACTGAGGAGCCAGCAGCGTCGAGGCCCGCGACGAGCACCGTCGAGGACAGCTCATCGTCGAGGACGCCGACGGCCCTCCAGGTCGACCGACGGTCGGCTGCACGTGCCGACGGGCCCAACGCCCGCAGCACGAGGGTCGACAGCGGCGAGTCCGCATCCAGCGCGTGCGTGTCGTTCAACACTCGTCCCGCGAACACCGGCATGGGCTCGCCAGGCGACGGCAGGGCGTCGAGCACCTGCACGGCGCGCTCTAGCAACCTGCGGGTCGTCTCGACGGACCCACGGACACCCGTGGATCGCACCTCCGCGGCCCAGTCGAACAGGTCACGCTCACGGACCACAGGGTGCGCCACGAGCCAGGCCCACAGCGCCGCACGTTCGTCGGCCGCCGACACACGCGCCGCACGCGCGTCCCCGATCGGCCCGAACCGCTCTTCGAGCACCTCTCGCAACCGCCGCCCGGTGAGTTCGAGCACCGCTCTCTCGACGTCGTCGAGGGCGAACGACACTCCCGGGACCGGCCGGCTCGGCAGGCCGAACAGATCGGCGATCGCGTCCTGTTCCTCCCGGTCCATGGCGTCCACCCGCACCCTGCTCACCGGTGCGCCGGTCGACAGCCGCCGGTGGCACTCACGCAGGAGCGGATCGAGCCCGGTCATGCGAACAACGTCTCGGCCGGGTCCTCGACGAGCGCGTGCCCGGTCCACACGAAGCGCGTCGTCGTGACGGCGTCGTCGTCGTCCATCCCAGCCGCGAGGGCGTGGATCGCGATTCCCGCCACTTCCGGGTAGGTCGCCCACTCGTGGTCGGACGTCAGGACGAGGTCGAGGTCCAGCTCCCCCAGCAGCGCGAAGATCTGCCCCCGGTTGACCGAGTCGATCCCCACGAACACCTCGTCGAGCAAGATGAGCCGGGGCGCGAGCGGCGTGGCCTCGTAGTGGGCGGCGAGAGCCGCGAAGAGCGGCAGGTGCAACGCGATCGCCTTCTCGCCGCCCGACAGCACCCCGTGCGCCTGCCGGGTCAGCGTCCGCCAGCCCTGATCGTCACCCCGGTTCATCTCGACCCTGAACTGGTGCCAGGCGGTGTAGTCGAAGACTGCCGCGAGCTGTTGCGCCCAGCTGCCGCCGACGTCCTCGGCGTGTGTGTGGTCGATGCGTGCGCGGAAGAAGTCGTGCAGGGCCCGGCGCTCCTCCTCGACGAGCCGCGCCGGGTCCTTGAGCAGCAGCGCCTGCGCGTCCCGCAGACTGCCGCCTTCGTCATCGCGGACCTCCCACCGCAGCCGAACACGAACGTCCGAAGCGGTCCGGACGGTCGCCAGACGGTCGTTCATCCGGTCCACCAGCTCGCGCGCGTCGCGGATCGTCGCGGACAGGTGGCGGCGCGTGTCGCCGGTCAGGGCCTGCTCAAACAACGCACGCTCCGCCTCGGTGATCTCCTCGCCCGCTCGAGCCCTCTCGCCGTCCACGACATCGAGCAGGTCCTGCGTGCCGAGGCGGCGTCCGGCGGCACCGGCGGTCGGGACGACGAACCCCTCAGCTTCCTCCAGTTCCACGAGGGCTCGCGCGCCGAGCCGAGGGGCGGTGTCGTACAAGGCCTGAGTCAAACGGTTCAGCGTCCCGGCGACCGTGTCGTTCACACGCTCGGGGACCTCTCGGTCGATCCTGCGCGCTGCCTCGAGCACCGCGCGCACTCGGTCTTCGGCACCGAAGTCGAAGGCGACGCCCGCGTCCCGCGCCAACGACGTCCGCGCCACGGCGACGAGGGCGTCACTCACCGCGGCGCGGTGGACCTTCGCATCTTCGTGGGCGGCTTCGGCCACGACCGAGCGCTCCTCCAATGCGGCTACCGCAACCGATGCCTTGGTGCTCGCGGACTCACGACGAGGAAGCTCGGTCTGCAGCGAGTCGATCTCCTCCTCGATCTGACGCATCCGAGCAACCGCGCGCTCATACCCGGCACCGAGCAGCTCCTGGAGCGCGGCCAACCTGGCGGCGAGCGCCGTGGCCTCGGCACGGTCGCTGTCGGCGCGAGCCGCGAGCTCGTCTCTCCGGGCTAGGTCTTCGTCGGCCCGCGACCGGGCAGCCTCGGCGGCATCGGCAGCCTTTGACGCGTCGCGATCGGCGCGGACGAGCTCCTCTGCGGCACGTGACGTGTCCGCGATCTGCTTGCGCACCCCAGCAAGCTCGTCCCGCGTCGTCGGCAGGGCGAGTCGATCCGCCTCAAGAGCGAGCGCGCGTGCGTGCTCGTCCACCCGTCGCTGGGCCGCGTCGCGCTGGGAGAGGGAGTCCGCCGACGCGCGCCGGCGTTCCGCGAGCACGACATGGCAGTGGCCGACGTCCCGCCGAGCGACACCGACCTCGCTGCCGGCAGGTGTTTCTTCGGCCTCACGACGGGCAGCGGCCTCCCGGCCCTCGAGCGTCATCAGCAGGTCCTCGAGGCCGGTGATCTCCTGGCCGACGGAGGCGAGCTGTTCCGCGAGGAAGGCGAGGCGCTCCTGGCGGTTCCGCTCTCGTGCGGCCATACCCACGTACTGCGCCGACCGCTTTGACCACGAGCCGAACTCGACACCGAGCCGCCACCGTCCGTCGAGGGCGACCCACGACGCGGCGTCGCTCGGCCCGAGCCCGACGCCCGCAAGCACACGACCGACCGAGTCCGCTCCAGGACCCGCCGCGTCGTCCACGGTCAGGACGTCCGCGAGCGCGGGCCCTTCGATCGGCGCTCCCGCTCCGACGACCACGTCGTGACCCTCGACCCACAGGTCACCGGTCGGCGACACCCAGGCGTCCAGCAGACCGCTGGCCTCGAGTGCAGCTTCGAGGGCCGCCTGCTCGTCATCGCTCAAGCCGTCGCGGAAGTCGACCACCTGCCACAGCGGAGCACCCTGCCGGCCGTCCCGCTCAGCGGTCCGGAACCGCGTGGATGGTGGCGGAACAGGGCTCTCGGTCGCGAGCAGGTCCCGCTCGACCACTAGCGCATCGCGCCGCACGACCGCGTCGTCGCGCTGCTTGCGCAGCAGGGCGCGGTCAGCGGCCAGCCTCGCCAGCTGCTCCCGCAGGAGCGCGGCGACGTAACCCGTCACACCTTCGTCGCGAACGGCCACCTGGACATCCGCCATCGTCGGATTGAGCTCCACGCAGCGCGCCGCCCAGGCGTCGACGGCCGCCACGAACTGCCCCACCGCGAGGTCCAACGCTCGCTCCGCCTCGGCAAGCCGACGCAGCCCGTCCTCGACGGCGTCGGTCGCCTGCGCGAGCTGCTCATCGCGCCGCTCACGGTCCACGACCGCGCTATCGTGCGCGCTGATGAGGCGTCCGAACTCAACTACCTGGTCCTCTCGGGCTCCCAGCCGTGCGCGGAGATCTGCCGGCGCGTCGACGAGCTCCACCATGCCGAGTCCGGCCGCCAGCACGCGCAGTGCGTCGTCGCGCCGGGTCCGCTCGGCGCGCGCGGCGCCGACCGCGGCCTCGTGCTCGCGGGCGTCATCTTCCGAGCGATCCGCGCGATCTGCCTCCTGTCGCGCATCGCTCTCAGTGACGCCGGCCTTCAGCTCGGCATCGTGCACCCGTCGACGCAGCTCCTCGAGCTGCTGTCCGCTGCGGTAGTCCTCGGATCTGGCCACCGTCTCGCGGTCACCGGTCAGGTCCTTGAGCCGTCGTTGTGCCGCGAGGTAGTCCTGTCGCGCCACCGACGCCGCCGATCGGGCATCCTCGAGTCGCTCCGCACCGCGCCGGAGGTCGCGCGACGTCGCGTCGAACCTGGTCGCGGCGCTCGTCACAGCCCGAGCACGCTCGCGCAGCACGGCTCGTCCGTAGTTACGCGCTCGTTCGAGCAGAGCGCGTGCCGCCTTGACCTCCTCGTCGAGTCCCAGCAGGTGAGCGCGCTGCTGGTCCAGCCTCTCGAAGCCCTCGGCCAGCTCTTGGATCTGGGCGGCGTCGACCGGCGGAAGCGCGCTCGACAGGATCGACGAGAGCGCCGCGGGATCCAGGTGCTCGGACAGCTTCGGCCGACGCAGCTGCAGCAGCGCGAGAACCAGCGTGTCGTACCGATCCGGCGACATCGTCGGGAACAACGTCTGACGGACCGCTGCGCGGTACTCGCCCGCCGTGGCGAACACCGTCCCGTGCCCGGCGAGCTGCTCGCGCAGCACCCCTGTTGTCACGGGTGTCTGGTCAACCGCCAGGTCGATGTCGACGCCGACGCGCCCCTGGGTGACGAAGTAGTCGACACGAGGGCGGGTCTCGGAGCGGCTGGCCTGCAGGCGTGCACCGATGGTGACGTGCTGCTCCTCGTCGTCCTCGTCTCGGACCAGCTCCAACCACACGAAGCCGACACGGGTGCTCCCTGCGGCACCCTGACCCATCAGGTTCCAGTGCATCGAGCGTGCCCCCTGCCCGAACGTCGAGAGCCGGGATGCACTCAGATTCGCGTCGAACAAGAACGGCAGCAGGAGCTCGAGGGCCTTGGACTTGCCCGATCCGTTCGGCCCTCGCAGCAGCAGACGGCCGTCGTGGAACCTGAAGACCTCGTCGTAGTACCGCCAGACGTTGAGGATCCCTGCGCGGCTGGGCCGCCAACGCGTCGTCACGGGCTCTGTCCTCCGTCGGGTTCGTCGTCGAGGTCGGCGAGAGCGAAGAGCTCACCGTCGGCAAAGGCTTGTGGTGCAGACCCGGAGTGTCTGGCCGTGCGGGGCATCGACTCCAGCGTGGCGGTGCGATACCTCTGCGCGGCGGGGAGAGCGCGCAGCGTCTCGCCACGACCCTCCACCAGGTGATGACGTCGCAGCAGGTCGACCGCCTCGCCGAGCAGCCGCCCGGGTCCGTCGTCGTCCTGGAACGTCCGCGCCCAACCACGGTTGTGCGCCAGCAGCTCAGCGACGGAGTCGCGCAGCAGCCTGATCGGGACCTCGGCACGCCCCCGCCCCGTCAGCACCCCCAGGAGCCGCAGCGCCGCGACAGAGGATGCGCCGTCAGCGGGGAACGCCTCGTCCGAGCTCCACCGCTCCGGGTCGATGAGCAGCCATCCTTCCGCCCGCTCCTCGAGCACGAAGCCGGCGATCTGCGCGGCCTGGCGCATCAGCCGGCGCCCGCTGATCGACTCGAGGTAGGCGCGCTGGTCCTCGGGCAGCCGATCGCGGTACACCACCGGGTCGTCGAACAGCGCACGCATGACCTGGTGGCGACGTCGGCGCAGCACGCGCGGATCGTCCGGACCGTCCGGGTCCGCGTCGTCGAGCATCAGCGGAACCTCGAAGTCGGGCTCGGCCCGAAGTCGGTCGAGGACCTGCGCCAGCCAGTCGGGACCCGCCGTGGTGACCTGGCTCGCCCCCACCGGCGACGACGTGAGGCCGAAGATCCCGACAGTGTCGATCCGGTAGAGCACCGCGGAGGCCGCATCGTCGGCGAACGCCTCTGTACGACCGTCGACCGTGACCAGCACGCCGAGCTCCTCGAGCAGCAGCAGGACGTCGACGAAGGCCTTGCGGTGCTGGTGCCGGCCGGTCTCGAACAGCGGCAGCGCCTCGTCGACTGCGCAGGCGTGCACGACGGCGTCCGCGAGCTCTCCCAGCGCAGCCATCCGCCGGGTCGTGAGCTCGGCTGCGACCACACACAACAGCACGTAGCGGAGCCGGTCGAACGGCGCACCCGAGCGATGACGCCGCGCCGGACGGACGTCGCCTTCGACGAGCGCGGCGGGGGGCACCTTGACCAGCCGAGCGACGCCGCTGCGAGGCTGGACATCGAGCGACCAGCCCAGCGTCCGGTCGAACCACTCCGCCACCGGGAACCGGCGCCGGCGCACGAGCTCGTAGTCCGCCGGCGCCCGCTCCTGACGGAGCGTCGGCGATCTCAGCAAGGTTCGGATCGCTCGGGCGGTCTCTTCGCGCTCAGTCAGCGCGAGTTGGTTCTGCAGCGTGCTCATCCCGCTGCCGCCTGCACCAGGCTGGCGGCACTGGTCACCGTGATCGTCACGTCGAAGTCCGGGCAGTTGAGCACTCCCGCGGATGTGCGCAGCGAAGCGCGGGCGTCGTCTCGGGGTTCTCCGAGCACGATCTCGACCCGTCCGTCCGCGGAGCGGGCCCGTCGCACCGCTGCGGCGGGCTCGGACACCGCGCGCCCGATGAGGTCGATCAGCTCCCGGAACGGCTCGGCTTCGAGCTCCGCGAGTGCCGACAGACGAGTGGCCCCATCGGTGCGCAGCGACTCCAGCGCGACGGCCGCGGCTTCTCGTTCGGCCCGCGCACGTTCCGCCCGTTCGCGACGCACCGCGGCCACGTCCCGGACCCGGGCCGTCCGCGAGAAGACCTCGGTGCGTCCCGACTCGCGCAACGTGCGCGAGACCGGTACCGGTTCGGCGTCGGCCCAGCGCGTCCCCACTGCGATCGTGTCGGGATCGGGATGCGCCAGGTGGGCGTGACGTGCCGGGCTCTGCCCGAAGGCCACGCGCCACAGCTGGTGCATGGCCTCCTCGTTCGGCGCCGCCGCGAACCATCGTGCCAGCTGACGCAGGTCTGCTTCCGCGCTGGACGGACGGCGGCGAGCAGCGCGCAGACGATCGATGACCTGGAGCAGCGCGACGATCGCGCGACGACCTGTGGCGCTGAGATCCCGAATGCGTGGCCCGGTGCCGTCGGTGGGCGCGAACCACGCGTCCAGTCCCGCCCACCGCGCTTCGACCTGCACGAGCCATTCAAGCTCTCGCTCCGGAGTGCTGAGGTGAGGCGGGAGTTCCGCTCCCGCGTACGCCCGGGTGAAGACCCGGCGGACGTCGGCTGCGCGGACCCGTTCCAGCGCGCGGCGTACCCGGGCGGCACGCTCGTCGAGCCGGGCGATGTACTCCTGCAGGTAGGTCACTGTGGATTGCTTGACCTGGAGAAACGTCTCCTCGTCGACGTTCTCCGCCCGGAGCAGGCGCTGGAGCTCACCATTGAACTGCTTGACATTGCCGGCAAGCGCTGCCAGGTGCGCCTCGAGCTCCTGGAGCCGGACGTAGACCCGGCGATCGCCGGCGGGAGTGTCGGTCGACGCGGCCATCAGGTCGGCGATCGCGTCAAGCTTCTCGGCGACCGCCTCGAGCACCGCGCTCTGCAGCGCACCGGTCGCGGACAGCGACTCGACCGTCGCCGCGTGTCCGACGAGCACGGCCTCACCGGCACGCGTCATCGCGTACTGGAGGTTGCGCCGCTCGTAGTCGCGGGCCGTGCGGTATCGCTCCGTGTGGTTCTGCCCCACGTCGAGCAGCCTCCAGCTCACCAGCTGGTCGAGCGACGACGCGAGGTCCTCGTCTGTGAGCTCGTCTCGCCAACCCACGGCCTGCAGGTGACCGCGCACGTCGTCCGCCGTCAGGGAGGTGACCATGCGGTCGTTGGCGGCACCGAAGGCGTACAGGACGGCGGTGTGCAGCTCGGAGCGGTCCGTCGTCGCGAACCGGAACAGCTCCGCAGGCAGGGACGTGTACCGCATCACCGTCCCCTTCCGATGCGCAATCGCCGACCCGCACCACGCTAATGGAAGGCGCCCACATCGGTCAGAGACATCGGGGGCTGATCTGATCATGGGCAGTCGGTCCCGCCGCAGGTGAACGCTTCGAACGAGAGGTTCGTCGACGGGACTGCCGGGACTGCATGGCACGCCCAGCGTCAGTCTTCGTCGCCGCTCGTTGTGACCTCAGTCCCCTTGCGCTTAGCCCGCGCGGCGAGAGTGCCTACCAGCTTGGTCGTGGCCGTCCGCGCCCGGTCGACGGTCTGCTCGCTGAAGTCCTTCGCGGTCTCGACACCGGTCGCACCGGACTCCAGCGCGCGATCGCGCGCGTCGGTCACCGCCTCGAGCCAGCCTCGCACCTGCACGGACTCGCGCCCGGTCTCGATCCCGAGGCTGTCGGCGAAGTCACGGACCTGGGAGCCGACCAGCTCGTTCGACACCTTGATCGTCTGCGCGGGCCGCGGGTGCAGCAGCATCTTCGCGTCCGCAGTCCCCGCCGCTTCGTCCACGCGCGTCATCAACCTGGCCGTGCTGCGCTCGATGACATCGAGACGGTTCTGCCGCGCGATCCGGATCCCTGCCCGGTGCTGCTCCAGCTCCTCCGGCGCGGCGCCGAGCACCCGATCGAGTTCCAGCACCGCCACTGCGTCCTGGAGCTGGAAGCACCGGGCCAGGACCGCCAACCACTCCCCGACCGCCGACCGCGCCTCCTGAGCCGCCTTGGCCACGTCACCGACCGCAGATGCCCGCTCGAGCTTCTGGGTGATCGCGTCGAGCTGTCTGATCGCGTAGGCCTGAGTCTGCGCGATCGTCGTCGGCGTCGCCTGGATCTTCGACCAGGTCACCTCCGAGACCGACCCGACCTGCTCACGGATCGTGAGCGCGTCCTCGATCACCATCTGGGCCCCGACCATCGCCGACAGTGCTGCGTCCTTCTGGGCCCGCAGCACGTCGTCGACCTTCGCGTCGATCCGCACCAGGTAGTCGGTGATCTGCTGCATCGCCTGCTGCATCGCCATCTGTGCCATCAGCCCGGCGACCCCGGTGAGGATCGCTGGGTTGGTCAGCATCGCACCCGGTGTGCGGACGATCTCCAGGATGTGGCTCGTCTTGCCGCCGTCCATCGCGACCGCACGACTGGTGTTGGCGGTCGAGCCCTTCATCATCGGCATGCTCTTCATCGCCTGGGCGGACTTCTCCGTCAGCAGCACCCAGCGGCCCGAAGTCGCCGCGGCCTGGGACCCGACCTGGACCGCGCCCGCCCCTGTCGCTGCCGCGGTGCTGAGCCGGCTGAGGTCGAGCTCTCGCGAGGGCAGTCCCTCCGATGCCAGGAACCGGTCGATGGCACCTGCGTCTCCGAGCAGCGCCACACCCTCGCCGTCGCTGACCAACTCGATCTCGCCACTCATCACGTGCTCCCGCCCACGTCCTGTGCTCCAGCGGTTCAGCCCAGACGGCTCTGGGAGCGATGCCCGCGCCTTCCCTACTCTGGCGCCCGGCCGCACGGGGCCGGCGAGCAGTGACCGTACTCGCTCCGCCCGGGTGACCTTGCCCATCAGGCAGCATCCCTGGATGGCAACTGCAGGGCGGCCGTGAACTCCCGAGATCACGCGGACCTGGCGAGCTCCTCGCGAATCCTCGCGAGCACGGTGTTCACGGCGACCTGAACCTCGATCGCGTTCTTCTTCCACTCCGGGAAGTCGTCGTCGTCCAGGAGCCCCCGCAACGCTGCCTCGTCGCCCACCCGGTGGTTCCACTGCGTGGGGATGAGGTCGGGCCCGAGCAGACCGATCAACGTGAGGGCTTCAGCTCCCATGCGTTTCGACTCTGCCGGGTCGCTCGACCCGCCTCGGTTGAGGTTCTCGAGGAGCCGCGAGAGGACGTCCAGGTCGAACATCAGCTTGGCGTGAGCCAACGACGCCTTGCGGTCGTCCGCGGCGATGCTTCGAGCGTTCCTTCGGTCGAGCGCACCGATGACCAGTGCGACGACCGCAGCGATGATCGCGGCGAGAGCGACGACGCTCTGGATCCAGAGGTTGGCGACATTGACGGCATCTTGGTCCATGTCGGACATCGTGCTCTCGACCTCTGACATCCCGACCGCCGCGGCTCGGGGCACCTCCTCCAGGTATGTCGAGCGTTCGACCACGGAGCTGAACACGACGATGAGGGTGGGGCGCGGCGAGCCGGGCTCTCCCTCGCGCATGGCGGGGCGGACCGAATGTCGGCAGGTCATGCGCGAGCAGGATGGCGTCGTGAGTACCGACGCCCTCCCCTCGACCGCCGACACCGCGACCCTGCTCACCGGACGACTCGAGTTCGGCGACAGGGGCGTCGGCTCCGTGCCCCTGGACGGAGAGCTTGCTCTCACCTCTCCAGGCAGCTCCACCTGACAGAGCACCCTCTCCACCAATGCACTTGAGACCGCCGAGCAGCTCTGGACCCGCCGTCGTGATGCCCGCACCCTCAGCGACGAAGAAGCCACCGCGATCACGAAGGTCGCGTTCGACGTCGACCTCGCGTTCATCGGCCTGACCGCGGACCGGGACACCGCCCAACTGACCCCGATCGCCGGCGGAGCGGCCATCGAGGTCAAGGCCACCGTTCGACCGGCACCACCGCTCGCCGAACACGCGAAGAGGCGCGCCGCTGTCCGCATGGAGCTGATCGACGGCGCACCCCAGTTCGCCGAGTTCACCCTCACCGACATCGGTCAGATGCACGTCGACGACCGTCGAGAAGTCGAGCTGCCGCCGGTGTCCGAACCCGGCATCGACGCCCTCGCGGCAGCCGCCCTCCACGCCCTCGACCACGCCCTGTCCTTGCAGGCGCTGCCCGCCAGGACACACTGGATTCTCTCGTACACCGAGGCCCCGACCGGCGAGCCCCCGACCGGGACCTGCGGAGAGCTGGAGGTCTGGACCGTGCTCCCCCGCCCCGACGAGCCCGGCACGGACCGACGGACGACCTGAGCCGTCTGCGCGCGGCATCCGTGCCCCCGTCCGGGTGATCGTGCTCCGAGCGCCGCCATCCAGGCGGCTGCGATCCCTACCCTGCGTCTCGAGGCCCCAACGCGGGCCGACGACCGGGGGGACGATGAAGACCACGCGCTGCGCTCTCGCGGTCGCGACCCTGATCCTCCTCGCCGGGTGCACCGGCCCCGGCAACCCGCGCTTCGGCGACGTCCCGGACGACACGATCTGGGACGAGCCCCAGGAGATCCAGACCCCGAACCCTCCCATCGACCCGGTCCCTGCGCCGGAGGTCCCCTCGGCGTGGGAGTGCGTCTACTCCCCGACGTACGACAACGACTGGCACAACGACGTCGAGTGCAGCGACGGCGTCAACACCGACCGCCCCTACCTGCGCGAGTGGGACGACTTCGTCACCGAGGACGAGATCATGCAGTCCGCCCGCGAGTACGAGGACGCCCTCAACGCGGTCACGGTCAACGCACCGTAGCCACCCTCGCGACCGCCACGGGCGCGGGCCGATCAGCCCGCGGGCGTCGCGGGCACCTCGTCGGGCGTCACACCCTCGATCGACACGCACACCCGCGGCACCCACCACCGGTACGCCTCGCTGTCCGTCCCATCGGGGTCGGTCAGGTACTCGTGGCGGTCGCCGACGCGCACGACCCCGACGTCGCCCCGCTGCGAGGAGATCCGCACCAGCGGCACCCACTGCCCGTCGTACGGGAACACCGGGCTGCCGGGACCCCGGGCTCGCAGCAGCATCGACCGGTCCAGATCGAGGTAGCAGACGGTCGTGCTCGTGCTCCGGACGGCCCAGAGGCCGCCCTCGTCGATGCGTAGCTCGGTCCGGTCGTTCGTGTTCGTCATGCACGGCACGGTGCGCGTGCGTCGTCCCGTGGCATTGGCCCGGCCGGAAAGCGGCACGTGTCTCTGGGCCGGGACAGACCTGGGACCGCTCCAACCCGCGCCGCGCGCCGATGCGGGAGGGCACGGTGTCGGTGACGCAAATTACACTCGTGTCATGAGCACCGAACCCCGCTCGACACGACCGGGGGCCGAGGCGAACGGGGTCCAGGTTCTACTGGCAGGTAGACCGCGATCCTAACTTCCTCTCGGCGTCGAGTGCTCCCGATCGGCCTCACGAGGCCAGGAAGGAGCGGCGTCAGATGACACGCTCTGTCAGCAGGTCCAGCCGCACGGGACGCTTCGTCTCGTCCGGCACCACCACGCGATCGCCCCGCACGACGGTCACCCAGACCGTCGGAGGCAAGAAGTCCGGCGGGACCGTCAACCAGTCGGCGATCACGGGTCGGTTCGTCTCGGATGCGACCGCCAAGCGCCACCCGGACACGACGATCACGCGGGCGATCTGATGCCCGCGCAGTTCAAGTTCGACCAGGGAGCGATCGACAGGGTCGTGCAGGACGCGATGCGGGGTGCCCAGCGCGACCTGCAGCGGTCGTTCGACGACCTCGGCCGGCGCTACCGAGGCCGGCCGGTCAACGAGGTCAAGATGGCGCTCCGGGACGTGCTGCGCCGCGGTGGCGGGAACGCGGGCGAGCCCGAGCTCACCGAGTGGGCGACGGCCATCAGCGAAGGCACCCGGATCGTGCTCAAGTTGTAGCAGGCACCGTACGCAGCGGCCCCGGGGGGGAGTCCACGGGCCGCTGCGTACGGCAACGGGGTGACGGTCGACCACTGGGCGACCCGCCGTGCCCGGACTGGCCCAACTTCGGCCCGGCTCTTGCCAGAATGCACCCGTGAGCACCCTCGAAGACGTCCTCGACCAGCTGTACTTCACCGCGATCAACGAGCGGGACAAGGGCGACAAGTTCGAGCGGCTGATGCTCCAGTTCTTCAAGACCGACCTGCAGTGGGCTGACCGGTTCTCCGACGTGTGGATGTGGTCGGACTGGCCCGGACGGCAGGGCCGCCCCGACACTGGGATCGACCTGGTCGCCACCGACGCCCTCACCGGCGAGGCGGTCGCGATCCAGTGCAAGTTCTACGACCCCAACAACTACCTGCAGAAGGAGCACATCGACTCCTTCCTCGCAGCGTCCGGCAAGCAGCCGTTCGCGCAGCGCCTGATCGTGTCGACGACCGATCACTGGGGCAAGAACGCCGAGGCCACCATCGAGGGCCAGCAGGTCCCGGTGCATCGGCTGCGCTTCCAGGACCTGGCCGAGTCCTCGATCGACTGGTCGCAGTTCGATCTTTCGACCCCCGAGGTCATGGTCCTGCGAGACCGCAAGGAGCTGCGCCCGCACCAGAAGACCGCGCTGTCCAAGGTCCGAGAGGGCCTGGCTGAGCACGACCGCGGCAAGCTGATCATGGCCTGCGGCACCGGCAAGACCTTCACGTCGCTGCGTATCGCCGAGGACCTGCTGCCCGACGGCGGGACCGTGCTGTTCAGGGCGCCATCGGTCCGATGATGTACCACCTGGGTCGTGGTGAACTGACATGCCAGGTCACCCCGGACGCACGAAGAGCCCGCCGTCGCCGGCAGGCTCTTCGTGGACAGACGTGGAGGTGGCGGGAATCGAACCCGCGTCCGATGACGTGGAACCAGGGATTCTCCGGGTGCAGTCTGCTGATGAGTTTCTCGGCCCCCGCGATCACGCAGACAAGTCGCGGACGGGCTCAGTCACCAAAAAGTCCCCGCAGCCCCGGTGACGAAGGCTACGAGCAGTGGCTCCCTAGATGACGCCAGGATCTGAGACGGAAGCTAGCTCAGGCTGACGGACTTCGAGGCTCGCTCAGGCGGCGAGGGCGAAGTCGGTGCGCTTGGAATCGGCACCTATGGGTTTGCACGGAGCGTTGACGAGATAACCGTGCGTCCTCGACCCGCTTCTCCTGGCTCGACGATCACCGTCGAAACCGATCACCCCCATGTGGAGTTGTCAATCGCCGTGCCCGCCGCCCGGTCGCCCGGCCGTCGTGCGCAGCGTGTCCAGCATACGTGCCCAACACCCGGCACGTCGCACTGATTCCGCCACCCGCGCTCCCCCGGCGCGCGCGACCCCGCACCCGGCGGCACGATACGAACCCCGCCGCACCGCACACCCGCCGCCCCAGAGGAGAGCCCCATGCCACCCCTCCCCGACGCCGACCCCACCGACGGCCGCGACGAGACGGTCACGCAGCGGATGGACCGGAACTGGAACGAGCTGCTGCAGGAGCTGCGCGTGGCGCAGACCGGCGTGCAGATCCTCACCGGGTTCCTGCTGACGGTGCCGTTCCAGCAGCGGTTCGCGGATCTGGACGCCTACCAGCGGGACGTCTACCTGGTGCTGGTGGTGCTGGCGGTGGCGGCGACCGGGTTCATCGTGGCGCCGGTGTCGCTGCACCGGATCCTGTTCCGCAAGCATCTCAAGCGTGAGCTGGTGGAGTCGGCGGACCGGCTGGCGCTGGCGGGCCTGGCGCTGCTGGCGCTGGTGCTGGCGGGGTCGGCGCTGCTGCTGTTCGACGTGGTGGTCGGACGGACGGCGGGATGGGCGGCCGGCGGGGCGGTGCTGGTCGGGCTGAGCGCGGTGTGGCTGGTGGTGCCGTTGCGGCTGTCCCGGCAGGCGCGGCGCGAGGAGCACCCGGCCGGCTGACCGCCCGTCAGCCCCGCAGCAGCTTCGCGATCAGCCGCGCCGACGCGGCGGGCGAGGCGTGCGGGGAGCCGGTGACGGCGCCGACCAGCAGGGCGATGTTGGAGATGCTGGTGACGGCGAGCGCGGTGTCCCAGTCGTCCTGGGTAGGAGTGTCGTCCTCGGGGTGCCGGCGCTGGGCGATCTGGGCGGCGAGCTGGCCGAAGCCCTCCTCGTAGAACGCGCCGATCTCCGCACGGGCCTCGGGGTGCCGCACGGCGTAGGAGAGGAACTCCAGCGCGAGCAGCAGGTCGTCGTCGTCGTGCATCTGGTCCAGCGCGTCGATCACGCCGGGCTCGAGGCTGTCGTCGTCGAGCGGCGGCAGGCAGGACTGCTCCGGGGCCTCGGCGATGGTGCGCCGGGCGACCTCGAGGAACAGCTCGTTCTTGGAGCCGAAGTGCGCGTAGAGGGCGCCCTTGGTGTACCCGGCGTCGGCGGCGATGTCGCCGACGGAGGCGCCCTCGTAGCCCTGGCGGGCGAAGGCGCGGGTGGCGGCGGCGAGCAGGTCGGCGCGGGTGCGGTCGACCTTCTCGCGGCGGCGGTCCTCGGCGCGGGAGCGTCCGGCGTGCTTGGCGACGCTCTCGGAGGCGTCGGCGAGCCCGCGGGAGGCCTCGCGCAGGCTGCTGGCGATGGTGTCGTTCAGCTCGTCGCCGACCACCTGCACCTGCTTGCCGAGCATCCGGGTGAGGGCGGCGGTGGCGTCGGCGAGCGCGCGGGCGGCCGCGCTGATGCTGTCGCCGTCACCGGACGTGGCCGGATCGGTCGGGTCGGTACGCGCCATGCGCCGATGGTATCCGCTGAGGTACCGATCGGTACGAACCGGCCCTGACCAGGCTGATCGACCAGCGAAGATCCCTGGTACATACCGTCCGGTCTCTGCTACGTTGCGGCATGTACCGCTCGGTATATCGCCGACGGACCGATCACGAGGAGGCGGGCATGGGCCCCCAGGAGGTGCTCGCCGTGCGCGGGCTGCGCAAGCGCTACCGCGGGCGCTCCGGTGTGCAGGCGAACGACGGGATCGACCTCGACGTCGCCGCCGGTCAGGTGGTCGGCCTGCTCGGCCACAACGGCGCGGGCAAGACGACGCTGGTCAACCAGGTGGTCGGCCTGGTCCGCCCGGACGCCGGCACGATCGTGCTCGACGGGGTGGACGCGGTCGCCGAGCCGCACCTCGCCCGGCAGCGGGCCTCGATCCAGGCGCAGGCCAACGTGCCGATCTCCGGGCTGACCCCGCGCCGGGCGGTCGAGCTGGTGGGGCGGATCCGCGGGGCGAGCCGGCCGGACGTGCGGCGGCGCACCCAGACGCTGATCGACGCGCTCGACCTCGGCCCGTGGGCGGACACCCCGGCGGAGAAGGTGTCCGGCGGGATCGCCCGGCTCACCGCCTTCGCGATGACGGTGGTGCGGCCGGGTCGCCTGGTGGTGCTGGACGAGCCGACGAACGACGTGGACCCGGTGCGCCGGCGCCTGCTCTGGCAGCAGATCCGGCTGCTGGCCGACGAGCGCGGCTGCGCGGTGCTGCTGGTGACGCACAACGTGCGCGAGGCCGAGCGGGTGGTCGACCACCTGGCGATCCTCGACCGCGGCGTGGTGCTCGCAGCCGACATCCCTGCGGGCCTGACCGCGAGCCTGCGCGGCTCGCTGACCGTCGAGGTGGACGTCTCCCCCGACCACCCGCTCGCCTGGCACCCCGCGGTCCGCCCGGGCACCGACGCCCGCTCCCGCGCCACCGGCACCGTGCCCGCGCACGAGGCCGCCGAGGTGGTGCGCTGGGCGCAGGCCGAGGTGGAGGTCGGACGGCTGGAGCGCTACGCGCTGACCCCCGCCTCGCTGGAGGACGTCTACGTGGACCTGGTCGGCGAGGAGCAGCACGCGACCGACGCCGCGACCGGCACGGCGTCCGGCACGATGGACGGAGCGGCCGCGTGACCGCCGTCCGGCAGACCCTGCTGCTCGCCCAGTGGCAGCTGCGCCGCCAGGCGTCGTACCTGCCGCTGCTGGTGGTGGTGCAGGTGTTCCTCGCGATCACCACGGTCGTCGGCTACGGCCTGCTGGTGGGCGACCCGCCGCCTGAGGTCGCGCTGTACCTGGCGACCGGCGCGCCGACGGTCACGCTGATCACGGTCGGGCTGGTGATGACCCCGCAGATGCACGCGCAGGCGCGCACCGAGGGCAGCCTGGACTGGATGCGCACGCTGCCGGTGCCGCGCACGGCGTTCCTGGTGACCGATCTGCTGGTGTGGACCCTGCTGGCGCTGCCCGGCATGGTGCTCGGCGTGGTCGCGGGCGCGATGCGCTTCGACATCACCCTGGACGTGGCGCCGTGGCTGGTGCCGGCGACGCTGCTGGTGTCGCTGACCTCGGCGGCGGTGGGCTACGCGATGGCCTCGCTGCTGGCTCCGGCGGTGGCGATGCTGATGACGCAGGTGCTGGTGTTCGTGGTGCTGCTGTTCTCGCCGGTCAGCTACCCGGCGGACCGGATGCCCGGCTGGTTGCAGGGCGTGCACGAGTGGCTGCCGGTCGAGCCGATGGCGCAGCTGGTCCGCGCGGGGCTGGTGCAGGGCACCTTCGACATGCCGCTGCGCTCGCTGGTGGTGCTGGTGGCCTGGTGCGTCGCCTCGGTGGCCGGCGCCTCCCTCGCGCTGCGCCGCCGGGCCTGATCGGCGGGGTCACGCGACCCGGCCCCGCGCGTCACGATCGCGCGCGCGGGGCCGGACCGCCGGGATCACCCCTGCGCGCCGTCCCGGTAGCGGAAGTGCCCGACCAGCTCGCTCAGCTCGGCGGACAGCGACGCCAGCGAGGACGAGGCCTGCTGCGACCCGGTGGCGCCCTCGCGGGTGACCGAGGCCGCCTGCGCGACGCCCGCGATGTTCGCCGCGATCTCCCCCGATCCGCTGGCCGCCTCGACCACGTTGCGACTGATCTCCGCGGTGGTGGCGGTCTGCTCCTCGACGGCGGCGGCGATGGTGGCCTGCAGCTCGTTGATCGAGGCGACCACGCGGGAGATCTCCCCGATCGCGTCCACCGCGCGCCCGGCGTCCTGCTGGATCGCCTCCACCCGGCGGGCGATGTCCTCGGTGGCGGTGGCGGTCTCCTGCGCGAGGTCCTTGACCTCGCCGGCGACCACGGCGAAGCCCTTGCCCTCCTGACCGGCGCGGGCGGCCTCGATCGTGGCGTTGAGCGCGAGCAGGTTGGTCTGCCCGGCGATGGCGGCGATCTGCTGCACCACGTCGCCGATCTCCTTGCTGGACTCGCCGAGCCGGGCGATCACCTCGGAGGTGCCGGTGGCGGACTGCACGGCCTGGTCGCCGATCCGGGCGGCCTCGGTGGCGGTGCGGCTGATCTCCTTGATCGAGGCGCCCATCTGCTGCGCGCCGGCGGCGACGGTCTGGGTGTTGCGGGACACCTGCTCGGCGGCGGCGGACACCACCCCGGCCTGCGCCTCGGTCTGCTCGGCCTGCGCGGCGATCTGCTGCGAGGCGCCGGACAGCTCCTCCGCCGAGGCGGCGAGCGTGGTGGACGAGCCGTCGATCCGCCCGACCACCGAGCGCAGCGTGCCGAGGGCGGCGTCCAGAGCCTGACCCATCCGCCCCGGCTCGTCCCGCGTGGTCAGGCCGGAGCGCGCGGTGAGGTCACCGGCGGCGAGGGCGTCGCAGACGGCGCGCACCCGCTCGACGGACCGGACGATCCCGCGCGCGATCAGCAGCCCGAGCGTGAGCGCGAGCGCCACCCCGGCGACCACCAGGGCGAGCATCAGCGTGCGGTTGGACCGGTAGTCCTCGTCCGCGCCCTCGACGCTGACCCGGGCCGCCTCCTTCTGCTGCTCGACCATCGCCTCCAGGTCGTCGGACAGCGCCTCGATCAGCGGGGCGGCCTGCGCGTCGCGGGCGGTGCGCCAGGTGTCGAGGTCGCCGCGCTCGGCGGCCGGCAGCAGCACGGTGTCACGCAGGTCCTGGTAGTCGGCCAGCGTGGCGCGGAAGGCCGTGACGACGTCCCCCAGGTCCAGCGCGCCGTCCTCGATCGTGCCGAGCAGCCCGGCGATCTCGGTGTCGAGCTCGTCGATGTTCTTCGCGAAGCCGTCCCGGGAGGCGGCGTTCGGGGCGAGCGCGTGGCTGGTGACGTCCAGCCGCATCTCCAGGGTGGCGCGGCGCACGGCCACCACCTGCTCGTAGCCCAGCAGGTCGTCCCGGTAGACGCTGGCGGTGGCGTCGTTGGTGCGGGCCAGCGCGGCGATGCCGACCACCCCGACCAGCGCGGCGACCACCGAGGCGACCAGCACGGCCGCGACGATCCGGGTGCGGACGCTCAGATCACCGAAGCCGGCCCGCCGCCGCGACGACGACCCGGTCCGCGCGGCACCCCCGGGTGCGGGAGCGGAAATGAGCCCCCCCCCCCCCCCCCGGGACGAGGCAGGGAGGTGCCCGGCAGGGTGCGGACGGCAGCCGGATCGCCGACGAGCGTGGTGGGACGGAGGTCTGTCATGCGGGGACTCCCTCGAAGTCGGGTGGTGCGGAGCGCAGTGCTCCGCCCCGCCGATCGACCGGCGGACCGCCCGCAGGATGGGACGGAGGTCCCGGGCCGACGCGCGGAGCCGCCGGTCAGCGCCCTGCCGCACCGACGGCGGCCGGGTGCCGGCTCCGCTCGCGCGCACCCGGCCCCACGCGCAGGATGGGCGCCATGGACCTGCCCGTGATGCCGCCGGTGGCGCCGATGCTCGCGAAGTCCGCGCCGGAGATCCCCGACCTCGGCCATGTCGAGCCCAAGTGGGACGGCTTCCGCACGATCGTGTTCCGCGACGGCGACGAGGTGGTGGTCGGCAGCCGCAACGAGAAGCCGCTGACCCGGTACTTCCCGGATCTGGTGGCGGCGGTGCTGGAGCACACCCCGGAGCGCTGCGTGCTGGACGGCGAGATCGTGCGGGTCGAGGGCGACCGGCTGGACTTCGACGTGCTGAGCCAGCGGATCCACCCCGCGGAGAGCCGGGTGCGGCTGCTCGCCGCGGAGAAGCCGGTGTCGCTGGTGGCCTTCGACCTGCTGGCCCTCGGCGACGCCGACCTGACCGGCACGCCCTTCCGGGACCGCCGGGCTCGTCTGGTCGAGGCGCTGGGCGGTGCGCACGACCCGGTGTTCGTCACCCCGGCCACCGCGGACCTGGCCGAGGGGCTGGCGTGGTTCGAGCAGTTCGAGGGCGCCGGGCTGGACGGCGTGGTCGCGAAGCCGCTGGACGGGCTCTACCAGCCGGGCAAGCGCACGATGACGAAGGTGAAGCACGCCCGCACGGCGGACTGCGTGGTGGCCGGCTTCCGTCGGCACACCAGCGGTGACGTGGTCGGCTCGCTGCTGCTCGGGCTGTGGACCGAGGACGGCCGGTTGCAGCACGTCGGGGTCACGGCGTCCTTCCCGATGGCCCGCCGCGCGAGCCTGATGGACGAGCTCGCCCCCTACCGCGAGGGCGTGCAGGACCACCCGTGGGCGGGCGACGCCGATGCCGCGGGTGCCGAGGGGCGTCGGCTGCCCGGCGCCACCAGCCGGTGGACCGGCGGCAAGGACCTGTCGTTCGTCCCGCTGCGACCCGAGCTGGTGGCGGAGGTCGGCTACGACCACCTGGAGGGCGACCGCTTCCGGCACACCGCGCAGTTCAAGCGCTGGCGCCCGGACCGCGAGGCCGCGTCCTGCACCTACGCCCAGCTCGACGAGCCGGTGGGCTACCGCCTGTCCGACGTGCTCCGCCCGGTGTGACGCGACCGGCCGCCGCTCACGCGCCCGCCGCTCTCACCAGCCCCCGCCGCCGCCTCCGCCGACGCCACCGCCGGAGAACCCGCCCCCGCCGACCCCCGAGGAGCCGCCGGAGCCCGGCGTCGGCGCGGAGATCGCCGTGGTGGCCACCGACTGGAAGCGGTCCATCGACCCGGCGAAGGCGGTGGCCCAGTAGACGCCGACCACCGGGTGCGCGCCGACGTACCAGCCGGGCTGGTCGACGACGTGCCCCTGCGCGGCGAGGTCGGCGAACACCCGCGCCCAGCGCTCGGTCAGCCCGAAGGCGATGGCGTAGGGCAGGTACCGGCTGAAGACGTCCTGCCCCTCCTCGAACCGGATCTGGTCCGCCTCGGCGGTGGCGAGGTAGCGGCGGAAGCCGAGCGCCTGGGCGAGCACCGCGGTGCCCTCGGCGGTGCGGGCGGGGGCCGCGCCGGACAGCACGAGCAGCAGCACGCCGAGCAGGGCGACGGCGATCGGCACCAGCGCCGTGCCGGGCACCTGCCAGCCGGCGGCGAAGGGCACGATCGCGGCGATCCCGCCGAGCGCCAGCAGCACGATCCCGAGCGCGACCCAGGCCGAGCGCACGCGGTGCGGGTTGGCGCGGAACCAGCCGACCTCGGTGACGTGCGCGTACATCTGCTGCTGCACCTCGGCCATCGAGGCGGCGAAGGTGGTGCGCAGCTCGGACAGCTTCACGTGGTCGCGGCCGTCGAAGACCTTGCCGAGCAGGGTGGCCTCGAAGGGCAGCAGGTCGGCGTCGGCGGGGCGCAGCGCGACCAGGGTCCAGTCCCTGGCCCTCTTGGTGGGGTCCTTGCGCGGGACCTCCTCGACGCGCAGGTAGCCGCGCACCGCGAGGTCGATCAGCGTGGCGGTCACGTCCACCGGGTCGGCGCGCTCGTCCACCAGCACGCCGACCTCGCCGACGCGCACGCCGTCCGGCGGGGTGAAGCGCACGGCCACGGGGGCACGCCGGTCGCGGTGGCCGGTGCCGGTGTCCTCGGCGCCGCGCGCGGGGGTCAGGCCCGGCGTCAGGCCGAGGTAGGCGCGGTCGCGACCGGTGCGCCGCACGCGGCCGATCGCGAGCCCGCCGCCGAGCAGCAGCACCGCGAGGGCCGCGCCGCCCCACGCGGACACCGGCCGCAGCGGGGCGATCCCGTCGATCGGCGCGACCAGGATCGGCTGCACGCCGGGGAAGGTGCCGCCGGGCCACCCGATCGCCACGGTGAGCTGGTCGCCGACCGGCAGGGCGTCCTGGGTGGCGGTGGCGGTGCCGCCGGTGCTGGTGATGCCGGTGCAGGAGGTGGTGGCACCGGCGGGGCCGGCGAAGCACAGCGCGTCCTGCACGGCGGCGGGGCCGTGCACGGAGACGGTCACGCCGGAGACCGGGATCTCCCAGGCGTCGCCGATCACGTTCCAGTACAGCTCGTCGCCGGAGTGGTCGTGCGAGGCCGGGTTGATCCAGCCGTCCACGGTGTAGGTGACCCGGTAGGTCTGCACGCCGGAGACGTCGTCGACGTCCTCGTCGCCGATCCGCAGCACCAGGCCGCCGCTCTGGGTCTCCACGTCGAGGTCGGCCGGCGCCCCGGAGGGGCTCTCGGCGGTGACGTCGGAGATCTCGTACAGCCGGTCGTGCTCGGCGTCCACGTGCTGCCGGGTCGGCAGGGTGAGGTACGGGCCGTGACCGGGCTCGTCGCCGTAGTCCATGTCGAAGTCGATCGCGACCTGCGCGACCCCGTCGGCACCCACGGTGACGTCCACGTCGTAGCGGGTGAGCTCCTGCCCGTCGGACAGGTCGGCGGCCGACGCCCCGACCGCGCCGAGGCCGCACAGCAGCACCGCCGCCGCCCCGACCGCGGCGGCCCGCACGCCGACGCGCCTCACCGGTCGCGCTTCTCGCGCATCGCCCGCTGGGCCTCGAGGTTGTCCTGCCGCTCGCGCAGCGCCTGCCGCTTGTCGTACTCGCGCTTGCCGCGTGCCAGCGCGATCTCGACCTTGGCCCGCCCGTCCACGAAGTACAGGGCGAGGGGCACGATGGTCTGGCCCTTCTCGCGGGTCTTCGCGTCGAGCCGGTCGATCTCCTGGCGGTGCAGCAGCAGCTTGCGCTTGCGCCGCGGAGCGTGGTTGGTCCAGGTGCCCTGCGCGTACTCGGGGATGTGCACGCCCTCGAGCCACGCCTCGCCGTCGTCCACGGAGCACCAGGAGTCGATCAGCGACGCCCGGCCCGCGCGCAGCGCCTTGACCTCGGTGCCGCTGAGCACGATCCCCGCCTCGAAGACGTCCTCGATCACGTAGTCGTGCCGCGCCTTGCGGTTGGAGGCCACCAGCGCACGCCCGGTCTGCTTGGCCATCGCCGTTCCTCCTGCCTCACCGCCGCGCGCCGTCCGACGTGCGGTCCCACCACGGGACGCACCACGTGGTCTGACCCGCACGCCCGCGGATCGGGCGAGGGCCCAGCCTATCCGGGCCGGCCCCGCTCCCCCAGCCGATTTCGCCGGAGGCGCAGGTCGGACGCGCGCGGGATCAGAGCCCGAGCAGCGGGCGCGGGTTGACCGTGGCGCCGTTGACGTAGACCTCGAAGTGCAGGTGGCAGGCCGCCGAGGTGCCGGTGTTGCCGGAGTAGCCGAGCAGCGTGCCGACGTCCACCTTCTGCCCGCCGGAGACCACGAAGCTGGTCATGTGGTTGTACGAGGTCATCAGCGAGGAGCCGTTGACCAGGCCGTGGTCGACCATCACCTGGTTGCCGAAGCCGTTGCGCCACTGCGCCCACTCCACCGTGCCGGCCTTCGCCGCGTAGATGGGGGTGCCGCAGTAGGTGCGCAGGTCGATGCCGGCGTGCAGCCGGACGTAGCCGAGGATCGGGTGCAGGCGCATCCCGTACTCGCTGGTCACGTAGATCGGGTTGATCGACGTCGGGTTGCTGAAGATCGCCCCGCTCACGGTGCCCGGCCGGGTGCCGCCGCCGTTCGCCGCTGCGGCGGCCTGCTGCTGCCGGGCGATCTCGGCGAGCTGGTTCTCGATCGAGGCGCGCTCGGCGTCGATCTTGTCCACCTCGGCCTGCGCGGCGGTCTTCTGGCTCTCCAGCGTGGCCTTCTTGGCGGTCTGCTGGCTGATCAGGTCCTCGACCTCGGCCTTGCGGTCGGCGGCGACCTGGCGGGCCTCCTCGGCCTGGGCCACGTTGGCGTCGGCCTCGTCCTTGAGGTCGCTGATCTTGTCCTGGACGGCGGTGAGCCGCGCCTGGCTGTTCTTGTTGTCCGCGTCGATCTGCGCCAGGTCGTCCAGCACCGCGTTCTGCGCGCGCTGGGCGGTGGACGCCAGGCCGTACTGCTCGACGAAGTCGTCCACGCTCTGCGCGCCGACCACGATGCTCAGCCCGGACATCGACGGCCCGCTCTGGTACGCCTCGCGGGCCATCTGGCGCATCTGGGTGCGGATCTCCTCGGCGCGCGCGCTGTCGGAGGCGATGGTGGTGGTGATCGTGGACTGCTGGTCCTCGGCGTCCTGCAGCCGCGCCGCGATCAGCGCGGCCTCCCGCTCGTAGCCCGCCAGGGTCTGCTCGGCGGTGGCCAGCTCGGCCTGCGCACCGGGCAGCTGCGCCTCGACGGCCTGGAGGTCCAGCGCGGTCTGCTGGTACTGCGCGCTCAGCCCCTCCAGCGCCGCCTCGGCGTCGGAGCGCGCCTGCTCCTGCTGCTGCTTCTGCTGCTGGAGCGCGGCCTTCTGGTCGTCCAGGTTGTCGCCCGAGGCGGGCCCGGCGGAGGTGAGCCCGACCAGGACGGCGAGCACGCCCGCCATCGACCCGGCGAGCATGCGGGTGCGTCGGGTGCCGTGGGTGCGCGCGATGCCGGCCATGATCAGACCTTCGTGTAGCGGCTCAGGGTGACCAGGGACGAGATCGCGGCGAGCAGGATCGCCGCCACCACCAGGATCGGCGCGATCCGCCAGACCTCGTCGGTGCCCACGTAGGGGATCCAGACGATCTGGCTGCCGAGCCAGTCGGAGATCAGGTACTTCACGCCGGCCCACAGGCCCGCCACCGACAACGCCGCGCCGATGGTGGCCGCGATGGCCCCCTCGAGCATGAACGGCAGCTGGATGAACAGGTTCGAGGCGCCGACCATCCGCATGATCCCGGTCTCGCGGCGACGGCTCATCGCGGACAGCCGGATCGTCGTGGTGATCAGCAGCACCGCCGCCAGCAGCATCACGCCGGCCAGACCGACGGAGAGCAGCGTGGCGCGGTTCAGCACCAGGAACAGGGTGTCGTACAGCTCGCGCTGGTCCTGCACGGACTCCACGCCCTGCCGGCCCTTGAGCACGTCGGCGACGACCTCGTACTGCGAGGGGTCCTTGAGCTTGATCCGCAGCGACTCGTTCATGTCGTCCACGGTGGTCAGCTGCGCCCAGAACTGGCCCTCGAACTGGCGCTCGAAGGTGGCGTAGGCCTGCTCCTTCGACTCCTCGAAGATCTCGTCGATGTAGGGCGCGACGTCGGGGGCGTCCAGCGCGTCCTTGATCGCCTGCTTCTGCTCGTCGGTGACCTCGCCGCCGGCGCAGGTGGGGGCCGAGGAGGTGCCGGCCGGGCAGAGGTACACCGCGACCTCGACCTTGTCGTACCAGTCGTCCTGCATCTTGCCGATCTGCATCTGGAGCAGGGCGGCCGCACCGACGAAGGTCAGCGACACGAAGGTCACCAGGATCACGGAGACGGTCATCGACAGGTTGCGGCGCAGGCCGATGCCGATCTCGGAGAGGATGAACTGCAGTCTCATGGTCTGTCCCCTCCCCTCAGCGGTCCGAGCCGTAGACGCCGCGCGACTGGTCGCGCACCAGCTCGCCGCCGGACAGCTCGATCACGCGCTTGCGCATCTGGTCGACGATCTCGTCGTCGTGCGTCGCCATCACGACCGTGGTCCCCGTGCGGTTGATCCGGTCGAGCAGGCGCATGATCCCCAGGGAGGTGGTCGGGTCGAGGTTGCCGGTGGGCTCGTCGGCCAGCAGGATCGACGGCCGGTTGACGAAGGCGCGGGCGATGGCCACGCGCTGCTGCTCGCCGCCGGACAGCTCGTGCGGGCGGCGCTTCTCCTTGCCGGCCAGGCCGACCATCTCCAGCACGTCCGGGACGGTGGTGAGGATGTGGTGGCGCGGCTTGCCGATCACCTGGAGCGCGAAGGCCACGTTCTCGAACACCGTCTTGTTCGGCAGCAGCCGGAAGTCCTGGAACACCGCGCCGATCTGCCGGCGCAGCTGCGGCACCTTCCACGACGAGAGGGTGGTGAGGTCCTTGCCCGCGACGAAGACGTGCCCGGCGGACGGGCGCTCCTCACGCAGGGCGAGGCGCAGGAACGTGGACTTGCCGGAGCCGGAGGCCCCGACGAGGAACACGAACTCGCCGCGCTCGACCTCCAGGGAGACCTGGTCGAGGGCGGGGCGCGCGCCACGCGCGTAGACCTTGGTGACGTTCTCGAATCTGATCACGGGGTGCCGGCCGGTCTGGGGGACGGGAGAAGGGTGCTGCACCAGCCGCGTCGAGGGTAGGCAGCACCCCACCGTGATCGGACCGTGACACGCCGCCCGGGTGGCTGTGAGTCACCCACCACGAGGGACGAAGCGGGACGAACCGGACCTCAGTCCTGCTGGCCCGACCGGCGCCAGCGGATGCCGGCCTCGATGAACCCGTCGATGTCGCCGTCGAAGACGCCCGCGGTGTTGCCGACCTCGTGCTCGGTGCGCAGGTCCTTGACCATCTGGTACGGGTGCAGCACGTAGGAGCGCATCTGGTCGCCCCAGGACGCCTTGATGTCGCCGGCGAGCTCCTTCTTCTTCGCGTCCTCCTCGGCCTTGCGGACCAGCAGCAGGCGGGACTGGAGCACGCGGAGCGCGGCGGCGCGGTTCTGGATCTGCGACTTCTCGTTCTGCATCGACACGACGATGCCGGTCGGGATGTGCGTCATCCGGACCGCGGAGTCGGTGGTGTTGACCGACTGGCCGCCGGGGCCCGAGGAGCGGAACACGTCGACCTTGATCTCCGACTCGGGGATCTCGATGTTGTCGTCGCTCTGCTCGATCAGCGGGATGACCTCGACCGCCGCGAAGGACGTCTGACGGCGACCCTGGTTGTCGAAGGGCGAGATGCGCACCAGGCGGTGCGTGCCGGCCTCGACGGACAGGTGGCCGAAGGCGTAGGGCGCCTTGACCTCGAAGGTCGCGGACTTCAGGCCCGCCTCCTCCGCGTAGGAGGTGTCGAGCACCGTGGTCGGGTAGCCGTGCCGCTCGGCCCAGCGCAGGTACATCCGCAGCAGCATCTCGGCGAAGTCCGCGGCGTCCACGCCACCGGCGCCCGCGCGGATGGTGATCACGGCCTCGCGCTGGTCGTACTCGCCGTTCAGCAGCGTGCGGACCTCGAGCTCGCCCAGGTCCTTGCCGATCGCGGCCAGCTCGGCCTCGGCCTCGGCCAGGGTGTCGGCGTCGTCCTCCTCGGCGGCCAGCTCGACCAGGGTCTCCAGGTCGTCGATCCGCCCGGCCAGGCGGTCCACCCGCTCGAGCTCGGACTGCGCCGCCGACAGCGCGCTGGTGATCTTCTGCGCGGCCTCGGGGTCGTCCCACAGGTCGGGCGCGGAGGCCTGCTCGGAGAGGTCCGCGATCTTGGCCCGCAGCGCGGTGGGGTCGGAGACCGCCTGGATCGTCGCGAGGGTGCTGCGCAGGTCGCGGATCTCGGCGGGGAAGTCGGTGGCTGCCACGACGGTCCAGGCTACCCGGTGCGGGACGTCCCCCGCGCCGCACGCCGCCGGAGGCCCGCGGACGCACGGTCCCAGGCGCCGTCCGCACCGCGCCCGCTACCGTGTGAGCGTGAACATCCCCGCACCCACCGGCCGTCAGCACGCCCTCGCGCTCGGCGACCAGCTCGCCGTCGTCACCGAGGTCGGCGCGAGCGTCCGCAGCTACTCCGTCGGCGGCCGCGACGTCGCCCTGCCGTTCGCCGAGGACGTCCTCGCCCCGGCCTTCTCGGGAGCGGTGCTGCTCCCCTGGCCCAACCGTCTGCGCGACGGGCAGTACACCTGGGACGGCACCGCGTACCAGGTGGCCGTCACCGAGCCGGACCGCTCCACCGCCCTGCACGGGCTGGTCGCGCACGCGCGCTTCGAGCCGGTCGGCACCCCGAGCGCCACCGAGGTCACCCTCCGGCACGACCTGGTCCCGACCCCCGGCTACCCGTTCCCGCTGCGCACCGACGTCACGTACACGCTGTCCGAGGCCGGGCTGCGCGTGCAGGTGACCACGACCAACCTCGGCGCCGAGGCCGCGCCCTACGCGATCGGCTTCCACCCGTGGCTGTCCCCCGGTGACGCCACGGTCGACGAGTGCACGCTGCGGGTCGACGCCGCCGCGCAGGTCACCGTGGACGAGCGCCTGCTGCCCACCGGCACGGTCCCGCTGACCGGCGCCGCCGACCGGCGCACCCCGCAGCCGCTGGCCGGCGTCCCGCTGGACGACGCCTTCGTGGACGTGACCCGCGACGCCGACGGCCTGGCGTGGATCGTGCTGGGCTCCCCGGACGGGCACGCCTCGGCCGTGTGGATGGACGGGTCGATGGACACCTGGCAGGTGTGCACCGGCGACGGCATCCCCCGGATCGACCGTCGCGGCGTGGCCGCCGAGCCGATGAGCGCCATCGCCGACGCCTTCCGCACCGGCGAGCGCCTGGTCCGCCTGGAGCCGGGCGCCGCGCACACCGTCACCTGGGGCATGGCCCTGCTCTGACCCTCCCCCTCCCCGCACGCCGAAGGGCCCCGTCCGATCCGTCGGACGGGGCCCTTCGTGCAGGTGCCTGCCTGGAGGTCAGCCGTAGTACTCGCCGTCGGCCATGACGCCCTTGGTGTACTCCCAGTGCCAGCGCTCGTAGGGGCCGGAGCCGCCCGGCTTCGCCCAGGCCGGGTTCTCCCAGCCGAACAGCGGGGCGTTCTCGTTCAGCCACTCCCACTGGGTGCCGGTGGTCTGCGTGGTGCACAGGTCGACCGCGAGGCCCCAGCCGTGGTTGCTGCGACCGGCGGGGGCGGCGAGGCTGCCCTTGGCGGCCTTGACCGCGCGCTGCTCGGCGAGCGTCCGGTAGCCGGAGGACAGGCACAGGTCGGTGCCGAAGCGGGTGACCCACATCGCGTTGAGCCCGGCCAGCGCCTCGGCGGCGTCGGCGCGCAGCTCGGTCTTGCCGTCCCAGAGGTAGCAGAGGTCGGACTGCGGGATCTGCCCGTTGGCCGCACCGGTGGAGGCCTGGCCGTCGCAGCCCGGCAGCACCTCGCGGGTCTCGGACCGGCTGACCTCGACCTGCGAGCGCAGGGCCGTCGCGTCGCTGGACAGCAGGGAGGCCGGCGGCAGCACGCTGCCGG
Organism: Cellulomonas sp. GTC20042; assembly: GCF_055389595.1. Taxonomy (NCBI): domain Bacteria; kingdom Bacillati; phylum Actinomycetota; class Actinomycetes; order Micrococcales; family Cellulomonadaceae; genus Cellulomonas; species Cellulomonas sp. GTC20042. The sequence continues at coordinate 1,250,155 of NZ_AP043678.1, read as the reverse complement.
GCGAGGAGGTGAGCGCCTGGACGGTGTCCGGCAGCGTCAGGTCGGCGGCGGTGTCGTCGATCGCGTCGTCCCCGCCGCGCGCGGACTGCTGCGACAGCGGCACCGCCACGGTCACCGCGGCCAGGCAGGCCAGCACGCCGGCGCGGGCGCTCCAGCGGGCCAGGGCCCCGTGCCCGATGCCCAGGACGCCGCGGTGCACGGTCCGGGTGCGGCCGTCGGGCGCGGGCGTGGTGATCGGGATGACGAGCGAGTCCACCGGCAGCTCGGTCGGCTGCTCGGCGGTCTGCTGCGCAGCGGTGCGACCATGGTCGCGGGCCTGCCGCCGGGTGCCCTGCTCCGCCTCGCGGAGCTGGCGCCGCGTGGGGACGCCACCATCAGGCGGCAGCACGCGGTGCGAGGGCACGCAGACCTCCGGAGGGTGGAGTACGAGGCGGGTCCGTCCGGGTCACGCGTCACCGCGTGGAGGGGTCCCGTCAGGACGATCACGAAACCATAACGGGCCGGGTGGTCGGGTTCCAAGCCCGCACGCGGGTGGATCTGGTCGATCTCCGGGGTCCCGGCCTGCCGAAACGTGTCGGCCCGCCGGAGAGATGTGACCAAGGTCCCAACTTTCCCGTCCCGAGGGCAGCCCCGGGCAGGGCCCCCGGGCACGGCCGCGGCGCGTCGGGTGGCGCGGCCGCGGCCGTCGACTACCGCAGGTGACCCCGCTGCATCGCGTCCCGGACCTCGCCGACGAGCTCCTCGAGGATGTCCTCCAGGAACACCACGCCCACGCAGGCGCCGTCCGCCTCCACCCGTGCCAGGTGCACGCCGGAGCGCTGCATGGCGGCCAGCGCCTCCTCCACCTCGTCGCCGGGCGCCACCACCGCGAGCGCCCGCACCCGCCAGGTGGGCACCGGCATCAGGCGGCTGTCGTCGTCGGCGTAGAGCACGTCCTTGACGTGCAGGTAGCCGGTGGGGCGCCCGCCGGGGCCGGCCACCGGGAACCGGCTGAACCCGGTGCGGGCGACCTGCTGCTCCACCTCCGCGGGGGTGACGTCGGCGGGCACCGCGACCAGGTCGGCCAGCGGGACCATCACGTCGGCGGCGGTGCGGTCGGAGAACTCCAGCGCGCCGGACAGCAGCCCCTGGTCGTCGGCGAGCAGCCCCTCGGCCCGGGACTGCTCCACGATCGACTGCACCTCCTCGGCGGTGAAGGCGGAGGCGACCTCGTCGCGGGGGTCCACCCGGAACAGCCGCAGCACGTGGTTCGCCACCCAGTTCAGCGCCGAGATCACCGGGCGCACCACGCGACCGAGCCAGACCAGCGGTGGCCCGAAGACGAGCACCGCCCGGTCCGGGCCGGACACGGCGAGGTTCTTCGGCACCATCTCGCCCAGCACCACGTGCAGGTACACCACGACGAGCAGCGCGACCACGAAGGCGATCGGGTGCGTCCACTCGCTGCTGACGCCCAGGGCGTGCAGCGGGTCCTCGATCAGGTGCGCGATGGCGGGCTCGGCGACCAGGCCGAGGCTGGTGGAGCAGACGGTCACGCCGAGCTGCGCGCAGGCGAGCATCAGCGAGACGTGCTCCATCGCCCACAGCACCGTGGTCGCGCGACGGTCCCCCGCCTCGGCCAGCGGCTCGATCGCGGAGCGGCGCGCGGAGATCACCGCGAACTCCGCGGCGACGAAGAAGGCGTTGCCGGCCAGCAGCAGCACGGCCAGCGCGAGGGCGACCCCGGGGCTCATCGGTCCTCCCCCGCGGTCGCCGCGTCGTCGGCGGCGGCGCCCGCACCGGCCTCCGCCGGTCGGACCAGCACGCGCTCCACCCGGCGCCGGGCCATCGACTCGACGCTGAGGCGCACGTCGCCGGCCAGCACCTCGTCGCCGACCTCGGGCACCCGGCCGAGCGCGGCCATCACCAGACCGCCGAGGGTCTCGTAGCGGCCGTCCTCGGGGACGACCAGGCCGGTGGTCTCGTGCAGCTCGTCCGGGCGCAGCAGGCCGGACACCATCCAGGCGCCGTCGGCCCGGGGCGAGGCGGCGGTGCGCCGGCGGTCGTGCTCGTCGGCGACGTCCCCGACCAGCTCCTCGACCACGTCCTCCAGGGTGACGACGCCGGAGGTGCCGCCGTACTCGTCCACCACCACCGCCATCTGCATGCCGTGGTCGCGCAGCTCGACCAGCAGCGGGCCCAGGCGCACGGTCTCCGGCACCCGCGGCGCGTCGATCATCAGCGCAGCCGCCGGCACCTCTCCGCGCTTCTCGTAGGGGACGGCGATGGCCCGGCGCAGGTGCACCAGACCGACGATGTCGTCGCTGTCGTCGCCGATCACCGGGAACCGGGAGTGCCCGGTCTCGCGGGCGAGCCGCACCACCTCGGCGGCGGGCTCGTCGCGGCGCAGCACCCGCACACGCTGCCGGTCGGTCATCACGTCGACGGCGGTGAGCTCGGAGAACTCGATGGAGTTGGTGAGCAGGGTGGCGGTCGAGGCGTCCAGCGTGCCGACCTGTGCGGAGCGGCGGACCAGCGAGGCGAGCTCCTGCGGGGAGCGCCCGCCGGACAGCTCCTCGCGCGGCTCCACGCCGAACCGGCGCAGCAGGGCGTTGGCGCTGGAGTTGAACAGGGTGATCAGCGGACGCAGGGCGGAGGTGAAGCCGGCCTGGATCGGGGCGACCCCGCGGGCGGTGCCGAGCGGGTGGCTGATCGCGAAGTTCTTCGGCACCAGCTCCCCGAACAGCATGGAGAACCCGTTCACCAGGATCAGCGTCAGCACGCCGGCCACCGCGCCGCCGATCGCCTGCCCCAGCGGGCCGGTGAGCGCACCGCCGAGCAGCCGGCTCACCGCGGGCTGGGTGGTGTAGCCGAGCAGCACCGTGGTCAGCGTGATGCCGACCTGGGCGCCGGACAGCTCCGTGGACAGCCGGCGCAGCGCCTTGAGCACGCTGCGGCCGCGGCGGTCGGCCGAGGACGGGTCCTTGGCGACGACGCCCGGGTCCAGCGTGACCAGGGAGAACTCGCTGGCGACGAACACGGCGGTGCCGGCGGTGAGGAGCACGCCGAGGCCGACCAGCAACCAGTCGGTCAGCACACGTCACCACCGCGGGGGCGCCGGGCGGGGAGGATCAGGAGGCAGAGGAGGCCGGCATGGTCGCACCCGGGCTCGGAGGCCCGGGCGGCGTGCCGGCAGCGACTTGAGCTGCTCATGGTGGCGACATCATACGAAACCTCCACATGCGTGTGACAGGCTGAGCAGATGTCGTCTGTGAACCGTCCCGGCGTCGGTGCCGGCCCCGCCAGCGGCCCTGCTCCGACCGGCACCGCCACGGTGCTCGTCGTCGAGGACGAGCCCGCCATCGCGACCGCGGTCGCACGTCGCCTGGCCGCCGAGGGCTACCAGGTCGAGACCGTCGGCGACGGCCTGGCCGCGGTGGACGCCGCCGCCCGGCTGACCCCCGACGTGGTGGTGCTCGACGTGATGCTCCCGGGGATCGACGGGCTCGAGGTCTGCCGCCGGATCCAGGCCGAGCGCCCGGTGCCCGTGCTGATGCTGACCGCCCGCGACGACGAGACCGACATGCTGATCGGCCTGGGCGTCGGCGCGGACGACTACATGACCAAGCCGTTCTCCATGCGCGAGCTGGTGGCCCGGGTCAAGGCGCTGCTGCGGCGTCAGCAGCGGGCCGCGCTCGCCGCCGAGATCGCCGCGACCTCCGCCGAGTCCGAGCCGCCGGTGGCGGTGGGCGACGTGGTGATCGACCGCGCCCAGCGCCGGGTGCACCGCGCCGGCGAGGAGGTGCACCTGACGCCGACCGAGTTCGACCTGCTGCTCGCGCTGGCCGCCAGCCCGCGCACCGTGCTCACCCGCGAGCGCCTGCTGGCCGAGGTCTGGGACTGGGTGGACGCCTCCGGCACCCGCACGGTCGACTCGCATGTGAAGGCTCTGCGCAGGAAGCTCGGCGCCGACCTGATCCGGACCGTGCACGGCGTCGGCTACGCGCTGGAGCCGGTGGCGCCGGGGACGGGCGCCGACCCGGCGTGACCGCTCCCCGCCACCAGCGCACGGTGCTCCGCCCGGGGCGCCTGCCGGACGTGCGCCCGCTGGACCGGCTGCGCTCGATCAAGATCAAGCTCGGCGTGCTCGTCGCGCTGACCGTGTTCGTGGCGGCGCTGCTCACCTGGCTCGGGCTGAACAACTCGCTCGGGCCGACGCGGACGTTCCCGGTGGTGATCATCCTGGCGCTGGTGGTCACGCAGATCCTGGCGCGCGGCATGACCTCGCCGCTGCGCGAGATGACCTCGGCGGCGCGGGCGATGGCCGCGGGCGACTACAGCCGTCGCGTCCGGGCGACCAGCCGGGACGAGGTGGGGCAGCTCGCGACGGCGTTCAACCGGATGGCGGACGACCTGGAGCAGGCGGACACGCTGCGCCGGGAGATGGTCGCGAACGTCTCGCACGAGCTGCGCACGCCGGTGACGGCGCTCCAGGCGCAGCTGGAGAACATCGTGGACGGGGTGAGCGACGCCGACCCCGCCACCATGAAGGCGGCGCTGGCGCAGACCCAGCGGCTCAGCCGCCTGGTGTCGACGCTGCTGGACCTGTCGCGGATCGAGGCCGGCGCGGTCGAGCTGACCGTCGCCGACGTGCCGGTGCAGGACTTCCTGGCGGAGGCCGCCGAGGAGGCCGGGCTGATCGGCGCGAGCAAGAACCTCACGTTCCCGGTGGTCGTCGAGCCGGCGAACCTCACCGTGCCGGCGGACCGCGAGCGCCTGCACCAGGTGGTCGCGAACCTGGTGCAGAACGCGGTGCGGCACTCCCCTCGCGGGGCCCCGGTCCGGCTGGAGGCGCACCGCGCCGGCGGCTGGGTGCGGATCGACGTGATCGACCAGGGCCCCGGCATCGCCCCGGACCAGCGCGAGCGGGTGTTCGAGCGGTTCGCGCGCGGCAACACCCCGGCGATCACCGGGCAGATCTCCACCGGCGGCACCGGGCTCGGGCTGTCGATCGTGCGCTGGGCGGTGACCCTGCACGGCGGCACCGTCGAGGTCGCGGACACCGAGCAGGGCTGCACGATGCGGGTGATGCTGCCCTCGCGCCGGTCCAGCCGGCCGACCGCCGGGGCGTTCTGAGCGATCCCGCTGCCGAAACCCTGTTCTAGTCGCACTAGAACAGGCTAGGGTCGATGCATGTCAGCCGCCGACACCCCCGCCCTCGAGGTCAGTCGACTCACCAAGACGTTCGGGTCGGTCCGCGCCGTGGACGACCTCTCGTTCAGCGTCCGCCCCGGCCGGGTCACCGGCTTCCTCGGCCCGAACGGGGCCGGCAAGACGACCACCCTGCGCATGCTGCTCGGCCTGGTGCGCCCCACCTCCGGCACCGCGACCATCGGTGGTCGCGCCTACCGCGAGCTGGAGCGCCCGCTGCGCACCGTCGGCGCCGCCCTGGAGGCCGCCGACTTCCACCCCGGGCGCTCCGCGCTGGACCACCTGCGGGTGCAGGCGCCGCACGCCGGGGTCCCCGACTCCCGCGCGCACGAGGTGCTGGCGCTGGTCGGGCTGACCCAGGCCGCCAAGCGCCGGGTCGGCGGGTTCTCCCTCGGCATGCGGCAGCGGCTCGCCCTGGCGACCACCCTGCTCGGCGACCCGCCGGTGCTGCTGCTGGACGAGCCGGCGAACGGCCTGGACCCCGAGGGGATCCGCTGGCTGCGCGACCTGCTGCGCGCGCTGGCCGCCGAGGGCCGCACGGTGCTCGTGTCCAGCCACGTGCTGTCCGAGGTGCAGCAGACCGTGGACGACGTGGTGATCATCGCCGGGGGCCGCCTGGTGCACGCCTCCACGCTGGCCGACCTGACCCGGATGGCCGAGCCGCAGGTACGGATCACCTCCCCCGACGTCGCCGGGCTGGACGCGCTGGTCGCGCGGGCCGGCTGGCAGCGGGTCGCCGGGCACGCACCGGCGCCGGGGGTGGCCGACCTGGTCGGCACGGACACCGCCGCCGTCGGGCACGCCGCGCACGAGGCGCACCTCGAGGTGCACGGGCTGAGCAGCCACGGCGTGACGCTGGAGGAGCTGTTCCTCCGGCTCACCGCGCCGCCGCCGCCCGGACCCCCGCCGGGGGCACCCGGTGCGCCCGGGTCCGTCGCCCCCGCGCCCGGTCTGCCCGAGGGAGGTGCCCGGTGAGGGACACGCTGCGCTCCGAGTACCGCAAGCTCGTCACCACCCGCACCTGGTGGGTGCTGCTGCTGGTGATGGCGCTCTACATGGCGTTCCTGGGCGCCGTGCTGGCCTTCTCCTTCACGATCACCCCGGGCGGCGACGTCACCACCGACATGCCGCAGGACCTGTCCCCCGCCGCCGTAGCGCTGGCGGTCTACACGCTGGCCGCCTCGCTCGGGTACGTGTTCCCGGTGCTGGTCGGCGCGCTGTCGGTGACCGGCGAGGTGCGGCACCGCACGCTGACGCCGACGCTGCTCGCCCAGCCGGACCGCACCCGCCTGATCACCGCGAAGATGATCTCCGCCGTGCCGCTCGGCCTGCTGTTCGGCGTGGTCGGCACGGTGTTCACCGTGCTGCCCGGTGCGCTGGTGCTCGCGCTGCGCGACCAGCCGACGATGCTCACGGACCCGGACGTGCTGCGCACGCTGGCGCAGACCGTGCTCGCGCTGGCGGTGTGGTGCGTGGTCGGCGTCGGCTTCGGCTCCGCCCTGACGAACCAGGTGGTCGCCGTGGTCGCCCTGCTCGCGTTCACGCAGTTCGTCGAGCCGCTGCTGCGGGTGCTGCTGACCCAGGTCGACGCGCTGGCCGGCGTGCAGAAGTTCCTGCCGGGGGCCGCGGGCGAGGCGATCAGCGGCGGGTCGGTCTACGCGAGCGCCGGGATGGCCGATCTGCTCAGCCCCTGGCAGGGCGCGCTGGTGCTGATCGGCTACGCGCTGGTGCTGGCCGCGATCGGCCGGATGACGACCTTCCGCCGCGACATCACCTGACGTCCGCGGCCCGCGTCAGCGGGGCGGTTCGGCGCGCAGCACCGCCACCAGCCGCTCCAGCGGCTCCACGGCCTCGCGCACCAGCGCGGCGTCGGCGGGCGGCAGCGTGTCGAGGGCGTCGGCGAGCGTGCGCGACCAGCCCTGCTCCACCGGCTCGCGCCGTCGGGCGGCGTGCTCGGTGGCGACGAGGCGGGTGACCCGGCGGTCCTGCGGGTCGACCTCCCGGCGGAGCAGCCCGCGCTCGACCAGCCCGCGCACGGCGGCGCTGACGTTGCTCTGCCGCAGCGCGAGCGCCTGGGCCACGGCCCCGACGCTGGCGCCCGGGTGCCGGTCGACGTGCCGCATGACCTCGAACTCGGTGGGCGGCAGCGGCGGGTGCGGGCTGCCGTCGTCGTCGGTCTGCCCGCCCTCGCCGATCTGGCGCACCGCCCAGGACAGGTCGTGCAGCACGGAGCCCAGGCGGCGGAGCAGGTCGGCGTCGTCGCGGGTTATGGAGCGATCGTAGCGGCCGATCCATATGAGTTCATATGTATCATGGCGGACGACGGCGGCGATCACGCCCCGGCCGTCCCCACCCCGCTTGGAGCACTCCGTCATGCCCGACAACCTGCGCACCGCCGAGCCCGGCGCCCTCGCAGCACCCGTCCTCAACCTGCCCTCCCCGGTCGGCCTGCCCGCGATCACCACGGTCGTGCTGGCGGCGCTGACCGCGATCACCCCGCTCGCCACCGACATGTACCTGCCGGCGTTCCCGCGGATGGCCACCGACCTGGGCACCACCGCCTCGGCGATCCAGCTCACGCTGACCGCGTTCATGATCGGCCTCGCGCTGGGCCAGCTGGTGATCGGCCCGCTGTCCGACCAGCGCGGACGCCGCGGCCTGCTGCTCGCCGGCACCGCCGTCTGCGCGGTCGCCGGCCTGGTGTGCGCGCTGGCGCCCTCGATCGGGGTGCTGGTGGTCGCGCGGTTCGTGCAGGGCTTCGGCGGCGCGGCCGGCGTCGTGCTCGCCCGCGCGGTGATCGCCGACCGGGCCTCCGGGGTCGCGGCGGCCCGGCTGTTCGCGGTGATGATGATGATCCAGGGCGTCGCCCCGGTGCTCGCCCCGCTGGTCGGCGGCGGCCTGGTCACCGCCGTGGGCTGGCGCGGGGTGTTCGGCATCCTCGCCGCGCTCAGCGCCCTGATGATCGTCGGCGTGCTGCTCCGGGTGCCGGAGACGCTGCCCGCCGAGCGCCGCACCCGCGGGCTCGCCGCCTTCGGCCGGGACGCGCGCGCCGTGCTCACCAACCGGCGCTACCTCGGCTACACCGCCACGCTGGTGCTCGGCTTCGCCGCGATGTTCGCGTACATCTCCGCCTCGCCCTTCGTGCTCCAGAACATCCTCGGGCTGTCCGTCGGCTGGTACTCGGTGGCCTTCGCCGCGAACGCGCTCGGGCTCGCCGGGGTCTCCGCGCTCGCCGGGCACCTGGTGCAGCGGGTCGCCCCGCGCCGGCTGCTCGCGATCGGCGTGACCGCGGTGCTGGTGCTCTGCGCGCTGCTGCTGGTGGACGTCGCGGTGCTCGACCTGCCGCGCTGGCCGACGCTGGTGCTGATGTTCCTCACGGTCAGCGCGCTCGGCCTGGTGTTCGGCAACGCCACCACGCTCGCCACCGACGAGGTCGCCCGCACCGCCGGCACCGGATCCGCCGTGATGGGCGCCCTCCAGTTCGGGCTGGCGGCGGTGGTGTCCCCGCTGGTCGGCCTGCGCGGGGAGCACGACGCGCTGCCGATGGCGCTGACCATGCTCGCGGCGGCCGTGCTCGCCGCGGTGGCTCTGGTGACGCTGACCCGGGGCGGGACGGGCGCCCCGCAGGCGGACCGCGACTGACCGCGCGGTGGTCTGCACCTCGCCCGTGCGGGGGACGCGCAGGGGGCGTGCAGACCACCGCCATGCCCACCGATGACGTGCGCCCGACCCGCCCCTGACCTGGACCTGGCCCATCACCTCGCCGACACCAGAACCACCCGCGAGCCGCGCGCTCTCGACGGGAGATGACACGGGGTCACGACGTAGGGTGGGGCTTCGACAGATCCGGCGATGACGCGGTCCTGCGGGCCGCGGAGGAAGTGGGCGATCCTCGCGTGTCCCAGCATGCCGAGCCAGACGTGAGCCGGGCCGACTTCGGCGCGAACGCGTGGCTGGTGGACGAGCTGTACGAGCAGTACCTCCAGGACAAGACCGCGGTCGACCCCGCGTGGTGGGACTTCTTCGAGGGGTACCGCCCGTCGGTGCCCGCGACGACGTCCTCCGGCGCCCCTGACGCGGACGGCGCGGCGCCGTCCGACGGTGCGGCGCAGGACGGGAACGGCCCGGTCGGCGCCGGTGCCACGGGGACCACCGCGGTTGCCGGGACCCCCGCGCCGGCCGCACCCGCGCCGGTCGACGCGGCCCGGGTCGACGCCGTGCCGATCGTCTCCCCCGCGCCCTCCCCGGAGCAGGCCGCCCCCGCGGCGCCCGCCCCCGCACCGGTCCCGCAGTCCACCCCGGCGACGGCGCCGGCCGGCCCGCACGCCCCCGCCGAGCCCGAGCCCGCGCCCGCCACCTCCCCGGTCGCCACCGCGCAGCCCGCCACCGCCCCCTACGCCGCGCTGGCCACCGCCGGCCGCGACGCCGGCCCCGCCGAGGACGCCACCGACAGCGTGGAGCGCCTGCGCGGCCCCGCCGCCCGGGTGGTCACCAACATGGAGGCCAGCCTCGAGGTGCCGACGGCGACCTCCGTGCGCGCCATCCCGGCCAAGCTGCTGGTGGACAACCGGATCGTCGTCAACAACCACCTGGCCCGCGGCCGGGGCGGCAAGATCTCCTTCACGCACCTGATCGGCTTCGCGCTGGTCGAGGCCGTGGGCGAGATGCCCGCGATGAACTCCGCGTACACGCAGGTGGACGGCAAGCCCGGCGTGCTGGCGCCCGCACACGTCAACCTGGGCCTCGCGATCGACCTGGCCAAGCCGGACGGCACCCGCCAGCTGCTCGTGCCGAGCATCAAGCGCGCCGAGACGCTGGACTTCGCGCAGTTCTGGACCGCCTACGAGGACGTGGTGCGCCGCGCGCGTGGCGGCAAGCTCACCGTGGACGACTTCGCGGGCACCACGATCTCGCTGACCAACCCCGGCACGATCGGCACGGTGCACTCGGTGCCGCGCCTGATGCAGGGCCAGGGCACGATCGTCGGCGTCGGCGCGATGGAGTACCCGGCGGAGTTCCAGGGCACCTCCGACGAGCACCTGAACAAGATCGGCGTGTCCAAGGTGCTCACGGTGACGTCCACCTACGACCACCGGATCATCCAGGGCGCGCAGTCCGGCGACTTCCTGCGGATCCTGCACCGCAAGCTGCTCGGCGAGGACGGCTTCTACGACCGGGTGTTCGCCTCGCTGCGCGTGCCCTACGAGCCGATCCGCTGGGTCAAGGAGGCCGCCGACCCGGACGCGGAGGCGATCAAGCCCGCCCGGATCGCCGAGCTGATCCACGCGTACCGCTCGCGCGGTCACCTCATGGCGGACACCGACCCGCTGGCCTACCGGCTGCGCAAGCACCCGGACCTCGACGTGCAGACCCACGGCCTGTCGCTGTGGGACCTCGACCGCAGCTTCCCCACCGGCGGGTTCACCGGCAAGCCCCGCGCCACCCTGCGCCAGGTGCTCGCCCTGCTGCGCGACTCCTACTGCCGCACCACCGGCGTGGAGTACATGCACCTGCAGGACCCGCGGCAGCGCCGCTGGCTGCAGGAGCGGCTCGAGTCCGGCTACGCCCCCACCCCGCGCGAGGACCAGCTGCGGATCCTGCGGCGGCTGAACGGCGCCGAGGCCTTCGAGACGTTCCTGCAGACCAAGTACGTCGGGCAGAAGCGCTTCTCGCTGGAGGGCGGCGAGTCCGTCATCCCGCTGCTCGACGCGATCCTGTCCCGCGCGGCGGAGGGCGGCCTGGACGAGGTCGCGATCGGCATGGCGCACCGCGGCCGGCTCAACGTGCTCGCCAACATCGCCGGCAAGTCCTACGGGCAGATCTTCAGCGAGTTCGAGGGCAACCAGGACCCGAAGTCCGTGCAGGGCTCCGGCGACGTCAAGTACCACCTGGGCACCGAGGGCGTGTTCCGCGCCGAGTCCGGCGCCAGCACCCGGGTGTACCTGGCCGCCAACCCCTCGCACCTGGAGGCGGTGGACCCGGTGCTCGAGGGCATCGTGCGCGCCAAGCAGGACCGGATCGACCTCGGCGGCGACGGCTTCTCCGTGCTGCCGATCCTGCTGCACGGCGACGCGGCCTTCGCCGGTCAGGGCGTGGTCTTCGAGACGCTCAACCTGGCGCAGCTGCGCGGGTACCGCACCGGCGGTACGATCCACCTGGTCATCAACAACCAGGTCGGCTTCACCACCGGCCCGTCGTCCTCGCGCTCCTCGCAGTACGCCACCGACATCGCCAAGGGCCTGCAGGTCCCGGTGTTCCACGTCAACGGGGACGACCCCGAGGCGTGCGTGCGGGTGGCCGAGCTGGCCTTCGAGTACCGCGAGCAGTTCGACCGCGACGTGATCATCGACATGGTCTGCTACCGCCGGCGCGGGCACAACGAGGGCGACGACCCCTCGATGACCCAGCCGCTGATGTACAACCTGATCGAGGCCAAGCGCTCCGTGCGCAAGCTCTACACCGAGGCGCTGGTGGCCCGCGGCGACATCACCCTGGAGGAGGCCGAGCACGTGCTGCGCGACTACCAGTCGCAGCTCGAGCGCGTGTTCGCCGAGACGCGGGAGGACGGCTGGACCCCGCCGCCGCCGGACGCCGAGCCGGTCGCCGGCCTGGAGCGCCCGGAGTCCCAGCGCGAGGACGCCGGCATGATCATCGGCTGGCAGACCGCCGTGACGCCGAAGGTGCTGGAGCGGATCGGCGCCTCGCACGTGCGCCCGCCGGAGGGCTTCACCGTGCACCCCAAGCTGGCGCAGCTGCTCGCCAAGCGGGAGCAGATGTCCCGCGAGGGCGGGATCGACTGGGGCTTCGGCGAGCTGCTGGCCTTCGGCTCGCTGCTGATCGAGGGCACGCCGGTGCGGCTCGCCGGCCAGGACTCGCGACGCGGCACCTTCGTGCAGCGGCACGCGGTCCTGCACGACCGGGAGACCGGCGCCGAGTGGACCCCTCTGCTGTACCTGTCCGCCGACCAGGCGAAGTTCTGGGTCTACGACTCCTCGCTGTCGGAGTACGCGGCCCTCGGCTTCGAGTACGGCTACTCGGTGGAGCGGCCGGACGCGCTGGTGCTGTGGGAGGCGCAGTTCGGCGACTTCGTCAACGGCGCGCAGACCGTGATCGACGAGTTCATCTCCTCCGCCGAGCAGAAGTGGGGCCAGCACTCCTCCGTGGTGCTGCTGCTGCCGCACGGCTACGAGGGGCAGGGCCCGGACCACTCCTCCGCGCGGATCGAGCGGTTCCTCCAGCTGTGCGCCGAGGGCAACATGGTGGTGGCGCAGCCGACCACGCCGGCCTCGTACTTCCACCTGCTGCGCCGGCAGGCCTACGCCCGCCCGCGTCGCCCGCTGATCGTCTTCACCCCGAAGTCGATGCTGCGGCTCAAGGCCGGCGCCTCCCCCGTGGAGGAGTTCACCACCGGGACGTTCCGCCCGGTGATCCCGGACGAGGCCGCCGCCGAGCGGGCCGCGTCGGTCGACCGGGTGCTGCTCTGCTCCGGCAAGGTCTACTGGGACCTGGTCGCGCAGCGCACCGAGCGGCAGGACGAGCGGACCGCGATCGTGCGGCTGGAGCAGCTGTACCCGCTGGACCACGAGGCCCTGCGCACCGCCCTGGCGCCCTTCGACGGGGCCGAGCTGGTGTGGGTGCAGGACGAGCCGCGCAACCAGGGCGCGTGGTCCTACGTGTCGCTGGCGATGCCGCAGGTGGTCGGCGCCCCGGTCCGCGCGGTGTCGCGCCCGGCCTCGGCATCCACGGCGGCGGGGTCGGCGAAGGCCCACCAGGCGGAGCAGGCGGACCTGCTGCGTGAGGCGTTCGAGCGCTGACGTCCGCTCCGGCCGGGTCCGGACGACGCAGAGGGCCGGGTCTCGCCGAGGGCGGGGCCCGGCCCTCGTGCGTGCGCCGACGGCACCCGGGGGGCCGTCACGCCACGCGGGCGGCCTCCTCGGCCTCGGTCGTGCACGCGAACTGCCGGCGGTAGGCCTGCGGGCTGGTGCCGAGCACCCGGGCGAAGTGGTGCCGCAGGATCGCCGCGCCGCCGAAGCCGCTGCGCCGGGCGATCTCGTCCACGCCGGCGGAGGTCCGCTCCAGCATCTCCTGCGCGCGCACCAGCCGCTGGCGGGTCACCCAGGCAGCCGGGGTGGTGCCGGTCTCGGCGCGGAACCGCCGGGCGAAGGTGCGCTCGGACATCAGCGCGCGGGCTGCCAGGTCCGGCACGGTCAGCTCGGCGTCCAGGTGCTCGACCATCCACGCCAGCAGCGGACCGAGCGTGTCGGCGTCGCAGGGCAGCGGCGTGTCGACGTACTGCGCCTGCCCGCCGTCCCGGTGCGGCGGCACCACCATCCGGCGCGCGACGGCGGCGGCCTGGCGGGCACCGAGCTCGCGGCGGACCAGGTGCAGGCAGGCGTCGATGCCCGAGGCGGTGCCGGCGCTGGTGATCACCCCGTCGTCCTCCACGTAGAGCACGGCGGGGTCCACCTCCGCGCGCGGGTAGCGGCGGGCGAGGTCGTCGGCGTACATCCAGTGCGTCGTGCAGCGCCGGCCGTCCAGCAGCCCGGCCTGCGCCAGGGCGAACGCCCCGGAGCAGATGCTCATCACCCAGGCGCCCCGGGCCCGGGCGGCGCGCAGCGCGTCGAGCACCGGCTCGGGCACCGCGGCCGAGGCGTCGAAGGGCAGCGCGATCACCAGGTCGGCGTCCTGCGTGGCCTCCAGCCCGTCCGGCACGGTGAGCGCGAGCCCGGTCTTCATCGGCAGAACCCCCGGCTCCGGGGTGCAGACGGTCAGGTCGAAGGTCGGGCCGCCGGTGTCGGACCGGTCGATCCCGAACACCTCGCAGACCAGACCGAGCTCGAAGGGGGCGAGGCCCGGGACCGCGATGGCGGCGACGCGCTGGAGCATGCGGCCAGTGTGGCACGGTTCTGGCGGGATCTCGATGGAGACCGGCACTGCTGCCACTCGTGTCGCGATCTGCGCGACGACAGACTTTCTGCCATGGACACGTCGCTGCTGCTCATCGTGATCGCGCTCACCGCGTGGTGGGCGGTCCGGCTGGTGCTCGCCGTCCGCCGCGACGGCCTCGGCAACCGTCGGCCGCCGGCCTCGCACCACGACTGGACCGAGGGGTCCGACCCGCTGCGCCACCGATGAGGCGCGTCGCTCTGCGGCCCGCACCGGACCACCTGGGAGACTTGAGGAGTCACCGCGCGGGGGTACGTGCGGGGCTGAAGGTCGAGAACGGGTGGGGTGGGGACTGTGGGCGAGCTGCCGGTGCGTCTGCTGGTGATCGGGGACGAGCTGGCCGCCGGAGCCGGCGACCCCAAGGCGCTGGGCTGGGTCGGACGGGTCGCCGCGCGCACGACGACACCCGTCCCGCCGACCGTGCTCACCCTCGCCGTCCCGGGCGAGACCACCACCGGCCTGTCCGCCCGCTGGGAGGCCGAGGTCGACCTGCGCACCTCCGCCGAGGCCGACAACCGCCTGGTGGTGGCGCTCGGGCGCGCCGACCTGCACGCCGGCCTCTCGCTGGCCCGCAGCCGGCTCAACCTGGCGAACATCCTCGACGCCGCCGACCAGCGGCGGATGTCCGCGTTCGTGATCGGCCCGCCGCCCGGCGCCGGCACCGACCCCACCGCGCTCTCCGACCTCTCGGCGGCCTTCGCCGACGTCACCACCCGCCGCCGGGTGCCCTACGTGGACACCTTCACGCCGCTGGTCTCCCACGAGCAGTGGCTCGCCGACCTCGCCGCCGGCGACGGCGCCCTCCCCGGGCAGGCCGGGTACGGGCTGATGGCCTGGCTGGTGCTGCACTCGCACTGGGGCACCTGGCTCGGCCTGCCGGACGACGCCGCCTGAGACCTCGCGCCGCGCGCGTGCCGCTGAGGCGTGCGGCGGCCCGCGCGACGGCGACCCGGCGCGCGTCTCAGCGGCGCGGCAGGGTGCCGGTGATCGCCGAGCGGGCGCTGGCCAGCACCGTGCGGACGGTGTCGACCGTGAGCGCCGGCAGGTCCCCGTGCGCCTCGGCCACCCGGACGGCGGCGCGCACCTCCTCGCGGAACCGGATCAGCTCCGCCTCCACCTCGGCCCGACGCCTGCGCTGCTCGGCGCGGTCGGTGGGGTGGGGCTGCTCGGTGGGGGCAGCGTGCGGGTGCGGCGCTCCGGACGGGGTCGCACCCGGCGCCGGGTCGGTCGTACCCGCGCCGGAACCACCGGGCGGACCGCCGGCCCAGGAGCCACCGCCCTGCACGGCCTCCCCCGCGACCGCCGCCACCCGCACCGCCGCCGCGCGCGCCTCCTGCGCCGCCGCCGCGAGGTCCGCCTTCATCCCGGCCATCGCCCCGGTGACCTCGTGCCGCACCTGCGCGGCCAGCCGCCGCACCGTGTCCGCCAGGTCGTGCTCCAGTGCCACCAGCTCGTCGCGGTGCTCCTCCAGCTCGGCACGGCCCGCGTCGGTCAGCTCGTACAGGCTCTTGCGACCGGCGTCGGTGCGCCGGACCAGCCCGTCCTCCTCCAGGCGGGCCAGCCGGGGGTACACCGTGCCGGCGCTGGGCCGGTACGTGCCGCCGAACCGCTCGGACAGCGCCGTGATCAGCTCGTAGCCGTGCCGCGGGCCGTCCTCCAGCAGGGACAGCAGGTAGAGCCGCAGCTGACCGTGCGCGAAGACCGGCGGCATCAGTCGGCGCTCCCCACCCCGGACCCCTCCGGCAGCGGGGCGCCGTGCAGCACGGTCAGGTGCCCGGAGACCGAGTGCGAGGTGACGAAGCAGGTCGCCTGCGGGTCACGCAGGTCCACCGAGGTCCGTCCGGGACGCCGCTCGCCGTGCTCCACCCCGTCCACGACCACCCGGCCGGAGACGCTGCTGGACTGGATGCCGACGCCGTGACCGGCGGGCAGCCGCACCGCGATGTCGCCGGAGACCGTGCGCACCTGGCACACCGAGGTCGCCGCCAGGCAGTCCAGCGTCACCTCGCCGGACACCGTGGTCACCTGCACCCGGGCCAGCGCGCCGGAGGCGGTGGCCGCGCCGGAGACCGTGCCGATCGACAGGTCGCCCACGTGATCGCGCACCACGACGTCCGCGGACACGCTCTTGGTGGACAGCGCACCGCGGGTGCCGTCCACGACCACCGCTCCGCCGACCGTGCTGACCGAGGCGTCCTGCTGCACCCCGGCGAGCAGCAGGTCGGCGTTCACCGAGGCCAGCGAGGCGCGCACGTGCTGCGGGACGGCCAGGTGCACGTCGATGCGGTCGCGGTGGTGCGGCCCGCGCAGCCGCTCGAAGATCCCGTCCAGCCCGGTCACCGACCGCACGCGGAGCCGCAGCTCACCGTCGGCGAAGGTCACCTCCAGCGGGAAGCCGTCGACACGGTGCACCTCCAGCCGGACGTCGGTGCGGGTCGGGTCGTCGTGCGCGACCACGTCGACCCGGCCGCCGTTCACGTGCACGTTGACGGCGTGCGCGCCGTCGACCTCGATCACCTGCGGGCCGATCACGACCCAGGACTCCGTGGCCATCGCACTCTCCTCGCGTTCGAGATATATCGCGTTCCGACACGATATATCGCGTCTCCGCGCACGACAACCCTCGTGCGTCCCACACACGTCGAGCGGATCAGGAGATCAGGCCCACGCTGCGCAGCTCGACGGTGAGGTCCTGGGGGTTGGACGCGACCGCGCACGCCTCCTCGTAGGCGACCGTGCCGTCCGCCACCAGCGACACGAGGTGCTGGTCGAAGGTCTGCATCTTGTAGTAGTCGCCCTGGCGGATCAGGTCCACCAGCGGCTCCGCCGACGCCGGGTCGAGGATCGCCTCGGCAGTACGGCCCGTGTTGACCAGCACCTCCACCACCGCGGTCCGACCCTGGCCGTCGGCACGGCGCACCAGGCGCTGCGAGACGATCCCGCGCAGCGCCTGCGCCAGCGCCACGCGCACCTGCTGCTGCTCGTGCGGCGGGAAGAAGTCGACGATGCGGTTCACCGACTCCGAGGCGTCGATCGTGTGCAGCGTCGAGAGCACCAGGTGACCGGTCTCCGCCGCAGACATCGCCGCGCGCACCGTCTCGACGTCACGCATCTCGCCGACGAAGATCACGTCCGGGTCCTGACGCATGGCGGCACGCAGCGCGACCGTGAAGTCGTCGGTGTCCTGCCGGATCTCGCGCTGGGAGATGATGCCGCGCTTGTCCTGGTGCAGCACCTCGATCGGGTCCTCGATCGTGATGATGTTGGCCTCGCGCACCGTGTTGATCAGGTCGATCATCGACGCCAGCGTCGTGGTCTTGCCCGATCCGGTCGGCCCCGTCACCAGCACCAGCCCGCGCGGCTCCAGCGCGAGCTCGCCGACGACCTCCGGCAGCCCCAGCTCGGACAGCGACTCGACGCCCATCGCGACCAGGCGGAACACCAGGCCGTAGGTGCCGCGCGCCTGGTAGGCGTTCACACGGAACCGCCCGACGCCGGACAGCGAGAACGCGAAGTCGGCCTCCTTGGTGCGACGGAACTCGTCGACCAGGTCCTCCGGCAGCACCTCCTCGAGCATGTGCGCCGTGTCGCGCGGCGACAGCGAGGGCACCTGCAACCGGCGCAGCCGGCCGTCCACGCGCACCCGCGGCTCGGAGCCGACCTTGACGTGCAGGTCGGACCCGCCGGCCTGGGCCAGCGCGTGCAGGAGGGGGACGACGGACTGGGGCTGCTCGCTCACCCCCTGGTCATCGGCCGGGAAGGGCCTTGCCTTGAACGCCCGCGCTCCCCCGATGCGGAACCACCCGCCCGGGTGTGGGACGATGGGGAGTCCTCGGGCCGTCGGAGCACCCTCGCGTGCGCCATCGTCGGCCGCACGCCAGACCAGGGAGAGATCGATGAGCAAGCGTGGCCGCAAGCGCCGTTCCCGCGCCGGGAGCTCCGCCAACCACGGCAAGCGCCCCAACGCCTGAGCGTCGCGCGCGAATCTGACGAAGGGCCCGGTGCTGATGCACCGGGCCCTTCGTCATGCTCTGCTCGTCACGCGCTGCGGTCGCGCGTCAGGCCTGCTCGGGCCGGACGACCTTGAGCGTGGTGAGCTGCGCGTGGATACGCACCCGCAGGTCGGCGGGGGCCTCCTCCTGGCAGCAGCGCTTGACCAGGTTCTTCAGCATGGTCTCGACGGCCAGCTCGTCCAGGCAGGGACGGCAGTCCTCGATGTGCGCGCGCACCTGCTCGGCGTCCGTCGCCTCCAGCTCGGAGTCCAGGTAGGTGAACAGCCGGCCGAGCGCCTGCTCGCAGTCCGGACCGCACCCGCCGACGACCTCCGCCGTGCGCGACGCGTCGCCGACCGCAGCCGACCCGCCCTCCGCGGTGTCCCACCCCGTCATCGTGCCCTCCTCGACGATCCCGTGCCGGGCTCGGACCCGGACGGGGCCGCGACCACCAGCCCCCGGTCGCGGGCGTAGTCGGCCAGCATCTCGCGCAGCTGACCCCGCCCACGGTGCAGCCGGGACATCACCGTCCCGATCGGGGTGCCCATGATCTCGGCGATCTCCTTGTACGCGAAGCCCTCGACGTCTGCGAGGTACACCGCGATCCGGAACTCCTCGGGCAGCCGCGCGAGCGCGTCCTTGACGTCCGAGTCCGGAAGATGGTCGAGCGCCTCCGCCTCCGCGGACCGCAGGCCCGTCGAGGTGTGCGACTCCGCGCGCGCGATCTGCCAGTCCTCGATGTCGTCGGCCTGGGACTGCTGCGGCTCGCGCTGCTTCTTGCGGTACGAGTTGATGAAGGTGTTCGTGAGGATCCGGTACAGCCACGCCTTGAGGTTGGTGCCCGGGCGGTACTGGTGGAACGCCGCGAACGCCTTCGCGAAGGTCTCCTGCACCAGGTCCTCGGCGTCCGAGGGGTTGCGCGTCATGCGCAGGGCGGCGCCGTAGAGCTGGTCCAGGTAGACCAGCGCCTCGGTCTCGAACCGCTCGCTGCGCGCCGCGTCGTCCTCGGTCTCGGGGGCGCGGGTGGTGTCGTCGCTCATCACCGGCGAGCCTAGTCCGCCCGAGGGCATGGAGCCCGCCACGGGCCGGGCGTCGAGCACCGCGGTGCCCGCGCCGCCGGTGGCGCCGGTCACGGAGGGGCGCTCGAGGGTGGTGCAGCTCATGGCCGGGACAACACTGCTCACAGCCGACGCATTCCCGCCGGTGGGCGGCTAGCGTGGGTGGAGGTGGCCCGCACGACGCGGATCACCGCTGGTCCGCACCGCGTGGGCCGTGCGAGGGAGGACGTCATGCTGCTGCGCCGGATCGCCCGACCGCTCTTCGCGTCGTGGTTCCTCACCGAGGGGATCGACGCCGTCCGGCACCCCGCCCCGCACGTCGAGGTCGCCCGGGACGCCCTGGGCCGCGCCACCGCGATGGTCCCCGACGGCTCCCTCGGTCCGCTGGAGCGGTTCCGCCGGCCCAGCGAGCGCGACCTGACGCTCCTGGTCCGCGGGCACGGCGCCGCCACCGCCGTCGCGGCGCTGATGCTCGCCACCGGGCGCGCCCCGCGCACCGCCGCCCTGGCGCTGGCCGGGCTCACGCTGCCGCTGGCCGCCGCCGACGCCCCGGAGGGTCACCGCCCGCACCTGCCCCACCCGCGCCGCACGGCCTCGGCGCAGGAGACCGCGGAGAAGGCCGACCGTGCCGAGCGCCGCCGCCGGTTCGTCCGCTCGCTGGCGCTGACCGGGGGCGCGCTGATCGCCGCCGCCGACACCGCCGGGCGTCCCGGGATCGCCTGGCGGGTGGAGCACGCACGCGCGACGCGGGCGGCGGTGGAGAAGGCCGGGGCCGCGCGGGACGCGGTCGCCGACGCGCTCGGCTGACGCTCTGGGCTGACGCCGCGAGGGCGGGACGCACGGCGCACTCGTACGAGATCGCGCAGCAGGCCGGCGGGGGTCGCTCGACCGGCCGCTCCCCCACGATCCCGGGAGCCCGCCGCCCCGCCGCGCGGACACCCGCCGGGTCGGACCTCCCCGGCCGATAACCTGGGACCCATGACCTCGCACAGCGCCGCCGACCTCGCCGACGCCTCCCTGGCGGACGCCTGGACCGCCCCCACCGTCACCCGGCCGCTCGACGCGACCGTGGACGTGCCCGGGTCGAAGTCGCTGACCAACCGCTACCTGGTCGCCGCCGCGCTGTCCGACGGCCCCGGTCGGCTGCGGTCCCCGCTGCGCTCCCGCGACACCCTGCTCATGGCGCAGGCGCTGCGCGCGCTCGGCGTGCGGATCACCGACGCCCCGGACGCCCCCGGCGACTGGCTGGTCGAGCCGCTGGCCACCAATGCGACCGTCCCGGCGACCACGATCGACTGCGGGCTCGCCGGCACCGTCATGCGCTTCGTGCCCCCGGTGGCCGCGCTCACCGCCGGCACGGTCACCTTCGACGGCGACGCCGGTGCCCGCGTGCGGCCGATGGGGCCGGTGCTCGACGCGCTGCGCGACCTCGGCGTCAGCACCCGCGCGCTCGGCGAGCCCGGCTTCCTGCCGTTCGAGATCGCGGGCGCCGGGGCCGTGCGCGGCGGCGAGGTCGCGGTGGACGCCTCGGGATCCTCCCAGTTCGTCTCCGCCCTGCTGCTGGCCGGCGCCCGGTTCACCGAGGGGCTGACCGTCCGGCACACTGGCACCAGCCTGCCGAGCGTGCCGCACATCGAGATGACCGTCGAGGTGCTGCGCGCCGCAGGTGTCGAGGTGGACGACTCCGAGCACGCCGTCTGGCGGGTCGCCCCCGGCCCGCTGCGCGCGCGGGACGTGCGCGTCGAGCCCGACCTGTCCAACGCCGCACCGTTCCTGAGCGCGGCGGTCGTCGCCGGCGGCACCGTGCGCGTCCCGGGGTGGCCGGCGAGCACCACCCAGCCGGGCGGGCTGCTGCCCGGGATCCTGGAGCGGATGGGGGCGCGCTGCGCGCTGGACGGCGACGTGCTCGCCGTGACCGGCACCGGCACCGTGCGCGGCATCGACCTGGACCTCAGCGCCGCCGGAGAGATCGCCCCGACGATCGCCGCGGTGGCCGTGCTCGCCGAGGGCCCGACCCGGCTGCGCGGGATCGCGCACCTGCGCGGGCACGAGACCGATCGGCTGGCCGCGCTCACCGCCGAGATCACTCGGCTCGGCGGCGAGGCCGAGGAGACGCCGGACGGCCTGCTGATCACCCCCCGCCCGCTGCACGCCGCCACGGTGCGCACCTACGCCGATCACCGGATGGCGACCTTCGGCGCGCTGATCGGCCTGGTGGTCCCCGACGTGCGGGTGCAGGACGTCGCCACCACCGCCAAGACCATCCCCGACTTCGTCGGGCTGTGGGACGGCATGCTCGCGTGAGCGCCGCGGCGCGCCGCACCTTCGACGAGTCCGACGTCCGGGTCCGCCCGGGCCGACGCGGGTCGCGTCCGCGCACCAAGACCCGACCGGAGCACGCCGACGCCGAGCGCGCGCTGGTCACCGGCGTCGACCGGGGCCGGTACACCGTCCTGGTGGACGCCGACGGTCCCGCCGAGCGGGTCGCGATCGCCATGAAGGCCCGCGAGCTCGGACGCGAGCGCGTGGTGCCCGGCGACCGGGTGGACCTGGTCGGCGACACCTCCGGCGCCGACGGCTCGCTGGCGCGGATCGTGCGGATCGTGGACCGCACCACCGTGCTCCGGCGGACCGCCGACGACACCGACCCGGTCGAGCGGGTGATCGTCGCCAACGCCGACCAGCTCGTCGTGGTCACCGCCCTGGCCGACCCCGAGCCGCGCACGCGCATGATCGACCGCTGCGTGGTGGCCGCCTACGACGCCGGCATGGACGTGCTGCTCGCGCTGACCAAGGCCGACCTCGCCGACCCCGGACCGCTGCGGGCGCTCTACGAGCCGATCGGCGTGCAGGTGGTCGTGTCCAGCCGCGGCGCCGTCGAGGCCGACATCGAGGGGATCGACGCGGTGCGCGCCGCGCTCGTCGGACGGACCTCCGTGCTGGTCGGGCACTCCGGCGTTGGCAAGTCCACCCTGGTCAACGCGCTGGTGCCGGACGCCCGGCGCGCCACCGGCGTGGTCAACGACGTCACCGGGCGCGGCCGGCACACCTCCACCTCCGCGGTCGCCCTGCGGGTGCCCGACGCCGACGAGCCGACCTGGGTGATCGACACCCCCGGCGTGCGCTCCTTCGGCCTGGCGCACGTGGACCCGGACCACCTGATCGGCGCGTTCGCGGACCTGGCCGAGGTCGCCGAGGAGTGCCCGCGCGGCTGCACCCACGCCGCCGACGCCCCGGACTGCGCCCTGGACGAGTGGGTGGAGGCCGCCGGCGACGACACCGAGCGCGAGGCCCGCGCCGCGCGGGTGGACTCGTTCCGCCGCCTGCTGGTCAGCCGCACCGGCGCCGCCGAGGGCTGAGCGGGGCCGGTGCCCTCCCCCGCCGACCGCTAGGTTGGAGCGCATGACCACCCCCCGGTACGACGACGACCTGCGCCTGGCCCACGTGATCGCCGACCAGGTGGACGCGCTGACCATGTCGCGGTTCAAGGCGCTGGACCTCCAGGTCGAGACCAAGCCGGACCTCACCCCGGTCAGCGACGCCGACCGTGCCGCCGAGGCGCTGATCCGCGCGCAGCTGTCCCGCACCCGCTCGCGGGACGCCGTGCACGGCGAGGAGATGCCGGACACCGGGCACGGGCCGCGCCGCTGGGTGGTCGACCCGATCGACGGGACCAAGAACTTCGTGCGCGGCGTGCCGGTGTGGGCCACCCTGATCGCCCTGCTCGACGGGGACGAGGTGGTGGTCGGCCTGGTCAGCGCCCCGGCGCTGGGCCGTCGCTGGTGGGCCGCCACCGGGTCCGGCGCGTGGAGCGGGCGCTCGCTCACCTCGGCGACCCGGATGCAGGTGTCGCAGGTCGGCCGGCTGCAGGACGCCTCGCTGTCGTACTCCAGCCTGTCCGGCTGGGAGGAGCAGGGTCGCCTCGACCACTTCCTCGACCTGACGCGCCGCGTGTGGCGCACCCGCGCCTACGGCGACTTCTGGTCCTACGTCATGGTCGCCGAGGGTGCCGTGGACATCGCCGCCGAGCCCGAGCTCGCGCTGCACGACATGGCCGCGCTGGTGCCGATCGTCACCGAGGCCGGCGGGCGGTTCACGTCGGTGCAGGGCGTCGACGGGCCGTTCGGCGGGTCGGCGCTGGTGACCAACGGGCTGCTGCACAGCGCGACGCTGCAGGTGCTCGACCCGCTGATCGCGGACTGAGCGCGGGGCTCGCGCGGGCCGGGTCGATCGGCGCGCGGGATCGCGCAGGCCGGGTCGATCCGCGCGCGAGGTCGAGCGAGAGCGGGTCAGCGCGGGATGCGCGTGAGCTCGCTCACGTCGTACCAGAGCAGGTCGCGCTCGCCCAGGGCGTCCAGCGCCGCGTCGTCGCCGTCCAGCGCCCGCACCACCTCGGCGCGCGCCGCCGGCTCGTCCACCAGCGCGCACACCACGTCGTCCAGGTCCAGCGGCTCGACCAGCGTCACCAGGCTCACCGGCTCGTCCTCGGCCGCGGGCGTCACGTCCACCGCGGAGTCCGCGACCTCCACCGTCACCAGCAGCCGCAGCGTCGGCGCCTGCGGGCGAGAGGCCAGCAGCACCAGCGCGTCGTCGGCGGCCATCAGCTGCGCGGCGAACTCCCAGCCCTCCTCGTCCTCGTCCGGCAGCAGACCGCTCAGCCGGGGCGTCACCGCGTGGGCACGCCGCGGTCCGGCGAGGGCGGCGTCCGGGCCGGTGAGGGTGTCGAGCTCGTCGAGGGTCGCGGGGACGTAGAGGCGCACGGCACCAGTGTGCCGTGCCCGGGCCGGTGCTCCCAGCCACGACCCGCGGACCCGTCGTCATCCACAGGCCGGCGCTGTCCTGTTCTGTCCACAGGTGCAGGTCAGCGGCGTGGACCGCGGTCACCCGGACGGGGTAGACCGGGACCTCCGCCCCCGGGGACCCACGACCGAGGAGGTCCTGTGAGCACCGTGCCCACCGTCCGGCTCGTCCCGTCACCCCTGCTGGTCCCGAGCGCGCCCGCATCGACGCCCGCCGCGCCGCACCGCGGCGTCCCCACCCGGATCCCGAACGGCGGCAGCGCCCCGCCCGACGGCGGCACGCCGCACGTCGGCCGTGCGCGCCACGAGGACAGCAGCCCTGTCGACAGCGCCGCGCTCGGCGACGGTGGCGCGCCGCACGGGAGCAGCGCCCCGCCCGGGGTCATCCCCCGCCCGCGCGGCACCGGCACCGGCACCACGCTCGCCTCGTCACCCGGTACCCGCGGCGACGCACCGCTGCCCGCGTTCGCCCGGCGCACACCCCGCGCACCGGGCGAACGCGCACCGGTCGGCCTCGTCGTCGACCCGGACCAGGCGTCGATGATGATCGCCATCGCCACCGTCGAGGTGCTCTCCGGCGCGCGGCAGCAGGCCCAGCTCGCCCGGTGGCTGCTGCCCGAGGTCTACGAGGCGCTCGGGCAGCGGGCCGCGCTCTCCGCCGTCGGTGCCCGCGTCGGCGGCGCTGGTGCCTCCCGACCTCGTGCCCGGTCCGGGCCTGCCGCCGGTGGCGGTCCGGCCACCTCGGCCACGGGACGCCCGGAGATGGTCGGTGGCACGATCGCCGCCCAGGGCCTGCGCGCCGTCGTCCGCGCGCTGCGGATGATGCGGGTGGACGAGGACACGGTCGAGTCCGCCGTCGTGGTCTCGCACGTCGGGCGGGTGCGTGCCGTCGCGCTCCGGCTGGTGCGGCGCAACGGTCGGTGGCGCGCCGCGGAGCTGGTCATCGGCTGACACCGGAAGCCGGCGCGACGTCGGGTGGGCGGGGGCTCTCCTCGTCCGCCCGACGATCGCGAGCCGCGTCGCACCGCGCTGGATCGCGCCGCGACGCATCGCACCGGGCCGCTTCGGCCCGACCACGCCGCAACCCGGCGTGCCGCGCGCTGGACCGCCGCGATGCCGCGACGCACCGGCCCCGGGAACGTCCGTGGGGTGGGTCGGCGCGCACGGCACCGGCCCACCCCACGGGCGTCAGTCAGCGGCGCTGCTGCTTGCGCGCGGCCTTGCGGCGGGCCTCACGGTTCGACGCGCCGGAGTCCGCCGCGTCGGAGCCGGCGGAGGTCGTCGTGCCGGCGGAGCCGCTGCTCGCGGAGGAGCGGCCGTCACGGGAGACCACGGTGCCGCCGTCGCCGTCCTCGCTGGGCGCCGAGTACTGCAGCGGCACCTGGCGCTCCGGCCCGTCGATCCCCTTGGCGACCAGCACCGGCGCCGCGCCGTCGGAGGACGCCGCCTCACCCTCGGCCGGGACGACGGCGCCGTCCGTCTGGCCCTCGGCGGGCTCGGCGACCTTGACCTCGAGGTTGAAGAGGAAGCCGACGGCCTCGTCCTTGATCCCGTCGGTCATCGCCTGGAACAGCTGGTAGCCCTCGCGCTGGTACTCGATCAGCGGGTCGCGCTGGGCCATCGCGCGCAGGCCGATGCCCTCCTTGAGGTAGTCCATCTCGTAGAGGTGCTCGCGCCACTTGCGGTCCAGCACCGAGAGCACCACACGACGCTCCAGCTGGCGCATGTTCGTCTCGCCGAGGGCGGTCTCGCGCTCGGTGTACGCGATCCGCGCGTCGGACAGCAGCTCGGTGGTGAGCAGCTCCGGGGTGACCCGGCCCAGGCCGCCGGCCTGCTCGACGACGTCGTCCACGGTGATCGACACCGGGTACACGGCGCGGAGCTGGGTCCACAGGCCCTCGAGGTCCCACTCCTCCGGGTGACCCTCACCGGTGGTGCCCTGCACGTAGTCGGTGACGACGTCCTCGATGAAGTGCTGGACCTGGGTCTGCAGGTCCTCGCCCTCGAGCACGCGGCGGCGCTGGTCGTAGATGACCTCCCGCTGCCGGGACAGCACGTCGTCGTACTTGAGCACGTTCTTGCGGATCTCGAAGTTGCGCGCCTCGACCTGCGACTGCGCGGAGCGGATGCCGCGGCCGACGATCTTGGCCTCGAGCGGCATGTCGTCCGGGAAGCCCGCGCGGGTCATCATCGACTCGGCCATGCCCGAGTTGAACAGCCGCATCAGGTCGTCCTGCAGGGACAGGTAGAACCGGGACTCGCCCGGGTCACCCTGGCGGCCGGAGCGGCCGCGCAGCTGGTTGTCGATCCGGCGGGACTCGTGGCGCTCGGTGCCCAGCACGTACAGACCGCCGAGCTCCACCACCTCGTCGTGCTCGGTGGCGACGGCCTCGCGGGCCTTCTCCAGGGCGTCGGGCCAGGCGGCCTCGTACTCCTCCGGGCTCTCCTTGGGGTCGAGCCCGCGGGCGGCGAGGTCGGCGACGGCCATGAACTCGGCGTTGCCGCCGAGCATGATGTCGGTGCCACGACCGGCCATGTTGGTGGCGACGGTGACGGCGCCCTTGCGGCCGGCCTGCGCGACGATCGACGCCTCACGGGCGTGCTGCTTGGCGTTCAGCACCTCGTGCGGGACGCCCGCCTTGCGCAGCTTGCCCGACAGCAGCTCGCTCTTCTCGACGCTGGTGGTGCCGACGAGCACCGGCTGGCCGGCGGCGTGCCGCTCCACGATGTCCGCGACGACGGCGTCGAACTTGCCGGCCTCGGCCTTGTAGACCAGGTCGGTCTGGTCGATGCGCTGCATCCCGCGGTTGGTCGGGATCGGCACGACGCCGAGCTTGTAGGTGCCCTGGAACTCGGCAGCCTCGGTCTCGGCGGTACCGGTCATCCCGGAGAGCTTGTCGTACAGGCGGAAGTAGTTCTGCAGCGTGATCGTGGCGAGCGTCTGGTTCTCGGCCTTGATCGCGACGCCCTCCTTCGCCTCGATCGCCTGGTGCATGCCCTCGTTGTAGCGACGGCCGGGCAGCACGCGACCGGTGTGCTCGTCGACGATCAGGACCTCGCCCTTGTCGACGATGTAGTCCTTGTCGCGCTTGAACAGCTCCTGCGCCTTGATCGCGTTGTTGAGGAAGCCGATCAGCGGCGTGTTCAGCGACTCGTAGAGGTTGTCGATGCCGAGGTAGTCCTCGACGCGTGCGATGCCGGGCTCCAGCACGCCGACGGTGCGCTTCTTCTCGTCCACCTCGTAGTCGCGCTCCGGCTGGAGACGGCGGACGACCTTGGCGAACTCGGCGTACCAGCGGTTGGCGTCGCCGGACGCGGGGCCGGAGATGATGAGCGGGGTGCGGGCCTCGTCGATGAGGATCGAGTCGACCTCGTCCACGATCGCGAAGTGGTGGCCGCGCTGCACGAGCTCCTCGGTGCTCCACGCCATGTTGTCGCGCAGGTAGTCGAATCCGAACTCGTTGTTGGTGCCGTAGGTGATGTCGGCGGCGTACTGCACGCGGCGCTCGGCCGGGGTCTGCCCGGTGAGGATGACGCCGGTGGTCAGGCCGAGGAACCGGTACACGCGGCCCATCAGGTCGGCCTGGTACGAGGCGAGGTAGTCGTTGACCGTGACGACGTGCACGCCCTTGCCGGTCAGCGCGTTGAGGTAGGCCGGCGCGGTGGCGACCAGGGTCTTGCCCTCACCGGTCTTCATCTCGGCGATGTTCCCGAGGTGCAGGGCGGCGCCGCCCATGAGCTGCACGTCGAAGTGCCGCTGGCCGAGGGTGCGCCGGGCGGCCTCGCGGACCGCGGCGAACGCCTCCGCGAGCAGGTCGTCGAGCTTCTCACCGTCGGCCAGGCGGGCCTTGAAGCGGTCGGTCTCCTCGCGCAGCTCGGCGTCGGACAGCGACGTGAAGCTGTCCTCCAGCGCGTTGACCTGCTGGGCGACGCCCGACAGCTTCTTGAGGATCCGGCCCTCACCGAGGCGGAGGACCTTCTCGAGGATCGCAGGCACGTGCACTCCCGAACTCGTGGGTCCCGCGAGACCTCGCGGGACGACCCGGTGCCCCGACCGCACAGCCGGGCCCGGTCCATCGTAGGTGAGGCGAGAGCGGCCGGAGCAAACTCGCGCCGAGATCCGCACGAGGTCCGCGCAGATCAGGCCGGACCGGACCCGCTCATCCGGCGAGCAGGGCGGCCGTCAGGGTGGCCGCCAGCGACCCGCGCGGCTGCCCGCCCTTGTCACCGACCACCACGTCCGCCAGCCCGAGCCAGCCCGCCATCAGCCGCAGCTCCGCCGCGAGGTCGGCGGCCACGTCGCCGGGAGCCGGGTCGCACTCGGACGCCGACCCGCCCTCGACCGGGTCCGGCAGGTGCGCGGCGTGCACGCGCAGCACGCCGTCCTTGCGGTCCGCCTTGAGGTCCACCAGCGCCGCCAGCCGCTCCCCGCGCAGGAACGGCAGCACGTAGTAGCCGTGCACCCGCTTGTCCTCCGGCACGTAGATCTCGATCCGGTACCGCAGCCCGAACAGCTCCTTCAGCCGGCGGCGCTCGAACACCAGCGGGTCGAACGGGCTGAGCAGCGCACGCGCGGTCGCGGCCCGCGGCAGGTCGGCCCCCGCGTCGAGCAGCACCGGGCGGGACCAGCCCTCGACGGAGACCGGGACCAGGCGCCCCTCCTCGACCAGCTCGGCCACCGCCGCCTGCGCCTTCGGCCCGCGCAGCCGGAAGTAGTCGAGCAGGCAGCGCTCGGTGGCCACCCCGTGCGCCCGCGCCGCGATCGTCACCAGCGCGCGCAGCGCCTCCTGCTGGTCCGGCTCCCCCGCCGCCAGCACCTCGGGCGGCAGCACCCGCTCGGTCAGGTCGTAGCAGCGCTCGAACTGCGCGTTGCGCCGCGCCGAGGACACCTCCCCGGTGAAGAACAGGAACTCCAGCACGCGCTTGGACGCCGACCAGTTCCAGCCCCACTCCACCGTGGCCCGGGGGTGGTCGGCGCCGACCCGCTCGTGCACCTCCCGCGCGGTGAGCGGACCGTGCTCGGCGATCACCGCGCGCACGTCGGCCACGAGCGAGTGGTGGCGCACCGGGACCTCGGCGATCGTGCCCCAGGCGTGGTCCAGGTAGGCCCGCCGGCGCCAGCCGAGCAGCATCCAGGTCTCCGGCGGCACGAAGGACGCCTCGTGCGCCCAGGTCTCGACCAGCCGGCGCGGCGCGCGCCCGGACGCCCGGTCGAGCAGGGCCGTGTCGTAGGGGCCCAGGCGGGAGAACGCCGGCATCAGGTGCGCCCGTGCCAGCACGTTCACCGAGTCGATCTGGATCAGCCCCACCCGGTCGACGACCTGCTGGAACTGGCGCATCGTCGGCGCGCCCGCGCGGACCGCCCGGGGTCGGTCGAGCCCCTGCGCGCGCAGCGCGACCCGCCGGGCCTGCGAGAGCGACAGCGTGCCGGACGGGCGGTGGGCGGTGCCGACGGCGCGGGCGGTGCCGGTGGGCGCGACGGTGCGGGGCCCCGGGTCCGTGGAGGTCATGGGGCCATCGTGCCGGTGACCACCCACACACGGGCGCGTTCTCGGCGCGCGACAGGCCCGAGCGCGCCCGGCTCCGTCCGTCCGCCCCCGGACCGCGGACGTGCGCACGGACGCCCCGCGCCCGACGAGGGCACGGGGCGTCCGGCGGTCGATCAGGCCTGGACGGGCACCAGCGGCGCTCCGACGGCGGCGTCGAGCTTGATCACGCCGTAGCTCCAGCCGCGCCGGCGGTAGGCCACCGACGGCTGGGCGGTCTCGGCGTCGACGAAGAGGAAGAAGTCGTGACCGACCAGCTCCATCTCGTACAGTGCGTCG
Source organism: Cellulomonas sp. GTC20042 (assembly GCF_055389595.1). Taxonomy (NCBI): domain Bacteria; kingdom Bacillati; phylum Actinomycetota; class Actinomycetes; order Micrococcales; family Cellulomonadaceae; genus Cellulomonas; species Cellulomonas sp. GTC20042. Next base: position 1,220,345 of record NZ_AP043678.1, on the reverse strand, counting down.
TCGATGGTCATCGGCTGGGCGGCGTGGATCTTCTCCCGGATCACCACGGGCGAGTCGCCGAGCGTGGTCTCCACGACGCCGTCGGCGGTGACCGTCGAGGTGACGGGCTCCGGCTCCGGCTCGAACGGACGGACGTCCACCGGGGGCGTGGGCACCTTGCCCCGGTGGTTCTTGTGCCGGTCGCGTGCCCTGCGCAGCCGCTCCGACAGCTTGTCGATCGCCAGGTCGAACGCCCCGTACCGGTCGTCCGCGCACGCCTCGGCCCGGATGACGGGCCCCTTGCCGACCACGGTCAGCTCGACCCGTTCGGCGGCGGCCGCCTGACGGGGGTTGGACTCGTGGGTCACCTCGACGTCGATGCGCTGCGCCCGGGGGGCGAGCTGCTCGAGTTTGGCGAGCTTGTCCTCGACGTGACGCCGGAACCGCTCGGGGACGTCGGTGTGACGGCCTGCGACGACGATCTCCATGGGGTACCTCCTGGAGGTCTGGGGGCGGGTGATCCCGCCCGGTGACATGCGCGGAACGCCCTCGTGGGGCGGATCGTCGGCACCACCTCCTCGCCGACGGGCGGACCCGTCGCGACACGTGCGGACCATCCGGCGACGTCGCTGCCGCCGTGGTCTGGGGACCCACGCTAGCCCTGGTCGCCGGGTGTTTCCAACCGACCGGTCCGCGTGCCGGGCGACCGGGTGACGACGAGCACCACCGCCCCGCGGACGCGCGCACCGGCGCGCTCCAGGACGCGCCGGCACTCGGCCAGGGTGGCGCCGGTGGTGAGCACGTCGTCCACCAGCAGCACGTCCCGGCCCGCCACCCGCACGGCACCGCCGGGGCGCAGCAGGACCCGTCCGGCACGGTTCGCGGAGCGCCCGCGGGCACCGAGCCCGACCTGGTCCGGCCCGCCGCCGCGCAGCCGCAGCACGCGGGCGCCGGTGGCGGGCAGCCCGCCGTCGGACAGCCCGTCGGCCACCGCCCGCGCCACCGCTGCGACGAGGTCCTCGCCCCGTCGGCGCGCACCGGACGCCGACGGGGGCGCGGGCACGACGAGCAGGGCGGGCGGGTCCGGCGGTTCGGGCCCGACCGGCGAGGACGGGGCGCCCACCACGGCCGGCGAGCGCACCCCGGGCGCTGCCCGTGCGTCGGGCGCGGCACGCGCGTCGGGCGCGGCACGCGCGTCGGGCGCGGCACGCGGGTCCGGCGCGGCACGCGGGTCCGGCGCGGCACGCGCGTCGGGCAGCCCGGTCGCCGCGCGCATCCGCCCGGTGGCGGCGAGCCAGCGCCCTGCCCGGCGCCCGACGGCGGACAGCCACCCGGTGAGGTCCGCGCGTCCGCCGTCCTTCCACGCGACCACGAGCCGCCGCACCCGGCCCTCGTGCGCCGCGAGCGCCCACACCGGCGGCGGCCCGCCGGGCTCCAGCCAGTCCCAGCGCGCGGCCCCGGTCTCGCACCGGTGCGGGGCTGCCGACCACACCGCCGCGCAGGCGGGGCACACCCGCACGCCACCGGTGCCGCAGCCCGCGCAGGTGACGGGCAGCACGAGATCCAGGGCGGCCCGCGCGAGCAGGACGAGCACGGCGAGGACGCCACGGGCACCAGGCGCTCCGGGCGCGGCGAGCGCAGCGCGGGCACCGGGGGTGGCGGGTCCCGCGCGGGCAGCGGGGTCAGCGGGGTCACGGTGCGGATCGGCGGTCATGCCGCCACGGTGCGCGACCGGTGCCGGCCGCCGCACCCCCGCACAGCCGCTCCTGGGGACGACGACGGCCCGGGGCGCCTGTGGACGGCTCGACGCCCGCTCCCCGAGCGGGACCGAGGGCCCGGCGATCCACGATCCGATCGTCGGCCGGCCCGGACGCGCGGTCGTCGGTCGGGCCGAAGCCCGGCAGCCCGACCGCCGGGCAGCCCGATCAGCCCGGGAAGGACGGGTCCCGCACGCCGGAGACCACCTGCGCCCAGCTCGACCCCGAGCGCCCGTACAGCGTCCCCTGGGCGGTCACCACGTACAGCGTGCCCTCGCCCTTGCCGGCCGCGATGTCCACCAGGTCGACGATCGCGGGCCGCGCCTGCGACTGCCCGGCGACCTGCACCAGGTGCAGCACCGGCGTGGTGCCGCTCGCGGTCCGGCCGAGCACGCCGAGCGTCGACTCGTCCACCCAGACCACCCGGGTCGCGTCGACCAGGTTCACCGCCGTGCGCCAGGACTCGCCGAGCGCCTGCGGCGTGCCGGACGCGTCCCGGATGATCGCCGCGACGTCCACCCGCACCCCGTCCGCACCGGCGGAGACCACCGCGACGCGCGTGGCGTCCCGGGCCACCCGGATCGAGCGCACGGTGCGCCCGTCGAGCCAGTCGCCCTCGACGTCGATCCGCGTCCCCGCGTCGGCGGACACGGCCAGCAGCGACCCGTCGACGTCGCGCGAGGCCGTCCACACCCAGCCCAGGCGGTCCACCGAGGGCGCGACCAGGGCGGAGGCGCTGAGCAGCGTGCGCGCGGGCGCGTCGGTCGTCGGGACCGTCATCAGCGTGTCGGTGCCGGACAGCAGCACGCGGACCTCGCCGGATCCGTCGCGCGCGGGATCGTGCGCGTCCAGGCCGGCCAGCGAGGCGATCCCCTCGACCGGCACGAGCTCGGACTGCTCCAGGTCCACCAGCGTGTCGTCCTGGATCATCTCCAGCGCGCCGCCCCCGTCCTGCCCGCGCTCCAGGTCGGCGGCCTGCGCACCCAGGGCCACCCCGTCGGCGGACACCTCGACGCTGCGCACCCGCGCGATCCGCAACGAGGCCTGGAGCTGGGCCAGCATGAGCTCGCGGTCGTCCATCTCGGTCGGCAGACCACCGGCGGCCAGGCTGACGGTGGCGACCCCGTCGTCGTCGACCGAGACCGCGTCCGGCTGGAGCACCGCGCCCTCCGGGATGGCGGTGCGCACGGCGTCGCGCAGCCAGTCCGACGGCCCGGCGATCAGCTCGCGGACGATGGAGGTCGCCAGGTTCCGCAGCGGGAACCAGCGGGTCTCCGGCACCAGGAACGTGCCGTCGAGCGAGAGGAAGTACAGGGTGGCGGAGCGGTAGATCGCCTCGAACACGGGCTCGGACAGCACGACGCCGTTCTCCAGGCCGGAGATCCGCCACTGGCCCTCGTCGTCCTGCACCAGCTCGAAGGACAACGTCTCCTCCGCGTCGGGGCCGGCCGCCCAGTACCGGCCGTCGGCGTCGATCCGGGCAGACACCCGCACCTGGACCTCCACCTGCGAGGCGGAGGTGGGCGTGACGGTCGGGCTGGACGCGGTGGCGTAGACGACCACGCGCTCGCGCGGGTTCCACGAGCGGCGGACCTCGCCGGACAGGTACTCGCGGGCGATCCGGAAGTCGTCGCCGGACTCCGCCTCCGCGGAACGGTTGAAGCCCGCGGCACCGGCGCCGAGGAACCCGCGCACGATGTCCTCGGGGGTGCCGTCCTGCGGCGGGGGGTCGCCCAGCAGCTCGATCGACCCCTGGTCCGACACGTCGTCGACCCCGACGCCCACCGGCCCGGAGGTCGGGATCGCGACGCAGCCGGCGAGCAGCAGCGCGAGCGCACCGAGCAGCGCCGCCGCGCGCGCGGCCCGTGCCCGGGGCCCGGCGGACGGTCCGTGGTGCCCGGTCGTCGCCGTCATCGCCGCTCCTCCGTCGGGGGTTCCTGGTGGGCCCGCTCCTCGCGGATCTGGTCCTCGCGCTCGCGCTGGGCCTGCCGGACGCGTTCGACCACCTCCAGCGAGCCGGTGGTCGCCGGCAGGGTGGGCAGCGCCGCGGGGTCGACGCCGGCGCGCACGACCGGGGCCTGCGGGACCTGCGGCTCCGCCGGAGGTTCGAGCGGCAGCGGCGAGGAGGTCAGCACGATCCCCGCGCGGCGCGGCAGCGTGAGCCGGAAGCTCGCGCCCTGGCGGGGACGGCCCCACGCCTCCAGCCAGCCGCCGTGCAGGTGCGCGTCCTCCAGGGAGATCGCCAGGCCGAGCCCGGTGCCGCCGGTGGTGCGGGCCCGCGCGGGGTCGGCGCGCCAGAACCGGTCGAAGACGTGCTCGGCCTCGTCGCGGCTCATGCCGACGCCGTGGTCGCGCACGGTGACCGCCACCGCCTGCGGGTCGGCCGCGACCGTCACCACGACGTCGGTGCCCTCGGCGTGCTCGATCGCGTTGACCAGCAGGTTGCGCAGCACCCGCTCGACGCGGCGCGGGTCCACGTCGGCCACGCACCGCTCGTCCGGCACCTGCACCGAGAGCCAGGTCCCCTTGCGCCCGGCCAGCGGCACGGCCTGGTCCACGGCGCTGTTCACCACGTCACGCACGTCACGGGCCTCGGCGTCGAGCACCGCGGCGCCCGCGTCGAACCGGCTGATCTCCAGCAGGTCCGCCAGCAGGTCCTCGAAGCGGTCGAGCTGGGTCTGCATCAGCTCCGCGGAGCGGCGCACCGCGGGCTCGAAGTCGTCGCTGGCCTCGTAGATCACCTCGCCGGCCATCCGCACGGTGGTCAGCGGCGTGCGCAGCTCGTGCGACACGTCCGAGACGAACCGCCGTTGCAGCGCCGACAGGTTCTCCATCCGCTCGATCTGGTCCTGGAGGCTGCCGGCCATCTCGTTGAAGGACCGGCCGAGCCGCGCGATCTCGTCCTCGCCGCGCACCGGTACCCGCTCGGTGAGGTCGCCGTCCGCGATCTGCTCCGCGACGTGCGCCACCTGCCGCACCGGGTGCACCACCTGCCGGGTCACGAGCCAGGTCATCCCGACCAGCAGCCCGACCAGGGCCACCGCGGCGATCAGCAGCACGCCCTGGAGGAAGGCCAGCCGCTCCTGCTCGGCCTGGAGGCTGTACACGAAGTACAGCTCGTAGCTGCCGGCCGCGGGCACCGTCACCGCCTGGCCGACCACCACCGCGGGCTCAGGCTCGCCGGTGGCCGTGGCGGTGCCGGGCAGGGCGACCGACTGCCAGCGCTGCCCCTCACCGGCCGCGGTGGCGGTGCGCAGGTCGTCGGAGACCAGCCCGAGCAGCGAGGAGTCCGTGGAGGCGCTGAGCACCAGGATCGCGACCTGCTGGCCCCGGGAGCGCAGCAGGAACACCTCCCGCTCCCCCGAGCCGCCGGACTGCAACGCCGTGACCATGTCGTTGAGCAGCAGCTGGACCTCCGGCTCGGTGGTCGCCGTCGAGGCGTCGAAGGTCTTCTGCGCCTGCGCGGCGCTGCGGGCGCTCTCGTCGAGCAGCTGGTCGACCCGCTGGGTGAACAGGCCGTCGCGCACCGTCACCGACAGGTACCCGCCGATCACCACCAGCGCGATCAGCCCGATCACGAGGGTCGACCCGAGCACGCGGAACTGCAACGACGTGCGCCACACCCGGGCCAGCCGACGGGCCCGTCGGGCGCCCCGCACGGTCGCCAGCCGCCAGGCCCGCGCGGCACGGGCAGCCCGCGCGCTCCGGCCCGACCCGGCCGGGCGCCCGCCCCCGGGCTCGCTCACGCGGGAGTCGCGCCCGCCTTGTAGCCGACGCCGCGCACGGTCACCACGATCTCGGGGCGCTCCGGGTCGGCCTCGATCTTCGAGCGCAGCCGCTGCACGTGGACGTTCACCAGCCGGGTGTCGGCCGCGTGCCGGTAGCCCCACACCCGCTCCAGCAGCACCTCACGGGTGAACACCTGCCACGGCTTGCGCGCGAGCGCCACCAGCAGGTCGAACTCCAGCGGGGTCAGCGAGATCGGCGCGCCGTCGCGCGTGACGCGGTGCCCGGTGACGTCGATCGACAGGTCGCCGATCCGCAGGTGCTCGGGGGCGGGCTCGTCGCTGCGCCGCAGCCGCGCGCGCACGCGGGCGATCAGCTCCTTGGGCTTGAACGGCTTCGAGATGTAGTCGTCGGCACCGGACTCCAGGCCGAGCACGACGTCCACCGTGTCCGCCTTGGCGGTCAGCATCACGATCGGCACGCCCGACTCCGCACGGATCAGCCGGCACACCTCCGTGCCGTCCTTGCCGGGCAGCATGAGGTCCAGCAGCACCAGGTCCGGCTGGGTGCTGCGGAACGTGTCGAGCGCCTCGTCGCCGTCGGCGCAGAACACGGGCTCGAACCCCTCCGAGCGCAGCACGATGCCGATCATCTCGGACAGGGCTGTGTCGTCGTCGACCACCAGGACGCGTCCCTTCATCGCACCATGATCGCACTGGACGGGCCTGACCGGCGGCGACGGCGCGCCCCGCACCCGTCCGGGGGAACGTCCGACGGCGCGCCCGCGGTGCGGACGGACGTGGCACGATGGCGGCAGCCATGCTCGTCCCGGCCCTGCTCCGCGGGTTCGGCGGGCAGACCGACGACCCCGACCGAGGGAGCGCGATGACCACGCCGCACGACGAGGGCCGCCCCGAGGTCCCGACCGGGCAGGGCGCCGTGCCCCCGGTCGGCGAGCCCAGGCCCGAGCCGCGCTACGGCCAGTACGCCCCCGCCGGGTGGCAGGCGCCCGGCAGCGCAGCGCCCGTGCAGCCCGTCCCGCCCGGCGGACCGGTGCCGGGTGCGCCCGTGCCGCCCGCCGGTCAGCCGGTCGGCGCCTGGGGCGCGGGCCCGTGGTCCGGCACCCCCGGAGCGCCCGGCCCTGCTGGCTACGGGCAGCCCGGCTGGCAGCAGCCCGGCCAGGTCCCGCCCGGCTACGGCTACCCCGGCGGCGGGTACCAGACGCCCTACCAGCAGGAGGCGTACCGCCCCGGGATCATCCCGCTGCGGCCGCTGAGCATCTGGGAGATCTTCGACGGCGCCTTCCGCGCGATCCGGGCGAACCCGAAGACGATGTTCGGCCTGACCGCCGGCGTGGTCACGATCGTCGTGGCGATCTCGTCCGTGCTCACCTGGTACATCGCGACCATCGTGGCCAACGAGCTCAACGACTGGTTCTCCTCGCTCGACCCCTCGCTCACCGGCCCCTCCTCGGCCGACGGCATGTTCATCTCGGAGCAGCTCGGCGTCGCCGGCAGCTCCTTCGGCAGCGCGCTGACCACCCCGCTCATCTCGCTGGCGACCACGGTGCTCACCGGTCTGCTGATCCTGTCGGTCAGCCGGTCGGTGATCGGCCGGACCGCCACGATCGGCGAGGTGCTGCGCGGGTCCGCCAAGCGCCTGTTCTGGGTGGTCGGCTTCGCGCTGCTGTCCGGGCTCGTCGCGGTGATCGGCGTGGCGGTGATCGTGGTCGCGACCATCGCCGCCGCCGTCGCGGTCGACAGCGCCTGGTCCATCCTGATCGTGCTGGTCGGCGTCGCCGCGATGCTCGTGCTGGCCGTGTGGTTCACGGTGCGCACGCTGCTCGTCGCCCCGGCGATCATGCTCGAGGGGGGCGGCTTCTGGTCCTCGATCGGGCGCGCCTGGCGGCTGACCCGCGGCAGCTTCTGGCGGTTCACCGGCCTGTACCTGCTGGTCAACATCCTGGTCTTCGTCGTCTCCGGCCTGCTGAGCGTCCCGGTCTCGGTGATCGCCACCCTGCTGTTCCAGGACCCGATGCTGACCACGTTCCCGTCGATCGCGCTGAACGGCGTCACCTCGATCCTCACGCTCACCCTCACGACCGTGTTCAGCGCGGGCGTCTGGGCCCTGGCCTACATCGACGCCCGGATGCGCCGCGAGGGCCTGGACGTCGAGCTGGCCCGCGCCGCGGCCGCCGGAGACGCCGCGCAGTGATCTCGCGCCGCCTCCCGACGGACGTGCCGGTGGTCCCGGACGCCGACGAGGCGCGCTCGTGGATCGAGCGTGAGCTCGCCGACCCCGTGTACCACCAGCGACCGAGCCTGCTCCAGCGGTTCCTGGAGTGGCTGCGCGACCTGTTCCAGGGCACCGACGGGCTGCCGATCAGCGGCACCGGCGCCCTGGTGGTCGTGGTCGCCGTGCTGCTGGTCGTCACGCTGATCGCGTTCTGGGTCGCCGGACCGGTCCGACGATCCCGCCGCAGCCGGGGCACCGACCGCGCCGTGCTCGACGGCGACGACCGGCGCACCGCCGACGAGCTGCGCGCCGCCGCCGACTCCGCCGCCGCCCGGGGCGACTGGTCGACCGCCGTGGCCGACCGGTTCCGTGCGATCGTCCGTGCCCTGGAGCAGCGCACGATCCTGGACGAGCGACCCGGCGTCACCGCGCACGAGGCCGTCGAGGCCGCCGCCCTGCGGCTGCCCACCCTGGTCGAGGACCTGCGCGGCGCCGGCCGGCTGTTCGACGACGTCGTCTACGGCGACCTCGCCGCCCGCCGGCAGGACGACGAGACGCTGCGCGACCTGGACCACCGCGTCGCCGGCACCCGTCCCTCCGCCGCTGCCCCGGCCGCCGTCGGCGCGCGCTGGGGCGCACCGGGCGGTGCCGGATGACCGCCGTCACCGTCGTCGGCGACGGCACCACCACGCGCAGCCGGGCCGGCCGACGCTGGCGCCGCGGCCGCTGGCTGCTGGCCCTCGCCGGGGTGCTGCTGGTCGCCGTGCTCGCGGCCGTGCTGCCGGAGCCCGTCACCTCGCAGGTCACCCTCGCCCCGGACAACCCCGGCGACCAGGGCGCGCGCGCCGTCGCCCAGGTTCTCGAGGGCCAGGGCGTGCACATCACCTACGTGCGCACCACCGCCGACGCGACCCGCGCCGCCACCGCGGGCAGCACCCTGCTCGTCACCAGCGACTGGCTGTTCAGCACCGACCAGGCGGCGGCCGTCGCCGGCACCGAGGCCGACCTGGTGCTGCTCGCCCCCTCCATGCTGCTCAGCCTGACCTCCGACCTGCGCAGCGCCTGGACCGGGAGCACCACCCCGGCCTTCGTCGGCGCCGCCTGCGAGGACCCCGACGCGCTCGCCGCCGGCCCCATCTCCGCGGCCGGCACCGGAGTGGTCGCCGGTGCCGGCGCCACCGGCGTCACGCTGTGCTACCTCGACCCCGCCGAGGCGACCCCCGCCGCGCTGTACGCCGTGCAGGACGACGGCGACCGGCGGGTCACCGTGATCGCCGATCCCGGCATGCTCACCAACCAGCGGATCGACGACGCCGGGAACGCCGCGCTGGTGCTGCGTGCGCTCGGCCGGCACGACGATCTGGTCTGGTACGTGCCCTCGTTGGACGACCTGTCCGTCGGCGGCGAGGGCGCCGGCTCCGGCGACCTGGGCCTGCGGGTGCCGCCGGTCGTCTCCGTGATCGGGCTCCAGCTGCTCGTCGTGGTGCTTGCGCTCGCCCTGTGGCGCGGGCGCCGCCTCGGCCGGGTCGTCGTCGAGCGGCTCCCCGTCACCGTGCGCGCCGCCGAGACCACCCGCGGACGCGCACGCCTGTACCGGGTGTCCCGCTCGCACGGGCACGCCGCCGCCGCCCTGCGCGCTGGAGCCGCCAGCCGCTGCGCCCAGCGCCTCGGCCTGCCCCGCTCCGCCGGCGCCACCGACGTGATCGACGCCGTCGCCCGCGCCAGCGGACGCACCACCGACGAGGTGGCCGACCTGCTGTACGGCCCACCGCCCACCACCGACGCGGGCCTGGAGACCCTGGTCCGTCGGCTCGACCAGCTCGAGAGCGAGGTTCACCGCACGTGACCGAGGAACACCCCGCCCAGCCCACCTGGCCGCACGCCCCGCAGGGCGCCGAGCCCACGACACCCGGCGCTGCTGCGCCGGGGTACCCGCAGCCGGTGCCGCCGGCGACTCCGGGGTACGGCGAGCAGCCGTCCGCGCCGGTCCCCGGGCACGGCGCCACCCTGTCGTCCGCACCGGTCCCCGTGGACGGCGAGCAGCCGTCCACGCCCGCGTACGGCGCGCAGCCGTCCGCTCCCGGGTACGGGACGCCGTCGCCCGCGCCGGAACCCGCACCGCAGCAGGCCGCGGCGCCGTCGCCCGTGCCGGCCGCTCCCGTCGCAGCGCCCGCGGCACCGCCGGCCGTCCCCACGCCCAGCCCGGAGCTGCGGGCCGCGCTCGGCGCGGTGCGCGCCGAGGTCGGCCGCGCCGTGGTCGGCCAGGACGCCGCCGTCACCGGTCTGGTCATCGCCCTGCTCTGCCGCGGCCACGTGCTGCTCGAGGGCGTGCCCGGCGTGGCGAAGACCCTGCTCGTCCGCAGCCTGTCCGCCGCGCTCGAGCTCGACACCAAGCGCGTGCAGTTCACCCCGGACCTCATGCCCGGCGACATCACCGGCTCGCTGGTCTACGACGCCCGGACCGCCGAGTTCTCGTTCCGCGAGGGCCCGGTGTTCACCAACCTCATGCTCGCCGACGAGATCAACCGCACGCCCCCGAAGACCCAGGCGTCGCTGCTCGAGGCGATGGAGGAGCGCCAGGTGTCGGTGGACGGCACCCCGCGCCCGCTGCCCGAGCCCTTCGTCGTGATCGCCACGCAGAACCCGGTGGAGTACGAGGGCACCTACCCGCTGCCCGAGGCCCAGCTCGACCGGTTCCTGCTCAAGCTGACGCTGCCGCTTCCCGAGCGGCACGAGGAGATCGAGGTGCTCGCCCGGCACGCCGCCGGCTTCGACCCCCGTGACCTCGCCGCTGCCGGGGTCCGCCCCGCCGCCGGCACCGACGTGCTGGACCGCGCGCGCCGCGAGGTCGCCGAGGTGCAGGTCGCCCCGGAGGTGCTCGGCTACGTGGTGGACCTGGTGCGCGCGACTCGCCAGTCGCCCTCGCTGTCGCTCGGGGTGTCCCCGCGCGGGGCCACCGCGCTCCTCGCGACCTCGCGCGCCTGGGCGTGGCTGTCCGGCCGCTCCTACGTGACCCCGGACGACGTCAAGGCGCTCGCGCACCCGACGCTGCGCCACCGCGTGCAGCTGCGCGCCGAGGCCGAGCTCGAGGGCGTGACCGCCGAGTCGGTGCTGGACACCGTGCTCGCGTCCGTCCCGGTCCCCCGCTGAGGTCCCCGGCGTGGCGATCACCTGGCGTGCGGCCGCGCTGACGGCCGTCGGCGTCGTGGCGGTGGCGCTCGTCCCCGTGCCCGGGACGGTGCTGGTCTGGGCGCTGCTCGTGGCAGCGCTGTGCGCGCTGGACACCGCGCTCGCCGCCTCGCCGCGCCAGGTCGCGCTGCGCCGGGACGTCACCGGACCCGTCCGGCTGCACGAGCCCTCCCGCTCGCGGCTGCTGGTGACCCAGCAGGGGCCGCGCCGGCTCCGCGCCATCGTGCGCGACGCCTGGCAGCCCTCCGCCGGCGCCGACCACAACCGTCACCTGGTGGACCTGCCGAGCGGCGAGTCCACCCGCGTCGACACCGCGCTGCTCCCCTCCCGGCGCGGCGACCTGCGCGCGGACCGCGTGACGATCCGCACCGTCGGGCCGCTCGGGCTCGCCGGGCGGCAGGCGTCGATCGACGTGCCCGGCACCCTGCGCGTGCTGCCCGAGTTCGCCTCCCGACGGCACCTGCCCAGCCGGCTCGCCCGGCTGCGCGAGATGGACGGCCGTGCCGCGGTGCAGGTCCGCGGCGGCGGCACCGAGTTCGACTCCCTGCGCGAGTACGTGATCGGTGACGACGTCCGCTCGATCGACTGGCGGGCCAGCGCCCGGCGCAACGACGTCGTGGTCCGCACCTGGCGGCCCGAGCGCGACCGCCGTGTGCTGCTCGTCCTCGACACCTCCCGCACCGCGGCCGCCCGCGTGCACGACGCCCCCCGGCTCGACGCGTCGATCGAGGCCGCGCTGCTGCTCGCCGCCCTCGCGTCCCGCGCCGGCGACCGCGTGGAGCTGCTGGCCTACGACCGCAAGGTCCGCGCCCGCGTCGCCGGGATGTCCGGCCCGCGCCTCATGCCCGGAATCGCCGATGCGCTGTCCACCGTCGAGGCCACCCTGGTCGAGGCCGACTGGCCCGGCGTCGTCGCGCAGGTGCAGGAGCGCCTGTCGCAGCGCGCGCTCGTCGTGCTGCTGTCCGCGCTCGAGCCCGCTGCCGTCGAGCAGGGCCTGCTCGGGGTGGTCGACCAGCTCGCCGCCCGGCACCAGGTGGTGCTGGCCTCCGTGCGCGACCCCGAGATCGAGGAGCTGCGCGCCGGCCGCGGGTCGGCCCGTGCGCTGTTCGACGCCGCCGCTGCGGAGCGCACCGAGCTGGAACGCTCCGCCGTCGCGCAGCGGCTGCGCGGGCGCGGGATCGAGGTGGTCGACGCGCTGCCCGACGACCTCGCACCCCGGCTCGCCGACACGTACCTCGCGCTCAAGGCGGCCGGTCGGCTGTAGCGAGCGGGCCCGCTGGTCCGCGGTCGGGTGCCCGCCGCCTCCGACGCGGGGCACCGGACCACGGACCGTCCGCGAGCGACCGCCGACCGGCCGCCCGTGGCCGCCGAGCGGTCAGCCTGCGGTCGCCTCCTTCCCCTGGGGTCGGCGCTCACGACCTCCCGCCCCGCCACGGCTCGCGCCTGCACGATCGGTGTCGCGACGATCTGCGTCGTCACGAGATGCCTCGCCACGGGCCGTCTCGGCGCACGGGACGTCGCCGCGATCGGCCGCAGCACGGCGTGCACCACGACGGCGTGCACCGAGCGCGAGCACCCCGGCCGCGAGCGCCAGCAGCGCGATCCCTCCGAGCGCGGCGAGCGGGGCGCCGGTGACCGCCAGCGTCGTCGCGGACCCGGACGCAACCGGTGCGGGTGCCGGCGCCGGGCCCTCGGGCTGCGCCGGCGTCTCCGGGACGATCCGGGCGACGAGGGTCTCGGCGCTCACGCCGCACTCGCCGCGGTGCAGCACCCGCCCGTCGGCGGCGCGGACGGTCTCGACGTAGCCGTAGCGACCGGGGACGAGGGCGTCGACGGTCACCGGAGCGGAGGGGTGCTCCCCCGGGCCGGTCAGCGCCGCCGGTGCCGTGCGGTCCACGAGCGTCTCCTCGGTGCAGGTGGGGCTGTCGCCGTCCCAGCGGTGCAGGGCGAACTCGAGGGTGGCGCCCGGCGGGGTGGTCCCGTCGACCGTGGCGACGTCGTGCAGCACCGCGGGCTGCCCCGCGACGAGCTGCCGGTCCGCCCGCGCGCGCGTGGTCACGCGGAGCGGGTCGCCGGCGACGAGGTGCTGCTCGGTGACGTCCGTGACCGTGGAGGCGAAGGCGGCGAGCCGGTCGTCCCCCGCGAACACGGTGCGGAACACGTAGGTGCCCGGCACGGGTCGGCCGTCGACCTCCTGGACCCGGAACGACGGGTGGGAGATCGAGGGATGGAAGCCGTTGCGGGCGGGGACCTCGACCGATCCGCGCAGGTCGGCCTCGGCGAGGTGGTCGTCGTCCACCGGGACGCCCTCGGCGAAGAACCAGAGCTCCTGCGTGAGCGTGCCGTGGTCGGGGCGCAGCCCATGGCCACCGGCGAAGCCCGGATGGTCCTCGGGCAGTCCGGTCACCATGAGGTCGTCGACCAGGTAGGTGCCGCCCCGGGTCGTGCGGATGCTGAGCGCTGAGTCGACGGTGCCGGTGGTCCAGCGGACCGACGTGGTCTCCTCGGCGATCCCGTAGTCGTCGGACCAGTCGCCGCGCACCAGGGCGCGGTGCTCCGGCGGCTGATGCTCCTTCACCACCCGCCACACCCAGGTGACGACCTGACCGGCGGCGGGTCCGTCGACGGTCGCGGTGTACGTGCCCGGGCCGGTGGCGGTCACCGTCGCTCGGCCGACCACCGGGGCCTCGGCGGGCACGTCGTCACGCTGGGTGACCGGCACCGTGCCGACGCCGTAGGCGGTCCCCTCCAGCAGGACCGGCACGTGCTCGCCGTCGACCCGGAGCCAGGTGTCGCCCGGGGCGGCCGCGACGGTCAGCGTGTCGGTGATCGGCTGCCCGGCGTCGACGACCTTCGACCCGCCGACGTCGGAGGCCGCGACCGGCTGGAAATCCGCGGCGACCTCGAAGGGCGGCAGCTCGCGGACGATCGTCTCGGGATCGTGACCGGGGCGGTTGCCGTAGGAGATCTGGTCCTGCCGGTTCCCGGCCATGTCGTACAGCGTGAGCGTGGTGCGGGTCGCACCGTGGAACCGGACCTCGGACGTCACCGTGCCGGTGCCGGTGGCCGTCCACGTCAGGTCGATCGGCTCGGTGCCGGTGGTTCCCCGGTAGGTGGGCTCGCCGGTGAGGTCGAAGACCGCGGGGCCGTGCAGCGTCACGGTGAACGACTTGCCCGCGACCGGCTCGCCCGTCGCAGAACGCAGCGCGATCCCGCGCAGCACACCGGTGCGCCGCTCGCTCGCGTCCACCGGACCCGCGTCGGCGGTGAACGGCCCCGTGGCGCGCGCAGCCCCGGACAGGATCTCCGCCTGACGGTCGAGCACCGCCTGCGGGGCGGCGGCCACGACCGCACGCGCGGCCGCCTCCGCGTCACCGCCCTCCATCGTCCCGGGCCGCTCGTGACGCTGGTGCACCGTGAGCGCGAGGGCGGCCTGCGTCAGGTCGTCGGTGGACCCGCGATGCTCGGCGAGGACTGCGGCCAGCAACGGGTCGACGACGAACCCGACGGACTCCGGCACGTCCGCCGGGCCCGTCGGCGAGACGCGCGCCTGCACGCAGTAGCCGTGCTCGGGCGCGCCGGCCGGGCCGGGGTACGGGCCGAGACGCACCTCGCCGTAGCCGGCGGGGCGCACCACGACGCCCTGGGCGGGGACGGCCCGGGTGGCGAACGGCGACAGCCCACGGGCGGCGCCGGAGGAGGCCGCCGGGTTGGGCGTGCCGCCGGTGACCGCCGGGCTGGGCAGCGTGACGGTCGGGGCCCGCGTGCCGAGGTCGGCCTGGTCGAACGGGTCGGCGGTGGCCTGCGGGGCGGGATGGTCGGTGGTCGGCCGGGGCGCCGTCACCGGGCCGGACGCGGCGGCGGGGGTGGCGTGCAGGAACCCCGCCGCCAGGACGATCCCGATGAGGCCCGCCAGACGTCGGCGTCGGTCGGCACGCGTCCGCCGGCGAGGCGGCACCGACGCCGGGCAGGGGTCCGGCGGGGGCGCCGGTCGGTGGCCGACAGCCGGGTCGTGGCGGGTACGGGCGTGCCAGGATGGTGCTGCTTGCATGGGGTCTCCGAAGGATCGAGTGCGGGCGGAAGGGTCTCGGTGTGCCAGCACCGGGGCCCTTCGTCGTGCGGGATGCGTGCTCGGGTGTCTGCGGGGGTGCCTCCAGGTCGGTCGTGCTCACGGTGAGGTCGGTGCGTGCAGCGGTTCGTGCGGTCGGCGGTGGGTCCGTCACGGCAGGCGCCCGCTCAGCACTCCCAGGCGTTCCCCGAGGTGTCCGCGCACCAGCCCCAGTCGACGCCGTCCGGCTCCTCGACCCAGACACCGCCCGAGCCGCCACCGGCCGATCCCGTCGACCCGGAGCCACCGGCCCCCGGATCAGCGGCCCCGGCACTGCCCGACCCGGTGCCGGACGAGCTGCCGGACCGTCCACCTGACGCACCGGCAGCACCGGACCCGCCGGCAGCCCCCGACCCGCCGCCGCGACCCGTCGAGCCCGAGCCGAATCCCGCGACGGCGGCCGCCTCCGCCGCCAGACGGTCCTGCTCGGCCTGCCAGACGGCCTGCGCCTCGTGCACGGCCCGCGTCGCGGCGGCGAGCAGACCGGCATGCTCGCGCAGCGCCGCCGCTGCCGCCGTCAGCGCGTCGGCCTCCGTCGGCGCAGCGTCGTCCGCTGCCGTCGTCGCGGCGTCGAGCGCCGCCCGCAAGGTGGTGCGCAGGGCGTCGTCGAGCACCCGGCCCTCGCTCGCCGAGAGGGCCGCCGTGGCGGCGTCGACCGCGAGGGACAGCTCGCCGAGGGCGGCGGCACGGTCGGCGACCGCCGTGTCGTGCACCCACCGGTGATGGGTGTCCGCCACGACGGCGATGTGGTCTTCGAGGTGTCCGAGCGCGTCACGCAGGCGCTCGGTGTGGGCACGGGCACGATCGGTCCGCTGCCGGCGCGATCCCTCGTCGGTGACGGGCACGTCGATGGACGCACCCGCCTCGGCGACGGCAGCAGCCAGCCCGTCGAGCACGGCGGTGTCGGCCACCTGCCCGTCGGCGCGGAGCAGCAGGTCCTCGCCCTCGCGGTGCCGGGTGACGACCTGGTCGAGCAGTGCGGTGCGACCGGCCTCGGCGTCCGCGAGCGCGGCGTCGGTGGACCGGTCCCACCAGGTCAGGCCGGCGACGCCGAGGGCCAGCACCGCCACGAGCAGGCTCGCGACGAGGCGGGTCCGACGGTGCCGGGTCGGCGGGTCGGGGTGATGCGGATCGGTGGTGCTCATGGACGCCCTCGGGTGGTTCCGGACGAGGCGATGGGCGCGGCTGGCACCTCGTCGGTCGCCCTGGACCCCGCCGGTGCGACGACGAACGGGACGACCGAGGACCACGGTAGGGCCATCCGAGGGCGGTGCGGCGCCGACCTGCGCCCAGGTGCATCGGAGGGGCCCGTCGTCCCCAGGTCGGCACGGCGATGCGGCTGGTCAGCCGTGTTCGAGGGCGGTCGAGGCCGAGGTCCGCCACCCTGGGGACGACGTCCGGCGCGCCCGGATCCGGGGGTCGCACCGGCAGGTCGCCGACCGCTCCGAGGACCGCACGGGCAGGGTCGCGCCCGTGCGGAGAGCCTCGGCGGGCGCCCGTCCCCGTGCCCGCAGGGTGGCCGCTCGCCTGTCGGCACCCCGTCGTACCGTGGCTCCGTGCCCCCGATCACCGCGTCCAGCACCCGAGCGCTCGGCCGCGCCCTGCTCGCCCGGCAGCACCTGCTGGAGCGCGCCACGGGACCGGGCGCCGGCACGGTGCCGATGGTCCGGCACCTGGTGGGGATGCAGTCGCAGAACCCGTCGTCGGCGTACCTGGCGCTGCACGCGCGGATCGACGGCTTCACGCACGACGACCTCTCGAGGCCGATGCTGGACCGCACGGTCGGGCGGCTCGCGCTGATGCGGGACACCGTGCACCTGGTCACGGCCGAGGAGGCGCACGGCCTGCACGCGCTGCTCGCCCCGCTGCTGCGTCGCCGGATGCTCTCGACCTCCGGGGGCGCCACCCTGCGCGAGGTCGACCTGGACCGGCTGGAGGATCGTGCGCGGGCCGCCCTGGCGGAGGGGCCGCTGACCGCACGCGCGCTCGGCGAGCGGCTGGCGCCCGACTTCCCCGGCCACGACCCCGGGCACCTCGCGCTGGGCGCGCGCGGGATGCTGCCGCTCGTGCAGGTGACGCCGCGCGGGGTGTGGGGCCGGAGCATGACGACGACCTGGGCCACCGCCGAGGCCTGGTTCGGGGCCGCTCCCCCGCCGCAGGACCCCGAGCGGGTCGTGGAGGACCTGGTCAGGCGCTACCTGGCGGCGTTCGGGCCCGCGACGGCGGCGGACGTGCAGCGGTGGTCCGGGCTGACCCGGGTCGCCGCGGTGATCGCCCGGATCCGGTCCGACCTGGTCGATCTCGGCGCGGACGACCGGGGCCGTCCGCTGTGGGACCTGCCCGACGCCCCGCGTCCCGATGCCGACGTCCCCGCGCCGGTGCGCTTCCTGCCGGACTTCGACGAGGTGCTGCTCGGCCACGACGACCGCAGCCGGATCGTGCCGCCCGAGATCCGACCGATGCTCGCGAGCCGCAACGGGATGCCGCCGGGCACGGTGCTGGTGGACGGGCTGGTCGCGGGCGCCTGGTCGATCACCCGGTCACGGGGTGACGCCGTGCCGGGCGAGCGGGGCCGACCCGAGCACGCCCGGCTGGAGGTCACACCGCTGCGGAGGTGGTCCCGCGCCGAGCGTGCCGCCGTGGTGGCCGAGGGCGAGCCGCTGGTCCGGTTCGTGGCGGACGGTGCGGTGGAGCACCAGGTCACGATCGCGGGGGCCTGACGTCCCGTCCCGGCCGCGCCGCCCGGGCGGCGACTCCGCATGCTGACGGCGGCACGCGGTCCCGTCACGCGCCGATCGGCTGCACCCGGACCTGCCGTACACCGATCAAGCACGCCCGGTCGAGCCGCGCACCGAGCGCGCACACGCCCGTCAGCGCCGCCACCACCGCCGACGCCCCGGAGGCACCGGCGGATCGATCGGCAGCGTGGCGCGGACGGCGTCGAAGGTCGCGACGAACCGGTGCAGCACGGCCTCGTGCTGCACCCGGTCGAAGACGAACGGCCCGCCGAGGCACCACGCCGGCGGATCGACGAACGAGGGGTCCGGGAACGTCTCCCAGCCGGCCACGCCCCGCCGGCCCGGATCACCCCGCCGCGGGCGCGAACTGCGTCGCGTAGAGCTCCGCGTACAGCCCGCCGCGCGCGAGCAGGTCGGCGTGGCTGCCCTGCTCCACGACCCGCCCCTCGTCCAGCACGACGATGGTGTCGGCCTCGCGGACGGTGGACAGGCGGTGCGCGATCACCAGTGCGGTGCGTCCGACCAGGGCTTCGGTGAGCGCGTGCTGCACGGCGGCCTCGGACTCGGAGTCGAGGTGCGCGGTGGCCTCGTCGAGGATGACGACCGGCGGGGCCTTGAGCAGCAGCCGCGCGATGGCGAGGCGCTGGCGCTCGCCACCCGACAGCCGGTACCCGCGGTCGCCGACCACGGTGTCCACCCCGTCGGGCAGCCGGGAGACGAGGTCCCAGATCTGCGCGCGGCGCAGCGCCTGCTCCAGGTCGGCGTCGGTGGCGGTCGGCCGGGCGTAGAGCAGGTTGGCGCGGATCGTGTCGTGGAACAGGTGGGCGTCCTGGCTGACCACGCCGATCGCGGCGCGCAGGCTGTCCTGCGTGACCTCGCGGACGTCCTGCCCGGCGACGCGGACGGTGCCGGAGGTGACGTCGTACAGGCGGGCGACGAGCTGGGAGACGGTGGTCTTGCCGGCGCCGGAGGGCCCGACCAGCGCGACCAGGTGGCCGTGCGGCACGGTGAAGGAGACGTGCTCCAGGGTGGTCCCGGGGATCTCGGTCTGGAGCCGGGCCACCGACTCCAGCGACGCGAGGGACACCTCGGAGGCCGCCGGGTAGTGGAAGGTGACGTCGTCGAGCTCGATGCTGGCACGCTCGGCGACGTCGGCGGGCAGCGGACGGGCGTCGGGGGCGTCGGCGACGGTGGGTTCGAGGTCGAGCACCTCGAGCACCCGCTCGAAGGAGACCAGGGTGGTCATGATGTCGACCTGCACGTTGGACAGCGCGGTGATCGGCCCGTAGAGCCGGGTGAGGTAGCTGGTGAGCGCGACGACGACGCCGACGGTCAGCGACCCGCGGATCGCGAGCACGCCGCCGAGGCCGTAGACGATCGCGACGGCGACCGCGGCGACCAGGGTCAGGCCGACCCGGAACACGGCGCCGTACATCGCCGAGGTGATGCCGATGTCCCGCACGCGGGCGGCGCGGTCGGTGAACTCGCGGGTCTCGTCGTCGGCGCGGCCGTACATCTTGACCAGCTGGGCGCCGGCGACGTTGAAGCGCTCGGTCATGGTCTGGCCCATGGCGGCGTTGAGGGTGTAGCTCTCCTGCGTGACGGTGGCCAGGCGGCGGCCCATGGCGCGCACCGGCAGCACGAACAGCGGCAGCAGGATCAGCGAGACCAGGGTGATCTGCCAGGACAGCGAGAGCATCGCGGCGAGCACGAGCACCACGGTCAGCACGTTGGACACGACGTTGGACAGCGTGGACGTGAAGGCCTGCTGGGCGCCGAGCACGTCACCGTTGAGCCGCTGCACGAGGGCGCCGGTCTGGGTGCGGGAGAAGAACGCGAGCGGCATCCGCTGCACGTGGTCGAACACCTGCGTGCGCAGGTCGAGGATCAGCCCCTCGCCGATCCGGGCGGAGCACCAGCGGGACGCCAGCGCGAGGCCGGCGGCGGTGATCGCGAGCCCGGCGACGACCCCGGCCAGCGCCAGCACGAGGCCGGTGCGGCCCTGGGCGATGCCGTGGTCGATGATCTGGCGGTACAGCAGCGGGGTGACGGCGCCGACGGCCGCGTCCAGCGCGACGATCACCAGGAAGACGGCGATCAGGCGGCGGTAGGGCCGGGCGAAGGTGAGGATCCGGCGCAGCACGTCGCGGGTGAGGCGGCGCTGCGTGACGGAGGGGTCCAGGCGGAAGGACCGGTACATCGACCGGGCGTCCATCCCCCCGGGGCGGGAGTGCATCGACATGGGACCTCCTGCGGCGCGGGTCGCCGCTCATTTAGTGAGTCTACCTCTCTATGTTGAAGGCTCGCTATCGTGGTGCCATGCGCGACCACCACCACGGCCACGACCAGCACGTCTGCGAGCCCGCGGGTCAGGGCGACGAGCTGTTCTGGTTGCTGCGCACCACGCTGCGGCGCCTGCGGCGGGACGTGCGCGAGCAGCTCGCACCGGTGGACCTCACGCCCTCGCAGCACCGGCTGCTCCGGGTGGTCGCCCGGGCGGGCGAGCCGCAGCGTCAGACCGCGCTCGCCTCGGCGCTGGACGTGGTCCCGCGCTCGATCACGTCGGTGGTGGACGACCTCCAGCACGCCGGCCTGGTGGAGCGCCGGCCCGACCCGACCGACCGCCGGGCGACGCTGGTGGCGCTGACGGACGAGGGCCGCGCGGTGCTGGCCGCCGCCGACGCCGAACGACGCCGACGCGCCGACGACCTGCTCGCCCGGCTCACCGACGCCGAGCGCGCCGAGCTGCTGCGCCTCCTGCACCGCCTCGCGGACGACTGACACGTCCGTCCACCCGCGCCGAGTTGTCATCTTGTGTCGCTTCCGCCGCATGCGAAGCGACAAGAAGTGACAACTCGGCGAACAGTGCGAGCGGGCAGGGCGCGCACTCGGGCAGGCAAGGGCACGCGGGCGCAGGCCGCGCGCAGCCGGCAGGCGCTCAGCGCGCGGGGTCGGGGACGGCGTGCGGGAGCCGGTGCAGGCTCGCGGCCTCGGCCTGCGCCCGCGCACCGGCGCGCCCGGCGGCGACGTACTCGCGGTCCCGGCGGGTGGCGAGCACGGCGGCGAGGAAGTCCTCGGGGTGGGTGCCCGGCGGCGGGCCGGGGGCGACGTAGCGCGCCACGTCGTCGGCGAGCCGCTGCCCGAGGGCCACCCGCGAGCCGGGGTGCAGCGAGGCGGCGCGCACCAGGAACTGCCGGACGGACAGCGCGAGCCCGTCGGGCAGCCGGCGCACGTCCGCGGTGGTCGCCCAGACTGCCAGGTGCGGCGGCATCGGCACGACCGCCCGGGGGGCCGCCTTGCCGCGGACGCGCACCACGTAGGTGCCGGCGAGCAGGTCGCCGAGGCGCTTGCCCTGGGCCTGCACCAGCGAGGTGATCAGCGCGACCGAGCCGAGGGTGAACCAGAGCTCGAGCACGCCGACCAGCGCGCGCACGAAGGCCTGCCGGAACCGGATCGGCCCGCCGTCGTCGCGCACCACGCGGATGCCCACGGCGAGCTTGCCGAGCGAGCGGCCCCGGGTGAGCGTGTCGACGGAGGTCGGCAGCACGAGGAGCACGAGGACGATCAGCACGACGCTGACGATCCGCGAGGTGTGCTCGTCCAGGGTCAGCGGGGTCTGCCCGAGCACGAACACGGTGAGCAGCCCGAGCAGGAACAGCGCGACCAGGTCGATCAGCGCGGCGGCGAGCCGCACCACGAAGGACACGGGGCGCGCGTCGAGCAGCACGCCCTCGCCGGTGACGATCCCCTCGTCCTGCACGATCCCTCCCCTGGTCGGACGCTGCGACGCGGCACCGCGCACGGTGCCCCTGTGGCAGGGTAGCGGGCGTGGACCTCGACGCCTTCACCGCCGTACGCCAGGACGCGTGGGCGCGCCTGGACACGCTGGCCAAGCGGCGGCGCCTCGACGGCGCGGAGGCGGACGAGCTGGTGCGGCTGTACCAGGCGACCGCCACCGACCTGTCCACGATCCGCTCCTCGGCGCCGGACCCGGAGACGGTGACCCGGCTGTCGCAGCTGCTGGCGCGGGCGCGCGCGACGATCTCCGGCACGCACGAGCCCTCGTGGCGGGACGTGACGCGGTTCGTGGCGGTCTCCCTGCCGGCGGCGCTGTACCGGATCCGCTGGTGGACCGTGGCGGTGACCGTGGGGTTCCTCGCGGTGGCGGTCGTGTCCGGCTGGTGGGTGGCGACCGACCCGGACGCCCTGGCGGCGATGGGCACGCCCACGGAGCAGGAGGCGTACGTGCAGGACGCCTTCGCGAGCTACTACGACCCGGGTGCCGGCTTCGCCACGATGGTGTGGACGAACAACGCGTGGATCGCGGCGCTCTGCATCGGCGTCGGGATCTCCGGGATCGGCCCGCTCTACCTGATGCTCAGCAACGCGATCAGCGTGGGGTCGATCGGCGGCATGATGGCCGTGCACGGCGAGCTGGGGCTGTTCCTCCAGCTGATCACACCGCACGGCCTGCTCGAGCTGACCTCGATCTTCGTCGCCGGTGCCGCGGGCCTGAAGATCTTCTGGACCTGGATCGACCCGCAAGGCCGCCCCCGGGCGCGGGCGCTCGCCGAGGAGGGTCGCTCGCTGATCACGGTGGCGATCGGGCTGGCCGGGGCGCTGGCGCTGTCCGGCCTGGTGGAGGGCTTCGTCACCGGGTCGTCGCTGCCGTGGTGGCTGAAGATCGTGATCGGGGCGCTCGCGCTGGCGGCGTTCTGGACGTACACGATCGTGCTGGGCCGCCGGGCCGTGCGCGACGGCGAGACCGGTGACCTCGCGTCGGACGAGGCGGGCTACACCGTCGCCGTCGCGGCCTGACCCGCAGCGCCCGACACCGCCGCCGGCCGCATCGCGCCGAGCCACAGCGACGCGGCGCCGAGCGGCTCGCTGCGCACCTCGCCGAAGCCCAGGGCGCGCAGGTCCGCCACCTGCTCGGGGTCGACGGTCACGGCGAGCACGCTGCGGCCGTCCAGCAGCTCGGCGGTGACCACCGGCGCGAGCACGTCGGCGAGCAGGGTCCGCCGGTCCTCCGGCGCGGTGCGCCCGGCGTCGGCGAGCATGATCAGCACCCGGCGGGCCTCGTCCTCGCTCAGTGCGCCGAGCAGCTGGGCGGTGCCGCCCACGATCGAGCGCAACGGGGCGTGCGCGGGCTCCGGGTCGAGGTCGGTGGGCTCGCCGAGCTCGCGGGCGACGACGCGGTGCAGGTCGCCGGCCAGGTGCTCGGCGTCCGGCGGCATCCACACCGCGACCGCGGTGACGCCCTCGGCGTCCTGGGCGTACCAGACCTCGCCGTGCTCCAGCGCGCCGAGGCTGAGCACCAGGCGGGTGGCGGGGGCGGCGTGCTCGGGGTCCGGCACCTCGTCGGGCTCGCCGTCTCCGTCCAGGTCGATGAACGGGCGGTGCTGCTGGAGCATCCGGGCGATCGGGTTGACGTCGACCAGCCCGGCACGGCGCACCTGCCAGGGCCCGACGGTGTCCTCGCACGGCAGGTCGTCGATCACGGCGGGGTCGGCGGCGGCAGCGCCGGCCGGCACGGGGCGGGCGTCGTCGGCCGACCGGGCGGCGTCGATCCGGCGTCGGAGTCGGTGGTGCAGCACCTCACCAGTGGACCACGCGAGCCTGGGAACCGGCTGAACTTCTGCCCGACGCGCTCGCACCCGAACCGGTGACGAGCAGCGGGTCCGCCCCCGCGTTTCCGTGACGTTTCCGTCCGGTGGCCGGGCGTGAAACACCCGTCTGCCTACCCTCGTCACCGGGCTGGACCCCGCCGCAGGGGCTCCCGGGTGGACCACAACCCGGGTGCGCGCGGTTTGGCCCGACCGCCGATGCCCCGGTCCCCCGGCCGGGCGGAGGCTGATCCCGGCGCAGCACCGCGCCGCTCCCCCGACGGCGCGGACCCGCTCTCCCCCGACCGCGCCCCGGCGTCCGGCCGGTGGCCGCACGGTCCGCCCGGACCGACCGTGCTAGGAGCCCCTGTGAAGCCGCACTCCCCCCGAGCACCCCGCCGCCGCGCCCTCGGCGCCGGCGCCGCCGTGGTCGTCTCCGTGCTCGCGCTGACCGCCTGCGCGGGCGGCGACGACACCTCCGGCGCCGATTCCTCGGCAACCGCCGACGGCAGCAAGAAGCCGCTGGTGATCAGCCTGGACTCCTCGGTCGACCTGCTGGACGCCCAGGCGTGGCGCACCCCGGCCGCGATGGTGGCCACCGGATCGCTGGTCGAGCAGCTCATCGAGCAGACCTACTCCGAGGACGGCATCGTCCGCACCGGCGACGGCGGCTTCGAGGGGGCGCTGGCCGAGTCCTGGGAGACGTCCGAGGACGGCCTGACCACCACGTTCCACCTGCGGGACGGCCTGGCGTTCGCCGACGGCACACCGCTCACCGCGCAGGACGTCGTCTGGTCCTACCAGCGCAGCCTGCTCGGCCCCGGCTACGTCAAGGCCCTGCTGCCCTTCGCGGGCGTGCCGAGCGCCGACGACGTCACCGCGCCGGACGACAGCACCGTGGTCGTCACCAGCACCTTCGCCAGCCCGCTGCTCACCAAGATGGAGGCGATGCAGCCGCTGGGGATCTTCTCCCAGACCACCGGCGAGGCGAACGCCACCACGGACGACCCGTGGGCGGGCGCGTACTTCCGCGAGAACGCGAACTCCTCCGGCCCGTACACCGTCGGCTCCTACGACCCGACGCAGCAGCTGGTGCTCACCCCGAACGAGCACTACTACGACCAGGACAAGATCGCGAACGGCGGCGTGACGATCCAGTTCGTCTCCGACCCCTCGCAGCGCGCGCTGCTGCTGCGGTCCGGCGAGATCGACGTCGCGCAGGGCATCCCGCTGGACCAGGTCGCGCAGATGGAGGACGAGGACGGCCTGACGGTCGTGTCCGAGGCGTCGAACCGGCTGGAGTACCTGGGCTTCAACACCAGCGAGGCGCCGTTCGACGACCCGCTGGTGCGCCAGGCCATCGCCGCGGCGGTGCCCTACGAGGACCTGGTGGACCAGGTGCTGTACGGCTACGCCAACGCCTCCACCGGCGTGGTGCCGGCCTCGATGGAGACGCACTCGGACGACGCGGGCGAGTTCACCGAGGACCTCGACACCGCCCGTGACCTGCTCGACCAGGCGGGTCTGGCCGACGGCTTCTCCTCGACGCTGTACTTCAAGCAGTCGAACGCGGTCGAGGCCGCCGCCGCGGTGCTCGTGCAGGCGAACCTCAAGGAGATCGGCGTCGACATCGAGCTCAAGCCGCTCACCGACGCGGACTTCACGTCCCAGACCAACGCCCGGTCGCTGCCGATGTACCTGAACAACTTCCTCGGCTGGGGCGCCGACCCGTTCTACCAGATGTACTACCTGGCCGGATCGGCGGCGGGCACCAACTTCACGTCGTACGCCAACGCGGACCTCGACGCCCTGCTCCAGCAGGGGGTCGCGACCACGGACGAGACCGAGCGTGCGGACATCTCCGCGCAGGCGCAGAAGGTCATCTACGACGACATGCCGTTCATCCCGATCTACAACCCGAACTGGACCTTCGTGGTCCGCGACGGGGTGTCCGGCCTGACGAAGGACAACACCGAGCAGCTGCGGCTGCAGTACCTCACCACGGAGTGACAGCTCGGTGACCTGACGCCGGCGGGGTGCGCGGAACCCCTGCCCCGCATCCCGCCGGCTTCCCCGATCCCTCGTCCGCCCCCACGAATCAGGAGCACCCGTGACCCGCTACGTCCTGCGCCGGCTCGGCATCTCGGCGCTGACGGTCCTCGGGCTGGTGCTGGTCGTCTTCCTCGTCACGCGCATCCTGCCCGGCGACGCGGCGGCCGCCCGGCTCGGCCCGGAGGCCACGCCCGAGGACATCGCCGCGCTGCGCGCCCAGTACGGCCTGGACGACCCGCTGCTCGTCCAGCTCAAGGACTACCTGCTCCGGCTGGCGCAGGGCGACCTCGGGCAGGCGGTGTCCACCGGGCGCGACGTCGGCACCGAGCTGTTCGCCCGGCTGCCCGCGACGATCGAATTGGCGCTGACGGCGCTGCTGGTGGCGCTGGTGATCGGGGTGCCGCTGGGTGTGCTGGCCGCCGCGCACCGGGGCCGGACCGCCGACGCGGCCGCCCGGGTCTGGGCGGTGCTCGGCTCGTCGATGGCCCCGTTCTGGCTCGGCCTGCTGCTGATCTACGGGCTGTTCTCGGTGGCGCGCTGGCTGCCCGGTCCGACGGGTCGGCTGCCGATCGGCGCGGTGCCGCCCACCGAGATCACCGGCATGTACGTGCTGGACGCGCTGCTCACCGGCGATCCGGGCACGGCCTGGCAGGCGGTGCGGTACCTGGCGCTGCCGGCGCTGACCCTCGGCATCGGCGCCTCGGCGGCGGTGGTGAAGATGGTCCGCTCCGCGCTGATCGCCACGCAGGGCACCGGCTACGTGCGGACCGCGCGGGCGTTCGGCGTCGCCGGGCGCGAGGTGCTGTGGCGGGACCAGATGCGCAACGCGATGCTCCAGATCCTCACCTCGCTCGGCATCGTCTTCAGCTTCCTGCTCGGCGGCAACGTGATCGTGGAGCAGCTGTTCTCCTGGCCCGGGATGGGCCGGCTCGCCTACGACGCGGTGCGGGCCAACGACCTGGAGATCCTCCAGGGCTACGCGATCGTCATCGGCGTCCTCTACATCGCCCTCAACTTCGTGATCGACCTGGCCTATGCCGCCGTCGATCCCCGGATCCGGCTCGGAGGTGCCCGCGCATGACCACCCCCGCCCTCGCCACCGCCGGTGGTGCACCGGCCCCGGCCTCGACCGCCGACGTGGTGCGCACCCGCGCCCGGCGCCGCCGCCCGTTCCTCTGGGTGGGCCTCGGCGTGCTGGCCGTGCTGGTGCTGGCCGGTGTGATCGGCCCGTTCCTGGTCGCCGACCCGCTGGCCGTGGACCCGTCGAACGCCTTGCAGCACCCGTCCGCCGCGCACTGGTTCGGCACCGACTACTACGGCCGCGACGTGCTGGCCCGCGCGGTGCACGCCATCCGCCTCGACCTGCTGCTCGGCGTGAGCGTCGCGCTGCTGGCCATGGTGATCGGCTCCGCGATCGGTGTGGTCTCCGGCTACCTCGGCGGCCGGGTGGACGACGTGATCATGCGGTGCGTCGACGTGCTGATGTCCTTCCCCGGCTTCGTGCTGGCGATGATCCTGCTGCTCGCGATCGGCGAGAGCACCCCGAAGCTCGCCGTCGCGCTGGCGGTGGCGGCGGTGCCGCCCTTCGTCCGGCTGGTGCGCGCCGAGGCCCTCACCCAGCGCGAGCTGGAGTACGTGGACGGCGCGCGGGTGGCCGGTGCCGGGTGGCTGCGGATCGCGTTCACGCACGTGCTGCCGAACTCGCTGCGCCCCGCAGCCGTGCAGTTCACGCTGGTCTGCGGCTACTCGATCCTCAACGTCGCCGGCCTGGCCTACCTGGGCATCGGCATCCACGCACCGACCCCCGAGTGGGGCGTGATGGTGGCCGAGGGCGCGCAGAACATGCTCACCGGCCAGTGGTGGACGGCGTTCTTCCCGGGCCTGCTGATCGCGCTGGCCGTGATGGGCCTGCACTTCGTCGGCGACGACCTGGGAGGCGACCGATGACCGCGCCCGTGCTGGAGATCGAGGGGCTGGACGTCCGGGTGACCGCCACCGGCGCGAGCCTGCTGCGCGACGTGGAGCTGACCGTCGGCGCCGGGGAGATCGTCGGGCTGGTCGGCGAGTCCGGCTCCGGCAAGTCGATGACCTCGCTGGCCGTGATGGGCGTGCTGCCGGACGGGATCGAGATGACCGGCGGCACCGTGTGGGTGCATGGCGTGGACGCCACCGCGACCGCCCGCCGCTCGGTGGCGCACCGGTTCGCGATGATCTTCCAGAACCCCAAGGACTCGCTGAACCCGCTGATGCGCGTCGGCGAGCAGATCGCCCGGATGGTGCGGCTGCACCAGCCCGAGGGCCCCGGGGCGTCGAAGGGTGCCGCGCGGGCGGAGGCGGAGCGGCTGCTGGGCCGGGTGCACATCGCCGACCCGGCGCAGGTGGCCCGCTGCTACCCGCACCAGCTGTCCGGCGGCATGTGCCAGCGCGTGATGATCGCGATGGCGCTGGCCTGCCGGCCGACGCTGCTGATCGCCGACGAGCCGACCACCGCGCTCGACGTGACCGTGCAGGCCCAGATCCTCACGCTGCTGACCGAGCTGGCCGACGAGACCGGCTGCGGGGTGCTGCTGATCACCCACGACCTCGGCGTGGTCGCGGAGGTCTGCGACCGGGTGGCGGTGCTGTACCGCGGCGACCTGGTGGAGACCACCGGCGTGGTCGACCTGTTCGAGGCCCCGCAGCACGAGTACACGCAGTACCTGGTGGCGGCCGGGGACGCCGCGCCCGAGACCGAGGAGGCGACCGATGGCGCTGCTTGAGCTGCGGGACGTCACGAAGACCTTCACCGGCAGGGGCCGCACCGTGCACGCGCTGCGCGGGGTGGACCTCGACCTGGACACCGCCCGCACGGTCGCCCTGGTCGGCGAGTCGGGATCGGGCAAGTCCACCCTCGGCCGGGTGGTCGCGGGCCTGCACCGCGCCACCTCCGGCACCGCGACCTTCGGCGGCTTCGACCTGCTGGACGGCTCGTGGGACCGCGAGCGCCGCCGGTCGGTGCAGATGGTGTTCCAGCACCCGTACCAGTCGCTCGACCCGCGCTGGTCGGTGGAGCGCATCCTCGGCGAGCCGCTGGCCCGGCTGACCGGCACCCGCGGGGCCGCCGCGAGCGCCCGGATCGACGACCTGCTGGACCTGGTCGGCCTGCCGCGCGCCATGCGCCGCCGGATGCCGTCCGAGCTGTCCGGCGGTCAGCAGCAGCGCGTGGCCATCGCCCGGGCGCTGGCGCCCTCCCCCGACCTGATCGTGCTGGACGAGCCGACCTCCGGCCTGGACCAGTCGGTGCGCGGGCGGATCGTCGACCTGCTGCGCGACCTCCAGGGCACCACGCAGGCCGCCTACCTGTTCATCACGCACGACATCTCCGTGGTGCGCCGGATCGCCGACGAGGTGGTCGTCATGCACCACGGCCTGGTGGTCGAGCGCGGCAGCCGCACCGCCGTGCTCGACACCCCGGGCGAGGACTACACCCGCGCGCTGCTGGCCGCCGTGCCGGTGGCCGACCCGCGCCGCCGATCCCGCCGGCTGCCGGGCGCCGTACCCGCTGATCTGCCCACCACCCCCACGACCGAGGAGAGCGCACGATGAAGTTCGGACTGGGAGTCCCCACCGGCACCGAGGGCCTGATGTACCCGGTGCCCTACGCCGACCCGGAGCAGGCGGTGCGGATCGCCGTCGAGGCCGAGCGGCTGGGCTTCGACTCGGTGTGGGGCAACGACCACGTGACCACGCAGAGGTACGTGCGCGAGGAGTTCGACACGCCGCCGCGGTTCTACGACCCCTACCTGTACCTGTCCTTCGTCGCGGCGCGGACCACCACGCTCCGGCTGGCGACCGCGATCACGGTGATGGCCTTCCGGCACCCGGTGGTCGCCGCCAAGCAGGCCGCCACCCTCGACCAGCTGTCCGGCGGGCGGTTCATCCTCGGCGTCGGGATCGGCGCGTACCGCGAGGAGACCGACGCCATGTGGCCCGGCAGAACGCTGCACCGCGGGCGCCAGGCGGACGAGTTCCTGGCCTCGATGGAGACGCTGCTGCGGGACCGTCGCGCGTCGTTCAGCGGCGAGTTCATCCAGTTCGAGGACGTCGAGTCCTTCCCGAAGCCGGCGCAGGCCACGCTGCCGATCCTCTCCGGCGGCAACGCGGTGGGCTCCAAGCAGCGCGCCGCCCGCTACGGCACCGGCTGGCTGCCCGCCGTGCTCAGCCCCGCCGAGGTCGCCGCCGGTCTGGCCGACATCCGGCGCGAGGCCGAGGCGATCGGCCGCGACCTGCCCGCCGACTTCGACGTCGCACCGCAGCTGTCGGTGGCGATGGGCTCCTCGGTGCCGGACGCGATGGAGCGCTTCGAGCGCACGCAATTGCACCAGCACATGCGCTCGCTCTCGACGTCCACCCTCAAGGGCCAGCAGGACGGCTTCGCCGCGCGCAACCTGGTCGGCTCCACCGCGCAGATCCAGGACCAGGTGGCCGCCTACGCCGAGGCCGGCGTGACCACGCTGTCCGCCCTGCTGTTCGCCTGCAACACCGTCGAGGAGACCCTGGACCAGATGGCGCAGTTCTCCGCCGAGGTCATCGCGCCGATCAACGGGACGGTGGCGTGATGACGGCACCGACCGGGATCCTCACCCCGCGCCCGGCGCTGGTCGCCCAGCGCACCGCCCGCCTGCTGGAGCACCTGGCCGCCGCGCCCTTCGACGCCGTGCTGGCGCTGTCCGGCCCGAACGTCGACTACGCCACCGGCTACCGCTCGATGTCCGGATCCGTGCACGGCACCTCGTCGATCGCCGCGGTGATCACCCCGGGGCGCACCGTGCTCGCCGGGCCGGTGGCCGACTCCGCCCCCGCCTTCGACGCCGGGATCGGCGAGGACGACTTCGTGGCCTTCGGGCGGTTCTACTACGAGTCCGCCGGGTCCGCCGCGACGCCGACCCTGCTGGTCGACCAGCACCCGGGCGCCCCGGAGGCCGTCGCCGCCGCCGTCGTCCGCGCGGGGGTCGCCGCCACCGCCACGATCGGCCTGGACGAGGCCGCCTGCCCGGCACCGCTGCGCGCCGCGCTCGCCGCCGCCCTGCCCGGGGTGACCTTCGTCGACGCCAGCGCCTGGCTGGCCCGGGTCCGCTCCCGCAAGCTGCCCGGGGAGGTCGAGCTGATCGGCCGCTCGGCGCGCCTGGCCGAGGCCGGGATCGTCGCGGCGCTCGCCGTGGCCCGCACCGGGGTCAGCGAGCAGGAGCTCGCCCGCGTCGTCGCCCGCACCATGGTCGACGGCGGCGGCCAGCCGAAGTTCGTCGTGGTGACCGCCGGCGAGCGGTCTGCGCTGTCCGACGCGGTGGCCACCGACCGGCTGCTCGCGCCCGGCGACCTGCTGCGCTTCGACGTGGGCTGCCTGCTGGACGGCTACTGGTCCGACATCGGCCGCACCGCCGTCGTCGGCTCCCCCACCACCCTGCAGTCCCAGCGGTACGACGCGATCCTGGACGGCCTGGACGCCCAGCTCGCTGCCGCCCGCCCGGGGGTGTCCGCGGCCTCGGTGTTCGACCTCGCGGTCGCCACCACCGAGTCCGCCGGGCTGGCGCCCTACCGCCGGCACCACTGCGGGCACGGCATCGGCCTGGACGTCTACGAGGCGCCGATCGTGCGCCCCGGCGAGGACGTGCCGCTGGAGGAGGGCATGACCTTCTGCTTCGAGACCCCGTACTACGAGATCGGCTGGGGCGGCATGATGATCGAGGACGCGCTGGTGGTCACCGCCGACGGCGTCGCCCCGCTCACCACGCTGGCCCGCGGCCTGACGGAGGTGCCCGCGTGACTGCTCTTCCCTCGGCCTACACCGGGGTCCTGCGCTGCGGCGTGACCGGCGAGGACGTGGCGGAGGCCGACGCCTACCGCCCGTCCGCCCCTGCGCTGGCCCGCGGCGTGCACGCCTACGCCTCCCCGGTGTACGACCTGTCCCGGCTGGCGGGGCCCGCCGCGCTGCCGGCGCCCGACCCCGCGCGGCCCGGGCTGTTCCGCTTCGCCTCCCTGCTGCCGGTCGACCCCGCCGGGCCGCTGGTCAGCCTCGGCGAGGGCGGCACCCCGTTGGTCCCGGTCGCCCGCACCGGCGCCGGCCTCGGCGTGCCCTCGCTGTTCGTCAAGGACGAGTCGCGCAACCCCACCTGGTCGTACAAGGACCGGCTGGCCGCCGTCGCGGTGACCAAGGCCGTGCAGCAGGGGCACGACACCGTCGTGGTCGCCAGCACCGGCAACCACGGTGCCGCCACCGCCGCCTACGCCGCCCGCGCCGGGCTGCGCTGCGTGGTGCTGACGATCGCCTCCGTGCCGCAGACCATGAAGACGCTCATGCAGTCCTACGGCGCCGACGTGGTGGCCTTCGACGACCCGCGCGACCGGTGGACCGTCATGCGCGCCGGCGTCGAGGAGCGCGGCTGGGTGCCGGTCTCCGGCTACCTCAGCCCGCCGTCGGGCTCCAACCCGTTCGGCGTCGACGGCTACAAGACGATCGCCTATGAGATCTTCGAGCAGCTCGGCGGACGGGTGCCCGACGTCGTGGTGGCCCCGGTGGCCTACGGCGACGGCACCGCCGGGATGGCCCGCGGCTTCGCGGACCTGGTCGACCTCGGGCTGACCGACCGGGTGCCGCGGATGGTCGCCGCCGAGCCCTTCGGCCCGCACGAGATGGCCCTGCGCGACGGCTTCGAGCCCGGCGCGAGCGTCCCCTCCGGGCCGACGGTGGCGTTCTCGATCGGCTCCTCCATGGCGACCTGGCAGGCGTGGGACACGCTGCGCTCCACCGGGGGCGCCGCCGCGACGGCCACCGACGAGCAGGTGATGCGGGCGCAGGCCGCGCTCGCCGCCACCGAGGGGCTGTACCTGGAGGCGTCCTCGGTGATCACGCTGGCGGTGCTGCCGACCCTGGTGGACCGTGGCGTGGTGGGCGCGGACGACACGGTGGTGCTGCTCGGCACCTCGACCGGGCTGAAGGACGTGGGCGCCACCGCCGCGCGGCTGCCCGGCGTGCCGGTGATCGAGCCGACGCTGGCGGCCTTCGACGCGGCTGCCCGAGCCGCCGCACCGACCGCCGCCCCGACCGCCGTGGGGGTCTGAGCGTGCGGATCGCCTACGCCCCCGCCGGCCGCCGGGACGCCGCCACCGCGGTCGCCCTGGCGCGCCGGGCCGAGGACGCCGGCTTCGCCGAGGTGTGGCTGAGCGAGGACTACCTGGAGCGCGGGGCCTTCGCCGCCGCCGGTGCGGTCGCCGCCAGCACGTCCCGGGTCGCGATCGGCCTCGGCGTGATCAACCCGTGGACCCGGCACGTCGCCCTCACCGCCATGGAGTGCGCGGCATTGGACGAGATCAGCGGCGGTCGGCTGATCGTCGGGATCGGCGCCAGCAACAAGGGCTGGATGCAGGACCGGCTCGGCATCCCGTTCGCCAAGCCGATCAGCACCCTCGCCGCCTACACCGCCGCGCTGCGCACCCTGCTCGCCGGGGGCACGGTGGCCGGCGACGTCAACGGGCTGACCCTGGACGCCGCGCTCTCCTTCACCCCGCCGCGCACCGACGTGCCGGTCTACCTGGGCGTCAAGGGCGAGCGGGCGCTGGCGGTCGGCGCCGAGATCGCCGACGGGCTGATGCTCTCCGTGCTGTCCACCCCTGCCTACGTGCGGTGGATCCGCGAGCAGCACCCGCGCGCCGACCTGCGACTGACCGGCTACGCGGCGTTCTCCTGCGACGAGGACGGCGCGCTGGCCCGGGACCGCGTGCGGGCGCGCACCGCGCGGTTCCTCGGGATGCACGGGGCCTCGCCGATCACCGCCGTCGCCGGGCTGTCGGCCGAGCGTGCGGAGGGGCTGCGGGAGCGGATGCTCGCCGGGGCCGACGGGTCGGACCTGGTGGACGACGACCTGCTGCGCACCTTCACCCTCGCCGGTACCCCGGACGAGGTCGCCGACGGCATGCGGGCGTTCGCCGAGGCGGGCCTGGACACCCTGGTCGTGATGGACGACGGCGTGAGCCCCGCCGAGGAGGCCCTGGACCGCGCCGCCGCCTGCGCGAGCCGCGCCGGCCTGCTGTGACCCGCGGGTCCGCCTCAGTCGACGGCGGCGGAGCCGTGCGAGTCCGCGCTGATGCCCAGGGTGAGGCCCTCGACCGCCAGGACCGCGCGGGCGACGTCGGTCACCCGGTGCAGGTCCAGGCCGCTCAGCTCGGAGATCCGGCGCAGGCGGTACGACACCGTGTTCGGGTGCACCACCAGCCGGCGCGCGGTCTCCGGCACGGACAGGTCGGTGCCGAGGTGGCAGCGCAGCGTCTCGACCAGGTGCTCGTGCGCGGCGAGCGGCCGCAGGTAGCGGTCCTGCAGGTTGACCACCATGCGCGGGTCGCGCAGCGCCAGCACCTCCAGCAGCACGTCCGCGAACAGCACGACCTCGCGCTCCGCACCGCGCCGCCCGCCGACACGCAGCGCGCCGATCGCCTGCCGGCAGGACCCGCCGACGGTGCCCAGCCCGCGCCGGGGCTCCCCGATCGATCCGAGCGCGGTCACCGCGAGCCGGCGCCGGTCCAGCCCGGAGGCCAGTCGCGCGCCGAGCTCCGCCACCGGGCCGTCCCAGGCGACCGCGAGCACGATCACCGGTGGCTGGTCGTCCTCGCGGACCACCCCGGACAGGGCGGTGCGCCCGGTGACCGCGTGCAGGTGCGCGACCACGTGGTGCCGCACCTGCGCCAGCCGTTCCGCCTCCGACGGCCCGGGACCGTCCGTGCCGTCCTCCGGCTCGACGGCGTCCCCCGCCAGCCCCACGGCCAGCCCGACCACGCGGGTGCTCTCGTCCACGTCCAGCCCGAGCGTGCGCACCAGACGAGCCAGGTCGACCGGGTCGATCGGCTCGCCGGTGACCAGCCGGTTCATCAGGTCGGGCTCGGTCAGCACCGTGCGCGTCGCGATCCGCTGCTGCATCTCCAGGTAGGTGCGCAGCATCGCGCCCTCCAGCTGGTCCAGCACCGTGACGATCGCCTGCTGACCCGCGCGCAGCGCGCCCACCGGCACCTGCATCCGCGCGCAGCGGGCCTGGAAGGTGTCGACCAGGCTGCGCTCGGCGTTGCGGTACGACTGGATGATCGCGGACTGCGCCACCCCCTGCAGCGCCCGGCGCTCGCCGTTGGTCGCCGCGGTCGCCAGCTCGGCCTCCGAGGGGGCGCGGTCCTCCATCAGGCAGACCAGCACGTTGAGGATCGAGTCGCGCACCTGCTCGTTGAGGTCGCCGCGGTCCACCACGACCTGCGGGTACGCGGGCACCATGCGCCAGACGCGATCGGTGATCTCGCCGATCAGCTCCTCGAAGTCGGCCACCATCGACCGCGCGACCCGCAGCACCTCGTCGGGTGTCCTCGCCACCGTGCCTCCTCGTCCCGCGACCACACGTCCGGGACCATTGTCCCGCCTCACCAGCCCCGCCCAGCGTCCCGGAGAACCCTGTGATCGATCTGCGGTCCGACACCGTCACCCGCCCCACCCCGTCGATGCGCCGCGCGATGGCCGAGGCCGCGGTCGGCGACGACGTGCTCGACGGCGACCCCACCCTGCGCGAGCTGGAGCGCACCGTCGCCCGGATCACCGGCCTGGAGGACGCGCTGTGGATGCCGACCGGCTCCCTGTCCAACCTGGTCGGCCTGATGCTGCACCTGCGCCGCGGCGACCGCTTCCTCGCCCCCGCGCACGCCCACGTGGTCGACTTCGAGCTCGGCACCGCCGCCTGGATCGCCCAGGGCATGCCCGTCGAGCTGCCGTGGGCCGCCGGCCCGGGCGTGCCCTCCGTCGAGGACGTGCGCGCCGCCGCCGGGGCCACCGGCCCGTACTACGCGCTGCGGCCCGCGCTGCTCAGCCTGGAGAACACCCACAACGCCGCCGGCGGCACGATCACCCCGCCCGCGACGCACCACGCCCTGGTCGACGCCGCGCACTCCGCCGGGCTCGCCGTGCACCTGGACGGCGCGCGGATCTGGCACGCCGCCGCCGCGCTCGGGGTGTCCGTCGCCGAGTGCGTGGGCGCCGCCGACACCGTCTCGGTCTGCCTGTCCAAGGGCCTCGGCGCCCCGGTCGGCTCCGTGCTCGCCGGGTCGACCGCGAAGATCACCGAGGCCCGACGGATCCGCAAGATGCTCGGCGGCGGGGTGCGTCAGGGCGGGGTGCTCGGCGCCGCCGGCCTGGTCGCGCTGGACGAGCACCTGCCCACGATCGATGCCGACCGCGTCCTCGCGCAGCGGCTCGCCGACGGGCTGACCGCGCTGGGCTGCGCCGTCGTGCCGCCCGCCACCAACATCCTGCTCGTCGCCGTCGCCGACCTGCCCGCCGCGCTGGCCGCCCTGGAGGGGGTCGGCGTGCTGGCCTCCGCGATGAACGGCCACGTCCGCTTCGTCACCCACCGCGACGTCGGGCCCGCCGACGTCGAGACCGTCCTGTCCACGATCACCCGATCGGCCACGACCCTCGCGGCCCTCGCCGCGCCCACCGCGTGATCCGCCCCACGAAGGAGCACCCCATGACCGCCCAGATCGGGTACGCCGCCATGAGCGAGCAGTTCCACCCCACCGAGCTCGTCGACCTGTGCCGCACCGCCGAGGCCGCCGGGTTCCGCGGCACCATGGCCGCCGACCACTTCCAGCCGTGGGTGCCCGCGCAGGGCCACGCGCCCTTCGTGTGGAACCTGCTCACCGCCGTCGGCGCCGCCACCACCGCCGACCTCGGGCCCGGCGTGACCTGCCCGTCGTTCAAGATGCACCCCGCGATGGTCGCCCAGGCCTCGGCCACCCTCGCCGCCATGTACCCCGGCCGGCACTGGCTCGGCCTCGGCTCCGGCGAGGCGCTGAACGAGCACGTGGTCGGCGGCTACTGGCCCGAGGCCCCCGAGCGCCTGCGCCGCATGTGGGAGGCCGTCGACATCATCACCACGCTGTTCTCCGGCAAGGAGGTCAAGCACGCCGGCGAGTTCTTCACCCTGGAGAAGACCAAGCTCTGGACCCTGGACGAGGCCCCGCCGATCTACATCGCCACCGCCGGCCCGGTCACCGCCAAGCGCACCGGCCGCCAGGTCGACGGCATCATCACCCCCGGCGCCACCCTGGAGAAGGTCGGCGGCATCCTGGACAAGTTCGCCGAGGGCGCCCGCGAGGCCGGCAAGGACCCGGACACCATGCCGAAGATCCTCCAGCTGCACCTGTCCTGGGCGCCGACCCAGGCCGAGGCCGTCGCCAACGCGATGACCGAGTGGCCCAACGGCGGCATGAAGTTCCCCAAGGGCGACATCCGCTCCCCCTACGACTTCGAGCAGATGGCCAAGCTGGTCCGCCCCGAGGACTTCGACGGCCGCATGCTGGTCTCCGACGACCCGGACGCGCACCGCGCCGAGATCCAGCGGTTCATCGACGCCGGCTTCACGCACGTGTACCTGCACAACGTGGGGCGCAACCAGCGGGAGTGGATCGACGTGTTCTCGCGGGAGGTGCTGCCCGCGCTGACGCGGTGACGGGGCGGCGCCGGCTGCGACCGGCGCCGACCCTCAGCGGACGCCGGGCGTGCCCATCAGCCGCGCGGCGATCCGCTCCCACTCGCTCACCAGGTCCAGGCCGTCCAGGTCCCGCAGCCACCGGAGCTGCAGACCGTCCATCGCCGCGAGCACGTCGCGCGCGGTCTCCTCCGGGTCGCCCCAGGCCGGGTCGGCGCCGCTGGCGAACAGGTCGAGCGCCCAGCGCTCGCGGGTGAGGAAGTACTCGTGCGCAGGATGCGCCGGGTCCAGCGACTCCCCGTTGAGCACGGTGTAGAGCCGGACGATCTCGGGCTGCCGGGCGTTGCGCCGCACGAGTGCCGCGCAGAGCTCGGGCAGCGGGACCGTCGCGTCGTGGCCGGAGTCGAACACCTCGGGGTCCGTCCCGAGCAGGTCGGCGAGCTGGGCCAGGTCGACGGCGTCGCGGTACTCGAGCACCGCGACCAGCAGCTGTTCCTTCGACCCGACGTGGTGCAGCACCCCGCCCTCGGTGATCCCGCAGGCCAGCGCGACGTCGCGCAGCGTCAGGCCCCAGAACCCGCGCTCGGCGATCAGCCCGGCGGAGACCGTGAGGATCTGGGTGAGCCGGTCCGACGCGCTCATCCGCGACCGGGTCGCGCGGGGAGAGTACCCGCTGGTGGTGGGGCTGTTCGGCACCTGGTCTCCTCGGTCGTCCGGCCTGGGCCATTGTGGCAGAGGCCGCCCAGGCGCTACGTTACTGAACACTGAACGAGCACTCAGTAACGATCTCGACCCGAGGTCGTCACCCCGTGCCCCCTCGACGACGAGTGGAGAGACGACGCATGACCACCCCCACCACCCCCTTCCGCAGCGCGGTCGCCGCGGTCGCCGCCGGCGCACCGGCCGCCGCCCGGGCGGCGCACCTGTACGAGGCGCTGACCGAGGACGAGCGGCTGGACCTCCTGGACGGAGACACCCCGTTCTGGCAGGGCATGTACTCCTTCGTCACGGACGGCTACAACGTCGAGCCGTACGTGATGGGCGCAGTCCCCCGCCTGGGTGTCCCCGGCATCCGGTTCGTCGACGGCCCGCGCGGCTGCGTGGTCGGGCGGGCCACGGCGTTCCCGGTTTCGATGGCCCGCGGCGCCACCTGGGACGTCGACCTCGAGGAGCGGATCGGCGAGGCGATCGGCGCCGAGCTGCGCGCCCTGGGCGGGAACTTCTTCGGCGGCGTGTGCATCAACCTGCCCCGGCACCCGGCGTGGGGCCGCGCGCAGGAGACCTACTCCGACCAGCCCGCGCTCCTGGGCGAGATGGGTGCCGCGCTGACCCGGGGCATCCAGCGGCACGCGATGGCGTGCGTGAAGCACTTCGCGCTGAACTCGATGGAGAACGCCCGGTTCTCGGTGGACGTCACGATCGACGACGCCACCCTGCACGAGGACTTCCTGCCGCACTTCCGCCGGGTGATCGACGAGGGGGCGCACGCGGTGATGAGCTCCTACAACTCGATCAACGGCGAGTGGGCGGGCCAGAACCCGCACACGCTGACCACGGTGCTCCGCGAGGAGTGGGGCTTCGAGGGCACCGTCATCACCGACTTCATCTGGGGCATGCGCGACGGCACGGCGGCGCTGCGCGCCGGGCTGGACGTCGAGGCACCGTTCCGTCAGCAGCGCGGGGCGCACCTGCGGGCGGCGCTGGACGCCGGTGCCGCGGACTGGGCGGACGTGCGCCGCGCCGGCATCCGGATCCTCGCCACCCAGCTCCGGCACTACGCCGAGCGAGTCAGCGAGGAACCGGGCACGGACGTCGTGGTCAGCGCCGCGCACACCGAGCTGGCCCGGGACGCGGCACGCCGCGCGATGGTGCTGCTGCGCAACGAGCCGGTCGCCGGCACCCCGGTGCTGCCGCTCGACCCCGCCGCGCTGCGCTCGGTGGCCGTGGTCGGCCGGCTCGCCGACGAGGCGAACACCGGGGACCACGGCTCCTCGGACGTCCGGGCGCCCCGGGTCGTCTCGGCGCTGGCCGGGATCACCGAGGCGCTGCCCGGCGTGGACGTGCGGCACGACACGGGGGTCGATCCGCAGGCCGCCGCCCGCAGCGCCGCCGCGGCGGACGTGGCGGTCGTCGTGGTCGGCTTCACCGCCGAGGACGAGGGCGAGTTCGTGGACGGCTCCCTCGCGACCCGCGGCGAGCTGGTGCAGCTCTACCCCGAGCCCGCCGACGAGCAGCAGAGCGCCTGGCAGCAGCACGTCATGGACGCGATGGGCTCCGGCCTGAGCGTGGTCGGCGCGGGCGCCGCCGGTGGCGACCGGCGCGACCTGCACCTGCGGCCCGAGGACGTCGCGCTGGTCCGCGCGGTCGCCGCGGCCAACCCGCGCACGGTGGTCGTCGTGGTCACCGCCGGGGCGGTGCTGATGGAGGAGTGGCACGAGCAGGTCCCCGGCGTGCTCGTCTCCTGGTACTGCGGCATGGAGGGCGGTCGCGCGCTGGCCGACGTGCTCACCGGCGCCCACAACCCCTCGGGGCGCCTGCCCTACGCGATCCCCGCGGACGCGGCCCACCTGCCCGAGCTCGACATCGACGCCAGCGCGATCACCTACGACCGCTGGTACGGCCAGCGCCGGCTCCAGCGCGAGGGCGTCGCCGCGCTGTACCCGCTCGGGCACGGGCTGTCGTATACCGGCTGGTCGGTCACCGATCTGCGGATCGACGCCGTCGACCCCGTGGCCCGGAGGCTGACCGGCCGGGTCACCGTGCACAACGCCGGCGACCGCGACGGCCGGCACGTCGTCCAGGTGTACGGCACCCGGACCGACGGCGACCGCGCCGGCGAGCGCGAGCTGCTCGGCTTCGCCACGGTCGAGGTCCGCTCCGGCGACGCGGTCGAGGTCGCCCTCGACGTGCCGCTGACCGCGCTGACCCGGTGGGACACCCGGTCGACCACGACGACGCTGCCCGGCGGCGGCGTCGTGGTCGAGGCGGCGTCGTCCTGGGGCGACCCGGACGCCGCGGTCGCCACGGTCGACCTCTGATCCGAGCAGCACCCGCGCAGGGCCGGCCCTCCGGCCCTGCGCGCCCCTTCCCCGCACCTCCGCTCAACGACGAGAGAGACCCATGACTGCTCCTACCCCCCTCGAGGCCACCGACGCGGCGGCCTCCCCCACGGACGACCAGCAGCCCCGCGTCCCGATCCGGATCGGCGTCGCGCTCGCCCTCGGCTGCTTCCTCTGGCTGGGGCCGTACCTCGGTGTCAACGCCGTGCTCCTGCCCGCGCGGATCGCCGACGTGGCGCCGGACGACAAGACCTCGGTGCTGGCGCTGCTGGCCACCGTCGCGATGGTCGTCGCCACCCTCGCCAACATCGTGATCGGCGCGTTCTCGGACCTCACCCGCTCACGGTGGGGCCGTCGCACCCCCTGGCTGGTGGTCGGCTCGGTCGGATCCGCCGCGATGCTGCTCGCCGTCGGCCGCGCGTCCAGCGTCGGCGCGCTGCTCGCGCTGTGGGCCGTCTACCAGGTCTTCCTCAACGCGATCGTGGCACCGCTGATCGCGGTGATCTCCGACCGGATCGCCCCGAAGCACCGCGGCACGATCTCCTCGGTCTACGCCTTCGGCTACTCCGCCGGCCTGTACGGCGGGCAGATCATCGGGGCGCAGTTCCTCGGCAGCCAGTGGACCGGCTTCGTGGTGCTCGCCGCGCTGACCCTGCTGTCCGGGCCGGTGGCCGCCGCCGTGCTGCGCGAGCCGTCCAGCCGAGACCTGCCGCGACGCACGCTCAGCCGCGACATGCTGCTCGACTCGTTCAGCCTGCCGCGCAAGGACTGCCGCGACTACTACCTCGCGCTGTTCGGCAAGTTCGCGATCATCTCGGCGACGTTCGCGATCTCCGGCTACCAGCTCTACATCCTCACCGACTACATGGGACTGGGCGAGACGTCCACCGCCGGCTACATCTCCAGCATCGCGACCATCCTCATGATCACCGCCCTGGTGATGTCGGCGGTGTCCGGGCCGGTGTCCGACCGGCTCGGCCGACGCAAGCTGCCCGTCGTCGTGGCCGGCGTCCTGGTGGCGATCGGGGTGCTGGTGCCCGCGGTCTCCGCGAGCCCGTGGACGATGCTGGTCTACGCGGTGATCGCCGGCGTCGGGATGGGCGCCTTCAACGCGGTGGACCAGGCGCTGAACGTCGAGGTGCTGCCCGACCAGAAGACCGCCGCCAAGGACCTCGGCGTGCTGAACCTGGCGAACACCGGCGGGCAGATCGTCGGGCCCGTCGTCGCCGCTGC
Organism: Cellulomonas sp. GTC20042; assembly: GCF_055389595.1. Lineage (NCBI taxonomy): Bacteria > Bacillati > Actinomycetota > Actinomycetes > Micrococcales > Cellulomonadaceae > Cellulomonas > Cellulomonas sp. GTC20042. The sequence continues at coordinate 1,179,171 of NZ_AP043678.1, read as the reverse complement.
GGCGATCTCGGCCGTGGGCTACCAGGCGGTGTTCCCGTTCGCCGCGGTGCTCGCGCTGGTCGGGGCCGGGCTGATCATGGCGATCCGCCGGGTGCGCTGATCGCGCGACGACATCGGGCGTCACGGCCCGGGGACCTCCACGCGGGTCCCCGGGCCGTCGCGCATCAGGCCGCTCGCCGCCCGCGCAGCACCCGCTCCGCCCGCCCCGCGAGCGCCACCAGCCCCACCAGCACCACCGCTGACGCCCCGAGGTACCCCGCCCGCGAGGTCCACCAGTCCCAGGTCCACGGCTCCGGCAGCACGCGCCCGACGCCGAGCAGCACCACGCCCGCGACCACGAACATCGCCGTGAGGTGCCAGAGGTACAGCCCCATCGACCGCGCGTTCACCCAGGCGACCAGGCGGGAGCGCCCGGCCCAGGCGGCGACGGCGTCCCGCGCGAGCAGCGCGACGGCGACCTGCGCGACCGCGAAGGTGACCACCGGTGCGGTGGGCGGGGCCAGGTTGGAGATCGCGTCGCCGGGCATGCCGATCAGCGAGATCGGGTAGGGACCGAAGGTCAGCAGCGCGACGGTGGCTGCGAGGCCGCCGAGGGCCAGGCCGACGAGGGTGCCGCGGGAGGCGATCGACCCGCCGATGGCACGGCGCTCGGCGTAGAGCAGCCCGGCGAGGTAGGGCACCGCCCACACGAGCAGGATGTTCGGGGTGCCGGGCACGGGCAGCTCGTCGGAGAAGCGCAGCAGGTCGACCACGATCGGCAGGGTCGCGGCGATCACGAGCACGCGGGGGCCGTGGCGGTGCAGCAGCCGGACCAGCCAGGGGGTGAGCGCGAGCAGCCCGAGCTGCACGCCGAGGAACCACAGCGGTTGCGGGACGATCCGGGCGGCGCGCTGCACGGCCTGCTCGGGGGCGCCGAGCGCGGGCAGGGCGACCAGCAGGGCGGACCAGACGGCGACCAGCACGAGGACGGGCCGCCCCATCCGCACCAGGCGGGAGCCGGCGAACCGCCAGCCGGGCTGCGCGGGGTGCCGGATCAGGTCGTAGCGGGCGGCGGCCCCGGCGGCGAAGAACAGGATCGGCAGCGGCTGGAGCCAGGTGAGCAGCCAGGCGGAGCCGTGGGCGAGGGCGTTGCCGACCACCAGCGTCTCGCCGTCCCAGGTGGCCTCGACCATGATCCAGTGCAGCGCGACGACGAGCAGGGTGCCGATCACCCGGACGCCGTCGACGAAGGTGTCCCGCGGCGGACGGTTCAGCGCCGGGCGGGCAGGGGCCGGACGGGTGGGCGCCGGACGGGCGACGACGGGGCGCGCGGCGGCGAGGGACGCGGCGGCACGGGCCGGGCCGGACGGTGCGACGCCGACCCGGGACGGGCTCGGCGGTGCGGGATGCAGGGCGGTCATGGTGCTCCCCCGGGGGACCGCGCGGTGGGCGCGGGCGCCCGGCGATCGGGCACGTCACCAGCCTGTCGAGCATCGCCGCAGGTCAGAACGGGTCTGGCCCCCGGATCACCGGGGGTGCGCACCGGAGGGGCAGGCGGGGGTCTTCCCCCGGGCCGGGTGCGGGGACGCCCCCGGTCGGCCGGGGCCCCGGGGGCGGTCAGACCGGAGGGGTACCGGCGCCGGGGCCGTCCTGCGGGTACGGCGAGGGCTGCGGCACCGGACCCGGCTGCGGGTACGGCGAGGGGTGCCCGGGCTGGGCGTACGGCGACGCCTGCGCGCCGGGTCCGTAGGGCCCGTACGGTGCTGCACCCGGCACCCCGGACGACCCCGCACCACCCGGCACGCCACCGCCCGCACCCGCGCCGCCACCGAGCCTCGCCTCCAGCGCGGCGAGCACCAGCGCCCCCGCCGCCAGCGCGGCGCCGAAGGTGATCAGCGCGGAGCAGCCGTAGGACAGGACGGTGTAGAACCAGTACGGCCCGTCGTAGAGCCAGGCCGAGAACAGCGAGCTCGACGCCGCGCTCCCCGTCACGCCGACCAGGAGCACGACGGCTCCGGTCCAGAACATGCTGCTGGGACGCAGGCGGGGCATGGGTCCTCCTCGGTGCCGGGGGCCGCTGCGCGCGGCTCCCGACGACCGTACCTGCTGCGCCACCTGCCCGGACGCCGGATGCGTCGGTCGCGTCACTCGCCGAGCCGCAGGTAGCGCAGCACCGCGAGCACCCGCCGGTGGTCCCCCGCGTCCGGCGCGAGGCCGAGCTTGCCGAAGATCGCGGTGACGTGCTTCTCCACCGCGCCGTAGGACAGGAACAGCGCCTCGGCGATGGCCCCGTTGGACCGCCCCTGGGCCATGAGCTCGAGCACCTCGGTCTCGCGGGGGGTGAGGCGCTCGACGCCGGGGTCGACGCGGGCGGCGCCCATGAGCTGCGTGACCACCTCGGGGTCGAGCACGGTGCGCCCGGCAGCGATCCGCTCCAGGGCGTCCAGGAAGTCGCCGACGTCGGCGACCCGGTCCTTGAGCAGGTAGCCGACGCCGCGGGCGTCCCCGCCGAACAGCTCGGCGGCGAACCGGGTTTCGACGTACTGGGAGAACAGCAGCACGCCGAGGCCGGGGTGCCGGGCGCGCAGGGTGAGGGCGGCGCGCAGCCCCTCGTCGGTGAAGGCGGGCGGCATCCGCACGTCGACCACGGCGATGTCCGGCAGGGCGTCGGTGGCCGCGAGCGCGCCGACCTCCCGGACCAGGGCGTCGCCGTCGCCGACCGCCGCCACGACCTCGTGCCCGCGCCGGCCGAGCAGCGCGACCAGGCCGTCGCGCAGGATCACGGAGTCCTCGGCGATCACGATCCGCACGCGGCACCTCCGGCAGCCTGGCGCCGCGCAGGACGGGGGGCGGTCATCGGGCGACGCTCAGCGGCAGGTGCACGGTGACCACCGTAGGCCCGCCGACCGGGCTGACGATGTCGAGGTCGCCGTCCACGGTGGCGACCCGCTCGGCCAGCCCGTGCAGGCCGGTGCCGCCGGACGCGCCGGGCAGCGCGGGCCGGGCGCCGCCACGCCCGTCGTCGCGCACCCGCACCCGCAGCAGGCCGGCGACGGTCTCGGCGCGGACGTAGGCCCCGCTGGCGCCGGAGTGCCGCACCACGTTGGCGAGCAGCTCGGCGACGGCGAAGTAGGCGATGGTCTCGACCTCCGGCGCGGGGGTGCTGCCGAGGTCGACGTCGACGGTGACCGGCAGCGGCGACCGGGCGGCCAGGGTCTCCAGCGCGACGGCGAGCCCGTTGTCCAGCGCGGGCGGGTGGATGCCGCGGGCGATCTCGCGCAGCTCGGCCAGGGTCTCCTTGAGGGCGGCGTGCGCCTCGTCCAGCAGCTCGGCGGCGTCGCCCCCGCCGGTGGCGAGCTGGTCGCGGGCCTCCCCCACCTGCATCGCGACCGCCACCAGCCGCGCTTGGGTGCCGTCGTGCAGGTCGCGCTCGATCCGGCGCAGGCGGGCGTCGGCGTCCAGCACGGCGCTGCCCCGGGTCTGCTCGAGGTGCGCCATCCGCTCGCTGGACCGGCTGGGGCCGAGCAGGGCGCGGGTGAGCAGCCGGAACAGGTGGGCCATCGCGATCGTCACCCGGTGCCACGCCAGCAGCGCCAGCAGGCCGATGATCACCAGCCCGATCTGCCGCATCGGGGTGTCGATGTAGTAGTCGGTGCCGAACTGGGCGCCGCGGTGCAGCGAGCCGTCGGAGGCCGCCTGCGCGGGCAGCCAGCGCGACCAGATCCAGTGCGTCGTGCCGCCGAGCGCGAGGGCGAGGAACGTCACCGACAGCACGAAGGACACGATGGCCAGCGGGAACACCAGCACCAGGAACGCCAGCGCCCGCCAGCCGGTCGCGTCGCCGAGCACGCTGCCGAGCGAGCGCCAGAACCCGCGGCCGTGCCGGAAGGGCCGCGGCTCGGGCACGTCGGTGCCGAGCATCCCGCGTGCCATCCCCCGGTACATCGCCCCCCACGCGCGCCCGCCGACGACCAGGTATCCGGGGACGAACAGCCCGACGACGGTGACCGCGAGGCCCGCGGCCAGGGCGATGGTGACCAGGACGTAGAACAGACCGAACGAGGCGAGCAGCAACGCCGTGCCGAGGTAGCCGAACTCCCGCCAGGTGCGCACCCACACCCCCGGGCGCCACAGGGCACCCGTCGGGCGCGGGGCCGGCGCGGCCGCGGCGGTCGAGGGCACCTCGGCGGTGCCGGGCGCGGTGGGCGTCGGCGGGTGGGACATGGGTGGCTCCTCGGGTGGTGCGGAGTCCCATCGTGCCGCGCGCGGACCCTCCCGCGGCACCCGGTCGGCCCCCGGTCGTGCGGGGGTTGTCCCCCGGGTCCGGGGCGGGGCGCAGGCCGGAAATCGTCCCACGAAAGATCACGAAACCGTAACGATCCAAGAATCGGTAAAGTCGCAGGTCAGATCGGGTAACGGTCATCCCATGACCAGCGATCGACCCCTCGATCCACCCGTCCCGCCCTGCGCCGACCACCGGTCATGGGGCACGGTGGACCACGACCAGATCGACAAGACGGTCGGTGCGGCACCCCCTGACCCGGCCCTCGCGGCGCCCTCCCCGGGCAGCACGAGCGAGGGCCTCGGAGTGCGCCCCTCCCGCCGCCGGCGGCCCCTGACCGGGCCGCGTGGCGGGGCCGACCGACGACGCGCCGAACCGCGGTGCACCTCCGGGTGCGCCTGCCCGCACGGGCCGGTGGGCGGTGCGTCAGGACTGGAAGGTGAAGTGAGTGACGGGTCTGCGCGTCGAAGGCGTGTACAAGGTGTTCGGCCGACGGCCGGGCGAGGCGGTGCGACGGCTGAAGGACGGGGCGACCCGCGACGAGGTGCGTCCGTGGGGCACGGCGGCGGTGATCGACGCCGACCTGGAGATCGCCGGCGGCGAGACCTTCGTGGTCATGGGGCTGTCGGGCTCCGGCAAGTCGACCCTGATCCGGATGCTCAACGGGCTGTGGCGGCCGACCGCTGGGCGCGTGCTGCTCGGTGACGACGACCTCGGCGCGGTGAGCGCGGCCCAGCTGCGCTCGATCCGGCAGCGCAAGGTCAGCATGGTGTTCCAGCACTTCGCGCTGCTGCCGCACCGCACCGTGCTGGACAACGCCGCCTACCCGCTGGCGCTCCAGGACGTGCCGAAGGACGAGCGCCGGGCCCGCGCCCAGGAGGCGCTGGAGATGGTCGGCCTCGGCCAGTGGGGCGGATCGCTGCCGCACGAGCTGTCCGGCGGCATGCGCCAGCGGGTCGGCCTGGCCCGCGCGCTGGCCGCCGACACCGACGTGCTGCTGATGGACGAGGCGTTCTCCGCCCTCGACCCGCTGATCCGCCGCGAGATGCAGGACCAGCTGCTCGAGCTCCAGCAGAGCCTGGGCAAGACGATCGTCTTCATCACCCACGACCTCAACGAGGCGATGTACCTCGGCGACCGGATCGCGGTGATGCGCGACGGCCGGATCGTGCAGGTCGGCACCAGCGAGCAGATCCTGTCCGACCCCGCGGACGACTACGTGGCGCAGTTCGTCGCCGACGTGGACCGCACCCGCGTGCTGACCGCGTCCTCGGTGATGCGGCGCCCCGCCGCCGTGGTCTCGCTGGCCGGCGGGCCGCGCCTCGCGCTGCGCACCATGCGTGACGCCCAGGTCGCCGCCGCCTACGTGGTGGACCGCACCCGCACGCTGCGCGGGATCATCCGGGACGCCGACGCCGTGGACGCCACCCGCGCCGGCGCCGAGACGCTGGACGGCCTGGTCGACACCTCGCTCACCGCGGTGCACGAGGACACGCCGCTGGCCGACGTGTTCGCCCCCGCCGCCGAGTCCCCGCTGCCGGTGCCGGTCACCGACGCGAACGGCCGCCTGGTCGGGGTGATCCCCCGCGTCACGCTGCTCGAGGCGATGGTCCCGCCGGAGACCAGCACGCCGCCGCGCGGCACCCCCGTCGCGACCGACCCGATCGACACCCCCGTGGAGGTGACCGCGTGACCGCGCTCTCCGTGCTCGCCGCCGGCACCACCGAGGGCGGCATCCCCCGCCTGCCGTTCGGGTCCTGGGTCGACGTGGCCGTGGACTGGGTCACCAGCACCTTCCGCGGGCTGTTCGCCGCGATCAAGGACCTGCTGTCCCTGCTCTACGAGGGCCTGGACCAGGTGCTCTCCGGCCCGCCGTTCTGGTTCGTCGCCGTCGCGCTCGCGCTGATCGCCCTGTTCGCGAAGGGCTGGAAGCTCGCGGTCGGGTCGCTGGTCGGCTTCGTGGTGATCGCGGGCGTCGACCAGTGGGGCAACGCGATGGACACTCTGGCGCTCGTGCTGCTGGCCAGCGTGATCGCGCTGCTGGTGGCGATCCCGCTCGGCATCTGGGCGGCCCGGAACGACCGAGTGTCCCGCGTGCTGCGGCCGGTGCTCGACTTCATGCAGACGATGCCGGCCTTCGTGTACCTGATCCCGACCGTGGTGATCTTCCGCGTCGGCGTGGTGCCCGGGATCGTCGCCACCGTGATCTTCGCGATGGCCCCCGGCGTGCGCTTCACCGAGCTCGGGCTGCGGCAGGTCGACCGCGAGGTCGTCGAGGCCGGGCACGCCTTCGGCTCCTCCGAGGGCCGCATCCTGCGCCAGATCCAGCTGCCGCTCGCGCTGCCGACGATCATGGCCGGCGTCAACCAGGTGATCATGCTCGCGCTGTCGATGGTGGTGATCGGCGGCCTGGTCGGCGCCGGCGGCCTCGGCGGCCAGGTGGTCAACGCCCTCAACCGGATCAATGTCTCGCTCGGCTTCGAGGCGGGCCTGTCCGTGGTGATCCTCGCGATGTTCCTCGACCGCGTCACCAGCGCGCTCGGCACCCGGTCGACGGTCTCCCGGGCCGTCGCGGCCGCCTCCGCCCGCTCCTGATCCACCCGCCCCACGGGGTCCGGTCCGCACCGGGTCCCGGGCGACCGCACACCCTGGGCCCGGCGTGCCCCCGCACGCCCCGGTCCGCACCATCCGCACGACCCCCACCCGGAAGGACACCATGCGTCACCGCACCCGTCTGCTCGCCCCCGCCGCCCTCGGCCTCACCCTCGCCCTCGCGGCCTGCTCCTCAGGCTCCGGCTCGACCGGCGCCGACGAGGACGCCCCGCGCCTCGACAACGGCGACCTGGAGACCGTCGCGATCGGCGTGCACTCCGGCTGGGACGAGGGCATCGCCGTCTCGGCCCTGTTCGGCGCGATGCTGGAGGCCGACGGGTACACCGTCGAGTCCCAGGAGGCCGACCCGGGCGTCGTCTACACCGGCCTGACCGGCGGCGACTTCGACGTGAACTTCGACATGTGGCTGCCCAGCACCCACGCCGACTACCTGGACGAGTACGGCGACCAGATGGAGCAGCTCGGCGTCTGGTACGACGACGCCGTGCTCACGATCGCGGTGAACGAGGACGCCCCGATCACCTCCCTGGACGAGCTGGCCGAGAACGCCGACGCCTTCGGCAACCGGATCGTCGGCATCGAGGCGGGCGCCGGCCTGACCCGGATCACCCAGGACGAGGCCATCCCGACCTACGGCCTGGACGGCATGGAGTTCGTCGTGTCCTCCACCCCGGCCATGCTCGCCGAGCTCAAGGGCGCCACCGACGCCGGCGAGAACATCGCGGTCACCCTGTGGCGTCCGCACTGGGCCTACGACGAGTACCCGATCCGCGACCTGGAGGACCCGGAGGGCGCCATGGGCACCGCCGAGGAGATCCACACCGTCGGCCGGCTCGGCTTCTCCGAGGACTACCCCACGCTGACCAAGCTGATCGAGGCCTTCACGCTGACCGACGAGCAGCTGTTCTCGCTGGAGAACCTCATGTTCAACGAGGACGGCGGCACCGACCCCGCGGCCTCCGCGGCGACCTGGCTCGAGCAGAACCCGGACTTCGTCACCGATCTCAAGTCCGCCGCCGGGGTCTGATCCCGTCGCGCCTGAAGGCTCGTGCTGATGTACGCGCCTTCAGGCGCGAGCGCGCTCGGTCGGTCTTCGCGTCCGACGCGAACGCGTTCGCTGAGTCGCCTCGGCCAGCAGCCGTTGCTCGCAGGGCCGACATCCACACTCACCCTGTCCGTACGAGGGGGTGAAGTGGACGCAACCGTGGGTGACACCTTTGTCAGCAGCGAACAACGGCCAGAGTCGATCGAACTCCGAGTCGACTCCGCTCGATGTGAACTGCCGGGACAGCGAGTAGCTGACGGTCGGCGACTTGGAGCAGCCGAGTGGCGCGCGAGTCGGCGAACAGGGGGACATCTGCCAGATTGCGCAACTGCCCCACGTTTCCCGCAGCCTTGCGCCACTCGGACGTCCATGACTGGATGTCCCGCTCCGCCACCACCCGGCGATCGTGGATCACCAGTCCGCGGTTCGGCTTGTGTCGTTCGACGCGCGCCTTCATCAGCATCATGTCGAACTTGTTGAGCAACACCTCGTACGCGAAACGCTCTCGATTCTCCGCCGAATCGGCCGAGTGGAAACGCGCATCGACAACAACTCCGAACAGCGCCACGGGCAGATCCGGGTCAGACGGAGAGAACTCAGCAATGGTGCGATAGGCGTCACTCAGGAGCGCAAGACGATCAGCGCGGGAAACTCCCGCCCAGATGCTCCCCCGCTGCTCCGACTTGTGGGGCTTCTTGGCATTGCGCATCTCGCCGGCGTGCAGTTCGTACTCGTCCAGGTTCGGGGGGACGCGGCCCAGGTGTTCGATCACCAAGTTGTCGAGTGAGCTCTGGAGCCGCTGGGCATCGTCCTCGTGCACTGCAGCACCGCCGAGGACAAACGCCGGGCTCCCGCCGTGCGTCCCCGATTCGTCGACGAACAAGAGATACACGCGCCACGCTCCGTCGAGTAGCCAGAAACGAGGTAAGGCCTGGCCGAGGCCAGGCCTTACTCTGCGCCGAGTCAGCGATGCAGGCACCGCGTTGGCAGTCCCACCCTGCTGATCGGAACCGCGTAGGCAGTCCTCTCGACCCGGTCAGTCTGTGACGTCACGTCACAGGCTGTCAACCCAGGTACACCGTCTGCCACGAAGTCTCAGGCGCGGGCGACCGCGTGGCGCAGGTCGGGCTCGAGGTAGATCACGCGGGCGATCGGCACGGCGGCACGCACCCGCTGCTCGGCGGCGTCGATCGCCCCGGCCACGTCGGCGGCGCTCGCGTCGGCGGTGACCTCGATCTTCGCGGCGACCAGCAGCTCCTCCGGACCGAGGTGCAGGGTGCGCAGGTGGATCACCGAGGGCACGCCCTCCCCCACCAGCGCGGCACGGATCGCGTCCACGTCGGCGCGGGTGGCCGACTCGCCGAGCAGCAGCGACTTCGTCTCCACCGCGAGCACCACGGCGATCACCACCAGCAGCACGCCGATCCCGGCCGAGCCGATCGCGTCCCAGCGCCCGTCGTCGGTGACCAGCGTCATCGAGACACCGAACAGCGCCATGACCAGGCCGATCAGCGCACCGAAGTCCTCCAGCAGCACCACCGGCAGCTCCGGCGCCTTCGCGGTGCGGATGTACTGCACCCAGGACTGCTTCCCGCGCGTGTGGTTCGCCTCGCGGATCGCGGTGCGGAAGGACAGCCCCTCCATCACGATCGCGGCGAGCAGCACCACGATCGGCACCCAGTGCCAGGAGTGGATCGGGTGCGGGTCGGCGAACTTGTGCCACGCCTCGTACAGCGCGAACAGCCCGCCGAGGCTGAACAGCACGATCGACACGATGAACGCGTACATGTAGCGCTCACGGCCGTAGCCGAAGGGGTGCTGCTCGTCGGCGGCCCGGCGCGCCCGGCGACCGCCCAGCAGCAGCAGGAGCTGGTTGCCGGAGTCGGCGAGCGAGTGCACCGACTCGGCCAGCATCGAGCTGGACTGCGTGAGCAGGAACGCGACGAACTTCGTGACCGCGATGCCGAGGTTCGCGGACAGTGCCGCGACGATCGCCTTGTTACCGCCCCCGTGGGCCATGCGGGTCCTCCTGCCGGTGCCGGACACCCCCTCCGACCGGCGGGGACGTCAGGTCCCGCTGCGGACCCGAGCGGAGATGCTAGACCTCGCGGGCCTCGTCGGCGAGCAGCACGGGGATCCCGTCGCGCACCGGGTACGCCAGCGGGCGGTCCGGGTCGGTGGAGACCAGCTCGGGCTGGCCGCCGGGGCCGACACCGTCGACCAGCGTCGCGCCGGTCACCGGGCAGCGCAGCAGCTCCCGGACCCACGGTGCCAGTCCGGTGGTGGTGCTCTCGGTCATCGGTCCTCCTGTCGGGCGAGCGCGAGCAGGTCGTCGCGCACCTTCTCCATGATGTCTTCGTCGGCGGCCTCGACGCGCAGCCGGAGCACGGGCGCGTCCTGCGCGGCGGGGTCGACGCTGCCGGTGCGATCGGTGCGCAGGTGGAACCACCACGCGGGGGTGCCGTCCCAGTGCGAGACGGTCAGGCCGTCCAGGTCGTCCACCGCCACCTCGCCCGCGCCGCGCCGCTCGACGTAGGCCTCGACCACGCGCTCGCGCGCCGCGTCGGCATCGGTCACCGGCACGACGAGCTCGCCGCTGCCGACGTAGGGCTGGTGCAGCTCGGCGAGCACGGACAGCGGGTGCGGGCGTGCGCCGACGGCGGCGAGCACGTGCAGCACGGCCAGCAGACCGGCGACCGGCAGATCGGGCCGACCCTCCGCGCCGGGGAGGGAGCCCCGGTCGGCGATCGCGACCAGGCCGTCGTGCCCGAGGGCCAGCGCGGCGCCCTCCGCGGCGAGGGCCGCCGTGAGCGGTCCGGTGCCGGTGGCCACGCGCACGGTGCGCGCGCCGGCGGCGTCCAGCAGGTCGGGCAGCGCCCGCGAGGTGAGCACGTCGTGCACGACGACGGGCGTGCGGCCGGGTGCGCGCAGGGCGGCGACCTCGGGCAGCGCGACCAGCGCGGCGACGACGGCGGGGTCGACCGGCTCGCCGTTCTCGTCCAGCACCCGCACCCGCACCGCGGGCACCGCCACGTCGGCGCCGGTCAGCGTCTCGACGACGATCCCGAGGTCCGCGGAGGCACCCAGCACGGCGTGCCGCAGATCGCGCACGCGCTCGGTGATCGCGGCGTCGGCCGGGAGGTCACCGGGGGCGAGGTCGACCCGCACCCGATCGGCGGCCGCAGAGGCCAGCGCAGCGGCGACCGTCGGGTCGTCCACCACGAGGGTCAGCGGGCGGACCGGGTCGAGGCCCGCACGGGCGGTCAGCGCGGCGACCGTGGCGGCGACGTCAGCCTCCCCGGGCGGGGGCGTCGAGGGGGTCGCGGACACCCGGTCACGCTATCCCATGCGGTCGGTGCGCCCGGCATCGCGGGCCGGGTCGTCGGACCCGTGGCCGGCCGCATCGGCGCGTGCCGCGCACCGCCCCGATCGCCGGGCCCGTGGCCGGGCACGTCGCCCGCGACCGGCGCCGCCGGGACTCAGCGGCGGGTGCTGCGCGCGACGACCTCGTCCCGGCTCAGCGACGTGCCGTCGCCGTCCAGCGGGAACCACGCGCGGTGCTCGCACTCGTGGCAGGAGACGAAGGTGACGGCCGTGCCGTCGGCGAGCTCCAGGTGCAGCCGGGTCAGCCGGGTGGAGCCGCAGACCTCGCACTCCCCCGCGCCGGGCGCGAGGTGCTCCTCGGGCCGGCTCAGCGAGCCGAGCGGCGTCTGCTCGGGCTCGCCCCGTCGCCGGCGTCCGCCGGTGCCCCCTGCGGCTGCCACGCGGTCAGCCGTCCTCGCCGTGCAGCACGCGCAGGTGGCCACGTCGCCGGGTCTCGGCCAGGTCGGAGGCCGGCGGCAGGCCGTCGGACGCGGTGGCGGCGTGCCGCGGTGCGGGGCGGCCTGCCTCGCGCACCGCCTCCGCGAGCGCGACCAGGTCGTCGTGGCTCGGTCCGGTCTCGACGAACTCCGGGCTCAGCCGGACGACCTCCCAGCCGCGCGGGGCGGTGAGGCGGGACGCGTGCTCGGCGCACAGGTCGTAGGAGTGCGGCTCGGCCAGGGTGGCGAGCGGTCCGAGCACGGCCGTGGAGTCGGCGTACACGTAGGTGAGCGTGGCGACCGCCGGGCGACCGCACGCGGTGCGGGAGCACTGACGAACGGATCTCACGGGGACGACGGTACCGCCGCCGGTGCCGTGGTGGCGCCGCGACCCGCGCGGCAGGCGGGTGATGCGCACCGATCGGGCGGAGATACAGTGCCCGGATGGCCCCGCGTCGGATCGTCCCCAGCACCCCGGAGCCGTCCCTCCCCGGTCCGGACGGCATCGTGGGGCCGGTGCGCCGACGTGACCGGCGGGGCCGCGGGGTCCGTGGCCCGCTGATGCCGGCGACCCTGCCGGCCTACCGCAGCCGCGCCGAGCGCTTCGACGACCTGGTGCTCGACTCGGTCGAGCGGTTGGAGCACCGGTGGGGCAAGTACCTGGACGGCGTGGAGTTCGCGGTCGAGGACGTGCCCCCGTCCAGCCCGGCGCCGTGGGAGCGTGGCGGCGTGCCGTTCGGGCGCTGCTTCCCCTCGCAGCCGGGCCTGCCGCCGCGGATCGTGGTCTACCGCCGACCGGTCGAGAGCCGCGCGCAGGACTCGGACGACCTGGCCGACCTGGTGCACGAGGTGGTCGTGGAGCAGGTCGCCCACCTGCTCGGCCGCTCCCCGGACGAGGTCGACCCCGAGGTCGGCGACGGACGGTAGCCTGACCCGGACATGACCAGCAGCCCCGCCCCCGACCGCGTCCGCGTCGTGACGATCGCCTACCACCCCGGTGACGAGCTCGCCGACTTCGCCCGGTCGCTGGCCGACGCGACCACCGCCGAGATCGAGCTGGTGATCGTGGACAACGGCGACGACCCGGCGGTGACCGACGCGGTGGCGGCCGAGCACGGCGCCCGCGTGGTGCGCACCGGCGCGAACCTCGGCTACGGCGGCGGTGCCAACGCCGGTGCGGCCGGCGCGGACCAGCCCTGGCTCGTCGTCGCCAACCCGGACGTGGTCTGGCAGCCCGGCGCGCTGGACGTGCTGCTGGACGCCGGACGGCGGCACCCGACGGCGGGCGCCCTCGGACCGGCGCTGCTCAACGAGGACGGCACGGTCTACCCCTCGGCGCGCGAGCTGCCCTCGCTGACCCAGGGCACCGGGCACGCGCTGCTCGGCAAGGTCTGGCCCGGCAACCCGTGGACGCAGGCGTACCACCGTCGGCAGGAGACGGTCGGCGAGGAGCGCACCGCCGGCTGGCTGTCCGGCGCCTGCCTGCTGCTGCGCCGGGACGCCTTCGAGGCCGTGGGCGGCTTCGACGAGGACTACTTCATGTTCTTCGAGGACGTCGACCTGGGCGAGCGGCTCGGCCGCAGCGGTCGCGCGAACGTGTACGTGCCCGCCGCGCGGGTGCTGCACGTGGGCGGGGTGTCGTGGAAGGCGCGCCCGGCCCGGATGATCTCCGCGCACCACGCGAGCGCCCGGCGCTACCTGCACCGGCGCTACCACCGGTGGTACCAATGGCCGGTGCGCGCCGCGATCACCCTCGGGCTCAAGGCCCGCGAGCTCGCGGAGCTGCGCGCGGCACGCTGAGCCTTCGCACGCCGAGCCTCCGCACGCCGAGCCTCCGCACGCCGGGCCCTCGCACGCCGAGCCTCCGCACGCCGGGCCACGCGGCAGCGTGGCCCGTCCGACGCGGCTCAGCCCAGGCCGAGGCGGCGGCCCTCGCGGACCAGCGCCTGACCGGCCCCCGCCGAGGCGAGGGTCGGGGTGATCACCGAGAGCAGCGGTCCGTCCGGCGCCTGCGCGGTGGCGACGTACGCCCAGGACAGCGCGGCGTCGGCGCCGTCGGCCGGCACCACCTCCAGGCCGGTGACGGTGCCACCGGCCTCGGCCACCAGGTCGGCCAGCGCCAGGGTGAGCGTGCCGCCGACCGGCACCTCGACGTCCTGCTCGTCCAGCAGGCCGCCGGCGCCGTAGATCCGCACGGTGGCGTCGAGCACGGCTCCCACCGGGGCGTCCGGCACGGCCATCGGGTCGATCACGGTGGCGTCGTCGGTCGGGCTCGAGGTCGTCGACGGGCTGGGTGCGGCGGTCGGTGCGCTCGTCGGCGATGCCGAGGGCTCGGCGGGCTCAGCCTCCTCGGGGGCGTCCACGGCGGACAGCACGAGGCTGCCGGAGATCCCCCCGGTGACGCCGGTGCCGGCCGGGACCGCGAGCAGCCCGCCGCCGGTGCCGATGGCCGAGGACCACGCCCGGTCCACCCGCGGCGACTCGTCGAGCTCGCCCGCCTGGCCCAGCCGCGCGGTCATCGCCGAGGCGACCACCGGGGCGTCCGCCTCGACCACCGCCGTGTAGGCGCCCGCCGGCAGCCCGCCGAGCGACAGGTCGGTGACCTCGCCGGTGCCGAGCGTCAGGTCCTGCGCGCCGGTGAGCGGCTGCTCGCCGTCCGGGCCGAGCAGGGTCACCGAGACCGTCGCCCCGTCGTCACCCGGCGCCAGCAGCCGCAGCAGGCCGGCGTCCGGCGAGTCGACCTGGGTGTCGGTCACCACGATCCCGGGCACCACCTGGCGGGTCGCCGGGGCGGAGCCCGCCGTCACGAGGTCGGTGCCGCGCGGGGTGAACCCGTCGAGCAGGGAGTCCTGGAGGTAAGACGAGACCTGCCCGCCGGCCGCCGACAGGTGCACCACGACGCGGCGCTGCTCGGCGGCGACCGCGGCCAGCACGACCTCCTGCTCCCCGCCGGGTGCCACCAGCAGGCGCCCGCCGGTGCCGAGGTCGACCGGGCCGGACGGCCCCCACAGCTCGACGGTGACGTCCGCGGTGGTGAAGCCGGCGTTGACCACGACCAGGTCGGCCGAGCTCTCCAGGGCGGTGCTGCCGCCCACCAGCCACACGTCGGAGGACGGCGCGGCGCAGGACGCGGCGGACAGACCGCGCAGGTCGCCGTCGGTCACCACCGCGGAGGTCACGCCGGCCGCCTGGGCGGGCTCGTCGTCCACCGGGTCGGCGCGCAGCACCACGGGCCCGGTCAGCCGCCCGGTCGAGGCGCTGCCGTCCAGGTCCACGGCACCGGAGCCGTCCAGGCCGGTGAGCGTCGCGTCGCCGCCGTCCAGCACGGACACGCCGCTGACCCGCTCCACCGGGTCCACCGGCACCCGGTCGAAGGCGCTGCCGCCGGAGGACGTGTCGTCCGGCAGGCGCAGCGGTCCCGGGCAGACCAGCGTGGTGGTGGCGGCGGGCACGTCCACGGCGTCGGCCGCGACCGGGCTCGCGTCGGTGCCGGGCAGGGTGCTCGCCCAGGCGACCGTGCCGCCGGTCAGGCCGAGCACCAGCAGCCCGGACAGCATCCGGGCGGTCCGACCGGGCCACACCCGCGGGCGGGGGCCCTCCGTCGTGCCGTCGTCGGTCATCGCCGTCACCTCCTGCCTGCCCGGCGTCGGCGCACCGGCAGCGCGAGCAGCAGCGCGAGCAGGCCGACGGCCCCCTGCGCCACCGTCCACGCGGTGCGGTCCGTCGCCTCGTACGTCACGACCAGGTGCCCGGCGTCCGGGCCGACCGCGAAGGTCTGCCGCCAGCCGTCGGTCACCGCCCGCAGCGGGCGGCCGTCCAGGGTCGCGTGCCAGCCGCTGTCGGCGCGCTCGGCCAGCACCAGCAGCCGGTCCGTGCCGCCGGCGTCGATGTCGGTGTGCACCCGCAAGCCCTCGGAGGGCACCGCCACCGCCTCGCCGGTCAGCCCCGCGGCGTCCGTGGCGGCGGTGGCGTCGGGCACCAGGCGCGCCCAGGACTGCACCACCGATCCGGTGTCGGCATCGGTCGCGTCCGCGGAGCCGTCGGTCGGCGCGGCGGGCTGCACGCGCCAGATCACGCCGGTCTCGCCGTCGGTGATCCGCTCCAGGCCCGGGGTCGCGTCCAGCCGGCCGACCAGCGTCGTGCGGGCCTGGCCGAGCCCGGCGTCGGCGTCCGCGGCGGTCGGCGGCACCTGCACGTCCGCGATGCCGAGCGCGGCCAGGTCCGGGGCCAGGTCGACGCTCGCCCCGGCGCTCAGCGCCGCGACCACAGCCTCCAGCTCGGTGGTGGCCTCGTCCGGCGCCGCCGTCGTCGCGCCGTCCAGGTCGCCGACCAGGGCCCGGGTGCGCACGGCGGCGGCCTCCTCGACCAGCTGCGGGCCGTCCCCGCGCCACAGCTGCCAGGCGGTGCTCCCGTCGGCGCCGGCGGTCAGCGCGAGGATCCGCGGGGCGTCCTGCGACTGCTGGGTCTGCCGGCCGATCGCCGGCACCACGGCACGGTCCAGCGCGCTGAGGTCCGCGGCGTCGCCGCGCCGCGCCTCCCACGCCCAGGTGCCGGTCTGCACCACCGGGACCACGACCGCGACCGCCGCCACCAGCACCACCAGCGGCTGACGCCAGCCGAAGGTCGCGCGGCCGAGCACCGCCTGCACGTCCCGGGTGCCGATCACCGCGGCGGCGAGCAGGCCCGCCGTCGCCAGCGAGACCCCGGCGCCGGCCCAGCCCACCACCGGCACGCCGCCGTCCTCGCCGACGACCACCCGGCCGCTGACGACTGCGGTGGCCACGCCGAGCGCCGCGACGAACCAGCCCAGCCGGACCGCCCGCGCCTGCGGGGCGCCGCGCAGCAGCGCGAGCAGGGCGACCAGCAGCAGCACGGCACCGGTCGCCGCCGGCCACCAGGTGACGACCTGCTCCGGCACCCAGGAGGGCAGCCAGGTCGGCACCAGCGTCGTGGCGTCCGTCGGCACGCCGAGCAGCTGCGCCAGCGGCGTCTGCGCGCTCGACGCCAGCGGGGACCCGGGATCGGCGAGCAGCAGCCGCAGCCCGTCCGTGCCGCGCCCGACCGCCTCGACCAGCGTCGGGCCGAGCAGCACCAGCGCCGGGACCGCCGCGACCAGCACCCGCAGCCGGTGCCGGCGCGGCGCGCACACCGCCACCGCCAGCAGGGCCACCAGACCCGGCACCAGCAGCACGGGCGCACCCGCGACGACCAGCGCGAAGGCCAGCGAGGCACCGGCCGCTGCGGCGATCGAGCCCGTGGGGCGGGTCGGCACCGGTGCGGTGGGCACGGGCTCCTCGGCGGCGGGCGTGACCGGCAGCACGTCGGTCAGCGTCGGCACCGACGGGACCGTCGGCTCCGGGCGCTCCGGCGACGCCGGGCGCTGCGGTGCCGCGACCGGCACGGTGGCGCCCGGCCAGCCGGACTGCCGTGCGGGGGCCGGCACGGCGGGCACGCCCCGCACCGGCGTCGTCTCGGGGTCGTGCTCCGGCAGGTCGTCGTCCGCGGCGGGGGTCGTGCCCGTCCCGGCAGCGCCCGTGCCGACCGCGCTCGCGCCGGCCGCGCTCGCGCCGACCGACCCGGTCGGGCCGTCCCCGTCCACGTCGTCCGCGTCGTCGGCCCACGCCGCTCCGGCACGCTCGGCCGCCCGGCGTCCGCGCCGCTCGTCCCGCACCACGCGCTCGCCGCCGTCGCGCACCCACGCCTCGGGGTCGCTCCACTCGTCCACGCCGCGCTGCTCGCGCAGGTCGTCCCCGGCACGGGCGGCCGTGGAGACGCCGGAGGCGATCACGTCGACCCGCTGCGCCCCCACCGCCCGGGCCAGCGCCAGCACCAGCCAGGGCAGCGTCACGTGCACCAGCACCGCGCCGACCCGGCCCTGCCCGGAGGCGAGCAGCAGCGGCGGCAGCACCGCCCACACCACCGCGGCCCACACCCGCACGGTCACCGCGCGGGTCGCGGCACCGGCGGCGAACCAGGCGCCGATCCCGGCCAGCGGCACCGCGCCGAGCACCAGCACCGCGACCACCAGGTCGAGCCGTCCACCGGTGAGGGCGGCGAAGGGCAGCAGCGCGGTCAGCAGCGGGTCGGCGGGCCCGGTGTCACCCAGACCACCGGCGACCCACCCGTCGGTGGCGGCCTGCCAGAGGTCGCCCAGCCCGGTCTGCACCCGCAGCAGCGCCCCGCCGACCAGGCTCGCGCCACCGGTCAGCGGCACGATCACCCGTCCGTAGGCCAGCGCGGCGACGGCGACCAGCGCCACCACCACGACGGCCAGCCCGGCACGCCGCCGGACGGCGAGCGCCGCCATCTCGCGCAGCTCGAGCTCGGAGGGGGCCCGCACCACCCGACGCGCCTCGGAGCGGGTCAGCCGGCGGTCGCGCCACTGCTGCCACACCGTGCGCCAGTCGGCCTGCAACGGCCGCAGCGTGCGGCGCGGCAGGCGCCGGGTCCGTCGGGCCTGCGCCCGGGCGCGCAGCACGGCGGCGGGGCGACCGAGCGCGCGCAACGGGGCGGCGATCTCGGCGGCGGCCAGCACCGGCTCCTTGGTGGCGACCCGGACCAGCACGCGCACCAGGCCGGCCAGCACCGCCATCACGGCCACGAAGGGCAGCAGCGGCAGCGGGGCGGAGATCAGCCGCTGGTGCAGCAGGGCGGTGCGGCGGGCGGCGTAGGAGCGTCGCGGGTCGGCGGCGTCGGGCTCGCCGTCGGCGTCCAGGTCGACCACGGGGACGTCGCCCAGGTCCTCGCCGCGCAGCCCGTGGTAGGCCGCCTGGGCGTGCCGGACCACGGCCGTCGGCACCACGACCACGCGGTGACCGGCCAGCCGGGCCCGCCGGGACAGGTCGAAGCCGTCGCCGAAGGGGCCGAGCACCGGGTCGGGGCCGCGCAGCGCGTCCCACACGTCCCGGCGCACCAGCGCCCCGGCGATCCCCACGCCCAGCACGTCGTCCCGGCCGTCGTGCTGGCCCTGGTCCACCTCGCCCGGCTCGACGTCGGTCATCCGACGCCCGGAGCGCGAGGTGCGCACGCCGACCTCGAGCAGGCGGGCCGGCCGGGTCCAGGTGCGCTGCTTGACGCCGGCGACGCCCACCGAGGGGGCGGCCTCGACCGCGCGGACCAGCTCGGCGAGCGCGGTCGGCTCGGGGGCGGAGTCGTCGTGCAGCAGCCAGAGCCAGGTCCGCTCGTCGGCGGGCGGCAGGGTGGCGACGGCGGTGCGGACGGCCTCGCCGAAGGTCCTGGCGCGCGGGGCGTGCAGCACCCGCACGACGGCGCGCCCGCGGCTGAGCGCGGGTCCCTCGACGGGGGTCGGGTCGAGGCCGGCCTGGCGCAGCAGGGCGGTGACCTCGGGATCCGGGGCGGGGCCGACGTCGACCAGCAGCAGCCGCGCGGGCAGCCGGGTCTGCGCGGCGAGGGCGCGCAGCGTCGTCTCCAGGAAGGAGGTGCGCCCCCGGGAGACGACGACGGCCGCCACGGCGGCGACGGTCGGGCTCGTCCGGGGGTCCGGGGTGCTCCCGAGGGAGGGCGGGGTGTCGGGCATCCTCACGACATCATGCGCCCCGGGACGGCCCCGGGGTCAGACCACACGCCGCTTGAGCTTGCGGCGCTCACGCTCGGACAGGCCGCCCCAGATGCCGAAGCGCTCGTCGTTGGCCAGGGCGTACTCCAGGCACTCCGCACGCACGTCGCACCCGGTGCAGACCTTCTTGGCCTCACGGGTGGAGCCGCCCTTCTCCGGGAAGAACGCCTCGGGGTCGGTCTGGGCGCACAGCGCGCGCTCCTGCCACCCCATCAGCCCGTCGTCCTCCGGCGTGCCGAACAGCGGCAGCACCGCGGCGCCGGCGTCGGGTCGCTGGGCAGGGGTCCGGGCGTCGCTCGGGAAGGGTCCCTCGTCGTCGAGCAGACTCCACATGGCGTGCCTCCCGCGCTCGATCGTCGTGCTGGTCATGTCCGGCCGTGCTCACCCGATGCCTCTGGACGCCGGGATCGTCCCGCGCGTCGCCCCCGTCGTGACGGGGTCAGAGCACTCGTGACAAGGAGACCTTTCCACGGAATTACACGCGTGTCGTTCCCATCCGTCAAGCGGGCCCGTGCTATTGGCGGCACATCTGGCGAAATGTCCGGTTGTCCGCCACCGTGCGGGACCTAGTCTGGGCCGATGCCCCACCGCACCCCCACCACCGTCGCCGACGTGCTGTCCGCCCTGGTCACCGCCCCGGGGCGCCCCCGCCTGACCTGGTACGGGCCCGACGGCGAGCGGATCGAGCTGTCCGGCGCGGTGCTGGACAACTGGGTGTCGAAGACCACGAACCTGCTCGTGGAGGAGATGGACGCCGCGCCGGGGAGCACCGTGCTGCTCGACCTGCCGCCGCACTGGCGGACCGTGGTGTGGGCGCTGGCGACCTGGCGCACCGGCGCGACGGTGTCCCTCGACGGGGTGGCGGCGGACGTGGTCGTCACCGACCGGCCGGGCACCGGAGCACCGGGAGCCGCGACGATCGCGGTGGCGCTGCCCGCGCTCGCCCGCCGGTTCGACGGCGTGCTGCCGGCCGGGGCGATCGACGCCGCGCAGGCCGTGATGACCTACGGCGACGTGATCGGCTGGGCCCCGCCGGTCGACCCCGCGGCCCCGGCACTCATCGCCGACGGCAGCGGGACCCCGCACGCCGACCTGATCGCCACCGCCTCCGCCGCCCTCGCCGCTCGCTCCGCGGACACCGGCCACGAGCCCGGCGCCCGCACCCTGCTCCTGGTGGACGCCGACCGCGCGACCACCCGCGAGGTGCTGCTGACCGTGCTCGGGCTGCTCGCCGAGGACGGGTCGGTGGTCCTGCTCGCCCCCGACCCCGACGCCACCCCCGAGCAGGTCGCGGCGCGCGCCGACCGGATCTGCGCCGACGAGCGGGTCACCGCCCGCCGCTGAACCGACCACTGCTGAGCCGCACCCGGGGGCCGCACGGTCACCCCGCCGCAGGGAGCGGCGTCACCGTCCCGTCGGCCTCCAGCAGCCCGATCCACACCTCGCTCCATGTGCGGTCCACCGTCGTCGGCGGGCCGGTCAGGGTGCGGCCGAGCGTGGTCGAGACCACTCCCCCGACCGACCCGGCGGGCGCCTGCGTCCACGGCAGGTCCGCCACGTCGAAGGACGCCACCGCCACGGGTGCTCCGCCCCACGCCGCCCGCACCGCCGCCAGGTCGGTGACCGAAGGCGGGGTCAGCGTCTCGACCACCTCGACGTCGCAGATCACCCGGAGCGTCGCCAGGTAGCGGAACGGGCTGCTGTGCACCCAGACCACCCGATCCACCCCCGCGTCGGACAGGGCGTCGCAGACCGCGTGCGCCTGCACGTCGCGCCCGCTGAGCTCGACCACGCCGGCCACCGAGCCCCAGGTGGCGACCGGGCTGAGCGCCACCGCGACGCCGAGCCCCACCGCTGCCCCGGTCCGCACCACGGGTCGCAGCAGCGGCGCGGCCGGACCGGCCCCGGCGGCGTGCCCGGCGCGCGCGCCCGACCTCACCCGCGCGTCCCCGGTCCGCCACCGGCCCGCGAGCGCCGCCAGCGCGCACGTCCCCGCCACCAGCAGCCCGGGGAACGTCGCGGGCACCAGCCGGCGCACCGCCCAGATCTGGTCCGGCGTGATGCTCACCCGCACCAGGGGGAACACCGCCGCCACCGCGACCACGGCGACCAGCACCGTGCGCGCCGGGTCGCGCCCCGCCACCGCCCGCCGCGCCAGCACCGCCAGCCCGGCGAAGCCGAGCAGCACGGCGAGCCAGCCCAGGTACCAGGACACCCAGGTGACCGTCTGCTCGTCGTAGGAGCGGGTGGCGTCCAGCGGCAGCCCCGCCGCCTGCTGGAGCACCTGCACCGCGTAGCCGAAGCCGGTGTCCGCCTCGGTGTGGTGCCCCTGCCACCACAGCGGCCGGCTGATCAGCACCGCCGCCACCAGCAGCACGGTCACCGCCGCGGCCGCACCGAGCGCCCGCCGTCGGGCGTGCACCCACCGGCGCAGCCACCCGAGCAGCCCGGCCGGGGCCAGCACCACCAGCACGGCGAGCAGCACCACCGCCGCCGTCGCCGTGAGCAGCTGGGTCAGCTGGGAGTCGTGCACCCGGACGTACTCCGGGCTGAGCCGCAGCACGTCCACCATGCCGAGCACCAGCATCGGGACCGCGCCGCCGATCGCCGCCAGCGCGCGCCGCACCGCGGTCCGGCGGTCCGCCCGGCCCAGCGGGCTCGCCGCGACCAGCGCGTAGCCGACGGCCAGCCCGACCACCACCACCGCCCCGTCGATCCGGGCCGCCGCGACCGCCCCGGTCAGCAGCCCGATCATCAGGTGCCGTCCCGCACCGGCGCCGTGCCACGCCCTGCGCAGCAGCGCCAGCCCGCCGCACAGGAAGACCACCGTCAGCGGTTCGGTGTACGCCGCCCGGGTCACCGTGAGGAAGGGCAGCGACAGCGCGAGCGCCGTCACCGGCACCAGCGCCCACAGCGGCCCCGCGAAGGCCCGCGCCGCGGCGAACACCGCGAGCAGCGCGACCACGCCGATCAGCAGGTTGCCCGCGAGCACCGCCCGCTCCCCGCCGACCCAGCCCTGCATCCCGAGCAGCGTCGGCAGCATCGCGTTGCCCTGCACGTGCAGCGCGCCGTCCTGCAACCAGAACGCCTCCGTGCCCGCGCTCACCGCCGGCACCGCCGCACCCACCGCCTCCGCCGAGCCCACCGGGATCGTCCCGGTCGGGTGCCCGCTCAGCCACAGCCCGCGCAGCGTGAGGAACCCGGGGTCCCGGTTGACCACCACGTACGCCGAGACGTACCGCAGCGAGACCACCAGCCATCCCGCGCACAGCACCAGCACGGCCGCGAGCGCCCCGAGGTGCGCGGCCGTGCGCGGCGGGGCGGGAGGCACCAGCCGCCAGGTGGCGACCACGCCGAGCAGCGCCAGCGGCAGCACCACGACAGGGCGGAACTGGTCGGCCAGCACCGCGAGCACCCCGGCGACGCCGAGGCACAGCACGACCACCGGCAGCCGGTCCGGCAGGGCGAGCAGACCGTCGAGCACCCGGTCGACCGGCCGTCGGGAGGCCGCGCGCCCCGCGCCCGCCGCACGAGGCACCGCGACGTCCCCGACCGGCGACCACCGGCCCGCCGACCCGTGCGCCACCCGGTCGGCGCTCATCGCCGCCCTCGCAGCACCGCCGTCTCGCGCGGGTAGGGCAGCGACGGCACCCAGCCGCGGTGCCGGCGCACCGCCAGCCCGCAGGACGCCAGACCGGCGGCGTACCGGGGTCGCTGCGAGTCGTCCACCAGCACGATCCCGCCCGGGGCGAGCCGGCGCGCCGCCGCCTCCAGGCAGGCCATCCGGGCGCGCCCGTCCACCACCACCAGGTCCAGGTCGCCGGGCACCGCGTCGATCGCCGCCACGTACCCGGCGTAGTCGCGGCCCTGCTCCCCGCGCCGGGTGGAGGGCACGCGAGGCTCCGCGGAGACCGTCGGCGGCACCTCCAGCAGCGTCAGCCGGTCGCCGAGGTCGTGCTCGTCGACCAGCCGCCGCATCACCCCGGCGAAGCCCGGGTCGTGCTCCACGCTGTGCACCCGCGCGGCCCGGCGGGCCAACCACACCGACGACGCCCCGGCGCCGTACTCGAACACCCGCGCACGCCCGTCCAGCGCCGCCAGGTGCGCCTCGACCTCGGCGGTCGCGCCGTAGGTCCACCACGGGGCGTCCAACCGCACCAGGTCGTCGACGTCGTGGATCGCGAACAGCGAGCGCAGGTGCGCCGCCACCCGGCTGCTCGGCGCGCGCCGGTCCAGCCGGTCCAGCACGCCGGTGGTCTCGGCGCCGGAGCGCAGCGCCCGCCACGCCCCCACGTACGCCGCGCGCGCGACCTCACCCGGTTCTGGCACCAGCCGTCCTTCCGCAGGTCGGACCCGGGGTGCGGAGTCGACCCGGGGCGAGCCGCCAGCGTAGCCGCAGCACCCCGGCGCGCCCGTGGCCGTTCAGGAGGGGTCGTCCGGCTCCAGCACCTCGCCCTGCACCGGCGGGACCCCGGAGGCCGCCGGGGCGCCGTACTGCAGTGTCTTGATCCGCTCCAGCTGCTCCTCCAGCAGCGTCCGGTTGGTGCGCAGCAGGTCGGAGATCACCCCGAGCGCCACCGACAGCAGCGCCGCCACCGCCATGATCGACCCGAAGATCAGCGACTGGACGTTGCCCGCGTGCCCGTGCGCCAGCCACAGCACCAGGAACCGCACCATCGGCACCAGCGCCGCCACCCCGAACACCGTCGCCAGCCAGGCGAACACCACGTGCGGCTTGTACATCAGGTACGAGCGCACGATCGCGGAGCCGGACTTGATCATGTGGTGGAACACGTTGCGGAACAGCCGGGACTCGCGGGTCTTGGCGTTCGTCACCACCGGCACCGAGACGATCCGCAGCCGCTTGTGCCCGGCCTGGATGATCGTCTCCATCGCGTACGAGAAGTCCGTGACCACGTTCAGCCGCAGCAGCGCGCCCCGCGAGTAGGCCCGGAACCCGCTCGCCGCGTCCGGCAGGTGCGTGTCGGCGGCGCCGTTCACCACCCGGCTGCCGATCCGCTGCATCGCCTTCTTGAACGGCGAGAAGTGCGCGATCGTCGCGGTCTGCCGGTCGGCGATCACGATGTCGGCGACACCCTCGAGGATCGGCCGCACCAGGTCGCCGATCCGCTCCTGCGGGTACTGGTTGTCGCCGTCGGTGTTCACCACCACGTCGGCGCCGCGTGACAGCGCGTGGTCCACGCCGTCCCGGAACGAGCGCGCGAGCCCGCGCCGGCGGGTGTGCCGGATCACCGTCGCGCCGTGCGCCAGCGCGACCTGCGCCGTGCGGTCCGTCGACCCGTCGTCCACCACGACGACCTCGATCACGTCCACGCCGTCGATCGCGCGCGGGATCGACGCGAGCACCGCGGGCAGCGTCTCCTCCTCGTCCAGGCACGGCACCTGCACGACGACCTTCACCACGGGGCCACCGGACCCGTCACCCGCACCGACACCGGCGCCTCCTCTGCTCGGCGGCCAGCGTATCGGCGCCCGCTCAGCGCGGCGGCGCGGTCGGCACGGGACCGGTCACGGCACGTCGGCCTGGACCAGCCGGCCGGTGCCGCGCACGGTCAGCGCGCCGTCCGAGGCGGGCACGAACGCCGCCCGGCCCCGGCCCAGCTTCAGGCTGTCGCCCGAGGTCGCGCTGACCTCCATCCAGCCCTCCAGGCAGAGCAGGATGCGCGGCCCTCGGCCCGGCAGCGGGTGCGGGTCGTCGTCGATCAGCTCGGTCACCGACAGCTCGAAGTCGTCCACCGGCGCGTAGAACACCCGGGTCGCGCCGTGGAACCGCTCCGGGGCGATCCGGATCGGCGGGGCCGCGACGTAGTCGACGTTGCGCAGCAGCTCGTCCACGTCCACGTGCTTGGGGGTCAGGCCCGCGCGCAGCACGTTGTCCGAGGAGGCCATGATCTCCACGCCGAGGCCCTTGAGGTACGCGTGCACCCCGCCGGCCGGCACGAACAGCGCGTCCCCGGGGTGCAGCGTCACCGGGTTGAGCAGCAGCGAGGTGACGATCCCGGGATCGCCGGGGTAGGACTGCGCCAGGCGCACGACGGTGCGGTCCGCGCGCGGCGAGGGCGAGCCCTCCTCCAGGCGCGCGGCGCAGGCGTCGACCACACCCTGCACCGCCGCCGCGTCCGGGCGGGTCTCCGGCCGCAGCAGCCGGGTGAACGCCGCCTCGATCCCGACCGCCGTCGGCTGGGCCACCAGGACGTCGTGCAGCTCCTTGGCCAGCGGCGCGTCCAGGTCCTCCAGCAGCTCGGCCGCACGTCGGGGCGCCCGGAACCCGCACAGGGCCTCGAAGCGGGTCAGCGCGTACACCAGCTCCGGCTTGTGGTTCCGGTCCCGGTAGTTGCGGTGCGGGGCGCTCAGCGGCACCCCGGCGGCGTCCTCCCGCGCGTAGCCCTCGCGGGCCGCGGCGACGTGCGGGTGCACCTGCAACGACAGCGGGCCGTCTGCGGCGATCAGCTTCAGCAGGTACGGCAGCGAGGGGCCGAACCGGGCCACCAGGTCCTGCCCGAGCATCGCCTCGGGCTCCGCCGCCAGCACCGCGCCCAGCGGCTGGTCTCCCTCGGCACCGCGGACCCGCGCCCGGGACGGGGCCGCGTCGTGCGCGCCGAACCATGCCTCCGCCACCGGCGACCCGTCGGGGTCGAGGCCGAGCGCGAGCGGGATCGCCGTCGGCGAGCCCCAGGCGTAGTCCTGGAGCGCGGTCGAGATCGCGAACATCGTCCCCCCTCGTGGAGCGCGCCGGGCCCGGAGCGGCGCCCGCGGCGGTCCGGCCACGATACCGACCACGGCACCGGTGCACCCGCGATCCCCCGGTCGCCCACGGCGACGAGCCCCGGTGGGGCAGAATGTCTGCCCATGCGCGGAATCATCCTCGCCGGCGGCTCCGGCACCCGGCTCCACCCGATCACCCTCGGCGTGAGCAAGCAGCTCGTCCCGGTCTACGACAAGCCGATGATCTACTACCCGCTCACGACGCTGATGCTGGCGGGGATCAAGGACGTCCTCGTCATCACCACCCCGCACGACGCCGAGCAGTTCCACCGCCTTCTGGGCGACGGCTCGCAGTTCGGCATCTCGATCTCCTACACCGTGCAGGCGGAGCCGAACGGACTGGCCCAGGCCTTCGTGCTCGGCGCGGACTTCGTCGGCAACGACTCCGCGGCGCTGGTGCTCGGCGACAACATCTTCTACGGACCCCGTCTGGGCTCCCAGCTCCAGCGTTTCGAGCAGATCGACGGCGCCGCGGTGTTCGCCTACCGGGTCGCCGACCCGACCGCCTACGGGGTCGTGGAGTTCGACGCCGAGGGCCGTGCCCTGTCGCTGGAGGAGAAGCCGGCGCAGCCGAAGTCGTCCTACGCGGTGCCCGGCCTGTACTTCTACGACAACGACGTCGTCGCCATCGCCCGGGACCTCGAGCCCTCCGCCCGCGGCGAGTACGAGATCACCGACGTCAACCGCAAGTACCTCGAGCAGGGCCGCCTGCAGGTCGAGGTGCTCCCCCGCGGCACCGCGTGGCTCGACACCGGCACCTTCGACTCGCTGCTCGAGGCCTCGGACTTCGTCCGGACGATCGAGAGCCGCCAGGGCATGAAGATCGGCTCCCCGGAGGAGGTCGCCTGGCGTCGCGGGTTCCTCAGCGACGACGAGCTGCGGGTCCGGGCCGAGGGCCTGGTGAAGTCCGGGTACGGCGCGTACCTGCTGGGGCTGCTCGAGTCCGGCGACCGCTGACCGCTCGGACCGGGGCGCGGCACCGTCCTCGAGACGGCGACGGCGCCCCGGTCCGGCCGGCCTTCGGAGTGTCCCGCTGCGCCGGAGCGCAGGACGTGCTTCCCTAGCCCCTCGCGACGGAGGGGCTCGGATGTCCAGGTTTGCAGCACTGGCCGCGGTGGTGACGACCGGAGCGGTGTTAGTTCTCGGTGCTCCACCGAGCACCGCCGCCACGACGCAGGCCCGCACCACGGCCGGTGCGGAGCTGCCCGCGGCGGCCGGCGACTCGCCGCTGTCCACGGTCGAGCTCGACCTCAGCGGGGTCTCCGCAGCGGCGGTGGCCGACCTGCCCGACTCGCCGCCGGAGCCGGCGGAGTCGATCACCGGCGCGGTGGAGGACGCTCCCGTCGTCGAGGGCACCTCGGCGTTGGACGCCGGTGCGTCGATCGCCACCGTGTCCCGCACCGTGGGTGCGCCCGCGGCGCGGGCGACCGGCACCGACCCGTCGCCCGCGCCGTCGCCGGAGCCCTCGGCGACACTGGCGCCGAGCACGCCCACCCCGACGCCGACGGGGACGTCGACCCCGACGCCGAGCGTCGAGGGCCCGCAGGACGAGTCAGCAGAGCCGACGGCCGACGTCCTCACCGCCGAGCTCGACACGGCCGACTTCTCGGTGCTCGGCGTGAGCTGGGAGGCCGCCACCCCGGCCGGCGTCGAGGACGACACTGTCATCCGCTACCGCGTGCGGCAGGCCGGGACCTGGTCCGAGTGGGAGGCGGTCGGGGTCTCCGACATCGCCCCGGACTCCACCTCTCCGGAGAGCGGGTCGGGCGAGCGGCGAGCGACCGACCCCGTCGTCGCGCTGCACGCAGACGGGCTGCAGATCTGGGCGGACTCGGAGTCGACGACGGTGACCGGTCTGAAGGCCGTGCTGATCGACCCCGGGACGCGCACCACGGATGCCGACCCCGCGTCGGCGGCGCGTGGCGTGTCCTCGAGCGGCGAGGCGACGGTGAGCACGGCGCTCGCGACCTCCGCCGGCAGCGTCCTCACGGCGGCTGCGCCCGCCGCGCCGGCGATCATCACCCGCGCGCAGTGGGGTGCGGACGAGTCGATGCGCACCTGCCGCCCCGACCTGTCCACCGAGGTCGTCGCGGCGGCCATCCACCACACCGCGTCGACGACGGCGTACTCCGCGGCTGACGTGCCCGGGCTGCTGCGCGGCTTCCTCGCCTACCACACCCGTCCCGAGGCGGCCGGCGGCCGCGGCTGGTGCGACATCGGCTACAACTTCCTCGTCGACCAGTTCGGGCGCGTGTTCGAGGGGCGAGCGGGCGGCGTGGACGTGCCCGTCGTCGGCGTGCACACCGGAGGCTTCAACTCGCGGACGTTCGGCGTCGCGGCGATCGGCACCTACGACACCGTTAGCCCGACCCCCGCGATGACCGAGGCCATCTCCCAGCTCGTCGCGTGGAAGTTCGCCATGCACCGCATCATGGGCTCGGGGACGGTGTCGATGGTCTCGGGCGGCGGCGCGACCAAGTTCCCGGCGGGCACGGTCGTCACCTTCCCGACGATCTTCGCCCACCGCGACGTCCAGTACACCTCCTGCCCGGGCCAGCGCCTGTACGACCAGCTCGGCGCGATCCGCGCCCGGGTCGCCGCGCTCACCGACGTCGCGAGCGCGGCCACGCCCTACGGCGGTTGGGACTCCACCACCACCACCGCCGGATCGATCACCGTGTCCGGGTGGTTGATCGACCCCGACCTCAGCGCCCCGATCACCGTGAGCGTCTCGGTGGACGGTGTGAACACGCAGGCCGTCGCCGATGGAGACCGCCCCGACATCGGGCGCCTGTTCCCGGCGTACGGTCCTCGGCACGGATACGCGGTCACGGCGCCCGCCGCCGGTGGCACCCACGTCGTCTGCGTGCGCGCGGTGAACGTCGGCGAGGGCTCGGACCGCATCCTGGGGTGCCGCTACGTCACGGTCACCAACACGCCACCGATCGGACAGGTCGACTCCGTGACGCTCGACCAGTCGACCGGGACGGCGACGGTGTCGGGCTGGGCGCTGGACCGCGACACCACCCAACCGATCGCCGTGCACGTCTACGTCGACACCGGCGGCACCGCCACCACCGCCAACCGGGACCGACCCGACCTCGCCTCGATCTCCCCCACCACCAACCACGGCTTCCAGGTCACCGTCCGGGTCCCCGCCGGCAACCACCGGTTGTGCGTCTACGCCATCAACACCCCCGCCGGCGACAACCCCGCCCTGTCCTGCCGCACCGTCACCATGCAGGCGACGCCCCCGATCGGCCAGGTCGATTCCGTACGCCTCGATACCGGCGCGGGGACGGCGACGGTGTCGGGCTGGGCGCTGGACCGTGACACCACCCAACCGATCGCCGTGCACGTCTACGTCGACACCGGCGGCACCGCCACCACCGCCAACCGGGACCGACCCGACCTCGCCTCGATCTCCCCCACCACCAACCACGGGTTCGAGGTCACCGTCCGGATCCCGGCCGGCGCCCACCGGCTGTGCGTCTACGCCATCAACACCCCCGCCGGCGACAACCCCTCCCTCGGCTGCCGCACGGTGACCATGCCGGCGACGCCCCCGATCGGGCAGGTCGACTCG
Organism: Cellulomonas sp. GTC20042; assembly: GCF_055389595.1. Classification (NCBI taxonomy): domain Bacteria; kingdom Bacillati; phylum Actinomycetota; class Actinomycetes; order Micrococcales; family Cellulomonadaceae; genus Cellulomonas; species Cellulomonas sp. GTC20042. The sequence goes on along the minus strand of NZ_AP043678.1, from coordinate 1,149,504 downwards.
GTGCGGATCGACACGACGGCCCGGACGGCGACGGTGTCCGGATGGGCGCTGGACCGTGACACCACCCAACCGATCGCCGTGCACGTCTACGTCGACACCGGCGGCACCGCCACCACCGCCAACCGGGACCGACCCGACCTCGCCTCGATCTCCCCCACCACCAACCACGGCTTCCAGGTCACCGTCCGGATCCCGGCCGGCAACCACCGGCTGTGCGTCTACGCCATCAACACCCCCGCCGGCGACAACCCCGCCCTGTCCTGCCGCACCGTCACCATGCCCTGACCCGGTCCGCCGGGTGGCAGGTGCCGGCCGCCGCACCGACTAGGGTGACCACGGCCCTGGCACCACGACGCCGGGGCGCAGCGTCAGCAGCACGACGAGGACAGGGACACCGTGAGCCACACCGCCGAGCCCATCGCCGCCGCCAGCACGGCGCAGGAGGGTGCGGACGCACCTGGTCGTGCCCGCACGCTCCTGCGCCGCCTGCTCCCGCCCCTGCTGGTCGTGCTCGTCGCCTTCGTGTCGGTGGGTCTGCACGTGCGCACGTACACGCTCGTAGGGCCGATCGACGAGCTCCAGCACATCGACTACCTGTACAAGAGCCCGCAGATCGTCCGCCCCGGTGACCAGTTCGGCGACGAGGCGATGCAGGAGGAGGCGTGCCGCGGGCTCGACTACCCCGGCTTCGTCCTTCCCGCGTGCGAGGTCGGCGGCGACTACGACCCCGATGACTTCCAGGAGGCCGGCTACAACACCGCCTCGGCGAACACGCCCTTGTACTACTCGATCACCCACCTGGTCGCCGCCCCGCTGAAGGCGGTCGCCGGGCTCGACAGCCTGGTCACCGCGGGGCGCCTGGTCGGCGGTCTCTGGCTCGCCGGCGGTCTGCTGCTCGCCTACGCGGCCGCACGACGGCTCGGCGCCGGGCGCTGGGCGGCCGCGTCGGTCCTCGCGATCCTCGCGTGCACCCCGGCCATCGTGTACCCGAGCTCGACGATCACGCCGGACGCCGCGACCTTCGCGGTCGGTGCCGGTGCGCTCCTCGCCGCGTTGTGGTGGGAAGAGCGCCCCACCCGGCGCTGGCCGGTGCTCGCGCTGGTGACCGCGGCCTCTCTCGCGATCAAGATGAGCAACATCACGATCCTCCTCGCGGTCGGCGTCGCGATGCTCATCCGGCTCGTGGTGCAGCGCTGGTTCCCCGCGCAGGCCGAGCTCGTCGCGGCCCGCACGGCGCACGACGACCGCGACGCACGTCCGGTGCGCGAGCCCCGGCTGGTGGACTGGCTCATCGGCGGAGCGACCCTCGCGGTGACCACACTGGTCGTCGCGGTCGGCTGGCAGCTCACGCAGACGGCGCTCACGCACGGCGACCTCGACCTGATCCCGATGAACCAGCAGTTCCACGCCGACGAGCTGAGCCTGAGCGGCCTCGTCAGCTACTTCGGCCAGTGGCTGACCCCGCTGTCGAGCCCGTGGACCGTCGTCGGACGTCCCGAGTTCACCGACGTGCTCCAGCGTCTGGCCCAGCTCGTGGTCGCAGCCGGGTTCCTCTCCGCGGCCGTGATCGGCTGGCGGAACCTCCGTGAGCGGGTGCTCGCCTGGTCCTTGCTCCTGACCGGGCTCTTCGGCGCGACCTTCTTCATCCTGCTGACGTTCTACGCCCAGGCGCTGTACGTGCCGCCGCCCGCCCGGTACGGCTACGCGCTGGTCCCCGCGATGGCCGTGCTCACCGCGACCGGTCTGAAGACGCGACCGGCGACCGTCGCCGCCGGAGGCCTGGCCGTCGCCGCGCTGCTGTTCTCGGTGCTGCGGCTCGTCTGACCAGGAGGGTCCCGGCGGCGACGCGGGTGATCGACGGTCGACTACAGTGTTCCGCGTGTCTGCTCCTCTCGACCGCGTGCTGGTCGTCCTGCCGGCCTGGAACGAGCAAGAGGCACTTCCCGGTGTCCTCGCCGAGCTGCGCTCCAGCGTCCCGGAGGCCGACGTCCTCGTCGTCAATGACGGGTCGACCGACCGGACCTCGCAGGTCGCACGAGCGGCCGGGGTGGCGGTCCTCGACCTCCCGATCAACCTCGGTGTCGGTGGCGCGATGCGCGCGGGCTACTCCTACGCCCTGCGGGCGGGTCACCGGGCGGTGATCCAGCTCGACGCCGACGGGCAGCACGACCCGCGCAACATCACAGACCTGCTCGAGGCGATGGATCGCGAGCAGGCGGACATCGTCATCGGCGCACGGTTCGCGGGCACCGGCACCTACCAGGCACGGGGGCCACGCCGATGGGCCATGAAGGGGCTGTCGGCCGTGCTCTCCCGGCTGACCGGCACCCGCCTGACCGACACCACCTCGGGGTTCAAGCTCTGCGGGCCGCGCGCCGTGCGCCTGTTCGCGAGCAACTACCCGGCCGAGTACCTGGGGGACACCATCGAGTCGCTCGTGATCGCGCATCGCGCGGGCCTCAGCGTGCGGCAGGTGGGCGTGTCCATGCGCCCGCGGGCGGGCGGCGAGCCCTCGCACAGCCCGCTGCGAGCAGCCATCTTCCTCATGCGTGCCGGGCTGGCGCTGGCCGTGGCGCTGACTCGTCCCGGCACTCCGGTCCCCGGGGAGGCGGTCCGATGAGCGGCTACGGCTTCGCGCTCGGCCTGTCTGCCGTCACGCTGGTCTTCATCCTCTGGCTGTTGCGGTCACGTCGCCTGCGGGAGAAGTACGCGGCGATCTGGATCGTCCTCTCCCTGGCGATCGTGGTGCTCGGCGCGTTCCCCAGCCTGGTCGTCACGCTCGCCGGGTTCGTCGGCGTCGACACCCCGTCCAATCTGCTGTTCGCGACCTCGCTGGTCGTGCTGCTGTTCGTGTGCGTGCAGCTCAGCACGGAGCTGTCCGGCCTGGAGGAGGAGACCCGCACGCTCGCCGAGGAGCACGCGCTGCTGGCCCGCCGGGTCGACGTGCTGGAAGCGGCCCTCGTCGCCCGAGACGACGCGCCCTCCCCCGAGGTGCCCGGCACCGTGCCCGAGGATCCGGCCACCGGGCGCTGACCGGTGCGCACCGGACGCGCACGAGCCGACACCTAGGGGACCGCGACCTGGCGGCAGCCGAGCGAGGTGTTCCCCCCAGCCCCCGTGTTGGAGATGGTCACGCACACCTGGTGCGTGCCCCGGCCGGCGACGGCGACCTCGGTGAACCCGAAGGAGCTGCCGTACGCCGGGTAGGCGTTCCCGACGTCGCTCCGGCTCGTGGAGGCCCGCAGGTAGTGCCCGACGCCGTCCACCTCGACCCAGACGTAGGGCGAGGTCGTGGTGTCGGGATCGATGGCCCAGCCGGTGATCCGCACACCGCCCTGCACGCCCTGCGCGACCTCCCAGTTGCCGAAGGGCGAGCCTCCGGGGACCGTCACCGTGCGGCAGCCGAAGGAGGTGTTCGAGCCGTGGGCGACGTTCACGCCGGTCACGCAGACCGTGTGCGTGCCCGCGGCGGCGGCGACGGTGGTCGAGAAGCCGTGCGCGTTGCCGTACGCCGGGTAGACGCGGCCGACGTCGGAACGGGTGCCGGCGGCGCGCACCGGTCCTCCGCTGCCGTCCACGTCGACCCACACGTAGCCCGACGCGGTCGTGTCGGGGTCGATCGCCCAGCCGGCGACCTTGATGCCGCCCGGCACGCCCTCGCCGACCTCCCAGTTGCCGGTCGGCGACCCGCCGGGGACGGTGACGGAACGGCACCCGAGCGACGTCGTGCTGCCCGAGGGCGTGTCGACCGCGAGGACGCACACCTGCCGGGCACCCGGTGCCGCGGTGAACGAGACGGCATAGCCGTGCGCGGACCCGAACCCGGGCAGCGCCGCCGCGACGTCGGAGCGAGCCCCGTCGGCCGTCGCTGACGCCACCACGGTGCCGTCCACGGTCACCCGGACACCCAGCGAGGTCTGCGGCGCGTCGCTGTCGGCCGTCCACCCGGACACGGTCACGACCGGCCCCGCCTCCCCGGCGCCCGGGGCCGCCGACGCCGAGTCGAAGGAGCCGAACGGTGGTGTGCCCACGGTCGAGACGGTGATCGTCCGGCAGCCGAGCTCGGTGTCCGAGCCGACGCCGACGTTCACCAGCGTGACGCAGGCGGTGCTGCCCGACCCCGGGACCACCGCGTCGAACCCGTGCGCCGCCCCGGCGCTGGGGTAGACCGCCGCCACGTCGTTGCGGGTGGTGCTCGCCTGGACGGTGGTGACCGTCCCGCCCACGTTCACACGGACGTCGATGGACGCACCGGTGTCCGGGTCGATCGCCCAGCCCTTGACGCGGACGCCGCCGGAGGCGGTCTCGGCCACCTCGAAGTTGCCGAAGGGCTGGTTGACCGACGTCGGGATCCACCAGCTCGACAGCAGCCCGAACGCCGGGGTCGCGACGGTGACCGTGCCGGTCGAGCACTGGAGCTCCGCCGAGGTGATCCGGCCGCCGAGGTCGCCGTTGCCGTCCCGGTTGAGCACCATGCGCTGCAACGTGCCGCCCGAGGGGCAGGACTGCTGGACGCGGGCGACGGTGAGCGTGTCCGTCCACCGGGTCCGGGTGTCACCCGGTGCCGTGCCCGTGTAGGGGTCGGCCTTGGCGACCAGGTACGGCCGGCTGCCGGCCTTGGTGTAGCCGCCGTTCGTGGACGAGAACTGCGTGAACGCGGGCCCCCCGCCGTAGTAGCGGGCGATCCGGGCGGTCGCGCTGATCGCGGTGTCGGTGGTGGCCCGGGTGACGGTGGTGACGGTGCCGCCGGACGTCCGGGACGCGAGCCCACCGTAGACCTGGCACGCGGTGGTGTCGCACAGGTCGGCGGTCCCGGTCGTCGAGCGGACCGCGAGGGCGTACGAGCGGGCGGCGATCGCCTGCGCGCGCAGCGCCGCCGGGTCCCAGGAGGACGAGACCTCCTGGGGGACGACGCCACGCAGGTACTGCTCCATCGGCACGTGGTTGACCACCTCGAGGGCGGCGGTGCCGGTCGCGTTCAGCCGGACCGAGCCGGAGTAGAGCCGCCCGGCGCCTGAGGAGTCGAGCGCCCAGATCTCGCTCGCCTGGGCACCGGACACCTGCATCGGACCCGCGAACGCCGACGATCCGGCGATCTGCACCGCCGCTCCCCCGACGGTGGCCTGGAACAGCCCGCCGGACCGCGTGACGACGACCTGCCCGCCCGCGGCGAGCGTCGTGGCCGCGCCGGTCGACAGGTCGGTGAGCACCAGGGAGCCGCTGGACGGCGCGATCCGGGCGGACGCGCCGGCCAGGCTGAGCAGCCGGACCCGCAGCGGGTAGTCCTGACCGATGTCGAAGTCGGTGGTGCCCGGGTAGTAGAAGTCGAGGATCGCCGCGGTGCTCACGCCCTGGAGGGCCGCACCCTGGGCACCCCACTGCGACATGCCGATCCCGTGGCCCCAGCCGCGACCGGCCACGGTCCACGAGCTGCTCGCGGGGATGTCCAGCACGTCGGCCGCACCCGCGGGCGGTGCCAGGACCAGTCCCGTGAAGGCGGTGATCACTGCTGCCAGCGCCGCGGTCAGCCGGCGTCGACCTCGATCCTGCACGTCCATCCCCTCGTCCGACTGCTGGTGCGCCCCCGCGTCCGCCGCACGGTATCCGGCGCAGCGTTCGACGGAGGACCGGCTCGCCGGGCGCCCCGCGATCGGTATGCTCGCGGCCAGGCCGCAATGACGCGGCCGTCGGCGGCAGCGGAGCAAGGGGGCTCTGTCATGACCAGACGACTGCGGGTGAGAGCGACCACCCTCGTGACGGCAGGAGCACTCCTGCTGGGCGGTGCACCAGCCGCCACGGCCGAGGCACCGCGGACGGAGGTCGCCTCGACCTCGGTCCGGGCCGCGACCGATCCGCCGGGCAGCCCGTTCGGCGCGCTGGACGGCGTCCAGGGCGGCACGGGCCAGGTGCGGGTCACGGGCTGGGCGTTCGACCCGGACGGCTCGGTCATCGTGCAGCTCTACGTCGACGGGGTGTACAAGGCGATGGGCCTGACCTCGATCGCCCGGCCGGACGTCCCCGGCGTCCACCCGGAGGTCGGTCCGACCAGCGGGTACCAGCTGGACGCGGCCGCCGCACCGGGCCGGCACCGTGTCTGCGTCTACGCGGCGAACGTCGGACCCGGCGCCAGCACGACTCTGGGCTGCCGCGACGTCGTCGTGCCGTCCTCCGACCCGTTCGGGCAGCTGGACTCGATCACCGTGCACACGGACGGGACCGTCACCGCCTCGGGGTGGGCGGTCGACCCGGACGAGCAGACGACGCCGCTCATCGTGCAGATGTTCGTCGACGGCCGGTTCGCGGCGATGGCGAGCGCGGCGGAGAACCGGCCCGACCTCGCGGTGCTCGGCGCGGCGGGCACGCAGCACGGGTACACGCTCAACGGCCGGATGGAGAGCGGGACGCACACCGTGTGCATCTACGCGGTCAACGTCGGCCCCGGGTCGAGCACCGCGCTCGGCTGCCGGACCATGGCGCCCAGCGGCCGCGACCCCATCGGGCACATCGACTCGGTCCGGGCCGCCGGCACCACGGTGGTGGTCACCGGGTGGGCCATGGACCAGGACGTGCCCGACCCGGTGATCGTGCAGGTGTACGTCGACGGGCGGTACGCCGGGATGGCCCGGTCCGACATCCTGCGCACCGAGCCGTCACCCTTCTTCCGTGCGTGGGGCCCCTACCGGGGGTTCGACCTGCGTCCGACGGTCAGGCCGGGCACCCGAACCGTCTGCGTGTACGCGGTGAACATCGGCCCGGGGTCGAGCACACAGCTCGGCTGCGTCCGGGTCCAGGTCTGACGCACGGCACTCTGCACCGGCCGGTCGCCCGATCGTCGGACCACGGCGCGGTCTGCCCTCGGAGCGATCCGCTGCGCGGTTATGCTCCGGGCGGCCGGTCGGACCGGTCTCCGCACGGCAGCGCCGGCGGGTGTGACCCGGCGGGGGCCGGAGCAGAGGGGCTGTCGTGAAGAGAAGAGCCGGGCATCTGGTGGTGCCTGTGGTCGCCGCGCTGCTGCTGATGTCGGCGGTGCCCGCCGGTGCCGCAGCAGATCCGGGATCCGCCGAGCCGGCGGCCACCGCGGAGCCGTCGCCGAGCGCCACGGAGCCGGCCGCACCGGCGTCGGGCGAGGAGACGACGGGGGTGCCGCAGGAGACCGGCGAGGAGCCGGCGGCCTCCCCCGCGCCGAGCGCCACCCCAGAGGGCACCACGGCACCGGACGACGGCTCGACCGTCGCCGAGGAGCCGGCGGTCGCCGACGGCACCGCGTCCTACGGCGGGGTGACCGTGACCGTCCCCGACGGGTGGCGCGTCGTCGACCTGGTCGCCGACCCGACCGCGTGCGTCCGGCACGACATCGCGACGGTCTATCTCGGCCCGGCGGGCGACTCCCCGAGCTGCCCGGCCACTGTCTTCGGATCCGCCCCGACCGTCCACCTCGGTGACGTCGCCGCGTCCGCGCTCCCCGGGCAGGTGGATCTGACCGCGGGCGAGCCGCTCGTCCTCACCTCGGCGCAGCTCACCTCCGGCGAGGTCGTGACCCGGGTGACAGGGACCTCCGTGCTGGTGACCGCGACGCTGGCCGACCAGGCCGACGTGGTCGCCGCGGTCCTCTCGGGGCTCCAGGCCACGCCCGCCGCGTCCCGGGCGCGCGTCGCGACGACCGCCGCGGCGGCTGCCCTCCCGGCCCCGCTGGACCGGTCGTTCACCTGGGGCAACGGCGAGGGCTTCGACGCCTGCACCGCCCCGGCGCTCAGCACCATGAACGCCTGGCGCTCCGCATCCCCGTACCGCACGGTCGGCGTCTACATCGGCGGGTCCGCGCGGGGCTGCGCCCAGCCGAACCTCACCTCGGACTACCTGCGTTCGCTCGCGACGACCGGGTGGAGCGCACTGCCGATCTACGTCGGCCGCCAGGCGTCCTGCAGCTCCTTCAGCAGCAAGATCACACCGGGCGCCGAGGCCCAGCAGGCGACCGAGGCCGCCCAGGACGCCGTCGCCCGTGCGCAGGCGCTCGGGCTCGGTGCCGGCTCGGACATCTACTACGACATGGAGAGCTACCCGACCGGCGGCCTGTGCTCCGCCTCGGTGCTCACCTACCTGTCGGTCTGGACGCAGACGCTGCACGCCTACGGCTACAGCTCCGGCGTCTACTCGAGCGTGTCCACAGGCATCCGCGACCTCGCGCAGTCCGTCGGGCAGCCCGGTTTCACCCCGCCGGACAAGATCTGGATCGCCCGGTGGACCGGCACCGCGTCCATCTACGGCCACACCCCCTACGTCGCCGACAACATGTGGACCCCGTACGCCCGGGTGCACCAGTACCGCGGCGGCCACGTCGAGACCTGGGGCGGGGCGTCGATCAACATCGACAGCAACCGCGTCGACACCGACCCGCGGGCCGGCAGCCCGCGGGGTCAGCTCGACCAGGTGACGACCAGCAACCAGAAGATCACGGTCGCGGGCTGGACGTTCGATCCCGACCAGTCCGGCCCGATCATCGTGCAGGTCTACGTGGACGGCCAGTACGCCGCGATGGGCTGGGCGTCCTCGTCCCGCCCCGACGTGGCGAGCGCCTACCCGGCCGCCGGCCCCGACCACGGCTACACGATCTCCGCCGCGGCGGGACCCGGGGCGCACCAGGTGTGCGTCTATGCCGTGAACGTCGGCCCCGGGAACCCGACGACGCTCGGGTGCACGACCGCGGTGGTGCCGTCCTCCGACCCGTTCGGCCGGATCGACGCGCTGGCCACCTCCTCCGGCACGGTGACCGCCTCGGGCTGGACGATCGACCCGGACACCAGCGCCTCGCTGATCGTGCAGGTCTACGTCGACGGCCAGTACTCCGCGATGGGGCGCGCCTCGGTCTCCCGACCTGATGTGGCTGCGGCCTACCCCTCCGCGGGAGCGGCGCACGGCTACCGCGTGCCCGCCGCCGCCTCGCCGGGCAACCACACCGTCTGCGTGTACGCGGTCAACGAGGGACCCGGCGCGAGCACGCTGCTCGGTTGCGGCTGGGTGACGGTGCCCTCGGGCGACCCGATCGGGCAGGTCGACTCGATGCGAGCCGCGGGCGGGAACGTCGTCGTGAGCGGATGGACCCTGGACCCGGACAGCACCGAGTCCCTGATCGTCCAGCTCTACGTGGACGGGCAGATCCGTGCGATGGCCCGCGCCGACCAGTCGCGGCCCGACGTCGCGGCGGCCTACCCCGGCTACAGCGCAGCACGCGGTTTCGCCATGTCGGCCGCGGTCACGCGAGGTGAGCACCGGGCGTGCGTCTACGCCGTCAACGTCGGCCCCGGCACCAGCCGCGAGCTCGGGTGCTCCTGGCTCGACGTGCGCTGAGCGTGCGCCGGGGGACGCGACAGCCGTCCCCCGGCGCACGAGCGGCTCAGCGGCTCCAGCAGGTCCAGGGGCCGACCGCGAGCCCTGGCTCGAAGCCGACGGCCGCGCAGGCCACGTCGACGTCCAGGTCGTCCAGCGCCTCCAGCGCGTCGTCCAGCCGTGCAGGCTCACGCTGCGGGCCGGTACCGTCGGCGATCTCCTGGAGCAGCACCCGCTGCTCGGTGCGCGCCCCCGGGATCTCGTCCAACGAGCGCACGTAGTCCATCCGGGTCCCGACCGGTTGGATCGTCGAGGTGAGCACGCCGGTCATCATCGCCACCCAGTTCGCCGCGAGGTGCCGCCCCTCGGGCTGCTGCTCGACGATCCACCCGCGGCGAGGTCGGCCTGGTCGCGGACCTTCCACGTGCCGGGCCGGCCCAGGTGCGCCGAGTTCTCGGCGGACCACAGCGGCTGCCCCGCGACCAGGAGCACCGCGAGGGCACCCGCGGTCACGGGAGCCACCGGGAGCAGCACCCCCCGCACCGGCAGGCTCGCGAGCAGCCCGACCACCGCCGGGACCGGCACGATCCAGGCGAGCCGGAAGGCGATCGCGTCACCGCCCATCAGCGTCGTCAGCACCGGGTAGGCCGGCGGGAGAGCCACTGCGTCGCGCGCCGGCTCGCCCCGAGCCTCAGCAGGGCGAGCCGACGTACTACCCGCGTCGCCGTCCGGCGGACTCCCGCCTCGACGCCGACAGGTCGATCGCGGAGCAGTTCGACCTGCTCCGCGTGTCCGACCCCGAGCGCTCCCGGGCATTCGTGGAGGTGCGCGGTCGTCGGTTCGCGGTCACGTTGCGACCCCTCGACGACGACCGCGCCCCCACTGTTCCTGAGGCGGGTCAGCGGCCCGCCAGGACCTCCGCCGCCGCGGTGGCCCAGCGCTGCTCCCAGTCGCCGATCGGCTCGACGCCCACGGCCCGCAGCGCGTCGTGCCCGAGCACCGAGAACGCCGGGCGCTGGGCGGGTCGCACGAAGCCCTCCGAGGTGGTGGGGCTGACGATCTGCGGGTCGAGACCGGCGGCCGCCACGACCTCGCGGGCGAAGCCGTACCAGGAGGTCCGGCCCGAGGAGGTCGCGTGGTAGGTGCCGGAGGGCGCCTGCGCGACGACCAGCCGGACGGCGAGGTCGGCGACGTCACGCGTCCAGGTCGGCTGCCCGACCTGGTCCTCGACCACGTCCAGCGCGCCGCGCTCGGCGGCGACGCGGGCGATCGTCTTCGGGAAGCAGCCGCCGCCGGCGCCGTAGAGCCAGGCGGTCCGCAGGATCACGTGGTCGGCGGCCTCGGCCCGCACCGCCCACTCGCCTGCCAGCTTGGTGCGCCCGTAGGCGGACCGCGGCGCGGCGAAGCCGTCCTCGGCGTAGGGCTCCTTCGCGTGCCCGTCGAACACGTAGTCCGTGGAGACGTGCACCAGGCGCGCCCCGTGCGCCGCGGCGGCGCGGGCCAGCGACTGCGGCCCGACCGCGTTCACCGTGAAGGCGTCGCCCTCCCGGGTCTCCGCGTCGTCCACCGCGGTCCACGCGGCGCAGTTCGCGACGACGTCGAACCCGGCGACCCCGGCGAGCACCGCGGCGCCGTCGGTGATGTCCAGCTCGTCGCGATCGACCGCGACCGCCTCGTGCCCCTCGGCGCGCACCCGCGCGACCAGGTCCTGGCCCAGCATCCCGTGGGCCCCCGTGACCAACCAGCGCACCGCATCCTCTTCTCGCCTCGACGTCCGATCTCCGGGTCAGGGTAGTCGGCCCGGCTAGGCTGAGGGCGCCGCACCGCCCGTGCGCACCGATCGAAGGAGAACAACCGTGCAGTACCGCGAGCTCGCCGTCCCTGGGGCCTGGGAGATCACCCCGAAGCAGTTCGGCGACCCGCGCGGGGTCTTCCTCGAGTGGTTCAAGGACGCGCCCTTCGCCGAGGCCGCCGGGCACTCGCTGGACCTGAAGCAGGCCAACCTCTCGGTCTCGGCCGCGGGGGTCGTGCGCGGGATCCACTTCGCCGACGTCCCCCCGGGGCAGGCCAAGTACGTGACCTGCGCCCGTGGCGCGGTCCTCGACGTGGTGGTCGACATCCGGGTCGGCTCGCCGACCTTCGGCACCTGGGACTCGGTGCTCCTCGACGACCAGGACCGTCGCGCGATCTACCTGGCGGAGGGCCTCGGCCACGCCTTCATGTCGCTCGAGGACGACTCCACGGTGCTGTACCTGTGCTCCACGGGCTACGCGCCCGGCCGCGAGCACGGCATCCACCCGCTCGACCCGACGATCGGCATCGACTGGCCGACCACGGCGCGGGACGGCAGCCCGCTCGAGCCGCTGCTGTCGGAGAAGGACACCGCCGCGCCGACCCTGGAGCAGGCGCAGGCCGACGGGCTGCTGCCCCGGGCGTCCGAGGTCGAGGCCTTCCTGGCGAGCCTGCGTGCCTGAGCCGACGACCGACCGTGTCGTCGCGGTCGTCGTCACCCACCGGCCCGACCTGACCGCGACGTCGGTGCTGCTGCGCGCGCTCGCCCCGCAGGTCACCCGGCTCGTGGTGGTGGACAACGGCAGCGGGCCGGACGTCGTCGCGTCGCTGCGCGCCGAGACCGACGCACTCGACGGCGAGCTGCTGGACCTGCCGGAGAACGTCGGCATCGCGGCGGCGCAGAACCTCGGCATCGAGCGGGCGCGCGCGCTCGACGCCGGGTACGTGCTGCTGTCCGACCAGGACTCGGCGCCCGCCCCCGACATGGTGCGGCGGCTGGCTGACGGCATCGCGCGGGCGCGGGCCGAGCACGGGCGGGTCGCGGCGGTCGGCCCGGTCACCGTGGACGACCGCAACCCCGGAGCCGCCCTGCTGTTCTCCGACCGGCGGTGGGGCCCTCGCCGGGCCGTCGTGCCGGCCGTGGACGGCGCCCTGGTGCCGGCGACCTTCCTGATCGCCTCCGGCTGCCTGGTCGACCTGGCGGCGCTGGACGAGATCGGCGAGATGAACGCCGACTGGTTCATCGACCACATCGACCTCGAGTGGGGGCTGCGAGCCCGTCGCGCGGGCTACGGCCTGTTCGGCGTGGTCGGCGCACGGCTGGAGCACTCCCTGGGCGACCGGGTGCAGCGGATCCCCGGTCGCGAGCGGGACGTGCACATCCACTCCCCCGTCCGGAACTACTACATGGCCCGGAACACGGTGCTGCTGGTGCGCTCGGGGCTGCTCCCGGCCGCCTGGCGCGTCGGCTACCTGGCCTGGATCACCAAGTACAGCGGTTTCTACGTCCTGGCCGTCGCCCCGCGGCTCCGGCGTGCGGGCCTGCTGCTGCGCGGGCTCGCCGACGGGTTCCGCGGACGCACCGGGGCGCTGCGGGAGGGTCTGTGACCGGGACGACGGGCGCCGCGGCGCCCCTGACCGCCGACGTGCTCATGCTCGCGTTCGGCGCCGAGCCGTACCTGCACGAGGCGGTGGCGGCGGTGCTGGGCTCCGCGGACGTGGACGTGCGGATCGTGCTGATCGACAACGGCTGCACGACCGACGCGGTCGCCACGCTCCCGCCGGACGACCGGGTGCGGGTGATCGTGCCGGGCGAGAACCTCGGCTTCACCGGTGGCATGAACGCCGCGGCGGCAGCCACCTCCGGCCGGCCCCTCGTGCTCGTCAACTCGGACGCCGTGGTGGCCCCGGACGCGATCGCTGTGCTGCTCCGGACGCTCGCGGCGGACCCGCACGTCGGTGTCGCGGGCGGGCTGGTCCGGCTCGCCTCGGACCCCGACCTGGTGAACTCGGCGGGCAACCCGCTGCACGTCCTGGGCCTGTGCTGGGCCGGCGGGCTGGAGGAGCCGGTGTCCGCGCACGCCGAGGGGCGCGAGGTCGCCTCGGCGAGCGGTGCCTTCGTCGCGGTCGACCGCGCGCTGTGGGACGAGCTCGGCGGGTTCCCCACGGAGTTCTTCGCCTACATGGAGGACCTCGAGCTGTCCTGGCGCACCTGGCAGCACGGTCGCTCGGTGCGCTACGTGCCCGAGGCGAGCGCGGTGCACCACTTCGAGTTCAGCCGGTCGCCGCTCAAGATGTACCTGCTGGAGCGCAACCGCCTGCTGTTCGTGCTCACCACCTACCAGACGCGCACGCTGCTGCTGCTCGCCGTGCCGCTGCTCGGCTTCGAGCTCGCGATGGCGCTGGTGGCGGGGGCGCAGGGCTGGGGCCGGCAGAAGCTCCGCGGCTGGGGCTGGGTGCTGCGCCACCCCGGTGCGGTGGCCCGGCGGCGCCGGCTGGTGCAGTCCTCCCGGACCGTGCCCGACCGCGACCTGGCGCACCTGATGACCGACACCTTCGACTCCGCCCAGATGCCGCTGCCCGCCGCCGCCGCACCGGCGCAGGGGCTGCTCCGGCTGTGGTGGCGTGCCTCGCGGAGAGCGCTGTGACCGCCGCCCGCGGCGGCGGGGTGGCCGCCGTCGTCACGGCGTTCCGCCCGGACGCACGCCTGGCCGAGGTCGTGCGGTCCGCGGTCGGGCAGACCGCGCTGGTCGTCGTGGTGGACAACACCCCGGACGGCGAGCCCGGCGCCGAGGGTGTCGCCGAGATCGGTGACACCGTGCGCCTGCTGCGTCCGGGCCGGAACCTCGGCCTGGCCGGGGCCCTCAACCTCGGGGCCGCAGAGGCCGGCGAGGTCGACGCCCTGCTGCTCCTGGACCAGGACTCGGCGCTGCCGGCCGGTGCGGTCGACGCCCTGACCGCCCGGCTCGACGCCGACCCGCAGATCGGGGTCACCGGCCCGCTCCCCTGGGACGCCGCCGCGGACCGGCCGCTGGACCCGCGTGCCGCGCACCGGCCCGAGCTGGCCGACCTGCCGGTGATCATCACCTCCGGCATGCTCGTGCGGGCCGCCGCGCTCGCCGACGCCGGGCCGTTCCGTGAGGACTTCTTCGTCGACTGCGTGGACCAGGACTTCTGCCTGCGGGTGCGCCGGGCGGGCTGGCGCGTGGTCCAGGACGCCCGGGTGCGCCTGCCGCACTCGCTGGGCGACACCCGGTGGCGGGGCGTCGGTCCGCTGCGCCTGCGCTCGACGAGCCACCCGACGTGGCGGCTGTACTGGACGGCCCGCAACGGCACGGTGCTGGCCCGGGAGAACCTGCGCCGCGAGCCCGGGTGGGTCGCGACCTCGCTGGCCCTCCAGGCCTACGTCGCGCTGACCGTGCTGCTGTTCGAGCCGCCCCGGCTCCGCCGGCTCGCCACCCTGGCGCGCGGCGCCCGCGACGGCTGGTCCGGCCGGACCGACGAGCGGATGCGTCCGGGGTCCGCGCGGTGAGCGCGACCGTCCCCGAGCAGCCCGAGGTGCCCGCCGCCGATCCCACGTACCGCCGCGACGCGGTGCTGGTCGCGGTGGCCCGCATGGCGCCGCTCGGCGTCCAGCTGCTCGCCACGCCCCTGGTCCTCGACCGGCTGGGCGACGGCGCGTACGCGGCCTGGGCGCTGATGATGACCACCATCAACCTGCTGCTCACCGCTGACCTCGGTGTCGTAGGCATCATGCAGCGCTACCACGGCGTCGCCCGGGGCCGTTCGGACCCCGCGTTCGGCGGACGGATCACCTCGTCCGTCCTGCTGGTGCTCGGCGCGCTGCTCGTGGTGGTCGTCGCCGCCGGCCCGTGGATCTCCCGCGCCGTGCTCGCCGTGGTCGACGTGCCCGCTGCGGTGCACGACGACGCCGCGCTGCTGTTCCGGCACGCCGGCACGATCGCGGTGCTCCAGCTCGGCGCGCTGGCCCTGAGCTCCTACCTGGCCGCGCACGGACGCTTCGTGGCGGTGTTCGCGCAGTCGCTGGTGGCACGGGGCGTGCTCGCGGCCGGGATCGGCTGGGCGCTGCTCACCGACCAGGGCCTGCCCGGTCTGCTGCTGGCCTCCTTCGCCGACACCGGCGTCGCGCTGGTGCTCGGCGCCGTGCAGTGCCGACGACACCTGCTGCACGAGGTCCGCCGTCCCACCGACCGCGCGGAGACCCGGGACCTGTGGGCCTACGCCTGGCGCAACCAGCTGTCGGCGCTCGGCTTCGTCGCCCAGCGCGAGCTCGACGTGATCCTCGCCGGCATCCTGCTCACCACCAGCGCGCTCGCCAGCGTCTCGGCGGCCGCCCCGCTGACGGCGGCCGCCTGCCTGGCGCCGACGGTGCTGCTCACCCCGGTGTTCACCTCGCTGAGCGTGCAGGCGGGCCGCGACCCGGCGGGGCTGCCGGCCGCCGGTGCCCGGGCCGAGCGCGGATGGCTGCGCCTGGTGCTCCCGTTCGCCGCACTGGCCCTCGGCGTGCTGCCCTTCGCTGCCGCGCAGTGGCTCGGTCCGCAGGTCTCCGGGATCGTGCCGCTCACCGCCGTGCTCGCCGCGGGCTTCGTGGTGTCGCTGGCGGGCAACGCCCGCGCGGTGCTGGTGCGCGCGGCCGGGCGCCCGGGGATCGAGACCCGCTCCTACGTGGTGTACGCCCTGGTCAAGGTGGTTGCGGGCGTGGCGCTCGCGCTTGTCGGCGGGATGATCGGTCTGGCCGCCTCGGGCCTGCTGGCCGCTTCCGCCGCGCTCGCGGTGCTGCTGCGCGGGTCGCGCGGGCTCACCGCACCGGGTGCCGGCCCGGGCCTGCGACCGCTGCTCGGCGCTCTCGTGCTCGCCGCGGCGACCGCGGCGGCCTCCTGGGGCGTCACCCGGGTCGTCGACGGGCGCTGGACGACCCTGGCATGCCTGGTGGTCGTCGCCCTGCTCGGCGCCGCCGTCGCGCTGCTGCCCGTGCTGCGGTCCCGGCGTGCGGGCCACGATCTCGGACAGGCTCCCGTCTGAGCGGACCTCTCCTCGACACCGCGGCTCGGAAGCACAGGGACTGATCGGCCCGTGCATGGCAGCAGGCACCGCGGTCTCCCGCGGTGCCTGCTCGCTCAGCCGCGCCGCAACTGACGGGCGATGCCGTCTGCGACCCGGACGACCGGGTTGCGGCGCATCCGCCGGATCTCGTCGTGGGCGGCACCTACCGCCCGCTGCGCCGCGAGCAGCGCCGCCTCCGCGTCCGCAGCAGCCTTGCGCGCATCCCGCAGCTGATCACCCGTCATGAACAGCTGGTCGCGCGCGTGCACGGCATCCTGCTCCGCGCGTGCAGCGGTGACCCAGAGCGGGTCCGCACGGCGCCCCTCGGCCGGCTCCACCAGCTGGCGGCGCAGCTGCGCCTCCACGGTCTCCCGCGTCCGCTCCGCCGCGTCGCTGCCGGGCTCGCCGCCACCGACCCGCGCCTGGAGCGCCGCCTCGAGGGCCACGGCCTCGTCCACCTGGTCACGGTCGGCGGTCAACCCGGCCGCCGCCGCGAGACGCACGACGAGCGCGACGGCGTCCTGGCACCCCCATCGTCCTGCCGGCGCCGCGGCGACGAGGTCCCGGGCGAGGAGCAGCGATCCGCGCAGGACCACCTGGTCCAGGGTGAGATCGGCCGCCCGCCACTCGTCGTCGATCAGCCGTGCGCCGTCGGCGTCCAGGTGGACGTTGCCCGGCTGCACGTCGAACGGCACCTCGGGTGCGGCGGCGACGGCACGCTCGCGCAGCATGCCAGCCCACTGCGCCACCAGGGCATCGAGCTCGTCGGGCCCGGCGAGCAGCCGCTCGACCAGCGACGTGCCGGCCGTCCACGGCTCGCTGTACCCGAGGACGCGCAGGCCGTCGGACTCGCCCGCACCCAACGGCTCACTGGTGACGGTGACGTCCCCGTCGGCCGCGGTGACCGTCTTGCGGACCTGGAACGCCCGCCGACGGTGCAGCGAGAAGTAGCGGGCCAGCCGGTCCTGCGGCCACAGCGGGGAGGCGTCGCCGCCCGTGCCCGCGATCAGCAGGAACGAGTTCGAGAACTCGGCGCCCACACCCGCCTCGACCAGCTCGCGCCACAGGTCGCCCTCGTCGAGCAGCACCGGGCGCGGGGTGGTCCAGTCGGGGCTCGGGAACGAGGGCAGCTGCGAGGCCAGCGCGGGCGCCTCGTCGAACAGCCGCTCGGAGAGCACCGCACGCGTCAGCTTGTAGTCCGGGAACGCGCCGAGCACTTCGGTGTCGTCGAAGCCGGCGGTCCGCGCGAGCCCGGCCAGGCGACGACGGGAGAACGTCCGGGCGGGGCCGTCCTCGGGGTAGCCCTCGACCGAGTGGAACACCTGGTTGGAGTGATCCTCCGGTGCACCGGCCAGGTACTTCACGCCGAGCTCGTTCTCGATCGCCAGCACGAGCCGACCTCCCGGGCGCAGCGTGCGGCGCAGCGCCTCGAGGAACTCGACGTAGGGGCGCTCGTCACGCCCGCCGCCACCGACGTACTCCAGGACGCCCACCACGACCACCAGGTCGTACGTGGGCTCCGCAGGCAGGTCGGCGACCTCGGCGTTGTGCACCGTGACGCCCGGCAGCTCGGCTGTGCGACGCGCGGCGACGCGGGCGCGCTCGAACGTGGGCTCCAGCGCGTCGACCACGGCGCAGGTCTCACCGAGGTAGCGGGTGATCGCGCCGCACCCGGCGCCGATCTCGAGCACCACGGCGTCGGCCGGCAGGTCGAGCGCACGGATCACGTTCGCCCGTGACGGCGACAGGTGGTAGCGCTGCGGCCAGTCGGTGGCCGTCGCGTACAGCTCGTCGCTCAGCGAGTCGAGCGGCAGCCCGGTGCCCATCCGGTCGTACAGCAGGCCCTCGGATCCGTCGAGCCACGGCGTCTGCGCGGCCCGCACGACCCGGACCCCGTCGACGACGTCGGCAGGAAGGGCGCGCAGCGGGGTCAGGGTCTCGGTCACGGGATCTCGCAATCGCTGGTCGGGGCACGGTCGATCAGGGCCACGTCACCCCCGCACGACGTCGCGCACCGCGCCAAGATACCCGTTGCCGTGCCTCACCGTGGGCTCCAGGACGGCGCCCTCGGCCCACTCGTTCCACGCGTTGCAGAAGACCAGGCGCTGCTCGGGGGTCCGGTGCTCCACGGCCCGTGCCGTGGCCGCCAGCCAGCGGCGGAAGGTGTAGGGGTTGGAGCCGTGCCACACGTCGGCACCCCACTGGCGCCGCGCCGTGTTGTCGAAGTTCACCATCACGGCGGGATAGGTCCCCGGCTCGAGCCGCTCGAGACGCTTCTCAGCGTCCCGCACCAGCGACCCGTAGCTGAGGAGGTTGCCGCGGAACTCCGCGTCCGCGCCCAGGTCGCCGTAGTCGATCCAGTCCCACTTCGCGTTGTGCGGGGGGAACCAGTGCGTCCCGTCCAGGCCGACGGTCGCCGCCGCGCGGTCCAGCCCGTCGAACTCCTTGGCGACGTCCACGTTGACCAGCAGGAGCTCGCCGACCCCCTCCTCGCGGGCGCGCCGGCGCCAGTGCTCCAGCACCGCGGGGAAGTCCGGGATCTGCGAGATCCGGTAGACCGAGATGACCTTGCGCCCGTCGACGGTGAGGTACCGGGGATCGCGCAGGAAGTCCATCACGTCCTCGATGAACTCGGTCGCCGGGACCTCGTCGTAGTCCTGCCCGATCAGCAGGTCGGACTGGCGGCCGTCCCAGCGCCGGGTCCAGTTCTCGTTCGCCCACATCAGGCAGAACGTCTTGGGCGTGGTACCGGCTGCGAGCTTCTCGATCGGCATCGACATCAGCCGCTTGCCCGCGAACCAGTAGTAGTAGTACATGAAGCCCTCGATGCCGAAGGCCGTCGCGAGGTCCTGCTGGGCGTCCCGGACCGAGTCGAGGCGAAGATCGTAGAAGCCGAGGTCGGACGGGAGCAGCGGCTGCTCGTGACCCGGGTAGATCGGGTGGGCCGCGGTGACGTTCTGCCACTCGGTGAACCCGGTTCCCCACCACCGGTCGTTCTCGGGGAACGGGTGGAACTGCGGCAGGTAGAACGGCACGAGCCGCACCCGGCAGGGAGCGGGCTGCGTCCAGGAGTACCGTGCGACGCCGTCGGCCCCGCCGTGCGCGGAGGAACGGTCGGAGAGGCGCAGCCCGGCCTCCTTCGACAGGATCCCGACCAGCCGCTCCACGGCGTGCGCCGTGGTGCCGTCGATCTGACCGGCCTCCTCGGCGAAGTCGTCAGCGGTGAGCGCGAGCGACCGCAGGCCCTGGAGGACGAAGCCACGGACCCAGTACATCGAACCGCCGGGGAACCACAGGCCGTCGTGGTCCAGCGGCAGGCCGAGCCGGTCGAGCAGGTCGCGGACGATCTCCTCGTCACCGCCCCAGTGCTCAGGGCCGTGCAGGCTGCCATCAGCGGTGACCAGGCCCAGGTCCGGGTCTGCGGCGAAGGATCCGAGGATCTCCTCGACGTTCTCCCGCGAGCCGAGCAGCGCGGTCAGGAAGGCGTCCTTCCACTCCTGGCCGGTGCCGGCCAGGTCCTCGCGGGTGTCACGCCAGGCGCTCCGCTTGGTGTGGATCTTGAGCACCAGGTCGTACGGGTCGAGCAGCCCGGCGTTGACCACCCCCACCGTCGGCAGGATGTCCCGCCCGTGGTTGGGGACGTCCAGCACGGCCACGTGGCGCACCGCCGGCGGCAGCGAGGCCCCGAGGTCCAGGGTGGTGCCCGAGGAGTTGGTGACCAGCAGGTCGACCTCGACGGGCAGGTGCGCGAGCTGGGCGACCAGTTCGGGGACGAGGTCCGGGAAGTGCACGTGCATGAGCACTGCGACCCGGCTCGGCTCGACGAACGGCAGCGCGGGGTTCACGCGCCAGGCGTCCGGGAACGCTCCGGTGCGGCGTCCTCGCTGCCGGCGCTGCCAGGAGGCCATGCTCGTCGGGGCACCGGTGTCGGGCCGCCGGGGACGGGTCCCCGCGATCCGGATGCCGACGGCGATCCGGAGACGCTTGATCCGTCCGACGAGCCCGGCCCGCGTGATCTCCTTGCCGGTCAACCGGCGCACCGTCCCCCGGACCACCCGACCTGCCGTCACTCGGACCGCGGACACGGACCCCTCTGCGCTGCTCACCGTCGGTTCATCCTTCGTGCTGGTGTCGGGGACGGGCTGTGCTGGTGCGGCGAACCTCGCCGCCGGACCGGATGCCTCGCCAAGGTGGATCGCCTGGAACCGTGGAGGCTGGTAGCCGCCACCGCGGATCTGGGCGTACTGCTCGTGCCAGAGCTGGTGCTTGGCCCCGGGTGCGGTGGACGCACCTCCGTGCACCTGGTGGAACGACCCCTCGCCCACGAGCACGAGGACCGCCACCTCGGGCAGACCGACGAACCGTGTGAAGAGGTCGAGGCTGACCAGCCCACCGCCCGGCAGGTCGAAGCGCTCGTCGAGCCCGCCGACCTCCTCCCAGAGCGCGCGGTGCGCGACGAGGAAGCAGGACTCGTTCAGCGGGCCGGTGAACCCTTCGGGGTTGGCCCCCGCCAACGCCGAGACGTCGAACAACCGGTAGCCGTCGCCCGGCCACGCGACCCGCGCGAGCAGCGCGTCCTCGGCAGCGGGGCCGTACCCCTTCGCCACCGAGATCGACTGGTGCTCTGCGCCGAGGTGGAAGGCGATGGGGGTCGCGACCGCGCGCGGCCGCTCGCGCAGCGAGTCGACGGCCGCAGCGATCACTCCGGGCGTCACCATGCGGGCCCCGTCGAGCACCAGGGCCACGAGCGCGCCCCGTGCGGCGGCGATCCCGAGGTTCGCCGCGCGGGCCGGCGACGGCGGGGCCGGATCGACCGTGACGAGCCGGAACGACCCGTCCAGACCGTCGAAGACCGTCTCGCTCACCCGGGGTTCGGAGCCGTTGTCGACCACGACCACCTCGTAGTCGATGGCGTCGACGTCACGCTGGTACGCACGCGACAGCGAGATCAGGGTGCGGGGAAGCTCACGCTGCATCTGGTGCGCGACCACGACGACCGAGAGCAACGGGGCGGGGGTCGGGACCGACGTCAGCTCTGCCACGCGTCGACCTCCTCCTGGAAGAGGTCCCGCACCACCGACGCCACCTCATGGCCGTCGTGCACGAGGGTCGGGACCCGGAGCAGCTCCCGCTTGACGAACGGGAACCCACCCTCCAGAAGGCCCCGCCAGCCGGCGAGCGTGGGGTTGTCGCCGCTGCTCGCGACGCTCTGCGCGGGGAAAGCCGCGTCGATCGTGTAGCCCTCACGTCGGAGGAGCCGCGCGAGCCCGAGCTCCCCGCGGTGGATCACCATCTGCTTGTCGTCGTAGTGCCGGACATCCGCCCAGAAGTGCGCGAGCGGTCGGTCGGCGAGCACGCCGCCGCGGAAGCCCAGGAAGTAGCTCTGCACGTGACGGACGAACTGCTCGGTCTCGGTCATCCCCCACACGTCGGTACGCGCCTCGTCGAGCCGACTGAGCAGCGGACCGATCGAGGCGAACGGACCCACCAGGCTGTCGTTCGTCAGGACCACGGTCTCCTGGCGGACGATCTCGGGGAACCGGGCGAGGCCGACCGACCACGAGCCGAAGTCGTAGCCGTGGTTGGACTTGCGCAGGACCGTGACCCCGCTCAGGTCGGTGGCGCCCCACTCCAGGGCGGACACGGCCGGCGAGGACGACACGACGACGACGTGGAACCCGCCCTCCCGCAGCTCGCCGACCAGGCGGGAGAAGGAACGAGTCACCCGGGCGTCCGTCGAGAAGTGCGCCACCATCGCGGTCCGGGCCGCGTCCCGCGGATCCCCGTGCGCGTGCTCGACATGGCTCGTCGCCATCGCACGTGCTCGCGGGTAGCGTCGCAACGTCACCCGCGCCACCTGGTGAGAGCGGCCCGGAACCGTCGCAGAGGCCACGTCGCACGCCAGGACACGGACCGTCGCATCGCCTCGATCTGCCCCCAGGCGGCATCGCGCTGGCCGGTGACCACCACCAGCTCGTGACGCAGTCGCTCCAGCTCGGCGCCGGCGGGGTCGCGCTCCTCGGTCACGGCGTCGTCCTCGTCGAGGCGACGACGGGCGCGCCCAGCACCGCAGGCGCCGACCAGCGACCTTTGAGCCGCACGGCACCGCCCTCCGGCTCACCGCTCTTGGCACGAACGGCGAGCTCGAACGCCTTGTCGCGATGGTCGTAGACGTGGCCCCGGCTGCGCACTGCGACCGACACCCGCCAGTTGCCGGCCAGGAACGGGAGCTCGTCGAAGGTGTAGTCGATGGTCCCCGCACCGGGCTCGAGATCGACGGCGACGCCCTGGAGGCGCGTGTTCGACCCTGCGATCGCCAGGCCGTTCTCGTGCACGAACCCGAGCGAGAAGAGGATCTCGGGCACCGCGCTCGTCGCACGCCAGTGGAGCCGCAGCGTGAGCGGGTCCCCCGGGACGATCAGCTGCGCGGGACGCCCGTCGGCGTCGAGGATCTCCAGGTCCGTGACCCGCACCTCACCGGAACCGGTCCGCGTCGCACCCGCCACCTCGTCATCGGGCTCTTCGCCCCCGCGCGCCTCGGCCTCGCGCTCGTTGACCTCGGCGAGGTACTGGTCGATCACCTCGGGAGCCGAGCCGATCGCGCGGACGTCGCCGTGGTCCAGCCACACGGCGGAGTCGCAGAGCTCGGCCGCCAGCCCCATCGAGTGCGTGACCAGCACGATCGTCGTGCCCTGGCTGCGCAGCCGGAACAGGTGGTCGAAGCACTTGCGCTGGAACTCCTCGTCACCGACCGCGATGATCTCGTCGACGATGAGGATCTCCGGCTCGAGCGTCACCGCGATGGCGAAACCGAGCCGCACGTACATGCCGGAGGAGTAGATCTTCACCGGGGAGTCGATGAACTCCCCGATCCCGGCGAACTCGATGATGTCGTCGATCGACGCCTCGATCTGCTTGCGGCTCATGCCGAGGATCGACCCGTTGAGGTAGATGTTCTCCCGGCCGGTGAGCTCGCCGTGGAACCCCGCGCCGAGCTCCAGCAACGCGGAGACGCGCCCGTCCACGAGCACAGCACCGCTGGTGGGGCGGTAGACGCCGGCGAGCACCTTGAGCAGGGTCGACTTGCCCGAGCCGTTGTGCCCGATCAGGCCGACGGTGGTGCCCCGCGGGACCTCGAAGGAGACGTCCTTGAGCGCGCGGAAGCGCCCGTCGGTGTGCTCCCGCCCGCGGACCACGCGCTCCTTGATGGAGTTGCGGCGCTCGGTGTGCAGCTTGAAGGACTTGGACAGGTTCTCGACCCGGATCGCGGGCCCGTCGGCGTGCACGCTCACAGCTCCTCCCCCAGGTCGCCGCCGCGTCGGCGGCTGACCAGCATCGCCAGGCCCAGGGCCGCGGCCGTCCAGATCGACAGCGCGATCCAGGCCGACGCCGGCCCCGTCTCCAGGCCGTAGGTGACCGAACGCACCAGCTCGACGAACAGGCTGAGCGGGTTCCACTCGATGATCGCCCGCATCGGGACGCCGTGGTACTCGACCGGGACGAAGTCGAGCGTGTAGATGATCGGGGTCGCGTAGAACAGCAGCTGGAGCGCGACCGACACCAGGTGCGCGAGGTCGCGCACGTAGACGTTGAGGATCGCGAGCGCGGTGGCCACCGAGGCGCTGAACACGACGAGCAGCCCGACGACGAGCGGGAGCAGCAGCCAGGTCCACCCGACGCTGCCGAGCACCAGGAGCACCGCGAGGTACAGGCCGAGCTCGATCAGGCTCTGCACGCCCTGGGCCACCGTCGACCCGAGCACCGGGGCGTAGGCCGGGAAGTAGATCTTCTTGAGGAGCGCGCCGGTGCCGATCAGACCGCCGATCCCCCCGTTCACGCTGGACGAGAAGAACGTCCACACCGTGAGGCCCGCGAACAGCCAGACCACGAAGATGCCCTCACGACCGTTGCCCATGTCGGGCGCCGTGCCGCGGAACACGATGGAGAAGACGATCGTGTAGATGCCGAGCGTCGCCAGCGGCACGACCAGGGACCACGCCCAGCCGAGCGCGGACGCCTTGAACTTCGACTTCAAGTCCCGCTGGGCGAAGTTCCAGATCAGGTTCCACTGTCGCCAGAGGGGCGCCGTCTGGCGGACCTCCCGCACGCGGACCGTGTCGACCTGCGTCACACCGACGCTCCTGCTCCTCGATGGGTGGCTCCACGATCCGGCCACGCCGGGGGGCCCTGCAACACCGTGTCCCCGCGCAGGCCATCGCGTCGGATCTCACGGGGGCGACCCGCTTCGGGCCAACCGGACATCAGACCTTAGCAGCGGTCCCTGGTCCTCTAGACTCAGGCGCTCTCACACTCGACGGAGGTCTCCTCGTGCGCATGCTCGTCACCGGCGGAGCCGGTTTCATCGGTTCCAACTTCGTCCACCAGGTCGTGCGCGAGCACCCCGAGGTGCAGGTCACGGTCCTCGACTCGCTGACCTACGCGGGCGACGAGAAGAGCCTGGCCCCCGTGTGGGACCGGATCACCTTCGCCAAGGGCTCGATCACCGACAACGACATCGTGGACGACCTGGTCAAGGAGTCGGACGTCGTCGTCCACTTCGCCGCCGAGTCGCACAACGACAACTCGCTGCACGACCCGTGGCCCTTCGTGCACACCAACGTGATCGGCACGTACACGCTGCTCGAGGCGGTGCGCCGCCACGACGTGCGCTACCACCACATCTCCACCGACGAGGTCTACGGCGACCTCGAGCTGGACGACCCGGCGAAGTTCACGCCGGACACCCCGTACAACCCGTCGAGCCCGTACTCCTCGACCAAGGCCTCCTCCGACCTCCTGGTCCGCGCCTGGGCGCGCTCCTTCGGCGTCAAGGCGACCATCTCGAACTGCTCGAACAACTACGGGCCCTACCAGCACGTCGAGAAGTTCATCCCGCGCCAGATCACCAACGTGATCGACGGCGTGCGCCCGAAGCTCTACGGCACCGGCGAGAACGTCCGCGACTGGATCCACGTCGAGGACCACAACTCCGCGGTCTGGGACATCATCACCAAGGGCCGCCTCGGCGAGACCTACCTGATCGGTGCCGACGGCGAGGAGAACAACAAGACCGTCGTCGAGCTGATCCTCGAGCTGATGGGCCAGCCGTCCGACGCCTACGACCTGGTGAGCGACCGCCCGGGCCACGACCTGCGCTACGCGATCGACTCCACCAAGCTGCGCGAGGAGCTCGGCTGGACGCCGCGCTACACCACCTTCCGCGACGGCCTGGCCGCCACGGTCGACTGGTACGTCACGAACGAGGCGTGGTGGCGCGGCCAGAAGGACGCCACCGAGGCGAAGTACACCCAGCTCGGTCGCTGACCCGGCCGGTCTCGCACCCGGTCACGGTCCGCCTCGCCACGAGGCCGGACTGTGGCCGGGTGCGCTGCGTCCGGCGCGCCCACGAGCGGATGATCTGCACGAATCCTCCACCCGCTGCACGCCCCGGTTCCGCGGGCTCCACGGGGCGTTCTCCTATGCTGCACCGGTGACCTCCCGCCACGCTGCCCCGAGCCGCCCCCGCGCCGTCCGCCACGGCAGGCACCACCGGAGGCACGGCGTCCTGCGCGGCGTGGCCCTCACGGTGGTCAGCGTCCTGTGCTTCGGCGTCTCCGGCGCCGCCGCCCTGTACGTCAAGTACCAGGGCAACATCGACTCGGTCGACGTCAGCGACCTGGTCAGCGCGCTGCCCGAGCCG
Source organism: Cellulomonas sp. GTC20042 (assembly GCF_055389595.1). NCBI lineage: Bacteria > Bacillati > Actinomycetota > Actinomycetes > Micrococcales > Cellulomonadaceae > Cellulomonas > Cellulomonas sp. GTC20042. The sequence continues at coordinate 1,123,625 of NZ_AP043678.1, read as the reverse complement.
ACCGCCACGGGCCCTGCCGACCCCGACGACCCGAACGCGGGCCGCGACGTCAACATCCTGCTGATGGGGTCGGACGAGCGCGACGGCGAGAACGAGGCGATCGGCGGCTACGTCGGCGGCATGCGCTCGGACACGACGATCGTCGCCCACATCTCCGCGGACCGCAGCCGCGTCGAGATGATCTCGATCCCGCGCGACTCGCTGGTGGACATCCCCTCCTGCACGATGACGGACGGCTCGACGTCCAAGGCGCAGAAGTCGGCGATGTTCAACTCGGCGTTCTCGATCGGTGCGGACCAGGGCGGCGACATCGCCTCGGCCGCGGCGTGCGCGATCAACACGGTGCAGCAGAACACCGGCGTGCGGATCGACCACTTCGTCGTGGTGGACTTCGCCGGCTTCGCCAAGATGATCGACGCGATCGGCGGCGTCTCGATCTGCGTCCCGAACGACATGAACGCCCCGCTCGCCGGGCTGAACCTCACCGCGGGCCAGCAGGTGCTGGACGGCACGACCGCGCTGGCGTTCGCCCGGGCACGCAAGGGCACCGGCGTCGGCGACGGCTCGGACACCAACCGGCTGGGCCGCCAGCAGCAGCTGCTGTCCGCGGTGATCAACGAGCTGCTGACCAAGAACGTGCTGACGAACATCACGCAGCTGATCAGCTTCCTCGACTCGGCGACCGAGTCGCTGTCGATCGACTCCGGGTTCAGCTCGCTCACCGACATGGCCGGCCTCGCCTACAGCCTGCGGAGCACTCCGCGCGAGAACATCACCTTCATGACGATCCCCTTCGGCGCGGCGCCGAGCGACAAGAACCGGGTGGTGTGGACCTCCGAGGCCGACACGATCTGGGCCAACGTCGCGGCCGACCAGCCGATGCTCACCGGCACCAGCGAGGACGAGAGCGCCACCGCCGACGCCGGCACGGGCGACACGGGCACGGGCGACGCGGGCACCGGTGACTCGGATGCCGGGACCGCCACCGGGGCGCCGACGACCACCGCACCCTCCACCCCGACCGCCGCGCAGACGCGCGAGGCCGGCAAGGAGGCGTTCAGCGCCAACGACATCACGGCCTCCTGCGGCTGATCGTGGCACCCCGGGAGGATCGACCCCGTCAGGAGCCGTCGCGCGACGCGACGACCCCGCCGAGCTTCGCGCCCGGCGGGCGTGGCACGCGCCCCTCCTCGGACGGCGCCGTGCCGGTCGGTCCGGCGCGGGCCGAAGGCCCCGGACGCACGTCGCGCCCGAGCCGTCCTGCCGTGCCCGGGCGGGACGCCGGACGACCGACCCCGCAACCCGGACCCGCGGACCAGACCCCGGCGAGCTTCGCCCCGCGGGGCACCGGTCCCGCCGCCCGCCGCCCCGCCGCCGACAGCGGTGCGCGCTCCTCGGCGCGGCCCGGCTCCTCCGCCGTCCCCGCGGACGGCAGCGCCCGTGCCGACGCCGCCCGGCAGGACCCGCCAGCCGCGTCGCGCAGCACACCTCAGGACGCCGGGACGACCCGCCCGCCGCGGCGCTCCGCCCCCGCGGGTCCAGGGCACCCCGCCGCACGCGCCGCCGCACCGGCGGGCCGTCGACCGGGCGGCCCCGGCACCCCCCCGGACGGGGTGGGGACCTCGGCGACGCCGCCCCGACGCCGTCGCCGCCTGCGCGTCGTGGCCGTCATCGCCGTGCTCGTGCTGCTGCTCGTGATCGCCTGGCCCGTCGGGCTGGTGCTCTGGGCCAACGGCAAGATCCAGCACACCGCGGCCCTGTCCGGCGCCGCGAGCACACCCGGCACCACGTACCTGCTCGCGGGCTCGGACTCGCGCGAGGACGGGGTGATCGAGGACTCCGAGACCGTCGGCGCGCGCACCGACACCATCCTGCTGCTGCACGTCCCGGAGCATGGGCCGAGCGCGCTGATCTCGCTGCCCCGCGACACCTATGTGCAGATCCCCGGCTACGAGCCGAGCAAGCTCAACGCGGCCTACTCCTGGGGCGGCGCGCCGCTGCTGGTGCAGACCGTCGAGCAGCTCACCGGCATGACAGTCGACCACTACGTCGAGGTCGGCTTCGGCGGCGTCGAGCAGATCGTGGACGCGCTCGGCGGGGTCGAGCTGTGCCTGGACGGCTCCACCGGCATCACGTTCCCGGTGAACGACGAGAAGTCCGGCCTTGTCTGGGACGCCCCGGGCTGCAAGACGGTCGACGGCGTGCAGGCGCTGGCCTTCTCCCGGATGCGTTACTCCGATCCCTCGGGCGACATCGGCCGCGGGCTGCGGCAGCGGCAGCTGATCTCGGCGGTGGCCGCCAAGGCGGAGGACCCGTCGCTGCTGCTCAGGCCCACGACGCAGGTCGACCTGATCCGCACCGGCACGGGTGCCCTGACCACCAGCGACGAGACCGACGTCGTCGACCTGGGCCGCCTGGCGCTCGCGTTCCGCGCGGCGACCGGCCCGGAGGGCGTCACCGGTACCCCACCGATCCTCAGCCTGGACTACCGGCCCGGTGGCGTGGGCTCGACGGTGCAGCTGGACCCCGATCAGGTCGGCCCGTTCTTCACCGCGATCCAGGACGGCACGTTCGCGCCGGGCAGCGTCGTCGGCGGCGTCCCGCAGGGCTGACCCCGCGCCACCTCAGCGCCGCCCGTGCAGCGCCGCCGCCAGCGCCAGCCGCGCGCGCCAGCCGAACCACGCCGCCGCCACCCGCTCCCGCACGCCCGCGCACCCCGCGGTGGTGGCGCGGCGCAGCCGGGGCCCGAGCGGTCGCTCCACGCAGCGGTGCACCAGCCAGGCCAGCAGCAGCGACACCCCGACCGCGGCCGCCAGGGTGACGGCCACCGGTGCGCGCCCGCCGATCAGGTGCACGATCCACAGCCCCCAGTACTCGTGCGTCAGGTACAGCGGGTAGGTCAGCGCGCCGGCGGCGGTCAGCCCGGCCCAGCGCCACCGGGACAGCGGGGTCAGCGCCACCAGCGCGACGAGGCCGACGCAGCCGGACAGCGCGAGCGCCAGCAGCAGCGGGTCGGGGGCGACCACCGAGTTCCGGCCGAGCGACCCCATCCGCGCGGGCACCAGCGCGGCCATCGCGACGGCGGCGTTGCCGACGACCAGCAGCCAGGGCACCAGCGCGTGCCCGGTCCGGTGGATCACGTACAGCGCCATCCCGGCGGCGAACAGCGGGGCGTACGGCGCCACCAGCAGCGTCACCAGCTCGGAGGGGCCGACCGCGCGCACCAGCATCGCGGCGGCGGGCCACAGCGCGGCTGCCCACAGCACCCGGCTCCGGGTGACGCCCCAGGCGGCGAGCAGCACGATCAGCAGGTAGAACCGCACCTCCACCCAGAGCGTCCAGTAGACGCCGTCCACGTGGCCGACGTCGACCATGCTCTGCAGCAGGGTGAGGTTCACCAGCACCTGGTCGCCGGTGATGTGCTTGCCGGGCCAGATGAAGAGCAGCAGCGCGCCGGTGGCCAGCACCGCCACCCAGTACGCCGGGAACAGGCGTCCGACCCGGGAGCCGATCACGTCCGGCACCGTGCGGCCCCAGGCGGTCATCAGAATCACGAAACCGCTGATCACGAAGAACAGCTCCGGCCCGAGCGAGGTGTAGACCGCCCACGGCGCCACCGCCGGGGCCACCTCGGCGAGGTCGCGCCCCCACGCGTCGGTCTGGCGCGCGGTGAAGTGGTAGGCGAGCACGCCGAGCGCCGCGAGGAACCGCAGCCCGTCCAGCGCCGCCAGCCGCTGCGAGGGCGCGGCCGCGGGTGCCGGGAGTGCGGCGACGGGCGGTTCGTGGGCGTCGGCCGGGCGGGCGGGAGCCTCGGCGGCCGTCGCGGGGGCGCGGGTCGTCATCCGTTCGACGGTAGGCGCGCCCGGCGCACCTCGCCCGGCGAGCGGACGTCACCGCAGGTCAGCGCATTGCGACCGCGCCGTGCCGATCGGGGAGCGTCAGATCCCGAAGCCGGTGGTCGTCCGGCGCCCGTCGCCGTGCTGGGCGCGCAGCCGCTCCCCCTTGGCGTCCGCCTGGGCGCGCAGCCCGTCCTGGAACGCCACCATGGCGGCACGCAGCCGCAGGGCGGTCTCGTCGGTGCCGGCGGCGAGGATCCGCGCGGCCAGCAGCCCGGCGTTGCGCGCCCCGCCGATCGACACCGTGGCCACCGGCACCCCGGCGGGCATCTGCACGATCGACAGCAGCGAGTCCAGACCGTCCAGGCGGGCCAGCGGCACCGGCACGCCGACCACCGGCAGCGGGGTGACCGCGGCGAGCATGCCGGGCAGGTGCGCGGCCCCGCCGGCACCGGCGACGATCACCCGCAGGCCCCGGTCGGCGGCGGTGCGACCGTAGTCGACCATCTTGTCCGGCTGGCGGTGCGCGGAGACGACGTCCACCTCGACCGGCACGTCCAGCTCGGCCAGCGCCTCGGCGGCGGCCTCCATCACCGGCCAGTCCGAGTCCGAGCCCATGACGATGCCGACCAGCGGCTGCGTGCTCATGCGTCCTCCTCCTCACCGCGCAGCACGGCGGCGGCGGCCACCGCGCGGGCGCGCACGTCGTCCAGGTCGTCCCCGCTGACGGTGACGTGACCGAGCTTGCGGCCGGGGCGGACGCCCTTGCCGTACAGGTGCACCTTGGCCTCCGGGTCCAGCGCGGCGACCTCGGCCAGGCCGTCGGTCAGCTCGGCGCGGGTGCTGCCGAGCACGTTCGCCATCACGGTCCACGGGGCGCGGGCACCGGTGCCGCCGAGCGGCAGGTCGAGCACCGCCCGCAGGTGCTGCTCGAACTGGCTGGTGACGGCGCCGTCGATCGTCCAGTGGCCGGAGTTGTGCGGGCGCATCGCCAGCTCGTTCACCAGCACCCGCGGCGCGTCGCCCGCGGCAGCGCCGGGCACCTCGAACAGCTCGACGGCCAGCACACCGGTGACGTCCAGACCCTCGGCGACCAGCCGGCCGATCCGCTCGGCCTCGGCGGCGGTGCGCGGGTCCAGGCCGGGCGCCGGGGCGACCACCTCGGCGCACACCCCGTCGCGCTGCACGGACTCGACCACCGGCCAGGTGCGCACCTCGCCGGAGGGGCGGCGGGCCACCAGCACGGCGAGCTCCCGGGTGAACGGCACCCGCTCCTCGGCGAGCAGCGGCGCCCCCGTGCCGGCGGCGGCCGCGTCCAGCCAGTCGGCGGCCTGGTCGGCGTCGCGGACCACGCGCACGCCCTTGCCGTCGTAGCCGCCGCGCGCGGTCTTGACCACCGCCGTGCCGCCACCGGCGGCGAGGAAGGCGGCGAGCGCCGCGGCGTCGCCCACCGGCGCCCAGCGCGGGCACGGCACGCCGAGGGCGGTCAGCCGGGTCCGCATGACGATCTTGTCCTGCGCGTGCACCAGGGCGTCCGGGCCGGGCCGCACCGCGACGCCGCGGTCCACCAGCTCGGTCAGCAGGCCGTTCGGCACGTGCTCGTGCTCGAAGGTCAGCGCCTGCGCGCCGACCACCAGCGCCTCGATCGCCTCGGGGTCGGACGCGGCACCGACCGGCGCGTCCACGACCACCTGCGCCGCGGAGGACGCCGCGTCCTCGACCAGCACGCGCAGGTGCACGCCGAGCGCCGTCGCCGCGGGCGCCATCATGCGGGCGAGCTGCCCACCACCGACCACTGCCACCACAGGAGACGCCACGAGCGTGGAGCCTAACCGACTCCCGTGACCGTTCATCGGAGCCTCCCAGCCGACGGCGATACGGTGGGGGGATGACCTCCCCCGGCACGCAGCAGCTCCCGGCCGTGCCCGGTGCCGACCGGGCCGCGCGCTGGCAGGGGCTGGTGCGGGCCCGGCTGGTGGAGCTCGCACGGTTCTCCTCGGTCGGCGCGGTGGCCTTCGTGGTGGACATGGGCACCTACAACCTGCTGCGCTTCGGCCCCGGCGACGTGCTCGGCGGCCACCCGCTGACCGCCCGGGTGATCGCGGTGGTGCTCGCCACGCTGGTGTCCTGGCTGGGCAGCCGCTACTGGACCTTCGCGGACCAGCGCAGCGGTCGGCAGGGGCGCGAGGCCGCGCTGTTCGCGGTGATCAACGTGCTCGGCATGGGCGTGACCGTCGGCGTGCTGGCGTTCTGGCACTCGGTGCTCGGGCTGAGCGGCCCGTGGTGGGACAACGTGGCGAACGTCGTCGGCATCGGGCTCGGCACCGTGGTGCGCTACGTCGGCTACAAGCTGTTCGTCTTCACCGGCACGGCGACGCTGCCGACCTCGCTGGTGGAGATCGCGCACGAGGTGCACGGCATCCCGGACCACCCGGTGATCGCGATCCTGCCCCACCCGCACACGACGACCGAGGACGACGTCAGCGACGCCGACGGCTCCGCTCGACCCGCGGGGAGATGACCGACCCCCGGGGCAGCACCACGTCCGGCGCCATCGCCGCGGGCACCCCGGTCAGGAACAGCGCGAACACCGCGGGCCGCCGCTGGGCGAGCTCCAGGCGCGCCCCGTCCGCCGACGCCAGGTCGCGGGCCAGCGACAGGCCGAGCCCGGTGCCGGCGCCCGAGGTGACCTCGCGCTCGAAGATCCGCGGCGCCAGGTCGTCCGGCACGCCGTCCCCCTCGTCGGCGACCTCGACCACCACCGCGCGCGAGGCGCCCTGGCGCGACCGCACCGTGGTCGTGCCGCCGCCGTGCCGCAGCGAGTTCTCGATCAGGGTGGCGAGCACCTGCGCGAGCGCCCCCGGGGTGGCCAGCACCTGCGCCGTCGGGTCGACGTCGATCACCAGCCGGCGCCCCTCGGACTCGAAGGTCGGCCGCCACTCCTCCTCCTGCTGGTGCACCACCTCGAGCAGCCGCACCGCCTCCGTGGTGCCACCCTGGGCCCGGCGCGAGCGGGTGAGCAGGTCGTCGACCACGGTGACCAGCCGTTCCACCTGCTCCAGCGAGATCCTCGCCTCCTCGCGCACCGACTCGTCGCGGGAGGCCAGCATGATCTCCTCCAGCCGCATCGTCAGCGCGGTCAGCGGCGTGCGCAGCTGGTGCGAGGCGTCCGAGGCGAACTGCCGCTCGGCGGCCAGCCGTCCGGCCATCCGGTCGGCGCTGCGGGCGAGCTCGGCGGCCACCAGGTCGATCTCCTCGACGCCGGAGGGCTCGAGCTGGGGGCGCACCTGGCCGGACCCGAGCTGCTCCGCCGAGGCCGCCAGGTAGACCAGCGGGGCGGTGAGCCGGTTCGCCTGCCAGATCGCCATCGCGATGCCGGCGGCGAAGGCGACCACCGCGGCGGCGACCACCAGGCCCATCACCTGCGTGCTCATCAGGAACACGTCCCACCAGGACGCGTACATGGTGATGTGCGCGCCGGTCACCGAGGTCTCGGTGATGGTGATCGTGCGCGCGGGGACCTCCGGGCCGGCCTGGTAGCGGGCGCCGTCGGCGGCCACCACGAAGACGGAGACCACGATCCCGCCGCGCCGGTCCACGTAGGGCTCGAGCATGCCGTCGGACAGCGGGGTGCCCTCCTGCACGCGGCCGTCGATCTGCCGCGCCAGGTCGGAGGCCCGGGTCTCCAGCGAGCTGATCTCGTTGTCGCGCACGTACTGCGCGCCGAGGAACGCCAGCGGGAAGCCGAGCAGCAGCACCGCGACCGTGACGGCCGCGATCGTGGCTTGCAGGACCCGACGACGCACGGGTCAGCCCCGGGTGCCCTCGCCGGACTCGAACCGGAAGCCCATCCCCCGCACGGTGCTGATGTAGCGCGGCGCGCTGGCGTCGTCGCCGAGCTTGCGGCGCAGCCAGGACACGTGCATGTCGAGCGTCTTGGTGGAGCCGGTGGGGTCGGAGCCCCAGACCTCGCGCATCAGCGTCTCGCGGGCGACCACCGTGCCGGCCGCGCCGACCAGCACGCGCAGCAGGTCGAACTCCTTGGCGGTGAGGTGCAGCTCGCGCTCGCCCTGGAAGGCACGGTGCGCGGCGACGTCGACCCGGACGTCCTGGCTGCGCAGCTCCTCCTCCTCGGGGCCGTCCGCACCGGTGCGTCGCAGCAGCGCCCGCACCCGGGCCAGCAGCTCGGCCAGCCGGAACGGCTTGGTGACGTAGTCGTCGGCGCCGGCGTCCAGGCCGACCACCAGGTCCACCTCGTCGGCGCGCGCGGTCAGCACGAGCACCGGCGTGGTCAGGCCCTGGTTGCGGATCGCGCGCGCGACGTCGAGGCCGTCCATGTCCGGCAGGCCGAGGTCGAGGACCACCAGGTCCGCCTCGGCGGCGCGGTCGATGGCACCTTGACCGGTCCCTTGCACGCGCACGTCGTAGCCCTCACGGCCCAGCGCCCGCGCCAAAGGCTCGGCAATCGCGGGATCGTCCTCGGCCAGCAGCACCTGGGTCATTCCGCCATGCTAGGTCATGGAACGGTCTTGTCCACGGCAGAAACGGGCATCGTCGTCGTCACGTCCGCCGGTCGGCGCGCTCGGACCGGGGGTGGACCCGTGCCGCCCCGGGATCAGCCCGTGGGGGCACGACCGTCCCGTCGGCCGCCGCCTACGCTGGCGCGATGAGCTGGTGGGACCGCGTGACGCAGTGGAACGAGCGCCACAGGTTCGGCATCGACGTCGCCGTGACCTCGGCGACCGGGTTCTTCCTGGTGATCCTCAGCGGGCCGCTGGGCGCCGGGGACCTGCTGACCGCGTCCTGGGCGTTCGTCACCTGGGCGCCGCTGGCATGGCGGCGCCGCAACCCGGTGACCTCGGTGGTGCTGGTGTACTCCGCCGGCCTGCTGCACCTGTTCCTCGGCGCCCCGACCTTCCTGCCGACCGACCTCGCCGTGCTGATCGCGCTGTACTCGGTCACCGTCTACGGCCCGCGCTGGGCGCACCTGACCGCGATCGTCGGCGCGGTGGTCGGCAGCCTGCTGCTGTCGCTGAACCTGCTGATCGCCTCCCGGCCGCTGTACTCGATCGAGCAGCAGGTCTTCAGCGTGGTCTCGATCGCGATCTTCTGCGGCATGTGCGCCATCGCCACCTGGGCGTTCGGGCTGATGCGTCGCGCCCGGCGGGAGACGCTGGTGGCGCTGCGCGACCGCGCCGAGCGGCTGGAGGTCGAGCGTGACCAGCAGGCACGGATCGCCACCGCCGCCGAGCGCACCCGGATCGCCCGCGAGATGCACGACATCGTGGCGCACTCGCTGTCCGTGGTGATCGCGCAGGCCGACGGCGGTCGCTACGCCGCCGCCGCGGACCCGGACGCCGCAGTGCGGGCGCTGGGCACGATCTCCGAGACCGGGCGGGCGGCGCTGGCCGACATGCGCCGGCTGCTCGGCGTGCTGCGTGCCCCCGAGGGCGCCCCCGCCGACCCCGGCGCTCCCGCGGGCGGTGCGGTCGCGCCGTTCACCCCGCAGCCCGCCGAGCAGGACCTGGAGCAGCTGGTCGAGCAGGTGCGCGCCAGCGGGGTGAACGTCTCGCTGGTCCGGATGGGCACCGCCCGCGCGCTGCCGCCGGGCACCGGCCTGGCCGCGTACCGGATCACCCAGGAGGCGCTCACCAACGTGATGAAGCACGCCGGCCCCGGCCCCACCGTGACGGTGCTGGTGCAGTGGCTGCCGGTGGCGCTGCTGATCGAGGTCACCGACGACGGGCGCGGAGCCGCCGCCGACTCCGACGGCGCCGGTCACGGGCTGCTCGGCATGCGCGAGCGCGCCGCCATGTTCGGCGGCACCGTGAGCACCGGCCCGCGCCCGGGCGGTGGGTTCCGGGTGCGCGCCGAGATCCCGCTGCCACCGGCCCCCGGTCCGGCACCGGCCGCCGCGCCCCTAGGCTGACCGGCATGAGCGAGACGATCCGGGTCGGCGTGGTGGACGACCAGCAGCTCGTGCGGGCCGGGTTCCGCCTGGTGATCGACTCCCAGCCCGACCTGTCCGTGGTGCTGGAGGCCGGCGACGGCCAGCAGGCGGTGCGCGCGCTCACGCCCGGCACCCCGCAGGCGCAGGTGCTCGGACCGGTGGACGTCGTGCTGATGGACGTGCGGATGCCGCACCTGGACGGCCTGGCCGCCACCGAGCAGATCGTCGCCGCCGGCACGCCGGAGCACCCGGCCCCGCGGATCATCGTGCTGACCACCTTCGACCTGGACGAGTACGTGCTGTCCGCGATCCGCGCCGGCGCCAGCGGGTTCCTGCTCAAGGACGCCCCGCCGGAGGACATGCTCGCCGCGATCCGCACCGTGCACCACGGCGACGCGGTGATCGCCCCGTCCAGCACCCGGCGCCTGCTGGAGCACCTGGTGACCGCGCTGCCGCCCGAGCAGCCGCAGGCGAGCGCCGCGCACGACGCCCTCGCCCAGCTCACCGAGCGGGAGCGCGAGGTGCTGGTGCTGATGGCGCGCGGACGCTCCAACACCGAGATCGGCGAGGACCTGTTCGTCGCCGAGGCCACCGTGAAGACGCACGTCGGACGGATCCTCGCCAAGCTCGGCGCCCGCGACCGGGTGCAGGCCGTCGTCGTCGCGTACGAGACCGGCCTGGTGGTCCCCGGCTCCTGAACCGGGCCCGCCCCACCGCGGGTGGAGCGTGCGACCCCGGTCGCGTCCCGGTGTCGTCCCCCGGGATGATGCCGGGTCCGGCCCACGGGTGGACGACGACGCAGGGTGCGGGTCCGTAGCGTCGATCACGTCATCGCACCCCACCCGTGGAGCATCCCGTGGACAGCACCGCCCTCTCCCCCGCCGGCCCGCCGGCCGACCCCCGCAGCTACGCCGTCACCGACGCACCCGCCGTCCGGGCGCGCGGCCTGACCAAGGTCTACGGACGCGGCGAGGCGACCGTGCACGCGCTGGCCGGCGTCGACGTGGACTTCGCCAGCGGGGCGTTCACCGCGATCATGGGCCCGTCCGGCTCCGGCAAGTCGACGCTGATGCACGTGCTGGCCGGCCTGGACGCCGCGACCTCCGGCTCCGCGTTCCTCGGGCAGACCGACGTCACCACCCTCGGCGACGACGCGCTGACCCGGCTGCGCCGCGACCGGGTGGGCTTCGTGTTCCAGTCGTTCAACCTGCTGCCGATGTTCACCGCCGAGCAGAACATCCTGCTCCCGCTCGAGCTGGCCGGCGCCCCGGTGGACCGCGGCTGGTTCGACACCCTGGTCGGCACCCTCGGCCTCGGCGCCCGGCTGACCCACCGGCCCTCCGAGCTGTCCGGCGGGCAGCAGCAGCGCGTCGCCATCGCCCGCGCGCTGATCGCCAAGCCGGAGGTCGTCTTCGCCGACGAGCCCACCGGCAACCTGGACTCGCGCTCCGGCGCCGAGGTGCTGAGCTTCCTGCGCCGCTCCGTGCGCGAGCTCGGCCGCACGATCATCATGGTCACCCACGACCCGACGGCGGCCGCCTACGCCGACCGCGTGGTCCTGCTGGCCGACGGGCGGATCGCCGGGGACATCGTGGACCCGACGCCCGAGGCCGTGCTGACCGGGCTGGACGCGCTGCGCCAGCTCGAGAGCACCGACTCCCCGGTCGGTGCCTGATGTGGCGGCTGACCCTGGCGCAGATGCGCCGCAGCATCGGCCGACTGACCGCCGCGGCCGTCGCCATCGCGATCGGCACCGCCTTCGTCGCCGCGACCCTGCTCGCCGGTGACGTGATGCGGCGGATCTCCGCGGACTCGCTCACCGCCTCCTACGGCACCGCCGACCTGATCGCCGGGGGCGCGCGCACGGTGACCGAGCAGGACCTCGACGACCTGCGGGCGCTGCCCGGCGTCGCCGCCGCCGACCCCTACGTCCAGCTCAGCGCGGTCGAGATCGGCGCCGGCGAGCGCAGCATCAGCCAGGCCGTCGTGCCGGCACCGACGTCGAGCGTCTTCGACACCCAGCACGTCACCGAGGGCGAGATGCCCTCCGGGACCGACCAGATCACCCTGCCCGAGCGGGCCGCCGAGCGGCTCGAGGTCGGCGTGGGCGACACCGTCACCGTCTCCTACTACGCCCCCGGCGCCGCGGGCACCGGCTCCGCCGCCGACGCCGCGGGGGCTGCCGCCGACGCGCTGGACGGCGATCTCGGCTGGGGCCGCACCGAGCAGCAGGTCACCGTCGTCGGCCTCACCACCGACCCGCGCTCGGCCTGGTCGCAGTTCGACGGGGCCGCCCAGGCACAGCTCACCGACGTGGTCGCCTGGTCCGGGCAGTCGATGGACGGCGAGGCCCCCACGCTGGAGGCCCTCGGCTCCCACCAGGTCATGATCGCGCTGGCCGACGGTGCGGACGCCGCCGCCGTCCGGCAGGAGATCGTCGACACCCTGTCGGTCCCGGGCGACGAGCGGGCGCTCGCCCTCACCCGGGACGAGGCCGCCGAACGCTCGCTCTCCGGGGACGAGACCGGCCCGATCACCGTGGTGGTGCTGTCCTTCGCGGCGGTGGCGCTGCTGGTCGCCGGGCTGGTGATCGCCAACACCTTCCAGGTGCTCGTCGCGCAGCGCACCCGCACGCTGGCGCTGCTGCGCTGCGTCGGCGCCGTGCGCAGCCAGGTGCGCCGCTCCGTGCTGCTGGAGGCGACGCTGCTCGGCTCCACCGCCTCCGTCGCCGGGCTGCTGCTCGGCACCGGCCTGGTGCAGATCGCCCTGTGGGTGATGCAGAGCGCGGACCTGCCGTTCCCGGTGCCGTCGGCGGTGCACCTCACGCTGGCCGCCGTGCTCGCGCCGCTGCTGGTCGGCACCCTGGTCACCGTGCTCGCGGCGCTGTCCCCGGCCCGCGCGGCCACCCGGGTGTCCCCGATCGCGGCGCTGCGGCCCGCCGACGCCCCGGAAGGGCTGCACCGCGCCGGCCGCGCCCGGCTGGTGATCGGCCTGCTGCTCGGCCTCGGCGGGCTCGCCATGCTCGCCGGCGGCGTGTGGCTCGCCATCGAGAAGGAGGCGCTGCTCGGCGTCGGCGTCGCGATCCTCGGCGGGGCGGCGTCCTTCGTCGGCCTGCTGGTCACCGCGGTGCTGTGGATGCCGAAGATCGTCGCCGGCATCGGCGCGCTGGTCGGCCGGCTCGGCATGCCGGCCCGGCTCGCCGCCGCCAACACCGGCCGCAACCCGGCGCGCACCGCCGCTACCAGCACCGCTCTGCTGATCGGCGTCACCCTCGTCGCCATGATGAGCACCGGCGCGGTCACCGCCCGGGCGACCCTGGACGGCGAGCTCGACACCCGCTTCCCGGTCGACCTCGAGGTCAGCACCGGCACGGACTTCGCCGCCGACGGCACCGCGAGCACCCGCCCGCTGCCCGCCGGCACCGTCGACCGGCTGGCCGACATCGACGGCGTGGTCGCCGTGGCACCGGTCGCCACCGCCCAGGTGCTGCTCGGCGGCGACGCCGACACGGAGTCGCCGGTGGACGCCGTGCTGCCCTCCGACATCGCCGGGCTGCTGCGCGACCAGGAGATCTCCGCGGAGATCGGGGACGACAGCATCGTGATCGGCGAGACCATGGCGACGTCGCTCGGCATCACGGACGGCGACCGGATCCCGGTGACGCTGGCCGGGGTGGACGACTCCCCGACCGTCACGCTGACCGCCGCCGTGGCCCGGCTGTCCGGGTGGACCCCGATCGTCACCGACGCGACCCTGGCCGGGCTCGGTACGGCGGGCGCCACCGGCACCGCGTGGGTGCGGGTCGCGGACGTCAACGACTCCGGCGCGGTGGTGCAGGAGATCCAGGACGCCACCGCCGACCAGGGCCTGAGCATCATGGGCGCCGCGGTGGAGCGTGCGATGTACCAGCGGGCGATCGACACGGTGCTGGCCGTCGTGATCGGCCTGCTCGCCGTCGCGGTCGTGATCGCGCTGGTCGGCGTCACCAACACGCTGTCGCTGTCGGTGATCGAGCGCCGGCGGGAGTCCGCCACGCTGCGGGCGCTCGGGCTCACCCGCCGCCGGCTCCGGGCGTCGATGGCCGTCGAGGGCGTGCTGATCGCCGGCACCGGGGCCGTGGTCGGCGTGCTGCTCGGCACGGTCTACGGCTGGGCGGGCTCGGCCGCGGTGCTCGGCCAGCTCGGCACCGTCGAGCTGCGGGTGCCGTGGGCCGACCTCGGCCTGGTGCTGCTGGTCGCCGTGGTCGCCGGGGTGCTCGCCTCGGTGCTCCCCGGTCGCAGCGCGGCCCGCACTCCCCCGGTCGCGGCGCTCGCCGTGGCGTGAGGGGCCGTCCGCCCTCGTGAGGGGTGACGACGGACGCCCGCGTCCGACCGGTGGAGGGCCGGTCGGACGCGGGCGTCCGTGCGTGCGGTGCGGCGCGCGGGTGCGGGGGCGCTCGGGGTTCAGTCGGTGGCGGCGGAGGTGCGGGTGGTCCACGCGACGACCGGGGGCAGCAGCAGACCGACGCCGACCACCACCGCGACGACGAGCACCCCGACCGCCCACGGCCCGGCCTCGGAGCCGATCCAGCCGAACGACAGCACCACGAGCAGGATCTGCCAGGTCATCACCGGCGAGCGCGCCCACCGGTGCCCGCGCAGCAGGGCCCGCCCCGCACCGGCGAGCAGCGCGGCGACCCCGAGGGCCATCACCACCAGGAACACCACCGGCCCCGGCATGTCGCTCCCCCGCACCAGGGCGACCAGCATGCCGACCCCGGCGACCACGAGCACCAGCGCCTGCGCGAGCACCAGAGCGACCACGCCGAGCACCAGGCCGGGCGGGCGCAGGCCGGACGCGGGCGCAGGGACGGGTGCGGGGGCGTCGCTCACCCGCCGACCCTACGACGACGCACCGGCGCGACGGGTGAAACGGGCGTGCGGCAGCCCGCTCCCCGCGTGATCACGCGGCACCGACCAGGGACGTAGGTCCCACAGGTCGAGACGGTTGGCACCCGACCCCCGGCACGGGGTACGGTGCAGCCAAGGCGTCCAGGGTTCACACAGATGTGACCAACGCCTCACTGGTTACGCGCAAGAAACCTGCCCGTAACCCCTTGTGCGCTGTGCGTCGCCGTGTGAACCTATTTCTAGTTGCTGTTCACGAGCGCCGACGCTCACGCCCCCACGAGATCTCGTGCGTCGACGTGTGCTTCTGCGCCCCTCCACTCCTCCCCCCTGGGAGTGGTACGCCCCTGTGCAGAGGAGTTCTGATGGATTGGCGCCACAACGCCGCGTGTCTGACCGAGGACCCGGAGCTGTTCTTCCCGATCGGCAACACCGGCCCCGCGCTCCTGCAGATCGAGGAGGCCAAGGCCGTCTGCCGTCGCTGCGACGTCGTGGACACCTGCCTCAAGTGGGCCCTCGAGTCCGGCCAGGACGCCGGCGTCTGGGGCGGCCTCTCCGAGGACGAGCGCCGCGCCCTCAAGCGCCGCACCGCCCGCCAGCGCCGCGCCGGCTGACCGGCCCGCACCTCGCAGCACCCACGACGCCCGCGTCCCCCCTCCGGGGCCGCGGGCGTCGTCGCGTCTGCGGCCCGCGCAGAGGCACCCCGCCGAGCCGGCCCGCGCGCTCCCGCGTCCCGCCGAGCCCCGCGCTCACGCCCGCCGAGTTGTCATCTCTTGTCGCTTCGGGCCCCCGGGAAGCGACAAGAACTGACAACTCGGCGCATGCCGGGGTCCTGCGGGGCGCGGCGCGCAGGGGTCAGGCGACGGTGTTGGCCTCGCGGCCGGGGGTGCGCAGGCCGGCGGTGAGGACGACCTCCGTGCCGCCGCCCTCGCGCGCGGACCAGGTGATCGACCCGCGCAGCTCGTTGGTGACGAGGGTGTTGACGATCTGCGTGCCGAGCCCGGTGCCCGCGCCGGCGCCCTCCGGGATGCCCGCGCCGTCGTCGCCGACGACCACGCGCAGCTCGTCCTCGATCCGCTCGGCGGTGACCTCGACGGTGCCGGACTCGCGACCGGCGAGCCCGTGCTCCACGGCGTTGGTCACCAGCTCGGTGAGCACGAGGGCGAGGGCGGTGGCGTCCTCGGCGGAGACGGGGCCGAAGGTGCCGCGCACGTGGGTGCGGACGGAGGCGCCCGCGGAGGCGACGTCGGCGGCCAGGCGCAGGCTGCGCCCGACCAGCTCGTCGAACTGCACGGTCTCGTCCAGGGTCTGCGACAGGGTCTCGTGCACCAGGGCGATGGTCGCGACGCGCCGCATCGCCTCCTCCAGCGCGGCCCGCGCCTCCGGGGAGTCCATCCGACGGGCCTGCAGACGCAGCAGCGCGGCGACGGTCTGCAGGTTGTTCTTCACCCGGTGGTGGATCTCGCGGATCGTCGCGTCCTTGGTGATGAGCTCGCGCTCCCGCCGCCGCAGCTCGGAGACGTCGCGGCAGAGCAGCACGGCGCCGATCCGGTCGGGGCCCTCGGTGAGCGGGACCGCGCGCAGGGACAGCGCGACGCCGCGGGCCTCGATGTCGGTGCGCCAGGGCGCGCGCCCCATGAGCACCAGCGGCATGGACTCGTCCACCGGGGAGTTCTGCTCGATCAGGTCGGCGACGACCTCGACCAGCGATCGTCCGACCAGGTCGTCCATGGCGCCGAGCCGGTGGAAGCAGGACAGGGCGTTCGGGCTGGCGTACAGCACCTCGCCCTCGGAGTTGAGGCGGACCAGCCCGTCGCCGACGCGCGGGGCGCCGCGGCGCGGGCCGGTGGCGGCGTTGGGCAGCGGGAACTCGCCCCGCACGATCATGCCCATGATGTCGTCGGCGGCCTCGACGTAGTTGAGCTCGAGCCGGCTGGGGGTGCGGGCGCCGCCGAGGTTGGTCTGCCGGGCGATCACGGCGATGGCCCGGCCCTCGCGGACCACCGGCACGGCCTCCTCGCGCACGGCGTAGGAGCCGAACCAGCGCGGCTCGCGGGACCGCTGGGCGCGCACCTCGGTGAGCGAGCTGACCAGCTGCGGACGCTGGCCGTCCGGGGCGCGGGAGCCCACGACGTCGTCGTAGTGCACGGTGGCGCCGGTGCTGGGCCGGCACTGGGCGATGGCCACGAAGTCGCCGTCGTCGGTGGGCAGCCAGAGCACCAGGTCGGCGAAGGCGAGGTCGGAGATCACCTGCCAGTCGCCGACGAGCAGGTGCAACCACTCCAGGTCGGCCGCGTCGAGGTGCGCGTGGCGCTGTGCGAGGTCGCTCAGGGTGGACACCCGTCCAGGGTAGGTGGTCTGCCGACGCGGCCGGCGCCGTGACCACGCCCGTCCGCCAGGAGCGGACGTGACGTCCACCTCACCGTCCGCCCTGGACGCCCGGGGCCCCGCGCACGCCCCTGCCGACCGTCCGTGCCGGCCGTGCGCCCACCGACCGCTGCGCACCCGGCGCGCGCACGAGACCGCCACCGCCCCGGGCGGTTACGCTCGCCGGAACACCCGCGCCCGCGCGACAGCGCACCCTGGAAGGACCCGACGCCGTGCACCTGCAGGTCACCCTCACCGTGGACACCGATCCCCGCAGCACCGCCGCGATGCTGGCCGACCCCGTGTACGTGCGGGCGAAGGTCCGGGCGAGCGGCGCCGAGGAGGTCGCGCTGGACGTGACCCCGGGGGACGGCGAGGCGTTCACGGTGACGACGCGGCGCTCGCTGCCGACCGACCTGATCCCGGCCAACGTGCGGGCCTTCGTCGGCGCGCGGCTGGAGGTGCGTCAGGTCGAGGCGTGGGAGGGCCCGGCCGCCGACGGCTCGCGGCGCGGCACGGTGGCGGTGGAGATCGCGGGCGCCCCGGTGCGCCTCACGGGCACCGTCGCGCTGACCGGCGACGACGCGGTCTCGACGATCGTGTACGACGGCGAGCTCAAGGCCTCGGTGCCGCTGTTCGCGTCCGCGGTGGAGGAGGCGGCGGCCACGGCGGTGCGCGGCGCGCTGGAGGCCGAGCAGGGCGTGGCGCGCGAATGGGTGGCCACCTCCCCCGACGCGTAACGATTGGGTAACACGCCCCTGCCGCGCTGGAGCGCTGACCTGCGACGATGCGGTCATGGGATCGCTTCCACACCCGTTTGCGCATGTGGGTCGCTTGACACGGTTCCACCCCTCGGACAGGCTGCGGAGCGTTGGCGTGGGAACGCTCCCGCAGGATCTTGGGAACGCTCTCACCGCCCCCGACGACGCCAAGGCGTCACACCAGAACGGCGACGTCGCCGTCCGACTGACGAGGGAGTCACAGTGCTGAGGAGCACGCGCAAGACCTGGATGGCAGTGGCCGGTGCGACCGGGGTCGCCCTGCTCGCGACGGCCTGCGGAGGCGGCGGCGGTTCGTCCGACGACGCCAGCGAGGGCGAGGACGGGCAGATCACCCTCACGATCTCCACCTTCAACGAGTGGGGCTACGACCCGCTGATCGCGGAGTACGAGGAGCTCAACCCGAACATCAAGATCGAGCACAACAAGTTCGGCAAGTCGGACGACGCCAAGGAGCAGTTCCAGACCGCTCTGGGCGCCAACTCCGGTCTCGCCGACGTCGTGGGCGTCGAGGTCGACTGGATGCCGCAGATCATCCAGTACTCCGACCAGTTCAAGGACCTGTCCTCCGACTCGGTCGAGGGCCGCTGGAACAACTGGACCGTCGACCAGGCCACCACGCCGGACGGCGCGCTGCTCGGCTACCCGACCGACATCGGCCCCGAGGTCATCGCGTACCGCTCCGACCTGTTCGCCGCCGCCGGCCTGCCGACGGACCGCGAGGCCGTCGCCGAGCTCTTCGGTGGCGCGGACGCCACCTGGGACGACTTCTTCAAGGTCGGCGACCAGTTCATCGCCGCGGGCACCGGGGTCGGCTTCTTCGACTCGGCCGACGCCATCGCCCAGGGCATGATCAACCAGCAGGAGTTCCCGCTCGAGGAGGAGGACGGCACGATCATCGCCACCTCCAACCCCGACATCCGTGACATGTACGACACGATCCTGTCGCACACGGACCAGTCGGCCCACCTCAAGCAGTGGGAGGAGGACTGGACCAACGCGTTCCAGAACAACGGCTTCGCGGTCATGCTGGCCCCGTCCTGGATGCTCTCCAACATCGAGGGCAACTCCGCCGGCGTCACCGGCTGGGACGTCGCCAACGTCTTCCCCGGCGGCGGCGGCAACTGGGGCGGTTCCTTCCTGACCGTCCCGACCATGGGCAAGCACCAGGAGGAGGCCCAGAAGCTCGCTGACTGGCTGACCGCCCCCGAGCAGCAGCTCAAGGCGTTCGAGCAGACCTCGAACTTCCCGAGCCAGGTCGAGGCCCAGGAGTCCGACACCCTGCAGGCCGTCACGAACGAGTTCTTCAACAACGCCCCGACCGGTCAGTTCTTCACCGAGCGTGCCGCGGCGATCGACGTGATCCCGTTCAAGGGCCCGAACTACTTCACGATCCGCACCGCGCTGTCCGACGCGATCAACCGTGTCGACGTCGACCAGTCGCAGGATGCCGACGCGTCGTGGTCCGGCTTCGAGGACGCCGTCGCAGCCATCGGCTGACCCTCATGGGCCGGGCCGCCGGGACCACTCCCGGCGGCCCGGCCCGCTGCACGCGCCCCGCACGACCGCCGGGCGAACGCTCCCCCAGCTCCACGCCCGCACCGAAGGACAACCATGAGCACCCAGACGGCGCCCCTCAAGGGCGCGGCACCGCTCGGCGACGACCGCCCGCCCCGCAAGATCGGCTTCCGTCAGACGTTGGGCCGGTGGGACGTCAAGGTGTCCCCCTACCTGTACATCTCGCCGTTCTTCATCCTGTTCGCGATCGTGGGCCTGTTCCCGCTGATCTACACCGCGTGGGTCTCGCTGCACGACTGGAGCCTGATCGGTGGCCAGGGCGACTTCGTCGGGCTGGACAACTTCACCTTCGTGCTGGGCCAGAAGTTCTTCTGGCTGTCCCTGCGCAACACCTTCAGCATCTTCCTGCTGAGCACGGTGCCGCAGGTGATCGCGGCCCTCGTGATCGCCGCGATGCTCGATGCCAACCTGCGTGCCAAGACGTTCTGGCGGATGGGCGTCCTGCTCCCCTACGTCGTCGCCCCGGTGGCCGTCGGCCTGGTGTTCTCCAAGATGTTCGCGGACGGCTCCGGCCTGATCAACTCGCTGCTGGACCTGGTCGGGATCGACCCGATCGGCTGGCACAAGGACGCCTTCGCGTCGCACATCGCCATCGCCTCGATGGTCAACTTCCGCTGGACCGGCTACAACGCGCTGATCCTGCTGGCCGCGATGCAGGCCATCCCGCGCGACCTGTACGAGGCCGCCACGATCGACGGCGCCAACCGGCTGCGCCAGTTCTTCTCGATCACGATCCCGATGGTCCGCCCGACCATGATCTTCGTGATCCTGACCTCGACCATCGGTGGTCTGCAGATCTTCGACGAGCCGCGCATGTACGACGCGACCGGCCTCGGCGGGTCCTCCGGCCAGTGGAAGACCGTGACGCTGTACCTCTACGAGCTGGGCTGGAACAAGCAGCAGCTCGGACGGGCCGCCGCGGTCGCCTGGCTGCTGTTCCTCGTGATCATCGTGTTCGCGCTGCTCAACAACTTCCTGAGCCGCAAGATCGCCTCGGCGGACGACACCAGCCGCACCGCGAAGGCCGCCCGCAAGGCCACCCGCCGCAACGCCAAGGCGCTGGAGCGGTCCATCAAGCAGCAGGCCGCGTCCACCACGACGACCGCCGCCCCGACCTCCGAGGGGGCCCAGCGATGAGCACCACCCCGTCCATCCCCGTCATCGAGCAGACCGCCGGCAAGTCCGCCGCCCGCGCCGCCCGGCGCCGTCGTGGCACCGCCGTCGCCGGTGGCTCGGAGCGCCGTGCCGGCTGGGTCACCTACGTGGTGCTCGGCCTGGTCATCCTGATCTCGGCGTACCCGCTGTACTTCACCCTGCTGCTGGCGTCCTCGACCTCGCAGAAGATCGCGCAGAACCCGATCCCGTCGCTCATCCCGGACGGCGAGCTGCTCAGCAACCTCCAGCGCGTGTTCGACGCAGACATCAACCTGTTCGCCGCCACCGGCAACTCGCTGATCGCCGCGGTGGTCACGTCGATCTCCGTGGTGTTCTTCTCCACGCTGGCCGGCTTCTCGTTCTCCAAGCTGCGCTTCAAGGGCCGTGGCCCGCTGCTGGTCTTCGTGATCGCCACCATGGCCGTCCCGACCCAGCTCGGCGTGGTCCCGCTGTACATCGTGATGCGCAACCTGCACCTGACCGGCAACCTGCTGGCCGTGATCCTGCCCGCCATGGTCACCGCGTTCGGCGTGTTCTGGATGACCCAGTACCTCGACTCGGCGCTGCCCTACGAGCTGATCGAGGCCGCCCGCGTGGACGGCGCGTCGATGTTCCGGACGTTCTGGTCGGTGGCGCTGCCCGCCGCCCGGCCGGCCGCCGCGATGCTGGCGCTGTTCACGTTCATCGGGTCCTGGACGAACTTCTTCTGGCCGTCGATCGTGCTCGGCTCGCAGAACCCGACCCTGCCGGTGGCCCTCAAGCTGCTCCAGGCCGGCTTCTTCCAGGACATGCCGCTGATCATGGCGGGTGTCGTGCTCTCCGTGATCCCGCTGCTCCTGCTGTTCATCGTCGCCGGGCGCCAGCTCGTCGCGGGCATCATGGCCGGAGCCGTCAAGGGCTGACCGCTACGCTTCCGCGCGGGGGACCGAGCCCCGGTCCCCCGCGCCGGGTGTGCCCGACGCGGGCGTCAGCGCCCCAGCACCACTCTTCCCAGGCAAGGGGGCGATCCACGTGGTCGACCAGAGAACTGCGCCCCCGGCGCACTCCGCCCCGACGCTCGAGCAGGTCGCCGAGCGGGCCGGCGTGTCCCGCTCGACCGCCTCCCGTGCGATCAACGGGGGCCTGCGGGTGTCCCCCGAGGCGATGGAGTCCGTCGCCGCCGCCGTGCACGACCTCGGCTACACCCCCAACCGCGCCGCGCGGTCGCTCGTGACCCGGCGCACCGACTCGGTCGCGCTGGTCGTGCCGGAGCCGGACGAGCGCGTGCTCTCCGACCCGTTCTTCGCCGGCGTGCTCAACGGCGTGTCGACCCCGCTGTCCGAGTCCGATCTCCAGCTGCTGCTGATCATCGCGCGCCCCGGCGACTCCGCCCGCACCGTGCGCTACCTGCGCGCCGGCCACGTGGACGGCGCGATCGTGGTGTCGCACCACCGCGACGACTCGATCGACCAGGCGCTGGAGGACTCCGGGCTGCCCTGCGTGTTCATCGGCCGGCCGCTCACCTCGCGCCGCGCGGTGGCGTTCGTCGACACCGACAACGTCCGCGGCGCGCACCTGGCCACCGAGCACCTGATCGGCCTCGGCCGGCGTCGGATCGGCACGATCGCCGGCCCCGCCGACATGTCCGCGGGCCTGGACCGGCTCGCCGGCTGGCGCGAGGCGCTGCGCGCTGCCGGGCTGCCCGACGACGCCGTGGTGCACGGCGACTTCACCGTCGAGGGCGGCGAGCAGGCCGCCCGGCAGATCCTCGCCGAGCACCCCGACCTGGACGCACTGTTCATCGCCTCCGACCTGATGGCGGTGGGAGCGCTGCCGGTGGTGCAGGAGGCCGGCCGCCGGGTGCCCGAGGACGTCGCCGTGGTCGGCTACGACAACAGCGGCCTGGCGATGACCACCAAGCCCAACCTGACGACCGTGGTGCAGCCGGTGATCGCGATGGCGCGGGCCGCCGGCGAGGAGCTGGTCGGCCAGCTGCACGGCGAGCCGGCGCGCACCGAGCCGCAGATCTTCCACCCCGAGCTCATCGTCCGCGGCAGCGCCTGAGCGCCCGCGCGCTCTGCGCGCCCCTGCCCGTTCTCCCCTGCCCGTGAGTTCGGTGGTTCGGGCCGAGTTCGGTGGTTCGGGGGCACTTTTCTCGCACGAACCACCGAACTCGGCGAGGGGAAGCGAGCGCAGGAGGGGTGCGTGCGCGTGCGGGGTGCGTGCGCACCCGCTCTCCTCAGCGGGTGGGGTCGACGTGGCCGAAGCGGTGGCGGGTGCGGCTGATCGCCTGCTCGCGCAGCAGCCCCAGCAGCTCGCGCTCCGCGGAGGCCAGCACCGGACCGTCCAGCACGGTCACCTCGCCGACGCGCCCGACGGCGGCGGCCCGCAGGCCCGGCGCGGTGCCGACCACGCGGATCCGCCCGTTGACGTCCCCGTGCTCGACGCGCGCGGCGAAGGCCTGGTCGGTCTCGGCGTCGGCGCGGCTGACCGCCACCGGCACCCCGGCGGTGGCCGCGGCCGCCAGCACCCGGCGCAGGTCGCGCGCGGATCCGTCGGCGCCGAGCCGCACCGTGAGCGCGGGCACCGGGCGGTAGCGCAGCGTGTTCTCCTCGACGGCCAGCCCCGAGGGGTCGTGGCCGGTGCCGAAGCGCTCCGCCCACGCGCGGGCGTCGTCGCGCTCGGCCCAGGCGAGCCAGGAGTCGTCGTCCAGGGCGGAGACCTCGGGGTCGTCCTGCCAGGTGCCGAGCTCGCCGAGGTAGTGCGGTCCGCCGGCCTTGGCGCCGGGGCCGACCACGGAGGCCTTCCACCCGCCGAAGGGCTGCCGCTGCACGATCGCGCCGGTGATGTGCCGGTTGACGTAGGCGTTGCCGACCTCGACCCGCTCCAGCCAGTGCGCGATCTCCGCCTCGTCCAGCGAGTGCAGGCCGCCGGTGAGCCCGAAGGCGACGGCGTTCTGCACCGCGATGGCCTCGTCCAGGGTGTCGACCCGGATCACGCCCAGCACGGGGCCGAAGCACTCGGTGCGGTGGAACCACGAGCCGGGCCGCACGCCGTGCTTCACGCCGGGCGTCCACCGCCGACCCTCGTCGTCCAGGCGCCGGGGCTCGACCAGCCAGCCCTCCCCCGCGTCCAGGGTGGTCAGCGCGCGCAGCAGCGGGCCGGAGGCCGGCTCGACCAGCGGGCCCATGGTGGTGCCGAGGTCGTCCGCCGGGCCGACGTGCAGCGAGGTCACCGCGTCGGCGAGCTGGCGGCGCAGCCGGTCCGAGGTGCCGGCGGATCCCACCAGGATCGCCAGCGAGGCCGCGGAGCACTTCTGCCCGGCGTGCCCGAAGGCGGAGCGCACCAGGTCGGCGACCGCGAGGTCGACGTCCGCGGAGGGGGTGATGACCAGCGCGTTCTTGCCGGAGGTCTCGGCGAGCACGTCGAGGTCGGGCCGCCAGCCGAGGAACAGCCGCGCGGTGTCGATCGATCCGGTGAGCACCACGCGGGCCACGTCGGGGTGGGTGACCAGGCGCCGCCCGACCTCCCCCTCCGGCGAGAGCACCACGGTGAGCGCGTCCTCGGTGACGCCGGAGGCGTCCAGCGCGCGCTGCACGGCGGCCATCGCGACCCGCACGCAGCGCGGGGTCTGCGGGGCGGGCTTGACCAGCACCGGCGATCCGGCCGCGAGCGCCGCGAGGGTCGAGCCGACCGGGATCGCCACCGGGAAGTTCCACGGCGGGGTGACCACGGTGACCCCGTGCGGGCGGAAGCGGGCGCCGGGCACGGCCCCGTCGGCCAGGCGCTCGGCCTGCTCGGCGTAGTACCGCGCGAAGTCCACCGCCTCGCTGACCTCGGGATCGGCCTCGGCGACGGTCTTGGCGCCCTCGTGCACCATGGTCGCGACCAGGTCGCCACGCACCGCCTCGAGCTCGTCGGCGGCCCGGCGCAGCACGGCGGCGCGCTCGGCGGGGGTGCGCGCGGACCACGTGGGGGCGGCGGCGACGGCGCGGGCCACGACCTCGTCCACCTGCGCGACGGTCTCGACGGTGACGGCGCCGGCGGGCGGCTCGACGTCGTGGGCCACCAGGCCGGCGGCCCAGGCGCGGTGCTCGGCGACGGCGGGGTCGGTGTCGGCGGAGTTCGCGAAGCGGTCGGTCTCCGGCGAGCCGATCCCTGCCGTGCCCGATCCGGCCACGCCCGCCCCCGGCGCCCGCGGGGTGCGGCGGCGCGCGGTGGGCACGGTCGCGGAGTCGCGCACCGAGGCGAGGAAGGCGGCCTCCTGCGCGGGGATCCCCTCGTCCGGCGCCGGGGCGGCCACCGCCCCGGCGGCGTCCGGCTCCCCCGCGAACAGCGCGTGCAGGAAGTTCTCGTGCTGGGAGTTCTCCTCCAGCCGTCGCACCAGGTAGGAGATCGCCACGTCGAAGTCCTGCTTCGCGACCACCGGCGTGTAGAGCAGCACCTGGCCGACGTCGCGCTGCACCGCGCGGGACTGCGCCGGGGCCATGCCCTGGAGCATCTCGACGTCCAGCGCCTCGGACACCCCGCGGTGCTCGGCGAGCAGGTGGGCGTAGGCGACGTGGAACAGGTTGTGGCTGGCGACGCCGACCCGCAGCGCGTCGGTGCGCGCCGGGTCGAGGGCGGTGCGGACCAGGCGGACGTAGTGCGCGTCGACCTCCGGCTTGCCGCCGTAGGGCGCCTGCGGCCAGCCGTGCAGCTCGGCCTCCACCCGCTCCATCGCGAGGTTGGCGCCCTTGACCAGGCGCACCTTGAGCCGTGCCCCGCCGGCGTCCACCCGGCGCCGGGCGATCGCGGTGATCTCCTCCAGGGCGTCCGAGGTGTCGGGCAGGTAGGCCTGGAGCACGATCCCGTGCTGCTGGTCGCGGACCGCCGGGTCGTTCACCAGCGCGTCGAACACCTGCACGGTGAGCGCGAGGTCGCGGTACTCCTCCATGTCGAGGTTGAGGAAGGTGCCGTGCTGCGCGGCGGCGGCGTACAGCGGGCGCAGCCGCTCCACCACCCGCGCCACGCTGCCGGCGGTGTCCCAGGTGGACAGCTGGCTGGCGACGGCGGAGACCTTCACCGACACGTAGTCCACGTCGGGACGGGCGACCAGCTCGGTGACGCGGCGCAGCCGGCGGGCGGCCTCGTCCTCGCCGAGCACCGCCTCGCCGAGCAGGTTGAGGTTGAGCCGGAAGCCGTCCTTGCGGGCGCGGGCGATGTGCCCGGCCAGCCCCGGACCGGCGTCGGCGACCAGGTGCCCGACCAGCTGGCGCAGCCGGACCCGCGCGGCGGGCACGACGACCCCCGGCAGCACCGGTGCCACCCGCGAGCCGATCGCCAGCAGGGTGCGATCGGTCAGGCCGAGGAACCCGGCGGCGTCGGCGGCCCGGTCGCCGAGGTCAGCCAGCTCGTGCGCGGCGACGCGCAGGTCCTGCGGGCGGGCGACCCGGTCGACGAAGCGCACCGCGAGGTCGAGGCCGACCGGGTCGGCGACCAGCGCGGCCAGGCGGCCGGTGGCCCGGCGCTCGGCGGGGGTCTCGTCGGCGGTGGTGGCCGCCATCCAGCGGTGGGCGAGGTCCACCGCCGCAGCGGTCAGCGCCTCGTGCTCCGGCCCGGACGGGGTCGCGGCGCTGGTCGGTCCGCTGCTGGTCGTCGTCATGGCGGCATCGTCACCGATCCGGCCGGGGCACGTCTTGCACCGATCCCGTGCCCCCGGCGCCCCGATCCGTGACATGCCGGCGACACATGCACCACCTACGCTGCCCCCGAGATGCCGACCCGTCCACCGATCGACCCGCAGCCCGCCGCAGCGCCCGCGGCCGCCCGCGCCCTGCTGCGTGCGCTCAGCCCCGCCCTGCTCCGGCTGTGCGACGACCTGACCGGCACGATGTTCTGCGCGAAGGACGTCACCGGTCGCTACGTGGTGGTCAACGAGGCCTTCGTGCGCCGCACCTCCGAGCGCTCCCGCCGCGCGGTGGTGGGCCATCCGGCGGGCGAGCTGTTCGACCCGCACCTGGCCGCGCGCTACGACGCCCAGGACCGTGAGGTGCTGAGCATCGGGCGCTCGCTGCACCGCGAGCTGGAGCTGATCCGCCGGCCCGGCGGCGCCCCCGGCTGGTACCTCACCTCCAAGGTGCCGGTGCGTGCGGAGGACGGCACCGTGGTCGGGCTGGTCAGCATCTCGCAGGCGCTGCGGGCCGCCGACGCCGACCGTGCCACGGTCGAGTCGCTGACCCGGGCGGCCGCCTTCGTGCGGGGCCGGCTGACCGATCCGCCGACGGTGGCCGAGCTGGCGGAGGCGGCGGGCTGCTCCCCCTCGACGCTGGACCGGCGCACCCGGCGGGTCTACACGCTGTCGCCGCAGCAGTACGTGCTGCGCGCCCGGGTGGACCACGCCGCCGCGCTGCTCGCGGGGACGGACCTGCCGCTGGTCGAGGTCGCCGCCGCCACCGGCTTCTACGACCAGGCGTCCTTCACCCGGACGTTCGGGCGGCTGACCGGCGAGACCCCCGCGCAGTACCGGCGCGCCGCCCCCGGCGGACCGGTGGTCGCGGTGCCGCTGCCGCTGCCAGCCCTGGCCTGACGCGCGCGGACGGGTGACGATGGGGGCATGACCCTGATCGACACCCCCACCGTCGCGCTGCCCGGCGGCGCCATGCCCCTGCTCGGCATCGGTACCTGGCAGTCCGAGGGCGGCGACGCCGAGCGCGCCGTGACCGCGGCCCTCGACCTCGGCTACGTGCACGTGGACACCGCCACCGGCTACGGCAACGAGGCGGAGGTCGGCCGCGCGCTGGCCGCGTCCCCCGTCCCTCGCGAGCAGGTGTTCGTCACCACCAAGCTGCCGCCGGACCACGCGGGCCGCGAGCGCCGCACGCTGACCGAGTCGCTGTCCGCGCTCGGCACCGACCACCTGGACCTCTGGCTGGTGCACTGGCCGCCGCACAAGCAGGCCACGCCGGCCACCTGGGAGCAGTTCATCGCCGCCCGCGACGAGGGCCTGGTGCGCTCGATCGGGGTGTCCAACTACTCGATCGCGCAGATCGACGAGCTGATCGCCGCCACCGGCGAGGCCCCGGCGATCAACCAGATCCCGTGGAGCCCCGGCGACTACGACGCCGACCTGCTGGCCGCGCACGCCGAGCGCGGGGTGCGCGTCGAGGGCTACAGCCCGTTCAAGCGCACCGACCTGGACGACCCGGTGCTCACCGAGATCGCCGCCGCGCACGGGGTCAGCACCCGGCAGGTGGTGCTGCGCTGGCACGTGGACCACGGGATCGTGGTGATCCCCAAGTCGGTGCACCGGGAGCGGATCGAGCAGAACCTGGCCGCGCTGTCGTTCGCGCTCACGCCGGAGGAGATCGCGCGGATCGACGGGCTGAGCACGCGGTGACCGGGCGGGCGGCCGAGGGCGCGGGGGTCGAGCACGCGGGTGTCGACGGCACGGCAGCACCCATCGGCGAGGCCGTGCCCACGCCCGCGCCGAGCCCCACGCCCGCGGCCGCGCCCGCCGCCCCGCCCCCGAGCCGCCGCTCCGCGCGCACGGCCCGTCGCCGGCACGCCCGCACCCGCACCGTGGTCGCGGCGACGACCACCGTCCTGCTGGTCGGGGCCGTGGCCCTCGCCGGGGTGCAGCTGCACACCTCCCGGCAGCGCGCCGCCGAGGCCGCCGAGCGCGCGGAGGCGATCGGGCTGGCCGCCGACGTGGCCGCCGAGGACGCGGAGTTCCTGTCCGCGCAGGACCGGCTGGCGCAGGCCGACGCCGGCAGCCGGGCGCTGGCCCGCGAGGCCGCGATCCAGGCCGAGCGCGCCGCCGCCGAGGCCGCCAGGGCAGCCGAGGAGGCCGCCGCCGCGGAGGCCGCCCGCGTCGCGCAGGAGGAGGCCGACGCCGCCGCCCGCGCATCCGCGTCCTCGGGCTCCGCCGTCACCTCCTCCGGCTCGCGGATCGCCGGGTGGGTGGACGGTCGCCCGGTGGACGCCGCCGGGAACGTGCTGTGGGTGACCTCGGTGCCCACCTCCGACGGGGACGGGTCCAACGGCCGGATGCCGATGTCGAGCATGTGCCTGATCCCGTGGGGCACCGACCAGCTCGGCTTCGCCCAGTACCTGCGCTGCGACGCCGCCGACGCGCTGACCGCGCTGAACCAGGCGTTCACCGCGCGGTTCGGCGCCGCGATCGACATGGACCTCACCTACCGCTCCTACGAGGACCAGGTCGCGATGAAGGCCGCGTTCGGCGGGCTGGCCGCGACGCCCGGCACCTCCTCGCACGGCACCGGCACCGCCCTGGACGTGCAGGAGTGGGCGACCTACGCCTTCGGCTCCGAGCGGTACACCTGGCTGGTGGAGAACGGCCCGACCTACGGCTGGTACGCCCCGGCGCGGGTCCGCGAGGGCCAGCCCTACGCCGAGTACTGGCACTTCGAGTACGGCCCCGGCCGCACCAGCTGACCGGCCCGGACGCCACCCGGGCGCGCCGCTGTGCCCGCGCGGGCCGCGCACCGGACCGTGTGGCACAGTGGCCCCGACCCGGCGGCTACCCGCGGGTGCGGCGACGAGGCCGCTCCCGGGCCGACCGGGCGGTTGCCGCACAGGAGGAACCCCCGCATGACCGCGACCGAGCAGGGCCCCACGACCCCCACCACCCCCGGGTCCGACGTGGACGCCCCGCGCACCTCTCCCCTCACCACCGCGCTCGCGCAGCTGGCCACCACCGTGGACCGGTTGGGCTACGACGAGGGGATGCACCGGATGCTCGCCACCCCGCGCCGTGAGCTGCACGTCGCCGTCCCGCTGCGGCGCGACGACGGCCGGATCGAGCTGCTGGCCGGCTACCGGGTGCAGCACAACATCTCCCGCGGGCCAGGCAAGGGCGGGCTGCGCTACGCGCCGGGCGTCGACATCGACGAGGTGCGGGCGCTGGCGATGTGGATGACCTGGAAGTGCGCCGTGGTCGACCTGCCCTACGGCGGGGCGAAGGGCGGCGTGGCGATCGACCCGCGCGGGTACTCCACCGCCGAGCTGGAGCGGGTGACCCGGCGGTACACCTCCGAGGTGATGCCGGTGATCGGCCCGGAGCGGGACATCATGGCGCCGGACGTCGGCACCACCGAGCAGACGATGAGCTGGGTGATGGACACGTACTCGGTGAACTCCGGGTACACGATCCCCGCGGTGGTCACCGGCAAGCCGCTGGCCGTCGGCGGATCGCTCGGGCGGGCCACCGCCACCTCCCGGGGCGTCGTGCACGCCACCGTCGCGGCGCTGGCCGACGCGGGCGTCTCGCTGGGCGAGGTCAGCGCCGCCGTGCAGGGCTTCGGCAAGGTGGGAGCGCACGCCGCGCAGTTCCTCGCCGACGGCGGCGCCCGCGTGGTGGCGGTCTCCGACCAGTACGGCGGCGTGAAGAACGACGCAGGGCTGGACGTCACCGCCCTGCGCGCGCACGTCGCCGCCACCGGATCGGTGGTCGGCTTCCCGGAGGCGGACCCGGTCGGCAACGCCGAGCTGCTGGCCCTCGACGTGGACGTGCTGGTCCCGGCGGCGGTGGAGGACGTGCTGGACGAGGACACCGCGCGCACGGTCAAGGCGCGCTGGGTGGTCGAGGGCGCGAACGGCCCCACCACCAGCGGGGGCGACCGGGTGCTCGCCGAGCGCGGGATCACCGTCGTGCCGGACATCCTGGCGAACGCCGGCGGCGTGGTCGTCTCCTACTTCGAGTGGGTGCAGGCCAACCAGGCGTACTGGTGGACCGAGGCCGAGATCGAGGAGCGGCTGGAGCACCGGATGCGCACGGCGTACCTGGCGGTCTCCGAGCGGGCCCGGGCCGACGGCACCGGCCTGCGCGACGCGGCGCTGGCGATCGGCGTGCACCGGGTGGCCGACGCCCACCGCCTGCGCGGCCTCTACCCCTGATCGAGCCGCAGACCCGCGACCGCCCCGCCCGCGCGGCGGTGGTGCGCCCCCGGTGCCATGATCGGTCGATGGACGACGTCGTCGGGCACACCTGGGAGTTCACCACCGTCGCCGGCGAGCCGGTGACCGACGTGCCGGACCGCGCGCGGCCGTCGCTGACCTTCGACGGCGACGGCCAGGTCTACGGCACCGGCGGGATCAACCGGCTGCGCGGCACCTGGCAGGAGGAGGACGGCACACTCACGTTCGGCCCGGTGGTGACCACGCTGATGGCCGGCACCCCGGAGCACATGGCGCGCGAGCGGGCGGTGCTGGACCTGCTCGGCGGGCCGGTGACCCTGGGGCACGACGGGCCGGAGCTGGTGCTCACCGGCGCCGACGGGCGGGAGAGCCGGCTGATCGCGGTCGTGCCCGCAGGCGACACGGTCTGAGCGCACCTGCATTGCGAAGCACCCCACCGTCAGAGGACCTCGACCCACTCCCCAGACGACGTCGGGCCGGCGGTGCGGTGGGCGTTGACCTCGGTTGCTGGACTCCCTCAAACTGCGGGTCCGCCCTTTGACGAGCCGAGACGCACCGTTCACGGCGCCAGGGGCAAAGCGGACTGAGTTGTGGTGGATTCTTTCGCTGGACGCTGATTCGGTAGACAGCCAGCAGAATCCCGCGGGTCAGTGGGTGTGGGCCACGCCTGCGACGGCTCGCGTTCCGAGGGCGATCTCCCAGCGCGCAACCCCGTCGCTGTTCGGCGGCCATCGGGTCGTTGCATTTTGCTGCGCGTCGATGACCCACACCTGATCACCATCGTAGAACGCGTTGAACCAGTATCCAGAGAAACCAGGATCTCGATCCCACCCGACCACCCCGTGGGCACCGGCACCTCGTGCTATGAGTTCATCCTTTGCAGCCTGAGCGGTTGTTTCATGGAACGACGATCCAATCTGGTGCGCGACCTCCTCCTGGGTCATCAGCACCGGCTCGGCCTGATGCAGAAGACCAGAGCTCAAGGTCCGGAAGAGCGCGCTCGCGCAGCTGCCACTGTTGAGCGACAACGGGGTTCTCATCGCTCGGACGTCGCTCGGGCGATGCCGAACTCCAGCTCGAAAGAGAAGGAGTGCATCGCTCCGACTCAGGTACGAGTGTGCGTAGTACGTGCTGTTGTCGTCGCCGACGATGCAGCTTCCGCCTCCGCGTACTGGATGCGCGAATGCCGTCGCGTGCATCTCGGGGAGTCTTTGCTTCGAGAGGTGGGAACCGAGGGGACTCTCGAGCACTACCGCGGCGATCTGATCGGGATCCATCGAGTCGAACACATCGAGGGCGCCAGCTTCGGGCGTGTCGGAGTGATGCCATCCGGTGAGGCCGTCGCGCACTCCATTGCGGAACTGGTTGACGTGCCAATCGAGGTCGCGCGCAGAAGTCATCGTCAGGACAGACAGATCGTCGCCGACAAGAATCTGCTTCCCACCTCGACCTGGTGTGAGAAAAGCAGTCGCCTTGATCTCATTCACCCGGGTCGCGCGATTTCCGGCCTCCGCCTCGGTGGTGTCGAGGACTGCAGCAGCATGCGCGAGGACGGGATCTGATGGCATCTCCACGGTTCAATCCTACCGGTGCGAGCCGAAGATGGCGGCGTCCCAGGCGGAGACATCGCCGAGGTCGGTGGGTGGCCAATCGGAGACGATGTTGACCTGGGCGTCCACTCGAACCACCCGATCCCCGTCGAAATACGCATTGAACCAATGGCCGGCACCACTGCGCCGATCGATCCCGACGACGGCGTGCGCCCCTGCGCCGGAACCGCGGAGCGCGCCCTCAATTTCTTCTGGTCCCATCGGGATCTGGTGTCCTCCGGTGATCGCTTCCATCTCCGGTGTCGAGTATGTCCTCAGGCTCGATGGCGCCGTGGTTCCTGTTGAGAAGGCTTCGTGCACGCGTGCGGTACAACTGCCGCAGTTGTCCAGACTCCGAGGTATCCCGGTGACTTGGTCGAGGTTGATCCGGGGCAGCCAGCTCTGTATGTCGGCAATGCTCTGCACGTTCACCGGTGGACGCCGAGAGATGGCGGTGTTGATGCGTGCGACCCAGGGGTCGGTGATGCGGGTGATGCGGAGCAGGCCTTCGGAGGCGACGCCGCGGGCGGTGCGCAGGAATCCGGTGGCCAGGCCGGTGAAGCGGGGGGCGATGGCGGTCGCGGTGTCGGCGAGGAGGCTGGTGGCGCGTTTGCCTGCCTTGAGCAGGACGCCGCCGGGGACCACGGTCAGCACGACGGAGAGTGCTGCTTGCCAGCCTTCGGCGTCGCCGGCTCGCCAGGCCATGACGTCGTTGAGCATGAGGAGCACGCCGGCGATGGTGGCGATCATCCCGACGATCGCGGCGATGGGTCCGGTGAGGATGAACGCGGCGATGGCGGCAACGATGACCACGACGGTGGCGATGGTGACGATGACGCCCCAGGCGTCGGACTCGTAGATCTTGCGCCAGAGGCTGTTCTCGGGCAGTGCCTGGTCGGTGGCCTGCTCGATGCGGTTGATCGCGGTCGCGGCATCTTCTTGGTAAGACGCGGCGGCTTCGGCGACAAGCCGGGCGGCGACGTCCAGACGCGACTGGGCGTCAGCGCTCGCACGCTCGGCGGCGGCCCGGGCGGTGGCCGCGGTCGAGGCGGCGCGGCGGGCGCGGGCGATCTCACCCGGGGTCGGTGCGTTCCACCCCGCCGGTGGGGTGGTCGTGGCGTAGCGGACCTGGTTGCGTTCGATCTGCTCCAGAGCGTTGCTGGTGGTGCGGGCGCTGCTCATCGCGGCGTCGAGGGCCACCTGGGCGGCACGCAGGTCGGCGTCGGCGGCACGGGCCTGTTCGAGGCCGCGGTCGGCGCCTGCCTGGTTGTCCTCGAGGCGCCCGGCCCACCAGTTCATCGCGTCGCGCGCAGTGGCGTAGGAGGTCTCGCAGGCCTCGACCTGTGCGGGGAACTGTCCGAGCTGCTCACGGAACGCATCCCCGGCCTGCCCGTGCCAGATCCCCGTCCCCGACGCCTGCAACGCAGCTCGCACGAGCTGGCCGGTCTGGTTCGCCGCCGACGACGTCGCGCCGTAGACGCTCGCGATCTCGCGGACCTGCCAGGACTCGCCCGGGGTCGGATCGGTCCACAGGCCGACGAGCTGCCAGTCACCCGGGCGGCTCACACCGCCCTCGCAGCGCCTGCCGGGCGCGTTCCGCCCTCGCGCAGGGCGGAGGTCAGCTGGGACTCGGTGTCGTCGTAGGCGACGATCGAGTCGCGCAGGATCTGCGCGAGCTGCTCGGCCTGCTTGCGCACGCGGGTGCGGCCGTCGCCCCAGTGGCGCTCGAACCCCGCCACTGCGCTGACCACGCCCTGGTGCCCGACACCCGCCTCGCGCCCGGACAGGCCGGAGACCTCGTTGTCGAGCAGCGCCGCAGCATCGCTCATGCGGGTCGCCAACGAGGACAGAGAATCCCCCGCGACATACAACCGGTCAGCCACCGGATACCTCCCCCTGCGCGGCGTTGCGCCGATGATCGTGATTGACGCGAACAGGCGCGGCACCCGACATTGCCGGGACTTAAGTCCCATTTTTCGGTCGGGTGCCACGCACGTGCGCCATGTCAGCTGCGAACGGCGGAGGCGAGGTCCGAGTCGGTCTGCTCGTAGGCGTTCGCCGCAGCGGTCAGGAACGAGCTCATGCCCTCCAGCCCCGAGATCACCTGACGGATCCCGGAGTCGAACTCCGAGTACGAGCCCTGGAACGCGCCCGAGGCGCTGTCCGTCTGGAAACCAGCCGCGACCAGGTTGTCCACCGCGCTCTTGAGCGCCGACAGCTCGTCCTCGACCGTGCGCTGACCGTTGGTCAGCTTGGTCGACACGTCACGCAGCTCCTGGTACGTCACATTCAGGTTGGCCATGCTCGCCCCTGCTCTCGATAGTGCGGGACCCACGCCGAACGAATACCCGCGTGGGATACAGTTCCGCGAAACTAGCACGCCAACACCGCGCGCAATCACGATCTGCGCGTGACCGTCCCCGGGGCATTCCCCGGTCATTCCCCGTGCTCAGTCGCGGGGCTGACGCTCCGCCCACTGGGCCAGCTCGACCCGCGGGCCGGTGTAGAACGGCGTCTCCTCGCGGACGTGCAGCCGGGCGCCGGTGGCGCGCAGGTCGCGCATCAGGTCGACGATCCGGTGCAGCTCGTCGGCCTCGAAGCCGAGGATCCACTCGTAGTCGCCCAGCGCGAAGGACGACAGGGTGTTCGCGCGGACGTCGGCGTAGTCGCGGGCGGCGTGGCCGTGCTCGCGCAGCAGCTCGCGGCGCTCCTCGTCGGGCAGCACGTACCACTCGTAGGAGCGCACGAAGGGGTAGACGCACAGGTAGGCGAGCGGCTCCTCGCCGGCCAGGAACGCCGGCACGTGCCCGCGGTTGAACTCGGCGGGGCGGTGCAGCGCGGCCACGGACCAGACCGGCAGCAGGTGGGCGCCGAGGTCGCTGGCGCGCAGCCGGTGGAAGGCGTCCTGCACGGACTCGATCGTGGGGCCGTGCCACCAGACCATCAGGTCGGCGTCGGCGCGCAGCCCGGCGACGTCGTACCAGCCGCGGACCACCAGGCCCTCGGGGGCGTCCGGCCCGGTCAGCGCGGACAGTGCCGCGTCGACCATCCGCCCGCGCTCGATCGCGTCGAGGGGCAGCGGGGACGCCAGCTCGAAGACCGCGTACATGGCGTAGCGGATCGATCCGTTGATCTGCTCGGCGACCTCCGGGGCGTGACCGCCCTCGTTCTGGCTCATGCGCGTGCTGCTCCCTCGCTGCTGACGGTGGCGGGTTCCCCGGGGGCGGGGGCCGGGTCGGACCCGGCGACCGCCGGGATGCCGGTGTCCTGGTCGGCGCGCTGGAAGCAGCAGCCGGTGGCGCACACGTCGGGCCAGGGCCCGAGGTCGCCGACGGTGACGCGCTCCGGGTCCTCGCCGCGCTCGGCGGCGGCCCGCTCGAGCAGGAGGTCGACCAGCCCGGCGACGAAGGGCTGCCGCGTGGAGGCGGAGCCGGCGCGCACGGCGGTGATGCCCAGGTCGGCGGCCGTGGCCATCGCCTCGGTGTCGAGGTCGAAGGCGACCTCCATGTGGTCGGAGACGAAGCCGATCGGCGACATGACCACGGCGGTCGTCCCCGCGTCGGCACGCTCGGCGAGCACGTCGTTGATGTCGGGCTCCAGCCAGGGCTGGTGCGGCGGGCCGGAGCGGGAGCAGAACGCCAGGCTCCACGCGGGCTCGGCGCCCAGGTCCTCGGCGGCCAGCGCGGCGACCAGCCGGGCGACCTCCTGGTGCTGGGCGAGGTAGCCGGGGCGCTGCGCACCGGAGCCGGCCTCCATGGCCAGCGGGATCGAGTGCGTGACGAACAGCAGCGGCGCGTCGGCGAGCAGGTCGGCGACCGGGCGGCCGGTGGTCGTGGCGAGCGCGGTGTAGGCCTCGACCACGGCGTCGGCGTTGGCCCGCACGAAGCCGGGGTGGTTGAAGTAGTGCCGCAGCTTGTCCACCCGCACGCCCGCGGTCCCGGCGTCGCCGGTGGGGTCGCCGGGGTCGGTGCCCAGCCCGCGCAGGGCGGCGGCGACGTGCTCGCGGTACTGCCGGCAGCCGGAGTAGGAGCCGTAGGCGCTGGTCACCAGCGCGAGCACCCGCTCGGCGCCGTCGGCGCGCAGGCCGTCCAGGGCGCCCTCGGTGTACGGGTCCCAGTTGCGGTTGCCCCAGGCGATCGGGGTGTCGATCCCCCGCGCGTCGAGCTCGGCGCGCAGGGCGGCGATCAGGGCGCGGTTCTGGTCGTTGATCGGGCTGCGCCCGCCGAACAGGGCGTAGTGCTGGCTGACCTCGACCAGCCGCGCCTCCGGGATCCCCTTGCCGCGGGTGACGTTCCGCATGAACGGCAGGACGTCCTCGGGCTTCTCCGGACCACCGAACGAGAGCAGGAGGACGGCGTCGTAGGGGGCGAGCGACGTCGATGTCGAGGAGGGAGCAACCACGCACCCATCCTCCCACCGGCTCTGGGACCATCGTCCGCGGTCGGGTGCTGCACGAGCGTGACGTTGTCGCGACACCCCGTCAGAACCCGACCGCGGGACGGCCCCTCGATCAGCCCTTGACCGCTCCCCCGAGCCCGGCGCCGCGCAGGAACTGCCGCTGGAACACCAGGAACAGCGCCACCGGGATCAGCGTGGAGATCGCCAGCGCGGCCATCAGCACGCCGAGGTCGGTGGTGGCCTGCAACGAGGGCAGCCGGACCGACAGCGGCTGGATGTTCGGGTCACGCAGCACCAGCATCGGCCAGAGGAAGTCCTTCCACGAGGCGATGATCGCGAACACCGACACCACCCCGAGGATCGGCCGGCTCATCGGCAGCACGATCGACCAGAACAGCCGGAACGGCCCGGCCCCGTCGACCCGCGCGGCCTCGAACACCTCGCGCGGCAGGGCGTCGAAGAACCGCTGCACCAGCAGCACGTTGAACGCCGAGGCCCCGGCGGGCAGCCACACCGCCCAGTAGGAGTTCATCAGCGAGGAGTGCCACACCGGCGGGTCGAGGATCGTCAGGTACAGCGGCACCAGCAGCACCACCGCCGGCACGAACAGCGTGGACAGCACCGCCGCCTGCACGATCTTGGCGTA
The DNA here is from genome assembly GCF_055389595.1 of Cellulomonas sp. GTC20042. Lineage (NCBI taxonomy): Bacteria > Bacillati > Actinomycetota > Actinomycetes > Micrococcales > Cellulomonadaceae > Cellulomonas > Cellulomonas sp. GTC20042. The sequence continues at coordinate 1,086,544 of NZ_AP043678.1, read as the reverse complement.
GCGCGGCCGCAGCACCGACAGCAGGTAGCCGCCGGTGGTGGCGACCAGCATCTGGCTCGCCCACGATCCCGCCGCCAGGACCACCGTGTTGAGGAAGTACCGGCTGACCTGCACGTCGTTCCAGGCGTCGGAGAGGTTCTCCCACGCGATGCCGTGCGGGAACAGCGCGAGCGGGGTGCGCAGGATGTCCTGCGTCGGGGTGATCGCGAACTTGGCGAGCAGCAGCAGCGGGCCCAGGCCGCACAGCACCAGCAGCGCCAGCAGCACCAGGTGCGAGGTGCGCATGGACCGGCGGACCAGCGGGCGGCGCCAGTCGGCCACCGACAGCGCGCCGCGCTCGGCGTCGTCCGGGGCCGGGGCGGGCCGTCGGCGCAGCCGCGACCAGGCGCCACCGAGCGCCCGGGCGGGCACGGGCTCGACCTCCGGGATGTCGGCCCCGCTGGGCTCGGAACCGCGGGGCGGCGGGGTGAGGACCGTCGTCATGAGGTGCTCCACGATCGGGTCAGGCGGAAGTAGACGATCGACAGGACGGCGAGGAACACCGCGAGCATCAGGCTCAGCGCGGTCGCCGCCCCGTAGTCGCCGCCGAGGGAGTTGCCGAAGGCGTAGCGGTAGACCAGCAGCAGCACGGTGATCGTGGCGTTGGCCGGCCCGCCGTCGGTGAACAGGTAGGGCTCCAGGAACACCTGCGCGGTCCCGATGATCTGCAGGATGAAGGTGATCAGCAGCACCCCGCGCAGCTGCGGCATGGTGACGTGCCAGATCTTGCGCCAGACCGAGGCGCCGTCCACCTCCGCGGCGTCGTACAGCTCGGCGGGCACCGAGGTCAGCGCGGCCAGGTAGATGATGATCGTGCCACCCGCACCGGCCCAGGTCGCCTCCAGCACCAGCGAGGGCATCGCCCAGCCGGCGTCCTGCAACCAGGGCACCGGGCCGAGGCCGACCCAGCCGAGCATCGTGTTGAACACGCCCTCCGGCCGCGCGTCGAAGAAGAACTTCCACAGCAGCACCGCGACCACCGGCGGCACCACGACGGGCAGGTAGGCCAGGGCGCTGAACAGGCCCTTCATCCGGCGGACCTCGCTCATCAGCACCGCCGCCAGCAAGGGCACCGGGTAGCCGATCGCCAGGGCGAGCACCGCGAACCACAGGGTGTTGCGGATCGCGGTGCCGAGCAGCGGGTCGGACAGCACGGTCCGGAAGTTGTCCAGGCCGACCCACGAGGTGTCGATCAGGTTGGTCTCCTGCAGGCTCATCACGATCGAGCGACCGATCGGCAGCCAGGAGAACAGCCCGAAGATCACCAGCAGCGGGATCGCGAAGACGAGCGTGCTCAGCCCGCCGCGGCGGACCCCGGGGGTCCGCCGCGGACGGCTGTGGGTGCGTTCGGACATCACGCGGCGTTCTTGTCCAGGATCGCCTGCACGTTCTCGTTCGCCGTGGCGAGGAGCGCGTCGATGTCGGCGTTCTGGTCGGTCAGCACCGCCTGGACGACGGTGTCGAGGGCGCCGTACAGCTCCTGGGTGGAGGCGGCCGGCTCGGGGATCAGCGGCTGGTCGAAGATCACCGAGGTGAAGCCGGTCATCTGGTCCAGCGGGACGTTGATCAGGTCGGCGATCCAGGTCTGCGACTCGTCGTACTGCTCCTGGCTGAAGATCGGCAGCACCGGCGTGCCGACCGGCTGGTCGGAGGCGATCAGCGTCTCGGCGTCCTTCACCGCGGCATCCTGGTCGGTGAGCTTGCGCAGGTAGTAGAAGTCGATCCACTTCACCGCGGCGTCCTTCACCGCCTCATCGGCCTTGGCGCTCACGGCGGCCAGGGTGCCGCCGCCGAGCACGCCCGCGTCGGAGCCCTCGAGCGGCACGGCGGTCAGGCCGTAGTCGTCCGGGTTGATCGCGTTGGTCTGCACCAGGGAGGTGTAGACGTCGGAGCCCGAGGTGAACATGCCGATCTGGCCGGCGGCGAAGGCCTGGTTGATCGAGGACCAGTCGAGCAGGAAGTTCGCGCCCATGGAGTTGTCCTCCCATCGCAGGTCGTGCAGGTACTGCAGGGCCTCCCGGGTGCCGTCGTTGTCCAGCGTCGCCGTGGCGGTGCCGTCCTTGGCGACCTCCTCGACGCGGCCGCCCCGGGCGTAGGTGGCGACCGTCAGCTGCCAGCCACCGGTGTTGTTCTGCGTCATCTGCGCGTAGCCGGCCTGGCCGGTGGCGTCCGCGATGGCCTTGGCGTCGGCGCGGACCTCGTCCCAGGTGGTCGGCGGGTCGTCGGGGTCCAGCCCCGCCTGCTCGAACAGCGTCCGGTTGTAGTGCAGGCCGATGCCGTACACCGACTTCGCCGGGATCGCGTAGACCTTGCCGTCGGCGCCGAGACCGGCCTCCAGCACGTTCGGGTTGAACTGGTCGGCGTAGGGCAGCGCCTGCACCTGCGCGTCGATGTCCGCGAGCTGGCCGTTCTCGATCAGCGTCTTGCCGTCGGTGAACGGGATCTCGAAGACGTCCGGCAGCGTGCCGCCGGCGAGCTGGGCGGCGAACGTGGTCGCCTTCCACTCGTACTCCTCCGGCTGCACGTCGATGTCCGGGTTGGCGGCCTCGAACTGGGCGACCTGCTCGTCGAAGGCGTCGAACGCCTCCTGCTCCGATCCGGGCAGCAGGGACACGACGCGCAGCACGGTGCGGCCGTCGGCCTCGGCGCTGTCGTCGTCGCCGGAGCCGCAGGCGGCCAGCAGGGTCACGGTCAGGGCGCCGGTCAGGGCGAGCGCCGCGGTACGTGAGGACCTCATCGTCACTCCTCGGTTGTGGTGGTCGAACTGTGGTGGGATCGATCGGAAAAGCAGGTCAGGCCCGCAGCCACACGGCGGTGTCCGGCGGCAGCAGGTCGGCGGGCAGGGGGGCGTGCGGGTCGTCGGCGCTGGTCAGCAGCACCGCCGAGTGCGGGGGCAGCGGGACGGGCACGTGGTCGAGGTTGACCACGCACAGCACGTCGCCGCGGGCGAAGGCGAGGACCGGGGCCGCGGCGTCGCCCGCGTCGAGCCAGTGCAGCGTGCCGTCGCCCAGGGCGGGCTCGGCGCGGCGCAGCGCGAGGGCGGCGCGGTACAGCCGGAGCATCGACGTCGGGTCGGCGGCCTGCGCCTCGGCGGTCAGCGACGCCCAGCCGGCGGGCTGCGGCAGCCAGGGCTCGGCGGTGGCGCCCTCCGGGCTGAACCCGTAGGGCGCGGCCTGGCCGGACCAGGGCAGCGGGACCCGGCAGCCGTCGCGGCCGGGGTCGACGCCGCCGGAACGCTCATGCATCGGGTCCTGCACCACCTCGGGCGGCAGCCCCTCGACCTCGGGCAGGCCGAGCTCGTCGCCCTGGTACACGTACAGCGAGCCGGGCAGCGCGGCGGTGAGCAGGGCGGCGGCCCGGGCGCGCCGGGTGCCGAGATCGAGGTCGGTCGGGGTGCCGAAGCGCTTGGTGGCGAAGGCGAAGGCGCTGTCCTCCCGTCCGTAGCGGGTGACCGGGCGGGTGACGTCGTGGTTGGACAGCACCCAGGTGGCCGGGGCGCCGACCGCGCGGTGCGCGTCCAGGGTCCGGTCGATCGAGGTGCGCAGCGCCGTCGCGTCCCAGGGCTGGGTCATCACGTCGAAGTTGAAGGCGGTGTGCATCTCGTCCGGGCGCAGGTACTGCGCGAAGCGCGCGGTGTCGTCCAGCCACACCTCGCCGACCAGCACGCGGGTGCCCGGGTAGGAGTCGGCGACCTTGCGCCAGGCCCGGTAGACGTCGTGCAGCTCGTCCCGGTCGATGTGCGGGTGGCCGCCGGGGGTCTCGGTGCCGGGCTCCGGCAGCTCGGGCAGCGCGGGGTCCTTGATCAGCAGGGCGGCGGAGTCGATCCGGATGCCCGCGACGCCCCGGTCGAACCAGAACCGCAGCACGTCCTCGTGCTCGGCGGCGACGTCCGGGTGGTTCCAGTTGAGGTCCGGCTGCTCGGGGGTGAACAGGTGCAGGTACCACTCCCCCGGCGTGCCGTCCTCGGCGGTGGTGCGGGTCCAGGTCGACCCGCCGAAGCTCGACACCCAGTGCGTCGGGATCTGCTCGCCGTCATCGCCCTTGCCGGGGTGGAACCAGAACCGCTCGCGCTCCGGCGACCCGGGGCCGGCGGCCAGCGCGGCGCGGAACCACGGGTGCTGGTCCGAGACGTGGTTGGGGACGACGTCCACGATCGTGCGGATGCCCAGGTCCAGCGCCTCGCTGATCAGCGCCTCCGCCTCGGTCAGCGTGCCGAAGGCGGGGTCGATCGCCCGGTAGTCGGCCACGTCGTAGCCGCCGTCGGCCAGCGGGGACACGTACCAGGGCGTGAACCACAGGGCGTCGACGCCGAGGTCGCGCAGGTAGGGCAGCCGGGCGCGCACGCCGGCCAGGTCGCCGGTGCCGTCACCGTCGCCGTCCGCGAAGGAGCGGACGTAGACCTCGTAGATGACGGCGTCGCGCCACCACAGCGGGTCAGGGGTCGAGTCAGGGGGGAGCACCACGTCGTGCCTCGTCTTTCGTCATCGCACGCCGATGCCGGCGTGGGCATGACAGTAACGACGCGACGACTTACGCGCAAGAACTCGACAGATGCGTTATCGAAACGCGACCAAACCCTGGCTAGTCCCCGATCAGCGGCCCCGTGCTCCCCCGCACGACCAGCTCCGGCTCGAAGAGCAGCTCGTCCTGCGGCACCTCCTGCCCGGCGATCAGCCCCACCAGCAGGTCGATCGCCGCCCGCCCCATGGGCTCGATCGGCTGCCGCACCGTGGTCAGCGGCGGCTCCGTGCAGCTCATGAACAGCGAGTCGTCGTAGCCCACCACCGACACCTCCTCCGGCACCCGCAGCCCGGCACGCCGCGCCGCCCGGATCACCCCGAGCGCCAGCGGGTCGCTCGCGCACACCAGCCCGGTCACCCCGCGCCGCAGCAGCCGGGTGCCCGCCGCCTGCCCGCTCTCCAGCGAGTACGCGCTGCGCACCACGTCCTCGTCGGCGATCTCGATCCCCAGCCGCTGCGCCGCCAGCCGGGCCGCGCGCAGCTTGCGCTCCGAGGGCACGTGGTCCACCGGGCCCAGCACCAGGCCGATCCGGGAGTGACCCAGCGACGCCAGGTGCCCCACCGCCTGCTCCACGGCCACCTCGTCGTCGCAGGACACCCGCGGGAACGGCAGCTCGTCGATCGACGCGTTGGTCAGCACCACCGGCAGCCGGCGCTCGGCCAGCAGCGCGTAGTGCCCGTGGTCCGCGCCGCGCTGCGCGTAGTTGCCGCCCGCGAACACGATGCCGGACACCTGCTGGGCGAGCAGCAGGTCCACGTAGTCCGCCTCGGACACCCCGCCCGCGGTCTGCGTGCAGAGCACCGGCGTGTAGCCCTGCTGCGCCAGCGCCCCGCCGACCACCTCGGCGAAGGCCGGGAAGATCGGGTTCTGCAGCTCCGGCAGCACCAGGCCGACGAGCCGGGCGCGCTCGCCGCGCAGCTTGGTCGGGCGCTCGTAGCCGAGCACGTCGAGGGCGGTGAGCACCGCCTGCCGCGTCGCCTCGGAGACCCCCGGCCGGCCGTTGAGCACCCGGCTGACGGTCGCCTCGGAGACGCCGACCTTCTGAGCGACATCCGCAAGTCGTCGAGACATGCCGCAAGCCTACGACTGCCTTACGCAAGCCGCTTGCGTTCTTGCGCGGTCGGCACGTGGCCGCGCGGGGCGCCTCAGGCGGTGGGCGTGGGGCTCAGCTCGGCGAGCTGCTGGGCGATCTGCTGCGCCCACGCCTCGACGGCGGCGAAGTCGCGGTGGTCGCCCTCCTTGGCGCGGGCACCGGCGATCAGCGCGCGCTCCGCGAAGGCGAGCTCGCTGCGCAGCAGCCGGCCGGCGAAGGCCCGGTGCCCCCGGGCGCCGATCCGCTGCATCAGGGCCAGCAGCTCGTGCGGGGAGTTCGCCGAGGCGGCCGGCTGCGTCGCCAGCCCGGAGGAGAACACCCACACCGCACGCGCCCCGAGGTCGTCGGCGAACCGGGCCGCCATCTCGCGGGCGGCGGGCAGCCAGTGGGCGGTGTACACCGCGGAGCCCAGCACGACGGCGTCGTAGGGCGTCACGTCGATGACCTCGTCCGGCGCCGCCTCGGTCACCACGTGCCCGGCGGCGGTGAGGACCGCGCCGATCGCAGAGCCGATCTCGGCGGTGGCGCCGTGGCGGGACGCCACCGTCACCAGGATCTGCATCGCTCTGCCCTCCCGAGGCTGAGATGAACCGTTCGAGAGACCCCCCTGGTCCTCATTTCTCTGCCTCCCATGGTGTGTGGCAGAGCCCCGCAAGTCGTGGGCCGGAGGTCCCTCCCGACCAGGTCGATCCGCGCGGGCGCGCCGCTCACCGGCGGCAGGACCCGGGTGGAGACCCGTCGGTGTGACGGACGTCATGGCTGGTCGGAGCCGTGAGCCTCCGTCGTCGAGCCCGGGCGGGGCAGGTCGCCGATCGCGGTCTGGGCGGTGCGCAGCCGGTGGGAGAGGTCGGTCAGGACACGCAGCTCGTCCGCGTCCAGCGCCCCGGCGACGTAGTGCTCGATCGCCTGCACGTGCCGGCGGCCGACCTCTTTCTGCAGGCGCGCGCCCTCGGCGGTGAGGACCACGTCGACCCCCCGGCCGTCACCGGGCACCGCCTCGCGGCGCACCCACCCGGACTGCTCCAGCCGCTCCACCATCCGGCTCAGGCTCGGCTGGCTGAGCAGGCTGGACCCGGCCAGGTCGCGCAGCCGCAGCCGGTGCCCCGGCGCGTCGGACAGCGTGAACAGCACGTCGTACTCGCGCATGCTCAGCCGGTCCCAGATCGGGTCGCGCTGCAGGCGGCGCATCACCGTCACCTGCGCGCGGAACAGCTCCTCCCACGCGACGCCCGCCGTCCTGCTGTCGGCCCGCTGCCCCGTCTGCACGGTCATGCCGTCGTCCTCCTCGCCGTCGGGTCCATGCGAACGCATCGATCCTGACGGCACAACCGCAGAAGGCCGCACGGTGTTCCGCGGCCCTCTACCCTGGCGGGATGGACACCGACGGCGCCCGCACCACCTACGTCCTCGTCGACGGCGAGAACATCGACGCGACCCTCGGGTCCTCGATCCTCAACGGGCGGCCGAACCCCGAGCAGCGACCGCGCTGGGAGCGCGTGCTGGACTTCGCCGAGCGGCAGTGGGACTCCCCGGTCAAGGGGCTGTTCTTCCTCAACGCGACCAGCGGCACGCTGCCGATGTCCTTCGTGCAGGCGCTGATGGCGATCGGGTTCCAGCCGATCCCGCTGTCCGGCGAGGGCAAGGTCGTCGACATCGGCATCAAGCGCACGCTGGAGGCGCTGGCCGCCCGGGACGGCGACGTGCTGCTCGCCTCGCACGACGGCGACTTCACCCCCGAGATCGAGGCGCTGCTCGGCGGCGAGCGCCGCGTCGGGCTGCTGGCGTTCCGCGAGTTCACCAGCCAGTCGCTGGCGCACCTGGCCGAGCGGGGCTTGCAGACCTTCGACCTGGAGAGCGACGTGCACGCCTTCAACGTCACGCTGCCCCGGCTGCGGATCATCTCGCTCGACGAGTTCGACCCGCTGCGCTACCTCTGATGTCCGCGGCACGCGGCGGCACGGCACGCGGCGACGTCCGCGAGCCCGTCGTGGTGCTGCTGCGCGCCGTGAACGTCGGCGGCACCGGCAAGGTCGCCATGCCCGCGCTGCGCGAGGCGGCGGCGGACCTCGGGCACACCGACGTCGCCACCCACCTCGCCACCGGCAACCTCGTGCTGCGCCCTGCCCCCTCCGCGCCGACCCACCCGGCCGCCCTCGCCGCGGACCTCACCGCGGGGCTGCGCGACCGGCTCGTTCTGCCGCTGGATCTCGTGGTCCGGACGGTCGCCGAGATCGACGCGCTGGTCGCGGATCTGCCCTGGGCCGACGTGGCGCAGGACGACCCGTCGCACCTGCTGGTGCTGTTCCTCGACGGCCCGGCGCCGGACGAGCCGGTCGACCTGAGCCGGTACGGCCGCGAGCGCCTGCTCTGGCACGGGAGCGAGGCGTACCTGCACTACCCGGACGGCATCGGCCGGTCCACGGTCACCGGTGCGGTGCTCGACCGGGTCAGCGGGCGGCGCGGCACCGGGCGGAACTGGCGCACGGTGCTCGCGGTGCGGGACCTGCTGCACGCGCGAGTCTGAACCCCGGGGCGCAGCGCTACGGTGAGGCGCATGAGCACGCTGTTCACCCGCATCATCGACGGCGAGATCCACGGACGGTTCGTCTGGGCCGACGACCGGGCGGTGGCCTTCGCGACCATCGCCCCGATCACCGACGGGCACGTGCTGGTGGTGCCGCGCGCGGAGGTCGCCAGCTTCACCGAGGCCGAGGACGACCTGCTGGCGCACCTGATGTCCGTCGCCAAGACGATCGGCACCGCGCAGCAGACCGCCTGGGACGCCCCGCGCGCCGCCCTGCTCGTCGCCGGCTTCGAGGTGCCGCACCTGCACCTGCACGTGCTGCCCGCCTGGGGCGAGGCCGAGCTGTCCTTCGGCAACGCCCGCGTCGACGAGCCCGCCGACCGGCTGGACGCCGCGGCCGAGCGGCTGCGTGCCGCCCTGCGCGACGCGGGGCACGGGGCGCACGTCCCGGCGGCGCTGGGGTCGCCCGCCCTGTAGGACACCCGCGCCGGAGGACCGGCGGATCAGGCCACCGGGTCGTCCTCGCCCCAGGCCGCCAGCCGCAGCGTGCGGGCGTCGGTCGCCACGATCCGGTCGGCCATCGCCAGCAGCGAGTCCACCGTGTCGGTGCCCGCGCGCACGAACCGCCCGTGCAGGGCGTCCAGGCGCCCGGAGCCGAAGGCGTCCACCAGGTCGACCGTGTCCTCCACCGGCGTCCACGCGGTGCGGCCGTCGTGCAGCGGCATCGCGGAGGTCATGTCGGTGACGACCACGCCGGGGGCGACGTCGAGGGTGAGCACGCCGCGGTCGGCGTACTGCGCGTCCAGCATCGTGGTCAGCCGGGCCAGCGCGCCCTTGCTGATCCCGTAGCCGGTGTAGACGCCGGACGGCCGGTGCCCGGAGCCGGAGTTGATGTTGACCACGTAGCCGGTGCCGCGCGCGAGCATCCCGGGCAGCACCGCGCGGGACATCAGCAGCGGGCCGCGCACGTTGGTCTCGATCACGCGCCACACGTCGTCGGGGTCGTCACGGACCAGGTCGACCTCCTGGCGCTCGATCACGCCCGCGTTGTTGACCAGCAGGCCGATCCCGCCCAACCCGGTCTGGATCTGCGCGACGACCCGCTCGACGGCGGCGCGGTCGGTGACGTCCAGGTCGTGCACGCCGGCCATGCCGCCCGCCGCACGGCACTCCGCGGCCACCGCGTCCAGGTGCTCACGCGTGCGGCCGAGCAGGGCCACGTCCCACCCCGCACGCACCAGCCCGAGGGCGATCCCCCGGCCGATGCCTCGTCCTGCTCCGGTCACGACTGCGGTGCGCGGGTTCGTCATGCCCCCATGGTCGCCCATCCGCGGCTGCACCCACCCGCGCGCCCACCCCGCGGCACGCCGAGAGGACGCCAGTTGTCGTCAACCGGGCCGTCGAAGCGACACCTGCTGTCCGCTCGGCGGGAGCGGTGGCCGCGGGATCGGCATACTGGCTGGTGCCGCGGCGTTGGGGACGTCCGGGGCCGTGCCCGCGCACGCGCCCCGCCCGCCTGGAACCCCCTCCGCCGCCCGTCCGTCAGGGAGCCGCCCGTGACCACCGACGCCACCGACCCGTCCCGCACGCTGCCCGGCCCGCCGCTGCGGCTGCGGCTGCCGTCGGTGTCCCCCTCGGTCCGCGACTTCCTGGCGACCGAGGCCGGCAGCGCTGTCTTCCTGCTGGGTGCGACGGTGGTGGCCCTGCTGTGGGCGAACTCCCCGTGGTCCGAGGCCTACGACGCGCTGTGGTCCACCGGAGCCGGGATGCACCTCGGCTCGTGGACGCTCGACCTCTCGCTGCACGCCTGGGTGAACGACGCCGCGATGGCGGTGTTCTTCTGCGTGGTCGGCCTGGAGATCAACCGCGAGGTCACCAGCGGCGAGCTGCGCGACCGGCGCACGGTGGCGGTGCCCGCGCTCGGGGCGCTCGGCGGGCTCGCCGTGCCCGCGCTGCTCTACCTGGCGTTCAACGCCGGCACCGACGCCGCCCACGGCTGGGGCGTGGTGATGTCCACCGACACGGCGTTCCTGGTCGGGATCCTCGCGCTGTTCGGGCCGGCGTGCCCGGACCGGCTGCGGCTGTTCCTGCTCACGCTGGCGATCGTGGACGACATCGGGGCGATCACGGTGATGGCGGTGTTCTACAACGACGGCGTGGACGCGCTGGCGCTCGGGATCTCCGCCGCGCTGGTGGTGGTGCTGCTGGCGCTGCGCTGGCTGCGGGTGTGGCGGCTGACGCCCTACGTGGTGGTCGGCGTGGCGCTGTGGGTCGCGGTGCACGCCTCCGGGGTGCACGCCACGCTGGCCGGGGTGCTGGTCGGCCTGCTGCTGCCGTCCCGCCCGATGGAGCGCGAGCACGTCGAGCAGGTGCCGCAGTACGCCGACGGCCTGGTGCACGAGCCGACCGCCGACCGCGAGCACCTGACCGAGCTCGCCGCCCGGGCCGCGGTGCCGGCCAGCGAGCGGTTGCAGCGGGTGCTGCACCCGTGGAGCGCCTACCTGGTCGTGCCGGTGTTCGGCCTGGCCAACGCGGGGGTCCGCCTGGACGCCGAGGCGCTGCGTGCGGCGGCGACCTCCACGGTGACGATCGGTGTGGCGGTCGGTCTGGTGGTCGGCAACACGCTCGGCATCACCGGGGCGGCGACGCTGGCGATCCGCACCGGCCTGGGCCGGCTGCCCGGTCGCGTGCGCTGGGGGCACCTGGTCGGTGGTGCGGTGCTGGCGGGCATCGGGTTCACGATCTCGCTGTTCATCGCCGAGCTCGCCTTCGAGGGCGCGATGCGCGAGCAGGCCAAGATCGGCATCCTCGCCGGGTCGCTGGTCGCGGCGGTGCTCGGCACGATCCTGCTGCGGGTGCTCGGCGACCGGCTGCCGCTGTGCTCCCCCGACGACGACCCGCCGCCGTCCTTGCCCCCGCGCCCGTGGGTGGCCGGGGTCTGAGCGCTCAGCCCAGCTCGTCGATCGCGGCGCGCAGGGCGGCCAGCTCGATCGGCCCGTGGTACCGCTCGCCCTGGATCAGCAGGGTCGGCGTGCCGCGGATCCCGAGCTCCAGCCCGGCCAGGTAGTCCGCCTCGACCAGCTCCGCGAAGCCCTGCGCCTGCTCGCCGGCCACCCGCGCGGGGTCCAGGCCGAGCCGGGCGCCTGCCGCGCGCAGGTCGGGCTCGGCCAGCCGGTCCTGCTGCGCGAACAGCGCGCGCTGCATCTGCCAGAACAGGCCCTGCTCGGCGGCGGCCTCGGCGGCCAGCGCGGCGATCAGCGCGTGCGGGTGCACCTGGAACAGCGGGAAGTGCCGCCACTCCAGCCGCACCCGTCCCGCGGAGGTCTCCACCAGCTCGCGCAGCACCGGTTCGGCGGCGCGGCAGTACGGGCACTCCAGGTCGCCGAACTCGGTGACGGTGATCGGCGCGGCGGGGTCGCCGAGGACGAGGCGCGGGGCGCTGGGGGCTGCCATGCCGCCCATCGTCACACGGGCCGGTCAGCGGGCGCGCAACGGCGGGCTGGCGGTGCCCGACCCCCGGACCACGCCCCGCAGCAGGTCGGCCAGCGCCTCGGCGCCCGAGCGGGCCGGCCGGAACCCGAGCTCGCGCTCGGCACGCCCGGTGTCCAGCACCGGCGCGCACCGGGCCATGTCCAGCCAGCCGGGGCCGACCCGCGCCAGCCGGGCGTGCCAGGCGACCGCCAGGGCGGTGCGGACGGCGGCCGGGTCCACCTCGCGCCAGCGCCCCTCCGACACCAGCGCGGCGACCTCCGGCGCCCGCAGCAGGTCCGGCGCCGCCACGTTGAACGGCCCGGCCGCCTGGCGCACCACCACCTCGCGGCAGGCCGCCGCCACGTCGTCCGCGTGCACCACCTGCAACCGCAGGTGCCGCGGCCAGGGCAGCACCGGCAGCCGTCCGGCGAGCAGCCCGGTCGGCACCAGCGGCCCGAGGAAGAGCCGCACCACCTCCTGCCCGGCGGCCTGCTGGAGCACCAGCGCCGGACGCAGCCGGGCGATCACCAGCCCGGGGTGCAGCAGCGCCGCCTCGTCCAGCAGCCGCTCCACGGCCACCTTGTCCTGGCTGTAGTCCGAGGTGCGGATGCCGTCGGTCTCCCACGACTCGTCCCGGGGACGGTCCACCGGCGAGGGCGAGTACGCCCCGACCGACGACGCCACCACCAGGTGCGGCACCCGGGCCTCCGCCACCGCGCGCAGCAGCCGCCGGGTGCCGTCCACGTGCACCCGCCGCAGCCGCTCGCGGTCGTGGCTCGGCTGCACCTGCCACGCCAGGTGCACCACCGCGTCCGCGCCGCCGACGATCTCGCGCAGCCGGGCCACCACCGGCGCGTCCGGGCCGATCGTGCCGAGGTCGGCCGCGCGCCACTCCGCCCGGTCGTAGGGCGGGGGCGCCCAGCCGACCGACGCCGGCGGCACCCGGCGCGCCACCGCCACCACCGAGGTCACCACCGGGTCGTCCCGCAGCAGCCGCAGCAGGGCCGTGCCGAGGTTGCCGCTCGCACCGATCACCACGACCCGCATGGCCGCCTCCTCACGGTCGCCGGTGCTCCACGCTCGCACCGCCGCCGGCCGCGCGCACGTCGGCACCTGTGCCGCGTCGGTGGTGACGACCAGATCGCGGTCCGTCGCGCGGGGGCGGTCCGGTGCTCGTTACGATCGAACGGTGTCTTCACGCGCGGAACCGGTCGACGTCGTCCTGGTCGGAGCCGGGATCATGAGCGCCACGCTCGCGACCCTGCTCTCGGAGCTCGAGCCCTCGTGGCGGATCGAGATCGTCGAGCGCCTGGACGGCGTGGCGCTGGAGTCCTCGGACGCGTGGAACAACGCCGGCACCGGGCACGCCGCGCTCTGCGAGCTCAACTACACGCCCGAGCGCACCGACGGCACGATCGACATCGCCAAGGCCGTGACGATCAACGAGCAGTTCGCGCTGTCCTGCGAGCTGTGGGACCGCCTGCACGCCGAGGGCCGGCTGCCCGCCGAGGGCTTCCGCTCCCCCGTGCCGCACCTGACCTTCGTGCGCGGCGAGAAGGACGTCGACTACCTGCGCCGGCGCTGGGAGGCCCTGCGCGCGCACCCGCGGTTCGCCGGCCTGGAGTTCACCGACGACCCGGCGACGATCGCCGGCTGGGTGCCGCTGGTCATGGCCGACCGCGACCCCGACGAGCCGGTCGCCGCCACCCGCGCCACCGACGGCCTCGACGTCGACTACGGCACGCTGACCCGCCTGCTGGTCGACGACCTGGTCGCGCGCGGCGCCCGGCTGCACCTCCAGCACGAGGTGCGCGGCCTGCGCCGCCGCCCCGACGGCACCTGGCGGCTGCGGCTGCGTGACCGCGGGTGGAACGCCAGCCCGCGCACCCGCACCCTCGACGCGCGCTTCGTGTTCATCGGCGCGGGCGGCGGGGCGCTGCGCCTGCTGCAACGGGCCGGCATCCCGGAGATCAACGGCTACGGCGGCTTCCCGATCAGCGGGCAGTTCCTGCGCACCACGAACCCCGCCCTGGTCGACGCGCACCGCGCGAAGGTCTACGGCAAGGCCGCCGTCGGTTCCCCGCCGATGTCCGTCCCGCACCTCGACACCCGCGTGGTCGAGGGCTCCCCCGCGCTGATGTTCGGCCCCTACGCGGGGTGGAGCATGAAGTTCCTCAAGCAGGGCTCCTGGCTCGACCTGCTGCGCACCGTGCGCCCCGGCAACCTCGTGCCGCTGCTCGCCGTCGCCGTGCACAACATCGATCTGGTGAAGTACCTGGTCACCGAGGTCGCCGCCTCCCGCGAGGCCCGGCTGCGCACGCTGCGCGCATTCATGCCGACGGCGCGCGGCCGCGACTGGGAGCTGATCAGCGCCGGCCAGCGCGTGCAGGTGATCAAGCGCGGGCCCGGCGGCGGCGTGCTGGAGTTCGGCACCGAGCTGGTGACCGCGGCGGACGGCAGCATCGCCGGTCTGCTCGGCGCCTCGCCGGGGGCCTCCACCGCCGCCTCCGCGATGCTCGACCTGCTGGGTCGGTGCTTCCCGGAGCGGGCCGAGGCCTGGCGGCCGCGGCTGACCGCGCTGATGCCGAGCCTGGCCGACGGAGCGGCAGCGGGCGACGCGGAGCCGCCGGTCGAGGCGGAGCCCGTCGTGGCGACCACGGCGGGGGCAGCGGATGCGCCGGGCGAGGACCCGGACCTGGAGACGGTCGACCCGACGGAGCGCGACTCGCGCGTCGGCTGAGGCCGGTCCGGAGGTCCGACGATCTGGGCGGAGCCATGGCTCGACGCGTGCGCGGACCGAAACGTGCCCGGCTGCCGGGCGGGGAGATGAGGGCGGCCCGCCCGAGCCGCCCCCTGCGGGCTCGGACGGGCCGCGCACAGCCGCTGGGTGCCCTCCGCACCGCGGCCGTGTCATGGAGGTAGTCCGCCGGGGGTGCGTGGATGTCACATCGATCGAATGTGATCTACGTCACACTGAGTCACCGGAGTCAGCACGGGCTGTGACGGAGCGGTCCGGGCAGGAGCCGGACGAGGCGGAGGTCCCGGGGCAGGGGGGCAGCCCGGGACCTCCGCGACCGCGAGCATAGTGACCGGCACCGGCGGTCGGGGGCGGTTTCCGGGCAGTTCAGCCGAACGGAGCCCGCAGACCACCACGAGAGCGGCAGAACGGACGACGGCCGGCCCTCCGCGCAGGAGGACCGGCCGTCGTCAGGCGGGCGTGCGGCGGGTCAGAGCCCCATGTCGAGGACGACGCGGCCGTCGATCGAGCCGGTCTCCATCTTCGTGAACACGTCGTTGACCGCGTCCAGCGGGCGCAGCTCGTACTTGGTGTGCACCACGCCGCGACGGAAGAAGTCGACCGCCTCGATCATGTCGAGCCGGGTGCCGACGATCGACCCGCGCACGGTCAGCCCGCGCAGCACCGTGTCGAAGATCGACAGCGGGAAGTCGCCCGGGGGCAGGCCCACCAGCGAGACGGTGCCGCCGCGACGCAGCATGGACAGCGCCTGCGGGAAGGTGGACTCGCTGACCGCGGTCACCAGCGCCGCGTGCGCGCCGCCGACAAGGTCGTGCACAGCCTCGCCCGGGTCGCCGTCGCGGTAGTTCACGACGAGCTCGGCGCCGTACTCGATCGCCGAGGCACGCTTGGACTCCGAGCCGGTGACGGCGATGACGCGGTAGCCCATGGCCTTCGCGTACTGGATCGCCATGTGTCCGAGCCCGCCGATGCCGGAGACGACCACCCAGTCGCCCGGCTTGGCGTCGGTGACCTTGAGGCCCTTGTAGACCGTGACGCCGGCGCACAGCACCGCGGTCACCGCGGCGGCGTCGACCTCCTCCGGGATCCGCGGGGCGTAGCGGGCGTCCACCAGCATGTACTCGGCGAACGAGCCGTTCACGGAGTAGCCGGAGTTCTGCTGGCCGGTGCACAGCGTCTCCCAGCCGCGCAGGCAGTCCAGGCAGGTGCCGCAGGCGGACGCCAGCCAGGCGTTGCCCAGCCGGTCGCCCTCGCGGACACCGGTGACCTCGGCGCCCAGCGCCACGACGCGGCCGGAGCCCTCGTGACCGGGCACGAACGGCGGCGTCGGCTTGACCGGCCAGTCGCCGCGCGCGGCGTGCAGGTCGGTGTGGCAGACACCGGAGTAGTCGACCTTGACGAGCGCCTGGTGCGGACCGGGCACCGGGATCGGCACCTCCTCGACGACGAGCGGGGCACCGAGCTCGCGGACGACCGCGGCCTTCATCATCTCGGGCACGGGTGATCTCCTTCGAACGACCAGCGGATAGTTTGTGACCGGCTTCACAAGGAAGGTATCGATCACGTCACCGCAGGTCTCGGGACCTTCAACCCAACCTGAGAGATGTCGTGCGCAGCAGGCCGGTCAGTCGCCGGTCGCCGGCCCGCCGGTGCGGGCCACCCAGTCGGTCGCCACCTGGTAGCGGAAGTGCGTCACGGTCGGCTCGGTGATGCCGAGCACGTCGGAGTCCAGCGTGACCTCCTCCCGCCCGGACAGCCGGCCGGTGGTCACGTCGATCAGCAGCACCCGCAGCGTCTCGTCGGCCTCGACGGGGTTGCCCGGCACCGCGACGGCGAGCGAGCGCCGGCCGATCCGGTCGGTGACCTCCCCGGCGATCGTGACCCCCGGGGTGTCGGCCAGCATCGTCCACAGCGCCGCCTCGGTGCCCGAGGGCACCACGTAGCGGTCGGACAGGTCGGTCAGCGCCGAGTACAGGCAGTACGGCTCGGCATCACCGGTGCAGGACATGCCCGGCATCGACGCGATCAGCTCGCGCCGCAGGGTCTCCGGCTCGGTCGACAGCGCCGCGACGGCACCGGCGTCCAGGGTGCCGGCGGGCAGACGGTCCACCGCGGCGGCGGACGGCGAGGTGTCGACCTTCTCCAGGCTGCCGTCGGCGTCGAGCGGGTCACCGCGCCACTCGGCCTGCACCGAGGAGCCGTCCGGCGCGAGCCAGCTCTCGACGATCGTGGGGTCGATCGTGGCGGTGACCCCGTCGTCGTCGGCCTGGACGGACAGCAGCCAGCTCTGCGACAGGGCGTGCTGCACCCCGCCGACCGGCGTCGGGTCGGGTCGGTCGCGGGCGGCCTCGGCCAGCGCGAGCAGGGCGTCACGTGCGGGCTCCCCCCCGCCGTGCGCGAGCTCCACCGGATCGATCGGCAGGGCCAGCATCGGCGGCGCGGCCGTGGCGACGGCGACCTCGTCCCGGTGCGGCAGCACGGTCAGGCCCGCCGCGACGAGCACCACCGCGGCCGCGGCGGAGGTCGCGACGGCCCACCGGCGACGGCGGCGCGCGCGGGCGGCGGCCAGGTCGAGCGGGGCGTCGGGCGCAGGCGTGGCGGCGCCGGGCTCGGCCGGGGCGAGGGGCGCCTCGGAGAGGCGGGGCAGGGCGACGATCCGGGCGATCTCTCGTGCGGTGGCCTCGGCGTCAGGCTCGGCACCCGGACCGTCCTCCGGCAGGGGGGCGGTCATGCCGAGCGCGCTCATCGTCTCGCGCAGCCGCGCGATCTCGTCCTGCGCGTCGCGCAGCGCGTCGTCGTCGGTCATCGGTCCCCCCTCTCGATCCTCGCCTCGCCGGTGGCGAGGGCCTCGGCCAGCCGGGCACGCGCCCGGGACAGCCTGCTGGTCAGTGCGGTGACCGAGCAGCCCAGCACGTGGGCCGCCTCGGTCGGCGTCAGCGCGGCCCACACGGTCAGCGCCATGGCCTCGGCCTCCGCCGGTGGCAGGAGCGCCAGCAGCCGTCGCGTCCGGTCGTCGGACGCGAGCCGCTCGGCCGGGTCGCCGTGGCCGGCACGGGTCTGCTCGTGCCCGGCGACCTTGACCAGCGAGGCGACCGCGCGTCCGCGCTGCTCGTGGGCGTGCAGGATCTTGTTGCGGGCGACGCCGAACACCCAGGGACGGAGCTCCTCGGGAGCCGTCGGCACGTCGGCCCAGCGCCGCCAGACGACCACGAAGGTCTCGGCGACGACGTCGTCCACCTGGTCGGCCGGGACCTGGCGCCGGACGTAGCCGCGGACCTGCGGGGCGAGCAGCCGGTAGGCATCGGCGAACTCCGCTGCGGCCACGTCCGCAACGGCCGACGGAACGTCGTCCTGGTCGCCCCCTGCGCCCACGCCACCTTCAGGTCACTCGCTAACAGCTGGAGGTCGTCATGGTACGGACTGACGCGCTGCCGACGCTGGTCGAGGACGTGATGTCACCGGAGTCGTAGCAGACCCAGGCCCCGGTGATCCCCGCGCCGGAGTACACCCGGACGGCGACCCCCGTGCGGTTCCACACCGAGCGCGCGGTGGAGACGGTGGTGTTCTGGTCGCCGGCCGAACCGGTGCTCCAGAACACGCCGCTGTACGAGGTGCCGGACCAGATGCAGAACCGGCCCGAGGCGCACTGCGAGGCGCTGAACGGCGTGATCGGCGCGTCGTCGTCGGCGTGGGCGGCCGCAGGGGCCAGTCCGGTCAGGGCGAGCACGAGGGCGCTGGCCGCGGCGATCCGGCCGCGCAGCGGCGCACCGGCGCGCGCCTCTCGGCCCGCACGGACGCGTCGGCTCGGGGTGTCGGGGTGGTTGGTCACACCGGGTCATCCGTCGGGGACGGCCGCACGTCACGGATCACCGGTGTGACGTACCTCACATTCTTGGCGGTATCGATCCGCGGACACCGGTCTCGTCGCACGAAGGCGCTGGCAGACTGGCCGCGTGCGCTACCCCCGACCGCTGCGCCCCGGCGACCGGATCGCCGTCACCGCACCCTCCGCGGGCGTCCCGGCCGCCTTCCGGCCCCGGCTCGACCACGCCGTGCACCTGCTGCGCGAGGCCGGCTACGACGTGGTGCTGGGCGAGTGCCTGGACGGGTCCGGGATCGTGTCGGCCTCGGCCCGCGAGCGCGCCGCCGAGCTGACCGCCCTGCTGTGCGACCCCACGATCGCCGCCGTGGTCCCGCCCTGGGGCGGCGAGCTCGCGATCGACCTGCTGCCCCTGCTGGACCTCGACGCGCTGCGCCGGGCCGAGCCGACCTGGTTCGTCGGCTACTCGGACATCTCGGTGCTGCTCACGCCACTGACCCTCGCGACCGGGCTCGCGACGCTGCACGGGCAGAACCTGATGGAGACGCCCTTCGCGCTGCCCGGCACGGTGCTGCCGTGGCTGGACGTCGTGCGCACCTCCCCCGGTGACGCCCTGGTGCAGCGGCCCTCCGCCCGGCACCGCGGCGGCGGGCTGCCCGACCTCGTCGGCGACCCGGGGACGACCGACCTCGGCCTGGACACGCCCGGCACCTGGCGGCTGATCGGCGAGCACGCCGACGGTCCGGTGCCCGACGTGCGCGCGCGGGGCCGGCTGATCGGCGGCTGCCTGGAGGTGATCTCCCACCTGCCGGGCACCCCCTTCGGCGATCTCGGGCCCCTGGTGGCGGAGGGCGACGGCCTGGTCGTGTACCTGGAGACCGCCGAGGTGCCCGCCGCCGACGCCACCCGACGGCTGCGCGCCCTGCGCATGGCCGGCTGGTTCGACCATGCCACCGCCGTGCTCATCGGCCGCACCGCCTCCCCGGACTCCGGGGCATGGACCCACGACGACGCCGTGCGCGACGCCCTGGACCTGGACGTCCCCGTCGTGCTCGACGTGGACTGCGGGCACGTGCCGCCCGGTCTGGCCCTGGTCAACGGCGCCCTCGCCACCCTCGACCGCACCGACGGTGCGTGGACCCTGCGACAGGAGCTGGCATGACCGAGCGATACGCCCCCGGCGACCACGCGGAGGCCCGCTCGCTGCTGGTCGCCGCGTCCTACGTGCTGCTGCTGCGCGACGACCAGGTGCTGCTCGAGCGGCGCGCGGGGACCGGCTACATGGACGGCCACTGGGCCACCGTCGCCGGTCACGTCGACCCCGGCGAGTCCGTGCACGAGGCCGCCGTGCGCGAGGCCGCCGAGGAGGCGGGCATCACCATCGACCCCGCCGACCTGGAGCCGCTGACCGTCCTGCACCGGTTCGAACGCACCGGGCCGCAGCGCGAGCAGCGGTGCGACGTGTTCTTCGCCGTCCGGCGCTGGTCCGGCGAGCCGCGGGTGCAGGAGCCGGACAAGGCCGCCGCGATGGCCTGGTACCCGCTCGGCGCGCTGCCCGAGCCGGTGGTGCCGCACGAGCGGCTGGTGCTGGGGATGGTGCTGGCGTCGCTGCGCGACGGGACGCCGGTGCCCGCGGTGGTGTCGCTGCCGTCCTGAGGCCGCGGCGGGCGGCGTCCGCCCCGCCCGGCTCTCGGCACGTCTGCGCCCCACCCGACGCGTCCGACCCGACCGGAGCCCGCCGCCGTCGGTCAGCGCGGCAGCCGGAGCACCGCCCGCGCACCCCCGCCCGGGGCGGCGCCGAGCAGCACCTCGCCGCCGTGCTCACGGGCGATCTCCCGTGCGATGGCGAGACCCAGCCCGCTCCCGCCGTCCCCGCGCGCCCGCGCGTCGTCCAGCCGCACGAACCGCTCGAACACCCGCTCCCGGTCCGCCTCGGGGACGCCCGGCCCGTCGTCCACCACCACGACCTCCCCCGGCGCGACCAGCACGCCGACCGATCCGGAGGCGTGCCGCACGCCGTTGTCCACCAGGTTCCGGACCACCCGGACGAGCGCTCCCGCGTCACCCCGGCCGCCGCCCTCGCCGGTCACCCGGACCTGCACGTCCGTGCGCTCGGCGGCCGCGAGCGCCAGGTCCACCGCCTCCTGCGCGACGGCGGCGAGGTCCACGGTGCCGGAGTCGAGCGGTCGCGACCCGACACGTGCCAGCAGCAGCAGGTCGTCCACCAGCACGGCGGTGCGCCGCACCTCGACCGCGAGGTCCGTCACCAGCTCCTCGGTGGGGTACGCGTCCGGGTGGGCGCGTGCGACGTCGAGGGCGGCGGTGAGCGCGGCGATCGGTGAGCGCAGCTCGTGCGCGGCGTCGGCGACGAACCCGCGCTGCCGGGCGGCGGCCCGTTCCAGCCGGTCCAGCATCTCGTTCAGGGTCCGCGCCAGCGCGCCGATCTCGTCGTCCGCCCAGGGCACCGGCAGCGATCCCGGGCCACCGGTCCGCGCCACCTGGGCGGCGGCGACCCGCAGCGCCTCCACCGGTCGCAGCGCCCGGCCGATCGTCAGCCAGGTCACCAGCCCGAGGAGCACGGTCAGCACCGGGACCAGGCCGAGCAGGGCGAGCCGCAGCGCACGCACCACGCCCTGCACCTCGCCGAGCGGGACGGTGGCGACCACCGCGCGACCGTCGTCCAGCGGGACGACGGCGACCCGGGCGTCGTGGTCGTAGGCGGAGCGGTCGGTGCTCGCGAGCGCGAGACCGTCCTCGGACCCGCGCGCCCGCTCCGCGAGCACCGCGACCTGGTCGGCCGGCAGCACCGGCAGGGTCCGGCTCGCGGTGGTGGAGGAGGCGACGACCCGGCCGTCGGCGTCGAGCACCTGCACGATCTCCCCGGGCTGCACCACCGGCAGCGGCTCCGGCAGCCGTCCCGACGTGGCCAGGTCCGCGACCGTGACGGCGCGCAGCCGCACCATCTCGTCCAGCGAGCCGGTCCGGCCGTGGGAGAACAGCCCGGTGAGCGCCAGGGCGCCGACGGTCAGCGCGACCGCGAGCATGCCCGCGGTGAGCAGGGTCAGCCGCACCCGCAGCGTCCAGCCCTGCCGGACCAGGTCGGTCAGCGCGCGCCGGACCACGCCGTCACCCCGCCACGCGGTAGCCGGCGCCTCGCACCGTGAGCACCGCGTCCCGGCCGAGCTTGCGCCGCAGGTAGCCGACGTACACCTCGACCACGTTGCCGTCCTCGCCCGGCCCGTCCCACACGTGGTCGCGCAGCTCGACCTTCCCGACCACCCGGCCCTGCTGCCGCATCAGGTACTCCAGCAGCGCCGTCTCGCGCGCGGTGAGGTCCACCGGTGCACCCGCGCGGGTGACCGTGCGGGTCGCGGGGTCGAGCACCAGGTCGCCGCTGGTCAGCACGGCGGGGCGCAGGTCGGCGGGGCGGCGCAGCAGCGCACGGAGCCGGGCGACCAGGACGACGAAGGAGAACGGCTTGGTCAGGTAGTCGTCGGCGCCCACGTCGAGGCCGTCGGCGACGTCGTGCTCGCCGTCCTTCGCGCTGAGCAGCAGCACCGGCGTGCTGATCCCGTCGGCACGGAGCGCGGCGACGACCTCGTAGCCGCTGCGGCGCGGCAGCATCACGTCCAGCACGATCGCGTCGTAGTCGCGATCGGCGGCCATCACGAGGCCGGTCTCGCCGTCGTGCGCGGCGTCGACCGCGAAGCCCTCGGCGGTCAGCCCACGACGGAGCGCCGCGACCAGGCCGCGTTCGTCGTCCACCACCAGCACCCGCATCCCGGCAGCATGCCACCCGTCGGCCCGGTCGCCGCAGGTCTCTCAGCGTCCCCTCAGGCAGCACCGGGCAGGGTGGGGGCATGAGCACCGATCTTGCGCCCGTGCCGCGTCGCACCCTGTCCCCCCGGGCCCGCTGGGCCGTGCCGGGGGTGGTGGCCGTGGTGGTCGCCGCCGCCGTGGGCGTGCCGGCGCTGGCCTCCGCCGACGGCTCCACGCTGCCGGACGTCACCGCGGCCGAGCTGGCCGAGCGGGTGGCGCAGGCGGACGCGGTGCCGGTGCAGGGTACCGTCGTCTACACGGCGCGCCTGGGCCTGCCGGAGCTGCCGGTCTCGGAGATGACCGGCGCCGACCCGCTCAACCTGCTCAGCGGCTCCTCGACGCTGCGGGTGTGGTCCGACGGCGGCGAGCGCTCGCGGGTGGCGCTCCTCGGCACCACCTCGGAGTACTCGGTGGTCTCGGACGGTCCCGAGGCGTGGACCTACTCCTCCACCGACGACGCGGTCACCCACTACACGCTCGACGCCGCGGACCGGGCGCGCTACGACGCGCTGGCCGAGGACGCCCGCGCCGGCGTGGCCCCCACCGCGGGCGCGGACCTGCCCACCCCGCAGGAGGCCGCCCAGCAGGCGCTCGCGCAGGTCGAGGAGCACGCCGACGTGACCACCGACAGCCCGGTGACCATCGCCGGTCGCGACGCGTACCAGCTCGTCGTCTCCCCCACCGACGACGGGACCCTGGTGGACCGCGTGGTGGTGGCCGTCGACGCCGAGACCTCCGCGCCCCTGCGGGTGCAGGTGTGGTCGGTGCAGGACGTCGAGACCCCGGCGCTCGAGGTCGGCTTCACCGACGTGGCGTTCACCGCGCCGGACGAGTCGGTGCTGACGTTCTCCGCCCCGGCGGGCGCTGAGACCACCGAGCAGGTCGTGCCGCTGCCGCAGGTCCCCGCAGACCACGGCACGCTGCCCTCCGACCCGTCCGAGGTCGAGCCGCCGGAGGGCGTCACCGTGACCGGCGAGGGCTGGTCCCGCATCGTCACGCTGAGCGGCCTGGACGTGGCCGGGCTGGTCGGCGGGGACGCCGCGGCCCTGGCGAGCGTGCCCGGCGCGGACCGCGTGATCGGCTCGGACGCCGCGCAGGACCTGGTGCAGGAGTTCGTGCCGAGCGACGAGTCCGGCAACCCCGGACGCCCCGAGCTCGACACATCCGCGCTCTACGAGCAGCTCACGACCGCCGTGCCCGAGGGACGCCTGCTCAGCTCGGCGCTGCTGAGCGTGCTGATCACCGACGACGGCCGGGTGCTCGTCGGGGCGGTGCCCGGCGACACCCTGCGCGCCGCGGCATGACGGCTGCGGACGCCCCCGGCGCACCGGGCACGGCCGTCGACCTCGCGGTCCGCACGACGGGGCTCACCAAGCGGTTCCGCTCCGGGCAGGTGGCCGTGGACGGGATCGACCTGGAGGTGCCACGCGGTGCGGTGTACGGGTTCCTGGGCCCGAACGGCTCGGGCAAGACGACGACGATCAGGATGCTGCTCGGGCTGACGCGACCGACGGCAGGCCGTGCCTGGCTGCTCGGCTCGCCGATGCCGGAGGACGGTGGGCGCGTGCTGCCCCGGGTGGGCGCGCTGGTCGAGGGACCGGCCTTCCAGCCGTACCTGTCCGGACGGGCCAACCTCGCCCGGCTGGACGCCGCCGACGCGACCGCCGACCCGCGCACCACCCGCCGGCGCAGCGACGCCGCCCTCGAACGCGTCGGACTGGGTGCCGCGGCGGACAAGCGCTACCGGCAGTACTCCCTCGGCATGAAGCAGCGGCTCGGCCTCGCCGCCGCGCTGCTCCGGCCCCGGGACCTGCTCGTGCTGGACGAGCCCACCAACGGGCTCGACCCACAGGGCACCCGCGAGGTCCGGCACCTGGTGCGCGACCTCGCGCAGGCCGGGACGACCGTGCTGGTCTCCTCGCACCTGCTCGCCGAGATCGAGCAGGTGTGCACCCACGTCGGGATCATGAGCCGCGGGCGCCTGCTGCTCCAGGGCGACCGCGACGCGCTCACCGCACGCGGCGAGGCGCATCTCAGGGTGACCGTCCGGGCCTCGCAGGCGGCGCAGGCCGCGGAGGTGCTGCGCGCGCACGGGCTCGTGACCGGACCGGACGCCGACCTCGGCGGACTGGCGCCCCACACCCCGGGCGCGCCCGGCGGGACCGACCGCACGGTGCCGCTCGACGTGCCGTCCGGGACCACCACCCTCGACGCACCGGCGGGCACGGTGCCGCCGGAGAAGGTCGCCGCCGCCCTGGTGCACGCCGGGGTGGACCTGCTGGGCCTCGCGGTACGACGCCCCAGCCTCGAGCAGGTGTTCGTGGAGCTCACCGGGGAGGGTTTCGATGTCGCTCGCTGACCTCACCACCGCCGACGCCCCGGCACCGGACGCCCCCGAGGGGACGGTCGAACGCTCGCGTGCCGCCGCCACCGGACGGCTGCTCGCCTCCGAGCTGCGCCTGGTGCTCGGTCGCCGTCGCAACCAGGTGCTGCTCGCCGGCCTCGGCGCGGTGCCGCTGCTGCTGGGCACGGTGCTGTGGCTGACCCGCGACTCGGCCATCGCCGGGCAGGGTCCGTCCTTCGTCGGGCAGGTGACGCAGAACGGGCTGTTCCTCGTCGTCGCCTCGCTCTTCCTCTGCCTGCCGTTCCTGCTGCCGCTGACCATCGGGATCACCTCCGGCGACGCCATCGCGGGCGAGGCCTCGACCGGGACGCTGCGCTACCTGCTGGTGGTGCCGGTGCCCCGGGCGCGGCTGCTGCTGGTCAAGGCCGTCGCCTCGCTGGTGTTCGCCGCGGCGGCGGTGCTGGCCGTGGCCGTGGTGGGGCTGGTGGTCGGGGCGGCCTACTTCGGGCTGCACGACGTGACCCTGCTGTCCGGCAGCAGCGTGCCGCTGGGCGAGGGGGTGCTGCGCGTCGCGGGGATCGTCCTCTACGTCGGGCTGTCCCTGACCGGGCTGGTCGCCGTCGGGCTGTTCTTCTCCACGCTCACCGAGGTGCCGGTCGGCGCGATGGCCGCCACCGTGGTCGTGGCGATCGTGTCCACGGTGCTCGACTCGTTGCCGCAGGTCTCCGCGATCCACCCGGGGCTGCTCACGCACCACTGGTTCGACTTCGCCGAGCTGCTGCGGCTCCAGGTCGACCCGGGGGTGCTGGCGCAGGGCATGGTCGTGCAGGCCGTGTGGGTGGCGATCTTCGGGTCGCTCGCCTGGAGCCGGTTCACCACCGCCGACGTCACCTCCTGACGCCGGCGGGGGCGCGCCCGCTGCTCGGCGGGCCGGACCGGCGCTCCACACGACCGGCGCCCCCGACGCGACGTGACCGGCGGCCGGGGCGACGGACGTCGCTGGCCGGCCAGGCGGCACCGGTCAGACGCGGACGACCATCTTGCCGACGTTGCCGCCGCGCAGCAGGTCGAGGAACGCGTCCACGGCGTGCTCGATCCCGTCCACCACGGTCTCGTCGTGGGTGATCCGGCCCTCGGTGAACCACGCGCCCATGTCCCGGGTGAACTCGCCGTACAGCTCGACGTGCTCGGCGAGCGTGAAGCCGCGCAGGGTGAGGCCCTGGGTGATGATCCGGCTCATGTTGTCCGGCCCCGGGGTGCGCTCGGTGGCGTTGTAGCCGGCGATGGCCCCGCACAGCGCGACCCGTCCGCCCCGGCGCAGCACGTCGAGCGCGGCCTCCAGGTGGTCCCCGCCGACGTTGTCGAAGTACACGTCCACCCCGTCCGGCGCGGCCTCGCGCAGCAGCGTGCGGACCGGACCCGCGTGGTAGTCGAAGGCCACGTCGTAGCCGTAACGCTCGGTGGCGGTGGCGACCTTCTGCGCGGAGCCGGCCGAGCCGACCACCCGGGAGGCACCGAGCAGGCGGGCGATCTGCCCGGCGGCGGAGCCGACCGCCCCGGCGGCACCGGACACGAAGACCGCGTCACCGGGCTGCATCGCCGCGATCTTCCGCAGGCCGACGTAGGCGGTGTACCCGGTCATGCCGAGGATGCCGAGGTGCGCGGACAGCGGTGCACCGGGCACCTCGGGCACGACGCGGAAGCCGGCGGCCGGCCCCTGCGCGACGTCCCGCCAGCCCTGCTGGTGCAGCACGACGTCACCCACCGCCAGACCCTCGGCGCGGGACTCGACCACGCGCCCGACGGCCCCGCCGGTCATCGTCTCGCCCAGCGCGTACGGGGCGACGTAGCTGTCCGCGTCGTTCATCCGCCCGCGCATGTACGGGTCCACCGAGACGAAGGCGTTCTCGACGCGGACCTCGCCCTCGGCGAGCGGGGGCAGGTCGACCTGGACGGTGCGGAAGTCGTCGTGCGTCGGCCAGCCGTGCGGACGGGCGACGAGCTGGACCTGGGTGCTGCGGGCGGTGCTCATGCGGGATCTCCGGTGGTTCTCGGTGCAGTCGGGCGCTGCGTGATGCGGTCGGGGGCGCGGTGCGGCGCTCAGGCGAGCAGGCCGACGACCAGGGCGACGACGGCCAGCAGCGGCGGGGTGGCCTGCACCAGCGCGGCGCGGGCCTTGTCGCGGGACGACAGCAGCAGCACCGCCCCGGCGAGCACCATCGACCCGGTGCCCGCCAGCACGAGCGCGGCCCCGGCACCGGTCTGCCCGGCGGCCGTGAGCACGATGCCCACGACGGTGACGACGGCGAGGAACAGGTTGTAGAAGCCCTGGTTGTACGCCATCTCGCGGGTGGCCTCGGCCTGCTCCGGCGTGGTGCCGAAGGTGGCGCGGGTGCGGGCGGAGGTCCAGGTGAGGGACTCCAGCCAGAAGATGTAGACGTGCACCAGCGCCGCCACGGCGGCGAGCACGAGCCCGGTCGCGATCATCGCGTCTCCTCGGTCGGGCCGCCGCTGCTCGACGACCATGGTTGTGTACTGATCGTTCCACTATAGACTGCCACCATGGGCCGACCGCAGTCCTTCAACACCGCGACCGTCGTCCAGGCCGCCCGGGACGTGTTCTGGGACAAGGGCCTGGACGCCACCTCGCTGCCCGACCTGGAGCACGCCACCGGCCTCGGCCGGTCCAGCCTGTACCACGCGTTCAGCAGCAAGCGTGGCGTGTTCGACGCCGCCGTGCAGGACTACCTCGACACGGTCGTCCGCCCCCGGCTGCGCGTGCTCACCACGGAGCCGACCGCGCCGGACGCGATCCTCACCTACCTGACCGGGCTCTCCGGTGCGATCGCGGCCCTGCCCGCCGACTCGCCGCGGCGCGGCTGCCTGCTGCTCGCCTGCGCGACCGGCCCGGCCGGGCACGACCCCGCCCTGCGCGAGGTGGTGGACGCCTACCGGCGCGAGCTGACCGACGCGATGCGACGCGGCATCGCCGCCCGTTGCCCCGGGACCGACGCGGCGGTGCTGGACGACCGCGCGCGGCAGGTGGTGGCGCACGTCGTCACGGCGCTGGTGCTCGCCCGGGTGGACGCCGAGGCCTCCGTGGCGACGCTCGGGACGGCGACGGCGCTGGTCCGGTCCTGGGACGACCTCGGCTGACCGGTCGCACGGCCCCGCTCCGGACGTCGGCCGACCAGACGGCGCACGCTCAGCCCGTGCAGAGCGTCGTCGCCTCCACGCCGGACCCGTCCGCCCCCTCGCCACCGACGGGCGAGCGCACGGACATCTCCCACCGCCCGTCCATGACCGCCTCGGCGTAGCGCGCCGCGACGTCCGGCGGCAGGCTCAGCCCCACGGTGCCGTCCTGGAGCAGGGTCGCGTCACCGGAGCCGACCTCGGACAGCCCGGCGTCCAGCGCGCGCCGCTCGACGGACCACACCGGGTCACCGCCGGCGTCGAGCACCGCGAACCGCGCGACAGACCCCGCAGGCAGGCCGATGGTGTCCCACCGCACGGTGACGGCGGGGTCGCCGTCGCGCCGGGGACGCTCGACACCGAGCCGGGTCTCGGTGCCGCCACCGCCCGTGACGTCGACCACGCCGGACGCGAAGACGGGGCTCGTCCCGTTCGGGACGCCGGCGGCGGGCAGCACCATCGCCGAGCACGAGGTGGAGCCGGCGACGGCGGTGCCGCTGCTGCCGAGGTTCATCGCGACCCCGGCCGCGCAGGCGAGCACGGACACGACGGCGACGGGCTGCCGCCACCCAGGCGGCTCCGGGCGCTCCCAGTCCAGCGGGAACGCGGTCTCGCGACGGGCGGCGAACGGCAGCGGCCGGTCGGTGCGCAGCACGACGGTGCCGGCGAGGGAGTCGGCGAAGGTCTTGCGCTCCAGGTTCCACAGCGGGCGCAGGTAGCCGATCATCAGGATCCCGTCCAGCACGTGCGCGACCAGGCGCAGCAGCGTGCGGATCATCCCCACCGGCCGGCCGTCGACCGCGCGCACCACCGCGATCCCCATGACGAGCTTGCCCGGCGTGGACCCGAGATAGGCCTGCATGGCGAGCAGCACCACGACCAGCACGATCATCGGCCGGCTGTCGGTCCACAGGGCAGCCGTCGGCTCGGGCGCCCCGAACACCGGGAGGATCGACGGCACGGACACCGGCACCACGGCGGCGGTGAGGAACGCGGCCGCACCGATCAGCGCCTGGTCCAGCAGCAGCGCGATCACGCGACGGATCCAGGAGGCCGTGAGGTCCCGCGGGACACCGAGCGACGGCGGCGCGAGCGGCAGAGCCGGGGCAGCCGTGGTGCTCATCGCTCCATCCTGGCTCATCGCGACCGATCCTGTGCGAGTTTTTCCCAGCCCTTGCGACCTCGACAGCCCCCGCGTAACGTACAACCACATGGTTGTACGTGAGCAGACCCAAGGCGAGGTGGACCGTGTGTTCGCCGCCCTGGCCGACGCCACCCGCCGCGACATCGTGCAGCGGGTGCTCCGTCGGGAGGCGTCGGTCTCGCACCTCGCGCAGGGGTACGAGATGAGCTTCGCCGCGGTGCAGAAGCACGTGGCGGTGCTGGAGCGGGCCGGGCTCGTGGTCAAGGTGCGTCACGGCCGCGAGCAGGTGGTCCACCCCGACGTCGGCACGATCCGGGCGGCCGCGCGGCTGCTCGAGCAGTACGAGGAGATCTGGCGAGGACGCCTCGACCGGATCGACGCGATCCTCACCGAGCCGTGACCGGCCGCGCCGAACCGCGACCGCGCCGCGACGGGGACCGCACCCGCAGGACGTGAACCCGACCGGAGGGAACCCGCGATGACCGTCGTCAGCACCACCCCCGACCCGCAGGCCCGCACCCTGACCATCGTGGCCGAGCTGGCCGCGCCGCCCGCCCGGGTGTGGCAGATCTGGGCCGACCCGCGCCAGCTCGAGCGCTGGTGGGGCCCGCCCACCTGGCCGGCCACCTTCGTCGAGCACCAGGTGCAGGTCGGCGGCCGCTCGCGCTACTACATGACCGGCCCCGAGGGCGAGAAGGCCGGCGGCTGGTGGCAGTTCCGCGCCGTGGACGAGCCGCGCTCGCTGGAGTTCGAGGACGGCTTCGCGGACGACTCGGGGGCGCCGGACCCGTCGATGCCGACCACGGTCGCGCACGTGGCGCTGGAGGAGATCCCGACCGGCACCCGGATGACGATCCGCTCGTCCTTCAGCACCGTCGAGCAGATGGAGCAGCTGGTCGCGATGGGCATGGTCGAGGGCATGACCGAGGCCATGGGCCAGATCGACGCGATCCTGGCCGAGGGCTGAGGCTCAGGCCTGGTCGTCGACGCCCGGGGCCCCGTGCCGCAGGCCGTCGACGACCAGGTCGAGCACCCCGCGCACCTTGGCGTCCCAGCCGTCGCCGTCCGGGACCATCCAGACCGCACCGGTCGCCAGCATCACCTGCTCGGCGTCCACGTCCGGGCGCACCGAGCCGTCCTCACGACCAGCCGCGAGCAGCACGCCGATCGCGCCGATGATCCGCTCGCGCGTCTCGCCGAACAGCGGCGAGTCCGAGCCCACCGCCGAGCGCAGCGCCGCGCCCATGCCGCGCTTCGTCGTCGCGTACCGCACGAAGCGGCCGAACCAGTCCCGCAGCGCGTCGATCCCCACCGGGTGATCCGCCAGCAGGGCCGGGGCCGCGTCGCAGAGTGCCTGCACCTCCTGCCGGTAGGCGGCCTCGACCAGCGCGCCACGGGTCGGGAAGTTCCGGTAGAGCGTGCCGATCCCCACGCCCGCGCGCTGCGCGATCTGCTCCAGCGGCGTCTCGCCGTCCTCGGCCAGCGCGGCGGCGGTCACCTCCAGCAGGCGTGCGCGGTTGCGCTGCGCGTCAGCGCGCAGCGGTCGATCGGTGGTGACGGACGGCACTGCCAACATCTCCTCGGTGTGACCTCTTGCGTTCCGGAGGATCCTCCGCTTACAGTCATGAACATAACCGGAGGCGCCTCCGTTCCAGGGTACGACCTCCCGCAGCCCGGCACCAGCCCCGAATCAGCCCTGCGCCACCCGCCGGGCGACACGCCGGCCGCAGCACGCGCAGCACCCCCCGCAGCACCCGCACGACCCCGAGGAGCACCCCATGGCGAGCATCTTCCGCGGCGTCACGATCGACGCCCCCGACGCCCACGCGATCGGCCTGTTCTGGGCCGCCGCCCTCGGCCGCGACCTCGTCCCCGGCGCCAGCACCGAGCGCGCCGAGCTGACGGCCGATCCGGCCGGCGGCCCGCACGTCGTCGTCGAGCGGTCGGTCACCGCCGGCTTCACCCCCGGCGCCCTGCACCTGGACCTGGTCACGGCCGACCTGGATGCCGAGTCCGAGCGGCTGTCCCGGCTCGGCGCCCGCCGACTGGGCACCGTGCGCGGCCGCGAGCACCGCGTCACGCTGACCGACCCCGCCGGCAACCTGTTCGACCTGGTCGCCGCCGCCTGACCCCCGATCGGATGCGGATCGCACCTGATCCGCGCGAAGCACGCAACCTTCCGGCCCCCGGTCGCGTATACCCGTCATGAGGATGACGAGCATCGCGGACGGGGGCCTGGTCGTGGCGGGAGCACCACCGGACCCGCCGATCCCCCGCGACACCCCCGACGTCGAGGCGCTGGTGCTGGTCGAAGGGGTCGGCCGGGACGCCGAGTTCACCGCGTTCATGTCCGACGCCGCACCGGCGCTGGCGCGGACGGCCTGGCTGCTCTGCGGCGACGCGCACCAGGCCGACGAGCTGGTGCAGCAGGCGCTGGTCCGCACCTACCTGCACTGGGGCAGCGCCCGCGAGCGCGACCCGCTGGCCTACGCCCGCCGCACCCTGGCCAACCTGCGGATCGACACCTGGCGCCGGCGCCGCCGCGAGGTGCTGACCGATCCGGCCGACGTGCCCGAGCACGCCGATCCCGCCGACGCCGCCGAGCGGCACGCCGACCGCGACCAGCTCGTGCGCGCCCTGGCGCTGCTCAGCCCACGCCAGCGCCGGGTGATCGTGCTGCGGCACTTCGAGGGGCTGTCCGAGCGCGAGGTCGCCGCCGACCTCGGCATCTCCGTCGGCACCGTGAAGTCCACCGCCTCGCGCGGCATGGACCGGCTGCGCGCCGCGCTGACCACCTCCCCCGCACCCACCACCCCGAGGAGCCGGTGATGAGCACCGACGACGAGCTCGCCCGCGACCTGCGCGCGATGGCCGACGACACGGTCCCCGTCCTGACCGTCAGCACCCACCGGGTGCTCCCCCGCGCCCGCCGCCGCCGGTTCGCGCAGCGCACCGCCGGGGTGACCGGCGCGGTGGGTGCGCTGGCCGTGCTCGGGGTGTCCGCCCTGAGCGGATGGTCGGCGGTCCCGTGGCCGAGCACCGGGGCGCCGATCGCCGGCGGGGGGACGCCGACGCTCGGCCCGATCGCGCTGCCGACGCCGCAGGCCACCGAGCCGGGTGCCGATCCCACCGCGACGGGCGGCATCTCGCCGACGCCGGGCACGATCGCCGACGCGCAGGGGCACGTGTACTGGTACAGCCAGACCGAGAGCTGGGACGCCTCCAGCACCGAGTCCCGCGAGGAGTGGCAGAGCCTGACGCTGCCGGGGCTGATCGTCTGGGACGGCGACCTGACCCCGTGGACGCAGGACGACCCCGAAGGCCCGACGGCGATCGGCCCGAACAGCATCGCGGGGTACTTCAACCTGGCCGGCACCGGGAACGAGAACGTCACCGACGCGTCGCTGCTGCCCACCGACCCGGACGCGCTGCGCGACCTGATGTACGCCAGCGTGGAGCCCGACCGGCGCAGCGGCTCCGACGACAACAAGGTCTTCGGGATGATCTACGACCTGCTCACCAACAACCCGGGGCTGCTGCCCGAGGACCTGCGCGCAGCCGCCTGGGAGGTCGCGAGCGGACTGCCCGACGTCACCACCGGCATCGGGACCGACCGGCTCGGCCGCACCGGCCTGCTGATCCAGTACACCGGGCAGGACGCGACGACGCTGGTGCTCGACGAGGCCACGCACCTGCTGCTGGAGACGCGCTCCCCGGGGTACTCCGCGACCTTCGTCACGCAGGGCCCCGCGGACCGGACCCCGATCGAGCCGACCCTCGAGATGTCGGGCTGCGGCAGCTGGGAGACCTGCTGATCCCTCAGCCCGCGACCGGCACCGCGCCGGTGAGCAGGCCCGGCACCTCGGTCATGGACGTGACCAGGTGCCGGGCCCCGGCCGCGCGCAGGGCGGCGGCGTTCGCGTCCTGCGTGCCGAGCGGCACGTAACCGATCACGGTCGCCCCGGCGGCGACACCCGCGGTCACCCCGGCCACCGTGTCCTCCACCACCGCGCAGCGCGCCGGGTCCACGCCGAGGCCGGCGGCCGCCGCCAGGTACACGTCCGGCGCCGGCTTGGAGCGCTCGACCTCCATGCCGCTGTACAGGTGCCCGCCGAACGCCTCGCGCAGCCCGGTCTTCGTGAGCTGGAGCTCGATCTTGCGCCGGTCGGCGCCCGAGGCCACCGCCACCCGCCCGGCGTAGGCCGTCGCCAGCGTCCGCACCGCGACGTCGGCACCGGGCACCGCCACCAGGTCGCGCTCGAGGGCGACGTTGCGGCGCTCGCGGAACTCCTCGATCCACCGCTGCCCGACGGTGACGCCGGTATGCGCGGCGATCACCCCGAGCTCGTCGGCGAGCGAGCGGCCGACGAACCGCGCCCAGCACTCCTGCGGGGTGAGGTCCCAGCCGAGCTCGGCGAGCATGGCGCGCAGCACCTCGTTGGTGATCGGCTCGGAGTCCACCAGCACCCCGTCGCAGTCGAAGAGCACGGCGTCGAACGGCAGGGCGGGTGCGGAGTCGGTCACGGTCGCCATCGTAGGCAGAGGGGCGGATCGCCCCGGTCACCCGCCGAGGCGGATCGACCACCGGGACCCCTCGCACACCGACCCCGGCGCCCCTACCGTCGTGCCATGACGGACATCGATCCCTGGGAGCCCCCGTACGCGGGCTCGGAGGTCGAGCACCTCGTCGGGGCGCTCGACCGGTTGCGCACCACGTTCCGCTGGAAGGCCGACGGCCTGGACGCCGCGGGCCTGTCCCAGCACCTCGGGCCGTCGGCGCTGACGCTGGGCGGCCTGCTCAAGCACCTCGCCGCGGTGGAGGACGTCACGTTCCGGTGGAAGCTCGCCGGCCAGCACCCGGGACCGATGTGGCACCCGGAGACCTGGGGCGAGAACGACACCGAGATCCTGTCCGCCGTCGACGACACCCCCGAGCAGCTCTACGCCACCTGGGACGACGCGGTCGCGCGGTCGAAGGAGCGGCTCGCGGCGGCGCTGGCCGACGGCGGGCTGGACCAGCAGGTGCACCTCGGGGACGAGCGCGGGCACCTGACCCTGCGCCGGCTGCTGTTCGACCTCACCGAGGAGTACGGGCGGCACACCGGGCACGCCGACCTGCTGCGCGAGGCCGTGGACGGCCGCGTCGGCGAGGACCCGCCGAGCGGCTGGCGTCCGGAGCACGGGGCGCCGCTCGACTGGATCCGCGGGACGTAAAGCGCTCGGACCTGCGCGTCGGCACCGCTACCGTCCTGCGCATGTCCGCGAACCTGGAGTACGGCGACCCCGCCGTCGCGCTGCCGAACGAGATCCTGCGCTCCGTGGTGGGCAGCGGCGTGCACGGCATCGCGGTCCCGGGCACGGACGACCACGACGAGATGGGCGTGTACGTCGAGCCGCCGGAGCACGTGCTGGGCTTCGTCCGGGTCCGCGAGGACTACGTGTGGCGCACCCAGCCCGAGGGCGTGCGCAGCGGGCACGGCGACACCGACCTGATCCTCTACTCGCTGCGCAAGTACCTGCGCCTGGCCGTGCAGGGCAACCCGACCGTGCTGCTGCCGCTGTTCGCGCCGGAGGCCGACCTGGTGGTGCTGACGCCCCTGGGCGAGGAGCTGCGCGCGATGCGGTCGGCGTTCCTGTCCCGGGGGACCGTCGAGCGCTTCCTCGGGTACATGGGCGCGCAGCACGCGCGGATGCTCGGGCAGTCCCGCCGCGACGTCCCGAACCGGCCGGAGCTGATCGAGCGCTTCGGCTGGGACGTGAAGTACGGCAGCCACGCGCTGCGGCTCGCGTACCAGGGGCGGGAGATCGCCCGGACCGGCGCGCTGACCCTGCCGATGCCGACCGAGGAGCGGGAGCACACGCTGGCGGTGAAGCGCGGCGAGGTGCCCCGCGACGAGGTGTCCGCGTCGATCACCGCCCTGGAGGCGGAGGTGCGCACCCTGCTCGACGAGGGCCGCACCCCGCTGCCGGAGGCCGTGGACCTGGACGCGGTGACCGCGTGGGCCGTCAGCGCGCAGCGGCGGCACTGGGCGTGGGGCGGGGCGGGCGCCGAGTGACGGCGTCGGGCGGGCCGAGCGCCAGGTGACGGCGTCGGGCGGGTCGGGCGCCGAGCAGCGGCCTGGGGACGGGCCGAGCGCCGAGTGACAGGTTCGGGCGGGTCGGGCGCGCCGAGCGACCGCACGGCCCGCCCGCCCCGACGCGTCAGACCAGCCCCGCGCCCCAGCGCTGCGCGCGGTCCAGCTCGCCCTCGGCCGCCGGCCCCGACCGCCCGGTGACCAGGAACGCCTCCCGCCCGACCACCTCGACGCCGCGCCGACGCAGCTCCTTCTCGATCCCCTTGGCGGCCGACCCGGCGAAGAACCCCGTGCTGTTCACGGTGGTGAACGCGGCGGCCCGCCCGCCGAGGCCGCGCGGGAGCGCGGACAGCCACTCGGCGACGCCGGCCACCGCCTCCCGTCCGCCCGAGGCGGTCGCCTGCTGCCGCGAGCCGGGACGCGGCATGCCCATGTTGTGCGTGGGGGCGCCGACCAGCAGCAGGTCCACGTGATCGGGCCGGGGTGCGTCGGCGGCGTCGACCACGCTGACCGCGGCACCGCGCGAGCGCAGGCCCTCGGCGACGTGCTCGGCGACGCGACGGGTGTTGCCGAAGCAGGACTCGGTGACGATCAGGACGTCCATCGCGGTTCCTCACGACCGGCGGCGCCGGCGGCCCGACGCTCGTTTGGTACTCAAAGTACCATGTACCGGATGGCAGGATGAGGGCCATCGAGCCACCGGAGATGACATGCCCGAGCAGCACGGATCGACCGCACCGTCGGACCGCCCCGCCCTGCGCCGGACCGCGCGCCGCCCCCGGCTGTCCGACGCCGAGACCGAGCAGCGGATGCTCGACGCGGGCGTGCGGCTGGTCGCGGAGCGCGGGCTGTCGCTCAGCCTGGAGCACCTGAGCATCGAGGACCTGATCCAGGACGCCGGTGTGTCCCGCACGTCGTCCTACCGCCGCTGGCCCACCAAGGACCTGTTCGCCGCCGACCTGCTGCTCCGGCTCGCCCGCGCCACCGACCTGCCGACCGACCTCTCCGAGGACCTGCCCGGGCTGACCCGCGACCTCGCCGACCTCGCCGCCCGCACCGGCGACCTGAGCGACCCCGCCGCCCGGCGCGACCTGGTGGTCGGGGTGCTGCGGATCGTGGTCGGCTCCGACTTCGACGCGATGCTCCGCTCCCCCGCCTGGCGCAGCCACGTCGCGCTGCGCGCCGCCCACCTCGGCCTGCCCGGCGGGGCCCTGCGCGAGCAGGTCAGCCGCGCGCTGCGCGAGACCGAGCAGCGGTTCACCGATCGCCGCGCCGCCGTGTTCGCCGCCCTCGCCGAGATGCTCGGCTACCGGCTCACCGTGCCGGACGAGCGGGGCTGGCACCGGCTGTCGCTCACCCTCGGCGCGGTCGCCACCGGACTGCTGGTGCGCGGCTACGCCGACCCGGACGCCGTCACCGCCAGCACCCGCATCGCACCTTTCGGCAGCACCACGCCCGCCGACTGGTCGGAGGCGACGCTGGCCTCGGTCGGCGTGGTGCTCGGCGCGATCGAGCCCGATCCGGAGGCCGCCTGGGACGAGGCGGGCACCGCCGTGCTGCGGGGCGCCCTGGCGGACCCCGCGACGGCGGTGCGGGTGCTGCTGGCGGCGGCCGACGGCTGAGCCGCGCGGCCCTGTCGGCGGCGCGTGGAAGGATCGCCGCATGCCGTCCGCAGTCCCCGAGGTGCCGATCGATCCGCCGGATCCCGATCGCACCCCGCCTGCCCGGACGGACTGGCGCGCCGTGCTCACCAGCCTGGCCGCGCACTCCGCCGCCGACCGCTCGCCGGACGAGCGCCCCGCCGCGGTCGCCACCGCCCTCCAGCTCGAGCTGCGCGAGCTGACCCCGCGCACCCGCGACCGGTGGAACGGCCCGACCTCGCGCACCGCGGGAAGCCGGCAGGGCCCGCCCGGGAACGGGCAGTACCGCCTCGGCGCACGCCCGGTGGTCCGCACGGCACGGGGCTGGGCGCGCGGCAACGTGACCTGGTCGAACATCCCGCACATGCGGACCCGGCTGGGTCTGGACGAGGCGCAGCACCGCTGGTTCTGCCAGGTGGGGGCGCTGCACCGCGCGGGCACGCCGGCCGATCCGGGCACCGACGCGGACTGGGTGCTGCTGGACGAGTTCGTGAATCCGGTGCTGTGGGAGCTGCTCGCGCAGGCGCGTGACCTGGGGATCGTGCTGGTCGGCTCGGGCTCGGGCGCCACGGTGCGCCTCGGCTCGACCGCGTCGCTGACTCTGGACGCGTCGCGGGTGGACGGCGGGGTGCGGGTGGCCGCGCGGCTGCTGGTCGACGGCGAACCCATGCCGGTGGGGCACGGGCACGCGATCGGCGACCACGGCGTCTACGTGGTCGACCTGGCGGCGCCCCGGCAGGTGGTGCTGGCGCCGACGACCGGGCGGCTCGGCCCGCAGCACCTGGCGCTGCTGGGCGGCGCGGGGTCGGGGCGGAGCGTGGCCGAGGCGCTGGGCGCGGGGGTCGTGGTGCCGCAGGACGAGGTGGACGACCTGCTGCACGGACCCCTCGCCGATCTGCGCGCGGAGATCGCGGTGGGCTCCGCCGACGGCAGCGTCACCCTGCCGCCGCCCGCGCCGCCGCTGCTGGTGCTGCACGTGCGGTTCGCCCCGCGGCACACCGTGGAGACCTCCTGGCGCTGGGACACCCGGGGCCGTCCCGGGCCGACGCCCGACCCGCGCGAGCTGCTGGCCGACGCCGGGATCCCGCCGACCTGGTGGGACGACGAGACCGACGGCGGCGCGCTGCCGCTGCCGCAGGTGCTGCGGGACGTCGACGCCGCCGAGGTCGCCGCGACGCTGCTGCCCCGGATCGCCGACCTGCCGGGGGTGCGCGTCGAGACCACCGGCACCCCGCCGGACTACCGCGAGCTCACCGGCACCCCGGTGCTCACCGTGTCCGCGGTGCCGACCGAGAAGCACGACTGGTTCGACCTCGGCGTCACCGTGACCGTCGACGGCAAGCAGGTCCCGTTCGTACCGCTGTTCCGCGCGCTCGCGAAGGGCCGCAAGAAGCTGCTGCTGGTCGACTCGTCCTACCTGTCGCTGGACCACCCGGCGCTGGCACCGCTGGCCGCGCTGATCTCCGAGTCCCGCGACCTGGTCGAGTGGGAGACCGGCCCGCGGATCAGCCGGCACCAGACCAGCCTGTGGGCGGACTTCGTGGACCTCGCCGACGAGGCGGTGCCGGCGCAGGAGTGGCGGGCGCTGCTGGCCGAGGTGGACGACGCCCCGCGCCCGGTGCCGCTCCCCCGCGGGCTGCACGCCGACCTGCGCCCGTACCAGCGGGAGGGCTTCGACTGGCTGGCGTTCCTGTGGCGGCACCGGCTGGGCGGGATCCTGGCCGACGACATGGGGCTCGGCAAGACGGTGCAGTGCCTGGCGCTGGTGCAGCACGCCGTCGAGCAGGGCGAGACCCGCCCGTTCCTGGTGGTGGCGCCGACCTCGGTCACCCCGACCTGGGTCGCCGAGGCCGCGCGGTTCACCCCGGGGCTGACCGTGCGCCGGGTCACCGCCACCGAGGCCGCCTCCGGGGTGCCGGTGGCCGACCTCGCCGCGGGGGCGCAGGTGGTCGTCACCTCCTACGCGCTGCTGCGGCTGGACGCCCCCGCCTACCAGGCGGTCGCCGACGGGACCGGGTGGGCCGGGCTGGTGCTGGACGAGGCGCAGCAGGTGAAGAACGCCGGGTCGCAGGTGCACGAGCGCGCCCGCGATCTCGGCGTGCCCTTCACCCTCGCCGTCACCGGCACGCCGGTGGAGAACTCGCTCACCGAGCTGCACGCCCTGCTCGCGCTGACCGCCCCCGGGCTGTTCCCCTCCGCGCGCGCCTTCGGCGAGCAGTACGTGCAGCCGATCGAGGCCCGCCGCACCGGCATCTCCGGCGAGGCCGGTGCGGGTGAGGTGGACGACGACGCCGAGCGCTTCCGCACCCTGCGGCTGGCCCGGCTGCGCCGACGGATCCGCCCGTTCCTGCTGCGCCGCACCAAGGAGCACGTCGCCCCCGACCTGCCCGAGCGCCAGGAGCAGACCCTGCTGGTCGACCTGAGCCCGGCGCACCGCGACCTGTACGACCTCTACCTGCAGCGCGAGCGGCAGAAGCTGTTCGGGCTGATCGACGACCTGGACCGGCAGCGCTTCATCGTCTACCGCTCGCTGACCCTGCTGCGGATGCTCGCGCTGGACGCCGGCCTCGTCGACCCGGCGCAGACCGGGCTCGGCTCCGCGAAGGCGGACGCCCTGCTCGACCAGCTGGACGACGTGATCGCCGAGGGGCGCCGCTCGCTGGTGTTCAGCCAGTTCACGTCGTACCTGAAGATCGTCGCCGCCCGGCTGGACGCCGCCGGGATCCCCTACGTCTACCTGGACGGCTCCACCACCGGCCGCGCCGCCGTCATCGAGGAGTTCCGCACCGGCACCGCCCCGGTGTTCCTGATGAGCCTCAAGGCGGGTGGCACCGGGCTCACGCTGACCGAGGCCGACTACGTGTTCCTGCTGGACCCGTGGTGGAACCCTGCCGCCGAGCAGCAGGCGATCGACCGCACGCACCGGATCGGCCAGCACCGCCCGGTGATGGTCTACCGGCTGATCGCCGAGGGCACGATCGAGCAGAAGGTGCAGGCGCTCCAGGCACGCAAGGCCGCGCTGGTGGACGCGGTGATCGACGACGGCGACCTGTTCGGGAGCACGCTGACCGCCGACGAGGTGCGCGAGCTGCTGGCGTGAGCGCGGGCCCAGACGCAGGGCGACCAGCACCCGCCGCACCGTCCCGCGGGTTCGGCCCGCCGCCTCACCCCGCCGCGACCGCCGTCGCGCCCTCCGCGGCCCGCCGCACTGCCGCCACCGCACGCGCCACGTCCTCCGGCCCGGTCGCCGCGTTGCTCACCGACACCCGCAGCACGTCCCGCCCGCGCCAGCGGGAGCCCGACATCCAGGTCTCCCCCTCGGCGAGCACCCGTGCCACCACGGCCCGGGTGCGGGCGTCGTCCTCGAAGGCCACCGACACCTGTGTGAACACCACGTCGTTGAGCACCGTCACGCCCGGGATCGTCGCCAGCCCGTCGGCGAGCGCCCGGGCGCTGGACACCAGCCCGTCCACCAGCGCGGCGACCCCGGAGCGGCCGCGTGCGCGCAGGGCGGCCCACACCGGCACCCCGCGTGCCCGGCGCGACATCTCCGGGGTCTTGTCCACCGGGTCGGCGTCGGCGAGGAAGTCCGCGAGGTAGGCGGCCCCGCCGTGCACGCCCATCGCGGAGTGCAGCGCAGCCGGGTCGGCGACCGCGACGATCCCGCAGTCGTAGGGCACGTTGAGCGTCTTGTGCGCGTCGGTGGCCCAGGAGTCGGCACCGGGCAGCCCCTCGGTGATCGACCGGACCGTCGGGGACGCCGCCGCCCACAGCCCGAACGCGCCGTCCACGTGCACCCAGGCGCCGCGGGCGTGCGCGGCGGCGACGCAGGCCGCCATCGGGTCGCAGGCGCCGGAGTGGATGTTGCCGGCCTGCAGGCAGACCAGCGTGGGCTCGTCGGAGGCGGCGAGCGCCGTGGCCAGCGCGGCGGGGTCGATCCGGCCCTGGTCGTCCACACCGACGGTCTGCGCCGCGCCCAGCCCGAGGTACCGCAGCGCGAGGTCGAGGCTGACGTGCCGCTCCTCCCCGGCGAGCACCCTCACCCGGGGCCCGCCGGCGAGCCCGTGCGCGGCGACGTCCCAACCGGCGTCGTGCAGCAGCTTGTCGCGCCCGGCGGCCAGCCCGACCAGGTTGGCGCTGGTCGCCCCGGTGACGAAGCCGACGTCGGCCCCGGCCGGCAGGCCGAGCACGTCGAGCAGCCAGCGCCCGGCGACCTGCTCCAGCGCGGCCAGACCGGGCGACATCGCGCGCATGCCGACGTTCTGGTCCCACGCGGCGAGCAGCCAGTCCGCGGCGAGCGGCGCGGGGTCGGTGCCGCCGACCACCCAGCCGAAGAACCGGCCGGAGCCGAAGGCCATCAGCCCGGGCTCGGCGAGCGCGGCGAGCTCGTCCACCACGGCGTCGGGGGCGATCGGGCCGTCCTGGAGCGGCAGGTCGACGGCGCGCGACGCCTCCTGCGGGGAGAGCCGGGGCGGGACCGGCCTCTCGCCGACGGAGGCGAGCCAGTCCCGAGCGTGCTCGGCCGCGCGGTCCAGCGCGGCACCGTAGACGTCCTCGTCCGCAGGCATGGCCAGCAGTGTGCTCCGCCTCGCCCGGTGCACGGAAGGCCCTTTCCCGGTCCCGGCGCGCCAGGACCGCTCACCCGCGGGTGAAACGCGCCGATGGGCAGGACGTCCACCTCACCCGGCCGGAAACAGGTCCTCCCTCGTGCGCGTCTGGAACAGCCAGTCCATCGGTGCCCGCATGTCCGCCGTCTTCAGCCTGCTGATCCTCGTCCTCGTGGCGGCGATCGGGATCGGCATCGTCACCGCGCAGACCCAGCGCTCCTTCACCGAGCAGGTCGGCCAGGCCGACCGGGTTCGCCGGCTGGCGGAGCAGGCACGTTTTCAGATCGCGGACGCCACCGGCTGGCAGGGCCTGGTGGCGGCGGACACCGCCGCCCTCGGGCCCGAGGCCGCGCTGGCCGACGACGCGTACAACCGCGCCGGGCTGCTGGCCACCGAGGCGGACGTGCGGTCGTGGCTGGTCGATCTGGACACCACCGGCGCGACGCCCGAGGAGCAGGAGGCGTTCGACGCCCTCGGCCCGGCGTGGGACTCCTTCTTCGCCGGGGACGACGAGGTGGCGGCGCTGCTGCGCACCGGCGCGATCGAGGACTACCGCGCGGCGATGGACTCGATCAACAACGGGGCCGCGGGTGACTCCTACGACCAGGTGCTGACGCTCGCCGACCAGATCGAGCAGTCCGCGCAGGCCCGTGTGTCGGACCTCCAGGCCGAGCAGCGCACCGCCGAGGAGCGGGGCCGGCTGGCCCTGATCGTGATCGGCGTGCTGGCGGCGGCCTTCGCCGCGTTCGCCGCGCGCAAGGTCACCCGCGACGTGGCGGTGCCGGCCGGCAAGATCTCCACGGTCGCGGACGCGATGGCCCACGGCGACCTGACGCGGCGCACCGGCCTGTCCGGCGGCGGGGAGATCTCGCGGGCCGGCCAGGCGCTGGACGGGGCGATCGACGCGGTGGCGGCGCTGGTCGGCAGCGTGTCGCGCACCGCGGAGCGGACGGACGGCACCGTCGGCTCGCTGCGGACGGCCACCGCCGAGGGCGCCCGCGCCGCGCAGGACACCAGCGCCCAGGTGGGGGTGGTCGCGGCCGCGGCGGAGCAGGTGTCGCGCACGGTGCAGACCGTGGCGGCCGGCGCCGAGCAGATGGGGGCCAGCATCCGGGAAATCGCGCAGAACGCCGCGCAGGCCGCCAAGGTCGCCGCGCAGGCCACCACCGAGGTCCAGGCCACCACCGAGCAGGTCAGCCGGCTCGGCCGGTCCAGCCAGGAGATCGGCGACGTGGTCAAGGTGATCACGAGCATCGCCGAGCAGACCAACCTGCTGGCGCTCAACGCCACCATCGAGGCGGCGCGCGCCGGGGAGGCGGGCAAGGGCTTCGCGGTCGTCGCCGGCGAGGTCAAGGAGCTGGCCACCGAGACGGCGCGTGCCACCGAGGACATCGCCCGGCGCGTCGAGGCGATCCAGGCGGACACCGGCGGCGCGGTCGCCGCGATCGACCAGATCGCCCGGATCATCACCCAGATCAACGACTACCAGCTGACGATCGCGTCCGCGGTGGAGGAGCAGACCGCCACCACCACGGAGATGTCCCGCGGGGTGGCCGAGGCCGCCACCAGCGCCGGGGAGATCGCCACCTCCATCACCGCGGTCGCCACGTCGGCCACCACCAGCGCGGACGTGCTCGCCCGGGTGGACGCCGACATGGACGGGGTGGCGGAGGGCTCGCGGGAGATGGCGCAGCAGACCGCGGTGTTCAGCGTCTGACGCGCCGCGACGCGGGACCGGCGAGCGCAACCCTGTGCGCCCGCTGTGCACGAACGTGCCGGGTCTCGCGCCACGCCGGGCTGACGTCGGCCGTCGCCGGACCGCCCACCCACGCCCAGGCGCCCCCGGGGGTGCCGACCGCACGCAGCTCTGCCTACGGTCGAGACGTCCGAACGACGCCCGATCCAGGGGGGAGATTTCCCATGAAGAAGCGTCTGTGGATCACGACCACCACCGCCACCACCTGCCTCGCCGGTGCGGCGATCTTCGCGTCGCCCGCGGCCTACGCCGGTGACGGCCACGGCCACGACGGCCGTGGTGACGGCCGGCAGGGCGGCGCCGTCGTCCAGCAGGACCGGGGCGAGCGCGGCGACCGGCACGGCCGCTGGGACGGCCGTGGCGAGGGCCGCGACGGCTGGAAGGACGGCGGCTGGAAGGACGGCGGCGGGAAGGACGGCACGGACCCGACGACGGTGCCCGAGCAGCCGGTCGTCGAGGAGCCGGTGGTCGAGGAGCCCGTGGTCACCGAGCCGGTCTCGCAGGTCGATGCCGCCGGGGCGTCGATCGTGGCCCGCACCAACGAGCTGCGCGCCTC
The DNA here is from genome assembly GCF_055389595.1 of Cellulomonas sp. GTC20042. Taxonomy (NCBI): domain Bacteria; kingdom Bacillati; phylum Actinomycetota; class Actinomycetes; order Micrococcales; family Cellulomonadaceae; genus Cellulomonas; species Cellulomonas sp. GTC20042. The sequence continues at coordinate 1,043,186 of NZ_AP043678.1, read as the reverse complement.
GGTCGGGGTCGGTGCGCTGACCCGCAGCGCCGAGATCGACGCGGTGGCGCAGGCCTGGGCGCAGCACCTGGCCGACACCGGCGAGTTCCGCCACAACCCGGACTTCGCCGCGCAGATCCCGGCCGGCTGGACCACCGCGGGCGAGAACATCGCGCTGAACACCACCGACCCGGTGGCGTTCTCGACGCAGTGGGAGAACTCGCCGCCGCACTACGCGAACCTGGTCAACGGCGCCTTCACCACCATCGGTGTCGGCGTGGTCGAGAAGGACGGCGTGTTCTACGGCGTGCAGGTGTTCGCGGGGTACTGATCGACGCCCCGCCTCCTCGCTCGTGCCGCGCGGCCCCCGGACCCTCCCGGTCCGGGGGCCGCGTCGTGCGTCCGGCGTGGGCACTTCCCCCGCGACTGGTCACGTGTATAGGATCCTGGCCATGCGTACAGCACCGGTGCGGGAGGCGGATCTCACCGCCCGCGCCCGGATCCGGGAGGTCGCGATCGAGTGCTTCGCGACCGAGGGCTTCGGCGCGTCCTTCCGCACGATCGCCGAGCGCGCCGGCGTCTCCCCCGGCCTGATCACGCACCACTTCGGCTCCAAGGTCGCGCTGCGCGCCGAGTGCGACGCGCAGGTGCTGGCGCGCTACCACCGGCTCAAGTCCGAGGTGGTGGGCGACCCGAGCGGCTATCTGCTCGCGCACCTGGCGACGCCCGGCGAGGCCGCGGTGCTGCTGGTGTACATGCTGCGCGCGCTGCACGCCGGCGGGGACCCCGCCCGCACGTTCATGGACAGCCTGACCGACCACGTGCGCGCGGTGATGGCGCAGAGCGTGGCCGCCGGCCTGATCAAGCCGTCCCGCGACGAGGAGAGCCGCAACCGCTACCTCACCGCGCAGACCATGGGCGGCATGCTCGTGCAGTTCCTGCTCGCGCCCGACCAGTCGCCGGACGCCTTCGTCGCCTCCCTGCACACGCAGCAGCGCGACACGATCCTGCCCACCCTCGAGCTGTACACCGAGGGTCTGCTGGCCACCCCCACGCTGCTGGACGACTACGTCCGGCACCTTCGCGCCTGACACCCGAGAGGCCCGCGACATGTCCAGCACGGCAGCGATCGAGGTCATCGGCCTCACCAAGCGGTTCGGCACGGTCACGGCGCTCGACGGCCTCGACCTCACCGTCCCCACCGGTCAGGTGACCGGGTTCCTCGGCCCGAACGGCGCCGGCAAGTCGACCACGATCCGGGTGCTGCTCGGCCTGCTGCGCGCCGACGCCGGCACCGCCACCGTGCTCGGCGGCGACCCGTGGTCGCAGGCGGTCGACCTGCACCGGCGGATCGCCTACGTGCCGGGCGACGTCACCCTGTGGCCGAACCTGACCGGCGGCGAGGCGATCGACATCCTCGCCCGGCTGTCCGGTCCGCTCGACCCGCGGCGCAAGGCGACGATGCTGGACCGCTTCGACCTCGACCCCACCAAGCGCGCCCGCACCTACTCCAAGGGCAACCGGCAGAAGGTGGCGCTGGTCGCGGCGCTCGCCTCACGGGCCGATCTGCTGCTGCTCGACGAGCCGACCAGCGGCCTGGACCCGCTGATGGAGGCGGCGTTCACCGCGTCGATCCAGGAGGTCAAGACCGAGGGGCGCTCGGTGCTGCTGTCCAGCCACATCTTCGCCGAGGTCGAGCGGCTGGCCGACCGGGTCACGATCATCCGGGACGGCCGCACCGTCGAGCAGGGCACCCTGGCCGAGCTGCGGCACCTCACCCGCTCGCAGGTCACCCTCGCCGGGGCCCCCGGGGCGGCCGCCGCGCTCGGCGCCCTGGACGGCGTGCACGACCTGCGCGCGGCCGACGACCACCTGTCCTTCGCGGTGGACGACGCCGCGCTGCCCGCGGTGCTCGCCGCCGTCGCCCGCCTGACCCCGCGGTCGATCACCGTGAACCCGCCCTCGCTGGAGGAGCTGTTCCTCTCCCACTACGGGCAGGAGGCGTCGCGATGACCACCGTCGCCGCGCCCACTACCGCCGGCCCGGCCGACCGCGCGGTCCGCCCGGGTGCGCTGCCCGCCACCCGCACGCTGGCCGGCCTCGGCCCGATGATCCGGCTGGTGCTGCGCCGCAACCGGGTGCGCCTGGCGGTCTGGTGGATCGCCCTGGTCGGGCTGCTCGGCTACGTCGGCGTCTACTACCGCGACCTCTTCGACACCCAGCAGGCGCTGGACGAGTTCGCCGCCGTCTCCGACACCCCGGGGATCCGGGCGCTGACCGGCCTGGCCGCCGCCCCCGACACCCTCGGCGGGGCCGTGTGGACGAAGATCTGGATGACCCTGGCGGTGTCCCTCGCGTTCGGGGTGGTCTTCCTGGTCACCCGGAACGGTCGCGCCGACGAGGAGGCCGGCCGCACCGAGCTGCTGCGCTCGCGCATGCTCGGCCAGCACGCCGGGTCGGTCGCCGCCTGGCTCGTCACCGGGGCGCTGTCGGTCGCCGTCGGCCTCGGCGTCGCGGTGGTGTCGATCGCGCTCGGCCTCGACCCCGCGGGCGCGGGCGTCACCGGATCGCTGGTGCTCGGCGCCTCCGTGGCCGGCGTCGGGCTGGCGGGCGTCGGCGTCGGGGCGCTGGCCGGGCAGGTCACCGGCACCTCGCGCGGCGCCAACGCGCTGGCCTCCGTGCTGATCGGCGCCGCCTACGTGCTGCGGATGGTCGGCGACCTCGGCGACGGCCGGCTCACCTGGGTCTCCCCGATCGGCTGGGCGCAGCAGATGCAGCCCTGGGGCGCCGACCGGTGGTGGCCGCTCCTGCTGCTGCTCGCGCTGACCGCGGTGCTGCTGGTCGCCGCCCTGCGGATCGAGGCGGTGCGCGACCACGGCGCCGGGCTGCTGGCACCCCGGCGCGGCGCGGCCGACGCACCCGCCCGCTGGGCCACCCCGCTCGGTCTCGCGCTGCGGCTCCAGCGCGGGCCGATCCTCGGCTGGGCCCTCACGGTCGCGCTGGCTGCCCTGCTGTTCGGCTCCGTCGTGGAGTCGATGACCGACCTGATCGCCGATGCCGGCGGTGCCGCCGCCGACCTGGTCCGCGGCACGGGCGTCGACGCCCTGCTCGCGCTGCTCGTCACGATGATCGCCCTGATCACGACGGTGTTCGCCGTGCAGTCCGCGCTGACCCTGCGCACCGACGAGGCCACCGGCATCCTCGAGCCCCAGCTCGCCGGGGCGCTGTCCCGCACCCGGTGGGCGGTGCAGCGCCTGGCGATCCCCGTGCTCGGCTCCGCGGTGCTGCTGCTGCTCGGCGGTGCGCTGATGGGCGCCGGCTACGGCTCGCTGATCGACGATCCCACGCAGACCACCCGCCTCGCGCTCGCCGCCCTGGCGTCCTGGCCCGCCGTGCTCGTCTACACCGGCATCGCCGTCGCGCTGTTCGGCTGGCTGCCCCGGCTCGCCGTCGCGCTCTCCTGGGGCGTGCTCGGTGCCACCTACGTGATCGTGCTGGTCGGCGAGGCGCTGCACCTGCCCGGGTGGCTGCTCGACGTGCTGCCGTTCTCCGCGACGCCGTACCTGCCGGCCGAGCCGGTGTCCTGGACGGCGCTGACGGCGCTGGCCGTCGTCGGGGCCGGGCTGGTCGGGGCCGGACTGGTGCGGTTCGCCCGGCGGGACGTGCAGCCGGGCTGAGCGCGCCGGACGGGCGGGTCTGGGCGAGTCCGGGGCGGTCAGCCCTGGCGCGGCTGCGGCTGCTGCGCGAACGCCTTGCTGATCTCCTCGACGAAGCCCTCCACGAAGCCCGCGGTGAACCCCGCCGCCACGCCCGTCACGAGCCCCTGCGGCTTCGCGGCCGCCGGCTGCGCCACCGGCGCCGCCTCGCCCGAGGACAGCCGCGCCGCCGCCCGCTGCATCGCGGTCGCCGGCCACGACTCCCCCGTGACGAACGCGCCCCGGCGGTACGCCTCCGGCATCGGCAGCAGCGACGTCGGCACCACCAGCTCCAGCAGGTGCGCCGCGGTCAGCAGCGCGATCAGCGACCGCGACCACGGGTCCGGCGCCACCCCCGCCACCAGCACGTCCAGCAGCCGGCGCCGCACGTCGTGCTCCCGCGCCAGGTCCGCCGCCGGCCAGCGCAGCTGCCCGAAGATCCCCGGGCCGCCGTCCACCACCGGCTGCACCTGCCCGCGCTCCCCCAGCCGCCCGGCCAGCGCCGCCGGCAGCCCCTCGCCGATCCGCACCACCAGCTCGTCCGGCTCGTCGGCCTGCTGCTCCACCCGGTGCAGGGCCGCCCGCAGCACCGGCTCGTCCGCCGGACCGCCCGGCGCCCACGCGGTCGGCGTCAGCGCGACCTCCCACCCCAGCCCCGGCGTCCCGCCGCGCAGGGTCACCGCGCCGGCGAGGTCGAGCTCGGTGAGCACCGCACCGCCCAGCACGATCTCCACCGCCTGCGTCGCCGCGTCCGGGGCGCCGGCCGTGCTCGCGGTGCCGCGCACCGGCAGGTCGCCGCGCTCGTCGTCGAGCAGCAGCAGGAGCAGGTCCTCGGCGAGCAGGATGGCCATGGCAGGACGGTACCGGGCGAGCGGGCGTCCGCTCGATCCCCCGTGGCCGCCCGCGTGCCGGGCCGTCGCTCACTTCAGCGCGCCCCCGAGCAGCCCGGCGACGTAGTACTTCTGGAGCACCAGGTAGATGATCACGCACGGGACCACGGTGATCGTGACCCCGGTCTGCATCAGGCCGAAGTTCACGCCGAACTGGGTGTCCGTCGACAGGATGCCGATGCTGACCGGCAGCGTGTAGCGGCTCTGGTCGGTGATCAGGATCAGCGCGGCGAAGAAGTCGTTCCACGCGGCGAAGAAGGTCAGCAGCGTGGTCGAGACGATCCCGGGCACGGCGACCGGGACCATCACGCGCCACATGGCGGTGAACGGCCCGGCACCGTCGAGCTGCGCGGCCTCCTCCAGCGAGGTCGGGATCGCGGCGAAGGAGTTCCGCATGAGGAACGTGCCCAGCGGCAGGCTGAACGTCGCCAGCACCAGCGCGACGCCGAGCAGGCTGTTCTGCAGGCCGATGTCGCGCAGCACGATGTACAGCGGGGTGATCACCGCCTGGAACGGCACCATGAACGTCACCAGGATCACGAAGAACGCCGCGGTGCTGCCCGGGAACGGCAGCTTGGCGAAGGCGTAGCCGGCCAGGGTGCTGGCCACCAGGCCGATCGTGGTCGCGGTGACCGAGACGAACACGGAGTTGCCCAGGCTCTGCACGATGCTCAGGCCCCGGCTGGCGTCGGCGAGCCGCAGCACGTCGTCCAGGCTGACCTCGGAGAGCATCACCCCGATCGGGTACAGGAACAGCACGGCCAGGCAGATCGACACCACCCACCAGGCGGCGCGCGGCAGGATCGGGTCGCGCCGGTGCCGGGTCCCGACGGGGACGGCACGGGTGGCGGGTGCGGGCAGGTCGGTGGTGAGCGTCATGAGTGATCCGAGTTCCTCAGGAGCAGCATCTGCCCGGCGGACACCATCCCCAGCACGATCATCAGCAGGATGGACAGCGCCGAGGCGTAGCCGACGTCGAACTTGACGAAGCCGTTGCGGTAGATCTCGTACACCGCGGTCAGCGTGGAGCCGGCAGGGCCGCCGGTGGTCATGATGTAGAACTGGTCGAAGGCGAGCAGCGAGCCGGCGACGGAGAACACCAGCACCAGCGCGAGCGTCGGGCGCAGCAGCGGCACGGTGATCCGCCAGAAGGTCTGCCAGGCACCGGCCCCGTCGATCCGGGCCGCCTCGTTCACCTCCAGCGGGATCGCCTGGAGGCCGGCCAGCACCAGCAGCATCTGGAGCCCGACGACCTTCCACGTCACCATGCCGACGACGATGGCGAAGGCCGACCAGAAGCCCGCGAAGTAGTTGGTGGTGGGGTCGAGCAGCCCGACGGAGCCGAGCAGCTGCGTGGTCGGGCCGATGTCGGACTGCCACATGAACATCCAGATGTAGCTGCCCGAGGCGAGCCCGATCACCACCGGCAGGAAGTAGATCGTCTGGAACACCCGGTGCGCCCGCCGGCCGCGACGCACCAGGAAGGCGAGCCCGAACGCCAGGCCGATCAGGATCGGCGTGATCACGACGGTGTAGAAGAACGTGAAGCCCACCGCGTGCAGGAACTGGCTGTCGCCGAACGCCTTCGTGTAGTTGCCGAGGCCGATGAACTCGGGGGTGCCGAGCAGCGGCCAGTCGTGCAGCGACATGACGACCGTCCGGACCAGCGGCCAGACGAAGAACAGGCCGAGCAGGACGAAGGCGGGCAGGGCCATGAGGACGCCGAGCAGGCTGCGGCGGCCCCGCAGACCGCGTCCGCGCCTGCGCGCGGGGACGGCCTGGTGCGTGAGTGCGGTCATGTCAGGAAGTCCTCCGGTCGGGTGGGCGGCCGCCGACGACGGCGCCGGGGCCGCCCACCCGCGTGTCGTGGATCAGCCGTTGGCCTCGTCGAGCAGGCCCTGCGCCGTCGCCTGGGCCTTGGCCTGCGCGTCCGCGACCGTGCCGGAGCCGAACACGGCCTCCTGGATCAGGGTCGACCAGACGCCGTTGGAGTCGTTGAACAGCTCGTTCTCGATCGTGCTGAACGGCACCCGGCCGACGGCGAGCGCGTCGGCGAACACCTGGTAGCGCTCGTCCTGCGGCACGTACAGGCTGTCCAGCAGGTCGAGGCGGGTCGGCATGACGCCGTTCTCCGCGATCACCGCCTGCCCGTCGTCGCCGGTGACCCACTCCAGGAAGGTCCAGGCGCCCTCGGGGTTCTTCGCGCCGGTGGTGATCGCGATCGTGTCGCCGCCGGCGAAGGACGCGCTCTGCCCGGGCTCGGTCCCCGGGATCAGCGCCATCCCCCAGTCGAAGTCGGCCCCCTCGGTGGGGTCGGTCAGCGACCCGATGAAGAAGTCGCCCCAGTTGAAGATGCCGACCTTGCCCTGCGTGAAGGCGTCACCGGCGTTCGACCCGCTGTCGGACTGCACCAGCTGCGGCATCGCGCCGCCCTGCCACAGCTCGCGGTACATCGTGAGCGTCTCGGCGACCTCGGGGCTGTCCAGCAGTGCCTGCGTGCCGTCGTCGGCGAGCACGTCGCCGCCGCTCGCCCAGACGTACGGGGTCATCGAGAAGATGTTGCAGCCGCCGCACGCCCCGGAGAACGCGAAGCCGTAGGTCCCGTCACCCAGCGCGGCGACCGCCTCGGCGTCGGCCTGCACCTCCGCCAGGGTGGCCGGCGGGGTCTCGGGGTCCAGACCGGCGGCCCGGAACAGGTCCTTGTTGTAGAACATCACGGACACGTCGCCGGAGAACGGCAGCGCGTAGGTCTTCCCCTCGTACCGCCCCTGGGCCAGGTGCCCGGGGCTCATGTCGTCCAGGTAGGGCAGCCCGGCGGCCTGGTCGCTGATGTCGGCCAGCGCGCCGACGGAGGCGAAGTACGGCGTGTAGACCAGGTCCATCGAGGCGACGTCCGGGGCGTTGCCACCGGCGGCGGCGGTGCCGAACTTCTGCACGAACTCGGCCGACGGGACGACGGTGACCTCGACCTGGACGTCGTCGTGGGTGCTGTTGAACTCCTCGGCGAGCGCGGTCATGAAGGTGGCCTGGGAGTCGCGGGTCCAGACGCTGACGGTGCCGGACGACGATCCGTCCGATCCCGGTCCCGATCCGGAGCAGCCGGCCAGGGCGATCACGGCGGTGACAGCCGTGACCGCGACGAGCGAGGTGGTGTGACGCCTCATTGCGTGTCCTCTCGTAGGGTGCGGGGCTCGCCGGCTGCTCAGGTGGTGGGCAGCCAGACGCGCATGGCCCCGGGGGCGCGGTTCGCCCACCGGAAGTAGGGGATGGCCCGGACGGTCCCGAGCGCGTCGGTCGGGGCGTCGGCACCGGCCCGGTACAGCGCCGGGTCGGGCCGCCGGACCCGCGCGTCCTGGACGTCGAGGGTGGGGACGCCGAGCACCGGGTCGACCGGTCCCGGGGTCGCGGTCGGCGCGGCGGGGACCAGCACGTCCTCCAGGTGGACGCCCGCGGGCAGGTCCGCCTCCTCGAGGCAGTAGTAGACCGGCCCGCGGCGCAGCGCGACGGTGCCGCGCACCGCGTCGACCCACGGGTGGGCCCGCTCGACGACCGGCTCGATCGGCAGGTCCAGGTCGATCGACCGCGCACCGGCGGGGACGTCCACGAAGCCCGGCGCGACGGCGACCGGGGCACCTCCGTCGACCGCGATCGTGGCGCCGGACGCCCACCCGGGGACGCGCAGCTGGAGGGTGCGCACCATCGGCGCGTCGAGGTCCACCCGGATCCGCGAGGCCCACGGGTACTGCGTCCGGACCGTCGCGGTGACGCCGTCGCCGAGGTCGAGGGTGCCCGGTGCGTAGAGCAGGATCTGCACCGCGTCGGCGGACTCGGTCAGCACGTAGGCGTTGATCGAGGCGAGCAGGCGCGCGAGGTTCGGCGGGCAGCAGGCGCAGTCGTACCAGTCGAGGCGGGTGGACGGGGCGTCCTCCTCGTGCGTGTGACCGCGACGCAGCTGCAACGGGTTGGAGTAGAAGAACGCCGTGCCGTCCACCGAGGTGGACACCGCGATGGCGTTGTACAGGCCGCGCTCGATCTCGTCCGCGTGGCGCGGGTCGCCGTCCAGCAGCAGCATCCGCCAGTTCCAGTGCAGGTTGGCGATGGCGGCGCAGGTCTCGGAGTACGCGCGGTCGGCGGGCAGCTCGTAGGGGTCGCCGAAGGACTCGCCGCGGTGCCGTGAGCCGAGCCCGCCGGTGACGTACATCTTCTGCTCGTGCACGCTCGCCCACACGGCGTCCAGCGCCTCGCGGTAGCCGGCGCCGGGCTCGTCCAGCTCGACGTCCGCCACCCCGGCCAGCAGGTAGAGCTGGCGCACCGCGTGCCCGGCGGCCTCGCGCGCCTCGCGCACCGGCACGTGGTCCACGTAGTAGGCGTGGCTGCCGAACTGGCCCCGGCCGATGGTGCGGCGGCCGCGCAGGTCGAGCATCCGCCGGGCGAGCGCACGGTGCCGGGGATCGCCGGTGATCCGGGACAGCTCGACCAGCGCGGTCTCGATCTCGGGGTGCCCGTCGAGGTCCTCGCGCCCGCCCTCGCCGAAGGTGGCGTGCACCAGCTCGACGTAGCGCAGCGCGACGTCCAGCAGGTCGGTGCGCCCGGCGTGCGCCCAGGCGACCGCCGCCTGCACCAGGTGCCCGAGCTTGTACATCTCGTGGCTCTCGATCAGGTCGGTGAACCGCTCCCCCGCGTGCGGACCCTGGTAGTAGGAGTCGAGGTACCCGTCCTCCTGCTGGACCGCGGCGAGCAGCCGGACCGCCTCGTCGACGAACGGCAGCAGGTCCGTGACGTCCTCGCCCCGGGCGGCCTCCCAGCCGATCGCCTCCACCGTCTTGTACAGGTCCGAGTCGGCGAACAGCGGGCCACGGAACGCCGCGGCGCTCTCGCCGACCAGCCGGCGCAGGTTGTCCAGCACGCCGGTCTGCTCCAGCCGGGCCAGGCAGTGCGGCAGCGTGCGCTCGCGGTTGACGCGCTGCCAGTCCCCGAGGAACCCGCCGTCCAGGCGCACGCGGCGCAGGTCGGTCGGGCGGCGGGCGGACGGCGCGTCGGGCACCGCGGGTGCGGCGAGACGGCTCTGGGTGCGGGCCATGGTTCTCCTCGTCGAGCAAGCATGTGGCGTAGTACACCGGTGCACTAAGCGAGAACAGTACACCGGTGCACTACGGTGTCAAGGGTTCACCGACGACCGGGCCGGGCGGTTCGCTATCGTCGGGCGGGTCCACACCGACCGCCGGGCGACCGCCGTCCCGCACACACGCCGAAGGGGAGACATGGCTGCGACGATGGCCGATGTCGCGCGCCTGGCCGGCGTGTCCAAGAAGACCGTCTCCAACTTCTTCAACGGCTACCCGTACATGACCGCCGACACGCGCGGCCGCATCGAGTCCGCCGTCGCCGCGCTGAACTACCGGATGAACATCTCGGCCCGGAACCTGTCCTCCGGCCGCACCGGCACCATCGGCCTCGCCGTCCCGGAGATCGCGCACCCCTACTTCGCCGAGCTCGCCCAGGCCGTCGTCGCCGCCGCCCAGCAGCGCGGCCTCAACCTCGTCGTCGAGGTCACCGACGGCGACCACGACCGCGAGCTCGCGCTGCTCCGGGGCGAGCGCGGACGCTACGTCGACGGCCTGCTGTTCCACCCCCTCGCGCTCGACGCCGAGGAGATCGAGGCGGCCACCCTCGACGTGCCGGTGGTGCTGATCGGCGACTGCGCCTACGGCGGCCGGTTCGACGTGCTCACCGTCGCCAACGAGGACGGCGCCTACGAGATGACCCGCCTGCTGCTGGACCGCGGGCGTCGGCGCGTCGTCGCCCTCGGCATGGAACGCTCCGCGACCCCCACCGCCGCCGCCCTGCGCTTCGCCGGCTACCGCCGCGCCCACGAGGAGGCCGGCGTGCCGGTCGACGAGCGGCTGCTGATCGGCCCGGTCCCGTGGAGCCGCACCTCCGGCGCCGCCGAGATCGGCGCGCTCCTCGACGCCGGCACCCCGTTCGACGCCGTGTTCGGCTTCAACGACGCGCTCGCGATCGGCGCGCTGAACGAGATGCAGCGCCGCGGGCTGCACGTCCCGCAGGACGCCTCGGTGGTCGGCTTCGACGACGTCGAGGAGGCCGCCCTGACCTTCCCGCCGCTGACCACGCTGGACTCCGGACGCGGATGGATCGCCACCACAGCCGTGGAGCGCCTGGTCGGGCGGCTCGGCGAGGGCACCGGCGAGGCGCAGGTGCTGGTGGCCGCGCGGCGGGTGGTGGAGCGCGGGTCGGTGTAGCGCGCGGTCGCGGGCCGTCGCCCTCGGGCAGCGCCACGGCGACGAACCGCATCGCCACCCCTGCCGCGCCACCTAGGATCAAGGTCATGGGTCACCGCGACGACGACGTGCTAGCGCCCGACGGCGCCACGCGTCTCGGTCGGGGAGCCGCCGTGGCGAGCGCCGCGGTCGCGGTCGCGCTCGCCGGCCACGTGGCCGCCGGTGGCGCCGTCCCCGGCCCCGCCGGGGTGCTGGTCCCGCTGCTGCTGGCGATCCCGGTGTGCGCCGTGGTGTCCGGCCTCCGCCTGCCGCGGCTGCGCCTGGTGCTGTCGGTCGCGCTGAGCCAGGCGCTGTTCCATCTGCTCTTCACGCTGGGCGCGGCGGGCGGGCCGAGCGCGGCGAGCACCCTGGACGGCACGACAGGGTCGGCGGGCCACCCGCACGCCGGGCACGCCGCCGCCCTCGACACCCTGACCGGCTCGGGTCACGCGCTGCACGCCGACGGCCCGATGACCGTCGCGCACCTGCTGGCCGGGCTGGTCACGATCGTGCTGCTGCGCTCCGGCGAGGTCGCGCTGCACCGTGCCGCGTCCGCGCTGCGCCGGGTCGCGCTGCGTCTGCTGCCCGCCCTCCCCGCGTCCGCCCCGACGGGCACCCCGCGACGCGCCCGCACCCTCCTGGCCGGCGGCGACGTGCCGACGACCGGCGTCCTGCTGACCGCGGCCCAGGTCGTCCGTCGCGGGCCGCCGCGCGCCCCGGCACCGCTCGCCCCGTAGCGCCGGTCGACCGCGGTCGGCGCTCGCCCGACCGCTCGCGCCCGCGCAGGTGCCGTCGGCGTGCCCGTGCGCGCCGGCCCGGTGCCGTGCGCGGGCGGACCCGACCGACCGGAGCCACCCGTGCTCATCATGCGTATCGGGCGCGCCCTCGCCCGCACCACCGGGGCGGCAGCCCTGCTGACCGCGCTGGTCCTGACCGGCACCACCTCCGCCTCCGCCCACGACCAGCTGCTCAGCAGCACCCCGGGCGACGGCGAGCACCTGGACGCCCTGCCGGAGACGATCCGGCTGGAGTTCAGCGGCGACCTGCTCCAGGTCGGCGCGGTCGTCGTGCTGGCCGACACCGGCACCGGCCAGACCTGGCGAACCGACGACCCGACGCTCGACGGACCGGTGGTCACCACCCCGGTCCCGGACGGCCTGGGCGACGGCGCGTACGAGGTGCGGTGGCGGGTGGTGTCCTCCGACGGGCACGCGATCTCCGGGGCGGTGCCGTTCACCGTCGGCGACGTCACCGCGCCGACCGCGAGCGCCTCGGGCGCCCCGGCCACGACCACGCCCTCCGGCGCGGCCACCGACGCCGCCGACGCCGCGCCCGGCACCCCCAGGTCCGGCGTCGGACCGTGGAGGACGGTGCTGATCGGTGCGGGCGGTGCCGCCGGGGCGGTCGCCCTCTACGCGCTGGTGCTGGCGGTCCGCCGCCGCGACCGGCGCACCCCCTCCTCCGACGACGTCGCCTGACGTCTCCCTGACTCCCACGGATCGAGAACCCCATGCACGCACGTCACACCCTGCCCGGCCTGGCCCTGGTCGCCGTCCTGGCGCTGTCCGCCTGCGGCTCCTCCGACGCCGCGGCGTCCGACGACGCGACGAGCACCACCGCACCCGCCGCCACCGCCGGCGAGTCCGTCACCATCGACGACGCCTGGGTCAAGGCGGCCGACTCCGGCATGTCCGCGGCCTTCGGCGAGCTCGAGAACACCGGCGACGCCGACGTCACCGTCGTCGCGGTGACCAGCCCGGCCTCCACCGCCCTCGAGCTGCACGAGACCGTCGCCGACGCGAGCGGCGCGATGGTCATGCAGCAGAAGGAGGGCGGCTTCACCATCCCGGCCGGCGGCGCGCTGACCCTGGAACCGGGCGGCAACCACGTCATGCTGATGGACCTGGTCGACCCGATCCGCGCCGGCGACGAGGTCACCTTCACCCTGACCTTCTCCGACGACTCGACGTTCGAGTTCACCGCCCCGGCCAAGGACTACTCCGGCGCCAACGAGAGCTACCAGGGCGACGACATGGGCGACATGGACATGGACCACTGATGCCCCGCGACCGGACCCCGCAGGCCGGTCGCGGCGAACCGACCCGGCGGCAGCTCCTCCTCGGTGGGGCCGTCGCCGGTGTCGGCGCCGCCGCAGCGGTCGGTGCCGACGCCCTCGGCCGCCGCGCGGACACCCCCGCCGACCCGGCCCCCGAGGCCCCCGAGGCGCTGCACGGCACCGCGACCGTGCCCTTCCACGGCGCCCACCAGGCCGGCATCGCCACCGCGCCCCCGCAGGCCCACGCCACCCTGGTCGCCCTCGACCTGCACCCGACGACCGACCGGGACGCGCTGCGCCGGATGATGCAGCTGCTCACCGACGACGCCGCCCGGCTCAGCCAGGGACGGGCCGCGCTCGCCGACTCCGAGCCCGAGCTCGCCGTGGTGCCCGCACGGCTCACGGTGACCTTCGGCTTCGGCCCCGAGCTGGTGCGTCGTGCCTCCCCCGAGGCCGCACCCACCTGGTTGCGCCCGCTGCCGGCGTTCACGATCGACCGGCTGCAGGACGCCTGGAGCCACGGCGACCTGCTGATCCAGGTCGCCGCCGACGACCCGATGACCGTCGCGCACGCCCTGCGGATGCTGCTCAAGGACACCCGCTCCTTCGCCGACGTGCGGTGGACCCAGCCCGGGTTCCGGCGCTCGCGCGGCTCCGAGGCCTCCGGCACCACGATGCGCAACCTGTTCGGGCAGGTCGACGGCACCGTCAACCCGCAGCCGGGCACCGCCGACTTCGACGACCTGGTGTGGATCGCCGACGGCCCGCTGGCCGGGGGCACCGGACTGGTGCTGCGCCGGATCGCGATGAACCTCGACACCTGGGACGAGCTCGACCGCCCCGGGCGCGAGCAGTCCACCGGCCGGTTCCTGGCGAACGGGGCGCCGCTCACCGGCACCGCCGAGCACGACGAGCCCGACTTCGACGCCACCACCGCCCTCGGCTTCCCGGTGATCCCGGAGTTCTCGCACATCCGGCGCGCCCGCTCCGAGGACACCCGCCAGCGGATCGTCCGGCGCGGCTACAACTACGACGCCGCACCCTCCGACGGCGCGATCTCGGACTCGGGGCTGCTGTTCGTGTCCTTCCAGGCCGACGTCGACGCGCAGTTCGTGCCGCTGCAACGCCGGCTGGACGAGCTCGACCTGCTGAACCAGTGGACGACGCCGATCGGCTCCGCCGTCTTCGTCATCCCGCCCGGGTGCGCCGAAGGCGGGTTCGTCGGGGAGACGCTGCTGACCTGATCGGGGCGTCGAGCCGGGGCGCCGCGGCTCAGCCCTGCTCGCCGTCCGCCAGCCGCACTGCGCGCAGCACCACGTCGTGCACGTGGTGCGTGCTGGCCGCCCCGACGGGTCGCGGCCGGGTCTCGTGCACCTCGACCCGCCACTCCTCCGAGGCGAACAGCGCCGCGGCGATGTCGTCGATCCCGACGTAGGCCTCCGGGTCGTACATCCGGGTCTGCTCGGCGGGGTCGAGCGGGGTGTCGAGCCAGGACAGGTCGTGGCTGACGACGAGCAGCGTGCCGCCGACGGCGACCGCGCCGAGCAGGTTGCGCAGCCCGCGCTGCTCGGGGGTGCGCTGGAACGACCCGTACTGCAACGACACCAGGTCGTAGACGTCGTCGCCGTAGGCCGCGGGCGTGTTGGCGTCCCGGTGCAGCGTGCGCACCTCGACCCCGCGCTGGGCAGCCGCGGCGCGGATCCGCGCGAGCGCGTTGCCGGAGACATCCGAGGCGGTCACCTGCCACCCCTGCTCGGCCAGCCAGATCGCGTCCCCGCCCTCGCCCGCGCCCACGTCGAGCGCGCGGCCGGGCGTGCGGCCCTGCACCTCGGCCACCAGGGTCCCGTTGGGGTTGCCGCTCCATACGTGGTCGTCGCCGTCGTAGCGCCCGTCCCACTCCCGCTCCGCGCCGGAGATCCGCCCGCCGACGGCCAGGTCCTCGTGGGCGAGGCTGAACGCGATCTGCGCGCCGACCCCGCTGCCGGCCGCCGCCGAGGGCAGCACCTGCGTGAACGCGTCCACCACGTTCCCGGCGGCGAACACGCCCTCGACGCTGGTCCGCCCGGTGGCGTCGACCCGGATCACGTCGCCGAGCCCGCTGGCGTGCGGCATCGTCGTCACGCCGAGCCCGGCCAGCATCTCGACGCGCGGCCGGAACCGGCCCCCGGTGAGGATCGCGTCGGCGGGCAGCACGCTCCCGTCCGCCAGCTCGACCAGCACGCCCTCGTCCCCGTCGTCGACGATCCGCCGCACCATCGACCGAACCACCGGGACCCCCGCGGCGACCAGCCCGTCGACCGCGTCGGCGTCGATCCCGGTCGCGTCGTGCAGCACCACGGTCAGCCGGTCGGTCAGGTGCCGCACCAGCGGGGTCGGGTGCAGGCCCATCGGCGTCGCGACGATCTGCACCACCCGCCGGTCCCGAACCTCCCACCCCTCGCAGAACGGGCAGCCGAACACCTCGCGCCCCCACCGCTCGACCAGCCCCTCGACGTCGGGCAGCTCGTCCACGATCCCGGTCGCGACCAGCACCCGGCGCGCCACCAGGCCGTGCCCGCCGGACAGGTCCAGGTGGAACCCGTCGTCCTCCCGGCGCACCGCCCGCACCTGCCCGGCCAGCACGTCGCCGCCGTAGGAGCGGACCTCCGCCCGGCCGATCGCCCGCATCTCCGCCGGCGGGCTGCCCTCGCGCCCGAGGTACCCGTGCATGTGCGCCGCCGGGGCGTTGCGCGGGGTGCCGTCGTCCACCACGACCACGGACCGGCGCTGCCGGACGAGCTGGAGCGCGGCGGCGAGCCCGGCGGCAGACCCACCGATGATCGCCACGTCGCAGCGGCGGACGACGGTCGGCTGGCTGTGGTGGTCGTGCTCGGCGTGGCCCTGCGAGGTGTGCGTCATGCGACCACCGTAGGCCGATCTGGCGCATTCCGGATGTCCTCTTGCACTATTCGCAAGATCGCGCGACCGTAGGACCGTGAGCGACGGAACCGAGATCGAGCGCCTGGCACGCACCCGCCTGCGCAGCATCCGCACCACCCTGGGCTACTCGCTGGACGATCTGGCGGCACGCACCCACCTCAGCCCGTCCACCATCAGCCGCGTCGAGACCGGCAAGCGCACCCTCAGCCTCGACGTGCTCGTGCCGCTCGCGTCCGCGCTCCAGATCAGCCTGGACTCCCTGTTCGAGGTCCCCGGCGACGAGGACGTGGTGATCCGCCCGGTCCGGCACGAGGAGCACGGCCGCACCACCTGGCCGCTCAGCCGCGCCGACGGCCGCACCCTCGCCGTCAAGACCCGCATCGAGGCCGGCCACGACCGCCCCGAGCAGCGCGTGCACCCCGGCTACGACTGGTTCGTCGTCCTCGAGGGATCGGTCCGCCTGTGGCTCGGCGACCGGCAGATCGACGTGCACGCGGGCGAGGCCGCCGAGTTCTCCACCATGACGCCGCACGCGATGACCGCGATCGACGGGCCGGCGGAGCTGATCCAGATCGTCGACCGCGAGGGGCAGCGCGCGCACCTGCGGACGTGAGCCACGCGTCACGCCGAGGCAGCGACGCACGATGCGCACGAGCCAGCAGCGCGGGCTGCTCGCGGCGCTCACCGACACCCCCGGAAGCACGCACGACAGCCCTGGCAGCGCGGGCTGGCAGGATCACGGAACGACGAAGGCCCGGACCGTCTGGTCCGGGCCTTCGTCTCCGACTTTCGTCGGACTGTGTAGCGGGGGCAGGATTTGAACCTGCGACCTCTGGGTTATGAGCCCAGCGAGCTACCGAGCTGCTCCACCCCGCGTCGGTGAACACCACGTTACGCCACGCCACCCCGGACGACCAAATCCGCCCGACGTGCCGCCGGTCACACCACCTCCTCGGCACCTCTCCCACCTGCGCGAACACCGCCCCGAGCCGCGCACGCCCGGGCACCGCCCCCGCACGCACGAGGGCCCGGCCTCCCCCGCAGGAGAGACCGGGCCCCGGTCGCGTGCGCGTGCGCGGACCCGCGGATCAGCCCCCGGAGGAGCCCGACCCGTTGATCTCCTGGTCGGCCGCCGCCGCGTCGGCCAGCGCCGCCTCCAGACGGTCCTGCGCCTCGCCGTAGGCGGCGAAGTCACCGTTCTGGAGCGCCGCCTGGCCGTCCTGCCACGCCTGGTTGGCGGCGTCGAGCGCCTCGGTCAGGCGGGTGCGGGCGTCGGCGGTGGCACCGTCGTCGGGCGTGGTCGGCGCGGCGGTCGCGCCGTCGTCCGGGGCGGTGGTCCCGTCGTCGGTGCCCTCGTCGGTGCCCGGGTCGACCGGTGCGGGTTCGTTGCCGGCGTCACCGGCAGCCGTGCCGTCGTCCCCGCCGAACACCTGGTCCAGCGCCTCGTCGAGGGTGCTGGCGAACCCGATCTGGTCGCCGAAGGCCACCAGGACGCGCTGGAGCAGCGGGAACTGGGTGCCGGTGGCGGCCTGCACGTAGACGGGCTGCACGTAGAGCAGACCGCCGCCGACGGGCAGGGTGAGCAGGTTGCCGCGGATGACCTGCGAGTCGCCGCGGGCCAGGATGTTCAGCTCGTTGGAGACGTCCGGGTTCGAGCTGAAGTTGTTGTTCATCTGGTTGGGCCCGGGCACCGTGGAGTCGCGTGGCAGCTCCAGCAGCCTGAGCTGGCCGTAGCCCTCCGCCGGCTCCCCTGCCGTGCTGCCGGCCTCGGCGTCCACCGCGAGGTACCCGGTGAGCACGTCACGGGCGTTGGCACCGGACGGGATGTAGGTCGACATCAGCGAGAAGCTGGCGGCGTCCTGGTCGGGCATCTCCAGGGTCAGGTAGTACGGCGGCTGGGCGACGCCGTCGATCGACGAGGTCGGGTCGTCCGGGGTCCGCCAGAAGTCGTTGCCGGAGAAGAACTGGCCCGCGTCGGTCACGTGGTACTGGCCGAGCAGGGTCCGCTGCACCTTGAACAGGTCCTCGGGGTAGCGGATGTGGCTCATCAGGTCCGAGGAGATCTCGGACACCGGCCGCAGTGTGTTGTCGAAGACCTTGCTCCAGGTCTGGAGCACCGGGTCCTCGGCGTCCCACGCGTACAGGGTGACCGAGCCGTCGTAGGCGTCGACGGTGGCCTTCACCGAGTTGCGGATGTAGTTGACCGTCGCCGGCTGCAAGGCCTCGATGCTGGTGGAGGTCTGGGTCAGCGAGTCCTGCGTGGCGTCCTCCAGCGAGCGGGAGGCGGCGTAGGGGTACTGGTCCGAGGTGGTGTACCCGTCCACGATCCACTTGACCCGGCCGTCGACCACCGCGGGGTACACACGGCCGTCGAGGGTCAGGTACGGGGCGACCTTCTGCACGCGCTCGGCCGGGTCACGGTCGTAGAGGATCTGCGACTCATCGGTGACGCGCTCGGAGAACAGGATCTGCTCGGAGCCGAACTTGATCGAGTAGAGCAGCTTGTTCCACAGCGAGCCGATCTCCGGGCCGGCGGAGACCTCGTCGGTCGGGAACGAGGTGTTCACCGCACCGCCGGACTCGTCGTCCGGGTAGTCGAGCTCCCACTCCTGGTCGTCGGGCGAGCCGACGATCGAGTAGGTGGGCGAGGTCTGGCCGAAGTAGATCCGCGGCTCGTAGTCCTCCATCTCGCCGGAGGACGGGATGCCGCCCTCCCAGAAGCTCGGCGCCCCGGTAGAGGAGGTGGTGTTGCCGTAGGCCGCGACGACGCCGTAGCCGTGGGTGTACACGGTGGTGTCGTTGGTCCAGTTGCGACGGGTGGCGTCCAGGCCCTCGAGGTCGAGCTCGCGGACCGCGATCACGGTGTCCCGGCTCTCGCCCTCGATCTCGTAGCGGTCGACGGACAGGGTGTCCGGGAAGGAGTAGAACGAGCGGATCTGCTCGAGCTGCTTGAAGGAGGGCGAGACCTCCTGCGGGTCGAGCAGGCGGATCGACGCGGTGGTCTCGGCGTCCTCGCGCAGCGCGCCGGGCTCGGCGGTCGTCTCGGCGTCGTAGGACGAGATCTGCACGTCGCGCAGGTCGTAGGCGTCGAGGGTGGCGTCGATGTTGCGCTCGATGAACGGCGCCTCGGCGTCCTGCTGGTTCGGGTTCACCTGGAACCGCTGGATCACGGCCGGGTACACGCCGCCGATCACGATCGCGCCGACCACCATCAGGCCGACGCCGATCGCCGGGACGCGCCAGGTGCCGCGGATCGCCGTGAAGACGAACATCGCGGCGACCAGCAGAGCGATGATCGCCAGGATGTTCTTGGCCGGGATCACCGCGTTGACGTCGGTGTACGAGGCACCCGCGAACCGGTCGCCCTCACGGTTGAGGATCGAGAACCGGTCGAGGAAGTAGTTCGCCGCGATCAGCACCATGAGCACGGCGGCGATCGAGGAGAGGTGCACCCGCGCCGCGCGGGTCATCCGCTGGCTGCCCGAGGGCCCGCCGATCCGGAAGCCGCCGTACAGGTACTGGGTGGCGATGCCGGCGATCCCGGCGAGCACGGTGATCGTCAGCAGGAAGGCGACGACGAACTTCAGACCGGGCAGCTGGAACAGGTAGAACGACAGGTCCATGCCGAACTGCGGGTCGGTGGTGCCGACCTCGGTGCTGTTCATCCAGAGCTGGACGGTGCTCCACCGCTGCTGGGCGGCGATGCCGGCGAAGATGCCGAGGACCGCGGGCCCGGCGATCATCACGACCCTGCGCAGCGGCTCGATCGCCTCGCGGTACTGGTCGAGGCTGATCTGCTCCTTGTCCGAGGGCGCGTACACCGGGCGGGTGCGGTAGCCGACGGCCAGGCTCGCGAAGACCGCGCCGCCCATGATCAGGAAGGCCGCGACGAACAGCGCCGCGCGGGTCCCCCACTCGGTGAGCAGCACGTTGCGGAAGCCGAGCTGGTCGAACCAGAGCACCTCGGTCCACAGCTGCGCGAGCAGCAGGACCGCGAGCACGATCAGCGCCAGGACGACGACGGTCACGACCAGCGGGTTGCGGCGCCGGCGCGCACCGGCCGGGCGGGTGTTCCGCGGCGGCCTGGGCCCTCGCGGCTGTCGGGCAGACGGGTTGGCGAAGGTCACGGCGTCTGGGTCCTCGTCGTCGGGTACGGGTCACGCATGCAGGTCACAACGTGCCAGGCTCCCCACAGGTTCCCACAGGCCACCTCCAGCAGGTGGGATCATGGGACCCGTGACCTCGCCTGCTGACGGCCCCGCCGTGCCCGACCTCTCCCCCGCCACCGCCGCCCTCGCCGAGGCGGTCGTCGAGATCGAGCGGCACGTCGCCACCGGCGGCTGGGACGGCCCGGTGCGCGTGTTCGCGCTGGTGCGCACCGCCGCCGCGCTGGACGCCGAGCCCTCGCTGGCCCGTCAGCTGCCCCCGGAGGTGCTGGCGGCCGCGGCCGCGGACCCGGAGCACCTGACCTCGGTCGAGCAGGAGGGGCTGCCGGCGAGCGACGACCTGGAGGGGCTGCTGGCGTCGATCGCCTGGCCGGACGGGGTGCACGGCGCCGCGATCACGGTCGAGCGGATCATCCTCCCGCCGGAGGCCGAGGCCGACCTGCCCACGGATCCCGATGCCGCGCTGGCCGCGCTGCTCGCGCACCCGCAGCGCCAGGACGTGCGGATCGCCGCCGGGGTGCTGCGCTCCGGCGAGGGCTGGTGCGCGGTCCGCACCCGCGCCGAGGACGCGGACATCGCCGTGGGCCAGGGCCCGGACGTGGTGCCCGGCCTGGTCGACGCCCTGCGCGCGACCTTCGCCTGACCGCCGACGGCCGGTGACGCGGGGCGATCAGCCCGCGTCGGAGGCGGTGCAGGTCGGCAGGTCGGCGGCCTCGCCGGCACCGATCGCGACCACGGCCTCGCGCGCCTCGTGCAGGGTGGCGATCTTGACGACGGTGAGCCCGTCGGGCACGTGACCGACCACCTCGTCGCAGTTGTCGGCGGGCGCGAGGAACCAGGACGCGCCGTCACGCAGCGCACCGGCCATCTTCTGGCGGATCCCGCCGATCGGGCCGACCGCGCCGTTGAGGTCCATGGTGCCGGTGCCCGCGATCACCTGGCCGTCCGCCTCGTCCTCCGGGGTCATCTTGTCGATGATCCCGAGCGCGAACATGGTGCCCGCGCTCGATCCGCCGATCTGGTCGATCTTGATCGTGACGTCCACCGGCAGGTCGAAGGTCGGGTCGATGTAGACGCCGAGCTGGCTGCCGCCGTCCTCGCGCTCGCCGGTGACGACGTGCAGGTCGACCTCCTGGCCGTCCCGCGTCACGCCCAGGGCCACCGTGCTCCCCGGGTCCGTGCTGTCGAGCAGGTCGATCAGCTGGCCGTAGGAGGTGAGCGCCGTGCCGTCGAAGGAGGTCAGCACGTCGTCGGCGTGCACGATCCCCGCGGCGCCGGAGCCCTCGACGGTGTCGTGCACGGTGAGCGTGACCGGCACGGTGTAGCCGAGCTCCTCCAGCGCGGCGACGGTGGCGTTCTCCTGCGAGGAGACCATCTGCGCCTGGGTCTGCTGGTCGAGCTGCTCCTGCGTGGCGTCCTGCGGGTACACCGCCTCGACCGGCAGCACCCGGCTGGACGGGTTGATCCATCCCGCGAGCACGCCGAGCGCGCTGGACGGGTAGCCCGGGCCGCCGGTGCTGGACACGGTGGTGAGCCGCAGCTCGCCGGTGGAGTCGTAGGTCTCGGCGCCGCTGATCGTGATCAGGGGCTCGCCGTCGTGCTCGCCGAGGGTGTCCAGGGTCGGGCCGGGCGAGTTCACCGCGTAGGGTACCGGCAGCAGCAGCGCCCCCACCAGGAGCACCGCGGTCGCCAGCATCGCGCCGGACAGCACCACCGCGCGCCGGGTCACCGGTCGCGGCGGCTCGGGCTCGACGAGGAAGGGGTCGGCGGCGGGGGCGACGGGATCGGGCTGCTCGTGCACCGGACGATCATGCCGCACGCACCTGGCACGCACCTGGACGCACGGTCATCGGCGCACCCTTTCCTCACACACCTGCGCCCTCAGCGAACCCGCAGCCCTCACCGGGTGGGTGCACCGTCCGCTGTGGTTACCGTGGGCGCACGACGGACGAGCCCCGGGAGCACCGATGAGCACCGACGACCCCACCGGCCAGGAGCCGACCCCCGCTGACGGCGCTGCCTGGGAGCAGATGCTGCGCCAGATGTTCGGCGCGGACGCCGACGACGCGCTGCGCCAGATGCGCGAGCAGGGTCTCGACCCCGCCGCCATGGCCGCCGCGTCCGGGCTGCCCGCCGACCCGGCCGCCCTCGGCCAGGTGATGGCGCAGGTGCAGCGGATGCTGTCCTCCAGCGGCAGCGGGCCGGTGAACTGGGACGTCGCGCACGACGTGGCCCGTCAGGTCGCGGTGACCGGCGGCGACCCCTCGCTCACCCCGCAGGAGTCCCGCCAGGTGACCGAGGCGCTCGGCGTCGCGGAGCTGTGGCTGGACGCCGCCACCGAGCTGCCGCCCGCCGGCGGGCCGGTGCGCGCGCTGTCCCGCTCGGAGTGGGTGGAGCAGACCCTGCCGACCTGGCGCACCCTCACCGAGCCGGTGGCGACCTCGATGTCCACCGCCCTGGCGAGCACGCTGGCGGGCCAGCTGCCCGAGGGCGGCGAGGGCCTGCCCCCGATCCTCGGCGGCGGCACGGTCGACCCGCAGCAGATGGTCCGCCAGCTCGGCGCGCTGGTGTTCGGCATGCAGGTCGGCCAGGCGGCCGGGTCGCTGTCCCGCGAGACCTTCGGGCTGACCGACGCCGGGCTGCCGCTGGTCGCCGAGCCCGCCACCGCGCTGGTGCCCTGGAACGTCGCCGACTTCGCCGAGGGCCTGGACGTGCCGATCGACGAGGTCCGGCTGTTCCTCGCCCTGCGCGAGGCCGCGCACGCCCGCCTGTTCACGCACGTCGCCTGGCTGCGCGGCCACCTGCTCGGCGCCGTCGACGCCTACGCCCGCGGCATCACCATCGACATCGAGAGCCTGGAGGAGTCGGTCCGCGCGATCGACCCCACCGACGCCCGTGCGTTGCAGGGCGCGCTGTCCTCCGGCGTGTTCGCCCCGCACACCACCGACGAGCAGAAGGCCGTGCTCGCCCGGCTGGAGACCGCGCTGGCGCTGGTCGAGGGCTGGGTGGACGAGGTGACCGCCGCCGCCGCGATGCCGCACCTGCCGCACACGGTGGCGCTGCGCGAGATGATCCGGCGTCGTCGTGCCGCCGGCGGGCCCGCCGAGCAGACCTTCGCCACGCTGGTCGGCCTGGAGCTGCGCCCGCGTCGATCCCGGGACGCCGCCGCGCTGTGGTCGCGGATCGCCCGCGAGCAGGGCGCCGAGGCGCGCGACGCCGTGTGGGACCACCCCGACCTGCTGCCCACCGCCGAGGACCTGGACGACCCGCAGGGCTACGCCGCCCGGCGCACCGCCGCTGCGGACGAGCACGCCGACCTGGACCGCGCGCTGGCGGAGATCCTGGGGTCGGACAGGCCGGACGACAGCGCCGACGGCTCCGGGGAGCAGCGGCCGGACCAGGGCTGAGTCAGCCCGCGGTGCCCTCCGGGGAGTCGGCCGGCGGCTCGCCGTCGCCGACCTCCTCCTCGCCGGCCGCGCGCTCGGCGAAGGCGTAGCCCTCGAGGAAGCCGCGCGCCCGCTCGGTGCGCGGGTACGCCTCCAGCTCGGCCCAGAACTCCGGGCCGTGCCCGGCGTGCAGCAGGTGGGTCAGCTCGTGCAGCAGCACGTAGTCGGTCACCCAGGACGGCATGCCGCGCAGCCGGTCGGACAGCCGGATGCTGCCCTCGCCGACGGTGCACGACCCCCAGCGCCGGCCCTGGTTGCTGGACCAGCGCACGCTGGTCGGCACCGCGCGCCCACCGAGGTAGCGGTCGGACAGCTCCCGGGCGCGCCGGGCCAGCTGCTCGTCGGACGGGCGCCGCCGCTGCTCCTGCGTGGCGAGGCGGTCCAGCATCCGGCGCACCCACTCGCGCTCCTGCGCCCGGGTGAAACCCGCCGGGATGGCGACCACGGTGCGGTCGGCCTCGCGGTACGCGGTGACGGTGCGCGAGCGACGGCGGGAGCGGCGCACCTCGACCGGGCCGTCCGCCTCGGTGCGGGCACCGCGCGCCCCGGACCGACCGGTCCCCGCCGGTCCGTCCGTGCTCGGGTGGTGCTCGCTCGAGGGCTGCACGCGCAGCACGGTAGCGGGTCCGCGGCGGTTTCCGGCGGACGTGGCCGAGGATCGGGCGCCGAACCACCCGCACGGCGCGGCCCTGACGGTGATACTGGGGCCTTCGCCCGCGTGCCGCCCCGGCCTGCGGACGCCGCCACGAACCGCGAGGAGACACCATGGCCGAGACCTACGCCGGCGAGTTCTACTGCGTGAAGTGCAAGGACAAGCGCCAGGCCGAGGGTGAGGTCGTCGTCTCCGAGTCGGGACGCCGGATGGCCAAGGCCACCTGCCCCGAGTGCGGCACCCGGCTGAACCGGATCCTCGGCAAGGCCTGATCTTTCCGCGGCGTCGAGCCGTCCACAGGCCCGGTCGGCCGATCCGGCCTGTGGACGACGGTCGCCGGCGTCCCTCCGCGTGCCACCGTGGTCGAGTCCACGGACCGAGCGCGAGGGGGACCACATGCGGCTGCGAGGCGGGCTGCGCGTGCTGCGCCGCAGCACCGACGAGGTGCAGATCGGCACCGACCCCCGCTGGTCGGTGCGCGTCGACGGGCTGCCCCGCCGGGCGGTCGAGCATCTGCTCCGGCAGTCCGACCAGGTGCTCGACGGCTGGCTGCCACCCGGGGTGATCGACCTGCTCGGCACCGGCGGGCTGCTGCACCCCGGCGGCGCGCGGGGCCGGTGGCCCGCACCCGGCAGCGGCGCGGAGGTCCGCGTCGCCGGCCTGCTGCGCCCCGACGGGGACGCCGGCGGCGTCCTGCGCCGTCGCGCGGTCGCGGCCGTCGGCGTCGTCGGCCTGGACCGGGTCGGCGCGCAGGTCGCCACCGGCCTGGCGCTGGCCGGTGTCGGCACCCTGCTGCTGGACGACGACCGTCCGGTGACCGGCGAGGACCCCGGCGCGGGCGTCACCCCCGCGGACCGCGGATCGCCCCGCGCCGACGTGGTCGCGCGCGTCGTGCGGGAGGCCGCCCCGCGCACCCGGATCGGCCGGCCCGGCGGCATGCCGCCCGACGTGGTGGTGACCGTCGCGGAGGAGGCCGTCGACACCGGGCGCGGACTGGCCCTGCTCGCGGCCGACGTGCCGCACCTGCCCGTGGTGCTGCGCGCCGCCGACGCCCTCGTCGGGCCGTTCGTGGAGCCCGGACGCTCCCCCTGCCTGCGCTGCCTCGACCTGCACCGCGCCGACGCGGACCCGGCGTGGCCCGTGGTGCTCGCCCAGCTCACCGCCGCCTCGCGCGCCGGTCGGACGTCCTGCGCGGCGACCGCGGCGCTGGCCGCCGTGACCGGCGGGATCGTGGTGGCCGAGGTGCTCGCGCACCTGGACGGCGAGCCCCCGGCGACCCGCGGGGCGCAGTACACGATCGCGCTGCCCCGCGCCGTGCCGGTGCGCGAGTCGTGGCCGGCGCACCCGGCGTGCGGCTGCGCCGACCTGCCGGCATGAGTCGGCGCCGGCACCCCTGGGCAGGGATGCCGGCGCCGGTGGACGGGTCGGTCGGGGCGCGGGTGCGCGCCGCGAGGTCGCCGGCCGGGCAGCGGGACCGCCGTGCCCGGAGGCCGGGACGAGCCGGCCGTGGACCGGGCACGCCGGACGCCGACCGCCGGGACGACGGACGTGCCGCCGCCCCGGCGGTCAGGCCGCAGGGTTCTTCCGCGGCCGCCCCCGGCCGCGCTTGACCGCCACGACCTCGCCGCCGACGAACACCTCGCCGCCCCAGACGCCCCAGGGCTCGTGGCGGTCGAGGGCACCGGCGAGGCAGCCCTCGAGCAGCGGGCACTGCCGGCAGAGCGCCTTGGCGGCCTCGACCTCGGCGGTGCGCTCGGCGAACCAGAGCTCCGGGTCGTTGGACCGGCAGGGGATCAGACCGGCGACGAGCGCGTCGAACTGGTCCTTCGTGGGCAGCGACGGCACGGCGGACGTCGCCTGGTCGGCGGGGGCGATGGGGGGCCAGGGTCCGGATCCGGCCTGGTCGACCGTGTCGAGCAGCGTGGTGAGCCGCACGGTGTCCTCCTGATGTCTTGCGGGTTGAGCGAGTGGCGTGGATCCGCGCCACTCGCTCCTCCCCAGACAGCTGCTGGAGGAAAGACGAAGGCCGCGGGATCCGGTGGACTCCGCGGCCAGGTGGTTCAGGTCATCGACTCAGATGACCGATCCCCTCACAGCGGAGTCGGGAGCGTGCTTCGGGCTGCCGGTGCCACGCAGACGGAGCATGGCTCCGCCGCCGACGGGACGAGACAGGCCCTGCGAGCGGCGCTTGCCGCCGGGCAGAGCGATCCCCTGGATCGTGCCGAAGGTGGACGCGTGGGACGGCAGGGCGATCACGCCCAGCTCGTATGTCAGGTTCTTCACAGCGCTCCACCTCCTCACGCATCGTGGCCCGCGGCCTCTCGGCACAGCGCGGCCCTCCATCAGGACTCTGTCACCGTAGAGGGCGCTCCACGGGACGCACAACCGATTATTCGAAAGTTTCTCGACGAGTTTCCCGCAGGCACCCGTCGGGCTGTCAGCCGTCGGTCGCGCGCGGCTTCCCGGCGACCAGCGCGAGCAGGTCCGGGCCGTACTTGTCGATCTTCGCCGGGCCGATGCCCTGCACCCGGGCGAGCTCCGGCACCGACGCGGGCTTGAGCTCGGCGATGGCGGCGAGCGTGGCGTCGCCGAGCACGGTGTACGCGGGCTTCGACGTCGCGCGGGCCAGATCGGTGCGCCAGGTGTGCAGCGCCTCCAGCAGCACCGGGTCGGCCTCGCCGGTCAACCGCGGCACCGCGCGCGCCCGTCCGTCGCCGAACCGGGCGCGGCCCTCCTGCGGCCACAGCCCGTCGAGGAACCGGGACCGGCGGCGGGACGCGCGTCCGCCCGGCGTGCGCGCGCGGCCGTAGGACAGCTCGAGGTGCTGCCGGGCGCGGGTGATCCCCACGTAGAGCAGCCGGCGCTCCTCGGCGAGGTCGGCGGCGGTCTCGGCGGCCATCCACGGGACCTGCCCGTCGCTCAGGCCGGTGAGGAAGACGGCGTCCCACTCCAGGCCCTTGGCGGCGTGCAGGGAGGCGAGGGTGACGCCCTCGACGGTGGGGGCGTGCTGGGCGGCGGCGCGCTCGTCCAGGTCGGCGATCAGGTCGGCCATGGTGGCGGTGCGGCCGTCACGGGCGGCCGAGGCGGTCAGGTCGTCGGCGAGCGCCACCAGCGCCTGCATCGCGTCCCAGCGCTCCCGGGCGGCCCCGCGCGCGGCGGGCGGCTCCTCGGACCAGCCGGCGGAGCGCAGCGCGTCCCGGGCGATCTCCGGCATGGCGGTGTCCGGCTCGGCGGCGACGGCGGCCCCGCGCAGGCGCACCACGGCGTCCCGCACCTCGCGCCGGGCGAAGAACCGCTCCCCGCCGCGCAGCACGTAGCCGATGCCGACGTTCGCGAGCGCCTGCTCGAAGGCCTCGGACTGCGCGTTGGTGCGGTACAGCACGGCGATCTCGCTGGGGCGGGTGCCGGCGGCGATCAGCCGGGACGCGCGGGTGGCGACACCGGCGGCCTCGGCCTCGTCGTCGTCGTAGACCGCGAACCGCACCGGCCCGCCGGAGGGCCGCTGCGCCACGAGCTCCAGCGGCTCCCACCGCACGGCCCCGCGGGGCGCCCGGCGCAGCACCTCGTTGGCGAGGCCGACCACCTGCGGGGTGGAGCGGTAGTCGCGCACGAGGCGGACCACGGAGGCCTTCGGGTGCTCGGCGGTGAAGGCGGTCAGGTAGTGCGGCGTCGCCCCGGCGAAGGAGTAGATGGTCTGGCTCGGGTCGCCGACGACGCACAGCTCGTCCCGGCCGCCGAGCCACTGGTCGAGCAGGAACTTCTGCAACGGCGAGATGTCCTGGTACTCGTCGACGACGAACCGGCGGTACTGGCCGCGCACCTCGTCGGCGACGGCGCCGTTCTCGACCAGCATCCCGGCGAGCAGCCAGAGGATGTCCTCCATGTCCATCACGTGCCGGGCGTCCTTGGCGTCCTCGTAGGCCGTGATCAGCCGAGCGACCGCCTGGTGGTCGTGACCGGCCGGGGCCGGGCGGCCGGCGTCGGCGGCGGCACGCACGTAGTCCTCGGCGGTGATCCGCGAGACCTTGGCCCACTCGATCTCGGACGCGAGGTCGCGCACGGACACCCGGTCGACGGACAGGCCGAGCCGGTGGCAGGCGTCCGCGACCACGGGGGCCTTCTGCGCGAGCAGCTCGGGCAGCGGCCCGCCGACCACGCGCGGCCAGAAGTAGCGGAGCTGGCGCAGCGCGGCGGCGTGGAAGGTGCGGGCCTGCACGCCGCCGACGCCGAGGTCGCGCAGCCGGGTGCGCATCTCCCCCGCGGCCCGCGCGGTGAACGTCACGGCGAGCACGCTGGTGGGCGCGTACACCCCGGACCGCACGCCGTAGGCGATCCGGTGGGTGATCGCGCGGGTCTTGCCGGTGCCGGCACCCGCCAGCACGCACACCGGTCCGGTGAGCGCGCGGGCGACCTCCCGCTGGTCGGGGTCGAGGGCGTCGAGCAGGTCGTCGGGAGACATCGCCCCCGATCCTCGCACCCCGCGCCGACACCTCCGTGCGCCCGGGCCCGTCGTCCCCAGGGGCCGGACCGCGGACCTGCCTGTGGACGGCTCGACGCCCGCTCGTCGTGCGGAGGGATGATCTGCGGCACCGCGGGCGTTCCACCCGAGGCACAGCCGATCCGACCACAGACGAAGGCGACGATGACCACGCAGCAGCTGCCCGCCGAGGGCACCGTGACCATGTTCTCGACCACCTGGTGCGGGTACTGCCGACGCCTGAAGACCCAGCTCGACTCGGCCGGCATCGCCTACACCGAGGTCGACATCGAGCAGACCCCGGACGCCGCCGCCTACGTGGAGCAGGTCAACGGCGGCAACCAGACCGTCCCCACCGTGCTGTTCCCCGACGGCACCGCCGCCACCAACCCCAGCCTCGTCGAGGTCCGCACCCGCCTCAGCGCCTGAGCGCGCCCGCGCGCGCAGCGCACCCCCAGCGCATCCCACCCCGCCCGCTGCGCTCCCCCGGCGGCGAGTTCGGTGGTTCCGGCCGAGTTCGGTGGTTCGGAGGGCGATTTCTCGCACGAACCACCGAACTCGGCCGGGACGTGGAGCGCGAGCGGTGCGGCGCGATCAGGCGGGCGCGGGGGTGCTGGGCACGGTGGCATCGGGCGCGGGGGTGGCGGACCAGGCGCGGGGGTCCGGGCCCTCGGGCAGCGCCCCGCCGAACCAGTCCTCGATCAGCGCCCGCGCGATCGACGTGCGCGGCGGCAGCACCACGGTCCCCTCGGCGACCTCCGTGCGCAGGGTGTCGCGGTCGAACCAGCGCGCAGCGGCGATCTCGGTGCCGTCCACGGTGATCTCGGTGCTGAGCGCCGCCGCCCGGAAGCCGAGCATGAGCGATCCCGGGAACGGCCACGGCTGGCTGCCCCGGTAGGACACCTCGCCGACCAGCACCGACGTCTCCTCGCGCACCTCGCGCCGCACCGCGTGCTCCACCGACTCCCCCGCCTCCACGAAGCCGGCGAGGGTGGAGAACCGCGCGCCGGGCCAGGCGGCGGAGTTCGCCAGGAGCAGCCGGTCGCGCTCGTCCACCACCGCCATGATCACGGCGGGGTCGGTGCGCGGGTAGTGCTCGGTGCCGTCGGCGACGCAGCGACGGACCCAGCCGGCCTGCACGGTGAAGGTCACCGCGCCGCAGCGGGGGCAGCGCGGGTTGCGGCCGTGCCACTCGTACAGCGCCACCGCGGCGGTGGCCAGCCCGGCGTCCCGCGCGGACAGGTCGGCGCCGACCTCGCGCAGGGCGGACCAGGTGGTGCCCGGCGGCAGGGCGGCACGGTCGGGGTCCGGCACGTGGTGCGCGACGTAGGCCGGGCCGCTCGGCGGGGCCTCGCCCGGGGCGGCACCGGGGGCGCCGTCGGCGTCGTCGTGGCCGAGGAACGCCCAGCGCTCCTCCAGCGAGCCGGTGGGTGCGCGCAGGGCCGCCTCCTGCGGGGAGAGCAGCGCGAGAGCGGTGCGGCGGCCACGGGACCGGGTGGCGACCCGTCCGCCGCTGACCAGCAGCACCAGGGTCGACGGGTCGTCCAGCAGGGCGGCGAGCAGTCCGGGCTCGTCGCGCCGCTCGGCCGCGCGGTCGGTCACCGTGCGCGACAGGGGCAGGTCGGAGTCGAACACGTCGCCACCGTACGCGCCGGGCCGGGGAGGTGCAGTCGGCGTCCGTGCGCACGGACCACGCCGGGGCCGGCCGAGCACCTGGTCTCGCCGTGCTGCGCAGCGCCGGACACGCCCGGGGGCCCGCCGCCGGACCTCGGCCGACCGGGGCTCTACCCTGGGCGGGTGCGTTCTCCCCTCGCCCTGGCTGCCCTCGCGACCGTCGCCGTGCCCGGTTTCGACGCCCGGGACGTGCGCGCGGGATCGTCCGCGGGGGACGACGACGTCGCCGTGGTGACCGACGGGCAGCGCCGCCGCTGGGTGGTCCGCGCGCCGCGGCACGCCGCCGCCGGTGCCGCGCTGGAGGCCGAGCTGGTGCTGCTGCACGCCCTGGGCGAGCAGGTCGACGCCGAGCGGCTGCCCTTCGACGTGCCCCGGGTGGTCGGCACCGCGCCGCTCGAGGAGGGCGGGCGCGTGGTGGTGCACCGCGAGCTGCCCGGGCACCCGGTCGCGCTGGAACACCTGCGCCCCGGACCCGGTGCCGCCGCCTCGCTCGGCCGGGCGATCGGCGCGCTGCACGAGCTCGCGCCGGCGGTGGTCGAGGACGCCGGGCTGCCGGTGTACGACGCCGCGTCCTACCGGCAGCGCCGGCTCGCCGAGGTGGACGAGGCCGCGCGCACCGGCCGGGTGCCCGCCTCGCTGCTGCGCCGCTGGGAGGAGCGCCTGGAGGACGTCTCGATCTGGCGGTTCTCGCCGGTGGTCGTGCACGGCGACCTGTCCGCGGAGCACGTGCTGGTCGCCGACGGCGAGGTCACCGGTGTGCTGGCCTGGGGCGAGGCGAAGGTGGCCGATCCCGCCGACGACCTGTCCTGGCTGCTGGTCGCGGCCCCGCAGGACGCGGTCGACTCGATCATGGAGGCGTACCAGCTGCGCCGCACCGAGCTCACCGACCCGCACCTGGCCGAGCGCGCGCTGCTCGCCGGGGAGCTGGCGCTGGCCCGCTGGCTGCTCTACGGGGTCCGTGCCGGTGACGACGAGGTGATCGCCGACGCCGTGCAGATGCTGGACGAGCTGGACGAGGCCACCCGCGAGGTGCCGGACCCCGGGCCCAGCCCCGCCTGACCCCCCGGGGCCCGCCCGGCCCCGTCGATCAGCCCTGCCCGACCTCCGACGTCGCCGCCAGCAGCAGCCGTTCGATCTCCGCCGCGCCGAGCGGCTCCGCCGGGCGCACGGTCCGCCCGGCGCCGACGTAGCAGAACGCCGCGCCGACCCGGTCCAGCGGCGTGCCGGTCCACCGCGACCACGCCAGCCGGTACACGGCGAGCTGGAGCTCGCGCACCGCGATCGCGGCCGGGTCGCTCGGCGGCGCACCGGTCTTCCAGTCGACGACCACGACGGCGTCCGGCTCCGGGCGGTCCGGATCGGGGAACACCGCGTCGATCCGCGAGCGCAGCACGTACCCACCGACCACCGTCTCGACGTCCACCTCGACCGCCACCGGCTCGGCGCGGGCCCAGGGCGTCGCCAGGAACGCGGCACGCAGCGCGGCCTCGTCGGCGTGCACGGCGGTCGAGTCGTCGTCGGCGCCGGGCAGGTCGTCCAGGTCCACCAGGGCGGCGCGCCCGTAGAAGCCCTCGACCCAGGCGTGGAACTGGGTGCCGCGCCGGGCCTGCGGGGAGGGTCGCTGCGGCACGGGCCGGCGCAGCGCGCGGGCGAACTCGGCACGGTCGGCGGCCAGCCGGACCACGGCGGAGGCGGACAGGTGGGCGGGCAGCTCGACCTCGGGTGCGGGCCCGGCCTCGGCGTCCCGCTCGGCGAGCAGCAGCGCGGCGGTGCGGTCCCACGGGGTCGCGCCCGCGGGCGCCTCGTCGGCGTCGGCACGGGCGGCGCGCACCGCCTCGGCGGCGGCCTCGACCGCGGGGCGCCGCGAGGTGGCGGGGTCGGCGCCGGGCTGCGCGAACGGGTCGGCGGGCCAGACCGCCGAGGCGACCTCCTGGGCGCGCGGGTTCTCGGCGCCGGCGTCGGGCTCGTCGGACCAGCCGGCGACCCGGGCGAGCCCGGCCTCGACCACCTCGGTGAGGAACAGCGAGGGCGGGCGCAGCCGGCTCCCCTCGCCCCACCACGCGCCGGTGAGCAGCAGCGAGGACCGGGCACGGGTCAGCGCGACGTAGGCCAGCCGGCGCTCCTCGGCGACCTGGTGGTCCCCGGCGTCGCGCAGGAACTGCTGCCGGCGCTCGTCGAGGTCCTTGGGGTCGGCGGCACCGGCGTACGCGAACGCCGGCAGGTCGGCGCGGTCGCCGCGCAGCGGGTAGGGCAGCTCGCCCAGACCGGTCAGCCAGGCGGAGTCGGTGGGACCGTCCTTGCCCTGGGTGCGGGTGGCGGGCAGCCCGCCGTCCACCATCCCGGCCACCGCGACGACGTCCCACTCCAGGCCCTTGGCGGCGTGCACCGTGATCAGCTGCACGGCGTCGGGGTCGGGCTCCGCCACCGGCATGTCCAGGCCGTGCTCGTGGGCGTCGGCGGACTCCAGCCACGTGAGGAACCCGCCGAGGGTCGGGGTGTCGGTGGCGTCGGAGTACCGGACCGCGACCTCACGGAACGCGTCCAGGTGCGCGCGGGCGCGTCCCGGGCCGAGCCCCGGCCGGGCGGTGACCTCGATGTCGAGACCCCACAGCCGCTCGGCGTGCACCACGAGCTCGGGCAGCGACAGGTAGGTGTGCGACCGCAGCGCGCGCAGCACCCGGCCGACGTCGACCAGGCGCGCCCGCCCCGCCTCGGTGAGCGACCGCCCGCGCGGATCGGTCCAGCCCGGCGGCGGTGGGGAGTCCACCGCGTCCACGATGCTGCGCTCGTCCACCGCGTCGGCCACGGCGGGGCGGCTGCCGGACCGCCGGTCGAGCCCCTCGGCGAGCACCCCGGACCAGGCGGCGAGCACGTGCAGGTCCGCGGCACCGAGCAGGGTGCGCGCCCCGGTGAGCAGGCGCATCAGCGCGTCGCCGCGGGAGGGGTCGTGGGCGGACTGGAGCAGCGCGACCAGGTCCACGACCTCGGGGGTGTCCAGCAGCCCGCCGAGCCCGACCACCTCGACCGGCAGCCCGGCGGCGCGCAGGGCACGGTGCAGCGCGGGGAACTGCGCGCGCTTGCGGCAGAGCACGGCGGCGGTGACGCGGGACGTGCCGGGGGCCGCGGCGGCGCCGACGAGCACGCGGGCGACGCCGTCCGGTCCGCCGGCCCGGGGTCGCGTCCAGCCCGGCGCGGTGGTCCCGCCCTCGGCACGCCAGCGCGCGGCGACGAACTCGGCGACCGCCTGCGCCTCCTCCTCCAGCGTCGCGGCGAGGTGCGCGGCGACGTCCCCCGGACCGGCGCCGGGACGTGCCCCGAGCTCGGGCAGGTCGACGCGGGTGGTGCCGGCGCGCAGCGGTGCCGCCACCAGGTTGGCCGCGTCCAGCACCGCACGGTCGTTGCGCCACGACGTCGACAGCCGGAACACGTCCGCCCGCCGGCGGCCCTCGCCCTCCGGGATCCAGAACGTCTCCGGGAAGCGCTCCAGCCCGCCGGCGCTCGCCCCGCGCCAGCCGTAGATCGACTGGTGCGGGTCGCCGACCGCGGTGACCGGGTGCCCGCCGCCGAACAGGGACGACAGCAGCACGAGCTGCGCGTAGGAGGTGTCCTGGTACTCGTCCAGCAGCACCACCCGGAAGCGGGCCCGCTCCCCCGCGCCGACCTCCGGCACGTCCCGGGCCAGCCGCGCGGCGATGGCCACCTGGTCGCCGAAGTCCAGCGCGTCGGCGGTGCGCTTGGCCCGGCGGTAGGCGGCGACGACGTCGAGCAGCCGCACCCGGTGGCCCAGCGCGATCGTCAGGTCGCGCACCTTGGCGAAGGGCTTGCGCGGCGGGTGGCCGGCGGGGGTCGCCTCGATCGCGGCGACGACGTCCTCGATCCCGGCGCGGGCCTGCTCCGGCGTGAGCAGGTGCTCGTCCAGGGCGCCGGACAGGGTGAGCACCGCCTCGACCACGGTGGACACCGCCGCGGAGGACTCCAGGTCGGCGTCCCAGTGCTCGACCACCTGGCTGGCCAGCTGCCACTGCGCGGCCTCGCCGAGCAGCCGGGCCGCGGGCTCCACGCCGAGCCGCAGCCCGTGGTCGGCGACCAGCGCGGCGGCGTAGGCGTTGTACGTGGAGATCGTCGGGCGCGCCGCGGTGAGCAGGGCGGCACCGTCCTCCGCGACGCTCAGGCCGGGCAGGTGCACGCCCTCGGCGGCGGCGGCGCGGGCCAGGTGGCGCAGCCGGCGACGCACCCGCTCGGCGAGCTCGCCGGCGGCCTTGCGCGTGAAGGTCAGGCCCAGCACCTCCTCCGGCGCGACCAGGCCGTTGGCGAGCAGCCAGACCACCCGCGCGGCCATGGTCTCGGTCTTGCCGGAGCCGGCACCGGCGACCACCAGGGCAGGGCGCAGCGGCGACTCGATCACCGCGATCTGCTCGTCGGTCGGCGGGTCGCGGTGCAGCAGGTCCGCGATCTCGCGGGCGGACAGCCTCATCTCGGTCACTGCACCACCTGCCCGCCCTCGTCGCGCAGCGGGCAGGACCGGCGCACCGGGCACCGGTCGCACAGGCTGTTCGCGGTGGCCGCGAAGGACGAGGACGCCATCCGCTCCGCGACCTCCTCGATGTGCTCGCGCGCCCACGACGGCTCCTCGCGGGAGTCCGGGCCGAGGCCGGCCTGCTCGCGCACCGCCGCCTTGTGCTTGTTCACGTCGGACACGTAGACGAGCTGCGCGCCCGCGCTGGTGGCGTCCGGGGGCAGCCCCTCGACGGCGCCCGCGTCCACGGCCAGCTGGTAGGCGCCGAGCTGCGGGTTGGTGGTCGTCTCCTCCGCGGAGAACGCGGTGCGACCGGTCTTGAGGTCGACCACGCGCACCGGCACGGCGGCGGGATCGCCGGGCTCACCGTCCGGTACCGGCGGGGCGTCGGGAGCCCGCTCCACCCGGTCGATCGTGCCGCGCACCAGCGCCCGGTCCAGCGCGAGCTCGAACCGCGCCTCGACCGCGAGCGGCTCCCCGGCGTGCGCGAGGTAGTCGGCCAGGCGCGCGACCATCGCGTCGGCCTTGCGGCGCTCCAGCGTCGCGGGCCAGCCGGTGCCGAGGCCGAGCTCGGGCCAGCGCCGGTCCAGGTCGGCGGCCAGCGCCTCGCGGCCCCCGGTCGGGTGGTCCTGCGCGAGGGCGTGCACCAGCGTGCCGAGCGCCTGCCGGTCGCTGCTCGGCGCGGTGCCGCCCGCGGCCTCCAGCGCCCAGCGCAGCGTGCAGGTGCCCGCGGTCTCGATCCGGGACGGCGACACCGGCACGCGCTCCCCCGGTCCCCACAGCGGGGCGTCCGACGAGCGCTCACCGAGCCCGTGCCAGGACGCCGGGTCGGCACCGTCCACCCCCGCGTCGGCCAGCCGGGCCAGCACCGCGGCGGCCTGCGGGTCCGGGCGGCCCCGACGCGCGGTGCCCTCCAGCCGGCCGCGCAGCTCCGCGACCAGCCCGCGCAGGTCCAGCGGCACCGGCGCGGAGACCCGGCGCGGGTCCTCGTCCTCGTCGCAGGGCTCCACCAGGTCGAGGAACGGCGAGGGCTGCTGGTCGGCGTCGGCCACCGCCGTGACCAGCAGCAGGTGCCGGGCGCGCGAGACGGCCACGTGGAAGGAGCGCAGCTCGTCGGCGAGCACCGCGGCGCGCGCGGCGGCCCCCGAGCGGTCGGCGTCCGGCTCCCGTCCGGCGAGCAGGTCCACCAGCGCCTGGGAACCGAGCAGCGAGTCACGCAGCCGCAGGTCCGGCCAGACGCCCTCCTGCACACCGGCCACCACGACGACCTCCCACTCCCGCCCGGCGGCACCGGCCGGGGTGAGCACGCTGACCGCGTCCCGGCTGGCGCGCGCGGCGATCGTGTCCGAGGGCAGCTCCTGCGCCTCGACCCACTCCAGGAACGCCCCCGGGCCGGCCTGCGGCGTGCGGTCGACGAAGGTCTCCGCCGCGCGGAACAGCGCGAGCACCGCGTCCAGGTCACGATCGGCACGCGCACCGCCCGGCCCGCCCGCGAGCGCCGCCCGCCGCCACGGCTCGGACAGCCCGGCGGCGTCCCACAGCGCCCACAGCACGGTCTGCGCGTCGGCCCCGGCGACCCGCGCGGCGTCCCGCCCGGCGGCGAGCACCGTCGCCAGCCGCTCCACCGGACGGCGCACCGGCGCCGGCAGCGAGGCGGACCGTGCGGGGTCGGACAGCACCTCGACCAGCAGGTCGTCGCTGCTCCGCATGCCGCCGCCGGACAGCTCCTCGGCGCGCAGGGTGCGGCGCACCCGTCGCAGGCCCACCGCGTCGATCCCGCCCAGCGGCGAGCAGAACAGCCGGGCGGCGGTCTCGGCGTCGAGCCAGCCGCCGTCGGGCAGGTGCGGTCGGGTCCCGGCCCTCCGTTCGGCGGACGTCGCCGCGCCGTCGATGCCCTCCGGATCCGCTGCGCCCGTCGCCCCCGCGCCCGCCCGGTCCACCCCGACCAGCACGCAGCGCAGCGCGTCGAGCAGCGGGCGGACCGCCGGCTCGTCCCGCAGCGGCACGTCGCTGCCGACGACCACCACCGGCACCTGCGCGGATCCCAGCGCGCGGCGCAGCGCGGTCACCTGGCTGCCCGCACGGGCGATCACCGCCATCTGCGACCACGCCACCTGGTGCTCCAGGCGGGCGGTGCGCAGCGCGTGCGCGACGTAGGCGGCCTCCTGCGCGGCGCTCGGCAGCACGGCGGTGCGCACCACGTCGAGCGGACGGCGCGGCGCGGCCGTACCGGTGGGCGCGGTCCCGTCGGCGGGCGCACCCGCACCCGCGCCCGGCACCCCCGCCGATGTCGCGCGCCGGTGCGCCGCACCGCCGACCACCGCCACCCGCTCGGCCACCCGCGCCGCGACCGTGCGCACCGCCGGCCCGTGCCGCCGGACGCTGCCCAGCACCATCCGCCGTGCCCCGAGCTCCCCCGGTCCCTCACCGTCCACGTCGGCCCGTCCGACCAGCGCCGGGGTGGCTCCGCGGAAGGTCTGCACGGCGGTGTCCGGATCGGCGAGCAGCAGCAGGCGCGCCCCGTCGGCGGCCAGCACCCGCAGCAGGCGGGCGGTCGCCTCGGTGGCCTCCTGGTAGTCGTCCACCACCACGAGTCGCCAGCGCGGACGCGGGCGTCCCGGCAGCTCGTCGTCCCAGGCTCGCAGCGCCTCGGCGGCCTCCTCGACCACCACCGCGGGGTCGAAGCGCGCGCCGGCGTCCGGGGTGCCGGAACGCAGGGTGGTCACGTCCAGGTACTCCTCGTACAGCGCGGCGGCGGCCACCCACTCCGGGCGGTCGTACCGCCGGCCGAGGTCGGCCAGGTCGTCCGGGCTCAGCCCGCGCTCGGCGGCGCGCATCAGCAGGTCGCGCAGCTCGCCGCGGAACGAGCGCAGGGTCAGCGCCTCCGGCGGCACGGCCGGCGGCCACGGGATCGGCACGCCCTCGCCCGCGACGTGCCCGGCGATCAGCTCGCCGAGGGCGAGGTCCTGCTCGGGCCCGGAGATCAGGGTCGGTCCGGGCTCGCCGAGCAGCACGGCCCGCGCGCGCAGCACCGCGAACGCCAGCGAGGCCGGGGTGCGCACCGGGGTCTGCCCGGTGGTGCGACGCAGCCGGGAGCCCAGCCGGTCCCGCAGGTCGGCGGCCCCGCGCCGGCTGGCCGACAGCACCAGCACGTCGTCCGGCCGCAGCGTGGGCATGGCGGCGGTGGCGGCGAACAGGTCCTGCACCTCGCCCGCGGCGGGTCCGTCGGCCGGGGCCGCGTCGATCTCCGGCTCCGCCGCGTCCAGCGCCGCGGCCACCGCCTCCAGCGCCAGCGTGGTCTTGCCCGAGCCGGCCGCGCCGACCACGAGCAGCGCCCGGTCGGGCAGCCCCGCGCCGTCCAGCCCGAGCAGCCGGTCGAGCACCGCGCGCTGGTCCGCGCCGAGCCGCACCCGCTCCGGCACGTCCGCGAGCGCCGGTCGCACCAGCCGCAGCGGCTCCTCGGCCCCCGACGCGCCCAGCGCATCCGACGTGCCCGCCCGGGCGGCCCCCGCGCCCGGGGTGCGCGGATCCGGGGCGCCGGCGCCCGCCGCCGCCCGCGCGGAGCCGGTGGCCGTGGGGTGCACGGCCCCGATCCCATCACACGGGACCGACAGCCGGGGCCACGCCGGGCCGTGGCATCATCGGCCGATGGAGACCGGGAACGGCTCGGCCGATCGACCGCGCACGGTGCGGATGCCGCGTGACCTGCGCCGCGCGCAGGTGCTGCGGATCGCCCAGGAGCTGTTCACCTCCGAGGGCTTCCACCACGTGTCCATGGACGACATCGCGGATCGCGCCGAGGTGACCAAGCCGGTGCTGTACCGGCACTTCCCGTCCAAGCTCGACCTCTACCTCACGGTGGTCGATGCGCGCGGGGCCGAGCTGCTGTCGGCGGTGGACGCCGCGGTCGCCACGCACCCGGCGGGCGAGGTCCGGCCGCACGACGCCCGCGCGATCCTCACCGGCGTGGTGCGTGCCTACCTCGACTTCGTCGACACCGCCGGCGAGGCCTCCTCGCTGCTGTTCGAGTCGGACGTCCGGCACGACGCCGACGTGCGCGCCCGGGTGGAGCGGGCCACCGCCGCCGCCACCCGCCGGCTGCGGACCGTGCTGACCGACGTGGCCGGGGTGCCGTCCGCCAGCGCCGCGCTGCTGGCCCCGACGATCGCGGCGATGGCGCAGGCCGCGGCCACCCGCCGCCTGCGCGGCGCCGAGAGCACCGCCGACGGCACCGCCGGGACGGGCGTCGGCGACGACGACCCGCGCGCGATCTCCGCCCGGGACACCGCCGAGCTGGTCGCGCGGCTGGCCTGGGGCGGGATCGCCGACTTCGTGCCGCTGTCGGCCGAGGGCGAACGCGGGTCCGCGGAGCCGTCCGCGGGCGAGGTCCCGGCCTAGGATGACCGGGCGACCCCGTGCTCCGGCCGGACGTCGCCACAGCATCGGACGACCGAGGAGACGACGAAGCGTGGACATCACGATCGGTGTGCAGAACCTGCCGCGCGAGCTGGTGATCGAGTCCGACCAGAGCGCGGACGAGGTGACCGCCGCCGTCACGAAGGCGCTGGGCGGCGAGGCCGTGCTCGAGCTGGTCGACACCCGCGGGCGCCGCGTGCTGGTGCCGTCGGCCTCGATCGGCTACGTCGAGATCGGCACCGAGTCGAAGGGCCGTGTCGGCTTCGGCGCGATCTGAGACGACCACGAAGGGCCCCGTACCGGTCGACCGGTGCGGGGCCCTTCGTCGTCCAGGACGGGCGACGCGTCAGGCGGTGAGCCCGAGGCGCGACATGCGGCGGGTGTGCTCGGCGGTCAGCTCGCCGAACAGCTTGCCGGGGGCGGCCTCCGCGGCGGCGACGGCTGCGTCCGGGGCGGGCGTCTCGGCCTCGGCGGTCTCGGCGGCCTCCACCGCGCGACGGCTGACCAGGCGGCCCAGCGCGGGGTGCGCGGTCATCACCTGCTGCACCACGCCGAGCGACTCGCCGACCAGGCGGCGGCCCCACAGCGCGAGCCGGGACACCAGCACCTCGTCCTGCGCACCGGCGGTCTCCAGCTCGGCGACGGCGAGGTCCGCGTGGGCGGCGTCGTCCAGCACCTCGAGCAGCAGCGCGCGGGAGCGCTCGTCCACGGTGGCGGCGGCGATCCGGCAGAAGTCGTCGGAGACGCCCTCGGTCACGTAGGTGCGCAGCAGGCGCTCCCACCAGGTGCTCGGCTGGGTGCGGCTGTCGAAGTCCTCCATCAGCCGCGCGTACGCGCCGAGGCACTGCTCCGGGTCCCCGCCGAGCTCGACCACGCGGGTCAGCACGCGGTCACGGCGCTGCACGGCGGCGGCGGCCAGCCGGCTCAGCGCGAGCTGCTGCGCGGTGGTCGGCGCGACCCCGGCGTCCTCGGCGAGCCGGTTGAACGCGACGTGCTGGAGGTGCGCGACGAGCCCGAGCAGCTCGACGGTGTCCGCCGCCTCGGGGGCGTGCTGGGTCGTCTCGGTCATCCGGCGATCGTAGCCCCGCCGGTATGCTGGCATGAGCTCAGGGCCCGGACGCGACCTGGAGGCGGGGAGGCGCGTCGCACCGTCGTCGCACCCTGAGAGGCCCGCGTGTCACCCCTCGCCGTCTACGGCCGCCTGTTCCGGCTGGCCGGACCCGCCTACGTCGTCATCGCCTTCCTCGGCCGCCTGCCGATGGCGATGGCCCAGCTCGGCACGCTGCTGCTCGTCTCCACCGCGACGGGCGCCTACGGCACCGGCGGTCTCGCCGCGGGCTGCCTGGCCGTCGCCAACGCGATCGGCGCCCCGGTCGCCGGCGGTCTCGCCGACAAGCACGGCCAGCGCCCGGTGGTGCTGGTGCAGTCGCTCACCGGGGCCGTCGCGCTGGGCGTGCTCACCACGCTCGCGCACCTCGGCGCACCCGGCGCGGCCCTGGTGGCGGTCGCCGCCCTCACCGGTCTGGCGCTGCCGCAGGTCGGCCCGCTGGCCCGGGTGCGCTGGCGGCCGATCACCGCGGGCACCGGCACCGAGCAGCGCCGGCTGGTCGACGCGGCCTTCTCCTACGAGGGCGCCGTCGACGAGGCGTCCTTCGCGCTCGGCCCGGCGCTGGTGGGCGTCGTGGCGGTGGCGCTCTCCCCCGTCGGCGCGCTCGCCTCGGCGGCAGTGCTGCTCGCGATCTTCGGCACCGCCTTCGCCCTGCACCCCACCGCCCGGCTCACCGGCGGCGCCGCGCGCCTGGTCGAGCAGAAGGACCCCGCCGTCGCGCCCGCCGCCTCCGGCCCGCTGCTGACCCCGGTGTTCGCGGTGCTGATCGTCGCGCAGGCTGCGGTCGGCGTGCTGTTCGGCGCCACCCAGACCGGCACCACCGTGCTCGCCACCCAGGCCGGGCAGCCCGGGCTCGCGGGCCTGATCCACGCGGTGCTCGGCGTCGGCAGCGCGGTGGCCGGCATCGGTACCGCCTTCCTGCCGGCCCGGATCGGTCAGGAGCGCCGGGTGCTGGTCGCCGCGACCGCGCTGGTCGCGCTGTCCTGGCCGCTGCTGCTGGTCGACTCGATCGGCACGCTGATCGCCGCGGTGGCAGTGCTCGGCTTCGCGGTGGCGCCCTACATGATCGGCGTGTTCTCGCTGGCCGAGCGGATCGTGCCGCCGGCCCGCTCCGGCGCCGCGATGACCGCGCTGGCCAGCGCCACCGGCGTCGGCTACGCGCTCGGCTCGAGCATCGCCGGGCGGCTCGCGGACTCCTCCGGGCACACCGCCGCGTTCGCGGTCACCTGCACCGCCACCGTCGTCGCGCTGCTGCTCGCCGCCACCCAGCAGCGACGCCTCGCCGCCGCCGTGGCGGCCGCGTCCGAGCCGGTGCCGGCCGCCGCCTGACGCGGGGGCCCGATCCGTCACCGCCCCGGAGCGGCGCCTCCCGGGTAGGATCGCGCGTGTACATCGGTTGCCCGGTCGTCTCGACCTCGGTGCTCCGAGCGCGTCGTGACGCCCCTGGCGTCCGGACCGCCCTCGACTGACCTGCACGATCGGCTGCCGGACCACCTGTGGCGACGCCCGTCGCGCGTGCTCGCGACGCGAGGCTCGCCACCCGCACGAGTGAAGAGCAGTCCGTGACCTCGACCGAACCCCTGACCGACGAGCCGACGTCCCCCGAGGACGTCGCCGTCGAGATCATCGACGCCACCACCACCGCCGCCTCCGTGCAGGCTGCGAACGTGACGTTCGCCGACTTCGACGTCCGCCCGGAGATCGTCCAGGCCCTCGCCGACGCCGGCATCACCACCCCGTTCCCGATCCAGGCGATGACCCTGCCGGTCGCGCTGTCCGGCCACGACATCATCGGCCAGGCCAAGACCGGCACCGGCAAGACCCTCGGCTTCGGCGTCCCGCTGCTGCACCGCGTGGTCGCCCCCGGCGAGGAGGGCTTCGACACCCTGCCCGCGCCCGGCAAGCCGCAGGCGCTCGTCGTCGT
The DNA here is from genome assembly GCF_055389595.1 of Cellulomonas sp. GTC20042. Classification (NCBI taxonomy): domain Bacteria; kingdom Bacillati; phylum Actinomycetota; class Actinomycetes; order Micrococcales; family Cellulomonadaceae; genus Cellulomonas; species Cellulomonas sp. GTC20042. Next base: position 1,000,990 of record NZ_AP043678.1, on the reverse strand, counting down.
CCCGACCCGCGAGCTCGCGGTGCAGGTGGCCGGCGACCTGGAGACCGCGTCCAAGCGCCGCTCGGTGCGCGTCGCCCTGCTGTACGGCGGCCGCGCCTACGAGCCGCAGATCGAGACGCTGAACCGTGGCGTCGAGGTCGTCGTCGGCACCCCGGGCCGCATGATCGACCTGATGAACCAGGGCCACCTGGACCTGTCCCGCGTGCGCTGCGTCGTGCTGGACGAGGCCGACGAGATGCTCGACCTCGGCTTCCTGCCCGACGTGGAGAAGCTGCTCGCCCGCACGCCCGCCTCGCGCCACACCATGCTGTTCTCGGCCACCATGCCGGGCGCCGTGGTCGCGATGGCCCGCCGCTACATGACCCAGCCGACCCACATCCGCGCCTCCGAGCCGGACGACGCGGGCGCCACGGTCAAGAACATCAAGCAGGTCGTCTACCGCGCGCACGCCCTGGACAAGATCGAGGTGCTCGCCCGCATCCTCCAGGCGAAGGGCCGCGGTCTGACCATCGTGTTCGCCCGCACCAAGCGCACCGCCGCCAAGGTCTCCGACGAGCTGGTCGAGCGCGGCTTCGCCGCCGGCGCCATCCACGGCGACCTCGGCCAGGGCGCCCGCGAGCAGGCGCTGCGCGCGTTCCGCAACGGCAAGGTCGACGTGCTGGTCGCCACCGACGTCGCCGCCCGCGGCATCGACGTGGACGACGTCACGCACGTGGTCAACTACCAGTGCCCCGAGGACGAGAAGACCTACCTGCACCGCACCGGCCGCACCGGCCGCGCCGGGCACAAGGGCACCGCCGTCACCTTCGTCGACTGGGACGACGTGCCGCGCTGGGGCCTGATCGACAAGGCGCTCGGCCTGGGCATCCCGGAGCCGGCGGAGACCTACTCGACCTCCCCGCACCTGTTCACCGACCTCGACATCCCCGAGGGCACCACCGGCCGTCTGCCGCGCTCGCAGCGCACCCGCGAGGGCCTGGGCGCCGAGGTGCTCGAGGACCTGGGCGAGACCGGCAAGCGGCACACCTCCGGTCGCGACAGCGGCTCGCGCGACGGCGGCCGTGGCGGTCGGGACGGCGGCTCGCGCGACGGCGGTCGTGGGCGCGGTGGACGTGACGGCGGCGAGGGCCGCGGCGAGCGGACCGGCGGCGAGCAGGGCGACCGCCCGGCGCGCTCCCGCAACCGCCGGCGCGGCGGGTCGGGCTCCGGCGCGGCCGAGGGCACCGGCATCACCTCCACCGAGTCGACCGCGCCGGCCGCTGCCACCTCCGGCCCGGCCGAGGGCGGCGCTCCCGCCGGCGAGACCAGCACCGAGGCCGCCCAGCGTCGTCGGCGCAACCGCCGGCGCACCCGTGGCGGTCGCCCCGCCGAGGGCGGCGCCGCGGAGGCCCCCGCCGAGGGCTGACCGCCCCGCACCCCGCACGCACGAGAGGCGCGCACCCCGCCCGGGGCTGCGCGCCTCTCGCGTTCCCGGACGTACGCCGAGAGGGCAGGAGCTGTCGCTATCCGAGGCCCGGAAGCGACAACTACTGCCCTCTCGGTGAAGGGATCGATCAGGCAGGCGGGCGCGTCAGCCCATCTCGATGAACGCGCGCACCGCGTCCGCGACGAGCTGCACGGCGATGGCGGCCAGCAGCAGACCCGCGATCCGGGTGACCAGCGTCGTGCCGGAGTCGCCGAGCAGCCGGTGGATCACCCCGGCGAAGCGCATCGCCAGCCAGAGGCAGAGGTGCACGAGCAGCACGCCCAGCGCGATCGCGATCCAGTCGGCGGCGGAGCCGTCGCTCTGCTGCACGAACACCATGGTCGCGACGATCGCGCCGGGGCCGGCGAGCAGCGGGGTGCCGAGCGGGACCAGCGCGACGTTGACCTTCGCGTTCCCGGAGGGCTGCGGCTCCTCGGCCTTGCCGGTCAGCAGCTCCATCGCCACCAGGAGCAGCAGCAGACCGCCGGACGCCTGCAACGCGGGCAGCGAGATGTGCATGTAGGAGAGCAGGCTCTGGCCGAAGACCGCGAACACGACGATCACGCCGAACGCGACGGCGATGGCCTGCCGGGCGGCGCGGTTGCGCTGCTGACGGGTCATCGCGCCGGTGAGGCCGAGGAAGATCGGCACCGTCCCGGGCGGGTCCATGATGACGAACAGGGTGATGAAGACCTCGGAGAGGAGACGGGCGTCGAGCACGGCGCTCATCGTGCCATCACCTGACCCCACCCCTGCGCCACGATCTCCGCGAGCACCTCGGGCTCCGTGGTGTTCTCGCCCAGCAGGTTCGGCTTGCCGGCGCCGTGGTAGTCGCTCGACCCGGTGACCAGCAGCCCCAGCCGCTCGGCCAGCGCCGCCAGACGTTCCCGCTGGTGCGCGTCGTGGTCGCGGTGCCGCACCTCCAGCCCGGCCAGCCCGGCCTCCGCCAGCTCGGCGATCACCTCGTCGGGCACGATCCGGCCGCGCCCGTCGGCTCCGGGGTGCGCGAACACCGGCACCCCGCCGGACGCGCGGATCGCCTGCACGGCCTCGACGGCCTCCGGGGCGTAGTACGGCACGTAGTAGCGGCCGTGCGCGGACAGCAGACCGGCGAAGGCGGCGGTGCGGTCGGGGACCACGCCGAGCGCGACCAGGGCGTCGGCGACGTGCGGGCGGCCGACGACGGTGCCGGGCGCCTGCTGCGCGAGCACGTCGTCCCAGGTGATCGGGTAGTCGGCGGCGAGCTTCTCCACGATCGCCCGGCCCCGGTGCAGCCGCGCCTCGCGGGTCCGCCCGATCAGGTCGGCCAGCGCGGGGTGCGCCGGGTCCTGGAGGTAGGACAGCAGGTGCACGCTGACGCCCCGCGAGCGCGCCGAGACCTCGGTGCCCGGCACCAGCACGATCCCGGCGTCACGCGCGGCCGCACCGGCCTCCGCCCAGCCGTCGGTGGTGTCGTGGTCGGTCAGCGCGACGACGTCGAGGCCCGCGGCGGCCGCGGCGGCGACCAGCACGCCGGGCGCCTGCGTGCCGTCGGAGGCCGTGGAGTGGGTGTGGAGGTCGATGCGCACCCGCGCAGCCTAGTCAGCGGGCCGCGGGCGTCCCACAGGCCGGGCCGCGGTGGGAGACTGGCGGGCATGGCCACCGACACCACCGCCGGCTCGACCCCGGCACCCGAGTCCTCCCCCGCCGCCGAGCAGTCCCTGGCGGCCCGGGGCCAGAACCGCAGCCAGCGGCCCTCCTCCAGCGCGTTCCTGGACTGGGTGACCTCCGGCTGGGCCGAGCGTCCGGCGAGCACCGCCGTCGCCGGCGAGGCCGCGCCGTTCACCGCCGTGCGGCGCGCGCGCCTGGCCGCGCAGTTCCCCGGCGAGCGCCTGGTGGTCCCGGCCGGTGGGTACAAGGTGCGCTCGAACGACACCGACTACCGGTTCCGCCCGCACTCCGCCTTCGCGCACCTGACCGGCCTGGGCGGCGAGCAGATGCCGGACGCCGTGCTGGTGCTGCACCCGGCCGCCGAGGGCGAGGGCGACGAGCTGCCGGACGGCACCCGCTCCACGCACCGCGCGGTGCTGTACATGCGGCCGCTGGCCGGGCGGGACACCGAGGAGTTCTTCGCGGACGCCCGCTACGGCGAGTTCTGGGTCGGCGCCCGCCCGACGCTGGACGACATGGCCACCACCACCGGCATCCGCACCGCGCACAGCGACGACCTGCGCGACGCGCTGGCCAAGGACGTCGGCTACGACGGCATCCGCCTGCTGGTGCTGCCGGACGCCGACCCGGCGGTCGAGGCCGTCGTCGAGGAGATCCGTGCCACCGAGGACACGGGCGAGCGCGACGCGACCCTGGCCGAGGCGCTGTCCGAGCTGCGGCTGATCAAGGACGCGCACGAGGTCGGCGAGCTGCGCGCGGCGGTCGCCGCCACCGTGCAGGGCTTCGAGCAGACGGTCCGCCGCCTGCCGGAGGCCGTGGCGCACCGGCGCGGCGAGCGCGTGATCGAGGGGACCTTCCTCGACGTCGCGCGGCGCGAGGGGAACGACGTCGGTTACGAGACGATCGCCGCCGCCGGCCCGCACGCGACCACCCTGCACTGGACCGACAACGACGGCCAGGTCCGTCCCGGCGAGCTGGTGCTGATCGACGCGGGCGTCGAGGTCGACTCGCTCTACACCGCGGACGTCACCCGCACCCTGCCGGTCGACGGCGTCTTCACCGAGGCGCAGCGCCGGGTGTACCAGGCGGTGCTGGACGCCGCCGACGCCGCCTTCGCGGTCGCCGTGCCGGGCAACCGGTTCCGGGACGTGCACGCCGCCGCGATGGTGGTGATCGCCGAGCGTCTGGAGGACTGGGGCATGCTCCCGGTCAGCGCCGCCGACTCCCTCGACCCGGAGGGTCAGCAGCACCGCCGCTGGATGGTGCACGGCACCAGCCACCACCTCGGCCTGGACGTGCACGACTGCGCGCAGGCGCGGCGCGAGATGTACCTGGACGCGGTGATCGAGCCCGGCATGGTGTTCACCATCGAGCCCGGCCTGTACTTCCAGGTGGACGACCTGCGGGTGCCCGCCGAGCTGCGCGGGATCGGCGTGCGGATCGAGGACGACGTGCTGGTCACCGCCGACGGCAACGAGAACCTGTCGGCGGCGCTCCCCCGGCGTCCCGAGGAGATCGAGGCGTGGATGGCCGGCCTGCGCGGCTGACCCGCTGACGACGACCGCCCGCCGCCCCGGATCGTGGGGTGGCGGGCCGTCGTGCTGCGTGGGGTCCGACCGGCGCGGGCGCGGTCAGGAGGGGTCGGTCGGCGGACGGAGCTGGCCGTAGCGCGGCTCGGCCGGCGGGGCCGGCGGGGCGTCCTGCGCGGGGGCGGCGGGCGGCTGCGCGACGTCCGGCTGCGCGACCCCGGGCTGCGCGACCCCCGGCTGCCCGACGCCCGGCTGCGCGACCCCGGGCTGCGGAGCGAGCTGGCCGTAGCGCGGCTGGGCGGGCGGCTGCGCGGGCTGGCCGGGCTGCCCGGGCGCCGGCGGCACCGCACCCGTGCCGGGCGTCGGCTGCGGGTAGGTCGCCGACGGGTCCGAGGGCCGCCCCACCACCACCGGCGGCACCGGGCGCGCCGGACCGCCGAGGCCGTCGCGCACCCCGCCGACCTCCGCGAGCAGGCCGCGCGCCTCGTTCGCCTTCTCCCGCTGGCACAGCACCGCGTACTGCGAGGCCACGATCTGGCTCTGCGAGGTGAAGTCCCGCTTGCCGCCGGTCAGCGAGTAGAGGATCACCGAGAGCAGCAGGCCGAAGGCCCCACCGATCAGCACGGCGGTGAACAGGATCCCGGTGTTCGACGAGGTCAGCATGAACAGCAGGCCCACGAAGACGCCGAACCACGCCCCGGAGCCGAAGCCGGTGACCGCCACCCGCCCGTAGGACAGCCGCCCGGTGACCCGCTCGACCATCCGCAGGTCGGTGCCGACGATCGTCACCAGCTGCACCGGGAACTGCTTGTCGGACAGGTGGTCCACCGCGCGCTGCGCCTCGAGGTAGGTGCCGTAGGACGCGACGGTCTCGCCCTGCGGCAGCGTGGGGGTCGAGGGGACGCGGGGTCGACCGGTGAAGGACATGCGTCCATCCTCCACCGGCCCCGGACGGGGCGCCAGACCTGCCACCACGCCCACGGCGAACTCTGCGCCGACGCCCAGGGCGCTCCCAGCCGCCGCCTGCGGCGCGCCCGCGCGACCACGCCCGCCGCGCGTCTAGGCTGACCGCGTGAGCGGCACCGGGACGAGGGTCTTCGTGGCGCGCCTCGCCGGGACCTCTGTCTTCGACCCGATCGGTGACCAGGTGGGCAGGGTGCGCGACGTCGTCGTGCTGCTGCGCCCCAAGGGTGCGCCGCGCGCGGTCGGCCTGGTCGTCGAGGTGCCGGGCAGGCGGCGGGTGTTCGTCCCGCTGACGCGGGTGACCGCGATCGACTCCGGGCAGGTGATCTCGACCGGGCTGGTCAACATGCGCCGGTTCGAGCAGCGCCCCTTCGAGACCCTGGTGGTCGGCGAGCTGTTCGACCGCACCGTCGAGCTGGTGGACGGCTCCGGCTCGGCGACCGTCGAGGACGTCGCGATCGAGCGGCAGCGCAACGGCGACTGGCTGGTCTCCAAGGTGTTCGTGCGCCGGCAGGCAGGCCGGGGCGGTCTGCTGCGCCGACGGGGCGAGCCCGAGCTGCTGGACATCGACAAGATCGTCGGGCTGGCCCGCACCGACGCCGCGCAGGGCGCCGCCCTGCTGCTCGCGCAGTACGACGAGCTCAAGCCGGCCGACCTCGCCGACGTGCTGCACGACATGGGCACCACCCGCCGGCTGGAGGTCGCCACCGCCCTGGACAACGAGCGGCTGGCCGACGTGCTGGAGGAGCTGCCCGAGGACGACCAGGTCGCGATCCTCTCCGGCCTGGAGCGCACCCGTGCCGCCGACGTGCTGGAGGCCATGCAGCCGGACGACGCCGCCGACCTGCTCGGCGAGCTGCCGGACGACCAGGCCGCCGAGCTGCTCGAGCTGATGGAGCCGGACGAGGCCAAGGACGTGCGCCGCCTGCTGGCGTACGAGGAGAACACCGCCGGTGGTCTGATGACGACCGAGCCGGTGATCCTCGGGCCGGAGACCCCGATCGCCGCCGCCCTGGCGCACGTGCGCCGACGCGACCTGACCCCCGCGCTCGCGTCGATGGTGTTCGTGGTGCGCCCGCCGCTGGAGACGCCGACCGGGCGGTTCATCGGCGTCGTGCACCTGCAACGCCTGCTGCGCGAGCCCCCGCACGACGCGATCGGCTCGCTGGTGGACACCGACATCGACCCGGTGCCCGCCGACGCCCCGTTGATGGCCGTCACCCGCCGCCTGGCGACCTACGACCTGCTCGCGATCCCCGTCGTGGACGACGAGCGCCGCCTGCTCGGTGCCGTCAGCGTCGACGACGTGCTGGACCACCTGCTCCCGGAGGACTGGCGCGAGACCGACGAGGAGGTGCAGCCGGCGGCGGCACCCACGGGGGCGCCCGCACCCACGACCACCACGACCCCGAGGGGAGGCCATCGTGCCTGAGCGGCTCGACACCCCGAAGGCCGCGCGTCGATCGTGGATCCCCAAGGCCCAGCCCGACGCGTTCGGCAAGGTCTCCGAGGGCATCGCCCGGTTCATGGGCACCCCGACGTTCCTGCTGTGGCTGAGCCTGTTCTGCGTCGCGTGGCTGGTGTGGAACTCCTGGGGCCCCGAGGGGCTGCGGTTCGACAAGGCGGCGAACGGCTTCACCGCGCTGACCCTGATGCTCTCGCTCCAGGCGTCGTACTCCGCGCCGCTGATCCTGCTCGCGCAGAACCGGCAGACCGACCGGGACCGCGTGCAGGCCGAGCAGGACCGTCAGCGCGCCGAGCGGAACCTCGCCGACACCGAGTTCCTCGCCCGCGAGATGGCCGCGCTGCGCATCGCGCTGTCCGAGGTCGCCACCCGTGACTTCGTGCGCTCCGAGCTGCGCAGCCTGCTGGAGGACCTGGCCGAGGAGCGGGAGGCCGCCGCGGCCCGGTCGACGCACGACGGGGCCGACGACCCGGAGGATCCCGAGCGGCCGCCGCACCTGCCCCGGCACGCCGACCAGCCGGTCCCGCCCGCCCGCTGAGGGGCCCCGCGCGAGACGCCCTCGACGGGCGACCTACGATGGACCCCATGCCCGCCGCGCTCGACACCCGTGACCCCGAGGCGGTCGCCGCCGCCGTCCGCACCGCGCTCGCCGCCGTGCAGGACCCCGAGATCCGGCGGCCGATCACCGAGCTCGGCATGGTCCGCTCGGTGGACGTCGACACCACCGGCGCCGCCGGTGCGCGCGTGACCGTCGGCATCGACCTCACCACCGCCGGCTGCCCGCTGCGCGACACGATCACGAAGGACGTGACCGCGGCCGTGCAGGCGGTCGAGGGCGTCGCCGAGGTGCGGATGGCGATGGGCGTGATGAGCCCGGAGCAGCGCGCCCAGCTCACCGAGCGGCTGCGCGGCGGCGCCGCGCCGGTGATCCCGTTCTCGCAGCCCACCTCCCTGACCAAGGTGTTCGCGGTGGCCTCCGGCAAGGGCGGCGTCGGCAAGTCCTCCGTCACCGCGAACCTCGCCGTCGCGATGGCCCGGGACGGCCTGCGGGTCGGCGTGGTGGACGCGGACATCTACGGCTTCTCGATCCCCCGGATGCTCGGCGTCAGCCAGCCGCCCACCCGCGTGGACGAGATGCTGCTCCCCCCGATCGCGCACGAGGTCAAGGTCATCTCGATCGGCATGTTCGTGCCGCCGGGGCAGGCGGTCGTCTGGCGCGGACCGATGCTGCACCGAGCGCTCCAGCAGTTCCTCGCCGACGTGTTCTGGGGCGACCTCGACGTGCTGCTGCTCGACCTGCCGCCCGGGACCGGCGACATCGCGATCTCGATCGCCCAGCTGCTGCCGACCAGCGAGCTGCTGATCGTCACCACCCCGCAGCTCGCCGCCGCCGAGGTGGCCGAGCGCGCCGGGTCGATCGCCACGCAGACCCGCCAGGGCGTCGTCGGCGTCGTGGAGAACATGGCCTGGCTGGAGCAGCCTGACGGCTCACGCCTCGAGCTGTTCGGCTCCGGCGGCGGCGAGCGCGTCGCGCAGAACCTCACGAAGACCACCGGGACCACGGTGCCGGTGCTCGGGCAGGTGCCGCTGGACATCAGCCTGCGCGAGGCCGGCGACGGCGGCACCCCCGTGGTGCTGACCGACCCCGACTCCCCCGCCGCGCAGGCGCTGGTCGGCGTGGCGCGGGCCCTGGGCGCGCGCTCGCGCGGGTTGGCGGGCAAGAGCCTCGGCCTCACGCCGGTCGCGCGCTGACGTCCCACGGGACACGCGGCAGCCGAGGGATATCCCTGGGGACCACGGAAAATACACACGCGACGCAACGCGACGCCGCTCGGATCCCTACGGTGGGAATCGTCCACGACGACCACCAAGATCCGGGAGAACGACGATGAAGAAGTTGATCGCGGCCGCAGTGTTGGCATTCACGATGAGCACCGGGGCGGCCGTGATTTCGGCAGCTCCCGCACAGGCGGCATCCTGCGCCTCGGTCTACGACTGGAAGGCCAAGAACAACTCCTGCTCCTACAAGATCAAGCACACCCTGATCTTCAGTGACGGCTACATTCGGGCCAATGCCGCAGCGAAGGGCGACTGGTCCGATCAACGGGCGCGCTACCCGGACGTCGTGGCGCGTGGATGGGTGCGTGCATGACGACCCAGTTCGGCAGCGCCGCCGGGATCGCGGCCGTGCTGCTGCTCTCCGCCTGCGCCGGGAGTCCGGCGAGCGGCGGCACGACCGTCGGCGCCACGACGGGGTCCGGATGGGAGGCCGAGATCGCCCAGGCGCGGGCCGAGGCAACCACCGACTTCGAGCGAGACGCACTGGCTGACGGGGTGATCAGCGATCAGGAGTTCCAGGAGGTCCGGAGCCGCCTGGTCACCTGCCTCACCGACCTCGGCTACAGCGACGTGGTGTACTCCGACGAGGGGAGGATCTCCGCGTCCTTCCCGCCCGGTGTCGACAGCAGCCAGGACGCGGCGATCGCCCTGGTGGACGAGCAGAACCTCGCCTGCGAGACCTCGTCCGGCGAGCGCACGGTCGGCTGGCTGCGCGTGGCGATGCGGCGCAACCCGCAGCACCTGGACGAGAGCACGATCCTGGCGGCGTGCCTGGTCCGGCGGGGTGCGGTCGAACCGGGTTACACCGCCGCCGACCTCGACCGGGACGGCGACGAGCGCACCGGGATCTTCGCGCAGGAGTTCAACGAGGACTTCTCGCTGTGCAACGCCGACCCGCTCGGCCTGATCGGCCTCTCGGACTGAGCGTCCGCCTGCACCACGCCGAGGTTGCACGGGTGCAGCCTTCCCGCGCCGGAAAGCCTGCGTTCGTGCAACCTCGGCGGACCCGGGCGCCCGCGCGGACGGGTGAGCCGCACCCGTGGATGTTGGTTCTTGTTCGGATCTGGTGGATACTGTCATCCGTGCTCGCGAGTCAACGGCAGGACCGCATCGTCGCCGAGGTGCGCGCCCACGGCGCCGTCCGGGTGGCCGACCTGGTGGAGCAGCTCGACGTCTCCGAGATGACGATCCGGCGCGACATCACCGAGCTCGACCGCGCGGGCCTGGTCCGCCGGGTGCACGGCGGCGCGGTCTCCCCCGACACGGCAGGACGCCCCGCCGACGAGCCGGGGTTCGAGGCCAAGAGCACCTGGGCCACCGCCGAGAAGGACGCCATCGCCGCGGTCGCCGCCGCCACGATCGAGCCCGGTCAGGCCGTGGCCCTGTCCGCCGGCACCACGACGCACCTGCTGGCGCAGCGGATCGCCGCCGACCCCGCGCTGCGCCCGCTCACCGTGGTCACCAACTCGCTGCCGGTGGCCGAGACGCTGCACCACGCCGCCCCCGGTGCGGGCCCGCTGGACGTGATCCTCACCGGCGGCACGCGCACCCCCTCGGACGCGCTGGTCGGACCGGTGGCGGACGCCGCACTGGCGACGCTGCGGGTGGACCGGCTGTTCCTCGGCGTGCACGGGCTGGACGCCAGCGGCCTGATGACGCCGAACCTCGCCGAGGCCGCCACCGACCGGGCCCTGCTGCGCGCCGCCGCGGCGGTGACCGTGCTCGCCGACCACTCCAAGTGGGGGGTGGTCGGGCTGGCGCACATCGCCCCGCTGGACGAGGTCGACCTGCTGGTCACCGACGACGCCCTGCCGCCGGCCGCCCGCACCGCGCTCACCGAGGCAGGCTGCGCCGTGGCCACGCCCACCACCGACGTCGACGGCGCCGGCACCCCGCACCACCCGCTCACCGAGGAGACACCGTGACACCCGACAGCGTCCTGCTGACCCCGGGCGTGCGCCGCACCCGCACGTCGATGGCCGACGGCCGCGACCTGTTCTACTTCGACGACTCCGCCCCCTACGTCGCGGGCGAGCAGGTGCGTCGGCTGGACGACCCGCGCCCGCTGCCCCCGCGGTTCGCCCCCGTGGTCGGCGAGGACGGCGTGGCCCGCCCGGTCACCGGCCCGGAGCTGCGGCGCGACCCGCTGACCGGGGACTGGATCCCGATGGCGGCGCACCGGATGAACCGCACCTTCCTGCCGCCGGCCGACGCGAACCCGCTGGCCCCGGCCCGCCCGGGCGCGGCGTACTCCGACGGCGAGATCCCGGACACCGACTACGACGTCGTGGTGTTCGAGAACCGCTTCCCCTCGCTGATGGCGGTGCCGGGCGTCGAGGACGTCGTCACCCTGCGCGACGGCGAGGAGCTGTGGCCGACCCGTCCGGCGGCGGGCCGCTGCGAGGTGATCTGCTTCAGCAGCGACCCGACGGCGTCCCTGCGCACGGTGTCCCCGCAGCGCATGCGCACGATCGTCGAGGCGTGGGCCGACCGCACCCGCGCGCTGGGCGACCTGCCCGGCATCGAGCAGGTGTTCGCCTTCGAGAACCGCGGCAAGGAGATCGGCGTCACCCTGCACCACCCGCACGGCCAGATCTACGCCTTCCCGTACCTGACCCCGCGCACGCAGGCCATGCTGACCCAGGCCCGCGCGCACGCGGAGAGCACCGGGCGCCTGCTCGGGCGGGACGTGCTGGACGCCGAGCTCGCGCACGGCGAGCGGATCGTGCTGGAGTCGGAGCACTGGGTGGCCTACGTGCCGTTCGCGGCCCGCTGGCCCGTCGAGGTGCACCTGGCCCCGCGCCGCGACGTGCCGGACCTGCCGGCGCTGACCGACGCCGAGCGCGCCGACCTGTCGGTGACCTACCTGGAGCTGCTGCGCCGCCTCGACCTGTTCTTCGAGGAGCCGGACGGCACCCCGATCCCGCTGCCGTACATCTCCGGCTGGCACCAGGCGCCGGTGCGCGAGGGCCGTGACCTTTCCCGCCTGCACCTCCAGCTGTTCTCCGTGCTGCGCGCCCCGGGCAAGCTGAAGTACCTGGCCGGCGTGGAGTCGGGCATGGCCGCCTGGATCAGCGACACCACCCCCGAGCGGATCGCGACGCGCCTGCAGCAGGTGGCCCGATGAGCGCCGCGCCGGTGCACGTCACCGCCTGGGACCGTGCGGAGGGCGAGGCCCGGGTGCGGGCGCTGTTCGGCGAGCGGCTCGGCGGCGACCCCGACGGCACCTGGTCGGCCCCCGGCCGGGTCAACCTGATCGGCGAGCACACCGACTACAACGGCGGGCTCTGCCTGCCCTTCGACCTGCCGCACCGTACCTACGCCGCCGTGCGTCGCACCGAGGGCGACCTGGTGCGCCTGGTGTCCGCGCAGGAGGGCGCGGGCGTGCGCGAGATCGCGCTGGCCGACGTCGCCCCGGGCACGGTGAGCGGTTGGCCGGCGTACGTGGTCGGCGTGGCGTGGGCGCTGCGCGAGGCCGGGCACACGATCGGCGGCTTCGACATCGCGGTGGACTCCTGCGTGCCCTACGGCGCCGGGCTGTCCTCCTCGGCGGCGCTGGAGTGCGCCGTCGCGGTCGCGCTGGACGCCCTGTTCGGGCTCGGGCTCGCGGGCACCGAGGACGCGCCGGACGACGCCGGGCGGGCGACGCTCGCGGCGGCGTGCATCCGGGCGGAGAACGAGATCGCCGGGGCGAGCACCGGCGGCATGGACCAGTCCGTGTCGCTGCGCGGCCGCGCCGGGCACGCCCTGCTGCTCGACTGCCTGGACGGGTCGGTGCGGCACGTGCCCTTCGACCTCGCCGCGCACGGGCTGGCGCTGCTGGTGATCGACACCAAGGCCGAGCACGCGCTGGTCGACGGGCAGTACGCCGCCCGCCGGGCCACCTGCGAGCAGGCCGCGCAGATCCTCGGGGTCACCACCCTGCGGGAGATCGGCGAGGACGGGCTGGGCGACGCGCTGGCGACGCTGGCGCACCGCACCGGGCCGGTCGGCGACGGGTCGGCGGACGCCGAGGTGCTGGTCCGCCGGGTGCGGCACGTCGTCACCGAGATCGCCCGGGTCGAGGAGTTCGTCAGCCTGCTCGACGAGGGCCGGCTGGACGAGGTCGGCGACGCGATGGACGCCTCGCACGCCTCGCTGCGCGACGACTACGAGGTGTCGTGCCGCGAGCTCGACCTCGCCGTCGAGGCCGCGCGCGACGCCGGGGCGCTGGGCGCGCGGATGACCGGCGGCGGGTTCGGCGGATCCGCCATCGCGCTGGTGCGCGCCGAGGACGTCGAGCCGGTCGCCCGGGCGGTCGCGGACGCGTTCGCCGCGCAGGGCGTGCACGCCCCCGCGTTCCTCGTCGCCACCCCCGAGGGCCCCGCCGCCTGACCCGCGCGCCTCGCCGACGCCGAGTTGTCACGAGTTGTCGCTTCCCGGACCCGGGAAGCGACAACGGATGACAACTCGGCGTTCTGGCGTCCGGGCGCAGGGTGAGGCAAGCGGGTGAGCGGGCGGCGCGCAGGTACTTGATCGTGCCCGGTAGTGCGCGGCGCGTAGTAGTGTCAGCCGCGACGTAGCGCGCGGAGCACCGGACCGCGTGCGCACACTCCCCGAGGAGGGCCCGTGGGGGTCACACGCCGGATCATCTTCCCGACGATCCGCATCATCCTGTGGGCGGTCATCGCCGCCGCCCTGGCCGTGCTCGCGTTCGGCAGCGCCGACGAGGCCGCGACGGCCACCGATCCGTTGCAGCCGAGCGCGCAGATCACCGAGCCGGAGGTCCAGGTCAGCACCGGGACGGTCACCAACACCGTCACCGTGTCCGCCGCCGTGATCGCCGACCCGGCCCGTGCGGTGCGGTCGACGGCGGCCGGCGAGGTGTCGAAGCTGCTCGCCGCGGACGGCCAGGTGGTCGCCGCCGACACCCCGGTGCTGGAGATCCGCTCCGAGACCCCGGTCGACCCGACGGTCACCACCGACCCGGAGACCGGCATGCAGACGATCACCGAGAACAAGCCGAAGGTCACCCGGACCACCGTGGTCGCGGGCTCCGCCGGGGTGCTCAGCCTGACCACCCTCAAGGACCAGGTGGTCGCGGTGGGCGACACGATCGGGAAGGTCACGCCGGGCACGCTGTCCGTGCAGGGCACGCTCACGCCGGACCAGCAGTACCGGCTGATCAACGCACCGACGGAGGGCCAGGTGACGCTCAAGGGCGGCCCGGCGCCGTTCACCTGCACCGGCCTGCGGATCGGCGCGGTCGAGGACACCGGCACCACCGGCACCGAGGGCTCCACGGACACCGGCAGCACGACGTCGGGCACGATCACCTGCGCGATCCCGGCCGGGGTCACCGCGTTCGCGGGGCTCGGCGCGGAGATCGCGATCGTCAACGGCAACGCCGAGGGCGCGCTGCTGCTGCCGGTCACCGCCGTGCAGGGCTCCGTGCAGAACGGCAAGGTCTGGCTGGTCGGCGCGGACGGCACCACCGAGGAGCGCGCCGTGACGCTCGGCCTGACCGACGGCAAGAACGTGCAGATCCTCGAGGGGGCCGCCGAGGGCGACACCGTGCTCGAGTACATCCCGGTGGTCAGCGACGCGAAGGTCGACTGCACCGACCCGGCCACGTCCGACCCGGCGGTGTGCGGCTCGTGAACCTCCTCGACCTGCACGAGGTGACCCGGTCGGTGCGCCTGCCGGACGACCGCGTGCTGCACATCCTGCGCGGGGTGTCGCTGCGGGTGGACGCCGGCGAGCACGTGGCCGTCGTCGGCCGCTCCGGCACCGGCAAGTCCACCCTGCTCAACATCCTCGGCCTGCTCGACTCCCCCACGTCCGGGGAGTACCTGCTGGACGGCGCGCCCACGGCGAAGCTGTCCGGACGGCGTCGCTCGCGGCTGCGCGGGGAGTCGTTCGGCTTCGTGTTCCAGCAGTTCAACCTGCTCACCGGCCGCACGGTGCTGGAGAACGTCGCCGCTCCCCTGCTCTACGCCTCGGGCCGGCAGTTCTGGTCCCGGCGCCGGCTGGCCGCCGAGATGCTGGAGCGGGTCGGGCTCGGCGACCGGCTGGAGGACCGCCCGGAGAAGCTGTCCGGCGGCGAGCAGCAGCGGGTGGCCATCGCCCGGGCGCTGGTCCGCAAGCCCCGGGTGATCCTGGCCGACGAGCCGACCGGCGCGCTGGACGTCGACACCGGCACCGAGATCATGCAGCTGCTGGACGACATCGCCCAGGAGTCCGGCTCCGCGCTGGTGACGATCACGCACGACCTCGCGGTCGCGGCGCGCGCCCAGCGGCACTACCGGCTGGCCGAGGGCCGGCTGGTGGGCGTGGACCTGGTGGCGCCGGACCGGCCGGGATCGCTGGCCGAGTGGGTGGGCGACGTGCCGACGCTCGGCGCGAGCACCGACCGCGCCGGCACCGACCGCGCGCTCGTCGAGCGCCCCGGAGGTGCCGCATGACCGGCGTCGTCGGCGCGATCGTCGAGGCCTGGGACGAGCTGCGGATCCACAAGCTGCGGGTGCTGCTGTCGCTGATCGGCGTGGCCGCCGCGGTCATGGCGATCACCGGGGTCACCGCCGCGGTGCAGATGCTCACGCAGGGCATGCGCGAGCAGGCCGAGCAGGGCAACGGCCGCGCCACCACGCTCTACGTGTCGGCATACCCCCGCACCGCGGCGACCAGCGGCGACGCGGAGGCGATCGACGCGGCGCTGACCGACGTCACCGCGCGCTACCAGATCGACTACGCCACCCGCCTGACCTGGACGCAGGTGAACGTCGAGCTGCCGGGCGGCACCCAGCTGGTCCAGGGCCAGAGCGTCGACCCGGACTACGGGATCATCCACCGCACCGCGATCGTCGACGGACGCTGGTTCACCGACGCCGACACCGAGCGGTACGCGCCGTCGCTGGTGGTCAACGAGGCGTTCATGGACCGGATCGGCGCCGGTGCCGTGAGCACGCACCCGACCGTGGTGCTGCGCGGTGACCTGCCGGTGACCGCCGCGATCGTCGGGGTGTTCCCGGACCAGTGGACCGGTCAGGACCCGCAGGTCTACCTGCTCCAGGACGACGTGGACCGGTGGGGGCTGCGCACCGACCCGTGGGGCGTGCAGACGCCGAGCATGGAGGTCTGGGTGCCGCCGGGCGACGCGGACACCCTGGTCGACCGGCTGGACGCCGACCTCGGCGCCGCGCTGCCCGGCATGGAGGTCTCGGTCTCGAAGCCGTCGTCCAACCCGTTCGTGATCGACCGGGCGGCGAAGTGGGTGATCCTGGCGGTCGGCGGCTTCGCGCTGCTGCTCGGCGGGCTCGGCCTGGTGAACATCGCCCTGGTGACGGTGCGGCACCGCATCCGCGAGATCGGCATCCGGCGATCGTTCGGCGCGACGTCGACCCGGGTGTTCTTCGGGGTGCTGATGGAGTCGGTGGTCGCCACGGTGGTCGCGGGCGTGATCGGCGTGGCGCTCGCCGTGGTCGGGATCAGCAACCTGCCGATCGAGCGGCTGATGGGCATGACGATCCAGGACATGCCGGGGTTCCCGGTGTCGGCGGCGGTGATCGGCCTGGTGTGCTCGGCCGGGATCGGCGCGCTGGCCGGCCTGCTGCCCGCGGTGTTCGCGGTGCGGGTCAAGGTGATCGACGCGATCCGCTACTGACCCGTTCAGGCCTCGGCGGCCGCGTGACCCTCCTGCTCGGGAGCGGTCGCGCGGCCGTCGTCGTCCGGGCCGCCGGCCGAGCGCGGCAGGCGTCCTGCGTCCTCGTGCAGCGCCAGGAACAGCGAGTACGGCCGCCCGCCGGGGGTCGGCGGTCGCGCCGCCAGCTCCTCGAGGTAGCCGTACACCCGCTCCAGCAGCTCGGCGTGCTCCTGCTCGGACAGCCGCACGCCGAGCCGGGACATCCGCACGGTGGCGGGGTCGGCGTCCGCGAGCTCTTCCAGGAACGTGTCGACCAGCAGTCGCGAGACCCCCTCGAAGTCGGGGCTCCGCCAGGACTTCTTGGTCGCGAGGTACGGCACCTCGCGGGAGCCGCGGGCACCGCGTCGCACCGGCTCGGCGCGCAGGAAGCCGCGGTCCGCCAGGGTCCGCACGTGGTGCAGCACGGTCGCCGGGTTCTTGCCCAGACGCTCGGCGATCTCCCGGTTGGTCATCGGCTCGTCCAGGCACATGCGCAGGATCCGCAGCCGCAGCGTCGAGGCCAGCGCGCGGGCGTCGGCGTCGTCGGCGCGATCCGCGGGGTCGGAGGTCATGCCCCGAGCCTAACTGATTGACTTTTCCCAATCAGTCCCGCCAGACTCGCCGCATGACCTCGCAGACGCAGGCCCCGCCCCGCCGGTCGCTGGTGCACCACGCGGATTTCCGCCGGCTCTGGGTCGGCGACGCCTTCGGCCAGCTCGGCGCCCAGCTCACCGGCCTGGCGCTGCCGATCCTCGCGGTGCAGACCCTCGAGGCGACCGAGTGGCAGATGGGCGCCCTCACCGCCGCCGAGACCGCCGCGTTCCTGGTGATCGGCCTGCCGACCGGCGCCTGGGTCGACCGGATGCGCAAGCGCCGCGTGCTGATCGTCGCCGACCTGGTGCGCGCGCTCGCGCTCGGCGTCGTGGTGGTCGCGACGCTGCTCGGCCACGGCTCCATGCCGCTGCTGTACGCGGGCGCGCTGGTGATCAGCGCCGCCTCGGTGTTCTTCGACGTCGCGCACCAGTCCTACGTGCCCGGCCTGGTCGGTCTGGAGCACATCGGCGAGGGCAACGCGAAGCTCCAGTCCACCCAGTCGGTCGCGCAGGTGGTCGGCCCCGCGCTCGGCGGCGTGCTGCTGCGGGTGGTGTCGGCGCCGGTGCTGATCGGCGTGAACGCCGTGACCTACCTCGTGTCGGCGCTGGCGGTCGGGCGGATCCGGCAGGTCGAGACGCTGCCGCCCGTCGAGCACCGTCGCTCGCTGCGCACCGAGATCGCCGAGGGCCTGGGCTTCGTGCTGCGGCACCGGCTGCTGCGCCGGATCGTCGCGTGCACCTCGATCGGCAACCTGGCCGGATCGATCACCGGCGCGCTGTCCGTGCTGTACATCGTGCGCGAGCTCGGCCTGGACGAGGCGGCGCTGGGCACGGTGCTCTCGGCGAGCGCGATCGGCGGCCTGCTCGGTGCGCTGTCCGCGGAGAAGATCCAGCGCTGGGTCGGCGAGGCCCGGCTGATCCCGCTGTCCGCGATCGTGTGGACCCCCGCCGCCGCGCTCACCCCGCTCGCCGCGATCCTGCCGCTGCCGCCGCAGGCGGTGCTGATCACCGGCGGCCTGACCTTCTACTTCGCCGTGGTCGTCTACAACGTGGCGCAGGTGACGTTCCGCCAGCGGGTGTGCCCGCCGGCGCTGCTCGGCCGGATGAACGCCTCCGTGCGGTTCATCGTCTGGGGCTCCATGCCGATCGGCGGGCTGCTCGGCGGCTGGCTCGGGCACACCTTCGGCATCGTGCCGACGCTGTGGGTGTCCGTCATGCTCACCTTCCTCGCCGCGCTGCCGGTGCTGATCTCGCCGCTGCTGCGGATGCGCGAGCTGCCGACCGCGCCGTGAGGCCCATCCCACCCGATCGGGTGGCCGACCCGCCGATCCGGGGCATCCGCGCACGTCAACCGGCCCGTCCGGTTTGAGGGCATCTGCCCGGATGTGCAGGATGGAGGCATGATCCGTGTGCTCCGCTCCGTCGCGGTCGGGGTGGCCGCCGCCGCCCTGCTGCTCCAGATCCTCGACCTCGACGACGCGCTGCCGGTGTGGCTGCTGCCCGTCGCCCTGCCGGTGGCGATCCTGCTCAGCGTGCTGGTGAGCCTGGTCAAGGGCTTCGGCGGGACCGCGCACGTGGCCGCCGGCGACCTGGAGGCCGCGGAGCGCGAGGGCCGCATCGCGCTCGCCAAGATCCTCGACACCCGCGCCACCGGCTCCTCGGTGAACGACCAGCCGATCTGCGAGATCCGGCTGATCGTCGCGCCGCGCACCCGCCAGCCCTACGAGACCACGATCCGCACGCTGGTCAACCTCGGGCGGCTCCCCTCCCTGCAGCGCGGCGCCGTGGTGGTCGTCGCGCAGCCGAAGGCCGACCGGCCCGAGGTCGCACTGCTCGACACCCCGCCGGACACCTGGCAGCGGCTCGCCGACCAGGACACGCAGGTACGCGCGATCGAGCAGGCCCCCGTGTGGGAGGCCGCGCCGATGCCCGGGCGCGACAAGCGGGGTCTGCTCAAGATCCCGGCGTTCGTGCTGCTGGTGGTGCTGCTCGCCGCCTTCGTCGCGACGCTGTGGCCGGCCCGTGACCCGCTGCTCGCCGTCGCCCGGGGCACCTCGCTGGAGGACGCCCGCGCCCAGCAGGCCCTCGACCGCGACAACGCCGCCAGCATCTTCCCCGCCGATCGCACGCCCGGCGTGGTCGCCGACCTGACCGACGCCGCCGGGGGCGACCAGGTCGTCGAGCTGGCGATCTACAAGACCTACGCCTACGTCACCGCGCCCACCACCCCCGGCGCCACCACCACCGACGAGTACTGGTGGCGGGACGGCTCCGTGGAGCACCGGGGCGCGTCGTCCATCCAGCCGGACGACGCAGCGGCCATGCTCTTCGACGCCACCAGCATCGACTGGACGCTGATCGAGGGCCTGGTCGAGCAGTCCTCGCAGATGCTCGGGATCACCACCGACTCCGGCCCGTACGTGTCCGTCGAGCGCACGGAGTCGCTGGCCGACGGCGAGTGGGTCTACGGCGACGTGCAGGTCCGGGTGTACCTGTCGGACGACTACACCAACGGGTACGTCACCTTCGACACCGCCGGGCAGGTGCTGGACGTCGACGGGCAGCCGCAGGGCTGACCCGGTCGTCGCCGGTCGGCTCGCGCCGGTCGTCCCACGGCGGTCGACCCGTGAGCGTCGGGTCGACCGCGCGGGGCCTGCGTCAGACGTCGTAGCCGACGATCACCGGCGCGTGGTCGCTCCACCGCTCGTCGTAGGTGGCCGCGCGGTCGATCTCCACGCTGCGCGCCCGGTCGGCCAGCGCCGGGGTGGCCAGCTGGTAGTCGATCCGCCAGCCGGCGTCGTTGTCGAAGGCCTGCCCGCGCCAGGTCCACCAGGTGTACGGGCCGGGGCCCTCGCCACCGTGCTCGCGCCCGAGGTCGCGCCAGCCCAGCTCGTCGAACCAGCGGTCCAGGTACGCGCGCTCCTCGGGCAGGAAGCCGGCGTTCTTGCGGTTGGTCCGCCAGTTCTTCAGGTCGACCTCGCGGTGCGCGATGTTGAGGTCACCGGCGACCACGACCATCGCCCCGGCGGCGGCCAGCTCGGCCAGCCGCTTGGTCACGACGTCGAGGAACGCGAACTTCTCGTCCATCTTGGGCGTGCCGGCCTGGCCGGAGTGGATGTACGCGGAGACCACGGTCACCGTGCCCGGCTCCGGACGACCGGCGGCGGGGTCGGCGGGCAGCTCCAGGTCGGCCTCCACCCAGCGCCCGGTGTCGACCGGGACGCCCGTGCCGAGCCCGATCCGCACCGCGCTCATCGGCAGGCGCGACGCGATGGCGACCCCCGCCCGGCCCTTGAGCTCGCTGGCCTCGTGCGCGAGGTGCCAGTCGGCGGTGGGCAGGTGGTCGCTCAGGATCTCGTCGGGGGCGCGCACCTCTTGCAGCAGGAGCACGTCCGGCCGTCGGGTCTCGATCCAGGAGCCCATGCCGCGCTTGAAGGCGGCCCGGATCCCGTTGACATTCGCAGTCGCAACGTTCAGCACCCGGCCATCCAACCCCATGCCACCGACACGCCCCGACCCCGCGCGCGGATCGGGCGGCGTGCCGCCGGACACACCCGCGTCGCCGTCGCGTGGTGGGATGGGCACGACGCCCACCGGAGGACCGATGACCGACCCGTACGCCGCGCTCGCCGCCAGCACCGACCGCCGCACCGTCGCCGACCTGCGGGCCGCCGGCGGGCTCAAGTGGACGCTGTTCGAGGACCGGATCGGCGCGTTCGTCGCCGAGTCCGACCTCGGCACCGCGCCCGTGGTGCTGGACGCCCTGCACGAGGCCGTGGACGCCCAGCGGTTCGGCTACCTGCCGCCCGCGCTCGCCGACCGGATGTCCGCCGCGTACGCCGGCTGGGCGGCGGACCGCTACGGCTGGGCGGTCGACCCCGCACGGGTGCGGCCGGTGGCCGACGTGATGGCGGCGTTCCGCGCCACGGTGCTGCACTTCAGCGCGCCGGGATCGACGATCGTGCTGCCCACCCCCGCGTACATGCCGTTCCTCACCGTGCCGGGCACGCTGGGCAGCCGACTGGTGCAGGTGCCGCTGGTGCCGGACGGCGACCGCCTGGTGCACGACCTGGACGCGATCGACCACGCCCTGCGCTCCGACCCGCGCGGCGGCGGGCTGCTCGTGCTGTGCAACCCGCACAACCCCACCGGCCGGGTGCTCGACCGCGACGAGCTGCTCGGGATCGCCCGCGTGGTCGACGCCCGCGGGGCCCGGGTGTTCGCCGACGAGATCCACGCGCCGCTGGTCTACGCCGGCCGCCGGCACGTGCCCTACGCCTCGGTCGACCCGGTGGCCGCCGCGCACGCCGTCACCGCGACCTCCGCGTCGAAGGCGTGGAACCTGCCCGGGCTGAAGTGCGCGCAGGTGGTGCTCGGCTCCGCCGCCGACGCGGAGCGCTGGCACGCGGTCGGCGAGGAGTACGAGCACGGCGCCTCCACCCCCGGCGTGCTGGCCAACGCCGTCGCCTACGAGGCCGGCGGGCCGTGGCTGGACGCCGCGATCGACTACCTGGACGGCAACCGCCGGCTGCTCGCCGAGCTGGTCGCCGCCGACCTGCCGGGCGTGCGGCACCGCTCCCCCGAGGGCACCTACCTGGCGTGGCTGGACTGCCGCGACCTCGGTCTCGGCGACCACCCCGGCCGGCACTTCGGTGCGCACGGGGTGGCGCTCACCGACGGGCCCGCCTGCGGGGAGGCCGGGCGCGGGTTCGTCCGCTACACGCTCGCCACGCCGCGGCCGGTGCTGCGCGAGACGGTGGCGCTGCTGGCGGAGGCGGTGCGCGCGGCCTGAGGCGCGCGGGAGCGGCCCGGGGCGCAGACGGGCAGGTGGGAACGACGACGCCCGGCACCCCCGCGATCAGCGCAGGGGCACCGGGCGTCGGTCGGTCTCAAGCCTGCCGCTCCGCGGTCTCCACCACGTTCGCCAGCAGCATCGCCCGGGTCATCGGGCCCACGCCGCCGGGGTTCGGGGACAGCCACGCGGCGATCTCCGCGACCCCGGGGTGCACGTCGCCGGCGATCCGGGCCTTGCCGGTCTCCGGGTCGACCACCCGCGACACGCCCACGTCGACCACGACGGCGCCCGGCTTCACCAGCTCCGGCGTGATGATCCCGGGCACCCCGGCCGCCGCCACGATCACGTCGGCGTTGCGGGTGTGCTCGGCCAGGTCCTCCGTGCCGGTGTGGGTCAGCGTCACCGTCGCGTTGATCTCGCGCCGGGTCAGCAGCAGGCCGATCGAGCGGCCCACCGTCGTCCCCCGGCCCACGACCACCACGTCCGCACCCGCCAGGCCGAGGCCGTGCCGGGTGAGCAGCTCGATGATCCCGCGCGGGGTGCACGGCAGCGGCGACTCGATGTCGTCGTTGACCCGCAGCACCAGCCGACCGAGGTTGGTCGGGTGCAGGCCGTCGGCGTCCTTCTCCGGGTCGATGAGCTCCAGCACCCGGTTGGTGTCGATCCCGCGCGGCAGCGGCAGCTGCACGATGAACCCGGTGCACGCCGGGTCCGCGTTCAGCCGCTGCACGGCGGCCTCGATCTGCTCCTGCGTGGCGTCGGCCGGCAGGTCCTCGCGGATCGAGGCGATCCCGACCTCGGCGCAGTCGCGGTGCTTGCCCGCGACGTACGACATCGAGCCGGGGTCCTCCCCCACCAGCAGGGTGCCGAGCCCGGGGGTGACCCCGCGCGCGGCCAGCGCCGTGACGCGGGCCGCCAGCTCGGACTTGATCGCGGCGGCCGTGGCCTTGCCGTCGAGCGTGCGCGCCGTCATGTCGCCGCCCCCGCTCAGTACTGCTGGAGGCCGGGGTACAGCGGGAACGCCTCGGCGAGCTTGGTCACCCGCGCGCGCAGGGCGGTCACGTCCGCCGCCGCGCCGTCGGTGAGCGCCGTCGCGATCACGTCCGCCACCTCGGTGAACTCGGCGTCGCCGAAGCCGCGGGTCGCGAGCGCCGGGGTGCCGATCCGCAGGCCGGAGGTGACGCGCGGCGGGCGCGGGTCGAACGGCACCGCGTTGCGGTTCACCGTGATGCCCACGGCGTGCAGCAGGTCCTCGGCCTGCTGGCCGTCCAGCGCCGACTCGCGCAGGTCCACCAGCACCAGGTGCACGTCGGTGCCGCCGGTCAGCACGGAGACGCCCGCGCCGCGCACCGCCGGGGCGGTCAGCCGCTCCGCGATGATCCGGGCGCCGTCGATCGTGCGCTGCTGACGGTCCTTGAAGTCGTCCGAGCCCGCGATCTTGAAGGACACCGCCTTCGCCGCGATCACGTGCATCAGCGGGCCGCCCTGCTGGCCCGGGAACACCGCGGAGTCGATCTTCTTGGCGTACTCCTCCTTGCTCAGGATGAAGCCCGAGCGGGGGCCGCCGATCGTCTTGTGCACCGTCGAGGAGACCACGTCGGCGTAGGGCACCGGGGACGGGTGCAGGCCCGCGGCCACCAGGCCGGCGAAGTGCGCCATGTCGACCCACAGCTTCGCGCCGACCTCGTCCGCGATCTCGCGCATCGCCGCGAAGTCGAGCTGGCGCGGGTACGCCGACCAGCCGCCGATGATCACGGTCGGACGGTGCGTGAGCGCCGCCTCGCGGATCGCCTCCGGCTCGATGAGGAAGGTGTCCGGGTTCACGCCGTACGCGGCGACGTCGTAGAGCTTGCCGGAGAAGTTGATCTTCATGCCGTGCGTGAGGTGGCCGCCGTGCGCCAGCTCCAGGCCGAGGATCCGGTCGCCCGCGTTCGCCAGCGCGTGCAGCACCGCGGCGTTGGCGGTCGCGCCCGAGTGCGGCTGCACGTTGGCGTGCTCCGCGCCGAACAGCGCCTTCGCGCGGGTGATCGCCAGGTTCTCGGCGATGTCGACCTGCTCGCAGCCGCCGTAGTAGCGCCGGCCCGGGTAGCCCTCGGCGTACTTGTTGGTCAGGACGGAGCCCTGCGCCTGGAGCACCGCGCGGGGGACGAAGTTCTCGCTGGCGATCATCTCCAGCGTGTCCTGCTGCCGGGCGAGCTCACCGTCCAGCACGGCGGCGATCTCCGGGTCGACCTCGGACAGGTTCTGGTCCAGCAGGGGCGTGCTCTCGGCGCTCATGCGTCTCCTCGGCAGTCAGCGGTGCGGGTCGGCGTCGGCCGCACACCGGTGGGTGTGGGATGACCGCTGGGCCCAGGCGTCCGACCCGAAGTCTGCTGCTGCGTCGCTCCCCGGTGGTAGCCCACCCGTTGCGCCAGTCACGACCGGGCCAGCGTAGCAAGGCGCCCGGCCGCGTCCAGCAGGGTCCGCGGTGCGGACTACGCGGGCTGCGCGTCGCCGAGGATCCGGCGCAGGTAGGCGAACGTCAGGTCCCCCACCGTCCGGTCGTGCTCGTGCGTGTAGCCGTGCTCCTCGTACAGCGCGAGGTTCTGCACGGTGTCCCGCCCGGTGAACACCCAGATCTCGTCCACGGCCTCGGGCAGGTGCGGCAGGATCGCCAGCAGCAGCTGGGTGCCGATGCCGTGGCCCTGCTGGTCCGGGGCGACCACGAACCGGCCCAGGGTGGCCTTGCGCCCCTCCAGCACGACGCGGATCGAGCCGACCAGCCGGTGCCCGGCCCACGCGCCGAGCGTGACCACGCCCTCGGTGGCGATGTCGGCGCGCAGCTCGTCCAGCGTCTGCGTCAGCGGCGGGATGTGCGGGTCGTCGTACTGCTGCGCCTCGGTGACGAACCCCGCACGCCGCAGCGTGAGCAGCTCGCCGGCGTCGGCGTCCTCGACGGGCCGGATGGTCACCTCGGTCTCGCTCATGCCCCCATCGTCGCAGCCTCGGCATGGGACCGACCACCGCCCGCGTCATGAGCGCCGGATGCACCGTGCGGTCCACCGGTCGCGGACGCCCACCCACCGGTCGCGCGGGCGGGCCGGCACCGCACGCCGGTACCCTCCCCTCGTGCCTGAGACGACCCCCGCCCCGACCTCCTGGGTGCTCTCCCTGTCCTGCCCCGACCGCCCCGGCATCGTCGCCGCGGTCGCCGGTCTGCTGGCCGAGCACGGCGGGAACATCACCGAGTCGCAGCAGTTCGGCGACCCGCTGTCCGGGCTGTTCTTCATGCGGGTCGCCGTGACCGCGGAGGGCCCGCGCGACGGCCTGGAGGGCGCGCTGCGCACGCTCGCCGAGCGGTTCGGCATGACCTGGTCGCTCGACGTCGCCGGCCGACCGATGCGCACCCTGCTGCTCGGGTCCACCGCCGCGCACTGCGTGAACGACCTCGCGTTCCGGCAGCGCTCCGAGGGCCTGCCGATCGACATCGTCGGCCTGGTGTCCAACCACACCGCCCTGGCCGACCTGGCGGCGTTCTACGACATCGACTTCCACCACGTGCCGGTCACCGCCGCCACCAAGGCCGAGGCCGAGGCGCGACTGCTCGCCCTCGTCGAGGAGCTGGACGTCGAGCTGGTCGTGCTGGCCCGCTACATGCAGATCCTGTCCGACGACCTCTGCCGGGCGCTGAGCGGGCGGATCATCAACATCCACCACTCGTTCCTGCCGTCCTTCAAGGGCGCCCGCCCCTACGCGCAGGCGCACGAGCGCGGGGTCAAGCTGATCGGCGCCACCGCGCACTACGTCACCGGCGACCTGGACGAGGGCCCGATCATCGAGCAGGACGTCGAGCGCGTCGACCACACCCGCTCCGTGCCCGACCTGGTCGCGCTGGGTCAGGACGTCGAGCGCCGGGCGCTGGCACGCGCGGTGCGCTGGCACGCCGAGCACCGGGTGCTGCTGGACGGGCACCGGACGATCGTCTTCCGCTGACGCGAACGGGCTCGATCGGGGAGGTCGGGGCTGATCTGCGGGCAGACCTTCGTTTTTCCGCAAGGCACCCGAATGGGCCTGGACCCGCGCAGATCCGCGTGATCGTCACGATGTGGGCCTCTTGGGGCGTGAGGCACCCGCGGAGAAAACCGCAGGTCTGGCGCTGGACCGTGTCCTGAGGCCCCTACCTTCGCCGGATGATCGCCCCGCACCGACCACGTCGTCCCGTCCCACGTCCCGACGCACCCAGTACCGACCGCACCCCCACGCGCGCGGTCGCCGCCGCGCTGGCGGTCGGTCTCGCGGCGACGCTGCTCCCGCTCACCGCACCCGTCGCCGCGGCCGCGCAGGCGGACGGCCACCCGGTGAGCATCACCTCCCCGGCCCCCGACGCGCGGGTCGACGGCCCGGACGTCACCGTCACCGGCGCGGTGGGGGTCGACGCGTCGGCCGACGTGGCCGTGCAGTTCGTGGTGGACGTGTCCGGCTCGACGTCGCGGCCCGGCGGGGTGCGCGGGATGGACTGCGACGGCGACGGCACCGCGGCGGGTGACGACCTCAACGCCGACGGGCGCCGTGGCGACGTGCTCGACTGCGAGATCGCTGCGGTGGCGGCGCTCAACGGGTCGCTGCGTGCCCGGCCGGCCTCGGCCGGGTTGGTCAGCGTCGGGCTGACAGGCTTCGCCCGGACCGCCCAGGTGGCCACCGTCGACCCCGACCCCGACCCGGGTGAGAGCCCCTCCTGGGTGAAGCCCGGTGACACCGAGGGTGGCCGAGACGTCATCCCCCGACTGACGACGGTGGCCGCCTCGCTGACCGCGACCCGGATCGGGCAGTACGTGGCGTGGCGGCTGGCCGACGGGACGGACTTCGACCACGCGGTCCGCGCCGCCGTCGAGGCGTTCGAGGAGCCCGCGGTCGCGGGCCGACGGAGGGTGGTGTTCCTGCTCTCGGACGGCGAGGGCACACTGTCGGACAGCACGCTCGCCCTGGTGCGCGAGCAGCGGGTGCGGCTGCGGACCTTCGCGATCGGCGCAGGTGCGGGCGCATGCACCACCGGATCGGCGCTCGCTCGGCTGGCCGAGGCGGGACAGGAGGCCTGCGTGCCGGTCACCGACCCGGCGACGCTCACCCACGCGCTGTCGAGCAGCCTGCCCGCCGGTCTGGCCGGGATCGACGTCGAGATCGACGGCATCCACGCGGCGGCGAGCGTGGACTCGCTGGGCCGGTGGGCGGCGACCGTCCCCGGGGTACGGGACGGCCGGCGGACCGTGGTGGCGACCGCGCGGTACCTCGACGGCTCGTCCTCGACGGACCGCGTGGAGGTGACCGTCGGGAGGACCTTCCAGTACGTCGCACTGGGCGACTCCTACGCCTCCGGGGAGGGCGTGTCCCCGTACATCGGTGACGCCTTCGACCGGGAGAGCGAGGACTTCCTCTTCCTCTGCCACCGGTCCTGGACGGGCTGGCCGATGCGGCTCACCCGCACCGGCCACGCCCAGCCGATCGCGCGCGAGGCGCAGGACGACCCGGGGACGCTGATGGACTTCGCCGCGTGCTCCGGGGCGCGGATGGTCAACCTCGACACGACCGAGCAGGAGAAGAACGGCGAGAAGATCCCACTGCAGTTCCGGTCGCTGACGACCGAGACCGACCTGGTCACGGTGTCGATCGGCGGCAACGACATGGGCTTCGCACCGATCGTCACGCACTGCATGACGCAGCTGCGCTGCTACCGGGACGGGTTCGTGGACGACGCGGCCGGGCGGAGCGTCTCGCTGCAGGACTGGGCCACCATCCGACTGGCGCTGATGGGCAGCGAGCTCGACAGCATCTACACCCAGATCCGGGAGCGCACCCGCCCCGACACCGAGATCGTCGCGCTGACCTACCCCCGGCTGGTGAGCAGCAGCTGGGTCGCCGGGCTGTTCGGGAAGACCTGCCTCGTGCTGGAGAACGATGAGCGTCGCTGGATCCGCGGGCAGGCCGACGTCTTCGCCGAGATCGTGCACCGCCGCGCCGCTGCGCACGGGATCGCGGTGGCCGACGTCCGAGACGCCTTCGAGAGCCACCTGGTCTGCGACCGCGACGAGCACCTGTTCCCGGTCCAGGTGCCCTCCCGCCCCGACGACCTGGGCGGGTGGGTGAGCGCCGCGTCGTTCCACCCGAACGAGAAGGGCGTCGCGGACTACGCCGCCGTCGTGCAGGACGCGCTGGACGGTGTCCCGACCCGCCCGCACGCTCAGCCGTTCACCGCCGCCGACCCGCCGACCGAGGACAGCACGCAGGCACCCGACATCGACCCGCTCGTCGTCACCGACCCGGAAGCGGTGCTCGCCCGCTACGCCGCGGAGACCGTGGCGGCCGTCGCGGCCACCGTCTTCACCGAGGTCCTGATCGCCGCTCCGCACAGCACCGTGCCGACCTGCACCGATCTCGTGACCGGCGAGCACCTGCCGGTGTCCGCGCACGGCTTCGCCCCCAGCACCGAGGTGACCGTCTCGGTGACGCTCGACCAGCAGGAGCCGACCGTCACCACGGCGACCGCCGACGCCGCCGGCACCCTCTGCACGCAGGTCCCCGCGCCCGCGACGGCCGGGCTGCTCGCGGTCGAGGTGGTCGGCACGGACGAGGCGGGTGGCACGATGCTCGGCCTCACCGCCGTCGAGCACGTCGTGGACAGCGACACGCCGGACGCGCCCGGCACCGATACCACCGGCACCGTGGGTGATGCGGGGGCGACCACCGCGACCGACCCCGCGCCGAGCACGGTCCCCGACGCCGTCGACACCACCGTCCCGAGCGCCACGACCGGGGCGCAGGAGACTCCCGGTGATCCCGGGCCCGGCACGTCCGCAGTGCTCGCCGCCCCGGAAGCCCCCACGCTGTCACCGATCCCGGCAGCGCCGGAGGAGGACACCGCGGTCACCACCGCCGAACCCACGCCCCGGCCGGCAGGGGTCGTGCTCCCGCTCACGGTGCTCGCGCTGCTGCTCGTGGCGGCCGCACTGGTCGCGCGACCGCTGCACGCGCGAGGCATCGAGGGCCGTCGTGCCTGAGCGGGAGCGCCGTCGACCGCCCCGGTGGCTGCTGGTCACCGCGGGCGCCGTCGTCGTGCTCACGACCGTGGTGGTGGCGATCGTGCGGTCGATCGGGCCGGAGCCGTGGGAGCAGGCCGCCATCGACATGGCCCGCGAGTTCCGCATCCTCGCGCTGCCACCCGATCCGTCCTACGTGGATCCGTTCGGCCCACCCGATAATGGGAAGTGGAGTCGACCCCTCGAGGGCATCTCCACCCGTGTGACCTATCGCGAGGGCCAGACGCTCGACTCGATCCAGCAGAGCGCAGAGACGGCTACCGACCGGCTCGGGCTCTACCCCGCCGTCTGCATCCAGGTCGGCGCCGAAGAGGGCTACGAGCGCTCCGGTTCCCGGTCCCGGGACGGCATGCTCGGATGCAGCATCTTCGACGCGGACAAGCACCCTGTCGGATGGCTCGAAGCCACGCAGGACGGCGAGCAGACCACGGTGTGGCTCACGTTCGGCGAGGGACGTCGACCGCTGAGGTGGGTGGGCGTCCAGCCCGAGGACCTCCCGTGACCCTGCGCGACGCCGCGCGCCACCCGCGACGACGACGCCGCCGGCTGATCGTCCTGAGCGCCCTCGTGGCGGTGGCGGGAGTCGCAATCGCCGTCGTGCGGTCGATCGGACCGGACCCCTGGGAGCAGGCCGCGATCGACCTGGCCCCCGAGTTCCGCCGTCTCGCACTGCCCGCCGATCCTGACTCGGGCCGCCGCTACCCCGACCCGCAGACGGACAAGTGGCACCCCGCCCTCCAGGGGATCTCAGCCGAGGCGACCTACGACGACGGGCAGACCCTCGACTCGGTCCAGCAGCAGGTGGAGAGTGCCACCCGACTGCTCGGGCTCCATCCCGCCGTGTGCGTCCAGGTCGACGCCGAGCAAGGCTATGAGCTCACCGGCCAACGCACCCGGGACGGCATGCTCGGGTGCAGCATCTTCGACGCGGACAAGCACCCGGTCGGCGTGCTGGAGGCCACTCAGAACGGTGCGCAGACCACGGTCTGGATCAGCTTCGGCGAAGGACGCGGCCCGCTCGCCTGGATGCACCTCGACCCCGACGACCTGCCCTGACCCCGCAGCGCGCTGCTACAGCGCCCCGCCGCGCCCCGCCCCACCGCGCCCGCCGGCGCCCCCGCCCGGCAGCGGACCGGTCGGCGTGATGCCGGTGATCGCGGCGATCAGGTCCTCGTAGGAGGCGTGCTCGGCGTCGAAGTCGCCGTTGATCCGCCCGAGGCGCAGCACGACGATCCGGTCGGCGACGGCCTGCACGTCGACCATGGAGTGGCTGATCATCACCACGCCGAGCCCGCTCTCGCGCAGCCGCTCGACCATGGTGAGCACCTCGGCGGTCTGCGAGATGCCAAGGGACGCCAGCGGCTCGTCCAGCACGACCACGCGCGGGTTGCCGACCAGGGTGCGGGCGACGGCGACGGCCTGGCGCTGCCCGCCGGACAGCGAGCGCACGGGGGCGTGCACCGAGCCGATCCGGGCGGCGAGCTGGTTGAGCACCTCCCAGGCGCGCTTCTCCATCAGCGACTCGTCGAGGAACCCGCCGCGGCGCAGCTCCTGCCCGAGGTAGAGGTTCTGCACCACGTCGAGGTTCTCGCAGAGCGCGAGGTCCTGGAACACCGCGGCGACGCCGTGGGCGCGGGCGTCGCGGGTGGAGCCGAGGGTGACCGGGCGGCCGTCGATGGCGATCTGCCCGCTGTCCGGGACCAGCGCGCCGGACATGACCCGCGCGAGGGTGGACTTGCCGGCGCCGATGTCGCCGACGATGGCGACGACCTCGTGCGGGTGGATGTCGAGGTCGACGTCGACCAGGGCGCGCACGGCACCGTAGTTGAAGGAGACGCCGCGCACGGAGAGCACCGGGGCGGCGGGCGGCACGCGCGCCGGTGCCGCGCTCGCCGCGGGCGTGGCGGCCGTCGAGCGGACGGTGTCGTGGGGCGAGGTCACCTGGTCTCCTCCGCTGCGTCGTCGCTGCGACCCGCTGCGGTGGTCCCGCCCGCGGGCTCGTGGTGCTCGTCGTGCTGCTGCGCCGGGCTGCCGCGCCGGCGGTGCGCGCTGGGGCTCATCCTGCCATCGCCACCGTCCCGGCAATACCCGCGTGGTCCAGGGCGAGCGCCAGGGCGCCGCGCACCTCGGCGGCGGTGCCGAGCTCGGAGGCGACCACCTCGACCGGCCCGGCGGTGCTTGGCAGGGTGCGCTGGGCGAGCACGCTGCGGAACGTGTCCAGCAGGATCGGCCCGGCCTCGGCCAGCCGGCCGCCGACCACGACCAGCTCGGGGTCGAACAGGTTGCAGGTGTTCGCGGCACCGACGGCGAGCAGCCGGCCCGCGTCGGAGATCACCCGCCGGCACCCGGGATCGCCGTCCTGGGCTCGGGCGATCACGTCGGGGAGCGTGAGGTGGCCGTGGCTGGCCTCCAGCATCCGCAGCAGCGCGGGGGCGCCGATCAGGGCGTCCAGGCAGCCGCGGTTGCCGCACCGGCAGATCGGCCCGTTGTCGTCGATCGTGATGTGGCCGAACTCCCCCGCCGCGCCGGACCGCCCGTGCAGCACGCGCCCGTCCACGATCAGCCCGCTGCCCACGCCGTGCGAGACCTTGAGGTAGACGACGTCGCGGTAGCCGCGGGCGGCGCCGATCCGCAGCTCGGCCAGCGCGCCGAGGTTGGAGTCGTTGTCCACCCGCACGGGCACGCCGAGCCGGCGCTCCAGCACCTCGGTCACCGAGACGCCGTCCCAGCCGCGCAGGATGCCGACCGAGACGATCCGCCCGGTGGCCGGGTCGACCGGTGCGGGCACGCCGACGCCGACCGTCAGCACCTCGGGCATGGTGGCGTCGACCGACTCGACCAGCTCGGTGAGCAGCAGGGCGGCACGCTCCAGGCCGGCGTCGGCGCGGTGGTCCGGCGGCAGCGGCATCCGCTGGTCGGCGACGACACGGTGCGCGACGTCCGCCACGGCGACGCGCAGCGAGCGCGAGCCGAAGTGGATCCCGCCGACCAGGCCGAGGTTGCGGGCGAGGGTGACCTGCTGGGCGCGACGGCCCGAGCGGGAGGTGGGTGCGGTGTGCAGCACGCCCGCGCCGGTGAGCTCCTTGACGATGTTCGACACGGTCGCCGGTGACAGCCCCGTCACACCGGCCAGCTCGACCTGCGTGAGGGAGCCACGCTGCTGGACGGCACTCACGATCCGGGCGCGGTTGGCTTCACGGAGTGAAGACTGCGATCCCGGGGTCACCCGATCAGTGCCCACGTCTCCGAGGATACAGCGACGTGACGCCGTGCCGGACCGGTGCCCGGGTGGCTTCACGAGATGACGACAGCGCCCCGCCCTGCCTGCCCGCGGACGGGGCAGGACGGACGGGGCGCGGGTCGTGCGCGAGCGCTCAGGCCAGACGCGCGGCCAGGTTCTCGTCCAGCGCGGCCAGGAAGTCCTCGGTGGTGAGCCACGCCTGGTCCGGGCCGACCAGCAGCGCGAGGTCCTTGGTCATCTTGCCGCTCTCGACGGTCTTGATGACGACGTCCTCGAGCGTCTCGGCGAACTGCGTGACCTCCGGCGTGCCGTCCAGCTTGCCGCGGTGCTTGAGGCCGCCGGTCCACGCGAAGATCGAGGCGATCGGGTTGGTCGACGTCGGCTTGCCCGCCTGGTGCTGGCGGTAGTGCCGGGTCACGGTGCCGTGCGCGGCCTCCGCCTCGACCGTCTGACCGTCCGGGGTCATCAGGACCGAGGTCATCAGGCCGAGCGAGCCGAAGCCCTGCGCGACGGTGTCGGACTGCACGTCGCCGTCGTAGTTCTTGCACGCCCAGACGTAGCCGCCCTCCCACTTCATCGCGGAGGCGACCATGTCGTCGATCAGGCGGTGCTCGTAGGTCAGGCCCGCGGTGGCGAACTCGGCGGCGAACTCCGCCTCGAACACCTCGGCGAACAGGTCCTTGAACCGGCCGTCGTAGGCCTTGAGGATCGTGTTCTTGGTGGACAGGTACACCGGGTAGCCGCGCTGGAGGCCGTAGGCGAAGGACGCCCGGGCGAAGTCGCGGATCGACTCGTCGAAGTTGTACATCGCCATCGCGACGCCGCCGCCCTCGGGGTACGTCACGACCTCCTGCTGGATCGGCTCGGAGCCGTCCGCCGGGGTGAACGTCAGGGTCAGCGTGCCGGCGCCCTGGACCCGGAAGTCCGTCGCCTTGTACTGGTCGCCGTGGGCGTGGCGGCCGATGATGATCGGCTTGTTCCAGCCCGGCACCAGGCGGGGGATGTTGCTGATGATGATCGGCTCGCGGAACACCACGCCGCCGAGGATGTTGCGGATCGTCCCGTTCGGAGACCGCCACATCTTCTTCAGGCCGAACTCCTCGACCCGCGCCTCGTCCGGGGTGATCGTCGCGCACTTGACGCCGACGCCGTGCTCCTTGATCGCGTGCGCCGCGTCCACCGTGACCTGGTCGTCGGTCGCGTCCCGGTTCTCGATCGACAGGTCGTAGTACCGCAGGTCGACGTCGAGGTACGGGTGGATCAGGCGCTCCTTGATGAACTGCCAGATGATCCGCGTCATCTCGTCGCCGTCGAGCTCGACGACCGGACCCACAACCCTGATCTTCGCCATGCGCCCCAGGTTACTTGACGTCGAGAGACTTCGGCGGTCGGCCGGCGTCCAGGTCTCGCACAGGTCCCGCTGCCAGCGTGACGACCCTCATCCGCCCGACGAACGGAGCACCATGTCCACGGCCACGCCCGAGTCCGTCCCGAGCACCATCCTGCTGAGCGACGACCCGCGCGACGTCCCTCGGCCCGCCGGGCTGCTCGCACGGACCGCCGCGGAGGCGCTCGGCACCTTCGTCGTGCTGCTGGTCGGCCTCGGCACCTTCCTGCTGTCCTCGTACAGCGGTGCCGGGACCCTCGGCGTGGCGCTGGCCTTCGGCCTGGGCACGATCGCCGCCACGGCCGTCGCCGCACCGGTGTCCGGCGGGCACCTCAACCCCGCGATCACCCTGGGCAGCGCCGTCGCCGGCCGCACCCGCTGGTCGCACGTGCTCCCCTACTGGCTGGCCCAGGTGCTCGGCGCCGCTGCGGCCTCGTCGGTGGTGTTCGTGGTGCTGTCGTCCTTCGCGCCCTTCGAGGGCACCGAGCGCACCCAGTTCACCGCGCTCGCCAACGGCTTCGACCTCTACACGCCGCTGGTGCGCACCACCGACGCGGCCTCGGCGATGTCCGGCCTCGGCCTGACCGGAACGCTGGTGCTCGAGGGCGTGCTGACCGCCGTGCTGGTCGGCGCGGTGCTCGCCGTGGCCGCCCGCGCCGCGACCGACCGCGCGCACGCCGCGCTGGTGCCCGTGGTCGGCGGTCTGACCCTCACCGCCGCGATGCTGGTGGCGGTCCCGCTGACCAACGGCGGCCTGAACCCGGCGCGCTCGCTCGCCGCCGCGCTGTACTCCGACTCGTGGGTGTGGGGGCAGCTGTGGGTGTTCGTGGTCGCGCCGCTCGCCGGTGCGCTGCTCGCCGGGCTGCTGGTGCGCGCGTTCGCGGCGCCGGTCGCGGGGCGGGTCGTCGCGGACGAGGACGAGGACCTGGACGGGATGGAGGTGCTGGTCGAGGAGGTCGTGACGGTCGAGGTCGGGACGCCTGCCGCGGCTGCCGAGCCCACGACGGTCACGGAGCCGGCGACGACCGCTGCGGCCCCGAAGTCCACGGCGACCCCGAAGGCTGCGGGGAGCGCGAAGCCGGCTGCACCCGCGACGACCGCCGGGTCCCCGGAGGACGACGCGGACGCGGAGCCGACCGAGCAGAAGCCGGCGGACCCGCAGGACTGACCGGACGGACCGACCTGCCGTCCTCCCGCTCTCAGAGCGCGGAGGGCGGCAGGACCTGCGAGAGCACGGCCAGCGCGAGCGCCAGCCCGGCGAGCACGGTGACGTCCACCGACCGCCGCCGGACCACCAGCGCCGAGGGCCCCTTGCCGCGGACCACCCCGCGCACCACCGCGCACACCGCCAGCACCCCGGCGAGCGTCAGCACACCGGCGGGGGTCCCCGCGATCACCGCGACCAGGGTGCTCGCGAGCACGCCCAGCGCCACCAGCCACAGCGAGGCGTTGCGCCCGGCGTCGAGCGAGGCGCGCGCGATGGCCCGGGGGTCGAGCGGCTGCCCGTCGGGGTCGTAGCGGGCGTCCGGGTCGTCCAACGGGTCCGGTGGCGTCGGGGTGGCCTGGCTCACGTGCGTGCGCTTCCTTCCCACGACGACCCCACCCGGGGGGCCTGCATCCTCACCGTGCCGCGTGCACAAGAGGGGCCGCTCACGCGGCTCGTGATGTCCGGTCGGCCGACCCGGCCGCCGGGTCGAGACTACCGTGGCCAGGTGCCCGACCTCGCGAACCCCGCACGTCCCCGCCCTGCCGACGCCTCGCCCGCACCCGGGCACGTGGTCGTCGTCGGCGCCGGGCTCGCCGGTTCCCGCACGGTGGTCGAGCTGCGCGCCCAGGGGTTCACCGGGCGGATCACCCTGCTCGGCGCCGAGGGCGTGCCGCCCTACGACCGGCCCCCGCTGTCCAAGCATCTGATCGACCGACCGTCCCCGGCGTGGCTCGCCGACGAGCTCGGTGCCGACGCCCTCGCGCTGGCCGACGACGTGCGGCTCGACCAGCCCGCGACCGGGCTGGACGTCGGCGCCGACGGGGTCGTGGTGCGCACGGCGCGCGGTGAGGTGGCCGCGGACGCGGTGGTGCTCGCCACCGGGGCGCAGGCGGTGCGGCCCGCGGGGTGGTCCGGCGCGCGCACGCTGCACACGGCCGCCGACGCGCAGGCGCTGCGCGAGGCGCTCGGCGCGGGGGTGGGTGCCGGCGGCGGCGAGGTCGGCGCTGGCGGCGGTGCGCTGGTCCGTCCTGAGGCCGGGGCGAGCGACGCGACGGAGGGCGGCACGGGGCCGGACGGCACCGGCCCCCGGCGGCTGGTCGTGGTCGGCGCGGGCTGGATCGGCGCGGAGGTGGCGACGGTCGCGGCGGCGGCCGGCGTGGAGGTCACCGTGGTCGAGGCGACGTCGGCGCCGCTGTCCGGGGCGCTCGGCGGGCGGGTCGGCGGGCTGACGGCGCCCTGGTACGCGGCGGCCGGGATCCGGCTGCTCACCGGGGTGCGGGTGACCGATGTCGGCCCGGAGGGCGTGCGGCTGGCCAGGGTCGCCGACGGTTCTGCATCCGGGATGAGCGGGTCGGCGGACGAGCCCGGGCCTGGCGCGCCGTTCCCGGACGCCGACGCGCCCGGCACGACCGTCCTGCCGGCGGACGTGGTGCTGGTGGCGGTGGGGGCGCGACCGGCGACCGGGTGGATCGGTGACGCGCTGCCCCGCGAGGCCGACGGATCGGTGCTGGTGGACGAGGGCTACGCACCGATCGACGGCAGCCCGCGGGTGCGCGCGGTGGGCGATGTCGCGCGTCGGCGGTCGGCCCGGCACGGCTGGGTGCCCGGCGGTCACTGGGACGCGGCGCTGCGCGGGCCGGCGGTGCTGGTCGAGGCCCTGCTCGCCGACCTGCCCGGCCTGCGCGGCGGCACCGGCAGGTCCGACGACGCGGGCGGGTCCGAGGCGTCCCACGCACCCGGCGAGACGAGCGTGTCCGGCAGCCCGACCGCCACCGCCGAGCGCACCGACCTCGCGCCCTACGTGTTCTCCACCCAGCTCGGGCACGAGCTCGCGCTCTACGGGCTGCCCGGCGCGCAGGACGAGGTGCTGCTGCGCGGCGACCCGGCCGGCGCCGAGGGCTGGACGGTGCTGTGGTTCGCGCCGGGCACGGACCGGCTGACCGCCGTGCTCGCGGTGGACCGCCCGAAGGACGTCGCGGGCGCCCGGCGCCTGTTCGCGCTGCCGACGCTCCCAGACCTCGACCGCGAGCGCGCCACCGATCCCGCGATCCCCCTCCCCCGCACCACCCGCGCCTGAGCCGCGCGCGCCGCGCCCGCTCGCGCGCACCCGCAGCCGCTCGCACGCGCCCGTCCCCATCGCCGAGTTGTCAGGAATCGTCGCTTCAGCACGACCGGAAGCGACAAGAGATGACAACTCGGCGAGCGCGGGTCCGCGTGCGGCACGCGCAGCGGGGGTCAGCCGGCGGTGGGGGTGTCCTCGGGCTCGGCGGTCTCGACCGGGGCGGACGTGTCGGTCGGGCTCGACGTGTCGGTCGGGGCGGGCGTCGCGGCGGCCTCGGCGGCAGCGGCCTCCTCGGCGAGCTGCTGCGCGACCTCGCTGATGAACGCGGTGAACGCGTCGGCGTCGGTGAGGTCCCCGGTGTACTGCTGCCCGCCGACCAGCACGACGGGGCTGGTGGTGACGGTGCCGACGTCGTAGGGCACGCTCGCGGCGGCGCGCGCGGTGGCCTCCTGCGCCCAGTCGGTGAAGGAGCCGCTGGTCACGCAGTCGCCGACGGTCTCGTCGGTGACGCCCGCGTTCTGCACCAGGGCGAGCAGGTCGTCGTCGTCCAGGCCGGCCTCGGTGAGGTCGGGCTGCGCGGCGAGCAGGGCGTCGTTCACGGCGAGGGCGCTGTCCGGCAGGGTGTCGGCGACGCAGGCGAACGCACCGGCGGCCCGGGCGGAGTAGTCGCCGGTGGTCGCCATGGTGCCGAGCTGGTTGTCGGGGTCGGCGGTGGCCGAGGCCGACGCTGCCGGGGTGGGGGTGGTGGAGATCGTGGTGCCGTCGAGCAGCGCGAGCGGGTGCAGCTCGAGCGTGGCGTAGCCGGCGGTGACCCACTGCTCGATCGCGGAGGAGGAGGCGGACCAGAACGCGGCGGCGTCGGCGGAGCGGTAGTCCTGGTAGACCACGATGTCGACGCTGCCGCTGCTGCGGTCGACGACGGTGGGCGTGGGGTCCTCGCCCGGGTCGAGGGCGCTGGTGCGTGCGGCGGTGGTGGTGCTGCCGTCGCCGCCGAGGACCAGCCCGTCGCTGAGCATGTTGTGCGGGCCGATCTGCCCGGCGCGGGCCTGCGCCTGCACGACGAGCACCGCGATCACGGCCGCCGCGACGACGGTGGTGCCGGCGCCGGCCCAGCCGAGGCGCCGGTTGCGTCGTCGCCGGGCGACCTCCCGCTCGCGCTCGATGCGGGCGAGCTCCCGAGCGAGGGCCTTGCGGTCCTTCTTGGGGAGCTTCTGCTGGCCGGAGGTCGGACGGGTGCTCACACGGGTCTCCTGGGACGGGGCGCGGACGGGTGACACCGGTACGCCGCCGTCACCAGGGCCGATGGTGCCACGTCCACCTCACCGCGACCTGGGACGAACCTGGTCACCGGCTGTGCGCCGACGCAGGCCACGGCACCCCGGCGGACCGCCCGCCGAGGTGCCGCGCCGCTGCGGCGTCAGCCCCGGGCGAACCGCAGGGTGACGAGCTGGAACGGCCGCAGGTCCAGATCGGCCCCGGAGGCATCCGCAGCCGTCCCGGCGCCGACGACCGCGCACGCCGGCACAGGCCGCTCGAGCAGGTCCACCTCGACCACCCCGGCGGCCGCGAACCCTGCCGTGACGGCTGCCCGCGCGCGGCGTCCCAGCGCCTCGTACAGCCGCACCACGACGTCGCCGGAGCCGTCGTCGGCGAGCTTGACCGCCTCGACCACCACCCCCGGCGCCGACACCGTGACCAGCGGGGTCACCGCCGAGCCGCCGGTGATCGTGCGCAGCGGCAGGTTGGCGCGGTAGCCGTCCACCACCGCGTCGGCGATCTCGGCGCCCACGTGCAGGACGGTGCGGAAGGTGTGCTCGCCCTGGTCGGCCTCGGGATCGGGGAAGAGCGGCGCCCGCAGCAGCGACTGCCGGACGACGGTGGCGGTGCGGCCGTCCGCGCTCTCGACCCGCGTGACGTCGTGCCCGTAGGTGGCGTCGTTGGCGAGCGCGACGCCGTAGCCGGGCTCGCCGACGTGCAGCCAGCGGTGCGCGCAGATCTCGTACCGGGCCTCGTCCCAGGAGGTGTTGGTGTGGGTGGGGCGCATGACGTGCCCGAACTGGGTCTCGGCGGCGGAGCGGTCGGCGTGCACGTCCAGCGGGAAGGCGAGCTTGAGCAGCCGCTGCCGCTCGTGCCAGTCGACCTCGGTGACGATCTCGATCGCGGCGGTGCCGGGCCGGAAGGTCAGCTCCTGGGTGATCGTGGACTCCCCCGCCACCCGCACCACGCGCACGACGACGGCGTCCGGGCCCTCGGTGGCGACCTCGATCACCGACGCGTCCAGCAGGTCCTCGACGGTGCGCCGGTACTCGGCGTCGATGTCCCAGGCGTCCCACTGGCGCGGCACGTCGCGGTGCAGCTGGA
Source organism: Cellulomonas sp. GTC20042 (assembly GCF_055389595.1). Classification (NCBI taxonomy): domain Bacteria; kingdom Bacillati; phylum Actinomycetota; class Actinomycetes; order Micrococcales; family Cellulomonadaceae; genus Cellulomonas; species Cellulomonas sp. GTC20042. The sequence goes on along the minus strand of NZ_AP043678.1, from coordinate 961,703 downwards.
GCAGGTTGGCCAGAGCGCCCGCCGGGATCACCTCGCGGTCGGCGGCGAGGTCGCGCAGCGAGTCGATCTGCCCGCCGGCAGTCAGGTGCACGTCGAGCCGGTCGCTGGTCACCCGCAGGGTCCCGTCCGCCTCCCGCCGCACCGCGATCGATCCGGTCGATCCACCCGCCGCGCCGCCGACCGCCCCGCCCAGCGCCGGCACCCCGTCCCGCGCGTGCGGCGCCGCGTTGACCCGCACCGTCCCCTCGCCCGGCCCGGCCAGCGCCGCGAGCGCCGTCGCGATGATCGCCTCCAGCCGCTGCTCGATCCGGGCGTAGGCCTCCTCCGCCTGCCGGTACACCCAGCCGATCGACGATCCGGGCAGGATGTCGTGGAACTGGTGCAGCAGCACCTCGCGCCAGATCTCCCGCAGGTCCGCTGCCGGGTAGGCGGCACCGGTGCGCACGGTGGCGGTGGCGGCCCACAGCTCGGCCTCGCGCAGCAGGTGCTCGCTGCGCCGGTTGCCGCGCTTGGTGCGCGCCTGCGAGGTGTACGTGCCGCGGTGGTACTCCAGGTACATCTCCCCGGACCACACCGCCCCGCCGCCCGACTCCTCCAGCTCGGCGGAGGCCCGCTCGAAGAACGTGTTCGGCGAGCCGAGCTCGACCTGCGGCACCCCGTCCAGCGAGCGGAACCGGTCGGCGGAGGCGAGCATCTCCCGCGTGGGGCCGCCGCCGCCGTCGCCCCAGCCGAAGGGCACCAGGGAGGTGTCGGCCACGGCCTTGTCGGCGAAGTTCCGCTCGGCGTGCGCGAGCTCGCGGGCCGACAGGTCGGAGTTGTAGGTGTCCACCGGCGGGAAGTGCGCGAGCACCCGGGAGCCGTCGATCCCCTCCCAGCGGAAGGTGTGGTGCGGCATCCGGTTGGTGTCGTTCCAGGACAGCTTCTGCGACAGGAACCACTGCGACCCGGCGGCACGGACGATCTGCGGCAGGGCGCCGGTGTAGCCGAAGGAGTCCGGCAGCCAGACGTCCTGGGTCTCGACGCCGAGCTCGTCGAGGAAGTACCGCTTGCCCTCGACCATCTGCCGGGCCAGCGCCTCGCCGCCGGGCAGGTTGGTGTCGGACTCGACCCACATGCCGCCGACCGGCACGAACTGCCCGGCGTCGACCTTCTTCTTGATGCGCGCGAACAGCTCGGGGTGGCTCTCCTGCACCCAGGCGTACTGCTGCGCGGAGGAGCAGGCGAAGACGAAGTCCTCCCGCTGGTCCATCAGCGCGACCACGGAGGAGAACGTGCGGGCGCACTTGCGGCGGGTCTCCCGCACCGGCCAGAGCCAGGCGGAGTCGATGTGCGCGTGCCCGGTGGCGAGCACGCGGTGGCCCGCGCCGCCCGCGGGCACCGCGAGGACGGGCGCCAGCACGGCACGCCCGGCGGTGGCGGTGCCGGCGACGTCCCGGGGATCGACGGCGTCGACCACCAGGTCCAGCGCGCGGAGCACCCGCGCGTACCGGGTCGAGAGCGGGTCGATCACCCCGAGCAGCCCCTGCACCGCCACGATGTCCTGCCAGAGGTCCCACACCTCGACGTCCCGCAGCGCGACGTCGGCCGAGCGCAGGGCGTACAGCGGCTCGGTGCCGGCGGTGAGCGGGTCGCCGAGCGGGGTGGGCGCGTACCAGGAGCCGCTGCCGATGTCCGGGTTGCCGGCGGCCTCGACCAGCACGTCCACCTCGGTCCCGGTCCACGGCACCGCCTGGTTGAACGGGGACAGCCCCTTGATCGTGCTGCCGTCCGGCCGGTACACCAGCCCCTCCGCCTGGAACCCGGTCTGCGACAGCGTGAAGCCGAGATCGACCACCAGCTCCACCGCGTACCGGTCCCCCCGGCCCGCCCAGTCCGCCGGCACCGCCCCGGTCATCCGGAACCAGGTGGTGCTCCACGGGGCGCCCCACGGCGTGCCCAGCGGCGCGTCGGCGTAGCTCTGCCCCGCCGCCTCGGCGAACGGCACCGGCTCGCCCGGGACGTGCCAGGCGGTCACCGTCAGCGGGGCGCGCGCGGCGTGCACGGCGGGCAGCACCCGCTCGTGGGTGAACCGCTCGAGACGCTGGAGGACACGGGCTGCTTCGGTCTGCATCGCACGACCTTTCCGGGGTCGACGGGCGCGCCGGGGCGCGCAGGAGGATCGGGGGGCGGGCGTCAGCCCTTGACGGCACCTGACATCGCGAACGAGCCGCCGGAGAACCGCTGCACCAGCAGGTACAGCACCAGCACGGGGACGGAGTAGAGGATCGAGAACGCCGCGAGCCGCCCGTAGGCGACGGTGCCGTAGGTGCCGAAGAAGCTGTAGATCGCGACGGCGGCCGGCTGGTTGTCGGGCGAGAACAGCAGCACGAACGGGACGAAGAAGTTCCCCCACGCCTGCGTGAACACGAAGATGAACACCACGGCGATCCCCGGGCGCATCAGCGGGACGACCACGCGGGCCAGGGCGGTCATCGACCCCGCGCCGTCCACCCAGGCGGCCTCCTCCAGGGACACCGGGACGGAGTCCATGAAGTTCTTGGTCATCCAGATCGCCATCGGCAGCGAGGTCGCGGCGAGGAAGAAGATCGTGCCGGGCACCGAGTCGAGCATCCCGAGGTTCACGAACAGTGCGTAGACCGGGACCATCATCGCGGTGATCGGCAGGCAGGTGCCGAACAGGATCGTGTAGAGGAACGGCTTGCGGAACCGCATCTGGAACCGTGACAGCGGGTAGGCGGCGAGCAGCGCCGCGAGCACGGTGAGGATCGCGGTCCCACCGCTGATCAGCGCCGAGTTCCACAGCGGCCGGAAGGTCTGCTCCCAGGTGAGGATCTGGCTGAAGTTGTCCAGCGTCCACCGCTCCGGCAGGCCGACGGACACGGTCGCGGCCGGGTCGAGGGACGCCAGCACGATCCACGCCAGCGGCACCAGGAACGCGATCCCGACGGCGACCAGGGCGATCGCCACCAGCACGCGACCGCTGCGACGACGGGGCGAGGCGACCGACGGGGCGGGGCGTCGGGCGCGACGGGCGGCACCGGCTCCGGCGACGGTAGGAGCGGTCAGGGCGGCCATCAGTCCACCTCCGGCTTGAGCACGCGGATGTACACGAGCGAGAACACCGCCCCGACCAGCAGGGTCACCGTCGCGATGGCCGTGCCGTAGCCGACCTGCGCGAACTTGAACGCCTCCTGGTAGGCCAGCACCGGCAGCGTCGAGGAGTCGGTGCCGGGCCCGCCGCCGGTCATCACCCAGATCAGGGTGAACACGCCGAGGGTCTGCAGGGTGGTGAGCATGAGGTTGGTCGAGATCGACCGGCGGATCATCGGGATCGTGATCCGGAAGAACCGCTGCGGGCCGGTGGCCCCGTCGATCGCGGCGGCCTCGGTGACGTCCGGCGGCACCTCGGACAGCGCGGCGGCGTAGACCATCATCGAGAACGCGGTGCCCCGCCAGATGTTCGCCAGGATCACCGCCAGCATCGGCACCGAGATCAGCCAGGTCGGACCGTCCAGCCCGAACCAGCCGAGCACGTTGTTCAGCGTGCCGTCGGTGGAGAAGAACGCGTACAGCGCGAACGCCGCGACGATCTCCGGCAGCACCCAGGCGACCACGACGATCGCGCTGACCGTCGCCCGCAGGGCCTTGCTGGTCGCCCGCAGCAGCAGCGCGAGCGCCATGCCGAGCACGTTCTGCCCGATCACCGCCGACGCCCCGACGAAGACGACGGTCAGCACGACGGCCTTCCAGAAGCCGTCGTCGGACAGCAGCGCCGCGTAGTTGTCCAGGCCGACGAACTCCGGCTGGGCGGCGCGGTAGCCGGTGAGCGCCTGGTTGGTGAGCGAGCCGTAGAACGACCACAGCACCGGTCCGGCGAGGAACACCGCCATCAGCACGACGGCCGGCAGCAGCGGCACCAGCCGCAGCGCGGTCCGCCCCGGGCGGCGGCGGGGCCGGGGAGCGCCCGACCCCGTCGCCGTCCGGTCGAGGGTGACCGAGGTCATCAGCCCGCGGCCTGCGTGGCGTCCTCGCCGACGATCGAGATCAGCCCGTCGTCGTACGCGGCGGCGGCCTCCTCCGGGGTGGACTGCCCGGTGGCCATCGCCTCGGCGGCGACCTGGATGTTCGAGGAGATCTGCGAGTAGTCCGGGGTGGCCGGGCGGAAGTGCGTGTTGGCCACCAGCGAGGAGAAGAACTCGAAGGACGGGTTGTAGCCCAGGTACTCCGGGTCCTCGGCGACGTCGGTGCGCACCGCGATCTGGCTGTTCTCGGTGTCGTACTTCAGGGAGTTCTCGCGGTTGAGCGCGGTGGCGATGAAGTCGAAGGCCGCCTGCGGGTCGCCCGCGTGCGCGCCGACGGCGAGGGTCCAGCCGCCGGACATCGACGTGGTGCCGGGCTCCTGGCCGTCCTGGGTCGGCATCGCCGCCATGCCCAGGGTCTGCTCCCACTCCGGCCACGCGTTGTCGCCGCTGATCCACCCGCCGGGCAGCCAGGAGCCGTCCACGGCCATCGCGAGCTTGCCCTCGGGCAGCAGCTCGGTGGCGACGCGGGCGCCGACCGAGGCGTCCAGCGCGATGTCCAGCGAGGGTGCCAGGCCCTCGGAGTAGATCGTGTCGAGGAAGGCCAGCGAGTCGACGAAGCCCTGCGAGCCGGTGATCCACTTCTGGCTGTCGGCGTCGTAGAGCTGGTCCTGCGTGCCGTAGAGCAGCATCTCGAAGCCCTGCATGGTGGTGGCCTCGCCGGCGGCCTTGCCCGCGTAGACGTTCAGCGGGGTGACGTCCGGCAGCTCCGCCTTGATGGTGCGCGCGGCGTCGAGGATGTCGTCCCAGGTCTCCGGCTGCCAGTCGGTCGGCAGGCCCGCCTGCGCGAACAGGTCCTTGTTGTAGTAGATCCCGCGGGTGTCGGTGCCCATCGAGACGCCGTAGACCTTGCCGTCGTCGCCGAGGCCGGCCTGCCGGGCGTTGTCCGGGAACTGGTCCCAGTCCTCCCAGGCGTCCACGTACTCGTCGATCGGCAGCAGATAGCCGGCGGCGGCGTCGGAGCGGATCTGGAAGGTGTCCTCGTAGATGACGTCCGGCGCGGTGTCCGGCGACCCGTTCATCAGCGCGAGCTTGGTGAAGTACTGGTCCTGCTCGGCCTCGATCGCGACCAGGTCGACGGTCATGCCCTCGTGCGCGGCCTCGTACTCGGTCTTGGCCTTCTGCAGCAGGTCGTCGAGCTGCACGAACTGCGCGGTCTTCTGGTAGGCCACGGTGATCGTGGTGTCGTCGTCGCTGCCTCCCCCGCCCCCGGAGGAGCAGGCGGCGAGCGCGAGGACGAGGACTCCGGTCGTGGCGACAGCGGCTTGCAGACGCATGGATGCTCCTTTGCTCCACGTGCACGGTCCGGGCGGCGCTGCCCGGGACCCGATAACTACAACGTCTGGATGAATTGCTGTCAAGTGGAACGAACCGGTCGATACCGGACCGTGACGATCCGGCCCCATGTCAAAGATGTTTGACACACCCTCGCGACGAGACCTACCGTTCCGATGTCAAACATCTTTGACATCCAGCGGAGGGCACCATGTCGTACCTGGAGAAGAGCACCTGGGCCTTCGGGCTGATCGCCCTGATCGGCTACGGCAGCTACGTCGCCGTGGTGCTGTCCCGCGCCGACGGCGGCCCGCTGACCGAGGTCGCCTACGCCGGCCCGCTGCTCACCACCATCGGCGCCGCGATCGTGGCGGGGATCCTCGCCGGGATCGTGCTCGGCGCCGCCTCCCCCGACCGCGCGGTCACCGACGAGCGTGAGCGGGAGATCTCCCGGACGTGAGACCGACCGCCGTCACCAACCGGGTGCGGGCGCTGCGCACCGACGCCGGGCTGACCCAGGCGCAGCTCGCCGCGGTGCTGGGCGTGACCCGGCAGACCGTGATCGCCGTCGAGCAGGGCCGGTACTCGCCCTCGCTCGAGCTGGCCTTCCAGATCGCCCGCGCCCTGGAGCGGCCGATCGACCAGGTGTTCTCCTACGAGCCCGACGGGGGCGCGTGATGCGAGCGGTGGAGCGGGAGCGGTACGGCGACGTCCTCCGGATGGGGCGTCGCCCGGAGCCGGAGCCGACCGGCGACCAGGTGGTGGTCGCGGTCGAGGTGGCCGGCCTCACCATGGCGGACTGGCACATCATGACCGGGCTGCCGCGGGTGGCCCGGGTCGCGTTCGGGCTGCGCGCCCCGCACGAGACCGGCCTCGGCACCGACCTGGCCGGCACCGTGGTCGCGGTCGGCCCCGAGGTGAGCGCGCTGCGGGTCGGCGGCCGGGTGCTCGGCGCGGCGGAGGTGGCGTTCGCCGACCGGGCGCTCAGCCGCGAACGCCGGCTGGCCACCCTGCCCGACCACGTGCCCGCCGACCTCGCCGCCGCGGTGCCGATGGCCGGGACCACCGCCCTCCACGCCCTGCGCACCGGTCGCGTCGCCGCCGGGTCCCGCCTGCTGGTGCTCGGCGCGGGCGGCGGGGGTGGGGTCGCTGACCGTGCAGCTCGCGCTGCGCGCCGGGGCCGAGGTCACCGCCGCCACCACCCCGGAGAAGCACGACCTGCTGCACGCGCTCGGCGCGCACGCCGTGGTGGACCGCACCCGCCCCGAGGCGCTCGGCACCGGCTACGACGCCGTCGTGGTGACCGGCGGCCTGACGCCCCTGCGCCGGCTGCGCGCGCTGCTCGCGCCCCGGGGCACGCTGGTGCTGGTCGGCGGCGAGGGCGGCGGCAGGATCGTCGGCGGCGGGCTGCGGCTCCAGGCACGCGCCGCCCTGCTCGACCCGTTCGTCCGTCAGCGGCTGCGCACGGTGCTGGCGACGGAGAACCCGCGCGACCTCGCCACGCTGCGCGACGCGCTCGCCGACGGGTCGCTGACGCCGGCGATCGACCGGCGCTACCCGCTGGAGGAGGTCGCCGCCGCCATCGCGCACCTGGCGTCCGGGCGGGCGCGCGGCAAGATCCTGCTGGACGTCAGCTGACCAGCAGCAGGTCGGTCGGGCGGGGCGTGAACGCCTGGCCGAGCAGCAGGCAGCCCGCCCCCACCGCGCCGACCTGCGGGCCGAAGCCGGAGGACGTCACGGTCACCGGGTAGCCGCCGGGCACCGGGTGCGCGGCGACCTCGGCCTCCAGCGCGGGCGTCGCCGCGGGGGCGATCCGGTCCCACAGCGGCCCGCCGACCAGCACCGCCGGCACGTCCAGCAGATCGGTCAGCACCCCCGCCGCCCGGCCGACGCTGCGCCCCGCGCGCACCAGCACCTCCCGGGCACCCGCGTGCCCCGCGTCCGCGGCCGCGCACAGCACGGTCACCGCCCGGTCCACTGAGCGCGGGTCGCCGTCCCCCCAGTCCGGCAGCGCGACCCCCGCCGCCCGGCCCTGCTCGGCCAGCGCCTCCGCACGCAGCACCGCGCCCAGGCAGCCGCGCCGCCCGCACCAGCAGGCGGCACCGTCCGGGTCGGCGATCAGGTGGCCGGACTCCCCCGCGTTCCCGGAGACCCCCCGCACCACCTCGTCGTGCAGCACCGTCGACACCGCCACACCGGTGCCCAGGTAGAAGAACACGAAGTCCGACGCGTGCTGCACCGGCGCCCACAGGTGCGCGCTCGCCGCCGCGATCACGTCCTTGTCCAGCACCACCCGCAGCCCGGTCCGCTCGGCGACCGCGTCGCGCAGGGGCACGTCGTGCCAGCCCGGCAGGTGCGGCGGGTCCAGCACCACCCCGGCCTCGACGTCGATCGGCCCCGGCACCGCGATCCCGACGCCCAGCACCCGCTCGCGGTCCACCCCGGCGCCGTCGATCAGCCCCTCGATCTCGGCCACCAGCCCGTCCACCACGGCACCCGGGTCCTCCGGCACCGGCGTCGGCACCTGCGCCCGCGCCACCACCGCACCGGACAGGTCCAGCAGCACGAAGGTCATCGTCGCCGGGTCCAGGTGCACGCCCACCGCGTACCGGCTCGGCGGGCTCAGGCGGAGCAGGGTGCCCGGGCGTCCGGGGCCGACGCGCGCGGCCTCGCCCTCCTCGACCACCAGGCCCAGGTCGAGCAGCCGGCGCGCCACGTTGGTCACGGTCTGCGGGGACAGCCCGGTGCGGCGGGCCACCTCGGCGCGGGCCAGGCCGTCACCGGCCCGCCGGATCGCGTCCAGCACGACGGTCTGGTTGAAGTCGCCCATCCGCGGCAGGTTCGTCCCGCGACGCATGCGCACCCCTTCCGCCCGGCTCCCTCGCTCGTCCGCTCGCATCATGGCAGACCATCCCGCCACCGAGGTTGCACGAACGCAGGCTTCACGGGAACGGAAGCCTGCATTCGTGCACTCTCGACGCGATCCCGACGCGCGGGGCGCGCTCAGTGGGCGAAGTGGCGGGTGCCCGTGAGGTAGAGGGTGACGCCGGCGGCCGCAGCGGCCGCGACGACCTCCTCGTCGCGGACGGAGCCGCCGGGCTGGACGACCGCGCGCACACCGGCATCGAGCAGCACCTGCAGGCCGTCGGCGAAGGGGAAGAACGCGTCCGAGGCGGCGACCGCGCCGCGCGCCCGCTCGACGTCGCCGGTGTTGGCCCGCTCCACCGCGAGGCGGCAGGAGTCCACCCGGTTGACCTGGCCCATGCCCACGCCCACCGAGGCGCCGTCGGCGGCCAGCAGGATCGCGTTGGACTTCACCGCGCGCACCGCGCGCCAGGCGAACGCCAGGTCGGCCAGCGTGGCGGCGTCGGCGGCCGCACCGGCGGCCAGGGTCCACGTGCTCGGGTCGTCGCCCGCGGCGTCGATCCGGTCCACCGCCTGCACCAGCAGCCCGCCGCTGATCGGTCGGGTCTCCACCGGGGCGGAGGGCGCGCCGTCCACGGTCAGCAGGCGGATGTTCTTCTTGCGGGACAGGATCTCCAGCGCCTCGGGCTCGTAGCCGGGGGCCACGACGACCTCGGTGAACACCTCGGCGATCTGCTCGGCTGCGGCGCGGGTGACGGTGCCGTTCGCGGCGATCACCCCGCCGAAGGCCGACACCGGGTCGCAGGCGTGCGCCTTGGCGTGCGCGTCGGCGATGTCGGCGCCGACCGCGATCCCGCACGGGTTGGCGTGCTTGATGATCGCCACCGCCGGACCCTCGTGGTCGTGCGCGGCGCGCCAGGCGGCGTCGGCGTCCACGTAGTTGTTGTAGCTCATCGCCTTGCCGTGCAGCTGCGTCGCGCGGGCCAGGCCGGGGGCGCCGTCGCCGGCGGTGTAGAGCGCGGCGCGCTGGTGCGGGTTCTCGCCGTAGCGCAGCACGTCGGCGCGCTCCCAGGTGCCGCCGATCCAGGCCGGGAACCCGGTGCTGACCCCGTCGACCTCGTCGGTGCTGGTGGCGACGCTGCCCATCCAGGACGCGACCGCGACGTCGTAGGAGGCGGTGTGCACGAAGGCCTGCGCGGCGAGCCGGGTGCGCTCGGCCAGGGTGAAGCCGCCGGCGGTGACCGCCGCGACGACCTCGGCGTAGGCGGCCGGGTCCACGACCACCGCGACGCTCGGGTGGTTCTTGGCGGCGGCGCGCACCATCGACGGCCCGCCGATGTCGATCTGCTCCACGCACTCGTCCGGGGTGGCGCCCGAGGCGACCGTCGCGGTGAACGGGTACAGGTTCACCACCACCAGCTCGAAGGGCGCGACGCCCAGCTCGTCCAGCTGCGCCAGGTGCTCCGGGCGGCGGGTGTCGGCGAGGATCCCGGCGTGCACCCGCGGGTGCAGGGTCTTGACCCGCCCGTCCAGGCACTCGGGGAAGCCGGTCAGGTCCTCGACGCGGGTCACCGGCACGCCGGCGGCGGCGATCGTGCCCGCGGTGGAGCCGGTGGACACCAGCTCGACGCCCGCGGCGTGCAGGGCGGTGGCGAGGTCGACCAGGCCGGTCTTGTCGTAGACCGACAGCAGCGCGCGGCGCACCGGGCGGCGGGTGGTGTCGGCCGTCGGGTCGGCGACGGTGGGGAGCGGGGCGAGGTGGGCAGTCACGAGGACCTCCGGGTCGGCGGCGTGCACCGGTCGACGGTGCGCGGATCAGGACCCGGGCACCCAGGCGATCGGTGCGACGGAACGGTTCGATCGGGTCGCTCCCCGGTGGTCAGTTCCACCTCTCGCCAGTCACGGCCCGCGGACGAGCCTACCCGAGCGCGCCGACCGTGACGCGGCGCCCGTCGACGGTCAGACCGCCGGCGACCACCCGCGCCACCTGGTCCACCAGCAGCGCGCGCTCGGCCACCTTGATCCGCTCGTGCAGCGTGTGCTCGTCGTCGCCGTCCAGCACGGGCACGGCCACCTGCGCCACCACCGGGCCGGTGTCCACCCCGGCGTCGACCACGTGCAGCGTGCAGCCGGTGACCTTCGCCCCGAACGCCAGCGCGTCGCGCACCGCGTGCGCGCCGGGGAACGCCGGCAGCAGCGCCGGGTGGGTGTTGAGCACCCGGTCGCGCCAGCGGTCGAGCACCGGCGCCCCGAGGATCCGCATGAACCCGGCCGACACCACCAGGTCCGGGGCGAACACCGCGATCGTCTCGGCCAGCCCCGCGTCCCAGGCCGCCCGGTCCGCGAAGTCCCCGGGCGCCACCACCGCGGTCGGCACCCCGGCGGCCCGCGCCAGGTCCAGCCCGCCCGCCGCCGCCCGGTCCGCCACCACGCCGACCACCCGCGCGGGGTAGTCCGGCTGCGCGTGCGCGGTGAGCAGCGCCGCCAGGTTCGATCCGGCGCCGGAGACCAGCACGACGACACGACCCGTGCGACGGGTGGCGGGACGGGGCGGGGTCGCGGTCATGGGCGGAACCCTAACCGCGCCGCCGCCGGACGCCGCACCGGGCCCACGGCGCGGATGCGAGAGGATGCAGGGGTGAGCAACCCGTACGCGCCCCCGCAGCCCGGTCAGCCACCGGCCGACGGCGCGTCGACCCCGACGGCGCCCGGCGCACCGGGGCCGGACGGCGCGGACGGCTCGACGGGCGGTCCTGCGGGGTCGCCGCGCGGCCCGTACCCCGGCCCGGTCCCGCCGCGCCCGTTCGGCCCGGGCTCGTCCGGTCCGGCACCGCAGGGCCCGCACCCGCACGGCCCGCACCAGCAGCGCCCGCTCCCGCAGGGCCCGCTCCCTCCGGGCGGCGCCGTCCCGCCTCCCGGCGTCCGGCCCCCGCTGCCCCCGGCCGACCCCGCCGACGTCGCGCGGGCCGGGCGGCTGATCCGGCACTTCGGCGTCTACCTGCTGGCCGCCATCGCCGTGAGCATGCTCCCGCTGCCCTGGCAGGCCGCCTCGCTGGTGTTCGTGGTCGGCGCGCTGCTCTCCGGCCTGCGCGCGCTGGGGGCGGTCCGGCTGGCGCGGCTGGGCGGGGTGATGCCGATGCTGGTCGCCGGGCTGGTGATGACCGGGCTGCTGCTGATGGCGACGCTGGTCTCGCTCAGCGGGTGGACCGCCGCGACCGAGCGGCAGGACTGCCTGCGCACCGCCCTCACCGAGTCCGCGCAGGCGGCCTGCGAGCAGCAGTACGAGGACGCGCGGCTGCCGCAGACCGGCGAGCAGGGCTGATCCGGCGGCCCGGGCCGATCGAGCGGCCCGGCGGATCGATCGAGCCGGGTGGCCCCGTCAGTCGTCGGAGCCGGTCGGGGCCTGCGCCGCGGCGCCGCGCCCACCGGTGACCGCCGACCACGTCCGTCGCGCCCCGCGCGCCACCAGCGCCCGCACGTGCCGGTCTCCCGGCAGCAGCACCAGCAGGGCGCCGAGGCCGACTCCCGCCGCCACGGCGAGCCCGACCGGCAGCGCGTCGGGCCCGAGCTCGGCCATCCGCCCGGGGCCGATCCCTCCGCCGGCCAGCGCGCCGAGCAGCACGGCGCCGATCCCCGATGTGCCGGCCATGACCACGGTGGCGACCAGCGGGTCCAGCGCACGGGTGGTCACGAGCCGACGGCGCAGCACCAGCGCGACGGCCGCACCGATCGCGACCAGCACCACCGGGACGATCCGCAGCACCCCGCCGGAGACGTCGGGCGCCGGCAGCGCGCCGAGCAGCGGCACCGCGGGCAGCGCACCGGCGGACGTCCCGCCGACCGCGAAGGACGTGCCCGCACCGACCTGGAACCCCGGGCCGGCGATCCACGCCAGCGCCCAGACCACCAGCGTCGGCAGGTAGGCGAGCTCGCCGATCGCCAGCACCACCCCGCCGACCGCGTCCAGGCCGAGGCCGCTCACCACCTCGGAGATCGTGGTCCGGCCGGTGACGACCCACAGCGTGACCAGCGCCGACGCGAGCACCACCAGCGAGGCCAGCGCGGCGGTCCCGGCGAGGACCCCGCGGTGCACGGCCTCGGGCAGGCGGTCGCGCACCGGGGCGAGCACGTCCCGCAGCCGTGGCGCCTCCGGACGGCGCAGCAGCCCGCCGCCGATGCCGAGCACCGCCAGCAGCGTCGCCCCCATCAGCGCGAGCACCAGGTGCAGCAGCGGCGCACCGGCGAACAGCCCCACCACCAGCACCACGCCGAGGTAGGCCGCGACCCCGGCGCCCAGCGCGGACCTCGTCGCGTAGCCGGAACGTCGCGCGGAGGCGTAGCAGGAGAACAGCGCGAGCGCCGTCAGCCCGAGCGGCAGCAGGGTCACCGAGGGCTCGATCGCGAACGGCGCCCCGTGCGCCAGCAGCCACAGCCCGGCGGCGACCCGCACCGCGTGCGTCCAGGCGACGCCCTGCGCGGTCGGCGTGGCCGAGGTCGCGACGAACACGGCGACCGCCGGCAGCACCACGACCAGCAGCGACAGCAGGGCGCCCTGCAGCCCGGCGAGCATGCCGCCGACCCAGCGCGGGGCACCGTCGAGGTCGCTGACGAAGAACGACGAGGCGGCCCGGTCGTCCACCACGCGTCGCGTCCGCCCGGTCCGGGGTGCCCGGCGGTCGGGACGGGTGCCGGGTGCGCTGCTCACCCCTCCATGGTCGCCGCTGCGCGCCGCCGCGCGCGCCAGGCGCACCGAGAGGGCAGCAGTTGTCGCTTCCCGGCCCGCGGAAGCGACAACTGCTGCCCTCTCGACGAGAGAAGACCGCTCAGGCGAGCAGCGCGCGGGCGAGCTCGGCGGTCTCGGTGGGCGTGGTGCCGACCTTGACCCCCGCCGCCTCCAGGGCCTCCTTCTTGGCCTGCGCGGTGCCGGCGGAGCCGGAGACGATCGCCCCGGCGTGGCCCATGGTCTTGCCCTCGGGGGCGGTGAACCCCGCGACGTAGGCGACCACCGGCTTGGTGACGTGCGCGGTGATGTACGCCGCCGCCCGCTCCTCCGCGTCGCCGCCGATCTCGCCGATCAGCACGACCAGGTCGGTGTCCGGGTCGGCCTCGAACGCGGCCAGCGCGTCGATGTGCGTGGTGCCGATCACCGGGTCACCGCCGATGCCGACGGCGGTGGAGAACCCGAGGTCCCGCAGCTCGTACATCATCTGGTAGGTCAGCGTGCCGGACTTCGACACCAGGCCGATCCGCCCGGGGCCGGTGATGTCCGCGGGGATGATGCCGACGTTGGACTTCCCGGGGCTGATCAGGCCGGGGCAGTTCGGGCCGACCAGCCGCACGCCCTTGTCCTGCGCGTAGGCGAAGAACTCGGCGGTGTCGGCGACCGGCACGCCCTCGGTGATGATCACCACCAGCGGCACGCCGGCGTCGACAGCCTCGATCACCGCCGCCTTGGTGAAGGCCGGCGGCACGAAGATCACCGAGACGTCCGCGCGGGTGGCCGCGACGGCGTCCGCCACGCTGCCGAACACCGGGATCGCCACGGTCAGCCCGGAGCCGTCGCCGCGCGGGAACTCGACGCTGGTGCCGGCCTTGCGCGGGTTCACGCCGCCGACGACGGTGGTGCCGGACGCCAGCATGCGGGTGGTGTGCTTGCTGCCTTCGGAGCCGGTCATGCCCTGCACGATGACGCGCGAGTCCGCGGTCAGGAAGATCGCCATGGGAGCTGTCTCTCGTCTCTGGGGTCTCGGGGCGGTCAGGCCGTGGCGAGCGCGGACAGCCGGGCGGCCTCGGCCGCTCCGCCGTCCATGGTGTCGGCCAGGGTGACCAGCGGGTGCGCGGCGTCGCGCAGGATCCGCCGGCCCTCCAGCACGTTGTTGCCGTCCAGCCGCACGACCAGCGGCTTGGTGGCGTGGTCGCCGAGGATCTCCAGCGCGTGCACGATGCCGTTGGCGACCGCGTCGCAGGCCGTGATCCCGCCGAAGACGTTGACGAACACCGCCTTGACCTGCGGGTCGGACAGGATGATGTCGAGGCCGGCCGCCATCACCTCGGCGGAGGCGCCGCCACCGATGTCGAGGAAGTTGGCCGGCTTCGCGCCGCCGTGCTCCTGACCGGCGTAGGCGACCACGTCCAGGGTGCTCATGACCAGGCCGGCGCCGTTGCCGATCACCCCGACCTCGCCGTCGAGCTTGACGTAGTTGAGGTCCTTGGCCTTGGCGCGTGCCTCGAGCGGGTCCGCGGCGGCGGCGTCCTCCAGGGCGGCGTGGTCCGGGTGCCGGAAGTCGGCGTTGCCGTCCAGCGTGACCTTGCCGTCGAGGGCGACGACCTCGCCGTCCTCGGTGAGCACCAGCGGGTTGACCTCGACCAGGGTGGCGTCCTCGTCGCGGTAGACCTCCCACAGGCGCTCCAGCACGGCGGCGACCTTCGGCGCGATCTCGGCGTCGAAGCCGGCGGTGGCGACGATCTCGGCGGCCTTCGCGGCGTCGATCCCGGTGCGCGGGTCCACGGGCACCCGGGCCAGCGCCTCGGGACGCTCGACCGCGAGCTGCTCGATCTCCATGCCGCCCTCGACGCTCGCCATGGCGAGGTAGCGCCGCTCGGCGCGGTCGAGCAGCAGCGAGAAGTAGAACTCGCGGGCGATCCGGGCGCCGGCGGCGACCATCACCCGGTGCACGGTGTGCCCCTTGATGTCCATGCCGAGGATCTCGCCGGCCTTCTCGGCGGCCTCGTCGGCGGACCGGGCGAGCTTCACGCCGCCCGCCTTGCCGCGACCGCCGGTCTTGACCTGCGCCTTCACCACCACGACGCCTGGGGCGCCGTCGGCACCGAGCAGCGTGGCTGCCGCGGTGCGCGCCTCCTCGGGGGTGGTGGCGACGATCCCGCCCAGCACGGGGACGCCGTGCCGCTCGAACATGTCTCGTGCCTGGTACTCGAACAGGTCCACCTGCTGCGGTCCTTCCGTCGCCCTGCGCCAGGGATGGCTGCTCTGCCGGCTCGATGGTAGCCCCGGCACCGAGGATTTCTCTCGACGTCAAGGCAACCCGGGCTCTCGGCGTCAAGACCCGTTGACAATCGCAGCCGCGTCAATCTACGTTGACGACATGGACGACTCCCCCGCCACCGCGCCCGCCGCGCCCGACGCCGGCAGCACGCTCGCCGCCGCCGCCGGGCAAGACCCCGCGCTCGGCCTGCGCGCCGTCCGCGCCCTGCGCGTGCTCGCCGACCGGCTGGAGACGCTCCAGGTCGACCGCGCCCGCACCCTCGGCTGGTCGTGGCAGGACATCGCCGACGCCCTCGGCGTCAGCCGCCAGGCCGTCCACCAGAAGCACCGCCGCCGCACCCCCTGAAGGAGACCGCCATGTTCGAGAGGTTCACCACCGGCGCCCGGCAGACCGTCGTCGAGGCGCAGCAGGTCGTCCGCGACCTCGGCGACCGGCAGATCGGCGCCGCGCACCTGGTCGTCGCGCTGGCCTCCGCCGACGACCCGGCCGCCCGCGTCCTCGCCGCCCACGGCGCCGACCGCCGCACCTTGCTCGACCGGTTCGACGCTCCCGACGCCGCCGACGACCTGGACGCGGCGGCGCTCGCCTCCCTCGGCATCGACCTGGACGCCGTCCGGCGCAGCGCCGACGCGACCTTCGGCGCGGGCGCGCTGGATGCCACCGGCGCGGCCGGCGCGGGGCGGCGCGGCCCTGCCGGACGTCCGCCCCGGCACGTGCCCTTCACCGCCGAGGCCAAGAAGACCCTGGAGGTCGCGCTGCGCGAGGCCGTTCGGCTCGGCCACCAGCGGATCGAGGCCGGCCACGTGCTGCTCGCGGTGCTCCGGCTGCGCGACAGCGCCGGGCACGCGCTGCTGCTGCGCTGCGGGGTCGACCCGGCGGCACTCACCGCCGAGGTCGAGCGGGACCTCGCGGAGCGCGCCGCCGCCTGACCGCGCTCCCGACCGCGCCGCCCGTCAGGCCGAGGCGATCGGGTACCCCTCGGAGGGCTGCACGACGACGAAGCCCGGCCCGTGGAACGCGTACTGGAACGCCTCGCCCGAGCCGCCGCGCAGCATCGACTTCATGTTCATGCTCGACACGACGCCCGGCGTGAGGTTCGCCGACCAGCACACCGCGGCGTTGGGGTCGACGTAGGTGGGCTGCTGCGAGCAGTCCAGGATCATCGGGGCGCCGTGCGAGGTCAGCGCGACCACGCCCTGCCCCTGGATCAGGGTGTTGAACAGGCCGCCGGTCATGATCCCGGCACCCTTGGTGCGGTGCACGTCCCAGTGCAGCGTGGAGTCGAAGGCCAGCAGCGAGGCGCCGCCGACGCTGATCCCGTCGCCCTCGAGCTGGAGCAGGAAGACGTTCTCGGCGCTGCGGGCGAAGAACACCTCGCCCTGACCGGCCACCCGCATCAGCGGCTGGTCGTCGGCGCTGACCATCCGCTTGGCGAGCCGGGCCAGCGAGCCGGCGGACTCGTGGGTGAACGTGACGGCGCCCTGGTAGGCGACCATCGCTCCCTTCGCGCAGAGCACGTCGGGGCCGAGGGTGACCTTGAGCATCTTGCTGCTCTGCAGGGCGAACCGCTCGCCGGTCTGGATCTCGGCGTGGGCCTGGTCGAAGAGAGGGCTGCGCATGCCTGCCATCGTGCCAGGTCAGCGACCAGGGGACCCGTCGACCGGCTACAGCTTGGTGACCGGCGAGAACCGCAGCAGCAGCCGCTTGGTGCCCTCGGTGCCGAAGTCGACCTTGGCGACCGCGTTGTGGCCGCCGCCCTCGACGGCGACCACGGTGCCCAGCCCGTAGGCGTCGTGGGTGACCCGGTCGCCGACGGCGAGCGTCGGGATCGCCGCGTCCGGACGCGGGGTGGCCGAGCCGAAGGACGCCGTGCTGGTCGAGGGCGAGGACGTGCGCGCCGGCCGCTCGGTGCGGGAGCCGCCGCCGGAACGCCAGCCACCACCCCCCGAGCCCGAGCCGTAGCCGCCGGACCGTCCGCCGAGGAACCCGCCCGGGCCGCGCAGGCGGTCGGTGCTGGACTCGCGGCGCCGCCAGTCGAGCAGGTCCTCCGGCAGGTCGTCGAGGAACCGGCTGGGCGGGAACTCGTTCGGCACGCCCCACGCGGTGCGGACGGCGGCGCGCGAGATGTACAGCCGCTCGCGCGCACGGGTCAGGCCGACGTAGGCGAGCCGCCGCTCCTCGGCGAGCTGGTCGGTGTCGGCCAGCGAGCGCATGTGCGGGAAGGTGCCGTCCTCCATGCCGGTGAGGAACACCACCGGGAACTCCAGGCCCTTGGCGGTGTGCAGGGTCATCAGGGTGATGACGCCCTGGTCCACCGCGGGTCCGTCGCCGTCGCCGCCGTCGTCGCTGGGGATCTGGTCGGAGTCCGCCACCAGCGACACCCGCTCCAGGAAGTCGGCCAGGTCGCCCTCGGGCTCGGACTGCTCGAACTCGCTGGCGACGGCGTGCAGCTCGGCGAGGTTCTCCACGCGGGTCTGGTCCTGCGGGTCCTCCGAGGCGCGCAGCTCGGCCAGGTAGCCGCTGCGGTCGAGCACCGCACCGAGCAGCTCGGCGGGGCCGGCGCCGCGGTCCACCAGGTCGCGCAGGTCGGACATCATCAGGGCGAAGGAGCGCAGCCCGGTGATCGCGCGGGTGCCGAGCCCGGGCACCTCGTCCAGCCGGTCCAGGGCCGCGCCGAAGGAGATCCGCTCGCGCTCGGCGAAGCCCGCGACCATCGCCTCCGACCGGTCGCCGAGCCCGCGCTTGGGCACGTTGAGGATCCGGCGCAGGTTCACGTCGTCGTCCGGGTTCGCGACCGCGCGCAGGTAGGCGACGGCGTCCTTGATCTCGCGCCGCTCGTAGAACCGGGTGCCGCCGACCACCTTGTAGGGCAGGCCGACGCGGATCAGCACCTCCTCCAGCGCCCGGGACTGGGCGTTGGCGCGGTAGAAGATCGCGACGTCGCCGGGGCGCACGCCGTCGGAGTCGCCGAGCCGGTCGATCTCCTCGGCGACGAACCGGGCCTCCTCGTGCTCGTCGTCCGCCACGTAGGCGACGATCTGCGCACCCGCGCCGGAGTCGGTCCACAGCCGCTTGGCCTGACGCCCGGGGTTCCGGCTGATCACGGCGTTGGCGGCCGACAGGATCGTCTGGGTCGAGCGGTAGTTCTGCTCGAGCAGGATCGTCGTGGCGTCCGGGTAGTCGGCCTCGAACTCCATGATGTTGCGGATGCTGGCGCCGCGGAACGCGTAGATCGACTGGTCCGCGTCACCGACGACGGTCAGCTCGCCACGCGGCACCGCGCCGTCCGCGTCCTGCGCCGGTCCGCCCACGCCCGCCAGCTCACGCACCAGCACGTACTGCGCGTGGTTGGTGTCCTGGTACTCGTCGACCAGCACGTGCCGGAACCGGCGCCGGTAGTGCTCGGCGACGGCCGGGAACGCCTGGAGCAGGTGCACCGTGGTCATGATCAGGTCGTCGAAGTCGAGGGCGTTCGCCTGCCGCAGCCGCTGCTGGTAGCGGGTGTAGACCTGCGCGAGCGCCTGGTCGAAGTCGTTGCCGGCGGAGCCGCCGTCGGTCGCCGCGAAGGCGTCCGGGTCGACCAGCTCGTCCTTGAGGTTCGAGATCTTGGAGGCCAGCGCCTTCGCCGGGTACTTCTTCGGGTCGAGGTCGAGCTCGCGGGCGACCAGGGTGAGCAGCCGCTGGGAGTCGGCGGCGTCGTAGATCGAGAACGACTGCCGCATGCCGAGGGTCGCGGCCTCGCGCCGCAGGATCCGCACGCAGGCGGAGTGGAAGGTCGACACCCACATCGCCCGGGCGGACGGCCCGACCAGGTCGGCGACGCGCTCGCGCATCTCGGCGGCGGCCTTGTTGGTGAAGGTGATCGCGAGGATCTCCCCCGCCCGCGCGCGCCGGGTCGCCAGCAGGTGCGCGATGCGGTGGGTGAGCACGCGGGTCTTGCCCGAGCCGGCGCCCGCGACGATGAGCAGCGGGCCGCCGTGGTGCAGGACGGCCTCCCGCTGCTGCGGGTTGAGCCCGTCGAGCAGCGCGTCCGCGGCGGCCGAGGAGATCTCGGGCGCCGCCTCGGGCACGTCGTCACGCGCGACCCCGCGGCGCGGCGCGGCGTCGCCCCGGGGCGGGACGGCCGCCGGCAGGCGGGCGAGGTCGAGTCCGGGCAGCGGGAGGTTCTCGAAGAGCGACGTCATGGCGGGGAACAGCCTAGGCGCCCGCACCGACATCCTCGTCGGCGACCGGTGGTGCCGTCCGGCCGGCTCAGCGCCAGAGCACGGCGACGACGACGTTGACCAGCACCAGGCCGACCGTCGCGCCGACCAGGCCCCGGGTCGCACGCTCCGGGCGACGGGTGCCGATCCACACCAGCACGGTGACCGCGAGCGCCACCAGCAGCTTCACCGCCATCTTCGCGTTGTCCGGCGGGTGCAGGTCACCGACCTCGGCGGACCGCAGGCCGACCATCACCACCCCGGTGACCAGCGCCGTCAGCGCACCGTGCAGCGCACCCTTCGGCATCGCGGGCTGGCGCAGGGTGACCAGGCAGCCGCCCAGCACGATCGCCCAGCCGACCAGGTGCAGGACGACCAGCAGGCCGTACACGGTGCTCATGACGGGGACCTCCAGGGGGCTCGGACGGGCACGCGACCGCACGGCGGGAACCGCACGCCGGGGCGAGCCGGCGTGCGCCCGCACGGGCACGAGGTGCCCAGCACACCACGAGATCGAGGGCGACGCGTCCCCGGTCCGTGGCACGATGCCGCAGGTGACCGCCGGTCACACCCGCAGCGACCGAGACGAGGAGCCCATGTCCACGCCCTACCCCCCGACCGGCCCGGAGAACCCTGACCCGACGGGCGGCCAGGCGCCGGCTCCCGGAGCGGACCCGTACCCGGCCCCGCCGACGCCCCCGGCCCCGCCCGTCTACGGCGGCGCCCCGCAGCAGCCGGCCGCCGGCGAGCCCACGGCCTACCCCGGCACCGCGTACCCCGGCGTCGGCCCGGCCTACCCGGGCGCCGCACCCGCGTACCCCGGCGGCGACCCGGCCTACGGCGTGCCCGACGCCGGCGAGAAGAAGGCGGCCTCCACCCGCACGCTGTCGATCGTCGCGCTGGTGACCGCGATCATCCCGTGCACCTCGCTGATCGGCCTGGTGCTCGGCATCGTCGGGCTGGTGCGCGGGCGCGGCCTGGCCCGTGCGGGCAAGGGCCTGTCGATCGCCGCGGTGATCGTCGGGGCGCTGTGGCTGGTCATCTCGATCGGGATCGTCGCCCTGTTCGGGAACATCTGGCAGACCTGCTCGGACCTCGGCCCCGGCGAGCACTACGTCGACGGCGTCACCTACACCTGCGGCGACAACTTCTGAGCCGCACGCACCACGCCCGCGGTGGCGGCGCCCCGGCTCAGAGCAGCCGGCGCGCCGCCGCCCAGCGGGTCAGCTCGTGCCGCGAGGACAGCTGGAGCTTGCGCAGCACCGCGGACACGTGGGTCTCGACGGTCTTGATCGAGATGAACAGCTCCGAGGCGACCTCGCGGTAGGAGTACCCGCGCGCGATCAGCCGCATCACCTCGCGCTCGCGCGCCGACAGCCGGTCCAGCTCGTCGTCACCGGTGGCGACGTCACCGGCCGCCGCGCCGAAGGCGTCCAGCACGAACCCGGCCAGCCGGGGCGAGAACACCGCGTCCCCGCCGGCGACCCGCAGCACCGCGTCGCACAGGTCCGGCCCGGAGATCGCCTTGGTCACGTAGCCGCGCGCACCGGCACGGATCACCGCGACCACGTCCTCCGCGGCGTCGGACACCGACAGCGCGAGGAACCGGGTCTCGCCCAGCAGATCGGTGCAGGAGCGGATCACCTCCGCGCCGCCACCGCCGTCGCCGCCGGGCAGGTGCACGTCGAGCAGCACCACCGGGGGCCGCGTCGCCCGCACCACCTGCACCGCCTCGTCCACCGTCGACGCCTCGCCGACCACGTGCACCCGGCCGTCCAGGGAGGCGCGCACGCCCGCCCGGAACATCAGGTGGTCGTCGACCAGCACCACGTCGACCGCCTGCTCGCTCATGCCTGCCTCGTCCTCTCGTCGTCCGTGCCCGCGCCCGTCGCCTGCGGCCCCGGCACCGTCCACGCCTCGCCGCCGGCCGTCTGCCCGACGTCGGGGGCCAGCGGCAGCTGCAGCCGCACCTCGGTGCCGCCGCCGTCCTTGCACACCACCTGCGCGCGACCGCCGCGGCGGCGCACCCGTCCCAGGATGGACTCCCGCACGCCGAACCGGTCGGAGGGCACCGCGTCGGGGTCGAAGCCGTCGCCGCGGTCGCGCACGAACACCTCGATCTCCGTCGGCCCGACCTCCAGGTAGAGCGACACCGGGGGCCGTCCGTGCCGGACCGCGTTCAGCAGCGCCTCGCGGGTGGCCTGGAGCAGCGCGTCGGTGGCGGAGTCCGGCTCGCAGTCGCCGACGACGACCGTCTCGATCGTCACCGCCTCGCCGTCCGGCCCGGTGCGGGTGTCCTCGATCTCGGCGACGATCGCCGCCAGCGCCGCGGCGACCGAGGTGCCGGGGGCGGGGCGGTCGTCGTAGAGCCAGGCGCGCAGCTCGCGCTCCTGCGCACGGGCCATCCGGGCGACCTCGGTGGGGTCGTCGGCGCGCGAGCGGATCAGCGCGAGGGTCTGGAGCACCGAGTCGTGCAGGTGCGCGGCGATGTCGGCCCGCTCGGACTCGCGGGCACGCGCCGTCCGCTCGTCGCCGAGCTCGCGGATCAGCCGCAGCCACCACGGCGCGAGCACCAGGGCGACACCGGCCAGCACCGCCACGGCGGCGACGGTCGAGCGGATCAGGGTGGCGGGATCGGCCTCCTGACCGACCAGCAGCAGCACGCCGACCCCCGCGATCACCAGGCCCCCGAGCAGCCGGAGCAGGCTCACCGGGCGCCGGGTGGCACCCGCCTTGCGCTCGCGCTGCATCGCGTCGAGCTGGCTCCATGCCAGCGCCGTGCCGGCCACCAGCAGCAGCACCGGGACCATCCAGGACCCGCCGATCCGGGTGCCGGACCGGGTCAGCGCGAGCGCCACGGCCCCGGCGACCAGCGCCAGACCGATCGCGATCTCGGTCCACGGCATGCGGCGCAGCCGGTCGACCACCTCGGACTGCTGCGGGCGGGCGATCCGGGACAGCGCGGCGGGGCGGGCGGCCTCGGCGACCGCGCGGGCGTCCCCCTCCGGCACCGTCACCCACAGGAACACGTAGAGCAGCACCCCGGCGCCGCCCAGCGGCGTGAGCAGCACGAACAGGAGCCGGACCAGACGCACCGACAGCCCGAGGTGCAGCGCGACACCGGCAGCGACGCCGCCGACGCGGCGACCACTCTCCGGGCGGCGCAGCGGCAGGCGCGTCGGGGAGTCCATGCCCTGATCGTCACACGTCCACCCACCCCCGGGCAGCCACCCGGGGCCAGGATCAGGGTCGCGCCCGGACCTTTCAGGGGTGTCTCAGGGGGGTGCCGGATGTCGTCAGGGTGGTGCGGGCCGCCAGGATCGACCTATGAGCGACGACCGCACCGGCTACGGGCCGGTCCCCCCGGGCCCGCAGGGCCAGCCGACCCCGCCGCCCCAGCCCGGGCAGCAGGGCATCGACGGCTTCTTCGCCGCCGTCCGCCGCATCGGCGTCGTGCGCACCTCCGACCGCTGGCTCGGCGGCGTGGCCGGCGGCCTGGCGCGCCGGTTCGGCGTGGACCCGCTGCTGGTCCGCGGCGTGGTCGGCGTGACCATGCTGATGGGCTTCGGCTTCGTGCTCTACGGCGTCGCCTGGGCGCTGCTGCCCGAGGAGTCCGACGGGCGCATCCACCTGGAGGAGACCATCCGCGGCCGGTTCGACATCGCGCTGCTCGGCGCGATCGGCATGGTCGTGCTCGGCGCCGGCGCCGGCGACTGGTGGTTCGGCTGGGGTCCGTTCGACTCCGGCTGGTTCCCGGCCGTCGCGTGGACCGCCGCCGTGGTGGCCGTGGTCGCGATCATCGCCAGCAACCGTCGTGGGGACGGTGCGCCGCGCCCCCCGCAGCAGCCCTGGACACCCCCGTCGGAAGGACGGTCCACCATGCCCGCCACCGGACAGTCGACGCAGCCCGCCGCCGGCGCACCCGTGCCCCCGGTGCACGCCGCCGTGCCGCCGCAGCCCGCCCCGGCGCCCGCCCCCGTCTTCGGCGGCGCACCGGCCGCCCCCTACGGCAGCGCGCCCGGCGCCGGGTACGGCGCCCCGACGCCCCCGCCGCCCGGTCGCGGCTGGACCCCGCAGCCGCCGGTCCCCCCGAAGCCGCCCAAGCCCCCGAAGCCGATCGTGCGCGGCCCCGGCGCGGCCGTCACCGGCGTGGTCGTCGCGCTGGTCCTGCTCGGCCTGGCCGGGCTGATGATCGCGGAGCGCACCGGTCACTACGACGGCCCGATCGCCGCGGTGGTGCTCGGTGGCGGCGTGGTGCTGGTCGGCCTGGCGATCATCGTCTCCGGCCTGCGTGGCCGCTCCGCCGGCGGTCTGACCGCCCTCGCGATCATCGGCACGATCGCCGCCCTGCCCGCCGCGGCCACCGCCGGCGGCGACTGGTGGGACAACGCCGACCGGCGCGCGTTCTCGGACGAGGAGCTCGTGGTCGACAGCCGTGCGGCCGCCGAGGCCGGTTACTCCTTCGGCATCGGCGACGCCACGATCGACCTGACGCAGGTCCCGCTCACCGGCGACACCCTGGTCGTGCCGATCAGCGGCGGCCTGGGCGACATCACCGTGATCGTGCCGGACGACATCGCCGTGAGCGCGGACGTGTCCATGGGCGGCGGCGACGTGAAGTGGGAGGTCGACGACCGTCACCGCTCGGTCGGCGGCTTCGGCCACGAGCGCACCTTCACCAGCGACGAGATGCGGGACGGGCGGGACGCGCAGATCGCGCTGAACGTCGACCTCGGCCTCGGCTCCATCACCATCGAGGAGGACTGATGACCACCACCGGCCCCAGCACCCCGCAGCAGCCCGACGACGCGACGCCCACCGAGCAGGAGGTCGAGGCCGCGGCCGAGCAGGACATCGCGGCGGAGATCGAGCACGAGCTCGCCGAGCCCGACACCGAGCCCGAGCCCGACCGCACCGAGCGGATCGCGACCGTGCCGGACGCGCCGACCGAGCGGATCGCCACCGCGCAGGACCCCGAGACGGCCGTGATCCCGCAGGAGCCGGCGACCGCGGTGCTCCCCCGCACCGAGGACGAGCCTGCCGTTGCCCCGGCCGACGACGCGCCACGCTCGTCCGGTGCCGAGGTCCCGGTCGACCCGTACCCCGCCCCGGCCACGCCGCCGACCGCGCAGCAGCCGGTCAGCCCGCAGCCGGTCGCGCCGCAGCCGGCGGCCGCGTCGTGGAGCGCCGGTCCGACCGGCCCCGCAGCGTCCACGTGGACGGCACCGCAGCCCGTCCAGCCCGCCCCCGAGGCGCCGGTGTCCCGCGAGCCGCGCACGGGCACGGTGGTGTGGGGCCTGGTGGTCGCGGTGTGCGGCGTCGGCATCCTCGCCATGGCCGCCGGCGCCCGGATCGACGTGCAGCTCGCGTTCATCATCCTGCTCGCCGGGGCCGGCGCGGCGCTGCTGCTCGGCTCCGTGATCAGCGCGGCACGCCGCCGGGGCCACGGCCCCGCGGGTCGTCAGGGGCGCTGAGAGACGCACGGACGCCGCCGACCGGAGGGATCGGCGGCGTCACGGCGGCCCGGCGTCGTGGAGGGACGACGCGGGCCGGACGCGACGACGGGCCGGGACCTGTGCGGTCCCGGCCCGTCGGGCGTGCGATGTCAGGCCTTGAGGCCCGGCTCCGTCACCGGGGCGACCGGCTCGACGGTGGTCTTGCGGCCGGCCAGCGCGAACAGCGCGTAGCCGACGAGGATGAACATGACGCCCAGGCCGATCACCAGGGCGGCGACGCCGAAGGCCACGACCGAGGTGAACAGCGAGCCACGCAGGAACGAGGCGTTCATCGCGGTCTCGCGCAGCGGGTCGTCCTTCTCGAGCTCGGCGTAGGTCTTGCCGCCGGTCGCCTCGAGGGCGTGGTGCTCGATGATGTCGGCCTGCGCGAACGCGGTCCACGGAGAGTTGACCTTGGAGCCGCCGAAGTTCGCCGCGTCCTCGGAGACGGTGATCTTCTGCTCGTCCAGCTTGCTGCCGACCATGCCGTAGGTCACGCCACCCGCGATGATGAGGATGACGCCGGCGATGGCGGAGATGATGCCGATGACGCGAGCAGCCTTCGAGCCGCCCGTCGCTGCCACGGTAGACATGTGGTGGTTCCCTTCCCGATACCCCCGATACGGACCGCCTGTCAGCCGGCCCGGCGGGACCTGTGAGCCCCACGGGTAAGAGCCTGGGCCATCCGGCGCGCCTGGCGTGGGACGTTGGTCATGCGCGCGCCCCGGATGCCGCTCGTGAAGCGGCGCACAAACCCCGAGATTCTCGAAAACAGGTCGTTGGTCCCAGACGGCTGTCCGGACAACCTTAGGACTTTGGTCCCAAACTCGGCCAGGTCTCGGCGCGGATCGCGGGACCGACACCGGCCTCTGCGGGTTCGACGTGGGACCGAGGGCCCGGCCGCCCGGAAGGCCCGAGAAGGCACCGCACGCACCCGGGACCGAGGGCCCGCCCGCGCGCAGCAGCTCCGGGATCAGACCTCGGACGCGTCCGCCGGTCGCGCCGGGGCCGCGTGCAGCCGCCGCTCGATCTCCCGGGCGACCTCGCGCGCCGACCGCCCGTCCGTCGGGGTGCGCAGCGTCGCCACCCGCTCGTACACCGCGCGCCGGGCGTGCATGATCTCCAGCCAGCGCCCGCGCGCGTCCCCGGCCAGCAGGGGGCGCGAGCCGTCCAGGCCGATCCGCGACGCGACCTGCTCCACGCTGACGTCGAGGAAGACCACCACGCCGCCGTCCGCCGCGTACGCCGCGAGCGCCGCCTGCGTCCCGGCGTGCAGCACCGCCCCGCCACCGAGCGCCAGCACCCCGTGGTGCTCGGCCAGCGCCGTCACCACCGCCTCGTGCTCCAGCCGACGGAACTCGTCCTCGCCGTGGTCGCGGAAGATCTCCGCCACGGTCGCCCCCGCCACGCGCTCGACGTCCTGGTCGGTGTCCCGCAGGCCGACAGCCCAGCGGCGACCGAGCGCACGCCCCACCGTCGTCTTCCCCGATCCCATCGGACCGCACAGCACCACCAGTGGACCGTGCCCGGGCACCCGCGGAGGACGGGGCGCGCGCCGGCCGGGCGGCGTGGGGGTGGACGGCACCGCGCGACCTCCGGGCGTCAGGATCAGGGGCGGGATGCGACCACGTGGTGCTCGGACCCGGCCCGGAGCGTACCAACTGGGCCATACTGACGGCCGTCGCCCTCGGCCCGTGGACCGGGCCCCACCGGCGGCCCCGCACTCCCCCGCAGCCCATGGAGGGTCCTCGATGACCGTCACGCCCGTGACCGTGCGCGGCACGACGCTCGGCACCGGCCGGCCCGCCGTGATCGTGCCGCTCACCGGCACCGACCGCGCGGCGCTGCTCGCCGAGGCCGCCGCCGTCGCCGCCGCGCGTCCGGACGTCGTGGAGTGGCGGGTCGACCACCTCGACGGGCGCTCGGACCCGGCCCTCGTCGCGGAGGTCGCGCACGACCTGCGGGACGCCCTGGACGACCTGCCGCTGCTGGCCACCGTCCGCACGCTCCCCGAGGGCGGGAGGGCCGACGTCACCGACGCGCAGTACCTGGACCTGCTGCGCACCCTGCTCGGCACCGGCGCGGTCGACCTGCTCGACGTGGAGATCACCCGGGAGCCCGTCACCGTGCGCACCCTGGTCGACCTCGCGCACGAGGCCGGCGTCCCCGTGGTGGCCTCCCAGCACGACTTCGACGGCACCCCCGCGCAGGACGAGCTGGTGGACCGGCTGCTCCGCATGGCCGAGGCCGACGCCGACGTGCTGAAGATCGCCGTCATGCCGCACGACGCCGGGGACGTGCTCGCCCTGCTCGGCGCCACCCGGGCTGCCTCGCTGCGCACCGACCGCCCGCTGATCACCATGGCGATGGGCCCGATCGGCGTCGCGTCGCGGGTCGCGGGCGGGGTGTTCGGCTCCGCGGCCACCTTCGGCACGGTGGGCCGGGCGTCGGCCCCGGGACAGGTGGCGATCGAGCCCCTGCGCGCCGCGCTGGCCCTGCTGCACCCCTGAGCAAACCTCCTCTCGGGCGTTCGGAGCCCTGCCGCACGTGCTACCCCTACAGGGCAGGCACGACCCGGCCCCGAGGAGAGGACCCCCATGCGACCCGAGACGACGCCCGAGGCAAGGACGACCCTCGGGTTCGCGGCGACCGCGCTGCCGCTGATGCTGCTCCTCGGGTGCACCGCCTCCGACGGAGACCCCGAACCGACCGCGGACGACTCCGCGAACGTCGCCCTGGTGCGCGAGTACGTGCAGGCGGTCGGCGGCGGCGACGCCGAGCGGGTGGCCGCGCTGGCGGTCTACCCCGCGCCGCCGGACCTGGACCTGGTCGACGCCCGAGATCTGCCCGCCGCCTGCGTCGACGCCGAGATCGACACCCTCACCGCCGCGGGCGTCACCGCGGACTCGTCGGTCGAGCTGTCCTGGGTGGGCGGTAGCGACGACGTGGCCGAGGGCAGCGACGAGGTCGTCCCCCACTCCATCACGCTCGCCCTGATCGGCCTGCCGGACGGCGACCAGGTCGGCCGCGGGATCATGTCGTTCGACGGCACGGACAGGGTGCAGATCGAGCCCTCGGACGCGTGCGACGCCGCGCTCGCGAGCGCTCCCTGAGACGACGCCCGGACACACCACGGCCCGGCCCCCACGCAGGGGACCGGGCCGTGGCACGTCAGGCGGTGACCGGCGCGGTCACTCCCACTCGATGGTGGCCGGCGGCTTGCTCGTGACGTCGAGCACCACGCGGTTGACCTCGGGCACCTCGTTGGTGATGCGGGTCGAGATCGTGGCGAGCACGTCGTAGGGCAGGCGGGTCCAGTCGGCGGTCATCGCGTCCTCGGAGGACACCGGGCGCAGCACGACGGGGTGGCCGTAGGTGCGGCCGTCGCCCTGGACGCCGACCGAGCGCACGTCGGCGAGCAGCACGACGGGGCACTGCCAGATGTCGCGGTCCAGGCCGGCGCGGGTGAGCTCCTCGCGGGCGATCAGGTCGGCGGCGCGCAGCACGTCGAGGCGCTCAGCGGTGACCTCGCCGATGATCCGGATGCCGAGGCCCGGGCCCGGGAACGGCTGGCGCCAGACGATCGCCTCGGGCACGCCGAGCTCGAGGCCGACGGCGCGGACCTCGTCCTTGAACAGGGTGCGCAGCGGCTCGACCAGCTCGAACTGGAGGTCGTCCGGCAGGCCGCCGACGTTGTGGTGGCTCTTGATGTTGGCCGCGCCCTCGCCGCCGCCGGACTCCACGACGTCCGGGTAGAGGGTGCCCTGCACGAGGAAGCGCACCTCCTCGCCGCTGGCACCGGCGTCCTCGACGACCTGGCGGGCGGCGTCCTCGAACACGCGGATGAACTCGCGGCCGATGATCTTGCGCTTGGTCTCCGGGTCGGTGTGGCCGGCCAGCGCGGTCAGGAACCGCTCGCGGGCGTCGAC
This sequence comes from Cellulomonas sp. GTC20042, assembly GCF_055389595.1. Classification (NCBI taxonomy): domain Bacteria; kingdom Bacillati; phylum Actinomycetota; class Actinomycetes; order Micrococcales; family Cellulomonadaceae; genus Cellulomonas; species Cellulomonas sp. GTC20042. Next base: position 932,854 of record NZ_AP043678.1, on the reverse strand, counting down.
GGTGATCAGGTTGACGCCGGTGGAGGCGACGAAGTCCTGCTCAACCTGCTCGACCTCGCCGGAGCGCAGCAGTCCGTGGTCGACGAAGACGCAGGTGAGCTGGTCGCCGACGGCCTTCTGCACCAGGGCGGCGGCGACGGAGGAGTCCACGCCGCCGGACAGGCCGCAGATCACCCGGGCGGAGCCGACCTGCGCGCGGATCCGCTCGACCTGGTCGGCGATCACGTTGCCGGGGTTCCAGTCCGGGGCGAGCCCGGCGCCCTCGTAGAGGAAGTGCTCGAGGGTGCGCTGCCCGAGCGGGGAGTGCTTGACCTCGGGGTGCCACTGCACGCCGTAGAGGCGGCGCGCGCGGTTCTCGAAGGCGGCGACCGGGGAGCCGCTGGAGGTCGCGAGCACCTCGAAGCCCTCGGGGGCGGCGTGCACGGCGTCGCCGTGGCTCATCCAGACGGTCTGCTGGTCGGGGCTGCCGGCGAGCACGGTGCCCTCCTGCACGACCTCGACCGCCGTGCCGCCGTACTCGCGGGCGCCGGTCTGCGCGACGGTGCCACCGAGGGCCTGGGCCATCGCCTGGAAGCCGTAGCAGATGCCGAGCACCGGCACGCCGGCGTCGAACAGGGCCGGGTCGACGAACGGGGCGCCGTCGGCGTACACCGAGGACGGTCCGCCGGACAGGATGATCGCGGCCGGGTCCTTGGCGAGCATCTGCTCGACGGAGGCGGTGTGCGGCACGATCTCCGAGTACACGGCGGCCTCGCGCACGCGGCGCGCGATGAGCTGGGCGTACTGGGCGCCGAAGTCGACGACCAGGACGGGACGGGGCTGGTCCGGACGGGGCTGGGACGAGGCGTCGGTCACGGGGTCAGCCTAGTCGGCCGGGCACGCACCCCCGGCCCGCCCCTCAGCGCTCCCTCAGGACCCGGAGCGCTCGCCGATCCGACGCTGGCGGTTGATCTCGGTGCGCAGGCTCTCGTGGAAGTCCTCGGCGACGGCCAGCTGCTCGCGCAGCGCGCGGGAGCGTTCCTCGGCCGCGAGCCGGTACATGACCAGGCGCTCGATCAGCGCGTCGTGGTCCTCCTGGCTGATGCCGGGCTCGTTCAGCCGGTCCAGCACCCCCAGCAGGTCACCCATCTCGTCGAGGGAGAAGTCGAGCGGCTTCATGCGCTTGATCAGCTCCAGCCGTGCGATGTCGGGCTCGGTGTAGAGGCGGAAGCCGCCGTGCGTGCGGGCCGAGGGGACGACGAGGCCGACCTCGCCGTAGTACCGGATGGTCCGCAGGGACAGGCCGGTGCGCTCCGCGACCTCGCCGATCTGCATGTGGCGCAACGACACGGGGCGGCACCTCCCTTCGCTCAGGCGGCACAGCATAGCCAGGCAGGTCAGCGCGCCACCCGGTGATCACGGGCCACCGTCGGCGCATCTCTCCTGTCACGTGAGCGTCGGTCGGACCTGTGAAGGTTCTGCGCCCGTTCGGGTGGCGTCCTGGCCGGGTAGATCCATAACGGACAAAACGGGCATATCTTCCGTTACGTGAGGGATGCGGTCGCAGCACCCGGCGAGACGGGCGGACCACCGGCGCACGGCGACCGGTCCGCCCCCGCCCGGCTGCCCGGCCTGGACGCGCTGCGCGGGCTCGCCGTCGCCCTGGTGCTGCTGAACCACGCGGTCCCGGACGTCGCCACCACCGCGGGGATGGTCGGCGTGACGATCTTCTTCGCGCTGTCCGGCTGGCTGATCACCGGCGTGCTGGTGCGCGATCTGGAGCGGCACGGACGCGTCCGCCTGCGCCGGTTCTTCGGCCACCGCGCGCTGCGGCTGCTGCCCCCGCTGCTGCTGATGCTCACCGGCTACGCGGTGGTCGAGGGCGCGTTCGACCTGGTCGGCCAGCGGGACCTGGTGCCCCGGTCGATCCTGGTGGCGCTCACGTACACGACGAACATCCCCGGCATCCCGCACGGCAGCGAGTCGCTCTACCACTTCTGGACGCTCGCGACCGAGGAGCAGTTCTACCTGGTCTGGCCGCTGCTGCTCACGCTCGCCTGGCGACGCGGCGTGCTGCGGCTGGCCGTGTCCGCGAGCGCGGTGGTCACCCTGGCGGCCTGCACGGTCTCGATGCTGCTGGTCGCGCCGGACGTGGCCCGCGTCTACGCGTTGCCGACCTCGTGGGCGACGACCCTGCTGGTCGGTGCGGCGGGCTACCTCGGCCGCGACGCCCTGGTGCGGGTGCTGCCGGCGACCCGGCGCGCGCGGCGGACCGCGCAGGCGGTGCTGGTGGCGGCCCTGCTCGCGGCGTCGTTCGCCGGCGGCGTCGCGCAGCACCCGTGGACCTACCTGGTCGCCGCGCCGACGGTGGCCGGGGTGGCCGTGGTGCTGGTCTCCTACGCCGCACGCTGGCAGGCGCTGCCGAGCCGGCTGCTGCGGCCCGCGGTGGCGCTGGGCACGATCTCCTACGCGGCCTACCTGTGGAACGCGGCGATCGTGCGGTGGCTCGGCCACCCGGAGGACGTCGGCGGTGCCGTGCTCGGGGTCGCGCTGACGCTGACGGCGGCCACCGCGAGCTGGTGGCTGGTGGAGCGACCGGTGCGGACGCTGCGCCGACGGCTGGACCAGCGGTCGGCGCGGCGCGCGCGGGAACGGACGCCCGCGCTCAGCCGGCGGTGATCCGGGCGACCGCCTGCGCGTGCACCCGGCGCTCCAGCACGAAGGACATCACCGGGACGACGCCCGCGAGCGCCATCGTCGCCAGCCGGCCCAGCGACCAGCGCATCGCGGACCAGAGCTGCACCACGGTCGCCAGGTAGACCACGTAGACCCAGCCGTGCGCGATGGCCACCCAGGTGCCGATCACCGGTGCGGCGTGCCCCTCGGCGTCGTACCCGCCGGCGTGGAACACGTACTTGAGCACCATCTCCAGGCACAGCACCAGCAGCATCGTGCCGGTGATCCACGCCATCACGCGGTAGCGGGTGAGGCGGGCACCGGCGTCCGCGGTCACACCGGCGGGGGTCGGGGCGGGCTGCGTCATCGGAGGTCCTCTCGGGTCGTCGACCTCGATCCTGCCCCACCACCGGCGGCAGCGGGCGGTCGGGCGCGGCAAAAAGCGTCGAGTGTGTCGGGGCTCACCCGTAGCGTGGTCGATCGTGCGTCCGCTCCCGCTCCCCGACCCCGGCACCCCGCCGCTGACCGGTCCCGCCGCCCTGATCCGGTGGCAGGGCCGCCGTCAGGCCGGCGTGCTGCTCGGCGCCACCGTGGTCAACGTGGTGGGGAACGTCGCGGCGGCGCTGCTGCCCTGGGCGCTCGGTCGCGTGGTGGACGACGGCCTGGACAGCGGCCTGGACCGCACGCTGTGGCTCGGCTGCCTGACGTTCTTCGGCATCGGCATGGTGCAGGTCGTGATGAACCTGGTCGGTCACCGGCTGGAGGTCGAGAACTGGCTGCGCGCGGCCTTCGCGTCCTCCCAGCAGATCGGCCACCACGTCACGCGCACCGGCGACGCGGTCACCGAGACGCTGCCCACCGGCGAGGTGGTGGCGACGGTCGCCTCCGACGCGCTGCGGATGGGCGAGGTGTTCGCGATCCTGCCCCGGCTGATCGGCGGCATCGCGGCGTACCTGACCCTCGGCGTGCTGCTGCTGCGCACCTCCGTGCCGCTGGGCCTGCTGGTGCTGCTCGGCCTGCCCGTGGTGGTCGGCGTGCTCTCGCTGCTGATCCGCCCGTTGCAGCGCCGCCAGTCGGAGCAGCGCGAGGCCACCGGCCGGCTGACCACCCTGGGCGCGGACACCGTGTCCGGGCTGCGCATCCTGCGCGGGATCGGCGGCGAGGACGTGTTCGCCGCGCGGTACCGCGCGCAGTCGCAGCGGGTGCGCGCGGCCGGCGTACGGGTCTCGCAGACCCAGTCGCTGCTGGACGCGCTCCAGACGCTGCTGCCTGGGCTGTTCCTCGCCGTGGTGGTGTGGGCGGGCGCGCGTCTGGCGCTGGACGGGTCGATCACCCCCGGTCAGCTCGTGTCGTTCTACGGCTTCGCGGCGTTCCTCACCCAGCCGCTGTGGACCGCCAGCGAGGCGATCCGGGTGATCACCCGGGCCGTCGTCGGCGCGCGCAAGATCATCCGGGTGCTCGCGGTGCCGGTGGCCGGCGCCGACGACCAGCCCTCCCCCGCCGCCGGCCCGCAGCAGCCCGCCGACCTGGTGGACGAGGCCAGCGGCCTGGTGGTGCGTCCGGGACGACTGACCGCGCTGGTCGGCGCCGACCCGGACGAGTCGGCGCGGATCGCGCTGCGGCTCGGCCGGATGGGCCCGCCGCGCGAGACCGGGGCCGACGACGACGCGGCCGCCGACGGCGCGGACGCCCCGGAGCCGGACGGCACCGACCGGCCGTTGTCCGGCGTGCGCTGGGGCGCCGCGATGCTGCACGAGCTCGGCCTGGCCGAGGTGCGCGGGCGGGTCGTGGTCGCCGAGTCCACCCCGCACCTGTTCACCGGTCTGCTGCGCGACGAGCTCGACGTGCGCGGCGGGGCGGACGACGACGCCCTGCTCGCCGCGATGGCGACCGCCGATGCCGCCGACGTGCTCGACTCCGTCCCGGGCGGGCTGGACGGCGAGGTCGAGGAGAAGGGCCGGTCGCTGTCCGGCGGCCAGCGCCAGCGGGTCGCGCTGGCCCGCGCGCTGCTCACCGGCGCGGAGGTGCTGGTGCTGGTCGAGCCGACCAGCGCGGTCGACGCGCACACCGAGGCCCGGATCGCGCGCCGGCTGGCCGAGCACCGGCGCGGCGCCACGACCGTGGTGGTCACCGCGAGCCCGCTGGTGCTGGACGCGGTGGACGAGGTCGCGCTGGTGGTCGACGGCCGCGTGCTCGCCACCGGGCGGCACCACGACCTGATCACCGCGCGCGACGCCACCGGTGCCGCCTACCGCGCCGTGGTGTCCCGCGCCGAGGCCGCCGCCGGCGTCCCGCACCCCGCCCCCGGCGGGTCCACCGAGGAGGTGCACGCATGAAGCTGCCCGTCGCCGACGCCGCGACGCTGCGCCGGCACACCGCCGGGCTGCTGCGTCGGCACCGCCGCGGACTCTCCTGGGTGGTCGTCCTCCAGGTGCTCGCCGCCACCGCGGGCCTCGCCGGGCCGTGGCTGCTCGGCCGGCTGGTGGACGGTGTCATCTCCGGCACCACCACCTCGGCGGTGGACCGCACGGTGCTGGTGCTGGTGGTCGCCGTGCTCGCCCAGACCGTGCTGGTCCGCTACGCCCAGCGCGCCGCGATGGTGCTGGGCGAGACGGTCTTCGCCGACCTGCGCGAGGAGTTCGTCACCCGGGTCACCCGCCTGCCGCTGTCCACCGTGGAGCGCGCCGGCACCGGCGACCTGGTGGCCCGCACCACCACGGACATCGACCGGGTGCAGTACACGGTGCGCTTCGGGGTGCCGCGGATCCTGGTCACCACCGCGACGATCGCGCTCACCCTGGTCGCCGCGCTCGCCACCGACGCGCTGGTCGCGCTCGCGCTGCTCACCGGCGTGCCGCTGCTGCTGGTCGCGACCCGGTGGTACCTGCGGCGCGCGACACCGGCCTACCTGCGCGAGTCCGCCGCCTACGCCACGATCAACGGCACCATCACCGAGTCGGTGGAGGGGTCGCGCACCGTCGACGCCCTCGGGCTCGGCGCCCGGCGGCGGGCCCGCACCGACGCCGACCTGCGCGAGGCCTTCGCCGCGGAGACCGGCACGCTGAACCTGCGCTGCGTGCTGTGGCCCGCGGTCGACACCGCCTTCGTGCTGCCGGTGGTCGCGGTGCTGGCCTGGGGCGCGTACCTGGTGTCCACCGGCCACACCACGATCGGCGCGGTCACCACGCTCGCGCTGTACGCCACGCAGCTCATGCAGCCGGTGGGCGAGCTGATCGCCTGGCTGGACGAGATCCAGGTCGGCGCGACCTCGCTGGCCCGGATCATCGGCGTCGCCGACGTCGCCCCGGACCGCACCGCGCGGGCGGAGCGCCCGACGGACGACCACGTGGTCGCCGAGGACGTGCGCTACGCCTACCGTGCGGGCCACGACGTGCTGCACGGGATCGACCTGGAGCTGTCCGACGGCGAGCGCCTCGCGGTGGTCGGCCCCTCCGGCGCCGGCAAGTCGACGCTCGGCCGGATGCTCGCGGGCATCCACCCGCCCACCGGCGGCTCGGTCGAGGTCGGCGGGGTGCCGCTGGTGGACCTGCCGCTGGACGAGCTGCGCGGGCACGTGGCGCTGGTCACCCAGGAGCACCACGTGTTCGTCGGGCCGCTGGCCGACAACCTGCGGCTGGCCGACACCGCCGCCGACGACGACGCCCTGGAGCGGGCGCTGCGCGCGGTGGACGCCTGGGAGTGGGTGCAGGCGCTGCCGGACGGGCTGGCGACCGCCGTCGGCTCGGGCGGCGTGGCGCTGACCCCGGCGCAGGCGCAGCAGGTCGCGCTGGCCCGGCTGGTGCTGCTCGACCCGCACACGCTGGTGCTGGACGAGGCGACCTCGCTGCTCGACCCGCGCGCGGCACGGCACCTGGAGCGCTCGCTCTCGGCGGTGCTGGAGGGGCGGACGGTCGTGGCCATCGCGCACCGGCTGCACACCGCGCACGACGCGGACCGGGTGGCGGTGGTGGACGCCGGGCGGATCACCGAGATCGGCCCGCACGCGGACCTGGTGGCGGCCGGCGGGGACTACGCGGCGCTGTGGCGGTCCTGGCAGCAGGAGTGACGCGGTCGGTGCGGCGTCAGGCGCCGGTCGGTGGGGGTCCGGCGGGCGCCGGCTCCGGGCCCCCCTGCCCCGGTGTCCCGGGCGCTCCCGGCCCGTCCGGCGCCGCCCCCGCCTCCGCGGGCACCGCCGAGGCGTGCAGCACCTCGTCCTTGAGCAGCCGCACCCAGAGGAACACCGCGAACCCGCCGAACACGAACCACTGCGCGGCATAGCCGAGGTTCTGGATGTTCAGGCCGGTGCCCGCGCGGGTCGGTGGCGGCAGCAGCTCGACGGCCGCCGCCTGCGTGGGGTCGGAGCCGGTGAGCACCACGTAGCCGGTCCAGATCGGCCCGCCCCACTCCCCCAGCAGCTCGGCGGAGGAGATCGAGTCGGCGGTGCCGTCGCCGGTCGGCGGGGCGCCGGAGTCCTCGGAGGCCTGCAGGTAGCCGGTGACGGTGACGGTCCCCGTGGGCACGGCGAGGGCGTCGGCGTCGTCCGGCGTGGGGACCCAGCCGCGGACCACCGGCAGCACGGCACCCGCCGGCACCGACCCGGCCTCGCCGTCGGAGGCCTCGACCCGCAGCGGAGTGAGCACCAGCCAGCCGGTGCGGCCGTCCAGCGCCCGGTCGACGACCAGCAGCTGACCGGCGGCGTCGTAGCTGCCGGTGGCCTCGACCCGACGGCCCACCAGGGCGCCGTCGAAGGTCTCCTGCGGCAGCAGCACGTCGGCCACCGGCACCGGCGCGGCGGCCTCGACCTCCGCGAGCTTCGCGGCCTGGGCGGCGGCGCCGCGCACCTCGGCGCGCTCCAGCTGCCAGGCGCCGAGCCGGGCGCACACCGCCGCGATGGCGAGGAACAGCACCAGCAGGCCGATCATCCGCGGGGTGCGGGCGGCCTGCCAGAGGGTGAGGGGCGCGTCGGGACCGGCCGGGGGTCCGGCGTCGGCGGGCGGGCTCGCGGGCACCTCAGCACGGTACCTGCCCGCAGGTCGTCCCGGCGCGGCCGGACCGCCCTCACCAGCACGGATCTGAGCGGTTCGGCCGGTGAGAAGGCCCACACCACCGGCCTGCGGGACGGCAGGTGCACCCGTCGGCGCGATGGGGTTGGATGGAACGCGGCGGCCCTCCGCACGAGGTGCCGTAGTGGGCCGGTCTGGGTCGGACGTCCCCGCCACCGGGTCGGGCGCGGTACCAGGCTGGTGACGCCCGGCCCTGCCGGGACCACGGAAGTCCGTGGAACGCGACAACGGGAGAGAGCATGAGTGTGACGACGTCGCAGCTCGCCACGTGGCGGACCGGCTCCGGCCAGCCCGTCTCGGACGAGACGCTCCGACGCATCGACGCGTGGTGGCGCACCGCCAACTACCTGTCGGTGGGACAGATCTACCTGCTGGACAACCCGCTGCTCCGGGAGCCGCTGACACGTGACCACGTGAAGCCGCGCCTGCTCGGGCACTGGGGGACCACGCCGGGCCTCAACTTCCTGTACGCCCACCTCAACCGGGTGATCCAGGAGCGCGAGCAGTCCACCATCTACCTGACCGGCCCCGGTCACGGCGGCCCGGGCCTGGTGGCCTCCGCCTACCTGGACGGCACCTACTCCGAGGTCTACTCGGACATCACCCCGGACGCCGAGGGCGTGCGCCGTCTGTTCCGGCAGTTCTCGTTCCCGGGCGGCATCCCCAGCCACGTGGCCCCGGAGACCCCGGGCTCGATCCACGAGGGCGGCGAGCTCGGCTACGCGCTGTCGCACGCCTACGGCGCCGCCTTCGACAACCCGGACCTGCTGGTCGCGGCGGTGGTCGGCGACGGCGAGGCCGAGACCGGCCCGCTGGCGACCTCCTGGCACTCGAACAAGTTCATCGACCCGGCCAAGGACGGCGTCGTGCTGCCGATCCTGCACCTCAACGGGTACAAGATCGCCAACCCGACGGTGCTGGCGCGCATCCCCGAGTCCGAGCTGATGGACCTGATGCGCGGGTACGGCCACAAGCCGCACCTGTTCGTCGGCGGGTTCGACGGCGAGGACCACGCCGCCGTGCACGCCCGGTTCGCCGAGCTGCTCGACGTCGTGATGGACGAGATCTCCGAGATCAAGGCGCGCGCCGCCGCGGGCGACGACTCCCGCCCGGCGTGGCCGATGATCATCTTCAAGACGCCGAAGGGCTGGACCTGCCCGCCGGTGATCGACGGCAAGCAGGTCGAGGCCTCCTGGCGCTCGCACCAGGTGCCGCTGGCCTCGGCCCGCGACACCGACGAGCACCTGCAGGTGCTCGAGGGCTGGCTGCAGTCGTACCGCCCGGAGGAGCTGTTCGACGAGAACGGCACCGTCCGGTCCGAGATCACCTCGCTGACCCCGAGCGGCACCCTGCGGATGAGCGACAACCCGCACGCCAACGGCGGTCTGCTGCTCAAGGACCTGCGCCTGCCGGACTTCCGCGACTTCGCCGTCGAGGTGCCGGTGCCGGGCGGCTCGATCTCCGAGGCCACCCGCGTGCTGGGCCAGTACCTCACCGAGGTCATCCGCCGGAACCCGGACAACTTCCGGATCTTCGGCCCGGACGAGACCGCGTCCAACCGCCTCCAGGCCGTCTTCGACGTGACCGACAAGCAGTGGAACGCGGAGTACCTCTCCCCCGACGTCGACGACCACCTGGCCCGCGCGGGCCGCGTGGTGGAGATGCTGTCCGAGCACCAGTGCCAGGGCTGGCTGGAGGGCTACCTGCTCACCGGCCGCCATGGCCTGATCACCTCGTACGAGGCGTTCATCCACATCGTCGACTCGATGTTCAACCAGCACGCCAAGTGGCTCAAGGTCACCAACCACATCCCGTGGCGCCGGCCGGTCGCGAGCCTGAACTACCTGCTGTCCAGCCACGTGTGGCGCCAGGACCACAACGGCTTCAGCCACCAGGACCCGGGCTTCATCGACCACGTGGTCAACAAGAAGGCCGAGATCGTCCGGGTGTACCTGCCGCCGGACGCCAACACCCTGCTGTCCACGTACGACCACTGCCTGCGCAGCCGGCAGTACGTGAACGTGGTGGTGGCCGGCAAGCAGCCCGCGCCGAACTTCCTCACGATGGAGGAGGCCGTGGAGCACTGCTCGCGCGGCCTGGGCATCTGGGAGTGGGCCGGCACCGAGGTCGAGGGCGAGGACCCGGACGTGGTGCTCGGCTGCGCCGGCGACGTCCCGACGCTGGAGGTGCTGGCCGCGGCCGACATCCTGCGCCGGGAGCTGCCGGGCCTCAAGGTCCGCGTGGTCAACGTGGTCGACCTCATGCGTCTGCAGGACGAGCGGGAGCACCCGCACGGCCTGTCGGACCGCGAGTTCAACACGCTGTTCACCACGGACAAGCCGGTGGTCTTCGCCTACCACGGCTACCCGTGGCTGATCCACCGCCTGACCTACCGCCGCAAGGGTCACAAGAACATCCACGTGCGGGGGTACAAGGAGGAGGGCACGACCACCACGCCGTTCGACATGGTCATGCTCAACGACCTCGACCGGTTCCACCTGGTGATCGACGTCATCGACCAGGTGCCGTCGCTGGGCTCGAAGTACGCGGCCCTGCGTCAGCGCATGGTCGACGCCCGCCACCAGGCCCGCGAGTACACCCGCGAGCACGGCGAGGACCTGCCCGAGGTGCGCGACTGGGTGTGGCCGGACGCCGGCGACGGCCTCTCCGCCCGTCAGGACGCCACCCTGCAGACCGGTGGTGACAACGAGTAGCACCGCACGACCCGATGGCCCGCACCGCACCCGGTGCGGGCCATCGGCCGCTAGGACCTAGGTCACATGTTCGGGGGCGGCGTGACCAACCGGACGGTGCGGGTGGTCACCGTCACGGCAGCCTGGTCGCTCAGCGCGACGGGGTTCCGGCAGAATTCATCCCACCACCTGATCCCGGGGCGAACCCCCGGTTCCCGACAAGGAAGAAGCCCCACCCGTGGCCCGCAGCATCTACGTCACGTCCCCCGAGGGGGACACCGGCAAGTCGACGGTCGCACTCGGCCTGGTCGACCTGCTGACCCGCACCGTCCAGAAGGTCGGCGTCTTCCGGCCCATCGCGCGGTCCACCGAGGCCCCTGACTACGTGCTGGAGCTGCTGCTCTCCCACGACGGCGTCGACCTCGGCTACGAGGACTGCATCGGCACCACCTACGAGCAGGTGCACGCCGACCCCGAGGCCGCCCTGTCCACGATCGTCCAGCGCTACCACGCCGTCGCCCGCGAGTGCGATGTCGTCGTGATCGTCGGCACCGACTACACCGACGTGGCCGGCCCCGCCGAGCTCGCCTTCAACGCCCGGATCGCCGCGAACCTCGGCGCCCCGGTGCTGCTCTGCGTCAAGGGCCAGGGCCGCAGCCCCGAGGAGGTCCGCCAGGTCGCCGAGGTCGCCGCCGCGGAGCTCGAGGCCGGGCACGCCCAGGTCGTCGCGATCGTCGCGAACCGCTGCGCCCCGGACGACGTCGACGCGATCCGCGCCGAGCTGGCCACCCGTGCCACCGCGTGGGCCCTGCCGGAGGACCCGTTCCTGGTCGCCCCCACCGTGCGTCAGCTGATGGACTCCGTCGAGGGCACCCTGGTCGCCGGCGACGGCGAGCTGCTGTCCCGCGAGGTCGAGGACGTGCTGGTCGGCGCGATGTCGATCGAGCACCTGCTGGAGCGCCTGCACGACGGCGTCGTGGTGATCGTGCCCGGCGACCGCTCGGACATCCTGCTCGGCCTGCTCATGGCGCACACCGCCGAGGGCTTCCCGTCCCTGGCCGGCATCATCCTCAACGGCGGCTTCACCCCGCCGGCGATCGTCGAGCGTCTGGTCGACGGCCTCGGCAGCCGCCTGCCGCTGATCCGCACCGACCTCGGCACCTTCAAGTCGGCCTCCGCCGCCGCCGGCACCCGCGGCCGCCTGACCGCCGACTCCCAGCGCAAGGTCGACACCGCCCTCGCCCTGTTCGAGAAGCACACCGACGCCGAGGAGGCGCTGGCCGCCCTCGAGGTGCCGGCCCCCGAGGTCGTCACCCCGCTGATGTTCGAGTACGAGCTGCTCGACCGGGCCCGCGCCGACCGCAAGCACATCGTGCTCCCCGAGGGCAACGACGACCGGATCCTGCGCGCCGCCTCCACGCTGCTGCGCCGCGACGTCGCCGACCTGACGATCCTCGGCGACGAGACCGCGATCCGCGCCCGCGGCACCGAGCTCGGCCTGGACCTGTCCTCCGCCACGATCGTCGACCCGAAGTCCGGCGAGCTGCTGGAGCGCTTCGCCGCCGAGTACACCGAGCTGCGCAAGCACAAGGGCATGACCGTCGAGCGCGCCCGCGAGATCGTCTCCTCGGTGTCCTACTTCGGCACGATGATGGTCCAGCTCGGCCTCGCCGACGGCATGGTCTCCGGCGCGGTGCACACCACCGCCCACACCATCAAGCCGTCCTTCGAGATCATCAAGGTCGTCCCGGGCATGTCGGTCGTGTCCAGCGTCTTCCTGATGTGCCTCGAGGACCGCGTGCTGGTCTACGGCGACTGCGCCGTGAACCCGGACCCGACCGCCGAGCAGCTCGCCGACATCGCGATCTCCTCGGCCGCCACCGCCGCGCAGTTCGGCATCGAGCCGCGGATCGCCATGCTGTCCTACTCCACCGGCGCCTCCGGCTCCGGCGCGGACGTGGACAAGGTCCGCCAGGCCACCGAGCTGGTCCGCGAGCGCCGTCCCGACCTGAACGTCGAGGGCCCGATCCAGTACGACGCCGCCGTGGACGCCTCGGTCGCGCAGACGAAGATGCCGGACTCCTCCGTGGCGGGCCGGGCCACCGTGTTCGTCTTCCCCGACCTGAACACCGGCAACAACACGTACAAGGCGGTGCAGCGGTCCGCGGGTGCGGTCGCCGTCGGCCCCGTCCTCCAGGGCCTGCGCAAGCCGGTCAACGACCTGTCCCGGGGCGCCCTGGTGCAGGACATCGTCAACACCGTCGCCATCACGGCGATCCAGGCCCAGGGCATGGGCGCGACCTCGGAAGGCTCGAAGTGAACACTGAAGTCCTCGTCATCAACTCCGGCTCCTCGTCGATCAAGTACCAGCTGGTCGACCTGGCGACCTCCGAGGCGCTCGCCAGCGGCATCGTGGAGCGCATCGGCCTCGAGGTCGGCCGCGTCAAGCACGAGGGCCCGAACGGCGCCACCGTGCTCGAGCAGGCCGTGCCGGACCACGAGACCGGCATGCGCCTCGTCCTCGGCCTGTTCGCCGAGCAGGGCCCGCAGATCGACGAGTCGCGCCTGGCGGCCGTCGGCCACCGCATCGTCCAGGGCGGCGACGTCTTCGACGGCCCGGCCGTGATCGACGACGAGGTCATCGCCAAGATCGACGCGCTGTCCCCGCTCGCTCCGCTGCACAACCCGGCGAACGTCGCGGGCATCAAGGCCGCCCGCAGCGCCTTCCCCGGCGTCGCGCACGTGGCCGTCTTCGACACCGCGTTCCACCGCACCATGCCGCCGGCCGCGTACACGTACCCGATCGACCGCGCGGTGGCCGCCGAGTACTCGATCCGCAAGTACGGCGCCCACGGCACCTCGCACCTGTTCGTGTCCCGCGCGACGGCCGAGTACCTGGACCGCCCGCTGGCCGAGCTCAACACGATCGTGCTGCACCTCGGCAACGGCGCCTCGGCGTCCGCGGTCCGCGGCGGGGTCTGCATCGACACCTCCATGGGCCTGACCCCGCTGGCCGGCCTGATGATGGGCACCCGCTCCGGCGACATCGACCCGGCCGTGCTGTTCCACCTGGCGCGCCAGGGCGGCTACACGATCGACCAGCTGGACGAGCTGCTCAACCGCAGGTCCGGCATGCTCGGCCTGTCCGGCTACACCGACATGCGCGACGTGCACGACGCCGCGGCGGCGGGCGACGAGAACGTCCGCACCGCGCTCGACGTGTACTACCACCGGATCAAGAGCTACGTGGGCTCGTACTACGCCCAGCTCGGCACGGTCGACGTCATCACCTTCACCGCCGGCATCGGCGAGAACGACGACATCGTCCGCCTCAACGCCCTGTCCGGCCTGGAGGCCCTGGGCATCCAGATCGACCCGGAGCGCAACGAGGGCCGCAAGAAGGCCCCGACCGTCATCTCCCGCGACGGCTCGCCGGTCACCGTGCTCGTGATCCCCACCAACGAGGAGCTCGAGATCGCCCGGCAGGCGGTGGCGCAGCTCGCCTGAGCCCGCCTCCTCCGCTCGTCCCGCAGGGCCCGTGCCGCACGTCGGCGCGGGCCCTGCGGCGTCCGCGGCGCCCGGCAGCCGGCCACCCGGCACGACACCGCCCGGAGGGGCGGTATCCTCCCGCCCGACGTACGGACTTCACCCGATCGATACCTTCAGCACCCCGGCACCGGCACCGATAGGACCCGCATGACGACTGCCCGGGCGGCTCAGGGGGACACCGATCCCCGCTGGCGCCGGGACCTGGCGGAGGCGGACCAGCTCTGCGACGCCGACCCCGCGCGCTGCGTCGCCCTCGTCGCCGACCTGCTCGACCGGGCTCGCGCGGAGCGCGCGACGGAGATCGAGATCGAGCTCGAGTACCTCAACGGCTGGGCGCAGCACCTGCTGTCCGAGGACGCCGCGGCGCTCGCCTCGATGGAGCACGGCCTGGAGCTGGCCGTCGTGCACGGCTACCGGGGCTGGGAGGGGCGCGTCCTGCAGGGGCTCGCGTCGGTCTACAACGGCTTCGGCGACAACGTGGCGGCGCTGGAGTTCCTGGAGCGGTCGCTGGCGATCCGGCGCGAGCTCGGCGACACCGAGGGCCTGGCCGCGGCGCTGAACAACCTGGCCGACACGTACATCTCGATGGGCCGGTTCCCGGGCAAGGCCCGCGAGCTGCTGGCGGAGGCCTCCGAGCTGTGGCCCACGCTGAACCGTCCCGACGGCACCTGCGCGACGCTGTCCAGCCTGGCCAAGCTGGACACCGACGAGTCGCTCGCCGTGGCGGCCACCGACCCCGGGCGCGCCCGTGCGCTGGCCGACCGCGCGGTGGACCTGGCCCGGCGCGGGCTGGAGGCGGCGCTCGGTGTGCCCGGCCCGGTCGGCACGATCTCCGGCAACCCGCGGATGGCCACCGAGGCGCAGATCCGGCTGGCCCGCGCGTACATGGCCCGCGGCGACCTCGACGCCGCGCAGGAGGCCCTGGACGCCTGCGCCGCGGTGCTGCCGCAGGTCGCTGCCCGCTACCTGACGATCCGCTACCACGCGGCGCTGGGACGGCTGCACCGGCTGCGCGGCGACCACGAGGCCGCGCACGCCACCCTCACCGCCGGCCTGCGGCTGACCAGCGAGTCGCTGCGGCCGATGGAGCGGGCCGACCTGCTCAACGAGCTGGTGCTGGTCTACGAGGACGCGGGCGACCTGCGGGCGGCCCTCGGCGCGCACCGGCAGTTCCACGAGGCCGTGATGGCGCAGCGCGACCAGGTGGCCGAGCGGCGCGGGATCGTGGTGAACGCCCAGCTCGACGTGGAGCGGGTGCGACAGGCCCGTGACCTCGCCCGCAAGCGGGCCGCCGAGCTGACCGCGCTGAACGAGACCCTGCAGCACGACGCCGCGCACGACGCGCTGACCGGGCTGCTCAACCGGCGCGGCCTGGACGCGATCCTCGCCGCGCAGCTCGCCGGGCAGACCGAGCTCGCCTACGTGGTGGCCGACCTCGACCTGTTCAAGTCGGTGAACGACGACCACTCGCACCCGATCGGCGACGAGGTGCTGCGCCGGGTGGCCCAGCTGATGACCGCCGCGGTGCGGGTCGGCGACGTGGTCGCCCGGGTCGGCGGCGAGGAGTTCACCCTGGTGCTGGTGGACGCCCCGCAGGAGCGCGCCGAGGCGGTCTGCGAGCGGATCCGGATGACCGTCGCCGCGTACCCCTGGCACGAGCTGTCCCCCGCCCTGCACGTCACCGTGAGCCTCGGCGGCGCCATGGCGACCCCCGGCGAGGGCGCCCGCTCGCTGGCCACCCGCGCGGACGCGGCGCTCTACCGGGCGAAGCGGCACGGGCGGAACCGGGTGTCCTTCGCCCCGGCGACCGTGGGCACGTCCACCGGCGCGGTGCCGACGGTCCGCCCGGGGGCGGGGCTGCCCCCGATGGGGTCGGTGGCGTCGATGGCGACCGGCAGCACCGGCGCCGTGCCGCGGGTGGTGCCGCCGCCGCTCTGAGGCGGACGGCACTCGGCGGTGCGACGGCGGCTCGGGCGCGCCGCGGCCCCGGCGCGCCGCACCCCCGTCAGCGCAGCCGCAACCGCCGCGCCGCGCGCAGCGCCGCCGTCATGGTCGCGGTCCACGTCTCCGGCGGCAGGTCCAGCAGGCGGCCCAGCCCGACCGGCGGCAGCACCCGGACGCCGGCCACCCGCACCCCGTGGGCGGCGCGCTGCACGGCGACGGTCTGGGTGGCGGTCATCGCCAGCAGCCCCTCGGCGCCGTGCCGGTTGCCCCAGCCGGAGGCCCCGCGCCCGCCCTGCGGGGCCGCGGAGGACCCCCACGCCGCGACGTAGCCCTCGTTGACGTTCACCGCGCCGGTGCGCACCCGGGCCGCGAGCGCCCGCCCCCGCCGGGTCGACGCCGTCCAGATGCTCGCGTTCAGCCCGTAGGCGCTGTCGTTGATCGCGGCCACCGCCTCGTCGTCCGAGGCCACCCGGTGCACGGCGACGACGGGCCCGAAGGTCTCCTCGCGGAACGCGCGGGCCTGCTCGCCGACGCCGTCCAGGATCGTCGGCTCGTACACGTACGGGCCCAGGTCGGTGCGGTGCACGCCACCGGCGAGCACCCGGGCGCCGCCGGACTGCGCGTCCTCCACGTGCTCCACCACCCGGGCCAGCTGTTCCGCGGAGGTGAGCGAGCCGATGTCGGAGCGGTAGTCCAGGCCGGTGCCGACCCGCAGCGCCGACGTCCGGCGGGCGAAGGCGGCGAGGAAGGCGTCGGCCACCGCCTCGTGCACGTACACCCGCTCCGCCGAGACGCAGAGCTGCCCGGTGCCGCCGAAGCAGGCGCGCACCGCCCCGGCGGCGGCGACCTCGACGTCCACGTCGTCCGCGACGTACAGCCCGTTCTTGCCGCCCAGCTCCAGGGTGGTCGGCACCAGGTGCTCCCCCGCCCGGGCGGCCACCGCGCGCCCGGTGCCGGTCGACCCGGTGAACACCAGGTGGTCCACGTGATCGCTCACCGCGCCGCCGATCGCCGGGCCGTCGCCGAGCACCACCTGCACCAGACCGGGCGGCATGCCCGCGTCCTCCAGCAGCTCCACCGCCCACAGCGCGGTCAGCGGGGTCTGCGGGTCCGGGCGCAGCAGCACCGCGTCCCCGGCGACGAGGGCGGGCAGCGCGTCGCCCAGGGTCAGGCTCAGCGGGTAGTTCCACGGCGACACGATCCCCACCACGCCGCGCGGCCGGTGCGCCACGTGCACGCCGGTCAGCCCCGGGATCAGCCCCGGACGCCGCTCGTCGGCCAGCAGCCCGGGCGCGTGCCGCCAGAGGAACCGGGCGACCAGGGCGACGTCGGCGACCTCCTCGTAGGCGTGCACCCGCGCCTTGCCGTTCTCCAGCTGCACCAGGTCGAGCACGTCGGACTGCCGGGCGAGCAGCAGGTCGTGCACCCGCAGCGCCAGGCGGGCACGCTCCCGCACCGGCACCGCGGCCCACCGGCGCTGCGCCGCGCGGGCGGCCCGGGCGGCGCGCTCGACGTCCTCCGGGGTGGACAGCGGCGCCGAGGCGAGCGGGGCGCCGGTCCACGGGGCGTGGTGCGTGTGCGTCCCCGCGCCGGGCGAGGTGACCACGCGGGCGAGCAGCGACCGCAGGTCGTCCGGCTCCAGCACGTAGGTGGCGAGCGGGTCGGTCTCCGGGTCCATCAGCCCGTGGTCCTGCACCATCCCGTGATCGTACGCACGCGGGCGCCGCGCGCCTACGCCCCGCACCCGCGCGCGCCCACACCCCGCCGAGAGTGCACGAATGCAGGCTTCCCGGCCCGGGAAGGGTGCTTTCGTGCACTCTCAGCGACGACCGGCCTCCTCAGACCCCCAGGGTCTCCCGCGTGTCCGGGTCGAGCAGGGCGACCACGGCGGCGCGGGCGTCGCCCGGCGACCCGGCCGCGAGCGCCGCGTCGGCCATCGCCACGCACCGCTCCCGGGTGTGCCGGCGCAGGGCGTGGCGGACGGCGGGCAGGGCGGCGGGCGACATGGACAGGCTGGTCACCCCGAGGCCCGTGAGCACCAGCGCCATCAGCGGGTCGGACGCCGACTCCCCGCACACCCCGACCGGCCGCTCCGCCGCGGCGCCGGCCCGCGCGGTGGCGGCGACCAGGTCGAGCACCGCGGGCTGCCAGGCGTCCAGCAGGTCGACGATCTCGCCGCGCAGCCTGTCGGCAGCCATCGTGTACTGCGCCAGGTCGTTGGTGCCGAGCGAGACGAAGTCCACCTCGGCCAGCACCTCGCGGGCGCGCAGGGCTGCGGCGGGCACCTCGACCATCACCCCGGCGGTGCGCAGCCCGGCGGCGTGCACGGCGGCGGCGAAGTCGTGGGCCTCGGCGGTGGTGGCGATCATCGGCGCCATCACCCACGGGGACGTCCCGGTGGCCTCGCCGGCGCGGGCGAGCGCGGTGAGCTGGTCGGTCAGCAGCTCGGGCTTGGAGCGCACCAGGCGGTAGCCGCGCACGCCCAGCGCGGGGTTCTCCTCGGCGGCGAGGTTGGCGAAGGCCAGCGGCTTGTCGGCGCCCGCGTCCAGCGTGCGCACCACCACCTTGCGCTCCCCGAGCGCCCGGAAGACCCGCGTGTACACCGCCGTCTGCTCGTCCACGGTCGGCGCCTGCTGGCGGCCGAGGAACAGCACCTCGGTGCGGAACAGCCCGACGCCCTCCACCGGCTGACCGGCGACGCGCTCGGCGTCCTCCGCGGTGCCGATGTTGGCGAGCAGCGCGACCGGGTGCCCGTCGGCGGTGGCGCCGGGGGCGGTGTCCTCGGCCAGCCGACGCTCCACCTCCGCGCGCCGGTCCAGCGCGCCGCGCAGGGCCTCGTCCGGGTCGACGGTGATCGTGCCGGCGGCGGCGTCCACCGCGACGACCGTGCCCTCGACGACCTCGGTGACGCCCGCGACGCGCACCACGCACGGCAGCCCGAGCTGCCCGGCGATGATCGCGGTGTGCCCGGTGGGGCCGCCCTGCTCGGTGACGATCGCCAGCACGTTGTCCAGGTCCAGCGCGGCGGTGTCGGCGGGTGCGAGGTCCCGGGCGACGACCACGGAGGGCTCGTGCAGCTCGGGGACGCCGGGCGCGGGCAGGCCGACCACGCGGGCGACCACCCGGTCGCGCACGCTGCGCAGGTCGGTGACCCGCTCGGCCAGGTACCCGCCGGCCTGCTCGAACATCGCGGCGTACACCGCGACCGCCGCGTCCACCGCGACCACGGGGTGCTCGCCACCGCGCACCCGCTCGGCCACCTGGGCGGCCAGCGCCGGGTCGGCCGCCATCGCGGCGGTGGCCTCCAGCACCTCGCGCACGGTGCCGGTCGCGCGCCCGGCCTGCTCCATCAACCCGTCGGCGACGGCCTCGAACGCGGCCTGCGTCGCGTCGGCCCAGCCGTCGGCGGGCACGGGCTCGCCGTTCCGCAGCACCGGGGAGTCGGCGGTCGGCGCGGGGGCGGGGCGCACCAGGGCCACCGGCCCGACGGCCGCGCCGCGTCCGACGCCCACCCCGTGCAGCACAGCGCTCACGCCGTCGCCTCCGCGTCGTGATCGGTCTCGACCACGGCCACCACCGCGTCCACCGCGGCCTGCGCCCCGTCACCCTCGGCGGAGACGACCACCTGCTCGCCGTGCTTCACACCCAGCGACATCACCATCAGGATGCTCGCGGCGTCCACCGCCGGGCCGTCCGGCCGGCCGATGGTCACCCGGGCGCCGGCACCCGCCGCCGTCTGCGTGAGGATCTTGGCCGGTCGTGCGTGGAGCCCCACGCCCGAGGCCACCGTCGCGGTGCGCTGCACCATGTCCGCTCCTTTGCTGAGACACGTGTCGGGGTGATCGTCCCCCGTGGACGTCCTGCTGCCAAGGGCCCGGGCACGCCGGCGGTGTCTCGGGCACCGCCCGCGCACCCGGGCCCCGGGTCCTCACGGCTCGATGGTGACCTTGATCGCCTCGCCGCGGGACACGATCCCGATCCCGTCGAGCACCTGCTCCAGCGGTAGCCGGTGGGTGATCAGGTCGTCCACCGGCACGGCGCCGGTGGCGATCAGGTCGAGCGCCCGCTTGTTGTGGTCGGGGCTGGAGCCGTTCGCGCCGATGATCATCAGCTCGCGGTAGTGCACCAGGTTGGAGTCCAGCGCGATGATCGGGTCGTCCTTCGGCAGGCCGCCGAAGAAGCTGATCCGTCCGCCGCGGGCCACCATCTGCACCGCCTGCTCCTGCGCGCGCCCGGAGGCCGCCGCCGTGATCACCACGTCAGCGCCGCGCCCGCCGGTGAGCTCCAGCACGCGGGCCACCGGGTCGACCTCGCTGCCGACGACCGCCTCGTCCGGCTGCACGCGCTGCGCCGCCAGCTCCAGCCGCTCGCGCGACAGCTCGACCAGGAACACCCGGCGCGCGCCCCGCGACCGCGCCAGCCGCACGTGCAGGCAGCCGATCGGGCCGGAGCCGATCACCACGACGTCGTCGCCCTTCTCGACCCGCACCAGCTCCTGGGCGTTGAGGGCGCAGGCCAGCGGCTCGGCCACCGAGGCCTCCGCGTAGGAGACACCGTCCGGGATCCGGTTGAGCCCGTCGACCTTGAGCACGTTCTCCGGCACCACCATGTACTCGGCGAAGCCGCCGTCGAAGTGGTAGCCCATCGACACCTGGTTCGGGCAGATCGTCATGCGCCCGGCGCGGCACTCGTCGCACTCGCCGCACGGGATCGCGGCGATCACCTGCACCCGGTCGCCCTGCACCCAGCCCGGCACGTCCGCGCCGACCTCGACCACCTCGCCGGCGATCTCGTGGCCCATCACCCGCGGCGGGTCGATGTGGTGGTGGCCGAACTTGGAGATCTTCACGTCGGTGCCGCAGGTGGAGCAGGCGCGCACCCGGATCTTCACCTCCCGGGGCCCGGGCGTGGGCTCGGGGGCGTCCTCCAGGCGGATGTCCCCGGGGGCGTGGAACCGTGCGACTCTCATGACACTCCTTCGTGCGTGGTGACGTCGTCCGCCGGGTCGGCGGGCGTGAGCAGGGCGAGGACCTCGTCGGCCGTGGTGGCCGCGCGCAGGCCCGCCGCCCGCTCCGGCTCGAGCAGGATCTGAGCCAGCTCGGCGAGGATCGCGATGTGCCCGTCGCCGGTGGCGGCGATGCCGATCGCGAGGGTGACCGGCGCGCCGTCCCAGTCCACCGGCTCGGCGAACCGGACCACCGCGAGCGCGTCGCGGAGCACGTGCGCCTTGCCGCCGAGGGTGGCGTGCGGGATCGCGACGCCCTCGCCCACGTAGGTCGAGATCGACTCCTCGCGCTCGACCATCGCGGGCACGTAGTCCGGAGCCACCGCCCCGACCTCGACGAGCACCTCGCCGGCCAGGCGGACCGCGGCCCACTTGTCGGCGGCGTGCCCGTCGAGGCGGATCGCCTCGCGGGAGAGGAGCGCGGCGACGTCCGGGGTGGCGGCGTCCGAGGCGGGCTCAGCCGACATCGATCGTCGTCCCGTCCTTGATCGCGGTGACGACCCTGGTCACCGCGGGGTCGCCGAGGAACAGCGCGAACGGCACCACCGGCACGCCCGGCGCCTGCGCGCGGGCCCGGTCGGCGAGACCCTGGTGGGTGAGGACGACGTCGGCGTCGGCGGGGATCTCCGCCACCGGGGTGTGCTGCACCTCGACCTGGGTCGTGGCCAGCTGCTTGCGCACCGTGGAGGCCAGCATCACGCTGCTGCCCATCCCGGCGTCGCAGGCGACGACGAGCTTGCGGACGGCGGAACCGTCGATGGTGGTCATGCGAGTCCTCCAGCGGTGTCGGGACGGGCGGTCGGACGGGCGGCCTGGGCAGACACCCGCGCAGGGGTCTCGGCGGCCGTGCTCGCGACGACGGTCGCGTCGGCGTCGGCGCGCGCCGGGGTGCCGGGCTCGGCGGGCTCCGCCTCGGCCTTCTCTCCGCGCCCGAAGCCGAGCAGCACGGCGGCGACCGCGAAGGTCACGGCGGTGGCCACCGTGACGCCGGCCAGCATCGGCAGGATCCCGCCGCGGGGCGTCATCGCGAAGTAGGCGAAGATGCTGCCCGGCGAGGGTGAGGCCACCAGGCCGGCGCCGGTCACGATGAACGTGAGGATGCCGGAGGCGGCACCGAGGATCGTCGCGGCGATCATCTTCGGCTTCATCAGCACGTACGGGAAGTAGATCTCGTGGATGCCGCCGAAGAAGTGGATGACGATCGCGCCCGGCGTCGACGCCCGCAGCGCGCGGGGGCCGAAGAACATGAACGCCAGCAGCAGGCCGAGGCCGGGGCCGGGGTTCGACTCGAGCATGAACAGGATCGAGCGACCGGTCTCCTCGGACTGCGCGGTGCCCAGCGGCGTCAGCACGCCGTGGTTGATCGCGTTGTTGAGGAACAGCACCTTGCCCGGCTCGATGATCAGCGAGGCCAGCGGCAGCAGGCTGTGGTCGACCAGCCAGCCGACGCCGCTCTCCGCCCAGCCCATCAGGCCGCTGACCACCGGGCCGATCCCGAAGAACCCGCCGACGGCCAGCGCCGCGCCCGCGATGCCCGCGGAGAAGTTGTCCACCAGCATCTCGAAGCCGGCCGGGGTCTTCGGCTGGAGGACGCCGTCGATCTTCTTCTGCACCCAGGCGGCGAGCGGGCCCATGATCATCGCGCCGAGGAACATCGGCGTGCCGGCGCCCACGATCACGCCGATGGTGGCGATGGCGCCGACGACGCCGCCGCGGTGGCCGTGCACCATCTTGCCGCCGGTGAACGCGATCAGCAGCGGCAGCAGGTAGGTGATCATCGGGCCGACCAGTCCGGTGTAGGCCACGCCGTCCGCATCGGTGCCGAATCCGCCGAGCGCGCCGACCGGCAGCCAGCCGGTCTCGATGAACAGGGCCGTGATCAGGCCCCATGCGATGAACGCGCCGATGTTCGGCATGACCATGCCGGCGAGGTAGCCGCCGAACCTCTGGACGGAGGCCTTGACCCCCGTCCCCGTCACCCGGGGTGTGTAGTCGCTCATGTCTGGTACTCCCTCGTGCCAGCTCGTCGTGGTCGGCGTCGTCGCCGAGATGCTGCGGTGGTGCGGGTGGAGCAGGTGCTGCGGGTGGATCTCCGTGCGTTGCGGTGCGTCGTGCGGGCCGTGCGCGGGTGCGCGGCGGGCCCGCGTGGGATCAGGGGGCTGCGGCGGGCTGCGTCGCAGCGGTGGCGGTGGCGTCGGCCGGCACCTCGACGGGAGCGGGCGCAGCGGCGGTCGCCGGGGCGTCCGGCACGGGCTCGTGCAACGGCGCGGTCAGCCGGGTCGGGTCCTGCGGGTGGGCGTCGATCGTGACCGTGGCGGCGGCGACGTCCTCCGGGCGGGGCATCCGGGACCCCGGCAGCCGGACCGCCGCGGAGCCCCAGGCGAGCCCCGCGGCCAGCGCGTGCTCCACCGGGGCGGCGGCCAGCGTGGCCGAGAGGAACCCCGCGAGCAGGGCGTCCCCGGCGCCGACGGTGCTGCGCGGGTCGTGCACCGGCGAGCGCCCGCTGACCAGGTGCGGCCCGTCGACCAGCAGCGCGCCGTCCGCGCCCAGGCTGACCAGCACCCGGCCGACGCCGCGGGCGTGCAGGTCGCGCGCGGCGTCCACCACGTCCTGCCGGCAGACCAGCGCCCGCCCGGTGACCTCGGCCAGCTCGGAGGCGTTCGGCTTGATCAGGTCGGGACCGGCGTGCACCGCCTGCGCCAGCGGCTCACCGCTGGTGTCCACCGCGACCCGCAGGCCGGCGGCGCGCAGCCGCTGCACCATCCGCGCGTAGGTGTCGGCGGGGGCGCCCGGCGGCAGGCTGCCGCACAGCACCACCCAGTCGCCGGGGGCGGCCAGGTCGAGCGCGTGCCCGAGCACCTGCCCCAGCTCGTCGGCGGTCAGCGCCGTGCCGGGCTCGTTGACCTTTGTCACCGTGCCGTCGGCCTCGGCGATCGTGATGTTCGACCGGGTGCGCCCGGACACGTGCACCAGCTCCGTGGCGACGCCCTCGGCCTCCAGCAGGTCGACGAGCTGCTGCCCGTCCCCGCCGGCCACCGGCAGCACCGCCCGGGACGGGACGCCGTTGGCGAGCAGCGCCCGCGTGACGTTGACGCCCTTGCCGCCCGGGTCCAGGTGCGTGCCGCCGGCGCGGAGCACCTGCCCGCGCACCAGGTGGTCGAGCTCGACCGTGCGGTCCAGGCTCGGGTTGAGGGTGACGGTGACGATCATGCGCGCACCACCCGCGGTCCGGCGGCCTCGATCTCGTCCGCGAGCTCGGGCTCGACGCCGGAGTCGGTGACCACCGCGTCCACCGCCTGCAGCGGGGCGACGCGCGCCAGGTCGGCGCGCCCGAACTTCGAGTGGTCGGCCAGCACGACGGTGCGGCGGGCCGAGGCGACCAGCGCCCGCTTCACCGCCGCCTCCGCGAGGTCCGGCGTGGTCAGCCCGTGCTCGACGGTCAGGCCGTTGGTGCCGACGAAGGCGACGTCCGCGTGGATGTCCGCCAGCGAGCGCAGCGCCCAGTCCCCCACCGCCGCGAGCGTCCGGCCGCGGACCGTGCCACCGACCAGGTGCAGCGTGAGGTTCGTGCGGGTGGCGACGACCGTGGCCACCGGCAGCGCGTGCGTGACGACGGTCAGCTCGCGGTCGGTCGGCAGCAGCTCGGCCAGCCGGACGGTGGTGGTGCCGGCGTCCAGGATCACCGACCCGCCGTCGGGCAGCTCGTCCAGCGCCGCCTTGGCGATCCGCTCCTTCTCGCCGGCGAGCACGCCCTCGCGATCCGCCAGACCGGGCTCGATGCCGAGGCGCTCCACCGGGATCGCCCCGCCGTGCACCCGGCGCAGCAGCCCGTGCCGCTCCAGGGCGGTGAGGTCGCGGCGCACCGTCTCGGGCGTGACGTCGAGGTCGCGCGCCAGACCGGCCACGTCGACACGGCCCTCGCGCCGCGCGACGGCGAGGATCTGCTGGTGTCGCTCCGTCGCGTACACGTGATCTCCGTCCGGTTCGGTCCGGGTCACGCCACCATGCGTGCCCCACGGCGGACATCTTGGTCACAACCGGACACGATGTCAACCAACCCGGGCCAATTCGGGCCCATCCGGACATCCGTTCCGGACACGCGCGCGTCCGCGACCCCTCGCCCGCGCCCGGCAACCCCTCCGCCGAGAGTGCACGAATGCAGGCTTCACGCCGCGCGAAGCGTGCTTTCGTGCACTCTCGACGCAGATCGCGCGGCGCAGATCACGCACGCAGATCGCACGCACGCAGGCAGGAACGACCGCGCGCGCGGGCCCGGGCAGGGTCCGCGCGCGCGGTCGTGCGAGAAAGAGGGTCAGCGGGGCTGGTACGGCGAGACGACGACCTCGACGCGCTGGAACTCCTTGAGGTCCGAGTAGCCGGTCGTCGCCATGGCCCGGCGCAGCGCGCCGACCAGGTTGACCGTGCCGTCGGCGGTGGAGCCGGGACCGAACAGCACCTGCTGGAGCGTGCCGGCCTGCCCGACGTGCACCCGCTCGCCACGCGGCAGGTGCGGGTGGTGCGCCTCGGAGCCCCAGTGGAACCCGCGACCGGGCGCCTCCTCGGCGCGCGCGAGGGCGGCGCCGAGCATCACCGCGTCGGCACCGCAGGCGACGGCCTTGACCAGGTCGCCGGAGCGCCCGACGCCGCCGTCGGCGATCACGTGCACGTAGCGGCCGCCGGACTCGTCCAGGTAGTCGCGCCGGGCCGCCGCGACGTCCGCCACGGCGGTCGCCATCGGGGCGTGGATGCCGAGCGAGACCCGGGTGGTGTGCGCGGCGCCGCCGCCGAAGCCGACCAGCACGCCCGCGGCGCCGGTGCGCATGAGGTGCAGCGCCGCCGTGTAGGTGGACGCGCCGCCGACGATCACCGGCACGTCGAGCTCGTAGATGAACCGCTTGAGGTTGAGCGGCTCCGCGTGGCCGGAGACGTGCTCGGCGGAGACGGTGGTGCCGCGGATGACGAACAGGTCGACGCCCGCGTCCACCACGGCCTTCCACAGCTCCTGCGTGCGCTGCGGGGACAGCGCGCCGGCCACGGTCACGCCCGCGTCGCGCACCTCGCCGACGCGCAGCCGGATCAGCTCGGGGTCGATCGGCCGGGAGTAGATCTCCTGCATCTTCGCGGTGGCCTCGGCGGGGTCCAGCGCGGCGATCTGCTCGAGCAGCGGCTCCGGGTCCTCGTAGCGGGTCCACAGGCCCTCGAGGTCCAGCACGCCGAGGCCGCCCGCGCGCCCGAGGGCGACGGCGGTGGCGGGGCTCATCACGGAGTCCATCGGCGCGGCGAGCACCGGCAGGTCGAAGTGGTAGGCGTCGATCTGCCAGCCGACGGAGACCTCCTCGGGGTCGCGGGTGCGCCGGGAGGGCACCACCGCGATGTCGTCGAAGGAGTACGCGCGCCGTCCCCGCTTGCCGCGGCCGATCTCGATCTCGTTGCTCACCGGCCCAGGCTACCGGCGCGGACGCCCGAGGGCGGGGC
Source organism: Cellulomonas sp. GTC20042 (assembly GCF_055389595.1). Taxonomy (NCBI): domain Bacteria; kingdom Bacillati; phylum Actinomycetota; class Actinomycetes; order Micrococcales; family Cellulomonadaceae; genus Cellulomonas; species Cellulomonas sp. GTC20042. The sequence continues at coordinate 906,470 of NZ_AP043678.1, read as the reverse complement.
GCGTCCCGCCCAGCGGGCCGGCGAACGACCACCGAGGCGTCAGCCCGCCACCGCCTCCACCACGGCCGCACCGAACGCCGGCAGGTCGTCGGGGTTCCGCGAGGTGATGAGCGTGGCGCCGTCGATCGCGGAGACGACGACCTCCCGGTCCACCCAGGTGGCGCCGGCGTTGCGCAGATCGGTCGCCAGGCTCGGGTAGGAGGTCAGCGTCACGCCGTCGACCGCGTCGAGCTCGGTGAGGATCCAGGGGCCGTGGCAGATCGCGGCGACCGGCTTGCCGGCGGCCAGCACCGCGGCGACCAGGGTGCGCGCGCCGTCCAGGGTGCGCAGCGTGTCCGCGTTCACCGTGCCGCCGGGGATCACCACCCCGTCCAGGTCGTCGACGGAGACCTCCTCGAACGTGCGGTCCACCGGGTACTCGCCGGCAGGGTCGAGGTCTCCTCGCACAGCACGCACGGTGCCCGGCTCCGCGGACACCAGCAGCGCGGTGCCGCCCTCGGTGACCACGGCCTGCCAGGGCTCGGTGAGCTCCGGCTCCTCGATGCCGCGGTCGCTGGTCAGGAACGCGACGGTACGACCGGTCAGGCGGCCCATGACGTCTCCTCTCGTCGGTGCCCCCGGCGCACGAACCGGGATCCTCCGGGTCGATGCGGTCGCCGCGGGCTCTGCCCCCACCCTCACCCGCGGGGCCGCGCACCGCATCCCGGCACGCACCGCGACAGGCCGGGCCGAGGTCCCGTGGCGTGTGGGCGGCCGGTGCGATGCTGGCCGCGAGGAGGGGACGCACATGACCTGGACCGACGGACCGCTGCTCGGCTTCGACACCGAGACCACCGGCGTCGACGTCGACCACGACCGGATCGTCACGGCGGCGCTGGTGCTCCGGGACGCCACGGGCACCCACGTGCGGACCTGGCTGGTCGACCCGGGCGTGCCGATCCCGGAGGCCGCCTCGGCGATCCACGGCATCACCACCGAGCACGCCCGGGAGCACGGCGTGAGCCCCGCCGAGGCGCTGGAGGAGATCGCCGCGCAGATCGCGGACGCGCTGGCGACCGGCACCCCGGTGGTCGCGTACAACGCCTCCTACGACCTGTGCCTGCTGGAGGCCGAGCTGCACCGGCACGGCCTGCCGACGGTGGAGGACCGGCTCGGCGGCGCGGCGCGCCCGGTGATCGACCCGCTGGTGCTGGACCGCGCGGAGGACCGCTACCGCTCGGGCAAGCGCAAGCTGGTCGACCTGTGCGGGGTGTACCAGGTGGTCGACACCGGCTCGCTGCACACCGCGGACGTGGACGTGGTGGCGACGCTGGACGTGCTGGAGCGGATCGTCGGGCGCTTCCCGCACCTGGGCGACCTCGACCTGGTCGACCTGCACGACTACCAGGTGACCGCGCACCGCGCGTGGGCGGAGGCGTTCAACGCCTGGCGGGCCGAGCGCGGGTACGACGGCCCCGGCGCGGAGACCGTCTGGCCCAGCCGGGGCACGCCGGCCCGCATCCCGACGACACGCCGCAGGGTCGACCCCGGGCCGATGCCGGCGGGCCGCCCGGTCCAGGACAGCCTCATCGCCTGACCAGCCCTGACAGGGCCGTCGAACTCAGATCTGAGATTCGATGTGGCCCGCGTGCACGGAATCTCCCCATCTCTCCCCGAGCGCGTATCTCATCCATGAGTTACGGTGACGGCGTGACCGTGACCACTGACAGCACCTCGACGGGTTCGATCCCGATCGTCCGCACGCTCCCCGAGCAGCTCGCGCACGTGGGCTCGCTCGTCCGCTCGGCCCGCCAGCACCGCGGGCTGACCCAGATGCAGCTCGCCGAGCTGCTCGGCACCAGCCAGTCGGCGGTGCACCGGATCGAGCAGGGCGCGCAGAACGTCAGCATCGACATGCTGACCCGGATCGGCGCCGCCCTCGACTCCCCCATCGTCACCATCGGCGGCCCGCAGCGCACCCACCTGCGCGTGCACGGCGGCCAGAAGCTCTCCGGCCGGATCGACGTCAACACCTCCAAGAACGGCGCCGTCGCGCTGCTGTGCGCGAGCCTGCTCAACCGCGGCACCACCCGGCTGCGCAACGTCGCCCGGATCGTCGAGGTGGACCGGATCGTCGACGTGCTGCGCTCCGTGGGCGTGCGCGCCACCTGGTCGACCGACGGCCGCGACCTGGAGATCGTCGTCCCGCGCGACCTCGACCTGGACGCGATCGACGTGGACGCCGCCGTGCGCACCCGCTCGATCATCATGTTCTTCGGCCCGCTGCTCTCGCAGTACCCGACCTTCGAGCTGCCCTACGCCGGCGGCTGCGACCTGGGCTCGCGCACCGTCGAGCCGCACATGATCGCGCTGCGGCCCTTCGGCCTGAACGTCACCGCGACGCAGAGCCGCTACCACGCCGTCGTGACCGACCCGGGCGCCACCGACCTGTCGATCGTGCTCACCGAGCGCGGCGACACCGTCACCGAGAACGCGCTGATGGCCGCCGCCCGCCGCGAGGGCGTCACCACGATCCGCAACGCCAGCCCGAACTACATGGTCCAGGACCTGTGCTTCTACCTGGAGCTGCTGGGCGTGCGGATCGAGGGCATCGGCACCACCACCCTGCGGGTGCACGGCAAGGCCGAGATCGACGCCGACGTGGAGTACGCCGTCTCGGAGGACCCGGTCGAGGCGATGAGCCTGCTGACCGCGGGCATCGTCACCGGCTCGGAGATCACCGTGGGGCGGGTGCCGATCGAGTTCATGGAGATCGAGCTCGCCACGCTGTCCGAGATGGGCCTGCGCTACACGCTGTCCGGCGAGTACACCGCCCGCAACGGCCGCACCCGCCTGGTCGACATCACCGTGCACCCCAGCGACCTGCACGCCCCGCTGGACAAGATCCACCCGATGCCGTTCCCCGGCCTGAACATCGACAACCTGCCGTTCTTCGCGGTGATCGCGGCCGGCGCCGAGGGCACCACCCTCGTGCACGACTGGGTGTACGAGGGCCGGGCGATCCACCTGACCGACCTGACCCGCCTCGGCGGCGACGTGCGGCTGCTGGACGCGCACCGGCTCCAGGTGACCGGCCCGACCCGCTGGTCCGGCGCCGAGGTGTCCTGCCCGCCGGCGCTGCGGCCCGCCGTCGTGATCCTGCTGGCGATGCTGGCCGCCAAGGGCACCAGCGTGCTGCGCGACGTGGACATCATCGCCCGCGGCTACGAGCAGCTCCAGGAGCGTCTGGTGCAGCTCGGCGCGCAGATCGAGACCTTCCGCGACTGAGGTCGCGCAGGACGACGACGGGGCCGGGTGCATCACGCACCCGGCCCCGTCGTCGTCCGTGCGGACGATCAGACGGTCCGCCTGATCAACGGACCGTGTAGTTCGGCGACTCGGAGATCATCTGCACGTCGTGCGGGTGCGACTCCTTGAGCCCCGCCGGGGTGATCCGCACGAAGCGGCCGCGGGCCTGGAGCTCCGGGACGGTGCGCGCACCGACGTAGAACATCGACTGGTGCAGGCCACCGACCAGCTGGTGCGCGACGGCCGCGAGCGGGCCGCGGTAGGGCACCTGGCCCTCGATGCCCTCGGTGATGATCTCGTCGTCGGACAGGTCGCCCTGGAAGTAGCGGTCCTTGGAGTACGACCGGCGGTCGCCGCGGGACTGCATGGCGCCGAGCGAGGCCATGCCCCGGTAGCGCTTGAACTGCTTGCCGTTGACGAACACCAGGTCGCCCGGGGACTCGTCGCAGCCGGCGATCAGGCCGCCGATCATCACCGAGTCCGCACCCGCGACCAGCGCCTTGGCGATGTCGCCGGAGTACTGCAGGCCGCCGTCCGCGATCACCGGCACCCCCGCGGGCTTCGCGGCGAGCGAGGCCTCGTACACGGCGGTGACCTGCGGGACGCCGACACCGGCCACCACACGGGTGGTGCAGATCGAGCCCGGGCCGACACCGACCTTGACCGCGTCCACGCCGGCCTCGACCAGCGCCTGCGAGCCCTCGCGGGTGGCGATGTTGCCGCCGATCACCTGCACGTGGCGGGTGGCGGGGTCGGACTTGATCCGGCGGACCATGTCGAGCATCAGGCGGGCGTGCCCGTTGGCGGTGTCCACGACCAGCGCGTCGACGCCGGCCTCGACCAGCGCGGTCACCCGGTCCCAGGCGTCCCCGAAGAAGCCGACCGCGGCACCGACGACCAGGCGCCCGCTCGCGTCCTTGGTGGCCAGCGGGTACTGCTCGGACTTCACGAAGTCCTTGACGGTGATCAGGCCCTGGAGACGGCCGTCGGCGTCGACCAGCGGCAGCTTCTCGACCTTGTGCTTGCCGAGCAGCGCGGCGGCGTCGTCGTTGGAGATGCCGACCGGACCGGTGATCAGCGGCATCGACGTCATGGTGTCGCGCACCTTGCGGGTGGCGAACTGCTCGCCGGGCACGAACCGCAGGTCGCGGTTGGTGATGATGCCGAGCAGGCGGCGGTCGTCGTCCACCACCGGCAGGCCGGAGACGCGGTACTTGGCGCACAGCGCGTCGAGCTCGGCGAGCGTCGCGTCCGGGCCGACGGTGACCGGGTCGGTGACCATGCCGGACTCGGAGCGCTTCACCAGGTCGACCTGGTGGGCCTGCGCCTCGATCGACAGGTTGCGGTGCAGGATGCCGATGCCGCCCTGCCGGGCCAGCGCGATGGCCATCCGGGACTCGGTGACGGTGTCCATCGCGGCCGAGACCAGCGGGATCGACAGGGAGATCTCACGCGTGAGCCGGGTCGTGGTGTCGACCTCGCTCGGGATGACGTCGGTCTCTCCGGGGAGGAGCAGGACGTCGTCGTAGGTGAGACCGATGAAGCCGAACGGGTCGGCGGGTGCGGAGGAGCCAGGGGTGCCCAGGTCGGTCATCTCCCGATGATACGGCGCGCGCAGGAGGGGCCCGAACCCGGTCCCCCCCGGACGGGGGACCTCCGTGACGCAGGTCTCGCGGGTCGGCCCCGCGGTCAGCGCGTCAGCGGATCAGGCCGCGCCGCAGACCGATCGCCACGGCCTGCGCACGGTCGGCGGCGCCGAGCTTGCGGAACAGCCGGCGGGCGTGCGTCTTGATCGTGTCCTCGGACAGGAACAGCTCCTGGCCGATCTGCGCGTTGGACCGGCCGTTGCTCATGCCCACCAGCACCTCGACCTCGCGCTTGGTCAGCGAGACCTCGTCGCGGCCGGTGCTCTGCACGGGCAGCTCGGCGCGGGTGGCGACCGGCACCGGGCCGGTGTGCGCCTGGCCGTTCAGCGCGACGACCTCGGCCGGAGCCGGGGCGCCGGACGGCAGGGCCGGGCTGGCCAGGATGTGCGCGGCGACGGCGGCGAGCTCGGCCCGGCCGACGTCGGGGGCCAGGTAGCCGCGGGCGCCGAGCGCGATGGCACGGTCCAGGGCGATCTCGTCCCCCGGCACCGCGAGCATCACGATCGTGGACTGCGAGGGCACGGCACGCAGCCGACGGATCGCCTCGACCGGGCCTGGCGACGGCAGGTGCGCGTCCAGCAGCACGATCGTCGGCGGCACCCGCCGGGCGAGGGTGATGAGCTCGTCGACCGACCCCGCCGCACGCACCGGCGCCAGTGAGGGCACGCCGAGCGCCGTCAGGACGATGCGCTCACGCACCGCCGTCGATCCGTGGCACACCACGACGCCCGCCATCGACCTCCGCCTCTCGCCTGCTTCGATACCGGATCCTTCCAGCGGAACCGGCACTCTTTACTATCGGCCGGAAAGCGCCTGACGTTAGCCGCGCACACCCGGCAGATCGGCGACGACCGCCAGCACCTCGTGCAGCAGCCCCGCGAAGGTGCGCACCCGGTGCACCTGGTGGCCGAGCGGCACCGCGGAGGCGGCGGCGTCCGGCACCATCACGTACACCGGCAGGTCGGGACGGCCCTCGGCCAGCGCGGCCACCATGTCCAGATCGGGCGCGGGCACCTCGCTGGTGAGGACCACCGCCGAGGGGCTGGTCATGGTCGCGATCTCCAGCAGCCGGTGCCTCCCGGTGGGGCCGGCCACCACCCGCGCGTCGACCCCGGCGTCGGCCAGCGCACCGGCCAGCACGTGCAGCGCCAGCGGGCGCGGCTCCCCCGGCGCGGCCAGCATCAGCACGATCCGGCGGCGGGACGGGTGACGCGGCACGTGGTCGGCCCGGTCGCGGAGCACCGCGAGCGCCGTGGCGACCACCAGCGCGTCCGGCTCGTCGCCGGGGCGGGCGAGCACGGTGCGGGCCGCGATGCCGGCGCGGGCCGGGACCACCAGGGCGGACCACCAGGCCGACAGGTCGCTGTCGGCGGGCAGGGCGAGCAGCCGGCGCACCTCGGCGGCGTCGCCGCGCAGGGCCGCGTCGATCACGGCGGTCGGGGTGGCGGGGACGGCGGGGGCCGCCGCGGGGAACGGGACGGTGCCGTCGTCGTCCGCGCGCGGGTCCTGCGCGGGCTGCGGGTCGGGCACGGCGGTGAGGTGCCGCACCGGGCGGACCACCTCGGGCAGCGCGGAGAGCGCGGTGGTGCGAGCGACCCGGGCGGCCTCGGCGGGTGCGACCCCGTCCAGGGTGAGCGCGCGCATGGCCATCAGCCGGGCGAGGTCGGCGCCGGAGTACCGGCGGTGCGCACCGGCGGCGTGCTCGGAGGGGCCCAGACCGTAGCGGCGGTCCCAGGTGCGCAGGGTCGCGGGTGCCACGCCGAGCCGGCCGGCGACCGCCGCCACCGTGAGGGTGGGGCCGTCGGGTCCGTCGGCGGTGTCGGCCACCGACTCATCGGGGCGCACCGGGTCGACAGCGGGGTCGGCCGGCATCGCGGCCCGGCCGTCGCCGTCCGCACCCCGTCCGCCCCGCACGCTCCTGCCGTCGCTCTCCTGCATCGTGCTCGTCTCGTCCTCGTGCCGTGTCCCCCCGGCCCTGGGCAGATCGTGCCAAGGATCTGGCGCGGTTTCCAGCGGGCGCACGGGGGTCGTGCCGAGCAGATCCGGGAGAACCGCGCCAGCCCCCCACAACGATCGATCCACCCGACCACGCCACATCCTGCGACGACACGGTCTTGAACAACTTCTGGCGCGGTTGTACTGTCTCGGACATCGCCGGTCGCACCGGCCCGTGGGCTCGCCCCTGCGGGACAGGCGCTGCGGGCGGGCGATCGACGACTGCACAACCCCAGCAGGAGGAACGACATGGCTGAGATCTCGCGTCTCCCCGGCCCCGTGATGGAGCTGTGGGAGTGGCAGTACCAGGGCGCGTGCCGTGACGCCGACGACACCCTGTTCTTCCACCCGGAGGGCGAGCGCGGAGCCGCCCGCCGGCGCCGCGCCGAGGCGGCTAAGGCGATCTGCGCGACCTGCCCGGTGATCGACGCCTGCCGCGAGCAGTCGCTGGCGGTCCGCGAGCCCTACGGGGTCTGGGGCGGCCTGTCGGAGGACGAGCGCGCCGCCGTGCTGGCCGAGCGCGCCGCCGCCAGCGCGGTCTGACCCACCCGGCCGCGCAGGAGCGCCGGCCCGCACGACCAGGCGGCGGCCCCGCGGTGCGATACCGCAGGGCCGCCGCCTTCGTGCTGCCTGCCCCGCGCCGAGGGATGCACGCACGACGAAGGCCCCCACCGTTCGCCGGTGGGGGCCTTCGTCGTCAGCGGCAGGAGCCGCCGGGTGTCACTTGGTGACGACCGCCAGGATGTCGCGGGCGGAGAGGATCAGGTACTCCTCGCCGTCGTACTTGACCTCGGTGCCGCCGTACTTGCTGTAGATGACCTTGTCACCGACGACCACGTCGAGCGGGACGCGGTTGCCGTTGTCGTCGATGCGACCCGGGCCCACGGCCAGGACCTCGCCCTCCTGGGGCTTCTCCTTGGCGCTGTCCGGGAGAACCAGACCGGACGCGGTCGTCTGCTCCGCCTCGAGCGTCTTGACGACGATGCGGTCCTCGAGCGGCTTGATGGAGACCGACACAGCGGACCTCCCCTTCGCGTGTGAGTGCTGCCAGATGTCTGCGGTCGCTCCGCGGTGACCACCGTCGTCGCGGGTGCCGGCGGTCGTGCGGGGCGTTGGCACTCTCGCGGGGAGAGTGCCGACATCAACTCTAGGAACCCGTTAGCACTCGGTCAAGGCGAGTGCCAACGACGCTCACGACGGGTACCCGTCGGCCCACCCCGGCGTGCGAGGATCGCCGCATGGACTCCGCCGGCCTCGCGAAGCTGCTCAGCCCCGACGGCTGGGCGCTGCTGTCAGCCCTGCCGCCCTACGACGAGCAGCAGGCCATGGCCCTGTCCGAGCGGCTGCGCCGGGACGGCTTCGACGCCGACCTGGTGGCCGCCGCGCTCACCCAGTCGCGGCTGCGCGCCAAGGCGCACGACAAGCTCGGCGAGTTCGCCGACGGCATGCTCTTCACCCCCGCGGGCCTGGAGCAGGCCACCCGCCTGGTGGTCGCCGCGCACCACGCCCGCCGCTACGTCGCCGCCGGCGTCACCCACGTGGCCGACCTCACCAGCGGCCTGGGCGCCGACGCGATGGCGATGGCCGGCATGGGGCTGCGGGTGCTCGCGGTCGACGCCGACGAGACCACCGCCGCGCTGGCCACGGTCAACCTGCGGCACTTCCCCGAGGCCGTCGTGCGGCACGGCGACGGCCTGGCGGTCGACCTCGTGGCCGAGGGCGTCGACGGCGTCTACGCCGACCCGGCCCGACGCACCTCCGGCGGCAGCCGCGTCTTCGACCCCGCCGCCTACGCCCCGCCGCTGGACTCCGTGCTCGCCGTCCGCGAGCGCGTCCCGGCCCTCGGCCTCAAGCTCGGCCCCGGCGTCCCGCACTCCGCCCTGCCCGAGGACGCCGAGGCGCAGTGGGTCTCCGTCGACGGCGACGTCGTCGAGCTCGGCCTCTGGTTCGGCCCGCTGGCCCCCGACGGCCCCGGCCGCAGCGCGCTGCTGCTCACCTCCCTCGGCGGCAGCAGCGTCGTGCGGCGCCACGCCGGCGAGGACCCCGAGCCGCCGCAGGTCGGCCCGGTCGGCGCCTACCTGTACGAGCCGGACGGTGCTGTGATCCGTGCCGGGCTGGTCGCCGAGGTCGCCGCCGAGGTGCGCGGTCGGCTGCTGGACCGCACGATCGCCTACGTGACCTCCGACGCGCTGCAACCCACCCCGCACGCCACGGTGTACCGGGTGCTCGACACGCTGCCCTTCGGCCTCAAGCGGCTGCGCGCCTACCTGCGCGAGCGGGATGTCGGTTCGATCACCATCAAGAAGCGCGGCACCGCCGTCGTCCCGGAGCAGCTGCGCCGCCAGCTCGACCTGCGCGGCTCGCAGCCGGCGACGATCGTGCTCACCCGGGTGGCCGGCCAGCAGCAGGTGCTGCTGGTCGAGCACGTGGGGCAGCTCGGATGACCACCCCGGCACGACTCGACTTCGCGCCGTCCGCGCGATCGTCCGTCGGGATCGAGTGGGAGCTCGCCCTGGTCGACGCCGACTCCGGCGACCTGCGGCAGGTCGCGCAGACCGTGCTGGACGCGGTCCGGCCCGCCGACGGCGGCGAGCACCCGGCGATCCGGCAGGAGCTGCTGCTCAACACGGTCGAGGTGGTCTCCGGTGTGTGCCGCACGGTCGGGGAGGCCGGTGCCGACCTCCAGCGCGCCGTGGACGAGGTGCGCACCGTCACCGACCCGCTGCGCGTCGAGCTCATGTGCGCCGGCACCCACCCGTTCGCCCGCTGGGCGCAGCAGAAGGTCACCGACAAGCAGCGCTACGCCACGCTGATCGACCGCACGCAGTGGTGGGGCCGGCAGATGCTGATCTACGGGGTGCACGTGCACGTCGGGATCGAGGACCGCGACAAGGTGCTGCCGATCTCCCGCGCGCTGATCACCACCTTCGCGCACCTGCAGTCCCTGTCGGCGTCCAGCCCGTTCTGGGGCGGCAAGGACACCGGCTACGCCTCCAACCGCGCGCTGATGTTCCAGCAGCTGCCGACCGCCGGGCTGCCGTTCGCCTTCGACCGCTGGGAGCAGCTCGAGGCCTACGTCGGCGACATGCTGCACACCGGCGTGATCGACGCCTTCGACGAGGTGCGCTGGGACGTGCGCCCCTCCCCGCGCTTCGGCACGATCGAGACCCGGATCTGCGACGGCTCCCCCACCCTGCTCGAGGTGACCGCCCTCGCCGCGCTGACGCACTGCCTGGTCGAGCACTTCTCCACCCTGCTCGACCGGGGCGAGACCCTGCCGACGGTGCCGCCGTGGTTCGCGCAGGAGAACAAGTGGCGCTCGGCGCGCTACGGCATGGACGCGATCATCATCACCAACGCCGCCGGGGACGAGGAGCTGGTCACCGATGCCGTCAGCCGGCTGCTGGTCGACCTGGAGCCGGTGGCCGAGCGGCTCGGCTGCACGGCGGAGCTGGACTCCGTGCGGGTGATCCTGCGCAAGGGCGCCTCGTACCAGCGTCAGCGCGCCGTCGCCCGCCGTCACGCCGGCGAGCTGGACGCCGTGGTGGCGTCCCTCGTCGCCGAGATGCGCGCCGGCCGACCCCTCTAGGCCCTCGCGGTCAGCGCCAGTCGGCGGGCCAGTCGGGCTCGACCTCCCAGGACAGGCTCGCCACGACGGCTGCGCCGAGCCGCTCGCGCTCGGCGTGGTCGCGCCGCGTCATCACAGTGACCAGGAACGCCCAGCCCAGGCGGTCCAGGTGCCACTCGGTGATCATCCAGCCGTTCTGGTGGCCCAGGCCGTTCACCACCACCGGGCCGGGGGCGAGCAGGTGCTCCTGCGGCGGGCCGACCGGCGCCCAGCCCCGCCACCGGCCCCGGCCTGCGGGCTCCCGCCCGGGGCGCTCGGCAGCGGCACCGGTGGCCGCGACCGGCCCGAGCACCCGGAGCTGGAGCACGCCGTGCTCCCCCAGCGCGACCTCCCGGACCAGGGCGGTCGCCTCCTCGTGGGGCGGGCGCGCACCGTGCGGGGTGCCGGGCAGCCAGGCCGTGAACCCCGGTCGCCCGGTCGGCGCGGCGGGCACGGAGACACGGGTGGCGGCTGCACCGGTGGCCGGCGGCACCGGGACGCTCACGGTGACCGGGGTGCGCTGCCACCCGGCGACCGGGACGGCCCGGTCGACCGGCGCCGGCCGACCGACGGCGCGGCGCAGCCCTCCGAGCACCGTCGGCGCGAGCAGCACGCCGAGCGGGATCGCCAGCACCAGCAGCCACTCCACGCCGGTCACCGTAGCGGTCCCGGACCGCCCGAGGACCTCAGACCGTGACGACGTCCATCGGCATGGTGGAGTCCACCGGGATCGTGAAGTCCGAGGCCGGCAGGCCGCGCCGGACCACCGCGGCGCCCAGGGCGGCGATCATCGCGCCGTTGTCGGTGCAGTAGCGGATCGGCGGGATGCGCAGATCGATCCCGGCCTCCGCGCACCGCTGCGCCGCCATCTCGCGCAGCTGCGAGTTCGCGGAGAACCCGCCGCCGACCACCAGCGTGGACACGTCGTGCCGCCGGCAGGCCGCGATCGTCTTGGCGGTGAGCACGTCGGCGACGGCGGTGGCGAAGGAGGCGGACACGTCCTCCAGCGGGATCGGCTGCCCGGCGTCCTGCCGGGCCTCCACCCAGCGGGCCACCGCGGTCTTGAGCCCGGAGAAGGAGAAGTCGTCGGCGTGCTTCTCCTGGTCCTTGGCGGCCGTGAGCCCGCGCGGGAACCGGATCGCGGTGGGGTCGCCCTCGCGCGCCAGCCGGTCGATGTGCGGGCCGCCGGGGTAGGGCAGGCCGAGCAGGCGGCCGACCTTGTCGAAGGCCTCGCCGGCGGCGTCGTCCAGCGTGGAGCCGAGCTCGTGCACACCGGTGACGATGTCGTCCACCAGCAGCAGGCTGGAGTGCCCGCCGGACACGACCAGCGCCATCACCCGGTCCGGGAACAGCCCGTCGACCAGCTCGTCCACCGCCGCGTGCCCGATCACGTGGTTGACCCCGTACAGCGGCACGTCCAGGCCGTAGGCCAGCGCCTTCGCGGCGGCGGTGCCGACGGTCAGCGAGCCGACCAGGCCGGGCCCCGCGGTGACGGCCACCGCGTCGATGTCCCGCAGGGTCACCCCCGCGGTCTCCAGCGCGCGGTCGAGCGTGGGGATCATCGCCTCGAGGTGAGCGCGCGACGCGATCTCGGGGATGATCCCGCCGAAGCGCGCGTGCTCCTCCATCGAGGAGGCCACGGTGTCGACCAGCAGCTCGCTGCGGTCGGCGTGGGCACGGACCAGCGCGACGCCGGTCTCGTCGCAGGACGTCTCGATCCCCAGGACCAGCGGTGCGTCGGGCATGGGGCCAGGATAGGTCGTCGGTGCCCGGTCGGCCGCCTCGGGACCGGCCCGTGAGCAGCCCGGCGGGCCCGGTGTGACATGGTTCACTGAGGCAACGGGAATCGCCGGGAGTCGTTGCGGATTCAACGAGTTATGAGCATCGACACCGCACCGTCCACCGCCCCGGTCGCGACCCGCGTCCCGGACGAGATCACGGACCTCGTGTTCCGCCAGGCCCGCACGGTCAACACCTTCGCCGACGGCGAGGTCACCGACGAGCAGATCCGCGCCGTGTGGGACGTGGTGCGCTGGGGGCCGACCGCCCTCAACTCGCTGCCGCTCCGGCTGCTGCTCGTCCGCTCCCCCGAGGCCCGTGCGCGCGTCGTCGCCCACCTCGGCGAGGGCAACAAGGCCAAGACCGAGCGCGCCCCGCTGACCCTCGTGCTCGCGGCCGACCTCGACTTCCACGAGAACCTGCCGCGTCTGGCCCCGCACATGACCGGTGCCCGCGAGAACTTCGCGCAGAACGTCGACACCCGCGCGCGGATGTCCCGCGACAACGCCTTCCTCCAGGCCGGCTACCTGATCGTCGGCCTGCGCGCCGCCGGGCTGCACGTCGGACCGATGACCGGCTTCGACAACGCGGGCCTGGACGCCGAGCTGTTCGCCGGCTCCCCGTGGCGCTCGATCATCGTCGCGAACGTCGGCACCGCCCCCGCGGACATCGACGGCTTCCCGATGCCGGCCTCGCACCCGCGCCAGGGCCGCCTCGACTTCGAGGACGTCGCCCGCACGGTGTGAGCCCCTGCGGCCCTCCTCGACCGCCCGTCCCCCGCGCAGCCCGCGGGTGGCGGGCGGTCGTGCGTGCGGAGTTCGTGTTCAGCCGGGGAGCAGGGACAGGCGCATCGTCCAGGCGTCCACGTTCTCCGGCTGGTAGTAGCCCTTGCGCCGGCCGAACCGCTCGAAGCCCGCGCGCTCGTACAGCCGCAGCGCCGGCTCGTTGTCCACCCGCACCTCCAGCAGCACCGACTCCGCCCGCAGACCGCGCGCGTGCTCCAGCAACGCGTCCAGCAGCAGCCGGCCGACGCCCCGGCCCTGCGCGGAGGTGCGCGTGCCGATCGTCATCACCTGGCCGTCGTAGCCGTCGAACCACAGCCCCGCGTAGCCGACCAGCTCACCGGCGGCGTCCACCGCGCCGACGTACCAGCGCCCCGGCCCGGCGATCTCCTCCGCCAGCGACGCCCGCGACCACGCCCCCGCGCCGAACAGCTCGTGCTCCATCGCGACCAGGTCGTCCAGGTCGCCGGGCACCAGCGGACGCAGCGTGTGGTCCGTCATCCGACCAGCGGGCGCGGGGTCGGCGGCACCGCGTCCGGCCGGCGCAGGTACAGCGGCTCGGTGCCCAGGTCGTCGGCCGACGCCCCGGAGGCCAGGCGCGCCAGCGCCACCCGGGCCAGGTCGGCGGGGTCCAGGGTCGCGACGTCGTGGGTCGCCGGCAGCAGGTCCGGGTAGAGCGCCGTGCCCGCACCGACCACGACCAGACCGTCCAGCCCGCGCTCCGCGACCACCGCCGGGGTGTCGACGCCCGGGCCGGCCACGGTCTCGATCCCGCCGTCCACCGCGCGGTAGCGGGCCCAGTAGACCTCCTTGCGCCGGGCGTCCGTGGCCACCAGCACCTCCTGACCGGCGGCGACGTCCCCGGCGGTCACCGTGGCCAGCGCCAGCGCGTCCAGCGAGGAGACCCCGTGCACCGGCACCCCCAGCGCGAGCGCCAGCGTGCGGGCGGTCACCAGCCCCACCCGCAGGCCGGTGAACGGCGCCGGCCCCGTGCCCACGACCACCGCCGTCAGCTCGCCGCGCGCGACGCCCGCCTCGGTGAGCACCTGGTCGACCAGCGGGGTCAGCAGCTCGGCGTGCCGGCGCTGCTCCCCGGTCGACCGGGTGGTGAGGGTGCGGCCGTCGTCCGCCACCACGGCGGCGGAGGCGGCGGACGAGGTGTCGAGCGCGAGGACGGGCACCGGTGGGTTCCTCTCGGGGGGGGTTCTGGGGTCGTGCGCGGGCGGGCCGTGCGGCCGGGGTGGGGCAGGTCAGGCCGTGGGCAGCGGGATGCCGCGCCAGCGGTCGCCCCGGGCGCGCACGGTGAGGCGGCGCACGCCGGCCGAGGCGTCCTCGGCGTCGGGGTCGGGACCGTCGGGGTCGGGGTCGCCGGGGCCGGGGTCGCCGGGCAGGTCGGCGGCGGAGCCGCGGGGGCGGTGCAGGGCGATCTCCAGCCGGTCCTCGGCCAGCGCCTCGACCAGGCCCTCGCCCCACTCGACCACGGTCACCGACTCGTCGAGGGACGTGTCCAGGTCGAGCGCGTCCACCTCGTCCAGCGAGCCGAGCCGGTACGCGTCCACGTGCACCAGCCACGGCGCGGGCGACCCGTCGGCGGTGCGGGTCTCCGGCAGCGGCGGGTGCACGCGGGCGATCGTGAACGTCGGCGACGCCACCGCCCCGCGCACGCCGAGCCCGGTGCCGATCCCCTGCGTCAGGGTGGTCTTGCCCGCCCCGAGATCGCCGGTCAGCACCACCAGGTCGCCGGCCCGCAGCAGCGCCGCGAGCGCCGCCCCGTACCCGCGCGTCGCCTCGGCGTCGGCCAGCTCGACCGTCACCTCGGTCACCGCGCCGTCCGTGGTCCGCTCGTCCACCTGCTCCTCCGTCCGCCCGGTCACCGGGCCTGCCCGTCCGTCATGCTCGTCGCCGCCGCCGGGACCACGTCGTTCACGTGCACCCGCGGCACGCGCGCACCCAGCCGGGTCACGATCTCGTAGCTGATCGTCCCCGCCACGTCCGCCCAGTCCTGCGCCGTGGGCCCGCCGTCGGCACCGTCGCCGAACAGCACCACGCGGTCACCGGCCTGCTCGGTCGCCTCGGGCCCGAGGTCCACCATGATCTGGTCCATGCACACCCGTCCGGCGATCGCGAGCCGTCGCCCGCCCACCGCGAGCGGCGCACCGGGAGCGCCGTCCACCCCGGAGGCGTGCCGCGGCACCCCGTCGGCGTAGCCCAGCGGCACCACACCGACCGTGGTCGGCCCCGGTGTCACGTAGTGGTGCGCGTAGGAGACGCCGTGCCCGGCGGGCAGCCGCTTCACGGTGGCGAGCTCCGCCTCGACGGTCATCGCCGGACGCAGGCCGAACCGCTCCGGGGCGCCGAGCTGCGGCACCGGGTTCAGCCCGTACAGCGCCAGCCCCGGGCGCACCAGGTCGAGGTGCAGCGCCGGGTCGGTCAGCGTCGAGGCCGAGGCCGCGATGTGCCGCACCTCGAACCGCGCCCCGCGCGCCTCGGCGTCGGCGGCCGCCGCCCGCAGCACGTCGCCCTGCGCATGCAGCGTCGGGTGACCGGGCTCGTCGGCGAAGGCCAGGTGCGACCAGATCCCCACCAGCCGGATCGCGCCCTCGGCCTCCAGGCGCAGCGCGGCGTCGACCACCGCGGGCAGCACGTCCGGGGTCAGCCCGTTGCGGCCCAGGCCGGTGTCCACCTTGAGGTGCACCCGCGCGGTCCGCCCGGTGGCGCGCGCGGCGGCGGCCACCTCGTCCAGCGCCCAGGGCGCCGCCACCGACAGGTCGATGTCCGCCGCCACGGCCTCCGCGAGCGGCGCGCCCGGCGCGTACAGCCAGGTCAGCACGCGGGCCGTGATCCCCCCGGCGCGCAGCGCCAGCGCCTCGGTCATCTGCGCCGTGCCGAGCCAGGTCGCCCCACCCTCGACGGCCGCACGGGCCACCGGCAGCAGCCCGTGCCCATAGGCGTCCGCCTTCACCACGGCCATCACCTGCGCGGTCGGCGCGAGGTCGACCAGGGTCCGCGCGTTCGAGCGGATGGCACCGAGGTCCACGATCGCGCGGGCGGGGAAGCGGCTCACCGGGCCAGTCTCCCACCGTCGTCGTCCGGACCGCCGGTCGGGGCCGGGTGCTGGACGGTGACGTCGGGCACGGCGCCCCCGCGGTCGTCGGGCACGGCGGGCTCCCGCACCACCCGGTCCGCGCGATCCCGGGTGCGCGCGACGAGGTCGGCGTTGCGCTGGTCCGGGCCGGCCACCCACGCCCGCGCCGCCGCCGGTGCCTTGCCGAACCGCACGTGCCGCCGCACCAGCCGGTCGATCCGCACGTCCTCCGGCAGGTCGACGTACCAGCAGGCGTCCAGCAGGTCGCGCACCGGCCCGAAGCCGTGCTGGGTCAGCAGCAGGTAGTTCCCCTCGGTGATCACCAGCGGCACCTCCGCCGGCACCGGCACCGCGCCGGTCACCCCGTGCCGCAGGTCGCGGCGGTACTCCGGGGCGTAGACCGTCTCGCCGGGCACGGCGGCGCGCAGCCGACGCAGCAGCGCCACGTAGCCCGCGGCGTCGAAGGTGTCCGGCGCACCCTTGCGGTCCGCACGCCCCAGACGTTCCAGCTCCGCCTGCGCGAGGTGGAACCCGTCCATCGGCACCACCACGCACCGACCGGGGAACGCCGCGAGCACCTGCGCGGACAGCGTCGACTTGCCGGCGCCCGGCGGTCCGGCGATCCCGAGCAGCCGCCGCGCGGGCGTGCCGGGCGCGTGCGGCGCGTCCAGCAGCACGGTCACCGCGGCGTGCAGCGCGGGGTCGAGGGGCGCGGGGTCGGGCGGCGCGGGCTCACGCTCGGCGCGGTCCGGCTCGGCGCGGTCCGGCTCGGCGCGGTCCGGCTCGGCGCGGTCCGGCTCGGCGCGGTCCGGCTCCGCGGGATCGGGCGCCGTGGGATCCGGCTCAGCCACGCAGCACCGCCGCCACGGTCGCAGGGAGGGCCTGCGCCACCGCGAGCGCCGTCACCGGCCCGCCGGGCACCGCCGTGGTCGCGGCCCTCCCGTGCACCGAGGCCGCCGCCGCCGCGAGCGCCGCCGCCAGCGAGGGGTCCGCCAGCACGTCCTCGGACCTCCCGGCGAGCAGCGCCCCCAGCACCCCCGCCAGCACGTCACCGGATCCCGCCGTCGCGAGCCAGGCCGGCGCCTCGGCCTGCGCGTACACAGCCCCCTGGGCGCCGACCACCACCGTCACCGCGCCCTTGACCAGCACCGTCGCCCCGCTGATCTCGTGCGCGCGTCGCGCCCAGCGCAGCGGCTCCGCCTCCACCGCCGAGCGGTCCACCTGCTCGCCCCAGCGGCTCAGCAGCGCGGCGAGCTCCCCGGCGTGCGGGGTCAGCACCAGCCACGGCGCGAGGGTCCGCGGCGCGATCGTCAGCGCGCCGGCGTCCACCACCGCGGGCAGCCCGTCGTGCAGCGCGGCGTCGATCGCGTCGGTCACCCGTTCCACCTGCTCCGCGTCCTGCGGGTCCACCCCGGACCCCAGCAGCCACGCCTGCACGCGTCCCGTGCCGACCACCACCTCCGGCCGTACCGCCAGCACCGCGTCGCCGACCGCCCGGGGTCCGACGTACCGCACCATCCCGACCCCGCTGAGCGCGGCCGCGGACGCCGCCAGCACCGCGGCCCCCGGGTAGGCGGCGGTGCCGGCGACCACACCGAGCACGCCCCGGCGGTACTTGTGCGCGTCGGCCCCCGGCACCGGCCAGAGCCCCGCCACGTCCGAGGTCCCCAGCCGGGCCACCGCCGGACGCACCCCGTCGAGCGGCAGCCCGAGGTCCACCACCTGCACCGACCCGGCGGTCCGCGCCGCCGGGGGCAGCAGCAGACCCGCCTTCGACCCGCCGAAGGTCACCGTCACGTCCGCCGGCAGCACCGGGCCGTCCGGCAGCGTGCCGTCGTCCACCCCGATCCCGCTCGGCAGGTCGACCGCCACCACCAGCGGCCCCGGCGTCGGCCCCCGCCCTCCGGCAGCGCCACCCGCCGCGCCGAACGCCCGTGCTCGACCGTCTCCCGTGGACGCCGATCCCGCCGACCCGCTCGCCGCGCGGTACGCCCGTACGGAACCCGCCTCTGCCGGCGCCGACCCGGCCGCGGGTCCCGCCGTGCTCCGCCCGCCCGCAGCACCGTCCGACGCCCCTCCGTCGACCGTCCCCTCCTCCGCGAGCAGGTCACGCAGCAGCCCGACCAGCAGCTCCGCCACCCCGCGCGGCGCGCCCCGGCCGCCGATCCCGAGCAGCCCGTCCAGCACGACGTCCGCCGCGTACGCCTCCGCCACGGCGTCCCCGACCCACACCGGCGCGGGGCCGCCGTCGGTCGCCGAACCCGCCTCGTCCACCGGGTCAGGGCCCTGCCGGTGCCGCCCCGCCGCGGCCGCGTCCACCAGCGTGTCCGTCACCCGCACCGCGCGCCCGCCCGCCCGCCGCAGCGCCGCCAGACCCTCGGCGTGCGGGGATCCCGTCGTGCACACCGCCAGCACCCGCGCACCGCGTCGGGCCAGCAGCGCCCCCGCGTGCAGCGCGTCGCCGCCGTTGCTCCCCGATCCCACCAGCAGCACCACCGACGCCCCGCGCACCGCTCCCCCGGGCGTCCCCGCCCGCCGTGCGCCGAGCTCCGCCGCCACCCGTGTCGCCAGCGCGAACGCCGCGTGCTGCATCAGCGGCACCCCGCGTGCGAGCAGCGGCGCCTCCGCCGCCCGGACGTCGTCAGCCGTGTAGCCCGAGATCATCCCCCCATCCTCCCCGACCCCCGCCCCACCCGCGCCCCCTCGCCCACCCGCGCGCGCGTGCGCGCTCTCACCCTCGTCGAGAGTGCACGAATGCACCCTTCGCGGGTGCTGAAGCCTGCTTTCGTGCATTGTCGGCGCCCCCAACCGGGCCGGGTGTGAGTTGTCCACAGGGTCGCGGTGCGGGTCATCGTCCACAGGGACGATCAAGCAAGGGTGCGCATCGACGTCCGCCGGGCGCACCCTGCTGGACATGCCGTGGCCCACCCGACCGCTACCAGCCCTGATCGCCGGACGTCCCTTCACCGTGCCCGATGCCCGAGAGCGTGGGGTCTCTCGCTCCCGGCTCACCCGAGTGCCCTCGCCCTGGCACGGCATGCGTGCCCCACGACCGGCGCAGGACCTCGTCGGACGTTGCCGTGAGGTGGCGTTGCTGCAGCCGAAGAACGCGTCCTTCAGCCATGCGACCGCCTGGCTCCTCTGGGGTGTGGACCCTCCGCGCGGGCTGGACCGCCCTGATGCGCTGCACGTCCAGGTCACGACGCCGACCGCCCCACCGCGGCGACCCGGCCTGGTCGGTCATCAGACGTCCGTCCCGCTCGCGCCGGTCAATCTGTACGGGCTCCCGGTGGTCCCGGTCGATGCGGTCTGGGCGCAGCTCGCGCACGACCTGACCCTCGATGAACTCGTGGTCGCGGGCGACGCCCTGCTCCGTCGCGCTGCCGCACGGACCTCAGTCGACGCGTTGCGGTCCGTGGTCGAGCACCTCCCGGCCGGCACCCGCGGTATCCGCCCGCTCCGCCGTGCGCTCGACCTGCTGCGCGCCGGCACCGACTCGTGCATGGAGACTCGCCTGCGGCTGATCCTCGTGGCGGCGGGGCTGCCCTGTCCGGCGGTGAACGTCCCGGTTCTCAGCGCCGACGGGGGTCTCGTCGCCGTCCCCGATCTGTCCTACCCTGGGCTGCGAATCGCGATCGAGTACGACGGTGACGTCCACCGTGTCGATCGCGCCACCTGGCAGCGCGACATCCGTCGCCGCAGATCGCTCGAGGCGCTGGGATGGCGCGTGATCACGTGCACCGCGCACGACGTCCGCGAGCCGACGCTCGCCCTGACCGCGATCCGGGGAGCACGCGCCGAGCGTGCACGAATGCACGCTTCGTGAGCGCTGAAGCCTGCTTTCGTGCAACCTCGGCGAGAGCGCACGCGCGTGCGGGTCAGGGGCGTTCGGCGACGACCATCGCGCTGGCGATGCCGGCGTCGTGGGAGATCGAGAGGTGGAAGCGGGCGACACCGGCGGCGGCTGCCGCGGCGGCGACGGTGCCGCGGACCTCGACCACGGGCTGCTGGCCGAGCACGCGGCGCACGGTCGCGTCCTGCCAGGACATGCCACCGGGCGCCCCGATCGCCTTCGCGATGGCCTCCTTGGCGGCGAACCGTGCGGCCAGGGACGCGTCGGGCAGGTCGCGCTCCTCGGGGGTGAACAGGCGCTCGCGCAGCGCGGGCACCCGCTCGACGGTGGCGATGAACCGGGCCACGTCCACGACGTCGATCCCGACCCCGACGATCACGCGAGACCCCCGACCAGAGGACCGACCGACCGATCGGCCACGGGCGCGCCGGCCGAGCACGCCTGACCGAGCCGCGCCCCGCCGGCGCGCGACCGATCGCCGACCGCCACCCCGCCGACCACGGCCAGCGCCCTGGCCGCGCCCGCCGCCGACCCGCCGCGCGTCACTCGACGGTGACGGACTTGGCGAGGTTGCGCGGCTGGTCCACGTCGAGGCCGCGCGCGGTGGCGAGCTCGCAGGCGAAGATCTGCAGCGGCACCACGTCGAGCAGCGGCGCGAGCAGCGTCGGCGACTGCGGGACGTAGAACACCTCGTCGGCGTAGGCGCGCACCGCCTCGTCGCCGTCCTCCGCGATCACCAGGGTGCGGGCGCCACGGGCGCGGATCTCCTGGATGTTGGAGACGACCTTCGAGTGCAGAGAGTCGCGGCCGCGCGGCGAGGGCACGATGACGAACACGGGCTGGCCGGGCTCGATCAGCGCGATCGGGCCGTGCTTGAGCTCGCCGGCGGCGAAGCCCTCGGCGTGGATGTACGCGATCTCCTTGAGCTTGAGCGCGCCCTCCAGGGCCACCGGGTAGCCGACGTGCCGCCCGAGGAACAGCACCGAGGAGGTGTCGGCCATCCAGCGGGCGATCTCGCGCACGCGGCCGGCGCGGTCCAGCACGTCCTGGATCTTGGCGGGCATGGCGCGCAGGTCGTCGAGGATCTCGCGGATCTCGTCGGCGAACTTGTTGCCGCGCAGCTGGGCCAGGTACAGGCCGAGCAGGTAGGCGGCGGTGATCTGCGCGAGGAACGCCTTGGTGGACGCGACGGCGACCTCGGGGCCGGCGTGCGTGTAGAGCACGGCGTCGGACTCGCGCGGGATCGTCGAGCCGTGGGTGTTGCAGATCGCCAGCACGGTGGCGCCCTGCTCGCGGGCGTGCCGCACGGCCATCAGGGTGTCCATGGTCTCGCCGGACTGCGAGATCGCGACGACCAGCGTGCGGGAGTTGAGGATCGGGTCGCGGTAGCGGAACTCGTGGGCGAGCTCGACCTCGACCGGGATGCGGCACCAGTGCTCGATCGCGTACTTGGCGACGTGGCCGGAGTAGGCGGCGGTGCCGCAGGCGATCACGATGATCTTGTCGACGGCGCGCAGCACGGACTCGTCGATCCGCAGGTCGTCGAGGATCAGTCGGCCGGAGGTGTCCGTGCGCCCGAGCAGGGTGTCGGCGACGGCCTGCGGCTGGTCGGCGATCTCCTTCTCCATGAAGGAGCGGTAGCCGCCCTTCTCGACGGCGGCGGCGTCCCAGTCGACGGTGTAGCGGCGGCCCTCGGCGGGGTTGCCGTCGAAGTCGGTGATCTCCACGGAGCGCGGGGTGATCACGACGACCTGGTCCTGGCCGAGCTCCATCGCCTCGGTGGAGTACGCGACGAAGGCGGCGACGTCGGACCCGAGGTAGTTCGCGCCCTCGCCGAGGCCGACGACGAGCGGCGAGTCGTGCCGGGCGCCGACGACGGTGTCCGGGTGGTCGGCGTGCACGGCGAGCAGGGTGAAGGTGCCGTGCAGCCGGCGGACGACCTGGCGCATGGCCTCGCCGAGGTCCTTGACGTCGTCGTAGGCGCGCGAGACGAGGTGCGCGACGACCTCGGTGTCGGTCTCGGAGAGCAGCTCGGCGCCGTCGGCCACCAGCTCGGCCTTGAGCTGGGCGAAGTTCTCGATGATGCCGTTGTGGATCAGCGCGACCTTGCCCGCGAGGTGCGGGTGCGCGTTGACGTCGGTCGGCCCGCCGTGGGTGGCCCAGCGGGTGTGGCCGATCGCGGCGGTGGCGTCCGGCAGCGGGCTCGCGTCGAGCTCGGCGAGCAGGTTGGCCAGCTTGCCGGCCTTCTTGGCGCTGGCGAGGTCACCGGTCCCGGTGACGAGGGCGACGCCCGCGGAGTCGTAGCCGCGGTACTCCAGCCGCCGCAGCCCCTCCAGGACGACCTCGAGCGGCTGCCCGTCCGGACGGTGCTCTCCGACATACCCGACGATTCCACACATGGGCGGGAGTCTAGCCGGGCCCTCGCGGCGAGCGGTCCGCGCGGGATCGGGCAGAATCGTCGGGTGCGAGCCTCCGACGTCACCGTCACCTCCTCGCCGTACGTGGAGATGGACCGGGACACCTGGGTGCGGCTGTCGGAGTCGACGCCGCTCCCCCTGACCGACGAGGACGTCACGCGGCTGCGCGGCCTGGGCGACCCGATCGACCTGGCGGAGGTCGACGCGATCTACCGTCCGCTGTCCCGCCTGCTCGACCTGTACGTCACCGGCAGCCGCCGGCTGCACGCGGCCGCGTCGACGTTCCTGCGCGAGGACACCCCGCGCACCCCGTTCGTGATCGGGGTGGCCGGATCGGTGGCGGTCGGCAAGTCGACCACGGCGCGGCTGCTGCGCGAGCTGATGGCCCGCTGGCCCGCGACCCCGAACGTCGCGCTGATGACCACGGACGGGTTCCTGTACCCGAACGCGGAGCTGGAGCGGCGCGGGCTGATGGAGCGCAAGGGGTTCCCGGAGTCCTACGACCGGCGCGCCCTGCTCCAGTTCGTCTCGCGGGTGAAGGCCGGGCACGCCGAGGTGCGCGCGCCGGTGTACGACCACATCACCTACGACATCGTGCCCGGCGCGGAGGTCGTGGTGCGCCGGCCGGACGTGCTGATCGTCGAGGGGCTGAACGTGCTGCAGCCGGCACGGCCGACGACGGCGGGCACCTCGAACCTCGCGGTCAGCGACTTCTTCGACTTCTCGATCTACGTGGACGCCCGCACCCAGGACGCCCGGCAGTGGTACGTGGACCGGTTCCTGTCGCTGCGCACGACGGCGTTCGCCCGCCCGGAGTCGTACTTCCACCGGTACGCGAGCCTGACCGACGAGCAGGCGGTGGCGCGGGCCGAGCACCTCTGGGACACGATCAACGCCCCGAACCTGGTGCAGAACATCCTGCCGACCCGCAGCCGCGCGACGCTGGTGCTGACCAAGGACGCCGACCACTCGGTCGCGCGGGTCCGGCTGCGCAAGCTCTGAGCGCCGGGCCGGGCCCGTCCGCCGAGCGCCCCGGCCTGCGCGCCCGCGTCAGGACGTCGGCGCGGCGCCCGGTGCGACCAGCGCCACCGGGTAGCGCTCGACGTCCACCGCGTCGAGGTCGTCCAGCCCGGCGCGCACCGCCGGGTCGAGGTCGCCGCAGCCGCCACCGGGCAGCAGCACGCGCACGGCGCCGCCCAGGGCGTCCACCAGCCACAGGTCGCTGCGCCGCTGGCCGGTCGCGCACGGGCCGGTGGTGGCCCCGACCCGCGCGGAGGTCGCGGACAGCGCCTCGACCAGGGCGTCGACGTCGCCCTCCAGCCGGGAGGCGGTGACGGCGGCCCACCGGCCGGCGCTGTCGGTGAGGGTCTCGCCGGTGCTGCACAGCACCGCGGTGACCGGCGTGAAGCCGGAGGGCAGCGGCCCGGCCTCGGGGGCGTCGGGGTGGCTGGTCGCGCCGGGCGGGGTGATGCCGGCGAAGCCCAGGGCGGACAGCACCTGCGGGGCGAGGCAGTCCGGGCCGGTGGGCAGCGAGGTGGTGACCGGCCGGTCGGCGAGCGCGCTGCTGCCGGCGGACCCGTCCGAGCCGGCATCGCCGCAGGCGGCCAGCACGAGGGCGGTGATCACGGTCGGCGCGGCGAGCGCGACCCGGCGTCGGGGCGTGCGGGCAGCGCGTCCTGCCGCCATGCCGATCGCCCGCCCTTCGTCGCCTCCCTGTCCCCGTCGCGGCGGCGCGGACCAGGTCCGCGCCACCGGTGTGGGGGCGACTCCGTCGTGGCCCGGGATCGAGCGTAGGTGGGCGTCCGGCGCGGGACGGCCGGTGAGACCGGATCGTTAGCGTCCGGGGCCGGATCGTTGCCGGGACGTGACCGGAGCGGCGGGAGCGGCCTCGGGCGCCTCCACGGCCACCGTGGGCTCCGCGACGGCACCCCGCGCGCCGCCGAGCCGGGTGGGGGTCTCCCCGACCCGCGTCCAGCGGCGCAGCGCCCAGTCGATCGCGAGCCCGACCACGGTGCCGACGACCACGCCGGCCACCACCGCGAGCAGCGAGTGGTCGGCCAGCCAGACCCCGGCGCCCGCGCCGATCAGCGTGCCGTAGGCGGCCCAGGTCACGGCGGCCAGCGCGGTCAGCCCCATGAACCGGCGCCGCGGGTAGCCCAGCGCACCGGCGGTCATGTTGACCGCGACCCGTCCGATCGGGATGTAGCGGGCGGCCAGGATGAAGGACGACCCGCGGTGCACCAGCGCGTGCTCCGCCCAGTCCAGCGCCTTGCTGCCGCGCCCGGTCCGGAAGATCCGGAGCCGTCGGACGTCGACCTTGGAGCCGATCAGGTAGGCGACCTGGTCACCGGTGAACGCGCCGGCGGCACCCGCCAGCGCGACCAGGAGGATGTTCGGCTCGCCGTGCGCGATCGACAGCGAGGCGAGCGCGATCACGACGGACTCGCTGGGGATCGGCGGGAAGAACCCGTCGATCGCGGCGAAGGCGAACAGCGCGAGGTAGACCCACGGGGATCCCGCGAGCATCGGGACCCAGTCGTTGATCGCCTGGATCCAGTCCTGAAGCACCGGTGATCAGCTCCTGGGGTGGGTGGGGGCGTCCGGCGAGCGCCGGCGGCTCCACCGTAGGTGGGCGGGGTGTCCCGGCGGCATGGGGGATCCCCCCGAGAGTGCCCCTGGTCTCCCCCTGATGTCACCCACAATCCTGCGCCCGGGCACCGACATGCGCATCGACCCCGAGAGCGATCTCCACAGGATCCGACTCCTCCCTGCGGGGGAGGGACCGCTCAGTGCCGGTGCAGCGGGAAGCCGAGCATCCGCGCGGCCTCGACGGGCCGTGGCTCGGTGGCCCAGTGCGCGCCGATGTCGTCGGTGGCCGCCAGCGAGCGGGTGAGCGCCCGGTCCAGGTAGAGCGTGCCGCCGAGGTGGTCGGTCTCGTGCTGGACGATCCGCGCGGGCCAGCCCTGGACGATCTCGTCCACCGGGGCGCCGGAGGCGTCGGAGCCGGTGAGGTGCAGCCGGCGCAGGCGCGGGACGACCGCCTGGTAGCCGACCACGCTGAGGCAGCCCTCGTAGAAGCCGACCAGCTCGGGCTCCTCCCCCGGCACCGGTGCGTACCGCGGGTTGGCGAGCACCCGGAACGGCATGACGGGGCGCTCGCGCACCTCGCCGGCCTCGGTGCCCTCGGCGCCCGGGTCGGCGAGCACGGCCAGCGCGAGCGGCAGCCCGATCTGCGGGGCGGCGAGGCCGACGCCGGGTGCGGCGTGCATCGTGGCGCGCA
The DNA here is from genome assembly GCF_055389595.1 of Cellulomonas sp. GTC20042. Taxonomy (NCBI): domain Bacteria; kingdom Bacillati; phylum Actinomycetota; class Actinomycetes; order Micrococcales; family Cellulomonadaceae; genus Cellulomonas; species Cellulomonas sp. GTC20042. The sequence continues at coordinate 880,738 of NZ_AP043678.1, read as the reverse complement.
TCAGCGCGACCAGCGCCGCCAGCTCGTCCGCCTCGACCTGGCCGTCCACCGGCACCGCCCGCATCCGCAGCGCCGGGTGACCGGCCTGCACGATCGGCACGGTGCCGGACGGGTCGGCCGCCGCCGCGTCGATCAGCCGCAGCACGTGCTCGCGCACCACCGCCGCCGGCCAGCGCGCCTCGGGCGCGACGCCCAGGCCCGGGTCGGTCATCCTCAGAGCGCCAGGTGCGCGCGCACGACGTCGGCCAGCTCGGTGGCGACCCCGTCGGCGTCGTCCTGGGTGGCGGCCTCGACCATCACCCGGACCAGCGGCTCGGTGCCCGAGGGCCGCAGCAGCACCCGCCCGGTCTGGCCGAGCCGACGCTGGGCGACCTCGACGGCCGCGGCGACGTGCTCGTCGGTGCCCGCGCGGTCCTTGTCCACGCCGGGCACGTTGATCAGGGTCTGCGGCAGGCGGCGCACGACCGCGGCGAGCTCGCTGAGCTTCTGCCCGGTGGCGGCGACCCGCGCGGCCAGCTGGAGGGCGGTCAGCGTCCCGTCGCCGGTGGTGGCGTGGTCGGCCAGGATCACGTGGCCGGACTGCTCGCCGCCCAGGTTGTACGCGTGCGCGCGCATCTCCTCCAGCACGTAGCGGTCGCCGACACCGGTCTCGACGGTGCGCACCCCGGCCGCCTGCATCGCGAGGCGCAGGCCCAGGTTGCTCATCACCGTGACGACCAGGGTGTCGTGCGCCAGCCGGCCCGCGTCGCGCAGGGCCAGGGCGAGCACGCCCATGATCTGGTCGCCGTCGACCAGCGCACCGGTGTGGTCCACCGCGAGGCAGCGGTCGGCGTCCCCGTCGAAGGCCACGCCCAGGTCGGCGCCGGAGGCCACCACGGCGGCCTGGAGCTGCTCGGGGTGGGTCGACCCGCAGGCCTCGTTGATGTTGCGGCCGTCCGGGGAGGCGTTGATCACCACGACGTCCGCGCCGGCCTCGCGCAGGGCGGCCGGGCCGACCTCGCTGGCGGCACCGTTCGCGCAGTCCACCGCGATCCGCAGCCCGTGCAGGCCGGTGCCGATCGTGGACACCAGGTGCTCGACGTACTGCTCGCCGGCCCGGCCCGCGTCGGTGCGGATCCGGCCGACGTCGGCGCCGACGGGGCGCTCCCAGTCCTCGCGCAGCCGCTGCTCGATCGCGTCCTCGAGCTCGTCGTCGAGCTTGTGCCCGCCGCGGGCGAGGAACTTGATGCCGTTGTCCGGCATGGGGTTGTGCGAGGCCGACAGCACCACGCCGAGGTCGACGCCGAGCGCCCCGGTCAGGTGGGCGATCGCCGGGGTCGGCAGCACGCCGACGTTCAGCACGTCCACGCCGGCGCTGGCCAGGCCGGCGGCGACGGCCGCCGACAGGAACTCGCCCGAGGCGCGCGGGTCGCGACCGATCACGGCACGGGGCCGGTGGCCCTCGAACGCACCGCGCTGGCCGAGCACGTGGGCCGCCGCGACGGACAGGTCGAGCGCGACCTCCGCCGTGACGTCCCGGTTGGCCAGGCCTCGCACACCGTCGGTGCCGAACAGTCGTCCCATCAACGGACCCCTTCGTCGTCGGCCGCCCCTGCGGCCGTCCTGCATCCTGCCCGATCTGCGCCGACCGCGTGGTCGGCACGGCTCCGGGCACCGGAACGGCCGATGGCCCCGAGGGTCGGACCCTCGGGGCCATCGGCCGCGCGTGCTGATCCGGAGATCAGCGCTTGGAGTACTGCGGGGCCTTGCGGGCCTTCTTGAGACCGGCCTTCTTGCGCTCGACGACGCGGGCGTCGCGGGTCAGGAAGCCGGCCTTCTTCAGCGCCGGGCGGTTGTGCTCGGCGTCGATCGCGTTCAGCGCACGGGCGATGCCGAGGCGCAGGGCGCCGGCCTGGCCGGAGACGCCGCCGCCGGTGATGCGCGCGATGACGTCGAAGCGACCCTCGACGTCCACGAGCTTCAGCGGGGAGTTCACGAGCTGCTGGTGCACCTTGTTCGGGAAGTAGTCCTCGAGGGTGCGGCCGTTGATCTTCCACTGGCCGGTGCCGGGGACCAGGCGCACGCGCGCGATGGCCTCCTTGCGGCGGCCGAGGGCCTGGCCGGGAGCGGTCAGGCTCTGGCCACGCCCGGTGGGCGCAGCGGTCTCGGAGGTGTAGCTGGTGGGCGTCTCGCCGCCCTCAAGGTCGATGTCGACCGTGGTCTCGGCCACTGGTGGTGTCCTCGCGTCCTGTCTGGTGGTGAGCGCTGCCGGCCTCAGGCCTGCTGCGCGACCTGGGTGATCTCGAAGGGCTTCGGCTGCTGAGCGGCGTGCGGGTGCTCGGCGCCGGCGTAGACCTTCAGCTTGGAGAGCTGCTGGCGGGCCAGCGAGCTCTTCGGGAGCATGCCGCGCACGGCCTTCTCGATCGCACGCTCAGGGTGCTTCTCGAGCAGGTCGGAGTACGCGACGGCCCGCAGACCACCCGGGTAGCCGGAGTGGCGGTAGGCGAGCTTCGTCTCGCGCTTGTTGCCGGTCAGCGCGACCTTGTCCGCGTTGATGACGATGACGAAGTCACCGCCGTCGACGTGCGGAGCGAAGGTGGCCTTGTGCTTGCCGCGCAGGAGCGTCGCCACGTGAGTGGCCAGACGGCCCAGGACGACGTCGGTCGCGTCGATGACGTACCAGTCACGCTGGACGTCGCCGGGCTTCGGGGTGTACGTGCGCACGGTCGTTGCCTTCTCTATGTCTGATGACTGTGTTCACGGCAATCCCGTAGAAGCCGGGTCAGCCGATGAGTACCGTCCGTGCGTCGTCCGTGGACCGGTGAGCGGGAACACACCAGATCGACACGACGGGACGCACAACGACTCGACAGCCTAGCCGCCGCCCCCGCGAGCGGTCAAAGCGGGTCAGCGCGAACGAGCGACCCGACCCGCGTCCCACACCGGTTCCGGCGTCTCGACCACGCTGCCGTCCTCGCCGAGCACCAGGTAGCGGTCGAAGCCGCGCGCGAACCAGCGGTCGTGCGTGACGGCGAGCACGGTCCCCTCGAAGCCGGCGAGCCCGGCCTCCAGCGCCTCCGCGGAGTGCAGGTCGAGGTTGTCGGTCGGCTCGTCGAGCAGCAGCAGGGTCGCGCCGCCGAGCTCGAGCAGCAGGATGTGGAACCGGGCCTGCTGCCCGCCGGACAGCGTGCCGTAGCGCTGCTCCGCCGAGGAGACCAGCTCGTAGCGGTCCAGCGCCTTGCTCGCCGGCTCCCGCCCCATGCCGGGCCGGCTGCCCTCGCCGCGGTGCAGGATCTCCAGCAGCGTGCGGTCGGCGAAGGCGGCGTCCCGGGCGTGCTGCCGGTTCTGCGCGAACCAGCCGGGGACCACCCGCGAGCCGAGCACCACCCGACCGGTGTGCGGCACCGCCGGGACCGGCGGCCCGTCGTCGTGCGGGCGCTGCTCCGGCGCCGGGTCGGTGCCGCCGGCCGCGAGCAGCCGCAGCAGGTGCGACTTGCCCGAGCCGTTGGAGCCGAGCACGGCCACCCGCTCGCCGAACCACACCTCGAGGTCGAAGGGCTTCATCAGCCCGGTCAGCTCCAGCCCCTCGGCCACCACCGCGCGCTTGGCGGTGCGCCCGCCGCGCAGCCGGACCTTGACGTCCTGGTCGCGGGACAGCACCTCCGGCGGCCCGGCCTCCTCGAACTTGCGCAGCCGGGTCTGGGCCGCGTGGTAGCGCGAGGCGATGCCGTCGTTGAACGCCGACTTGGTCTTGAGGGTCTGCACCAGCTGGATCAGCTTGGCGTGCTCCTCGTCCCAGCGTCGGGCCAGCTCGGCCAGCCGCTCGCGCCGGTCCGCCCGCGCCTGCTCGTAGGTCCGGAAGTCCCCGCCGTGCACCCAGAGGCCGGCACCGGCCGGCGTCGGCTCCAGGGTGGCCACGTGGGTCGGCACCCGGGACAGCAGCTCGCGGTCGTGACTGACCAGCAGCACCGTCTTGGGGCTCTCGACCAGGCGGTCCTCCAGCCAGCGCTTGGTGGGCACGTCGAGGGCGTTGTCCGGCTCGTCCAGCAGCAGCACCTCCTGCGGGCCGCGCAGCAGCGCCTCCAGCACCAGCCGCTTCTGCTCGCCGCCGGACAGGGTGCGCACGGAGCGGTGCTGCGCGCGGTCGAAGGGCACCGAGAGCACCGCATCGGTCACCCGGTCCCAGTCGGCCTCGACCTCGTAGCCGCCGACGTCCGCCCAGTCCGCGAGCGCCTGGGCGTAGCGCATCTGGGAGGGCTCGTCGTCGACCTCCATCATGTGCAGCTCGGCGGCGGTCAGCTCCGCGGCGGCCGCGCCGACGGCGCCCGGGGTCAGCGAGGCGAGCAGGTCGCGCACCGAGCGGTCGTCGTCCAGCCGCCCGACGTCCTGCCGCATGACGCCCAGCCCGCCGGATCGGACCACGGTGCCCTCGTGCGGCTGCTCGTCACCGGTGACGATCCGCAGCAGGGTCGACTTGCCGGCGCCGTTCGGGCCGACCAGCGCCACGCGCGACCCCTCGCCGACGCGCAGGTCGACCTCGTGCAGCAGCGGCCGGCCGTCGGGGAGCACGTAGCCGACGGAGTGCACCTCGAGATGACCCATGCCGCCGATGGTCGCAGCCCGGCCGGGCGGGCCCCAAACCGATATCGCCGCGCGGGCCAGCGGTGGCAGCCGCAGCGCGCCGGTGGAACGGTGGGGTCATGACCGAGGAGACCCCCGCCACGAGCACCGACGCCGCCACCGGCACCGAGGGCGACACCGACCAGCTGCCCGCCGAGGACACGCTCACCGACCGGGGTGTGGACGACCTGCTGGACGAGGGCTACTCGCCGCCGGACCGCCCGCGCAGCAACCACTGGGGCGAGACCGCCTGGGAGGAGTCCGCCGGCGAGAGCCTGGACCAGCGCCTCGCCGAGGAGGAGCCCGAGGTGTGGGAGCAGGACCCCCGGGTGGACCCGTCGCGCGAGCCGGGCCGTGCCGGCCGACTGGTCGAGGACGACGACGCGGTGCGCGCCGGCGGCAACGACGAGTTCGCGCTGGACTCCGGGGTCGCCGGTGGTGCCGCCAGCGCCGAGGAGGCCGCGGTGCACCTGGTCGAGGACGACGAGGTCTAGTCGCCCGCCGTCCGCAGCGGGTGCGCGTCCACGTCGTCCGCGGAGCGGGTGGCCCGGGTCTGCACCGCCCGCCCGGCGAGCTCGTCGTCCGGCGGGTACAGCACCTCCTCCAGGGTGAGCCCGTGGGCGGCCACCACGGCGCTGCCCGGGTCGCGACGCCCGCCCACCAGCAGCTCGGCGGGCCAGTCGACGCCGCGGCGCCCCTCCCCGACCGCCAGGCTCGCGCCGACCAGCGCCCGCACCATCGAGTGGCAGAACGCGTCGGCGCGCACGGTGGCGACCACCAGGCCGGCGTCCGGCCCGTCGACCGGTCGTGTCCAGGACAGCTCGTCCAGGGTGCGGATCGTGGTGGCTCCCGGGCGGGGCTTGCAGTACGCGGCGAAGTCGTGCCGGCCGAGCACCCGCGCCGCCGCCTCGTCCATCGCGGCGACGTCCAGCGGCCGCCGGGTCCACAGCACGTGGCTGCGGCGCAGCGGGTCGCGCCGCGCCTCCTCGTCGCACACCCGGTACACGTAGCGCCGGGCCACCGCGGAGAACCGTGCGTCGAAGCCCTCGGGCGCCACCCGCACCGCCCGGGCCACCACGTCGGCGGGCAGCACCCCGCCGAGCCGGGTGAGCAGCGACTCCTCCGGGGTGCGGTCCGAGCGCCCGGGCACCGCCTGCCAGGCCCCGAGCGGCACGTCCACGTGCAGCACCTGGCCACGCGCGTGCACCCCGGCATCGGTGCGCCCGGCCACGGTCACCCGGGGCGGCGGGTCGCCGCGGTGCGCCGAGCGCAGCACCAGCGCCAGGCCGTCCTCCACCACCCCCTGCACGGTGCGCAGCGCGGGCTGGCGCGCCCAGCCGGCGAAGTCGGTGCCGTCGTAGGACAGGTCGACCCGCACCCGCACGGTCGGCTCGCCGGTCACGGCTCGACCACCGTCCCGTCCAGCGCGGCCCGTTCCTCCGGGCCGACCTGCACCACGGTGCCGCCGAACCGTCGCTCGGCGCCGCGCAGCAGCCGCCCGTCGATCCACACGTGGCCGGCGACCACCTCCTCCGCGGCGGTCGACCCGTCGGCGTGCTGGGCGGTGAACCCGCCGGAGAACGAGGTGTTGTAGAGGGTGACGGGGACGCCCGCGCGGTCCGTGACCCAGCCGGCGCACCAGGAGCACACGCAGTCCGGGTAGCGCTCCTCGAAGGGCCCGCGCACCCAGCACGTCCCGCACAGCGGGCAGGTCTGCGTCCCCGGGGTGCCGATCCGTCCCGGTCCGCCCTGCGCGGCAGCCCGGCCCAGCGCCCCGAGCCGACGGGCCCCGAACGGGTGCTCGGCCGTCCCCGGCCACCCGTGCACGGCCCGTTCCCAGACCTCCGGCACCGCCCACACGCCGTAGCGCGCGCCGAGCAGCGCCCCGGCGACGGCCGCCACCGTGTCGGTGTCCCCGCCGATCCGCACCGCTGCCGCCAGCGCCGCAGGCAGGTGCAGCCGCCCGTCCGGGTCCCCGCCGATCGGCTCGGTGGACACGATCGCGTGCCAGGCGGCCTGGAGCGCGGTGACCGTGAAGCCGTTGCCCTCGCGCAGGTCGGCCACGGGGTGCCGCTGCTCGGCGTCCGCGATCCACCCCGCCCAGGCCTCGCGCCGGTCGGCGGGCAGCAGGTCGAGCCCGGCGCGCACGTCCAGCCGCTGCTCGGTGACGGCCAGCCGCACCGCCTCGGACCACAGCACGCAGGACTCGCCGGCGAGCGGGTCGGGGTGGGTGAGCACGGCGACGGCCCGGGCGGCGCGGGCGGTGGCCTCCCGGTCGTCCAGGGCGACCAGGCCGACGATCCCGGTCCGCATCAGCGCGCCGTTGCCGGCGGTCCGTCCGGTGGTGGCGTGCAGCAGCGCGGCGGCGGTGCGCAGCCGCTGCGCCGGCCCGCCGGGCAGCCCCGCGGCGTCGCGCAGCACCGTGGCGGTCTGGGTGCCGACGTCGCTGGCCCCACCGCTGCGCCACGCCTCGAAGGCCGCCGCGATCTCGTCCAGCTCCTCCTCGGAGGTCAGACCGCCACCACGGGCCGCGACCCGGGCGACGCACACCGACATCTGGGTGTCGTCGCTCCACTCCCCCGGCGCGTACGGGCCCAGACCGCCGCCGCGCATCTCCGGCTGCTCGTCGTCACCGGGCGGCCGGGCGAACTCGTAGGGCACCCCCAGCGCGTCACCGCACGCCTGCGCCACGAGGACACCCGAGGCGCGGCCGAGCACGTGGTGGTCCAGCAGCGCCCGCCCGGTGTCGGGCACGAGGTCGGCAGGGACGGGGTCGAGAGGCTGGTCACGCACCCGTCGAGCGTACGTGCCCCGCGGCTGCTCTACCGTGGTCCGGTGCCTACGCCCTCGCCGTCCCCGTACACCCTGGCCGTGGACTGCGGCGGCGGAGGGATCAAGGCCTCCGTCCTCGACGCCTCCGGCACGCTGCACGCCCCGGCGATCCGGGTGCCCACGCCGTACCCGCTGCCGCCGCAGCGCCTGGTCGACACGATCGCGGAGATCGCCGAGCGGCTGCCGCCCGCCGACCGTGCCACCGTGGGCATGCCCGGGATGATCCGGCACGGCGTCGTGGTCGCCACCCCGCACTACGTGAACCGCTCCGGCCCGCACACCCGCGTCGACCCCGAGCTGGTCGAGGAGTGGTCCGGCTGCGACATCCGCGCCGCCGTGGAGCACCGCCTCACCGTGCCGACGCTGGTGCTCAACGACGCCGAGGTGCACGGCGCGGGCGTGGTCTCCGGCACCGGGGTCGAGCTGGTGCTCACGCTGGGCACCGGCCTGGGCTCCGCGCTCTTCGACGGCGGCCGCCTGGCACCGCACCTGGAGTGGTCGCACGCCCCGGTGCGCCGGATGACCACCTACGACGAGTACATCGGGCAGATCCAGCGCGCCCGGCTCGGCGACGCCCTGTGGTCCCGCCGCGTGCGGCAGGTGGTCGAGGGGCTGCGCCCGGTGGTGCTGTGGGACCGGCTCTACCTCGGCGGGGGCAACTCCCGGCAGATCACCCCGCAGGTGCTGGCCCGGCTCGGCGACGACGTCGTGGTGGTGCCGAACCAGGCGGGGATCGTCGGCGGCGTGCGCGCCTGGCAGCTCGGGGTCTGAGCTCCCCGACCGACCCGCCCCGGCCCGCGATCAGGCCGGTGCGGCCTCGCGTCGCTCCACGGCCGCCAGCGCCTCCAGCAGCACGCGGGTGAACGCCACCGGCGCGGTGAGCGACACCAGGTGCGTCGCCCCCGGCACCACCACCAGCCGCCCGTCGGCGCAGGCCCGGACGAACCGGCGCTCCTCGCCGCGGAAGTGGTCGTAGCGCCCGTTCACGATCCACACCGGCGCGGTCACCTCGCCGAGGTCGCGCACCGGCTCGGCCTGCCGCATCTCGCGCAGCACGTCGTCCATCACGTCCAGCGCGAATCCGCCCTCGGCCACGTCCCGTGCCGCGTCCGGCGACAGCACCCGGCCGACCAGCGCCTCGTTCAGGCCCGCGCCGGAGTCGGGCAGCCGCGCGATCCCCCGGGCCAGCAGCGCCCACCCGCCGACCAGCGCCGCCAGCGGCCGGGTGGAGCAGCCGGCGGCGACCAGCCCGGCCACCTGCTCCGGGTGCCGCGCCGCGTGCGTGATCGCGGTGTACCCGCCCAGCGACAGCCCCGCCACCAGCGCCCGCCCGCCGACGCCGTCCACCGCGTCCCGCACCGTCGCCACCGCGCCGTCCCGGGTGAACGTCTCCCCGCGCCGCTCTCCGTGCCCCGGCAGGTCCACCGCCACGACCTCGGCACCGAACCCGCGCAGCGCCTCGACCTGCGCGCGCCACATGGTCCGGGACGTGCGCAGGCCGTGCACCAGGACCACCGGGACGCTCATGCCCGCACGCTACCGGCACCGCCGCGGGACGCCCCACGCACGCGAGAAGCCCGGGCACGCAGAAGGGCCCGGACCACGAGCGTGCTGCTCGCGGTCCGGGCCCTCCCGGAGTCCGGTGAACCGGGACGTCAGGCCTTGTCGGCCTCGTCCTTCGTCTCCTCGACGGTCTCCTCGGCCGGAGCCTCGGTCGCCTCGGTGGTCTCCTCGACCTCGACGGTCTCCTCGACCTTCTCGGCCTTCGGCGCAGCCTTGGCGGCGGCCTTGGTCGCCTCGCGCACGACGGCCTGCTTCGGCGAGACGGGCTCGAGGACGAGCTCGATCACGGCCATGGGGGCGTTGTCGCCCTTGCGGGGGCCGATCTTCGTGATGCGGGTGTAGCCACCCTGACGCTCGGCCATCTGCGGCGCGATCTCGGTGAAGAGCTCGTGCACGACGGACTTGTCGCGGACGACGGTCAGGACACGGCGACGGGCGTGCAGGTCACCGCGCTTGGCGAAGGTGATCAGGCGCTCGGCCAGCGGACGCAGGCGCTTGGCCTTGGTCTCGGTGGTCGTGATGCGCTTGTGCTCGAAGAGCGCCGTGGCCAGGTTGGCCAGGATGAGCCGCTCGTGAGCCGGGCCGCCACCGAGCCGGGCACCCTTGGTGGGCGTAGGCATGGTCTTTACTCCTTGGTTCCAGTGATGGGCCGGCGGCGCACGTCATCGGCGCGCCGCCTCCCCGGCGTCAGTACTGCTCGTCCTCGGTGAAGTCGCCCTCGTCGCCGTCGTAGTACGCGGCGGCGCTCGGGTCGAAGTCGAGCGGGCTGTCCTTGAGGGACAGGTTCAGCTCGGCCAGCTTCTCCTTGACCTCGGTGATCGACTTCGCACCGAAGTTGCGGATGTCGAGCAGGTCGGCCTCCGAACGCGCCACGAGCTCGCCCACGGTGTGGATGCCCTCGCGCTTGAGGCAGTTGTACGACCGGATGGTCAGCTGCAGGTCCTCGATCGGCAGCGCCAGGTCGGCGGCCAGGGCCGCGTCGGTCGGCGACGGGCCGATCTCGATGCCCTCGGCCTCGACGTTCAGCTCGCGGGCGAGACCGAACAGCTCGACCAGGGTCTTGCCGGCCGAGGCCAGCGCGTCCCGCGGGCTGATCGCCGGCTTGGTCTCGACGTCGACGATGAGCTTGTCGAAGTCGGTGCGCTGCTCGACGCGGGTGGCCTCGACCTTGTACGTGACCTTGAGCACCGGCGAGTAGATCGAGTCGACCGGGATCCGGCCGATCTCGGCCTCGTAGGCCTTGTTCTGGTTGGCCGACACGTAGCCACGGCCGCGCTCGACGGTCAGCTCGATCTCGAGCTTGCCCTTCTCGTTCAGCGTGGCCAGGTGCAGCTCGGTGTTGTGCACCTCGACACCGGCCGGCGGGACGATGTCCGCCGCGGTGACCTCACCCGCACCCTGCTTGCGCAGGTACATCACGACCGGCTCGTCGTTCTCCGAGGAGACGACGAGGTTCTTGATGTTGAGGATGATCTCGGTGACGTCCTCCTTGACGCCGGGGACGGTGCTGAACTCGTGCAGCACGCCGTCGATCCGGATGCTCGTCACCGCCGCGCCCGGGATGGACGACAGCAGGGTCCGGCGCAGGGAGTTGCCGAGCGTGTAGCCGAAGCCGGGCTCGAGCGGCTCGATGGAGAACCGCGAGCGGTACTCCGAGATGACCTCTTCGGTCAGGGTGGGGCGCTGTGCGATGAGCACTTCGGGGTTCCTCTCAGCGTGCGTCCGCCATATGACGCAGCGCAGGTACTCGATGGCCGCACGGGTCTCGGTCCACCCGGACGACCGACCGGCGCCGCCGCACCCGCAGGCATGACCTGCGGGTACGGCGGCCCCGGTGACGGATCAGACGCGACGGCGCTTCGGCGGACGGCAGCCGTTGTGCGCCTGCGGCGTCACGTCCTGGATCGAGCCGACCTCGAGGCCGGCGGCCTGGAGGGAGCGGATCGCGGTCTCGCGGCCCGAGCCCGGACCCTTGACGAAGACGTCGACCTTCTTCATGCCGTGCTCGGCGGCCTTGCGCGCAGCGGCCTCGGCGGCCATGCCGGCGGCGTAGGGGGTCGACTTGCGCGAGCCCTTGAAGCCCACGTCGCCGCCCGACGCCCAGGAGATCACGGCGCCGCTGGGGTCGGTGATCGAGATGATCGTGTTGTTGAAGGTGCTCTTGATGTGCGCCTGGCCGAAGGAGACGTTCTTCTTCTCCTTGCGGCGCGGCTTGCGCACGGAACTGCGGGTCTTCGGAGGCATCTGCTCGTTCTCTCTGCTGCTGGTCTGGGAGGTCGGTGGTCCGACGCGGCCGGCTGGGCTCTCGCCGTGAGGCGGGGCTGGTGGGCCGCGGTCGGGCTACTTCCGGCCGGCCTTCTTCTTGCCGGCGACGGTGCGCTTCGGGCCCTTGCGGGTACGCGCGTTGGTCTTGGTGCGCTGACCACGCACCGGGAGGCCGCGGCGGTGCCGCAGGCCCTCGTAGCAACCGATCTCGACCTTGCGGCGGATGTCCGCGGCGACCTCGCGTCGCAGGTCACCCTCGAGCTTGAAGTTGCCCTCGAGGTAGTCACGCAGCTCGACGAGCTGGGCGTCGTCCAGGTCCTTGACCCGGACGTCGGGGCTGATGCCGGTCGCCGCGAGCGTCTGCTGCGCGCGGGTACGGCCGACCCCGTAGATGTAGGTGAGCGCGATCTCGAGCCGCTTCTCGCGGGGGAGGTCGACGCCGATGAGACGTGCCATGTGCCTTCCGGCTCCTGTACTTCGTTCGGAGGTCTGCCGCACCGTCCTCCCGCCTGGCTGCGGGCCCTGGCCTCCGAGCCAGGGGTTCACCGGTCCGCTGCCCTGACGGGCGGCGCCGGTTCGGCGGTGCGCTGGTGGTCTCGCCCCGAGGGGTCCGACCGGGGTGCTGCTCGGCTCTACGCCGCGCGGCAGGGCTGCTGGATGCTCAGCCCTGGCGCTGCTTGTGGCGCAGGTTCTCGCAGATCACCTGGACGCGACCGTGCCGGCGGATCACCTTGCACTTGTCGCAGATCTTCTTGACGCTGGGCTTGACCTTCATGGCCTGTTCCTCGTCCGCCGATGCGCCGTTCCCTCCCGCGGACGGGAGGTGCTGGCCGACGGCGATGCTCGTTCGGTCGGTTACTTGTAGCGGTAGACGATGCGCCCGCGGGACAGGTCGTACGGGCTCAGCTCCACCACCACGCGGTCCTCGGGAAGGATCCGGATGTAGTGCTGCCGCATCTTGCCCGAGATGTGCGCGAGAACCTTGTGGCCGTTGGTCAGCTCGACGCGGAACATCGCGTTCGGCAGAGCCTCGACCACGCTGCCCTCGATCTCGATGACACCGTCCTTCTTCGCCATGTCCTCCGCTAACTCTTGTCCTGAACTGCCGGCCCACGCCCGCGCGGCGACCAGGGAGGTCGTCGTGGAGGGACGTGGGGTTGACGTGCGTCACCCCGTGCGGCACCGACCTCCTCGGCGGGACCTGCCGTGACGGCGGGACCCCGTGAGGACGTGCAACGACGCGCGGGCGCACACCCAACGGACGATCATACGCCATCGCACCTCAGCGACGAAACGGGAGGTGGATCACGCAGCGCGTCCGTCACCGGTCCGGCACCCCCGGGACGAGGGCGCCGGACCGGACGGTCCGATGGATCAGACCCTGCGGCGTCGGATCGCCACCAGGGTGCCGCCGAGCACCAGCAGCAGCACCGCGACGCCGAGCGGCAGCGCCGCCGAGGCACCGGTGGCCGCCAGGCGCGAGCCCGGGTCGGACCTGGGTGTCGCTGGCGCAGCGGTAGGACAGCGCCATCGACACCGTGCTCGTCGGCGGGGACACCGTGTACGAGGTGTCGCTCGCGTAGGAGCCGTCCACCGCGAGCTGCGGCGCGGCCAGGGTGGCCCCGCTCGCGGCGGTGAAGCCGGTGATCGCGAGGTTCGCCGAGACCCCGGCCGCCGTCGCCGCCCCGGCGCCCGACACGAGCGCGAGGGGTGCGAGCAGGGCCGCGACGACGGCCAGCACGAGGCCGCGCGGGCGGTGCTGGCGAGGTCGGCGGTGGGCGGGGCGCAGGGGCAGGAGACCGGCGAGGGGGCGTCGGTGAGACGAGTGCGTCAACGTGGGTCCGTAGGTCGCGCGGGCGCGCGGCCGACGGAGGGTGTCGTCCACGCAGGGGAACGACGCATCTTCGGCAGGATCAGAGGGGCCCCCGAGGCCGCTTTGGGGCGAAAGGGCCCCTTGGTCCGATTTGCCCGCTTGATCCTGGGTGCTGCCACCCAGGAACGGACCTCATTTCACCCGCTCCCCGAGCCGGATCCTTGCTCCGACCAGATGAGACGCAGGTCACGCCAGCGGCTGCACCTGCACGCCGCGGGCCGCCAGCTCGGCCTGGCCGCCGTCCTGCGCGGTCAGCACCCAGATGCCGCCCTCGTGCAGCGCGACGGTGTGCTCCCAGTGCGCGGCCCGCGACCCGTCGGCCGTGACGACCGTCCAGTCGTCCTCCAGCACCTCGGTCGCCGCGGAGCCGCGGGTGATCATCGGCTCGATCGCCAGGCACATGCCCGGACGCAGCTTCAGCCCACGGTCCCGCACCCGGTAGTTCAGGACGTCCGGCGGCTGGTGCATGGCCGAGCCGATGCCGTGGCCCACGTAGTCCTCGACGATGCCGAAGGCGCCGGCGGCCTCGACCGCGTCCTCCACGGCCTCCCCCACCACGTTCAGGCGGTCGGCCAGGCCGGTGCCGCCCGGGCCGACGAGGGCAGCGATGCCGTCCCACATGGCCCGCTCGGTGAGGTCCCGCAGCGCGAGGTCTGCGGGGTCCGCCTCCGGCAGCACCAGGGTCAGCGCGGAGTCGCCGTGCCAGCCCTGGACGATCGCGCCGCAGTCGATCGAGACGACGTCGCCCGGCTCCAGCACGCGGCCCGAGGGGATGCCGTGCACGACCTCGTCGTTGACGGAGACGCAGATGGTCGCCGGGTAGCCCTCGTAGCCGAGGAAGGACGGCTCCGCGCCCGCGTCGGCGATCACCGCCGCCGCCACCGCGTCCAGGTCCGCCGTGGTCATCCCCGGACGCGCCGCGTCCCGGGTCGCCGCCAACGCCCGCGCCACCACCAGACCGGCCTGCCGCATGAGCAGCACCTGGTCCGGGGACTTGAGCTCGACGCGCTCCCGGCCGAAAACGCCCACGTCAGCCGACGTGCGCGGCGAGGGCGGACAGCAGGCGGTCCGTCACCTCGTCGACCTCGCCGATGCCGTCGACCTTCACCAGCAGGTCGCGCCCGGCGTACACGCCGGAGATCGGGGCGGTCTGCTCGGCGTACACGTCGAGGCGGCGACGGATCACCGGCTCGGTGTCGTCCGCACGGCCCTCGATCTCGGCACGCTTGAGCAGGCGCTCCACGACGACGTCCGCGTCCGCGGTGATCTCCACGGCGGCGTCCAGGGTGAGGCCGAGGTCGGACAGGATCGCCTCGAGCTCGCCCACCTGGGCCACGTTGCGCGGGTAGCCGTCCAGCAGGAAGCCCTGCTTCGCGTCGTCCTGGGCCAGCCGGTCGCGGACCATCGCGTTGGTGACCTCGTCCGGGACCAGCTCGCCACGGGAGGTGTACTCCTGCGCGGTCTTGCCCAGATCGGTGCCGCCGCTGATGTTCGCGCGGAAGATGTCGCCGGTCGAGATCGCCGGGACGCCCAGCCGCTCGGCCAGCCGGACCGCCTGCGTGCCCTTGCCGGCCCCGGGAGGGCCGAGCAGGACGAGACGGGCGGTGCCGGATGCGGAGGTGGAGCTCAACGGAGGAACCCTTCGTAGTGCCGCTGCTGGAGCTGCGACTCGATCTGCTTCACGGTCTCCAGGCCGACACCCACCACGATCAGGATCGACGAGCCGCCGAACGGCACGTTGGTGCCGACGCCGAGCACGATGAACGTGATCGTGGGGATGAGCGCGACCAGGGCCAGGTAGATCGAGCCCGGAGCGGTGATGCGGGTGATGACGTAGTCGAGGTACTCGGCCGTCGGACGCCCGGCGCGGATGCCGGGGATGAAGCCGCCGTACTTCTTCATGTTGTCGGCGACCTCGTCCGGGTTGAACGTGATCGCGGTGTAGAAGTAGCAGAAGAAGATGATCAGCACGACGTAGATCGCCACGTGCAGCGGCGCGCTCGTGGGCGCCAGGTGCTGCGCGACCCACAGCCGCCATCCCGTCGTCTGGTCGCCGCCGAAGCCCGCGATCAGCGCGGGGACCTGGAGCAGCGAGGACGCGAAGATCACCGGGATGACACCGGCCATGTTGATCTTGATCGGGATGTAGGTGCTGGACCCGCCGTAGGTGCGCCGGCCGACCATGCGCTTGGCGTACTGCACCGGGACCCGGCGCTGGGACTGCTCGACGAAGACGACCAGCGCGATCACGATGACGATGACCGCCATCACGATGATGAACGCACCGATGCCGCCGGAGCCGCCCGCGATCGACCACATGGCGCCCGGGAAGGACGCGGCGATCGAGGTGAAGATGAGCAGCGACATGCCGTTGCCGACGCCGCGCTCGGTGATGAGCTCGCCGAGCCACATGATCAGGCCGGTGCCCGCGGTCATCGTGACGATCATGATCAGCGTCGTGACGATGCCGCCGTCGGGGATCACGTCCACCGAGCAGCCCTGGAACAGCTGACCGTTGCGCGCGGTGATGATCACCGTGGTCGACTGGAGGACCGCGAGACCGATGGTCAGGTAGCGCGTGTACTGCGTGAGCTTCGCGGTGCCCGACTGGCCCTCCTTGTACAGGGCCTCGAAGTGGGGGATCACCACGCGCAGCAGCTGGATGATGATGCTCGCCGTGATGTACGGCATGATCCCGAGCGAGAACACCGACAGCTGGAGCAGCGCTCCACCGCTGAACAGGTTCACGAGCCCGAGCAGCGAGCTCGAGTCCGCCGACTGGTCGATGCAGACCTGGACGTTCGGGTAGGAGACACCCGGGGTCGGCAGGAACGAGCCGATCCGGAACACCACCATGATCCCGATGGTGAACAGCAGCTTGCGCCGCAGATCGGGGGTCCTGAACGCCCGCACGAATGCGCTGAGCACCTGTCCTCCTGCTCCGCCGAGGCGGGATGTCGTCTGGCTCGCACCGACGGGGCGATGGTCCGCCTGCCGGGTTCGGTGCCGCCCCACCGTCGCGTGACGGCTCGGGCACCCTGCCGAACCCTAACGGACTTCTGTCCTCAGGTCGGCATCCCCCGGCACGGACCTGCATGGCTGCACCCTGGAGCGCGACCACGGGCCGGGCCGGTCGGGGCGGACCGGCCGCCCCTGGAACGGCAGACGGGGCCGGCTGAGCGAGTGCTCCAGCCGACCCCGTCCGTCGAGATCAGTCCTGCGCGACGCTTCCGCCGGCCGCCAGGATCTTCTCCTTGGCGGAACCGGAGTAGGCGTCGACGGCCACCGACAGCTTGACCGTCAGCTCGCCCGTGCCGAGCACCTTGACCGGGGCGCCCTTGCGGACGGCCCCCTTGGCCACCAGGTCCTCGACCGTGACGTCGCCGCCCTGCGGGTACAGCGCCGACAGCTTGTCCAGGTTCACGACCTGGAACTCGACCCGGAACGGGTTCTTGAAGCCGCGGAGCTTGGGCAGCCGCATGTGCAGCGGCATCTGCCCACCCTCGAAGCGCTCCGGCACCTGGTACCGGGCCTTGGTGCCCTTGGTACCACGACCGGCCGTCTTGCCCTTCGACGCCTCACCACGACCCACGCGGGTCTTGGCGGTCTTGGCGCCGGGGGCCGGACGCAGGTGGTGCACCTTGAGGGTGCCACCGGCGCCCTCGGTCGGCTCCGCGGCCTTCTTCGCCGTGGCGGCCTTGGCCGGGGCAGCAGCCTCGGCGTCGGCCTTCTTGGCGGCCGGCTTCTTCGCAGCCGGCTTCTTGGCAGCGGGCTTCTCCGCGGCGGACGACTCGGTGGTCGCCGCAGCCTTGGCAGCCTTGGCCTTGGTCGCCTTGGGGGCGGCCTCGGCGGCCTCGACGGTGGTCTCGTCCTTCTCAGCCATCGTCACTCC
This sequence comes from Cellulomonas sp. GTC20042, assembly GCF_055389595.1. Taxonomy (NCBI): domain Bacteria; kingdom Bacillati; phylum Actinomycetota; class Actinomycetes; order Micrococcales; family Cellulomonadaceae; genus Cellulomonas; species Cellulomonas sp. GTC20042. Next base: position 863,714 of record NZ_AP043678.1, on the reverse strand, counting down.
ACCTCCTCGACCGCGACCAGGTGCGTCACCGTCTTGACCATGCCGCGGATCTCAGGACGGTCCTCCTTGACGACGACGTCGCCGATCCGCTTGAGGCCCAGGGTGCGCAGCGTGTCGCGCTGGTTCTGCTTGCCGCCGATGGCGGACTTGGTCTGCGTGACCTTCAGGCGAGCCATCAGGCACCCACCTTCTCGGTCTTCGCGGCGATGCCGGCAGCCTGGGCGCGGAGCAGCGACGCCGGGGCGACGTGCTCGAGCGGCAGGCCACGGCGAGCGGCCACGGCGGCCGGCTCCTCGAGACCCTGCAGCGCCGCCACCGTCGCGTGGACGATGTTGATCGCGTTCGAGGACCCGAGGGACTTCGACAGGATGTCGTGGACGCCGGCGCACTCCAGCACCGCACGCACCGGACCACCGGCGATCACACCGGTACCCGGCGACGCCGGACGCAGGAAGACGACACCGGCAGCGGCCTCACCCTGGATGGGGTGCGGGATGGTGCCCTGGATGCGGGGGACGCGGAAGAAGTTCTTCTTCGCCTCCTCGACACCCTTGGCGATCGCCGCGGGCACCTCCTTGGCCTTGCCGTAGCCGACACCGACCGTGCCGTCGCCGTCGCCGACGACCACGAGGGCGGTGAAGCTGAAGCGACGACCACCCTTCACGACCTTGGCGACGCGGTTGATGGAGACGACGCGCTCGAGGAACGCGCTCTTCTCGGCGGCGTCGCCCCGACGGCCGTCGCGACGACCGCCGTCGCGACGGTCACCGCCACCCTGGCCCTGGGGAGCGCCCGTGTTGCTGCGCTGAGGAGCAGCCATCAGTGGATCCTCTTCTTCGATGCGGGAATGGTCGTCGTCACAGCGCCAGGCCGCCTTCGCGGGCGGCGTCAGCGACCGCGGCCACCCGGCCGTGGTACTTGTTTCCGCCGCGGTCGAAGACCACCGCGTCGATGCCGGCGGCCTTGGCGCGCTCGGCGATCAGCTCGCCGACCTTGCGGGCCTTCGCGGACTTGTCGCCCTCGATGCCACGCACGTCGACCTCGAGCGTCGAGGCGGACACCAGGGTGCGACCCACGGCGTCGTCGACGACCTGGGCGACCATGTTGCGGTTCGACCGGGTGACGACCAGACGCGGACGCGCGGCGGTGCCGACGACCTTCTTGCGCAGCCGGAGGTGGCGACGCTTGCGGGCCTTGAACTTGCCCTTGCCCATAACCGTGATCGCCATGGCTACTTACCAGCCTTTCCGACCTTGCGGCGGACGTTCTCGCCCGCGTAGCGCACACCCTTGCCCTTGTACGGCTCGGGCTTGCGGATCTTGCGGATGTTCGCGGCGACCTCGCCCACCTGCTGCTTGTCGATGCCGTTCACCGAGAACTTGGTGGGGCTCTCGACCGCGAAGGTGATGCCGGCGGGCGGCGTCACGGACACCGGGTGGCTGAAGCCGAGCGCGAACTCGAGCGCGTCACCCTTGGCCGTCACGCGGTAACCGGTGCCGACGATCTCGAGCTTCTTCTCGTAGCCGGCGGTGACGCCGGTGACGAGGTTGGCGAGCAGCGTGCGCGTGAGGCCGTGCAGCGACCGCGAGAGGCGCTCGTCGTTCGGGCGGGTGACCACGAGGGCACCCTCCTCGTCGCGCGCGACCTCGATGGGAGAGGCGACCGTGTGCGTCAGGGTGCCCTTGGGGCCCTTGACCGTCACCACGGCGCCGTCGATGGACACGTCCACCCCGGCGGGGACCGGGACGGGGATTCTGCCGATACGAGACATTGGCTGGCTCCTTTCCGTCTCGGACTTACCAGACGTAGGCGAGGACTTCCCCACCCACGCCCTTCTTGGAGGCCTGCTTGTCGGTCAGGAGGCCGGAGGACGTGGACAGGATCGCCACGCCCAGGCCGCCGAGGACCTTGGGCAGGTTGGTGGACTTCGCGTACACCCGGAGACCGGGCTTCGACACGCGCTTGATGCCGGCGAGCGCACGCTCGCGGCTCGGGCCGTACTTCAGCTCGACCACGAGGTTCTTGCCCACGCGGGCGTCCTCGACGGTCCAGCCGGAGATGTAACCCTCGGCCTGCAGGATCTCCGCGATGTGCGACTTCAGCTTCGAGTACGGGATGGTCACCGTGTCGTGGTGCGCCGAGTTCGCGTTGCGCAGACGCGTCAGGAAGTCTGCGATCGGGTCGGTCATCGTCATGGGGGCTATCGCCCTTCCTCGCCGCGGTTTCCGTGCCCGCTGGATGTCACCAGCGGGCACGGACCTTCGACGTCGTTGTTTACCAGCTGCTCTTGGTCACGCCGGGGAGCTGACCGGCGTGGGCCATCTCGCGCACGCAGATCCGGCACAGGCCGAACTTGCGGTACACCGAGTGCGGGCGGCCGCACCGCTGGCACCGGGTGTAGGCGCGCACGGCGAACTTCTGCTTGCCCGCGGCCTTGTTGATCAGGGCGGTCTTCGCCATGGTCAGTCCTCCTTGAAGGGGAAGCCCAGGTGCTTCAGCAGCGCCCGGCCCTCCGCGTCCGTCGTGGCGGTGGTGACCACCGTGATGTCCATGCCGCGCACGCGGTCGATCTTGTCCTGGTCGATCTCGTGGAACATCGACTGCTCGGTCAGACCGAAGGTGTAGTTGCCGTGCCCGTCGAACTGCTTGGCGGACAGCCCGCGGAAGTCGCGGATGCGCGGCAGCGCGGTGGACAGCAGACGGTCCAGGAACTCCCAGGCCCGGTCGCCGCGCAGCGTCACGTGGGCGCCGATCGGCATGCCCTCGCGCAGCTTGAACTGCGCGATGGACTTGCGGGCCTTGGTCACCTGCGGCTTCTGCCCGGTGATCTTCTCGAGGTCGCGGATGGCGCCCTCGATCAGCTTGGAGTCCTTGGCGGCGTCGCCGACACCCATGTTCACGACGACCTTCACCAGGCGCGCGACCTGGTTGATGTTCTCGTGCTGGAACTCCTCGTTCAGCGCGCCGCGGATCTCCTCCGCGTAGCGCACCTTCAGCCGCGGCTTCGGGTACGAGGTGGTGGTCTCGTCGATGGCGGTCATCAGATGTCCTTACCGGAGCGCTTGGCGACGCGCACCCGCACGGTGCGGGTCCGGCCGTCGCGCTCGACCTGCTCGGTGCGGTAGCCGACCCGGGTGCCGCGCTTGGTCTCCGGGTCCACCAGCATGACGTTGCTGATGTGGATCGGGGCCTCGACGGTCTCGATGCCGCCGGTGCGGGAGCCACGCTGGCTCTGGCCGACCTTGACGTGCTTGGTCACGCGGTGGATGCCCTCGACCACGACGCGGTCGCGGTCGGTCAGCACCTCGAGGACGCGACCCTGCTTGCCCCGGTCCTTGCGGGAGCCGGAGATGACGACCACCAGGTCGCCCTTCTTGATCTTCGCCATGGTCAGAGCACCTCCGGAGCCAGCGAGATGATCTTCATGAACTTCTTGTCGCGCAGCTCGCGGCCCACGGGGCCGAAGATGCGCGTACCACGGGGCTCACCGTCGTTCTTGAGGATCACCGCGGCGTTCTCGTCGAACTTGATGTACGAGCCGTCCACGCGCCGGCGCTCCTTGCGGGTGCGCACGACGACCGCCTTGACGACGTCGCCCTTCTTGACGTTGCCGCCAGGGATCGCGTCCTTGACGGTGGCGACGATGACGTCACCGATACCGGCGTAGCGACGTCCGGAACCACCGAGAACGCGGATGCAGAGGATTTCCTTCGCACCCGTGTTGTCGGCGACCCGAAGTCGCGACTCCTGCTGAATCATCTACAAACTCCTGTCGTCTGCCGGTTCTCGTCTTCCGACGAGCCTGGCCGAACGGATATGTGGGAGGGAGGAGGCCTTACTTGGCCTTCTCGAGGATCTCCACCAGGCGCCACCGCTTGGTCGCCGAGAGCGGGCGGGTCTCCATGATGAGGACCAGGTCGCCGATGCCGGCGGCGCCGGCCTCGTCGTGGACCTTGACCTTGCTCGTCCGCCGGATGACCTTGCCGTAGAGCGGGTGCTTGACCCGGTCCTCGACCTCGACCACGACGGTCTTCTGCATCTTGTCGCTGACCACGTAGCCACGCCGCGTCTTGCGGTACGGGCGGGCCTCCGTCAGGGCGGTGGTGGCCTCGTTGGTGTTCTCAGTCATCGAGTCCTCACTCGCTCGCCGTCGGGGCGGTACGGATGCCGAGCTCGCGCTCGCGCAGGATCGTGTAGATCCGCGCGATGTCACGACGCACGGCCTTGAGACGCCCGTGGCTCTCGAGCTGGCCGGTGGCCGACTGGAAGCGGAGGTTGAACAGCTCCTCCTTGGCCTTCTTCAGCTCGGCCACGAGGCGCTCGTCGTCGAAGGCGTCCAGCTCGCTGGGAGCCAGGTCCTTGGTGCCGATAGCCATCAGTTACCACCCTCGCGAACCACGAAACGGGTCTTCATCGGGAGCTTGTGCTGCGCGCGGCGCATGGCCTCGCGAGCCAGCGGCTCCGGGACGCCGGCGAGCTCGAACATCACTCGACCGGGCTTGACGTTGGCGATCCACCACTCCGGAGAGCCCTTGCCGGAACCCATGCGGGTCTCGGCGGGCTTCTTGGTGAGCGGACGGTCCGGGTAGATGTTGATCCAGACCTTTCCGCCACGCTTGATGTGGCGGGTCATGGCGATACGAGCAGCCTCGATCTGCCGGTTGGTGACGTAGGCGGGCTCGAGAGCCTGGATGCCGTACTCACCGAAGGAGATCGCGGTACCACCGGTCGCGGCGCCGGAGCGCCCCGGGTGGTGCTGCTTGCGGTGCTTCAGCCTGCGCGGGATCAGCACGGCTCAGGCCTCCGTTCCGGTCTCAGGAGCGCTCGCCTCCGCCGGAGCGGCGGCAGCGGCCTCGGCCACGGGGGCCTCGGTGCGCTCGGGACGACGGCCGCCACCACGGGGGCCGCGGTCACCGCGGTCCCCACGGTCGCTGCGCGGTCCACGGTTCTGACGGGGCGCCTGAGTGGCCTGCTCGCGAGCGAACTCCTTCTCAGTCATGTCGCCCTTGTAGACCCACACCTTGACGCCGATGCGACCGAAGGTGGTACGGGCCTCGAAGAAGCCGTAGTCGATGTTCGCGCGCAGCGTGTGCAGCGGCACACGACCCTCGCGGTAGAACTCGGTACGGCTCATCTCCGCGCCGCCGAGGCGGCCGGAGACCTGCACGCGGATGCCCTTGGCGCCGGCGCGCTGCGCGGACTGCATGCCCTTGCGCATCGCACGACGGAAGGACACGCGGCTCGCCAGCTGCTCGGCGATGCCCTGGGCGACCAGCTGGGCCTCGATCTCGGCGTTCTTGACCTCGAGGATGTTCAGCTGGACCTGCTTGCCCGTGAGCTTCTCGAGCTCGCCACGGATGCGGTCCGCCTCGGCGCCACGGCGACCGATGACGATGCCCGGGCGCGCGGTGTGGATGTCGACGCGCACGCGGTCACGCGTCCGCTCGATCTCCACCTTCGCGATGCCCGCGCGCTCCAGGCCGGTGGCCATGAGCTTGCGGATCTGCACGTCCTCGCGGACGTAGTCCCGGTAACGCTGACCCGGCTTGGTCGAGTCGGCGAACCACCGCGAACGGTGGTCGGTCGTGATGCCCAGGCGGTACCCGAGCGGGTTGACCTTCTGTCCCACTGTCAGGCCCTTCCCTTCGTCTCACGCTCGGCGACGACCACGGTGATGTGGCTCGTGCGCTTGAGGATCTGGCTCGCGCGGCCCTGCGCCCGCGGGCGGAACCGCTTGAGGGTCGGACCCTCGTCGACGAACGCCTCCGCGACGTAGAGGTTGCCCTCGTCGAATCGCTCACCCGCACGCTTGGCGCCCTCGCGGGCGTTGGCGATCGCGGACTCGACGACCTTGAGGACCGTCTCACCAGCGGCCTGCGGCGCGAACTTCAGCACCGACACGGCCTCGCCGGCCTGCTTGCCACGGATGAGGTCCACGACGCGCCGGGCCTTCTGGGGCGTGACACGGACGAACCGCGCCTTCGCCTTGGCTTCCATTGCTGTCCTGCCTTCTTGTCTCTGCCGTCAGGGCAGTCGCCTGGCTGACCCGGGGGTCAGCGGCGACGGCCCTTCCGGTCGTCCTTCTCGTGGCCGCGGAACGTCCGCGTCGGAGCGAACTCGCCGAGCTTGTGCCCGACCATCGACTCCGTCACGAACACCGGCGTGTGCTTGCGACCGTCGTGCACCGCGAACGTGTGGCCCAGGAAGTCCGGCGTGATGACCGAACGACGGGACCAGGTCTTGATGACGTTCTTGGTGCCGGCCGCGTTCTGCGTGTCGACCTTCTTCTGCAGGTGCCCGTCGACGAAGGGCCCCTTCTTGAGGCTGCGAGGCATGTCTCCCGGCTCCTATCAGCGCTTCTTGCCGGTGCGGCGGCGACGGACGATGAGCTTGTCGCTCGGCTTGTTCGGACGGCGCGTGCGGCCCTCCGGCTGGCCCCAGGGGCTGACCGGGTGACGACCACCGGACGTCTTGCCCTCACCACCACCGTGCGGGTGGTCGATCGGGTTCATCGCGACACCGCGGACCGTGGGGCGCTTGCCCTTCCAGCGCATGCGGCCGGCCTTGCCCCAGTTGATGTTCGACTGCTCGGCGTTGCCCACCTCGCCGACCGTGGCGCGGCAGCGCAGGTCGACGTTGCGGATCTCGCCGGACGGCATGCGCAGCTGCGCGTACGGGCCGTCCTTCGCGACGAGCTGCACGGACACACCGGCCGAGCGGGCGATCTTCGCGCCGCCACCGGGCTTGAGCTCGATGGCGTGGATGGTCGTACCGGTCGGGATGTTGCGCAGCGGCAGGTTGTTGCCGGGCTTGATGTCGGCGCCGGCACCGTTCTCGACGACGTCGCCCTGCTTCAGCTTGTTCGGCGCGATGATGTAGCGCTTCTCGCCGTCCGCGTAGTGCAGGAGCGCGATGCGCGCGGTGCGGTTCGGGTCGTACTCGATGTGAGCGACCTTCGCCGGGACGCCGTCCTTGTCGTGACGACGGAAGTCGATCACGCGGTAGGCACGCTTGTGGCCGCCGCCCTGGTGACGCACCGTCACACGACCGGTGGAGTTGCGACCACCGGTCTTGTGCAGCGGGCGGACCAGCGACTTCTCCGGCTCCGAGCGCGTGATCTCGACGAAGTCGGCGACGGACGAACCGCGGCGGCCCGGCGTCGTCGGCTTGTACTTACGGATTCCCATGGGGATCTGTCCTCAATCTGCTCTCAGGCCCGGTCAGCCGACCGGTCCGCCGAAGATGTCGATCGTGCCCTCGCGGAGGGTGACGATCGCGCGCTTCGTGTCCTTGCGCTTCCCGATGCCGAACTTCGTGCGACGCGACTTCCCCTTGCGGTTGATCGTGTTGACGGAGTCGACCTTGACCGAGAAGACCTGCTCGACGGCGATCTTGATCTCGGTCTTGTTCGCGCGGGGGTCCACGACGAAGGTGTACTTGCCCTCGTCCAGCAGCCCGTAGCTCTTCTCGGAGACGACCGGCGCGATCAGGATGTCGCGGGGGTCCTTGCCGACGGCGGTCACTTGGTGTCCTCCTCGACCTCGGACGACGTGGCGACAGCGGTCGCGCCGCGGCCCTTGGCGGGGCCGGCGAGGAACGTGTCGAGCGCGCCCTGGGTGAACACGACGTCGTCGGAGACGAGCACGTCGTAGGTGTTGAGCTGGTCGGCGACGAGCAGGTGGACCTGCTCGACGTTGCGCAGCGACTTCCAGGTCAGCTCGTCCTGACGCTCGACGACCACCAGGACGTGCTTGCGGCCCGAGAGCTGCTTCAGCACGGCGACGGCGGCCTTGGTCGACGGGGCCTCGTTGACACCGAAGCCGGTGACGACGTGGACGCGGCCGGCACGAGCGCGGTCCGAGAGAGCACCGCGGAGCGCCGCGGCCTTCATCTTCTTCGGGGTCCGCTGGGTGTAGTCGCGCGGGGTCGGGCCGTGGACGACGCCACCACCGGCGAACTGCGGCGCACGGGTCGAGCCCTGACGGGCGCGGCCGGTGCCCTTCTGCTTGTACGGCTTCTTGCCGCCACCACGGACCTCGCCACGGTTCTTCGTGTCGTGGGTGCCCTGGCGCGCCGCAGCGAGCTGCGCGACGACGACCTGGTGGATCAGCGGGATGTTGGTCTGGGCGTCGAACACGTCGCCCGGCAGGTCGGCGGTGCCGGCCTTCTTGCCGGCCGCGTCGAGCACCTCGACGGTCAGCGTCTCGGACATGGGGTTCATGCCCCCTTCACGGCGGTACGCACGACGACGACGCCGCGCTTCGGGCCCGGAACCGCGCCCTTGAGCAGCAGCAGACCCTTCTCGGCGTCGACCGCGTGCACGGTCAGGTTCTGGGTGGTCTGCTGGACGTGGCCCATGCGACCGGCCATGCGCAGACCCTTGAAGACACGCGACGGGGTCGACGCGCCACCGATGGAGCCCGGCTTGCGGTGGTTGCGGTGCGAACCGTGGGAGGCGCTCACACCCGCGAAGCCGTGGCGCTTCATGACACCGGCGGTGCCCTTGCCCTTGGTGGTGCCGATCACGTCGACCAGCGCGCCGGCCTCGAAGGCCCCCGCGGTGATCTCCTGGCCGAGGGTGAACTCAGCGGCGTCGGACGTGCGGATCTCGGCCACGTGCCGGCGGGGGGTGACCCCGGCCTTCTCGAAGTGGCCCTTCAGCGGCTTGGTGACCTTGCGGGGGTCGACCTGGCCGGCGGCGAGCTGGACGGCCGCGTAGCCGTCCGTGTCAGCGGAGCGGACCTGCGTGACGACGTTGGTCTCGACCTGCACGACGGTGACGGGGACGAGACGCCCGTTGGCGTCCCACACCTGCGTCATGCCGAGCTTCGTGCCGAGCACCGCCGTGACGGGGCGCGCGTTCTGCTGGGTAACCATGAAGATCAGTTCCTTCCCAGCGTCAGAGCTTGATCTCGATGTTCACGTCCGCGGGCAGGTCGAGACGCATGAGCGAGTCGACGGCCTTCGGCGTGGGATCGATGATGTCGATGAGCCGCTTGTGCGTGCGCATCTCGAAGTGCTCGCGGCTGTCCTTGTACTTGTGAGGCGACCGGATGACGCAGAAGACGTTCTTCTCCGTCGGCAGCGGCACCGGACCCACGACCGTCGCACCAGCGCGGGTCACCGTGTCGACGATCTTGCGCGCCGAGCTGTCGATGACCTCGTGGTCGTAGGACTTGAGCCGGATGCGGATCTTCTGTCCCGCCATGGCGTCGTCTACTTCTCTCTCTTCGAACTGCTTGGAGTCCGACCCCCGCGCTCGGGCGTGTCGCGATGTACGACGCACCTGCACGTGAACCCTGGGCCGTGCACGGGCTGTGCTCGACCGGGACGGGGTCGATGGTGGTGGGAGAGCCCTGCTCCGGGTGACCCCGGGCCGTCGGTGAGCTCGCCACGCGTCCCTGCCCGCCGCGGTTGACCGCCCTGGGCGCATGCGCGCAGGAGGTCCCGTCCTCGGGCAACTTGTCTAGTGTGCCGTACGGCGCGTGATTACGCCAATCCGGGTCTGCGTCACACCCCTCAGACCCGCGCCGGCATCGCCGCGTCCTTCAGCACGAGGATCTGCATCCCCTTCGCGCCCTCGACCACGACGACGTGATCACCCTTGCCGCGCCGCGTGCAGGCGATCGCCCCGGCCGGCAGCTCCGGCATCAGGTCGCCGACCGCGAAGCCGGCCTGCGCGCCGGCGGCCGCGGCCGCGTCCCAGGCGCGACGCGTCTTGCGGTCCAACCCCTCGACCCGCGTCGCCATCTGCCGCACCGGCTCGGACAGCTGCACCGACGCGAGGCCCGGACCGGCGAGCACCACGAGGTCGTGGGCGGCCCGGCCGATCTTGACCCGCAGCCCGGTCGGCACCTGCTCGCCCACCCAGCCCGAGGTCAGGTACTCCTGGTGCACGCGGGCCACCCGCGCCGGGTGGGTCACCAGGTCGGCGACCCAGAGGATCAGGACGACGGGCAGCAGCACCACCGGCCCCCAGACCAGCGCGACCAGCACCGGGTCGGTGCCACCGCTCTCCCCCGTGGTCGTCCAGAACAGGTCCCAGAACGACGCCCACGGATTCGCGTCCATCGAGTCCGCCGCGGAGCGGACGTTGTAGATCAGCAGCAGGGCGAGGATGCCGGCGACCACTCCTGCGGCGGCGCCGACACCGTGCGGCACCTTGACCCGGGCGCGGAACTCCTCGAGCGTCATCTTCATGGCGGAACTGTGGCACAGCCGGGGTGCCCCGCGCGGGCGTTTCCGCAGGTCGGATCGGTGAACCTGCGCCCGGCACGCAGAAGGGCCCGGACACCTCGACGGTGCCCGGGCCCTCCCGGTCGATCAGCTGGCCCCGTGGGGCCTAACCGGCACTGATCACTTGTTGATCTTGGTGACGCGGCCCGAGCCGACGGTGCGGCCACCCTCGCGGATGGCGAAGCCGAGGCCCTCCTCCATCGCGATGGGCTGGATCAGCGTGACGGAGATCTCCGTGTTGTCGCCGGGCATGACCATCTCGGTGCCCTCGGGCAGCGTGATGACGCCGGTGACGTCGGTGGTGCGGAAGTAGAACTGCGGACGGTAGTTCGAGTAGAACGGGTTGTGACGCCCGCCCTCGTCCTTGGCCAGGATGTAGACCTGGCCCTCGAACTCGGTGTGCGGGGTGATCGAACCCGGCTTCACGACGACCTGGCCGCGCTCGACGTCCTCACGCTTGGTGCCGCGGAGCAGGAGGCCACAGTTCTCGCCGGCCCACGCCTCGTCCATCTGCTTGTGGAACATCTCGATGCCGGTGACCGTGGTCTTCTGCGCCGGGCGGATGCCGACGATCTCGACCTCGGAGTTGATCGCGAGCTTGCCGCGGTCGACCTTGCCGGTGACGACGGTGCCACGACCGGTGATGGTGAAGACGTCCTCGATCGGCATGAGGAACGGCTTGTCCATGTCACGGACCGGCTCCGGGACGGACTCGTCCACGGCGTCCAGCAGGTCCTCGACGGACTTGACCCACTCCGGGTCGCCCTCGAGCGCCTTCAGGCCGGAGACGCGCACCACGGGGGCGTTGTCGCCGTCGAAGCCCTGCGAGGACAGCAGCTCACGGACCTCCATCTCGACGAGCTCGAGGATCTCCTCGTCGTCGACCATGTCGGACTTGTTGAGCGCGACGAGCAGGTAGGGCACGCCGACCTGACGGGCGAGCAGGACGTGCTCACGCGTCTGGGCCATCGGGCCGTCGGTCGCCGCGACCACGAGGATCGCGCCGTCCATCTGCGCGGCACCGGTGATCATGTTCTTGATGTAGTCGGCGTGACCCGGCGCGTCGACGTGAGCGTAGTGACGCTTCTCCGTCTGGTACTCGACGTGCGCGATGTTGATCGTGATGCCGCGCTGCTTCTCCTCAGGCGCCTTGTCGATCTCGTCGAAAGGCGTGAAGGGGTTCAGGTCGGGGTACTTGTCGTGCAGCACCTTCGAGATGGCAGCGGTCAGCGTCGTCTTGCCGTGGTCGACGTGACCGATGGTCCCGATGTTGACGTGCGGCTTGGTCCGCTCGAACTTCGCCTTGCCCACTGGGTCCTCCTCAGGACTCTGGTGTAGAGATTGCCGAACGATGCGGGGGCTGGTGCCCCCGCGGACGTGCGGTCCTACGGGTCGGGTTGTTGGTCTTGCTCGGTTCGACCTGTGGGACTACTCGCCCCGGGTCTTCTTGATGATCTCGTCGGCAACATTCCGAGGAACCTCGGCGTAGCTGTCGAACTGCATCGAGTACACCGCACGACCCTGGGTCTTCGACCGCAGGTCACCGACGTACCCGAACATCTCGGAGAGAGGAACCTGGGCGCGGATCACCTTCACGCCCGTCGCGTCCTCCATGGACTGGATCATGCCGCGCCGCGAGTTCACGTCGCCGATCACGTCGCCCATGTACTCCTCGGGCGTGCGCACCTCGACGGCCATGATCGGCTCGAGGAGAACCGGGTCCGCCTTGCGGACGGCCTCCTTGAGGACCATTGAACCCGCGATCTTAAACGCCATCTCGGACGAGTCGACGTCGTGCGCCGCACCGTCGAGCAGCGTGGCCTTGATCCCGACGAGCGGGAAGCCGGCCAGCACGCCGAGCTGCATCGCGGACTGGATGCCCTGGTCCACCGACGGGATGTACTCGCGAGGCACGCGACCACCGGTGACGGCGTTCACGAACTCGTACATGGCGCCGTCCTCGGACTCGAGCGGCTCGAAGGTCATCTGCACCTTCGCGAACTGCCCGGACCCACCGGTCTGCTTCTTGTGCGTGTAGTCGATCTTCTCCACCGTGCGGCGGATCGTCTCGCGGTACGCGACCTGCGGCTTGCCGACGTTGGCCTCGACCTTGAACTCGCGACGCATGCGGTCGACGAGGATGTCGAGGTGGAGCTCGCCCATGCCGCCGATGACGGTCTGGCCGGTCTCCTCGTCCAGCTTGACGCGGAAGGTCGGGTCCTCCTCGGCGAGCTTCTGGATCGCCGTGGAGAGCTTCTCCTGGTCGCCCTTGGTCTTCGGCTCGATCGCCACGTCGATGACGGGCTCCGGGAAGGTCATGGACTCCAGGACCACCGGCGCGTCGAGGGCGCAGAGGGTGTCACCGGTGGTGACGTCCTTCAGGCCGATGAACGCGTAGATGTGGCCAGCCGTGGCCTCGTCGACCGGGTTCTCCTTGTTGGCGTGCATCTGGAAGATCTTCCCGATGCGCTCCTTCTTGCCCTTGGTCGAGTTCAGGACCTGGGCGCCCTGCACCACCTTGCCCGAGTACACCCGGATGAAGGTGAGCTTGCCGAAGAACGGGTGCGCCGCGATCTTGAACGCCAGGGCCGAGAACGGCTCGTCGGCGTCCGGGTGACGCTCGATGACCTTCTCCTCGTCCTTGACGTCGTGGCCCTGGATGGCCGGGACGTCGAGGGGCGACGGGAGGTAGTCGACGACGGCGTCGAGCATGGGCTGGACGCCCTTGTTCTTGAACGCCGAGCCGCACAGGACCGGGAACGCCTCGCCCGCGATGGTGAGCTTGCGGATGCCGGCCTTGATCTCGGCGACCGTGAGCTCCTCACCGCCCAGGAACTTCTCGAGCAGCGCGTCGTCGGTCTCGGCGACGGCCTCGAGCAGCTCGCTGCGGAACTGCTCGACGCGGTCCTGGAGGTCCGCGGGGATCTCCTCGACGTCGTACTTCGCGCCCATCTCGGTCTCGCCGCGCCACACGAGCGCGCGCATCTCGACCAGGTCCACGACGCCGATGAAGTCGTTCTCGGCGCCGATCGGCAGCTGGATGACCAGCGGCTTGGCCTTGAGGCGGTTCACGATGGTGTCGACCGTGAAGTAGAAGTCCGCGCCCAGCTTGTCCATCTTGTTGACGAAGCAGATGCGGGGGACCTCGTACTTGTCGGCCTGGCGCCACACGGTCTCCGACTGGGGCTCCACGCCCTCCTTGCCGTCGAACACCGCGACCGCGCCGTCGAGCACGCGGAGCGAACGCTCCACCTCGACGGTGAAGTCGACGTGGCCGGGCGTGTCGATGACGTTGATCTGCGTCTCGTTCGACTTGCCCTTGTTCCAGAAGGCCGTCACAGCAGCAGAGGTGATCGTGATGCCACGCTCCTGCTCCTGCTCCATCCAGTCCGTCGTCGAGGCGCCGTCGTGGGTCTCGCCGATCTTGTAGTTGACGCCCGTGTAGTACAGGATCCGCTCGGTCGTCGTCGTCTTGCCGGCATCGATGTGCGCCATGATGCCGATGTTCCGGACCTTGTTCAGGTCCGTGAGCACGTCCAGTGCCACAGGTTCAGCCCCTCGGTTGTCGAGCTCGCTCTGCCTCTGGGATTACCAGCGGTAGTGGGCGAACGCCTTGTTGGACTCGGCCATCTTGTGCATGTCCTCGCGACGCTTCACCGCGGCACCCAGGCCGTTGCTGGCGTCGAGGATCTCGTTCATCAGACGCTCGGTCATGGTCTTCTCGCGACGGGCGCGGGAGTAGTCCGTGAGCCAGCGCAGCGCGAGGGTGGTCTGGCGGACGGGGCGGACCTCGACCGGGACCTGGTAGGTGGCACCACCGACGCGGCGCGAACGCACCTCGAGCGACGGGCGGACGTTGTCCAGCGCGCGCTTGAGCACGACCACCGGGTCGGACTGCGTCTTCTCGCGCACGCCCTCGAGGGCGCTGTACACGATCGCCTCGGCGACGGACTTCTTGCCGTCCAGGAGGATCTTGTTGATCAGCTGGGTGACGACGGGCGATCCGTAGACCGGGTCGACGATGAGCGGCCGCTTCGGGGCCGGACCCTTGCGAGGCATCGGTTCAGCCCTTCTTCGCGCCGTAGCGGCTGCGAGCCTGCTTACGGTTCTTCACGCCCTGGGTGTCCAGCGCGCCACGGATGATCTTGTAACGGACACCGGGCAGGTCCTTCACACGCCCGCCGCGCACGAGCACGATCGAGTGCTCCTGCAGGTTGTGGCCCTCACCGGGGATGTAGGCCGTCACCTCGATGCCCGAGGAGAGCTTGACGCGCGCGACCTTGCGGAGAGCCGAGTTCGGCTTCTTCGGGGTGGTCGTGTACACGCGGGTGCAGACGCCGCGGCGCTGCGGGCTGCCCTGCAGTGCGGGCGTCTTCGACTTGTTGGTCTTCGGCGTCCGGCCCTTGCGGACCAGCTGCTGGATCGTAGGCACTACGTCTCCGTCTGGTTGATGAGCTCTGGTCTGACCGGTGCCGTCACCCTGGACGGCCGGCGTGCTGCCCGGATCGTCGCCCGTCGCGCGACTACCCCGGAGGTCTTGCGTCCCGAACCGACCCCCGCGTCCGGGCGTGTCGCCCCGGTGATCCGGCCCGCCGCCCGTCCCGGTGACCCGGTGCGGGATGCGTGTCGGTGGGGTTCTCCACCCGGCGCCGCCTGGCGTCCGACCGCGTCGATCCTGCGTGAGGATCGGGCGGCGTCCGCTGCGTGCGCGCGCGAGGGCCCGACGGCGCGGGCACGGTGTCCTACGTTACCCGGCCCCCATACACCAGTCAAAGCAGATGCGCGGGCGCCGGTCCACGGACGGACAGGAGGTGAACGTCGCGTGACCCCGGGGTGTTCCGTGGACGCCGGCAGGCCCCCGGCTGCCGGAGCAGCGCGGGGGCCTGTCGGTGCTGGCGAGGAGCCGACGATCAGCGGAAGTCGCCGAAGTCGATGTCCTCGAGCGGGATCGCCTCGCCGGAGCCGAGGCCCAGGGCGGGGAAGTCGATCTCGTCGTAGCCGAAGGACGGGTACAGCTCGGCCTTCGCCTCCTCGGTGGGCTCGACCGTCACCTCGTGGTAGCGGGGCAGGCCCGTACCGGCGGGGATGAGCTTGCCGAGGATGACGTTCTCCTTGAGGCCCAGCAGCGGGTCGGAACGGCCCGACATCGCGGCCTCGGTGAGGACGCGCGTCGTCTCCTGGAAGGAGGCCGCGGACAGCCACGAGTCGGTCGCGAGCGACGCCTTCGTGATGCCCATGAGCTCCGGACGGCCCGAGGCGGGCTGACGGCCCTCCGCGACGGCCTTGCGGTTCGCGGTCTCGAAACGCCCACGCTCGGCGAGCTCGCCGGGCAGCAGGTCGGTCTCACCCGAGTCGAGCACGGTCACGCGACGCAGCATCTGCCGCACGATGACCTCGATGTGCTTGTCGTGGATGTCCACGCCCTGGGAGTTGTAGACCTCCTGGACCTCGTCCACCAGGTGCTTCTGCGTGGCACGGGGGCCGAGGATGCGCAGCACCTTCTTCGGGTCGACGGCGCCCTGGACCAGCTGGGTGCCGACGTCGACGTGGTCGCCGTCGTTGACCAGCAGGCGCGAACGCTTGGTGATCGGGTAGGCGATCTCCTCCGAGCCGTCGTCCGGGGTCAGCACGATGCGACGCGTGCGGTCGGCCTCGTCGATCGTGATCCGGCCGGAGAACTCCGCGATGGGGCTCTCACCCTTGGGGGTGCGGGCCTCGAAGAGCTCCTGGACACGCGGCAGACCCTGCGTGATGTCCTCCGCCGACGCGACACCACCGGTGTGGAAGGTACGCATCGTCAGCTGGGTGCCGGGCTCACCGATCGACTGGGCCGCGATGATGCCGACGGCCTCGCCGATGTCCACGAGCTTGCCGGTCGCGAGCGAACGGCCGTAGCACTTGGCGCAGGTGCCCACCAGGGACTCGCAGGTCAGCACGGAGCGGACCTTGAGCTCGGTGACGCCGGCCGCCAGCAGGCGGTCCAGCAGCACGTCGCCCACGTCGTCGCCCGCGTGGCCGATCACCTCGCCGTCGATGACGGCGTCCGTGGCCAGCGTGCGCGAGTAGACCGAGGTCTCGACCTTGTCGTGACGACGCAGCACGCCGTTCGCCCCGGCCACGCCGATCGGCATGGTCAGGCCGCGCTCGGTGCCGCAGTCCTCCTCGCGGACGATGACGTCCTGCGACACGTCCACCAGACGACGGGTCAGGTAGCCCGAGTCGGCGGTCCGCAGCGCGGTGTCCGCCAGACCCTTGCGGGCACCGTGGGTCGCGATGAAGTACTCCAGGACGGACAGGCCCTCGCGGTAGTTCGCCTTGATCGGGCGAGGGATGATCTCACCCTTCGGGTTCGCCACCAGACCGCGCATGCCGGCGATCTGCCGGACCTGCATCCAGTTGCCTCGCGCACCGGAGCCGACCATGCGGAACACGGTGTTGCGGGCGTTGAAGTTCTCCTGCATCGCCTTGGCGACCTTGTCGGTGGCCTGCGTCCAGATCTCGATGAGCTCCTGGCGACGCTCGTCGTCGGTGATCAGACCCTTGTCGTACTGGGACTGCACCTTCGCCGCGCGGGCCTCGTGCTCCTCGAGGATCTCGGCCTTGGCCGACGGGGCCGCGACGTCCGAGATGGCGATCGTGACGCCCGAGCGGGTGGCCCAGCGGAAGCCGGCCTCCTTCAGGGCGTCCAGCGACGCGGCCACCTCGACCTTCGGGTACCGCTCGGCCAGGTCGTTGACGATCACGGACAGCCGCTTCTTGTCGACCACGCCGTTCTCGTACGGGTAGTCCACCGGCAGCAGCTCGTTGAACAGCGCGCGACCGAGGGTGGTCTCGAACAGCAGCGTGCCGCCGTCCCAGCCCTCCGGGCCCTCGCCCTCGGGCAGCACGACGCCGTCCATCCGGATCTTGACGACCGCGTTGAGGTCCAGGGAGCCCTGGTCGAACGCCATGATCGCCTCGGACACCGAGCCGAACGCACGGCCCTGGCCCACCGGGTCGACCTTGTCGGAGGTCAGGTGGAACAGACCGATGATCATGTCCTGCGAGGGCATGGTCACCGGGCGGCCGTCGGACGGCTTGAGGATGTTGTTGCTCGAGAGCATGAGGATGCGGGCCTCGGCCTGCGCCTCCGCGCTCAGCGGCAGGTGGACGGCCATCTGGTCACCGTCGAAGTCCGCGTTGAACGCGCCGCAGACCAGCGGGTGCAGGTGGATCGCCTTGCCCTCGACCAGCTGGGGCTCGAACGCCTGGATGCCGAGACGGTGCAGCGTGGGCGCACGGTTCAGCAGCACCGGGTGCTCGGTGATGACCTCCTCGAGCACGTCCCACACGACCGGGCGGGCACGCTCGACCATGCGCTTGGCCGACTTGATGTTCTGCGCGTGGTTCAGGTCGACCAGGCGCTTCATCACGAACGGCTTGAACAGCTCGAGCGCCATCTGCTTGGGCAGACCGCACTGGTGCAGCTTGAGCTGCGGGCCGACCACGATGACCGAACGGCCCGAGTAGTCGACGCGCTTGCCGAGCAGGTTCTGGCGGAAACGACCCTGCTTGCCCTTGAGCATGTCGGAGATCGACTTCAGCGGACGGTTGCCGGGGCCCGTCACCGGGCGACCACGACGGCCGTTGTCGAACAGCGAGTCCACGGCCTCCTGGAGCATCCGCTTCTCGTTGTTGACGATGATCTCCGGCGCGCCCAGGTCGAGCAGCCGCTTGAGGCGGTTGTTCCGGTTGATCACGCGGCGGTACAGGTCGTTCAGGTCGGAGGTCGCGAAGCGGCCACCGTCCAGCTGCACCATCGGGCGCAGGTCCGGCGGGATGACCGGGACGGCGTCCAGGACCATGCCCGTGGGCGAGTTGGTCGTGGTGAGGAACGCGTTGACGACCTTGAGGCGCTTGAGCGCACGGGTCTTGCGCTGGCCCTTGCCGGTCCGGATGATCTCGCGCAGCGACTCGGCCTCGGCGGCCAGGTCGAAGGCCTCGAGACGCTTCTGGATCGCCGAGGCGCCCATCGAGCCCTCGAAGTAGTTGCCGTAGCGGTCCTGGAGCTGGCGGTACAGCAGCTCGTCACCCTCGAGGTCCGCGACCTTCAGGTTCTTGAAGCGGTCCCAGATGGTGTCGAGGCGGTCGATCTCCGCGTCGGCACGCTTGCGGATCTGCGCCATCTCGCGGTCGGCGGAGTCCCGCACCTTGCGGCGGGCGTCGGCCTTCGCACCCTCGGCCTCGAGCTCGGCCAGGTCGGCCTCGAGCTTCTGGGCGCGGGCGTTGATGTCGTTGTCGCGCCGGTCGGCGATCTCCTTGCGCTCCAGGTCGATCTCGTTCTGGAGGTTCGGGAGGTCCTCCTGACGACCCTCGACGTCGACCCAGGTGATCATGTACGCCGCGAAGTAGATGACCTTCTCCAGGTCCTTCGGGGCGAGGTCCAGCAGGTAGCCCAGACGCGAGGGCACACCCTTGAAGAACCAGATGTGGGTGACGGGCGCGGCGAGCTCGATGTGGCCCATGCGCTCACGACGCACCTTCGAGCGCGTCACCTCGACGCCGCAGCGCTCGCAGATGATGCCCTTGAAGCGCACGCGCTTGTACTTGCCGCAGTAGCACTCCCAGTCCCGGGTGGGGCCGAAGATCTTCTCGCAGAAGAGCCCGTCCTTCTCCGGCTTGAGGGTCCGGTAGTTGATGGTCTCGGGCTTCTTGACCTCGCCGTGGGACCAGGTACGGATGTCGTCGGCCGTGGCCAGGCCGATACGCAGCTCGTCGAAGACGTTGACGTCGAGCAAGGGGTCCTACTTCCTTCGCTTGCCGGCGGCTCTCGGGCCGCCCGGCGGGATGGAGTTCTCGTGGTGTCGGCACCCGGGCCGGCGCGCTCCTGGGATCAGGGTCGGCGCGCCGGTCCGGGGCTCGGCGTCAGATCTCTTCGACGTTGCTGGCGTTCGGGCGCCGGGACAGGTCGATGCCCAGCTCCTCCGCAGCGCGGTACACCTCGTCGTCGTTCTCCCGCATGTCGATCGAGACGCCGTCGCTGGACAGCACCTCGACGTTCAGGCAGAGGGACTGCATCTCCTTGAGGAGCACCTTGAAGGACTCCGGGATGCCCGAGTCGGGGATGTTCTCGCCCTTGACGATCGCCTCGTACACCTTGACGCGGCCGGGGATGTCGTCCGACTTGATGGTCAGCAGCTCCTGGAGCGTGTAGGCGGCGCCGTACGCCTCCAGGGCCCACACCTCCATCTCGCCGAACCGCTGGCCACCGAACTGCGCCTTACCACCCAGCGGCTGCTGCGTGATCATCGAGTACGGGCCGGTGGACCGGGCGTGGATCTTGTCGTCCACGAGGTGGTGCAGCTTGAGGATGTACATGTAGCCGACCGACACCGGCTCCGGGAACGGCTCGCCGGAGCGGCCGTCGAACAGCCGGGCCTTGCCGTCGGGGCCGACCATGCGCTCGCCGTCGCGGTTCGGCAGCGTCGCGCCGAGCAGACCGGTGAGGGTCTCCTCCGGCACGCCGTCGAACACCGGCGTCGCGACCGGGTTGCCCGGGGTCGACGACTTCGCGACGTCCGGCACCTGGTCCACCCAGGACAGGTCGCCCTCGGCCAGCTTCACGTCCCAGCCCTGCTTGGCGATCCACCCGAGGTGGACCTCCAGCACCTGGCCGACGTTCATGCGACCGGGGACACCCATCGGGTTGAGGATGATGTCCACCGCGGTGCCGTCCGCGAGGAACGGCATGTCCTCGACGGGCAGGATCTTGGAGATGACGCCCTTGTTGCCGTGACGGCCGGCCAGCTTGTCGCCGTCGGTGATCTTGCGGCGCTGGGCGATGTACACCCGGACCAGCTCGTTCACGCCGGCGGGCAGCTCGTCGCCGTCCTCACGGTTGAAGGTGCGGACCTCGATGACCGTGCCGGACTCGCCGTGCGGGACCTTGAGCGACGTGTCGCGGACCTCGCGGGCCTTCTCGCCGAAGATCGCGCGCAGCAGGCGCTCCTCCGGGGTCAGCTCGGTCTCACCCTTGGGCGTGACCTTGCCGACCAGCACGTCGCCGGCCGCGACCTCGGCACCGATGCGGATGATGCCGCGCTCGTCCAGGTCCGCCAGGACCTCCTCGGAGACGTTCGGGATGTCCCGGGTGATCTCCTCGGGGCCGAGCTTGGTGTCGCGGGCGTCGACCTCGTGCTCCTCGATGTGGATCGAGGACAGCACGTCGTCCTGCACGAGGCGCTGCGACAGGATGATCGCGTCCTCGTAGTTGTGGCCCTCCCACGACATGAACGCGACCATGAGGTTGCGGCCGAGGGACAGCTCGCCCTCGTCCGAGGCCGGGCCGTCGGCCAGCACGGAGCCGACCTCGACCCGCTGGCCCTGGTCGACCAGCACGCGCTGGTTGTAGCTCGTGCCCTGGTTCGCGCGACGGAACTTGGCCACGCGGTGCGTGGTGGTGGTGCCGTCGTCGTTGGCGACGGTGATCAGGTCCGCGGAGACCTCGGTGACCACGCCGGCCTTCTGGGCGACGATCAGGTCACCGCCGTCGACCGCCGCACGCCACTCCATGCCGGTGCCGACCAGCGGCGCCTCGGAGCGGACCAGCGGCACGGCCTGACGCTGCATGTTGGCGCCCATGAGCGCGCGGTTCGCGTCGTCGTGCTCGAGGAACGGGATCAGCGCGGTCGCCACCGACACCATCTGGCGCGGCGAGACGTCCATGTAGTCCACGTTCTCGGCCGGGACGTCCTCGGTGTCGCCACCCTTGACGCGGACCAGGACGCGGTCCTCGCCGAAGTGGCCGTCCTCGCGCAGCACCGCGTTCGCCTGGGCGATCACGTAGCGGTCCTCGTCGTCGGCGGTGAGGTAGTGCACCTCGTCCGTGACGACACCGTTGACGACCTTGCGGTACGGGGTCTCGACGAAGCCGAACGGGTTGATCCGGCCGAAGGACGCCAGCGAGCCGATCAGACCGATGTTCGGGCCCTCAGGGGTCTCGATCGGGCACATGCGGCCGTAGTGCGACGGGTGGACGTCACGGACCTCCATGCCGGCGCGGTCGCGGGACAGACCACCCGGGCCCAGCGCGGACAGACGACGCTTGTGCGTCAGGCCGGCGAGCGGGTTGTTCTGGTCCATGAACTGCGACAGCTGGCTCGTCCCGAAGAACTCCTTGATGGAGGCCACGACGGGGCGGATGTTGATCAGGGTCTGCGGCGTGATCGCCTCGACGTCCTGGGTGGTCATGCGCTCGCGCACGACGCGCTCCATCCGGGACAGGCCGGTACGGACCTGGTTCTGGATGAGCTCGCCCACCGCGCGGATGCGACGGTTGCCGAAGTGGTCGATGTCGTCGGTCTCGACGCGGACCTCGACGGCCTCGCCGTTGCGGCGGCCCGGCAGGGTCGTCACCTCGGCGTGCAGCGCAGCCATGTACTTGATCGCGGCGACGATGTCGTCCTTGGACAGCACCGAGTCGGCCAGCGGCACGTCGATGCCGAGCTTCTTGTTCAGCTTGTAGCGGCCGACCTTCGCCAGGTCGTAGCGCTTGGGGTTGAAGTAGAAGTTCTCGATCAGCGCGCGCCCGGCCTCGACGGTCGGCGGCTCGCCCGGACGGATCTTGCGGTAGAGGTCGAGCAGGGCCTCGTCCTGGGTCTGGACGTGGTCCTTCTCCAGGGTGTCGATGACGGCCGGGAACGCGGCGAACTCCTCGCGGATCTCCGACTCGGTCATGCCGAGGGCCTTGAGCAGCACGGTGGCGTTCTGCTTGCGCTTGCGGTCGACGCGCACGCCCACGTTGTCGCGCTTGTCGATCTCGAACTCGAGCCAGGCGCCACGGCTCGGGATCATCTTCACGGAGAAGATGTCCTTGTCCGAGGTCTTGTCCGGGGTGCGCTCGAAGTACACGCCCGGGGAGCGGACGAGCTGGGAGACGACCACGCGCTCGGTGCCGTTGATGATGAAGGTGCCGCGCTCGCTCATGAGCGGGAAGTCACCCATGAACACCGTCTGGCTCTTGATCTCGCCGGTGGTGTAGTTGACGAACTCCGCCGTGACGAACAGCGGGGCGGCGAAGGTGAAGTCCTTCTCCTTGCACTCGTCGGCCGTGTACTTCGGCGGCTCGAAGCGGTGCTCGCGGAACGACAGGGACATGGTGCCGCCGAAGTCCTCGATCGGGGAGATCTCCTCGAAGATCTCCTCCAGACCGGCGGTCTCCGGGACGTCCTGCCGACCGTTCTCGAGAGCGGCGGCGACGCGCGCCTGCCACTTCTCGTTGCCGAGCAGCCAGTCGAAGCTCTCCGTCTGGAGGCCGAGGAGGTCGGGGACCTCGAGGACCTCGTCGATGCGGGCGAACGAGACGCGGCGGGAGATCGTACGGTTCGCGATGGCTTCGGACGTGGCGGTGGGGGTGCGCGAGGCAGCCAAGAGGGGTCCTTCCCAGCAGATCGAGTTCCCTGCGACCGACCCGGCGGTTCGCGACCCCCCGGCCTCGTGCCTCTCGGACATCGCGTACTACGATGCCGGGGAGCGCGGGTTATACGGAGTCGCGGGCACAGGCCAGCGCAAAGCGCTAGCATACTGGCGTGCTGGCGTCATGTCCAGTCACGTGCTATGGGACGCCCCCACACCTGTCACACGAGCGAGGCCCGCACCCCTGACGGGATGCGGGCCTCGCTGCGGAGCGCTCCGGCGGTCAGGGCTCGCGCACCCGACCGCCGGACGAGATCACTTGAGGGTGATCGTGGCGCCGGCGCCCTCGAGGGCAGCCTTGGCCTTGTCCGCGGTCTCCTTGTTGACGGCCTCGAGGACCGGCTTCGGGGCACCGTCGACGAGGTCCTTGGCCTCCTTCAGGCCGAGGGAGGTCAGGGCGCGCACCTCCTTGATGACCTGGATCTTCTTGTCGCCGGCCGACTCGAGGATGACGTCGAACTCGTCCTTCTCCTCCTCGGCGGCGGCGTCGGCACCGGCGCCAGCGGCGGCCGGGGCGGCCACGGCGACAGCGGCCGGGGCGGCGGCGGTGACCTCGAAGACGTCCTCGAACGCCTTCACGAACTCGGAGAGCTCGATGAGGGTGAGGCCCTTGAACTGCTCGATGAGCTCGTCGGTGGTGAGCTTCGCCATGATGGCGGTTCCTTCCGTTCGGTCCCTGCCGGTCACGTCGACCGGCAGGAAGGGTGTGTGCGCCGAAGCCCTGGTGGCTCAGGCAGCGGTGTCGACGGACTCCTGCTTGACGCGGAGCGCCTCGACGGTGCGCACGGCCTGGGACGCGGGCGCGGTGAAGAGGTAAGCCGCCTGGAACAGCTTGGCCTTCATCGCACCGGCGGCCTTGGCCAGCAGGACCTCGCGGGACTCGAGGTCCGCGAGCTTCGTGACCTCCGCGGCGGTCAGGGCGCGTCCGTCGAGGACACCACCCTTGATGACCAGCGCGGGGTTCGCCTTGGCGAAGTCACGCAGACCCTTGGCGGCCTCGACCGGGTCACCGGTGACGAAGGCGATGGCGGACGGGCCCTTGAGCTCGTCGGCGATCCCCTCGATGCCGGCTTCCTTGGCCGCGATCGCGGTCAGCGTGTTCTTCACCACGGCGTAGCTTGCGTTGCCGCTGAGCGACCGACGCAGCTGCTTGAGCTGCGCGACGGTGAGCCCGCGGTACTCGGTCAGCACGGCCGCGTTCGACTCACGGAACTGGTCCGTGAGCTCAGCGACTGCGGCTGCCTTGTCCGGCCTCGCCATGGCAATCCTTCCGATGGTGGTGCCGCCGGGCGTCGTCCTCGACCCCGCACATGAGAAGAGCCCCGACGCAGGTCGGGGCTCGCACTCGTCCGCTCTCGCGCACGACCATCGAACTCTCACCTGCGCGGGCCTCCGCCGTGCACATCGTGCATGCGGGACTTCGGGCGGCTCTCGCTCACGCCACACGGGGTGCGACGATCACGGGGAGCCGACGACCTGCGGTCTTGGGCGCGACCAGAGTACGCGATCACGGACGCGGGACCTAATCGCCCCCAGCACGCTCACCGTGCGGGGGCGCACCACCAGGTCACGGCAGGTGCGCGGCGAGCAGCTGCGCCAGGTGCACACCCTCCACCCCGCCGAGCTGCTCCGCCTGCGTCCGGCAGGAGTAGCCGTCGGCCAGGTACACGTCGCCGGGGGCGGCGTCCCGCAGGGCGGGCAGCAGGGCGCGCTCGGCCACCTGCACGGACACGTCGTAGTGACCCTTCTCCATGCCGAAGTTCCCGGCGAGCCCGCAGCAGCCCGCGAGCGTCGAGAAGGACGCCCCGGCCTGCGTGAGCAGGGTGCGGTCGGCGGTGTAGGTCATCACCGAGTGGTGGTGGCAGTGCGGCTGCACCACGGCGGTCACCTCCGACAGGTCCGGCAGCGTCCACCGCTCCCCCGGGCCGATCGGGGCCGGTGCCATCAGCAGCTCGGCCAGCGTGCGGGTGGCACGGGAGACGGCCACCGCGCGGGGGTCGTCGGGCAGCAGGTCGAGCAGGTCCGAGCGCAGCACCGCCGTGCAGGACGGCTCCAGGCCGACGATCGGGATGCCGTTCACCGCATAGGGGCCCAGCACCTCGAGCAGGTGGGTCAGGCGCTTGCGGGCGCCGTCGAGCTGGCCGGTGGAGATCCAGGTCAGGCCGCAGCACGCCTCGTGGTCCGGCACCAGCACCTCGTAGCCGGCGGCGCGCAGCACCTTCACGGCGGCCTCCGGCACCTCGGGGGCCAGCGCGTCGCTGAACGAGTCGGTCCACAGCAGCACCGGCTGCCGGGTCGGGGTGAGCGCGCCGGCGGTCGGGGCGGGCGCGCGCGTCGCCGCGACCTCGCCGCGCCGCACGCGGGTGCGGAACGGGCGCGGGGCGAACTCCACCATCCGGCGCCGGGTGTCCATGCCGCCGAGCGCCAGCACGGTCTTCGCCAGCGGGCGGACGCCGAGCGCGGCGTTGGCGATCCGGGCCAGGCAGGGCACACCGGTGACGATCCGGGTCCAGCGCGGCAGCCAGCCCAGCGCGTAGTGGTTCATCGGCCGCAGGCGCCCGCGGTAGGTGCGATGCAGCACCTCGGACTTGTACTGCGCCATGTCCACGCCCGCCGGGCAGTCCGAGGAGCACGCCTTGCAGGACAGGCAGAGGTCGAGCGCCTCGTGCACCTCGCGGGAGGACCAGCCGCGCGAGACGAGCGAGCCGTTGGCCATCTCCTGCAGCACGCGGGCACGGCCCCGGGTGGAGTCCTTCTCGTCCTTCGTCGCCTGGTACGAGGGGCACATGAAGCCGCCCGCCGCGCCGTTGTCCGCCCGGCACTTGCCGACGCCGACGCAGCGGTGCACGGCGGTGGTGAAGTCGCCGTGGTCGTGCTCGAAGGCGAAGCCGCCGCGCGCCGCCGGGATCGCGTGGGCGGCCGGCCGGCGCAGGTCGGCGTCCAGCGGGCGCGGCCGGACCAGCACGCCGGGGTTGAGCAGGTCGTCCGGGTCGAGCAGGTCCTTGAACGCCCCGAAGGTCGCGATGGCGCGCTCGGAGTACATCACCGGCAGCAGCTCGGAGCGGGCGCGGCCGTCGCCGTGCTCGCCGGACAGCGAGCCGCCGTGCGCGGCCACCAGGTGCGCGGCGTCGGTCATGAAGGCGCGCATCGGGTCGCCGGAGCGTTCCATCGGCACGTCCAGGCGCAGGTGCACGCAGCCGTCGCCGAAGTGCCCGTAGGCCAGACCGTCGACGCCGTGGCTCGCCATCAGCGCCTCGAGCTCGCGCAGGTAGGCACCCAGGCGCTCCGGCGGCACCGCCGAGTCCTCGAACCCGGGCCAGGCCTGCTCCCCCGACGGCGTGCGCCCGCCGAGACCGGCACCGTCCTCGCGGATCCGCCACATCGCCGCCGCCTCGGGGCCGGGCGGGAAGACGCCCACCGCGGAGGTGCCGGCGTCGGCCGCGAGCGCCCGCGCTCGCTCCATCGCCTCGTCCAGGGTGTCGCCGCCGACCTCGACCATCATCCAGCCCCCGCCCTCGGGCAGCGGCGGCACCGCGGCGGCGCCCTTGACCCGGCGCACCACGTCGACCAGCCGGGCGTCCATGCCCTCGATCGCCAGCGGCCGGTGCGCCAGCAGCGCGGGCACCGCGTCGGCGGCGGTCGCCATGTCGGGGTAGCCGAGCACCACCAGCACCGGGGCGGCGGAGACCGGCACCAGCCGCACGGTGGCGCCGAGCAGGGTGACGACGGTGCCCTCGGTGCCGACCAGCGCCTTGGCGAGGTCCGCCCCGCGCTCGGGCAGCAGGTGCTCCAGGGAGTAGCCGGACACCTGACGTCCGAACCGGCCGAGCTCGGTGCGCAGCAGCTCCATCTCCTGCCGGACCAGCGCGTCCAGCCCGGGCACCGGGTCGAGCCCCTGGCCGGCGGTGAACCGGCGGCCACGGCCGTCCAGCACGTCGAGCTCGAGCACGTTGTCGGCGGTGCGGCCGTAGGCCACGGCGCGCGGGCCGCAGGCGTTGTTGCCGATCATCCCGCCGAGGGTCGCCCGCGCCTGGGTGGACGGGTCGGGGCCGAAGCGCAGGCCGTGCGGGGCGGCGGCCTTCTGCAGCATCGCCATCACGACGCCGGGCTCGACGCGGGCGGTGGCGCTGCCGGGGTCGATCTCCAGCACGCGGTTCACGTGGCGCGACCAGTCGAGCACCAGGCCGGTGCCGACCGCGTTGCCGGCGACCGACGTGCCGCCGCCCCGCGAGGTCACCGGGACGCCGAGGCCCCGGGCGGTCTCGATCGCGGCCAGGGCGTCGTCCACGTCGCGCGGGAACGCCACGACGGTGGGGACCACCCGGTAGTTGGAGGCGTCGGTGCTGTACTCCGCGCGGCGGCGGGTGGAGTCGTCCACCTCGCCCCGGACGGCGCGACGCAGCGCCTCGGTCAGCGCACGGGCGTTCTCGGCGCTGCCCTGCGCCTGCGGGACGGGGGTCGCGATCGACACGTCGGCCAGTGTTCCATCCGTGCCCGCGCGCGCCACGGGACCATCCACCCTGCGAGCCGAGCGGGGGCCGAGTTCGGTGGTTCGTGCGAGAAAACGCCCTCCGAACCACCGAACTCGACCCGAACCACCGAACTCGTGCGCGGAGGGAGCGGGGGTGGGGAGGGAGCGGGGGTGGGGAGGGAGCGGGGGGTGGGGAGGGAGCGGGGGGTGGGGAGGGAGCGGGGGGTGGGGAGGGAGCGGGGGGTGGGCGATCAGCGGGGGCGGAGGGTGAGGCGGATGGGGGCGCCGGGGGTGGGGCCTGTGGCGGGGCAGCCGGGGCAGGAGGGGGGCTGCTCGCCGGTGCCGCAGCCGGAGCAGCCGAGGGCGAGGGCGTCGGCGGGGGTGACGACGCCGAGGCGCACCCAGTGGTCGAGCGCCGCCTCCGCCAGGCCGGGGTCGATGCCGAGGCGGGCCGCCGCGAGGGCGGGGCGGGCACCGGTGCGCACCTCGCGCAGCACGTCCTCCAGCACGCTCACAGCAGCCGCCCGATCTGGAACACCACGACCGACAGCACCCAGGCCACCGCGAGCTGCACGCCGACGGCGCCGGCGGTCCAGCGCATGCCGTAGAGCCGGCGCTGCTCCCCCACCGTCGCCAGGCACGGCGTGTACGCGAGCACGAAGACCATGAACGCGAGGGCTGCCGCCGCGGCGTGCCCGCCGGAGGACTCCTCGAAGGTGGCACGGATCCGGGAGCCGAGGTCGCCGGCCTGCGACGGGTCCTCGGGCTCGTCGACCGCGTAGGACTGGGCGAAGGAGCCGACCACGACCTCCTTGGCGACGAAGCCGGTGGCCAGCGCCGCGGACATGTGCCAGTCGTCGAAGCCGGCGGGGGCGAACACCGGGGCGATGGCCTCGGCGGCGCGGCCGTAGGCGCTGTCCTGCACGGGCACGTCGCCGATCGTGTGCTGGCCGGTGACCGGCACCGCCATCAGCACCCACACCACCGTGAGCGTGGCGACGATGATCGTCCCGGCCTTGGTGACGAAGGAGGCCACCCGGGACCACGCCGACAGCAGCAGCGCGCGCACCCGGGGCCGCTGGTAGGCGGGCAGCGCGAGCACCAGCGGCTCGCGGTGCAGATCGCGGAACAGCGTGCGGCGCAGGCCCAGCCCGCCGAGCACCACCAGCGCGATGCTGGCGACGTACATGGCGAAGATCGCGGTGCCGGCCTGGTCGGGGAAGAAGATCCCGGCGAGCAGGATGTACACGGTCAGCCGTGCCGGGCACGAGGTGTACGGCACGAGCAGGCCGGTGAGCAGGCGGGAGCGGGCGTTCGGCAGGGTGCGGGTGGCGGACAGCGCGGGCAGGTTGCAGCCGAAGCCGATCACCAGCGGCAGCATCGCGCGTCCGTCCAGGCCGATGGCGCGCATGGCCCGGTCGGCGACGAAGGCGGCGCGCGCCAGGTAGCCGGAGTCCTCCAGGATCGCGATGGCGAGGAACACCAGCGCCATCAGCGGGGCGAAGGAGAGCACCGTGCCGACGCCGGCGAGCACCCCGTCGACCAGCAGCCCCTCCAGCCAGGACGGGCCGGGCAGCCAGCCGCGCACCCAGTCGGCCAGGGTGCCGTTGACCAGGCCGTCCACCCCGTCGATCAGCGGGCCGGCGACGGTGGTGGCGAGCTGGAACATCGCCCACATCACCGCGAGGAACACCGGGATGCCGAACCACGGGTCCAGCAGCACCCGGTCCACCCGGTCGGACAGCGTGCGCACCGGTGCCGCGGCGGGTGCGGCGTCGGGGGTGATGGCGGCGAGCGTGGCCTCGACCCAGTCGAAGAGCGCGGCGGCGCGGGTGACGTCGGCCTCGGCGTCCTCGGCCAGCAGCGCGGCGGCGGGCAGCGGGTCGATCCCCCGGACCGTGCCGGTGCCCTCGGCCAGGGCGTCGACCACGGCGGCGCCGAGCCGGTCCAGGCCGCGTCCGGCGCGCGGGTCGATCGCGACCACCGGCACGCCGAGCACGTCGGCGAGCAGCGCAGCGTCGACCTCGATCCCCCGGGCGGCGGCGACATCGGTCATGGTGAGCGCGACGACCACCCGTTGCCCGGACTGCGCCACCTGCGCGAGCAGGTAGAGCGAGCGGCTGAGGGCGGCGGCCTCGACCAGCACCACGGCGAGGTCCGGGGCGTCCAGGCTGCCGCGCCCGGCGACGGCGTCGGCGGTGACCCGCTCGTCGGGCGAGCGGGCGAGCAGGCTGTAGGTGCCGGGCAGGTCAAGCAGCCGGACCCGCTGGCGGGACTGCTCCGCCCGGGCCCGCGTGCGCAGCCCGCGCCAGGTGCCGACCTGGAGCTCGACGGTGGTGCCGGGGGCGTTGGTGACCTTCTGCCGGGCGCCGGTCAGGGCGTTGAACAGGGTGGACTTGCCGACGTTCGGGTTGCCGACCAGCGCGACCGTCGCGGTGCGCTCCAGGGTGGCGACCGGCGTCGCGGGCGTGTCGTGGCAGCTCATCGGGCGGCCTCCGCGACGGCGCCGACCGCGGCGACCTCGATCCGGGCGCAGGTGGCGGCGTCCACGGCGAAGCGGTCCGCGCCGATCCCGACCACCCGTCCACCGAAGGCCGCGCGGTGGGTCACCCGCACGGTGGCGCCGGGCCGCAGCCCGAGCTCGCGCAGGCGGAGCACCGCTGTCGGGTCCACGTCGACCCGCACCACCGTGCCGTCGGTCTGGGGCGGCCACTCGCCGAGGTTCATGGGGCTGACGCTAGGGGTCAGGCAAGGCTGTCCTCATGGGACGCAGGTCCCCCGACCTAGGTCCCGGGTCGATCGGGGTGCGCCTGGGCCGAACGGCCCGGACGCGACGACGGCGCCGACCTCCGGGACCTGGGTCCTCGGTGATCGGCGCCGCCGGGACACGCTCAGTCGAGCGCGGCGTCCAGGGTGATCTCGACGCCGGTCAGCGCCTTGCTCACCGGGCAGGTGGCCTTCGCCGCGGCGGCGGCCTCCTGGAACCCGGCCTCGTCCAGACCCTCGACCTCGCCGCGCACGGTGAGGGCGATGCCGGTGAGGCGGAAGCCGCCGGCGGGGTCCGGGCCGAGGGACACGTCCGCGGTGACCTCCAGGGCCACCGGCGTGCCGCCGGCCTCGCCGATCAGCGCGGACAGCTGCATGGCGTAGCAGGACGAGTGCGCGGCGGCGATCAGCTCCTCGGGGCTGGTGGTGCCGCCCGCCTCCTCGGCGGCGCGCTTCGGGAAGGACACGTCGTAGGTGCCGACCTTCGAGCTGGTGAGCTCCACCTGACCGCCGCCCTCGTTCAGGCTGCCGTTCCAGGCGGTGCGAGCGGTACGTGTGGGCATGACGGGGCTCCTCACGGTGCACGGGAGGGCGACCGGCCGGCCGCCCTCGCCCACGGTAGGTCGCGCCGCGCGGGGCCGCACCCGCAGGTCAGCCGACGTACTCCCAGTGCCACGGCTCCGGCTTGGAGCCGGTCTTGCGGGCCCAGTCCGGCAGCGTCCAGCCGTACTCCTCGGCGTGGGCGAGCATCCAGTCGTGCTCGTCGGTGCCGAAGGAGTAGGCGTCGCCGCCGAGGTCCACCGCGGTGCCGTTGCCGTGGTTCGAGGTGCCCGGCGTCGCGCACAGGCTGCCCTTCTGCCGACGGCAGGCGACCTGGGCCGCGTAGGACCGGTAGGAGTCGGTGATCGCGAGGTCGTATCCGAAGGTCGCCACGAAGGCGGTGTTCAGCGCCTGGAGCGCCTCGGCGGCGTCGCAGCGCAGCTGCTGCCCGGCGGCGAAGCCGAGGTCGCACAGCGCGGAGGCGGGGATCTTGCCGTTGGCGTACCCCTCGAGCGAGGTGCGCTGCTCCTCCTTGCGGGCGGCCTCGGCGGCGGCAGCGGCCACGGCGGCGGCCTCGACGGTCTGCTGCGTGGTGGCCTGCACCTCGGCGGTGAGCGCGGAGACGCGCTCGGCGGCGGCCTCGAGGCGGGCGGCCAGCGGGTCGACGTCCTCGGCCTGGGCCTCGTCGGCAGCAGCGGTCGCGCCGGCCGACGGGGTCGCCGAGGGGGTCGCGGAGGCGGCGGCCGACGGGGCGGCTGCGGACGAGGCCGACGGGTCCGCCGTGGGGGACGCGGTGTCGGTCGCCTCCGGCGCGGCGGCGGCGAGCGGGTCGGTGGTGAGGTCGGCGCCGGCGGCGGCGGCCTCGGCGGCCTCACCGGCAGCCTCCGCGGCGTCGCTGGCCATCTGCTCGGTGAGCACCGGGCCCTCGGCGGCACGGGGGAACAGGTCGCTGATCGCCGGCTGGTTCGCCTGCACGGTCGCGGTGAGCAGCGCGAGCTCCTGCACGGCGGTGTCGAGCGGGGTGAGCGCCTCGCCGGACACCGCAGAGGCGAGCGCGGTGGCGCGGGCGGCGTCGGCCTGCGCGGTGGCGGAGGCGGCCAGGGTGACGGCGGCCTCGCGCTGGGCGATGACGGCGGTCGTCGGCCCGGTGGGGGTCGGCTCGGCGGTCGGCTGCTCGGCGGTCTGCGTGCCGACCTGCTCCTCGACGACCTGGACCAGGTCGGGCGCGATGGCGAAGCCACCGACGCCGAGCACCAGGGCGACGGCGACGACCCCGCGGGCGAGCCGCACGCCAGGACGGGCGGGGCGCTGCGTGGGGGTCGGGCCGGTCGCCCGGCGGCGGCCGTGCGTGCGGTCGGGGTGCTGGGGGTCGGCGGCAGGCCGCGGGGCCTCATGCCGGCCGCGGGACGTGCCCCGCGGTGCGGGCATGGAGTCACTCACGGCCGACGAGGTTAGGGAGCGGACCTCTGGGGGTCTGGGGAGCGACGGGGACGGCTCGCGAAGATGCCGTGACGATGGGCGCGGAGGATCTTCACCGCATCACTACCTCGAGATCGCTCGGTAGCGCCGGTTCTGACTCGATCCACCGCACAGCGGTGTGGCCCGGCTCACGATCGTACCGGTCGCTGTGCGGGCGCTGAGCGAGCAATATGTGCGGAAACGGTGACGAATCGCCCAGGTCCTCGGTACGGTGAGCCCGCAGTCAGCATCGATCATGACCCCGAGTCATGGATCGGTGCACGCCAAGGTCCACTGCGAGAACGGAAACCGATGACGCGTCAGCCGCTGCGTGCCGCCCTCACCGTCCTGGCGCTCGCCGCCAGCACCACCCTCGGCGCGGGGGGCGCCGTCGGTGCCGTACCGGGTTCGCCCGGATCCCCCGGTCTGCTGCCATCCGCCCCCGTGGCGGGCGAGGCCGGCGACCCCGTGGTGAGCGACGACTCGCTGGCCCTGCTGGCGGACAAGGTCTCGCCCTCGCTCGCGGACGCCGAGGGCGCGGTCACCGCGTTCGTGCAGCTCGCGGCGCCGTCCGGCCTGGACGTCGCGGAGAGCGGGGGCGACGCCGCCGCCGTGCAGGAGGCCACCGCCGAGGTCGAGCAGGTCGCCGCGGAGGTGGTGCCCGGCTCCTCGCCGACCGCACGCGCTGCGGCCACCGCCCCGCAGCGGATCGCCACCGTGTCCAACCTGGTCTCCGGCACCCTGGTGCGCGGCGACGCCGCCCAGGTGCGCGACCTCGCCGCCTCCGACGACGTGGTCGCGGTCTATCGGGTCACCACGAAGACCGCGGACAACTCCAGCAGCGACGCCTTCACCCGCGCGCTGCAGGTGTGGCAGGACACCGGCCAGACCGGCGAGGGCGTCCGGATCGGCGTGATCGACACCGGCCTGGACTACACGCACGCCGACTTCGGCGGCCCCGGCACCCTGGACGCCTACGCCGCCGCCTACGGCGAGGACGGCACCCAGCCGGTGCCCGACGGGCTGTTCGACCCGGCCAAGTACCTGGGCGGCCACGACTTCGCCGGCCCGCTCTACGACGCCGACCCGGCCTCCGAGCTGCCCGGCGCGACCACCGTGCCGACGCCGGACGACAACCCGATCGACAGCCTCTACACCTCGGACAACTCCGGCCACGGCACGCACGTCGCCGGCACGGCCGCGGGCTACGGCGTGCAGGCCGACGGCACCACCTTCACCGGCGACTACAGCACGCTGACCGACCTGTCCGACTGGCAGGTCGGCCCGGGCTCGGCGCCCGAGGCGGGTCTGTACGCGCTCAAGGTGTTCGGCGACATCGGCGGGTCCACCGACCTCACCGCCCTCGCGCTGGACTGGGCGGCGGACCCCGACGGCGACGGCGACTACTCCGACCACCTCGACGTGGTGAACCTGTCGCTCGGCGCCTCCGGCATGCCGTCCGACGACCCGGACAACCTGCTGATCGACCGGCTGTCCGACCTCGGCACCCTCGCGGTGCTGTCCGCCGGCAACTCCGGTGACATCACCGACATCGGCGGCTCCCCGGGCTCCTCGGCCTCCGGCCTCACGGTGGCGAACTCGGTCGGCAGCCCGCAGACCTACGACGGCGTCGAGGTCACCGCGGCGTCCGACCCGGCCGCCGTGCGCACCTACTCCGCGCAGAACTCGATCAACTACACCGGCGGCACGGACGTCACCGCACCCGTCGTCTACCTCGGCGACACCGTGGACGGCTGCACGCCGCTGACCGAGTACGCGGACCAGATCGCCGGGAACATCGTCTACCTGTGGTGGGACGACGACGACGCCACCCGCGCCTGCGGCTCCGGCGCCCGGTGGAACGCCGCCGAGGCGGCCGGTGCGGCCGGCGTCCTGATCGGCACCGAGAACACCGTGTTCAGCGCCGGCATCGCCGGCAACGCCACGATCCCCGGCGCCCAGCTCACCGCGTCCTCCACCGACGCGCTGCTGCCGCAGATCCAGGCCGGCGGCGTGGTCGCGCACCTCGGCCCGTCGCTCGCCGCCGCCGTGCAGGCCGACGAGGTCGGCGACGCGCTCAACCCGGGCTCGTCCCGCGGCGCGCACGGTGCGCTCGGCATCATCAAGCCCGACGTCGCGGCCCCCGGCACGCTGATCTTCTCGGCGGCCTCCGGCACCGGCGCTCAGGCGCACTCGCTGTCCGGCACGTCGATGTCCGCCCCGCACGTCGCGGGCATCGCGGCGCTGGTCCGGGCCACCCAGCCCGGCTGGACCCCCGCGCAGGTCAAGGCCGCGATCATGAACACCGCGACCCACGACGTGTGGACCGGCCCGCAGCAGACCGGCACCGCCTACGGCCCGCAGCGCGTCGGCTCCGGCCGCGTGGACGCCGCGGACGCCGTGGCCGACACCGTGCTCGCCTACGGCTCGGCGAACCCCGACCTGGTGTCGGTGACCTTCGGGATCGTGGACGTCGGCGCCGAGACGGTCACCGCCCGCAAGACGGTCACCGTGCAGAACACGGGCACCTCCGCGGTCACCTACGGCACCTCCTTCGTCGCGGCGACCACCGCGGGCGGCGCCACGATCACCACCTCGCCGGCCACCGTCACGGTGCCGGCCGGGCAGCAGCGCCTGGTCACGCTCACCCTGACCGCCGACCCGGCGTCGCTGGAGCGCGAGATCGACCCGACCTCGGCGACCACCCAGGGCGGGCTGCCCCGCGAGTACGTGGCCAGCCTGTCCGGCCGCCTGGTGCTCACCTCGGACGACGGCGAGCTGCGGGTGCCGGTGCAGGCCGCACCGCGCCTGGTCAGCGAGCTGTCCGCCGACCCGGTGTCCTTCTCCGACGCCGGCGCCACCGAGGCGGCGCTGACCCTGTCCGGCCGGGGCGTGGACGCCGGCGGGTGGACCTCGCTGGTCTCCCCGCTGGTGCTCGGCGCGACGAGCCCGAAGCTCGAGGAGGTGCCCGGGTTCATCACCTCGGACTCCGCCATCGCGTCGGGCGACATCCGCTGGGCGGGGTGGACCTCCACCGCGCCGCAGCACGCCGCCGCCGGCGGGGACCCGGCCGACGGGTACCTCGGGGTCGGCATCGCGGTGGACGGCGACTGGGCCAGCCTCGGCCGGGTCGTGAAGCCGGTGATCGACTGGGACACCGACGGCGACGGCACCGCCGACGCGCAGACGGTCGTGCAGAAGCTCAGCGCGGCCACCGACGTGACGGTCGCGGCGACCTCGGACCTGACCACCGGGGAGACCCTGGACATCCAGGCGGTCAACGGGGCGTTCGGGGACGTCGACACCACGGTCTTCGACAACTCGGTGCTGGTGGTCCCGGTCGGCATCGCCGCCCTCGGCCTCGAGCCCGGCGACACCCCGTCGGCGACCGTGTGGACCTACTCCGAGTACGCGGCCGACCCGAGCGGCACGGTCGACGTGGCCGACCCGTTCACGATCGACCCCTACGACCCGGCGTTCTGGTTCGACGGCGGCGTGGTCGACGGGATCTGGTACCAGGCCTCCGACGCGACCGCGCTGACCGTGCACCGCTCCACCACGACGGCGGCCCCGGCCGACCGGCTGCTGGTGCTGCACAGCCACAACGCCGCGCCGACCAGCCGGGCCCAGGTGCTCGACGTGACGGTGCCCGAGGCGACCGCCACCACCACCACGCTCAAGGTCAGCGGGACGAAGAAGGCCGGCTCCGCGCTGACCCTCACCGCGACCGTCGCCCCGAAGGAGGCCACCGGCACGGTGTCCTTCACCGACGGCGGGACCGAGGTCGCCTCGGCACCGGTGACGGCCGGCAAGTCCGCCGCCACCGCCCGGCTCGGCGCGGGGACGCACAGCCTGGTGGCGGTGTTCACGCCGGACGACCCGACGTACGCGGGCTCGTCCTCGGCGCCGGTCTCCGTCGAGGTCACGGCGTCCGGGTCGACGACGAAGATCACGCTGTCGTCGAACTCGGGTCGCTACGGCAGCGAGGTCAGCGCCACCGTCACGGTCACCGGGCAGACCGCCCTGCCGACCGGCACGGTGGAGATCCGCGAGGGCGAGACCGTGCTGGCCACCGGTGACCTGGTCGCCGGGGAGGGCACCACCGCCACCGTCACGATCCCGCTGCCGCGCGACCTGCCGTCCGGCTCGCACACGCTCACCGCGGTCTACACCGGCTCGGCCGACGTGCAGACCTCCAAGAGCCAGCGCGCCTACCGGGTGATCGCCGTGGTGCCGAGCATCGCGATCGACACCCCGGCGTGGACCGTGCCGACGGGCACCGCCCCGACGGTGACGGTCACCGTGGCCGGGCCGGAGGGCGCCCCGGCGGCCACCGGGAAGGTGACCCTGCTGGTCGGGCTGAGCACGGTGCGCTCCGCCGAGGTGGTGGACGGGGTGGCGACGTTCACCCTGCCCGCCCAGCGGTGGACCACCACGCTCACCGCGCTCTACACCGGCGACCGCGGGTACACGCCGACGCTGACGATCGGGGTGCTGCGGGTGCGCTGACCGCGCGCCGCGTCACGACGAGGGCCGTTCCGGGGGCTTCCCCGGGGCGGCCCTCGCGCGTTCTCGGGTGTGCGGCCTCAGCGGGCCGCGAGCGCGGCCAGCACCCGGCGGACGCTGGACTCCAGGCCCCACCGGGCGGTGAGGTCCACCAGCGCCTCCGGGTCCGCGGGCTCGCGGGGCAGCGCGAACCGCTCGGCGGCCACCTGCTCCGGGTGCGCGAGCTGCCACTCCACCTCGTGCAGCGCGTAGGCGCCGTGCAGCCCCGCCACCAGCACCGGCGCGTCCGACGCCACCCGCACCACGCCCGGCGCCACCGCCAGGTAGTCGGCGGCCTCGGTCAGCCGCCGGCGCTGGGTCGCGGTGAGCCCCGGGTCGCCCGCGTCCCGCGCGGCCAGCACCCCGGTCAGGTCGCCGTACCGGCCGAGCAGGGCCACCGCGGTCTTCTCGCCGATCCCGGCCACCCCGGGCAGGCCGTCGCTCGGGTCGCCGCGCAGCACCGCCATGTCCGCGTAGGCGTCACCGGTCGGGGTGCCGTAGCGCTCGGCCAGGCGCGCCTGGTCCACCTGCTCGATGTCCTTGATCCCGCGCACCGTGTACAGCACCCGCACGCCGGCCTCGTCGTCGACCAGCTGGAACAGGTCGCGGTCGCCGGTCACCACGAGCACCGGGCCCCGCTCGCCGGCCCCGCGTGCGACCTCCCGCGCGGTGAGCGTGCCGATCACGTCGTCCGCCTCGAAGCCCGCCGCCCCGGCCCGGGCGATCCCGAGCGCCGCCAGCACCTCCACGATGACGTCGACCTGCGGGGCGAGGGTGTCCGGCACCTCCTCCTCGGCGGGCGGGCCGCTGCCGTCCAGCGCGGCCGCCGCGACCTCCGCTCCCCCGGCCACCCGGTGCGCCTTGTACGACGGGATCGCCGCGACCCGGAACGCCGGCCGCCAGTCCTCGTCCCAGCAGTCCACCAGCCGACCGGGCCGGTGGTCGGTGATCAGCCGGGCGATCATGTCCAGCAGCCCGCGCACCGCGTTCACCGGTGTGCCGTCGGGGGCCGTCACCGACTCCGGCAGGCCGTAGTAGGCACGGAAGTACAGCGAGGCGGTGTCGAGGAGCATCAGCGGGCGGTCGGCGGTCATGGCTGCACGCTAGGCGACCGGGGGATGCGCGGCGAGGGCGGTGCGTCGGCGCGCTCCGTGAGGTGGTCAGCGCGGCGTGGTCAGCGCGGCGTGGTCAGCGCGGCGTGGTCAGCGCGGCGTGGTCAGCGTCGGGCGGTTCCCGCGCACGCGGCCGTGGCGCAGCCGATCGCCACCAGGTCCTCCACGATCGCCCCGCGCCAGTCCGGCCCGCGCTGCCCGGCCCACGCGCGCCAGGCCGCACCGCCCCAGGTGCCGACCGTGGAGAACGCCGCGGCGGTGACGGCGGGCAGCCAGACGTGCCGACCGGCCCGACGGCCCAGCGCCGCACCGCCGAGGGCGGCCGAGACCGCGCGACCCTGCGGGCTGGGCGGCACC
The DNA here is from genome assembly GCF_055389595.1 of Cellulomonas sp. GTC20042. NCBI lineage: Bacteria > Bacillati > Actinomycetota > Actinomycetes > Micrococcales > Cellulomonadaceae > Cellulomonas > Cellulomonas sp. GTC20042. The sequence goes on along the minus strand of NZ_AP043678.1, from coordinate 825,776 downwards.
AGGCGGCTGCCGGTGGAGGGCAGCTTGTCGCCGGTCATCTCGCCGAGCACGCCGGTGACCGCGAGCGCGTGACGCACCCCGGCGACCTTCCCGGACGCGCCGTCGGTGAGCGCCGGGCCCGCGACGCCGAGGGACGCCCGGCTGCCGGCGGCGATCCCGAGCAGCGCCGCGCGCAGCAGCAGCGCGCTCCGCCGTCCCCGGGGCCGGTCGTCGTGCTCGGGCGTGTGGTCGTCGTGGCGGGTCATCCCTCGACCGTGGCCCGTCGCGGGGCTGCTGGCAACTCCAGCGGCGGGGCCGCCGCAACCAGGCTCGGCCGCCTCGGCCCGGCAGTGCCGCCTCAGGCCGACGCGCGCTCGACCAACGTGGTGGGCAGCGTGATCCGCGCCGGCTCGGCGCCCTCGACCACCTCGAGCAGCAGCCGGACCATCTCGGCGGCGATCCGCTCGAAGGGCTGGCGCATCGTGGTCAGCGCCGGCTCCAGGGTGGCGGCGAGGCCCGAGTCGTCGAAGCCGCCGACGGCGACGTCGCCCGGCACCGAACGCCCGGCCTCGCGCAGGGCGACCAGCGCGCCCGCCGCCATCAGGTCGGAGGCGACGAACACCGCGTCCAGGTCCGGCCGGCGGTCCAGCAGCTCACGCATCGCAGCCTGGCCGCCGGCGCGGGTGTAGTCGCCGTGCGCCACCAGCGTGGGGTCGTAGGCGTCGCCGAGCGCCTCGCGGAACCCGCGCAGCCGCTGCACGCCGCCGGGGGTGTCCTGCGGGCCGGTGATCGTCGCGACCCGGGTGCGGCCCCGGGACAGCAGGTGCTCGGTCATCCGGCGGGCGCCGCCCCGGTCGTCGGCGGAGACCCAGCCGATGCTGTCCTCGTAGCCCAGCGGCTCGCCGCAGGCGATCGTCGGGACGCCCTGGCGCAGCAGCTCGCCCAGCACCGGGTTGCCCCGGTGCGAGGAGATCAGCAGCACCCCGTCCACGTGCCCGGCGGCCACGTAGTCGGTGATCCGGCGCCGCTCCTGCTGGCTGCCCGCGACCATGAGCAGCAGCGGCATCTCCCGGGCGGCCAGCGCCTCGGCGGCGGCACGCAGCAGGATCGAGAACGTCGGGTCCTCGAACAGCAGGTGCTGCGGCTCGGTCAGCAGGAACGCCACCGAGTTCGACCGGCCGGTGACCAGGCTGCGCGCGTGCTGGTTGGCGGAGTAGCCGGTGGTGCGGATCGCCTCCTGCACCGCCGCGAGCGCCTCCGGCGACACCCAGTGCCCGCCGTTGAGCACCCGGGACACCGTGCCGCGCGACACCCCCGCGGTGGCGGCGACGTCGCGGATCGTCGGGCGCCGGCGCGCGGAGGACTCCACGGGCCCTGACCTTACGACCACGAGGCCCCCTGCCGGGACCGAAACGGCGCACCCACGGCGCTCAGGCTCCCCGACGCGTCACGACAGCGCGGCGACGGAGCAGCAGCAGCCCGCCCCCGGCGGCCAGGGCCAGCGCCGCGGCGACCACCAGCCCCGCGACGGTGACGCCCGTCGCGGCGAGCACGCCCCCGCCCGGTGCGGCGGCGAGCACGGTGATCGGCAGCGCGAGCACCACGGTGCCGTTCGCGTCCCGCACCTGGAGGTGGTGCAGCCCGGGCGCGAGGTCGGCGGGGATGGTCACGGTGACGGTGGCGGCGCCCTCGACCAGGCGGACCGACGCGAGCCGCTGGTACACCGAGGCCACGCCGACCTCGACCTGCTCGCCGGGCAGGCCGGTGAGCGTGAGCGTGACGGCGCCGCCCGCCCGGACGGTGCCGGCAGAGGCGGTGAGCGCGGGCTCGTCCGGCTGCTCCGGCGTGGGCGTGGGCGTGGGCTCCGGGGGTGTGACCACAGCGACCAGCCCGGCCAGCGCGTCCGACAGCACCCCGGCGGCGCCGTCCACCGTGCTCTGGTCCGGGGCTGCGGCGCGCAGCACGAAGCCCGCCCGCGCCACGGCGGCGTCCAGCACCGCCACCGATCCCGCGGTGTACCCGGCACGGTCCACGGCGTCCGCCCGGTCCACCAGGTCGCGCAGCGCCGTCATCTCCGCCACGACCTGCGGGTCCACCGCGACCAGCGCCACGTCATCCACTGTCCCCCACGCCCCGGCGGACAGGGCGAGCGAGGTGGAGACCACGACAACCCCGTCGGAGCCGACGTCCAGCACGTCGGTCTGCGGGTGCTGCCAGTCCAGCCAGCCGGTCAGCGCGAACCCGGCGGTCACCGAGGAGATGCCGGAGCTCGCCGAGATCTGCAACGTGTCCCCGGCGCCCGCGCCGTCGCCCTGCGTGCGGGCCGACAGCCGGTACTGCCCGGCGGGCACGCCCGTGACGGTCTGCTCGACGGTGAAGGTGTACGGGGTCGCGCTCCAGAAGTGCAGCGACCGCTCACCGGCGTACGGGTTCTCCCAGGAGCCGATCGTGTAGCCGGTGCCGGTGCCGGTCCAGGACGCGTCGCCGGCCTCGAACCCGCCGTTGACGACCAGGTTCTCCCCCACCCCCGCGTCGGCGAGGACGGTGACGGTCGCGGTGACGGCGTGCCCGCCCGCCGTGGTGCCGGCGAAGGCGTAGCTGCCGGGGCCGAGCAGCCAGGCGGGGTCGTCCCGCCAGGTGACGGCCTCGTCCTCGCTGGTCCCGTCGGTGTACGACACCCGCACGGTGGCGGGCAGCGTCACCGGGTCGCCCGCGACCACGGTCAGCCGGGGCTGCTCGACGGCGTCGAGCTCGCGCGGGCCGATCGAGCCGGTGCGGGCGTACTCGTAGACGCGCAGCGACTCGAGCGGGGTGCCGTCGAAGGCGAACAGCGCCTGGTTGTCCCAGGACGAGCCGCCGTAGTCCTCGGTGACCGGGGCGTAGAACTCCGCGGAGTGCGAGGACGCCCAGCCGGAGCCGAACTGCTCCCAGAGGTCCCGGTTCGTGACGACCTGGTCGGGGGTGCCGACCGGCAGCCAGGCGGGCTCCCAGTAGAAGGTGCCGATGCCGCGCCCGTCGGACACGTCGGCCACGGCCTGCATGACGTCGCGGATCGCGAGCGCCTGGCCCTGCACGCTGGCGGAGTAGCCGGTGGGCGCGGTGCGGATGACGTTGGGGTAGCCGTCGCCGTCCTCCAGGGTGGACACCCAGGACGTCTCGGCGACCGCGACCTCCTTGTCGTAGGTGGTGGCGACCTGGTCCAGCACCGCGGTGAGGTTGGCGAGGCTGCCGTGCCAGAACGCGTAGTACGAGGACAGGAAGACGTCGTAGTCCACCCCGCCGTCCTCCAGCGCCTGCGCGGCGGCGGCGTACTGCCCGGCCCGCTCGGGGTTGGTGAAGTGCACGGCGACCTTGACGTCCGGCCCCAGCGTCTCGCGCACCGCCTGCGAGCCGGCCCGGAACAGCCGGACCGTGCTGCTCCAGCCGCTGACCCCGGCGATCTCGCCACCGGTGGTCTCGTTGCCGATCTGCACCATGCCGACGTCCACGCCCGCGTCGGCCATCGCCTGCAGGGTGTCGGCGGTGTAGTCGTGCAGGGCGACGACGCGCTGGTCGAGGTCGAGGCCCGCCCAGGCGCGCGGCGACTTCTGCTGACCCGGATGCGCCCAGAAGTCGGAGTAGTGGAAGTCCACCAGGACACGCATCCCGACGGCGGTCGCCCGCAGACCGATCTGGACGGCGCGCTCGGCGTCCACGTTCCCCGCGCCGTAGCCCAGCGAGGGGTCGGTGCTGCTGTACGGCTCGTTCCACACCCGGATCCGCGCGTAGTTCACGCCCGCGTCCGCCAGCACCTCGAAGACGTCGGCGGGCTGACCGGACTCGTCGCGGAACACGACGCCGGACTCCTCCAGCGACAGCACGGACGAGAGGTCCGCGCCGTTGATCCAGTCCTCGCCCATGCCGTCGACCCGCGGCACGGTGATGCCCGCCGGGACCGGCACCGGTTCGTCCGCCGCCACCGCACCGGTCGTCCCCGCCATGCCGATCCCCGCCATCGTCAGCGCCGCTGCCAGCGCGACCGCACCCGTCCCACGCCGTCGTGGTCCCGTCATCGCCTGCGACCCTCTCAGCCCTTGACCGACCCCGCCGACAGACCGCCGACGATGTACCGCTGCAACGACAGGAACAGCGCCAGCACCGGGATCGAGCCGATCACCGCACCCGCGGCGAACAGCCCCCAGCGCGAGGTCAGCTGGTTGGACACCCACTGGTACATGCCGACCGCGAGCGTCCAGTTCTCCTCGCTGGTGAGCACGATGCGGGCAAGGATGAAGTCGCCGAACGCCGAGATGAACGCCAGCAGCGCCACCACCGCGAGGATCGGCGTGACCAGCGGCATGATCAGCCGCCAGTAGATCTGGGAGTGCGTCGCCCCGTCGATCCGTGCGGCCTCGTCGATCTCCCGCGGGACCGAGTTGAAGAAGCCGTACATCAGGAAGGTGTTGGCCCCGAGCGCCCCGCCCAGGTAGACGCAGATCAGCGCGATCCGCGAGTTCACGCCCAGCGCGGGGATCACGTTGCCCAGCGAGATCAGGAGCAGGAACACCGCCACGAACGCCACGGTCTGCGGGAACATCTGGATGATCAGCAGCGTGGTCAGCGAGGCGCGCCGGCCCTGGAACCGGAACCGGGAGAACGCGTAGGCGGCCGCGGCACCCATCAGCACCGCACCGAAGGCGGCCACGCCCCCGATGAGCAGCGTGTTGACCACCCAGGTCCAGTACATCGTGTCGCCGAGCGCCTGGAAGTTGTCCAGGCCGACCGAGCGGAACAGCGTGCTCGACCCGGCGAGCGAGCCACCGGGGGTCAGCGCCGCGGACAGCGCGTAGACCAGCGGGAAGATCGCGTAGAACGCGATCACCAGCGCGACCGGGTACTTCCAGCCGACGTCCTTCCACCAGCGCGCGCGCCGGGCACGGGTGGGACGTGCGGGACGGACCGGGCTCTCGACGGCAGCCATCAGATCTCCTCGAGCTTGCGGGTCTGGCGGAACGCCAGGGCGGAGATGACGCCGATCACGACGAACACCACGATGGACAGGGCGCTGGCCAGGCCGTAGTCGGCGCGACCGCCGGAGACGCCCGAGATCTGGTAGATCGCCGAGATCAGGATGTCGGTGGAGCCCATCGGGGTGCTGCCGCCGGAGAACGCCGGCCCGCCGTCGGTGAGCATGTAGATGATCGTGAAGTTGTTGAAGTTGAAGGCGAAGGACGCGATGGCCAGCGGCGCGGTCGACACCAGCAGCATCGGCAGGGTGATCGCCCGGAACTGCCGCCAGCGCCCGGCGCCGTCGACCCGCGCGGCCTCCATCACGTCGCCCGGCAACGCCTGGAGCGCGCCGGTCGTGACCAGGAACCAGTACGGGTAGCTGAGCCAGAGGTTCACCCAGAGGATCGCGGCCTTCGCCAGCCACGGGTCGCTGAGCCAGCCGATGTTCGCGCCGAAGAAGAACCAGTCGTTGATCACGCCGAACTCGGCGTTGAGCATGCCGCGCCACAGCAGCGCCGACATGAACGCGGGGAAGGCGTACGGGAGGATGAACAGCGTGCGCAGGAACTTCCGGCCCCGGATGCGCGGGTCGTTGTAGATCAGCGCGAACAGCAGGCCGAGGCCGAAGCTGGTGAGCACGGTGAGGATCGCGAAGGCGAAGGTCCACGCCGCCACCTTGAGCAGCGGTCCGGCGTAGGTGGCGTCGGTGAACGCCCGGACGAAGTTGTCGAAGCCCACGTTGACGTACCAGCCCGCCGCCAGCCGCTCGCCGTCCTCGGTGACGAACTGGCCCCGGTCGCTGGGCGCGTAGACCGCGCCGGTCTCCGTGTTGGTGATCGTCTCGGCGTCCGGGTCCCACACCAGGCGGGAGGTGTACACGGACGCGGTGGAACCCTCACGGGTGCGCAGCGAGCCGTCCTCGGCGTCGTCGGACACCGGCACGCGCAGCGCCACCACCGCGGCCTGCAGGTCGGAGTCGGAGAACAGCGTGGCGCGCGGCACGACCTCCCAGCCGGGCACCGCCACCGGGGTGCCCCGGTCGTCGACCGTCGCGCCGCCGACCTCGGCCAGCGGCTCCTCGGCGGTGCCGACCCGGACCGTGCCGTCGTCGTTCACCGCGAACCCGAGCACGTCGCCGTCCCGGACCACCGCGAGCGGGTACTCCGGGGAGTCCTCGACCTGCCGCTCGTCCTGGATCAGCGCGGCGTCCACGGCCTGCTGCATGCTGCCGAGGTGGCCGGTGCCGTAGTTCGTGAACGCGACGTAGCCGGTGTAGGCCAGCGTGAACATCTGGAACACCAGCAGGAAGACCAGGCCGGGGAACAGGTACTTCAGCGGCAGCGTCCGGCGGGAGAAGTAGATCCAGTCGGCCGCCGCGAGCAGCGCGACCAGCGCGCCGAGCACCACCCAGGCACCCGCCTGGTACGCCGAGAGGATCGCGAGCACGCCACCGGCGTTCACCACCATCATCAGCGCCAGCTTGAGCACGAAGCCCCAGCCGAGGCCGTGCCAGCCGCGCGCGTGCGACTCGCGGGGCGCCGGCCCGGCGGGCTCGGCGGGCTCGTCGGGCGGGGTGCCGGGCGGACGGGTGGCGGCGGGAGTGCCGACGGACATCGTTGCTCCTCGTGCGGTGGTGGCGGTGCGGGCGTGGCCGGGGTGCGGCGCTGACGGCCGGTGCGGGCGAGGTGATCGGACCCCGCCCGCGCCGGGAGGGTCAGCCGATGGCCTGCTGCACGCTGGTGACCATGGAGGTCCAGGTGGAGTCGGGGTCCTGGCCGGTGATCAGCGCGATCTGCGCGGCGTTCCAGAACTCCCAGACCGAGCCCATCTCCGGGATGTTCGGCATCGGCACGCCGTTCTGCGCCGAGGCGAGGAAGCCCGCGATGACCGGGTCGTCGGCCACCTGCTCGGCGACCGCGGTGAGCGCCGGGATGCGCGGGTCGGCCTCGTACAGCGCCTGCTGCGCCTCGTCGGTGGCGACGTAGTTGGCCAGGAACTCGTTGGCCAGCAGCGCGTTCTCCGACTGCGCCGACAGGTAGAAGCCCTGCACGCCCACGAACGGCGAGGCGGTCTGGCCGCCGGCCGACGGGATCGGGCTCACCAGCACGTCGATGCCGGCGTCCTGGTAGGTCGGGATCGTCCACGGACCCTGCACGATGAACGGCGACTGGCCGGTCGAGAACAGCTCGTTGCCGATGTCGTAGTCCACGGTGTCGGTGAAGTAGCCGGTGCCGGCGGAACCGTTCGCCGCGATCCACCGGGCGTAGGCCAGGCCGGCGTCGCCGCTCATGCCGACCTCGGTGCTGTACGACCCGTCGGCGTCCTGGACGAACACCGGGGCGCCGAACGAGGTCTGGAAGGCGTACGAGGTGTACATGTCGCCCTCGGCACCGTTGGTGTAGAGGATGAACGGCCGGTCGCCGAAGCCGGCGTCCGTGGCCATCTGGATCATCTCGTCGAAGGTCTGCGGCGCGGTGTCGCCGACCAGGGCGGTGTTCTGGATCAGCGCGACGGCCTCCTGCGCGTACGGCAGGGCGTACAGCTGGCCGTCGTAGGTGAACGCGTCCAGGGTGACCTGCTCGAAGTCGTCCGCCCGCGCGCCGAGGCTGATCGTGTCGACCACGCCGGACTCGACGAACTCGCCCAGCCAGTCGTGCGCGCCGACCGTGATGTCCGGGCCCTCGCCGGTGGGCACCTGGGCCAGGAAGTCGGCGCGCAGGTCCTCGAAGTTCTTCTGCACGACGGTGACGGTCGCGCCGGTGTCGGCCTCGAAGTCCGCCGCGGCGTTCTTGATCGCCTCGGCGCGCTCGGCGTCCGACCAGATGACCAGCTCGCCGGCCGAGCCGGCCGCCGGGGTGTCGCTGTCCGCCGTCGTCGCCGGGGCGGGGTCGCCGCTGCACGCGGCCAGGAGGGCCACCGTCGCCAGTGCGGCGACGCCGGCTGCGAAGTGCCTGCGCATGTGTCGTCCTCTCGTGAGGGGTCGCCGCGACGCGTCGTCGCGTCGTTGCGACCCAGGGCGCGGGGGCGCACGGTGCGTCCCCGCGGTGGTGCGGTGGTGCGCCTCAGCGACCACCTCCCTGCGAACGGGCGGAGGTGCGCAGCACCGCCACCGCACCCGCACCGATCTCGTGCTGCTCGGCGGCCTCGGTGCCGTGCAGCAGCTCCGTGCCCGGCACCGCGAGGGTGACCGGCTCGTCGCGGTGGTTCACCGCGACCAGGTAGTCGTGGGCGTCGCCGTGCCGGAGCACGACCTCGACGCCCTCCGGCAGCCCGGACGGCTCGATGCCGGCGTCCGCGTAGACCGCCGCCAGCACCGGGGCGAGCGCCTCGACGCCGAGCCGGGTGCTGACGTACCAGCCCGTGCCCTCGCCGTGCACGTGCCGGGTGATCGCGGGCAGCCCGTCGGCGGGGCCGCCCCGGTAGGTGCCGCGGACCTCGGCCCCGTCCAGCACCAGGTGCTCGCTCCACGCCGCGGTCGGCACGGACGTGCCGTCCAGGTCGACGGCGACCGGGTGCTGCGGGCGGATCGGCAGGAACTCCTCGACCGTCAGCCCGAGGGCGGGCCGCAGCGGGGCACCGAAACCGCCCTCGTGCACCGCGTCGTGCTCGTCCACCACGCCCGCGAAGCAGGACACCAGCAGCGTGCCGCCCTGCGCGACGTAGCCGTCGAGGTTCTTCCCCGCCGCCTGGGTCAGCAGGTACGACGCGGGCGCGACTACCAGGCGGTAGCCGGACAGATCGTCCTCGGGGTGCGCGAAGTCGATCGTCACCCCGTCGCGCCACAGCCGCTCGTAGTACGCGCGCACCCGCTCGCGGAAGCCGAGCTCGTCCGAGGGCCGCCACTCCAGGTCCTGCGCCCAGAGCGACTCCCAGTCGTAGAGCACCGCGACGTCCGCGCGCACCCGCGATCCCCGGACCTCGGCCAGCCGGCCCAGCCGCGCACCCAGGTCGACGACCTCGCGGAACACCCGGGAGTCCGTGCCGGCGTGCGGCAGCATCGCCGAGTGGAACTTCTCCGCGCCGGAGCGCGAGGCCCGCCACTGGAAGAACAGGATGCCGTCGGCGCCCCGGCCCAGGTGGGTGAAGGCGTTGCGGTGCATCTCCCCCGGACGCTTGGCGATGTTGTGGCCCTGCCAGTTCACCGCCGACGTCGAGTGCTCCATCAGGATCCACGGCTTGCCGCGCGCCACCGACCGCGTGAGGTCGGCGGACAGCGCCAGCCCGATGTGCGCGTCCTCGTCCGGGGACCACAGGTAGTGGTCGTCCGAGACGACGTCGACCTCGCGGGCCCAGCGCCACAGATCGGTGTTGTACGACTGGTGGGCCATGAAGTTCGTGGTCACCGGCTGGCTCGCGTGCTGCCGGATCGCGTCGCGCTCGATGACGAAGCAGGCGCGCAGCTGGTCGTCGGTGAACCGGGCGAAGTCCAGGCGCTGCGCCGGGTTCGGGGTCGAGGCGGTGGCCGCCGGGGCGCCCACGTGCTCCCACGCGCCGTACACCTGGCCCCAGAACGCGGTGCCCCAGGCGGCGTTCAGCGCGTCCAGGCTGCCGTAGCGCTCGCGCAGCCAGTCCCGGAACGCCGCCACCGACGCGGGCGAGAAGTCCTCGCCGACCGGGGCGCCGTACTCGTTGTGGATGTGCCACATCACCACCGCCGGGTGGTCGGCGTACCGCCGGGCGAGCTGCCCCGCGATCCGGGCGGCGGCCGCGCGGTACTCCGGCGCGCTGGGCGAGACCATGCCGCGCGAGCCCGGGCCGAGCGCCACGCCCTCGCGGGTGACCACGCGCGCCTGCGGGTAGGTGGCGTAGAACCACGCCGGGGGCGCGGCCGTGGGGGTGCCGAGGTCGACGGCGATGCCGTGCGCGTGCAGCAGGTCGATCGCGTCGTCCAGCCAGCCGAAGTCGTACTCGCCCTCGCGCGGCTCCAGCAGGGCCCAGGAGAAGATCCCGAGGCTGACCAGGGTGACGCCGGCCTCGCGCATCAGCGCGACGTCCTCGTCCCAGACGTGGCGGGGCCACTGCTCGGGGTTGTAGTCACCGCCGTAGGAGATGCCCTCCGTCGGCCAGCCGAACTCCGTCATCCGTTCCCGCTCCCTCACGTCGCTGTGCACGGTCACAGTAGGCAGCACGTGTGGAATGCGGGAAGTGCGGCGGCTGCTTCGTGACACAACTGTGACCGTGCACGGGCTGGCACGGGACGCGGCCCGGGTGCGGCCCGGGTGCGGCCCGGCCCGAGGTGCTCCGGGCACGACGAACGGGTGGCGGGTGCGCCCCTCCAGCGCACCCGCCACCCGTCGGTCCGGCACCGTGGTGCCGCCGCGCCGACCGACGATGGTCGACGCTCGTCCGTCAGCCGAGGTCGAGCGAGTCCTCGGCCACCGCGATGACGCTCCACACCGAGCCGTCCGAGCCGGTCAGCTCGTAGGCCGGCACCAGCAGCGCCGCGCCGTCCGCCTGGGTGATCAGGCTGACGCCCAGCCGCGCGGAGGTGATCGTCACCTGCTGCACCGGCCAGTCGATCGCCGCACCGGGCTGCACCGTCCCCGGCACCGTCGGCTCGTCGGACGGTTCCGGCGCGATCATCGTGCTCGCGGCGGCGTCGGCCGCCTCGGCACGGGCCAGCGGCATCACACCGCCGGAGGTCGGACCGAACCGCGGGTCACCGAGCCGCTCCACCGCGCTCGCCGCACCGATCACCGGGTACCCGCCCAGGTCGACCAGCGGGGCCAGGAACCCGTACAGCGACTGCACACCGTCGGCCACGAGTGTGAACGACCAGGTCAAGCCGGTCTGCTGCCCGTCCACGACGTGCGCCGCGGTGACGGTCGTGGCCTGCGTCTGGTCACCGGAGTCCTCGACGGTCAGCGCGAAGGACGCCGGGTCCACGCCGAGGCTGCTCATCGCGTCCCGGGCCATGCCGAGCGCGGCGTCGCCGGTCGGCGCGGGAGCGGCGGCGGGGTCGCAGGTGGGGACGACCGGGTCGATCGCGACCGCGCCGTCGGCGCTCCCGCTCGACGTCGCGGCGTCCGGCGTGTCCGTGCCCGAGACCGTGCAGGACCACGGGTCGCGCGTCGGGTCGTAGTAGCTGACACCGGTGGTGCCGTCGGACTGCACCGACACCGTCGGGCCGGAGCCGTCGTTCGGCCCCACCGTCCACGCGCCCCACTCCAGGCGCGGCTCGCCGGTGACGCCCAGCGCGCCGGCCACGCGGGAGGCGGTCTCGGCGGAGAACGTCGCCGCGGCGTCCAGCGCCCAGCCGTGACCGGTGCCCGCCTCGTCGGACAGGCCGGAGGCCGTGAACACCGTGCGACCGCCGTAGTACGGGGCGATCCGCATGTCCGTCGTCGCCGCGAGCGAGTCCGCCGCGCCGGCCGCCTCCTGAGCGCCGGCAGCGGAGCCCTGGAGCGAGATCGCCGGCGCGGCGGCCGGGGTCGCGGTGCTGCCGTCGCCCGAGGCGCCGATCGCGTACGAACCGCCGCCGACCACCGCCAGCGCCGCCACCGCAGCCGCGACCTGGAGCCAGCGCGCCGGACGACGGGTGCGGATCGGGGTGACGACCGCGTGCTCGTCCTCGACCCCCGGGGCGGTCTCCGCCGCGATCCTGCGGTCCACCTCGGCACGCAGGGCGGTCAGGTCGAGATCGGCAGCGGCGGCCGGGTCGGCGGCGCGCAGTGCCTGCTCCGGCGCGGCCTGCTCGGGCGCGGCGTCCTCGGGCGCGGCGTCCTCGGGGGTGCGGTCACCGGGCTGGTCCTCAGGGCGCTGAGTCACGATGCCCCTCCTTCGTCGTGGCGTCCGGGTGCGGACGCGCTCCACCCCCTCTGTGTGCCGGGGGTCGTCGGTCTTGCACCGCCCGGCACCGGCTCAGACCGGGGCGGCGTCCCACGCCTCGCGCAGCCGCGAGCGCGCGCGGGACAGCGCGGCGTCCGCTCCCCCGCGCGAGACGCCGAGCACCGTCGCGAGGTCGTCGCCGGACAGCCCCTCCCACGCGGTGAGCAGCAGCACCTGCCGGTCGCGGGCGCTCAGCCGGCCCAGCACCTCGCGCACCCGCTCGTCCCGCACCGCCAGCACCGCGGGGTCCGAGGGATCGGGCTCGTCGGGCAGCTCGGCCACCGGCACCGGGCGGCCCTTGCGCCGATGGTTCGCCAGCACGAAGCCCGCCGTGCGGTACAGCCAGGCGAGCTCCATGCCCGCGGGCACCTCCGCACGGCGGCGCCAGGCGACCACCAGCACGTCGGCGGCCAGGTCCTCGGCGTCACCCGCCGCACCGCGCCGGACCAGGTAGCGGTGCACCGCGCGGGCGTGGTCGCGGAACAGCGCGTCGAACCACGCGGCATCGCGCCCGGGCACCTCGGCGCGCGGCCCGTCGACGCTGCCCGGCTCGTCGGCGCGGGGCTCGTCCACGCTCTCGGGCACGTCGGGCACGGTCCCCGGCTCCGGTCGGCTCTGCACGCGGTCCCCCTCGGTCGGTCGACGCTGGACGGGCGGACCGGCACGTGCGCACGATCCCGCCTCTGACCGTCCTGTGTCGCGGGCGGCACAGTCCTTGCACCGCCCTCCCACATCGTCTCAGCGCGCCTCAGGACCGACCGGCGAGATCCCCAGATCGTGCACCAGCAGCAGGAACGCCCGGCCGTACGGCGTCTCCGCGGTCTCCCGGCGCACCCGGTGCCAGTCGATCTGCTCCCGCAGCGCCCGCGCGATCGCGATCATCCGGGTGAAGTCGCAGAAGTGCTCGCCCAGCACCCGCATCTTCGCCGAGAGGATGTCCGTCGGGTCCAGCACGGGCATCCGGACCGCCAGCACCTCCATCACCTCGCTGCGCCCGAGCAGCTCCGGGGTGATCGGCTCCCCGACCATCCGGAACAGCACGTCCACCAGCGCGTCGTGGTGGAACGCCTTGAACAGCCAGTTCTCCGCGGGCTCCCGCACCTCCAGGCCGGCCGCCGCGATCGCCTCCTGCGCCCGGGGCACGTCCGCCTCCGCCACCGCGAAGTCCGCGTCGTGGCTCGGCTCCGGGGCCCCGCGCGCCCACGCCGCATACCCGCCGACCAACGCGAACGGGATCTCCGCCTCGGTCAGCGCCACCGCCGTCAGCCGCAGGGCGTCCTGCAGGGCGGTGCGGGCGTCCGGCGGCTCCGCGACCGCCCCGGCCTGCACCCCCGTCTCCTCTGCTCCCATCCCCCGTGTGTAGACGACGACGCGCGCCCCCGCACTCCGGCGGACATGATCACGGGGTGCGACTCGCGACCTTCAACATCCTGCACGGGCGTGGCCTCGCCGACGGGAAGGTGGACCTCGACAGGTTCGCCGCCGCCGTGCGCGGGCTCGACGCCGACGTCGTCGCCCTCCAGGAGGTCGACCGCGACCAGCCCCGGTCGCACCAGGCCGACCTCACCGCCGTCGCCGCGCAGGCCATGGGCGCCGAGCACCACCGGTTCGCCGCCACCCTGCACGGGCACCCCGGCACCTGGACCGCCGCCACCGGCGAGGACCAGCCCACGATCGCGGCCTACGGCATCGCCCTGCTCAGCAGGCACCCGGTCTCGTCCTGGCGGGTGCTCGCCCTGCCGACGTTCCCCGGCCGCGCGCCGATGGTCCACCGCGGCACCCGGCGCGTGTCCTGGGTGCGCGACGAACGCCGCGCAGCGATCGCCGCCGTGGTCGAGACCCCCGAGGGACCGCTGACCGTCGTCTCCACCCACCTCACCTTCATCCCCGGGTGGAACGTCCGCCAGCTCCGGTACCTCCGCCGTGCCTGCGCCGACCTGCCGCGGCCGCTCGCCGTCACCGGCGACCTCAACCTGCGCGCCCGCACCCCCGCACGGGTCACCGGCTGGCGTCCGGTCGGCGACGTGCTGACCTTCCCGGTCGAGGTGCCCGACCGCCAGATCGACCACGTGCTGCTCGACGGCGCCGTGCAGGTGCGGACCGAGCCCGTCGCGATCGACACCGGCATGTCCGACCACCGGGCGCTCGTGGTGGACCTGCGGCTCTAGTCCGTCTCCGGGTCGACCACGAACCACACCGTCTTGCCGACCCCGTCGTGCAGGTCGGTGCCCCAGGTGCGCGACAGCGCCTCGACCAGCGCCATGCCGCGACCGCTCACCGCCGTCGGCGCCGGGTGCTGCACCTGCGGGCTCGCCGGGCTCTCGTCGGTGACCGACACCTTCACCCCGCGATGATCGATCTGCACCGACACCCGCACCTGACCGTGCTCCGGCCCGTGCACCACGGCGTTCGCCACGACCTCACCGGTCAGCAGCTCGATCACCTGGTTCGCCGACCCCTGCACGCCGGCCTGCGCCACCCGGTGCATGATCCAGTGCCGCGCCGCGCGGGGGGCCGATCGCCGGGCGTCCAGGACCAGCTCGTCCCGCTCGGCCCGGGCGTCGGCACGCCTCGCCGCCGGCGCAGACCTGAGGTCCCTGACATCACCCACCCGAATACTGTGCCCGACCGTCGCCGACCTCGCCGACCGAACGACGCGCCGGGCGCCTGTGCCGATGCTGTGCGTCGCCGGGTCGACGTCGGTGGTGCGGCGTACCGTCACGACCACCACGCGACCCGTCCGGAGGCCCGATGAGCAGCAGCCCGCCCGCCCCCGGGCTGACCCTGTCGAGCGCCGCCGGACGCGGCACCCTGCTCGCCGCCGTGCTCGGCTCCGGGCTCGTGTTCATCGACGGGACCGTCGTCGGCATCGCCCTGCCCGCGATCTCCGAGGACCTCGGCGCCACCACCGCCGGGCTGCAGTGGACCGTCAACGGCTACGCCCTCACCCTGGCCGCCCTGCTGCTGCTCGGCGGCTCGCTCGGCGACCGGTTCGGGCGGCGTCGGCTGTTCCTCGTCGGCACCGTCGCCTTCGCCGCCGCCTCGCTGCTCTGCGCGCTCGCACCCGGCGCCGGTGCGCTGATCGCCGCCCGGGCGCTCCAGGGCGTCGGCGGCGCGCTGCTCACCCCCGGGTCGCTCGCGATCCTCCAGGCGTCCTTCACCCACGATGACCGCGCCCGGGCGATCGGCGCCTGGTCCGGGCTGTCCGGCGCCGCCGGGGCCGTCGCCCCCTTCCTCGGCGGCTGGCTGGTCGAGGCCTTCGGCTGGCGCTGGGTGTTCGGGATCAACCTGCCGCTCGCCGCCCTCGTCGTCGTGGTCGCGATGCGCTGGGTGCCGGAGTCCGCCGACCCCGACGCCTCGCCCCACCTCGACGTGCGCGGCACCGTGCTCGCCGCCCTCGGCCTCGGCGCGCTCACCTGGTCGCTCACCGCCTGGTCCGAGCAGGGGCGGTTGTCCGCCACCGTCGCCGGCGTCGGGATCGGCGGCCTGCTCGCCCTCGCCGGGTTCGTCCTGGCCGAGCAGCGGTCCGCACACCCCGCCCTGCCGCTCGGGCTGCTGCGCTGGCGCCCCTTCGCCGCCACCAACCTCGCCACCCTGCTGATCTACGCCGCCCTGTCCGGCGCGTTCTTCTTCCTGCCGATCACGCTCCAGGTCGTCACCGGGTGGTCGCCGCTCGCCGCCGGGATCGCCTCGCTGCCCGTCACGATCCTCATGCTGCTGCTGTCCTCGCGGGCGGGGGCGCTCGGCACCCGGATCGGCCCCCGGATCCCCATGACCGTCGGCCCGCTGGTCGCCGCCGTCGGCATCGCCCTGCTCTCCGGCGTCGGGGTCGGGACCACCTACCTGACCGGCGTGCTGCCCGGCATCCTCGTCTTCGGGCTCGGGCTCACCCTCACCGTCGCACCGCTGACCGCCACCGCTCTCGCCGCCGCCCCGGACCACCTCGCCGGCGTCGCCTCCGCCACCAACAACGCGGTGTCCCGGGTGGCCGGGCTGCTCGCCGTCGCCACGCTGCCGCTGGTCGCCGGGGTGGGGGCCGGGCTGTCCGACCCCGACGTGCTCGCCGACGCGCACCCCGTCGCGATGCTCACCTGCGCGGGGCTGCTCGCCGCCGGGGCCGTGGTGTCGGCGCTGGGGGTGCCGGGGTCGATGCGGGCGGTGTCCCCGGAGGGGCAGCCCTAGCCGTCCTGGCTCGTCCATCACGATCACCCGCGCGTCGTGCGTGGCCGCTCGCCGACAGGCCGAGCACGACGGAGCGCCGATCACCACCTCGTCGGACGGACCCCGCCGAGACCGGTGCGAGACACCCTGCGCCGGACTTCCGCTCCAGGAGCGGGTGTCGAGCCGTCCACAGGCGTGATGTGTGTTCGTCGTCCCCAGGTGGGGTGTGTGGGGCGGGGCGCGTGTGGGTGGTGGTGCCTAGGGTGGGTTCATGGCATCTGACCTGCACGAACACCCTGACGCCGGCGGCGAGTCCGCCGGTGGCGGTGGTGCGCGCAGGGGCGGTGACGTGCTCGTCCCGGAGTGGGTGCGGGTGATCCACGCCGAGCAGGACCACGCCACGGCGGTGGCGTTGCTGGCCTCCACGATCCCGGGCATCGAGGGCGTGGGTGTGGGCGGCGAGGGAGTGGGCGTGGGCGTCGAGGGCGGCGTGGTGGACGTGGACGGCCTGGCTGGGGTGGCCCCGGGTGTGGCGTTGGCGGCCGTGCTGGACGCCGCGGACCTGGACGGGGTCTCCGACGCGGGTCTGGTGGAGGTCGTCGCGGCCTGGCAGCGGATCGGTTCGTGGGTGCACGCCCACACCACCCGTGCAGCGGCCACCCTGGCGGGGCGGGCGTCGATGAACCCGGCCTGGAGCCCCGCCGCCGGTGGCCCACCCGCGCGAGCGTGCGTGGCCGGGGATGAGCTCGCGATGCGCCTGGCCTGCTCCCGGCGCACCGCCACCCGCCTGGTCGAGCACGGACAGGCCTACACCGGTGTGCTGTCCGCGACAGGGGACGCGTTGGCGGCCGGGCGGATCACGGCGGTGGTCGCGGACAAGATCGCCGACCGGTTGGGTGATCAGCCGATCGACGTCGCCCTGGCCGCCGAGCACCGGGTCCTGACGCAGGCCGGTGAGCGCACCCCCACCCAGATCGACCGCGACCTGGAAAAGGCCCTGCTGGTCGTCGACCCGCACGAAGCCGCCCACCGCGTCGAGAAGGCACGGAGCAAGCGGTGCGTGTATCGGCCGCGGGTGCTGCCCGACGGGATGGCCTCGGTGACCGCGATCCTGCCCGCCGCCACCGCCGCACGCATCGACACCACCCTGGAATCCGCCGCCCGCACCGCACGCACCGCCGGGGATCCCCGAACCCTGGACCAGCTACGCGCCGACGGACTCACCGACCTCGTCCTGCACACCACCTGCACCAGCAGCACGCCCGACAGCGACGTCCAGGTGCCGGACGCCGGACCGCTTTCGACGTCCGGCCTCGGGATACGCACTCACGGTCTGAGGGGCACCGGCGCCACAGCATCGACCAGGCCCGGCAGCGACGCCCGCGGAACCTGCGCTGCCCACGACACGGACGCCCTCGACGAACCAGGCCGTATCGTCCGCACCGACCACACCGACGCCACCAGCCCCGACGACGACGTCCACATCGACGCCACCAGCCCTGACGACGACGTCCACGCCTCCGCGGCCCGCACCGTCTGCGGGAACGCCCCGCACCACCGCACCGAGATCCGCGTCACCGTGGCCCTGACCACCCTGCTCGGCCTCGACGAGCACCCCGGCGACCTCGCCGGCATCGGACCCGTCGACGCCACCACCGCCCGAGACCTCGCCCTGGCCGAGGGCGGCGTCTGGCGGCGGATCGTCACCGACCCGCTGTCCGACACCGTCCTGGACGTCGGCCGCACCACCTACCGCCCACCGCGCGCCCTGGCCCGACACGTCCGCACCCGCGACCAGATCTGCGCCCGCCCCGGCTGCACCACCCCCGCCGAGACCTGCGACCTCGACCACACCATCGAGTACCACCACCCACCCGACGGACAACCACCCGGCACCACCGCCCACCACAACCTCGGCCCCCTGTGCCGACGCGACCACCGCCTCAAGACCGACGGAGGCTTCACCCTGCGCCACACCACCCCCGGCACCTACCTGTGGACCACACCCACCGGACACCACCACCTCGTCATCCCCGGCGACCACGGCCGCCACCAGCACCTCGGGACGACCCCGCCGCCAGGTTCCCCGAGCGTCGACGCAGCAGGTCCGCCGGCGCCGCTCCCAACCGCCCCGTTCTAGATCGCCCTGCTCTCGACCGCTCCGCTCTCGACCACCGCGCTCTCGATCGCCCTGCTCTCGACCACCGCGCTCTCGACCACCGCGTTCCCGATCGCCCCGCACTCGACCGTCGCGTTCTCGATCGCGCCGTGTCGGTGGCGTGCGGCACGATGCGGGGATGCCCGACTACGTCGCCCACCTGACCGTCCCGGACGTCCTCGACGACGAGACCCGCGCGGGCATGGCCGACGCGCTCGGGGCGCTGCGGGACGACGCGCCTCCCGGGTTCGTCGGACCGGCGCCGGTGACGTTCACGCTCCGCGGCGAGGCACCGGATCTGGAGACCGCGGTGCGGGCGGCGCACTCCCACGCGGCGGAGATCCTGGACGACTGGGCCTGGGAGATCACGGTCGAGGTCCTGGGCTGACGGGCTCGGCGGGGCACCGCAGCGGCGATCGGTACGCACCAGGCAACGCCGCACCAGGCACGCGCCGACCACGCCAGGCCTGCACCGGACGGGGCAAGCGCCGACCAGGCAAGCAGCGCGCCAGGCCAAGCCCAGCGCCGCGCCGCGAGAGAAACGCGTGCCCGACCAGCGGGGCACCGGCCCAGCGTCGCCCGCTCAGTCCGCGAGGTTCTCGCTGAGGATGTCGAGCACGTGGTCGTGCGCCTCGGCCGCGGCCGCCCCCGTGCGCGCCGCCACGATCCCGACCAGCGACTCCACCAGCACCGCGAGCGCGATGCGCGACGTGCGCTCGAGCTCGTGCCGGAAGGTCGTGGCGGCGGGGGCGACGACGAGCTCGACGTCGGCGAGGTCGGCGAGCGGCGACCCCCGGAATGACGTCACCGCCACGACGGTGGCCCCGCCGGCGCGGGCGGCGCGGGCGACCTTGAGGCTGGCCTCGTTCGCGCCCGAGCCGCTGAGCACGACGCAGGCGTCGGGTGCGCCGAGCCCGCGGGCGGCGATCTGCTGCCCGATGGAGTCGGCGACGAAGTCGGCGGTGCGGCCGACGGCGGTCAGGCGCATGGCCATGTCGGTGGCGAGGGGCGCGGACAGGCCGTTGGCGAGCACGAGCAGGCGACGGGCGTCGACGAGCACCTCGACGGCACGCTCGACGGTGTCCTCGTCCAGCACGGCGGTGATCTGCGGGAGCGCGGCGGCGAGGGCGGCGATGTCGGCGCGCACCCGACCGAGGGCGCTGGACCCGAAGTCGAGCGGGTCGTCGCGGTGGGCGAGCTCGGCGGCCAGCGCGACCCGGAGCTGCGGGTAGCCGCGGTAGCCGATGCTCTGGCAGGCCCGGACGACGGTGGACCGTCCGACGCCGATCCGGTCGGCCATCTCCTGCGCGGTGCTCTCGACGACGACCTCGGGCTCGGCGGCGAACACCTCGAGCACCCGCCGCTCGCCGGGGTGCAGCGTGGGCAGGGCGGTGGCGATCCGGACGGTGGGGTGCGCGACGACGTCAGCGCTCTGCGGGCTCGGTGACGCGGGCACGGGCCCGACCCCCTTCCATGATCCGGCGGCGCAGCGCCCCGGAGGCGGCGTCGATGGCGACGGTGACGACGACCACGACGATCAGCAGCACCCCGACGGTGGACCACTCGCGGTACTGCGTGTAGGAGGTGAGCATGTCACCGATCCCACCCACGCCGATCAGGCCGAGCACGGCTGAGGACCGCACGTTGATCTCGAAGCGGTAGAGCCAGAAGGACCCGAACTCGGGCAGCACCTGCGGCCAGACGCCCCAGCGGAGCACCTGCGCGCCGGACCCACCGGCGGCACGGACGGCCTCGACGGGCCCGGGGGCGATGCCCTCGATGGACTCGTAGCCCCACTTGCCGAGGGTGCCGACGCCGTTGACGGCGAGCGCCAGGGCACCGGTGAGCGGGGTCAGGCCGGTGACGGAGAGGATCACGATGGCGATGATGATCTCCGGCACGGCACGGATCACGCTGAACAGCAGCCGCAGCACACCCCGCACGGGCGCCGGGGCGTGCCCACGGGCGGAGAGCAGGCTGAGCGGGGTGGCGATCAGCACGCCGAGGACGGTGCCGAGCCAGGCCATCGCCACGGAGCGCCAGGTCTGCCAGAGGGCTTCGGGCAGCGCGGACCAGTCGGGGTCGGAGAACATCAGCCAGAGGTAGCGGACGATCTCGGACGGCAGGTCGGCGAGCCGGCCCCACTGGATCTGCACGGACCAGAACGCGAGCACGACCACGGCGACGACGGCGCCGTGCAGCAGGCGGCGCAGCACGCGGGACGGCCGGGCGGGCAGCGGGACGGGCGAGGCGGCGGACGATCCGGGGCGGCGCACGGCGACCGGCGACGCGGCGCTCACACGAGCCTCCGGCGGATCGCGCCGCTGACGGCGTCGATGACGAGGACCACGACGAGGATCTCCAGGATGATGAGCGAGAGCTGGTCGTACCGGTAGAACGACCGCACGGCATCGATGAGCAGGCCCATGCCGCCGGCCCCGACGAGGCCGAGCACGGACGAGGCGCGCACGTTGAGCTCGAGGACGTAGAGCAGCTGGTTGACGAAGCCGGGCATCATGTCGGGCACGGCGACGGAGCGGTTGACCTGGAGCCGGGTGCCGCCGGCGGCGCGTCCGGCCTCCAGGGCGCCGGTGGGCATGGCCTCGAGCTGCTCGGAGACGAGCTTGACCACGATGCCGATGTCGAACAGGACGAGCGCGATGATGCCGGGCAGCGCGCCGACGCCGACCATCGCGACCAGCACGGAGGCGTAGAGCAGGTCGGGCACGGCCCGCACGACGTTGAGCACGGCGCGCACGATCCCCCGGGAGACCCGTCCGGGGTTGGTGGTGCGGGCGGCCCACAGGCTGAGCGGCAGCGAGACGATCCCGGCGACGGCGGTGGCGATCACGGCCATCTGGAGGGTCTCGACCAGCGGCTCGACGGTGCGCGGGAAGAACGCCCAGTCGGGGCTGAGCAGGGCGAGCACCTTGTCGGCGCCGTTGCGCCAGTTGCGGACGATCGCGCCGAGGTCGACGTCCACGCCGATCCCGGGCAGGACGGTGAGCGCGGTGACGGCGAGCACGGCGGCCCATCCGGCGGCGATCTTCCACCGACCACGGGGTCGCGGCGGGAGCGCGACGGCCGGATCGGCGGGCGAAGGCGCGGCGGTCATGCGCCGAGCACGTCGTCGGGGCGGATCGACCGGCCGTAGATGCTCTCGAACACCGCGTCGCTGGCGTCGGCGGCGGGGCCGTCGTAGACGACGGATCCGGCGCGCAGGCCGATCAGACGGGTGCCGTACTCGCGGGCGAGGTCGAGCAGGTGCAGGTTGACGATCACGGTGATCCCGAGGTCGCGGTTGATCCGGCGCAGGTCGGACATCACGCCGTGGGCGGTGGGCGGGTCGAGGCTGGCGACGGGCTCGTCGGCGAGGACGGCGCGCGGCTGCTGGGCGAGGGCGCGGGCGATGGCCACGCGCTGCTGCTGCCCGCCGGACAGGTGCGCGGCACGGTTCCACGCGCGGTCGAGCATGCCGACGCGGTCGAGGGCCTCGGCGGCGATCTGCTTGTCCTCGGCGGTGTGCAGGCCGAGCAGGGTGCGCCAAGTGGGCGCGTGGGTCATCCGCCCGACGAGCACGTTGGACAGCACGCTCGCGCGCCCGGCGAGGTTGAAGCTCTGGAAGATCATGCCGACGTTGCCGCGGAGCGATCGCAGCGCCCGGCCGCGCGCGGCGGTGACGTCGCGCCCGCCGACCTCGACGGTGCCGGAGGTGACCGGGACCAGGCCGTTGAGGGTGCGGATCAGGGTGCTCTTGCCGGAGCCGGACAGGCCGACGACGGCGACCATCTCGCCGGCCTCGATGTCGAGGGAGACCCCGTCGAGCGCGACGACCCCGTTGGGGTAGCGCACGACGACGTCCTGGAGCCGGACGGCCCACGGCGCGGGCACGGAGGTGGCACCCTCCGCACCCGCGCCGACGGCGGCCGGCGTGGCCGCTGCGCTCACTGCAGGCCGAGCTTCTCGGCCGCGCGGGCGACGACGTCCAGGCCGGCGGGGTTCGCCGGGGCCAGCTTGGAGATCGAGTAGATGTCGGTCAGCACCTGGGAGCCCTCGGGGGTGTTCGAGTAGTCCTCGAGCGCGGTGGTGATCCGGTCCTGCAGGTCCTGCGAGAGGTCCGCGGACAGCGCGACGCCGTCGTTGGGGATCTCCTCGGTCATCGCGAAGACGACGACCTTCTGGCCGACGTCGGGGGTGTCCTTGGCGACGATGGTGCGGGCGTCCCAGAAGGAGAAGCCGACCTCGGCGTCACCGTTGTAGACGGCGAGCACGGAGGCGTCGTTGGCGGTCACCGGGATCTGCTCGATGTCGGAGTCGGTGTCCAGACCGGCCTCCTGGAGCGCGAGGATCGGGTAGATGTACCCGGCCGGCGAGGCGGGGCCGAGCACCGCGACCTTGGCGCCCTTCACCTTCGTGATCGAGTCGAGGCCGGCGGGGCCCTTCATCGCGTCGGCGCCGTTGCAGAACAGCATGCCGTCGCGCTCGACGGGGGTGTCCTCGCAGTACTTGTCCGGGTTGTTCGTCATGAACTGCGCCGGGTAGGAGATGTTGCCGTTGCGCTCGGTCTGGAGCACGACGCTGGCGTCGTACATGTCGGCGGCCTGCCACAGCTGGAGCGAGGGCAGGAATCCGATCTGCGCCTGACCGGCGCCCATGGCCTCGACGGCGGCCTGGTAGTCCTTGGAGACGACCCCGGTGACCTCGATGCCGAGCTCCTCGGTGAGGAAGTCGGTCAGCGGGGCCGCGGTGTCGACCAGCCCGCTCTGGTCCTGCGAGGGGACGAGCGCGAGGGTGAGCGAGGTGGGGTCGGCCGGGGCCTCGGGGGTGGAGCCGGAGGTGGACGAGGCGTCCGCGTCGCCGGAGCACGCGGACAGGGCGAGCGCCGCGCCGACGAGCAGGGCGGCGCCGGGCAGGACGTGCGTCTTCATGGTCATCCTTCGGTGGTGGTGGGGACTGCGAGGGGACGTGCGGCGCCGTCGGCGACCCACTGGTGCAGGTCGGGGTAGAGCGACGGCAGATCGGGGCCGAGGTACGTGGGGCGTGCCTGCGGCGGGGGTGTGCGCGCGACGAGCGCGGTGGCGTGCCCGCGGGCGGCGACGGGTGCCAGGTCGTTGACCCAGACGTCGCCGACGCTGAGCACCCGGGCGGGGCCCTGCGGGGTGGCGCCGACGGCGTCGAGCAGCCGGGGCATGCCGGCGGGCTTGCCGACCTCGGTGAGGATGCGGTCGAGCAGCGGGGCGACGCCGAGGTCGGTCAGGGTCTCGACCAGGCGGATCCGCGGGGCGTTGGTGGCGAGCACGATCGTGGCCAGCGGGCGGATCTCGGCGAGCAGGTCGGCCAGGCCGTCGGGGGCGGCGACCGGGGCGTCGGCGGTGCCGAGGGCGTGCCGGCTGGCGAGGTAGGCGGCGGAGAGCGCGTGCGGCCCGACGCCGTGGCGCTCGGCGAGCACCCGGACCAGGTCGTAGCCGTCCAGCGGGAGCAGCTCGTCGGTGGTCGTCCCGTCGGCGCCGGTGCCCCACGCCTCGATCGCGGCCTCGGCCTCGTCCCGGAACCGGGCGGCGGCCGTGGGCGCGAGGCTCGCGGCGGCGGCCCGGGCGTAGGCGTGCACGGGGCCGTGCCCGACCGCGACGGTGCCGTCGAAGTCGAGGAGGAGGACGGTGGTGGGACGGGTCACGGATCACCTTGCGTGCGGGAGGATCCCGGTGCGGGACCTCGACGGTCGGCGCCCTCATGGACGCACCGTCCACGCTAGAGGTGCTTCATGGACGAAATGACCTCGCCCGTGTGAACTCCTGGAAAACTCTCGCGGCGACCGATCCCCGATCCGCGCGCTCGCCCGGGTGCGGACCGACCCGCACGCTGGCAGCCTCGACCCGTGCGCACCCAGGACGCCGAGCGTCACCAGCCATGGAGCCGTGCCGGCTGGGTGCGCACCGGCCGCGCCGACGCCTGGGCGGTGTCCCGCACGGTCGCCGCGACGACGGCTCCGGGCGACGGCACCCGCCATCGCCTCCTCGCCGCCTGGTGCCGACCCGCAGCGGTCGCCTGGGCGCTGCTCGCGCCGGCGTACCACCGCAACGACCCGCACGGGACGGTCTGCACCGTGCTCGGGCGGCCGACGTCGCCCCGCCAGATGTTCGCCGTCTGGATCGTCACGTTCCCGCTGGTGGCGGTGGGGATCGGGCTGCTCCAGGAGGTCGCCTCCTGGCCGCCCCTGGTCGTCGTCGCCGCGATCCTGCTCTACACCGTGACCGTCTCGGCCTGCCAGTCGGCCCGCGACCGGGCGGAACGGACCCCGGCCGAACGTCGCGGACGGATCCGCGGTGCGCTCCTGACGCAGAGCGGCTGGTCGCTGGGCCGGGTCCGCACGAGCAGCACGGGGCCGGACGGCCGCGCGGCAGCCGTGCGCGCGGTGGGCGAGCTCCTCGACGCCGTCGTCCCGGCGGGCGACCAGGTCGTGGCGTTCGCCCGGACGGACCGGGAGCAGACCGAGCTGATGGCGCTGGGGTTCACCGAGCCCCCGGGCGAGCACGGGCCGCTGGTGCTGGTGGCGCCGACCGGTCGCCACTGACGCGTCGCCGCCTACGCTGCCGGACGTGCCTGATCCCCGTGCCCTGCCCGACCCCGACCACCTGACCACGCTGGATGCGGTCGCCCGCCGGCTCGCCGCCGACCCCACGCCCGAGGCCGCCGAGGCCGCGATCGACGCGCTGACCTGGCTCGGCGAGCAGATCGTGCGGGACCGCGAGCGCGGCACCCTCGCCGCCTGGGCCCGCTCCACCGTGGTCGACGAGCACACCGGCACCCCGGTGGTCCCCCGCACCGTGCTCGCCGCGCTGCAACGCCGGGCGGGCCTGCCCGAGGAGTTCCCCGGCACGAACGCGGGGCTGGCCCACGTGTACGGCTACCTGCTCTCCGTGGAGGAGACGCCGTTCGGGCTCAAGCGCGACCGGTGGACCGGCGGGGCGCTCGCCACCGCCCTCGGGCTCGACCCCCGGCACCTGCTGCCCTGGCACCGCCCGGACGGGCGCACGCTGCTGGAACGCGTCACCGACGCGGCGCTGCCGCTGCTCACGGGTGCCGCCGACGATCCCGGCACGCTGCTGCTCCGCGACGACCCGGTGCCGGGGACGACGAACGCCCTGCGCACGGTGGTGCACCGCGCGCAGGGCGTCCCGGGGACGGGGGCGGCGCTGGTCTACGGGCTGGTCGGACCGACGGGCACCCGCCTGGTCACGCTCTTCCCGGTCGACGCGGCACCGCCCCGGCTGCGCGAGATCGAGGCACTGGCCCCGGTCCCGCGGTACAACGTGCTGCTCGACGCCCCTCAGGCCGTCGGGGGCTGACCGGCCGGCGGCTGCGGGGCCTCGGGGGTGTACGGCGAGGAGTACGGCTGCGGCGGCGTGTAGGGCTGCTGCTGCGCGGTGCCGTACCCAGGCGCGGTGCCGTAGGGCTGCTGCTGCGCGGGGCCGGAGCCGTGCGTGCGCGCCACCCACTCCTCGTCCGGCATGAGGATCCACAGGATCGGGTAGAACAGCAGCGGGCTGCCCGGCAGCACGATCACGGCCAGGATGAACAGCCAGCGCATCGGCCACTCGCCGATGCCGACCCGCCGTGCCAGGCCGGCGCACACACCGGCGATGGTGCGGCCCTGCGTCGGGCGGACGAGCCCGTTGCGCCACATCGACTCGTAGATGCCGGTCATGTCCATCGCTCCTGTCGGTCCTGCTGCCACGCCACCGTGGTCCACGGGGGTCGTGCGAACACCCTCAGCCTGCCGCCCACACGGGCTCGCGCACATCGGGGACGCCCCGGATCCCACCCTGAACCACCCCGGAGCCGAGCCGGGGTGCGGGGGTCATCGCCGCGCGCGCTCCACCCGCACGCCGTCGTCGTGCACCCGGAAGGTCACCTCGGACAGGTCGTCGATCTCCACGTGGGCACCCGGGCCGGGGCCGGTGGTCCGCAGGCCCAGGGTGATCGCCCCGGCCGCCCGCCCGGACCGCACGCCCGAGGCAGCGTCCTCCACCACCACGCAGCGGTCCACCGGTCGGCCCAGCAGCCGGGCGCCGAGCAGGTAGGGCTCCGGGTCCGGCTTGCCGCGCTCGACGTCGTCCGCGGTGACCACCACCTCCGGCCAGGGCAGCCCGGTCGCGCCGTACCGCGCCTCCATCAGCCGCCGCCCGCACGAGGTGACGATCGCGCACCGCCCCTGCGGCACCAGCACCGCGAGCGCCTCGGCGGCACCGGGCAGCACGGCGATCCCCTCGGTGTCGGCGATCTCCAGCTCGACCACCCGGTCCAGCGCCGCCGCGCGCTCGTCCGCCGAGCGGTCGGCCAGCAGCGTGTCCACGATGTCCCGCGCCGGCACCCCGTGGAACGGGAACGGGCTGACCAGCGACTCCGGCACCCGTGCTCGCGCGCGAGCGTCCGCCAGCACCGCTCGACGGCCGCGGCGGAGGAGATCAGCGTGCCGTCCATGTCGAACAGCACGCCCTCGACGGGCAGCGGGGCGGCGAGGTCGTCGGTGCTCACGGGCACGAGGGTGCCATGCTCCCCCACCCCGACGGCACCTCAGACCCACCTCAGGCCCACCTCAGGCCACCTCAGACCCCGACCTCCCCGAGGCTCCCGCGCAGGTTCGGGCGGTCGACCGATCCGCGCCCCACCCCCTCAGGAGCAGTGTCGAGGGTGCCGGCAGAGCGCCGGCGGGACGAGTCGGAGGTGCGGTGATGGACACGATCTGGGGGCCGGCGCTGGACGCCGAGGTGCAGTACCGGCAGGAGGTGGTCCGTCAGGCCGTGCGCGGCGCGGACCTGGGCTGGCGGTGGCGGCGTCGCGGACGTCGGCGCTGAGCGGGCGGCGGGACGGCGGGGCGGGGCGACGCGTGTCGGCACCTGCTGGGACGATCGTGGGCATGAGCCGGTCGGTGGCGGCGCGCACCCCGTTCGTCGCGCGCGAGGAGCAGGTGTCGGTGCTGCTCGCGGCGGTGGACCGTGCGGCGGCGGGCGAGCCGGGGCTGGTGCTGCTGGGGGCGGACGCGGGGGTCGGCAAGACCCGACTGCTCACGCACACCGGCCGGCTGGCCCGCGAGCGCGGGGCGGTGGTGGTCACGAGCCACTGCCTCGACCTGGGCGGGATCGGCCTGCCCTACCTGCCGTTCGCGGACGCGCTGCACCAGCTGGTCGCGGACGGCAGCCCGACGGCCGCGACGGTGACCGAGGTCGCCGCGACCCGGCCGGCGCTGCACCGGCTGCTGCCCGCGGGCGCGGCGGGATCGGCGGAGGCGGGCGGCGGCGACGAGCCGGGGGTGCGCCTCCAGCTGTTCGAGGGTGTCGCGGCGGCGCTGGCGGCGGTGGGCCGGCCCGGTGCTCCGCTGGTGCTGGTGCTGGAGGACCTGCACTGGGCGGACGACTCCAGCCGGGACCTGCTGCGGTTCCTGGTGGCGCGGCTGCGCACGGAGCAGGTGCTGCTGATCGGCTCGTACCGCGCGGACGACCTGCACCGCCGGCACCCGCTGCGCCCGGTGCTGGCCGAGCTCGGGCGGCACCCACGGGTGGAGCGGGTGGACCTGCCGCCGTTCACGGACGCGGAGCTGCGGGAGTTCACCACGGCGCTGACCGGCGCCCCGCTGCCGGAGGACGCGCTGTGCCGGATCGTGCGGCGGTCGGAGGGCAACGCGTACTACGCGGAGGAGCTGACCGAGGCCGGGACCGAGGGCACCGACCTGCCGGGCACGCTGGCGGACGTGCTGCGCGCCCGCCTGGAGCAGCTGGACCCTGCGGCGCAGCAGCTGACCAGGGTGGCGTCGGCGGCGGGCCGCCGGGTGGACGAGCCGCTGCTGCGCGCGGTGGCCACCGGGTCCGAGGACGCGCCGGGGGCGTTCGACGACGCGCTGCGCGAGGCGGTGGCGCACCACGTGCTCGTCGGCGAGGACGGGAGGATCGCGTTCCGGCACGCGCTGCTCGCCGAGGCGGTCTACACCGACCTGCTGCCGGGCGAGCAGGTGGCACTGCACCGCGCCTACCTGACCGCGCTCACCGCGGACCCCGCGCTGGCCTCCCCGGCGGAGCGGGTGCACCACGCGCTGCGCGCCCACGACACCCGCACGGCGCTGACCGCCTCGTGGCAGGCCGCGCAGGAGGCCGGTCGGCTGCTCGCCCCCGCCGAGGAGCTGCGGCACCTGGAGACGGTGCTGCGGCTGTGGCCCGCGGTGCCGTCGGCGGCGCAGGACGTCGGCGCGCACCCGGTGCACATCCTGCTCGCGGCCGCGGCGACGGCGCACCGCTCCGGCTTCGGCGACCGCGCGGTGGCGCTGGCCCGCGAGGCGGTCCGGACCGCTGCCGCGACGCCGGTGGACGACCCCGGCCAGGGACTGGACCCGCAGGACCTGGCCGAGCTGGGCATGGTCGCGCGCACCGCCCTGGCGCGGCACCTGCTCGGCGTGGACCGGGTGGCCGAGGCGCTGGAGCAGACCCGGCTGGCGCTCGGCCTGCCGGACGACGCGACCACCACCGGCCTGGGCGAGCCCTTCGCCGTCGGCCCGACCTCCGCCCGGGCCTGGGCGCTGGCGACCTACGCGCGCTCGGCCCTCAACAGCGACCTGGACGACCGCGCCGAGCAGGCCGGTGACGCGGCGGTCGCGGAGGCGCGTGCGGCCGGCGCCGCCGACGCCGAGGCGGACGCGCTGATCTCGCTGGCGGTGCTGGTGGTCGAGGACGAGGACCGGGCCGCGCACCTGCTGGCGACCGCGCTGGACCGGGCACGCACCGCGGGCGACACGGACACCGAGCTGCGGTGCACCTACAACCTGGCGACGAACCGCTACTACGCGGGCGACCTGGCCGCCGCGGCGGACATCACCGCCGAGGGGGTCGACCGGGCCACCCGCGAGGGACTGACCTGGAGCGCGTACGGCATCGAGCTGCGGCTGTTCGCGGAGATCGTCGCCTACGCCCGGGGCGACCTGACCCTGCCGCAGCCGGTGGCCGCCCCGCCGCACGCGGAGGCCACGCTGGCCGGGGTGCGGCTGTACGCGGCGGTCGCGCGGGGGGATGCCGACGTGGTGGACCGCGGGCTCGCCCTGCTGACGCCCCGGCACCCGGACCCGATGATCGTGCTGATCTCCGGCGGCTGCACCGTGGACGCGCTGACCTGGGCCGGCCGGGGCGAGGAGGCCGTCGCGCTGGCGCACGAGGTGATCGAGGACATCAGCCGGTCCTGGTCGGACCACTTCCTCGGCGGGATCTGGCTGTCGGCGCTCGGGCTCGCGGCGCTGGCGGACCTCGCGGCGGACGACACGCGGGCCGGACGCGACCCCGCAGCCCGGCTGAGCGTCGGCGACGCGCTGCTCGACCGCGCGGAGACCACCGCCGAGCGCGGGCGTCCCCGGGGTGGCCGGCTCGGGCCGGAGGGGCGCGGCTGGCTGGCGCGGGCACGGGCGGAGCACGGACGCCTGCACGGACGGTCCGACCCGGAGGCGTGGCGGCGTGCCGCCACCGAGCTCGACTACGGCTACGACTACGAGGTGGCCCGTTCCCGCCGGCGGTGGGCGGAGGCGCTGCTGGACGCCGACGACCGGGACGGGGCGCGCACGCAGGCCGCCGCCGCGCTGGACACCGCCCGCCGGATCGGTGCCGCTCCCCTGGTCACCGCGCTCGGCGACCTGGCCCGCCGGGCACGCCTCGACCTGCCCGGCGTGCCGACCGGCGGCGGCGACGTGCTGACCACCCGCGAGGCCGAGGTGCTGACCCTGGTGGCCGAGGGGCTGAGCAACCGGCAGATCGGCGAGCAGCTGTACATCAGCGGCAAGACGGTGAGCGTGCACGTGTCGAACCTGCTGGCCAAGCTGGGGGCCGGCGGGCGCGCAGAGGCCGTGACGATCGCGCACCGGCGCGGGCTGCTGGGCGGCTGAGCGCAGCACCCGCGACATCGCCTGCACAGCACCTGCACACCGCGCGCAGGCGACGTCCAGCAGCGGGCCGTACTGTGCGATCCGGTCCGCACGCCCGCCCCAGCACCGGAAGGTCCCATGCACGTCGAAGGCCCCCTGCACGTCGGCACCGACCGCCTCGACCCGGCGCTCGTCGCGGACCCCGGTCTGCCGATCGTCCTGGTGCACGGCACCCGCACGTCCGCGGCGATCTGGGACGACCAGGTGCGCGCGCTGCACGAGCAGGGGCACCCGACGCTGGCGATCGACCTGCCCGGTCACGGCTCCCGCGCGCACGAGCGGTTCACCTTCGACGGGGCGCTGGCCGCGATCGACGCCGCGGTGGCGACCTTCGACCGCCCGCCGCTGCTGGTGGGGCTGTCGCTCGGCGGCTACGTCTCGCTGGCCTACGCCGCCCGGAACGAGGAGCGCCTGACCGGTGTGGTGCTGGCGGGCTGCTCGACCGAGCTGCGCGGCAAGCCGCTGGGCGCGTACCGGCACGTCTCGCACCGCGTGGTGCGCACGCTGGGCCTCGGCGGCGGCACGTGGCACGTGGTGACCGACATGCTCGCCGCGCTGCAGGGCTACTCGCCGCTGCGCGACCTGCGCGGGCTGGTGCTGCCGGTATGGCTGGTGAACGGCTCGCGCGACCCGTTGCGGCTGGAGGCCCGCCGGCTGCTCGGCGCCCGCCCGGGCACCCGGCAGTGGGTGGTGCCGCGCGCCGGCCACGACGTGAACTCCCACGCGCCGGTGGCGTTCAACCGGATCCTGCTCCAGGTGCTCGCCGGCCTGACGCCGCACCGCTGAGCCCGCCGCGCTGAGCAGCGGCGGCGCCACGCCCGCGGGCTGGACCGTCCCGGGATCGGCCCCGATCGCTGTGCCACGATGACGACGACCACGAGCGTCACCAGCACCGGGAGAGCAGATGATCCGCAGCACCGACCGCATCCTCACCAGCCACGCGGGCAGCCTCCCGCGCACGCCGGAGCTGCTGGCCGCCAATGCGGCGCGCGAGGCGGGGGACGACGTCGAGGGCTTCCACGACCTGCTCTCCGACGCGGTCACCGGCCTGGTGCGCCGGCAGGTCGAGGCCGGGATCTCGGTGCCGGGCGACGGCGAGTTCGGCAAGTCGATGAGCTCCGCGGTGGACTACGGCGCCTGGTGGTCGTACTCGTTCCAGCGGCTCGGCGGCCTGGAGCTGCGCGACGGCGCCGACTGGATCACCGCGGACCGGCAGTCCTCCCCCGGCAACGTCGTGGTGACCGGCTTCGGCCAGCGCCGCGACCGCCAGGTGTTCGCCGAGGCGTACAACGACCCGACCAGCGGCATCTTCACCGGCGGTGCGGGCGGCTCGAAGCCGAAGCCGTTCCCGACCTGCACCGGCCCGCTGACCTACACCGGTCAGGACGCCATCGCCCAGGACGTCGCCAACCTGCGCGCCGCGATCGAGACCACCGGTGCCGCCGAGGGCTTCGTCACCTCGATCGCCCCCGGCAGCGCCGCCCGCGTGGAGAACGAGTTCTACGGCAGCCACGAGGAGTACGTCTGGGCGCTGGCCGACGCGCTGCGCGAGGAGTACCGGGCGGTGATCGACGCCGGGCTGATCCTGCAGATCGACGACCCGTCGCTCGCGGAGAACTGGGACCAGATCACCCCGGAGCCCTCCGTCGAGGACTACGTGAGGTTCAGCGAGCGGAACATCGAGGCGCTGAACCACGCGCTGCGCGGTCTGCCGGAGGACCGGATCCGCTACCACCTGTGCTGGGGCTCCTGGCACGGCCCGCACACCACCGACCTGCCGATGGCCGCGATCGTGGAGTCGATGCTGAAGGTGAACGCCGGGGCGTACTCCTTCGAGGCCGGCAACGTGCGGCACGAGCACGAGTGGCGGGTGTGGGAGGACGTCGCGCTGCCCGAGGGCAAGATCCTGCTGCCGGGCGTCGTCAGCCACGCCACCAACGTGGTCGAGCACCCGGACCTGGTCGCGGACCGGATCGAGCGCTTCGCCCGCGCGGTGGGCCGCGAGAACGTCATCGCGGCGACCGACTGCGGCCTCGGCGGGCGGATCCACCCGCAGATCGCCTGGGCCAAGCTGGACGCGCTGGTCGCCGGCGCCGAGGTCGCCACCCGGCGGCTGTGGGCGTGACCCGCGGCTGAGCCCACGGCACACGCCGACGGGCCCGGCACCTCCCCGCAGGGAGGGACCGGGCCCGTCGTCACGTCCGGGGTGGATCGCCCCGCAGCGCGGATCACCCCGTGTTCTGCAACCCCGCGGCCACGCCCTGCACGGTGAGCAGCAGCAGCCGTCGCAGACCCTCGACCTCGGCCTCGGGGGCGCCGGTACGCAGGCTGCGCAGCGCGCGCAGCTGGATCAGCGACAGCGCGTCCACGTAGGGGCTGCGCAGCTGGATCGCGCGGCCGAGCACGCGGCGCCGGGCCAGCACGCCGTCGCTGCCGGTGATCAGCAGCACCCAGCGCTTGGTCAGCGCCATCTCCGCCAGCACCAGCTTGGCCAGGTCGGGGCGGTCGCCCAGCGCGAGGTAGCGCTCCACCAGCCGCTCGTCCGTCTTCGCCAGCGCCATCTCGACGTTGTCGATCATGGTCGCGAGCAGCGGCCACTCGGCGTAGGCCTGACGCAGCTCGTCCGGGTCGCCCACGGTGTTCAGCGCCGTGCCGAGGCCGAACCAGCCGGCGAGGTTGGTGCGCGCCTGCGACCAGGAGAACACCCACGGGATCGCCCGCAGGTCGTCCAGCGACTCCACGGACAGGCCGCGGCGGGCCGGGCGGGAGCCGAGCGACAGCAGGCCGATCTCCTCCAGCGGGGTCACCTGCGCGAACCACTGCGGGAAGCCCTCGGCGCGCACCAGCTCGTAGAACCGGGTGCGGGAGGACTCGTCCAGCGCGGAGGCGAGCCGGGTGAACCGCTCGGTGGCGGCGGCGTTGCGCTTCTCGATCGACGGGGCGCCGGCCAGCAGCGTAGCGGCGGCGACCTGCTCGATGTGCCGGGCCGCGATCACCGGGTTGCCGTAGCGCGCGAAGATCACCTCGCCCTGCTCGGTCAGCTTGAACCGGCCGTCCACAGAGCCCGGGGGCTGGGCGAGCACCGCGCGGTTCGCCGGGCCGCCACCACGCCCGAGGGCGCCGCCACGGCCGTGGAACAGCGTGACCCGCAGGTCGTGCTTCTGGCCCCAGGCGGTGATCCGGCTCTGCGCCACGTCCAGCGCCAGGGTCGCGGCCACCGGGCCGACGTCCTTGGAGGAGTCCGAGTAGCCGAGCATGATCTCGACGTGCCGGCCGTTCGCCGCCAGGCGGGCCTGCACCTGCGGCAGCTCGAGCATCCCCTCGAGGATGTCGACGCTGGCCTCCAGGTCGGCGAAGGTCTCGAACAGCGGGATCGCGTCGATCACCGGGGCGGTGCCCGGGTCCGGGAACGCCAGCTCGGCCAGCCGGTAGACCGCCGCCAGGTGCTCGGCGCTCTGCGTGAAGGACACGATGTACCGGCGGGCCGCGGTCTCGCCGAACCGGCGCTGCACCGATCCCAGCGCGCGGAAGGTGTCCAGCACCTCCACCGTGCGCGGGGCGAGCTCGCCGTCGATCCCGTGCTCGGCGATGTCCGCGAGCGCCGACTCGTGCACCTGCGAGTGCTGGCGCACCTCGAGCTCGGCCAGGTGGAACCCGAAGGTCTGCACCTGCCAGATCAGCCGCTGCACGTCGCCGTAGGCCGCGCGGCGGGCACCGGCGTCCAGCAGCGAGCGCTGCACGACCCGCAGATCGGCCTCGAGGTCAGCGGCCTCGGCGTAGGCCAGGTCGGCGTCCCGGCGCCGGGTGGCGGCGATCCGCGCGACGACGACCAGCATCGCCCGGCGGTGCGGCTCGTTCGGCGCGTCGGCGGCCACCTGCGTGGCCAGCGGCTCGTCGAGGTCGCGCTGCCGCTGCCAGAGCGCGGTCAGCTCCGCCGAGGGCGGGGTGCCGAGGTTGTCCAGCGTGAGCCCGGCGGCGGTCCGGCGGGCGGAGGCCTCCAGCGCGGTGAGCACGTGCTCGGAGGCCAGCACGGCGGCGGCCCGGGTGACGTCCGGCGTCACGTTCGGGTTGCCGTCGCGGTCGCCGCCGATCCACGAGCCGAGGCGCACGAACGGGCGCACCAGCGGCTCGTCGGTGCCGGCACCGTCCTCGCGCAGCCAGTCGTCCAGCCGGCGGTACACCAGCGGGAAGGTCTCGAAGAAGGTCGAGTCGAACACGGTCATCACCGTGCGGACCTCGTCGAGCACCGTCGGCTTCTCGGCGCGCAGCGGTGACGTCCGCCACAGCGAGTCGATCTCCTCCAGCAGGCGGCGGTCGTTCTCCGCCAGCGAGGTGCCGCCGACCTTGAGCGAGTCACGCTCGGCCACCAGGTCGGAGATCCGCCGGATCGCCGAGGCCACCGCGCGGCGACGGGCCTCCGTCGGGTGCGCGGTCACGACCGGGCGGAACTCGAGGTCCTGGAGGCGGCGCAGGGCCTCCTCCTTGCCGACCTCGGCGGCCAGCGCCTCGACGGCCGCCGGCAGCGAGTCGTCCGGCATCAGGTGCAGCGAGGGCAGCTCGGACTCGCGCTCGCGCAGGATCCGGACGCGGTGGTACTCCTCGGCCAGGTTGGCGAGGTGGAAGTAGCAGGTGAACGCGCGCGCGACCTGCTGCGCACGTTCGATGGAGAACGAGGCGACGAGCTCCTCGGCCTCGGACAGGGCGGTGAGGTCCTGGTCGTCGTGCGCCCGGATGGTCAGCGCACGCACCCGCTCGACGTCGTCGAACAGGTCGTCACCGCCGGACTCGCGGATGACCCGGCCGAGGAACTCACCGAGCATCCGGACGTCGTTGCGCAACGGGTCGGGGACCTCGTGGCGCGCGAGGCCCTTGCGGGCGTCGCGAGATGGCTGGGGGTCGGTCACCGGTCAAGAGTAGGTCAACGTTCCGAAGTTCGATCGTCGTGTCCGGTGGATGGCCGTCCTGCACCGTGGGCGCGGGAGTCTAGGCTCAGGACCAGTGCCCTGGCCGGGACGTGCCGGGCATTCGTCCCCGAAGGATCCGGGCCGACCCGCCCGGGCAGAGAAGAGGTGCGGTGAACGCGAAGGCTCCCCTGGCCACCACGGTCGGATGGACCGAGCTCGACCACAAGGCGGTGGACACGGTCCGCGTCCTCGCCGCCGACGCGGTCGAGAAGGTGGGCAACGGCCACCCCGGCACGGCGATCAGCCTGGCCCCGGCGGCGTACCTGCTGTACCAGAACGTCATGCGGCACGACCCGGCGGACCCGCACTGGCTGGGCCGCGACCGGTTCATCCTGGCGGCGGGGCACTCCTCGCTGACCCAGTACATCCAGCTCTACCTGGCCGGCTTCGGCCTGGAGCTCGAGGACATCGAGGCGCTGCGCACCTGGGGCTCCAAGACCCCGGGCCACCCCGAGTACAAGCACACCGCGGGCGTGGAGATCACCACCGGACCGCTGGGCCAGGGCCTGTCCTCCGCGGTGGGCTTCGCCATGGCGTCCCGCCGCGAGCGCGGCCTGCTCGACCCCGAGGCGGCGCCGGGCACCAGCCCGTTCGACCACTTCGTCTACGTGATCGCCTCCGACGGCGACCTCCAGGAGGGCGTCACCTCCGAGGCGTCCTCCGTGGCGGGCACGCAGAAGCTCGGCAACCTGATCGCGATCTGGGACGACAACCACATCTCGATCGAGGGCGACACCGAGATCGCCTTCACCGAGGACGTGCTCCAGCGCTACGAGGCCTACGGCTGGCACGTGCAGTTCGTGGACTGGACCGAGGGTGGCGACTACACGGAGAACGTGGACGCGCTGCACGCCGCGATCGAGGCCGCCAAGGCCGTCACCGACAAGCCGTCGTTCATCGGCCTGCGCACGATCATCGCCTGGCCCTCGCCGACCAAGCAGAACACCCACGGCTCGCACGGCTCCAAGCTCGGCACCGACGAGGTCCGTGGCCTCAAGGAGGCCGTCGGCTTCGACCCCGAGAAGTCCTTCGACGTCGCCCCCGAGGTGATCGCGCACACCCGCAAGGCCCTGGAGCGCGGCGCCGCCGCCCAGGCCGAGTGGAAGGTCGGCTACGACGCCTGGCGCGCCGCCAACCCCGACCGTGCCGCCCTGCTGGACCGGCTGGTCGCCAAGGACCTGCCCGCGGGCTGGGCCGAGGCGCTGCCGGTGTTCCCGGCCGGCAAGTCCGTCGCGACCCGTGCCGCCTCCGGCGAGATCCTGTCCGCGCTGGCCCCGGTGCTGCCCGAGCTGTGGGGCGGCTCCGCCGACCTCGCCGGCTCGAACAACACCACCATGAAGGGCGAGCCGTCCTTCATCCCCGCCGAGCGCTCCACCCACGAGTTCGCCGGTGACCAGTACGGCCGCACGCTGCACTTCGGCATCCGCGAGCACGGCATGGGCGCGATCCTGTCCGGCATCGCCCTGCACGGCCTGACCCGCCCCTACGGCGGCACGTTCTTCACGTTCTCCGACTACATGCGCGGATCGGTCCGCCTGGCCTCGCTGATGGGCGTGCCGGCGGTCTACGTGTGGACGCACGACTCCATCGGCCTCGGCGAGGACGGCCCGACGCACCAGCCGATCGAGCACCTCACCGCCATGCGCGCCATCCCGGGCCTGGCGATCGTGCGCCCGGCGGACGCCAACGAGACCGCGCAGGCGTGGAAGGCCACCCTGGAACGCCAGGACGGCCCGGTCGGCCTCGTCCTGACCCGCCAGAACGTGCCGACGTTCCCCCGCGGCGAGGGGGGCTTCGCCTCCGCCGAGGGCGTCGCCAAGGGCGCCTACGTGCTGCTCGAGGCGTCGACCGGCACGCCGGACGTCATCCTGATCGGCACCGGCTCCGAGGTGCAGCTCGCCGTCGAGGCGCGCGAGACCCTGGAGGCCGCCGGCGTCGCCACCCG
This sequence comes from Cellulomonas sp. GTC20042, assembly GCF_055389595.1. Classification (NCBI taxonomy): domain Bacteria; kingdom Bacillati; phylum Actinomycetota; class Actinomycetes; order Micrococcales; family Cellulomonadaceae; genus Cellulomonas; species Cellulomonas sp. GTC20042. Next base: position 788,799 of record NZ_AP043678.1, on the reverse strand, counting down.
CGTGGTGTCCGCGCCGAGCCTGGAGTGGTTCGCCGAGCAGGACGAGGCCTACCGCGAGTCCGTGCTCCCGTCCGCCGTCAAGGCCCGGGTGTCCGTCGAGGCCGGCATCGCGATGTCGTGGCACAAGATCGTCGGCGACGCCGGCCGGTCCGTGTCCCTCGAGCACTACGGCGCCTCCGCGGCGGCCGAGGTGCTGTTCGAGGAGTTCGGCATCACCGCGGAGGCCGTGGTCGCCGCCGCGCACGAGACGATCGCCGCCGCCGGTGGCGCCACCCCGGCGAACGCGGCCGGCACGCCGACCCAGAGCGGCACGGGCGACCAGCTCTGACCCGCTGACCGCACCACCACGACGGCCGGGCACCCCTGCGAGGGGGTCGCCCGGCCGTCGTGCGTCCCGGCCCCGGCGCGACCCGAGCCCGGGACCAACGTCCCGGCGCGCCGTGCGCCCGGACGGGTTGCATCGACGGGATGAGCACCCCGGTCCGGCAGACGCCCGTGTACTACTACTCGAGCGCCAGCGGTCTGGTCCGGTCCTTCGCGGAGCGCCTGGGGCGTCCGGCGTACAACCTCGCCGAGCGCGAGCACCGGCTCAGCGAGGCCGATGGCCCGTGGGTGCTGCTCACGCCGTCGTACAAGACCGGCAACGAGAACAACGACACGATCCCGGAGGCCGTGCGCCGGTTCCTGCGCTCGCCGGTGAACCGCCGCCGGATGGTCGGCGTGATGGGCAGCGGCAACCGGAACTTCGGCCGGCACTACCAGATGGCCGCCCGGCAGATCGCCGCGCAGTCGCACCGGCCGGTGCTGTTCGAGTTCGAGATCGCCGGCACGCCGTGGGACGTCGAGGAGTGCCGGCGGATCCTGGCGGACCTGGACGCCGCACTGGCCGCCGGGCACGACGAGCAGGCGGGCTCTACCGTGGGGCGATGACGCCCAGCAAGGCTCCGGCCGAAGAGCTGCAGGTGCACGGACGCACCGTGCGGGTGAGCAGCCCGGACAAGCCCTACTTCGCCGAGCGCGGGATCACCAAGCTCGACGTGGTCCGCTACTTCCTCAGCGTCGGCGACGGGATCCTCGGGGCGCTGCTGCACCGGCCCACCACCCTGGAGCGCTGGCCGGGCGGGGTGTTCGAGGGGGCCCGGCTGTCCACCCGCGCCGACAACCGCGGGGACGCGTTCTTCCAGAAGCGGGTGCCGCAGGGCGCGCCGGACTACGTCGAGACCACGACGATCACCTTCCCCTCCGGGCGCACCGCCGACGAGGTCTGCCCCACCGAGCTGGCGGTCGTCGCCTGGGCGGCGAACCTCGGCACGCTGACGTTCCACCCCTGGCCGGTCACCCGGGCCGACGTCGAGGCCCCCGACCAGCTGCGGATCGACCTGGACCCGCAGCCCGGCACCGACTTCTCCGACGCCGCCCGCGTCGCCCCGCACGTGCGGGAGATCCTCGCCGAGCACGGCCTGACCGGCTACCCCAAGACCTCCGGCGGTCGCGGGCTGCACGTCTTCGTGCCGATCGAGCCGCGCTGGACGTTCACCCAGGCCCGCCGCGCCACCATCGCCCTCGGCCGCGAGCTGGAGCGCCGGCTGCCCGGCCAGGTCACGACGAAGTGGTGGAAGGAGGAGCGCGGGCAGACGATCTTCGTCGACTACAACCAGATGGCCCGGGACCGCACGATCGCCTCCGCCTACTCGGTGCGCGCCAACCCGCGGGCCACCGTCTCCGCCCCGCTGCGCTGGGAGGAGGTGCCCGAGGTGCACCCGGACGACTTCGACGTGCTGACCATGCCGGAGCGCTTCGCAGGCGTCGGCGACCTGTTCGCGCCGCTGGTGGCCCGGGACGACCCTGCCGCCGTCGATCCCGGCGCGGAGCCGCCCGGCTCGCTGGAGGGCCTGCTCGACCTCGCCGCCAAGGACGAGCGCGACCACGACCTCGGCGACCTGCCCTACCCGCCGGAGTACCCGAAGATGCCCGGCGAGCCGAAGCGGGTGCAGCCGAGCAAGGACCGCGACCGGAAGGCCGACGCGGAGGGCTGAGCCACCGGCGCCGGGAACTCTCCGGCCGGGCCCGGCGTCCACCACCTCCCCGACCCGAGGAGCACCGTGCCCGTCGCCGTCGTCCCCGCCGATCCCGCCTGGCCCACCGCCCGCCCGCTCGACCGCTCGCCGGTCGCACCCTTCGACCCCACCGCCTCCGTTCACGACGAGGTGGAGCGCCAGGTGGCGGCGTACCTCGCCCTGGGCGTCGCCGCCGCGCTCGGCTGGGAGGAGGACGCGCTGCGGGCGGCCGTGGCCCCGTTGGTCGACGCGCTGCCCGCGCCGGGGCGCGCGCCCGCCGGCGAGGTCGCGGACGACCAGGTGCCGTTCGTGCTGGTGCTCGACCCCGGCACGGCCCACGCCAACGCGCTCGCCCCCGCGATGCGCCGTGGGTCGAAGCTCGGCGTCAGCGTGATCGACGACGCCGAGATGGCCGGCTACCTGCCGCTGCCCGACCTCGACCTGCCCACCGGCCCCGGCCCGTACCTGCTGCACGGCGTCGACACCGGCTCCGAGTTCTGCGGGACCACCCCGGAGCAGGCGCTGCTCACCGTCCGCGAGCGCGGGCGCACCCCGTTGACCATCGCCGAGGGGTTGGCGCTGGTGACGGTGCGGCCGGACATGCTGCGGCCCAACCGGTGCTTCTCGCTGATGGCCTCGCGCGCCGGGAACCAGCGGGTGCCGGCGGTGTGGATCAGCGAGCGCCGGGCCAAGCTCGGCTGGTGCTGGGACCGCAACCCGCACACCTGGCTCGGCGCGGCGTCGGCGGCAAGCCGCGTCGCGGGCTGACGCGCACCCGTCGCGTCGCGCGCCGGTCAGGCCGTCGCGACCGGCCGCTCCGGGTCGCCGGACCACTGCGACCACGAGCCCGGGTACAGCACCGGCGTGTGCCCCGCGATCGTCAGCGCGACGGCCTCGTGCGCGGCGGTCACGCCGGAGCCGCAGTACACCGCGACGTCCGCACCGGCGGCGGCGCCCAGGGCGGCGAACCGGCGGGTGAGGTCGTCGGCGGGCAGGAAGGTGCCGTCGGCGGTCAGGTTGTCGGTGGTCGGCGCGCTGACGGCACCGGGGATGTGCCCGGCCCGGGAGTCGATCGGCTCGACCTCGCCGCGGTACCGCTCGCCGGCACGGGCGTCCAGCAGCACCCCGTCCTGCGACCAGGCGGCGGCGTCGTCGGCGTCGATCGTCGGCATGCCGCCGCCGGTCAGCACCACGTCACCCGGGTCCGCCGCGCTGTCGCCCGTCTCGACCGGCAGCCCGGCGGCGGTCCACGCGGCGAGCCCGCCGTCGAGCAGCCGCACGTCGGCGATCCCGGCCCAGCGCAGCAGCCACCAGGCGCGGGACGCCGAGACGCCACCGGCCTCGTCGTAGACCACCACGGAGTCGCCCTGCCGCAGCCCCCAGCCCCGGGCGGCCGCCTGCAGGTCGGCGACGGCGGGCAGCGGGTGCCGGCCGGCGGCGGTGGACGGCGGGGCGGCGAGCTCGGTGTCCAGGTCCACGTACACGGCGCCGGGCAGGTGCCCGGTGCGGAACTGGCCGATCCCGGGAGGGCCGCCGAGCTGCCAGCGCACGTCCAGCAGGCGGGGCGGGCGGGGGCCGTCGAGCTCGCGGGCCAGGTCGGGGGCGGAGACGATCACGTCGGGCATGCCGTCACCGTACGACGCCCGGGCGGGCGTGGCGACGGTGCTCCGCCGAGGGCGGACAGCGCTGGTGGTGCGATCAGCGCGGTCGGTGCGATCAGCGCGATCAGTCCCGCGGGTCGCGCGCCGGACGGGCGGCCGTGCGCAGCGCGCGCCGCCGGTCCAGCCGCCAGGACACCACCACGGAGGCCGCGAGCAGCAGCACCCCGAGCGCGAACGCCAGCCCGGCCGCCGTCCCGCCGGCACCGGTGAGCCAGCGGTCGACCGCGTCCATCGTCTCCGAGCCGATCACGCCGCCGGCCCCGATCCCCGCCGAGACCAGCATGATCGGCACGTAGCCGACGATCCGTCCGCGGGTGTAGCCCAGCGCGTAGTACACCGGCAGCTGCAATGCGACCAGCAGCGCGAACATCGCGAAGGAGGCACCCGCCACCAGCCACAGCTCCGCGGCGACCACCGGCTCGTCGGACTGCGAGGCCCACACCAGCGCGAGCACCGTCGCCGCCGCGGTCGCCCCGAGGTAGCCGAGCACCGCGGTCGCGTAGCGGGCCAGCACCAGTGTCCCCCGGCGCACCGGCAGCACCGCGTGCAGCGTGCCGAGGTCGTTCTTGTCCTCGACCGCGAACGGGTAGGCCACGATCAGCGCCGCGAACAGTCCGGCGGTCACCAGCACCACCGGCGGCGTCCCGCCCACCACGACCAGGATCCCCATCGCGGCGATGACGAAGCAGAGCTGGCGGGCGTAGGGCCGCATCACCATCCCGTCGAGCCGCACGGCGGCGGTCAGCGCGCTCATGCCCGCCCCCGCAGCCCCGCCAGCCGGCGTGCCGGGCGCGGCGTGGCGACCGGGTCGAGCGGCGCGGGCGGACGCCCGCCGAGGTGCACCACCACCTGGTCGAGCGTCGGCCGCTCCACCACCACTGCGGTCCCCAGCAGCGGCACGTCGTCCGAGGCGACCAGCGCCTCCACCCCCACGTCGGTCCGTCGAGCACCGAGCAGCGGCACGATCCCGTCGGCGGGCAGCTCGCGGTCGCTCCCCCGCACCAGGCAGTACGCGTCGAGCACGTCGTCCCGGGTGCCCGAGCGCACCACCCGCCCGTCCAGCAGCACCGTCAGGTGGTCGGCGATCCGCTCCAGGTCCGCGGTGATGTGCGTGGAGAAGAGCACGCTGCGCCCCTCGTCCACCAGGTACTCCCCGAGGATCCCGACCAGCTCGTCGCGGGCCACCGGGTCCAGGCCGCTGGTCGGCTCGTCGAGCAGCAGCAGCCGCGCGTCGTGCGACAGGGCCACGGCGATCTGGAGCTTCATCGTCATCCCGCGGGACAGCGCCTTGACCTTCGCCCGTCGGTCCAGCCGGAACCGGGTCAGCAGCTCGGCGTAGCGGTCCGGGTCCCAGCGCGGGTAGAACGGGCGCAGCGCGCGCTCCACGTCGGACAGCCGCCAGTCCTCCACCAGCGTGGGTCGGTCCAGCACGATCCCGACGTCCTGCCGCAGGGCCTCCGGCGCCGGCAGCGGGTGCCCGAGCACCGACACCGACCCGGCCGTCGTCCGGTACATGCCGAGCAGGGTGCGGATCAGCGTCGTCTTGCCGGCGCCGTTCGGCCCGACCAGCCCCATCACGTAGCCGGTGGGCAGCATCAGGTCGACGTCCCGCAGCGCGAATCCGCCGAGGTCCACCGTGACGCGGTCCATGACGATCGCGCACTCCTCCGGCTGCGCCTGCCCCGGCGCCTGCCCGGTCACGCGGCACCTCCCGCGGTCGCGGGGCCGGCCGCCGGCCCGGTCCCGGCAGGCCCGTCCACCAGCAGCGCGTCCAGCATCGCCACCAGGTCGTCCCTCCCCAGCCGCGCCAGCCGGGCGGCGTCGATCGCCTCGCCCAGCCCGGCCTCCACCCGGCGCAGCAGCTGCTCGCGCACCAGGGCCGAGTCCACCGGCAGCACGTAGGCGCCCTTGCCGGGGACCGTGGTGATGAAGCCCTCGGCCGCCAGCTCGGCGTAGGCGCGGGTGGTGGTGATCACCGAGATCCGCAGGTCCCGCGCGAGCGCCCGCACCGAGGGCAGCGCCGCCCCGTCCGCCAGCTCGCCGCCGAGGATCGCAGCCTTCACCTGCTGCGCCACCTGCTCGTACAGGGGCACGTCCGCACTGTTCTGCACGACGATCCGCACGCCGTCACCTCCTACTGTTCATATGCACTATGCACAGTAGGAGCGGGCGAGGTCAAGGTCCGGGGACGACGAAGGCCCAGGATCACGAGGATCCTGGGCCTGTCACCGAGCCGCCTAAGGGAATCGAACCCTTGACCTTCTCATTACGAGTGAGACGCTCTGCCGACTGAGCTAAGGCGGCGACTTCCCGACCAGCGCACAGGCGCCGATCGAGCACCGACATCGTACCCGCCCGACACCGCGTCCTCCAAAGCGGACCGTGGTGCCGGGCGGGACGCGGGTCAGCAGCGGGTGCCGTCGGCAGGGACGGTGCCGTCCACCAGGTAGGCGTCCACGGCGTCGAGGATGCAGGAGTTCGACCGGCCGTAGGCGGTGTGGCCCTCGCCCTCGTAGGTGAGCAGGGTGCCGGACGACAGGGTGCTCGCCAGGCTCTCCGCCCAGGCGTAGGGGGTGGCGGGGTCGTTGGTGGTGCCGATCACGACGATCGGCGCGGCGCCCTCGGCGGAGTAGTCGTCCAGGCCGCCGGCCTCGGGCACCGGCCACTGCGCGCAGAGCGTGCCGCCGTAGCCGAACCAGGCACCGACGGTCGGGGCCACCTGCTCGATGGCGGCGGCGTCCGCGCGCATCTGGGCGATGTCGGTGGTGCCGCGGTCGTCCGCGCAGCCGATCGACCAGAAGGCCGAGGTGGAGTTCGACTGGTAGGTGCCGTCGGCGGAGCGGTCGTAGTACAGGTCGGACAGCTGGAGCAGGATCGAGCCGTCGTCCGAGGTGAGAGCCGCGGTGAGGGCCATGGTCAGGTAGGGCCAGGACATCTCGTCGTACAGCGGCAGCGCGATGCCGGTGAACGCCAGCGCGCCGGTCAGCGGGCGCGAGGTGCCGGTGTCGAGCGGGTTCTGCCGGGCCCGGTCGAGCAGGGCCTTGATCTGCGCCATGCCGGTGTCGACGTCGCCGCCGAGCGGGCAGTCGGCGCCGGCCTGGCAGTCGGCCACGTAGGCGCGCAGCGCGTTCTCGAAGCCTCCGGCCTGGCCGGCGGACAGCTCCTGGCTGGACAGCGTCGGGTCCAGGGCGCCGTCGAGCACGAGGCGGCCGACCTTGTCCGGGAACAGGGCGGCGTAGGTGGCGCCGAGCTGGGTGCCGTAGGAGTAGCCGACGTAGGTGAGCGTGTCGTCGCCGAGCACGGCGCGCAGCACGTCCATGTCCTTCGCGGCGCTCACGGTGTCCACGTGCTCCAGCACCGGCCCGGTGCCCGCCAGGCAGGCGGCGCCGAGCGCGCCGTACGCGTCCTCGGCGGCGGCGATCCCCTCGTCGGTGGAGTAGTCGAAGTCGGTGGCGGTGAGCACGTCCATCGCGGGGCCGTCGAGGCAGGTGACCGGGGTGGACTGCCCCACGCCGCGCGGGTCGAAGCCGATCAGGTCGTAGCGGTCGACGACCTCGTCCCCGAACCGGCCGAGCGCGATGCTGGACAGCGCGTCGATGCCGGAGCCGCCGGGGCCGCCGGGGTTGATCAGCAGCGAGCCGATCTTGTCGCCGGTGGCCTGGTGGCGGTTCACCGCGAGGGTGATCGTGTCGCCGTCGGGGTCGTCCCAGTCGAGCGGCACGACGGCGGTGGCGCACTCGAGGTCGCCGCAGGCCTGCCAGTCGAGCTGCTGGGCGTAGATCGCGTCGACGCCCTGCACGTCCGGGGTGGTGGGGCTGGGCGACTCGGTGACGTCGGCCTGCTGGCGGCTGCCGACGCACCCGGCGAGCAGCAGGGCGGCGACGGCGCCGAGCGCGACGGCGCGCACCGGTGGGCGGCGTCGGACGGAGGGACGGTGGTCACGCGGGGCGAGGATCACCGGACCACCGTAACCGGCCGCCCCGCACGTCGGACGCCGGTCGCGTGGTCCCCGCGCTCAGCCCTGGGGCCGCAGCGCGATCATCATGGCCTCGACGGCGAGCAGCGGGGCGACGTTCCCGGCCAGCCGCTCGCGGGCCTCGCTGATCGCGTCCAGCCGGCGCACGGTCTGCTCGGGGGTGCTGCCCCGCGCCAGGTCGGCGGCGGCCTGCTCGTGCTCGGCGTTCACGGCGGGGACGTCGGCCCCGATCTGCCGGACCAGCACGTCGCGGTAGAACGACATGAGGTCCACCATGGCGCGGTCGAGCACGTCGCGCTGCGCCCGGGTGGCGCGGCGCTTCTGCTCCTCCTCGAGCTGCTTGACCTGACCGCGCAGCGCGGGCGGCACGGCGGTGCCCCCCTCGGCGCCGAGGGACCGCAGCAGGGCGGTGCGCTCGGCGGCGTCGCGCTCCTCGGTGGCGGCCTTGGCGTCGGCCTGGGCGGTCTCGACCAGCTCGCCGGCGGCGATCACCGCGTCACCGACGCCACGCACCCGCGGGGCGATCCGCAGCACGGCCGCGCGCCGGGCCCGGGCCTCCGGGTCGCGGGCGAGCCGACGGGCGACGCCGACGTGGCTCTGCGCGGCACGGGCGGCCACCAGGGCGACCTCGGGGTCGACGCCGTCCCGGCGCACCAGCAGATCGGCCACCGCCTCGACCGGCGGCACCCGCAGCGCCACCGAGCGGCTGCGCGAGCGGATGGTGACCAGCACGTCCTGCGGGCTCGGCGCGCAGAGCAGCCACACGGTGCGCGGGGGCGGCTCCTCGATCGCCTTGAGCAGCACGTTGCCGGAGGTCTCGTTCAGCCGGTCGGCGTCCTCGATCAGGATCACCCGCCACCGCCCCTGCGAGGGCGCGCGCTGCGCCAGCTCGACCAGCGGGCGCACGGTGTCGGCGCGGATCACCACGCCCTCGGTGGCCACGGTGGTGACGTCGGGGTGGCTGCCGGCGAGCACGGTGGCGCAGCCGGGGCTGCGCACGTCGCCGGACGGGTCCTGGAGGGCGGCGGCGAACGCGCGGGCGGCGGTGGAGCGGCCGGAGCCGGGTGGCCCGGTGAGCAGCCAGGCGTGCGTCATCTTCGACGGGTCGGTGGCGGCGGCGCGCAGCACCTCGACCGCCGGCTCCTGGCCGATGACGTCGTCCCAGACGGTCGCCATCAGCGGGTCCGCCCCGCGCTCGCGCACGCACGCGGGCCGGCGGGACCGGTGGTCAGGGGCGTCGGCACGGGCAGGCTCACGGGCGCCAGGGTACCCAGCCGCCCCGACACGCCCCGACACGCGCGCACCGACCACGCCCGACCCGCCCCACGCACGCCGCCGGTGCTGCCACACTGAGCCGTGCCCACTGCCCCCAGCGGGTCGCCGGCTCCGCGACCCTCGACCCGCCGCACCGTCGCGGCGAGCCCGCGCCCGGGCGGGGACCCGGAGCTCGAGCGGTTCTCCCGGCTGGCTGCCCGGCACCTCGGCGTGCCGGTGGCGCTGGTCTCGGTGATGACCGACGCCGAGCAGCTGATCCTCGGCGCCTACGGCCTGCCGCCGGAGATCGACTCGGCCCGCCGGCTGCCGCTCTCGCACGCGCTGTGCCTGCGGGTGGTGACCGGCGAGGCGCCGGTGGTGGTGGACGACGCCCGGGTGCACCCCGAGCTGACCGGCCACGCCGCCGTGACCGAGCTGGACGTGGTGGCCTACGCCGGGTACCCGCTGCGCGACGACACCGAGGACGTGATCGGTGCGCTGTGCGCGATCGACCGCGAGCCCCGGTCCTGGGACCCCGAGCAGCTGGCGTTCCTCGCCGACCTGGCGGCGGCCTGCTCCTCCGAGCTGCGGCTGCGCGGCGAGCGGGAGCGTGCCCGGCGGTCGCAGCGGCTCGCGACGGACGCGCACCGGCACAGCCGGCTGCTGCTGATGATGGCCGAGGCGTTCACCGCGGCGACCACGGTGGACGAGATCACCCGCGCGGTCTCCCGGGTGGCGGCGCTCGGGCTCGGCGCGCCGATGACCGGCGTCGCGCTGATGGACCGGGACGGGCGCGGGCTGACGTACACCTCGATGGACGCCTTCGACGGGCAGGGCGTGGAGGCGCTGCGGCACGCGCGGCTCACCGACGACCGGCCGATCGCGCTGGCCGCCCGCACGCGAGCACCGCTGTACTTCCCGGACCACGCCTCCCTGGTGGCGCGGTTCCCCACGGTCGGCGAGGCGCAGGAGGCCGGCGGGGCGGAGCCGCGGGGCAACGGCGGCCGGGCGATCCTCCCGCTGGTGTCACGCGGGCGGCTGCTCGGCGTGCTGACCCTCGGCTGGCTGGAACCACGCGACTTCCGGCAGGACAACCGTGAGGTGAAGAGCGCGCTGGCCGGCTACACCGCGCAGGCGCTGGAGCGCGCGCTGCTGCTCGACCAGCGCCGCGACGTGGCGCGCACCCTCCAGGACGCGATGCTGACCGCGCTGCCCCAGCCGGACCACCTGCGCCTGGCCGCGCACTACCTGCCGGCCGCCCGGGCGGACAAGGTCGGCGGCGACTGGTACGACGCCCTGGCGCTGCCCGGCGGCGACCTGGCGGTGATGGTCGGCGACGTGACCGGGCACGACATGGACGCGGCGGCGCGGATGGGGCAGCTGCGCTCCACCCTGCGCGCCTTCGCGTGGGACCGCCCGGACGCGCCCTCGTCCTGGCTGGCCCGGCTGGACCGCGCCGACGCCGGCCTGCGGCTGTCCACGATCGCGACGGCGCTGGCCGCCCGGATCTCGGTGCCCGCCGAGGGCGGGACGCGGGTCTGCTGGTCGAACGCCGGGCACCCGCCGCCGGTGCTGGTCCGCCCCGGCGAGGGCGCCCGCTGCCTCGACCCGGCGACCGACCTGCTGATCGGGGTGGACCCCACCGTCGAGCGGCACGACCGCTCCGCGGACCTGCTGCCCGGCGACACGCTGCTGCTCTACACCGACGGCCTGGTGGAGCGGCGCGACGTCGCGATGGACCTCTCGCTGGACCGCCTGGTGCACGCGGCGGGTCGGCTGGCCTACCGCGACCCGCAGCGCCTGGTGCAGGAGCTCACCGCCGAGCTGGTGGACGGCCGGCCGGCCGACGACGTGGCGCTGCTGGCGGTGCGGGTGCTCGAGCGCGCGGATCCGGGCGCGGGCATCTGACCTCCCGCCCGCGCCCGGCTCACTCGCCCGGGTAGACCACGCCCACCTGCGCGCGCACCTCGTCCATCGTGCGCAGCACGGCCAGGGTGTCGGCCCAGGTCATCCGCGGGCTCTCGGTGTCCCCCGCGGCCACCCGGCGGGCGACCTCGGCGGCCTCGTACTGCAGGCCCATCGTGCCGGGCTGCTGGAACGACCACGAGCGCCCGTCCCGCCGCCGCACCTGGAAGGACGTCGGCGCGTAGAACGAGCCCTCGACGGTGATCACGCCCTCGGTGCCGGAGATCGTGGCGGTGGTCGGCGTCTTGGACCACAGGGTCGTGCTGAGCACGGCCTGGGTGCGCTCGCCGTAGGACAGGATCATCGAGATCTGCCCGTCCACGCCGGTCTCGGTCAGCGTGCCGACCGCCCGCACCGCGTCCGGCACGCCGAGCAGGTCGTGCGCGAAGGACACCGGGTACACGCCCAGGTCGAGCAGCGCCCCGCCCGCGAGCTCCGGGGCGAACAGGCGGCTGGCCGGGTCGAAGCCGAAGTGCTGCCCGTGGTCGGCGGCCAGCGTGATGATCTCGCCCACCTCACCGGCCTCGAGCACCTGGTGCAGGGCGGCGACGTGCGGCAGGAACCGCGTCCACATCGCCTCCATCACGAACACCCCGGCGGCGCGGGCGGCGGCGAACACCTCCTCGGCCTCGCCGGCGTTGCGGGTGAACGCCTTCTCGACCAGCACGTGCTTGCCCGCCGCGATGGCGAGCAGCGCGTGCTCCCGGTGCTGGGAGTGCGGGGTGGCGACGTAGACGGCGTCGACCTGCGGGTCCTCGACCAGGTCGCGGTAGCCGATGTGGGTGGTGGGGATGCCGTGGGCGGTGGCGAAGCGCTCGGAGCGGTCACGGTCGCGCGATCCCACGGCGACCAGCTGGGCGCGGGTGTGGGCGCGGACGGCGTCGGCGAACGAGCCGGCGATGTTGCCGGCGCCGAGGATCCCCCATCGGATCGGCGGCGCGGTGCGCGGGTCTTCGGTGAGTGCCATGCACCGACCCTAGTGGCCGGGTCCGACGCGCGGCAGGGGGCGGCGGGCCGCGCGCACCGCACCGCAGGATCGGTCCGCGTCGCCCTCGCGGGTGCCTACGGTGGAGGGGACCGCCGGTGGCCTCCGAGCGCCGGCGCCGATCCGAGGAGGAACCGTGAGCACCACATCCGCCCGCACCCCGATCCGCACCGTGATGAGCCCGGGCCGCTACGCCCAGGGCCGGGGCGCGATCGACCGTCTCGGCGAGCTGCTGGCGCCGATCGGCCGCACCCCGCTGGTGGTCGCGGACGACGTCGTCTGGGGCTTCGTCGGGGACGCCGTGACCGCGTCCTTCGCGGCGGCCGACCTGCCACTGGTCCGGGACGGCTTCGGCACCTACGCCACCGCGGCGGCGGTGGACGGCATCGCCGCCCGCATCCGGGAGACCGGTGCCGACGTGGTGGTCGGCCTGGGCGGCGGCTCCACGATCGACGCGGCGAAGGCCGCCGGCCACCTCGCCGGGGTGCGCTGGGTGTCGGTGCCGACGGTGGCCTCCACGGACGCCCCGTGCTCGGCGCTGTCGGTGATCTACGACGAGCACGGCGGCTTCGAGGAGTACCGGTTCTTCCCGCGCAACCCCGACCTGGTGCTCGTCGACACCCAGCTCGTCGCGAACGCGCCGGTGAAGTTCCTCATCGCCGGGGTCGGCGACGCGCTGGCCACCTGGATCGAGGCACGCGCGGTGGCGAAGACCGACGCGACCACCATGGCCGGCGGGCTGCCGACGGTCACCGGCACGGCGCTGGCCCGGCTGTCGTGGGACGTGCTGTGGGAGAACGCGCTGCCGGCGGTCGACGCCGTGCGCGAGCACCTGGTGACCCCCGCGGTGGAGAAGGTCGTGGAGGCCAACACGCTGCTGTCCGGCCTGGGCTTCGAGTCCGGCGGCCTGGCGGCGGCGCACGCGATCCACAACGGGCTGACCGCCGCCCCGCAGACCCACGGCCTGACCCACGGCCAGAAGGTCAACATCGGCTCGCTGACCCAGCTGGTGCTGGAGGGGGCGCCCAGCGCGGAGATCCGGGACTTCGTGGAGTTCACCACCCGGGTCGGCCTGCCGACCACGCTGACCGAGGTCGGCCTGCGCACCGACGACGTCGAGGACCTGACCCGGGTGGCGCAGGCGGCGACCGCCGAGGGCGAGACGATCCACGCCATGCCGTTCACGGTCCGCCCGGCGGACCTGGTGGACGCGCTGCGCTCGATCGAGGGGCTGTCCCGCCGGATCCGCACGGACGCCGGGCTGCCCGAGCCCGTGCTGCACCGGGGGCACTGAGTCGCGGATCTCCGCCGAGTTCGGTGGTTCCTGCGAGAAACTGAGCACGGAACCACCGAACTCGCACCGAACCACCGAACTCGGCGCGCAGAGAGAGAGCGGGGACGGATGAGCGCGGGCTGGGTGGACCATGCGATGTGGTGGCACGTGTACCCGTTGGGGTTCACGGGGGCGCCGCTGGACGGGTCCGGCGATCCGGGCGGGCCGGTGCACCGGCTGCGGCACCTGGAGGGCTGGCTGGACCACGTGGTCGACCTCGGGCTGAACGGGCTGGCGCTCGGGCCGGTGTTCGCCTCCACCACCCACGGCTACGACACCGTGGACCACACCCGGATCGACCCCCGGCTCGGTGACCGCGCGGACCTGGACCACCTGCTCGACGCGGCGCACGTGCGCGGCCTGCGGGTGCTGCTGGACGGGGTGTTCAACCACGTCGGCGAGCAGCACCCCGCCTTCCGCGCCGCGCTGGCCGACGGCCCCGGCTCCCCGCAGGACGCGTTGTTCCGGATCGACCGCTCCGGCCCCGCGCCGACCTGGGACTGCTTCGAGGGCCACCGCGCGCTGGTGACGCTCGACCACGGGTCGCCGCAGGTGGTGGACCTGGTGGCCGACGTGATGATCCGCTGGCTGGACGCGGGCGTGGACGGCTGGCGCCTGGACGCCGCCTACGCGGTGCCCGCGGAGTTCTGGGCGCAGGTGGTCCCCCGGGTCCGCGCCGCCCACCCGGACGCGTACCTGATGGGCGAGGTGATCCACGGCGACTACCCCGCCTTCGTCACCGGGTCCGGGCTGGACGCGGTCACCCAGTACGAGCTGTGGAAGGCGATCTGGAGCGCGATCCTCGACCGCAACCTGCACGAGCTGGTGTGGACGCTGGGCCGGCACGACGCCCTGCTCGACACCTTCGTGCCGTACACCTTCGTCGGCAACCACGACGTCACCCGGATCACCAGCCGGGTCGGCGACGCGGACCTGGCCGTGCACGCGCTGCTGGTGCTGATGACCGTCGCGGGCACCCCGGCGGTCTACGCCGGTGACGAGCTCGCGTTCCGCGGCGTCAAGGAGGACCGCGCCGGCGGCGACGACGCCGTCCGCCCCGCGTTCCCGCCGACACCCGGCGACCTCGTGCCGGAGCCCGATGCCTGGCTGACCTACCGGCGGCACCAGGCCCTGATCGGGCTGCGCCGTCGGCACCCGTGGCTGCACCGGGCGCGGACCCGGGTGGTCGAGGTCGCCGGCGAGCACCTGCTGTACGAGACCTCCGGCGACCCGGGCGAGGCTCTGCTGGTGGCGCTGGACCTGGGCGACGCGCCGTGGTGGGCGCCGGTGCCGGCGGGCGCCCGGGTGCTGCTCGCCGGACGCCCGGGACAGGACGCGAGCACCGACGACCTCCCCCGCCGCCCCGACCCCACCTCCCCGGGCGGGTCGCTGGTCGAGATCCCGGCGCGCGGCTGGGCGGTGCTCGTCCCCTGAGCCGACCGCCCGCACGGGCACGAGCCGGGGGTCCCACCCGGGCGCGGCCCGCGCGGGGCTAGGGTCGGATCGTGCTCGCAGCCCAGGTGACCCAGTTCGACCGTGACGACCCGCTGGCCGGGCTGACCGTCGGGGACCACCCCGCACCGGAGGCCCGCGAGCACTGGACCACGGTGGACGTGCGCGCCGCCGCCCTCAACCAGCACGACCTGTGGTCGCTGCGCGGGGTGGGCCTGCGCGCCGAGCAGCTGCCGATGGTGCTCGGCACCGACGCCGCCGGGGTGACCGCCGACGGCCGCGAGGTGGTGCTGCACGCGGTGATCGGCGGTGCCAGCGGCCACGGCGTCGGACCGGCCGAGCCCCGCTCGCTGCTCTCCGAGCGCTACCCCGGCACCCTCGCCGAGCAGGTGGCCGTGCCGACCTGGAACCTGGTCGACAAGCCCGCCGGGCTGTCCTTCGTCGAGGCCGCCTGCGTGCCGACGGCCTGGCTGACCGCATACCGCATGCTCTTCACCACCGGTCAGGCCGCCCCGGGCCAGCGCGTGCTGGTGCAGGGCGCCGGCGGCGGGGTGGCCAGCGCCGCGATCCTGCTCGGTGCCGCCGCCGGCCTGGAGGTGTGGGCGACCAGCCGCGACGAGGCCAAGCGTGCCCGCGCCCTGGAGCTCGGCGCCGTCGGGGCCGTCGCCCCGGGCGAGCGGCTGCCGGTGCGGGTGGACCTGGTGATCGAGACCGTCGGCGCGGCCACCTGGACCCACTCGGTGCGCTCGGTCCGACCCGGCGGCACGATCGTCGTCGCGGGTGCCACCACCGGCGACCCGGAGCGGGTGGACCTGCAGCGGATCTTCTTCCTGGAGATCGCGGTGCGGGGTGCGACCATGGGCTCCAAGCAGGACCTCGAGCAGCTGCTCGCCTTCCTGGCCCGGACCGGCGTCCGCCCCCTGGTGGACTCGACGGTGCCGCTGGCCCGGACCGGCGACGGGCTCGCCCGGCTGGCGCGCGGCGAGCAGACCGGCAAGATCGTCGTCGAGGTCTGACCCGCACGCCCGAGGAGGAGGCCCGATGGCCGGACGCTGGCAGCCCGACGTGCTCGGGGACGACTACCGCGTCCGCACCCTCGAGCTCGCCCCCGACGACGAGGGCGAGGTGGTGGCGAGCCTGGTGCGCTACGCCCCGCCCACCCCGGAGCCGGTGCGCCCGTCCCGCGCGGTGCTGTACCTGCACGGCTGGTCCGACTACTTCTTCCAGACCGGTCTCGCCGAGTTCTGGCACGCGCAGGGCGCCGCGTTCTACGCCCTGGACCTGCGCAAGTACGGTCGCAGCCTGCGTCCGCACCAGACCCCCGGCTACATCGACGACCTGCGCACCTACGACGAGGAGATCGAGGCGGCGCTGGAGCAGATCCACCGCGACCTCGGCATCCGCGCCCGCGTGATGCTGATGGGTCACTCCACCGGCGGGCTGACCGCCTCGCTGTGGGTCAACCGGCATCCCGGCCGGGTGCACGGCCTCGTCCTCAACAGCCCGTGGCTGGAGACGCAGGGGTCGTCCGTGGTGCGGCACATCAGCGCCCCCGCGGTGGCCCGGCTCGCGATGATCCAGCCCAAGGTGGCGCTGCCGAACATCGACCCCGGCTTCTACGCGCGCACCCTGCGCGTGGCGGACGGCGGCGAGTGGACCTACGACGAGACGTGGCGTCCGACGCCCTCGTTCCCCGCCCGCGCCGGGTGGCTGGCGGCGATCCTCGCGGGGCACGCCGAGGTGGCGCGTGGCCTGCACATCGAGGTCCCGGTGCTCATGCTCGCCTCGGCGCGCACGATCATCAGCCCGCGGTGGACCGAGGAGATGCGCGGCGTGGACGTGGTGCTGGACGTCGAGCTGCTGGCCCGGCGGGCGATCCAGCTCGGGCCCGTGGTCTCGGTGGTGCGGATCGCCGGGGGCGTGCACGACCTCACGCTGTCACCGGCGCCGGCGCGTCAGCGGTTCTACGCCGAGATCGGTCGCTGGTCGACGGCCTACGGCTGGTCCTGAGCCGCAGCCGCCCTCAGCGGGCGGGGACCAGACCGGCAGGGACCAGGCCGGTGGGGACCGGGTCGACAGGGATCGGGTCGGCTCAGACCCACCCGCCGACCGACTCGCGCAGCGAGGGCCCGTGGTCGCCGAACCGCCACACCCGCCAGCCGTCCGTGGAGGACTCCAGGTCGGCGGCCGCGGCAGCGGCGGTGTCCGGGGACGCGTGCACGGAGCCGTCGGGCAGCTCGATCAGCCCGTCCGCGCGCAGCGTCGCGACCAGGCGCTGACCCCGGCGCACCCGCAGCCAGACCAGCTCGGCGGCACCCGGGCCGGCGGCGGCCAGCGCCGCGAGCTCGGGCAGCGGGGTGTCGTCCTGGGTCGGTGCCACGTGACGGGACTGCCCGGCGTCGGCGGGGTCCGGCAGGTCGGTGACGGGCAGGCCGTCGGCGTCCAGCGCGGGGAGCAGGGTGGTCTCGTCGGCGGCGTGCAGGTGGCCGTGCGCGGGCGACTGGTCCGCGCGGGCGGGCTGCGCCGGTGCGGCGGCGGGCTCCGCCGCAGGCTGGGTCGCGGCGGGCGAGGTCGCGGCGGGCTGCTCCGGCGCGGCTGTGGGGTTCGCAGGCGTCGGCACGGCCGGCTGCACCGCGATCGACCCGGTGCGCGGGCCCGGCTCCACCGGCCGGCGCTCCCGGCCCTGCGCGCGGCGCAGCGGCGAGACGTCCACGTACCGGCGTCCGCCGGGCCCCTCGGTGACGCCGAGACGCAGCACCTCGACCTGCGCGCCGGTGGAGACGAAGTCGAGCACGTCGGCCAGCCCGTCGGCGACGTCGGCGCACACCAGCACCAGCCGCACCCCGCGCTGGGTCTGCTCGGCGCGCAGGAACGGCGAGCGGTCGCGGAACACCGCGAGGTCCGCCTCGAAGGTGTCCTGCCCGCCGTGGTACATCCGGGCCAGGTCGGAGCGGGTCAGCCGGGCGGCGCCGCCGGCGTGCCGCAGCGCACGGACCAGGCCGTCGGCGTCCAGCAGCTGCACCACCTCGACCACCACCGGGCGGGCCGCGGCGTCCAGCGCCAGCAGGTGCGGTCCGGTGCCGTCGCCGCCGCGCCGCACGGGGAGCACCTGCTCGCCCAGCAGCGCCCCGACGTGGTCGTCGACCAGCGTCGTGGAGTCGATCTCGAAGGAGTCGGCACTGGGCCGCATCGGCTGGACGAGGGTGCCTCGGCCGTCGTCGAGCTCGAAGATCGCCATCAGTCCGCTGCTCCCTCTCCCGCGTCACCGCACCCGCTCGCGGCCGCGCACGTCCGCACCCGAGTCTTCCATCCCGGACGGATACTCACGCCCGGTCCTGTGCGTTCTGCACGACATGTCCACGCCTCGGCCGTGGCCGCGGCGTCACTCCTCGGCCAGCCGGGCCTCCAGCCGGTCGACCTTGCCGGTCAGCTCGCCGGTGTGCCCGGGCCGGATGTCGGCCTTGAGCACCAGGCTGACCCGTCCGGCGTGCCGCCCGACGGCCTCCGCCGCCCGCCGCACGACGTCCATGCACTCGTCCCACTCACCCTCGACGGTGGTGAACATGGCATCGGTCCGGTGCGGGAGCCCGGACTCGCGGACGACGCGCACGGCGTCGGCCACGGCATCCGTCACGGACTCACCCGCGCCGAGCGGGGACACGGAGAAGGCGACCAGCATGACCCCCACCCTGGCCCAGGCGTGCGGCCGAGTCCACCCCCGCACCGCCGGTGTCGCACCTTCCACCCGTCCACCGGGCCGACGGCTCCGAACCCCTGGTGCGTCCCTGACCGGGGCGCACGTCGACGCCGGACGCTCCCGGTGTGGAAGGACAGCACTCATGCGCCAGTCAGCCAACCGCCTCGTCGGGACCGTCTTCGGGGTCGTCTACCTGCTCGTCGGGATCGCCGGGTTCGTCGTCACGTCCGGCAGCGGCTTCGCCGGGACCGAGGGCGGCACCCTGCTGATCTTCGAGGTCAACCCGCTGCACAACATCATCCACCTGGCGATCGGCGGCCTGCTCACGGTCGCCGGCACCTCGTCGGTCCGGGCCGCGCGCACCGCCAACACCACGGTCGGCGCGGTCTACCTGCTGGTCGGCCTGCTCGGCCTGTTCCTGATCGGGACCGGTGCGAACATCCTGGCCCTCAACGGCGCCGACAACGTGCTGCACTTCGCCAGCGCCGTGGTGCTGCTGGGCGCCGGCCTCGCCGCGGACCGCACCGAGGGCTCCCCGGCGACGGCATGACCGCCCACCTCGCGACGTCCCCGGGCGTCGCACCCCGACCGGCACCGGCGGTGCGTCCCCGCGCCGCCGGTGCCCCGGCCGTGGCCGCGTCGGCCGGTGCTGCGTCGGCCACCCGCGAGTCGGCCGCCCGCGCGCGTCCCCTCCCCGTCCGGGCCGGCGCGCGGACCGGCGCCGCCACCGCCGCCCTCGGGCTCGGCCTGCTCGCCGCGGCCCTCGGTGCCGAGCACGTCGCCGCGCACCCGCTGGTCGGCGTCCCGCTGGTCGCCCTGGCCGCCGCCGCGCTCACCTGGGCCGTGCTGGCGCTCCGAGGGCCGGTGCCGGGCGTCGCGGGCACCGTCGCCGCGCTGCTGGTCACCGGACCGGCGGTGCTGCTCAGCCCGCTGCCCGCCGGGAGCGTCCCCGGGCTCGCCGAGGCCGCCGGTGCGACGCTCGCGCTGGCCGCCGCGATCACGCTGGCCCTGGGCGTCCGGCTCGGCCCTGCTCAGCACGCCCCGCGACCGTGGGGGCAGCTCGGTGCGCTCGCGCTGGCGGCCCTGCTGGTCGCCACGGTCACCGTGCCCGGTCTGGCCGCCACCGACGCGGGGGCGCACGCGGTCCCGCACGGCTCGCACGGGCTGCCCGGCCTGCCCGCCGAGCACGCGCACCACGGCGGCTGACCGCCGCCCGTCCGTGCGCAGGAACGCCGCAGGCCCGGCCCCCACGAGGGGACCGGGCCTGCGGTGCGTCAGTCGCTGAGGATCAGGCGACCTCGGACTCCTCGGTGAGGGCACGGGTCTTGTTCTGGTCCAGCAGGATGCCGGGGCCGTTCGTGGTCGACACGGTCGCCTTGGAGATGTAGCGGCCCTTCGACGCGGACGGCTTGAGACGCAGGATCTCCTCCAGCGCCGCAGCGTAGTTCTCCACCAGCGAGATGTCGGAGAACGACGTCTTGCCGATGATGAAGTGCAGGTTCGCGTGCTTGTCGACGCGGAACTCGATCTTGCCGCCCTTGATGTCGGTGACGGCCTTGGCCACGTCCATCGTCACGGTGCCGGTCTTCGGGTTCGGCATCAGGCCACGGGGGCCGAGTACCTTGCCCAGTCGACCGACCTTGCCCATGAGGTCCGGGGTCGCCACGGCGGAGTCGAAGTCGGTGTACCCGGCCGCGACCTTCTCGATCAGCTCGTCGCCGCCGACCTCGTCCGCACCGGCGGCGCGGGCCTGCTCGGCACGCTCACCGGTCGCGAACACGATCACGCGGGCGGTCTTGCCGGTGCCGTGCGGCAGGTTGACGGTGCCGCGCACCATCTGGTCGGCCTTGCGGGGGTCCACGCCGAGGCGGAACGCGATCTCGACGGTCGCGTCGTACTTCGTGGTGGAGGTGGCCTGGGCCAGGCGGATCGCCTCGAGCGGCGCGTAGACGCGACCGGCCTCGATCTTCTCCTCGGCGGCCCGGTAGGCCTTGCTGTGCTTCGCCATCTGCTTCTCTCTTCTCTGCAGTCGTGGTCCTCGGGCCGCACAGGGCCCTGCCACTGGATATCCCGCCCCGGGGTTCCGGGGCGGGACGGGGTGCGTCAGCCCTGGACGGTGATGCCCATGGAACGCGCGGTGCCGGCGATGATCTTCTCGGCGGCGGCGAGGTCGTTCGCGTTGAGGTCCTCGAGCTTGGTGGTCGCGATCTCGCGGACCTGCTCGGCGGACAGCGTGGCGACCTTCACGGTGTGCGGGGTCGGCGAGCCCTTGGCCACGCCGGCGGCCTTCTTGATCAGCTCGGCGGCCGGCGGGGTCTTGGTGATGAAGGTGAAGGAACGGTCCTCGTAGACCGTGATCTCCACCGGGATCACGTTGCCGCGCTGCGACTCGGTGGCCGCGTTGTAGGCCTTGCAGAACTCCATGATGTTCACGCCGTGCTGACCGAGCGCGGGGCCGATCGGCGGGGCGGGGGTCGCCGCACCGGCGTTGATCTGGAGCTTGATGAGGCCGGTGACCTTCTTCTTCGGGGGCATGAGCCACCCTTTCTTCTCTCGTGGGCCGACGCCGTGGGCGATGACCCGGTTGCAGTGCTGCCGGTTCTCCTGCGCCCGCAGGTGCGGGCGACGGGTGTCAGATCTTGGCGACCTGGCTGAACGACAGCTCGACCGGGGTCTCCCGGCCGAAGATGGACACGAGGACCTTGAGCTTCTGGTTCTCGGGGCTGATCTCGGAGATCGTCGCCGGCAGCGTGTCGAACGGGCCGTCGGTGACGGTCACGGACTCGCCGACGGTGAAGTCGACCTCGATCGTGGGGGCGGCCTTCGCCGTGGCACCGCCGGCCGCGGGGGCCTGCGCCTTCGGCTCGATCGCCGGGGCCAGCATGGAGAACACCTCGTCGAGGGTCAGCGGCACGGGCTGGTGGGTGTGGCCCACGAAGCCGGTGACGCCCGGGGTGTGCCGGACGGCGCCCCACGACTCGTCGGTGAGGTCCATGCGGACGAGGACGTAGCCGGGGATCCGGACGCGGCGCACGACCTTGCGCTGCGCGTTCTTGATCTCCACGACCTCCTCCATGGGGACCTCCACCTGGTAGATGAAGTCCTCCATGTTGAGGCTCTGCGTGCGGTTCTCCAGGTTCGTCTTGACCCGGTTCTCGTAGCCCGCGTACGAGTGGATGACGTACCAGTCGCCCGGCTGGGTCCGCAGCTGCGCCTTGAACGCGGCGACCGGGTCCTCCTCGACGTCGGGCTCCTCGTCGGCCTCGACCTGCTCGGCCTCGACCTCGGCGGTCTCCTCGACCTCGACGTCCGCGGTGCCCGTCTCGTCGGAGCCCGCGGCGGGCGCCTCGACCGCCTCGACCGACGCGAGGGCGTCGTCGAGCTCGGACTCGGCGGCACCCAGGGTGGGCTCCTGCGATTCCTGCGACACGGGCGAACCTGCTTTCTGCTGCGGATGGGGCTGAGGGGTCCTGCTGCGGCCGACCGCCACGGCGGACGGGCCCGGGGTCAGCCCCCGAAGATCCAGAAGGTGAGCTTGCCGATCCCGAGGTCGACCACGGTCACGAAGGCCATGACGACGGCCACGAAGACCAGGACGACGGCGGTGTAGGTGACCAGCTCCGAACGCGTCGGGCGGACGACCTTCTTGAGCTCGGCGACGACCTGGCGCACGAAGAGGGCGATGCGGGCGAACAGGCCCCGACGCTTCTCGGTGCTGCCCGGCCTGCCGCCGGAGGCCCGCTCCGGGCGGTCGTTCGCGTCGGACGCCGCCGCGGGTGCCGAATCGCTCACCAGTCGTTCCCCTACGTCTCTGGGCACCGACCGTCGCCGGGTGCCACCCGTCGTCCGCCGGTCCGCCCGATGACGGTCGGCGGTCCGTGACCACACGCGCAGGGCAGGCGAGACTCGAACTCGCAACCGCCGGTTTTGGAGACCGGTGCGCTACCAATTGCGCCACTACCCTACGGCGGCGTCGGTCTCCCACGACGGTGACCGCGACCCGGAGGGCACGGCTCATCATGGTGGACGTCAACCACCGGGGGACCACTGTACGCGACGCGAGGGCCCGGGTCGAACCACTCCGGGGTCGGGCGCCCGCGGAGCCCCGCACCGCCCGCGTGGCGTCCGTCACTCGATCCCCACCTGCCGCCCTCCGGCCGTGTTCTGCGAGGATGGTCGCCGTGAGCCCGAGCGCCGCCAGCCCCGCCCCCGCACCCGCCCCCCGTCGCGTGTCCGCACGCGTCGGCAGCATCGCCGAGTCGGCCACCCTGGCGGTGGACGCGAAGGCCAAGGCGCTCAAGGCCGCGGGCCGCCCGGTGATCGGCTTCGGCGCCGGCGAGCCCGACTTCCCCACGCCGGACTACATCGTCGAGGCCGCCGTCGCCGCCGCCCGCGACACGGTGAACCACCGCTACTCCCCCGCCGGCGGGCTGCCGGTGCTGCGCGAGGCCATCGCCGCCAAGACGCTGCGCGACTCCGGCTACGCGATCGACCCGCGCGACGTGCTGGTGACCAACGGCGGCAAGCAGGCGGTCTACCAGGCGTTCGCGACGCTGCTCGACCCGGGCGACGAGGTGCTGCTGCCGGCGCCGTACTGGACCACCTACCCCGAGGCGGTCCGGCTGGCCGGCGGCGTGCCGGTCGAGGTGGTGGCCGGCGTCGAGCAGGGCTACAAGGTCACGGTCGACCAGCTCGAGGGCGCCCGCACCCCGCGCACCAAGGTCCTGCTGCTCTGCTCCCCCTCCAACCCGACCGGCGCGGTGTACACGCCGGACGAGACCGCCGCGATCGGCCGCTGGGCGCTGGAGCACGGCATCTGGGTGGTCACCGACGAGATCTACGAGCACCTCACCTACGACGGCGCCGTCGCCACGCCGCTGCTGCGCGCGGTCCCGGAGCTCGCGGACACGACCGTCGTGCTCAACGGCGTCGCCAAGACCTACGCGATGACCGGCTGGCGGGTGGGCTGGCTCACCGGTCCGACCGACGTGGTCAAGGCCGCCACGAACCTCCAGTCCCACCTGACCTCGAACGTCGCGAACGTCTCGCAGCGCGCCGCGGTGGCCGCCCTCACCGGCGACCTGTCGGCGGTGGCCGAGATGCGCACCGCCTTCGACCGGCGTCGCCGCACGATGGTCTCGATGCTGCGCGAGATCGACGGCGTGGTGATCCCGGACCCGCAGGGCGCGTTCTACGCCTACCCGAGCGTCGCCGGGGTGCTCGGCCGCACGATCCGCGGCGTCACCCCCACCACCTCCGCCGAGCTGGCCGCGCTGATCCTCGACCAGGTCGAGGTCGCCGTGGTGCCCGGCGAGGCCTTCGGTCCCAGCGGCTACCTGCGGCTGTCCTACGCGCTGGGCGACGAGGACCTGGTCGAGGGCGTCGGACGGATCCAGGCGCTGCTCGCCGAGGCCCGCTGACCTCGCAGGACGCCTCCGGCTGACGTCGGCGTCCACCGATCGGTGGACCCCGGTGCAGACCGGCCGGTCGTCCCGTCGACCCCCGGCGCACCGGGATCGTGGACGTCATGGACGACAACGACCTCGCGGTCCGGGTGACCGGGCTGCACAAGCGGTACGGCGAGAAGCAGGCCGTCGACGGGCTGGACCTGTCGGTGGCCCGCGGCGAGATCGTGGCGGTGCTCGGCCCGAACGGCGCCGGCAAGACCACCACCGTCGAGATCCTCGAGGGCTACCGCCGTCGCGACGCCGGCGAGGTGCGCGTGCTCGGCGTGGACCCGCAGACGGCGGGGCGCGACTGGCGCGCACGGATCGGGATCGTGCTCCAGAGCAGCAGCGACCTGGACGAGGCCAGCGTGAGCGAGCTGGTGCACCACTTCGCCCGGTACTACCCCGACCCGCGCGATCCCGAAGAGGTCATCGACGCGGTCGGGCTGCGCGAGAAGGCCCGCACCCGCACCCGCGCGCTCTCCGGCGGTCAGCGGCGCCGGCTCGACGTCGCGCTCGGCATCGTCGGCCGGCCCGAGCTGCTGTTCCTGGACGAGCCGACCACCGGCTTCGACCCCGAGGCGCGGCACGCGTTCTGGGACCTGATCGCCGGGCTGCGCGACGAGGGCACCACGATCCTGCTGACCACGCACTACCTGGAGGAGGCCGAGCACCTGGCCGACCGGGTGGCGGTGGTCCGCTCCGGCCGCGTCGTCGCGGTCGACACCCCGTCCCAGCTCGGCGGACGGGCGGTGCGCGAGGCCGTGGTCCGCTGGACCGAGGACGGCGTGCCGCGCGAGACCACCACGCCGACGCCGACCGCGGTGGTGTCCGCGCTGGCCGACCGGCTCGGCGAGGTGCCCGGGCTCCAGGTGGTCCGGCCGACGCTCGAGGACGTCTACCTCTCCCTGATCGCCGAGGACGCCACCCACCCCACGACCGGCACGCCGGTCCTCACCGCCCCGGAGGCCCTCCGATGAGCACCACCACCGCGCGCCGACCGGCCGCCGCGCCGGCCCTGCCGGGCACCCTGCGCCTCGGGCTGGAGCGCACCCGCTACGAGGTGCGCGGGTTCTTCCGCGAGCGCGACGCGGTGATCTTCATCTTCGCGTACCCGGTGATCATGCTGATGATCTTCTCCACGGTGTTCGGCCAGGACGGCGCCACCGTCGGAACGGGCGACGGGGTGTCGTTCTCGCAGTACTTCCTGCCCGGGATGATCGCGACCGGCGTGCTGCTCTCGTCCTTCCAGAGCCTGGCCGTGCAGATCCCGGTGGAGCGCGACACCGGCGGGCTCAAGCGGCTCGGCGGCACGCCCCTGCCGCCCGCCGCGTACTTCCTGGGCAAGGTCGGCCAGGTGCTCCTGACCACGCTGGTGCAGGTGGCGCTGCTGCTCGCCGTCGCCGCGCTGGTCTACGACGTGGACCTGCCGACGACCGCGGACCGCTGGCTCACCTTCGCGTGGGTGCTCGTGCTCGGCACGGCCGCGGGGGCGGTGTGCGGGGTCGGGTTCTCGTCGCTGCCCCGGTCGGCGCGCTCCGCGAGCGCCGTCGTGACCCCGGTGGTGCTGGTGCTCCAGTTCATCTCCGGCGTGTTCTTCGCGTTCTACGACCTGCCGTCGTGGATGCAGAACGTGGCCTCGGTGTTCCCGCTGCGCTGGATGGCGCAGGGCATGCGCTCGGTGTTCCTGCCGGACGACATGGTCACGCTGGAGATCGGTGGCACCTGGGCGCACGGCACCACCGCCGCGGTGCTGGTCGCGTGGCTGGTGGTGGGGCTGGTGATCGGCGTGCGGACCTTCCGGTGGCGTCGCCGTGACGACGGCTGAGCGCCCGGCGCGCCACACTGTCCGCATGTCGCAGCTGCTCGACCCCGTGCCGGAGCGGGCCTTCGTGACCCGGCTGGCCCCGCCCAGCGAGCGTCGTGAGTTCTGGCGGCGCGCGCTGGCCGGCTGGGACCTCGCGTTCTACGTCCTGCTGGGGATCTCGGCGGTGTCGATGATCGCGGTGGACCACGCCTGGCCGCCCTCGCCGCAGATCGTTGCGGCGGTCGCCGGGATCGTCGTGCTGCTGGTGGCGTACCTGCTGCTGGGCCGGCGCGGTGCGATCCGCGGGGACGTCCGGATGACCCGCGCGTACGTGGTGATCCTGATCGTCGTGGTGGCGGTGGCCAGCGGCGTGAGCACCGTCGGCTCGATCCTGCTGTTCGTCGGCTTCTCGCAGGTGTGGTTCTTCTCCGACACGCTGCGGGCCGGCATCCTCACCTCGGCCGCGATGGCGGTCACGGTCTGCACGACGATCGCGCTCCAGATGTCCGCACGGGGCCCGGAGCTGCTGTCGCTGATCGGGCAGATGGGCGTCGGCCTGACGTTCAGCCTGGCGCTGGGGCTGTGGATCACCCGGGTCGCCGAGCAGAGCGAGCAGCGCGCGGTGCTGATCGAGCAGCTGGAGGTCGCGCAGGCACAGCTCGCCGCCAGCAACCACGCGGCCGGGGTGCTCGCCGAGCGGGAGCGGATGGCGCAGGAGATCCACGACACGCTCGCCCAGGGGTTCACCAGCGTCGTGATGCTCGCGCAGACCGTGCAGGCGCAGCTCGAGGTCGGGCAGGTCGACGCGGCGCGCGAGCGGGTGGTGCAGGTGGAGCAGGTGGCCCGGGACAACCTCGCCGAGGCGCGCGCCCTGGTGGCGGCGTTCGGGCCGGCGGCCCTGGCGGACAGCACCCTGGCCGAGGCGCTGGACCGGCTCGGCGAGCGCTTCGGCGCCGAGACCGGCGTGCGGGTGGACGTGCGGCTGGACACCACCGGCAGCGCGGGGCGGGACACCGAGGTCGTGCTGCTGCGCGCAGCGCAGGAGGCGCTGGCGAACGTGCGCAAGCACGCCCGCGCCGACCGGGTGCTGCTCCGGCTGACCGAGGACGGCGCGCGGGCCACCCTGGAGGTGACGGACGACGGCGACGGGCTGGCCGCCGACGCCGTGGACGGAGTCGGGCTGCGCGGGATGCGGGACCGGGCGGTCGCCGGAGGTGGCACGCTCGACGTGACCGGCGGGCCCGGTCGCGGGACGACGGTCCGCCTGGTGCTGCCGCTGCCGGGTGGCCCGGGCGGCGGGACGGGTGCCGGAGCCGGCGGCGACGCGACGATCGAGCACAGGACGGTGACGGCATGACCGCGCAGCACAGCGCACTCGCGTCCGCGCAGGTGGGCGGGTCGATCCGGGTGCTGGTCGCCGACGACCACCCCGTCGTGCGCTCCGGCCTCGCCGGGCTGCTCGCGGTCGAGCCGGACATCGACGTGGTCGGCGAGGTCGCCGACGGGGCCGCGGCCGTGACCGCCGCCGCCGAGCTGTGCCCGGACCTGGTGCTGATGGACCTGCGGATGCCGGTGCTGGACGGCGCCGCCGCCACCGCACGGATCATCGCCGAGGTGCCCGGCGTGCGGGTGCTCGTGCTGACCACCTACGAGACCGACGCCGACATCCTGCGCGCCGTCGAGGCCGGTGCCACCGGCTACCTGCTCAAGGACACCCCGCGCGACCAGCTCGTCGCCGGGGTGCGCGGGGCCGCACGCGGGGAGTCGGCGCTGTCGCCCTCGGTCGCGTCCCGGCTGGTGCAGCAGATGCGCGGGGAGAGCGAGCGACTGACCCCGCGCGAGGTCGAGGTGCTGGCCGGTGTGGCCCGCGGGCTGTCCAACGGCGCGATCGGGCGTGACCTGTTCATCACCGAGGCCACCGTCAAGACGCACCTGCTGCGGGCCTTCGCCAAGCTCGGCGTCGACGACCGCACCCGCGCGGTCACGGTCGCGATGGAGCGGGGCGTCCTGCCGCACCCGTGAGGCGCGCGCCGCGTTCGTCGGCGCGCGCGGGATCGGGCAGACTCACGCACGTGCGCGACCTGTCCCTGCTGCCCAAGGCCCACCTGCACCTGCACTTCACCGGGTCGATGCGCGTGCAGACGCTCGCCGAGATGGCCGCCGACCGCGGGGTCCGGCTGCCCGCCACCCTGCTCGACGGCGAGGCGCTGCGCGTGCCGGCGGACGAGCGGGGCTGGTTCCGGTTCCAGCGGCTCTACGACGCGGCGCGGGCGTGCGTGCGCGGCGAGGACGACCTGCGCCGGATCGTGCGCGAGGCGGCCGCCGACGACGCCGCGGAGGGATCGGGCCGCCTCGAGATCCAGGTGGACCCGACCTCCTACGCCCCCGGTGTCGGCGGCATCACCCCGGCGCTGGAGATCGTGCTGGACGAGGCGCGCGCGGCCGGGGCGGCCCACGGGATCGAGGTCGGCGTGATCGTCGCGGCCTCCCGGATGCGGCATCCGCTGGACGCCCGGATCCTGGCGCGGCTGGCCGCCCGGCACGCCGGCGACGGCCCCGGCGAGGTGATCGGCTTCGGCCTGTCCAACGACGAGCGCCGCGGCGAGACCCCGGAGTTCGCCCCCGCGTTCTCGATCGCGCGCCGGGCCGGCCTCGCGTCGGTGCCGCACGGCGGTGAGCTGCTGGGCGCCGCGCACGTGGACGAGGTCATGGAGCACCTGGCGCCGGACCGGCTCGGCCACGGCGTGCGCGCGGGCGAGGACGGCGCGCTGCTGCGCCGGATCGTCGATCGGGGGATCGCGCTGGAGGTCTGCCCGGCGTCCAACGTGTCGCTGGGCGTCTACCGGGAGGCGGCCGACGTGCCGCTGCGCCGGCTGGTGGACGCCGGCGCGACCGTGGCGCTCGGCGCCGACGACCCGCTGCTGTTCGGCTCCCGGCTGGTCGCGCAGTACCAGACCGCTCGCGAGGTGCACGGGTTCACCGACGCCGAGCTGGCCGACCTCGCACGCTCGTCGATCCGGGCCAGCCGCGCCGGCGAGGCGACGCAGGCCCGGCTGCTCGCCGGCGTCGACGCCTGGCTCGCGACCCCCGACCCCGCGGCCTGACGCGCCGCGCGGCCGCGTCGAGAGTGCACGAAAGCGCCCTTCGCCTGCCGTGAAGCAGGCGTTCGTGCGACCTCGGTGGCCGGAGGCCCGCGAGGCGCGCGGCGTCAGAGCGCGGTGCCGACCAGCACGGGCTCGGGCTCGAGCACCACGCCGAACCGCTGCTGCACGCCGTCGCGGACCGTGCGGGCCAGCGCCAGCACGTCCCCGGCGTTCGCGCCGCCGCGGTTGGTCAGCGCGAGGGTGTGCTTGGTCGACAGCGCCGCCGGCCCGGGCAGGCCGAAGCCCTTGGCGAAGCCCGCGTGCTCGATCAGCCAGGCCGCGCTGGACTTCACCAGGCCCTCGCCGGCCGGGTAGCGCGGGGCGTCGTCCGGCAGCACGGCGGCGTCGGCCTCGGTGAGCACGGGGTTGGTGAAGAACGAGCCCGCGGACCGCGTGTCGGCATCGGTCGGGTCGAGCACCATGCCCTTGCGGCGGCGCAGCGTGAGCACCGCCTCGCGCACCTCGGCCAGCGGCGCACGCTCCCCCACCGCGATGTCCAGCGTCGAGGCCAGCTCGGCGTAGCGGATCTTCTCGGACAGCGGGGCGACGCGGAGCTGGAAGGTCACGTCGAGCACCACGTAGCGCGGGGTCGGGAACCACGGGGCCCCGGCGTCGGCGCCGTCGTCCGGCAGCGCGCGCATCGAGCGCTTGAGCAGCGAGGTGCGGTAGCCGAACGCCAGGTCCACCAGCGGCAGCGTCCGCACGCGCCCGCGCCCGCGGTCCCACACCCGCACGGTGGCGATGGTCTGCGCGACCTCCTGGCCGTAGGCGCCGACGTTCTGCACCGGGGTCGCGCCGGTGGACCCCGGGATGCCGGACAGCGCCTCGACGCCCATCAGCCGGTGGCCGGTGGCGTACGCGACGACCTCGTCCCACGGGGTGCCCGCCGCCACGGTCACGGTCACGCCCGCGCAGGCGGAGTGGTCCGGCGTGGTCAGGTCGCTGCGGCCGTCCCGCACCACCAGCCCGTCGAAGCCGGCGTCGCCGACCAGCAGGTTGGACCCGCCGCCGATCACCAGCAGCGGGATGCCGTCGGCGTCCGCGGCACGCACGGTGTCGATCAGCTCGGCCTCGGTGCTCGTCTCGACGAACCGGGACGCGGGGCCGCCGACGCCGAGGGTGGTCAGGTCCGCGAAGGTCGTGCTCTGCACCTCGATGCTCACGGCACGAGGGTAGGCCGCTCCGGCACCTGCTGGCGCGGCGGTGCTGCCGCGTTCACGACCAGCAGACCGATCACGATCGGCACCACGATCACCAGCAGCGCGTGCCGGTAGCCGAGATGGCCGGCGAGCAGGCCGAGCAGCGGCGGTCCGGCGAGGAACGCCGTGTAGCCGATCGTGGAGACCACGCTCACCCGGGCGGCGGCGCGCAGCGGGTCGTCGCTGGCGGCGCTCATGCCCACCGGGAACCCGAGGGCCGCACCCATGCCCCAGAGCACTGCACCGGCGACGGCGAGCCACAGCATGTCGTCCGGCACCAGGCCGAAGATCAGCAGGCCGACCAGCGCGAGCCCGGCGCACAGCCGGAGCACCGCCACCCGTCCGAACCGGTCGAGCAGCGCCGTGCCGAGGAAGCGCATCAGGGTCATCGCGGAGACGAAGATGCCGAAGGACAGCGCACCCACGGCGTCGCTCTGGTCGAAGCCGTCCACCACCGCCAGGCTCATCCAGTCGTTGCCCGCGCCCTCGGTGAGCGCGGCGGCCAGCACGACCAGGCCGATCAGCAGCGTGCGCGGCTCCAGCCACGCCCCGAAGACCGACGTGCCCCGCACCTCGGCGCCGACGGTCGCCCCCTCGGCGGTCGCCCCGGCGAGCTCGGCGCCGTGCCCGGCGGGCAGGAAGTACCGCACCGCCACCAGCACGCCGACGGTGGACAGCGCCACGGCGACCGGCACGTGCACGATCACGGGCACGTGCGCGCCGGCCGCCACCGCCGCGACGCCGGCCGCGATCACCGTGCCGACCGAGAAGCCCGCGTGGTACCGGGGCATCACCGTGCGACCGAGCCGCTGCTCGACCAGCGCGCCCTCCAGGTTCATCGCGGCGTCCCACACGCCCGTGCCGACGCCGAAGACGACCAGACCGGCGGCGGTGATCACCACCTGCCCGGCGGCCACCCCGCTCGCAGCGACCGCCAGACCCGTCGCGTTGAGCGTCGCGAAGACCATCACGGCGCGCGGGGCACCGATCCGGGTGACCACCAGGCCGGACAGCGGCAGGGCGATCAGCGAGCCCACCGAGCCGACCAGCAGCAGCAGGCCCATCCGGGTCGCCGGCAGGTCGAGCGCGTCGCGCACGGCGGGCAGCCGCGCCGCCCAGGAGGAGAAGTTGAAGCCGTTGAGCACGAACACCGCGAACACCGCGAAGGAGGCGTTCCGGACCGCGCGCGGATCCATGGTCGAGGTCATCGTCGTCGCTCTCAGCGCTCGGTGCGTGCGGCAGGGGCAGGGCGTGCGGCAGGGGCAGGGTGCTCACGCGGGGCGTCGTCCCGCACGGTACCCGAGGAGGCCAGGCAGGTGCGGTCGGCGCCGTCGGCGCGCGGTGCGGGCACGGCGAGGCCGGCGGCCGACCCGGCGTCGGGCAGCGCGACGGTCACGCCGTCGGCGGTCGCCACCACGGGGAGCGCCGGGTCGTCCACGGGCGCAGTGGGGTCCTGGTCGGCGGCGTCCGGCCGGCGCACGGTGCTCGCCAGGAGCACCGAGGTCACCATCGCCACGGTGATCAGCACCAGCGCGTGCCGCGGGCCCATCACCTCGGCGGCCAGACCGAGCAGCGGGGGCGCCGCCAGGGACGCCGTCGAGGAGAACGCGGACACCACGGCCACCCGGCTCGCGGCGCGCAGCGGGTCGTCGGAGGCGGCAGCGATGCCGATCGGCACGGTCAGCGCGGCACCGAAGCCCCACGCGACGATCCCGACCGCCGCCAGCGGCAGCGTGGGCGCGAAGCCGAACAGCACCAGACCGCCGAAGGAGACGGCCCCCGACCCGCGCAGCACCGCGACCCGGCCGTACCGGTCGATCAGCCGGGTGCCGAGCAGCCGCACCGCGGTCATCGCGCCGACGAACACGCCGAACATCGCGGCGCCGACCGCCTCGGCCTGGTCGAAGCCGTCCACCACCGCGAGCGCCAGCCAGTCGTTGGCCGAGCCCTCGGACAGCGCGGCGGACATGATCACCACACCGATCAGCAGCGTGCGCGGCTCGCGCCAGGCACCCAGCGCGGCGCCGGGGCGGGTGCGGCGGGCGCGCAGCCGGGCGAGCGCGCCGCCCTCGACCCGCGGTCGGACGGACCGCGCCCCGTCGCGGGGAGTCCGGGGCGTCGGCACCGACTCGATCACCGCACCCGGCACGGACGCCATCCGCCACACCGTGCCGACGACCGCGGTGGCGGCGAACTGCGCGAGCAGCGGCACCTGGCCGAAGGCGGCGAGCGCACCGACGCCGGAGCCCAGCACCGAGCCGATCGAGAAGGCCGCGTGGAACTGCGGCAGCACCGTGCGGCCGAGCCGACGCTCGACGGCGGCGGTCTCGACGTTCAGCGGCACGTTGCCCAGCGCGAAGCCCGCCCCGGACAGGAAGATGCCGACCGCCGTGATCGGCACCGACCCCCAGGTGGGGCCGAGGCCGATCAGCACGTAGGCCGCCGCGAACGCGGCCGTCGACAGGTACAGCACGAAGCGCCCGCCGTACCGGTTGACCAGCATCCCGGCGACGGACACGGTGGCCAGCGAGCCGATCGACCCGGCGATCAGGATGCCGCCGAGCTCCGCCGCACTCATGCCGAGGGCGTCGCGCACCGCGGGGATCCGCGCGAGCCAGCCCGAGAACATCAGGCCGTTCAGCGCGAACAGGCCCATCAGCAGCCAGCGCGCGCGGACCACGGACGGGTCCGCCGGCGCGTGCGGACGTCCCCCGCGGGCGGGCGTCCCCATCGGGGCGGTGGCTCGGGGGCGACGTCCTGCCGGACGGAGGGAGGCGCGGCCGGTGCGGGCCCGCGGCTTGCTCACGGCATCTCCAGGGTGCTGCTGTGGTGGTCGGAGGGTTTCTCGAATCGATTCGATCACGCTCGCAGGCGGACTTCGAAACGATTCGGGGACGGCGTCAAGTCTGCGGGTACGCTGACGGCGGCGTCAACCGGGTTGGCGCCGTTCTCACCCGGGGGCGTGCGTCGTCCCCGCCCCCGACTCCTCGGAGTCCCGACGCGCAGGAGGCCCGGTGTCGCAGCGGCCGACCCTCGCCGACGTCGCCTCCTCCGCGGGCGTCTCGGTCTCCACCGCCTCCCTCGCCTTCTCCGGCGCCGGGCCGATCGCCGAGGCCACCCGCCGCCGCGTGCTCGACGCGGCCGCGGCGCTCGGCTACTCCGGCCCGAACCCGCTCGGGCGCCAGCTGCGCAGCGGCCGGTCCGGGATCGTCGGCGTGGTGGTCGGCGACGCGCTCAAGCGCTCGTTCCGCGACCCCGTGTCCGTGCAGGTGCTCGACGGCCTGGTCGACACGATCGGCCCGCTCGGGCTCGGCGTGCTGCTGATCCCCGGGCCCACCGGCCCCGACGAGGCCCCCGTCGACCCGCTGGTCGAGTCCGCCGCGATGGACGTCGCCGTGATGATCTGGGGCGGCACCACCGAGGACCCCACGCTCCAGGCGCTCGCCCGGCGCGGGATCCCCGCCGTCGTCGTCGAGGGGCACGAGCTCGACGTCACCACCGTCGGCATCGCGGACCGCGCCGGCGTCGCCGAGGCCACCCGGCACCTGCTCGACCTCGGGCACACCCGGATCGCCACGGTCACCCTGCCGTTCGGCCCCGACCGGCACGACGAGATCGCGAGCCCGGAGCGCCTGGCGTCGATCCGGTGGCAGATCGCCCGCCGCCGCCTGGACGGCATGACCGACGTCGGCGTCACCCCCACCGCCGTCTACGAGACCCCCGCGTCCCTGGTCGAGCACGGCACCGCCGCCGCCCACGTGCTGCTCGACGTGCCCGCCGACCGGCGGCCCACCGCGATCGTCGCGCAGTCCGACCTGCTGGCGTCCGGCGTGGTGCTCGGCGCACGAGAGCTCGGCCTGCGCGTGCCGGAGGACGTCTCGATCGCCGGCTTCGACGGCCTGGACCTGCCCTGGCTCGCGCCCGACGTGCTGACGACGGTGGTGCAGCCGATCGCGGAGAAGGGTGCGGTGGTCGGACGGGCCGTGCAGCAGCTGCTCGCCGGCGAGACCCCGGAGGACGCCGTGCTGCCGGTGCACCTGCGGGTGGGGACGACGACGGGGCCGGCACCGGCCTGAGGCGTGCGGGCGGGCGCGGTCCGGGTGGACGCGCGGCCCGGGTGGACGCGCGGTCCGGGTGGACGCGCGGTCCGGGTGAGCGCGGAGCGGTCAGCCCAGGCGGACGAGCGCCTGCGACTTGGCGAGCACGCGCTGCCCGCCGAAGGTCACCGCGAGGTCGATCCGCGCGGTGCCGGACTCGACGTCCAGCGCACCCACGGTGGCGACGACCTCGACCACGGCCTCGCCCGGGTCCGGCACGGCGACCGGGCGGCTGAACCGCGTCTGGTAGTCCACGACCGCGCCGGGATCGCCCAGCCAGTCCGCGACGACGCCGACGGCGGCACCCATGGTCCACATGCCGTGGGCGATCACGCCGGGCAGGCCGACCTCGGTGGCGAAGCGGTCGTTCCAGTGGATCGGGTTGAAGTCGCCGCTGGCGCCGGCGTACCGCACCAGGCGGGACCGGTCCACGGCGATCTCCCGACGGGCGACCTCCTGGCCGACGGCCAGGTCCGCGATCAGGGGCAGGGCCATCAGCCGTCCTCCCCCCGCACGGCGAGGGTCGAGGTGACCGAGGCGACGGGCTCGCCGTCCTCGGCGGAGATCACGGCGCGGGTCGTCACCATCGACAGACCGGCGCGCTCGGTGATCGCGTCCACGTGCAGCACCGTCACCAGGCGGTCACCCGCGTGGATCGGACGGTGGTGCACGAACCGCTCGTCGGCGTGGACGACGCGGCTGAAGTCGATCCGGGCCTCAGGGTCCTGGATCAGCTGCGCCTCGGCGCGCTGCGCGACGACGACGGCGAAGGTCGGCGGTGCGATGACGTCGGGGTACCCGAGCGCCAGCGCCGCCTCCCGGTCGGTGTGGGCCGCGTGCGTGGCCCCCACCGCCTCCGCGAACTCGCGGAGCTTCTCGTGGCCGACGACGTACACCTCGTTCGGCGGGTACTCGCGTCCCGCGTACTCAGGGTTGACGGCCACGACGGTGAGCTGACGAGGTCAGCGGGTCTCGCGGTGGACCGTGTGACGGCCGTCGCGCGGGCAGAACTTCTTCATCTCGAGCCGGTCGGGGTCGTTCCGACGGTTCTTCTTGGTGATGTAGTTCCGCTCCTTGCACTCCGTGCACGCGAGCGTGATCTTCGGACGGACGTCCGAGCTCTTGCTGGCCATGGTCTTGCCACCTCTCGCGCGAAGCGCTTGGATCTTCGTCGTCGAGCGCCCGTCGGACGCTCCACTGGATTCAGTGCTGGTAGCGGGGGCGGGGTTCGAACCCGCGACCTCACGATTATGAGTCGTGCGCTCTCACCAACTGAGCTACCCCGCCTCGGGTGAGCGCAGGCCAGGACATCAGTCCCGGCCTGCGACACACCACAGAGCCCCGAACGGGATTCGAACCCGTGACCTCTTCCTTACCAAGGAAGTGCTCTACCACTGAGCTATCGGGGCAGCGCGGATTAGGCTACACGCTGCGAGGGGTGGTCGTGAAATCGAGTCCGTCACACCCCGCCCCGCCGCATGATCACGCGGATCCGCACCCCCCCCTCACCGACCCGACCGCACCGGCGCCAGAGACGGCGACAGGGCGCCCTCCATGAGGAGGACGCCCTGTCAGGGGTGGCGGGTGAGGGATTCGAACCCCCGTAGGCGTTGCCAGCTGATTTACAGTCAGCCCCCTTTGGCCACTCGGGTAACCCGCCGGGGTGCAGTCCGCTGCGTGAACACGCATCGGGTGCGGATGGAAGGATAGCAAGTGTTCGGGGCCGCTCGTGACACACGTCCACGTCGGCCCCGCCCGGCGGGCACGCACCCGCCGGACCGCACCGCAGCAGCAGGAGGAGAGCACCATGGCGAGCGAGTCCTCGTTCGACGTCGTCAGCAAGGTCGACCGGCAGGAGGTCGACAACGCGCTGAACCAGGCCGTCAAGGAGATCGCGCAGCGCTACGACTTCAAGGGCGTCGGCGCGTCGATCGCCTGGAGCGGCGAGAAGATCGTGATGATCGCGAACTCCGAGGAGCGGGTGCGCGCGGTGCTGGACGTCTTCCAGACCAAGCTCATCAAGCGCGGGATCTCCCTCAAGGCGTTCGACACCGGCGAGGGCGACCCCAAGGCCTCCGGCAAGGAGTACCGCCTGGAGGGCGTCCTCAAGGAGGGCCTGTCCTCGGAGAACGCCAAGAAGGTCACCAAGATCATCCGCGAGGAGGGCCCCAAGGGCGTCAAGACGCAGATCCAGGGCGACGAGGTCCGGGTCTCCGCCAAGAGCCGTGACGACCTCCAGGAGGTCATCGCGCTGCTCAAGGGCGCCGACGACATCGACGCGGCGCTGCAGTTCATCAACTACCGCTGAGCCCGCACGCGCACGAGGCCCCGACCGGCTGCCGGTCGGGGCCTCGTGACGTCCTGGGCGAGGTGCGGTCAGTACCGCTCGATCCCGCCGGTCCCCGCCATCCGCTCCAGACGGGCGATCCGGTCGTCCATCGGCGGGTGGGTGGCGAACAGCCGGCCCACGCCGCCGCCCTTGAACGGGTTGGCGATCATCAGGTGCGAGACGTCCACCAGGCGCTGGTCCTGGGGCAGCGGGGCGGCCTGCGTGCCGCGCTCGAGCTTGCGCAGCGCGGAGGCGAGGGCCAGCGGGTCGCCGGTGAGCGCGGCGCCGTCCTCGTCGGCGTCGTACTCGCGGGTGCGCGAGATCGCGAGCTGGATCATCGTGGCCGCCAGCGGGGCCAGGAAGACCATGAGCAGGGCCGCGATCGGGTTGCCGCCGCGGTCACGGTCGTTGCCGCCGCCGAAGAACAGCGCGAACTGGGCCACGGAGGTGATCACCCCGGCGACGGCCGCCGCGATCGACGAGGTGAGGATGTCGCGGTTGTAGACGTGCATCAGCTCGTGGCCGAGCACCCCGCGCAGCTCCCGCTCGTCGAGGATCTGCAGGATGCCCTCGGTGCAGCACACCGCGGCGTTGCGCGGGTTGCGGCCGGTGGCGAAGGCGTTGGGCGCCGCGGTCGGCGAGACGTACAGGCGCGGCATGGGCTGGCGCGCGGACGTCGACAGCTCGCGGACGATCCGGTACATCGCCGGCTGCTCGATCTCGGAGACCGGGCGGGCGTGCATGGCGCGGATCGCGATCTTGTCCGAGTTCCAGTACGAGAACGCGGTGGCCAGCAGCCCGAAGCCGGCGAACAGGAAGATGTACCGCCCGTTGCCGACGAACGAGCCGATGCCCAGCAGCACGGCCCAGAGCACGCCGAACAGCAGCGCCGTCTTGAGCCCGTTGTAGTGCCGGTGACCCATCGACCGACCTCCTCCTCGTGATGCGCGAGATGTCTCGCTCCCAGGACAACGCAGCGCCCGCCCGGACGGTTCCCCTACGCTGACCTCCCGCAACCCCCACCGCAGCCGCGAACCCGAGGAGACACCGTGCGCACGTCCCGCTTCATCGCCCTGGCCGCTCTGAGCGCCCTGGCGCTCGCGGCCTGTGCCCCGGTCGACGACGACTCGCCCAGCAGCACCGCGGACTCCTCGGCCGCCGCCGACGGCGCCCTGGACACGCTGACCGAGGGCGTGCTGACCATCGGCACCTCGGACCCCGGCTACGAGCCGTGGATCGTCGACAACGACCCGAGCAACGGCGAGGGCTTCGAGTCCGCCGTCGCCTACGCGGTGGCCGCCGAGCTCGGCTACGACGCCGACCACGTCGAGTGGGTCCCGGTGACCTTCGACCAGATCATCGCCCCCGGCGCCAAGTCCTTCGACTTCGCGATCAACCAGGTGTCGATCAGCCCGGAGCGCGCGGAGAACCTCGACTTCTCCTCCTCGTACTACGACACCGCGCAGGCCGTGGTGACCCTGGAGGGCTCCCCGGCGGCGACCGCGACCAGCCTGGCGGACCTCAAGGACCTCAAGCTCGGCGCGATGGTCGGCACCACGAGCATCGAGGTCGCGCAGACCGCGATCGACCCGTCCACCGACATCCAGGTCTTCAACGACAACGACCAGGTCAAGCAGGCGCTGACCGCCGGCCTGGTGGACGCGATCGTGGTGGACCTGCCCACCGCGCTCTACATCACCGCCGCGGAGCTCGACGGCGGCGTGCTGGTCGGCCAGCTGCCCTCCGGCGACAACCCGGACCAGTTCGGCCTGGTGCTCGACAAGGGCTCCGCGCTGACCGGTGCGGTCACCGACGCGGTGGACGCGCTGCGCGAGGACGGCACGCTCGCCGACCTCGAGACGGTGTGGCTGACCGACGCCGCCGGCGCCCCGGTCCTGAAGTAGTGCCCGCAGCACCCCCCTCCGACGGCACCCCCGTGGGCTCCACGCCCGCCTGGGTGCCGTCGGCGCGTCAGCAGGAGCGCGACGCCTACCGTCGCGGCCGGGCCCGCCGGTCCACCACCGTGGCGCTGGTCAGCACCCTCGTGGTCGCCGCGGCGGTCGTGCTCGGCGTGACGTCCTCCCCCGGCTGGCCCCGGGTGCGCAAGTCCTTCCTCGACCCCGCGGTCGCCTGGGAGTCGCTGCCGAAGGTGCTCGAGGGCCTGTGGCTGAACGTCCGGGTGATGGTGGTCTGCGCGGTGCTGATCGTGGCGCTGGCGCTGCTGCTCGCGCTGGCCCGCACCCTCAAGGGGCCGGCGTTCCTGCCGCTGCGGCTGCTCGCCACCGGCTACGTGGACGTGTTCCGCGGGCTGCCGCTGATCCTGGTGCTGTTCCTGGTCGGCTTCGGCCTGCCGGGGCTGCGGCTCCAGGGCATCCCCACCTCGGCGGTCACGCTCGGCGCGCTCGCGCTGGTGCTCACGTACTCGGCCTACGTGGCCGAGGTGTTCCGCGCCGGGATCGAGTCGGTGCACCCCTCGCAGATCGCCTCGGCCCGCTCGCTCGGCCTGACCCGCGGGCAGACCCTGCGCCACGTGGTGCTGCCGCAGGCGGTCCGCCGGGTGGTGCCGCCGCTGCTGAACGACCTCGTGTCGCTGTCCAAGGACTCCGGGCTGATCTCGATCCTCGGGGCGATCGACGCGGTGCGCGCCGCGCAGATGCAGACGGCCGCGCACGCGAACTTCACGCCCTACGTCGTCGCCGGAGTCCTGTTCGTGCTGCTGACCATCCCGCTCACCCGGTTCACCGACGCGCTGGCCCGCCGGGGCGGCTGGCTCGGCTCGCAGGCCGGTCTCGCCGGCGCCGGGGCGATGCGATGAGCCCGCTGCTGCGCGTCGACCGGGTCCGCAAGACCTTCGGCGACCACGTGGTGCTGGACGACCTGTCCCTCGACGTCGCCGAGCACGAGGTGGTGGTGCTGATCGGCGCCTCCGGCTCGGGCAAGTCGACCCTGCTGCGGTGCATCAACCTGCTGGAGGACGTGGACGACGGGGTGATCGAGGTCGCCGGCCAGGAGGTCACCGACCCGCGCGTCGACGCCGACGCGGTCCGCGCCCGGATCGGGATGGTCTTCCAGGCCTACAACCTGTTCCCGCACCTGCGCGTGCTGGAGAACGTCGCCCTCGCGCCCCGCCTGGTGCACGGGGTGCCGAAGGCCGAGGCCCGCGAGCGCGCCGCCGCCATGCTGGAGCGGGTCGGCCTCGCCGCCAAGGCCGGCGCGTTCCCGGACGAGCTGTCCGGCGGCCAGCAGCAGCGGGTGGCCATCGCCCGGGCGCTGGTGAACCAGCCCGCGCTGATGCTGCTGGACGAGGTGACCAGCGCGCTGGACCCGGAGCTG
Source organism: Cellulomonas sp. GTC20042 (assembly GCF_055389595.1). Taxonomy (NCBI): domain Bacteria; kingdom Bacillati; phylum Actinomycetota; class Actinomycetes; order Micrococcales; family Cellulomonadaceae; genus Cellulomonas; species Cellulomonas sp. GTC20042. Next base: position 749,064 of record NZ_AP043678.1, on the reverse strand, counting down.
GTCGGCGAGGTGCTGGACCTGCTCGGCGAGCTCAAGGACGAGGGCACGACGATGGTGCTGGCCACGCACGAGATGGCCTTCGCCCGGCACGTCGCGGACCGGGTGTGCTTCCTGCACCAGGGACGGATCCTCGAGCAGGGCCCCGCGGAGCAGGTGCTCGGCGCCCCGCGCGAGCCCCGCACGCAGGAGTTCCTGCGCCGTTTCGCCGGCTGAGCCCGTCGGACGCCCGCGGAGCGCCCGACGGTCCCGCTCAGTCCTCGGTGAGGCCCAGGGCCACCCGGACCATGTCCTCGCGGGGGACGACCTTGACCCGCTCACGGCCGTGCGGCTCGCCGAGCGCGCGCTCGTAGGCGTCCAGCAGCTCCCAGCCCGCCCACTGGATCGGCCGCGCGCCGCCCGCGTGCAGGGTGTCCAGCACGGCCTGCGGGTCGGGCTCCGTGGCGGACAGGAACGGGTTGCCCGCCTCCGTCACGTCGCCGGCGTCGGCGACCAGGTGGCGGATCGTCTCGCTGGCGTCGGACTTGGTGTGCCCGATCAGGCCGACCGGCCCGCGCTTGATCCAGCCCGTCGTGTAGACGCCCGGCACCGGCTCGCCCGCGGCGTCCACCACCCGGCCCTCGCGGTTCGCGATCACGCCGCCGGCCGCGTCGAAGGGCACCCCCGGCAGCTCGGAGCCGAAGTAGCCGACCGCGCGGTACACCGCCTCCACCGGCCAGTCCTGGGTCTGCCCGCTGCCCGCGACGGTCCCGTCGCCGGTGAGCACGGTGCGCTCGGTGCGCAGGCCGACGACCTTCCCGTCCTCGCCGAGCACCTCGACCGGCTGGTGCAGGAAGTGCAGGTGGATCCGCCGGCTCGCGGTCAGGTCCTCCGGCTCCTTGAGCGTCCAGTCGGTGAGCGTCTTGACGACCTGCTTGGTCTGGTTGGAGGAGTGGATCGCGGCCATCGAGCCCTCGTCGAACTCGAAGTCCTCCGGGTAGACGATCACGTCGACGTCCGGCACGTGGCCGAGCTCGCGCAGCTCCAGCGGGGAGAACTTGGCCTGCGCCGGCCCGCGCCGCGCGAACACGTGCACGTCCGTGACCGGCGAGCTCGCCAGGATCTCGTACACGTTCGCCGGCACCTCGGTCGGCAGCAGGTCGGGGGCGTGCTTCGCCAGCACCCGCGCCACGTCCAGCGCCACGTTGCCGGCACCGAGCACCGCGACGTGCTGCGCGGTGAGCGGCCAGGTGCGCGGCACGTCCGGGTGGCCGTCGTACCAGGACACGAAGTCGGCGGCCCCGTAGGAGCCGTCCAGGTCGATGCCCGGGATCGGCAGGTCGGCGTCCCGGATCGCGCCGGTCGCGAAGATCACCGCGTCGTAGTGCCGGCGCAGGTCGTCCAGGGTCAGATCGGTGCCGTAGTCCACGTTGCACAGCAGCCGGATGTCGCCGCGCTCCAGCACCTTGTGCAGCGCCACGATGATCTGCTTGATCCGCGGGTGGTCGGGGGCGACGCCGTAGCGCACCAGCCCGAAGGGCGCCGGCAGCCGTTCGATCAGGTCGATCGAGACGTCCAGGCCCGAGCGGGACAGGATGTCCGAGGCGTAGATCCCGGCGGGTCCGGCGCCGACGACGGCCACGCGGACAGGGCGGTTCGAGCTCACGCAGGTACCTTCCGTGTCGAGGGCCCGCGCGGTGCGGCAGGCCCCCGCGGCTGCGGCCGACGAGTCGTGCCGGGCAGGGGCCACCGGGCGTCCGACGCGGGTGGTGCGGTCAGTCTAGGCCGGGCGATCCGCGCCAACCTGCGTCGAGATGCCGCCGATCCGTCCCGATGGCCGATCCACGACACGGTCCGGACACACCGCGGGGTTACCGTCCCGTCCTGTGAGCACGACACCCTCCCCCGCCGCGCCCTCCGCCCTCGACCCGCGCGGGCTGAGCACCGGCGTCACCGCCTACGTGATGTGGGGGTTCCTGCCGCTGTACATCGCGCTGCTGCGCCCGTCCGGCCCGGTCGAGATCATCGCGCACCGGGTGATCTGGTCGCTGGTGTTCTGCGCGCTGGTGCTCGCGGTCACCCGCACCTGGCGGGACCTCGGCGCGGTGCTGCGCTCGCCCCGCACGCTGGCGCTGATCGCGGCCGCCTCGGTGCTGCTCGCGGTGAACTGGCTGACCTTCGTCTACGGGACGCTGTCCGGGCACGTGGTCGACGCCGCGCTCGGCTACTTCATCAACCCGCTGATCACCGTGACGCTCGCCGTGGTCGTGCTGCGCGAGCGGCTGCGCCGGATGCAGTGGGTGGCCCTCGGCTTCGGCGCCGCGGCGGTGCTGGTGATCACGGTCGGCTACGGCAAGGTCCCGTGGATCGCTCTGACCGTCGCCTTCTCCTTCGGCTTCTACGGGCTGATCAAGAACCGGGTCGGCCGCTCGGTGGCCGCCGCGCCCGCGCTCGCCGCGGAGACCCTGGTGCTCACGCCGCTGGCCGCCGGCTACCTGCTCTGGCTGCACGCCGCCGGTGACGGCACCTTCGGCGGCGAGGGAGGCTGGCACGCGCTCGCCCTGATCGGCACCGGCGTCGCCACCGCGCTCCCGCTGCTGCTGTTCGGGGAGTCCGCCCGCCGGCTGCCGCTGGCCACCGTGGGGATGCTCCAGTACCTCGCGCCGGTGCTCCAGTTCGCGATCGGGGTGCTCGTGCTGCGCGAGACCATGCCGCCGGCACGCTGGTGGGGCTTCGCGCTGGTGTGGGTGGCGCTGACCCTGCTCACGGTCGACGGGGTGCGCACCTCGCGGGCTGCACGGTCCGGCGGGGCGGGGTCGACGCCGGTGGCCGATCCCGCCCCGGTGGCCGATCCCGCCGAGGTCGCGGTGGAGCAGGTCGAGGTCACGGGGGTCGAGGTCGCGGGGGTCGAGGTCAGCGCTGAGCCGATCGCGCGGCCCGCGCGGCCCGGGCACGACGACGCCGGGGCACCGCCCGCGACGCCAGCACGCTGAGCAGCACCACGGTCGTCGCGCCGATCGCCGGCCACACCACCCGCGCACGCGCCTCGGCCAGCGGGTCCTCGCCGGTGGTCAGGTCCACCACCCGCGGCTCGGCGACCACCGCCGCCGCGCGCCCGCGCACCGGGCTCTGAGGCCCGGCGGCCGTGCCGTCGTCCACGAAGGCCAGCGCCTGGTCCGGCCGCACGATCCCCCAGCCGACCAGGTCGTCCCGCTCGGCGGGCTGCGCGCGCGCCGCGGTGACCTCCAGCCGGTAGGCCCACTGCGCGGGCGACTCCTGCGGGTACCGCTCGGCCAGCAGCGCCGCCGCCGCGCTCACGTACGCGGTGGCGAAGCTGGTGGACGCCTCCTCGCCGGAGAGCATGCAGTCCCCCGCCGCGTGGAAGGCCGTGAGGATGTTCGTGCCCGGGGCCACCACGTCCACGTGCGCCCCGTGGATCGAGTCCTGCGTCGGCTGGTCGTCCACGTCCACCGCCGCCACGCCGAGCACGCCGTCGTAGGCCGCCGGGTAGCGCGGGCCGTCGGTCTCGTCGCTGCTGGTGTTGCGGTTGCCCGCGCTCGCCACCACCAGCGACCCGGCCTCCACCGCCCGGCGCACCGCGTCCCGCAGCTCGGGGGTGTCGACCGGGGTGCTCATCGAGACGTTCACGATCCGGGCGCCGGCACCGACCGCGGCGTCGATGCCCGCCGCGATCCGGGTGGCGTCCGGTGCGGTGCCCGCCGTGCGTGCCTGGTCGTCGTCGCCGTAGTACACCCGCACCGGCAGCACCGTGGCGTCCGGCGCGAGACCGACCACGCCCGAGTCCGGCACCGGGCGCGCCGCGATCTGCCCGGCGACCGCCGTGCCGTGACCGGCGGTGTCGGTGCGACCGGTGGCGTCACCGGCCTGGCCGACCAGGTCCACGCCCGGCACCACGGCCTCGGTCAGGTGCGCGTTGCCGGCGTCGACCCCGGAGTCCACCACCGCGACCAGCACGCCGGCACCGGTGGCCTGCTGCCAGGCCTGCTCGGCAGCGAGCCGGGGCAGCGCGGGCGGGGTGTCGGTCACCAGGGCGGGCACGTCCTGGTCGCACTGGCCGCCGGAGGTCGCGGCGGGCAGCGCGGTCGGCGCGGGGGCGGCGTGCGCCGTCGGGGCGGCCTGCGCGACGGGGGCGCCGGCGATCGTCAGGGCGCCGAGGGCGAGCACGACGGCGCCGACGCGGGTGCGCGTGCCGGCGTGCGTGCGGGGGCGCGGGCGGGCGGGGCTGCGGGTCACGAGGACCCCGCGGTCGCCCCGCCGGTCGGCACGGAGATCGACCCGGACACCTCGGTCGCCGCGGCCTCCACCGTCAGCGTCGGCCCGGTCGGCAGCAGCGACGCCCACGCCGGCGGCACCCGCGTCACGTCGTCGGCGTCGTAGCCGAGCCGCGCCAGCACCTCGTCGCTCGCGTCCGGCAGCGGGTAGGCCCGCCCCGACCCGTCCACCAGCGAGACCGTCGCCGTCGCCCCCTCAGCGCTCTGCGCGCGGACCAGCGCACCGGCACCCGGCGCCACGTGCACGCCGGTCGTCCCGGGCTCCCCCGCCACCACCTCGATCCGTGCGCTGCCGTCCTCGGTCACGAGCCGCGCGCACACCTGCGCGGTCTGCACCGCGGGCACCGTCAGCGGCCAGTCCGCCGGCGCCACCGGGATCGTCGAGGTGCGCACGTCGCCGATCTCCGCCGCCGTCATCCGCAGCGGGGTCGCCGCGACCTCGCCCGCACCGAGCTGGTAGAGCGGGAACGCCAGCGCGCTCAGCGGCGCGAGCTCGCCCCGCTCGTCCACCACGTAGCGCCGCACCTCGTCGCCGGTGCCGGTCACCTCGACCACCGTGCCGACCTGCGTGTCCACCGGCAGCGAGCCCGACGGCAGCGCGGACGCCCCGGTCGAGCCGATCGTCAGCGGCGCGAGATCCGTGCCCGCCGGCACCAGCGTCAGCCAGTCCGCACCCGCGGTCATCGGCTGCACCGTGTCCAGCCCGATCGCGCGCAGCACCGCCGCCTCGTCGCCCTCGGGGATCCGGTGCCGGGCACCGTCCACCACCAGGTACGTCGTGCCCGCCACCCGCACCAGCGCGGCCACCGGCACCGGCGTCACCGTGGCGTCGGCGCCCTCCGGCGTGCCGATGCCGAGGGAGGTCCCGCCGTCCTCCGCCACGCAGGCCAGCCATCCGCTCGACGCCAGGCGTCCGGCCGACGGCAGCTCGTCCGGCGCACCGGCGATGCCGATCGTCGGGCCGCGCGGGGTGTCGGTGATGTCGTCCTCGTCCACCGTCACCACGTGGAACGATCCCGAGTCCAGCACCAGGCGCGCGCTGGTCACGTTCAGCACCGGGTACAGCGTCCCCTGGATCCCCACGTACCGGCTGCCGTCGCCGTCCACGATCACCAGCGACTGGTCGTCCCAGCCGTCCGGCAGCGAGGGGCTCAGCAGCCCGAAGCCGAGGCTGCCCAGCACCAGCAGCACGGTCAGCGACACGCCCGCCACCACCCCGCGCAGCGGCTTGGTCGGCTCCAGCTCGCGTCCGCCCGGGGCGCCGCTGGTGAAGGCGGTCAGCAGGCGGCGACGGCTGAACCCCTGCGCCTCGACGAGATCCCGCTTGGAAGCCACTCAGACCATCCCGGCCGCGGTCACACCGAGCGGCAGCAGCAGCGCCAGGCAGGCGATCTCCAGGAAGTCGCCGACCCGGGCCAGGCCCACCCGGCGTCGCGGCGCCACCAGCCCGAGCGCGACGACCAGCGTCGCCGCCCCACCGGCCAGCGCCACCATCAGCCCGCGCCACTGCGGGTGCGCCGCCGCGGCCACCACGGCCACCGCCGCCAGCCCCACCACCGAGACCGACACCACCAGCAGCACGTCCAGGCGGGAGTACGTCTGACGGGTGCTCAGCAGCATCCCGCCGAACCCGAGCACCAGCAGCACCGTGCCGGCCACCCCGGTCGAGACGATCGTCGGGGTCGCGGCCAGCGCCAGCACCCCGATCGCCACCCGCAGCGACACCTGCACCCGGTGCCCCGCAGCGAGCTGCGCCCGCACCCGTTCCGGCTGCACCGGCGCCGGGTCCGCGAGGATCTCCGCGTCCGAGCGGGCGGTCACCACCCGCAGCGGCGTGCTGGACAGCGCCAGCCAGGGCACGCCGATGCTCGCGGTCGCGACCACCGCCACCACCACCGACAGCACCGCCCCCGGCGCCGCGCCGGTCAGCTCGATCGTCGTGCCGGTCACCGCCAGCGCCAGACCCGTGAACAGCGGGGCCGCGCTCAGCTCGCGCCGGTCCACCAGTGCCGGCATGCCCAGCAGGCCGACCACCAGCGCACCCGCGCCGGCCAGCGCCACCGGCCAGCCCCACGACGGCGGGGTGCTCAGCGCCGTGAGGCCCGCGACCCCGCCGAGCACCGGAGCCAGCAGCACCAGCACCCGCCCCGCCGCCGGCTCCGCGCCGACCCTGCCGACCACCGCACCGCTCGCCAGCGTCAGCAGCGCCGCCGCGCCCGCCACCACCGGGGGCACCATCGACGTCCGGTCCGCGCCGAGCAGCAGCACCGCGCCCGCGACCAGCAGCGCCACGGCCGCCCACACCGCGCTCATCGCCGAGTCGCTCGGCGTCCACGGCGCGTACTGCCCCTCGACCGCGTCGGCCACCGCCTCGACCACGTCGTCGTACACGCGCTCCTCGGCGCGGCGGGCGCCGGACTCCAGCGCGAGCACCGCACCGTCCTCCACGCCCTCGGCCAGCAGGCTGCGCGCCGAGTCCACGGCCGTGCCGTCCGCGCGCACCAGGCGGTATCCGCCGTGGGCGGTCGTCGCGTCGAGGAGGTTCATCGCGCGGGCGAGCCCGGGCACGACCTCCGCCATCGGGACGTTGCCCGGGATGCCGAGGTCGAGCCGGCGTCCCCCGGCGGTCACGGTCACCCGGACGAGCGTCCCGACGGGAGTCGCGGACGTGGCTGCGTCGTTCATCGGGTCCCCTGTGTCACCTCGTGCCGGTCGGCGGTCAGCATAGCCAGCACGAACGCCGGACCACGGCCGCCCTGCGCGTCACGGACACCCTGTCCCCCGTCTGGGTGTGCCCTGAATGTGTGGTTTGTGACCTCTGGTCATGTGTTTTCCCCTACGGGCGCTCGCGACGGCGCGAAATCGTGCGATAGCGTGCCGAACGGTCCTGCGGTGTCACTCGCCGGGGCCGGCGTGGCCGCAGGGGCGCACGTCCGGATCGACCCCACGACGGGGTCCGTGCAGGGGAGGTGACATGGCAGCAGAGGTCTCCGCAGCAGACGGCGCGCTCAAGCAGGGCGCCGACGCGGTCGCGAACAGCCGTGCCGAGCTTCAGCGTGAGCTCAGCTCGCTCGAGGGCAAGCTCGCCGGGATCGGATCGCACTGGCAGGGCCAGGGCGCCGTCGCGTTCAACAGCCTGATGGCTCGTTGGCGCGAGGACGCCACCAAGATCGTCAACGCGCTCAACGAGTTCGAGGCGAACCTGACCGCGTCCCAGGCGTCCTACACCGCCGCCGACGACGCCCAGCAGTCCACCTTCAGCCGCCTGCAGGGCCGGCTCGGCTGAGAACGAAGGAGCTGACGATGAGCGATCTGAAGGTCAACTTCGGCGGGCTGTCCACCGCCGCCGCCGACATCCAGGCCGGCGCCACCAACGTCGAGTCCCGGCTCGCCGACCTCGAGCGGGCGCTCCAGCCGCTGCGTGCCAACTGGTCCGGCGAGGCGTCCAACGCCTACGAGGCCGCCCGCACCAAGTGGTCCGCCGCCCTGACCGACATGAAGGCCCTGCTGGCCGACATCGGCCGGTCGGTGTCGACCTCCGGCGACGAGTACCAGTCGACCGAGCGCGGCAACACCTCCCGCTGGTGAGGTGAACCCCGGCCCCCGGGCCGGGACCTGCACGACACGCGGCCGTGGCCGCTCCCTGCGCGGGGGCGGCGCGGCCGCGTGGCCGCTCCCTCGCGGGGAGGTGGCCATTGCACGACACAGACAGACAGCAGAGGGGCAGCAGCATGGCAGCGGGCGTGCAGATCGACGACGAGGTCGTCAAGGCGAGCCTGCGACGGCTCCTCGAGCTGGCCGACCAGACGAGCAAGCTCCGGCAGGACTTCCAGCGCGCCAGCGAGCTGCAGAACGGCACCTGGCCGCAGATCGACTCGGTGCAGGACTTCCGGGCTCGGTACCAGGGCGCCCTCGACCAGGTCGGAGCACGGTTCCTCCGCGCGCAGGAAGAGCTCAACCGCTTCCACGAGGCCCTGCGCGGCAGCATCACCGCGTTGCAGCAGCAGGACGCCGAGATCGCGTTCCAGCTCCAGCAGCTCGCCGAGCGCCTCGACACGACCCCGACCGTCCCGACCCCGCAGGCAGCCACGCCGGCGGCCAAGAACCTCGGCTTCTGATGCGCGGACGCATGACCGCCTACCGCCGGGTCCTGGCCGCGGCGCTCGGCCTGACCGTGCTGGCCGCAGCGGCCCCGGCAGCCTCGGCCGCCGACGACGACGGGCTCTGGTACTACACCGGATCCGGCATGGCCGAGCTGCACCAGCAGACGCGGGGCGAGGGCGTGACCATCGCGATCCTCGACTCGCAGATCAACGCCTCGATCCCCGACCTCGCGGGCGCCGACCTGCAGATCCACGAGCCGTCGTACTGCGCGGAGACCGAAGGAGGACCGGCGCTGCCCGCGACGACCACGGAGTCCAGGGCCAATCACGGCACCGGTGTCGCTTCCCTGCTCGTCGGAACGGGAGCCGGGATCGCCGGGCAGCCCGGCGTCCTCGGTGTCGCGCCGGACGTCACGATCCGGTACTACGCGATCGGCATCAGCCTCGATCAGACCGCCTTCAACACCACTTCACTGAAGTGCCCGGTGCCTGCGGGATTCGACGTGTCGGAGTCGACCACGTCGACCCAGGCGATGCGGCAGGCCGTCGCGGACGGCGCGGACATCATCTCTGTCTCGAGCAGCACGTTCTTCAGCACAGCAGCCATCGCCGAGGCGCAGCGCGCCGGTGTCATCCTCGTGTCGGGCGCTGGTAACACCCGCGCCGAGATCCTCATCCCTCTCGCGCAGAAAAACGGCGTCGTCGCCGTGGGATCGATCACCTCGGCCCTGCAGCTGTGGGAGAACAACCCGTACGGGCCGGAGCTGTCCGTCAACGCACCGGGCGTCGACATCCGCGCGATATCCCCCGACTTCACGGGTTACGGCACCGCGAGCGGCTCCTCCCTCGCCGCGCCCTACACGGCCGGGGCGCTCGCACTCAGCTGGTCCGTGCACCCGAACGCCACGCCGAACCAGATGATCCAGGCGCTCCTGCGCACCACCGGCGGGCAGGTGCACGACCTCGATCGCGACGACCTCTGGGGGTACGGGATCGTCCACGCCCGCGCGCTCGTCGCGATCGACCCGACCACGCTGCCCGACGAGAACCCGCTGCTCACCGAGGGCCCGGACCGGGAACCGACGCGCGCCGAGGTGCTCGGCACCGCGACGGAGGAGGCCTCCGCGACGCCCTCTGCCGCACCGACCAGCACACCGTCGCCGAGCGCCTCGCCCTCGGACGAGGAGACCGCGGCCGGCGGCCTGCCGATCGGGTTGATCGGCGGCGGCATCGCGCTGGTCGCGGTGCTGCTCGTCCTCACCGTCGTCCTGCTGCGACGCCGGCCGTCCGAGTCCGACCAGAACGACGTCACGGGGGATCACCATGGGTATCAAGGCTGACGAGCTGTCCCGCGTCGAGGACCTCGACTACGGCGCCGCCATCGAGGCGGAATCAGTGCTGCGCGGCGCGGTGCACGAGACCGAGGCCACGCTGACCTCGCTCACCCACCTGATCGACAACACCGGGCTGAGCGGCGCCTCGGCGGATGCGGCGCGCGAGCCGATGGTCGCGCTGCGCTCGTCCCTCGCCACCCTGGCCGAGAGCATCACGGGCGTGATGCGCACGGCGGAGTCCGCGCGCGCCGCAATCAGCCACGCATTCAGCGAGTACGTCCAGCTGCCCCCGGGCGAGATGAGCAGCACGGAGCAGCGACGGATCGCCCAGCAGCCCTCGGTCTACGTCCCCGGACGGGGCACGGTGCCCGGCGACCTCGGTGCCTCCATGCTCTCCGCGCAGCGGGAGGCCCGGCGCGAGGCCGAGGCATCGGCTGCGCTGTCCGCACTCGGAGCGAGCATGAACTCGCTGGACCCCGGTAGCTTCTGGATCGACGACTGGCACGGCACCGACGGCACCGGCGGCTCGACCGTCCCCACCTCCCGCACCTCCACGCGATCCGGCGGCGGCATCGACTACGCGCTGCCCGCCTCCTCCGTCGCCACCGGCGCAGGCCTCGGCCTGGGTGCGGCGGCGGTCGCCCCCTCGCTCATCGGCGGGTCCGGCGTCGGCTCGGCGGGCAGCGTCATCGGCGGCGGCTCGGGCAAGGGCGGCTCGGGTTCGTCCGGCGGTACCGGCGGCAAGGGTTCCGGCGCCAACGGCGGCACCGTCTACACCCCCGGTCACGGCGACGGCTCGTCCTCCGACGGCTCGACGGTCGGCACGCTGCCCGGCACGGGCGGCTCGGCCGGTGGCGGCTCCTGGGGCTCCGGCTCTGGCGCCGGTGGCGCGCTCGGCGGCGTCGGCGCGGGCGGGATCGCCTCCGGCCTGATGGTCGGCGGCGCGGCGCTCGGTGCCGGCAAGCTCGGCGGGGCACGTGGCGGCGCCGGCGGCCTGGGCGGCTCGGCCGGTGGGCTGGGCACGCTCGGCGGCATCGGTGGTGGCGCCGGCGGATCTGCCGGCGGCGCGGCGGGAACGACCTCGATGATCGGCGGGACCACGTCCTCCCTCGCCCAGGGCTCCCAGACCAGCGCGTCCGGTGCAGGCGCCTCCGGGGCGCGCGCCGGCACGTCCGGCGGCATGCCGATGGGCGGCGGGTCCGGCGGCGCCGGCGGGGCGTCCAAGGAGAAGCGACGCGGGTCGATGGGGCTGCTCGCCCCCGACCTCGGCGTGGACGACGACGCCCCGCGACCCGACCTCGGAGCCGGAGCACGAGCCGGCGGACGCGACGCGCTCCCCACGACGAGCACCCCGGTCGAGGAGATCGACGAGGACACCTGGTAGACCGACCCGGCTGCACCTAGGTGAAAACCCACACGAACGCCCTCGCTGAACTCACGCGACTGCTATCAATGTGCAGGTCAGGCTCATGCATTCGGACAGGGGGACGGTGATGGTCGATCGCGTCGGGGTGCCCACGAGTCCGCAGCACGGCAGCGCTCGTCTCGGCATGCACTTCTCGGAGGTCGACGGGTTGATGGCCGAGCTCAGCCGGACGAATGCCGCGCTGGACAGCACGTTGACGCAGCTCGACCAGCGGCTCGCGCAGCTGCGTTCCAGCTGGACCGGTGCCGCGTCCGATGCCTATGACGATGCCCGGCGCCAGTGGGCACGCTCCATGCAACGCCGCCGGCAGATGCTCGAACGGATCCGCCGTGCGGGCACGGGAGTCGTGGACTTCCACCGCGACGCCTCGGACTCCGTGCACCGCATCTGGGGCGCCCGATGACCGACGACGTCACCGCGCTGCTCAGCGAGCTCCGGACCAGGCAGGAGCAGCTGGACTCGGACGTGCGGCGACAGATCGCGGCGCTCGGTGACGCGGCATCTGCATCCGTGTCCGCGGTGACCGCGGTGGTCGATTCCCAGGGTCTGCTCGACGGCCTGACCATCGATCTGACCGTCCGGCGCCGTATCAGTCCCGAAGACCTGGCCCGGGCGATCGACCACGCGATCCGCTCGGTTCAGCAGCCGGCCTCGGCAGCGCTGCGCGCTGTCGGGTTCGACGCGACAAGCGGGCCCACAGGCATCGACATCGCAGCGCTCCAGCGCACGACCGACAGGATCGTTGCCGCGATGTCGTCGTTCGCCGACGACGCGCACCACCGCGACCCCCATGTCGTCGCCGCGCGTGGAGTGCGGGTGATCGCCTCCTTCGGCGTCGTCCGGTCCGTGACCTGCGACCCCCTCTGGCTGGCGCGCAGCACGGATCAGGCGATCACGGAGCAGGTGGTCGAGGTCTGCCGCCGCACCGCCCTCGCCTCCGACGTCGACCTTCGGCCGGAGCACGCATGAGCGGCTACACCGCGGACATCGCTGCCCTCGAGCACGACGCCACCGAGCGCTTCGCCGTCTGGAGCGACACGCTCGACACGGTGCGCAGCTCGGTGCACGGGAAGATCTCGCGCGCCGACTTCTCGATCGTCCCCGGTGCGCAGGAGGTCTGGACGGACTATCAACGGGTGACGAGCCTGCTCGACAGCTATCTCGTCGACGGGAGCGAGACCTTCGACGGGTTCGCGACTCGACTGCTCCTGACCGCTCAGGTGTACGCCCGCGCAGACGGTGCCGCCGTCGAGACGTTGGCGCGGCTCCAGGGGGAGATCGACGACCTGTGAGCTATGTCGACACGATCAGGCAGATCAACTCCGCGCTTCTCCATGAGGCAGGCACGGGCCTCGACGACCTCCAGAAGCGGGGTCCACGTCTCATCCGGGCGCTGGCGAAGGCCGGTCCGCCCGGTCGTCCGATCCAGGACTACCTGGAGGACAAGGCGGCCGATGTCGCGATCGTCCAGCTCGAGCGGACGATCGCGAACCTGCGTGACGCGGTCGAGCTCGCGTCGACCCTGAACGACTACCTCGGCAGCCCGGACCGGCTGCGGGCGATCGCGTCCGGTCTCCGACAGCGAGTCGTCGATCCGTGCGACGACCTGGCACCCCAACTGCGGCACGACAACCTGCATGCGATGGTGCCCTCGGCCTGGGACGACGGCGACGCGAGCGCCATGTACTCGATGGGCTTCGACGGGCAGCGCGACGCCGTGCAGGACGCATCGACCGCAGCAGTCGCGCTCGCTGGCTCGCTCGAGTCGCTGGCCGACGGGGTCGAGGATTTCTATCAGGACGTGGCCTGGGCCTGCTTCGAGCTGGCCGGTGCCGTCATCGGCCTGATCGCCGGGATCGTCGCCGCTGTCTCCGTGATCGGCATCCTGGTCGCCATCGCGGCGCTCGGCACTCTCGTCCACGCGATCGACGCCCTGCACGACGCCGCGACCGAGCATCGAGGCGAACCGGTCGGCGACAAGGTCCGCGTCCTGAGCTGGCCGACCGCGCGGTTCGCCGGCACCTGACCCGACCCCTCTCGATCACCGGAGCGACCGCATGTCCGACCCAGCGCCCGACCGTCCCCCCGCCGATCGCCGCGACATGCTCATCGTCGCAGCGGCGTGCTTCTACCCGACCGTGGTCGGCATCCTCCTCAGCGTCCTCGTGCGCTGCGTCCTGGAGTGGCAGCACCTGTGACCGCGCCGCTGCCGCAGTACCCCGGACCGCGAGCGCGCGCCCGCTCGCAGCGACCCCGGCCCTGGTCGCCGTGGACGTGGCGAGAGCTCATCGGAAGATTCGTGCTGCCGTCGCTCGGGATCGGGATGGTGATCGGCTGGTTCCTCGTCTGGCCGTACTTCGCCTCGGGGCTCTCCTGATGACGCACGACCCGACCGAGCCGTCGGGACCCGCAGGCGTGCCGTTCGCGCCGGCACCGTCGGCCGTGACCCCCGAGCATGCGAAACCTCGCCCCGCCCGGAGCCTGCTGTGGGCCGTCGGAGGCGTGGTGACGGCCGTGGCGGTGTGGTTCTGCGCGACGGCGTTCATGGTCGAGGTCCTCTGAGGCAGACCCGTCCGCCGGGCAGGGCGAGCGGGTGCCGTGGCCGGAGACCCAGAACGCGCAAGCGCCGATACCGAAGCCCGCGTGGGTGCGGGAGACCACTGCTCGCATCAAGGAGATCGACGAGGAGACATGGACGACGGATCGCCGCGCGCCTGAGTAGAAACCCCTACGCCGACCCCTGGCGATCGCCTGGGCCTGCTACGAAGAGTCTGGTCAGAGCCCAGATGTTCGATGCAGGGGGTCGGTCATGGGTGACCACGTCGATGCACCCGTTGGTCCGCCACGCAGCGGCGCTCGCCTCGGCATGGACTTCGCCGAGGTCGACTCGGTGCTGGCTGATCGGTCCCGCACGAACGCCGCGCTCGACAGCACGCTCACGCAGCTCGACCGACGGCTCGCGACGACGCGCGACGGGTGGACCGGTGCGGCCTCCGACACCTACGAGGACGCGGGGCGCCAGTGGGACCGCTCGATGCGGCGCCGCCGGCAGATGCTCGAGCGGATCCACCGTGCCGGGACCGGGATCGTGGACGGTCACCGCGACTCCTCCGACGCCGTGCACCGGATCTGGGGCGCCTGATGGACGCCGACGTCGCCGCCCGGCTCGAGGCGCTCCGCGCGCGGCAGGAACGGCTGCGCGCCGTCTTGCGGGAGCAGGTCGAGGTGTTCGGCGACGCGGGCTCGGCGCCGGTCGTCGCGGCGGTGGACGATCGGGGTCTGCTGAGCGGACTCACCATCGACCCGGCGATCCGGTGCCGGATCAGTGCCGAGGCGCTCGCCCAAGCCGTCGACCGCGCGATCCGATCCGTGCAGAAGCCGGCGGTGGCGGTGCTGCGCGCGATCGGGCTCGATGCCTCAGCGGCGGACGCCACGTCGATCGAGCGCGCGGCTGCCTTGCTCAGCACTGCACTGGTGTCGCTCTCGGACGAGGCGCCCCGCCCCGACCCACACGTCGCCACGGACACGGGTGTGCGGGTGACCGCCGCGTACGGCGTGGTCCGCTCGGTGACCTGCGATCCGGCGTGGCTGGCCCGCAGCACCGACGAGACGATCGCTGATCGGGTCGTCGCGGTCTGCCGTCGCGCCGCGCTCGCCTCGGACGTGGATCTCGGACAGGGCCGCGCATGAGCGGCCGCACTGCGGGTCGAGGAGCGCAGCCGTGACCTCGAGCCCGAACCCGGACCGCCCGCCGCTGCTCCTGCGCAGGACGCCGCACCTGCTCCGGCTGTTCGCACACTGCTTCATCACCTCGGGCCTCGCCTCGGCGCTCGCCGTGCTGATCAGGTCGGTCGCGTCATGACGACCCCGGCACGTGCAGACCGTCCGGATGCGTTCCCGTGGTCCGGACCGGCCCTCATGGCGCAGTTCCTGGTGCCGGCAGCGGTGATCGGCTTCGTGCTCGGGTGGTGCGTCGTCTGGCCGCTGGTCCGACTCGTCTCGCCGGGAGGGTCCTGACGTGGACGGCGCTCGACCGCACCCCGTGCTCACGATCCTGTGCGCGGCGGCCGGGATCCTGCTCGGCCCTGCTGTCTTCCTCGTCGTGATGCTGATCGGCCGGTGACCCCCGCTGACGCGCACCGCCCCGCGCCTCACCCCCGCGGGTACGCCCCCGGGGCGTGGATGGTCACGGTCCGGTCCCCCACGCGGATGACGCCGCCGGAGGGCACGGGCACGCGCTGGTCGGCGGGGACGGCGACGACGCGCCCACCGGGCAGGGCGAGCTGGGTGCCGTTGCCGGAGCCGGCGTCGGACACCCAGAAGGCGCCGTCGTCGATGCCGAAGCGCGCGTGGGTGCGGGAGACGGAGCGCTCCGGGTCCTCGATCAGGATGACGTGGTCGCAGCGCTCTCCGGGGACCGGGCGGGGGGCGCGGCCGATGAGGCCGGGACCGGTGACGGTCATGGACTGGCCGGTGTCGAGGGTGACGAGGTAGGGCGCGACGGTCTGCTGGCGGACGACGACCGGCGGCTCGAGCTCGACGGGGGCGCGGGCGGGGACGACGGGGGTGACGGCGACGGGGGTGATCGGCGCGACGGCGGCGGGGTGCTGCGTGGGGACGACAGGACCGGCACCGGCGACGGCGGACGTCCCGGCGAGCGGCGCGACGGCACCGGCGACGCCGGCCACCGGCTGCCCCGCGCCGAGCCCGCTCGGGGCCGCGGGGCGCGCGGTCGGCGCGACGGCGGCCGAGGCAGCAGCCAGGCCGGCACCGGCGGCAGCGGCCTCCTCGGCCTCGTCGATCGCCCGCTCGTGCGCGCGCACGTCGACGACGACGGCCCGTCCGACGCGGTCGTGCCAGCCCTGCGCGCGTCCGGAGCGGTCGAGGGCGGTGGAGCCGACGACGGCCCACTGCCCGAGGCCGGCGACGGCGTGCCCGGCGGCGAGGACGAGCCCGCGCAGCAGCCCGCGGGCGGCGCCGACGGCGTAGGGGGTCTCCTCGCGGGCGGTGCGCAGGCCGAGCAGGGTGTTGCCGAGGGTGCGGCCGGTGCGCAGCTCCCAGACGAGGAGCCCGAGGCCGAGCTCGACGACGGTGAGCGCGGTGTACAGGACGCTGCCGGAGGCGACGGCCACGACCCCGGCGACGAGTCCGACGGCGAGCGCGTCGAGCAGGTAGGCGAGCACGCGGCGCCCCGGGGTGGCGGGGGTGGCGGCGCCGAAGGACGGGGGCAGCACGCCGGGCCGGGACTCCCGGCGCGCGGGGCGGGCCTCGCGGGACCGCGGCTGGGCGCCCTCGACGACGGTGACGGCGGCGTCGGGGGCGACGGGCTGGCCGCAGGCGGTGCAGAACCGCGCCTCGGGGCGCAGCGGGCGGTGGCAGTGCGCGCAGAGGGTGCCGGGGCCGGCGAGGGCGGTCGGTGCGGTCTGGCTCATCGGCGGGCCTCCGGGACGGGCGGGGCGATCGGCGCGGGTCGTGCGGTCATGACGTCATCCGCCGCAGGGTCTCGATCATGTCGACGGCGACGAGGGCGGCGGGCAGCGCGAGCACGACGCCGAGGTTCTCGATCAGATCGGCGAGCCGGGAGAAGCCGACGGAGCGCCACCCGCGGGCGATCGGCAGCGCGACGAGCGCGCACAGCAGGCCGAGCAGCAGGCCTGCGCCGGCGACCACCGGCAGCGGGCCGAGCCGGTCCCCCGCCAGCAGGGCGACCTCGACCAGGACGATCGAGGCGGCCACCCGGGGAGCCCAGCGGGCGACGGCGCCGCGGGCACCGCGCGGTTGCAGGGAGAGCGCCGCGACGAGGGCGGTGACGAGCACGAGCGCGCCCCAGCCGGGCACGGTGCGGGGCTGCGCGGCGAGGAGCACCGGCGGGACGAGCAGCGGCGGGATCAGGCAGACCAGCAGCACGCCGGCGTCGTTGCGGGCCTCGGCCCGGCCGACGGTCCGGGTGACCTGCCGCTCGTTGACGCGGCCGAGCCCGCGCGGGCGGGTGCCCCGCACGCTGGGGGCGGTGCGCGAGACGTGGGCCAGGTCGACCAGCTGCTCGTCGGGGACGGAGAGGGTCAGCACGGGCAGCGCCCGCAGGGCCACCGGGACGAGGCCGAGCAGCACCGCGGCGGCCACCACGCCGGGCAGCCCGGCGAGCAGCACGCCGAGCGCGGTGACGGCGACGACGGACAGGGCGACGGCGAGCACGGCGGCGAGGTCGTCACCGGCCCGGGCGGCCCGGGTGCTGAGGTACCGCATGGCGGAGACGGCGGCGGCGGCGACCAGGCCGACGACCAGGGCGAGCCGGACGTCGACGCCGTCGGCGGGGTCGATCGCGGCGATCCCGGCGGTGAGGCCGAGCACCGGTGCGACGAGGGTCGCGGCGGTGCGGGACGCCGGACGGGCCAGGGCGAGCAGCACGGCCAGCGCCCCGGCGCCCAGGGCGAGCGCGAGGGCACGGGCGCCGCCGTGCGCGGGGTCGAGCAGCTCGACGGCCGCCGCCACCGCCGCGCCGAGCGCCGCCAGCGTGAGCAGCCCGGCCTGCGGGTCGGGACGGCGGGCGGCCACCTGCGCGCGCTGGGCGGCGCGGGCGGCCCTGCCGCGGGGCCGGGGCGCGGGGGCGACGACGTGCAGCACGGCGCCGTCGGCGACCTGGTCCGCCACCGGTCGGCGCAGCTCGAGCGAGCGTCCGGCGGAGTCGAGCACGAGCAGGCCGGGCACCTCGGCGATCCCGGCGGCGCGCACGACCGCGGCGAGGGTCCGCTCGGGGTCGAGCGCGATGTCGTAGCGCTGCGGGCCGATCTGCAGGGCGACGCGGGTGAGGGACGTGGCGACCGGCGTGACCGTCACGTGCACCTCCTGCGGCTCGGGACCGGCGCTGCGGGGCGGCGGAGGACCCACCTGCCCCGGGCGCGGTCCTGGCCATCGTAGGCGGTCCGGCGCCGCCGGAACCCGGTTCGGCGTGCTGGTCAGACCCGTGCGCCGTCGGACGTCCCCCGTCCGGACGACGACGCGCGGGCGGCGCGCACGCGGGTGCCCCGCGCCCGGTAGGTTGGCGCGGGACGTACGCGGGGGCGGGCAGCCCCTGCGCCGAGCAGGAGGGACCGCGCCGCACGATGTCTGTCGCGCCGATGCAGGGAGCACGACTCGAGGCACCGCCGGTGCCCGGCGGGCAGGTGGTCCTCCAGCCGCCGCCCGAGGTGCAGCCCTCCGATGGCGTGAGCGGTCTGCTCGCCAGCCTGATCCCGATGCTCGGGTCGGTCGGCTCGATCGTCTTCGTCGCGCTGAACCAGCCGGGACCGCGCGGCATGATCGCCGCCGGCATGTTCCTGCTGGCCTCGCTCGGCTTCGTCGGCGTCAACGGCTGGCGGCAGCGCGCGCAGCACCAGGCCACGGTGGTCGGTGCCCGCCGCGAGTACCTCGCCTACCTGGCGGACCTGCGCACGTCGGTGCGGCAGGCGGCCTCCGCGCAGCGCCGGGCGGCGGAGTGGTCCGCCCCGGACCCGCGCGCGCTGGCGGCGGTCGCCGAGGAGCGCACCCGGGTGTGGGAGCGGCGCCCGCAGCACGAGGACTTCCTGGCGGTGCGGGTCGGCGTCGGCTCGCAGCCGCTGTGCGTGGAGCTGGAGGCGCCGGACACCCCGCCGCTGGCCCAGCTCGACCCGGTGGCCGCCTCGGCCGCGCACCGGTTCCTGGTGACGCACCGGGTGCAGCACGGCGTGCCGATGGCCTTCGACCTGCGCACGGCGGCGCGGGTGCAGATCACCGGGCCCGCCACCGAGTCGCGGGCGCTGGCCCGCGCGATGCTGACGCAGCTCGCGACCTTCCACGCCCCGGAGGACCTCCAGATCGCGGTGGTCGCCGGTGACGCAGCCCTGCCCGAGTGGGACTGGGTCAAGTGGCTGCCGCACGCGCACTCCACGCGCTCGCGGGACGCGGTCGGACCGGCCCGGATGATCGGCAGCACGCTCGCCGACGTCGAGACCCTGCTGCCGGAGGGGCTGGAGGAGCGCCCGCGCTTCGGCTTCTCCGCGGAGGCGCAGCTGCCGCACGTGGTGGTCGTGGTCGACGGCGGTCAGGTGCCGGTGGGCAACGCGATCCTCACCCAGGACGGCGTGCTCGGCGTGACGGTGCTGGAGCTGCCGGAGCGCTGGGGCGAGCTGGACGAGCCCGGCACCCTGCGCCTGGGCGTGCAGGGCTCGTCGGTGGTGGACGGCACCGTGCGCGCCTCGGTGGACGTGCTGCGCCTGGGCAACGCGCCGACCCGGGTGGACGGCGACCAGCTCTCGGTGGCGGAGGCGGAGGCCACCGCGCGCCGGCTGCTGCCGCTGCACGTCGAGTCCGGCCCGGAGCGCTCCGACGGCGAGGTCTCCTCCGAGCTGGTCGACCTGCTCGGCATGGGCGACGTGCGCGACCTCGACCTGTCGGTGGCCTGGCGCCCCCGGCTCGCCCGCGACCGGCTGCGGGTGCCGATCGGCGTCACCCCGCAGGGTCAGCCCGTCGCCCTGGACATCAAGGAGTCCGCGCAGCAGGGCATGGGCCCGCACGGCCTGATCATCGGCGCCACCGGCTCCGGCAAGTCCGAGGTGCTGCGCACGCTGGTGCTGGCGCTCGCGCTGACCCACTCCTCCGAGGACCTGAACTTCGTCCTGGTCGACTTCAAGGGTGGTGCGACCTTCGCCGGCATGGCCGACCTGCCGCACGTCTCGGCGATCATCACCAACCTCGGCGAGGAGCTGACGCTCGTCGATCGCATGCAGGACGCCCTCCAGGGCGAGATGGTCCGCCGCCAGGAGCTGCTGCGCGCCGCGGGCAACTTCGCGAACGTCACCGACTACGAGAAGGCCCGGCGCGGCGGCCGGACCGACCTGGCGCCGCTGCCGGCGCTGCTGATCGTCTGCGACGAGTTCTCCGAGCTGCTGACCGCGAAGCCCGAGTTCGTCGACCTCTTCGTCACGATCGGCCGCCTGGGGCGTTCGCTCCAGATGCACCTGCTGCTCTCCTCGCAGCGCCTGGAGGAGGGCCGGCTGCGCGGGCTGGAGTCCCACCTGTCGTACCGGATCGGCCTGCGGACGTTCTCGGCCGCCGAGTCGCGGACCGTGCTGGGCGTGCCGGACGCGTACACGCTGCCGCCGGTGCCCGGCATCGGCTACCTCAAGCCGGACACCACGACGATGATCCAGTTCCGCGCCGCCTACGTGTCCGGGCCGCCGCGCGCCCGGCGCCGCGGCATCGACGAGTCCACCGACTCCGGCCGCGCGCTGGCCCGCCTGGAGTCGTTCACCGCGGCGCCGGTGCTCGGCGGGATCGCGCAGGGGCCGGCGGTCACCGAGGTCCAGCCGGTCGACCCCGACGAGACCCGTGCGACCTTCGACATCGCCGTGCAGCGGATGCGCGGGCAGGGCCCGGCGGCGCACCAGGTGTGGCTGCCGCCGCTGGACACCCCGAAGACCTTCGACGAGCTCATGCCCGACCTGGTGGTCGACCCGCGCCTCGGGCTGGTCTCCCCCGGCTGGCGGGACGCCGGCATGCTCACCGTGCCTCTCGGGATCGTGGACCGCCCGCTGGAGCAGCGCCGGGAGAACCTCACGGTCTCGCTCGGCGGGGCGGCGGGTCACATGGCCGTGGTCGGCGGCCCGCGCACCGGCAAGAGCACGACGCTGCGCTCCGTGGTGACCGGCCTCGCGCTGACCCGCACGCCGCTCGAGGTGCAGTTCTACGTGCTGGACTTCGGCGGCGGCACGTTCTCGCCGCTGGCGGCGCTCGCGCACGTCGCCGGGGTCGCCACCCGCGCCGAGCCCGACGTGGTGCGCCGGGTGGTCGCCGAGGTCGAGTCGATCATCGACGCCCGCGAGCGGTACTTCCGCGAGAACGCGATCGACTCGGTGGAGACGTACCGCACCCGCCGCGCGCAGGGCACCGCCGACGACGGCTACGGCGACGTGTTCCTGGTGGTGGACGGCTGGTCCACGGTCCGCACCGAGATGGACGAGCTGGAGGCCCGGATCCAGGCCATCGCCGGGCGCGGCCTCACGTTCGGCGTGCACCTGCTGGCCACGGCCGCGCGCTGGATGGACTTCCGCACCCAGATCAAGGACGTGTTCGGCACCCGGATCGAGCTGCGGCTCGGCGACCCGATGGATTCCGAGATCGACCGCAAGGCGGCGCAGAACGTCCCGCAGGAGCGCCCCGGCCGCGGTCTGGCCCTGTCCCGGCACCACGTGCTCACCGCGCTCCCCCGGATCGACGCCGACCCGGACGCCGACACCCTGGGCGCGGGAGTGACGCACCTGGTGCAGACGATCAACGGAGCCTGGCACGGACCCGCCGCGCCGAAGCTGCGGCTGCTGCCGGACCAGGTCACCCTCGACCAGGTGCGCGCCGACCCGCGCGCCGCCGCGGCCGCCGGGCAGGTGCTGCTCGGCATCGACGAGGCCGCGCTCGCCCCGGTGGGCCTGGACCTCGCGGAGCAGAACCACCTCTACGCCTTCGGCGACGGCGGCTCCGGCAAGTCCGCGCTGCTGCGCGGGGTCGCCGCCGAGATCCGCCGGCTGTACCGGCCCGACCAGGCGCAGATCTTCGCGGTGGACTTCCGGCGCTCGCTGCTCGGCGAGATCCCGGAGGAGTACCTGGCCGGCTACTTCACCACGCAGGAGCAGGCCGCCGCCGAGCTGGCCGAGCTGGTCGGCTACCTGCGCACCCGCATGCCCGGGCCGGACGTCACCCCCGAGCAGCTGCGCACGCGGTCCTGGTGGACCGGTGCCGAGGTGTTCGTGCTGGTGGACGACTACGACCTGGTGGCGACCTCGACCGGCAACCCGGTCGCCGCGCTGCAGCCGCTGCTGGCGCAGGCCGGCGACGTCGGCCTGCACCTGGTGCTCGCCCGTCGTTCCGGCGGTGCCGGGCGTGCGATGTACGAGCCCGTGCTCCAGTCGCTCCGCGACCTCGCGGTGCCCGGGATCGTGCTGTCCGGCAGCCCGGACGAGGGCGCCCTGGTCGGCTCCGCGAAGCCGATCCCGGCGGTGCCCGGTCGTGCGCAGCTCGTCACCCGGGACGCCGGACGGCAGGTCGTGCAGCTCGCCTGGAGCCCGCCGACGGTCTGATCAGCGGGCCTCGACGCGCACGGTGCGCTGCCCGAGGACCAGCGACCAGCCCGCGGCGACCACGACCCGCTCGCCGGGCAGCAGCGCCCAGCGCACGCCCGACGGGTCGAGCATCACCGTGCCGTTGGTCGACCCGCGATCGGTCACGACCAGGCGGTCGGCCTCGGGCCAGAACGCCAGGTGGGTCTTGGACACCGACTGCGCCGGGTCGTCGATCGCGACCAGGTGCACCCACTCCTCGTCGTCCGCCGCCGGGTGGCGACCGACCAGGCCCGGACCGGTGACGTCCACGCGCTCGCCGGTGTCGAAGGACAGGCGCAGCGCGGCGCCGGTGCCGGTCGCCTCGGGGCGGGCCCAGCCGCTGACCCGGGTGTGCTCGAGCTCGCCAGGCAGGGACAGCGTGGGGATCGTGGAGTCGGGGATGCTCGCGGGGGCGGCCGGCTCGGCGATGGCGGGCGCGATCGGCCCCGGGATGACGGGCGCGATCGGGTCGACGACGGCGGCGGGCTCGGGCGGGACCGCGACCGGCTCGCGCGTCGCGACCGGCTCCGGCGTGGCGGGCACGGCGACCGGCTCGGGTGCGACGACCGGCACCGGCCCTGCGATCGGCTCGGGTGCGATGACCGGCTCGCGCACGGCAGGCGCGGCGACCGGCTCGGGCGCGCGGGCAGCCATCGGCGACGCAGCGATCCCCTCCACCGCGACCGGCGCAACCGGCGCAACCGGCCCCACGCCAGCACCCGCGCCGGGCACCGCCACGCCCGGGGCCGGCATCCCCGGCACCGACGTGATCACGCCACCCGGCCGCCGAGCATCCCCCGGCACCGTCGCCGCACCGACCACCGGGTCGGCGGCCACCGTCGGCCGACCGAGCCCCAGCCCGACCGGCTCCGCGCCCTCGTCCGCCACCGGGCGTCGTCGGCCGCTCAGGTACGACGCGCGCAGCACCGCCGTGCGGGCGGCCTTGTCGTGCCAGCCGCGCTGCATCGGTCCCTCGTCCCACGCGCCGGAGCCGGCGACCAGGTAGACGCCGATCCCGGCGAGCAGACCGCCGAGCTGCTGCACCACCGCGCGGACCAGCACGGCCCACAGCCCGGCGGGCCGGCCGGTGCGCACCGAGACCGTGCGGATGCCGAGGGCGGCACCGCCGAGGGTCGTCCCGGTGAAGGCCTCGGCGATCCACTGCCCGGCGCCGAGCACCAGGGCGAGCACCCCGGGGACGACCAGCGCGGCGGGCGTGGGCTCGGCGTCGCGCAGGGCGGGCAGCGCGACCAGCACCCCGGCGCCGACGACGATCCCGGCGACGACCTGGTCGATCAGCAGGGCGAGCAGGCGGCGTCCGACGGGTGCGACCGCGTCGTCCACGTCGGCACCGAGCGTCCAGGTGTCCCGCGCGGGCGCGGCCTGCGGTGCGGGCGCAGCGACGAGGGGCGGCGCGGCGACGGGTTCCGGCGCGCGGGCCCCGCTCGGGCCGAGCGTGGTCGACCAGGGCAGCGCCACGGGGGCGGCGACCGGGTGGTCGCGCTCCGGGTCGAGCCCCGCGCCGGGCACCGTGGGCAGCGCCGTCGCGGTCGCCGCGGGCAGCGCCGCCGCCCCGGACGCAGGCACCCCGTCGGCCACCCCGGCCACCGGGCCGTCGGCCGCCGTCCGCGCACCGCAGGTGCCGCAGAACAGCGCCCCCGGCTCCAGCACGGATCCGCACGCCGTGCACCGACCGGGTCGCCCCGTCTCCGCGCTCATGCTCCCCCTCGACCACCGGCCCCGCAGGGCCGTCCCCCGTCCGCCCGGCGAACGCCGTGCGGTCACCCGTGCGCGTTCAGGACGCGCGGTCCACCAGCGCCTCGGCGAACGAGACGAACGACGCCTTGACCGGGCCCTCGGGCAGCGGGGCCAGCAGGTCCACCGCCTCCTGCACCAGCGCCAGCGCCCGCTCGCGGGTCTCGCGCACGACGTCATGGGCGCGCAGCCCCTCGACGGCGTGGGCCAGCGCGGCGTCCTCGGTCAGGTCGGAGTCGAGCAGCGCCACCAGGGCCAGGTCGGCGGGGTCGGCGTCCGGCGCGGCGGCGCGGTCGCGCAGCAGCAGCACCGGCATGGTCGGCACCTTCTCGCGCAGGTCCGTGCCGGGGGTCTTGCCGGTGAGCGTGCCGTCCGAGGTCAGGTCGATCACGTCGTCGGCCAGCTGGAAGGCGACGCCGATCCGCTCGCCGAAGGCCGCGACGGTCTCGACCAGCGCCGATGCGCAGCCGCCGTACATCGCGCCGAGGCGGGCGGAGGTGGCGATCAGCGAGGCGGTCTTGTCCGACAGCACCTGGAGGTAGTGCGCCACGGGGTCGCCGTCCGGGCCGGGGCCCATCGACTCGTGCAGCTGGCCGAGGCAGAGCCGCTCGAAGGTGGTCGCCTGGATGCGCACGGCCTCCGGGCCGAGCCCGGCGACGGTGGTGGAGGCGCGGGCGAACAGCAGGTCGCCGACCAGGATCGCCACCGAGTTGCCCCACACCTCGTGCGCGGCGGGCGCACCCCGGCGCAGCGGGGCGGAGTCCATCACGTCGTCGTGGTACAGCGACGCCAGGTGGGTCAGCTCGACCACGACGGCCGCATCCAGCACCTCGTCGGTGGCGCCGTCGCCGAGCTCGGCGGCCAGCAGGGTCAGCATGGGACGCAGCCGCTTGCCGCCGGCGTCGGACAGGTGGTGGGCCGCGTCGTCCACGAGCGTGTCGGCGTAGGTCACGGCGTCGTGCAGGCGGTGCTCGACGTCGTCGAGGCGCGCGGCGATGCGCTCAGCGAGCACGGGGTCGGCGAGCGGCAGGGCCGGCGAGGAGGTCACGGGACGAACCTATCTGGCGAGGGGGCGAAGGGCAGAACCGACGCGGCGGGATCCGCGGATCGGAGCGGGCGGGCAGAGGTCTCGGAACCCCGTCACGGCAGAGGCCGGCCCCGGACGCCTCGACGTCCGGGGCCGGCCCCCTGGTGCAGTGGTCAGCGGCTCACGGCAGGAAGCGCGCGACGTCCGCGATCAGGTCGAGCACCGGACCGGGGAACACGCCGAGCGCGACCGTGATGATCGCGCACAGCCCGATCGCCACCACGGCGAAGCCCTCCGTGCCGACGACGGTGACCCGCGCGGGGCCGCCCTCCTCCGACGCATCGGCCGGGGTCTCCGCCGGCCCGCCCTGCGGCGCGGTGAAGAACATCAGCACGATCAGGCGCACGTAGAAGAACGCCGCCGCCGCCGAGGCGAGCACGCCGACCAGGGCCAGCGGCCAGGCGCCGCCCTCGACCGCCGCGGAGAACACCGCGAACTTGCCGGTGAAGCCCGCGGTGAGCGGGATGCCCGCGAAGGACAGCAGGAACAGCGTGAACGTGCCGGCGAGCCACGGGTTGGTGCGGCCGAGGCCGGCCCACTGAGAGATCCGGGTGGCCTCGCCGAGGATCGGACCCTCGTCCTCGTCCAGCAGGTCCTCGTCCTCGTCCACGTCGTCCGGGCCGGGCTCGTCGGCGCCGTCCACGTCCGCGTCGCCGGTGGCGTCGGTCGCGCCGGAGCCGGTGATCGCCAGCGCGGCGGCGGCCTCGGTGAGCGAGGGCGACCCGGCGGCGACCAGCAGCGGCACCCGCTGCTCCACCGCGCCGGCGACGCCGCGCTCGCGCACCAGCGACACGATGCCGAAGGCACCGACGGTGGCCGCGCCGTAGGCCAGCAGGTAGAACAGCACGGCGGTGATGCCGACCTGCTCCAGGGCGATCACGCCGGTGAGCACGAAGCCCGCGTGCGCGATCGAGGAGTACGCGAGGACGCGCTTGACGTCGGTCTGCACCAGGGCGACGACGGTGCCGACGACCATGGTGGCGATGGCGACGGTCCACATGACCGGCTCCAGGTCCCACTTCAGGTCGGGCAGCACCGTGTAGAAGAACCGGAGCAGGGCGCCGAAGGCGGCGACCTTGGTGCACGCGGCCATGAAGCCGGTGATCGGGGTCGGTGCGCCCTGGTAGACGTCCGGCGTCCAGGAGTGGAACGGCACGGCGCCGACCTTGAACAGCAGGCCGACCAGCACCAGCAGCCCGCCGACGATCAGCAGCCCGTCCATGCCGGTCTGGGTGCGCACGGCCTCGGCGATCTCGGAGTACCGCAGCGAGCCGGAGAACCCGTAGAGCAGCGCGATGCCGAACAGCAGCAGCGCGGAGGCGAACGCCCCGAGCAGGAAGTACTTCATCGACGCCTCCTGGCTGAGCAGGCGGCGACGGCGCGCCAGCCCGGTCAGCAGGTACAGCGGCAGCGAGAGCACCTCGAGCGCGACGAACAGCGTGAGCAGGTCGCCGGTCGACGGGAAGATCATCATGCCGCCGGTGGCGAAGAGCACCAGCGGGAAGACCTCGGTCTGCTGGAGCCCGGCGCGCCGCGCCTGCTCCTCGTAGCCGGAGCCCGGCACGGAGGCGCCCTGCGGGGTGAAGGCGTCCTCACCGGTCGAGGTGCGGTCGGCCATCACGAGCACGGCCAGCAGGGCGAGCACGGCGATGGTGGCCTGGAGCACCAGCGAGGGGCCGTCGACCAGCATCGAGCCGTGCACCACGTCGGTGCCACCGGTGTCCTTGACGCCGTCCCACAGGGCGGCGACCGCGATCACGGCACCCGCGAGGGAGCCGAGGCTGAGCACGAGCTGGACGGCCCGGCGGGCGGGGCGCGGCACGACGGCCTCGGCGATCACGCCGACGACGGCGGCGCCGAGCACCAGCAGGATCGGCGTGAGCTGGGCCCACGCGATGTCGGGCGCAGTGAACGCGCTCACTTGTCGCTCCCCTCGTCGGTACCGGCATCACCGGCGACCGGGACGATCGCGGGGGCGTCCTCGACGCCCACCTGCGTGACGGTGGTGCTCGCCGGCTCGTCGACCAGCCGCAGGGCGGGGGCCGGGTAGAAGCCGAGCACCAGCATGATCGCGATCAGCGGGCCGACGACCCACCGCTCGCGGGCGCCGATGTCCTTCACCTCGGCGAGGTCCTCGCGGACCGGGCCGGTGAACACCCGCTGGTAGGTCCACAGCACGTAGATCGCGGCGAGCACCACGGCCACGACGGCGATGATCGCCGCCGGACGGTGCGCCGCGAACGTGCCGACGACCACCAGGAACTCGCTGACGAAGGTCGACAGACCCGGCAGGGAGAGCGCGGACAGACCGGTCACGAGGAACACGCCGGCGAGCACCGGCGTGACCTTCTGCAGGCCGCCGAAGTCCTCGATGCGGGCGGAGCCGCGCCGGGCGACCAGGAACCCGACCAGCAGGAACAGCCCGCCGGTGGAGAGGCCGTGGTTGACCATGTAGAACGACGAGCCGGCGATCGAGGTGGACGTGAAGGCGAAGATGCCCAGCACGATGAACCCGAAGTGCGAGACCGACGTGTAGGCGACCAGGCGGAACATGTCCTGCTGGCCGATCGCGAGCAGCGCGCCGTAGAAGATCGAGATCAGCGCGAGCACGATGATCACCGGCGCCGCCCAGCGGGAGGCCTCGGGGAACAGCGGCAGGCAGAGGGTGAGCATCCCGAAGGTGCCGACCTTGTCGAGCACGCCGACCAGCAGGGTCGAGGTGCCGGCGGGCGCCTGCTCGGCGGCGTCGGGCAGCCAGGTGTGCACCGGGAACATCGGCGCCTTGATCGCGAAGGCGACGAAGAACGCGAGGAACAGCCAGCGCCCGGTGCCCTCCGCCAGCGGCAGGCCGGTGAGGTTCTCGGTGAGGAAGCCCTCGGGGCCGCCGGGGCCCTGCAGGTACAGCGCGATGACGCCGGCCAGCATGATCAGGCCGCCCGCGAGCGAGAACAGCAGGAACTTGGTCGCCGCGTAGCGCCGCTGCGCCCCGCCGAAGGCACCGATCATGAAGTAGACCGGGATCAGCATCGCCTCGAAGACGACGTAGAACAGGAAGACGTCGCGCGCGGCGAACACCGCGACCATGAACGTGGTGAGCACGAGCACCAGCGCCAGGTAGTGACGCAGGCGGTCGGTCGGCGTGGAGCCGCTGCCCTGCTCGCGCCACGCGGCGAGGATCACCACGGGGACGAGCACGATCGACAGGCCGACGAGGGCGAGGCCCACGCCGTCCACGCCGAGGGCGTAGGAGGCGCCGAGCTGCGGGATCCACTGGTGCTGCTCGACCAGCTGGTGCGTGCCGGCCGCGCCGGTGTCGAACGCGAGGAACGCGCAGACCCCGAGCGCGACCTCGACCAGCGCGACGCCGAGGGCGATCTCGCGGGTCCAGCGGCGCAGGCCGGTGGCGGGGGTGCTGCCGTCGGGCGAGGCCCCGGTGCCGGGCAGCGCCCAGAGCACCAGCGCGCCGACCAGCGGCCAGACCAGGAGGAGGGTGAGCCAGGGCACGTCGGGGCTGAGCGTCGTGGAGCCCAGCGCCGTGGCGAGTGCGGAGGATGACATCGGTAGGTGCTCTCTCCTCAGATCCGAGGTGCCAGGACGACGACGGCGAGGACGATCAGGCCGAGGAGCATCGTGGCGGCGTACTGCCGGGCGTACCCGGTCTGCAGCTTGCGCACCAGCTCGCCGATCCCGACGGTCAGCCGGCCGAGGCCGGTGAAGGAGCCGTCCACGCCGACGCGGTCGCTGTAGACCAGCGCGCGGGTGAGGTGGCGACCGGGCTCGACCAGCACGGCGTCGTTGACGGCGTCCTGGTACATGTCGACACGGGCGGCGCGGGTGAGCACCGATCCGGTCGGGGCGGTGGCGGGGACCGGCAGCGACCCGTACTGGCGCCAGGCCAGCGCGAGGCCGACCGCGACGGCGACCAGGGTGGCGACCTGGATGACCAGCACCGGCAGCACCGGCTCGTGGTGCGCCACGTGCCCGGTCACCGGCTCGAGCCAGGTGGTGAACCCGCCGCCGAGCTGGAGCACGAAGCCGAGGGCCACCGAGCCGATCGCGAGCACGATCATCGGGATGGTCATCAGCGCCGGCGACTCGTGCGGGTGCCGCTTCGGGCCGTTCTCGCCGTCCTCCGACCAGCGGGCCTTGCCGTGGAAGGTCATGAAGAACAGCCGCGACATGTAGAAGGCGGTGATCCCGGCGCCGATCAGCGCGACCAGGCCGAACACCCAGGCCCGCCACTCCCCCGCGCCCTCGGGCACGACGAACGCGGACTCGATGATCTTGTCCTTCGACCAGAAGCCGGAGAACGGCGGCACGCCCAGGATGGCCAGCCAGCCGAGCCCGAAGGTCGCCCAGGTGATCACCATGTACCTGCGCAGGTTGCCGAAGGCGCGCATGTCGGTGGTGTCGTCCATGCCGTGCATGACCGACCCGGCGCCGAGGAACATGCCGGCCTTGAAGAAGCCGTGCGTCACCAGGTGGAAGATCGCGAAGGCGTAGCCGATCGGGCCGAGGCCCGCCGCGAGGATCATGTAGCCGATCTGCGACATCGTGGAGGCGGCCAGCGCCTTCTTGATGTCGTCCTTGGCGCAGCCGATGATCGCGCCGAGCACCAGGGTGATCGCCCCGACGATCGTCACGACGAGCTGCGCGTCCGGCGCGCCCTCGAAGACCGGCGCGGAGCGCACGATCAGGTAGACGCCGGCGGTGACCATGGTCGCGGCGTGGATCAGCGCGGACACCGGCGTCGGGCCGGCCATCGCGTCGCCCAGCCAGGACTGCAGGGGGAACTGCGCCGACTTGCCGCAGGCGGCGAGCAGCAGCATCAGGCCCATCGCGGTGAGCGTGCCGGTGGAGGCGTGCTCGGCGCCGGTGGCGACGGTGTCGAAGTCGACCGCGCCGAAGGTCGCGAACATCAGCATCATCGCGACCAGCAGGCCGATGTCACCGACGCGGTTGGCGACGAAGGCCTTCTTCGCGGCGACCGCGTAGGGCGTGTGGTGGTTCCAGAACCCGATCAGCAGGTAGGACGCCAGGCCGACGCCCTCCCAGCCGACGAACAGCAGCAGGTAGGAGTCCGCGAGGACCAGCACCAGCATCGCCGCGATGAACAGGTTGAGGTAGGCGAAGAACCGGCGCCGGGCGGCGTCGTGCTCCATGTACGCCACCGAGTACAGGTGGATCAGCGTGCCGACGAAGGTCACCAGCAGCACGAAGGTCAGCGACAGCGGGTCGACGCGCAGCCCGGCGGACAGGTCGAACCGGCCGACCTGGATCCAGTCGAACAGGTGCACACCGATCACACGGTCGTCCGCGGGGCGGCCGAGCAGCTCGACCAGCAGGATCGCGCCGACCACGAAGGCGGCGGTGGAGGCGAGCACGCCGAGCCAGTGGCCCCAGCGGTCGGACACGCGCCCGAGCAGCAGCAGGATCGCGGCGCTCGCCAGCGGGATCGCGACCAGCAGCGGCGCGAGGGAGGACAAGTCGTTCACAACGCCCCTCAGCTCTTCAGCAGGTTGATGTCGTCGACCGAGGCCGACTTGCGGGTGCGGAAGATCGACACGATGATCGCCAGCCCGACGACGACCTCGGCGGCGGCCACGACCATGACGAAGAACGCCATGACCTGACCGGTGAGGTCCCCGTGCAGCCGGGAGAACGTGACGAGCGCGAGGTTGGTCGCGTTGAGCATGAGCTCGACGCCCATGAACACGATGATCGCGTTGCGGCGCAGCAGCACCGTCGCGGCACCGATCGAGAACAGGATCCCCGACAGCACCAGGTAGTTGGTCAGGCTCACTGCTCGCTCTCCGTCCGGGTCGCACCCTGCGTCAGCTCGGCGTCGGCGCCGACCGCCTCGAGGTAGGTGCCCGCGTGGTACGTGGCGGTCCCGGCCTCCTGGCCGCGGATCCGCAGCACGCGCGGCACCGACTCGTCGATGGGGTTGCCGTCGGGGTCGAGCGCCGGCACGTCCATCGCGTTGTGCCGGGCGTAGACGCCGGGGGCGGGCAGCGGGGTCAGGCGGGCGCCGGCACGCACGCGCGCGGCGGCCCGGTCGCCCTGCTTGACCAGCGGCTTGAGCCGGGTGCGGTGGGTCAGCACCAGCGCGCCCAGGGCGGCGACCACCAGCAGCGTGCCGACGACCTCCAGGCCGAAGACGTGCTGGCCGAAGATGATCCGGGCGACGCCGACCGGGTTGGTCGCGTCGTTCGCGGTGCCCAGGCCGACGGCCTCCGGGTAGGTGGCACGGGCGACGACGCCGACCAGCACCACGCCGAGGCCGATCCCGGCCAGCCAGCCGATCCAGCGCTGACCGCGCACCGTCTCCACCAGGGAGTCGGAGGCGTCCACGCCGACCAGCATCAGCACGAACAGGAACAGCATCATCACGGCGCCGGTGTAGACGACCACCTGGACGACGCCGAGGAACGGCGCCTCCTGCGCGATGTAGAGGAACGCGAGGCAGATCATCACCAGGATCACGCACATCGCGGCGTGCACGGCCTTGCGGGCGAACAGCAGCCCGAGCGCGGCCAGCACCATGATCGGCGCGAGGACCCAGAACAGCACGGCCTCGGCGGTGGACGGGGTCATCGGACCGCCTTCTCTCCGGTGCCCGCCTCGGCGCGGGTGCGCGCGGCGGCGAGCGTGGGGTCCTCCGGCCGGTGCTCGGCGACCCAGTCCACCTGGGCGGTCGTCGGCGCGGTGACCTCGTTGCGGTAGTACTCGGTGTCGGTCGTGCCCTCGGCCATCGGGTGCGGGGCGGCGAGCATGCCCTCGGCCAGGGGCGCGAGCAGGTCCTGCTTCTCGAAGATCAGGCCCTCGCGGGTCTGGCCGGCGAGCTCGAACTCGTTGGTCATCGTGAGCGCCCGGGTGGGGCACGCCTCGATGCACAGCGCGCAGAAGATGCAGCGCAGGTAGTTGATCTGGTAGACGCGGCCGTAGCGCTCACCGGGCGAGAACTGCGCGTCCGGGGTGTTGTCGCCGGCCTCGACGTAGATCGCGTCCGCGGGGCACGCCCAGGCGCACAGCTCGCAGCCGATGCACTTCTCCAGGCCGTCCGGGTACCGGTTGAGCTGGTGCCGGCCGTGGAACCGCGGCTTCACGGGGGCGGTCTCGAACGGGTACTGCTCGGTGACCGTCGGGCTGAAGAAGTTCTTCAGCGTGACGCCGAAGCCGATGACCGGGCCGAGGGCGTCGGCCACCGGGCCGCGCTTCGGGATCACCGACTCGTAGGGGCGGACGTCGCCAGGGGCAGCGACCTCTCCGCCGCCCTGCGTGGGCTCCACGGACTGTCCGGGCTGCTGGGGGTCAGCCACGGGGCACCTCCTCGGTGGGGGACTCGGGTGCGTCCTCGGTGCCTCCGCCGACGAGAGCGGGGGTGGAGGACTGCGCGGCGCGGCGCTGGGCGCGGGGCGACGGCGGGAGCGTCTGGCCGGGCATCGGCGGCACCGGGTAGCCGCCGGCGAAGGCGTCGAACGGCCCGTCGGCGGCCTCCGGCTCGGCGGCGGCCTTCTTCTCCGGGATGAAGAACGACACCAGGATCGCCACGACGATCAGACCGGCCAGGCCGAACATCACCGCGCGCAGGTCGAGGTCCGAGAACTGCCGGACGCCCTGCACCACGGCGACGCACACCAGCCAGACCAGCGCCGAGGGGATCAGCACCTTCCAGCCGAACTTCATGAACTGGTCGTAGCGGAAGCGCAGCAGCGTGCCGCGGATCCACACGAACAGGAACATGAACATCCAGACCTTGACCACGAACCACAGCAGCGGCCACCAGCCGGTGTTGAACATGCCGTCGTTGATCATGGAGATCGGCCATGGGGCGCGCCAGCCGCCGAAGAACAGCGTGGTGGCGACCGCGGAGACGTTGAGCATGTTGATGTACTCGGCGAGGAAGAACCAGGCGAACTTCATCGAGGAGTACTCGGTGGTGTAGCCGCCGACCAGCTCGCCCTCGGCCTCGGGGAGGTCGAAGGGCAGGCGGTTGGTCTCACCGACCATCGAGATCACGTAGATGATGAACGCCGGTGCCAGCGGGATCAGCCACCACACGGTCGTCTGCGAGTCCACGATCTGCGAGGTCGACATGGACCCGGCGAGGATGAACACGCTGACCAGGGACAGGCCCATCGACAGCTCGTAGGAGATCACCTGCGCGGTGGAGCGCACGGCGCCGAGCAGCGGGTAGGTCGAGTTGGACGACCAGCCGCCGAGGACGATGCCGTACACGCCGACCGAGGCGCACGCCAGGATGTAGAGCACCGCCACCGGGAAGTCGGTGAGCTGGAGCGGCGTCCTGGTGCCGAAGATCGAGACCTCGGGCCCGAAGGGGATCACCGCGTAGGTCAGCAGCGAGCAGAACACCGCGATGAACGGCGCCACGATGTAGATGACCTTGTCGGCGGCCTTGACCGTCATGTCCTCCTTGAGGAGGAGCTTGAGGGCGTCGGCGAGCGACTGGAACAGGCCGAAGGGGCCGTGCACGTTCGGGCCGGGACGCAGCTGCATCCGGCCGACCACGCGGCGCTCGAACCAGATCGCGATCAGCACGCTCAGCAGCAGGAACACGATGATCCCGACGGCCTTGAGCAGGTACACCCAGAACACGTCGTTGCTGAAGTCGGCGCCCGGCGACGTCGTGGTGTCGACGGCGGCCGTCAGCGCGGTCAGCGCGGTCATGCGGACTCCTCCTCGGCGGCGGCGATGCGCACCACGTCACCGGCGACGGCGTGCAGGGTCCCGCGGACCTCGCTGCCGGTCGAGGCGGTGGGCAGCCAGACCACGTGGTCCGGCATGGCGGTGACGACGGCCGGCAGGGTGATCGTGCCGGCGTCCGTGGACACCGCGACCTTCCCGCCGTCGGTCAGGCCCGCGGCGGCGGCGGTGGCTGCGGACAGCCGCGCGACCGCGCGCTTGGCGGTGCCGGCGAGGAACGGCTCGCCGTCCTGGAGCCGACCGGAGTCGAGCAGCAGGTGCCAGGTGGCCAGCACCGCGTGCCCCGGCGCGACGGCCGGCGGCTCGGCGGCGGTGGCCGTCGGGGCCTCGACGCGGGCGCCGTCCCAGGCGCCGGACTGCTCGATGCCGTCGATGTCGGCGTGCACGTCCTTGAGGGTGCGCAGGCCGAGCGTGGTGCCGAGCTCGTCGGCCAGCAGGTCGAGCACCCGGTGGTCGGACATCGCCGTGGTGGTCAGCGCCTGCGGGAACGGTCGGGGACGACCCTCCCAGTTGACGAAGGTGCCGGGCTTCTCGACCGGCGGGGCGACGGGCAGCACCACGTCGGCCAGCGCCGTGACGTCGGAGGAGCGGACCTCCAGGCTGACCACGAAGCCGGCGGCCTCGATCGCGGCACGGGCCGCGGCCGGGTCCGGCAGGTCGCGCAGCTCGAGGCCACCGATCACCAGACCGCCCAGGGAGCCGTCGGTGGCCGCCGCGAGCATCGCGGAGGTGGACCGGCCGGGCTCGGCGGGCAGGTGCTCGACGTCCCAGGCGGCGGCGACGTCCACCCGAGCCGCGGCGTCGGCGACCGGACGGCCACCGGGCAGCAGGCTCGGCAGGGCGCCGACCTCGATGCCGCCGCGCTCCCCGGCGCGACGCGGGATCCACGCGAGACGGGCCCCGGTGCGGGCGGCGAGACGCAGCGCGGCGGACAGGCCGCCGGGCACGGCGCCGAGCCGCTCGCCGACCAGGATCACCGCACCCTCGGCGCCGAGCGCGGTGCCGGCGTCCTTCAGCGGGCCGGTGCCGATCGCGTCCAGCACCTCGGGCTCGGTGCCCGGGGCGGCCGTGATCAGCTCGCCGTCCAGGCGCTCCAGCCCGCGGCTGGCCAGCGGGGCGACCGAGAGCACCTTCG
Organism: Cellulomonas sp. GTC20042; assembly: GCF_055389595.1. Lineage (NCBI taxonomy): Bacteria > Bacillati > Actinomycetota > Actinomycetes > Micrococcales > Cellulomonadaceae > Cellulomonas > Cellulomonas sp. GTC20042. Next base: position 714,121 of record NZ_AP043678.1, on the reverse strand, counting down.
TGCGACCGGCGACGACACCCTTGCGCAGCCGGAGGAAGACGATGCCCGCCTCCTCCTCGGCCTCCAGGCCGACCAGCAGGGCGGCGGGGGCCTTCTCCAGGTCGGCGAAGGTGACGCCCATCCCGCGACCGGCGACGGCGTGGCCGAGGAAGGCCTCCTCCTCGTCGGAGTGCGGACGGGCACGCAGGTCCACGTCGTTGGTGCCGAGCGCCACGCGGGCGAACTTGCCGTAGGCGTAGGCGTCCTCGAGGGTCACGCGGCCACCCGGCAGCACGCCCACGCCGCCGGCGGCACGGGCCTGCTCCAGACCGTGCGCGGCGGCCTCCAGGGCCTCGCCCCAGGAGGCGGGCCGCAGCTCGCCGTCCGCGTCGCGGACCAGCGGGGTGCTGAGGCGGTCGGGCTGCGAGGACCAGGCGAAGGCGAAGCGGTCCTTGTCGGTGATCCACTCCTCGTTCACCGCGGCGTCCTCACCGGCCAGACGACGCAGCACCACGCCGCGGCGGTGGTCGATGCGGAGCGCGGCACCGGAGGCGTCGTTCTCGCTGACGCCCGGGGTGGAGACCAGGTCGAACGGGCGGGCCCGGAACCGGTAGGCCGCGCCGGTCAGCGCGCCGACCGGGCAGATCTGCACCGTGTTGCCGGAGAAGTACGAGGCGAAGGGCTGGCCCGACTCGTCGTCCAGGTCCGTGGTGGCGCAGCCGACCGGGATGTCCGCACCGAGGAAGACCTCGGAGGACGGCTGGTCCGCGAAGCCGAGCACGTCGGTGTCGAAGCGACCGATCTGCTGCTGCGCGCCGCGCTTCTGCAGGTCGATGAACGGGTCGCCGGCGATCTCGCGGGAGAACCGGGTGCAGCGCTGGCAGAGGATGCAGCGCTCCCGGTCGAGCAGGATCTCCGTGGACACCGAGATCGGCTTGGGGAAGGTCCGCTTGATGTCGACGAACCGCGTCTGGGAGCGGCCGTTGCTCATCGCCTGGTTCTGCAGGGGGCACTCGCCGCCCTTGTCGCAGACCGGGCAGTCCAGCGGGTGGTTGATCAGCAGCAGCTCCATCACGCCGTGCTGGGCCTTCTCGGCCTCGCCGGAGGTGAGCTGGGTGCGGACCTCCATGCCCGGCATCGCGGTGAGCGTGCACGAGGCCTGGGGCTTGGGCATCTTGGCGAGGTTGCCGTCGCGGCCCGGGGCCCAGACCTCGACCAGGCACTGGCGGCAGGCGCCGGCCGGGGCGAGGAGCGGGTGGTCGCAGAACCGCGGGATCTGGATGCCGAGCTGCTCGGCGGCGCGGATGACCAGGGTGCCCTGGGGCACGGTGGTCTCGATGCCGTCGATGGTGAACGTGATGCCGTCGACCGGCGCCGGCGAGGCCCCGGCAGCGGGCTTGGGGGTGGTGACCGTCATGCGTGGGCTCCCGCGAGCTGACCCGCACCGGAACGGCGCGGGGTGTAGGGGAAGAGCGAGGAGCGCTCCGGCGGGAACAGCACGTCGGCCGGGGTGTGCGTCCCGGCCTCGAACTCGTCCCGGAAGTACTTGATCGCCGAGGTGATGGGCGACGTGGCACCGTCGCCGAGGGCGCAGAACGCCTTGCCGAGGATGTTGTCGCACAGGTCGAGCAGCAGGTCGATGTCGCCCGACGTGCCCTGACCGGCCTCCAGGCGACCGAGCACCTGGGTCAGCCAGAACGTGCCCTCGCGGCAGGGCGTGCACTTGCCGCAGGACTCGTGCTTGTAGAACTGCGTCCACCGGGACACGGCCTTGACCACCGAGACGGTGTCGTCGAACACCTGGAGCGCGCGGGTGCCGAGCATCGAGCCGGCGGCACCCACCTCCTCGTAGGTGAGCGGCACGTCGAGGTGCTCCGCCGTGAAGATCGGCGTGGAGGAGCCGCCGGGGGTCCAGAACTTCAGCTCGTGGCCCTCGCGGACGCCGCCCGCCATCTCGAGCAGCTCGCGCATGGTGATGCCGAGCGGCGCCTCGTACTGGCCGGGCCGCGCGACGTGGCCGGACAGCGAGAACAGGCCGTGGCCCGGCGAGCGGTCGGTGCCCATCGTGCGGAACCAGTCCGAGCCGCCGGTGACGATGGCGGGCACGGAGGCGATCGACTCGACGTTGTTCACCACGGTCGGCCGGGCGTACAGGCCCGCGACCGCCGGGAACGGCGGCTTGAGGCGCGGCTGGCCGCGACGCCCCTCCAGGGAGTCGAGCAGCGCGGTCTCCTCGCCGCAGATGTACGCGCCGGCGCCGGCGTGCACCGTGACGTCCAGGTCGTACCCAGAGCCGAGGATGTTCTTGCCCAGGTAGCCCTTGGCGTAGGCCTCCTCGACCGCCCGCAGCAGCCGGCGGTACACGTGCACGACCTCGCCGCGCAGGTAGATGAAGGCGTGGTGGCAGCCGATGGCGTAGGACGTGATCGCCACGCCCTCCACCAGCACCTGCGGGTCGGCCATCATCAGCGGGATGTCCTTGCAGGTGCCCGGCTCGGACTCGTCGGCGTTCACCACGAGGTAGCGCGGGCCGCCGTCCGGCGCGGGCAGGAAGCCCCACTTCATGCCGGTGGGGAAGCCGGCGCCGCCACGGCCGCGCAGGCCGGAGTCCTTGACGGTGGTCACCACGTCGGCGGCGTCCATCGTCAGGGCCTTGCGCAGACCGGCGTAGCCGCCGTTCTTCTCGTAGGTGTCCAGCGTCCAGGACCGTGCCTCGCCCCAGCGGGCGGACAGGACCGGGGTCAGCGCGTCGGCCATCAGGGCTTCTCCTTCTCGACCGGCGCCGAGGTGTCCTCGGCGCGGTGCTCGGCCTTCTCCTGCGAGGCGGAACGGTCGGCGGCACCGGCGGCGGGCCGCTCGGCGGAGGACTGCTCGCCGCCGACGGCCGGGGCCGACGCCGCGGTGGGCTCCTCGACCGGCGCGGTGCCGGCGGGGGCGGACTGCGCGGGGGCCTTCCAGCCCTTCTCGCGGGCCAGGTCCAGGCCGACCAGCGTGGCGGGGCCGGCGGCGACGCCCTGGTCGGCTCGCCCGTCCGGGAAGCCGGCGAGCACCCGCGAGACCTCGCGGAACGTCGGCACCTGGTCCGGGCCGCGGGTCGGCGCGACGGCCTTGCCGTCGATGAGCTTCCCGACCACCTCGGCGGCCGTCTCCGGCGTCTGGTTGTCGAAGAACTCCCAGTTGATCATCATCACCGGCGCGAAGTCGCAGGCGGCGTTGCACTCGATGCGCTCGAGCGTGATCTTGCCGTCGGCGGTGGTCTCGTCGTGGCCGATGCCGAGCCGGTCGGTGAGGTCCTCCCAGATCGCGTCGCCGCCCATGATCGCGCAGAGCGTGTTGGTGCAGACGCCCACCGTGTACTCGCCGTTCGGGCGGCGCTTGTACTGGGTGTAGAACGTCGCGACCGCGGAGACCTGCGCCGTGCTCAGGCCGAGGGTCTCGGCGCAGAACGCGATGCCGGCCGGGCTGACGTAGGCGTCCTCGCTCTGCACCAGGTGCAGCAGCGGCAGCAGCGCGGAGCGCGAGTCCGGGTAGCGCGCGACGACCTGCGCGGCGTCGGCGTCCAGGCGGGCCCGGGTTCCCGCGTCGTACGCGAGCACCCGGCGGGCCGGGGCGGTGTGGTGCACGGTCATCAGCGGTCCACCCCTCCGAGCACCGGGTCGATCGAGGCGACGGCGCAGACGACGTCCGCCACCTGACCGCCCTCGCACAGCACCGACACGGCCTGCAGGTTGTTGAACGACGGGTCGCGGAAGTGCGCCCGGTACGGCTTGGTGCCACCGTCGGACACCAGGTGCACCCCGAGCTCGCCGCGCGGGTGCTCGACGGTCTGCCAGGCCTGGCCGGCCGGCACCCGGAAACCCTCGGTCACGAGCTTGAAGTGGTGGATCAGGGACTCCATCGAGGTGCCCATGATCTCGCGGATGTGGTCGAGCGAGTTGCCCTGGCCGTCCGAGCCGATCGCGAGCTGCGCCGGCCAGGCGATCTTCTTGTCCTCGACCATCACCGGCTGGCCGGTGGAGGCCTTGAGGCGCTCGAGCACCTGGTCGATGATCCGCATCGACTGGTAGCACTCCTCGAACCGCAGGACCATCCGGTCCCAGCAGTCTGCGTTCTGCGACACCGGCACGTCGAAGTCGTAGGTCTCGTACCCGCAGTACGGGTCGGACTTGCGCACGTCGTACGGCAGGCCGGCCGACCGGAGCATCGGGCCGGTGATCCCCAGCGCCATGCAGCCGGCGAGGTTGAGCACGCCGACGTCCTGCAGGCGGCCCTTGAGGATCGGCTGCCCGAGCATGAGGTCCTCGAGCTGCTTCATGTACTTCCGGACGCCGACCATCGCCTCGGTGATCGAGTCGAGCGAGCCCGGGGGCAGGTCCTGCGCGACGCCGCCGGGGCGGATGTACGCGTGGTTCATCCGCAGGCCGGTGACCATCTCGAAGATCCGCAGGATCTCCTCGCGGGCGGTGAAGCCCATGATCATGATCGTGGTGGCGCCGAGCTCGTTGCCGCCGGTGGCCAGGCACACCAGGTGCGAGGCGATCCGGTTGAGCTCCATCATCAGCACGCGGATCTGCGAGGCGCGCTCGGGCACGTCGTCCGTGATGCCGAGCAGCTTCTCGACCGCGAGGCAGTAGGCCGCCTCCTGGAACAGCGGGGCGACGTAGTCCATGCGGGTGCAGAACGTCACGCCCTGGGTCCAGGTGCGAAACTCCATGTTCTTCTCGATGCCGGTGTGCAGGTAGCCGATGCCCGCGCGGGCCTCGGTCACCGTCTCGCCGTCGATCTCGAGCATGAGGCGGAGCACGCCGTGGGTCGAGGGGTGCTGCGGGCCCATGTTGACGACGATGCGCTGCTCGCCGAGCCGGGCCGCCTCCTCGGCGATCTCCGACCAGTCGCCGCCGGTGGCCTCGAAGGAACGGACGCCCTCGGTCTCCGAGTCGACCACGTGGCCGGTGGCGCGGGGGGTGTGGGTCTGAGAGCTCATCGGTACTGCCTCCGCTGGTCCGCCGGGGGCACGGTGGCGCCCTTGTACTCCACCGGGATGCCGCCGAGCGGGTAGTCCTTGCGCTGCGGGTGGCCGGGCCAGTCGTCCGGCATCTCGATCCGTGACAGGTCGCTGCGCCCGGTGAACACGATCCCGAAGAAGTCCCAGGTCTCGCGCTCGTGCCAGTCGTTCGCCGGGTAGACCTCGACGGTGCTGGGGATGGTCGCGTCGCCCTCGGGGGCGGCGACCTCGAGCCGGATCTTGCGCGTGTGGGTGACCGACCGCAGGTGGTACACCGCGTGCAGCTCGCGCCCGGTGTCGTGCGGGTAGTGCACGCCGTTCACGCCGAGCGACAGCTCGAAGCGCAGGTCCTGGTCGTCGCGCAGCGCACGCGCCACCTCGACCAGGTGCTCCCGCGCGACGTTGAGCGTCAGCTCGCCGCGGTCCACGACCACGGACTCGATCGCGTTGGCGAAGCCGGTGCCGGACTCGTCGAGGATCTCGGCGAGCACGTCCACCACCTCGTCGAAGTACGAGCCGTAGGGGCGCTCGCTCGGGCCGGGCAGGGTCACCGTGGTGACCAGGCCGCCGAAGCCGGAGGTGTCGCCGGAGCCGCGGACGCCGAACATGCCCTGGCGGACGTCCACGACCTCCAGCGGCAGCACGCGGTCGGGGGCGGTGTTCCCCCCGGCGGAGAGCGCGGCCTCGGCGGTCGGCTGGGCGTCCGCGTCGGCCGTGGCGGCGTCACCGGGGGTGACCGCCTGCTTGGCGTCGGCGGCCAGGTCCTTGTCGGCCGGCTTGTCGGCAGGCGCGGTCATCGCAGCAGTCCCGTCATGTGCGAGGTGGGGGTGGCCCGCAGCGCGGCCTCTTCGACCTTGCGGACGATCTCGGCGCGGTTCTTGCCCAGGGGCTCGGTCTTGATCTGCTCGTGCAGCTCGAGGATCGCGTTGATCAGCATCTCGGGGCGCGGCGGGCAGCCGGGCAGGTAGATGTCGACCGGGACGACGTGGTCGACGCCCTGCACGATCGCGTAGTTGTTGAACATGCCGCCGGAGGAGGCGCACACGCCCATCGACAGCACCCACTTGGGCTCGGCCATCTGGTCGTAGACCTGACGGACAATCGGCGCCATCTTCTGGCTCACGCGGCCGGCCACGATCATCAGGTCGGACTGGCGCGGCGAGGCGCGGAACACCTCCATGCCGAACCGGGAGATGTCGAACCGGCTGGTGCCGGTCGCCATCATCTCGATCGCGCAGCAGGCCAGGCCGAAGGTGACCGGCCAGACCGAGCCCTTGCGGGCCAGACCGGCGATCTTCTCGACCGAGGTCAGCAGGAACCCCGAGGGGGCCTCTTCGATACCCATGTCAGTCCTCGTCCCACTCCAGGCCGCCGCGGCGCCACTCGTACAGGAAGGGCACCGTGATCAGCGCCAGGAAGCCGAGCATGGCGATCAGCCCGAAGGCCGCGAGCTCGGTGAAGTCCACCGCCCACGGGTAGAGGAAGACGACCTCGATGTCGAAGACGATGAAGGTCATCGCCACCAGGTAGTACTTGACCGGGAACCGGCCGCCGCCGACGGCGTGCGGCGTCGGCTGGATGCCGCACTCGTAGGCCTCGAGCTTCGCGCGGTTGTAGCGCTTGGGCCCGAGGACGGCGCTGGCGCCGAGCCCGCCGACGGCGAGGACTGCGGCGATCCCCATCATGACGAGAAGGGGGACGTACGGGTTGTTCATCGGTGCTCTCCCGTTGGGGGGGTGGAGTGCTTCCGTCCGGACTGCGGGGCGTCGGTGCTCAGGTGGCGGGGGCCCGGTCCCGCCTCAGGGGCGAGCTGCGCGGGTGGGCCTCCGGCCCAAGTCTCGGCCTGTCGGCGGCTGCCTGCCAGGCCGGACGACGTCGGGGCGTCGGCGGACGGGGTGTCTGCGGGGCGGTCACGAGGCGGGCGCCAGACGGGCGAGGCCGGCGATGACCTTGTCGACCATGTCGCCGCCGCGGGTCTCGTAGCAGTCCGCGAGCAGCTTGTGCGTGAACTTCATGACCAGCGGGCGAGGCAGGCCGTACTTCGTGCAGGCACGCATGACCTGCGGGTGCTCGATGAGCTTCACGAAGATCCGGCCGAGCGTGTAGTACCCGCCCAGGTCGTCCTTCATCCGGGTGCCGTACGTGGCGAGCGCACGCTCCCGGCCTGCCGCGGTGCCGCGGGCGGTGGACTGCACGATCGCGTCGGCGGCCACCCGGCCGGCCTGGAGCGCGTACGCGATGCCCTCGCCGTTGAACGGGCTGATCATGCCGGCGGCGTCCCCCACCAGCATCAGGCCCCGCCCGTAGAGCGGACCACGGTTGAACCCCATCGGCAGCGCGGCCCCGCGCACGGGGCCGAGCTGGTTCTCGGGGGTGAACTCCCACTCCTCGGGGGCGTTCACCATCCACTTCGCGAACAGGTCCTTGTAGTCGACCTTGGTCGCGGCGGCGGTCGAGGACACCGAGCCCAGACCGACGTTCGCGGTGCCGTCGCCGAGGGAGAAGATCCAGCCGTAGCCCGGCATGAGGTTCGACTCGCCCGGCTTGCCGTCCCAGAGCTCGAGCTGGCTCTCCATCATCGGGTCGGCGTGCCGCGGGGTGCGGAAGTAGGTGCGCACGGCCACGCCCATCGGCCGGTCCATGCGCTTCTCCAGGCCCATGCCGGTGGCCAGGCGGGCGGAGACGCCGTCGGCCGCGATCACGACCGGGGCGCGGTAGGTGACCTGCTCCCCGGTGCGGCGGCCGTCGAGGTCGAGCAGGTTCGCCTCGACACCGATCACCCGGCCGGTGCGCTCGTCGAGCAGCGGGCCGGTGACGTTGGTGCGCTCCTGCACCTTGGCGCCGGCGGCGCGGGCGTGCTCGACCAGCAGGTGGTCGAAGGACATCCGCGCGCGGGCCAGGCCGAAGGAGGGGTAGGACGACAGCTCGGGCCAGGGCAGCTCGATCACGTGGCCGCCGCCGACGACCCGCAGGCCGGTGTTGCGGATCCAGCCGTCCTCCTCGCGGATCGGCACGCCCATCCGCACGAGCTCGGCGACCGCACGCGGGGTCAGGCCGTCGCCGCAGATCTTGTCGCGCGGGAACGAGGCCTTGTCGAGCAGGAGGACCGAGAGACCGGCCGCGGCGCAGTGGTAGGCGGCTGCGGAGCCACCGGGACCGGCACCGACGACGATGACGTCGGCGTCATCGCTCCGTCCAGTCTGCACAGTTCCGCCCCACGCTCTTGTGAATGCCTTCACACGTTGTCGACCAAAGTCTAGTGTCGGACCTTGGTCCTGTCTGCGAAGGCTTGCCTCACCAGGGTCGCGGCTGTCCGAACCCACCCCTGTAGGACGTTCGTCCCGCGCTTAACCGGTTCAGCCCTCATGGGTCACTCCGCGGGGTTGATCGCCCGGTGCAGCGCCACGATCCCGCCGGTGAGGTTCCGGTACGCCACCGAGCCCCAGCCGGCCTCCTTGAGCAGCGCCGCCAGCCCGAGCTGGTCCGGCCAGTCCCGGATCGACTCCGCCAGGTACACGTAGGCGTCGGACTGCCGCGCCACCACCCCGGCCACCTTCGGCAGCGCCTGCATGAGGTAGCCCGAGTACACCGTGCGGAACGGCTTCCAGGACGGCGTGGAGAACTCGCACACCACCAGGCGCCCGCCCGGACGCGTCACCCGGCGCATCTCCGCGAGCGCGCCCACGGTGTCCACCACGTTGCGCAGGCCGAAGGAGATCGTCACCGCGTCGAAGGAGCCGTCCGCGAACGGCAGCGCGGTCGCGTCCCCCGCCGTGAACGGCAGGTCGGGGCGCCGGCGCTTGCCCACCGTGAGCATCCCGGTCGACAGGTCGCAGGGCACCACCCGCACGCCGGCGTCGGCCAGCGGCTCGCTCGAGGTGCCCGTGCCGGCCGCGAGATCCAGCACCTTCTCCCCCGGCTGCGCGCCCAGCGCGGCCAGCGTGGCCCGGCGCCAGGACCGGTCCTGGCCGAGCGACAGCACGTCGTTCGTCAGGTCGTAGCGGCGCGCCACGCCGTCGAACATCGCGGCGACGTCGTGGGGGTCCTTGTCGAGGGAGGCACGAGGCATGGGGCCATGCTCTCAGGTCGGCGGGGGTGCGCGCGCCCTGCCCCCCGCAGGGAGTCGTACCCTGGTCCGCGATGACCAGCCTGCCCGGCGAGACGCACGCCAGCGCCGCCACCCAGCCGCTCGTGGTGCGCACCGTCGCCCTCGACGCCCCCGACGACCTGCTCGCCCTGCTCCCGGAGGACGCCCCGCTCACCTGGGTGCGCCGCGGCGAGGGGCTGATCGGCTGGGGCGAGGCCGCCCGGATCGAGGTGGACGGCCCCGAGCGGTTCGCCGAGGCCGAGCGCGCCTGGCACGCGCTGGTCGCGCACGCCGTGGTCCGCGACGAGGTCGGCGTGCCCGGCACCGGCCCGGTGGCCTTCGGCTCCTTCGCCTTCGACGACGCCTCGGACGCCGGGGGCGTGCTGGTGGTGCCCGAGGTGGTCGTCGGACGACGCGGCGACACCGCCTGGCTCACCGTCGCCGCGACCGGCGGCTCGCTCGGCCCGGCCCCGGACTGGTCGCTGGTGGCCCGTCACGTCGCCGGCCTCACCCCCGTGCGCTCCCCCGGCGCCGTCACCTACACCTCCGGATCGGTGCCCGAGCAGGAGTGGACCGCCGTGGTCGCCGCCGGGGTCGCCGCGATCCGCGCCGGCGAGGTCGACAAGGTGGTGCTGGCCCGCGACGAGATCGCCCGCACCGCCGAACCGCTGGACGTCCGGCACGCGCTGAACCGGCTCGCCGCGCACTACCCGACCTGCTGGACGTTCTCCGTGGACGGGCTGATCGGGGCCACCCCGGAGCTGCTGGTCCGCTCGGAGAAGGGCCTGGTCACCTCGCGGGTGCTCGCCGGCACGATCCGCCGCACCGGCGACGACGAGGCCGACGTCGCGCGCGCCGCGATCCTCGCGCACTCCTCCAAGGACCTCGAGGAGCACGAGTACGCGGTGTCCTCCGTCGCGCACGCGCTCGCGCCCTACTGCTCCTCCACCAACGTGCCCGACGTGCCGTTCGTGCTGCACCTGCCGAACGTGCTGCACCTGGCCTCGGACGTCACCGGTGTGCTGGTCGGCGCCGCCGAGCACGGCCCCGACGCCCCGACCTCGCTCACCCTCGCCGCCGCGCTGCACCCCACCGCCGCGGTGTGCGGCACCCCCACCGACGCCGCGCGCGAGCTGATCCGCCGGGTCGAGGGCATGGATCGCGCCCGCTACGCCGGACCGGTCGGCTGGCTCGGCGCCGACGGCGACGGCGAGTGGGGCATCGGCCTGCGCTCCGGGCAGGTCGACCCGGCCGACCCGCGCACCGTCCGGCTGTTCGCCGGCTGCGGCATCGTGGCCGCCTCGGACCCGGCGGCCGAGCTCGCCGAGTCCCACGCGAAGCTCGTGCCGATGCACGACGCCCTCAGCACGGACTGAGGCCGCGCACGGCCCGGCGCGACCGTGGCGAGCGGCCTCAGTCCGCGCCGCAGCGGGCGTCGAGGCAGCGGATCTGCCGCAGGTAGGTCGGGTCGAGACGCGACTCGTCGTAGACCGTGACCACCGGCAGCCCGTCGTCCAGGGAGAGCCCGAGCATCATCTGGATCCCGAGGATGCTGTCGCCGACGTCCGCGGCCAGCAGCCGGGACTCGGTGGCCGAGCAGGCGGTGTCCGTGCAGGACAGCAGGTCGACCACCAGGCGATCCGGGTCTGCCCAGACGATCATCGGGCGGTCGGAGCCGTCGATGGCGAGCACGCCGGAGGACTGCTGCATCCGGTCGAACGTGGCCGCCCGCTCCCAGGAGGCGCAGGTCGCGTCGTCGCAGCGCAGCAGGGTCGCGCCCTGCAGGGTGCTGCGGCGGTCCAGCACCCACACCGTGCCGTCCTCCGCGACCTCGACGTCCGCCCCGGGGAGCGCCTCCAGGTCCACCTCCCGGCCGTCGGAGGGCACCAGCTCGTGCGCCACCACCTCGCCGTCCGGCGGCAGCACCAGCAGCCAGAGCGCGCCGATGTCGCGCTGGTCGGTCGATCCCACGCCGTAGACCGTCGCGTAGAGCGTGCCGTCCGGGCCGAGCGCGACGTCCAGCGGCAGCGCCGAGGGCACGACGCTGCGGCTCACCTCGGTCTGCACCACCTCGCAGTCGGTGCCGGTGCAGCGGGCCAGGTAGACCGGGCCGGTGCCGTGGTCCGCCCACGCCGGGCCGAAGGAGGTCGCGAGGGCGAGCGTGCCGTCACGGGCGTCCAGGGCGACCGGCAGGTCGACGATCGAGCCGGCGGGGTCGCCGTTCGGGCTCATGGCCCCCCAGGTGCTGCGCGCCAGCTCGACCTCCGCCAGCGCCGGTCGCTCGTCCAGCGCGATCTGCTGCTGGTCGGCACCCGCCGCCCAGGCGTCGGACCAGAACGCGTCCACGTCGATCGATCGCAGCGTCAGCACGGCGGGCAGGTCCTGCCAGCCCTCGCCGAGCAGCTCGCCCGACTCGTCGATCGCGCGGCCGTCCACCGTCCAGCGCGCCTCCCACAGCAGGCCGTCGTCGGTCCCGAGGGCGAGCCCCGCGTTCTTCGTCGACCCCAGCGCCTGCACGCAGTCCAGCCCGCGGCACAGCCCGACGTAGTCCGGGCGGGTGGCCTGGCCGTCGAGCAGCAGATCCCCACCCGCGACGCCGGTGACCAGCGGTCCCGGCGACCACGGCACCCGGGACTGCTCGACGCGCACGGCACCCCACGGGTTCACCAGGGTGACCGCGATCAGCAGCAGCGCGGGGACGACCGGCACCACCACACCACCGACCCAGCGCAGCAGCCCGCGCCCGGGCGTGCGGGACGCCCCCGGGACCGGCAGGCCGTGCGAGCAGTCGTCCACCAGGACCACCGCGACCAGGAGCGCGAACGCCGCGCCGAGGAGCGCGCGGACCGGGTCGTCGAGCCACTCCGGCCAGCCGCGCGCCTCGGTCAGCCGCTGCCACCCGACCGTCACGCCGACCGCGAGCAGCCCGCCGATGGCGAGGTACCCCCGGAGCGAGCGGTCCTGCCCCCACGCCGGCGTGCTCCGGAGGATCCCCGGGTGCCGCTCGTCACCGACCAGGAGCCGCCGCGCCGCGCCGCGGATCACCGGGCCGAGCGCCGTGAGCACCGCGAGTCCGGCCGCGGCCAGCATCACCGGCGACCAGCCCACGCTCGTGTCCACGCCGATCCACGCCAGCAGGAGCGCCAGCACCAGGACCGTCGCGACGACGGCCACCTGCACCAGCGCCCCAGCACCCGCGAGCACCAGCGCCGCACGCGGACGCTGCACCGGCCACAGCCACACGTCGCGCCACCGGACCGGGACGCCGTCCGACTCCTGGGCGAGCACGGCCAGCGCCGCGCCGCTCCCCCACAGCGCCGCGACCTCGAGCACGAGCACCGCCGCCAGAGACCAGGCGATCCCCGGACCGGTCCCCGCCAGCACCGGCTCCAGCACCCCGTCGCGCACGATCGCCGGAGGGCCGACGAGCAGACCCACGGTCTGCAGCACCGTCGCCGCCAGCATCCCGGCGGCCACCGGGAGCAGCAGCGCCAGCACCGCCCGGCCCGACGCGAGCCGGGCCGGCAGCGGCCGGCGGTCCCGCCAGGTGTACTCACGCTCCGTCGCCGCGTCAGCCGCTGCGTCGTCCGTCGTCGGTGTGCTCGTCACGTGCCCCTGCCCCCTCGACCGAGACCCGGCATGCCCGCCGGGTCATCGCCCCCACCTGCGCATCTGCACGCCGGACGACGCGGGCGAGTCTACGGGCGGGACGCCGCGCCCTCGCGACCCGCGGCGGATCGGCCGGGGAACGAGCGACGGCCCGGCGTCCGGGCGCAGGGGGATGCGCGGACGTCGGGCCGTCGGTGGGTGACGCGGTGCGGGCCGCGTCATCTCGGGGCCCGGGCGGAGCAGGGGGTGTCCGCCCGGACGGTCGGGGCAGGGTCAGCCGTTGCCGCCGCCCTGCTGCTGCTGTTGCTGCTGGAACCACTCCCACAGCTGCTCGGGGGTCATGTTCTCCAGCCCGCCCTGGCCGCTCTGGCCCGAGTCGCCCTGGCCGGAGCCGGAGTCGCCGGACCCCTGGTCGTCGGAGCCCGAGCCGGAGCCGGAGGACGTGCTGGTCTCCTCGCGGGTGGCCAGGGTGACGTCCACGTCGAGGGACTTGCCGTCCCGGACCAGGGTCAGCGTGACCTGGTCGCCGGAGGCGTGCGCCCGGACGTAGCCGGTGAGCGACTCGGCACCGGCGACGGCCTTGCCGTCGATGGCGACGATGGTGTCGTTCGTCTGGATGCCGGCGTCGGCGGCCGGGGACCCGGTGCTGACGGTCTTGACCAGCGCGCCGGCGCGGGTGACGCCGTCGGCGGTGGCGGTGCCGTCGGCCAGGCCGAGGCCGAGGAACGCGTGCTCGGCGGTGCCGTCGGCGATGAGCTGGCTGGAGATCATCGTGGCGAGGTTGACCGGGATCGCGAAGCCGAGGCCGATCGAGCCGGACTGGCTGGACGTGGTGGCGATCGACGAGGTGATGCCGACCACGCGCCCCTGGGCGTCGAACAGCGGGCCGCCGGAGTTGCCGGGGTTGACCGCCGCGTCGATCTGGATGGCGTTGGTGACGACGGTCTCCGATCCGGACTCCGAGGTGCTGACCGGGCGGTCGAGCGCGGAGACGATGCCGGTGGTGACCGTGTTCGCCAGGCCGAGCGGGTTGCCGACGGCCATCACCGGGTCACCGACGGCGACGTCCGAGGAGTCGCCGAGGGCGGCGGGCGACAGGTCGTCCGGGGCGTCCTCGATCTTGACGACCGCGAGGTCGGTGGTGGCGTCGGTGCCCACGACGTCGGCGGTGAAGATCCGCCCGTCGGTGAGGGTGACCTGGACCTTGTCGTCCTGCGCGCCGCTGACCACGTGGTTGTTGGTGACGATGTGGCCGGCGTCGTCGATGATCACGCCGGAGCCCTCGGCCTCGCCGCTGCTGGTGGTGACCTGGATCGCGACGACGGACGCGGAGACCGCGGCGGACACGGCCTGCCAGTCGGGGTTGTCCGAGGTCGAGCCGGAGACCGGCACGGAGTCGGTGCTGGTCTGGCCGATCGAGCTGATGTCCGCGGCGCGGGTGCTGGACGAGCCGTTGCCGTCGAGCGCCACGAAGATCCCGGCGGTGGCCAGGCTCGCGACCAGCGCTGCGGTGACGCCGACGCCGACGACGGGCAGCCAGAACCGGGTCCGCTCGGAGCGGACGGTGGTGCCGGCGGCGGCGAGCGGCTGCTGGCCCTCCGGGCCGGGCTGCGCGTCCTGCGGCGGGAGGGTGCCGCCGGGCACGCCCGGCCCCGCGGCGTCCGGGCGACGGAAGGCGGTGAGCGGGTCGTGGCCCTGCGGGGTGGTGCCAGCGACGGGCTGCTGCACCGGCGCCGGGGCGGGTGTCTGCGGCGCGGCCGGCTGCTGCGGGGCGTACTGGCCGTAGCGCGGCTGCGGCTGCTGGGGGGCGGCCTGCGGGGTGCCGTACCCGGCAGCCGGGTAGCCGGCGGGGGCGGGGTAGACCGGTGCGGCGGGCTGCGGCGCGACCGGCTGCGCGGGGGTCGGCGCGGCGGCGGCCGGGGCGGGTGCGGTCGGTGCGACGTCCGGGACCGGAGCGGTCGGGGTCGTCTCCAGCCGCTGCGTCACGGCCGGGTCGATGCGCTGGGTCGGCGCCTCCTGCGGGTGCGCGCTCGCGTCGGCCACGGGGGTCTGCGGCACGGGCGTCGTGGCCTCGGCAGGGGTGCTCGCGGCGGCCTGCGGCTGCTCGGGGGTGCCCGCCTGCGGCCGGTCGTCCTCGGGTGTGGTGCTCATGGGGTGTACCTCCTCCTCGCGGACAATCAGACCCCGGCGTCCTGGATCGATGCTCGGCGGAACCTGGGAACCCGCTGCGAATCCACGATGCCGTACCGGGCGGCGTGCTGCGGACCGACCTGCGCTCGCGCGGTCACCGCTCCAGCGCCTCCGCGACGGCGGCCGCCACCCGGGACCCGAGCGCCCGCCGGTCCGTGCGATCGACCCGCACCTCGACCACCGAGGTGCCCGGGCCCGGTGCGGCCAGCGCGGCGGACAGCGCGGCGAGGTCGCTCACCCGCACGTGCCGCACCCCGTACCCGGCGCACAGCGCGGCGAGGTCGGCGGTGTGCGGGGTGGCGAACACCCGCTCGAAGGTGCGCGCACGCTCCGGCGCGCCGTGCTCGAGGGTGGCGAAGATCGATCCCCCGGCGTCGTTCATCACCACGATCTGCACGTCCGGCTCGGACTCGGTGGACGGGCGCAGCAGCCCGCCGACGTCGTGCAGGAAGGTCAGGTCACCGACCAGCGCGCGCACCCGGCGGTCCGGCAGCCCGAGGGCGACCCCCGCGGCGGTGGCGAGCATGCCGTCGATCCCGGCCAGCCCGCGGTTGGCGAGCACGGTGGGCTGCTCGTCCCAGCGAGCGACCAGGTCGAGGTCGCGCACCGGGTTGGAGGAGCCGATCACCAGCACGTCCTCGGGCGCGCACGCCTCGGCCACGGCACGCACCGCCTGCGGGCCGGACAGCGGCGGGGTGCTGCGGGTGCGCGGACCGGCGGGGTCGACGTCGAGCAGGGCGTCGACCGCCGTGCGCGCGGCGGCGTCGGCGGTGCGCCAGGCGTCCAGCCAGCCCGGATCGGCCACCGGTCCGTCGAACCACTCCGGCGGCACGGCGGTGAGCACCCGGTCGGCGGCACGGCCGGCATCGGGCCAGCCGGACCCCTCGGGCGCGATCACGGTGAGATCCACGTCGTCCCGGGCGAGCAGCATCGTCACCGGACGGGTCAGCGTCGGACGGCCGAGGAGCACCACCGAGCGCACCCGCCCGCCGAGCGACGGGTGGCCGAGCAGCAGCCGGTAGGCGGCGATCGACGCCGGGCCGCCGCGAGCACCGGAGGAGGGCTCGGCGAGCAGCGGCCAGCCTGCCGCCTCGGCCAGGCGCCGGGCGTCCGGTCCGGCTCCGTCGGCGGCCACGACCACCACCGGCCCGGGCAGGTCCGCGCGGGCGGGGGCGGGCCCGGAGCCGACGGGGCGGGCGACCACGTCGACCCGGCCGGCGGTCGAGGGGGCGGGCCAGGGCTCGTCGCCGGGCACCAGCGGGTCGCGGAAGGCGAGGTCGAGGTGCACCGGCCCCGGGTCGCCGGTCCGGCTGCCGAGGGCGGCGGCCACCGCGCGGGACACGGCGTGCCGCAGGTCGCGGTCCTCCCCCGCCCGCCCGGTCGGCGCCGGCACGTCCACGTCCAGGCGCACCGCGGGCCCGAAGATCCCGACCTGCGCGGTGGTCTGGTTGGCGCCGGTGCCGCGCAGCTCGTGCGGACGATCGGCGGTGAGCAGCAGCAGCGGGACCCCGGCGTGGTGCGCCTCCAGCACGGCGGGGTGCAGGTTCGCCACCGCGGTGCCCGAGGTGGTCACCACGGCCACCGCGCGCGGGGTGCCCGTGACGGAGGCGGCCCGGGCGAGGCCGAGGGCGAGGAAGCCGGCGTCGCGCTCGTCCACCCGCACGTGCAGGCGCAGGTCGGGGGCGTGCTCCGGGCGCTCGCCGGCGGGCAGCGCGGCCTCGCCGAGCGCGTAGGCCAGCGGGGCGCTGCGCGATCCCGGGGCCAGCACGACGTCCCGCACGCCGTGGGCGGCGAGCTCCTGCACCAGCACCCGGGCGGCCTGCGCCGCGGGGGAGGGGACCGGGGCGGTGGACGGGGTGCCGGTCATGCGGCCACCGCCCGCACCGCGTCGAGCCGGGCGGACCAGCGCGCGACGGTCTCGGCGTCCGCCGCCGTCGCGGCCAGTCGCGCGGGGTCGGGCCGCAGAGCGAGCGCCTGCGCGATGTCCAGCGCGCCGTCCCGCGGCAGCAGCGGGTGGTCCACCACGTCGGCGGTGAGCAGTTGCGCGGTGGCGAGGCCGCAGGCGTAGGGCAGGTCCGGCAGGGCGGCCGCGAGCGCCACCCCGGCCGCCAGCCCGATCGAGGACTCCAGCGCCGAGGACACCACCACCGGCAGGCCGATCTGCTCGGCGAGGTCCAGGCAGGCGCGCACGCCGCCGAGCGGCTGCACCTTGAGCACGACGATGTCGGCGGCCTCGGCGCGCACCACGGCGAACGGGTCCTCGGCGCGGCGGATCGACTCGTCGGCGGCCACCGGCACGTGGGTGGCACGGCGCACCCGCGCCAGGTCGGGCACCGTGGCCACCGGCTGCTCGGCGTACTCCAGCCCGCCGGCGGCCCGGTCCAGCAGGCGCAGGCGGTCGATCGCGGTGTCGACGTCCCAGCCGCCGTTGGCGTCCACCCGGATCGCCCCGTCCGGGCCCAGCGCCTCGCGCACGGCGGCCAGCCGGTCGGCCTCCTGCGCCGCCGTCTGACCGGGCTCGGCGACCTTGACCTTGGCGGTCCGGCAGCCCCCGGAGGCGCGCACGATCCGCCCGGCGGTCTCGGCGTCCACGGCGGGGACGGTGACGTTGACCGGGACGCGGTCGCGGACCGGCGCGGGCAGGCCGACGTCGGCGGCCTCGCGGGTGGCGCGCCACCAGGCGGAGGACTCGGCGGGGTCGTAGTCCCAGAACGGGCTGAACTCGCCCCAGCCGGCGTCCCCCTGCACCAGCACGCCCTCGCGCACGGTGATCCGGCGGAAGCGCGTCGTCAGATCGATCGCGTAGACGTGCACCCGCCCAGGGTAGGCCCGCACCCCCTGCCACCCGCGAGTTCGGTGGTTCGTGCGAGAGATCACCCCCGCAACCACCGAACTCGGCCCGAACCACCGAACTCGGCGGCGGGGGTGCGGGGGTGGTGGGTGCGCGCGGGGGTGGGGGTGCGGGGGGCTAGCGGAGGAGGGTGGCGAGGAGGGTGCGGGCCGTGGGGCGGAGGGGGCGGGCCTCGCTGACGGCGGTGACCACGGCGCCGTCGAGGACGGCGAGCACCAGGGCAGGGTCGAGAGCGGGGCCGGGCAGGGCGGCGAGGAGATCGGCGAGCACGGTGTCCAGGCGCTGGCGGCCCTCACCCAGGGCCGCGGCGAGCGCGGGGGCCCGGCCGGCGTCGAGCAGCAGCTGGTAGTGCGCGAGCACCGCCGCGTCGTCACCGGGCGGGAGCAGCGCCTCGACCAGCACCGCGGCGGGGTCGACGCCGCGTGCGCCCGGGGCGCCTTCGCCGGGGTCCGCGCCCGGGGCACCCGCGCTGGGGCCGTCGGTGCCCGGCGCGGGCGCAGCGCTGCCGAGGCCCGCGCGCACCTGCTCGGCGTGGGCCACCCAGGCGTCCACCAGCCCGCTGCCCGCTGCGCCGGCGAGGTCGTCGAGCCCGCCGTAGTAGTAGGTGGTGGCCGAGAGCGACACCCCGGCGCGCTGCGCGACGGCGCGGTGGCTGAGGGCCGCCGGTCCCTGCTCGCGCACCAGGTCGGAGGCGGCCCGGGCGATCTGGGCCCGACGCTGCTCGCCCTTGGCGGTGCGTCCGACCGCGCCGGGGCCGGCCGTCGGCAGCCCGCCGTTCAGTGCCCGCCGCCGGACAGGTTGAGCCCGACCACGCCGGCGACGATCAGCACGAGCGAGACGATCGTCAGCACGGACACCGACTCGCCGAAGACCACGATCGCCAGGAGCGCGGTGGTGGCGGCACCGATCCCGACCCACACGCCGTAGGCCACGCCGACCGGCAACGTGCGCAGCGCCCACGCCAGGCCGAGCATCGACGCGGCGAGGAGCACCACGAACCCGACGCTGGGCCAGAGCTTGCTGAACCCCTCGGACGCCTTGAGGCTGAGCGCCCAGCCCGCCTCGAGCAGTCCGGACGCGATGAGCACGATCCAGGCCACGGCCTTCTCCTCCGACGGGACGCCCCGCCCGCGGGCTGCCCCGCGTGGACGCGCCGGGTGGGCTCTCCGCCGTCGCACGTCCGTCGTTTCTGGTACGACCGTACCAGACTGGGGACGCCCTAGGCTGACCCGGTGACCGAGAACACCCCGCCGCGCGTCTCCGACACCTTCGACCCCCGCCGCTGGCGCACGGTGACCGGCTTCGACGACCTCACCGACCTCACCTACCACCGCGGCGTGCACCGCGCGGAGGACGGCACCGTCCGCGACCTGCCCGTGGTGCGCGTCGCCTTCGACCGCCCCGAGGTGCGCAACGCCTTCCGCCCGCACACGGTGGACGAGCTGTACCGGGTGCTGGACCACGCGCGGATGACCTCGGACGTCGGCACCGTGCTCCTCACCGGCAACGGCCCGAGCCCCAAGGACGGCGGCTACGCGTTCTGCTCCGGCGGCGACCAGCGGATCCGGGGGCGCGACGGCTACCGCTACACGGATGCCACCGACGCCGAGACCGCCGACCACATCGACCCGGCGCGCGCCGGACGGCTGCACATCCTCGAGGTGCAGCGGCTGATCCGCACCATGCCGAAGGTCGTGATCGCCGTGGTCAACGGCTGGGCGGCCGGCGGCGGGCACTCGCTGCACGTGGTGGCGGACCTGACGATCGCGTCGCGCCAGCACGCGCGCTTCATGCAGACCGACGCCAACGTGGGGTCCTTCGACGGCGGCTACGGCTCGGCGCTGCTCGCCCGGCAGGTCGGGCAGAAGCGCGCGCGGGAGATCTTCTTCCTGGCCCGCGAGTACTCCGCGGAGCAGGCGATGGCCTGGGGCGCGATCAACGACGTGGTGGACCACGCCGAGATCGAGGACGCCGCGCTGGAGTACGCCCGGATCATCGCCACCAAGTCCCCGCAGGCGATCCGGATGCTGAAGTTCGCCTTCAACCTGGCCGACGACGGACTCGCGGGCCAGCAGGTGTTCGCCGGCGAGGCGACCCGCCTGGCCTACATGACCGACGAGGCGGTCGAGGGACGCGACGCCTTCCTCGAGCGTCGAGACCCGGACTGGAGCCGCTTCCCTTACGCGTACTGATCGCGGACGCACGACGGCCCCGGTCCCCTCGGCGGGGTCCGGGGCCGTCGGCCGTCCTGCGTGATCAGGAGATCGTCAGCGTCCCGCCGGCGGCGGGCACGAGCTCGACCCAGGTGTTGCCCGGCGCCAGCAGCGCCTCCGTGCCGTCGGCCAGGAACAACCGCATCGGCGCCTCCTGGGAGTCCTTCTGCCAGGTCACCGGGACGGTCTTGCCCCCGGTGGCCAGCGTGCCCTCGCCGGAGCCGACCAGCGTGTACGTCGGGACGATCGCCCCGTTCTGCGCGCCGAACTCCGTGCCGGGGTGCTCCGCGACGATCGACACCACGTTGGTGGCCGACAGCTGCACGCCGCTCGCCGCCATCGCCGGGCTGCTGCCCTCCGACCGCAGCCACTGCGTGCCGTCCCAGGTCCAGGACGGCTTGGACTGCGAGGACAGCGCGAAGGTCAGCGTGGTCGCCGGGGTGCCCTGCACGACGGCGCTGGCCTGCTCGAAGGAGCGCGCGAAGCCGAACTGCCGCTCCGGGCTGGCCTGGTGCTCCGCGTCCGCCTGCGCCCAGAGCTTCGTCGGGTCCGCGTAGACGTTGTGCGGGGCGGAGCGCGCGCTGCTGCGGTACATGCCGTCGACGCCCCGGTCGTGGCTGAGCACCTGCACCGGCGCCTGGTCCACCAGCTCGAGGATGCCGGTCTGGCCGCCGGAGAAGGTGAACAGGCCCTTGAGCGGCGAGACGATCAACGGGTCCATCGGACGCACCGAACGGATCGGGCCGATCTCCGCCGGCACCTGCGACTGGAACACCGCGACGAAGCGGGAGACCTCGAACTCGACGATCGTCTCCCACACCACGTCGGCCTGCTCCAGACCGGACTGCGGGCGGGCCGCGTTGGTGTTCTCGACCTTGACCGCGAGCGCCGGACGGGTCACGACCTCGCCGGCGACACCGGTCAGCGGCCAGGTCACCGGCACGACCGGCTCCGGGGCGGCACCCTTGTCGGCGTCGATGCTCGGCCCGAGCGTGGTGGCGTCGGGGGCGGGCTCCTCACCGGTCGCGCACCCTGCCATCGCGAGCGCCAGGACGAGGCCGAGCCCTGCGGCACGCCACCGCCCCCTGAGTGCGAGCGCCATGTCCAACCCTTCTCTGCCGTCCGTCTGCCGTCGCGGTGCGCCACGGCCGGCCCGGCCGATCGCGTCGCGCGCGGTCCCGGGCGTCCTGACACTCTACGGGCGGACCTACCCTGGGCCGGTGAGCCGTCCCGTCCGCGTCGTCCCCGCGTCACCCGCCCGGCTGCCCGGGCTGCTGTCCGCCCTGCGCGCGGCGCTGGACGGCTCCGGGCCCGCGGTGCTGCCGTTCGAGGACGGCACCGTCCCCCTCGATCCCGGCCCGCCGGTGGCGGACGACGTCGCCCTGCTGGTCCGCACGTCCGGGTCGACCGGCGAGCCCCGGGAGGTGCTGCTGACCGCGGACGCGCTCGCCGCCTCCGGGCGCGCCACCGCCGACCGGCTGCACGGGCACGGCACCTGGCTGCTCGCCCTGCCGTCCTGGCACGTCGCCGGGCTGCAGGTGATCGCCCGGTCGGTGCTCGCCGGCACCGAGCCCGTGGTGCTGGACGGCCCGACCCGTCCCGACCCCTTCGCCGCCGCCACCGCGCAGTTGCCCACCGACGGCCCGCGGTACACCTCGCTGGTGCCGACCCAGCTGCACCGGCTGCTCGCCGACCCCGCCGCCGCCGACGCGCTGACCACCTTCGACGCCGTGCTGCTCGGCGGGGCGGCCGCCGCTCCCACCCTGGTCGCCGAGGCGAGGGCCGCCGGGGTACCGGTGGTCACCACCTACGGCATGTCCGAGACCTGCGGGGGCTGCGTCTACGACGGCGTGCCGCTGGACGGCGTGCAGGTCACGATCGACGCCGACGACCGGATCTCGATCGCCGGGCCGGTGCTCGCCGCCGGGTACCGCGGGGCCGGCGGCACCTCCGCCTTCGAGGAGCACGACGGACGACGATCGGTGCGCACCAGCGATCTCGGGCGCTGGTCGACCGGCGCCGACGGCGTGCGGCGGTTGCAGGTGCTCGGCCGTGCGGACGACGTGCTGGTCACCGGCGGGGAGAAGATCGCGCCCGCCGCCGTCGAGTCCGTGCTCGCCGGGCTGCCCGACGTCGTCGAGGTGTGCGTGGTCGGCGTGCCCGACCCGGAGTGGGGTCAGGCGCTGGTGGCGGTGGTCGTGCCCCGGTCCGGCACCACCCCCGACGTCGAGGCGCTGCGCCGGTCGGTCGCCGACGCCCTCGGCCGCGCCGCCGCGCCCCGGCACGTGCTCACCGTCGACGCCCTGCCGCTGCGCGGTCCCGGCAAGACCGACCGCCGCGCGGTGACCGACCTCGCAGCCCGGGCGCTCGGTCGCACCGCGACGGCCGGGTAGCGTCGTCCCCGCACTCCCCCTTCTCGACAGGAGCACCATGGCCACCCCGCAGGAGTGGATCGCCGGTTCGCGGCCCCGCACGCTGCCCGCCGCCGCCGCCCCCGTGCTGGTCGGCACCGGCGCCGCCGCGCAGATCGACCAGGCGCACCTCGGTCGCGGCCTGCTCGCGCTCGGCGTCGCGCTGGCGCTCCAGATCGGGGTGAACTTCGCCAACGACTACTCCGACGGCGTGCGCGGCACCGACACCGAGCGGGTCGGCCCGCTCCGGCTCACCGCCGCCGGCCTGGCCCGCCCCGGCGCGGTCAAGGCCGCCGCCTTCGGCGCGTTCGGCGTCGCCGCCCTGCTCGGTCTGTGGCTGGTCGCGCTGTCCGGCCAGTGGTGGCTGCTCGCGGTCGGTGCGGTCAGCGTCGCCGCCGCCTGGTACTACACCGGCGGCAAGCGGCCCTACGGCTACCGCGGCCTCGGCGAGGTCGGCGTCTTCGTGTTCTTCGGGCTGGTGGCCGTGCTCGGCACCACCTACACGCAGGCCGGCCGGATCACCTGGCCGTCCGTCGTCGGCGCCGTGGCCGTCGGGCTGCTCGCCTGCGCGCTGCTCATGGTGAACAACCTGCGCGACGTCCCCACCGACGCCCTGGTGGGCAAGCGCACCCTCGCCGTCCGCCTCGGCGAGCGCCGGGCCCGCATCGCCTACGCGCTGCTGGTGCTGGTGCCCGTGCTGCTCGGCCTGGTGTGCGCGCTCGCCGCCCCGTGGACGCTGGTCGTCATGCTGCTCGCGCTGCCCGCCGGGATGCTCGCGTTCACGGTGCTGGTGGGCGCGCGCGGCCGGGCGCTGATCCCGGTGCTCGCCGGGACCGGGATGCTGGAGCTGGCGTTCGGGGTGCTGCTGGGGATCGGCCTGGCGCTGTAGCGCCCGCTCAGCGGGCCGTGCCCTCGGCCCCGTCCACCGCGGCGTCCTCGACCGCGGCGTCCTCCGTCGCCGACCGGGACAGCCGGGGCCGGTCGCCGCGCGCGTCGGCGCGGGCCTTGAGCCAGAGCGCGGCGCGGTCCCGCGGGCCGGCGAGCAGCAGGTACGACAGCATGAACGCCAGCACCGCGCCGAGCAGCAGGGCGTACACCAGGCCCATGCCGGCGAACCACAGCCCGACGACGCAGACGACCAGCAGGGCGAGGCGCAGCAGGGAGTAGACGAAGAACGGCACCCGCCCAGGGTAGGCCGGGGCACGTCGGTCCGCTGCGCGCGTCTCGCCGACGCCGATCCGCCCACCCGGTCCCCGGCCCGACCCCTGCTCACCCGCTGCCGCCGCCCGCCCGGCGAGCCCGGCACGTAGGCTGGACGGCATGGCTCGGGTGCTGCTCTTCCTGCTGATCGTCGGCGCGGTCGTCTACGCCGTCGTGGACATCTCCAACAGCGAGGACGACGAGCGCCTCGGCATGCCGCCGTTCCTGTGGATCGTGCTGGTGATCCTGGTGCCGGTGCTCGGCACGATCGTGTGGCTGGCGGTGAGCCGCACGCAGCGCGCCCGCCGGGGCACCCGACCCGGGACGGCGACGTCGTACCGCACGGCGGGGCACCCGACGCAGCCGCAGCAGCCGCTGGCGCCGGACGACGACCCGGAGTTCCTCTGGCTGCTGGAGCAGGCGCGGATCAAGCGGCAGCGCGAGGAGCAGGCGCAGGCGTCCGGCGAGGAGCCGCCCGCGACGGGCGGGGACTCCCGCGGCGAGGACGACGGGCATCGTGCGGGCGACCAGGACGGTCAGCCGCGCGCCTGAGCGCTCGGGCAGACTCGGCGGATCGAGCCCGGCACCCGGCGGTGGATCACCGCACCTGCCGGGTCACAGCCCCGAGTACGAGTGCTTCCCGTCGACGAACAGGTTGACCACGGTGAAGTTCGCGAGCACCGCCGCGTAGCCGACGAAGACGAAGAACGCCGCCTTGCGCCCGGCCCAGCCGCGCGTGGTGCGGGCGTGCAGGTAGGCGGCGTAGACCACCCAGGCGACGAAGGTGCCGACCTCCTTGGGGTCCCAGCCCCAGTACCGGCCCCAGGCCTGCTCGGCCCAGATCGCGCCGCCGATCAGCGTGAGCGTCCAGAGCACGAAGCCGATCGCGTTCAGCCGGAAGGACAGCGCCTCGAGCCGCCGTGCGGAGGGGACGGTGCGCAGCCAGCTCCAGGCCGGTCCGGTGACGGCCCAGCGCGCGAGCGGCCCGCCGCGCTGGGCGAGGTGCGAGCGCCCGCTCTCCCGCCCGTCCTTGAGCACCTGGAGCACGGCGGTGGCGAAGGCGACGGTGAAGACGCCGGTGGCGGCGATGGCGACGCCGACGTGGATCACCAGCCAGTAGTTCTGGAGCGCGGGCTGCACCTCGTCGGCCTGGACGTAGAAGGCGTTGAGGCCGAGCACCAGCGCGAGCACGGCGATGCCCATCACGACGACGCCGAGGAACGGGATCACCCGGCGACGCTGCACGACGCCCAGCACCGTCGCGGCGACGAACGTGCCGACCAGCGTGAACTCGTACATGTTGGCGGTGGGCCAGCGGCCGGCGGCCAGACCACGCGTGACGATGCCGACCAGCAGCATGAGGATGCCGAGGTAGGTGGTGGAGCGCGCGATGCCGGTGGTGGCCGAGGGCGGGGCCACCGCGCGGTCGTCGACCTCGTCCGACGCGGCGGGCACCTCGGGCACCGTGACCGGCTCGGGCGCCGGCGCGACCAGCGTGCTCGTCCCGCCCTGCCCGGCGACCAGCGCCTCGGCGCGGGCGGCGCGCTCGGCCTTGGCGGCGGCGACCCGCGCGGTGCGGGCCTCCCGGGTGGCACGCGAGGCGGCGTCGGCCACGCGGGCCAGCGCCACCGAGTACGCGACGAGCGCGATCGTGAAGGCCGTCGCGGCCCCCCAGACCAGCAGGGTGCTGATGTCGCCCAGTGCCATGCGCTCGCCTCTCGTGCTCGGTCCCGGCCCTGCCCGATCAGTCCTCGGCGGAGCCCGGTGCCTCGTCGTCGTCCGGCCGGAGCCGGTCCATCACCCGGTCGAGCTCCGCCTGGAGCCCGACGTCGTCACCGCGCGCCAGCGCCGCGGCGGTGACCACTGTACGACCTGACCCGGGACCTTGGTCCCCGGTGCGACCAGCGGTGTCAGGGGTCAGCCGCAGCCACACCCGACGGCGCGGCACGAAGAGCGACAGCGCGAGGCCGGCGAAGGCCAGCAGGGCGAAGGTCAGCACCCAGCCGAGCGAGGGGTCGTGCCGCAGGTCCAGCGCGACGAACCGGGGCAGCGAGTCGAAGGTGAGCGTGCCGAGGCCGTCCGGCAGGTCGACCGTCTCCCCCGGCCGCACGTACAGCGTGAGCGGCGTGCCGTCCGCCTCGGTGACCTGCGTGAGGTTCGTCTCGTCCAGCTGGTAGACGTTCTGCGGCACCCCGTCGTCCAGCCCGAGGTCGCCGGTCCACACCGCGAGCGCGAGCAGCGGGTCGGTGGGCTGCGGGTGCACGGACCGCCAGATGTCGTCGCCGATCTGCTCGGCGGTGGGCAGCAGCACGCCCTGCAGGCCGATCTGCGGGCCGCTGGTCACGTCCGGGACCTTGATGACGCCCTGCGAGGTGTAGACGGTGTCCTGCGGGAGGAACGGGACCGCGCCGGAGAACGTGATCTCCCCGTCGGCATCCCGCACGGTGACCTGCGGCGCGTAGCCGTTGCCCTGCAGGTACACCTTGGCGCCGCCCGCCTCGAGCGGGTGGTTCACCTTGATCGTGTCGGCGTAGGGCTCCTCACCGGGCTCGGTGACGGTGACCTCGGCCAGGAAGTCGCGGGACTGCAACGTCGCCGGGTCGAAGCGCGAGGTGAAGCGGTCCAGCCGCAGCGAGAACGGGTCGAGGTCGGCGGCGCGGAAGCCGGAGCCGCTCTCGAAGGAGTCGTAGTCGCTCTGCGTGTTGGCGAAGGCGCGCCCCTCCACCACGATCGCCTGCCCGCGGTAGTGCAGCAGCTGGCCGGTGGCGATCGACACCAGCAGGCCGACCAGCGCGAGGTGGAACACCAGGTTGCCGGTCTCGCGCAGGTAGCCGCGCTCGGCGGCGACGGTCCAGGTGCCGGCCTTCTCCTCCTGCACGTCGACCCGGAACCGCGGGCGCAGCGCGGCGCGGGCCTGCCGGGCGACCTCGGCGGGGCTGCCGTCCAGGACGGCGTCGGCACGGGCCGGGAACCGGTCGAAGCGGCGCGGGGTGCGCGGCGGGCGGTTGCGCAGCGCGCGCAGGTGGGTGCGGCTGCGCGGCAGGATGCAGCCGACCAGCGAGACGAACAGCAGCAGGTAGATCGCGGAGAACCACACGCTCGCGTACACGTCGAACATGCCGAGCCGGTCGAGCAGCGGTCCGAGCTCGGGGTGGTCGGTCAGGTAGGTGGCGACGCGGGCGGGGTCCTGCGGGCGCTGCGGGAAGACCGTGCCGGGCACGGCGGCCACGGCCAGCAGCATGAGCAGCAGCAGCGCCACCCGCATGCTGGTGAGCTGGCGCCAGGTCCAGCGCAGCCAGCCGACCACGCCCAGCGCGGGCAGCTGCGGCGGCGCGCCGTCGCCGACGAGCGCGTCGTCGATCCCCTCGGGCACGTAGCCCGCGGGACGTCCGGTCGTGTCCTGGGTCATCTCACACCGCCGGGATGAACGGGTCGGTGCCGGTGAGCAGCCCCTGCAACCACGCGGCCCACCGGGACCACAGGCCGGTGACCAGGGCGATCCCGAGCAGCACGAGCATCCCGCCGCCGACCCGCATGATCGCGAGGCGTCGGCGGGCCAGCCAGTCGAGCGCCCGGCGGCTGCGCTGGAGCCCGAACGCCACCGCGACGAACGGCAGGCCGAGCCCGGCGCAGAACGCCAGCGCGAGCAGCGCGCCCCGGCCGGCCGAGCCGCCGTCCAGCGAGAGCAGCAGGATCGCGGCGAGGGTGGGGCCGATGCACGGGGTCCAGCCGATGCCGAAGGTCACGCCGAGCACCGGCGCCCCCCACAGCCCGGCGCGCGGGGCGACCAGCGTGCGGCGGTCCTGCTGGAGGAACGGCACCAGCCCGAGGAACGCCAGCCCCATCACGACCACCAGCACGCCGAGCACCCGCGAGACCGGGTCCTGCCAGCGCAGCAGGAAGGACCCGAGCGACCCGGCCAGCGAGCCGTAGGCGAGGAAGACCGCGGTGAAGCCGGCGACGAACAGCAGCACCCCGGCCACCAGCCGACCCCGCGGGGCCGGGGCGTCGGCTGCCGCGGTCCCGCCGCCGAGCCGGGGCTGCGCGGGCAGCGAGCCGGCGAGGTCGAGCCCGCCGGTCGACGCGGCCCGTGCCTCGGCGCGCTGCCGGGACGCCGGCGGCGCGGTGGCCGCCGACATCCCGCCCAGGTACCCGAGGTACCCCGGGACCAGCGGCAGCACGCAGGGCGACGCGAAGGACACCAGCCCGGCGAGCACCGCCACCGGCACGGCGGCGAGCAGCGAGCCGGAGGTCGCGGCCCGGGCGAAGGCGTCCCCCACGTCGGCGAGCATCAGGACCCCGACGGGGTGGTCGTGGCGGTCGGCGTGCCCTCGGCGAGAGCCTCCTCGACCAGGGCGCGCAGGGTGGACCCCTCGGCGGCGCCGATGATCCGCGCGAACACCTTGCCGTCCCGGTCCAGCACGACGGTGGTCGGGGTGGCCTGCACCGGCACGATCCCCTGGAGCGCGGCGACCGCGTTCTTGTCCCGGTCGTCGATGCTCGGGTACGGCACGTCGAAGGTGCGCTGGAAGGGCTCGGCGGCCCCCGCGTCGTCCACGCCGTTGATCCCGAGCACGTGCAGGCCCTGGTCGGCGTAGTCGTTCGCGATCTCGACCAGGTCGGGCGCCTCCTCCCGGCACGGCGGGCAGGCCGCGTACCAGGTGTTCAGCACGACGACGTCGCCCCGCCAGGCCGCGACGTCCTGCACGTCACCGGCGTAGTCGGTGCCGGACAGGTCCACCGGGCCCTGCCGGTCGTCCGGCGCCCAGGAGGTGAAAGAGCCATCCCCGGACTGGTAGCCCTGGTCGACCACGTCGGTGTCCTGGCCGGTGGGGTCGTCCGCGCAGGCCGCGAGCGCCAGCACGGCGACCGCCCCGACGGCGAGCGCCCGGACGATGCGGCCGCGGACGGCGCCGCGGGTCGGGGTCACGCGCCCGCCACGGCCGAGGCGCCGGGCAGCAGGTCCGCGGCCGGCTCGGTGTAGCCGACGCGCACCAGGCGGTCGTCCTCGTAGGTCAGGCTGGTGAGGGAGGCGAGGGAGCACTGCCGGCGGCGCGGGTCGTGCCAGAGCCGGCGGTCCTCCAGCGCGAGCCGGGTGACCCAGATCGGCAGCTGGTGGCTGACCAGCACGGCCTCGTGGCCCCGGGCGGCCTCGCGCGCGGAGTCCACCACGCCGAGCACGCGGGCGACCTGCTGCCGGTACGGCTCGCCCCACGACGGGCGGAACGGGTTGCGCAGCAGCGGCCAGTGCCGGGGGTGCCGCAGCGAGCCGTCGCCGACGCCGAAGGTCAGGCCCTGGAAGGAGTTCTCGGCCTCCAGCAGCCCCTCGTCGGCGCCGACCTCCAGGCCGAGGGCCGCGCCGATCGGGGCGGCGGTCTCCTGCGCGCGCTGGAGCGGCGAGGCGATCACGACGGTAATGTCGCGCCGGGGTGCGTCGAGGCCGCCGGACAGGTGCGCGGCGACGCGCTCCGCCATGGCGTGCCCGCGCTCGGACAGGTGGTAGCCGGGGAGGCGTCCGTACAGCACGCCCGAGGGGTTGTGCACCTCGCCGTGCCGCATCAGGTGGACCGTGGTCGTGACCATGGGGTCAGTCTCGCAAACAGGACTGGGTGGTCGCGCCCGGACGGGGCCCGGTGTGGGCGATCGCACTCCCGCCCGACGCCCGACGGGTCAGGCGCGGGCGCCCTCGGCGTCGGCCGCGGCGGTGCAGCCCTGCTGGAGCGCGAGGCCCACCGCCTCCATCGCCTCGCCGAGCGCGCGGAGCTGCGCCGGGGTCAGCACGTCGACCAGGTGGGCCCGCACCGACTCGACGTGCGCGGGCGCGGCGTCGACGAGCCGGGACCAGCCGATCTCGGTCATGGTGCAGTTCACGCCGCGTGCGTCCTCCAGGCAGGGGGTCCGCTCGACCAGCCCGGCGTTCTCCATCCGGCGGATCGTGTGGGTCAGCCGGCTGCGCGAGTGCGCCAGCTCACCGGCGAGCTCGGACATCCGCAGCGTGCGCGCGGGGGCCTCGGACAGCCGCACCAGCACCTCGTACTCGCCGAGGGACAGCCCGGAGTCCTCCTCCAGCTCGTGCCCGAGCACGTCGAGCAGCCGCGCGGTGCCGTCGCGCCAGGCGCGCCACCAGCGCTGCTCCTCGGTGGAGAGCCAGCGCACGTCCGCGTGCGCCCGGGGTTCCCGGACCGGCCCTGCTGCTGTCGTCATGTCTGCCTCCCTGCTGTGCCCCGCGTCACGGCGGTGGCCGATCGTCCCACAGGTGTTGCGCGACTCGCCCCAGTGTAGTAGAAATCTCAACTAACGACAGATTGACGCTTCAACCATCACTGAGGAGTGCACCATGACCACCACCACGCTGCCGACCGGTCTGACCGCGGGCACCTGGGCGATCGACGCCTCGCACACCGAGGCCGCCTTCACCGTGCGCCACGCCGGCATCTCCAAGGTGCGCGGCACCGTGGCCGTCACCGGTGGCACCGTCACCGTCGGCGACGACCTGACCGTCTCCTCGGTCACCGCGACCCTGGACCCGTCCACCATCTCCACCGGCGACGCGGGCCGCGACGGCCACATCAAGTCGGCCGACTTCTTCGACGTCGAGACCTTCGGCGAGTGGACCTTCGCCTCGACCTCCGTGGTCGCGGACGGCGAGGACTACGTCGTGACCGGTGACCTCACCATCCACGGCGTGACCAAGTCCGTCGAGCTGGCCACCGAGTTCGGCGGCTCGGCCACCGACCCCTTCGGCAACGTGCGCGCCGGCTTCTCCGCCAGCACCACGATCTCCCGCAAGGACTTCGGCATCACCTGGAACGCGGCCCTCGAGGCCGGCGGCGTCCTGGTGTCCGACAAGGTCGTCATCACGCTCGAGGTCTCGGCCATCAAGCAGGCCTGACCCCCGCCGCGGCCGCTCCGGCCGCAGGAGCTCCTCACGAGGGCCCGATCGCGCACCCCCTGCCGCGATCGGGCCCTCGTGGCGTGCGTGGAGTCCGACGCAGCCGTCAGATCTCGACGGCGGGGTCCTCGTCCCAGCCGGACGTGCCGGGCTGGACGGTGCGCTGCCGGGTGTGGAAGCCGAGGATCTGCAGCTCGGAGCCGAGGTCGACCTCGCGCACGTCCACGCCCTCGGGCACCCGGACGGTGCGCGGCGCGAAGTTGAGGATGCCGGTGACCCCGGCCGCGACCAGCCGGTCGGTGGTGGCCTGCGCCGCCGACGCGGGCGTGGCGACCAGCGCGATCGTAGCGCCGCCCTCGGCCACCACCTGCTCCAGCCGGTCGACGTGCTGCACCTCGTGCCCGCCGACGCGGGTGCCCACCAGGCGCGGGTCGGCGTCCAGCAGACCCACGAGCACGAACCCGCGGTCGGTGAAGCCGGAGTACGCGGCGAGCGCGTGACCGAGGTTGCCGATGCCGACGATGACGATCTGCCGCTCCTCGGCCATGCCGAGGGCCTGCGCGATCCGGCGGCGCAGGTGCTCCACCTCGTAGCCGACACCGCGGCGGCCGCCGGCCCCCAGGTAGGACAGGTCCTTGCGCAGCTGCGCGGAGGAGGCACCCACCAGATCGGCCAGCTGGTCCGACGAGATCGTGATCACGCCCTCGGAGGCCAGACCGCCGAGCGAGCGCAGGTACCCCGGGAGACGGGCGACAGTGGTCGGCGGCAGGGCTCGCACCTGCACAGACTAGGCCGTCAGTCCCAGGTCCGGTGCAGCGCCTCGCGGAGACGGGTCGCATCCACCTGCCAGTACGCCACCCGCCGGCCGTCCACCTCGACCACCGGGACCAGCTCGCCGTACCGCTCGGCGAGCGGGCGGCCGTCCGGACCGGTGCCCGCGTCGATGTCCACCTCGTCCCACGCGGCGCCCACGGCGGCGCACTCGGCGGCGACGACGGTGCGCGCGTCGTCGCACAGATGGCACCCGGCGCGCACGTAGAGGACGGCGCGGGGCGAGGACGCGGGGTTCAGGGGCACAGGACGAGCGTAGGCGCCGATGGTTACAGTGGCCGGGTGCCCGACCCGATCCCGCCCCACGCGCCCGCAGGTGACGGCACCCCCGCCCCGGAGGGCCCCGCGCGGATCGCGGCCTTCTTCGACGTGGACAACACGATCATCCGCGGCGCCTCCTCCTTCCACCTCGCGGTGGGCCTGTACCGGCGCGGGTTCTTCCGCACCCGCGACATCGTGCGGTTCGCGGTGCACCAGGCGCGCTACCTGACCTTCGGCGAGGACCGCCGGCAGATCGACGACGTGCGCAACCGCGCGCTGGAGATCATGCACGGGCGCTCGGTGGCCGAGGTCGTCGCCATCGCCGAGGACGTCTACGACGAGGTGCTGTCGCTGCGGATCTTCCCCGGCACCCAGAAGCTGCTCGACCAGCACCTGCGCACCGGTCACCAGGTGTGGCTGGTCACGGCCACCCCGGTCGAGATCGGCGACCTGATCGCCCGGCGGCTCGGCGCCACCGGCGCGCTGGGCACCGTGGCCGAGCACAAGGACGGCTTCTACACCGGCCGCCTGGTCGGCGACATGCTGCACGGCAAGGCCAAGGCCGACGCGGTCCGCGCGCTCGCCGAGCGGGAGGGTCTGGACCTCGACCGGTCCTTCGCCTACGGGGACAGCACGAACGACGTCGCGATCCTCTCCGAGGTCGGCTTCCCCTGCGCGATCAACCCGGACGGCCGGCTGCGCAAGCACGCCGCCGAGGTGGGATGGCCGGTGCGCGAGTTCCGCGGCCGCCGCCGCGCCGCCCGCCGCGGGGTGGACGCCGCCACCGTCGCCGGCTCCGCCTGGGTGCTGGCGCTCGTGGTGCGCACGCTGCGCCGCTGGCTGCGCGCGCGGGTGCAGGGCCGATGACCGTCCGCCCGGCCGCCGAGGCCGACGTCCCGGCGGTCGCCGCGCTGGCCGCGCTGACGTTCCCGCTGGCCTGCCCGCCCTCGTCCACCGCCGCCGACCAGGCCGCGTTCATCGCCACGCACCTGACTCCGGAGCACGTCGCGGGCTGGCTCGCCGCCGAGGACCACACGGTGCTGGTCGCGCAGGACGGCGACGGCGCGCTGCTCGGCTACACGCTGGTCGTGCACCAGGCCGAGGGCCCGGCCGAGCCGGAGATCGCGGCCGTCGTCCCCTCGGCCCCCGCCGCCTACCTGTCCAAGTGCTACGTGCACCCCGACGCGCAGGGCCGGGGCGTCGCCGGCACGCTGATGACCGCCACGCTGGACGCCGCCCGGGCCGCCGGGGCGACCGGCACCTGGCTCGGCGTCAACGGCGAGAACCTGCGCGCGCAGGCGTTCTACCGGCGCTCCGGCTTCGACGTCGTCGGCGAGCGCACCTTCCAGGTGGGCGGCCGCACCGAGCACGACCTGGTGCTGCACCGCCCGCTCTGAGCCCGGCGCCTGGGTGCTCGCACCCGTTCCCGCGGGCGCGACCTGGTGCTACGTTCGCCGGTATCCGGCGCTCAGCCGACGGCCGCCGGGCGGACTCATGGGGGACATCATGAGCTTCTGGGAATCGTTCTGGCTCGTCATCGAGATCTTCCTGTTCTTCGCGTATCTCGTGATCCTGTTCCACATCGTCACGGACCTGTTCCGTGACCGGAAGCTGTCCGGCTGGGCCAAGGCCGTCTGGGTGTTCTTCCTGGTCGTGCTGCCGATGCTCACCGCGATCGTCTACCTGATCGCCCGGGGCACCGGGATGGCAGAGCGGCAGCACGCCGCGGTCGCCCGCGCGCAGCACGACACCGAGGACTACATCCGCACCGTCGCCGGGCACTCCCCCGCGCAGGAGATCGCCACCGCGCACCAGCTGCTCACCGCCGGCGCGATCGACGCCCCGGAGTTCGAGCGGATCAAGCAGAAGGCGCTGGCCACGGCATGAGGCGCACGCACCGGGCCGCCGCTGCCACCGTCGCCCTGCTCGCCGCCACGTCGCTCGCAGCCTGCTCGTCGTCCTCCGACGACGAGGGCGACGACGGCAGCACGCCGGGCCTCACCGCCGACAGCGACGGCACGACCGACGCCCTGGACGACCTGGTGCCGGGCAGCAGCACCCTCGGCCTCCCTGCCGCGCTCGGTGACGCCGAGCTCGACCCGGAGGCCGCCGGCGGGATCGCCTGGACCGCCGACGCCTCGCTGATCTACGTGATCACCCTGGGGTCGAGCACCTGCCCCGTGATCGCCGAGCCGGAGGCCTCCGGCGACGCGTCCGGCGTGCTCGTGACGTTCGTGCCGATCCCCGAGGACACCGCCTGCACCGCCGACCTGGTGCCGACCACCACGGTCGTGGCGCTGCCGGAGGGCATCGGCGAGGACGTGGACCTCACGGTCGACCTGGACGAGATCGGCTCCGCCACGCTGCCCGCGTTCGAGGCGGCGGCGGGGGCGCCGGTGCTGGTGCCGGTCACGGCGGGCTGAGCGCCCGGCGGGCTGCAGGCAGCACGCGATCGGTCCGGCAGGCCGCGCTCGTCGGGGCAGGATCGGGTCATGACCCCTGACTCTTCCGATAACGCGATGATATCTTCACACTATGCGAAATGAGACGCCGCCGCTCGCGCCCTATCTGCGGTCGGACGCCCAGGCCCGCATCCTCACGCTCCTGCTCCTGCACCCGGCGCAGAGTCGCAGCCTGACCGACATCGGTCGGCTGACCGGGGTGCTGCCGGCCGTCGTGCACCGCGAGGTCTCCCGGCTCGTCGAGGCCGGCGTGCTGCTCGACCAGCGTGTCGGACGCACCCGCCTGGTGCGCGCCGACACCTCGTACCGTCTGATCGCCCCGCTCACCGAGATCCTCACCGCCACCTACGGCCCGCCCGCCGTGCTCGCCTCGCTGCTGCACGGCGCTCCGGGGGTCGAGGAGGGCTACCTGGTCGGCTCCTGGGCGGCACGCCACGCCGGCGAGCCCGGGGCCGAACCCGGTGATGTCGACGTCGTGGTCGTCGGGGACGCCTCCCGCACCACCCTGAACGAGATCGCCGCCGAGGCGGAGCGCGCGCTGGGCGTGCCGGTCGGCATCAGCCGGGTGAGCCGCGCCGCCTGGGACGCGGGCACGGAGCCGTTCGTGCAGACCGTGCGCTCCCGGCCCACGCTCCCCCTGGACCTCTCGTGATCGTCCGGTGGGAGCAGGGCCGCGCCGAGATCGAGGCCCTGGTCGTGGCCGGCCGCCTGGACCGGGTCGTACCGAGCCGTGACCTCGCCGACCTGCTGCTCGCGCAGGCCGCACGGCATCTCGAGACTGCCAGGGCCACGGCCGCCACCGACCCGACGGCGGCGTTCCAGACCGCCTACGACGCCGCGCGGAAGTCGCTGGCCGCTGTGCTGGCCGTCCAGGGGATCCGGGCCCGCGCGGTGCCCGGTGCCCACGCCGTCCTGCTGGAGGCCGTGCTGGCCCAGCTGCACCCGCCGCTCGGCGCCACGCTGCGGCACTTCGACTGGCTGCGGCGCACGCGGAACGCGGTGGAGTACCCCTCGCTGGAGGCACCGGGGGTCTCGGCGGACGACGTGACCGACGGGATCGACCTCGCGGCCGCGGTGGTGGACGTGGCCGCCCGGGTGGTGCCGACACTGCCGCCGTTCTGACCCGCGCACGCACGACGAAGGCGGTGCGGGAGTCCCTGCACCCCCGCACCGCCCTCGCGCGCGATCGGCTCACGCCTCCAGGCGGACCATGCTCCACGACACCGGCGGCAGCTCCACGTCCAGCCGGCCGTCGGCCAGCGCGGCGGTGGTGTTGGGGCGCGGGCGGACGGTCGCGTCGTCGTCGGCGGTGGCGACCCAGGTGTGGTCCGGGTTGGACAGAGTCGTCGCCTCGACCAGGCGCAGGCCGGGGATCGAGCGGGTGTCGACGCCGATCCGCACCGGCGCGGTGGTGGAGCGGTTGACGACGAACACCGCGACGGCGCCGGTCTCCGGATCGCGGGTGGCGACGGAGTCCACCAGCGGGGCGTCGCCGAACTTCGCGGTCTCGTAGGTGGGGGCGTCCACGGCGACCCGCAGCACGTCGCCGACGGCCCAGCGGGACGCCTGCGCGAAGGGGTGGAAGGTGGTCTGCCGCCAGATGCGGCCGCCGGGCTCGGTCATGATCGGCGCGATCACGTTGACCAGCTGGGCCAGCGAGGCGGAGTGCACCCGGTCGGTGTGCCGCAGCAGGCTGATCAGCAGGTTGCCGACCACCACCGCGTCGGCCACGTTGTACCGGTCCTCCAGCAGCACCGGCGCCACCGGCCAGTCGTCGCCCTGCGGCGGCACGGACTCGGCGCGGTCCTGGTACCAGACGTTCCACTCGTCGAAGGAGATGTGGATCCGCTTGGCCACCTGCTTGTGCGCGCGCACGGAGTCGGCGGTGGCGGCCACGGACTCGATGAAGTGGTCCATGTCGACGGCGGACGCCAGGAAGGACCCGAGGTCACCGTCGTGCTCGGCGTAGTAGGCGTGGGCGGAGATCAGGTCGACGTGCTCGTAGGTCTCGCTGAGCACCACCCGCTCCCAGTCGCCGAAGGTCGGCATGGACGAGGAGGACGAGCCGCAGGCGACGAGCTCCAGGTCGGGGTCGACCATCCGCATGGCGCGGGCGGTCTCGGCGGCCAGCCGGCCGTACTCGTGGGCGGTCTTGTGGCCGATCTGCCACGGTCCGTCCATCTCGTTGCCCAGGCACCACATGCGGATGCCGTAGGGGTCGGTGGCGCCGTTGGCCCGGCGCAGGTCGGAGAGCTTCGTGCCGGAGCGGACGTTGCAGTACTCCAGCAGGTCCAGCGCCTCCTGCACGCCGCGGGTGCCGAGGTTCACCGCCATCATGGCCTCGGTGCCGGCCTTGGCCGACCAGCGCATGAACTCGTCGACGCCGACCAGGTTCGGCTCGGTGGAGTGCCAGGCCAGGTCGAGGCGGGAGGGGCGCTGCTCGCGCGGGCCGATGCCGTCCTCCCAGCGGTAGCCGGAGACGAAGTTGCCGCCGGGGTAGCGGATGGTCGAGATGCCGAGCTCGCGGGTCAGCTCGACCACGTCGCCGCGGAAGCCGTCCGCGTCGGCGGTGGGGTGCGCCGGGTCGTGGATGCCGGTGTACACGCACCGGCCGAGGTGCTCGACGAAGGACCCGAAGGTCCGGCGGCGCACCGGGCCGACGGTGAACGCCGGGTCGATGGTCAGGGTGACGTGCTGCATGGGTGCTCCTGGGTGCAGGGCGCACCGGCCCGCCGCACGCGGGTGGCGCGCGGTGGGACGGGTGCTCCGGGTGGTGCGGGGGTGGCGGGAGGTCCTACTTGAGGCTGCCGAGCGACAGACCTCCCTGCCAGTACTTCTGCAGGCTGAGGAACGCGATGATCAGCGGGATGATCGAGACGAACGCGCCGGTCGCGATGAGGTTCCACACCTGCTCGCCGCCGGAGCCGGCGTTCGACAGCGCCTGCCAGTTGTTCAGGCCGACGGTGACCGGCAGCAGGTCGGGGTTCTGGATCATCGCCAGCGGCAGGAAGAAGTTGTTCCAGGTGGCGACGACGGTCAGCAGCAGCACGGTGACGATCGCGGGGCGCAGCAGCGGCAGGGACACCTGCGCGAACAGCCGCAGCTCGCCGGCACCGTCCACCCGGCCGGCGTCGAGCATCTCGTCCGGCACGGCGTCCTGGGTGTAGACGCGCATCAGGTAGACGCCGAGCGGGCTCAGCAGCGAGGGCAGGATCACCGCCCACACCGTGTTGACCAGACCGACCTTGCTCAGCAGCACGAACGTCGGGATCACCAGCGCGGTCAACGGCACCATCACGGCGCCGAGCAGCGTGGAGAAGAAGAACCCGCGGCCGCGGAACCGGTACTTGGCGAAGCCGTAGCCGGCGAGCACCGCCAGCACGGTCGCACCGATCCCGCCGGAGAAGGCGTAGAGGAACGAGTTGCCGAACCAGCGCCAGTAGATGCCGCCCTGGTGGGTGGTCAGGCCCTTGAGGTTCTCGATCAGGTTGAAGTCCGAGTCGAACCACAGCGGGCCGCCGGAGCCGGTGAACAGCCCGGAGTTGCTCTTGGTGGCGGCGACGATCAGCCACCACAGCGGCAGGATGAAGTAGACGACCAGGGCCAGCAGGAAGACGTGCGACCCGATGCGACGGCCACCGTGGGCGGCCCCGGTCTCGTGCGAGCTCCGGCGCTCGATTCTGCGTGCCATCACTTGAGTCCGCTCTGCTTGCGCGTGAAGAAGAGGAAGACGAACGAGAACACGAACACGACGGCCCCGAGCGCGAAGGCGATCGTGGAGGCGTAGTTGAACTGGCTGTAGGAGAACGCCAGCGAGTACGCGTACATGTTCGGCGTGTAGTCCGTCGGGATCGCGCCCTGCGCGACCGAGCGCAGCACCTGCGGCTCGGTGAAGAACTGCAGGGTGCCGATCAGGGAGAAGATCACGACCATGACCATCGAGGACGAGATCATCGGGATCTTGATCCGGGTGGCGATCTGCCGGCCGGAGGCGCCGTCGAGGCGGGCGGCCTCGTAGATCGCCGGGTCCACGCCGCGCAGCGCCGCGTAGATGATGATCATGTAGTAGCCGGCCCACTGCCAGGTCACGATGTTGATCAGCGAGGCGAAGATCATGTTCTTCGCCAGGAACTCCGGCGCGTCCAGGCCGAACAGACCGAACAGGTCGTTCGCGGGGCCGAAGCGCGGGCTGTAGAGGAAGCCCCACATCAGCGCACCGATCACGCCGGGGATGGCGTACGGCACGAAGATCATCAGCCGGGAGAACTTCGACAGCCGCGTGGCGAGGGTGTCGAGCACGAGCGCGGCGACCAGGGCCACCGCGATCTGCACCGGCACCATGACCAGCGCGTACAGCGCGACGCGCTGGAGGCCGCCGAGGAAGATCTGGTCGGTGAACGCCTTGACGTAGTTGTCCAGCCCGACGAAGGACTCGCCGGCGGCGAGCGTCTTGTTGTGCAGGCTCATCCAGAACGCGTAGGCGAGCGGGGCGACCAGGAAGGTCAGGAAGATCAGCGCGAACGGGGTGACGAACAGGTAGCCCCAGCGCTGGCGGTTGCTGTCGATCCGGCTGGCGTCGCTGCGGCGCGACCGGCGCGCGGGCCGGGCCGGGCGCGCGGGCACGGCCGGCGTCGACGTGGTGGTGCTGGTGGTCATGGGGTGCCTCCCGGGCGGGCAGGCCCGCCGGCCGCGGACGACCGGCGGGCCTGCGCGGTCACTTGACGGTGAATCCCTGCCCGGTGGCGTAGGTGGTCAGGGCGTCCTGCAGGTCGTCGAGCGCCTGGTCGGAGTCCTTCTCACCCTGGACCATCGCGTACAGCGCCTGCGTCTGCTGGTCGTAGGCGTAGGTCTGGAACGGGCTGAACGCGAAGCCGGAGTAGCCGGCGGCGGCGTCGAGGAAGACGTCCTTGTTGATCTGCTGGCCGCCGAAGAACGGGTACTCCAGGTTCACGAAGTAGTCCGACTCGAGGATCGGCTTCCACAGCGGGAACAGGGCGCCCTGCTCGATGCCGATCTTCCACGCGTCCTCGGTGCCGAAGATCTCCTTGGCGACCGTCGCGGCGGCCTCGGGGTCCTTCGCCTGCGAGGTGACGGCGAAGGTCGATCCGCCCCAGTTCACCTGGACCGGGTCGGCGGCGTCCCACTGCGGCAGCGGCGCAGCCTGCCAGACGGCGTCGCTGTCCGCGTCGGACAGGCCCTGCAGGTAGCCGGGGCCCCACGCGGCGGCCAGGTACACGGCGTAGGTGCCGTCGACCAGGCTGGTGTTGTAGTCGGCGGTGAAGGCGTCGTCGGTGGCGACCAGGCCCTTCGTGATCAGGTCGTCCCAGTAGGACAGCACGTCCTTGGCGTCGTCGCTGTTCACGTCGATGCCGATGTCGGTCGGGCTGGCGGCGTCGTAGTCGAAGGGCGTCCAGCCGGCCTGGGCGAACAGCGCGTAGTTCAGCGCGTTGCCGTTGGTCGGGTAGTTGGTGATGTACCCCTCGTAGCCGGCGTCCTTGAGCTGCTGCGCGGCGGTGGCGAACTCGTCCCAGGTGGTCGGGACCGCGACGCCGTACTGGTCGAAGATGTCCTTGCGGAACAGCATGCCCATCGGGCCGCCGTCCACCGGGATCGCGTAGACCGCGTCGCCGTTGCTGACGTCGCTCCAGGCACCGGCGGTGTAGTCGGCCTCGAGGTCGGCCGCGCCGTAGGGCGCCAGGTCGACGAGGGCGTCGCGGATGGTGAAGGTCGACAGCACCTCCGACTCGAGCATGATCACGTCCGGGGCACCCGAGTTCGCCTCGATGGCGGTGGAGAACTTGGTGTACTCGTCGGCGCCCTGGCCGGCGTTGGTCCAGCAGATCTGCACGTCGTCGTGGGTGTCGTTGAACAGGTCCACGACCTCCTCGAACGCCGGGTACCAGGCCCAGACGGTCACCTGGGTGGCGTCGGCGTTCTTGATCGTGTTGGTGCAGGAGGTGCTGCCACCGCCGTCACCGCTGCTGCTGGTGCTGTCGCCGCCCCCGCTGCCGCCGCTGCATGCCGCGAGCGAGGCGATGGCGACGGCTGCTCCCGCTGCCACCCACGCGCTCCGCCGCGTCGTCGTCTTCCGCATCCGAATCCTCCTCGATCCGACTACCCGGGGCGGCTGCTCCGCCGACCCGCGTGACGCTCCGGTCGCCCCCGCAGGTCGGGGGCGCCGCTGGTCCCGGCCGCCGTCAGGAGGACTCCTGCGCGATGTCCGGAATGTGTTCTCTATCGTTGTACTACAACGATAGAGAACCTGTCGAGCGTGAGCGGGGTCACAACTTGATCACGGGGGTCTAGCGGGTCGCGCCGACCTCGACGGCGACGTCCGCGGTGGACTCGCGCACCACCACGGCGTAGTCGGCCACCACCTGCTCGTACGGCCGGGCCGAGGAGTCCGCGATCCGCCGCCGCAGCAGGTCGACCGCCGTGCGGGCGATCTGCTCCCGCCCCGGCGAGATCGTGGACAGGGTCGGCGCCGAGTACGCGCCGTCGTCGATGTCGTCGAAGCCGATCACCGCCACCTCGCCCGGCACCCGCACCCGCCGGTCGTGCAGCACGTGCAGCACGCCGAGGGCCATCGCGTCGTTCATCGCGAACACCGCGTCCACCTCGACCCCGCTGTCCAGCAGCGCCCGCATCGCGTCCGCACCGGTCGACCGGTGCCAGAATCCCGCCTCGCCGACCAGTGCGGGGTCGAAGGGGATGCCCGCCGCGTCCAGCGCCTCGCGGTACCCCCGCTCACGCAGCGCCGCCGAGCCCACGGTCTCCCCCGCGTGCGCCCCCACCAGCGCGATCCGCCGCCGGCCCATCCCGATCAGGTGCTCGGTCGCCGTGCGCGCCGCCTCCACGTTCGCCATCGTCACGTGGTCCGCCGGCCCGCCGAAGATCCGCTCGCCCAGCAGCACCATCGGGTACCCGACCTGGAGCAGGTCGAGGTCCTGCTGCCCCAGGGCCAGCGGCGAGAAGATCAGCCCGTCGGTCAGGTGCCGGCGCTGCCCGCGCAGCACCTCGATCTCCCGGTCCCGGTCCGCGTTGGTCTGCTCGATCAGCACCGTCAGCCCCACGGCGTCGGCGGCCTGGATCACCGAGTCCGCCAGCTCGGCGAAGTACGGCAGGCTCAGCTCCGGCACCGCCAGCCCGATCATCCCGGTGCGCCCCTGCCGCAGGTTCCGCGCGGTCAGGTTGAGCTGGTAGCCGAGGTCGTCGATCGCCTGCTCGACCCGGGTGCGCGTCTCGGGGCGGATGTACGGGTACCCGTTGATCACGTTCGAGACGGTCTTGATCGACACGCCGGCCCGCGCCGCGACGTCGTGCATCGTCGCACCGCTCGATCGTCGTCGGCCGCCCACGCGTGCTCCTCTCCGGGTCGCGCTCACGCTACATCGTTGTACGGACGCGGAGGTGGCCCGCAGGTCCCTGCGCGCCGGGGCTCGCTGTCGATCTACCCCGGGACGGACGCCCGGCTCGCGGCACCCGGCCACGCTCGCCCGCGTGCGATCAGCCGAGCCCGATCACCCGCGCCCGATCACCCCGGGGACGACGAACGGGCCCGACCCTATGGGCCGGACCCGTCGGTCCCGGTGCGCGCCGCTCGGGCGCGCGCCGTCACTTCTTGTTGCGACGCTGGTGGCGCGTCTTCCGCAGCAGCTTGCGGTGCTTCTTCTTCGCCATGCGCTTGCGGCGCTTCTTGATGACGGAGCCCATGGGTCCTCACTCGCTTCCGGTGGCGAGCGCAGCGAGCGTCCGCCAGTTCTGGTCGATCGACGCGCGGCACGATCGACCACGGTCGGCCGGTTCAGCCTCCGCGAGACGCCCACGCACGGGAAAGTCCGCCCCCTACCTTACGCGATCACGGCGGTGCCTGGCGACGCGCCGGTCCTCCTCAGGAGGAGAGGCGCCCCGCCGAGGGCCCCTGCTCGTCCTCGGCGCCGAGGTCGTAGCGCGCCGTGGCGAGGTAGTGGTCGAGCGCGTCCTGCGGGACACGGAACGAGCGGCCGACCCGCACGGCGGGCATCTCGCCGGAGTGCAGCAACCGGTACACGGTCATCTTGGAGACCCGCATGACCTCGGCGACCTCCGCGACCGTCAGGAACCGCACGCGCCCGGGCTGCTCGCTCGTCATGGCCGCTCTTCTCGGGTCGTGCGCACACCGGCGCGTCGTGGGTCGGATCTGCAGGCACAGGTGCCGCGACGACACCTTAGAGCCTGCTGAGGCAGGAGTGAAAGGGGAGACGCGTGGGACGAGGTGTGCCCGGCCGGCGGTTCGCCCGGGTGGACCAGCGCGGGAGCCGGGCCGGCGTCGTCGGAAGGTCAGTCGTGCAGGGGGTCGAGGCCGAGCAGGGGGAACGCGGTCCCGCGGGTGGCACGCACGGCGCGGTCCACGTCGTCGGCGGGGTCGAAGCCGGCGGACCACGGCGTCCACACGAGGTCGGCACCGTCGGTCATCGTGGCGGGGCCGGGGCGGCCGTACAGCTCGACGACCTGCTCGCGCCACACCTCGGGCATCCGGGTCGCCGGGTCGAGCGGGTGGTGCGCGGCGACCGCGAGCAGGTGCGTCCATGCCCGCGGGACCACGTCGACCACCGCGTAGCCACCACCGCCCAGGGCGAGCCAGCGGCCGTCGGACACCTCGTGCGCGAGGTCGTGCAGCCAGGCCGCGACCAGCCGCTCGGCGTCGACGCTCATGTCGAGGTTGGCGATGGGGTCCTCGACGTGCGCGTCGCAGCCGTGCTGGGTCACCAGCACCTGCGGGGCGAAGGCGCGCAGCACCGGCGGCACCACCGCGTCGATCGCCCGCAGCCAGGCGGCGTCCCGGGTGTGCGCGGGCAGGGCGAGGTTCACAGCGGATCCCGGCGCAGAGGGCCCGCCGGTCTCGTCGGGGTCGCCGGTGCCGGGGAACAGCGTGCGGCCGCTCTCGTGCACGGAGACGGTCAGCACCCGGGGGTCGTCCCAGAACGCGCGCTGCACGCCGTCGCCGTGGTGGGCGTCCACGTCCACGTAGGCCACCCGCTCGACGCCCTCGGCCAGCAGCGCCCGGATCGC
Source organism: Cellulomonas sp. GTC20042 (assembly GCF_055389595.1). Taxonomy (NCBI): domain Bacteria; kingdom Bacillati; phylum Actinomycetota; class Actinomycetes; order Micrococcales; family Cellulomonadaceae; genus Cellulomonas; species Cellulomonas sp. GTC20042. The sequence goes on along the minus strand of NZ_AP043678.1, from coordinate 671,079 downwards.
GACCGCGGCGTCGTTGTACACGCAGAACCCCGACGCGGCCCCCGGCATGGCGTGGTGCATGCCGCCGGTGAGGTTCACCGCGTGCTCGGTCTCGCCGTGCCAGACCGCGAGCGCCGCCTCCCGGCTGCCGGCGACGATCCGTGCGGCGGCCTCGTGCATGCCGGGGAACACCGGGTCGTCCTCGGTGCCGATCCCCCGGGACGGGTCGCCGGCGCCCCCGTCGGAGGCGCGACGCACGGCGGCGACGTAGCCGGGCTCGTGCACGGTCTCCAGCACCGCGTCGGTGGCGGGCTCGGCGCCGACCACGTGCACGCCGGGCAGGTCCAGCAGGCCGAGCGCGCGGGCCAGCCGCACGGTGAGATCGAGCCGCAGGGGCGCCATCGGGTGCCCGGGGCCGAAGTCGTAGCCCAGCAGCTCCGGGGTCCAGACGACCCGCACCCGGTCCGACATGCCCACACCGTAGCGGCTGCCGGCTCGGCGTCCGAGCGCGTCCGTGCCACAGTGGGTGCCTGGACGACCCGCGCCGTGCGGGTCCCCGGTGCGCCCTGACGGCGCCGGAACGACGCGGAGGGTGCATGGCACGGGGGGTCCCCGGGGCGCTGTGGTCGGGGCGCGAGCTCGTCGACCGGCTCGCCCGGCAGTCGCCCGCCCGGCTGGCGCTCGGCGTGTTCGCCGGGGTGATCGCGGTGTTCACCGCGCTCCTGTCGACGCCGTGGGCCACCGCCTCCGGCGAGCGGGCGCCGTTCGTGGACGCGCTGTTCACCGCGACCTCCGCGGTGTGCGTGACCGGGCTGGTCACCCAGGACACCGGCACCTACTGGTCCACCGCCGGGCACGTGGTGATCCTGGTCGCGATCAAGATCGGCGGCCTGGGCGTGATGACGCTCGCATCGATCCTCGGCCTGGCGGTGTCCCGGCGGATCGGCCTGACCCAGCGGCTGCTCGTCACCTCGGAGACCAAGACCACCCGGCTCGGCGAGGTCGGCTCCCTCCTGCGCACGGTCATCGTGACCTCCACGGCGCTGGAGGTGGTGATCGCGCTGATCCTGCTGCCCCGGCTGCGGATGCTCGGCGACGGCTGGGGCGAGGCCGCCTGGCACGCGCTGTTCTACGCGATCTCGTCCTTCAACAACGCGGGCTTCGTGCCGACCGCCGAGGGCCTGCTGCCCTACGCGGGCGACTGGTGGGTGCTGCTGCCGATCATCGTGGGCGTGTTCATCGGCTCGCTGGGCTTCCCGGTGATCCTCAACGTCGCCCGCACCTGGCGTCGCCCGCGCCGGTGGAGCCTGCACGCCAAGCTGACGATCACCACCAGCGCGGCGCTGGTCGCGTTCGGCGCGATCGTGGTGGCCGCCTTCGAGTGGACCAACCCGGCGACGCTCAAGGGCCTGGACTGGAACGCGACCCTGCTCGCGTCGCTGTTCGCCGGCGTGATGCCCCGGTCGGGCGGGTTCTCCACCGTGAACATCGCCGACATGCACGAGGGCACCTGGCTGCTCCAGGACGCGCTGATGTTCGTCGGCGGCGGCTCGGCGTCCACCGCAGGCGGGATCAAGGTGACCACGCTGGCGGTGATGCTGCTGGCGATCATCGCGGAGGCGCGCGGCGACCGGGACGTCGAGGCCTTCGGCCGGCGCATCCCGCGCGAGGCCTTGCAGGTGGCCATCGCCGTCTCGCTGGTGAGCGCGACGATCGTGCTCGCGGCGAGCATGCTGATCATGGCGATCGAGCCGCAGGCCACCCTGGACGTGGTGCTGTTCGAGGTGATCTCGGCGTTCGCCACCTGCGGGCTGTCCACCGGCCTGACCGCCACGCTGCCCGACGCCGGGCAGTACGTGCTGACAGTCCTGATGTTCATCGGCCGGACCGGCACGATGACGCTGGCGGCAGCCCTCGCGCTGCGCAGCCGTCGTCGGGTCATCCGGCTGCCCGAGGAGAGGCCGATCATTGGATGACCTGACGAAGACCGGCGCGACCGGCCTGCACCCGATCGGGGGCCACGGCGCGCTCGACCCGCACTCCGGACGCCCCGGCAAGACGCCGAAGCGCGACGCCGGCATCCTGGTGATCGGCCTCGGCCGGTTCGGCTCCGCCATCGCCACGACGCTGGACCGGCTCGGCCAGGACGTGCTGGCCGTCGAGCGCGACCCCGAGCTCGTCGCGCAGTGGACCGGGCGGATCCCGCTGGTCGAGGCCGACGCGGTCAACCCGGAGGCGCTGGAGCAGCTCGGCGCCCGGGACTTCTCGGTGGCGGTGGTCGGCGTCGGCTCCTACCTGGAGGCGTCGGTGCTGATCACCGGCAACCTGGTGGACCTGGGCACCCCGCAGATCTGGGCCAAGGCGGTCAGCGCCGAGCACGCGCGCATCCTCCAGCGCATCGGCGCGCACCACGTCGTGCTGCCGGAGGCCGACGCGGGCTCCCGCGTGGCGCACCTGGTGTCCGGCGCGATGCTCGACTACATCGAGGTCGAGGACGGCTTCACGATCGTCAAGATGCGCCCGCCGCGCGAGACCCAGGGCTTCACGATCGGGCAGTCGAAGATCCGGGAGAAGTACGGCGTCACCGTGATCGGCGTGAAGAGCCCCGGCGTCGACTTCGTCTACGCCACCCCGGAGACCCGGATCGCCCAGAACGACCTCCTGATCGTCAGCGGCCACGCCGACCTCCTGGAGCGCTTCGCCGCCCGCCCCTGAGCGCTCCGCCCCCGCGGGCCCGCTACCCTCGGCCCGTGCAGGAGAGGATGCCCCCGGTCCGGGTCGCGGGCGCTGACGGGACGCGGACGCCGGACCGCTCGGCCCGCGCGCTGCTGCTCGACGTGCTGCGCCGCGCCGGGTCGCTCACCCAGGTCGAGATCGCGCGGCTGACCGGCCTGTCCGCCGGCACCGTGTCGACCACGGTGCAGACCCTGGACGCCGAGGGCCTGGTGCGCGTCGCCGAGACGGTCCGCTCCGGGCGCCGCGCGCGCTCGATCAGCCTGGCGTCGCCCGGCGGGGCGCTGGTCGGCCTGCACTGCTACCTGGACGAGGCCCGCGTCGTGGTCGACCCCGGCGACGGCAGCACCGTCGAGGCCGCCGTCCCGCTGCCCGGCGGCCACCGCGCCGAGCACGCCGTCCGGGAGGCCCGGCTGCTGCTGGACGCGACGCTCGCCCGCGCCGGGGTGCGCCCGCAGGACGTGGTGGTGGTGGGCGTCGGCGTGCCGTCCCCGGTCGAGGTGACCACCGGACGGGTCGCCGGGTCCGGGGTGCGGGACGGCTGGGGGCCGGTGGTCGCGGACCCCGCGCTGCTCGCGCCCGCGCCCGGCGTGCCGGTGGTCTTCGACAACGACGGCAACCTGGGGGCGCTCGCCGAGGCGCGCGTCGGCGCCGGGCGCGGCCGGATGACGGTGGTGCACGTCGCGCTGGCCGAGGGCGTGTCCGGCGGGATCGTCGTGCAGGGCGACGTGGTGCACGGCCGGACCGGCACCGCCGGGGAGCTCGGCCACCTGACGATCGACCCCGAGGGCCCGGTGTGCTCCTGCGGCAACCGTGGCTGCCTCCAGGTCTACGCGGGGACCTCCGCGGTGCTGGAGCTGCTGTCGGCCAGCCACGGGCCGCTCACGGTGGCCGACCTGCTGGAGCGTGCCGCGGCCGGCGACCCGGGGTGCCGGCGGGTGCTGTCCGACGTCGGGCGGTCGGTCGGCACGGCCATGGCCTCGGTGTGCACCGTGCTCGACCCGGACGTGGTGGTGGTCGGCGGTGTGCTCGCCGGGGCCGGTGCGCTGCTGCTCGACCCGCTGCGCGAGGTGCTGGTGGAGCGGACCGCGGTGACCTCCGGCGCCGCCGTCGAGGTCGTGCCCGGTGCGCTCGGCCCCGCCGCCCCCGCCCACGGCGCGCTCTTGCTCGCCCGCGACACCGCGGTGCTGCGCCTGCTCGCATGAGCCCGCACGCGCGCAGGGCCGGCCTCCCGAGCGGGGGAGGCCGGCCCTGTGCGGGTCGTGCGGGTCGTGCCGATCAGCGCGCGGCGGAGGCGCGACGCTTGTTGAAGATGTCGAAGGCGACGGCCAGCAGCAGCACCAGGCCCTTGACGATCTGCTGCGTGGACTGCGGCACACCCATCAGCTGCATGCCGTTCGACATGACGGCCATGATCAGACCACCGACCATCGCGCCGGTGACCCGGCCGACACCACCGGTGGTGGACGCGCCGCCGATGAAGCAGGCGGCGATGGCGTCGAGCTCGAACATGTTGCCCGCACCCGGCTGGGCGCCGTTCGACCGCGAGGAGTAGACGATGCCGGCGACGGAGGCCAGCACGCCCATGTTCACGAAGATCCAGAAGTTGACCTGCTTGACCTTCACACCGGACAGCTGCGCGGCGGAGAGGTTGCCACCGATCGCGTAGACGTGCCGGCCGAACACCGTGCGGTTGGTGACGACGTTGTAGGCCAGGATCAGCACCGCGAGGATGATCAGCACCACCGGCAGGCCGCGGGAGTGCGCCAGCTGCCAGGCGAAGGCCATGACGACCACGGCGATGGCGACGATCTTCACGATGAACAGCGGCATGGCCTCGACGGCCTGCTGGTAGCGGATCCGGCCCATGCGGGAGCGGTAGGCGGAGAACGCGTAGCCGGCGACACCGATCGCCGCGATGACCAGGGTGAACACGTCGTACCCGTTGCCGCCGAGCCACCCGTTGAGGAAGCCGCCGGCGATCTGCTTGTACGAGTCCGGGAACGGCGACAGCGAGATGTTGTCCAGCACCTCGTAGGTGAGGCCGCGGAACAGCAGCATGCCGGCCAGGGTCACGATGAACGCCGGGATCCCGACGTAGGCCACCCAGAAGCCCTGCCAGGCGCCGACCAGCAGGCCGACCACGAGGGCGGCCAGCACGCCGACCCACCACGGCTGCCCGTTCTTGATCACCAGCACCGCCGAGACCGCGCCGGTCAGCGCCACCACCGATCCGACCGACAGGTCGATGTGCCCGCCGATGATCACGATGACCATGCCGATCGCGAGGATCAGGATGTAGGAGTACTGCAGGACGATGTTGGTGATGTTGTTCGGCTGGAGGAGGGTCCCGCCGGTGGAGATCGCGAACAGGCCGATGATCACGACGAACGCGATGTAGATGCCGCTCTGCCGCAGGTTCTTGGTGAAGATGTCCCGCAGGCTCTGTACCGCCGTCATCGAACCGTTTCCTTTTCCTTGGTCATGAGCTCCATCAGGCTCTCCGGGGTCGCCTCGGCGCGGGTCTGCACGCCCGTGATCCGCCCGAAGGCGAGGGTGTAGATCCGGTCGCAGATGCCGAGCAGCTCGGGCAGCTCGGAGGAGATGACCACGACGGCCTTCCCCGCGTCCGCGAGCTTGTTGATGATCGTGTAGATCTCGTACTTGGCACCGACGTCGATGCCACGGGTCGGCTCGTCCAGGATCAGCACCTCGGGATCGGTGTAGATCCACTTGGACAGCACGACCTTCTGCTGGTTGCCGCCGGACAGCTTGCCCGCCAGGGCCATCACCGTGGGCGACTTGATGTTCATCGACCGCCGGTACTCCTCGGCGACCTTGATCTCCTCGTTGCCGTTGACGAACCCGCCGCTGGAGAGCTTGCCGAGGGCCGCGGCGGAGATGTTCCGGCGGATGTCCTCGATCAGGTTGAGGCCGTAGGTCTTGCGGTCCTCGGTGGCGTACGCGAGCCCGTGGTCGATCGCCTCGCGGACGGACCGGGTGCGGATCTCCTTGCCGTGCAGGTACACCTTGCCGGTGATGTTGCGGCCGTAGGAGCGCCCGAAGATGCTCATCGCGAGCTCGGTGCGCCCTGCCCCCATCAGGCCGGCGATGCCGACGATCTCGCCGGCGCGGACCGCGAGGTTGGCCTTCTCGACCACCACGCGGCCGGCCTGCGTCGGGTGGTCGACGGACCAGTCCTCGACCCGGAAGACCTCCTCGCCGATGTGCGGCTCGTGCTCCGGGTACCGGTGCTCGAGGTCGCGGCCGACCATGCCCTTGATGATCCGCTCCTGCGTCACGGCGTCGGTGACCATGTCGAGGGTCTCGATGGTCTTGCCGTCGCGGATGATCGTGGTGGAGTCGGCGATGTCGGCGATCTCGTTGAGCTTGTGGGAGATCATGATCGACGTGATGCCCTGGCCCTGGAGGTGCCGGAGCAGGTCGAGCAGGTGCGCCGAGTCGGAGTCGTTGAGCGCGGCGGTGGGCTCGTCCAGGATCAGCAGCTTCACACGCTTGGACAGCGCCTTGGCGATCTCGACCAGCTGCTGCTTGCCGACGCCGAGCTGACCGATCGGGGTGGTCGGGTTCTCGTCCAGGCCGACCCGCGCCAGCAGTGCTGCGGCCTCGGAGTTCGCCCGGTTCCAGTCGATGACGCCGCGGGACTGCCGCTCGTTGCCGAGGAAGATGTTCTCCGCGACGGAGAGGTAGGGCACCAGGGCGAGCTCCTGGTGGATGATCACGATCCCCTTGTCCTCGGAGTCGTTGATCGAGCCGAACTCGACGGTCTCGCCGTCGAAGCGGATCTCGCCGTCGTACGTGCCGTGCGGGTAGACGCCCGACAGCACCTTCATCAGGGTGGACTTTCCGGCCCCGTTCTCCCCGCAGATCGCGTGGATCTCCCCCCGCTTGACGTTCAGGGTGACGTCCTGCAGAGCCTTGACCCCGGGAAAGGTCTTGGTGATGGAGTGCATTTCCAGGATGTGGTCGCTCATGCGGCCTCGACCGTCCTCGTTCGTGGGGGAGGCGTCCCGCCACCGGGGCCGGACGGCTGATCCGTCCGGCCCCAGGGCGTCACGCGGGGGTGCTGGCGGGAAGGCTCAGGCCTGGCCGCTGGCGACCTGCTCCTCGGTCCAGTAGCCCGAGTCGATGAGCAGGGACTGGATGTTGTCGGCGTAGACGATGTCCGACTCCAGCAGGTACGACGGGACGACCTTCACGCCGTTGTCGTAGGTCTCGGTGTCGTTCGCCTCGGGCGTGCTGCCCTCGAGGAACGCCTCCGCGGAGACGACCGCCTGCTCGGCGAGCTTGCGGGTGTCCTTGAAGATCGTCGAGAACTGCACGCCGTCCTTGATGAGCTTGACGGAGGCGATCTCGGCGTCCTGACCGGTGACGATCGGCAGACCGGCGTCGATGCCCGGGCCGTAGCCGGCGTTCTGCAGCGCGGTGATGATGCCGCGGGAGATGCCGTCGTAGGGCGAGAGCACGCCGTCGACCTTGGAGCCGTCGGAGTACGTGGAGGTCAGCAGGTCCTCCATGCGCTTCTGGGCGGTCTCCTGGAGCCAGCGGAGCGTGGCGACCTGCTCGATGTCCGTCTGGTTGGACTTGACGACCAGGGTGCCGTCGTCGATGAACGGCTTCAGGGTGTCCATCGCGCCGTTGAAGAAGAAGTGCGCGTTGTTGTCGTCCAGCGAGCCGGCGAACAGCTCGATGTTGAACGGACCGGTGGCGGTGCCCTCGGAGCCGTCCGCGTTGAGCAGACCCAGGCCGACCAGCAGCGAGGTCGCCTGCTGCACGCCGACGTTGTAGTTGTCGAACGTGACGTAGAAGTCGACGTTCTCGGTGCCGTTGATCAGGCGGTCGTAGGCGATGACCGGGATGCCGGCGTCCGCGGCGGCCTGGAGCTGGTTGGCCAGCGCCGTGCCGTCGATCGAGGCGACGATCAGCAGGTCGACACCCTTGGTGATCATCTGGTCGATCTGCTGCGACTGGGTCGGGATGTCGTCGGCCGCGTACTGCAGGTCGACCGTGTACCCGGCCTCCTCGAGCTGGCTCTTCACCGCGTTGCCGTCGGCGATCCAGCGCTCGGAGGTCTCGGTCGGCATCGCGACGCCGATGGTCTGGCCGCCGGCGTCGCCGCCTCCGGAGGTGCCGTCGTCGGTGCTGGAACCCGCACCGCCGCCCGAGCACGCCGCGAGACCGAGCGCGAGCGCCCCGGCCAGAGCGACGAACCTGATGCTCTTCATGTCCTTCTCCTCCTCGAGAGGGGTTGCTGACCTCATCGTCATGGTGCGGCCACGGACCGGCACCTGCACTGCGTCGTCTTTCTCGCTCGTCGTCGAGCCGATCAGGACGTGGTCGTCACCGACCTCGCTGTCCTGTGCCCGCCTCGACGCTGAGCACGCGGATACTCTCGCGGTGTTGACTTCAAGAAGTCAAGCCAAGTTCGAACAGGCCAGGTTGCAGAATGGTCACGGTCGGGACACGGTCGGTCTCGGGGGCCGTTTGTGCAGGTCAGAGCGATTGTGAGCGATCACTTCTCGCGCCGTCCCGGCGTGCTCGCCCCCCCGATCGGCCCAGTTCTTGAGTTCGCCGCGCGAACTCATGCGAGCGATGTGCGCCTTCACATGACCGGATGGGGCGCTTGTGAACGGGTTCACCTGAACACAGGATGCTGAGTTCAGGACGGTCCCGGGCGCACGACAGCGGCCCGCCGCCCCCACGAGGGGACGACGGGCCGCTGGACCTCCCGGGCGCGCCGGGGCTCAGAACCCCTGGGCGATCCGGTAGTACACCTGGTTCCACCGCACCTGGTCGCGGAACGCGCGCCGGGTGGTGTGCTCGTCGATCACCAGCAGCTCGGTGCCGGCGATCTCCGCGAACATCTCGAAGGCCTCGATGCCCGCGGCGGTGGACATGACGGTGTGGTGCGCGCCGCCGGCGGTCAGCCAGGACTCGGCGGAGGTGGCGAAGTCGGGGCGGGGCTCCCAGACGGCACGGGCCACCGGCAGCTTCGGCAGCTCGTGCGTCGGGGCGACGACGTCGACCACGTTGGCGGTCAGCCGGAAGCGGTCGCGCATGTCGGCCAGCGAGACGACGACGCCCACACCGGGGTCGGCGTCGAAGACCATGCGGACCGGGTCCTCCTTGCCGCCGATGCCGAGCGGGTGGATCTCGACCTTCGGGGTGGAGGTGGTCAGCGAGGGGCAGACCTCCAGCATGTGCGCGCCGAGGATCTTCTCCGCGCCCGGGGTCAGGTCGTAGGTGTAGTCCTCCATCAGCGAGGCGCCGCCGGGCAGCCCCTCACCCATCACCTTGGCCGCGCGCACCAGCACGGCGGTCTTCCAGTCGCCCTCGGCGCCGAAGCCGTAGCCCTTCGACATCATGCGCTGCACGGCGATGCCGGGCAGCTGGCGCAGCGCGCCCAGGTCCTCGAAGTTGGTGGTGAACGCCTTGGCGCCGAGCGAGGTCAGCAGGGTCTCCAGCGCGACCTCCTGGCGGGCGGCGTAGCGCAGCGACTCGTGACGGTCCCCGCCCCGGCGCAGCTCGGCCACGACGTCGTAGAGGTCCTCGTACTCGGCGACGACGCGGTCGACGTCGGAGTCCGCGACCGCGTCCACGGCGGCGACCAGGTCGTTGACGCCCCAGGTGTTCACCGAGACGCCGAACCGCAGCTCGGCCTCGGTCTTGTCGCCCTCGGTGACGGCGACGTTGCGCATGTTGTCGCCGAAGCGCGCCAGGGTCAGCTCGTGGGTGGCGGCCCAGCCGGCGGCGGCGCGCACCCAGGTGCCGATCCGCTTCGTGACGGCCGGGTTGGTGGCGTGGCCGACGACGGTGGTGCGGGCGACGCCGAGACGCGCGGCGATGTACGCCCACTCGCGGTCGCCGTGCGCGGCCTGGTTGAGGTTCATGAAGTCCATGTCGATGCTGTCCCAGGGCAGCTCGACGTTGGCCTGCGTGTGCAGGTGCAGCAGGGGCTTGCGCAGCGCGTCCAGGCCGGCGATCCACATCTTGGCCGGGCTGAAGGTGTGCATCCAGGTGATGACGCCGAGCACCCGGTCGTCGGAGTTCGCCTCGAGGGCGGCGCGACGGATCGACGCGGAGTCCTTGAGCACCGGCTTCCAGACGATGCGCACCGGCACGTCGGAGGAGGCGTCGACGATCCGGGCGACCTCCTGCGACTGCTCGGCGACCTGGCGCAGGGTCTCCTCGCCGTACAGGTCCTGGCTGCCGGTGAGGAACCAGACCTCGCGGTCTGCGTACGGCTTGGACATCAGTGCTGCTCCTTCGGGGTGTCGTCCGTGGTCGGAGCGGCTGTGCCCTGGCCGTAGACGTGCTGGTAGCGGTGGTAGAGCGAGTCGATCTGCGGCTGCGGGATCGGCAGCGGCTCCCCGAGCTGGCGGGAGATGTGCACCGTGCGGGCGACCTCCTCGACCATCGCGGCGGCCTTGACGGCGGCCTTGCCGTCCTTCCCGATCGTGAACGGGCCGTGGTTCTGCATGAGGACGGCGGGGCTGCGCGAGCCCTGCAGCGTCTCGACGATCCCGCGGCCGATCGAGTCGTCGCCGATCAGCGCGAACGGGCCGATCGGGATGTCGCCGCCGAACTCGTCGGCCATCATCGTCAGCACGCAGGGCACCGGCTCGGCGCGGGCGGCCCACGCGGTCGCGTAGGTGGAGTGGGTGTGCACCACGCCGCCGACCTCGGGCATGTGCCGGTACACATAGGCGTGCGCGGCGGTGTCGCTGGACGGCGAGCGCGTGCCGTCGACCAGGGTGCCGTCCAGGTCGCAGACCACCATGGACTCGGGGGTCAGCTCGTCGTAGGTGACGCCGGAGGGCTTGATCACGAACAGGTCGACGTCCGAGGGCGCCTCCCCCACGACCACGCGCTGCGAGACGTTGCCGGCCGTCCAGACGATCAGCCCCCACCGGGGCAGCTCGGCGTGCAGGGCGGAGACGACCGCGCGGGTGCGCGCGACCTCCTCCTGCACGTGCTGCGGGAAGTCGGCCAGGGTCGGGCTCATCGGAGTGCCTCCTCGGGGGCGGGTGATCAGAGGGTCGCCGTGGCGGCGCGCTCGACGGCGAGCCCGGCGTGGTAGCGGTCCAGGAACGCGGCGTAGCCGGCGACGTCCTGCGGGTCGGGCTGCACGACGTCCTGCACGGCGTCGCCGAACACCCGGGTCGCCAGGTAGTCGGCCAGGCCCACCGTCTCCGCCTCGCGCAGGTAGGCGGCGAGCACGGCGATGCCCCAGGCACCGCCCTCACCGGCGGTCTCGCCGACGGCGACCGGCGCGTCGATCGCGGCGGCCAGCAGCCGCTGGGCCACCCCGGCGGTCCGGAACATGCCACCGTGCGCGAACATCGAGTCGATCGCGACGCCCTCGCCGGCGAGCACCCGCATGCCCAGGCTGAGCGTGCCGAAGGCGGAGTAGATCTGCGTGCGCATGAAGTTCGCCAGCGTCAGCCGGCTGTCCGGGGTGCGGACGACCAGCGGCCGCCCCTCCTCCAGGCCGGTGATCGGCTCGCCGGACAGATAGTTGTAGGCCAGCAGCCCGCCGCCGTCCGCCTCGCCGTCCAGCGCCGCGCGGAACAGCGCACCGAACACCTCGTCGCTGCCCGCGGTGGACCCGACGGCGCCCGCGAACTCGCGGAACAGGCCGGCCCAGGCGTCGAGCTCGCTGGCTCCGTTGTTGCAGTGCACCATCGCGACCAGGTCGCCGAGCGGCGTCGTGACCAGGTCGAGCTCGTGGTGCACCTCGGTCAGCGGCTGCTCCAGCACGACCATCGCGAAGATCGACGTGCCCGCGCTGACGTTGCCGGTGCGCGGGGCCACCGACCCGGTGGCGACCATGCCGGTCCCCGCGTCGCCCTCCGGCGGGCAGAGCGGGACGCCGGCGGTCAGCGTGCCGGTCGGGTCGAGCAGTGCCGCGCCCTCGGCGGTCAGGTGGCCCGCGTCCTGCCCGGCGACCAGCACCTCGGGCAGCAGGTCGGTGATCGCGGGGAGCCGGCCGTCGAGCAGGGTGTCGAACTGACCGATCATCGTGGCGTCGTAGTCGCGGGTGGCCGGGTCGACCGGGAACATGCCGGAGGCGTCGCCCACGCCGAGCACCTTGCGCCCGGTCAGCCGCCAGTGCACGTACCCGGCGAGGGTGGTGAAGAAGGCGACGTCCGGCACGTGCGGCTCAGCGTCCACGACCGCCTGGTACAGGTGCGCGACGGACCAGCGCAGCGGGATGTTGTAGCCGAAGAGCGCGCTGAGCTCGGTGGCGGCGACCTCGGTGCTGGTGTTGCGCCAGGTGCGGAACGGCACCAGCAGCTCGTCGGCGGCGTCGAAGGCCAGGTAGCCGTGCATCATCGCCGAGACGCCGATCGCGCCCACCGTCGTCGGGCGCACGCCGTGCCGGCGCTCCGCATCGTCCAGCAGGTCCGCGACGCTGGCGCGCAGGCCCTCCCACACCGCGTCGAGGGAGTACGTCCATACCCGGTCGACCAGCTGGTTCTCCCAGGCGTGGCTGCCGGTGGCGATCACCTGGTGGTCCGGGCCGATCAGGCAGGCCTTGATCCGGGTGGAGCCGAGCTCGATGCCGAGCGAGGTGCGTCCCTCGCGGAGGGCCTCCGCTGCGGTGTGCGGCTGATGCGTCATCGCGTCCGTTCTCCGTCCTGGGGGCTGCGCTGCCCCGGCGATCCTGCCAGCGGCTCGCTGCGGCCGCTCCGAAGTCATGTTAGCGCTCACATGGGTCTGCGCGGAAGCCCGGCCCTGACCTGCGCGAGCACCTGCGCGAGGATCTGCGCCGAGACTGCGCGACATGCCCTGCGACCCGCGCGCGAGACGGCGTGCCGTGCAGTCTCGGCGGGTGAGCGTGCTCGGCTCAGGTGCGCGGGGCGGCGGTGCTGGCGCGCTCGACCAGGGTCGCCGGCAGCAGGGTGCGCGGGACCTCCTCGCCCGCGAGCGCCCGCACCAGCGCGTCGATCGCCGAACGGCCCAGCGCCGGGAAGTCCTGCCGGACCGTGGTCAGCGGCGGCACGAAGTACGCGGCGCCGACCTCGTCGTCGAAGCCCACCACGGACACGTCCTGCGGCACCCGCACGCCGCGCTCCCAGAACGCCCGCAGCAGGCCGAGCGCCAGCTGGTCGTTCGCCGCGAGCACCGCGGTCGGCAGCCCCTCGTCCACCAGGCGCAGGCCCTCGCGGTAGCCGGACTCCGCCGACCAGTCGACCTGCACCGGCTCGGGGGTGCGGATCCCGGCGGCGGCGCCCGCCTCGTGCCAGCCGGCCAGCCGCTCGCGCGCGTCGAACCAGTCCTGCGGCCCCGCCAGGTGCACCACCTCACGGTGCCCGAGGTGAGCCAGGTGCTGCGTCGCCGCCCGGGCCCCCGCCCGCTGGTCCACGCCGACCGTCACCACCCGGCCCGTGCCGCCGACCGCCGGCTCCCCCGAGGTCACCGTCACCACCGGCACCGGGGCGGCGAACTCCAGCACCGCCTCTGCCACGTCCACCTGCGGGGCGATGATCACGATCCCCTCGACGGCCTGGTCGAGGAAGTGGTCCAGCACCCCGCGCAGCGTGCCGGCATCCATCCGGTCCATCGCCGCCACGCTCACGTAGTAGCCGACCGCACGCGCCGCGCTCTCCAGACCGAGCAGCGTGCTCGTCGGGCCGTGGTGCACGGACGCGGTGGTGACCACGCCCAGCGCCCCCGACCGCCGGGTGACCAGCGCACGCGCGGCGCTGTTGCGGCGGTAGCCGAGGTCCACGATGGCCTGCTGCACGCGCTCGCGGGTCTCCGGGCGGACGCTCGGGTGGTCGTTGAGCACGCGCGACACCGTCTGGTGCGACACCCCGGCGCGCGCCGCCACGTCGCTCATCGCCGGAGGTCGTCCGCCGGCCCGCGAGGTGCCCACCGTCGGCCTACCGTTCCCCGGCGTCCGGTGCGGGAGCGGCTTGCGGGGTCGGCGAGGGCGCGGGCAGTGCCGCGGCGCCGAGCTCGCGGGACCGGTCGCGGGCGGCCCGGGCGGCCGCCACGACCCCGGCACGCACCCCGTGCGCGTCCAGCTCCGCCACCGCCGCCACCGTCGTGCCGCCCGGGGAGGACACCCGCTCGCGCAGCACGACCGGGTGGTCGCCGCTGCCCGCCGCGAGCGCCGCCGACCCCTCGACCGTCGCCACCGCGAGCCGGGTCGCCAGGTCACGGGTCAGCCCGAGCAGCACCCCGGCCTCCGCCATCGCGTCGATCAGGTAGAACGCGTACGCCGGGCCCGACCCGGAGATCGCGGTCACCGCGTCCAGGTCCTTCTCCGCCACCCGCACGACGAGCCCGGTCGCGCCGAGCACCTGCTCGGTGAGGGCCAGGTGCTCCTCGGTGGCGTGCGTGCCCGGGGCGATGGCGCTGGCGCCCTTGCCGACCAGCACCGGCGTGTTCGGCATGACCCGCACCACGGGGGTGCCCGCCGGCAGCGCGGCCTCGTACACCGCGATCGGCACCCCGGCGGCGACCGAGACGACGACGGTGCCGGGGCGCAGGGCCGGGGCGATCTCCGCGAGCACCGAGTCCACGACCTGCGGCTTGACCGCGATCACCACCAGACCCGCACGGGAGGCGGCCTTGCGGTTCGGGTCCGCGGCGCGCACGCCGTAGCGCTCGGACAGCTCGGTGGCACGGATCGCGCTGCGCTCGGTGACGTCCACGTCGTCCGCGGTCCAGCCCGCGGCGAGCAGGGCGGTCACGATCGCCTCGCCCATCACGCCGCCGCCGAGCACCGCGGCCCGGGGTCGCTGGGTGGGGTCTGCCGCCATGAGTTCCTCCGTACGCCGCGGTCCGTCGGTCCGCGAGCCTAGCCCGCCCGTGCGCCCGCGGCGGTGTCCGCGCCGAGAGGACGCCAGTTGTCGCTTCCCGGGCCCGCGAAGGGACATCTGCTGTCCTCTCGGCGCGCGCGGGCGGGCCCGGGCGCGGGGGTCAGGCGGGGCGGGGGGCGTACATGATCAGCGCGACGCCGGCGAGGCAGAGCAGCGCACCGGCGACGTCCCAGCGATCCGGGCGGAAGCCGTCCACCACCATCCCCCACGCCAGCGACCCCGCGACGAACACCCCGCCGTAGGCCGCGAGGATCCGCCCGAAGTGCGCATCGGGCTGCAAGGTGGCCACGAACCCGTACAGGCCGAGGGCGACCACGCCGAGGCCGATCCACACCCAGCCCTTGTGCTCGCGCACGCCCTGCCACACCAGCCACGCACCGCCGATCTCCAGCAGCGCCGCGAGCGCGAACAGCAGGATCGATCGTCCCGTCATCGCCCCACCTCCCCGCCGCACAGCATCGCACCCGCGCACGCGCGCGCTCCCGTGCGCGCTCGTGCGCGCACTCCTGCGCGCACTCCTGCGTGCACTCCTGCGTGCCGAGTTGTCATCTCTTGCCGCTTCCGGACGCCCCGAAGCGACAAGAGATGACAACTCGGCGCGGGACGGGACCGGCCCGGGGCGTCGCAGGGGACGACCCGGGCCGGGGAACGCGCGGGGTCAGCTGCCGGGGGCGCCGGGGAAGCTGCCACCGCTGAACGATCCGCCGCCGGGCATGCCGCCCTGCGGGAACGACTGCTGCTGGTCCTCGCTGTCGCTGCTGCCGCCGAGGCCGGTCAGGCCGCTGCTGGTCTCCTCGTCGCCGGAGGACAGCTGCTGGCTCAGGTCGGCCAGCACCACGACATCGCCCTCGGACAGCCCCGAGGTGATCTCGGTGAGCTCGGTGCCGACGGCGCCGCGCTCGACCTCGACGTCCACCGGGCTCCCGTCCCGCAGCACCTGCACGGTGGCGGTCGTCCCGTCGACGTGCACCGCGGAGGTCGGCACGGTCAGGGTCTCGCCCGAGGACGCGACCGCGATCGACACCTGCGCGGAGGAGCCGTTGAACAGGGTGAGGTCGCCGGCGTCCAGCGCGAGCTCGACGGTGTACGCCGGGTCGGAGGTGCTGGACGTGCTGAGGATGCCGATCGAGGTGACCGTGCCGGTGACCTGCTGGTCCACGCTGGTCAGGTCGACCGTGGCCTCCTGCCCGACCTCGACCAGGTCCACCTGCGACAGCGAGACCGACGTCGAGACCAGGTAGCCGTCGTCGCCGATCACGGTGATCACCGCGGAGGTCGACGAGGCGCTGACCGCGTCACCGGCCGCGATCGACACCGCTGCGACCGTGCCGGCGATCGGCGTGGTGAGGTCCACCAGGTCGAGCCGGCTCTGCGCGAGCGCGAGGTCGGCCTCCGCCTGATCGATCGCGGCCTGGTCGGCGAGCAGGTCGGCCGCGGTGGCGACGGTGCTGCCGGAGCCGGAGCCCGTGCCGCCCATCGCTCCGGACGTCGTGCCGGTGCTCGCGGTGCCGCTGCTGCCGGTGCCGGAGGTCGTGCCGGGGGACCCGGACCCCGTCGACCCGGTTACGCCGGACCCGGTCGATCCCGATCCCGTCGATCCCGAGCCGGTCGATCCGGACCCGGTCGATCCGGACCCGGTCGAGCCCGAGCCGCTGGTCGCCGCCGCGCTCGCGAGGGCCTGCTGCGCGGCCGAGACCGCGGTGTCGAGGTCGCCGGAGAGCGTGAGCAGCGAGGTCTGCGCGTCCTGCACGGCCTGCTGCGCGGTGAGCACGGTGGTGAGCGCGTCCTGGCAGGCGGCCAGGTCGTCGGCGGTGCTGGTGCCGTCCTCGGTCACGGCGGCGAGCAGCGAGACGGAGAACCGCGCGGTGCTGGCGCTGGTGCCGGTGACCACGGCGTCGGTCGACCCGTCGGTGCCGTCGGTGGTCGCGTCGGCCCCGGTCGTCGCATCCGACCCGTCCCCGTCGGACCCGTCCGACCCGTCACCCGAACCGTCGTCCGACCCGTCGTCGGTGCCGAGGAACGCCGCGCAGGTCGCCTGCGAGGTCTCCACCGCCGTCGCCGAGGTATCGAGCGCCGTCTGCGCGACCTCGTACTGCGCGAGCAGGGCCCGCTGCGCGGTGGTCACCGCCTGCACGGCCGCCGTCACGGCGGGGTCCACACCCGTCGATCCCCCGGCACCCGCGCCTGCCCCCGTCGACCCGTCGGTCGTGCCCGCGCCGCCGGAGGTGTCCGTCGGCCCGGCGTCCGTCGTGGTGCCCGCGCTCGTCGACGCGCTGCTCGACGAGGACGTCGAGGTCGAGGTGGACGTCGTCGAGGTCTGCGAGTCGATGTCGTCCTCGAGCTTCTGCTCGGCGTCGGCCACCGCCTGCTCCGCCTCGTCCACGGCGTCGTCCAGGGAGGTGGGGTCGAGGGAGGCGAGCACCTGGCCCGCGGTCACGGTGTCGCCGACCGCCACGTCCACCGCGCCGACCGTGCCGGCCACCGAGAACGCCCGGTCGGACCGGCTCGCGGAGGACACGGTGCCCGTGGCGTCGATCGTCTGCGCGACGGTGCCGGACTCGGCGGTCGCCGTGCGGTAGCCGCTGCCGGCGGAGCCGCTCATCGCGAGGGCGACGCCGCCGCCGGCCAGGCAGAGCGCCAGCGCACCGGCAGCACCACCGACCAGCAGCCGCTTGCGCCGGGCCCGCCGGCGCGCCTGCGCCTTGGGGCTCAGCGGGGCCTTCGGCGTCGCCGGGGCCTTCTCGGCACGCCCCGATCCCCCCGCACCACCCGCGCTCCCGGCGCGGTCACGCGGCACACCCTCGCCCCGCCGGAGCGGTCGTCGCAGCCGGTCACGCATCGGAGCCGTCCTCACCCTGGCCGGACCCGTCGCCGCCCTGCCCGGACCCGCCGCGACCGCCGCCCGGCATGCCGCCGCCGAAGCCGGTCGAGCAGCCGGAGTCACCCGCGTCGGACAGCGCCAGCGAGGTCGCCGCGACCTGCCCCGAGGAGTCCGCCTCGCCGATCGCGGTGACGCACAGCCCGACGACGACCGCGGAGGAGTCCGCGGTGACCGTGGTCGTGTACGTCGTCGCGTCGTCCACCGTGATCGTCGCGGTGGTGGAGGAGTCCTCGCCGATCTGCTGCACGGTGATCGTGCTGCCGTCCACGGCGGTCACCAGGCCGGCGGAGATCGAGCCGAAGCCGCCGCCGGACGCGCCGTCGGGCAGATCGGTCGGGGCGCCGTCGGGCATCTCGCCGCCCTCGGGCATCTCGCCGTCGGGGGCGCCGCTCGGCATCCCGGAGGGGCGCTCGCCGGAGTCGTCGCCCGACCCGCTCGGCATCCCGCCGCCGAAGCCACCGCCGCCGAAGCCGCTGGTGCACTCGCCGTCGGTCGCGGCCGTCACGGTGACGCTGGTGGCCGCGGTGCCGTCCTCGGAGGCGCCCATGGCGACCACGCACGACCCCACGGTGACGTCGGCCAGCGTGCCGGCGACGCTCTGGGTGATCGTGGTGCTGTCGTCCCAGCTGACCGCGGTCTGGCCGTCGTCGCCCTGCACCTGCATGAGCAGGTCGGACACGGCGGCGATCTCGCCGGTGGTGCCGCCACCGCCGGGCATCTCGCCGGACTGCTGGTCGCCGGACGGCGCCTGCGTGCTGCTGGCCTCCGGGGCGGCGGTCTCGACCTCGCTGGAGCAGGCCACCAGCAGCGCGAGCAGGGTGGCGGAGGCCGGCAGCGCGAGCAGCGCGCGGGATCGGGTGCGGGACATGGTTCTCCTCGGGGTGGTGCTGGTCTGGGGTGCGCGGGTGCCGGTCACGGCGGTCACTCCGACCGCAGCGCGTCGATCGGGGCCAGGCGGGCGGCGCGGGTGGCGGGGTAGACGCCGAAGACGATGCCGATCGCGATGGCGACGCCCACCGACCCGGCGACCGCGGCCCCGGAGACGACGATCGACGTGCCGAGCGCGGAGGGCAGCAGGGTCGCGGCGAGGATGCCGAGCACCGCGCCGAGCACCCCGCCGGCGAGGCCGAGGATGGCGGCCTCCACCAGGAACTGCCGACGGATCGCCCACGGCGGGGCGCCGAGCGCCTTGCGCAGGCCGATCTCGCGGGTCCGCTCGGTGACCGAGACGAGCATGATGTTCATGACGCCGATCCCGCCGACCAGCAGGGAGAGCGCCGCGATCCCGGTGAGCAGCACGGTCAGCGTCCGGTAGACGGAGGTCGCCGTGCTGACCAGCGAGTCCTGGCTGTCGATGCTGAAGTCCGCCGAGTCCGCGTCGGTGATCCCGTGCAGGTTGAGCAGCAGGGTCTCGGCCTCCTGGTAGGCGGCGGAGAGCTGGTCCGCGGAGGCGGCCTGCACGTAGATCGTGGACACCGAGGTGCGGTCCATGCCGCCGGTCACGGTGTTGGCCGCGGTGGTCAGCGGGATCACGATCATGTCGTCCAGGTCGCTGTCGGTGCTGGACCCCGCCTCGGACAGCACGCCGGCGATCGTGAACGTGGTGTCGGCGATCGTCACCTGCTGGCCGACCACGTTCGTGGTGCCGAACAGCTCTGTGGCGGTGGTCGCGCCGATCACGGCGACGGTCGCGCCCGAGGTGTCGTCGTCCGCGGTGAAGAACTCGCCGGAGGTGACCTCGCGGGACCGGACGTCCAGCCAGTCGACCGTCGTGCCGATCACGGTGGTGGTCCAGTTGGTGTCGTTCGCCTCGACCGACAGCGAGGACTCCTTCTCCGGCGCGACGCCGCCGACGTCCGGCGCGTTCACCGAGGACGCCAGCGCCTCGGCGTCCGAGCGGGTCAGGGTGGCCGCCGAGCCGAAGCCGCCGCGCACGCCGTCGGAGTCCGTGCTGGACCCGGGCGTGACGATCAGCAGGTTCGATCCCAGCGAGGAGATCTGCTCGCTGACGTCCTTCTGCGTGCCGAGGCCGAGGCCGACCGTGAGGATCACCGCGGAGATGCCGATCAGGATGCCGAGCACGGTGAGCATCGAGCGCAGCTTGTGCCCGCGCACCGCGGCCCAGCCGGTGCGCAGGGTCTGGGACCAGGTCATCGCGGGTTCACCTCGTCGGACTGGATGAGGCCGTCCCGCACGAACACGATCCGGCGAGCACGCTGCGCCACCTCGAGCTCGTGCGTGATCAGCACGATCGTGCGCCCCTGCGCGTGCAGCTCGTCGAAGAGCGCCAGCACGTCGTCCGTGGAGGCCGAGTCGAGGTTGCCGGTGGGCTCGTCCGCCAGGATCAGCGAGGGCTCGCCGACCAGGGCCCGGGCCACCGCGACGCGCTGCTGCTGGCCGCCGGACAGCTCGCCCGGCTTGTTGTCCAGCCGATCGCCGAGACCGACCCGCTCCAGCGCCGCCTGCGCCCGGGCCCGTCGCTGGGTCGCCGGGACGCGCCCGTAGACCAGCGGCAGCTCGACGTTCCGCCACGACGCCAGCGAGGGCAGCAGGTGGAACTGCTGGAACACGAAGCCGAGGCGGCGGTTGCGCACGTCGGCCAGCTCGACCTCGTCCAGCTCGCCGACGTCCTCGCCCGCCAGGTGGTACGTGCCCTGCGTGAGCACGTCCAGGCAGCCGATGATGTTCATCAGCGTGGACTTGCCGGAGCCGGAGGGCCCCATGATCGCTACGTACTCACCGACACCGATCCGCAGGTCGATCCCGCGCAGCGCCTCGAACTCGATGCTGCCGGTGCGGTACGTCTTGCGCGCACCGGCCAGCTCGATCACCGGGGTGCCGGGGGCCGCGTCCGCGCCGAGAGCCACGTCGAGCAGCGCCTCAGCCATCGGAGCCGCCCGGTGCCTGGCCGCCGCCGGGCATCCCGCCCGAGAAGTCCGGCATCTCGCCCGAGAAGTCGCCGCCGCCGGGGAAGCCGCCCTGCTGCTGCGTGCTGTCACCGGAGTCCTCGGAGTCGGAGCGCCCGGTGCCCGGGGTGAACACGGTGACCAGCACCTCGTCGCCCTCGGCCAGCCCGCTGGTGATCTCCACCAGGGTCCCCGAGGTCTCGCCCACGGTGACCACCGTCGTGACCTGCTCGCCGTCCGCACCCTCCTGCGTGACGACGGACTGGCCGTCCGAGTCGGTGGTCACCGCGGCCGCCGGCACGGTCAGCACGTCGGTGCGGCGCTCGTAGATGATCGAGACGTCCGCGGACACGCCGTCGTGCAGGTCCTCGGGGCTGCCGGTCACCTGGATCACGACCGGGTAGGCGGCCACGCCGCCGCTGCTCGACGAGAGCAGCCCGATCTCGGAGACCGTGCCGTAGATCGTGTCGGCCACGTCGTCCACCGTCAGCTCGGCCTGGTCGCCGACCTCGATCAGCGCGACGTCGGTCTCGTCCAGGGAGACGCTGACCTCCCACGAGTCGGTGCCGATGATCGTGAACTGCGCGGTGCTGCTGGTGGTGGAGGTGCTGGTCGACCCGCCCATCGCGCCGGTCGACCCCGTCGACCCGCCGGACGACGACCCGCCGGAGGAGCCGCTGCCGGTGACCGCGTCGCCGACCTCGATGCCGACCGTGGTGAGCAGGCCCGACACCGGAGCGGTCAGGGTGGCGCCGGCCATGTCCTCGGCCGCCGAGTCCGCCGACGCCTGCGCGACCGCGACCTTCGCCTCCAGCGCGGCGATCTGCGCGTCGGAGGAGTCCGAGCCGTCCGCCTCGTCCTCGGCGTCCGACAGGTCCGCCTGCGCGGAGACCAGGTCGGCCTGCGCCGCGAGCAGGTCCGCGTTCAGGGTCAGCGTGTCCACCGTCGCGAGCTGCTGACCCGCGGTCACGGTCTGCCCGGCCGTCACGTCCACCGAGGTCACCGTCCCGCTGACCGCGAAGGACACGTCCTCCTGGACGGTCGGCGTCAGCGTGCCCGTGCCGGTGACCGACTGCTCGATCGTGGTCAGGCTCGCCGCCACCGCCGAGGTCGTCGGCTCCGTGGTGGCGGCCGACGCCTCCTCGTCACGGAAGCCGAACCAGTACACCCCCGCCCCGACGACACCGACCAGCACCAGCCCGGCCACCGCCCGTACCCACAGGCGGCTCCGTCTCCACAACGACACCATGTTCTCCCTCACGGCTCAGACCCGCGTCGGGCGCGGACCGGCCGCGACGTGGCTGGTCAGACCGTAGGAAGACAGGCTGGGGCGGTCGTAGCACGACCCTGTGCCCGACCTGTGCACCCGCGCTCGGGCGCGGGCAGGCGGGGTACGGGTCGGGTCGCGCGGGCGAGGCGGCGGGCAGAGCGCGCGGCGTCAGGCCGGCAGCAGCAGGCCGTCGCGGACCAGGCCGCGGACCTCGGGCAGCACCTCGGCGGCGAGGTCGTCCGCGCCGACGCCGAGCAGCGCGGCGAGCGCCCCGGCGATCTGGCCCACGGTCAGCTCCCCGTCGCAGGCACCGACCAGCCCGGCCAGCGCGGTGCCCGCCTGCACGGTGCGACCGAGGCCGCCGCCCTGGCGGAGCAGCAGCACCTGCGGGTCCACGTCACCGGGGCGCAGGTAGCGCTCCTCGGTCACGTCGCCCGCGACCACCAGCCGCTCCGTCGCGAGCGCCGCGTCGTCCCGGGCGCCGAGCCACGCGTCGGCGGCCAGGCTGGCCGAGATCGTCGGGCCGAGCGGCTGCTGCACCGTGCCGGTGACCTCCTCCAGCCGCCGCAGCCGCGGGGCCGCCCCGTCGACCGCGGGTCGGCGCAGCACCACGATCCCGAAGCCGATCGCCTCGACGTCCCGCGACGCGAAGTCGTCCAGCCACGCCCGGTACCGCGCCGCCCACGCCGCCGGGTCACGGTCCGGGGTCGTCCCGCCGTCGCGGATCCACGTCTCGGCGTACTCGGCGGGGTCCTGGAGCTCGCGCTGCACCACCCAGCTGTCCAGCCCGGAGGCGTCCAGCCAGGCGCCGACCCGCTCGTCCCAGCGCTCGCCGCGCCGCACCTCCCAGTTGCCGAGCATCTGCGCCACGCCACCCGGCGCGAGCACCCCGCCGACCGAGGTGATCAGCTCGGAGACCACCGCGTCGCCGGTCCGGCCCGCGTCGCGGTACTCGTACAGCGGCACGTCCTCGGCGCTGGCCCGCGGGGTGATCACGAACGGCGGGTTGCTCACCACCAGGTCGAAGCGCTCCCCCGCCACCGGGTCCAGCATCGACCCGGCGCGCAGGTCCACCCGGTCGGCCACCCCGGCCAGGGCGGTGTTGAACCGGGTGAAGGCCAGCGCCCGCGCGGAGATGTCGGTCGCCGTGACGTGGCCGCTGTGCCCGGCCGCGTGCAGCGCCTGGATCCCGCACCCGGTGCCGAGGTCCAGCGTCCGGCCGCGCGGGTCGCGCACGGTGACCTGCGCCAGCGTCGTCGAGGCCCCGCCGACGCCCAGCACGTGATCCGGCCGCAGGGCGCCCTGCGTCGCGAGCTCGCCCAGGTCGGAGGCGATCCACCAGTCCACCGGGCCGTCCGCGTCGGCGGTGGCGTAGGGGCGCAGGTCCACCCGCGCGCGCACCGGGTCCCCGGCGTCCTGGCCGGCCGCGGTCAGCAGGCCGAGCCGCTCCGCGCCGTCCACCCCCAGCGTCGGCAGCGCCGCCGCGAGCGCGCCCCGGTCCACGGCGGTGCCGAGCACGAACGCCCGGACCAGCGTCGCGCGGGGGTGTGCCGTCCCCCGGGGGGCGGCCGTCGCCAGCAGCGCGGGCACCGGCTGCTCCCGGTGCAGCGCGGCCGAGGCCACCGGGCCGAGCAGCTCCTCGACACCGGCGACGGTGAACCCGGCGGCGCCCAGGTCGGAACGCAGGGCGGCGATAGCGGCGGGGTCCACGGCGGGAGCATCACGGGTGCTTTCCACCCAGCCATTCTCCCCGATACGGGAGCGGGACCGACCGGCTGCGTAGTTCCACGTAGACGGCGGTCTGGAGACGGGTACCGAACGCTAGATTCAGCGGCCGTCTCTTCCTCCATCCGAACCCGGAGCTCTCCATGGTCAGACCCTTGACGGTCGCCCCTGCTGCGATGATCGCCGCAGTCGTGGCGATCGGTGTGGCAGCAGCCGCGTTCCCCGCCGCGGCCGACGACCCGACGGTCGTCCACATGCCAGACGCCGGCCTGCGCCAGTGCGTCACGGAGGAGCTGAAGTACGGCCACGGGATCGACACCTCCGGGCGCGACCTCACCGCGCAGGACATGCAGCTGGTCCGTCACCTCTACTGCCTCAACATGGACATCGCCGACCTGTCCGGGCTTGAGGCCGCCACGTCGCTGACCAGCCTGGAAATCCAGTGGAACGCGGTCACCGACCTCGGGCCGCTGGCGTCGACCTCGCTGACACAGCTCGACATCGGCTGGAACGATGTGACCGACCTGTCTCCGGTGGCGGGCCTGCCGCTCCAGACCTTGGATGCGCGGGGGAACGGGCTGTCCGACCTCCGACCACTGGCCTCCCACGCCGCCACCCTCACCCACCTCGATCTCAGCGCGAACAGCATCACGGACCTCTCCCCGCTCGCGGGCCTCTCCCAGCTCTGCCTGCTCCGCCTCAACGCCAACAACATCTCGGACCTCGGGCCGCTCGGGCCCTTGCCCAACCTCGTCATGCTCGGCCTCGGCAACACGGGATTCTGGTCCTACGACCAGGGTGTGGTGACCGATCACACCGAGGTCTTCCACTTCGATGAGCTCAAGTGGCCTGCCAGGAACCATCCGATGGACCTGTCATCGCTGTCAGCGCTGCCGGCGCTCCAGGGCCTGGACGTCTCTGGGCTGGGGCTGACCGACCTGCAGTCAGTCGTCGCCGCCGTCCCACCGAGCCTGTCCGCACTCACCGTCGACGGGAACCACCTCACCGATCTCTCGCCTGTCATGGCGCTGCCGGGCCTCCGGTGGC
The DNA here is from genome assembly GCF_055389595.1 of Cellulomonas sp. GTC20042. Lineage (NCBI taxonomy): Bacteria > Bacillati > Actinomycetota > Actinomycetes > Micrococcales > Cellulomonadaceae > Cellulomonas > Cellulomonas sp. GTC20042. The sequence continues at coordinate 646,683 of NZ_AP043678.1, read as the reverse complement.
TGTCTGCGGAGCTCCAGACCGTGACGCTGCCCTCTGTCGACCTGGGGACCGAGGTCACCGCGTCTCTGGCCCCCTTGGGCAGCTCTATCCCCCAGTGGACGTACTCCGGTCCTGTCGAACCCACCCCCTCAGGGTGGGTCTTCACCGACGTCGGGATGGCTGAGGTCCGCTGGTTCCAGGACTCGGCGACCCAGGCGGCAGACGCCTCGTGGCCACAGAGCAGCTACAGGTTCAGCGGGGCGTTCACCCAGGTGGCCGTGGCAGAGCAGGAGCCGGTCCCCGACCCCGGGCCTGCACCCGACGCCGACCAGGCAACCGGCACCGAGACACCCCGCGCCGAGATCCCCGGCACGACCGACACCTCGGCCGCGACCGATCGCTCAGCCCCCATGAAGGGCCGGTCCGGCGTGCTCGCGCGCACAGGTGTCGAGCCGGCTCCCGTGCTCGCCGCAGCCGTCGCGCTCGTCCTCGCCGGGATGGGGCTGCAGGTGTCGTCCCGACGCCGCTGACGTGTCCCGAGGGGCGCCTGTCGGCACATCCGACCGCGCCCGGCGGCTGCGACGCGGCAGCCCGCGCCGCTCGGCTCAGGCCGGCAGCGGTGCGCCGCCCGGGCCGTCGCCGGGCACCGCCGACGGGTGCGGCACGACCTCGTCCTGCCAGTGCGTCGCGAACCACGCCGAGCCGTCGTGCTCCAGGGTGACGACCCCCGTGTTGTCCAGCCACCGGTCCCGGGCGTGCGCACCGTGCAGGTTCTCGGCCCGGGCGACGGCCCAGAGCCGGATCATCGCTCCGTGGCTGACCACGGCGACCTCGGGGGTACCGAGCGCCAGGATCTCCGCGACCACCGCGTCGAAGCGGTCCAGCGTCGACGTCCCCGTCTCGCCGCCCGGCATCACCGCGCCGAGGTCACCCCCGGCCCAGGCGATCATCGTCGCGAGGTACTGCTGGACCGACTCCGGGTCCGTGCGCATCTCCAGATCGCCCGCGCGCACCTCGCGCAGCCCCTCACGGACCAGCACGTCCAGCCCGTGCGGGCGGGCGACCTCGGCCGCGGTGGCCCGTGCCCGGTCCAGCGCGGAGGCGTAGACCCGGGTGATCGGGCGCTCCGCGAACACCGCACCGACCGCCCGGGCCTGACGCTCCCCCTCCGGGGTCAGGGCGGCGCCGGGCGCGCCGGTGTCGAGCGCGGAGGACAGGTTCGAGAACGTCTGCCCGTGGCGGATCAGGTGCAGCCTCACGGGATCAGGACTCGCAGTTCTCCGTGATGAAGGTGCTGATCGTGTCCGAGGCCTCGGTCAGGTCGTCGGAGCCCGCGGTCTCGGAGAAGTCGGTCAGCGCCCCGAGGAACGCCTCCTGGTCGGTCACGTCGATGCCCTGCAGCGACTCGTCGAGCCCGCCGAACAGGTCGGTGAACTGACCCCACTCGGCGGAGATCTCCTCCGGCGGGTCCATCGAGGCGAAACCGTCGTGCAGGTCGGTGACCGCCTGCGCGAACGCCTCCGGGTCGTCACCGAGCGCACCGGTGGCGTCGACCTCGGCGAAGGTCTCCTCGCCCTGGTCGCAGAAGGCCTGCACGTCGTCACCCCCGCTGCACGCGGCGAGCGGCACCACCAGCGCGGCGACGGCGAACGGGAGGACGGCACGGCGGAGGACAGGTCGGCTCATACCCGTCAGCCTGCCATGCCGGGCGCCCCCGTGCCGGGAAGTCTGTGCGTCGGTTGTGCGACGGGAGGTCGAACGCGCGTCCGCCCGGCTGCTCATCCGCGCAGCCGATCCGGGGTCGGCGACTCGCTGGTGCCACCGGCGCTCCACGGCACGTTGGTGAAGCGCAGCAGGTACGGGGGAGTCTTCTCGGTCAGTCGGTCGTCGTACTGCACGGAAGCCAGCAGCCCGCACGTCATGCCTCTCGCGAGGTTCTTGTAGCCGACGTCGCCGACGAAGCGCTGCGCCACCGAGCCGCGGATGACCAGCGACTTCGCCGTGGTCGGCTGCGCGCGGAAGGAGGTGTGCGCCGAGTAGCCACTGAACCAGTCCTCCGCGAGGCAGGTGTCGGCCTGCTGGACGCTGAACGAGTACGTCACGGCCTGGATCGCCGCCTCGATCGTCACCTGGTCGTTCTTCCCGTCGTAGTCGTGCGGCCAGGCACCCTGGGCACCTTGGCTGGGGGAGGTCGGCGCGTACCGGAGGTGCGCGTGGCTGATCAGGGTGTGCGCCAGGACGGGCGTCGGCTCCTTGCTCGGATCGGCCCAGGTCTGCCACAGGGTCCTCGTGTCGCGATAGATCCCGTTCTGCACGACCTCGACCCCGCCGGCCACGATCCCGAGCATGGACTCCTCGTCCTTCTCGTCGCTGACCAGGTCACCCGTGACGATCACCGAGCCCGGGGTGGACAACGTCACCGTGCCCTTCAGGACGCCTTCGACCCAGAGATTGCCCTCGGTGCGGAACAGGTGCGGGTTGATCGAGGTCTCGGTGTCGACCCAGAACGAGTTCAGGTCGTTGTCGGTCGTCGAGGCGATGTGCAGGAAGCCGCTGGGCACCCAGCCGCGCGTCGCGTCGCCGCCGACCTCGCCGGTGTCCAACGGGCCGTTCGTGATCATGTGGTCGGCGACCACCGTGTCCGGGATGTCCAGCACCTGCACCACCATGTACTCGGGCACCTGGACCTGGGCACCTGCGTCCGACTTCAGATCCTCGCGAGAGCCGCAGTCCAGCGACGTGCTGGTCGTCCAGCTGGGCTCGATCGCGAGGGTGAGCTCCGGGTAGGCGGAGTGCCGGGACCACACCCGCATGGTGCCGTCCTCGTTCAGCACGATCCGGGTGGGGCCGTAGTACCGGCACCCGGGAGCCTCCTCCAGCGCGCTGGTGTCGGTCGGCAGGCTGCGGACGCTGGAGGCCTCGGGCCGCTTCCCGAACGTGGCCCACGCCTCGGTGGTCCTGGTGGACCACGGGTTCACGATGGACTCCGCCCGCCCGCACATCACGGTGACCGGGTAGCGTCGGCTCGACGACCAGCGCTCCGTCAGGGTGGACGGCGTGCAGTCGGGATTCGCCGTGGTGAAGGTCCCGTCGATCTCGTAGGCGCTCTCCGGCGTCGCCGGGGGTCGCTGACCCGTCGCGAGGGACCGCTGGTACCGGAAACCCAGGTCGTTCATGAAGAAGTCACCCTGGATCGGGGCCGATCCCCAGAGGCTCCGTGTCCCCGTCGAGTTCTCGCCCAGGGTGCCTGGGCTGTACCCCTCGTTCGAGCACGCACCGAGGTCCGGGTCGTCGGACCAGTAGTAGTCGAAGCCGTCGGTCTGGTTGAGCGGGCAGTAATGGCGTCCCGAGCCCGCAGCGGTGGTCACCCCGAAGTCACGCAGGGAGTTGAGCGCCTGCAACGGGTCGGAGTACCAGTAGTCCTGGTAGCCGGCGAACTCCTCGGTCGAGTCCCGCCGCACCTGCACGTCGAGCGTGCGGGTCTCGCCGTGGGCGCGCCCGGTCACCTGGAGCGTCAGCGCCCGTGCCTGCGACCCGTCACGCACGGCGTCGTCCAGGACCTCGTCGTCCATCACCTCGTAGTGGAACGCGGGCTCCTCGCCGTCCGCCGCCACCTCGGCACCGGTCTCCACCGAGACCCATCCCGGTTCGACGCTGTCGTCCCACCCGCACGCGGGGGCGACGTCACCGAACGACCGCCGCATGGCGACGTTCGTGCAGTCGACCGACTGCCAGTAGAGCTCGGTGCCGTTGACCCGGGTGAGGTAGTCGGTGATCCCGGACTCCGCCGCCGAGAGCGCCTGCTCCTCGCGCTCGTACCGCGCGGTCGGGGCGACCTGGTTCACCACGTAGAGCGAGGTGACCAGCACGAGGGCGAACAGCAGCGCGAAGGAGGTGACCACCATGACGAGGGTGATGCCACCGTCGGGGCCGTGCGGGGACTGGGCGACGCGCCGTCGGAACCAGGTCATCGGTGTCTCTCCTCTTGTCGGCCGACTGTCCGATCAGGCGTTCTTCAGGTAGAAGGTCTGGCGGTGGGTGCTGGCGGTGCCCTGGCGCTCCGGGTCGGTCCGGACGACGAGCGTCACCTCGACAGCACGGACGACGGTGCCGGAGATCGACGTGGTCCGGGCGTCGGCATCCCCGCCGTCGGCATCGACGTACGCGAAGCCGGATCCGTCCTGCAGCCCTCTCACCAGCACGCGTGCGGTGCAGTCGAGATCGCCGGCAGCGCAGTGCTCGGCGAGCGGCAGCTGCGCGAACAGCGCGGCGCCGTTCGCCAGGTCGGTCACGTCCGCGCGTGTCTCGGTGAGCACGCCGTCGGCGATCGTCAGCTCGACCGCGACCAGGCCGGCGGATCCGGCCGACCCGTCGGTGTCCTCCGCGAGGTGGTCACCGACGACCACGGTCAGCGAGGTAGCGCTGCGACCGAGATACGCGGAGGTCGGGGGGCCCATGTACTTCGTGAACACCGGCTCGGGCACCGTGTCCGCGAACACCGCGGGCACCTGCGCGTACGGCACGGACCGCTCGATCACGCGCATGGCGTACCGGGCATCGGCGGTGTCGTCCACCCGGGCGCGGGTCGCGAGGTCGGTTCGCAGGATCCCGCCGAACAGGGCCGCCGTCGCGATCATCACCAGGCTCGCGATCGCCATCGCGACCACCAGCTCGGTGAGCGTCATGCCGTCGTCACGGCGCAGGTCCGCCCGCCGGGCACGCAGCGCGGGCATCCGCGGGGCGCTCACGGGGTCGCCACCGGCGCAGGCACGACGCCCACGCCCGGACGCACCCACATGTCCACCTCGGCGCCGCCGTCCACGGTGACCTGGTCCAGGCTCGGCGGCAGCTCGGTGCCCAGGTAGGCGCTGTACCGGCTCGGCCACACCTGGACCGTGTACGCGGCGCCGGTGAGCGTGTCGATCCACCCGGCGGAGGCAGCCGTCCCGCTGGCAGACGCGAGGAGCGTGAGGTACTCGCCCGCTGCCTCGGCGTCGGTGGCGGCACGCGTGCCGTCCACGTCGGTGATGTGCACCCGGAGCGTGGCGGCCCGGGCGTAGCGCAGCACGACCTGGTTGATCGTCCCGCCGTAGACGAGCCCGCCGACCGAGGTCTTCGCGGTGCCGTTCCAGGCCTCGTTCAGGTAGCCGGCCTTCGTCCCGGTCGCCGTGTACGCCTCACCCGCGTGCGCACCCGTCACGAGGATCAGCACGCAGCCCTCGGCGTTGGTCCGCCCGGTGAGCGACGTCGCCGACGCCGACGAGGTGAGCGCGACGTCCACGCCGGACACGGGGGCGGCACCGCTCGCGACCGTCGGGTCCTGCACCAGGACCGCCACCAGGGCACGCCCGGAGGACTCGGCGGTCAGGCTCTGCGGGAGCATCGCCCGCTCGATGATGTGCACCGGCGCGAACACGCCCTGATCGCCCCAGCTCACCGTGACGCGGATCCGCGCGGAGAGCTGCGGGACCGCGCTGGCGGTCGCCTGCGCGCACGCCGACCCCCCGCCCAGGTCCGTGTCGAGCACGACGGTGCGGGTCACCTCGAAGGTGCGGCCGTTCTGCTCCACGGAGGTCGGGGCGGCCTGCTCGCCCCGCGCGAGCATCGCCGCGGCGGCGGCGGTGTCGCCGTCGAGGATCCGGCGGGCGTCGGCGATCTGCCCCGTCGCGATCTCGGTGGCGACCGTGCGCGAGCGCACCTGGTCGGCGAGCCGCAGGGTCGCGAGCACCGCGCCGAGCACGGTGGTCGACAGGACCATCAGCAGCACCATCGAGATCGTGGCCTCGACGATGGTGAAGCCCCGGTCGTCCCCGGACGACGTGCGCAGCCGCGCACGCACCCGGGTGATCACGCGCCCTCGTCCGTCGTGCTCGCGGTTGTCGTGTCCGGCAGCACGAAGGTGGACCCGCTGACGGAACCGGTCATGATCTCGTCGTCGCCGGGTGACATCGTGAGCTGGGTGACCAGGAACAGCCGGTCGTCGACGCCCTGGAGCCGGTCGACGTAGGCGAGGATCTGGTCGTGCGTCCCGGTGACGGTCAGCGAGATCGGCACCTCCCAGACCGCGGTGACGTCCTCCCGGGCGACGGGCTCGCTGCGCGAGACGCTCTGCACGCCGGCGCCGCTCTCCCCCGCGAGCCCGGCCAGCCGACGCACGAAGTCCGACAGCTCGAGGCCGGCCGGGAACTGCCGGTGCAGCGTGTCGAGCTCGGCCTGCAACCCCGTCATGTTGGCGTAGTCGGCCTCCAGCGAGGCGAGCCGGGCACGGAGCACGTCGTTGGAGTCGGTGGTCTCCTGCGCCTCCTGCTTGCTGGACGTCGCGGCGTCCAGCTGCGGGGAGATCAGCAGCATCCACCCGAGCAGCACGAGCACGGCGGCGACGAGGCCCGCCCCGATGGTCCACAGCCTGCTGGGCGCGATCGTCACGGTGCCTCCTCCGTCGTGGTCGTGCTGCCGTAGCGGCCGGACAGGGCGTCCGGACCGAAGTAGATCTGCCCCGAGGTGCTGTAGCCGCCGCCATCACCGATCTGCTGGGAGGCGTCGAAACCGACGTGCTCGATGCCGGGCACCATCGCGAGCTGGTCGAGCATCGCGGCCATGTCCGGGAGCGTCGGCGTGCTCACCGTGAAGGTCGCACCCCCGACCATCCCGGCCTGGACGAAGGGCGTGCTCTCCTCCGCCGTCGGGTCCACGCTCAAGACGGAGAACACGGTGAGCTGCGTGTCGGCCGGCAGCGCGGCCTCGACCGCGCGCACCTGGTCCGCCCACAGCACCTCCGGCGACATCACCGTCCCGACGGCGGACGTCACGCTCTCGATCGCCGAGCGGATCTGCGCCGCCTCGGAGTACCGCGCGACGGTGGCCTGCAGCTCGACACGCTCGTCCTCGGCGCTGTCGGCCAGCGAGGAGGCGTGGGCCGCGTTCACGATCGAGGCGACGTAGCCGAGGGCGATCACGAGGACCACCAGCACGACACCGACCCCGAGCTTCCCGCGGAGCGCCTGGAGCGCGCGGCGCTCACGGACGGACGGCGGGAGCAGGTCGACGGTGGCGTAGCGGGACAGGCCGGCCATCGCACCGGCGTCGGTGGCGGCGGGGGCGGACCGCCGCAGCGTCAGGCCGCTCATGCCGCGCTCGCCAGACCGGCGGCCAGCGGGAGCTGGACCAGCGTCTCGGGCGCGACGCCGCCCTCGAGCCTGCTGACGTCGAACCCGGCGTTGACCGTGCCGTACGAGACGGGGAGGCGCGACACCGTCGCGAGGTGCTGGCCGAGACCGGCGAGCCGAGAGCCCCGGCCGCTGAGCACGATGCCCTCGACCGGGCGGCCGCCCTGCTGGGTGTGGAAGGTCAGCGTCTGGCCGATCGCCGCGACCAGCGCGTCGCGGTGCCGCTCCTGCGCCGCCGTCGCGACGGGGTTGCCACCGCCGCCGGCGAGCACCAGGCCCTCGGCCTCGCGCGGGGTCACCCCGACCGTGCGGGCGATCTCCTGCGTGAGGTCCCGGCCGCCGCGGCCCAGGTGGCGGACCGAGCGCGGGACCGCGCCGTCGGAGACGACGATCCGTGTGATGCAGGCACCCACGTCGACCAGCGCGACCGCCCGCGCGGCCAGGTCGCCGCGGGCGAGGCCACGCAGCAGGCCGAAGGCGGCGAGGTCGACGTTCTGCACCCGCAGCCCCGCCCGCTCGACCGTGTCCACGGTCGTCTGCACGGCAGCGTGCGGCGCGGCGACCAGCAGGCCGTGCACCTCGCCGCCGTGCTCCCGCAGCGGGCGGAAGTCGAGCAGGCAGTCGCTCACCGGCACCGGCAGCATGTCCTGCACCCGGAACGGCAGCGCCTCGCGCAGCTGGGCGAGCGGGGCCGACGGCAGCACCAGGTCGCGCACGTAGACGCGCTCGCTGCCGACGCCCAGCACGACGTCCTTGCTCGCGAACTTCTGGCTGCGCCACATCCCGCGCAGGGCACGCACGACCGGCTCCGCCTGCACCACGAAGCCGTCCTCGACGACCCCGGGCTCGATCGGCGCGGTGCCGACCCGGAGGACCCGGGCACCGTTGCGCCCGTTCTCGACCTCGACGGCGCGGATCTCGGTGCTGCCGAGATCGATGCCGATCTGTGTGCGTGCCATGACTACTTCCTTCGCGCGGGGGCGCGGTGCGTGTGGTGTCGGGGTGGTGCGGGGCGTGCGCTGCTCCGGGAGCGCGGCTGCACCGCTGCCGCCACCCCTGCAGGGGCGGCGGCAGCCATGCCGGATCCGTGGCGCGTCAGAGGTGCGCGCCCTCCCCGATCAGGGGGTGAAGGTGTCCGTGCCGGAGCAGTTCGCGCCCGGGGTGATGCCGTTCTCGGCGCTGTAGCTGTACACCTTCTTGGCACCCTCCGGGTGGGCCACCGCGATGCACCAGTTCGTCGAGGTGACCGTGGCAACACCGCTCGGCGAGCCCGCCACGACCTCGAGCTTCGTCGACGCCGTCTTCTTGCCGGCCTTGTCGACCAGCACGACGTCCTTGGAGGAGCGGCCAAGGTCCTGAGCGGTACCGGAGCCGATCGTCAGGGTGTAGCGACCACCGGACTGCGCGATCGTGATGTCGCCGGCAGTCGCGTCGACGAGCGCCGCGGAGATCTCCTTGCCGATGGTCGAGACGTCGGCCTCGGCAGCGGTGTCCTTGGCCTTCTTCTGCTGGTTCAGGAAGACCGGCACCGCGACGGCGGACAGGATGCCGATGATGATGATGACGACGAGCAGCTCGACGAGGGTGAAGCCCTTGTCGTTCTCCTCCTGGTAACGGCGCAGACGCGCGATCATGTCAAGGTCCATTCTCTGGTGATTCACAGGGGGTGGTGCGATCCGCTTCCGCGGGTATGGTCGCGATGATTCTCGAAACGCGTCGAGAACCCTGCGAGCAGTGCGACCGGCGGGTTTCGTCACCCGCGTGCTGCCGTCCTCCACAGTAGACACATGCGCCGACCCACCGGCGCCCGCACCAGTGTTTCTACCTACGCCCGCCGGCGATTGCCCGAAATGTCAGGCGGCACCGTCGACCGCGTCGCTGATGCTGAAGATCGGCATGTACAGCGCCATGAGCATCGAGCCCACGATCGACCCGACCACGACGATCAGCAGCGGCTCCATGACGGCCGTGAGCTGCTCGGTGGCCGTGGTGACCTCCTCGTCGTAGAAGGTCGCGACCTTCTCGAGCATCGCGTCCAGGCCGCCGGAGTCCTCGCCGACCGCGATCATCTGCTGCACCATCGTCGGGAAGATCTCCTCCTCGCCGATGGCGTCGGTCAGCGTCACGCCCTGGGAGACCCGGTCACGGAGCCGGCCGGCTGCGTCCTCGACGACCAGGTTGCCGCTGGTGGCGCCGACCACGTCCAGCGCGGCGACGATCGGCACACCGGCGCGCACCATCGTGGAGAAGTTGCGAGTGAAACGCGCCACCGCTGCTTTTGTCATCAAGGCGCCGAACAGCGGCATCTTCAGCCTGATCGGGTCGACGACGGCACGCACCGAATCGTCGTTCTTGTGGCGCTGCCACCACCAGGCGATAAATCCCCCGGCGAGCGCGATCACCGGCCCGACGACCTTGAGCACCTGCGAGGCGCCGACCAGCATCTGCGTAGCGGCGGGCAATTCGGCGCCCATGCTCTCGAAGATCCCCTGGAACACCGGCACGATGAACAGCAGCATCGCGACGACGGCCACCAGTGCGATCACCAGCACCATCACCGGATAGGTGAGCGCGCTCTTGATCGTGCGCCGCAGCTTCTCGTCGGACTCCATGCCGTCGGCGGCGGCGACCAGCGCCTGGTCCAGGAACCCGCTGGTCTCGCCGGCGTTCACCAGGGCGCGCAGCAGCGGCGGGAAGATCGTGCCGTGCTGGCCGAGCGCGGCAGACAGCGAGCTGCCGCCCTCCACCTCGACCGCGAGCTCCCGGACCACCTTCGCGAGCGCGTCGTTCTCCGTCTGGTCCGCCAGGACGGTGAGCGCCCGCAGGATCGACAGCCCGGCACCCACCATGGTCGCGAGCTGGCGGACCATGATCAGCACGTCACGCTGCTTGATCCGGGGAGCCCCGAAAGAGATCTCCCGGCGCATGCCGGCGGAGGCGACCTCTTCGATCGAGGTGGCGAGCAGGCCGGTGTCGCGCAGCCGCTCGGCGACGGCGTCACGGTTCGGAGCCTCGACCCGACCCACGATCTGCTCGCCGTTGGGGTTGATGACGCGGTACTCGAAGGTGCGGGGCGCAGAGGTCGTCGTCGCCATGTCACCACTCCTGACTGGGGACGACGGCGCCCCGCTGGTGTGCGGTCCGGCCGCACATGCGACTGAACTCCTCGGGGCTGGTGCACTTGCCGAGACCGGTCTCGAAGGTGATCTCGCCACGCTGCACCAGCTCGGCCAGGCTCTGGTCGAGGGTGCGCATGCCGTGCTCCCGGCCGCCGTGCAGCGTCGAGTACAGCTGGTGGGTGCGGTTGTCGCGGATGAGCGAGCGCACGGCCGGGGTCGTGACCAGCACCTCGGTCGCGACCGCACGGCCGACGCCGTCCGCACGGGGGCAGAGCGTCTGGCTGACGATGCCCTGCAGGGTGGCGGCGAGCTGGGTGCGCACCTGCGACTGCGCGCCGGTGGGGAACGCGTCGATGATGCGGTCCACGGTCTGCCCGGAGTCCTGGGTGTGCAGCGTGCCGAGCACGAGGTGCCCGGTCTCCGCCGCGGTGAGGGCGACCTGGATGGTCTCCAGGTCACGCAGCTCGCCGACCAGGATGATGTCGGGGTCCTGACGCAGCGCCTGGCGCAGCGCGACGCCGAAGGACTCGGTGTCGGAACCGACCTCGCGCTGGGTGACCAGGCAGCGCCGGGAGCGGTGGCGGAACTCGATCGGGTCCTCGACGGTCAGGATGTGGTCGTCGCGCGTCGCGTTGGCCTGGTCGATCACCGCGGCCAGGGTGGTCGACTTGCCGGAGCCGGTCGGGCCGGTGACCAGCACCAGGCCGCGCGGCAGCGAGGCGAAGGTGCCGACGATCTCGGGGACGCCGAGCTCGGACAGCGGGCGGATGCGCTCGGGGATGAGCCGGAACGCGGCGGCCATCGCGCCGGTCTGGAGGTAGAAGTTGGTGCGGAACGCATCGCCGCTGTCGAGCTGGTACGCGAAGTCGAGCTCGTGCTCCTCGAGGAAGCGCTCACGCTGCACGTCGGAGACGACCGGCAGCAGCATGGCGCGCAGCTCGGCGTCGCTGATCGGCCCATGGCCCTCGAAGACGCGCAGGCTGCCGTCGATCCGGGCGAGCGGGGCCATGCCGGCGACCAGGTGGATGTCGGAGGCATCGGCGGCGACCGCCGCGTGCAGCACGGCGTCCAGCCGCGGCGCCGCCGGGGGCAGCACCTCCGTGCGCGTAGGGGGCGCGACGACGGCCGGCGTGGGCGTGGCAGGCAGCACGGCGGGCGGACCGACGGGCGGTGCGGCCACGACCGGCGGCGTGGCGACAGGCGCCGGGGTCGCGGCGAGGACCTCGGAGGCCGGCACGGAGCCGTAGGCGCCCGGGACGTACGCGGTCGTGGCGCCATCCGGGAGCACCGGCTCCACGGGGAGCGGGGCCACCGGTGCGGCGTCCGGTGTCGTGCTCGGCCAGGGCGACGCGCCCGGCTGGTACGTGGTCATGCGACCACCCGCAGCAGCTCCTCGAGCGAGGTGCGTCCCTCGCAGATCTTCTGCCAGCCGTCGTCGCGCAGCGTCACCATGCCCTGCTGCACCGCCGTCGACCGGATCTCCAGGCTGGAGGCACCGGCCACGGCCAGGCGCTCGATCTCCTCGGTCACCGACATGACCTCGTGCAGGGCGATCCGCCCGCGGTACCCGGTGTGCGAGCAGGCGGAGCAGCCGACCGGTCGGTGCAGCACCGGCCGCGGGCCGCTGTGCTCGATCCCGGCGAGGAACAGCTCGCGCTCCCCCGCCTCGTAGGGCTGCTTGCACCGGTCGCAGAGCTTGCGGGCCAGTCGCTGCGCGACCACGCTGTCGAGCGCGGACCCGACGAGGAAGGGCTCGATGCCCATCTCGATCAGGCGCGTCACGGAGGACGGCGCGTCGTTGGTGTGCAGGGTCGACAGCACGAGGTGGCCGGTCAGCGAGGCCTCGACCGCGATCTGCGCGGTCTCGTGGTCACGGATCTCACCGATCAGCACCACGTCGGGGTCGGAACGCAGGATCGAGCGCAGCGCGGCGGCGAACGTCAGGCCGGCCTTGGGGTTGACCTGCACCTGGTTGATGCCGGGCAGCCGGTACTCGACCGGGTCCTCGACGGTGATCACGTTGATGTCGGGACGGGAGACCGCGTTGACCGTCGCGTAGAGCGTGGTCGACTTGCCCGAACCGGTCGGGCCGGTGACCAGGATCATCCCGTAGGGCTTGGTGTAGGACGCGCGGTAGGTGTCCAGGCTGCGCTCGGAGAACGAGAGGTCACGCAGGTCGAGCTGGGCGTTCGAGTTGTCCAGGATCCGCATGACGATCTTCTCGCCCCACACCGTCGGCAGCGTCGCCACGCGGAGGTCGATCTTCTGGCCCTCGTGGGTGACGGACATGCGGCCGTCCTGCGGCTTGCGCTTCTCCGCGATGTCGATGTCGGCCATCACCTTGATCCGCGAGACCACCGACGACTGGATGCCCTTGGGCGCGCTCTGCTTCTCCTGGAGCACTCCGTCGATCCGGTAGCGGACGCGCAGGTCGTGCTCGGTGGGCTCGACGTGGATGTCGGAGGCGTGGTCCGCGATGGCCTGGGTGACGAGCAGGTTGACGTACTTGACGACGGGCGTGTCGCCGGAGATGGACTCGCCGACCTGCGTGAGGTCGATCCCGCCCTGGCCCGGGGCCACGGAGTCGACCAGCGACTGACCGAGGTCGGCGATCTCGGAGTCCGCACGGACCCAGCGGTTGAGCGCGGAGTCCATCGAGGCCGCCGCGGCGACCACCGGGAGCACGGTGCGGCCGGTCAGCGTGTGGGCGTCGTCCAGCGCGAGCACGTCGCCGGGGTCGACCATGGCGAGCAGCAGCGCACCGTCCTGGAAGCCGATCGGCAGGATGCGGTGCTGCCGGCAGACGCTGCCCGGCAGCAGGGCGACCGCCGTCCGGTCCACCGCGACGTCGTCGAGGTCGACGAACGGAATCCCGGCCTGCTCGGCCAGCAGCGCGACCAGCTGCGACTCGGCGAGCGCACCACGCTGCACGAGCACCCGGCCGAGCGTCGCACCGGTGGCGGCCTGCTCGTCCAGGGCGGCGAGCAGGGTCGGCTCGTCCACCAGACCTCGGTCGAGGAGGACCTCTCCGAGCTGCGTCATGGTCATGCCTTTCCTGGGGGGTCACGGGGGGTTCGGGGTACGACGAGGGAGTGGCGCGGGCGCGCCGGATCGGCCGGAGCCGGTCACGCCGTGCGGAGTCGCTCCATGGCGAGCTGCACCAGCGAGAGCAATGCCTGCTTGGTCGCGGTGCGCGAACGCGCGTCGGTGTACAGCACCGGCACGTGCGCGGGGATCGCCAACGCCTCGCGGACGTCCTCCAACCGGTGCTTGGCCACACCGTCGAAGCAGTTCACCCCCACCACGAACGGGATGCCCCGGGACTCGAAGTAGTCCACCGCCGGGAAGCACTGGTCCAACCGGTCGGTGTCGACCAGCACCACCGCACCGATCGCACCGCGCACCAGGTCGTCCCACATGAACAAGAACCGGTCCTGCCCCGGAGTGCCGAACAGGTACAACCACAACGACCCCGGCAGGGCGATCCGACCGAAGTCCATCGCCACCGTCGTGGACGTCTTGCGGTCCGACACACCACCGGCGTCGTCCACACCCACCGAGTGCTCGGTCATCGCCGCCTCGGTGTTCAACGGCTCGATATCACTGATCGACCCGATGAACGTCGTCTTGCCCACCGCAAAACCACCCGCCACCACGATCTTCACGACCGTGGGCGCAGCGGACGGGTCCACGGTGGAGACGGCACCGGGTGCCGCGGCGTCAGAGGGCGGACAGACCATGGGACACCTCCTCGAGCAGGTCCAGCGCGGCGTGCCGGCCGATCGCGTCGGCGGTGCCGGCGTGGCCGAGCGCGTCGGCGTGCGCCGCGGTGGTGTCGACGAGGTCGAGCGCCCCGGCGGTCGCCAGGTCGCCGACGAGCACCCGGGTGACGCCCAGCGGCAGGTGCACGTGCGCGGAGACCTCGGCCACGGTGAGGTGCTCACCGCCGACGCGGTGCAGGATGGCGCGCTCCTCGGTGCTCATCGCCCGCATCGCGGCCGGGGCCGGGACGCGCTGGTGCACGAGGGTGTCCAGCCGGACGTCGAGCGGACCGCGCACCCGCCCCTCGGTGACCATGTACGGACGGACGGCCAGCAGCTCGGTGGCCGCGCCGGATCGTCTGCTGCGCGCGATCATGCCGCTCCCTCCTCGGCGAGCGCAGCGGTCGCGTGCCAGTGCGGACGGTCGTCGTCGACGCCCGGAGCTCCCGGGGCGTCCGAGGTCGGCAGGGCGCCCCGGAGGGCGGCGACGAGCTGTGGGGTGAGGGCGACCTCGGCCCGACGGGCCAGCAACGCCATCTCGTACCCGACCAGGCCGATCTCTGCGGAACCGTCCGTCGCCACCGCGAGCAGCGACCCGTTGGAGATCGCCATCAGCAGCAGCACGCGGTCGTCCATCTCGATGACCGACTGGAGCACGTTCTGCGCACCGAGCTCACGGCCGGCCCCACGGGCGAGGCTGGCGATGCCGGAGACCACGGCGGCGAGCTGGTCCCCGGTGGTGCGCGCGACGCCGGTCGAGGCGGCCATCAGGAGCCCGTCGGCCGAGACGACCAGGGCGAGCATCGTGCCGGGCGTGGCACGGACGAAGTTGTCGAGCAGCCAGCCGAAGTCCGGCTCGGCAGAGGTGGTCACGGGGGCTCCGGGGAGGTCGGTTCTCGGATCAGCGGTCATCGGGCGGACGTCGTCTCGGCGCGGCCCTGGTCGGTGCCGGAGCGGAACGAGGCGAGCCGGCGGCGCAGGCCCTCGGCGTCGCGGTCGATCGGGGCGGCCGAGGGATCGGTCGAGGGCTCGACCTCGCCCGGGGTGCGGGCGGGCAGCGCGGCGCCGGAACCCGCCCGGGCGGGCCGGTAGGCGGTCAGCCCGCTGAGCTCCGCCATCGCGACCTTCTGGGCGGCGGCACGGCGGCCGGCCTCGGCGTCTCCGCTCGCGCTCCCCCCGTCGGCGAACGGGCTCGCCGGGGTGAAGACGGTGTCGAGGCCGACGGGCGCAGCTCCGGTCCCGCTGGCCGCTGCCTCATGGGCAGCGGGGGTCGGCGCGAACGCCGCCGGCGCGCGGCTCGGCAGCGGGGCGGAGTGACCGGTCGGCCCGCCCGCAGGAGCGCCGGCCGGCAGGAAGGTCACCTCACCCGCCGCCGGTGCGGTGGCCGGCACGAAGGTGCCCGCAGCGACGGGGACCGCCGCGGGGGTGGACGACGCCTCCCTCGTCGGCGCGGCAGCGGGCAGGAACGCGGCCTCCGTCCCCGAAGCAGCCGTCGACGCGAACGTCCCCGCGGCCGCGGGTGCGGCGGCAGGCGCGAACGTCCCCGCGCCGACCGGAGCGGCAGCGGGCACGAACGTCCCCGCGCTCACCGGTGTGCTCGCCGCCGCGGCACCGGACGCGACCTGCGGCACGAAGGTCGCACCGACGCCGGCACCGGGGTACGCGCTCTGGGCCTTGGCGCCCGTCGCGGGCTGCGTGGTGACGGGTGTCCAGGTCGGAGCCATCGGCTCGTCGTCGGGGACCACCACGGAGCCGGTGACGCGCATCGCCCGTCGTCCGGCCGGCGCGAGGTCCACCTCGGCGGTCCCGTTGACCAGCGCCTCGAACGAGGGCTGCTCCGCCGCGATCGGGGGAAGCTCGGACCGCCGGCGCGGCAGCTCGGTCGCGGGCTCTGTGGCGGTGGCGCCGGACGCGGCGGCGGCGAACGTCGGCTCGAACCCGGGGCCCGTGGGGGCGGCCGCGGCGAGCTGCGCGGCGGTCGGCACCGCGATCAGGACGGACTCGGACTCATCCCGCTCGTCACGCGAGGTGCGCAGCACCGGCACGTCGGTCTGCTGCTCGGCGAAGAGCTGGCGCGGGAGCCGGACCTCCGCGACCGTGCCGACGCCGCCGACGCCGCGGTCGATCCGGACCTGCACGCCCAGCCGCTCGGCCAGCCGTGCGACCACGTGCAGCCCGATGCGCCCGTCGGTGACCTCGTGCGCGGCGCCGAGGCGGGTGCGGACGGCCACCAGGTCCTCGTCGGACAGCCCGATCCCCCGGTCCACGACCCGGACGGTCATCGCCTCGGCGTCGCACGCGCCGGAGACCTCGACGCCGGTGCCCGGCTCCGAGAAGGCGGTGGCGTTCTCCAGCAGCTCGGCGAGCAGGTGGGCCACCGCGACGACGTGGCCGCCGTGCAGAGCGGGGTCGTGCTCGAGGTCGATCTGCACGCGGTCGTACTGCTCGATCTGCGAGGCGGCGGCGCGCAGGACGTCCGTCATGGCGGCGGCCTCACGCGATCGACGTCCGTGCTCCCCGCCGGCGAGCACCAGCAGGGACTCGGCACCACGGCGCAGCCGCACGGTGAGGTTGTCGAGCTCGAACAGCTCGCCGAGGACGGCGGGGTCCTGCTCGGACTGCTCGAGCCGGTCGAGGGTGACCAGCTGACGGTTGAGCAGGGTCAGGTCGCGCCGGGCCGCGGCGCGCGCGGTCGCGGCGTCCGTGCCGCGTTCCGGTCCGGCGGCGGCGGCGACCGGGGGCTTCGGGCCGACCGGTGCGAGCACGGGGGCGTTCTCCGACGCCACGTCGCCGTGCACCGTCGCCGTCGGCGTGCGCTCCTCGGTGACAGCCTCGCCGCGAGCGCGCCGGGCACGACGCGCCCACCCGGCCGCACCGGCGAGGAGGAGCGCACCGAGCACGATGCCGGCGTTCGTCATCTGCGCCGAGCGGTCCGCGGACGCGGCGTCGGCGACGGTCTGGGCCTCGGAGTCGAGGACACCGGCGGGCACGGCGCCGGTCCCGGTCACCGCGGCGGCGACCCGGCTGTGCGTCATGTCCGTGAGGGACCGCAGCTCGGCCGAGGCCGCCGGACCGACGTCCGCGGAGCGCAGCAGCAGGAGCGGCCAGTCGGCGACGTCCCCCGCGACGGCGAGGTACAGGCGCGAGACGGTGAGCTGGTCGGCACCGGTGTCGAACTCGGTGCGAGCGGTGCTGATGGCGGTGACGACCGAGCGGCTGCTCTGCGCGAGGTCCTCGGCCGCGTCGGACGGGTGAGCGGTCTCGATCGTGGAAGCAGCGGCGCCGAACGCGACCACGGCCTCGTCGGTGGCGGTGCGGGCCGCGGCCAGGTCCCCGCCGGAGGCG
Source organism: Cellulomonas sp. GTC20042 (assembly GCF_055389595.1). NCBI lineage: Bacteria > Bacillati > Actinomycetota > Actinomycetes > Micrococcales > Cellulomonadaceae > Cellulomonas > Cellulomonas sp. GTC20042. The sequence continues at coordinate 629,313 of NZ_AP043678.1, read as the reverse complement.
GACGCGGCGAGCTCGGTCCCGAGCGCCGTCGCGACGACGGCCGACCGCGCGAGGGCGTCCTGGGCGACGTCCTGCACGAGCCCGCTCGCCTGGAACCGCGCCCAGCTGCCGACCTGGGTGGACATGCCGACCGCGACGACGATCATCACGACGGCGAGGGCACGTGCGACGACGCGGCCGACGACGGCTGATCCTCGGGACATCGGGAGACCTCTCACGTATCGGCCGGGCCGGCGTGAAAGGGGTGGGGTCGCCGACGGCCACGATCCCTCGATGGTGCGGCGGTGGCCGCCGAGGGCTGGACGGAGCGACGTTAGGCACGCAGAGAAATGCGTGGGTGCCCGCGTGTGTGTTTTCCCCTACGTGGGACCGAAAGACGTCCGGATCGTCCCGATTTCCCGACCGAGACGGAGACGTGGCACCGGCTCAGCGCGGCACGGCCATGCCCACCTCGCGCTCGAGCCTCGCCTCGGCGTCCACCCGCGCGGCACGCAGTCGCGAGGCGATCACCGCGCCGAAGGCGACGACGGTCGCGAGCAGGGCGATCGTCAGCCGCAGCGCGTGGTTGGCGTCCTCGCCCATCGACAGGCTCACGACCGCGGGCGCCACCAGCAGCGCGACCAGGTTCATCACCTTGATCAGCGGGTTGATGGCGGGCCCGGCGGTGTCCTTGAACGGATCGCCGACGGTGTCGCCGATCACCACCGCGGCGTGCGCCTCGGATCCCTTGCCGCCGTACTGCCCGTCCTCCACCAGCTTCTTGGCGTTGTCCCAGGTGCCGCCGGAGTTGGCCAGGAACACCGCCATCAGCACGCCGGCGCCGATCGCCCCGGCGAGGAACCCGGCGAGCGGGCCGACGCCGAGACCGAACCCGACGGCCACCGGCGCGGACGCCGCGAGCAGGCCGGGGGTGGCGAGCTCGCGCAGGGAGTCGCGGGTGCAGATGTCGACCACCCGGCCGTACTCGGGTCGCTCGGCGCCGGTCATGATCCCCGGGTGCTCGCGGAACTGGCGCCGCACCTCGAACACGATCGCCCCGGCGGCACGGGTCACCGCGTCGATCGCGAGGCCGGAGAACAGGAACACCGTGGCGCCGCCGAGGATGATCCCCACCAGGGTGACCGGGCTGATCACCTGGTAGTCGGTCATCGCGAGCACGATGTCGCCCGGCAGCTCGGTCAGCCGCAGGTCGGCCAGGGCGGTGCGCACGGCGTCGGCGTAGGAGCCGAACAGGGCGGTGGCGGCGAGGACCGCGGTGGCGATGGCGATCCCCTTGGTCACGGCCTTGGTGGTGTTGCCGACGGCGTCCAGGTCGGTGAGGATCTGCGCGCCCTCCTCGCTGACCTCGCCGGACATCTCCGCGATGCCCTGGGCGTTGTCGCTCACCGGGCCGAAGGTGTCCATGGCGACGATCACGCCGACGGTGGTCAGCAGGCCGCAGCCGGCGAGGGCCACCAGGAACAGGGCGAGCTCCAGCGATCCGCCGGCCAGCAGGAACACCCCGCAGATCGCCGCGGCGATCGTGCCCGCGGTGTAGACCGCCGACTCGAAGCCCACGCCGATGCCGGACAGCACCACGGTGGCGGCGCCGGTCTGCGAGGTGCGGGCCACGTGGATCGTCGGCTTGGAGGTGGTGCCGGTGAAGTAGCCGGTGATCCACAGGATCAGCCCGGCGAGCACCACGCCGATCGCCACCGCGCCCGCCGCGACCACCCGAGGGTCGCCACCGTGGTCGGCCAGCGCCGCGGACGGGTCGAGGCCGGTCAGTCCGGCGAAAGTGGACGGCAGGTACACGAACGCCGCCACCCCCGCCGCGAGCGCCCCGGCCACCGCCGCGATGCCGAATCCCCGGTTGATCGCGGTCAGCCCGCTCTCCGACCCGCGCACCCGGGTCACCAGCACGCCGAGCGCGGCGACCAGCGCCCCGATCGCGGTCACGATCAGCGGGAACACCAGCCCCTGCTCGCCGAACGCCGCCTTGCCGAGGATCAGCGCGGCCACCAGGGTCACCGCGTAGGACTCGAACAGGTCCGCGGCCATGCCCGCGCAGTCACCGACGTTGTCGCCCACGTTGTCCGCGATCGTCGCCGCGTTGCGCGGGTCGTCCTCGGGGATCCCCTGCTCGACCTTGCCGACCAGGTCCGCGCCGACGTCCGCCGCCTTGGTGAAGATGCCGCCGCCGACCCGCATGAACATGGCGAGCAGGGCCGCGCCGAAGCCGAAGCCCTCCAGCACCGCCGGGGCGTCACCCCGGTAGAGCAGCACCACGACGGCGGCGCCGACCAGGCCGAGACCCACCACCGACATGCCGACCACCCCGCCGGTGCGCAGCGCGATCCGCGCGCCCTCTGCTCGACCGCCCGGCAGGGACGCCGCAGCGGCGACGCGCACGTTCGCCCGGGTCGCCAGCCACATGCCGAGGTAGCCGATCGACGCGGAGAAACCCGCCCCGACCAGGAAGAACAACGACCGACCGACCTTGACCCCGGCGTCGCCGGGCAGCAGGAGCAGCAGCGCCAGCACGACGACGGCGAACAGCGCCAGCGTGCGGAACTGCCGCGACAGGTACGCGGCCGCGCCCTCCTGGACGGCGGCGGCGATCCGGCGCATCGACTCCGGCCCCTCGTCGGCCGCGAGCACCTGGCGCCGCAGCACCACGGCCACGACCAGGGCGGCGATCCCGACAGCGGCGATGACGGCGACGATGACGACGCTCGTCGGACCGAGTGTGACCATGCATCCTCCTCGGACACGGGCGCGGCCCACGCTCGGCCGCCCCCGACCCACCCACCCGGCCCCGTTGCCGTGCGGAGACGCCACTCTAGCCAGACGCGGCGGCGACGGCGCTGGGTACGGCGGTCGAGCCGCGAGCAGCCGATCGGCTGATCTTCGGTCGACCCCCAACGATCCGGGGCCGCCGCACGTCCCCCCTGCATGACACTCATCCCGGGACGGGTCCATCCGGTGCACCGCCCGACCGACCGGCGGAGGACCCCGTGACCTGGCAGGACGACCTGGCGGCGTTCGCCCACGAGCGCGGGTCTGCGCTCGTCGGCTACGCCCGCCTGCTCACCGGCGACGTCGGCGAGGCCGAGGACCTGGTGCAGGAGGCGATCGTCCGGGCCTGGGCGCGACGGCGTCGCGGCGCGGACATCGAGCAGCTCGACGCCTACGTGCGCAGGACCGTGGTGAACGCCTACCTGGACCGCACCCGGCGCGAGATCGGCTGGCGCGAACGGGCACGGCTGATCGGGCCGGCCCCCGACGTGCCCTCACCGGAGCACGCCGCCGTCGCCCGCACCGACGTCGAGCACGCCCTCGGGCAGATCTCTCCCCGCGAGCGCACCTGCGTGGTGCTGCGCTTCTACGAGGACCTGACCGTGCCGGAGATCGCTCGGCGGCTCGACCTCTCCGAGGGCGCCGTGAAGCGCTACCTCTCGGACGCGCTGCGCCGGCTCGGTCCGATGCTCGGCACCACCCTCGGCGACCTGGACGACGTCCCGGTGTCGAGCCCCACCACCGCGAAGGGAGCACGTCGATGACCGAGGACCTGCGTCGCGCGCTCGACGACCTCGCCGCCCGCACCACCACCGAGCACCAGGACCGCGGAGGACTCCCCGTGACCGAGATGACCGCCCGCGCCGGCCGGGCGCGGCACCGTCGCACCGCGCTGCTCTCCGGAGCGGTGGCCGCCGCGCTCGTCGTGGTGGCGGGGACGGGCTACGCCGTGACGCGGTGGGACCGCGGGGCGGAGCCGCTGCCGGCGGACACCCCGACCGTCACGACGGCGCCGTCGCCCACGCCGGCCCCTACGGCACCTGAGCAGACCCTGCCCGTGGGCGACGCGAGCCTGCCGTTCGGCGAGTGCGGGTCGCTGGTCGGCTCCCCCACCGTGCCGGCGGCGGACTCCAGTGCCTACGTCGAGCTGGTCGCACCGTCGTCGGCGGCGCGCGGTGCAGCCATCGAGATCCGCGCACGCTCCATGGCACCGGCCGAGGCGTCGTTCGCATTCACCCACGACTCCGGCCCGCGAGCCGTCGTGGCGAAGGACGGCGTGGTCGTGGCGACGATCGACGCCCACGCCGAGGTCTCCGACGGGGCCGACCTGTACGCGGCCTTCTCGGGCGACGTCGACAACTGGGAGGCGCAGCAGTGGTTCGTCACCCACGCGACGCCCGTCGTCTGCGACGACGGCGCTGCCAGCACATCGGTGGGCACCGACCTGCCCGCCGGGGACTACGAGGTCTACGCGCTCGGGGAGACCTGGTGGGCGCAGGGCATCGACCCGGAGGGACCCGGGCTGCCGCTCGCGCGCACCTTCAGCGCGCTCGGGGACTTCGACGGACGGCGGCAGTCGACGGCTCTCGGCGGCCCGGTCGCGCTGCAGATCGAGGAGCAGCAGGGCGACCGGCAGGTGCCGCTGGTCGGGGCGCCGTCGCTGCCTGCGCCGACGGACTACGGGTCCGCGTGCAGCATCGTTCCCGGCGCGGACCTCGGGGACGACTTCACGATCGCGACGCCGGAGACGCTGCGTGTCCACGCCGGCGACACGTACGAGGAGTACGACGTCGGGGTGACGGTGACCTACGGGGGCCCGGGCCGGGTCGCCGGGCAGGTCTCGATCCCCGACCTCCTGCTGCTCGAGGACGGGAAGGCCGTCGGCGAGATCCAGCAAGGACTGACGGTCGTGCGCTTCGACGTCGACGGGGGGTCCGCGATCGAGCTCGCCGTGGGGGGCCTCGCGCCGACGGTGCGCAGGTGCGGTGCCGACGGGTGGCCGGCCAACGAGTCGGAGGTCCTGGCGCCCGGCACCTACCAGGTGATGATCGCCGCGTACTTCTTCGCGAACGCGGCGTGGGACTCGGACGGGGTGCAGGTTCTCGACAGCGCACCCGACGACAGCGACGCGACGACCTTCACGACCGTGCCGTTCACCCTCGTCGTGGAGTGACCCAACCTTTCGCACCCACCGGTCGTCCAGGCTTCTGACAGGCTTCGCAGGGGCAGGAGGGACGGCCGGTGGGTTCGGGGGACGAGGTGGTCGCGGCGCTGGCCCGCGACCGGGGGCGCGCGCTGGTGGCGTACGCGTACCTGCTGACGGGCGATCTGCGCGAGGCGGAGGACCTGGCCCAGGAGGCCCTGGTCAAGACCGTGGTGCGCACGCGGGACGGGGCCGACCTGGAGCGCGCCGAGGCCTACGTGCGGCGCACCATCCTCACCACCTTCGTCGATCAGGGACGTCGTCGGTCGCGCTGGCTGGCGGCGCTGCCCCGGCTCGGGCACGAGTCGACGCTGCCGACGGCCGACCCGCAGGACCGGGCGGTGGCGCGGGCGGACGTCCGAGCCGCCCTCGACGGGCTGCCCCGACGCGAGCGTGCCTGCGTGGTGCTGCGCTACTACGACGACCTGCCGCTGGCGGAGATCGCCGCGGTGCTCGACGTGAGCACCGGTGCGGTGAAGCGCTACCTGTCCGACGGGACCCGACGGCTCGCCGAGCTGCTGGACGTCGACGTCGACACGACGACCGAGCACGAGGGGAGCCACCTGTGAGCCGCGACCTGCACGACCTGATCGCCGGGCTGGCCCGGGACGTCGAGCGCAGCGCGGACCCGCTGCCGGTGGCGGAGATCCTCGATCGGCGGCGCCGGCGCCGGACGGTGCGCCGGACGACCGCGGGGATCGCCGCCGTGACGCTCGCGGGGCTGGTGGCGCTGGCCGGGACGAGCGTGGCGGGCTGGCGGCACGACACCCCGCAGCCGGCCGGGACCGGCACGCCGACCCCCGCGCCCGCGATGCCCTCGCCGACGTCCGAGGCGACCTCGACCCCGACCGCGCTGCCCTACGCGCAGGGCGACCCGACCCAGCCCTACGGCGCGTGCGGTGCGCTCGCGACCGCGACCCCGGCGGCACCGTTCGACGGGCGCTACACCGCCGCGCTGACCGTGGACGCGACCACCGTCGCGGCCGGGCAGCCGATCGCCGTCACCACGACGCTGGACGACGCCGACGGTCCCTCGTACTCGTTGCTCCCGGCACCCGGTCCGCGGGTGGCGGTGCTGCGCGACGGCGTGGTGGTCGGGACGGCGCTGCCCGGCACCGGCAGCAGCACCGGCACGCCCAGCACCGTCGGCGGCGATCCCTGGTGGGAGATCGCGGGCGGGTTCCAGGGCGGTGCCCGGGTGACGTCCGACTGGTTGCCGCTGGTGGCCTGCGCACCTGCCGACGGCAGCGCCGACGTGCTGGTCGGGCACCCGCTGCCCGCCGGCACCTACACGCTCCAGCCCTGGGCCGAGGTGGTCGCCCTGGGTGACGACGACGTCGCGCTGCGCGGCGGGGCCTCGGCCGAGTGGCCCGCCCCGGACGCGCTGGTGGCGCAGGGGGTGCTCGGGACCGCCGTGGGCGAGCCGGTGACCGTGACGATCACCGGTGCGGCCGGGTCCACCGCACCGCTGCCGGGCAGCGACGGGGAGATGCAGTCCGTCTCGGTCTCCGACCCGGCGGTCTGCGACGCCGCACCGCCCGACCAGGCACCCGGGTCGCCGTTCACCCTGACGGCGCCGACCGGCACGCTCACCCTCGCCGACCTCGACGAACCGATCACGAGCACGCTCACCTACGACGGGCCCGGCCGCGTCGAGCACGGGCACGCCGGGCCGTGGCTGACGGTCGTGCAGCACGGGGAGGTGGTGGCGACCACCGACTTCTGGTGGGAGCCCTACGCCACCGTGACGCTCGGCAGCGGGATCGGGATCGACAGCACCGGCACCCTCGAGCTGCGGACCGTCTGCGGCGGGGGCACGCTCGCCCCCGGCGACTACCAGGCGTACGTCTCGGTGGGGCTGCTCGATCCCCGGGTCGACGCGTCCCCGCGCGGCACCGCCACGGTCGAGGGCTGGTCCTTCGTCTACAGCGAGCCGTTCACGCTCCGGGTGGGATGACCGCACGCCCCAACGTTCTGCCGGACCTCTGCGTCGCACCTGATGACGGGATGATCGGGCGAGGACGGACCTCGCTCGTCCACCACGGACGGAGGGGTACGTGACCTGGCAGGAACGGCTGACGGAGTTCGTCAGCGACAGGGGGCCCGCGCTGGTCGGGTACGCGCGGCTGCTCGCCGGCGACCACGACCAGGCGCAGGACCTGGTGCAGGAGGCGCTGGTCAAGGTCTGGTCACGGCGCCGCACGGGCACGGACATCACCTCGATCGAGGGGTACGTGCGCCGGGCGGTGCTGACCACCTACCTGGACCAGTACCGCCGACGCCGGCTCTGGGACCGCAGCGCGCACCTGCTCGCGACGCCGGAGGAGGTGCGCGCGGCCGACTCGGGCAGCGTGCGCGCGGTCGACGTGGCCGCCGCGCTCACCACCCTCCCGCCCCGCGAGCGGGCCTGCGTGGTGCTGCGCTTCTACGACGACCTGACCGTCGCCGAGATCGCCACCCGGCTCGGGCTCTCCGAGGGGGCGGTGAAGCGCTACCTGTCCGACGGCACCCGCCGGCTCGGACCGCTCCTCGCCCCGTCGCCCACCCACGAGACCGTCGACGTGCACGTCCAGGAGGACCGGCGATGACCGACGACCTGCGCTCCGCGCTCACCCGCATCGTCGAGCAGACCGCCGACGAGCAGACCACCCGCCTGCGCCACGACACCGGGCTCGACGCCGGCACGATCGTGCACCGCGCCGGACGGGCCCGCACCCGCCGAGCCGCCGTCACCGCGACGACCGCGCTGGTCGCCGTCGCGGGGGTGGTGCTCGCCGGGGCCGCGCTCGCCGACCACCGCGAGCCATTGCCCGCGGACTCCCCCACGGTGTCGCCCTCGCCGAGCGTGACGACACCGGCACCCACACCGACGCCGACCGAGACCACGCCGGTCGTGGTGATGCCCACCGGGGACCCGAGCCTGCCGTTCGGGGAGTGCGGGTCGCTGGCCACCTCCGGGCCGCAACCGACGACGGACACCGCGGAGCTCGAGTGGGAGGTCGAGCGCACCGCCCTCGCCGCGGGCGATCGGTTCGGTGTCTCGGCGATCGTGCGGCCGGTGCAGTGGGCCACCTGGATCGTGCTCGCGACACCCACCGACGGCCCGCAGTACGCCGTGCTCGCGGACGGGGTCGTCGTCGGGACGGCGACCTCCCACGGCACGAGCGCCGGGACCTGGGACGCCATCGGCGAGGTCGGCTTCCCCGAGATGCACAGCGACCGGATCGACCTCACCGTCTGCGCACCTGACGGGCAGCCTGCGGTCACCTCGGGCGTGCCGCTGCCCGCCGCGACCTACGACCTGGTGCCCTGGACCGAGATCAGACCGCTGCCATGGGAGGAGGCGCTCGACGCCGCCAACACCACGGACGACGACGCCGCCCGCGCGGCGCTGGCTGCGCTCGCTGATCGGGTGACGGACTCCGAGGTCGTTCGCGGCGACCCGATCAGCATCACGATCACCGGGACCGCGGACCGCGTCGTACCCCGTCCCGGCGACGACCGCCCGCTGGCCGTCCCCGCTGTCGTCGATGAGCTGGTCTGCGGCGATCCGGCCCCGGTGCCCGCCGCCGACGGCGACCTCACCCTCGAGGTGATCGACCCGGACGCGCCGCGGTTCGACCTGCGGTACTCGGGGCCGGGGCGTGCGCGGGGCTCCGTGTTCGACTACCTGTCGTTCTGGGCGGTGCAGGACGGCGTCGTGGTCGGCGGGACCTGGTACGAGACCGAGGGCGGCAGAGACTTCGACGTCGCGGACGGACCGGGGATCCGAAACACGCTCGTCGGGGACATGACGGCGTGCCCTGACCAGTACGGGCGCACACCGCTGCCGACCGGCGAGTACCAGGTGTACGCCGCAGCTCGGGTCGTGATGTACGACAGGGTGCTCCCGGACGGCACGATCGTGCCCGGAGAGGGCGTCACCTACGTGGTCAGCGAGCCGTGGACGGTCACCATCCCCTGACCTCGACAGACGTTCCCGGGGACCGACCCCAACGTTCTCGGCCCCGGGAGCGTCTGAGCGGGTGCAGGACGACGAACGAGGAGAGGCAGGGGACCCGGTGGCCTGGGAGGACGAGCTCGAGGCATTCGTGCGGGAGCGGGGTGACGCGGTGGTGCGGGACACGGACGACCCTCACGGACGGGCTGACCGTCCCGGCGACGTTCGAGTACACCGGCCCCGGGACCGCCTCGTTGCAGGACCGCGGCGCCGGGATGTGGCTCGTGCAGGACGGACGCGTGGTCGCGTCGGACCTCGTCTCCCCCGACGGACAGATGGGCTGGACGCTCGCCAGCGGTCTCGCCGTGCAGCGCTCCGCCGGGACGGGGCTGATCGCACCCTGCGCCACAGAAGCCGGGGGGACCTTCACGCAGTTCGGCGAGCCGCTGCCCCCGGGTGAGTACCAGGCCTACGTGTCGCAGTGGATCGGCGTCGATGCGGTGCTCTCGGGTGGGACCACCACGCGCGCCGACATCAACGCCTTCGTGTTCGCGGACCCGTTCACCCTCGTGGTGCCCTGAGCGGGGCGCGGGCGGCATCGGTTCGCCGGGTCCGCCCGCACCTCCGGGCCGACGCCTCCGCGTCAGGCCGGGGTGTCCGCGAGCGCCTCGTCCAGGGTCTCGCGGATGGTGAACACCTGGGTCAGCGCGGTGATCCGGAACACCTTCATCAGCCGCTCGGAGTCGATCACGAGCTGGAGCCGGCCGTCGAGGCCGCGCACCCGCTTGAGCACGCCGACCAGCAGGCCGAGACCGGTGGAGTCCATGAAGCGGACCTGGGTCAGGTCGACCACCAGGTCGGTCCGGCCCTCGTCCACCAGGGTGGTGAGCCGCTCGCGCAGGGTCGGTGCGGTGTACACGTCGATCTCGCCGGCGACCTCGACGATCGTCCGCTCGTCCACCGTCCTGCTGGCCACGCTCACGTCCATGGGCTCCCCTCCCGCTGGGAGCATTCAAACAGACCGGACCGCGCGGACCGCAGTCCCGGAGCGGGTGAGCGTGCGCAGGCGCTCGGAGTCACCCGGTCAGCCGTGCTCGACCGGCAGCAGCCGGACCTGCGCGCCCGGGGCGAGCTGCGCGGCCAGGTCGAGGTCGCGCGGCAGCACGACGGCGACCACCGGGTACCCGCCGGTGACCGGGTGGTCAGCGCCGAACACCACCGGGCGCCCGTCCGGCGGGACCTGGACGGCGCCGCGGACGAGCCCCTCGGAGGGCAGCTCGCCGCGGTCCACCCGCGGGACCGGCGGGCCGTCGAGCCGCAGCGCGACCCGGTTGCTCGCCGGGGTCACGGCGTAGACGGCGCGGGCGAGCAGGTCGAGCGCGTCGGGTGCGAACCAGTCCGGACGGGGCCCGGGCAGCACCCGGAGCACCACTGGCTCCCCGGGGCGGGGCCAGGTGCGGGCGGGCTCGGGCCAGGGCTGCGCGGCATCACGGACGAGGCCACCCACGGGCAGCAGATCACCGGCTCGCACCGGGGCGGGGCCGATCCCGGACAGCTGGTCGGCCGATCGGGACCCGAGCACCGGCGGCACGTCGATACCTCCGCGTACCGCGAGGTAGAGCCGCAGGCCGTGGTCGGCGGACCCGCAGCGCAGCACCGCGCCGGCCGGGACGCGCACGGCCTGGTGCGGGCCGAGGGTGCGTGTGCCGCCGTCGTGCTCGATCCGGGCGGGGACCTCGGCCCCCGCGAGCGCCACCACGGCGGTCGCGGTGAACCGCAGCTCGATCCCGCCGAGCAGCACCTCCAGCCCTGCGGCCGCGGCGTCGTTGCCCACCAGGCGGTTCGCGAGCCGCAGCGCCCCCGCGTCGGCGGCACCGGAGCGGCCGACCCCGATCGACGCGAGCCCGGGCCGGCCCGCGTCCTGGACGAGCGTGAGCAGGCCGGGGTGCAGCACCTCGATCACGGGGCACCGCCCTCGAGCACGAAGCGGACCGGCGTGCCCGGGGTCAGCAGGGCGGGCGGGGTGCGGTCGACGTCGAACAGCGGGGTCGCGCACGTGCCCAGCAGCCGCCAGCCGCCCGGGGTCGCCGCCGGGTAGACCGCGGCGAGGTCACCGGCGACGGCCACCGCCCCGGCGGGCACCCGGGGGCGCGGGCTGTCCCGGCGCGGGACGTGCAGGGCGGGGTCGAGGCCGGTGAGGTAGGCGAAGCCGGGCATGAAGCCGCCGAAGGCGACGGTGTACCGGCCGGCGAGGTGGCGGGCGACGACCTCCTGCGGGCTCAGGCCGGTGAGGGCGGCGACCTCGTCCAGGTCGGGGCCGTCGTAGCGGACGGGGAGGACCACGGGGGCGGGGTCTCTGTCCGTGGCGGGACCCGGTGCGGTGGCTGAGTCGGTGACGGCGGCGGTGATCGCAGGGCCGGCTGCCGCGCGGGCGGCGGGCGAGCGGAAGGTCACCAGCACGGTGCGCGCGGCGGGGACCACGTCCACCGTGCCCGCGGGCGGGTCGGCGCGCAGGGCGGCGTCCACGGCGCGCACGGCGTCGAGGTCGGGCAGGTCGACCAGCAGCGCGGTCGTCCCGTACCGGCGGACGGTCACGGCGCGACCGTCACGGGGCCACCGCGCGCAGGGTCACGCCCGCGCCGGTGAGCGCGTCCCGGACCGCTCCTGCCACCGCGACGGCACCCGGGGTGTCCGAGTGCACGCACAGCGAGTCGGCGATCACCTCGACGGTGCCGCCGTCGGCCGCCTCGACCCGGCCGTCCCGGGCGATCTCCACCGCACGCCGACCGGCCTCGGCGGGATCGGTGACCAGCGCCCCCGGGGTGCCCCGGGGGACGAGGGTGCCGTCGGCACGGTAGCCGCGGTCGACGAACGCCTCGGTGATCGTGCGCAGCCCCGCGGCCGCCGCCAGGTGCAGCACCGCCGATCCGGGCAGCCCGACGACGGCCAGCGACGGGTCGACCGCCGCCACCGCCTCGACCACCGCGGTCGCCTGCGCCTCGTCCCGGACGATCCGGTTGTAGAGCGCGCCGTGCGGCTTCACGTAGCCGACCCGGGCACCCGCGGTGCGGGCCACGGCCACCAGCGCACCGATCTGGTAGGCGACCTCGGCGCGCAGCACGTCGACCGGCACGTCCAGCGGGCGACGGCCGAAGCCCACCAGGTCGCGGTAGCCGACGTGCGCCCCGATCGCGACACCGCGCGCCGCCGCCGTGGCGCAGGTCGCCGCCATGATCACCGGGTCGCCCGCGTGGAAGCCGCACGCCACGTTCGCGCTGGTCACCAGGTGCAGCAGCGCGTCGTCGGTGCCGGGCTCGCCCAGGGTCCACGGGCCGAGGCCCTCGCCGAGGTCGCAGTTCAGGTCGATGTGCGTGGCCACGGAGCCATCCTGCCCGCCGCGGGGTGTGCGGGCCACGGGCGTCCAGGGGCGAGGATGGTGCCGTGGTGCGAACCGGAGAGCTGCTCGACGTGCTGCTCGCCGGCGGTCGCCGCGCCGAGCGGATGACCCACGTCCGCGAGCTGCCCGCCCGCGAGGGCGTCCCCGTCGACTGGCCGACCTGGGCGGACCCGGACCTGGTGGCCGGCTACCGCGCGCTCGGCGTGGACCGGCCGTGGCGGCACCAGGCGCAGGCCGCCGACGCCGCCTGGTCCGGCCGGCACACCGTCCTCTCGACCTCGACCGGATCCGGCAAGTCGCTGGCGTTCTGGCTGCCCGCGCTGTCCGCGGTGCGGGCCGATGCCGCCGTCCGTGCGCTCGACCCCGGGCGGATCGAGTCGGTCACCCGGCGCGGGTCCGTGCTGTACCTCTGCCCCACCAAGGCGCTCGCCGCCGACCAGGTCACCGCGCTGGACCGGCTGCTCGTCGCCGCCCGCACCCGTGACCTGCGGGTGTCCACCTGCGACGGTGACACCGCCTTCGAGGAGCGGCGCTGGGTGCAGGAGCACGCCGACGTGGTGCTGACCAACCCCGACTTCCTGCACGCGGCCCTGCTCCCCCAGCACCGGCGGTGGGCCCGGCTGCTCGGCTCGCTGCGGTACGTGGTGCTGGACGAGTGCCACGCGTTCCGCGGGGTGTTCGGCGCGCACGTCTCCGCGGTGCTCCGCCGGCTGCGGAGGGTCGCCGCCACCTACGGCGCCGACCCGGTGTTCCTGCTGGCGTCGGCCACCACCGCCGAGCCCGCGGTGAGCGCCGCGCGGCTGATCGGGGTGGCGCCGGAGGACGTCGTCTCGGTGCACGAGGACGCCTCGCCCGCGGGCCGCAAGACCGTCGTGCTGTGGCAGCCGCCGGAGGTGCCGCCCGCCGAGGGGCCGTGGAGCGACCTGCTGCCGGAGGACGACCCGTGGGCGCTGCCGCTGGACGCGCCGCCGGTGGACGTGGACCGGGAGGCCGTGGCGGACGGGGACGGCCGGCAGGCAGGACCTGACGGTGACGCGCCGGGCGACGTCGGTGGCCCGGGATCGGGGGGCGCGACCGGGGACGAGGCGAACGGGGCCGGTGCGATCGGATCGCGCGGCGCCGACCGCCGCCGCCCCGAGGGCTCCGGCCCGCTCGGCACCGGCGAGGACCTGGTCGCCGACGACCCCGACCGGCCCCGCCGCTCGGCGACCGCCGAGGTCGCCGACCTGCTCGCCGACCTCACCGCCGCCGGTGCGCGCACCCTCGCGTTCACCCGGTCCCGCCGGTCCGCGGAGTCCGTCGCCACCGTCACCCAGGAGCACCTGCGCGCGGCGGACCCGGCGTTGGCCGCCGCCGTGGCCGCCTACCGGGGCGGCTACCTGCCGGAGGAGCGCCGGGCGCTGGAGCAGGCGATCCGCACCGGCCGGCTGCGCGCGCTGGCGACGACGAACGCGCTGGAGCTCGGCGTGGACATCTCCGGGCTGGACGCGGTGGTGATCGCCGGGTGGCCGGGCACGCGCGTGTCGCTCTGGCAGCAGGCGGGACGGGCCGGGCGCGCCGGTGCCGACGGGCTGGTGGTGCTGGTCGCGCGCGAGGACCCGCTGGACACCTTCCTGGTGCACCACCCCGAGGCCGCGCTCGACGCCCCGGTGGAGGCGACCGTCTTCGACCCCGGCAACCCGTACGTGCTCGCCCCGCACCTGTGCGCCGCCGCCGCCGAGACGCCGATCCGCACCGAGGAGCTCGGGCTGTTCGGACCGGGCACCCGCGAGCTGCTGGACGTGCTGGTGCAGCGCGGGGCGCTGCGCCGGCGTCCGTCAGGCTGGTACTGGACGCATCCCGAGCAGGCCTCGCGGCTGACCGACCTGCGCGGGACCGGCGGCGACCCGGTGCGGGTGGTCGAGGCCGGCACCGGACGGATGCTCGGCACCGTCGACGCCGCCGCCGCGGACTCCACCGTGCACGAGGGCGCGGTCTACGTGCACCAGGGATCGACCTACGTGGTCGGCGCCCTGCACCTGGCCGACGGGATCGCCCTGGTCGAGCGACGCGACGTGGACTACGGCACCTGGGCGCGCTGGGTCACCACCACCGAGATCCGCTCGGTCACGCACGAGCGGCGCTGGGGTCCGATCACCTGGGGCTTCGGGACCGTGGACGTCACGACCCAGGTGATGAGCTACCAGCGCAAGCGCATCCCGGACCTCCAGGTGCTCGGCTCGGAGGGTCTGGACCTGCCCGCGCGCACCCTGCCGACGACCGCGGTGTGGTGGACCGCACCGCCCGAGGTGCTGGAGCAGGCCGGTGTCACGCTGGAGACCGCGCCGGGTGCGCTGCACGCCGCCGAGCACGCGTCGATCGGGCTGCTGCCGCTGCTCGCCACCTGCGACCGGTGGGACCTCGGCGGCGTCTCGACCGCGCTGCACGCCGACACCGAGCAGGCCACCGTCTTCGTGCACGACGCCTACCCCGGCGGCGCCGGGTTCGCCGAGCGCGGGTACGCCCTCGGTGCGACCTGGCTGCGCGCCACCCGGCATGCCGTCGCGACCTGCCCGTGCCGGACGGGCTGCCCGGCCTGCGTGCAGTCGCCGAAGTGCGGCAACGCGAACAACCCGCTGGAGAAGGCCGCAGCGGTCCGCCTGCTCGACGCCGTGCTGAGCCACGCCGACGGCTGACCGCTCACCGTGGCACCCGCCCGCACGACGGCCGGTGCCACGCCGCGGTGCGCTCGACGCACGGCCTGCCGGCGACCGCCCGAGCGCTGGGACGTCACGACGACGTCCGGACCGTCGGCCCGCCGGCCGACCGCCCCCGACGCTCGTCGGTCACCACGACGGCGTCCGGACGGTCGGCCGGGCAGCGCCCGAGCGCAGGTCAGAGGTCGCGGACCGGGAGGCAGACCCGGGTCACCCAACGCTGCGGGTCCTTCTCCTGCTCGGGCCCGACCAGGTAGACGTTGAACATCGGGCCGTCGAGCGCGACGTCGTGCGCCGAGACCCAGTCGCCGAGCGCCGCCATCGCGCCCGAGACCTGCTCGTACGGGCCGGTGATCGTCGCGCTGACGACGTCCTGCTCGGGCAGCTCGACGCACCGGACGTCGCCCTGCGCGACGAACGGCGACGCGACCGTCGCCCACACCTCGATCTCGGGGTCGTGGTCGACGTACTCCTCGTCGTGGAAGGTCGCCCCCACCTGCGGGGTCTCGGCCATGCTGGCGCCGGCGGCGAACAGCCCCGGCATGAGGCGCTGCCACAGCAGCCCCTCGTCGGCGTACCCCGGGACGACGCCCCGCAGGGCGGCGACGGTGCGGGCGGGCATGGTCGAACGGGTGACCTGGACGGACATGATCGGCTCCTTGAGTGCGGTGATCAGGTGATCGACCTGCTCGATGCGCCGTCGCACGACATCGGCGTCGGCGGCGAGACGGTCCCGCTGCTGCTCCAGCACCGTGCGCATCTGCGCGGCCTCGGAGAACCGGGGCAGCAGATCGACCATCTCGGCGACCGAGAAGCCGGCGTCCCGCAGCGCGCGGATGCGGTCCACGGTGCGGAGCTGGTGCGGGGAGTAGCAGCGGTACCCGTTCGCCGGGTCGACGTCGGCCGGGAGCAGCAGCCCCCGGTCGTCGTAGTGCCGGAGCATGCGCACGCTGATCCGGGCCAGTCGGGAGAACTCCCCGATGCTGAGCAGACGTGCACCTGAGCGGGTCATGTCCATGACCACACACCCTGACACCGTGGCAGGCTCAAGCGGTGCCGCTCACGTCGTGCTGAGAGCGGCGTGCCGGGCTGAGCGCGCCGTGCTGGGCGTGTCCCGGAGGCGAGCGGGCTCTGGTCGGGCGCGCGGGGTGGTGGCGTGCGCGCACGGCGGACGAACGCCCGTCCCGGTGGAGCGCGCGGGCCGGCCCGGGCCCCGGCGGTCGCGGAGCCTACGACCGTGCGCACCGCGACCTCGACCGTTACCTCGAGCGACGCGCCTGCGACGCACGCCGTCATCTCGGCCCCGTTGCGCTGGACCGTCCGTGCCGCGACCTCGCAGGCGTCGGTCCCGCCGAGCGACCGGTGCTGCGCACCAGCGAGGGCCCCGAGGTCAGCGGCGGTCTGCGCACGCCCACGGGCACCGTGAGCGGCAGCCAGCAGGCCGATCCACCCGAGCGCCGCGACGACCACCGCCACGACCGCGAGGACGAGCACGGCCCCGGCACCCCGGTCGCGCTCACCGCGGCTGCCGGGACCCGGCGGCCGCGCGGTGGTCACGGCTCCACCCGCGCGGTCGCCTCGCCGTGGACGGTGACACCCACCTGCACGCCGAGCACCGCCGAGGAGCGCTCGACCCGCACCACCACCCACTCCCCCGACCGGCGCACCGCGACCCGGACGTCCGGCCCGGCCACCCGGGACGCGACCGACACGACCTCGGCGTCAGCGTCGCCGAGCGCAGCAGCCCGAGCGCCGGCGCGCGCCGCGTCCGCGCACCGCATCTGCGCGACCGAGGTCGAGGCGAGACCCAGCACCGCGGCGAGCAGGAGCACGACGACCGGCAGGAGCACCGCGACCTCCGCCGTCACCGCCCCGCGGTCCTCGCTCACACCGACAGCGCCCGTTGGACGAGCCCGGTGAGCATCTGCCGGACCTCGTCGCCCGCGAGGATCGCCGTCAGGAGCCCGGCGAAGCCGACCACCGCGACGATCAGCACCGCGTACTCCGCCGTGACCGCGCCAAGATCGCGCGCACGGCCCGCCGTGCGACCCCGCAGGCAGTCGATCCGCTCGGCCATCGACCCGCCGCAGTCCGGGCACGCACGACCGGCGGCGCCATCGCGGTCGTCCTCGTCCTCCCAGGAGTCGTCCACGTCCCAGGAGTCGTCGTCGGCGTCCTCGATCGCGTTCTCCACGCGGACGTGGATGCGCGTGCCGGCGCGGTCGCGGAGGTCGCTCCCGGCGGGCCCGCGCGACCTGGAGCCCCGGGGGGCGGGACGACTCCCGTCAGGCAGATCGAGCTCGGGGTCGGGCGGGGCCTGCCACGGGGAGCGCACACCCGGCGTGGTCGTCGCGGCGCGGGCCCTCGCGACGGGCGCGGCGCCCGCGGCGACCGTGGGAGCAGGGGCGCCCGAGGGCGGGACGGCGCGCTCCTGGGCAGCGGTGGTGCGTCGAGGGGTGGTGGTCGCAGGCATCGATCTCTCCTGTCGGTGGGTGCCCGACCTGGTGACGGGCGGCTGAGCACGACCCTGCCGAGGAGGTCGTGCCCGGCGCAGCCCCCGGCGGGTGGATCTGGGGACGACGGAGCGGTGATCCGCCTGTGGACGGGTCGACGCCCGCTCACCGAGCGGCGGGGGCCTCGCAGGGGCGTCGAGCGATGTGCGGCCGCGACGCCGGAGGCGCGGGGTCTCCGACGACGACGATCGCGAAGGCGACTCGGGGGTTGCACAACCCGTCGGTTGTCGACGAGCCGGTCGACGGCGGGCCGGTCGCGGACCGGCGCCTGACGTCGCGACCGCTCTCGTGCCGCTCGGCACGAGAGTCTGCACCGCGTCACTCGTCGCGGCATCGCTCACCGGTCCCGCCGCGCGCCGCTGCCCCGCCGCACGCTCAGCCGACAGCCCGCCCCGCGAGCGACACGACGACCGGGACCAGCCCGACCAGCACGAATGCGGGCAGGAAGCAGAGCACCAGCGGCAGCACAACCGTGACGCCCAGCCGAGCAGCGGCCGCACGCCCGGCCCGCCGCCACCGTCGGCGCTCGACCGCAGCGGACTCCCGGATCACCGGCGCACCGGCACTGCCGGTCGTCCACGACCGTTCCACGGGAGCCAGTGCCCGGCAGAGCGCGTCGGGAGCCCCTTCCCACGCCGAGTCCCAGGTGGCACCCCAGAGCAGGGCCGTCGCGGCCCGGTCGAGCGCGGCACTGTCGGCACCGTCGAGCACCGCACCGACGGCGCGCAGGGCACGCGGAAGGTCGACGCCTGCCTCGACCGCGGTGGCGAGCAGATCGAGCACGTCGACGGTCCTGGGTACGGCGACGCCGGCCCTGGATGCGCGCGATCCGGGGAGGGCGCGCTCGGAGGACTCGGGCCGTCCGCGCCCGCGTCGGTTCGACGCAGTCCGCACGGCTCTCACCTCGACGTCAGGAGGCCTCGACCGCCGCCGGTCCGCCCCTGGTCCTCGCACCACGGGATCCTCGGGTCCGGGTCCGGGCGGTATCGGCGGGCGCAGGCCGGAAGCCCGGGACGCGTCGATCCGGCGCAGCCGTGCTCCCGCTCCGTCGGACCAGGGCACCGCCGCGAGCAGCGCGAGCAGGAGCAGTCCCAGCGTCGTCGCGGTCACAGCCCTCCCGCCGAGCGTGCGGTCCGCACGAGGCGCCGGACCCACCGGCGACCGACGAGCGTGAGCAGGCCGCCACCGACCGCGGCCGCGGTGCCCCATCCGCCGTCGAGCAGCACCGCGACCGGGTCGGCTCCGAGCACGGCCCCGAGCAGCAGGCCGACCGCCGGCAACCAGCCGAGCAGCCCGGCGGTCTGCTGCGGGCCGGCGAGCGCGGCCTCGATGTCGGAGGCGGTCTCGTGCTCCGCCTCCAGCGAGGTGGCGCAGCGGTCGAGCACGACGGCCAGCGGCGCGCCGAGCACGTGGGCGAGCCGGGTCGCGGCGACGACCAGGGCGATCGAGCGCAGCAGCCCCGGGTCGACCGCCCGCTCCCGGTGCACGACGGCGGCGAACCGTGCGCCCCAGGGACGAGGTGCACGGTGTGGCTGCCCCGGGTGCGCGGACCACGAGACGACGAGACGAGGCCGCAGCACACCGGCGAGTCCTCGGCTCCGCCGAGGAGGTGCGCACCGGCGCCGCAGCGCCGCGAGGATCTCGGCATCGCTCGGTGACCCGCCGGGCGCGGGCGACGCACCGGGCCAGGGTCGCGCGCCCGGCGAGAACGACCCGTCGGGTGCCGGTGGATCGCCGAGCACCCGGGCCCACGCCTCGGCGGGACCGGCCCCGGCGCGCAGCGCGGCGGCGACCTCGACCACGACGGCAGCGAGGTCGCCACCGGTGGGTGTCCCCCGGCGCCCGCTCACCCGAGCCACCGGGCCAGCGCGGGCCACCCGTCGCCCACGGAGACGGCGCCGTCCCGGGCGACGACCAGGGCCGGCAGCACCGTCAACCGACGTTCGTCGAGGTCGACCACCCCGATCTCGGCGATCCGCCGGCGGCCGTCGTCCCGGCGCAGGTGCACGACGGCGTCGATCGCACCGGCGGCCTGCGTGGTCAGCGCGGCGACGCTCATGCCGGCGAGCGCACCGAGCGCCTCGAGCCGCGCGGGCACGTCGGCGGCGGTGTTGGCGTGCAGAGTCGTGCAGCCGCCGCGGTGCCCGGTGTTGAGCGCTCCGAGCACCTCGCGCACCTCAGGCCCTCGGCACTCGCCGAGCACGATGCGGTCGGGGCGCATCCGCAGCGCCTCGCGGACCAGGTCGACCAGGTCGATCGCGCCGACGCCCTCGACGTTGGGGCGACGGACCAGCAGCCGGACGACGTGCGGGTGCGTGGGGACGAGCTCGCCGGACTCCTCGACCAGCACGATCCGCTCACCAGGGTCGGCGAGGGACAGCAGGGTCGAGAGCAGGGTGGTCTTGCCCGTCCCGGTCGCCCCGGACAGCACGAGGGAGGCGCGACGACGGACGAGCGCGTGCAGCACGGGCGCGACGTCCGGCGCCACGGTGCCGCTGCGGACCAGCGCGGCGAGGTCGAAGGCCCGATGGCGGACGACGCGCAGGGAGAGCAGCGTGCATCGGTCCGCGACTGGTGGCAGGACGGCGTGCAGTCGCGTGCCGTCGGGCAGCCGTGCGTCCACGGTCGGGCGGGCGTCGTCGAGGCGCTGACCACCGAGAGCGGCAAGTCGGACGGCGAGCGCGCGCACGCGTCCGGGGTCGCCGAGATCGACATCAGTGCGGTCGAGGTGTCCGGCGCGCTCGACCCAGACGTCCTGCGGTCCGTTGACCAGCACGTCGGTCACGTCCGGGTCGTCGAGCAGCGGTTGCAGCGGGCCTGCGCCCAGCAGCTCGGCGCGCAGCGCACCGTCGAGCTCCGCGCGGGCGGTGCTGCCGAGCACGACGCCCAGGTCACGCAGCGCGGCGCCGACCCGGTCCGGGGTCATCCCGCCGCCCTCGCCGACCAGGCGTCCGCGCACCGCCGCAACCAGATCCGGCATCAGGCCGGGCGCAGGGCCGGGCACGAGTCGGTGCGCGGCTCCCGGCGCGAGCCCGGGACCGCCGGCCGGGTGGCGGTCGATGTCGACCTGTGGGCTGTCGCCGTACCGGGGTTCTCGCTCGCGGGCCCGACTGCCGGTCGTTCCAGCGCGCTCGCCGACCGCACCCCCGCCGAGATCACGGGTGCGACCCGGACGCGGGCCGCTCACGCCGGCCACCGGGGCAGGCGGGCTGCGACGCGCTCGGCCGCAGCACGCAACCGACGGTCACCGCCGGGGCCGTACCCCCGGTC
Source organism: Cellulomonas sp. GTC20042 (assembly GCF_055389595.1). Lineage (NCBI taxonomy): Bacteria > Bacillati > Actinomycetota > Actinomycetes > Micrococcales > Cellulomonadaceae > Cellulomonas > Cellulomonas sp. GTC20042. The sequence continues at coordinate 608,516 of NZ_AP043678.1, read as the reverse complement.
GATCCGGGCGGCCACGGTCCGGGACGCGGGCAGGGTGCCGAGCAGGGGCAGGTCGACGGTGGCTGCCGCCTGCGCGGTCCCGAGCCCACCGGGTGCGGGGCCGCGGAGCAGCAGGGCGGCGGGAGGGCCGAGCGCGAGCAGGGCCGCACGGGACGATCGTGCGGCGAGGACCGCGGGCACGTCACGCGGCACGACGAGCACGAGCAGGTCGCAGGAGAGGACCACCTCGGCCGGGACGTCGATCACCGGGTCACGCGCCGGGGCGAGCCGACCGAGGTCGAGGAGGGTCCACGGGTGCGCTGCGCGCAGGGCGTGCAGCACCGGCGCGACGACATCGGGCACAGGTCCCGCACGCGACGGGTCGGGGCCGAGCACCGCGCAGCCGGACCAGCGCGGCAGCGAGGCGGTGAGGTCGTCGGGGTCGACGGTGCCGCGCGCCCCGGCGAGGTCGGACCACCGGGTCCCCGGCTGCTGCTCGGTGCCGAGCACGAGGTCGATCCCCGGTCCGGGTCCGAGGTCGACCAGAGCGGCCGACCGACGTCGGGCGAGCGCGGCCGCGAGCAGAGCGGCGACCAGCGTCGCCCCGACACCACCCCGCGCGCCGAGCACCCCCACCACCCGGCCGGTCCCGTCGTCGTTCATCGCTCTCCCATCTCGTCACGTCTCGACCCGCGCCGTGCCGCGTCCCGCGTAGGCGCCGCATCCGACCCCCGCGTCCTGCCTCGTCCCGCGCGCACGCGGCCTTCCCCGCGCCACCACGGCCTCCCGCCGCCGGCACCCCGCAGGCTCTCCGCCCGCGCGCACCGTCCGCACCCCGCGACGACCCGGCCTGGGGACGACGAACGGCGGCGCGGCCTGTGGACGGCTCGACGAGGCTCGATACCCTCGATCGAGGAGGAGCCACCCGATGACCGATCCGCGCACCGACGACCCGATCCGGCCCGCCGACCGCCCGTCCGGCGGTCGGCCCGCCGCCTTCTTCGACCTGGACAAGACGCTCATCGCGACCTCCGCGGCGACCGTGTTCGCCCGCCCGCTGGTCGCCGGCGGGGTGCTCAGCCGCCGGGCGGCGCTGCGGTCGACGGGCGCACAGCTCGCGTTCCTGCTCGGCAGCGCGACCGAGGACCGCACCGAGCGCGTGCGCGAGCAGCTCTCCCGGATGGCGGCGGGCTGGGACGTCGGGCGGGTGCAGCAGATCGTCGCGGCGAGCCTGCCGGGGGCGGTGGACCGCGTGCTGTTCCGCGAGGCGCTGGACCTGGTCGCGCAGCACCACGCGCGCGGCGAGGACGTGGTGGTCGTGTCGGCGTCGAGCGAGGAGCTGGTGCGACCGATCGCGGCGCTGATCGGGGCGGACCACGTGATCGCGACCCGGATGGAGGTGCGCGACGGGCGGTACACCGGTCGGCTGGACTTCTACGCCTACGGAGCGGCGAAGGCGACGGCGATGCGGGACCTCGCGGCGCGGGCCGGCTACGACCTGGCGGCCAGCGCGGCCTACAGCGACTCGGCGACGGACGCCCCGATGCTCGCGGCGGTGGGTCACGCGTCGGTGGTGAACCCGGACCGGGCGCTGCGGGCGCTGGCCGCGGAGCACGGCTGGGGCACGGTGGTGTTCCGGCAGCGGTCGGCCGGTGCTGCGGCGCGGGCACGGGGGCGGTGGACCGTGGTCGGTGCGGGCGTCGTGCTGCTCGCCGTCGGTGTCGCGGTGGCGATCCGTGCCACCCGTCGGCAGCTCGTGACGAGCGACCGCTGACGACCACCTGATGACCCCGTGCGGGTCGTCAGGTGGACACCGTGTCCGCCGGCTGGGACGACCTCAGCACGCGACCTGCGAGTTCGTCCGCAGGGGTGTCCGAGGTCGCGCCACGGGTGTGTGATGGGCAGCACAACAGAACGACCCCGAGAGAACCCACGCGCGATCCGTCCACGCATAGGACGAGTCGACCCGGGCTCGACCCGCGGCGACGCCGACACCGTGCACGCCTGATAACTCTCGTGGTCGTCCGTTCGGCGACGGCGTCCCCCAGGGGCGCCGTCGTTCGGTGCGGGGACCGGTCGGATCCGTCGGCGCCGCGACGGCGCCGCGTCAGCCCAGCCGGCCCGCCAGCACCGCGTCCGCGACCTCGCGTCCGACCGCAGCGCCGTCCCGCACGCCCTGCGCGCAGGTGCGCAACCAGCCGCCGACGCCGTCCGGGGTGCCGGTGGCGAAGCCCGCCGCCGCCGACAGGTAGGGGTTCGGGGACGCCGCCCAGCCCACCTCCGGCAGCACGGCTCCGGTGGGGTCGAGGCCGCGCCCGACCAGCAGCAGCCGGAAGACCGCACGCGCCACCACGCCGTTCCCGGCGACGAACGGGCGCAGGGTCAGCAGCTCGGCGTGGGCCACCGCGGCGACCACCAGCGCGGGCGCCGCGGAGGTCTCGACCGTGCGGCCGAGCAGCAGCAGGCGCGCGGCGAGCTCGTCGCCGACCGGTGCCGGGCCGAGCCCGCGCAGGTCCTGCGGGGGCCGGTCGCCGCGCAGCCGGCCCAGGTCGTCGTCCGCCAGCCATCCCGCACCGACGGCGGTGTGCAGCCGCGCGACGACCTGCGCGAACGGGGGCAGCACGGGTTCGGTGCGCCCGCCGAGGTCGGGGCGCCACCCCGCGGCGAGCGTGGTGGCGCGCAGCGCGCCGGCGGCCAGGTGCAGGTCGGCCGCCGTGAGCCCGGTCCCGTCGGGCGATCCCGATCCGTCGGTCGATCGGGGCGTGCCGGCCGGCCTCGGAGCACGGGTCGATCCGGGCGCGATCGTCGAGCCCGGCGCAGGTGTCGATCCCCGCGCGGGCAGGTCGACCGTCCCCGTCGCGATCCCGCGCAGCAGGTCCACCGGCACCCGCGCGCCGTCCACCGCCGCCGAGGCCCGCGCGGCCCGCACGTCGGCCTCCGCCCGCACCTCGCGCCACCGCCGCCGGAACGCCTCGTGCCAGCGCAGCTCCTCGCAGGCGGTGCGCGCCGCGTCCACCGCCGAGGACACCCCCGGCAGGTCGAGCAGCGGGCCGAGCGGGTCCCGGGACAGGTCGGGCCCACGGCGGGGCATGGCGGGCATCACGCCGCCACCCTACGAGCACCACCACCGCCGCCCACCTCCGCACGCGCATCCCCGCAGGTCACCCGCCCCGGGTCGCTGGTCCCGGGCGCCGCGCGCCACCCCGGGCCAGACTGTCCCCATGGTCTCGACGCCGAGCGTGTCCTCGTCCATCACCGCCCGCCTGCACGTGGAGGCCCGCCCGACAGCGGTCTCCGAGCTGACGTCGGCGATCGAGCACACCGGCGGGATCGTCACCGCCCTGGACGTCACGGCGTCCGGCCACGAGCGGCTGACGGTGGACGTGACCTGCGCGACCAGCGGCGAGGAGCACGCGGCGCAGATCGTGGCGGCGCTGCGCGACCTGCCGGGCGTGGACGTAGAGCGGGTCAGCGACCGCACCTTCCTCATGCACCTGGGCGGCAAGCTGTCGATCGAGCCGAAGGTGCCGCTGCGCAACCGCGACGACCTGTCGATGGCGTACACACCGGGGGTGGCGCGGGTGTGCGAGGCGATCGCGGCGCGTCCGGACGACGCGCGTCGGCTGACGATCAAGCGGAACACGATCGCGGTGGTCACCGACGGGAGCGCGGTGCTGGGGCTGGGCGACATCGGCCCGCTGGCGTCGCTGCCGGTGATGGAGGGCAAGGCGGCGCTGTTCAAGCGGTTCGCCGGGATCGACGCGTTCCCGCTGGCGCTGGACACCCAGGACGTCGACGAGATCGTGGAGACCGTGGTGCGGGTGGCGCCGGTGTTCGCGGGGATCAACCTGGAGGACATCTCGGCGCCGCGGTGCTTCGAGGTGGAGCGGCGGCTGCGCGAGCGGCTGGACATCCCGGTGTTCCACGACGACCAGCACGGCACGGCGATCGTGGTGACGGCGGCGCTGACGAACGCGCTCAAGGTGGTCGGCAAGCGGTTCGCGGACGTGCGGGTGGTGCTGTCCGGCGCGGGTGCCGCGGGCACGGCGGTGCTCCGGCTGCTGCTGGCGGCGGGGGTGCAGGACGTGGTGGTGGCGGACGTGGACGGGATCGTGCACACCGGGCGCCCGCTCGCCTCGCCGGAGCTGGAGTGGATCGCGCGCACCACCAACCCGCGTGGGATCACCGGACCGCTGGCGGGGGCGCTGGCCGGGGCGGACGTGTTCATCGGGGTCAGCGCGCCGAACATCCTCACCGGGGAGGACCTGGCGACGATGGCCCCCGGATCGGTGGTGTTCGCGCTGGCGAACCCGCGGCCGGAGGTGGACCCGGTGATCGCGGCGCAGCACGCCGCCGTGGTGGGCACCGGGCGCAGCGACGTGGCGAACCAGATCAACAACGTGCTGGCGTTCCCGGGGGTGTTCCGCGGGCTGCTGGACGCGCGCTCGCACGTGATCACGGACGCGATGCTGCTGGCGGCGGCGCGGGCGCTGGCCTCGGTGGTGACCGACGAGGAGCTGAACCCGGCGTACATCATCCCGAGCGTGTTCCACCCGGACGTGGCGGCGACGGTGGCTGCCGCGGTGGTGGAGGTGGCGACGGCGGGCACCGAGCCGCGTGCGGACACCGGCGCCGTGGCGATCCTGCCCCGCCCGTAGCATGGCCCGGTGCTGCTCCTCTGCCCCCACCACGACGCCGGTCGGTGCCTCTCGTGCACCCTGATCGCGCAGCCGTATGCGGAGCAGCTGGTCGGCAAGGAGCGGCTGTGCCGTGACCTGCTGACGCCGGTCGGCGGGGACGCGATCGTGTGGGAGCCGCCGGTGGCGAGCGCCTCGAGCCACTTCCGGAACAAGGCGAAGATGGCGGTCGGCGGCACGGTGGACGCCCCGACGCTGGGGATCCTCGATCCCGGCGGTGTCGGCGTGGACCTCCAGGACTGCGGGCTGTACCCGGCGTCGATGCAGGCGGCGTTCGCCCCGCTGGCGGCGTTCGTGACGACGGCGCGGCTGGTGCCCTACGACCTGGCCACCCGGCGCGGTGAGCTGAAGTACCTGCTGGTCACCCAGTCGCCGGACGGCGAGCTGATGGTGCGGTTCGTGCTGCGCTCGACGGAGGCGCTGTCCCGGATCGGCAAGCACCTGCCCACGCTGCTGGCCGTGCTGCCGCAGGCGGTGGTGGTGTCGGTGAACCTGCTGCCGGAGCACAAGGCGGTGACCGAGGGCCCGGAGGAGATCGTCCTCACCGAGCGGGCGACGCTGCGGATGCGGGTGAACGACGTCGACCTGCACCTGCGTCCGCAGTCCTTCTTCCAGACCAACACCGAGGTCGCCGCCGCGCTGTACCGGCAGGGGCGGGACTGGCTGGCTGACGCCGGGCCGCGCACCGCCTGGGACCTGTACTGCGGGGTCGGCGGGTTCGCGCTGCACCTGGCGGACCGGGGCGCCGGCGGCGCGCACGAGATCGTCGGGATCGAGACCTCGGCGGAGGCGGTCGCCAGCGCGGAGCAGAGCGCGCGCGAGGCCGGGCTGACCGGTCTGCGGTTCGCCGCCGGGGACGCCACCGCCTTCGCGCAGGCCGCCGCCGAGCCGCCGGAGGCCGTGGTGGTGAACCCGCCGCGACGGGGGATCGGCGAGCCGCTGGCCCGCTGGCTGGAGGGGTCGGGCGTGCGGACGGTGCTGTACTCCTCGTGCAACGCGGTGTCGCTGGCCCGGGACCTGGCGGCGATGCCCTCGCTGCGGCCCCGCCGGGCGCAGGTGCTGGACATGTTCCCGCAGACCGGTCACTACGAGGTGCTGGTGCTGCTCGCGCGCGACTGAGCAGCGGCACTTTCGTCCCATGAGTCGGGTCCCGACGTCCGGCACCCTGGGACCCATGCTCACCGTGACCGAGGCGCTCGACTACCAGACGGGTGCCGCCCGGACCAAGACCGACCTGGCGAAGCGGCCCGGCGTCTACCTGGTCAACACCATGCTCGCCGGCGCGTACATCGGCATCGGCGTGATCATCATGGCCACCGCCGGCGGCCCGCTGGCGGACGCGGGCTCGGGGTTCACGAAGCTGGTGCAGGGCCTGGTGTTCGGCGTGGCGCTGACGATCGTGGTGGTGGCCGGCGGCGAGCTGGCGACCTCCGGGATGATGGTCTTCACCCAGGGCGCCCTGCGCGGGTCGATCTCCTGGGCGCGGGCCGGCGGGACCCTGCTGGCCTGCCTGGCGGGCAACCTGCTGGGAGCGATCGTGCTGGCCGCGATCATGCACTGGTCCGGGGTGTTCGCCGCGGACACCTCGTCCGGGCGGATGCTCGCGTCGATGATCGAGCACAAGGCCGAGGCGACGTCCGGCGAGCTGTTCTTCCGCGGCGTGCTGTGCAACCTCATGGTCTGCCTGGCGATCTGGTGCGCGGGCCGGCTGCAGAACGAGGTCGCCAAGATCATCGTGATCTTCGCCTGCGTCATGGTGTTCATCACCTCCGGCTTCGAGCACGTGGTCGCCAACATGACCACGCTGTCCTTCGGCCTGATGGACGGGGTGCCGCACGCCACGATCGGCGAGTTCGCGCGCAACGTGCTGTTCGTCGGCCTGGGCAACCTGGTCGGCGGCGGGCTGCTGGTCGGTGCCGCGAACGTGGCGGCCGTGAGCGCGCCGAAGGCTCCCGCCCCGACGGCGGAGCCCGCCGACGCGACGATCCCGGAGCAGGCGACCGCCGGCGTCGGCACGCACTGATCCCTGCGGGCGGCGACCGCGCCCGCCCCGCACCGATCGCCCGAATCCGGACATCTCGGGCGCGCCGACGGGCGACGGCCTGCGCAGCCCTCTACGGTCGTACCGAGCACGGACGTGACCGAGGTGGGGGCGTCGCACGCCGTCGGCGCGATCCCCTGGCACGGCGCACCCCCGTGCGGGCGAGCGCGACAAGGGAGCAGAGATGACCAGCACCTCGGACCGCGACAGCGGGCAGGAGCCGACGACCCCTGCCGCGACCGGCACCGACGAGGGCACGCCGACGGAGGCGACTCCCGTGGCGGCAGCGCCGGAGCCGTCCGACGCGACCGACGCGGGCACCACCCCGGGCAGCACGACCGCCGCGCCCCCGGCCGCCCCTGTGCCCGGACGCGCCACGAGCGCCACTTCCGCGGAACCGGCCGCCGCCCCGGAGCCGGCACCGGAGACCGATCCGACCCCCGCCGACCCCGCCGCCCCGACCACCCCCACCGGCACCCGCGCCGCGAGCGCCCACCGCGCCTCGCGCCCGGCCCCGACGCCGCCCGCGCCGGAGGACCCGCTGCCCCCGCTGCCCCCGTCGCCCGCGTTCAGCGCGACCGGCGGCTCCACCGGCGGCACCCCGACCGTCCCGCTGCCGGAGGGGATCGGCCGTCCGACCAGCACCACCGGCACACCCCTCGACGCCCCGCTGACCGCCCCGGGTCCGGCGTCGGACAGCCCCGCGCGCGGCCTGCCCGAGACCGTCGAGCACCCGGACCCGGTCCGCCGGACCAGTGTGCTCACCGGTCCCGAGGCCCGTGCCGCCGCGATCACCACCGCCGCGCTGCCGGGGGCGACCACGCCCGCGCCGGCACCGGGCACCCCGGCGTTCGGCACCCCGCGCGACGGGACGAGCACCGGCCCCTCGGACGCCACGATCCCCCCGGGCTCGGCCACCGCGACCGGTCCGGAGCCGGTGACCAGCCCGATCCACCCCGACGCGACCGCGGCGGCCCCGCTGCCGGTGGCGCCGCCGGTGGTGGTCGAGCGCCGGGTCGGCGCCTGGCAGCACGTGGCCGGCGTCGTCGTGGGTCTGCTGGTCGGCGCGGTGGGCGTCTGGGTGACGCTGTTCGGGCAGGCCCGGGTGCTGGGCGTGCAGGCGCCGACCTGGGGCGGCAGCTTCGACCCGCTGGGCGTCGTGCTGGTGACCGCCGGTGCCGCGCTGCTCGCGGTGGTGCTGTGGCTGGGCCGGTGGACGTCGGCGGTCCCGCTGACCGCCGGGGCCGGCGCGACGCTGGTGGGGCTCGCGTTCCTCTACTCGCCGGCCTCGATGCACTCGGACGTGGTGCGCTGGGTGGCCACGGAGTCGACGCAGGCCTCGGTGGAGCAGACGGTGGTGGCGGCGACCTCCGGCACGGTGCTCGTGATCGGTGTGCTGCTGCTGGTGGCCGGGCTGGCGTTCGCCCGCGGCCGGCGCCCGCGCCGCTCCTGAGACCGGCGTGGCCCCTCCCCTGGCGTAGGACGTTCGTCCTACCTAGAGTGCCGAGAGACGCCGAGCCGGCGCCGACCGCACCGATGTCGCTGCGCTGGAGGAGCCCGTGGTCCTGGACAGCACCACCCCGACGCCCGCCGAGCCCTCTCCGGGGCTGGAGAACCTGCTCACCGAGGACCGCCGGTTCCCGCCGGACCCGGCGTTCGCGGACCAGGCCAACGCGCACCCCGAGGTGTACGCCTGGGCCAACGCCGACCGGCTCGGCTTCTGGGCGGACCAGGCGCGCTCGCTGCTCACCTGGTCGACCCCCTTCCAGGAGGTGCTCGACTGGTCCGGCGCCCCGGTGGCGCGCTGGTTCGCCGACGGCCGGCTGAACGCCGCGTACAACGCGGTGGACCGGCACGTCGAGGCCGGGAACGGCGACCGGGTGGCGCTGCACTTCGAGGGCGAGCCGGGCGACACCCGCACGATCACCTACGCCGAGCTGCTGGCCGAGGTGTCCCGCGCCGCCAACGCCCTGGAGTCTCTCGGCGTGGGCCCGGGCGACCGGGTGGCCATCTACATGCCGCTGATCCCGGAGACCGTGATCGCCATGCTGGCCTGCGCGCGGATCGGCGCCCCGCACTCGGTGGTGTTCGGCGGGTTCTCGGCCGAAGCGCTGCACTCGCGGATCCTGGACGCCGAGGCCTCCGTGGTGATCACCGCGGACGGCGGGTTCCGGCGCGGCGCCCCGAGCGCCCTCAAGCCCACCGTCGACGAGGCCCTGGCCAAGGGCAGCGACCAGGCGGTGCAGCACGTGCTGGTGGTGCGGCGGACCGGGCAGGACGTCGGCTGGACCGAGGGCCGCGACCACTGGTGGCACGACGTGATCGGCGCCGCGAGCGACCAGCACGTCGCGGTGGCGGTCGAGGCCGAGCACCCGCTGTTCATCCTCTACACCTCCGGCACCACCGGGAAGCCGAAGGGCATCTTCCACACCACCGGCGGCTACCTGACCCAGGCGGCGTGGACCCACCTCAACGTCTTCGACCTCAAGCCGGAGACCGACGTCTACTGGTGCACCGCCGACGTCGGCTGGATCACCGGGCACACCTACGTGGTCTACGGGCCGCTGGTGAACGGCGCCACGCAGGTGATCTACGAGGGCACCCCGGACACCCCCGATCGCGGGCGCTGGTGGGACATCGTGCAGAAGTACGGCGTCTCGATCCTCTACACCGCCCCCACCGCGATCCGTACCTGCATGAAGTGGGGCGAGGAGATCCCGGCGGCCCGCGACCTGTCCAGCCTGCGGCTGCTCGGATCGGTGGGCGAGCCGATCAACCCGGAGGCGTGGACCTGGTACCGCCGGGTGATCGGCGGCGACCGCACCCCCGTGGTCGACACCTGGTGGCAGACCGAGACCGGCGCGATCATGATCAGCCCGCTGCCCGGCGTCACCACCGCCAAGCCCGGCTCCGCGCAGGTGCCGCTGCCGGGGATCGCCGCCGACGTGATCGACGACGACGCGCACCCCGTGCCGCGCGGCGGGGGCGGCTACCTGGTGCTCACCGAGCCGTGGCCGTCGATGCTGCGCGGGGTGTGGGGCGACGAGCAGCGGTTCCGTGACACGTACTGGTCCCGCTTCCCCGGGATCTACTTCGCCGGAGACGGCGCGAAGAAGGACGAGGACGGCGACATCTGGCTGCTCGGCCGGGTGGACGACGTGATGAACGTGTCCGGCCACCGGCTTTCCACCACCGAGATCGAGTCGGCGCTGGTCTCGCACCCCTCGGTGGCCGAGGCGGCCGTCGTCGGTGCCGCCGACGACACCACCGGCCAGGCGGTCGTCGCCTTCGTGATCCTGCGCGGCGGGGTCGACGCCGGGTCGCCGGAGGAGGTCGCCGCCGAGCTGCGCGCGCACGTGGCCAAGCAGATCGGCCCGATCGCCAAGCCGCGCACGATCCTGGTGGTGCCCGAGCTGCCGAAGACCCGCTCCGGCAAGATCATGCGCCGGCTGCTGCGCGACGTGGCCGAGCACCGCCAGGTGGGCGACGCGACGACGCTGGCGGACTCGTCGGTGATGGACCTGATCGCGCAGGGGCTGGCCGCGCCGAAGGACTGAGGTCAGGCCCGCGCGGTCCGCCACCGACGAACCTGCGCGCGCTCCGGTCCCTCGAAGGCAGACGCGAGCACCGAGTCGGCGGGGTCCTCGACACCGTGCCGCTCCGCGACCTCGGCCCAAGGACGGGTCGCGCGCTCGACCTCGATCACGACACCTACGGCCTCGTCCGGCGTGAGCCCGAACGCTGCGGCATTCTCCACCAGCTCCTCGACCGAGCGCGCGGACGTGGAGCTGTCCGGGCCGATCGGCGTGGAGGGGACGGGCCAGGATCGGGGCCACGGGTTCATGTCGAAAGCGGGTGACAGCATCCAACCGCGCCGCCCTCGCAGCAGCGCATGGTTCTTCATGTGGTCGTCCACGTCGTTCATCAGGAGTACGAACGCCACCCGTCGGAACAGCTCGGCGCGCTCGCCCCTCGCTTCCCGCGCGACGTCGCCGAGGGCGTCCACCAGGTCCACGTACGAGACGACCTCGTCCACTCGCTTCTCCAGCAGCGAGTCGGCGGACATGAAGCCGACCCGGTCCCCCGTCGGTGTGCGGTCGAACCTCTCGAGCACCAGGACCGAGGTGTCCGTCCCGGTCCGGTGCAGCGTCGTCGCGGGCACGCGGATCCCAGCAGCTCGGGCCAGGTCGAAGGTCGTCGCCTCCCACGCCTGGACGTCCCACCGGTCATCGGCGGCGGGCAGCTTGGCCAGCCCCAGCCGACCGGACGGCAACGTGACGCTGACCTTCGGGCGGGCCCCGCCGATCGTCGTCCCTCCGGCGACCAGCAGTCGCAGGTCCGCGTCGTCCTGCTCCTCGTGCGCGGTTGCACGACGCGCGGCATGCACCAGCCGGTCCAGGTCGACCAGCGTCGGCAGATGATCACGCGGCGGAGCGAGCGGAACGCCCGACTCGTCGAGGTAGCGCAGCGCTCCGATCCGGGTGCGGTCGTCGGCGAGCAGCACGAAGTCAGCCTCGGTGAAGGTCGGGAGCGGACCTCCGGTCGATCGTGCCTCGCGTCGCGCCGCATCGAAGAGCAGGGTGCGCCCCCACCTGTCCGGGCCGGTGTCCGCGACCGCACCGGGAACCGGCCGGGCACCGGCGAACCGCTGCGGGCCGGTGCCGAGCGGAAGTTCCGGGCAGAGGGCGTAGGCCTCCGGGTGTTCGATCCAGGTGCTGGTGTAGCGCACGGTGGTGCCGAGCAGCGCCCCACCGGGGTTCGTCTCGAAGGTGAGATCAGCGACGTGCACCGCCGCGCCGTCGAGATCGATCTGCACCCGGACGTCGCGGCTCACGAACGCACCCGCTGCCGGTCCGCCCGACCGGCGTTCACCCGACCGAACTCCGTCGCCAACGGGTCCGCGGCGGCCACCATCGTCTCGTTGAACCCCAGCACCCGTGCGACCGCGAGCAGGGTGGCGATCCGGGGCGTGCCCTCGCCGTGCTCGAGCGCGGCGAGGGTCGCGCGGGTGATGCCTGCGCGTTCGGCCAAGTCTTGCTGGGTCAGGCCGTGGATCTTGCGTCCTGCGGCCACGTGGCCGCCGAGGGTGCGCAGATCGCGGCGTGTCCGCGGGGACTCCACTGGCACGTGCCTCACCTCCTGATGCACACCATATCGTGCACTAAGAGACTTAGTGCACGATATGGTGTGCATAATCTCAGCGCGTCGGGTGCGTCAGCACCCCCGTGCGCGCGACCTCCCCCAGCCAGCGCGCCGAGGGCTTCACCGTGCGCGCGAACGTCTCCCGGTCCCAGGAGATCAGCCCGAAGGTCGGCGCGTAGGAGCCCCACTCGTAGTTGTCCAGCGCGGACCAGTGCAGGTAGCCGCGCACGTCGATCCCGTCGGCCATCGCCTCGTGCAGGCCGACCAGCGCATCGTGCGTGTAGTCGATCCGCCGGGGGTCGTGCTGCGTGGCGAGCCCGTTCTCGGTGACGACGACCGGCACGCCGCCGGTGCGCTCCCAGGCGTTGCGGACGCCGATGCCGAGCGCGGGCGGGAAGTACTCCCAGCCGGTGAGCGTGGTCTCGGCGCCCTCGGGCACGGGCAGCGGGTGCCCGTCGACGTCGATGAAGGTGCGCAGGTAGGCCTGCACGCCGATCCAGTCGTCGCCCTTCGCGGCGTCCAGGAACACGTCCTCGCGCGGGTAGCCGTAGGCGCGGGTGGCCTCCTCGGCGCCGGGGGCCGCGTGGTACGCCTGGGTGGCGACCGACCAGCCGGAGCGCACCTGCGGCAGCGCGGACAGCACCTCGCGGGAGCGGCGGTGCGCGTCGATCAGCGCGTCGGTGATCTGCGGGTCCGGGGCGGGCAGGCGGGAGGCGGTCATCTCGGTGCCCTCCTCGCCGCGGGTCATCGCGACCATGTTGGGCTCGTTGATCGTGCACACCCACTCCACGTCGTCGCCGAGCACCGGCAGGGCGATCTCGGTGAACCGCGCGAACAGCTCGGCGGCGTCCGGGTTGCGCCACCCGCCGAGGCGGGCGAACCAGCGCGGGTGCGTGAAGTGGTGCAGGGTCACCGAGGGGGTCAGCCCGTGCTCCAGGCAGGTGTCGACCATCCGTCGGTAGTGCGCGAGCTGCGCCTTCGACACGAACCCCTGCTCCGGCTCGATCCGGGCCCACTCGATGCTGAACCGGTAGGAGTTCAGGCCGAGGCCGGCCAGCAGGGCGATGTCTTCGGGGTAGCGGTGGTAGGAGTCGGCGGCGTCGCCGGAGGGCTCGGGCAGGTCGGTGCCGGCGGCGTGCTCGCGCACCCACCAGTCGGAGTTCACGTTGTTGCCCTCGACCTGGTGGGCGGCGGTGGAGGCGCCCCAGAGGAAGCCGTCGGGGAACTGGTACGAGGTCATGCGGGTCCTTCCGTCGTGCACGTGCGGGGCGGGCGGGTCACTTGAGGCCGGCCGTCGCCACCCCCTGGATGAAGTAGCGCTGCAGGGCCACGAACAGCAGCAGGATCGGCGTGATGATCAGCACCGCCCCCGCCAGCAGCAGCCCGTAGTCGGTGGCCTTCTGCCCGGTGGAGTACAGGGACAGCGCGACCGGCAGCGTGTACATGTCCTGGCTCTGCGCGGCCACCAGCGGCCAGAGGAAGTTGTTCCACGAGCCGAGGAACGTGAGGATGCCGAGCGTCGCGAGCGGTGGTCCGCACAGCGGCATGACCACCCGGGCGAAGATCCGCAGCTCGCCGGCGCCGTCGATCCGCGCGGCCTCCATCAGCGGCTCGGGGATGCCGAGCATGAACTGCCGCATCAGGAACACCCCGAGCGGCTGGGTGAGGAACGGCAGGATCAGCGCCGGGTAGGTGTTCAGCAGCCCGAGCGAGGTGACCTGCACGAACAGCGGCACGAAGGTGACCACGCCGGGCACCATGAGCATCACCATGACCAGCGTGAACAGCACGCGCTTGCCGGCAAACTCCATCTTGGCGAGCGCGTAGCCGACCATCGAGCAGAACAGCAGGTTGCCGAGCACGGTCACCACCGCGACGACCACCGAGTTGGTGAAGAACTGCGGGAAGTCGAGCTCGGTGAACCACCGGGCGAAGTTGTCGCCGGTGGGCTCCTGCGGCCAGATCGTCGGCGGGCGGGTGAGGATCTCCCGCTGCGTCTTGACCGAGCCGAGGACCATCCAGACGAAGGGCAGCAGCCAGAGCGCCACGCCCACGGTGAGCACGGTGTAGGTGAGGGCGCGGCCGCTGCGGAACCGGCGGCGGTGCCTGACCGGGGCGGCCAGGCGGTCGACGGGCGTGTCGGTGAGGGCCATGGGATCAGTCCTTCGATCGCAGCAGCCGGAACTGCACCAGGCTGAGCAGCGCGATCGCCAGGAACAGCACGTAGGACGCCGCGGAGGCGTAGCCGTACTTCCCGAAGCCGAACTGCTCGAAGGTGTAGAACGCCGCGGACAGCGTGGAGTCGAGCGGGCCGCCCTGGGTCATCACGAAGGCCTCCTCGAAGAACTGCAGGTAGCCGACGGAGATCAGCACGGCGCCGAGCAGCAGCGTGGGGCGCAGCAGCGGCAGGGTGACGCTGATGAACCGGCGCCACGGGCTCGCGCCGTCCATCACGGCGGCCTCCTGCACCTCGGTCGGCACCGCCTGGAGCCCGGCCAGGAAGATCACCATGAGCGTGCCGACGTTGCGCCAGACGGCCATGAGGATCAGCGAGGGCAGCGCCCAGGTGGTCGAGTTCAGCCAGTTCGGCCCGTCGATCCCGATCCAGCCGAGCGCCGTGTTGAGCAGGCCGTCCGGCTGGAGGATGTACCGCCAGACCACCGACACGGCCACGATGCTGGTCACTACGGGGGCGTAGAAGCCGACCCGGAACACCGCGCGGAACCGGCCGATCCCGGAGTTCAGCGCGACGGCCAGCGCCAGGGCGACCGCCATGGTGATCGGGATGCCGATGATCACGAAGGTGCCGGTCACGGTGAGCGACTTGAGGAAGCGCGCGTCGCCGAACAGGTCCACGTACTGCTGGAGGCCGACGAAGTTCACCGCGAAGGGTGTGCGCACGTCCCGCGAGGTGAAGTCCGTGAAGGACATCGCGAAGGACGAGACCAGCGGCACCAGCATGAAGAAGCCGAAGACCAGCACGAACGGCAGCGCGAACAGCCAGGCGACGTAGCCCTGGCGACGGCGTCGTGCCGCCGACGGGCCGCGGGTGGCCGGTCGCTGGGTCCCCGCCCGGCCGGGAGCGGTCGGGCCCCCGGCCGGACGGGTGGTGGCGGTGGCGGACATGGTCAGCCCATGCCGATCGACGAGGCCTGCTGCTGGAGCTCGGCGAGGGCGTCGGCGGGCGCCTCGCCGCTGACGGTCATCCGCTCCAGCACCGAGTCGGCGGCCGCGGCGACCTGCACCCACGTGGTGCTGACCGGCGGGGCCTGGGTGTCCTCGAGCTGCTCGCCGAACACGGCCAGCTTCTCGTCACCGGCGAGGGTCTGGTCGTCCCAGGCGGCCTGCGCGGACGGCAGGTCACCGGTGACGTCGTACCAGGCGACCTGGGTCTCCGGCTGGGTCAGCCAGTCGACCAGCTTCCACGCCGCGTCGGCGTTGTCGGAGTCCCGGAAGACCACCAAGTTGGATCCACCGACGAAGGACGTCGAGGACTCGTCCGCCGGGATGCGTGCGGTGGCGTACTGGTCGGCGAACTCGGCACCGCCCAGGGTCTCCAGCTGGCCCATCATGAACGGGCCGTCGATCAGCATCGGTGTGGTGCCGGCGACGAACTCGGCCTCCTGCGCACCGGTGGTGCGGTCGGCCTGCGGGTCAGCCACGCCGTCGGTGAAGAACGAGGCGTAGTACTCGTAGGCCTTGACCATCTGCGGGGTGTCCAGCGTCCACTCGGTGCCGTCGTCGTTCGTCAGGCTCGCGCCGTGCGACCAGGGGGCCCACAGCGATCCCTGGAAGGAGTCGTTGCCGGCGGAGGTCAGGCGGATGCCGTAGTCGGCGCCGGCCTTGGACTGCATGTCGGACGCCATCTGCTTGAGGTCGTCCCAGGTGGCGGGCGCCTCGGTCCAGCCCGCGTCGGCGGCCAGGTCGGTCCGGTAGTAGAGCACCCGGGTGTCGACGTACCACGGCACGCCGATCGCCTGGCCGTCGCGCTCGGTGGTGCCGACGGATCCCTCGAAGAACCCGCTGGTGTCGATGGCGTCCGGCACCGGCGCGAAGGCGTCGCCGAACTCGGCCATCCAGGTGGTGCCCATCATCGCGAGGTCCGGGGTGGTGCCGGCGGCGATCGCGGTCTGGAACTTGTCGCGGGCGGCGTCCCAGGGGATCGGCACGACCTCGATGTCGACGTCCGGGTTGGCGTCGACGAAGTCCTGCACGAAGTCGGGCAGGGCCTCCCCCTCGGCGCCCATCGCCCAGACGGTGAGCTCGCCCGAGGCGGCCCCGCTGCTGAGCGTGGCGGCGTCGGTGCTGGTGGTCCCTGCGTCGTCGGAGCGCCCGCAGGCGCTCAGCGCGGTCACGGCGAGCACGGTCGCGGCAGCGACGGCGACGCGTGCGACGGGTCGGATCATGGTGCGTTCCTCCTCGAACGGACTGCGGGTGGCCGACGGCTGCGTCGGTTAAGCGCTTTGATCGAGAGTGATGTTAAGCGCATAGAATGGTCTCCGCAAGGGCGCGAGCCCCCTACGATCGGACGCCAGGAGGTGAGCAGTGCCGCGTCGACCCACCGTCTACGACGTCGCGGAGCGTGCCGGGGTGTCGATCGCCACGGTGTCGTTCACCTTCCGCCAGCCGGAGCGGGTCCGCGAGTCCACCCGCGCCAGCGTGCTCGCCGCCGCCCGCGACCTCGGCTACGTCCCCAGCGCCAGCGCGCGCGGCCTGGTGCACGGCCGCACCGGCGCGCTCGGCCTCTACTCCTTCGACCTGCTGCTCGCCGCGCCCCAGCAGGGCGCCTCGGCGGTGCCGGAGCCGGCGCCGGACGAGGACGATGTGGACCCCCGCGCCTTCCCGCTGTACGTGGACGAGGTGCAGCGCGGCTTCGAGCTCGAGTGCTGGCAGCGCGGGCAGGCCCTGCTGCTCAGCGCCGGCACCGGGTCGACCGCCTCGGTCACCGACGTCGCCGGACGGGTGGACGGGCTCGCGGTGTTCCCCGGACCGACCTCGCTGGACATGCTCACGCACGTGGCCCGGCGGATCCCCGTCGTCGCGTTCTCCACCCCGCCGGTGGCCGACGGCCTGCACCACGTCACCGTGGACAACCGCGGCGGCACCCGCGCGCTGGTCGACCACCTGGTCGGCGGGCACGGCCTGCGCGACCTCGCCTTCGTCGGCCGGCTCACCACCCCCGACTACGCCGAGCGCTTCGCCGGCTTCACCGACGGGCTGGCCGCCGCCGGGCTGCCGGTGCCCGCCGAACCGCTGGACGCCACCGACCTCGCCGAGCCGCACCGGCTGGAGGTGGTCGCGGCGCTGGCCGACACCGACCGGCTGCCCCGCGCGCTGGTCTGCGCCAGCGACCAGATCGCCCTCGCCGTCCTCGACCTGCTCGCCGCGCGCGGCGTGCCGGTGCCGGATCGCGTCGCCGTGACCGGCTTCGACGGCATCCTGGCCGGACGCCTCGCCCGGCCCGCGCTCACCACCGTCCGGCAGCCGATGACCGCCATGGGCCGGCTGGCCGTGCAGGTGCTGGTCCGGCACGCCGGGGCGCCCGCCGAGGAGCCGGAGTCGCACCGGCTGCTGGTGCAGCTCGTCACCCGGGCGAGCTGCGGGTGCGCCGACGGTGGCGCCTGACCCCGGCTCAGACCCGACGGCGCGCGCCCGCCGCCACGGCGCCGAGCACCACCAGCAGCACCGCCGCGAGCGCCGCCATGGCCGTCGTCGCCGGCACCGCCAGCGTGGCGAGCCCGATCCCGATCGCCGGGACGCTCAGCGCCAGGTAGGCCACCAGGAACAGCCCGGCCAGCGCCTCCCCTCGCCCCTCCGGCTCGGCCTGCGCCGCGACCGTCGCCACCGCGGCCGCGAAGAGCAGTCCGGCACCGACCCCCGCCACCACCCCGCCGGCCAGGAAGGTCGGCAGCGTCGCCGTGAGCATCCCGGTCACCAGCAGCACCAGACCCAGCGCCTCGGCCGCAGCCCCGACCAGCAGGCGGGTACGCGGGGGGAGGTCCCGGGCCAGCACCTGCGCGAGGGCTGCCGAGCCGAAGACCGCGAACACCACGAGCCCCGCCAGCGCCCGCGCCGGGTGGTGCAGCGTGCCGGCCACGAAGCCCGGCGCGACGGAGGTGAACACCCCGAAGACCGCGAAGGACGCGACGGCCGCCGCGAAGGCCAGCAGGGTCGATCGCCCGGCACCCGTCACCCGCGGCCGTTGCGGCCGGTAGGGCGGGCGGTCGGCACGCGGCTGCACGGTCTCGGGCGTCACCAGCACCCCCACCACCGCGGCCAGCAGCAGCACGACGAACGCCGCGTAGGACAGCCGCAGCGGCGCGACGCCCGTCTGCGCGAGCAGCCCCGCGACCAGCGCGCCCGCGCCGAGCCCGCCGATGTTCGCGAGCGTCGCGACGGTGTGCGGCCGGTGAGCCGGGCGCGGCCGCCCGTCACGGTGGTGCAGGTCGAGCAGGTGCGCCGTGGCGGTCGCGGTCAGCATGCCGATCCCCAGACCGCTGACGAACCGCGCCACCAGCAGCAGCGGCAGGGCGGTGCCGGACAGGAACATGGTCGCGGCGACCAGCTCGAGCCCGAGCGCCGGCAGCAGCACCGCCCGGCGGCCCACCCGGTCCGAGACGTGCCCGGCGAGCAGCAGGCTGATCACCACACCCACCGCGTAGGCGGCGAACACCAGGCTCACCGCGAAGGTCGAGAAGCCGTCGGCGGCCTGGTAGATCGGGTACAGCGGGGCGGGCACGGTCGAGAACGCCATCGCCGTGAGGAAGGCACCGGCGACCAGCCAGAACCCTGAGCGGTGCGAGACCCGGGGCGAGGCGGTCCCGGCGAACGTCGTGGTGGTCATGCCGTCCACGGTGCGCCCGGTCGATCGATCGTGTCCAACACTGATCTGCACTGGGATCAATCGCCTCGGTAGATTGATCCCATGGAGCTGCGTCACCTGTCCGCCTTCGTCGCGGTCGCGGAGGAGCGGTCCTTCACCGCCGCCGCCGCGCGGCTGCTGATCGTGCAGTCCGCGGTCTCCGCCTCCGTGCAGGCGCTGGAGCGCGAGGTCGGCGCCCGGCTGCTCGATCGCACCTCCCGCCGGGTCGACCTCACCGACGCCGGGGCCGCGCTGCTCCCGCACGCCCGTGCCGCGATCGACGCCGCCCGGGACGCCCGCGACGCCGTGGACCAGGTGCGGGGCGGCCTGCGCGGCACCGTGCGGGTCGGCACGCTCACCTCGGTCGGCCTGGTCGACGTGCCCGCGCTGCTCGGCGAGTTCCACCGCCGCCACCCCGACGTCGCGCTGCGGCTCACCGCGGCACCCACCGGCTCGGAGGGGCTGGTCGCCGCGGTCGCCGAGCGGCACCTCGACCTCGCCTTCGTCGCCGTGGCCGGCACCGCAGTCGCCCCGGTGCAGATCACCCCGCTCGCCACCGCGCCGATGGACCTCGTCGTCCGCGCCGACCACCCGCTCGCCGCCGGCGGACCGGTCGACCTGGCCGCGCTGGACGGCCTCGACTTCATCGACTCCCCGACCGGCTACGGCAACCGCACGATCGTCGACCGGGCCTTCGCCGCCGCCGGGGTGGACCGCCGGGTCACCGTCGAGGTGGCCGACATCGGCACCGCCGCCGCGTACGTCCGGCACGGGCTCGGTGTCGCGCTGCTGCCCCGCGCGGAGGTGGAGCCCGCACCCGACCTGGTGCTGCGCCCGGTGGCCGGCGACCTGCGGTGGCCGCTGTCCCTGGCCACGCCTCGCGACCGCCGGCTCAGCGCCGCCGCCGCCGCGCTCGCCCGGCTGGTGCGCGACTCGGTCGCCGGCCCGGGACGCGCGGGCTGATCCCTCACACCCCGAGCAGCCGCCGCACCTGCCGCACCGCCGCGCGCCCGGCACGGTTCGCCCCCACCGTGCTCGCGCTCGGCCCGTAGCCGACCAGCTGCACCCGGGGATCGGCCACCGCCTGCGTGCCGTCGACCCGGATGCCGCCGCCCCGGTCACGCAGGCCGAGCGGACGCAGGTGGTCCAGCGCCGCCCGGAAGCCGGTGGCCCACAGCACCACGTCGGCAGGCACGTGCTCCGGGCCGGTCTCCCAGCCGTCCGCCAGCGGTCCGGCAGCAGCCTCCGGGGTCCAGATCGCCCCGTCCGGCACCAGCGCCGCGAACATCGGCCGGGCCCGCAGCACACCCTCGGCGATCCCCCGCCGATAGGCGTCGGTCAGCGGCAGGCCGGTCGCGGCCACGATGCTCTGCGGCGGCAGACCCGCCCGGGTGCGCTCCTCGACGCGCGCCACCGCCTCGCGGCCCAGGTCGGGGCTGAACTCCTCGTCCCGCCAGTCCGGCGGTCGCCGGGTGACCCAGGTGGTCGCGGCGGCGTGCGGGTGGATCGCCAGCAGGTGCTGCACCGCGGAGATGCCACCGCCCACCACGATCACCCGGCGTCCGGCGAAGTCCTCCGGCAGCCGGAAGTCGTGCGTGTGCACCTGCTCCCCCGCGAACAGGTCCGTGCCGGGGTACACCGGCCAGAACGGGCGGGTCCAGGTGCCCGAGGCGTTGACCAGCGCGCGGGTGACCCAGGTGCGCTCCCGGCGGCGCCGCGACGCGGACGGCGGGATCGGCTCGACGTGCTGCGGGGTCAGGTCGGGGCCGGGCACCGGGGCGGGGACCGCGCGGCACGCCCCCGCGCCGTCGCCGAGGTCGTGGCCGTCGGGCGTGGTCCGTGCCGGGGTCGGGATCGGTGGGGCGACCGGGAGGACCTGGCCGGTGACCGGGTCCGTCGCCGGGGCCACCCGCTCGACCGTCTCCACCGCCAGCAGCCGCTCCGGGCCGCCCAGGTCGTGCACCCGGCGCACCTGCACCGGCCGACGCACCGCCAGACCGAGGTCCCGCTCGTAGGCGCCGAAGTACCGGGGCAGCGCGTCGGCCGCCGGCTCCTCCGCCCCGAACGCCGGAAGCGGCGCCCCCGGCAGCTCGTACACCCCGTTGACCGTGCGCATCGTCAGCCCCGGCCAGCGTTCGCGCCACGCACCGCCCGGTCCGGTGGCCGCGTCCAGCACGACGAAGGTGGGGGCGCCGGTCGGCGGACGGTCCGGGTCGGTCACCGGGACGAAGCCCGAGCGCACCAGGTGCGCGGCGACCGCGAGCCCCGCCTGCCCCGCACCCACCACGAGCACGTCCACGGCAGTGGTCGGCGCGGCGGTCATACCCCGCACAACGCGACGCGACCGCCGGTCGTTCCCGCGTGCGCCGCCCTCCCGGCGGAGGTGGTGGGATGGGCCGGTGACCACGCACCCGATCGTCGCCCGCACGGGGGCGCTGCCCGCACCGCTCGTGGAGGACGTCCGCCGGCTCGCCGCCGAGGCCGCCGCGCAGGACGGCGTCCCGCCGCTGTCCGAGCAGCCGCTGCTCTGGCTGACCGGCGGGGAGGCGACGCACCTGCTGGTGGTCGACGGCGACGCGCTGCTCGGGTACGGGCAGGTGGATCTGCGCGACCCGGCGCAGGCGACCGCGGAGGTCATGGTGCACCCGGGGCACCGGCGGCGTGGGCTGGGGAGCGCGCTGCTCGCCGCTGCCCGGGACGCCGTGCTGGCCGCGCGGGCGAGCGGCGCAGGGGCGGGCACGGCCGGTGCGGCCGGTGCGGCCGACGCTCCCGCGAGCGCGGACGGCCATCGCGCGGACGACCCCTCCGAGCCCGTGCTGTCCGTGTGGGCGCACGGCGACCTGCCTCCCGCCCGCGCCCTCGCCGCCCGCCGGCACCTGCCGGTCACCCGCGAGCTGTGGCAGATGCGCCGCGCGCTGGACCCCGCCGCCCCGCCGTCCGGCGCCGTGCCCCCGCCGGGGGTGACCGTGCGCACCTTCGAGCCCGGCCGGGACGAGGACGCCTGGCTGCGGGTGAACGCCCGCGCGTTCGCGCACCACCCCGAGCAGGGCCGGCTCACCCGCGCCGATCTCGACGACCGGATGTCGGAGGCCTGGTTCGACCCCGCCGGTCTGCTGCTCGCCGAGCACGACGGGCGGCTGCTCGCCTCCGGCTGGACCAAGGTCGTGCCCGGCGAGGACGCGGGCGAGATCTACGCGCTCGGCGTGGACCCGGATGCCCAGGGCCGCGGGCTCGGTCGGCTGCTGACCGCGCTGATGCTCGACCACCTGGCCGCGCGCGGCCTGCACGAGGTGCTGCTGTACACCGAGGGCGACAACCACCCGGCGATCCGGGTGTACCAGGGGGCCGGCTTCAAGCGATCGGCGGTGGACGTGGTCTACGCGGTCTGACCGCGGGCCGCGTGATCACGCGGCGCCGAGCCGTCCACAGGGGGTTCCCGTGCTCCGTCGTCCCCAGGGTCGAGATTCGGACACCCACTGGTCACCTTCCAGTGACACCATGGGCCGATGAGCGACGCCACCACCCCCGACGAGCCCGCCCGCGGACGGACCCGCCGCACCGCCGCACCGGCTGCCGCGTCGAGCACGTCGAGCACCCGCGCGGCGTCGAGCACGCAGCCGGCCACCCGCACCCGGCGCGGCGCCGGCGCTGCTGCGGGCACCGGCACGCGCACCACGCGCACCTCCGACGGCCGGGCGAGCGCCCGCCGGGCCGGGGGTGCCGACGCCTCCGCCACCGTGCCGAGCACGTCCGGCGCGCCGGTCACCGACAGCATCCCCGTCGTCCGGCAGCGCCCGCTCGCCCCGGAGCTCGCCGCGCACATCGCCGAGCACATCGCGCCGGCCACGGAGACCGACCTGGACGGCCGTGTCGAGGCCGAGCCGCTGCCCGCCGACCGGTTCCTCGACCGTGAGATCTCCTGGCTGGCCTTCAACGAGCGCGTGCTCCAGCTCGCCGAGGACCCCACGCAGCCGCTGCTGGAGCGGGTCCGCTACCTGGCGATCTTCGCCTCCAACCTGGACGAGTTCTTCATGGTCCGGGTGGCCGGTCTCAAGCGCCGCATCGCCACCGGCCTCGCCGTCACCGCCGCCTCCGGCCTGAGCCCGCGCCAGGTGCTCGAGGCCATCAGCGTGCGCGCGCACGACCTGTCGGACCGGCACGCCCGGGTTTTCGCCGAGCAGGTGCAGCCCGAGCTCGCCGCCCAGGGCATCACCCTGGTCCGCTGGGACGAGCTGGGCGAGGCGGAGCAGGACCGGCTGCGCAAGTTCTTCCGCAAGCAGATCTTCCCGGTGCTCACCCCGCTCGCGGTGGACCCGGCGCACCCCTTCCCGTACATCTCCGGGCTGTCGCTCAACCTCGCGGTGGTCGTCGCCAACCCGAGCACCGGCAAGGAGCACTTCGCCCGGGTCAAGGTGCCGCCGCTGCTCCCCCGGTACATCGCCGTGGACGCGAAGGGCCGGCCCAGCGCCACCGCCTCGCAGAACACCATGGACAAGGGCCCGATGTCGTTCGTCCCGGTGGAGGACGTCATCTCGGAGCACCTCGACCAGCTGTTCCCCGGCATGGAGGTGCGCGAGCACCACACCTTCCGCGTCACCCGCAACGAGGACGTGGAGGTCGAGGAGGACGACGCCGAGAACCTGCTGCAGGCGATGGAGAAGGAGCTGCTGCGCCGCAAGTTCGGCCCGCCGGTCCGCCTGGAGATCGCCGACGGGATCAGCCCGCGCATCCGGCAGCTGCTGGTGCGCGAGCTCGGCGTCGCCGAGGAGGAGGTCTACGAGCTGCCCGCGCCGCTGGACCACACCGGCCTCAACCTGATCGCCGACCTGGACCGTGCCGACCTGGCGTACCCGCGCTTCGTGCCGACCACCCACCGCTTCCTCGCCGAGGTGGAGAGCGCGAACCCGACCGACGTCTTCGCGGCGATCCGCACCCGCGACATCCTGCTGCACCACCCCTACGACTCGTTCTCGACCTCGGTGCAGACCTTCCTCGAGCAGGCCGCCGCCGACCCCCGGGTGCTCGCGATCAAGCAGACCCTGTACCGGACCTCCGGCGACTCCCCGATCGTCGACGCCCTGATCGACGCCGCCGAGGCCGGCAAGCAGGTGCTGGCCCTGGTCGAGATCAAGGCGCGGTTCGACGAGCAGGCCAACATCGAGTGGGCCCGCAAGCTCGAGCAGGCCGGCGTGCACGTGGTCTACGGCATCGTCGGGCTGAAGACCCACGCCAAGCTGTCGCTGGTGGTCCGCCAGGAGCAGGACGGCCTGCGCCGGTACTGCCACGTCGGCACCGGCAACTACAACCCGAAGACCGCGCGGATCTACACCGACCACGGGCTGCTCACCTGCGACCCCGACGTCGGCCAGGACCTCACCCGCCTGTTCAACCAGCTGTCCGGCTACGCGCCGAAGTCCCGGTTCCACCGGCTGCTGGTCGCCCCGCGCTCGGTGCGCTCCGGTCTGGTCGAGCGGATCGACCGCGAGGCCGCCGCCGCGCGCGAGGGTCGTCCGTCGTGGATCAAGCTCAAGGTCAACTCGATGGTCGACGAGGAGACGATCGACGCGCTGTACCGCGCCTCGCAGGCCGGCGTGCCCGTCGACCTGGTCGTGCGCGGCATCTGCGCGCTGCGCCCCGGCGTGCCCGGGCTGTCCGAGACCGTGCGCGTGCGCTCGATCCTCGGCCGGTTCCTGGAGCACTCGCGGATCTACGCCTTCGCCGCCGACGCGGGGGTGCCGCGCGACGTGAACGACCCCAGCCGCGACACCCCGGAGACCCGCACCCCCGGCCCGGAGGTCTACATCGGCTCCGCCGACCTCATGCACCGCAACCTGGACCGTCGCGTCGAGGCGCTGGTGCGGCTGGCCGACCCCGACCAGATCGCCGAGCTGGTGGACCTGCTGGACGAGTCCACCTCCGACGGCACCTCGTCCTGGCACCTCGGGCCGAACGGCCAGTGGACCCGGCATGCGATCGGCGCCGACGGGGAGCCGCTGCGCGACCTCCAGTCCGCGCTGATCTACCGGCAGCGTCGGCGCCTGGGCGCCTCGCGGTGAGCCGTCCCGCCTCCGCGCTGCCCGTCGTCGAGGCCGCGGGCGCCCTGGTCTGGCGCGTGCGCCAGGGGCGCCTCCAGGTCGTGCTCGTGCACCGCCCGCGGTACCGCGACTGGTCGTGGCCCAAGGGCAAGCTCGAGCCGGGCGAGCACGTGGTCACCGCCGCCGTCCGCGAGGTCGAGGAGGAGACCGGCCTGGCCGTCGTGCTCGGCCGACCGCTGCCGACCCTGCACTACGCCCTGTCCGACGGCCGGCCCAAGCGCGTCCGCTACTGGGCGGCGCAGGTGGCAGGACGCCCGGACCGGCCCGCGCTGCACGCCCGACCGCCGGTCGAGCACGCCTCGCGGGACGAGATCGACCGCACCCGCTGGTTCGACGTGGCGGAGGCGCACCGCCGGCTGACCCGCCACGACGACCGGCTGCCGCTGGACGCGCTGGTCGCCGCGCACGGGGAGGGCCGGCTCGACACCCGCGCCGTCGTGGTCGTCCGGCACGGCCGCGCACGCAGCCGGGCGTCCTGGGGCGGCGAGGAGGCGACCCGTCCGCTGACCCCGGTCGGCGTCCGTCAGGCCGACGCGCTGGTCCCGGTGCTGTCCGGCTACGGCGTCGCCGCGGTCGTCAGCAGCCCGTGGCGACGCTGCCGCGCCACCGTCACCCCCTACCTGGACGCCGCCGGGCTGGTCGCCGAGGAGGCCGAGCCGCTGACCGAGCGCCAGCACGCCGACTCCCCGGAGAAGGCCGCCGACGTGGTCGCCCGGCTGCTGCGCACCGACGCCGACCTCGCGGTGTGCACCCACCGGCCGGTACTGCCCACGGTGCTGGGCGTCGTCGCCGAGCACGCCCGCAAGGCGGTCCGCGCCGACCTGCCCGCCGAGGACCCGTACCTGCGGCCCGGCGAGGTGCTGGTCACGCACGTCGTCACCGACGGCGACGTCACCCGGGTCGAGGCGGTGGAGCGGCACGCGCCGCTGGTGCCGGCCCCGGCGCCGCGCTGAGCGCACGCACCGACGGGCGCGCCCACGCCGACCCGGCCGTACGCGCCGCCGACCCCCCCCCGCACGCACGAGCGGCACGTCCCCAGGCAGGGGACGTGCCGCTCGGTGACCTCACCCGCGCGCGCGGGCGGTGCGATCAGATGCCGGCGCCCTGCAGGGTGCCGGTGACCTGCTCGGTCGGGTGCACGACGATGCACTGCACCGCGCGGTCGCCCGCGTCCCAGGACGCCGAGGACGGGGTCAGCACCTGGAAGTCGAGAGTCGACTCCTCGTAGGAGATCCCGAGGAAGGTGGAGAACTCGGTGTAGCAGAACTCGTCCGTGGTGGTGTCGAGGTCGGCCGGCAGCTCGTCGCCGGTGAGGGTCTGCTCGGCGTAGACCTCGGAGTCGTGCGGCTCGGCGCAGGGCACCACCGGCAGCGACTCGACCTCGGTCTGGCTCATCTCGGCGAGGTTCAGGCAGTCGCCGACCTTGATCGAGAACACGTTCGCGTCCGCCGACTCGGTCACCTCGCCGGAGGCCTCGTCGCGCTTGGCGTCGTCCGAGCCGGAGGACAGCATGCTGCACCCGGACACCGCCACCACGGAGGCGACGGCGAGCACAGCGAGGGCACAGCGGGAGGTCAGGGTTCGCACAGTCATGGCAGCAGCGAATCGGACATAGCGGACCGCTGTCCAGCAGTCATGCGTGCCCCAGGGGTGAATCCCGCGTGATCACGTGCCGGGTGTGACGGCGATCACGTCCAACCGGGTGAACCGGATGACGAGGGACCAAGGTCCCAAGTCTGCGCAGACCCGGACGCCCCGCCCGCGTCAGCCCAGCAGCGCGTGCAGCGCCACGTACACCACCGCAGCCACCGCGGCGGCGGCCGGGATGGTGAGGATCCACGCCGCACCGATGCTCTTGGCGACGCCCCAGCGCACTGCGGACAGCCGCTTGGTGGCGCCGACGCCCATGATCGCCGAGGTGATCGTGTGCGTGGTCGACACCGGGGCGTGCAGCCAGTACGCGTTGACGTACAGCACGACCGCCGACACGGACTCGGCGACGAAGCCGCGCGCCGGGTCGAGCTCGATGATCTTGCGGCCGAGCGTGCGCATGATCCGCCAGCCGCCGGAGTACGTGCCCAGCGAGATCGCGGTCGCGGCGGCGAGCTTGACCCACAGCGGGATCGAGTCGCCGTCGTGGAACCCGCCGGCGACCAGCGCCAGCACGATCACACCCATGGTCTTCTGCGCGTCCTGCAGGCCGTGGCCCAGCGCCATCGCCGCCGCCGAGGCGGTCTGCGCGATCCTGAACCGGCGCTGCGCCGGCGCGGGCGACGCCCGGCGGACCAGCCACAGCACGCCGACCATCACCAGGAACGCCAGCGCGAAGCCGAGCAGCGGGGAGATGACCATCGGCAGCACGACCTTGTCGAGGATCGCCTGCCAGTGCACCGTGATGCCCGAGGCGACGCCGACACCGGCCAGGCCGCCGATCAGCGCGTGCGTCGAGGACGACGGCAGGCCGAGCCACCAGGTGATGAGGTTCCAGGTGATCGCGCCGACCAGCGCGGACAGCACGATCACCAGGCCCTCGTGCGCCGCGACGTCGCCGATGCTGACGATGTCGTGCGCGATCGTCGTGGCGACGTGCGTGCCGAGCAGCGCGCCCAGCAGGTTGAAGACCGCCGCCATGATCAGTGCGGCCCGCGGCGTCAGCGCCCGCGTCGACACCGAGGTGGCGATGGCGTTCGCGGCGTCGTGGAACCCGTTGGTGTAGTCGAAGCCGAGGGCGAACGCCACGACCACGACGACGAGAAAGACCTCCACCGGTGCTCAGGACTCCTTGAGAGCGATGGTCTCGACGGTGTTGGCCACCTTCTCGAAGGCGTCGGCCGCGTCCTCGAGCTTCTCGATGACCTCCTTCAGCTTCATCAGCTGGATCGGGTCGGTGATCTCGTCGAACAGCTGCGCGAGCAGCTTGCGGTGGGCCTTGTCCGCCTGGTTCTCGAGGCGGTTGACCTCGACCCAGTACTCGGACAGCGAGTCCATCGAGCGCAGGCGGGGCATGGCCTCGGCGGTCAGCTCGGCAGCGCGCTGGAGCACCTGGACCTGGTCGGAGACCCGGGCGGGCAGCTCGTCGAGCTTGTAGAGCACGATGAGGTCCGCCGCCTCCTCCATGAAGTCCATGCAGTCGTCCAGGGTGGACGCGAGGTCGTAGATGTCGTCCCGGTCGAACGGCGTCACGAAGGTCTGGTTCAGACGACGCATGATCGAGTGGGTCGCCTCGTCGGCGAGGTGCTCGACCTCGCTGATCTGCTTCGCCAGGGCCTTGCGGGCCGGACGGTCGGCTCCCAGCAGCTCGGCCAGGAGGTTCGCTCCTGTGACGAGGTGCGCCGCGGAGGCGGCGAAGAGATCGAAGAACGAGGTATCGCGCGGGGTGAGGCGCAGGCGCACGGGAGGCTCCGGAGAAGAGGGCTCTTGTCAGGCACAGGCTAGGGCAGCCGTACGGTGAACTCACAACCCCGAAGGTGAACGCAGGGTGAACGCACAGCGTGTCGCGCCACGCCACGCCGTATTCACAGCCCGTTCCGTGCGCCCGTCACAGCATCGTGACCGGTCGATCGACAGGCAGAGGGCCCTCGCGCGGGGGAAGAGGACGACGCCGGACCGCAGAAGCGCCTCTCGGCGCGAGGCCGCTCGAAGCGGCTTGAGATGGAGCCCGGGGCTTACCGCGGCCCGACGTCGCTCTCCATTGTAGTCGGGGCCGTCCAACCCTCCCGGGCTGCGCGATCACTCCAGCTGGTCGGACCGCCACAGCGCGGCGGCGTGCTCCAGCTCCTCGGCGGTGCGGACCAGCGATCCCGCGCTGCGGGTCAGCCGGCCGGCGGCGTCGGTGTCGACCGCGTGGTCCAGGTGGTCGGCATCGAAGGCCGCACCGGTCGCCAGCACCCGGCAGAACGCGGCGCCGCGCTCCAGCGCCACCGCGAAGTCCCCCGCGTACACCCCGGACAGCACCGCGTCGACCACCTCGCGCACCTCCTCCGGCCCGGGCGGCGTCACCACCCCGGCGACGACGTGGTGCACCGGCGCCGCGTCCAGGCCCAGCCGGTAGCGGTCGGCGAGCGTGCGGGGATCGCGGCGCACCCACTCGCGCAGCACGTACAGCCGCCACAGCGCGCCGGGCAGCGTGGTCGCCGGGGAGTCCGCCCACAGCGCGGCCACCACGTCCAGCCCCTCGGTCTCCACCAGCCGCACCAGCCGCTCCAGCAGGGCCGGGTCCTCGTCCGCACCGGCACGGCCGCCGTGCACGATCGCCGCCGCCGTCGTGTGCGCGACCTGCGAGCGCAGGGCGGGGTCGAGGCCGCCGGGCAGCTCCTCGGCCACCCGGGCGTCGAGCATGGCCGGGCGGCGGAAGCGCGGGCGGGAGGATCCGGGATCAGACGTCACCCCTCGATTGTCCGCGCTCCTCCGCACGGTCGCGCACCGGCAGCGAGCCGCGTTGCGGATGCGGGATGTGTCGATCGGGTGAAGGGTGAACCTGGCCGTCGAACCGGTGCCCAGCGCAGTGCCCGGTCGGCGGTCGTCGCACGTCGGAGCACAGAAGGGCGCACGCCATGGCCGAGAGCAGCGGATCGACCGGGGCCGCGCCCCGTCACCCGTCCCACAACAAGGCGATCGGCCTGGCCGTCGCCGCCGCCGTCGGAGGCTTCCTGTTCGGCTTCGACTCCTCCGTGATCAACGGGGCCGTCGACGCGATCCAGGGGCAGTTCGACCTCGGGTCCACCCTCACCGGCTTCGCCGTCGCCGTCGCCCTGCTCGGCTGCGCCCTCGGCGCGTGGGCCGGCGGCAGGCTGGCCGACCGGCTCGGCCGCACCAAGGTCATGGTGCTCGGCGCCGTGCTGTTCTTCGTCTCCTCGATCCTGTCCGCCGCCGCCTTCGCCGTGTGGGACCTGATCCTGTGGCGGGTGCTCGCCGGTGTCGGCATCGGCATCGCCTCGGTGATCGCCCCCGCCTACATCGCCGAGATCGCCCCCGCCGCGCTCCGTGGCCGTCTCGGGTCGCTCCAGCAGCTCGCGATCACCCTCGGCATCTTCAGCGCCCTGCTGTCCGACCAGCTCCTGCAGGAGGCCGCCGGCGGCGCGTCCGAGACCCTCTGGCTCGGCTGGGAGGCGTGGCGGTGGATGTTCCTCGTCGCGGTGATCCCGGCCGCTGTGTACGGCATCCTCGCCCTGCGCATCCCGGAGTCCCCGCGCTACCTGGTCGCCCAGGGCCGCCGGGACGAGGCCGTCGAGGTGCTGCGCTCCGTGCTCGGTCCCGACGAGGACCCCGAGCAGCGCGTCACGCAGATCGAGCAGACCATCGAGAAGGACAGGGCCGTCGCGGAGAAGGCCAGCCTGCGCGGGCCCCGCTTCGGCCTGCTGCCCGTGGTGTGGGTCGGCATCCTGCTGTCGGTGTTCCAGCAGTTCGTCGGGATCAACGTGATCTTCTACTACTCCACGACGCTCTGGCAGGCGGTCGGCTTCGACGAGAGCCAGTCCTTCCTGGTCTCCACGATCACCTCCGTCACCAACGTCGCCGTCACGTTCATCGCCATCGCCCTGATCGACAAGGTCGGCCGCCGGCCCATCCTGCTCACCGGCTCCGCCGGCATGACGATCGCGCTCGCCGTGATGGCCCTCGCGTTCACCCAGGCCTCCGGCAGCGGCGAGGACGTCAGCCTGCCGTCCCCGTGGGGCCCGGTCGCCCTGGTCGCCGCCAACGCCTTCGTCGTGTTCTTCGGCGCCTCCTGGGGCCCGCTGGTGTGGGTGCTGCTCGGCGAGATGTTCCCCAACCGCATCCGCGCCGCCGCCCTCGGCGTGGCCGCCGCGGCGCAGTGGATCGCGAACTTCGTCATCACCGTGACGTTCCCGCCGATGCTCGACCAGTTCGGCGCCACCGGGCCGTACCTGATGTACGCGATCTTCGCCGCGCTGTCGTTCGTGTTCGTGCTCGGCAAGGTGCCGGAGACCAAGGGCGTCGAGCTGGAGGACATGGAGGACCTGCCGCCGGCCCGCGGGCCGCGCGCGGCGCGGGGGTGATCGCGACTGCGCAGAGTGATGCAGGGCTGCGCGGACGGCGGGTAACGTCGCTGGTCACGTAGTGTCCGTTCCCCGCGTGCGGGGATGAGCCGTCGACTGGTGGTGCGGCGAACGTCACCGCGGAGTCCGTTCCCCGCGTGCGGGGATGAGCCGGCACGGAACACGATCAAGGAGTCGATCTCATGGTCCGTTCCCCGCGTGCGGGGATGAGCCCGGCGACTATGAACCGCCCCGGCTTCCATGGAGGCTCTCAATCCACGGAGGATGAGGGTCATGGCTGCACTGAACCGCCCCGGGTTCAGTGGAGGCTCGGTTCTCTGGTTTCCAGCGTCGTCGACGCGGGGTTCTGACGGTAGTGGTTGGTCTCGTGCTCGGTGGGCGGGATGTCGCCGAGCTCGGTGTGCAGGCGGCGGTTGTTGAACCAGTCGACCCACTCCAGGGTCGCGATCTCGACGTCGTCCAGGGTCCGCCAGGGCCCGCGGCGGCGGATGAGTTCGGTCTTGAACAGCCCGATCGTCGACTCGGCCATGGCGTTGTCGTAGGCGTCCGCGACCGTTCCGATGGAGGCCCGGATCCCGAGCGCTGCGAGGCGCTCGGTCAGCGCCAGCGAGACGTATTGAGACCCGGCGTCGCTGTGGTGGATCAGCCCGGACAGGTCCGCGACGCCGGCTCGGCCCCGGGACCAGACCGCCATCTCGAGGGTGTCTGTGACCAGGGCCGCGCGCATGTTCGTGTCGGCCTTCCAGCCCACGATCATCCGGGAGAACACGTCGATGACGAACGCGACGTAGCAGAACCCCGACCACGTCCGGACGTAGGTGAAGTCCGCTACCCACAACTGGTTCGGTGCGGTGGCGTCGAAGGCACGGTTGACCAGATCACCGGCTCGGCAGCCGTCCTTGCCCGGGATCGTGGTGCGCTTGGCTCGGCCGCGAACCGCTCCGCGCAGGTCAGCGGCCCGCATGAGCCGCTCGACCCGGCAGCGCCCGACCGGATGCCCGAGGCGGTGCAGGTGCCGCCACATCTTCCGCGCCCCATAGACCCCGTAGTTCGCGGCGTGCTCGACGCCGATCACCTCGGTCAGCTCCGCGTCGGCCACCGACCGCGGCGAGGGTGGGCGGGACCTGGCCGCGTAGTACGTGCTCGGGGCGACCTGCAGTTGCGCGCAGATCGGCTCGACCCCGAACTCGGTGCGGTGGGCGTCGATGAACTCGACTACCTGGTGGACGGGCGGTCGAGCTCCGCCGCGAAGAAAGCCGACGCACTGCGCAGGATCGCGTTCGCCCGCCGCAGCTCCCGGTTCTCTCGTTCCAGCTCGGCCAGTCGCTGGGCGTCGCTCGTCGTGGTCCCGGGCCGGTCGCCGGCGTCGACTTCGGTCTGGTTGACCCATCCGCGCAGCGTCTCGGGGTTGATCCCGAGCTGCTCACCGATCCGCCGGCACGCCCCAGGGCGCGTCACCGGGTCCTTCCGCGCGTCCAGCACGAGCCGGACCGCGCGCTCACGCAGCTCGTCCGGGTACTTCCTCGGTGCAGCCATGACCCTCATCCTCCGTGGATTGAGAGCCTCCATGGAAGCCGGGGCGGTTCAGAGCCTCCACTGAACCCGGGGCGGTTCACCGCGCGAGACGGTGCCGCCGGCGCGCACGCCATCGTCCGTTCCCCGCGTGCGGGGATGAGCCGGTGCGCGAGTGCCGTTCCGACGCGTCGTGGGAGTCCGTTCCCCGCGTGCGGGGATGAGCCGCCCTGCACCTTCATGCCGGTCAGGGGCCGGGCGTCCGTTCCCCGCGTGCGGGGATGAGCCCCTCGACCCCGCCCCGTTCGCCGCGCTCGTCAGGTCCGTTCCCCGCGTGCGGGGATGAGCCCAGGTCACGCTCGTCCAGCGGGTACTGGGTGGAGTCGTTTCCCCGCGTGCGGGCATGAGCCGCCGTACGATCTCGCCGACCGTGACGGGCAGCAGTCGTTTCCCCGCGTGCGGGGATGCGCCCGTGATCCCGCACGACGGAGTCGTGCACGCCGGGTCGTTCCCCGCGAGCGGGGATGAGCCCCCGAGAAGGCCCGCGCCGACGGCTACCGCCTCGTCGTCTCCCCGCGTGCGGGGATGAGCCCTCGGGCGCTCCGTCGGCCTCCTCCGGGTCGTCGTCGCTTCCCCGCGTGCGGGGATGAGCCCAACGCCACCTCGCCCCGCTCGCGACGTGTGTCGTCCTCCCCGCGTGTGGGGATCCCGGTCACGCTCGTCTCGCATCGGCCCGCGAAACGCCGACTCGGCGGTGGGCAGGGGACGCCCAGACGCCGTGCAGGCGTACCCACCGAACCCTCCGGACCGTCAACCGCCGTCTCGGTGCCGCACGTCGTCACGCCAGCGGCGAACACGGGACGCCCAGCCCCACCCTCGCCGTTAGCATCGAACAACGCCAGCCCTCGCCGTGTGCGGGCACCACAGCCCAGCACCGGCGGAGACGCCGCTCGTGAGGAGTGCACATGTTCGAGAGATTCACGGACCGAGCCCGTCGCGTGGTCGTCCTCGCCCAGGAAGAGGCGCGGATGCTCAACCACAACTACATCGGCACCGAGCACATCCTCCTGGGCCTGATCCACGAGGGGGAGGGCGTCGCGGCCAAGGCCCTCGAGTCGCTCAACATCTCGCTCGACGCGGTGCGCGCCCAGGTCCAGGAGATCATCGGCGAGGGCCAGCAGGCCCCGAGCGGGCACATCCCGTTCACGCCGCGCGCCAAGAAGGTGCTGGAGCTCTCGCTGCGCGAGGCGCTGCAGCTCGGCCACAACTACATCGGCACCGAGCACATCCTGCTCGGCCTGATCCGCGAGGGCGAGGGTGTCGCCGCGCAGGTGCTGGGCAAGCTCGGCGCCGACCTGAACCGGGTGCGCCAGCAGGTCATCCAGCTGCTGTCCGGCTACCAGGGCAAGGAGCCGGTCGCCGCGGGCGGTCCGGCGGAGGGTCAGCCCTCGGGCTCGGCGGTGCTGGACCAGTTCGGCCGCAACCTGACGCAGGCCGCGCGCGACGGCAAGCTGGACCCGGTGATCGGGCGCGAGAAGGAGATCGAGCGGGTCATGCAGGTGCTGTCCCGCCGCACCAAGAACAACCCGGTGCTGATCGGCGAGCCCGGCGTCGGCAAGACGGCGGTCGTCGAGGGCCTGGCCCAGGACATCGTCCGGGGCGACGTGCCGGAGACGCTGAAGGACAAGCAGCTCTACACGCTGGACCTCGGCGCGCTGGTCGCGGGCTCCCGCTACCGCGGTGACTTCGAGGAGCGCCTGAAGAAGGTGCTCAAGGAGATCCGCACCCGCGGCGACATCATCCTGTTCATCGACGAGATCCACACCCTGGTGGGTGCGGGTGCCGCCGAGGGCGCGATCGACGCCGCCAGCATCCTCAAGCCGATGCTGGCCCGCGGCGAGCTCCAGACGGTCGGCGCGACCACGCTGGACGAGTACCGCAAGTACGTGGAGAAGGACCCGGCGCTGGAGCGTCGCTTCCAGCCGATCCAGGTGTCGGAGCCGAACCTCCAGCACGCGATCGAGATCCTCAAGGGTCTGCGCGACCGCTACGAGGCGCACCACCGCGTGTCGATCACGGACGGTGCGCTGGTCGCCGCCGCGACGCTGGCCGACCGCTACGTCAACGACCGCTTCCTGCCGGACAAGGCGATCGACCTGGTCGACGAGGCCGGTGCCCGCCTGCGGATCCGTCGCATGACGGCCCCGCCGGAGCTGCGCGAGCTCGACGAGCAGATCGCCGAGACGCGTCGCGACAAGGAGTCGGCGATCGACGAGCAGGACTTCGAGAAGGCCGCGCGGCTGCGCGACCAGGAGAAGCAGCTCGGCCTCAAGCGCCAGGAGAAGGAGAAGGCCTGGAAGTCGGGCGACCTGGACGCGGTCGCGGAGGTCGACGAGGAGCTGATCGCGGAGGTGCTGGCGCTGGCCACCGGCATCCCGGTGTTCAAGCTGACCGAGGAGGAGTCGAGCCGGCTGCTCAAGATGGAGGACGAGCTGCACAAGCGGGTCGTCGGCCAGGAGGCGGCGATCAAGGCGCTGTCCCAGGCCATCCGCCGCACGCGTGCCGGGCTCAAGGACCCGAAGCGCCCCGGTGGGTCGTTCATCTTCGCCGGCCCCACCGGCGTCGGGAAGACCGAGCTGGCCAAGGCGCTCGCCGAGTTCCTGTTCGGTGACGAGGACGCGCTGATCCAGCTCGACATGTCCGAGTTCTCGGAGAAGCACACCGTGTCGCGGCTGTTCGGCTCGCCCCCCGGCTACGTCGGCTACGACGAGGGCGGTCAGTTCACCGAGAAGGTGCGCCGTCGTCCGTTCTCGGTCGTGCTGTTCGACGAGGTCGAGAAGGCGCACGCGGACATCTTCAACTCGCTGCTGCAGATCCTCGAGGACGGTCGTCTGACCGACTCGCAGGGTCGGGTGGTCGACTTCAAGAACACCGTGATCATCATGACCACGAACCTCGGCACCCGGGACATCGCCAAGGGCGTCCAGACCGGCTTCCAGGCCGGCGGCGACCTGTCGACGTCGTACGAGCGCATGAAGTCCAAGGTCAACGACGAGCTCAAGACGCACTTCCGTCCCGAGTTCCTCAACCGCGTCGACGACGTGGTGGTGTTCCCGCAGCTGTCGCAGCCGGAGATCTTCGCGATCGTCGACCTGATGATCGCCAAGCTCGACGCCCGTCTGCGCGACAAGGACATGGGCATCGAGCTCACCGAGGCGGCCAAGAAGCTGCTCTCGGAGAAGGGCTACGACCCGGTCCTGGGCGCCCGGCCGCTGCGCCGTGCGATCCAGCGGGAGATCGAGGACGCGCTGTCCGAGAAGATCCTGTTCGGGGAGCTCAAGGCCGGTCAGCAGATCGTGGTGGACGCGCAGGGCGAGGGCATCCTCGGCGAGTTCGTCTTCCGCGGCGAGGAGCGCCCGCGCGGCGCCAAGGAGCCGGTGTCGGTGGGGGCGCACGCCTCGGTCGGCACGCCAGGCTCCGGCACCGACGTGCCGCCGGCCCCGCCGATCTCGGCGACCGGTGACGGCGGGTCGGGCCTGATGCCCGCCTGACGCAGGCGCAGCACCACAGCACGGCGCACGGGGGCCGGGTCGCACGCAGCGGCCCGGCCCTCGTGGCGTCTGCCGTCGGCGGTGACGCGCGGTCGGCGCACCGGCGCACCCGCTGCACCGCGTGGGAGCGCTCCTGCGCAGATCGGCGTGATCACGCGGATCTCGCAGACCGGGAGGAAGCCGACGGACCGGACGGACCCGACGGGTGCTGCCACCCAGGAACCACCCCGGACCGCCCCGGGAAACCGCCTACCGTGGCGCCATGTCCGGATCGGTGACCCTCAGCGACGTCGCGCGCGAGGCCGGTGTCTCGCTCGCGACGGCCTCCCGCGCCCTCAACGGCAGCGCCACGCGCACCGTCGGCGAGGACCTCCGCCTGCGCGTGCAGGCCACCGCCCAGCGCCTGCGCTACACGCCCGACGGGATCGCGCAGGCGATGGCCCGCGGGCGCACGACCTCCCTCGGGCTGGTCGTCCCGGACATCGCCGACCCGCGGTACGCGGCCGTCGCCGCCGGGGTGGTGCAGGCCGCCACGACCGCCGGGCTGACCGTGGCGCTGACCGTCTCCGACGGCGACCCCACGCAGGACGCCGCGCTGGTGGAGCAGCTCCAGCGGCAGCGGGCCCGGGGCGTCGTGCTGGTGCGCGGCGACCGGCGCGCGGGCTCCGGCGCCGCGTCGACCGCCGCCGCGGCGCCCGTGGCCCCCGAGGACGCCGACGCCCGGCACGCGGACGCGGTCACCACCCTGCGCAGCGCCCTGGAAGCGTTCCGCTCCACCGGCGGCGGCGTCGCCGTGATCGGCGGGGACGGCCTGGGCGTGGACACGGTGGACCTCGGCGAGCAGGACGCGGCGATCGAGCTGGTGCGCGCGCTGCTCGCCCGTGGGTACACCGGGATCGCGCTGCTGACCGGCGAGGAGCCGACAGCACGGACCCGTGGCGAGGCGCTGCTGCGGGCGTTCGCGGCCGAGGGCCACCCGGTGCCGCTGGAGCGGCAGGTCGCCGCGTCGCCGGCCCGTTCCGCCGTCGCCGCGCGGGTGCACACGCTGCTCGCCGCCGACCCCGAGATCGGCCTGGTCGTCGCGGTGGACGAGGACCGCGCGCTCGGCGTGCTCGACGCCGCGCGCGCCATGACCGAGGCGGGCCTGGAGCCGGTGGCGGTGGCCGGGCTCGACGGGACCGAGCGCTCGGCGGCGGTGGTCCCGACGCTGACCACCGTGCGGCTGCCCTATGCCCGCGCCGGCGCCGAGGCGGTCGCGCTGGTGCTGGCCCCCGGATCGCCCCGTCCGCGCCCTGACGCCGCTCGCCGCCCCGACGCCGCCCGGCGGCCCGGCTCGCAGGCGCTGACCGCACGCGTCGTCGATCAGGGCGCCGCCTCCGGCACGGCCACCGGCGAGGCGCACCCCGCGTCGGCCCGTCCTCGGGGCCCGCGCCGGGTGCAGGTCGCCGCCGCGGTGGAGCTGGGCGCGTCCACGCCCGGCCGCTGACCACCGCCGCGCTCCCCCGCCGGCGGGACCCGTCCCCCTCCTGAGAGGGTGGTCCGCGGGCGCGGTGCTGCCGGACGATCATCGGGTGATCGAGACCGCCGACGCCGTGCCCGCCCCGCCGACCCCGGCCGTCGACGCCCGGTCCCGGGTGCGCCGGGCGATGCCGCTGGTGGCGCAGGCGGTGCTCGTCGGGGCGTTCCTGCTGATCACGCCGGTGAACGTGCCCGGTGAGGGCTGGGGCGGGGCCGACGGGTTCGGCTATGGGTACGGGGCCCCGTCGACGGCGGTCTCCGCGCTGGTCGCGGTCGCCGGGCTGAGCGTGGTCGTCGGCGTGCTGCTCGGCCGGCGGGATCGGCGGCTCGCGCTGGCGCTGGTGTGCTGGCCGTTCGCGACGGTGCTGCTGACCGGCACCTTCGTGTGGGGCTGGGGGCTCGGCCTGCTGGCACTGGCGGCCCAGGGCGCCCAGGAGGGCTGGCGACGCGCGGCGCTGCCGTACGCGCTGCTGATGATGCTGGTGGTGGCGTACTGCGTCTCCGGGATCCCGGCGATGCTCCCGGTCGGCCTGGTGGACGCGGGCGCGGCCTCCCCGGACGAGGCGCTGCCGAGCACCGCCCGGACGTCGCGGTGGTGGACGTGCGGATGCCCCGGTTGGACGGGATCGCCGCCACCGCCCGGATCGCCGCCGAGCACCCGGGCACCCGCGTGCTGGTGCTCACCACCTTCGACCTGGACGAGTACGTCGACGACGCCCTGCGGGCCGGGGCCAGCGGGTTCCTGCTCAAGGACGTGCCGGCCGGCGACCTGGTCGAGGCGGTGCGCCTGGTCGCGGGCGGGTCGATGCTGCTCGGGCCGGGCGTCGCCCGGCGGCTGGTCGCCGACGTGACGGCACGGCGTCCCGAGATCGAGCCGGCACCGGGCCTCGACCTCGTGACGCCGCGCGAGCGCGAGGTGCTGCTCACGGTGGCCCGCGGGCTGTCGAACGCCGAGGTCGCCGCGGCGCTGTTCATCTCGGAGCAGACCGTGAAGTCGCACGTGTCCGAGCCGCTGCGCAAGCTGTCCTGCCGCGACCGGGTGCAGCTGGTGATCGTGGCCTACGAGTCGGGGCTGGTCGAGTCCTGAGGTCCGTCACGCGGGCGGCGTGATCACCGGCAGCAGGTCGTCCGCGTCGATCCGGGTGCCCGGCAGCGGCTCGCCGCCGGGACGCAGCGCGGCGAGCAGCAGCGGTCCGCGCCGCTCCAGCAGGGCCTCGTTCAGCGTGCTGGGCAGCCCGGGGATCGGCCGCATGGCGGCGGCGAAGGTCAGCATGATCTCCGGCGCGCCGACGTCCTCGCGCACCAGCTCGAGCGCCTGCGCCCGGCCGACCAGGGCGACGGCGGCGGTCATGGCGCGCAGCCGGAGCGCGGCGAGCTCCGGGGTGAAGATCTCGGCGTCCCGGGCGTGCGGGACCAGCACCGGCATCAGCAGCGGCATCCCCGAGTCGAGCAGGCCCGTGAAGAACCGCGCCCACGCCGCCTCCGGCTCCGGCCCTTCGATCTCGGTCGCGGTGACGGCCACCAGGCCCAGCACGTGCTCGATCCGGTCGGAGACCACCGCGCACACCAGCGTCGACCGGTCCGGGAAGTGCCGGTACACCGTGCCGATGCCGACCCCCGCGGCCTTGGCCACCGCGTCCATCGGGGCGTCGAGCCCCTGCTGCGCGTAGATCCGGCGGGCGGCGGCCAGGATCGTCTGCCTGTTGCGTGCCGCGTCCGCCCTCATGCCCCTCAGGATAGGTCGAGATAACCGGAATCGGAACCTCCGCTTCCGTGGTAGCGTCGGATCACGGCGCCACCGACGGCGCCCCGCTGCGAAGGGAACGACCCGCGATGCGCGCGATGATCCTCAAGGAGTTCCGGGAGCTGCGACGCGACCGCCGCACCGTCGCGATGCTGGTGGTGCTGCCGCTGCTGCTGCTCACCATCTTCGGCTTCGCCGCCAACTTCACGATCGACACCTTGAGCGCCGTCGCCGTCGGGCCGCACGCGCAGCAGGTGGTGGACCAGATCGCCGCGACCCCCGCCGACGAGGTGATCGACGTGCGGGCCGTGCACCCCGAGGACGACCGCGCCGACGCCCACGCCGACCTGGCCGCCAACCGCTACGACGTCGCGATCGTCACCACCGACGCCGGCACCCCCGAGGTGCTGGTGGACGGCAGCAACCTGTTCGCCGCCCAGGCCGCCCAGGTGGTGCTCGCCCGGATGGGCGACGCGGTGACCACGACGATCCTGTTCAACCCGGACCTGACGACGTCCTGGGTGATGGTGCCCGCGCTGATCGGCCTGATCCTCACGTTCATCGGCACGATCATCACCAGCATCGGCCTGGTCAAGGAGCGCGCCGCTGGCACGCTGGAGCAGCTCGCCGTGATGCCGCTGCGCCCGGTGGACGTGATCGTCGGGAAGATCGCCCCGTACTTCCTGCTCGCCTCGATCGACATGCTGATCGTCACGCTGCTCGGGATGTGGATCTTCGACGTGCCGTTCAGCGGGTCGGTGTGGGTGTTCGCGCTGGCGGCGGCGGTGTTCCTGTTCGTGGTGCTCGGGATCGGGGTGCTGATCTCCACCGTCTCGCAGAACGCCGGGCAGGCGATCCAGACCGCGATCCTCGTGCTGCTGCCGCAGATCCTGCTGTCCGGGTTCATCTTCCCGCTGGACGCGATGGCCCCCGGGGTGCGGTGGATCGGCTACTGCCTGCCGCTGACCTACTTCGTGCAGGTGTCGCAGGGCGTGATGCTGCGCGGCGCCGGGATCGACTCGCTGTGGCCCGCGCTGCTGGTGCTGGTCGGCATGGCCGTGGTGGTCTTCGGCTCGGCGGTGTGGCGGTTCCGGGCGTCGATCACCCCGCGTCGGCCGCGCGGGTCGCGGACCACCGCGGCGGTGGCCCGGTGACCGCCGGCTGGGGCGTCGACGGCGTGACCGTGCGGCGCGGCGGGCAGGTGGTGCTGGACGACGTGTCGCTCGCCGTGCCCGCGGGCCAGGTGACCACGGTGGTCGGCGGCGACGGCGCGGGCAAGACCACCCTGCTGCGGGTGCTGCTCGGCTCGGTGCTGCCCGACGCGGGGACCGTCCGCCGGCCCGCGCGGACCGCGACCGGCTCGATGCCCGCCACCTCCGGGGTGTGGGGCGACCTGTCCGTCGCGGAGAACGTCGACCTGGTCGCCGGCGCCTACGGGCTGGGGCTCGCCGAGGGACGGGCGCGCGCCGCCGGGCTGCTGGAGGCCGCCGGGCTCACGAGCGCGCAGGACCGGCTGGGCAAGCAGCTGTCCGGCGGGATGCGGCAGAAGCTCGGGTTCTGCCTGGCGATGCTGCACGGCCCCGGGCTGCTCGTGCTGGACGAGCCCTCCACGGGCGTCGACCCGGTGAGCCGGGTGGAGCTGTGGCGGATGCTGTCCCGCGCGGCGTCCGAGGGGGCGGCGGTGCTGGTCGCCACCACCTACCTGGACGAGGCAGAGCGCGCGTCCTCGGTGCTCGTGCTCGACCAGGGCTTCGCGGTCTACTCCGGCGACCCCGCCACCGCGGCGCAGCGGGTGCGCGGCACCGTCGTGGTGGACGCCGCCGTCGGTGCGGGTGTGCCGGTGTGGCGGCGCGGCCCGGAGCGGCACGCGCTGCTGCCGGCGGGTGCCGCCGACGCCGGGGCGGGCGTGGAGCCCGACCTGGAGGACACCGTGATCGCGCTGACCCTGGAGCGGCGCGGTGAGGACGGGGCGGCGCTGGCGGGCGTTCCGGAGCCGGCAG
This sequence comes from Cellulomonas sp. GTC20042, assembly GCF_055389595.1. Classification (NCBI taxonomy): domain Bacteria; kingdom Bacillati; phylum Actinomycetota; class Actinomycetes; order Micrococcales; family Cellulomonadaceae; genus Cellulomonas; species Cellulomonas sp. GTC20042. Next base: position 567,358 of record NZ_AP043678.1, on the reverse strand, counting down.
CGACCCCGGCGGCGGCGCGCACCGCCGATGCCCCCGCCGTGGAGGCGCGCGACGTCGTCACCGCCTTCGGCCCGTTCCGCGCGGTGGACGGCGTCTCGCTCACCGTCCGTCCCGGGCAGGTGCTCGGGCTGCTCGGGGCCAACGGCGCCGGCAAGACCACGCTGATCCGCACCGTGCTCGGCCTGGTCGCCCCGACCGTCGGCGAGATCCGGGTGCTCGGCGGGGCGCCGTCGCGGCAGACCCGGCGCCGCCTCGGCTACGTCCCGCAGGGTCTGGGCCTCGCCGCCGACCTCAGCGTCGCGGAGAACCTCGCGTTCGTCGCCGCCGCCTACGGGCTGACCGAGGTGCCGCCGCTGCCGGCGGACCTGGAGCCGCACCGCGACCGGCTGGTGGGATCGCTCGGCCTCGGCCTGCAACGACGGCTCGCCTTCGCCGTCGCGCTCGCCCACCGGCCCGACCTGCTGGTGCTCGACGAGCCCACCTCCGGGGTCGACCCGCTCGCCCGCGCCGCGCTGTGGGACACCGTGCACGAGCAGGCCGAGGCCGGCGTCGCCGTGCTGGTCACCACGCACTACATGCAGGAGGCCGAGCAGTGCGACGAGCTCGTGCTGATGTCCCACGGCCGGCGCGTCACCGGCGGCGGGCTCGCCGAGGTGCTGGCCGGCGCGAGCGCTGTCCGGGTGGACGGGCCCGACCCGCGCGCGGTGTTCGCCGCGCTCACCGACGCCGGCCTGCCGGTCACCGTCGAGGGCCGGGCGGTGCGGGTCGCCGGGGTGGCGCCGGACGCGGTACGCGCCGCCCTCGACGCCGCCGGGGTCGCCGGTCAGGTCGCCGAGGTGGCGGCGCGGCTGGAGGAGGTCATGGTCCTCACCGAGGCGTGACCGCGCCGGGCACGGCGGGGCGTGTCAGCGGAAGGAGCCGACCGCCTCCGGCAGCGCCTCGGCCAGCGCGCGGGTGTCCTCGTGCTGCGGGTCGGTCAGCAACGTGCGCATCGACCCGGTCTCGACGATCTCCCCGTCCGACACCACGTGCACCGTGGCCGCCAGCCGGTCGACCATCCGCAGGTCGTGCGAGACCACCAGCAGCCCGACACCGGTCGCGGTCAGCGCCGCGACCCGCTCGGCCACCGCGTCACGCAGGGCCGGGTCCAGCGCCGTCGCCGGCTCGTCCAGCACCAGGATCTCCGGCCGGGTCGCCAGGGCGTCGGCCAGCACCACCCGCTGCTTCTCCCCGCCGGACAGCGAGTGCAGCGTGCGGGTCAGGTAGCGTGGCTCCATCCCGACCTGCGCCAGCACGTCCGCCGGCTCCATGCCGGTCGCCCGGCCCGCCTTGCGCGCGTCGTTCAGCGTGGACGACAGCAGCCGGTCCACGGTGCTGCGCGGGTCCGCGCCGGACAGCCCCTCCTGGTTCACCGCCCGCACGACCGACTTGAACGCCTTGGACTCCTTGCGGGACATCCGCGTCACGGTCCGCTCGCCGTAGGTCGCCCGCCCCTGGGTCACCTTGTGCCGACCGAGCAGCACCTGCACCAGCGTCGACTTGCCCGCGCCGGACCGGCCGATCAGCCCGACCGTCTCCCCCGGTGCGACCGACATGCTGACCCCGGAGAGCACCGGCGCGCCGCCGTAGCCCGCCCAGACGTCCTGCACCGCCAGTGCCGCGCCGCTCATCGGGTGCCCCCGGTCGGGATGCTGGTCTCGGGCATGTGCTGCTGCGACGGTCCCACTGCTGCGTGCTCCATCCGATGTGTCTGCTGCGTGCGCCCCCGCGGGGTCCAACGTACGGGGGGCACAGACAGTTTCCTCCGTGCCGGCGGGTGGGGTGCGATCACCGCGCGGCGCGCTGCGTCCGGAGGCCGCGCAGCATCATCACGGCCCCGCCGACCACCGCGAGCAGCCCGCCCACGACCAGGACCGCGCCGGCCCGGGCCGCCCAGACCCCCGCGCCGGTCTCCTCGGTGGTGAACGACCAGGTGATCATGCGCGTCAGCGACACGAGCCCACGACGCGGCTCCGGAGCCCCGTCGACCGCTGCCACCCCCAGCCCCAGCGGCAGCGACCCGATCAGCGCAGCACCCAGGCCCGTCGAGATCAGCACGAGGACCCAGCGGTCGAGTCCGCGCGTTACCCGCCACTCACGCACCGGGAGGGTCAGCATCACCCCGGCGGCCCAGAGCAGGGTGAGGACCAGCAGCGCGGCGGCGGCCAGGATCCCGGCCAGCACGCCGAACATCGCCACCAGCATCCACTCCTGCCCGGCGACCACCCGGACCAGCAGCGCGGTGACCAGGCCGGTCCCCGCCTGCGCGAAGCCCCAGGTGAACAGGCCGAGGGCGATCTCCCCGATCCCGGACCGCGCCCGCTGCACCAGCACCGGCAGCAGCCCGAGCACCGCGAGCACCCCGATCGGCAGCAGCATCGGCCACTCCGTGCGCGGCGGCTCCGGGTCGGCGAGCATGCCGTTCGCGATCAGGACCACGAGCACCCCGGCCGGCTGCGCCAGCACGCCGAGCCAGGCCGACCGCCGGTCGTGGGGTCGCGACGTGGTGCGGGGGTCGCGACGTCGCCGTTCGTCGCGCGCGCGGCGCTGCCGCTCCTGCCGGCGGGGCGATCGCGAGGTCACGGGCACTCAGCCTGCCAGAACGCCCCGCGGCGGCGTGGCTCGTCAGCCGATCAGTACCGGAACTGCTCCACCCGCCGGCGCAGGTCCTCCGAGAGCCGCGCGAGCTCACCGATCGAGTCGCCCATCTGCCCGAGGGTCTGCGAGGAGGTCGAGGTCGCGGCGGCCACGCCGGTGATGTTCACGGCGATCTCCCCCGACCCGGTCGCCGCCTCGGCCACCGAGCGCGACATCTCCGTCGTGGTCGCCGTCTGCTCCTCCACCGCCGACGCGATCGTGAGCTGGTAGTCGTTGATCGACGCGATGATGTGCGAGATCTCCCCGATCGCCCCGACCGCACCGGTGGTGTCCGCCTGGATCGCCTCCACCCGACGCGCGATGTCCTCCGTCGCCTTGGCCGTCTCCGACGCCAGCTCCTTGACCTCACCGGCCACCACCGCGAACCCCTTGCCCGCCTCACCGGCACGAGCAGCCTCGATCGTCGCGTTGAGCGCCAGCAGGTTCGTCTGCTCCGCGATCGAGGTGATCACCTTCACCACGTTCCCGATCTCCAGGCTCGACGCCCCCAACCGCGCCACCTGGTCGTTCGTCACCGCCGCAGCCTCGGTGGCCTGACCCGCGACCTTCGCCGCCGAGGACGCGTTCTGCGCGATCTCCCGGATGCTCGCCCCCATCTGCTCCGCACCCGCCGCCACCGTCTGCACGTTCCGCGACACCTGCTCCGCCGCAGCCGCCACCACCCCCGCCTGCGCCGACGTCTCGTCCGAGCCGGAGACGACCTGCGCGGAGGCGACGGACAGCTCCTCGGCGGCGGCCGCGACGGTCTGGGCGGTGCCGACGACGCCGGACATCAGGGAGCGCAGCGAGTCCTGCGCGGTGCCGAGCGCACCGGCCATCTCGCCGATCTCGTCACGCGAGGTGACCTGCGCGGGCACGGTGAGGTCGCCGGCGGCCATGGCGTCCACGGAGCGGCGGACGGCACGCACCGAGCGGGAGATCGCGCCGGCGGTGCGCAGGCCGGCGAGGATCGCGGCGATCGCGCTGACCAGGATCACCGCGGCGGTGACCAGGCGCGCCGTCGCGGCGGCCGACCCGGCGTCCTCGGTGGCGTCGACGGTGCGCTGGCGCAGGGAGTCCTGGAGCGCGAGCGTGGCGTCGCCGATCGCGTAGTAGACGTCGTAGGCGTCCCCGGTGATCAGCGCGTCGCCCTCGTCGAGGGACCCGACCTGTTAGGCGGCGACCACGCGGTCGTCGGCGGCGAAGAAGTCCTGCCAGAGGGTGCCGATCTGCTCGAAGGTCGCCTGCTCGTCGGCGGTGAGCGCGGCGGTGTCCACGGCGTCGAGGGCATCCTGCAGGGAGGCGACCGAGTCGACGTAGCCCGCCCGGTTGGGGTTGTCGAGGGAGACGGCCTCCGGGCCGCCGATCCGCCGGGTGTCCCAGGCGTAGGCGACCTGCCAGCCGGAGACGTCGCTGTTGAACATGCGGATCTCGCCGAGGTCGGTCGAGACGTCCTGCAGCTCGGCGAGACGGTCGTTGGCGGCGGCCACCTGGCCCAGCGCGACCTGCGACACGATGCCCGCGACGACGGCGGTCACGGCGCCGATCGCGGCGACGGTCAGCACCTTGCCGCGCACGGTGACGCGACGTCCCCGCGCGGACGTCCCGGACGGTGCGGCAACGGTCTCGGCGCTCATCGGCAATTCCTCCTACGACTCCCTGCGACGACCGGATCGGCCGCGCCGAGTCACGCGTGAGGGAACCCGGCGAGGTGGAACCAGGAGTTCACCCGCCGGAAACCGGGCCGACCCCGGGGACGACGACGCCGCGCAACCCGAGGGGTGACGCGGCGTCGGTCGAGCGGGGTGCGTCAGAACGTCATGTCGGTGATCTGGTCGGCGCTCGGGGCGACGATCTCCAGCGGGGCGCCCCAGCCGGTCATCAGCATCTCGAGGGTGGTGCCGTCCATCTCCATGGCGACCTTGCGCATCAGGTCGTCCTCGCCGACCCAGTACGTGTAGGAGATCTGCGCGGGCAGCGTGCCCTCGGGGACCTCGCTCATCGCGGGGTTGTTCATCTTGGCGGTGTCCACGACGACCGTGTACGGCTGCGCCTGCACCCCGTCGAGCTCGACCGGGTCACCGGACTTGTCGACCGAGACGATCGCCCCGTCCAGCGTCTTGATCGAGGCGGTCGGGTCGAGCTGCGAGTCCAGGCCGGCGAAGCTGCTCGCCATCGGGTCGTTCGGGTCGGAGGGGTCGACCTTGATGAACTTGCCGCCGGTGAGCTCGCCCATCGACATGTAGACGATGCCGTCCACGACGACCATGTCGAGGGCGGTGCCCTGCATGTCGACGGTGGCGCGCATGTTCTGCGAGGCGCCGGTGAACACGACGTCCGAGGTCATGTTCATCGTGATGCCGGAGGTCGTGGTGGACATCGTCGTGGTCACCGAGCCGGCCTCGACGGCGGCGCGGGTGATCCGGCTGACGAAGTCGTCGACGGTGTAGCCGGCGTCCTCGACGACCTCCTCGGTCTGCTCGGTCGACTGACCGGCGGAGGCGGTGCGGTCCGAGCCGGAGCCGGAGGAGTCGGAGGAGCAGGCGGACAGGCCGAGGACGGCCACGGTCGCCACGGACAGGGCGGCAAGGCCGCGCGTGATGCGCATCTGGAGGAGTCCCTCTCGCGTTCGGTGCGCCCGGCGTCGGCGTCCACGGGTACGGCGGGGAGGATCCAGGCGGCCCCCTGCCTGCACCGGTGGCGCGCGCACGGCGCGGGCTCGGTCGTCTGCGACTGTATCGCGCCGGTGAGCGGGCCAGGCGCCGGCTGAGTGGTTCCCGCACCCGCCCGGCGACGGCGGTCACGGGCGGCTCTGGGAGGATGGCCCGGTGACCGCCCCCGTGCTCGACGTCCCGTCCCTGCCCGACCTGGCCGATCTCCGACTGATCGCCACGGACATGGACGGGTCGCTGCTGGACGAGCGGGGGCGGGTGCCCGCCGGGCTGTGGCCGCTGCTGGACGAGCTGGACCGGCGCGGGATCGCGTTCTGCCCGGCGAGCGGGCGGCAGTACGCCAACCTGCGCTCGGTGCTCGGCGACCGCGGGGCCGACCTGTTCTACATCGCGGAGAACGGCGCCCACGTGGTGCACCAGGGCCGAGAGGTGTCCACCGATCCGCTGCCCGCCGCCGACGTCCCCTCCGTGGTGGGACGGGTGCGCGCGCTGGTGGCGGACGGCCGGGACGTCGGCATGGTGCTGTGCGGGCAGCGGTCCGCCTACGTCGAGCGGCGGGACGAGGCGTTCCTCGCGCACGCGACCCGGCACTACTCGGCGCTGGCCGAGGTGGACGACGTGCTCGCCCTGGACGACACCGTGCTCAAGATCGCGGTCTTCGACTTCGGCTCGGTCGAGGAGCGCACCGCGCCCGCGTTCGCCGACCTGCCGGAGCACCTGCGGGTGCTGGTGTCCGGGCAGCACTGGCTGGACGTGATGAGCGCCGACGCCGACAAGGGCCACGGCCTGCGCCGGGTGCAGGCCGCGCTCGGGGTCACCGCCGGGCAGACCATGGCGTTCGGCGACTACCTCAACGACGCCGGGATGCTGCGCGAGGCGCGCTGGTCGGTGGCGATGGACAACGCGCACCCCGACCTGCGGGCGGCCGCCCGGTACGTCGCCCCGGCGAACAGCCGCGACGGCGTGGTGCGGACGATCGCGGCGGCGCTCGGCGTCACCCTGCCGGTCTGATCACCAGGGGTGCAGCTCGGGCGCCTCGCCCGGGTGCGCCTCGAACGCGGCCCGCTCGGCGTCGGTGAACGCACGGCTGCGCAGCGTGTCCCGGTCGAGCTGCACCATCCGCGAGCGCGCCCGCAGGTAGACCACCGGCTCGCCGTCACCCGGCTCCGCGTCCACGATCTCGTAGGCGAAGTCCACCGAGGACCGGCCGATCCGCGGCACCCACACGTCCACCGCGACCGGCGCCGGACGGAACGACAGCGGCGCCAGGTAGTCGATGTCGTGCTTGACCACCACGAGCATCGAGTCGGTGGCCCGGCCCTGCGCGTCCACGCCCATCGACGGGAACAGCGCGAACCGCGCGTCGTCCAGGTAGCGCAGGTACGCCGCGTTGTTCACGTGCGCGAACAGGTCGACGTCCGACCACCTGACCTGCATCGTCACCCGCCCGCGGGGCGCCCCCTCGGTGGTCGGCACGGCGGGGGCAGGCTCGGGGGCGGTCATGCCCTCAGGGTAGGCGCGGCGCGCACCGGCGGATCCCGCTCATCCGTCGGCGGCGGCGACCAGCGCGGCCACGTCGAGCTTCTGCATCCCGAGCATCGCCTGCATCGCCCGCCCGGCCCGCGCGGGGTCCGGGTCCTGGAGCAGCGTGCCCAGCACCGTCGGCACGATCTGCCAGGACAGCCCGAACCGGTCCTTCAGCCAGCCGCACTTCGAGGGCTCGCCACCACCGGCGATCAGGCCGTCCCACAGCCGGTCCACGTCCTCCTGGGTGTCGACGTCCACGTACAGCGAGATCGCCTCGGTGAACCGGAAGTGCGGCCCGCCGTTGAGCGCCTGCACCCGCATCCCGTCGAGCTCGAAGGTCACCGACATCACGCTGCCCGCGGTGGCCGGGGGCGGGCTGCCCTGCGGGTAGCGCTGCACGTCGAGGATCCGCGAGCCCGGGATGAGCGAGGTGTACAGCTCGGCGGCCTGCTCGGCCTGGTCGTCGAACCACAGGAACGGGCTGACGCGGGACATGGCGGACCTCCTCGTCGCGGGTGCGGCCAGGGTACGGCGCGGGTGGGCGCGCAGCGCGGCGGAAGCGTCACCCCCGCACGGCGAACCGCCGGGCCGAGACCACCGTCGGCGCGACGAGCAGGGCGGGCAGCAGGAACGCCGGGCCGAGGCCGGGGCCGTCGGCGAGCAGGCCGACGAGGACGGCGCCGAGCACCGCACCGACGTAGTTGAACAGGTTGATCCGGGCGATGATCTCGTCGACGCGGGAGGGGTCGAGCTCGCCGGCGGCGGAGAACGCGAGCGGGACGAGGGCGCCGACGCCGATGCCGACCACGGCGAAGCCGATGACGGCGGCGACGGGCTGCGGCACGAGGGCGACGAGCAGCAGGCCGAGCACGGCGGCGCTGCCGGTGACGGCGACGACGGGTGGGCGGCCGACGCGGGCGACGACGCGGTCACCGGCGAGGCGGGTGAGCAGGATGGCGGCCTGGTAGGCGGCGTAGCCGAGGGGGGCGACGCCGGCGGAGGCGGCGAGGGTGTCGTGCAGGTAGACGGTGCTCCAGGTGCTGACGGCGGAGTCGGCGACGAAGGCGGCGAGCACGACGCAGCCGAACAGCAGGATGCCCCGGGTGGGCAGCGGCCGCCGCTCGTCCGACGACGACGAGGGCACCGGCGCCGCCACCACGGCCTCGACGCCGATCCCCGGCACCCCCTCGACGACGGCACCAGCCCCCGCTGCACCACCCCCGGCCGCCAGCGGCAGGTCGCTGCCGACCAGCCGGGGTCGTCCGAGCAGCAGCGCACCGACCAGCACGACGGCCGCGACAACCAGCGCCCCGCCGGCCCCCGGACCGGAGCCGGCACCGACCAGCGCGGACATCACCAGCGCCCCGACGATGGCGGCGGCGGTGTAGCAGGCGAAGAAGCCGGACATCACGGCCCGCCCGTACCGGTGCTGCACGAGGACGCCCTGGATGCCGGCGGAGGCGTCGACCATGCCGAGACCGAGCCCGTAGATCGCGAAGCCGGCGACGAAGGGCACCATCGGGGTGGCCAGCGCGACCAGCGGCAGCGCGACCGCCTGGAGGGCGAGCCCGAGCAGCACGGCGGTGCGCGAGCCGCGCCGGGTGGACAGCCGTTCGGCGAGCACCGACCCGCCGGCGGCGGCGACGCAGACCAGCAGCACGATCATCGACACGGCCGTGTCGTCGATGCCCTGGCGCTCCTTGAACGCGGGGAGGGCGGTGACGACGGTGGCGTAGCCGAGGCCCTGCGCGGCGTACGCGCCGCTGACGGCGACCCGGGCCAGCACGGCCCGACGGTCGACCGTGGTGGTGGTCGTCGTCATGACGCCGCCTCTCTCGATCGGGTGCGACAGGGGGATCGGCGCGCCGTCGGGCCGTGGGTGGTGGAGCGGTCAGCGGCGAGCGGCGACGATCCCGAAGGCCTCGTGGGCGATCTCGACCGTGCGGGCGACGTCGGCGCTGGTGAGCGCGGCGTTGATGAAGTGGTTGTGGTGCGAGGTGAGGAACGCCCCGCGCTGCACGACCTCGGCGACCCACTGCTGGTGCAGCATCAGCGAGTCATCGTCGGCGAGCCGCAGGTAGAACAGCGCGGGCGCGCCGGAGGCCACCAGGTGCAGCCCGTGGTCGGCGGCGGCGGAGACCAGACCGGTGGTGAGCTCGGTGCCGAGGCGGTCGAACAGCGCGGGGCCGTCGATCTTCTTGAGCTTCTCGATCGTGGCGATCCCGGCGGCGAAGGGCACGGCGCTCATCCAGTACGAGCCGGTGTAGGACAGGCTGCTGACCACGTCCTTGAGCGACTCCCGCCCGCAGAGCGCGGAGACGTTGTACCCGTTGGCCAGTGCCTTGCAGAAGCAGATCAGGTCGGCCTGGAAGCCGAAGTGGTGGTCGGAGCCGGCGAGGTCGAGGCGGAAGCCGGCGCGCACGTCGTCGACGATCAGCACCACGCCGTGCTCGTCGCACAGCCGCCGGACGCCCTGCCAGTAGCCCTCACCGGGCAGCACGTTGTCGACGAAGTTGCCGTGCATGTACGGCTGGGCGATCAGGCCGGCGATCTCACCGCGGTGCTCGGAGAAGATCTTCTCCAGCGCGGCCAGGTCGTTCCACGGCGCGTAGAGGTTGTTCGCGACGTCCTCCTCGAGGATGCCGGGGTAGTCGAGCTTCTGCGTCCACGGCGCGACCCCGTGGTAGAAGCCGTCGAAGAAGACGATCTTCTTGCGCCGGGTGGCCGCGCGGGCGGTGAGGACGGCGAGGGTGGTGGTGTCGCCGCCGTTCTTGGCGAAGAACGCCCAGTCGGCGCTGGCGACGGTGTCCACCAGCAGCTCGGCGAAGTCGATCATCACCGTGGACGGGATCGTCACGACGTCCTCGAGCTTGGCCTGCGCGGCGGCGGCGGCGTGCACATCGGGGTCGTTGTAGCCGAGCACGTTGGGGCCGTAGCCGCACATGTAGTCGATGTACTCGTTGCCGTCGACGTCCCAGAACCGGGTGCCCTCGGCGCGCTGCGAGAACAGCGGGAACGCCGTGGTCGGCACGTAGCAGCCCTCGGTGGGGCCCTGGTGGCCGTAGATGCCGGAGGGGATGACCTTGAACGCGCGGTCGAAGGCCTCGCGGCTCTTGGTGTACGTGTACGGCTGCGTGGGCGTGGTGGTGGTCATGGCGGTGCTCACTCTCCGAGGTACTGGCCGACGCGGTCGAGGATGCGGTTCACGTTGTCGACCATGGCGATCTGCCCGCGCATGGCGATGGTGCCGTCGCCGATGCAGGCGATGGCGCTGACCTGCCCGGCGAGCAGGGCGCCCGCGGTGTCGAGATCGGCGAAGGTCATGGCCGCGCGGGGGTGCGGGGACGGCTCCGGCAGGAAGGTGATCCGGTGGTCGCGCACGCGCAGCGTGTAGGTGAGGGTGTCGCGCACCTCGAGCACCACGTCGCCGTCCGGGATCAGGTGGGCGGAGAACCGGCCGGAGCGGTCCTCGTTGCCGACCTGCGCGACGGCGGCGGCGGCCACGTGCAGGGTGAGCACGGTGCTGGTGGCGCGGAACTCCGGGTCGGCGAGGTCCTCGGCGCTGGGGCGCAGGTAGCGGGTGAGGATCTCGGTCAGCGGGGCGAACACCTTGAGCAGGAACGCGATCCGGTGGAAGCCGGAGACCGGCACCGGCTGCGCGGCCCCGTCGATCACCCTGTTGAAGGCCTCCGGCCCGGTGAACGGCAGCACGATCGTGGCGGCGGCACGGTCGGGCACCAGGCGGACCTCGCCGTCGCGGAAGGCGAGCACGCCGCGCGGTCCGCCGCGCACCGCGAAGCCGAGGGTGGTCGGCCGCGGTTCGGCGGCGAGCAGCGCGCGCGCCTCGGGCACCCGGCGGACCAGCTCGGGCAGGGTGCCGAGCACCGCGTGCAGGTTCACGAACGCGGTGGTGCGGGGATCTGTCTCAGTGAGCATGCTGCGGCTCCTCGACGGTGGGGGCGGGATCGGCGGTCAGGGAGACCGGTTCGGCGAGCGCGGCGAGCGCGCGGGCGGCGAACCGGGCGGTGGTGCGGGCGGCGTCGGTGTCCCGATCGGCCAGCCAGGCGGTCGTCAGGCCGTCGGTGACCATCACGAGCGCGCGGCCGGCGACGTCGAGCGGGACGGTCCACCGGGTGCCGGTGGCGCGCGCGGCGGTGACCAGCGAGGCGACGGCGGCCTCCCGGTAGACGTCGTACTGCGCGACGCGGGCGGCCCGCTGGCCAGGGGTGCGCAGCGCGTAGAGCGCCAGGTCGAGCAGCGCCTGCTCCCGGGCGGGATCGGCCTCCAGCAGGTCGATGTACCGGTCCAGCCCCGCTGTGATCACGGTGACGAGGTCGGGCGCGTCGGCGCCGTCCAGCGGCAGCAGGCCCGCCTCGGCCGCACGGTGCTCCTCGGCGGTGACCTGCGCGATCACGGCCTCCAGCAGGTGCTCGCGGGAGGGGAACGCGTAGTGCAGGCTCGCCAGCGACATCCCGGCCTCGGCGACCACGGCACGGGTGGTGGTGGCGGCCACCCCGTCCCGCGCGATCACCCGCACGGCGGCGTCCACCAGCGCCCGTCGGCGGTCCTCGACCGCGATCCGGGGGCTCACCCGTCACCCATCAGCCGGGCGGCGACGCCGAGCACCAGGCGGCGCGGCAGCAGCCCGACGGCGACGGCGGTGGCCTTGTTCCGCCAGCCGGCGACCACCGACGGCGGGGCGTTGCGACGATCGAGCGCGCGGAAGGCGACGTCCACCACCTGCGGCACGGTGAGCATCTGGCCGACCTTGAACCCCTCGGAGCCGGCGGCCTGGAAGAACTCGGTCTCGGTCGGCCCCGGGCACAGGGTCAGCACCCGCAGCGACGTGCCGCGGTGCTCCTGCCAGATGCCCTCGGTCAGCGCCCGCACGTAGGCCTTGGTGGCGGAGTACACGGCGATCGACGGGGCCGGCTGGTACGCGGCGGTGCTGGCGACGTTGAGCAGGATGCCGCGGGGCGCGGCGACCAGGTCGGGCAGCAGCAGCCGGGAGAGCACGGTGACCGCCCCGACGTTGACCTGCACCTCGTCGGCGATCCGCGCGGGGTCCTCGCCGAGGAACGGGCCGTAGGTGCCGAAGCCGGCGTTGTTGACCAGCGCGTCGACCCGGAGCTGCTGCTCGGCGAGCGCGGCCACCAGCGCGGCCGGCGCGGCCGGGTCGGCCAGGTCGGCGGTGAGGACGGTGGCAGCCACGCCGTGCCGTGCGGACAGGTCGGCGGCCAGCGCCTCCAGCCGGTCACGACGGCGGGCGACCAGCACCAGGTCGTACCCCCGGCCGGCGAACCGGTGGGCGAACTCGGTGCCGAAGCCGGAGGACGCCCCGGTGACCAGGGCGACGGGACGGCGGCGGGGCGTCTCGGTGGCGATGACGGGCTCCGGTGCTCGATCGGAAGTGGGTCGACCGACCCAGTCGGAGCAGCGTGGCACCGGCGCGGGGTGCGCGCCAGAGGGACGGCGCAGGTTTTACCCGCCCGAAACGCCGGCGGAGGTCCCGGCGACGGCACGTGTCAGCGCCGCGTCAGCGCCGTGCAAGCGAGGGCGCGGAGCATCGGAGCCGACACCACAGGAGGTCCATCCATGCACACCACCACCGGCGACCAGCGCTGGGCCGTCGAGGCTCACGGCCTGGTCAAGACCTTCGGCGACCACCGCGCCGTCGACGGCATCGACCTGAGCATCCGCACCGGGGCCGTCTACGGCTTCCTCGGTCCGAACGGGGCCGGCAAGACCACCACCATCCGCATGCTCGCCACGCTGCTGCGTCCCGACGCCGGCACCGCGACCATCTTCGGCCGCGACGTCGTCCGCGAGCCGGAGGCCGTCCGCCGGCTGATCGGCGTGACCGGCCAGTACGCCTCGGTGGACGAGAGCCTGTCCGCCACCGAGAACCTCGTGCTGTTCTCCCGCCTGCACGGGCTGTCCCGCCGCGACGCCCGCCGCACCTCCGCCGCCCTGCTCGAGGAGTTCGGGCTGAGCGAGGCCGCGGCCCGCCCGCTGAAGAACTTCTCCGGCGGCATGCGCCGACGCCTCGACCTGGCCGCCTCGCTGATCTCGCACCCGCCGCTGATCTTCCTGGACGAGCCCACCACCGGCCTCGACCCGCGCACCCGGCTCCAGATGTGGGAGACGATCCGCCGGCTGGTCGCGCAGGGCTCCACGGTGCTGCTCACCACGCAGTACCTGGACGAGGCCGACCAGCTCGCCGAGCGGATCGCCGTGATCGACCGCGGCACGCTCGTCGCCGAGGGCACCGGCGCGGAGCTCAAGGCCTCGGTCGGCACCGCCCGCCTCCAGCTCGACCTCACCGACGACGCCGACGAGCCCGAGGCGCTGCGGATCACCCGCTCGGTGCTCGGCGTCGAGGCGGTCCGCACCCCGGACGGCCACCTGACCGCCCCCGTCCCCGCCGCGGACTCCGCCGGCGACGTGCTCGTCGCCCTGCGGTCCGCCGGCATCGGTCTGCGCGGCGTCACCGTGCAGCAGCCCACCCTCGACGAGGTCTTCCTCACGCTCACCGGCCACGCGCCGGCCGGCGAGGAGACCGCCGAGGCCGAGATCACCGCCCCCGAGAAGGTCCACGCATGAGCACTCTCGCCCCCACCCGTCCCGCCGCCGACCCCTTCGAGATCGCCCGGGCCGCCGCGAACCGCGTGCCGGTCCTCGACACCGTCCGCCAGTCGTTCAGCATGGCCTGGCGCGGCCTGCTCAAGATCCGCCGCACGCCCGAGCAGCTGTTCGACGTGACGTTCCAGCCGATCATCTTCACGCTGATGTTCACGTACATCTTCGGCGGGGCCATCGCCGGGGACGTCACGTCCTACCTGCCGTTCTTCATCCCCGGCATCCTGGTGCAGACCGTGATCACCACCTCCGTGGTCACCGGTGTGCAGCTGCGCGAGGACATGGACAAGGGCGTGTTCGACCGGTTCCGCTCCCTGCCGATCGCCCGGATCGCCCCGCTGGCCGGCGCGCTGCTGGCCGACACCGTCCGCTACGCCATCGCCACGGTGCTCACCATGACCATGGGCATGATCATCGGCTGGCGGCCGGACGGCGGGTTCGTCGGCGTCGTGTCGGCGGGTCTGCTGGTGATCGTCAGCTCGTGGGCGATCTCCTGGGTGTTCGCGTTCTTCGGCGTGATCGCCCGCTCGGCGTCCTCGGTGCAGGGGATCTCGATGATCATCCTGTTCCCGCTGACGTTCGCGTCGAACGCCTTCGTGCCCGCCGACACGATGCCGGGCTGGCTGCGCTCGTTCGTGGACGTCAACCCGGTGTCGCACCTGGTCACCGCCGCGCGCGAGCTGACCATGAACGGGGCCTGGACCGCCGACGCCGCCTGGGCGCTGCTCGGGGCCGCCGTGATCGTGGCGATCTTCGCGCCGCTCACCGTGCGGGCGTACATGCGCAAGGCGTGACCCACCGGGTCGGCGAGAGGTCGCGCGGCGGGTCGGTCTCAGGCCGGCTCGCCGCGCAGCAACGCGATCGCCCGGCGGACCAGGTCCTCCGGCGGCCAGGCCGCGACCTCGGCCCGCGCCGCTGCCACCGCCGCCGCGCCGTGCACGGTCTCGGCCCGCGCCCAGTGCTGCGCCCGCGCCGTGGCCGGCACGTCCTGCCGGGACTGGAAGACCTCGCCGAGCGCCAGCATCCGCAGGGCCGAGGCGTCCTGCGGCTCGACCGTCAGCAGCCAGGCGGCGACGCCGACCAGCGCGGTGCCGAGCACCGGGCGGTCGGTGTGCATCGGCCCGGCGGGCTGCCCGTCGCCCGACGTGCCGAGCACCGCGGTGTCCCGCACCGGGTGCCCGGGTGGCTGCACGTCCGCCGCGTGCCCGCGCAGCCGGCCGGCCATCGCCGCCAGCCCGGGGGCATCGGTGCGCCCCTCGATCGCGTGCGCGGCCAGGCAGGACGCCAGCACCAGCAGCAGCCAGGGATCCATCCCCCGGGCACCGTCGCCGGCCCGCGACGCGAGCGCCCGCAGCATCGCCAGCCCGCGTTCGGTCTCGCCCCGCCCACGCGCGGCCTCCGCCGACCCCAGACCGCCGAGCAGCGCGGAGTCCCGCACGTCCGGCGAGGCCTGCACCATCGCCGTGAACACCGCATCGGCCTCGTCGAACTCGTCCATCGCCAGCAGCGTGAAGCCGGTGGTCTGCCGCAGCCCCTCGGCGAGGATGTCGATCAGCGGTGACGCCGAGCCGGCCTGGAGCCGCGCGACGTGGATCTCGGCGATGCGCGTCCAGTCCATCGCGCGCTCCGCACGCAGCGTCTGCCCGTAGAGCCCGGCGAGCCCGACCGCCGACATCGCCTGTCCCCAGGTGTCGTCCGCGTCGCCCGCGAGCGCGTAGCCCTCCTCCTGGTACCGCAGCGCGGACTCGACGTCGCCGCCGTTCTCCGCGTAGGTGGAGCTCATCATCAGCGCGAGCCGGCGCAACGACCAGTCCGGCGACGTGCGCGCCTCCGCGAGCAGCACCTCGGACCCCTCGACGTCCAGCACGTGCGCGACCAGCTCGGCGAGCAGCCGCAGCACCGAGCCGAGGTCGGACCGTCCCGCGACCACCCGGCGCAGCTCGACCCGCGCGCGCGTCCCGGACCGCAGGTCCCCGTACAGCAGCTCGGTGCCGGCGACCAGGCACAGCCCCATCGTCCAGGCGGCGCCACGGCCGGCCGGCGGGCGATACCCGAGGCACAGCGGCAGCACCTCGCGCTGCACGTCCGCCAGCTCGTCCTGCGCGCCCTGCACCACCCAGCGCACACCGGTGACCGCGAACAGGGCGGTGATCGCATCGGTCCGACGGGTCGGCCCCGCGGTGGCGTGCTCGCGGTCCAGCGCCCGGCGCAGCAGCGTCACCAGGTTGTCCTTCTCCCGCTCGCCGACCGGGTCCAGCATGACCTGTTCCGGCCGCTGCATGTCGCCGACCATCGCCAGCGCGACGTCGCGCCCCCAGTCGAGCAGCAGGTCCAGCACCCGGTCCCGCTCGCCGACCCGGTCGACCTCGCGGTCGCCGAACTCGCGCACGGTCTCCAGCATCCGGTAGCGCATCGTGCCGGTCGGCCGGTGCTCCTGGGCGCGGAGCAGCGACTGCGCCACCAGCGCGTCCAGGTCGTCCAGCACCTGCTGCTCGGTCACCCCGTCGTCCGCCACCAGCACGGCAGCCACGTCCGCACCGAAGCCGTCGGACAGCTGCGACACCCGGCGCGCGAGCACCCGCTGCCGCTCGGTGAGCAGGTCCCAGCTCCACTCGATCACCGCGCGCAGCGTCCGGTGGCGCTCCGGCGTCCCGGCCCCGCCGCCGACCAGCAGCGCGAACCGGTCGGTCAGCCGTCGCTCGACCTCCTCGACCGTGAGCGAGCGGGTGCGGGCGGCGGCGAGCTCGATCGCGAGCGGCAGCCCGTCCAGCCGGTCGCACAGCCGCGCGACCACGTCGGCGGGCAGCGTCAGGCCGGGGCGCACCGCCGACGCCCGCTCGGTGAACAGCCGCACCGCCGGCCCGGGTGCGCCGTCCTGCTCCAGCGCCGGCAGCGGGTCCAGCGGGTGCACCCGCTCCCCCGCGACGCCGAGCGGCGCCCGGCTGGTGGCGAGCACCTGCAGCTCCGGCACCGTGCCGATCAGGTCCGCGACCCAGCCGGCCACCTCGTCCAGCACGTGCTCGCAGTTGTCCAGCACCAGCAGGGTCGGCTGCTCGGACAGCCGGTCGATCACCCGGTCGCGCAGCAGCCGGCCGCGCGCCTCCGCCATGCCCAGCCGCACCGCCGACTCCCCCGCGCGCAGCGCCTCGGCCAGCACAGTCCCGACGTCGGCCTGCTCCCGCACCGCGGACAGCTCGGTCACGTAGACCGCCCCGAACCGGCCGACGGACCGACGGGCGACCTCCTGCACCAGCCGCGTCTTGCCCAGACCCCCGGTGCCGAGCACCGTCACCACCGGCGCGGCACCGAGCAGCCCCACCACCGCGGCGACGTCCGCGTCCCGTCCGATCAGCGCGTTCGGCGCCATCCGCAGCCCGAGCACCCGCGAGGAGGACGCCGGCACGGGCGCGGCCGGCGGCTCGGACAGCAGTTCCACGTGGAACGTCGCGACCTCCGGCGCGGGGTCGGTGCCCAGGGTGTCCCGCAGCCGCTCGCGGTACTCGGCGAAGGCGGCCACCGCCTCCGAGGTGCGCCCGGCGGCGTGCAGCGCCCGCATCCTCAGCAGGTGCGCCCCGTCGTCCAGCGGTGCCACCTCGGCCAGCTCGTCGGCGCAGACCACGGCGCCAGGGTCGCCCAGGTCGAGCAACGCGCGGGTGCGCAGCCGCAGGAGGTCGCGCCGCACCCCCTCCGCCCGGACCGCCAGCGCAGCCAGCAGCGGCTCCGCGGTCGCGCCGGTGCCCGGGTCGCCGGTCCACAGCGCCAGCGCCGCGCCGGTGGTCCGGTCGGCGGTGCCGGGGTCCCCACCCGCGAGCGCCTCCCGTGCTGCCTCCGCCGCCGTCGTCGCCCGGTGCAGATCCACGTCCGCCGGGTCGATCCCGAGCGCGTACCCGGTCGCGGTCGACACCAGCAGCCCGGCGCCGTGCGCGGATCGCAGCCGCGACACCAGCGTCTGCAACGCCGCACGGCCCGAGGCGGGCGGGACATCCGGCCACACCTCGTCGACCGCGCGCGCCGCACCGATCCCCCGACCGTGCTCCAGCGCCAGCGCGAGCAGCAGGTTGGCGCCGAGACCGGCGACGGGGACGAGACCGTGACCGTCCGCGTCGGGGGCGCTCACCTGCCCGAGGACGGTCAGCCGCAGCGGCCCGGTCGCGGGAGCAGACACCGCGGCAGTCTAGGACGGCCGGCGCGCGGATCGGTCGAGGCAGCGCACGCAGGTCGTCGCCGTCGGCAGCGCCCGCAGCCGGTCCGCCGGGATCCACCCGCCGCACACCGCGCACACCTGGTGCTCCCCGCGCTCCACCCGGGCCAGCGCCCGGTCCACCGCCACCAGCCGCTCCGCCGCCTCCGCGCCCAGCACCTCCAGCAGCCGCCGCTCGTAGGCGATCGTGGCGCCCTCCGGGTCGTGCTCGTCGTCGGTCACGGACTCACGGGCGGCCTCGACCACCGCCGCGCGCTCCGCCCCGGTGCCGGCCAGCCGCGCGAGGGCCTCGGTGCGCCGCTCGTGCAGCAGGGCGCGCATCTCGGCGGGGGTGATGCGGTCGTCGGGCACGGGGCCAGTGTGCGCCGGCGGGCGTGGTGCGGCACCTGCCCGTCGAGCGAGCACCCCGTGGCTCCGGGGTCGGACGATCAGCAACGAGTCGTCGGTACGACAGTTTCGTCATTCGACACGGCCTGCGTCCCATCGGAATTAGTGTGACGAAGACCCCGGATCCGCCGGAGATGCGCCAGGACTATTGCGACTTTCGCAATACTCCTGAACTACTTCAAGGAGCCTGAATCCGGCCATCCAGTATTCGCGGACGTTCGGCCACTGGTCCACGACGCCGCCGTCGAGCCAGTACACCGGGTGTCCGCCGTCCGTCAAGGGCCCCGCCATGTCGATAATGAACAGGTCGGACTCGCCCAGGTGAATGGGGTAGACCGATTCGCGGGGAGGAAATCCGATCGCGGGGCCCTCCTCGTAGAAGGCCGCGATCATCTGCTGCGCGTACGACCAGCGCCCACCCGCTCCGAGGTCGCTCGCGCCCAGGAGGTCACCGCTGGCGAAGATGTTCGGCCATCCATTGACGCGGCGCAGCAGTTCCGCGTGCTGCGCATCGAGCGAGTGCCCCAGACGCGCCTCAGCAGCCATGAGGTCGGCATCAGTTGGCCGGTGCCCGAACGGCAGGAGCGGACTCACGATCGGGTCGACCGCCGCGAGACGGGCGCGACGCTGGAGCATCTCGCCGGCCATGGCTTCCCAGGGAACGTCTTCATTTCTCATTCTGGGCTCCAATCGAAACTGCCACGAAGGATCGTACCATCCGGCATCTGGGCCTGGAAAATGGTTGGCTTAAATCCGAGCGGAGACACATTGGATTGCGGCCCCAGCGAAAGGTTCACGGGGCCATCCTGAGCGAGCCAGTACGATGAATCCGCTCTGCCCGTCCAGGTGGCATCCGGGCCGTGTCCCACGTGCTTGCCGTCGTATCGAGTGTCTCCGACCGCCTCTGCGGCGGACCGCTCGCCAGCCGCCGCACGGCTCGCAGCCGCGCGCAACTCACCCTGCGTGGAGACACGCCCGGTCGATGAGAGGCCGCCGTCCCGGCGGGTCGCGTTCCCCGAGTCCACGTACTCCAGAGCATCACCGATCTGGCCGGTGTCCCAGTGACCCCGGATCTGGAACGTCACCGGACCGTCCCCCGCCGTGGCCGTCGCCAGCTCGTCAGCGGTCCACGGGAAGCGACCGACGGTCACGCGCTCCGCTGCGGTCGCGGTGCGCGCTCCGACAGCCGCGGCGTCAGCGACCCGCGATCCGGCGCGCGCCGCGCTGACGCCTCGGGACACCGTGCCCGCCCCGCCGGCCAGCGACAGAGCGATGTCGGGCGCGAGCCCACCCCACCACAGCCCGGGATCGTCGCGGCGCTGCTGCCCGTTCAGCAGGACGTCGGGCGCACCGAGCGGATCGGTGGTCAGCAGGTGGTAGGTACCGGTCGCTCCGTCCCACATCGCCACGGCGTCGCGCGCGAACCCGTCCGGGTCGATGACGCCCCGGATGAGATTGGTGTCCCAGGCGACGAACTTCACCGTGTCGGTCAGCCAGCCCCACGCCCCGGTGGCGAACTGACCCCAGGACCACGTGCCGTCGGGCATCCCCTCGACCAGGGCGTCGAGGGCTTCGGCGGCGGCCTGCTCGGCGCGCTGCACGACGGCCCGGGCGGCTTCCAGGTTCGCGGACGCCTGCGCCGTGGCCTTCGCAGGGTCGAGCGCGCCAGGGCGGTTCGGTCCGCGGATCGGCCGCCCGAACGGGTCGAGCGTCTTCGGGACGGGCCGCCCGAACACGTCGGTGATGCCCCCGCTGGTGAGCCCGACCGGGGCGGCGGTGGCGTACAGGGTGACCGCGGCGGCGGCCTGACGCTGCGCCCAGGCGAGCACGTCGGCGTAGCAGTACAGGGTCTCGGCGACCCACCGGTAGACCTGCCCGACCGCGCCCAGCCGTTCGGCCTCGGTGTCCCGGCGGCCCGCGTACCCGTCGGCGGCGGTGCCCTGCCACGAGGGGATCGTCCGGCGCGCCGCGCGCGCCCCGAGGTCCTCCAGGTGCCCGGCCTCGGACACGAGGTCGTCGGCGTCCCGGCGGATCGTGTCGGGTCGCCAGGGATCAGGTCGACCGGATCGGCGGTGCCGGACAGGGCCACGCTCATGGCGCACCGTCCAGGCGTGTGCCGAGCGCGGTGAGGTCGTCGCTCGCACTGGTGTCCATGAAGTCGTACGCCTCGGCGGTGCCACGCAGGTGATGGCCGACCTCCTCCACCTCCTCCGCCAGGGCCTCCAGGGCGTAGGACATGCGGTTCTCGAACCGGCGAGCGGCGGCGGCGAGCACACCCGTCCCGCCGTACTGGGACGCCGAGGCCATCAGGACGTGACGCTGCGCGGTCGTCACCAGGTCGGCGTCGCGCAGCCAGTCGTTGCCGGCAGTGCGCAGCTCCTCGGTGTCCGTGGTGAGGAACACCGGGGTCGGGCCGTCGTCGGTCATGCTCGCCTCCTCGCGAGCACGGGTTGCTCGACGCAGGCGACGCTACCGTTGAGTAGCGCTGGGGATTCTCCGGTTCGGAGGTTTTCGCACGCACCCTCGCCTGCGTGGGGCCTCGTGCGACCCGCACCACCGCGCTAGTGGCGCACGGGGCCGGCACCGGCGGCGCCGTCACACTCGTGTGGCGAGGGATATCACTCGCCACGTGAGTGTTATCCCCGCAGCACCGACGCCTTCGCCGCCGCGAACTCCTCGTCGGTCAACGCACCCTGCTCGTGCAGCACCCGCAGGCGGTCGAGCGCGGTGACCAGGTCGACCGGGGCCGTCCCCGTCGCGTCCGATCCGCCCGATCCGCCCGACCCCGCCGCGCGCCCCGACGGCAGGTCGTCCCCGGGCAGCGGCACCCGCACCCGCACGGCCTGCTCGCGCGCGACGCGGGCGGCGGCCGTCGCAGGCTGCGGCGCCAGCGCGACGCGCAGCCGTGCGGGGTCGTCGGGACGCTCCGGGTCGTACAGCGCCTGCGCCGGGCGCTTGAAGGCGTCCCGCGGGACGACGGTGCGCACCGCGTGCCGCACGCCGCACTCGTCGTCGAAGTGCACGGTGGCGAGCACCCGGCCCTGCGCGTCGGTGTCGTAGTCGGTGACCCGCGCCCAGGCGGCACGGCGTCCGGCGAGCCGCGCGAGCAGACCGGTGCGGCGCAGGCTCTGCACCCCGCCGACCACCCCGGCGACCAGGCCGATCACCAGCAGGACCGTCACCACCAGCACCGGGCGGCGCACGGCGACCTCGGTGTTGAGGCCGTCGGCCACCGCGTCGCGCCAGCCGAGCAGGGCGGCACCGGAGCCGTAGGCGAGCAGCAGGCCGACGGTCGCCCGGCCGAAGAAGCCGAGCGCGAGCGTCGCCGCACCGGCGAGCACGAGGACGCCGAGGATCGGCGCGGCGGAGGCGAGCTGGTCGGAGGCGCAGGTGCCCGCGGCGCACTCCCACTGCACGAGCGAGGACTCGTGGGTGCCGAGGTGCAGCAGCCAGCCGCCGAGGGCCAGCAGCCCGAGCAGCAGCGCCGCGCGGAGCAGGCGCGGGCCGGGCCGGGGGTCGAGCGGAGCGTCGGTGGTGCTCATGGCCCCCATCCTGCCGGGTCATCGGCCCGTGGCCGGCCGTCACACCGTCGTCACACGTCGCAGTTAGCCTGCCCGCGTGCCCCAGATCGCCGCCCACGCCCGCACCGTCCCGGCCTCCGGCATCCGGCGGATCACCGAGCTCGCGTGGTCGCTGCCGGGGGCGGTGGTGCTGAGCGTCGGCGAGCCGGACCTGGCGACCGCCCCGCACGTGCTGGAGGCCGCCCGCGAGGCGCTGGCCCGCGACGACACCCGCTACACGCCGAACGGCGGCATCCCGGAGCTGCGCGACGCCCTGGCCGCCTGGCTCGACCCGCTGCACGCCCCGGCGGTCCGCCGCGACAACGTCTGGGTGACCGCCGGCGGGGCGCAGGCGCTGCACCTCGCGCTGAGCCTGACCGTGGGTGCCGACGACGGGGTGCTGGTGCCCGACCCCGGGTACCCGCCGTTCACGATGGCGGCGCACCTGCTCCAGGCGCAGGCCCAGCCGTACGTGCTGCGCGCGGAGGACGGGTTCCTGCCCGACCCGGCGACGGTCGAGGCGGCGATCACCGACCGCACGCGGGTGCTGCTGCTCAACAGCCCGTCGAACCCTCTGGGCACCTGCCTGCCCGAGGCGCTGCTGGCCGACCTGCTCGACATCGCCCGCCGGCACGACCTGTGGGTGCTGTCCGACGAGTGCTACGCCGCGTTCACCGACGACGCCCCGCACGTCCCGGCCGCCGCGCTGGACACCGACGGCCGGGTGATGACGCTGCACACGTTCTCCAAGACGTATGCGATGACCGGTATGCGGGTGGGCGCGCTGGTGGTGCCGGACGTGCTGGCGCCGCTGATCCCCCGCGTGCAGGAGTCGATCGTGTCCTGCGTGAACACCCCCGCCCAGCACGCGGCGCTGGCGGCGATCACCGGGCCGCAGGACGTGGTGGACGACGCCCGCCGCACCTACCGCGAGCACCGCGCGGTGGCCCAGGAGGTGCTGGACGCCAAGGGGATCGGCTGGCTGCCGGCCGCCGGCGGGATCTACCTGTGGGCCGACGTGGCGCACCTGACCGGCGGCGACGTCGCGGCGTGGGCGGAGGACCTGGCGCGCACGCAGGGCGTCGCGGTCGCACCGGGCTCGGCCTTCGGCCCGGCGGGCGAGGGGTGGGTCCGGATCTCGCTGACCGCCACCGCCGACGACCTGCGCACCGGCCTGGGCCGGCTCCCCGCCCGCTGATCGGTCGGGGTGCCCCGCGCCGGCCCGCCGCCGCGCCGATCCGCCGCCGGGCCGATCCGCCGCCGGGCCGTCAGCCGCGCACGGCGCCGGGCCGCAGGTGGCGCTCGAAGAACCGCGCCGCGTCCTCGGCGGCGTGCGCGGGGACACCGGTGTGCCCGCCCAGGTTGGCCTGCAGGGTCTTCTCCGCCGAGCCGAACGCGTCGAACAGGTCGAGCGCGGCCTGCCGGTCGTTGCCGGCGTCGTCCCACTGGAGCAGCACGTGCACCGGGACGGTCACCCGCCGTGCCTCGTCCACGATCGACTGCGGCACGAAGGACCCGGCGAACAGCCCGGCGGCCACGATCCGCGGCTCCACCAGCGCCAGGCGCACCCCGATCGCGGTCACCCCGCCGGACCACGCGACGGGGCCGTCGATCTCGGGCAGGGCGAGCAGCGCGTCGATCAGCGCCTGCCACTCGGGCACCGCCGCCTCCACCAGCGGCAGCACCAGCCGGTCGACCACGTCCGCACCCGGCGCCTCGCCCGCCGTGACCGCGCGGCGCAGCTCGACACGGGCCTCGTCCACCGCGGGCAGCGAGGCCCGGTCGCCGCTGCCGGGCAGCTCGAGCGTGGCCGAGGCGAAGCCCTGGGCGGCGGCGCTGCGCGCACGGGACAGCAGCCGGGGGCGCATCGGGCCGAGCCCGCCGGGGTGGCCGAGCAGGACCAGCGGGATCGGTGCGGTCGCGTCGGCCGGGGTCCACAGGACGCCCGGGACGCCGTCGAGGGTGAAGGAGCGCTCGACGAGGCCGCCGTCGGTGCGGGGTGCGGTGAGATCCATGGTCCCGGAGTAGCACGCGACCACCGTCCCGGCGAAGGGGTTTGCGCGCTACCCGTCGAGCGCGGCGGTGAACACGTCCCGCACCTCGGGGGTGAACAGCACGAAGGTCACCTCGTCCACCACCCCGGGGCGGGCCCGGTCCCAGGCGCGCACGGCGTCCACCGCGATCCGGGCGACCTGCTCCGGCGCCCAGCCGTAGACCCCGGCGCTCACCGCGGGCACGGCCACCGTGCGGGCGCCGACCTCGGCGGCAACGTCCAGCGACCGCGTGAAGCAGGAGCGCAGCAGCGCCGGGTCGCGCTGCCCGGCGTGCGCGTTCGGACCCACGGTGTGCACCACCCAGTGCGCCGGGAGCAGTCCGGCGCCGGTCGCCACCGCGTCGCCGGTGGGCAGGCCACCGACCAGCGGTCCCTCCCGCAGCGCCCGGCACTCCGCGAGCAGCGCAGGCCCGGCCGCGCGGTGGATCGCCCCGTCCACCCCGCCGCCGCCGAGCAGCGAGGAGTTCGCCGCGTTGACGATCGCGTCCGTGCGCATGGTGGTGATGTCGCCCAGCACCGCCGTGATCCGCATGAGCGGCATCCTGCCGCGCACCCCGCCGCGCCGCCGCCCGGCGTCGCACGACCACTCGGACGGAGCACGGGCGCCGCGCCGCGATGGGTCGTAGCGTGGGGATCCCCCGCGACCGAGGAGGTCGGCATGTCCGAGCCCGCTGTCCCCCGCGACCCGCAGGTCGCCCACGATCCCCACGACGACGTGCCGGTGCTCGAGCCCGACGAGACGATCGCCCCGCGCCCCGAGGAGGAGATCGCCGACGTCGCCCGCGCGACGCCCGACCCGCAGGGGCACGGGTCCGTGGCCTGACACCACGCCCCCGATCGGGGTGAACCGCCCCGGACACGCCCGACCCCGCGGGCGCCGCGCGCCGCCCGGTGCGGCATGCTGTCGGCGTGCAGATCTCACGCGTGACCGAGGACGACTGGGAGACCGTCCGGGACGTCCGGCTCCGTGCGCTGCGCGAGGACCCCTCGGTGTTCGGCTCCTCGCTGGCGCGCGAGGAGATGTTCGTCGAGTCGCACTGGCGGATGCGGGTGCGCAGCGCGGCGACCTGGGTGCTGCACGAGGACGACGGCACCCCGCGCGGGCTGGTCGGGATGATCCAGGAGCCCGGGTCGGCGACGCACGACCGGCACGTGGTGCAGCTCTGGGTGGCGCCGGAGGTGCGGCGGCACGGCTGCGGGTGGGCCCTGCTGGACACGGTGCGCACCGCGGCGGCGGCCGAGGGCGCGACCACGGTCTCGCTGTGGGTGGTGGACGACAACCACCCCGCCGGCGACCTGTTCGTCCGTGCCGGCTACGTGCGCACCAAGGAGCGGCAGGCGCTGCCGCGCGACCCCTCGCGGACCGAGGAGCGGCTGGTCCTGCGCCTGGCCTGACCCGGCGTCAGGCGGGGTCGGGCACCGACTCCAGCAGCAGCGTCACCGGTCCGTCGTTCACCAGCTCGACGGCCATGTCCGCACCGAACACCCCCGTGCTCACGGTCAGGCCCCGGGTGCGCAGCGCCTCCACGACCGCGGCGACCAGCGGCTCGGCGACCGGTCCGGGGGCGGCGGCGTTCCAGGTGGGCCGGCGGCCCTTGCGGGTGTCGCCGTAGAGGGTGAACTGGCTGACCACCAGAACCGGGGCGTCCACCTCGGCGGCGGAGCGCTCGTCGCGCAGGATGCGCAGCTCGGCGATCTTGCGGGCGATCAGCTCGACCTGCGGGGCACCGTCACCGGGGGTGACCCCGACCAGCACCACGAGGCCCTGCCCGTCGAAGCCGCCGACCACCTGCCCGTCCACGGTGACCGACGCGCGGGTGGCCCGCTGCACGACCGCCCTCACGCGGCACCCCCGAAGGCCGGGACCACCGCGCCGACCGGCTCGCCGTGACCGAGCACCGGCGTGCGACCCAGGTCGTCCAGCGCCGCCAGGTCCGCACCGGGCACGTCGGCGGCCCCGGCGAGGCGCAGCGCCGCGACCAGCACCGCCGGGCGCGGGCGCGGTCCGCCGTCGGCGATCTTGAACGCCACCGCCGAGCCGTCCGGCAGCGCGGCGGCGTACACGCCGTCGGCCCCGTCCTTCGCGACCAGCCCCGGCACCGCTCGCATCACCCGGGTCACGTCGCGCCCGGTGCCGCCGACCAGGTCGGGGTGCGCGGACATCGCGGCGGCCACCCGGCCCTCCGGCGTCCCCGCGTCGGCGGAGGCGATCCGGGCGAAGGCACGTGCCAGGCCGATCAGCGTGGTGGAGAACAGCGCGGCCCCGCAGCCGTCGACCGTGCTGTGCCGCACCGGCGCACCGGTGAGGTCCTCGAGCGTCGCGCGCACCGCCACCTGCACCGGGTGTGCGGCGTCGCGGTAGCCGGCGGTCGGCCAGCCCGCGGCCACGCAGGTCGCCAGCATCGCGGCGTGCTTGCCCGAGCAGTTCTGCGCGACCGGCTCGGGGCCGTGACCGGCGGAACGCCACGCGACCGCCGCCTCGGCGTCCAGCGGCAGGTCGGGGGTGTTGTCCAAGGCGCTCTCGTCCAGCCCGGCACCGGCCAGCACCGCACGGACCCCGGCCAGGTGCACCGGCTCGCCGCTGTGGCTGGCGCAGGCCAGCGCCAGGTGCTCCGGCGGCAGGTCCAGCCCGGAGCGCAGCAGCGCCACCGCCTGCACCGGCTTGAGCGAGGAGCGCGCCAGCACGGTCACCTCGGGATCGCCCAGCGCGAGCCGCACCGACCCGTCCGGCGCCAGCACCACCAGGTGCCCGGCGTGCACGGACTCGACCAGGTCGCCGCGCACCACCCGGGCCAGCGGGGCGGCGGCGCTCGCGACGTCCCCGGCGGTCTCCGCGGCTCCCGCCACCAGCGCGGGCGCGGCGGCGTGCAGCCGCGCGGCGAGCCCGGGACCGTCCTGGACGGGCGTCACCAGCCGCCCCGCGACGGGCCGGAGCCGGAGCCGCCGCCGCGTCGGCCGGAGTACGGGCCGACCGCCGGGCGCACGTCCACCAGGTAGACCACCGCGGCGACCGCCGCCAGCAGCGCGAGGAAGCCGAGCCGCCCGATGCCGATCGGGTACGGGATCGCCACGAAGGAGACCAGCGTCGCGACCACCAGGATGATGGTCCAGCGCTGCTTGGTCTGCTTGCCCGCGGACAGGAACGCCTGCGCGGGGCGCCGGAGCATGTCGACCAGCGCCCACACGGACAGCGCGAAGATCGCGACGTAGAACGCCAGATAGATGAGGGACTGCGCGGCTGCGATCACGCGGCACAGCCTACGGTCCCACCCCCGCCGGACGGCGGATCAGATCTCCGGCAGCGCCTCGCGGGCCTCGCGCGGATCCACCCCGGCAGCCTCCAGCAGGTCGACCACCAGCGAGCGCAGCAGCAGGACCAGGCTCTGCACCTGCCAGTCGTCCGGCGCCAGCCGGAACGGGTCGAGCTCGCCCGCGAGCACCAGCAGCTCGCCGCGCGCCCGCAGCGGCTCGGTGCCCGACCCCAGCGCGGCGGCCAGGGCGTCGGCGGCCAGCGCCACCCGGTCCACCGCGTCGGCCAGCGGGGGCAGCGCGGCGGCGTGGTCGTCCTCGACGACCGTGGTGGAGCGCCGGGCCAGCACCCGGGCGTTGCGCACGGCCCGGTCCACGCGGACCGCGGACTGCCCGATCCACGCGAGCTCGGTCCGGTGCCGGCGGGCGGCCGGCGAGACGCGCGCCAGGTCCCGCGCGGCGGTGGCGGCGTCGTGCCACTCGTCCAGCGCGGGCTGCGAGGACCGGCCGCGGACCAGCGCGTCCTCGACGTCGGTCACCGAGCGGTCCCGCATGCCGCGGGCCAGCATCCGGAGCATCCCGGCCAGCTCCTCCACCGCCGCGCGCCCGGTGGCCCGGGGACGGCGGCGCGGGTCGTTGGGGGTCAGCGCGGCGACCGCGAGGGCCACCGCACCGCCGACCAGCGCGTCCGTCCAGCGGCCGAGCGGACCGCCCGCGGCGCCGACGGCGGGCAGCCCGACGATCACGATCGCCTGCACCCCGGCCTGGGTGGTGAGCATCGGCCCGCGGTCCAGGAACCGTCCGACCAGCGCCGCGACCGCCAGCACCACCGCCACCTGCCAGGGGCCGGTGCCGATCCCGTGCACCACCAGGTCGCCCAGGCCGACACCGAGCGCCACGCCCACGGCCAGCTCGGCGACGCGTCGCAGCTCGCGGTCGGCGGTGAAGCCCAGGGCGATCCACGCGCTCACCGGGGCGAAGAACGGCGCGCTGTGCCCGAGCAGGTGGAACGCGATCCAGTAGGAGACCCCGGCGGCCAGCACCGCCTGCGCGATCGGCAGCAGCGACGAGCGCACCCGTGACCAGCCCTGCCGGACCCGCGCCTCGGCCTGGACCCGCACCGACGACGGGCCGCGTTCCGGTCGTTCGGGGCGGTTCACAGCATCGGGTGGCCGCCCAGGCCGCGCGTCAGCGGCCCGTGCTCGGCCGGCCGGTCGACGGACACGCCGTCCCCGGGCACCACGACCTCCTGCCCGGCGGTCACCGGGGCTCCCTCGCAGTCCACGACCACCTCGACGTCCACCGGGGCGGAGCGCTTCACCACGGCCAGCGCGACCGGGCCGAGCTCGTGGTGCCGCACCAGGCTGGTGACGCGACCGATCTCCCGGCCGGGCTCACCGCCGGCGTGCAGGTCACCGAGGTCGCGCACCACCGCGCCGACCTCGGGCAGCAGGTGCCCGGAGCCGTCCAGGTGCAGCAGCACCAGGCGGCGCGGCGGACGGCCCAGGTTGTGCACCCGCGCGATCGTCTCCTGCCCGCGGTAGCAGCCCTTGTGCAGGTGCACGGCGGTGCGCAGCCAGTCCAGCTCGTGCGGGATCGTGCGGTGGTCGACCTCGTGGCTCCAGCGCGGGCGCCAGGCCTCGACGCGCAGCGCCTCGCTCGCCCAGGTGCCGACCAGCGGCCAGCCCGCGGCGACGCGCGCCTGCACCTCGTCCGCCAGCCGCTCGCGCGGCACCAGCACCAGCCGCCACGGCCGGTCCGCGCCCGGGTGCTGCTCGTCAGGCAGGCCGTAGCGGGTGCCGCCGGGCAGAGTGCGCGGCCACGGGTCGCGCCACGTGACCGGCTCGCCCTCGGCGCCCTCGGCGTCCACCGGCTCGCCGATCGCGGCCCAGGCGTCGGTCACGTCGGCGACCTCGACCCGCAGCATGAAGCGCATCCGGTCCAGCCACGCCGCCAGCGCGGGGGCGGACTCGGTGAGCAGCCAGGTCGTCGTGCCGTCGTCCACCACGCCCGCCGCGTGCTCGACGTGCCCCTGCGGGCTGAGCACCAGCGTCTCGGTGGAGGTGCGGGGCGCCAGGTCCTCGAGCTGCTGCGAGGTGATCGAGTGCAGCCAGGACAGCCGGTCCGGGCCGGTCACGGTGACCACGCCGAGGTGCGACTGGTCGACCACGGCCCCGCCGCGGGCCAGCGCGCGCTGCTCGGCGGTCGGGTCGCCGTAGTGCCAGGCCACCCCGGCGTCCGGGCCCGCGCCGCCGACCGCGCCGTGGGCGTCCAGCAGCGGGCTGCGGTGCCGTGCTTCGACGGGCACGTCGGCGGGCACGTCGGCGGTCGGGGCTTCGCTCATCTCAGCCCTCGACCCGGGCCAGGCGCGCCGAGGCGTAGGACTGCATGGGCTGGCCGAAGGCGGCCAGGTCGTGCGCCCACATCAGGTCGCCCTGCACGAGGCCGTAGAGCCGCTTGCCTGCGGTCACCTCGGCGCCGGTGGCGGTGCGGGCGATCAGGTCGCTGACCAGGTCGATCCGGCCGTTGCCGGTGGCGCCGACGTACACGGCGACGTGGCCGGACGGGTCGGCGAGCAGCAGCTCCACCGGCGACAGGTCGGAGCCGAGGCCCTCGGGGCGCTCCGGCGGGATGCGCCAGTAGCCCTGCTCGGTGGACCACACCTCGCCCGGCGCGTCGGGCGTCGCATCCGAGCCGTCGAGCGCGGAGGCGTCGTCGGGCACCGCGACCAGGCGGATCGTGGAGGTGTAGGACAGGTAGACGCCGCCGTCGTGGTCGATCACGACGTCCTGGGTGAACGGAGCCTCCTCGACCCCCGGGTACCCCACGACCCCCTCGCCGTGCCATCGGCCGACCAACCAGGCCAGCGGGTACATCTCGGGCGCGAGGCCCTCGGGCAGCGTGAACGCCATGTCCGTCCTTGCAGTTGTCAGCGCTGTCCCTTGAACAGCCGGTAGACCACGAAGAACGCGAACCAACCGATCGCGATCGACGCAGCGACGAGCAGACCGATGAAGACCACCTCGAGTGCCTGCATGCACCGATCCTAACGACAGGGTCCGACGATCCGCCCGCGCTGGCCGCTCCCGGCTCGCGCGCGGGTCCCGCGCAGGGGATCAGCGCGTGCGCAGCCGCACGCCCAGCAGGTACAGCTCGCAGCCGAGGCAGAGCCCGAACACCGCGTTGAGCACCGCGGCGACCAGCGCCAGCGCCGCGGCCACCGGCACCGCCGCCGCCACGCCGAGCAGCCCGAGCACGGCCCCGACCCCGGTGATCACCAGGCCGACGCCCTGCGCGAACCGGGGCGGGCGCGGGTCCTCCAGCTCGGTCGGCGGCGCCAGGCGCGGGCGGACCAGCGCGCGGTAGGCCAGCCCGGGCACGCTGCCCTGCGCCCCGCGCACCGCGCCGACGGCGAACAGCGCCGCCACCAGCAGCAGCCCCACGGTCGCCGCGCCGGAGGGCAGCAGCAGCACGACCACCAGCAGCACGGCCGTGATCGCGGCACCGACCCGGGGACCGCGCGGGTCGATGCCGGCGACCGGCGGGGACGAGGGGGTGGTGGCAGCGGTCATCGCGGGCTCCTCGGGGCGGGCAGGACGGGGACGGTCGCGAGCGCGGCGCGCACCTGGGCGGGGTCGGCGGCGCCGGAGAACCGCCCGCGCACGGCACCGGCGGCGTCCAGCACGAGCACGGTGGGGGTGCGCAGCACGTCGAAGCGGCGGACCAGGTCCAGCCGCTCCTCGGCGGGCAGCTCGACGTGCACGACGTCGGGGCGCTCCCGCACCAGGTCGCCCAGCACGGCAGCGGTGCGGCGGCAGGGGGTGCACACCTCGGCGGAGAGCTGCACGAAGGTGGCGGTGCGCCCGAGCGCGGCGCCCAGGTCCTCCGGGGTCAGCCGGCCGGACCCGTCAGCGCCGGTGGCGGGCGGCACGGGGACCGCGACGAACCGGCCCTGGCGCGCACGCCAGAGCAGGCCGAGCGCGACCGCGGCAGCGAGCGCGCCGACCACCAGCAGCACCCGCAGCTCCACGGCTTCACCCCACGAGGACGCGTCCGACGACGTAGACGAGGATGCCCGTGACGGCGACCGGCAGCACAGCCACCGACCAGCCGGCGAGACGATGTTCCAGGGCCCTGAGACGGTCGAAGAGCACGTCCCCCGCCGCCACCAGCACGCCCACGGCGACGCCCAGCAGCAGACCCGACACCGGGCCGATCTCGCCCAGCACCGCGCCGACCGCCAGGCCGGTCACCGTGGCGGCGCCGACGGTCACGCCGGCACCGGCCCAGCCGCGCAGCTGGAGCGCCGTCACGGCGGAGGCCACCGCGAGCGCCACCGCACCGACGACGACGACCTGGTCGCCCGCCGGGGTGCGCTGCGCCGCCAGCCAGCCGGCCGCGCACACCGGCACCAGGGTCCCGGCCACCGTGCCGGTCACCGACTCGACCAGCCGCTCACGCCCGTCCCGGCGTGCCAGCTCCGCCACGAACGACAGCAGCACCGCGCAGGCGAAGACGACCGGCAGGTCGCCGAGCAGCGGCTCGGCGGAGGTGATCAGCACGACGGCGGTCGCGGCGAGGCCGCCGAGGGCCACCACCACGGTGCTGTGCACCGGCGCGGGCAGACCGGCCACCTGGGGCCAGCCGAGCGCGAAGACCACCGCGAGCGCAGCCAGGAGCGTGGCGAGCACGACGCCGTCGTGGCCCGCGAGGGAGATGTCGCCGAGCACGCCGGCGACCGCGACCAGGGTCGCCAGCACCGCCGTCGTCACGGCACGAGTCGACGCCTGCACGGGCCCCATCCTCCCAGACGCGCGCGTCGCGGGTGTCCAGCCCGACGATCCGCGCCATCATCGTGTGACATCCGTGTAACAGAGGGGGGACCACGGGCGCGGTACCGTGTCCCCCACTCGGACGGGAAGAGGGGTACCTGGTGGCCGACCTGCTGCTGCTCACACCCGCGTCCGGCGGGTCCTCCCAGGTGCTGCCGGCGCTCGGGCTGCTGTCCCACCGCGTCCGCGTGCTTCCGGTGGAGCCGTCGGCCCTGGTGGACGCGCCGGACGCCGACATCGTCGTGCTCGACGCGCGCCGCGACCTGGTGACCGCGCGCACCACCTGCCGGCTGCTGCGCGCCACCGGGCTCACCGTGCCGCTGGTGCTGGTGCTCACCGAGGGCGGCCTGACGGTCGTCACCGCGGAGTGGGGCGCCGACGACATCGTGCTCGAGAACGCCACCCCCGCCGAGGTCGAGACGCGGTTCCGTCTCGTCATGGAGCGTGCGGCGTCCTCCTCCTTCGACGACGCGCCGCAGGAGATCTCCTCCGGCGAGCTGATGATCGACGCCGGCGGGTACACCGCCCGGCTGCGCGGCCGGCCGCTCGACCTCACGTACAAGGAGTTCGAGCTGCTGAAGTACCTGGTGCAGCACCCGGGCCGGGTCTTCACCCGCGCGCAGCTGCTGCAGGAGGTGTGGGGCTACGACTACTACGGGGGCACCCGCACCGTGGACGTCCACGTGCGACGCCTGCGCGCCAAGCTCGGCCCCGAGCACGAGCAGCTGATCGGCACCGTGCGCAACGTCGGCTACCGCTTCGACCCGCCGAAGGACCGGCGCGGCGAGGGCCCCGCCGCCGCCTCCCCGGCCGAGGTGCCCGCCGACGCGTGACCATCCCCCGGTATCCTGGACGTCAGGTGTGCCGGGAAGTCTGGTCGGCGTGATGTCGTCGACCCCTCGGAGGCCCACGTGCCCGCACCCCGTCCTGCCCTGTTCGCCCGGCTGACCGCCGGCGGCGAGCGCAACCTGCTCGACACCCTGCGCGCCGAGCGCACCGGCGGCGTGCTGCTGCTGATCGGCGCGCTGGCCGCGATCGTCTGGGCCAACTCGCCCTGGTCGGCCGCCTACCGCACCCTGTCGGACACCGTGATCGGCCCGTCCGCCCTGCACCTCGACCTCTCCGTCGCCGGCTGGGCCACCGACGGGCTGCTCGCGATCTTCTTCTTCGTGGTCGGCCTGGAGCTCAAGCGGGAGATCGTCGACGGCGAGCTGCGCCGCCCGGCCACCGCGATCGTGCCGGTGGTCGCCGCGCTCGGCGGCATGGCGGTGCCCGCGCTGCTCTACCTGCTGGTGAACCTGGGCGACGGCGGCGCGCCGCACGGCTGGGCGGTGCCGACCGCCACCGACATCGCCTTCGCGGTCGCCGTCCTCTCCGTGGTCGGGCGCAGCCTGCCGGCGGCGCTGCGCGCGTTCCTGCTCACGCTCGCGGTGGTGGACGACCTGCTGGGGATCGTGGTGATCGCGGTGGTCTACACCGACGGCCTGCACCTGGTCTGGCTGGCGGCCTCGCTGGCGGTGGTGGCGGTGTTCGGCGTGCTCGTGCGGCGGCGCGCGCCCTCGGTGGTGCTGCTGGTGCTCGGCGTGGCGGCATGGGCGCTGATGCACGCCTCCGGCGTGCACGCGACGATCGCCGGGGTGCTGCTCGGGCTGACCGCGCCGGGGATCGCCCGCGCCGGCGAGGAGGTCGCGGTCGCCGAGCGGCTGGAGCACCGGTGGCGTCCGCTGTCCGCCGGGTTCGCGGTGCCGGTGTTCGCGCTGTTCGCCGCCGGGGTCACCCTGGACGGCGGGGTGCTGGCCGACGCGGTCCGCGACCCGGTGGCGCAGGGCGTGGCGCTCGGGCTGGTGCTCGGCAAGCCGCTGGGCATCCTCGCCGCCACCTGGG
Organism: Cellulomonas sp. GTC20042; assembly: GCF_055389595.1. Lineage (NCBI taxonomy): Bacteria > Bacillati > Actinomycetota > Actinomycetes > Micrococcales > Cellulomonadaceae > Cellulomonas > Cellulomonas sp. GTC20042. Next base: position 533,678 of record NZ_AP043678.1, on the reverse strand, counting down.
CGGTCGCCACCTTCACCCGCGCCTCGCTCGCCCCGGGCCTGCACTGGCGGGACGTCGCGGCGGTCGGCGCGCTGGCCGGCATCGGCTTCACCGTGTCGCTGCTGATCGGCGAGCTCGCCTTCGGCGCGGGCAGCCCGCACGACGAGCACCTCACGGTCGCGATCCTGCTCGCCTCCACCACCGCGGCGGTGGTCGGGGGCATCGCGCTGGCGCTGCGCGACCGCGCGCACCGGGCGGCGACGGACGGCCGGGAGACCGCGGCCTGAGGCCATGCCGCGGCACCGGGCCGCAGGACCCGCCCCGGTCCCGCGACGGAGGAGGTAGGTTCGCCTCGATGACCGTCGACTCCTCCACCCTGCTGCTGGACGGCCCGTGGCGGCACCACTTCGTCCCCGCGAACGGCGCGCGGTTCCACGTCGCCGTCGCCGGGCCGGACGACCGGGACGCCCCGCTCGTGGTGCTGCTGCACGGGCTGCCCGGCCTGTGGTGGTCCTGGCGGCACCAGCTGCCGACGATCGCCGCCGAGGGCTACCGCGTGGTCGCGATGGACCTGCGCGGCACCGGAGCCTCCGACAAGCCGCCGATCGGCTACGACGTGCCCGGGCTGACCCGGGACGTCGCCGGCGTGGTGCGCTCGCTCGGCTGCGAGCAGGCCGTCATCGTCGGCCACGGCGTCGGCGGCGGTGACGTCGCCTGGGCGATGCCCGCGTACCAGCCCGCGCTGACCCGCGCCGTCGGCGTGCTGTCCGCGCCCCACCCGCTGGTCCGCCGGGCCGACCCGCGCGGCGGGCTGCGGGCGCGCGCCGGGCAGCGGATGGCCGCCATGCAGATCCCCTCGCTGCCCGAGCGCGCGATGACCCGCGGCGACCTGGTCGCCCGGCTGCTGCGCGAGTGGGGCGGCCCGCGCTGGCCGGACCCCGCCGCGCTCGCCGTGCACCGCCGGGCCGCCCAGGTGCCGTTCGCCGCGCACTCCGCGCTGGAGCAGGTCCGCTGGCTGTACCGGTCCCGGGTGCGCCCGGACGGTCGCCGGTACGCGCTCGCGCTGCGCGACGCCCCGTCCGTGCCGGTGCTCCAGGTGCACGGCGGCTCCGACGGCTGCTACCCGGTCGCCCGCGCGATGGCCACCGGGCCGGTGGCGCGCCGGCTCGGGCCGCAGTACCGGTTCGAGATGCTCGCCGGTGCGGGGCACTACCTGCCCGAGGAGGACCCGGCGCGGGTCAGCGCCCTGCTGCTGGACTGGCTGCGCGAGCAGCGCTGACCGGGCCACGCACCACCAGGGCGGACGGGCAGTCGCGGGTGACCGGGCAGCTCGCGCAGTCCGGCCGACGCGCGTGGCAGGTGCGCCGCCCGTGGAAGATCAGCCGGTGGCTGAGCAGGGTCCATCCCGCGCGCGGGAACAGCGCCGCCAGGTCCTGCTCGACGCGCACCGGGTCCTCCTGCGCGGTCCAGCCCAGCCGGCGGACCAGCCGCCCGACGTGCGTGTCCACCGTGATCCCCGGGATGCCGAAGGCGTCGCCCAGCACCACGTTCGCGGTCTTGCGCCCGACGCCGGGCAGGGTCACCAGGTCGTCCAGCCGCGCCGGCACCTCGCCGTCGAACCGCTCGACCAGCGCCGTGCCGATCCCGACCACCGAGCGCGCCTTGGCCCGGAAGAACCCGGTCGGCCGGATGATCGCCTCGACCTCCTCCAGGTCGGCCCCGGCGTAGGCGGCGGCGTCCGGGTACCGGGCGAACAGCGCCGGCGTCACGGAGTTCACCCGCACGTCCGTGGTCTGCGCCGAGAGCACCGTGGCGACCAGCAGCTCCAGCGGCGAGCGGAAGTCGAGCTCGCAGCGCGCGTCCGGGTAGCGCTCCCCCAGCGCGCGCTCCACCCGGCGCGCCCTCCTGACCAGCGCCGTCGCGGGCGCCGCGGCGGGCGGTCGCGCGACGTCGTCCCGGGTCCCCATCGCGGCAGCGTAGGTCCTGACGGGGGAACGCCGCTCCTTCCGGCGGGTGACCCGCCTCACTTCGACCGCCCGAACGCTCAAGTCCGAGGCCGTGCACGTCGAACGATCACCCAGGCCACGCACCGGGCGGGCCGTCGCACGAGGTGGAGCACGCATGACCGAGGCCGGACCGGGCGCGGAGCTCGTCGAGCTCCGCCGCCAGCGCCGAGCCCTCCGCCTCGAGCACCAGCACGTCGCGCGCTGGCGCCGGCTGGTCCGCGACCGCCTGGAGCTCGCGGTGGCCGCCGCCGCGCCGCCGCAGGTCCCGGGCGAGTGCCTGGACGTGCGGGCCCTGCTCGCGCACGCGGCCGAGGACGTCCCGCCGGCCGCCGAGCTGGCCGCCGCCGTGCGGGGTGCGCTGCCGATCGCCGAGATGCACGAGCTGCCGCACCTGCGCGATCTGGACATCCGCCTGGCCCGGTACGAGATGCGCCTGGAGGATACCCTGCGCACCGTCACCGACCGGTACATCGAGCAGCTCTCCCGCGACGTGACCGAGGGACGCCCTGCGGCGCTGCGCGACCCGGCGCGCGCGTGATGAGGCACACTGTCTGACGTCACATCCCCGTCCGAGTGAAGGTGAGGTCCCCTCGTGGAGGACGACGTCGTGCTCACGGCGCCCCTGTTCGTGAACATGGACCCCGAGGCCTCGCGCACCCTGCTGGCCTCCATGGAGCCGGTCCAGGTCGCGCGCGGCGAGGTGCTGTTCCACGAGGGCGAGCCCGGTGACCGCCTCTACGTGATCCGGTCCGGGAAGATCAAGCTCGGCCGCCGGTCCAGCGACGGCCGGGAGAACCTGCTGGCCGTGCTCGGCCCGGGCGAGATGTTCGGCGAGCTGTCGCTGTTCGACCCGGGGCCCCGCACCGCCACCGCCACCGGCGTCTCGGACGCCGTGGTGATGGAGCTCGGTCACCACGACCTCATCCCGTGGCTGGAGCAGAACCCGACGGTCGCCAAGCACCTGCTCGGCGCGCTCGGCCGCCGGCTGCGCCGCACCAACGAGGCGCTGGCGGACCTGGTGTTCTCCGACGTGCCCGGACGCGTCGCCAAGGCGCTGCTCGACCTGTCCACCCGGTTCGGCCAGCAGACCGACGAGGGCGTGCGCGTGGCCCACGACCTGACGCAGGAGGAGCTCGCGCAGCTCGTCGGCGCCAGCCGGGAGACCGTGAACAAGGCCCTGGCCGACTTCGCCGCCCGCGGCTGGGTGCGCCGCGAGGGCCGCGCGATCGTGCTGCTCGACCTGGACCGGCTGGAGCGCCGCGCCCGCTGAGCCGCCGCCAGACGACGACGACGGCCCGTCACCCTGCGGGGGTGGCGGGCCGTCGGTGCGTCCGGGAGTCAGTCCTCGGGGTGCAGCTCCACGACGATCTCGACCTCGACCGGCGAGTCGAGCGGCAGCACGGCCACGCCGACCGCCGAGCGCGCGTGCACCCCCGCGTCGCCGAAGACCTCCTGAAGCAGGGTGCTCGCGCCGTTGATCACGCCGGGCTGACCGGTGAACGAGGGGTCGCTGGCGACGAAGCCGACGACCTTGACCACCCGGGCCACCCGGTCCAGGTCCCCGACGAGCGAGGCGACCGCGGCCACCGCGTTCAGCGCGGCGGTGCGGGCCAGGTCCGCGGCGGTCTCCGGGGAGACCTGCCCGGGGCCGGTGCCGACCTTGCCGGACAGCGGCAGCGCGCCGCCGACGAACGGCAGCTGGCCGGAGGTGTAGACGTGGTCGCCGGTGCGCACCGCCGGCACGTAGGCGGCGACGGGCGCGGCGACCTCGGGCAGCTCGACGCCGATCTCGGCCAGGCGTGCGAGGACCCGGCCGCTCACGCGGCGCCGCCGGTCGGACGCTTGAGGTAGGCGACCAGGCCGGTCTCCGACTGGAGCACCTGGACGAGCTCCCAGCCGTCCGCTCCCCACTGGTCGAGGATCGCCTTGGTCGCGTGGACGATGAGGGGCACGGTCGCGTACTCCCACGTGATGGTGGCCATGGCGCCACCCTAGCCGGGCAGGCAAGGCCGGGAGCGCTCTCAGCCCCGGGCCGGCGCGACCGCCCTCAGCCCAGCGCGCTCTGCCCCTGCTCCACCGCCGCGAGCTCCGCGTGCCAGTCCTCGACCTCCGGGCGCCGCCGGAGCAGCGCACGCCGCTCCCGCTCGGTCATCCCGCCCCACACCCCGAAGTCGGCGCGCGAGTCGAGCGCATCGGCGAGACACTCGATCCGGACGTCGCAGGCCTGGCAGACCGACCGTGCGTCCCGTTGCGCCGCTCCCTCCACGAAGAGGGCGTCAGGCGCCACCTTGCCGACCCCGCACGCCGCACGCGCGGTCCAGTGCCCGTCCACCGCAGTCATGTAGCTGCGTCTCCCTCGTCCCGGAACCTGGGGACAGGTCGCGAGGACTCGCCGCATCCGTGCGGCACACCCCTCGCAGCTTCCCCCTGCCCGGCGACCGTACCGGTCGGTACGCACGCACGTCATCCTCCGTTCGGGTAGAACCGGACAGATCCCCCACGCGGGACACCGTGTGCAGGTACGGTGCAGGTCCGTCCGGTCGGGTGCACGATCCCGGCCGTCGTCAGGTGGCTCCCGTACTCTGGCGGCCATGCCCAGCCCTTCGTCGCCCCGCGGTCGTCAGATGACGGTCGTCCAGGTCCTCGCCCTGCTGCTGGCCTTCGTGCTGGTCGCCGGTGTCGGCGGCCTGCTCACCGCGGGCATGATCATGCCCGCGGTCGCCGCAGCGAGCACCGCGACCGATCTCACCGTCGACGCCTTCGAGGGGCTGCCGGACGAGCTGGAGCCCACGGACCTCTCGGAGAAGTCCACGATGCTCGCCGCCGACGGCACCGTGCTCGCGACCTTCTACAGCGAGAACCGCGAGGTCGTCTCGATCGACGCGGTGGCGCCGATCATGCAGAGCGCCGTGATCGCCACCGAGGACAAGCGGTTCTACCAGCACGGCGGCATCGACCCGGCCGGCATGGCCCGCGCGGCGATCCAGACCGCCTCCGGCAACACCCAGGGCGCCTCCACGCTGACCCAGCAGTACGTGAAGAACGTGCTGATCGAGACCGCGGCCCGCAACAACGACCTGGCCGGGGTCGAGGCGGCCCGCGAGGCGGACGGCGTCGAGGGCTACGCCCGCAAGCTGCGCGAGGCCAAGCTGGCGATCTCGCTGGAGAAGACCTGGACCAAGGACCAGATCCTCGAGGCCTACCTCAACATCGCGCAGTTCGGCGTGGCGACCTACGGCGTGGAGTCCGCGGCGCAGCGGTACTTCTCCACCTCCGCGGCGAACCTCAACTACCTCCAGGCGGCGACGATCGCCGGCATCACCCAGAGCCCGACGTACTACGACCCGGTGAAGAACCCGGCCAACGCCGAGGGCCGGCGCAACATCGTGCTGCGCCTGATGAAGGAGCAGGGCTACATCACGCAGGAGGAGTACGACGCCGGCGTCGCCACCCCGATCGCGAGCACCCTCGCGGTCTCCGAGTCCCGCAGCGGCTGCATGGCCGCCGACACGGTCGTGGCGGGCTCCGGGTTCTTCTGCGACTACGTCACCCGCGTGATCCGCAACGACCCCGCCTTCGGCGAGACCGCCGACGAGCGCGAGGAGCTGCTGTACCGCGGCGGCCTGACCATCACCACCACCCTGGACACCCGGCTCCAGACCGCCGCGGACACCCAGGTGAAGGCCAGCATCCCGGTGGACGATCCGCAGGGCGTCGCCGAGGCGATGTCGGTGGTGCAGCCCGGCACCGGCTACATCGTGGCGATGGCGCAGAACCGCATCTACAACAACACCTCCGAGGCCGCCGACCGCCAGACGTCGGTCAACTACAACGCCTCCTTCGACTACGGCGGCTCGACCGGCTTCGCGCCCGGATCGACCTACAAGCCGTTCACGCTGCTCGAGTGGCTGCGGCAGGGGCACAGCCTGAACGAGCGGGTCAACGGCTCGGTGCGCACGCTGAACCTGCGTGACTTCACCGCCTGCGGCGCGCCCTACCAGGGCAGCACCTGGAGCCCCGGGAACTCCGAGGGCGGCGCCTCCTCGTCGATGACGATCATGGATGCGACGCGGAACTCGGTGAACCTGGCGTACCTGTCGATGGCGCAGCAGCTCGACCTGTGCAACATCACCCAGGGCGCCGCCGACCTCGGCGTGGTCAAGGCCGGCAAGTCCGGTGCCACCGCCTTCGACCCCAAGCCGGCGAACGTGCTCGGCTCCGACTCGACCTCGCCGCTCGCCCTGGCGGGCGCCTACGCCGCCTTCGCCTCCGGTGGCATCTACTGCACGCCGATCGCGATCACCTCGGTGCGCAACGCGGACGGCGAGGAGCTGCCGATCCCCTCGGCCGGCTGCGAGCAGAAGATCGACCCCGAGACCGCCAACGCCGTCAACTACGCGCTGAGCAACGTCTTCAACGGCACCGGCAAGAAGATCGGCACCCCGTCGTACACCGCCTCCGGCAAGACGGGTACCACCACCGAGAACGAGAACACCTGGTTCGCCGGGTACACCCCGCGCCTCGCCACGGTGGTCTGGGTCGGCATCCCGGAGAAGCTGACCCCGCTGCAGAAGATCACCATCAACGGCACGTACTACCCCCGGGTGTTCGGCGCCGACATCGCCGGGAAGTCCTGGAAGAAGTTCATGGACGAGGCGCTGCTCGACGGGCAGCCGAACCCCGGCTTCGCCGAGCCGAGCAGCGAGGACGTCTTCGGCAAGCCGATCCCGGTACCCTCGGTGGTCGGCCAGGACGAGGCCACGGCGCGCACGAAGCTGGAGGCCGCCGGCTTCACGGTGACGATCGGCACGCCGGTCGACTCGACCACCGCGGCGGGCCTGGTCGTCAGCCAGGACCCCTCGGGCACCGCCGTCGCCGGCTCGACGATCACCCTCGCGCTGTCCACCGGCGTCGCGCCGGCCGTCACCACCGACCCGAACGCCACGCAGGGCGGGCAGCAGGCCGGCGGCGGGGGCGGCGGCTCCGGCGGGAACCCGGGCAACGGGAACGGGAACGGCGGCAACGGGTGACCGCACGCATCACCCGCGCCCTCGGCGCGACCGCCCTCGCGGCGGCCGGGGCCCTCGCCTGGGCCACCGTCGAGGCCCGCTGGTACACGCTGCGCGAGGTCACCGTCCCGGTGCTGCCGCCAGGCCAGGACCCGCTGCGGATCCTGCACCTGTCCGACCTGCACCTGACCCCCGGCCAGCACCGCAAGGTCGACTGGGTGCGCGACCTCGCGTCGCTGGAGCCGGACCTGGTGGTCGACACCGGTGACAACTGGGCCGTCCTCGACGCCATGCCGGCGCTGCTGCACGCGCTGGAGCCGCACCTCGCGCGACCGGGCGCATTCGTCTGGGGCTCGAACGACTTCGTCGCCGCCCGGCCGAAGAACCCCGCGCGCTACCTGCTGCCGGACGCCCGGACGAAGCCGAGCGCACCGCCGGTGGAGCTGCCCTGGCGCGAGCTCGGCCGCCGGTTCTCCTCCGCGGGCTGGGTGGACCTCACCAACGCGCGCGGGGTTGTCGAGACCGCCGGTCGGCGGATCTCGCTGGTCGGCACCGACGACGCCCACCTGGACCGCGACCGGTTCCCCGCCGCCGGCGGCCCGGACGACGTGCGTCCGCATCCCGTGCCGGACGCGGGCTCCGGCCTGCTGCGCGCCGAGGGAGGCGACGTCGACCTGCACCTCGGGGTGACGCACGCGCCCTACCGCCGCGTGCTCGACGCCATGCAGGCGGACGCCGCCGACCTGATCCTGGCCGGGCACACCCACGGCGGGCAGCTCGCGGTGCCGCTGTATGGCGCCCTGGTGACCAACTGCGACCTGGACCGTGTCCGGGCCAAGGGGCTGCACGGCTGGCCCGGCGCCCGCCCGGACGCCCCCGGGGGCGCGGACTCCACCTGGTTGCACGTCTCCGGTGGGCTGGGCACCTCGCCCTACGCGCCGGTGCGGTTCGCGTGCCGGCCCGAGGCGACGCTGCTCACGCTGGTCTGAGCCCGCGACCCGCCGCCTGCGCCGACGTGGCGCGGGTCTCAGGGCCACGGGCGGGTGCCGGTTACCGAGCACCCCTCGGACTCGGCTATGCTGGGCAGGCTTCACCGGGGTGTGGCGCAGCTTGGTAGCGCGCCTCGTTCGGGACGAGGAGGTCGTGGGTTCGAATCCCGCCACCCCGACCGGTGAGAGACGAGAGGCCGGACCTTCGGGTCCGGCCTCTCGGCGTTCCACGGGGCTGACGCCGGGACCGGTGCCCAGCGCAGGTCGGCGAGCAGCACAGGTCGACGGCCGGCACGCGCCTCGTCGGGGTCGTGGCCGCCCCGCTCAGTGCCGCGAGGGCGTCTCGCGCCGCTGCCCCTCGCCGCCGGCCTGTTGCGGGACCACCCGGCGCGCGCCGATCTGCTCGGTGGCGATCCGGAACCTGTCGCGACCCGCCGCCTTGGCGCGGTACAGCGCGACGTCCGCCGCCGCGAGCGCGCTGCCCGGGGCCAGCACGGGGGTGATCAGGGCGATCCCGGCGGAGAAGGTCACGCCGGTGCCCTCCTCGGCCCACTCGGTGCGCAGGGCGCGCAGCATGTTCATCGCCTGCACGGGCTCGGTACGCGGCAGGATCAGCACGAACTCCTCGCCGCCGTAGCGGGCGGCGTAGTCGCGGCGGCGCAGGTGCTGGTCGACGGCGTGGCCGAAGCGCTCGAGCACCTCGTCGCCGGCGGCGTGGCCGCGCGTGTCGTTGACCTGCTTGAAGTGGTCGAGGTCGCAGAGCACCACGCAGTCGCCGGGCACGGCGCTCGCCAGCCGGTCCTCCAGGTCGCGCCGGTTGGCCAGCGAGGTCAGCACGTCGGTGCGCGCGTCGAACCGGAGCCGACGGCGCACGTCCTGCTGGTAGGCGGTGGTCAGCGCGAGGATCTCGGAGATCGCCCACCAGGTGAGCCCGTAGGTGACCAGCCGCACCCAGGTCCGGCTGTCGAACACCGGCACCATCGCCACGTAGGACGCCCACGCCAGCGGCAGCAGGAGCAGGACGTCCCGCCCGCGGTGGAACAGGCCGGTGTAGACGAACGACAGCGGCACCAGGCCGACGAAGGCACCGGCGACGCCCTGCGTGGACAGCCCGATCACGCCCAGGCCCGCGAGCACGGCCGCCGGGAACACCAGCGTCACCAGCGACCGGAGTCGCCAGCGCACCAGGAAGCTCAGCACGACCAGCACCAGCATCGCGGCCGAGGTGGAGGCGATCGTCCGCCACTGACCGGCGTCCAGGTCGAGGAACAGCGAGCCCAGCACCACGACGACGCCGGTGAAGAGCAGCAGCAACCGGCCGCCGGCGGCGGCGTACCCGCCGATCCGCAACCAGGCCGGGGTACGCGCGAGCAGACGCACGACAGTCGGCGCCTCGCGCGCGACGTCGCGCGCGCGGTCCGGCTGAGGGCGTGCGGGGGTCACACCCTGTCGATCGGCGGGCACCCCTGTCGTCTCAAGGAAGTCATTGACACTTCCACCAAACCCGTCCGATTCCTTGCGGTTCGCACAGGCTCAGCGCCAGCGGAACAGCTTCGCGGCGAGCGGGATGCCGATCACCGACCAGCCCGCGAGCGCCGCCAGCTCCTGCCAGGGCATCCCGGCACCGACCCAGCCGGCGAGCATCGCCTGCGCTCCGGCACCCAGCGGCGTCCACTCGGCGATGGCCCGCACCGCCTCCGGCATGATCGGCAGCGGCAGCCACACGCCCGCGAAGAACAGCGAGACGAAGTACAGGGTCTGGCCGTAGGCGTTCGCGGAGCCGGCGCTGGGCGCGCGGGCGGCGATCAGCGAGCCGATCCCGAAGGTCGCCGCGGCGGTGAGCAGGAACGCGAGCAGCACCACCAGCGGAGCCTCCGGCAGGCTGACCCCGACCATCAGGAACCCGCAGAGCAGCGCGAGCAGGGCCGCGACCAGCAGCGTGCCGACCTGCACCAGCACCTGCGCGAGCAGCAGCCGTGACGGCGGCAGCGGGGTGGTGGACAGCCGACGCAGCACGCCGGTGCCCCGGTAGGTGGCGATGAGCGCGGGGTAGACCGACAGCGCCACGGTGCCGACGGCCAGCGCCAGCACGATCGGGGTGTAGCCGGTGATCCCGGTGATGCCCGCCAGGGCGGGGTCGTCGGAGTACGGCTGGTCGGACCACGGCATCACGAGCCCGAGCACGGTGAGCAGCACCGCCGGGAACAGGAGGGCGAAGAACACGGTGGCGGGGTCGCGCAGCGCGAGGCGGGCCTCGACGGTGGTGACCCGGGCGAGCGCGGCGGCGGGGCTGGGGCTGGTCGCGGACATCTCAGGCCTCCACGGGGTGCGGACCGGTGCCGGTCAGGCTGACGAAGGCGTCCTCCAGGCTGGTGCGGTCCACGCGCAGGTCGTCGGGGCGCACCCCGGCCCGCGCGAGGGCCACCATCACGTCCTGCACGACGTTGCCGCCGCCGCGCAGGTGCACCGTCCCGCCGTCGTGCACGGCCTCCGCGACGGTCGGCAGCGCCGTGAGCACCGCCAGGTCGACCGGGGCCGAGGGGCGGAACGTGAGCCGGTCACCGGCGCCGACCCGGGCGGCGACCTCCACCGGCGATCCCTGGGCGACGACCTGGCCGCCGTCGACCAGCACCACCCGGTCGCACAGCCGCTCGGCCTCCTCCATGAGGTGCGTGACCAGCAGGATCGTCACGCCCCGCTCGCGCACCCGTCGCACGACGTCCCAGGTGTCCCGGCGGGCCTGCGGGTCCAGGCCGGTGGACAGCTCGTCCAGGATCGCGATCTGCGGGTGGCCGACCAGCGCGAGCGCCAGCGACAGCCGCTGCTTCTGCCCGCCGGACAGGGCCTGGAAGCGCGCACCGGCCTTCGAGGCCAGGCCGAGCTCGTCCAGCAGCTCCGCCTGCTCCGCCGGCCCGGCGCCGTCGCGGTAGAACGACGCGTACAGCCCCACCGCCTCGCGCACGGTGATCCGCGCGGGCAGCGCGCTCTCCTGGAGCTGGAAGCCCACCACCTCGCGCAGGGCGGCGCCGTCGTGGTCGGGGTCGTGGCCGAGCACGTCGACCGTGCCGCCGTCCCGGGCGCGCAGCCCGCCGATCATCTCGACGGTGGTGGTCTTGCCGGCGCCGTTGCGGCCGAGCACGCCGAGGATCTCGCCCCGGTCGACGGTCAGGCTGACGTCGGCGACGGCGGTGGCGCTGCCGTACCGCTTGTGCAGGTGCTCCGCGCGGATCACGGTGGTCATCGCGGTCCTCCTGGGGCTCGGTGGGGGTCAGCCGCGGCGCGGGGCGATCGAGCGCCGGACGGACAGCATCTGGAAGGCGACCGCGAGCGCGGCGGCCAGGACGAGGCCGATCAGCAGGAGCGTGGGTGTCGACACCTCGGCGGCGTGGTCGCCGAACCAGTCCGCGATCGGCACCAGGGCTGTCGAGCCGGACATCAGCGTCATCATCACGACGGTCGGGCCGACGGTCAGCGGCAGGGTGAGCGTGCCCCACCAGCCGCCGCCCGCGGCGTACACCGAGCCGACCAGCAGACCGCTCAGGTCGGCCACCAGGAAGGTCAGGAACATCGCCAGGGCGACCGGCCACAGCCCGCCGCCGGCGTCCGACCAGCCGTCCTCCAGCCGCCACCCCCAGCCGACGGCCTGGTACCAGGTGCGCTCGGCGAGCAGCAGCAGCGCGCCCGCCACGGCGAAGATCCCGGCCAGCCCGACCGCCGCGAGCACGCTGCCGCGCACGTAGGTGCGCCGGGTCATCCCGCCCGCCACGTGCACCGGCAGGTAGGCCGCCGCCACGCCGATCATGATCGAGAACGGGAACCAGATGGCGCTCTGCCGGGCGTACCAGAGGGTCGACGCCTCGACCTCGGTGAACCGGGCGATCACGAACGGCACGGCGATCGTGATCGCCAGCATGATCGCGCCGTACCAGAGGGCGATCCGGCCGAGGTGGCCGAGCAGGGTGAGCGCGGTGCGGGTCGACGGTCCGTGCGCGCGGGCCCGGCGCGGCACGGCGGGGAGGGCTGCGGCGGTCATGACGCCTCCTCGGCGGTGCGGGTGCCGGTGGCGTGGCCATCGGCGGTCAGGTGGACGAACAGGTCCTGCAGGGGCACCGGGCCGAGGTCGAGACCGGCGGCGCGCGCCCGGTCGGCCTCCCCCGCGTCCAGCGTGGCGAGCACGGTGGCCTGCTCGGTCCCGCCGAGGCGCTGCCGCCCGAGCACGGTGAGTCCGACGACGAACCGCTCGACCTCCCGTGCGGGGCCGGTGACCGTGATCCCGCGCTCGGTCAGCGCCTCGGCGGGCTCCGCGAGCAGCACCCGACCGCGCTCGAGCACCACCACGTGCTCCAGCAGCCGCTCGATCTCCCCGATCAGATGGCTGGACAGCACGATCGTGCGCGGGTGCGCGATGTAGTCCGCCAGCAGCTCCTCGTAGAACGCGTAGCGCGAGGGGGCGTCGAGGCCCAGGTGCACCTCGTCCAGGATCGTCAGGTCGGCACGGGCGGAGATGCCCAGCACGATCCCGAAGGCCGACCGCTGGCCGCGGGACAGCTTGGCGGGGCGGGCGTCCGGGTCGAGCTCGAAGCGGTCCATCAGCCGCTCGGCGACCTCGCGGGAGAAGTGCGGGCGGGCGGCCTCGACGAACCGCAGGTGCGCCCGCAGCGGCTCGGTGTCCATCACGTCGCCGGACTCACGGACCAGCAGCACCCGCGGGACCAGCGCCTCGTCCTCCCACGGCTCCGCGCCGTCGAGCAGCAGCGTGCCGGAGGTCGGACGGCGGAAGGCGGCGGCCACCGAGGCCAGCGTGGTCTTGCCGGAGCCGTTGCGGCCCAGCAGTCCGGTGATCGACCCGGCGGGGATCGTCAGGTCCACGCCGTCCAGGGCGGTGGTGCGGCCGTAGCGCACGGTGAGGCCGCGGGCCTCCAGGCCGAGGGCGGTCATGCCGCACCCCCGTCCCGCTCGGCCGCGAGCGTGCGCAGCCGGGCGATCACGTCCTCCAGCGGGACGCCCAGGGCGAGCGCGCGCTCGGCCACCGGGTCGACGACCTCGGCGAAGAACGACTCGCGACCCTCGGCCTGCAGGCGGGCGCGGGCGTCGGCGGCGACGAACATGCCCACCCCCCGGCGCTTGTAGAGGATCCCGTCGTCCACGAGCTGCGCGAAGGCCTTGGCCGCGGTCGCCGGGTTGATGCGGAACGTCGTGGCGTACTGCGTCGTGCTCATCACCTGCTCCTCGGGCCGCAGGTCGCCCCGCAGGACGTCCGCACGGATCTGGTCGGCGATCTGCACGTAGATCGGGTCACGGCCGTCGAACACCGGCGGACTCCTCTCGCGCAGGCGGGCTTCTGTGGTTCATTACATGACCAATGAACCACAGAACCCCACGGAGGCACAACCCCTGGACGCACGCGAGCCCGGGACCGTGGGGGTCCCGGGCTCACGGAGTGCGGACGACTCGTCAGGCGGTGGCGGCGCCCAGGCGCGCGGCGAGCAGCTCGGCGATCTGCACGGCGTTCAGCGCCGCTCCCTTGCGCAGGTTGTCGTTCGAGATGAACAGCGCCAGCCCGCGACCCTCCGGCGCACCCGGGTCCTGCCGGATCCGCCCGACCAGCGAGGGGTCCGCGCCGGCGGCCTGCTGCGGGGTCGGCACGTCGGCGACCTGCACGCCGGGGGCGCCGGTCAGCAGCTCGTAGGCGCGCTGCGGAGTGATCGGCCGGTCGAACTCGGCGTTGATCGACAGCGAGTGGCCCGTGTACACCGGCACGCGCACGCAGGTGCCGGAGACCAGCAGGTCCGGGATGCCGAGGATCTTGCGCGACTCGTTGCGCAGCTTCTGCTCCTCGTCGGTCTCCAGCGTGCCGTCGTCCACCAGGTTGCCGGCCAGCGGGATCACGTTGAAGGCGATCGGCGCGACGTACTTCTCCGGCTCCGGGAAGGTCACCGCGGACCCGTCGTGCACCAGCGCGAGCGTGTCCTGCTCGACAGCCGCCCGCACCTGGCCGTCGAGCTCCCGCGCACCGGCGAGCCCGCTGCCGGACACCGCCTGGTAGGTCGACACGATCAGCCGGCGCAGCCCGGCCTCCTCGTGCAGCACCCGCAGCACCGGCATGGCGGCCATGGTGGTGCAGTTCGGGTTGGCGACGATGCCCTTCGCGATCTCGTCCAGGGCGTGCGGGTTGACCTCGGAGACCACCAGCGGCACGTCCGGGTCCATCCGCCAGGCGGAGGAGTTGTCGACCACGGTCACCCCGGCGGCGGCGAACCGCGGCGCCTGCGCCTTCGAGGTGGCACCGCCGGCGGAGAACAGCGCGACGTCCAGCCCGGTCGGGTCGGCGGTCTCGGCGTCCTCCACCACGATCTGCTGCCCGCGCCAGGGCAGGGTGGTCCCCGCCGAGCGCGCCGAGGCGAAGAACCGGATCTCGGCGACCGGGAAGTCGCGCTCGTCCAGCAGCCGGCGCATCACGGCGCCCACCTGGCCGGTGGCCCCGACGACCCCGACCTTCAGTCCCTGCGCGCTCATCGCCCCGTCCCTCCGTACACCACGGCCTGCTCGTCGTCGCTGTCCAGCTCGAACGCGCTGTGCACCGCGCGCACCGCGTCGTCCAGCTGGTCGGCCCGCGTCACCACCGAGATCCGGATCTCGGAGGTCGAGATCATCTCGATGTTGATCCCCGCCTCGGACAGCGCCGCGAACAGCTTCGCCGAGACGCCCGGGTGCGACTTCATGCCCGCGCCGATCAGCGACAGCTTGCCGATCGTGTCGTCGTACTGGAGCGAGGTGTAGCCGATGTCCGGCTGGTGCGCGGTCAGCGCCGCGGTGGCCGCCGCGCCGTCGGAGGCGGGCAGCGTGAACGAGATGTCGGTGCGACCGGTGGCCGCCGCCGAGACGTTCTGCACGATCATGTCGAGGTTCACGCCGGATCCGGCGACCACCTCGAAGATCCGCGCCGCCTTGCCGGGCACGTCCGGCACGTCGACCACGGTGATCTTGGCCTCGCTGCGGTCGTGCGCGACGCCGGAGATGATCGGCTGCTCCATCATTGCTGCTCCTTCTTCGGGCTCGGCCGGGACGTCGGTGACCAGGGTGCCGGTCCGGGTGGAGAACGACGAGCGGACGTGCACCGGCACCCCGAACCGGCGGGCGTACTCGACGCAGCGCAGCACCAGCACCTTGGCGCCGCTGGCGGCCATCTCGAGCATCTCGTCGTAGGTGATCCGGTCGATCTTGCGCGCGCTCGGCACGATCCGCGGGTCGGCGGTGAACACCCCGTCCACGTCGGTGTAGATCTCGCAGACGTCCGCGTGCAGCGCCGCCGCCAGGGCGACCGCGGTGGTGTCCGACCCGCCGCGCCCGAGGGTGGTGACGTCGTTGGTGTGCTGGGTGACGCCCTGGAACCCGGCGACGATCGCCACCGCGCCCTCGTCCAGCGCCGCACGGATCCGGCTGGGCGACACGTCGATGATCCGCGCCTTGCCGTGCACCTCGTCGGTGATCACGCCGGCCTGCTGCCCGGTGAAGGACTGCGCCTCGACGCCGAGGTTGGAGATCGCCATCGCCAGCAGCGACATGGAGATGCGCTCGCCGGCGGTGAGCAGGATGTCCATCTCACGCGAGGGCGGCAACGGGGTGATCTGCTGCGCCAGGTCGATCAGCTCGTCGGTGGTGTCACCCATCGCCGAGACCACGACCACCACGTCGTCGCCCGCGCGCTTGGACTCGGTGATCCGCTTCGCGACACGCTTGATGCTGTCGGCGTCGGCGACCGACGATCCGCCGTACTTCTGCACGATGAGGGCCACTGGAGGGTCTTTCCGTGTGCGACGAGGACGCGGGACAGTGCGTCGCCGGAAGTCTAGGACGCCCCTCGCGCACCGACCGCCGCCCGCCCGCATCGCGGGATCGCGTGCGTCAGAGCAGCTGGCTGCCCAGGCGGACCACGAGCACGGCGACCACGAGCAGGAAGACCGCGCGGACGAAGCCGCTGCCGCGGGCCACCGCGGTGCGGGCGCCGAGGTACGCCCCGGCGATGTTCGCGACGCCCACCAGCAGGCCGAGCCGCCACAGCGGGGCGCCCTGCACGGTGAACACGATCAGCGCGCCGAGGTTGGTGGCGGCGTTGACGATCTTGGCCTGCGCGGACGCCTCGAGGAACGCGTAGCCCAGCACACCGACCAGCGCGATCACCAGGAACGATCCCGTGCCGGGGCCGAGCAGGCCGTCGTAGCAGCCGATCAGCGCGCCGAGCCCGAGCGCCACCAGCAGGTGCGTGCGCCCCTGCCAGCGCAGCGCGGTCGCCCGACCCACCTGCGGGCGCGCCACCGTGTAGCCGGCCACCGCGACCAGCGCCACCAGGATCACCGGCACGAACACGCCTTCGGGCAGCAGGGACGCCAGCGCCGCTCCCCCACCCGCGCCGACCAGCGCGGATGCCGCCATCGGCCCGGCCGTGCGCAGGTCGGGCTGCACGCGCCGGTAGTACGTCACCGCGCTGACCGAGGTGCCGAGGATCCCGGCGAGCTTGTTCGTGGCGAGCGCCTGCACCGGGCTGATCCCGGGGATCAGCAGGAGCGCGGGCAGCTGCACCAGCCCGCCGCCACCGACCACCGCGTCCACCCAGCCCGCCGCGAAGCCGGCCAGCACGAGCAGGACGACGGTGGTGACCGACAGGTCCAGGCCGGAGATCGTCACGCGGCGGTGCGGTGCGCGGCGACGATCGCGGTGCCGGCGCCGACCAGCGCGGCGGAGACCGCCTCCGGGTCACCCACGTAGCCGGCGACCATCGCCCCGTCGCGCAGCATCACGAGGGCGGCGGCGGTGGCCTGCGGGTCGTCCACGCCGAGATCGGCGAGCAGCCGGGCGGCGGTCTCGGTCATCCAGGCGCGGTGCGCGGCGACCACGGCGCGCACCGGGTGCTCCGGGTCGGCGTACTCGGCGGCGGCGTTGATGAACGGGCAGCCCCGGAACCCCGGCGCGCAGGACTGCACGCCGAGCGCCCCCGCGTAGCCGCGCAGCACGGCCGCCGGGTCGCCGGGGTGCGCCGCGACGGCGGCCTCGACGGACTCGCGCTCGCCCTGGGAGATCGCGGTCAGGTACGCGGCGACCAGCAGGTCCTTGGTCGGGAAGTGCCGGTAGAAGGTCACCTTGCTCACGCCGGCCTCCGCGATCACGCGGTCGGCGCTCACGGCGCGGATGCCCTCGGCGTAGAACAGCGCCGCGGCGGCGGTCAGGATCCGCGCGGCGACCGGGGACTCGGGCAGCGCGGAGTCGGCCAGCACGGCGACACGGCCGATGGACGGTGCGGTCACGGTGCTCCCCTCCTGGTCTGCTGCGCGGCCGACGACCGTCGCAGTCTGGCATGTCGCGTCCGGATGTGCTTGAGTAGACGTACTAGTTAGTCTACCTCGGAGGTCCCATCATGAGCGCTCTCTACACCGCCACCGCCATGTCCACCGGCAACGCGCGCGCCGGGGGCCGCACCGTGAGCAGCGACGGCATCCTCGACGTCACGCTCGCCATCCCGGCCGAGATGGGCGGCCCCGGTGGCGGCACCAACCCCGAGCAGCTGTTCGCCGCCGGCTACGCCTCCTGCTTCCACTCCGCGCTGAAGAGCGTCGCGGCCGCCGGCAAGATCGCGATCACCGACTCCGCCGTCACCGCGGACATCGGCATCGCCCCCAACGGCGTCGGCGGGTACCAGCTGTCGGCCGCGCTGCACGTCGAGCTCGGCGGCGTCGACCAGGCCACCGCGGAGAAGCTCGTCGAGCAGGCGCACCAGGTGTGCCCGTACTCCAACGCCACCCGCGGCAACATCGCGGTCACCCTGGACACCACCGTCGGCTGACCCCCGCGAACGCACGAGGCCCCGCGCACCGGGTGTGCGCGGGGCCTCGTCGTGCTCCGATCAGGGCTGCAGGGCGTCGTACTCCGCCTCGGCGGCGACGTCGTCCTCGACGTCCAGCCGCAGGTGCGCCAGCAGCCACTGGAGGGTGCGCAGCACGCTCGCCGCGCGCTCGCCCCAGGTGGACAGGTAGGAGAACTGCCACCACCACAGCGCCTCGATCACGTGGCCGCTCTCGTGGTGCCGCAGCCCCTGCGCCAGCGCCCCGGAGATCGCCACCAGGTCGCCGGACAGCGTCGACGTGGTCAGCTCGCTGCCGAGCACCGGGTCGACCACCTCGGCGTACTCGTCGATGCCCTCGAGCACGTTGGACAGCGCCGCACGCAGCGCCTCCACGTCCGGGTCCGGGCCGACGTCCGGCTCGTAGCGCTCGCTCGGCACCACGTCCACGATCGCGCCCAGCCGCGCACCCACCGCCAGCACGTCGGACACCGCGAGCAGCAGCAGCGGGATCGCCGCCTCCGGGTTCGCCCCCGCGCCGACCTCCGTCACCGTGCTGAGGAAGGACCGGCTCTCCCGCGCGACCGACGCCGCGACGGCGTGCAGGTCGGCGGCGTCCGCGTCGGGCGCGTTCAGGTCCAGGGCGGGATCGGTCGGCGTGCTCACGGGCTCCATGCTGCCCCTCGGTGGGGGCACGTGCCCACCGGCGCGCCCGGGGTGTCGGGCGGCGTCGCGCGGGATCGGCTCAGGCGCTGATGCGGCGACGGCCCTCGAAGGCCCGGCCCAGGGTCACCTCGTCGGCGTACTCGAGGTCGCCGCCGACCGGCAGGCCCGACGCGAGCCGGCTCACCGTGAGCCCCATCGGCACCAGCAGGCGGGACAGGTAGGTCGCCGTGGCCTCGCCCTCGACGTTCGGGTCGGTCGCGAGGATCACCTCGGTCACCGTGCCGTCGGCGAGCCGGGACAGCAGGTCCTTGATCCGCAGGTCGTCCGGACCGACGCCCGCGATCGGGTTGATGGCCCCGCCGAGCACGTGGTACCGGCCGCGGAACTCCCGGGTGCGCTCGATCGCGACGACGTCCTTCGGCTCCTCGACCACGCAGATCACCGCGACCGAGCGCCGCGGGTCACGGCAGATCCGGCAGAGGTCCTCCTCCGCGACGTTGCCGCACAGCGTGCAGAACCGGACGCGCGCCTTGACCTCGGTCAGGGCGTCCACCAGCCGTCGCACGTCCTGCGGGTCCGCCGCGAGGATGTGGAACGCGATGCGCTGCGCGCTCTTGGGACCGACGCCGGGCAGCCGCCCCAGCTCGTCGATCAGGTCCTGGACCGCGCCCTCGTACACAGGGGACAGAGTACGGGCTCGGTGCGACACCGGCCGTGCACGCCGGGCCGGGCCGACCGGCCGACGACCGCCGACGAGCGGGGCCGTCAGGTCGATCGCACCGCCGACGGATCAGAAGCCCTCGTCCACCTGCTCCTCGATCACGGTCGCCCCGAGCATCTGCACGATGAGCGGCACGCCGGACAGGCTGTTCGAGCCGATGTCCGGGTCGTCCATCGACGGCTCGTCGTCCGCCCACCGGTTCGCGGCGGGACGCGCGGAGGCGCCGGCGCCACCCGCGGCGAGACCGGCGGCAGCGCCGCGCGCGGCGGCCCGCACCCGGTCGGCGCCGCTCATCGGCTGCGTCGGGGCGGGAACGGGGGCGGGTGCCGTGGCCGGGGGCGTCGTGGTCGGGCGGGCGGGCGCCGACGGGCCGCCGGACGGCCGGGAGCCCCAGGAGCGCTCCGGCGGGGCGCCGTCCTCGTCCTCCGGCGGCTCGGCGGGGCCGGGGTCGTCGGGGTCGTAGCCGTGGCCGTCCCAGGCGGGCGCCGGGGACGCGTCCTGCGCCGCGGTGGCACGCGGGTGCGTGGCGCGGGGGCCGGAGCCGTTCGTGGGGGCGGGTGCGGTCGTCGCCATCACCGACCCGTCACGCGCGGCGGAGGCCTCGGGATCGGCGAGCGCGGGGCCGCCGGTCGCCGTGGCCACGGGCGCGCCGTGGTGCAGGGCGGACGCGGCCGGGTGGTCTCCACCGGCGGCAGCACCCGTCGCGGGTGCACCCGACACGGTCCCCGACGCAGCGCTGTCGGACGCGGCACCCCGGTCGGCGGCCGCACCGGAGGTCTCGCCGCCGGCACGTCCGCCACCCGGCACGGCCACCTCGGGCCAGCCGTCGTCGGTCGTCGCGGCACGCGTCCCCCGGTCGGCGCCGGTCGGCGCGGGCGCGGGCGCGGCGTCGGGGGTCGGCGCGGCGACCGGCGGGAGCCGGACCTCCGGCCACTCCGTGCTCGGGTCGGGCACGGTGCTCGCGGCGTCGTCCACGGCCCCGACGGAGGCGAGGTCGGCGGCCTCGTCGTCCTCGGGCGCGTCGATCTCGTCGTCGTCCAGCACGGCACCGTCGAGCACGGCGCCGTCGATCGCCGGATCGATGTCCGCCGCGTCCCCGTCCACCGTGGCCGCGGGTCCCGGGACGTCCTCTCCTGCGATCGCGACGTCCTGCGCGCCCGCCCCGCCACCCGCGGCGCCGGCGTCGGGCGCACCGGCGGCGGTGCCATCCGCCGCACCAGCGCCGGGAGCGCCGTCGGCGTGCTCGCCGCTCGCCCCGGCCGGCACCCAGGGGTCACCGCCGGCAGCGGGGGCGTCGGCCCACGGATCGACGGGGTCGGGCTCCGTCTCGGGCTCGCGCCCGGAAGCGCCGGCCCGGGCCGCGTCGTGGCCGTCACGCGGGGGTGCGTCCGGGGCGCCACCGGGCTCGCCCCAGGACGCCGCCGCCTGCGCCGTGCTGGGCGCACCGGCAGCAGCACCCCCGGCATCGGCAGGGCGGGTGGGGGACGGACGCGACGGGGCGGGGGCGTCGCCACCGGTCAGCACGCCCTCGACCTTGACGTCGAAGCCGAGGGTCTCGCGCACGGCCTGCTGCACCAGCGCGGCGTGCGGGCCGCCACGGAAGGCGGTCGCGAGGCCGGGGGCGGCGAAGCCGAGGCGCAAGGTGGTGGCGTCGAGGTCCATCACCTGGGCGTTCTGGCTGATCAGGACCCAGGTGGCCTTCTTCATCCGGTTCAGGGTGTCGAGCACCTCGGGCCACCGGCGGCGCAGCATCTCCGTGTCGCCGCCACCGCTCGCACCGGCGGGGCGCTGCGGCGGGGCCACCGGCTCGGCGGTCGGCACGTCGTGCGCCACCGGGGCGGCCGACGGCGCGGCGGGGACCGGCACGGCGGGGACCGGCTCGGCAGCGGCGGGCGCGCCGGGAGCAGGCGCCCCGGCGGCGGGCGCGATGGAGGTGGGGACGTCGGCACCCGGCTCGGCGACGAACGGACCCCGCGCACCGTCGCGCGCCGCGATCGACCCCGCCGGGGCCGCACCGGCCTGGCGCGAGGCCGGGCCCGTCGACGACGAGGGCTCGTCCACGTCCCACGGCGGGGGTGCGGCCGGCCGTCCCACCGGCTCCGCCGCGACGGGTGCAGCAGCCGCGGCCGGGGCCACCGGCGCCGCGACCGCGGCCACGGGCTCGGCGGGCACCACCACGGCCACCCGCTCCACCGGCATCGCCGGCGCAGGAGCCGACGCCGACGCCCCGCCACCCGAGCCCGGCGCCACCCGCACGCCCTCGCGCTCCAGGCGGTCCATCCGCGCACCGAGCCCCGCGGAGGAGTCGTCCAGCGCGGGCAGCAGCAGGCGGGCCATCAGCAGCTCGAGGTGCAGCCGGGGCGAGGTCGCGCCGGTCATCTCGGACAGCGCGGCGTTGACCAGGTCGGCGGAGCGGGACAGCTCGGCGGCACCGAGGTGCGCGGCCTGCTGCTGCATGCGGGCCATCTGGTCGCCCGGCACGTCGCGCAGCACCGCGGCAGCCGCGTCGCCGGAGGCGGCGAGCACGATGAGGTCGCGCAGCCGCTCCAGCAGGTCCTCCACGAACCGGCGGGGCTCGTGACCGGTGGAGATCACCCGCTCCACGACGCGGAACGCGCTGGCGCCGTCACGGGCGGAGATCGCCTCGACCAGGTCGTCCAGCAGCGAGGCGTGGGTGTAGCCGAGCAGGGCGACGGCGTCCTCGTAGACCAGGCCGTCGGGGCCGGAGCCGGCGATCAGCTGGTCGAGCACGGACAGCGAGTCGCGCACGGAGCCGCCGCCGGCGCGCACGACGAGCGGCAGCACGCCGGAGCCGGCCTGCACGCCCTCGGTGCGGCAGAGCTGGTCGAGGTAGCCGGTCATGACGTCCGGCGGGACCAGGCGGAACGGGTAGTGGTGGGTGCGGGACCGGATGGTGCCGATCACCTTGTCCGGCTCGGTGGTCGCGAAGATGAACTTCACGTGCTCCGGCGGCTCCTCGACGATCTTCAGCAGGGCGTTGAAGCCCTGCGGGGAGACCATGTGCGCCTCGTCGAGGATGAAGATCTTGTACCGGTCGCGGGCGGGGGCGAAGGTCGCGCGCTCCCGCAGGTCACGGGCGTCGTCGACACCACCGTGGCTGGCGGCGTCGATCTCCACCACGTCCAGGCTGCCGGGGCCGCCGCGGGCGAGCTCGACGCAGGACGGGCACTCGCCGCAGGGGGTGTCGGTCGGCCCCTGCGCGCAGTTGAGGCAGCGCGCGAGGATCCGCGCGGAGGTCGTCTTGCCGCAGCCGCGCGGGCCGGAGAACAGGTACGCGTGGTTGGTCTGCCCGCTGCGCAGCGCCTGGCGCAGCGGCGCGGTGACGTGGTCCTGGCCGACGACCTCGGCGAAGGTCTCGGGCCGGTAGCGGCGGTACAGGGCTGTCGTCACCCCGTGAACTCTAGAGGGGATCGCCCACACCCCGAAGCCCGTCGCGCAGCCCGCGCACGACCCGTGATCGACACCTCGTCCCACATCGCGAGCACGCCGTTCCGACCCGTGGGACGCCCGCGATAGCGTCCCGCCACCACGCCCGGCACCCCGCCGCGCAGCAGCCCGCACCGAGGAGTCCGCCATGAGCCGCGACCGCCGCATGCACGCACCGCGTGCCGCCGGCCGTGCGCTCAGCGTTCTCTGCCGCTGTCCGCGCTGACGCGCACCCCGGGCGGCGTCCGCCCTCGGTGACCGCGTCCGCGCACGACCTCGTGCGCCCGCCCGTCGCTCCTGACCGACGACGCGCCCCGACCGTGCGACGCGCCCCGACCGACCCGCCGTCGGCCGACCCCGCCCCGCACGGCCACGACTGCCGCGGCCCCGCCGACCGGCGCACCCCAGCCCGCACCACCCGATGCCGCGCACCCCGCGTCCCGCATCACCACCCCCACCGAGAGGTCCCCATGAAGCGCAGACTGTCCGCCCTGCTCGCCGCCGCCGTCGTCGCGTCCCTCGCCGCCTGCGCGTCCGGCACGAGCGAGGCCGCCTCGGGCTCGACCACCACCGCCGCCCCGGACGACCGGGTGACCGTGCGCGTCGGCGTGACCGACAAGGCGAAGGACTACTGGCGCACGTTCGAGGACCTGGCCGCCGACGCCGGGATCGACGTGGAGCTGGTGAACTTCACCGACTACGCGCAGCCGAACCCGATCCTCAGCTCGGGCGACCTGGAGCTCAACCAGTTCCAGCACCTGCTCTACCTGGCCAACTACAACGTCGCCTCGGACGACGACCTCACGCCGATCGGCTCCACCGCGATCTACCAGCTCGGCCTCTACACGACCAAGGGCTACGCCGCGCCGGAGGACATCCCGGACGGCGCCGAGATCGCGATCCCGAACGACGTGGTGAACCAGGCGCGCGCGCTGCTGGTCCTCCAGTCGGCTGGCCTGGTGTCGCTCAAGGACGGCGGCAACGCGTTCTCCACCCCGGCGGAGATCGACGCGGCGGCCTCGCGGGTGACCGTGGTGCCGGTGGACGCCAACCAGACGGCGGTCCAGCTGCAGAGCCTGGACGCGGCGATCATCAACAACAACTTCGCCGGTGACGCCGGGATCGACCCGACCACCGCGATCTACTCCGACCTCCAGGACACGAAGACCGCGCGGCCGTACCTGAACATCTGGGTCGCCCGGGCGGACGACGCGGACAACCCGGTCTACGCGCAGCTGATCGAGATCTACCACTCCAAGGAGGTCACCGACCAGCTGCTGGAGGAGAACGGCGGCACCGCCGTGGTCGAGGACGTGCCGGCCGACGAGCTCCAGTCCGACCTGGCGGACCTGGAGGAGCTGGTCCGTACCTCGCAGGGCTGAGCCAGGGCTGAGCACGGCCGCTGACCTGCGGATCGATCGACCGACGGCGTCGGACCCCACCGGGTCCGGCGCCGTCGTCGTCCCGTCAGGCGGACGACGAACGACCACACCTCGGGACGTCCCGCATGGTGGACAGACGTGAGACAGGTGGACGGGGCCCGCACGGACGGTGCTATGGTCCCCGCGTCCGCCCCACAGACCCGGGACAGGAGTTCGACCGTGAGCACCCTCACCGCTGCCGAGAGCCGCGCGCCGCTGTGCGCCGAGGCCGGGGCGATGTCGGGCGCCATGTGTCGCTGTCAGCGAATGTGCTGACGCTGCCCTCGCGCAGCAGCACGGCCTCCCCCGGCGGACCCACCGCCTGAACCCCGACGCCCCGGCGCGCGGTCCCAGGCCCAGGTCTTCGCACCACCCCGCCGGACGGCCACGCCCCTGATCGCAGGGGCTCCCCGCAGCAGGTCCCGACCGACGCCTCGCACCGCACGCATGACGCACCGCGAGCGCCCGGGTCGCACCGTCCGCGTCACCCCGGCCACCTCCGGCCCGCCGGCTCGCTCCGGCAGCACCCGAAAGGCACCACCATGAAGCGCCGTCTGACCGCCGCCCTCGCCGCCCTGACGCTGGGGCTGCTGGCCGCCTGCTCCTCCGGCGAGCCCGCCGCCGCCCCGACCTCGGCCGACCCGGACAACCGCGTCACCGTGCGCGTCGGCGTCACCGACATCGCCAAGGACTACTGGACCACCTTCACCGACCTGGCCGCGGAGGAGGGCATCGACGTCGAGCTGGTGAACTTCACCGACTACCAGCAGCCGAACCCGGTGCTCAGCGAGGGCCAGCTCGAGCTCAACCAGTTCCAGCACCTGCTGTTCCTGGCGAACTACAACGTGAACGCCGACGACGACCTCACCCCGATCGGCAGCACGGTGATCTACCAGCTCGGCCTCTACACCACCAAGGGCTACACCTCGCCGGACGAGATCCCGGACGGCGGCGAGATCGCCATCCCGAACGACCCGACCAACCAGGCGCGCGCCCTGCTGGTGCTCCAGTCCGCCGGCCTGATCAGCCTCAAGGACGGCGGCAACGCCCTGTCCTCGCCGGCCGAGATCGACGCCGCCGCCTCCCGGGTGACCGTGGTCCCGGTGGACGCCAACCAGACCGCGATCCAGCTCCAGGACCTCGACGGCGCGATCGTCAACAACAACTTCGCCGCCGACGCCGGGATCGACCCGACCACCGCGATCTACTCCGACCTGGAGGACACCGCCACGGCCCGCCCGTACGTGAACATCTGGGTGGCCCGCGCCGAGGACGCCGACAACCCGGTCTACGCGAAGCTGATCGAGATCTACCACCGCGACGAGGTGATCGGTCAGCTGCTGGACGAGAACCAGGGCACCGCCGTGGAGCAGAACCTCACCCCGGACGAGCTGCAGACCAGCCTGTCCGAGCTCGAGACGCTGGTCCGCGACGCGTCCTGATCGACCCCGGGTGCGGACGGCGCGACCGCAGGGTCACGCCGTCCGCACCGCACCAGCCCGCCCAGCCCCCACCCAGGACGGTGACCCGATGACCGCCATGGTCTCCCTGCGCGACGTGACGAAGGTGTTCGACGGCTCGTCGGGGCCGGTGCGCGCCGTGGACGGCGTCTCGCTCGACATCGAGCGCGGCTCCGTCTTCGGCGTGATCGGCTACTCCGGCGCCGGCAAGAGCACGCTCGTCCGCCTGATCAACGCCCTCGAGACCCCGACCTCCGGCGAGGTGCTGGTGGACGGCACCGCGCTCACCGGCCTCAAGGAGCGCGGGCTGCGGCCGGCGCGCGCCGGGATCGGGTTCATCTTCCAGCAGTTCAACCTGCTGCGGTCCCGCACCGTGGCCGGGAACATCGCGTACCCGCTGCGGGTCGCCGGCTGGCCGCGCGCCAAGCGGCAGGAGCGGGTGCGCGAGCTGCTCGACTTCGTCGGGCTGACCGACAAGGCCCGGCAGTACCCCGACCAGCTCTCCGGCGGGCAGAAGCAGCGCGTCGGCATCGCCCGGGCGCTGGCCACCTCCCCCGCGCTGCTGCTCGCCGACGAGGCCACCAGCGCGCTGGACCCGGAGACCACCAAGGACGTCCTCGACCTGCTCAAGAAGATCAACGAGGAGCTCGGCGTCACGATCGTGGTGATCACCCACGAGATGTCGGTCGTCTCCTACCTGTGCGACCGGGTCGCGGTGATGGAGCACGGCAAGGTGGTCGAGACCGGCGACGTGTACGACGTCTTCGCCGCCCCGCGCGCCGAGATCACCCGCCGGTTCATCGGCGCCGCCCTGCACGACCGGCCGCGCCCCGACGTCGTCGCCCGGCTGCGCGACCGCCACCCCGGCCGGATCGTCACCGTCGCCGTCCGGGAGACCGCCGACGACCCCGGGATCTCGATCACCGAGCGGCTGCGCGCGCACGGCGTGGACGGCTCGGTCGTCTTCGGCGGGATCACCGAGGTGCACTCCAAGCCGCTCGGCTCGCTGACCTTCGCGCTCACCGGCCCCGACGCCGCGATCGACGCGCTGATCGCCGACCTGCGCACCCGCACCGAGGTGATCGAGCACGGCCCCGACCATGCCGGTCCGACCACCGAGGAGGTGGGCGCATGAACTCCAACGGCGTGAGCCTGTGGCCGATGCTGTGGCAGGGCCTCGGCGAGACCCTGCAGATGGCCATCGCGGCCCTCGGCATCGGCGGCGTGTGCGGCCTGCTGCTCGGCATCGCCCTCTACGTCACCCGCAAGGGCAACATCCTGGCCAACCGCCCGGTGTTCTGGGTGCTCAACCTGATCGTGAACATCGTCCGGCCGATCCCGTTCGTCATCTTCATCACCGCGGTCCGCCCGCTCACCCAGGCGCTCACCGGCACGTCCTACGGCGTGTGGGCGGCGATCCCGGCGCTGGCGATCATGGCGACCGTCGCCACCTCCCGGATCGTGGAGCAGAACCTGGTCGCGCTCGACCCCGGCGTGGTGGAGGCCGCGCGGGCGATGGGCGCGGGACCGCTGCGGATCATCGCGACCGTGATCGTGCCGGAGACCCTCGGCCCGCTGATCCTCGGCTTCACGTTCCTGTTCGTCGGGATCGTGGACATGACCGCCATCGCGGGGGCGATCGGTGCCGGCGGTCTCGGCGACTTCGCGCTGGTCTACGGGTACCAACGGTTCAACGACGTCGCGACGTGGACCGCGGTGGCGGTGATCGTGGTGATCGTGCAGCTCGCGCAGCTGCTCGGCAACGGGCTGGCGCGGCGGATCCTGCGCCGGTGACCCGACGCTGATCCCGGCACGCGCACGGGCCCGGCCCTCCCGAGGTGGAGGACCGGGCCCGTCGTCGTGCTGCCTACAGCTTCTTGCCCGGGTTGAGGATCCCGGTCGGGTCGAGCACGTCCTTGATCCCGCGCTGGATCGCCAGGATCCGCGGCCCGAGCTCCCCGCCGAGGGCGGCGCGCTTCTCGGTGCCGATGCCGTGCTCGCCGGTGACGGTGCCGCCGAGCTCGACCGCGAGGTCGAGGATGCGCTGGTGCGCGACCCCCGCGGCGGCCACCTGCGCCGGGTCGGCGGGGTCGAAGGCGATCACCGGGTGCAGGTTGCCGTCGCCGACGTGCCCGCCGGTGCCGATCGGCAGGCCGACCTCAGAGGAGATCACCGCGATCCGCTCCAGCAGCGTGCCGAGGGTGGTCCGCGGCACCGCGACGTCCTCGTTGATGCTGGCGCCACGGACCGCGCGCATGGCGGGGTTGAGGGCGCGGCGGGCGCGCATGAGGGCGTGCAGGCGGTCGGCGTCGTGCGCGACCTCCACCCCGATCGCCCGGTGCTCCCGCATGATCCGCTCGTAGGCGGCGACGTCGCCCTCGCCGCCGACGGCCTCGTCGGTGATCGCGATCAGCCACGCCTCGGCACCCACCGGCAGGCCCGCCTCCGGGTCGTGCGCGGCCAGCCCGGCGAGCACCACGCCGTCCACCAGCTCGAGCGTGGAGGGCCGGTGCGGACTCGCGATGATCGCGTTCGCGGCCTCCAGGGCGTCGGCCACCGAGCCGAAGGTCGCGGCGACCCCGCGGTCCGGGCCCGGGGCGGGCAGCAGGCCGAGCGTCGCCTCGGTGACCACCGCGAGCGTGCCCTCGGAGCCGACGACCAGACCGGTGAGGTCCAGCCCGGCGACCGCCTTGACCGTGGGCGGCGAGGTGCGGACCACGGTCCCGTCGGCCAGCACGACCTCCAGCGAGCGCACGAAGTCCCGCGTCACGCCGTACTTCACGCAGCGCATGCCGCCGGCGTTGGTGGCGATGTTCCCGCCGATCGTGCTCAGCGCGTAGGAGGCCGGGTCCGGCGGGTAGAACAGGCCGCGGGCGGCCACCGCGTCGACCAGGTCCTTGGTGATCACGCCGGGCTGCGCGACGACCACCTGGTCCACCGGGTCGATCCGGCGGATCGCGGTCATGCGCGTGGTGGCGAGCAGGATCGCGCCGGGCACCGCGTTGGCGCCCCCGGCCAGGCCGGACAGCGTGCCCTGCGGGACGACGGGCACCCCGTGGGAGTGCGCGGCGCGCAGCACGGCGGACACCTCGGCGGTGGAGCTCGGCAGCACCAGCACCAGCGGATCGCCGGTGGGCGGGGTCGCGGAGCCGTCCTGGGCACGCTCGGCCAGCGTCGTCGGGTCGGTGACCACGGCGTCGGCGGGCAGCGCGGCCCGGATCTCGGCCAGCGCGGCGGCCAGCGCTGCGGGCGTCGGCGCGGCGTGCGTCGGTGCGGTGGTGGTCGTCGGGGCGTCGGTGCTCACGGCAGCCTCACGTGCTCGGGGGTGAGATCCGCCACCGACCGTACGCCGAGCAGGCGCAGGGTCCGGGCGATCTCGGCGGTCAGGATCTGGGCGGCACGGTCGACCCCGCGCTCGCCCCCGGCCATCAGGCCGTAGAGGTAGGCGCGGCCGAGCATGACGGCCTTCGCGCCCAGGGCCAGCGCCGCGACGATGTCGCCGCCGTTGCTGAAGCCGGTGTCGACGTAGACCTCGGCCCGGTCGCCGACGGCCTGCACGGTGTCCGGCACCAGCGTGATCGGCACCGGCGCCCGGTCGAGCTGGCGTCCGCCGTGGTTGGAGAGGACGACCGCGTCGGCCCCGGCGTCCACCACCCGGCGCGCGTCGGCGACGGTCTGCACGCCCTTGACCACGAGCGGACCGTCCCAGTGCTCGCGCACCCAGGCCAGGTCGTCGATCTCGACCGTGGGGTCGAACATGTGGGCGGCGAGCTCCTCGATCGTGCCCTGCCAGGAGTCGAGGGTGGCGAAGCGCAGCGGCTCGGTGGTGAGGAAGTTGACCCACCAGGACGGATGCAGGGCGCCGTCCAGGATCACCTTCGGGCTCAGCGCCGGCGGGATGCTGAAGCCGTTGCGGTTGTCGCGCAGCCGCGCCCCGCCGACCGGCACGTCCACGGTGAGCACCAGCGCCTCGTACCGGGCCGCGCGGGCGCGCTCCATCAGCTCCTCGGCGGCGCCGCGGTCCTTCCACACGTAGAGGCCGAACCAGTTGCGACCCTCGGGTGCGGCCTCGGCCACGCCCTCGATCGACGTCGTGCCCATGGTGGACAGCGTGTACGGGATGCCGGTGCGGGCCGCGGAGCGGGCGACGGCCACCTCGCCCTCGTGCTGCATCATCCGCGTGAAGCCGGTGGGCGCGTAGACGAACGGGGCGTCCGCGCGGCGGCCGAGCAGCCTGACGCTCTGGTCCACCCCGCCGACGTCGCGCAGCACCGAGGGCTGGAACTCGACGTCGCGCAGCACCCGGCGGGCCCGGCGGATCGACACCTCGGCCTCGGCGGCACCGTCCACGTAGTCGAAGATCGAGCGCGGTGTGCGGCCCCGGGCGATCGTGCGCAGGTCGCGGACCGTGTACGCGCGGGACAGGCGGCGGGCCACCGGGTCGAGCTCGAGGGGTCGGAGCCGGAGCAGCGGCCTCAGGTCGGACCAGCTCTGCATCCGTCGTCGCGCCGTCACCGGGCGCCTCCTTCGTCACGGGCCACCGCCCGTGACGAGGCAGGTAGCCGGGTTCCCGGTCACCTGACCGGCTCCCGGTCACCGTAGACCCGCGTCTCAGGTGCTGGGCGGGACGTCTCAGCAGGCGGTTCGCGGTGACCGGGCCGTGCGACCTCAGTCCGGCCGCACCTGCGTCTCGGCCAGCACCGAGCGCAGCAGCGGACGGGACGTCTCCGTGGCCGCCAGCACCAGCGCGCAGCCGCCCACCAGGCAGCCGACCAGCAGCAGCAGACCACGCGGATCGCTGATCCCCGCCACCCCGAGCAGCGGCGACACCATCACCAGCGCCACCACGGCCGATCCCACCGCCACCAGCAGCAGCGGCACCAGCACCTCGCGCCGGCGCACCCGGTCCAGCAGGTCCACCGGCGTGCCCGCCAGCACCTGCAACGCGTACTCGCGGCGCCGCTCCAGCACCGTCGACGCCTGGGTGATCCCCGCCGCGGCCGCCGCCACCAGGAAGGTGATCACCAGCGTGAGCAGCGCGCCGCGCATCAGGTCGCCCGCGAACGTCTCCCCGGACAGCGGGTCTCCGGTCACCACGTCGTTCCCCGTGGTCTGCCCGGCGAACACCGGGGCGATCGCGAGGACACCCGCCACGAAGCCCGCCAGCCCCAGCCCGCCGACCACCCGCCACACCGCCTTCGGGTCGTCCGCCAGGCGTCGCGCCGCCAGCAGCTGCTCCGGCGTCCGGGCCCGGCGGGCGCGCAGCCGTCCGACCAGCCCCAGCGTCCACGGCCCGATCAGGTTGAGCGCCGCGAACCCGAGCGCCAGCGTGCCGAGCAGCATCGCCACCGCCGCCGCGCCGAACGCCCCCATCACCGAGGAGACCACCATGAACGTCCCCATCGCGAGCACCGCCACCAGCGCGCGGATCCACCGCATGCCGGGCGGGGTCTGCCGGCGCGCCACCCCCAGCGGGGAGACCACCACCCGGCGCAGCGACACCATCCCGCTCACCACCGCGATCACCGGCACCACCGCCACCGTCGCCAGCAGCGCCGGCCAGCCCACCCACATCGCGCCGGCCGTGAACGTCGACCCCTGGAACGGGATGCGGGTCCACACCGGCAGCAGCGCCCCGTAGCCGAGCACGCCCAGCAGCGCACCGACCAGCCCCTGCCCCGCCGTCTGCACCACCGTCAGCCCGACGACCTCGCGCGGGGTCACGCCGATCAGCCGCAGCGTCGACAGCCGCGCGTCCCGGCGCGACACCCCCAGCCGCGCCGCCGAACCACCGAGCGTGAGCAGCGGCACCACCAGCAGCACCACCGCCGTCCACGCGAACAGCACGTAGGTGTCGCCGAGCTCGCGCTGGTACGCGTCCGCCGGGTGCGCCGCGCGGTCGACGAAGCCGGTCAGCCCGCCGATCACCGACAGGGTCAGCGCCGTGGTCACCGCGAAGGACGCCACCGCGAGCGCCGTGGTCAGCCGGTCGTCCCGGCCACCGGCCCGGCGCAGGCGGAACCCGATCGCCAGCACGGCCCTCATCGTGCGGCCTCCGCGGCCCGACGCTCGTCGGCCACCACCCGGCCGTCGCGCACCTCCACCCGGCGGTCGCACCACGCCGCCACCTGCGGGTCGTGCGTCACCACCACCAGCGAGGCACCGGCCAGCCGGGTCGTCTCGGTGAGGATCCGCATCACCTCCCACCCGGTCGCCTGGTCCAGCGCACCGGTCGGCTCGTCGGCGAACACCACCTCCGGCCCGGTGATCAGGGCGCGCGCCACCGCCACCCGCTGCGCCTGGCCGCCGGACAGCTCGCCCGGCCGCCGCTGCTCCATCCCCGCCAGCCCCAACGACGCCAGCCAGCGCCCGGCCAGCTCGGCCGCCTCCCGGCGCGGGGTGCCCAGCAGCATCGGCGCCAGTGCCACGTTCTCGACCGCCGGCAGCTCGGCCAGCAGCTGCCCGAACTGGAACACGAACCCGTACTGCCGACGCCGCACCAGCGAGCGCTCCCGCTCGTCCAGCGTGTGCAGCGGCCGGCCGGACAGCGTCACCGCGCCCGAGTCCGGCACCAGGATCCCGGCCAGGCAGTGCAGCAGCGTCGACTTGCCCGAGCCCGAGGGGCCCATCACCGCCACCGACTCCCCGGGGGCGACGTCCAGGTCGACGCCCGCGAGCGCCACCGTGGGGCCGAACCGCTTGACCAGCGCGCGGGCCGAGAGGCGGGCGTGCGGGTCGGCGGGGCGGGGCAGGGCGGGGGACGCGGGGGACGCGGCGGGCACCGTGGACGCGGCGGGACCGACGGGCGAGGGTCCGGCGAGCGCCGGGGCGATGCCCGGGGCGGGCGGCACGGCCGCTGCCGGCGGCTCCGGCGCGGCGGGCGGCGGCGGGACGGGTGCGCCGTACGGCGCGGCGAACGGGGTCGGCTGGCTCATGCGTCCAGCCTCCGACCCGGGCCGGCGATGCCGCGTCGGCCCGCGGTCGGGATCCGGCGGCGCGGGCCGTGCGACCGCGGAGGGACCCTCGTCGCCGTCTCCACCCGCAGGCGGACCTGGCGGTCGTCAGCGCGGAGGACGTCCGGCAGCCCGGGGACGACCCGCATCCGGGCATGCAAGGACCCCCCGCACACCCGTCAGAGCTCACCTGCCCTTGCTGCCTTCCGGCCCTGGGGGAGTTCAGCGAGATGACGCCGCACGAGGGGTCTGACCCCAGCCTATCGCAGCGCGGGGGCCACCCACCCACCCGACCGGGGTGGGACCCCCGATCGCCAGGGCCGGGCGCCGGCTCAGTCGTCGAGGTGCCGCAGGTAGCGCTCCGGCGCCGCCAGGAACCCCTGCCAGGACAGCACCAGGTCCAGCGCGTCCCACGGCCGCTCCCGCATCCCCCAGGCGCCGACCTCCCACACCCGCGCGCCCGGCAGGGCCGCCAGCAGCGGTGAGTGCGTCGACAGCACCACCTGCGAGCCGTCCGCCACCAGCGCCTTGAGGTGCCCGAGCAGCGCCAGGCAGCCGGTGAACGACAGCGCCGACTCCGGCTCGTCCAGCAGGTACAGCCCGCGCCGGCTCGTACGGGCGCCCAGCAGCGCCAGGAACGACTCCCCGTGCGACATCTCGTGAAACACCGGGTCGCGCGGGCTCGGGCCGATCTGCTCCAGGTACGTGTAGAAGCCGTGCATCGTCTCCGCACGCAGGAAGAACCCCTGCCGGGGCGCCCCCGCACCACGCTCCAGCAGCAGGTGCCGCCACAGCCCCGACTCCGACTCCCGCGTCTGCGCCCGCGCCCCGGTCGTCCCGCCCTCCGCGCCCATCCCGAAGGCCATCGCCAGCCCCTCGACCAGCGTCGACTTGCCCGCGCCGTTCTCCCCCACCAGCACCGTCGCCGGCGCCAGGTCCCATCCCTCGCGCAGCACCTGCGCCACCGCCGGCACCTGCGCGAACCACGCGTCCCGGGGCGCGGGGTCGCGATCGTGCTCCCGCACCCGCCGCACCGGCAGCCTCGACATCGTCACGACCCCCACCTCACCACGATCCACCGACACCGATACTGGGATCGTGCCCACCCGATGCCCCTGCCTGAGCGGCCTGCCCTACGCCGAGTGCTGCGGCCCCCTGCACGACGGCACCCGCACCGCCGCCACCGCCGAGCAGCTCATGCGCTCGCGCTACAGCGCCTTCGCCGTCGGCGACGAGAGTTACCTGCTGCGCTCGTGGCACGCGTCGACGCGACCGGCGTCCGTCGATCTCGACGCCGAGACCACCTGGCGGCGGCTGGACGTCCTCGCCGTGCGCGGCGGCGGGCCCTTCGACCGCGACGGGATCGTGGAGTTCCGCGCCACCTACCGCGACGCCGAGGGGATCGGCACGCTGCACGAGGTGTCACGGTTCGTCCGCGAGGACGCGGGGTGGCAGTACGTGGACGGGGACCTGCTGGGGTGAGGCCTGGCAGGCGGCGCGGAGGGGTCCGTTCGTCGGGTACGCTTGGTTCTCGTCCGTGGACGACGTGGACGCTCCCTCGCGGGTGCGTGCCGGGTCGAGCGCGGCCAGGAGGATTCGCCTAGTGGCCTATGGCGCACGCTTGGAAAGCGTGTTGGGTGAAAGCCCTCGGGGGTTCGAATCCCCCATCCTCCGCAGTGACGAAGCCCCTCCCCGGACAACCGGGCGAGGGGCTTCGTCATGCGGGATCGAGAGCATGGCCCCCGCCCACACACAACCCTTGAGTCACCGCTCCACAGAGAGGCGAAACTGGACCGCAGAACGTTGCGCAGCGAATAGTTCCCGTCGACCGAGAATGTTAACGTGCGCTCGGGTCGGACTGAGCACCTCTGTCACCGCCGCAAGAACGAACAGTCGGTCCGACCTGATGCGCCACCACTCCTTGGCGGTCACATTGAACTGCAATCGATGACTTTGGATCCCCTTTACCTCGAGGTGAATGCGGTCGACACCCCTCGAAAGGTCCAAGTCATATCCCACGCCATCTTTCTGCCGATCGCTCTCGAGCAACCATCCTAGATTCGCAAAATGTCGCAGGGCGACACCGACAGCCCGCTCCTCGACCAGCTTGTCGCGATCTCGCTGCGCACGACTGCGCGATCCCCGCGGAAGACTCCCCACCAATCTGCCATTTGCCTCGGTGAACTGGGGGGTCAACTCGGCTGAGGGATCAGGGAGGGGTCCATCCTCCAACGGAATGTCGAGGTCGCCAGAAAACTCCGCGGCTTCGACGGGGAACTCGAGCTCAAAATCACGCAACCCGCGCGCACCGCCAGGGTCCTGGTCTGCAGAGCGACCAGCAACCCCGCTACCCTCTGCAGATCGGGCACCACCCGCCACGGATATCGACCTGAATGCGTCCCAGCCGATCTCAGTTATCGCATTCTGAACATTACGCCCTCGAACCTCGACGCGTGCAGCGGGAACTGGCGACGGGAACTCTTCGAATCCCGAGAGTTCGGCGACCCACGGACCAGATCTCCCCCCTCGCACGTAGTCCACTCGAGCGCTCGCGACGTATGACATCTTGTTCGTGCTGTTGCTGCTGGTGCTGTAGTAGATGATCAGGGACCCCGGACCCGCTTCGTTGAACGGCACGCGCCCAGAGACGTTCCTGCCGTATGCGTACTCGCACCCCAGCCCGCTCTCCCACGCGGCACCGACCTCGGCGTCGGTCGTGTTAACGATGAAGCAGCGCGGTTGACCTGTTACCGCCGCCCTCATCTTCGAGTACGCGCGCGCGGTCACCGTCGAACCGCCCGTGCTCGAGTGCTCGCTCGTGTCCCAGATTGGGTCGTAGGTCAATCCAAGACTTTCCATGATCGCGGCCGTCTTTGCGTAAGCGCCGAGATGCGTCGGAGCCCGCCCGAGCAATTTCTCGTAAATCCGGCCTAGCAATTCGCTGAGGACGGTCGCACCATTGGACTCAACTCCCGGCGAGAGCCCGAGCGAAGCGGCCACATCGTTTGCCAACCGAATCTTCTTGAAAGTTATCGCATCGGCGTGTATCACCGAGCCATCTGCCGCCATCGATCTCTCCTCGGACCCGACCAGCCCCCGGAACGACGGAGGTCTGTTCGGTGATCGATCGACAGACTGACCACAGTCTCGATGGGACGATCGTCCCGGACCTAACTGCGCGCCACTCTCAACCGCAAGAGGCCATTCACTCTCGAAGTGCGATCGCGCGTTCGATCAAGGCAAACGCCTCATCCGGCGCCAGATGCTCCCAGAGTCGGAGCACTCGCCACCCTAGACACCCGAGGTGCTCAACTGTGTCCGCGTCCCGCGCCCGGTTCGCCTCGATCTTCGCTCGCCACCACGCCGAGTTCGCCCGCGGACTGGTTCCGTGCTCCGGACAGCCGTGCCAGAAGCACCCGTCGACGAACACGGCGACCTTGGCCCGGGTGAAGGCGATGTCGATCGTCCGCCGGGCCAGCCCGGGCACAGGGTACGTCACCCGGTAGCGGTAGCCCGCGGCGTGCAGCGCGCGTCGGAGAGCCATCTCCGCGTCGTTGTCCCGACGCTTGAGGGTCGACATGCGGCGCGACACCGCCTCGCTGGACGAGCCAGGGTGCGGGGGCACGTGGGAGGTCGGAACCACGTCGCCATCCTCCATCGCGTCGGTCCTCGGCGTGGCCCCGAGCGCACGTCTGCCGACACGCCGACCCGCCACGCCGACAAGCTTGTCAAGCTCGAACAGTCGTTCTAAGCTCTCCTCATGCCTGCGACTCCTGCCTTCCGCTACGTGGACCTGTTCGCCGGCATCGGCGGGTTCGCGGCCGCGCTGAAGGCCTTCGGCGGGGAGGGCGTCTACTCGGTCGAGATCGATCCCAAGGCGGCGAAGGTCTACTCGCTCAACTGGGGCCACAGCCCGCTGGGCGACATCACCGAGGACGCCACCGAGACGGTGATGAACGTCCCCGGGCACGACATCCTGGCCGCCGGCTTCCCGTGCCAGCCGTTCTCGAAGTCGGGCGCCCAGCGGGGCATGGACGAGACCCGCGGCACCCTGTACTGGCACATCCTCAACATCGTCGAGGCCCACCACCCCACGGTGCTGCTGCTCGAGAACGTGCGGAACCTCGCCGGCCCGCGTCACCTCCACGAGTGGCAGGTGATCATCGAGACGCTCCGTGACGAGGGCTACCGGGTGAGCGAGACCCCGGCTGTCTTCTCGCCTCACCAGCTGCCGCCGTCGCACGGCGGACGTCCGCAGGTGCGCGAGCGGGTGTTCATCACCGCCACGTACGACCCGACCGGGATCGGCGGCGACGTCCCGGCCGAGCCCGTCGTGACGCCGAGGACCCGCGTCGACGGATTCGACCCGTCGGTCGAGTGGTCGCTCGACGACTACCTCGACCCGGACCACCACGTCTCCGGCTGCGACCTCTCGCCGTCGGAGAAGCTCTGGATCGACGCCTGGGACGACTTCGTCCAGCTCATGTGGGAGGAGCGCGAGGGCCGACGGCTCCCGGGGTTCCCGCTGTGGGCCGACGCGTGGCCGACGACCGCGGCCAAGGCAGTCGCGCTGGCAGAGCAGATCGAGTCGGACGAGACCGCGGCGTGGAAGCGTGACTTCCTGGTCAAGAACGCGGCCTTCTACGACGCGCACCGCAAGGTGATCGACGCGTGGGCCGATCGATGGGACGTCTTCACCGAGGCGTTCCCCCCGTCGCGGCGCAAGCTCGAGTGGCAGGCTCAGGACACCCCGCGGCTCTGGGACACGGTCATGCACTTCCGCCCGTCGGGGATCCGCGCCAAGCGGCCCACGTACCTCCCGGCGCTGGTGGCGATCACCCAGACCTCGATCATCGGGCCCCGAGGCCGCCGCCTGAGCCCACGTGAGGCGGCGCGCCTGCAGGGCCTGCCGGACGGGTTCACCTTCGGCACCCAGCCGAGCAGCGCCACCTACCGGCAGCTCGGCAACGGCGTGAACGTCGGGGCGGTGTGGAACGTCCTGAAGCTGCACGTCGCGCGGGACGAGGAGATCCTCAAGTCGACGCCCGAGGGGCGTCGGATCATCGCTGCGGTTCTCGATGCGCCGCTCTCGCCCGACGGTCGGCTCAAGACGATGCTCGGAGACCGGTAACGTCACAGGACGTGACCCGCGACACACCGTTCCTGCCCGCTGCTTCCAAGGCCGAGGCCGTCGCGCGCCTCTACGCGCTGGCCGGCGCCCATCCCGAGCCGCTCGGGCCCGGGAGCACCGAGCGGAAGTCGGTGCTCGTCGCTCTGGCGAAGAGCCTCGACCTCGACGTCCGGCTGGACGCGAAGAAGCCGGAGCTGGCAGGGCAGATCGCCGCCGCGCTCGGGGCCGAGTGGACCGATGGCTCCTGGTCCACGGGGTCGACCATCACGCTGCGGGGGCTCAACGTGCTGCTCGGCGCGGCCACCGAGGCACTCCAGCGGCGACACGCGCAGACCGAGTTCGAGGCGCAGCTCGCGCAACGGATAGGTATCGCTGGCTTCCATCCCGCGCGCACCAAGCTCGAGGCCGTGAACCGGCTCTCGGCGCTCACGACGTCTGGGCCGCAGGCCCTCGGGCCGGGGAGCAAGGAGCGGAAGTCCGTGCTCTCGGACCTCGCGGTCGGGCTCGGCTTCGACGTCGACCTCCGCCTGCCGAAGCCGGAGCTCGGCGCCGCGATCGCAGGCCGGCTCGGAGAGGTGTGGCGGCCGCAGCACTGGTCGGGCGGGCAGACGATCACGCTCGACGGACTCAACCTGCTGCTGCTCGGTGCCGAGCGTCGGCTGGGGACGCTGGGGCTCGGCGTCGCCGAGACGTTCAGGGGCCCGCGCGCGGAGGCTGAGGCCCTGCTCGCCGTCCTCGCGGACGCACTCGTCCTGGTGTGGGACGGCCGCACCTGCATCGAGGAGATGCGCGCAGCCGAGTTCGCCAACTGGCGGCAGACAGAGTGGTTCGGCTGGTACTTCGAGTATCTCGGCATCCCTGCGCTGGTCAACGCCTTCGGAGGCGGTCCGAGGGACGT
The DNA here is from genome assembly GCF_055389595.1 of Cellulomonas sp. GTC20042. Classification (NCBI taxonomy): domain Bacteria; kingdom Bacillati; phylum Actinomycetota; class Actinomycetes; order Micrococcales; family Cellulomonadaceae; genus Cellulomonas; species Cellulomonas sp. GTC20042. The sequence continues at coordinate 495,163 of NZ_AP043678.1, read as the reverse complement.
GCTCCACACGAGGTTCGACTACTCCTTCCGCTCGACGTGGGACCTGAAGGCGCACAGCGAGCACGCGGCGGACGAGGCCATCCTCAACGACATCAAGGCGGTCGAGGCGTTGCTGACGGCAGGCGACGGTCTCGGGTTCATCGTCCTCTCCGGCACCCCCGACTTCTCTGACCCGTCCTTCGACGCGTGGCACCGGGAGATGCGCGGAGCGCCGCCCGCGCACGAGGGCTCACGCCTGCTGAAGTCCGGGTTCACCCCGACGCGTCTCGACGCCTACCACCTGCCCGACCAGGACGCGCTCCTGGAGGCCCGCGCTCGGGGCGCGATCACGGTCATGGCCCAAGGACGGCAGCAGAACGGTGCCATGCGCAAGCCCAAGCTCAAGCTGCACTTCGCCCGAGCGCGCCGTCTTGACGGGATCCACATCGCTTCCGTGCCGCTCCACGACCGAGACGCGTGACTGCCGACCATCGGGGGCATCCCTGACCGCCGGCACCCCTCCCCCTACGACGCACGGCGTACTCCTCCGCCCCGGGGACCACCCGGGGTACTCCGAGAGGTGGACGCAGGATGATCCCGCAGGGCGATCCGCCGCCGGGGGTCGACCGGGCAGGCTGGTCGTGTCGTCGCCGGAGGGGCGACGCGAGGCGAAGGAGTCCGACATGTCCGCTCCCCTGAAGATCGTGTCCGCGCTGGCCCTGGTCGGCGCGGTCGTCGCCGGCGTCCGCGGCGTCCGCCGGCACCGCGCGACGGCCTGACCGCCGACCGCACCGAGAGATCGAGCCGACCGTGAGCACCAGCACCGTCGCCGCACCTGCCGAGCCGTGGTTCGCCGCGCTGGACCTGGACGCGGGCGAGGACGCCCCGGCGCGCGCCCGCCGCTGGGTGGACGACTGCCTGGCCGTCGCGGGGGTCGCCCCCGCGTACCGTCCCGCGATCCGGCGGGTGGGCACCGAGCTCGCCCGGGAGGCCGTGATGCGCGCCGACGGCGAGCCGGTGCGGGTGGAGATCGACCTGGTCGGGCCGATCGCCCGGATGTCCGCGCGGGGCCCGTCCGCCACCCAGCGCCTCGGCGCCCGCGCGGTGGACGCGTTGCAGACCGCCTACGAGTGGGGCGTCGAGCGGGTGCAGGGCAGCAGCCGCCTCGTGTGGTGCCATCTCGAGCTCGCCTGAACCGACCAGCCACCCACCTACCCACGTCACCGAGAGAGAAGGACCGACATGTCCGGCACCACCGCCCCGGAGTGGCTCGTCGCCGCGGCGCTGTCGATCCTCGTCTTGGTGATGATGACCGTGCAGGGGGTGCGACGTCTGGTGGAGGGCCGACGTCGCAGGCAGGGGATCGCGCGGACGGTGCCGGTGCGATCGCACCGCACCCGCTCGTCGGTCTGACCGGCACCTGCACACGCTCGGAGCGCCGTGGTCCTTGGAGGGGGACCACGGCGCTCCGTCGTGCTGCGGGGAGTACCGCAGCGGCGGTAGTCGACGGACCGCGCGCGGTGGACGACCCCGGGCGCCCCGGCGTGCCACGCTGGGCGTCCGACCGATCCCGCCGAGAGGACCCCGTGCCCGCCGTCACCTCCGCCGTGCGCCGTGGGCTGCGTGCCCTGGGTGCGTTGGACGCCGCCGCGGGCACCGGCCGGCCCACCGTGCGGCAGGCGCTGGTCACCCTGTTCTGGCTGGCCGCGATGGTCACCACGACCTGCGTGCGCACCGGGTCCTTCGTGGTGCCGGACCTCTCGCTGAGCATCGCCGTGCTGGGCACCTGGGCGCCGCTGCTGGCGCGCACCTACCGGCCGCTGCTCGCGCTGGTCGGCACCGTGGTCACCGAGGCGATGATCCTGATCTTCCTGGCGGTGCCCGACCACCTGTCCGACGCCACCGGCGGCATGGGCGCCTACCAGCCTGCCCCGCTGGCCACGATGCTCGCGGTCGCGACGGTGGCCGCACGGGTGCCGCCGCGGGTCGGCTGGGTCGCGGGCGGCTCCGCGGGTGCCGCGCTGTTCACGATCGGCATGACGATCCGGTCCAGCGACACGTACCTGACCGATCTCGTGCTGTTCTACCTGGTGATGACCGCGGCGGCGGTGGGCGTCTGGTGGTCCGCACGCCGCGAACGCGCGAGCCGCGCCGCTCGCGAGATCGAGGAGCACGCCCGCCGTGCGGTGCTGGACGAACGGCTGCGGATCGCCCGGGAGCTGCACGACGTGCTCGCGCACAACCTCACGCTGGTCAACGCGCAGGCCGGTGTCGCCCGGTTCCTGCTGCGCACCGACGCCGACGCCGCCGAGACCGCCCTGCGCGGCATCACCGGGCACACCGCGCGGGCGATCGACGAGCTGCGGTCCACGATCGGCCTGCTGCGCAGCACGGGACCGGCCGACGACACCGAGGACGCCGTGGACGACGCGGGCCTGCGCCCGGTGCCCGGGCTCGACGCGCTGGACACGCTGCTGGACGGGTTCGCCGCCGCGGGTACGACGGTCGAGGTGACCACCGCCGGCATCCCCCGCCCGCTGGCGCAGCAGGTGGACCTGGCGGCGTACCGGATCGTGCAGGAGTCGGTCACCAACGCCGCGAAGCACGCACCCGGCACCGTGGTCGCGCTCGCGCTCGCCTGGTCCGCCGAGGGCGTACGGCTGCGGATCGCCAACCCGGCGCCGGCCACCGCCGACCCGCTCGCGGTCCCCCGGATGCCCGGCACCGGCAACGGCCTGATCGGCATGCGCGAGCGCGCCGCCGCCGCCGGCGGGTCGATGCGTGCCGGGCCGCTGCCGGACGGCGGCTTCGAGGTCGTCGCCACCCTGCCCGCCGATCCCTCGGCCCCCGACCCGACCCCCGACCCCACCCCCACCGGAGGCCCCCGATGACCGTCCGTGTGCTGCTGGCCGACGACCAGGCCCTGCTCCGCGCCACCTTCCGCCTGCTGCTCGACGCCACCGCCGACATCGAGGTGGTCGGCGAGGCGGCGACCGGCGCCGAGGCGGTGTCGCTGGCCCGGAGCACCCGCGCGGACCTGGTGCTGATGGACATCCGGATGCCCGACATGGACGGCATCGAGGCCACCCGCCGGATCACCGCCGACGACGACCTGGCCGGCGTCCGCGTGCTGGTGCTCACCACCTTCGAGACCGACGACCTGGTGCTCGGCGCCCTGCGCGCGGGCGCGAGCGGGTTCCTCGGCAAGGGCGTCGAGCCGGAGGCGCTGATCGACGCGATCCGCACCGTGGCCGCCGGTGACCGGCTGCTGTCGCCCTCCGCCACCCGCGCGGTGGTGGAGCGCCTGCTCGACGTGCCCGAGCCGGAGCCCCGGCCGGTGGTGCCCGGGATCGCCGACCTCACCGATCGCGAGCGGGAGATCATGGTGCTGGTCGCCGCCGGGCTGTCGAACACCGAGATCGGCGAGCGGCTGTTCATCAGCCCGGCCACCGCGAAGACCCACGTCAACCGGGCGATGATGAAGACCGGCGCCCGCGACCGCGCGCAGCTGGTGTACCTGGCGTACGAGGCGGGGCTCGCCGGCGGGTCCTGATCCAGGGCCCGCACTACGCTCGGCAGCGATGACCGCCCCGATCCCGCCCGGCGCGCCCGCGCGGGCGCTGCTCGAGCGGCACCGTGCCCTCGCCGGGACCGCGCGCCGGGTGCTGGACCACCTGGACGCCGCCACGGTCCGCGTGGCCGAGGTCGTCGAGCACGACCGTGAGGCGCGGGTGGCGGCCGAGCTCGCGGTGGTCGGCGTCGAGCAGCTCGGCGCGATGACCGACCGGAACCTGCGCTGGCAGGCCCTGCTCGACGCGGGCTACGCCACCGCCGCGGACCTGCGCGGCGTGCCGGCGGAGGTGCTGGACGCCGTGCCGGGGGTCGGCGCGCACACCGCGCGCGGCGTGGCGGCGGCGGTGGAGCAGCTGGCCGAGGCGGTGCGCGCCGGGGTCCCGGTACGCCTCGAGATCGACCGCTCCGGCCGGCCGGACACCTCGACGACCGTCGAGGTGCTGCGTCTGCTCGACCGGCTGCTGCGGCTGCGCCCCGTGGTGGAGCCGCACCGCGAGGCGCTGACGGACTACGTCTCCGCGGTGGCCGCGCACGCCGCCGTCGCCGCCCCGGCCACGCACCGGCTCCGGTTCGCGCTCGCCCGGCGCGCGACGAAGGACCGGGCGCTGCGGGCGCTGGCGGCGCTCGAGACCTGGGAGGCGGTGCTGCACGACGGCCTCGAGGGCACGATCGACCGGCTCGCGGTGGCCTGCGCCGAGCCGGACGCCCCGGCCGACGCGGTGTGGGAGATCTTCGAGCGGCGGTCCGTCGAGCTCTACACGGTGCTCGGCACGATCGTGCCGCTGGCGCAGGAGGTGCTCGCCGCGCGGGGGATGCTCACCACCGAGCTCGCCGAGCGGATCGCGGCGCACCCGCTGGACCAGTCGCTGCTGCGGGTGCCGCTGCGCGGGTACCAGGAGTTCGGCGCACGCTTCGCGCTCAACCAGGGGCGCGCGCTGCTCGGCGACGAGATGGGCCTGGGCAAGACGTTGCAGGCGCTCGCCGCCATCGGGCACCTGCTCGCCACCGGCGGCACGCACGCGCTGGTGGTCTGCCCGGCGAGCGTGCTGGTCGGCTGGCTGCGCGAGATCGACGCGCGGACGACGATCACCGGGCACCGGCTGCACGGACCGGGACGGGAGCAGGCGGTGGCGCGCTGGCTGTCCCAGGGCGGGATCGGGGTGACGACCTTCGAGGCGCTGCCGCACCTGCCGGTCGACGGCCCGCCGGTCGCGATGCTGGTGGTGGACGAGGCCCACTACGTCAAGAACCCGCGGGCCGAACGGTCGATGGTGGTCGCGGCGTGGGCGGCGCGGGTGTGGCGGGTGCTGCTGATGACCGGCACGCCGATGGACAACCGGGTGGCGGACGTCGTCGCGCTCGTGCGGATGCTCGACGCCGGCCTCGCGGACGCGCTGCCCCGGCACCTCGGGCTGGTCGGCGCCGACACGTTCCGCCGCGAGATCGCCCCGGTGTACCTGCGCCGCAACCAGGTCGACGTGCTCGTCGAGCTGCCCGACCTGGTGGTGGTTGACGACTGGGAGGACCTGTCCCCCGCCGGCGAGGTCGTCTACCGGCAGGCCGTCGCGGGCGGCAACCTGATGGCGATGCGCCGGGCCGCCTACCTGACGGCCGACCCCGCCGACTCCACCAAGCTGTCACGCCTGGTCGAGATCGTCACCGAGGCCGGCGCGACCGGGCACCGCACGGTCGTGTTCTCGTTCTTCCGGCCCGTGCTCGACCGCGTCGTGACGGCGCTCGCCGACCCGGTGCGGGTCGGGCGGGTGCACGGCCCGCTGACCGGCGACGTGCCCGCCGACCAGCGGCAGGCGATCATCGACGCCTTCTCCGCCGGGCCGGAGGACGGCGTGCTCGTCGCCCAGATCGGCGTCGGCGGCGTCGGCCTCAACCTGCAGGCCGCGTCGGTCGTCGTGCTGTGCGAGCCGCAGCTCACCCCGTCGGCGGAGGCGCAGGCCGTCGCGCGTCTGCACCGGATGGGCCAGGTCCGCACCGTCGTCGCGCACCGCCTGCTCGCGGAGGACAGCGTGGACGAGCGGATCGTCGACCTGCTCGCCGGGAAGCGGCGCGTGTTCGACGCCTACGTGCGGGAGTCCTCCGTGGCGGCGGCCTCGGTGGCGGCGGTGGACGTCACCGAGGCGTCGCTGGCCCGCGAGGTCGTCGCGATGGAGCAGGCGCGGCTCGGCTACGGCCCGGTCTGGGACGAGCTCGCCGAGGGCTGATCGGGGTCGTCGTCCGGGTCGCCCGCGCGATCCAGCAGGCGCTTCAGGCACCAGGACGCGCCCCCGTACGCCAGCGCGGCGAGCACCTGGCCGAGCGGGTGGGCGAAGAACACGCCCAGCAGCCCCGCCAGCACGAGCATCATCGCCAGGTCGGTCGCGAGCTCACGCAGCCGCGGGCTCCACGGCGCGGAGCGAAGAAGGTCTCGAGGACGGTGATCGCGGCGTAGAACAGCGGGGCGATCCAGAGGGTGTGCAGTGCGGAGAGCCAGCCGACGCCCTCACGCAGGTCCCCGACCACCGGGATGAACGCGGTCACGGCGACCCCGGCGATCACCGGCAGCGCCGCCACCGAGCAGGCCCAGAGCGTCACCACGATCCAGGCCAGCACGCCGAAGGCGCGGGAGCGGACATCCATCCTGGTCACGACCTCCTCCGCACCGACCCCGATCGATGCCACTCATGCATAGCACATCCGGCCGCGGAGACGGGCACCGACAGGACCTCCCTCGCGGCGCCGACCCCGCCTAGCGTCGGAGGCAGCAACCACACCCCATCGGAGGTCACCATGCACATCCGCACGCTCGGCCAGGGGCTCGAGGTCTCGGCGATCGGCCTCGGCGCCATGGGCATGTCCCAGAGCTACGGCCCCAACCCCGGCGACCGCGACGACATGATCGCGGTGCTGCGCGGCGCGGTGGACCGCGGGGTCACGTTCGTCGACACCGCGGAGGTCTACGGCCCCTACGTGAACGAGGAGCTGGTCGGCGAGGCGCTGGCGCCGGTCCGCGAGCGCGTGGTGATCGCGACCAAGTTCGGCTGGGACATCCAGGACGGTCGCAGCGTCGGCCTGGACAGCCGCCCAGAGCAGATCCGCCGGGTCGCGGAGGCGTCGCTGCGCCGGCTGCGCACGGACGTGATCGACCTGTTCTACCAGCACCGGGTGGACCCGGACGTGCCGATCGAGGACGTCGCGGGCACGGTGGGCGACCTGGTGCGCGAGGGCAAGGTGCGTCATCTCGGGCTGTCCGAGGCGGGCGCGGAGACGATCCGCCGGGCCCACGCCGTGCACCCGGTGACCGCGGTGCAGTCGGAGTACTCGTTGTGGACGCGAGACCCGGAGGCGGAGGTGCTGCCGACGCTCGGCGCGCTCGGCATCGGGTTCGTGCCGTTCAGCCCGCTCGGCAAGGGGTTCCTCACCGGCACGGTGGATGCCGGCACGCAGTTCTCCGCCGGGGACATCCGCGCGACGATCCCCCGGTTCACCGCCGAGAACCGGGCCGCGAACGAGGCGCTGGTCGCCCACGTGCGCACGCTGGCCGAGGCGAAGGGCGCCACCCCGGGTCAGGTGGCGCTGGCCTGGCTGCTCGCGCAGCAGCCGTGGATCGTGCCGATCCCGGGAACCCGCCGGCTGAGCCGGGTCGAGGAGAACGCGGGGGCGGCGGCGCTCGCGCTGTCCGCCGACGAGGTCGCCGCGCTGGACGCCCTGGCCCGCACGGTCGGGGTGCAGGGCGACCGGTACAACGCGGCGGGCATGGCCATGGTCGGCCGCTAGGCGCTACGCCTGCCGCGCCGCCTCGGCGGGTTCCGGCTCCGGCGCGGAGCGGAAGATGACCTTGAAGATCGGGAAGAACACCCAGAACGAGATCGCCGAGTTGATGATCATCGTCACGACGTCGGCCAGCGTCTCCCCGGTCCCGCCGAGCCCCCAGGTGTCGATGAACAGGTCGTAGACCGGCGCCTTGTACAGCCCCTGCAACGCCGCCGCGATCACGGTGATCACCACGTAGGCGAGGGCGTACCAGGCCGCCGCGCGCCCCACGGACGAGTTCGACCGGAACGTGATGCTGCGCTGGGCGAAGAAGTTGATCACCTGGGCGATCAGCAACGTGATCTGCACCGCGAGGAAGTACGCCAGACCGCCACCGCCCCCGGGCAGCGCACCGGCGGCGTAGTCGAACACGAAATACTGCGACCCGTCCGGGTTCGACCCGATCGGCCACACCTGGAACGCCGTGTCCACCAGCGAGGTCATCCCGAACAGCCACTTGATCGCCGGCATCAGCGCGAGCTGGAGCACCGTGATCCCGTTCGACAGCACGAAGAACACCAGGAACTGAGCGACACCCGGACGCTTCTCGGCGAACGAGCGCCACCAGGCGCGCAGGCGGGTCGGCATGGCGGGATCTCCTCAGCGGGCGTCGCGCAGGGCGCGGGCGGTGGCACGGTCGGCACGGCGGTTGCGCACGAACGCGCGCAGGGTGGCGCCGAGGCCGGTGAGCAGGTGGCCGTTCACGATCCGGAGCAGGCCGTCGACGGTCGCGGCGTCCACCAGGCCGCCGGTCATCTTGCCGATCGCGCGGAACGGCATGTTGAGCAGGAACAGGGTGTTGAGATCCGGCGCGCCCCGGTGCTCCGCGCGGTCGCGGCGATGCACCAGCACCCGGCCGGCCAGGCGGGCCAGGGGGCTGCGGGCGGTGGTCAGCCGGTCCAGGGCGTCGTTCGGGCCGAGCGGTCCGGACCAGGTGGCGTCCGGCACCGCGCGACCGAGCAGGGCGGCGAAGTCCTCGTCCGGGACGCGCTGCACGTCGGCGCGCCGGTAGCGGTCGGGGACGGTGTCGGGGATCGAGTCGATCGTGCCCTCGACCTCGACGGAGGCGGACAGCGGCAGGTCGTCCACGTGCCGGCCGACCAGCACCTCGGCGGTGCCGCGCTCCACCTGCCAGGTGCCGGTGCCGGCGTCCCAGTGCCGCAGGGCGACCGGGTCGATCGGGACGGTGACGCTGCGGCTCTCGCCGGGGGCGAGGTCGACGCGGGCGAAGCCGGCGAGCACGCGGTCGGGGCGGTGCACGCCGCCGTGCCGCCGCAGGTAGACCTGCACGACCTCGGTGCCGGGGCGCTCCCCGGTGTTGGTCACGGCGACGGTGGCCTGCTCGGCGGTGGCCCGCAGGCCGGACAACGCGAAGGTCGTGTACGACAGGCCGAAGCCGAAGGGGAAGGCCACCGGCACGTCGGCGGTGGTGAAGTAGCGGTAGCCGACGAAGGAGCCCTCGCGGTACTCGGCGGCGGGTCCGTGCGCGGGGAAGCGCTCGGCGGTCGGGGTGTCGGACAGCCGCAGCGGGATCGTCTCGGCCAGCCGACCGGCGGCGTCCACGGCACCGGTGAGCACGTCGAGCAGCCCGCCCGCACCGGCCTGCCCGGCGAGGTAGCCGTGCACCAGGGCCTGCGCGGAGCCGATCCACGGCATCTCGACCACGCCGCCGGCGCTGAGCACGACCACGGTGCGGGGGTTCGCGGCGGCCACCGCGGTCAGCACCTCGACCTGCGCGGCGTCCAGCCGCAGGTGGCCGCGGTCCATCCCCTCGGACTCGGCGACCTCCCCCAGCCCGAGGAAGAGCAGCACCACGTCCGCGGTGCGGGCGGCGGCGACCGCCTCGTCCCGCAGGGCCGGGTCCGGCGCGCCGTCGCGGTGGAAGCCACGGGCCACGGCGGTGACGTCCAGCCCGGAGGAGCCGATCACGTCGAGCACGGAGTCCAGGCGGGTGGGGTTCACCACCGAGGAGCCGGAGCCCTGGTAGCGCGGGGTCCGCACGAAGTCGCCGACCAGCGCCACCCGGGTCCCGGCGGCGAGCGGGAGGATCGCGTCCTCGTTCTTCAGCAGCACGGCGGAGCGGGCGGCGGCCCGCCGGGCGAGCGCGTGGTGCGCGTCGGCGTCCACGGCGGGGGCGGTGCCGGGCTCGCGGGCCTGGTCGACCAGCCGCAGCACCTCGGACGCCCGGGCGTCGACGTCCGCCTCGTCCAGCGCGCCGGTGCGGACGGCCTCGACGATCTGCCGCGCGGAGGCGAGCCCGGCGGCGGGCATCTCGAGGGTGCCGCCGACGCGCACCGCGGCGACCACGTCGTCCGAGCCGCCCCAGTCGGAGACCACCGCGCCGTCGAAGCCCCACTCGTCCCGCAGCACCTGCGTGAGCAGGAACGGGTCCTGGTGGGCGTAGACGCCGTTCACCTTGTTGTAGGCGGACATGATCGTGCGGGGGTGCGCCTCGCGCACCACGATCTCGAACGCCGTCAGGTAGATCTCGCGCAGGGTGCGCTCGTCGACCACGGAGTCGGAGACCATGCGGCGCAGCTCCTGGCTGTTCACCGCGAAGTGCTTGGGGCAGGCGGCCACCCCGGCGGACTGGATGCCGCGCACCGACGCCGCCGCCATCCGCCCCGCGAGCAGCGGGTCCTCGGCGTAGTACTCGAAGGAGCGCCCGCCCAGCGGGGAGCGCTTGATGTTGAGGCCCGGGCCGAGCAGCACGTCCACGTCCTGCGCGGCCGCCTCGGCACCCAGCGCCCGGCCGATCTCCTCCGCGAGCGCCGGGTCCCAGGAGGACGCGACAGCGGCCGCGGTCGGGAAGCAGGTCGCCGGCTCCGACGCGTTGAGCCCGAGATGGTCGGCGGACCCGACCTGCTTGCGCACGCCGTGCGGCCCGTCGGCCAGCCACAGCGCACGGACGCCGAGCCGCGGCACGTCCCGGGTCTGCCAGGTGGTCATCCCGGTCAGCAGGGCGGCCTTCTCCAGCAGGGTCAGGCGCGCGATCAGGGGGTGCGTCGTCATCGGGGTCCTCGCAGGTGGTGCGGACGGTCGATCGGGCGGGGTGACGCCGGCCGGCCCCACGGAGGGCACGGCCGGCCGGCGCCACGACCGGTCAGCGGGTGCTCGGCCCCGCGTCGTCGCCCGCGCCCGCGTCGGCGTCCGGCTCGCCCGGGCCACCGGCCACGGCGGGCACGGCACCGGCCCGGCGCTGGCGGACCAGCTTCCGCGTGACCAGCACGACCCCGGCGACCAGCAGCAGGCCGATCACCACGTCGGCGACGTACAGCGCCCACTTCCACAGCGGGGTCACCGCGACGATCTGGCTGTCGGACGCCAGGCCGTTCATCGCGTTGGAGGCCGTCACCGCGTAGGCGATGTGGTGCGCGGCGGTCCGCATGTCGGCCACGACGCTCGCGGTCATCTGGTCGTCGGACAGCTTCCACAGGTCCGCGTCGGTGTTCAGCCACAGGTCGGTGCCGGCGGCCAGGCCCGCACGCATGTCCTCGTAGGCGAACACCGAGAAGGACGCCTGGTCGGTCACGACGACGCCGTGGAAGCCCCACTCGTCACGCAGGGTGGCGGTCATCAGACCGGCGTGCGCGCCGCTCCAGGTCGCCCCGAGGCGGTTCATCGACGCCATCATGCCGCGGGCGTCGGCGTCCCGGACCATCATCTCGAACGGGGTCAGGTAGAGCTGGCGGATCGCCTGCTCGTCCGCGAAGGTCGCCAGGCCGATCCGGTTGGTCTCCTGGTCGTTCAGCGCGAAGTGCTTGGCGAACACCAGCACGCCCTTCGACTGCGCACCGTCCACCACGGCGGCACCCATCGCGCCGGACAGCAGCCCGTCCTCGGAGTAGTACTCGAAGTTGCGGCCCGAGTACGGGGAGCGGTGGATGTTCGCGGCCGGGCCGTACCAGCCGGTCACGCCGAGGTCGAGGGAGTCCTCGCCGATCGCCGCGCCGAACTCCTCGGCCAGGTCGTCGTTCCAGGTGGAGGCCAGCACGATCGCCGGCGGGTAGCCCATGCCGCTCTGACCGCCGACCAGGGTGTCGGAGATGCCGGCGGGGCCGTCCTTGTCGACGGTGCCGGGCAGCTGGATCGAGTCGACCCGCTTGGTGGCGTAGCCGCCGATCCGCACCAGCTCGTCCAGCTCGGTGACGCTCATCTGGTCGAGCAGGGCGTCCCAGGACGCGGAGTCGTAGTCCTCGCCGATCAGCATGGCGGCGGACAGCTCGCCGTAGGCGTCGTCCACGGTGCCGGTGGTCGGCAGCTCGGCGTCCGGGTCCTCGACGTCCGGGATCTCCAGCGCGGCGACCAGGGCGTCCGGCGCGGTCCACTCGCCGTCGGCGTAGGTGGTCGGCCAGGTCCCGGTCCAGTCGGCGCGGCTCAGGTAGGTGAAGCCCTCGTCGTAGGTGCGCAGGTCGACGTCGGTGAACTGGTTGCCGATCGGCTCGTCGGTCGCCTGGGACACCGCGTAGGTGGTGGCGTCCAGCGCGTCGACCGTGGTGCTCCAGGCGAAGGAGGCGTCGCCGTCGGCGGTCATGCCCTCGGCGGCGGTGGATCCCTTGGCGGCCAGGATGTTGTTCAGCGCGACGTGCGCGTCGGTGCCGGCGGCCAGGTAGTAGTCACCCGCGTCCAGCACGTAGGTGCCGGCGCCGTCGGCGTCGTAGGCCTTCATCAGCTCGCGCGGGACCTCGACGGTGACCGTCTCGGAGGCGCCCGGCTCCAGCGACCCGGTCTTGGCGTAGCCGGCCAGCTCGACCGACGGCTTCTCGATGCCGTTCTGCTGGTCGTACTCGGTGTACGGCTGCTGGAGGTAGACCTGCACGACGTCCTTGCCCGCGACGTCGCCGGAGTTGGTCACGGTGACGGCGACCTCGAAGGCGTCGTCCCCCTCGGTGACCGTGTAGTCGGTCCAGTCGAAGGTCGTGTACGACTCGCCGAAGCCGAACGGGAACTGCACGGCGGTGGCGTAGTCGAAGTCGCCCGCGTCGCCGGCGCCGAGCACGGCGTCCTCGTAGCGGGTCTCGTAGTAGCGGTACCCGACGTAGATGCCCTCGGCGTAGACCATGTACTGGTCACCGCGGTCGACCTCGGAGTTCGTGATCGAGTACGAGCCCAGGTTCTCGATGCTCGGGGCGCTCAGCGAGTCGTAGGCGTAGGTGTCGACCAGCGCACCGGAGGGGTTCACCTCGCCGTCGAGCACCTGGCCCACGGCGGCCGCGCCGGTCTCGCCCAGGGCGCCGACCCACAGCGTGGCGTTGATCGGGTACTCGTCGAGGAAGCCGAGCTCCACCGGGTTCTGGGTGTTGAGCACCAGCACGACGGTGTCGAACTCACCGGTGACCGCGGTGAGCAGGTCGCGCTCCTCGTCGGTGAGCTGGAGGTAGGTGTGGCCGTCGGCGTCCGGCGTGGTCGCCAGGTCGCCGCTCTCGCCGCCGGAGCGGCCGAGCACGACCACCGCGGCGTCGGCGTAGTCCGCGTAGGACGCGGTGACCTCGGCGGTGTAGGCGCTCTGCGGCACCTCGTTCACCGCGAACTCGCCCTCGCCGTACACGTCCGGCGTGGTCTTGCGGTAGTCCTTGCCGGCGCCGTCGGTGTAGAAGTCCCACAGGGTCGGGTTGACCTCGAAGCCCGCGTCGGCGAGCGAGGCCTCCAGGGTGATCGCGCTGCTCGCGTCCACCGAGCCGGCACCGCCGCCGCCGTAGACCGGGTCCACCGCGTCCTGGCCGAACACGCTGATCCGCGCGCCGGAGGCCAGCGGCAGGGCGCCGTCGTTGTCGAGCAGGGTGATGCCCTCGGCGGAGATCCGGGTGCCGACGTCGGCCAGGTACGCCTGGCGCTCCTCGTCGGAGGTGAAGTCGCTGGTGAAGTACTCCGCGGACTCCTCGGAGCCGTCGGCGGTGACGACCTTCTGGGTCGGCTGGTCCAGGTACACCGAGACCAGGTCGGAGTACTTGGTGGCGTAGGCGTTGCCGACGACCAGGCCGCCGGCGAGCGCCGCGCACAGCACGTAGGCGCCGACCGCGACGGGTGTCGACAGCCTCCTGGACTTCTTCGTGGACATCGATGGCCTCTTCTCGTGGGGGTGTCGGCCCGGCGGTCCGGGGCGGCGGTCGGCGCTCCTGCGCGCGGATCTGCTGCCCGGTCCTGCCCGGCGGGTGGTGCGCGGCGATCGAAGCACGGGGCCTCGCGCCGGCCGACGCCGGGGGAACAACTCGCACCGGCAGCGGCACAACCTGTCGTCATGGCGCGCTCAGGTCCGGGCGGCGGCGACGTAGTCGGTGAGCTCGGCGAGGAAGGCCGAGCGGCGAGGGCGGCTGATCGGCACCTCGCCCCGGGTGAGCATCTGGCAGGTGCTGCGCTGCACGCCGACCACGTGCCGCAGGTTCACCAGGTACCCGTGGTGGCAGCGGAAGAAGCCCCGGCCGTGCAGCGCGTCCTCCAGCGCCTTGAGCGGCCCGGCGACCACGTGCCGCCCGTCCAGCGTGTGCACCTTCACCTGCCGGCGTGCGGCCTCCAGGTAGACGATCTCGGCGGTGTCGATCCGCAGCGCCCCGCCGTCGGCGGCCAGCCGCACGCTGGCGTCGGCGCGCCGGGCGCCCCGCTCGCGCGCCCGGTCGACCTCGCGGGCCAGCGCCTCGTAGGCCACCGGTTTGACCAGGTAGCCGAGCGCGCCGACGTCGTAGCCCCGGATCGCGTGCCGGGGGTTGGCGGAGACCAGCACGATCGCGACGTCGTGGTCCCGCTCGCGGATCCGCCGGGCGGCGGACAGCCCGTCGAGCCCGGGCATCTGCACGTCCATCAGCAGCAGGTCGGCGCGCGAGTCGTAGCCGTGCACGACGTCGGCGCCGTCGGCGTGCTGGGTGATGGCGAGCGGTGAGCCGCGGTCGGCCTCGTAGCGGCGCAGCAGGGCGACGAGCGCGGTGGCGCTCGCGGGGTCGTCGTCGACGACGGAGATGCGGAGCACAGCGGGACCTCCGGTGCGGGGAGGCCAAAATCTAGTCGGCTGTGTTTTCGATGTCATCCGAGCAGGTCGGCCGGTGCGTGCCCGGGGTTGCATGGCTCCCGGCGCGTACCGGAGGACCGCGAACATCCGACATGCTCGACATTGGACCCGGCACCACGCCCTACCCTGGATCCGTGCCCCCGGAGCCCTCGACCGCCGCCCCCGCGGCGACCGCGCGACCGCGCCGCGGCCCCTACGGCAAGACCCGTGGCCGCGTCGAGGCGATCGGCCGCGCCGCCTACGACCTCGTCGTCGAGATCGGGCACCGCAACGTCACCGTCGCCGAGGTCGCCCGCCGCAGCGGCCTGACCGAGGCGCAGGTGCTCTACCACGTGCCCTCCCGCGACCACCTGCTCGTCGCCGCGCTGGAGGCCGCCGACGAGCGCTCCCGCCAGGAGTACGGGCCGCGCCCGGCCCCCGCCGGGACCGTGCACCCCGACCCCGCCGACTCGCTGGCCGCCGCCGTGCGCGACGGCCTGTCCGACCCGAACGTGCTCCGGCTGTTCGCGAGCATGGGCGCCGAGGCCGCCGACCCCGCGCACCCGGCGCACGCCTGGGTCCGGCAGCACCAGCAGGGCGCCGCCCGCGGCTATGCCGAGATGCTGGTCCGCCTCCAGGAGCGCGGCTGGGCGCACCCCGACGTCGAGCCCGAGCGCTTCGGCCGGCAGCTGGTCGCGCTGTGGGAGGGGCTCCAGACGCAGTGGCTCGTCGACCCGTCCTTCGACCTCGGCACCGAGGTCGGTGCCGCCCTGCGCACACTCGCCCGGCGGGACGCGATGCTCGCGCGTGAGGCGGTGGAGGCGCTGGCGGAGCGGCTGTGACCCGGGCGGATCACCGACGCGACGCAGCGCGCGGCGATAGGGTCACCAGCGATCCCCCACCCCACCCTGCACCCCGGAGCCACCCCGTGACCGCACCCGCCAGCCGCCCTGCCGCACGGGGCGGGCGCGGAGAGGTGCGCCGGCGGCAGATCCTGGAGGCGGCGGTCCGGGTGATCGGCACCGGCGGGCTGGCGGCGGTCACGCACCGCGCGGTCGCCGAGGAGGCCGGCGTGCCGCTCGGCTCCACCACGTACTACTTCCGCGACCGCGAGGACCTGCTGCACCAGACGATGCAGCACGCGGTGGAGGTCGAGGCGCAGCGCATGGCGGAGGCGATCGACGCGGTGGACGCCGAGCCCGCCGTCGAGCGCTCGGTGACCCTGCTGACCGCGATCTTCCTGGACAAGTCGGTGGCGGACCCGCTGTACGACCTGGCCCTGTTCGAGATGTTCCTGGAGGCGACCCGGAACCCCTCGGTGCGGGCGCAGACCCGCGCGTGGTCGGCGCTGATCGCGCAGATCGTGGACCGGCTGCTGCCCCCGACCGTGCCGGACGTGCCCCGCGGCGTCGTGGTGCAGGTGGTCGCGGCGCTGATCGACGGCCTGATGCTCGAGGCCGCCTCCAACCGTGAGCTGTCCGTGCCCGACCTGGCGGCCCACCTGCGCACGGTCATCGAGCGTTTCGCCGCCTGAGACCCCGCTCCACGCCAGGACCTCACGCCTCGGCCAGGGACGAACGTCCTCGCACGCCCGCACCCCGAACCTGTACATCTGTACTTGTACATCAGTACATGTTCGGAGCCGCGGCGGTCCGCCGCAGGTCCGCTCGACGACGAGCGCGAGGAAGTGACGATGAGCACGACCACTCCGCAGGCGGAGCCCGACGCACCGGGGCGCCCTGCCTTCCGCATGTTCGACATGGTGCTGTTCTCGGTCGCCGCGATGCTGCTGCTGTCCCAGCTCACGGTCACCGCCGCCGTCGGACCCACCGCGATCTTCTGGACGCTCGTGATCATCGCGGCGTTCTTCGTGCCCTACGGGCTCGCCACCGCCGAGCTCGGCTCCGCCTACCCGGACGCCGGTGGCATCTACTCCTGGGTGGTCCGCGCGTTCGGCAACCGGTGGGGCAGCCGCGTCTCCTGGTGGTACTGGCTGAACGTCGGCCTCTGGGTGCCGAGCGTGTACCTGATGTTCTCCGGCGCGATCTCGGCGATGTTCTTCGACGGGCACCTGAGCTTCTGGGTGCAGATCGCGATCACCCTGGTGCTGATCTGGCTGAACTACTGGGTCAACGCCCGCAGCCTGGAGACCGGCACCTGGGTGTCGAACGTCGGCGCCGGCATCACCATCGCCGTGATCCTCGGGCTGGCCGTCGCGGGCGGCCTGTACGCGCACGCCCACGGATCGGCGACCGAGTGGACCTGGTCGCAGGTGCTGCCGACCGACACCCTGCCCGCGTTCGCGGCGGCGCTGCCGATCCTGATCTACAACTTCCTCGGCTTCGAGCTGATGTCCTCTGCGTCCTCGCAGATGGAGAACCCGAAGCGGGACGTCCCACGCACCATCCTGGTCGCCGGCGTGCTGATCGGCGGCTTCTACCTGATCGCCACCGTCGGCATGCAGCTGATCTTCCCCGCCGACGAGGTCTCCGAGACCACCGGCCTGCTGGACGCCCTGCGGCTCGGCTTCGGCGACTCGCTGCTGGCGGACATCCTGGTCACCGGGCTCGGGATCGGCGCCCTGTTCTGCTTCTTCGCCTGCCTGGTGCCGTGGACCATCGGCGCCAACCTCGCCGCCGCCGAGTCCGCCCAGCAGGGCGACCTGCCGAAGGTCTTCGCCCGCACCCACCCCACCCGCAAGACCCCCACCGGCGCGGCGATGCTGTGCTCGGTGGTCGGCACCGTGTTCACCGTCGGCTACGCCGGGCTGTTCTCGCTGACCGACGGGGCCGTGGACGACGTCTTCTGGAACCTGTTCGCGTTCTCCTCGGTGATCTTCCTGCTGCCCTACGTCGTGATGATGCTGGCGTTCGGCAAGCTGCGCCGGATCGATCCCGGCACCGAGCGCCCCTACCGGGTGCCCGGCGGCGTCGTCCTGACCCGGCTGGTCACCTGGGTGCCGACCGTGCTGCTCGCCCTGGCCGCGCTGTTCTTCGTGTGGAACCCCTTCGACTACTCGTGGTCGGTCACCGGCTCGATCGTGGCCGGGCTGGTGGTCACCGTGGCGTTCCAGGAGTGGTTCTGCCACAAGTCCCCGCAGTGGACCCGCGACCGGGCCCGCGAGCGCGGGGAGGACCCCGACGCCGCGCACGAGCCCGCCGCCGTCGTCGCCGCGCCCGCCGAGCCCGCCGACCTCGCCGGCTGAGCCGGCACACCCCCGAACCCCTCCGACCCGGAAGGTCGTGCACCATGAGCACCCTCGACTCCACCCCCGCCGCCGACGGCTACCGGATGCCCGCCGAGTGGGAGCACCACGACGGCTGCTGGCTGGTCTGGCCCGAGCGCCCGGACAACTGGCGGCTCGGCGGACGCCCCGCGCAGGCCGTCTTCACCGAGGTCGCCACCGCGATCTCCGGGACCGAGCAGGTGACCGTGGCGGTCTCCGCCCGGCAGTACGACAACGCCCGCAGCATGCTCCCCGCGCAGGTCCGCGTGGTGGAGATGTCCAACGACGACTCCTGGATGCGCGACACCGGGCCGACCTTCGTCGTGGACGACGCCGGTGACGTGCGCGGCGTCGACTGGGACTTCAACGCGTGGGGCGGCCTGGTCGACGGGCTGTACTTCCCCTGGGCGCAGGACGACGCGGTCGCCCGCAAGGTGCTGGAGGTCGAGGGCCGCGACCGGTACAAGGCCCCGCTGGTGCTGGAGGGCGGCTCGATCGACGTCGACGGCGAGGGCACCGTGCTGGTGACCGAGGAGTGCCTGCTGTCGGCCGGCCGCAACCCCGCGATGTCGCGCGAGGAGATCGAGCAGCACCTGCGCGACCACCTGGGCGTCGAGGTGGTGGTCTGGCTGCCGTACGGCGTCTACCTGGACGAGACCAACGGGCACGTCGACAACTTCTGCCGGTTCGTCCGGCCGGGCGTCGCGATGCTCACCTGGACCGACGACGAGACCGACCCGCAGCACGAGCGCTCGCTGGCCGCGCTGCGGGTGCTCGAGGCCGCGCGCGACGCCCGGGGCCGGACGATCGAGGTGGTGAAGATCCACCAGCCGGGACCGATCCTGATCACCGCCGAGGAGTCCGCCGGCGTCGACTCGGTGGAGGGCACCCTGCCCCGCGAGGCCGGGGACCGGCTGGCCGGCTCCTACGTCAACTCCTACATCGGCAACGACGTCGTGGTGCTGCCGCTGTTCGACGACCCGCACGACGCCGCGGCGGTCGCCACCTACACCGAGATCTTCGCCCCGCGCCGGGTGGTCACCGTGCCCGGCCGGGAGATCCTGCTCGGCGGCGGCAACGTGCACTGCATCACCCAGCAGGTGCCCTCCGGCCGCTGACGGCGACCCCTCGACCCCGCGCGGGGCCGGTGCCGACCCCGGTCCCGCGCGCGGACCACCTCACCCCACCCACGAACGGACGGGCGCCCTGCCCGCGCCGTGCTCCGCCCTGCCCGTCGGGCACCGGCCCACCCACCCCGCAAGGAGAGACCCATGACCGTCCGCGACTTCCTCGACACCACCGACCTGAGCAAGGACGAGGTCCTCGACATCGTCCGCCTGGGCCTGAGCCTCAAGGAGTGCGTCCGGGTCGGCTACTTCCCGCCGCTGCTGGCGAACCGCACGCTCGGGATGATCTTCGAGCAGTCCTCCACCCGCACCCGCGTCTCCTTCGAGACCGCGATGACCCAGCTCGGCGGTCACGCCCAGTACCTCGCCCCGGGGCAGATCCAGCTCGGCGGCCACGAGTCGATGCAGGACACCGCCCGGGTGCTCTCCCGCCTGGTGGACGTCGTGATGGCCCGCGTCGCCCGGCACCAGACCGTCGTCGACCTCGCCGCGCACGCCACGATCCCGGTGATCAACGGCATGTCGGACTACAACCACCCCACGCAGGAGATCGGCGACCTGATCACGATGGTCGAGCACCTGCCGGCGGGCAAGCGCCTGGAGGACTGCAAGGTCGTCTTCGTCGGCGACGCCACCCAGGTGTGCGCCTCGCTGATGATGATCACCACCAAGGTCGGCATGCAGTTCGCCCAGTACGGCCCGCGCGGCTTCCAGCTCAAGGACGAGATGCAGGAGATCGGCCGCGCCAACGCCAAGGAGTCCGGCGGCAGCGTCACGGTGAGCGACGACCGCGCGGTGGTCCAGGGCGCCGACTTCGTCTACACCGACGTCTGGTACGGCGACTACGAGGCCGAGCTCGGCGAGGCGGAGCGGCTCGCGGTGTTCATGCCGGACTACCAGGTGAACCCCGCGCTGATGGCGCTGGCCGGCCCGCAGGCGCGGTTCCTGCACTGCCTGCCCGCCACCCGGGGCGAGGAGGTCACCGACGAGGTGCTCGACTCCGCGGCCTCCCTCGCCTTCGAGGAGGCCGGCAACCGGCTCACCGCGCAGCGCGCCCTGCTGGTCTACTTCCTGCGCCCGGAGCTGGCGAACCCGCACAAGGTGGCCGCCGCCCGCGCCGGCCTGGACGCCGTGCTCGGCGAGATCCTCTGAGGGCCGGCACGTGTCCCGGATCGTCATCGCGCTGGGCGGCAACGCGCTCGGCGACACCCCCGCCGAGCAGCAGCAGCGGATCGCCGCGGCGGCACCGTCCCTGGTCGGGCTGATCGCCCAGGGCCACGAGATCATCGTGACCCACGGCAACGGCCCGCAGGTCGGCGCCATCCACCAGGCGTTCGACCTGGCCGCCGCCCAGGACCCCGCCGTGCCCCGGATGCCGCTCACCGAGTGCACCGCCATGAGCCAGGGGTACATCGGCTACCACCTCCAGCAGGGGCTGCTCGCCGAGCTGCGCCGGGTCGGCATGCCCTGGCACGTCGCGACCGTCGTCACGCAGGTCGAGGTGGACCCGGCGGACCCTGCGTTCGACCGGCCCACCAAGCCGATCGGCGCGTTCCTCGACGAGCGGACCGCCCGCGCGCGGATGGCCGCGACGCCGGGGCTCACCATGGTCGAGGACTCCGGGCGGGGATGGCGGACCGTGGTGGCCTCGCCCCGACCCGCCGGCATCGTGGAGCGGGACTCGATCCTCAACCTGCTCGACCACGAGTTCGTCGTGATCGCCTGCGGCGGCGGCGGGGTGCCGGTGGTCCGGGACGCGCGGGGCGACCTGCACGGGGTGCCGGCGGTGATCGACAAGGACTTCGCGGCGGCGGCGCTCGCCGAGGCGGTCGGTGCGGACGTGCTGTTCATCCTCACCGCCGTGGACCGGGTCGCGGTCGACTTCGGCACCCCCGCGCAGCGGGACCTGGACGAGCTCGACCCCGCCACCGCACTCGCACTCGCGGCCGACGGGCAGTTCGGCGTCGGCTCGATGCTGCCGAAGGTGCAGGCCGCCGCGCAGTTCGCGTCCAGCGCGCCCGGACGCCGCGCGGTGATCTGCTCGCTGGAGCGCGCGCCGGAGGCGATGCAGGGGCGCAGCGGGACGGTGGTGCGCACGGCGTCCGCGCTGGTCTGACCGCCGGAGCCGCCCGGCACGCCCAGGTCCGTGGACCGCAGGGTGCCGGGCGGCCTCGTGGTCCTGCCGGCCGCGATCGTGGCCGAGATCACCCGGTCGTTCGGGCGGCAGCAGCGGGACTTAGGTTGTTAGAATGCTCAAGTCAGCAGCGCGGAGAGGCGCCCACCCCGGAACCTCGGGGAGAGGGCGCCTTTGTCGTGCCGGCAACCCGCCGGTGCGGTTCGGTCAGCGCACGCGCGCAGGCACGGAAGGTTCATCATGCAGAACGAGCCCATCACCTTCGACCCCGCCGTCAAGGAGATCGCGCACGAGGTCTCGCGGCTGTTCGCCCGCGTCCGTGGCGCCCTCCAGCGCGGTGACGCCACGCTCCCCCAGGCCGACACCGCCGCCTGAGCGGTTCGCACGCCCCGAGGCCGCCCTCCCATCCCGGGGAGGGCGGCCTCTGCGCGTCCCCCTCGGGCAGGGGTCAGTGCGCGGGGGTGAGGACGCCGGGGCGCAGGAGGCGCCAGGCGACGAGGGCGGCGGCGAGGTAGATCCCGGCGCCGACGGCGAACACCAGCGCGTGCCCGGCGACCATGCCGTCGAGCACGGCCGTCGCCCCGCCGACGCCCGACCCCGTGCCCGACCCCGCAGCCGCAGCCGCACCCGCGCCGTCGCCCGCGCCGGCACGCGCGGCGGCGGCGGCGTAGAGCGCGGTCAGCGCCGCCAGCCCGATCGACCCGCCGAGCTGGTTGGTGGCGGTCACCGTCGCGGACGCGACCCCGGCGTCGTGCGGGGCCACCCGGTACAGCGCGAGGTTGTTCAGCGGCACGACGGTCAGCCCCATGCCGACGCCCATCAGCACGACCCCCGGCAGGATCTCCGCCCAGTACGACCCGCCCACGCTCACCCGCGTCAGCAGCAGCAGACCGGCCGCGCTGATCAGGGGTCCGACGATCATCTGCCGACGCGGCCCGATGCGGTCGATCATCCGCACGGCGAGCGGCACGGTGCTCATCAGCGCGACGGTGAACGGCAGGGTGCCGAGCCCGGCGGGCAGCGGCGCGAGGCCGAGCACCAGCTGGAGGTGGAAGGTCAGGTAGACCATGGCGCCGACACCGACCGCGCCGAGCAGGGTCTGCACGAGGAACGCGGTGGCGCGGGTGCGGTCGGCGAGCACGCGCAGCGGCAGCAGGGGGTGCGAGGCCCGCCGCTCGACCAGCACGAAGGTGGCGATCAGCACGAGCCCGGCGACGACGCAGCCGACCGTGGTCGGGGAGGTCCAGGAGTGCTCGGCCAGCGTGAGGCCGTAGACCAGGGCGGCGAAGCCGAGGGTGGCGGTGACGGCGCCCAGCACGTCGTAGCGCCGGTCGCCCTCGGCGCGGCTCTCGTACAGCAGGACCCCGCCGGCGACGACCCCGCCGATCACCAGCGGCACGTTGATCAGCAGGCACCACCGCCAGGAGAGGAACTCGGTGAGCACCCCGCCGAGCAGCATGCCGATCGCGGAGCCGGCACCGCCGAGGGAGCCGAAGATCGCGAAGGCCTTGTTGCGCTCGGCGCCGTCTGGGAACGACAGCGTGACGAAGGCGAGCGCGGCGGGGGCCATCAGCGCGGCGGCGAGGCCCTGGACGCCACGGGCCGCCAGCAGCTCGCCGCCGGAGTGCGTGAGGCCGCCCCACAGCGACGCGGCGCCGAACAGCACGAGCCCGAGCAGATAGGTGCGCTTGCGGCCCCAGAAGTCGGCGATCCGCCCGCCGAGCAGCAGGAACGCCCCGAAGGTGAGCGCGTAGGCGGTGACCACCCACTGCCGGGAGGCGTCGGACAGCCCGAGCTCGGCCTGGGCGCTGGGCAGGGCGACGTTGACGATGGTGCCGTCGAGGATGATCAACAGCTGGGTGAGGGAGACCGCGGCGAGGGTCCACCAGCGGTGGCTCGTGCGGGTCGGGGTGACGGTGGGCAGTGCGGGCATCGCGGTGACGCCTCCGATCTGGTGCGGGTGTCACGGGGGTTTTCAGCCCTCGACCGACCGCACGGCGGCACGACCAACGCCGGGATCGCCCGGCCACGACAGGTATGGATGACGGCGGGCCCGGTCCTCCCCGGTCCGTGGGAGGCCCGGACCCGCCGGGGTCACGACGGGGACGGCCCGTCGTGACGGCTCAGCGGACCGCGTTCAGCGGACCAGCCCGCCGAGGATCTTCTGCTCGAGGCGCAGGTGCCGCTCGAGCTGCTCGTGGGCGTCGTCCAGGTGGAAGGCGTGGCCCTCGTACTCGGACAGCAGGATCCCCTCGAAGCCCGACTCGACGATGGCGACGAGCAGCCGGTCGACCGGGATCTGCGGGTCGGTCAGGTCCTCGGTCACGTGGTAGAACTTCGAGTGGAAGTACTGCGTGCGGTGCAGCAGCGTCCGGAAGCCCTCGACGTCCGCGGGCCCGAAGGACAGGAACCCGTAGAACTCGCTGACGGCCATCTTCTCGGCCAGGCCGCCGCCCATCGACGCGACCTGCGCCTGCATCCCGGGCTCGTCCAGCCCGTCGTGCCGGTGCGCGATCACGTACTCGAGCAGCTCCGGCTCGGCGCCGTTGGCGAGGTGCCGGTCCAGCGCGGGCTGCGCGGGGCGCTCGATGAAGCAGCCGAAGTCGGGCACCAGACCGAGGTAGGGGCTGTCGAGCTCGTCCATCATGGCGAGCATCTTCTGGATCTTCTCGTCGCTCGGCTTCGACGGCGCGTGCACCTCGATGCCGATCTTGATCCCGTAGCGCTCGGCCATGGCCGCCGACTGCTCCAGCAGGTGCGTCGGGATCGCCCCGGCGCGCAGGTAGGTGACGCCGAGGTCGCGGGCGGTCATCAGGTCGGCGGTGACGTCGAGCATCATCTCGGCGTCGGAGGCGTCGCGGCCGGTGATCTTGCCCGGGTCGATGTACCCGCCGTAGGAGAACGGGGTGACCCCGTGCTTCTCGGCGGCGCGCAGGACAGCGCCGATCTCGGCGGCCTTCGGGCGCGGGTACTGGTCGAAGACCATCGACCCGATCAGCTCGAACTTCTGCACGCCGAGCGAGGTGAGCTCGGCGAACATGTCCTCGACCCCGTACTCCGGCAGGTCGACCAGCCGCTGCTCGAAGCCGTACAGCGAGACGGCCTGCTCGATGGTCCCGATCTTCACTTCTCCTCCTCCGTGTGCAGCACGAGCGTCCGGGCGGCGGAGCCGTCGATCATCCCGTAGGTGCCCGGGCCGAACTGCATGGACACGTTGCGCAGCTCCAGGGTCACGGCGACCTCGTGCTCGCCGGCCGCCAGCGGGCCGCCGTAGACGCGCACCCGCAGGTCGCGCTTGATGCTCCAGAAGTCGGTCCAGGCGAGCGGCACCTGGTCGGGCTGGAACAGCTTCTCGTGCAGCTCGAGCAGCATCAGGTGCTCGGGGACGACGACGCCGTCCACGGTGATCTCGAGCTTCTCCACCGCCGAGAGCGGCAGACCGCGGTAGTAGTTGAGCCCGATGTCGAGGGTGTACCCCACGGTCTCGTCGCCCAGGGTCAGCTCCCGCAGGGCGCCCGGGCGGAGCACCTTGTCCTCGTGCGGGAGCTTCATGAACAGCGTCGGCACTGTCTCTCTCCTTCGTTCGGCGAACGGCGACGGCCGGTCCGCGGTGTGTGAGCGGCTGGGCCGCAGGGGCTGTCAGCTCGCGACGGCCTCGCCGCCGAGGGCGGGGTCGAGGTACGCGGGCGAGAGCACGCCGTCGATGGCGAGCCGGGAGGCGCCGATCACGCCGCCGAGCGCGCCGGAGCGGGCCACGGTGACGCGCAGGTCGCGGCTGGCCAGCGGCAGCGCGCGAGAGTAGACGGACTCGCGCACCCCGGCCAGCAGGGGCTCGCCGACGTCGACGATCTCCCCGCCGAGCACCAGCACCCGCGGGTTGAGCAGGGCGGTGCAGGTGGCGAGCACGGTGCCGAGCGCCCGGCCGGCGGCACGCAGCGCCTGCACGGTGGGCAGGTTGCCCTGCCGGACCAGGTCGACGATGTCCTGCGGGGACTCGGCGGGCACGCCCTGCGCGCGCAGGGTGGCGGCGATGGCCAGACCGCCGGCGACGGACTCCAGGCAGCCCTGGTTGCCGCAGCGGCACATCCGGTCCCCGGCGGCGGTGGAGTAGGCGTGCCCGAGGTCGCCGGCCGCGCCGTCGGCCCCGTGCAGCAGCCGACCGCCGCTGATGATCCCGGAGCCGATGCCGGTGGCGACCTTGACGTAGATCAGGTGGTCCACGTCCGGGTAGGCCACCGCGCGCTCGCCGAGCGCCAGCACGTTGGCGTCGTTGTCCACGAACACCAGCGCGCCGAACCGCTCGCCGAGCACCCGGCGCACGTCGTAGCCGTCCCAGCCGGGCATGATCGGCGGGCTGGTGGGCCGACCGCTGCCGGTGTCCACCGGCCCGGGCAGGCCGATGCCGACGGCGGTGACCGGGCGGTCCGCCAGGCCGAGGCCGGCCAGCAGGTCCGCCAGCCGCCGCTGCACCAGGTCCATCACGACCTGCGGACCGTCGGCGATCCGCACCGGGTCGGTGGCGTGCGCGAGCACCTGCCCGTCCAGGTCGGTGACCGCGTAGGTGGCGTGGTTGGCGCCGAGGTCGACGGCCAGCACCAGGTTGTCCCGGCCGTTGAACTCGAAGGCCGCCGAGGGCCGGCCGCCGGTGGTGGCGGCCTCGGTGGTCTCGCGCACCAGCCCGGCGCCGACCAGCACCGCCAGGCGCTGGGTCACCGTCGAGCGCGCCTGACCGGTGGCCTCGGCGAGCTCGCTGCGGGTGCGGGCGCGCCCGTCGCGCAGGATCTCCAGCACCTCGCCGGCGCTGCCGGGCGCGTGCATCTGCCTCATCCTGCGTCCCTCCTCTCCGATCGATCCGTGCGCCACGTCGCCCCCGGGGCCCGGGGGCGACGCGCAGTCAGGCCGCGGCCTCGCGGGCGGCCTGCTTGGCGTCCAGCCGCGCCCGGATCTCCTCGTACTTCTGCTCGGTGATCGGGTAGAGCGCGACGGGGATGATCGCGAGCAGGCTGACCACGGCGGGCACGATGTTCGCGGTGAGGTTGATGCCCATCGACGCGGTGGCGGTCTGGTCGGCGTTGGCGACGTAGCCGAACACCCCGAGCAGGCCGGCCCCGAGGGCGGCACCGACGGCGGAGGCGATCTTGGTGCCCATCGACGTGGCCGCGTAGGCGGTGCCGTCGCTGCGGATGCCGGTCCTGTCCTCGGCGTAGTCGATCGCGTCCGGCACCATCGACATCAGCACCGGGACCGCGAAGTTGCCCAGGCCGTACAGCGCGGTCAGCGTGATCACCAGGCCGACGTTGCTCGGGTCGGCGAAGTACAGCGCGATCGTCGGGATCGCGGTGACCACCAGGGAGATGATCACCAGGCGCTTCTTGCCGACCCGCTTGGCCAGCCGGGCGAACAGGGCGATGCCGATCGCGCCCATCAGGGACGGCAGCATCATCAGCACCGCGATCAGGTCGTACCGGTGCATCAGGTAGATGTAGTAGTACATGACCACCGCGAGCCGGCCGAACAGGTTGGTCAGGCTGAGGAACAGCGCGACGGTGACCAGCATCAGCGGCTTGTTGCCGAGCACGACCCGCAGGGTGTCCTTCAGCGGGACCCGGGTCTGGGAGATCTCCGGCTGGATGACCTCCTTGCAGTTGCGGAACACCAGCCAGAACATCGGGACCGCGACGACCGCCATGATCGCGGCGGTGATCGTGTAGCCGCGCACGTTCGTGGACGACCCGTCGCCGATCCCGCTGAAGTGCAGCACCAGCGGCATGGTCGCCAGGCTGAGCACCACGGAGCCGAGGTTGGTGCCGATCATCCGGAACGAGGTCAGCGCCACGCGCTCGCCGCCGTCGCGGGTCATCACCGCGGACAGCGCGCCGTAGGGCAGGTTCACCGCGGAGTACATGAACCCCATGAGCAGGTAGGTGACGCCGGCCCAGATCATCTTGACGGTGTGGCCGCCGGGCACGGTCATGAACGTGAGGATCACGCTGACCGCGAGGATCGGGGAGGCCCACAGCAGCCACGGGCGGAAGCGGCCGTGCTTGGTGGGGTGGCGCTCGGTCCAGGCGCCGAGGATCGGGTCGAACAGCGCGTCGGCGACCCGGGCGACCAGCATGAGCACGCCGACGGCGCCGGCGGCCAGGCCGACGTTGTCGGTGTAGAAGAGCACGAGGTAGGAGGAGCCGAGGCTCCACATGAGCTGGCTGGCGAAGTCGCCGAGGCCGTAGGAGATCTTGGTGCCGAAGGAGAGCTTGCCCTCGGGTCGCGCGGCGCGGGCGGGCACGGGGGCCGGCGCGGTCTGCTGCTTGGACATGTCGAGTGATCCCTGATCTGTGAACACGACGTTGTGCTGCCGGTCGGGGCCGGCCGGATCGCGCGGCGCGGATCCGTCGGGGTTCACCGTCCGCGCCCGGGTGGTGCCCGGGCGCGGACGGTACTGCACGGGCGGTCGGAGGGGCCGCGCCGTTCAGGGCCTGCGCATGTGCCGGGAGGTCAGGCCTCGCGGCGGTGGAAGTACACAGGCTCGCCGGTCTTCGCGGAGGTGTAGATCGCGTCGAGGATCTCCGAGACCACGCACGCCTGCTCCGCGGTGACCAGCGGCTCGGTGTCGTTCGTGATCGCGTCGAGCCACTGGCCCGCCTCCAGGCCGCCCATGTACGAGAAGCCGGACTGCGCCTCGCCGCCGAGGCCGAAGTACGCGGCCCCCTGCTCGGGCTGGGTGTTGACGAGCATGCCGCCCTGCACGGAGTTCAGGGTGACGAGCTGGTCGGAGCCGCGCTGGACGACGTCGATGCCGCCCTCGGTGCCGAACAGCTCGACGCAGGACTCGCGGGACTCGGGCACGTTGAGCGCCCAGGACGCGCGGACCTGCAGCGAGGCGCCGTTGGTGAACCGCACGAAGCCGAAGGCGGAGTCCTCGACGGTGAAGGTCTCCGGGTCCCACGGGCCGGCGGCGTTGCCCTCGGGCTTGTCGCCGAGCTTGTAGTTGACGACGCCGGTCACGGACTCGAGCTCGTAGTTGTCCATGTACCAGAGCGCCAGGTCGATCGCGTGGCCGCCGAGGTCGATCAGCGGGCCGCCGCCCTGCTTCTCCACGTCGGTGAAGACGCCCCAGATCGGCACGCCGCGACGGCGGACCGCGTGGGCGGCGCCGGCGTAGACCTCGCCCAGCCGACCCTCGTCGACGAGGGAGCGGATGTACTGCGACTCGGTGCGGAAGCGGTACTGGTAGCCGACCGAGAGCTTGGTGCCGGACTTCTTGGCGGCCTCCACCATGCGGCGGGCCTCCTCGCCGGTGACCGCCATCGGCTTCTCGACCAGCACGTGCTTGCCGGCCTCCAGCGCCGCGACGGTGATCTCGCAGTGGCTGGTGTTCCAGGTGCAGACGTGCACCACGTCGATCGACTCGTCGGCCAGCAGGTCGCGGTAGTCGGTGGTGACGTAGGAGTCCGGGGAGCCGTGCTGCGCCTGCGCGGACTTCGCACGCTCGGCGTCGATGTCGCAGAAGCCGACGACCTCGGCCTTGTCCGGGTGCTGGGAGAGGCCGACGAGGTGCTTCTGCGTGCCGATGAAGCCCAACCCGACGATGCCGATCCGATGTTTCGTCATTGAAGTCCCTTCAGAGCCTGGGGTTATGAGCCTCACGGTCATAACGAGGGAACCATAAGCACGCGGCGTGCGTAAGTCAAACCCCTACGATGAGCAGGTCGTTCGCGTTCGAGGGAGGCCGATCGCCTGTGTACCCCGTCTCGCCGCAGGACCCGTGGGTCCAGCTCGCGGAGATCCTCCGGCTGGTCAGGACGGGTGAGGCGCAGACCCGGCCCGAGCTCGCCGACGCCACCCGCCTGGGGCGGAACATCGTCACCCAGCGCATCCAGCACGCCCAGGAGCTCGGCCTGCTGCGCCCCTCCGGGGAGAGCCGCTCGCGCGGCGGGCGCGCCGCCGAGGTGTGGGAGTTCGTGGGCGAGCGCGGGCGGATCGTCTCGGCGATGGTCGGCACCACCGGCTTCCGGGTGGCGGTGACCGACCTGGACCACCGGGTGCTGGCCGAGACCCGGGTCGCCTGGGACATGTCCAGCGAGCCCGAGGCCACCTGCGAGCGGATCGCGACCGCGATGGAGACGCTGCTCGCGCAGCACCACGACGGCCCTGCCTGGGGCGTCGGCATCGGCCTGCCGACCCCGGTGAACTACACCACCGGCCTGCCGGTGACCCCGGTGACCTCGGCCCCGCCCGGCACCGACTGGACCTCGCGGATCGACGTGCGGCGCTGGCTGACCCGCCGGATGCAGGCGCCGGTGTGGGTGGACTCGCTGTCCAACCTCACCGCCGTGGGCGCCGCCGCCGCGCCGGACGCCCCGGACGACCTGATCTTCATCCGGATGGACCGCGGCGTCGGCAGCGGGATCGTCTCCGACGGCCGGCTGCACCGCGGCGCGGACTGGATCGCCGGCGAGATCACCCATGTGGTCGTGCACCCGGAGTCCGACCGGATCTGCCTGTGCGGGCGGGTGGGCTGCCTCGACGCCTTCGCCTCCCGCTGGGCGATCGAGGCCGAGGCGCACCGGGCCGTCGACCAGGGCCGCTCCCCGCACCTCAACCGCCTGGACCACCCGGTGCTGCTGGAGGACGTCGTCGCCGGCGCCGAGTGCGGCGACCCGACCTGCGCCGAGCTGGTGCTGCGCGCCGCCGAGGCCACCGGGCGCGCGCTGGCCGCCGTGGTCACCTGGTTCAACCCGCGCCGGGTGGTGATCGGCGGCAACGCCCTCGCCGACAGCGCGCTGTTCCAGGGCGCGGTGGGCCGCACGCTGCACGCCACGACGCTGGCCGCCTCGGTGCAGCACCTGGAGGTGCTGCCGGGATCGACCGACCTCGCGGAGGAGATCACCGGGGCGTCAGCGCTGGTGCTGGAGGCGCTGATGGCGCCCTGGTACTGGGCGGAGTGGGGGCCGGGCGGCTTCCCGATCGACGTCGAGGCCCTGCTGGCGAAGGATCACGGCCTGCAGAGCTGACTTTCTTGCCTCGCTCCCCGACTTGTGCATACTGTGTGCACAAGAGCCGTGGGAGATTGCCTCCTTGTGCTCGCAGCGCAGTTAACGCCGTGCGTTCCCGGCTGCGCCCGCTCAGCGACGAGTACCGGAGGCCTCGATGTCTCGCCCCATCACCCTGTTCACCGGCCAGTGGGCCGACCTGCCCTTCGAGGAGGTCTGCCGCCTCGCCTCCGCGTGGGGCTTCGACGGCCTCGAGATCGCCTGCTCCGGCGACCACCTCGACGTGTGGGCCGCCGCCGAGGACGACGACTACCTCGCCGCGAAGCAGGCCACGCTCGCGACGTACGGGCTGAGCGTCTACGCGATCAGCAACCACCTGACCGGCCAGGCCGTCTGCGACGACCCGATCGACGAGCGCCACCAGGGCATCCTGTCCGCGCGCACCTGGGGCGACGGCGACCCCGAGGGCGTCCGGCGCCGCGCCGCCGAGGAGCTGGTCGTCACCGCGAAGGCCGCCCGCCGGATCGGCGCGAAGGTCGTCACCGGGTTCACCGGATCGAAGATCTGGAAGTACGTCGCCATGTTCCCGCCGGCCACCGAGGCGATGATCGCCGACGGCTACGCCGACTTCGTGCAGCGCTTCACGCCGATCCTGGACGCCTTCGAGGAGAACGGCGTGAAGTTCGCCCTCGAGGTGCACCCCTCCGAGATCGCCTACGACTACTGGACGACGCGGCTCACCCTGGACGCGATCGGGCGGCCCGAGGTGTTCGGGATCAACTTCGACCCCAGCCACATGAACTGGCAGCAGATCGACGCCCCCGGCTTCCTGGTCGACTTCGCGCCGCACATCCTGCACGTGCACTGCAAGGACTCCAAGCGCCGGTTCAACGGCCGCAACGCCCCGCTGGGCTCGCACCTGCCGTGGGGCGACCCGCGCCGGGGCTGGGACTTCGTGTCCGCCGGGCGCGGCGACGTGGACTGGGAGGCGATCTTCCGCACGATCGGCACGATCGGCTACGACGGCCCGATCTCGGTGGAGTGGGAGGACGCCGGGATGGACCGCCTGGTCGGCGCCCCGCAGGCGCTCGGCTTCGTGCGCGCCAACCTGTACGAGCCCCCGGCCGCCGCCTTCGACTCCGCGTTCTCGAACCGGTGAGCGCCGTGGACCTCACCGTGGGTGTCGACATCGGCGGGACGAAGATCGCCGCCGGGGTGGTGGACGACGCCGGGCAGATCCTCGCGCACGCCTACCGCTGCACCGACCCGCACGACCCCGAGCAGATCGAGATCGCCGTGGCCGACGCCGTCGCCGAGCTGCGCGCGCAGTACCCGCAGGTGAGCGCGGTCGGCGCCGCCGCTGCGGGCTTCGTCGGGCCGGACCGCACCACGATGCTGTTCGCACCCAACATCGCGTGGCGGAACCACCCGCTCGGCACGCGCCTCGCCGAGCGCACCGGCCTGCCGGTGGTGATCGAGAACGACGCCAACGCCGCCGCCTGGGCCGAGTACCGCTTCGGCAACGGCCGGGGCGCCCGGGACATGGTCATGCTCACCCTCGGCACCGGCCTGGGCGGGGCGGTGATCGCCGACGGGCACCTGATCCGCGGGTCCTTCGGCGCCGCCGCCGAGCTCGGCCACATGACGGTGGTGCCGGACGGGCACTTCTGCGGCTGCGGGCAGGAGGGCTGCTGGGAGGCCTACGCCTCCGGCACCGCGCTCGCCCGCCTCGCCCGCTCGGTCGCCACCACCGACCCCGAGGGAGCCCGCGCCATGCTCGCGGTGGCCGGCGACGAGCCGCTGCACGGCGCGCACGTCACCGCCGCCGCCCGCCAGGGCGACCCGCTCGCCACCCGCCTGCTCGCGCGCTTCGGCCACTACCTCGGCCTGGGGCTGGCGACGCTCGCCGCCGTGGTGGACCCGGAGGTCGTCGTGGTCGGCGGCGGGATCGCGGCCGCCGCCGGCGACCTGATCCTGCCCTCCGCCCGGCAGACCTTCCTCGGCACGCTGTCCGGCCGGGGGTTCCGCGGCGAGGCCCGGATCGTCACCGCCGCACTGGCCAACGACGCCGGGATCATCGGCGCCGCCGACTCCGCGCGGACCCCGGCCGCGTCTCTCGCCGGGAGCCCCGCATGAGCCGCATCAGCACCGCCGTCAGCATGTACAGCCTGCAGGACTCCTACGCCCGGGGCCGGCTCGACCTCGCCGGGGCGCTGGACTTCGTCGCGAGCACAGGCGCCGAGGGCGTCGAGCTGATCAGCGACCAGATGATCCCCGGCACCCCGCACCCCTCCGAGGACACCGTGACCGCCTGGCGGCAGGCGCTGGACGCCTCCGGGCTGCGACCGGTGTGCAACGACGTCTTCCTCAACTCCACCCTCTACGCCAACCGCACGCTGCGGGTGCCGGAGCAGGTCGCGATGCTGGAGCACGAGCTCGACATCAGCAAGCGGCTCGGCTTCGACCTGGTGCGGCTGGTGTCCGACACCTCCGCCGAGGTCACCCTGGCCGCGCTGCCCCACGCCGAGCGGATCGGCGTGAGCATGGCCCTCGAGATCCACGCCGGCATGTCCTTCCAGGGCGTGAAGACCCGGCAGTGGATCGACATGATGCGCTCCGCGCAGTCCGCGCACCTCGGGCTCGTGGTCGACCTCGGGATCTTCTGCCACCGGCACCCGCGGGTGTCCACCGAGTACTTCCGCGGTCTCGGGCTCACCCCGGCGGTGGCGGACGCGATCGACGCGATCTACGCCGAGCACGGCGACACCCTGCGCGTGTTCGGCGACGGCGCCGGCGGCATGGTCTTCCCGGACGACCTGACCGCGCTGTTCCGTGGGCCGGTGGACGCCGAGTACGCGTTCTTCAGCACCGGCTACGAGAACACCCCGCTCGACGTGCTGGATGCGCACGCGCCCTACCTGCGGCACGTGCACGGCAAGTTCTTCGAGATGCTGCCCGACGGCACCGAGCACTCGATCGACTACCCGGCGGTGCTCGCCCGGCTGAACAGCATCGGCTACGACGGCGCCGTCGCCAGC
This sequence comes from Cellulomonas sp. GTC20042, assembly GCF_055389595.1. Classification (NCBI taxonomy): domain Bacteria; kingdom Bacillati; phylum Actinomycetota; class Actinomycetes; order Micrococcales; family Cellulomonadaceae; genus Cellulomonas; species Cellulomonas sp. GTC20042. The sequence continues at coordinate 462,307 of NZ_AP043678.1, read as the reverse complement.
GAGTACGAGGGCAACCGGTTCGCGCCGATCGACGCCCCGGTGGACGACCAGGGACAGGTGGCAGCCCACCAGCGGATGCTCGCCGCCCACCGCGACGAAGGGAAGTGACGGCCGTGTTCGACTCCTACGTCTTCACCGAGGGATCGGCGCACCTGGTCGAGCTGACCGATGGCAGCCGCACGCTCGAGCTCGGAACGCTGATCACCTACTACCGGGGGATCCCGCTGTCGATGGTGCACGCCGTCGAGGTGGCCGTGGACGGGATGGACGTCCCGCGGTCGGAGATCTCGATCTCCCCCGACGCCCGGGCCACCTGGTTCACCCTCGACGAGGCCACCACCGTCACCACCTACCGCTGGGAGTACGGCACGCCGCTGCACGTCCGCTGGACGCCCGCGGACGGCGTGGTCCCCACCGGCACGCACGACGTCACGCTGCGGCTGAAGATCCGGGTGGCGTACATCCCGATCCCGTTCGGCGGCGAGCGCACCCGCACCGTCACCCTCTGACACCTCGCACCCCTCGATCGACGGAGATCGCCATGGACAGCACCGACCGCACCTACGACGCCATCGTCATCGGCTCCGGCCCCGCGGGCAGCACCGCCGTGCAGGAGCTGACCGAGCGCGGGCTCGACGTCCTGCTGCTGGAGGCGGGACGCGAGCTCCGCGAGGAGGACTTCGTCCCGCCCACCCGCAAGAAGGCCGCCGCCATGGGCATGGACCTGGTGCCGCGCGCCAGGGCGATGGCCGCCGGGCAGTTCCGCCAGGCCTGCCGGCCGTACTTCAGCGAGTCCTCCAACCGGTTCCTGGTCAACGACCTCGAGGACCCGTACTCCACGCCGCTCACCCACCCGTACCTCTGGGTGCGCTCCAAGCTGCTCGGCGGCCGGATGAACTCCTACGGCAAGGTCCTGCAGCGGATGTCCGACATCGACTTCCGGGCCGCCTCCCGCGACGGCTACGGGGACGACTGGCCGATCGACTACGCCGACCTCGAGCCCTGGTACGACCGGGTGGAGGAGGCGCTGGGCGTCTACGGCGACACCGACGGCCTCACCCACCCGCCGGACGGCCGCTACGCCGGCCCCGGGTTCCTCACCCGCGTCGAGCAGGACTTCCGCTCCACCGTCGAGGCCCGCTGGCCCGAGCGCAAGGTCATCTCCTGGCGGGTGCAGGCGCCCTTCCTCGACCGGGTGCCGCCGGGCATCGCCGCCGCGCAGGCCACCGGCCGGCTCACCATCCGCACCGAGGCCGTGGTCAGCCGGATCACCACCGACGACCGCACCGGCCTGGCCACCGGCGCCGTCTACGTCGACCGGCAGACGAAGCGCGAGCACCGGGTGTTCGCCGACGTCGTGCTGCTCTGCGCGTCCACCATCGAGTCGATCCGGCTGCTGCTCGCCTCCGGGTCCACCCGGCACCCCGGCGGCCTCGGCAACTCCTCGGGGCTGCTCGGCCACTACTTCATGGACCAGACGATCAGCGTCGGCTTCTTCGACTCCCCCCGGCACGCCGGGCAGTGGGACCCCGCCGACAACGTCCCCGCCGACCCGTTCTACGGCACCCCCGGCGGCATCCTCATCCCCCGCTACGAGAACCTCGACGGCCGCACCGACGACGGCTTCCTGCGCGGGATCTCGTTCCAGGGCCTCGGCGGACGCTTCCCTGTGCCGGACGGGCACCCCGCGGCGTTCGGGCTCGGCGGCTCCGGCGAGATGCTCGCCCGCTACGACAACACCGTCGGCCTGCACCGCTCCCGCACCGACCGGTGGGGCGTCCCGATCCCCCGGATCGACGTCACCATGGGCGAGAACGACCGCATCCTGCTCAAGCGCTCCATGACCGCGCTCAAGGAGATGGCCGACGAGTGCGGCTACCGGGTCAACTTCATCGGCTCGGCCGCGGGGCTCGAGTCCGCGAAGGTCTGGCCGGACTTCAACCCGCTGCAACGGCTGATCTTCAAGCAGGGGATCAAGCTGTCGATCGTGCTCGGCGCCGCCATCCACGAGTGCGGCGGCGCGCGCATGGGCACCGACCCGCGCACCTCGGTCATGAACGGGCGCAACCAGCTGTGGGACGCGCCCAACGTGCTCGTGCCGGACGCCTCGTCCTTCGTCAGCAGCAGCACCGTCGGCCCCGCGCTGACGATCATGGCCCTGGCCGCCCGCGCAGGGTCGTTCGTCGCCGACCAGCACGCCGACGGCGGCCTGCACCGCGCGTCCGCGCCCGCCTGACCCGCGCTGCGTGCGCGTGCCCGCGCCCGCGCGGACGCGGATCGTGCGCCGAGTTGTCATCTCTTGTCGCTTCCGGGGCCGATCAAGCGACAAGAGATGACAACTCGGCGGGCCTGGGGGCCGCTAGCGTGGGCGCAGGTCAGGGGGACGAGCGGGGGTACGGGTGACGCAGGCAGGGCCGCGCGCGGTACGGCCGCGCCGCGAGCGCCGACGGGTTCGGCCGCGTCCCGGCGACGTGCCCGAGGGCACCGTCGTCACGCACGTGCGCTACCGCACCTCCGCGCTGATCCAGGTGGTCGTCGGGGCGGTCGCCACCCTCGCGATCAGCGGGCGTCGCGGCGGGCTGCTCGCGATGGCGCTCGCGCACGGGACCTCCTCGCCCCAGGCACGCGCGCTGTCCCTGTACGTCGCGCTGGTGTGGGTCGGGGTCGGGCTCTCGCTGGCCCGCTCGCGCACCGACCTGCGTGCCCGCCCCGGTGACGCCCCGCGCCGTCGAGGCGGCCTATCCCGGCGCGACGCTGTGGATCGACCGGCACCCGATCTGGTTCGGCCTGCTCGGGGCGGCCGCGGTCTTCTGCGTCGTCGGGATCACGATGGACTCGCTCTCCTGACCCGTGGCGTCTCCCGGTGTAGCGTCGCCGGGAGCGGGTCCGGGCGAGGCCCCGCACGCGGTACGGAGGCAGACATGCAGCTCGACGACATCGCGGTCCGGACCCTCCGGGGGCAGGACACCACGTTCGGGGCGATCGTGGACGGGCGGCTCGCGCTGGTCGTCAACGTGGCCTCCCGGTGCGGGCTGGCCCCGCAGTACGAGCAGCTCGAGGCCCTGCACCGCGACTACGGCCCGCGCGGCTTCACGGTGGTCGGCGTGCCCAGCAACCAGTTCCTGCAGGAGCTCGGGTCCTCCGGCGCGATCGAGGAGTACTGCTCGACCACCTGGGGCACCACGTTCCCGATGCTGGAGAAGACCCCGGTCAACGGCCGGCACGCCCACCCGCTGTACCGCGCGCTCACCGAGTTCCCGGACGACGAGGGCAAGGCCGGACGCATCACCTGGAACTTCGAGAAGTTCCTCGTCGCGCCGGACGGCCGGGTGCGCCGGTTCCGGCCGCGCACGAAGCCCGACGCGCCGGAGGTCGTCGCCGCGCTGGAGTCGCTGCTGCCCGCGCCGACCACCGCCGCCGACTGACCCGCCGACCGGGCTCTCGGCCGTGGACACCGACGACCTCGCCACGCGGCTCCGGTTCCTGCTCGGACCGGGTCCGGAGGAGCGCCGGATGTTCGGCGGCCTGGCGTTCCTGGTGCGCGGGCACATGGCCGTCGCGGTCTCGGGGCGCAGCGGCGGGCTGATGGTGCGGGTCGACCCCGCCGCGCAGGACGCGCTGCTGGCGGAGCCGGGCGCCGGGCCGATGATCATGTCCGGCCGCGCGGTCGCCGGATGGCTGCTGGTCGACGCCGGGGCGCTGGACGACGACGCGGTGCTGCGCCGCTGGGTCGATCGTGGGCTGGCGTTCGTGGCGACCCTCCCGCCGAAGCGGTAGCGCCGGACGGGTGGCTCCGCACCCGTTCGGCCACGCGTGACGGCGCGCACGCCCTACGGTGCACAGGCGCAGGTCGGCGCACCGATCGAGGGAGGCCCCGTGGAGCACCCGACGCCGCCGGTCGACCCGTGGACGTCACCCTCCGGCTCGCGCGCGCTGCCCACCGCCCCGCCGCCGTCGGCCCCTCCGCCACCCGGTGCCGCCGCGCCGCGCCCGGCGCCTTGGGGGCCGGCACCGTGGGCGGGCCCACCGACCCTCGTCGAGGCCCGCCTGCCCACCCGTGCCCTCGTGGGGGCCGTCGTGATGGCGGCGACCCTCCTGCTCCGGGTGCTGGTGGTCCTCGTGGTCCCCGGCGCCGGCTCGGCCCGGCTCTGGTTCACGCACGTCGTCGGGATGGTGCTGTGCGGGCTCCTGCTGCTGGTCGCGCTGCGGCGGTCGACCTCGCTCATGACCCCTCTCGGGCGGGCCCCGCGCCTCGTGGACCAGGACGCGTTCCGCCGACGGGAGATCGACCTCGCGCCGGGCGCGCTGCTGCGGCTCGAGATCACCGTGCTGGGGATCACGGTGCCCCGGTTCGTCCTCCTCCGCCCGGACGGGAGCATCATCCCCGTCGGCGGCATCATCGGCTTCTGGGACCGCCCGGACACGCAGCACCTGCTGCACGCCGCCGGGATCGCCCTGCGCGCCGACCCCCAGCGCCGGAGCGCACGGCGCACCGAGCGGGCCTACCCCGGGTCGACGACCTGGGCCGACCGGCACGCGGCGTGGCTCATGGTGCTGGTCACCGTCGCCGCGTTCGTCTTCGTCCTCGTGCTCGACGCGCTGCCCGGCTCCTGGCGACCGCCCGGACGGCCAGGACGCGCCGGCTCCGGCCTGGCAGGATCGTCCCGTGCTGACCGTCAACGCCTACGCCGCCCCCTCCGCCACCGAGCCGCTGGTCCCCGTCACCATCGAGCGCCGCGACGTCGGCCCGACGGACGTGCTGATCGCGATCCGCTACGCCGGGATCTGCCACTCCGACATCCACACCGTGCGCGGCGACTGGGGGCCGATCACCTACCCGCAGGTCGTCGGGCACGAGATCGTCGGCGAGGTCGTCGAGGTCGGGGCGGAGGTCACCCGGCACGCCGTGGGCGACCGGGTCGGCGTCGGCTGCATGGTGAACTCCTGCCGCGAGTGCGAGAACTGCGTGGCCGGCATGGAGAACTACTGCCTGGCCGGCAACACCGGCACCTACGCCTCGGTCGACCGCGACGGCACGATCACCCAGGGCGGCTACGCCACCCACGTCGTCGTGGACCAGGACTTCGTGCTCCGCGTGCCCGAGCAGATCCCCTACGAGGCCGCCGCTCCCCTGCTGTGCGCCGGGATCACCACCTACTCGCCGCTGGCCCACTGGGGCGCCGGCCCCGGCAAGAAGGTCGCGGTCGTCGGCATGGGCGGCCTCGGCCACATGGCGGTCAAGCTCGCCGTCGCCATGGGCGCCGAGGTCACCGTCCTCTCGCAGACCCTCTCCAAGCAGGCGGACGGCCGCCGGTTCGGCGCCGCGCACTACTTCGCCACCAGCGACCCCACCACGTTCACCACCCTGGCGAACCACTTCGACCTGATCATCAACACCGTCAGCGCCCCGGTCGACCTGAACGCCTACCTGCGGCTGCTGCGCCTCGACGGCACCCTCGTCGCCGTCGGCGCCCCGCCGGAGCCGCTGCCCGTGCAGGTGTTCACCCTGTTCGCCACCCGCCGCTCCTTCGCCGGCTCCACCATCGGGTCGATCGCCGAGACCCAGGAGATGCTCGACTTCTGCGCCGCGCACGGCATCGCCCCCGAGGTCGAGGTGATCGGCGCCGAGCAGATCAACGACGCCTACGAGCGGGTGCTGCGCTCGGACGTGCGGTACCGGTTCGTGATCGACACGGCGACGCTGGGCTGAGGCGAGGGCTGCCGGCCGGGGTCGCGCTCGGCCGGCGGGGTCATCGGACCCTCCCGAGGAGCGGGGGCGGCGTCGGCGCAGGGCCGGTGGGCGGGGTCCAGTCGATCATCTGCTCCGGGGCGTACAGGCAGGGCGAGTACACCAGGATCCCGATCGTGGCGGTGCCGTCGGCGGCGAGCGCGGTGTCGCTCATGATCGTCAGGCTGAATGCGTCTCTGCGCAGCTGCACCGAGTACCAGCCGGCCGTGCTCGGCTCGGGATCGCCTCCCACCCAACCGTCCGCGGTCAGGGACGCGGCGAGCCCGTCGATCAGCGACGCGGTCTCCTGCGGCGGCTCCACCCGCACGTGGCGCAACGTGGACCATCGGATAGCCGTCGGGCTGACGGCGTTCCCGTTGATCGAGCCCGAGCAGTCCGAGAAGCGGGTCCCGCCCCCGCCGACGAGGGGGTGGATGAACGGCTCGAAGGCGATCTCCGGGAACACCTCCGTGAGCCGAGCGACGGCCTCGTCCGCCGCCCCGACCGTCACCCGCCAGCCCTGGTCGACACCCGCACGCCGCTCCTCCTGGCTGGGCCCACCACCGCAGCCCGCCAGCAGCACGAGCGCGATCGCGCCGAGGACGATCCCTCGCGTCAGACGGCGGTTCACGGCACGCTCGCGGTGGGCGGCTCGAAGTCGGGATCCTCCATCGGGTAGCGCACCGCGAGCGGGAGACCCTGCGGCGTGGTGGCCTCGAACGGCGGCGTGTAGAGCGTCACGTCCTGCCCCGCGATCACGGAACGGATGTTCGCCCACGCCGTCGTTCTCCGGTCGAACACCCCGCTGTGCGCGTCCTTCCCGGTCATCGCTCCCGACTTCGGATTCTCCGCTTCCCACAGCCCGGTCTCCAGCCGGGTCACCCCGGGGAACTCGTCCGGGTCGGCGCCGTGCCCGATCCCGTCCCCGGCGTGCTGGCCCTGCGAGATGGTGATCAGGTCGCGCGGCGCGGTCATCGAGTACCGGGGCGTCTCCGGGTACGGCAGCTGGTCCGGTGAGGTGACGCCGGGGCCGATCCCCGCCGAGGCGACGTGCACGACGCGGTCCGGCCGCATCCCCGCCATCTCGGCCGCGCCGACGACGGAGCCGCCGTAGGAGTGGCCGACCACCGTCACGGTGGCCCCGGGCGCATGGTCGATGCCCGCGACGAACCGGGCCAGCCCGGGCCCGATCGCCCCGGCGTAGGAGTTCGACGGCGACTCGAAGACCGGGTGCTGCGGCATCGGCCCGCCGAGGAACGTGACCACGGCGACGCCGCCCTTGCCACTATCCCAGAGGCTCCACGCCCGTTCGAAGGACCCGTCCTTCGGCCCCACGTGCGCGCCGGTCCCCGGCACCAGCACCCCCACGCTGGTCGCCGTCGCCAGGTCCCCCACCACCTCCGCGAACCGGCCGCCGGCCGGGTCGAAGAGCACCACCTGCCGGGGCGGATCGGTGCCGAGAAGGCGCTGGTACCAGTCGGCCTGGGCGCGCGACCACGTGTGCTCGGCCCGGACGGCGATCAGCCGCTCCCACAGGTCGCCGAGCGCGCGCAGCGTCGACGCGTCGCGCCGGCCGGAGGCCTCGAGGTCGGCGATCTGCGCGCTCAGGCTCTGCTCCTGCAGCGCGAGCGGGCCCTGACGACGGATCTCCGTCTGGAGGGCGGCGCTGATCGCCAGCCGGTTCGCGCGCGCCCGCACCGCAAGCGGCACCCCGTCGAGGTCGGCGATCCGGGCCCAGTCCCGCGTGATCAGCAGCTCCCGCGCCTGCGGGGACAGCGACGCCCACCAGGCCGCGACCTCCGTTGTCGCGGTGCCGATGCCCGGCACGTCGCGCAGCACCACCGCGTCGGTCATCGCCCGGTCCTGCGGGTCCGTGCCCGACCCGTCCGCGGTGACCTCCCAGCACCGGCTGAGCGCGTGCGCCGCCTCCTCGTCGGCCTCCTCGGCGGACCGCAACGCCTCGCGCACGCACGCCTGGATCAGGTCGGCGGTCTCGAGCTGCACGATCCGCGCCCGGTGCGCCTCGGCCTGCACCTCCGCCGACACGTCCGGCCGGAGCAGCCGGGGCGCGGGCGTCGACACCGTGCCATCCTCGGCGATCGCCACGCCTGCCCGCAGCGCGTCGTCCGCAGCGCGCTCCAGCAGCACCTGCGCCGCCGTGATCGCGTCGCACGCGCCCAGCAGCGTCCGCCGCACCACGTCCAGCGCCTCCAGCAGCCGGTCCCCGGAGGCGGCATGCCCGCGCAGCCGTGACGTCGCGGCGTCGGCGGCCGCACCGGTCCACACCTCCGACAGACCGCGACGCACCGCACCCGCCTCGACCACCCCCTCCTCGACCTGCGCGCGCACCCGCAGCACCTCCGCGGTCTGCTCCTCCAGCACGCCCGGCCGCCACGCGCGCAGCCGCGAGACCGTCATCCCGCTCATACGGCCACCTGCTCGAACCGGGTCCGGGTGCGCAGGTCCACCGCGTCGTAGCCGGCGGCGCACGCCCGCGCGGTCTCGGCCCACCCGGTGAGGCCGTCACGCCACCGGCGCACCCGGTCGCCGAGCGAGGCGGCGAGATCGCGCGCGGCCGACGCAGTCCGCGCGCCGTCGAGCGCCCCCGCCACCGTCGTGAGCGCGTCGTCGAACCTGCTCGGCTCGATCCCGCGCGCCACGGAGTCGACGTCGTCTGCCAGGGTGACCAACCGGTCCGCACGTACGTCCATGTGCGGACGCTATGCATTTTCGAGACACCGCTCGGCGCGACCTGTGCGTTTTCGACATCGGCCCGTTGTCGGAGGTCACCGGCACGATCGGGGCATGACCGACGACCTCGCCGACCGGATCGCCCACGTCGAGGCGGTGCTGGCCATCCAGCAGCTCGCCGCCGAGTACGCGCACGGCGCCGACCGCCGGGACCCCGCACGGTTCCTGGCGGTGTGGCACCCGGACGGGGTGTGGGACGTCGGCCCCGCACGGTTCGTCGGCCGGGAGCAGATCGGCGCGGCGATCGAGCGGCAGTGGGCCGACCAGCCACGGATGCACCACTGGACGACCAACCACGCGATCACGGTCGACCTGGCCACGGGCACGGCGAGCGGGCTGTGCGACGTGGCGGTGCTGACCGTGACCGCCGACGGCCGGCAGCTCGCGACGGCCGGGTCGTACCGGGACGTGTACCGCCGGGACGGCGACCGCTGGCTGATCGCGGAGCGCCGGGCGGAGGTGCACGGCACGCACCCGCTGCCGTCGTGAGCATGGGCGCGAGATCACCACGGTGATCGACATCGCGACGTAGAGCCGAGGAGCGTCAAGCCCACTCGGGCAGGCGAGATCAGGCCGTCGGGCTGGCGGTCGGCGCGGTAGAAGCGTCGGTGGGCGGGGTCCAGGCGTCCGCGTCCTCCGGGGCGAGCAGGCACGGGGAGTAGACGAGCACCCGCACCGAGGCCGTCCCGTCCTCCCGGATCGCACTCCTGCCCAGGATCCACATATGGAACCCGTCGTCGTTGCGCAGCCGCGCGGTGTATCGGCCGTCGTCGCTCGCCTCGGGTGCGCTGATCTCCTCCCATCCGCCCTCGACCAGGGAAGCGGAGCCCGTCCACCAGCGACACGGTCTCCTGCGGCGGCTCGACCCGGACGTCGCGCTGCGTGGTCAATTGGACCGCGGAGTTGTCCGTCGTCGACGAGCTCGAGCAGGACGACCAGCGATTCTCCGGGTACTCGCCAGAGAACGGCTCGACCGCGAGCGCCGGGAAGAGACCGGGCAGCCGCCCGGCAGCATCATCGGCGGCATCGACCCCGATCTGCCACGCGAGGTCCATCCCGGCACGCCGCTCCTGCTCGCTCGGTCCGCCGGCACAGCCGGCCAGCACGAGCGCGACCAGCCCGGCCAGCACCACCCGACCCGAGCTCGCCTCACCGCCGAGCATGACCGCGAGCGTGCTCTTCCAGGCGGTGGATCTTCCGGTGAACACGCCTCCCTGCGGCGCGAAACCGGTGAGCGCACCAGACGTCCGGCTGGTGTCGCCACCGACGGGGCTCGAGCCTCGTCACGCCAGGAAAAGGCATCCGGTCCACGGCGTCAGCCTGTCGGAGCGTCGGTGGGCGGGGTCCAGCCGGCCATGTCCTCCGGCGCGGCGAAGCACGGGGAGTAGACGATCACCCGCACCGTCGCCGACCCGGCGACCTCAGCAGCGGTCCTGCCCAGGATCGACAGGACGAAGCCGTCGCGGTGCAGCACCACGGTGTACCGGCCGTCGTCGCTCGTCTCGGGTCCGCCCGCGGCCTCCCAGCCGTCCGCGACCAGAGACGTGGCGAGCCCGTCGGCCAATGAGGCGGTCTCCTGCGGCGGCTCCACCTGCACGTCGCGCAGCGACGTCCACCGGACGTCTGTCGGATCGACGGCATCGCCCACGACCGAGTCCGAGCAGTCGGACGACTCGTCCTCCGCAGACCTCGGCGCGACACGGACGAGCTTGAGATCCGGGAACAGGCCAGGGAGGCGATCGGCAGCATCGTCGGCGGCCTCCACCGTCGTCCGCCAGCCCCGATCGACCGACGCGCGTCTCTCGGCATCGCTCGGCCCCCCACAGCCGACCAGCAGGATCCCGACGAGCCCGGCCAGGCCCAGCGCCGCCCCACGCGCGCTCACGGCACATCCTGCCGTTCAGGCTGGAACCCCGGGTTGTCCATCGGGTAGTCCAGGATCACACCGCTCCGGGTGGCACCGATCACCTCGGGCTCGGCGTAGAGCGTCACCTCACCGCCGAGCAGCACGCCGAGCATGTTCGTCCACGCGGTCGATCGTGGAGTGAACACGTCGCTGTGAGAATGCGGCCCCTCCAGGAGTCCTGAGGTCGGGACGTTGTTGATCCGGACCCCCGTCTCGAGGCGGGTCACCCCGGGGAAGGTGTCGGGGTCCGCGCCGTGGCCGAGACCCTGCGCATGGATGCCCTGGGTCAGCTCGATCAGGTCGCCGGGTGCGGTCATGGAGTAGCGCGGGGTGTCCGGGTAGGCGAGGTCCTCCGGGGTGAAGACGCTCGCGCCGATGCCTGCCGACTCGACGTGCAGGACCCGGTCGACCCGCATCCCGGCGGCCTCGGCCGCGCCGACCACGGAGCCGCCGTAGGAGTGGCCCACGGCGGTCACGGTCGCCCCGGGGAGGTGGTCGATACCGGTGACGAACCGTGCCAGGTTCGGGCCGGCGGCGTCGGCGAAGCTGTTCAGCGGCGCCTGGCCGAGGTGCGCCGGCATCGGCCCGCCGATGAAGGTGATCACAGCGAGCTGTCCACCCGCGGCGTCCACGAACGCGCCAGCACGCTCGTACGTCCCGTCCTCCGGCCCCACGTGCGCGCCCGTCCCCGGCACGAGCACGCCGACGCTGGTCGCGGTGGACAGATCACCCCGACCACCTCCGCGAACCGGCCGCCGGCAGGGTCGAACAGCACCACCTGACGCCGAGGGCCGACCGGCTCGTCGTCGTCCGGGTGCACGTCGGTGCCGAGCAGGGTCTGGTACCAGTCGGACGTCGTCCGCGACGCCGCCCGGGCGGTCTCGAGGGCCGCGATCCGTGACCGCAGGTCGTCGATCAGGCGGCGCGTGGACGGGAGCCGCGTGTCGGAGGCCAGCAGGTCGGCCAGCTGCGCCTCCAGGCTCGCCTGCTCGACCCCGAGGGCACTCTGCCGCCGCACCTCGGCTGCGAGCTCGGCGCTGATCGCCAGCCGGTTGGCGCGGATCCGCACCGGGTACGGGATGCCGTCGAGGTTCCCGAGCTGCGCCCACGCACGGTCGACCAGCAGGTCCTGCGCTTCGGGCGAGAGCGACGCCCACCAGGCCGCGACCTCGGCGGGGTCGGTTCCAGGTCCGGGGACGGTGCGCAGCAGGATCGCCTCCTCGGCCGCGCGGTCCGCGGTGCCGGACCCGTCCGCTGCGTCGGCCCACACCGAGCGCAGCGCGTGGGCGGCGTCGGCGTCGGCCTCCTCGGCGGCACGGAGCGCCTGGCGCACGGACGCCTCCACGGACTCGGCGGTCTCGATCTGGGCGATCCGGGCGCGTCGGGTCTCGGCGACGAGGTCGTCGGAGGCGTTCTGGGGGAGCAGGCGGGGCGGGGGCGGCAGGACGCTGCCGTCGCGGGTCAGCGTGAGGTGGGCCGCGGCGGCGTCCTCCTGGGCACGGACGAGCAGCGCCTGCGCGGCGGTGAGCGCGTCGCACGCCCCGAGCAGGACCCGGCGGACCCCGTCGAGGGCCTCGGTCAGCCGCTCGCCGGTGGCGATGCGCCCGCGCAGGCGCGTGGTGGCGGCGTCCGCTGCCGCGCCGGTCCAGAGATCGGGGATCGCACGCTGGGTGCTCTGCGCCTGGACGGTGGCGGACTCGACCTGGCTGCGCAGCCGGACGACGACGGCGGCGTGCTCCTCGAGGGCAGCGGGCCGCCAGCCGAGCAGCGTGTCGACGGTCAGGCTGCTCACAGCGCCACCTGGTCGAACCGGGTGCGGGTGCGCTGGTCGACGGCGTCATAGCCCGCGGCCGAGGCGCGGGCGCCGTCCGCCCAGCCGGTCAGGTCGTCGCACCACCGCCGCAGGTGGTCGCCCAACGAGGTCACGAGCGCGTCGGCCGCCGCTGCGGCGTCCGAGCCCGCGAGCGCCCCGCGCACACCGGCGAGCGCGTCGTCGAGCGTGGTCGGTACGACCTCGCGCACCTCGCTGTCGAGCGCGCCCGCGACGGCCACCAGCCGGTCTGCCCCTACCCGCATGGCGGCCACCGTAGCGGCTGCCGAGCCTGCGACGAGGCGATCTGCGCGGTCGGTACCGGCATCGCCGGTGCCCAGGCTCCCGGTGCGGGGCGCTCAGCCTCGCCCTCGCCCGCCGCCCTGCACCGCCGGAACGATCAGCAGCACCACCGCCACCAGCGCGAGCGCCAGCAGCACGCTCCCGGCGGTGAACGCCGCCCCCACCTCGGCCGCCAGCGCACCCGCCGCGGAGCCGTCGCCCCCGGCCCCACCGCCCACCGCATGCCCGGCCGCCGCCACCAGCACCGCGAGCCCGAGCGACATGCCGAGCTGGTGGAACGTGTTGACCAGCCCCGACGCCGCCCCCGCGTCCTGCGCGGTGGCGCCGGCGATGCCGGAGGAGGTCAGCGGCGCGAACGCGAGCCCCTGGCCGGCACCGATCAGCACCATCGGCAGCGCCACGTCGGTCAGGTAGCGCGAGTCGGCGCCGACGCGGCTGAGCCACAGCATCCCGACGAGGGTGAGCAGCACCCCCGCGACCAGCGGCACCGCACGGCCCAGCCGCACCGTCAGGCGGGGCACCGCGAGCGCCACCGCGAAGTTGACCACGGTCATCGGCAGGAACCCGAGGCCGGCCTGCAACGGACCGAGACCGAGCACGCCCTGGAGGTACTGCGTGGTGAAGTAGAAGAAGCCGATCATCGCGCCGAGGTACAGCAACCGGCTGACGTAGGCCCCGGTGCGCTCCCGGCTGGCGAACAGCCGCAGCGGCATGATCGGCTGCTCGACGCGGGCCTCGTTGCGGACCAGCAGGACGAGCAGCAGCGCGCCGAGGGCGAGGGCGGCGATCGTCAGCGGGTCGGTCCAGCCGGCCTCGGCGCTGCGGATCACGCCGAGCACCAGACCGCCGACGCCGAGGGTGGCGGTGAGGGCGCCGACCAGGTCGAACCGGCCCGGCGCGCGCCCGCTCTCCACCAGGAAGCGCGGGGCGAGCACGATCATCGCGATCCCCACCGGCAGGTTGACGAAGAAGCCGGCCCGCCAGGAGATCCCCTGGGCCAGCGCCCCACCGAGCACCAGGCCGAGGCTGGAGCCGATGCCGGCGGTGGCCGCGTACCAGGCGACGGCGCGGGTGCGCTCGGGGCCCTCCGGGAAGGAAGCGGTGAGCAGGGACAGCGAGGTCGGGGCGACGATCGCGGCGCCGACGCCCTGGAGCGCGCGGGCGCCGATGATCCACCACCCGGTGGTGGCGGCGCCGACCAGCAGCGACGCCACCGTGAAGACCACCAGCCCGATCACGAAGACCCGGCGCCGGCCGAGCAGGTCGCCGGCGCGGGCACCGAGCAGCAGCAGACCGCCGAAGACCAGGGTGTACGCGTCCTGCACCCAGGAGAGCGCGGTCGTGGACAGCCCGAGGTCCGCCTGCAAGGAGGGCAGCGCGGTGAAGATCACCGAGTTGTCCAGCAGGATCATCAGGTAGCTGACCAGAACGATCGCGAGGATCGCCCCACGGTGCGCCACCGGAGACATGGCGGGGCTGCGCTGCTCGGCGACCCGGGTCACGGGCGGACCATCACCTTGAGGGCCTCGCGGGCGTCCATCGCGGCGTAGCCGGCGGCCACGTCGTCCAGCGCGACGGTGCGGTCGAACACGCGACCGGGGTCGATCTCGCCGGAGAGCACCTGCGTGATCGCCGGCTCCAGGTACGCGCGCACCGGGGCGGGGCCGCCGGCGAGACGGGCGTTCTTGCCGAACAGCGAGCCGAAGCCGATCGGCGCCTCCTCGTACTGCGGGACGCCGACGCGGGAGATCACGCCGCCGGGGCGCACGATCCCGAAGGCCTGCTCGTAGGCGGGCAGGTGACCGACGGCCTCGAGCACGACGTGGCTGCCCTCGCCGTTCGTGAGGTCCATGACCTCGGCGACGCCCTCGGCACCGCGGGCGGCGACGACGTCGGTGGCGCCGAGGTCGCGGCCGAGGTCGGTGCGCACGGTGTGGCGGCCCATCAGGATGATCCGCTCGGCGCCCATCTGGCGGGCGGCGAGCACGGCGGACAGGCCGACCGCGCCGTCGCCGATCACGGTGACGGTCTTCCCGGCCTCGACCTGGCCCATGAACGCGGCGTGGTAGCCGGTCAGGTACACGTCGGACAGGGTGAGCAGCGAGGCGAGCAGAGACTCGTCCGCGGTGGCCGGGTCGACGTCCGGCACGATCACGAGGCTGCCGTCGGCCTGCGGGATGCGGGCACGCTCGGCCTGGAGACCCGGCGCCTCGGTGGTGCCGTACCAGCCGCCGTGCACGCAGGCGGTCTGCACGCCCTCGCGGCAGAACACGCAGGTGTTGTCCTGGAACGCGAAGGGCGCGATCACGAAGTCGCCCGGCTTCACCGTGGTGACCGCGGAGCCGACCTCCTCCACGACGGCGATGAGCTCGTGGCCCATGGACTGCGCGGCACCGGTGTGCGCGCGGTAGGGGTGCAGGTCGGAGCCGCAGATGCAGGCGCGCACGGTGCGCACGACGGCATCGGTGGGCTCGACGATCACGGGGTCGGCGGCGGTCTCGACGCGGACGTCGCCGATGCCGTGCAGGAACGTGGCCTTCATGAGGCGGTGCTTCCGTTCTTCGCTGGGTGCGCGGCGCGGCGACGGCGCGGGCACCCGGCCCGGACGCGGTCGCCCGCCGTCGGGTCCTGACCAGTTCACCGCCGACCGCGCGCGGGCGGGAGTCTCTGGTGATCCAGGTACTCGCAGTGCCTGTCACGGACGGATCCGTTCACCCCGTGGTCACGGACTGGCCCGTGAGGTAAGCCTTGGCTAATCTCGACCCCCGTGACCACGATCCCACCGTCCGCGATGGCTGCCGTCGACGTGAGCATCGGCTACGGCGGCGACCCGGTCGTGACCGACGCCAGCATCGCGCTGGTGCACGGCCAGGTCACGGCGCTGGTGGGCCCGAACGGGTCCGGCAAGTCCACGCTGCTGCGTGGCATGGCCCGGTTGCAGCGGCTGTCCTCGGGCAGCGTCACCCTGGACGACGGCGACGCCACGACGCTGTCCGCCCGCGAGTTCGCCCGCCGGGTCACGCTGCTCGCGCAGTCCCGCCCGACGCCCGCCGGGATCACCGTGCGCGACGCCGTCGAGTTCGGCCGGCACCCGCACCGCCAGGGCTGGCGCGGTCTCGACCCCGATGGCCGCGAGGCGGTCGACCGCGCGCTGGCGCTGGCCGGGATCGCGGACCTGGCCGACCACGACGTCGACGCGCTGTCCGGCGGGCAGGTGCAGCGGGTGTGGTTCGCCTCCGCGCTGGCGCAGGACACCGGCGTGCTGCTGCTGGACGAGCCGACCAACCACCTGGACCTGCGCTACCAGGTCGAGGTGCTGGAGCTCATGCGCTCCCTGGCGGACGAGCACCGGGTGGCCGTCGGCGTGGTGCTGCACGACCTCGGTCAGGCCGCCGCCGTCGCCGACCGGGTGCTGGTGCTCGACACCGGCCGGGTCGCCGCCGACGGTCCGCCGGAGGACGCCCTCACCTCCGACCTGCTCAGCAGGGTCTACGAGATCGCGATCGACGTGCGCCGCGACCCCGGCACCGGGCACCTCGACGTGCGCACCCCGCGCCTCCAGCTCCGCCGGCTCGCACCGGCATCCCAGGCGCCCGCCCCCGTCGGCGCCTGACCGCACGACCACCGATCACCCCCGCCGGCCCGCCGGCGGTCCGGGCGCGACGCGCGGGCGCCCTCCTCTCCCGCGCAGACACGAGGAACGATGACGACCCGACGCACGATCACCGCGGTGCTGACCGTCGGTGCGCTGGCCGCGCTGGCCGCCTGCGGCACCACGGACGTGCCGACCAGCGAGTCCACCGGCACCACCGATGCGGCGAGCGCCGTCTCGATCACCGACGACCGCGGCGAGACCGTCGAGCTCGACGCCCCGGCCACCAAGGTCGTGTCGCTGGAGTGGATGCAGACCGAGATGCTCACCTCGCTGGGCGTCACTCCGGTCGGCGCCGCCGACGTCGCGGGCTACACCTCCTGGGTCGGCACCTCCGTGCCGCTGCTCGGCGAGCCGGAGGACGTCGGCACCCGCGGCGAGCCCTCGGTCGAGGCCGTCGCCGGCCTGGAGCCCGACCTCATCATCGGCGTCACCTCCTCCATCCCGGAGGGCGCCCTGGAGCAGTTCGAGCGGATCGCCCCCGTGGCGCTGTTCGACGGCGCGGACGCCTCCGACCCGATCGGCTACGTCGAGGACCAGCTGCGGTCGATCGGCACCCTGGTCGGCGCCGAGGACACCGCCGAGGAGGTCATCGCGACCACCCAGCAGACCATCGAGGACAACGCGGCGACGATCGCCGAGGCCGGGCTGGAGGGCACGCCGGTCGTGTTCGCCTCCCCCTACGCCGACGGCTCGAACATCACCGTCCGCATGCACGGCCCGCGCACCGCGTTCCAGGCCGTCGCGATCGAGATGGGCCTCGGCAGCGCCTGGGAGGACCCGGGCGACGACGCGTACGGCCTGTCCTACGTGGACGTGGAGGGCCTGACCGCCCTGCCCGCGGACACCCGGTTCCTCAACTGGGGCAACGACGACGAGGAGGACGTGGTCACCACCTCGCTCGCCTCGAACGCCGTCTGGCAGTCGCTGCCGTTCGTGCAGCAGGGCCACGTCTACCGCGCCGGCGTCGGCATCTGGGCCTACGGCGGCCCGGAGTCGCTGGCCGGCTGGTCGGACGACCTGGTCGCCCTGCTGACCGCGAACTGACCCACCCGTCCGACCCTCGGGGATCACGTGACCACCACCGCCACCACCACCGGCCCGCAGCCCGCGGCGCCGGCGGTTCCCCCCGGGGGTCGGACGCCGGGTGCGCCCGGCCGTCAGGCCCTGCGCACCACCGTGGTCCTCGCCCTGCTGTGCCTGTGGCTGGTCGCCGCCGCGTTCTGGCACCTGACGCAGGGCACCGCCGACGTGGGCGTCGGCGACCTGCTCCGCGCGCTCACCGGCCAGGAGGGCCTGGACCAGGCCGCCGCCGTGGTGACCGCCTCCCGGCTGCCCCGGCTGGCCGCCGCCGTGCTGGTCGGCTGCGCGCTCGGCGCGTCCGGCGCCGCCCTCCAGGGCGTGTCGCGCAACCCGCTGGCCGCGCCGGACACCCTTGCGGTGAACGCCGGCGCGCACCTGACGATGACCGTGGCCGCCGTGCTCGGTCTCTCGCTGGGCGCGCTGCCCGGCGTCGCGGTGGCCTTCGTCGGCGGCCTGGCGGCGGCGGGCGTGGTGATCGGGCTGTCCGGCGGTGCCGCGGCCTCACCGGTGCGCCTGGTGCTGGCCGGGTCCGCGATCACCCTGGGCCTCGCCTCGATCACCCAGGCGATGCTGGTGCTGTTCCCCTGGGAGACGCAGGGGCTGTTCGCCTGGGGCGCCGGCTCGCTCGGCCAGAACGGCATGGGCGCGATCCGTGCGGTCGCCCCGGTCGCCGCCCTGGCCTTCGTCGGCCTGCTGCTCGCCGCCCGCCGGTTCGACCTGCTCCAGCTCGGCGACGACGCGGCCCGCTCCCTCGGCGTGGACGTGGCGCGCACCCGGCTGGTCGGCGTGGTGCTGGCCGTGCTGCTGGCCTCCTGCGCGGTGGCGGTCACCGGGCCGATCGGCTTCGTCGGTCTGTGCGCGGCGCTGCTGGTGCGGCTGCTCGCCACCTGGGTCCGCCCGCTGACCCGCCACGTCGTGCTGATCCCCGCCGCCGCCATCGCCGGCACCGCCCTCGTGCTCACCGCCGACGTGGGGCTGCGCGCGCTCGCCGGGCCGATCAGCGGCGTCACCGTCCCCACCGGGGTCGTCACCAGCCTGATCGGTGCGGTCGCCCTGATCGTGCTGGCCCGCCGCGCCCGCGCCGCCCTGGAGCCGGACACCCTGGTCACCCTGCGCGCCGGCAGCGCCCTGGCCCGACGCGCCCCCGCGCTGCTGCTCGGCGTCGCGGTGCTGGTGATGATCGTCGCGCTGATCGCCGGGGTGATGCTCGGCGACGCCACGGTGCTGCTCGGCGACGTGCAGAACTGGCTCGCCGGACGGGCCTCGGTGCGCCTCGACATCATCCTCGACTCCCGGGTGCCGCGGGTGCTCGCCGCCCTGCTCGCCGGCGCCTGCCTGGCGCTGGCCGGCGCGCTGGTGCAGGCCGTCACCCGCAACCCGCTGGCCGACCCGGGCGTGCTCGGCGTCGCCAACGCGTCCGGCCTCGGCGCGGTGCTGGTGATCGTCATGGTCAGCGGCCCGTCCTTCGCGATGGTCTTCGGCGGTGCGCTCGCCGGGGCCGTCGTCGCCGGGATCCTGGTGTTCGGGGTCAGCGCCGGCACGGGCATGTCCGCCGGGCGCATGGTGCTGGTCGGTCTCGGCACCGGCGCCGCCGCGAGCGCCCTGACCACCCTGATCCTGGTCGGCACCGACCCGTGGAACCAGAACCGCGCGATCACCTGGCTCGGCGGCTCCACCTTCGGCGCCGGCACCCCGCAGCTCGTGCCCATGCTGCTCGTGCTGGCCGTCGGCGCCGCGGTCGTCACCCGCACCCACCGCGACCTCGACCTGGTGCAGGTGGACGAGGTGACCCCGCGGGTGCTCGGCGTGGACGTGCCGCGCTCGCGCACCCTGCACGTCGCCGTGGCCGTGCTGCTCACCGCCGCCGCCACCGCCGCCGTCGGGCCGATCTCCTTCGTCGGGCTGGTCGCCCCGCACGCCGCGCGCATGCTGATCGGCAAGCGGCACCGCTGGCTGCTGCCCACCACCGTCGCGCTCGGCGCCGCGCTGGTCGCGCTGTCGGACATGGTCGGGCGCACCGCCATCGCCCCCGCGCAGCTGCCGGCGGGGCTGGTGACCGCGGTGGTGGGGACGCCGTACTTCCTCTGGCTGCTGTGGCGGATGCGGGCGCGCAGCGGGCGGTGAGCGCGAGGCGTGTCGGGATATCCTGACATCGGTCGCATGTCGGGATACCCTGACATTGCGCCGATGTCAGGGTATCGTGACACTGGACCCATGTCGGCGTACCCTGACATGCATGGCCGCCGTCCCCGTGCTGATGAACGCCCGGTCGCTCCCCCGGATCGGCGGAGCGGTGCGCCGCCTGCGCCGCGACCGTGGGCTGACCCAGGCGCAGCTCGCCGAGCAGGCCGGGGTGTCGCGGCAGTGGATCGTCACCGTGGAGCAGGGACGCACCGACGGGATGGAGATCGGCCGGCTGATGCGGGTGCTCGACGCCCTGGACGCGAGCCTGATGGTCCGGGACGACCGGGCGGGCGATCCGCATGCGTAGGCCGGTCACGCATCTCGCGGTGCTGCTCGACGGGCGGCACGTCGCCGATCTGACCCGCACCGCCCGCGGAAAAGACCCCCGGCTGGTGTACCGGGACGACGCTCTGGCCGACGGAACCACCCCCCTCTCCCTCTCGCTGCCGCTGTGGGACAGCGAGCACACCGGTGTCTCTGTCGAGCGCTACCTGCGGGGTCTGGTGCCCGAGAACGAGGGCGCGCTGGCCGCCATCGCCCGCGAGTACCGGGTCGACGTCACGGACGCGATGGACGTGCTGTCCGCGATCGGACTGGACTGCGCCGGAGCGGTGCAGTTCTGCCGACCCGCCGATCTCGCCCTCGCGATCGAGCGTGCCGGCGCCCTGGAGCCGTTCGGCGACGCCGACATCGAGGCCCGCCTGGACCAGATGGACACCGACGAGGACGCCTCCTGGAGCATGCCCGGCGAGCACTGGTCGCTCGGCGGGACCCAGCAGAAGTTCGCGCTGCGCCGGGAGGACGACGCGTGGTTCCTCGCGCACGGCGCGCAGCCCACCACGCACATCGTGAAGCCGGGCGTCCGGAAGATGAAGGCCCAGGCTCTCGCCGAGCACGCGAGCATGCGCGTCGGACGGCTGCTCGGGCTGGACGTCGCCTCCACCGAGTTCCGCTCGTTCAAGAGCCAGGAGGCGATCGTGGTCGAGCGGTTCGACCGCGTGCGCGACGGTTCACGGGTCACCCGTCGGCACCAGGAGGACCTGTGCCAGGCGCTCGGTGTCGCCGAGAAGTACGAGGAGTACGGCGGGCCGTCCGCGCTCGACGTGATCCGGCTGCTGCGGGACACGTCCGAGACCCCGATGGCAGCCCGCCGCAACGTGGACCGGTTCGTCGACGGCCTCGTCTACAACACGGTGATCGGCGCACCGGACGCGCACGCGCGCAACACCGCGGTGCTGCTGGACGGCGACGCGGTCACGCTGGCACCGATGTACGACGTCGCCACCGGGCTCGGCCACGGGGCACCTGCCGGCGGCCGCGTGCTCTCGATGAGCATCGGCGGGAGCTTCCTGCTCGACGCGGTGGACGACGACGCGTGGCGCCGGTTCGCCGAGGCCGCACGGATCGACGGTGACGGCGTGGTCGAGCGCGCGCACGAGATCGCCGACCTGGCGCCGCCCGCGTTCGCTGCGGTGCTGGCCGAGGTGCTCGACCAGCTCGACGACGACGGCACGGGCGCCACCCTCGCGCACCGGATCGCGACCGCGTTCGCCGACCGCCACGCCGCCCGCTGACCCGCCCCACGTATCCTCACCCTGCCCGGCACCCCGCCGGGCGTGGACGAGAGGAGCCGTCGGGCGATGCGGCTGGGGATCATCGGTGCGGGCTCCATGGTCGAGGAGTTCCTGGAGCAGAGCCCGCAGGTGGCGGGTCTGGAGGTCGTCGCGATGCTCGCGCGGCCCCGGTCGCTGGACCGCGCCCGCGCGCTGGCGGAGCGCACCGGTGTGCCGCTGGTGACCACGGACGTCGAGGAGCTCTACGCCGCCGGGATCGACACCGTGTACGTGGCGGTGCCGAACGTCGCGCACGTGACCTACGCGCGGCAGGCGCTGGAGCGCGGGCTGCACGTGATCGTGGAGAAGCCGATGACCAGCACCGTCGAGGAGGCGGAGGACCTGGCGCGGCTGGCGGCGGAGCGCGGGCTGTTCCTGTTCGAGGCGATCACCACCGTGCACCTCGCGACCTACGCCCGCCTGCGCGAGTGGCTGCCGCGGATCGGCGAGGTGACGCTGGTGCAGAGCCAGTACAGCCAGCGCTCCCGCCGGTTCCCCGCGTTCCGGGACGGCGAGGTGCTGCCGGCGTTCGACCCCGCGCAGTCCGGCGGGGCCCTGATGGACCTCGGCCTGTACAACCTGCACTACGTGCTCGGCCTGTTCGGCGAGCCGACCTCGGCCGTCTACACCCCGAACGTCGAGCGCGGGATCGACACCAGCGGCGTGCTGGTGCTGCGCTACCCGACCTTCGTCGCGACCTGCATCGCCGCGAAGGACTCTGCCGGGGTGCAGGGCGGGGTGATCCAGGGGACCGACGGCGTGCTGCGCACCAGCCTGTCGCCGAACCTGGTCGGCGCGGTGACCCTCGAGCTCGCCGACGGCACGGTGGAGACCTTCGACGACGGCGGTGCGGCGCGTCGGCTGGCCACCGAGATCGAGGCCTTCGTGCGGGTGGTCGACTCCGGCGACCACGCCACGGCGGACGCGTGGCTGGCGGCGAGCGTGGCGGTCAGCCGGGTGCAGACGGCGGCGCGGCGGGCGGCCGGGATCGTGTTCCCCGCCGACGCGACCGCCTGACGGGGCCTCAGCCCCAGAGCTCCTTGACCAGCGTCAGCGCGGACACCCCGCGCGGCCAGCCGGCGTAGAACGCCACGTGCGTGATCGCCTCGACGATCTCCTCGCGGGTCAGCCCGTTGTCCAGGCCCATCGGCACGTGCGCGCGCAGCTGCTCGACGTTCCCGGCGGTGACCAGGCTGGTGATCGTCACCAGCGAGCGGTCGCGGGGCGACAGGTCGGGCCGCGCCCACACCTCGCCGAACAGCACGTCGTCCGTCAGGTGCGCGAACGTCGGGGCGACGTCGCCCAGCATCCGCCGGATGGGGGTCTGCTCGGTCATCGCCGGTACTCCTCGTCGGTCACGTGCGCCAGCCAGGTCGTCGTGGTGCTGGGGTCGTCGGCGGTGTCGAGCATCGCCAGGTGCTCCATGAACGAGTCCGGCGCGGCCCCGTGCCAGTGCTCCTCCCCCGGCGCGCAGTACACCGTGGAGCCGGCGGTCACCTCGACCCTGTCGTCCCGGGTGCCGATCCAGGCGACGCCCTGCGTGACGTGCAGGGTCTGCCCGAGCGCGTGCGAGTGCCAGGCGGTGCGCGCGCCCGGCGCGAACCGGACCTTCGCCACGACCATCCGCTGACCCGGCGCGCGCGGACCGGCGACCGGGTCGAGCCAGACGTCACCGGTGAACTGCTCCGGCGGGTTCTTGGTGGTGGCGGGGCGGGGGTCGATCTGCACGGCTGTCCTCCTGAGCGGCCCGCGCCGACGGCGGGCCCTGCTCTCGACGCTAGGCCGGTGCGCGGCGGCGAGGGAGGCCCTGGCGGTGCCCCGATCAGCAGGGCGCCGCGCGCTCAGCCGGCCGCCACCGCCAGGTCCCGCACCGCGTACCGGTGGTGCTCCCACTCCTCGCCGAGGATCGTCGCCAGGCAGGACAGCACCGTCTCCGGGTACTGCGGCGCCCACGGGTTCGTGCGCTGCTCGGTCAGCTGCTCCGGCGTCACGTCGGCCAGGTACTCGCGCATCATCGCCACCCGGTCGGCGCGGACGTCCAGCACCTCGGCCCAGGTGGGGGTGCGGGTGGTGAACACCGCAGGGTCGTGGCCGTCGGAGTAGTACTCGACGTTCGGCATGCCGATCGGGTGGTACGGGTGGTCGATCCGCAGCACGGCGCCGCGCAGCCACGTGTCGGTGGCCATGACCAGGTGCCGGAGCGTCTGCGCCAGGGACCACTCGCCGTCGACCGAGACGTCCACCACCTCCGGCGGCAGCGCGGCGACCCGTTCCAGGGTGGCGGCCCAGGTGGCCTCCAGCGCCGCCCACGCCTCGCGCAGCCCGGCGGGGTCGGTGGCGTGCCGCAGCGCGCGGCCGGGGAACCGGCGGTCCAGCTCCGCCTCGACCAGCGGCACCACGTCCACGCCGTTGACCACGAAGGTGCCCTCGGACAGCCACGGCGAGTCGAGGTCGGCGCCGTCGACGTCCACCCCGCGCAGCACCGCACCGCCGAGCAGCGAGCGCCGGAACTGCGCACCCCGCAGGTCCTCGTCGACGAACTCCCGTGCCTCGGCCATGACGTACCTCCCCGTCGTCAGGGCCGTTCTACACCGGGGCGCCCGGGGGCGCGCGTCAGTGCGGGTCGCGGAGCAGGGCGACCACGGTCAGGTCGTCCTGCCGGTCGGTCGCGGTCGCGGCCAGGCGCAGCACCCGCTGCACCGCCTCCTCCGCGTCCGTGCAGCCCACCAGCTCCTCCGCGAGCAGGCCGAGACCGCCGAGGGTGCCGTCCACCAGGTCGAGCACGCCGTCGCTGAAGGACACCAGCAGGTCACCGGGCTCCAGGTGCACCAGGTCGGCCTGCCGGTACGTGTCCTCGGACACCCCGAGCGGCACGCCGGACGCGTCGATCCGGCGCCACCCGCCCCCGGCGCGCACCACCAGGCTCAGCCCGTGGCCGGCGTCGGTGTAGGCGAGGTCGCCGGTGGCGGCGTCCAGCCGGGCGTGGAACGTGGTGGCGAGCAGGCCCGCGTTCGCGAGGTCGGTGTGCAGGGTCGCCCCGGCCTGCCGGACCGCGCGGTCCACCGGCTCGCCGTCCGCGGAGGCGCGCAGCGCGATCCGCACCGCCGCCGCCAGGATCGCGGCCGCCGGGCCCTTGCCGGTGACGTCCGCCAGGGTCAGCACGACCCCGCCGTCCACCGGGTACCAGTCGTAGAAGTCGCCGCCGATCGTCGCCCCGGGCAGGCAGGTGCCGGCGAGCCGGTACCCGTCGATCGTCGGCGCGCTGCGCGGCAGCAGCCCGAGCTGCACGCGCTGGGCGTGCTGCAGCTCGGCGTCCACCGCGATCTCCTTGGCCACCCAGCGGGCGAGATCGCGCAGCAGGGCGTCCTGGTCGGCGGTGAGGTGCCGGCGGCGGGCGTCCGCGATCATCAGCGTGCCGAGGGTGGCTCCCTGCGGGTCCACCAGCGGCTGCTCGGCGCGGAACGGCCAGCGATCGGCCGCCTGCTCCGGGAGGACAGGATCGCCGGGACGGTTCAGCCACACCTGAGCGGTCGGCACGTCGAACAGGCTGCGGGCGAGCCGGGCGACCCGGTCGATCGGCGGCTCGGCGGCCGGGGCGACGACGCCGTGGCGCTCCAGCGCGGCGAGACGGTTGCCGAGGTCCGGGGCCGGGGGCGCGGCCGGGGCCGGGGGTGCGCGGTGGGTCGTGGCCATGCCGTGCCCTCCCGCGCTCGCTCGGTTCCCGACGAGTCACCCGATCGACTGACCGCAGATCGCGCTGAGGGAAACAGAGGGTGAAGGCGGCCACCCGTTGACCCTGCCCCGAGGGCACGGAGTCCCCTGGTCCGCACAAGACGGATCAGGACAGGAGATCGACATGCTCGAGCTCGACGGGATCAGCCGGACCTTCACCGGCCGCCGGGTGCTGGACGACGGGGCGCGGTCAAGAGGGTCGTCTACAGCAGGGCGAGCGCGATCAGGGGCGCGGGCACCGCCCAGACCGGTCCGTCGAGGTCGAGCACGGTCTTGGTGGTGATGATGCCGGTCCCGTAGCGGCCCGTGATGGTGCGCGCCTCGCTCTTCCACCCGGCGTCCACCCACTTGCTCTCCATGGGGGTGGTGAGCGCTGACCCCGTCGGAGCGGGGACGCGGACCGGCGCGAGATCGATCTCACGGTCGTTCGTCGTCCGTGCGTAACCGATCGTGTCGCCGTGCGCCCACCGCCCCTCGTCACGGACGTCGATCGCCCGAGCGAGGGCCACCGCGAGCGCAGACTCGGTCAGCCGGGTCATGTCCGGCGCGGGCAGGCCGGCACGACGGCGCGACGGCAGCCGCGCCAGCAGCGGATCGGTCAGGTAGTACTTCGCCTGGGTCTTCGGGATCAGCGCGCCATCGTCGTCGCGCCGAGGGCAGCGCAGCAGCGCGTGCGACCGGATCATCCTGGCCAGCCGTCGTTCGAGAACACCCCGGCCGTACTGCAGGTCCTGCCCCGCCGCCGCGACGCTCAACGGGCTGGTCGCCCGGTGCTGGAGGGTGTCCAGCAGGAGCGGGATCGACTCGGGACCGGCATCGGGGTCGACGTCCCGATGCAGCCACGCCTCGAGATCGGCCAGATACCCGTCGGTCACGTCGCCCAGGCGCGCGGCCTCCGCCACCGCCCGCGGGAATCCGCCCGTCGTCAGGTAGGCCTGCCACGCGAGGTCGAGCGCGTCCACGAACATCATGAACCCCTGGAACACCGCCCGTGCGCCGTCGCCCTGGAGGCCGGCAGGATCGATCACCCCGGGCAGCCCGATCGTCGGGTCGGTCGCCCTGACGTACTCCCGGAAGCTCATCGGCAGGAGGGTGCGGCGCCGCCGCGTCCCGGACCCCGCACGCCCGGCGAGCAGGTGACCCTCGATGTCCTCGTCCTCGGCCCACTGACTGCCGGTGGCCACGACCGTGTCGTCACCGAAGCGGGTGTTGTCGCGCGCGTTCTTGAAGACCGCCGACCAGCCGGGGACCGCACCCACCTCGTCGAAGAGCCACACGCGCACCTGCGCCGCATCGGAACCTCCGCCGTCGACCGACTGCGTCAGAGCACGTCCCAGCACAAGGACCCGCCGAAGATCCTGCAGCGTCATGCCGTCGCACGGCACGTGGATCACCTGGCGGGGATCCACGTCGTCACGCGCGCACAGGTCCCGCGCCGCACTGAGGAGCGCGACAGACTTCCCGATCCGTCGGGGCCCCGACAGCACGACGAGCTGATCGGTCAGGGGACCGTGCGCGATGTCGTCGAGCACGTCCGGGCGGTACCCCATGTCGTGCTTGCCCAGGTCGCGGAACACCCGGTGCTCGGCGGCCCAGTCCGTCGGGCTCTCCTGCGTCACCACGGAGCGCCACCACGGGTTGGCGACCGTGAGCTGCCGCCTGATCTCGTCGTCGCGCATCGCCCGATGCTACCGCCTGCGTGCTCAAAGGGGGGAGGGTTTTAGCACGCTGGCGTGCTAAAAGGGGGAGGGTTCCAGCACGCCCGCATGCTAGAAGGGGGAGGGTTCTCGCGCGCCTCGACCTGCCGACCCGATCAGCCCAGGCGGACCAGCACCACCGGCGCGTCCTGCCCCGGCCACGTCCCGGTCAGCACCGCGCCACCCGCGGGCTCGTTCGTCCCCGGCCACCGCACCACGACCACCTCGGCATCCGCACCGCCCGACCCGCTGCCCCGCACCTGCATGCTCGGCTCGCGCTCGACCGGGCCCTCCGGCGTCTCCACCCACATCCGCACCTGCGTGCCGCCCTCGCGCACCACCCGCGCCACCTCCGCGCGGTACACCGGGTCGCCCAGGCCGTCGTACACCCGCCGGGTGCCGAGCACCGAGTGCTCCATCGTCCCGACCAGCCACTCCTCCGCCCCCGCGAGCGGCGCGCCCCGGTAGGTCAGCGGCACGTGCACGATCCGGCCCGCGACCTCCAGCAGGTGCGACTCGATGCCGACCTCGCCGTCCGGGTCGTCGAAGCGGTACGCCGCCACCGGGTGCGCCTCGGCGGCGGGGGCGTCGAACCACGGCTGGGTGGGGAGCCAGGCGGAGACGAGCTCAGCCTTGGACGGGGTGAGCGTGGCCCGGTGGATGATCGCCATGCCGGGAACGCTAGCGGCGGACGCGCCGCGGCGCCGGACCTCAGGCGTCGACCGTGCCGGCGGGCACCTGCGCCAGCCGGATCTGCGTCACGCCCTCGGCCGTCGCGTGCTCCACCCACACCTCGAACACGCGCCCGTCGGCCTGCCCCTGCGCCCAGGCGATCACGGCGCGCACGTCCTGCGTCCCGGTCACCCGGAAGCGCTCCCGCCCGCCCCACCGACCGGCGAAGTCGACCCGGTACGACGCACGGAAGTCGTCCGCCCCCAGATCGACGTCCTCGGTCGACGGCAGCGGCTCGACATCGACCGCGGGCTCCTCTGCCGCGGCGGACTCCTCCCGCGGCGCCCGCCGCTCCCGCGGGACCACGACGAGCACGACCACGCCGACCGCGCACGCCACCGCACCGGCGACCTCGAGGAACACCAGCACCGGTCCGAGCACCGTGTAGACCGCCATCGCCCGTGCCGGGTCCATCGCGCCGAACCCCCAGGTCAGCAACGATCGGTCCAGCACCGCGGCGCCCAGCCCGACGGCCAGCCCCGTCCACAGCAGCACCCACGTCCGGCGCGCCGCCCCTCGCGTCAGCCGCACGCTCTCACGCCCGCCCGTCGGGGTCGAGCGCGCGCGGCACGACCCGGGTCAGGTCGCCCTGCGGGTCGCCGTGCCCCTCGATCGTCGTCGCCACCGGCCCGGACGGCATCGGCGCGGAGCCGTCGCGGGGCAGGCGGCCCAGCAGGTCGTCCTGCAGGGCGATCAGCTCCGGCGCGTCGCGACGGAGCGCGCGCCGGGTCCGGGACAACCACCCTCGACTCTCCACGAGCCACCCCCTCGCGTCGCGGTCGACACGTCCTCGCGCACGGCCTGCCGTCGTGCGGCCAGGCTAGCCCCGCAGACGGGGGCACCGGGGCCGTTCGACGCGACCCCCACCCTGGACGCCACCGTGCCCGTGGCGGCAGGAACAGGCATCCGGCTGTCTCTGCGATGCTCCGCCCCGGAGGTCTCGCGACGATGCACACCCGTGCACCGGCACCCGAGCGGGCCGATCGCGTCCCCGGCCCCCGGACGATTCGCACCGCCCGCATCTGGAACCTGGCGCTCCTGCTGAACGGGCTCGCGGCGCTCACCATCCAGATCGCGCTCGTGCTGACCGGCGGGCCGGACCCCAACACCGGCGAGACCGTCGCGTCGGTCGGGGTCGCCACGCGGATGGTCCAGACGGTCAGCTTCTTCACCGTCCAGAGCAACCTGCTCGGCTACCCGGCGGCGCTGCGGGCCATGGCGGGCGTCCTGGCCGTGTCGCTGCTGCTCGTCGGGGCCTTCGTCGGCATCGATCGGGCGCGTGGCCGCCGTGGTCGTGACGATCGAGGGCGGATCGGACCTGCGCCCCCGTGATCCGTGGTCAGATGATCCGCGCGACGTCGGGCTCCGGCGCGATGCGGGTCCGGCAGGAGGGGTAGCGGGTGGCGGAGGATGACGGCGCCGTCGGCGGACCCACGTGGTCGGGACCGCTCGCCCCGGGAGGGTCGGCGCTGACCTGGGCGAGACGGGTGCTGCCGCTGCTGCTCGGGATGATCCTCCTGGGCGCGTTCGCGGTCGGCAGCGCCCTCGGATGGTGGGGCACCCAGGACGGCCTCGGCTTCTGGCTGCCGTTCTGGCTGTGGGTGACGTCGGCCGTGCTGTCGGTCGCCGGCATCGCCGTGCAGGCGACCCAGGACGTCCGCGAGGGTCGGCGCGGGTACACCACCGTGTACGGCACCAACCGCGACCTGCCGCAGATCGACCCCGCCACCCGACTGGTCCTTCGGGAGCCGGGTGCACCGTTCGTGCGGGCGCCACGGCACCGTGCCGTCGGGCGGGTGCACGACCGGCCCGAGTAGTGGCGCCGACGCGGCGCCCGACCGCCGGGCGCGGGCAGTGCGCCGATCGTCACACGTCCCGCACAGCGGATTCACAGACGACCTGAGGTCAATAGCCCGAGGTCCCTGATCACCCGCGTGGACGGTGAGATGGATCACCGACGAAAGCCCGTCGCGGCGACCGGTGCGAGGTCTAGCGTCCGTCGCCAGAGACGGTGCGCAGGGGGCTTCGCCGAGGCCAGCACCGTCGGCGAGGCGGTGCGTGGCGTGCCTGGTGGTCTCGTTCTGCGACGGGTGACGTCGCTCGCGCTCGGTCTGGCGATCAGCCTGACGGGTGGGCTGCCGCACGCGGTGGCCGCACGCCCGGTGGCGCCTGCACGATCGGGCGGTGGGCACTCCGGCCGGACGTTCCGCGGGTCGAAGGACGACGAGGCGCTGTCCGGGTACGGAGACGGCGAGGGCTACCACCTGCAGCTCGCGACCGAGGTCGAGGACTTCGTCTGGCGCGACGTGGCGGTGCTGCGGCCGGCCGACCTGGACGAGAGCACCTGGTACGGCTACCAGTGCCTGTCCGGCGACGGGCGCTACGCCGCGGTGACCGTGCTGCCCGACGGGCTGGTGAACCTGCCCGAGGCGCTGATGCGCGGCGCGTACGCGTACGGCGTGGACCTGGAGTCCGGCGCGGTGACGCCCCTGCTGTCCGGGGTGTCGTTCCAGTACTCCTCACCGGGCTGCGGCACCGGGTCGGCAGCGACGTTCACCGCGAGCCTGGACGACTCGCAGGGCGTGACGAGCATCGCGGTGGTGGACCTGGCGACGGCCGACGTGTCGTGGTCGGCGGTGGTCGCAGGTCAGGTCACCTCTGCGGTGCCCTCCGACGACGCGCAGGTGATCGGTGCCTCCGGCGGCTCGCTGGTGACGTTCGGGCCCGGTGGCTCCGACGCGGCGCCCCAGACGCCGGGGGTGCTCGCCGACCTGGGCGCCCAGGGGTACGACGTGCGTCCCACCGGAGACGGGACCGTGGACCTGCTCACCTGGGTGCCGGGGTCGAGCACGTCGACGCTGGCGCGCTGGGACGGCGAGACGATCACCGAGCTCGGCTCGGGACCGTTGGAGGACGTGCTGCTCGCCGGCGGACGGGACGGCCACGACGTCGTGGTGGGCCTGGACGACGGCGACCCGACGACGGTCGACGTGCAGGCCACCGACGCCACGCCGCTGAGCGCCGCGCCGCAGGCGGTCTCGCTGGACGGCGACGCGGTGTTCGCGACCGACCTCGATGCCGACGAGTCCACCGGGCAGCTGTCGCAGGTGATGTCGACCTCGACGTCGCAGGTGCTCAGCGCCGGGCAAATGGCCAACGCCCCACCCGTGGCGGCGTCCACCACCACCTCGGACGTGGCGCTGCCCGGGATCGAGCTCAGCGAGCCGGTGACCCAGGGCGACGCCTTCCCCACCAGCGAGACCGCGGCCGACGCCGCAGCCGGCAGCACCGCCGGCACCCTCCGGTTCGGCGGCACGGCGACCACCGGGACCGGGATCCTCGCCCGCACCGCCACGGCGGTGACGGCAGCGGCGACCGCCGCCACGACGCCCAAGTGCGGCGTCCCCCGCCTCGACCCCGCCCGCCAGGCGCTGCAACCGTCCCCCGCACAGGTGGACTGGGCCGTCCAGATGGCCGAGCAGGGCCTGCTGACCGGCACGGCGTACACCCGTCCCGCGGGCTACGCGAACATGGGCCTGGCGGCCTACGCACCGAGCAGCGACTTCGCGCGGATCTCCCTGCACCACCCCGCCGGAACCACGTGGGACACCGTCCCGCGCTCGGTGATGGAGGCCGTGATGGCCCAGGAGAGCAACTTCGACCAGGCGTCCTGGCACGCGCTGCCGGGCATCGCCGGCGGTCCGCTGGTCGGCAACTACTACGGGGCCTCCGGGTCGATCCGCACGATCGACTACACCAAGGCGGACTGCGGCTACGGCATCGCCCAGGTGACGACCGGCATGGCCGCCTCCGAGACCTCGATCACCGTGAACGGCAAGGCCAAGGTCGCGGTGGACTACGAGGAGAACATCGCGGCGGGCCTGCGGATCCTCCAGCAGTCCTGGAACACGCTGTACGACGCGGGGATCACGGCCAACGGCGGCGACCCGCGCTACCTGGAGAACTGGTACCTGGCGATCTGGGCGTACAACTCGGGCATCCAGCCGACGGCGGCCTACGGCAACACCACCGGCTGCACCCCGTCGGCGACCTGCACCGGCCCGGACGGCACCTGGGGACTGGGCTGGTCCAACAACCCGGTGAACCCGTCCTACCCGCCCAGCCGCGCCGCCTACCTGCGCACCACCTACGCCGACGCCGCGCACCCCGCCGACTGGCCCTACCAGGAGCGGGTGATGGGGTGGATGGCCAGCCCGATCATCCGGCTGTCGCACCCGGCGTACGCCAAGCCGGACTACCACGGCGGCCAGAGCTGGCTCCAGCTGCCCGCGCGCACCACGTTCTGCACCACCGCGAACCTGTGCGACCCGACCTACGTGGACCCGGCGAACACCGCGCACACCATCTGCACCCTGAGCGACTACGAGTGCTGGTGGCACCAGCCGGTCACCTGGGTGACGAGCTGTTCGACCACCTGCGCGACCAGCGCCTACGCGGTGACCACCGGATCGACCGAGCCGACGTACACCTCGCCGCACCCACCCACGTGCACGGTCGACGCACGCACGCTGCCGACCACCTCGCACGGCGCGCCGATCATCGTGGACGACCTGGCCACGCCGTCGCAGAACCGCCAGGGCTGCACCGGGACGGCCTGGTCGAACGGCGGCACCTTCGCCCTGACCTACGGCACCGATGCGTCCGGGCAGCCCACCGGGCAGATCGACACCCATCAGCTCGGCGCCGGGTTCGGCGGGCACATCTACTTCACGCACACCGAGGCGGCCGGTGACACCGCGGTGACCAACACCGGTACCTGGACCCCGGTCCTGCCGAGCCTGCAGTACTACACGGTGAAGATCCACATCCCGGCGACCGGTGCCGCGGCGACCGACGTCGTCTACACGATCAACCCCGGCGGCGGCGCGAGCCCCTGGCGGATCCGGGTCAACCAGGCCTGGGGATCCGAGCAGTGGGTCACCATCGGGACGTTCGCGATGCAGAACGGCGCCACCGTCCAGCTGTCCAACACCAGCCAGATGGCCGCGGGCACCTACGACGTCGCCTACGACGCCATCGCGTTCCTGCCCCAGGGCGGCACCCCCGGGCAGCCGATCGGCGGCCCCCCGGGAGTGAAGGACGCCCCGCGCGGCTCCAACCCCGCGTGGGTGAGCTGCGGCTGCGCCCAGCGCACCGCCGGCGACCCGGTCAGCACGCTGACCGGCAGCTTCGGCGAGTCGTACACCGACCTGTCGACCCCCGGACGCGGCGCCGCCCTGGAATGGACCCGCAGCTACGACTCCGCGCTGGCCGACCCGGCCGGACCGAACGCGGCGGACTCGGTCGACGGACCGTTCGGGCACGGCTGGTCCAGCACCGTCGCGATCACCACGACCACCGACCCGGGCACCGGCGGCGTCGTCGTGCACCAGGAAGACGGGTCGCAGGTCGCCTTCACGCTCAACGGCGGCGTCTACACGCCCACCTCGCCCCGGTTCGACGCCACCCTCACCCTGAGCGGCGGCGCCTACACCTACACCCGACGCGGTCAGGACGTCTTCGTCCTCGACGCCGCCACCGGCCACCTGACGAAGGAGACCGACCTGGCCGGCGCCCAGGCCGTCCCGCCCTACTGGACGACCTTCGCCTACGACACCGGCGGCCACCTCGCCACCGTGACCGACCCCGAGGGACGGGTCGACACCGTCGCCTGGACCGGCATGCACATCACCGGCGTCACCGACCCGGCCGGCCGACGGGTCGACTACGCGTACAGCGCCGCCGGCGACCTGACCGACGTGTGGGGCACCGGCACCGTGCGCTCCGGCTCGACCCACGGCGAGCAGGACCACGCCACCTACACCTACGACTCCCACCACCTGCTCACCACCGTCCGTACCCCCGCGAACGCCGGGTCGACCGCCACCCCGCCCCCGGTCACGACGACGGCCTACGACACCAGCGAGCGCGTCACCAGCCAAACCGACCCGGTGGGCCGCGTCACGACCTTCACCTACGGGCCGGCCGGTGGGCTGGCCGCCGGGCAGACCCGCGTGGTCGACCCCGCCGGGCACGCGACCGTGGACACCTACCAGAACGGGCTGCTGGTCGCCGAGACCCGCGGCGAGGGCACCGCGCAGGCCGGGACGTGGTCGTACACCTACGACCCGGTGACGCTCGGCGTGACCACGGTCTCCGACCCCCTCGGGCACGTGAGCACCGCCACCTACGACGACCACGGCAACCGCATCTCGACCTCGGACGCCCTCGGCAGCACCACCAGCTACCAGTACGACGAGCACGGGCGCGTGGTCCTCACCACCGATCCGACCGGGGCGCAGACCGCCGCGTCGTACACCGCCGCGGGCATGCTCGCCGCGACCTCCACCGGTCGCCCCGGCCAGACCGCGGAGGTGTCCGACGGCAACCCGGTCGACCCGACCGTGCGCACCACCTCGCGCGCCTACGCCGACACGGCCCACCCGGGCGACCTGACCAGCAGCACCGACGCCCGCGGCAAGGTCACCACCTACGCCTACGACGCCGCCGGCGACCTGGTGCGGACCACCGACCCGCTCGGCGACGTCACGCTCGCACGCTACGACCTGAGCACCGGGGACCTCCTCGCGACGGTCACCCCGCTCGGCGCGGCGGCGGGCACCACCGCCACCTGCACCACCCCGGCCACCGGGTGCACCACCGTCGAGCACGACGCCCACGGACGCGCCACCGTCGTGCACGACCCGACCGGGCACACCACGACCACCACCTACGACGCCGACGGCCACGTCACCGCCACCACCGACGCCGACGGCCGCACCACGAGCACCGCCTACGACCCGGCCGGCCAGGCGCTCAGCACCACCGCGCCGGACGGGACGGTCACGACGACCACCTACGCGGGCGACGGTCAGGTCGCCACGACCACCGACGCCCTCGGAGCGGTCACCACGACCGGCTACGACGGCCAGGGACGACGCACGAGCACGACCGACCCCGACGGCCGCACCACGACGACCTCCTACGACGCCGCGGGAGACGTCGCCACGATCGTCGCCCCGGACGGCGGGACCACGACCTACACCTCGGACGCTGCGGGCCACGTGGTCGCCGTCGCGTACTCCGACCACGTCACTCCGGGCGTCACCAGCACGTACGACTCCCTGGGCCGACGGGTCACGATGACCGACGGCACCGGCACCACGACCTCGACCTACGACGCGTTCGGCGAGCTCACCCGCCGGGTGGACGGCTCCGGGGCCGTGGTCGCCTACGGGTACGACGAGGTGGGCGACGTGACCTCGCTGACCTACCCGGGCGCGGGCCGCACGGTGACGCGTGCCTACGACGACGCCGGCCGGCTGACGCGCGTCACCGACTGGAACGGACGCGCCAGCACATTCGCCTACGACGCCGACGGCGCGCTCGTCACGACCTCCGCCGGCAACGGGACGACGATCTCGGTCGGACACGACGGCCTCGGGGCGATGGCGTCGAGCACGCTGACGCGGGGAACGACCACCCTCGCCGCGATCACCTACGACCGCGACGCCGACGGCGCGGTCACCGGCCGCGCCTCGACCGGTGCGCTCACGCAAGGCGCCCAGACCTTCGGGTACGACGCCCAGGGCCGGCTCGTCTCCGCGAGCGGCCCCGCGGCCAGCTACGCCTACGACGCGGCAGGCGACCCGACGACGTTCGGACCGACGGCTCAGGCCTTCGACGCCGCGGGAACGCTGTGCTGGACCGGGCTCGGGGCGGGGGCGTGCGCCGCTCCGGCGGCGGGTGCCACGGTCGTGACCTCGACCGCCGACGGGCAGCGGGCGTCGAGCACGACGGGATCCACCGTCTCGACCTACACCTGGGACCAGGCAGGCCGGATGATCGGAGCGACGACGCCGGCAGGAACGGTCGGGTACCGGTACGACGGCGACGGCATGCGTGTCGCCGTCACGACGGGCGGGACCACACGATCGGCCACCTGGGACACCCAGCCCGACGTCCCGCTGCTGCTGGACGACGGCACCACCGCGTACGTGTACGGGCCCGAAGGCGCGCCGCTGGAGCAGGTCACCGGCGGCAGCACGCAGTGGTTCTTCTCCGACGCGCAGGGCTCCACCGTCGCCCTCACCGATGCCACCGGGACGGTGTCCGGGACGTACGCCTACGACCCCTGGGGTCGGGTGACCGCGCACACCGGCACGAGCACCGCGCTGCAGTACGGCGGTCAGCAGTGCGACGGGTCGACCGGATTCCTCTACCTGCGCGCGCGGTACTACGACCCGGCCACCGGAGTGTTCCTCAGCATCGACCCGCTGGTCGGGGCCACCCTCGCCGCCTACCTGTACGCCGGGGACGACCCGCTGGACGGGATCGACCCGCTGGGCCTGAGCTGGTGGAACCCGTGGAGCTGGAGCGCGAAGACCAGGACGGTCGTCGGCATCACGCTCGGGGCGGTCGCGCTGGCGGCGACGGGCGTCGGCCTGTTCGCGGACCTCGGTCTCGCGGGCGCCGTGGCAGTAGACGCGGTCGCCTTCGGTACCGGCGCTGCGGCAGCCGCACTCGACTACGACCCCTGCGTGCACGGGCACGAGAAGGTGGCGTGCGGCGGCCTGGCGCTGGGCGCGATCGGCACCGGGTACGGCGGACTGGCCCTGGGCGCGGACGCGGCGATCCTCTCGGGCGGCAGCGAAGAGGTGTGGGGGCCGTGGGTCACTGCCGGTGGCGTCGGCGGTCTGACGTTCGGCGGGACGGGGCTCGGGATCGACGTCGTCGGTGCCGTCCGTCCGAAGGGGTGCGAGCCGTGAGCCCGCGCGGGGACCGGCCGGACGGGATGCACGCTCGGTGGCGCGGCCGGCTGGACGACAGCACGATCGACGCGCTGATTGGCTACCAGCGGTGCGTGTGGCTCATGTGGGTGACCGCGATGGTCGGCGCCGTGCTCACGATCATCGCGGACGAGGCCAGGCGAGGTGCCGGCGGTCTGGTGTTCCCGCTGGTGATCACCGGCATGGTCGGCTTCGCCTGGCGGGCCGTCGCGCTCGCCCGCCGCGCCCAGCGCGAGACCGCCCGCCGCTACGGCATCGACCCACGGCTGGCCCGCAAGATCACCTACCGCGGCCTTGACGGCTTCGACCAGCGCATCGCCGCGCTGCAGGCCGGTCCTCCGCCCAACCCCCGCGCACACGGTTGAAGAGCGCCGGACACCCCTCTCACCACCGTGCTGCTACCCGCAGGACCGGTCGACCCGAACCCCAGGACAGATGGGACCACAGATGAGACATCGCACGCTGAGGCGAGGCACGGCTGCCGCCCTGGCACCCGTCGCCCTCGCGCTGCTCGCCGGCTGCGCTTCGATGCGGGACACGACCGCGGGCGAAGCGCCGCCGACCGCCGAGGCGACCGAGACGGCACCCGCCCCGACGCCCGACACCCCGGCTCCGACCGAGGAACCCCGCGCTCCGGCCGCTGCCGCGACGACCAGCAGCGGTGACGCCGCCTTCGCCGCACGAGTGCAGGCCGGGCTCGACCCCGCTTCGCTGCCCGCCGGGTTCTCCTTGGTCGGCACGCTCGACACCCCGCGCGACGCCCAGCCCGCCCAGCTGTACGGGACCAGCCAGTACACCGCGGCCCAGGCCGACCCGAAGCTGGACATGGGTCAGGTGGTGACCGTGCGCCTCGTCCCGACCACGCCGGAGGCCCGTGCGGCCGCGCCCGCACCGGCGGACGGAGTCACGGCGCGCAGCCGCGACGACCTCGCTCCCGGTGCCGTGCAGTACACGGTCCCCGACACCGGCGACTCGTCGATCACCCTGCCCGCGGGTGACTCCTACGACGTCATCGTCGCGGCGAATGCCGACTCCGTCGACCTGCTCGTTCCGTTCGTGGAGGCGATCACCCGATGACGAAGCTCCACAGCTCGCTCGCGGTCCTCCTCGCGG
The DNA here is from genome assembly GCF_055389595.1 of Cellulomonas sp. GTC20042. NCBI lineage: Bacteria > Bacillati > Actinomycetota > Actinomycetes > Micrococcales > Cellulomonadaceae > Cellulomonas > Cellulomonas sp. GTC20042. Next base: position 425,214 of record NZ_AP043678.1, on the reverse strand, counting down.
CGGTCGTCCTCGCCCTGACCTGCGCGGCGCCGGCGTCCGCGACGACCTACAGCAGCACGAACACGACCATCACCGGTCTGCCCGCACTCGGGACCGCGTACATCCACCAGGGCGACATCGTCGCGCTGTGGCAGAACATCCTCTACACCGACTACAAGGCCGACGAGTGCCTGACCACCAACGCCAACGCGATCGACGGGTACTTCGGCGCGATGACCAAGGCAGACACGATCAGCTGGCAGACAGACAACGGTCTGAGCGCAGACGGGATCGTCGGGGCGCAGACCTGGTCGAAGGTCTGGTCGAAGACGCAGTCGCTCGGCTACGAGCCGAACTGGGCCACCTACGACTGGGCCTACCTCGGGCGGCGACTGGGATCCGGCTCGCACTACCTCGACCTCGCACGCTTCACCAGCGGCTCGATGAAGACCGCCTATGCGGGCAGGTGGGCGTTCAACAACCTCGCCAACCCGAACGGCAACGACTCCCTGATCCAGTGGACGGCCCTGACGATCTACACCTGCTGATGCCACGGCATGCGCACCTCGCTCCACGACGACCCACCCCTTGCCGCCTCACCAGAAGGACCCCTGTCATGGCTCGTGCTCTCCTCGCCCGACACGCCGTCGCCGCGGTGACCCTGCTCGCCTGCGTGCTCGTGGCACCGCCCGCGCTCGCCGATGACTCCGGGACCCGTCCCGGGGCGCCCGAGCTGCTCGCCGACTCGGTGCTCGCCACCCCGGACGAGGTCGCCCAGATGGGAGGGACCCCCGACCAGGTCGCGCAGCAGGAGGAGGCGTGGGCGTCGCTGCCGGCCGACACCCGTGCCGCGCAGGCGTCCCTGAACGCCTCCGAGCACGCGCTGGCCGAGGACGCCTTCGCGAACATCCAGCCCTCCGCGCCGTCCTTCGCCGGTGCCGCGTCCTCGCTCGTCGCCGCGGCCTCGGCGGGGCCGCACGTGTGCAGCGGCGACAACTGGTACAAGGTCGACAACTTCGGGATCCTGCCGACCAACTGCTTCTACGGCACCGGTACCTACAGCATCATCAAGTTCGTCGAGGGCTGCGGTGACGGCTCGGTGCGCCTGTGGCCGGGTGACTACCAGGGCCGCGTCTACTACTACTTCGGCAAGACGTTCTACTGGTCGACGACGCGTGGCCCCGGCGACCACAGCTGGCACGCGTTCTCGATGAGCTATGACCAGTGCCTGAGCGTGCAGAAGGTCCAGCTGTACTAGCCCGAACCCAGCCTGGTCGGCCGGCCCCGGCGCGGCCGACCAGGCTGCCGCAGAGGAGATCCACCGCCATGCGTCCTGACCACACCCCCTCGCGCACGACCGCCGGGATCCTCACCGCTGGGCTCTTGACGCTCCTCGCCGCGTGCGCATCGACCCCACTGGGCACAGCGCCGCCCACGGCGGGCTCGTCGACCGCACCCCAGGCCACGAGCCCGGCGACCCCGAGCACCCATCCGTCGCTATGCGCCGAGTTCCCCGCCCGCGCGCCGATCCCCGGCGACCTCGAGGGCTTCTTCAACGCCACACCCGCCGACGAGAACGGCGACGTCATCACCGACCCCGCCCTGTGGACCGACCCCCGGATGCTCGCGCATCCCCGCGTCGCGCTGGTGAGCACGGACACCGGCACCGTCATCACCACCTACGACCGCGTCGCCTGCGGCGAAGACCGCGACTACGTCGCAAGCCCGGGCGCCGACTGGCCCCGCGGCAGGACCGCTGTCGTCGACATCGACACCGGCGAGGTGATCGAGTTCGCCGCCGCGTCGTGAGGAACGACGAAGGCCCGGCACCTCGTCGGTGCCGGGCCTTCTGCTGTGCGCCCGGAGGGACTCGAACCCCCAACCTTCTGATCCGTAGTCAGATGCTCTATCCATTGAGCTACGGGCGCATCGGCCCTCGGAAGGGCCGTGGAAGACAGTACAGGGTCGCAGGCCCCACGCCCAAACCCGATCCGCGAGACGTGCGCCACGCGCATCCGACCCACCCGTCCGGCGCAGCGCGACACGCCCGTGCCGCACATCACCCCGGTGCGCAGAACCGCCCGCCCACCAGCCCTCGGCCGCCCGCATGGGACCTACGGCCCAACCCGTCCGACAGCCCTAGATCTAGCGTCAGGACTGCATTCGAACTACTACATCTAGTCGTTCCGCTCCCCGCAGCGCACCAGCACACCTCACCGCCAGACCAGTTCCGGCCGGAGGTGTGCTCTCGTCGTCGCTCGCCCACGGGGGCCGGACCCGGCGAAGGAAGGCGCACCATGCAGCAGACCCGGTCTCCCGAGGTGTCGGCCCCCGAGGCGGCGACGGCTCGGAACGGACTGATGGTCGCCAAGCGGGACGGCCGCCGGCTGCCCTTCGACGACGCGCGGATCTACGCGGCGCTGGCGAAGGCGTTCCGCGAGGTGCACGGCGAGCCGAACTCGGTGACGCACCGCAGCCTCACCGAGCTGGTGCAGCGGATCGACCGCGAGCTCGCGGAGCGCTTCCCGACGGACGTGAAGATCTACGAGATCCAGAACGTCGTGGAGCACGTGCTGCTGGACTCGCACGAGTACGCGGTGGCGGAGGCGTACATCTCCTACCGGGTGCAGCGCGACTTCTCGCGCAGCAAGGCCACCGACATCAACCACTCGATCGTCCGGCTGATCGGCAAGGACGAGACGGTCGTCAACGAGAACGCCAACAAGGACAGCGACGTCTTCAACACGCAGCGCGACCTGACCGCCGGCGCGGTGGGCAAGGCGATCGGCCTGAAGATGCTGCCGCCGCACGTCGCGAACGCCCACCAGAAGGGCGACCTGCACTACCACGACCTCGACTACCACCCCTACGCGCCGATGACGAACTGCTGCCTCATCGACTTCCAGACGATGCTGAGCCGCGGTTTCCGGATCGGGAACGCCGAGGTGGAGCCGCCGCGCTCGATCCAGACGGCGACGGCGCAGATCTCGCAGATCATCGCGAACGTGTCCTCCAGCCAGTACGGCGGCTGCTCGGCCAACCGGATCGACGAGCTGCTGGCCCCGTACGCGGAGCGGAACTTCGAGAAGCACCTGGTCGACGCGGCACGGTGGATCGCGGACGAGGCGCAGCACCGGCAGTACGCCGAGGAGCGCACCCGCAAGGACATCTACGACGCGATGCAGTCGCTCGAGTACGAGATCAACACCCTGTTCACCTCGAACGGGCAGACGCCGTTCACGTCGCTCGGCTTCGGCCTGGGGTCGAGCTGGTTCGAGCGGGAGATCCAGAAGGCGATCCTGCGGATCCGGATCGACGGCCTCGGCAGCGAGAAGCGCACCGCGATCTTCCCGAAGCTGATCTTCACGCTGAAGCGCGGGCTGAACCTCGACCCGCAGGACCCGAACTACGACATCAAGCAGCTGGCCGTGGAGTGCGCCACCAAGCGCATGTACCCGGACATCCTCAGCTACGACAAGATCGTCGAGATCACCGGCTCGTTCAAGGTGCCGATGGGTTGCCGCTCGTTCCTGCAGGGCTGGGAGGACGAGTCCGGTCAGGACGTGTCCGAGGGCCGGATGAACCTCGGCGTGGTCACGCTGAACCTGCCGCGGATCGCGCTGGAGGCCCAGGGCTCCAAGGAGCGGTTCTGGTCGATCCTCGCCGAGCGTCTGAGCACCGCGCACGACGCGCTGACCTACCGGATCGAGCGCTGCAAGCAGGCGACCCCGGCCAACGCGCCGATCCTCTACATCTACGGCGCCTTCGGGCAGCGGCTGGCCCCGGGCGACTCGGTGGACGCGCTGTTCAAGGACGGGCGCGCCACGGTGTCGCTGGGCTACATCGGCCTGTACGAGGTCGCGGCGGCGTTCCACGGCGGCGCCTGGGAGAGCGATCCCGAGGCCAAGGAGTTCACCCTGGCGATCCTCCGGCACCTCGCCGACAGCACGAAGGCGTGGAAGGCCGAGTCGGGCTACCACTTCAGCGTGTACTCCACGCCGAGCGAGAGCCTGACCGACCGGTTCTGCCGCCTGGACAAGGCGAAGTTCGGCTCGGTGCCGGACATCACCGACAAGGACTACTACACGAACTCGTTCCACTACGACGTCCGCAAGAACCCGACGCCGTTCGAGAAGCTCGACTTCGAGATGGACTACCCGCAGTACGCCTCCGGCGGGTTCATCCACTACTGCGAGTACCCGGTGCTCCAGCAGAACCCGAAGGCGCTGGAGGCGGTGTGGGACTACGCCTACGACCGCGTGGGCTACCTCGGCACCAACACCCCGATCGACCACTGCCTGAAGTGCGACTTCTCCGGTGACTTCACGCCGACCGAGCGCGGCTTCGAGTGCCCGTCCTGCGGCAACGCCGACCCGACCACCTGCGACGTGGTGAAGCGGACCTGCGGCTACCTCGGCAACCCGCAGCAGCGCCCGATGGTGCACGGCCGGCACGTGGAGATCTCCTCGCGGGTCAAGCACATGGAGGGCTCCACCGGGTCCGTGCCGACCGCACGGACCACCGACCGGGGCTGAGGCGGTGCGCGACCCCCGCCCCGGCGAGTGGCTGTCGCAGAAGGTCAGCCAGCGCCACGTGGGCGACTACAAGCCGTTCGTCATGGTGGACGGGGAGGGCGTGCGGTGCAGCCTGTACGTCTCCGGCTGCCTGTTCGCCTGCGAGGGCTGCTTCAACGAGGCGGTGTGGTCGTTCCGCTACGGCACGCCGTACACCGCCGACCTGGAGGACCGGATCCTCGCCGACCTGGCGCAGCCCTACGTGCAGGGGCTGACGCTGCTCGGCGGGGAGCCGTTCCTCAACACCGGGGTCTGCCTGGAGGTGGTCGGCCGGATGCGCCGCGAGCTCGGGCGCACCAAGGACGTGTGGGCGTGGTCCGGCTACACCTTCGAGGAGCTGCTGCTCGACTCGGAGGACAAGCTGGCGCTGCTGCGCGAGGTGGACGTGCTGGTCGACGGGCGCTTCCGCGAGGACCTCAAGGACCTCCGGCTCCAGTTCCGTGGCAGCAGCAACCAGCGGCTGATCGACGTGCCCGCCTCGCTGGCCGCGGGTGAGGCGGTGCTGTGGGAGCGGCGGCAGGACGCCGAGGCGACCTTCGAGCAGATCGAGCGGCGCCGGATGATCTAGGGCGCTCAGCCCAGGTGCCCGCCCACGGCCCCCGCCGCGCCGGCCTGGCCCGCCGCAGCCGCCCCGTGGGTCACCTGCGCCGCCAGCGGCGAGGTGCGCGCAGTCCCGCCGTCAGCGACGTGGTCCGCCTGGGCGCGCAGCGCGAGCACCACGACGCGCGATCCCCCGGCGCGGTGCTGCTCCAGGGTGTCGGCGAGCAGGCGCAGCATCTCCGGCGACTGCGAGCGCTCGACGTGCTGCGTGAGCGCGAGCACGGGGACGAAGAACCGGCGCCGCGCACCGGCGGGCTGCACGGCGAGCAGCAGACCGCCACCGCCGTTCGGCGCCAGCGACGTGCTGGCCGACGGCTCGATCCGGACGCGGCGGGTGGCCCGGCCGTGGCGGGTGACGGTGAGGGTGCCGGCCGCGGGATCGACCCACAGGGCACGCCGGGACAGCCCGAGCACGACCAGCACGATCACCGCCAGCAGCACGACCACGCCGACCCGGTACTCCGGGTACCGCCAGAACAGGTAGCCCTGGGTCAGCAGCAGGAGCACGCCGGTGCCGATCAGCCAGGCGGTGCCGGAGCGGCTGGTGAGCGCCGGGACAGGCACGCCGTGCTGACCGGTCGTCGCGTCCTGGTCCATGAGCCACCTCCCCCGGGACGACGATCGCCCCCGACGCACGACGGTACCGGGGTGCGGGTGGGACGCTTCGGAGCAGGATGATCCGCGTGGCCGACCGGGGGAGGCGACGATGCCGGACGCACCGCGCACGGTCGCGTGGTCCTGGGAGCGCCTCGCCCTCGGCGCGGCCTACGCCCTGCCCGCCCTCGCGGTGGCGACCGCCGATCCGGTGCGGGGTCTCGTCCTGGCGATCGGCGTGCTGCCGGCGGCTGCTGCCGGGTCGGTCGGCCCGCGCCGGGCACGGGTCCGGGTGCTGATGGTCGGCGGGGTCGCCGGGGCGGGGCTGGCGCTGGGCGCGTGGGCGGTGCAGGTGTCGGACGCGGTGGCGGTGCTGGCGGTGGTGGCGGTCTGCCTGGGCGCGGCGGTGGCGACCGCCCGGGCGCCAGGGATGCTCGCGGCGCTCGTCCTGGGGCTCGGTGCGCCGCTGACGGCGGCCGGGCTGTCCGTGCCGGACGCGCGCACGGCGGTCGAGGGGGCGGTGCTGATCGTGCTCGGCTCGTGCTGGGCGTGGCTGGTGTCGCTGGCGCTCCCCGACCGACCCGTCGACCCGCACCCGGCCCGGACGGCGCCCTCGACGGCGGCGGCGCTCGGCTACGGGGCGCAGCTCGCGCTGGCGGGCGGTGCGGCGGTGGCGATCACGCTGGCGCTCGGGCTGGACCACCCGGGCTGGGCGGGCACCTCGGCGCTGCTGGTGAGCCGTCCGGCCTGGGCGGAGCTGCGGGCGCGCGGGGTGGAGCGCTCCGCGGCGGTGCTGGCCGGGGCGCTGCTGGCCTGCGCGGTCGCGGCGGCCGACCCGCCTTCGTGGGTGCTGGCGGTGCTGCTGCTGGCGGCGATCGGCGGGGCCGCGGCGACGGCGGGCAGCCGCCGGTACGTCACGCCGTTCTTCAGCACGCTGCTGGTGCTGTCGCTGCTGGCGGCCTCGGACGACCGGGCGCCCCGGCACTGGCTCGTCGAACGTGTCGGCGAGACGGTGCTCGGGGTCGCCCTGGCCCTGGGGGCCGCGTGGCTGGCGGCGCGGGTGCGGTCGGCTACTTCACCGCACCCGACGTGATGCCCGAGATGATCTTGCGCTGCGCCACGATGAAGGTGATCAGCAGCGGCAGGCTCATGAGGATCACGTACGCGAAGATCAGGTGCCAGTTGTTCAGGTACAGCCCCGCGGACGCCACGTCGTAGAGGTTGAGCGGCAGCGTCTCGACCCGGCCGCCGACCACGAAGAACGCGTAGAACACGTCGTTCCAGATGTACAGGCAGATCAGGATGGTCGCGGTGCTCAGCACCGGCACCAGCAGCGGCAGGATCACCGTGCGGAACACCCGCAGCGGCGCGGCGCCGTCGACGCGGGCGGCCTCCTCGAGCTCGACCGGGATCGTGCGGATGAAGCCGGTGACGAAGAAGACCACCGTGGACATGTACATGCCGACGTAGACGCCGACCATGCCGACGATCGACCCGGCGAGGCCGAGCTGGCGCAGCAGCAGCACGATCGTGACGACGGCGGGCGGCAGCACGATCCCGGAGATCGCCAGCGCGTAGAGCATCGCGGACAACCGGGACCGGCGGCGGGCGAGCACCCAGGACGCCAGCGAGCCGAGCACGAGCACCAGGAACACCGAGGGGATCATGATGATCAGCGACCCGAGGAACGCGCCGGGCACGTTCCCGTCCCGCCACACCTCGGCGACGTTCTCGAACAGCTGCCAGTGCTGCGGCAGCGAGAGGTCGGGGCGCAGCGCCTCGGCCTGGGTCTTGCCGGCGGTGACCACGATGATCCACAGCGGCATGCCGACCAGCAGCACGACCGCGAGCAGCACCACGATCGGCTGCACGATCCGCCAGGGACCACGGCGTCCGCCGAAGGACCCGGCACGGGCGGCACGCGACGCGCGCGAACGCGAGGAGTGGGGCGCGACGATGCTCACAGGACGTCCTCTCGACGACGCAGCATCCCGATCACCGGGAAGGCGAGGGCCACGACCACCAGGAACAGCACGAGGCTCATGGTGGTGGCCTGGGCGAACAGGCCCTGGCCGAAGGTGCGGAAGATGAAGATGTTCAGCAGCTCGGTGGAGCGTGCCGGGCCGCCGGAGGTGGTGGCCTGCACGATGTCGAAGCCGTTCATCGAGCCGAGCAGGGCGGTGGCGACGTTGAAGGTCACCGCGGGGGCGATCAGCGGGAACTTGATCTTCCAGAACGTCGTCCACGCGCCGGCGCCGTCGAGGCGGGCCGCCTCCAGCACGTCCTCGCTGATGGTCTTGAGGCCGGCCATGTAGATGAGCATCGGCAGGCCCATCCACTTCCAGGCGTGGATGGTGGCGACGACGACCAGCGTCCAGGTGGTGCTGCCGAGCCAGGCGGTCGTCACCTCCTCGCCGGTGATCCAGCCGAGGATCGCGTTGAGGGCGCCGTCCGGCTTGAGGATCGCCTGGAACACGTAGCCGACGGCCAGCGCGGACATGATCACCGGGATGAAGAACATGACCCGGGCGAACCGGTTGACCCGGGTGTCCCGCTCCAGCAGCAGCGCCAGCAGCAGGCCGAACAGGTTCTGCAGGATCGCCACCAGCACCGCGTAGGTGAGGGTGACGCGCAGCGCGCGGCCGATGTCGCCGTTGCTGAACAGCCGCGTGAAGTTGTCCCAGCCGACGAAGCCGATACCGCTCTTGAAGGACGACCAGTCGGTGAAGGAGTAGACGAAGTTGAACAGCGTCGGCAGGAAGAAGAACACCCCGAGCAGCACGAACGCAGGGGCCGCGAACGACCAGGGGTGGTTGCGGGCGCGCCGGGTGCGGTTGGCCCGCGCGGCGGCGCCGGCGGTCGACGCCTCGGGCGGCCGCGACGGACGGGTGGCGGTGCTGGTGCTCATGGGGTCCTCGGGTGTCCTCGGGGTCCAGCGGTGGACGGGGGTCGCTGCCGGAGGCCGCCCGGACGGACGGCCCCCGGCGCAGGCCGCTAGAAGCCGGCCACGCCCTGCGCGGCGGCGAGCTGGGCGAACTGGTCCTGGGTCTGCTCGGCCACCTGCGCGGGGGTGAGCGAGCCCTGGATCATGTCGCCGAGCCGCAGGTAGAGGTCGGGGTTGGCGACGGCCTCGACCTGCATGGAGCCGGCGGCGCCCTTGAGCGCGTCGGCGACGGAGATCAGCGCGTCCGGCACGGTGGCCGGGGTGTCGACGCCGGGCTGGAGCGAGACGGTGTCCTGCGCGGCGACGAAGTCGGCGTAGCCGTCGCCGAGCCAGAAGGACAGCAGCTGGCGGGCGGCGGCCTCGCGCTCCGCGTCACCGGTGGCGAAGGCGACCAGGGCGTTGGCCTGGTCCGGGATGAAGGTGCCGACGTTGCCGTCCGTGGAGATCGGGAAGAAGCCGATCTTCTGGTTCAGCTCGTCGGTGTCGGCGAGCGACTGGAGCTGACCGAAGAACGAGTTGACCTGCATGACCATGCCGGTCTCGCCGGCGAGCAGCGCGGCGCCCTGGTCCTCGAAGGTGGCGGTCTTGATGTCGTCGTTGAACAGGTCCTCGGCGATCAGGTCCTGGTAGCCGGTGATCGCGTCGATGATCGGGGAGTCGCCGAAGGTGGTCTCGGCGCTGTTCACGTCCTGCCACAGACCGTCCTGCGAGGCCTCGGCCAGCGGGGCCTGCACCCACCACTGGGTGGCCCACGGCGAGCCGGCGTTGCCGCCCATCTCGAAGAACGGGTCCACGCCGGCGGCCTTGAGGGTGCGGGCGTCCTCGACCATCTCGGCCCACGACGTCGGCGTCTCGGTGATCCCCGCGTCCGCGAAGACCTCCTTGTTGTAGTAGACGCCGATCACCGCCGGGCTGCTGATCAGCGCGGCGTAGCGGGTGCCGTCGTAGGAGCCGGTGAGGTCGACCAGCGCGGGCTCCATGTCGTCCAGCCAGGGCGCGTCGTCCAGCGGCTGGAGGTTCTGCTTCGCGTTGATCGCCGCGAGCATCGAGGACGTCGGCTGCCAGAACGCGATGTCGGGCTTGTCGCCGGTGGCGATCTTGGTCTGGACGCTCTGCTCGTAGGGGTCGGTGATCGTCACGACGTCGACGCTGGCGCCGGTGGACTCCTCGAAGGCCTCGACCACGGAGTCCGGCACGGTGTTGGAGTTCTGCGCGGCCCAGATGGTCAGCTCGACGCCGGAGAGGTCGGCGTCCTGCGCGGGCCACGCGGCGGGCTCGCCGCTGCCGGAGCCGGACGAGCCGCCGGCGCCGGGGTCGGAGCAGCCGGCCAGGAGCAGCCCGGCGGCCACGAAGGTGGCGGTCAGGGCGGGGATCTTCTTCATCGGTTCTCCCTCGGGGACAGCCGGCGTCGTCGCCGGCTGGATCACGGATCTACTGCGGGGGTGCTACGGGTGGATCGGGGGGTGGCTCACGCGGATCACGCGGGCCTGCGGGCCGTCGCCGGGCACGTGCACGCGCACCCGGCCGTCGGGCAGCCGCTCGAGCTGCCAGGGGTCGCCGGCCTGCTGCGCGGGGAAGACGACGTCCAGGTCGCCGGCCGGCAGGTCGATCTCCGCCGTGCCCTGCGACCCGCGCCGCCAGACGACAGCCAGGGTCTGCTCGGCGTCGCCCAGCGCGGAGGCCACCCACGGGTCCTGCCAGCGCGGCAGGCCCAGCGGCCAGGACGGCACCGCGCGGTGCAGCCAGCCCTCGTGGGTGCGGGCGAACCGCACCGCCTCGGCGACCAGGGCGCGCTGCGCGGCGTCCATCCGGTCCAGGTGCCCGGACAGGTACAGCCGCCCGGCCAGGCCGGTGCACAGCGTGAAGACGCTCTGCTCGACGGTCATCCCCGGCTGCGGGTAGGCCCAGTTGGCGGCCTGCTCGGGAAGGATCGACACCAGCGCACCGGCGGCGATCGGCGGGTAGAGCAGCGGGTTCTGCTGGTCCGAGGTGGACTGGAGGGTGCTGCGCGAGAGCAGCACGTCGTCGGCGCGCATCGCCCCGGAGGCGCAGTTCTCCAGCAGCAGCGCCGGGTGCCGGCGGCGCACCCCGTCCAGCCAGGCGGCGTGCGCGCGGTTCTGCTCCAGCAGCCCGTGCCCCACGCTGTCGGCGTCCCGGTCGGTGCCCGGCCCGGGCGTCACGTTGTAGTCCAGCTTGAAGTAGCCGACGCCGAACTCGTCGACCAGCCGGTCCACCACGGCGTCGAGCTGCTTGATCACGTCCTCGTGCCGCAGGTCGAGCAGGTAGCGGTCGTGCTCGACGACCCGCTGCCCCCTGCGCAGCAGGAACGCCTCGTCCGGCAGCCGCTCGGCCAGCGGGCTGCGCACGCCCACCACCTCGGGCTCCAGCCAGAGGCCGGGGACCATGCCGCGCTCGCGGATCCGCTCGGTCACCCGGCGCAGACCGCCGTCCGGGAAGCGCGTGGTGGACGGCTCCCACAGGCCGACCGAGTCCCACCAGTCGCCGCCGTCGTCGTACCAGCCGGCGTCGATGCAGAACACCTCGGCACCCACCTCGGCGGCGGCGTCCACCAGCGGGAGCAGCTTGTCGGTGGTGGGGTCACCCATCAGCGTGTTCATGTAGTCGTTGAAGACCACGAAGGGCGCCCGGGCGGCCGCCGCCTCGCTGCGCCGCAAGACCGCGACCTCGCGGTGCCGGCGACGGCGGGCCGCCGTGAGCGCGGCGACGGCGGCGGGCCACGGCCCGGCGACCGGGGTCACGGTGACCGGGACGGTGCTGAACTCCTCGCCCGGGGCCAGGGTGTGCAGCCAGTGGTGGTCGGTGTCGGTCGGGCCGAGCGCGACCAGGGCGAGCACCCGACGGTCGCCTGCACCGAGCCGCTCGCCGATCTCGACCCGCCAGGCGCCGTTGTGCTCGACCTGCCAGCCGAGCGCGATGATGCCGTCGGCGGCGGCCAGCACGCCGCTGGGCACGCGGGTGCCGCTGGACCAGGTGCCGACGCTGGCGATCACCCGCGCCCCACGGCCGTCCTGGTGCTGGTGCCGCGCGAGGTCGAGGTCGAGCACGCCGGCCGGGCCGTCCAGCGGCACCTGCTCCCAGCGGTTCTCCCCCACCCACTCGCTGGTGCCCTCGATCGACACGGTCCGCTCGGCGGGCACCGGGCCGACCGGGTCGGCGAGCGCGATCGAGGAGACCGCCTGCAGGTGCAGCGGCGTGACGCCGTCGTTGCGGACCGTGGTGGTGGCGCGGACCGCGGTGCCCGCGGCGGCCGGGGCGACCTCCAGACGCGTGCGGGCGACCAGACCGGTGACCGGGTCCCGCTGCTCGACGACCACCACCCGGAGGTCGTCCGCCTCGTCCGCGACGGTCACCGCGTCCACCCGCATCCGGGTGCCGATCGCGGTGGCGGTATGGCGCAGGTTGGCGCTGGCGCGGCCGTGCCCGACGGCCAGCACCTCGACCAGCGGCTGCACCGCGCGGGCGGCCAGGTCCTCCGGCGCGGCATCCGCGGCACCGCCGACCAGCGATGCCGGACGGTCCGCTGCCCAGACCAGGTGCAGGGCGGCGGCGCCGTCCCCGAGAGGCTGCACGTGCAGCCCCGAGCTCTCGCGAGTCATCCTCGACCCCAGTTCTCCGTGCCCCCGACGGGGCGACCGAGGTCCATGAAAGCGCATATCAAACAGAGGACGCAAGTGCCCCGAGTCAGCGTTATCGAGACGTGATGTGCGCTTTCACACCTGCGAGTGACGGTGCGGCCCGGAGGACGCGCGCACCACCAGGTCCGGCACCAGGCGCGCCGAGACGACCTGCCCGTCCGACGCATCGGCCGCGTCGGCGGCACCCTGCCCGCCCGTCGCTCCCGCGCTCTCCCGCAGCTCCGCGAGCAGCCGGAACGCCTCACGCCCCAGCCGGACGAAGTCCTGCCGCACGGTGGTCAGCGCCGGGGCCCACAGCACGCCGAGCGGGTGGTCGTCGAAGCCGATCACCGAGACGTCGCCCGGCACCGCGCGCCCGCTCTCCTGCATCGCCCGCATCAGGCCCATCGCGAGCTCGTCGTTGCCGCACAGCACCGCGGTCACCGCCGGGTCGCGGGCCAGCCGCAGCCCCGCCTCGTAGCCGGACATCGGCGACCAGTCGGCCTTGGCCACCGGCGGCACCGGCGCACCGGCCTCCTGCAACGCCTCGCGCCAGCCGACCAGCCGGGAGGACTCGCGCCCCACCGAGGGGATCGCCACGTGGTGCACGGTCTCGTGCCCGAGGTCGAGCAGGTAGCGGGTGGCCGCCGCCGCCCCGACCCGGTCGTCCATGTAGGCGTGCACCACGTCGTCGTCCGCGCGGCTGCCGGCGGCCACCGCCACCAGGGGCACCCAGTCCGGCACCGCGGCCAGCGCCGCCGCGCCCGGCGGGTCGTACTCCAGCACCACGGCCCCGGCGATCGGCTGGCTCAGCGCCAGGTCCACCGCCGCGTCGACCACCTCACGCTCGTCGGTCTCGACCACGCAGATGATCACCATGTACCCCGCGGCGCGAGCGGCCTCCTCGATCCCCTGGATCGTGGACGCGTAGCCGTAGCGGGTGGTGTCGCCGGTGACGATCGCGATCATCCGCTGACCGCCGGCCGCGAGCGCCCGCGCGGCCCCGTTGCGCCGGAAGCCGAGCCGGGTGATCGCCGCGTGCACCCGCGCCTCGCGCTCCGGGCTGACCTTCGTCGAGCCGGTGAGCACGCGGGAGACGGTCGGCACGCTGACACCCGCCTCACGCGCGACGTCGGCGATCGTGGGCTGCTTTCCGGGGACTGGACGGGCCACCGTCACAACCTAGGGGACTCAGCGGGCGAACTTGGCCGTCGCCGGTTGCGACCGGCGTCCTGCTGCCGATAGTGAGGGGATGTCCCCAGCCCGGTCCCGCGCTCTTCTCGGTGCCGCCGCGATCGTCTCGGCGGGGCTGGTGGCGACGTCCGGCGCCATCGGGGCGGCCCTCGCCGGATCCGCAGCGCTGCTGGTCGCGGCCCTGGCCGGGGTCGTCGTGCTCGGCCCCGCCGCAGCGGCGACGACCGTCGACGCCCACGGTGCCTGGCGCTGGACCCGCCGGGGCTGCTGGTGGCTCGGGGCCGGTGCGCTGGTGGACCTGCTGCTGTCCGGGGCGTCGCTGCCGGGGGCCGGCTGGGGTGCGAGCGCGGGCTGCCTGGGGTTCGCGGCGATGCTCTACCAGGGGCTCGTGCGCTGGAACCGCTACCGGACCGCCCTGCACGATCCCGGCGACTGGCTCAACGGCGCCGGGGCGTGGGCGGTGGCCGCTGCGGTCGTGCTCCTGGTGGTCACCCACCTGCCCGGGGCGCCGGACACCCTCGGGCTGCCGCTCGTGGCGTCGGTCGCCCGGCTCGCGATTACGCTCGTGGTGCTCGGCGCCGCCGCGACCGTGCTGGCCATCGCCGGCCTGGGGCGCGACCGCCGGGCCCTGCTGATCGTGGTCGCCCTCGGGCTCGTGACGGCGGCCGAGGTCGTCGTGCTGGGGCGCGCCGTCGCGGGGGCTCCCGGATCACCCTTGCCCGTGGTGCCGGCCGCGGTCTGGACCGTGCTGGTCCTGGTGGTGTCCGCGACGAGCACCCTGCGCCCGGGCCCCGCCTCCACCGGCTACGCCTCCTCCCAGGCGACGTCTGCCGGCTCCGTGGTGGTGGTCGGCCTCGGGGTGGTCGTCCTGCTGGTGCACGCACTGGCCGACGACCCCTCGGACCTCGTCACGGTGCTCGCCGCCGCCGGGGCGCTCGCCGCCGGCACCCGCGTGCTACGCCTGGTGCGTGACCTCGCCTCGCTGGCCTCGACCCGGATCGAGGCGCGCACCGACGCGCTGACCGGCGTAGCGAACCGGCGGGCGCTGGTCGAGGCGGTCGACACGTTCTCCGCCCGGGCGCAGGGCGCGGCGCTCGTGGTGATCGACCTCGACCGGTTCAAGGAGGTCAACGACCGCTACGGCCACCAGGTCGGTGACCGCGTGATCCGCCTCCTGGCGGACCGGCTGCAGGCCGAGCTGCCCGGCGGGGCGCTGCTGGCGCGGCTGGGCGGCGACGAGTTCGCGGTCGTCCTGGAGGACCCCGACCCGGACCGCGCCTCGGCGATCGCCGAGCAGGTGTGCGAGGTGCTGGCCCGTCCCGTGGACCTGGACGGACGCGTGGTCCAGGTCGCGGCGTCCGTCGGCGTCGCCAGCACCGCCCTGGGCGAGCACCGCGACGGCGAGCTGCTGCGGTGCGCCGACACCGCGATGTACGTGGCCAAGCGCGACGGCGGCGGGGTGCGGCTCTACGACCAGGCCGCCGACGCACGCGGCCGGGCCCGCGCGCAGACCGCGGACCAGCTGCGCGCGCTGCTCGCGCACAGCAGCGAGCACGCGGGACGGCTGGTGCTGCACTACCAGCCGCAGGTCGACGCCGCGGACGGTCGGCTGCGGGCGGTGGAGGCGCTGGTCCGCTGGGAGCACCCCGATCGCGGCCTGCTCCCCCCGGCGGAGTTCCTCGACCTGGCCGAGGAGCAGGGGCTGATGATCCCGCTGACCTGGGAGGTCCTGGGACAGGCGACCCGGCAGCTCGCCGCCTGGCGGGCCGTCGACCCCGGCCTCCGGCTCGCGGTGAACCTGTCCACCTCGAGCCTGGAGCACCCCGGGCTGCTGGACGTGCTGCGGGCGGCGCTGGACACGGCCGGGCTCCCGCCGAGCAGCCTGGTGGTCGAGATCACCGAGACGAGCCTGATGCACCATCCGGAGCTCGCGATCGCGGTCACTCGGCAGATCCGCGCCGCCGGCATCGGGATCAGCATCGACGACTACGGCACCGGTTACTCCTCGCTGGCCTACCTCGACGGCCTGCCCGCCCAGGAGCTCAAGCTGGACCGCTCCTTCATCGCCAAGCTCACCACCGACCCCCGCACGCGGGCGATCGTCGCCGGCACGATCGCCCTGGCCCACCAGCTCGACCTGGAGGTCGTGGCCGAGGGCGTCGAGGACGACGAGACGCGCGCGGCGCTCGCCGAGCTCGGCTGCGACCGCACGCAGGGCTACCTGCACGGGCGGCCCGCCGCTGCCGCGGACCTGCGCGCGTGGTTCCCGCAGGAGCCCGGCGTCCCGGCGCCCTGAGCGGGCGTCGGGCAGGCGTCGGGTGTCGGGCGGGTGTCGGGTGTCGGGCGGGTGTCGGGCGTCAGCCCGCGAGCGCCTCCCGCAGACGCGCCGCCTGCCCGGCCAGGAACTCCGCGGAGCCCCGCAGCTCGACCACGGCATGAGCGGTCGCGCCGGCCGCCGTGGCCACCGCCCCGACGTCCCGGCTCATCCCGTCCGCCACCGCCGCCTGCTCCTGCACCGACGTGGCGATGCCCGCCTGCTGGGCGCGCACCCCGTCGATCCGCTCGACGATCTCCCCGATCGCCTCGGTCGCCCGGTCCGTGGTCGCCGTGATCGCCTCCACCATCCCGGTGATCTCGTCGGTGGCCTCGTGCGTGCGGTCGGCCAGCGACTTCACCTCGCCGGCGACGACGGCGAACCCGCGGCCCGCCTCCCCCGCACGGGCGGCCTCGATCGTGGCGTTCAGCGCCAGCAGGTGGGTCTGCTCAGCGATGCTCGTGATCAGGCGGCTGACGTCACCGATCCGGACGACCACCTCGGACAGCTCGGCCAGCCGGTCGCGCGCGGTCGTCGCGGACTCCACCGCCCGTCCCGTCCCCGCCGCAGCGGCATCGGTGCCGGCGGCGATCTCGTGGATGCTGGCGGACATCTGCTCGGAGGCCGCCGCCACCGAGGCCGCGCGGGCGGACACGTCCTCGGCGTCCGAGGCCAACCGGTCGCCGACCGCGGTCAACGAGCCGGAGGAGTCCAGGAGCTCGGCGGCCACCTGGTGGGTCGCCTGCTCGTGCGCCTGCTGGGCCGTCACGTCCTCCCAGACCCCCACGAAGCCCTCCGGGAGCCGGTCCACGACGACCTTGAGCTCCACCGACCCGCTCTCGACCGGCACGGAGAGCACCGTCTCGGCGGGGAAGGTCCGCTCAGACCGCACGACCTCCGCCAGACGGTCCCGCAGGGCATTCATGACGTGCGCGCCGTGCCGGCGCACGATGCTCCCGGACAGCGCGTCACCCGCACGGTTGCGCTGCACGATCGTGCCGCCGGAGTCCACCACCACCAGCGGCACGGGCAGGGCGTCGAGGACGGCGTGGGCGCCGATCCTGGCGACGAGCGGGGCGACGCCGGCGGGCGCGGCGTGGCGACGGGACGCGAACATAGGGGCCTCCTTGGCCGGGTGTCACCCTCTGGATCGGGCAGGACCGCGCCGGTGTGACCAGTTCGGATGCACCCGCGACGCTCCCGATCCCCGTGCGCAGCCGGCCGGGCCGATCAGGGCGGCGGAGTCGAAGCCCGGAGGGCGTGCCACGGCACCCTCACGCCCGGGGCGCCGCCGCCGTCAGCCGCGCCACGTGCAGGCTCAGGTACAGCAGCTCCTCCTGGTCCACGGTCCAGTCGAACAGATCGCCCAGCAGCGCGCCGATCCGCACCGCCGAGGCGTACTGCCGGGGCTTGGAGGTCCGCACCGCGTCGAGCAGCACGTCGGCGTCTCCCCCGGCCTCGACCAGCCGGCTGGCGACGGCGTCGGGCACCGGCACCGGCCCGGACGCCGAGGAGCGGGCGCGGACGAACAGGAAGCGCAGGTGCGTGATGAACCGCGCGACCTCCACCGAGCCCTCGTCGAACCGGATGCCGTACTCCTCGTCGATGATCTGCAGGATCGCCTGCAAGGCCTCGGTCATCCGGACGTACTCGCGCATGTCGTCGGAGCCGAACTGCGCGTTGACGAAGTGCATGGCGATCGGCACCGCCTCGGACGCGGGCAGCCGCACGCCGGTGCGCCGCTCGACGATGCCCAGCGCCTCGCGGCCGAACTCGAGCTCGGCCGGGTACAGGTAGGACAGCTCGGAACGCAGCGGGTACTCGACCCCCTTGCCCTCGGCGGCCCGGCGCAGCGCGAAGCCGAGGTGGTCGGCCAGCGGGATCAGCACCCGGGCGGACACGTGCGGGCCGAGCCGGTCGCGACCGGCGCGCATGACCTCCTCGGAGACGGCCACCGCCTCGATCGAGATCTCCTCGACCATGGCGGCCAGCCGCTCCAGCGACCCGATGCCGTCGGGCACGAAGGTGCGCTGCACCGCGGCGGGGTCCACCTCGTCGCCGGGCGAGGTGCGGAACCCCAGACCCGGCCCGAGCAGGATCACCTCGGTGCCGGTGTCGTCGACACCGAGCACGACCGAGTTGTTCAGGACCTGCTTGACGCGCATGCGCCCTCCCACCGGCATCGCCCTCGACGCCGTTGATCGATGATGGTCACAACCGCCCGCCGTTGCTCGCGATGACCTGCTGGTACCAGGCGAAGGAGTCCTTGCGGTACCGGCCGAGGGTGCGCAGGTCGTCCTCGTCGCGGTCGACGTAGATGAAGCCGTAGCGCTTGCGCATGCCCTGGTGGGTGGACACCAGGTCCAGCGCGGACCACGGGCAGTAGCCGATCACGTCGACGCCGTCGGTGATCGCCTGCTGGATCTGCGCGACGTGGTCCCGCAGGTAGGCGATCCGGTACGGGTCGTGCACGGAGCCGTCCGCCTCCAGCACGTCCGGGGCGCCCAGGCCGTTCTCGGTGACCAGCAGCGGCAGCCGGTAGCGGTCGTAGATCTGCCGGAAGGTGGTGCGGAAGCCGACCGGGTCCATCTCCCAGCCGAAGTCGCTCACGGTCAGGTGCGCGTTGGTGACGCCGCGGTACACCCCGGCCTCGCCGATCAGCAGGTGCTGGTCGTGCGAGCCGCCCTTCTCCGGGCCGTCCGGGTCCGGCGCGCCGACGGTGTGCGAGGTGTAGTAGTTGAAGGCGATGAAATCGGGTCGGCCGGCGGCGAGGTCGGCCAGGTCGCCGGGCAGGATCTCCGGGCGCCAGCCGCGCTCGCCGAGGTACGCCCAGACGGTCGGGTTGTAGACGCCGTGCACGGCGGCGTCCAGGTAGAGCCAGTTGCGGATGGCGGCGAAGTCGTCGGCGGCCACCACGTCCAGCGGGTCCGGCGAGGCCGGGTAGACGCAGGCGATGTTCGGCGCGGGGCCGACCAGCGCACCGGGCACCTCGTGCACGGCCTGCATGGCACGCGCCTGCGCGACGAGCATGTGGTGGTTCTGCTGGTAGACCTCCCGCCACGGGTCGTCGCCGGTGGGCTGCTCGATGCCCAGCGCCGTGCCGAACAGGATCATCACGTTCTGCTCGTTGATCGTCAGCCAGCGGCGGACCCTGTCGCCGAAGGCGGCGGTGAGCACCCGCGCGTAGCGCTCGAAGGCGTCCACGGTGGCGCGGTCCGACCAACCGCCCCGCTCGGCGAGCGCCTGCGGCAGGTCGAAGTGGTACATCGTCACGATCGGCTCGATCCCGGCGGCGAGCAGCGCGTCGATCAGCCGGTCGTAGAACGCCAGCCCCGCCGCGTTGACCGGGCCGTCGCCGTCCGGGATCACCCGCGACCAGGAGATCGAGAACCGGTACGCCCGCAGGCCGAGCTCGGCCATCAGCGCGACGTCCTGCTCGAAGCGGTGGTAGTGGTCGGAGGCGACGGTGTAGTCGGCGATCCCGGACGGGCGGTCGGTGCGGGCGTCGATCACGGACGGGCCCTTGCCGTCGACGTCGCTGGCCCCCTCCACCTGGTAGGCGGAGGTGGAGGCGCCCCAGAGGAACGCCGGCGGGAACGGTCGCACGGTGCGGTGCTGCACGGGGGTCCTTCCTCAGATCTCGATCGTGACGACGGGGTCGCCGGCGGTGACCGGTCCCGGCACGTGCGGCTGCACGGCGGTCAGCGCGGCGGCGTTCGTCACCACCAGCACGACGGTGGTCGGCAGCCCCTCCGCGGCGACGCCGGCCAGGTCCACCCGCACCAGCGCGTCCCCGGCGGCGACCTGCTGCCCCGTGGTCACCAGCGGCTCGAAGTGCCGGCCGTCCAGGGACACCGTGTCGATGCCGACGTGCACCAGCAGGTCCACCCCGGAGGCCGAGCGGATCCCGTAGGCGTGCGGCATCGCGGAGACGACCGTGCCGGCGACCGGCGCGACGACCGTGCCGTCGGTGGGACGGACGGCGGTGCCGGGGCCGATCAGGCCGGCGGAGAACGCCGGGTCCTCCACCTCGGCCAGCGCGATCGCAGTGCCGGTGACGGGTGCGCCGACCTCGGTCACGGTCTCGACCGGCTCCGGCGCGGCCTCCCGGCGGCGGCGGCCGAACAGGGGGCGGCGGCCCTCCACGTCGTTCGTGGGCATCGGATCTCCTTCTGCGGTGCGGGGTGTGACGGCGCGGGGGCGCACGTCAGAGGTTCATGGCGTAGGTGTGGCCCTCGAAGACGGCGTCCATGATGATCCGCGGGCGCACGCAGTCGCCCACCGAGACCGTCTCCGGCGTGATCCCGTAGAACGCCTGCGCCAGGTCGGACTGCGGGCGCATGCCCACCGAGAGCACCACGTGGTCGGCCGGCAGCCGGTGCTCCACGTCGTCGGCGTCCGCGATCACCACGGCGTCCGGCTCCACCCGCAGGCAGCGGCTGCCCAGGCTGAACCGCAGCGAGGGGGTGTCCTCGATCTTCTGCCGCAGCGCCTCGCGGTACAGGGTGTTGCCCTGCGGGGCGTAGGTCTGGCCGATGTCGACCATGGTGACGTCCTTGCCGCGCAGCCGCGCGAGCTCCAGGCCGATCTCGGTGCCGATCGCTCCCGCGCCGACGACCACCACGCGGTCGCCGATCTCGTCCTCGCGCAGGATCGCCTCGTTGCCGGTCATCACGTGCGGCAGCTCCAGCCCGGGGATCGGCGGGCGGACCTCGGTGGCGCCGACCGCCAGCACCAGCGCGTCCGGGCGCAGGTCACGCACCATCTCCGGGGTGGCCTCGACGCCGGTGCGGACGTCCACCGACGAGTTCTTGATCTGGCGCAGCAGGTACTCCAGGTACGCCTTGATGTCCTGCTTGTAGTGCTCGCGGGCGACGTACTGCAGCTGGCCGCCGAGCACGTCCTCCTTCTCCAGCAGCACCACCTCGTGCCCCCGCTTGGCCGCGGTGAGCGCCGCGGTGATGCCGCCGGGGCCGCCGCCGACCACCACGGTCCGGCGCGGGCGCGGGGTGATCGACAGCGTGCGCGGCACGAACTCCTCGTTCCAGAACCGCGGGTTCACCGAGCAGCCGACATTCCGGCGGTTGGTGGAGATGTGGTAGCACTGCAAGCACCGGATGCACGGCACGATCTCGTCCGCGCGCCCCTCCTGCGCCTTGCGCGGCCACTCCGGGTCGGCGATCAGCGGGCGACCCAGCGCCACCATGTCGACCAGCCCGCCGGCGATCAGCCCCTCGGCCTCGTCCGGCGTCATGATCGCGCCGACCACGCTGACCGGGATGTCGACGTTGCGCTTCACCTCGGCCGCCCACGCCACGTTCGGCATGTGCTCCTCGAAGTTGGTCGTCGCCAGGTGCACGTTGCCCTGGATGCCGATGTCCACGCCCGCGGAGATCTGCACGGTGTCGATGTACTGCTGCGCCTGCTGGATGAACGCCAGGGTGTCCTCGAAGGAGATCGAGTTCTCCATCCACTCCACGGCGCTGATCCGCATGTCCACCGGGAAGCCCGGTCCGACCGCCTCGCGCACCGCACGCAGGATCTGCAACGGGAACTTGGAGCGGTTCTCCAGCGAGCCCCCGTACTCGTCGGTGCGGAAGTTGGTGCGCGGCGAGAGGAACTGCGCGGGCAGCCAGCCGTGGCCGAAGTGCAGGAACACCAGGTCGAAGCCCAGGTCACGGGCGTTGCGCGCGGTGGCGCCCCACATCGCCGCGACGTCGGCCATGTCCTGCTCGGTCATGCCGCGCACCTCGACGCCGTCCTCGCGGACGAAGGACACCGGCCCGCGGGCGAAGTCCTTGACCCGGGCGTGCAGGCCGCCGTGGAAGATCTCCAGCGACGCCTTGGCCCCGGCCTGGTGCGCCATCAGCACCCGGCGCCGGGTGGACTCGACCTCGTACTTGAAGAACGCGTCCGGCTCGTCGCCGCTGGAGTACGAGGAGCGGCCGGGCTCGACGATCGCGTGCCCGGTGATCACGATGCCCGCGCCGCCGAGGGCCTTGTCCTCGAAGAAGTCGCCCGTCGGTGTCGCCACGATGCGGTTCTTGGTCATCACACGACCCAGGCGCAGGGGCGAGAACAGGTGGGGGTAGTCCATGAGGGGCCTTCCGGTGGTGCAGCGGGCGGGCGGTTCGGGTGCGGGCGGTGGCGGGGCCCCTCGGGGGTGGGACGCCCCGCCACCGTCCGGGTCAGCGCGCGGCGACGGGCTCCGCGGCGGTCGCCGGCTCGATGCCGGTCACGTCCGCGGCGGTGCCGGGACGACGCCGCTCGAGCAGCAGCGTCACCAGGAAGCCGACCGCGATCGAGGCGAACACCGCGACGAAGTACGGCACGGCGCGCGGCGAGGCCAGGAACGCCGGGGCGCCCAGCACGCCGGAGAACGCGAAGGCGGTCACGTAGACGTCGAACAGGCCGCAGATCAGACCGCCGACCAGGCCGCCGGCGATCACACCGACGAAGTACTTCTTGCTCTTGACGATCACGCCGTAGATGCCGGGCTCGGTGATGCCGGCGATGCCGTTGACGAACGCCGCGGAGCCCGCGACCGTCCGGGTGGCCTTGTCCTGGCTGACCAGCAGCACCGCGAGCAGCACGCCGAGGATCGCGTAGTTGCCCATGCCGCCCGCGGCCAGCGCGTACTCCTTGCCCTGGTCGGCGAGGATCGCCAGCAGCAGCGGGGTGACCAGCCAGTGCGCGCCGATCGCGATCACGAAGACGAAGAACCCGCCGAAGATCACGGACAGGATCACCGGGTACTGCACCAGCCAGTCGTAGCCGGTGGCGACACCGTTGGCGATGGCGAAGCCGATCGGGCCGAACACCAGCAGCATCAGCGGGACCATCACGACCAGCGAGACCACCGGCACCAGCAGCAGGTGCAGCAGCTGCGGCAGCACCTTCTTCAGCCCGCGCTCCAGGTAGGCGAACGCCCACATGCCGATGATGATCGGGATCACCGTGTTGGCGAAGGACTGCCCGACGAACGGGATCCCGAGGAAGTTCAGGTGCTCGCCGGTGATGTTGATCGCGGTGAGGTTCGGCTCCATCAGCGCCGCACCGATCGTCGCGCCGACGTAGGGGTTCGCGCCGAACTGCTTGGCCGCGGTGAACGCCAGCAGCACCGGGAAGAAGTAGATCATCGCGTTGCCTGCGGCCGACAGGATCGCGTAGGTGTTCGAGGTGTCCGCCAGCCAGTTGAACTGGACCGCGACCGCGAGCAGACCCTTGATGATGCCGACGCTGGCGAGCACCGGGATGTACGGGGTGAAGATCGCCGAGATCGCGGCGAGCACCCGGTCCAGCCAGGAGCCGCTGGCGGCCTTCGACAGCGTCACGTCCGAGGCGGGGCGCGCGTCGGAGTCGTCGCTGGGCACACCCGGGATCGCCGCCACGGCCTTGTACGCATCGGGCACGCCGGGGCCGATGATCACCTGGAACTGACCCTGCGACTCCAGCACGCCCACGGCCTCGGGCAGCTGCTCGATGCGCTCCTTGTCGGCCCGGGAGGGATCGACGAGCTGGAACCGCAGGCGGGTCGCGCAGTGCGTGACGTGCCTGATGTTCTCAGGCCCGCCCACGGCGTCGACGGTGACGCGAGCGAACTCGGTGTACATGGCTCTTCCTCTCCTGCGGGCCGCTGCGTCGCGACCCGGACACCCGCCCGGCCGGCGGCCGGACGACGAACGGGTGACTGCTCCGTCGCAGTCGAGCACCGGCACACGGAACGGACGACGGCGAGCGCGCCGTGGGCAGGGGGAGCCCGCGGCACGGGTGCCGTCCGGGTGCTCAGGAGGAGAGGGGCCGACCCGCCACCACCGTGGGGAGGGCCGACGGCCACGTCGTCCTGGGGGACCTGGACCGAACGTCCAGGTCTGCCAGGAGGGGGATCCCTGGACCCGGACGCGCGGAAGACCGTGCGCCGGGCCACCGATCTTGCCTCCGAGGAGTAACAACCCTGTGGCCGTGATGAAGCATCGCTTCGAGGCGAGAGCATGCCCCCGAGGACGGCGGCGCCGCAAGTGCGCAGGTCAGATCGGACGGTGCTTCACCCGCGGTACGCCGCGTCCCGCGACACCCCGGAGCCGCGACGCGCCGGGGCGTTTGACGTGGCGCCCGGTGCGGTCGTACAAAGGGCGGACCAGGGTTGTTACTGAGCAGTTCAGGCAAGACCTGAGGCACCGGCGAGCGTCGGAAGCCTCAGGTCTTTTTTGTTGCCCTGGGCGTCCCCCGACGACGGGAGGCGCTGAGATGAGGGAGACCCCCATGCCTCGACGTCGAGCACAGATCGCCACCGCCACCGGCCTGCACGCCCGCCCGGCGTCGCTGCTGACCCGTCGCGTCGCCGAGGGCGGCCACCCGGTGCAGATCGGCCGCGTGGACCAGCCGGCCGTGGACGCCGCCAGCGTCCTCATGGTGATGGGCCTGCGCCTGGAGCACGGCGAGGAGGTCGAGCTGTCCTCCGAGTCCGCCGACGCCGAGGCCCTGCTCGAGGAGCTCGCCACCCTGCTCTCCTCCGACATGGACGCGGTGGCCCAGGCATGACCGCCACCCCCGCCGCCGCCGAGGGCGTCGTGCTGCGCGGGATCGGCGTCGGACGCGGCTGCGCCGTGGCCCCGGTCGCCGTCGTCGCCGCACCCCCGGTCGTCCCCGCCGACGAGCCGGCGCCCGCCGACCCGGAGGCCGAGGCCGCCCGCGTCGCCGCCGTGCTCGCCGAGGTCCGTGACGACCTGCTCGCGCGCTCCGCCGCCGCGACCAACGACGACCTCACCCACATGCTCGAGGCCGCCGCCACCATGGCCGCCGACCCCGCGCTCGCCGCCGAGGCCGGCCGCCTGGTCCGCTCCGGCGTCGGCCCGGCCACCGCCGTGGACCAGGCCGTCGAGGGCTTCGCCGCCGTCTTCACCGCCGCCGGCGGGGACCTCGCCGAGCGCGCCACCGACCTGCGCTCCGTCCGGCACCGCGCCGTCGCCCGCCTGCTCGGCGTGCCCGAGCCCGGGCTGTCCGGCCTGACCGAGCCCGCCGTGGTGATCGCCGAGGACCTGTCCCCCGCGGACACCGCCTCCCTCGACCTGACCCTGGTCGCCGCCATCGTCACCGAGAAGGGCGGCCCGACCTCGCACACCGCGATCGTCGCCGGCCAGCTCGGCCTGCCCTGCGTGGTGCGCACCGCCGGTGTCCTCGACCTCGCCCCCGGCACCCCCGTGCTGGTGGACGCCGCCGCCGGCACCGTCGTGGTCGCGCCCTCCGAGGCCGAGATCGCCGAGGTCGAGCGCCGCGCCGAGAACGAGCGCACCATCGCCGCCCTCACCGGCCCCGGCGCCACCGCCGACGGCCACGCCCTGCCGCTGCTCGCCAACGTCGGCACCCCCGCCGACGCGCGCGCCGCCGAGGGCACCACCGAGGGCGTCGGCCTGTTCCGCACCGAGGTGCTGTTCCTCGACGCCCGCACCGAGCCCACCGTCGCCGAGCAGACCGCCGCCTACGCGCAGGTCGTCGCGGCCTACGGCGGCCGCAAGGTCGTCATCCGCACCCTGGACGCCGGCGCCGACAAGCCGCTCGCCTTCGCCAACCAGGAGGTCGAGGACAACCCGGCCCTGGGCGTGCGCGGCTACCGCCTGGTGCGCAACCTGCCCGGCATCGTCGAGCGGCAGATCGAGGCGCTCGGCGCCGTCGTCTCCGCCCTCCCCGAAGAGCAGCGGAAGAACGTCTGGGTCATGGCCCCGATGATCGCCACCCCGGCCGAGGCCCGCGCCTTCGCCACCGCGGCCCGCGCCGCCGGCATCGTCACCGTCGGCGTCATGGTCGAGGTCCCCGCCGCCGCCCTGCGCGCCCGGGCGATCCTCGCCGAGGTCGACTTCGTGTCCCTGGGCACCAACGACCTCGCCCAGTACACGATGGCCTCCGACCGCCTGCGCGGCGAGCTCGCCGACCTGCTCGACCCGTTCCAGCCGGCCACCCTCGACCTCGTCGCGGCCACCGCCGCCGCGGGCCGGGAGCTCGGCAAGCCGGTCGGCGTCTGCGGCGAGTCCGCCGGCGACCCGCTGATGGCCCTGGTCCTCGCGGGGCTCGGGATCACCAGCCTGTCCATGGCCGCCGGTCGCGTCCCCGCCGTCCGGTTCAGCCTGCACGGCACCACCCTCGACACCTGCGAGGCGATGGCCCGGGCCGCCCTGGCCGCCGACGACGCGGACTCCGCGCGCGCCGCCGTGCGCGCCCTGCTCGACCCGGCCACCGCCGCCACCCTCGGCGCCTGAGACACCCGGGCGGCGGCGGGTCCCCGGTCCTGGGGTCCGCCGCCGGCAGCCCGCGTGGTGGTCGTCGGCCCCCGGCACGCTCTTCGCGTGTGCCGGGGGCCGGCGTGCGTCAGGGGGCGGTGGGCGCCTGCCCGTCGAGGTGCGCGTCGAGGTGCGCCGTGAGGTCGTCCATCGTCCGGTCGAACGCCCCGCCCAGGTCCACGCCGTAGGTGTCCGCCAGGGTCAGCACCGCCCACAGGCAGTCCGCCAGCTCGTGCGCCAGCGCCTCGTCCAGGTCCGCACGCGGACGCACCCCCGCCTTGCCCTGCACCAGCTTCGCCAGGTCACCCACGTCCCCGACCAGGCCGAGCATGATCTCCTCCGGAGACCACGGGCGGCCGAAGCGCGCGGTCTCCACGGCGGCGTAGCGGGCGCGGACGTCCCGGGCACGGTGCTGCATCTGGGCGAGGTCCATGCCGCCCATGATGGCGGGTGGGTGCGGGGCGGCGGGGCCGGTCGGTGGCGGGGAGCTGCGCGGCGTCCTGCCGATCAGCGGCTCGATCGACTGGTCGAACTCCGGGTGCTCCGCGGCGGTCGTCGCGCACCGTGCCGCGTCCCGCTCCATGCGGTCGAGCAGCACGTCTGCGACCATCCCGTCCGACCGACGGTCCACGACCGTCGCCCCGGCGGTCGCCTCTGCAGGTCGAACCACGACCCGGTGGCGGCCCCGCGTGGGTACACCCCCGACGAGAGGTTCGTGCACCAGGTCCAGCCCGGGGCCAGTGCATGGTGATCGTCCTCTGCCGACCTCATCGCGGTCGGGAACCCAGCTCGCCGGTCGCCGACGCTTCACTCGTCTCCCGCCGGGAACTGCTCCGCGCCCCGCTCGGCGAGGGTGAGGAGGTCGTCCAGCGCGATCGGCGGGACGTCGCTGGTCGAGGTGAACCCGACCGTCAGCAGCCGTCCGTCATCCAACGGGATCAGCACGTACTCGCCCCACTCGTCGCCGTCGCGAGTCCTCCAGCCGGTCGCGCCGTCAGCGAGACCCTCCAAC
Organism: Cellulomonas sp. GTC20042; assembly: GCF_055389595.1. Classification (NCBI taxonomy): domain Bacteria; kingdom Bacillati; phylum Actinomycetota; class Actinomycetes; order Micrococcales; family Cellulomonadaceae; genus Cellulomonas; species Cellulomonas sp. GTC20042. The sequence continues at coordinate 398,094 of NZ_AP043678.1, read as the reverse complement.
GGCTCGATCGTCTGCCCGTCATCCGGCCGCGCGGCCGCATCCTGCGCGCACAGGTCCGCCCGGCTGCTGATGAGCCGCGCCAGATCCTCGGCATCGATGGACTCGGCCCGCCGGTCCACGATCGTGGCCCCGACCGATCCATCGGGAAGGGCGAACCACGATCCGACGACTCCACCACGCAGATACATGCCCGGTCCGAGGCTCGTGCACCACGTCCACCCGGGGGCCGCAGCACGGTCGGTGTTCTGGGTAGCCGGGTGGACGTCCTGGAAGTCGTCCTCGTTCAGCAGGGTCGGTGATGCGGAGCACGCGGTCAGCACACCCAGCAGGATCGAGGCACCCAGGACTACCCGCCGTCGCTTCAGTTCCATTCGGTGAACGGGTCCCTGTACGCACTCAGCAGAGCGCTCTCGGTCGCCGTACCGATCATGGCGTCCGTCGCTCGCGCGTAATACCGCTGCAAGTCAGCGGCCGAGATGTCGTCCAGCGAGATCAGGCACCCAGCCGGTGCCCAGATGTCCGAGGCACCTGGCGGGATCTCGACGAGACCGGACTGAGCGAGCGCCAGGAAGGACGTGATCACCGATCGCTGCCGTCCGTCCATCGCTTCGCCCGTCTGCGCCACGCGTTCTGCTGCGGCATTGTTGCCGAACGACTCTGCGATCCGGTCGGCAGGGATCTCCTGGACCTTGCCCCACGCGTGGTCGACCACCTTCGCGCCGAGGTCGCCGACGACGTTCCCGAGCGCATCGGCACCGGGTACCGGCACGAGACCGATCGCCTCTGACACCAGCCCGGTGAACACCGCGACCTGCTGGTCACGGGAGACCGCGCCGGCGATCGAGATCTCGCTGACTGCGTGCTGCATGTAGCCATCGATCACGGTGCTCGTGTCGAGAAGGTTCTGGAGGGCGATCTGCTCGGCGGTCGTACGCTCGGTGCCCGGGTGCTGCTGCGCGAATTCCGAGAGCGCGGTCTGGCGGTACCCGGCGACACCTTCGGCGATCCGCGCCATGCCTTCTTCGCTACTGAGGCCGACGGCCAGCAGCCTGTCGAGGTCGACCGAGTCCAGGACCGGGTAGTTCTCCAGACGGGGCAGGTACGGCCCGTCAAGCGTGTCAAGACGTGCGCCGCCGTCGTATGTTCCTGCTCCACTGATGGCCGACTCGACCGCCGGCATGTAGTGCTTGAGCAGGTCACCGATCGGCTCCGACGCCGCCCCGGCGTGAGCGGCGGTGAACTCCGGGTTCTTGCTGATCCCGTCGAAGAACTCCGACACGAACATCCCCGTGTCGTGGCCCGACTGCGTGAGGTTCCCTGGATCGGTCCCGATGCCCAGTGCCGCCCGCGAGATCCCCTCGAACCCGTCCCGGCTCCAGTCCCGCTCAGTGAAGTACTGCGCGTACCGGCCCTCGTCCTCGGTGAAGAACTCCAGCCCCAACGCGGGGTGGTCGCCGAGCTGACCCATGGCGGCGGCCATCGGGTCCGGCAGCCGCACGGGCTGCGCGTCCTCGACGCCCAGGCCGGACAGCGGAGACCACAGCTCCGAGGTGTTGCGCCAGAGCTCGGCACGCTGCGGGTCATCGGTCTCGAACCTGTCGAGCTCCCAGACCACGCCCCGCACGAACCCCTCGCCGTACTCGCCGTCGCGCAACAGGTAGTCGAGCGCCGCGCACTCGCTCCCGGTCACGGAACCGCCGTACGCGCGCTGGTACGCGCCCATCGCCTCCCCGCCGGCGGTGGCGGTGGCGTACCGGACGAGGGAGGTGCCGAACCCCTCACCGTCGAAGTCATCGTCGAGGGTGGCGGCCTGGAGGCCCTCGCGCAGGGCGTCCGCGAGCTCGGTGAGCGCCGGGCGCTGAGCGGGGTCGTACAGGCGCTCGCTCAGCGCGCTGTAGGTGCCGAGCAGCCCGTCGGCACCGAGCCGGTCATACATCGGAGCCATCACCTCGGGATCAGCACCGAAGGCGTCGAGCAGCCGGTTGTACCGGGCCACGGCATCGGCATCGTCGAGATCCTCGGGGTGACGCGCCATCCGGTCGAGGTCGTCGCCGATCGACTCCCCCACGCTCGCCTTGACCGCGTCGGACACGTGATCGCCGAGGAACGCGTACTCCTCGGGGTGCGCGAGCAGGTGGGCAGCCTGCTCGGCGGGGCTCTTCTTCTGAAAGTCGAGCAGGGCCTGCTGCTGGGCCAGCGTGCCGACATCGTTGACATCGGTGGTAGCAGCGCGGTTGAGCACCGCGGCGAGCGCCTGGTCGGCAGCGTCGGCGTCACGCAGGGCGGTGTCGACCTGCTCGGAGACCTCGTTGCGGATCGTGTGGGCGTAGGCGAAGTCGGGATCGTCGTCGTACGTCTGCACGACGGTGACCTGGCCGGTGGCGTGGTCGACGGTGATGCCGTTGGCGGTCGCATAGCGCACCGCGCCGTCGAGCAGCCGCTGCGCCGAGGTGATCGCGGTGACCGCCTCGTCCAGCGCCTCGACGACGCCGACGGTCTCGGACACCTGGGTGGCGAGCTGCTCGGCGAGGGAGCGGTGCGTCCGGCGTGCCGGCTCTGCGTCGGCGAAGGACCAGGACCGGGGCGGGGCGCCGCCGTCGAGGTCGTCGTGCAGGCCGGTGAGCACGCGGCGGTGCCGGAGCACGTCCTCGGCGATCTCGGCGAGCCGGGTGGGCTGCCAGGACAGGAGCTGCGACGGGGAGACCATCAGACCGCTCGCATCGTGCCGCCGAGGCGCTGGGAGAACCTGTCCACGACCGCCTGGTCCGTGGTGGACCACGCGTCGGCGGTGGCGCGCATGCTCTGGGCGTGGCTGTCCGCGGAGGTGGACCACCCGGTGTAGGAGTCGGTCCAGGCGGTCGCCAGGCTGCTGCCGGCGCTGGCGCTGGCGCTGTCGGCGAGCGCCTCGGCGATCAGCCCGACCTCGTCCGGGATCTGGGCGCGCACGGTGCGCGCGACCTGCTCGACGGCGGTGGCGGCGCTGCGCACCGCTGCTGGATCGATGTCTCCCACGGTCTTCTCCCTCTGCTGTGACGCGGCAGTGCCGCTGTCGTGCCGCCGAGGGTAGGGGACCGAACAGACCCGTCAGGCGCGGACCTGCGCTTTTCGACATCGGCCCCCGCCACGCGTCCTGAGCCCGTGCGTAGGGGAAAACACTCAGGTCAGCACCACAGGATCGCCGCGCGCTGCTAGGCATGAGAACGGCTCTGGCAGCACCGGCCGGGAACAAGCGCGACAGGCAGCAGAGGGGCGGAGCATGGCAGCGGGCGTACGGATCGACGAGGACACCGTCGCGTTGAGCCTCGATCGGCTCATCCGGCTGCTCGACGAGGTCGAGCAGATGACGACGACGGTCAGCACCGCGCGGGAGCAGCAGACCGGGGCATGGCCGGAGATCGACTCGGTGCAGGCGTTCGTGCGCAGGTACCGCGAGTCTCTGCGCGTCACGGCCGACGACCTCGACGCCATCCGAGCGACCATCGGTCACCTCCACCAGGCGCTCGTGGACACCACCCGCTCGCTGAGGGACCTGGACGAGGACGTCAAGGACCGGCTCATGCGGCTCGCGAGCCGCCTCGCCGACGCCGAGCCCGCGCCGTCCGCCCCGGCCGCAGGCGCGGGCGGTCTGGGTGCGCAGCGGCCTTCGGGGCGCGTCTCCGTCTCGGCACCGAGGCGCGTGTGAGCCGCCGCGGAGGGCTGGTCGCGCCGGTGGCTGCGCTCGCCCTGGGCGCGGTGCTCGCGGCGACGGGCGCGGTGCCGGCTGCGGCCACGAGCGACCCGGACGGTCTCTGGTACTACGGCGCGGCGGAGCTGGACTCCGTGCATCGGACCTCGCGGGGCGCGGGGATCACGATCGCCATCCTCGACTCCCCGATCAATCCCGCGTTCCCCGACCTGGTCGGCGCCGACCTGCACGTGCACGAACCTTCCTTCTGCGCCGCGGAGGAGGGCGGTCCGGCGCTCCCCGCCACCAGCACCGGCGCCGAGGCCAACCACGGCACCGGGATCACTGCCCTGCTCATCGGAACCGGCGTCGGCGTCGACGGGCAGACCGGAATCCCCGGCGTCGCACCCGACGTCACCGTGAACTACTACGCCGTCGCCCGACCCCGCGACGACGGATCCGGGCTGATCGAGTGCCCCGCACCCGCTGATCGAGACGCCTCCGTCGGGAGGCCCGAGAACGGGGCCCTGCTCCAAGCCATCGCCGACGGAGCCGATGTCATCAGCTTTTCCACCAGCGGCCACTACCTCGCCCGGCACATCGCCGCCGCGCAACGTGCCGGCATCATCCTGGTCGCCTCCGCCGGCAATCGGGCCGGCCCGGTGAGCGGAGACCCCGCCGCGATGAACGGCGTCGTCGCCGTCGGTTCCCTGACGCCGGAGGTCACCCTCGGGGAGAGCTCCCCCTCGGGTGAGCAGCTCGGTGTCGTCGCGCCCGGTGTCGCGATGCGCGTGCCCAACCTCGCCTTCGACGGCTACATGACCGCGAGCGGCTCCTCGCTCGCCGCACCGTTCACCGCGGGCTCCCTCGCGCTGGCCTGGTCGCTGCATCCGGACGCCACCGCCGACCAGATGATCCAGGCCCTGTTCCGCACGACCGGCGGGACGACCCACCGGCTCGAGCGTGACGACTCCTGGGGCTACGGCATCGTGAACGCCGGCCAGCTCGTCCGCGTGTCCCCGGCGGCCTTCCCGGACGAGAACCCCATGCTCTTCGACGGCACGGACCGCATCCCGCTGGTCGCCGAGGTGCTCACGGCCGAGGCGACACCGTCGCCCACACCGACCGCGACCGCGGACCAGCCGACCGGAGCAGACGCGCAGGACGAGCAGGTCGACGAGAAGTCGAGCGCACCGATCGGCCTGATCACGGGCATCGCCGGGGGCGTCGCGCTCGCGCTCGTCCTCACCGTGGTGCTGCTCGGCCGACGCCGCCACCGCGCCACCACCGCCACCGCTCCACGAGAGGGACACGATGGGCACCCAGGCTGATCTGCTCGCCCGCGTCGAGGACCTGGACGACGCGACGCAGTACGACACGCAGCGCAGGCTCGACGGCGTGCGCTGCACGAGCGACACCACCCGGCAGTCCCTGGTCACGCTCGCCGGAGACCTCGGCATCCACGGCGCGTCTGCCGATGCGGCCCATGAGCGGTTCGCCGAGCTCACGTCGCGCGTGTCGGTGGTCGCCGAGCGCATCGCGCAGATCCGGGGCGCGGGCGCATCGGCGCTCACGGCCGTCCAGATCGCTCGCGACCGGTACGCCGACCTGCCGGAGACCGCGCTGACCCCGAGCGACCGGGCGACGATCCGGCAGCGCATCGCACCTGACCTGTTCGGTCGGACGCTGCCGGCCCTCGCCGTCGAGCTCCAGCTCGTGCAGCAGAAGGAGGCAGCCCGGGAGGCCGAGGCGACGACGGTGCTGCACGAGCTCAGCGCACGATTGGACGACGTCGTGCTGCCGGAGGCGGCCACCTACGACCCCGACGCGCCGAGCGGCACCGGGCGGCACCACCCCACCGGAGGCGTGCAGCGCGGCCTTCCCGCGGTCGCCGACGGCATCAGCCGTCTGCCGGGTGGTGCGGCGTCTGCGGGAGCGGGCGTCGCATACGCCGGAGGTGGCGCGTCGGCGACCGTCATCGGCGTCGGCGACCTCTCCGCGGGTGCGATCGAGGGCGGTGGGATCGGTACGGGATCGCCCACCGGCGGGATCGGCGGAGGCGGATCGCCCACCGGTGGGATCGGGAGCGGTGTGCCCACCAGCGGGATCGGTGGAGGCGCGCCCGTCGGCGGCGTCGGCGGATCGGGCTCCGGGTCCGGCACGAGCCCGGGGACGGTCGGCACTCTCGGTCACGGCGACGGCTCGTCCTCCGACGGCTCCACGGTCGGCACTCTCCCCGGTCACGGGGCGCCGGCCGGTGGCGGGGCATCGGTCGGCAGCGGCGGCTGGGGCGGTTCCACCGGGGGCGGCAGCACGTCCGGCGGCAGCACGCTGGGCGGGATCGGTGCGGGCGGGATCGCGAGCAGCCTGACGGTGGGCGCGACCGCCTGCCCGCGTCTTCCTCGCACACCGACGAGTTCGACGACGACGCCTGGTAGGAGGAGGGTGCACGCTCCGATCGCGGGACGCCCGGTCGGGTGGCTTGCCACACTGGTCCCCGACCACCCGCCCCGATCCCGGAGCCTGCATGCCCACGCTCGTCCGACCGTCCGTCCGCCGCGCCGTCGGCGCTGCCGCCGCCGCAATGATCCTGCTCGGCGGCGCCGTGGGTCCCGCCGCCGCCGAGCCGCCGGAGAACCTGCCCACACAGATCACCGACAGCGCCGGGGTGCTCTCCCTCTCCGGCGAACGCCGGGTGGTCGAGGCGCTGGACGCGCTGGAGGAGTCGACGCCGTACCAGCTGTTCGTGGTCTACGTGGACACCTTCGACGGGCTGAGCAACCAGGCGTGGGCGGCCCGCACCGCCGAGATGTCCGGTCTGGGTCGCGACGACATCCTGCTCGCCGTGGCGGTCGAGGACCGGCGCTACCAGGTGTCGGTGCAGGGCGACATCGCGCTCACCGACGCGCAGCTGTCCCGGGTGGAGCAGCAGGACATCGAGCCCGCGCTGCGTGACGGGGACTGGGCGGGGGCTGCGGTCGCCGCCGCCGAGGGCTACGACCGCGAGGTGAACCCGCCGGCCGGGGTGGGCGCGCGGATCGGGATCGGGCTGCTGGTCGTGGTGGTGCTCGGCGGCGCGGGCTGGGCGATCTGGGTGCTGGTGCGACGCCGGCGAGCGGTCACGGGTGCGGCGGCCGACCTGGATGCGCTGGACGACCGCTCGGCGCTGGCGCTGGTCGCGGCGGACGAGGCGGTGGCCGCCGCCGCGCAGGACCTCGGCTTCGCGGAGGCGCAGCTGGGGGCGGAGGCGGTGGCGCCCTTCGCGGCGGCGATCGAGCAGGCGCGGACCGCGCTGGCGGAGGCGTTCCGGTCGCGCCAGCTGCTGGACGACGACGAGCCGGACTCCGACTCCCGGCGCAGCAGCCTCGCGTACGCGGTGCTCGACGGCTGCGCGCGGGTGGACCAGGTGCTCGCCGCCCAGCGCGAGGCCCTGGGCGCGCTGCGGGACGCGCAGGCGCAGGTCCCCGCCGACCTGGCTGCGGTGCGGGCGACGGCGATCACCACGACCGAGCGGGCGGCGACCACCGGGACGACCTGGGCGCAGATCCGCACGCGGTACGCCCCGACGGCCATGGCGGACGTGCCCGAGGCGGTGGCCGACGCGAGCGCGGAGGCGGCCCGGGCGGTGGAGGAGGCCGACGCCGGGGCCGCGCTGCTCGGCACCGACCCGGCATCGGCCGCCCGCCACCTCCGCGAGGCCCGCACCGCTCTGGCCCGGGCGGCGGCGGTGCTGGACGACCTGGACCGGCGGGCCGAGGCGCTGACCACCGCGCCGGAGACGATCGTCGCGCTGGTCGCGGAGATCGACGCCGACCTGGTGGACGCCGACCGTCTGGGCACCGACCTCGTGCCGGTGCAGGACGCCGCCGCCACCGCCCGCCGGGCGCAGGAGCGCGCCCGCACCGACGAGGCCACCGGCGACCCGCTCGCCGTGCTGACCGCGCTGCGCGCGGCCGAGCAGGGGCTGGACCGGGTGCTGGACCCGCTGCGCGAGGACGAGACGGCCCGCGCGCACGCCGTCGAGCGCATCCCGCAGGTGCTGGCCACCGTGCAGATGTGGATCGCGCAGGCCGACAGCGCGATCGACCGCGACCGGCTGAGCATCGGCGCGACCACCCGCACCCGCCTGGCCGAGGCGCACCGGCTGCGCGTGCAGGGCGAGGTCGCCGCGAGCACCGACCCGGTGGCCGCCGTCCGCGACCTGCGCGCCGCCGCCGATCGCGCGGAGGAGGCCGTCCGCTCGGCAGCCGCCGACGTGTCCGCCGCGCGCCGCCGCGCCTCCGCCGCGCTGGCCGACTGGGGCGAGGAGCGCTCGACGTCGTGGTCCGACGACTCCGACCGGGGTCGCGGGTCGTCGCTGCGGTGGTCCTCCGGGGGATCCGGGCGGTCGTCGTCGCGGTCGTCCTCGTCGCGGTCCTCGTCGCGGTCGTCGTCCTCGTCGCGGTCCTCGGGCGAGCGGCGCGGGGGCGGCGGGCGGTTCTGAGCACAGGATCGCGCCTTGCTTCCACTTTCGGCGAAAGTGGAAGTAAGGTCGATCCATGGCGTCACTTCCGGTCCCCGTGCCCGCCCTCGGGTACGCGCAGCACGTCTGGCAGGCCGAGCCGGACGGGATGTCGTCGCGCGCGAGGGTCCGCGCAGCGAGCGGGGAGTACGCGTCGGCGCTGACCACCCCGATCGCCGATCTCGTGCTCGACCTGCCCGCCGACGTCACCGCCGACGCCGAGGAGGCGACCGCAGCGCTCGCCCGGTTCGACCTCTACGCCCGTGCGACGCTCGGCGCCGACTCGCCGGCCCTGGGCCCGATGGCCTCGGTGCTGCTGCGGACGGAGTCGACCTCCTCGTCGCAGATCGAGAACCTCACGGTCGGCGCACGCCAGCTCGCGCTCGCGGAGATCGACCAGACGACCTCGCAGAACGCCCGCACGGTCGTCGGCAACGTGCGAGCGATGGAGGCCGCGCTGCGTCTCGCCGACCGGCTGGACGTCGACGCGGTGCTCGCGATGCAGCGCGAGCTGCTCACCACCCAGCCAGGCCGGGACGAGCACGCCGGTGTGCTCCGCACCTCGCTGGTCTGGGTGGGCACCAGCGGGATCAGCCCGCGCGGGGCGTCCTTCGTGGCCCCGCAGGCCGAGCACGTCCCGGCCGCGATGGCCGATCTGGTGGCTTTCCTGCGCCGGGACGACCTGCCCGTGCTCGTGCAGGCGGCCGTGGCCCATGCGCAGTTCGAGACGATCCACCCGTTCGCCGACGGCAACGGCCGTACCGGTCGCGCACTGGTGCACGCGGTGCTCCGCTCCACGGGTGTGCTGACCAGCACCACCGCACCGGTGTCGGCGGGCCTGCTGCGGGACACCGAGGCGTACGTCCAGGCGCTGACCGACTACCGCGCGGGGGACGCGCGGCCGATCATCGAGCGCTTCGCCGAGGCCTCCCGTTTCGCCGCGTCCTCGGGCGCCGGTCTGGTGGACGACCTGGACGAGCAGATCACCCAGGCCCGCACGGTGCTGCGGGACGCCGGGGTGCGCTCGCACGCCACCGCTTACACCGTGCTCCCGCACCTGGTCGCGCACCCGGTGATCAACGCGGCGTTCCTCACCGACCACCTCGGGCTCGCGGACAACACCGCGCAGCGGGCGCTCGCGCAGCTCACGGAGGTCGGCGTGCTGACCGAACGCACCGGTGCTCGGCGCAACCGCGTCTGGCAGCACGCCGGGATCATCGACGTGCTCGACGGGTACGTGCAGGCGCTGCGACGCGCCTGAGGCCTCAGCCCTCCCCGCCCTCCGCGCGGAACCGCTCCGCGAGCGCCGTCCCCGCCGCCACGGCCGGGGCGATGTCCGGCTCCGGCACGTGCACCAGGCGCAGGCAGCCCCGGACCACGGCGTCGGCGTAGGCGGCGCGGGTGCCGTCGTCGCCCCACTGCCGCTGACCGATGATCCCCTCGACCAGCCCGAACACGAGCTCGAGGTCGGCGGGGGCGAGGGTGGCGGGGTCGACGCCCTGGCGACCGAGGACGGCGGCGGACAGCTCGCGGTAGTGCGAGCGCAGGGCGACCTGGCTCTCCCGGGTCTCGACGAACTCGGTCTCGGCGATGTCGAGCAGCCGGTAGACGACGTGCAGGTTCCACCGGTCGCGGAGCAGGCCGTCGAGGTCGTAGCGGACCAGCGCGGCGAGGGCGACGGCGGGGTCGAGGTCACCGGCGTCGCCGCCGCGCAGCCAGAGCGCGAGCTGGACGGAGGGGGCGACGGTGCCCTTGAGCAGGGAGCGCAGGATCTGGCTCTTGTCGGGGAAGTGGTAGTACAGCGAGGCCTGCTTGATGCCGACGGCGTCGGCGATCTGGCGGGTGGTGGTCTCGGTGTAGCCCTGGGAGCCGAACAGCTGCGCGGCGGCGGCGAGGATCTCCTCGCGGGTGCTCAGCGCGCTGTTCTTGCGGGGGGCCGAGCGCGGGCGACCCCGTCCGCGCGGGGCGGTGGCGGACTCCACGTCGACCTGCTCAGCCACGGCCATGCGTCCTCTCCGCGAGGGTGTCCTTGACGATCCGCCCATCCTGCACCACCAGGCGCACGCTGCGGGGGTCGGCGAGCGCGTCGATGCTGGTGAGCGGGTCGACGTCGGTGAGCACGAGGTCGGCGCGCAGCCCTGGGGCGACGGTGCCGACCTGGTCGGCGATCCCGAGCATGGTGGCGGCGGCGGAGGTGCCGGCGATGATCGCGGCGGCGGGGCTCAGGCCGTGCTCGACCAGCAGGGCGAGCTCGGTGAGGTTGGTGCCGTGCGGGGCGATGCCGGCGTCGGTGCCGAGCGCGACCGGCACCCCGGCGCTGATCGCGGCGTGCAGGCGCTCGCGGGCGGTGTCCTTGAGCGCGCGGCGCTTGGCGGCGACCCAGGGGGCGGTGCCCGCGGCGACCGGGCGGGTGAGGGTGGACAGCGTCGGCACGAGCCAGGTGCCGCGCTCGCCCATCAGGTCGATGGTGGCGTCGTCCACCAGGTAGCCGTGCTCGATGCTGCAGACCCCGGCGCGGACGGCGGCGGCGATCCCGGCGGCGCCCTGGGCGTGCGCGGCGACGCCGACCCCACCGTGCCGGTCCGCCTCGGCGACGACGGCGGTCAGCTCGGGCTGGGACAGGCCGCCGGACTCGGGGTGGCTGCGCGGGCTGCCCATCCCCCCGGTGGCGGCGACCTTGACCCAGTCCGCGCCCTGGCGCAGCACCTCGCGGGTGATCCGGACGAACTCGGCGGGCGAGTCGGCGACGGCGCCGGCGCCCGGGCCGGTGTCGAGCGCGACGCCCTCGATGGTGCGCCAGTCGCCGTGCCCGCCGGTGATGGACAGGATCCGGATCGCGATCTGGAGCCGGGGGCCGCGGACCATGCCCTGCTCGACGGCGTCGCGGAAGCCGGAGTCGGCCCCGGCGAGGTCGCGGACGGTCGTGACCCCGGCGTCCAGGGTGGCGGCGAGGTGCGGCACGGAGCGCAGAGTCAGCAGCGACTCGGGCGCGAGCACGGTGTCCAGGGTGTCGCCGCCGGGCTGGGTGCTGACGTGCACGTGGCAGTCGAGGAACCCGGGCAGCAGCGTGCGGCCGGATCCGTCGACCACGGTCAGCCGGGCGGGGTCGGGGTCGGCGGCGTCGACCAGGGTGCCGGTGGGGCCGAGATCGGCGATCAGCCCGTCCCGCACGAGCACGTCGGTGCCGGGCACGGGCGCGGCGCCGGTGCCGTCGATCAGGCGCACGTCGCGCAGCAGCAGGTCGGTCATGCGAGCCAGGCTAACGCATTACCTGTCACAGATAGATTTTACGTGGCGGCAACACGGGGCAACCCATCCGCAACGCCCTGCGGCTACTTTTCCGGTCACCGACAGGTAATGACGGTGCGCCGATCCACCCCGCACGCACCGCCCTGCACTCCCCCCACCAGCACCTCGGCGTCGCGGCCCCCTGCTCCGCGACGCCGTCCTGACGTACCCCTGACCGAGAGGCACCGAGCATGAGCCCGAGCACCGCCAGGTTCCGCCCCACCCGCGTCACCCGCCGCACCGCACGACGCTCCGCGGCCGCCGCGGCCGCCGTGGCCGGTCTGCTCGCCCTCACGGCGTGCGGCCAGTCCGGCACCGTCGCCGGCGCCGGTGGGGACGACGTCTTCACCGCCGTGATGCTCACCGGCTACACCACCCCGCCGGACCCGGACGTGAACTACGACGGCCCGGGCCTCAACATCATCGAGAACACCTACGAGGGCCTGGTCGCCTACCAGGACGGTGTCGAGACCCCGACGATCGTGCCGGAGCTCGCCGAGGAGTGGACCGTCTCCGACGACGGCCTCACCTACACCTTCACCCTGCGCGACGGCGTGACCTTCCACGACGGCACGGCCTTCACCTCCGAGGCGGTGGCCGCCTCCTTCGAGCGGCGCACCCAGGTGGACTCCGGCCCGGCGTACATGGTCGGCGACGTCGTCAACGTCGAGACCCCGGACGACCTCACGGCCGTCGTCACCCTGGCCGCGCCGAACTCGGCCTTCCTGGACTACCTGGCCTCGCCGTTCGGCGTGAAGATGATCAGCCCGACCGTGCTGACCGACGAGGCCGGTGACGACTTCGCGCAGACCTACCTGACCACGCACGACGCGGGCACCGGCCCCTACGAGCTGACCTCCGTCGAGACCGGCGAGCGCTACACGCTGGAGGCCTACGACGGCTACTGGGGCGACGCCCCGGAGATCACCTCGGTCGAGCTCCAGGTCGCCGAGAACGCCTCCTCGGCGCAGCTCCAGCTCGAGCGCGGGGAGATCGACGCGATCCTCGGCAACCTCAACAAGACCTCCTTCGAGTCCTTCGCGGACAGCGAGGACGTCACCACCAGCACCTTCGCCAACTTCACCACGCAGATGATCTACGTGAACCCCGCCTCGACCTGGCTGCCGACCGTCGACGCCCGCGAGGCGCTGTTCGCCGGGATCGACAAGGAGTCGGTGATCGACGAGGCGATGGGCTCGCTGGAGGTGCCGACCGACCAGCTGTTCCCGCAGGGCATGGTGGACGCCGGGATCGACGACCAGGGCATCACCTACGACGCCGACGCCTGGTCGGCGCTGAGCACCCCGGCCTCCGGCACCGTCCGGATCGCCTACGCCGGCAGCAGCGCGGACGGCAAGGCCGTCGCCGAGGAGCTGGGCTCGCGGCTGAGCACCGCGGGCATCCCCGCCGAGGCGGTCGCGTACTCCGCCGGCACGATCTACGGCATCGCCGACGAGGGTGCCGACGGCCCCGACCTGGCCGTGTTCTCGGTGTTCCCCGACGCCGGCCACCCGGACGCCTGGGCCAGCATCATCTACACCCCGGCCGGCGGCCTGGACCTGTTCGGCGCCGAGGTGCCCGGTCTGACCGACCTGCTCGACGCGGCCCGCGCCACCACCGACATCACCGCCTACGCGGCGGCCGCCGACGCGATCAACGCCACGCGGTACTGGTACTCGATCGGTTCGCTGAACACGACGCTGCTGACCACGCCCGACATCACCGGCACCGTCGAGGCGCAGAACGTCCTCGAGTACGACGTGCTGCACTTCGCGGCCCTCGGCCGCTCCTGATCGCGGCGCCCGGGGTGGGAGGTCGTCGACCCCTCGCCCGCCCGCCCCGGGCCCGCTCGATCCGTCCCCAGCCAGACCCCGGAGGGAAGCCCTCATGACCGCAACCCCCAGCACCGAGCCGGTGCTGCGCGTCGACGGCCTCGACGTCCGCCTCACCCGTGACGGCGAGACCGTCCACGCGGTACGCGGCGTGGACCTGACGGTCGCGCCGGGCGAGGTGCTCGGCCTGGTCGGCGGCTCGGGATCGGGCAAGAGCGTGCTCGGCCTGTCGGTGATGGGCCTGCTGCCCGCCTCCGCCCGCCCGCAGGTCTCCGGCGCGATCGACCTGGCCGGGGTGGACATGGTGCACGCCCCGGACGCCGAGCGCCGGGCCGCCCGCCGCCGGCACGTCGGCGCGGTGTTCCAGGACCCGATGACCTCGCTGGACCCGACCATGACGATCGGCCACCAGCTCGGCGAGGTCACCCGCGACCGCGCCCACGCGCTGTCCCTGCTGGAGGACGTGGGCATCCCCCGCGCCGCCGACCGGCTCAAGGCCTACCCGCACCAGCTGTCCGGCGGCCTGCGCCAGCGCGTGATGATCGCGCTCGCGGTGGCCCGCCGCCCCTCGCTGATCCTGGCCGACGAGCCCACCACCGCCCTCGACGTGACCGTGCAGGCGCAGATCCTCGACCTGCTGCTCACGCTGCGCGAGGACATCGGCTGCTCGATCGTCTTCGTCACCCACGACCTCGGCGTGGCCGCGCAGGTCTGCGACCGGATCGCGGTGATGCAGCACGGGCAGATCGTGGAGTCCGCCGACGTGGACGAGGTGTTCGGCAACCCGACCCACCCCTACACGAAGAACCTGCTGCGCTCGCGGATCGACCTGAGCACCCCGCGCGACCGCCCGCTCGCGGCGATGCCGGTGACGGCCGCCCCGGCCGCGGCCCCCACGACCGCGCCCGCGACCGCCGCGCCGGACGACGTGGCCGTCGGTGCCGACGGGGTGCTCGACCTCGCACCCGGCGCCCCCACCCCCGACCTGCCCGAGGTGTGGCCGCCGGTGGTGCTGCGCGACGGCGCCGCGGTGACCGTGCGCGACGTGCACCGGGTGTTCCGCTCCGGTCCGCCGTGGAAGCGTCGCGAGCTGCCCGCGCTGCGCGGCGTCGACCTGGCGGTGCGCGCCGGCGAGGCCGTGGCCCTGGTCGGCGAGAGCGGCTGCGGCAAGTCGACCCTGCTGCGCGTGGTGGCCGGGCTGGAGACGACCACCTCCGGCGAGGTGTCCGTCGCCGAGGGCGCGAGCCCGCAGATGGTGTTCCAGGACGCCGGCGCCTCGCTCACCCCGTGGCTGCGGGTCGGGTCGATGCTGGACGAGCGGCTGCGCGCCCACGTGACCGGCATGTCCCGCGCCGAGCGCCGCGAGCGCGTGCTCGACGCCCTGCGCACCGTGGGCCTGCCGCCGGAGACCGCGCGGGCCCGTGGCGACCAGCTGTCCGGCGGGCAGCGGCAGCGGGTGGCGCTGTCCCGCGCCGTGATCGTGCCGCCGACGGTGCTGCTCTGCGACGAGCCGACCAGCGCCCTGGACGTGTCCCTGGCCGCCACCGTTCTCAACCTGATCGGTCGGCTCCGCCGCGAGCTCGGCATGTCGGTGCTGTTCGTCACGCACGACCTGGCCGCCGCGCGGATCGTCGCCGACCGGATCGCGGTGATGCGCGAGGGCCGGATCGTCGAGGTCGGGCCCACCGACCAGATCTGCGAGCGCCCGCAGCACGAGTACACCCGCACCCTGCTCGGCGCGATCCCCGGGCCGCAGCACCGCCGCACCGCCACGACGGGAGCCCTGTGATGAGCGCCGCGACCCTCACCGCCCCCGCCGACACCGGCACCGGCCGCGCGGCCCGCCGCTGGGCGCGCGTCACCGCCGTCCGGCACCGCGCCCTCGGCGTCGACCTGGTGGCGATCGGCGTGCTGGTGCTGATCGTGCTGGCCGCGCTGGCCGCCCCGGTGCTGGCGCCGCACTCCCCGATCCTGCGCAGCGGCGACGCGTTCCTGCCGCCGCTGAGCCCGGACCACCTGCTCGGCACGGACGCCCTCGGCTACGACATCCTGAGCCGGCTGCTCTACGGCATGCGGTCCAGCCTGGTCGCCGCCGCCGTGGTGATCGCCTCCGGGGTGCTGATCGGCGGGCTGGTCGGCCTGCTGGCCGGTGCGCTGCCCGGCTGGGTGGACGCGCTGCTGATGCGCACCACCGACCTGTTCCTCGCCCTGCCCGGCCTGGTGATCGCGATGGCGGTCGCCGCGGCGCTCGGCGCGTCCTTCACCTCGGCGCTGATCGGCGTCGCGGTGGTCTGGTGGCCGCTGTACGCGCGGCTGGTGCGCGGCGAGGTCCGCGCGTGGGCCGCCCGCCCGCACCTGGAGGCCGCCCGCCTGGCGGGCACCCCGTGGGGACGCCGGGTCACCCGTCACCTGCTGCCCGGGGTGCGCTCCACGATCGTGGTCGCGGCCAGCCTGGACGTCGGCGGCCTGGTGGTCGCGCTGTCCGGCCTGTCGTTCATCGGCCTGTCCTCGCCGGCGCCCGCCCCCGAGCTCGGTGCGATGGCCGCGCAGGGCATGGCCTACCTGCTCCAGGCGTGGTGGGTGCCGATCTTCCCGGGCCTGGCGGTGCTGGTGATCGCCCTGGCCGCCAACCTCGCCGGCGACGGCGTCCGCGACCTGATGCGCGGCCGCTGATGACCCGCCGCCCCGACCCCACCCTCGTCCGACCGGAGGCCCGCGCATGGTGATGTTCCTGGTCAAGCGGATCGCCGCCACCCTCGGCGTGCTGCTCGCGCTCACCATGGCGCTGTTCGGCCTGCAAGAGGTCAGCGGGGTCGACCCGGCCAAGGCCTACGTCGGCGCGAACGCCTCCGCCGACGCGGTGGCCGCCGCCCGCGAGCGCCTCGGCCTGGACGAGCCGCTGGTGCAGCGCTACCTCACCTACCTGAACGGGCTGCTGCACGGCGACCTGCAGAACTCGCTGCGCAGCCGGACCCCCGTGGCCGACAACCTCGCGCAGGTGCTGCCGGCCAGCCTGGAGCTCGCCGCCTGGGTGCTCGGCATCGCGCTGGTGCTGGGCGTCGCCTTCGCCTACCTGACCACGATCCACTGGCGCGGGGCGGGCGTCGTCCGCGTGGTGCTGCTCAGCGGCGCGGCCGCTCCGACCTTCCTGCTCGGGATGGTCACGCTGCTGATCTTCTACGGCAACCTCGGCTGGCTGCCCTCCGGCGGACGCACCGGGCTGCGGGACGCCCCCGCCGGGCCCACCGGGTTCCTGGTGCTGGACGGGCTGCTCGCCGGACGGTTCGACGTGGCGGGCGACGCACTCACCCACCTGGCGCTGCCGGCGATCTGCGCGGCGATCTCCCCCGCGGTGGCGATCGGCCGGGTGCTGGTGGACGGGCTCAAGGCCAACATGAGCGCCGACCACGCCCGCACCGCCCGCGCCGCCGGCATGAGCGAGCGGCAGATCCTCGTGCGGCACGCCGTGCGCAACTCCCTCGGCCCGACGCTGTCGATGGTCGGCATCCAGGCCGGGATGCTGCTCGCCGGCCTGGTGGTGGTCGAGAAGATCTTCGACTGGCCTGGCGTCGGCTCCTACCTGGACAAGTCCGTCGCCGCCTCCGACTTCCCCGCCATCGCGGGCGTCGCCCTGCTGCTCGGCGTCGTCTACGTCCTGCTCAACACCGTCGTCGACTGCCTCCAGGCCGCCGCCGACCGCCGGATCGCCCTGTCCTGAGATCCCGGCTCCACCAGCACCACCTGTGCGCTACCTGTGCACCACCCGGAAGGAACTCCCCATGAACGTCACCGGCAACGCCGTGCTCATCGTCGTCGACATCCAGGGCGGCGACGTCGAGCGCGCCGAGTCCCGCACCGAGATCCCCTACATGCCCGGCCGCACCGAGCGGGCCCCGCGGGTGCGCGCGCTGATCGCCAAGTTCCGGGAGCAGGGCGTGCCGGTGGTGTGGATCCAGGAGGTGCACAAGCCCTCGATGATCGACATCGGCCGCGAGCTGGACGGCGCCGAGGGGCCGCACTGCCTGGAGGGCTGGCCGGAGACCGAGCTCGCGCAGGGCCTGGAGCCGCGCCCCGAGGAGTTCCTGATCCGCAAGCGCCGCTACTCGGCGTTCTTCGGCACCGAGCTGGAGATCGTGCTCAAGGCGTACAAGGCCGAGACGGTGATCCTGATCGGCGGCCTCACCGACGTCTGCATCCACTACACCGCCGTGGACGCGCACCAGCACGACTACCGGGTGCGGGTCGTCACCGACGCGGTCGGCGGTTCCACGCAGGAGGCGCACGACGCGGCGCTGCGGGCGATCGACTACCTCCAGCGCGACGCGCTGGTCACCGCGGACGAGGTGCAGGCCTGGCTGGCCGACGCCCCCGCCAACCCCGAGGTGGCGCGCGCCGAGCTGGCCGCCGCCCAGGCGATCTGAGGAGGACCGATGAGCAGCATCTCCACCGCCTCCCCGCTGGGGGCGCGTGACCACGCACGGGCTCAGGGCGGCACCGTGGTCGACACCATGCCCACGGTGCCCGCCGCCGGGGCCGAGGGCTGGCCCGCCGACGTCGCCCCCGCCGACCGGCTGCACGCCGAGACCGTCGCGGGCGGCAACTACACCACCGTCGTGCTCGAGCGCGGCGCGGTGATCGAGCTGACCGACCTCGCCGGCGACGCCTGCGCGCACCTGGTGCTGACCAACGCCGCGCAGGTGGACGAGCGGCTGAACGTGGCCGACACCGTGAAGATCCAGTGGCAGGCCTACCTCGGAGCGGGCGCCATGCTGCTGTCCGACCGGGGCCGGGTGCTCGCCACGATCGTCGAGGACACCTCCGGCCGACACGACACCTTCTGCGGCACCTCCTCCAAGGCCGCCAACGAGGCCCGCTACGGCGACGGCTCCCCGCAGGGCGGCACCCCCGCCGGGCGCGAGCTGCTGGTGCTCGCGGCGCTGAAGAACGGCCTGGAGCCGCGTGACGTGCCGCCGAGCGTGTCCTTCTTCCAGGGCGTGCGGATCGCCGAGGACGGGACGACCGAGTTCACCGGGTCCGCCGGTGCGGGGGCGCGGGTCCGGCTGCGGCTGGAGCTGCCCTGCGTCGTGCTGCTCGCCAACGTGCCGCACCCCGTGGACCCCCGCGCCGAGTACGTGAGCACGCCGGTGCAGGTCCGCGCCTGGCGCGGCGCCCCCACCGACCTCGACGCCCCGGAGGCGACCGTCGGCCCCGAGGCCGCCCGGGCCTTCGCCAACACCATCGACTACGCCCGCGCGAGGGGACTGTGACCATGACCGAGACGCTGCCCCCGACCTCCCCCGCCCCCTCGGCGGACGCCCTGCCCGCCCGGCTCGCCGGTGCCGCCGTCGTGCTGGACCAGGTGGTGCCGCGCCGCTCGCCGTGGTCCGCGGTGGTCCGCGCCGGCCAGGAGCTGACGATCGTGGACCTCGAGGGCAACCAGGCCGTCGACTGCCTGGTCTACGACGCCCACGACACCGCGATCCGCTACTCGGCCGCCGACACGATCGCGGCTCAGCGCAACGTCTACCTGGTGACCGGCTCCGTGCTGCGCGCCGGCACCGGCGACGCCCTGATGACCCTGGTGCACGACGAGGTCGGCCGGCACGACACCATCGGCGGGGCGTGCTCCAAGGAGTCCAACTCGCTGCGCTACGGCCACCACACCGTGCACCAGCACGCCTGCGTGGAGAACTTCCTCGCCGAGGGCGCCCGCTGGGGCCTGGGCAAGCGCGACCTGGTCAGCAACATCAACTGGTACATGAACGTGCCGGTGGAGGCGGACGGCGCGCTCGGGATCGTGGACGGCATCTCCTCCCCCGGTCTGACGCTGACCCTGCGCGCCGAGCGTGACGTGCTGGTGCTGGTGTCGAACTGCCCGCAGATCAACAACCCGTGCAACGGCTTCGACCCGACGCCGGTGCGGATGATCGTGACGGAGCCGGCGTGAGCACTGCCGTCGAGCGCGCCTACGCCCGCATCGCGCAGGTCGACCGGCCGGAGGTGTGGATCCACCTGCGGCCACGGGCCGATGTCGAGGCCGACGTGCGCGTGCAGGCGGACCGGGCGGCGGCGGGCGAGGACCTGCCGCTGCTCGGCCGCCTGGTCGCGGTCAAGGACAACATCGACGTCGCCGGCCTGCCCACCACCGCGGGCTGCCCCGGCGCCGCGTGGACCCCGGCCGACGACGCCACCGCGGTCGCCCGGCTGCGCGCCGCCGGCGCCGTCGTGCTCGGCAAGACCAACCTCGACCAGTTCGCCACCGGCCTGGTCGGCACCCGCAGCCCCTCCGGGCCGGTGCGCTCCGCCGACCACCTCGACCGGATCTCCGGCGGCTCCTCCTCCGGCTCCGCGGTGGCCGTGGCGCTCGGGATCGTGGACCTCGCCCTCGGCACCGACACGGCCGGGTCCGGCCGCGTGCCGGCGGCGCTGAACGGGATCGTCGGCGTGAAGCCCACCCCCGGCCTGATCCCCACCACCGGCGTGCTGCCCGCCTGCCGCTCGCTGGACTGCGTCAGCGTCTTCGCCCGCGACCTGCCGCTGGCCGCCCGCGCCGTCGCGCTGATGTCCGGCCCCGACGGGGTGGACGCCCTGGCCCGCCCGGTGCCCGCCACCGCGCCGCTGGCCGCCGTCGAGCACCCCGTGCTCGCCGTGCCCCGCGCCGCGGACCTCGCCGCGCTCGACCCGCTGTGGCGGGAGACCTTCGACCGGCAGGTCGCCGGGCTGGTCGCCGCCGGGTGGACGATCCGGACGATCGACCTGACCCCGTTCCTCGACGCCGCGCGCCTGCTCTACGACGGCGCCTTCGTGGCCGAGCGCTACGCCGCCGTCGGCGCCCTGGTCGAGTCCGCGCCCGCCGGCCTGGACCCCGTCGTCGCCGGGATCATCACCGCCGCCCGCGACCTGCCCGCGCACCGCTACGCCGCCGACCTGGTCACCCTGGCCGAGCACCGCGCCGCCGCCGAGGCCGCCCTGGGCGACGCCGACGCGCTGCTGCTGCCGACCACCACCCACCACCCCACGCTCGCCGAGGTCGCCGCCGCGCCGGTGGCCGTGAACTCGCGGCTGGGGACGTTCACCAACTTCTGCAACCTGTTCGGCTACGCCGCCGTCGCGGTGCCCGTCGACTCCGGGGTGCCCGGTGAGCGCGTCGGCGTGACCGTGCTGACCCGCGGGTTCGCCGACGCGGCGGCGCTGGACGTCGCGGGGCGGGTGCTCGCCGTGGCGGGGCCGGGGGCGTGGTCGGCGCTGGACGGCGTGCCTGCGCCGACCCCCGCCCGCGCGGGCGCCGAGGCCGCCACCGCGCTGGCCGCGGACGCCGAGCGCGCCGTGGACCTGCTCGTGGTCGGCGCGCACCTGTCCGGACTGCCGCTGCACGACCGCCTCCGCCGGCACGGCGCCCTGCCGCTCGGCGAGGTCCGCACCGCGCCCGGCTACACGCTCTCGGCGCTGGGCGACCCGCTGGACCGCCCCGGGATGGTCCGCGCCGCCGGCGCCTCGACGCAGGTCACCGGGGAGCTGTGGCGGCTGCCCCGGCCCGCGCTGGCCGACCTGCTCGCCGAGAGCCGTCCCCCGCTGGGACTGGGCTGGGTCGACCTCGCCGACGGGCGCACCGTGCTCGGCTACCTGGCCGAGGACGCCGCCGTGCGCGACCTGGCGCCGATCGTCTCGGGCTCGTGGCGCGACCGCGCGGGCTCGGGGCGCGGCCGCGCGGTGACCGCGTGAGCGCGGCGCCCGGCGACGCGAGGACCAGCGGCGCGGCGGGGGTCGCGGTCGCCGGGTCGTCGGAGGCCACCGCCCCGACCCCCGGCGCTCCGGTCGCCCGCCCCCGCCTGTGGCCGCTCGCCACCGGCACCTTCGCGATCGGCTTCGGCTCCTACGTGATGGCCGGCCTGGTGCCCAGCGTCTCCGCCGACCTCGACGTGCCGGTCACCCAGGTCGGCACCCTGGTCAGCGTCTACGGCTTCACCTACGCGATCAGCACCCCGCTGCTCACCCTGCTCGTGCGCCGGGTCCCGCGCCGCGTGCTCATGTGCCTGGCGCTCGGCCTGTTCGCGCTCACCGCCGCCGCCACCGCCCTCGCCACCACGTACACCTCGGTCGCCGTGCTGCGCGGGCTGTCCGCGGTCGCCGCCGGTGGCTTCACCCCCACCGCCACCGTCCTCGCCGCGAGGCTGGCACCCCCCGGCGGTCGCGGTCGCGCCGTCGCCACCGTGTTCGGCGGGCTCACCACCGCCACCGTGCTCGGCGCCCCGGCGGGCAACCTGCTCGGCCCCGTGCTCGGCTACCGCGGGGTCTACGCCCTGGTGGCCGTGCTGGCCGCCGTCGCGCTGGTCAGCGTGCTCGTGCTGGTCCGCTCCCCCGGGCCGGTCGCGTCCGCCCCGGAACCGGCCCGCGACCCGGGCGCCCGCACCGCACGCGCCGCCGTCCCCGTCCTGGTCGTGATCACCCTGGTCGTCTCCATGCTCGAGACCACCGCCGCGCTCATGGTGCAGACCTACTCCTCACCGATGCTGACCTCGCTGGCCGGCCTCACCGGCACCCTGCTCAGCGCCGTCCTGCTCGCCTACGGCGTCGCCGGAGTGGTCGGCAACGTCGTCGGGGGCCGCGTCGCCGACCGCTTCGGCGCCGCCCGCAGCATCGTCCTCGCGCTCGGCACCTCCACCCTGGCGCTGCTCCTGCTCACCCCCGCCACCGCCACCCCCGGCACGGCGCTCGCCGTGTTCGCGCTCTGGGGCTTCGCCGCCTGGGCCATGAACTCGCCGCTGCAGAACCTGCTGCTCACCCTGTCCGGCCGGCACGGCCAGCTCGTCGTCGCCCTCAACTCCTCGGTGATCTCGCTCGGCACCGGCCTCGGCGCGCTCGCCGGCGGATGGGTGCTCGCCGGGCCGGGGTACGGGTGGCTCGGCGTCGCTGCCGCGGGCGTGATGCTGGTGGCGGTGGTGCTGGTCGCGCTGCTCGGGCGGCGGCGCGAGGTGGCGGAGATCTAGCCGGCCTCGTCCACCGACCCGATCGCCGCGTCCGCGCGCTGCGCCACCAGGCGGGCGACCGGCTCGACGTCGATCACCTCGGACTGCACCGTCGGCAGCGCCTCCTTCACGCGCACGGCGACGTCGCGGATGGTCTGCGCGACGCGGTCGGCGGGCAGACCCCAGCCGGACGCCTCCCGCAGCAGGTGCTGACCGGACAGGTACCGCAGCCGGGACTGCCCGTCGAGCGTGTGCCCGAAGGCCTGGAACCTCGGGTCCAGCAGGTAGACGGGTGCGACGTCGTAGAGCGGGGACATCGTGAACGTCGCCTGCTCGTCGATCGTGAGCGAGTAGTTCTTCGAATGCGCGTCCCCGTTCCCCACGATCAGGTTGAACGTGACCTGTGCGAGCAGGTCGGCCACCAGGCCCGCGGGATCGCGGGCCTCCGCACCGGCTTCGTGCGCGATCCGGCGCAGCCGCGTGTCGGACGCGCTCGACTCGTACTTGTCTCGCGCGGCCACCCCCAGCGCCTGCGCGAAGTCCTCCTGGTGGACACGTCGGCCGTCATGACGGTCGAACCGCTCGACGACGAGTGCGAGCCTGCCGTCGAAGTCGACGAGCTCGGCTCGCGCCGAGGGGAGCCCGGCCTGGCGCGCCAGCCTCAGCGCCCACTCCTCCCACCGGACCAGGTCGGCCGGACCCGCGTCGGTGACCGGCTCCGGCTTGACGAGGTGCGTGGACATCGCCCCGTCCGCCGGCCACGCCCACCCGTTCGCGGTGCGCGCCAGCAGCACCTTCGACTGCACGCCTCCCAGCGAGGCGCTCACCACCTGCCCGTGCGGCGGGTCGAGCGTCGGCAGGGCGGAGACGATCTCGTCGACCTCGGTCGCCGAGAGGCCCACCAGCGTGCCCGGTCCCGGTGGCGTCTCCGCTGCGGTGAGCTGGACCGCCCCGGCGCACTCCTGGCCGATCTGGGACAGCAGTGCGAACGCGTCGCCCGGCCGGATGTGGTGCTCCCGCTCGAGCGCGCCGCGCGCCGGCCCCTCGGGCAGCAGGTTGTCCAGGAACCGTTCCAGCACGTCGCCCTGCACGCGGCGCTCCGTCAACGGGAGCGCGAGCGACAGCGGTCGCGCGCCGATGCCGTAGGCGTCCAGCGCTGCCGGGTCGTAGCGCAGGCGCAGCCGTCCGTTCCGGAGCCGTTCGACCTCGCCGAGGTGCTCGCCGCGGAGCCAGAGATGCAGCACGGAGGTCACGACGACACCGAGACCTTCGCACCCCGCGGAACCGCGACGAGCTCGTAGCCGCAGGCCGCCAGCGCGTCGAGCACGGTGTCGACACTCGTCGAGAGCCCGCGTTCCATCCGGGAGATCGTCGGACGGGACGCGCCGATCGCGCGCCCGAGCTCCTCCTGGGTGAGGTGGTGGGAGCCCCGCGCCCCGGCGATCGCGCTGGCCAGCCCGTCCAGGCTGCGCGCGCGGTAGTAGCGCTGAATCACAGGTGATTCATTCGACACGTCGCTCATGGATGAATCATGCATGATTCATCCCGCACATGCCATCGAATGAATCAGATCTGATCCTCACCCCACCGGCAGCCGCCACCGCTCCGGGTGCTCCGGCTCCCGCCCCAGCACCCGCACCCGGAACTGCCGCACCACCCACGCGACGCCGATGATCAGCGCCGACCCGACGACGCAGCACATGTCAGACCTCCGGCACCAGCCGCACGCGGGTCCGCCCGGGCAGGTCGACCGTGACCCGCGCGGCCCCGTCGGCGTCCGCGACCACCCGCTCGTCCACGCCGCCGTCCACCCGGTAGGACACCCCGGGCCGGAGCTGCGTCACGCCGAGGGTGCTGCGCAGCCCGCCGGCCCGGCCCGGGTCGAGAGTGAGCGACAGGTCGGCGCCGTCGCTGACGGCGCGGGCGACCAGCACGTCCGGGTACACCACGTCGTCCAGCAGCGGCCCGTGCCGCCAGGGCTCGGGCATGCCGACCTGCACCAGGTCGTGCAGGCCGTGGGGGCGGATGCCGGAGGCCATGAGCACGGTGGCGTGCGCGCCGACGGACCGGCCGTCGAAGTGCCCGACGCCGTCCTCGACCACCAGGGGGTGCACGTCCTGCAGCTTGGCGAGCAGCGCGTCGGCGACCTCGTGGTCACCGACCTCGCGGGCGGCGGCGGAGATCATCGCGTACGAGGTGAACCGGGACGGCTTGTAGTTGCCGAAGTCGATCAGGTCCCACAGCGCGAGGTCGACCTCGATGCCGTCGTCGCCGAACCGGACGGCGCGGTCGCGGGCGATGGCCCAGGTGCGGGCGGCGAGATCGGGGAAGACCGCGCTCATGTACAGCGAGACCATCGCGGCGGGCATCGTGGAGTTCATCGGGGTCACGCCGAGGCCGAGGTAGGTGTGCCGCAGCGCGACCACCTTGCCGTCGGCGGTGACGAACTCGTCCTCCAGCCGGCGCCGGTAGTCGTCGACCACGCGGGACCAGTAGTCGGTGCCGTGCATCCGGTCGTGGGCGATCAGCCCGATCGCGCCGAAGTTGTTGCACATCGGGTACGTCCAGCCCGGCTCGCACGGCCACAGGGTGAACGCGGAGGCGGTGAAGTTGTCGTAGAGGTTGTCGCACAGGCCGGCGTAGTCGTAGACGTACTGCTTGCCGCGCGGGTGACGCAGGGTGACGCCGCCCGGCTCGGAGAAGGTGCCGACGCCGCTGGCCGACTCGAGCATGCCGAGCATCCCGGCGTACCAGCCGGTCCACATGATGTTGTTGTTGACCGCGACCGGGTTCGGGTCCTGGTGCAGCCGGCCCCAGAGGTTCTCCACCCGCCAGTAGCCCCACACGTGGTGGTCCTGCATCTTGAGCCCGAACCGGCGCTGGCCCTCGGCGACGTAGCCGCGGAACGCCGGGGTGTGCGCGTAGGCGGACACGGACAGCGCGTAGGACGACAGGCAGGTCTGGTAGCGGGGCGCGCCCTCGCGGAACTGGTCGAGCTTGTCGTAGCCGTCGAAGGTCTCGACGGGCTGGAGCGCGCGGTCGAGCACGAACCGCTGGAGCGCGAGCGTCTCGGGCGTCATCTCCTCGACCACCGGCAGCCCGCCCTCGTCGACCACGGTGACGGCGGTGGTGGGACGGACCCGGTCGAGCATGGCGTTGACCTGCGGGCGTCGGGCGACCGCGGCGGCGTGGTCCCGGGCGACGAGCAGCCAGATCACCAGCAGCGTCACCACGGCGAGCGCCGGGACCAGCACCCGTGCGCCGTCCCACATCACCATGTGGTGCCCGCCGGTGCCCATCAGGGTGGCGAAGCCCGCCATCAGCACGACGACCACCGGCACGCCGACCAGGTTCCCGGTGCCGACCCAGGACAGGTATGCGATCACGGTGAGCAGCACCGAGAGCAAGAACAGCAGCAGGTGCACGATCGTGGTCCCCGCCCCGCCGCCGAGGTGCGCGAGGAACCCGCCGCCGGGCAGCGTCAGCCCGAGCACGAAGGTCTGCGCCCGCCCGTCGAGCAGCCACGCGGCCACGGTGGTGGCGGCCAGCCACACCAGCACCCAGGCGACGAGCCGACGGGTGGAGCGACGGGTGACCGGGCCGGTGGATCCCCGGTCGGTGGGCAGCGGCGGGAGCGGGAGCGGTTCGGTGACGTACCCGAAGGTGCTGGTGGTGCCGGTCGGTGCGGACATCGCGGACCTCGCAGGTGATCGACGGGGTGGTGGGGTCTAGCGGCCGAGCGGTCGGGGGCGGGCCTGGTCGGCGACGACGCCCATCGAGCGGATCGCGCGGTCCATCGGCGAGGGGCGCTGCCGGCCCTCGGCGACCCGCTTCACCTTCTCGAGCATGGTGCGGACCATGAACACCGAGGGGCTGCCGAGCAGCACGATCACCAGCGCGCGCGGCAGGCGGGCGTGGAACGGCTCGAAGGTGGTGTCGCAGCGGTTGACGAAGCGGGTGCGCCCGTCGGGCAGCGGCTGGAGCACGAAGTTCCACGTCCAGGCGAAGGTGCGCAGGCCGAACGGCGGCAGCAGGGCCATGCCGCCCTCGGCGGTCGGCGGCGTGCGGGTGTCGCTGATCGAGGTGAAGTACGCACCGTCCTCGACCTCGGCGATCTGCGAGCCGATCCCGGCCTGGTGGTAGAAGAGGAAGTCCCCCGGCTCCACCCGCTGCCACGCCTCGACGTGCTCGGTGGTGTTGAAGATGTGGAACCCGCACAGCCGCTCCAGCCAGGCGAGCGCGTAGAAGCCGCCCTTGCGCTGGCCGAGCTGCGCGATCACCGGCCACACCACCTCCGGCGGCGCGTCGATGACGATCTCCTCCTGCAGGCGCAGGTAGGGGTCGTCGGGGCGGAGCAGGTCGTCGCCGGGCAGCGGCTCGGTGCGGGCCTGCGGGCTGCTGAACGCGCCGCGCCCGTAGGTCCAGAACGCGCCGAAGACGGCGGCTGGTCCGATCAGCAGGGCGGCCGTGACGGCCTTGCGCATCGACACGGGGAACCTCCTCGTCGAGGTCATCGGGGGATCTTCTTCAGCACCTGGCGCGCGGCGTAGATCCCGGAGATCGCGGCGGGTTCCAGGCCGAGGCCGTTGTGGTCGCCGGCGACGTAGACGGCGTCGCCGTACTGCTGCTCGACGTAGGCGCGGCCGGAGACGTACATCGCCTTGTCCCAGGCGCGGTAGCCGAGCTGCTCGTGCGTGGTGAACAGGGCATCCAGGTCGATCTCCGGCTCGCGTGAGTAGACCAGGTACGTGCCGTCGTCCTGCACCGCGGTGAACACGATCGGCGAGGAGAACGGGAACAGGTTCATCTGCTCGCCGTCGAGCCCGGGACGGATCCGCCCGCGCACGTGCGCCACGTACAGGCGGCAGTGCTGCCGGATCTCGCCCAGCCCCAGCAGCTCGGCGGTGACGGCCGCGGGGGTGGCGAGCACCAGGTTCCGCGCCCGGATCTCCTCGCCGCCCGCCGTGACGGCGACCTGCACGCCGTCGTCCTCGCCGATCCGCACCACCGTGCCGGACACCAGCCGGTGACCCAGGCGGGCGCGCTCGGCGACCTCGTCGAAGGAGAACCGGTGGATCGGCAGCACCAGGCCCTGCGCCACGTTGAGGAAGTCGAGCGCGGTGATCTGCTCCAGGTCGACGCCGGTGCACGCGTAGGAGAACTTCGACACGTAGTCGAGCGCCACCGCCTCCAGGCCGTGCGCGGCCACGAAGTCCGCCGCGGGCTGCCGGAACAGCCGGCCGATGTACGGGTCGACCTCCATCGCCTCGCGCTGGGACATGTACTCGCACAGCCGCTTGTAGCGCTCGTAGTGCCGGATGAACCGGGCCATCACCAGCGCGAAGCGCGCGAAGCCGGGTGCCCGGCGCAGGGTGTGCCCGCTGAGCGTCGCGAAGGACCGGCCCTCGCCGTCGTGGAACCGGCAGGACAGCGGGTCGATCCGGGTGCGCCGCGTGACCAGCCGGGACGCGTTGCGGTAGTTCGCCATGACGAAGTAGGTGCCCCAGTTCACCCCCGCGACCGGGTCGTAGGCGGTCCGTCCGCCGATCGTGTCGCTGACCACCACCAGGTCCGCGCCGGCGTCCTGCAGGGTGCGCGCTGCGCTGAGACCGGCCCCGCCGGCACCGACCACCACGACGTCGTGGATCACGGGCACCTCCTATAGCCGAAGTGCTATGTCAGGAGGGACGCTACGCGCGGACTTCACCCGTGCCCGGGACCAACGGCTCTTCCGCCGCGCACCCACGGCCCCATGAGCCCGCAGGTCAGCGCACCGGCGGCGCAGATCACCCGAAGGGGCTGGGACCAAGGGCCCGGGTGCCGCCGTCCGGGGCCACCGGAGCAGGTGCCCACGGGTGAGCGCCGCCCTCACCCGGGTGACACCCGCTCAGGACCAGCACCGACGCACCGATCGGAGGGCGTCGGCAGCAGGCCGACGCGGACCGCCCCCTGCGGGCGACGGGAGGAACGGTGACCGTGACGACCTCGACCGGAACGCGGCGACGTGCCGACGACACCTCGGTGTCCGGAGCCCTGCTCGGCGTCATGTGGCTGGTGTCCGCGGTGGCGATCGTCGCCATGACCCCGATCGCCCCGGCCGACGAGCGGGTCGCGCTGCTCTGCTTCGGCGGGGCCGCCGTGGTCGCCGGCTGCGTGCTGCTGGCGATCCGGAACGCCGCGCTCCCCGCGATCCTCTGGCGCTCGGTGCCCTGGGTGGCGCTGCTGGTGGTCGGCTCGATCGCCTGGCTGTCGCCCACCACCTCCGTGGTGCTCGCGATCTGCCTCGGCGCGCTGATCATGTGGGTCGGCTTCAGCCTGGACCGCTCCGACCTGGTGGTCACCGTGCTCGGCGCCGTCGTCACGCAGCTGATCGGCTGGTCCGGCCAGATGCCGCTCGGCGAGGCCGCGCTGCAGACCCTCGCCGTCATGGTGCAGGTCGCCACGATCGGCTTCGGCGCGTCCTGGCTGCGGACCCAGGTGGACCAGGCCGGTCAGCGCCAGCTCGCCGCGCAGGAGGAGGTCGCCCGGCAGGAGGCCGCCCGCCGGCACGAGGACGAGCGGGTCGCCGCCGAGCGCGCCGCGCAGACCCAGACCGAGATGCAGCGCCGCCAGCAGGTGCAGGAGAAGCTCGCCGCCGAGGTCACCACCCTGTCCCGCTCCGCCTCCGCGGTCCGCGAGCAGTCCGCCTCCGTCGCCACCGCGACCGACCAGCTCACCGCCTCCCTGGGCGAGCTCACCCGCACCGCGCAGGCCACCGGGTCGATCACCGGCGACGTCGTCGACCAGACGCAGGCCGCCCGCGACGTGATGTCCGCGCTCCAGGAGTCCAGCACCGAGATCATGGCCGCCGCCGACGTGATCCTGCAGATCGCCGAGCAGACCAACCTCCTCGCCCTCAACGCCACCATCGAGTCCGCCCGCGCCGGGGAGGCCGGTCGCGGGTTCGCGGTGGTCGCCGGGGAGGTCAAGGAGCTCGCCAAGCAGTCCGGTGCCCGCTCCGCCGCGATCACCGAGACCCTCGGCGAGGTCCGCAACCAGGTCGGCTCCGCCTCGCAGCGGGTGGCCGCCATCGCCTCCCGGATGGACGACCTGGCCGACCACAACGCCGCACTGACCTCCGCCGTCGAGCAGCAGTCCGCCGCCCTGCAGGAGATCGCCCGGGCAGTGCAGTCCCAGGCCTCCGAGACCGAGCAGATGGCCGACGGCCTCGCCGAGCTCGAGCGCGCGGCGGCCGCCGCCCTCTGAGCCGGACCCGCGGCGCCGCTACACGCAGGTCGCGGCGAAGGCGCAGGTGTCGCAGTCGAAGGCGTTCACGCACGGGGTGGTGGCGTGTGTGAACGCCAGGTCCATCACCCGCCGGTACTCCGCCACCGTCGCCAGATTCAGCGTGTAGTGCACCCGCCGTGCCACCTGCTGCCGGTCGACGAAGCCCGCCTCGTGCAGGATCCGCAGGTGCTTGGTCGCCGTCGGCTGGCTGATCCGCAGGGTCCGCGCCACCTCGGTCACCGACAGCGGCGCCTCCTGGTGCGAGCCGAGCACCTTGATCATCTTCATCCGCACCGGCAGCCCCAGCGCCGCCTGGAGCTCGCACGCCCGCTCCACCAGCCCGCGCGGGCGCTCGCCGCGCGCACGCCCGCCCGCGACCAGTCCCGGCCTCACGGCGATCTGCTGCGACATCCGGACCTCCCGCCCGGGGCCCGGGGCGCAGGGGCGACGCGGGGCGGCGGCGCGGGGACAGGGTACGTCCGCACCGGCGGGACCGGGGCTGCGCGGCGCGGCGGCCACGCACCGGCGACCGCGGCGGGACGTCCCGGCAACCGCATCGGTCCCCGCGCGAAGAACGCGTCGAGCGCCGGGCAGGAATGACGAAGAAGGCCCTCCGGAGCATTCACGGAGGGCCTTCTTCATTCACGTGCGGAGACGGTGGGATTTGAACCCACGGAAGGGTTGCCCCTTCACGACCTTAGCAGGGTCGCGCACTAGACCTGGCTATGCGACGTCTCCAAGCCGTGCCAGCGTACCGGGCGTCGGCGGCACCGGGCAAAGCGCCTGCGGGTCGTGTCCACCACACCGCCCGCAGCACCGCACACCGCACCGCAGGCCGCGCCGTGTGGCTCAGCGCTCGAAGGCCCACTCCCGGTCGGTGAGCATCCGCGCGACGGCCAGCCCGATCGACAGCGCCACCACGACCAGCGCCGCCTGCACGCCGTAGGCCAGCGCCTGCGTGGTGTCGCCGTTCGAGAGGTGGAAGACCGCCCGGTACGCGGCCACGCCGGGGACCATGATCACGACGGCCGGCACCGACACGGTGATCCGCGGGATGTCCAGGCGCGGGGCGATCACGGCGGCGAGCACCCCGACCAGCACGGCGGCGCCCGCGGCGGCGGCCTGCGCGGCGAGCCCGGTGTCGACCATCGCCAGGCGGGCGGAGTTCGCGATCATGCCGACGACGGCGGCGGCCAGCGCCATCCGCCACGGGCTGTTGAACATCAGCGCGAAGCCGAGCACGCCGAGGAACGACGCCAGCATCCGCAGTGCGAGCAGCACGGCGGGGGCGAAGTACGGCGGGGCGGCGGGATCCGGCGACAGGCCCACCGCGATCGACACGCCCCAGACCGCGAGCGCCGCGGAGGTCAGGATCACCATCGCGTAGGTCAGCCGGGCCACCCCGGCGGAGAAGTCCATCTTGGCGAGGTCCAGCCCCCCGGTGACCAGCGGGAACCCCGGCACCAGGAACAGCACCGCCGACACGTAGCCGGCGGCGTGCCGGACGTCGGTGGCGCCCATCTGGTGCAGCACGGAGACCAGCCCGAGGTACGCCAGGCAGGCGACCGCGGCGGCGATCATCGTGACGCCGAACTGGTTGAAGCCGCGGTGCACCAGCGTGCGGCGGACCAGCTGGCCGAGCCACGCGCCGACGAACACCGCGGCGATCTCGACCATGCCGCCGTTGTTGAGGAACGAGAACGCGGCGCAGGCGATCGCCGCCCACAGCGCGTTCACCGGGTCGGACCACAGCAGGGGCTTGCGCTCGATCCGGTCCAGCTCGGCGGTGACCTCCTCGACGGTGGCGCGGCGGTCGGTGGCGGCGAGCGACCCGGCGAGGCGTTCCAGCTCGGCGAGCCGGTCGGCGTTGATGCCGACGGTGCGGACCTCGGTGACCTCGGTGCGGAAGGACGCGCCCCGGTGCGAGGTGGTGGTGATCTCGGTCAGCGTGACGTGCGCGGTGTGCCGGTCGATGCCGAGCGCCCGGGCGACCCGCGCCATCGAGGACTTCACCCGGTACGAGCCGGTGCCGGCGGACAGGCTGAGCCGGCCGACGCGCAGGGCGACGCCGGACTGGCGGATGAGCTCGAGCTCGTCGTCGGTGGGCTGCGTGGGCACGGTGACCATGATGCCGGGCGCGCGGGGCACGGCTGTGCAGCGTTTCCTGGTCAGCGCGTCGTCGCCGCCTCACCCCCGCACGGGAGCGAGGCGGCGACGACCCCGGCGGGGTCACTCCACGGTGACCGCCATCGGCGTGACGTGGAAGGCGTTGCACGGGTTGTGCTCCTCCGGGCAGTTCGAGAAGCCCACGTACACGTCGTTCAGCACCTCCAGCACGATCTGGTCGCCGGCCGTGGTGGTCGGCTCGACGATCTCCATCCGGCCGTCCGGGTGGTGCACGATGTTCATGAACAGCGAGATGCACTGGTCCGGGTTGATCGCGGTGACGTCGAGCCCGAGCTCCAGCCAGTCGCCGATCAGGTTGTCCAGGCAGCCCCAGGTCTCCTCGACGCCGTACCGGATCGAGTTCGAGTACTTGGTGCAGTAGCCGCCGGTCATGTTGTGGGTGCCGTTGTCGTCGTGGACGACGCGGAACATCGGGCGGCACCGGTCGGAGTAGACGACGTAGCCCTCCTTGAGGTCCCACATGCCGGAGGAGACCCGGGTGAACATCGCGGACAGCCGCTCGTCGGGCTCGTCGACCATCGAGGCGATGAAGTCCATCACCTGCTGGCCCTCGAGGTCGGTGACCGTCACGCGCTGACCGGCGCGGAGCTTGAGGGCCAGCCGGCCCTTCGGTGGCAGGACGGTGCGCCCGGGGGCGGCCCAGTCGACGGTGGTGGTGCTCATGTGCAGTCCTTTCGTGGGGTTCTGGGTGCGCGATCGGCCCGCGGCTCAGGCCGCGCCGTAGCCGCCGCCGCCCGGGGTGCGCAGCAGGATCCGGGAGCCCGGGGCGAGCGCGGTGCGGCCCTTCGGCTCGGGGACGTCGACGTCGTCGACCCGCAGCAGGCCGGTGGCGCCGTCCTGCCCGCCGGCCAGGCCGGGGGCGGCGTGCTCGATCCGCTCGGTGAGGAAGATGATGTCCAGCGGCTCGTCGTGCACCGAGCGGAGCACGACCTCCTGCCCCTCGCCGCCGCGCCACCGGCCCGCGCCGCCGGAGCCGCGCACGATGCGCTTGGCCTCGACCAGCACCGGGACCTGCGACTCGACCACCTCGACCGGGGTGTTCGAGACGTTCGACGGGGTGGACAACGTGGCGTAGCCGTCCTGCCCCTGCGAGGCGCCCTGCCCGCCGTTGAAGCACAGCAGGGAGGCGAAGGCTCCCTCGTCGCCCTCGCCGCGGATGCCGACCACCCAGAACGGGGTGCCGGCGGCGGCCTGCACCCGGGAGGGCAGCGGGCCGAGCAGGGCGCGGGACAGCACCGAGGGGATCGCGTGCGCCGGGAAGTTCGCCGACACCGCGGCGGTCTTGGTCGGCTTGAGCAGCGAGCCCTCGGGGACCTTGATCGTGATCGGCCGCAGCGCGCCCTCGTTGTTCGGCACGTCCGGCGCCAGCAGGCACGCCAGGCCGTAGCGGGTGTACCCGTAGGTCGGGGAGGCCGAGTTGATGCCGAAGCGGGACTGCGCGGAGGTGCCCGCGTAGTCGACGGCCATCTCGTCGCCCAGGACGTCCACCGTGACGTGGATGGTCTTGGGCTCCTCGAAGCCGTCCAGGTCGATCGAGGCGGTGTACCGGCCGTCCGGGATCGCGGCGATCGACCGCCGGACCGCCCGCTCGGTCGCGCCGCAGATGTGCTCGGCGGCCTCCCGCAGGTCCAGGTCGGGGTCGGCGTCGAGCATGGCCTGCAGCCGGCGCTCCCCCAGGTTGTTCGCGGCGATCAGCGCGTCGACGTCGCCGAGCACCTGCCCGGGCACCCGGACGTTGCGCGCCAGGATCGTGCGGACGAGGTGGTTGGGCTCACCGGCATCGACGAGCTTGACCGGCGGCAGGCAGAAGCCCTCCTCGTACACGTCCTGCGCGAAGGCGCCCTCGGAGGTGCCGCCGATGTCGGACAGGTGGCAGATGCTCGCCACGTAGGCCACGATCTCGCCGCCCCGGAACACCGGGGTCACGGCGGTGAGGTCCGGCAGGTGGGTGTTCCCGAACCACGGGTCGTTGGTGGCCAGCACGTCGCCCGGCCGGAGGTTCTCCTTGCCGAACTGCTCGACCATCGCGGTGGCGGTGCCCGCGACGGTGCCGGTGAAGACGGGCACGGACCGGCCGTACTCGACCAGCAGCGTGCCGTCGGCGGTGAGCACCGCGCAGGCGAGGTCGTTGGACTCCCGGACCACGGAGGAGAAGGCGGTGCGCAGCAGCACGGCCGCCATCTCGTCCGCCACGGAGATGAGTCGCTGCCACACGATCTGCAGCGATGCGGCGTCCCAGGTCGTCGTCATGGTCGTATCCCTCCTCAGGGGGCTCAGAACTCGGGCTGGTCGGACGGGACCGCCTCGGGGAGCAGCCGGCGGAGCAGCTGGTCGTCGAGGAGGACCTGGTGGGCGATGGCGGCGAGCTCGCGCTCGGTGGGGGCGGTGTCGCTGAAGTCCTGCGCGGCGTTCCCGGACTTCAGGTAGACCGGCGCGGCCACCCGGACCAGGTCCGGCACGTCGTAGGAGCGCACGAAGCCGCCGGTCTGCCGGGGGTTGTCGGTGTGCAGGTCGAGCGCGACGTCGGTGGCGGCGCGCGCGGCGGCGACCATCCGCACGTCGAGGTCGCGCTGCAGGTTCACCGAGTCGGCGCCGGCCCCGGCGAGCAGCAGGGTGTGCGCCGGGTTGGCGGCCCCCATGTTCGAGGACGCCTTGAGCCGCAGGTCCGCCGGCAGCTCACCCGCCGATCGGAGCCGGTGCAGCACCAGCAGCAGCCCCTCGTCGAACACCAGGAACCCGCGGACGCCGAGGTCGACGGCGTGCGCGACGTCGTCCAGCCCCTGCGCCAGGTGGTCGGCGCCGCGCAGCCGGTAGGCGCTGGCGGCGGCGACGGTCCCGGAGGCGAGCTTCTGCGCGCCGAGGTCGTAGGTGCCGCGCGGCCCGACCGCCATCCGCAGCTGCACGCCGAGGTCACGGGCGGTGGCGACCAGGTCGACCACCTCGGCGTCCAGGTAGCGCATGGTGCCGACGGTGTTGGTGACCTGGTGCAGCCGCACCCCGCCGGCGGCGAGCAGCGCGTGCAGGCGGGCGGTGGACGCGGCGTCGAACGCCCCGGCGACCTCCCACTTGTAGTGGCCGCCGTCGGCGAACCGCAGGGGGCTGTCGGCGGGCTCGGCGGGTTCGCCGCCGGGCAGGCCGAGGCCGGTCAGCCAGGCGCGGGCGCGGTCCAGGCTCATGCGCCAACCTCGGTCAGCGGCGTCTGCACCTCGGGCAGGGCGATGCGGATGTGCAGGTTGCCGTCCGCGTCCACGGTGGCGACGTCGTCCGGACCGATCACAGCGGTGGACTCCGGCAGCTGCATGATCGCCGGGCCGGTCACCGAGAAGCCGGGCTGCTGCTCGAGCATCCGCAGCACCGGGGCCTCGACCGGGCCGGTCTCGGGGAACCAGACCGTACGGGTCCGTCCCCCGGCCGGCGCGTCGGCGACCGGCGGCACGGTCCGCACGAGCTCGGGCTGCTCGAACCGGCCGAACACGCGGACCCGCCAGGTGACGACCTCCGCCCGGTCGTAGTCGGGGCGCACCCCGTAGACGCGCGCGTACTCGGTGCCGAACTTCTCCAGGTACTCGGCGGGGCCGTCGTGCTCGTCCACCGCGACCTCGATCTCGAAGCCCTGGCCGACGAAGCGCATGTCGACGAACCGCTCCACCCGGTCGATCGTCTGGGCGAGCTCTTCGCCGGCCTGCGCGACCAGTCCGGAGAACAGGTCGGCGACGGCACCGGGCTGCCACGCGGCGAGCTCGGTGAGGTGGGTCCGGGAGACCTCGACCATCGGCGGCGCGACCAGCAGGCCGGTGGCGGACAGCACCCCGGCGGCC
Source organism: Cellulomonas sp. GTC20042 (assembly GCF_055389595.1). Classification (NCBI taxonomy): domain Bacteria; kingdom Bacillati; phylum Actinomycetota; class Actinomycetes; order Micrococcales; family Cellulomonadaceae; genus Cellulomonas; species Cellulomonas sp. GTC20042. Next base: position 362,572 of record NZ_AP043678.1, on the reverse strand, counting down.
GAGGGGATCACCACCTCGCGCAGGCCGAGCGTGCGGGCGACCCGGGCGGCGTGCAGCGGGGCCGCCCCGCCGAAGGCCAGCATGGTGAAGGTCCGCGGGTCGTGCCCGCGCTCGGTGGCGTGCACCTGCATCGCGAGCGCCATGTGCTCGTCGACCACCCGCACGACGCCCGCGGCGGCCGCCACCGGGTCGTCGCCGAAGGCGGTGCCGAGGTGCTCGACCATCGCGCGCCGGGAGGCCTCGACGTCCAGGGACATCCGGCCGCCGAGGAAGTACTCCGGGTCGAGGTAGCCGAGCACGATGTCCGCGTCGGTCACCGTCGGGCGGTCGCCGCCGAGGCCGTAGCCGGCCGGTCCGGGCCGGGAGCCCGCAGAGTGCGGTCCGACCTTGAGCAGACCGAGGTCGTCCAGCGCGGCGATCGATCCGCCGCCCGCGCCGATCTCGATCATGTCGACCACCGGCATGCTCACCGGCAGCCCCGACCCGGCCTTGAGCCGGTGCACGCGTCCGACCTCGAAGCCGTTGTGCACGGTGGGTCGGCCGTCCTCGATCAGGCACACCTTGGCGGTGGTCCCACCCATGTCGAAGGCGATCAGCCGGTCCAGGCCGAGCCGGCGGCCGACGTACGCCGCGCCGATCGCCCCCGCGGCCGGACCCGACTCGAGCAGCCGCAGCGGGGCCTCGCGCGCCGTCGGGGTGGAGATCACCCCACCGTTGGACTGCATCAGCACCAGCGGCTGGTCGATGCCGAGGTTGCCGACCGCCCGCTCGATGTCGGCGAAGTGCTCCCCGGCGACCGGGCGCACGTAGGCGTTGGCGAGCGCGGTGACCGTGCGCTCGTACTCGCGGATCACCGGGACCAGGTGCCCGGACAGCGTGACCGGCACGCCGGGCAGCCGCTCGGCGAGCACCTTCCCCACCGCCTCCTCGTGCGCCGGGCTGGCGTAGGAGTGCAGCAGGCAGACCGCCACCGACTCCACGCCGAGCTCGGCCAGCCGGTCGGCGATCCGGCCGACCTCGTCCAGGTCCAGCGGGGTCGCCGTGGTGCCGTCGGCGTAGAGCCGCTCGGTGACCTCGAACCGCTGCGCCACCGGCACCAGCGGCTCGGGCAGCTGGAGCTGGGCGTCGTACAGGTCGTACCGCCACTCGCGGCCGATCTCCAGGGTGTCCCCGAAGCCGCGGGTGGTGATCAGGGCGGTGTCGGCCCCGCGGCGCTCGATCAGCGCGTTGGTGACCAGGGTGGTCGCGCCGACGACCGAGTCGTCGATCGCGTCGGGTCCGGCGTCCGCGGCGTCGAGCACCTGGCGGATGCCCTGCTCGATGGCGCGGCTGAAGTCGTCGTAGGTGGTCAGGCACTTGCCCAGCCAGGCACGGCCGGACGTCTCGTCCAGCAGCACCAGGTCGGTGAAGGTGCCGCCGATGTCGAAGCTCACTCGCATTGCTGCTCCTCGCGTCGCAGGTCAGGTCAGGGGGTCGGGACGTGCGCGCGGCACGTCGGCGGCCGGGGCGGGACCAGGAGCACGGGCTGGAGGTCGGGGACGTGGGTGGCGGTGCGGGTCATGACGCGACCGCCGGGACGACGAGGGGGTAGGCGAGCACCGGCAGGACCAGGCCGAGCTGGCCGCCGCGCTGGACCCGGGCCAGCCCCGGCACCCCGGCGGGGCCCGCGACGCGGACCGCCCCGTCGAAGGCCGTGCCCGCGGCCCCGCCGAGCAGCACGGCAGCGGCGAGGGTGAGGTCCAGCCGGCCGACGCCGAGCCCGCCTGCCAGACCGGCCAGCCCGAGCACGGTCCCGAGCGCAACCACGAACAGCACCCGCCGGGTCGGCAGGCCGCCGAGCAGCAGCCGCGCACCGCCCGCGCTGAGCATCACGAGCCCGGTCGTCGCACCGGCGACGGCGGAGTCGCCCCCGGCCAGGCCGGCGACCACGCCGGGCAGCGTCGAGCAGAACAGCCCGAGCACCCCGTTCGCGGCGAAGGCCAGCGCGGCGCAGGCGAGCAGGACGGCGGGCCGCACCGGCACGACGGATGCCACGGTGGGCTCGCCCGCAGGGACGGTGCCGCGCACCCCGCCCGCGGCCCGCGCGGCGCTCGCCACCACGCCGTGGCCCGCGCCCCGAACGACCCACGCCGCGAGCGGCAGCAGCACCAGCCCGACCGCGAGCACGGCGCCCCGCGACCAGCTGGCGGCGGCGAGCCCGGCCGCGACGAGCGATCCCGCGCCGACCGCGCCGAGCACCGCGACCGTCACCAGCGTCGCGCCGCGCGGCCCGCGCAGGATCTGCGCGCTGGCCACCGGGGTGAGCGCGCCGAGGGCCGCGCCGGTGATCAGCCGCCCCACCAGCAGCAGCACGAAGCCGCCCGGGGCGGGAGCCAGCACGAGCACCGCCGCCCCGGCCGCGTCGACCAGCAGCAGCGCCGAGACGACGCGCGCGGTCGCGGCCGGGCGGAGCCGGAGCCGGCCGACCACGGTCATCGCGGCGACCTGCGCCAGGCCGTGCGCGGCGAACAGCACCGGCGTGGTCCACCGGGATCCGGTGGCGGCCTGCACGTGGTGGTAGAACGGCGCGGGGAAGGCCGAGTAGGCGCTGGCCGCGCCGAGCGCGAGCACCAGCCGGGTCACGGGCGTCACGGGCGCACCCCCGGCAGGCAGGCCGCGAGCGCCACGTCGCAGACCGCGGAGCCCGCGACGTCCAGCAGCACCCGGCCGGCGGGCAGCGGCACGCGCCCGGCGAGCAGCAGCGGCACCGCAGGGGGAGGGCCGTCCGGTCGCACGTGGTCGTCCAGCGCGGGTGTGCCCGCCGGGCGGTGCCAGGTGCGGGCGCCGTCCAGCGCGACCACCACGGCGTCGGGGGCGAGCACCGCGAGGTCGGCGACGGGCTCGGTGGCGCCGGTCGCGGAGAACGCCCAGTCGGCGCCGCGCAGAACGTCGGGCCCGGTGCCGACGTCCAGCCGCCCGCGCACCAGCGGGGCGAGGGTCTCGCGCAGGGCCGCCGCCGAGGACTCGTGCCGGACCAGCACCCGCACGTCGGCCTCCGGGGCGGTGGCCAGCACCGCCGCCAGCACCGCCCGGTTGGTCGCCCCGCAGCCGGCGAGCGCCACGGTCCGCGGGCCGGCGGCCGCGCCGTCGGCACGCCGGGAGGCGGCCCGGGCCACGGCCACCGCGGTGGCGGCCGTCCGGCGCAGGGTGAACGCCATCCCGTCCACCAGCGCGAGCGGATCGCCGGTCCGCGCGTCGGACACGATCACCGTCGAGGTCGACCGCCCCGGCAGCCCGGCTCCACCGGGCGCGTAGGACGCCCACTTGGCGACGCCGAGCCCGAGGCGGGGCACCACGGCGGCGAGCGAGAGGAAGAACGCACCCGGCCCGACCGGCAGCACGGCCTTCGGGGCCTGCGTCGCCGCGCCGGTGCCGAGGTCGGCCAGGCAGCGCGCCACCTCGTCCACCACGGCGGGCAGCGGGACGGCGAGGACGTCGGCGTCGGTCAGCTCACGCACCGGGCTCCACCTCCGGCGTCGTGCGGGCCTCGACCGCGAGCGCCACCACGGCGGCGACGGTCTGCAGGTACGCGGTGCGGGCGGGCGGGAACGCGCGCGGCGCGCGGCTGACGAACGCCAGGTCGCCCCACACCCGGCCCCGGACGCGCAGCGGGAACATCACGCAGGCGTGCAGGTCCTCGGCGGTGGACATCCGGGCGGTCACCGGGAACCGCTTGGACAGCCGCGACATGTCCGACATCTGCACGACCTCGCCCCGGGCGTACACCTGCGAGCCCATGAACCCCTCGCTGATCGGGTGCCCGGTCGCGATCGACTGCCGCCACCGCGCGGACATCCCCGCCGACGCCACCAGGCGCGACACCGGGTGCCCGGCGTCGTCCGCCTCCATCCGGAACACCGTCGCGGCGTCGCCGAACCCCCGGGTGACCGCCCACTGCACGACCGTCTCGGCCAGCAGGCCGACGTCCTCGGCGGCGGGCAGGGTCTCGACCAGCGCGCGCAGCGCGTCCGCCTGGGCGTTCAGCACCGCGATGGCCTGACGCAGCCGCTCCTCGCTGCGGTCCTCGCCGAGCTCGGACACCGGCAGCAGGAACTGGTAGCCCATCCCCCGGGCGGAGCCGATCCACCGCGGCGCGCGCGGGGAGTCACCGAGCTTGCGGCGCAGCCGGCCCACGTGGATCCGCAGGGTGTTGCGCACGTCCCCGTGCCGCCAGCCCCACACCTGCTGCACGATCTCGTGGTGCGGGGCCACCTGCTGCGCGCGGGACATCAGGTACGCGAGCAGGTCGAACTCGGTCTGGCTCAGCGGCACCTGCTCCTCGCCGACCAGGCAGCGGCGGGACTGGAGGTCGACCCGCATCGCACCGGCCTGCAACCAGCGCACCTGCAACGACGGGTCGCCCGCTGCGCTGCGGGACAGCGCCCCGAGCCGGGCGACCAGCTCACGCGGACCGGCGTGCGCCTCGATCACCAGGTTCGCCCCCGCGCCGAGCAGCGTGAGCATCTCGTCGTCGGTCATCACGGTGGCGACCACCGCGATCGGGAACGAGGAGCCGCGCCGCAGCAGCCGGACCGCCTGGTGCACCCACGCGAAGGTGCTGCCGCCCACCAGCACCAGGCGCGGCTCGCGGACCGAGGCGTCGTGCGCCGCGCGGGTGACGTCCACGTGCACCGACGTCGGCCAGGCGGTGCGCCCGACGCGGGTCTGCATCCGGGAGGCCGGCGATCCCGGCTCCGCGCACAGCACCGCCGGGCTGAGCAGCGCGACGTCCTGCGCGGTGAGCGCGCGGGCGAGCCCGGGCTCGGCGGCGGTCGGTGCGGTGGGCTGCGTGACCGGCACCGGCGTCAGAGCACCTTCGACAGGAACGCGCGGGTGCGCTCGTGCTCGGGCGCGCCGAGCACCTGCGCCGGGGTGCCGCGCTCGACGATCTGCCCCTCGGACATGAAGGCGACCTGCGAGGCGACCTCGCGGGCGAAGGCCATCTCGTGCGTGACGACGATCATCGTCATGCCGTCGGCGGCCAGCGCGCGCATCACGTCGAGCACCTCGCCGACCAGCTCCGGGTCCAGCGCGGACGTCGGCTCGTCGAACAGCATCAGCCCCGGCCGCATGGCCAGGCCGCGCGCGATGGCCACCCGCTGCTGCTGCCCGCCGGACAGGCTGCGGGGATAGGCGTCGGCCTTGTGCTCCATGCCGACCCGGGTGAGCAGGTCCATCGCGGTGGCGACGGCCGCGTCCCGCGTGTAGCCGCGCACCCGCATCGGCGCCTCGATCACGTTCTGCAGCACCGTCATGTGCGGGAACAGGTTGAAGTGCTGGAACACCATGCCGATCCCGGCGCGTTGGGCGTGCACCGCCTTCTCCGGCAGCTCGTGCAGCCGGCCGCCGCGCTCCGTCATGCCGATCAGCTGTCCGTCGACCACCACGCGACCGGCGTCCGGCCGCTCGAGGTGGTTGAGGCAGCGCAGCAGCGTGGACTTGCCGGAGCCGGACGCGCCGATCAGGCACAGCACCTCACCGGCGTGCACGTCGAGGTCGACGCCTCGCAGCACCTCGTTGGAGCCGAACCGCTTCCGCAGCTCGCGCACCTGCACTAGCGCCTGGGCAGCAGCCACCGGGTCCACCTTCCGTTGCGGGGCGAGTCCTCGACGTGCTGCCGGAACCCGGCGCCGAGCCGGGCCTCGACCCGGGACTCGACCACGGTGAGCAGAGAGACGACGACGAGGTACCAGAGGCAGACCACGATCAGGACCGGGATGGTCTCGTAGGTCCGCGCGTAGATGAGCTGGCCGGCGTACAGCAGCTCGGGCAGTGCGATCACGGAGACGACGGACGAGTACTTGAGCAGGCCGATCGCCTCGTTCGCCGCCGGAGGCACGATCACGCGCAGCGCCTGGGGCAGCACGATCCGGCGGAAGGTGTCGACCTTGCCGAGCCCGAGCGCGTGCGCCGCCTCGGTCTGGCCGCGGTCGACCGAGATGATGCCGGAGCGGATGATCTCGCCCAGGTAGGCGGCCTCGTTCAGCGCCAGGCCCAGGATCGCCGCGGTCCACGGCGTGATCAGGTCGTTCGTGCTGGCGGACCACAGGGTCGGGCCGAAGGGGATGCGGATGCTGAACTCCGGCACCAGGATCGCCAGGTTGTACCAGAGGATCAGCTGGACCAGCACGGGCGTGCCGCGGAAGAACCACACGTAGACGCCGGCGGTGCCGCGCAGCAGCGGGCTGGAGGACAGCCGCATCACCGCGAGCACCAGGCCGAGCAGGGCCGCGATCACCGTGCCGACCAGGGTCAGCAGCAGCGTGGTGCGCAGCCCGGCGAGGATCCGCGGGTCGAACAGGTAGCCCGCGACGACGTCCCACCGGTAGTTCGGGTTCGTGATGAAGGACCAGCCGATGGTGACCGCGACGATCGCGACCAGCACCATGCCGACCCAGCGCCACGGCCTGGGCCGCGGGACGACGACGTTGTCGGCGCCCCGCGGTGCCAGGGTCAGGTCAGGACGGGACATCAGAACGGGGACCCGTTGATGATCGGCTCCTCCAGCCCGCGGTCGGCGATGCCCCAGTCCTCGAGGATCCCCGCGTAGGTGCCGTCGGCCATGATCGCCGCGAACGCCTGCTCCAGCTCAGCGGTCAGCTCGCTGTCCTTCGGGAAGGCGGCGGCGAAGTAGCCCTCGTTCAGGTAGCCGCCGGAGGTCTTCAGCTCGTCGGCGTTCTGGTCCAGGATGTACGCGTTCGCGGCCGAGTCGTTGGGCGTCACGTCGATCCGGCCCGACTTCAGCGCGAGCACCGTGGCGTCCAGGTCGGCGAACTCGCTGATCGTGATGGCCTCCTCACCGGCGTCGGTGCACGCCGTGGACGCCTCCGCGAGCAGGTCGGCCTCGATCGCGCCGCCCGGGATGCCGACGACCTCGCCGCACAGGTCGTCCATCGACTCGACGTCGCGGTAGTCCGACCGGGTCAGGAAGTTGTTCGCGGCGAGCAGGTAGTCCACGAAGTCGACCGTCTGCTGCCGCTCCTTGGTGTCGAACATGCCGGTCAGGGCGATGTCGTACCGACCGGAGGCCAGGCCCGGGATGATCGTGTCGAAGCCGGCGCTCTCGAAGACGATCTCCCGGCCGAGCTGCTCGGACAGGGCGGCCGCCAGGTCGACGTTGATGCCCTCCCAGGTCGAGCCGTCCTCGCCGAGGAAGTTGTACGGGAGCAGCGACGGGTCGGCCGCCGCCACGATCGGGTCGCCGTCGGCGGCCGTGGAGGCCGAGGCGTCGTCGTCGGACGTGCCGGTGGAGGAGCAGGCCGTCAGGCCGAGGACGAGGAGGGCGGCGCCGGCGGCGACGCGTCGCGTGCGGGAGGTGCGCATGGGAGCTCCGTTCGGTGCGGTGCAGGGGGTCGTGCCGGGGAGCAGGCGGAGGGGATCGCGTCGCGGGGTTCGACGCTCTTCGTGCTGCTGCGCCCATGAGACGAGGCGCGTGTTTCGGCCGTGTCACGCCGGGCGATCCGGAGCATTTCTGCCCTGCCGAACCGACACGTTCGCGACATGAACCGGCTCCTACGATGGCTCCAGAGGCCCGCCGCACCGTCGGGCCGACATCTTTCCGACGCACGAGAGGTGGCCAGCCGTGCCCTCTGAGAACCGGTCTGCCCCGGACGACGCCGTCGCGCGCATGATGTCCGCGGGCGCCGCCGCGGGCGAGATCGACCTGTCGATCGGCGAGCCCGACCAGACGTTGCCCGCCGTGCTGGTGGAGGCCGCCGTCGCCAGCCTGCGCGCCGGCCGCACCGGGTACACGCCCAAGCTCGGCCTGCCCGAGCTGCGCGCGCTCGTCGCGCAGGACGTCGCCGACCAGCCCGGCCACCACCCGGCGGCCGAGGACGTGGTCATCACGGTGGGCGGCACCGGTGCGGTCGCGGTCGCGCTCGCCGCGGTGTGCGCCCCCGGCGGCGCACTGGTGGTGCCGGACCCGGCGTGGCCGAACTACCGGGTGCTCGCAGAGCGCCTCGGCCTGCGCGTGGTGCCGGTCCCGCAGGGCCCCTCCGGCGACGCCTTCCTCGACCTCGCCGCGGTCGAGTCGGCGTTGCGCTCCGGTGCCCGGCTGGTGGTGGTCAACTCGCCGTCCAACCCCACCGGCGCGGTGGCCTCGGCATCCGTGCTGCGCGACCTGGTCGCGCTCGCCCGGGAGCACGACGCGTACCTGCTGTCCGACGAGGCCTACGAGTCGATCGTGCTCGCCGGCGGGCGTGCGCCCTCCCCGCTGGCCGACGGCGGCCACGACCGCACGTTCAGCGCCCGCACGTTCTCCAAGACGTACTCGATGACCGGGCTGCGCGTCGGCGCCCTGGTGTCACCACCGGAGTTCCGCGCCGCCGTCGCCGCCCTGCACGGCACCACCGCCGGCTGCGCGCCGATCACCGCCCAGCTGGTCGCCGTCGAGGCCCTGCGCACGCTCGGCGGTCGCGGTGCGGAGCTCGCCGACGCCTATCGGGCACGCTTCGAGCGCGCGGTGCAGATCCTCGGACCCTGGGCGCCCACCGCGCCGGTGGACACCCTCGGCGGTTTCTACCTGTGGATCGACGGCCGGGCGACCGGCTGCTCCAGCACGGAGATCACCGCCGCCCTGCGCGCCGCCGGGGTGCTGACCTCCGCCGGGACCGTGTACAGCGAGCAGGACGGCTTCGTGCGGCTGGCGCTGACCGCGCCCGACGCGGCCCTGGACGAGGCGCTGCGCACCACCCGCCGCACGCTGGACGCACTCGCGGAGCGCTGACCCGGTCGCAGCCCTCTCGCCCGTGACCGGGGCGCCACGCGGCGGGGCCGTCCGTCACCAGGAGCGTGCGCGCTGCGTCACCAGCGACGGCCCGGCCGGACCCCGACGCCGGTGCAGCGCCACGAGCACGAGCGCGCACTGCCGGGCGTCCGCGGCGGCGTCGTGGTGGGCGTGCGGCGCGAGACCCAGCGCGCGCGACACGTCGGGCAGCCGGTAGGACGGCAGATCGAGGACGTCCTTCGCGGTGTCGCGGGTGCACAGCCAGGTCGACGACGGGACGGGCAGCCCGACCGCCTGGTTCGCCCGCGTCAGCACCGAGCGGTCGAAGGACGCGTTGTGCGCCACCAGCACGTCCGGGCCCGCGAGCGCGGCCACGGCCGGGTAGACCTCGTCCCACGTCGGCGCCCCGAGGACGTCGCGCGGCCGGATCCCGTGCACGGCCACGTTCATCGGCGCGAAGGTCTCGTGACCGGGCGGCGGCTGCACCAGCGTGCTGAGCGAGTCGACGACGACGCCGTCGCGGACCTTCACCACCCCGACCGCGCACACCGAGGCCCGCTGCGGGTTGGCGGTCTCGAAGTCGATCGCGGTGAAGGACAACCGGGAGAGCGCGGCGATCGGCATGACCCGCATCGTAGGTCGGGGCGACGACCCACCCCGGGACCATCGGCGCAGGTCACCTCGCGGTAGCCTCCGACTGTGCCTGACGACCTCGGTTTCGCCGTGCCCGTGACCCGCCGCGACCTGGCCGCCCTGCGCGACGCCCTCGCGGACATCCACCCGGGAGCAGCGGTCACCGCGACCTTCCGCACCCCCGAGCACGGCCGCTACGCCGTCACCGGCCGGGTGCGCCGAGACCTCACCGACACCGGGTACAAGATCGGCTGGTCCGACCTGACCGGCGGCAACGGCACCGACCCCGTCGCCGACCTGCAGAGCCTGGCGCCGGCGTCGGTGCCCGACCACGACGAGCCGCAGTCCGACGTCGACCTGCACGTGGTGGTCGCGAGCCTCGCGGACGGCGACGTCGTCACCGCCGACTTCGAGTTCGAGGGCTGCGGGGCGTTCACCGTCTCCGGCGGGATCCGGCGCGACGAGAGCGGCGCCCGGTGGGTGCTCGCCGGGCACCACGTCGCCCGCGAGGGTGCGGCGGCGGAGCGGCTGCGGCGGCTCGCGGTGGACCGGGTGGGGCCGGCCTGAGCAGACGCACGGCAGGACGCCGCGGAGGTGCGCGGGGCCGGAGACTGGACCGCGCCCGCGTGCTCGCGTACCGTGGCAAGGGCCCGAGGCAGTAGCCGAGGGAAGACGCAGGCTCGAGACCCGTCCGGACGGTCGTGGCGCTCGGGCCTGACGCATGTCCGGGGTCAGACGTCGACGACCTCGAGCACCAGCGGCATCGCGCGCCTGCGGAAATCCCCGCCGCGTGCGAACGCCCACCCGATCACGTCCGGGACCGCCAGCAGCGGTTCAGCCGTCGCGAGGCGGTGCTCGTACTGGACCCGCTCGGCGCACCCGAGCTCTCGGACGAGCCGGTAGAGCTGGTGGCGATCACGCTCGTCCTGCGACCGGTCGCACTCGAAGGTCAGTCGGGCCGACGGCTCGGCAGCCGATGCCCGCACCAGCCGATCGACGCAGGCCGCGCGGGCGTCGATGTTCCGCTTGTATCCCGTCGCCTGGTAGATCGTCGCCCGCAGGCCGGCGTGCCCGAACGCGTCGAGGATCGTGCGCCGACGGGAGTCACGTTCGGCCGTCATGTGGATCCGGCCCTGCTTCGGCAGGTGGAGTCGCCGGACGGCGCCGCGGGCTGCGCCCGTGTCGGCCGGCAGCACCGCGCTCGCGACGAGCAGGTACGGACCTGCCTTGGACTCGTCGACGAACACGTGCACCGGTGACCCCTCGCTGTCGCGGGCGTGCTCTCGCGACCCTAGCCGGTGAGACGGGGCTCCCCGGGACCGGTGCGACAGCGACGGGACCGCCACGGCGGAGGGCAAGGGATTCGAACCCTTGAGTACGGGGTCACCGCACCAACGGTTTTCAAGACCGTCGCTTTCGGCCGCTCAGCCAGCCCTCCCGGCACCGGTCGCCCGGCACCGGAGCGATCTTGCCACGCCCGGCGCGCCGACCCGGCCCGCACCCACGAGCCGATACCGTTTTCCACGACTTGACCCGCACGGACGACGACGGAGTGACACGTGTACCAGGACCTGCCCGAGCCGCTGCTGTGGCAGCACACCAGCAGCCTCGTGGAGCCGGAGGACTTCGATGACTTCTGGACGAGCACGCTGACGGAGAGCCGTGCGGCGGGGGCGCCGCCGACGCTGGAGCGGGTGGACGGGCCGCTGACCACGCTGGACGTGTGGGACGTGACGTTCAGCGGCTTCGGCGGCGAGCCGGTGCGCGCCTGGTACCGCCGCCCGGCGGGTGTGGATGCTGACCTGCCGGTGGTGGTGCAGTTCGTCGGCTACGGCGGCGGGCGGGGTGAGGTGACCGAGAACCTGCTGTGGGCGTCGGCGGGCTTCGCGCACCTGTACGTGGACTCGCGCGGCCAGGGCTCGGGGTGGAGCCGGGGCGCGACGCCGGACCCGCACGGCACCGGGCCGCAGGCGCCGGGCGTGATGACCCGCGGGATCGAGGACCCGGCGACCTACTACTACCGGCGGCTGCTCACCGACGCGGCGCTGGCGGTGGACGCGGCGCGGCTCCTGCCGGGCGTGGACGCCTCGCGGGTGGCGGTGGTCGGCGGCAGCCAGGGCGGGGCGATGGCGCTGGCCGCCGGGTCGCTGGCGGAGGTCGACGCGGTGGTGGCGCACGTGCCGTTCCTCTGCGACATCGCGCGGGCCATCGGGATCACGGACACCAAGCCGTTCGCGGAGGTGGTCGAGTACCTGCGGATGCACCGGGGCAGCGAGGAGCGGGTGCTGCGCACGCTGTCCTACGTGGACGGGGTGGCGTTCGCACGCCGGGGCACGGCGCCGGCACGGATCACGGTGGGGATGATGGACGAGATCGTCCCGCCGTCGACGGTGGTGGCCGCGCACCACGCCTGGCAGGGACCGAAGGAGCTGCGCGTGTGGCGGTACAACGGCCACGAGGGTGGCGGCGCGGTGGAGGACCTGGAGTCGGTGGACTACGTGCGGCGCACGCTGGGCTGAGCGGCGGGCGCACGGCCGCGCCGGGGCAGAGGGATCGGCCTCTGCCCCGGCGCCACGATCGCCGTCCGGCGGCTCACGCCACCGGCAGGTACTCCACCCGCTCCACCCGCACCACGGTCCCCGTCGCCTGCCCGTGGCTGCTGGCGTGCACCCCGAGCCACACGCCGAGGAATCCGCCGGTGCTGACCGAGTCCAGCCAGCGCGGGTCGGCGTGCCCGACGAGCACCGGCTCGGCGTCCCCGAGCGCCGCGAGCAGCGCGTAGTCGGCGCCCCGGGCCCGCAGGAGCAGCGTGATCGCGGCCCCGGGCTCGCCGTCGAGCACGACGGTGCCGAGGGTCTCGCCGGTGGACCGCACGAGCGTCGCCGTGCGCGACCCCTGCGCGTCGGCGGGGCCGACGGACAGGCGGACGTGGTGCCGCTCGGACTGGCGGGCGGCGATGCCGACGTCCTCGCCCTCGGCGAGGTCGGCGTGCAGCACGACGCGCAGGTCGAGGTCCTGGTGCTGCTGGCGCAGGCCGAGGAACGCGGTGGGGTCGAGGTCGGCCAGGGTCGACGGCCGCAGCGGCAGGTCCCAGCCGTCGCCGGCCGGGGCGGCGATCTCGGCGGGCAGCGCCCGGATCGAGGTCCAGCGCAGATCCGACGGCCCCACCACCCCGGAGGCGCGCCCCTGCGCGACCCCCGGCGTCCACGCACCCGGCACGTGCACCGACGCCGGCACCCGGCCCGCACCCGGCGCGAAGACCGGCCAGCCGTCCTCCCACACCACCGGCACCAGGAAGGTCTCCCGGCCGAGCGGGTAGTGGTAGCCGCCGTAGGGGCGCATGCCGAGCAGCACCGCCCACCAGTCGCCGTCCGGGCCCTGCACCAGATCCGCGTGCCCGACGCCGACGACGTCGCTGCCCTGGCCGAGGTGCCGGTGGGTGAGCACGGGGTTCGTGCGCGCGCCCACGTACGGCCCGGTCACCGCATCGGCGCGGGCGACGGCGACGGCGTGGTGGAACTCGGTGCCGCCCTCGGCCGCGACCAGCAGGAACCGCCCGTCGATCTCGTACAGGTGCGGCCCCTCGGCCCAGACCACGCCTTCCTGGGCGCCGTGCCAGATGACGTGCTCGGGGCCGACCAGGGTGCGGGTGGCGGGGTCGAGCTCGCGCAGCCACACCTCGGTCTGGTCGTGCCACAGCGGCTCGGCGGCCAGGCGGGTGCCGTGCACCCAGACCCGCCCGTCGGAGGCGAACAGGATCGAGGGGTCGATGCCGTCGGCGTCCAGCCAGACCGGGTCGGACCACGGGCCGGCGGGGTCCTGCGCGGTGACCAGGAAGTTGCCGCCCCGGCTCGCGTCCTGCTGGTCGACCAGGGTGCACACGACCCAGAACAGCCCGTCGTGGTGCCGGATCGTCGGCGCGTACAGTCCGCCGGACGAGGCGATCCCGGAGTAGTCGAGCATCCCGGGGCGGTCCACGACGTGCCCGATCTGCTCCCACGACACGAGGTCCCTGCTGTGCAGCACGGGCAGGCCGGGCAGGTGCTCGAAGGTGGAGGTGACCAGGTAGTAGTCCTCCCCCACCCGGCAGATCGAGGGGTCCGGGTAGCAGCCGGGCAGGATCGGGTTCGGCACCACCGTCACGGTGCGGTGACCTTCACCTCGACCAGCCGCGGGTCGGCGCCGGTGACCTCGTGCACGCCGCCGGTGACGGTCAGCGTGCGCCGGGCGGTCGCGGTGCCGGGGATCGACCACGCGGTGCGCTCGCGCGCGCTGCTGATCGCGCCGCCCGTGGAGTCGGTGACCTCGGCGGTCACGGCGGAGGCCGAGGAGTGGGACGCCACCCACACCTGCACCTCGCCGGGCTCGACCACCCGCACCATCCGTCGGTCGGAGAACGCCAGCCGGGACGTCGGCACCCGGAACGTCACGCGCCGGGACTCCCCGGCGGCCAGGTCTACCCGGGCGTAGCCGAGCAGCTGGGCGACCGGGCGGGCCACCGAGCCGACGAGGTCACGCCCGTAGAGCTGCACGACCTCGGTGCCGGCGACCGTACCCGTGTTGGTCACCGTGACGGCGGCCTCGAAGGACCCCTCCGAGCAGACCGTCGGGTCGACCACCAGGTCGGTGTACCCGAAGGCGGCGTAGGACAGGCCGAAGCCGAACGGCCGCACCGGCGTGGGGTCGGTGGAGGTGACGTCGGACGGACCGCCGAGGATCGGGTGCAGGTAGCGGAACGGCTGCGCGCCCGCGGAGCGCGGCAGCGACACCGGCAGACGCCCGGAGGGGTTGACCGCGCCGGTGAGCACGTCGGCGATCGCGTCGCCGCCGCCCTCGCCGGGGAAGAACGCCTGGAGCACCGCCGCCGGCTTCGCGCCGGTGCCGTCCAGCGCCCAGCCGATCGCGTAGGGGCGGCCGGTGAGCAGCACCAGGACCACGGGGGTGCCGGTGGCGACCAGCGCCTCGACCAGCGCGCGCTGCACGCCGGGCAGCTCCAGGTCCTCGACGTCGTTGCCCTCGCCGACGGTGCCGCGCCCGAACAGCCCGGCCTGGTCGCCGACGACCACCACGGCGACGTCCGCGCCCTCGACGGCCTCCACCGCGGCGGCGAAGCCGGAGGTGTCGTCGCCCTCGACCTCGCAGCCGGGGGCGTGCACGACCTCGGCGCCGAGCGCGCCGACGGCGACCCGGGCCGCGTCGAGCACGCTGCGGATCTCGAAGCCGATCGGCACGCCCGGGTGGTGCGCGAGCACGTGGTTGGCGAAGGAGTAGCAGCCCATCAGCGCCTCGGTGCGCGCGGCGTTCGGGCCGACCACGGCGACCCGGCGCGGGGCGCCCACGGTGGATCCGGGCCCCAGCGGCAGCACGCCGTCGTTGCTCAGCAGCACGATCGACTCGGCGGCCAGCCGACGGGTGAGGTCGCGGTGCCGCGGGGAGTCGAGGTCGATGTCGGTCGGCGGCTCGTCCTCGAAGGCCTCCGGGTCGAGCAGCCCGAGGTCCTCCTTCTGCGCCAGCGCGCGCAGCACGGCCCGGTCCACCAGGGCCTCGTCCACCACGCCCGCGCGCACCCGCTCGGCCAGCGGCTCCAGGTACGCGTCGCCGGTGGGCAGCTCGATGTCGATCCCGGCGGCCAGCGCCAAGGCGGCGGCCTCCCCGCGATCGGCGGCCACGGCGTGCATGACCTCGAGGAACGCGACCGCGAAGTAGTCGGCGACCACGACGCCGTCGAAGCCCCAGCGCTCGCGCAGCACCTCGGTCAGGTAGGTGGGGTCGGCGGCCATCGGCAGGTCGTCGATCGCGACGTAGGCGTTCATCACCGAGCGGGCGCCGCCGTCGCGGACGGCCATCTCGAACGGCGGCAGGTACACGTCGGCGAGCTCGCGCGGGCCGGCGCTGACCGGGGCGTGGTTGCGCCCGGCGCCGGAGGCGGAGTAGCCGACGAAGTGCTTGAGGGTGGCGTGCACGCCCGCGTCCTGGAGGCCGCGCACGTAGGCGGTGCCGACGGTGCCGACCAGGTACGGGTCCTCGCCGATGCACTCGTCCACCCGGCCCCAGCGCGGGTCGCCGATCACGTCGAGCACCGGCGCGAGCCCCTGGTGGATCCCGAGCTCGCGCATGGAGTCGCCGATCGCCCGTGCCGACTCCTCGACCAGGTCGGGGTCGAAGGATGCGCCCCACGCCAGCGGCGTCGGGTAGGTGGCGGCACGCCAGGCGGCCAGGCCGGTCAGGCTCTCCTCGTGCACCAGCGCGGGGATGCCCAGGCGGGTCTCCCGCTTGAGCCGGCGCTGCTCCGCCCACAGCCAGGCGGCACGCTCGGCGGGCTCCACCGGGCGGGTGCCGTACACCCGCGTGTAGTGGCCCAGGCCGTGCCGGGTGATCTCGGGCAGCTGGCCGGAGTCCTTCTGGCCGGCGGCCATCTCGGACTGCATCGGCGCGACGGTGCCGTTCTGGTCGAGCCAGTAGCCCACGAGCTGCGCGAGCTTCTCCTCGAGGGTCATCGACGCGTGCAGGTCGCGCACGCGGTCGGAGACGTGGGGCAGGGGGATCTCGGACACGCGGTCCTTCTCCTTCGAGAGCGGGGGTGGTGCACGACAGGCGGGCGGGCGGCCCGGCGACGACGAGCGGGTCGCCGCCGGGCGCGGGCCTCAGCCCTTGACGGCTCCGGTGAGGCCGCCGACGATGCGCCGCTCGAAGAGCGAGAAGAACACCAGGGCGGGGATCATCGACAGCGAGGTGAACGCCAGCACGCGGGCCGTGTCGACGGAGTACTGCGAGGCGAAGGACTGCACGCCGAGCGGCAGCGTGTACTGGGACTCGTCGTTGAGGATGAACAGCGGCAGCATGTAGCTGTTCCAGCTCGCGACGAACGCCAGGATGCCCACCGTCACCACGCCCGGGACGGACAGCGGCACGACCATCCGGAAGAAGAACCCGAGCCGGCCGGCACCGTCGATCGCGGCGGCCTCCTCGAGCTCCTTGGGGATCGCCCGCAGGAACGGCACCAGGATGATGATCGTGGTCGGCAGCGCGAACGCGATCTGCGGGAGGATGATCCCCGCGAGGCTGTTCATCAGACCGAGGTTCTTGATCAGGATGTACAGCGGCGTGATCGCCACGGTCATCGGGAACATCAGGCCCGCCGCGAACAGCGAGTACATGGCGCCGCGCCCGGAGAACTCGTAGCGGGCGAGCACGAAGCTGGCCATCACGCCCAGGACCACGACGCCGATGGTGGTGGCGATGCCGGTGATCGCGGAGTTCGCGGCCTGCTGCCAGAACAGCGAGCTGTTCAGCACGTCGAGGTAGTTGCCGAACTCCCAGGTGGTGGGCAGGCCGGCGGGGCTCTGCGTGATCTGCGAGTTGGTGCGCAGACCGCCCAGGATGATGTAGGCGACCGGGGCGATGCACACGCCCACCAGCAGCCAGGCGAGCACGTAGACCGTCGGGTTGACGCGCTCCAGCGACGTGCCACGCTTGCGCCTCGGCTGAGCCGGGGCGGGCGCGGGGGCGGCCTGGACGGCGGTAGCGGCCATCACTTCTTCCCTCCCGTCAGTGCGCCCTCGGTGTCACGACGGAGCACGAAGCGCTGGTAGGCCAGCGCGATGATCAGCGAGATCAGGAACAGCACGACAGCGACGGCGTTGCCGTAGCCGTAGTTCCCGGCGAGCCGGCCGTTGGAGACCATGTAGGTCGCCATCGTCGAGGTGCCCGCCGTGGAGGACACGTACTGGCCCCAGATGATGTAGACGAGGTCGAACAGCTGCAGCGAGCCGATGATCGACAGGAACGCCCAGATGCGGATCGTCGGGCCGAGCAGCGGCAGCGTGATGCTGCGCTGGGCCTGCCAGTAGGTGGCGCCGTCGATCGCGGCGGCCTCGTGCAGCTCCTCGGGGATCGACTGCAGACCGGCGAGGAAGAGGATCACGGCGAAGCCGACGTACTTCCACGTGATGATGATCATCAGCGACCAGATGGCGATCTTCGGGTCGGACAGCCAGTCGACCGCCCACCCCGACAGCCCGATCTTGGTCAGCAGGTCGTTGACCGCACCGGAGGTCTGGAGCATGAGGCTCCACCCGGTACCGACGATGACCTCCGAGATCACGTACGGCACGAAGATCAGCACGCGGATCAGCGAACGTCCGCGGATCTTGCGGTTGAGCAGCAGTGCCATGATCACCGCGACCGGCCCCTGCATCACCAGCGACATCACGAGGATGAAGCCGTTGTGCCGCAGCACGTCGTGGAACGCGGGGTCCTTGAAGATCGTGAGGTAGTTCTCCAGCCCCACGAACTCGGTGGGCGGGCCGAAGCCCTTCCACTTGAAGAACCCGTAGTACGCCGCCATGACGACCGGGAAGATCACGAATGCGACGAAGATGATGATGGCCGGACCGGACAGCAGCCCGATCTCCAGCCGCTTGCGCCAGTCCGCGTGACGTCGGCGCGGCCGGGGCGCCGGGGACGGCACCGTGGTGGTGCCCTCCCCGGCGCCCGAGCGACCCTCGGGCGTCTGCGTGACCAGCGGGCCGGCGCCCTGCGAGTCGCTCATGGTGGTGCTACTCCTTGGCTGCTGCGGCGTTCACGGCCTCGACGATGCCGTCGGGGCTCCCGCTGCCGGCCAGCATGTCGACCACGCTGGTGTTGAGGGCGTTGCCGATGTTCTGCCCGAACAGGGTGTCCAGCCAGACCGACACGTACGCGGCGTCGTTGTACGCGGCCAGCACGTCCTTCAGGGCCGGGTCGGTGACGACGGACTGCGCGTCCTTGCTCGCCGGCAGGGTGACGAACGCCTCGGCGTAGCCCTCCTGCTGCTTCTGCTCGACCATGAAGTTCAGGAAGTCGGCGCACTCCTTGGGGGCCTCGGCCGAGCAGGAGAAGCCGTCGACGCCGCCCATCATGGCCGACGGGTCACCCTTGCCACCGTCGACGGCGGGGAAGGAGAACCAGCCGAGGTCGGACAGCGGCTTCTCGTCCGGGGTCAGCGAGGCCACGACGCCGGGCTCCCACGCACCCATCAGCTCCATGGCGGCCTGGTGGTTGGCGAGCAGGCCAGCCGAGGAACCGGCGCCCTGCTGCGCGGTGGTGGTGAGGTAGCCGTTGTTGAACGGCTCGGTCCCGGCGAAGTCGTTCAGGTCCTCACCGGCCTTCGCCCAGCACGGGTCGTCGAAGTTCTTGGACTTGGCGGCCTCGGCCATCGTGTCCTTCGAGCACTCGCGCAGCGCGAAGAAGTAGTACCAGTGCGCGGCCGGCCAGGCGTCCTTCGCGCCGAGCGCGATGGGCTGGATGCCGGCGGCCTTGAGCTTGTCGACCGCGGCGCTCAGCTCGTCCATGGTCGTCGGGGTCTCGGTGATCCCGGCCTGGGCGAACAGGTCCTTGCTGTAGTAGATGCCACCCGGCAGCACCGAGGTCGGCATGCCGTAGACCTTGCCGTCGATGCTGAACGCGTTCAGCGAGGCCTCGCCGACCGCGGACTTCGCGTTGTCGGAGAGGGTGTCGGTGAGGTCCATGGCCTGACCCGCCTCGACCACGTCGGCGAGCTTGCCGCCGCCACGGGCCATGAAGATGTCCGGCGCGTCGCCCGAGTTCAGGGCGGTCTGCAGCTTGCCGTCCATGTCCTCGTTCTGGATGGCCTGGATCTTGATCGTGACGTTCGGGTTGGCGTCCTCGAACGCCTTGACGGTGTTCTCCCAGTAGGCCTTGCCGTCACCCGTCGTCGAGTTGTGCCAGAAGGTCATCTCGACCTTGCCGTCGCTCGAGCTCGAGCCCGAGTCGTCCCCGTTCCCGCAGGCCGCGAGGCCCAGCGTCCCCATGAGCACGACGGCGCACGCCGCCAGTGTCTTCTTCGCCTTCATCGATCTGTCCTCTTCGTTGAGCTGACCTCACGAGACGGTCAATCCCCGAACGGGGTCGACCGGATGTGCCGGGGGCGTGGACCCCCGCGGTGCGCGTCGTCGCTGACGCCGGCTGCGGGCTGCTGTGCTCGCCGCCAGGCCCCTCGTCATCGCTGACCGGTGCTGCACGGCCGACTCTGACAGCGGACGAAGGTGCATGTCAACCGTTGTCGATAACGTTTTAGTCACCCTAGGATGTCGGTCATGGCTCGCCGGGTGACGATCACGGACGTCGCGCAGGAGGCCGGTGTCTCGGTCGCGACCGTGTCGAAGGTGATCAACGGACGCGACGGCATCGCCGCCCGCACGGTCGCGCACGTGCAGGAGGTGGTGCAGCGGCTCGGCTACGAGCAGAGCATCGTCGCGCGCTCCTTGCGGTCGCACCGCACGCACGTGATCGGGGTGCTGGTGGCCGAGTTCGAGCCGTTCAGCACCGAGATCCTCAAGGGTGCCGGCGCGGCGCTCGCCGGCACCGACTACGCCCTGCTCGCCTACACCGGGGGTGGATCCGGACGACCCGGCTGGGAGCGCCGCTACCTGGCCCGGCTCAGCGGCACGCTGATCGACGGCGCCGTGCTGGTCACCCCGACGGTGGTCGACCCCGACGGCGAGGTGCCGGTGGTCGCGGTCGACCCGCACGCCGGTCCCGGCGACCTGTCCAGCGTGGACTCGGACAACCTGGCCGGCGCGGTGCTCGCCACCCGGCACCTGCTCGCGCTCGGCCACACCCGGATCGGCTTCCTCGGCGGACGCCCCGACCTGGAGTCCTCGCGGCTGCGCGAGGCCGGCTTCCGGCAGGCCCTCGCGGAGGCGGGCCTGGCCCCGGACCCGGACCTGGTGCGGGTGGCCGAGTACCAGCGCGACGGCGCCGACGCGCCGACCGCGGCCATGCTCGCGCTGCCCGAGCCGCCCACCGCGATCTTCGCCGCCAACGACCTGTCCGCCATGGGCATCCTCGACACGGCCCACCGGCTGGGGGTCCGGGTGCCCGACGACCTGTCCGTGGTCGGCTTC
Source organism: Cellulomonas sp. GTC20042 (assembly GCF_055389595.1). Classification (NCBI taxonomy): domain Bacteria; kingdom Bacillati; phylum Actinomycetota; class Actinomycetes; order Micrococcales; family Cellulomonadaceae; genus Cellulomonas; species Cellulomonas sp. GTC20042. The sequence continues at coordinate 342,265 of NZ_AP043678.1, read as the reverse complement.
GACGACATCCCGGAGTCCGCTGCCACCGAGCCCCCGCTCACCACCGTCCGGCAGGAGCTGCAACGGCTCGGCGCCGCGGCGGTCGAGCTGCTGCTGCACCGGCTGGGCGGGACGGACGGGACGGACGATGCCGCCGCGCCGGAGCACGTGCGGCTGCCCACCACCCTGGTCGAGCGCGGCACCACCGCCCCGCCCGCACCGCGATGACCGATCTCGTCGCGCGACGGTGGAACCACACCACCCACCGCCACCCGGCGATGCTGCGCGCGGTCCCCGCCGACGCCCGCGTGGTGCTGGACGTCGGCTGCGGCGAGGGCACGCTCGCCCGCGCGCTCGCCGCCCCGGGCCGGCAGGTGCTCGGGATCGACACCGACCCCATGGTGCTGTCGAACACGGTGCGGCCGGGCGTGCGGTTCGCGGTCGGCGACGCGCTCGCGCTGCCGTGCGCCGACGCCTCGCTGGACGCCGTGACCCTGGCGATGGTGCTGCACCACGTCGACGCGGCGGCCGCGCTGGCCGAGGTCCGCCGGGTGCTCCGGCCGGGCGGCACCGTCGTGCTGCTCGGCATCGGCGGTTCGGCGGGGCCGCTCGACGCCGTGATCGAGGCGCGGGACGTGCTGGCTCACCGGCTGCGCACCCGTGGTCGCCCGACCTGGGAGCCCGCGATGGTCCGCGCGCAGCCGCCGCTCACCTGGGCGGAGAACCACCGGCTGCTGCGGCGGGCGCTGCCCGGGGTCCGCTACCGGCGGCTGGCGATGTGGCGGTACCTCGCGGTGTGGCGGTCGCCGGTCACACGTCCGTGATTGCCGACACGGTCGCTCCTCCGAAGCGTCGCTCATCATCGTCCGGCACGGGATCGCGCGCCTCGGCGCCGCCACCGTCGAGCCGCAGTTGCGCCTGCTAGGCAGGGGCAGACCGAATCGATGTGACGCCCGTCACTTCTGGTTGCTTCTTGCGCGTGCGCAACAGTAACGTTGCAGGCAATCCACCCCGTTGTCCGGCATCGCCGCACGACGGGGCTTTTTCGTTCCAGGGGAACTCGTGACGAAGCGAGTGGTGGTCTTCTTCGACTGGCAGAACGTCTACATGCGCGCGCGAGAGCTTCCACTCGCGTGAAGACCCGGCCACGCGCGGCCAAGTAGACCCTGTCGACCTGGCTCACATCCTCATGCGCGACCACGCGAACCGACACCCCGATGAGTCCTACGAACTCACCGAGATCCGCATCTACAGAGGTCGCCCGACACAGCAGAACGACACCAAGGGTTATGCCGCCTTCCGGCGGCAAGAGGCACGGTGGCGGTCGAATGCCAAGGTGCGATGCACGTTCACCGATCTGCGCTATCCAGACGACTGGGGCGAGATCGGCTGCAAGGACAAGCCCCGAGAGAAGGGCATCGACGTCTCCCTCGCCGTCGACCTCGCAACCATGTGCATGGAGGATCGGTACGACGTCGCCATCGTGATGTCTGCCGACTACGACCTGAAGCCGGCGATCTCGTTCGTAGCTCGGCGCACCGTCTCCCGTGGCTCACCGCGAGTGGAGGTCGCAGCGTGGAAAGGCGACCCCGGCCGCAAGCCGCTTCGCATTCGGCTGGATGGACAGAGCCTCTACTGCATCTGGCTGGATCGTCAGGCGTACTGGGGAGTCACCGACGATCTCGACTACACGATGCCAACCGCCGATCGCGGACAGAGCGGAGTGCCGAAGCCTGGGCCGTATCGACCTCGAATCTGACATGCGAACGCCTGTTGCCAGCAGAATGCGCCAGTCACGAGGCCGCGATCGTTCGCACAGTCGTCTCAGTCGCCTCGGAGGTCCCAGCCGGCGCTGAACAGCCCGACCGACATCCCGACCCGCGGTCGACACTGGTGCTCCGACTCCGGGACATCGGTGTCGCGGTGACGTCGACCGGTCAGCCCGCGTCCCACCACCGGTCCGGCAGCCCGGGCGAGACGATCCGCAGCCCGTGCATCGCCGCCACCTGCACCAGGCGCTGGTCGTAGGAGGCGTAGCCGCCGATCTCCGGGTGGGCCACCGCGACGCCGAGGTGCAGGGCGGCGAACGGGGACAGCACCGCGGTGCTCATCGAGGCGACGCGCAGCGCCTGGTCGAAGTACCGGACCTCCTCCAAGCGGCCCAGCACGTCGAGGGCGCGCAGGCGCACGTCCGTCGGCTGCTGGGCGGCAGCGGCGCGCAGCTCGCCCAGGGACAGCGACGTGACCAGCAGCTCGGGCTCGTGCTCGGCCGCCCACTCCTGCCAGGCCGCCGCGTGGGGCGGGCCGGGGAGATAGCGCACGAGCGCCGACCCGTCGGCATAGACCCGCACGTCGCGAGAGCCTAGCGGGCTCTGCGGCGACGACGGGCCGACCGTGCGGATCGGCGCTCGTGGTCCGCCCTCGGCGGGGCGGGAGGGCATGCTCAGGCGGAGCGCAGGCGCTCCATGGCGAGCTGCACCAGCGAGATCAGCGTCTGCTTGGTCGCGGTGCGCGAACGCGCGTCGGTGTACAGCACCGGCACGTGCGCGGGGATCGCCAACGCCTCGCGGACGTCCTCCAACCGGTGCTTGGCCACACCGTCGAAGCAGTTCACCCCCACCACGAACGGGATGCCCCGGGACTCGAAGTAGTCCACCGCCGGGAAGCACTGGTCCAACCGATCGGTGTCCACCAGCACCACCGCACCGATCGCACCACGCACCAGGTCGTCCCACATGAACAAGAACCGGTCCTGCCCCGGCGTCCCGAACAGGTACAACCACAACGACCCCGGCAGGGCGATCCGACCGAAGTCCATCGCCACCGTCGTCGACGTCTTGCGGTCCGACACACCACCGGCGTCGTCCACACCCACCGAGTGCTCGGTCATCGCCGCCTCGGTGTTCAACGGCTCGATATCACTGATCGACCCGATGAACGTCGTCTTGCCCACCGCAAAACCACCCGCCACCACGATCTTCACGACCGTCGGCGCGGCGGACGGGTCCACGGCGCCGGAGGCCGGACGGGCGGTGGGAACAGAGGCGGTCACCGGGGCCGCCGCGGCGTCAGAGGGCGGAAATGCCATTGAGAACACTCTCCAGGACGCTGAGGGACAGGGCGGGCGACTGGCCGGTGCGGACCTCGACCGGGTCGGAGGCGTGGACGCGCACGAAGCCAGCATCCACGAGGTCGGACACGACGACGCGCACCACGCCGAGCGGCAGGTGGAGCAGGGCCGACAGCTCGGCGATCGAGATGTAGCCGTGCGACGCGTGCTGCAGGATGGCGCGCTTCTCCGGGGGGAGGCCCTGACCGCCGACACCGGCGGGCAGCAGCTCCACCAGCGCCTCGATCGGGTAGTCGGACCGCTCGGAGCGCACGCGGCCGCCCGTGACCGCGTACGGCCGGACGGTCCGGGTCTCGAACTCGCTCTCGCTCATCGGCACCTCACATGGTGGGCGCGCGCGTGGCGCCGTCGACGGGGAGCTGACCGCGCATCTCGGAGATGAGCTGCGGGGTCAGGGTGGACTCGGTCCGCGAGACCAGCATGGCCATCTCGTAGCCGATCAGGCCGACGTCGCAGGTGGCGTCTGCCACCACGGCGAGGACCGACCCGTTGGAGACGGTCATCAGGAAGAGGAACAGGTTGTCCATCTCCACGATCGCCTGCCGGACGTCACCCGCGCGGAGCTGACGGGCAGCCCCCCGGGTGAGGCTGGACATGCCCGCGACGATCGCCGCGAGCTGGTCGCCGCTGGTGCGGTCGAGCTGCTCGGACATCGCCATGAGCAGACCGTCCGCGGACACCACCAGCGTGTGCCGGGTGCCGGGCACGGTCCGGACGAAGTTGTCCAGCAGCCAGCCGAAGTTGGCTGCCTCGGTGCTGAGGGTGGTCACTCATCCTCCTGACGTGGTGCAGCCGAGGCTGCGTGGGCTGCGTTCACCATGTCGGCGACGACTCCGGCGGGCTGCTGGTCGGGCGTGGGCTCGGCCCCCGGGGCGGGGACGTCACCGGACTCGGTCTCGGCGAGGGCACGACGCCCCCGGCGGGTCCCGGACTGGAAGGACGACAGGCGGCTGCGCAGGCCGTCGGCGTCGCGGGCCGCGGTGCCCTCGGTGTCCGCCTCGATCTCCGGCGCGGCCGGGATCGCGGTGGGCACACGGCGGGTGAGCGCCCCGTTCGCGGGCCGGTCGACCACGGTCGGCCGGTACGCGGAGAGCTGGCTCAGCTCGGACAACGCCTGCTCCTGGATGTCGGCTCGCTGGGCGAGCATCGCGGCGGCCTCCGCGTCGAGCGCACCCGAGTGCGACGCGGCGGCGGGGGCGTCGCCCTGGCGCGCGGTCGCCCCGGTGGCCCACGACGGGGTCGTGCCGGCGGCACCGCCCTCGGGCGACCAGGCGGAGGCCCAGGCGCTGACGTCGCGCGGCGCGGAGACGGCGGGGATGGTCGAGGCCGAGGGCTCCTCCACCGGCGGCGGCACCGGGGCCGGGGTGCGGGTCGGCAGCGCGGCGGACCAGCCCGGGGTGCTGGCGGCGGGCGCGGGCTCCTGCGGGGCCCAGGCGGGCGGCGTCGGCCCTGACTCCGGGGCGATCGCCCACAGCGGCACGGCGGGGTTCTGCCCGGCGGGCTCCGGCGCCCAGGAGGCGGCCGGCTGCGGCGACCAGGCCGGGGTCTCGGCGACCGGCTCCGGGGTCTCGACCACCGGCTCGGCGGCCCACGAGGGGGCGGCGGGCGGCTCGGCGACGGGCGCGGCCACCGGCTCCGGCTCGACGACCGGCGCGGGCTGCTGGGTCCAGGCGGCGGGGGCGGCGGGCTCCTCGCCGGCGCTCCACGCGGTGCTCGGGGTCCACGCCGGGCGGTCGACCGCCGGGGCTGCGGCCACCGGCGCTGCCGGGGCGGCGGGCGGCTGGGCGACGGGCTTGCGGCGGCCGAAGAACGAGCGCTTCGTCTTGCGGGGACGCTCGCGGTGCAGCTCCTCGCGGCCGTCGCCCTGCACCAGCGAGGCGAAGTCGGGCAGCGGGGCGGCGGGCTCGACGGGCTCGGCGGCGGGCGAGAACGCCGAGGCGCGGACCGGGGCCGGCTCGGGGGCGATCGGCTCCGGCGCGACGGGCGTCGGCGGGAGCGCGGAGGCGCGGGTCGGCAGCGCGGCGGCCGGAGCCTCGGTCGGCGCGGCCCAGTGCTGGTCGGCGGACCAGGAGGACAGCACCGGCTGCTCGGGAGCGATCGGCTCGACGACGGGATCGGGCGCGACGTACGGCTCGGGCGCGGCGTACGGCGCGGGCGCGGCCAGGCCGGCGACCGGCTCACCGACGGGAGCGGGCAGGTCGGCGAGGTCCGGCAGACCGGACGGCGGCTCGGGCGCGGACCACTGCTCGGCGGCGTCCCACGCGGGGGCGGCCGGGGCGGCCTGCGGCTCGGTCGGCGCCCACGGCTCGGCCTCGGACCACGCGGGGTCGACGGTCTCCGCGACGTCCTGCGCGGCGCTCGACCAGGCCCACGCGTCCTCGGCGGGCTCGTCCGGCACCAGACCGGGCACGACCAGCGCCGCCGGCGCGACGGGCTCGGCCGGCACCTCGGGCTCGGGGTCAGGGGCGAGCGCGGGGATCTCCGGCAGCAGGTCGACGGGCTCGGGCGCCGGGGTGGCGTCCAGCGGGCTCGCCAGGTCCTCGGCGGGCGCGAACGCGGCCTCGGCTGGCGCGGCGTCGGCGGGCGCGGTCTCGGTGACCGGCTCCTCGGCCTGCCAGGCGTCCGGCGACCAGGCGTCGGCACCCCAGGCGGGGGCGTCCGTCTCGCCGACCGGGGCGGCCTCGACCGCGTCCACCGGCGCGGCGGCCGGCTCGTCGTCGGTGATCGGCAGCTCGGTCAGGCGGGGCAGCGCGTCGCGACCGCGGAACCCGGCGAACAGGCCGCTGCGCGGGCCGGCGGCGTCGACGTCGGGCGTCGGCTCCGGCTCGGGCGCAGCGGGCGTCGCCGGGGTGCGGGTGGGCAGCGGCGCGGCCTCGTCACGGCTGGGCAGCGCGGCGCGCGAGGGGAGCGCGGCGGGGCCGGCGGCGGGCACCTGCGGGGTCCACACCTCGGCGGCGGCGGCCGCGACCTCCGGCGACAGGGTCGCCTCGGCGGGGGCCGGCAGCACGACCTCCGGCTCGCTGGGCGCCTGGGCACCGCTGACGCGGCGCTTGGGCAGGCCGGTGGTGGTCGCACCGTCGGTGAGCGCGGCCAGGTCGACCGGCACCGCCACCGGCGCCTCGGGGATCGCCCCGGTGGCCGGGCCGCTGACCTGGCGCTGCGCCGGCGCTGGGGCGGACTGACCGCCGAGGGCCGGGTCGTGCGAGGTGAACAGGGCCGCCGGGAAGGAGACCGCGGCCACCGTGCCCGAGGTCGAGTGGTGCCCGGAGGCGCGCTCCAGGCGGACGTGCGCGCCGAGGCGGCGGGCCAGGCGCGCCACCACGAAGAGGCCGAGGCGCTGGGCGCCGATCGCGTCGGTGGCGGCGGTCGCGCCGATCGTCGCGTTGGCCTCCGCCAGCTCCTCGGGGGTCATGCCGAGACCCTGGTCGATCACCTGGACGGTCACCAGGTCGCCGCTCACGCCGGTCGAGACGATCACGGGGGTGCCCGGCTCGGAGAACAGCGTCGCGTTCTCCAGCAGCTCGGCGAGCAGGTGGGCGGCGGCCAGCGCGTTGAAGCCGTGCATCAGCGGGTCCGCGCGCAGCTCGAGCTGCACCCGGTCGTACTGCTCGATCTCCGAGGACGCGGTGCGGATCACGTCGGACAGCGGCATCGCCTCGCGCAGGCGGCGGCCGGAGTCGATGCCGGCGAGCACCAGCAGCGACTCGGCGTTGCGGCGCATACGGGTGGCGAGGTGGTCGAGGCGGAACAGGTTGGCCAGCGCCGCCGGGTCCTCCTCGGTGCGCTCCAGCTGGTCGATGAACGACAGCTGGCGACCGAGCAGCACCTGGTCGCGCCGGGCGACGTTGACGAACATCTCCGCGATCGAGCCACGCAGCGCGGCCTGCTCACGGGCGACCTGGATGGTGGTGGCGTTCACCGAGTTGAACGCGGCGGCGAGCTTGCCGACCTCGTCGGAGGACTCCACCGGGATCTCGGCGAGCGTGAGGTCCGGGGTCTCGCCCGGCACCGCCACCTGCTCGACCAGGCGCGGCAGCTCCTCGCGCACGTCACCGGCCGCGGAGGTCAGGCGGCGCAGCGGCACGACGATCCCGCGGGACACCAGGAAGGCGATCACGATCGACAGCGCGGTGGCCAGCACGGTCGCGCTGATCGTGATCACGGCCTCGCGCTGGGCGCTGCTCGCCAGCGAGGACGCCTGTGACGACGCGGAGGACAGCAGGTCGTCGGCCACCGGGCGCAGGCCGGCGAGCTCGGCGTTGGTCAGCGTGTTCCACCGGTTCGTGTCCAGCGCAGACACGGTCAGCTCGTTGCCGGACACCAGCGACAGCTGCAGGGCGGTGAGGTCGGCATCGCGGGACGGCAGCTGGATGCCGGCCAGGTGCAGGTTGTTGGTCGCGGTGCGGGCGTCGGCACGGGCGGCGTCCTGCACGGCGAACAGCGAGGCGAGCTCGCGCACGCGGCTGGTGTCGGCGCCGTCGTCCGCGAACACCTCGAGGGCGGTCGGCTGCGCGCGCAGCACCTGCTCGATCGTGTCGGCGATGTAGCCGTAGGCGGACAGCCGGCTCGCCAGCGAACGGTCGGACAGCGTCTCGGCGACGAGGGCCGGCACGTCGTTCGCCGCGGCGATGATGTCGGTGTAGTTGCTGTCGACCAGCGACGACGGGACCGTGCCGTCGACCACGCGCTGACGGATCGACTCGATCTTGTCCTGCTGGCTGCGCGAGGCCGCGACGGCCTCGGCCACGCGGGCGTCCAGCGGGCTGACGTCGAGGTCGGCGACCGCCTGCTCCAGCGCGGCCATCGCGTCGTCGGTGCCCTTGCGGGAGGCCTGGATGCTGCCGGACAGCGGCGATCCCGACACGCTCTGCATGGACAGCGTGCGCTCCTGCTGCAAGGCCTCGGCCAGCCGGGCGTACTGCGGCAGCGTGCGCACCACGTCCTCGACGGCCGCGGCGGTGCGCGCCTGGTCGAAGGACTGCAGCGAGATGAACGCGGACAGGGCGAGCAGGACGAGCACCGGCACCGCGAGCACCGCCAGCACCTTGGTGCGGATGCCGAGCCTGCGCAGCATGTCGACCTGCCTTCCCATCCCTGGTTGTCGCCACCCGGCCGCCGCCAGCCGCGACCGAGCGCGGGCGCCACGGACAGCACCCGTCTTCGTCTCATCGGCGCGCGCGGGCGAGGACATGAGCCCCGACAACGGATTCATCCGTGCAGCGCTTCTCCGCGACCTGCTCGGACGCCGTCATCACGCGGGACTCACGCCGTCGGGTGCCGCCGCCCTTTCACCCGCACGCACGACCGCGGGGGCCGGTCGTACGCTCGTCCGGTGCGCGTGATCGAGGTGCGGGAGCCGGGCGGACCGGAGGCGTTGGTCGTGGGCGAGCGGCCGGACCCGGTGCCGGGCCCCGGCGAGGTCCGGGTGCGCGTCGCGGCGGCCGGGGTCAACCGCGCCGACCTGATGCAGCGCGAGGGCCGCTACCCGCCGCCGCCCGGGGCGCCGGAGTGGCCCGGGCTGGAGGTGTCCGGCACGGTCGACGCCCTCGGCCCCGGCGTCGAGGGCTGGACGGTGGGCGACCGGGTCGCCGCGCTGCTCGCCGGCGGCGGCTACGCCGACCTCGCCGTCGTGCCCGCCGGGCTGCTGCTGCCCGTCCCGGAGGACCTGGACCTGGTCGACGCCGCCGGGCTGCCCGAGGCGGTGTGCACCGCGTGGTCGAACCTGGTGGACGTCGGTCGGCTCGGCGCCGGGGACGTGCTGCTGGTGCAGGGCGGGTCCGGCGGCGTCGGCTCGGTGGCCGTGCAGATCGGGGCCGCCCTCGGCGCCCGGGTGATCACCACCGCCGGCGGGGCCGAGCGCGCCGACCGCTGCCGTGCCCTCGGCGCGGACGTGGTGATCGACCACCGCACGCAGGACGTCACCGCCGCCGTGCTCGACGCCACCGACGGCCACGGCGCCGACGTGGTGCTCGACGTGCTCGGCGCGGGCGGGCTCGCCGGGAACGTCGCCGCGCTGGCGGTCGGCGGTCGGCTGGTGGTGATCGGCACCCAGCGCGGCAGCCGGGGCGAGCTCGACCTCGGGGCGCTGATGGCCCGGCGTGCCTCGGTCGCCGCGACCACGCTGCGGCCCCGCCCGCTCCCCGAGAAGGAGCGCCTGGTCGCGGACGTGCACGCCCACGTGTGGCCGATGCTCGCCGACGGGCGGCTGCGCCCGGTGGTCGACAGCCGGGTCCCGCTGGCGGAGGCCCCGCAGGCGCACCGGCTGCTCGACTCCGGCCGGGTGTTCGGCAAGGTCCTGCTGCTGGCCGCCGGATGACGGGGCAGGATGGCCGGATGAGCGAGACGGACGAGGGACGCGCCCCGCGGGTCGTGGTGCTGGGCGGCGGCGAGACTCCCGACCCGGCGCCGGGCGAGCAGCCGGAGGACCCGAGCGCGCTGGTCGGCCAGCCGGCGAAGGTCATGCGGATCGGCACCATGATCAAGCAGCTGCTGGAGGAGGTGCGCAGCGCGCCCCTGGACGAGGCCGCCCGCGCCCGCCTGGCCGAGGTGCACGAGCGCTCGCTGCACGAGCTGGAGGACGGCCTGTCCCCCGAGCTCGTGGACGAGCTGCACCGGATCACCCTGCCGTTCTCCGACGACTCCGCCCCCTCCGACGCCGAGCTGCGCATCGCGCAGGCGCAGCTGGTCGGCTGGCTGGAGGGCCTGTTCCACGGGTTGCAGACCGCGCTGGTCGCGCAGCAGATGGCCGCGCAGGCCCAGCTCAGCCAGATGCGCCGCGCCCTGCCCGGCGGTCACGCCCCGGACGGTCCGGACGCCCCCGGAGCCTCCGCGGGCGAGGGCCCCGGCCAGTACCTCTGACCGCGCCGGTCGGGCGCGGTCAGCCCGGCGTGCGGCGGGTGGCGGTGAGGGCGATCGCGGCGGTGACGCAGGCCAGCCCGACGACCTCCCACCCGTGCGGCCACTGGCGCAGCGCGAGCGCACCGACCACGGCGGCGGTCGCCGGGAGCATGGCCAGCAGCACCGCGAAGGTCGCGGCGGTCACCCGGCGGAGCACCACCTGCTCGATCGCGTAGGGCAGCACCGAGGACAGCACGGCGATCCCCACCACGCTCAGCGCGAGGTGCCAGTCGTGCAGCACCGGTGCGGCGTCGGCAGCGAGGAACGGGGCCGTGACCAGCGCGCCGGCGGTCATGCCGACGGCCAGCGAGGCGATCCCGTCCGGCGCGGGCCGGTCGTCGCCGGACGGGAGGGCCGACCCGCTGCGCCCCTGCGCGACACGTCGCCCGAGCAGGATGTATCCCGCCCAGCACGCCGCCGCGAGACCGATCGCCACCAGCCCGCGCACGGCGCCCGGCTCGCCCCCACCCTCGAGCTGCACCCCGGCCAGCAGCACCACCCCGGCCGCGGCGACCAGGATGCCGCCGCGCTCCTGCCAGGACCGGCCGGTGATCGCCGCCACCGCGACGGGGCCGAGGAACTCGATCGCGACCGCGGTGCCGAGCGGCAGCACGTCGATCGCCACGTAGAAGGCCACGTTCATCCCGGCGAGCACGATCCCGAACGCCACCGCCGCGAGCAGGTCGGGCCGGGTCCACCGGGCGCGCCACGGCCGGCGCCAGGCGAGCAGCACCACGGCGGCGACCGCGATCCGCAGCCAGGCCACCGTCGGCGAGGCGATCACCGCGAACAGCGCCACCGCCAGCGCCGCCCCGCCGTACTGCGCGAGCCCGGAGAACAGGAACATCAGCGGGGCCGGCACCCGGTCGAGCCGTCCGGGTGCCTGGGCGCTGCTCACGGGGCCCAGGGTACGGGCCCGCGGACACACCGAGCGGGCACGTCCCGTCGTCAGGACGTGCCCGCTCGGTGCGTGCGGGAGTGCGGGATCAGCCCTTGACGGAGCCCGCCAGCAGACCGCGGACGAAGTACCGCTGGAGCGAGATGAACACGATCAGCGGCACCACCATCGAGATGAACGCGCCCGCGGTGAGGATGTGCCAGTCACCGCCGCGCGAGCCGGCCATCTCCGCGACGGCCACGGTCAACGGCCGCGACCCGACGTCGGTGAAGGTCAGGCCGACCAGCAGGTCGTTCCACACCCAAAGGAACTGGAAGATGCCGAAGGCCGCGATGGCCGGCACCAGCAGCGGCAGCAGCACCTGGAAGAAGATCTTCACGTGCCCCGCGCCGTCCACGCGGGCCGCCTCGACGAGCGACGCCGGGATGTCCTTCATGAAGTTGTGCAGCAGGAAGATCGCCAGCGGGAGCCCGAAGGTGGCGTGCGCGATCCACACCGTCCAGAACGAGCCGTTGATCCCCAGGTTGACGAAGTCCGTCAGCAGCGGCACCAGCGCCACCTGCAACGGGACCACCTGGAGCGCGAACACCGCGACGAACAGGAACTCGCGGCCCTTGAAGTCGATCCACGCGAAGGCGTACGCCGCGAGCAGCGCCAGGGTGATCGGGATGACCACCGCCGGGATCGTGATCACGAACGAGTTGACGAAGAACGTCGACAGGTTCGCGCCGGAGCCGTAGAGCGCCTGGTCGTAGTTGTCGAGCGTGAACTCGGCCTCGCCGTTGAACAGACCGCCGAACACGGTCCACCAGCCGGAGCGGCGGATGTCGAGCTCGGGGCGGAACGACGTGACGAGCAGGCCGACCGACGGGATCGTCCACAGCAGCGCGATCACGATCGCCAGCCCGGAGGCCCACGGCGACGAGAGCTTGCCCTTGGTGGCGATGGCCCGCTTCTCCATGCGGGACAGCCGTCGCACCTGCACCTGCGGCGTGCCGTCCTCCTCCGTCGCGATCGGGACCGTGGGGGGTGTGGGAGTGGTCGTCATCGGATCTCCTCCGACCGGCGCAGCTGGCGCACGTTGTAGATCACGATCGGGATCACCAGGATGAACAGGATCACCGCGAGCGCGGAGGCCAGCCCCTGGTTGTTCTGCCGGAACGCCTGCGTGTAGAACTCGTTCGCGATCACCTGCGTGCCGAACTGGCCGCCGGTCATGGTGCGGACGATGTCGAACACCTTGAGCGTGCCGATGGCGATCGTGGTGAGCACGACCACGAGGGCCGGCCGGATCGACGGCACGGTGATGAAGCGGAACATCTTCATGCCGTGCAGCCCGTCGAGGCGCGCGGCCTCCACGATGTCGTCCGGGATCGCCTTGATCGCGGCGGACAGCACCGTCATCGCGAAACCGGTCTGGATCCAGACCATGACCACGATGAGGAACAGCGTGTTCCACGGTCCGTTGATCAGGAACTGCTGCGGTTCCAGCCCGATCCAGACCAGCACCTGGTTGAGCAGGCCGGTCTGCTTGACGCCCGGCTGGTTCGGCCGGAACTCGTAGACGAACTTCCAGATGATCGAGGCGCCGACCATGGAGATCGCCATCGGGATGAACACCAGCGCCTTGGCCAGCTTCTCGAACCGCGTGCGGTCCACCAGCACCGCGTACACCAGGCCGATCAGCGTCGAGCCGATCGGCACCAGGATCACCCAGATCGCCGTGGTCACCAGCACGCTCTGGAACTGGCCCTCGGTGACCGCGCGCTGGTAGTTGTCCAGCCCCACGAACTCGTTCCCGCGCCGGTCGAAGAACGAGTTCCAGATCGTGATGATCGCGGGGCGCACCAGGCCCCACGCCACCAGCAGCAGGGCGGGCCCGGCGAACGCGGTCGCCACCACCCACCGCGGGATCCTCTTCGGTCGGTCGACCAGGAAGAGGATCGCCCCCATGACGACCACGAACAGCGCGATCGCCACGAACATCAGGACGAACTTCTCGCCCGTCGTGCTCGCATTCGTCAACCAGTCCATCTGCCCCTCCACGCCCTCATGAGCAGGGTCGGCCCGCCCGACGACCGGGGATCTGCTCCCCGTGCCGCCGGGCGGGCCGTTGCCGTCAGTGGCTGTCGCCCGTCAGGACGCCGGCCAGGAGGCCTCGATCTGGTCCGCGACCTCCTGGCTGGAGGACCCGGTGAGCCAGTTGACGATGCCGGTCCAGAACGTCCCGGCACCCACCTCGCCCGGCATGAGGTCGGAGGCGTCGAAGCGGATCACGGAGTCGGGGTCGGAGAGGATCTCGGCCGACAGCTTGTCGAAGTCGGTGGCGAGGTTCTCCGGGTCGAGCCCGTTGTTGGCGCTGACCCAGCCGCCCATCGGGGTGGTCTTGGCCTTGGTGTTGGCCCAGTCCGCCGAGGAGAGGTAGGTCTGGAACGCCTGCACCTCGGGACGGTCGTTGAAGGCCGCCACGAACTCGCCGCCGCCGAGCACCGGCTTGATGTCGGTCTGGTTGGTCGGCAGGTAGAAGGCGTAGACGTCGCCGTCGGGGGCCACCTCGGTGCCCTCCGGCCACTGCGTGGCGTAGAAGTTCGCCGCGCGGTGCATCCAGCAGGTGCCGTCGAGGATCGGGAAGCCCGCGTCGGTCCACGGGGTGGTGGCGATGGAGTCCACGCCGCCGAGGCCCGCGTTCACGAAGTCCGGGTTCTTGAGGATCTCGCCCGCGGTGTCGAAGGCGTCGACGATCTGCGGGTCGTTGAACGGGATCTCGTGGGTGTACCACTGGTCGTAGACGTCCGGGCCGGCGGTGCGGAGCACGACGTCCTCGATGAAGTCGGTGCCCGGCCAGCCGGTCGCGTCACCGGACTCCACGCCCGCGCACCACGGCATCGCGCCGTCGTCCACGATCTGCTGCGAGAGGTCCATCATGGCGTCCCAGGTCTCCGGGACCTCGTAGCCGGCGTCCTCGAACATCGACGGCGAGTACCAGACGAAGGACTTGGCGTTGGCGCCGAGCGGGGCGGCGTAGAACGTGCCGTCGACGCTGCCGTAGTCCTTCCACGACGCGCTGAAGAACTCGTCCACGTTCGCCGCGGTGGCGTCCGGTGCCGGCACGATCGCGTCCGGGAAGTCCTGGACGATCGTCTTCAGCAGGCCGGGCTGCGGCAGGTAGGCGATGTCGGGGGCGTTGCCCGCCTGGATGCGCACGAGCAGCTGCGCCTCGAACTCGCGGGAGCCCTCGTACTCGATGGTGACGCCGGTGCACTCCTCGAACGGGTCGTAGGAGTCCTCCTGCGTCTGCTGCTCGGGCTCGACGATCGACGTGTAGATCGACACGGTCGTGCCGGTCAGGTCGCCGAACTCCTCGTAGGGGGCGCAGTCGATCGCGTTGGCCGAGCCGCCGCCCTCGCTGCCGCCGGTGCTCTCGCCGTCGTCGCTGCTGCCCGAACATGCGGTGAGCGCGAGCGCCAGCCCGAGCCCCCCGGCGACCACGGCGCCTGCGCCGTGGCGACGAATCCTGGTCATGCGTTGCCTCCACCTCGTCGTGGTGCCAGCCGAGGCGGTCCGCCCCGGTGCGTGCCCCCATGCAAGCGCTTACATAGGAAACGCACAAGCGCTTCGGCTCACGGACCGGTCACGATTTGGTCACGGCGGGAACGCTCCCACCCGGGGCGGGGCGGTGGTGCCCCGCTCGACCAGGTGGGTGGGGAACACCACCTCGCGCGGCACGGGGGCACCGGTGATCATCTCCAGCAGCATCGACGCCGCCGTCATCCCCTGCTCGTGGGCGTTCTGCGCCATCGTGGTCAGACCCAGGTGCTCGCCCATGTCGTGCCCGTCCACGCCGATCACCGACACGTCCTGCGGCACCCGCAGCCCGCGGTCACGCACCGCGAGGATCGCCCCCATCGCCATCTCGTCCGAGGCCGCGAACACCGCGGTCACGTCGGGTCGGCGGTCCAGCAGCGCGTGCATCGACGCCCGCCCGCCGGCCACGTCGAAGTGCCCGTGCACCTCGAGCCCCTCCGGGCCGGCCAGCCCGCGCTCGAGCACCTCCGCGCGCCAGCCTTCCGCACGGCGCACCGCCGGCGACCACGACAGGGTGTCGTCCGGCTCGCCGCTGAGGTGGGCCACCACCCGGTGCCCCAGCCCGGCCAGGTGCGCCACCGCCCGCCGCGCCGTGCCCGCGTCGTCCACGCCCACGGTCACCCGTCCCGGCGCCCCCGCACCCACGAAGACCACCGGGTAGCCCAGCGCCTCCAGCGACTCCACCTCGGCGGTCTCCATCGGCAGGCCGACCACCAGCACCCCGTCCACCCGGCGCCGCAGCACGTCCGGGTCCACCAGCGGCCGGCGCGTGTCCCGCTGCACGTCGAAGGTGTAGAGCAGCGCGTCGAAGTCCTCCACGCGCAGCGTGCGCTCCGCACCCTCGATCACGTGCGCGAAGAACCAGTGCGCCACCCACGGGCTGATCAGGCCGATCGTCCGGGTGCGGCCGGAGGCCAGCGAGGACGCCGAGGGCGATGCGACGTAGCCGAGTTCCTCCGCGGCACGCCGGACCCGCTCGCGCGTGGCGTCGGTGACGTTGGGCAGCCCGCGGAGCGCCCGCGAGACGGTCGCGGTGGACACCCCGGCGACCCGGGCCACGTCGACGATGCCGTTGGCCATGGCGGGGATTGTCCACTCACCGGGGCGGCCCGGTCCACTTTCGCAGGTCAGCGCGCTCGGCGCCCGTCCGTGGGAGCGCTACCGCATCGGTGCAGGTCAGCGCGTGCCCAGGTGGGCCTCAGACCAGCAGCGAGCGCAGCACGTCGACCGCCCCGTCGTCCTCGATCGTCCCGGTGACCTCGTCCGCCGCCTGGCGCACCGGCTCCGACGCGTGGCCCATCGCCACCCCGCGGGCGGCCCACGCCAGCATCTCCAGGTCGTTCGCGCCGTCGCCCACCGCCACCGTCGCGAAGGGCTCGACACCCAGCCGCCGCCGCAGGTCCTCCAGCGCGCTCGCCTTCGACACCCCGCCGGGGGTCAGGTCCAACCAGGCCGACCAGCCCACCGCGTAGGACACCTGGTGCAGGCCGACCCGCTCCACCAGCGCGTGGAACTCCTCCGGCGTGCTGCCCGGGTCCCGGATCACCACGCGGGTGGCCGGACCGGCGCACAGCTCCTCGAAGGTCGACACCGTCTGCTCACCGGTCAGCTCCCCGTCCGGGAACACCCGCGACACCCGGAACCCGCGCCCGAGGTCCTCCACCGCGAAGTACGCGTCCGGCAGCTCCATCGCCAGCACCCGCAGCACCGGCTCCGGGTCGAAGGTCGTCATCTCCGCGACCTCGTAGCCCTCCGGCAGCGACGGGTCCAGACGGGCCGTCACCGCGCCGTTCGAGCACACCGCCCAGCCCTCGGTCAGGCCGAGCTCGCGCGCCACCGGCATCACGCCCAGCACCGCGCGCCCGGTCGCGAGCACCACGTGCGCGCCCGCGCCCCGCAGGTCGGCCACGCACGCGCGCACCTCGGGGGAGATCACCCCGTCGTACGACATCAGCGTGCCGTCGACGTCCAGGGCGACCAGGGTCCCGGCCGCGGTGCGCGGGTGCGTCATCGCGATCCGCCCCCCACCGGCTCCAGCACCTCGAGGCCGCCCAGGTACGGGCGCAGCCCCTCCGGCACCCGGACCGAGCCGTCAGCCTGCTGGTGGTTCTCCAGGATCGCCACGATCCACCGGGTGGTCGCCAGCGTGCCGTTCAGCGTCGCCACCGGCCGGACCTCGCCCTCGGCGGTGCGCTCCCGCACGCCCAGGCGGCGGGCCTGGAAGGTCGTGCAGTTGGAGGTCGAGGTGAGCTCCAGGTAGCGCTGCTGGCTCGGCAGCCACGCCTCGCAGTCGAACTTGCGGGCGGCGCTGCTGCCCAGGTCGCCGGCGGCGGTGTCGATCACCCGGTACGGCAGGTCGACCAGGGCGAGCATCTGCTCCTCCCAGCCCAGGATCCGCTGGTGCTCGGCGGCGGCGTCCTCCACCGTCGTGTACGAGAACGCCTCGACCTTGTGGAACTGGTGCACGCGGATGATGCCGCGGGTGTCCTTGCCGTACGAGCCGGCCTCGCGCCGATAGCAGGCCGACCAGCCCGCGTACCGCTTCGGCCCCGCCGACAGGTCGATGATCTCGCCCGAGTGGTAGCCGGCGAGGGCGACCTCGCTGGTGCCGACCAGGTACAGGTCGTCCGCCTCCAGGCGGTAGATCTCGTCGGCGTGCGCGCCGAGGAACCCGGTGCCCGCCATGATCTCCGGCTTGACCAGCGTCGGGGTGATCACCGGGGTGAAGCCTTCGCGCACGGCGAGGTCGACCGCTGCGTTCAGCAGCGCCAGCTCCAGGCGGGCGCCGATGCCGGTCAGGTAGTAGAACCGCGCACCCGACACCTTGGCGCCGCGCTCGGTGTCGATCGCGGCCAGGCCCTCGCCGAGCTCCAGGTGGTCGCGCACCGCGAACTCCGGGCCGTACTCGGCCGCGAAGTCGCGGGGCTCGCCCTCGTGCCGCAGCACCACGTAGTCGTCCTCGCCGCCCGCGGGCACACCCGGCTCCACCACGTTCCCGATCGAGCGCGCCAGCGTGGTCGACAGCTCGTCCGCGGCGTCCGCGTCGGCCTGCCGCGCCTTGACCTGCTCCGCGAGCGCCTTGCCCTGCGCGAGCAGCGCCTGCTTCTCCTCGCCCTGCGCAGCGGCCACCTGCTTGCCCAGGGACTTCTGCTCGGCGCGCAGCGTCTCGAAGTCGGTCAGCGCGGCACGGCGGCGGGCGTCCGCGTCGAGCACCTGGTCGACGAGGCCGGGGTCGTCCCCACGCGCCACCTGGCTGGCACGCACGACGTCGGGGTCCTGGCGGAGCAGCTTGAGGTCGATCACACCGCGAGCCTACCGACCCCGTCGGGGTGCGGCCCGCGCCGGGTCGCCGCGTGGGACCACTCTCATCCCCGCGCCGTGCGTCGCGCCCGATCTGTCCGGTTTCGGCGCTGTCGGCGCGGACATCTCGGACGGATTCGGCTCAGTGGTGTGTGGTTTCCACACTTCCGTGCAGGTCAGGGTCCCGGACCGGCCTAGCGTCGCGAGACACGCGGCTCGTCCGGGGCCGCTCATCGCGAGGAGGTGCCTGGTGTCGGTGAGCATGACCGAGGAGACGGTCACGGAGGCGATGGCCGTCCTGGAGGACGTCGGCGAGCGGGTCGGGCTGGACCTGCGGTGCGGATCGGCCCGGCTCGTATGAGTCAGTGGGACGAGCAGCGTCCGGGGCGGATCGATCGTGACGGGGTGCAGGCCCTGGTCTATCGGTGCGCGGAGCACCTGTCCGTCCTTGCCGAGCAGGCCACCCGGGTCGACCGGTTGGTCGCGACCACCGGCGAGGGCTGGACCGGGCAGGCCGCCGACACCTGGCGGCAGAACGCCACCGACCTGGCCACCCGGATCCGTGACCTCGACCCTGCCCTGCGCACCGGTGCGCAGGCCCTGGACGACTACCAGATGGCGGTCGCCTCGATCGCCGCCCGCGCGGACCTCGTCAGCGCCGACCTGGACGCCGCCCGGGCCGGTGCCGCGCACGCCCGCGCCGACCTGGCCCGGCTGCGTGCCGGGCTCGATCCTGACGAGGGTGATCTGCGGCACGCCCACTACCTGGTGAGTGTCCGCCAGGACGAGCAGGACCACGCCACGCTCCTGCTGGCCCGCCTGGCCGAGGAGCGCCGCAGCGCCGACCAGGTCCTCACCGCGCGGCTGCGCGCCGCCGTGCCCGCGACCTGGGCCGAGACCGGCGGGCTGGCCGGCACCCTGGACCCCGGGGTGTTCCGCGGCGAGGTGACCGACCTGTCCGCGATCGGCCTGTGGGCCCTCGCCCTGGAGCCCGGTGCCCAGGGTGACGCGGCGCTGCGCTGGCTCGCCGGCCACCTCACCGGCTCCGACCTGGACGCGCTGCTCGCCCGCTGCCCCGACCTGGCCACCCGGCTGATGCGTGTGGACCGCGCCGCGCTGGCCCGCTCCCACCCCGACCTGGCCGCCGCACTGGCCGTGGGTGAGCCCGACGCCCGGATCGCGGCCGTCGCCGCCGCGTTCGCGACCATGACCCCCGCGCAGGCCGCCCGCACCGCGCGGACGTTCCCCGCCCTGGTCGGGAACCTCGACGGGGCACCGCTGGGCGTGCGCGCGGCCGCGAACCGGATCGTGATCCGCGCGGCCATCCCCGACGCGCAGGCGCGGATCGTCGCGATCGACGCCCGGATCACCGAGCTCGAGGCCATCCGCGCGACCGGGTCGCACCGGTGGGACGACGAGCTGCTCCAGTGCCGGCTCGAACGCCAGGTGCTGGTCGACCGCATCCCGTGGTGCGAGGGGCTGCTCGCGGTGCCGGTCGGGGCGATCAGCTATCGACCTGACCACCCGCCGGCGTGGCACCAGGTGGTGCTCTTCGACCCCGACGCCGGACGCTTCGGCGAGGTGATCGGGCCGCTCGACGCGGAGAACCTGGCAGTCCAGGTCGGCGGCACCGGCACCAGCCTGGCGACCATGGACAAGGAGGCGGACCGTGCCTGGAAGTTCGTCGCCACCGACCCCGACGCGCTCGCGGTGATCACGTACCTCGGCGGGCCCATGCCGCAGAACGCGATCGTGAACTCTCCGCTGCGCACCTACGCCGACGCGATCGGCCCGCATCTGGCGGGCTTCGCCAACGGGATCCGCGCCACGATCGACGTGCCGCTGACCGTGGCCGGGCACTCCTATGGCGGGCTCGTCGTCGGCCAGGCCGAAGCCAACGGCATGATCGTCGACCGCGTGATCTACGTCGAGGCCTCTGGGTCCGGCGTCCGCGACGCCCACGAGTACGCCGCCCCGGACACACCCCGCTACTCGATGACCGCACCCGGCGACTTCATCGAACCCGTCCAGGCCAGCGGAGCCCACGGCTCCGACCCCGACGAGATCACCGGCACCATCCGACTCGAGACCGGACGATTCCATCCCGAGACACCCGCCGACGGACCCGAACGCCTGGTCAGCGGCTGGTCCTCGCACAGCGAGGTCTTCGACCCCCGCACCGACGCGTTCGTCAACATCCACGCCGTGATGACCGGCGGCGACGTGAAGCTCTGGACCCCACCGACCGACACCTGGGACCTCAACGACGGCGGCCACCTGACCTACACAGGACGCGAGTTCCCGATGAGCGACCCCGACTTCCAGCCCCCGACCCAGGACGTGCCATGAGACGACCCGTTGCCGCAGCACTGGCGTTGCTGCTGGCCGGCTGCGCCACCGGTCCGTCCCAGGCCGAACGCGTCACCGCGGTCCGTCAGACCTGGGACACCACCCGGGCCTACGCCCGCGACGCCGAGACCCGCATCCAGGACCTCCTCGTGACCTACCCCGACCTCACCTTCATCAACGGTGAGATCAACTCCCACAACGGCAACTGGAGCCCGTGCGACGACAGTCCCTACAACGACCACTGGGACGGCCCCGACGAGTCCTTCTGGCTCTACACCGTCGGCTTTGACGTCGAGCCCCGCCAGCCCACCGTCGACCTGCTCGAACCTCTCGTGCAGTCCTACCTCGCCGAGGGCTGGAGCATCTGGCGCGACCACCGCGACCACCGGCCGACCATGGTCGACGTGACCAAGGACGGCTACATGCTGCGCATCCAGGGCGTCTCGCAGGAGTACCTCGACACCGTCGATCACTACGCTTACCTCCAGATCAAGGTCATGTCCCCCTGCGCACCCGCCCCCGACAACCTCACCGAGTGGGACCACGACGACCCCGACGACTTCTCCTTCGCCACCCAGGAACCCCCGCAGCCCGCCGGATGAACCCGCGCCGACCCCCGCGCGCGGTCATCGCCGTACTCACCGCGGTGCTCCTGCTCACCGGCTGCGCACACGGGCCCTCCCAGGCCGAGCGCATCGCCGACGCCCGCGCGACCTGGAGCGTCGTCACCACCTCCGCACACGACGCCGACCAGCGCATCCAGGAACTGCTGATCGCGACCCACCCCGAACTCACCTTCAGCGACGGTGAGATGAAGCCCGAGCACGGCGGCTGGGGCGCGTGCGGCGCCGAGCCCTACAACAACAACTGGGACGGCCCCTCCGAGGTCTCCTGGCGGTTCAACCTCCGATACGAGATCGCGCCCCGCGAGCCGACCGTCGACCTGATCGAACCGCTCATGCAGTCCTACCTCGCCGAGGGCTGGAGCCTGTGGCGCGACCGCCGCGACACCGAGCCGTCGATGGTCGCCCTGGTCAAGGACGGCTACACCCTGCACATCCTGGCCACCTCCCAGGAGCACCTCGACACCGTCAAGAGCCACTACCCCGCGTACCTGCGCGTCGAAGTGATGTCCCCCTGCGCCCCGGCACCCGACCACCTCACCGAGTGGGACCCGAACGACCCCGACGACTTCTCCTTCGCCACCCAGGCACCCCCCGAGTCTGCCGGGTGACGTGCGCCACCTCCGCCGCACGTCTGATGCCGGGATCCCGCCTCCGTCGTAGATTCATGGCATGACCTGGGAGGGATGGCTGGCCGTCGTGGCCCTCGTGCTGGCGGTGACCGCCCTCGGCGTGTCCGTGGGGGCGTGGCGCGCGACGCAGCGCACGCCGGGTCGGCGACCCTCCCGCGGCTCCGGCCCTGCCCTGTCGCGCCCGGTCCCGGACGAGCAGGAGCAGCCGCACCGCCCGCTGGTGGCGTTCGTCGCGAACCCGTCCAAGCCGGGCGTGCCCGACCTGCGGCCCGAGGTGCGGCGGCTGTGCGCCGAGCAGTACCTGCCGGAGCCGATGTGGCTGGAGACGACCGAGGAGGACCCCGGGATCGGTCAGGCGCGTCAGGCGGTCGAGCGCGGCGCGGACGTGGTGGTGGCCCTGGGCGGCGACGGCACGGTGCGCGCGGTGGCCGAGGGGCTGGTGGGCACCGGCGTGCCGATGGGGCTGGTGCCGGTGGGCACCGGCAACCTGCTGGCGCGCAACCTGGACATCCCGGTCGGCGACCCGCTGGCGGCGGTGCGGATCGCGCTGGACGGCGTGGACCGGACGATCGACGTCGGCTGGCTGCGGGTGATCAAGTTCGAGAAGGACGTGGACGACGCCGTGGCCGAGGCCGCGGACGACGCGCCCGAGGACGAGCCCCGCGACCACATCTTCCTGGTGATCGCCGGGGTGGGCTTCGACGCGGCGATGGTGGCGGACGCCGACGACGAGCTCAAGGCGAAGGTCGGCTGGGTGGCGTACTTCGTCGCCGGGATCAAGCACCTGCACGGCAAGCGGCTGCGCACGACGGTGCGGCTGGACGACGCCCCCGAGGAGCCGGCGCGGGTGCGCTCCTTCCTGATCGGCAACTGCGGCCGGCTGCCGGGCGGGATCACGCTGCTGCCGGACGCGGTGCTGGACGACGGCTGGCTCGACGTCGCCGCGATCGACACCCGCGGCGGGATCGCCGGCTGGGCGCAGCTGTTCGGCGAGGTGGTGCTCCAGGGCGTCGGCCTGCGCAACCAGCTGCCGGCCAAGATCGGGCGGATCGACCACGCCCGTGCCCGCGAGGTGCACCTGACGGTGGCCGGCGGCGAGCACGTGCAGGTGGACGGGGACGTGCTCGGCGAGGCGAGCGAGCTGTCGGCGCGGGTCGACCCCGGCGCGCTCGTGGTGCGGGTCGCCCGCACCTGATCGCGTCGACCGGTCGCCGGCCCGTGCGCAGAACGCAAGGTGTGCACCTGCGGGTGATCTGACGTTGCCATACTGACCCGGCACGGCGCGTCCGCCGGGCACCGACGAAGGGGGACGGCGTGACGGCCGTGGACACGACCCAGATCAGCGAGCGCGAGCTCCGGCACGCGGCGGTGCTGGTCGCGCAGATCGGGACCGTCTTCGACCAGCGGGTCGTCGGGCAGCGCAACCTGCGCACCGCCCTGCTGAGCGCGCTGCTCGCCGGCGGCCACGTGCTGCTGGAGAGCGTGCCGGGCCTGGCGAAGACGACGGCGGCGCAGACGTTGGCCTCCGCGGTCTCCGGCTCGTTCCACCGGATCCAGTGCACCCCCGACCTGATGCCGAACGACATCGTCGGCACGCAGATCCTCAACTACGCCACCGGCACCTTCACCACCCAGCTCGGGCCGGTGCACGCCAACGTGGTGCTGCTGGACGAGATCAACCGGTCCAGCGCCAAGACGCAGTCCGCGATGCTCGAGGCGATGCAGGAGCGGCAGACGTCGATCGGCGGCGAGGTGCACCCGCTGCCCAGCCCGTTCATGGTGCTCGCCACGCAGAACCCCATCGAGGAGGAGGGCACCTACGTGCTGCCCGAGGCCCAGATGGACCGCTTCCTGCTCAAGGAGGTGGTGACCTACCCGGCCCCGGACGAGGAGCTCGAGGTGCTGGCACGGGTGGCGAGCGGGGCGCAGACGGCGCCGATCACCGGGCAGCCGGTGACGCTGGACGACGTGCGGTTCCTCCAGGGCCTGACCCGGCGGGTGTACGTGGACGACGCGATCCGCCGGTACATCGTGGCGATCGTCGCGACCACCCGCGGCGGCGGCCCGAACCCGATCGCCGGCATCCGGCAGCACGTGCGGGTCGGCGCGAGCCCGCGCGGATCGATCGCGCTGATGCAGGTCGCGCAGGCGCTCGCGGTGCTGGCCGGGCGGGCGTACGTGATCCCGGAGGACGTCAAGGCGCTGCGGCACCCGGTGCTCCGGCACCGCCTGGTGCGCACCCTGGACGCGCTGGTGGACGGCATCACCGCCGAGAGCATCGTCGACGCGGTGTTCGCCGCGGTCCCGGCGCCCTGACAGCGGGCCGATGACGCAGGAGGGCGCCTCCCGGATCGACCGGGTGCGGGCACGGCTGGAGCTGCCGCTGGTGCGGCGCGCCGTCGGCCTGCGCGACGGCCGGCACCGCTCGGTGCTCCAGGGCCACGGCCAGGACTTCGACGACCTGGCGCTGTACACGCCCGGGGACGACGTCGGGGACATCGACTGGAAGTCGAGCGCCCGGGCCGGCGGCGTGCCGGTGATCAAGCGCTACCAGCGGGACAGCGCGACGACGCTGGTGCTCGCGGTGGACACCGGCCGCACGATGGCCGCGTCGGCCGCCGGCGGCGAGTCGAAGCGGGACGTGGCGCTGCACGTGGCCGAGGCGGTCGGCGTGCTCGCCGGGGACCGCGGCGACCGGGTCGGCCTGGTCGCCGGGGACGCGGAGCGGCTGGTCCGCCTGCCGGCACGCTCGGGGCGGATGCACCTGGAGCTGCTGCTGCGCCGGCTGGAGCGCACCCTCGAGGTCGAGGGCCCCGCGCCGGACCTCGCGCGGGTGCTGGCCCGGGTGCAGGTGACCGCGCTGACGCCGAGCCTGGTGGTGGTGATCTCCGACGCCGGCTCGCTGGTGCCCGCGCGGGTGGACGTGCTGGCCCGGCTGGTGGCGCGGCACAGCGTGCTGGTGCTGTCGGTGGCCGACGCCGACCCGCTGGCCGCCGACGGACGGGCGCGGGGCGGCGCCCGGGACGTGATGGACGGCTGGGCGGTGCCGCCGGTGCTGCGCGGCCGAGGCGACCTGGCCGCCGCGGTGGCCGCGCACCGGGCGCAGCAGGATGCGGTGCGCGGGGCCATGCTGCGCCGGCTCGGCATCCCGCACGCGACCGTCCCGAGCACGGCGGAGGCGCTGACCGCGCTCGCCCCGGCCCTGGACCGGAGGCGCCGTGCCGCTCGATGACCTGGTGGAGCCGTCCCGCTACGGCACGGTGTGGCTGGTGCTCGGCATCCTGGCCGTGGTGCTCGCGGTGGCGTGGGTGGTGGTGGCCTGGCTGCTCACCCGGCGACGCCCCGGTGATCCGGAGCGCCCGCGTCGGGTCACCGGTGGTGCCACCGCCGCCGACCCGTTCGCCGGCGCCCGTGCGGACCGGCTGGCCGACCTGGAGCGGATCGAGCGCGAGCACGCCGCCGGCGCCCTGGACGACCGGGACGCCGACCTCGCGGTGGCCGCCGTGCTGCGCGAGTTCGCCCAGACGCGCACCGGCCTGCCCGCGCGGTCGCTGACCGCCGCCGAGCTGCACGCCGCCGGGTGGACCGGGGGCACCGCCGAGCTGCTGCTCGACCTGCTCGCGCCGACGTTCTCCGCACCCGGTGCCGCCCCCGAGTCGGTGAGCTCCGCGCTGCGCGGCGCGCGGGAGGTGGTGACCCGGTGGTGAGGGCGGTGCTGGTGTGGCCGTGGGCGCTGGCCGTGGTGGCCGTCGCGCTCGCGGTGGTGGTGCTGCTCGCCGTGCGGCAGCGCCGACGTCCGCACGCCGTCCCGGAGGACACCCGCTGGCTGGCCGCGACCGCCGACCTGGACGCGGTGCCCGCGGTGCGCACGGCCCTGCGCCGGTACGCGGTGCTGCGGGGTGCGGCCGTGGGCTGCCTGGCGGTGGCGCTGCTCGCCGCCGGCGTGCTGGTCGCGCGCCCGGCGCAGGAGCAGACGCTGTCCGAGCGGCTGGGCACCCGCGACATCGTGATCTGCCTGGACGTGTCCGGCTCGATGGTGCCGTACGACGCGGCGGTGCTGCGCTCCTTCCAGGGGCTGATCGACTCGTTCCAGGGCGAGCGGGTGGCGCTGGCGGTGTTCAACTCGACCACCCGCACGGTGATCCCGCTGACCGACGACTACGGCGTGGTGCGCACCGAGATCGAGACCGGCGCGACCGCGCTGGAGGGCGTCAGCGACCCGTGGTTCTCCGACGCGGCCCTCGACCGCTACCTCGACTTCGCCGCCGGCACCACCGGCATGGGCGAGGACCAGGCCTCCCTGATCGGCGACGGGCTGGCGTCCTGCGCGCTGCTGTTCGACGAGTCCGGCACCGAGCGCTCACGGTCGATCGTGCTGGTGACCGACAACGAGCTGCTGGGCGACCCGGTCTACAGCCTCGACCAGGCAGCCGACCTGGTGGCCGACCGGGACATCACCCTGTTCGGGCTGTTCGGCGGCCCGTCCTACCTGCGCGGCTCCGCGCTCAACCTCGAGTTCGACCAGGCGGTGCAGGGTGCCGGCGGTCGTACCTGGTTCGCCGACGACGCCGCGGCGATCGAGGACATCCTGGGAGACGTGATGGACCAGCAGACCGCCGTGCTGGAGGCCGACCCGGAGATCCGGGTCACCGACCGGCCGACCGGCTGGTACGTGCTGCTGGTGCTCGCCACCGGGGCGTTCCTGGTGCTGGCCTGGCGGGTGCGCGCATGATCCGCCCGCTGCTGCCCGTCTGGGTGCTGGTGCTGCTGCTGGCGCCGCTGCTCGCGCTCTGCGGGTGGCAGCTCGTGCGCGCCGTGCGCGGCCGGTCCGGCGCGCTGCGCTGGGGGCTGCGCACGGCAGGGGTGCTCGCGCTGGTCGTGATCGGCCTCGGGCCCTCGGTGGCCCGGCCCACCGAGCAGCAGGTCGGCGTGGGCGTGGACGTGTTCCTGGTGGTCGACCGCACCGGGTCGATGGCCGCGGAGGACTACGCCGACGGCCTGCCGCGGCTCGACGGGGTGCGCGCGGACCTGCCGGCGCTGGTCGCCGCCGTGCCCGGGGCGCGCTACTCGATCCTGGCCTGGGACAGCGAGACGCTGCGCCAGCTGCCGCTGTCCGCCGACGGCCGGGCGGTCGACGCCTGGGCGCAGACCCTCCAGCAGGAGTCCACCCCCTCGTCCCAGGGATCACGGCTCGACCGCCCGCTCGACGCCCTGCAGGACGCGCTGGTGTCCGCCCAGGAGCAGCAGCCCGGCCACGTGCGGCTGGTGTTCGTGCTGTCCGACGGCGAGACCACCACCGCCGACGGCGAGGTGGCGTCCTTCGCCGACCTCGCCCCGCTGGTCGACGGCGGCGGCGTGCTCGGCTACGGGACCGCCGAGGGCGGCCGGATGCAGTCCAGCGACGGCAGCGGCTACATCCTCGGCAGCGACGGGCAGCCCGGCGTCTCGCACCTCGACGAGGACGCGCTGCGCACGATGGCCGAGCAGCTCGGTGTCGAGTACCTGCACCGGGACGGCCCGGACGACGCCGCGCTCGCCGCGCTGGTCGGCGACGTGGACGCGCAGACCGAGGTGCGCGCCGAGGGCCGGGTGGTGCAGGTGTGGAGCCCCGCCGTCTGGCCGGCCGCCGCGGTGCTGGTCGCCCTGCTCGGCGTCGAGGTCTGGCTGCTGATCGGCGGCTGGGCCCCGGTGCACCGGCCCCGCACGCCCCGCACCACCCGCCCCGCCCCGTCCCCCCGCCCCGCCGAGACCACCGGAGCCGACCGATGAGCCGCCGACCGCGCCGCGCCGCGCTGCTGGGCTGGACCGCGCTGCTCTGGGTGCCGCTGCTGGTGCTCGGCACGATCGCGATCAGCACCTGGGTCCGCGCCGACGGGGCCGTCCGCGCCTACCGCGAGGACCGGGCCGCCGACGCCGCCGCGACCTTCGAGAGCCTGTCCTGGGTGCCGGTCGAGGACTGGAAGGCGCCGTTCGGCCAGGGGACCGCGATGCTGCGCGACGGCGGACCGGCCACGCTGGCGCTGTTCCAGCTCGACCGCGCGCTGCGGTCGGCCCCCGACGACGCCCGCTGCGACGTGCAGACCAACCGCGCGACCGCGCTCACCCTGATCGCCGACGACCTGCACGCGCAGGCGCTGGAGCACGCCGAGTGGACGATC
Source organism: Cellulomonas sp. GTC20042 (assembly GCF_055389595.1). Classification (NCBI taxonomy): domain Bacteria; kingdom Bacillati; phylum Actinomycetota; class Actinomycetes; order Micrococcales; family Cellulomonadaceae; genus Cellulomonas; species Cellulomonas sp. GTC20042. The sequence goes on along the minus strand of NZ_AP043678.1, from coordinate 314,714 downwards.
CTGCTGCCGCAGGTGCTCGCGGGCACGATCGTGCCGCCCGACCCCGCGCCGTGGGGCGACCTCACGCTCGCCGAGGTGATCGACGCCGGGACCGACCTCGCCGAGCGCGCCGCCAGCCGGTACGGCGAGGCCGCCGCCGCCGTCGAGGACCCCTCCTGCGAGGACCAGCGCGACCAGGACGAGCAGCAGGACGCCCAGGACCAGGCCGACGGGCTGCGCGACCAGCAGCAGCAGTCGGAGGACCTGTCCGACCAGATGCAGCAGGACGGGTCGCCGCAGGACGGCGGCGGGCAGGGCGACGGCTCGGGCGACCCGCAGGACCAGGGCGGCTCCGGCGGCGGCGGGCAGACCCCCGAGGAGCAGGCCGAGCAGCAGCGGCAGCAGGAGCTCCAGGACCGCAACCAGCGGGCCGGCGAGGAGGACCAGGGCTCCGGCGGCGGCACCGACCCCGGCGAGGGCGGCGAGGGCGGCACGTCCCAGCCCTGGTGACCCGCGGCCCGGTCCGTGCGCCGAGGTTGCACGAACGCAGGCTTCACGCGCGCTGAAGGCTGCATCCGTGCAGTCTCGGCGCGGGGCCGGCGCGCGCGGGTCAGCGCGGGGCGCGGCGGAGCGGGAGGCCGACCACGGCACGCCCCGCCCACGCGAGGCCGACCAGCGCCAGCCCGCCGAGGGCCGTGCCCACCAGCAGCCCGCTCAGGCCGCCGCCCCAGGCGTCCAGCAGCGCACCGACCACCGCCGACCCGAGGTCGCCCCACCCGTCGGCCGCACCGGCGTCGGCGACCAGGTCCGGTGCCCGCCCGGCGAGCGCGCGCGCGACGATCCCCACCACCGCCGACCAGGCCGCGAGCGCCGCACCGGCCCAGCCGAGCGCCCGCAGCCGACCGCCGAGCAGCGCACCGGCCGCCCCGCGGCGCCCCGCGCCGCCGATCCCGCCGCCGGGCACCAGCAGCACCCCGAGCAGACCGGCGAGCACGGTGCCGACCGGGAGCCACCGGCCGAGGGCGTCGAGCAGCCGGACGGCGTCGACCGCCTGCACCACGGCGTCCCCGCGCAGCAGCACCACCTCGGTGTCGGTGGCGGCGCCGAGGTCGGGCAGGCCGTCCAGGGCGAGCCGGGCCTGCACCGCGCTCAGCACGGGTCCGACGGGCAGCAGCAGCTCGGCGGAGTCGCGGTCGAGGCGCAGCCGGTCGCCGTCCTCGTGCGCGAGCGCCATCAGCTCGGCGTGCACGGTGCGCTGCGCGGTGGCCCAGCCGGCCGCGACGGCGTCGGAGCCGAGCACGGTGGCGGTGGCGTCGCGGGCGTAGCCGCGCACCAGGCGTTCCACCGGTCCGCGCGCCAGACCGGTCAGACCGGAGCCGTCGAGCCGGTCGAGCACGCGCTGCGCGGCGAGGTCCCCCACCGCGTCCCCGACGGCGTCGCGCACCTCGGGGTCGGCGAGCACGGCCGAGGTGGTCGCCACGTAGGCGTCGGTGTCCAGCACCTCGGCGCGCAGCCAGGCGCTCGCCGCCGCGACCGGGGCGAGCAGCACCGCCGCCGCGAGCAGCACGACGGCCAGCACGCGGCGGACGGCCATCAGGTGGCCGAGCCGTCCCGCAGCGCGCCCAGCCAGCCCCGGGCCGCGCGGAAGTCGGGGTCGGCGGTGCCGACGTGCACCTCGGCGGGCCGTCCGTCGGCCCGCGGGTAGGAGCCGAGGAACCGCACGTGCGGGCACACCCGGTGCAGGCCCATCAGCGCCTCCCCCATCCGCTCCTCGGCGATGTGCCCCTCGGCGTCCATCGAGAAGGAGTATCGACCCAGGGAGTCGCCGATCGGGCGGGATTCGATCCGGGACAGGTTGACCCCGCGGGCGGCGAGCTGCTCCAGCATCGTCAGCAGGGCACCCGCCTCGTTGCTGGGCAGGTGGACGACGAGGGTGGTCTTGTCGGCGCCGGTGGGCTCGGGGATCGGCCCCGGGCGCCCGACGACGACGAACCGGGTCAGCGCGTGCGGGTTGTCCGCCACGCCGTCGGCGAGCGCGACGAGGCCGTAGTGCTCGACCGCGGGCGGCGGGACCAGGGCGGCGTCGAAGGGCAGCGGCGCGGTGCCGCCCTCGGCCAGCAGCGCGGCGGGGGCGGTGTTCGAGGTCGCCGGCACGTGCACCACGCCGGGCAGGTGCTCGGCCAGCCAGCGGCGGCACTGCACCCAGGCGTGCGGGTGCGCGGAGATCCGCCGGACGTCGGCCAGGGTGGTGCCCGGCGCCGCGGCCAGCGTGAAGCCGACCGGCACGAGCACCTCGCGCTGGAGCACGAGCGGGCTGCCGACGGCCAGCGCGTCCAGGGTGGCGGTCACCCCGCCCTCGACGGTGCTCTCGATCGCCACGACCGCGTGATCGGCCTCGCCCGACCGCACCGCCTCGATCGCGGAGACGACGTCCGGCTGCGGCAGGAACTGCGAGGTCTCCGGGTCGGCGACCTGCCGCAGGGCGGCCTCCGTGAACGTGCCCGCGGGACCGAGGTAGGCGTACCGGGGACGGTCGGGGGTGGGCATCGGGCCTCCTGCGCGGGTCGGCGCGCGGCACCGGCCCCACCCGTCCGGGCGGACGAGGCGGACGTGGCGACCGCGTGCGCGGGTTGTGGCGACGCTGCACGGACGTCCGGCACGGACACCCTGCGCGACCGTCCCGACAGTAGTGCGCCCGTACCCTGGACCGGTGCCGACGTCCACGACCGCGCCCGTCCCCGGGCCGACCGCCCGCCCGGTCCGCCCCTCTCGTCGAGCCGGCCGGGTCGGCGTGCGCGCCGTCGCCGTCGCCCTGCTGACCCTGATGCTCGGTGCCGTCGCGCTGCCCGCCACCGCGGCCACGTCGGCCGAGGAGGGCTCCGGCGCCCCGGTGGTGCTGGTGGGCGTCTCGGGCCTGCGGTGGGACGACCTGGGCTCGCTGACCACCCCCGCGCTGTGGGCGCTGTCCCGCGAGGCCTCCGTCGGGTCGAACGTGGTCCGGTCCACGATCTCGTACACCTGCCCGAGCGCCGGCTGGCTGGCGGTGTCCTCCGGGGGACGCTCCGCCGACACCGCCGTGCCGGACGGCACCTGCCGCACGCTGCGGGACCCCCTGATGGACGGCACGGTCCCCGGCTGGGACGACTACCTGAGCGCCACCGAGGCCTCGGGCTACGACTCGCGGATCGGGCTGCTGGGCGAGACGGTCGCCGCCGCCGGGGTCACCGCGACCTCGATCGGCCCGGGCGCGGCCATCGCTCTCGCCGACTCGGAGGGGACGCCGGTCGGCACCCACGTGCGGCTGCCCGGCGACGAGCGCGCGCTGGAACGGGCGGTGGAGACCGCGCTGGAGACCTCGTCGCTGGTGGTGATCGACGCGGGCACCGTGCGCGACCCCGGCTACCAGACCCGTGGCCGCGCGGAGAGCGACGCCGACGAGACCGCGCAGGAGGGCATCGAGGAGCCGGTGCCGGACGTCTCGGGCTCCGACGTCGTCACCGAGCCGACCCGCGCCGAGCAGGTGCAGGCGATCGACGCCCGGCTGGCGGCGGTGCTGGACGGCCTGGACGACTCCGACGTGGACGCCACGGTGCTGGTGGTGTCGGTGGCGGACTCCAGCCGCCGCGCCCAGCTCCAGCTCGCCGCGGCGACCGGCCCGACCGTGGACGGCTCCGGCCGGTACGGCGACGGCCTGATCGGCAGCCCGTCCACCCGGCAGCCCGGCTACCTCCAGACCACCGACCTCGCGCCGACGGTGCTCAGCGCCCTCGGCATCCGGGACCAGGCGCCGAAGGGGGCGCTGGTCGGCTCGGCGCTGTCCCTGCGCGAGAGCGACGCCGGCGCGGGCGCCCGGATCAGCGGTCTGATCGACGACAACCGGCACGCGCAGGCCGCCAAGCCGCTGGTCGGACCGTTCTACGTGGTGTGGGTGGCGCTGAACCTGGTGCTCTACGCCGTCGTCACGATCGGGCTGAACAACCGGGTGCACGCCTGGTGGACGACCCTGCTCGACCGGTTCTGGCCGACCCGGCACCGCACCGGGCACAACCCGCGCCGGGTGCTGCACGCGTTGCGGGTGGTGGCCGTGATGGCCGCCGCCGTGCCGGTGTCGACGTTCCTGGCCAACCTGGTGCCGTGGTGGCGCTACTCGCACACCGGGTGGGCGCTGTCGACCGTGGTGGTGCTGATCGCCGCGGCGATCACGGGCCTCGTGCTGCTGCCCCGCTGGCGCTCGTCCTTCCTCGGGCCGATCGGCGTGGTCGCCGCGGTGACCGCGGTGGTGCTGGCCGTGGACGTCGCCACCGGCGCGCGCCTGGCGCTGGACTCGATGATGGGCCCCGGCGCGCTGGTCGCGGGGCGGTTCTACGGCTTCGGCAACCCCGGCTTCGCGATGTTCGCGACCGCGATGATCCTGGCGACGGTGGCGATCACCAACCCGCTGCTCGAGCGGGGCCGGCGCGGGCTCGCGGTGACCGTGATCGCGGTGATGGGCGTGCTCGCGACGGTGATCGACGGGGCGCCCTCGATCGGCGCCGACTTCGGCGGGCCGCCGGCGCTGGTGCCCGGGTTCGCGGTGATGGCGCTGCTCGCCGCCGGGATCCGGCTGAACTGGCGGCGGGTGGTCGGCGTGCTGCTGGCCGGTGCCGTCACCGTGATCGGGATCGCCGTGCTCGACTGGCTGCGGCCGGCCGACGAGCGCTCGCACCTGGGCCGGTTCATCGAGACCGTGCTCGACGGCGGGCTGGTGACCGTGGTGCTGCGCAAGGCGCAGGCCAACCTCAACAACTTGATCGGCAGCGAGCAGACCCTGCTGGCGATCGGCGGTCTGCTGCTGGTCGTCGTGCTGCTGGGCCGCCCGGCGCGCTCGGCGGTCGGCGCCCCCGACGGCGGCCCCTACGCCTGGCTGTCCGCCGGTGCGCCGCTGCGCCGGCTCGGCACCGACGCGCCGATGCTCATGCCGGGGCTCATCGCCCTGGGCGTCACCCTCGCGGTCGGCTTCGCGATGAACGACTCCGGCATCGTGATCCCGGCGACCGGGGTGGGTCTGGCGGTGCCGCTGCTGATCGCCGCCTGCGCGACGTGGATGCTGCTGCTGCAGCCCGCCGCGCTGCGCCGACGCCCGCCCGTCCCCGAGCCGGCTCCCGCGCCCGACCCGTCCTGACCCCCGGGCCGCGCGCTCGCGCGGGCGGTCAGACCTTGGACGTGCGGCGCGGGGCCGCGAAGGTCCGCAGGCGGCGCGCCGCCACGGCGAGCTGCACGTCGCGGTACTGCGCGGCGCGGTGCATCTGCCCGCGCAGGTCGCTGCCGGACGGCCGGTGCTTGAGGTCGCACGGCACCTCGACGGCGACGAAGCCCTTGCGCAGCAGGTCGATCGTCATGCCGGTCTCCACGCCCCAGCCCCGGGCCAGCGGCGTCGCCGCCTCGAAGGCCTCGCGGGTCAGGCAGCGCATGCCGGACAGCGGCTGCGTGGGCGTCCAGCCGGTCATCGACATGATCGCCCGGCGCGCGGCGCCCACGACGATCCCGCGACCGCCGGCCCCGGGCTGCGGCGGCAGCAGCGCGATCGACACGTCCGCGGTGCCCTCGAGCACCGGCGGCACCAGCGGCGCGGTGTTGACCGCGGTGTCGCCCAGGTCGCCGTCGATGAAGAGCAGCAGGCGCGGCGGGCGGTCCGGGGCGTCGCGCATGGCGACGACGGCGGCACCGGTCTCCATCGCGGCGGCCTTGCCCCGGTTGTGCGAGTGCCGCACGACGACGGCGCCCGCCTCCCGCGCGACGTGCTGGGTGTTGTCCTCGGAGCCGTCGTCCACGACGAGCACCAGGTCGACGTTCGGGATGGCCCGTGCGGAGCGCACGGTGGCGGCGATCCGGCGGGACTCGTCCTTCGCCGGGATCACGACGGCGACCCGCTGGCGGGACCGGCCGGTGCGCGTGGTGGTGGTCGCGGTCTCGATCGGCGCGGCGGGCTGCGGGCGGCGACGGTGGCCGCGCGGGTCGCCCGCGGGGGTGGCGTCGGCGTCCGTGCCGGTCACGGCGGGGTCGGCGACGGGCGTGGGCTCCTCGGCCCCGTCGGGACCGGGTCCGTCCTGCTCGTCCGGCCCGGTCTGCTCGCCCGTCACGCTGGTCACAGGGAGAGCCTAACGAGCCCGCAGGGGCGCCGCCGCCTCCACCCGTGGTGACACGCAGGCCCTCCACCGGGCGGTCACGCGATCGGCGCGATCGTCGCCGCTCCCGCACACGGACGGGTGACCCGGAGCCGGACGCACGACCGCCCGCGGCCCACCGGTGGGGGCGGGACGCGGGCGGCTCGGCGACGCGGCTGCTCAGCGCAGGGTGACCTGCCGGGCGACGATGCCGGCGCGGGCGCGGCGGGCGTCGGCGTCCAGCGGCCCGGTGTCGGCCAGCGCGGCCTCGAAGCCGGGCACGAAGGCGGCCAGCGGCGCGACGACGTCCTCGGCCTCGGACCCGCGGGCGAGCTCCCACACCGGCACGACCAGGCCGTTGGAGCGGAAGTAGCCGATGAACTTGGACCCGTCGAAGCCGGACTCGCGGCGGCCGTGCAGGCGGGCCAGACCGTCGATCACCTGCTGCTCGTCGTGCGGCTGCGCCCAGCGCAGGTACTCGCGGGCACCCATGCGGCACCAGTAGGCGCCCTCGACGCCGGCGATCTTGCGGGTGTCGACCACCCCGGCGTCGGCCTCCTCGACGGCGGCCTGCAGGTCGGGGGTCATCTCGGTGCTCGGGTCGATCCAGTACGCGAAGGAGTCCTGGATCGTCACCTCGAAGGGCACGGTCAGGTCGAGCACGTCCTGCAGGCGCGGGCCGGGCTCGGGCAGGCCGAAGGACTCGATCGCGGTGCCGGGCTCCACGTCCAGCGCCTCCAGCAGCGCGGCGGCGAGGTCGCGGCTGGCGTCGCCGGAGCCGCCGACGGTCTGGAGCGCCAGGAGCACGGTGCCGTCGGCGCGGTGCAGGGCGGCCCAGCCGGAGGGCAGGACGGTGGTCACGGTGATGTCGCGGGCGCCGTGCTCGGCGGTGGTGCGCGCGGTCGCGGTCGCGGCGGGGACCAGCTCGCGCAGGGCGACCCAGTCGGGCTCACCGGGGAGGCCCTCGAAGGGGCGCAGCACGAACTCGACGGAGGATGCGGAAGCCATGCGCCCAGGCTACCGGGAGCGGCGCGGGCGACGACCCGGGACCTGCCGCCCACCGTGATCCGCCGTCGGGTGGCAGGATCGGGCACATGGACCCGCGCGCCGGAACCCCTGCCCAGCCGTCCGACCTCGTGGACGTGGACGCGATGCTCGCCGCCTACGTCGACCGCCGCCCCGATCTGGAGGACCCCGCGCAGCGGGTGGTCTTCGGCACCAGCGGTCACCGCGGGTCGAGCCTCGACGGCGCGTTCAACGAGGCGCACATCGTGGCGATCACCGCCGCGATCGTCGAGTACCGCCGCAGCCAGGGCACCGACGGCCCGCTGTTCATCGGGCGCGACACCCACGGGCTGTCCCTGCCGGCGTGGCAGACCGCGCTGGAGGTGCTGGCCGCCGCCGGGGTCGAGGTGCGGGTGGACGCCCGCGACTCCTGGACGCCGACCCCCGCCGTCTCGCACGCGATCCTGCTGCACAACGGCGCCGCCACCGCCGAGGGCGTGCGCGCCAGCGGCCCCGGCCTGGCCGACGGCATCGTGGTCACCCCCTCGCACAACCCGCCGCGCGACGGCGGCTTCAAGTACAACCCGCCGCACGGCGGCCCCGCGGGCTCCGAGGCGACGTCGTGGATCGCCGACCGCGCCAACGCGCTGCTGGCCTCCGGCGTGGACCGGGTCGCCCGGGTCTCGCTGGACGCCGCGCTGGCGGCCGACACCACCCGCAAGCACGACTACCTCGGCGCCTACGTGGACGACCTGGCGAACGTGCTCGACCTGGACGCGATCCGCTCGGCGGGCGTGCGGATCGGTGCGGACCCGCTGGGCGGCGCCTCCGTCGAGTACTGGGGGGCGATCGGCGAGCGGTACGGCCTGGACCTCACGGTGGTGAACCCGACGGTCGACCCGCAGTGGGCGTTCATGACGCTGGACTGGGACGCGAAGATCCGGATGGACTGCTCCTCGCCCTCGGCGATGGCCTCGCTGGTGCGCACGATGCAGGGCGACGCCCCGTACGACATCGCCACCGGCAACGACGCGGACTCCGACCGGCACGGCATCGTCACCCCGGACGCCGGGCTGATGAACCCGAACCACTTCCTCGCGGTGGCGATCCGCTACCTCTACTCCGGGGCGCGCCCGGGCTGGCCGGCCGGTGCCGCGATCGGCAAGACGCTGGTGTCGTCCTCGCTGATCGACCGGGTGGCCGCGGGCCTCGGCCGCACGCTGCTGGAGGTGCCGGTCGGCTTCAAGTGGTTCGTGCCCGGGCTGCTGGACGGATCGGTCGGCTTCGGCGGCGAGGAGTCCGCCGGGGCGTCGTTCCTGCGCACCGACGGCACGGTGTGGACCACGGACAAGGACGGTCTGCTGCTCGCGCTGCTGGCCTCCGAGATCACCGCCACCACCGGCCGCACCCCCTCGCAGCACCACGCCGAGCTGGTCGCCGAGCACGGCGAGTCCTGGTACGCCCGCGTGGACGCGCCGGCCACCCTGGAGCAGAAGGCCACGCTCGCGAAGCTGTCGCCGGAGCAGGTCACGGCGACGTCCCTGGCCGGCGAGGAGATCACCGCGAAGCTCACCGCGGCCCCCGGCAACGGCGCGTCGATCGGTGGCCTCAAGGTGACCACCCCGAACGCGTGGTTCGCCGCGCGGCCGTCCGGCACCGAGAACGTCTACAAGATCTACGCCGAGTCATTCGTGTCCCCCGAGCACCTCACGCTGGTGCAGGAGGCCGCCAAGGAGGTCGTCTCGGACGCCCTGGGCTGAGGCCCGGGGGCTAGTCGCGGGCCCGACGGAGCGCGAGCGCGAGCACGACCACGAGCGGCCAGAGGCACTGGGCGCCCGCGGCCGCGCGCTCCGCGACACCGGTCAGCCCGCCGGCGCCCGGCAGGACCAGCTCGGCGACGAACCAGGCGACCAGGCCGAGCAGCACCGTGGTCGCCACCACGCCGACGCGTCGGCGGAGCACCGGCGGCGGTGCGTCCCCGGTGCGCGGGGCCGCGAGCGCGGGCCAGATCGACAGCGCGACGAACGCGGTGCCGGCGGCGAGGGCGTGCGGGACGGTCCGCAGGTCGACCGGCAGCAGGGCCACCGCGGCCGCGCCGATCCCGCCGAGCGCGAGCAGCCACCGGCCGGCGGGGGCGGCCGCCCGCAGCCCGAGCGCGGTGCCGACGTGGGCGACCCCGGTGAGCAGCAGGCCGGTGGTCATGATCCACGAGTGCTCCACGGCGCCGGTCGCCAGGTCGCTGATCGTGCGGCGCACCGCGTCGAAGCCCTCGGGCTGGACCGCGGCGGCGAGCGTCCACCCGCCGATCATCCCGATCGGGGCGAGGATCGCCGTGAGCAGGGTCCACCCGGGGACCGGGCCGGGGCGGGAGGGGTGCACCGGCGCACCGTAACCCGTCGCGCGGACGCGGGCAGGCCGTGTCGGCGGGCTCTGCGAGACTGAGGACGTGTTCGGTCCCTATCGTCGTGTCCTGTCCCGACCGGGCGCTCTCGCCTTCTCCTCCGCGGGGGTCGTGGCGCGCCTGCCGATGTCGATGGTGGGCATCGGGATCGTCCTGATGATCGAGGCCCTGCACGGCTCCTACGGACTGGCCGGCGGGGTGTCGGCGGTCTACGTGCTGGCCCAGGCGATCTGCTCGCCGCAGCTCGCACGGCTGGTCGACCAGCACGGGCAGGCCCGGGTGATGCGCCCGGCGATCGGGGTGTCCGCGACCGCGCTGGTGGCGCTGGTGCTCTGCGCGGTGCTCGACGCGCCGGTGTGGACGCTCTACCTGTGCGCGGTGCTGGTCGGCGCGGGCGTCGGCTCCTTCGGGGCGCTGGTGCGTGCGCGCTGGTCGCGGACGGTCGGCGACGCCCGCGAGCTGCACACCGCGTACTCGCTGGAGTCGGCGCTGGACGAGGTCGTCTTCGTGATCGGCCCGGTGCTCGCCACCACCCTGGCGACCGGCGTGGCCCCCGCGGCGGGGCTGCTGGTGCCGGTGGCCGGCATGCTGATCGGCGGGTACTGGTTCCTGGCGCAGCGCGGCACCGAGCCGCCGCCCACGCCCCGCACCGCGACCTCGGTCGAGCACCGGCGCTCCGTGATGCGCTCCGGCGGGATGATCGTGCTCGCGGTGGTGTTCGTGTCGATGGGCTCGATCTTCGGCGCGACCGACGTGGCGACCGTGGCCTTCGCCGACGAGCACGGCCGCAAAGACCTCGCCGGGGTGATCCTCGCGGTGTTCGCCGCCGGGTCGCTGGTGTCCGGGCTGCTGTACGGCGCGCGCCACTGGGTCACGCCGCTGTGGCGCCGGTTCGCGATCGGCATGGTCGCGCTGGCGATCGGGGCCTCGCTCTTCGTGCTGGTGCGCTCGATCCCCACGCTGGCCGTGGTGATGTTCGTCGCCGGCTTCGCCATCGCGCCGACGCTGGTGAACGGCAACGCGCTGGTGCAGCACTTCGTGCCGGCCTCCCGGCTCACCGAGGGGCTGACCTGGGTGGGCACCTCGCTCGGCGTCGGCGTGTCCGCGGGCTCCTCGCTGGCAGGGCGGGTGATCGACACGCACGGCTCGCACGGCGGGTACCTGGTGGTGGTCGCGTCGGCGGCGCTCGCCGTGGTCGCGACGCTGGCGTCGCTGCGAGTGCTGCGGCGGGGGACGGCACCGGCGACCGAGGTCGAGCAGGTCGCCGAGCCCGCCTGACCGGGGCGGCCTGCGGCGCTGCGGGCTGGGGGCTGAGAGCCGGGGCGCTGCGAGCCGGGGCGCTGCGAAAACCTCGTGATCGGCACGGGGAGACCGTCGTGGGCTCCTAGGGTCGCGACATGCCCGTCGACCTGCGCGCCGATCTGCTCGACCCCGACACCGCCGAGGCCGTCGGCGTCGCGCTCGGCGACCTCGGCCGCCCGCTCGCGCTGACCCCGGTGACCACCGGCACCCCGTGCACCGCCTACCGCGCGGACCTGCCGGACGGCACCGCCGTGGTCGTCAAGACCGGCCCGCACGCGGTGGACCGGCTGGTGACCCAGGAGCACGAGCTGCTGCGCACCGAGGCGATGGTCTGCCGGACCGCGGAACGACGGCCCGGGCTGCTGCTGCCCCGGGTCCGGCACGCCGACCTCAGCCGGAGCGTCGTGCCGTTCGACGTGCTGGTGACCACCGTGGTCCCCGGCTCGCCCGTGCTGGAGCACCGCGCGCTCGCCCGACGGACCACCGTCGAGCGCGAGCACCGGCTCGGCGTGCTGATGGCCGACCTGCACACGATCACCGGTGACCGGTTCGGCCTGCCCGGCGAGGACACCGTCGTGCGCGGCGACACGTGGGCGGAGGCGCTCGGGCGATCGGTGGCCACGACCCTCGCCGACGGCCGGCGGTGGGGCGTCGAGCTGCCCGAGGCCGAGGTGTGGGCAGCGCTGGACCGGCACCAGGACGCGCTGGCCGCGGTGGACCGACCGGTGCTCGTGCACGGCGACCTCCGGCCCGGCGTGCTCCGGATCGACCCGGGCACCGGTGACCTGACCGGGGTCACCGACCCGGGGCGGGCGCTCTTCGCGGACCCGCTGTGGGACGTGGCCGCCGCCGAGCCCGCGGCCACCGGTCCGGCGTCCGTGGCGCTGCTGGCCGGGTACGCGGTCGCTGGCGGTCACCTCGACGCGGAGAGCCCCGCCGGTGTGGCGCGCCTGGCGCTGTGCCGGATGGCGCTGCGGCTGATGCTCCGGGTGGAGTCGGCCCTGCGCGCCGCCCCGGGTGATCGGCAGGCGGCGGCCCGTGCCGACGCGCTGCTCGCGCTGGCGCTGGCCGACCTGGCCTGAGGGCGGCGCGGTGCGGTCTGGGCGCGGGGCGGGGCGGCGCGAGCGCGCACGGGACCGGTCAGCGGAGCACGCGTTCGGGTGCGGCCTCCCCCGCCTCGGCCAGCACGGTCCGGCGTCGCTCGGAGTAGATGCCGAGCACCAGCAGCAGCCCACCGGCGGCCAGCAGCGTCAGCAGCCACGGCCCGGCGGACACCGCCCGCCCGAGCTGCCCGGCGAACACGCTGATCACCGCGACCGGGAGCGCACCGGCCCCCACCACCAGCGGGGCGCGGAGCATCTGCCGAGCACCGAGCAGCATGAATCCGAGCGCGAGCGCCACCACGACGATCGCGCGCCAGGTGAGCGGGTCGGTCCAGATCGCCAGCATCGAGGGGCCGAGGGTCGCCAGCACGCCCGGGGTCAGCGTGACCACCGATCCCGGCCAGCCCACCGGCCAGACGCGCGGCCCCGACGGTGCCGGGGCGTCCCGGTCGACGGATCGCAGCGCGACCAGGCCGAGCGCGAACAGCCCGAGGCCGAGCGGCAGGGCGAACACCTCGACGCGCAGCTCGCGCAGGCTCCACCCGCCGATCGCCCACGCCAGCGCGGCGAGCCAGAGCAGCCAGCCGTCGGGGAGGACGGGGAAGGTGGCGCCGATGCCGGCCGCGGCGGTGGGCGCCGGGGTGGTCGCGGGCTGCGCGGGCGCGAGGCCGGTCGACGCGGGCGCCGCCCCGGTCTGCGCGGGTGCCGGCGCGGGTGCCGCGCCCATGGACGCGGGGGACCACGGGCGCGGTGCCCGCACGGGGGCGCCGGCGGCCAGGCGGACCGACAGCACCGCGAGCGCCAGCAGCGCGATCTCGACCGCCCAGGCCACCCACACCACGGTCCAGGTCTGCCGGACGGCGACCAGACCGCCGATCGACCCCGCCACCAGCGCGGGCACGAACGCCCAGCGCCGGACGGTGGCGGCCCGGCGGTCGGCGAGCAGCCGACCCGCCCCCGCCAGCAGCGCGGCGCCGAGCGCGGACCAGGCGAGAGCGGCGAGGAACAGGGCCGCGTTGTCGTGCTCGGTCCCGATCGGGGTGGTCGCAGCGAGGTGCACGGCACGGACGGTGCCGCCCAGGCCGGCGACCAGCGCGCCGAGGGCCAGCGGGTCGGCCAGCGCCCCGAGCCGGTGGCGGCTGCGCGGACGGTCGGCGAGCACCGCCACCGCCAGCAGCACCGCGCCGACCGCGAGCAGCGTGATCGCGCGGGTGCCGGTGGCCCGGCCGGTCCCGGCGAGCACCAGGCTCGGTGCGACCAGCAGGGCGGTGCCGGCCACGGCCAGGCCGGTGCGCGGGCGGCCACGCCAGGTGGCGACGGCGGCGACGCCCAGGGCGACCAGGGCGGGCGGCACGGTGTAGGCCTCGACCAGCCCCACGCCGGACCACGCCAGCGCGGACCAGACCACACCGAGCCAGAGCAGCGCGGCGGCCCACCACACCGGGCGGCGGTCCGGCCGCTGGGCGACGGCGGTGGCACCGGCCCCGAGGATCGCGCACAGCACGAGCACGGTGGCGGCGCCGGTGCTGGGCCGGGCCACGGCGAGCACCAGCGCGATCCCCGCCGTCGCGGCGGCGGTCCACTCCAGCGCCCGACGGCAGGGCTCGGCGGGCAGGGTGCCGGTGCGCGCGCGCAGCCGGGCGGCGACCGTCGGGGCCGCGACCGCGACGGCGGCCACCAGCACGGCGACCACGGGCAGCAGCACGGGGGCGGCGGAGCCGGGCACCCACACCGCACCGGCGTCGATCACCACCACCGACAGCGTGGGTACCACCAGGGCGGCCGCCCACACCCGCAGGGCGTCCGGCACCGGCCGGGCCCGGACCGCGAGCACCACACCCTCGAGGACCAGCAGGGCCACGGCGACGGCGGCCGACCAGAGCGTGCGGTCCAGCGCGGTCGCCCCGATCCCGAGCGCGGCGGGCACCGCGGCGACGCCGAGCAGCGCCACCCACGAGCCCTGGTCGACCCGCCGCAGCACGGTCACCGCAGCCGCCAGCAGGGTCAGCAGCACGGACACCAGGCCGAGCGCAGCGATCCCCGACCAGCCTCCGTCGAGCAGCAGGGTGAGCAGCACGATCGCGGGGTACGCGGCGGCGAGGCCGACGACGGCGGGTCGCAGGTCCGGGACGGCGAGCGTCCGGGCGCGCAGCAGCAGCGCCACCACCACGACCGTGCCGAACGGCAGCACCGGGGCGGCGACCCAGGTCAGCGTGGCGAGCAGCGCGATCTGCACGGCGGCGGCGACCAGCGTGGTCGCGGCCCACGTCCGGCGGGGCGTGAGGGCGGGCGGCGCGCTCCACGCCGGTGCGGCGGCGGGCGGTGAGTTCGGTGGTTCGTGCGAAAACGCAGCCGCGGAACCACCGAACTCGGCCGGAACCACCGAACTCGCGGAGGGGGTGGGGTGCGGGGCGGGGGTGGGGAGCGGGTTGGGGGCGAGCAGGGGGCGGAGGCGGCGGGCGGTCTCGACGAGGGCGGCGGCGAGCAGGGCCTCGGCGACGAGCAGCGGGATCGCCCAGGTGCGCAGGGTGGCGACGGCGGTCGCGGCGAGCAGCACGGCGGCGGCGGGCCCGACGGCGCGGCCCAGGCGGACGATCGCGGAGGGCTGCACCCACGTGGGCACGGCGACGGTGCCGGCGGCGGGACCGGCCAGGCCGGGCAGGGCGGTGAGGGTGCGGCGCACGGTGAGCGGCAGCCGCGCGGCGGCCAGCAGGGCGGCGGCGACCACGGCGACCGCGATCACCGCACCGGCGAGACCGGTCGGGTCCCCGGTGCTCTGCGCGAAGGCGCCGGGCACCAGCGTGTCCCACGGCCCCCGGCCGGGTGCGGGGGCGATCGGGGCGAGCAGCCCGAGCACCGTGCTCGCCGCCCAGAGCAGCCCGGGCACCGCCACCAGCAGCAGCGCGGCCCAGCCGCCGGCGAGCAGGGCGTGCGCGCGCGGGTCGGTGACGGTCGTCGGCGGGCGCACGCCCCTGGCGGGCACGTCCGGCAGCGTGGCGCGGGCGGCCAGCACCAGCAGGCCCCAGGCGACCGCGGCCGCGAGCACGACCAGGCCGAGGGCGATCGAGGTGGAGAGGAACAGCATGGTCGCGGCGGCGGCGCCGACGGCGAGCAGACCGGTCCACGCGTACCAGGCGACCGCGCGGTCCAGCCGGCCGTGCGCGAGCGCGGTGGCGGCCATCAGCAGCAGGGTCAGCGCGACCCGGCCGCCGGGCCAGCCGACCACTCCCCCGTCCACGACGGTGCTGGCGACCCCGGCAGGCAGGGCAGCGGCGATCAGCAGGGCACCGGCCACCACGAGCAGCCCGCGCTCGACCGTGGGGTCGACCCCGAGCCGCTCGTTGACGGCGCGCCGGTGCGGGCCGCGGGCCAGCGTGACCAGCGACCCCGCGAGCAGGCCGAACATCCACGCGAGGGGCGTGCCGACCGCCGCCGCGATGCACAGCGGCACCAGCGGCAGCACCAGCACGGCGGCGGTCCAGGAGCGCAGACCGGTGGCGCGTCCGGCGGCGGCGGTGCCGAGCCCGGCGGCCAGCAGCGCGACGGCGGCCAGCCACCACCGCACAGGTCCGTGCGCGAGCAGCGCGACCACCCAGGCGTCCACCATCACCAGGGCGGCGGACAGCCCGGCGACCGCCTCCGCGGAGGAGCCGATCCCCCGGCGGCGCAGCACCACGGTCCCCACCACGCCCGCCCCGGTGGCGACCAGCAGCACCGCGACCCGGGCGACGGGGGCGTCAGCGACGACGAAGAACGCGAACACCATCGCGGCGGCGGCGACCAGGCCGGCGCCGGCCAGCGCGAGCAGGGCGGCCACGTCGAGCTCGCGGCGCGGGGCGGCGGCCGGACGGGCGGGCGAGGCCCACGGCGGGGTGCTGGTGGGCGGTCCGAGCACGGGGCGCATCGGCGGGATGCCAGGGCCCTGCGGGCGGATGCCGGGACGCACCGGCGGCTGCCCGGCACCCGCGGGCATCCCCACCGCCGGGCCACTCACCGGCCCGCCGGCAGGCTCCCCCGGGCCCTCCGGCACCCACGCGCGCGGCGGCACCACGCCGGCGGGCCCGGCGGCGGGGGCAGGTCGCCACCCCGGCGCGACGGTGGCGCGCAGCGCGTCGACCAGCCGCTGCCGCTCGGCGAGCATGTCGGCGGCGCTGCGGGACGCGTCGGCGACGGCACGTCCCGCCTCGCCGTCCAGCACGACGCCGCAGGTGGTGCAGGTGGTGCCGGTGAGCGCGGTGCCGCAGGAGGGGCAGCGCGTGTAGTCGAGGAGCCGTCGGCGCAGCCCGTCCACCCAGATGTCGTCCACGCGCAGAGCGTGGCAGGCCGGAGCCCTCCGAGGTGCGCCATCCACAGTTCCTGCCCAGACTTTCACAGGGTGAGACGGGTGTCCTCACCTGGCCGGACGCGGTGCGCGGGGGCGCGCGGGCCGTCGGACACCCCGCCCGCCGACGCACGATCCCCGGTGGGCGTGATCGAGGAGACACCGTCCCGGGCTGGCGGATCGCCAGTCATGGGATGAATATGGCGGGCAACGACAACGACTACGACAGGAGCGACCCGTGGCACGCAGCACGGTGGCCGACCAGCTCGTCGCGCAGGTGGTGGCAGCGGGGGCCCGGCACATCTTCGGCATCGTCGGCGACAGCCTGAACCCGGTGGTGGACGCGGTCCGCCGGGCGCAGAAGGACGGCGTCGACATCCAGTGGGTGCACGTCCGGCACGAGGAGGCGGCGGCGTTCGCGGCCGCGGCGGAGGCCGAGGTGACCGGTCGGCTCGCGGTCTGCGCAGGCTCCTGCGGGCCGGGCAACCTGCACCTGATCAACGGGCTGTACGACGCGAACCGCAACCGGGTGCCGGTGCTGGCCATCGCCTCGCACATCCCGAGCGCGCAGATCGGCACGCAGTACTTCCAGGAGACGCACCCGGACCGGCTGTTCGTGGAGTGCTCGGTGTACTCGGAGATGATCTCGACGCCCGCGCAGGCCGCCCGGGTGGTGCGCAGCGCGATCCACCACGCCTACGGCGCCCCCGGCGTCGCGGTGCTGACGATCCCGGGCGACGTCGCCGACCTGGAGGCCGTCGAGGCGGGGCCGGACACGCTGGCACGGGCGAACGCCCCGCGGGTGGTCCCGGCGGATGCCGACGTGCGGGCGCTGGCCGAGGCGATCGATGCGGCCGGCACGGTGACGATCCTGGCGGGCGCGGGTGTGCGCGGCGCGCACGACGACGTGATCGCGCTGGCCGAGCAGATCGGCGCCCCGATCGGGCACACCCTGCGCGGCAAGGAGCACATCCAGTACGACAACCCCTTCGACGTCGGCATGACCGGCCTGCTCGGCTACGGGGCGTTCCAGTCCGCGATGGACGACGCCGACCTGCTCCTGCTGCTCGGCACGGACTTCCCCTACGACCAGTTCCTGCCCGCCGGGGTGCGCACCGCGCAGGTCGAGATCGACCCGACCCGGCTGGGCCGGCGCACGCGGATGGACCTGGCGGTGGTCGGCGACGTCGGCGAGACGGTGCGCGCGCTGCTGCCGCTGGTCGGCCGCAAGAAGTCCCGCAAGTTCCTCGAGTCTGCCCTCAAGAAGCACCACAAGGCGATGACCGGCGTGATCGGCGCCTACACCAAGGACGTCGAGCACCACACCCCGATCCATCCGGAGTACGCGGCCGTCGTGCTGGACGAGGAGGCCGCCGAGGACGCCGTGTTCACGGTGGACACCGGCATGGGCAACGTGTGGGCGGCGCGCTACCTGACGCCCAACGGGAAGCGCCGGGTGATCGGCTCGTTCCTGCACGGATCGATGGCGAACGCGCTGCCGCACGCGATCGGGGCGGCGTTCGCGGCCCGCGACGACGGCGCCCCGCAGCGGCACGTGGTGGCCATCGCCGGGGACGGCGGGCTGTCGATGCTGCTCGGCGAGCTGGTCACGCTGGTGCAGTACCAGCTGCCGGTGAAGATCGTGCTCTTCGACAACGCCACCCTCGGCATGGTGCGCGCGGAGATGCTGGTGGACGGGCTGCCGTCCTTCGGCACCGACTCCCCCGCGATCGACTACGCGGCGGTGGCCTCGGCCATGGGCATCCCGTCGGTGCGGGTGACCGACCCGACGCAGATCCGCACCGCCCTGCGCGAGGCGTTCTCGCACGACGGGCCGGCGCTGGTCGACCTGGTCACCGACCCGCGCGCGCTGTCGCTGCCCCCGAAGATCACCCGCAAGCAGGTCACCGGCTTCACCGCGGCGATGAGCAAGGAGATCCTCGGCGGCGGCATGGGCGAGGTCATGGCGATGGCGCGGTCCAACCTGCGCAACGTGCCGCGTCCCTGAGGTGCATGCCCGGCCCCGGCGCGCCTGCCTCGCGCCGGGGCGCAGCCGGACGTCAGCCGAGCTCGCCCAGCGCCGCGCGGATCTCGGCGGTGATCACGGTCATCGCCCGCTCGGCGCCCTCGGGGTCGCGGGCGCGCACCGCGGCCACCACCGCGTCGTGCGCGTCCAGCGCCTCGGGTCGGGGGCGTTGCGGCATCAGCCCGTGCCGGGTGCGCCCGGCCAGCACCTCGGCCACCACGTCGGTGAGCGCGGCGAACATCTCGTTGCGCCCGGCCCGCAGCAGCAGCGCGTGGAACTCGATGTCGCAGGCTCCGAACTCGTCCAGCCGGCCGGCCTCGCCGAGCTCCCGCATCCGCGCCCCCAGTGCGACCAGGCGGTCCACCTCGGCGCCGTCGGCGTGCCGGGCGGCGGCCGCAGCGGCGACGGGCTCGACGGCGGCGCGCAGCTCGGTCAGCGAGCGCAGCTGGGCGATCCGCCCGGGCCCGGCCAGCCGCCAGCGGATCACCCGGGCGTCGAACACCAGCCAGTCGGACGCCGGACGCACCACGATCCCGACCCGGCGGCGCGAGGTCACCAGGCACAGGTGCTCCAGCACGCGCATGGTCTCGCGGGCGACCGTGCGGGACACCGCGAAGCGCTGCTGGATGCGGTCGAGGGTCAGCACCGATCCCTCGGGGATCTCGCCGCTGGTGATCTCGGCACCGAGCACGTCGAGCACGCCCGCGTGCAGCACCTCGCCGCCCTGGGTCCCGCTCACCGCTCCCACCCCTCCTGACCTGGACGGGGGCCGTCGAGCACCCCGCCGCGGCACTTCCCGCGCCACCGACCCGACGCGCACGGCGGGGTCAGCCGTGCCAGGGTCGCACAGCAGGGGGTGGGCACCGCAGCCCGCAGCACCCTCGATCGAGAGGTATGACCTTTCGCTTTCAAAGGTCGCACCTTTGTGCCACAGTGGAGGCGCGCACCGGGGCGGTCCGGAGCGCCCCGGACGGTTCCGCCCGGACGACGACGTCGAGGAGAGCACTGATGTCCGACGTGCAGCACCTGGTGGTGATGGGGGTCTCCGGATCCGGCAAGACCACCGTCGCGCAGATCCTCGCGGAACGGCTGGGCTGGCCGTACGCGGAGGCCGACGAGTTCCACCCGCAGGCGAACATCGACAAGATGTCGGCCGGCACCCCGCTGACCGACGACGACCGCTGGCCCTGGCTGCGCGCGATGCGCGACTGGCTGACCGAGCAGTCCCGCGCCGGACGCTCCACGATCGTCACCTGCTCCGCGCTCAAGGTCGCCTACCGCGACGTGCTGCGCGAGGCCGAGGGCCGGGTGCGGTTCGTGCACCTGGACGGCACGATCGAGCAGATCGGCGAGCGGATGGCCGGGCGCAGCGGGCACTTCATGCCGACCTCGCTGCTCCCCTCGCAGTTCGAGACGCTGGAGCGGCTCACCGAGGACGAGGACGGCGTGGTCGTGCCGGTCGCGGTGTCCCCGCAGTCCGTCGCCGACGCCGCGCTGCGCACGCTCGGGATCGACGCCGCCACCGCGCGCACCGGCGGTGCGGCGTGATGGGCGCGCTCGCCTCCGGGCCGCTGGCCACCGGGCTGCTCGCGGCCGCCGCCGAGGACACCGCCGCACCCGACGTCTCCGACACCCGGCTCATCCTGGCCGCCGTGATCGGCATCGCCGCGATCGTGGTGCTGATCGTGTGGGTCAAGCTGCACCCGTTCCTCTCGCTGATGCTGGGCGCCGCGGTGCTCGCCGTCGCGGCCGGGCTGCCGTTCACCGACGCGTTCACGTCGTTCTCCGCGGGCCTCGGCTCCACGGTCGCCGGCGTCGGCATCCTGATCGCCCTCGGCGCGATCATCGGCAAGATGCTGATCGACTCCGGCGGGGCCGACCAGATCGTCGACACCGTGCTCGCCAAGACCTCCGCGCGCCGCCTGCCGTGGGCGATGGCCTTCGCCGCGTTCATCATCGGCATCCCGCTGTTCTTCGAGGTCGGCGTCGTGCTGCTGATCCCGGTGGTCATGCTGGTGGCGCGCCGCTCCAAGGTGTCGATGGTCGTCGTCGGGATCCCGGCGCTGGCCGGCCTGTCCGCGCTGCACGGGCTGGTGCCGCCGCACCCCGGACCGCTGATCGCGATCGACGCCCTCGGCGCCGACCTCGGTCTCACGCTCGGGCTCGGCCTGCTGGTCGCGATCCCCACCGTGGCGATCTCCGGACCGCTGCTCGCCAAGCCGATGGCCCGCTGGGTGCCGCTGGACCCGCCGACCGAGGTGCTCGGCGCCGGCGACCGCGACGAGAACGCCTCCCGTCCGTCCTTCGGCACCGCGCTCACCGTCGTGCTGCTGCCGGTGGTGCTCATGCTCGCCCGCACGGTCGCCGAGACCTTCGAGGTGCAGGACATCGGCGCCGGGCGCGTGCTCGACTTCGTCGGGACCCCGCTGGTCGCGCTGCTGATCACCGCCCTGGTCTCACTGGTGCTGCTCGGCTCCGCGCAGGGCCGCGACCGCGGTGCGATCTCGAAGCTGGTCGACTCGTCCTTCGCGCCGATCGCCAGCATCCTGCTGATCGTGGGCGCCGGCGGCGGCTTCAAGGAGACGCTGGTCGACTCCGGCGTCGGCGACGTGATCGCGAAGGGCCTGGCCGACGCGCCGATCTCCCCGCTGCTCGCCGCCTGGCTGGTCGCGGTGCTGATCCGGGTGGCGACCGGGTCCGCGACGGTGGCGACCGTGACCGCCGCCGGCATCGTCGCCCCGCTCGCCGAGGGCCTGCCCGCGACGCACGTGGCGCTGATGGTGCTCGCGATCGGTGCCGGGTCGGTGTTCCTCAGCCATGTGAACGATGCGGGGTTCTGGCTGGTCAAGGAGTACTTCAAGATGACCGTCGGTCAGACGTTCAAGACCTGGTCGCTCATGGAGTGCGTGCTCAGCGTGACCGCTCTCGCGATGGTCATGCTCCTCAGCCTGGTCATCTAGCGCGGGGCGTTCATCGAGCGTGCACGAAAGCACCCTTCAGCACGGGCGAAGGGTGCTTTCGTGCACGCTGGGCACGCGCGGGGCGCGTGAGCGCGGATCAGCCCCCGAGCAGGTCGCGGGCGGTGGCGGCGTCGGTGACCAGGATCGTGATCCAGCCACCCCGCAGGGCGCCCCGGATCGCCGGGACCTTGCGGGTGCCACCGGCCACCGCGATCCGGCGCGGGATGCTGCGGAACGTCTCCGGCGAGATGCCGATGATCCGCTCGTCCAGCCCGCCCTCGACCGGCCGCCCCTCGGCGTCGAAGAACCGCAGGCAGACGTCGCCGACCGCCCCGGCGTCGCGCAGCACGTCCTGGTCGTGCTGGGTGAGGCCGTTGCCGCTCTGCTCCAGCAGCGGGGACGGCTCCAGGGTGCCGATGCCGACCAGCGCCGTCGTCAGGTGCGGCCAGCGGCCGGTCACGCCGGACACCGAGGGGTCGGCGGCCAGCGACTCGCGGGCGGCGGCTGTCGCCAGCAGGCCGGGTGCGGGCAGGAAGATCGGCTCGCCGCCGGTGGCTGCCGAGAGCCGGGTCAGCAGACGGGTCGCCTCGACCTGCACCCGGGGGTCGCCGACCCCGCCGACCAGCTGCACGACATCGGTGACGACCGGCTTGGTGGACGGGCGCAGCGCGTCGACGGCCGCGAGCAGGCTGGCGCTCCACGAGGAGATGCCGAGCCGCTCGGCGCCGATCAGCGTCGCCTCCAGGTACTCGGCGGCGGCGGTGCCCAGCGAGCGCAGGTCACCGGCGAAGTCGGAGTCGACCACCACGGCCTCGGACAGGCCGAACTCGCGCTCGAGCCGCTCCTCCAGGTCGGTGTGCACGTCCGTCGGCACGGTGACCGTGGTGCGGACGATGCCGATCTCCCCTGCGCGCTTGAGCAGGCGGGACACCCGGGGCTGCGAGATGTGCAGCTCCTGGGCGATCTCGGCCTGCCGCTGGCCGCGCTCGTGGTACATCCGGGCGACCTTGGCCATCAGGCGCATCTGGTCGGCGCGCTGGAGCATGGCGCGGGTCGGCACCGTCGGGGGCAGCTCGGTCACAGTGCACTCTCATTCAGCGACGACCGGGGATTCACCGACCGAGTCTAGAGGTGACCGAGCAGCGAGAGGGGCAGGTCCGGAGGTCGACCGACCTCAGGCACCCGCCTGCCACCGCGCCAGCTCGTCGAGCTTGAGGAAGAGGTCCTCGAACATGAGCCGGGTGTCGACCCGGGTGTACACCCGCATCGGGCGCGCGCCGGGGGCGGCGACATAGCCGCCGTCGTCGTCCAGGTGCGGGGTGGGGATCTCGACGTGGTCGCTGGACGAGGGGTCCGCCTGGAACAGCGACTGGAGCGCGGTGAGCAGCACCAGCGGGGAGTCGCCCAGCGCGTAGGTCTCGGCGGCGCCGCCCTGGTGGCGCCCGACCAGCGTGGTGACGGTGCGCAGCGCCTCGGCGAGGCGGGCACCGACCGGGCCCCGCGGCGCGACCCGCGCACGGATCTCCGCCTCGGACACCAGGCACCGCCGGTAGACGTCGCGCGGCACCTGCCAGATCGACATCCCGGAGGCGAAGACCACCTGCCCGGCGACCAGGTCGATGTTGAGGTTGTACTCGATCGCGTCGGCCCCCGGAGGCGGCACCGCCAGCCCCTCGTGCTCGCGCCCGCCGATCCACACCACCGTCAGCAGATCGGCGATCCCGGGGTCGAGCAGGTAGGCCGACGCGAGATCGGTCAGCCCGCCACCGGCCACCACGTACAGCGGGCCCTGTGCGTCGGCGCGCCGGGCCTCGGCGATGATCGCGCGGGCGGCAGGGGTGTCGTGCGGGGTGCGGGCGTCGACCAGCGCGGTCTCCGCGCCGCGGTGCACGACCTCGTGGGACAGCAGCCCCATCAGGTCGAACAGGTCGTGCACGATCGCCTCGGCGTTGGCCGCCTGCGTGGTGCTCGGGTCGAAGGGGTCGCCGACGGCCAGGTGCGAGGCGATCACCGCGCGGATGTCCACCGCGGGCGACAGCAGGTGGTGCACCAGCTGGTAGAGGTCGTCCGGGTCGCCGGAGAAGTCGTTGTCGATCACCACGCGGGCGTGCGGGCCGGCGCCGCGCGGTGCGCCGGCCCAGGGGGTCTCCCCCAGGCGCCAGGTGCGCTGAGCCGGCTGCGGGTTCGTCGTCGACACGTGACCATCCGATCGCTCGTGGACCTCCACGACGAGGCCCGCTGATCCGAGAAGTTAGCGATCCGAGGCCGCGGTCACAAGAGGAAACGCATCTCGAACTGGGAACGAATGGATATGCCTGATCAGTTCGCGGGGGACGGGTTGGTCAGGTCGAGGTCGAGCGTCGACAGGTCCAGGGTCTCGACGTCGTCCGGCGTCGGGATCGCGTCGGCGGCGAGCACCAGACCCGCGGCGACCGCACCGTAGAGCAGCGCCGGTCCGGTGTGCGCGAAGCGTCGACCGGCCGCCACGCGCGCCTCGCCGCGCCGGAACACCCAGCGCTCGGCCGCCACCGTCAGCGCCACCTGCACGCCGACGAGCGCCGTCCCGGCCGCCGCGAGGACGACGCGCTGCCGAGGGGGGAGGTCCTGGATCGCGCGCATCGCCTGCTCGCGCGCGTCGTCCTGCCCGCGCGCCCGGCTCGCCGCCAGGTCGGCACGCAGCCCGGGCATGGCAGCCGCCGCGGCGACGGTCGCCAGCGCCGCCTTGGCCCAGCCGCGGCCGGCACGGGACTGGATCACGTCCGGGGTGGCGTAGTACGCGGCGGTGGCGGCACCGGTCACGGCGGCGGTGACGAGCGTGGTCCGCCGACGGTCCGCGGCGCGCAGGGCCTCGGGGTCCGGCACCGCGGAGGGGTCGAGGGACGGGTGCAGCGAGGCGGTCGGCACGAGCGGCTCCTTCGATCGAGGACGGCCCGGCCGCGCACCGGACCTCACTCGCTGAACGCGGCACCCCGCGCCGGGGTTCCCCGTCCGCGCGCCCCGATCAGTCCAGGTCGCCCAGCCCGGCGGGCGGGGCGGTGCGCCGCTCGGCGGACGCGGGACCGTCGTCGCGCCGCACGGCGCTCACGACCGCGTCGACGGCCTTGTCCTTCAGCGCGGTGCCCTGCTCGGCGGCGAACCGGGCCACCGAGGCCTCCAGGTCGTCCACGGTGGACTGCACCCGCGGGTCGTGCCAGGCCTCCGACGCCCAGCCCTTGATCCTCTCGAACTGCGGCCGGCCGGCCCGGGTGCCCAGCACGTACCCGATCCCGACGCCGACCACGAACGCCGCCTTCGCCTTCATCCCGACCTCCCGGTGCCTCTGCGCGTGGAACCTCCGAGCCTAGGTCGGCGCCGCGCGGGTCGCCCGGCCGACGCCCGCGCCCGGGTCCGCCGACGCGCGGTGGGTGCCCACCGGGCGCACAGTGGGCAGCCAGGGGGTGCGCCATGGCCGGGACCGCGCGGGACGAGCAGACCACCACCGACCGGGAGCGGCAGCCGACGCTGCACCGGTCGATCGGAGGCACGGTGCTGCTGCTGTTCGTGGTCGGGGACATCCTCGGCGCCGGGATCTACGCGCTGACCGGCACCGTCGCGGGTGAGGTGGGCGGGGCGATCTGGCTGCCGTTCCTCGCCGCGTTCGTGCTCGCCGCCCTCACCGCCACCGCCTACGCCGAGCTGGTGGCGCGCTACCCGCAGGCGGCGGGCGCGGCCCTGTACGCCAACCGCGCGTTCCGCCGGCCGTTCCTCACCTTCCTGGTGGCGTTCGCGGTGATGATGTCCGGCATCACCAGCGCCTCGGCGGCGGCGCGGGCGTTCGGCGGCGACTACCTGGCCGAGCTGCTGCCCTTCGGGGTGCCGACGCTGGTGGCCGCGTGGGTGTTTCTCGGGATCATCACGCTGGTCAACGTGCTGGGCGTCTCCGAGTCGATCCGGGTGAACGTGCTGCTCACGATCATCGAGGCGGGCGGGCTGCTGGTGATCATCGGGATCGGGATCTCCGCGCTCGTCCGCGGCGAGGGCGACCCCGGGCGTGCGCTGGAGCTCGAGACCGCCGGTCCGGCCTGGATGGGCGTGCTCGGCGGCACGGCGCTGGCGTTCTACGCGCTGCTCGGCTTCGAGGACTCGGTCAACCTGGCGGAGGAGGCGCGGCACCCGCGGAGCGACTACCCGCGGGCGCTGTTCGGCGGGCTGGTGGTGGCCGGGGTGATCTACCTGGCGGTGGCGTTCACCGCGACGACGCTGGTCGAGACCGACGTGCTGGCGGGGTCGACCGGACCGCTGCTCGAGGTGGTGCGGGTGGCCGGGCTGGTGTTCCCGCCGTGGCTGTTCGCGCTGATCGCCCTGCTCGCGGTCGCGAACACCGCGCTGATCAACATGATGATGGCCTCGCGGCTGGTGTACGGGATGTCCCGCGAGGGGATCGTGCCGCCGGTGCTCGGCCGGGTGCACGCCCGCCGCCGCACCCCGTACGTGGCGATCGCCTTCACCGTCGTGCTCGCGCTGACCCTGACCGCCACCGGCGACCTGTCCGGGCTGGCGGACACGACCGTGCTGCTCCTGCTGCTGGTGTTCGCGGTGGTGAACGTCGCGGTGCTGGTGCTCCGGTGCCGAAGCGCTGCCGACGCGGGCGGGGACGACGCCCCGGAGCCGGCGCCCGGTGACAGCACCCGATCGTTCCGCGCGCCGACCTGGGCGCCGGTGCTCGGGGCGGTGGTGTCGTTGGTGCTGGCCTCGCCGCTGACCGGCCGCGATCCCGCCGTGTACGCCCGCGCCGGCATCCTGCTCGCGATCGGCGTGCTGCTGTACGCGGTCAACCGGGTGATCGTCTCCCGCGGCGCCACCGACTGAGCCGGGCGTTCACGGGGCACGGGGGCGCGCGGCGGCGTAGCGTCCGGTCATGGCGAAGAAGCACGAGGTCCGGGACGCCCCGAAGCCCGCGAAGCTGCCCAAGGCCGTCTACGAGGCCGAGCTGTTCCGGCTCCAGGCCGAGCTGGTCACGCTCCAGCAGTGGGTGCGCGCCACCGGCGCGCGGGTGGTGGTGATCTTCGAGGGCCGGGACGCCGCCGGCAAGGGCGGCACGATCAAGCGGATCACCGAGTACCTGAGCCCCCGCGTCGCCCGGATCGCCGCCCTGCCCGCACCCACCGAGCGCGAGCGCGGCCAGTGGTACTACCAGCGCTACATCGCGCACCTGCCGGCCGCCGGGGAGATCGTGCTGTTAGACCGCTCCTGGTACAACCGCGCCGGGGTGGAGAAGGTGATGGGCTTCTGCACGCCGCAGGAGCACGCGCGGTTCATGCGGCAGACGCCGATCTTCGAGCAGATGCTGATCGACGACGGGATCCTGCTGCGCAAGTACTGGTTCTCGGTGTCCGACGCCGAGCAGCTCCGTCGGTTCCGGTCCCGCCTGCACGACCCGGTCCGCCAGTGGAAGCTCAGCCCGATGGACCTGGAGTCGATCACCCGCTGGGAGGACTACTCGCGCGCCAAGGACGAGATGCTCGTGCACACCGACACCCCGGCGAGCCCGTGGTTCATCGTGGAGTCGGACAGCAAGAAGCACGCACGGCTGAACATGATGAGCCACCTGCTCTCGACGATCCCCTACACGCACGTGCCGCAGGAGGAGATCCACCTGCCGGACCGTCCGGCGGCGTCCAGCGGCTACACCCGGCCGCCGCGCGAGCTGTCGACCTACGTGCCGGACCACGTGGCGAGCCTGGTCGGCGACCCGGAGGCCGACGCCTGAGCCGAATTCCCGGGACAGCGGTGGACCCCCTCCGGGATGCTCGACGGATGCTGTACCCGAACGAGCAGGCCGTCCTCGACGCCGCGACCGCCCTCGCCGCCACGCTGACCGGCGACCCCGCGCACACCGTCGCCGCCGCCGCGATGGACACCACCGGCCGGATCCACACGGGCGTGAACGTGCACCACTTCACCGGCGGGCCGTGCGCGGAGATCGTCGTGCTGGGCGTCGCCGCCGCCGCGGGGGCCGGGCCGCTGGTCACCGTGGCCGCCACCGGGGACGGGGGCCGGGGCGCGCTGGCCCCGTGCGGCCGGTGCCGGCAGGTGCTGCTCGACCTGCACCCGGACTGCTTCGTCGTGGTGCCGACCCCCGACGGCCCGGACCAGGTGCCGCTGCGCTCGCTGCTGCCGCACGCGTACACGCAGCCCGACGCCGACCCGGAGCGCTTCCTGCGGTTCGCCCCGGCCTACCACGACGCGATCGTGGCGGGCCGCAAGCAGGCGACCACCCGGTTCCAGGACCCGGCGCGACCCGGCCCGACCTGGCTGGTCTTCGAGGACGACGACGGCTACCGCCGGCTGCCCGGCGTGGTCGACGCGATCGAGGACCGCACCCTCGCGACCCTCACCGAGGACGACGCGCGGGCCGAGGGGGCGAACAGCGCCGCGGGGCTGCGTGCGGGGCTGCGCGGGCACTACCCGGGGATCACGGACGACGCGCCGGTGCAGCTGGTGCGGTTCCACGTGAGCGGTGCCGTGCAGGATCGTTGACCTGCACGAACGCGGCGGGTCTGCCTACAGTGACCGGACCCACCCGCACCGACGGCCGGACAGCCGCGCCGTCGCACGACCGAGACGGAGCCACCACCATGGGCCTGTTCGACCGCGCCAAGAAGGCCATCTCCGACGCGACCACCGCCGCCACCGGGGCGCAGCAGGCGCAGGCGCAGGCCGATGCCGCCGTGGCTGCCGCGCAGGCGCAGTCGGGCGCCGCCGGCTACGCCGGTCCCGGCGTCGGGCAGATGACCCCCGCGCAGCAGCAGGCGCTGATGGCCCAGGCGATGGCCCAGCCGACGCCGACCCAGGCCGAGGCGGACTTCCGCAACCACGGGGGCGACGCCGACGCGACTGCCTTCGCCCCGACCGCGAACGGCGTCACCTGGCAGGTGTACGCCGAGGTGATCGCGCAGTCCGCCGCGGTCGGCCACGACCAGGCCCGGCTCGCGCAGATCGCCGCCGAGCGCGGGGTCTCCCCCGCCGACTGGACCGCCGCCGCCGAGGAGCTCGCCGCCCGCGCGCAGGCCAACCCCGCCGTGGGCCGCGAGATGGGCCGGATCGTGCGCGAGGGCCGGGCCTGAGTCGTGGGCGTCCTGCGTGACCTCGGTGCCCTGCTCCGGCACGCCCGCTCGGCGCCCCGGCCGTCGCTGGCCGAGGGGCTGAGCACCGCGGCGACCGGGATGCAGGACACCCTCGCGCTGCAGGACGCGCTGCGCACCGGCACGGTCGGTCCGGGCACCGGTGTGCTCGGCCGCGCCGTGGTCGAGCAGGTCGGCGCGGCACCGCTCGGCCCGGGACCCGCGGGCGGGACGTCGATGCGGCTGCGGCTCGAGGTGCCCGGCACGAGCCCCACCACGGTGGCGCACGTCGAGCAGGTGCCCGCCGATCTGCGGCCGTGGCTCGCCGTCGGCAGCGTGCTCCCGCTGTGGGCGCTGCGTGCGATGCCGCAGCGGTTCACCATCGACTGGGACGGGGCGCGCGCCGCCGGGCTCAACCCGCGCTGAGCACCGGGATCCCTGCCGCCGGCTCCGTCACCGGCTCCGGCGGCAGGGACAGCAGCAGGTGCCGGGTGACCACATCGGCCAGGTGCAGCCGGACGCCGGCGGCGCGGTCGATCAGCGGCAGGCGGCTGGTCGCCAGGCGCACCCGGATCCCGCGCAGCCCGCACGCGCGCAGCAGCACCGGCGCCGGACCCACCAGCGCGTCCGGCCGGGCAGCCCGCAGCACGCGACGTCGCGCGCGGCGCGGATCGACCACCAGCACCTCGGCGCCGATCCGCCGGCACGCCGCCTCGACCGCGGTGCGCGCGGGTCCGCCGGGCTGCGCGAGCACCACCCGGTCGCCGGCACGGAGCCCCGCGGCGTGCAGGCCGGAGGCGATCTGGAGCACCCGGCGCGCCAGCAGCCGCTCACTGACCGGGGCGTGACGCGGGCGGCGGTCGGTGGTGGGCACGGCTGTCTCCGGGGTCGGCGGCGAGGCTGGTCGCGCCCGGCGGGACGGCCCGAGGGGACACGTCGACGCCGTCCCGCCGAACGCGCGCTCCCAGCATCCCGGCGGGCGGGCGGCGGGCGCGTCGTCCTGCGGGCGCGGGCGCGCTACCGCGTCGGCGGTACCCGCGACGCGCTTCGCGAACCCGCGCCAGCCCTGCGCCGCCAGCGCGCCGGCCGCCTCCCAGCCGCCCTCACGTTCGGCGTCCACGAACGCCAGCAGACCGGCCACGCAGGCGTCCTTGTCCCCGAACGCGTCGGCGGCGTCGGCGCGCAGCAGGCGCCCCGCGTCGAAGGTGATCCGGTCCAGCCGGTCGGCGAAGCACGGCTCGACGCTGAGCGGCCGGGCGCGACCGCGCCACCGCGTCGGCGGGCCCGGTCTTCGGGTCGCGCGATCCGGGGGACGGGGTGACCGTGGAGCCATGAGCCTCACCGCACTGGTCCTGGTCGGCACCCTCACCCCGTCCCCCGCGCGGTCGAGCAGCGAGCTGCTCGGCCGCCAGGTGCTCGACGCCCTGGGCGAGCACGGCGTCACCGGCGAGGTGGTGCGCCTGGTGGATCACGACATCCGCCCCGGCGTGGCGGTGGACATGGGGGCGGGCGACGCCTGGCCGGCGATCCGCCGCCAGATGCTGGCCGCGGACATCCTGGTGCTGGCGACGCCGATCTGGATGGGCCAGCCGTCCTCGGTGACCAAGCGCGCGCTGGAGCGGCTGGACGCCGAGCTGTCCGAGACGGACGAGCAGGGGCGGATGCTCACCGCCGGCAAGGTGGCGGTGGTCGCGGTCGTCGGCAACGAGGACGGCGCGCACCACACCAGCGCCGAGCTGTTCCAGGCGCTGGACGACGTCGGCTTCACCATCCCCGCCGCCGGGGTGACCTACTGGGTCGGCGAGGCGATGGGGTCCACCGACTACCAGGACCTGGACGCGACGCCGGAGGCGACTGCGGGCACCACCGCCACCGTCGCCCGGCACGCCGCGCACCTGGCCGCGCTGCTCCGCGACCATCCCTACCCGGCCGGCTGACCCGCCGGCGGCCCCTCAGCCCGCGACGCGCTCCGCGAACCCGCGCCAGCCCTGCGCCGCCAGCGCGCCGGCCGCCTCCCAGCCGCCCTCGTGCTCGGCGTCCACGAACGCCAGCAGCCCGGCCACGCAGGCGTACTTGTCCCAGAACGCGTCGGCGGCGTCGGCGCGCAGCAGGGCGTCGCGCTGCGCGGGGCGCTCCGTGAGCGCGCGGGCGGTGCGCAGCTCACCGACGGCGGCCTCCCACCGCTCGGCGCGCGCGGGGGACGCGGGATCGACCACGGGGTGCTCCCGCATCGCCAGGTAGTGCGCGATCCCCTCGTCGAAGGTGATCCGGTCCAGTCGGTCGGCGAAGCACGGCTCGGCGCTGAGCGGCCAGCGCGCACCGACCACCACGTGCGCGACCTCGTGGTCGAGCATCTGCCGGGCGGCGTCCAGCGCCTCGGTGGCGTCGCCGTAGGTGCCGATCCGGGCCAGGTCCAGCACGATCACCGGTCTGCCGTCCGGGTCGGTGCGCACCCCGGCGTCGTAGGGCGCGGGCCAGCCGGCGACCAGCGCCACCCGGGCGTCGGCCACCTCTGCGGTCCAGTCGCCGAACAGCGCGGTCCACGCCTCGGGGTGCGCGGGGGCGAAGGGCGCGGTCAGCCCGACCAGGGCGTCCCGCAGCGCGGCGATCGTCAGGTGCTCCGCGCGGGACGGCACCTGCGGAGCGACCGGCTCGGCGTCGTCACCCGCCGCCACCCCCAGCAGCCAGTGGTCGGGCAGGTCGCCCGTCGCGAGCAGGTGGTCCACGGCCGCTGTGTCGACATGCATCGGTCCATCCTGGCGCACGCGGCGGGGCGATCGGGCGGATCCGGGGAAAACCGCCTGACCTGCACCCGCACCGGTCCGTAGGCTCCCGGCGTGCCCGCAGCCGTCGTCGTCACCGGTCCCGAGCGGGTGGACCGCGCTGTCGTCCGCACCGTCCTCGACGCGCTGCCCGCCTGGTTCGGCCGGCCCGAGGCGACCGCCGAGTACGCGGAGTCCGCCGAGCGGCTGCCGACGTACCGGGCGATGGACGCCGCCGGGACGACCATCGGCGTGCTGGTCCTCGCGCGCCACTTCCCGGAGTCGGCGGAGGTGCACCTGATGGCGGTGCTGCCCGACCGGCACCGGCAGGGCGTCGGGCGGGCGCTGCTGGACCGCGCGGAGCAGGACCTGCGGGCCGAGGGCACGGCGCTGCTCCAGGTGAAGACCCTCGGGCCCTCCGACCCCGACGCGGGCTACCGGCTGACCCGCGGGTTCTACCGCTCCGCGGGCTTCCTGCCGCTGGAGGAGACCACCGACCTGTGGCCGGGCACGGCCTGCCTGCTGATGGTGAAGCCGCTGCGATGATCGATGGTGGGGCCAGCACCACCCCCGATCGACCGGGAGCCGCCACTGCGCCCGCCCGCACCCGCTGACCAGACTGGACGCATGACCTCGACGACCGCACCGGTGGACGACACCAGCACCGGATCCCCCGGGTTCTTCCGCGCCCTGGCGCTCGACTCCGCGTACCTGCTGACCGGCATGCCGGTGGCTCTGGCCTCCTTCACGGTGCTGCTGTCCGGGCTCTCGCTGTCCGCGAGCCTGCTGCTGCTGGTGGTCGGCCTGCCGCTGACCGTGATCACGCTGGAGGCCGCCGGGTGGTTCGCCGCGCTGGAACGTCGGCGCCTGGCGCTCGCCGGTCGGCCGGTCGGCACCGTCGCGTACCGGCCGTCCCACCACGACGGGCTCCGGCGCTACCTGGACCACCTGCGCGACCCGGTGCGCTGGGCCGAGGCCGCCCACGGGCTGCTGACCTTCCCCGTGACCGTGCTGACCTGGTCGGTGGCGCTGACCTGGTGGGTCGGCACGGCGGTGGGCCTGACCTCGTGGCTGTGGCTGCCCCTGCTGCCGGACTCGGTGGAGGTGAACGGCGGGTTCTTCGGCCTGGAGAACGTCCTGCCGCGCGGGGTGCTCAACCTGATCGTCGGGATCGTGTTCGCCGCGACGCTGGTGCCGGTGCTGCGTGCCTGCACCGCCCTGCACACGGCGCTCGCCCAGGCGCTGCTGTCCCCGGACGCCGCGCTGCTGCGCCGGCAGGTGGACGAGCTCGCCCGCAGCCGCAGCCAGGCCGCCCGGGCGGAGGCGCAGTCGCTGCGCCGGCTGGAGCGCGACCTGCACGACGGCCCGCAGCAGCGGCTGATCCGGCTCGGCATGGACCTGTCGACGGCCGAGCGGCGGCTGGCGGCGGCCGACGTCGACCAGGCGCGCGCGGTGATCGCGGAGGCCCGGCGCCAGACCGAGGACACCCTCGCGGAGCTGCGCGCGCTGAGCCGCGGGATCGCCCCGCCGGTGCTGGCCGATCGGGGACTTGTGGCCGCGCTGGTGTCCGTGGCGGCGGGATCACCCGTCCCGGCGACCCTGCGCACCGACCTGCCGGAGAGCGTGCGCTTCGAGCCGGCGGTGGAGAACGCCGCGTACTTCGTCGCCTGCGAGGCGCTCGCCAACGCCGCCAAGCACGCCGGCGCCTCCCAGGTGGACCTGGTGCTGGTGCTGGACGAGGGGGTGCTCGACCTGATGGTGTCCGACGACGGCCGGGGCGGCGCCCAGGTGGTGCCGGGGCACGGGCTGGCCGGCCTGCGGGACCGTGCGGCGGGGGTCGGCGGCGTGGTCGAGGTCCTCGGCGGGCCCGGTCACGGCACCATGGTCCGGGTGAGGATCCCGTGCGCGTCGTCCTAGCCGAGGACTCGGTGCTGCTCCGCG
This sequence comes from Cellulomonas sp. GTC20042, assembly GCF_055389595.1. Lineage (NCBI taxonomy): Bacteria > Bacillati > Actinomycetota > Actinomycetes > Micrococcales > Cellulomonadaceae > Cellulomonas > Cellulomonas sp. GTC20042. Next base: position 281,668 of record NZ_AP043678.1, on the reverse strand, counting down.
AAGGTCTGGTCCGTCTCCTCACGGAGGCGGGCCACTCCGTCGTCGCCGCCGTCGGCACCGCGCCCGACCTGGTGGACGCGGTGCGCGAGCACGCCCCGGAGGTCGCGGTGGTGGACGTCCGGATGCCGCCCGACCACACCGACGACGGCCTGCGTGCCGCGGTGGCGCTGCGCCGCGAGCAGCCGGGGCTGGGCGTGCTGGTGCTCTCGCAGTATGTCGAGGAGACCTACGCCCGCGACCTGCTGGCCGACGGGCGCGGCGGTGTCGGCTACCTGCTCAAGGACCGGGTGCAGGATCTCGACGCGCTGGCCGCGACCCTGGACCGGGTGCGCGACGGGGAGACCGCCCTGGACCCGCAGGTGGTGGCCCAGCTGCTGGTGCGCCGCTCCGCGACCTCGCCGCTGGACGCGCTGACGCCCCGCGAGCGGGAGGTGCTGGGGCAGATCGCCGAGGGCCGCACCAACTCGGCCATCGCGGACCGGATGGTGGTGACGCTCGGCGCGGTGGAGAAGCACGTGTCGAGCATCTTCGCCAAGCTCGGGCTGGCCGCCTCGGACGCGGACCACCGCCGGGTGCTGGCCGTGCTGGCCTGGCTGCGCGGGTAGCGCGTGCGCTGGACCGCAGCCGCCCGCACGACGACGGGCCCGCCGCGGTGTCGCACCGCAGCGGGCCCGTCGTGGCCGACCGGGACTCTCAGGCGTCCCGGCGCTTCATCGCCAGCGCGGCGAGCGCGTAGAGCACCACGCCCCACAGCACCAGCACGCCGTAGCCCTCCCACGCGGTGAGCGTCGCGTCCGGCGACCCGACCGAGATGATCTGCTGCCCCGCCGACTGCGGCAGGTACGGCGCGATCGTGGTGAAGAACTTCCACGGCACGGACGACAGCAGCGGCTCGATCACCAGCAGCAGGCCGAGCACGGCCGCGATCCCACCGGCGGTGTGCCGCAGCAGCGCACCGATCGCATAGGCCAGCAGCGCGATCCCCACCATGTAGAGCGGGGTGCCGAGCAGGATCCGCTGGTTGGTGGCGTCACCCAGGTCCAGGCGGTAGGTCTCGCCGAGCACCGGGTAGGTGACCAGCCAGCTGAGCACGGCGGCGATCACGCCGATGGCGAAGGAGACCGCCAGGATCACGAGGCCCTTGGCGTGCAGCGCGGGCAGCCGGCGGGGCGCCGAGGTGAGCGTGCTGCGGATCATGCCGGTGGAGTACTCGCCGGTCAGCGTGAGCACCGCCAGCACGCACACCGCGAGCTGGGAGAACTGGATGCCCATCACCAGGTAGTCGGCGGTGAAGTCGCCCGGACCGTCGGGACCGGTGCTCTGGGTGCCGAAGTAGGCGATCAGCCAGGCGAAGCCGGTCTGCGCGAGGATCGCGATCGGGACGACCCACCAGGTGGAGCGGACGGTCCAGAGCTTGATCCACTCCGAGCGGACCAGGCGGGGGAAGGTGACCCGGATGTCGCCGGCCGTGGCCCGGGGCCGTGTGGTCGCGGGGGTGGCGGTGGTGGTGCTCATCGGGTGGCCTCCGTGCCCGTGGTGGTGCTCGAGTGGTACTCGACCGCGTCCGCGGTCAACGACATGTACGCGTCCTCCAACGAGGCCGCCACCGGGCTCAGCTCGTGCAGCACCACACCGTTCGCCGCCGCGAGCTCACCGATCCGCGCAGCGTCCGCGCCGGCGACCTGCACCAGCCCCGCCTCCAACGACGTCACCGTGACCTCCGGGCCCGCCAGCAGCTCCACCAGGCGGGACACCTGCGGGGACCGCACCCGCACCGACGACCCCGACGCCTGCGCCACGATGTCCGCCACCGGGGCGTCCGCGATGATCCGCCCCCGCCCGATCACCAGGATGTGATCCGCGGTCAACGCCATCTCACTCATCAGGTGCGAGGAGAGGAACACCGTGCGGCCCTCACCGGCCAGGTGCTTGACCAGGTTGCGCACCCACAGCACACCCTCCGGGTCCAGACCGTTGACCGGCTCGTCCAGGATCAACGTCGCCGGATCCCCCAACAGAGCCGCCGCGATCCCCAACCGCTGACCCATCCCCAACGAGAAGCCACCCACCCGCTTCTTGGCGACCTGCTGCAACCCCGTCATCTCGATCACCTCCGAGACACGCTTGGGCCCGATGCCATGCGTGGCCGCCACCGCCCGCAGGTGGTTCGCGGCCGAACGACCCGAGTGCACCGCCTTGGCGTCCAACAGGGCACCGACCTGCGTCAACGGCGAGCGGTGCTCCGCATACGGCTTCCCGTTCACCGTCACCCGACCCGCGGTGGGCCGGTCCAGACCCATGATCATCCGCATCGTCGTCGACTTGCCCGCACCGTTCGGCCCCAGAAACCCCGTGACCTTCCCCGGCGCCACCGTGAAGCTGATGCCCTGCACAGCAGTCTTGCTGCCATACCTCTTCGTCAGGCCCTGAGCCTCGATCATGACGTCCCCTCCGTGTGTCTTCGACCGTCCACGAACCTACGGACGGCGGGTGGGGCGCCGGAACCGTCCAGGGTCGTGACCTGCGGGGGCGTCTGCTCCGTCGCGCGGCGGAGGGCGGTCGCCCGGAAGGATGACCTTCCAGCGCCAGGCCACGGCACTCCACTCACCAAGAACAGCGAGTGAGGGCTCTAGGTCGCTGTTCTTGTGAGGCACGAGGTGCTGCTGGTCGAGCGGTTCGATCGCGTGCCGACGCCCCACGGGCCCCGACCCCCGCTTCACGCCGGTCGCGAGCCAGGCGATCGGCATCACGCGGGACGGACGCCGGGCCAGCCAGCTCCGCCTGTGCCTGGAGGCGGCCGGCGGCTTCCTGCTGCGTCCCGACGAGGCCCGGGCGGCGTGGCAGCGGCACCCGCGACGCCGGCCGCAGGCATGCTCGACCTGCTGCCGCACCGCACGGCTCCCGACGACGAGAGGTCCCCGATGCACGTCCCGCTCCACGACCGCCTGCACACCTTCGCCCCCGGTGAGGGGCGCGAACCGGCCCGGGCGACCGGCCACCGCACGACGGCGGCGCGGGTGCCGCTGGACGGGGCGTGGCGGTTCCGGCTGGTGCCGGACGTGGCCTCGGTGACACCCGACCTGGCGGACCCCGGGCTGGACGACAGCGGCTGGGACCGGATCGCGGTGCCGTCGTCGTGGCAGATCGCCGGGCTGCGCGACGACAGCGGTGCGCTGCTGCCGCGCGGCCAGGCGCGGTACGGGACGCCGGCGTACACGAACGTGCGCTACCCGTTCCCGGTGGACCCGCCGTTCGTGCCGGACGCGAACCCCACCGGCGAGTACCGGACCACCTTCGACGCGCCGGACGCCGACGCGCCCGGCCGCTGGCTGGTGCGGTTCGAGGGCGTGGACTCGCTGTTCACGGTGTGGCTGAACGGGCAGGAGCTCGGCTGGGGCACCGGCAGCCGGCTGCCGACAGAGCACGACGTGACCGCGCACCTGCGGCCCGGGCGCAACGTGCTGGCGGTGCGGGTGCACCAGTGGTCGGCGGCCTCCTACCTGGAGGACCAGGACATGTGGTGGGTGTCCGGCATCTTCCGCTCGGTGTCGCTGGTGCACCGGCCGACGGGCGGGATCGACGACCTGTTCGTGCACGCCGGCTACGACCACCGCACCGGCGCGGGCACGCTGCGGGTGGACGCCCCGGCCGCGGCGACCGTGCGCGTGCCGGCGCTCGGGATCGAGGGCCGCGTCGGCGAGGAGATCACGATCCCCGGCGTCGAGCCGTGGTCCGCCGAGACCCCGCGGCTGTACGAGGTCGAGGTGGCGACGCCCGCCGAGACCGTCACCGTCCGCGCCGGGTTCCGCACGGTGGCCGTGGCGGACGGACGGCTGCTGGTGAACGGCGCCCCGATCCGGCTGCGCGGCGTCAACCGGCACGAGTGGCACCCGGACACCGGTCGCACGCTGGACGAGGCGACCATGCTGCGGGACGTCGAGCTGATGAAGCAGCACCACGTGAACGCGGTGCGCACCAGCCACTACCCGCCGGACCCCCGGTTCCTCGACCTGTGCGACGAGCACGGCCTGTGGGTGATCGACGAGTGCGACCTGGAGACGCACGGGTTCTGGGAGGTCGGCTGGGACCGCAACCCCTCGGACGACCCGCGCTGGCGGGACGCGATGCTGGACCGGATGACCCGCACCGTCGAGCGGGACAAGAACCACCCCAGCGTGATCATCTGGTCGCTGGGCAACGAGTCCGGCACCGGGCAGAACCTCGGCGCGATGGCCGCATGGACCCACGGGCGGGACCCGGAGCGCCTGGTGCACTACGAGGGCGACTTCGACAGCCCGGACGTCGACCTCTACAGCCGCATGTACGCCGGCCCGGACGAGGTGCGGCGGATCGGCACCGGCACCGAGGCGGTCACCGGCCGCGCCGAGCACGACGCGCACCGCCGCTCGCTGCCGTTCATCCAGTGCGAGTACGCGCACGCGATGGGCAACGGGCCGGGCGGGCTGGCCGAGTACGAGGCGCTGTTCGACGCGCACCCGCGGCTGGCCGGCGGCTTCGTCTGGGAGTGGCTGGACCACGGCATCCGGCAGCTCGACGCCGACGGGCGGGAGCTCTACGCCTACGGCGGCGACTTCGGGGAGGTGCTGCACGACGGCACGTTCATCGCCGACGGCCTGGTGCTGCCGGACCGCACGCCCTCGCCGGGGCTGGTGGAGTACGCCGCGGTGATCACCCCGGTCCGGCTGACCGTCGAGGCGGACGCGCTGCTGGTGGAGAACCGGCACGACGTGCTGGACCTGGCCGACGTCGAGGTGCTGTGGCGCGTGGAGGTCGCGGGCGAGGCGATCGACGGCGGCACGATCGACCTGCCGTCCGTGCCGGCGCGCGGCAGCGTCCGGGTGCCGCTGCCGATCATCGACGACCCGGCCCCGGACGCGTGGCTGACCGTCACCGCCCGCACCCGCACCGCGAGCGCGACCGTGCCCGCCGGGCACGTGCTCCACACCGCGCAGCGTCGGCTGACGGCTGCGGCCCTGTGGGTGGCGGGCACGCCGACCCCGGTCCGCCCGGACGGCCCCGGCACCGGCTGGCACGTCGGCGAGGCGTCCTTCGACCGGCGCGGGTCGCTGCGCGCGGTCGGCGACGTCGCGATCGAGGATCTCGGGATCGACCTGTGGCGCGCCCCCACCGACAACGACCTCGACCCGGAGCGCGGGCAGGCCGGGGCCTGGCGTGCCGCGGGGTTCGACCGGGTGCAGCACCGGGTGGGGTCCGTCGAGGTCGTCGGCGACACCCTGGTGGTGACCGGGGTGTCGATGCCCGCCGCGGTGGACGCCGGCTTCCGCACCCGGGCGGAGTGGTCCTGGGCCGACGGGGCGCTGCACCTGCGCTTCACCGCCGAGCCCGTCGGACGGTTCCGTGCCGGTGCCGGATCGGGCGGATCGGCCGGCGGTCCCGGTGAGCCGTCCGGCGTGACGATCCCCCGGCTCGGCCTGCGGCTGCGCACCGACCTGCGCCCGGACGCCGACGTCGAGTGGCTCGGCGCCGGGCCGGGCGAGGCCTATGCCGACTCCCACGCGGGGGTGGTGCACGGGCGGCACCGGTCCACGGTGCCGGCGATGCAGACGCCGTACGTGCACCCGCAGGAGAACGGCCGCCGCGCCGACGTGACCTGGGTGCAGGTCGGCGACGCCGACCGTGGTCTGCGGGTCGAGGGCGCCGAGCCGTTCGGCGCCACCGTGCGCCCGTGGTCCGCCGACGCGCTGACCGCCGCCGCGCACCCGACCGACCTGGTCGTCGAGGACGGCACCTGGCTGCACCTGGACCGTGGGCAGTACGGGCTGGGCAGCGCGGCGTGCGGGCCGGACGCCTTCGAGCCCTACCGGCTGACGCCGCGCCCGTTCGGCTTCACGCTGCGGTTCGTCCCCACCGCGGAGGCCTGAGCGCCCGGGGGGTGCGGGTGGATCGATCCGCCCGCACCCCCGCGGCACGTCACCAGACCGGTCGCGGCACCTCCTCGGTCGGCACCTTCGCCGGCAGCCGGGACAGCCGGTAGAGGTTGAAGGCCGAGATCGCGACGAACACGACGCCGGTCAGGTAGAAGATCGGCGTGCTGAACACCTCGGGCATCGCCAGCACCCACATGTTCGCGCCGGGCAGGAACGTGTTGATCGTGCCGACCAGGATCACGATCGCGAGCCCCATGCTCGCGCCGCGCCGGTTGCCGTCACGCGCCCCGCGCTTGAGCCAGAGCACGCCGGGCGCCGAGGCGATCAGCATGTTGGTGAACAGGAACCACTGCAGGATGCTGCCCGGGCCCATGAAGTCGATCAGGATGTTGACCAGCGCGTACATCGCCGGGATCTGGATGCCGACGAGCAGCGCCGCGTGCTTGAACGTGACCGGGCCGCGCACGTAGTCGCCGAACACCTCCTGACGCTCGACGGTGAGCACCTTGGCGATGTTGTAGATCTCGAAGACGTTCCACACCATCAGCGCGAGCCCGCAGGCGGTGAGGAACCAGTGCCAGTCGTTGCGGGACGCGGCGAGCAGCATGATCACCGCCCACGAGGAGTCGTGCGCCAGGTAGAAGGTGTGCATCCACACCGGGTACGGCGCCATCTTCTCCCGCCGGATCAGGGCGAAGGAGTACATGTACTCCAGGTACCCGATCAGGAACGTCACCGCCGCCGAGACGAGCAGCGGGGTGTTGTCCAGGGTGAACGCGTCCATCAGCGGCTGGTACCAGTCCGGCATCGTGCCCTCTCCTCGATCGTGCCCGGCCGGCGGCCGAACTGAACGATCGATAAGTTAGCACTGAACTGAACGAGTGGTAAGTTCGCGCCGGAGCGGGTGGACGAGGAGGGCGAGGGATGATGACCGACGTGACGACCGACGCGGGCCCGGACCCCAAGGACCTCAAGCGCACCCGCGGCGGCCGCGAGCGCCTGCTGACCGTCGCCGCCGAGCTGTTCCGCGACCGCACGCTCGCCGGCACGTCGTTGCAGATGATCGCCGACCGGCTCGGGGTGTCGAAGCCCGCGATCTACCACCACTTCCGATCCCGCGACGACATCGTCGCGACCCTGATGCAGCCGGTGCTCGCCGATGCCGAGGCCGCCACCGCCCGGCTGCACGACCTGCCCGCCGCCGATCGCCCCGCCGCCGCCCGCGCGTTCTACGCCGACTTCGTGGTGCACCACCGCGAGGTGATCGCGATGGTCTTCTTCGACCGCGCCGCCCTGCCGGCCGACCTGCCCGCGAGCGTGGACCGGCTGGTCGACGCGGTGGCCGCGCACCTGACCGCCGGTGACGACCCGGACGCCGGGACCGTGCTGGTCTACGGGGTCGCCGCGCTGGTCACCCGGCGGCAGGACCTGGACGACACGGCCCTGCGCGCGGCGGTCGGCGCGGTGCTGGGGGTCTAGCCACCCCCCGTTCGCCGTGCCCTCATGCGCCGGCCACCCCGACGGCGTTGGCTGGCACCATGACCGTCGTGACCCGCACCCCGCTCCCCGCCCGCACCGTCGCCGAGGTGGGGGTGTCCGCGCACCGCGGCGCCTCCGCCGAGCTGCCCGAGAACACCCTCGCCGCGTTCCGCCGCGCGCTGGAGCACGGCGCCGAGGGGATCGAGCTGGACGTCGCGCTGACCGCCGACGGCGTGCCCGTGGTGCTGCACGACGAGACCGTCGACCGCACCACCGACGGCACCGGCCCGGTCGTGGAGATGACGCTGGCCGAGGTGCAGGCCCTGGACGCCGGCGGCGGCGAGCCGATCCCCACCCTGGACGACGTGCTCGCGCTGGCCGCCGGCCACCTCGAGGTCAACATCGAGCTCAAGGCCGCCGATTCCGCCCCGGCGGTGGCCCGCGTCATCGCCCGGCACCCCGCGCTCACCTGGTTCTCGTCCTCCGGGCAGTGGGACGCCCTGGCCGAGCTGCTGACCCTGGTGCCGGACGCCCGCGTCTACCCGCTGACCCTCGGCGTCGCCACCCCCGACCACCTGCGCGCGCTGGCCGTCGCCGCCGGCTACGACGAGGAGACCATCGAGGCCGAGGCCGCGCGGTTCTCCCACCTCGGCCGCCCGCTGGACGAGGCCGTCGACTGGGCGCTGCGCGTCGGCGCCGCCGGCGTCTCCACCTGGGCGGAGGGGCTGACCACCGCGGACGTCGAGCGCGTGCACGCGCTCGGGCTGGCGGTCTGGGTGTGGACGATCGACGACCTCGACCGCGCCGAGGAGCTCATGCACATGGGCGTGGACGCGATCTGCACCAACGACCCCGCCGGCGTCCTCGCCCGCCGCGCGTCGCTCCTGGGCTGAGCCCGGGCCCCGATCCCGCCGAGTTGTCAGAAGTTGTCGCTTCGCGGCGCCCGCAAGCGACAAGAGATGACAACTCGGCGCTGGGGGCGCGCGCTCAGACCAGCCGGGCGTGCAGCACGTTGACCGAGCCGGGCGCGAGGCGCAGCGTGTGCGCGGTGCCCTCGGGGCCGTCGATCCGGGTGCTCACCCGGCGCACCGCGTCCGGCTCGGCGACCGTGTTGTGCTGCGTGGGCTCCTCGGCGGACAGCCGATCGATCCGCTCCAGCCGCACCGGGCCCGCGAAGGTCAGCTCGATCTCGGCCTCGTCGGTCATCGCCGGGTTGGTGAGGTTCACCAGCAGCCGGTCGCCGTCCACCGAGGCGAAGGCGTGCACCCCGTCGACCTCGGGCTCCACCCGCAGCGCGGTCGCGCCACGGTGCGGGCGGTACATCGCGAACACGTCGTAGTTCGGCGTGAGCACGGTGTGCTCGTCCTCGGTGAGGATCAGCGCGTTGAGCACGTCGACAGTCTGCGCGTTGCAGGCCATCGACACCGTGTCCGCGTGCCGCTGGAGGATGTCGAGGCTGAGCGCGGTGGTGATCGCGTCCCGCATGGTGACCTGCTGGCGCAGCGCCGGGCGGGCGACGAAGGCGTCGCGGTGCCAGTTGCCCCACTCGCCGACGATCAGGTCCACGTGCTGCAGGCGGGTGTCGAAGGACGACTCGGGCTCGGGAATCAGGGCCAGCCCCTCGGCGATCAGCGCGTTCTGCTCCTCGATCACCTGCTCGAGCTCGGCGGCGCCGGCGATCACCCGGTCCCACCCTGCCCGGTCGAAGGAGGTCGGGGTGTCGTCCTCGTGGTCGATGTTCCAGTTGTAGAAGTGCAGGTCGTAGCCGGCGATCGGCGGCTGGCGGTACTCGGCGAGCGCGCGGAACAGGTCGCGGGTCCACGCCACGCGCTCGCGCGGCTTGTTGCCGTCGGGGCCGGAGGCGATCGGGTAGACGTCGGGGGTCTCGAACACGCTGCCGGTGAACCGGGGCATGGCGGTGGCGAAGTCGCGGTACCGCGCGAGGTAGGTCTGCGGGGTCATGGTGCCGCCGCCGCCCCAGGGCTCGTTGCCGATCCCCCACAGCCGCACCCCGTAGGGCGCCTCGTGCCCGTTCGCCGCGCGCAGCCGGGCCAGGTCGGTGCCGCCGGCGCGGTTGCAGTACTCCATCCAGTCGCGCATCTCGGCGACCGTGCCGCTCATCATGTTGACGTTGATCCACGGCTCGGCACCGATCGCCGCGCACAGCCGCAGGTACTCGTCGGTGCCGAAGGCGTGGTCGTCGGGCTCGAAGGTGCCGAAGTTCTCGTTGAACGTGGTGGGCCGCAGCGCACGATCGCCGATCCCGTCCCGCCAGTGGTAGGTGTCGGCGTAGCAGCCGCCGGGCCAGCGCAGCACCGGCGGTCGCAGGTCGCGGAGCGCGTCGAGCACCCCCTGCCGGATGCCGTCGGTGTGCGGGATCGCGGAGTCCGGGCCGACCCAGATCCCCTGGTCGATGCAGGTGCCGAGGAACTCGATGAACTGCCCGTGCAGGGCGGGCGCGATGCGGGCGATCGTCGCCGCGGGGTCGATGTGCAGGGGCACGAGCGGATCTCCTTCGATCTTACCGACTACCTGATAAGTATAAGGTAGCGCGTCCTGGCGGCGTGCGGCAGGCCATGATGGACCCGTGCCCGAGCCCACCCCGATCCGGAGCCGGCAGCGGATGCCGGTGGCCGACCGTCGCCGGCAGATCGCCGCCGAGGCCGCCGGACTCGTCTCCCGGTACGGCTCCTACGGCGTCTCCATGCAGACCGTCGCGGACGCCGTCGGCCTCACGCTGCCCGGCCTGCACCACCACGTGAAGAGCCGCGACGACCTGCTCACGCTGATCATCGAGACCTACGACGACCACTACGCCGACGTCGACGGGCTCACCGAGCGGCTGCGCACGATCGCCGCCGCGCCGGACGGGACGGTGCGGCTGCCGCTCGCCCTGCGCCGGATGGTCGAGGCCAACACCGAGCGCGCCGACCTGGTCGGGCTGTTCCTGCGCCTGGCCGTCGAGGCGCACGACCCCGAGCACCCCGCGCACGAGTACTACCGGCGCCGGCACCACGACCTGCTCACCGCCATGGGCGCGCTGCCCTGGCACCTGCCCGCGCGGTTCCGCGACCCGGAGACGTTCACCGACCTGCTGCGCACCGCCCTCACCGCGATGGACGGCTGCGAGGTGCAGTCGCTCACCGACCCGACCGAGTCGCTGGCCGACCTGTGGGCCCGCGTCGAGCGCACCCTGTTCGGCTCCCCCGAGTGGGACGGCCACCGCTGAGCCGGATCACTCCTCCGGCGGCAGCGGCAGCGTGCGCGCGCTGCGGAAATCCCGCGCCGAGCCGTCCACCGGATCGGTGAACGCCACCTCCGACGCCAGCAGCTGCAACGGCTCGGAGAAGTCGTCCACCGGCACGTCCCGCACCACCGGGTACAGCGGATCGCCCACGATCGGGATGCCCAGACCGTGCAGGTGCAGCCGCAGCTGGTGCGTCCGCCCCGTACGCGGCGACAGCCGGTACACGCCGGACCCGTCCACCTCTCGCTCGAGCTCGACCAGCGTCTCCGCGTTCACCGGGGCGCCCGGCACCACCTCGGCCTGCCACGACCCGCGCTCCTTGCGGATGTGGTCACGCACCACCACCGGCAGGTCCAGGTCCGCGCGCAGCGGCGCCAGCGCCCGGTACGTCTTGCGCACCTCCCGGCGCTCGAACATCGACTGGTAGACGCCCCGCCACCGCTGCTCCGTCGCCAGCATGAGCAGCCCCGACGTCACCCGGTCCAGCCGGTGCAGCGGGGAGAGCTCCGGCAGGTCCAGTGCCGCACGCAGCCGCACCACCACGCTCTGCGCCACGTGCCGCCCGCGCGGGATCGACGACAGGAACGGCGGCTTGTCCACCACCACCAGCCGCTCGTCCCGGTGCACCACGTGGATCGCGCCCGGCACCACCGGCTCCTCGCGCAGGTCGCGGTGGAACCAGAGGAACAGGTGCGGCCGGTACGGGTCGTCGTCGGCCACCGGCCGGCCGTCCTCGGTCACGAACCGCCCCGCCGCGAGCATCCCCGGCACGTCCACGTGCTCCGGCAGCCGCTCGCGCAGCCACTCGCCGAGCGTCGTCCACGCCACCGGGCAGGAGCGGTCGACGTCCGGCGTGCGCACCCACGCGGCGGCGAGGCCGTCACGGGCGGGCAGCGGGGAGCGAGGGGGCACGGGGGAGAGCGTAGGCGGGACGGCTCTGGCAAAATGTTGCCGATGTCGGCACGATCTTGCCGATGCTGGCAACATCTTGCGGAGGACGGATGGACTGGCAGACGCCCGAGCACGCCCTCGGCGGCGGTCTCGACCCCGTCGTGCTGCGCGCGCTGTGGTCCGCCGGACGACCGCTGACCGGCGAGCAGGTGAGCCGGGTCGCCCGCGCAGGCTCCCCGCGCGGCGTCCGCTACGCGCTCGCCCGGATGGTCGCGCAGGGCGTGGTCGACACCAGCACGGTCGGGTCCGCGACGATCTACGAGCTGCGCACCGAGCACCTCGCCTACCCGGCGATCGACGCGGCCTTCCGCGCGCTCGACCCGTGGAACCTGCTGCGCGAACGCCTCGACGCCCTGGTCACCGGCTTCCGGCCGGCGGCCGAGGGGGCGAGCGTCGCCGTCTTCGGATCCGTCGCGCGCGGCGACTCCGGGCCTGACTCGGACCTCGACCTGCTGCTCGTGACCCTGGACGACGGTGCCGAAACCTCCGATCTGCGCATCCACCTCGCCGAGCGCGTGCGAGCCTGGACCGGACAGCAGGTGGGCGTGTACCTGACGACGCCCGCTCGGCTCGCCGAGGCCCGGCGCGCGGACGACCCCATCGTCGAGTCCTTCGTCCGCGACGCCGTCACCCTGGTCGGCCCCGACGTCAGGACGTACCTCTCGGAGGACTGATGAACCCGCGCGACCCACGCACCCGTCCGATCGGCCGCGCCGAGATCTCCGTCCGTGCCGCCTCCGCGCGCAGGTACCTCGAGGTCGGCGAGCTCGTGATCGGGGAGGACCCCGCGGATCGCCAGGTCGCCGCCGGGTTGGCCGTCCTCGCCGCCATCGCCGCGGGCGACGCGATCTGCGGTGCAGCGCTCGGCGAGCACGCGCGCGGGCAGGACCACGGGCAGTCGGCCGACCTCGTGCGTACCGTCCGACCTGACGGCGCCGACCTGGCGCGGCACCTGCAACGAGTGCTGGAGCACAAGCCCAACGCGCACTACGGCACCACGTACCTCACGCCGGAGACCGTGCACGCGATGCTGCACCACGCCCGCGACCTCGTCGCCGCGATGGACCGACGCCTGCGCTGAGCCCGCGAGGCGCCCAGCCTTCACGACCGCGCCGATGTGTCGGTACCGACACATTCTCGGATGTGTCGGTACCGACACATCCGCGCCCGGATCAGGACCGCGAGGACACCCCCGCCCGCACGTGATCCGTCAGCATCCGCCGCGAACCCGTATGGAAGTCGTGAGGATCGCCGCCGCCCCCGCGCCACGGGTCTCTGATGGTCCGTGGCCCGGCTGCTGCCGGTCCCGCCGTCGCCCCGGGGTGGGCTGACGACGACGTTCGAACGTCGGGAGCACGTCGTGCTGGACCTGGTTCTCGTGGCGGCCGTGGTCGTCCTGTTCGCGCTGGTGGGCGCCGTGGCGGCGGGGGTCGAGCGACTGTGACGGTCCTGGACCTGGTGGCCGCCGCCCTGGGCGTGGCCGCCGTCGCCTACCTGGTGCTGGCGCTCGTGAAGCCGGAGAAGTTCTGATGGGCGGGTGGGCGGCCGTCGCCCAGATCGCGCTGGTGGCCGGGATCGTCGCCGCGCTGTACCGGCCGCTGGGCGACCACATGGCGCACGTCTACACCTCGGCGCGCGACCTGCGGGTCGAGCGGGGGCTGTACCGGCTGATCGGCGTCGACTCCCGGTCGGAGCAGACCTGGCGGGCGTATGTGCGCAGCCTGCTGGCGTTCTCGCTGGTGGGGGTGCTGGCGGTGTACCTGATCCAGCGGGTGCAGACCTGGCTGCCGTGGGACCTCGGGCTGCCGGCGCCCAGCGCGCACCTGGCCTTCAACACGGCGATCTCGTTCGTGACGAACACCAACTGGCAGTCGTACTCGCCGGACGTGACCCTGGGCTACTCGGTGCAGGTGCTCGGCCTGGCGGTGCAGAACTTCCTGTCCGCCGCGGTGGGCATGGCGGTCGCGGTGGCGCTGGTGCGCGGGCTGGTGCGGCGGCGGGTCGGCACGATCGGCAACTTCTGGGTGGACCTGACGCGCGGCACGCTGCGGATCCTGCTGCCGGTCTCGGTTCTGGCGGCGGTGGTGCTGATCGCCGGAGGCGTGATCCAGAACTGGGCGGGCTTCACCGACGTGACGACGCTCGCGGGCGGCACGCAGTCGATCCCGGGCGGTCCGGTGGCCTCGCAGGAGGCGATCAAGATGCTCGGCACGAACGGCGGCGGCTTCTTCAACGCGAACTCGGCGCACCCGTTCGAGAACCCGTCGGCGTGGACCTCGGCGTTCCAGGTGGTGCTGATGCTGGCGATCCCGTTCAGCCTGCCGCGCACCTTCGGCCGGATGGTCGGCAGCGCGAAGCAGGGCTACGCGGTGCTCGCGGCGATGGCGACGATCTTCCTGGTGAGCCTGACGCTGCTCACGATCGTCGAGGCCCGCGGCATGGGCACGGCGCCGGAGCTGGCCGGCGGGGCGATGGAGGGCAAGGAGCAGCGGTTCGGGATCGCGGCGACCACGCTGTTCGGCAGCGTGAGCACGCTGACCTCGACCGGCGCGGTGAACGGCATGCACGACTCGTTCACGGCGCTCGGCGGGTTCTTCCCGATGCTCAACATGATGCTGGGCGAGATCGCCCCGGGCGGCGTCGGCTCCGGCCTGTACGGGATGCTCGTGCTGGCGCTGATCGCGGTGTTCGTCGGCGGTCTGATGGTCGGGCGCACCCCGGAGTACCTGGGCAAGAAGCTCGGCCCGCGGGAGATCAAGCTCGCCAGCCTGTACATCCTGGTCACGCCGACCCTGGTGCTCGCCGGCACGGCGCTGTCCTTCGCGATCCCCGCGGTGCGGGCCGACGTGGAGAGCACGTCGATCTGGAACCCCGGCGTGCACGGCTTCTCCGAGGTGCTGTACGCGTTCACCTCGGCGGCGAACAACAACGGCTCCGCCTTCGCGGGGCTGACCGCGAACACCCCGTGGTTCGACGTCGCGCTGGGCGTGGCGATGCTGCTCGGCCGGTTCGTGCCGATCGTCCTGGTGCTGGCGCTCGCCGGATCGCTGGCCGCGCAGGACAAGGTCCCGGCCACGGCAGGGACGCTGCCGACCCACCGGCCGCAGTTCGTCGGCCTCCTCGTGGGCGTCACGGTGATCGTGACCGCCCTGACCTACTTCCCCGTTCTCGCGCTGGGTCCCCTGGCGGAAGGTCTGTGAGCACCATGTCCCTGAGCACCCTCGACCAGCCGACCACCGAGCCGGCCCCGGATCTCTCCCCGACCCCGACCGCCTTCGGGATCGCCACCCTGCGCGCGGCCCTGCCCGGTGCGTTCCGCAAGCTCGACCCGCGCGTGATGTGGCACAACCCGGTCATGTTCGTCGTGGAGGTCGGCGCCGCGCTGACCACCGTGCTCGCGGTGGTCGAGCCGTTCACCGGCGGCCCGGAGCCCTCGGGCGGCACCGCCACGCCGGTGACGTTCACGGCGGCCATCGCGGTCTGGCTGTGGCTGACCGTCGTCTTCGCCAACCTGGCGGAGTCGGTGGCCGAGGGCCGCGGCAAGGCCCAGGCCGACAGCCTGCGCCAGACCCGCTCGGCCACCCCCGCCGCCGTGGTCGAGGGCTACGACGCGGTCGAGGACCCGGGTGCCGAGCGCGCCCGGACCCGTCAGATCGCCTCGCCCGAGCTGTCGCTCGGCGACGTGGTGGTGGTGACCGCCGGCGAGCTGATCCCCGGGGACGGCGACATCGTCTGGGGCATCGCCTCGGTGGACGAGTCGGCGATCACCGGCGAGTCCGCACCGGTGGTGCGCGAGTCCGGCGGCGACCGGTCCGCGGTGACCGGCGGCACCCGGGTGCTGTCCGACCGGATCGTCGTGCGGATCACCTCGAAGCCCGGCGAGACCTTCGTCGACCGGATGATCGCGCTGGTCGAGGGTGCCGCCCGGCAGAAGACGCCGAACGAGATCGCGCTGAACATCCTGCTCGCGTCGCTGTCGATCGTCTTCGTGGTGGTCGCGCTGACGCTGGGGCCGATCGCCGGGTACTCCGGGGCGTCGGTGAGCGTGCCGGTGCTGGTGGCGCTGCTGGTGTGCCTGATCCCCACCACGATCGGCGCGCTGCTGTCCGCGATCGGCATCGCCGGGATGGACCGTCTGGTGCAGCGCAACGTGCTGGCGATGTCCGGCCGCGCGGTCGAGGCCGCCGGCGACGTGACCACGCTGCTGCTCGACAAGACCGGCACGATCACCTACGGCAACCGGCGTGCGGTGGCGTTCCTGCCGCTGACCGGCGTGGACGCGCGCGACCTGGTCGAGGCCGCCGCGCAGGCCTCCGCCGCCGACCCCACCCCCGAGGGCAGGTCGATCGTCGACCTGGCCGCCGAGCAGGGCGAGGTCCCCGCCGCGCCGACCGGCACCGTGATCGTGCCCTTCACCGCGCAGACCCGGATGAGCGGTGTCGACCTGCCGGACGTGACCCGCATCCGCAAGGGTGCCGGCAGCGCCGTGATCGCCTGGCTGGAGCAGGACGCCCCGCTGGCACCCGCCGCCCGCCGCGACCTGGACGAGCACGTCCGGCGGATCTCCTCCGAGGGCGGCACGCCGCTGGTGGTCGCGGTGAAGGACACCGGCGACACCGGCCGCGTGCTGGGCGTGGTGCACCTCAAGGACGTGGTCAAGGACGGCCTGCGCGAGCGGTTCGCCGAGCTGCGCGCGATGGGCATCCGCACGGTGATGATCACCGGCGACAACCCGCTGACCGCCCGGGCCATCGCCGCCGAGGCCGGGGTGGACGACTTCCTCGCGGAGGCCACCCCGGAGGACAAACTCACGCTGATCAAGCGGGAGCAGGAGGGCGGCAACCTGGTCGCGATGACCGGGGACGGCACCAACGACGCCCCCGCGCTCGCGCAGGCGGACGTCGGCGTCGCGATGAACACGGGCACCTCGGCCGCCAAGGAGGCCGGGAACATGGTCGACCTGGACTCCGACCCGACCAAGCTGATCGACATCGTGCGGATCGGCAAGCAGCTGCTGATCACCCGCGGGGCGCTGACCACGTTCTCGATCGCGAACGACGTGGCGAAGTACTTCGCGATCATCCCGGCCCTGTTCGCCGGGGTGTTCCCGGGCCTGGCGGTGCTCAACGTCATGCACCTGTCCTCGCCGGCCTCGGCGATCCTGTCCGCGATCGTCTTCAACGCGCTGATCATCGTGGCGCTGATCCCGCTGTCCCTGCGCGGGGTCCGCTACCGCGCCGCGGCGGCCACCTCGATCCTCGGTCGCAACCTGCTGGTGTACGGGCTCGGCGGCGTGATCGCCCCGTTCCTCGGCATCAAGGTGATCGACCTCGTGATCAGCCTGCTGCCCGGCTTCTGACCCCCTCACGCCCAGGAGATCGCTGTGTCCTCCCCTCGCACCACCTGGCCGCACCTGCGCGTCGCGCTGCGTGCCCTGCTCGTCCTGACCGTCGCCCTCGGCATCGGCTACCCGTTGCTGGTCACCGGCCTCGGCCGCCTGATGCCCGCCCGCGCCGACGGCTCGCTGGTGACCGACGCCGACGGCACCGTGGTCGGCTCCTCGCTGATCGGCCAGTCGTTCACCGACGCCGACGGCACGCCGCTGCCGCAGTACTTCCAGTCCCGACCCTCGGCCGCCGGTGACGGCTACGACGCGGCGGCGTCCTCCGGCTCCAACCTCGGCCCGGAGAACCCCGACCTGGTCGCGGCGATCGAGGAGCGGCGCGCCGCGGTCGCCGACCTGGAGGGCGTGGACCCGGCCGACGTGCCGGTGGACGCGCTCACCGCCTCCGGCTCCGGTCTCGACCCGCAGATCAGCCCGGAGTACGCCGACCTCCAGGTGCCGCGGGTGGCCCGCGAGCGCGGGCTGACCGAGGACGCGGTGCGCGCCCTGGTGGCCGACGCGACCACCGGCCCGGACCTCGGGTTCCTCGGCCAGGCGGCCGTGGACGTGGTCACGCTGAACCTCGCGCTGGACGCGCTCGGCTGATGCAGAGGGGCCGTCTGCGCGTGCTGCTCGGTGCCGCCCCGGGCGTCGGCAAGACCTTCGCGATGCTCGAGGCGGGCCGGGACATGGCGCGCGACGGCAAGGACGTGGCGGTCGCGGTGGTGGAGACCCACGGCCGCGCCGCCACGGCCGCCCTGCTGGACGGGCTGGAGGTGGTCCCGCGGGTGCTCGTCGACCATCGGGGGGTCCGGCTGTCCGAGATGGACCTGGACGCGGTGATCGCCCGCCGACCCGCGGTCGCCCTGGTGGACGAGTTCGCGCACACCAACGCCCCGGGCTCCCGGCACGAGAAGCGCTGGCAGGACGTCGCCGCGCTGCTGGACGCCGGGATCCACGTGGTCACCACCGTGAACATCCAGCACATCGAGTCGCTGAACGACGTGGTCCGCACGATCACCGGTGTCCCGCAGCGGGAGACCGTGCCGGACGCCGTGCTGCGCGCCGCCGACGACATCGAGCTGGTCGACCTGGCCCCGCAGTCCCTGCGTGACCGGCTGGCCGAGGGGAACGTGTACCCGGCGGAGCGGGTGGACGCCGCGCTGTCGCACTACTTCCGGCTCGGCAACCTCACCGCCCTGCGTGAGCTGGCGCTGCTCTGGCTGGCGGACGAGGTGGACTCCGCGCTGCGCACCTACCGCAGCGAGCACGCGATCGACGCGCCCTGGGAGGCCCGCGAGCGCGTGGTGGTCGCGCTGACCGGCGGCCCGGAGGGCGAGACCCTGCTGCGCCGCGGCGCCCGGATCGCGGCGAGATCCGCCGGTGGGGAACTCCTCGCCGTGCACGTCTCCGCGCAGACCGGCCTGCGGGACGCCGATCCCGGCTCGCTGGCGGCGCAGTCCGCGCTCACCGAGCAGCTCGGCGGCACGTTCCACCAGCTCGTCGGGGACGACGTGACCGACACCCTGGTCAACTTCGCGCGCGGGCAGAACGCCAGCCAATTGGTGATCGGCCTGAGCCGTCGGTCCTGGATCAAGGCCGCGCTGACCGGCCCGGGGATCGGCACCAGCGTGATCCGCGCGGCCGGGGCGATCGACGTGCACATCGTCACCCACGCCGCCGCCGGCACCCGGCTGCGGCTGCCCCGGCTGACCGGTGCGCTGACCGTGCGCCGGCGGGTGCTGGCCTTCCTGCTCGCGCTGGTCGGCGGGCCGCTGCTCACCTGGGGGCTGGTGGCGGCGCGCTCCGAGGACTCCCTGGCCAGCGACGTGCTGGCGTACCAATTGCTCGTGGTGGTGATCGCGCTGGTCGGCGGCCTGTGGCCCGCGCTGTTCACCGCACTGATGTCCGGGCTGACGCTCAACTACGTGTTCGTGGCGCCGGTGCACACCATCACCGTCGCCGAGCCGGTGCACATCCTCGCGCTCGCCCTCTACGTCGCCAACGGCGCGCTGGTGTCGCTGGTGGTCGACCAGGCGGCCCGCCGCAGCCGGATCGCCCAGCGGGCCGCCGCCGAGTCCGAGCTGCTGATCTCGATCGCCGGCGGGGTGCTGCGCGGGCAGGACGCCCTCGGTGCACTGCTCGCCCGGGCCCGCGAGGCCTTCGGGCTGGACGCGGTGCGGCTGCGGGTCGGCTCGGTGGTGCGGGTGGCCAAGGGCGAGGTGCCGTCCGACGTCGCGCCGGTCGGCGTGCCGGTGACCGCCGAGGCCACCCTCGACCTCTGGGGCCCGCCGCTGGACCGCTCCGCCGCCCGCCTGCTGCCGGTGGTCGTCACCCAGGCTGCCGCCGCCCTCGAGCACGAGGACCTGACCGCCGCCGCCCAGGAGATCGCCCCGCTGATCGAGACCGACCAGGTGCGCTCCGCGCTGCTGTCCGCCGTCAGCCACGACCTGCGCCGCCCGCTCACCGCCGCCACCACCGCCGTCGGCAGCCTGCGCCAGCGCGACATCGACTGGTCCCCCGCCGACCGGGAAGAGCTGCTGGCCACCGCCGACGAGTCGCTGACCATGCTCGGCACCCTGGTCACCGACCTGCTGGACGTCAGCCGCGTGCAGGCCGGGGTGCTCGGCGTCTCCTGCCGACCGGTCGACGTGGAGGACGTGATCCTGCCCGCGCTCGACGAGCTGCACCTCGGCCCGGAGGACGTCGAGCTCGACCTCGACCCCGCGCTGCCACCGGTGACCGCCGACCCCGCCCTGCTGCGGCGCGTGGTGGTCAACGTACTGGCCAACGCCGTGCACTTCAGCCCGCCCGGCACCCGCCCCCGGCTCGCCACCAGCGCCTTCGGGGATCGCGTCGAGATCCGGGTGGTCGACCACGGCCCCGGCGTCGAGCCCGAGCGACGCGACGACCTGTTCCTGCCGTTCCACCGGCTCGGCGACACCGACAACACCACCGGCCTCGGCCTCGGGCTCGCGCTGTCCCGCGGGTTCGCCGAGGGCATGGGCGGCACCCTCGACCCCGAGGACACCCCTGGGGGCGGGCTGACCATGGTGATCGGGCTGCCGGGCACCACGACCGGCGCGGAGGTCACGGCGTGAAGATCCTGGTCGCCGACGACGACCCGCAGTTCCTGCGCGCGCTGCGGATCACCCTGCGCGCCCGCGGCTACCAGGTGCTCACCGCCACCGACGGCGCCGACGCGATCGACCAGGCCGCCCGGCACCGCCCCGACCTGTACCTGGTCGACCTCGGCATGCCGCACCTGGACGGCCTCGGCCTGATCCACTCCCTGCGCGGGTGGACCGCCGCACCGATCCTGGTCGTCTCCGGGCGCACCGGCTCCGACGACAAGGTGGACGCCCTGGACGCCGGCGCCGACGACTACGTGACCAAGCCGTTCCACCTCGACGAATTGCTGGCCCGGCTGCGCGCGCTCGGACGGCGGGCCGCCACGGGCCCCGCCGACGACGGCCCCGCGGTGACGTTCGGCGACGTCACCGTCGACCTGGCCGCGAAGGTCGTCACCCGCACCGGGCACGGCCCCGTGCACCTCACGCCGACCGAGTGGCAGGTGCTGGAGATCCTGGTGCGCCACCCCGGCCGCCTGGTCACCCGGCAGACGATCCTCGCCGAGATCTGGGGCGCCCAGCACGTCACCTCCTCCGGCTACCTGCGGCTGTACCTCTCGCAGCTGCGCAAGAAGCTCGAGCCCGAGCCGTCGGCGCCGCGGTACCTGGTGACCGAGCAGGGCATGGGGTACCGGTTCGTGCCGGACGAGCACCCGGCGGGGTGATCCCGGCGCGGGCGGTCGGCACCCGTGCCTATCCTGGACGGGTCGATCGTCCCGTCCAGGAGGTGCACCGTGGGTGACGTCCTGCTCGCGCTGCTGCGCGACGCCTCCGCCTCGCTCGCGCTGCTGCTCGGCACCAGCACCCTGACGACGATCCTGGTGCTCCTCGGCGCCACCACCCTCGCCGCGGTGACCGTGGCGCTCGTCGCCCGCGGAGCCACCGCGCTCGGCCTGGTGCCGGTGCGGATCCATGCCGCGTTCCCGCACGAGACCGTCGCCGCCCGTCCGGCGGTGACGCAGAGCGACCCGGACGCCCCGGGTCACGCCCGCCCTCGGGCACCCGGCAGCCTCCTCGGCTGACCACCCCTCACCCACCGCCGCGCGGCATCCGTGCGCCGGTGGTGCCGCGCCTGCGCGCCCGGGCGGTGGTCGGCGGACGTGACACCCCGCCCGTACGACCGAGGACACTCCATGGACCTGTTCGCCCTGCCGCCCGTCGCCGCCGTGATCGACACCGCCTACCGCGCGCTGATCGCCCTGACCACCCTGCTCGAACCGCTCGCCGGGACCGCCGCCGCGGCTGCGGCCGTCGTCGCCGTGACCCTGCTCGTCCGCGCCGCGCTCGTCCCGGTCGGCGTCTCGCAGGCCAAGGCCGAGCGCACCCGCGCGCGCCTCGCCCCGCGCCTGGCCGACCTCCAGCGCCGGCACCGCAACGACCCCGAGCGGCTCCAGCGGGAGACCATGCAGGTGTACGCCGACGAGGGCACCACGCCCTTCGCCGGCTGCCTGCCGATGCTGGTGCAGGCACCGGTGGTCGGGATCATCTACACGGTGTTCGTGCACGCGCAGATCGCCGGGCACGGCAACGCCCTGCTCGACCACACGCTCGCCGGGGTGCCGCTCGGCGCGACCCTGCTCGGATCGCTCGGCGAGGTGGGCGCGATGCTGGTCTTCGGGGTGCTGGTCGCGCTGATCGCGGCCGTCGGGGAGCTGACGCGACGGGCGCAGCGACCCGGTGGGCGGCTGGCCGTGCCGGTCGCGGGGGCGGGTGCCGCTGCGGGTACGGCCGCGCCGAACCCGCTGGCCGGGCCCGGCGCGCAGCGGATGCTCGGGGCGCTCCAGTTCATGACCGCCGCCGCCGCGTGCGTCGTCCCGCTCGCCGCCGGGCTCTACCTGCTGGTGACGGTGTGGTGGACCCTGGGCCAGCGCGTGCTGCTGCGCCGCCGGTACCCGATCACGGCGGGCTGACCTGGTGGGCTGACCGGGCGGGCCTACTCGGCGGCGCGCAGCCGCTCCGCCACCTCGGCCACCACCTCCGGCCCGCCGACGATCTCGAGGTGCATCTCGTCCGCCCGGTCGAAGTCGCCGCCCCAGGCCACCGCCGGCGCCACCTTCTCGAGGATCGCGCGCAGCGCAGTCACCTGCTCGTCGGTGAACGTGCCCCGCACCCCCAGCGGGTGCTCCGTCGCGTTGAGGTCGATCGACGTGCCGGAGGCGTGGTTGGACAGGTCCTCGCCGCCGCGCACCGGCCGGTACGCCCACCCCCAGGACGACGCCACGTCCACCGGCTCGACCTCCGCGTCGAACCGCGCCGCCACGTAGTCGAGCACCGTCGCGACGTCCCCGGCGAGCACCCGCCCGGTGACCCACGGCGACGTGGTCAGCCGCGGGTCGTGGCCGTCGGTGATCGCCGGCCAACCGTTCTGGCTGGTCTCGCCGCCGTCGCCGGATGCGGCGGGCCGGTCGTTCGCGCCGAGCACCAGCCACGCTCCGGTCGCGACGGTCAGCGCGGCGGCGAGGGCGACCAGGACGCGCACGCGGGCACGGTGGGCGTCGGGCCGGCTGCGCGCGGGCAGCGGCGGGGCGGGGGTCAGGGAGTCCCAGGTCGGGAGCGTCTCGGGCATGTCCTCGACGCTAGGAACCGGGGGTGCACGCCGACGTCGGGCCGTGGGGCGATCCGCCAGGTGCTCCGGCACCACCCTGGGGTGGGGTGGGTCGTCCGGCGGGAGGGGATCATCCCGCGGGCGGCCCTGACCGTCCGGCCACCGTGCACCCGCGCGACGGCGGGCGCACGGCCGGGCGCTCAGACCCCGACGGGCGTCTCACGCGGGTGCGCGACGCACCACTCCAGCGACTCGCGGATCGCCGCCGGCACGTCGTCCGGCTGGATGCCGAGCACCGTGCTCGCCGCGGGATCGCTGCACGCGTGCCGGTCCTGGAACCGGGCGCTGTCCGGGAAGTGGATGCCGTGCTCGACGCCGGAGCCGCGCATCTGCTCGTGGGCGGCCTCCATCGCCGGCAGCACCGCCTCCAGCGGCACCACCGTGACGTCCTGCGGGTCCCGCCCGAGGGCCTCGCAGCACATCCGGTAGAACTCCGCGTAGGTCAGGTCGTAGGCGTTGATCGGGTAGCGGCCGCCGTGCTCGCCGTGCTCCATCGCGCCGGCCGCCGCCTGGGCGACCTGCGCGACGGTGACCGCCGAGGTGGCGCCGGCCTGGGCCGTCACCGGACCCTCGGTGCCGGCCACGATGTCGAGGAACATCTGCCACAGCGGGCGCTGGCCGGGCACGATGCCGAAGATGTACGGCAGGCGCAGGATCATCACGTCCATCGCCCCCTCCCCCTCCAGGCAGGCCAGCTCCTCCTGCGCGAGCCGGGCGCGGGGGTAGCCGTTGCGGGTGCGGTAGCCGAGGTCGGGCCACAGCTCACCGAACTCGGCGGTGTACGACCCGTAGACGACGAACTTGCGGACGCCGGCCTGCCGCGCCAGGCGCGCGAGCCGCTGGGTGGGCAGCGCGTTGGCCCGGTAGAAGAACGCCGCGGCGGGGGCCGGCGGGGTGGTGCGCTCGTCGGCGCCGATCGCGTAGAACACCGCGTGCTTGCCGGCGAGCAGCCCGAGCACCTCGGCGTCGGACATCTGCATGACGTCGCCCCAGTGCGCGTCGACCTGCTCCGGCAGGAAGCTCGCGCCGGAGATCGGCAGCGAGACCGCCGAGACGCCGTAGCCGCGCCGCAGCAGCTCGAGCGAGGTGTGGTAGCCGAGCAGGCCGGTGCCGCCGAGGACGAGGGTGTCGGTCATGGGGGAAGTTCCTCACATCTGCGAGAGGGGGTCGGTGACGCTCCCGACGCTAGGTTCCGGCCACTTCGTGCGCGCAGGCACAAAGTCCTAGCCGATCGGCTAGGTCGAGCGTCCGGCCCCGCTCAGGCCGGGGCGATCCCCAGCAGCAGGTACCCGGCCTGCGCGACCGCGGCCTCGACCTCGGCATCCTCGATCGCGTGCAGGTCGTGGTCGACCGGCGGCGCCATCAGCCCGGACAGGAACATCGCCGCGTGCACGGTGCTGCGCGGGGTCGGTTCCGGGCCGGCCAGGGTGTCGCGCAGCCGCCGGAAGACCTCGTCCTGGTCAGGGGTGTCCCGGCGCATCGCGGCGACCGTGACATCCCCGAGCATCACCGCGTAGAGGCTGCGGTGCGCGACGCAGTGGTGCGCCAGCCCGTCGACCAGGTGCCGGGCGCGGTCCGCCGGCGGCAGCGCCGACGCGGCGTCGAGCAGGGTCGCGAACTCCTCGAAGGCCGGCGCGAGCACCGCCAGCACGATCTGCTCCTTGGTGCGGAACCGGTGGTAGACCGCCGCCTTCGCCACCCCGAGCTCGTCCGCGATCATCTGCAACGACGTGCCGGCCACCCCGTGCGCGGAGAACAGCCGCAGCGCCGCCGTGACGACCTGCGGTGCGGACGCGTCTCCGCGGGGCATGCTGACCTCCTGGTGGGCGGGCGGGGCGCCCCAGGGTATCGAGACGGCACGCGAGGCCCAGCCCACCCACGAGCCCGGGGGCGGACCCGGGTCGCCGACCGGTCAGAAGACCGGCCGGAGCCCGTCGGTCGGCGCCTTCTTCGGCAGCCGCAGCTGGGCCACCACGTACCAGACCGCGGCGACCAGGCAGATCGCGCCGAGCAGGTAGTACCAGGGCTGGTCGAACACGCCCGCAGCGGTGGTCCAGTAGCCGATGCCCTGCGGGGCGAAGGTGAACAGGGTGCCCAGCACCACGAGCACGCCGAGCACCACCGACGACCCCCAGCGGTCCCGGCGCTGGTGCAGCAGGTACAGCGGCATGATCGCGACCATCGCGTTGGTGGACATCGTCAGGGCGAGCAGCATCGGGTCGCCGATGCCCTGGCGGGTCAGCAGGAACAGGGCGAACGCGAGCGCGTAGCCGATCAGCCCGCGGGTCCAGGCGCTGCGGACGGACACCGGGCCGTCGGCGTAGGCGCCGAAGACCTCCTGGCGCTCGTGCCGCACGGTCAGACTGAGCACCCACAGCTCGATCAGCACGAAGGCGATGCAGCCGAACCACATGACCTTGAACGCCCAGAAGTCCACGTCACGGAACCAGACGGGATAGAGGATCACGTAGGTCAGGTCGTGCGCGAAGTACCAGGCGTGCTGGCTGAAGAACCACGGCGACCGCCGCTCCCGGATCTGGATGCCGACGGAGTAGAAGTACTGCGCGAACCCGATGATCCACACCATGATCGCCGCGATCGAGAACCCCGTCGGGTTCTCGTTGATGCGCGCGAGCACCTCCTCGATCGTGTACATGCCTCGGCCTTCCGTGCGTCGTCCGCGACCGCCGGTCGGCCGCCGCGCCTGGACGCTAGCAGGTTTCCTATACGCGTGCAGTTAACTCGATCGGGTCGGGCCCGCCGGATGGGAGACTGACGGCACACCACCGACCCGGGAGGCGCACGGCATGGCGCGACCGCGCAACGAGCAGCAGCGGAACCTCGTCGTCCTCGCCGCGCACCGGGCGTTCCTGCGCTCCGGCTACACCGCGACCTCGTACACCGACATCGCCGCCGAGGCCGGGATCGAGCGCAGCCTGGTGCAGCACTACGTGCCGAAGAAGCAGGCGCTGATCACCTCGCTGATGGACCGCGCGCTCACGCTCGCCGAGACGCTGGTCCAGGACGAGACCGGCGCTGACGACGGCGAGTTCGTCACCCTCTACCGCACCGGCCAGCTGTACTTCTCGTTCCTGCTGCACGACGCGCGCATGCGGGCGCTCACCCTCGACATCGCCTCGCACCGCGAGATCACGTCCGCCGTCGTGTTCCTCAGCCAGGAGTGGGCGTTCGCGCACCTGCGACCCGAGCCCGGCACCGAGGAGGACACCGCCGACGACTTCGCGATGGCGGTCGGCGGCGCGTACGAGGTGCTCTACCGGCACCTGCGCGCGGACGGGGTGATCGACGTGCCGCGCCTGACCGAGCGCGTGCTCGCCGGCTACCTGCGCGCGATCGGCGTCGCGCCGGACAGGTTCGCCCGCCTGCACGCCGCCGCACTGCCCGGGGCGACCGTCGACCGTCTCGCGGCCCGGATGCTCGACGGGCTGACCGCCGGCACGGACTGAGCCGCGACGGCACGACGGCTATCGTCGCGACAGGACTGGTGCCCAGAGACGGGAGCGCACGATGGTGCTGGCTGACATCACGATCGTCCCGGTCCCCTCGGCGCACAAGGACGCGTACCTGGCGTTCTCGCGGCGGATGGCGCAGGTGTACCGCGACCACGGGGCGACCCGCGTCGTCGACTTCTGGCAGGCGGGCGGAGCCGCCGACCCGGCCGACTTCCACGCCAGCGGCACCTCCTACGCGCCGGACGAGCTCCGGGGCATCGGTGCCCTGATCGGCGCGACCAGCGCGGAGTCCGTCGTCGTCACCGTGACCACCTGGCCGTCGCGCGAGGTCCGGGACCGCGGGACGGCCGCCGCCACCCAGGATCCCCGCGTCCTCGCGACGTTGACGGAGGACCCGGTGTTCGACGGGGCCCGGGTGGTCGGCGAGACCTTCGAGATCACCCTGAGCCTCCCGGGCGAATGACCCTCGCCTGACCTGGGACCTCCGACCCTGACCGGCGCGAGCCGTCACGGTCGATACTCGACGTAGCCGATCGGCTAGATCGGCGCCGAGGACTCGACGAGGAGACCACCATGACCAGGACGTACGTCGTGACGGGCAGCGCCTCCGGGATCGGCGCCGCCACCCGCGCCGCGCTGGAGGCCCAGGACACCCGCGTGATCGGGATCGACCTGCGGGACGCCGAGGTGACCGCCGACCTGTCGACGCCGGAGGGCCGCACCCGCGCCGCCGAGGCCGCGATCGACGCCGCCGACGGGACGGTCGACGCCGTGATCGCCTGCGCCGGGATCTCCGCACCGCAGCCGGCCACCGTCGCGATCAACTACTTCGGCGTCGTCGACCTGCTCGCCGCGCTGCGCCCGGCGCTGGCCCGCTCCCGCGCACCCCGGGCGGTCGTCACCTCCTCGATGGCCTCGCTGCACCCGGTCTCGCCCGAGCTCGTCGCGGCATGCCTGGCCGGCGACGAGCCCGCCGCGCTGGCCGTCGGTCAGACGCTGGCCGACCAGGGCCCGCAGGTCGGCTACCTCAACTACTCCTCCTCCAAGCGCGCGGTCTCGCGCTGGGTGCGCCGCGAGTCGATCACCCCCGCCTGGGCCGGCGCCGGCATCGCGCTGAACGCGGTCGCCCCCGGCACCGTGATCACCCCGATGACCGCCGAGCTGCTGTCCACCCCGGACGGTGCCGCGCTGGTCGACTCCTCCGTGCCGATGCCGCTGAACTTCCACCAGGGGCCGGAGGTGATCGCCGACCTGCTGATCTGGCTGGCCTCCGAGCAGAACTCGCACTGCGCCGGGCAGACGATCTACTGCGACGGCGGCGCGGACGCGGTGCTCCGCGGGGACGACGTGTGGTCCTGGGCGGACGCGCCGGCCGGGAGCGTCTGACAGCGGAGGACGCCTCACCCCTCGCGGAACGCCACCCCGAACCCGCCGCGCGGGTAGTGCCAGCGCAGCACCCCCGCCGGCGCGACGGCCAGGCAGGTGCCGCACTCCAGGCAGGCCGCGGCGGACACCTGCACCGAGCCGTCCGGCAGCGCCGCGTACACGTGAGCAGGGCAGATGCGTTCCAGCAGCGGACCGGCCTGCGTGCGGCGGGCGGCGTCCTGGTCGACCTCGATGTGCGACTCCTCCTCGTCCACGTCGTAGTGGTTGGCGGCGAGCCGCTCCGGGACGGATCCGATCGGGGTCATCACAGGCTCCTCAGCGCGGACAGGCCGAGCCGGGCGAGCTGGCCGGCGGACACCGGTGCGCTCTTCACCGCGGCGCGGGTGGCGCCGACCAGGTGGCGGCGCGGGGTCAGGTCGTGGTCGAAGACGCCGTGCAGCACGTCGGCGGCGAGCGGCGGGGCATCCCGGTAGAGCAGCGCGTTCTCCAGGAAGTGCGGGGCGCGGGTGTAGGTGGCCAGGTCGGCGCCCACGAACGAGGCGTCGAGCTCGGTCCGGTAGACGTCCATCGCGCGCTGGGACAGGTCGCCGGCGCGCAGCGCACGGTCGGCGGCGGTGGCGGCGGCCAGCGCGGAGCCGGCGGCCAGGTCCATCCCGCGGATCGTCAGCCCGGTGTTGAGGGTCAGCCCGGCGGCGTCGCCCACCACCATCAGGCCGGGACGGGTCAGGTCGCGGCGGGACATCTGCGGACCGCCCTCGATCGTCAGGTGGCAGCCGTACTCCAGCAGCTCGCCGCCGGCGATCAGCGGGGCGACCGTCGGGTGCGCGAGCAGGTGGTCGTGGATCTGCGAGGAGGACAGCCCCGACGCCACGAGGTCGTCCAGCCGCAGCACGACGCCGAGCGAGACCGACGCGGTGTTCGTGTAGAGGAAGCCGCCCCCGGCGACGCCCTGGGTGCAGTCCCCGACCATCGCATAGGCCACGCCCTCGTCACCGGTGAGCGCGAACCGGTCCTCCAGCACCTCGCGCGGCAGACCGATCACCGACTTCACGCCGACGGCCAGGTGCTCCAGCGGCTCGGTGGGACGGATCCCGGCCTGCCGGGCCAGGAACGAGTTGACCCCGTCGGCCGCGATCACCACCCGGGCGCGCAGCTCGTCCTCCCCGGCGCGCACGCCCACCACCTGCTCGCCCTCGCGCAGCAGCGCGTCCACCCGGACGCCGGGCATCACCATGACGCCGACCTCCTCGCACCGCTCCGCGAGCCAGGCGTCCAGCCGCGCCCGGAGCACGGTCACCGCGTTGGCGGGCTCGGCGAGCCGCTGGTCGCGGTAGTCGACGGTCACGGCGGAGGTCGCGTTGGTCAGGCTGATGCAGTTGCGCGTGACCACCCGCTCCACCGGCGCCTGCTGCACGAACCCCGGGAACACCTGCTCCATCACCCGGCAGTAGAAGACCCCGCCGGACAGGTTCTTGGCACCGGCGACGCCGCCGCGCTCGATCAGCACCACCGAGTGGCCCGCCTCGGCCAGCCGGTACGCGGCGACGCAGCCGGCGATCCCGGCGCCGACCACGACGACGTCGAAGGCCTCGTCATCCATCTGTTCTGTCTCTCCTCGCAGGGGTGCGCGCGGGCGCGTCCGTCGGGGGTGGCGGACGCGCCCGCGCGAGGGTGGTGCCCGGCCCGCGCCCCGTCGGCACGGACCGGGCGGCTCATGGCCGAGCCGCGAGCCGGGGTCGGACGCGGCTCAGACGCCCGCGGTGGCCCGGATCGCGGCGGTGGCGTGGTCGGCGGCCAGCCAGCCGGAGGTCAGCGCGAAGCCGTTCGCAGACCCCGGGACGGTGAGGATGTACGAGTCGCCGAACAGGCCGCCGGCGTCGCAGCCCACCGAGTACAGGCCCTCGATCGGGGCGTTGTCCTCGTCCACGACCTGCATGAACTCGTTGATCTTGATCCCGCCCATCGTGATCATGATCCCGGGCTCCATCTTGATCGCGTAGAACGGGCCGGACTCCACCGGGCGCAGGAACCGCGCCTCCTTGTGGAACTTGGTGTCCACCCCCGCGTGGCAGGCGGCGTTGTACTCCGCGACCTCGCCGCCGAGCACGCCCGGCTGCATGCCGATCTGCGCGGCCAGCTGCTCCACGTCGTCCCCGCGCAGCACCGTGCCCGCCTCGACGTCCGCGGCCAGCTCGGCGGGCAGGTTGATCAGCTTCTCGCCGGTACGCACGTACACGCCCAGGCCGACCTCGCAGCCGTCGGCCACCAGGTGCTCCACCTGCGCCTGGTCGAGGATCGCCCAGTAGTGCGCCTCGGGCAGGCCCGCCACCATGTCACCGGCGTTGCCGAAGTTCAGGCCGCAGATCTCGTTCGTGCAGCGCCGGCCGTCCTTGTCCACCCAGAGGTAGGGCTGGAAGCCCGCGGTGTTGGTGTGCGAGGTGACGGTCTTGCCACGCATCAGCGGCATGAGCAGCAGCGTGCCGATCGAGGACCACGGCACCGCGCCGACCTCGAACATCATGGTCAGGCCGTCGCCGGAGTTGCCCTCGCCGCCGATGTTGATGATCTTGTCGCCGCAGTCGTAGGCGCTGAAGCGGTTGAGCATCTCCGGGTTGCAGGCGTAGCCGCCGGTGCCGACCACCACCGCCTTGGCGCCGATCCGCACCTCCTCGCCGTCGGCGTCCCCCGCGACGATGCCGGCCACCCGGCCGCCGTCCATCAGGATCTTCTTCGCCGGGGTCTCCAGGTAGATCTCCACCCCGAGGTCCCGCGCGCGGCCCTCCAGCAGCTCCAGCACCCGGGCGACCTCGCCCTCCGGGATGTGCCAGGTGACCAGCTCGCCGGGCTGGTCCTCGGCGGTGACGATCACCTCCTTGTAGACCGCTCCGAGCTCGCGCATCTTCACGATCGTGGTGGAGGCGTTCTCCACGAACCGGGACACGATCGCGGCGTCGGCGTGCCAGTGCGAGTAGTCCATGTAGGCCTGGAAGCCCTGGTCCTTGGACACGTCGATCCCGCGCTTGACCTGCTCGTCGGACTCGAAGGCCGCGTGGCCCTCGGCGAAGGCCGACGACCCGCCGAGCTGGGGCATCTTCTCCAGCACCGCGACCGTCAGGCCGTTCTCCGCCGCCTGCACCGCGCAGGACAGCCCGGACCCACCACCGCCGACGACCACCAGGTCGTACTCGACGTCGTACTGCTCGGACATGACGAACCTCTCTGTTCTGACGTTCACTCGGAGAGCGCGGCGACCAGGGCGGGGACGACCTCGTAGAGGTCGCCGACGATCCCGTAGCCGGCAGCGTGGAAGATCGGGGCGTCCGGGTCGGTGTTGACCGCGGCGACGACCTTGGCGTCGCGCACCCCCTCGAGGTGCTGCGGCATCCCGGAGATGCCCAGCGCCAGGTAGAGCCGGGGGGCGATCTGCTGCCCGGACCGGCCGACGTACCGCTCCTTGGGCACCCAGCCCAGGTCGTCCGCGACCGGCATCGAGCAGCCGATCTCGGCACCGAGCGCCGTGGCGAGGCCCTCGACCAGCGCCAGGTCCTCCTTGGCGCGCAGCCCGCGGCCGACCGAGACCACCCGGGCGGCGTCGTGCAGCCCGGACCCGGTGGCGGCGGCCTCCCGGCCGGTGACCCGCAGGTCGGCGGCGGCACCCGCGGGCAGGTCCGTGATCGGCACCGGGGCGCCCGCCGTCGCGGGGACGTCCTCGACCGACACCTGCACGGCCAGCGGGCCGGCGGCGGTCACCGTCTGCACCACGGCGCCGTCCAGCGCGGTCCGGTCGGCCACCAGCAGGTCGCCCTCGGTGCGCAGCGCCAGCACGCCGCTGACCGTGGCGGCACCGGTGCGGACCGCAGCGGCGCCGAGCAGGGCGCGGGCGGCGGGCTCGTCGGTGGCGAGCAGCAGGCGCGGGGCGGCCGACGCGGCGGCCTCCGCCACCCGGGCGGCCAGCGCCTCGGCGGGCAGGTCGTCCGCGGTGGCGGCGTGCAGCACCCGGTCGGCCCCGGCGACGGCGGCGGCGTCCGCGAGCGTGCGCGGGCCGACGGCGACCACGGTGACCTCGGCGGCCACCGTCCGGGCCAGGGCGACCGCGCCGACCAGCCGGGCGGTGCCGGTGGTCAGGACCCAGGCGTGCGTGCTCATCACAGAACTCCCTCGCTGCGCAGCGCCGCGACCAGCTCGCGTGCGGTGTCCGCGGGGTCCCCGCGGAAGATCCGGGCGGTGCCGTGCTCCGGCAGGCGGGTGCTGCCCTCGGTCAGGTCGGCGGCGGCCGGGACGTCCAGGTCGGCGAGCGCCAGCGTCGTCACCGGGCGCTTGCGCGCGGCCAGCAGCTCCTTCATGCCGGGGGCACGGCCCTCCGGACCGGCGGCGGACACCGCCAGCACCACCGGGCCGGCGACGGTCAGCGTCTCCACCTCGCCGCCGGTCGTGCGCCGCACCTGCACCCGGCCGTCGACCACGGTCGCCTCCGTCACACCGAGCAGCGCCGGCACCCCGAGGTGGCCCGCCAGCGCGGCCGGCACCTGGGCGTGCTCCTCGGCATCGCCGATCACCACGACGTCCGCCCCGCCGGCGGCGCGCACCGCGGCGGCCAGCACGGCGGCGGTGGCGTTCTGGTCCGCGAGCACCGGCGCGTCCGGCACGGACACCGCCGAGGCCACACCCCGGGCCAGCGCCCAGCTCGCGTCGCCGTCACCGACGGTCAGCCCGGCCAGGTCGCCGCCGGCAGACTCGGCCACCTGCCGCGCCACCGCGAGCGCCGCGTGGTCGTCCTCGCCGGCGACCCGCTTGGTGCTGCGCCACTGGACGCCGCCGTCGCCGCGGACGGTCGCGCCGCCCGGGTCGCGCGCCCACTTGTAGACCACCACTGCTCTCATCGGTGTCCCGTGCTCCGTCGCTCCTGGCCCGACGGATCTCGCCGGGCCCCGGGCTCCAGCGAACCGCGCGGGGCAGGGCGCGCCCCAGCCGCTTCCGGCTACACCTGGGGTAGCCGATCGGCCACCCCCGAAGGGCGTAGGACGTCCCGGGGGCTGCCCGGGAGGGGGTCAGCCGACGAGGCCCTGCCGGACCCCGAACACGGCGACCTGCACCCGGTTCCGCATGTGCAGCTTCGTCATGATGCTGCCCAGGTGCTTCTTCACCGTCGCCTCGGAGACGTGCAGGTCACGGGCGATCTCGTCGTTCGACAGCCCCTCGACCAGCAGCCGCAGCACGTCCCGCTCCCGGGCGGTCAGCCGGTCACGCGCCGCCGGGGCGCCGACGCCGTGGCCCGGGGTCGCCATCTCGGCCAGCACCCGCGCCGCGATCCCCGCGCTCATCGCCGCCTCGCCGCGCATCAGGCCGACCAGGTACTCGTGCAGCCGCTCCGCCGGGTCGTTCTTGCTCAGGTAGCCGTGGGCGCCGCTGCGCAGCGCCTGGTAGACGTCCTCACCGAGGCTGGACACGGTGAGCATCGCCACCCGCACGTCCGGGTCCGCGGCGGTGATCTGCCGGGTGGCCTCCACCCCGCCCATCGGCTCCATCCGCACGTCCATCAGCACCAGCGCCGGGCGCAGCGACGCCGCCAGCCGGACCGCCTCGGTGCCGTCGGCGGCGGCCCCCACCACCTCGAAGTCGTCCCAGCGCCCGATCAGCGCCTGCAACCCGTCCCGGAACAGGGCGTGGTCGTCCGCGACCAGCACCGTCGTCGGCGTCGTCACCGCACCTCCTCGGGCAGGGCGCGCGGGCAGCGGCTGGGGTGCAGCGGCGCCTCGGCCACCACGCAGGTGCCGGTGCCCGCCTCGTGCCGGAACCGCACCTCGCCGTCCACCTGCTGCATCCGCTCGGACATGATCCGCACCCCCAGGCGGGAGTCCGGCACGCTCGTCGGGTCGAAGCCGTTGCCGTCGTCCGCGACCTCCAGCCGGACCCGGGTGCTCGTCGCCTCCAGCCGGACGGTGACCGACCCGGCGTGCGCGTGCACGTGCACGTTCGCCAGCGCCTCCTGGAGCACCCGGACCAGCTGAGCCGACACCGCCAGCGGCACCGCGTCCACCGCGGCCTCGTCCGGGCACACCACCGTCGCCGGGATCGCCAGCTGGCGCTCGAAGTTCCGCAGGTGCCGCCGCACCTGGGCCACCAGCGACCCCTGCACCAGCTCCGCGTCCGACCGCAGCCCGAGCATCTGGTGGCGCAGGCTCCGGTTCAGGTCGACCGTCAGCGCGTCCAACGACGCGAGGCCGCCGCGCACCCGGTCCAGGTCACCGGCGTCCGTGTCCAGCCGCAGCACCTCCACGTGCAGGCCGAGCGCCGCCACCTGCTGCGACAGGTCCACGTGCAGCTCGTCACCCAGCCGCCGGCGCTCCTCCAGCGCCCCGAGCTCGCGCTCCCGGCCGCCCACCTGCCACCGGTACACCGCGTTGCCGAGGATCCGCCCGGCCGCCGCCAGGAACTCCCGCCGTCGCCGGGTCAGCCGCCACGGCCCGTCGAAGCAGAGCAGCGTGGCGCCCAGGTGCCGGCCGTCCGCGTGGATCGACACCACCACCCCCGAGGTCCCGAACCAGGCGCGGAAGTCCTCCGGCAGCGAGCGCCACCCGTCGCTGTCCTGGTGGTCGGCCGCCGACACCGGCCACTCCTCGACGTTCACCCAGGGATCGCGCACGTGCTCGTGCGCCGGCATCGTCGCGTAGGACGCCCCCACCGCCGCGCGCGTCGCGTCGTCCGCCACCAGCACCAGCAGGTCGCCCGCCGCGCTGAGCAGGTACGTCGGCGCGATCCGCGCGCCGGTGACCTCGCGGAGGATCTCCACGGCCGCGACCAGCGAGTCCGTGCGGTCGTGCGACCAGATCAGGGTGTCGTTGATCCGGACGAGCTCGGCGAGGTACGACCGGTCACGTCCCATGCCGGCGAGCGTAGATCCGGAGCGCGGGGGCGGGGTGGGACCGGTGGCCCAGTGCGGGGCGGGCGGGCGCGTCCGGTCACGGCCGGCGTGGTCGCCGCGGCCTCAGCGCCCGAGCACCGCCGCGACCTGCTCGCGCAGGTCCGCCACCAGCGCGTCGACGTCCAGGTCCGCGTTCACCGTCGCCGCCAGGGTGAGGAACATCGCCGCGGAGACCACCCGGGCCAGCGTCGCGGCGCGCGCCGGGTCGCGGGCACCGTCCTGCGCGAGCACGTCGGCGACCACCGCCTCCGTGCGCGCGACGATCTCCAGCGCCTCCCGGTGCCGGGGCTCGGCGGGGTCGCCGAAGACCATCTCGCGCAGGTAGGTGCGGCCGTTGTCGATCTGGACCCGGTTGCACTCGACCACCGGTCGCAGCACCGCGAGCACCGCGTCCACCTCGTTCGTGACCCCGGCAGCGGCGGCACGGCCCCGCTCCAGCGCCCGCTCGTAGTGGGCGT
Source organism: Cellulomonas sp. GTC20042 (assembly GCF_055389595.1). Classification (NCBI taxonomy): domain Bacteria; kingdom Bacillati; phylum Actinomycetota; class Actinomycetes; order Micrococcales; family Cellulomonadaceae; genus Cellulomonas; species Cellulomonas sp. GTC20042. The sequence continues at coordinate 246,724 of NZ_AP043678.1, read as the reverse complement.
TCTGGACGAGCAGCAGCAGCTCGCCCTTGGTCTTCGCGTAGAGGAACAGGGTGCCGGTGCCGATGTCGGCGCGGTCGGCGATCTCCTGGGTGGTCACGTCGTCGACCCCGCGCTCGGCGAACAGGTCGCTCGCGGCGGCCACGATCCGCTCGAGCTTGGCCTGCTTGTTGCGTTCGCGCCGGCCGACCGGTGCGGGGGTGAGTGGCATGGGGGAGGCTCCGGAATACTTTCTGAGTGGACTCAGTTACGAGTTTGGTCAACGCACCGCGGCACGCCGGGATTCCATCGTGTCACGAGCCTCCCGCCGGGCCGGGGCGCGTCGACCCGCCCTGATCACCTGCCGGAAGGACCTGTCCCGTGACCCTGCCCGCCTCGACCTGGGAGCCGTTCGCCCTGGGCCGCATCCACCTGCCGCACCGCCTCGCACTGGCACCCATGACGCGCAGCCGCGCGCTCCCCGACGGCACACCCGGCCCGCTCGCCGCCGAGTACTACGGCCAGCGCGCCTCGCTCGGGCTGGTGATCACCGAGGGCACCCAGCCGTCCGACGACGGCCAGGGCTACCTCAGCACCCCGGGGATCTACACCCCCGCGCACATCGCCGGCTGGCGACAGGTCTCCGACGCGGTGCACGCCGGCGGCGGCCACCTGTTCGTCCAGCTCATGCACGTCGGCCGGGTCGGCCACCCGGACAACACCCCGCACCACCGCCTGCCCGTGGCGCCGTCCGCCATCGCCACCGGCGAGGACATGGTCACCCCGACCGGCCCGCAGCCCGCACCGGTGCCGCGCGCACTGACCACCGCCGAGGTCGGCGAGACGGTGGAGGACTTCCGCCGCGCCGCGGCCTCCGCCATCGCGGCCGGTGCCGACGGGGTGGAGATCCACGCCGCCAACGGGTACCTGCTGCACCAGTTCCTGTCACCCAACGCGAACCACCGCACCGACACCTACGGCGGCAGCGTGGAGAACCGCTCCCGGTTCGTCGTCGAGGTCGCCCGGGCGGTCGCCGAGGAGATCGGCGCCGACCGCACCGGCATCCGCATCTCGCCCGCGATGCCGCTGGGCGGGATCCGCGAGGGCTCCGTCGAGGAGGTCCACGCCCAGTACCGGCACCTGGTCGGCGCGCTCGCGCCGTTGAACCTGGCCTACCTGCACGTGCACCATGTCGGCGACGACGACCTGCTGCGCTCCTTCCGGGAGATCTGGCCGACCGCGCTGCTCGTGGTCCGCTACGGCCGCACCCGCGAGCAGATCGCCGACGACATCGACGCCGGCCTGGCCGACGTCGCCCCGCTCGGCCGGTTCGCGCTGGCCAATCCCGACGTCGTGACGCGACTGCGCACCGACGCCCCGCTGAACGAGGTCGACCCCGCCACCGTCTACGGCGGCGGCGCGGCCGGCTACACCGACTACCCGGCGCTCGCGCAGGCCTGATCCCCCACCCCGAAGGAGCACCACCATGCCGTCTCTCGACGGAGCAGTCGTCCTGGTCACCGGCGCGAACGGGGGCATCGGCACGCACTTCGTGCACCAGGCCCTCGCCCGCGGCGCCGCCACGGTCTACGCCACCGCCCGCACCCCGCGCACCTGGGACGACGAGCGCATCGTCCCGCTGGCTCTCGACGTCACCGACCCGGAATCCATCCGCGCCGCGGTGGCCGCCGCCCCGGACGTCACCGTCCTGATCAACAACGCCGGCGCCTCCGTGGCGTCCTCCGGCATCCTCACCCACACCGACGAGGAGATCCGGCAGAACGTCGAGACGAACGTCCTCGGCCCGCTGTTCCTCACCCGCGCGTTCGCGCCCGTGCTGTCCGGCAAGCCCGGCGCCGCCGTGATCGACCTGCACTCCGCGCTGAGCTGGCTGGCCGTCGCCGGCATCTACTCGGCCACCAAGGCCGCGTTCTGGTCCGTCACCAACTCGCTGCGCCTGGAGCTCGCCCCCGCCGGGGTGCACGTGGTCGGCGTGCACGTCGGCTACGTCGACACCCCCATGGCCGCGTCCGTCGACGTGCCCAAGGTCGACCCCGCCGATCTGGTGCGCACGATCTTCGACGCCACCGAGGCCGGCGAGTACGAGGTGCTGGCCGACGACAGCTCGGTGAACCTCAAGGCGGCACTGAGCGCGCCGATCGAGGCGCTGTACCCGCAGCTGCGCCGCGCCTGACCCCGTCGTCCCCGTGGTGCCGTCGGTGGGGCGGCACCCCGGGGACGATTCGAGGGTTGACAGTTAGATTTCTAACGCTTAGATTTCACACCATGGACGCACCCGAGCTCACCACGACCCTCGACCTGGTCCGCTGGATCGCCTGGGAGCAGCGCCGTGCCGGCGAGGAGTGGGTCCGCAGCCGCGGGCTCAGCCACGAGCAGGCCTTCGTCCTCGGCTACCTGACGCAGAACCCCGGGTCGATCCAGCGAGACGTCGCCGCGATCACCCGCACCAGCGCCGCCAGCGTCTCCAGCCTGCTCAAGGGCCTCGAGGCCCGCGGCCTGGTCGAGCGCCGCACCGAGCCGGGCGACGAGCGCAGCAAGCGCGTCCACGCCACCCCCGAGGGATCCGAGCTCGTCGCCGGGTTCGGCGCCGCCATCGCGGCGGCGGACGACGCGATCCTCGCCCCCCTCGACGCCGCCGAGCGCGACACCCTGCACGCCCTGCTGACCAAGGTCACCGCGGCGCTGCCCCGCCCCACGCGGGACTGACCCACCCCTGACCTGATCCCACCGCGCGGCCGGTCCGCGCGGCGGCACCCCCTGCCCGGACCCGGCGCCACGCGCCCCCGCCCGCGCAGCCCCACCACGCGGCACCCCGCCGCGCGCCTCGCCCTGCCCTGAGACGGAGCAGCCATGCCCACCCCCACCCCCGAGACGGCCGAGGCCGTCGGCACCGACCGCTGGTACCTGTCCGCCGCTCCCGTCGTCAGCGCTCTGGTGCACCTGTGCGTGCCGATGGCCGCCGCGATGATCGTCGGCGCGGTCTACAACGTGATCAACGCGGGCTTCATCGGCTCGCTGCACGACGACACCCTGCTCGCCGCCGTCACCCTCGGCTCACCGGTGCTGGCGCTGGTGATGGCGGTCGGCAACGTCTTCGGCGTCGGCGGCGGCGCCCTGGTGTCCCGGCTGCTCGGGGCGTCCGAGCACGACGGCACGCGCACCGACGAGATCCGCCGGGTCGCCGCCTTCGCGCTCTGGGGCACCGTGATCGTCGGGGTGGTGCTCGGCGGAGCCGGTCTGCTGCTGATCGACCCGGTGGTGCACCTGCTCGGCGCCGACGCCGCGGCGCAGCACGCGACCACCACCTTCGTCGCCGTGCTGCTCGCGTTCGTCCCGGTGCTCGCCGCCGCCGTCTGCCTGGAGCAGCTGGTCCGGGCCGAGGGTGCCGCCCGGCAGGTGATGACCGGCCTGATCGCCTCGACGATCGCCAACGTCGTGCTGGACGCGGTGTTCATCCTCGGCCTGCGCTGGGGCGTCGCCGGTGCCGCGCTGGCGGTCGGACTCGCGAACCTGGTGACCGTCGGCTACTTCGCGACCTGGCTGGCCCGGAACAGCGCGCAGATGAGCCTCGCCCCGCGCTGGTTCACCCTGTCGCCCACGGTGCTCAGGCCGGTGCTCGGCGTCGGCGTCGGGACCCTGCTCCAGTCCGCGTTCCTCATCGTCACCGCGCTCGTGCTGAACAACCTCGCCGCCGGGTACGGGGACGGGCCGCTCGCCGCGATGGGCGTCGCCGTCCGGATCGCCCAGGTGCCGGAGTTCCTGGTCATGGGGATCACCCTCGGCGTGCTGCCGCTGCTCGCGTACTCCTTCGGCAAGGGCGACCGCGCACGCCTCACCGCCGCGCTGCGCACCTCGGCGGTGGCCGTCGGCGGGGTGGCCGTGCTGTTCTCGGCGCTGGTCTACCTGTTCCGCGACACCCTGCTCGCCGCGTTCCTCACCGATCCCGCGGTGCTCGCCCTGGGCGCCACGGTGCTCGCCGCGCAGCTCACCGCCATGATCGCCAACGGGTTCACCGGCCTGATCACCTCCCTGTTCCAGGCCACCGGCCAGGCGCTCGCCGCGACGATCATGTCCGTCACCCAGGGCGTGCTCTTCGTGCCGGTCGTGCTGCTCGGCAACCTCTGGTTCGGCCTGCCCGGGATCATCTGGGCGCTCACCGTCACCGAGGTCGCCGTGCTCGGCGCCGGGGCGGTGCTGCTGGTCACCACGCGGCGGTCGATCGATCGGGGGCTGGCCGCGGGCAGCCCGGAGCGCGCCGAGGAGGCGCTGGCGGCGGCGGCCGGCTGAGCGGCCGGCTCAGGCGTCGGCGGGAGCCCTCAGCTCCCCTCGGCCCGCCCCAGCCGCCAGTACCCCATGAACGCCACCGCCGTGCGGTCCACCCCGCACGCCCCCACGAGGTGCCGGCGCAGCGTCTTGATCGCCCCGGCCTCCCCCGCGAGCCACGCGTAGAGCGCTGCCGACTGCCGCAGCGGCTGGCCGGTGGCGTGGTCGACCGGGACCTCCCAGAGGATGCCGGTGTCGATGTCGACGTCGTCCAGGTCGAGGCCGTCCGGCACGGGCGCCTCGCCGGGCATGAGGCGGGCGCAGGCGGCCTCGACGGCGGGCACGAGCAGGCTGCCGTGGGCGGCGCCGTCGCGGGGCAGCCAGCGGACGACGACCCCGGCGGGCGGGTCGATCGGCAGGGCCTCGTCGCCGGTGGCGGGGACCTCGAGCAGCACCTCGCCGCGGGCGTCGCGGGGCAGGCGCTCCAGGATCGCGGCGATGGCGGGGACGGCGGTCTCGTCGCCGGCGAGCAGCAGGCGGTCGGCGTGCGCGGGCGGGATGAAGTCGATGCCGCCGGCCGGGCCGTCGTGCTCGCCGTTGGGGCCGAGGATGGCGAGCGGGTCGCCGACCTGGGCGTGCCCGGCCCAGCGGGAGGCGGGTCCGGCGTCGCCGTGCAGCACGACGTCGACATCCACCTCGGACAGGTGCCGGCGGACGGCGCGCACGGTGTAGGTGCGGATCGGGTGCCGCTGGTCGTCGGGAAGCTCGCGCCAGGCGGTGTACCAGTCGTAGCCGCGCGGGATGCGGTCGAAGCCGATCCCGTCGAGCGGCAGGAAGAACTTGATCCGCTGGTCCCAGCCGTTGTCGGCGAAGGCGTGCAGGTCGTCGCCGGTGAAGGTGAACCGGCGGAAGCTGGGGGTCAGGTCCTCGATCCGCGCGACGCGGACGTCGAAGAGCCGGAACGGCGTGCTCACGGCCTCGGCGGCGATCGTCATGCGGCCACGGTACAGCGCAGGCAAGCCTTACCTCTCCCGTGTGACTCGATCCACAGCCCGGGGACGTCCGAAGATCAGAGCGCCGAGGTTCCGAACAGCAGACCGAGCAGGTAGGTCGCGGCGGCGGCGCCGAGGCCGATCGCGAGCTGGCGCAGCGCGCGCTTCGCGGGCGAGGAGCCGGACAGCACGCCGACGGTGGCGCCGGTGCCGAGCAGGGCGATCCCGACCAGGGTGGAGGCCACCGCCACCGCCTGCCACCCCTCCAGACCGAGCAGGTAGGGCAGCACCGGGATCGCGGCGCCGGAGGCGAAGAAGCAGAACGACGCGGCGGCGGCCCCGACCGCCGACCCCACGGTCTCGTGCTCGTCGGCGACGTCCTCGTCGGCCGCCACCTCGGCACCCTCGGGGACCAGCGCCCCCGCCGACGCCTCCGCCCCGCCGGCCGCGACCAGCGCCGCCAGCACCGACGACGCGCGCCCCTCGGCGGCCTCCGGCGTCATGCCGCGCGCCCGGTAGACCAGCGCGAGCTCGTTGGCGTCGAGGTCGAGGTGCGGCAGCGCGCGGCGGGCGTGCCGGCTGGGCCGGGAGGCGTCCAGCAGCTCACGCTGCGAGCGCACCGACACGTACTCCCCCGCCCCCATCGACAGCGCACCGGCGAGCAGCCCGGCCAGGCCGGTGAGCAGCACGGTCGAGGTGGCGACCCCGGAGGCGCCGATGCCGAGCACCAGCGCGAGGTTGCTGACCAGCCCGTCGTTGGCGCCGAACACCGCGGCGCGGAAGGTGCCGGAGATCCGGTTGCGCCCGCGGATCGCCAGGCTGCGCACCACCTCCTCGTGGATCCGCTCGTCGGCGGCCATGGTGGGGGTGGCGTCGGCGTCGTCCTCGTAGACCGACCGGGCCTCGGCGCGCTGGGCCAGCGCCAGCACGAACACCCCGCCGAACCGGCGGGCCAGCCGCCCGAGGATCCGCGACCGGATGTCACCGCGCAGCGGGCGGCCGACGTGGTCACCGAGCAGCGCGAGCCAGTGCGCCTCGTGCCGCCCCTCGGCCTCCGCGAGCGCGAGCAGGATCGCGCGCTCCTCGCCGGTGCGCCGGGACGCGAGATCGCGGTAGGCGGCGGCCTCGGCGCGCTCGTCGGCGAGGTAGCGACGCCAGCGGCGGATCTGTCGCGGCGTGGGCGCGACGGTGTCGGTCATGGCGGCGTTCCTCCAGGTGCTCGTGCCGTCCAGCATCGCGCACGACACCCCGGACGACTCGACGACGCGCAGCGCTGGTCGCCGCCGCACCGACGCCGTACCGTCGGCCCATGGAGGCGCGCGCGCAGGTCGGGGGTGCAGTGCGATGACGGCCGAGCCGGCGCGGTCGCTGGTGCGCGTGAGCATCGTCGAGGACGAGACGCTGATGCTCGCCATGCTGGAGCAGACCCTCCAGCGCGTCCCGGGCATCCGGGTGGTGCACGCCGTCGAGGGCGCCGAGGCGGCACAGCTGGCGATCACCCCGGGCAGCACGGACGTGGTGCTGCTCGACATCAACCTCCAGGACGGCAACGGCATCGCGCTCGGGCTCCAGCTGCAGCGGCAGGACCGGGACCTGCGGGTCATCCTGCTGTCCTCGCTGGACATGATGGGCGTGTTCGCGACGGTGCAGGAGGAGGTCGACCACCCCTGGAGCTACCTGTCCAAGCGGTCCGCCTTCGCCCGGGACGTGCTGGTGCAGGCGGTGATCGCCACCGCGCAGGGACGGGTGGTGCTGGACCCGGAGCTGGTCGAGAAGTCCCAGCCCCGGGTGGGCACCGAGGTCGCCGAGCTCACCCCGGCCCAGCTCCAGGTGCTGCGTCTGGTGGCGGACGGCCTGTCGAACCAGGCGGTCGCCGAGCGGCTGAAGATCTCGCCGCGCTCGGTGGAGAGCCACCTGCTCGCGATCTACCGCCGGTTCGGCATCGAGGGCGGCGGGGCGAACCGGCGCGTGGCCGCGGTGCTGCGCTTCCTGCGGGAGACCGGTCGGACATGGGCGCCCGCCGCCGAGGAGTGACACCCTCCGGCTCCACGCCGGAACGGGACGCCTTCGTCGGCGCGGCGGTGGTGGGCTGGACCAATGCGCTGATCTGGGCCGTGCTGGTGGCGGCGGTGCGGGTGTCGTGGCACTCCCTGGACGTCGCAGACCCGCACGGCGCGCGGGACGAGGTGGTGATCGGCCTGGTCACGTTCGCCGGGGGCGCGCTGCTGGTCACGCTCTGCCTGCTGGTCGGGCTCGCGCGCCGGCTCCGGGCGGTGCAGCTGCTGGTCACGGTGCTGCTCTCGGTCGCCCTCGGCATGCTGCGGAGCCTGGTGGACGAGGCGGTGGCACCGATCACCGCCGACCCGGCGGAGCAGACGGCGATCCGGCTGATCTCGGTGCTGGGCTATCTGGTGGTCGCAAGCCCCGCGGTGCTGGTCAGCCACCTGATCGCCCGGCGTCGCGCCGCGCAGCAGGCCCGCCGGGCGGAGGAGGAGCGCGGTCGGGCCGCGCTCGCGGAGGCCGAGGCCGAGCAGGCCACCCTGCGCCGCGACGTCGCCGAGCACCTGCACGGCACGGTGCAGAACCGGCTGGTGATCGTGGGCGCCGGGCTGGACCGGCTCGCCGAGGACGCGGACGCCGAGGGCCGCCCCGAGCAGGCGGACTCGCTGCGGGCGTGGGCGTCGATGGTCGACCAGATGCGTGAGCGGGACGTCCGCGCGATCAGCCAGGAGGTGTTCCCGGCGGGCCTGGCGATCGGTCTGACCCAGGCGCTCGCGCTGCTGCTGGATCGGCTGCCGACCACGGTGGCGACCTCCTTCGCCCTCGGCGAGGGTGCGCGGGAGGCCGATCAGCGGCTGTCCCTGGCCGACCGGCTCGCGGTGGCGTCCACGGTGCAGGAGGGCCTGACCAACGCGCTGCTGCACGGGCACGCCACCGCGGTCGCCCTGCGGCTGGAGGTCACCGACGACCCGGGGCGGCCGCTGCTCACGGCGGTGCTCGACGACGACGGCACCGGCCTGCCCGAGCAGGGCCCGACCCTGTCCGGCCTGCTGCGCCACCGGGGACGGCTGGAGCCGCGCGGCGGGTCGGTGAGCCTGGAGCAGCGCCCGGAGGGCGGCACCCGGCTGATCGTGCGGATCCCGACGAGCTGATCTGCGCACCCGCGCCGACGCGCGTGCGTGCTAGCACGTAGGGCCGCTGTCGAGCGGTCGGCGATGGCGCTGCACTGGGGGCTCCCCTGCGCGCCGACCGGTGCGCCTGACCCTGGCAGGAGCCTCCCCCATGACCATCCACGACGACGACACCCGCCGCCGCCGGAAGAAGCTGCTCGCGATCGGTGCCGGTGGCCTCGTGCTCGGTGTCGGCGCGGCGGTGACGATGGCCGCCTGGACCGACACCGAGCGCAGCACCGGCGACTTCGCCGCCGGGAGCTTCGACCTCGTCGGGTCCGCCGACGGCACCACCTTCACCAGCAACCCGGACTCGCCGGGCCTGGAGATCTCCTTCGACGCGGAGTCCGGTCTGCTGTCCCCCGGCACGACCACCTACGCGCCCTACGCGGTGCAGCTCGGCGCCGGTTCCGGCTACGCCGCCGACGTGGTGCTGACCGGCTCCACCGGCACGGGCACCGCCCCTGCCGGCCTGACCTACACGATCGTGCAGACCGACACCTTCGGCTGCGACGCCGGGACCACCGGCACGGCGCTGGTGACCGACCAGCCCGCCACCGGCACCCCCGGCACGTCGCTGTTCAGCCTGGATGCCGCCGAGGAGCCCGCGTTCCTGTGCTTCCAGGTGACCGCCGACGACACCCTCACCCAGGGCTCGACCGGCAGCATCGAGTGGACCCTGACCGGTACCTCCACCGATCCGCTGGCCTGATCTCCGTGCGCCGGCTCTCCGTGGCGGCCGCCGCCCTGCTCCTCGCAGCGGCGGTGGCGGCTCCGGCCGTGACGTCGGCCGCGTGGCAGGACGAGGAGCACGCCGGCGCGGACTTCGCCGCCGGCACGTTCCAGAGCCAGTCGCAGACGGCCGGCTCCCCCGAGTGGGCCACGCATCCCCCCGGCGCCTCCGCGGTGCTGGTGGCCGGGGGCCTGACCGGGATGGCGCCCGGCGGGACCGCCGCGGCCCCGACAGCCGGTACCTCCCGCTACACCTGGCTCAACCTGCGCACCGCCCCGGGATCGCACTGGTCCGGGCACCTGCACCTGTCCGGATCCAGCGCGGCCGGCGCTCTCGCGCCCGCGCTCGAGTACCGGGTCATGCCTCGCACCGCCTCGACCGCCGACTGCACCGCCGCGGACATGATGGGTGCCATGGACTGGTGGCAGCCGGCCGACAGCCCGCTGTCGGGCGACCTCGGCATGACCCTGCCCGCCGACGCGGCCGGGGCGGTCGGGCTGTGCTTCGAGGTCCGGATGGCCGCCGGTGCTCCCGCCGACCTCCAGGGCGCGACCGCCGAGCTCACCTGGACCTTCTCCATGGTCCAGGCCGACTGACCCCCGATCCGAGAGGACCCGCCCCATGGCCGCCGTGCGTCGCACGCTGACCGACCTGCTGCTCACCGTCGCCGCGGTGCTGGGCGTGCTGTGCGCGACGCTCGCGCTGGCCGGCTGGCTGTGCGGGTTCGGGGTGATCCTGTTCCGCACCGGCTCGATGTCCCCGACCATCCCCGCCGGATCGGCCGCGCTGGTCCGCGAGATCCCGGCCGCCGACGTCCAGGTCGGGGACGTGGTCACCGTCGACCGCCCCGGCACCCTGCCCGTCACGCACCGGGTGGTGCAGGTGAGCTCGGTCCCCGGCGACGCGGACGCCCGGGACCTCGTGCTGCGCGGCGACGCCAACTCCGCCGACGACCCGCTGCCCTACCGGGTGGGCTCGGTGCGACGCGTCCTGGGTTCGGTCGCCGGGATCGCCCCCGTGCTGGCGCGCTGGCAGCAGCCGGCGGTGCTCGGTCCGGTGGCGGTGCTCCTCGCCGCGGGGGTGGTCGTCGCCTTCTGGCCGCGCCGCTCGCCGAAGCCCGGCCCCGGGGATCCCGCACCCGCCGGTCCCGCTCCCACGCCGACGCAGCCCACGTCCGCGGAGCACAGGGCGGCCGAGCAGCCGGTCGCCGACGAGGGCCCCCGGTGACCCGCCGACGTCGTCCGGTCGCCGCTGCTCTGCTGACGCTGCTCGCGGCCGGGAGCACGCTGGCGGTGCTGGCCTCCACCTCGACCGACGCCGGTTTCGTCTCCGCCGAGTCCGCCACCCTCGCCGCGAGCGCCGGCATCGTGCCGGACCCCGCCGTGCTCTGCACACCGCACAGCCGCTCGCCGCACGTGATCTCCCTGTCGCCCGGCGTCAACGGGCTCACCACCTCGGGCTACCGGGTGACCACGGCGCTGACCACCGAGATGCCCGCGGACTGGTCCTGGCAGACCGGCGAGAACGAGGGCGTGCCGCTGGTCCCGCTCGGCGACTCGACCTGGCCGGCCGCCCGGACCACGCTGAAGTTCGGCGTCGACCTGCCGATGCTGGCGGGCGGCACCGTCTCCGGCACCGCCACCGTGCACGCGGTCGGGCCGGGTGGCTGGGAATCGGCACCGGTGAGCTACCGCTGGACGGTCTCGGCCCACTGGGGCATACCCACGACGACCTGCGACCGCGCCTGATCGAGGGCTGAGCACCCGGTCGACCGCTGCGGCGCGTCGGCCAGGCCGCAGGCACGCACCCACCGCTCACCCGTCGGTGAAGGTCCAGCTGCGCAGCGCCGACCGCTTGCTGACGCCGAGCTTCTTCAGCACCGCGGCCATGTGGTTCTCGACGGTGCGGGTCGAGATCACCAGACGCACCGCGATCTCCTTGTTCGTCAGCCCGCGCCGGGCGAGCATCGCGACCTCGCGCTCCCGTGAGGTGAGGTGCTTCACCTGATCGTCGTGATGCGTGGCGACGACCGGCACGACCTCCACGGGGGCCGCCGGCACGACGGGTCGTTCCGCGCCGTGGCGGAGCACCTCGCGGGCGCGGGCGACCAGCCCGGGGGCGATCGCCCGGCTCACCCGGGGCAGCGCGACCGCGACCGCGGTCGTGTCCAGGGCGAGCACCGCGCGGGCCAGCTGCAGGTAGGGCTCGAAGACCGGCATCCGCCCGCGTTCCAGCGCCGCGCCGATCGCCTCGACGATCTCCGTGCTCGGCGGCATGTCCCGGGCCAGCCAGAGCATCACCGCGCAGGTGTCCCGGCTCTCCACGGTCGCCCGGGCGGCGGCCTGGTCGAGCCGACGTGCCGCCGCGAGGTCGTGGCCCGCCTCCCGGTCCCGCGCAGCGAGGGCGATGGGCTCCATCGCGCACAGCACGCCGCCGGCGTTCGGGGCGTCGTCGAGCTCCCGGGCGAGCGGCTCGACCAGGTTCTCCTCGGGATCGGTCGCCTGGACCGCCGCCCCGAGGCTGAGTCCGCGCCGGTAGAAGCTCGTGCCGGCAGGGCCGGGGCTGCCGAGGCTCAACGAGGTGTTCAGCACCCGCCACGCCTCGCGCTCGCGTCCGGCGAAGGCCAGCACCTCGGTCAGCGCCGCGGCGTGCACCCGGACGCCGGTGAGGTCCCGTGCCTGGTAGGCCTGCTCCAGCAGGTTCCGGGCCCAGCTCTCGGCCTCGTCGATGCGGTCGAGCAGCAGCAGGCAGAGCGTGCGCAGCGCCTCGGCGTCGTGCTCCGCGTCCGCGGTCGCCCCCTCGCCCACCAGGTCGATCAGGGGGAGCGCCAGGTCCGGACGCCCCGCGTCGAGCAGCGCACCGGCCGTCGCCACGACGGACCAGGCGTCCACCCAGGCGATCCCGGTGCACTCCGGCGCAGGCCAGGACCCGGTCTTCGACATCACCCCGTCCAGCACCTCGCGTCGCCGCTCGGTGAGCTCCGCGAGCACCCGGATCACCCGAGGGTCGTCCGCGAACGGCAGCACGGCGATCTCGGCGGCCGGTACCCCCGCCCAGGCCGCCCAGCGCGCACGTTGCAGGCAGAAGCGGAGCAGGTCGCTCTCCGGCTCGTCACCGGTGATCTCGGTACCGGTGAGCACCGCGTGCAGCAGGGGACGTGCCGGACGACGCATGAGCAGGTCGAGGTACGCGTTCGCGACGCGGACCGTGGGGGTCAGCTGCCACTCCCGGTGCAGCACGGCCTCCGCGGCCGCGGCGTCGGCGAGCGCCAGGTCCGCGACCTCCGTGGACCACCGGTGGTAGTCCTGCTCGGCGCGACGGTCGCCCGCCTGGAGCAGCGAGCCGACGTCCCGCTCCACCAGGTAGGGCAGCGGCATCGCGGAGCCGACCCGGCCGGTGACGAACCGGGCCATGTCGTGGGCGTCGGCAGGGCCGACCCGATCGCGCAGCGCGGCGCCGAGCGCCGGCGGGCTCACCGTGACCGTGGCCTCCGTCCCCGAACCCGACGGGTGCTCCACCACCCGGCCGACGTCCTGCAACCGGGTGAGGAGGGACCGCTCGACCAGCGCCGCGGCGACCTGGTCACGCACCGGGCCCACCCAGGACAGCAGCTCGAGCGCCCGCACCTCCTCGTCCGTCGCCGCGCCGAGGAGCGCGTTGATCACCGCGTCGCCGGGGACGTCGTCGAACTGCCCGATCTTGCGCCAGATCCCGCGCTCACGATCGATCACCCGGATGTGCCGGGCGCCGGTGGTCAGCGCGAGCGCGACCCGTGGGTTGCCACCCGAGCGGGCCAGCACCGCCGCGGCCAGCGGCAGGTCGACCGGGCCGCCCAGCTCCTCCGCGACCAGGTGGTAGATCCCGTCGAACCCGAGGCTGACCAGCCGCTCCACGGCCGGCGCTCGCTCGGGGACCAGCAGGGCGAGCGGGGCGGGCACGTCGTGCAACCGGGCCGACCGGGTGGTCGCCACCAGGGAGGCACCGGTCGCCCGGAGCACCCGGGCCACCACCGCGGCGGAGGCCGGGTCGAGCTGGTCCAGGTCGTCCACCAGCAGGGTGCCCTTGTGCCCGCCGACCTCGTCCATCAGCCAGGCGGTCGCGTCCGTGACGGTGGGGGCGACGCCGGACTGGGCGAAGGAGGGCTGGGCGAGGAAGGCGGCGAGCGGGCTGTCGCCTGCAGCGCGGAGCAGCACCGCCGATGCGCGCGAGATGGAACGGTAGAGCAGCTCGGCGAGCAGGAGGCTGCGGCCGGACCCGACGTCGCCGGTGACGATGACGTCACGGTTCAGCGTCAGCCAGCGGCGCACCGCGCCGAGAGCGTCTCTGTTGCTCTCGAACAGCACTGCGTCACCGGTGCGGGACGACATGCGGGACTCCTTCGGACAGGGCGGTCACCAGGACCGCAGGAAGGCCGGCGGCGGATGACCGCGCCCACGCCGATCAGCACGAGGGCGAGCAGCGCCACCCCGCCGACCCCGGCACCGGTGACCGCGAGGACGCCCGAGCCGTTGCCGCCACCCGCGGTGCCCGCGCCGGACGCGAGGGCGGGTGCGTGGTACCAGGCGCTGGCCGCCGCACTGACCGGCTGGCCGCCGGCACTGCTGCCGGTGACGGAGGCCGTGGCCTGCGTCTGCCCGACCTGCGCGGCCGAGGTCGTGATGACCCGCACCGACTCACCCGGCGCCAGCGTGCCGGTGAACCCGGCCGGCAGGACCAGGCCCGCCCGGGCGACGAGGTCGTCCGTCACGGTCAGCCCGGTCAGGGTGACCGCGCCGGTGTTGGTGAGCACCGCGGTCCAGCCGAGCTGCTGCCCGACCGTGACCTCCGCGCCCGGGGCCACCGGCTGCGCCGTGCCGTCGAGCAGCAGGTCCAGCCCGAGGCCGACCACGCCGGCCAGCGGGACGCGGGCCTGCGCGGCCGCGGTCACGCCCGTCCCGGACGGGGTGCTGGCGTTCGCCGTGACCTGCGAGAGGGTCTCGCCCGCGTCGACCTCGTCCTGGGTCAGGACGGTGTCGGCCGTGGCGACGACCGACTGACCCGGCGCGAGCTGGACCCCCGCGGCCCGGGTGCCGACCGTGCCCAGCGTCCATCCCTGCTCGGTGATGCCCGCCGCAGTCAGGGTGGTCGCCCCGACGTTCGTCAGCGTCGCCGTCCAGCGGACGGTCCCGCCGGCCACGGCGTCACCCACCAGGGCACCGCTCTGGATGACCGTCAGCGCGGACGCCGACGGCAGGTCGACCGCGACCTCGGTGGACGCCTCGGCCTCGGGCCCGGTGGGGTCGGTGCCGACGGCGCCCGCCGTGATCAGCAGCGTCACGGCGTCGATCTGCGCCTGCGTGATCACGCCGCGGACGTCGAGGGTGATCTGCTGACCGACGGCCAGCGCACCGTTCGTGCCGTCCCACCCGGTGATCACGAGCCCGCCGGGCAGGTCGTGGTCCAGGTCGACCGCGGTCAGGTCGGTCTCACCGGTGTTGGTGAGCGTGAACCGGACGTCGAGCTCGTCGTCGGCCTTCGGCTCGGTGCTCAGCGCGGTGACCTGGCCGGTGAGGGTCCGGGCCGGCACGAAGAACCGGTAGCCGACGTCCACGCCGGTGCGGCGCTCGCCCTTGGCCAGCGTGACGGACACCTCGTCCGTGGTCGGCACGGTCGGCTCGGCGAGCCCGGCGCGGTCCACCCGCACGGTGCAGTCACCGGTCACCAGCCCGTCGAAGCGGTAGCCGCCGTCCGTGCCCGTGACGGTGCTGCCGAGCGCGGTGCCCGTCCCGTCGAGCAGGGTCACGGTGACCCCGGCGATGCCCAGGTCGCCCGCGTCCAGCACGCCGTCGCCGGCGCGGTCCTGGCGGACCTGACCGATCACCGCGGCATTGGTGGCGGCTGCGGCGGTGTAGGCCACCGCGTCGGAGTCCGTCGCGGTCACCTGCTTCCCGCTCGGACCGGCGGTCCCGGCGACCGTGGCGGTCACCAGGTGCCCACCGATCACGGCGGCACCGGAGGTGGTGAGCCGCACGTTCGCGCCGGGGGCCAGCGTCCCGTCGAAGCCGGCGGGCAGGGCGAGCCCCGACCCGTCGTCGGTGTAGGTCACGTCGTGCAGCGTGGTCAGGCCGGTGTTGGTGACGACGGCGGACCAGGCCAGCCGGTCGTCCTCCGTCACGTCGAGACCGGGTGCCGCGAGGTGGCTGCCGTTCACGGTCAGGTCGACCGTGGTCCCGGCGGTCATGCCCAGGTCGACGGCGGCCGTGGCCGCGGCGGTGACCGTGCTGCCGTCGGCGGCGTCCGCCGTGACCGTGATCGCGCCGGTGTCCAGGTGTTCCTGGGTCAGCACGGAGGTGCCGGTCACGGTGACCGACGCGCCCGGGGCCAGCGTGCTCACGCCGACGGGCCAGGTCACGTCGGCGCCGTCGATGCCGACGCCGTCGAGGGTGAGCGACCCGGTGTTGGTGATCACCGCGGTCCACTGCACGGTCTCGCCGACGGCGACGGTCCCAGCGGTGCCGGTGAGCGCGACGTCCAGCGAGCCGACGGCGACCAGCGGGACGTCCTGGTCGACCGCGTCGGACACGATCGGCAGGCCGCCCAGGTCGCCGGTGGCACGCGCGGAGGTCGACAGCACACCGGCGTCCACCTCGGCCTGGTCGATCGGGTAGGTCACCGTGTACGTGGCGCTCTCGCCGACGGCGAGCACGCCCGGCGTGCCGGGCCAGGACCAGGTGCCGGTCACCCGGGCCGGGTCGAGGTCGAGGGCCACGTCGAAGTCGGACAGCGGGACTTTGCCCCCGTTCGCGACCGTGTAGACCAGCGTGACGTCGTCGCCGGCGACCACCGGGCTCGGGGCGGTGGCGTCACCGCTCAGGTCGAGCCGGGCCTGCACCGCGACGTACCCGAAGTCGAGCCCGTCGACGTTCTCGTCGGAGCGCAGGGTGAGGTCGGCGGTGCTGTTCGCGGGTCCGCCGGTCTGCATCATCGAGGTGGGCAGGGTGGACCGGTCGACCTGCACGCGCTGGTCACCGGCGGTCAGCCCCGCGAGGCGGTAGCCGCCGTCCGCATCGGTGACGGCCGTGACGACCGCGCCGTCCGCGTCGGTCGCGGTGACCGTGACACCGGCGATGCCGGCCTCGCCCGAGGACTGCGCCCCGTCACCGTCGGCGTCGTCCCAGACGGTGCCGGTGATGATCGACTCGGCGACGCGCACCGTGTACTCGCCGCTGCTCAGGGTCACCGAGCTGCCGACCCAGCCGGAGCCGCTGTTGACGAACGCGTCACCGGTGCTGTGGCCGGACACGCCGAGCACCATGCGCAGCGCGCCGGTGGAACCGGCCGGCAGACCGTCCAGCTCGACCCGGACCGCGGTGGCACCGGACAGATCGGCGTCTTCGGTGACCGGGGTCCAGGTCGCGCCCTCGCCGCGGGTCCCGATCGAGCCGGGGGCGGTGGTGGTGAACTCCAGCGTCCGGCCCTGGGCGTCGCCCAGCGCGGTCACCGACCGCAGGGTGAGGATGCCGTCGGTGGTGGTGCCCCGGCTGTCGCCGTCATAGGGCAGCACGTCCATGACGTAGCCGGACCCGGCCTGCGGGTCCTTGCCGAAGTTGTACCAGTTGGTGTCGAACTGGATCGTGTCGTCGCTCGTCTCGATCACCGGCCGCAGGACGGTGCCGTCCATGGTGAGCGTGTCGACCTGGAGGATGGTGTTCTTGACGCTCGCCGTGTCCGTCCAGCTGCCCCGGGACCCGGTGGCGTAGGTGTTCTCGGCGGTGGCGGTGACCTTGCTCGGGCTCGGCGCCTGGAGCGACGTCTCGGCGGTGAGGAAGATGCCCTGCGGTCTCCACCTCGCGCCGAGCACCGCGTCCCCGCCCGGGTGGGCGAACGCGATGATCGGGCCGTGGCCGTCGTCCGCGGTGGCCGGCAGGCCGTCGGCACCCCAGTCGGCGGGGGTGTACGAGGCGACCGACCAGCCCAGGTCGATGGCGGCCTGGTAGTCCACCGCGATGATGTTCGACGGCAGCGTGACGACCGTCAGGCCGGGCTGCACGACGAGCGGCGCGGCATCGGGCGCGGTGCCCACGGCCAGGGCGACGTCCTGGAAGATCCGGTACTCGATCCGGTTGCCGCTGACCAGCGAGGTCGTCGGCGTGCTGCTGATCGTCAGGTCGCCGGAGACCGCGCGGACGGAGGCGCGCAGAGCGGCGGCGCCGGTGTTGCCGCGATCGGAGACCCACTGCGGGGAGACCGTGAGTGTCGTGGCGCTGACCTGGTCCCAGACGACCACGCGGGGGACGACGAGTCGCAGGGTGTTGTCCAGGTCGGTCCGCCGGCCCTCACCCCAGGTGCCGGTCAGCGCCATCCGCACGCCCTGCACGGCAGCCGTGCCCCCGGCCTCGGCGATCGAGTCGTACCACGGCCCGATCGTGGTCGTGCCCGGGCTGAACTGCACCGTGTAGGCGTCCGCGGGCAGCGCCGTGGTGTTGCTGCCGCTCCCGACGCCCACCCAGATCGAGCCGGGGTCGTCGAGGACCTGCGCCAGGCTCGCGTCCCAGAACTGGTAGCCGACCAGCCCGGTGGCGGGCACGACGTCCTGGGTGTTCGTGTCGTAGGGCGGGACGAACTCGGTCTTCGCAGCCAGGTAGGCACCGGTACCGATCGCCCCCGTCGAGGGCAGGTTCGTCCACCCGGAGGTGACGGTGTTGGTCAGCGGGAAGGTCGGCGCGGCACCGGACGACCACCGGTAGTAGGTCTGCGCCGACGTCACGGTCGCGGCGGCCTCGTCCGGGGTGGTCACCGCCGGCGGGTAGTAGAGCTGCGAGCTGCTCGTGGACGAGCCCGCCGGCTGCGTCACCGTGCCGTCGGAGGTCGCCAGGGCGGGCTGGTCGGTGGTGACGGTGGTCCGGATCGCCGTGCCCTGGGACTGGGGGACGTCGTCCTTCGGGTACCAGCGGCACAGGCTGGCCGGGACGGCGCTGATACCCGTCGGCGGCTGGGCGAACATCGTCAGCGTGACGGTCTGCCCGCTCACCGAGGAGATCCGCAGCCAGCTGCTCGCGTCGGCTCCGCACAGGGCGACGTCGCCCGCCACCGGCCCGCCGTAGGTCATGGTGAAGGTGTGCGGCAGATCGAGCGCCGCGTCGACGTCCTGCCCGGGCACGCTGCTGCGGTGCGTGTAGCGCAGCGAGGTCGTGACCAGGCTGGCGCTCTCGGAGCGGCCACCGAAGTCGTGGGTGGTCGGTGCCGTGAGCAGGGAGCCCTCGGCGGACAGGCTGATCTGCGGGGTGCTGACGATCGTCAGCGCACCCGCGGTCGCGCTCTGGCTGCCGACGGCGTCGGTGCCGACGAGCTCCGGGGTGTACGTGGCGCCCGCCGCCAGCGTGGTGCCCTCGCTCTGGGAGCCCGCCTGCGCCCGGAGGCCGGTGATCGCGACGCGCGAGTCCGACGGGAGCGAGATGGTCGCGGTGACGGTCCGGCCGTCGCCGCTGAGCGTGTACGAGGACTTGTAGACCGAGGAGTCCGAGGTCAGCTTGTTCAGCGAGGTCGGATCCCAGGTCCAGCCCTCGGGCAGGACCTGGGTGAACACCGCGTCCGTCAGGCCCTCGCCGGTCAGCGACCAGGACATCGACACGAGGTTGTTCGTCGCGACCAGGCCGTTCGTGGCCGAGTCGTCGATGCTGAGGGCGGCGTCGACGGAGCCGTCGTCGTCCACCGTGACGGCGAGGTCGGTGATGGTGCCGGCGGCCGCGGAGGCCTTCGACGGGGTGAGCGTGGTGAGCGCGCCGGCGGCCAGCAGGCTCGCGGGGCCTGATCTCCATCGGCGCAGCACGGAGCCGGGGCTCCGGCGCGCGTGGTGGGGGGTCGTCTGGGTCACGCGAGGCTCTCCGGCGGTGTCGGGGATCACGGGGAGCGACCCGGGGATCTCCCTGGGCCGAACTGAAAGAGGGTGGGCTGTGGACGGCCCACCTACTCGCCCTTGACCCGACGATCCGGACACCCCAGGTGCTCCAGGCCCGCCTCGAACGGTCCGAGTGAGTGGTGCGCGCTCGGATCTGAGTAGGACTACTCAGGACGTAGGGGTCGGACGGTCTAGGTAGTGCGAGTCGGACCACTACGCCATCTGGTCGGGGGGCGCGCCGACGACCACCCGTGGAACCACGCACGCATGACCGTGCTGGCGCGCGTCGTCGCGCCGAGATCCCGGTGGCCGGCCGCCGGACCGACCCCGGGCATGCCGCGGCCCGGGCCGGCGAGGTGCCGACCCGGGCCGCGGGAGGAGAGCGGGGAGGAACCGGGCGGTCAGCCCTCGGCGAGCGCCGCGCGCAGTCCGTCGACCAGCGGGGTGGTCGGGTGGCCGATCAGGCCGGACAGCACGCCGTTGACCTCGCCGAGCAGCCCGTCGCGGGTGTTCTCGTCCAGGGCGACCACGAAGCCGGCGGTGCCCTCGTCCAGACCGGCGGCGAGCAGGCCGGCGGTGCGGTCGGCGGAGGAGACGGCCACGTACTCGACCGGGCGGCCGAGCACCTCGGAGGCGGCGGCGGCGAGGTCGGTGAAGGCCCAGGCGACGTCGCCGGTCAGCTCGTAGGTGGCGTTCTCGTGGCCCTCGGTGCGCAGCACCACGGCGGCGGCCTCGGCGAAGTCGGTGCGCGAGGCGCTGGCGACGCGGCCCTCGCCGACGGCGGCGACGATCTGCCCGGACTCGCGGGCCTGCTGCACGTCGCCGACGTAGTTCTCGGTGTACCAGCCGTTGCGCAGGATGGTGAAGGTGAGGCCGGAGGCGCGCAGGATCTCCTCGGTGGCCTTGTGCTCGGGGGCGAGCACCAGCGCGGTCGTGTCGGCGTGCGGGGCGGAGGTGTAGACCAGGCGGCCCACGCCGGCGGTCACGGCGGCCTCGATCGCGGCGCGGTGCTGGTCGACGCGCCGGCCGACCTCGCTGCCGGAGACCAGCAGCACGGCGTCGGCACCGGTGAAGGCGGCGGTCAGCGTCTCGGGGCGGGCGAAGTCGGCGACGGCGGTGCGCACGCCCTGCTCGGCCAGGTCGGCCAGGCGCTCGGTGCGGCGGCCGGTCGCGGTGATCTGGTCGGCGGGCACGCCCTGGGCGAGCAGGTGCTGGACGACGAGGCGGCCGAGGTGGCCGGTGGCGCCGGTGACGACGACGGACATGGGTGATCCTCCTGAGGACGAGCCGGGAGCCCGACGCTCCCGCCTCCCCTGCCAACCGGCGTGATCGTGGATACGTTCCTTCCGTCGGGTACCCACTTTCACGTAAGGTACCCACGTGACGGTAAGCATCGAGGTCAACGACCTGAAGACTCGCGAGATCGGCAACCCGGTGCTCGCCGGGCTGTTCACCGGCGGCGTGCTGTCCGCCTCCTGCCCCAGCCGCGTGGTGCTCGACCACGTCACCAGCAAGTGGGGCGTGCTGGTGCTCGTCGCGCTGTCCGACCGCACGATGCGCTGGGGCGAGCTGCGCCGGGTCGTCGAGGGGATCAGCGAGAAGATGCTCGCCTCCACGCTGCGCACGTTGGAGCAGGACGGCCTGGTGCTGCGCGAGGCCACCGGGTCGATCCCGCCCCGGGTCGACTACTCGCTCACCCCGCTCGGCCGCGAGCTGTCCGCGCACCTGCTGCCGCTGATGGAGTGGGTGGTCGGCCACGCCGACGCGATCGTCGAGGGTCGCTGAGCCCGTCCCCCCCTCCACACGACCTGCGCAGGACGGGCGCAGGTCCGCGGCCCCGCGCTCAGGTGGCGGTCCTACACTGGCCGCGCCCGTCGGGCCGCCGCGCCGCGCGTGACCGGCCCACCGACCGCCAGATCCCCACCCGAAGGACGTGCTCGTGCGCCGTACGGCCGCCACCCTGCTCGCCGTCTCGCTCCTCGTGCTCGCCGGCTGCTCCGGCGGGTCGAGCGACGACCCCACCTCCTCCCCGTCCGCGAGCACCGCGTCCGGCGAGACCACCCCGTCGGCCGAGGACGTCGCCGCCCTGGAGGCCGTGACGATCACCGGCGACCTCGGCGCGGTCCCGACCTTCGACTTCGAGCAGCCCTTCACGGTGTCCGCCCCGGTCGCGCGGGTCGCCGACCCCGGCACCGGTGACACGATCGCCGCCGACCAGCTGGTGACGATGCACGTCGCCGCGGTCAGCGGCGAGGACGGCTCCAGCGTCGGCACCACCTACGGCTCGACCCCGCAGGCCTACGTGGTGGACGACTCCACGCTGCCGCAGGTCATGCTCGACACGCTGATCGGCGCGCAGGTCGGGGTCCGGATCCTCTACGCGACGCCCGGCAGCACCACCGACGACCCGTCGCAGATCTGGTCGCTCGAGGTCACCTCCGCGCAGGACGTCCCGGCGCGCGCCGAGGGCACCGCGGTCACCCCGGCCGAGGGCCTGCCGACCGTCACGCTGGCCGACGACGGCACCCCGTCGATCACCCCGCTCAGCACCGACGCGCCGACCACGCTGGTCGTGCAGCCGCTGATCCAGGGCGCCGGTGCCACCGTCTCCGCCGACCAGACCGTCGTGGTCAACTACACCGGCTGGCTCTGGGACGGCACCCAGTTCGACTCCTCCTGGGAGTCCGGTGCGCCGATGACCACCCCGCTCGCCAACCTGATCACCGGCTGGCAGCAGGGCCTCGCGGGCCAGACCGTCGGCAGCCAGGTGCTGCTGATCGTCCCGCCGGACCTCGGCTACGGCGCGAACGACAACGGGTCGATCCCGGCGAACTCCACGCTGATCTTCGTCGTGGACATCCTCGCAGCGGCCTGACCTCAGGCAGCACCCTCGACAGGGACCTCGGTCGCGCACCAGCGACCGAGGTCCCTGTCGCATCCGGCCCCCACGTGACTAGCCTGACGGGACCCAGGCGAACACCAGGAGACCCGGATGGACGCGGCAACGACGCCGACGATCCGCAGCGTGGCCCTCGTCGGTCACGGCGGTTCCGGCAAGACGACACTGGCAGAGGCCCTGCTGCTCCGCGCCGGGGCGATCCCCCGCGCCGGCAGGGTCGAGGACGGCTCGACCGTCTGCGACCACGAGCCGGAGGAGGTCGCCCGCGGCACCACCGTCGCGCTCGGGATCGCCGACCTGGACTGGACCTGTCGCGGCGGCACGGCCCACCGGCTCACCCTGCTCGACACCCCGGGCGCGCCCGACTTCGCCGGCGGGGTGGACGCGGCCCTCGGCGTCGCGGACCTCGCGGTGGTCGTGGTGAGCGCGGTGGACGGAGTGCAGTCCGGCACCGAGGCTGTGTGGCGGCGCTGCGACGAGGCGGGGATCGGCCGCGTCGTGCTGATCACCCAGGAGGACCGCGCCCGCGCCGACTTCCACCGGGTGCTCGCCGAAGTGCGGGACCTGGCCGAGCGCTGCGGCACGCCCCCGGAGTCCGTGGTGCCGCTGGAGCTGCCGCTCGGCGAGGAGCAGGCGCTGCACGGGGTGGCCGACGTGCTGGCCGACGAGGCCCTCGACTACGACGGCGACGGCCGCGGCCACCCCTGCCCGGTGCCCGCCGAGGTCGCCGCCGAGGAGCACCGGCTGCACGACGAGGTCACCGAGGAGATCGTCGCCCACGACGACGACCAGCTGGAGCGGTACCTGTCCGGCGACGAGCCCGCACCGGCCGAGCTGGTGCGCACGCTGGCCCGCGAGGTCCGCGACGGCGAGGCCGTGCCGGTGCTGGTGGTGTCGGCGGCGACCGGCGTGGGGATCGACCGGCTGGCCGACCTGCTGTGCGAGATCGCCCCGGCACGGGCCGCGTCGCTGCAGGTGCCGGGCGCGTCCGAGAGCACCGATCTGCCCCCGGACCCCGCCGGCGAGCCGGTGCTGCACGTCTTCCGCACCGTCGCCGATCCGTTCGTCGGGCAGGTGTCGGTGTTCAAGGTGCTGTCCGGCACCGTGCGCTCCGGGGACCGCCTGGTGCTGACCGCCACCGGCGGCGAGGAGCGGCTGCACGGGCTGTTCCGGCTGCGCGGGCGCGAGCACCTGCCGGTGGATGCGGTGCCCGCCGGGGGGATCGCCGCGGTCGCCAAGATGCAGGGCGCGACCACGGGCAGCCTGCTCGCGCGCGCCACCAGCCCCGCCGCCCCGGCGCCCCTGCCCGCGCGGCCCGGTGTCTACGCGCTCGCGCTGACGCCGGTGTCGCAGGCCGACGACGACAAGCTGTCCTCCGCGCTGACCCGGCTGGCCGGCGAGGACCCCACGCTGACCGTCGAGCGCGGCGCGCACCAGACCGTGCTGCGCGGGCTGGGCGACGCGCACCTCGCGGTCGCGGTCGACCGGCTGGCCCGGGTGTTCGGCGTGCACGTGCGCACCGAGCCGGTGCGGATCGCCTACCGCGAGACGATCGCCGGGCACGCCGAGGCCGAGGGGCGGCTGAAGAAGCAGTCCGGCGGGCACGGGCAGTTCGCGGTGGTCCGCCTGCGGGTCGACGCGCTGCCGCCCGGGTCCGGGTTCACGTTCGTGGACTCCGTGGTCGGCGGGTCGGTCCCCCGGCAGTACCTGCCCGCGGTCGAGCGGGGGATCGTGGAGGCGATGGCCGCCGGCGGTCCGCTCGGGCACCCCGTGGTCGACCTGCGCGTCGAGGTGGTGGACGGCCGGTCGCACGCGGTCGACTCCTCGGACATGGCCTTCCGCACGGCGGCGGCGCTCGGGCTGCGCGAGGCGCTGACCAGCGCGGGGACCGTGCTGCTGGAGCCGGTGGTGCAGGTGACGGTGCTGGTCCCGCCGGACACGCAGGGCGACGTTCTCGGCGACCTCTCGGCCCGGCGCGGTCACATCACCGCCAGCGGGACCACCGACGACGGACGGGTGCGGATCGATGCGGAGGTGCCCGAGTCCGAGCTCGCCCGCTACGCCCTCGACCTGCGCTCGCTCACCGCCGGCCGCGGTGTGCTCGAGATGGCTCCCGGCCGCTACGAGCCCCGCCCCGCGCACCTCGTCACGGGCTGAGGTCGGGCTGCTGGCGCCGAGTTGTCAGCTTCTGTCGCTTCGCGGACGCGGGAAGCGACAACTGATGACAACTCGGCGCACGGGGGATCAGCGGACGGGCGCGTCCTCGGGGACGGGGTCGCCGGCGGCGACGCGGTCGGCGTAGATCGCGATCTTGCCCTCGATCGCGGCCAGGTGCTCCTGCACCTCGGCGAGCTCGGCGAGCACCTTGGCGCGGTGCTCCTGGAGCATGGTGAGTCGCGCCCGCTCGGTGCCGCCGCCCTGGCGCACGAGGGCGGCGTACTCGCGGATCTCCCGGATCGGCATGCCGGTCGCCCGGAGCCGGCCCAGCAGGATCAGCCAGCCGAGGTCGGCCTCGGTGTACCGACGGTGCCCGGACGACGCCCGCTCCACCGCGTCCAGCAGCAGGCCGTCCCGCTCGTAGTAGCGCAGGGTGTGCGGGGTGAGCCCGGTCGCCTCGGCGGCCTCCGCGATGCTCCAGGTCGGCCGGACCTCGGTGGTGGTCATGCTCCCAGGATGCGCCTGCGGGAGGTCGACGGCCAGGCTCACCGGTCGACCGTGCTCATGTCCGGGTAGCGGTCGCCGACCACCGAGGCCGTCGGGACGGCTGCCGCGAGCGCCGCGAGGTCCGCCGCGTCCAGGGTGACCGCCGTCGCGCCGACGTTCTGCTCCAGGTAGCGCACGCGTCGGGTGCCCGGGATCGGCACCACGTCCTCGCCCTGCGCGAGCACCCAGGCCAGCGCGAGCTGGGCGGCGGTGACGCCGTTGGCCTCCGCGAGCGCCTGGACCTGCGCGACCAGCGCCCGGTTGGCGTCGAAGGCGCCGTCGGCGAAGCGGGGGTTGGCGAGCCGGAAGTCGTCGGCGGCCAGGTCGGCGCGGGACGTGATCGCGCCGGTGAGCATGCCGCGGCCGAGCGGCGAGTAGGGCACCAGGCCGATGCCGAGCTCGCGCAGCGTCGGCAGCACCTCCGCCTCGACGTCGCGGGTCCACAGCGAGTACTCGGTCTGCACGGCGGTCAGCGGGTGCACGGCGTGCGCGCGGCGGATGGTGGCGGGGGCGGCCTCGGAGAGCCCGACGTGCCGGATCTTGCCGGCCTGCACCGCCTCGGCCAGCGCGCCCATGGTGTCCTCGACCGGTACCTGCGGGTCCATCCGGTGCATGTAGTACAGGTCGATGTGGTCGACGCCGAGACGCTCCAGGCTGCCGTCGATCGAGCGGCGGACGTACTCGGGGCGACCGTCGATCCCCCGGCTGCCGTCGCCGTTGCGGACGATGCCGAACTTGGTCGCGAGCACCACCTCGTCACGCCGTCCGGCGATCGCCCGGCCGACCAGCCGCTCGTTGGTGTGCGGGCCGTACATGTCCGCGGTGTCCAGCAGCGTGACGCCGAGGTCGAGCGCGCGGTGGATGGTGGCGATCGACTCCTGCTCCTCCGCCGATCCGGGTGCGGACGCGGCGCCGTAGAAGTCCGACATGCCCATGCAGCCGAGGCCGAGGGCGGAGACGGTCAGCGCGGTGCCGTGCGCGGCGCTGCCGAGGGTGCGGGTGGGGACGTGGTCGGTGCTCATGCCGAGGAGGTTGCTCCTTCGAGCGCGCTCGAAGTCAAGCGATCGACGATCAGTGCGACCGGGATCCTCGATCGGCCTGCGCGGACGCCCCGGCGGACGTAGCGTCGAGGTCGGGCCCCCGGCCGACCGGCCAGGGACGCAGACCACCGAGGAGGACCGCGTGAAGCTCCGCCACCTGCCGCTGCGCCTGGGCGCCGGCGCCTACATCCTGAGCTCCGGCGTCGACAAGCTCAGCGCCGACCCCGACGCCGCCACCGGGTACCACTCGATGGCCGCCGGCGCGTACCCGTTCCTCGCCGACGTCGACCCGAAGACGTTCACGAAGGCGCTCGCCGGCACCGAGATCGCCCTGGGCGCCGCGCTGCTGGTGCCGGTGCTGCCGCGCGTCGTCGTGGCGACCGGGTTCACCGCGTTCTCCGCCGCCCTGGTCGGCATGTACCTGCGCACGCCCGCGCTCCAGCGCGGCGAGAACGACCCGCGCCCCAGCCCGCAGGGCATCGGCGTCGCCAAGGACGTGATCATGCTCGGCGCCGCGGCCTCGTACCTGCTGGACGCGCTCGGTTCCTCGGCGAAGAAGGTGTCGAAGAAGGCCGCGAAGAAGGCGAAGAAGCAGGCCGCCGCACTCACGCACCACTGAGCGGGGCAGGCCCGGGCAGTCAGCCGCGGGCGAGCACCGCGACCAGGAAGTCCGAGTCGTCCGCGAACGGGCGCAGGTCCCAGGTCGAGAACCGGTGCTCGACCCGCAGGCCCGCGGCGGTCGCGTCCAGCGCGAGCTGCTCGGGGGTGTAGCCACGCCCGGCGCCGAAGCCGAGCACGATCCGCCCCTCGGGCACCAGGTGCGCCGCGATCCGGCGCAGCACCTCCGGCTCGGTGCCGGGTGCCACGAAGGTGATCACGTTGCCGGCGAGCACCGCGACGTCGAAGGGTTCGGTCACGCCCTCGGCGGGCAGGTCCAGCTCGGCGAGGTCGCCGACGCGCCAGTCCGAGCCGGGGTGATCGGCCCGCGCGGCGTCGATCAGCACCGGGTCCACGTCCACGCCGACCACGGTGTGCCCACGCGCGGCGAGCTCGCTGCCCACCCGGCCGGGGCCGCAGCCGCCGTCGAGCACCCGCGACCCGCGCGCGAGCATCGCGTCGATCATCCGCGCCTCGCCCGCGAGGTCCGCCCCGTCGGCGGCCATCGAGCGGAACCTCTCGACGTACCAGTGCGACCGGTCGGGGTTCTGCTGGCCGATCTGCTCCCACCGGGTCGGCTGGCGCATGGGGGTTCCTCCTCGCAGCGGCCCGTGCGATCGGGCCCCGGCGAGCGTACTCGTACGTCGTGCCCGGTCGGCGTCGGCCGGGCAGGGTGCGAAAACCTCACATCCGGTCCGGAGCGATGCGCGGACTCCCGTAACGTGCGCGATCTCAGATGCTACGAGGAGGTCGCATGTCGGACGGCGTCGAGGTCGATCCGCTGGTCACCGAGCGGGTGCGCGGGGCGCTGGACCGCGCGGCGGACCGGGTGGTGCTGAGCGCGCGCCTGGGTGCCGTCGAGCCCGGGAGCACGGCGGTGTCCAGCGCGCTGGAACCGTGGTTGGACTGGCTCGCCACCTCCTGCGGAGCCGGCGCGGGCGCGGTCCGGGACGCCGGTGAGGACGCGGCGCGCGCGGCCGGCACGTTCGTCGAGGCCGACCGGGCGCTGGCCCTGGGCGTCTCCGCGCACGGCATGCGGGCATCATGACCCGGTGGGACCGGGAGCACCCCGGGGCCGGCGACGTCGCCGGCCTGGACGTCCTCGCCACAGGCCTGACCGCGCACGCGGACACCCTGGCCGAGGTCACCGCCGAGGTCCGGGCGCTGGCCAGCGAGCTGACCGCGGCGTGGTCGGGTGAGGCCGCGACAGCGTGGGCCGACCGCACCGGCGTGGTCGCGGACCGGGTGGGAGCGCTGGAGCCGGAGATCGCCCCGGTGGCCGCCGCACTGACCAGCTACACGCGCGAGGTCACGGAGATCGGCACGCAGGCGCGCACCGCCGCCGGGTCCCGCGACGACGCCCGGGCGCGGTACTCCGCCGCACAGGTCGAGGCCGTCACCGCGGCCTTCGGCGACCCGTCCGCCGCGCAGGCCGCGCTCGCCCACCTCCGGGACGCGGGTGCTCAGGTCGTCGCCGCCGAGAACGCCCTGACCGACCTGAGCGACCGCCGACGCGAGGCCGACACCGCCCTGATCGGCGTGCTGCACGACCGCACCCCGCAGGCCTGGACCGACGGTGGTGCCCGGCTCGCCGGCCTCGACCCCCTCCGGCTGGCCCAGGGCACCGACCCGGTGGCTCTCGCGGTGTGGGCGGCCTCCCTCCCCGACACCCCCGAGGGCGACGCCGCCCTGCGCTGGCGCCTCGGCGACCTGTCCCCGAGCGCCCTCGACGACCTGCTCGCCGCCCACCCCCACCTCGCGACCCGGCTGATGCGCCCCGACCTCGACGCGCTCCGGGGAGCCTGCCCCGACCTCGCCGACGCGCTGACCTTCACCGATCCAGCGCGCCGCCTGAACGCCGTCGCCGCCGCGTTCGCCGCCCTGACCGCCGCCGAGCAGGCCCGGATCGCCCGGACCCACCCGTGGGCCGTGGGCAACATCGACGGTGCACCCCTGGCCGCGCGCGCCGCCGCCAACCGCATCGCGATCCGGGCCGCCATCCCCGACGCCGAGCGACGCATCGCGGAGATCGACCTGCGGATCGCCGAGAACGAGGCGCTGCTGGCCGGGATGGACGGCGGACCGCCCGGGGACGAGACGGACGGCGGGGCGCGCAGCCTGGTGCAGGACACCCTGGACCGGCTCCGCGCCGAGCGGCAGGTGCTGACCGACCGCATCCCGTGGTGCCAGGGGCTGCTCGCCGAGCCGGTCGGGGCGATCGACTCCAGGGAACCGAATCCCCCGGCGTGGCACCAGGTGGTGCTCTTCGACCCGGATGCCGGGCGGTTCGGCGAGGTGATCGGCTCCCTCGATGCCGCCAACCTCGCGGTTCTGGTCGGCGGCACCGGCACCAACCTCACGAACATGGACGGGCAGGCCGAGCGCGCGTGGAGCTTCGTCACCAGTGACAAGAGCGACCTTGCGGTGATCACCTACCTCGGCGGACCCATGCCGCAGGCGCTGGCCGCCGACGCACCGTTCCGGACCTTCGCCGACCGGCTCGCCCCCCACCTGGCCGGCTTCGCGAACGGCGTCCGCGCCGCGGGCGGAACGCCGCTCACCGTGGTCGGGCACTCCTACGGCGGGCTCGTGGTGGGCTGGGCGGAGGCGAACGGCATGGTGGTCGACCGGGTGCTGTACGTCGAGGCCTCCGGCTCCGCGGTCCGCGACAGCCATGAGTACACCGCACCGGAGACCCCGCGGTACTCGATGACCGCGCCCGGTGACCCGATCGAGGGGGTGCAGGCGCTGGGGGCGCACGGGCGCGACCCGGACGAGGTCACCGGCACCGTCCGGGTCGAGACCGGCCGGGTCTACGACGAGTCTGGTGCGCCCGTCGGGCTCGTGCAGGGTGCCGGCGCGCACGACGGTGTCTTCGCCCCCGACACCGATGCGTTCCGCAACATCCGCGCCATCATGACCGGCGAACGGATCTCGCTGTGGACCCCACCGGTGGACACCTGGGAGGTCACGCCGGGAGGTCGGCTGGTCCGCACCGGCCGCGACTACCCGATGGCCGACCCCGACTACGTCCCGCCGACCGAGGAGGTGCGATGAGACGCCCCGCCGCTGCCGTCGCGGCCGTGCTGCTGCTCGCGGGCTGCGCGAGCGGCCCCACCCAGCCCGCGCGCGTCGCGGCCGTCCGCCAGACCTGGACGGTGACCGCGTCCCTCGCCGGCGACATCCCGCCCCGGGTCCAGGACACCGTCATCGCCACCCACCCCGACCTCACGATCACCGGCGGCGAGCTCGTCCCCAGCCACAGCGGCTGGGACCCCTGCCACGACGAGCTCTACGACGACCACTGGGACGGCCCCGACGAGTCCTACTGGATCTACAACGTCGGCTACGACATCGAACCCCGCCAGGCCACCATCGACCTGATCGAACCCCTGCTCCAGTCCTACCTCGCCGACGGCTGGACCCTCTCGCGCGACTTCCGGGCCGACGACTCCGCTGCCGGCGTGAACCTGGTCAAGGACGACTGGACACTCCTGGTCAGGGCCGCGTCGCAGCACTGGGTCGACACCGTCCCGGACCACAACCTCTCCTACCTCGACGTCAGCGTCCTGTCCCCCTGCGCCCCCTCCCCCCGGCACATGACCGAGTGGGACCCCGAGCGCCCCCACGACTTCTCCTTCGTCACCCAGGACACCCCGCAGCCCACCTGGTGACCCGACCGAACCGCCCCGACCGGCCTACTCTCGACCCATGGCCCGGTACTTCGACGTGCACCCCCACGACCCGCAGGCCCGCTCGATCGGGCAGCTGGTGCAGCTGCTGCGGGACGACGCCCTGATCGCCTACCCGACGGACTCCGGCTACGCGCTGGGCTGCCTGGTGGGCAGCCAGACGGGCGCGCAGCGGATCCGCGAGATCCGGCACCTGGACGAGCGGCACCACTTCACGCTGATGTGCGCGGACTTCGCACAGCTCGGCCAGCTGGTGCACCTGGACAACGCGCCGTTCCGGGCGATCAAGGCGGCGACGCCGGGGCCGTACACGTTCATCCTGCCGGCCACCAAGGAGGTGCCCCGGCGCCTGGCGCACCCGAAGAAGAAGACCGTCGGCGTGCGGATCCCGGACAGCCGGGTGGTGCAGGCGCTGCTGCGCGAGCTCGGCGAGCCGCTGCTGTCGAGCACGCTGATCCTGCCGGGGAGCGAGACGCCGATGGTCGACGGCTGGACCGTGCAGGAGGAGCTCGGTCACGCCCTGGACGCCGTGGTGGACGCCGGGGAGTGCGGGGACGCGCCGACGACGGTGGTCGACTGGACGGACGGCTTCCCGGAGGTCGTGCGGGTGGGCGCCGGCGACCCGGACCGCTTCTGACCGGCGGGCCCGCCGTGACAGCCCCGACGCCGGACGACCCGGCCTACCCGCTGCTCGCCCGCGAGGCGCCCGACCTCGCGGCGATGGACGGCGCGCTGGTGGAGTGCCGGGCGTGCCCGCGCCTGGTGGCCTGGCGGGAGGAGGTCGCGACGGTGCGCCGGGCGGCGTTCCGCGACCAGACGTACTGGGGTCGGCCCGCGCCGGGTTTCGGTGATCCGCACGCGCGGATCATGCTCGTCGGGCTGGCCCCGGCGGCGCACGGGGCCAACCGCACCGGGCGGATGTTCACCGGTGATCCCTCGGGGGACTTCCTGTTCGCTGCCCTGCACCGCGCGGGGCTGGCGTCGCAGCCGACCTCGACGCACGTCGGTGACGGCCAGGTCCTCACCGGTCTGCGGATGACCGCCCCGGTCCACTGCGCGCCGCCGGCGAACAAGCCGACGCCGCAGGAGCGGCAACGCTGCGGGCCGTGGCTGTCCCGGGAGATCGCGCTGGTCGGCCCGCGGGTGGTCGTGGTGCTCGGGGGGTTCGGCTGGGACGCGCTGCTGCGCACGCTCGAGGAGCAGGGCTGGGACGTCCCCCGGCCGCGACCGCGGTTCGGCCACGGCGCCGAGGTGACGATCGAGCGGGCGGACGGCGCCTCGCTGGCCCTGCTCGGGTGCTTCCACGTCAGCCCGCACAACACCTACACGGGGCGGCTCACCCCGGCGATGATCGACGCGGTGCTGGCCCGCGCCCGGGTGCTCGCCGCGGGCTGAGCCACCCCCGAGTTGCCCCGGGGCCGCCCCGCGCCGCACAGTTGGCCGTCGACCTGCACACGCGTCCACCGCGCGCGCACAACGACGCCACAGGGCCGCCGCAGCCGCGGACCTAGGGTGTCGTGCGGACGACGGGGACATCGGGAGGATCGTGAGCACGGACGACGAGCTGGTCGAGATCTGGGGCGACCGGGTCTCGCTGCGCGACATGGTGGTCGCGCTGGCGGTCTGCGGCGCCGCCACGGTGGCCGCGGTGGTGCTCGGTCGCGCGGTCGACGGCTCGGAGTTCTTCTGGGGCCTCGGCGGCGCGGTGATCGGCTTCCTGCTCGCCGTGGTGCTGATCCGCCCCAAGCGGGACGTGCAGATCACCGACGACCTGCCGACCGTCCCCGCGGTGCCCGCGGCCGCGACGGTGGCGACCCCCGCCGACGACCCGGGGTCCGCGCTGACCTCGGATCCCCCGGAGGCACCGGCCCGCCCCGGCCGCACCTCCGCCTGAGACGGCCCGCGCGAGCCCCCGCCGCGCACCGCCGTCCCCCACCGAAAGACCTCCGTGGACCTCACCCTCCTGCTCCCGATGATCGGCGCCGCCCTCGCGGCGGTCGCGCTGTACACGCTCATCGGGTTCATCCCGGGCACCGACGAGACCTCCGTGCTGCTGCCGGTGACGCTCGCGCTGGTGCTCGGCGGCGTGGACCCGCAGGTGGTGCTGACGTTCTTCATCGCCGCCGTGGTCACGCTGAACCTCACCAACTCGATCCCGACGGCGCTGGTCGGCCTGCCCGGCGGCGTGCTGTCGGCGCCGATGATCGATCATGCGCTGACCCTCAAGCGCGAGGGCCTGGCGGCGCAGACGATCCGCAAGATGGCCGCCGGGTCGGTGATCGGCACGCTGGTGTCGGTGCCGCTGTCGCTGCTGATCGCCGGGGCCATCGCGCCCTGGGGCGCCCAATTGCGGGAGCACGGGTCGCTGCTGTTCGTCGGCGGGGCGGTGGTGCTGGCGCTGCTCGGCAAGAACCGGCTGCTGTCCCTGCTGGCGATCGTGCCGCTGGGGCTGCTGTTCCAGGGCGTGCAGGCGCTGTACCGGCAGACCGGGGTGATCGCCGAGGACGCCACGATCACGGTGTCGTTCTTCCTGTCGATCACCGCGGGCCCGCTGCTGATGAGCCTGCTCTCGCTGCTCAACCCGACGCTGCGCGCGGCGATGCCGCGGTTCGGGCGCACGCCGGTGCGGATCACCACCACGGAGATGAAGGGCGAGTCGCTCAACCCGCGTCGCATCCTCACCCGTGCCGAGCTGGGCGCCAGCGCGGCGGTGTCGGTGGCGTCGACCCCGCTGTTCTTCCTGTCGCCGGTGGCGCTCACGCTGCTGATGGGCGAGGCGTCGGGTGCGCGGGCGAAGGATCCCGGCGAGAGGTCGTCGCGGGCGATCACCTCGATGGCCGCCCTGGCGCACTCCACCTACCTGGCCGGGCTGATCATCCCGCTGCTGGCGATCGGGCTGCCGCTGTCCCCCGTCGCCGTCGGCCCGGCCAACGCGCTGTTCAACGCGCCGCCGGTGCTCAGCCTCGACCACAACCTGCACCACCTGCTGTCGACGGGGCAGTTCGTGGTCGCGGTGCTGATCGGAACCGTGATCGCGCTGGTGCTCTCCTACGTGCTGGCGGTCCGCTACTCCTTCCGGCTGACCGCGATCGTCACCCGCCACGTGCCGCACGAGGCGGTCCTCGCACTGTTCCTGGTCTTCGTCCTGCTGCTCGCGTACCTGGACGCCGGACTGATCAACGTCTTCGCCGTGCTGCTGGTCGGGCTGACCTGCGGCACCCTGAACCGGTTGGGCGTCAACTACGGGGTGCAGTTCATGTCGCTGTACGCGGCCCCGTGGTTCGTCCTCCACCTGATGTAAGAGGAGCCATGATCAGCACCCCGCAGAAGGACGTCGGCACCGGGTCCACCCGCGCCAAGGCGATCCTGGTCGGCGAGCACGCCGTCGTGTACGGCGAGCCTGCTATCGCGCTGCCACTGGCCAGCCTGCCGATGCGCGCCACCGTGCGCCGCGAGACCGGTCCGCTCGGCGTCGAGTCGGTGCTGTACTCCGGCACCCTCGCCGACGCCCCGGAGGAGCTGTCGGCGCCGCGCGCCGCGATCGAGGCCACCCTCGACCACCTCGGCCTGCCGCACCGCGACCTGGTGCTGTCCACCGAGTCCACGATCCCCGCCGCCCGCGGCCTGGGGTCGAGCGCCGCCACCGCCGGTGCGCTGGCCCTGGCGCTGGCCGACCTGGCCGGGGTGACGCTGACCGCGCAGGAGCACTTCGACCTGGTGCAGGTCGGCGAGCGCGTCGCGCACGGCAGCCCGAGCGGCCTGGACGCGCGCACCACCGCCTCCACCGAGCCGGTCTGGTTCCAGGGCGGCGAGACCCGGTCCCTCGACCTGCGGCTCCAGGCGCACCTGGTGATCGCGGACACCGGCGTGCACGGGCGCACCCGGCTGGCCGTCGCCGAGGTGCGGGCGTTCCGCGAGCGCCACCCTGCACGCGGTGCCCAGCTGATCACGGAGCTGGGGCAGATCACCCGGGACACCGTCGACGACCTCGCGCTGGACCGCCCGGTGGCGCTCGGCGAGCGGATGACCCGCGCGCACCACGCGCTGGCGGAGCTGGGTGTCTCCTCGCCGGAGCTCGACACCCTGGTCGCCGCGGCGCTGGACGCGGGGGCCCTCGGCGCGAAACTGACCGGCGGCGGGCAGGGCGGCTGCCTGCTGGCGCTCGCGGCTGACGCCGCCTCCGCTGGTACGATCGCCGCTGCCCTGCGCCGCGCCGGGGCCCCACGCACCTGGTTGCACCGGACCGACGCGCGGCAACTGTCGACCCCCTCCCAGGTGCCTCTCGGATGACCCGCTCCGCGACCGCAGTCGCGCACGCCAACATCGCGCTCGCCAAGTACTGGGGCAAGCGTGACGAGGTGCTCGCGCTCCCCGCGACCTCCAGCCTCTCGCTGACGCTGGACGCGTTCCGCACCACCACCACGGTCACCGTCGGCGACCTCGCCCCGGGCAGCGCCGACACCGGCAGCCTGGACGGCGCCCCGATGACCGGCGACGCGCTGGGTCGGGTGCAGCGGTTCCTCGACCTGGTCCGCGGCCTCGCCGGCTCGGACCTCCCGGCGTCGGTGGTCTCCACGGCGACCGTGCCCACCGGCGCGGGCCTGGCCTCCTCCGCCTCCGGCTTCGCCGCGCTGGCCGGGGCCGCCACCGCCGCCTACGGCCTGGACCTCGACCCCCGCGCGCTGTCGCGGCTGGCCCGGCGCGGCTCCGGGTCGGCGTCCCGCTCGGTGTTCGGCGGCCTCGTCGTGTGGCACGCCGGCACCGACGACCTCACCTCCTACGCCGAGCCGGTGCCCGGCGGCGAGGTCGGCGGCCCGCTCGACCCCGCGATGGCCGTGGTCGTGCTCGACTCCGGCGTGAAGTCGGTGTCCAGCCGGGTCGCCATGAAGCGCACGGTGGAGACCTCGCCGTTCTTCGCCGGCTGGGTGGAGTCCACCGAGCAGGACGTCGCCACGATGCTCGACCTGATCGCCGCCGGCGACCTGCCCGCCGTGGGCGCGCTCGCCGAGTCCAACGCCTTGCGGATGCACGCCACGATGCTCGGCGCCCGCCCGCCGGTGCGGTACTGGACCGGGCACACCATGACCGTGCTGGACGAGGTGCAGGCGCTGCGCGCCGACGGGCTGCCGTGCTGGGCGACCATGGACGCCGGGCCCAACGTCAAGGTGCTGTGCGCCGGGCGCGACCTGGACGCCGTCGCCGCCGCGCTCGCCGGTGGCCCCGACGGGCTGGCCGGACGCCGGGTGGTCACCGCCCGACCGGGGCCTGACCTGCGGGTGGAGGTGGCGGCATGATCGAGGCCACCGCCCCGGGCAAGCTGTTCGTCGCCGGCGAGTACGCCGTGGTCGAGGCCGGCTACCCCGCCGTGCTCGTCGCCGTGGACCGGCACGTCACCGTCCGGCTGTCCCCCGCCGAGGGGGCCGGATCGATCACCTCCGACCAGTACGGCCGGCTGCCGGTGGTCTGGCGCCGCGACGGCGACCGCGTGGTGATCGACCACGACAGCCGCCCCTTCGACTACGTGCTCGCCGCGATCGACGTGGT
The DNA here is from genome assembly GCF_055389595.1 of Cellulomonas sp. GTC20042. NCBI lineage: Bacteria > Bacillati > Actinomycetota > Actinomycetes > Micrococcales > Cellulomonadaceae > Cellulomonas > Cellulomonas sp. GTC20042. Next base: position 211,157 of record NZ_AP043678.1, on the reverse strand, counting down.
GGAGCGCTACGCCGTCGAGCAGGGCCGCACGCTGGCGTTCTCCGACCTGACGATCACCAGCGAATTGGACGACCACTCCGGGCGCAAGTTCGGGCTGGGCTCCTCCGCGGCGGTCACCGCCGCGACCGTGCGGGCGCTGGACGCGTTCTACGACCTGCGGCTGCCGACCATGAGCCTGCTCCGGCTGGCCCTGATCGCCACCGTCTCGGTGAACCCGATGGGCTCGGGCGGCGACGTCGCGGCCTCGCTGTACGGCGGGTGGATCAAGTACACGGCGCTCGACCGCGACTGGCTGCGCGCCGCGCTGTCCGACTGCCGCGAGGGCGGCGCCTCGACGCTGACCGCGCTGCTCGCCGCCGACTGGCCGGGCCTCGCGGTGCGCCGGCTGCCCGCCCCGGCGAGCATGCACCTGGTGGTCGGCTGGACCGGCGTGCCCGCCTCGACCATGCGGCTCGTGGAGGCCATGCAGTCCCGCAAGGGCGCCGACGAGAGCCACTACCCCGACTTCCTCGCCGCCTCGCGGGAGTGCGTGGACGCCTTCGCCGACGCGATCGAGCGCGACGACGCCCCCGCCGCCAAGGAGCACCTGCGCCGGGCGCGCCGGCTGCTCACCGCCCTGGCCGAGGCCGCCGGCGTGCACGTCGAGACCCCCGCGCTGCGCACCCTGGTCGAGTCGGCCGAGCTGGTCGGCGCCGCCGCGAAGTCCTCCGGGGCCGGTGGTGGGGACTGCGGGATCGTGCTCGTGGACACCGGCACCGACCTGGAGCCGATGCTGCGCGAGTGGGAGCTGTCGGACGTGCGGCACCTGTCGCTGCGGGTGCAGCCGCCGCAGGGCGATGCCCGGGACGACGGGACCGGCGATGGCCGCTGAGACCACGCCCGGGCCCCGGCTGACCCCCGACCCCGCCGCCGCCGCGCAGGACGCCCGGCGCAAGGACGACCACGTCCGGCTGGCCGCCGCCCAGCACGGCGAGCCCCGCCCGCACGACTTCGACCACGTGCGCCCGATGAACCACCCGCTGGCCGCCGGGGACCGCGCCGCCGTCGACCTCGCCGTGCACGGCCGGGTGCTCGACTGGCCGGTGCCGCTCTACATCAACGGCATGACCGGCGGCTCCGAGCACACCGCCACGATCAACCGCGCGCTGGCCGTCGCCGCCCGCGAGACCGGCGTGCCGATCGCGTCGGGCTCCACCGGGATCATCCACCGCGACCCCGCCGCCATCCCGTCCTTCCGGGTGCTGCGCGACCTCAACCCCGACGGCTTCGTGCTGGCCAACGTCAACGCGAACGTCAGCCCCGCGCAGGCCCGCCGCTCGGTGGAGATCCTCGGCGCCGACGCCCTCCAGGTCCACGTGAACCCCGCGCAGGAGATCGTGATGCCCGAGGGCGACCGCGACTTCACGCGCTGGGCCGACGGCGTCGCCGCGATCGTCGCCGGTGCGGGGGTGCCCGTGGTGGTCAAGGAGGTCGGCGCCGGCATGAGCCGCGGCACCGTCGCCATGCTGCGCGACCTCGGGGTGGCCGCCGTGGACGTCTCCGGGCGCGGCGGCACCGACTTCGCCGCGATCGAGGCTGCCCGCCGCGACGACGGCGCCTTCGACTACCTGGCCGGCTGGGGGCAGTCCGCCGTCGAGGGCCTGCTGGACGCCTCGACCGTGGACGGCGTCGACCTGCTCGCCTCCGGCGGCGTGCGGCACCCGCTCGACGTGGTCCGCGCGCTCGCGCTCGGCGCCACCGCCGTCGGCGTCGCGGGCGGGTTCCTGCGGCTGCTGCTGGACGAGGGCGAGTCCGCGCTGGTCGCCCGGATCGAGTCCTGGCTGGGGCAGATCGGCGACCTGATGACCCTGCTCGGCGCACGCACGCCCGCCGACCTGCGCCGCACCGACCTGCTGATCACCGGGCCGGTCCGCGAGTTCTGCGACCTGCGTGGGATCGACGCCGCCGCGTACGCCCGCCGCTCCGGGCTGTAGACACCCGCGCGACACACGACGGCGTTACGCTCCGATCCCCCGGCGGAACCTCGTCGGGCACCGATCCGCCAGGAGCACCGCATGCCCGCCAAGCCGCCTGCCACGCCGCCCGCAGCACCCGTCGAGATGCCGCCGCGCACCCCGCTGCGCACCGTCGTGCTCGCGCTCGGCATGCCCGCGGTCTCCGTGATCGCCGTGGCGCTCGCCGCGCTGGTGCTGCTGCTCGCCGGGCAGGGCCTCGACGCCGACACCACCGCCGGGACCGCCGCGCTCTGGCTGGTCGTCGCGATCGCGCTGGCCGTCGCCGCGTGGGCGGTCGGTGCCGTGTGGCTGGTCCGCCGGCTGTTCCCCGCCGGCGCCCGTGCCGACACCGGCCTGATGGTCGCCGCCGTGGGGGCCGGTGCCACCATGCTCGCGCTGTTCGCCCCGGGTGCCGGGCTGCCGTCCGCCGTGGTCGTCGTGCTGCTGGTGCTGCCGCAGGTGCTGATGGCCGGCGTGATGCTCGCCCGCGACGCCGGGCTGCGGCGCACGGGGGTCGTCCGCTGACCCGGGCGGACCGGGCGAGGTCAGGCGGGTCGGGTCGAGGGAGAAAACCGCAGGTCCGTCCGGTCCGAGGGGTCGCGGGTCGCTACGCTGCCAGCCCGCACGTCCGGCCGCAGCAGGGGGTCCCACCGATGTCGATGATCGAGCACGGCAGCCCGCCGCTGCCACGCCGCCCCGCGGGGTCCTCCGATGCCGGCGGGGCAGGGGCCGCCGGCAGCCTCCCGCGGCGCAGCATCGGCCGTGACCTCGCCCTCGTCCTCGCCCTGCCGGGCGTGTCGGTGGGCGCGACCGGCTGCTTCCTGCTCGGTCTGACCGCCGACACGGGCGCGCGCACCAGCAGCGGTGACGTGGACATCGATGCTGCTCTGGGCGTGCTCGGCGTCTCGGCCGTGGCCGGTGTCGTGGTGTGGGCGATCGGGACCTGGCTGGCGATCCGGGCGCTGTTCCCCGTCGGCACGCGGGCCGACACGCTGGGTGCCGTGGTGGTGGCCGGCCTGCTCGCGACGATCGTGCTGGTGCCGGCCGGCCTGACCGCCGTCGGCCCGGACTGGTTGAAGATCGGCGCGATCCTGCTGCCGCAACCGATCATGAGCGCCGTGATGCTCTTCCGGGACCGCAGGCTGCGCCGCCCCCGCTCCCGGGACGCCTGGTAGCGCCGGACGGGGGTCGTCCGCCGCTGCACGGGGCGGGGGTCAGGAGTCCTCGCGCAGGCAGAGGTAGCCGCCCTCGTCGGCCTCCACGTACATCACCGAGTCCCACCCGCAGTCCTCGACCACGTCCACGACCGACGTCCCGGCGTACTCGTGCGTCGTGCCGCAGTCGACCGGCTTCAGCATGTCGGACGTGAGGGACTCGCGGGTCCAGCAGGAGCCGACTCCGGTCGAGGCGTGCGGCATGACGCTGCCCGGCACCGCGTGCGCGACGATCCCGACCACCACCAACGCCACGCACCCCGTGAGGGCACCGACGGCTCCCGTCCAGCCGAGCGGCGAGTACGCGGGGGCGCCGTCGTCGCGCGCGGCGCGGTAGCCGTTCCACGCCCGCACCATGAACCCGAGGCCGACCAGCAGCCCGCCCGTCCAGATGACCCCGCCCTCGTCACCCGCCGACGCGATGAACGTCGCGGCGCAGATCACGAAGAGCAGCACACCGATCCAGAACCGACGGGCGGCGGCCCGCCGATCGTTCAGGGCGTCCGGCCCCGGCACCTCGGGGCGTGCGGGCACCACGTTCGCCCGGGGCGGCACCGGCTCGCGCGGTTCCCGACCGGTCACCACGTTCGCCTTCGGGAAGCCGGACGGGGCGGACGTGCCCGAGGGTGTCCAGGTCGGACCTCCGACCATGCCGGGTGTCCCCGGCCCCGCCTCCGGTGCCAGGACCGACGGGACGTCCTCCACCCAGAGCCGCCACCCCGCGGGCACCGGCGGCAGATCCGGTCCCGGCTGCCACCCCGGCGGCGGGGTCCAGCCGGCGGGCGGGGCGGGCCAGGTCGGCGGTGGGTTGAAGCGCACAGGTGCCCCCGGACGTCGTGGTCGCGCCCACCCGCGCGCGGGGCGCCTCGACACCGGGCGCGCAGGATGTTTGCACAGGTGAGGAGGTGCACGGGGCCGTTCGGCGGGGAGTCACCCGTCCGGACGCCGACCGTGCTCAGCCCTCGCCGAGGGCCGCGCGGTCCACCAGGGTCGCGAGCTGCACGCGGTTCTCCAGCCCGAGCTTGGTCATCGCCCGGTTGAGGTGCGTCTTGACGGTGGCCTCGCTGACGAAGGAGCGCGCGGCGATGGCCGAGTTCGACAGCCCGGCCGCCGCAGCGGTCGCGACCTCGATCTCCCGCTCGGTCAGCACCTCCAGCCGGCGTCGAGCGTCGGCACGGCGCTGACCGTCCCCTTCCCGGGTGACGTGGTCGAGCACCGCGCGGGAGGCCCGGTCGGACAGGCGGGCGCCACCGTCGGCGACGGCCCGGACGGCGTCGGCGATCTCGGCCGGGGCGGCGTCCTTCGCCAGGTAGCCGCGGGCGCCGGCGTGCAGCGCGGCGAGCACGACGTCCTGCGCGTCGAAGGAGGTCAGCACCACGACAGCGGGCGGCTCGGGCTCGCGCTGGAGCGCGGCGGTGGCCTCGACGCCGGACATCCGCGCCATCCGCAGGTCCATCAGCACGACGTCCGGGCGGTGCGCCTGCACCGCGGGGACCACCTCGTCGCCGTCCGAGACCTGACCGACGACCTCCAGCCCCTGCTGCTCCAGGATCGTGGTGAGCAGGGTGCGCACCAGCGCGTCGTCGTCGACGACCAGGACCCGGATCACCCCTCGATCGTAGGACCACCCTGCGCCGGCCAGGGGAGATGGGCGACGACCTGCCAGGTGCCGCCGTCCCGGCCCGCCTCGACGGTGCCGCCCACGGTGGCCGCGCGCTCCCGCATCCCGACGATCCCGGTGCCCGACCCGGGCACGCCCGCCGCGTCCGCGGCCTCGGCGGCGAGGGCGTTCCGGACCCGCAGGTGCACGCCGTCGCCGGGGGCCGCTCGCACGTCCAGGTCCACCCGGGCGTACGGGGCGTGCTTGAGGGCGTTGGTCAGCGCCTCCTGCACGATCCGGTAGACCGCCCGGGTCAGCGTGGCGGGTGCGGCGGCGCCGTCGGTGACGAAGACCGTCGCCGCGATGTCCGCGCCGCCGTCCCGTGCGGTGGCGACCAGCTCGGGCAGGTCGGCCAGCGTGCGCCCCGGCATCGGCCCCGGGGTCAGCGGCACCTGCGCGTCGCGCAGCACGGCGATCAGGTCGCGCATCTCCTCCAGCGCCTGGTGGGCCGAGGCACGCATGGACCGTGCGGCGTCCTGCACCCCGTCGTCACCCGCGCTGACCTCCAGCGCGGAGGCGCGCAGCGAGACCACCGACAGGTGGTGCGCGACGGTGTCGTGCAGCTCGCGGGCGATCAGGTCGCGCTCGTCCTGCCGAGTCAGCTCGGTGGTGAGCTCGGCGCGCAGGACGGCCACCTGCTGCGCCTGCTCCCGCTCGGAGCGGGTGGCGGCGGCGGCGGCCTCACGGCTGCGTCGCACCAGACCCCAGGCGACCGACACCGCCAGCAGCACCGCACCCACGATCACGAAACCCTGCACGCCCATGTTCAGCGTCTCCCCGGTGGCCTTGTCCAGCGTGGAGAACAGCGCGTGGTCCGGCCGGCGCGCCGCGTCCCGCCACTGCGAGGCGGTGACCGCGAGCGCTGCCAGCGCCCCGCACGCCCACGCGACCCGGGGCGGGCGCCGGGCGATCACCCAGGGCAGCGCGATCAGCACCGCCAGGGCGTCGATCGGCAGCAGCACCGCCGCCAGGCCCGTGACCAGCACGCTCAGCACCGGTCGGCTGCGGCGCAGCGACACCGTGGCACCGGCGGGCACCGCGACCAGCCAGGCCAGCATGTAGCCGGGCGGGATCGTGCCGTCCGGCGCACCGGAGGCGTCCGAGGCGGCGGCCAGCGCGGCGGTCATCGAGAACAGGCAGACCACCTGGATCCACGCCTCGAGCAGCCAGCGGCGGACCGGCTGCTGCCACCAGCGCGGCGGGCCGGCAGGCACGGGCGCGGCGGTGCCCGGCGGGACGGGGTAGGCGGGGTACGTCGGGTACGGCGCGGGGGCGGCGGCCGGCGGGTACGCGCCGTACGGCACCGGCGACGCGGACGGGGCCTGCGCGGGCGCGGGGTAGGTGGGGTACGCCGTCGGCGGCATCGGGTGCACGGCGCGACCCGGCACCGGGTACGCGCCGGGGCCCGGCACGGGCTGCGCGGTCGGGCCGGGGGCCGGGTACCCGGGCTGCGCGATGTACCCGGGCGGGACCGGCTGCGGGTACCCCTGCGGGGCCGGCGCGGGCGTCGGCGGGGCGGGGTAGGGGTCGCGTGCGGGCGGCGAGCCGGGCACGGCGCTGCCGTCGTCCGGCTGCCGCGGGTCCGGCGGCCTCCAGGGCGGCGGTACGTCTGGCATGGCCCCGAACGTAGCGCGGTGCGGGGCGGCGGACGTCCACCGGTCGGGCGGTGCACGTGCCCATGAGGTCAACCGATCGGCCAGCACGGTCGAGCCGGACCGCCGACGCGACGGCAGGGGCCCGACCAGCAGGCTCGTCACAGCGTCCGACGAGCGGCGCACCCCCGGCGCCACCGGCGCCCGAGCAGGAGGCCCATGATGTCCAGCATCCCCCCGTCCCCGCAGCCCGTCCTCGGTCAGCCGGCGGCCCCGGAGGCCGGTCCGCAGCGGTCGTGGTTCGCCCGCCACAAGGTGCTGACCGCGCTCGGCGTGGTCGTCGTCCTCGGCATCGGTGCCGCCGCCCTCGGCGGTGGTGGCGACGACGACAGCACGGCCGAGGCCCCGGTCGTCGAGCAGACCACCGGTGGTGACGAGCCCGCCGCGGAGGAGCCCGCCGCGGAGGAGCCGGTCGCCGAGGAGCCCGCGCCCGCCGGCATCGGCACCCCGGTCACCGACGCCGGCTTCGAGTTCGTCGTCACCGGCGTCGAGCCCGGGGTGGCCCGGGTGGGCAGCGACCTGCTGGGCCAGGACGCCCAGGGGCAGTTCGTGCTCGTGCACCTGACCGCCACCAACGTCGGCACCGAAGGCGCCTACGTCTACTCCGACCCGCAGAAGGCCACCGATGCCCAGGGCCGCGAGTTCACCGCGGACATCGTCGCGTCCGCGTACGTCGCGACCGACCCCACGGTGTTCGCCAGCCAGGTCAACCCGGGCAACCAGGTCACGCTGACCCTGGTGTACGACATCCCCGCCGACACCGCCCTGACGGCGATCACCCTGCACGGCGGGATCTTCTCCGACGGGGTCACCGTCACGCTCGGCTGAGCGTGTCCGCAGGTCGGACGCCGGGCGCGGGACCTCACCCGCTCCCGGCGTCCCGGACGTCTCGATCCCGGCCGGTATCAGCCGATAGAAGGCATCGGGGTGAGGACATGAACGAGGCAGGACAGGGTGCCGAGGACCGCACGGCACGGCGTCCCCGACGGGAGCGTGCCCGACGCGGCGACGCCGCCACGGACACGTGGCTGGACGCCTGGTTCGGCGTACCCACGAGCCGCCCCGGCGACCCCCTCGACGCCCTGGACGAGGAGATCGTCCTGCTCGGCACCGCCGACACCCTGCGCGCCGTCGCGGCCCACGGGTGGACCGTGCTGCCCGACCTGCACCGCCCCGGACGCACCCGCGCCACCATCGAGCACGTGGCGGTCGGCGCGGGCGGCGTGGTCGTGATCGAGACCCTGCGCTGGGACGGCGAGGTGCAGGTGGTCGACGCGACCCTGCGCCACCGCGGCTACGGCCGCACCCCCGACGTCGCCGCGGTCGCCGACACCGCCGGCGCCGTGACCGCGCTGCTCGCCCCCAGCCACCGCCGCGCCGTGCACGCCGTGGTCTGCCTGGCCCGGCAGGACCTCGAGCCGGTCGCCGTCTGCGGCGGTGCCGTCGCCGTCGGCCTGGCGCAGCTGCCCCCGTACCTGCTCACGCTGCCGCCGGTGCTCGCCCCGGCCGACGTGCCGCTGGTGGTCGACTACCTGACCGCCGAGCTCGCCGGGACCACCAGCCCCGAGCAGCTCACCGTGGACGACGTCTTCCGCCCGCGCGTGGTCTGGGACGCCCCCGACGTGCCGCGCCCGCACCCCCGCCCGTCCCGTCCGGCCACCCGCGAGCCCTGGCCCGAGGACCGGCTGGGCGAGTGGCCGGTCGCGGACTCCGGCGACGACACGATCGCCCGGCTGACCGCGCACGAGCGCGCCGTCGGCAGCACCGCGGACGCGCCGACCCCGGAGGACGCCCCGGTGCCCCCCGCCCGTCGGCGCGGCCTGGCCCGTCGGCGCCGGCCCGACGAGGCCCCCGGCGACGCGCTGCTGCGCTCGGCGATGGTGGTGCTCGGGCTGCTGACGGCGGGGAACCTCGTGCTGGCCTGGCTGTCTGCGGCGCACTGACGGGACTGGGCCGCGACCTCAGGGTCCGAGCAGCGCCGCCGGGACCACCGCGACGCCGTCCGGGCGCCGGTAGGCGTCACGCCCGGTCGTCACGACCACCGCGTCGACCAGGTCGGGGCCGATCCGGTCGCGCAGCCAGGTCAGGTGCCGGACGTCGGCGTCGGAGACGCTGCGCGCGAGCTTCACCTCGATCGCGAGCACCCGTCCGTCCGGACGCCGCACGATCAGGTCGACCTCGTGGTCGCCGTTCCGGGTGCGCAGGTGGTGCACGCTCGCGTCGGAGAGCTGGGCGTACACCTGCACGCTCAGCGCCACCAGGTGCTCGAAGAGCGCGCCGAGCAGGGTGCCGCGGCCCAGCGTCCGCGCCGATCCGGCGCTCCCGACGAGCAGCGCGTCGGCGTCGACACCGAGCAGCCGCGCTGCCAGCGCGGGGTCGGCGAGCTGATGCTTGGGCGAGCGCCCCAGCCGGCTCAGGTCATTCGTCCCCGGCATCCAGGCATCGAGGGAGTCGATCAGCCACAGGCTCGACAGCACGTCGCGGTACGCCGTCGTGGTCGTGCGGGCCGGCTTGTCGGGCTCCCCGGGTGTCGCGGCGTCGAGGATCGCGCTGTAGCTCGCCGTCGTGCTGGTCGCGGCGGCGAACGCCCGCAGCCACGCCCGGAGGGTCTCCGGACGGCGGACCGGCAGGCCCTGCTCGGGGAACTCGCGCTCGACCACGGCCTCCAGGTACGCGTCGAGCCGCAGCCCTCGGACGCGGGGCGAGGAGCCACGGATCCCCGGGAACCCGGATGCGACGATCTCCTCGACGTACCTCGGCAGGTCGACGTCGGTCGCGCCCTCGGGTCGAGCCCGTCCGGCGAGCAGGTCGGCGAGCGAGACCGTCGGCGATCCGGTCCCACGCTCGGCGAGACTCAGCGGTCGCATCCGGAGCGCGACGATCCGCCCCGCTCCGGAGTGCACCGCTGCCCCGACCGGCGCGGCGGACCCGGTGAGCAGGTAGCGGCCCGGCGTGCCTCGGTCGTCGACGTCGTGCCGCACCAGGTCCCACACCTCGGGCAACCGCTGCCACTCGTCGATCAGGACCGGGCCGTCGAGCCGCGACACCACCGCGGGGTCGGCCGCGAGCAGCTCACGGTCCTGCGCACCGTCGAGCGCGAGCACGGATCGGGCGCGCTGCTTCGCCGTGGCGGTCTTGCCCACGCCCTTGGGGCCCTGGAGCACCATCGCCGGCAGCTCGGGCTGGAGCTCGTCGAGCAGGTCGTCGGTCACCCGACGTCGATACTGGTCCACGGCCCTAGACTACAGATCGCCGGTGTTCTACGCTACAAATCGCCGATGTTCTACGCTACAGATCGCCGATGCCACGCACGCCCGTGGCGCCCGGGGGCCGAGCCCGCAGGATCCGGCGGGGCGCTCCTGAGGGGCCCGCCGGACGCTACGGAGGCGTGGCACCGGGCTACGGAGATCCGGCCCGCCCGGTACGCAGTTCTGCTCTGTCCCGGACGAGGTCCCGGGTCGCGTCCTGAGCCTCGGGGCGACGGTACGGGGGTGCACCACGGCGGTGCGCCACGTACCCCCGGGAGAGCAGATGGCGATCACCGCCACCGGTGAGAAGAAGGCCTCCGACCTCAGCACGTTCCGACGCTGGTTCGTGCTGGTGCTGGTGAGCGTCGGCAGCTCGACCATCTACGGCCCCGCCTACCTGAAGAACGCGTTCTACGACGCGCAGAAGACCGCCCTGGGCCTGACGAACAGCCAGATCGGCGCGCTGCTGTCCGCCTACGCGATCACGGCGACGATCTGCTACCTGCCGTCCGGCCTGGTCGCCGACCGCATGCGGATGCGCACCCTGTCGGCGACCGGCTTCCTGCTGACCGCGGGGCTCACCTTCTGGTACGCGATGCTGCCGTCCTTCGGGACCCTGCTGGTGATCTTCATCGGCATGGGCGTCACGACGATCCTGCTGTGGTGGGGCTGCCGCTACAAGCTGGTGCGGCTGATCTCCACCGAGGACGGCTACTCCCGCAACATCGGGATCTCCTACGGGTTCTACGGCGCCGCCGGGTTCCTGGTCGGCCTGGTCGGCACGGCGATCATCGCGCGGATGGGCGACGGCTCCCCGGACGCGTTCCGCGGGTTCCTGCTGTTCTACGCGGCGCTGATCCTGGTGCTCGGCGTGCTGTCGCTGGTGATGATCCCGCGCTTCGAAGGCGAGGTCGGCAGCGTCCGCAGCGTCCGGCAGGTGCTGGTGGACAGCGGCCGGGCGATCGGCAACCCGGTGGTGCTGATCACCGCGGTCACGGTGTTCTTCGTCTACTTCTTCTACACCGGGGTCAACTACGCGACGACGTACCTGACATACCTCGGCGCCGACGGCACGTTCAACAACGTCACCAGCGTGCTGCGCCAGTACGGCGTCACCCTGCTCGCCGGACCGGTGTTCGGGATGCTCGCCCACAAGGCCGGGCGGCCGTCCCGGGTGATCTGGATCGGCGCGGTGGTCGCCGCCGTCGGCATCGCCGCCCTCGCGCTCGTGCCGGTGCCGGACGCGCTGCCCGCCGGCACGGGGCTGCTGGTCGCCATCGCCGCGATCGGCGTCGGCCTCGGCTTCATCTCCAACGGCGTGTTCGGCATCGTGTCCGGGCAGCTGACCGAGGGCAAGGTCCCGCTGGCCGCCTTCGGCGCCGCCACCGGCGTGGTGTCCCTGGTCGGGTTCCTGCCGGACACCTTCCAGAGCACCTGGTTCGGCGCGATCCTCGACCGGGCCACCGACGCCGGCGACGAGGGCACGGCCTACCCGACGATCTTCTGGGTGCTGGTCGCCAGCGCCGTGGTCGCCGCGGGCTGCGCGCTCGGGCTCGCCTGGTACGTCCGCACCTTCCGGACCCGGATCGACGCCGCCTACGCCGCCGCCGAGCGCGCCGCGGCGCAGGGCACCACCGACGAGGAGCCGGTGCCCGCGTGAGCCCGGTGGACGTGGCGGCCCGCCTCACCGGCCCGATGCGCGAGGCGCTGGCGGTCTCCGAGCGGATCGGGCACGGGCTGGCGCCGACCACCGACCTGATCGAGACCCGTCGGCGGTACGCCGCCGAGCGGGCGTACTGGAACGAGGGCGGCCCGGCGGTCCACCGCACCCGGGACACGACCGTCGCAGGCCCGGACGGCCCGGTGCCGGTGCGCTGGTACCACCCGACCGAGATCGACGCGGCGCTGCCGGTGATCGTCTTCGCCCACGGCGGCGGCTTCGTGCTCGGAGGCCTGGGCACGCACGACCGGATCGTGCGCACCCTGGCGGACCTCACCGGATCGGTGGTCGTCGCGGTCGACTACGCGCTGTCGCCCGAGGCCCGGTTCCCCCGCGCCGTCCTGGAGTGCACGGCGGTCGCCCGGGTCGCTGCCGAGCACGCGTGCTCCGCCGGGGTCACCGGCGCACCGGTCGCCCTCGCCGGCGACTCCGCGGGCGCGAACCTGGCGCTGGCCACCGCGCTCCGCCTGCGCGACCACGACGGTCCGGCCGTCGCCTCGCTGCTGCTCTGGTACGGGCTGTACGGGCTGACCGACTCCGCCTCGCGCCGGCTGCTCGGCGGCCCGTGGGACGGCCTGTCGGCCGCCGACCTGCGCGGCTACCTGGAGGCGTACACCACCTCCCCCGCGGACCTGGCCAGCCCGTACCTCGACTGCCTGTCCGCCGACCTGACCCACGGGCTGCCGCCGACCTACCTGCTGAGCTGCCTGCTCGACCCGCTGCACGACGACTCGACCGCGCTGGCCGGGCTGCTGGCGGCGGCCAGGGTCCCGCACCGGCACGACGAGGTGGACAGCGTGCTGCACGGCTTCCTGCACCTGTCCCGGTCGGTGCCCGAGGCGATGGACGCCCTGCGCGCCGGTGCCGCCTTCCACCGGGACGTGACCGCCTCCTGATCCCCCGGGGCGACGACGACCGTCGCCGCCCGCCCGCGCAGAACCGAAAGGCCCGAGATGGACTTCTCCCTCACCGACGACCAGCAGCTGATGGTCCAGGCCGTCCGCGAGCTGATGACCCGCGAGCCCTGGGAGCCGTACTTCGCCGCCTGCGACGAGAGGCACGAGTACCCCGAGCGCTGGGTGGCCGCCCTGGCCGAGATCGGCGTCGACACGCTGCTGCTGCCCGAGTCGCACGGCGGCATGGACGCCGGCTGGACCACGGTCGCTGCCGTCTGGGAGGAGCTGGGCCGGCTCGGCGGGCCGACCTACGTGCTGTACCAGCTGCCGACGCTGGGCGGGGTGATCGAGCACGGCACCGCCGAGCAGCAGGAGAAGATCCTCGGCCTGGTCGGCACCGGCAAGCAGATCTGGAACTTCGCGATGACCGAGCCGGGCGCCGGTTCCTCCTTCGCCGCGATGTCGACCACCTACACGCGCCGCGACGGGAAGATCTACCTCAACGGGCACAAGACGTTCATCACCTCCAGCGCGCAGGTGCCGTACCTCGTGGTGATGGCCCGCGACGCCGAGGACATGGACCGGTACTCCGAGCTGTTCGTCGACATGACGCTGCCGGGCATCTCCAAGGAGCCGCTGGACAAGCTCGGCCTGCGGATGGACTCCTGCTGCGAGATCTACTTCGACGACGTCGAGCTGCGCGAGGAGGACCTGTTCGGGCCCGAGGGCCAGGGCTTCGCGCGCACCGTGACCGACTTCGACCTGGAGCGGTTCCTGGTGGCGGCCTGCGACTACGGCTGGGCGCTGTGCGCGTTCGAGGACGCCGCCCGCTACGCCAACCAGCGCGTGCAGGGCGGTGAGGCCATCGCCCGCTACCAGCTGATCCAGGACAAGTTCGCGTCGATGAAGATCGCGCTCACGAACATGCGGAACATGGTCTTCGAGACCGCGTGGAAGGCCGACAACGGGCTGCTCGGCAAGGGCGACGCCTCGATGGCGAAGCTGTACTGCACGCGGGCCGCGGCCGAGGTCGTGGACGACGCGATCCAGGTGCTCGGCGGGATCGGCGTGACCGGTGCGCACCGGGTGGCCCGGTTCTGGCGCGACCTGCGCGTGGAGCGGATCTCCGGCGGCACCGACGAGATGATGGTGCTCACCACCGCCCGCGCGGCGCTCAAGGAGTACCGGTGACCGCGCCGACGTCGCCGGTGCCCGGTTTCGGGGTGCTGGACGGTGTGAAGGTCGTCTACGCCGCCGTCGAGATCGCCGCGCCCTCCGCCGCCGCCGTGATGGCCGAGTGGGGCGCCGACGTGGTGTGGATCGAGAACACCCGCACCGGCGACTCGATGCGCGACACCACCTTCGTCAAGGAGATGGAGCGCCGCAACCAGCGCTCGATCGCGATGAACCCGTTCACCGACGAGGGCCGCGAGGTGCTGTTCTCGCTGGTCAAGGACGCGGACATCTTCATCGAGTCGTCGAAGGGCCCCACCTGGGCCAAGCGGGGGATCACCGACGAGGTGCTGTGGGAGCACAACCCGCGCCTGGTGATCGTGCACGTGTCCGGCTTCGGCCAGTGGGGCGTGGAGGCCCGGGTGAACCGCGCCGCCTACGACCTCACCGTGCAGGCGTACAGCGGCTACCTGGCGCAGAACGGCACCCCCGAGCAGCCGATGGCCGCCGTGCCGTACGTCGGCGACTACTTCACCTCGTTGATGGTCACCTCCTCGGCGCTCGCTGCGCTGCACAAGGCCCGGGCCAGCGGTCAGGGCGAGAGCGTCGACGTCGCGATGTACGAGGTGCTGATGCGGGTCGGCGGGTACTACCTGGTCGACCACCTCAACGCCGGGATCTCCTACCCGCGGCCCGGCGCCCGGCACCCGAACCTGTGCGCGATCGGCGAGTACCGCACCGCCGACGGGTTCATCGGTCTGTGCTGCTACGGCGTGAAGCAGAACAGGTACCTGCTCGAGCGGATCGGCCTGGGCGACCTCTGGGGCACCGAGGACTACCCGGAGGACACCAGCGCCCTGTGGCTGGACGGTCCGCAGGCGGCGCTGATCGAGCAGCGGCTCGAGGAGTTCTGCCTGACGCAGCAGGCCCGCGTGCTGGAGGACGAGCTGTCCGCCGTCGGGATCGCCGCGAACGCGGTGCTCGAGTTCGACGAGCTGCTCGCGGAGGAGCACGTCGCGCAGCGGGAGGCGATCGTCGAGTGGGAGACCCTCGACGGCACCCCGGTCAAGGGCGTCGGCATCGTGCCGAAGTTCGTCCGCCACCCCGGGCGGATCTGGCGGCCGATGCCGTCGCTCGGCATGGACACCGAGGCGGTGCTCGGCGAGGCCGGCTGGACGCCGGAGCAGATCGCCGACCTGGAGCGCAACGGGACGGTCCGCCGGGGCTGACCGGCCGGGTGGCGCGCGTCGGACCCGGCGCGCGCCACCCGCAGACGCGAGAGATGGACGAGGGATCAGTGGAGAGCAGGACCGTGCGCGACCTCTGGGAGGAGCGCGCGCGCACGCACGGCGACCGGCCGTACCTGGTCGAGGAGGACCGGGACGGGCACGTCCGCACGCTCACCTATCGCGAGGCGCTGCACCGGCACCGGCAGGCCGCGCACCTGTTCCACGACCTCGGCGTCCGCCGGGGCGACGCCGTGGGCGTGCACCTGGGCAACGGCGTCGAGCTGCTGGAGTGCCTGTTCGGCCTCGCGGCGATCGGGGCCGTGCTCGTGCCGCTGCACCCCCGGCTGACCGGGGACGAGTGCCGTCGGCTGCTGGACCGCACCGGCGCCCGGCTGGTGGTGGCCGAGCCGGGGACCCGGCCCGCCGAGGGCTACGGCGCCGACCGGCGGGTGCTGCTGGCGCGCGCGGGCGCCGACGCGCCGGACGACTGGGACGCCGCCCGCGACGCCCGCCCCACCACCCCGCTCGACGTCGCGGTGGACCCGCTCGACGTCGTCGGCATCGTGTTCACCTCCGGCTCGACCGCCGAGCCGAAGGGCGTGGAGCTCACGCACGCCAACCTGCTGTTCTCCGGGGAGTTCGTCACCTGGCAGGCGGCGTTGACCTCCGCGGACCGGCTGGCGACGACGATGCCGGCCTGCCACGTGAACTTCCTGCTCAACGCGCTGATGCCGGTGGTGCACGCCGGCGCGGCGCTGGTCGCGATCGAGCACTACTCGGCGCGCCGGTTCTGGTCGCAGGTCCGCCGGCACGACGCCACGGTGGTGCAGGCCATCGCGATGATGCTGCGCACCCTGCTCATGCAGCCGGTCGACCCGCACGAGCGCGAGCACCGGGTGCGCGAGGTGCTCTACTACCTGCCGGTCACCGACGCGCAGAAGGCCGAGTTCGAGCGCCGCTACGGCGTGCGCCTGCTCAACTCCTACGGCACCTCCGAGACGCTGGTCGGCGTGCTCACCGACCCCCCGGTGGGCGAGCGGCGCTGGCCCTCCGTCGGGCGGGTCGGCCCGGGGTACGCGGCACGGGTGGTCACCGACGACGGCCGGACCGCCGCCCCGGGTGAGGCCGGTGAGATCCAGGTGCGTGGCGTGCCCGGGGTGTCGCTGATGCGCGGCTACCTGCACGACCCGGACGCCACCGCTGCCGTGCTCGACACCGACGGCTGGTTCCGCACCGGCGACGTGGGCCACGTGGACGCCGACGGGTGGTTCTTCTTCCACGACCGACGCAGCGCCTACATCAAGCGTTCCGGAGAGAACGTCAGCCCGTCCGAGGTCGAGGCCGTGATCGCCGCGCACCCCGGGGTGGCCGAGGTGGTGGTGCTCGGCGTGCCCGACCCGGTGCACGACGAGGCCGTGGCCGCCTGGGTGGTGCCGGTGCCCGGCGTGCCGCTGACCGCCGAGGGCGTGCGCGGGCACGCCGCCGCGCACCTGGCCGGCTACAAGGTGCCCGCCACGGTCGCCGTGGTCGACCGGCTGCCCCGCACCGCCACCTACAAGGTCGCCCGCACCGACCTGACCTCCCGGCCGACCGGCCGGACCGCCCCCGAGAAGGAGTCAGCACATGCCCATCAAGACCGAGATGGTCGGCCAGTGGTTCGGACCGTTCGAGCGGGAGTACAGCACCCGTGACCTGAGCCTGTTCGCGCTGGGGTCCGGCTGCGCGATCGACGGCCGGACCGACCTGGAGTACGTGTACGAGAAGGACATGTACGTGCTGCCGACCTTCGGCGCGATGCCGATCGTCGACTCCGAGGTCACCCGCACCATCGACTACGGCTACGACTACGCCGGCTCGCTGCACTGGAGCTTCGACCTCCGGTTCCACCAGCCGATCACCCGGCTGTCCGGCCGGCTCAGCACGCGCGTGCTGCTCAAGGGGCTGTACGACCGGGGCGAGGGCAAGGGCCTGCTGGCGCAGCACGTCGGCGAGACCCGTGACGAGGACGGCACGCTGCTGTTCACCAACGAGTCCTGGGACTGCCTGATCTACGACGGCGGCTGGGGCGGCCCGGCGGCGCCGAAGACCCTGGTCGAGATGCCGGACCGCGCGCCCGACGTCGAGACCGTCGAGCGGGTGCCGGAGAACCAGGCGCTGATCTACCGGCTGTCCGGCGACTACCACCCGCAGCACGTCGACTGGGACTACGCCGCCGCCAACGGCCAGGCCCGGCCGATCCTGCACGCGGTCTCCTTCGCGGGCATCGTCTGCCGGCACTTCGTCCGCTCCTTCGTCCCGGGCGAGCCCGAGCGGCTCACCCGCTTCGCCACCCGGATCAGCGCGCCGCTGCTGCCGGGTACCACCGTCGCGACCCAGATGTGGCGGATGGACGACCACCGGGTGCACTTCCGCCTGGTCGACGCCGAGGACCCGACCGCGAAGCCGTTCCTCAACTTCGGGATCATCGAGTGGGCGTGACCGCACCCACGGGCCCGGGGGCGGCGGTCGCCCCCGGGCCGGTCCCGCTGGACGACGTCACGATGACGCCGTTCCTCAAGCGGGTCACGGCGTTCTCCAGCGGCGGCCCGTTCCTGGACGGGTACGTGCTGTCGGTGATCGGCGTCGCGCTGACCCAGCTCGGCCCGGCGCTCGACCTCGACGCCGCGTGGACCGGGGCGGTCGGCGTGGCGGCGCTGGTCGGGCTGTTCCTCGGCACCTCGGTCGGCGGCTGGCTGACCGACCGGATCGGCCGCAAGCGCATGTTCGTGATCGACATCATCGGCATCGGCGTGCTGTCCCTGGCGACCGCCTTCGTGCCGAACGCGCTGTCGCTGGTGCTGCTGCGGTTCGCCATCGGCGTGTTCATCGGCGCCGACTACCCGATCGCGACCTCGCTGGTGGCCGAGCTGACCCCGCGCCGGCACCGCGCGGTGTCGATGGGCGTGGTGGCCGCCGCCTGGTACCTGGGCGCCAACGCCGCGTTCTTGATCGGCTACCTGCTGATGGACGTGCCCGGCGGCTGGCGCTGGATGCTCGCCTCCGCGGTGGTGCCGTGCCTGGTGATCCTGGTCGGCCGGTGGGACGTGCCGGAGTCCCCGCGCTGGCTGGCCCGCCGCGGGCGGGAGGTCGAGGCGCGGGAGATCGTCGCGCGGGTGTTCGGCACGGACGTCGCGCTGGAGCCGGAGCCCTCGGAGCGGGCCGGCTACCGGGCGCTGTTCGGGCGCGGGTACCTGCCCAAGGTGGTGTTCATCGGCGTGATCTGGATGTGCCAGGCGGTGCCGATGTTCGCGATCTACACGTTCGGGCCCCAGATCATGCGCGATCTCGGCTTCGGCGCGCACCAGACCGCGACGCTGGGCGAGATCGTGATCGGCACGTTCTTCCTGGTCGGCTGCATCCCGGCGATGTTCTGGGCCGACAGCCTGGGTCGGCGCCGGCTGCTGGCGGTGAGCTTCGGCGTGATGACCCTCGCGCTGGCGGTGCTCGGCACGCTGCCCGCCGCCGGGGCGCTGGTGACTGTGCTCTGCCTGGGCGCCTACGCGTTCTTCTCCGGCGGTCCCGGGAACTTGCAGTGGCTCTACCCGAACGAGCTGTTCCCCACCGACATCCGTGCCTCCGCCGTCGGTGCCGCGATGGCGCTCAGCCGGGTCGGCACAGTGGTGTCCACCTACGTGCTGCCGACGTTCCTCGACGACCACGGGCCGCGCGCGGTGCTGCTCGCCGGCGCGGTGATCTCCGCCGTCGGACTGGCGACCTCGGTGCTGCTCGCCCCGGAGACCCGAGGGCTCACCCTCGCGCAGACCAGCGTCCTGCCGCTGCACCGCCGGTCACGACGCACCCCCTGATCCTGCGGACGCGCCCCCGCGCGCCCGCCCGCCGGCCGTGCCCCCACGGCCACCCACCCTGAAGAGAGACGCACGATGACGATCGCAGTCGCCTACAAGTGGGCGCCCAACCCGCAGGACGCCGTGGTCGGCGCGGACGGGACCGTGGACTGGTCCCGCGCCAAGGCCGCGCTGTCCGAGTACGACCAGGTCGCCGTGGAGGTCGCGCGGCAGCTCGCGGACTCCACCGGCGAGGAGCTGGTCGGCCTGTGCATCGGCGGCGTCGAGTCCGCCGGTCCGCTGGCCCGCAAGGCCGCGCTGTCCCGCGGGCTCGACCGCCTGGTGCAGGTGGCGGACGACTCCCTGGAGCGGGCCGCCACCGTCCGGACCGCCACGGTGCTGGCCCGGCTGGTGGAGCACGTCGGAGACGTGCGGCTGGTCGTCACCGGCGACTCCTCGGTGGACGTCGGTGCCCGGATGGTGCCCTCCGTGCTCGCCGGCGCGCTCGGCCGCCCGGTGCTGTCGGACGTCACCGCGATCACCGGAACCACCGACGACCTCACGGTGACCCGGTCCGTCGACGGCGGCACGCAGGTGCTGCGCGTCACCGGCCCCGCGGTGCTCGCCGTCGCGGGTGATGCCGCGGTGCCGCGGGTGCCGGGCATGAAGGACATCCTGGCCGCGGGCAAGCGCCCCGCCGAGACGGTCGCCCTGGCCGAGGTCGAGCCGACCGCCCCGCCGGTCGAGGTGACCGTCACCGGCACCGCCGCCCCGGTGCTCGCCGCGCGCAGGCGCCAGGTGATCGACGGCGCCGACCCCGCCGCGGCCGCTGCCGCCCTGGTCGCCGCGCTGCGCGCCGACGCCGTCCTGTAGACCCCGCCCCCGAGAGGAGCCCTGAGCATGAGCACCACGATCATCCTGACCACCGACCCCCGGATCTCCGAACTGGTGGCGCTGGCCGCCGGGACCACGATCACCGCGGTCGTCGTCGGCCCGCGCGCCGTAGCCGACCAGGTCGCCACCTCCGGCGTCGACGCCGTCACCTGGCTGGGCGAGCCCGGCGACGCCCCCGTCGAGGCCTTCGCCCCGGCCGTCACCGCCCTGGTGCGGGCCGAGTGGCCCGACCTGGTCCTCACCGCCACTCGTTCCGGCGACCGCGCGCTCGCGGGCGCGGTGGCTGCCGCGACCGGCGCACCCGTGCTGGCCCCGGCGACCACCGTCGCCGTGACCGAGGGCCGGGTCGACGTGACCCGACCGGTCTTCGGCGGGATCGCCGTGCAGCAGGAGTCCGTCGCCGGCACTGCCGTCGTCGTGACCGACGGCGGCCCGGTCGCCGAGCCCGGCGCGGCCGCCGCCCCGGTCACCGTCGTCGACGTGACGCCCACCGGGACCGTCACGGTGGTGGAGCAGCAGACCGCCACCCGTGCCGCCGCCGACCTGTCCCGGGCCACCCGCATCATCGCCGCAGGTCGTGGCGTCAAGGCGCAGGAGGACCTGGCGCTGGTCGACGCCCTGGCCGCGGCCCTGGGTGCCGAGCAGGCGTGCTCCCGCCCGCTCGCGGAGGGCCTGGGCTGGTTCCCGCACGACCGCTACGTCGGCGTCACCGGCCAGCAGGTGCAGCCCGAGCTCTACCTGGCCGTGGGCATCTCCGGCCAGCTCCAGCACACCGTGGGCCTGCGTTCCTCGCGCACCGTCGTCGCGATCAACAGCGACCCGGCCTGCCCGTTCTTCGCCGAGGCCGACTACTGCGTGGTCGGCGACCTGTACGCGGTCGTCCCGGCGCTGACGGCGGCGCTCTCGTGACCGAGGCGCCGGAGCCGGACTTCGACGTCGTCGTGGTCGGCGGCGGGGTCGCCGGCTGCGTCACCGCCTACCGGCTCGCGCAGGCGGGCCGGTCGGTGGTGCTGGTCGAGCGCGGCGAGGTGCCGGGCGCCAAGAACCTGTCCGGCGGCGTCCTGTACTCCCGCGTGATGGAGACGGTGTTCCCGGACTTCCTCGCCGAGGCGCCGATCGAGCGCCGGATCACCCGCAACGTCATCCAGTTCCTCAACGGCACCTCCTCGGTCGCCGTGGACTACCAGGACCAGCGCCTGGCCGAGCCCACCAACGCCGTCACGGTGCTGCGGGCCCGGCTCGACGCCTGGCTGTCCGAGCGGTGCGAGGAGGCCGGGGTGTTCCTCATGCCCGGCGTCCGGGTGGACGAGGCGGTGGTCGAGGGCGGTCGGGTGGTCGGCGTCCGCGCCGGCAAGGACGTGCTGCGCGCGCACGTGGTGGTGGCGGCGGACGGGGTCAACTCGTTCCTCGCCCGCGGTGTCGGCCTGCGCTCGAAGCCGCCGCTGCACCACCTGGCGCTCGGCGTGAAGACCGTGGTGAGCCTGGACGAGCGGACGATCGCCGACCGGTTCCACCTGACCGGCGACGAGGGCGCCGCGTACGCCGTGGTCGGCGACTGCACGCGCGGCATCGGTGGTGGTGGCTTCCTCTACACCAACCGGGACTCGGTGTCGGTGGGCGTCGTGCTGCGGCTCGACGACCTGGTGGAGCGCGGCGAGGCGTCGAGCGCGGTGCTGGAGCACTTCCTGGCGCACCCGGCGGTGGCCCCGCTGCTGGCCGGCGGCACGATCGCCGAGTACGCCAGCCACCTGGTCGCCGAGGGCGGGCTGGAGATGCTCGGCGAGATCGCGGCCGACGGCATGGTCGTGGTGGGCGACGCCGCCGGGCTGACCCTCAACACCGGGCTCACCGTGCGCGGCATGGACCTGGCGGCGGCCTCCGGGATCGCGGCCGCCGCAGGGATCGACGCGGCGCTCACCGCGGGCGACACCACGAAGGCCGGGCTGGCCGGGTACCGCACGGCGCTGATGGCGTCCTTCGCCGGTCAGGACCTCACCACCTACGCGAAGGCCCCGTCCTTCCTGGAGCGGCCCCGGATGTACGACCGGTACGGCCAGCTGATCGCGGACGTGCTGCACGGCGCGTTCGCTCATGACCTCACCCCGCGGCGTCATCTCACCGACGTCGCCCGGTCGGCGCTCAAGGCGTCGCCGGTGCGGGTGCGGGACCTTCTGTCGGACGGCATCGCGGGGGTGCGGGCACTGTGAAGATCGGGACCGTCGTCGAGAGGCTCGCCGTCAACCGGTACGAGACCGACGAGCAGGAGAGCCACATCAGCATCGACCAGGACGCCGTCCGACGCACCGGCTGCGCCGCCCGGCTGGTCGCGATCTGCCCGGCGGGCGTGTACTCCGAGGAGGCCGACGGGACGCTGTCCGCCGAGTACGCGGCGTGCTTCGAGTGCGGTGCCTGCGCCGCCGTGGCGCCACCCGGGGCGCTGTCCTGGCACTACCCGCGCGGCGGCTTCGGCATCCAGCTCCGCGAGGGCTGAGCGAGACCGGAGGGCATGGCGCGCCCCGGCGGGGTCGCGGCGGGTCGAGAGACCTCGCCCGCGGCCCCGCCGGCGCGTCAGCCCGGGGCGCAGGTCAGCCAGGTCTGCGCGACGCGGGCCAGCCCGTCGCGACCGTCCGCCCCGACCTTGCGGCAGGCGCTGAGGATGTGGCTCTCGACCGTCCGGACGCTGAGCACCATCCGGGTCGCGATCTGCGCGGTGGAGAACCCGCGTGCCAGCAGCACCGCCACCTCGCGCTCGCGCGGGGTCACCCGCACCGCGCGGTCGAGCGGACGGAACAGCCCGCACAGGTCGCGCCCGCGCAGCCCGGCACGGCTCCACGCCGCGTCCGCGTGCTGCACGGCGTCCCGGGTGCGACCCTCCGCCATGAGCCGGGTGGCCCGCGCCACCGCCGCACGCACCGCGTACTGGCCGAGCCCGGCGGCGCCCAGCGACCGCTCCTGCTGCGCGAGCTCGTCCGAGGTCCCCGCCGCGACCGCCCACGCGTAGCCGGCCAGGTGCCGCAGCAGCGCTGATCGACCGGCGGCCGCCGCCTCGACCAGCACCGCGGCGCGCTCCGGCCGGGGGTCCCGCTCGACGGCGCGCACACCCAGCGCGATCCCGGCCGGCAGGAACCCCGCGTCCAGCCGCTCGCGGGCCGCCGCCCACAGACCCTCGGCACCCTCGAGGCCGTCGGCACCGTCCAGCAGCAGGGCCGCCACCTGGTCGGTGGCCATGAACGGGTAGGGCCCGCGCGGCACCGGGCGGGCGCCTGCCTGGGTCGCCACCGACCGCGCGAAGTCGTGCCGGCTCTGCCAGTGCGCCGCCACCGCCGCGAACGTGAGCAGGCTGCCGACCACCTGCGGCCGGTGCTGCGGCACGAGGCCGATCGCCAGCACCGCCGAGGTCAGCTCGTGCAGCTCGACCACCCGCCCCTGGAGCGCCAGCCCGTAGCAGGCCACGTAGGCGTGCTCGTGCAGCGCCACAGGGTCGGCGGCTGTCCCGGCCCGCTCCATGCCCGCGCGCGCCACCTGCACCCCCGCCGCCATCTCGCCGTCCAGCAGCAACGCCATGCCGCGCAGCACCGCGGCCTCGGCGCAGGAGTCCGGCACGCCCTCGACCAGCGCGAGGGCGTCCGCCGGTCGACCGGCCGCGAGCGCGCACGCCGCCCGCGCCACCGCCAGCACGTCGCGGGCGTCCCCGCCGTCCTCCACCCCGGCGGGGTCGAGCAGCGCCCCTGGCGGCAGCAGGCCGACAGCGGTGCGCGCATGCAGCTCCGCCGCGCGCAGCACCGCCTCGTGGCCCGGGACCGTCCCGCGCACCGGATCGATCGCCGCCAGGGCCCGTTCCAGCGACCCCGTGGTGGTCGCCCGGTAGCGCGCCGTCCATGCTGCGAGCGCCGCGCGGTCTCCCGGCGGCCCGGGCAGCGCGGCACCCCGACGGGCGACCTCCTCGATCTCCCAGGTGGGGGCGGCGGTCACCGCCAGCGCTTCCAGCAGGAGCAGCGCGCCACCGGGGGTCGGGTCGGTCGACCAGGTGGCCCGCAGGTCGTGCACCCGGTGGGTCCACCGGCGCAGCAGGTCGTCCGGGCGCCAGGGCGGCTCGGGACCGGCGGGCGACGGTGCCCGGTCCCCGGCCAGGTCACGGTCGACCTCGGCCAGCCGTTCGCCCGCGAGAGCCGTGCGCAGCGCCGACCCCTGCCGCACCAGGTGCTGCCCGAGCAGCGGCGGGAACAGCTCGAGCACCGGGCCGTCGTCGCCGGGCCGCACGGCGAGCAGCCCGTGGTCGTCGAGCAGCGCGAGCGCGTCCGGGCCCGCCAGGCGACGGGCCGCCGGCAGCGGCAGCCCCCCGGCCAGCGCGAGCAGCGTCGCGGCCTCGGCGGCGTCGTCGTCCAGGTCGACCAGCAGCGGGTCGAGCGCCGAGGCGACGGCGGGGCACCACAGGTCGCCGCGGGCCACCCATAGCCCGTCGCGGTGCAGCAGCAGGTTGCCCCGGCGCGCGCCGTCGATCATCGCCGTGAGCAGGCCCGGCAGCCCTCCGCTGGCGGTCGCCAGCCGGGCGACCACGGAGGGCTCGACCGCACCGCCGAGCACCCGGTGGGCCAGCCGGTGCACGTCCTCGAAGCCCAGCGGCGGCAGCGGCACCCGGGCGCCCGGCCCGAGCGCACCCGCCGGGCTGCCCGTGCCGGCGTCGCGGCGCCCGGTCGGCCGTCCCACCGTCAGCACCGGCACGCCCGTGCGCCCCTGGGCGGCGACCAGCGCACCGACCGTCGAGGGGTCGAGGTCGTCCGCGTCGTCGACCACCAGCACCGCGGGGCCGTCCAGCAGCGTCTCCAGCGACGCCACCGCGGTCACCAGCCCGAGCGTCGGCCCGCCCTGGTGCGTGGACGCGGCCCCGGCCAGCGCGAGCACCGCCAGCGGCCGGTCGCGCAGCGCGCGCACACCGTCCACCCGCACCACCCGGTGGCCGGTCGACGCCAGCCGCTCCGCCACCCGGCGCAGCACCGTGGTCCTGCCCGATCCGGGCATGCCGACCAGGTCGACGTGCACGCCGTCGCGCAGGTACGCCAGGACGGTGTCCACCACGTCCTCGTGCATCGGCACACCGCCGTCGGGGTCGGCCGGGGTCTCCGGCGCCTCCACGGGCGGTTCGGCGGTCAGGTCGACCACGGGCTGCTCCCTCACGACGACGACGGCGGCTTCCGTCGTCGGACCATCGGGCCCGTCAGGGCCCGGCAGGGCGCAGGTGCGCGCCGTGCCGCGGCCAGTGTGCGCCGCTGCGGGGACGTCGAGGCGCCGATCGCGCGTTTCCCGCACGGGCCCTGCGCGGGTCGGGACCGTCGCGGGCCGCCGGTCAGCGGGTGAGGACCAGCAGCACCCAGAGCCCGGCGACGGTGCCGATCAGGCCCGTGACGATCGCGAACACCGCACGCCCGCGCCCGTGCCCGCCGTGCCGACCCCGTTGGATCGCCCAGATCCCGAGCGCGACGGCGATGGGTGCCAGCGGCCAGAGCAGCAGGCCGAACAGCCCGAGATACCCGGCGGTGATCGACTGCCAGGAACGTCCGGTGGGGATGAGCCAGTGCACGACGCTGCTCGGGTGCGCGCCGACGCGGTCCGGCTGCGGCACCCACGGCGTGCCGACCGGTCCGGCGGGGCTCGCACCGGGGTGGGCCGCGGCGGGGAACCCGGGGGCGACCTGCCCGGGGTACCCGGCGCCCGGCTGCGCCGGCCCCGCGTAGCCGGCGCCCGCATAGCCCGCGCTCGCGGGCGCCGCGCCCGGGAAGCCCGCACCGGGGAAGCCGGCCGACGGGAAGCCCGCGCCGTACGCGGCCTGGGGAGCAGGGCTGCGGGGCGGCGCGAAGGGGTCGGCCCCCGGCACGAGACTGTCGGCGGGCGGCGCGAACGGGTCGCCGGCCGGCGCGAGGGTGTCGGCGGGCGGGGCGAAGGGGTCGCCAGGAGGCGCGAACGGGTCCGCAGAGGCCCCGCCGCGACCCCACGCGGCTCCACCCGATCCCGCCGCCCACGCGCCCGCACCGGCGACCGGGGCCGGGGAGAACCCGCCGCGTCCGTCGTCCTGCGAGGCCCAGGGGTCGGTACGTCGCGGCGCGACGGGGGTCACGGGCGACGGCCCCGGACCGACGACAGGCCCGGCGACGGCACCGCCCTCGGCGGCTCCGCCCGCGGCAGGGCGCGCGGCGGCGGGGCCCGCGGCAGCGGGAGGCGTCGCGGCGGGCAGCGGCGTGGTCTGCTCGGTCCACTCCGACCCGTTGAACCAGCGCGCGACCCCCGGCGTGACCCCGTCGGGGTACCAGCCGGCCGCGGGCATCGGGCGGGAGTCGTCCATGGGTCCATGGTGCTGCCTCGGCCGACGGCACGGGACCGGTTCGGGTGATCTGTCCCGCTTTCGGAGCACCGGTGACTTCGTAACCCGCCGGACACCTCCGGCACCTACTCTCCGTGGACCGGGTGCACCCGCGCACGCCGGCCGGCACTGACAGCACCGCGACGATGCGGACGACGCACGAGGGGGGCCCACGTGTTCGAGCACGTCGACCCGTTCATCGGGACCGAGGCGACCGCCCTGCCCGAGCCCTCGGGGCTGGCCGCGACCTGGTGGTGGCCGAAGCCGCAGGTCGGCAACACCCACCCCGGTGCCACCTACCCGCTCGGCATGGTGAGCGCCTGCGCGTACTCCGGGGCGTACCCGACGGGGTACGGGCGGTACGACCTGTCGACCGAGGGCCTGCCGCCGGAGCTGCACACCACGCAGCGCGCGTCGGGGTTCACGCACTTCCAGCAGTCCGGCACCGGCGCGATCCGCAAGTACTACAACTACGTGCGCGTGACCCCGATGCTGCAGCCGCTGGACGACCTGGGTCGGCTGTGGGAGATCACCGAGGAGCAGGCCGAGCCGGGCTGGTACTCGGCGACGCTGGACTCCGGGATCCGCTGCGAGATCACCGTCGGCCCGAAGACCGCCGTGCACCGGTACACCTTCCCCGCGCACCGCGACGCGCGGCTGGTGGTCGACCTGAGCATGGGCGGCCTGGACATCCCCTACGGGCGCACGGTGCCGCTGCGGGCGCACCTGCACGCGCTGGAGCCCGGGGTGGCGCAGGGCGAGATCACCGTCGAGGGGGCCCCGCTGGCGGTGCACGTCGAGTGCGACCACCCGCACTGGCGGCAGATGCTCTGGTACGACCGGCGGCTGATGCCCGGCGGCACGCGGCTGGACTTCGACCGGATCCGTCCGACCACGCTGCGCCCGTTCGGGCTGATGTGGGCCGGACCCACGGAGCCCGGGCAGGTGGTGGAGCTGCGGTTCGGCTTCTCGCTGCGCGGGGTCGAGCAGGCACGCGCCAACCTGGTCGCCGAGTGCGGTCCGGGACCGTCCTCCTTCGCCGAGCGGCGGGCACGCACCGCGCACACCTGGCGGCAGACCCTCGGCAAGGTGCAGGTGGACACGCCGTCGACCGACCGGCAGACCGTACTGTCGACGGCGCTGTACCACTCGCTGATCAAGCCGTGCCTGGCCCCCGACGAGAGCCCGTTCTGGCCGACGGACACCCCGTTCGCCTTCGACATCGCGACCATGTGGGACATCTACCGCACGCAGCTGCCGCTGCTGACCGCCCTGCTGCCGGAGCGCGCGGTGGAGCTGGCGACCGCGCTGCTGCACATCGGCGAGGAGGAGGGGAACCTGCCGATCGGCTACCGGATGGCCCGGGGCGCCGACCGGTTCTCCCGCCAGGGCAGCGCGCTCGCGCACACCTTCCTGGCCGATCTGTGCCGGCTGGGGCTGCCCGGGATGGACTGGGACTGGGCGCTGGTGCACCTGCACAACGACCTGCGGCGCACCTACGGCGAGGAGTTCCTGCTGCGCGGGGTCGCGCACCCGATCAGCCACACCCTCGACCTCGCCTACGGGTACCACTGCACCGCGGTGCTGGCCCAGCAGGTCGGGGACCGCGCGCTGCTCGACCAGTTCGCCCCGCTGGCCGGGCGCTGGCGCAACGCCTTCGACCCGGAGACCGGGCTGCTGCACGACTCGACGTTCTACGAGGGCGGGCGGTGGAACTACTCGTTCCGGCTGCTGCACGACATGGCCGCCCGGATCGAGATGGCCGGCGGGGACGCCGCGTTCGTCGGCCTGCTCGACCGGTTCTTCGGCGTCGGCGCCGACCCGGTGAAGCAGCCGGGGCTCGCGCCCACCGAGGACGAGATGCGCGAGGGCTACGCGCTGCACCGGTTCGAGGGCCTGAACAACGAGCCGGACATGGAGGCGCCCTGGGCCTACCAGTACGCCGGCCGGCCGGACCGCACCGCCGACGTGGTGCACGCGATCGTGCAGAACCAGTTCGCCACCGGCCGGGGCGGGCTGCCCGGCAACGACGACTCCGGCGGCCTGTCCTCCTGGTACGTGTGGGCGTCGCTCGGCCTGTTCCCGGTCGCCGGTCAGGGCCTGTACCTGATCAACGCCCCGTCGTGGCGGGAGGCGAGGGTCGACGTCGGCGGCCGCCCGTTCACCATCGAGACCACCGGCTTCGTGGAACCCGAGCCCGACGGTCCTGCCCAGCACGTCCGGTCGGTGCGCCTGGACGGCGTCGACCTGGACCGCACCTGGCTCACCGGCACGGAGCTGCACGCCGGCGGCCGGTTGCAGATCGACCTCGGCCCGGAACCCGGCCGGTGGACGGCGCAGCGGCCGCCCTCGGTCAGCACCAGCACGATCGGTCCGCCGAATCCCGGCCTGCTGGCCTGAAACCGGCCCCGCAGCACCCCGCCGAGCGGCACCCTGATCCCGTCGGCAGCAGAACCCCGTCACGCAGCACGCGCCACCCGCGCCGTCCCCGGAGGTCCCACTCGTGACCCACGCCCCCAGCACCACCGACACCCGACCCGCCGACCAGGCCGCCCCGCGCCGTGTCGAGCGCCGCCTCGTCATCGTGGTCCGCGCCGACCCGGTGATCTGCGGCCACTCCGGCGAGGCCCGCAACCTCGCCGAGGCCGCTCTGGACCGGGGCTTCGACGAGGTCCGGATCGTCACCTGGCCGATCGACCGCCTGCAGGCCGCCGGGCTCCCGCTCAAGCCGCTGGACCGCGTGCTGCCGTACAGCCCGGGGATCGTCGTCGAGCGCCCGGACCCGGTCGGCGACTACAAGGTGCCGGACGGCCGCTGGGTCGCCGGGCTGATCGGCCGCCTGGTTGAGCTGTTCACCGACGGCGTGCCCACCGTGGCGCTCTCGCTGTACCTGAGCCCGCACGCCACCGCCGTCGCCGACGCCGTGCACGTCGCCCGCCGCACCGGCCTGCCGGTGAACGTCACCACCGTGGCCGAGGCGGTCGGCTCCGACGTGACCAACGTGGTGCGCGCCTGCGTCGAGTCCGACCGGTTCGGCGCCGCGGCGCACGTGCTCGCCTCCTACCTGGAGCACGACGTCTGCATCGCGGTCTCCGAGTACACCCGCGACCTGATCATCACCGAGGCCGAGGCTGTCGACGCCAAGCACGGCACCACCTTCGCCGCGCAGTGCCGTGAGCGGGTGCGGATCTCCTACCCCGCGGTGGACGTCGGCCAGTACCTGGGCCGCGACGACGCCGAGACCGACGCCCTGCTCGCCGCGCGCGGGCTGGACCGCGACGGCTACGTGCTCTACCTGTCCCGGCTCGCCACCGCCAAGGGCGTGGACGACCTGATCGACGGCTACGCCCGCTCCTCGGCGCCGGGCACGCACCGGCTGGTGATCGCCGGCAACGGCCCGGACGCCGCCCGGCTGCGCGCCCACGCCGCCGCCTCTCCGGTGGCGGACCGCATCCTGTTCCTGGACGACGTCTCCGACGACGAGAAGCCGCACCTGATGGCCGGCGCCGCCGCCTACGTGCTGCCGTCCAAGCCGCGCCCCGAGTTCGTCGAGACCTTCGGCATCGCCCTGGTCGAGAAGATGCTCTCCGGCGGCGGCCCGGTGATCACCACCGACACCGGCGGCATCCCGGAGGCCGTCGGCGACACCGCCCTGATCGTCCCGGTCGAGGACCCCGACGCCATCGCCGCCGCCCTGGACCGCGCGCTGACCCTGCCCGAGGCGGAGCGGGCGGTGTGGGCCGACCGGGCGCGGGAGTTCGCGCTGCGCTTCGACCGCGCGGTGGTGCTGGACGCGATCCTCGCGCAGGTGGACGCCCTGGCAGAGGTCTGATCCGGCACGATGACGGGGTGACCGCCGCCCTCGCACCGTGGACGCGCGCCGCCCGGCCGCACCCGGCCTGCGAGGTGCGGGCGGGGCGGACCTCCGCCGAGATCCTCGGACATCTCGTCGGGGCGTTGCGCGCCCAGCGCTACCGGATCGATCCGGTGGACGAGACGACGTTCGTCGCGACGCGCGGGAGCCGCGGCTGGAACGGCTACCTGGAGTCCGGGGTGGTGGTCCCCTCGATCGGGCCTCTCCAGTACACCGTGCTCGACGTCACCGGGCTTGACCCCGACGCGGCAGGGCGGGGCGGCGTGCGCCTGCGATGCCGCGACGGCTACCAGCAGCTCGGCGCCGCCGGCCGGGTCGCGTCGCAGCTCGGCCGCGCCGTCACCGACCTGGTCACCCGCGGGGTCCCGGACGTCACCGTCACGCCCTGGTTCTCCGACCCCGCCTGGGAGCGCCCGGTCAGCGACGCGTGACGCTCCACCGCCCGGCGGCCAGGTCGACCAGCCGGGGCAGGATCACGTCGCCGGCCGCGCGCAGGCCGTCGTGCAGGTACTCGTTGGTCACCCACACCTGGGCGTTCCCGATCCCGTCGGCGGTGCCGAGCGCGAGGTCCAGGTCGACGTAGGGGTCGTCAACGTACTG
This sequence comes from Cellulomonas sp. GTC20042, assembly GCF_055389595.1. NCBI lineage: Bacteria > Bacillati > Actinomycetota > Actinomycetes > Micrococcales > Cellulomonadaceae > Cellulomonas > Cellulomonas sp. GTC20042. The sequence goes on along the minus strand of NZ_AP043678.1, from coordinate 180,824 downwards.
CACCGCGGCGAGCGGCACCTCGTTGGCGGCCAGCCGGTCCAGGTCGTACAGCGGCGCCCATGCGGTGCGGGCGGCCAGGGCCTCGGCGGCGGCCTGGAACGGGCGCAGCGCGCGGACCTGCGCGAACATCCACGGGAAGATCGCCTCGCCGGTCAGCGCCAGCGGCCGGGCGTCGGGGGCGAAGTCGGGTCGGCAGTCGAGCTCGGCCTGCGCCGCCCAGCCACCCGCGCGCGCACCCTGGTGGTAGATGACCTCCTGGAGCACCGCGTACAGCGGGTTCGCGGTGAAGCCGGTCTCGGTCTGCACCCACTGGCGGAACGCCTCGGAGGGCACGCCGTCCGCGTCGAGGTCGGCGGTGTCCAGCGCCCAGTGCAGGGCGTCGACGCCGGTGCTCATGCCCAGGCCCATGCCGAGCGCCTGCACCCGCTGCGGGTTCAGCACGTCGCCGTCCGGCAGCAGCACGTCGCCCGCGGCGACACGATCGGCGATCCGGCCCAGCAGCGGCAGGTCCTCGGGGTGGAGCCGGGCCAGCGCGGCGTTCCGGGCGACCTGGCGGGGGAAGGTGCGGGCGTAGACGTCCTCGGCGGTGGCGGTGGTGCCGGGCAGGCCGCCGGTGACGTAGCAGGCGGTCAGCGCCTCGGGGTGCCGGGACAGGTAGGTCAGCGTGAGGAACCCGCCGTAGGACTGCCCGAGGGTGGACCAGCGCCGGCCGCCGTAGACCTGCTGCCGGACGGCCTCGGCGTCCTCGACGATCGCGTCCGCGCGGAAGCACGCCAGGTAGTCGGCCAGGGCCGCCCCGTCGGCGAACCGGCCCGCGATCCGCCCGTCGATCCGGGAGGACCGTCCGGTGCCGCGCTGGTCGAGCAGCACCACCCGGTGCGTGCGCAGCGCGGTCGACCACCAGCCGCCGCCGAGCGGACGCGGGCCCGCGCCACCGGGGCCGCCCTGGAGGAACAGCAGCAGCGGCAGGTCCTCGCCGTCCCGGGACGGGTCCACGATCTCGCGGGCGAACACCTCGATCGACGGGTAGCGGTCGGGGTGCGCGCGGTCCACCGGGACGGCGACGCGGTGGTCGCGGACCAGGTACGGCGGGACGGACGCGGCGGAGGACGAGGCGAGCGGGGTCACGTCAGCACCCTAGGACCGCCCACCCTCCCCGTCAGACCAGCACCCGCGTCCCCGTCGAGCAGCACACGCTTGATCGTGGTCGATGTCCAGCCCGAGCGTCGTCCTACGAGTCATCCGTGTCCGGCCCCTGCGGCCGTCCTGAGCCCTCGTCCGGACACCCGGGCTGCTCGCAGGGACCGTCGTCCCCACGCACCGGTGCCGCAGGCATCCGACCGCCGCACGGAGGCGATCCGGCGTCGGCCGTGTTTCCGCCGCGTCACCCTCGCGCGCCTGGGTAACACCTGCGTGAAATCGCGGCAGACCCTCTTGTCGACCGGGTGCACGCCTGCCGACACTCGCCGGACAGCGCCACGGGCCGATCCGGTCCCGCCGGCCACGCACGGCCCCGGGGGCAGGTCCGATGACGACAGACGAGACGCCGGGCACCCGGCTGGCGCTGCACCACCCGCCCCTGACCGAGCTGACGCCCGGTGCGCGCGCGCCGCGGTGGCTGACCGCCGGGCTGTGCGAGGCATGGGGGTGGGACCCGGCCACGACGACGGTCACCCTGCTCGGCCTCTCGCACAACGCCACCGTCCTGATCACCGAGCGCGGGCGACCGGTCGCCGTCACGCGGGTGTCCCCGCCGGCCTACATGGAGGACACCGCCGCGGTCGACTCCGAGGTCGCCTGGATCACCGCCCTCGCCGCCGCGGGCGTGGTGCGGGTGCCGACCGTGCTGCGCTCCGTCGAGGGCCGGGACGTGGCGATGGTGGCCGACGACCGCGAGCGCCGCTGGTCCTGCCTGACCACCGCATGGATCCCCGGCACACCGCTGGACGACGCGCTCGCCGCCGACGGCAGCGACGCCGCCGCCCTGCACCGCCGGGTGGGCACCACCGCCGCCCACCTGCACGAGCACGCGCTCGCGTTCCACCGGCCGCGCGACTTCGTCCGACCCACCTGGGAGCCCGCCGACATGGTCGGCCCGGACAGCCGGTGGGGCCGCTGGGAGAACGCCGGGCTGCCCGCCGCCGAGCGCACGCTGCTGGCCCGCGCCCAGGCCGCGGCCCTCGACGCCCTGCACGACGGATCGCGCGCCCCGGACGCGTGGGGCCTGGTGCACGCCGACCTGCGTGACGGCAACCTGCTGGTCGACGGGGACGACCTCACGGTGATCGACTTCGACGACTGCGGCTTCTCCTGGTTCACCCTCGATCTCGCCGCCGCGCTGTCCTACGTCGAGCACCTGCCGGACGCCCCGGAACGCGCGCAGGCCTGGGTGGCGGGCTACCAGGAGGTCCGGCCGTTCACCAGCCACGACGAGCAGACAGCCTGCGCGCTGTCCATGCTCCGCCGGCTCCAGCTGCTCGGGCGCACCGTCACCGATCCGCTCGGCGGACCCTCCGGCGGGCTCCGCGCCGAGCAGCCCGCCGGCACCGTGCTCGTCGCCGAGCGGTACCTGCGGCACCCGACCTGGCTGCTGCGCTGACCGTGGCACGCTGGGGCGCATGACCGATCCCACCCCGCCGGCCGGTGACCTGGCCCGGCTCACCGCCCTGATCCGTGAGTTCAGCGAGGAGCGGGACTGGGTGCAGTTCCACGACCCCACGTCGCTGGTGCTCGCGCTGGTCGGCGAGGTGGGCGAGCTCGCGGAGCTGTTCCAGTGGGTGCCCGCCGACGGCGCGGCCGCGCACTTCACCGACCCGGACCGGCGGCGACGTGCCGGCGAGGAGATCGCCGACGTGCTCACCTACCTGCTGCGGCTGGCGGACGTGCTCGAGGTGGACGTGCTCGCGGCGACGCTCGCGAAGCAGGCGGACGCGCGGCGGCGGTTCCCGGTGGCGGACGTGCACGGGGTGGCGCCGGTCAAGGAGTGACGGCGGCGGGCTGCACTGCTCCGGTCGATCCGGCGGTTGCCGGACCGACCGGAGTGGTCAGGAGCCAGAGTCGACCGTGCCTCGTGCCCTGTGGATTCGGGCAGCGACCAGAAGCACGAGCGCGGCCACGGCGACCCCGACCGCTCCCTGCACCAGCCGCTGCTCGACGCTGCCGCCGAACCCGAACCGACCCAGCGTCAGAGCCCCCGTCACGGCGAGCGCGGCCGTGAACCCGAGGTACTTCAGCGCTCGACGCACTGTCACGGCGCCCTCGCCCAGCGCACCGAGCGCCGTCACCGCCACGACAGCTCCGTAGATGATCTCGGCACCGGTCGCCCACCGCACCACGGCGGTGATCGCCCACGCGCCGAGCATCCAGAGCAGGCCGCGCACCCAGGCTCCCGATGTGGCAGCACGTTCCACCACCGCCTCCGCGGGGACGGTCTTGGCTGACGGGACTCGCGACGGAGTGCTCATTTGCAGTTCTTCGCGTCGACCTTGGTCAGGCCACTGCTGGAACCGAGCTTCATCTGGTAGCAGGCCGAGTTGGAGAGCTTCCAGTTCACGACCTCGCGCACCGAAGCCACGAATGCCGTGATTCCCGTGTTGACCCCGATGATGGTGCACGCAGCGCCGATCGCCTTCGCCCAACTTGACGGCAGCTTTGCGCCGAGGCACGCCGCCGTGGTGACGCCCACCGTGGTGCCGACGGCGGCGCTCGCGATCACCTTCCACTGCACGCCCGTCAGGTTCATGTACACACCGAAACCGTACGTGAGCAGCGGATCGGCGACCACGGGGAATGCTGTGGACTCATCCACGGCAACGTGCTGGACGACGGCACCGCCGTCGATCTCGTACCAGGTCGCCACGGGCGCGCCGGTGGCATCGATCGCCCATGCCTGCGCGAGCTGCCCCACACCGAGGACGACGTCGTCGACGAGGACCGTGAGGTCGATCGTCCCGTCGTCTCCCCGAATGGGCATCACACCGTCACCGAATGTGTAGGTGAACTCCGTCGCGGCCTCGGGCGTGTTGATGATCGTCTGGACTCGCGCCGATCCATCCTCGAGGACCTGCACGGCGGCCGCGCCGTCTGAGCCCGAGTACACCACCGTCCCGTCGTCAGCGCGGCGCCCGTCTGCCACGTTCAGCTCGGCTGGAAGGGACATGGCGAGCGGAGCGATCTGCCCTGACCCACTGTCGATGACGAGCGGAGCTGCAGGGTCTTCAGGCACGAGCACCGTCGTCGCACCCGCCTCTGCGACGACACCGACACCGTCGAGGACCTCACCGACCAGCACGTCGCCCTGATCAGGCGCCACCTCGGCGATGAGGCCCGCGATGTTCTCGATCGCACCTGTCCCGTCGTCAGCGATGGCGTGTGCACCCGATGCGCACATAGCCATGGCAATCACCGACGACATCCCTGATCGAACAACTGTGTTCGTCACCAGGCCTCCCCTGCTCGCGTCGAACGCGGTCGCGATTCAACGTTGAATCGGACCGTAGACTCACCCGATTGGCCCAACGTGGGACCTAGAGCCCTGGCGAGCCGTGCAAGACACGAATCGGTGCGGCACAGAGGACGAGATCGACGGCACTCCGACCCGCTCCACTCACGGGCGTTGATCCGTCCACGCGCCCTGACGGACTCGCAGCTCCCATGGGCGGTCCCTAGGCGCGGGCCGGCGACACCTGGGACCGTCGCCAGCGGGACGTGTGGAGAGCGGACGCGACGACAGGCGAGGCGGGCGAGGCTGCGCCGGGCGGGTGAAGCGACGGCGCGATCGCACAGCGGGCGCTCAGCCAGGGGTCCGTCCCGGCCGATGACCGGGTGAAGCGGGCACGTCCGGCGCCCCCGGTCCCTGGAGCAGGCGATGGCGCTCGGCAACCTCACGAACCGACTGCCGGGGCGCGGTCACGCGTCGTCGGCGCCGACCGCTCCGGTGCCCCCGGCTGGTCGCCCGGCCTGGGTGGGCCGGTCGCTGCTGGTGGCCGTCGGGCTGATCGCCGGGATCCTGGTCGGTGCGTCGATGGGAGCCGCCGGTGCCGCCGACGACCGCGCTGCCGCCGAGGCCGCCCAGGACAACGCCGCCACGCGGGAGGCCGCGCTGGACGAGCGCGAGGACGACCTCGCAGCACGTGAGCAGGAGGTCGAGGACCGCGAGGCGGACCTGACGACCCGGGAGTCCGCTGCCGACGCGCAGGCCGACAGCCTCGCCGCGCTCCAGGCGCAGGTCACCCAGCAGCAGGCCGACGTGGACGCCGCAGCCGCCGCTGTCGCGGTGCGCGAGACCGACGTCGCCGCACGCGAGGCCGCAGCAGCAGCGAAGCCCTCGGGCTCGTCCGCCGCGTCGTCCGGCTCCTCCGCCTCGGCCGGATTGGGCGCCGCCGCGTCCTCGGGCGGGTCGGTCTACTACCAGAACTGCGACGCCGCCCGGGCCGCCGGTGCCGCGCCGGTCTACCGGGGCGACCCCGGGTACCGCTCGGCGCTCGACCGCGACGACGACGGCATCGGCTGCGAGTAGCACGACCCCGTCCCGCTCCACGAGCGGGCGTCGAGCCGTCCACAGGCCCGCGAGGCGTTCGTCGTCCCCAGGGGCGGCGCCGGCGGGGTGCGGGCGGGCGGCACGGGAGGGCACCGTCGTCGGCAGGAGGTCGAGCAGCGACCTCACCGGCCGTCAGGAGACCCGCGATGCCCTCGACCCGCGCCACCCGTCCACGCCCCGCAGCGCGACCGCCGTGACCAGCACCCCGACCGCGTAGGCCAGCAGGTCCGTCGCGACGAACGTCGTGCCGAGCACGTACCGCGCGGGCGGGAACGCCCGGACCACGGCGGACGGGACCCCCGTCACCTGCGCCACCTCGACGACCGTGCAGACGAGCAGCGCCACGAGCGCGAGCGGCACCGTGCGGCGGCGCGGCAGGAGCAGGCGGAGCAGCAGCAGGACCAGGGTGGCGTACAGCGCGTCGCCGAGCGCGCCCGCCCAGGGCCCGGAGCCCGCGGTGGCGACGGCGAGGCCGGCGAGCACGACGAGGACGGCGGCGAGCGCGGTCGGGAGCCGAGGCGCACAGGGCACGGCGCCGGGCTCGGAACGCATCGGTGCCCTGTCGGCCGAGGCCTCACGGGTCGGCACCGTGCGAGTCGGCGTCGCGCCGCTGCCGGGCAGGACCGGGTCCGTCGCTCCCTCGGGCACGGCACGCTCCTCTCTCGTCCGGACATCCGCACGGTACGGCGCCCCGCGACGGGCGCTCGGGCAGATCAGCGCCACGCGGGCGCCGGGTCGGGAGGAGGTGTCGTGTCGGACCCGTGTGCGACGGTGACCCGGTGAGCCGCTCCACCCGCACCCGTCCTGCCTCTGCCCGCCGGACGCCTGCGAGAGGCTCGGGCGGCGCCCGTCGCCGGACCGGCGCCCGTGCCTGGGCCTGGCTGGTGCTGCTGGTGTGCGTGGGTGTCGGCGCGGGCTACCCGGTGTGGTCGCAGGCCCGGGAGTCGGCACGCTTCCCGCTGACCGCCGCCGACGTGGACCGCGCGCGCACCGAGCTCGCCGCCCTGGAGGTGAAGGGCCGCGCGCCGAGCACCGGCTACGACCGGGACGAGTTCGGCTCTGCGTGGGCGGACGTGGACCGCAACGGCTGCGACACCCGCAACGACGTGCTCGCCCGCGACCTCACCGACGTCACCTACAAGGACGGCACGCACGACTGCGTGGTGCTGACCGGCACCCTGGCCGACCCGTACGGCGGCGCCACGATCGACTTCGTGCGCGGGCCGGACAGCGCTGCCGTGCAGATCGACCACGTGGTCGCTCTGTCGGACGCCTGGCAGAAGGGCGCCCAGCAGTGGTCAGCCGAGACCCGCGAGGAGTTCGCGAACGACCCGGCGAACCTGCTCGCGGTGGACGGGCCGATCAACCAGGCGAAGGGTGCCGGCGACGCCGCGACCTGGCTGCCGCCGAGCACCGGGTACCGCTGCGCCTACGTCGCCCAGCAGATCCGGGTGAAGGCCGCCTACGGGCTGTGGGTCACGCAGGCCGAGCACGACGCGATGGACCGACAGCTCGACACCTGCGTCGTCACGGACTGATCCACGGGCGAGGTCGCGGCGGATGCGACCGCGCCGGGCGGAGCATGCCCTCCTGCGGTGATTCGGCCAGCCTTCAGCCTCCTCGCGGTCTCAGACGGTCGGCGATCGAGACCCTTGGCGGCATCCAAGTTTCGTACTGCAGTTTCGTCTTACATAATTGCAGCGGTGAGTGCACGTCTCATCCGCGGATCACCACGAAACGACCAGACATCGAGACCAGACTCACGGGGTAGCGAGACATGACGACGCACACCGCAGCCGACGGCACCGAGTTCACCGAGGCCGATCTCGAGCGCTGGGCGGAGGACGCCGAGGGCGGGTTCGTCGGCGCCCGGTTCGGTCGCGCCACCCCCGGGCGACCGGTCAGCGTGGGTGCCGACGCGCGCCCCCTCACCATCCGCCTCGACGCGCGGCGGCGCGCCAAGCTCGTCGCGCGCGCCGAGGAGCAGCACACCAACGTCTCGCAGGTCCTGCGCGACCTCATCGACGCGCTGTAGCGCCTCGCCCACCGAGCCGGTGCCGGCGCCGTCGCAGGCGCCGCGCAGCCGCACGGCTCAGCGCAACGGGTCGGGTCAGCGGCTCAGAGCAGCGGCCGGCCGAGCACCCACGACCCGCCGAGCACCAGCGCGCCGACGCACACCACGAGGAACACCCCGACCCAGAACCCGCCGGGTAGCGGCGTCAGCCGTCCGAGCACGTCCGCGTCCGACGTCCCGCGACCGCGCGCACCCCGCCGGCCCCGGGCCATCTCGAGCACCGCGCGCGGGGCGCCGAGCAGCAGGTACCAGGTGACGGCGTACGCGACCGCGACCTGCACGGCGCCGCTCCCCCACCAGGTCACGCCGACCAGCAGCACGCCGGTGACCAGGATCGCCCACAGCCCATACCAGTTCCGCACCTGCACCAGCACCAGCAGCAGCGCGAGGAGCAGCCCCCAGAGCAGCCCGACGGCGTACCCGCGCCCGAGCACCCACGCGGCGGCGATGCCGAGCACGGACGGTGCGGTGTAGCCGGCCAGCGCCGTGGCGATCATGCCGGGACCGCGCGGCTTGCCGACGGAGACCGTGAGCCCGGAGGTGTCGGAGTGCAGCCGGATGCCGGACAGCCGCCGCCCGGACAGCACGGCGATCAGGGCGTGCCCGGCCTCGTGGACGAGGGTGAGGACGTGCCGGGTGAGGTGCCACAGGCGCGGGACGGCCAGGCAGAGCAGCACGACGGCGAGGGTGCCGAGCACGACCTCCCGGCTGGGCACGGGCTGGACGCTGGTGGCGCGCGCCCAGATCTCGCGGAGCAGGGTCACAGCGAGTCGGCCGTGACGTCGTGCATCTGCGCGGTGATCCGCAGGCCGTCGGTCTGGACCTGGGCGTCGGTGAGGGTGGCGCCGGCGGGCAGCTGGTCGGTGAGGCTGCCGACCCCGCCGAGGCGGGCGCCGAGGCCGTCGGGCAGCGCGGAGGCGTCGACGACCAGCCCGGCGAGGGTGACCTGCTGGAGCGTCGGGACGACGGTGCCGTCCTCGGCGACCGCGACGGTGAAGGACGCGGACACCGGCACACCCAGCACGGCGCCGGTGGCGACCAGGGTGTCGCCCTCGACGGCGGCGGTGAGGTCCCAGCCGGTGCGCTCGCGCATCGTCTGCTCGATCTGGGCGATCGGCACGGTGCCGGTGGCGACGACCTCGGCGGCGGAGCGGTCGCCGCGCACGGTGACGTCGGTGGCGATGATGTCGAGGTCGGTGATCGCGATGCCGGAGACGGTGGCGCCGTCGGCGTGCAGCCGGATGCGGTCGAGGGTGCCGGAGGCGAGCTGGGTGAGGAACGGGGTGCCCTCGACGCTGACGGTCAGGTCGCCGGTGGTGTCGATCTGGGTGCGGACCGTGTCGGCGGCGACGTCCTCGGCGATCGACCGGGTGACCCCGTCGGCGAGCACGGCGCCGCCCACCAGCACGACGAGGGCGATCGAGAGGCCGACGACGCAGCCCACGCGACGGCGGCGGCGGGGCGGGGCGGAGGCGGCGGGGGTGGCGGAGGTCGACGTCACGCCCCGAGGGTACGAGGCGGACCTGGCGCGCCGCTGAGGATCGATCGGGCCGAAGGTCCCCTCAAGTCCGGCTCGGGATGCGCTGGATGCCGGACAGAACCGGTCCCAACCCTCTGACCTGCGGCGATACTTTGTGAATCTTGGGACGAACGGCCTGACCGACCGTCCGGTAGGTATCAGACGATCGAGTGGCTGACACAACAGGTACCGGCGCATCCCCCCAGCGGCGCCGAACCAGGAGGAACTCGCCATGTCCACTTTCGAGCACGTCCTGCAACCCGGACGCATCGGGTCGCTCGATCTCCCGAACCGCATCGCCCTGGCCCCCATGGGCACCGAGATGGGCACCCACGAGGGCCTGATCACCGAGCGCGAGATCGCGTACTACACGGAGCGCGCCAAGGGCGGCACCGGCCTGGTGATGACCGGCATCTCCGCCGTCTCCCAGGACTACGAGCAGATCAACCCGGGCCTGTGCCGGGTCGACACCGACGCCAGCCTGCCCGGTCTGACGGCTCTCGCCGAGTCGATCCACTCCGTCGGCGGCAAGATCAGCCTCCAGCTCACCGCGGGCCTCGGCCGCAACATCAACAACGTCGACCCGGAGCGCCTGCCGATCTCGGCCTCGGACAACCCGCACTACTCGCACCCCGAGGTGCTGTGCCGGCCGCTGGAGACCGACGAGATCAAGGTGATCGTGCAGCGGCACGCCGAGGCCGCCGCCCGCGCCGCCGCCGCCGGGATCGACGCGATCGACATCCACGGCCACACCGGCTACCTGGTGGACCAGTTCATGAGCCCGGTGTGGAACCGTCGCACCGACGAGTACGGCGGCTCCACCGAGAACCGCTGCCGCTTCGCGGTCGAGATCATCCAGGCCGTCAAGGCCGCGGCCCCCGGGCTGCCGGTGTCGTTCCGCCTGTCGGTGGACCACCGCTTCGAGGGTGGCCGCACCGTCGAGGAGTCCCGCAAGATCGCGGTGATCCTCGAGGCCGCCGGCCTGGACCTGATGATCGCCGACGACGGCTCCTACGAGGCGATGGACTACGTCTTCCCGCCGTACTACCTGGGCGACGCCTGCATGGCGCCGGCCGCGAAGGCCCTCAAGGAGGTCCTGAGCATCCCGGTGATGGCGGTGGGCAACCTGACGCCGGAGAACGCCGAGGCCGTGATCGCCGCCGGCGAGGCGGACTTCGCGGGCATCGGCCGTGGCCTGATCGCCGACCCGGAGTGGGCGAACAAGCTGCGCGCCGGCCGTCGCGGCGACGTGCGCCCCTGCATCCGCTGCAACGCGATGTGCGTCGGCCACGCGTTCTTCGCCGAGGCCCTGGGCTGCGCGGTCAACCCGCAGGTCGGCTTCGAGCGCGAGCGCGTCATCTCGATCTCGGCCCGCCCGAAGCGCGTCGTCGTGGTCGGTGGCGGCCCCGGCGGCCTGGAGGCGGCTCGCGTCGCCGCCCAGCGCGGGCACACCGTGGACCTGTACGAGAAGGGCTCCAACCTCGGTGGCGTGCTGTGGCCCGCCGCGACCCCGGAGTTCAAGAAGGAGCTGCGCGGCATGGTCGGCTGGTGGGAGCGCCAGTTCCGCCTGCTGCCGGTCACCGTGCACCTGAACACCGAGATCACCGCCGAGTCGCCGGAGATCGCCGGGGCGGACGCGGTGATCGTGGCCACCGGCTCGCTGCCGATCATCCCGCGCTCGATCCCGGGCATCGACGGGGAGAACGTCGTCGAGGTGCTGGACTTCCACCTCGGCACCCCGGTGGGCAACCGCGTGGTCGTCGCCGGCGGCGGCCTGTCCGGTGCCGACTCGGCGCTGGAGCTGGCGCAGGCCGGCCACGAGGTGACGATCGTGGAGATGGCGTCCGAGATCGCCAAGGACATGATCATCATCAACCGGATCACCCTGCTGCGGCAGCTGGCCGAGGCCGGCGTGCGGATCCTCACCGGCCACACCGTCACCGCGATCGACGAGAAGGGTCTGGTCGCGACCGACCCCGACGGCGCGGAGATCCGCGTGGACGCCGACACGGTGCTCTCGGCCTTCGGCGTGCGGCCGAACCGCGAGCTGCCGGACGCGCTGGCGGACCGCCCCGAGGTCATCGCGCTCGGCGACTGCGTGAAGCCGGCCAAGGTCGGCGAGGCGATCAACGCCGGGTTCATGGCGGCCTTCGAGCTCTGACCCCCGATCGCGGCACGCACGCCCCCGTCGGCGCCCTGGTGGCACCGGCGGGGGCGTCGTCGTCCGTACCCGAGCCCGGCCCGCAGGTCAGGCCGCCACCGGTTGCACCTCCGCGCGCACCGGCCTTGACTCGGATCCCACCCGGGGACGAAGGGAGCACGGCCATGGGCATCGGTGACTACGTGGACAAGGCGAAGCAGGCCCTGCAGGGCAACGAGGACAAGGCCGCCGACGCGCTCGACAGAGCCGCCGACGCGATCAAGTCCCGCACCTCGGACTCCACCGACGCGAAGGTCGACCAGGTGGTCGACAAGGCGAAGGAGTTCCTCGAGAAGGACAAGCAGGACCGCGCCTGACCTGCGCAGACGATCGGCGCACGCACGACGACGCCCGGCGGGGACCCTCCTCCCGACCGGGCGTCGTCCTGCCTGCCCGCGGTGCTACTCGTAGCTGACCGCGTCCAGCACCTTCATCCGGGCCGCCCGGCCCGCCGGCCACAGCGCGGCGAGCACGCCGACCACGACCGCCAGCACCAGCATCCCGACCAGGTTGCCCCACGGGATCACCAGCGAGGACAGGCCGTCGTCCGCGTAGACCCGGGGCAGCGCGGAGGCCAGCGCGACGCCGACCACCAGGCCGACCACCGTGCCGAACACCGCCGTGAGCACCGACTCGATCGTCACCGTGCCGGACAGCTGGAGCCGACCCAGGCCGACCGCACGCAGCAGGCCGATCTCCCGGGTCCGCTCGATCACCGACAGCGCCAGGGTGTTGACGATGCCGAGCACCGCGATCACCACGGACAGCCCGAGCAGCGCGTACAGGATCACCAGCACCTGGTTCACCTGGTCGGCCATGTCCGACACCCACTCGTCCTTGTCCTGCACCGAGACGACCACGTACGGCGCCACCGCGTCGGCCACCGCCTGCCGGGCCTCCGCGACGGTGGTGCCGGCGGCCGCGTTCACGAACACCGTGTCGATCGACTGGTCCGTGGCGGGGACGATCTCGTCCAGCACCGGCTGGTCCACCACGTAGGGCGCACCGAGGGCGTTCGACTCGAAGATCGCGCCGATGGTCAGCGTGCGGGTGGCGCCGCCGGCCTTCATCTCGAGGGTGTCGCCGACGGCCAGCCCGTCGTCCTCGGCCCGGGACTTCTGCACCGCGACCTCGCCGTCGGCCAGCGAACCCAGGTCGCCGTCGATCGTCCGCACCTTGATCGACCGCCCGAACGTGCCGGGGGTCAGGCCGATCAGGTTGCTGCGGGCGCCGTCCACCGACACCGCGGCGAAGCCGACGACATCCGCCTGCTCGACCTCGGGCAGCACCTCCACGTCGGCGATCGCACCCGGCGGGATCACGTAGGTGGCCGAGCGCATGATCAGGTCGGCGTTGGCCTCCTGGTCGACGATCGACGCCACCGAGGACTCCGCCGAGGCCGCGATCACCGACACGCCGCCGACCAGCGCCATGCCGATCATCAGCGCACCGGCCGTGTTGGCGGTCCGGCGCGGGTTGCGCACCACGTTGCCGCGCGCCAGCCGGCCCACCGGTCGCACCAGCCGGACGAACGGCGCCGCGAGCAGCCCGATCGTCCACCGCGCCAGGTGCGGCGACAGCATGAGCACGCCGATCACCACGGCCGCGGCGCCGACGGACAGCGCCGTCTCGCCGTAGCCCGCCTCCGGGTTCACCGCCGCAGCGACCACTGCGGCCGCCCCCAGACCGGTGAGCAGCGCGCCGATCACCGCCCGCACCCGCAGCGAGCGCTCCCGGACCGTCACCTCCTCGCGCATGGCCTCCACCGGCGGGACCAGCGCCGCACGCCGGGCGGGGACCGCCGCCGCGAGCACGCTGACCACCGTGCCGACCACCAGCGAGATCACGATCGTCGCGGCGTCCACGGGGATGTCCCCGGACAGGCTCATGCCCATCGACTCGAAGCCGACCTTGAGCATCTGCACCAGCCCCAGACCGGCGGCGATGCCCACCGCCGACCCGACCAGGCCGACCACCGCGGCCTGCACCAGGATCGAGGCGAACACCTGCGTCGGCGAGGCGCCGACCGCGCGGAGCAGCGCGAACTCGCGCATCCGCTGCCGCACCGACATCGCGAAGGTGTTGGAGATGATGAACGCGCCGACGAACAGCGCGATGGCCGCGAACACCAGCAGGAACGTCGTGACGAACCCGAGCATCTCGCCGATGGCGTCCTTGCTCTCCTGCCGGACGTCGTCACCGGTGGCCACCTCGACCGCCGGGTCGTCCAGCGCGGCGCCGACGCGCTCCACCAGCTGCTGCTGGGTCACGCCGTCCTCGCCGTAGATCGCGATGTCCATCAGGTCGCCGTCCGGCGCGAACAGGCTCATGCCGGTGGCCTGGTCGACCAGCGCGATCGTCGCGCCGGCCATCGGACCGCCCATGTCGACCTCGCCGACCACCGTCACGTCGGTCAGCTCCCCCTGGAGCACCGCCGTCGTGCTGTCGCCGATCGCCAGGCCCGAGGACTCCAGGGTCGCGGACTCCAGCGCGATCTCCCCGGCCTTCTCCGGCCGACGGCCGTCCACGATCGAGGTGGCCGGGTCGTCCGGCACCGACAGGAACGCCATGCTCGGCGCCTGGGTGCTCAGCACCGCCGTGCCGTCCGCGCCGACCAGCACCAGCGATCCCTGGACCTCCGGGATCGCGTGCGCCACGCCGTCGACGGCGGCCACCTGGTCCACCAGATCGACCGAGACCGGCACCCGCGTCGCCGCGGCGCCCTCGGACATCGTCGCCTCGGAGCCCGACTCCTCGGCGCCACGCACGTAGGCGTCACCCCGGCTGCCCGCGTCCACGATCCCGTCGAAGGTGCTCGACATCATCGCGCGCAGCGAGAACGTGCCGGCCACGAAGGCCACACCCAGCGCGACCGCCAGCAGGGACAGCAGGAAGCGGACCAGGTGCGCGCGGATCCCCCGCAGGGCCACGCGTCCCATCAGACCGCTGCGCCGTCGTGCGCGGCCACCGGCGTGCGGCGGGCCGTCAGGGAGGTCAGCGTCGCCAGCACCGTGTCCGGCGTGGGCTCGCGCACCTCGGCGACCAGGCGGCCGTCCGCGAGGAACAGCACCCGGTGCGCGTAGGAGGCGGCGACCGGGTCGTGCGTCACCATCACGACCGACTGGCCGAGCTCGTCCACCGAGCGGCGCAGGAAGCCCAGCACCTCGCCGGAGGACGTCGAGTCGAGGTTGCCGGTCGGCTCGTCGGCGAACACCACCGCCGGGCGCGACACCAGAGCGCGCGCGCACGCCACCCGCTGCTGCTGCCCGCCGGACAGCTCGGTCGGCTTGTGGCTCAGGCGGTCCGCCAGGCCGACGGCCTCGACCACGGCGTCCAGGTGGGCCTTGTCCACCGGCTTGCGCGCGATGTCCAGCGGCAGAGTGATGTTCTCCAGCGCGGTCAGCGTCGGCACCAGGTTGAACGCCTGGAAGATGAAGCCGAGGCGGGTGCGGCGCAGCTGGGTGAGCTGGCGCTCGTTCATCTGGCCGATCGGCAGCCCGTCGACCTCGATGTCGCCGGCCGTGGCGCGGTCCAGCCCGGCCATGCAGTGCATCAGCGTCGACTTGCCGGAGCCCGACGGCCCCATGATCGCGGTCATCTCGCCGCGGCCGAAGTCGACGTCCACCCCTGCGAGGGCCTGCACGGCGGTCTCGCCGGAGCCGTAGGTCTTGACCAGTCCGCGTGCTGTCGCGATCGGCGTGGTCTCGTTCGTGGTCATGGTGCCCCGTCTGTGCGTCGTGGGTGCGTGCGTGATCGGTGTGCGGCCGGGGCGGGGGCCCCGGCGACGGCCTGCACCGCCGCGTGGGGCGCGGGTCGGGCTGGCGTCAGGATCGATCGTGGCGGGTGCGCGTGGGCGGTCGCATCGGTGATGACCCTGGTCGTCCCCTGAGTCTCCCCTGATCATCACTCGGCGCGAAAGTGCAGGTCAGAGCCTGGATGGTCCGAACGGGTGGGGACCAGGGTCCCGATCAGGGCCGGGTGCCGCGGGTCCGGTGCCGCACCGGGTGCCGCGGTGGCCGTCCGCACGGTCGGGGCTGGGACCTCGATCCCCCACGCCGACCCCGGGCGCCGACCCGCTGGACGCACGTGCAGCCGGTCACCTGTGGCGCAGGTCACACGGCGATCCTACGCTGGGCGGGCGAGGTGCTCCGATGGCGTGGTTCCTGCTGACCGTCTGCACGGTGACCCCGGCGCTCGCCTACGCCGCGGTCGTCGCACTGCTGCCCGGCGGCGAGCGGCCGCTGCGCGAGCGGTTCGCGCGGCGGCGGCGTGCGGGTCGGCAGGGTGCGGGTCGGCAGGGTGCGGGTCGGCGTGCGGCGACGGACCACGACCGGCCGACGGATCCCTCCGGGCCGACTCTCCCGAGCGCTGACCGCACCGCGCGCACGGACCGCCCACGCGGGGCCCGCGAGCGGCGCGGACTGCTCCACCGGCGCCCGCCGACCCCGCCGCTGCCCGACCCCTTCGACGCCCTGCAGGTGCAGACCCGGCTCGCCATCGTCGCCGAGCACATCCGCCACCTGGAGGAGGACCGGCACGCGTGGGCGCGCGCGGAGCGGATCATCGCCGCCCAGCTCGCCTACGACGCGCTGCTCGCGCAGGCGTGTCGGATGGCCGGGGTCGAGGTGCTGCCCCGGGCGAAGGGTGATCCGTGGGAGCGGCTGCGCGAGGAGGTCGAGCTGATCGCCCGCGGCTGGACGTGGTGACGTACCCGGCGCATCGGCACCTGCGGCACGGAAGCGTGCGCGACTCGTCCCGGTGCGCGGCGCGTCAGCCCGCGACGACGGTGAGCGTGCTCGACCCGTCCGCCCGCCTCCGGACCGCGATCCGCTCCGCCACCGCCTGCTTCATCGTCTCGACGTGCGACACGACGCCCACCACCCGACCACCGGCGCGCAGCCGCCCGAGCTCGGCGAGCACGACGTCGAGCGTCTCGGGGTCGAGCGTGCCGAAGCCCTCGTCCACGAACAGGGTGCCGAGCTCGATCCCGCCGGCCTCGCCGGTGACGACGTCGGCCATGCCGAGCGCCAGGCAGAGCGAGACGTAGAAGGTCTCGCCGCCGGACAGGGTGCGCGGGTCGCGGGACTTCTCGGTGGTGCGGTCGAGCACGCGCATCGCCAGCCCGGTCTTGCGGGTACGGACGTCCTCGCGCTCGTCGGAGCGCTCGAGCTCGTAGCGGCCGTCGGACATCTGGCGCAGGCGTTCGTTCGCGGCGGCGACGACGTCCTCGAACCGGCGGACCAGCACGTAGGTCGGCAGCGAGCGGGCCAGGGTGTTGGCGGCGTCGGTGCCGGCGGCCAGGCCGGCCATCCGCACGACGGGCGCGGCCGACTCCTCCTGCTCGGCCAGCGCCGCGCAGGCGGTGTCGACCAGCGTCGCCGCGGCCCGTGCGGCATCGACCCGGTCGTGGGCGGCGGCGTGCTGCGTGCCCTCGCGCTCGGCGACCACACGGGCCTCCTGCTCGGCGACGGCGAGGTCCTCGGCGACCTGCGCGAGCGCGGCGACCGCCTCCGCGTCGAGCGGTCCGTCGATCTCCGGCCCGGGCTCCTCGGCGAGGCCGAGCTCGACCCGCGCGAGCGCCGTGCGGTGCCGCTCGACGGCGCGCTCGACCTCCGCGAGGCCCTGCGCCTCGACCAGGGCGTCGCGGGCCGTCGCCTCGTCGGCGAAGTCCTGCGCGGCGAGCACGGCGACCACCTCCGCCTCGCGGGCGGTCACATCGGCGGCAGCGGCGGTGCGACGGTCGAGGGCGGCGAGCAGGGCGTCGGCGGACACGACCTGGGACTCCGCCGCGCTGTGCCGGGCGGCGACCGTGGGGTGCCCCTCACGGGCGGTCTCGACCTCGGCGCGGTCACGGGCGAGGTCGTGGGCGGCGCGGTCACGGGCGGACTCCGCCTCCTGCCGCTGCTGCTCGCGGGCGGCGCGCTCCTGCTGCATCGTGGCGGTGCGCGCGTCGTGGGCGTCGAGGGCCGCCCGCAGGCCGTCCCGCTCGGTGGCGGCGGCGCGGGTGGTGGCGAGCGCCTGCTCGCGGTCGGCGGCCAGCGCCTGCGCCTCGTCCTGGCTGTGGCCGTCGGTGGCCCGGGCGAGCGCGGTGCGCCGTTCGGCCAGGGCGGCGACCTCGGACCCGGTGCTCGTGACCAGCGTCTCGGCGGCCTGGCGGGCGCGCTCGGCAGCCTCGACCTGCTCCTGGCCGACGTGGTCCGGTGCGAGCGGCGCCACGTGCGGGTGCTCGGTGGACCCGCAGACCGGGCACTGCTCACCCTCCGCCAGCCCGGCGGCGATCTCCCCGGCGAACCCGGCCAGCCGCGCGGTCCGCAGCGCCGCCTCGACGCGCACCGCCTCCCGGGCGTCGGCCACCGCGCGCTCCCGGCGGGCGACGGCGACCTCGTGGGCCTGGTCGGTGGTGGCGAGTTCCTGCACCGCGCGCAGCACGGCCCGCGCGGCGTCGACCTCGTGGCGGCGGGCGTCCTCGGTGGCGGCGGTAGCGGTCGCCGCGTCGAGGGCCGCGACCACGTCGGCGCGCCCGGCCGGGCGCGCGGCGATCTGCTCGTCCAGTCGGGCGAGGGCCTCGGCCTGCGCGGCGGCGACACCGCCCAGGCGGTCGACCTCGACCTGCGCGCGCCCGAGCCCGGCCTCCAGCCGGACCAGCCGGGTCAGGGTGGCGACCGTCCCGGCGGCCAGGTCGCGCGACGCGGCCAGGTCGGCGCGGGCCGACGCGGCGAGGTCGACCCGCGACAGGGCACCCTTCGCCGGGTCCTCGCGCGCCGGGCCGCGCCGCGCGGGGGCACCGGGAACCACGTCGTCCAACCCGCCGCCGGGCAGCGCGCGCTCCGACATGCCGCCACCCGGCGTCCCGGCTTCCGGCACCGCGCCGTCCCACGTCAGCCCGCGCGGCACCAGCGCCCGCGGCGCCGCGTCGACCGCCGCGACCAGCTCCTTCTCCGCCCCGGCGAGCCCGCCCCGCGCCTCGTCCAGCCCGCGCAGCACCGGCCGCACCACCGCTGCACGCCGACCCCGGGCCAGGCGCTCGACGTCGGCGGCGTGCTCGGCGGCCCGCGCGCTCAGCGCCTCGTGCTCGTCCAGCAGGGCGCGTCGGCTCCGCGCGCGGCGCAGCACCTCGGCGGCGGCGGACGCCTGCTCGTGGGCGGCACCCGACCGTCCGGCGGCGGCCTCGGCTGCCACCCGGGCAGCCTCGACCGCCCCGGCGAGGTCGGCGACCTGCACGGCGACGAGGTCCGGCACGGCGGCGGGCTGCTCGGCGGCGGCGGAGAGCAGCGTGCCGGCGGTCTCGTCCTCGAGGCGTGCGGCGCCGACGAACCGCGACACCGCGTCCTGCACGCGGCTCCGGGCGTCGGTGAGCCCGCGCTGCACCTCGCGGCGCTGGTCCTCCAGCCGCTGCTGCACCCGCTCGTAGACCTCGGTGCCGAAGATGCGTTGCAGCAGGCCGCGCCGCTGCTCGGGGTCGGCGCGCAGGAAGCTGGCGAACTCGCCCTGCGGCAGCACCATGGTCTGCACGAACTGTGTCCGGTCGAGCCCGACCACCCGGGTCAGCTCGGCCCCCGCCTCGTCCAGACGGGTGGAGACGATGTCGCCCACCGCCTCGTCCGCGGGACCCTCCGGGACGGCGCCCAGCCGCCAGAGCTTCACGGTGGCCTGCTGGCGCGTGCTGCCGCTGCCCCGGCGCTTGACCCGGTCGTACGCGGGGGTGCGGCGCACCCGGTAGACACCGGCGCCGGTCTCGAAGACCAGGTCCACGACGGTCTCGACGTCCTCGGGGGCGAAGGCGGAGCGCAGCCGGTCCTCGCTGGCCCCGGCGCCGGCGACCTTGCCGTACAGCGCGAAGACGATCGCGTCGATGATCGTGGACTTGCCGGCGCCGGTGGGACCCTCCAGCAGGAACAGCCCGCCGGCGGCGAGCTGGGCGAAGTCGATCTCGTGCCGCCCGGCGAACGGTCCGACGGCCTGGATGGTGAGCGAGTGCAGCCGCATCAGGCGCTCCGCTCCGCCGCGACGACCTGCTCGTAGGCGCGGCGCAGCACGGCGGACTCGGCGGGGGTCGTGGCGGTTCCGCGCACGTGGGTCACGAACTCCTCGACCACCTCCAGCGGGTCGCGGGCGGCGGTGACCACGGCGGCGCGGCGCTCGTCGGTGCGGGCCGGCGGCTGGTGCTGGACGACCAGCGCGTGCGCGAACCGCTCCCGCACCCGGCGGTAGAGGTCGGCGGGGCGCTGCACGTCGGTGACGGTGACCCGGACCCAGTCCTCGGTGTGCGCCTCCCCGGCCGTGCCGAGCAGGTCGTCCAGCGTGCCGGTGAGATCGGTGAGGCGGCGCGGCACCGGCGTCGGCAGCAGGCGGACCTCGCCGGGGCCGTCCGGGCCGAGGTCGACGAGCGCGAGGGACTTGGTGTGCCCGGCCTCGGAGAAGGAGTACGCCAGCGGCGACCCCGCGTAGCGCAGCACCGTGCGGCCCTCCGGGTCACCGACGCGCTGCGGCCCGTGCAGGTGACCGAGCGCGACGTAGTCCACCCCGTCGAAGGTCGAGGTGGGGGCGTGGTCGACGCCGCCGACCCGGATGTCCCGCTCGGACTCGCTGGCGGCACCACCGACGACGAAGGCGTGCGCGAGCACCACGGCGCGCACGGGCGTCGCCCCGGCACCGGCCCGCCGGTCGGCGAGATCGGCACGCACCCGATCCATGGCGGCACCGAGCACGGCGGCGTGCGAGCGCGGCAGCGGTGCGTCGCCGACGGCCAGCGTGTGCCGGGCGACGTCCGGGTCGAGGTAGGGCAGCCCGTACACGAGCACCCGCTCGTCCGACCCGTCGAGCACCACCGGGCGGTCCAGGTCGGCCGGCGTGGCGACGATCCGGATCCGCTCCCGCATCAGCGCCGAGCCGAAGCCCAGCCGCGCGGCGGAGTCGTGGTTGCCGGGCGTGATCACCACGGTCGTCAGGTCCGCCAGCCGCGCCAGGGCGTCGGACAGCAGGGCGACCGCCTCGACCGGCGGGATCGCGCGGTCGTACACGTCGCCCGCGACCAGCACCGCGTCCACCCGCTCGGCGCGCACGACCTCGACCAGGTGGTCGAGGAACGCCGACTGGTGGCCCAGCAGGTCGACCCCGTGCAGGGTCCGGCCCAGGTGCCAGTCGGAGGTGTGGAGCAGCCGCATGCCACGAACGTAACGGAGCCCTCCGACACCGCCGACCACCCCGGGCATCGCCTGTGGACGAACGGCGTGGCGCGGACCTGTGGACGGCTCGACGCCCGCTCGTGGAGCGGATCAGGCGACGGCGGGCTCCCCCTCGTGCCCGAACAGGTCGACGTCCAGACCCAGCAGCGTCAGCTTCTCGCGCACCTCGCCGTGCGGGTCGCGCAGCGTCAGCCGCTGACCGGTCTCGGTCGCCGCCATGTGCAGCTGGAGCACGAACGCCAGCCCCGACGAGTCGATGAAGGTGACCCCGGTCGCGTCCACGACGATGGGGTCGGTGCTCGTCAGGGCCTGGGCCATCGAGGTGCTCGCGTCGCCTCGCAGCGCCGCGTCCACCTCGCCCCAGAGCCTGACCAGCGTGGTGCCCCCCGCGGTGGTCACGTCGATCCCGCCGAGCGCGGGATCCTCCGTCAGGTCCATCGGTCCTCTGTTCTGTCGTGGATGACGAGCCGGCCGATCATGGACCCGCTGCCGACGGCGCGCACCCGCAGGTGCGGCGACCGTCGTCGGTCGGGGCCGGATGAGGCCGTCCGTCGTGTGGTGCTCATGGGAAGAACGCGAGGGCACGCCTCAGCGTTCCCGATCGAGACGAACGATCGTTGACCAACGCTTGACCAGCGAGGGAACGATCAGCCCTCGGCGTCCAGCGGCTCGGTGACGTCGGCCACCGTCGCGTCCAGCACCCGGACCAGGTCGTCCCCGTCGAGGGTGGCGCCGACGCCGTGCGCCCCGCCGCCGATCGACGCGGGACGGCCCGGCACCCGGGAGTCGGCGACCACCGGCCAGGCGCGCAGCGAGCCGAACGGGGTGATCGTGCCGCGCTCGTAGCCGGTGACCTCGCGGGCCGTGGCGGCGTCGGGCATGGACATACGGGTGACGCCGAGCAGCGTGCGCAGCTTCGGCCAGGAGATCTGGCGGTCGCCGGGGACCAGGACGAACAGGAAGTCGTCGTCGCCGCGCCGGACCACCAGCGTCTTGACGATCCCGGAGGGGTCGACTCCCCGCGCCGCGGCGGCCTCCGCGAGGGAGCGCACCGGCCCGTGGCTGGTGATCGTGTAGGCCGCGCCGCTCGCCGCGAGGGCTCGTTCGGCCCGCTGGGCGCCGTCCGACGAAGGGTCGACGGAGGAGGACGCGTCGGGGCCCGGAGTGGTGCTCATGCTCGTCAGCGTACGAGCGACCACCGACACGCGCCGCCGCTCACCCCACCAGGCGACCGTTCTCGACCCGCACCTCCTGCCCGTGCCAGGTGCGGCGCAGCCAGCGGTCGTGCGTCGCGACCACCACCGCCCCGGGGGCCGAGCGCAGCGCGTCGGTCAGCTCGTCCGCCAGGGTCAGCGAGAGGTGGTTGGTCGGCTCGTCCAGCAGCAGCACGTCCGGCTTCTGCACCACGAGCAGCGCGAGCACCACCCGGCGCCGCTGGCCGACGCTGAGCGCCCGCAGCGGCCGGTCGAGGTCACGCGGGGCGACCAGCCCGAGCTCGGCCAGCGCGGGCAGGCGCTCGGATCCCCCGGTCACCAGGTCGTAGACCGCGCGCGGCGTCCGCTCGTCCTCTGCGAGGCCGACGTCCTGCTCGAGCAGCGCCACCGAGACCCCGCGCGAGCGTCCGACGCTGCCCGAGACCGGCGCCAGATCGCCTGCGAGCAGGTGCAGCAACGTCGACTTGCCGGAGCCGTTCGGCCCGCTGACCAGCAGCGCCGCGTCCCGGTGCACGTCGAGCGCGTCCACCCGCAGCCGGGCGGGCACCACCGCGTCGCGCACGGTGATCGCGGTGCCGACCGATGCGTGCTGCCCGGCGGACCGGGTGGACCCCGGGGTGCCGGCGGCCGGCTCGGCAGCCGGGGTGGCCGCCGCCGTCAGCGCGGCGGTGAACCGCAGCGGGCGCGGCGGCCGCGGCACCTGCTCGCGCTCGAGGTCGTCCAGCCGGTGCCGGGCGTTGCGCACCCGCCGGGAGGTCTGCTGGCCGACGCGGTTGCCCTGGTTCCCGTAGGCCATCTTGTTGCGATCGGTCATCGCTCGACCCGGCGCCACCGACCGCGCCGATCCGTCCGCCGCCAGCGAGGCGCGCAGCGAGGCGGGCTCCTCGCGCTCGGCGAGCCACCGCTGCTCCCACCGCTCGCGGGCGACCCGCTTGGCCTCGCGGTAGTCGCTGTACCGGCCGCCGATCACCCGCGGGCCGTCGAGGCCGGGATCGAGGTCGAGGATCTCGGTGCAGACCTCGTCCAGGAACACCCGGTCGTGGCTGGCGAGCACCACGGCCCCCGGCAGATCGACCAGCGAGGTCGCCAGGAACTCGGCGGCGTCGTCGTCCAGGTGGTTGGTCGGCTCGTCCAGCAGCACCGCGCCGGGTCGGCGCACCAGCACCGCCGCGAGCGCGAGCCGGCTGCGCTGGCCGCCGGACATCCGCCCGGTGCGTCGGTTCGGCTCGACGTCCGCCAGCCCGAGACCGGCGAGCACCCGCTGCGCGCGGGCGTCGGCGTCCCAGACCTCGGCGGCCTGCGCCCGCAGCAGCGCGTCGTCGTAGCGGGTCGCGGCGTCCGCGGGATCGCCGGGATCGGCCAGCGCGGCCGCGGCGGCCTCGAGCTCAGCACCGATCGCCCGCACCTCCGCGAGCGCCACCTCGAGCACCTCGCCGAGCGTGGCGTCGGGGCCGAAGGGCGGCTCCTGGTGCAGGTAGGCGAGGTCGGCGGGGCGATCCACCGTGCCGGAGTCGGGGTCCTCCGCACCCGCGAGCAGCCGGAGCAGCGTGGACTTGCCGATCCCGTTCTCGCCGACGACGCCGAGCCGGTGGCCCGGGGCGACGGCCACGGAGAGATCGGTGAGCACCCGGCGGTCGCAGTACGTGCGGGACAGGCCGACGGCGCGGAGCACGGGCGTGCGGGCGCCGTCGAGGAGCGAGGGGACGGAGACAGAGGACAAGCGGATCACCACCGGCCGCCGCGGCGTCATCGCCCGGAGGGGGCGGCGCGGCGGCGAGGGAGTCGGGACGGGACTCGGGGCCGGTCAGATCCACATGGGTTCGACGGTACGCGCGCCGCCCGGCGGGTGTCGACAGGTTTTCCGTGCGGGCCGACGGATCAGTCGGTGGCGTCCTGCCGGTAGTCGCGGGGCGTGCGGCCGAGCACCTGCCGGAAGTCGGCGGCGAGGTGCGCATGGTCTGCGTAGCCGAGGTCGGCCGCCACCTGCGTGATCGTGGTCCCGGGCTCCTCGCGCAGCCGTTGGGCGGCCTCCTGCAGGCGGTAGCGGCGGATCACCGTCAGCGGCGGCACCCCGACGTACCGCACGGCGAGCCGCTGCACCGCACGCACGGTGAGGCCGAGCCGGTTGGCGGCCTGCTCCACGCGGACCACCGAGCGGTCGGCGGCGACCAGGTCCTCGAAGGCGTTCGCCAGCAGCCCGCCCTCGTCGGGGGCGGACAGGTGCGCCACCGCCCAGCGCGTCGCGGCGGCGATCCCGGCGGCCTGGTCGGGCGCGGCGTCGCCCAGCGCGGCGCTCACGGTGCGGACCAGGTCGGGCTCGTCCAGCGGGACGGAGGTGTCCCGCACCGCGGACGGATCGCCGGGCAGCGAGGACCACGCCGCCGGGCGCAGCAGCATGCCGAGCGCCCAGCCGGTGCCGGTCAGGTCGCGGTGCGAGGCGCGGGTGGTCGGTCCGAACAGCCCGGCGCCGGCGGCCTCGACCACCAGGTTGGACGCCGGGAACGACAGCGTCTCCTGCCGGGAGACCACACCCGGCGGCAGGTCCCAGCGCGGCAGCCAGAACCAGCGCACCAACCCGTCCAGCGCGGCGGGGGCGGGCTCCCGGTGGAAGGTGGGCAGCCGGTCGGGGTAGAGGATCCCGCGCGCGTCGTCGCTGCTCACCGCTCGCCCCTCCCGGTCCGTCGCGAATCTCCAAGGCAGGATCCCGCACCCGTGCCTACGGTCGCTCCATGGACGAGGACCTGCCCCGCACCGGGGTCACCGGAGAGCACACGACGCACGGCGTCCCGCACGGGTCGACCAGCCTGACACCGTTCCTGGCCGTCCCCCGCGCCGCGGAGGCGATCGAGTTCTACCGCACCGTCTTCGGCGCCCGCGTGGTCGACGTGACGCAGATCGACGGGGTGGTCGCGCACGCCGAGCTCGACCTGGGTGACGGCCATCTCCAGGTCGGCGAGCCGAACCCCGCGTACCGGCTGCTGCCGCCGCCCACCGGCGAGGACGGCGACTCCGTCTGCTACTCGCTCGGGTTCTACTGCGCCGACGTGGACGCGGTGGCCGAGCGCGCGGTGGCCGCGGGCGCGACCCTGCGCGAGGGGCCGCACACCTTCGTGTCCGGGGACCGGTTCGCGTCGGTCCGCGACCCGTTCGGCGTGCGCTGGTCGGTGATGTCGCGGGTGGAGGACCTGTCGGAGGAGGAGAGCGCGCGCCGGGTGGCGGCGTGGGCGGCGACCCAGGGGTCGGGCGGCGGCACCGACTGATCGGCCCGCGCGCTGCGCCCTGCGCGAATCTCGATCGCGTGCACCCCGGGCGAGCGGCGAGAATGGTGCGTCGTGAGCCCTGCCGATCCCGCCACCCCCGCGCCGTCCCCGGACGGTCCCTCGGGCGACGGCGCGACCGGGCAGGGCGGGCGACGCCGACGCGGTGGCGGACGTGGCCGGGGCCGTGGGCAGGGCGGACGCCCGGCGCCCGACGCGGATCGACCCGGCGGCGAGCACCGCACCCGCCACGGCGAGCGACCGGCCGGGCGCGAGCGCGGCGAGCAGCGCACCCGCCGCCTGACCGCCCTCGCCGAGGCACGCCGCGCCGTCGAGGTCCCCGCGATCGTCTACCCCGAGCAGCTGCCGGTCAGCGCCCGGCGCGCGGAGATCGCCGCCGCGATCAGCGGGCACCAGGTGGTGATCGTCGCGGGCGAGACGGGCTCCGGCAAGACCACCCAGATCCCCAAGATCGCCCTGGACCTCGGGCGCGGGCGCGACGGCCAGATCGGGCACACGCAGCCCCGGCGGATCGCGGCGCGCACGGTGGCCGAGCGGATCGCGGACGAGCTCGGCACGTCGATCGGCGAGCTGGTCGGCTACCAGGTGCGGTTCACCGACGAGTCCTCGGACCGCACGCTGGTCAAGGTGATGACCGACGGCATCCTGCTCGCGCAGATCCAGCGCGACCCGGAGCTGCGGGCCTACGACACGCTGATCATCGACGAGGCGCACGAGCGCTCGCTCAACATCGACTTCATCCTCGGGTACCTGGCCCGGCTGCTGCCCCGCCGCCCCGATCTCAAGGTGATCATCACCTCGGCGACGATCGACTCGGCGCGGTTCGCCGCGCACTTCGCGGGGGCGCCGGACGCCGAGCACCCCGAGGGCGCGCCCGCGCCGGTGGTCGAGGTCACCGGGCGGACGTACCCGGTGGAGATCCGCTACCGGCCGCTGTCCCCGGACCAGCCGACCGACGACCCCGACGACCCGACCCCCGCGCGCCCGGCGAAGACCCCCGCCCGCCCTGCGCGCGGCGAGGAGGACCGGGACCTGATGACGGCGATCTGCGAGGCCGTCGACGAGCTGTGCGCGCAGGGTCCGGGCGACGTGCTGGTGTTCCTGTCCGGCGAGCGGGAGATCCGGGACGCCGAGGAGGCGCTGCGCGGGCACCTGGGCGTGCGGGTGCAGGACGCCCGCCGACCGGACGCGGTGGAGATCATGCCGCTGTACGGCCGGCTGTCGGCGGCGGAGCAGCACCGGGTGTTCCAGGCGCACGGCACCCGCCGGGTGGTGCTGGCGACGAACGTCGCGGAGACCTCGCTGACCGTGCCGGGCATCCGCTACGTGGTCGATCCGGGGACCGCGCGGATCAGCCGCTACTCCAAGGCGACGAAGGTGCAGCGGCTGCCGATCGAGCCGATCTCGCAGGCGTCGGCGAACCAGCGGTCCGGGCGCTGCGGGCGCGTGGCCGACGGCATCGCGATCCGGCTGTACTCCGAGGACGACTTCGCGGCGCGCCCCCGGTTCACCGAGCCGGAGATCCTGCGCACCTCGCTCGCGTCGGTGATCCTGCAGATGATCGCGGTGGGCGTCGCGGCGACCCCGGACGACGTGCAGGCCTTCCCCTTCGTGGACCCGCCCGACGTGCGGGCGGTGCGCGACGGCGTGCAGCTGCTCACCGAGCTCGGCGCGCTGGACACCGTGCGCGACGCGGGGGCGCGGCTGACCGAGACCGGGCGGGCGCTGGCGCAGCTGCCGATGGACCCGCGGCTGGCACGGATGATCGTGGAGGGCGGCCGGCGCGGCGTGGCCCGCGAGGTGATGATCATCGCCGCGGCGCTGTCGATCCAGGACCCGCGCGAGCGGCCGACCGAGGTGCGCGCGCAGGCCGACCAGGCGCACTCGCGCTTCGCCGACCCGACCTCGGACTTCCTCGCGTACCTCAACCTCTGGCAGTACGTGCGGGACGCCCAGCGCGAGCTGTCCGGCTCGGCGTTCCGCCGGATGTGCAAGGCCGAGCACCTCAACTACCTGCGGCTGCGCGAGTGGCAGGACGTCGTGACGCAGCTCAAGGAGATGGCCAAGCCGCTCGGGATCACCGTGGACCCGCCCCGGCGGGTGGAGCGCGACGCCGACGCCCCCGGACCGGGCGAGGCGCCGGACGCCGGACGTGGTGCGCTGCGGCTGGAGTGGGACGGCGACCGGATCCACGTGTCGCTGCTGTCCGGTCTGCTGTCGCAGATCGGCATGCAGGAGGCGAACGAGATCCAGGCGGCCCCGGCGCGCGGTCGGCAGTCGGCGGGCAACCGGCCGGATCGGCGTGCGCGCAACGAGTACCTGGGTGCGCGCGGGGCGCGGTTCGCGATCTTCCCCGGGTCCGGGCTCGCCAAGAAGCCGCCGGCCTGGGTGATGGCCGGCGAGCTGGTCGAGACCTCGCGGCTGTGGGCGCGGGACGCCGCGCGGATCCAGCCGGAGTGGGCGGAGGACCTGGCCGCTCACCTGGTCAAGCGCACCTACTCCGAGCCGTCCTGGTCGTCCAAGCAGGGCGCCGCGATGGCGCTGGAGCGGGTGCTGCTCTACGGGGTGCCGATCGTCACCGGTCGTCGCGTGCTGTTCGGCAAGGTCGACCCCGAGCACGCCCGTGACCTGTTCATCCGGCACGCGCTGGTCGAGGGCGACTGGACGACGCACCACGCGTTCTTCGCCGAGAACCGCCGCCTGCTGGAGGAGGCCGAGGACCTCGAGGCGCGCTCCCGCCGACGCGGGCTGGTGGTGGACGACGAGGCGCTGTTCGCGTTCTACGACGAGCGGATCCCGGACGACATCGTCTCCGCCCGGCACTTCGACCAGTGGTGGAAGGGCGCCCGGCGCGAGCAGCCCGATCTGCTGTCCTTCACCCGCGAGCTGGTCGTGGCCGACGACGGCGGGGTGGACGAGGGCCAGTTCCCCTCGGCGTGGCCGCAGGGCGACCTGTCGCTGCCGCTGACCTACCAGTTCCAGCCCGGCACCGACGCCGACGGCGTGACCGTGCACGTGCCGCTGGTCGCGCTCGCACGGGTGCGCCCCGAGGGCTTCGGCTGGATGGTGCCCGGCCTGCGCGAGGAGCTGGTGACCGCCACGATCCGTGCGCTGCCCAAGCCGGTGCGGGTGCAGCTCGTGCCGGCGCCGGACGTGGCGCGCGACGTGGTGACCTGGATGGACGGCAACGCCGCGTCCTGGGAGGACACCGTGCGGGCCGCCGACTCGGCACCCTCCTTCCACGACGCCTTCCGGCAGGCCGTGCGCGCGCTGCGCGACGTGGACGTGCCCGCCGACGCCTTCGACGACGAGCGGCTGCCCGCGCACCTGCGCGTGACGTTCCGGGTGCAGGACGACCGGGGTCGCGTGGTGGACGAGAGCAAGGACCTGATCGCCCTGCAACGGCGGCTGGCCGCGCGCACGCAGGACGCGGTGAGCAGTGCCGTGCGGACCGCCGTGCGCGAGGCGATGGCCGAGGCGGGGACGCCGCGCGGCCGTCGCCGTCCCGGCGGATCGGGTGGAGCGGGCGACGGGTCCGTGCCGACGCCCGGACCGGTCGCGCGCCCGGTGCTGCCCGCGATCGGCGACGGCACCGACCTGTCCACCTGGCCCTCCGGTGCCGGTCTGCCGGACGGGGCGATCCCCGAGCGGGTGGAGACCACCGACGCCTCCGGCCTGACCGTGCGCGGCTACCCCGCGCTCACCGAGCACCCCGGCACGCCGACCACCGTGCGGCTCACCGTCCTCGCCGACGCCGGGGAGCAGGCCACCGCGCACCGCCTCGGTCTGCGCCGGCTGCTGCTGCGCGACGTCGGCCTCGCCACGCCCCGGATCAGCAGCCGGTGGACCGGATCGCAGGCGCTGGCGCTCGCCGCGAGCCCCTACCCGAGCACCGACGCGCTGGTCGAGGACGTGCAGCTCGCCGCGATCGACGCCCTGCTCACCGCGCACCTCGCCGGGCGCCCCGCCACCGCGATCCGCACCGCCGACGCCTACGCGGCCCTCCGCGCACTGGTCCGCGACCGGCTGGAGGACCAGGTGCACGACCTGGTCGGCCACCTGGTCGCCGTGCTCACCGCCTGGCGCGAGCTCGACGGGGCGATCCGCAGCACCCGCAGCCTTGCCCTGCTCGGCACCGTGCAGGACGTGCAGGCGCAGTCCACCGCGCTGGTGCACCCCGGCTTCGTCGCCGAGACCGGTGCCGACCGGCTGCCCCACCTCACCCGCTACCTGCGTGCCGCCGCGCACCGGCTCGACAAGGCCGGCGACAACCCCGCGCGCGACGAGCAGCTCGCCTGGCAGGTGCACGACCTGGAGCAGCTGTACGGCCAGACGCGGGCCCGCGTCACCTCCCGCACGCCGGTGCCCGCCGACCTCGCCGCGCTGGACGACGCCCGCTGGATGATCGAGGAGCTGCGGGTGAGCCTGTTCGCGCAGCAGCTCGGGACGCCGGTGCCGGTGAGCGAGAAGCGCGTGCGGAAGGCGCTGGGCGCACTGGCCTGAGGGCAGCAGGGCACCACGCAGATCGCGCAGCATGGCGCCCGGCAGCAGCTAGCGTGCAGGAGATGCGAGTAGGCATCGACGTGGACGGCTACAACCCTTACTACGGAGGTCGTCACCTCGCGGGCGCGTCGGGTCGGCACTGGAAGTGGCTCGACATCCGGTCGCTGATGGAGTCCGTCGTCGCGGCGCAGCGCGGATGGCCGGACGCCGAGATCGCCCGGAGCGTCTACTGCACCGCGCGGATCGACGCCCGGATCAACCCTGACGGGCACGGCGAGCAGGACGTCTACCTGAAGGCGCTCCGTGCCTCGGGCAGCGTCGACCACATCGAGTACGGGAAATACGTCACGGGCGTGAGGCCACGCCCGCTGGCGATGAGAGGCGCGGCACCGGGCTCTCCGCCCGAGATCGTGCGCTCGGGCTGGCCGCTCATGGTGCAGTCAGCCCTGGGCACGCCCCAGCCGGACGCGTTGTTCATGGTCTCGACGCTGCACCAGGAGGAGAAGGGACGCGACGTGAACGTCGCCGGGCACCTGCTGGTGGACACGCTCGAGGGAGCGATCGATGCGGCGGTGGTGGTCTCCAACGACTCCGACCTGCGCTTCCCGATCCAGTTCGCCCGGCAGCGGATCCCGGTGGGGCTGGTGAACCCGCGGGGCAGGGTGTGCGCGGGGGATCTGCGAGGCCGGCCCGAGGACGGCGCCGGTGATCACTGGTGGCGACGTCTCGGGTGCGAGGATTTCACGGATCATCAGCTCCCCGCCGAGGTCGCCGGCGACACCCGGCCACCGAAGTGGTGAGGGCCTGGGCTGCTAGGCTGGCCGCATAACTCACCCGGTCCCTCGTGGGCCGGGTTCTTCTTTGCCCTGAGGCGCCCGCACAGCCGACGAGGTCGGTGGTTCGCGCGTGATCATGCGGCGCGGAACCACCGACCTCGTGCAGAACCACCGACCTCGCGGGAACGGGTTCCGGGGTCAGCCTTCGTGGGAGAGCCTGCTGTAGTCCTGGTCCTTGGTCTCCTTGGAGAGGATCAGGGCGACCAGGGTGAGGACGGCGGCGCCCGACAGGTAGAGGCCGACCAGCCAGGTCGTGCCGTCGGCGGCACCCCACAGGGCCAGGGCGATGATCGGGGCCAGCGCGGCGCCGAGGATCGACGAGACGTTGTACGCGATGGCGGAGCCGGTGTAGCGCACGTTGGTCGGGAACAGCTCGGGCAGGATCGCGCCCATGGGGCCGAAGGTGGCGCCCATCAGCGTGAAGCCGAGCACCAGGAACGCCTGGGTCAGCGCGCCGGTGAACGCGAGGTCGTCGCGGACCATGAGGAACACGTCGAAGGTCAGGCCGAAGACGACGATCGCCGCGGTGACGCCGATCAGCAGGCGCCGGCGGCCGATCCGGTCGGCGAGCGGGCCGGACAGCAGCGTGAACACGCCGAAGAAGACCACGCCGAGGATCTGCATGACCACCATGTGCACGTACGGGATGCCGAGGCCGCCGGGCACGTCGGTGTCCGGGGTGACCGCGCGGGTGCCGTAGGTCAGCGTGAAGTTGGTCATCAGGTAGAAGAGCACGTAGGTCGCCAGCATGATGAAGGTGCCGAGCAGCACCTCGCGCCAGTGGTGGCGCAGCGTGGTGCCGAGCGGCAGCTTGGTCAGCCGGCCCTTCGTGGCGGCTGCGGTGAACGACTGCGACTCGACGAGCCGCAGGCGCACCCACAGGCCGATGATCACCATGACGGCGGAGAACAGGAACGGCACGCGCCAGCCCCAGCTCATGAAGGCCGCGGAGCCCTCGCCGAGCACGCCGTTGATGATCAGGAAGATGCCGTTGGCGATGATGAAGCCCAGCGGGGCGCCGAGCTGCGGGAACGTGCCGTACCAGGCGCGCTTGCCGGCCGGGGCGTTCTCGGTGGCGACCAGGGCGGCGCCGGACCACTCGCCGCCGAGGGCGAAACCCTGCGCGAGACGCAGCACGAGCAGCAGGATCGTGGCGGTGATGCCGATGTGGTCGAAGGTGGGCAGCACGCCGATCAGGAACGTGGCGACACCCATGGTGAGCAGCGAGTAGACCAGCGTCGTCTTGCGCCCGCGACGGTCGCCGAGGTGGCCGAAGACCACGGCGCCGATCGGGCGGGCGACCATGGCGGCGCCGAAGACCGCGAAGGACGCGAGCAGGGCGGTGGTCTCGTTGCCCGTGGGGAAGAAGAGCTTCGGGAAGACGAGGACCGCGGCGGTCGCATAGACGTAGAAGTCGTAGAACTCGATCGTGGTGCCGACGAGGCTGGCGGCGATCACGCGCGACCGGGTGTTGGCGGGCTGGGGTGCCGGGGCCTCGGTGAGGGTGGCGGACACGGACATGCTGGGCTGCTCCTGACGATCTCGGCCTCCGCCGTGGCAGCGCCCGATCTGGTCCGAGCGGCTTCCCCACAGCGCGCCGGTGCGTCTGAGGACAGTAGCCCTGGACACGAGTTGTCTCAAGGTGCAGACCTGGTGCGTCTCACCTGGTGGGCATGTCGGGGGTGTGCGGCAGAGTGGGCGCATGACCGCGAGCGCCCCCGACCAGCCCGTCCTCAACGCCGCCGGGCACCCGGCCGGGCGACGCTGCTTCGGCGACGGCGACCCGCTGTACGAGCGCTACCACGACGAGGAGTGGGGTCGTCCGGTGCACGGCGACCGCGAGCTGTTCGAGCGGGTGTCGCTGGAGGCGTTCCAGTCCGGGCTCGCCTGGATCACGATCCTGCGCAAGCGCGAGGGGTTCCGCACCGCCTTCGCCGGGTTCGACGCCGAGACCGTCGCCTCGTGGGACGAGCACGACGTGGAGCGGCTGATGCTGGACGCGTCGATCGTGCGGAACCGCGCCAAGATCACCGCCACGATCGCCAACGCCCGCGCGCTGCTCGACCTGCACGCCGCCGGTCGGACCCTGGACGAGGTGTTCTGGGCCCACGCCACCCCGCCGGAGCAGCACGTGCAGCGCCGGTCCTTCGCGGACCTGCCCGCCACCACGCCGGCGTCCACGGCGCTGGCGAAGGAGCTCAAGAAGCTCGGGTTCCGGTTCGTCGGCCCGACCACCGCATACGCGGCGATGCAGGCGTGCGGGCTGGTGGACGACCACCTCGCCGACTGCCCGGTGGTGCTCGCCCGGCAGGGGTGAGCACCGCGGCGCGGGGTGAGCACCGCGGGACGCACGCTGTGCCGCCGCGCGCAGGTGGGCACCGCGCCGCCGCCCGGCGCCGCCGCCCGGCCCCTCGGGTCAGCGCGGGCCCGGTGCCGGGACGAACGCGGTGGTGAACCCCAGCCCCGCCCACAGCCGGGCGGCCGCCGGCAGACGCGCCGCGTGGTCCTCCCACGTCGTCGCCCGCACGGTCCACGCCCGCTCCGCCGCACCGGCCAGCCGGGGCAGCAGCAGGAACGTCAGGTCCTCGAAAGACGTCACGGTCTCGCACCAGATCGCGGCCTCGATCCCGGCGACCTCCACGCCGGCGAGCTCGGGCAGCGTGTCGGGGTGCCAGTCGAAGGTCCGTGCGAGGGTCCGCGCCTCGGCGTCCGGCATCCCCAGCCGCGCGCGGCGCTGCTCCCCCGCGTGGTCGGCCGCCGGCTCCGCGTACGGTCGGTCGAGGTAGAGCATCGTGTTGGACGACAGCAGCACGGGGACACCGGCGGCGGCCGCGACCGGCAGGTCGCCGGGGGCGCGGGCGAACAGCGCCTCGGCCTGGTCGATCAGCCCGTGGATCGCCTCGGGCGCGCGCGCCTTGAGGGCCGGGGTGTCGAAGGGGTTGTCCGGGCCGATCCAGTACTGCACGACGTCGTCGGGGCCGGCCGCGTCGGCGCGCACCGCCTCCTGCCACATGACGACGCGCTTGCCGCGGGACCGCAGGTGGCCGTGCGCCGCCCGCACGAAGCGCTCGTAGCGGTCCTCCGGCATCCCGAAGGCCTCGTCCGCGCCGAGGTGCACGAAGGGGCCGGGGGCCGCTGCGACCAGCGCGTCGAGCACGTCGCGGGCGAAGGGCAGCACCGCGTCGACCTCGGGGTCGAGGTACGCGGCGCCGGGGTGGGCATAGCCGGCGGGGGTGGCGAGCTCGGGGTAGGCGGCCACCGCGGCGGCGCTGTGCCCGGGCAGGTCCACCTCGGGCACGACGGTGACGTGCCGCTGCGCCGCGTGGGCGAGGATCCGGGCCAGGTCGTCCGGGGTGTAGGCGGGGCCGGTGCCCTCGGTGAGCCGGGGTCGGCCGGGCACCGGCAGCCGCCAGCCCTGGGCGTCGGTGAGGTGCAGGTGCAGCACGGACATCTTGAGTGCGGCGAGCAGGTCGATCACCCGCAGCACCTCCTCGGCGGTGGAGAAGTGCCGGACGACGTCCAGCGACAGCCCGCGCCAGGCGAACGCCGGTCCGTCCTCGACCAGCGCCCCTGGCAGCGCGCCCGGCAGGTCGCCCCCGTCGAGCAGCTGGGCGACGGTGGCCAGCGCACGGGCCACGCCGGCGGGGTCGACCGCCTCGATCCGCACCCGGCCGCCGTCCGCGACCACCCGGTGCCGCTCGTCGACCGGCACGCCGCGGGGGTCGACGCCGCGCGCCTCCGGCAGGTGGTCCAGGCCGAGCGTGACGGCGTCGTCCAGGGCCACCACCAGGTCGGCGTCCTGCGCCGCATCCACCCGACGCACCGCGCCGCCCACCCGGTCGGCGAACCAGGCGAGCACGCCGGGGTCGGCGCCCTCGGGCAGGTGCACGGCGATCGTGCCGGCGGTGCCGTGCGGCTCCGCAGCACCGAACGACCCGGCGGAGCCGACGGCGCGCAGCACCTGCGGTGCGGGGACCACGGGGACGACGCTCATGCGGGGCTCTCCTCCAGACGACGACGGGCGTCGCGGCGGGCACGCTGCGCGGTCGGGTCGACCACGGGCGCGGACAGCAGCAGGCGCTGGGTGTAGGGGTGCTGCGGGTGGTCGGTGACCTGCTCGGCGTCCCCGTGCTCGACGATCTCGCCGCGGTGGATCACGTTCACCCGGTGGCTGAGGTGCCGGACCACCGCGAGGTCGTGCGAGATGAACAGGTACGCGACGCCGGTCTGCTCCTGGAGGCTCACCAGCAGGTCGAGCACCACCCGTTGCGTGCTGAGGTCCAGCGCGGACACCGGCTCGTCGCAGACGATCAGCCGGGGCTCCACGGCCAGGGCACGGGCGATGGCGATCCGTTGCCGCTGGCCGCCGGAGAACTCGCGCGGCAGCCGGGCGGCGGCGTCGGCGGGCAGCTGCACCCGGTCGAGCAGGTCGAGCACCCGGCGGCGGGCGTCCCGGTGGGACAGCCCCTGGGCGTCGAGCGGCTCGGCCAGCGTGGAGCCGATCGGCAGCGACGGGTTCAACGAGGTGTACGGGTCCTGGAAGATCACCTGGAGGTCGCGGCTGAGCCGGCGGCGCTCCCGGCGCCCGGCGTGCGCGATCGACCGGCCCAGCAGCTCGATCCGCCCGGACGCCACCGGCACCAGGCCGAGCACCGCGCGACCGATGGTGGTCTTGCCGGAGCTCGCCCGGACGCCACCGGCACCAGGCCGAGCACCGCGCGACCGATGGTGGTCTTGCCGGAGCCGGACTCGCCGACCAGCCCGACGGTCTCCCCCTCGCGCACCTCCAGGTCGATGCCGTGCAGCACCTCGGTGCGCGGGGCACGCCAGCCGCGGCCGGGGAAGGAGACGTGCAGGTCCTGCACGGACAGCACGGGTGCGTCGGCGGAGGTGGGGGTGGCGCTCATGCGGGGGCCTCCATGGGGATCTCGGACGTGCGCGGCGACCAGGGCCCGCGCGGCGGGGCGTCGTCCAGCACCGCGGCGAGCAGGCTGCGGGTGTACTCCTCGCGCGGCGCGGTGAGCACCTGCGCGGTGGGGCCGCTCTCGACCACCCGCCCGGCGCGCATCACGACCACGCGGTCGCACAGGTCGGCGACGACGCCCAGGTTGTGGGTCACCAGCAGCACGCCCATGCCGCGCTCGGCCTGCAACCGGCGCACCAGCTCGAGCACCTCGGCCTGCACGGTGACGTCGAGGGCGGTGGTCGGCTCGTCGGCGACCAGCAGCCGGGGGTCGCAGCTCATCGCGGCGGCGATCAGCACGCGCTGCGCCATCCCGCCGGAGATCTCGTGCGGGTAGGACCGCAGCACCCGCTCCGGATCGTGGATCTCGACCTGGCGCAGCAGCTCGGTCGCACGCTCCCGGGCCGCCGTCCGGCCGAGGCCACGCACCCGGCGCAGCGGCTCGACCAGCTGGTCGCCGATGGTGAACGCCGGGTCCAGGTTGCTCATCGGCTCCTGCGGCACGTAGGCCGCCACGCTGCCGCGGAGCCGGCGGTGCTCGCGCTCGGGCAGGCCGACGACCTCGGTGCCGTTGACCAGCACCGATCCGCGGGAGACCCGCCCGCCGGACGGCAGGATGCCGAGCGCGGAGAACGCGGTCTGGCTCTTGCCGGAGCCGGACTCGCCGACCAGGCCGACGATCTCGCCCTCGGCCACGTCGAGATCCACCCCGTGCACCACCTCGATCGCACCGTTTCCGGTGCCGTAGGTGACCGCGAGGTCGCGGATCGAGAGCAGCGACGCCCGGGGACCGGCGGTGTCGAGGGTGGCGGGCGGTGCGACCGGCTCGCGGCGCAGCCGTCGCGCCGAGGGCGGGGTGCCGCCGGTGTCCTCCAGGGCGTCGCGCAGCGCGCTGGCCAGCAGCACCAGCGCGGCGGAGGTCAGCCCGAGGGCGAGCCCGGGCCACAGCATGAGGATCGGGCTGCGCTGCACGTTCTGGAACGCCTCGTTGAGCATGGCGCCCCAGGTGGGGATGGAGCCGCTGCCGACACCGAGGAACTCCAGCCCGGCCTGGAGGCCGATCGCCGCACCCGCCACCAGGGACACCTGGATGATGATCGGGGCGCGCACCACGACCAGCACGTGCCGCAGCACGATCCGCGCGTCGGTCAGCCCGGACACCCGGGCGGCGTCGACGTAGAGCTCGCCGCGCACGTCGGCCACGGTGCTGCGCACCAGGCGGAAGAAGCTCGGCGACACCAGCACGCCCAGCACCACCATCAGCACCCAGACGGTCGGGCCGAGGATCGCCCGCGAGGCCAGCAGCACCACCATGGCGGGCAGCGCCATGAGCATGTTGGTGGCCCAGGTGGCGAGCGAGTCGAACCAGCGGCCGTAGTACCCGGCGAGCAGGCCGGACGGGACGCCGAGCAGCACGGCCGCCGCGAGCGCGAGCACCGCGCCGCCGAGGGTGTTGCGGCCCCCGTAGAGCAGCCGGGACCAGATGTCGCGCCCGGCGGAGTCGAAGCCCAGCGGGTGCCCGGGGCGCGCGCCGCCGAGGGCATCGGCCAGCACGCCCGCGTCCGGCGCGGACCGGGTCAGCACCCCGGCGAGCAGCACCGCGGCCACGACCAGCAGCAGCACCGTCGCCGCGATGACGCCCTGCGGGTTGCGCAGGAACCGGCGCACCGGGTGGCTGCGCCGCCGGCCTGCCTCGGCGGCGGGGGTCTCGGGGGTGATCGCCTCGGTCATGCCAGCCGCGCCTTCGGGTTGAGCCAGCCGACCAGCACGTCGATGGCGAGGTTGATGACGACGACCCCGATCACGGCGACCATGACCAGGCCCATGATGATCGGGATGTCCCCGCGGGTGGTGTACGCCACGGTCATCGCGCCGATCCCCGGCAGGCCGAACAACTGCTCGACGATCACCGCGCCGCCGAGCAGCCCGACGAACTGCATGCCCAGCACGGTCAGCCCGGGGGCGGCGGCGTTGCGCAGCACGTGCCGCACCAGCACCCGGCGCCGGGACAGCCCGCGCGAGACGAGGGTGCGCACGTAGTCCTGCCGCATCACGTCGATCACCGATCCCCGCACCTGCTGCGAGACGCCGGCGATGCTCGCCACGGACAGCGAGAGCACCGGCAGGGTGATCGTGGACAGCCAGCCGCTCGGGGAGTCCGCGAGCGGGATGTAGCCGATCGCCGGGAACCAGCCGAGCCGGACCGCGAACACCAGCACCAGCACCAGAGTGACCAGGAAGCCAGGCAGGGCGTACCCGAGCACGCCGACCGCCTGCACCACCCGGTCGACCACGCCGCGGGACACCCCGGCCCAGATGCCCAGGCCGAAAGCGACGACCGCGGTGACCAGGGTGACGCCGACCACGATGCTCAGGGTCACCGGCAGCCGGTTCCCGATCGCGGTCAGCACGTCCTCGCTGGTGAACCAGGACCGGCCGAGATCGCCCTGCACCGCCGCCGTCAGCCAGTGCAGGTAGCGCACCAGCATCGGCTGGTCGAGGCCCAGCTCGGCGTTCTTGGTGTCCACCAGCGACTGCGCCGCCTGCTGCCCCAGCAGCTGGCGACCGACGTCGAGGTGCGGCACCGAGAGCAGCACGAAGGTGAGGAACGAGATGACGAGCAGCAGCACGACACCCGCCCCCAGGCGGCGCAGGACGAAGCTCAGCACGGTCGGTGGCCCGGGGTCAGTCGGCGAGCCGGTAGTTGCTGATCGCCGGCACCGCCATGCCGACCTCCGGCGTCGCCTCGACGTCGGCGCTGGTGACCAGCGTGTAGGTCATCCGGTAGAACGGCACGAACCACGCGTCGTCCACCAGGTGCTGGTTCAGCGCCCCGGCCACCTCGGCGGCGTCCGCCGCAGGGGTGGCCTGGAGCTCGGGCAGCAGGGCGGCGACGGTGTCGTCGCTGTAGCCGAACGGGTTGAACGTGCCCGGCACGACCAGGTCCTTGGCGACCAGCCAGTCGATCGGCATCTGCCCGATGTTCATCACCAGCCCGGAGAACTCCCGGTCCACGAACACCCGGCGCAGCGCGTCACCCTGGTCGACGTCCACCCAGGTCAGGGTGATGCCCACCGCGGCGAGGTCGGCGGTCAGCGAGGACTGGAGGGCGTCGGGCACCAGGGAACGCATCAGCGGCAGCTTGAGCTCGAAGCCGTCGGCGAGCCCGGCCTCGGCGAGCAGCGCCCTCGCCTTCTTCGGGTCGTAGGCGTAGGCGTCGTCCAGGTCGGCGGAGTAGCCCTCGCTGGCCGGGCCGAACATCTGGCCGGTGACGTCGCCCTTGTCCTGGCGGATCTGGGTCAGCATCGTGCCACGGTCGATCGCGTAGTTGATCGCCTGGCGCACCCGCACGTCGGACAGCTCGGGGGTGACCACGCCGGCGCGGTCGAAGAGCATGATGCCCTGCACGTCGATGTCGAAGTCCTGCGCCGTCAGGCCGGCGGCACCCTCCAGCGAGAGCTGCTGGTTGGCGTCCTGGATGACGGCGGTGTCGATCTGGCCGGTCTTCAGGCCGTTGACGATCGCGGTCTCGTTGTCGAAGTAGCTGATCGTGATCGTGTCGAAGTCGGGCTCGTCGCCCCAGTAGTCGTCGGCGCGGGTGTAGACCCACCTTGTGCCGATCACCGTGGAGGGGTCGAGCTCGTAGGGGCCGGTGCCGGCCGGCGTGGTCGACAGCGTGTCCGGGTCGTCGAAGGACGCGGGGTCGGCGATCAGGCCGGCGGCGTCGGACAGGTAGTACTCGAAGGCCGGGTCGGGGGTGTCGAGGTGCACCACCAGGTGCGTCGCGTCCACCACGTCGATCCCGGTCACCCCGGCGAGCCAGTTGGCCTTGGCGCCGGTGCCCGCGGCGAACCGCTCCATGTTGGCCTTGACGGCCGCGGCGTCGAGCGGGGTGCCGCTGTCGAAGGTGACGTCGTCGCGCAGGGTCAGGGTGAGCGCCGTGCGGGCCTCGTCCCACTCCCAGTCGGTCGCGAGCTGCGGCTGGTAGCTGCCGTCCGGCTCGCGCTCGAGCAGCGAGTCGTAGACCGCCTGGAAGAACGGCAGGGCGCTGCCGTTGGCCACGGCGGGGTCGAGGCTCTGCGGCAGGGTCATGGTCGCGACGTCCAGGCTGGTCGCGGCGTCCCCGCCGTCGTCCGACCCGGCCGAGCCGCAGGCCGTGAGCGCCAGCGCGGTCGCGAGGGCGCCGACGGCCACCCGTCCGGTGCGCCGATCCAGGATCGTCATCGTTCCTCCAGCGGAGAGCCGACCGGCCCGTCGTCGGACCGGTGTCAAAATGTCACCACGTGGTAACTTCGAACGAACATACACGCCGTGCCTGACGCCTCCAAACAGATCCGGAGGGCCGCGGTCCCGCCCGAGGTCAGGCCCCACGCGCGGGGCGCGGCGACAGGAGAGGATGGGCCGCATGAGCACCACCACGGGGCCCGAGCAGCGGCTCACCAAGGGCGAGCGGACCCGGCAGCGCATCCTCGACGCAGCCTTCGACCTGTTCGCCCGGTCCGGGTACCACGCGGTGTCGCTGCGAGACATCGCCGCCGCTGCCGATCTCACGCACGCCGGGGTGCTCAAGCACTTCCCCGGCAAGGACGACCTGCTGCTCCGGGTGCTCGAGCGCCGCGACGACGAGGCCCGCCAGGCGCAGCGGGAGCAGCGCGAGCGGGGGGACTCCTTCGCCGAGATCCTCGCCGGCACGGTCCGCCGAGGCACCGAGCACCCCGCCCTGGTGGAGCTGTTCACCAAGATCTCCGCCGAGTCGACCTCCCCCGACCACCCGTCGCACGCGTTCTTCGCCGAGCGCTACCGCACGGTGCGCGAGACGCTCACCACCTCGCTGCGGAACGAGCTCGCGCACGCGGCACCGGTGGACCCGCCGGTGGACCCGGACCGCGCGGCGATCGAGCTGATCGCCCTGATGGACGGCCTCCAGGTGCAGTGGCTGCTCGATCCGGGGTCGATCGACGTGCTGGCGGTGATCCGGGACGCGGTCCGGCGGATGGGGATCCGGGTCGACCCCTGATCGAGCAAAAGTCACCACGTGGTAACTTGAGCCGCGACCGGCCGACCGGCCGGTGCAGCACGCGGCTCCGCACGACGCCG
Source organism: Cellulomonas sp. GTC20042 (assembly GCF_055389595.1). Taxonomy (NCBI): domain Bacteria; kingdom Bacillati; phylum Actinomycetota; class Actinomycetes; order Micrococcales; family Cellulomonadaceae; genus Cellulomonas; species Cellulomonas sp. GTC20042. The sequence goes on along the minus strand of NZ_AP043678.1, from coordinate 140,416 downwards.
CCGCTCGACGAGGAGCAGGCATGACCACCCCGCACCCCCCGCAGCACGCCACCGTCGCCGAACGCGCCGCGCTCACCTCGGGCGCGAGCACCTGGACGACCACGGAGAGCGCCGGGGTGCGCTCGCTGGTGCTGTCCGACGGCCCGCACGGCGTGCGACGCCAGCCCGAGGGTGCCGGTGACGCGCTCGGCCTGGGCACCTCGCTCCCCTCGACCTGCTTCCCGCCCGCCGCCGGGCTGGCCGCGAGCTGGGACCCCGACCTGGTGGAGCGCGTCGGCGCCGGCCTGGGCGCGGAGGCCGCCGCCCTCGGCGTGGACGTGGTGCTCGGCCCGGGGATGAACATCAAGCGCTCCCCGCTCGGCGGCCGGAACTTCGAGTACCTGTCGGAGGACCCGTACCTGACCGGGCGCCTGGCCGCCGCCGCCGTGCGCGGCATCCAGTCCGCCGGGGTGGGCGCGTGCGTCAAGCACTTCGCGGTCAACAACCAGGAGACCGACCGGATGCGGGTGGACGCCCGGGTGGACGACCGCACCCTGCGCGAGACCTACCTGCGCGCCTTCGAGCACGTGGTGCGCACCGCCGACCCCGCGATGGTGATGAGCGCCTACAACCGGATCAACGGGGCGCACGCCGCCGAGGACCCGTGGCTGCTGACCTCCGTGCTGCGCGACGAGTGGGGCTTCCGCGGCGTCGTCGTCTCGGACTGGGGGGCGGTGGACGACCGCGTGGCGGCGCTCGCCGCCGGCAACGACCTGGAGATGCCGCCGACCGGCACCGACGAGGAGATCGTCGCGGCGGTCGAGGACGGCCGGCTGCCCGCCGCGGTGCTGGACCGGGCGGTGGAGCGGATGCGCGCCCTGGCCGACCGGCTCGGCCCCGCCCGCCGGATCGACCCCGCCGCCGTGGAGCGGGTGCAGGCCGCGAACGCCGTGCTCGCCCGCGAGGCCGCCGCCCGCTCGGCGGTGCTGCTGAGCAACGACGGCGTGCTGCCGCTGCGCGGTGCCGACCTGACCCGGGTGGCCCTGGTCGGCGCGCTCGCCGCGCAGCCGCGCATCCAGGCCGGCGGATCCTCCCGCGTGGTCCCGACCGAGGTCAGCGACCTGCTCGGCGCCCTGAGCGAGCGACTGGGTGCCGGCGCGGTCCGGTACGCGCCGGGCTACGACGAGCACGGGATCGCCGGTGCCGAGCAGATCGAGGACGCCGTGCGCACCGCCCGGGGCGCCCGCGTCGCGGTGGTGCACCTCGGGCTGCCGGAGACCGCCGAGTCCGAGGGCTTCGACCGCACCGACCTGGACCTGCCCGCCGGACAGGTGGAGCTGCTGCGCCGGGTCGCCCGCGTGGTGGACCGCACGGTGGTGCTGCTGACCAACGGCGGCGTGGTGGACGTGCACCCGTGGGCGGGCGAGGTCGACGCCGTGCTGGAGACCTGGCTGCTCGGCCAGGCAGGCGGCGCGGCCACCGCCGACCTGCTGCTCGGCGAGCTCGCCCCCTCCGGCCGGCTGGCCGAGAGCATCCCGCAGCGGCTGTCCGACCACCCCTCGGCGCTGACCTTCCCCGGGTCCGACGGCGTGAGCGTCTACGGCGAGGGCACGCTGGTCGGCTACCGGGGCCTGGACGCCCTGGAGCGACCGGTCGCCTACCCCTTCGGCCACGGGCTGACCTACACGACCTTCGACTACCGCGACCTGCGGGTGGAGCGCCGGGGTGCGGGCTGGGACGTCACGATCACGCTGCACAACACCGGGGAGCGCGCGGGGACCGAGGTGGTGCAGGTCTACACCGGCGCCCCCGCCGGGTCCACCCCCACCGCACCGGCGGAGCTGCGCGCCTTCCAGGTCGTCCCGCTGGACGCCGGGGCCGCGCGGGTGGTCACGCTGCGGCTGGACGAGGACGCGCTGGCGACCTGGGACGCCCGCTCCGGGACGTGGCGGCGACGCGCCGGGGAGCACCGGGTGCACGTCGGCGCGTCCTCGCGCGACCTGCGGCTGAGCACCACCGTGCCCGTCGAGACGGACGGGCTGGCACGGCCGCTGGACGGCACCTCCACGATCGAGGAGTGGCGCGCCGACCCGGCCGGGGCACCGGTGCTGGCGGCGCTGATGGAGCGCGCCGGCCTGCGCGGGCGGGACGCGCACGTCGCCCCCGAGCTGCTGCGGATGTTCCTGTCGATCCCGCTCGACAAGCTGCGCTCCTTCGGGCTGGGCGTCTCCCGCGCGACCGTCGCCGCGATGGTGGCGGAGGCGGCCGAGAACCGGCGCTCGCTCGCGACCGACGGGACGGACGCCTGATGCGCGCCGTCGTCCCTGCCGGCTTCCTCTGGGGCGCGTCGACCTCCCCGCACCAGATCGAGGGGAACAACGTCGCCAGCGACATCTGGGCGCTGGAGAACCGCCCCGGCGGCCCGCTGCCCGAACGCAGCGGCGACGCCTGCGACTCCTACCACCGCTGGCACGAGGACCTCGACCTGCTGGCCGGCCTGGGGCTGGACACCTACCGGTTCGGCATCGAGTGGGCCCGGGTCGAGCCCGTCGAGGGCCAGGTCTCCCGCGCCGCGCTGGCGCACTACCGGCGGATCGTCGAGGGGTGCCTGGAGCGTGGGATCACGCCGGTGGTCACCCTGCACCACTTCAGCTCGCCCGCCTGGTTCGCCGCGGCCGGCGGCTGGCGCGGGGAGGACGCCGTCGAGCTGTTCCGGCGCTACGTCCGGACGGTGCTGCCCGTGCTGGACGGCGTGGAGTGGGTCTGCACGATCAACGAGCCGAACATGGTCGCGCTGATGGCCGCCATGCTCCGGGCCGGCGAGCGCACCGAGCTGCAGGCGGGCACGATGCCGCCGCCCGACCAGCAGGTCGCCGACGTGCTGGCACTGGCGCACCACGCCGCGCGCGAGGAGCTGGCGGCGCTGCCGGGGGTGCGCACCGGGTGGACGGTCGCCAACCAGGTGTTCCAGGCGCCCGCGGGCCAGGAGGACGACCCCGCCGTGCGGGCGCGGCTGATCGACTGGTCGTGGTCGCGCGAGGACCAGTTCCTCGACATGGCGCGCGAGGACGACTTCATCGGCGTGCAGACCTACACCCGCACCGTGATCGACGCCGACGGCCCGCGCCCGGTCCCGGAGGGCACGCCCCGCACGCAGACCGGCTGGGAGTACTACCCGGCCTCGCTGGAGCACGCGGTGCGCCACACGGCGGCACGGCTGCCCGGGGTGCCGGTGCTGGTCACCGAGAACGGCATCGCGACGGCGGACGACGCCCAGCGGATCGCCTACACCCAGGGCGCGCTGGACGGGCTCGCCCGGGCGATGGCCGACGGGATCGACGTGCGGGGCTACCTGCACTGGAGCCTGCTCGACAACTACGAGTGGGGCTCCTGGGGGCCGACCTTCGGGCTGGTGACCGTGGACCGCACGACCTTCGAGCGGACCGCCAAGCCCAGCGCGCGGTGGCTCGGCGAGGTGGCACGGGCGGCGCGGACCGCCTGAGCGCGGGTGCCGCGGCCCGAGTCGGAGCGCCGCCGGGCGGCCGGATCGCGGGCGACGCAGGGCAGCTCGAGTCGGAGCGCCGCCGGGCGGCCGGATCGCACCCGGGCCGCCTCAGGACGACCGCCGGGGCGCTCAGAGGCCGGCGACCGGCACCACCGGCACGCCCTCGGCGTCCACCCGGACCTGGAGCAGCGCGCCGGCCAGCGGGTCGGCGGGCGGCGCGGCGCCGAGCACCGGGGCCGGCGACCCGGCGGTGGTGACCCACAGCGCGCCGGAACCGGGGGCGCCGAAGCCGGGGCAGGTGATCAGCGGCGTCGGCAGCGGCACCGTGCCGAGCACCTCGCCCTCCGGGGTCAGGCGCAGCACGACGCCGCCGCCCCAGACCGCCACCCACAGCCCGCCGTCGGCGTCCACGGCGGTGCCGTCCGGCATCGGCGCACCCTGACCCTCGGCGAGCGCGAGCAGCACCTCCGGCGCGCCGACGGTGCCGCGCTCGACGTCGTAGGGCAGGCGGTGGACGGTGCGGGTCACCGAGTCGGTGAGGTACATCGTCGACCCGTCCGGGCTCCACGCGATGCCGTTGCCGCAGTGCACGCCGCGGAGGACCGGCGTGAGGTGCGCGCGGGCGAGGGCTGCGCCGGGCTGGCCTGCCGGGGCGCCGGCGGTGTCGGCGGCCGGGTCCGCACCGGCCACGTCGAGGCGGTAGAGCGTGCCGTCACGCACCGCCCCGCCGTCGGAGCGCATCGAGGCGATCCACAGCCGGCCGCGCGGATCGGTGCCGCCGTCGTTGAACCGGTAGCCGTCCGGCATGTCGGCGGGGCGCAGCAGCGGGCCGAGGTCGGGGGCCGTGATCGACGGATCGGCGGGACCGGACCGGTCGCGCTCCGCCGGACGCGGCCCCACCCCGCGCGCGGTGGCGGGCAGCGCGGCGATCCCGGCGGCGGTGGCGAGCAGCAGCCCGCCCGAGGCCGTCGGCCACACCAGCCCGACCGGCGTCGGCGTGCGCAGCGGACGCCCGCCCCAGCCGTGCACGGTGCCGGCGTCGACGTCCACCCAGAGCAGGTCGCCGGTCAGCGGGTCGTGCAGCGGGTGCTCGCCGAGCGCGGCCCGCTCCTCCCCGGCGACCGCCCACCACACCGGGTCGGCGGGTGCGGCGACGTCCCGCAGGTCCAGCCGGTGCACGGGGCGGGCGGCGGTCAGGTCGACGACGGTCACGGGCGGCAGCCTGCCAGCACGGTCCGGGCGGGCACCACGGAGATCCGGCCCGAGACGCGGCCCGGCGTTCGCCCGGCTCGCCCCGCTCGCCCCACCGACGACGCCGACGTCACGCCGCGCGGTCCGCGGTGGTGCGGGCGCGCAGCAGGTCGAACAGCCGGTCCACCTCCTCGCGGGTCTCGTGGTCGAGCACGAAGCCGTGCGGGGCGCGGGTGTCCGCGCGCGGCAGCACGCCCTGCCGGACCAGCAGGTGCTTCTCGATCGCCACGAACACGTCGATCGAGGTCTGCAGCGCCACCAGCGAGGACAGCGGACCGCTGATCTCGTAGGCCGCGTCCCACTCGCCGGCGGAGACCAGGTCCCACAGCCGCACGATCGCCCAGGTCACCTCGGCGCCGGGCATCGTGCCGACGATCCCGCGCCGGAACGAGTCGACCAGGGCGGCGCCCCCGGTGCCCTCGAAGACGCGCGCCCGCCCGCCGGTGGCCTCGCGGAGCAGCGTGAGGCGCTGACCGATCGGCGCGGCCTCCGGCTTGAAGTAGACGCGCTCGCCGTACCGGTCGAGCAGCCGCATCTGCAGACCGATGCTCAGCGACCGGCCGACGTAGCCAGAGGCGTCCTGCACGACGACGCCCAGGGAGGTCGCCTCGATGATCGCGGAGTAGTAGCCGAACAGGGCGTCGTCCTCGAGCTGCACGGTGATCGGCGGGATCGCCATCACCGCGTCGGCGCCGACGCTCTCCGCGTGCCGGGCGGCGGCCACCGCCCCGAAGGTCGACTCGGCGCCGCAGGACACCACCGCGAGCGCCCCGCGCGACCCCGCCTGCTCGGCGACGACGGCCGCCAGCCGCTCGCACTCCGGGGTGGTCATGCGCAGGATCTCGCTGACCATGCCGGTGGTGACGCCGTGGGCGCCGTGGTCGAGGACCCAGTCGATCTCGCGGCGGAGCGTGCTCTCGTCGATCCGGCCGTCCGGCGCGAACGGGGTCTGGACGACCGGCAGGACACCGGCCAGGGGCCGTGCGGACATCGTGTCTCCTCGGGAGGTGCGGGAAGGGGCGGCGGCGGTGCCGTCGGGGTACGGGGGTGCGGGGTCGGTCATGAGCGCCCCACCACGGGTTCCACGAACACCCGGTGCGCGGGTGTCGGCGCGGTGAGGAAGTCGAGGTCGGCGCCCTGGTCGGCCTGGAGCACGTGCTCGGCGTACAGCCGGGGCCAGCCGCGCAGGTGCCGGGCGCCGGCGCGCGGTGGCCCTCCCGCGGCGGTGAGGGCGGCGCGGCGGCGGTCGATCTCGGCGGCGTCCACCAGCAGGTCCAGGGAGCGTGCGGCGAGGTCGAGCCGGATCGGGTCGCCGTCCTGCACCAGCGCCAGCGGGCCGCCGACCGCCGCCTCGGGGGCGACGTGCAGCAGGACGGTGCCGAAGGACGTGCCGCTCATCCGCCCGTCGCTGATCCGCACCATGTCCCGCACACCGCGCTCGACCAGCCGCTGCGGGATCGGCGCCATGCCCCACTCCGGCATGCCGGGCACGCCCACCGGTCCGCAGCCCCGCACCACCAGCACGTCGTCCTCGGTGACGTCGAGGTCGGGGTCGTCCAGGCGGGTGCGCATGTCGTCGTAGGAGTCGAAGACGACCGCGCGGCCGGTGTGCGCGAGCAGGTCGGGGGTGGCGGCGGCCACCTTGATCACCGCGCCGGAGGGGGCGAGGCTGCCGTGCACCGCGGCGAGGGTCGGCGCGGGGAGCACCGGGTCGGCGAGCGTGCGGATCAGCGATCCCGGCGTCCCCGGCCCGGGGAAGTCGGCCAGCACCTCGCCCCACGGGCGACCGTCCCCCGCGCGCTGCGCGAGCGCCGCGTCCGAGCCGATCAGCGGGACCAGCGCGGCCAGCAGCGTGGGCAGGCCGCCGTCGGCGCGCAGGCGGTGCACCAGGCCGGAGCCGCACGGCTCCACGTCGGCGAGCAGCGGGACGTCCCGCCACAGGGCGTCGAGGCGGGGCAGGCTCGCGTCCAGCCCGAGGCGCCCGGCGACGGCGGCCAGGTGGATCACGGCGTTGGTGGACCCGCCGACGGCGGCGAGCACCCGCGCGGCGGTGTCCAGGGCGGTCTGGGTGATCCGCGCCGAGGGTCGCTCGGCGGCGCCGACCATGGCGACCACCCGCTCCCCGGTCGCGCGGGCGGCGGCCTCGACGGCGGGGCCGGTGGCGTCCAGCAGGGCGGTGCCGGGCAGGGCCATCCCGATCGCCTCGGTGAGCATCGCCAGCGTGGAGGCGGTACCCATCACGTTGCAGGCGCCCGGGCCGGCGCAGGACAGGCAGCGCTCCAGGCCGCGCCAGCCCTCGTCGTCCAGCACGCCGGCTCGGCGGTCCTCCAGCGCCCGCCACAGGTCGGTGCCGGCGCCCAGCGCCCGCCCGCGGAACTCCGGCGCGGAGCGCGCACCGCCGAGCAGCAGCAGCGCGGGCACGTCCGTGGAGGCGGCCGCCATCAGCGCGGCGGGCACGGTCTTGTCGCAGTTCGCCAGGTAGACCACGCCGTCGAGCGGGTAGGAGCGGACCGTCTCCTCCAGCTCCATGGCGACGAGGTTGCGGTAGAGCATCGCCGAGGGCTTCATCAGGTCCTCGCCGAGCGACATCACCGGGAAGCGCACCGGGATGCCGCCGGCCGCCCGGATCCCCTCGGCGACGTGCTCCGCGAGCGCGGTGAAACCGGCGTTGCACGGGTTGAGGTCGGAGGCGGTGTCCGCGATGCCGACCACGGGACGGCCGACGTCCTCCGGGCCCAGGCGCAGCGCGACGCGGTGCAGCAGGGCGACCTCGTCGTCCCCGCCGAACCACGCGGTGCTGCGCAGCGGCGCGGCAGCGGCGGACGGACGCAGCGGCGCGGAGCCGCCCGTCGGCGGCAGCACGCCGGTCACTCCGCCACCCCCGACCGTCGCGCGCCCGGCTCCTCCGGGTCGGCGCCGAGAGCCGCCGTCCACCCGCCGTCGATCGCGATGCTCTGCCCGGACACGTAGGACGCCTGGTCGGACAGCAGGAACGCCACCACGGCGGCGATCTCCTCCGGCTCGCCGATCCGTCCGGACGGGGACCGCTGCGCGAGGAAGCGCTCAGCGGCCACCGGGTCAGGGGCGCGGAGGAACGACTCGTCCAGCGCGGGCGAGCGCACGGCGCCGGGGGCGACCGCGTTGGCGCGCACACCCTGGGCGGCGTAGGTGACGGCCACCGAGCGGGTCAGCGCCTCGATCGCTGCCTTGGTCATCTCGTAGACGGTGTGCTCCGGGTAGGCGGCCCGGCCGTGCACCGAGGACATGTTGACGATCGCCCCGCCGCCCGCGCCGACCAGGTGGGACACCGCCGTCTCGCAGCCCCACAGGGTGCCGAGCTGGTTGCCGCGCAGCATGGTCTCGGTGGCCTCGGCGGACAGCGCGGTCAGTCCGTTGCGGATCGTGGTGCCGGCGCAGTTCACCCAGCCGCCCAGCGGGGCCAGGGTCAGCGCGGCGGCGAGCAGCCGGGGGTGCAGGTCGCGCTCCCCGACGTCCCCGACCACGCCGGTCGCGGTGCCGTCGGCCCCGGTGATCTCGGCGACCACGGCATCCACCCGCGCGGCGTCCCGCCCGACGACCACCACGGCCCAGCCGTCGGCGGCCAGCCGCAGGGCGATCGACCGGCCGATCCCGGAAGACGAGCCGGTGACGACGACGGAGCGGGCGGGGACGGTCATGCGGGCACCTCGTGGGGGTCGTTGCTCGTCGCCGAGCGGGGATCGGGGCCGGTCAACGGCCGGGGCGGGGGGCCGGCGGCGACCAGGGCGTCGGCGGCCTCGGTCAGCGTCTCCAGGCAGCCCGCGGCGAGCAGGGTCTGCCACACCTGGTAGCGGTCGCGGCCGTAGGAGGCGCGGTCCGGCAGGTAGACGAAGCCGGGGCCGTTGGTCAGGTTGAGCACCAGCACCGCGCGCTCGGGGTGCCGGGCGCGCAGGGTGGTCTGGAGCGCGGAGAACGCCTCGCCGGGGTGCGCCACGATCACCGCGTCACCGAGGTGCCACACCCACAGCGGGTGGCGGGCGACGTCCCCGTCCAGGTAGCCCTCCGCGAGCCGGCCGGCACGATCGCGGCGCTCGGCGGCGGCCACCGGGTCGATCCCGGACCAGCGCGCGGCGACCTGCGCGGCGGTCGGCACCGGCACGGCGGCCAGCGGCACCCGCGCGCTCACGCAGCGCACGTCGGCCGGCACCTCGGCGGGCTCGGGCAGCCAGAGGCCGATCGGCGCTCCGGACTCCACCACGCCGTCGAAGCGCAGGTGGGTGCCCGGCGTCCCCATGCCCGACAGCACGCCGAGGGCCGCAAAGCCGAGCGTGCGGCCGTTCCGGTCGGTGACCTCGGTGCCGGGCTGGTACTGCTCGCGCGGGGACAGCTCGCCGGAGGCGCCCTGGAGGAACAGGCAGGGTGCCCCGGTCTCGCGCTCGACGACCTCGCGGGCGGCGCCGACCAGGTCCGGCGAGAGCAGGGTGTTGTGGTGCGCCAGCGTGGTCGGGTGGCAGGCGTAGTTGAGCAGCACGCCGAGCAGCCGGTCGGGCTGCGCGCGATCCACCACCCGGCCGACCAGCAGCGTGCCGTCGGCGGGGGTGCCCGGGTCGAAGGCCACCACGTCGCGGTCCCCGCACGGGAGGTTGCGGGTGACGGCGAGGTCGCAGGTGCCCTGCGCCCAGGTGACGACGGCCGGGCGTGCGGCGTCCCGGGCCGTGATGCAGGCGGCCGTCGCCCCGTCGAGGAGGGTCTGCTGGTAGGCGGGCAGCAGGTCGGCGCCGGGCAGGTCGAGGCCGAGGTCGCAGATCGACGGTCCGGCGTGGGTGTGCACCAGGTGCAGCAGCAGGTCGTCCGGCTCGGCGTCGAGGGCGGCCAGCAGCGGGTCGCGCAGCCGCGTGAAGGACGCGGCCTCCCGCCACCAGCCGAGATCGAGGGTCAGCAGGTAACGCCAGCGGTCGGCGGTCTCGTCCCGGAACGCCAGGGCGGTGGCGGTGAGCGGCCGGTGCACGCCGGTGGCGACGTCGGTGCGGGCTGCGCCCCACGATCGCGCACGGACGCCGACCGGCGGGGTGATGTCGGCGCGGCCCACCCCTGCGGTCAGCGCGGACTCGCGCGGGGTCCAGGTGGTGACGGCGGGCAGCACGTCGCGGAGGACGGGGGCCTCGGGCGCGGTCATCGGGCGGCCTCCCGGTCGACGGGCACGGCAGTCGCGGGCACGGCAGCGTCCGGCACCGCGGCGTCGGCCCGCCGCAGCGCGTCCGCCGATCCCGCCCGCAGCAGCGTCGTGTCGGTGGCGACGGTGAGCATCCGCACCCCCCGGTCCCGCCAGTACGCGGCCATCTCCGGCGTGGCGCAGTGCAGCCCGGTCACGGTGCCGGCGGTGGTGGTCGCGGCGACCACCCGGTCCAGCGCGGCGTGCACGGCCGACGAGGTCAGGTAGGTCTCGCGCCCGTGGCCGAGGGAGAGCGCCAGGTCGTTCGGGCCGACGTAGACCGCGTCCACCCCGGGCACGGCGGCGATGGCGTCGGCGTTCGCCAGCCCGGCGGCGGTCTCCACCATGGCGACCACGATCCGCGCGGCATCGGCCTCGGCCGGCGTGGGCGCGCCCCCGTCGACGTCGCCCCACATCGGCCCCCAGGACCGCACCCCGCCCGGCGGGTAGGTGCAGGCGGCGACCGCGGCGGCGGCCTGCTCGGGGGTGTCGACCATCGGCACGATCACCCCGTCGGCGCCGAGGTCGAGGGCGCGCATCATCGCCTCCGGGTCCGGGCCGGGCACTCTGACCAGCACGGTCGCGGGCGTCGGGCGCAGCGCCTGGAGCACCGGCAGCACCGTGCCGGGGCCGGTCATGCCGTGCTGGAGGTCCACGCAGACGTAGTCGTAGCCCGCGCGGCCGAGCAGCTCGGCGACCACCGGGTCGGGCAGGGTGCTCCACACCCCGCGCGCCGGCAGCCCGGCGGCCCACCGGCCGCGCAGGGCCGGTCCGCCCGCCCCGCCCCGCAGCCCCGCCGCGCCCGCGTCCCGCATCGTCCCCGTCATGCCATCCGCTCCAGATCCGCCGCGGTCACCGCGTGCCGCAGCCCCTCGCCCCGCACCAGCCGTTCCACCTCGTCCACCACGATCCCGCCCTGCCGCAGCCGCCCCTCGACGGTGCCGGCGGCGTGGTGCGGGGTGAGCAGCACGTTCGGCAGCGTCCGCAGCGGGTGGTCGACGGGCAGCGGCTCGGCGTCGAACACGTCCAGCGCGGCGTCGATCCGCCCGGTGCGCACCTCGGCGAGCAGCGCGGCCTCGTCCACCAGCCAGGAGCGCGCGGTGTTGACCAGCCCCGCGCCGTCCGGCAGCAGGGCCAGCCGGCGGGCGTCGATCAGGTGGTGCGTCTCCGGCAGGCTCGGCGCGTGCAGGGCCACCACGCGGGAGGCGGCGAGCAGGTCGTCCAGCGGCAGCAGCTCGGCACCCAGGTCGCGGGCCTCCGCGGCGCTCAGGTAGGGGTCGGTCACCAGCACCCGGGCGCCGACGGCGCGCAGCAGGTCCACGTACGCGCGACCGGTGCGCGAGGCGCCGACCACGCCGACCGGGGCGCCGAGGATCTCGTGCCGGGGCGGTGCCGCCTCGGCCTGCTCCCAGGGCGCTCCGGTGCGCAGCGCGTGGTCGAAGCGCGGCACCCGGTGCAGCAGCGCGAGGGTGAACGCCAGCGCGACCTCCGCCACCGGCCGGGCCATCGCCTGCCCGGCCTGGGTGACCTGCACGCCGCGCGCGAAGGACGCCGGGGTGACGAACGGGCGCACGGTGGCGCCGATGTGCGCGGCGAGCCGCAGCCGGGGCAGCCGGTCCAGCAGGGCGTCGTCCAGCGGCGGCTGGCCCCAGGAGGTGATCAGCACCTCGACCTCCGGCCACGGTCCGGCCCCGTCGGCGAGCAGCGCGGCACCGCCGTCGAGCCAGCCGATCGATCCGTCCGCCGTGACACCCTCGGCCCCGGCGGCGCTCGCCACGCCGCGCGACCCGGCCAGCGCCCCCGCAGCGGCCGCCAGCCGCGCCACGGACTCCTCCGGGAACAGCTCCCCCCGCAGCGCGACCGGCACCGCCGCCAGCACGGTCGTCGTCATCGCAGCCACTCCTCCAGGTGCTCGGCCACGAACGCGTCGTCGCTGAGCCAGGGGTGCAGCCGCAGCACGCGGTCGATCTCCTCGGACTGCCCGGGCGACAGGGTCTCGGCGGGGTCGAGGCACCAGGTGCCGGTCAGCAGCCCCTGCCGGCGCAGCACCTCGTGCACCCCGGCGATGCAGCCGGCGAAGCCGTGGGAGGGGTCGAACAGGGCGGCGTTGGCGTCGGTGATCGCGGCCGACCGGTGCACCAGGTCCGCGAGCGCCTCGCGGTCCCCCGCGCGCGCCTGCTCCACCTGCGCCAGCAGCTCGACGGCCCGCCGGGTCCACACCGACCAGTGCCCGAGCAGCCCGCCGCGCACCCGCCGGGTGACCGGCACCCCGTCGGGGCCCTCGAAGATCAGGTCGGAGAGCAGGTCGGCGACGATCGCGTCGTCGTTGCCGGTGTAGAGGGCGATCTGCGGCCCCCGCGAGGAGCCGGCGACGGCCCGCGCGACGTCGAGGGTCTTGTACCGGTCGAAGGGTGCGGCCTTGATCGCCACCACCGCGTCGAGCTCGGCGAACCGGCGCCAGAAGTCCAACGACAGCCGGGGTCCGCGGATCGCGGCCTGGAGGTAGAAGCCGATCACCGGCAGCACCTCGCCGACGGCGGCGGCCCGCTCGATCATCAGGTCCTCGAAGCGCGCGGGGTCGGCGAGCACCGGGTCGTCGGCGGCCGGTCGCGGCGGGCTGAGCAGCACCGCGTGGTACCCCAGGCGAGCGGCGGTCTCCGCCTCGGCGACGGCCTGCGCGGTCGGTCCGGCGACCCCGGCGACCCGCAGGAACGGGCGCGGGTCCACCGCGAGCGCCTGGTCGATGGTGTCGGCGGCCAGCGCGAGCACCGGCTCGTAGAGGTCGATCCCGGGATCGCGGATCTCGAACTGGGTGGTGTGCACGCCCACGGCCACGCCCCCGGCGCCGGAGGCCAGGTAGTAGCGGGTGAGGGCGCGCTGGTGCCGCTCGTCCAGCCTGCGCTGCTCGGTGAGCGCCAGCGGGTGCGCGGGGATCACGGTGCCGGCGCGCAGCAGCGCGGCGACGTCGGCGGGGAGGGTCGCGGTCATCTCAGAACTTCCCGTCCCGCACGGCCCACTTGGTCGGCTTGCCGCTGGTGGGCAGCCCCGCGCTCAGCCAGGCCGCCTGCCAGTCGATCAGGGTGCCCGCGGTGACGTCCGGGTAGCCGAACAGGTCGTGGCAGCGGGTGGCGTCGTTGAGCAGCGCGGTCGGCGCGGGATCTCCGGTGAAGGTGACCTCCCGCCCGAGACCGTGCGCCAGCCGACGCGCGACCCGCTCCACCGGCAGCACCTCGGGACCGGTGAGGTTGAGCGTGAACACCTCGGGCGAGGCGTGCGCCATGGTCCGCAGCGTGACCTCGTTGGCGTAGCCCTGCCACACCACGTTGACGTGCCCGGTGGTCAGGTCGACCGGCGCGCCGTCGAGGATCGTCGAGGCCAGGTCGTAGAGCACCCCGTAGCGCAGGTCGACGGCGTAGTTCAGCCGGATCAGCGCGACCGGGGTGCCGCGGGTCAGCGCACCGTGCGCGAAGACGCGCTCACGGCCCAGGCAGGACATCGCGTACTCGCCGACCGGCCCCACCGGGTGCTGCTCGGCGGCCCCCTGCGAGGTCACCGGCACCAGCGGGTAGACGTTGCCGGTGGAGAACGCGGTGATCCGCGATCCCGCGTACCGCCGGGCCACCCGGTCCGGCAGCGCCGCGTTGACCGCCCACGCCCAGGACGGCGCGGCGGCCGAGCCGAACTTGGCGCCCACCATGAACAGCACGTCGGCGCCGTCCGGCAGCGCCGTCAGCCCCGCGTCGTCGTCGCCGAGCAGGTCGGCCGCCACCACGTGCACCCCGGCGGCGCGCAGCCGGTCGGCCTGCACCGGGTCGGACCAGCGCGAGACGGCGTGCACCGCGTCGGTGCCCCGACCGGCGGCGTCCAGCGCGCGCCGCGCCAGCACCGCGAGGGTCGGGCCCATCTTGCCGCCGGCGCCGAGGATCACCAGGTCGCCGCCGCGTCCCTCCTCGCCGGCACGGGCGAGGTCCGCCACCAGTGCGGGCGACGGGGTGGTGAGCCGGTCCTCCAGCTCGGTCTCCGAGGTGAACATCGGGTCCTCTCTCGTGGGAGTGCGGGGATCGAGCACGTCAGCCCTTGATCCCGGTGTGGGCGACGCCCTCCTGGAAGGAGCGCTGCGCGACGGCGTAGGCCGCGAAGATCGGCACCAGCGCGATCACCGAGCCGGCGAGCACCACCGACAGCGGCACCTGCTGCTGCCGCAGGGAGGCGATGCCGACGGTCAGCGTCCACATCTCCGAGGACTTGCCGATGATCAGCGGCCACAGGAAGTCGTTCCAGTGCCAGAGGAAGACGAAGGTGCCGAGGGTGGCGAGCACCGGCTTGCACAGCGGAAGCACGATCGTGACGAAGGTGCGCCACTCCCCCGCGCCGTCGATCCGCGCCGCCTCGAACAGCTCGTCCGGCAGACCCTTGATGAACTGGCGCATGAGGAACACCGCCTGGGCGTTCGCCAGCGAGGGCAGGATCAGGCCCCAGTAGGTGTCCACGCCGCCGGCCTTCGCCATGACGATGAAGGTCGGGATCAGCGTGACGTGGTACGGCACCATCACCATCGCCAGGAACGACCAGAACATCGCCTCGCGCCCCGGGAACCGCTTCTTGGCGAAGGCGTAGCCGGCCATCGAGGCGAGCACCAGCACCAGCACCACGGAGACCACCGAGTAGACGACGCTGTTCAGCGTCCAGCGGAGCATGTCCTGCCCGGACAGCACCGAGGAGAACGCCGAGGTGTCCAGGTCCCACGGGACCAGCGACTGCGGGAAGCGGATCGCGGTCTCCGGCTTCAGCGCGATGACCACCATCGCGTAGAACGGGAAGATCGTCAGGACGCTCGCGATCCCGAGCAGGACGCCGCGCAGCACCTTGCCGCCACGGGTCGGCTCCAGGGCGCGGTAGGGACGGCGGGCGCTCACTTCTCCTCCTTGCCGAGGAACCGGCGCTGGATCACGGCCACCACCAGGGTCATCACGAACAGCGCGACGCCGATCGCCGAGGCGTAGCCGTAGTCGACGTACTTGAAGCCCTGGTCGTAGAGCATGTAGACGAGGGTGTAGGAGCCGCGCGCCGGGCCGCCCTGGGTCATCACGAAGATCAGGTCGAACACCTGGAACGACGCCGTCGTCTCGATCACCGCGAGGAAGAACAGCGACGGCTTGAGGTGCGGCAGCACGATGTAGCGGAACCGGGCCCACGCGCCGGCGCCGTCGGTGAGCGCCGCCTCCTCCAGCTCGCGGGGGACGTCCTGCAGCCCGGCGAGCAGGATGAGCATCCCGTAGCCGAACCGCGACCAGACGCCCACCAGCACCAGCGCCGGGATCACCAGCACCGTCGAGGACAGCCAGGACTGCCCGCTGCCCCCGAGCCAGGTCGAGATCGTCGAGACCGGGCCGCCGGTGGAGAACACCCAGACGAACACGGTGCCCGCGAGCACCAGCGAGGTGATCACCGGAAGGAAGAACACCGAGCGGAAGAACCCGACGCCGCGGAACCGGCGGCGCACGGTCAGCGCGAGCACCAGCGACATCCCGACCGACAGCGGCACCGCGAGCACCGAGTAGATCACCGTGACCCGCAGCGACTGCCAGAAGACCGGGTCGTCGACCATCCGCCGGAAGTTCGCCAGGCCCTCCCACTCGATCGTGCCGGAGATGTCGTAGTCGAACAGGCTCAGCGCGACACCGGCGATGGCCGGGCCGAACCGGAACGCCAGGAACAGCAGGAACGTCGGCAGCGCGAACAGCAGACCGATCCGCGCGTCCCAGCGCGCCATCACCGAGCGCCCGGAGCGGCCACCGCGGCGGGGCGGTGGTGCCGGGGCCCGGACGGGGTCCTGCACGGTGGTGCTCATGACGTCCTCTCGGGGGTGGGGGCGAGGCGAGGACCGGCGGGCGGGGGGACGCAGGGGTCTCCCCGCCCGCCGGGGCCGGATCAGCCGAGCAGCGCCGCTGCGGACTTCGCCGCGGCGTCGAGCGCCTCCTGCGCGGACTTCTGCCCGAGCAGCGCGGCCTGGATCTCCGGGGCGAGCACACCCATCACCTCGCGGGAGTGCTCGTTGACCGGGCCGACCGTGGTGTCCGGGATGGTCTGCTCGATCGCGCCGTAGACCGGGTCGTCGGCGTAGAGCTCACCGGTGGAGGTCAGCGGGGAGAACATCTTGGCGGTGGTCACGAACTCGGTCACCGGCTCCGCGGAGGTCACGAAGTCGATCCACGCGCCCGCGGCGGCCTTGTCCTCGGCGCCCTTGAGCATCGAGAGCGAGCCGACCGTGCCGTAGCCGACGGTCTCCTCGTCGGTGAGCGGCGGCTGGATCACGATGTTCTCCGCGCCCCAGTACGCCTCGACGTCCGCCGGGCCGGACTGCCAGGTGCAGGCGACCTTGTTCTGCGCGAGCGCGGTCTGCTCGATGCTCGGCGTGGTGGTGATCAGGTCGGGCTCCAGGTAGCCGCCCTCGTTCAGCTCGACCAGGTACTCCAGCGCCTTGACGCCCGCGTCGCTGTCGAAGGCGACCTCGGTGCCGTCCTCGCTGAACACGTCGCCGCCGGCCTGCCAGAGCAGCGGGTAGAACGTCATGTTCAGCGTGACCTCGGGCGAGCCCCAGTAGTTCGTGGCGTAGATCCCCTGCTCCTTGAGGGCCGGGGCCACGTCCATCAGGTCGTCCCAGGTGGACGGGTACTCGGTGGCGCCGATCGCGTCGAAGGCCGCCTTGTCGCACACCAGCGGGTTGGAGGAGGTCAGCAGCGGGGAGCCGAGCATCTGGCCGTCCACGGTGATCGAGTCCTGCACGTTCGGCAGGATGTCCGCCACGTGCTCGGCGGACAGGTAGTCGTCGATCGGCTCGATCGAGGACTGGTACGTGGCGAGCTGGTCCGGGATCAGGTAGACCACGTCCGGCCCGGTGCCGGCGGCGATGGCCGTGGTCAGCGACTCGTCGCGGCCCGCCCACGGGTAGACCTCGACGTTCACCTCCACGTCCGGGTTCTCCGCCTGGAACGCCGTGACCTGCGCGTCCCAGAAGTCCTCGTGGGTGGTCTGGTCCGCGATCACCGGGTAGATCCACATGGTGACCTCGCCGGACAGGGCGCCGTCGGACGCCCCCTCCGAGCCACCGCTGTCCGAGGACGAGCAGCCGGCGAGCAGGACCGTGCAGGCCGCACCAGCGGCCACCAGCGACGTCGTCGCGAGTCTCATCGCATCTCCTTGGTCGGGACCCTCCGCCGCAGGGGGTGGCGGGGCGGTCCGGGCTTGATCGGGGTCGTGCGGGTGGTGCGGGGCGGAGCGGGCTGGGTCAAGGGGGTGGCGCCGTCATGCGGCACCGACCTGCCGGACGTCGCCGGCGCGGCGGGCGTCCTCGGCGGCGAACACCGCGAGGTGGCTCTCCAGGGACTCGGCGGGGCCCGAGCGCACCCACGAGCGGTCACCGGTGGCGACGGCCGCGGTGAACGCGTCCATCAGCCCGGCGTCGCCGCCGCCGTGACCGTCCGCGGCGTTCGAGCCGCTGACGTCGGTGCCGAGCACGTGGGTGGTATTCGTGCGGAAGTCGACGACCCGGACCTGCTCGCCGTCGCCCTCCAGGCAGCCGTGGGTGCCGAAGATCCGGGTCTGCCGGTGGGTCTGCTCGGAGAACGCGGTCATGGTGAACGTGGCGGCGGCCCCGCCCTCCAACCGCATCGCGACGACCTGGTGGTCCACCACGTCGTTGTCCGAGTCCCACACGCAGACCCCGTAGGGGCCCTCGCGCAGCGCCTCGACCACCCCGGCCTCGTCGGTGCGGGACGTGATCACCGTGACCGGCCACACCGGGCCGTCCGCGCGCAGCGTGCCGAGGTACAGCCGGGGCGCCGAGTACGGGCAGGTCGGCTCGATCGCGCAGTCCAGGCAGCGGTGCGCGGCGCCCTCGGGGCGGTTCTCCGGCCGCAGCGCCGTCAGCGAGCCGAAGCTCGACACCTGCTCGATCCGCAGCCCGGTCACGTAGCGCAGCCAGTCGACGTCGTGGCAGGACTTGGCCAGCAGCATCGGCGCCGAGGTGGCCTCCTGCCGCCAGGGCCCGCGCACGTAGGAGTGCGCCATGTGCCACCAGCCCACCGGCTCGAGGTGCTGCACGTCGACCACCCGGCCGAGCACGCCGGAGTCGACGACCTCCTTCACCAGGTCGGTGTACGGGGTGTACCGCAGCACGTGGCAGACCCCGAACAGCACCCCGGCGGCCTGCACGGCGGCGACGATCTCCCGGCACTCGGCGGCGGTGGGCGCGATCGGCTTCTCCAGCAGCACCGCGTACCCGAGGGCCGCGAACGCCTTCGCCGGTGCGGCGTGGTCCCGGTCCTGGGTGGAGACGATCACCAGGTCGGCCACCCGGCCCAGCGCCGCCAGGTCGCGCCAGTCGTCGTAGTGCGCCACCGCCGGGTCACCGGCCGCGACGATCTCCCGCCGGTACGCCTGCGGGTCCGCCACCGCCACCAGGCGGGCCCGGTCGGGGTTCTCCCGCACCCAGGACAGGTAGGTCTGACCGCGGTTGCCGGCGCCGACCAGCGCGACGGTCACCGGCGGCAGGCCCCGCACGGCGTCGGCCGGACGGGGGCGCACGGCGTGCCGCCACGGCTCGGTCGCCGGCACGGCACGCGCCGTCGGGGAGCGCACGAGCGCGGGCTCCGCCGTCGGGGCCGTGGCCTCGGGACCTGCTGACATGACTGACCGCCTCGGAGTCGTCGCTGATGGACTCGTCCGTCGGTCGGGCGTCAGGCGTGGGGGAGGTGCCGGTCGTCCTCGCCGTCGAGGGCGACCGTGCGGCGGAGCAGGGGGCTGGCCTGCTGCTGCGACCCTCCCGGGCTGGGGGCGGGTCGAGCGGTGCGAGGGACGCTAGCCGGGCTGGTCGGAGGGCGTCAACCCCTCGGGTGCCTCCGGGAGGGCCCCGCCGACCACCGCGACCGGGGGTGCGGCGGGGTCGTGGCCGAGGTCGCGGGAGATCGCTCGGGCGGCGTCCCGGACGGTCCGGCCGAGCTCCTGGTAGTGCCAGGAGGACTGGTCGAGCTTGAGCCCGGTGATCGAGATCGCGCCCACGCAGGCGCCGTCGTGACCGAGCAGCGGGGAGCCGATGCAGAACACCCCCTCGGCGTCCTCCTCGTCGTCGAAGGCGTAGCCGAGCTCGCGCGCCTCGGCCAGGTGCGCGACCAGGGTGTCGGCGTCGGTGATCGTGCGCGGGGTGCGGCGCAGCAGGCCGACCCGGCCGACGATCTCGCGGATCTCGTCCGCCGGCAGGCAGGACAGGATCGCCTTGCCGAGACCGGTGGAGTGCGGCAGCTCGTGGCTGCCCATCCGCAGGTCGAGCCGCACCCGCTCGTTCCCGCCGACCTGGTCGATCACCACCGCCTGGTCGGCCACCAGCGTGGCCAGCCGCGCGGTGGCGGAGGTGCCCCGGGCCAGCGCGACCAGGTGCGGGCGGGCGACGTCGCGCAGCGAGGTCTGGGCCAGCGCCTGCGAGCCCAGCCGGGCCAGCGCCATGCCGAGCCGGTAGCGCCGGGACATGCCGACGCCGTCGTCCGCCACCAGCCCGCGCCGGGTCAGCGTGTAGAGCGTGGCGAAGGCGGCGCTCTTGGACAGGCCGAGGGCCGCACCGATCTCGGTGACCGACAGCCCCTCGCCCGGCGGCCGCGAGGCCAGCAGCTCCAGCACGTCCACCGCACGGGCCACGGACTTCACCCAGTAGCGGGAGTCCTCGGCCCCCTCCGGCGGGGTCTCCGCGCGCACCCTGGCCTCCATGTCGTCCCCCTGCCTCGGTCCGGACCCGGCTGCCGGGCTGCGGTCAGGGTAGTGGGTGTTCGGTCCTGCCGACCAGAGCCCGGTGCTACCGTGGCGGCTCCGTTCGTTCGTCAGGACCGCACGGGATCGACCCCGCGGGCCGTGATCCCTCTCGGAGGTGCCCGTGCGGCTCGGCGTGATCGGCCTTGCGTCCTCGCACGTCGACCAGGTGCTGCGGCTGGTGCGGGCCGGGGCGCTGGGGGCGGACGTGCGGGTGGATGCGCTGGGCGTGCCGGGGTGCGAGCCGGTGGGGGCGGATCGGGTCGAGGCGCTGGTGGCGGCGGGCTCGGGGATTGCGGGCTCGGCGGCGCCGGACCGCGATGGCTCCCCGATCGCGCAGGCGGCCGCGACCCTGCGGGTCCTCACCGGCGACCCGAGCGACCTCGCCGACGCCCTGGCCGGCCGGGTGGACGCCGTGCTCGTCACCACCCGCGACGCCCGCACCCACCGCGCGCTGGCCGATCCCCTGCTCCGCGCCGGGATCCCGCTGCTGGTCGACAAGCCCTTCACCGCCGACCCCGACGACGCCGCCCACCTGGTCCGCCTGGCCGACCGGCTCGGCGTCCCGCTGACCAGCAGCTCCGCCCTGCGCTGGCACCCTGCCACCCGTGCCGCCCGGGCACGCTGGGCGGACGATCCCGGCGGGATCGCGGTCACCGCGACCGGCCCCGCCGACCCGGACGACCCGCACGGCGGCCTGGCGACCTACGCGGTGCACGCGGTCGAGGCGGCGCTCGCCGTGCTGCGCGCGGTGCCGGCGGCGGACGACCCGGTGACCGTCACCTGGGGGTCCGAGGCACGCGGGTCCGACGCGTGCGGGTCCGGGGCGCGACGATCCGCGGCGCGAGGATCGGGAGTTCGCAGGTCCGGGCTGCGGGAAGACGGTGCACCGGGGGACGGCCTGCGGAGCGTCGCCGTGCCGGCCGGACGCGACCTCGCCACGATCACGGTGCTCGCGCCGCGCGACGGGGAGCAGACGCCGTTCCACCTCGCGGTGGCGGGGGCGACCGGGCGCACCGAGCACCCGATCGCGCTCGGCGCGGACTACCTGCTGCCGCTGCTGCGCGCCTTCGTGGACGGGGTGGCCTCCGGGCGGCGGGAGGAGATCGGGCCGACCGGGGACGCGCTGCTGGCGACGGTGCGGGTGACAGCGGCGCTGGTCGAGTGATCGTCGGGCGCGCTGGTCGCGCACCTCAGGGGGCCCGGCCGCCCGCCGTTCCGCCCGGTCGCACCCACCCCCGCCGCGCCCCGCACCCGCCACGCCCCCGGACGCGCCGGAGGGCAGCACCTGTCAGGGTGCTGCCCTCCGAGGTGCGGGTCCGGTCCAGCCCGACCGGGTCCCGCGGGGTTCTGCTGCTCCGCCACGAGCACTTTCCAAACGCCATTCGGCACAACCGAACGGACTCCGTCATTCAAGCAAGCGCGATCGAGGGCGGCAACAGTTCAGCGTTACGGTTCTGTAAAGCCTGGCGCTGTTCTGTATCACCGCACGCATCAGCTGCGTCCCGTCACACCACCAGGTTCGGCTCCGACAGCACCCGCGGCCCGCTCGCCGGCAGGGCGGTGCGGGTCACGCCGCGCTCCACGCACCCGGTGTGCAGCAGCGTCGAGGACCCCCCGAAGCCACTGTCGGCCAGATCGATCCGCCCGCCGACGAAGGTGCACCCGGTCGCCCGGTAGTGGTTCGTGCCGCCGCCGATCGCCACGTGGGCCACCGAGCCCGACCCCGCCTCACCGGTGTACCCGTCGAACGCCCAGGTCAGCGTGCCACCCGATCCGTCCCGCCCGAAGACGGTCCCCCCGGACGGCGCTCCGGTCGCCCGGCTGCCACCCACCACCTCGATCGTCTGGTCCGTCGATCCCGCGAGCAGCACGCCGGTGCCCTCCAGCACGGTGCCGTCCAGCACCAGCCGCGAGGCCGCCACCGTCACCGCCGACCCGCCGTCCTTCCCCACCAGCCGACAGCCGGTGAGCGTGAGCGGCCCCGTGCCCTGCACCAGCGCGGTCGCCCCGTCCAGCCCGGTGATCGTGGTGCGCACCAGGTGCACCGGCGTCGTCACGTTCGCCGCCACGAAGGGCATCGACGCGAGCTGGTCCGCGGTGCCGATCACGCAGTCCTCGATCACCGTCGGCCGGGTGGACAGCGCCGTGGCCTGCGAGATCTGGAACCGCCCGTCCACCCGGCAGCCGCGCATCTGGAGCCCGTCGGCGTTCACCCACATCCAGCTCGGGTAGTCCGGCATCGACGGGTCCCGCACCACCTGGCAGTCCTCCAGCGTGAGGTCCACCACGCCGACCCTGGCGAAGAACAGCGCCGCCACCTGCTGCCGGACCGTCACGCGCTTGGCGCGCCCGCCCCAGGTCGCCCCGGAGTTCGCGAAGGTCATCAGCCCGGAGTTCCCGATGTAGGTCAGGTCGTGCTCGTACTGGCCGTGGGTGACGAACGGCCCCTGCACGTCGCCGTCGCCGTGGCAGTTCTGCACCATCGAGTACGCCGCGCAGGTGAAGTCGTTCAGGTGCCGGGCGTTGGACGTCCGGCAGTCCCGCACCTGCGCGTACAGGCAGGAGATCTGCTGGGTCAGGTAGCCCGCCCCGCCGAGCGTCACGCTCACCGGGTTGGTCAGCGAGCACTGCGAGGTCACGTACGACGTGTTCCACCGGCGCATGACCACCGGCCAGAAGGTGTGCTCGGCGTCGATCGCGTGCACGTCGCAGCGCACCGCGTACTCGAAGGCCACCGGGTGCGATCCGGTGATCTGGTCGGTGCCCGTGCCGCGGAACCGCAGGTGCTGCACGGTCACCCGCTCCACCGGCTCCACCCGCGTGAACGTCAGCACCCGCCCCGCCGCGAGCGGCCAGCCCGTCTTGTAGCCGATCCGGACGTGCGTGCCGTCGACCACCTGCGTGATCTGCACCAGGTACATCAGCTCGCGCTCGGCGGTGCCGCCACCGGGCCGGGTGTTCGTCTGCACGGCGTACCAGTCGCCGACCGTGAAGGCCTCCGAGTCCGGCACCGGCAGGATGTCCACCTGCTCGGGCAGCGCGTCGGCCAGCGTCGAGGTCACCACGTGGTCGGTCACGGAGCCCTGGAAGAACAGCACCGCCGCGAACGGGTCGTTGGCCGCCGCCGGCTCGATCCCCTCGGTGGTCATCAGGTGCCCGCCGAGGTCGATCACCAGGTCGGAGCGGGTGAACCGGTGCCGGCGCACGAAGTTGAGGTCGGTGTGCGCCTCGATCCGCTGCACGGCGGGGTCGGCCACCATCGCGTCCAGGGCGTCGTCCGCCGGGGTGCTCGCGTCCAGCACTCCGAAGGTGCGGAAGTCCACGGTGCCGTCGTGCACCTGCGTCCACCGCCCGGTGCTGCGCCCGTCGGCCGCGATCACGGTGCCGCCGTTGTCCGGGGCGGTCGAGGTGGCGTCCCAGCGCACGACCATCGCGCCGCCGTCACCCGCCGCGGCGTACCCGGCGACCACCACCAGGTCACCGGCGGAGGGACGCAGCGCCCGCAGCGCCGCGACGGTGGCGACGGTTCCTGCGGCCTGCGCGGTGCGGCGCCCGCTCGCGAGGCCGCCTGCGGGGGTCGTCCCCGCGACCGCGACGTCGGTCGGGGCGGCGCCGGCGGCCGTGGCGGTGGCGCCGACGGCCAGGGCGGCGAGCACGGACGCCCCGCCGCCGCGGAGCAGGGTGCGTCGGCTGGGGCTGGGTCGTGCGGGGTCGACGGGGTCGAGCTCGGGCGTCGGGGTGCTGTCGGTGCGCATACGGACCTCCGGGACGAGTCGGTGCGGACTGGTCCGTCGGGGGTGCCGGGGCGTGCGGGAGGTGCGTCGCCGGGTCGCGGGCTGGGCGGGACGGCGGGGGCGGGATCGATCGCCGACGCGGGGGCGCCGGGACGCACCGAACGTAGGACGGGGTGAAATCCGGTGTCAACGGGTCGGCCACCTGCGGCTCCGAAACATGACGCGTCAGGGGCAGTTGTCACCCCGCCGACCCCGCCCTACTGTGGCCGCACCATCCAGAGCGACCGAGAGACCTGGCTCGACGACGTCGCAGCAACCCCCCGTGCGAGCGGGTGTGGGTGCTTCCGCCAGGTTCGATGGAGCGACCGATGAGCGGTACCAGCGCACCCCCGCACCCGACCACGGGTGAGGACCCCGGCTGTCCCGACGAGCCCCGGCGCGGTGACGTGGTCGCCGACGGCCTCGGCGCGGTCGACCGGCCGACGGTCTCCTTCGAGCTGTTCCCGCCGCGCGACCCGGACGCCGCCCCGCGCCTGTGGTCCACCGTGCGGGCGCTGGCCGACGTGCGGCCCGACTTCGTCTCGGTGACCTACGGCGCCTCCGGCAGCACCCGGCGCACAACCCGGGCGCTGGTCCGGCGGCTGCTGCGCGAGACCTCACTGACCCCGATCGCGCACCTGACCTGCGTCGGGACCTCCCGCGAGGAGCTGACCGCGGTGGTGGAGGAGTTCCTGGACGAGGGCGTGCGCGCCTTCCTCGCCCTGCGCGGCGACCCGCCGCAGGACGCCTCCTGGCAGCCGCACCCCGACGGCCTCGGCACCGCCGGCGCGCTGGTCGGCCTGCTGCGCGAGATCGAGGCCCGGCGCTGCTCGACCAGCCCCTCGCAGGCGGTGCGCGCCACGGTCCGCCCGCTGTCGGTGGCGGTGGCAGCCTTCCCGCGCGGCAACGCCGGTGCCGGCAGCACCCGCGAGCAGGACGTCGCCGCGCTGCTCGCCAAGCAGGCCGCCGGTGCCGACTTCGCGATCACCCAGGTGTTCTACGACGCCGCCGACTACGCCGAGCTCGTCACGCTGGCCCGGGACGCCGGGGTCACCATCCCGATCGTGCCCGGGATCATCCCGATGACCGACCCGGCGCGGCTGCGCCGCGTGCAGACGCTGACCGGCGTGCCCGTGCCCCGGCGCGTGCTCGACCGGCTGGACGCCTTCGACCCCGCCGACGAGCGTGCCCTCGCCGAGCGGCACCGCGCGGGCACCCGGCTCGGCGTCGACCTGGTGAACGCCGTGCTCGACGACGGCGCCCCCGGCGTGCACGTCTACACCTTCAACGCCCACGGCCCCGCGCTCGACCTGCTCGAGGGCGCCGGGCTCGGCGGCGACGGCGCCCCGCGCTCCCGCTGCCGCACCACCGCGGCCCCTGACCCGACCCCCGTCCCGACAGCCTGAAGGCGAGAGATGACCCACCCCACGCACCCGTTCCCGTCCGGCATCGTCCTCGGCTATCCCCGCATCGGGCCGCGCCGCGAGCTGAAGAAGGCCCTGGAGCAGTTCTGGGCCGGCCGCAGCACCGCCGAGCAGGTCGAGGCCACCGCCGCCGACCTGCGCCGACGCACCCGCACCCGGCTCGCCGGCCTCGGCCTGGCCACCGACCTGCCCGCGATCCCGAGCGCGTTCTCGTTCTACGACCACGTGCTCGACACCGCCGCCGTGCTGGGCGCCGTGCCGGAGCGCTTCGCCGACCTGGTCGGCGACGACGGCTCCCTCGACCTCGCCGGGTACTCCACCGTGGCCCGCGGGCGTGGGGACGACCTGCCGCTCGAGATGACCAAGTGGTTCGACTCGAACTACCACTACCTCGTGCCGGAGATCGGCCCCGGGACCGCGTTCCGCTACGCCGGCGACCGCCCGGTGCGCGAGCTCGCCGAGGGCCTCGAGGACGGCGTGCTCACCCGTCCGGTGCTGGTCGGCCCGGTGACGTTCCTCGCGCTGGCCAAGGCCGCCGAGGGCTCGCCCGCCGACTTCTCCCCGATCGACCGGCTGGCCGACGTGCTGCCGGTCTACGCCGCGCTGCTGCGCGAGCTGGCCCGCGCCGGGGCCACCTGGGTGCAGCTCGACGAGCCGGCCCTGGTGTCCGACTCCACCGGCGTGCCCGCCGAGCGCCTGCTCGCCGCCACCGCCGAGGCGTACCGCGCGCTGGCGACCGACCTGCCGCTCGGCGAGCGTCCCGCCCTGCTGGTCGCCGCCCCCTACGGCGACCTCGGCGAGGCGCTGCCCGTGCTCGCGGGCACCGACGTGGACGGTCTCGCGATCGACCTGGTGCGCGGCTCCGTGCCCGCCGGGCCGGTGCCGGGGCTGTCCGGCAAGGTCCTGGTCGGCGGCGTGGTCGACGGCCACAACATCTGGCGCACCGACCTCGACGCCGCGCTCACCACCCTGGAGCGGCTGGAGGGCCTGGGCGCCGAGCAGGTCGCCGTCGGCTCCTCGACCTCGCTGTTCCACCTGCCGCACGACACCGCCGACGAGCCCGACCTCGACCCGACCCTGCTGTCCTGGCTGGCGTTCGCCGACCAGAAGACCGCCGAGGTCGTCACCCTCGCCACCGGCCTGACCGAGGGCCGCGAGGCCGTGCACGCCGAGCTGCTCGCCGCCGCCGACGCCCGTCGGTCCCGCGCGCAGGCGCCCGGCGTCGTCCGCCCCGAGGTGCGCACCCGGATCGCCGACCTGCCTGCCGGTGCCGACCGTCGCGGCGACTTCGCCGAGCGTCGCGACGCCCAGGCCGCCCGCCTCGGCCTGCCCGCGCTGCCGACCACCACCATCGGCTCGTTCCCGCAGACCCCGGAGATCCGGCTGGCCCGTGCCGCCTTCGGCCGGGGCGAGCTCACCGCCGCGCAGTACGAGGACGAGATGCGCGCCGAGATCGCCCGCGTGATCGACCTCCAGGAGCAGATCGGCCTGGACGTCCTCGTGCACGGCGAGCCCGAGCGCAACGACATGGTCCAGTACTTCGCCGAGAACCTGGACGGCTTCGCGGTCACCCGCAACGGCTGGGTGCAGTCCTACGGGTCGCGGTGCACCCGCCCGTCGATCCTCTGGGGCGACGTCTCCCGCCCGGCACCGATCACCGTGCCGTGGACCACCTACGCGCAGTCCCGCACGCCGAAGCCGGTCAAGGGCATGCTCACCGGACCGGTGACGATCCTCGCGTGGTCCTTCGTGCGCGACGACCAGCCGCTCGGCGACACCGCCGACCAGGTGGCGCTCGCCCTGCGCGACGAGATCGCCGACCTGGAGGCCGCCGGCACCGCGATCGTGCAGGTCGACGAGCCCGCCCTGCGCGAGCTGCTGCCGCTGCGCGCCGCCGACCACGCCGCCTACCTCGACTGGTCCGTGCGCTCGTTCCGCCTCGCCACCTCCGGCGTGCGGCCCGACACCCAGATCCACACCCACCTCTGCTACTCCGAGTTCGGCGAGGTGTTCGGGGCGATCGAGGCGCTGGACGCCGACGTCACCTCGATCGAGGCCGCCCGCTCCAAGATGGAGATCCTCGGCGACATCGCCGCCGCCGGCTACCCGCGCGGCATCGGCCCCGGCGTCTACGACATCCACTCCCCGCGCGTCCCCGGCGAGCAGGAGGTCACCGACCTGCTCGCCTCCGCCGTGCGCGTCGTCGACCCGGCCCTGCTGTGGGTCAACCCCGACTGCGGCCTCAAGACCCGCCGCTACGAGGAGGTCACGCCCTCGCTGGAGCACGTGATCGCCGCGACCCGCACCGTGCGCGCGACGCTGGCGGTGCCGACGGCCTGAGGCCTCGGGCACGACGACGGCCCGGGCCCCGCTGCACGCGCGGGGCCCGGGCCGTCGTGGTCGGTCAGGCGGTGGCGGAGGCGTCGTGCCGCTCGATCGCGGCCGGCGTCTCACCGGTCCGGACCTCGACGCGGCGCGGCCTGGCCTCCTCCGCGACCGGGATCGTGAGGCTGAGCACGCCATCGACGTAGGCGGCCGAGATGGCATCGAGGTCGAGGCCTCGGCCCACGGTCAGCTGGCGGGCGTACGCGCCGGCCGGCCGCTCCTTGGCCAGCCACTGCACCCCCTCGTCGGCGCGCGGGGTGCGCTGGGCACGGATGGTCAGCGTGCGGTCGTCCACGCTGACGTCGATCGATCCCGGGTCGGCGCCCGGCAGGTCGACGTTGAGGACGTAGTGATCACCGGAACGGAACAGGTCCATCGGCATCGACGCCGACGCCCGCTGCGCTCCGAGCACCTGACCCATCAGCCGGTCCATCTCCTGGAACGGGTCGAATCGAGTAGCCACAGCCCGTCACCTCCTCTGACGCACTCGGCCCCGGACGGTCCGGGGACCGCGCTCTGCCCGGTGGACTCGCCACCGGTCGGCTACAGCACATGTTCTAGCACTCTCGACCTGAGAGTGCCAGACCGGTGCGGGCGCGTTCGCCCAGAGACGACGGCGCAGGTCAGAGGGCTCGACCCGGCGTCCTGGAGACGCGTCAGCCCGCGATGGGCGCCGTGTCGCCCCGCCCGACCGCGCGCGCCAGCGCCTCCACGATCCGCACGTCGCCGTCGAGCCAGGGCACCTCGTGCCAGCGCCCGGCGGGCAGCCAGCGCAGCTCGTCGTGCTCGACCAGCGGCTGCGGCGTCCCCGAGCGGATCTCGGCCAGCCAGAGCCGCATCGTGTAGCGCTGGCTCAGCCGCCAGCAGCCGTCGTCCGGGCCGACCAGCTCCGCCCCGAGGTCGACCTCGACGCCGAGCTCCTCGCGCAGTTCGCGGTGCACGCCGTCCTCGGGGGTCTCACCGGGCTCGACCTTGCCGCCGGGGAACTCCCACCGGCCCGCGAGGCTCGCCGGGGAACGCCGCCGGGCGGCCAGCAGCACGGTCGGGTCGTCGAGGTCGTCCACGATCGCCGCCGCGACGACCAGCACCGGAGCGGTCATGGGCGCAGTCTGCCAGGCGGGTGTCTCAGGAAGGTGAACGTGACTGCTCGGTCAGACGCAGATCCACCGGCTCGCTCCCCGGGGTACCCGGCGCGGGATCGCGGTCGCTCTGGACCGGCTCTGCGAGCACGGACTCGTCGCCGCGGAGCCGACCAACCACGGCTACCGGTACCGGCTGAACCGCGAGCACCTGCTGACCCCGGCCGTGCTCGCCGCGGTCGGCGCCCGCGAGGAGCTCGGAGCCCGCCTCCGCCTCGTCGGCCCACGCCTGGACCTGCGCGTCGCTGATCGGCGTGCCGTGGATCGTCCGGTGGATCTCGGCACGGGACGGGCGATCGGTCGTCGTCCCCGCATCCTCGCTCACCCCACCAGGGCCAGGCCGCCGAGGCTCACCCCCGCCGCCACCAGCGTCGCCGCACCGCCGAGGGCCAGCGCCCGCCCGCCGGTGCGGACCAGCCGACGCAGGTGGATCTGCGTGCCGAGCGCGACCATGGCGGCGCCGAGCAGCAGCGTGGTCACGGGCTTGATCGTCGGCACGACCGCGTCCGGCACCAGACCGGCGGAGCGGACCAGCACCGCGACGAGGAAGCCGACGACGAACAGCGGCACCAGCGGCGGACGAGCCGCACGCCCAGCCCCGGACCCATCCCCGGCGGCAACGACCCCGGCCCGCCGGCGCCGCACCACCCCGGTCCCCGCGACCAGCGGCGCGAGCAGCACCACCCGCGCGAGCTTGGCGACGACGGCGACGGCCAGCGCGGCGGCGGACACGGTCCCGGCGGCGGCGACCACCTGGGCGACCTCGTGCACGGACATGCCCGCCCACAGCCCGACGGTGCGGTCGCTCAGGCCGAGACCGCGGGCGATCAGCGGCAGCAGCACGATCGCCAGGCTGCCGTACAGGGTGACCAGGGCGACGGCGGTGGCGACGTCGTCCTCCTCGGCCTCGGCGACCGGGCTCATGGCGGCGACGGCGGCGGCCCCGCAGATCGAGAAGCCGGTGGCGACCAGCAGGGTCAGCGCACGCCCGACCCTCCAGCGGCGGCCGAGCCACAGGGTGCTGGTGAAGGTGGCGGCGACGGTGACCAGCAGGACGACCACCTCGCGCCCGCCGAGCCGGAGCAGGTCGCCGACGGAGAGCTGGAGGCCGAGCAGCACGACACCCGCGCGGAGCACGTGCCGGGACGTCCACGCGAGGCCGGCGTCCAGCGTCGGGGGCAGCCAGCCGAAGGAGCGGGCGGCGGTGCCGAGCGCGATGGCGAGCAGCAGCGCGGGCAGGGCGGGGGCGACCTGCGTGAGCGCGAGGCAGAGGCCGGAGACGACGAGGGTGACGAGGAGGCCGGGGGCGACCGCGACGACCAGACGGGGCGGAGCGAGGAGCACCCGTCCACGGTGCCGCCCCGCGTGGGCTCACGGAACGCCGACCTGCCTGCCACCCTCTAGCCTGAGGCTATGGCTGCACGCATCCCGCTCGGCGCGATCGACCTGCTGGCCGCGGTGGACGCGACCGGCTCGCTGTCCGGCGCCGCGCGCGCGCTGGGCCTGGCGCAGCCCTCGGTGAGCACGGGGCTGGCCCGGCTGGAGCGGCAGACCGGGCTGACCCTGCTGGTGCGCACCGCCACCGGCACCCGGCTGACGGCCTCGGGCACCGCGGTGCTGGCGCGAGGACGCGACGTGCTGGCCGCCTCGGACGCGCTGGAGCGGGAGGTCACCGCGCTGCGCAGCGTCCGGCAGGGGCGGGTGGCGGTGGCGGCGAGCCTGAGCGTGGCGGAGTACCTGGTGCCGGGCTGGCTGGCGGCGCGCCCGGCCGACGCCCCGGTGGTCGACCTGGTGGTGGCGAACTCGCGCGACGTCACCGACGCGGTGCTGCACGGGCGGGCGGATCTCGGCTTCGTCGAGGGCCCGGGCGTCGACCCGGCGCTGCACGCGCGGTCGGTGGGCGAGGACGAGCTGGTGGTCGTGGTGGCGCCGGGGCACCCGTGGGCGCGACGCCGGCGGCCGGTGGCGGCGGCGGACCTCGCGACGGCGCCGCTCGCGGTGCGGGAGGCGGGATCGGGCACCCGCGCGGTGCTGGAGGAGGCGCTGGCGGCGGCGGGTCACCCGCTGGCGGGATCCCCGGCGCAGCTCGGCTCGACGTCGGCGGTGAAGAACGTGGTGCGCGGCGGGTCGGCGGCGGCGGTGCTGTCGCGGCTGACGGTGGCGGACGAGATCGCCCGGGGCGATCTGGTGCGGGTGCCGGTGACCGGCGTGGACCTGAGCCGGACGCTGCGGCTGGTGTGGGCGCGCGGTCGGCGGCCGTCTCCGGCGGCGCGGGACCTCGCGGAGCACGTGCTGGGCATGGCGCGGGCCGCGCACCGCTGAGGGTGCGCGGCCCGGGGCCGTGCGTGCGACGCGCCCGGAGGGTGGGCCGTCGATCGAGGTGCCGACCGGTCCGCGGAGGGTGCGGAGATCGGCGCGCGGGTCAGCGGATGCCGGCGGCGGTCGCCCAGGCGACGGCCTCGGACCGCGTGGAGACGCCGATCTTCCGGTACACGCTGCGCACCTGAGACTTCACCGTGTTGCGGGTGACGAACAGGCGGCGGGCGATGTCCTCGAGGGTGACGTCCTCGGTGAGCTCCGCCAGGACGATGCGCTCACGCGTGGTGAGCGGCTCGCCGTAGATGCTGGCGTGTGGGGTGGGTGCGAGCTCGAGGGTGGTCATGATGTCCTCCGGTGTACGAGTGACGAGGTCCGGCTGCAGGGGGTCCAGCGGCCGTCTACCGGTTGTGATCGGCAAGTGTGGCCGTCTCACCCGGAGTTGGGATCTCATCCATTCGACCGGCATGTCGGTCAAAAGCGGCAAAGCAGTCGGTGGTATAGGACCGAAGTCCCTGGTCACCCCTGGGGAAGCGTTTCCCCGACCGAGGGATCAGAACCACCCGAACGGAGCAGCGCCGCCAGGACCTTCGTCTCAGTCCGTGATCTGCGCGGCATACTCCTCGGCCGACAGCAGGTCGCCGGTGCTGGTGACCTCGACGGTGAACAGCCAGCCCGCGCCGTACGGGTCCTGGTTCACCACGGAGGGCTCGTCCACCGCGGCCTGGTTGACGTCCACGACGGTGCCGGACACCGGGGAGAACAGCTCGGAGACGGACTTGGTGGACTCGACCTCGCCGACGACCGCGCCGGCGGTGATCTCCGAGCCGACGGTCGGCAGCTCCAGGTAGACGATGTCGCCCAGCGCCTCGGCGGCGTTCGCGGTGATGCCGATCCGCCCGGCGTCGGTGTCGATCCACTCGTGCTCGGCGGTGTACTGCAGGTTGCTGGGGACGTCGCTCATGGTGCTCTCCGATCGGGTGGGGCGCTGGACCCAGGATCCAGCAGGTCAGGGGTGCGAGGGAAGGGTCAGCCGCGGGTGTAGAACGGCAGCGCGACCACGCGGACCGGCTCACGACGGCCGCGGACGTCCACGGCGAGCTCGGTGCCCGGGGCGCTGACCTCGGGGGTCACGTAGGCCATCGCGATCGGCACGCCCAGGGTCGGCGAGGGCGCGCCGGAGGTCACCAGGCCGACGCGCGCGGCGTCCTCGGCCGCCGACGTGAGCACCGGGTAGCCGTGCCGGGCGGCGCGCCGGCCGAGACCGAGCAGACCGACCAGCACCCGCGAGGGCGTGGCGTGCGCGCGCGACTCCAGCGCGGCCCGGCCGACGAAGGGCACCGGGGCGCCGTCGGCACCGACCTTGTCCAGGCGCACCACGCGGCCGAGACCGGCGTCGTGCGGGGCGGTGGTGCGATCCAGCTCGTTGCCGTACAGCGGCATCCCGGCCTCCAGGCGCAGGCTGTCCCGCGCGGACAGGCCCGCCGGCACCAGGCCCAGCGGCTCGCCGGCGGCCAGCACCGCGTGCCACAGGCCCACGGCGGCCTCCGCCGGCACGAACAGCTCGAAGCCGTCCTCGCCGGTGTAGCCGGTGCGAGCCACCAGCGCCTCGACGCCGGCCACCGTGGCGCGCTCGGAGGCGTAGTACTTCATGCCGAGCACCGCGTCGACGTGCTCCGGCGCGGTCAGGCCACCGACGATCTCCGCGGCACGCGGGCCCTGCACGGCGATGAGCGCGGTCTCCAGCGAGCGATCGGTCAGCACGACGTCGAAGCCGGCGGTCCGCTCGACCAGCGCCTCACGCACCACGGCGACGTTCGCGGCGTTCGCGACCACCAGGTACGACTCGTCGGCCAGGCGGTAGACGATCAGGTCGTCGAGCACCCCGCCGTCCTCGGCCACGATCATCGTGTACCGGGCCCGGCCCACCGCGAGCGCGGTGAGGTTGCCGACCAGCGCGACGTCCAGCGCGGCCGCCGCCTGCGGTCCGTCCAGGTGCAGCTCGCCCATGTGCGACAGGTCGAACAGCCCGGCGGCCTCGCGCACCGCCCGGTGCTCGGCCAGGTCGCCGGCGTAGCGCAGCGGCATCATCCAGCCGGCGAAGGGCGTCATGCTCGCGCCCAGCGCCTCGTGCTCGGCGTGCAGCGGGGACAGCACGATCTCGGTCTGGTCGTTCACAGCGTGGCTCCCTCGGCGTAGGCCTCGATGGGCGGGCAGGCGCAGACGAGGTTGCGGTCCCCGTGCGCGCCGTCGATCCGCCGGACCGGCGGCCAGTACTTGCCGGCGCGCAGGCTCGCCAGCGGGAAGGCGGCCAGCTCACGGCCGTAGGGCTTCTCCCACACGTCGGCGGTGAGCGCCTGGGCGGTGTGCGGGGCACCACGCAGCGGCGAGTCCGCCACCGGCCAGCGTCCGGCGGCCACCGCGTCGATCTCGCCACGGATCGCGACCAGCGCGGCCACGAACCGGTCGAGCTCCGCCAGGTCCTCGCTCTCGGTGGGCTCGACCATCAGCGTGCCGGCCACCGGGAAGGACAGCGTCGGCGCGTGGAAGCCGTAGTCCATCAGCCGCTTGGCGACGTCCTCGGCGGTGACGCCGGTCTCCTTGGTGATCGCGCGCAGGTCGAGGATGCACTCGTGCGCGACCAGCCCGGCGGGGCCGGTGTAGAGCACCGGGAAGTGCGGGGCCAGGCGCGCGGCCAGGTAGTTGGCGGACAGCACCGCGTTGGCGGTGGCGCGGCGCAGGCCGTCCCCGCCCATCAGCGCCACGTAGGCCCAGGAGATCGGCAGGATCCCCGCGGAGCCGAAGGGCGCGGCCGAGACCGCCGCCGCCTCGCCGCCGCGCAGGGTCGCGTCCGCCGGGAGCACCGCGTCGGTGGCCGGCAGGTGCGGCACCAGGTGCGCCGCTACCCCGATCGGGCCGACGCCGGGGCCGCCGCCGCCGTGCGGGATGCAGAACGTCTTGTGCAGGTTCAGGTGCGAGACGTCGCCGCCGAACTCGCCCGGCCGGGCCAGCCCGACCAGCGCGTTGAGGTTGGCGCCGTCGATGTACACCTGGCCGCCGGCCGCGTGCACCAGGTCGCAGACCTCGCGCACGTCCTCCTCGTACACACCGTGCGTGGAGGGGTAGGTGATCATGATCGCCGCGACCTGCGGGCCGTGCTGCTCGATCTTGGCGCGCAGATCGTCCAGCTGCACCGAGCCGTCCTCGGCGGTGGCGACCACGACCACCCGCATCCCCGCGAGCGCCGCGGAGGCCGCGTTGGTGCCGTGCGCGGAGGCGGGGATCAGGCAGACGTCGCGCACCGGGGCCTCGGTCTCGGGCGTGCCGGCGGCCAGCGCCTCCGCACGGTTCGCCTCGTGGTACCCGCGGATCGCCAGCAGCCCGGCGAACTCGCCCTGCGAGCCGGCGTTCGGCTGCACGGACACCGCGGCGTAGCCGGTGATCTCGGCCAGCCAGCCGGTGAGCGAGCCGATCAGCTCGGCGTAGCCCGCGGCCTGCTCGGCGGGGACGAACGGGTGCAGCCCGGCGAAGCCCGGCCAGGAGATCGCCTCCATCTCCACCGTGGCGTTGAGCTTCATCGTGCAGGAGCCCAGCGGGATCATCGTGCGGTCCAGCGCGAGGTCCTTGTCGGACAGCAGGCGCAGGTAGCGCAGCATCGCGGTCTCGGAACGGTGCCGGTGGAACACCGGGTGCGTCAGGTAGTCGCTCGTGCGGCGCAGGCCGTCCGGGATCGCGGGCGCCGCGTCCGGGGCGCCGATCGGGGTCGCGTCGCCGGTCACGTCGGCGAAGGCCGCCAGCACCGCTGCGATGTGCTCGCCCGTGGTGACCTCGTCGCAGGCGATCTGCACGTGGTCGGCGTCGGCCGCCCACAGGTTGATCCCGCGGGCCACGGCGGCGTCGACCACGGCCTGCGCCCGGCCCGGCACCACCGCGCGCACGGTGTCGAAGAACTGCGCGTGCTCCACCGGCACCCCGGCGGCCCGCAGCCCCTCGGCCACCGCGACGGCACGGGCGTGCACCCGCTCGGCGATCTCCCGCAGCCCGTCGGGCCCGTGGTAGACCGCGTACATCGAGGCGACGATCGCCAGCAGCGCCTGCGCGGTGCAGATGTTGCTGGTGGCCTTCTCCCGGCGGATGTGCTGCTCACGGGTCTGGAGCGCGAGGCGGTAGGCCTGCGCGCCGTCGGCGTCCAGCGACACCCCGACCAGCCGGCCCGGCAGCATCCGCTCCAGTCCGGTGCGGACCGCCATGTACGCGGCGTGCGGTCCGCCGTAGAACAGCGGGACGCCGAAGCGCTGCGCCGATCCGACCGCGATGTCCGCGCCCTGCTCGCCCGGGGGCGTCAGCAGGGTCAGCGAGAGCAGGTCGGCGGCGACGGTCACCAGCGCACCGGCCTCCTTGGCGGCGGTGATCAGCGGACCGAGGTCGCGCACCGCGCCGGAGGCACCGGGCGCCTGGAGCACCAGGCCGACCAGCGCCTCGTCGCCGAGGTCCGGCAGACCGGCGGTCAGGTCGGCCACCCGCACCGGCAGCCCGGCCGCCTCGGCGCGACCGAGCGTCACGGCGAGGGTCTGCGGCAGGCAGTCGGCGTCCAGCACGACGACCCCGGTGCGCCCCTTGGCGGCGCGGTGCATCAGCGCCACGGCCTCGGCGACGGCGGTGGCCTCGTCCAGCAGGGAGGCGTTGGCCACCGGCAGGGCGGTGAGGTCGGCGACGACGGTCTGGAAGTTCAGCAGCGCCTCCAGCCGGCCCTGGCTGATCTCCGGCTGGTAGGGCGTGTACGCGGTGTACCAGGCGGGCGACTCCAGCACGTTGCGGCGGATCACCGGCGGGGTGACCGTGTCGCTGTAGCCCAGGCCGATCATCTGCGTGAGCACGGTGTTCTTGTCCGCGATCGTGCGCAGCGCGGCCAGCACCTCGGACTCGCCGCGGGCCTCGGGCAGGGCGAGCGGGCGGTCGGTGCGGATGCTCGCCGGCACGGCGGCGTCGATCAGCGCGTCGAGGGAGGCGTAGCCGTCGCCCACGTGCGCCAGCATCGTCGCGAGGTCGCGCTCGCGGGGGCCGATGTGCCGGTCCGCGAAGTCGCGCGCGGCATCGGTCGGGAGGTGGTCCAGGGTCACGCTGCTGCTCCTCGGACGAGCGGGGACGGGCGGTCCTCCCCGCTCTGTCATCCGCCGATCCGCCGAGCAGGGCCCGGGGTCGTACGACCTGAGAGTTTTGCCGGTCCGCCATGCCCACCAGGGGCCGGGGCGCGCCGACTTGCACCGTCGGTGGACCGACCCGCGCGGGGTCGGTCGCTTTCCAGAGTTGCCTGGCCACGGCGGTACGGGGGCCTGAGAGATTCCCGGGGAGGGTTGCTCCTTCGGCGCCTCGCGCGCGGGCCGTCGGTGACGGCCGTGCGGGAGGGCTCTCCCGCCGCGGTTCGAGCAGCGTGTTGAGTTGTGGGCCGTGCTGGGGGCCAGCGTAACCGGCCCGGGATCGTCCGGCGGTTTCGTGGCTGTGAACATCCGTCCCCTTGCGCCGGATCACCCGATGCTGATTCACTTTCCACCATGGAAAGTCACCCGCCGACCTCCGAGAGCCCGAGCGCCGAGGACGCCGCCGAGGCGCTGCGCCTGGTGCAGACCGAGCGGCAGCGCGTCGCCACCACCCTGCTCACGCAGGCCCGCTGGTACGCCCCCGTCTACGGCACCCTGGTCGGGATCGCCGTGCTCGTGCTCAGCGGCCCGTGGCGGTGGATCGGGTTCGGCGGCGCGTTCGTCGTGCTGTCCTTCGTGGCGCTGATGTACGCCTACCGGCAGGCCACCGGGCTGTGGGTGAACGCCGCCGCCCCCGGCACCCCCCGCGCGCAGGTCGTCGCCGTCACCGCACTGCTCATCGGGGGACTGGGCGTGGCACTGCTCGCCCGGCACGTGTGGGACCTGCCGTGGATCGCCCTGCTCGCCGCCGTCGTCACCGGCACCGGCGCCGCCCTGCTGAGCCGGTCCTTCGACCGCGCGCACGCCCGCAACCTCGCCCGTGCCTGAGCCGCGCTTCGACGAGCTGGTGCACGCCCCGCTCCGGCTGCGGCTGTGCGCCCTGCTGTCCACCGTGCAGCAGGCATCCTTCGCCTACGCCCGCGACGGCCTCGGCGTCTCCGACTCGGTGCTCAGCAAGCACGCCGCCGCGCTCCAGAAGGCCGGCTACCTCACCGTCGACAAGCAGCCGCGCGCGGACGGCACCACCACGCACCTCAGCCTGACCGCCGCAGGGATGCGCGCCTACCTCGGGCACATCGCGGCGCTGCAGGCGATCGTCGCCGGGGAGGACTGAGCCCGGGCGATCAGCCCGCCACCGGCGGCAGCACCGCCGTCGCCACCGCCGCGGCCCCCCGCGAGCGCGCGTCGGCCACCACCCGCTCCACGTCCAGCAGCGGCCCCTCCACCAGCACCGACTGGCCGGCAGCGGGGTCGCCGGACCAGCGCACGACCGCGTCGGCGGGCGGTGCGAACGACGTCACGGTCTCCGGCAGCACCACCACGGCGGCGGCGCGCACCGCAGGGTCGTCCACCGGGTGCACGGTGACCGCCCGCACCGCGGACAGCCGTCCCACGGTGCGGATGAGCAGGCGCATGCGGCGCTCGGAGGCGGTGAAGGTCACCACGATCAGGCCGACGCCCTCGTCCACGTCGCTGGTGGCGATCGAGTCGAAGGAGACGCCCCGGGTGGAGAACACCCCGGCGAGCGCGGTGAGCGTGCCGGTGCGGTCGGCGCCCCGGACGAAGGCCACCCAGCGACGGTCGTCGGCGAGCACGGGCGCGGTCATCGCGCACCCCCGGCCGCCGCGGCGTCGCGTCCCAGACCCCAGGGGGTCAGCATCGCGTCGATCCGGTCGGCGGTGGTGAGCAGCCGGCGCGCCTCGTCCGGCGCGGGCTCGTCGAGCAGCACGCGGCTCCACCCTTCCGGGCCGAGCACCACCGGCACGCCGAGCACCCCGTGCAGCGGCGTCCCGGCGACCGAGGCCTCGCCGTCCAGGGCCACCTGACCGGCGACCACGATGTCCCGGCCGTCCAGGATCGTGTCCACCAGGTCGACGGTGGCGTTGGCGGTCGCGGCGGCGGTCTTGGCACCGCTCTGGTGGGTCAGCCAGGGGCGCGAGACGCCGCGCAGGTCCGGCGGCCAGGTCTCCACCAGGTCGAACGCCCCGGCGACGTCGGTGGCCATCAGGTCGGCCAGCCGGTCCTTGGCCTCGGCGATCTCCTCGGCGAAGCCGTCCAGCGAACGCGGCCCGCGCAGCCCGGCGACCGCCCGCGCACGCTCGTCGACATCGAGCCCGCTGATCCGCACCGTCGACCACAGCGGCACCTGGTCGTCCCCGTGCTCCCCGGCCACGAAGCCGCCGACCCGGTGCCGTCGGACACCCAGGGACACCGCGACCTCGCGGCGGAACCGCAGCGTGTCCAGCCAGGCGCCCATCCCGATCACCCGGTGGCGACCGAGCGCGCGGGCGACAACCGCCACCCCGAGCTCGACCGGGTTCGACACGACGACGGCCACCTCGTGCCCGGAGCCGTGCTCGGCGATGGCCCGCGCGTAGTCCTCGAAGACGGCGTGGTTCTCGGCGGCGAGCACGGCCCGGTCGGTGCTGGCTCCCGCCCGCGCCGGGGCGGTGCGACCGGCGGTCAGCACGATCACGTCGGCGACCACGTCACGCGGGTCGAGGGCGACGTCGATCAGCGGGGCGTGCTCGTCGTAGGCGTCCACCAGGTCGGCGCGCAGCCCGTAGGACGCCCGCCCGGACGCACCACCGGGCCGCCCGACCAGCTGGAGCCGTGATGACGTCGGCAGCACCCGCCGCTCGATGAGCTGGGCGCAGACCTGTCGCCCCACGTCCCCCGTCGCACCCAGCACCGCCACGTCCACGACGGTGAGGGTAGGGCACGCGTGTGTCCGCGCGGTTGCCGGCCTGTTTGTATCATCGATGATACTTTCATCAGTGATACTATCGCTGGCGATACCAGGCGGAGGTGGAGCGGTGGAGGAGAGGTTCGTCGGGCGCGAGCGGCTGATGGCCGAGCTCGCACGACTGCTGCCGACGGCCACCCGCGAACCGTCCGCCCGTCCGGGCCGAGCCCTGCTGGTGCGCGGGCGCCGCCGTGTCGGCAAGTCCCGCCTGATCGAGGAGTTCATCGATCGCGCGGACGTGCCGTCGGTCTACTTCACCGCCTCCACCCGGCCCGCCGCCGAGGAGCTGGCGATGTTCGTCGAGGACGTCGCGTTCTCGGACCTGCCGGCTGCGACCACCTTCCAGGGCGTCACCGTCGAGTCCTGGGACGCCGCGCTCCGCCTGCTCGCCTCCGCGCTGCCCACCGACCGCCCGAGCATCGTCGTGCTGGACGAGCTGCCCTACCTGACGGCGAGCGACCCGGCGCTGGAGGGCACGCTGCAGAAGATGTTCGACCGCGTGCTCTCCCGCCTGCCGGTGCTGCTGATCGGGATCGGCTCAGACCTGGCGATGATGGAGGCGCTGAACACCTACGGACGGCCGTTCCACCAGCGCGCCACGGAGATGGTCGTGCCGCCGCTGTCGCCGCGCGAGGTCGGCGACCTGATCGGGCTGCCGGCCGCCGAGGCGTTCGACGCCACCCTCGTCACCGGCGGCCTGCCGCTGGTCTGCCGGGACTGGACCCCGGGCGCGACGCTCTGGGAGCACCTGGCCGACGCGCTCGACCACCCGACGTCGCCGCTGCTGGTCAGCGCGGAACGCGCGCTGGCCGCCGAGTTCCCGCCGGACGCCCAGGCCCGTCGGGTGCTGGAGGCGATCGGCAGCGGCGAGACCACGTTCACCCGGATCGGCCAGCGCGCCGGGGAGATCCCGAACACGTCGCTGACCCGGTCGCTCGACACGCTCACCGGCAAGCGGGTGGTCGCCGCCGACCGACCCCTGTCCACCCGCAGGTCCAAGGAGACGCGCTACCGCGTGGCCGATCCGTACCTGCGGTTCTGGCTGACGTACCTCGGCCCCGCCATGCCCGAGATCGAGCGCGCCCGCGGTGACCGCGTGCTGGCCCGGATCCGTGCCTCGTGGCTCGCCTGGCGCGGGCGGGCGATCGAGCCGCTGGTGCGCGAGTCGATCGACCGGCTGCCGCCCGAGGCGCTGGGGCTGGGCGACGTCCCGCCCCCGGCGGTCGGCGGCTACTGGACGCGCACCAACGACCCGGAGATCGACCTGGTGCTCGCGGACCGGGCGCCGGTCGCCGACCGTGTGCTCGGCGTCGGCTCGATCAAGTGGCACGACGCCGCGCCGTTCGACCAGGCCGACCTGACGGCGCTCGTGCGGCACCGGTCCCAGCTGCCCGGCGCCGACGGCACGACCCCGCTGATCGCGGTGTCCCGCACCGGCGCGACCGCCACCGGGGCCACCGTGCTCACGCCGGAGGACCTGCTCGCCGCCTGGTGACCCGGTGCCCGGTCAGTCGAAGTCGAGCAGGTCCCCGAGCCAGGACTCCCGGCGCTTCTTCTTGCCGGAGGGGTAGCCGGAGCGGTCGTCGCGGTACCGGTCGTCCCGGTAGCGGTCGTCGCGACCGCGGTCGTCGCGGCCGTAGCCCCGGTCGTCGCGGTAGCCCGCGTCACGTCCGCGGTCGTAGCCGCCGTCGCGCCCGTAGCCACCGCGGTCGTCGTAGGCCGGCGCGGGACCGCCGGGGGCTGCGCCGACCGGGCCGGGGCCGGACGCGGCGCGCTCGAGGATCTTGTCCAGCTCGCCGCGATCGAGCCAGATCCCGCGGCACGACGGGCAGTAGTCGATCTCGACACCCTGCCGCTCGGCCATCACCAGCTCGGCGCCGTCCGTGGGACACCTCATGTCGCACCTCTTCCGTCGTCGCGCGCCCGGTGAGGGGTCGCGGCTCTCCTGGACCGTCGAACGATCGGCGCGGCGCCCGGGTTCCGCTCAGAGCCCGCGCTGCCAGGCGACGACGCGGTCCACGGCCTCGGCGACCACCTCCGGCGCGGAGGCGAAGGACAGCCGCACCCAGTCGTGCCCGTCCACCCGGTCGAAGTCCGTGCCGGGTGTCAGCGCCACCCCGGCCTCGTCCAGCAGGCGTGCGCACCAGGTGGTCGAGTCCAGGCCGGTGGCGGAGACGTCGGCGTAGACGTAGAACGCGCCGTCGGCGGGGGCGACGCGGGACCAGCCGAGGTCGGGCAGCCGGTCGAGCACCAGGCGGCGCGACGCGGCGTACTGCGCGACGTTGTCCCGGGCGGCGGCGTAGCCCGCCTCGCTGAACGCGGCCACCCCGGCGTGCTGGGCGAGCGCGGGCGGGCAGAGCGCGACGTTCCCGGCGAGCGCGTCCACCGGCGCGGCCAGGTCCTCCGGCAGCAGCAGCCAGCCGAGCCGCCAGCCGGTCATCGCCCAGTACTTCGAGAACGAGTTGACCACCACGACCCCGCGGTCGAGCGCGGTGGCGGCGGTGGGCGCACCCGCGGGTCCGGCGTCGGCGGCCCCGTCGGCGTAGGTGATGCCGTGGTAGATCTCGTCGCTGACCAGCCGCACGCCGTGGTCGGCGCTCCAGTCGACCAGGGCGTCGAGGGCGGCGCGGTCGATCACGGTGCCGGTGGGGTTGGCCGGTCCGGCGACCACCAGCCCGTCGATCGGCGCGTCCAGGGCGTCGAGCTGCTCGACGGTCGGGCGCCAGCGGGTCTCCGGGCCGCAGGGCAGCTCGACGACCTCGCAGCCGAGCGCCCGCAGGATGTTGGCGTACGCGGGGTACCCGGGGCGGGCGAGGGCCACCCGGTCGCCGACGTCGAAGGCTGCGAGGAACGCCAGCATGAACCCGCCGGAGGACCCGGTGGTGACCGCCACCCGCGCCGGGTCGACCTCGACGTCGTACCAGTCGCCGTAGTGCCCGGCGATGGCCGCGCGCAGCGCCGGCGATCCCAGCGACTCCGTGTAGCCGAGGTCGCCGCCGCTCAGCAGCTCGACCGCGCGCTCACGCACCACGTCGGAGGCGCCGGTGGACGGCTCCCCGGCGCACAGGTTGAGCACCCGCTGGCCGGCGGCACGGCGGGCGTTGGCGGCGGCGATGATCTCCATCACCGCGAACGGGGGCACGTGGGACCGGCGGGCGACCTTCATCCCGTCATCCTCCCCCGCCCGCCCCCGCGTCGCGCTCAGCCGCGCGCGTCGAGCACGGCCCGCACGTGCGCGACCACCCCGTCGGCGGCCGCCTCGACCTCGTCCAGGCAGTGCTCGAAGTCGGCGGCGCCGCCGTACCAGGGGTCGTCCACGTCCAGCAGCCGCTCCGGCCCGCCCTTGGGCACCTGCGGGGCGGCGGGGTCGAAGGACCGGTACATCCGCACCCGGTCACCGGCGGCGTCCCCGCCCAGCCGGCGCAGCGCCCGCGCGTGGCTGGACGTCATCGCGAGCACCAGGTCGTGCTCCCGCAGGTCGGCGACGCTGGTCTGCCGGGCGGCGTGCCCGGGCACCTCGTACCCGCGCGCGGCCAGCGCGGTGCGCGCCCGGCGGTCGATCGGGTTGCCGCGCTCCTCGTCGCTGATCCCGGTGGAGTCGACCACCACGCGATCCGCCAGCCCGGCCTCCGCGAAGCGGGCGCGCAGCACCACCTCGGCCATCGGCGAC
Source organism: Cellulomonas sp. GTC20042 (assembly GCF_055389595.1). Lineage (NCBI taxonomy): Bacteria > Bacillati > Actinomycetota > Actinomycetes > Micrococcales > Cellulomonadaceae > Cellulomonas > Cellulomonas sp. GTC20042. Next base: position 98,038 of record NZ_AP043678.1, on the reverse strand, counting down.
CGGCAGATGTTGCCGGTGCAGACGGTCATGACCCGGTACGGGTCGTGCTCGGTCACGCGTCCTCCTGGTCGTCGCTCAGCAGCACGCCGGTGCCGCCGGTGAAGGTGATCCCCGCGAACGTCGCGCCGCGGGCGACCTCCCGGAAGCCGTGCCGCTCGTGCAGCGCGATCGAGGCGCCGTTGGTCGCGTTGACGACGCTGCGCACCGGGCGGTCCGGGCCGCGGCGAGCAGCGCGCCGAGCAGCCGGGAGCCGATCCCGGCACGGCGTCGCGACGGGTCGACGGTCAGCCCGCTCACGTACCAGCCGTCCGGGGCGTCGGCGTGGCCCTGCCAGCGCGCCAGCATCGCCCAGCCGGCCGGTGCACCCCCGGGCTCGGCGGCGACCAGCAGGACCCGCGCCGGGTCGGTCGACCAGGCGGTCACCCGGTCGGCCAGGTCCGCCGGCTGCGGGCCGCGCGAGGCGGCGAGCGCCACGATCCCCGGCACGTCGGCGGGCGTCGCCGTCCGGACCTCGCACGCGGTGTCCGCGACCCCGTGGACGTCGGGCGCGAAGGCGGCGAACTGGGCGGGCACCCCGACATCCTGCCGTGCCGGCCGGCCGGGCAGCACCTCGGTCGCGGCAGTGCCGAGGTGGGTGCCGGGGGCTAGCGTCGGTGGCACCCGCCGGCAGCACCCTGGAGGCACGCCATGGACACCGATCTCGTCGTCGTCACCGGCGCCTCCGGACGGGTCGGACGCCGCCTCGCGTACCGGCTCGCCGCCGAGGGCGCCCCGCAGCGGCTGGTGGTGCGCAGCCCGGATCGCGCACCCGAGCTGCCCGGCACCGAGACCGAGGTCGCCGTCAGCCCGGGGTACGGAGACGTCCCCGCGATGCGCGCCGCCTTCGCCGGGGCCGGCACGGTGTTCCTGGTGTCCGCGCGGGAGTCCGCGGACCGGGTGACCGAGCACCGCGCCGCCGTGGACGCGGCGGTGGACGCCGGGGTCGAGCGGATCGTCTACCTGTCCTTCATGGGCGCCGCGCCGGACGCGACCTTCACCTTCGCGCGCGACCACTGGGCCACCGAGGAGCACATCCGCGCCTCCGGCCTGCGCTTCACCTTCCTGCGCGACTGCCTCTACCACGACGCCGTCGCGCGCTTCGTCGGCGAGGACGGGGTGATCCGCGGGCCGGCGGGCGATGGCGCGGTCGCGTCGGTGGCGCACGACGACGTGGCCGACGTGGCGACCGGGGTGCTGCTCGACGCCCGCGACCACGTGCACGACGGCCAGGCCTACGACGTCACCGGACCCACCGCGTTCACCCTGGACGAGGCCGCCGCCGTCCTGTCCGCCGCCACCGGCCGCACGATCACCTACCTGCCGGAGACCCTGGACGAGGCCTACGCCTCCCGCGCGCGCTACGCCGCCGAGCCCTGGGAGGTGGACGGCTGGGTGTCGTCGTACTCCGCCATCGCCACCGGCGAGATGGCCCCGGCGTCCTCCGTGGTGCAGCGGCTGTCCGGGCGGCCGGCGCAGTCGTTCTCCGAATGGCTGACGGTCAACCCCGACGCCTGGGCGCACCTGCGGGTGTAGGTCCGCTGTCGATCCGGCCCCACGGCCGATCCACTCCCCGTAGCCTGCGTGTGCCAGCACGACGAAGAGCGGAGCGCGATGACCGACGCAGCACTGACGACGCCAGCCGGATCGGAGCCGATCGCGAGCGTGATAGCGGACAAGGCCCGGGTCGCGGTGCAGGGCGAGGGGGTGCAGGCGCAGATCTACAAGGCGATCTCGGTGCAACGCCCCGTCGTGCTGGAGTATCTGCGATCGCTGCGACGGGAAAGACCCGGCGCGACAGCGGCCGAGATTCTCAAGGAGCTCGACCGGCGATACGTCGCCACGGTCACGGTCTCCAGCGCCGGCGTGGGTGCCTCAGCAGCGATCCCCGGGGTCGGCATCCCCGTCGCGCTCGGGCTCGGCGTCGCGGACCTGCTGTTCTTCTACGAGACCAGCGCGCTCTACGTGCTGGCGGTGGCGGAGGTGCACGGGATCGCAGTGGACGATGCCGCCCGCGCGCAGCCACTGGTCTTCGGGATGCTGCTGGGCGAGAAGTCGCAGAGCCAGGTCTCGACGCTGGTGATGGGGGCGCTGGGGGGCAGCAATGTAACCGCGGCACGCGCCGCCGCAGGCGCGATGGCCGGGAGCTCGTTGCCGAACGGGTGGGGTGAGGTGCTGACCCAGCAGCTCCCCGACTCCGCGCTCGCGCCTCTGCTCGTCCACCTCTCCCGCGACGCCGCGCTCAAGGCAGGTTCAAAGGTCGGCGCCGGGACCCTGGGCAGAGCCGTCCCCTTCGGGATCGGCGCGGTGATCGGGGGCGTCGGCTCGTTCACCTTCGGGCGCGACGTGGTCAAGGCAGCGCACGTCGCATTCCCGAACCCACCTGAGGCCTTCCCCGACGTGCTGGCCGAGTTCGCCAAGCCAGAGCGCGAGCCGACGGAACCCTCCCGTGCCGCGGCTGCGCTGCAAGCCGCCGCGCAGTCGGCCGCCGACTTCGGGGAGGACGTCTGGGAGACGGTCACCCGTTCGACCGAGGTGTTTCGCACCGTCGATCTGGACGGTGACGGCATCCCGGACGAGGCCCGGGCGCTCACCGCCATGAAGCACGCCGGTACCGCGATCAAGGGCGCCGCGACCGGCGCCCTCGGCGCGGTGCGTCGGCGCACGACCAAGGCAGCGACCACAGAGGAGACGATCGCGGAGACAGTCGAAACCTGAGGCGGAGCGCGCGGTCAGCCCTTGCGCGCGGTGAGCACCACCGGCCCCGACGGCGTGATCGCCACCGTGTGCTCGGCGTGCGCGGCGCGGGCGCCGTCGGCGGAGCGGATCGTCCACCCGTCGGGGTCGATCACATAGCCCTCGCCGCCGGCCATGAACCACGGCTCGATCGCGATCACCAGCCCGGCGCGCAGCTTCATGCCGGTGCCAGCGCGTCCGTCGTTGGGGACGTGCGGCTCCTCGTGCATGGTGCGGCCGACGCCGTGCCCGCCGAAGTCGGTGTTGATGCCGAAGCCGGCGGCGTGGCCGATCGCGCCGATCGCGGCGGAGATGTCACCCATCCGGTTGCCGGGGCGGGCCTGCGCGATCCCGGCGGCGAGCGCCCGCTCGGTGACGTCGATCAGCCGCTGCGCCTCGGGGTCGGGGGGGCCGACCTGCACGGTGAGCGCGGAGTCGGCGACCCAGCCGTTCACCTGGGCGGCGAAGTCGATGCTGAGCACGTCGCCGTCCGCGAGCACCTGGTCGGAGGGCAGCCCGTGCAGGGCGGCGTCGTTGACGCTGGTGCACAGCACGCCGGGGTACGGCATGGCGCCGAAGGACGGGTGGTAGCCGAGGTACACGGAGTGCGCGCCGGCCTCGTCGATCATCCGGTGCGCGTGGGCGTCGAGGTCGCGGAGCGTCACACCGACCTGGGCGACGTCGCGCAGGCTGCTCAGCACCCGGGCGACGAAGGATCCCGCCGCCCGCATCGCCTCGACGTCCCGGGGTGACTTCAGATCGACCACGTGCCCACCCTAGCCACGCGCGCCGGGCCGACCGGGCCCCGGGCGCGGAACAGCCCGTGGGCTGGACCTCCTGCTGGAGGGCCTGCCGCGCTGGACGAGTGCACGGCTCCCACGGGCTGCGGTGACTGCGGGGATTCGCTCGTCGCCCGCCGGATGGTCCGGTGGGACGTCGAGACGGATCGGCAATCCGTCCGATGTTCTCGGGCGACTAGCGGACAGTCACCTCTCGCGTCCGAAGAGACTTCATCTCGTGGACCACCTCCTTTCGGCGAATGCCACGACGCTACGTCCGTCTCTCGGGGGTCGCCAAGGGGTTTTTCCGTGGGCGATCACGCGGTGGCGGAGGTGCGGGTCAGGAGGCCCGGGAGTCCTGCGCGCGCACCTCGCGGGACAGCCGGTAGCCGATCCCGCGCACGGTGACGATCCACCGCGGGTCCAGCCCGCCCTCGTCGAGCTTGCGACGCAGGTTGGCCATGTGGACCTCGATGTTCCGCCGGTCGGCGGGGGTGGCGACGGTCTGCAGGGGCACGCCGTGGGCGCGGGGTCCGACCGCGCGGGCGAGGTCGTCCTTCGGCACCGGGCTGCCGGCGCGCTCGGCCAGCAGCGCGAGGATCTCGAACTCGCTGCGGGTGAGCGGGACCGGTCTGCCCTGCACCTGGACGCAGCGCGCCGGGACGTCGACGACGAGGTCGCCACGCCGCAGGACGGGGCCGGGAGCGCCATCGGCGACGGCGCCCGGCAGGTGGTCGTGAGCCCCCCTGGTCTCCATCCAGGCACGCTACCTCCGAGGCCCTGATCTGGCCCGTCGAGCGGCGTCGCCTCAGGTCAGGACCCGGTCAGCAGTGGTCGAAGGCGTACTCGGCCGACCCGGGGACGCCGAGGTCGCGGTCACGCAGGATGGTCGACGCGGGTACCTGCGGGTCGGCGCAGACCTCGGCCCAGGTGCCCCGCAGGTCGTCCGTGTACTCGATGTCCAGCACCGCGTCGCCGTAGACGTCGGTGTAGCCCGCGCACTCGTCCCACCGGTGGCACTCCTCGGCGACCACGAAGTCGAAGCCGGCCTCGTCGCGTCCGCGCAGCCCCAGGTCGGCGGCGTTCTTCTGCCCGACGGCCAGGCCCGCCTCGTGGGCGACCTCCGCGTACCGCCGCGCCAGGTCCACCGCGTCGTCCTCGGTGAGCCTCCCGTCCGACCGCGTGAACGTGTCGAGGTTGTCGAGCTCGACGGCGTCGAAGCCGCGCTCCGCGCAGGACCGCACGACCTCGCCCAGCACCGCGACGATCCCGGCGCGCTTCTCGTCGGTGGAGGTGTCGAGCAGCATCTCGTCCGGCCAGGCGGGGTCGGCGACCGGGGTGCCGTCCTCGTCGCGCAGCACCAGGTCGGGGTGCTCGTCCAGCCACAGGTCACGATCGCCGGGCTGGGTCTGGAAGCCGTTGACGTAGCAGCCGGACCACAGGCCGTCGGCGGGCTCGTCGGAGGCGTCCCGCACCACGCCGCCCACGCCCTCGGCAGGCTCGTAGGCACCGCCGAGCTGGTAGTCGACGATCGTGCCCGCGGGCGGTGCACCGTCCGGCACCCGCTCGGCGGGCCCGGTGGCGACCGGCGTCTCGTCCTGCGTGCAGCCCGCGAGCGCGAGCACCAGCGCGAGCGCGACGGCCGCCCGCCTCACCGCACCGCTCCCGGCAGGATCGGCGGCCCCGGCAGCACCGCGCCGGGCAGGACGAGGTCGAGCACGCGCTGCAGCCGCCGCTCGGCCGGGTCGGCGAGCGAGGGCAGCAGCAGCGTCGTCATGCCGAGCGCCACCGCGGCGCCGTCCCAGCCAGCGCGGTCGCCGACCATCAGCACCTGGTCCGCGCCCAGGTCCAGCGCGTCGAGCGCCCAGGTGAAGGCGCCCGGGTCCGGCTTCACGTAACGGGTCTGGAAGGACAGCGCGAAGGCGTCGACCAGGGTGTCCCAGGGACGACCGTCGGGCAGCGCCTGCGCGGCGAACCCGGGGCGCAGGTCGGCGTGGATGTCGGAGAGGACGCCCACCCGCACCCCGCCGTCGTGCAGCGCGGCCAGCAGCTCCCCCGCGTCGGCGGCGAACCGGTGCTCGGCGGGGTCGGCCACCCGCGCGTAGAGCGCGAGCGCGAGGGTGTCGTCCAGCCCGGCGGCGCGGTACCAGCCCAGGTACGCGGCGCGGTGGGCGGCGCGCTCGAGGTCCACCTCCGGGTCGTCGACCCGCGCGGTCTGCGTCGACCGCAGGGCGGCGAGCACGCCTCCGACCTCCGCGGGCCCGGCGGGGCGGCCGAGGGCGGTCAGCGCCTCGGCGACCAGGTCGGCGTAGGCCGGCGGCGCGGCGATCGTGCCGTTCCAGTCCAGCAGCACCCCGGCGAACCGGGGCACCGCCCCGTCGAGGGCTGCGGTGCGGTGGTCACGGCTCGTGCTCGGCGCGGTCGTCACGCGTCGAGCCTAGCCAGCGGGTCGTCCGGCGGATCGGGACCCGACCTGCTGATCCACCGTTCGGCGACCCCAGGCCCCGCTAGCATCCCGGCATGGAGACCACCCGGGATCGTCGCAACGTCGCGCAGGCCGTGGTCGGCCTGGTCCTCGTCGTCGGCGGGGTGGCCGCCCTGCTGGACCGCCTCGGCGTGGTCGACATCGACTGGGGCTGGGTGTGGGGCCACGGCTGGCCGGTGGTGATCATCGCCGTCGGCGTCGCCGCCCTGATCAGCACCCCGCGGGCGCCCGCCGGCCCGCTGGCGATCATCGCGCTCGGCACCCTGCTGCTGATCGCCCAGCTGCCCGGCGTCGACCTGGACGTGTGGGGCGTGCTGTGGCCGCTGGCGGTGATCGTGGTCGGCATCGCGATCATCTCCGGCGGACGGGCTCGACCCACCGGCGACCAGGACACCGCGATCTCCGCCTTCGTGTTCTGGTGGGGCACCGAGCGCAAGCCCCGCACGCAGGACTTCCAGGGCGGCAGCCTCACCGCGATCATGGGCGGCATCGAGGTGGACCTGCGCAAGGCGTGGATCCAGCAGCGCGCGCAGATCGCGGTGTTCGCGATGATGGGCGGCATCGAGATCAAGGTGCCGGAGGGCTGGCGCGTCGAGGTGCACGGGCTGCCGATCCTCGGCGGGTGGGACGACAAGACCACGCCCCCGCTGGACCCGGACGCCCCGGTGCTGCGCGTGGACGCCACCTGCATCATGGGCGGCATGGAGATCAAGAACTAGCGGGAACTCGTCCGCGTCACCGCACGTTGAGCGGCTGCCGCGCCTCTCGGGCGGCCCACCCGACCTGGAGAGAGATGGACGCGGACAGTCACAGTCCTTGCCGCCCCCACGCCGATGAGCGCGCGAGGGGCGGTGCACGATGACCTGGGTGCTGTCCCTGCTGGTCGGCGTGGTCGTGGTCCTCGCGATCACGGCCCTGACCGGCTACTTCGTGGCGCAGGAGTTCGCCTACATGGCGGTCGACCGCTCGCGCCTGTCCAGCCGCTCGGCCGCCGGTGACACGGCCGCCCAGCGCGCGCTGGCGGTGACCCGCCGCACGTCCTTCATGCTGTCCGGCGCACAGCTCGGCATCACGATCACCGGTCTGCTGGTCGGCTACGTGGCCGAGCCGCTGATCGGCGAGGCGCTGGGCGAGGCCCTCGGCGGGGTCGGCGTGCCGACCGGTGTCGGGATCGCGGTCGGCACGGTGCTGGCCCTGCTCCTCTCGACGCTGGTGCAGATGATCTTCGGCGAGCTGTTCCCGAAGAACCTCGCCATCGCCCGCCCCGAGCCGGTGGCCGTGAGGCTCGCCGGGTCGACCACCGCGTACCTGACGGTGTTCGGCTGGCTGATCAGGATCTTCGACCAGGCGTCGAACCTGCTGCTCCGCGCGCTGCGGATCGAGCCGGTGCACGACGTGGAGCACTCCGCCACCGCCCGCGACCTGGAGCACATCGTCGCGGACTCGCGGGAGAGCGGTGACCTGCCCGCCGAGCTGTCGGTGCTGCTGGACCGGATCCTCGACTTCCCGGAGCGCGACGTCGAGCACGCGATGATCCCGCGCGCCCGGATGGACGTGGTGCGCGCCGAGGACACCCTGGGCCGCGTGCGCGAGCTGATGAGCACCGGGCACTCCCGCTACCCCGTGCTGGACGCGGACGAGCAGGTGGTCGGCGTGGTGCACCTGCCGGACCTGCTGGCCGCCGACCACGACCCGGCCGCCGCGGTGACCACGCTGATGCGCCCGCCCGCCGTCGTGCCGACCACCATGGCGCTGCCGGACGCGCTGGCGATGCTCGCCGGATCGCGCAACCAGCTGGCCTGCGTGGTGGACGAGTACGGCGGCCTGGCCGGCGTCGTCACGCTGGAGGACCTGGCCGAGGAGCTGGTCGGCGAGATCACCGACGAGCACGACGCCGAGGTGGCCCCGCTGGTGGCGGGCGACGCCGAGGACGGCGTGTGGGTGATGGCCGGCGACGTGCACGTGGACGAGGTCGAGCGGGCCGTCGGCCACGACCTGCCCGAGGGCGACCGCGAGACGATCGCCGGCCTGGTGATCGCCGCGCACGGCGCCCTGCCCGCGGTCGGCACGGTGGTGCGGATCCCGCTGCCGCCGGACCCGGCCGACCTGGCGCTGCCGTCACCGCCCGAGCCGCCGGTGCTGCGCGCCGAGGTGCTGGCCGTCGAGCGGCACGTCCCCGCGAGCCTGCGGGTGACCATCGAGCAGGCCGACGTCCCGGAGGAGGACCGATGAGCAACCCCTGGGTCGTCGCCCTGGTCACCGTCGCACTGATCGCGCTGAGCGCGTTCTTCGTCGCCGTCGAGTTCGCGCTGCTCGGCGCCAAGCGGCACCGCCTGGAGGACGCCGCGTCGCGCAGCCGCTCCGCCCGTGCCGCCCTGCGGTCCTCCGGCGAGCTGACCGTGCTGCTCGCCGGGTCCCAGCTCGGCATCACCGCCTGCACCCTGGCGCTCGGTGCGATCACCAAGCCCGCGGTGCACCACTGGCTGACCCCGCTGTTCGAGCAGTGGGGCGTGGCGCTGTGGGCGGCGGACGTGCTCGGCTTCGTGCTGGCGCTGATCATCGTGACCTTCCTGCACCTGGTGGTCGGCGAGATGGCGCCGAAGTCCTGGGCCATCGCGCACCCGGAGGCCTCGGCGACCCTGCTGGCGCTGCCGATGCGCGGGTTCATGTGGCTGACCCGCCCGCTGCTGCGGGCGCTGAACGAGATGGCGAACTGGTGCCTGCGCCGGGTCGGCGTCGAGCCCAGCGCCAACGTCTCCTCCGGCCAGAACCCGGACGACCTGCGGCACCTGGTGGAGCACTCCGCCAACGTCGGCGCGCTGGACGCGGCGTACTCCGCGCAGCTCACCGGCGCGCTGGAGCTCACCTCGCTCACCGTGGCGGACCTGCTGCTGGCCGGCCGGCCGGGCACCGTCCCGACCGCGGTCGACCCCGGCGCCACCGTCGCCGAGGTGCAGGACGCCTCGCGCCGATCCGGTCACCTGCGGGTGCTGGTGCGCGCGGGCGGCATGCGACCGGTCGACGGCGCGGCCACGCCGGTCACCGGGGCGGTGCACGTGCGGGACACGCTGACCGCCGAAGCCGGGTCGCCGATCGCCCCGGTGATCCGCCCGGTGCTCGCGCTCGCCGCCGACACCCCGGTCTACGCGGCGCTGTCCGCCATGCGGGAGGGCAGCAGCCACCTGGCGGTCGTCACCGGGGCGGACGGTTCGGTGGGCGTGATCACCCTGAACGACGTGCTCAGCCGCCTGTTCCCCCGCACCACGGGCGCCGCTCCGGCGGTCGCTGCGGGCTGAGCGGCCGCAATCGGCTCGACGTGGTCGGCGACCTGGGCGCATCATGGTCGCCGACCACGGGCCGCGATCTGCGCCGCCCATCGCCAGGAGGAGATCGCGGGATGTCGTCTGCCGCAGAGAGCGGGGCCGGCCGTCGAGGCCACCTCGGTTGACGCGACGTCGTCCGTCGCTCACCGCGCCTGACCGGCCCACCGGTCGGGCACCCCACCAGCGCACCGCCCCGGCACCGAGTCGGCCGGCGGTCCGCGAGCGCACGGGCACCGACAGCCATCCCCTCCCCGCCGCACCCGGCGCCGCGAGGGCGACCCCTGCCGTCCGCACGTCGGACCCGGTCGCCCCGCGCCCGGACGCCCACCCTGCGCACCGAGAGCCGAGCCCTGCCATGCGACCCCTGACCCCCGCCGAGATCCACGCCTCCTTCGTCAACTGCTCCCGTCGCGAGGCCCGCGACGCCACCCTCCCGCTCGACCTGGACAGCACCGACTGGGAGCGGCTCGACCTGCTCGGGTGGGTGGACCGCAAGGCCCCCCGGATGGCCTACGTCGTCACCCTGGTCGAGGACCGGCCGGTCGGGATCGTGCTGCGCACCGGCGAGACCCGCCTCGGCCCCAAGCGCGCGATCTGCGCCTGGTGCGAGGACGTCACCGTGCCGCACGAGGTCGGCTTCTGGGTGGCCCGTCGCGGCGGCGCCTCCGGCCGGGACGGCAACTCGATCGGCACGCTGGTCTGCGCGAACTTCTCCTGCTCCGCGAACGCGCGTCGGCGGCCCACCCGGACCGAGGTCGGCGACGGCGACCCGGCGGCCGTCGTGGCGGCGCGCGTCGCCGGCCTGCGGGAACGCTCCGCCCGGTTCATCGCGGAGGTCCGCAGCACCAGCTGATCCCGGTGCGAGGCGCCGGGTGAAGTCCGACCCGACCGCCCCGTGATCATGCGCGCCACCCGACCGGGTGAGAGATCCGACCCTCAGGAACGCTCTCTCACCCGGTCGCCCGGCCGATGGGCCCCCCGTTCAGACCAGTGACGGGGACGAGCCCCGTCGAGATCCCGGGGGGGGACCGTGTCCAGAGCACGACAGTGGTGGGAGGCCGTGCGACGGCCTGCCGCCGTGACCATGGCGGCGGCGCTCATCGCGCTGGCCGTCCCGACGACAGCCGGCGCCGCAGTCGGGCAGGGCGGCTCGATCAGCTATGTGTCCGGCGAGGAGAAGGTCGGGCAGACCGTCACCTACGCCTTCGAGTGCACGTTCACGGACGAGCAGGAGACCGTGGGGGCGCAGGCCTACCTCTACGGCCCCGGAGGAGTCCCGTTCTACGGGTTCGGCTCGATCGACGTGACCACGAACACGTCGACCGAGCGCGCCGGCACGTTCACCATGAACTACACCGGGCGCGCCGCCGGCACGTACCAGCTCCAGGTCAAGTGCTTCGGCGACGGTCCCGGTGGCAGCGTCAACCCGACCCGGCCGGTCTCCCTCGCCGCGAGCGCCGCCACGACCACCACGTCGCTCAGCGCCTCGCCGCAGTCCGCGCTCCCCGGGCAGGCCGTCACGCTGACCGCCACCGTGCCGGGCGCCGTCGGCGGCGACGTGACCTTCACGGACGGCAACGGCACCCTCGGCACCGCGACCGTGGGTGCCGGCCACACCGCGAGCATCGTGCAGGGCTTCCCCGCCACCACCGCGGTCACCGCCACCTACGCGGGTGTCCCCGACACCTACCTGGGCTCGACCTCCAGCCCCGTCACCGTCACCGTGATCACCCAGGTCACCGCCCCGGCGCACGTCGCGATCTCCGAGCCGGTGCGCGTCGGCGAGGCGGCCTCGGTGGCCGACCTCGGCACCTGGTCGCCCAGCGGCGTCACCTACTCCTACGTGTGGAAGGTCGACGGGCAGCAGGTCGGCACCGGCGCCACCTACACCCCGGTCGCCGCCGACCTGGACAAGCCGCTGACCGTCGAGGTCACCGGCACCCACCCGTCGCTCGGCCCGGAGGGTTCGGCCACCGCCACCAGCGAGGCCTCGCGGTGGATCAACCCCGGCATCCTCGCCACCGGCGACTGGGACCTGTCCGGCACCGACGACGACGGCAACGCCGTGCTCGGCCGCCCGCTGAGCGTCGTCACCGCCGGCTGGCCCGTCGGCACGACCTTCACCTACCAGTGGGAGGTCGACTACACCGACGTCCCGGGTGCCACCACCGCCACCTACACGCCGCGGGTCGCCGACCTGGGCAAGGTCGTGAACGTCCGGGTGGACGCCTCCGCGCCCGGCATGGGTTCCGAGTACGACGTCTTCTACGCCTGGTCGGTCGTCACCACGCCGACCGTCACGGTGGGCTCCTCGCAGATCGTCGTCGGCGCCGACGCCGTGGTCCCGGTGAAGGTCGCCGGCCCCGCGGGCGGCCCGGTGGCGACCGGCACGGTCGACGTCACCCTGACCCCGACCTCCGGCACCCCGGTCGTCGTGCCGGGCGTGGCGCTGGTGAACGGTTCCGCCACCGTCACGGTGCCGGGTCTCGCCGTGGGCACCTACGCGGTCACCGTCGCCTACTCCGGCGAGGGTCAGATGCACCCGTCGTTCATGCTGATGTCGGTCCCGCAGTCGCACGCCTACCTGCCGGCCACCGGATCGGGCACCGTGCAGGTGGTCAAGCCGGCCCCGGTCGTCACGCCGACCGACCTGACCGTCCCGGTCGCCACGGCCGGCACGCTGGACGTGACGATCGGCAGCCCGCGCCCCGAGCGGTACTCGGTCCGCGAGGGCTCGACGGTGCTGGCCGAGGGCGTCGTGCCCGCGACCGGCACGACCCTGGCGATCACCCTGCCCGTGCTCGCCCCCGGTGCGCACGACCTGGTGATCGACCTGCCGGAGTCCGCGACCACCGCCGCGGCCAGCCGTGCCGTGCGGGTGACCGTCACGGGCGAGCCGCCGCGCGCGTCCGGCACGCCGACCGCCGACCTGGCGACGCCGCTGGGGGCCACCCGGCCGGGGCAGCAGATGGACCTGGTCGCCGAGGGCTTCGAGCCCGGTGAGACGGTCGCGTTCTACATGCACTCCGACCCGGTGTTCCTCGGCACCGCCGTCGCGGGCGCCGACGGGATCGCCCGGCTGCGGGCCACCATCCCGGCCGATGCCCCGCTCGGCAACCACACCGTGATCGCCACCGGCGGCACCTCCGGTCGGTGGGCCCAGCTGAGCATCGTGCTCGGCGTGCCGACCGCGGCCCCGGCCCTAGCGGCCACGGGTGCGCAGGCCGGCGGTCTGATGACCGGCGCCTGGGTGCTGCTGGCGCTCGGTGGTGGCCTCGTGGTCCTGGCCCGGAAGGTGCGCGCCGCGCGCTGACCCGACGACCCCGGCGTGACGGCCCCCTGACCCGCGTGGTCAGGGGGCCGTCGTGCGTCACCCACCCGGCCGGCGCACCCCACGCGGACGGGTGAGCGTTTTCCGTTCACCCACCCGGGTGGGCGACCGCGATCGTTGCCTCGGGAACCCTCTTTCACCCGCTCGCCCGGCCGATCGGACGCAGGTCCGGACCACGGGGCGATCCCCCGTCGAGAGAGGAAGTGACGTGCACGCAGCACGACAGATCTGGCGGGGCGCCCGACGTCCCGCTGCAGCGATCGTGGCGGGGGTGCTGATCGCCACGGCGGTGCCGGGCGTCGCCCTCGCCTCGCAGCGCGGCGTGTCGATCGAGCAGACCTCCGTCGGGGAGCCGACGAGCGAGGGCAGCGCGACCTACTCCTTCGCCTGCTACTTCGACCAGACCGAGCCGGTCGGCCCCGTGACGTGGGACCTGATCGACCTCGCGGCCGAGGAGGGCGTCACCTCCGGGTCCGGCACGGTCACCAGCACCGATCCCGGGACCGAGCGCCACGGCACGCTCACGCTCGACCTGGACGGCGTCGCTGCCGGCGACTACGCGCTCCAGGTCGGCTGCGCGACCGACCTCGAGGGGCTGATCGCCGACTCGATCCCGGTCACCGTGGCCGAGGGGAGCAGCACCACCGACGTCGCCACCACGACCACCCTCACCGCGAGCACGCAGACGCTGTTCGGCGACCAGACCGTCACGCTCGTCGCCACCGTGCCGGGCGCGGTCGGCGGCACCGTCCGGCTGTTCGCGAACGGCGTGTACGCGGACAACGCCTGGCAGCTCTCCGCGAACCACGACGCGTACTTCACCCTGCGCCCCTCGGCCACCACCGTGTACCGGGTCGAGTACACCGGCGCCGAGGGCTACCTGCCGTCGGTGTCCGCCGACGTGCGGGTCAGCGTGAACGAGCCCGGTCAGCCGCGGCTGTCCGGCACCGTCGAGGACACCGCCCGGATCGGCCGGACGCTCACGGTCGCCCCCGGCACCTGGCCCGAGGGCACCACGTTCACCTACGCCTGGACCCGCGACTACCAGTCGGTCGACGGCGCCACCGGCACCACCTACACGCCGACCGTCGCCGACCTCGGCACCCGGATCGGCGCGGAGGTCACCGCCACCGTGCCCGGGGCCGCCGAGCCGTTCGTGGTGTCCTCCTCCTCGGTGCAGGTGCTCGCGCAGCCGACCGTGACCGTGGGCTCCCGCACGATCGCCGCCGGCGGCACCGCCGTGGTGCCGATCACCGTCGCCGGCCCCGCCGGGGCGCCCGCCCCCACCGGCGACATCACCGTCACCGTGACCGGCTCCGCCGCCGAGCAGGTCGTCACCCTGCAGGACGGCGCCACGTCCGCCTCCTTCGCCGACCTGGCACCCGGCACGTACACCGTCACCGCGTCCTACCCGGGCGACTCCGGCGGCCACTCCTACGCCCGCGGCTCCTCCGGCGGCCAGCGCTACCTCGAGGCCGTCGGCACCGGCACGATCACCGTGCAGGGGCCGGCGCCCACGCTGACCGTCCCCGGCACCCTCACGGTGCCGGTGGCCACCGCCGGCGTGCTCACCGCGCAGGTCGGCGCTCCGCTGCCGGCCCGGTACGAGGTGCGCGAGGGCAGCACCCTGATCGCCTCCGGGGCCGTGACCGGCACCGACCTGTCGATCACGCTGCCGGTGCTCACGCCCGGCGTGCACACCCTGACGGTGACCCTGCCGGCCACCGAGACCACCGCCGCGGTCAGCCGCACGGTGACGGTCACCGTGACCGGCGAGCCGGCGCGCGCATCCGGCACGCCGACCGCCGACCTGGCGACCCCGAAGGCCGCCACCGCCCCGGGTCAGCAGATGGACCTGGTCGCCGAGGGCTTCGAGCCCGGTGAGACCGTCGCGTTCTACCTGCACTCCGACCCGGTCTTCCTCGGCACCGCGATCGCCGGCGCCGACGGCGTCGCGCGGCTGCGGGCCACCGTTCCCGCCGACGTGCCGGTGGGGTCGCACACGGTGATCGCCACCGGCGGCACCTCCGGCCGGTGGGCGAAGCTGAGCGTGGTGCTGGCGACCCCGGGTGCCACCCCGGCGCTGGCGGCCACCGGCGCGCAGACCAGTGCGCTGATGACCGGCGCCTGGCTGCTGCTCGCGCTCGGCGGCGGCCTGGTGCTGCTCGCCCGCAGGGTCCGCGCGACCCGCTGACCGCGCCCCGGCGGGAACGCCGACAGCCCTCCGACCCCGTGGTCGGAGGGCTGTCGTGCGTCGTCAGACCGTGCGGAGCACGTCCCAGACCTCGGGCCCGGGCTTGTCCATCAGGCGGTAGTCGAAGGACGAGGCGTCGGCGAAGGTGACCCGGACGACCGGCACGCCGCCCTGGGCCTTCGTGCCGGTGTCCTCGATCGAGGCGACCTGCGCGCGGGGGATCGTGACCAGCAGGTCGCCCGGCACCGAGTTCAGCATCATGCCGAAGTCCCACAGGGTCAGGGCGCGGGTGCTGAGCGCAAGCACGTACGGACCGGCGTCGCGGGGCAGCGTGCGGGCGATCGATCCCTCGTCGCCCTCGACGTGCCGGGCGCCGGAGACCGCCGTGCCGACCGCGGCCGTCGCGGCGCTGAGCAGCCGGCCGGACGCGCTCAGACCACCGCCACCACCCCGGGTGAAGGCGCTCGGCACGACCTGCGTGTGCACGAGCAGCGGGTCGTCCGCGCCCAGCACGCCGCCGATCTCGGCGGCCAGGTCGACCGCCGGTCCGGTGAACAACGCCTTGTACCGATCCATCAGGCCCATGTGTCGTCGACTCCTCCCTCGGGGATGCGCTTCCCGAGCACTGAACCGGACACAACGCCCGCTGTCCAGCGGTGACGCCCGATCAGAGGACGCTGGCCAGCGCGTCCAGCGCGACGAGCGGGTCCGGGCCGGCCGGGATCAGCACCACCGCGTCGGCCCCGGCGGCGGCACGGGCGGCCAGCGCGGCGCGCGCCTGCTCCGGCGTCCCGGTGATCGCCAGCCGGTCCACCCACGCGTCCGGCAGCGCCGCCGCGAACGCCGCGCGGTCCGCCGCCGACGCCCGCAGCGCCCGGAACTCCTCGACGAAGTCCAGCGGGTCGACGTGCGGCGCCCAGCCCGGGTCGCCGATCCACAGCAGGCCGGTGCGGGCCACCGCGCGGGCGGCGTCGGCGTCCGACCCGACCGCCGCCACGTCGTAGGTCACCACCCGGTGCCCGGGGGCGTCGCCGATCTGCGCGCGGACGGTCCGGATGTACTCGGGGGTCGCCGGCTCCGCCAGCACCGTGCCGTCGGCCACCCGCCCGGCCAGGGCCAGCGAGCGCGGCCCGCGCACCCCGGCGAGCACCGGCGGCGGGGTCGCCCGCTCCCCCTCCAGACGCAGGTGGTCCAGGTGCACGTAGCGGCCGTCGACCGTGACCTCCTCGCCGCGCAGCAGGGCGCGCAGCGCCGTCACGTGCTCCTCCAGGTAGGTGAGGATGCTCTCCGGCCACGCGCCGACCTGGCGCATCCAGTCCGGCATGCCGTGACCGACGCCGAGCACCACCCGCTCCGGGAACAGCTCGGCCAGCGTGGAGGCCTCCATCGCGGCGAAGCCGACGTTGCGCGCCGCCGCCGGCAGGATCCCCACGCCGACCCGGATCCGCTCGGTGGCCGCGAGCACCGCAGCGGCCTGCGCGACGCCACCGCGGAAGCCGAGGTCCTCCACCACCCACAGCTCGGCGAACCCGAGCTCCTCGGCGCGCCGGGCGAACGGCAGCACCTGGTCGGCGGGCAGGTCGCGGGGCAGCATCACCCCCACGTCGGGCAGGTCGGCAGCGGTCACGGCGGGGCCCAGGGCGGCGGCGTCGGCACTCATGCCCCGACCGTACCCAGCCGCACCCGGATCGGCGGGGCCCAGGGCGGCGGCGTCGGCACTCATGCCCCGACCGTACCCAGCCGCACCCGGATCGGTCAGGTCCCCGCCGCGCGGCGCCGCCCCCGATGTGCTCTGCTGGTCGCCGAGCACCGGTGACGATCACCTGGAGGACCGCGTGGGCATGCTCCGCTACTGCGCCATCACCTCGCTGGACGGGTTCGTCGCCGACCGGGACGGCCGCTTCGACTGGAGCGCCCCCGACGAGGAGGTGCACCAGGCCGTCAACGACCTGCACCAGGGCGTCGGCACCTACCTGTACGGGCGGCGGGTGTACGACGTGATGGTCGCCTGGGAGACCATGCCGACCGCCGACGAGCCGCCGGTCATCCAGGAGTACGCCCGGCTGTGGCGCGCCACCGAGAAGATCGTGTACTCCCGCACGCTGGAGACGCCCTCGACCGTCCGCACCCGGATCGAGCACGACTTCGACCCCGACGAGGTGCGCCGGCTGGTCACCACCTCCGAGCAGGACCTGCTGATCGGCGGCGCGCACCTGGCCGGGGCCGCCCTGCGCGCAGGCCTGGTGCACGAGGTCCACCTGTTCGTCTCCCCGGTGCTGGTCGGCGGCGGCACCCGCGCGCTGCCCCGCGACGTCCGGCTCGACCTGGAGCTGCTGCACGTGCGGCGGTTCGGCAACGGCGTCGTGCACCTGCACCACCGGGTCCGGGAGACGACCGCGGAGCCGGCCTAGTCCTGCGGCACGCGCGTGATCCGCACGTGCCACGCCTCGGGCCCGTCGACCAGGT
The DNA here is from genome assembly GCF_055389595.1 of Cellulomonas sp. GTC20042. Lineage (NCBI taxonomy): Bacteria > Bacillati > Actinomycetota > Actinomycetes > Micrococcales > Cellulomonadaceae > Cellulomonas > Cellulomonas sp. GTC20042. Next base: position 80,688 of record NZ_AP043678.1, on the reverse strand, counting down.
ACTCGACATCGATCGGCGCGCGGTCGGCGAGCTGGGCCAGCAGCGGCAGCGGGCGGTGCGGGGCGACGATCACCAGCGCGGCGCCCGGGGCGATCGCGTCGAAGGCACCGAAGACCGTCGCGTGCCGGATGGCGTGCGGGATCGTGCGCACGTCGAGCACCGGGTCGGCCTCGTCGTGGCCGCCGCAGCCGCAGGCGTGCGCGGCCGGCTCGGTGGTCGGTGCGGTGGGCAGGATCTCGACGGGCTGGTTCACGGTGATGCTCCTCCGGATGGGGTCGGGGTCGGGTCGGCGGCCGGTCAGGCCGCGTCGGTCAGGTGCGCGTCGGTCAGGTGCAACGTGCAGCGGCGCGGTCCGGTGAACGGGACCAGCCGGCCCGCGCGCAGCGGGCCGTCGGTGCCGGCGAGCAGCCGGCGGGCCAGGCCCAGGTGGACCGCGCAGACCACCTCCGGCCGGGCGCGGGCCAGGTCGAGGAACGGGCAGCGACGCAGGTCGACGGCGCTGCCGTCGGCGGCTGCCTCGGGGTCGAAGCCGAGCCGGTCCAGGTGGTCGAGCAGCGCGGCCTGCTGGGCGGCGCGCCCGGTGCCGGTGGCCTGGGCGTGCCCGGGCAGCTCCGCGAGCAGCTGCTCACCGGCGGCCACCGCGGCAGCGGGCACGTCCGCCAGGTCGGCGCCGTAGCCGGCGAGCAGCATCCGGGTCAGCGCGGCACGGGCGGCTCCCTCGTCGGCGCGCGGCACCACCGGATCGCCGGGTCGCGCGGTGACAGCGCGGTAGACCAGCCGCGGGCGGCCCCGCACCGACCGGTCCTCCGGCACGCTGACCACGTGCCCCTGCGCGGCGAGGTGCTGCAGGTGGGTGCGCACGGTGTTGCCGTGCAGCCCGGTGCGGGCGGCCAGCGCGGGAACGGTGGCCGAGCCCTCGGAGCGGAGCAGGTCGAGCAGGTCGGCGCGGCTGCCGGCCGGTGCGACGGGCTCGGGCGGGTGCCGGTCGGTCATGCCACACCCTCCCCGGGTCGTCGGTGGGGCGCCGTGGGACGGAGGTCCCTGCTGCGGCGCTCCTCCCATTAAATACCCTCGAACAGTGAAAAATACCGGGACCCCCGTCCCACGCCACGTCGTGCTGCTGGTGCCCGGCGCCCTCGCGCTGCTGGCCGGCCTGGACGCGGCCCTGCTGCTGCTCGGGCTGCCCGCACCGGTGCGCAGCGACCGGCTGCCCGAGGTGCACGGCGTGCTGATGGTGCTCGGCTTCGTCGGGACCCTGGTCGCCCTGGAACGGGCCGTCGCGGTCCGCCGCGCCCCGCTGATGGCCGCGCCGGCCCTGCTCGGGCTCGGCGGCCTGGCGCTGCTCACCCCGGCACCGCTGCTGGTCGGGCAGATCGGCCTGGTCGCCGGGTGCGCGGTCCTGATCGCGATCTACCTGGTGGTCTGGCGCAAGCAGCCCGCCGCCGCGCTCGCCGTGCAGGCGCTCGGCGCGGTGCACGCCCTGGCCGCCGCCGTGCTCTGGGCGGCCGGCGTACCGGTGCCGCACCTGGTGCCCTGCCTCGCCGGGTTCCTGGTGCTCACGATCGCCGGGGAACGCCTCGAGCTCATGCGCGTCGGCGCGCCGTCGGCCCGCGCGGAGGACACGGTCTGGCTGCTGTCCTGCGCCTGGGCGGTGGCTGCCACGGTCGCGCTGCTGCACCCGGGGATCGGCGGCACGCTGCTCGGCCTGGTGCTGCTCGGCCTGGTGGCGACCCTCGCCCGGCACGACGTCGCCCGCCGCACCGTCCGCGGCACCGGCCTGCCCCGGTTCATGGCCTGCGCGATGCTCGGCGGCTACGCCTGGCTGGCGGTGGCCGGCGCGGTCTGGCTGACCCGCGGCGCCGTGCTCGCCGGGCCCGCGTACGACGCGGTGCTGCACAGCGTGTTCCTCGGCTTCGTCATCTCGATGGTGATGGCGCACGCCCCGGTGATCCTGCCCGCAGTGCTGCGCCGGCCGCTGCCCTACCGACCGGTGATGTACGCGCCGCTGGTGCTGCTGCACGCCACCCTGGTGCTCCGGGTGCTGGTGGGCGACGCGCGCGACCTGCCGGTGGCGGTGCAGGTCGGCGGGGTCGGCAACATCGTCGCGCTGCTCGGCTTCCTGGCGGTGGCCGCCGGGTCGGCGCTGCGCGGACCGGTGCGGCGCACCGCTCGCCCCGATCGCACTGCTCCTGCCACCGCCGACCCCACGATCCCGCTGACCACCGGAGGACCGGCATGACCCGCGCCGACCGTCACCTGCGCGCCAACGCCCTGGTGCTGGCCTGGCTGCTCGCCGCCGCCGTGGTCGCGCTGCTGCACCGCTCCGTGCCCGGGTCCGGGTGGCTGATGGTGCACCTGCTGCTGGTCGGTGGGGTCAGCACCGCGATCCTGATCTGGAGCCAGCACTTCGCGGACACCCTGATCCGCCGGCCCGGCAGCCCGCGCGGGCTCACCGTGCGGCTCGCGCTGCACACCGTCGGCGCGCTGGGCGTGATCCTCGGGCAGGCCGTCGGCAGCACCCCGGTGCTGGTCGCCGGGGCCACCGCGGTCGGCGGCGCGGCGCTCGCGCAGGCGGTCGGGATCGCCCGGCAGGGTCGCGGGGCACTGCCGTCCCGCTTCGGGCACCTGGCGCGCTGGTACGTGGCGGCCGGGGTGCTGCTGCTCCCCGGGATCGTCTGCGGCGTGGTGATGGCACGGCTGGAGCCGGGGCCGGAGGCCTACGCGCGCTGGTACGTCGCGCACGTCGCGCTCACCCTGCTCGGCTGGGTGGCGGTGACCGTCGCCGCGACGCTGGTGGTGCTGTGGCCGACCGTGCTGCGCACCCGGATCGACGCCACCGCCGAGCAGGACGCCCGGCGCGCGATGCCGCTGGTCGCCGCGGCCCCCGTGCTGGTCGCGCTCGGCCCGGCCGTCGACCTGCGGGCGCTGGTCGGCATCGGCGCCGCCGTGGGGCTGGCCGGGATCGCGCTGCTGGCGCGGGTGCTGGTGCGGCAGGCCCGCGCCTCGGCGCCACGCACGTTCGCGGCGTGGAGTGTCGGCGCGGCCGTGCTCTGGTGGGCGGCCTCCACCGCCGGGCTGGCCGTCGTGGTGCTCACCGCCGGCAGCTGGGCGGCGTCCGTGCCCCGGCTGTCCGCGCTCGCACCCGCCGTGGTGGTCGGCCTGGCCGGGCAGGTGCTGATCGGCGCGCTGTCCACCCTGCTGCCCGTGGTGCTCGGCGGCGGACCTGCGATCACCCGGCGCACGGCGGCCGAGCTCGACCGTGGGGCCGCCGTGCGCTGCACACTGCTGAACGGCGGTCTGCTGCTGCTCCTGGTCGGACCGAGCACCGTGCGGGTGGTCGGCGCCGTCGTCGGGCTCGGTGCCGCGCTGGCGTTCGGCGTACTGGCGGTGCGCGCGGTGCGGATCGCCCGGTCGGCCCCCGCGCCCGCCCCCGGGCAGCTGCCGCCGCCCGCGCCGCCGGTCGTGCCCGACCCGGTGGCCGGTGCGCGTCGACGCGGTGCCGCCACCGCAGCCGTCGGCGCGCTGCTGCTCACCATGGTGCTCGGCGTCGCGATCGACCCGACCGCCGCCGGCCTCACCCTGGCCGCCGGCACCGACGGGACGAGCAGCACCGGCATCGCGCCCACCGGCCGCACCACCACCGTCGAGGTCGAGGCGCAGGACATGGTGTTCGTCCCGGACCGGGTCGAGGTGCCCGCCGGCGACCGGCTGGTGATCGTGCTGACCAACGCCGACAGCACCGTGCACGACCTGGTGCTGGACGGCGGGGCGACTTCCGGCCGACTGGCCCCGGGAGCCTCCGCCACCGTCGACGTCGGCGTGGTCGGTGCGGACCTGGCGGGCTGGTGCTCGGTGTCCGGCCACCGGCTGATGGGGATGACGCTGGACGTGGTGGTGACCGGGTCCGCGACGACCGCCTCCCCCGCCGACGGCACGGAGCACACCGGGCACGACATGGCCGGGCACGGCGACGCCGCCGGCCTGGACGCCGCCGACCTGCTCGACCTGATGGCCTCCCCCGCCGCCGGCTTCGAGGCGCGCGACGCCACGCTGCCCCCGGTCGAGGACGGCACCACCCACCACGTCACGCTGGAGGTCACCGAGACCGAGCAGGAGGTGGCCCCCGGCGTCACCCGCACGGTGTGGACGTTCGGCGGCACCGCCCCCGGGCCGGTGCTGCACGGCAGGGTCGGGGACACCTTCGTGATCACGCTGGTCAACGACGGCACGATCGGCCACTCGATCGACTTCCACGCCGGCGCGCTGGCCCCGGACGACGTCATGCGCACGATCGCCCCGGGCGAGACCCTGACCTACACCTTCACCGCCGAGCGGTCCGGGATCTGGATGTACCACTGCTCGACCATGCCGATGAGCCTGCACATCGCCAACGGCATGACCGGCGCCGTCGTGATCGACCCGCCCGGCCTGCCGGAGGCCGACCGCGAGTACGTGATCGTGCAGTCCGAGGCCTACCTGGGTGTGCAGGGCGGCACCGCCGACGAGGCGAAGGTGGCCGCGCAGCAGCCCGACCTGGTGCTGTTCAACGGCTACGCCAACCAGTACCGGGACAGGCCGTTGACCGCGAACGTCGGCGAGCGGGTGCGGATCTGGGTGCTGGACGCCGGACCGAACCGGCCGTCGGCGTTCCACGTGGTCGGCGGGCAGTTCGACACCGTCTACCGCGAGGGCGACTGGGTGCTGCGCGACGGCGGGTCCACCGGCACCGGCGGATCGCAGGTGCTCGCGCTGCAACCGGCGGAGGGCGGGTTCGTCGAGCTCACCTTCCCCGAGGCCGGCACCTACTCCTTCGTCACGCACGCGATGGGCGACGCCGAGTCGGGGGCGCAGGGGCGGTTCGCGGTCACGGAGTGACGGCGGCGGTCAGACCTTCGCGTACCGCGCGCGCCCGGCCACCGCGTACACCCCGTACCCGGCGAACCCGAGCGCGACCAGCGTCAGCAGCACCGCCCCGAACGGCAGCCCGGCCAGCGCGTGCAGGGCGGCGTCCAGCCCCTCGGCCTGCTCCGGGTCGCTGCGCACGGCCGCGACCACCAGCAGCACGCCGACCACCGCGAGCGCCGCACCCTTGCCGACGTAGCCGATCCGCCCGGACCGTCGCACCCACGCCGCCGGGTGCGCGCGCAGGTCGTCCAGGAACGTCTCCCGCCAGCCCTTGACCACGTGGTACCCGCCGACCGCCACCACGCCGACGCCGACCGCCCCGACCAGGAGCCGACCGCCGACCGATCCCAGCAGCGTCGAGGTCGCCTGCCCGGACCCGCCGCCGCCCGACCCGCCGCCGAGCAGCACGGTCAGGGTGGTCGCGGCCAGCACGCCGTAGGTGACCGCCTTCGCGGCGTTCTTCGCCCGGTCGGCGGCCTCCCCGTGCGCGACGGCCTCGGTGGCCTGCCACAGCGCCAGCAGCACGAACCCCACCAGCAGCACCCACAGCAGCGCGAGCCCGAGCCCGTTCTCGGCGAGCTGCGCCAGGGCACCCTGCTGGTCGGCCTGCTCCCCGCCGGAGGTCCACGCGAGCTGGACCGTCACCCAGGCGAGCAGCAGGTGCAGCACCCCGCTCGCGGCGTACCCGAGGCGGGCGCCGGTCTCCAGGACGGGGTGGTCGCCCGCGCGGGACGCAGCCTGCTGCACGTGTCCGGTCATGCCTCCGACGATCGCAGCCCCGACGCCCCGGCGCGCGGTGAGCGGCCCGCCCCGGCTCAGCCCTGCGCGGCGCGCAGGCGGGGGATCAGCTCCTCCAGGTAGGCGGCGGTGTCCTCCCAGCCCTCGACGGCGTGGCAGTCCACGCCCAGGGCCAGCACCGGGTAGTCGTTGCCGGCCTCGTCCAGGCGGTCGCCGACGAACAGCATGTCGTCCAGCGGGACGCCGGTGAGCTCGGCCAGGCGCGTCATGCCGTAGGCCTTGTCGATCCCCTTGCGGGTGATGTCGACCGAGGTGGAGCCGCCGGAGCGCACCTCCAGGTCGGGCAGCAGGTCCGCGACGGCCTGGCGCAGCGTCGACTTCTTCTCGCCGCTCGGGTCCCAGGCGCTCTTCGCCGCGACCGGGGCCGCCTGGCCGAGGGCCGAGAAGGTGATCTGCGAGCCGCGGTCCTCCAGGATCGGGCCCCAGGTCTCCGCCTCCCACAGGCCGAGCAGCTTGGCCTGCTCCTCGACCGCCGCCAGCGCGCGGGCCTTCTCGTCCTCGGTGAGGTTCTCCGCGTACTCCTGGTGCCAGGTGCCGTCGCGGTGCAGCCAGTACTGGGTGCCGCAGGTCGGCATCAGGTGCAGCCGGGCCAGCGCGTCACCGGCCTGCTCGGGCAGCCGCTCGATCACCTGCATCTGGAACTGGCCGAACTGGCCGCCCGAGATGATGCACACCTGCGCGACGTCCAGCAGCTCGACCAGCAGGTCGGCCATCCGCGGGTCCAGCGGCGACTTCGAGGGTGCGAGGGTGTCGTCGAGGTCGAAGGCGACGAGCGCGGGCTGCGTGGGCAAGGAGTCCTCCTGGGTGGTCGACCGCCGTCCGGGCCGGGCGATCGAGGTTACCGTGCGGCGGCCGGGACCCGCCGTGCGCAAGACGGCTCGAGCGAGGATGCTCGCCCGAACCCGTTAAATATGGCTTATTCTGATTTCCCATACGGAAGGCCGGGAGGTGACGGGCTGTGGCGCACTGGGAACGGGTCGAGGTGCCTCCCGACTTCCGTGGTGTCCGGCGGCAGGACCGCGTCGGTGGCAGCTACCTGCGCTACCACCCGGACCCGCTTCCCCGGGTCCCGCTCGGCCTGAGCCCGGGAACCGCCGATCTGGTCACCGACGCCAGTGCGCGGCTCGCCGTCCTCGGCCAGCGGCTGCGTGACCGTCCCACCCCCCTGCTGTACGCCACCTTGCTCCGCTCGGAGTCGATCGCCTCCTCGTGGATCGAGGGGATCCGGGACAACCCGCGGAACGTCATGGCCGCGCGGCTCGACGACCTGCACGGCACCAGCGCCACCTCGCGCAGCGTGCTGCGCAACGTCGACGCGATGGCGCAGTCCGTCTCCGCCCTGGTGAAGCCGACCTGGGCCCACGCCGACGTGCACGAGGTGCACCGCGCCCTGCTCGACACCCGCAGCGATGGCCGGTATCGCGATCGTCAGGTGTACATCGGCGGGTCCTCGCCGCTGACCGCGCAGCACGTCGCTCCGCCGCACGACGAGGTCGAGGCCGCGATGGCCGATCTGCTGGCGTACGTGTCCGAGGCCGGCGACCCACCACTCGTCACCGCGGCCCTGCTGCACGCGCAGTTCGAGACGATCCACCCCTACGAGGACGGCAACGGGCGCACCGGCCGCGTGCTGTTCCACGGCGCCCTCGCCCGCTCCGGCGTCGTCGATCAGGGGGTCCTCCCGCTCTCGCTCGTCCTCCGGGACGACACCGACGGGTACGTGCGCGCGCTCACCGCGTTCCGGCCTCGCGACGACGCACCAGAGACGATGGCGGTGGCGAGGGAGACGTTCCTCGACTACTTCCTGGACGCTGTGCTGCGCGCTGCGGACCTCGCGGACGAGATGATCGACGAGGTCGAGCGGATCGTCACCACCTGGCGCCCCTACGTCGATCGGCTGCGCTCGGACTCCTCCGTGCACCGGCTGGTCGATCTCCTGGTCGAGCAGCCGGTGCTCACCGCGGGCTTCGTCACCGACCGGCTCGGGGTCAGCCGCGCGACTGCGACCACCGCGCTCACCGAGCTCCAGCGGATCGGGATCGTCCAGCCTGCCGGAGGACGGTTCAAGCGCCAGCTCGTCTTCCAGGCCGGCGAGGTGCTCCGCCTGATGGACCGATACGTCCCCGGTCCCCCCAGCGTGACGGTCCCCGAGATGCCGCCGGTCGTCCCGCGCCGCACCTACCGCGGCGCACGGTGCGGCGAGCTGCTGGTCCGCAAGGGCGTGCCGTGCACACTCCCCTCAGGACACCCGGGACCGCATCGGAGCCGGTAGCACGCAGACCGTCAGCCCCGCGGGCGACCGAGCGGGACGACCATCGGCGTGCCGACCGCGGGGTCCGGCACGACCATCGCCTCCAGCCCGAACACCTCGCGGACCATCTCCGGCGTGACCACCTCCACCGGGGCGCCCTGCGCGACGACCGCGCCGTCACGCATGGCGATCAGGTGGGTGCCGTAGCGGCAGGCCTGGTTGAGGTCGTGCAGCACGGCGACCAGGGTGCGTCCGGCGCGGTGCAGGTCGACCAGCAGCTCGAGCAGGTCGTACTGGTGGGTGATGTCGAGGAAGGTCGTCGGCTCGTCCAGCAGCAGCGTGCCGGTCTCCTGCGCCAGCACCATGGCCACCCAGACCCGCTGCCGCTGCCCGCCGGACAGCTCCTCGACCAGCCGCGGGGCCAGGGCGGTGACGCCGGTGGCCTCCATCGCACGGCCCACGGCCTCGGCGTCGACGTGGGACAGCTGGCGGCCGATCCGCTGGTGCGGGTAGCGGCCGCGCATCACCAGGTCGGCGACGGTGATCCCGGACGGCGCGATCGACGTCTGCGGCAGCAGCCCGAGGGACCGCGCGAGCTCCTTGCTGCCGAAGTCGCGCAGCGCACGGCCCTCCAGCAGCACGGACCCGGTGCTGGGGCGCAGCAGGCGGGCGAGCGCACGCAGCAGGGTCGACTTGCCGCAGGCGTTGGGGCCGACGACCACGGTGAGCTCGCCGGCGGGGATCTCGACGTCCAGGTGCTGCACGACCGTGCGGTCGCCGTAGGCGAGGGTGAGGTCGGTGGCGGCGATCCGGGCGGTGGCCGGTGCCGGGGCGGTGGCAGGCGCGGGTGCGGCCGCAGGGGCGGGCGCGGCGCCGGCGGGCAGCAGGCGATCGGTGGTCACTGGCGTCGGGCCTCTCGGACGAGCAGCCACACCAGGTAGGCGCCGCCGATGCTGACGGTCACCACCCCGACGGGCAGCTGGGTGGGGGCGAAGGCGCGCTGGGCGATCACGTCGGAGACGACGAGCAGCAGCGCGCCCATGGCGGCGGAGGAGGCCATGCCCACGCCGGAGCCGCCGGAGAGCCGGCGGGCGAGCTGCGGGGCGGCACCTCGCGGCGCGCCGTGACTAAGGCTTGCCTAGCCTAAGAGCGCTCGGAGGGGGTGCCGATGGCCGATCACGGGGTGGACGGACAGATCGTGTCGCGCGTCGGCCACGCCGGAGATCGGATGATCACGCCGCCGCGGCGTGTGCTCCCTGGTACCAGCCGGGGGTGTGCCCCATGACCCGGGAGAACGCCTGCACGAACGCGCTGGCGCTGGAGTAGCCGACCCGGCGGCCCACGGTCGCCACCGGCACGCCCTGCGCGAGCAGCCCCAGCGCCACCCGTACCCGCGCGTGCAGCCGCCACTGGTCGAAGGTCATCCCGGTCTCCTGCGCGAACCGCCGGGAGAAGTGCCGCACGCTCATCGCCAGCTCGTCGGCCCAGGCCTGCACCGACCGGCCGTCGTCCGGGGTGCGCAGCAGGGTGCGGGCCACCGCCAGCAGCCGGGGGTCGGCAGGCATCGGCAGCACCATCGGCGCGACCTCCACCGAGCGCAGCAGGTCGAGGATCACCTGCTCGCAGCGGTGCCGGACCTCGTCGGGCAGGTCCTCGGTGGAGAGCATCCGGAACAGCTCGGCCACCGCGGGCGGCACGGTGACCGCGGTGGTGCGACCACCGAGCCCGGCCGGCGCCTGCGACAAGTAGGAGCAGAAGAACCCGGTGCCGCCGGAGGACTCGACGGCGTGGGCGGTGCCGACCGGGATCCACAGGCCGGCGGTGGCAGGGACGGCGAACCAGCCGTCGTCGGTCTGCACGGTGAGCAGCCCGCGCGCGCCCCACAGCAGCTCGTGGGCGTCGTCGTGGTGGTGCCGCGCCCAGCGCTCCGAGGCGGCCGGGGGGAAGTGGCTGGTCCAGATCCGGTACTCCACCCTCGACCCCTCTCCTGGCGCGGACACGTGTCCCGAACGCGACACGGCCTGGCAGGCTACCGCGTGGAGGACATGCTTGGTAAGGGTTACCTTTCCTGGGTGACACCGGCCGCCCGACCTGCGACGACCCCCGACCGCCTGCTGATCGGGGTCCTGACCGCACGAGGACGGCGGTGGCGGCTGACCGCCGGGACCGCGGGCCTGATGGTCCACCAGATCGCGGAGATGCTGGTCCCGGTGATGATCGGCGCCACGATCGACGACGCCGTGGTGCGCGCGGACGTCGGCGCGCTGGTGGTCCGGCTGCTGCTGCTCGTGCTGGTGTTCGTCGTGCTGACCCTGGCCTGGCGCACCGGCAACGCGCTCACGACACGGGTCTACCTGGAGGCCGAGCACGACCTGCGGTCCCGCGTGGTGGACCGGGTGCTGGACGCGCACGGCGGGCCCGCCCGCACCCCGGGGGCCACCCTCTCGCTCGCCACGTCGGACGCCTCGCGCGTCGCCGGGACCGCCTGGCTGCTGTCCGGTCAGCTCGCCGCGCTGGCCGCGATCGTCACCGCCGCGATCTCCCTGGTCGCCGTGCACCCGCCGCTGGCGCTGGCCCTCGGGATCGGGGTTCCGGTGGCCGTCTGGCTGATGCACCGGCTGGCCGCGCCCCTGGAGCGCCGCAGCTCCCGCGAGCAGGGCCGGGCCGCCGACGCCGCAGGGCTGGCCGCCGACCTGGTCGCCGGGCTGCGGGTGCTGCACGGCCTCGGCGCGTCCGCCACCGCCGCACGCCGCTACCGCCGCACCAGCCAGGACCTGCTCACCTCCCGGGTCGGCGCCGCCCGCGCCCGTGCCTGGTACGACGCCGGCAGCGAGGTCGCCTCCGGGGTGCTGGTCGCCGTGGTCGCGCTGGCCGCCGGGTGGCTCGCGCTGCGCGGCACGATCACGGTGGGGCAGCTCGTCACGGTGGTCGGCGTCGTGCAGACCGTGCAGTGGCCGCTCACCCAGACCGGGCAGATCGTGGTCAGCCTGAAGCAGCGCCGGGCCAGCGCCGCCCGGCTGTGCGAGGTGCTGGGGGCGCCGCGGGCGCTGCCGTGGGCGCGGGTCGCCGCACCGGCTGATCCGCGCACGCTGACGATCGCCCTGCCGGACGGCCCGGTGACGGTGGCCCGCGGCGAGGTGGTCGGGGTGCACGCGGACGTCACCGGCGCCGCCGACCTGGTCGAGGTGCTCGGAGCCCGGGTGCCGGCCGTGCCGGACCAGGTGCGGGTGGACGACGTCTGCGCCACCGATCTCGGCCCCCGGCTGCGCGCGGTCGTGCACGCCCCGCCGCGCGACGCCCACCTGTTCGCCGGCACGCTCGCCGACGCGGTGGCACCCGGCGGCGAGCCCGATCCCGCCCTGCTGCGTGCCGCCGTGCTGGACGACGTGATCGCGCTGCTGCCCGCAGGCACCGGATCGACGATCCGGGCAGGTGGCTCCGACCTGTCCGGCGGCCAGCGCGACCGGGTGCGCCTGAGCCGCGCCCTGCACCGCACCGAACCGTTCCTCGTGCTGCACGAGCCCGCCGCCGCCGTCGACTCGGTCACCGAGGTCGCCCTGGCCCGTGGGCTGCGCGCCCGCCCGGGCGCCGGGGTGTTGCTGGTCACCGACAGCCCCACCCTGCTCGCCGCCTGCGACCGGGTGGTGGGTGCATGAGCACGCTGCTGCCGGTCGCCGACGGCCGCGCCACCTGGGCCGCCACCCGTCGGCTGCTCCGCCCGCACCGGGGTCGGCTCCTGCTGACCTCGGTGGTCATGCTCGCCGCCGCCACCGCCGCGCTCGCCGTGCCCGCGCTGCTCGGCTGGATCGTGCAGACCGCCACCGACGGCGGGTCGGTCGGCGCGGTCGCCTGGGCTGCTGCCGCGATCGTCGCCGCCTGCGTGGCCGGTGCGGCGCTGGACGCGATCGGGCGATCCCTGATGGCCCGGGTCACCGAGGCGTCGCTCGCCACCCTGCGCGAGGACGTGGTCGAGCGGGTGCTGCACCTGCCGGTCGCGGAGGTCGAGGCCGCCGGGGAGGGCGACGTCGTCTCGCGGGTGTCCGGCGACGTCGAGACCGTCGGCGAGACCGCCTCCGGGGTGCTGCCCGCCGTCACCTCCGCGCTGTTCTCGGTGGTGGTCACCCTGATCGGGCTCGGCGCGCTGGACTGGCGGTTCGCGCTCGGCGCTCTCGCCGCACTGCCCTTGCAGATCCTCAGCCTGCGCGCGTTCCGGCGTCGCACGCCGCCGGTGTACGCGCAGGCACGCCGGGCGGAGGGCGAGCGGGCCGAGGCCCTGCTCCAGGCGGTGCACGGCGCCCCCACCGCGCTCGCCCTGCACCAGGCCGACGCCCAGCGCGCCGCCGTCGAGCGCACCTCCCGCGCGGCGATCAGCACCGAGATGCGCGGGGTCCGCTACGTCGGACGCTTCGCCAACGGCTCCAACCTCGCCGAGCTGTGCGGGATGGCCGGGGTGCTGGTCGCCGGGTACCTGCTGGTCACCTCGGACGCCGTCGGCGTCGGCGCGGCCACCGCCGCCGCGCTGTTCTTCCACCGGCTGTTCGGGCCGATGGGCGTGCTGCTGTTCCAGGCCGACGACCTCGCGCTCGCCGGCGCGGGGCTGGCCCGGCTGGTGGGCGTGATCGACGGCGCGGACGGGTCGGCCGGCGCCTCGTCCGGCACGGCCGCGGATCGCGCCGACGACAACCGGGAGGCGGTCGCGATCGAGGTGCGCGGCACGCACTTCGCCTACCGCCCGGACCGTCCGGTGCTCACCGACGTCACGCTGCACCTGACTCCCGGCGAGCGGGTCGCGCTGGTCGGCACCTCCGGCGCCGGCAAGTCCACGCTCGCCCGCCTGGTCACCGGCACCCTGGACCCCACCGGCGGCAGCGTGCTGGTCGGCGGCCGGCCCGCCGCGCAGGTGCACAGCGACCGGCCCGGGCAGGTCGTGCTGGTCGACCAGGACGTGCACACCTTCGCCGGTCCGCTCGCCGACGACCTGCGCCTGGCCGACCCCGGCGCCGACGACGACGCGCTGGTCCGTGCGCTGGAGACCGCCGGCGCCGGTTGGTGGGCGGACCTGCCCGACGGGCTCGCCACCGTGCTCGGCCCCGACGGCACCACCCTGCGGCCGGATCAGGCGCAGCAGCTCGCGCTGGCCCGGGTGCTGCTCGCCGATCCCCCGGTGGTCGTCCTCGACGAGGCCACCGCCGACCTGCCCCGGTCCCGGCAGAGCGCCCTCGACGCCGCCCTCGACGGGGTGCTCTCCGGACGCACCGCCCTGCTCGTCGCGCACCGCCTCGACCAGGCCGTGCGGGCCGACCGGATCGTCGTGATGGCCGACGGGCGCGTGGTGCAGGACGGACCGCCGCAGGCGCTGATCGACGCCGAGGGTCCGTTCCGGATGCTGTGGACCGCGTGGATCGGCGAGCGGACGACGGTGGCCGACCCCGTCTGACCTGCACCCGTGCCCGGGCCGTTCGACCCTGGTGAGCCCCGGGACCGTCTGGGACGGTCGTCGCACAGCCGACTCCCGGGGGACCGCATGGACGCACGCGTGATCGACCTGCCCGCCTGCCGCATGGCCGTCGCCGGGCCCGCCCCGGCCGGCGACGAGGTGCTCGTCCGGTTCGACACCTGGTTCAGCGCCCGCGCCGACGCCCTGCCGATCGCCCCGCGCGACCTCATGTGGTGGGACGCCGACGCGCAGGCCCTCGGCTGGGGCTACCTGCTCCGGCCCGACGAGGACGCCGACGGCTGGCCCGTGGTCGCCTTCGCCGGCGGCCTCTACGCCAGCGCGGTCAGCCGCGACCAGGACGACGCGGACGGCGAGCGTGTGCTCGACGCGCTCCGTTCCTGGGTCGCGGGATCGCCGCTCGAGATCGACGAGTCCACGGATCGTCCGGTCGCGTTCCGCATCGTCACCGCCGAGGCCGTCGCCGCGACTCTCGGCCACCACCAGCTCGAGCTGCTGCTGCCGGTGCGCCTGCCCGCCGACGCCCGCTGATCCGACCCTGCTCGTGCCCCGCCCCGCGTCGCTGCTGCCCCACCTGCTGACGGCGTCCCGGGTGCCGCTCGGCGTCGCGCTGCCCCTGCTCGCCGCCCGCCCCGCCGCGTACACCGCCGTGCTCGGCATCGCGCTGCTCACCGATGTCGTGGACGGCCGCGTCGCCCGCCGGCTCGGCGTCGCCGGTCCCGCCGGGGCGCGCCTCGACTCCGCCGCCGACGCGGTGCTCTACCTCGGCGCGGTGGTCGGCGCGGTGCTGGCGGTCCCGGCCGGGTCCCGCCCGCTGGTGACCGGCGCGATCCTGGCCGTCGTGCTGCTGCGCGGGTCGTCCGCGCTCGTCGCGCGCCTCCGCTTCGGTCGGTGGGCGAGCATCCACACCTGGGCCAACCGCGCCGCGGGCGGCGTCGTGGTGGCGGGGGTGCTCGGCCTGGTCTGGGCGGGCGCGGCACCCCCGGTTCCCGTGCTGCTGGTGGCCGCCCTCGCCGCCCTGGCGGCGCTGGAAGAGCTCGCGATCGCGGCCACCGCCCGCACCCTCGACCTGGACCGCCGCTCCCTCCTCCCCCCGCACCGCACCTCGCGCCGCCTGCGCTGAGTTCGGTGGTTCGGGCCGAGCTCGGTGGTCGCGGGCACTTCTCTCGCACGAACCACCGAACTCGGCGGCACGTACCGCCCGGCATCTGGGACGGACGGCCGTGATCCGACGCAGCCTGCCTACCCTGCGCGCATGGATCCGATGAGCAACCGGGGCTGCGCCCCGCGCCGGGGGCCCTCGGCCTGACCGGCCGTCGACCACCCACGGGTCGACGTGCCCGCCAGGCACCCCGACCACCTCACCCGTCGTCGACCGACGGGTCGTCCTTCGAGGATCCTCCATGCTCTCTTCCCCCTCGGGTGCGCGTGCGCGCGCCCTGATCGACCCCACCGGCGTCCGCTCGCGCGCGCTGCTGGCTGCGGTCTGCGTGCTGATCGGCTCGACCGCCGTGCAGACCTCCGCCGCGCTGGCATCGACCGCCTTCGCCGACCTGGGCACGCTGGCCGTGTCCGGCTACCGGATGACCGCCGCCGCCGTGGTGCTGCTGCTCCTGACCCGTCCGCGGATCCGCGGGCGTGACCGGCGGGCCTGGACGGCGATCGTGCTCTACGGCGTGGCGATGGCCGCGATGAACGTGCTGTTCTACGCCGCGCTGGACCGGTTGCCGCTCGGCGTCGCGGTGACGCTGGAGTTCTGCGGGCCGCTGGCGCTGGCGGCGGTCGGCTCGGTCGGCAGGGGCCGGCTGCTGCCGCCGCTGGCGCTGCTCGGCGTGCTGCTGGTGGTCGGCGGACCGACCGGCGACCTCGACGTGCTGGGCGTGGTGCTCGGCCTGGGCGCGGCGGTCGCGTTCGGCGGGTACACCGTGCTCGCCGGGCGGGTCGGTGCCGAGACCGGTGGGCTGTCCGGGCTGGCGCTGTCGGTGGCGGTCGGCGCGCTGGTGCTGAGCCCGTTCCAGGTCGCGGCGGCCCCCACGCTGACCGTCGACCACGTGCCGGCGCTGATCGCCTCCGGGCTGCTCGGCGTCGCGCTGGCGTTCTCGCTGGACTACCGCGCGGTGGCGCTGGCGGGCACACGGGTGGTCGGCACGCTGTTCGCGGTGGACCCGGCGATGGGCGCGCTGATCGGCGCGCTGGTGCTGGGTGATCGCCTGTCCGGCGCGGCGATCGGCGGGATCGCGCTGGTGGTGGTCGCCGGGGCCGGTGCGGTGTGGAGCGCCGGGCGCGGGCGCACCGCCGACCAGGTGATCGGCGACGCCTCCGTCCCCGTCGTGACAGGCGCCGCCGCGGACTGATCGGTCATGCCGACGCCCCGCCCTCGCAGGTCGTGGCGTGCGAGGGCGGGGTGCCGGCGTGCGGGGATCAGCCGAACAGGCGCTGCGCCTCCTCGTCGGACAGCACGCGCAGGGTGTCACCCTCGACGGACAGCAGCACGGTGCCGGCGTCGTTCCAGAACATCGACGTGACGTCCGTGCCCCGGTCGAGCACCAGCGCCTGGACCAGCTCGCCGTGATAGCGCACCATGCCGTCGGCGTCGACCGTGATGCCCTGCGCCTCGTAGGCGCTGAGCCGGTCGATCAGCACCCGGTCCTCACCGGTGCCGGTGTCCTCGCTGAGGGTGAGGGTCTCATCGGTGGCCACCCCGCCCGAAGAGTCCTCGGCGACCTCCGCGGCGCCCTGCTCCGCCGCAGCCCGCTCGGCCGCCTCGACGGCTGCGGTCCCCGCCTCCTCGCTCACCTGGTTCTCGCTCGCCCACCCGTCGGGCGCCGCGACCGCCGGGTCGTCGACGAGCTCGCAGGCCTGCGCCCCGTCCTCGCTGACGACCGTGCCGGGCTCGCACCCGGCGGGGGTGGTGCCGTCGTCTGCGTTCGCAGCGACCGGGATGCCGACGCCGAGCACCAGGGCAGCCCCCAGCGTCAGCAGCGCCACCCCGCGGTGCCGTCGTCCCTCCGCGAACAGTGTCGTGATCCGTCGTGCCACATCAGTTCCTTCCGTGAGTGCCGGTACCAGGACGCGGCCGGGCACCGGAGCGCTCGGCAGCGCCGTGAGCAGCGCACGGGCGTAGCGCACGCGGCCGCTCGGGCCGAGGTCGTGCGTCGCCGTGGCGTCGCAGGCGACCTCGGAGCTGCGGACGGCGGCAGCGACGGCACGCCGGACCACCGGGTTCCACCAGTGCACGGCCCGGACCAGGGTGAGCACCACGCGCTGCGCGGGGTCGTGCCGGCGCAGGTGGGCGCGCTCGTGGCGCAGCACCAGGTCGGCGTCGGTGTCGAGCTGCGGCAGCACGACGCGCGGCGACCGCACCCCGACCACCAGCGACGCCCCGACGGGCGCCACCACCACGCGCGGCAGCCGGGGCCCGTCACCGGCCGAGCCACCGAGCAGTGCGCGCACCAGGTCGGCGTCCACCTCGGTCCCCCACCGGTCCACGTGGCTGCGCAGCCGGTGGTGGGCGATCATCGCGCGGACGATCTCCACCACGGCGCCGACCGCCCACACCACGAGCAGGGCCACGACCACCCAGCGCGCCGGATCGACGCCCGGCGTGGTGACGACGGCCGTGTCGGGCCGCGTCCAGCCGATCCCCGGCACGCCCGGCAGCACCGTCCCGCCCGCGACCCCCTGCGTCGCGGCCGATCCGTCGGCGCCGTCGCCCCCGCCGAGCAGCGCGGGCCGGAACGGCACCAGCCACGCCAGCAGCAGCACGAACCACGCCCCGGCCGGCACCGTCGGGCGCAGCCGGTCGGCCCACCGCCGGTCGGCGGCCAGCGCGAGCCCGGTGATCGCCGTCATGGCGACCAGCCAGACCGCGAGCGCGGTCATGCCTCGCCCCGCTCGTGCGCGTCCAGCCACGCCTCCAGGTCGCGGCGCTCGGCCTCGTCCACCTGCTGCCCGCCGGAGAAGCTCGCGAGCAGGCTGCGCAGGCTGCCCTGGTGGAACCGCTCCATGAACCGGTCGGTCTCGAACGCCAGGTAGGCGTCCCGGGTGACCAGGGGCGTGTAGCGGATGTCGCGCCCGCTGCGGTCGGCGGTGACGAAGTCCTTGCCCTCCAGCCGGGAGAGCAGCGTGGCGACGGTCTGGATCTTCCACGCCCGGTCGTCGGGCACCGCCTGCACCACGGCACGGGTCGTGAGCGGCTCGGTGGCCGCCCACAGCACCTCCATCACGTCCAGCTCGGACTCCGGCAGACGACGCACGGCGCGCTCCTTCGACGATCGATCTTCGACAACTGTCGTCAACGTACTACAGATGTCGTAGATCGCGGGGCGGAATCGACGGACCGGATCCCCACCCGCATCCCCACCCCCGGGTGGTGCTGCCGGCGGCGCGTCCGGCGAAGCATCGAGTCATGACCTCGACCCTGATCACTCTCGTCGTCGCGCTGCTCGTGCTGGCCCGCGTGCTCTGGACGCAGTCGACGTGGCGGGCGCTCGAGCCCGGCCGCGCCTGGCGCGGACCGGTGCTGCTGGGCGCTCTCGGGCTCGCCGCCCTCGCCTCCGCGGACCTCGGGCCGCTCACCGCCGCCGACCTGGGCGTGGTGCTGGTCGAGGCCGCCGTCGCGGTCGCCACCGGTGCCGCCATGGGGTCGATCGCCACGATCCGCCCGCTCTCCGCGGAGTCGCGCGCCCGACTGACGCAGCGCCGCCGACCGCCGACCGGCCCGGTGCTGCTGGAGACCCGGACCGGCGTGCGGGGCACGGTGCTCTGGATCGCGGTGCTCGCGGTGCGCATCGGACTGGGTGCGTACAGCCACACCCACGGCCTCGCGCTGGCCTCTGCGAGCGGCACGATCGCCCTGGTGCTCGCCGTCAACCGCGCGGCACGGACGAGCGTGCTGCTGACCCGGACCGGCGAGCTGCGCGTCCTGTCGTGACAATGGGCCGTGTGACCGCCGACCCGACCGCGCCGCCCCGGTCGCGCCCCACCCGGCGGGTGCTGCTCGCCCTGATCGCCGCCGTCACCGGCGCACTGATCGCCGCCCGGATCGGTGGGCCCGGGCAGACCGTCGCCGCCGTCGGCCTGATCGGGTCCCTGACGCTCCTGGTGCGCGCGCTGCTGCCCCCGGTCGTCGGTCGCGCGGACGACGCGATGCTGCTGGTGATGCTGCTCGCCGGCGGGCTGTCGACGCCGGGCACCGACGGGCTCGGCTGCGCAGCACTGGCGGCCGGCCTGCTGTCCGTGCTCTCGGACACCCGGCGGTCACGGGCCGAGATCGTCGGCGCACCCCTGCTGGCGGCCGCGGCGCTCGGCGCCGGGATCGTGCTGGCCGACCCCTCGCCGGCGTTCGCGATCGGCCTCGCCCTGATCCTCGCCCTGCTCACGCTGTCGGGGTTCGCCCGCCGCAGCACCCGGCGCTGGGAGCAGGCAGAACGCGCCGCGCTGGAGAACGCCGTCGCCGTCGAGCAGGAACGTGCCCGGTCCGCCGCGCTGGAGGAGCGCGCGCGGATCGCCCGGGACCTGCACGACGTGCTCGCGCACACCCTCGGCGGCCTGGTGGTGCAGCTCGACGCGGTGGAGGCGGAGCTGGAGGCCGAGCGCACCGCCGACGCCCGGCAGCGCGCCGGGCGGGCACGGGACCTCGCGGCCGCCGGGCTGGACGAGGCGCGCCGCGCGGTCGCGTCCCTGCGCGGCACCGACGTCGACACCGAGGCCGCCGTCCGCTCGCTGGCCGAGACCCACCGCGTGCTCGGCGGCGACCTCACGCTCACCACCTCCGGGCGCCCGTCCGGGTCCGCCCCGGCGGTCGAGGTCGTCCGTCGGGCGATGCAGGAGCTGCTGACCAACGCGCGTCGGCACGCGCCGCGCGCCCCGGTCGAGGTCCGCCTCGACCAGGACGCCACCGTGCGGCTGACCGTGAGCACACCGCGGGCCGAGGGCGGCGTGGCGACCGGGTCCGGCGGCGCCGGGCTCGCCGGGCTGCGCGAGAGGGCGACCGCGGCCGGCGGATCGGCCACCATCGATCCCGGTGACCCGTTCGTCGTGATCGTGGAGGTGCCCCGATGATCCGCGTGCTGGTGGTGGACGACCAGGCGATCGTGCGCGACGGGCTGGTGACCCTGCTCGGCCTGCTGCCCGACGTCGAGGTGGTCGGGGAGGCGGCGGACGGCGCGCAGGCGCTCGACCTGGTGGGCGGCGCGGCGCCGGACGTGGTGCTGATGGACCTGCGGATGCCGGTGCTCGACGGCACCGCCGCCACCGCCCGGCTGCGCACCGAGCACCCCGAGGTCGCCGTGCTCGTGCTCACCACCTACGGCGACGACGCCTCGATCACCGGGGCGCTGGCCGCCGGCGCGCGCGGCTACCTCACCAAGGACGCCGGGCGCACCGAGCTCGCCGCCGCCGTGCGGGCCGCCGCAGCCGGTCACGTGACCCTCGGCGCGGAGGTCGGCGCGCGGGTGCTCAGCGGCTTCGCCGAGCGGCTGCCGACCCGCGAGCGCTTCCCCGCGCTGACCGCCCGGGAGGCCGAGGTGCTGGACCGGATCGTCGCCGGCGAGAGCAACGCCGAGATCGCGGCACGCCTGTTCCTGTCCGTCTCGACCGTGAAGTCCTACGTCAACGACGTGTTCGCGAAGCTCGGTGCACGGGACCGCGCGCACGCCGTCGCGATCCACGCCGGACGCTCCTCCGGGCGGTAAACGGTTTCGTACCCTCCTGACCTGCGCGGTCGCCGCCCTCGCCCGTGCGAGGATGAACCGGTTCCACTACGCCGGTGGCCCTAGACTGGCACCCGGCCATCGACGACCGGAGGGGGACACCGTGAGCACGATCCGTGACGTGGCACGCCACGCGGAGGTGGGAGTCGGCACCGTCTCCCGCTACCTCAACGGCTCCTCGGTGAAGCCCAAGACCGCGCAGCGCATCGACGCCGCGATCGAGGACCTCTCCTTCGTCGCCAACCGCGCCGCCAGAGGCCTCGCCCGCGGACGCGTCCCCACGATCGGCGTGCTGCTGCCCTTCGTCACCTCGCCCTCCGCCCTGGAGCGCATGCGCGGCATCATCGAGCACGCCCGCGACACCGGCCTGCCGGTCAGCATCTTCGACGTCGAGCAGCCGCACCACGTGGACGAGCACATCGACGCCATGTGCCACGACCTGCGCCCCGAGGCGCTGCTGGTCGTCTCGATCCGGCTCAGCGACACCCAGCTCGCCACCCTGGAGCAGGCGCAGATCCACCCGGTGTTCCTCGACGTCGAGCAGCCCGGGCACCCCATGGTCACCGTGGACGACGTCGAGGGCGGACGGATCGCCACCCGGCACCTGATCGACCTCGGGCACCGGCGGATCGCGTTCGTCGGCGACCACGAGCACACCTCCCGCCTCGGCTTCACCTCCTCCGCCCGCCGCCGGCACGGCTACGCCGAGGTGCTCGCCGCCGCCGGCATCGAGGTCCCCGCCGCCTACGCCGCCCTCGGCGAGCACGGCGCCGACCCCGCCGCAGACAGCACCCGCGCCCTGATGGCGCTCGACCAGCCGCCGACCGCGATCTTCGCCGCCTCCGACACCCAGGCACTCGGCGTGCTCCGCGCCGCCCGCGAGATCGGCCTGCGCGTGCCCGAGGACCTCTCGGTGATCGGCTTCGACGACATCGAGTCCGCGCACTGGTCCGGGCTGACCACCGTCCGCCAGCCGCTGCGCGAGATGAGCGGGCAGGCGATGGAGCTGGTCACGGATCTGATGCGCTCGCGCACGCCGGAGCCGTTGCAGCGCGAGGGGCGGCTGGAGCTCGTCACGCGCGGGACGACGGCGGCGCCGGCGGCGGGGTGGGCCGGGTCGCACCGCACCGTGGTCGAGAGCGGTCCACGCACGGATCTCTGATCAGGGGCTCGTGATCCCGTTCACGATGGACATCCCGACGACCGACCGGTAAACTTGTCGCCATCACGATCAGCCCGTTGCCTCACGGCGGCGGGCTGATTTTCTTGGTCTGACCGATGGTGCGAGGGGGCATCGTGGCCGAGTACACGAAGCCGTGGTGCTCCGTCGATGAGCAGATCTCGCTCCTGGCTGCCCGTGGGGTCGATGTCGAGCCGAGGGATCGCACCGAGGCCCTGCTCTATGCCGTGGGCTACTACCGGCTCACCGGCTATCTGCATCCGTTCCGGCACGCGGAGCAGCGGGTAGACGAGGACGGACGAGAGCGGACGGTGCTGCTCGACGGCTACCGGACGGGGACGTCCATCGCACAGGTCGGCCGGGTGATCGACTTCGATCGCGCCCTGCGCGTGCTCGTCATGGAGGCCGTCGAGCGGATCGAGATCGCGATCCGGATGCGGTTCGGCTACGTGCTGGGTCGGCGCTCCGCCTTCGCGCACCTGGAGGCCTCGACCTTCCTGCCTGCGTTCGTTCTGCCTCAGGCCGGCGACAAGACGGGTGCACGCACGGACCCGAGCAAGCACGCGGAGTGGCTGGAGCGGGTGGCCGCGAGGGTGAGCAGATCGGATGAGACCTTCATCGCGTACTTCCAGAGCCGCTACGAGGGCCGTATTCCGATCTGGGCGCTCACCGAAGTTCTCGAGCTCGGGCACCTGTCCACGCTCTACCGCGGCCTCACCGACGAGGACGCCCAGCAGATCGCCGACGCCTTCGAGGTGCCGACCAAGCGGATCATGACCAGCTGGCTCGCCAGTACGAACTACGTCCGCAACGTCGCCGCGCACCATGCGCGCCTGTTCAACCGGAAGCTCCAGAATGCGCCGAGCCGGCCGAGGGTCGGCCTGGTCCCGCTCCTGGACCACCTGGCTGAACCGACGATGCCCAAGGGAGCATTCGGGACCTACAACGCGCTCGCGGTGATCGCGTACCTGCTGCGGGCTGTGGACGACCGGAGCGACTGGACCGGCCGGATGGTCGATCTGCTGCGCACCTTCCCCGCGCAGCCGGGTCTCGACCTCCGCGCGCTCGGGGTGCCTCCTGGCTGGGACGGGCTCGACCTGTGGCAGGCCACCACGCAAACGTCACCTCGTCGGTGACACGAGAGGTGACATTTGCGTGGTGGGGACCCAAGCCTCACACCGCCGCGTTGACCTCGGCGACGATCGCCGCCACCCCGTCGTGCTTGAACGGCATGGCCGGGAACAGCTCCACGAGCTTGACCAGCGGCAGCCCGTCGATCTGCCGCAGCATCCCCTCGGGGGTGATCATCGACGTCTCGCCGAGCAGCAGCACCGCCAGGCCGACGCCACCGCCCTCGACGGTGCGCTCCAGCACGGGGCCGCCGACGGGGTGGGCCATGAGCTCGGCGAGGGTGGTCCACTCCGAGATCGTGGTGCGCAGCGGGTCGCCGTCGAGGGTGACGGTGGCGGCGGTGCGCAGGTCGCGGGAGGAGGCGCCGACCTCGATGGTGAACTCGCCGCCCTCGACCACCCAGCCGGACATCTGCGGGTGCCAGTAGGCGAACGCGCGACGGTCCAGGTCGATCGTGACGGCGGTGGTCTCCCCCGGGGCCAGCGCGACCTTGCGGAACGCCTTCAGCTCGCGGACCGGGCGCTGGAGCGTCGAGGCGACGTCCTGCACGTAGACCTGCACGACCTCGGCCCCGGCGCGGTCGCCGGTGTTGGTGACGTCGACGGTCACCGTGGCGCTGGTCGGGCCGGTGACCTGCACCGACGCCGACCCGTAGGCGAACGTCGTGTACGACAGGCCGTGGCCGAAGGGGTGCTGCACCGGCAGCGCGCGGGCGTCGAACCCGCGGTAGCCGACGAACATGCCCTCGCCGTAGCGGACCTGCGACAGCTCGCCGGGGAACGAGTCGAAGGACGGGCTGTGCTCCAGGCGGACCGGGATCGTCTCGTTCAGGCGGCCGGACGGGTTCGCGTGACCGAGCAGCAGGTCGGCGGCGGCGCCACCACCGGCCTGACCGCCGAGCCAGAGCTCGAGCAGCGCGGCGGCGTGGTGCTCCCACGGGGAGGTGCTGATCACGCCGCCGTTGGACAGCGTCACCGCGACGCGTTCCGCGTCTGCCGCGGACGAGACGGCAGCCAGCAGCGCGACCTGCGCGGCGGGCAGGTCGATGTCGGCGCGGTCGTAGCCCTCGGACTCGTCGGAGGCGGGCAGGCCGAGGAAGAGCACGACGGCGTCGGCACCGGCGGCCGCGGCCACCGCCTCGTCCCGCAGCGCGACGGCCTGCGGGTCGTCGGCGGCCAGACCGGTGGCGTACCCGGCGGCGAAGTCGATCGTCAGCCCCGGACCGGCGGCAGCACGCAGCGCGTCGAGGGCGGCGTCGACGCGGGTCGGGTTGACCTGCGAGGACCCGGCGCCCTGGTAGCGCGGCTCGACGGCGAACTGTCCGACGACCAGGATCCGGCCGGTGGCGGTGGGGTCGAGCGGCAGCAGCGCGCCGTCGTTCTTCAGCAGCACCGCGGACTCCTGCGCGGCCCGCCGGGCGAGCGCGTGGTGCGCGTCCAGATCCGCCGCGGGACCGCCGACGGCGGACGCCCGGGTCCGCGACCCGAGGGCCAGCACCCGCCCGGCCGCCACGTCGAGCACCTCACGGGCCAGTGCCCCAGAAGAAACAGCCGACACCACCTGCGCGTCGGTGACGCCCCCGGTGGACGGCATCTCCAGGTCGAGCCCGGCCGCGATCGAGGCGACCCGGTCGTTGACAGCGCCCCAGTCGGACACGACCAGCCCGTCGAAGCCCCACTCGTCCCGCAGCACGTCGGTGAGCAGCCAGCGGTTGTGCGCGGCGAAGGTGCCGTTGATCTTGTTGTACGAGCACATGACGGTCCAGGGCTTGCCCTGGGTGACGGCCCGCTCGAAGGACGCCAGGTAGACCTCGCGCAGCGCGCGCTCGTCGACCACCGCGTCGATGCGCATGCGGTCGGACTCCTGGTTGTTCACCGCGAAGTGCTTGAGCGAGGCGGCGACGTCGCGGGACTGGATGCCGCGGATCAGCGCGGCGGCCAGGTCGCCGGACAGCACCGGGTCCTCGGAGAGGTACTCGAAGTTCCGCCCGCACAGCGGGGAGCGCTTGATGTTGGCGCCCGGGCCGAGCAGCACGGACACCTGGTGCGCGGCGGACTCGGTGCCGAGCGCTGCACCGACCTCCTCCAGCAGGTCGACGTTCCACGTGGAACCGAGCCCGGCGGCCGGCGGGAAGCAGGTGGCGAGCTCGGCCACGGCCACGCCGAGGTGGTCGGTGGCACCGGCCTGCTTGCGCAGACCGTGCGGGCCGTCGGTGAGCATGTACGACTCGATGCCGAGGCGCGGCACGGACTCGGTGCGCCAGAACGACGCCCCCGAGGTCAGCGCGGCGGCCTCCTCGACGGTCAGCAGGGTGGGGTCCACGGCGCTCATCCCTTCACCGCCCCGGCCATGATGCCGCTGACGAGCTGCTTGCCGGCGACCACGAAGAGCACGAGCAGCGGCAGCGTGGACATGACGACTCCCGTCATGATCAGCGAGTAGTCCTTGAAGTACTGGGACTGCAGCAGCTGGGTCGCCACCGGCAGCGTCGGGTTGGTCGAGCCCAGCACGATGAAGGGCCAGAAGAAGTTGGTCCAGTTCTGCACGAAGGTGAACAGCGCCAGCATCGCGGCCGCCGGGCGGGCAGCGGGCAGGGCGATCGACCAGAACGTGCGGAACATCGACGCGCCGTCGACGCGCGCGGCCTCGACCAGCTCGTAGGGCAGCGCGGTCTCGAGGTACTGGGTCATCCAGAACACGCCGAACGCCGTGACCAGCGCGGGCACGATCACCGCGAGCAGGTTGCCCTGCCAGCCGAGCTTCGAGACCACGATGAACAGCGGCACGATGCCGAGCTGCGTCGGGACGGCCATGGTGGCGATCACGAACAGCAGCAACGGGCGGCGGCCACGGAACCGCAGCTTGGCGAAGGAGTACCCGGCGAGCGTGGAGAACAGCACCACGGAGACGGCGGTGGTGACCGACACGATCACCGAGTTGCCGAGGGCCTTCCAGAACTGGATGTCCGAGCTCAGCACGCGCTGGACGTTGTCCCACAGCTCGCTGTCCGGGATCAGCGAGGGGATCACGCTGCCCGCGATGGTCTCGGCGTCCGAGGTGGCCAGCAGGAACGCGTAGTAGAGCGGGTATGCGAAGACCAGGATCACGACGGCGAGCACCGTGTAGTTGACCCAGGTCGGCCGGTGGACGTCGCCGGCGCGGTTGAGCTTGCGGCGGCGGGCCCGGGCCGCGCCGGGGCCGCTCATCTGGTGGGTGACGGGCACGGAGGTCATCAGCGGTCACCCTTCGTGGCGGTGGTGATCCCGGCGGCGCGGCGGGCGGCGCGGTTCTTCGGCGCACGCTTCTTGACGCCGTCGGAGGAGGCGATCTTGCTGGTCAGCAGGAAGTTCACGATCGCGATGGCGATGATGATCAGGAACAGCAGCCAGGCGATGGCCGACGCACGACCGAAGGACTTCTGCGCGCCCCAGCCGACCTCGTAGAGGTACATCGTCACGGTCATCCACTGCCGGTCGGAGCCGCCCTGGCCCCACTGGTCGAACATGCGCGGCTCGTCGAAGATCTGCAGGCCGGCGATCGTGGAGGTGACGATCACGAAGATCATGGTCGGGCGGACCATCGGCACCGTGATCGAGAAGAACTGGCGGATGCGGCCGGCGCCGTCCAGCACGGACGCCTCGTACATCTCGGTGGGGATCGCCTGCATGGCGGCCAGCAGGATCAGCGTGTTGTAGCCGATCCAGCGGAAGTTGACCATGGTCGCGATGGCGACGTGGCTGGCCAGCGGGGAGGCGTGCCAGGCGATCGGGTCGATGCCGACCAGGTCGAGCAGCGCGTTCGCCAGGCCGGACTGGTCGGCGAACACCTTGGAGAAGATCAGGCCGACGGCCACCGGCGCCACGATGTAGGGCAGCAGCACGCCCATCCGCCACAGCGTCTTGGTGCGCAGGTTGGCGTTGAGCATCGCCGCCAGCACCACCGCGATCATGATCTGCGGCACGGAGGACAGCAGGAAGATCGAGAAGGTGTTCCGCAGCGCGACCCAGAACAGCCGGTCGTTCAGCACGGCGGAGAAGTTCTCCAGCCCCACCAGCTCGCCCTGCCCGCCGATCAGGTGCCAGTCGTGCAGCGACACCCACGCCGTGTAGAGCAACGGGAACAGGCCCACCACGGCGAACAGGAGGAAGAACGGGGAGACGTAGAGGTACGGCGAGAGCCGCACGTCCCACCGGCTGAGCCGCTGCGAGAACCCGACGCGCCGGGCGCCGCTCGCGGACGTCGATCTGCTGGTCATGACTGCTCTCTGCTGCTCGGCGCTGGGCGCGTGGGGCGGGTCGGGGGTGGTGCGACGCTGCCGGCGGGGCGTGCGGGGGCACGTCCCGCCGGCAGCGACAGGGGTGTCAGCCGAGCGACTCGATCTCGGAGACGAACTTCTTCCACGAGGACTCGGCGTCGTCGGTCTTGGCGACGTCCACGCGGTCGATCGCGTCACGCATCGCATCGGTCAGCGCGAAGAACTTCGGGCCCTTGTGGGCCACCGACTCGATGCCGGAGGCGGCGCTGGCGTAGATCTCGCCGGTCGGGGCGTTGTTGAAGTCCGCGTTGACCAGGGCGGTCACCGTCGGGTCGGTCAGGGCGTCGGTGGCGCTCGGGAAGTTGCCCGAGACCTCGAACGCGCGGACCTGCTGCTCCGGGGCGGTCAGCCACGCGGCGAGCTCGCGGGCCTCCTCCGGGTGCTTGCTCTGCGTCGGGACGGCGAGGTACGAGCCGCCCCAGTTGCCGCCGCCGCCGGGGAAGACGTCCGCGATGTCCCACACGGCGTCGGAGCCCGCGGAGTTGCCGGCGATGGTGTTGAGCATCCAGCTCGGCGCCAGCATCGTGGCGAACTCGTCACCCTGGAACGCAGCCTGCCAGTCGGTGCTCCACTGGCTCAGGCCGGCCGACAGACCGCTCGCGGCAGCGTCGGTCACCGTGTCGTAGTACTCGCGCACCTCGGGGTTGTCGAGGGCGATCAGCTCGTCGTCGTCCGACTCGTACGGGTTGTCGAGCTGGTTGATCATGCCCTCGTAGATCGCGTCCGCCGAGTCGAACCAGGCGGTGCCGGTCGCGTCGGTGAACTGCTGACCCACCTGGAGGTAGGTCTCCCACGTCGCGCCGTCGCCACCGAGCAGCTCGGCCACGGCCTCGCGGTCGGTCGGCAGGCCCGCGGCCGCGAACAGGTCGGCGCGGTAGGCGATGACCTCCGGGCCGATGTCCGTGCCGTAGCCGATCAGCTCGCCGTCGGCGGTGGTCGCGCCGGCGGTCTTCCACTCCGGCCAGCGGCCCTCGACGTCCTCGGAGGACAGGTCCACGAAGCGGTCCGAGTACTCCATGAGCTCGGGCAGCCACGAGACGTCCACGGCGACCACGTCGGTCAGGCCGGAGCCCGCCGCCAGGCCGGTGATGATCTTCTCGCGCAGCTCGTCGCCGGTGGAGGCCTTGGTCTGCTCCACGACCACCCCGGGGTGGTCCGCCATGTACTCCTCGATCAGCTCGTCGTAGCCGAACTCGTTGAACGTGCTGATGGACAGGGTGATCGTCCCGTCCTCGGCGGCCTCGTCACCCGAGCCCCCGCACGCGGTGAGCACGAGAGCGCCCGCGGCCACACCTGCCGCGACACCCAGCCACCTGGTTCCTGCTCGCACTTGTCGACTCCTTCATCGTCTGCGCTCACGGACGTCCCCGTCCGCACGGTCACCAAAACAGAACCGGTTCCATGTACGCTCAGCATTCTGTGCCGCCGGGTGGGCCGTGTCAAAGACGACCCAGGTGGCGACAATGAACAAGGGCCGTCCACCCCACCTGCCGGTACGGGTGCGCGGGCCCGTGCCCAGAGGAGGACGCGCCGTGCGCAACCAGGTCCAGCTGATCGTCTACGCGGACCGGTTCGGGGGATCGCTGCCCCGGACCGCCACCACCATCCGTGAGGTCTTCGGGGACGCGGTGGGCGGCGTGCACCTGCTGCCGTTCTTTACCCCCTACGACGGCGCCGACGCCGGCTTCGACCCCACCGACCACACCGTCGTGGACCCCCGCCTGGGCACCTGGGACGACGTCCGTGAGCTCGGCACCACCCACGACACCGTGGTCGACGTGATCGTCAACCACGTCTCCGCGCAGTCCCCGCAGTTCACCGACGTGATCGCCCGCGGCGCGGACTCCCCCTACGCCGGCATGTTCCTCACGTTCTCCTCGGTGTACCCCGAGGGCGCCACCGAGGCCGAGCTCACCGGCATCTACCGCCCGCGCCCCGGCCTGCCGTTCACCCCGGTCACCCTCGGCGGCGAGACCCGGCTGGCGTGGACCACCTTCACCTCGCAGCAGATCGACATCGACGTGCGCTCCGCCGCCGGCGACGCCTACCTCGACCAGGTGCTGCGCACCCTCGCCGACGCGGGGGTCACGCTGATCCGCCTGGACGCCGTCGGCTACGCCGTGAAGACCCCCGGCACCACCTCGTTCATGACGCCGGAGACCTTCGAGTTCATCGACGCCTTCACCGCGCGGGCCCGTGACCTGGGTCTCGAGGTGCTGGTCGAGGTCCACTCGTACTACCGCAAGCAGGTCGAGATCGGCGCCCGCGTGGACCGGGTCTACGACTTCGCGCTGCCCCCGCTGGTGCTGCACGCGCTGACCGCCGGCGACGTCGTGCCGCTGCGCGACTGGCTGCACGTGCGCCCGCAGAACGCGATCACCGTGCTCGACACCCACGACGGCATCGGCGTGATCGACGTCGGCCCCGACTCCGCCGAGACCGGCGCCCCCGGCCTGCTCACGCCCGAGCAGATCGACGCCCTGGTCGAGGGGATCCATGAGCGCACCCGCGGCGAGAGCCGCCTCGCCACCGGCGCCGCCGCCTCCAACCTCGACCTGTACCAGGTCAACGCGACGTACTACGACGCCCTCGGCGCCGACGACACCGCGTACCTCGCCGCCCGGGCGATCCAGTTCTTCACCCCCGGGATCCCCCAGGTGTACTACGTCGGCGCGCTGGCCGGCGGGGACGACATGGACCTGCTGGCGCGCACCGGCGTCGGCCGCGACATCAACCGGCACGTCTACACGCCCGAGGAGATCGTCGCCGAGGCGGAGCGCCCGGTGGTGCGCGCGCTGATCGCGCTGATGCGCCTGCGCAGCCGGCACCCGGCGTTCGACGGGGAGTGCACGGTGCCGGAGGGGGCTGCGGACACGCTCGTGCTGACCTGGACGCACGGGGACGCGCGGGCGTCGCTGACCGTGGAGGCGGCGGCCGGGCGGGCCGGGGTGGAGTTCACCCGGGCGGACGGGAGCGTGGAGCGCGTGGAGGATCTGCTGACGCTCACGTACTGAGGGCCGTCTCACCCGACGAGGTCGGTGGTTCAGGCGCATTCATGCGGCGCAGAACCACCGACCTCGTGCGCAACCACCGACCTCGTGGGGGTGGTGGAGCGCGCTAGATGAGGTTGAGCTCGCGGAAGGCTGTGACCAGGCCGAGGGCTGCGGGGGTGGGGGCGGTGCGGTTCGCCACCGCGAGGACGCGGGGGTCGGCGCCCTCGATCGCGACGCCGGTGCCGGCGAAGTCGATCATCTCCAGGTCGTTCAGCCCGTCGCCGAAGGCCACCACGTCGTCCCGGGTCAGGCCCAGGTGCGCGATCACGGCGGCCACGCCGACCGCCTTGTGCACGCCGGTCATGTGGATCTCGCCGGAGGAGTCCCCCATGCCGGGGATCGAGCTCGGCAGGATGAACACCTCGTCGCCGATCTCCTCGGCCAGCACCGTCCACGACTCGGCGGACCCGAAGTAGGTGATCTTCGCGAAGGAGCACCCCGACAGGCTGTCCGGCGTGGTCAGCGCCGCCATGATGTCCACCGGCCCCTCGTGCGCGGCGTCCTCGTCGCTGTCCCGCAGGTGGCCGGCCAGGATCTCCGCCAGCCGTGCCTGCACACCGGGCCGCCCGTACAGCAGCTCCGGTGCCTCCAGGATGAACGCCGCGTCGTGCGTGTCCAGCACCGCCACGGCACGATCCGCGAGGTCCGTGGGGAAGCGCAGGTCGGACAGCACCTCGCCGTCGATCTCCACGTAGGCGCCCGCCGACGCGACCACCCCGTCGAAACCCGCCGCCAGGATCCGCTCCGGCAGCATCGCCTTCGGCCGACCCGTGCACAGCAGCACCCGGTGGCCCGCGGCCCGCGCCGCCCGCACCGCGTCGACGTGCTCGGGAGGGACGACCCCCCGGTCGGCGTACGTGCCGTCCACGTCGAGGAACACGATCCGGCGGTCGGCGGGGGTCTGGGAGGTCACGGGTCCATCCTGACCCATCCGGGGACGCCCCGGCTCCGCCGCCCGTGGTACCGGCGCACCGCGGTCGAGCCGGCGCACCCCGGACGAGCACGTCCCGGCGGAGGCCGTCGGCTGGGACCACCGGCCCACGCCCACTGACCTGCGCCGACGCTACGGTCGACGGAGTCCGCCGGAAGGATCTCCGATGAGCGCCGACCTCGCCGCGCCCCCACGCACCGCCCGCCGCGTCTCGCCCACCTGGCACGCCCTCGCCGCCGGCGACCCGGCACGCGCCCCGCTCGACCCCGCCGCCCTCGCGGCCCTGCCGGCGCCGGCACGCCGATGGCTGACCCGCGCGGTCGCCGCCGACCGTCCCGCCGCAGCGACCACGCTGCTCGCCATGCACGGCCGGATCCTGATCGGCGCGTGGCGGTCGTTCACCGCACGCCAGGTGATCACCGCCGGGCGCGGCTACGTGTGGGCCGCGACCGCGCGCTTCGGCCCGGTCCCCGTGCTCGGCTACGACCGTTGCGCGGACCACGTGGGCGAGATGCGCTGGCGGCTGGTCGGCGTGATCCCGGTGATGTCCGCGGAGGACGACGACGTGCGCCGCAGCGCCGCCGGCCGCCTCGCTGCCGAGATCGTGCTCACCCCGGGCGGCGCGCTCGACCCGTGCGTGCGGTGGGAGGCGGTGGACGACGACCGGGCGATCGCGCACGTGACCGTGGACGACACCGAGCACGCAGTGACGATCGATGTCGACGAGGCCGGGACCGTCCGTTCCGTGCGCCTGCTGCGCTGGGGCGACCCCGCCGGCCGCGGCCCGGCGCTGCACGAGTTCGTGGTGCGCTGCGACGGGGACCGCGAGCACGACGGCATCCGCCTGCCGGCGCGGTTCAGCGCCGGGTGGCGGGTCGACGGCGACGTGGTCGTGTCCTTCGAGGCGGAGATCGACGCGGCCTCCACCCGCTGACCGCCCACCGGGCGCATCCTCGATCACAGCGACCGCACCCGCGGCGCCCGAGGAGGGAGTCCCCGATGGCCCGGTCCCGTGACAGCAGCCTCACCGCCGACGAGCGCGCGGAGCGACTGAAGGAGCGCGTCTACATCACCTTCACCGCCCTCGCCGTCGTGCTCGCCCTGCGCTCCCACGCCGAGAGCACCACCCCCCGCGAGGCCGTCGTCACGCTGCTCATCGCGGTGAGCGGGACCCTGCTCGCGGTGCTGGTCGCCGACTTCGTCTCCCACCTGGCCGCGCACCAGGCGATGCCGACCCGGGCCGAGCTGCGGCACATGATCGGCGTGAGCGTCGGGGCGTTCGGCGTGCTGCCGCTGCCGCTGCTGTTCCTCGGGCTGGCCGCCGCCGAGGCGTGGCCGTTGGACCGCGCGCTGCGTGCCGCCACGATCGCGCTGATCGCCTCGCTGGTGGTGATCGGCTACCTCGCCGTGCGGCGGGTGCGGATGCCGGTGTGGCAGCGGGTGGTCGTGCTCGGCGCCGAGGCGGCGCTCGGGGTCGCGGTGATCGGGCTGGAGCTGCTGGCGCACGGGTGATCCGCGCTGCGTGAAGCGCAGGATGTGCACGGCGCCGGTGCCGGTCACGGTAGACATGGATCCTGTGCCTCTCCCAGGCACCACCTGAGCGAGAGGATCATCACCGTGACCACGTGGCGCAGAGGTCTGGTCGTCGTCGGGACGACCCTCGTCCTGTTCGGCTGCTCCCCCGCGAGCGACTCCTCCGACACCCGGACCCCCGCCCCGAGCGCCCCGGAGTCGACCGTCTCGCAGGCCCCGAGCACCGCCGAGACCGAGCCGGAGGTGACGGGCGAGGACACGTCGGCCGCGCTGGACGCGTTCGTCGCGGATCAGCAGGCGTACATCCCGGCGATCCTCGAGACCAACCCCGGCATGTACTCGGGCGCCACCATCACCGCGATCCACCCCGGCGGCGTCGAGTTCGGCTACACCTACGCCGAGACGCTCGACCCCACCGCTGCCGCCGCCGGCCTCGAGACGATGATCCCCACGCTCCAGACCCTCTGCGACACGCAGGTGTTCGGCACCATGCAGGCCGCCGGCATCACGGAGCCGTCGGTGGTCTACACCTACCTCAACGCCGACGGCTCGCTGATCTGGACGCACACGTTCACGATGTCCTGACCGGGTCAGCGCAGGTCGGGGTCGTCGGCGTCCCACCCGGGGACCGAGTGGTCGACGATCGACGCGTTGAACTGCTCCTCGGTCATCCCCGGGACGAGCTCGACGTGTGCGCGCCAGCCGTTGTCCATCGCGATCACCCGGGGGAAGTCGTCGGGGATCAACGACCGCACCCACAGTGCGACCTCGACCTGCTGCTCTGCGTCACCGTCGCAGCGGATGGCCGAGTGGTCCTTCGTGTAGTCGATCTGGAAGAACGTCTGACCCGGTATCTCCAGCCAGATGTTTGCGTCCAGTGAGGCCAACGGGCTGTTCTTGACGGTGGCGTACTCACCCCAGCGATCGGTGGCCGCGCGCACGAGATCAGCGACCTCCAACGGCAACGGACCTGACGGCACTGCCGCGATGATGATCCCGGAACTCATCTCACTCCTCATCCCTTGTCGACGACGACGTCGAGATCGATGTCTGGACCCAGAACTGACCGCGCACGCTCACCGAGGAAGTCTGCCGAGGCCTGGTCGGACGCGCTCAAACGGAGCCGTGACACCGGATTGCCCTCGTCCGAGATGACAGCCGCATATCGCCGCATCTCGTCGTCGAACTCAGCGAGCACGACCCGCTCCCCGAACGCGCTCGCCGTCCCGTCGTAGGGCGAGTTCCCCGGCATCCCCGTGTACTTGACCTCGACAGCAGTGACCGTATCGGGGTCGAGGACGACATCGTCCGCCCAGATGGACACGTCCCTGCTGGTCAGCCGGGTCTCCAGGTCGGTCCCCGTCACCGCCCGCTGATGCACCGCCCAGGGCGCCCGGCTACCGACGTGCTGCCGGTTCGCCAGGTTCGACTGGAGGTCGTCCAGCCACCGCGCCCGCACCGTCGGGTCCCACCACCGCGACCCCGCCGCGTACAGCCGCCGCCCCGCCCCGCCGGCCGCGCCGAGGTCCTCCGCCAGCCGCACGCTCCGCAGCCCGCGCGCCGCCCATCCCGCGCCCCCGCTGACGGCGCTGATCGCGAGGTCCGGCGCCGCCTGCCCCCACCACTCACCGGGCCGGTCGCGGAGCAGGTCGGTCTGGAGCAGGCCCGCGCCGGTGGTGAGCGGGTCGTGGGTGAGGCCGTCCCACGTGCCGACGACCCCGTCGACCAGGGCGGCGGCGTCCTCGGCGACGCCGTCGGGGTCGATCAGCGACCGCGCCGCGCTGTAGTCCCAGGCCAGCGCGGCGATCCCGGTGACCCACGACCAGATGCCCCGCCCGAAGTCGCCGAGGTGCCAGCGCCCGTCGGGCAGCCCGTCGCCGAGCTCGTCGAGCACGGCGGCGGTGGCCTGCGCGGAGGTGGCGACCCGTGCACGTGCGGAGGCCAGCACGTCCTCGGCGAGTGCGCGGTGGCCGGAGCCTGCGTCGTCGGTGCCCTGCACCGAGCGTCCGCCTCGTGGCGCACCGACCGTGCAGGTCAGCGCCTCGGCGTCCCGCAGCGTGCAGCCCTGGGCGTAGAGGCGGACGGCGACCTCGGCGCGGCCGTGCGCCCAGGTGATCGTGTCCGCGTGCTGCCGCAGCGCTGTGCCGGTGATCGCGTGGATCTGGCCGACGGTCTCGACGGCGGTGACGTACTGGGCACGGCGGGCGGTCCAGCCATCGGCGGCGGTGCCCGTCCACAGCGCGGGGTGCGCGACGCGCAGGTCGGCGGCGTGCTCGGCGAGGGCGCGGGACTGCCGGTCGAGGTGGTCGGCGTCGGTGTGCAGCGACTCGGGGCAGCCGTCGATCAGCAGCAGCGGATCGGTGCTGGTGGCCAGGGAGGCCGTCACGGGCCCGACCCGTCGAGGCCGCCGGCGAGCGCGCGTGCGCGGTCGGCCACTGCCAGGTCCACCTCCCGGTACGCGTCGGCGGAGCCGCGCAGCGCGTGACCGGCGTGCTCGACCTCCTCGGCGAGGCCGGCGAGCAGGTAGGAGAAGCGGTCCGACCAGCGCTGGGCGGCGTCGGTCAGCACGGGGCCGAAGCGGTGCGCGTGGTGCATCGAGCGCTGGTCGCCGAGCGTCGCCATCCGGTCCGCGGTCCCGAGCACGGCGTTGCCGGTCCGGTGCAGCGAGTCGATGTCGACCTCGTAGCCCGTGATCGTCAGCGTCCCGCCGGTCGGCGCACCCCTCGGACCGTCGCCGTCGTGCGCCGCACTGCTACTCATGCGTATCTTCTTGCATGAGGCGGAGCCTAGGGCAGATCACGCACGGCGATCGTCGATCTGCGTGGTGCCTCGGACAGGGTCCGAACGGGTCCGGCGACCCGCCTCAGTCCTCCGGCAGCCGCACCGCCGCCCGCGCCGCGCCCACCTCGGCCGCCCGGCGTGCCGCGTCCCAGCCGAGCTCCGCCCCGACCACGTCGCCCGCGAGCGCCAGCACCTCGTCCCCCGGGTCGCCCATCTGCCCGATCCCGGTGCGCCGGAGCAGCACGTCGGTCAGGTGCGCCGGGGCCTCGTACCGTGCGGCGTAGGCGGCGGTGGCCAGCGGCTCGCCGTCGGGGGTGACCGGGCGGCGGAGCAGCGGCTCCTGGCGCATGAGGTCGAGGACGACACCGGCCTCGGTGCCGTAGAGGCGGGTGAGCAGCCCGGCGGTGGCGGGGTCCAGGCCGTCACGCACGGCACGGGCCGCGTCGGCGGCGACCGCGTCGGGCAGGGAGCCGATCCCGCAGCCGTCGAGCGGGGTGCGGGCGGTGGCGGAGCGGCGCACGGTGGTGCCGAGGCGGTCAGCGAGGTGGCCGACGATCCGCTCGGCGAAGGCGCGGGCGTTGGTGTACTTGCCGCCGGTGGCGGTGACCAGGCCGGTGACGCCCTGGCGGGTGTGGTCGACCAGCTCGGAGGCGCGGGAGGCCGTGTAGGTGTCGACGCCGGCGGCCTCGGTCAGCGGGCGCAGGCCGCCGTAGGCCGCGGCGACGTCGTCGATCGTGAGGCGGATCCCGCCGGTGTTGCGGGTGTCGATCGACGCGAGGAAGTCCTCGATCGAGCGCCGGGTCAGCCGCCAGTCCTCCACCGGTCCGCGGTACGGCGTCTCGGTGGGCCCGACCAGGCTCATGCCCCGCCAGGGCGCGAAGGAGAAGTGCCCGTGGGCCTGCACGGTCAGCACCATGACCTCGCTCGGCACCCGCGTCACCAGGTAGATGCCCTCGGAGCGCACGGCCGGCTCGGGGCCGGCGAGCACGGCTGTCTCCGGCGCGGCGGTCAGCAGATCGCGGGCCCAGGGACCGGTGGCGTTGACGGTGACCCGTGCCCGGATCGATCCGGGGGAACCGGAGACCAGGTCGGTGACCTCGGCGCCGACCACCCGACCGCGCTCCACGACCAGCCGGTCGGCACGGGTGTACGAGGCGATCCGGGCGCCGGCGGCCACCGCGGAGCGCAGGAACGCGAGGGTCAGCCGCTCCGGGGAGAGCGACATGGCGTCGTGGTAGAGCAGGCCGGAGCGCAGGTCGGTCAGGCCGTAGGCGTCGAGCTCGGCACGGCCGAGGCGGCGGTGCGCGGGGATCCTCGCGTCGGGCGCGGAGCCGAGGTTGCGGTCGGCGGACAGCAGGTCGTACGCCAGCAGCCCGGCGTGCTCGACCAGCCCGGGGTCGGGCAGCACGATCGGCAGCGGGGTCACCAGGTTCGGGGCGATCCGCAGCAGCGTGCGGCGCTCGGCCAGCGACTCGCGGACCAGCCCGACCTCGAGCTTCTTCAGGTAGCGCAGCCCGCCGTGGATCAGCTTGCCGGTGGCCGCCGAGGTGGCCGCGCCGAGGTCGCCCTTCTCGACCAGCGCGACGGACAGCCCGCGGCTGGTGGCCTCGTGGGCGAGCGCGGCCCCGGTGATCCCCCCGCCGACGATCAGCACGTCGACGGTGCCGCCTTCGTCGAATGTCGAGCGGACGAGCCGGGTGGCGGTCACCGGGCGGCCGCCGCGATCCGGCGCAGGAACCGCCGGCGCTCGCTCTCCACGTCCAGCAGCCCCAGCCGCAGGATCCGCGCGCAGGTGATCCAGCGTTCGACCTCCGCGCGGGTGAGCCCGCTGGTCGCCAGGTACCGCGCCAGGTAGAACCGCAGCACCAGCCGGCGCGAGGCCGCGTACAGAGCGAGCATCAGCGGCGGGGTGCCCGGGAACAGCTCGACCTCCCGCATCAGCACCACGGACATGGCGACGTCGGCGGCGGCCGCGCCCCGGCTGGCGGCCTGCCAGTCGATCACCACCGGCCCGCCCGTGTGCTGGAAGACGTTCTGCGGGTGGAAGTCGAGGTGCAGCACGCTGTCCCCGTCGGGCAGCCCCTCCAGGTAGGCGCGCAGCCGCT
The DNA here is from genome assembly GCF_055389595.1 of Cellulomonas sp. GTC20042. NCBI lineage: Bacteria > Bacillati > Actinomycetota > Actinomycetes > Micrococcales > Cellulomonadaceae > Cellulomonas > Cellulomonas sp. GTC20042. The sequence goes on along the minus strand of NZ_AP043678.1, from coordinate 43,537 downwards.
CGCGCGTGGCGAGGTCGAGGGTGCGCAGCCGCGGGGTGTCGAGCATGAGCACCGCGAGCGCCCGCACGTCGGGCAGCGCGTCGGTGCGGGCGGCGTGCACCCGGGCGTGCAGGTCGGCCAGGGCGCGGGACATCGCCGGGAGCCGCAGCGGGTTCTGCTCGGCCTGCCGCGCGAGATTCGGCCCGTCCAGCCGCTCGAAGACGATCCCGGGGCGGCCGTCGAGGTCACCGGTGCCGAGGCACTGCACGCTCGGCACGCCGAGCGCGTGGATCAGCGTCGCGGCGGCGGCCTCCTGCGCGATGGCGGCGGGGTCCTCGTCCGGCGGGTACACCTTGATCGCGGTGCCCGCGCCGTAGGCGTAGACCTCGGAGGTGCGCCCGTGGCCGAGCAGGGCGCCGGCGGGGGCGCTCACCGCTGCACCGGCCGGGTGGTGCCGTACCTGAGCGCGGTGGCCGCCTCGATCACGCCCTGCTGCTGCTCCGGCGTCAGCGCCCGGGGCTGCCCGACCGCGAGCGCCCGCCAGTGCAGGTCGCACAGCCACTCGGTCAGCTCGGCGTTGCGCACGGCCGCCGGCAGGTCCGCGCCGAGCGCGACGACGCCGTGGTTGGCCATCAGCGCGGCGAGCCGTCCGTCCAGCGCCGCCCCGACCGCCTGCGCCAGCGCGGGGCTGCCGAAGGTGTGGAAGGGCGCGACCCGCAGCGTGCCGCCGAGCAGCAGCTGCGTGTAGTGCAGCACCGGCACCTCGTCCACCAGCAGCCCGAGCGTGGTAGCCATCCGCGAGTGGGTGTGCACCACCGACCCGACCTGCCCGGGTGGCGCCGCGCGGTAGATCCCCAGGTGCAGGCCGCTCTCGGAGGTCGGCTCCAGGTCGCCCACGACCACGTGACCGTCCAGGTCGACCACGGTGACCTCGTCGACGGTGGCGGTGGCGAGGATGGATCCGGTGGCGGTCAGCGCGACCAGGTCGTCCAGCCGGGCGCTCACGTTGCCGGCGGTCCCCACCACCAGACCGGCGGCGGCCAGCCCTCGCGAGGCCTCGGCGACCGCGGCGCGCAGGTCCTGCAAGGTCGACGTCATCGTCATGACGAGTAATCTGGGTGCAGACCAAACCAAAGTCAAGTCTGATTCGAGGATCGATGACCGTCTGGCAGGACGTCCCGCTGCGCCGCTCCCCGACGCAGGACCGCTCACGGGACAAGGTCGCCCGGGCGCTGGCCGCCGCGGACGCGATCGTGCGCGAGCAGGGCGTCGCCGGCATCACCCTGACCCAGGTCGCCACCCGCGCCGAGGTCAGCGTCGGCGCCCTGCACCAGTACCTGCCCGACCGCGAGGCCATCGTCGCCGCCCTGGTCTGGCGCTACCACGCCCGGCTCGAGGCCCTGCTGACCGAGGCGATCACCGCCGCCCGGCAGGCGCCCGCCGCCGACGGCGACCCGGTGGACCGGCTGATCGACGCGGTCGTGCAGGTCTACCGCGAGGAGGAGTCCGCCCGCTCGCTGCGACTCTCCGCCGACGACCCCGCGCTCGCCGACGCGAGCCGCGCGCACAAGCAGCAGATGGCCGCCGGCCTCACCGAGCTCGCCGGGGCCCTGGGCATGACCACCGACGTCGACAGCGGCCGACCGGTCGCCACCGTCGCCTTCGTGGCCGCCGACGCGGTGCTGCACGAGGCGTTCGCGGCGCCGGAGCCCGAGCGCGCGGCCCTGCTGGACGAGCTGCGGCTCCTGGTGCGGCGGTACCTCGCGGGCTGACGGCGGCTCGCCCGCCCACCCCCGTCGGACGAGCCGCCCGGGCGGCGCGGTGTCTCACCGCGCCGCCCACCCGGGCACAGGTCCTCCCCGCGGGACCTCTGGCGTACCCGGGACGTCGTCGGACGTCAGCCCGGAGCGGGGTCGTGGACCCCTCGTCGTGGTGCGGCCACCGTGGTCCTTCCTCGGACGACGATCTCGGCAGCGGGAGCATCGCTCCACCGCCGCCGGGCGGCCTGCTGCACCCGGACGACCGCACTCTGGCACGGGTCCGGTGACGCCGCGACCGGAACGCGGTGCTGCCGGTCAGACCCCGCGCTGCTCCCGGTCGGCCGCCCGCAGCCACGCCGGGGCGTCGACGCCCAGCCGAGGGTCCGTCGGCTCCGGGTCACCCAGCCCGTCCAGGTAGGCCCGGTCCGCCGCCAGCCTCGTCACCAGGTCACCGATCGACCCGTGCCCCGGCACCACCACGCCCAGCCCGTACCGGCCCGCCCACCCGCCGATCCTGTCCAGCACCGCCCGGTACCCGTCCACCGGGCCGTCCAGCAGCGGCACCTCCACGTCGGACAGCAGGTCCCCCGCGACCAGCACCCCCGCGTCGACCGCCGCGAGCACGCTGCTCCCGGCGCAGTGCGCGTCGTGGGTCAGCACCCGGACCTCGGGGCCGTCCCAGTCCAGGACGTCGCCGCCCGCGGCCGCGCCCGGGAACGGCACCGGCGCGATCGTCGTGACGCTCGCGAGCGCCGCCCCCGCACCCGCCGCCTCCGGGTCCGCGTCCCGCTGCGCCTCCGCGCGCTCCCGCCAGCCCGCGCTCGGCGCGGACCCCGCCCAGCGCGGCAGACCGTCCAGCCCCGGCCCGTCGAGCAGGTGGTCCCAGTGCGGGTGCGTGGACCACACCGCCACCGGCCGCCACCCCCGGCGACGCAGGGTGGCCGACAGCCCGGCCACCTCGGCCGCCGTCACCGCGGGGTCGACCACCAGGCAGCGCCCGCCGTCGCCGAGCAGCACCGTCGAGGTGGTCGCGTAGACCGCCGAGGTCGCGACGTGCACGCCGTCGGCGACCTCGATCAGCGGTCGGTCGGCGATCGGGCGCACGATCCCCAGGTTAGGTGAACCTCGAGCCGGTCCTGCTCGGCAGCGACCTCCGGCGATCAGCACCGTCACGTCACCCCCTCCTCCCCGGGGCGCGTCGGTCGCGCCCCGGGGAGCTCGACGACGCAGCCCCGCGGGACCCGATCAGTACGTGAAGCGGGACACCCGCGCGCGCAGGTCCTCCGAGGTGCGCGCGAGCTCGCCGATCGAGTCGCCCATCTGCCCGAGGGTCCGCGAGGACGTGGCCGCGGCGGAGGCGACGCCGGTGATGTTGTTCGCGATCTCCCCCGACCCGGTCGCCGCCTCCGCCACCGACCGCGACATCTCCGTCGTGGTCGCCGTCTGCTCCTCCACCGCGGACGCGATCGTGAGCTGGTAGTCGTTGATCGACGCGATGATCGCCGAGATCTCCCCGATCGCCCCGACGGCACCGGTGGTGTCCGCCTGGATCGCCTCCACCCGACGCGCGATGTCCTCCGTCGCCTTCGCCGTCTCCGACGCCAGCTCCTTGACCTCGCCGGCCACCACGGCGAACCCCTTGCCCGCCTCACCGGCACGGGCGGCCTCGATCGTGGCGTTGAGCGCCAGCAGGTTCGTCTGCTCCGCGATCGAGGTGATCACCTTCACCACGTTCCCGATCTCCAGGCTCGACGCCCCCAGCCGCGCCACCTGATCGTTCGTCACCGCCGCGGCCTCGGTGGCCTGACCGGCGACCTTCGCCGCCGAGGACGCGTTCTGCGCGATCTCCCGGATGCTCGCCCCCATCTGCTCCGCACCCGCCGCCACCGTCTGCACGTTCCGCGACACCTGCTCCGCCGCAGCAGCCACCACCCCCGCCTGCGCCGACGTCTCGTCCGACCCCGCCACCACCTGCGTGGACGCTGCCGACAGCTCCTCCGCCGCCGAGGCCACGGTCTGCGCGGTCTCGACCACGCCGGAGATCACCTCGCGCAGGCTGCCCTGCGCGCGGTCCATCGCGCGGGCCATGTCGCCGAGCTCGTCGCTGCTGGTGACGTGGGCGGCGACGGTGAGGTCGCCGGCGGCCATCGCGTCGAGCGCGTCCCGCACCCGCCCGGCGTCCCGCGCCAGCCGACGGGAGACGACCAGGCCGACCACCACGACGACCGCGAGCCCGACCAGCAGCACCACGACCACCGTGATCAGCGTCTGCGTCACCGTCGAGGCGGCCGCCGCCGAGTCCGCGTCCGCCGTCGCCGCGACCGCGGTGTTCTCCGCGGCGATGGCGTCGGCAGCGATCGTGGTCTGCGGCAGGATCTCCGCCCGGTACAGCGCGGCAGCGCCGGTCACGTCACCGGAGTCCGCCAGCGGGAACAGGTCGTTCTCGGCGATGTCGACCATGGTGTCCCAGGCGGCGTCGAAGGACGTCCACGCCTGACGGTCGGCCGCCGAGGAGTCGTAGGCCGCCTGCTGCTCCTCGATCGTCGCCACGTAGTCGTCGAGCTGCTCGCGCAGGTCGGCGCGCACCTCGTCGGAGGCCGCGGCGTACTCGACCATCCGCGCGCGTCCGGCCTGGAACGCCCGGGACAGGTCGCTCACCTGGCCGAGCTGCACCACGCTCGCGCTGGTCCGGTCGACGTCCTCGCGGAGCTGGGTCAGGCCGAGCGCGGCGGCGGCGACCACGACCACACCGACCAGCCCGGACGCCACGAGCAGGCCGAGCACCTTCCCGGCGATCGTGAGGCGGAGGCCGCGGCGGCGCGGCGGGGAGACGTCGGACGGGTGGCTCATGGTGCTCCTGACGGGTGAGCCGCATCCGGGCACACGTCGGCGACCGGCCTACGGGGTGGGGTCTTCACCCACCCCATCGGTCGGCCCCGAGACCCGTTGATCACCCGCCAGCGTGAAATACCCGGGGTATCGGACGTTCGTCCTGCTCAACGGCCCGTGGTCGTCGGGATCCGGGCAGCGGGGACGCGCGGCCGCACGAACCCGGCCAGCAGCACCCCCGCCACGCAGCACAGCGCGGTGGTGAGCAGCGCCCGGTCCAGGCCGACCGCGTCCGCCACCCAGCCGACCACCGCCGGGCCGGCGAGCATCCCGGCGTACCCGACACCCACCACCCGGGACAGCACGGTCCCGCGCCGGGCGACCGACAGCGCACCGGCGGCGGTGAACAGCTGCGGCACGATCCCGGAGATCCCGAGCCCGAACACCACCCACCCGGTGATCGCCAGCGGGAACGTCGGCGCCAGCACCACCGCCGCGATCCCCACGGTCGCCAGCGCGGACCCCGCCCGCACCACGACCACCGGGCCGACCCGCGCGACCACCCGGTCGACCGTCAGCCGCCCGACCGTCATCGCGGCGGCGAACGCCCCGTAGGCGAGCGAGGCGACGGACTGGCTGACCCCCAGGTGCTCCACCGCGTGCAGGGCGCTCCAGTCGGTGGCGGTGCCCTCGGCCAGGTTGAGCAGGAACGCCAGGCTCGCCAGCGCGACCGCGGGCCCGAGGATCGACCCCTCCTCCACGCCGGTCGTCGCGACCGGCTCGGGGGCGTCGGCGGTCCCTGCGATGACGTCCGGACCGATCAGCCCGGGCACGCTCACCGCACCGATCGCCGCCGCCGCGACCGAGGCGGTGCCCAGCGCCACCAGCAGCGGCGCGTCCACCGCGTGCAGCACCGCGCCGAGGCCCGCGCCCAGCGCCCCCGCGATCGAGAAGAACCCGTGGAACGCGGCCATGACCGGCCGGCCGTAGGCGTCCTGGATCGTCACCGCCTGGTCGTTCGCCGCCACGGTGATCGATCCCGTGCCGACGCCCAGCAGCGGCAGCGCGAGCGCGAGGTGCCACGCCTCGGTGGCGAGCGCCGGCAGCACGATCGCCACCGCGATCACCGCCACCGCCAGCCCGGCCACCCGTCGGCTGCCGTACCGATCGGTGATCCACCCCGCCGCCTGCATCCCGAGCACCGAGCCGGTGCCGAGCAGCAGCAGCATCAGCCCGAGCGTGCCGGTGGACACCCCGGTCCGCTGCTGGACCGCCGGGATGTTCACCACCCACAGCGCCATCGCGAGGCCGGTCAGCACGAACAGCCCGGTGTTCGCGACCCGCCGTCGGCGCCACGTCAGATCCGCCATGCGTACGAACGTACATCCGATCCGACTCTTGTGTACGTTCGTACGCAAGAACTACCCTCGCCGCATGACGACCGACTACTTCGCCGGAGACCCCCGCAGCAACCGCGAGCGCATGCTGGCCGGCGACCTCTACATCGCCGACGACCCGGAGAGTGAACGCCTCGCCCAGCGCGGCGTCCGCCTCATCCACGACTACGAGACCACCTACCGCGACGACCCCGCCGCCGCGCGCCCGATCCTGGCCGACCTGCTCGGTGACCTCGGCGCGGACGCCCACGTCAAGCCGCCGCTGTTCGTCGACTACGGCGAGAACATCCGGATCGGCGCCCGCACCTTCGTCAACTACCACCTCACCGCCCTCGACGTCGCGGCCATCACCATCGGCGAGGACTGCCAGATCGGCCCGAACGTGCAGCTGCTCACCCCGACCCACCCGGTCGACCCGCAGCCCCGCCGGGACAAGCTCGAGGCCGCCCAGCCGATCACCATCGGCGACAACGTCTGGCTCGGCGGCGGCGTGATCGTCTGCCCCGGCGTCACCATCGGCGAGAACTCCGTGATCGGCGCCGGATCGGTCGTCACGCGCGACATCCCGGCGAACGTCGTGGCTGTCGGCAACCCCGCCCGGGTGATCCGCGAGATCATCTGACCCATGCCCCGCACCGCACCGGCCGCACCCCCCGCACCGCGCACCCGCCGCAGCGACCCCGGCCGCCGGGACCGGATCATCGACGTCTGCATCGGCGTGATCGCCGCCCACGGCGTCGACGGCACCTCGCTGCGCCGGGTCGCCGAGGCCGCCGACGTGCCGCTGGGCTCGATGACGTACCACTTCACCGGCCGCGAGGAGCTGCTGCGCGAGGCGTTCACCCGCTTCGCCACCCGGGTCAGCGACCGGTGGGCCGCACGCCTGGCCGAGATCCCCGCCGACGACCCCGAGGCGGGTGTCCGCGCGGTGATCGCCCTGATCACCACGGACACCCACCCCGACGCCGACGAGCTCGTGCTCACCCACGAGCTCTACACCCTCGCCGCCCGCGACCCGCGCTACCGCGAGCTGACCAACGCCTGGATGCGCCGCAGCCGGGCGGCCCTGGAGCGCGTCTTCGACCCCGCCACCGCACGGATCGTCGACGCGCTGATCGAGGGGCTGTCGATCCACCGCGCCCTGGACACCGCCGCCCCGGTGGACGCGGACGTGGAGACGGCGGTGCGGCGGATCACCCGCACGGACTGATCCGCCGCCGGTCCGGCGTCAGACCAGCGTGACGACGACCTTCCCACTCAGCCCGCCGCCCTGCGCGAGGGCGTGCGCCTGCGCGACCTCCTCCAGCGGCAGCACCCGGTCCACCCGGGGCTGATAGGCGCCGGCGGCGCCCAGCGCGGCGGCACGCTCCAGCAGGTCGGAGCGGTTCTCCGCGTACACGTGCCGCACCCCGAGGGCGGCGGCACCGGGGGCGTCCGCAACGGTGGTCACGCGGTCGACCGAGCCGACGATCGCCACCAGGTCGGCCAGCGACCCCGACGCGGCGGTGTCGAGCGCGACGTCCACGCCCTCCGGCGCCAGCGCGGCGACCCGCTCGGCCAGGCCCTCGCCGTAGGTGGTCGGCGCCACGCCGATCCCGGTGAGGAAGTCGTGGTTGCGCTCCCCGGCGGTGCCGATCACGCGGGCCCCGGCGGCGACGGCGACCACGGCGGCCGCGCTGCCCACCGCCCCGGCCGCACCCTCGATCAGCAGCGTCTTCCCGGCGAGGTCGCCCAGCGGCTCCAGCCCGAGGATCGCGGTGGCCGAGGCCAGCCCGGCGGAGGCTCCCTGCTCCGGGGTCCACCCCTGCGGCACCGGTGCCCACGCGGTGAGCACGGCATGCTCGGCGGTGGTGTCGGCGAGCCCGCCGAGGCCGAACACCAGGTCGCCCACGACCACGCCGGTGACACCCTCGCCCACCTCGTCCACGATGCCCGCGGCGTCGCGGCCCGGGGTCACCGGCAGGTCGAGCGGCATGACCTGGCGGGCGTAGCCGGCGCGCAGCTTCCAGTCGACCGGGTTGACGCTGGCCGCGAGCACGCGGATACGGATCGCGCCGCCGGGGGCGTGCGGCTCCGGGATCTCCTCGATGCGCAGGACCTGCGGGTCGCCGTACTCGTGATAGCGCGCTGCGCGCATGGTGGTGCCTCTTCCGGGACGGGGGTCGCCGCAGATGCTTGCGGCGGAAAGTCACGCTAGGTCGGGGTACTTTCCGTGTCAAGTGACGTACGCTGTGCGCGTGACCGAGCCCGACGCCGCCCTGCGCCACGACGAGGACCGCGCCTGGGCGCTGCTGGTCGGCGTGATGACCTGGCTGCCCGCCGCCCTCGATGTGCGCCTCGCCGCGATCGCCGACGTCAGCCACGTCGAGTACCAGGTGCTGCTCTGGCTCTCCCGCACCGAGGACGGCGCCCTGCACATGTCCCGCCTCGCCGACACCGCCTCGGTCACGCCCTCGCACCTCACCCGGATCGTCACCCGCCTGGAGAAGCGCGGCATGGTCGCCCGCTCCCCCGACCCCCAGGACGGCCGCTACACGCTCGCGCGCCTGACCGAGCAGGGCGTCGCCACCGTCGCCGGCACCGCCGACGCCTACGGCACCGCGGTCCGCGAGCTCGTGCTCGACCGGCTCGGCCCGGATCAGGTGCACCACCTGGAGCAGATCGCCGCGACGATCCTCGGGCAGGTCAAGCCGGAGTGCCTGGCCGCCCACGGCTGAGGCAGGCACTGGCAGACCCTGTCACGCGCCCCGACGCGGGTGTGTGCTGTCCGCATGAGCACCATCCCCACGTACACCCTGAACAACGGGGTCACGATCCCCGTGGTCGGCCTCGGCGTCTTCCAGACCCCGCCGGCCGAGACCACCGCCGCCGTCGAGCACGCCCTGAGCACCGGCTACCGGCACGTCGACACCGCCGCCGCCTACCGCAACGAGCGCGAGGTCGGCGCCGCGATCCGCGCCTCCGGCATCCCGCGCGACGAGGTCTTCCTCGAGACCAAGATCTGGGTCAGCGACTACGGCTACGAGCAGACCCTGCACGCCTTCGACCTCGCCACCGGCAAGCTCGGCCTCGACACCATCGACCTGCTGATCCTGCACCAGCCCGCCGTGCACGAGTTCGACCGCACCGTCGGCGCCTACCGCGCGCTGGAGAAGCTGCTGGCGGACGGCGGCGTGCGGTCGATCGGCGTCAGCAACTTCACGCCCGCCTCCCTCGACCGGCTGCTCGCCCAGGTCGACGTGGTGCCCGCCGTCAACCAGGTCGAGCTGCACCCGTACTTCACCCAGCAGGCCACCCGCTCCGCCGACGACGCCCACGGCATCCTCACCCAGGCGTGGTCGCCGATCGGTGGCATCACGTTCTACGGCGGCTACGACGGCCCCGGCAGGAGCACCCTGACCGACCCGGTGATCGGGGAGATCGCCGCCCGGGTCGGCCGCACCCCCGCGCAGGTCATGCTCCGCTGGCACCTCCAGCAGGGCCGCCAGGTGATCCCGAAGTCGACCAACCCCCGGCGGATCGCGGAGAACCTCGCGCTGTTCGACTTCACGCTCACCGCCGAGGACCTCGCCCGGATCGACGCGCTGGACACCGGCATCCGCTCCGGGCCCGACCCCGACGAGCCCCAGCCCGGCTTCTCCGCCTGGTCCCCGCACTCCTGACCTGCGGCGGGCCGGTCGTCGTCCACCCCGGCGACCGGCCCGTACCGTCGTCCCCATGACGACGACAGCGACCCTGGCCGACGGCACGGAAATGCCGCAGATCGGCCTCGGGGTCTACCAGGTGACCCGGGCCGGCGTGTGCGAGGCGGCGGTGCGCACCGCGCTCCAGGCCGGCTACCGCCTGCTCGACACCGCCGCCGTCTACGGCAACGAGCGCGCCGTCGGGCGCGGGATCGCCGCCTCCGGCGTCCCCCGGGACGAGATCCTGCTCACCACCAAGATCTGGCCCTCGGACTACGCCTACCCGCGCGCCCGCGCCGCGATCACCGCCGCGCTGGACCGGCTCGGCACCGACCACGTCGACCTGATGCTGCTGCACCAGCCCGTCGGCGATGTCCCCGGCGCCTGGCGCGCCCTGGAGGAGGCCGTCGACGCCGGCACGATCCGTTCCCTCGGCGTCAGCAACTTCTCGGCGGACGACCTGCGCACCCTGCTGCGCACCGCCCGCGTCCGCCCGGTGGTCGACCAGGTCGAGCTGCACCCCTACTGGCAGCAGGCCGACCTGCTCCCCTTCCTGCGCGCGGAGGGGATCGTGCCCGAGGCCTGGTACCCGATCGGCCACGGCGCCACCGACCTGCTCGCCGAGCCCGCGATCACCGCGGCCGCCACCCGCCTCGGCCGGAGCCCCGTCCAGGTGATCCTGCGCTGGCACGTGCAGCACGGGTACGTCGCGATCCCTCGGTCCACGAACCCCGCGCACATCGCCGCCAACCTCGACGTCTTCGACTTCGCGCTGTCCGAGCAGGAGATGGCCGCGATCGACGCCCTCGGCCGGGACCGCCCGCTGATGCGCACGCCCCGGTGGGTGCTGTCCGGCGTGCAGCGGTTCATCCGGCCCCGGCAGCTGGCCTGAGGCGGGCGCGCCCAGGACGCGCCCGCCGTGCGCCCCGTCCGCGGCTAGCCGCGCGGGTCCTGCCGGTACGCCCGGCGGTACGCCGCCGGCACCGGTGCCTCCGCCCGCACCGCGCGGGCGGCGCGCAGCGCGAAGTGCGGGTCGCGCAGCATCTCGCGGCCGACCAGCACCACGTCCGCCTGACCGGTCAGCAGCACGTGCTCCGCCTGCATCGGGTCCACGATCATCCCCACCGCACCCGTCGGGATCCCGGCACGCTCACGGATCGCCGTCGCGAACGGCACCTGGTAGCCCGGGCCGACCGCGATCGACGCCAGCACGTTGCCCGCCGTCGACACGTCGACCAGGTGCACCCCGTGCTCGCGCAGCCAGCCGGCGACCTGCACGCTCTCGTCCAGGTCGGCGCCGCCCTCGGTCCACTCCGTCGCCGACATCCGCACCACCAGCGCCGGCCCGCTGCCGACCTCGGCGCGGATCGCGTCCACCACCTCGATCAGCAGGCGCGCCCGGTTCTCCAGCGATCCGCCGTACTCGTCCTCGCGCCGGTTGCTCAGCGGCGAGAGGAACTCGTGCAGCAGGTAGCCGTGCGCTGCGTGCACCTCCAGCAGCTCGAAGCCGGCGTCGACCGCCCGTCGCGCGGCCGCCGCGAACGCCTCGACCACAGCGGTCAGGCCTGCCGCGTCCAGCGCCTGCGGCACCCGCATCCCCTCGAACGGCACCGCCGAGGGCCCGACGATATCCCAGCCGCCCTGGTCCACCGGCACGCTGCCGTTCTTCTGCTCGGTACCCCACTCCGGCCACGCGCTCGCCTTGCGACCCGCGTGCGCGAGCTGGATGCCGGCCACCGCGCCCTGCTCCCGGATGAAGGAGGCGATCGGCGCGAGCGCGTCGCGCTGCTCGTCGTTCCACAGGCCCAGGTCCTTCGCCGAGATGCGCCCCTCCGGCACCACCGCGGTCGCCTCGACGATCACCGCGCCCGCGCCGCCCCGGGCCATCGACCCGTAGTGCACCAGGTGCCACGGCGTCGCCGCGCCGTCCTGCTTCTCCACCGCGTACTGGCACATCGGCGGCACCCAGATGCGGTTGCGGACCTGCACCTCGCCCAGGGTGATGGGCTCGAACAGCTCTTGGGACACGACGACCTCCGACAGTTACGGCGCGTGCGCAACTGTTGCGCACGCCTGGTACATAGTTGCACACGCGCGCTATCGGCGTCAGACTGGTACCCTCGCGGCGGAAGCAGGAGGTGTGGCATGGCAGCCCCGGACACTGCGGTCGAGATCCGCGCGCACGGTTGGCGACGGCTCGTCGCCCTGCACTCGTTCATCGACGTCGCCCTCGAGAAGGAGCTCCAGCAGGCGCACGGCCTGTCCGTCGTCGAGTTCACCGTGCTCGAGGCCCTCGCCCGGCAGGCCACCTGGCACATGCGCATGCAGCAGCTCGCCCGTGCCGCCGCCCTCTCCTCCAGCGCCACCACCCGCCTGGTCAACCGCCTCGAGGAGCGCGGCCTGCTGCGCCGCATCCTCTGCGAGGACGACCGCCGCGGCATCTACACCGAGCTCACCGACGCCGGCCAGGCGCTGCTCGCGCAGGCACGACCCACGCACGACCGGGTGCTCGAGCTGCGGCTGGACGAGGCGGAGCAGGTGCCGGAGCTGCGCGGGCTGGCCGCGTCGTTCCTCGCCTGCGAGGAGGAGCCGGCGGGGGTCTGACGCACGGTGGACGGCTGACGGCGGTCAGACTGCGACGCCGCCCGGACGACCGACGGATCTGCCCAGCCCGAGCGCGAGCCCGGTGACGAACCACGCCACCGCGAGCACCGCCGCCACGACGTCGACCGGCTCACGCAGCGGCCAGAACCAGATCGAGGGGTCGTTCGCCTGGCCGAACACCCCCGTCAGCAGCGCCACCACCACCGGCGCCGAGGGTGCCGCACGGGACCCCAGCACTCGACGCGCCACGAGCCCGACTCCCGTGAAGCCGACCAGGTTCCGTGCTCCCGCCACCAGGAGTGGCTCTCGCGTGAACACTCCTGCGGCCAGGAGCACCGCGACACCGAGGAGCACGAGGAGGACGCACGTCGTCCGGTCCAGCAGGGTCAGCGGGCGCGTCGCCGACCTCTCGACGTGATCGCCGGACCCGACGAACGCCCCGACGACCGCCAGTGCCGCGCACGACGGCAGCAGCAGCGCAGCCGGCACGCCCAGCGTCACGCCCCCTCCCAGGTTCGGCACGGGAAGCGGCACCCCTGACCAGAGCACCGTCAGAGCGCAGACGACGACGACGACCGGAGCCACACGCCCGAGATAGCGCGCCGTGGCGTACCAGGTCACGAGCCCAGGCCCGGAACGTGCTCGGGGTCGCAGGTGAGGACCGCGTCGCCGACGGCGCGCAGCCAGGCGGTCACCTCGGCGTCATCCGACGACCAGAGCTGCAGGAACGCGTCCGTCGGGTCCGTGCCGGTCAGCTCGCGGACGCCCTGGGTGCCGTCCTCGACCGGCCGGCCCTGGGACTCCAACGTCGTCCGGGTGGCCCACCAGAGCGCCCCGAGCTGCTGAGCGTCGTAGAGCGTGCTCGCCGACTCCGGCGCGATCGGACCGCGCCCCTGAGCCGCCGCGTCGAGTCGCTCGACGCAGCCGTCGGACAGGCGGGGGAATGCGGCCGCGCCGACCGAGGCGACCAGCTCATGATCGCTGGCACCGGCGCTCATGGCGAAGAACCGCTCGCCCGCGGCCTGGTCGGCGCGCTCGTCCTCGGTGAACGACGTCGGCACGTCCAATGACATCGCCTCAGCCACCGCCGCCACGGGCGGAGCCGTCAGCCGGAGCAGTCGGTCGACCTCGGCGGCGTGCTCCGGCCACACGCAGATGTCGGGGGCGGTGGTCGACCCGGCGCACACCAGGTCACCACGCCTCGCGGACGTCGGGTCGTAGCCTCGGCCCTGCACCAACGACACCGCCAGGACGAGGCACAGCGTCGTGGCGACGGCCCCGATGGCGAGCGGCCCCCGGCGCGGTGGAGCGACGAGGAGCGCCGCAGACAGCGCGACGACGGCCGTCGCGGTGGCGACCACCGCGATCACGACGGACATGTCGAGCGTACGGCTGATCTGGCAGCAGTCACGGATGACGACGAGGTGCCGCAACCAGGTGGGCTCCAGCGCCGGCGGGAAGGCGAGCACGTAGTACCAGCCACCGATCGCCACCGGCAGCGCGATCAGGTCCCGCAGGTGCCGACCGAGGGCCGCACCTGACACCGCCGCCGCGACGATCATCGCCGCCGATGCGACCAGCGGGCGCGGGTCGGGCACTGTCCAGAACCCGTAGGTCGACATCGCCGCGAGGACGCTCGCCGCGATCCCCGACAGGCCGGCGACGACATGCGGCCAGATCAGGTCCGCGACGACGACGACCATCGATCGACCACGCGGCCGCGCCCACCATCCGGCACGGCGCAGGCGCCCGACCGACCAGGCGGCACCCGCCGCCACGACGGGCGCCACCACCACCACGCTCGAACCACCCAGCGTCGCCACGGCGATCGAGGACGGGTCGAGCACCGTGCCGTCGACGAGCAGGATCGCGACTCCGAGCACGATGCACAGCGGAAGGGTCCATGAGGCGCCGGACGTGGCCCAACGCGCCGAAGGCGTCACGAGGGCACCGTGTCGAGCACGAGTCGGTACGCCTCTTCGGCGCGCCTGGCCTCGGACTGCCCGTCAGCAGGCGCGAGGAACTCCTCCAGCGACCCGTCGAAGGCGATCCGGCCGTCCAGCAGCACCACCACGTGCTCGAACAGGTCGCCGAGATCGTCGACCTGGTGCGTCGAGACGACCACGCTGCGGCCGCTCGGAAGCTCCTGGAGCACGGACCGGAACCGGGCGCGCTGCTGCGGGTCCAGCCCGGAGGTGGGCTCGTCGAGCAGCAGCACGTCCGGATCGACGACCAGCGCCTCCGCGAGACCGACCCGGCGCAGCTGCCCACCGGACAGCTCGGACACCCGCGTTCCGGCACGATCAGCCAGGCCCACCCGCTCGAGCGCCACGTCCGCGCCCGCCAAGGCCCCTCGTCGCGACATCCCGTGGAGCCAGCCGGCATAGGCGACCTGCTCGCGCACCCGCAGGCCGGCGACCGCAGCGACGCGTTGTGGCATCCATCCGACGTCGCCGACGCGGACGCTGCCCTTCGTCGGGAGCAGCGCCCGCGCGCCGAGGGCGAGCACGGTCGACTTGCCGGCCCCGTTCGGTCCCAGCAGCACGGTGCGGCCTGGTCGCGGGGACCAGGTGAGACCGTCGATGACAGGAGGGCGACCACGCCGATAGCCGAAGGAGATGTCGTCGTAGTGCAGCCCGTGCGGGCGCGCCTGCGCCGAGCCGTCCGGAGAGCGAGTCATGCCGCAGGTCTCAGTAGGCGACCGCGACCGTCGACGCGTAGAACTTGTCGTCGGCACGGTCGCTGCCGTTGATCCCGGTCAGCGTGAACCGGTACGTCGCCGCACCGAGACGTCCCCAGTTTCCGGTCGCCGAGCTCGAGCAGTAAAGCGACTTCCGCCCCATGTTCTGGTCGGGAAGAATGCCGTTGCGCTTGCTCACCTGAATCGTGGCGTAGCTGAATCCAGGCAGGACGTCGTACCGGCAGCCGCCCAGCTTGACGGTGGTCGACACGGCGTCGGTGTTCTTGTCGGCCCAGTCGCGCGACGAGATGCCAGGCAGCCAGCCCGAGATGCTCGAGTTGAAACCGCCCTCCGCCAGCGCGACGCCCGCCCCCGCCAGCAGCAGCGAGACGGCGACCGACAGCGATGCTGAGACCCGTGCGATTTTCATGATGCCCCCTGATTCGATTGTGGACGTCGATTCGTGACGCCACGTTGCTTTTGACACAACATTCCTATCAGCGCATCGCGTGCAGCGCAGGCAGTTCCTGGGCCGACTCTGTGACCTGAGTCACACCGCATCGCCGTGTGCGGGGGCGGCGGTACGGGGCCGGCGCTGTCCCGCGGGCTGCCGGACATGCAAGAACCCCCGGCCGGATCACTCCGACCGGGGGTTCCCGGGATGTGTGCGCGAGGGGGGATTTGAACCCCCACGCCCTTTCGGACACTGGCACCTGAAGCCAGCGCGTCTGCCGTTCCGCCACTCGCGCGCTGGAGAAGATTAACACGATCCGGACCACCCCCCTGACATCGCCCCTGCCAGCGCCCCCGCCAGGACCCGCCGCACGCACCTCGCGCACGATTCCCTCGCCCGACCCTCGCCCCGCGACGACCCGCCGGAGCCCCCGCGTGGCTACCATCTACCGCAGAAGTCGCACGTCCCCCCACGTGCGACGCTGACTGACGCGCGGTGAAGGAGGTGATGGCGTGGGCATCCTCGACCGGTTCGAGCACGGGGTCGAGCGGGTGGTGAACACCGCCTTCGCCAAGGCGTTCCGCAGCGAGGTCAAGCCGGTGGAGCTGGCGAGCGCGCTGCGCCGCGAGGTCGACGACCGGGCCGCCGTGGTGGGCCGGGACCGCACGGTGGTGCCGAACGAGTTCACGCTGGAGCTGTCCCCCGGGGACTACGACCAGGTGGAGGCGTGGGGCGCGGAGGCGCTGGCCGACGAGCTGGCGGCGAACGTGACCGAGCACGCGACGGGTCAGCGGTACGCCTTCGTGGGTCCGGTGACGGTGGCGTTCCACGAGTACGAGGACCTGGAGACGGGTCGGTTCCGGGTGCGTTCCGCGACGGTGCGGGGCACGGCGGCACCGGCGACGTCGTCGGCGCCGAGCCCGCGGCACCCGCTGATCGACATCGACGGCCAGCGGTACCTGCTGACCGGGCCGGTCACGGTGATCGGTCGCGGCTCGGAGGCCGACATCGTGGTGGACGACCCGGGGGTCTCCCGGCGCCACCTGGAGATCCGGGTCGGGCCGTCGGGCGTGGTGGCCTCGGACCTGGGGTCCACCAACGGGTTGTTCGTGGAGGGACATCAGGTCCCTGCGGCGACACTCCTGGACGGGAACACGTTGACGATCGGTCGGACCCGCATCATGTTCTGGACGGGCGACGGCGACGGCGGACAGGAGCCGGGCGAGTGAACGCAGGCACATGAGTGAGCTGACCGTCACTCTGCTGCGGCTGGGGTACCTGGTGCTCCTGTGGGCCTTCGTGCTGTCCGCGATCGCCGTGCTGCGTCGCGACCTGTACGGCACGCGGATCGTGAGCCGTGCCCGCAACGCGAAGGCTGCGGCCCAGGCACCCGCTGCGCCGGCCCCGCGCGAGGACCGTCCGCGGGGACGCACCCGCGCCGCCGGTCCGTCGCGGCTGGTGGTGACGGAGGGCCCGCTGCGCGGGACGACGCTGCCGCTGGGCTCCTCGGCGGTGCTGATCGGCCGGGCGCCGGCGTGCACGCTGGTGCTGGACGACGACTACTCCTCCTCGCGGCACGCGCGGCTGTTCGCCGAGGACGGTCAGTGGTACGTGGAAGACCTGGGGTCGACGAACGGCACATTCCTCGACGACCAGAAGGTCACCTCGCCGGTGGCGGTGCGTCCCGGCGGACGCGTCCGGATCGGCCAGAGCGTCCTCGAGCTGCAGGGGTGACGGGACGACCGTGAGCATCGCGCTGCGCTACGCCGCCCGGTCCGACGTGGGACTGGTCCGCTCGAACAACCAGGACTCGGCCTACGCCGGGCCGCACCTGCTGGTGGTCGCCGACGGGATGGGCGGGCACGCGGGCGGCGACGTCGCGTCCTCGGTGGCGGTGGCGGCGCTGGCGCCGCTCGACGGCGAGGCGCACGGCCCGGACGACGCGCTGGACGAGCTGGAGCGGGCGCTGGAGGGCGCGCGCGAGGAGATCATCGCCCGGACGGTCGCCGACCCGGACCTCGCCGGGATGGGCACGACGGTCACCGCGATCCTGCGCGCCGGCAACAAGCTGGCGATGGTGCACCTCGGCGACTCGCGCGGCTACCTGTTCCGTGACGGCGTGCTGACGCAGGTCACCACGGACCACACCTTCGTGCAGCACCTGGTGAACACCGGCAAGATCACGCCGGAGGAGGCGGAGCACCACCCGCAGCGCTCGGTGGTGATGCGCGTCCTGGGCGACTTCGACGTGGACATCGCCCCGGACCTGTCGGTGCGCGAGGCGCGCCCGGGCGACCGGTGGCTGCTGTGCTCGGACGGCCTGTCCGGCTTCGTCAGCGGCGACACGATCGCGCGCACCCTGTACGAGGTGCCGGACGTGGACGCCTGCGCGGAGCGGCTGGTGCAGCTCGCGCTGCGGGCCGGCGGCGGCGACAACGTGACGGTGCTGGTCGCGGACGTGCTGGACCTGGACGACCTGCCCGACGGCACCGCGCCGACGACGAGCGCACAGGTGGTCGGGTCGGCGGCGGTGAACCGTGATCGCCCGACCGCCGCCGCCGACGGCCCCGCGGCGCGGGCGGCCGAGCTGTCCCGGGTGGCGAACACTCCCGGCCGGGGCGTCGCGGTCGTGGCCGGCCCTGACGACGGTGCCGCCCCGGCGCACGACGAGGACGCGGAGCCCGCGCGCCCCCGCCGACGGGTGCGCACGCTGGTGCTGTGGCTGGTGGCGCTGGTGGTGGTGCTCGGCGGGCTGACCGGCTTCTACCGCTGGACGCAGACCCAGTACTACGTGGGCGTGGCCGACGACGTGGTGGCGATCTACCGCGGCATCCCGCAGACGATCGGCCCGATCACCCTGTCGGACGTCGTGGAGCGCTCGGACCTCGCGGTGGACGACCTGCCGCCGTACGTGCTGGACCGGGTCGAGCAGACGATCCACACCGCCTCGCTGGCCGACGCCCGCGAGCGCGTGCGCCTGCTGCACCTGGACGCGGTGCCGGAGGCCGACGAGGAGCCGACGCCGGAACCCAGCACGGCCACCACGACCCCTGCGACCGGCCCCTGATGGCGACGGTCGAGGCGCACCGGGTGCGCGCGGGCCGGGGCGCCGAGCTCGTGCTCACGGCGGTCGCGCTGGTGATCGGCGTGGCCGCGTACGCGCTGGTCGGCATCGGTGTCACCGGCGAGGTGCCGGCGGACGTGCTCGGCTACGGCGCCGGCATGGCCGGCCTGGCGCTGCTGGTGCACCTGGTGCTGCGCTGGCGGGCGCCCTACGCCGACCCGGTGATCCTGCCCGTGGTCGTGGCGCTGAACGGCATCGGCCTGGCGATGATCTACCGGATCGACCTGGCCCGTGAGGGCCGCGAGGGCGTGGAGATGTTCGCGCCGAAGCAGCTCGCCTGGTCGGCGATCTCGGTGGTGCTGGCCTGCCTGGTGCTGATCGTGCTGCGCGACCACCGCACGCTGCGCCGGTACACGTACACGGCGATGGTGGTCGGCCTCGCGCTGATCGTGCTGCCGCTGATCCCCGGGCTCGGCGTGACGATCAACGGTGCCCGGATCTGGGTGCGGGCGCTCGGCTTCTCCCTGCAGCCGGCCGAGCTCGGCAAGATCGCGCTGGCGGTGTTCTTCGCCGGCTACCTGGTGACGCACCGCGACACGCTCGCGCTCGCCGGCCCCAAGGTGCTCGGCCTCCAGCTGCCCCGGCTGCGCGACCTCGGCCCGATCATCGTGGTCTGGGCGGCGTCGATCGCGGTGCTGGTGCTGGAGCGGGACCTCGGCACGTCCCTGCTGTTCTTCGGCCTGTTCGTGGCGATGCTGTACGTCGCCACCGAGCGGCTGTCCTGGATCGTCATCGGCCTGCTGATGTTCGCCGGCGGAGTCGCCGCGGCGGCCGCGTCCTTCGGGCACGTGGCCGCGCGCTTCGACGTCTGGCTGAACGCGCTGGACCCCGAGGTGTTCGACAGGTGGCCCGGCGGCTCCGGCCAGCTGGTGCGCGGGCTCTTCGGCATGGCCTCCGGCGGGCTGTTCGGCACGGGCTGGGGCCAGGGGCGTCCCGACCTGGTGCCCTACGCCGAGTCCGACTTCATCGTCGCCTCGCTGGGCGAGGAGCTCGGGTTGACCGGGCTGATGGCGATCCTGGTGCTGTACCTGGTGCTGACCCAGCGCGGCATGCGCACGGCGATCGGCGTGCGCGACGGCTTCGGCAAGCTGCTGTCCGCCGGCCTCGGCTTCGTGATCGCGTTCCAGTGCTTCGTGGTGGTCGGCGGGATCACCCGGATCATCCCGCTCACCGGCCTGACCACACCGTTCCTCGCGTACGGCGGCTCGTCGCTGCTGGCCAACTGGGTGATCGTCGCCCTGCTGCTACGGATCTCCGACGACGCGCGCCGTCCCGCGCCCGACCCCTCCGCCGAGATCCTGGCGACCCCGGCGGTCGGCGTCCCCGTCGAGGCCGGCCGCCCCGGCACCGGCCCCGGGGACGACGAGCCGACCGTCGCCCTGCGCCGCACCTCGGGAGGTGGTCGCCCGTGAACACCGCCCTGCGCCGGCTCGCGACCGTGACGGTCGTGATGTTCCTCGTGCTGCTGACCGGGACCACCTGGGTGCAGTTCGGGCAGGCGAGCGCGCTGAACAACGACCCGCGCAACGTCCGCACGCTGTACCGGGAGTACGGAAGCCCGCGCGGCCCGATCGTGGTGGCCGGGCAGTCGGTGGCGCTGTCCACCGCCGTGGACGACCCCTTCGGCTACCAGCGCTCCTACCCCGCGGAGACCGCCGCGATGTACTCCGCGGTCACCGGCTTCTACTCGATCGTGAACGGCGGCAGCCAGCTCGAGCGCGCGATGAACAGCGAGCTCACCGGGCAGGCGGACTCGCTGTTCTGGTCCCGGATGCAGGACCTGATCACCGGGCGCCAGCCGCAGGGCTCCTCGATCGAGCTGACCCTCGACCCGGCCGCGCAGCAGGCGGCGTGGGACGCGCTCGGCGGGCAGAACGGCGCGGTCGTCGCGATCGAGCCGTCCACCGGCCGCATCCTCGCGATGGTGTCCACCCCCGGCTTCGACCCGAACGCGCTGGCCACCCACGACACCTCGGCCGCGACCACCGCCTACCAGCAGCTGCTGGACGCCGACGGCGACCCGCTGCTCAACAAGGCGACCAGCCAGAACTACCCCCCGGGGTCGACGTTCAAGCTGGTCACGGCCGCCGCCGCGCTGGAGTCCGGGCAGTACACCGCCGACACGATGATCTCCGCACCGGACACCTACACGCCCCCGGGCACCAGCCGGGCGCTGAGCAACTTCGGCGGCTCGTCGTGCAGCAGCTCCGGGCAGATGTCGCTCTCCGACGCGCTGCGGATCTCCTGCAACACCGCCTTCGCCGAGCTCGGCGTCGGTCTGGGTGACGACGCGTTGCGCGAGCAGGCCGAGAAGTTCGGCTTCGACGCCGACGAGGACCTGATGATCCCGATGAAGCTCGCCGACAGCGTCTTCCCCGCCGAGCTCGACCAGCCGCAGACCGCGCAGTCCGCGATCGGCCAGTTCGAGGTGCGCGCGACCCCGGTGCAGATGGCGATGGTCGCCGCCGCCATCGCCAACGGCGGCACGCTGATGACCCCGTACCTGGTGGACACCGTGCGGACCGCCGACCTCGACGTGGTCAGCCAGACCGAGCCCACGGAGTACTCGCAGGCGGTGTCCGCGAGCACCGCGCAGGCGCTGACCAGCATGATGCTCGGCGTCGTCCAGTCCGGCTCCGGCACCGCGGCGCAGATCTCCGGCGTGCAGGTCGCCGGCAAGACCGGCACCGCGCAGACCGTCTCCGGCGAGAACCCGCACGCCTGGTTCACCGGCTTCGCGCCCGCCGACAACCCGCAGGTGGCCGTCGCGGTGATCGTGGAGCACGGCGGCGACGCCGGCAGCGAGGCCACCGGTGGCAAGGTCGCCGCCCCGATCGCCCGCGCGGTGATGCAGGCGGTGATCGGGCAGTGAGGCCGTCCGAGGGGCTGGTGCTGGGCGGCCGCTACCACCTGACCCGGCAGATCGCCGTCGGCGGCATGGGCGAGGTCTGGGCGGCGCACGACGAGGCGCTGGACCGGGAGATCGCCGTCAAGGTGCTGCGCGAGGAGTTCGCCGGCGACCAGGGGTTCCTCGAGCGCTTCCGCACCGAGGCGCGCAACGCGGGCTCGCTGTCCCACTCCGGGATCGCCGCGCTCTACGACTACGGCGAGCAGGACGGCTCGGCGTTCCTGGTGATGGAGCTGATCCTCGGCGAACCGATGAGCGACCTGCTCGACCGCGAGCCGGTGCTCCCGCCGCGTCGGCTGCTGCCGATCCTGGCGCAGACCGCCCGGGCGCTGCACGCCGCGCACGCCGCCGGGGTGGTGCACCGCGACGTGAAGCCCGGCAACATCCTGCTCACGCCCTCCGGCAAGGTGAAGATCACCGACTTCGGCGTCTCGCTGTCCAGCAACCAGGTGCCGATGACCGCCACCGGCATGGTGATGGGCACCGCGCAGTACCTGTCCCCCGAGCAGGCCGTCGGCGGCCCCGCGACCGCGGCCTCCGACCTGTACGCGCTCGGGATCATCGCCTACGAGGCCAGCGTCGGGCACCGCCCGTTCACCGGCCCGACCGCGGTGGACATCGCCGTCGCGCACGTGAACACCGCCGTGCCGCCGCTGCCTGCCTCGGTGGAGCCGCAGCTCGCGGCGCTGATCATGCGATTGCTCGCCAAGGACCCCGCCACCCGGCCCGGGTCCGCGGAGGAGGTCGCGCGCATGTTCGACGCCCTGGAGGCGCACACCCCGCCCGGCGGGGCCCCGCCGGTGACGATCGTCCCCGGTCGCGCCGCGCACGCCTCACGCAGCCGTCCCGCCGACGCCCGTGGCCCGCAGTGGCCCGGCCCGGGCGCCTCCGACGGCACCGCCGACGCGCCGCCCTCCTTCGACCCGCGGACCGGCCGCCGCACCCAGCCGGCCTCGGCACCGACGCACCGGGCCCCCGGCGCGCACGCCGGCCACCCGACCACCCGTGCGCACGTGCGCGTGGCGTCGTCCGGGCGACGGGTGCGCTGGCCGCTGGTGGCGCTCGGCGTGCTGCTGGTGGCTCTGCTCGGTGCGGCCCTCGCCGGTCGCATGATCGGCGCCTGGGACCCCCTGATCGCCCCGGACACGCCCGGCTACGCTCGTGCGGATGCCCCAGATGGGATGATCTTCCTCGACGAGCCCGTGATCGCGCGGGACTCACGAACGACGACAGCGAAGGACGCCTAGTGGTGGACGACGGATCCCGGATCCTCGCCGGACGGTACGAGGTCGGAGAGCTCATCGGCCGCGGCGGCATGGCCGAGGTGCACATCGGGCACGACACCCGTCTCGGGCGCACGGTCGCGATCAAGATCCTGCGCTCGGACCTCGCGCGCGACCCCTCCTTCCAGGCGCGGTTCCGCCGCGAGGCGCAGGCCGCCGCCGCGCTGAACCACCCCGCGATCGTCGCCGTCTACGACACCGGCGAGGACGTCGTCACCGACCCCACCACCGGGGCGGTCGGCCACGTGCCGTTCATCGTCATGGAGTACGTCGAGGGCCACACCGTCCGCGACATCCTGCGCGACGGCCAGGCCGTACCGATCGACGAGGCGATCGAGATCACCGCCGGCGTGCTGTCCGCGCTCGAGTACTCGCACCACGCGGGCATCGTGCACCGCGACATCAAGCCCGCGAACGTCATGCTCACCCCGACCGGCGCGGTCAAGGTGATGGAC
The DNA here is from genome assembly GCF_055389595.1 of Cellulomonas sp. GTC20042. NCBI lineage: Bacteria > Bacillati > Actinomycetota > Actinomycetes > Micrococcales > Cellulomonadaceae > Cellulomonas > Cellulomonas sp. GTC20042. The sequence continues at coordinate 20,381 of NZ_AP043678.1, read as the reverse complement.
TTCGGCATCGCCCGCGCGCTGGCCGACTCCGCCGCCACGATGACGCAGACCCAGGCCGTGATCGGGACCGCGCAGTACCTGTCCCCCGAGCAGGCCCGTGGCGAGACCGTGGACGCCCGCTCCGACCTGTACTCCGCCGGCTGCCTGCTGTTCGAGCTGCTGACCGGCCGCCCGCCGTTCGTCGGCGACTCCCCCGTGGCCGTCGCGTACCAGCACGTGCGGGAGATCGCCCCGGCGCCCAGCAGCGTCGCCTCCGACGTGCCGGAGACGCTCGACCGGATCTGCGCCAAGGCCCTGGCCAAGGAGCGCGACGCCCGCTACTCCTCCGCCGCCGAGTTCCGCGCCGACCTGGAGGCCGCCGCCCGCGGCGGTCACGTCAACGCCCCGGCGGTCGCCGCCGCCGCGCTCGGTGCCGGTGCCGCGACCCAGGTGATGGACCCGGCCGCCGCCACCGCCGCCACCCAGCTCGTGCCCGGCGCCGGCCCCGCGTGGGCCCCGACCAGCCCCGGCACCTCGGTGCTGCCCACCGCCGCCGACGGCCCTGAGGACGACGAGCCGGAGAGCTCGAAGCGCTGGCTGTGGATCACGCTGATCATCGTCGGCGTGCTCGCGGTCGGCGGGATCATCGCCCTGATCCTCACCCAGGGGAACAAGACCGAGGAGCCGACGACGACCCCGGTGCCCTCCGTGGTGAACCTGGCCGAGGCGGACGCCGCCGCGGCGCTCACCGACGCCGGCTTCAACCCCGTGCGGCAGTCCGAGGCGAGCGACACCGTGGCCGAGGGCCTGGTCACCCGCACCGACCCCGCCGCGGGCACCGACGCCGAGGACGGCAGCGACGTGTCCTACTGGGTGTCGGCCGGTCCGAACTCGGTCACCCTGCCCGACCTGTCCGGGCTGACCCAGGACCAGGCGCGCGACCAGATCGAGGAGCTCGGCCTCACCGTCGGCGCGATCACGCAGGCCGACGAGCCCGACCAGCCCGAGGGCCGCGTGCTGCGCTCCGACCCGGCGAACGGCCAGGCCGTCACCGCCGACCAGCCGGTCGCGCTGATCATCTCCTCCGGGCGCGTCCAGCTCGCCGACATGACCGGGCAGACGCAGGACGCGGCGGTCGCGGCGCTCAACGCGCTCAAGCTCAGCGCCAACGTGGTCACCGAGGAGACCTCGGACCCGGCCCAGGTCGGCACCGTGATCCGGCAGGACCGCTCCGCGGGCCTCGTGCCGCAGGGCACCGTGGTCAAGCTGACCGTCGGTGTGGCCGCCACCAGCGCACAGATCCCGAGCAACATCGTGAACATGTCCGAGGAGGACGCGACCAACGCGCTCAAGGCGCTCGGGTTCACCGACATCCGCGTCGTTCCGTCAAACTCGGCCTCGGTGGCCGAGGGCAACGTGATGAGCTCCAGCCCGGCGCCCGGCACGACGGCCTCGCTGACCAGCACCGTGACCCTGACCGTCTCGGAGGGTCCGCCCGCGGGCTCGAACAACGGCTCCGGCAACGGCAACGGCAACACCAACCCCTGACGCCGCACGCACGACGGCCCCGCCACCCTCGGGTGACGGGGCCGTTCTGCGTCTCGGACCGCCGCGAGCGGCGCGACCTCAGGGCCGGACGAGCGGGTGCAGGCCCGTGGCCCGCTCCACGGCACCGGCGTCCCCGGTCAGCGCCAGCCAGTTGGCGAGCAGCCGGTGGCCGCCCTCGGTGAGCACCGACTCCGGGTGGAACTGCACGCCGTGCAGCGGCAGCGTGCGGTGCTGGAGGCCCATGATGATGCCGTTCGCGCGGGCGGTGACCACCAGCTCGTCCGACACCGTCCCGTCGACCACGGCGAGCGAGTGGTAGCGGGTGGCGGTGAACGGCGAGGGCAGGCCGGCGAGGACCCCATGCCCGTCGTGCTCGACCTGGCTGGTCTTGCCGTGCATCAGCTCGGGCGCGTGCGTGACCGTGCCGCCGAACACCTCGCCGAGCGCCTGGTGCCCGAGGCAGACCCCGAGCATGGGCGTGCCGGTGGCGGCGCAGTCGCGGATCACCTGCATGCTGGCGCCCGCCTCGGCCGGCGCACCGGGCCCGGGCGAGACGAGCACGCCGTCGAAGCCCTCCCGCTCGGCGAGCGGCGGCACGGCGTCGTTCCGCACGACGACGGTCTCGGCCCCGAGCTGGTCGAGGTAGCCGACGATCGTGTAGACGAAGGAGTCGTAGTTGTCGACGACGAGGATCCTGCTCACGGTGGTCACTCCCCCACGGTCGTGTCGTTGAACGGCATGAACGGCGCCAGCCAGGGGAACAGCCACTGGAAGCAGGCGGCCAGCACGAGCCCGGCGAGCACGATCAGCAGCAGCACCCGGACCAGCGCGGGCCCCGGCAGGTGACGCCACAGCCATCCGTACATCAGGACCCCTCCACGAGCTCGGCGGGGACGCCCTCGGAGACGGGCGCCCAGTAGGACAGCACCCCGTGCACGATGTACCGCTCGCGGGCGGAGAACATCGGGTGGCAGGTCGTCAGCGTGATCTGCCGCTCGGTCGGCGTCGCGTCGGGCTGCCCGGCGACCGGGGCGATCACGTCGACGTCCTGCGGCATGACGATCTCGGAGGACGTGACCCGGTACACGTACCAGGTGTCCTGCGTCCACACGACGATCGGGTCGCCCTCCTGCAGCTCCGCGATCCGGTTGAACGGCTTGCCGTACGTCGTCCGGTGCGCGGCGACCGCGAAGTTGCCGACGCCGCCCGGCATGGCGGTGTCCTCGTAGTGCCCGATGCCGAGCGGGTTGAGCACGTTGGGCCGGTCGGTGCCCTCGGTGATCGTGCGGGTCGGCTCGCCGTCCCAGCGGGGAACCCGCATCGACGCGAAGGTCGTCAGGTACTCCTGCTGGTCCATCACCGGCGGGTCGTCGTAGCGGGGCGTGACGATCGTCGGGCCGTCGTCGGTGTCCAGCGCGGCCAGCGGCTCGTCCCAGCCCTGCTCCTCGACCACCTGGGCCTGCGCACGGTCGGCCTCGACGTCGGTCCACCACAGCTGCCAGGCCAGGAAGGCGAGCAGCAGGACGCCGAGGGTGATGAGGACCTCCCCGAGCACACCCACCGCCCCGAGCGCGACGTCGGCGGCCCCGGGGCGGCGCCGGGGGGCGGCGTGCTGGACGGTCATCCCTGCGGGTCCTCCTGGTCGGTGCCGGCGGCGGCGTCGTCCGGCGCGGTGTCGGTGGTCCCGGCGACGAGACCGGGCAGCACCTCGGTCCCGTCCGGCACGCGGGCGTGGCGCAGGTCGGCCGCCCCATCGTAAGCGGGCACGCTGAGATCGCCCGACGGCTGCTGCACCTCCCACCCGAGGCCGACCGCGGACACCCAGGAGCGGTACGCGCGCACCGCGGGATCGGCGGCGAGCGCGGCGCGCAGCTCGTCGGGATCACCGATCACCGTCACCTCGTAGGGCGGCGAGTAGCGGCGGCCCTGCAACGAGAGCACGTTGCCGATGCACTGGAACGCGCTGGTCGAGATCACCCGCTGGTCCATCAGCGCCATCGCCTCGGCGCCGCCGGCCCACAGGGCGTTGATCACGGCCTGCAGGTCCTGCTGGTGCACCACCAGGTCGTCCGGGCCGACCCCTGCCGGCCGGGGCCCGTCGTCGGCGGCGTCGTCCAGGCGGACGACCAGCCCCTCGCCAGTGACGGCCACGGTGCCGGCGGCGACGTCGTAGGCCTCGCCGGCGGACTGCCACTGCACGCCCTCGGCGTCGGTCTGCTCCCGGGTCAGCGCGTCCACCGACGCCTGCAAGGACGTCACCTCGTCGAACAGCCGCTCGCGCCGGGCGTCCTCGTTGGCCTGGAGCCCGGCGAGGTCCTGCGGCTGACGCTCGTCGGCACCGCCGGCCAGGCGGGCGTTCGCGGTGAACAGGGCGCCGGACAGCGCCATGACCAGGCCGATCGACACCGACCCGCGCACGGCGCGACGGCGACGCTGCTGCTCGGGGGTGGGGGCGGGCGGCTCAGCGCGGTGCGCGTGCTCCTGCCGGGCGCCCGACGCGGGCTCGCGCGGGGCGCGCCGGGGATCCGCGTCGGCGCCCCGGTCCTCCCGGTGCGCGGGCGCGTCGTCCTGCCGGTGATCGGGCACGGCTGACCCCCTCGGTCTCCCCCACTACGCTAGGGCACGTTCTTCGGGTCGGGCGGAGTTGTCCACAGGCGACTCGCGCGTCCCGGTCGCTGCGAGATCAGGAGATCGGCGTGCCCAAGTCGAAGACGCGGCAGAAGTCGCACTACACCGCGCCCCAGGCGAAGTCCGCCGGCCCGGGCGTCAACCCCCCGTGGTTCGTGCCCGTGCTGGTCGCCTCGCTGGTGATCGGCCTGGTGTGGATCGTCGTCACCTACCTGACCGGCTTCGACTTCCCGATCCCGGGCATCCGGTCCTGGAACCTCGCGATCGGCTTCGGCTTCGCGCTGTTCGGCCTGGGGATGGCGACCCGCTGGAAGTGACCACCGGTGGACGACCGGTGGCGTGGACCCGCTGATCACAGGCGTTTCCCCAGCACGGAGACCTCTGTCCCCAGGCCACGCCCCGGTTACCCACAACCCGTGGACAGTGCTGTGGATAACTACAGCCGTGTAGTTCCACAGGTGTGAGCAACGCTGGGGACGAGCGTCAGACCGCCCCGTAGGTCACCAGGGCGGCTCCTGCGAGGACCACGAAGGTCGCCACGCAGGCGCCGATCGACACCGGCAACCGCTTCTCGCGCGGGGCGAAGGCGAATGCCGCACCGAGGGCCGCGCCCACGATCGCGCCGCCCAGGTGCGCCTGCCAGGCGATCCCCGGCAGCACGAAGCCGAGCACCGCGTTGATCGCCAGCACGCCCAGGATCGGCCCCGCCGAGCGCCCGAGCCGTCGCAGCACCACCAGCACCGCGCCGAACAGCCCGAACACCGCGCCGGACGCCCCGTACAGGCCGGTGAGCCAGGAGAGGCCGTACGGGTCGGCGAACAGCAGGAACATCACCGAGCCGCCCAGGGCGCTTAGCAGGTAGAGCGCCGTGAAGCGCCAGCGCCCGAGCGACGCCTCCAGGAACGGCCCCACCGACCACAGCGCGATCATGTTCATCGCGATGTGCAGGATCTGGTTCGGCGCGTGCAGGAACGCCGAGGTGAGGAACCGCCACGGCTCCACCTCGCCGGCGGCCGCCGAGAACGCCCAGCGGCTCGTCCAGCCGGGGATCAGCTGCTGCGCGACGAAGCTCGCCACGCACAGCGCGATCAGCGTGATCGTGACCACCGGACGTCCGCCGGTGGAGCGTCCGCCGAAGGCCGTACGGGCGGCGGGCTGCTGACGCGCCGCCTCGGCGACGCAGTCCACGCACTGCACACCCACCGCGGCCGGGCGCTGGCACTCCGGGCAGGTCGGCCGGCCGCACCGCTGGCACCGCACGTAGGCGATGCGGTCGGGGTGCCGCGGGCAGACCGGGATCTCAGGAGCAGCAGCGCCCGGCTGCGGGGAGGTCATCGGTCGATCAGCCCTCGAAGGAGACCGAGGAGATCACGACGTCCTCGACCGGGCGGTCGCCGGGACGGGTCGCCGTCGTGGCGATGGCGTCGACCACCGCGCGGCTCTCGTCGTCGGCCACCTTGCCGAAGATGGTGTGCTTGCCGTTCAGGTGCGGCGTCGCGGTCACGGTGATGAAGAACTGCGAGCCGTTGGTGCCGCCCACGGCGCCCGAGATCGGGTCGCGGCGCAGGCCGGCGTTGGCCATCGCGAGCAGGTACGGCTCGGAGAACCGCAGCTCGGGGTGGATCTCGTCGTCGAAGGTGTAGCCCGGGCCGCCACGGCCGGAGCCCAGCGGGTCCCCGCCCTGGATCATGAAGCCGTCGATGACGCGGTGGAAGATCACGCCGTCGTACAGCGGGCGGTTCTGCTCGGAGCCGGTGGAAGGGTCGGTCCAGGTCTTCTCGCCGGTCGCCAGGCCGCGGAAGTTCTCCACGGTGGCCGGGGCGTGGTTCTCGAAGAGCTCGAGGCGGATGTCACCACGGTTGGTGTGCAGGGTCGCGTACATGCCCGTCATCCTCCCACGCTGCCCCGCGCCCGGTCCGGCCGCTGCCCGGGTGTTCGCCGCGGGACGAACCGCGGCACCGGAGCACGCCAGCCACCTGCGCGAAGGGCTCCGCGGTGGCAGAGTGGGAGGTCATCGACCAGCGTGGAGCGGGAGTGAGTGGACATGGGACGTAGCAAGCTCGGAACCGTCACCGACCACCTTCAGACGGACAAGCTGAAGGACCAGGCAGCCGACGTCGGCGCCGTGCTCGCCGACGCGAGCGGCAAGGCCGCGGACGGCGCGTCGAAGATCGCCGCCGAGGCCGCCAGCAGCGCCAAGGAGGCTGCCGGCCAGGCCTACGAGTGGACGGCGCCGCGTGTCGAGGCCGCGATCGAGTGGCTGATCCCGCGGATCGACCACCTGTACAAGGAGAGCGTGAAGGCCGCCGCGCCGCGCGTCGAGAAGGCCGCCGAGAAGGCCGCGCCGGTGCTCGACAGCGCGCACGACAAGCTCGTCGACGACCTGCTCCCCCGGCTCGTGCAGGCCGTCAACGACGCCGCCGAGCGCGCGGGCGCGGTCATCGAGAAGGCCGCCGACAAGGCGACCGAGGCCCCCGCCGCGCTCTCCGCAGCCGCAGCCGGCGCCGCCAAGGCCGTCGAGAAGGCAGAGAAGAAGAAGGGCAAGGGCGCCAAGCGCTTCTTCCTGGTCGCCGCGATCGTCGGTGCCGGCGCCGCCGCGTTCGCCTGGACGCGCAGCCGCAGCACCACCGACCCGTGGGCCGAGCCGTGGGAGCCCGAGGCGCCCGCCGCCTCCGCGGCGCACCTGCGCGAGCGGGCCGGTGACGCCGCGGAGGCCGTGGGCGAGGCGGCCGGCGAGGCCGTCGCCCGGGGCCGCGAGGCCACCAAGAAGGCCGCGGAGAAGGTCGCTGAGGTCCGCGAGGACGTCGAGGAGCGGGTCTCCGAGGCCACCGAGAAGGTCACCGAGGCCGCGGAGAAGGTCACCGAGGCCGCCAAGAAGGCCGCCCCGCGCCGCTCACCGGCCAAGAAGCCGGACACGGACGCCGCGCCGGAGGCCTGAGCCCCCGACTCCGACGAGGCCCGGCACCCGCTCCCCGCGTGGGAGGGGTGCCGGGCCTCGCGCGTCCTCCCGCCGTCGCTCAGGGCGTGGTCGCGCGCGGCACCGGCGTGATCCGGTCATCCGGGTCGAGATCCCACCGGAACGCCGCCGGATCCACCCGCTCGAACCGGTCCACCGCCACCCGGCCGACCAGCACAGCCGCCACGCCGGCAACGACCATCACGAACGCCGCGATCCACGCGAGCGCCACCAAAGCCTGCCGACGGGTCATGCCCCGACCGTAGGAGACCGCGCGTTGCCCGGGGGGCGATCCGCACCAGACCTGCACACGCCCGCGCCGAGACCGCCACCGGCGCTAGCCTGCGAGCGTGACTGCCGACGCCGCGATCACCTGGCCGCTGACCACCCAGCGCCTCACCGTGCGCCCCGCCACCCCGCAGGACGCCCACGCCGTCTGGCGGTACCGGAGCCTGCCCGAGGTCGCCCGCTGGATGACCGCCGACGCGCACGACCAGACCCTGTTCACGGTCCGCTTCGTCGCGCCGGACCGGCTCCCGTACACCTTCCCCGTGCTGCACGAGGGCACCGTGATCGGCGACCTGTTCCTCCGCGTCGAGGACGGCTGGGCGCAGAGCGAGATCGTCGAGCAGGCCCGGGGCACGCAGGCCGAGATCGGCTGGGCCTTCGACCCCGTGCACCACGGCCGGGGGTTCGCGACGGAGGCTGCCGGCCGGCTGGTGCGCGCCGCCTTCGAGCAGCTCGGCCTGCGCCGGATCACCGCAGGCTGCTTCGCGGAGAACACGCCCTCGTGGCGGCTGATGGAGCGGCTCGGGATGCGTCGGGAGGGCTCGCACCGCGCGGACTCGCTGCTGCGCGACGGGCGGTGGGTGGACTCGTACACGTACGCGCTGCTGCGCGAGGAGTGGAGCCAAGGGGACTCGAACCCCTAACCCCCTGCTTGCAAAGCAGGTGCGCTACCAATTGCGCCATGGCCCCCGAGGGTCGTCCTGCGACCCGTGCCGCCGAGCGGCTGGTGGTGGACGATCAGGCGACGTCGTCGCTGACCTCGGCCCACAGGTCCCGGTCGTCGCGCTCCTGCACGTAGCGCTGGTAGGCGACGTAACCGGCAGCGGCGAGGGCCGCAAGGAGCAACAGCTTCTTCATGGGGACCCCCAGGGCTCGGGAGTGGGCCTAAGAGGACTTGAACCTCTGACCTCTTCCTTATCAGGGAAGCGCTCTAACCGTCTGAGCTATAGGCCCGTGCGCGCGTGACGTCTGGACGTCCGCGTGCCGGATGAGACTACCCCAGCAGGGGCAGCCCGCCCAAACCGGCGTCGGCCGATCGGGGCGGGCACCTCGTCAGTCGTCGGTCATGGTGACGTGCACGCCACCGACGAGCGCCGCCGTGATGTTGTAGAGGAACGCACCGATGGTCGCCAGCGCGGTGATCAGGAAGACGTCCACCACGGCGATCAGGGTCGCGACGGAGGCCACCCGGTTCAGCTCGATGTACTGCATGATGTCGACGTCGGTGTCCGCGAGGATCTCGGTCGCCAGGTCGTTGATCGTCGAGAACACGTGCAGGCCGTCCAGGGTCAGCCACACCACGACGGTCGCGACGACGAGCATGATGCCGGCGGCGACGGACATGAGGAACGACAGCTTCATGACCGACCACGGGTCCACCCGGGACACCGCCAGGCGCACCCGGCGCGGGCCGGTGCTCGACGCGGCCGCAGGGGCCGGGGTGCTCGCAGCGGCGGGACGGGCCGGGGTCTTCTCGGCGGCGGGCGTCGGAGACGGCGTCGCGGCCGGGGTCGACGGGCGCGAGGTGTCCGTCGAGGCAGCCGACGGCGTGGCCGTGGTGGTGCTCGCGGTCGCCGTGGTGGCACCGGTCCGCGCGGCGGCGGGCGTGCGCCCGGTGGCCGGCCGGGTGGTCGACGCCGTGGACGTGCCCGACGAGGTCGCGGGCTTGCTCACGGCCGGTGTCGACCCGGTCTTCGTGGACGACTGCGCGGGGGTCTTGCGGGGCGGGATGGACGGCGGGGTGTCGCTCATGCATCCTCCTCGGGGGTCTCGTCAGCCACCGGTGCGTCCGGCGCTGTGGCGGCGGTGATCTCCTCGACCGCGGGGGAGGGACCCGTCGAGCCGTTGTCGTCGTCCACGGTACCTGCATCGTCGCCCAGGTGGCGCTCGATGTTCCGCGCGACCGCGATGATCCGGTCCCCGTTGTCGGGCTTGGCGAAGATGACGCCCTGGGTGGTGCGGCCGGTGGCGTTCACCTCGGCGACGGCGGAGCGCACGATCTTGCCGCGCTCCATGATCACCAGCACCTCGTCGTCCGCGTCGGTGACCAGCGCGCCGACCAGGTCGCCGTTCGCCTCGGGCAGGTTCGCGACCTTGATGCCGAGGCCGCCACGACCCTGCACGCGGTAGTTCTCGACGGAGAGCGCGGTGCGCTTGGCGATGCCGCCCTCGGTCACCGTGAACAGGAAGGCGTCCTCGCGCACGACGTCCAGCGCCAGCAGCTCGTCCTCGGCGCGGAACTTCATGCCGGTGACGCCGGAGGTGGCGCGACCCATCGGGCGCAGCGCCTCGTCGGTGGCGGTGAACCGCAGCGACTGCCCCTTGCGGGACACCAGGATCAGGTCGTCCGTGGCGTCGACGATCCGCGCGGAGACCAGCTCGTCCGGCAGGCCGTCCTCGTCCTCGCGCAGGTTGATCGCGATGACGCCGCCGGAGCGGTTGGAGTCGTACTCGGCGAGGCGGGTCTTCTTCACCAGGCCGCGCTGCGTGGCGAGCACCAGGTACTCGGCCTGCTCGTAGTCGCGGATGTCGAGCACCTGGGCGATCTTCTCGCCGGGCTGGAAGGCCAGCAGGTTCGCCACGTGCTGACCCTTGGCGTCCCGGCCGCCCTCGGGCAGCTCGTAGGCCTTGGCGCGGTACACCCGGCCGAGGTTGGTGAAGAACAGCAGCCAGTGGTGCGTGGTCGTCACGAAGAAGTGGTCGACGATGTCGTCCTCGCGCAGCTGCGCGCCGCGCACGCCCTTGCCGCCACGACGCTGCGCCCGGTAGTTGTCCGAGCGCGTGCGCTTGGCGTAGCCGCCGCGGGTGATGGTGACGACCATCTCCTCCTCGGCGATCAGGTCCTCGACCGACACCTCGCCGTCGAAGGGCAGGATCGTGGTGCGGCGCTCGTCGCCGTACTTGTCGACGATCTCGCCGAGCTCGTCGCGCACGATGTCGCGCTGGAGCTCCTCGGAGTCGATGATCGCGAGGTAGCCCTGGATCTCGTGCTCGAGCTTGGCGTAGTTGTCCAGGATGTTCTGGCGCTCGAGGGCGGCCAGCCGGCGCAGCTGGAGCGCGAGGATCGCGTTCGCCTGCACCTCGTCGACGTCCAGCAGCGCCATCAGGCCCTCGCGGGCCTCGTCGGCGTCGGGGGAGCGACGGATCAGCGCGATCACCTCGTCCAGCGCGTCCAGCGCCTTGAGGTAGCCGCGGTAGATGTGGATCTGCTCCTCGGCCTTGCGCAGGCGGAACCGGGTCCGCCGGACGACGACCTCCATCTGGTGCGTGGTCCAGTGGCGGATGAACGCGTCCAGGCTGAGCGTGCGCGGCACGCCGTCCACCAGCGCGAGCATGTTGGCGCCGAAGGTGTCCTGCAGCTGGGTGTGCTTGTACAGGTTGTTCAGCACGACCTTGGCGACCGCGTCGCGCTTGAGCACGATCACCAGGCGCTGGCCGGTGCGGCCGGAGGTCTCGTCGCGGATGTCGGCGATGCCGGTCACCCGGTTGTCGCGCACCAGGTCGGCGATCTTCTTGGCCAGGGTGTCCGGGTTCACCGCGTACGGCAGCTCGGTCACGACCAGGCAGATCCGGCCCTGGATCTCCTCGACCTCGACCACCGCGCGCATCGTGATCGAGCCACGGCCGGTGCGGTACGCCTCCTCGATGCCCTTGTGACCGAGGATCGTCGCGCCGGTGGGGAAGTCCGGGCCCTTGATCCGCAGCATGAGGGCCGCGAGCAGCTCCTCCTTGGACGCCTCGGGGTGGTCCAGGTGCCAGCGGACGCCCTCGGCGACCTCGCGCAGGTTGTGCGGCGGGATGTTGGTCGCCATGCCGACCGCGATGCCGGCGGAGCCGTTGACCAGCAGGTTCGGGAACCGCGAGGGCAGGACCGTCGGCTCCTGGGTGCGGCCGTCGTAGTTGTCCTGGAAGTCGACGGTGTCCTCGTCGATGTCCCGCACCATCTCCATGGCGAGCGGGGCCATCTTGCACTCGGTGTACCGCGGGGCGGCTGCGGGGTCGTCGCCGGGGGAGCCGAAGTTCCCCTGGCCGGCCACCAGCGGGTAGCGCAGCGACCAGTCCTGCACCAGGCGGACCAGGGCGTCGTAGATCGAGGTGTCGCCGTGCGGGTGGTACTTGCCCATGACGTCGCCGACGACGCGGCTGCACTTGGAGAACTGCCGGTCGGGCCGGTAGCCGCCGTCGTACATGGCGTACAGCACGCGGCGGTGCACCGGCTTGAGGCCGTCGCGCACGTCCGGCAGCGCGCGGCCCACGATCACGGCCATCGCGTAGTCCAGGTAGGACCGCTGCATCTCGAGCTGCAGGTCCACCTGGTCGATGCGGCCGTGCTCGATGTGGTCGCCGGTCGTCTCAGTCACGTCACAGTCCTTCGATCAGGGGTGCCCGGCACGTGGCGCGTGCCGGACGGGGGTGGGGGCGCGAGCGCCGTCGTCAGATGTCCAGGAAGCGCACGTCGCGTGCGTTGCGCTGGATGAACGAGCGACGGGACTCGACGTCCTCGCCCATGAGCACGGAGAAGATGTTGTCCGCGGCCGCGGCCTCGTCCAGGGTGACCTGGAGCAGCGTGCGGTTGCCCGGGTCCATGGTGGTGTCCCACAGCTCGGAGTAGTCCATCTCGCCGAGACCCTTGTAGCGCTGGATCCCGTTCTCCTTGGGGATCCGCTTGCCGCTCGCCTGGCCGTCGGCCAGCACCGCGTCCCGCTCGCGGTCCGAGTACACGTAGTCGTGCGGGGCGTTGGACCACTTGATCCGGAACAGCGGCGGCTGCGCCATGAAGACGTGGCCCTCGAGGATCAGCTTCGGCATGTACCGGTAGAGCAGCGTGAGCAGCAGGGTGCGGATGTGCTGGCCGTCGACGTCCGCATCGGCCATCAGCACGATCTTGTGGTACCGCAGCTTCGAGATGTCGAAGTCCTCACCGATGCCGGTGCCGAACGCGGTGATCAGCGCCTGCACCTCGAGGTTCGACAGCGCGCGGTCGAGGCGGGCGCGCTCGACGTTGAGGATCTTGCCGCGCAGCGGGAGGATCGCCTGCGTCCGCGGGTTGCGCCCGCGCACGGCGGAACCGCCGGCGGAGTCACCCTCGACGATGAAGATCTCGCACTCGGCGGGGTTGTTGGACTGGCAGTCCTTGAGCTTGCCGGGCATCGAGTTGGACTCGAGCAGGCCCTTGCGCCGGGTGGCCTCGCGAGCCTTGCGTGCGGCGAGGCGGGCCTGGGACGCCTGGATCGCCTTGCGGATGACGTCCTTGGCCTCGTTCGGGTGCGAGTCCAGCCAGTCGGCGAGCTGCTCGTTCACCACGCGCTGCACGAAGGTCTTGGCCTCGGTGTTGCCGAGCTTCGTCTTGGTCTGGCCCTCGAACTGCGGCTCGCCGAGCTTGATCGACAGCACGGCGGTCAGACCCTCGCGGATGTCGTCGCCGGTGAGGTTGTCGTCCTTCTCCTTGATGATCCCCTTCTCCCGGGCGTACCGGTTGACCAGGGAGGTCATCGCCGCGCGGAAGCCCTCCTCGTGGGTACCGCCCTCGGTGGTGGAGATGGTGTTCGCGTAGGTGTGCACCGACTCGGAGTAGGCGCTGGTCCACTGCATCGCGATCTCGACGGAGATCCGGCGGTCGACGTCCTCGGCCTCGAAGTCGATGACCTCGGGGTGCACCAGGTCGACCTTCTTGGTGGCGTTCAGGTGCCGGACGTAGTCGACCAGGCCGCCGTCGTACTTGTAGGTGATCGAGCGCGCGGTGTCCGCGGCGGGCGCCTCGCCGGCGACCTCGTCCTCGGTGTCCGCGTGCTGCGGGCGCTCGTCGGTGAGCGTGATCTGCAGGCCCTTGTTGAGGAAGGCCATCTGCTGGAAGCGCGAGCGCAGCGTCTCGAAGTCGTACTCGGTGGTCTCGAAGATGCTCGGGTCCGCCCAGAACGTCTGCGAGGTGCCGGTCTCCTCGGTGGCCTCGCCCTGCTGGATCGTGCCGACCGGGTGCCCGCCGTCGGCGAAGTCCATCGACCAGGCGTAGCCGTCGCGCTTGACCTCGGAGTGCACCCGGGTGGACAGCGCGTTGACCACGGAGATGCCGACGCCGTGCAGACCGCCGGAGACCGCATAGCCACCGCCGCCGAACTTGCCGCCGGCGTGCAGGATCGTCATGACGACCTCGAGCGTCGGCTTGCCCTCGGTGGGGTGCATCGCGACCGGGATGCCACGGCCGTTGTCGACCACGCGCACGCCGCCGTCGGCGAGCAGGGTGATCTCGATGTGGTCGCAGTAGCCGGCCAGCGCCTCGTCGACCGAGTTGTCGACCACCTCGTAGACCAGGTGGTGCAGACCGCGCTCGCCGGTGGAGCCGATGTACATGCCCGGACGCTTGCGGACGGCCTCGAGCCCCTCGAGGACGGTGATCGCGGAGGCGTCGTACGCGACCTCGGTCCGACCCACCTTCTCGCCGCTCTGGCTGGGAACCTCGTGCTCCGTCGGGTTCGATCCGGTGGGTGTCTGATCGGCCACGGGCGGTGGTGCTCCTCAGTTCTCGGACGCGGCGGTGTGGCCCGCCCGTCCCGGAAGAGGGCAGATCACTCCACGACGGCGGAGATCGGCTACTACGGACCGGCGCAGACGCGCCAGAGATGTCCTTCCTAGTCTACCTGGCCCGGCGCCGTAGGCCCCTCAGAACGCCCCGGATCAGCCCCAGGTGTCGCGCGGACCCCGCCCGCGCACCGAGCGCTTGCCCTTGCCGAACCCCGGCCCGGCCGGTCCCAGCACCCTGACCTCGGTGACCACGCCCTGCCCGAGGTCCTCCGCCATCCGCCCGACCAGCTGCGGGGCCAGCATCTTCAGCTGCTGCGCCCAGGCGGTCGAGTCGGTGCGCACCACCAGCACGCCCTCGGCGAAGGTCTCCGGGGTGCAGTGGTCGGCGATCTGGTCGCCCACCACGTCCCGCCAGCGGCCGATCACCCCGCCGACCGAGACCTCCTGCACCCAGCCGCGGTCCCGGAACAGCGAGGACAGCGTGGTCGACAGGGTCTGCGGGTCCCGGGGGTGCGCGCCGGGGGCGTCGCGCTCGGCGGGGGACAGCGCCGACCGGCCGCGCGGCTGCTGACCAGGGCGGTAGCCGCGCGACCGCGCCACCGAGCGGAACCGGGCGAGCGAGAGCCGGGCCATCTGCGCGGCGGGGGTCACGTCCAGCCGCTCGGCGACCGGGATCGTCGGATCGGGGGCGACAAGCTCCTCGGCGGCGCCAGGTGCCGACGGGCCGGCGATGTCCTCCGGACCGGTGGTGGCGTCCTCCGGCTCAGACGGCACGGGCGACCTCCGACGCCAGCACGTCGAACCGGGCCCCGGCCAGCGCCTCCGGCACGTCGCCCGGCACCGCGGCGGTGACGAACACCTGCCGCGCCCCGGCGACCATCCCGGCCAGCCGGTCGCGACGCTTGGAGTCCAGCTCGGCGAACACGTCGTCCAGCATGAGCACCGGCTCCCCGTCCGGTCCACCGTCGGCGACCCACAGCAGGTCCTCGTCGGCGACCGACCCGGGCAGCGGACCGTGGCTCAGCAGCTCGTAGGAGGCGAGCTTGAGCGCCAGCGCGAAGGACCAGGACTCGCCGTGGCTGGCGTAGCCCTTCGCCGGCAGGTCGCCGAGGGTGAGCACCAGGTCGTCACGGTGCGGTCCGACCAGGCAGACCCCGCGCTCCAGCTCCTTGGGCCGCAGCCGGGCCAGCGCGTCCAGCATCTGCTGCTCGACCTCGGCGACGGTCGCGTGCCTGCCCGGGGCCGACGTCGGGTCGTCGCGGTCGTCGGCGCCGGCGAGCGCGGCGGCGAGCGAGGAGCGGTAGGTGACCTGGGCGGCGCCCTGACCGTCGCTGACCTGCTCGTACGCGCGGCCGACGTAGGGGGCCAGCGCACCGATCACGGCCTGGCGCGCGACGATCACCTGCGCACCGAGCTCCGCCAGGCGGGAGTCCCAGACGTCGAGGGTGCTCAGGTCCGGCGTCGCGCGCCCCCGGAACCCGGCCGCCGACTTGAGCAGCGCCGTGCGCTGACGCACCACCCGGTCGTACTCGGAGAACACCCCGGACAGCCGGGGGGTGACCTGCACCGCGAGCTCGTCGACGAACCGGCGCCGGCCGTCGGGATCGCCCTTGACCAGCGCCAGGTCCTCCGGCGCGAACAGCACCGAGCGCAGCGCGCCGACCACGTCCCGCGCCCGCGAGGGCTGACCGTTCAGCTTGACCCGGTTCGACCGCCCGGAGCCGAGCTGCAGCTCGATCACCAGCGCCCGCTCCGAGCCGTCCGGCTGCGCGCGCACGATCCGTGACCGCACCACCGCCGCCGACGCCCCGGCACGCACCATCGGGGCGTCGGTCGGCACGCGGTGGGAGGACAGCGTCGACACGTAGCCGATCGCCTCGACGAGGTTCGTCTTGCCCTGCCCGTTCGGGCCCACCAGCGCGGTGATCCCCGGCTCGAGGACCAGGTCGACCTGGTGGTACGACCGGAAGTCCGTCAGGGACAGGTGCGAGACGTACATCGAAGGCGCTGCGGACCGATCAGCCCGCGGAGGGCGTGCTGCCGGGGGCGGCCTTGACCGCGTGCCCGCCGAACTGCTGGCGCAGCGCGGCGACGGCCTTCATCGCGGGGGACTCGTCCTGGCGAGACTGGAAGCGCGCGAACAGCGCGGCCGTGATCACCGGCAGCGGCACGGCGGCCTCGATCGCCTCGTCGACGGTCCAGCGGCCCTCCCCGGAGTCCTCGACCCAGCCCTCGATCGCCTCGAGCTCGTGGTCCTCGTCCAGCGCCTTGACCAGCAGCTCCAGCAGCCAGGACCGCACGACCGTGCCGCGCTGCCAGGCCTTCATGGTGCCGGTGACGTCGGTGACGATGTCCTTGGCCTCGAGCAGCTCGTAGCCCTCGGCGTAGGCCTGCATCAGGCCGTACTCGATGCCGTTGTGCACCATCTTGGCGTAGTGGCCCGCGCCGACCGCGCCGGCGTGCACGAAGCCCTCGTCCCGCGGGCCCTCCGGGCGCAGCGCGTCGAAGATCGGCATGGCGCGCTCGACGTCCGCGGCGTCGCCGCCGACCATCAGGCCGTAGCCGTTCTCCAGGCCCCACACGCCGCCCGAGACGCCGACGTCCAGGTAGTGCACGCCCTCGGCGGCCAGCGCACCGGCGTGCACCGCGTCGTCGACGTAGTACGAGTTGCCGCCGTCGATCACCAGGTCGCCGGCGGTCAGCAGACCGGCCAGCTCGTCCACCACCGCGCGGGTGACCGCGCCGGCCGGCACCATCACCCAGACGATCCGCTCACCGGCGGGCAGGGCGGCGACCAGGTCGGCCAGCGACGCGACGTCGGAGACCTCCGGGTTCCGGTCGTACCCCGTGACGTCGATCCCTGCGCGCCGCATCCGGTCGCGCATGTTCGCGCCCATCCTGCCCAGACCCACCAGGCCGATCCGCATCGCTCCACCTCTCGTCGCCCGTCCGCACGCGGGCTGGTACCAGCACGCGGCGGCACTGTCGTGCGCCATTCTCCTGCGCGACGACCGCCAGGACGAGCCGGCAGGGCGTCTCGCCGGTCACACCCGGTCGGGCGTCAGCTCGCGAAGCGGATCGGGACGAGCAGGTAGCGGTACTCCTGGAGGTCGTCGCCCTCGAGGGACTCCTGACCGGTGAACTCGACCGGCTTGTTCGGGTGCGTGAACGACAGCCGCACGAACGGCGTGGTCAGCGCGCCCAGGCCGTCCAGCAGGAACTGCGGGTTGAACGCCACCGCGATGTCGTCGCCGACCAGCGTGGCCTCCAGCGCCTCGGACGCCTGCGCGTCGTCGCCCTGACCGGCGTCCAGCACCACCTGGCCGTCGGAGAAGGTGAGCCGGATCGGGGTGTTCCGCTCGGCGACCAGCGCCACGCGCTTGGCCGCGTCGGCGAGCAGCTGCGTGTTCACCACCGCGTGGATCGGGGACTCGTCCGGGAACAGCCGGCGGACGGCGGGGTAGTCGCCGTCGACCAGCAGCGAGGTGGTGTGCCGGCCGCCGGCCTCGAAGCCGATCAGGTCGACGCCCTGGCCGGTGGCCAGGCCGACGTTCACCGAGCCGGAGGCACCGAGCGACTTCGCCGCGTCGTTCAGCGTGCGCGCGCGGACCAGGGCCACCGCGGAGACGTCCGGGAACGCGGGGCTCCAGGTCATCTCGCGCAGCGCGAGGCGGTAGCGGTCGGTGGCGAGCAGCGTGACCTTCTCGCCCTCGATCTCCACGCGCACGCCGGTGAGCAGGGGCAGCGTGTCGTCGCGGGAGGCGGCGACGGTGACCTGCGCGACGGCCTTGGTGAGCTCGTCGCCGTCGACGGTGCCGGTCAGCGCCGGCATCGTCGGCAGCTGCGGGTAGTCCTCGACCGGCATGGTGAGCAGGGTGAAGCGCGAGGCGCCGCAGGTGACGGTGACCTTGGTGCCGTCGAGCGACACGTCCACCGGCTTGGCGGGCAGCGCGCGGGAGATCTCGGCCAGCAGACGCCCGGAGACCAGGACGCTGCCCGGCTCGCTCACGTCGGCGGGGATCTCGGACCGCGCGGACACCTCGTAGTCGAAGCTCGCCAGGCGCAGGGTGCCGTCGGCCTCGGCCTCGATGCGGACACCGGCCAGCACGGGGACCGGGGGACGGGTGGGCAGGCTGCGAGCGATCCACGTGACGGCTTCTGCGAGGACGTCACGTTCGACGCGGAACTTCATGCCCCACCCTCTCGGTCAGGGGGATCGCGGGCGATCCCGGTGCTGGTGCGCGGGGCGCGGGGCCCCTGGTCTGTCGTGCGTGGTGACGGCCGTGCAGACGGTGGGGGCACCGTGCGGGCAGTCGGACCGAACACTACGCGAGACGACATGCCTCCGGTACCGCGACGAGGGGTGCTGTGCTCGCGTGAGCGCGTCGCTCTCGTCGGCTCTGGGAGACGGTTTTCGGCCTGTGGACACCGTCCACAGGGTCAGAACGTTCTCCAGGACGGATCCTGCGGTCAGTCCTCGGCTCGTGCGGTCGGTCCGAGGTGCCGGTCGTCGGTCGGGCCGGCAGGGCACTGACGGGCTGTGGATCTCTCCTCTAGATATTGTTCGTCGTCGTCGTCACCGGTGTGCACTGTGTGGACAACGCCTGTCGTCGCAGGTCAGCGGGCTCGTGCCGCTGTGCGTGTCGTGTGCAGGACCACGGTGGACGACGCGAGCGACGGTGGACGGACCGATCGTCGTCATTTCCTGTCCACCGAGGACGCAGGAGCCGTCCACACGAACCGGGGGCGTCGTCCACCGTCGTCCACAGGTTCGTCCACAGGTGTGAATTCGTCCCATCGATCCCTGGAGTTCACCTGGAAGGTCTCGGTGCGACGAGGGCCCCGGACGACGGGTGTCGGTCCGGGGCCCTCGGGATCAGGAGGTGCGGGTCAGCCGCGGCTCTCCTGCTTGATCCGGTTGGTCAGCTCGGTGACCTGGTTGAAGATCGAGCGCCGCTCGGCCATCAGCTCGCGGATCTTGCGGTTGGCGTGCATGACCGTCGTGTGATCGCGCCCACCGAACGCCTGCCCGATCTTCGGCAGCGACAGGTCGGTGAGCTCACGGCACAGGTACATGGCGATCTGGCGCGCGGTCACCAGCACCCGCGAGCGGGAGGATCCGCACAGGTCCTCGATCGTCAGCCCGAAGTACGCGGCGGTCTGGCCGATCACGGCGGTGGCGGTGATGTCGGCCTGGTCGTCGTCGGTGATCAGGTCCTTGAGGATGATCTCCGCCAGCGACAGCTCGACCTGCTGCCGGTTCAGGTTCGCGAAGGCGGTGACCCGGATCAGCGCGCCCTCGAGCTCGCGGATGTTGGTCGAGATCTTCGACGCGATGTACTCCAGCACGTCGTCCGGCGCCTGGAGCTTGTCGTTGGCCGACTTCTTGCGCAGGATCGCGATGCGGGTCTCGAGGTCCGGCGGCTGCACGTCGGTGATCAGGCCCCACTCGAAGCGCGAGCGCATCCGGTCCTCGAAGCCGTTGAGCTGCTTCGGCGGCAGGTCGGAGGTCAGCACGACCTGCTTGTTCGCGTTGTGCAGGGTGTTGAACGTGTGGAAGAACTCCTCCATCGTCTGTTCCTTGCCCTGCAGGAACTGGATGTCGTCGATGAGGAGGACGTCCACCTCGCGGTAGCGGCGCTGGAACGCCCCCGCCCGGCCCTCACCGATGGAGTTGATGAAGTCGTTGGTGAACTCCTCGGAGTTCACGTAGCGCACCCGCACCGAGGGGTACAGGTTGCGGGCGTAGTGCCCGATCGCGTGCAGCAGGTGCGTCTTGCCCAGACCCGAGTCGCCGTAGATGAACAGCGGGTTGTAGGCCTTGGCCGGTGCCTCGGCGACCGCCACCGCCGCGGCGTGCGCGAAGCGGTTGGACGAGCCGATGACGAAGGTCTCGAACAGGTACTTGGGGTTCAGCCGGGCCGGCTCGACGCTCGGCGTGGGGCCGGCGGGCTGGCGCCGGAACGGCTCGCGCTGCTCGATCTCGGCGGCGTCGCCGGCGCTCGGGTGCCCGCTGGCGGCGGGGGAGGGCAGGGCGTCCGCCTCGGCGGCCGCTGCCGGTGCGGGCGGCGTGGCGAGGGGGGCGGCGCCGGTCTCCAGCGAGGGGTCGACCGTGATCGCGAACCGGGCGTCGCGGCCGAGCGCCGAGGTCAGCGCCTCGGAGACCTCCGCGCGGACCCGCGTCTCCAGGTAGTCCTTGGTGAGGTCGTTGCCGACCGCGAGCAGCATCGTGTCGTCGAGCAGGCCGAGCGGTTTCGCCAGCCGGACGAAGGCGAGCTGACGCGGCGTGATGTCCGGGCTCACCTCGAGCTCGGCCACGGCGGTCGACCAGACCTGCGTGAGCTGATCGTCCTGTGCTGCCACCTGTACCTCGCTGCCGTCGTCAACTGCGTGGTCGAGTGTCGCACGCCGAACCCGCATCCACAGACTTGTCCACACCTGTGCGTGACGCCCGACGCCTGAT